>NZ_JBSWTH010000001.1:0-4985000 GCF_056158445.1 Cytobacillus sp. ABV4_503
ACGAAAAGCGGAGGCGACTGTTCAACTTCGAAAGACGTTGGAGAGCCGGCCATTCAAATCCTGGTTTTGGGATTTGGAGGGACGGATCGAAACGGCCGAGAAGTTAGGAGCCGAAGCTAGACAAGTCATTGGTGAATACTCGGCAATACTTCTTCATACATTATCTAGTTTTGAGGGAACGAAGTTTCTTCAATTACATAGTCCGGTGGCGATAGCGAGAAGGTCACACCCGTTCCCATACCGAACACGGAAGTTAAGCTTCTCAGCGCCGATGGTAGTTAGGGGCTGTCCCCTTGTGAGAGTAGGACGCTGCCGGGCGGAAAAACAAATTGTGATGAAAAATCACATAAATAATATTATCGCGGGGTGGAGCAGTTCGGTAGCTCGTCGGGCTCATAACCCGAAGGTCGCAGGTTCAAATCCTGCCCCCGCAATCTGGTCCGGTAGTTCAGTTGGTTAGAATGCCTGCCTGTCACGCAGGAGGTCGCGGGTTCGAGTCCCGTCCGGACCGCCATTTTCTAATATTAAAAACGTCAAACGAAACCTGGTTTCGTCTTTTTTTTATTCTTTTTTATCCTAAGCTTATATTTCATTAATAATGAAAATAGCTTACTTTGCCCATTGCTGCAAAATAAGGTAAACTACATATAGATTATTCTCCTTAGGATTTATCCTAAGGTTTTTTTTCTTTATAGATTAGACCATAAAAGGTGATGAAACATATGAGTCAGTTTGAGTTTATCTCAAAGAAGCCAGAGGATACGATGGCGTTTTCGGAAAGGCTGGGCAGCCTGCTCCAGCCGGGGGATGTCCTTGCTCTGGAAGGAGATTTGGGCGCAGGAAAAACGACATTCACCAAGGGGCTGGCAAAAGGACTTAATATTACCCGTAATGTAAATAGCCCCACTTTTACGATTATTAAAGAATACCAAGGAAGATTGCCCCTGTATCATATGGATGTATACAGAGTTGAAGATTCTTTTGAGGATTTGGGGTTTGATGAATATTTTGAAGGCAATGGGGTCACAGTTGTAGAATGGGCTCATCTAGTTAAAGAACAGCTTCCCGAAGAGTTATTGACGATTTATTTATATCTTGATGATAATGACTCAAGAAAGCTTGTCCTGGAACCCCAGGGAAAAAGATATGAGGAATTGTGTAAGGAGATTATGTTATGAAGGTTTTAGCCATTGATACATCCAATTACCCTTTGGGAGTAGCTCTTCTGGATGGTGATCAGGTTATAGGCGAGTATATTACCAATGTAAAAAAGAATCACTCTGTCCGTGTTATGCCGGCTATTGATATATTAATGAAAGATTGTGGTGTTACGCCAGCTGAGATAGATAAAATTGTTGTTGCGAAAGGACCTGGCTCCTATACAGGCGTCCGTATTGGGGTTACCATTGCAAAAACTCTGGCCTGGACTTTAAATAAGCCGCTGGTTGGGGTATCCAGCCTGGAAATTTATGCGGCTTCGGCCGGCAGATACTTTAATGGCGTCATATCTCCTCTGTTTGATGCACGAAGAGGGCAAATATATACTGGCCTGTATCAATATAAGGAAGGAAAATTAGAGTCTCTTATGAAAGACCAGCTCCTTCTTGCAAAAGATTGGGCATCAATGCTTTCTGAACAGAAAGAGAAGGTCCTTTTAATGGGGAATGATTTGCCTTTACATAAAGAGGTTTTCGCAGAATCCCTTAAAGACCGGGCTGTGTACGCTTCGCCTGCAGAACATAATCCAAGGCCAGCCGAACTTGCCTTATTAGGCAGAGACCGAGAGCCTGAGGAAGTTCACACTTTTGTTCCTAATTATATTAGGATTGCGGAAGCTGAAGCTAATTGGATAAAAGCAAACCAAGAAAAAAAGCTATAGTGATGAGGAAGCGAACGTATGAATAAATCCTTAACTTTCCGTTTTATGAATGAAGAGGATATTGATGATGTTTTGGAAATAGAGCATAAGTCCTTTGCCACACCCTGGAGCAGGGAAGCCTTTTTTAACGAATTAACACAAAATCAGTTTGCTTTGTATGTTGTTTTAGAAGAAGAAAATAAAGTAATAGGCTACTGTGGAGCATGGATCGTCGTGGACGAAGCTCATATCACAAATGTTGCGCTGCTCCCTGAATATCGCGGGAGAAAGCTTGGAGAAGCTCTGATGCGAAAGTTAATAGAGATTGCGTCTGAAATGGGGGCCATCACGATGACTCTGGAAGTAAGGGTATCTAACTTCACAGCTCAGTCCTTGTACCGAAAGCTTGGTTTTCAAAATGGAGCCATTAGGAAGAACTACTATACTGATAATCAAGAAGATGCTTTAGTAATGTGGGTGAATTTATAATGAAAAAAGATCAATGGATCATGGGAATTGAGACAAGCTGTGATGAATCTGCTGTTGCCATCATTAAGAATGGCCGTGAAATCTCAGCCAATATAGTTGCATCCCAAATAGAGAGCCATAAACGTTTTGGAGGAGTAGTTCCGGAAATAGCTTCCCGCCATCATGTTGAACAGATAACGATAGTGCTGGAAGAAGCATTATATAAGGCTGGCATCACATATTCTGATCTTTCAGCAATTGCTGTGACTGAAGGACCTGGCCTTGTAGGCGCGCTGCTGATCGGGGTTAATGCCGCTAAAGCGGTTGCTTTTGCTCATGGTATTCCTCTTGTAGGCGTGCATCATATTGCTGGACATATTTATGCCAATCGATTGGTTGAAGAAATGGAATTTCCATTACTATCCCTGGTAGTCTCTGGCGGACATACAGAACTGGTCTATATGAAGGAGCATGGCCATTTCGAAGTGATTGGAGAGACAAGGGATGATGCTGCAGGAGAGGCATATGATAAAGTTGCCCGGACATTAAATCTGCCATATCCAGGCGGTCCTCACATTGACAGACTCGCTCATGAAGGGAACCCAACGATTCAGCTGCCGAGAGCATGGCTGGAAGAAGGTTCATACGACTTTAGCTTCAGCGGCTTAAAATCTGCCGTTATCAACACTGTTCACAATGCTGAGCAGCGTGGTGAGGCCATTGTGCCGGAAGATCTTGCCGCAAGCTTCCAGGAAAGTGTTATTGATGTCTTAGTAACGAAAACAGAAAGAGCCGTTGAAGAATATCGGGTGAAGCAGCTGCTGCTCGCAGGCGGAGTTGCGGCGAATAAAGGACTTCGGTCCTCTTTGGAAAAGAAGTTTGGGGGCAAAGCGGATATAAAGCTTATTATTCCTCCATTATCTTTATGCACAGATAATGCAGCGATGATTGGTGCAGCAGGAAGTGTGCTGTTCGAAAAAGGACAATTCGCCGGCCTTGATTTAAATGCCAATCCCGGTTTAGACATCACTATCCACAATGATAAATAAATTAGTAAAAAGTCCCCGACCGAAGAGGGGACTTTTTCTGTGGATAAAATCATTTATTTCAGAATTTTATGTTGATTATGTGGATAAAATCAGTTCGTTTTGTGGATAATGTGGAAAAGTCTGTGGAGAGTATATATAACTGCGTTTTTCTTGTGTTTATCTCTGTGGATAATAAAAAAGACTGGCAGTGACTATTCTACCAGTCTAAAAGTTATGAATTTTCCTTTATTAATCATCAGCTAAAAGTGCCCATTCTTCCATCAACTCTTCCAGCTTTGCTTTTGCTTGATCAGTTTCATTTGTAATGCCCATCACTTTTTCATGGTCTTGATAAACATTCGGATCACAGAGAAGCTGATCATTCATATCAATTGCTTTCTCCAATGCTTCTATTTGCTCTTCAATTTCTCCCATTCTTCTTTTTCGCTGTCGTTCGAGCTTTTTGGCTTCTTTATCATGCTGATAATTATTTTTGTCCTGCTTAACAGGTTGTGATGGAGAGGATTCAACTTGCTCATTAAGTGCAAGCAATTCCTCCTGTTCCTGCTTTTTTTCCACATAATAATCATAATCGCCAAGATACTCTGTTGCACCACTACTGGAAAGTTCAACTACTTTTGTTGTGATTCTGTTGATAAAATATCGGTCATGAGATACAAAGAGAATCGTTCCGGGATAATCAATCAATGCATTTTCAAGAATTTCTTTGCTATCCAGGTCCAAATGGTTTGTTGGCTCGTCGAGGATTAAGAAATTGGCTTTCTGCATCATAAGCTTCGCAAGTGCAAGACGAGCCTTTTCACCGCCGCTCAGTGTTGAAACAGTTTTAAGAACATCATCACCAGAGAAAAGAAAGTTCCCAAGTATTGTCCGAATTTCCTTTTCCGGTTTAAGAGGGTATTCATCCCATAATTCGTTCAGGACTCTTTTGTTGCTGGTGAGTTCCGCCTGTTCCTGGTCATAGTAGCCAATTATCACATTGGAACCGTACTGAATCTCCCCAGAAAAAGAAGGGATTTTTTTGATGATGGTTTTAAGCAGAGTGGATTTGCCAATACCATTAGGCCCAACAAGTGCTATGCTGTCTCCTTTTGCCAGTCGCAGTGAAATATTTCCGCTCACTTTCTTTTCATAGCCTATAGCAAGAGAATGAATATTTAAAACCTCATTGCCAGATTGCCGTTCAATGTCAAAGCCAAAAGAAGCCGATTTCTCGTCTCCAAGCGGCCTGTCCATCACCTCCATTCTTGCCAGCTGCTTTCTGCGGCTTTGCGCCCTTTTGGTTGTGGAGGCCCGGGCAAGGTTTCGCTGGATAAAATCCTGCAGCTTAGCGATCTCTTCCTGCTGTTTCTCGAATTCCTTCATTTCTCTTTCAAAATTCGCGGCTTTTTGATCCAGATATGAACTGTAGTTGCCAGGATACTTTCTTATTTGGCGGCGGGAAATCTCGTAAACCTGGGAAACGACCTTATCAAGGAAATAGCGGTCATGGGAAACGATTAGAATGGCGCCATTGTATCCTTGCAGGTATTGTTCGAGCCATGATAATGTTTCAATATCCAGGTGGTTGGTAGGCTCGTCCAGTATTAAGATATCAGGCTTTGTCAGCAAAAGTTTACCAAGGGCCAATCTGGTACGCTGTCCGCCGCTCAATGATGAAATTTTAGTGTCATAGCCCATTGAGCTGAAGTTGAGTCCGTGGAGAATGGAACGGATATCTGCCTCATATTGATAGCCGCCATTTTCTTTGAAATCAACCTGAAGCTTGTCGTATTCTTTTAAGATGCGTTCATAGGCATCAGAGTTATTTAGGATATCAGGGTCTGCCATTTGTTCTTCAAGGCTGCGAAGCTGTTTTTCCTGCTTCTGCAGATGACTAAAAACAGTCAGCATTTCATCCCAAATGGATAAATCTGATTCCAGGCCGGTATTTTGTGCAAGATAGCCAATTGTAACTTCCTTTGGCTTTAAAATCTCACCGGAGTCATATGTCATTTGTCCGGCAATAATTTTCAAAAGGGTGGACTTTCCTGCACCATTGCGCCCTACTAGCGCAATCCGGTCCCTGGTTTGTACTTCAAGCTTTATATTGGTTAAAATGGGATCAGCGCCAAAATTTTTCGCCAGTTGATTGACTTGTAATAGTATCATGTTCTTTCACCTCGGGTATAGAGTAAGTGTAACTCATTCATATATGTTCGGCAATAAAGGAGACAGGACTATAAGCCCTTCTGCAGGGCATTCAATCAAGACAAAAGGCAAATAAATATGTGAGGAACCATACAATGCACATACAAAGTAACAGAAAAATAGTGTATGATTTTGAAGAGAGGTGTTTTGAATGGCGGATTTTACTCATTTTAATCAAGAGGGAAGGGCAAAAATGGTGGATGTCAGCGATAAGCCTGAGACGTCACGGACAGCCATCGCTCAATCAAGTATTGCTGTTAATCAGGAGATATACGAGAAGATAACATCCAACTCCATGAAAAAAGGGGATGTACTCGCTGTTGCACAAACTGCAGGCATTATGGCGAGCAAGAAAACATGGGACATTATTCCGATGTGCCATCCGCTGCCGCTAAAGGGTGTGGACATTTCATTTTCATGGAAAGCGGAATCGGAAGAGTATGTTCTTATCATTACTGCTTCTGTAAAAACGAAGGGAAATACGGGTGTGGAAATGGAAGCGTTAACAGCTGCTTCGGTCTGTGCTCTGACCGTATATGATATGTGCAAGGCTGTAGATAAAGGAATGGTGATTGGGCCAACCTTTTTAATAGAGAAAACAGGCGGAAAAAATGGAGACTTTAAAAGAAGTTAATTCATCATAAGAAATGGGGATGGACGAATGGCCAATGAACCAATTAAGATACCGCAGGCAACAGCTAAACGGCTGCCTTTATATTACCGCTTTCTAAAAAATCTTCACTCATCAGGCAAACAAAGAGTCTCTTCAGCAGAATTGAGTGAGGCGGTAAAAGTGGATTCTGCTACAATCCGCCGCGACTTTTCGTATTTTGGTGCGTTAGGGAAAAAAGGATATGGGTATAATGTGAATTACCTGCTGAGCTTCTTTCGGAAGACTCTTGACCAGGATGAGCTGACTAAAGTAGCTTTGGTCGGGGTAGGCAATTTAGGAACAGCCTTTCTTAACTATAATTTTCTTAAAAATAATAATACTAAAATAGAAGTAGCTTTTGATGTTGATGAGAGTAAGGTTGGCACGAAAATCGGCGATGTGCCGGTCCATCATATGGATGACCTTGAAGAAGTTATTGTAAATAATAATATTCAGGTGGCAATTTTAACAGTGCCGGCACCGCCTGCCCAGTCTATTACCGATCGGATGGTGAATGCGAAAATAAAAGGAATCCTAAATTTTACACCTGCGAGGCTCACTGTGCCAGCCTCGATTCGTATCCATCATATCGATCTGGCAGTGGAATTGCAGTCACTGGTTTATTTTCTGAAAAATTATCCTGAAGAAGTGTAAAAAAATGAGCCTTTTGCGGGCTCATTTTTTCATTTTATTTTTCAATTTAAAATGCAGGCCAACCATCCGCAGACCGGTGCCAAAATCGAATGTGGCAATTATGATCAGAAAATAAGTAAAGAAACCCCAGGTTTCTTCACGCTGGATATTCTGTATTGCTATAAAGGTGAAAAGGCATCCGAGAAGGATGTAAATAAAGCCTGAAAACAAAGGTGTGCTTCTCATCAAAATCCCCCAGTAAATTTAAAACTCTGCACAGCATTCCACTAAGCTAGAAAAAGCTGATAAAGCTCTGCATTTTTTCCATTTCTTCTAACCATTTTTGCATATTATCCTGATTCAGCTGGATAACTGCAACAAAGGTGTTCATCGCCACATGGGCAAAAATCGGCACAATAATCCGCTTCGTCTTGACGTATAAAAAGGCAAAGGTGAACCCCATTGCCGAGTACAGCAGTACATGTTCAGGCTCAAAATGGGCAAGTGCAAAAATGACTGAGCTGATCAGGGCCGAAAGGAAGAAGTTGAAGCGCTTATGGAGAGAACCGAAAATAATTTTTCTAAAGACGATTTCCTCAAGGATTGGCCCGATGACCGAACTGATTAATATAACGATTGGCGATGCCTCAATGATCCGGATTATCTGCTGCGTATTTTCAGATCCCATTTCAATGCCAATCATATTTTCAATGCTTGCAGCGGTGGCTTGAGCGATCAGGGCCAAAAATATGCCGCCTATTGCCCAGCCCACTGAGCTTGCTGCGGGAGATGCATCCCTATCCAGGCCTCTTTTCATCTCTTTTCTTAATAATAGAAGCGTAATGATCAGTGTGACTGTAAAACTGATGACAAGCCAGTAGGCTACAGCCAGGATCTGCATGTCTTCGGGATTCTGTCCAAGGGCATCTGCAATAAATAACACAAGCGGAACGCCAAACAAACTGGACAGCTGCATAGCAATATAAGCTATTAATATAAACCAATATTCCTTCTTCAAAATGTTATACTCCTTAATCTGAATGTTGGAAAACAAGTCCTAAAGCCATTGTACTCTTAAAAAGGAGCGGGTTTCAAATATCAGCATCAAAGCAGCAAAATACCATGTTTAAAGTGAAGAGCTTCGAAGTATACTTAAGTGGTTGTCTGTGTCGAAAAATAGCGTGTATCGGCGGATGAAATTTTTTCTAAAAAATTTAAGCTTCACCCTTGCAAATAGATATAAGATTCATTAATATAATAATTGTGTTAGCACTCATACAGAGAGAGTGCTAATAAATAAAAATATTTACATATTATTTGAGGAGGTTGTTTCACTTGTTAAAGCCACTAGGTGATCGAATCATTATCGAGCTTGTTGAAACTGAAGAAAAAACTGCAAGCGGCATCGTACTGCCGGACACTGCTAAAGAGAAGCCTCAAGAAGGTAAAGTTGTAGCTGTGGGAACTGGCCGCGTTCTTGAAAATGGCGAGCGTGTTGACCTTGAGGTTGCTGACGGCGACCGTATCATCTTCTCAAAATATGCTGGTACTGAAGTGAAGTACGAAGGCAAAGAATATTTAATTTTACGCGAAAATGACATTCTTGCTGTAATTGGCTAATCGCCATCAAGCGAAGATTATTAAAAGATAAAGCTAAAATTTTTGAGGAGGTTTTTATCAATGGCTAAAGAGATTAAATTTAGTGAAGAAGCTCGCCGCGCGATGCTTCGCGGTGTGGATTCCCTTGCAAATGCGGTAAAAGTAACTCTTGGACCTAAAGGACGCAACGTGGTTCTTGAGAAGAAATTCGGTTCTCCATTAATCACTAATGATGGTGTGACAATCGCAAAAGAAATCGAACTTGAAGATGCTTTTGAAAACATGGGTGCAAAGCTTGTTGCTGAAGTAGCAAGCAAAACAAACGATGTTGCCGGTGACGGTACAACAACTGCAACTGTTCTTGCTCAGGCAATGATCCGTGAAGGACTTAAGAATGTAACTGCAGGCGCCAACCCTATGGGCATCCGCAAAGGAATCGAAAAAGCTGTTTCTACAGCTGTTGAAGAGTTAAAAGCTATTTCAAAGCCAATTGAAAATAAAGAATCCATCGCACAGGTTGCTGCAATCTCTGCCGCTGACAATGAAGTTGGCCAGCTGATTGCTGAAGCAATGGAGCGCGTTGGCAACGATGGCGTTATTACAATTGAAGAATCTAAAGGATTCACAACTGAGCTTGATGTAGTAGAAGGTATGCAATTCGACCGCGGATACGCTTCTCCATACATGGTTACAGATTCTGATAAGATGGAAGCGGTTCTTGAAAACCCTTATATCTTAATCACTGATAAGAAGATTACAAGCATCCAGGAAATCCTTCCTGTACTTGAGCAGGTTGTACAGCAAGGCAAGCCTTTATTGCTTGTAGCTGAGGATGTTGAAGGTGAAGCACTTGCTACACTGGTAGTGAATAAGCTTCGCGGAACTTTCAACGCGGTAGCAGTAAAAGCTCCTGGCTTCGGTGACCGCCGTAAAGCTATGCTTGAAGATATCGCGATTCTGACTGGCGGTGAAGTAATCACTGAAGAGTTAGGCCGTGACCTTAAATCTGCTACAATCGACTCTTTAGGACGCGCTTCTAAAGTGGTTGTTTCAAAAGAAAACACTACGATCGTTGAAGGTGCTGGAGACAGCGCGCAAATCGGCGGCCGTGTGAACCAGATCCGCACTCAAATGGAAGAAACTACTTCTGAATTTGACCGCGAGAAATTACAAGAGCGCCTGGCTAAGCTAGCTGGCGGTGTGGCCGTGGTTAAAGTTGGTGCTGCTACTGAAACTGAATTGAAAGAGCGCAAGCTTCGCATCGAAGACGCCCTTAACTCTACACGTGCTGCTGTAGAAGAAGGCATCGTTTCCGGTGGTGGAGTTGCCCTTCTAAACGTATACAACAAAGTGGCTGCTATCCAGGCTGATGGCGATGAAGCTACAGGAATCAACATCGTATTGCGTGCGATGGAAGAGCCTGTACGCACAATTGCACACAATGCAGGCCTTGAAGGTTCTGTAATTGTTGACCGCTTAAAGCGCGAAGCAGTTGGAACAGGCTTCAACGCTGCTACTGGCGAGTGGGTAAACATGATCGAAGCTGGTATCGTTGACCCAACTAAAGTAACTCGTTCAGCTCTTCAAAACGCTGGATCTGTTGCAGCTATGTTCTTAACTACTGAAGCAGTAGTTGCTGACAAGCCGGAAGAAAATGCTGGCCCTGCAATGCCTGATATGGGCGGTATGGGTGGAATGGGCGGCATGATGTAATTTAAAGCGTTGAATCCAACGTTTTAAAGTATCTTCCTCCAGAACATAGGGACAGGTTACATGTCCCGCTGATCCCTAAAATGCTTATAACTCAAACAAAAAAGGAATTCCTATTCGGGAATTCCTTTTTTTATTTATTCTTTATCCGAACCCCCGCCAAATGTTTCGGGAATCATGGTGAAGCCTTCAATCACGGTATCTTCTTCCACCTCGATCATCAGGTAACGCTTGCCATCAAAATGGACTTGTTTGACATATCTCAGGTCTTGCGGGCAGATGGATATGTTGGCTGCCTTCGTGCTGATTTTTATTGATTTTGAATTGTATTTGGGCAGGACGCTGCTTGCCTTTATTTCATATTTGTCATCATCGATGATTTTTTGATAAGCAGATTGGACCTTTTCTGAGTTAATATCTTCGAGACCGCTCACCTTTAAAACACGTTCTACGTCTTTGGAATCCAGCTTCGGCGGTTCATCCTCTTCGTTTTCCACGATCATCCGGTTAATCTCTTCATATACGCTGGAAAGTGTTGATGTGCTTAGCTGATCTCCTGTTACGTCTTTAATAATTTCCTCAAAAACGATTTTATCATCCTGCGCCGTCATCGTTTCTTCCCCGTTTAAAACGTCCTCTATGAACAGGTGGTCGGGCTCATGGACCTTGCCTGCTGAATACAAGACATGATTGACATCAGCAGCATGATCGGTGAAGCAAGGAAATAGGAACCCTGAAATTGGTGCTTTGAGGTTGATAATCGGATCAACAGTAAAATGATACTTAAATTCCTTTTCTACATAGTCAAAAAGCAGTTCTTTCTTCGGTTCCTGCGTGTTATTTATGCTGCAGAGAATAAAGGGATGAGAATATACGGCATCCCTTTCACTTTCCTCGGCTTCTGCATTGCGGCGTTTCATTGGCTTAAGATATTCCCCGCGAATGAACGTAACGACAATATCCTTTTCATATTGCCGGATTCCCAGCATTTTGCCGACTATCTGAAGCATTTGATCCATCCAGCCTTCAGCATCACTGCTTAGCAATCCTTGATGCAGGATGAGCTGACTGCTGTTTTCGGCATCCCGCTGAAACTTTAATTCAAAGAGCTTTTCATCCAATTGGCCGCCCAGCAGCTTTTTGAAGTTATCCATAAACAGCTCCTGCTGATCCTGGTCCAGCATTTCAAAGGGCTGGCTCTCATAATGATAAATCTCGCTTGATTCCTTCATAATATAGACATTAAAAATATCTGAGATCTTTAGTAAGTCATTATTTAACTTAAATTGTTTCCGAATCTGTGCGATGTCTTTCTTGTTCACGGTTAAAATCCACTCCTAAGCTGCCCAATATGCATATTTACTAGAATAACAAAATACATCAGCTCTATAAATTATTATTTATTTTCGTTTTTTGATAAGGGTTTTTTAATGGAGATTTGAAAGAGGGGAGGTGACTGTAGAATCCTGATATTTTGGCAGCATTGAGGGTATAAAAAGAGACTTCCCATAAGTTGAGCAAAACTTGTGTGAAGCCTCTTATTTTATGAAAAAGGGTTGTTGAACTATCACACGGCAGCTGTGCTAAGGCATTCTTTTTTGTGCACCGCTCTGTATACCCCTGGAAAGCAGCCGATCCGATTCATCTAAAAATTGCACGGATTGTCGCGTTGTTTCTTCGTTTTGCAGCAATACAGATTTATACGTCTCTGTCACCTGCTGAAGCTGCCTATTTAAAACATTCAATTTATTGATGAAATCAAGGACATTATTCTCCCCAATAGTGGATGGAAGGAATGGCTGGAGCCCGTTAGCGGAGGCTTGAAGTTTAGAGAGTGCCTGTTCTATTTCGCTTATCCTTAGCTTAATCTCAGTATCCATTCTCAGTACCTCCTCATTATTTCTTCGACCTCTCTGCTGCAAGCTGTGCTTCCAGGGAAGCGATCGTTTGTTTGATAGAATCGATTTCCTGCTGGATCTGCTGCTGCTTCCGGCTTATGGCTGAAAACACTTCATGAAACTGATTTGATTCAAGGTCAGTGTAACTCGTAAGCATTTGTTCAAACCGGATATCCTCAAATTCATCTGCCAGCTTTCCCTGCCAGGTAAAAGGGGAAAGATCAGGCTTTGTGACGGTATGCCGATAGTGGTTAAACTCCTGCTGTTTTCCTTGGAGCTCTCCCTCACAGGCCAGCAGTCTCTGCTGATCACTTTGTTTCTTCGCCAATAAACTGTAGTAATATCCTAAAGACATGAATATTCACCTCTATATACTGCCATTTTCATATTATTAAACCGGAAAAAAGAATCCATTTTACTATATCACAGGGAAATAATGTAATAATGATACATTTTCCTTATTTTAGTCATTCTGTCGATGGGTATATATTACTGTTTTATACAAAAGTGTAAAAATAATCCTATTCGTAATAAAATTACTCTAATTTTTAGTGTAAAGTATAGATTATGGAAAATTCTAGTGAGGAGCTCTCTGAAGCGCCTCTATTCCAGTTGTCGAATGGCAGGAGGCGATTTATACTGAAGGTATTAGATGCGAGTGAGTTGCATAGCCGATTGAAGGAGCTTCAACCCAGTCTGCACTCCTTAGAAGAGCAGATAAGAAACATTGCGCGTGATGTAGAAGGTATTACCTCGCTTGAGGACTCCTTTCGGGGAGAGGGAGCAGCCGCTATTCAGGCTTTCTTCCAGGAATGTCATTCTCCTTTTCTCTTATTTTTTGAAGGTTTTCTTGCAGACTATCAAAATACTTTAAAAAGAATAGCTTCTTCCCTTCAGATGCTCGAGCCGGCAAGCAATGGATTCATCCGTCAGAACTTTTTGGATGGAGAAGCGGCACAGGGCCTGGTAAAAACAGAATTTATCACTAATAGCCTAACGGAAGAGACCAATGCGGTATTACAGAAAGTTTCTGATATTGTCAGTCTCCCTCACCTGCAGGATGGGGAGTTTTCGGCACATGTAAGGAGAGCGGAACTTCACCGGAGAAATACGGTTGATGATCTTATGACCTTTGACAGCCAGCAAACACTGGCTCTTGATCCAATTGAGCAGGATCTTCATCTGATGAAGACATACATCGATGAAATTTCCAGCCTCTTTCAGAGTGGAAATCTTAGCATTTCCGGATATTCCGTCAAGCAGCTTCAATCCAGTCCAATCTATGGAGAGCTTTTAGAAGGGATCAGGCATAAAGCAGGAAATTCCAGGCGTTCTCCGGAATTCTTTAAAGAACTCGGCGTAACGGCCCTGGGTCAGATTCTGCCGCCTGGTGCTTATTCCATCTGGGCTATCTGGCAGAGTACCTACGAAAGAAAGACCATCCACTATCAGTTAAGAGCCTTGAAAGCTTTTGCAGAGCTAAACAGTAACGAAATCAGCCCGGAGGAATTCGCCACCCTGAGCGGCAGAGAGATCCTGACTGTTGATGTTATAGATGAGCATGGCATCGGCAGCCAGAATCAGGGCGGAAAGTTTCATCTCTATGAGGACGGCCGGATCGTCAGGGAATTCTATGGGGAAAAAGGAACAGTCTACGAATTCGTCGACTCCATTCCAGAAGACCGCGTGGGAGGAGTACGGGAATTGGACTCCATAGCTGACGGAACCCCGCTTGAAATACTCGAATACCTGTCGCTGGCGGCTGTTGTCCGAAAGCAAGGAACCAAGATCATACGGAAAAGCATCAATAGGGCCGACTTTGATGCGCTTGTAAGGATATTGAAAGAGGAAAAGGGCCATGTGGTCTTGCCGGGGAAGAAGGCTGGTAAGGGTAAAGATGTTAAGGTAACTAGTGAGGCTATAGATGATATTATTAGAGATGGTAGTCATATACTTAAAGGTGGAAAATTAAAACCTAATATTAAATATCAAGCAGGCGAATATGATTACCTATATAAAACAGATGAATCAGGAAGACTGACCGAGTTTAATGCGGGTGATTTAAAATTAACAGAACGTGATAATAGATTACCGCATAAGTCTAATACACCCGGAAAAGAACCCGGAGACCATGCAGGGCACTTAGCTGCAGATAGATTTGGAGGATCTCCAGATTTAGATAATCTTGTGTCTCAATCAAGTAGTGTTAATTTGAGTAAATATAAAAAATTAGAGAATCAATGGGCTAAAGCAATAGAAGAAGGAAAAGATGTTTCAGTTAATGTTAAAATTAATTACGAAGGAAATAGTTTAAGACCGGGCGGCTTTGATATAGAATATGAAATTGATGGTCGCATAAGGTTCATAAGTATAGATAACTAGAGGTGATTATGTGAAGTTATTTGAGGATTATTTTTCAGAAATACAAACAGACATGGTGGCTATTTGTTTAGAGTACGTCGAAAATAAAGCAGATGAAATCTTTATTTATTGTTCATATGAACCCGAAATGTATGTTTTTGATTTTTTCTATAGAATTAACGGAAAGATTGTCCATAAACATCAACTAAATGATGCTATAAAAGAGTTAGACAGTCAGCAATATCAAATTTACGATGTTTCGAGAGAAAGACAGAAGGCAGCATTAAAAATTGGTAATCAAAATTTAAAGCTAATCCATAAGAAATGTGAAGACTTCAATAAAGAAATGCCTACAGAGATGAAGTTATATTACAATGTAAAACAAAATAGTTTAAAAGGAAAATATAGGTATGATTTAGTTTATACGAATGATGATGAACTATTGCCTGATGATATCTTTGATTTATGGTTCGAAGAAATGAAAAAAACTGATTTATAAAATCTGACCTTGAATGGCTTAATGCCTTTCAAGGTTTTTTATGCTTTTAACATATTAAGAAGCGGCACAGGGCCTGGTAAAAACAGAATCTATCACCAATAGCCTAACAGATGAGACCAATGCGGTGATGCAGAAAGTTTCTGATATTGTCAGTCTCCCCCACCTGCAGGATGGGGAGTTTTCGGCACATGTAAGGAGAGCGGAACTTCACCGGAGAAATACGGTTGATGATCTTATGACCTTTGACAGCCAGCAAACACTGGCACTTGATCCAATTGAGCAGGATCTTCATCTGATGCAGACATACATCGCTAAAATTTCCAGTCTCTTTCAAAGTGGAAATCTCTGCATTTCCGGCTATTCCGCCAAGCAGCTTCACTCCAGCCCCATCTATGGAGAGCTTTTACAAGGCATCAGGCATAAAGCAGGAAATTCCATGCGCTCTCCGGAATTCTTTAAAGAACTGGGCGAAACTGGCCTGGGTCAGATTCTGCCGCCTGGTGCTTATTCCCTTTGGGCTATCTGGCAGAGCACATATGAAAGAAAGACCATCCACTATCAGTTAAGAGCCTTGAAAGCTTTAGCAGAGCTGAACAGTAATGAAATCAGCCCAGAGGAATTCACCTCTTTGAGCGGACGAGAGCTCCTGACTGTTGAAGTCATAGATGAGCATGGCATCGGCAGCCAGAATCAGGGCGGAAAGTTTCATCTCTATGAGGACGGCCGGATCGTCAGGGAATTCTATGGGGAAAAAGGAACAGCCTACGAATTCGTCGACTCCATTCCAGAAGACCGCGTGGGAGGAGTACGGGAATTGGACTCCATAGCTGACGGAACCCCGCTTGAAATACTCGAATACCTGTCGCTGGCGGCTGTTGTCCGAAAGCAAGGAACCAAGATCATACGGAAAAGCATCAATAGGGCCGACTTTGATGCGCTTGTAAGGATATTGAAAGAGGAAAAGGGCCATGTGGTCTTGCCGGGGAGGAAGGCTGGTAAGGGTACGGGTAATAAGATAGATTCTGATACAATAAAAAAATATATTAGAGATATAGAGGGACAAACAGGCAGAGAGTTACCTAAAAACCAAATAGAGAAGTTGAAGGAAGCCTTAAGAAATAAAGAATAAAAAAAATGTCACCAATAGAAACAGCTAAGCATAGGGCAGAATTTGATAAAGTAAAAAATAAAGTAATCAAAGAGCGGGAAGAAAATACAGGGCAAAAGTGGCCTGTGTATAATGAAAATGTTATTTCAGAAAAAACAGGTAAAATAATTAGGAAAAAAGGAGATAAGTATGATGCTCATCATATAATTGAGAATACAATTGGAGGAGAACATGAATGGTGGAATATGCATCCTGCAAAATTCCCAAATGAGCATCAAGCTGGTATTCATGGAACAGGTTCACCAGCAAATTCGCTATTTAAAGTAGGTAAAAAATAATGGGCTACGAATCTATGAAAGCAAATCAAGAAAATAGTTTTTATCGAGTAACTGAAAATGAAATAAAAGATGTTGAGAAGGAACTCGATTTAAAATTTCCTAAGGAGTTAGTTAATTTTTACATAGAGGTTGGCTACGGGTTTATTAAAGGTTCAGAGTTTAATATAAATCGTATTATGGATCCTTATTCCGTAAGAGATTTTCGATTAAGAGTTAACGATTTTGAGTTTTATCCTGACATAGAAATCTATGATGAATTTGAAAATAACAAACTAATATTTTTTGAAGGTAGTGAATCAGCTTTAATGTCAATTGAATTCAATGAAAAGAAAAGCAGTCCGGTTTACTATTATGATATTCAAATTGCGACTTCTCTTGAAGAATTTTTAAGAAAAATTGAAGAAAATGATAAATATTACTTGGAGTTACTAGTTGATTAAAAAACATAATAAAACGGACACCTTGATTGGCTAAATGCCTTTGAAGGTTTTTCTTTTAATATGCCCCTAACTTTCCCCCGCCAAATGTAGTGAATTTGCCCAAGCCAAACCCGTTTCCACGCATATACAATAATATAGGCATATATATATAGGAAATGGAGGTATGAACGGATGTACCCTTACAGAGGTCCTTACCAGCCGCAGGATCAGCGTTTTTTTGGATTCTTTGGTCTGCCCTTTTTAGGCGGGTTAGCAGGAGGTCTATTGGGCACCGCCTTATTCTACCCGCGTCCATATTATTGGTATCCTCCACCGCCGCCGCCTTATTATTACCCGCGGCCTTGCTGTGGACCGGGATTTGGATATCCTTATTAATAGCTATCAGGGGGAGCTCTTTAAGAAATGCTTCCCTTTTTTCATGCCTGAAAGCACCAGAGTCATATTGCAGAGAAAAAGGCTTAAGGCAGCATAAATCTCCACATTAATTAAAGATAGTAATTAATAAAGAGTTTTTCTTTAAAGGTGAAGAACCTTTTTGGTTTGAAGAAAGAAGATTAAGGTTAAATATGAATATTATGGAATTATAGTGGGATAACTAATTTATCGATTTTTGCATGCTTAAGCAGCCTATGTTATCCTGAAAAACGTGTCTGCGGACAGGGTGTTCCATAATTTATATATTATATGCTGTATAGGAGGTGCTGAAAAGTTGATTGAGTTTAAAGAAGTTAACAAAATCTTCCAGGATGGGTTTCATGCTCTTAAGGATATTACCTTTAAAGTGGAAGAAGGAGAACTGCTGGTTCTGATTGGACCCAGCGGATCTGGAAAAACCACAACAATGAGGATGATCAACCGTCTTATTGAGCCGACAAAAGGCACAATCACTATTGAAGGAAAAGATATTTCAAAAGAAGATCCAGTCAAGCTCCGCCGGACGATCGGTTATGTGATCCAGCAAATAGGGCTGCTGCCGCATATGACGATAAAAGAAAATGTTTCTCTTGTTCCAAGGCTGATGAAATGGAAGAAGGAAGAATACATAGATAAAGTGGATGAGCTGATGCATATGGTAGGGCTGGATCCGGAGGTCTTTGGTAACCGCTATCCTTCAGAGCTGAGCGGCGGGCAGCAGCAGAGGATCGGTGTTATCAGGGCACTGGCAGCAGAGCCGAAGATCATTTTAATGGATGAACCGTTCAGTGCGCTGGATCCAATCAGCCGGGAGCAGCTTCAGGATGAATTAGTCCGTCTTCAGCTGGACATCCAAAAAACGATTGTATTTGTAACCCATGACATGGATGAGGCGCTTAAAATCGCTGACCGCATCTGTATCATGAAGGACGGAGAAGTCGTGCAGCTGGATACGCCTGAAAACATCATCCGCAGGCCGGCCAACGAATTCGTCCGGAGTTTTATTGGAGAAGACCGGCTGCAGGAAAATGATAATATCTCATTACCTAAGCTAACCAAATTAATGGTTCCGGCTGTAACAGCCGGCGGGAACCGCAGGCTGGCTGAATCCCTGAAGATGATGCGAAGCAAACGGGTTAACAGTCTTGTGGTTGTGGATAATCAATATGTTTTTCAGGGAATCGCAACTGTCTGGGATGTCCAGAAAAATTACAAGGACGAAGAATTGATGCTTAAAGACATTATGGATTCAAACGTTGTGACACTTCAGCAAAATGATCCTGCGGAAAAAGCCTTTCAGCTGGTGAACGAATCTGTATATGGCTTTGTTCCGGTCATGGATGAACACAAAAAGCTTTTGGGTATTGTGACCCGATCAAGTCTAGTAGAATATATGGCTGACGAAATCATCGAGTAATCAGGATAGGGGGTGTTGATGATTCTTAACTTAATCAGCAGCACGGCTGACGTTTTTGTAAACCGATGGCCAACAATATGGAACTTAATCTTAGAGCATATGTATCTTTCGCTTATTTCGATTGCCATTGCCATTTTAATATCTGTTCCTTTGGGCATTTATTTAACGAGGCATCGAAAAATTGCGGATTCAATTATTGGGATTGCAGGAGTTTTTCAGACGATTCCAAGTCTCGCACTACTTGTATTTCTCGTGCCATTCATCGGAACAGGACAAGTTCCTGCCATTATTGCTTTAACCGTTTATGGCTTATTGCCCATTCTTCGAAATACATATTTAGGTATTACTGGTGTTGAAAAGTCTGCCATCAATGCAGGGGTTGGAATGGGAATGACGAATCGCCAGGTCCTTTGGATGGTGGAGCTCCCACTGTCCCTCAGTGTCATCATGGGCGGAATTCGTACGGCGACTGTATTAATTATCGGTGTTGCTACGATTGCGGGCCTCATTGGGGCTGGCGGTCTGGGAGATCTAATCTTCCGCGGGCTGCAGACCTATAATACGGGCCTGATCCTCGCAGGGGCGATCCCATCTGCGCTGCTGGCGATTATTTTTGATTATTTATTGAAGCTGCTGGAGACTGACGTGACTCCGCAAGGGCTTAAACAAGGGCAGAAAACAAATCAAACTGTGAGCCGCTGGAGAAAGTGGGTGGTGACCGCATTAATTCTAATTCTCCCTCTTTCTGCTTTTGCTGCCCAGCTGGGTGAGAAGTCTGGCGGCAAAGATACGATTACTATTACCGGCAAAAACTTCACAGAGCAGGAAATCATGGTTTACATCATGGGCCATCTGATTGAGGAGCATACTGATCTTAATGTGAAATATGAGTCCTTCCTAGGCGGTACTGCACCTGCATTTGAAGGAGTTAATAACGGAAATTATGATTTGTATATGGAATATACGGGAACGGCCTTGCTGAGCATTCTAAAAGAAGAAATGATCAGCGATCCTGACAAGGTGTATGACATTGTAAAAGAGCGCTTTAAGGATGATTATGATTTGGTCTGGCTTGAACCATTTGGGTTTAATAACACGTATACTCTGACCATTCGTAAAGAAGATGCTGAAAACTGGGGTGTTAAAACAATCTCAGATTTAGGCAAGAAATCATCTGAGCTGTCTCTTGGTTCAGAGCCGGAATTTCTTGAGCGCCCCGATGGATATCCGGGTCTTGTCAATACTTACGGGTTTGAATTTGGCGAAACACAGGCCATGGACTCTGGCATTATGTACAGTGCCATCAAAAATGGAGAAGTGGATGTCATTGATGCTTTTTCCACTGATGGCCGCATACCGGCATTCAACCTGCAGGTACTCGAGGATGATAAAGGATTCTTCCCGCCTTATTATGCAACCCCAGTTATCAGGGCTGATACGCTGAAAGAACATCCTGAAATTGAAGAAGCATTGAAGATGCTTGCGGGAAAAATTGATAATGAAAAAATGCAGGAACTCAATGCAAGAGTAGATATTGATAAAGAGCAATATGAAGATGTGGCGGTTGATTTCCTGAAAGAAGAAGGATTAATTGACTGATTCGAAAAGGACTGTGATTATTTTGCAGTCCTTTTTAGTATGATGAAAGTCTTATCAAATAAGGAAAATGTAGGATATTTATTATTCGGAATATTAATTCTTTTAGCAGATTTACATCCTCCTGCTGAAAAGGCATGATAGAAATAATTCGGATATCGAATTAATAGATCAGGGGAGGCTTAAACATGAAGAAAAAGTCATTATGGAAAGTACTTAGTTCAGCAGCACTGGCAGCTTCGATTCTTGTACCTCAAGTAAGCTTTGCTGAAGGCGCAAAGCCTGTAACAGAAGAAAATGTATCAATTAATGGTTTTGTAGATTATGAAGAATTAAAGAAAAAGTTAAGCCAAATTGAAAAATCATCGAACGGCCTGGTTCAGGTTGAATCTGCGGGAAAAACGAATGAGGGGAGAGATATCTTTACAGCACGAGTGGGCCATGGAGATAAGGTGGTACTAGTACAGAGCGAAATTCATGGCAATGAAAAGACCGGTACTGTCGCATTGCTGAATATTCTTCAATATTTAGGATCAAGTCAATCAGCAGATGCGAAAAGGATTAGAGAAGAATTAACGATTGTCGCAATCCCGATGATGAATGCCGATGGTTCCGAATTGGACAGGCGCGGCAATGTAATGACCTGGGAAGAGGTTCAGGAACAATTTCCTCAATTACATAATGCACAGCCCACCTGGAATTATTACACACGCAGCCTTCAGGGGGATGACTATTCTGCAGCACCAGGATTCGATGTAAACCGTGACTTTAACCCTGACTTGAACTATATTCCGAAGGCGGAGGACTTCCCTGGAAATTCAAGCACTCCAGGCTGGTATATTACGCCTGAATCACAAACAGTCCGGGATGTTTATAAGAGTCTTCAAGAGGAATTTGGTAATGTTGAAGTCTTTTTAGATCTTCATCACCAAAATTTCTATAAGATTGAAGGAACAGATGAAGATGTAACAATGTCCATTTCAGCAGACTTTGTTCCGGATCCAAATTCCGCGGAGGGTGCAAAATATAGCCAATATGCGGAGAATTATCGCTTTGATTTCTCACGCCAGTTAAACGTTGCTCTTTATGATGCACTTCAGGAAAAAGGAAATTCAGTGTTTACCAATATTTCTTTATATGACCAGGACTTAGACTTGCCGGGTACTGCCCTGGGCTCCTTTGCCTTGAATGGAAGCGGGGTTGTCCTATTTGAGGTAAAAGGGCAGACGCATAACTATGGACAAAAGATGAAAGGTCAGCTGGTTAAGACAGTAGAAACAGGTGTCATGGGGATTATCAATGGGGTGGCAGATGGCAGTGTGTATGATTTGAATCCGGATGAATATAATGAAATTCCTAACAGAGTGCCAATTCGTTAATAGAGTCAATAGAAGCTGATTCCCAATGGGAATCAGCTTCATTCTTACTGCAGATGATCTGGTACACTATCAGTCGTTTCTTCTGCCACTTCTGTAAAAATATCTTCTTCGTTTTCGGGAACCATATGGACAGAGAAGCCCTTGGCAAAAGCAGGTTCGAGTAAATGAATCAGCTGCTGGACATCAGCCTGCAGCTGAAGGAATTCCTTTTTCGTTACAGGCTGGGCTTCTTCTTTTAATTCATAGCCCACTTGTCCGTTTGGCTCCAGGGTTGCCCACCTTACATCGCTGATAACTGCAACATTATGCTGACGCAGCTTCATTTCAAGCTGGTCGACTGTAAACCGGAGTTTTCTCAGATTCTGTTCATTTAATTTTCCATCTTCTATAATAATTTTGGATTGCCCAGTGATAAACCTCTCGAATTTGTCTGATTTCATTTGTGCATATTCCATGATAATTAAGGTAAGGACAAGGATGAGTCCTACAGCAAGAGTAGTCCAAATGCTTTCCCCTGAAACCGGTTCAATTAATAATGAACCAATGCCAATCATGATTACTACCTGAGCTAACGTCATCTGTGAAATAGACTTTCGGCCTGCGATTCTTAATAACAGCGTGCCCCCGATAACGACAAGGATTGAGTTCCAGATCCAATCGAATTCCACTCCTATCCCTCCCTATTTTTTATTATAGTCTTTCGCAAATAGAGCCCTCTAAAACTGCTATTGTCAATTTATCTAACAAAAGTGGGATTAGCTATTGTTACGTACTTATTAAACGTGTTAATATCAAAATATTATAAAAATTTTAATAACTACATAATTGTCGGGGGGAATTTGTGATGAAGAAGATGTTAGCCGTCCTAGCAAGCAGCGCTTTATTAATGCTGGCTGCCTGTGGCTCAGGAAATGAGGAAACCAGCGGGGAAGGGTCAGAAAAGAAAACCGTAAAAATCGGTATCACGCAAATAGTTGAGCATCCATCATTGGATTCTGCGAGAGAGGGATTTATTGCCGCACTGAAAGATGCAGGCTATGAAGAAGGAAAAAATCTAAAAATCGACTTCCAGAACGCCCAGGGGGATATGAACAATAATATGTCCATCGCCCAGAACCTGGTTGCGGACAAGAATGATTTGATCCTCGCGATTGCTACTGCGAGTGCACAATCCGTTGTGCAATCCACGAAGGATATTCCGATCCTTTTTACAGCCATCACCGATCCTGTGGGAGCTGAGCTTGTGGAAAGCATGGAAAAGCCAGGCGGGAATGCATCGGGTACATCTGATACACATCCGGATGCCATCAAAAATACAATTGACTCCATTAAAACATTTGTTCCGGATGCCAAAAAGGTCGGAATCATCTACAATGACGGGGAACCAAACTCAGTTGTTAATGTAAAGCATGCGAAAGAAGCCATCGAGGCGGCAGGCCTTGAAGCGGTTGAAACCACTATTTCAACAAGCTCAGAGGTAAAGCAGGCTGCAGAATCCTTAGTGGGCCGTGCTGATGTGTTTTATATTCCTAAGGATAATACAGTTGTATCTGCCCTTGAATCTGTGCTGAACGTAGCGAATGAAAAAGACATTCCAGCATTTGTTGGAGAAAGCGATTCGGTTAAACGGGGCGGATTTGCTTCCTATGGTTTTGAGTATCATGATCTTGGATACTCTACTGGCCAAATGGCTGTTGATATCCTTGAAGGCAAAAATCCTGGAGAGATTCCTGTTGGCTACCCGGAAAGTCTTGAGCTGGTGATTAACAAAAAAGCAGCTGAGGAACAGGGAGTTACGTTGACAGAGGACATGCTGAAAGATGCTAAGGTGGTTGGGGAGTAAATAGCTAGTTAAGAGATACAGCGATTCAGCTGTATCTTTTTTTTGCTTAAAAGAAACCGGAAATTTTTTCTTGAAAATGATCCAAAAGAACTACGCAAGCCGGAAGGATGATTTTAGAAAAAAAAAGGGCTCAACAAAGTTTAATTTAAATATAAACAACAGGGTAATTTCGCCTATGAAATACAATTGGGGGTTTATAGATTAATAGGAATAAAACCACAGACATAATTCGACACGGCTGCAAAAGCGATTTGACGAGTCTTGACTGCCATGATAGTAATAAAAAGGTAGAAATTTTGAATTTAAAAATGAGTGAATAACAAAAAAATAGAAAAAATCTATGAAAAAAATACCAATTTTGGTTTGATTATCACAAAATTGGGTATTAGTGGGTATAAATAACTGTTTTGTTATTTTTTGCAAGTAAGTAATTGACCTTTTAATTGTGTATTTTTACAATAATAGTAACCTATTGAAAAGGAGAGATTTGAATGTCAGGAGTTATTCGCGTTACACCAGCAGAATTAGTAGGCATGTCTAACCGTTATAATGGAGAAAGCAGCCAGGTTGGGGATCAGATTGTCCGTTTGGATAATATGATTCGTGAACTGGAAGGTGCATGGGAAGGGGAAGCAAGCAGAGCGTTTGCTGAACAATACCAATCTTTAAGACCTTCATTTGTTCAAATGCAGCAATTATTAGAGGATATCTCTGTTCAGCTTAATAATACTGCAAGAGCTCTTGAAGATGCTGATAACCAGATTGCTGGACAAATCCGCGGTTAATTTCATCTGAATCAATAAGTGGAGAAGGAGCGCTACATTCATCAGATGAAAAGCGCTCTTTTTTTATGGGGTGTTGAAAATGTACATAGAATTAACAATCGATCTGAAAAATTATGAAGTTGAACCTTTTGATCTCCGTCTATCTAACTATCACTCTGTTAAAAAAGTAGTAGATATTGTTTGGCAAGCTAAGTCAATTCCTCAGCCGCCCCGGGAAGGCTATTGGGTCAGAATTTCTAACAAGCAAATAATTCTGTCAGGAAACGATAAGCTGGCAGAAAAGGGGATTACCACTGGGGACCGTTTCGAAATTTTATAAAGGAGCATTAAAAAATGTCAGAAAAGAGTCAAACCTACCTTGAAGAGCAGCTTGAAGCGGTTGTCGAAACAGATCATCAATCCCTTACCATTCTTTTTCAAAGAGAGAAAATAAAAGCTGATGCTGCTGCGGAATTGGAATTGCTCAAAGCAATGGATTCAGCTATAAAAAGGGATGTCCATTTAACAGAGGATGAACTGCGCCTCGTCCTGCAAATTCCCTCAAATTATTTAACCTTTTCCAAATTAAAAAAGAAAGACCAAAGAAGCAGATGGATCTTCTCTTCACAACTCCTCAAGCTTGTGAAAAGTCATCCGTATTCCAGGCTGCATCCTATTGTTTGTCCGGAAAATATAGTGGCTGATGAAAGCCTGTCGCCGCATTTGCTTCATTATGGTGTAAAAGAAAGCCTTCCGCCTTATGAAGCTAATCAGGAAAAACTCTGGATGGAATTGAAAGCAACCATTGCAGCTGCTGTAGATGGAAAGCATTCCTTCCGCGACTATCTTAGACTCCATGAAACCATTGAACTGTCGCCTGCAGCGGCGAGTGTGATCAAAGCCAAGGATGATAATGAATTGTCAGAAGTCATCCGGACAAATATTGAAATGCTTGAAAAGAAAGATAAGGAATACGTTAAGGTTCCGCAGAAAAAATGGAAAGCCACACGGTATTCTGCTTGGGGACTGCTGATTGCTTTATTGCCTTTCCTTGCTTTCAGTCTATATTCCCTGATCTTTACACAGCCTAAACAGGCAGCATTTATTAATAGCCAGGAACACTTCTTGAAAAGCCAATATAGTGAAGTTGTTTCTGAGTTATCCAATTATGATATTGATCAGATGCCGCGAGTGGTGCAATACGAACTTGCCCAGTCTTACATAATAAATGAAGCATTGACAGAAGACCAGAAAGAGAATGTTCAGAATACCATCACCCTGCAGACGGATCCTCTTTACTATCATTATTGGATTCATATTGGAAGGGGAGATGCCAAGGAAGCTCTCGATATCTCCCGGGATCTTGAAGATAGAGACTTAATCCTATTTGCATTGCTAAAATACCGTGAAGTTGTCAAAGCAGATGGTAGCCTTGAATCCGATGAAAAACAGCAGAAAATTGACGAAATCCAAGCTGAAATTGATGAATATATAGAGGATCAGAAAGCTCAGGAAGAAGAGGAACAAAGGCTGCAGGAAGAGCAGGAGAACAACAAGGCCAATGAACAGGCTGTAAAAGAGGAGTCTGAACAAAATGCTGCAGAAGAGCAAAAGCCTGCAGATTCAAAGGCAGCTGAAACTTCTGCTGAAAAGCCAGCCGAAAAGAAGGAAGAGGCAGCAAAGACAAAACCAAATTAAGATAGGCAGGAGGTGGAGAGATGGAACAGTTATGGTTGTTTTACAGCGATTACTGCCAGCAGCTGTCTATGCCATTTGAGAAAAGCGGCAAGATCACCATCGGCCCAAAGCTGGAACAGCTGGTGACAATAAGGGATTTCCCTTTCACAAAAGGGACTGTGTCAATAGAAAGGCACGACAGCATCTATGAAGTAAGGCAAAATGAGTCAGTTCTCGGAAAGCTAAATGACGGGGAACCCTTCCAGCTAAATGATGATGGGAAGACCCTGACGATAATCGTAACCTCTGAAAATATGAATAGCCAGACCTACTTTTCTGGCTTTCAAAAGGAAATAAAATTTTCCTCTGAGAATCCAGATGCAGCGATTTATAAAAAGAACGGCATTTTAATAGATGCCGGCCATTCCTTCGAACTCATTAAGACAGATAACGGCTGGCGGGCAGAACCACAGTCAGGACAGCTTTATGTAAACGGAAAAAGAGCCGAAGAGAGAATTTCCCTTGAAATCGGAGATGTGCTATTCTTCCCATTTATGTCTATTCGAATACTGGAAGAGGACCTCTTCCAGGTTGACAGCATTGAAAGCTATGAATCTAAGCTTCCGATTACCATCAGGCCGCAATCAGAGATGGCAAAGAAATATCCGCTCTATCGCAGAACGCCAAGAATGATTTATGAGATGCCGGATGAAAAGGTTTCTCTATCCTTTCCGTCACAGGAGCCTGATGATTCCAATCGGGGGTTATGGATGATCATTATGCCGCCGCTGATTATGCTGATTGTGATGGGCATAGTGGCGTTGATTCAGCCAAGAGGAATATTTATTATCATTTCAATGGTCATGTTCATGACCACGTTAGTCACATCTACCGTTCAATACTTTAAGGATAAGAGCAATCAAAAGAAGCGGAAAGAGCGCAGACATCGCGTGTATACTGCCTACCTGGAAGAGAAGCGGAAAGAGCTGCAGGCACTGTCTGACAAGCAGAAGCATGTTCTGGAATTCCACTTTCCTTCTTTTGAGAAAATGAAATATTTCACGGGCCATATATCCGACCGGATTTGGGAGAGGCCCCTTGAGAGTTTTGATTTTCTGCAGTTCAGGCTTGGAACAGGCAATGTGCCTGCGAGCTATGAAGTTAAGGTCAGCTCAGGGGATATGGCCAATCGTGAAATTGATGACCTGCTTGAACAGTCACAGCAGATGGAAAAAGTTTATAAAGAAGTTAGAAATGTGCCTGTGGTGGCTGACCTTGCAAAGGGGCCAATCGGGCTGATCGGAAAAGAGTCAGTTGTTAAGAATGAGATACACCAGATCATTGGACAGCTGGCGTTTTTCCACAGCTACCATGATGTGCGGTTTGTATTTATTTTTAATGAAAAGGAATATAAGAAATGGGAATGGCTGAAATGGCTTCCGCATTTCCAGATGCCGCATGCACATGCAAAAGGGCTGATATATAGCGAACAAACGAGGGATCAGCTGTTATCTTCCATTTATGAAATCCTGCGGGAAAGGGATTTGGATGAAAATAAGGAAAAGCAGGTGTATTCTCCGCATCTGGTGTTTATCATTGCCAATCAGCAGCTGATTGCAGATCATGTGATTCTGGAATATTTGGAGGGCGACCACTCCAATATGGGGATCTCCGTTATTTTTGCTGCCGATTCAAAGGAAAGCCTGCATGATAATATTCAAACACTTGTCAGGTATGTCAATCAGGAAGAAGGAGACATTCTGATTCAGGACAAAAGAGCCGTGAGCATCCCATTTAGGCTTGATGCTCATCAGAAGAAGGGAAATGAGGAATTTTCCCGTCTGTTAAGAACGCTTGATCATCAGGTTGGAATGACCAATTCCATTCCTAATAGCGTTTCGTTCCTGGAAATGATGAAAGTAAAGGAAGTGGGAAAACTTCCAATCAAGCAGAATTGGCTAACAAAAGAGTCTTCCAGATCATTGGCAGTACCAATTGGATTAAAGGGAAAGGAAGATCTTTCGCTTTTGAACCTTCATGAAAAGGCGCACGGCCCGCACGGACTGCTCGCTGGGACAACCGGATCGGGTAAGAGTGAATTCCTGCAGACCTATATTCTTTCACTTGCTGTTCACTTCCATCCCCATGAAGTCGCATTCCTGCTGATTGACTACAAAGGCGGAGGAATGGCCCAGCCGTTTAAGAACATGCCGCATCTTCTTGGAACGATTACGAATATCGAAGGGAGCAAAAACTTCAGTTCAAGAGCGCTTGCCTCAATCAAAAGTGAATTGAAAAGACGGCAGAGGCTTTTTGATCAATACCAGGTGAATCACATCAATGATTACACAGACCTTTATAAAAACAAGATGGCAAAGGAACCGCTTCCGCATTTGTTTTTAATCTCCGATGAGTTTGCAGAGCTGAAAAGCGAAGAGCCGGAATTCATCAGGGAGCTTGTCAGTGCTGCACGAATTGGGCGAAGCCTGGGGGTGCATTTAATTCTGGCAACCCAAAAGCCAGGCGGTGTCATAGATGAACAGATCTGGAGCAATGCCCGTTTCCGGGTAGCTTTAAAGGTTCAGGACACAGATGACAGCCGGGAGATCATCAAAAACGGAGATGCAGCAGCTATTACCGTAACCGGACGCGGCTACCTGCAAGTCGGCAATAATGAAGTCTATGAACTCTTCCAATCTGCATGGAGCGGGGCGCCTTATTTGGACGACACCTCCGAGACAGAGGATGAAATTGCAATCGTAACCGACCTGGGGCTTGTGCCATTATCGGATGTTAATTCCCGCCAAGGAAAGAAAAAAGGCGGAAAAACAGAAATTGAAGCAGTGGTGGAGGAAATTGAAGCAACACAGTCTTCGATGGGCATTAAAAAGCTTAGAAGTCCGTGGCTTCCGCCTCTTGAAGGGCGTTTAAGCAGGAAGCTCCACCGCGCTGAAGAGAATCATGAGATTCATATAGGGATGGTGGATGAGCCTGAGAAGCAGAGCCAGTATCCATTGAGCTATCAGATCATAGAGGATGGTAATGTGGGGGTATTTGGATCCTCCGGTTATGGAAAATCCCATACGATTATGACAATGCTTCTTAGCATTGCCGAAAAGCGGACTCCTGAAGAAGCTCATTATTATATTTTTGATTTTGGCAATGGCTCACTTCTTCCGCTAAGACAGCTGCCGCATACGGCCGACTTCTTCCTGATGGATGAAGAACGCAAGATTGAAAAGTTCATGAATCTGATCAAGGATGAAATTGCCCGCAGGAAGCTATTGTTTCAGCAGCAGGAAGTCAGCGGAATTAAGATGTACAATTCGATGAGCAGCGAAAAACTGCCGCTTGTATATATCACATTTGATAACTTTGATTTAGTAAAAGAAGAGATGCAGGAGCTTGAAACGCAAATCAATCAGATTGCCAGAGATGGACAGTCACTAGGCATTTATATGATTTTTGCTGCGACACGCATCAATTCGATCAGACAGTCGCTTATGAACAATCTCAAAACGAAGGTAGTCCATTATTTGATGGACAGCAGCGAGGCATACTCCGTACTGGGAAGAGTTCCGTTCGCACCTGAACCTATTCCGGGAAGAGCCATAATTAAAATGGAAGAGGCGTATTTCTCACAGGTATTCCTGCCGGCAGATGGCAAGGATGATTTTGAGATTATAGAAGCTATCCGGGAAGACATCCTGGAGCTGAAAGAGAAATACAAGGACTGCAGGCAGCCTGAAGAGGTGCCGATGCTTCCGGCAGAGCTTAATACGATTAACTTTACCCGCTACACTACAGGAGTGACTCAGCCGGGACTTGTGCCTGTTGGCCTTGATGAGGAATCTGTAAAACCTGTTTATGCGAACTTCAATAAAACGAAACATTGCATCATCCTGGGGCAGGCCCAAAAAGGAAAGACAAATGTTCTTAAGCTCATGATCAATCACATGCTTGTTCAGGGTGCAGAGTCCGTCGGTATTTTCGATTCCTTTGACAGAGGATTGTCATCCTATGCCAGTGAGGAAAAGTCGGTTTATATCGAGACAAAGGAACAGATCAGCGATTGGGCAGCACAGGTGGAAGAACAATTATCCGTCAGGGAAAAAGATTATCTTAACGCAATCCAGCATGGCAAGACTGATATAGAGTTTTCGCCAATCGTACTGGCTGTGGATGGATACTCCCGTTTTGCGCAGACATTGGATAACAGCCTGCAGGAAAGAATGGCAAGGCTGATGAAAAACGGCAGCCATCTCGGCTTCAGTGTCATCGTTACAGGCAGCAATAATGAATTGACAAAAGGATACGATTCCTTAACAGCAGAAATTAAACAGATCCGCCAGGCGATCGTTCTGATGAAAAAATCAGAGCAGACGCTGTTTACCCTTCCATACGACCGGAAAGAGGCAGAGATCCAGCCGGGATATGGTTATTACGTTATAAATGGAAAGGAATTAAAAATTCAAATTCCTTTATGTGCCACGGAAAGGAAGGTCTTAGCATGACAGCCAAAACAAAATACATCGTGAAAATGGTTTTGGTGATGCTTCTGATTATCGCCGCGCCAGCCATCTTTTTTGGCTCCATTGGCGATAATCCTCTGCTAGTCAGGGAGAATGCCACAAGAACCATAGCTGTTGTTAATGAAGATACAGGCGCTGACAAGGAAGAGAAGTCACTTGATTTTGGAGAGGAAATTACATCGATTCTCCAGGACGGCTCACAGTATGAGTGGACCGTCATCGGCAGAAGTGCTGCAGAGAATGGCTTGAGAAATACCAAGTATGACGCAGTTGTTTATATTCCTTCAAACTTTTCAAAGAACATCATGTCCTATGAAAGCCAGCAGCCTGAAAAAGCAAACTTTGAATATACGGTACAGAACCAGCTGAACTCACTGAACCGGGAAAAGGTTCTGCGTGAGATCCAGACTGCCACCAACCGTGTTAATGGAAAGATTTCAACCTTGTATTGGACCTATGTATCCCAGGACCTTGAAAATGTGAAATCCCAGTTCGATACCATTTTACAAAAAGAAATAGACTTCCAGAATGCCATGCTCGCTTTCTATAAGCCCAGTTCCAAGAACCTGGCAGCGGAAATCGAACAGCAGCGCAATATGCTGGAGAGCATTCAGTCGACAGTGAAGACTACTGCGGAAACTACTTCAGAGGGTGAAAGCAATCTTACCCAATTTGAAGAAAATCTTGCTGGTTTTGTTCAATATGTAGAGCAGTACCGGGAATATCAGGATGTTCAGCAGGAGACACTCCAAAAACTGCAGGATGAAAATGTACTAAATATCCAAGCACTGACTGGAAAACATGATCCACAGTACGCTGAATCGCTAACCGCGCTGAATGAGGGCGGCGAGCAGCTCTCGAATACTATTGATTCAGTGGAAGCTCAGCTTAAGGAAAACAGTGAGACGTTCAGCAGCCTCTCGAATATCCGTACTGCACAAGTGGATCGGCAGAGAGAAGAATTAATCAATTATCTTATGAACCAAGAGAGAGAGACCCTTAGCCAGGTTGAGTCAAACATAGCTTCCTTGAAGCAGGAGTTGTCAAAAGGCACTTCTGCCGGTAATCCAGGAACAGCATCAGCAGCTTCAAACAAAAGCTATACAGAAAAACAGGCTGCTAATACAAATACGGATACAGCTATTCCTTCAGTTCCCGGCCTTGAAGCTGAGCGGGCAGAATTACAGTCCATTGCCAGTGAAATGAACGCAATAAAGTCTTCACTAGAAACCATTGAAGGAACTCCGGAGCAAGCAGCCGCTGCTGCTGCAAGCCTGCCGAAGCTGTCTCAGCGTTTGCTTAATGTGGAACAAAAGCTTTCTGCGAATGACTCAGCAGAAAATCCTCTGCAGAAAGTGGTGGATGAGCTAAGGGCTGCCAATGAAACCTTAACTGCTCAGAATGGGAAATTGGTTGAAGACTATAATAAGCTTGTTGCAGAAAACAAAAATTTGATTGAGCAGCTGAGTAATTCAAGTAACTTTGCATCTTTAATCGGCTTAATCGATCAGAAAGAAAATAAAATTCTCGAATTGAATCTGGATAGTTCCAGCAAAGCGAAGTTAACAGAAGTGTTTAACCAGCCAATTATCTATGCAATCCCATCAAAAATGATGGAATATTATTCTGCTCTCGGAAGATTTGAAGGCACGATAGAGTCTTCCATTAACTATAATCCTGAGAAACTTCAAACATTTATTGAAAAATTGAACCCAATTGTAAAAGTGGGCGAGGATGAACAAATGGTTTGGGATCAATTGAATACTTCCATCCCTAATTCAGAGGAACAGCTTACAGGTTTGGATAATCAGTTTACTGCATTCTTTGACGAGTATAGTCAGAAAATTGAAGAGCAGCAGACTGCTATTACATCAGACTTATCTGCACTGCAGGAAAGTGCAATGGCTGTCATGGATAATATTCAGTTGTTATCATCATCCAATACTTCAATGCCTGTCGATGGCATCGACGGTTCTTCCGTCATGGTTAAACAGGAAGGAATCAGTCAAAGAATGCTGATGATTAATGATCTTGTTGGTTCCATCGGAGAAAACCAGAGCAATATCGTGTCATATACAAACGAGCTTGAGCAAAAGGTGCAGAGTGTCCAGCAGGATGCAGATACACTGAATTCCAAGTGGGGCTCGAACGTAGAGACGACTCAGATGTTCCGGGATGATATTTACAATCTTCTTGGTAATACCTATGTGAATGGCCAAAAGAATGGCCCGGTATACGAGCAATTATCCAATCCGCTTCAAATCAGCGGAGAAACAGCTGCAAAGAAAGAGGAAAGCAAGCTGCCGCCTGTTGTTGTATTGGCCATTGTCCTGCTCAGCAGCTTAATGATCGGATACTTCAGCCATTATTTCAAAAATGCGCCGATGCTTGTCCATGCTTCCATGTTTGTGCTGCTGAATCTTATTGTTGGTCTGATAATCAGCATATTCGGCCTTAATATTTACTCAATGGAACAGGATCGGGCTATTGAGTGGACGATATTTACCATATTGCTGCTGACTGCAGCTTCAGCCATTGTGCTGGCAGGGTTCAAGATTGGCAATCTGGCAGGATGGATTTTGAGTGTTGGTCTCATTGCCTTCTTCATTAGTCCGTTCCTGGCTCTTACAGCACCAAATATTAACTATGAAGATCCAATGTCCAAGGTATATATGTCCATCCAGTATGATTCGCAATCACTGTTTGTTCCGGCTATTCTCATACTGCTTGGCATCATAGCCTTCCTTGCCATCATTCCATTTGCAGTCCGGTCGATAAAAGACCTGCGTACAAAGAGGGATGAGGATCAGGCTTATGAAGCTTAATAAATACCTTCAAGTCCTGGCGTTGATCCCGGCGTTTTGGCTGATAGCTGGCCAATCCGCCGGGGCGACCCCTGACTTTAATAACTTAACTCCGAATACCTATGAAAAAAAGGAATTCAAAGAGAACACCGATTACTTGCATGAAAAATCGCTCTATGAAAATAAGAAAGAGATCCCCGAAGAACAAAAGGATCTTACTTTTACAAAAAAGAACCTGGATCCTTTAAAGGAAGTGAAGGAGCAGCTTTTTGATGGCGGTGAAACCGCTAATAATACCATCACCGCAAAAGCAGACCAGCTTCAGCTTTTTTCCGATTCTAAACAGGAAAGCTTTTTGAAGGCGGAGGATCAAACTCCCGCTGAACAAGATAACAAATTAATCTTTCTTTATATTATTCTGCTCGTCATTGCCATAGGTGTGATTATGGGATTCCTCATACCGAGGATGGCGAGGCAGGCTGACAATTAAATAATTCCCGTACATGTCTCCGGTTTGGAGACATGTACATAAATACTGCAACCAAATTCTTCAGCAAACTCCCCTCAAAAAAACTGGCTTCTAAAAATAGAATAAAGAATTAGGGATGAAAGAAATGAAAATGTCTGCGCCGAATAGCCAGATGACGAGACTTAGAAATTATTGGATAGAATAACTTTAAAAATGGGGTGTCAAAATGAACTCATCACATGTAAGAGCCCTGGCAAGGGTATTTCAGACAGCTTCAGATGATATCAAGACAGAGGAATTCAAACTAAAGCAAAGTGTCCAAAACCATGCAGATGAATGGAAAGGCAAAGCCCGGGACAAATTTGATTCTGCATTGGAAGAAGCAGGTGTCCTCTTCCAAAGGCACTCTGATAACCTTTATAACATCAGCCGAGAACTGGAAAGCGCTGCGAATGAAGTTGACAGAGTCAGAGAAGAAATTGAAAGACAAAGAGAATTAGAGAGATTGGCCAGGCTTAAGGAAAAATAATTAATTTGAATTGAAGAATATAAAGATTGGATGGGTTTTTATGTCTAATAATGAAGAGAAGAAAAAAGGTTCTTATGATAAGAATAAAAGATATGATGGCGAAGCGGTGCCGGGATGTGCAGACCTTTTTATATTGCCAATTCAAGTATTAATAGTTGGGTATCAAATAATTAATTTAATTTAATTAGAAGAACTAATCCGAAAAGAAAAGAGGTATTGAAATGGGAAATGAAATATCTGTAAATCCTGATCGCCTGGAAGACCTGGCAAATGACTTGGTTACTCGTTTGTCCAGAATTGAAGACGAATACAGAAATCTCCATATGGAGCTTGCAGATTTAATTAACAGCGCTCCGCCGGAATACAGGCATTGCTTCTATCATGTAGGGGATCCTTGGGGTACTGGTAATCAGCTGGTTGGGCAGCTCAGTGAAATGGAGATTGACCTGAGAATGGTCGCGAATAAATTTGCTGACGCAGATAATCTGGTCGGTAAGTTGTATAAGCTATATGAGCAATATGGTGCCGTAACAGCTCTCGGAGCATTGATGACAAAACAGCTTGCTTTTTACGGGTTGGGCTTTACTCAATTTATTAAGGATGCTGATGGTGTATTCACCTATAAACATATGGCGGCCCTTCAGAAGGTAACAGATAAAATTGACGAATCTAAAAAGTTGGGAACGATGGCAAGAGCGTTCCTGGGTCCATTATATTTGAGAAGTAAGTATAGAGAGGTACCACTTGCGGATTTAATTCATAGAAAAATTGCGAAATACCTTCCGGATGATGTTGCGAAGTTTGCGGGTAGCTCCAGAGCCTTTTTTGATGAAATTAAATATAAAACTTTTAATCCAACTACGTTCAAATCTTTTGTTAGTACTGGTGCCAAATTCGCTAAAACAAATGCATTAAGTACAGTTGTTTTAACCGGTGCAATGGAAGTCGGAGGAATGGGGCTTAAAATTTCAGAGAACTATGCTAAGTACGGAAATAACCCGGATGTTTTGAAGCGTGAAAATGCTAAAGCGATTGGTAATGCTGTTAATAATACAGTAGCTATCTCAGGAGGAGCAATTACAGGTGCAGTAATAGGTGGAGCTTTAGGTAGTTTAGTTGGACCGGTTGGAACAGTTGTGGGTGCAGCTGCTGGTTCATTCGTTGGTGGAATTATTGGAGAGAAGGCTGCTAAATTAACTGCTGGAATTGCTGAAAAAGGTGCTATCCTTATTAAGGAACCTTTACACCATGGAGTCGAGTTTTTTAAAGGTGGATTTGAGAAAGCTGGAAAAGCTGTTGAAGCAGCAAATAAAGGTATTGATATTGTAAATAAACAAATTAAAGAAACAATTTCTGATCCGGTAGGAAAAATTAAAGATATTGGAAAAGGGCTGTCAAAGGCTAAGGAGACAGCTGGATCTTTTTTAGATGGAGCAAAAGGGTTTTTAGATAAAAAATTATCGTTTTTTTAAGGAGGCAATATGAGTACCATTCAATTAAGTATTGAGGAACTAATTTTTGCATTTTATAGTGAAGGATTATATGAAGAAGGAATATCTATGAAAGAGACGTATTTTCCTTCACTTCAAGATTCCGAATTGAAGTTAATGCTGGAATTTGCGGCTCGCTCTTTGCTGGCAAAAGATATGGCCGTAGAGGTTAATAATCAATATAGATTAAAAGAGAACTATAAGGCTTATATTAATATTCTGAGTAATGCGGAGAAGACGGTTAAAGCTTCTAGATTTGATTTAAAGTTCGAAGGGGAAGAAAACATATCTTTTCATTTTGGAAATGGGGAAGTTTATCTTCATAAGTTATTGCATGACCATCAAGTACATTATATTACCAAATCCACACCAGAAAATATAATAACAAGTATTAAAGGTTTCTTCAATATTAGCAAGCTGCCTTTACAGGATGAAGTGCTTTTTAGTTTGAAGAATGAAGAATTTGAAGAATTCCTAGGTGATATGAGTGAATCGGATTCGTTGTCTGAATCTACTGCTCAAAAGTGGGAAAATAGGGTTAATGGTTCATTCTCATTTGAGTTTTTAAAAGATATTTCCAATAGAAAAGGAAGAATGGATAGCTTACTTAGTCTTAAATATGACTCTGCAAAAAATCCCGATTTAATTGACCTAATTTTTATTGTTCCCGGAAAATTGGACTTCTGGATGATTACAAGAGACGATAACTTAGATTTAAATATTCAAAGGGCAGACGAGACATCTATTAGAAACCTATTATTTAACAATTCTGTCCAAGGAGGAATTCCTCTTGTCCATGATTGAGAAAAAAGGAGAAGCTGTATTAATAAAAAGTTCTAAGTTCATGTATGTATGGATGTTTTTAGCTACAGTAGGATTTTTACTTGCATGTATCTTCTTAATTACACATGGACTGAAATTTAATTCTAAATATTCTTTCCTCTATCTTGGCGGAGGAATCGTATTAACTCCCTTCTATCTTTATTTGACTATTTGGAGTCTGCCTGGATTAATGCCAGGAAAGGTTTTGTTTAAAATACTCCCGGGAGAAAAAGGAACAGTTAATGCTAAAAAAGATACGGTACCTATAAGTAGTATTCGAGATATTAATTTAGTAAGAAACCCTTTAAATTTAATCAATGACATTGTTATTGAAACATTCAATGATAAAAAGATAAAAATTAGAACATATAATCTTCTTGGGGACTTAGATTATGAAATGATTGTAGATCAATACATTTATCCATATATGACTGAAAATGCAAAAAAGGTTTGGGATCGAAAGGTAGATCTTGAACGTCTTCGTAATGTGGCAAGATACGAGAGAAAAGAACCTAAAATTGAATAAGATAAATTGAATCTGTTTAACAAGTCCTCTCATAAGAGAGGGCTTTCTCAAGGGGCGGAAAAGAAGTGATTCCTTTTATTTTTCTCAAATCTAAAGGGGGATTATTATATATCGATGGTTCAAGACAAAGATCATATAACAATAAAGAGTTCAAACATCATGTATATTTTGGTGTCTCTTGCTACTGTAGGTTTTTTAATAGCATGTATCTTTCTAATTGTTCACGGATTGAAGTTTGACTCTAAATATTCTTTATTCTATCTTGGCGGAGGAATAATTTTCACTCCTTTTTATCTCTACATCACACTTTGGAATTTACCAGGCCTAATCCCGGGTAAAATCTTGCTATCCATTATACCCGGAGAAAATGGTGTGATTAAATCAAAAAAAGGCATTGTTCCAATTAAGGATATACGAAGCATTGATCTTGTAAGGAATCCAATAAATTTAATTAATGATATTGTTATTGAAACCTTCAATGATAAAAAAATGAAAATTCGCACGTATAACCTGATTGGTGATTTTCGCTATCAGATAATAGTTGACCAATATATATATCCTTATATGACTGAAAATGCAAAAAAAGTTTGGGATCGAAAAATAAACTTGGATACTCTTCGGCATCAAGCTAATTATGAGAGGTAAGAACCAAAGGCAGAATAATGATTTTTGTGTGAATCTCTCTTCTTTAGTTTCTCTGCCTGGTCCCAAAGGGGTGAGTATTGTTTGTCAATGGTTCAGAAAAAAGGGGATGCAGTTATTATAAAAGGCTCCAAATTTTATTATGTATTAATGTTTCTAGCCACGGCAGGATTTTTAATTGCATGCATTTTTCTAATTATACATGGATTAAAATTTAACTCTAAATACTCCTTATTCTATCTTGGCGGAGGGATAATATTTACCCCTTTTTATTTCTATATCACACTCTGGAGTCTGCCAGGTTTTATTCCAGGAAAGGTTTTGCTAAAAGTTGTTCCCAGAGAGAACGGAACAGTTATTGCCCCAAAATGCCTTGTTTTATTAAAGAACATCCGAAATATTGATTTGATAAGAAATCCATTAAACCTTATAAACGATATTGTTATTGAAACCTTCGATGATAAAAAAATAAAGATTCGCACCTATAATCTCTTGGATGATGATGATTTTCAGGTGATTGTTGATCAATACATTTTTCCTTATATGACTGACAATGCCAGGAAAGTATGGGATCGGAAAATCGATCTGGATAAGTTAAGAGAAGAAGATAACTATGTTAGGCAGGAACATAGGATTTAGTAAAGCTTGTCTAAGTTTTTGATAATTACTTTGAATTTAGGAACTGTAATGCAGCTCTTTAAGGGTTAACCCCTATAAAGAGCTTTTGTTTTGAGATTAGCCCTCTCTCCCCTATCGGAAGGAGAATAATATGAAAAATTTAATCGCCTTTGCAGCAGTATTCCTGATTTGGACATTACTCTCTTTAATGCTGACCGGGATAGATATACCAATTCCAAGTTCTTATATTGCTCTAATGATTACAGCAAATGCTATTTTTGCCTTTTTCTCTATTTTCGCTCAGAAACTAGTTATTATCCTTTATGAAGTAAATGTATATGAACAACCCAGGACTTTCCTTGACTATTGTTTTAAATATATTGCTATTTTTACCTCAGGTGTAAATTACCATATTCAACATATGTTAAACAGGCTTCCTATTATCCTTAATAAATTGGCAGCTGTATTTTTCTTTCTCTTTCTAATCTTTACAGGATTCGGTCTGATGGCTGTTTTTAATTAATACAAGTCGTTAATAAACCGGAGAGAGGGGGAGAGATTTTGACTGCAAAAGGGGAGCAAAAGAGTTTCTTATTTAACAGGGGTTTTATATTTTTTTGGAAAAGTAATTTGGTGGTGTGTTTAGCTATCTTATTTCTCTATATAAACAAATCGAGCTGGAGCGAAGAAGGAGGCTCAATTCTCCTGGTTTTTGCTCTAATGTGGGAAGCGCTTATTTTATTATTATCCATAATTGATGGCATAAAGTCCAAGAGTGCTGAGTCTCTGAAACTTTAAGGGATAACGTACGTATGTAAATTTAGAATTAATGAAACAAAAAGGAGGACCCCATGCCAAAGAAAAGCCCCATCACCCTATTGATGATAGTATTAACCAGCTTCCTCTTCCTCTCAGCCTGCAGCAGCTCAGAAAGCAGTTCAGAGGCAAAAGCAGAGGAAAAGGAAGAAGACAAATATGAAAAACTGGTTAAAGAGAAAAACAAGGAACTCGAGCTTGAACCTCTGGAGCTGACTTCTTACAGTGAGGAAGTCGGAGCGGCTATGAAGAATCCGGAATATAAGGAGTTTGCTGCAAATGGCCAGGTGGCTGTGCAGGGAGAGGTTGAGAAGTACTCAGAGCTAAAATCAGACTATGCCTGGATTAAGGTTCGTTCCACAGAGGATGGACCGGCAGGGAACGATCTTGAATACTACACACCCATCAAAGAAGGGAAGTTCAAGCAGAGTATCCGCTTTTTTAATGGAGAAGGCGAGTATAAGGTAACCGTACAGCTTCCAAGCACGGATAGTAAGAATTACTATTACGATCTTGCCTCGTTCACTATCCACAATGTGAATCCAAATGCAGAACGGGATATGACATATACTCCGTTTGGCCAGGAGGCAGAACTGGTACTGGATATTGAATCAAGCTATATAAAAGGCAATGAAGTATTCAATTTAAAAGGGGAAGCAGGAAGCCTGTCAGACAGCGATACGATCATGCTTAAGCTGAATAAGGAATCGGATATGTGGAAGCATGTTATTCCGCTTAAGGACGGCAAGTTCTCTTATGAGGTGCCTTTATTCTATGGAAAAGGACTTCACGAGCTTGAGGTGCTTGTTCCTGACAAGGAAAGGGAAAATTATTATCAGACGGCAGCAACTATCTTAATAGACAATGAGTCAGATAGGACAATGAGCCCTATCGAATATTCTAAAACGTATGAGGAGCGGGGAGTGGCGCTTGAGTATCCTCAATATGGCGGTGAGGAATCGGATGGTGTTTTTACTGTCAAAGGAAAAATTGATCCGCAGGCAGAATTCGGGCCTGAAACCGATCATATTTACATTACCACTAAAAAGGGTGAGGATGAAGCACTGGATGTTATCCCAGTAGAAGACTTCACATTTGATGATTCGTTTTACTTAAGATTCGGCCCGGGCACATATGAAGTCACACTAAGTGTGCCGGAAATCAAAGAAGAGAACAGTGATTATTTCCGTTACTATGGATTTGCCAAGTTTGAGGTGGAGTCAACAGGCGGGGATAAGCGGGACCTTCTGCCTTCAAGAGGCGTCCAGTCAGATGCACCGCAAATTACTGAATTGGCGAAAGAACTGACAGAAGGCATAAGCAGTGAAAGGGAAAAAGCGAAGGCCGTCTATGATTATGTCGCGAAAACCATTTCATATGATGTGAATAAGCTTGAAACAGATGATTTCAGCTGGGATGATAGTGCACTCAAAACACTGGATTCCAAAACGGGCGTATGCCAGGATTATTCGTATCTTGCCATTGCCCTGCTGCGGGCCAGCAATATGGAAGCCCGTTTTGTCGAAGGGACTGCTTTCGGCGGATTTTGGCCGCAGAAGCATGCATGGGTGGAAGTGAAAGTGGATGGAAGCTGGCTTACTATGGATCCTACATGGGGGGCGGGATATATTAAAGATGATAAATTCGTGGCAGCTTTCAATGAAAAATACTTTGATCCGAATAAAGAAGAGTTTGAAAAAACACATAACCGCACAGGTGTATCCTATTAATTGTTATAAAGTCACGGGGCTTGTTCCTGTGGCTTTTTTTCAATATTTGGCCGATTTTTTCCAAATGGGTGGAAATTATATCGAAAGACCCTTCAATAAATATTCTGAAAATTATAAAATCAAACTGACTGGACTTCCGTCCGGATCTCCTTTAAGGAGGGGAAAAGCTTGATAAAACAAATGGCAGGAGTGATCTTTTGTATGATGCTGATTTTCCCTGGTATGGTGAAGGCTGGCGGTTTTGGCGGTGATGACAGTGGAACTCCGGGTTATTGGTATGCTGGAGAAGCGCCTTCAAGCATTGATCCTTCCAAATCACCTCTTGTGTTTGTACACGGCTATAACAATTCATCAGCTGTCTGGCATGAAGGGAATGATATGTATGAAGTGGCTTTGGCAAATGGGTATGAAACAGCATTCATTGACCTTCATCATGACCGTGATATGTGGACGAATGGTGCAATTCTGGCTGAAAAGCTTCTAGAAATCTACCATCATTTCGGCGAAAAGAAGCTTGCAGTTATCGGCTATAGCAAAGGCGGGGTGGATATTCAGACAGCGCTTGTTCATTACAGTGCCCACCCATATGTATCAAATGTTATCTCCCTATCCTCCCCCCATCATGGCACCCAGCTCGCAGATCTGGCTCACAGCAGCGCGGCCTGGTGGCTTGCTGCCCTCCTTGGCAACAATAATGAAGCAACCGAATCCCTGCAGACAGGTAATATGCAACATTTTCGAAGCCTTACAGATTCCCATCAGAATGCTGAAAAAAATCGATATTATACACTTGGCGGCACTAAATGGGGTTCATTTGGCAGTGCATCATATTGGGGAGGCTTATATCTGAGCCAGTATGGAAAAAGCGATGGCGTCGTTACGGCGGTTAATTCCCGCTTGCCAGGAGCATCCGTTGTTCAGGAAGGCAGCTGGAATCATACAACCATCCGGGAAGGATCCCATACATTTCCGGTGTTCAGGCCCTATACCTCTATCACTCAGCCTGCTGCGGGTTTCTCATCAGCACGCTCTGAATCCGCTGCCAGACAGCCTGGCACTCATTCCATTGTAAAAGGCGGAAAAGCTGTCAATGCAATAAGTGAACAGTTTACCGTGGAGGAAAATGTAGAATCCATGACTGTTTCTTTTTTAAGTGAAAAGAATTTGCCCGATTTAATATTGATCAGTCCGGATGGCAAGGAATATAAAACGAAAAAAGTGTATCAGGAAGAATCCGAGTTTTTCAAAGGAGCATGGGTTCATCCGTTTGAAATAGATTATCCTAAAGCTGGAAACTGGGTGTTAAAGGCTCCGGCAAATGCTTCATACCTATACACTATTGCACTGGACAGCCCGTTAAATGATAAAATTCTGGGAAAGTCTGCGAAAAGCCATATAGCCTTTAATACAAAATGGATCCTATTCGGGTTTGATCCTTCAGGGAAAAAACTGAAGCAAAAAGCCAAAGGAGAAAAGGCTGGCCTCATGATCGAAAGCGATTTTACACAGGAAGGTGTATACAATGTGACAACAGAAGTAAAAGGACAGACTGAAAATGGCAAGCCGTTTGAAAGAACCATCATTGAATCTTTCTATGTAGATCAAAGTGGAAAACGATATAAGTAATGTAATGTATTTTGACTGCTGAGAAGCAGTCTTTTTTTTATTGAAAACCCAGGGATAAGGGAGAATCATCCTAAGAAAAACACAGGAGTTTCTAACGCGACAGCGAATATATAATAGGTTAGAATTAAATTCAGGGTAATGTAAATTAATGGAATGCGAGACATAGATAAAGGGGAGAGATTTCACATGGATAGAAATCAAATGCACCCTGCAATTGAGAGGGTATTAGGAAATATTGAAAAAGTCATGATCGGCAAACGGGATGTCGCAGAATTAAGCTTAGTGGCACTTTTAGCGGAAGGCCATGTTTTGCTCGAGGATGTGCCGGGTGTCGGGAAAACGATGATGGTGCGTGCACTGGCTAAATCAGTCGGAGCCGCATTTAAGCGCATCCAGTTCACGCCTGATTTGCTGCCTTCAGATGTGACAGGTGTATCCATCTATAATCCGAAGGAAATGGAATTTCAGTTCAGGCCGGGCCCCATTATGGGCAATATTATTTTAGCAGACGAAATCAACAGAACCTCTCCCAAGACGCAATCTGCTCTTCTTGAAGGGATGGAAGAAAGCAGCGTAACCATCGACGGAGTGACACATCGCCTTGAGAAACCCTTTTTCGTTATGGCGACGCAAAATCCGATCGAGTATGAAGGAACTTATCCGCTTCCGGAAGCTCAGCTGGACCGATTCCTGTTAAAAATGAAAATGGGCTATCCTGATATCGCTGATGAGATGGAGGTCCTGAATCGGGCACAGCGGATTCCGCCGATAGAAGATCTGGAATCTGTAATAGATTTAACTGAATTGCGCTCACTCCAGCAAGAAATTAAAGAAGTGCATGTCGATCAGACGATTAAACGCTATATTGTGGAAATTGCCAATCAGACCAGAAACCACAGCAGTGTGTATTTAGGGGCAAGCCCCCGCGGTTCGATTGCTTTAATGAAAGCAGCCCAGGCTTACGCATTCATGTATGGCCGCGATTATGTTCTTCCGGATGATATTCAGTATTTGGCGCCTGCTGTTTTTGTCCACCGGATTATTTTAAGGTCTGAGGCGAAATTCGAGGGTATTACCGCTGAAGAAGTAGTAGAACGGGTCATTGCCAGGGTTTCTGTTCCAGTACAAAGGTTAGTGAAGTAAAATGAAACAGCTGTTAAATACACTGAAAGGTGTCTGGAAGCTGATTGTGTTATTTTTGCTTATTCTGTTCGCCTTTTCATATGCGATGTTTCAGGGCGGGTTTGTAAGCTGGTTTTTGTTTTACAGCTTTCTTCCTTTTGCTCTTTACGCACTTGGCTTGTCGTTTTATTCTTTAAACGACTTTGAGGTGGAGCGTATCCTGCCAAAAGCAGAATTCAATGCAGGTGAACAGGCAGTTATTACCTTGAAGATTACCAGAAGAACAGCTTTTCCTCTGTTGTATCTGGTCATAGAGGATGAGATGAGTGAACAGCTGCAGCATGCCAGGAAATCAAACGAGGCAAAGCGTTTTTTATTTCCTGGGTTTCAGAAGGAAATGTCCCTTCAATACAGGATTAACAGCCTGCCGAGGGGTGAGCATTTTTTTGCCTCCATCCGTATGAAAACAGGTGATTTGCTCGGTTTAATAGAAAAAGAAAGGCAAGCCCCTGCTGAGAGCCGGATGATTGTCTACCCGGCATATGAGGAAATCATTTATAAGCCTATGGCGCATCATTATGATCAGGGAATGACTGCTTCAAAAGAGCGGGTGCAAAGGGATACTTCCATGGCCATCGGCATTAGGGAGTATCAGCCGGGAGACAGATTCTCCTGGATTAACTGGAAAGCTACTGCTAAGCGCAATGATATTATGACCAAAGAATTTGAACAAAGGCAATCGCATGACGTATATATCCTCATGGATTGTGCACCGGATAGCCGATTTGAGGCCATCGTTTCGTTTACAGCCTCCATGGTAAGGGCGATTCTTCGCAAAGGAGCACAGACTGGGTTTTTGACCTCTGCAGCAACGCGGACAGCTTTTCCAATCAGAGGCGGTGAAGCACACCAGCTTCAGCTGTTCTATCATTTGGCAAAAATAAAGGATGATTCTGCAGCTGCAGTGGACCGGGTTCTTGAAGCAGAGCATTTTCTTTTGCAGCAGAACAGTCAGCTGATGGTTGTTACAGGGCAATTAACAAAAACGCTTATAGAGAAAGCCGGGTTTTTCACGTCCAAAAAAGGGATTGTATCTATATTTTTAATAAAAAATGAGGATGAATCTCCTTCCGGGGATAAGCTGCTGCTCAAAACCTCCGCCAATGCCAGGGGAATCCGGGTAGTTCTGGTTCATAACGGACAGTTTGCAGATGTGTTTTCGGGGGTGAACAAGTGATGAGTTCTCCAAAGGTACCGAAAGATTTTGCCTCGTTTCTTCTTTATGTTCTGGGCTTTTTCCTATTATGGGAATGGCTGCGTCCGGTTGAAGAGCTTACGGACACATCTAATGTCATTGTTTTCCTCGTGTTCCTTATACTATCGCTTTTGCTGGCTTTTTTCAGTGTTGGCCTTGTTTTAAGCGGTTTTATAAAGTTGCTTTATATTCTCTATGAACTGCATTATTTGTACTTTGAGGGATCCTTTTTCCAATTTTCATGGATATCCGTATTTGCATCGGACATGGTGCACAACTTTGGTTTAATAGCTGATAGAGAATGGCCTGGCATGACAAATCTATTCAGAAGCCTTCTCTTTTTCATTCTGCTATGGCTGATGACTTATTTGATTCAGTACTGGCTGATCAATCGCAGGCGGATTTTCATTTTCTTTTTCATGACACTCATTTATATAAGTGTATTGGATACCTTTACGCCTTACACGGCAGACGCGGCGATTGTCAGGACAGTTATTGCGGGCTTTGCGGTTATGGGCATCTTAACGTTCAACCGTCTCCTGGATCAGGAGGGGTTGAAGAAAGAAGCTTCCCTGTCGCGCAAATGGATGATTCCGCTGACCGCTCTGATCGCTCTGAGTACCGGCTTAGGGTTTGCAGCACCTAAGGCAGAACCGATTTGGCCCGATCCTGTTCCGTTTATTAAGTCCTATGGACAAAATAGCGGCGGTGATGGCCCGGGTATTCAGAAAATCGGCTATGGTGAAGATGATTCCCGTCTTGGTGGCCCTTTTATTGGAGATAACGCTGTGGTCTTCAGGGCGGAAGTGGAGTCCCGCCATTACTGGAAGGTGGAAACAAAAGATGCATATACAGGCAAAGGATGGGTTACATCCCAGGCTGAAGGAGAATATCTTCCGTTTGGAATGGGAGAAGAAATTCCGGTTACATCCTTTATCGATAACGATGCAATTGAAACCACTGAAGAAGTAAGCTCCGTTTATACTTTTATGAATTACCCTCATGTTGTGTATCCATTAGGGGTAAATAGTATTAAAGCTTCGCAGTTCATTACCTATGAGCTGGAAACGGCCACTGAAAAAATACGGACATTGGATGGCGGACGGCCATCTGCATTGGAAGAATATAAGTTAGGCTTCGAGGTGCCTGAATACAGTGTGACTGCAATGAAGGAAGCCGGGGCAAACGCGGAATCACTGCCTGAAGAATTTATGGCGCGATATACACAGCTGCCTGAAGAATTGCCTGAAAGAGTCAGGGAACTTGCTCTGGAAATTACTCAAGAGAAACCGGACTGGTTTGAAAAAGCAAGGGAGCTTGAGAGGTATTTCCGAAGGGCAGAATTTACCTACAGCCAGACAGACGTAGCTGTTCCAGATGAAAATGAGGACTATGTGGACCAGTTTTTATTTGATACCAAGCAGGGATATTGCGACAATTTCTCCTCCTCCATGGTGGTAATGGCCAGATCCATTGGATTGCCGGCAAGGTGGGTTAAGGGCTATACAGAGGGAGAATTCAAGCAATCATTAGGGTCTGGTCTTCGCTTGTTTGAGGTAACAAATAACAATGCCCATTCATGGGTGGAAATCTATTTCCCTGAAATGGGCTGGGTTCCATTTGAACCAACTCAGGGGTTCAATAATAATGTACAATTTAACTTTGACAACGCAGGCCAAAATACGAGCCAGCCGGAAGCGGAAAAGCCAAACGAGACTGAGGCTCCTGTTAAGCCGGACATGCCTGATGAAGCATCGGCAGAAAAATCGCCGTTTTCGGTAAAAGAGCTTTGGGACAATCTGGGAGCTTTCTTAAAAGATAATTGGAAAGTAGTCGCAGCAGCGATATTGGCAGCAGGTGTGCTTGTTTTCGTGCTTTTCCAGAAGAGGGGAAAATGGATGCCGCATTATTTTATCTGGAGATTTAAAAAGACAAATAATGATGAGCATTTTCCTAAAGCTTATCTTATTCTTTTAAAAGAATTGGACCGGTACGGGCTAAAGCGGAAAAAGGGCCAAACCTTAAGGGAGTATGCCAAATATATAGACAGCTTTTTCTCAACAAAGGAAATGAGCAGGCTGACAGCCCACTACGAAGAACTTGTTTACAGGGGAGTTCTAAAAGAAGGAAGCTGGAATGACACGAAAGAATTGTGGGAAAATTTAATTAAAAAGACAATAGCTTGACCGGGATTTGGGGCTGTTGTTACAATAGGCAAATAAGACAGCGGCATATTGTTCGGATTTTGCCGAGTATTACAATTAAATCATGCAACCTTCATATATCCTCGATAATATGGTTCGAAAGTCTCTACCGGATCGCCGTAAATGATCTGACTATGAAGGCAGAAGAAGCTTTTTGCTATACGTGAAAACCGAAATTCTGCCTTCACTTTTTTTGTGGAGAAAGAGTTCCGGTTTTTTTTATTGGCCAGCTTCTGGCTGGCAGTTATATGAGTTGCAAAGAAATTATATTTTTACTAGATATTTTACCTGCAGGAGAGAAGACTAAAAGTAAAATAACAAATTTAATGAGGTGAACAGTGTGACGGGGAAAACAGAACTTCAAAATCAAGAAATGATCGTAGTGCTGGACTTTGGGAGCCAGTACAATCAGTTAATCACACGCAGAATCCGTGAGTTTGGCGTATACAGTGAGCTGCATCCGCATACGATTACAGCTGCGGAAATCAAAGAAATGAATCCAAAAGGGATTATTTTCTCTGGCGGTCCCAACAGTGTTTACGGCGAAAATGCTTTCCGCTGTGATGAAGAAATTTTTGAACTGGGCTTGCCGATTTTCGGAATCTGCTATGGCATGCAGCTGATGACTATGCATTTTGATGGTAAAGTAGAACCTGCGAAACACCGTGAATACGGAAAGGCGATCATGAAAATTGAAAATGAATCCAAGTTGTTTACAGATCTGCCTAGAGAACAGACGGTCTGGATGAGCCATGGCGATCTTGTCGTAGAGGCTCCCGCTGGTTTTACAGTGGATGGTACAAATCCATCATGCCCGATTGCAGCTATGAGCAATGAAGAGCGCGGTTTATACGCTGTTCAATTCCACCCTGAGGTTCGCCATTCAGTTCACGGAAATGATATGCTGAAAAACTTTGTGTTCGGCGTTTGCGGCTGTACAGGCGATTGGTCAATGGAAAACTTCATTGAGATTGAAATGGAGAAGATCCGCCAGGAAGTTGGAGATAAAAAGGTTCTTTGTGCATTGAGCGGCGGTGTTGATTCATCTGTTGTTGCCGTCCTTATTCATAAAGCAATTGGCGATCAGCTAACCTGTATTTTCGTGGATCACGGCCTGCTGAGAAAAGATGAAGCAGAAGGCGTCATGAAGACATTTGCTGATGGATTCAATATGAATGTAATTAAAGTGGATGCCCAGGAACGCTTTATGAATAAGCTTAAAGGGGTTAGCGATCCTGAACAAAAGCGTAAAATCATCGGCAATGAATTTATCTATGTATTCGATGATGAAGCAGCCAAGCTTGAAGGCATTGATTTCCTTGCACAGGGAACACTTTATACGGATATTATTGAAAGTGGAACAGCAACTGCTCAAACGATTAAATCTCATCACAATGTAGGCGGGCTTCCTGAAGATATGCAATTCAAGCTGATCGAACCGCTTAACACTCTGTTTAAAGATGAGGTGCGTGCGCTGGGAACGGAGCTTGGCATTCCGGATGAAATCGTTTGGAGACAGCCATTCCCTGGTCCGGGACTAGGTATCCGCGTACTTGGGGAAATCTCAGAAGATAAGCTTGAAATTGTGCGCGAGTCTGATGCCATACTGCGCGAGGAAATTCAAAAGGCAGGGCTTGATCGCGACATTTGGCAATACTTCACGGTTCTTCCTGATATCCGCAGTGTCGGTGTAATGGGAGATGCCCGAACTTATGATTATACTATTGGAATCCGTGCGGTTACTTCCATTGACGGTATGACTTCTGACTGGGCACGTATCCCATGGGATGTACTGGAGATTATTTCAACTAGGATCGTTAATGAAGTATCGCATGTCAACAGAGTGGTTTACGATATTACGAGCAAGCCGCCTGCAACAATCGAGTGGGAATAAAATACGAACATTAAGAAAATGCGGACATGAAAATGTTCGCTTTTTCTATTGACTAGGACTTTTTGAGGTGCTATGATAAAGAAGAATTAAATATGTCGTTTTACGTCGTATAATATTGGGGATATGGCCCAAAAGTTTCTACCGAGCTACCGTAAATAGCTTGACTACGAGGTAAGTGCAGATAGGGATGTTTTTTGCCATTATTCTTCTTTGTTTTCCCCTATTGCAAGCACGAGCCCAGTTGTCAATGCTCCGGTAGTCAACCCGGAGTTTTTTTATTGAAAAAAATAAAGACAGCCAATAGGGGGAAGAGAAATGAAGAAGTACTTCCAGTTTGAAGAACTTGGTACTAACTACCGTCGTGAATTTATCGGCGGACTTACAACTTTTTTAGCAATGGCTTATATCTTGGTCGTTAATCCGATTACTTTATCGTTAATGGATATACCAGATTTGCCGGATGCCATGAGAATGGACTATGGTGCAGTATTCGTGGCGACAGCAGTAGCTGCGGCAATTGGATCACTATTGATGGGGGTACTGGCCAGGTATCCGATTGCGCTTGCTCCCGGTATGGGATTAAATGCATTTTTTGCTTATACTGTTGTATTAACGATGGGAATTCCTTGGCAGCATGCACTAGGCGGGGTTCTTATCTCAGGGATTATCTTTATCCTTTTATCACTTTCAGGCTTGCGTGAAAAAATCATTAACTCGATTCCTGCAGAATTGAAGTATGCGGTCAGTGCCGGAATCGGTTTGTTTATTACATTTGTCGGCGCTCAGAGTGCAGGGCTGATTGTCAATAATGATGCAGTTCTCGTTGGATTAGGCGATTTTACTGATGGGAATGTGCTTCTGGCTATTTTCGGGATTATCATAACAGTTATTCTCATGACAAAAGGAATGAATGGCGGAATTTTTATAGGAATGGTAATCACGACTGTTGTTGGAATGATTGCCGGCCTGATTGATGTTCCAGGAAAGGTTGTTGATTCCGTGCCAAGTGTAGCTCCAACGTTTGGAGCGGCATTCGGGGCATATAGCGACCCTTCATTCTTCTCAACAAGCATGCTGGTCGTTGTTCTGACATTCCTATTCGTTGACTTCTTTGATACAGCGGGTACTTTAGTGGGTGTTGCCAACCAGGCAGGCCTAATGAAGGAGAATAAGTTGCCGCGTGCAGGTAAAGCACTTCTGGCTGACTCAACAGCAACAGTAGTAGGCGCGATATTCGGAACATCAACGACAACTTCATTCATTGAGTCTTCATCAGGGGTTGCGGCAGGTGCGAGAACAGGATTTGCATCGATTGTAACAGCGGGATTCTTCCTGTTATCATTATTCTTCTTTCCTCTATTAGAGGTTATAACTTCTGCAGTGACTGCTCCGGCGCTCATCATTGTCGGTGTACTGATGGTTGCTTCATTAGGCAACATTGATTGGACAAAGTTTGAAATTGCAGTTCCAGCCTTCCTTACTATTATTGCAATGCCATTAACTTACAGTATCGCAACAGGAATCGCAATCGGATTCATTTTTTATCCAATTACCATGATTGTAAAAGGGAGAATAAAAGAGATTCACCCAATCATGTATGTGCTGTTCGTCATATTTGTTTTGTATTTCATTTTCCTGAAGTAATATTATGGATTGGGCCCGCTTGGATGCGGGTCTCTTTATTTTATTCAAATCAATCCGTTGACTTCCCGGACAGGCTTTAATACCATGAGAGTACATTTGTTTAATGGGCGGGGAGAAGAGAATGGGTGAGTATAAGGTTAAAAAAGTGCTTAATAATAATGTCCTCATTGGCAGCCACGAGTCATTTGGAGAAGTCGTTCTTATCGGCAAGGGGATTGGCTTCAGCCGGAAGTCTGGCCAGCCAATCGACTCTGCTTTGGTTGAAAAGCTCTTTGTGCTTAAAAATGAAAAAGAGCAGGAGAATTATATTAAACTGATGCCTTTTGTGGATAATGAATTGCTTGAAACGATTATCTCCTCGATTCAATTGATTAAACAGAGGGCGAACTCCATGCTTAATGAACATATTCATGTTGCGCTAACCGATCACTTGATGTTTGCGATAACTCGTCTGAAAAAAGGGATGGAAATGAAAAATCCTTTTCTTGTTGAGACTAAGACACTCTACCCATTTGAATACGAAATTGCCAGCGAAGTTGTAAACCTTATAGGACAGCGAACCGGCATCTATTTGCCTCAAGGGGAGATCGGGTTCATTGCCCTTCATGTTCACAGTGCTGTGATGAACCGCGATTTATCCGAAGTCAATCAGCATTCTCAGCTGGTAACCCATCTAGTGAATATGATTGAAGAACAGCTGGACATTAAAATTGATAAAGACAGTATCGATTATATGAGGCTTGTCCGCCATATCCGATTCACCATTGAACGGGTTAACAAAGGCGAGGTGGTTGAAGAACCGGAAAAAATAACTTCCCTCTTGAAAGAAGAATATCCGGTGTGCTACAATCTCTCTTGGAAGCTCATTAAAGTAATGCAGCAATCATTAAAAAAACCAGTCTTTAATGCAGAAGCTGTTTATCTGACAATGCATCTGCAGAGGCTTCAAAAGAAAATAAATTAATTTCGATACTATCTTGTCAAGAAACAGGCAAGTCTTTACGTGTTACTGATTCGATCAGGCATGAGTGAAGAAAGGTAATTGAATTTAGGTAAATAGGGTATGATACCCTTGTATACACCTGAATTCTATCCTTTTTTTCCTCATGCCTTTTTTATTTTTTTAATGCTTGCCGCTATTAAATGAAAACGCTTAATGAGTAAAAAACTTTAGGGGGTTAACATATGTTTAAGAAAATATTTGGCGTCCTGCAAAAAGTCGGAAAAGCCTTAATGCTTCCAGTAGCATTACTGCCGGCAGCGGGTATACTGCTCGCTATCGGGGCGGCTTTGCAAAATCCGGCACTGCTTGAGCTGGCTCCATTCCTGGATAACAGCGGAGTTGAAATCGTTGCTCAGGTTATGCAAAAAGCAGGAGATATCGTCTTTGCCAACCTGCCTGTTCTATTTGCAGTTGGTGTAGCTGTTGGTTTGGCAGGCGGTGAAGGTGTAGCCGCACTTGCTGCCATCATCGGCTATCTAATTATGAATGTGACAATGGGAACGGCTGCAGGAATAACTGCAGAGGATGTAAATGGGCTTAATTATGCGAACATCTTAGGAATCCCAACTCTGCAGACAGGTGTATTCGGCGGTATCATTGTTGGTATTATCGCTGCTGCATTATATAACAAGTTTTTTGAAATCGAACTTCCATCCTATTTGGGATTCTTTGCCGGAAAGCGTTTTGTTCCAATTATTACGGCTGCAACATCTGTAGTACTTGGTTTGCTGATGCTGGTTATCTGGCCGCCAATCCAGGAAGGGTTAAATGCTTTCTCTCAAAACATGGTTCATGCGAACTTGACTCTATCCGCGTTTATTTTTGGATTAATTGAACGCTCATTGATTCCTTTTGGTCTTCATCACATTTTCTACTCTCCATTCTGGTATGAATTTGGACAGTATGTAACGAATGCAGGGGAAACAGTTCGCGGTGATCAGCGTATTTTCATGGCTCAAATCAGTGACAATGTACAAAACCTTACTGCAGGTACATTTATGACTGGTAAATTCCCGTTCATGATGTTTGGTCTTCCTGCAGCTGCATTAGCAATTTATCATGAAGCACGCCCCGAAAAGAAAGTGGTAGTCGGAGGCCTTATGGCATCTGCTGCGTTAACTTCTTTCTTAACAGGTATTACAGAGCCGCTGGAGTTCTCATTCTTATTCGTGGCTCCTATCCTGTTTGCGGTTCACGCAGTGTTTGCAGGTCTGTCATTCATGACCATGCATCTCCTGGATGTGAAAATAGGCATGACTTTCTCAGGCGGTTTGATTGACTATATTTTATTCGGTTTAATCAACCCTCAGACAAATGCCTGGATTGTCATTCCGGTTGGATTAGTATTTGCTGTAATCTATTACTTTGGCTTCCGATTTGCCATCCGCAAATTTAATTTAATGACCCCAGGCCGTGAAGAAGTAGAAGATGAAGAAACAGCTTCTTCAGGTAAAGGCGGAGATCTTCCATATGAAGTTCTTGATGCTATGGGCGGACAAGAAAACATCGCTCATCTTGATGCATGTATTACTCGTCTTCGTGTATCGGTAAACGATATAAAAAATGTAGATAAAGAACGATTGAAGAAACTTGGTGCATCTGGAGTATTGGAAGTAGGAAACAACATCCAGGCTATCTTTGGCCCGAGATCTGAAACAATCAAAGGTCAAATGAAAGATATCATGAGCGGCAAAAGACCGCGCACGGTTGAAAAAGCGCCAGAAGGCGGGGTTGAACAGCAAATTGAAGAAGTAAATCCTGAAGCTCTTCAGACAGAGCACAAGGAAGATCTTTTCATTTCACCGATCAAAGGAGAAATCAAACCAATCACAGAAGTACCTGATGCTGTATTCTCGGGTAAAATGATGGGCGATGGTTTTGCGATTGTACCTGCAGAAGGAACTGTTGTATCACCGGTGGATGGGAAAATCGTTAACATGTTCCCGACAAAGCATGCAATCGGCATCCTTTCAGATTCAGGCCGAGAAATCCTTATCCATGTAGGTATTGATACAGTAAACCTGAAAGGACAGGGATTTGAAGCATTAGTTGCTGAGAATGACCGTGTAGAAGCAGGGCAGCCATTGTTGAAAGTGGATCTTGATTATATCGAGAAAAATGCAACTTCTATCATCACGCCAATCGTATTCACAAACCTTCAACAGGGTGAAGGGATCAAGATTAATAAGCCAGGCGCTGTTGACCTTAAAGAAAAAGATATCATTGTCATCTCCAAATAGTAATATATAATATAGAAGAAACCAGCTGTATTTTAAGCAGCTGGTTTCTTTTGATTTAAATGCATAATAAAATCTTTTTTTGTTTTTTTGAATAACTTGTTGACCTTCTGGGCAATAGGTGATATTATAGAAAAACAGTCGCTTGAGACGTTAACAAGATTTGAAAGTTTTAAAAAAAGTTGTTGACGAAGTGATTGAGAAATGATATATTAATAAAGTCGCTTCTGAGCGGCGGATTGATCTTTGAAAACTGAACGAACAAAAACGTCAACGTTAATTCTTTAGTCTTTTTTGAAAAGACAACTTATGAGCTTAATCAACTCTTATATGGAGAGTTTGATCCTGGCTCAGGACGAACGCTGGCGGCGTGCCTAATACATGCAAGTCGAGCGGACAGATGGGAGCTTGCTCCCTGAAGTCAGCGGCGGACGGGTGAGTAACACGTGGGCAACCTGCCTGTAAGACTGGGATAACTCCGGGAAACCGGGGCTAATACCGGATGATTCTTTCCCTCACATGAGGGAAAGCTGAAAGATGGTTTCGGCTATCACTTACAGATGGGCCCGCGGCGCATTAGCTAGTTGGTGAGGTAACGGCTCACCAAGGCGACGATGCGTAGCCGACCTGAGAGGGTGATCGGCCACACTGGGACTGAGACACGGCCCAGACTCCTACGGGAGGCAGCAGTAGGGAATCTTCCGCAATGGACGAAAGTCTGACGGAGCAACGCCGCGTGAGTGATGAAGGTTTTCGGATCGTAAAACTCTGTTGTTAGGGAAGAACAAGTACCGGAGTAACTGCCGGTACCTTGACGGTACCTAACCAGAAAGCCACGGCTAACTACGTGCCAGCAGCCGCGGTAATACGTAGGTGGCAAGCGTTGTCCGGAATTATTGGGCGTAAAGCGCGCGCAGGCGGTTCCTTAAGTCTGATGTGAAAGCCCCCGGCTCAACCGGGGAGGGTCATTGGAAACTGGGGAACTTGAGTGCAGAAGAGAAGAGTGGAATTCCACGTGTAGCGGTGAAATGCGTAGAGATGTGGAGGAACACCAGTGGCGAAGGCGACTCTTTGGTCTGTAACTGACGCTGAGGCGCGAAAGCGTGGGGAGCAAACAGGATTAGATACCCTGGTAGTCCACGCCGTAAACGATGAGTGCTAAGTGTTAGAGGGTTTCCGCCCTTTAGTGCTGCAGCAAACGCATTAAGCACTCCGCCTGGGGAGTACGGCCGCAAGGCTGAAACTCAAAGGAATTGACGGGGGCCCGCACAAGCGGTGGAGCATGTGGTTTAATTCGAAGCAACGCGAAGAACCTTACCAGGTCTTGACATCTCCTGACAACCCTAGAGATAGGGCGTTCCCCTTCGGGGGACAGGATGACAGGTGGTGCATGGTTGTCGTCAGCTCGTGTCGTGAGATGTTGGGTTAAGTCCCGCAACGAGCGCAACCCTTGATCTTAGTTGCCAGCATTCAGTTGGGCACTCTAAGGTGACTGCCGGTGACAAACCGGAGGAAGGTGGGGATGACGTCAAATCATCATGCCCCTTATGACCTGGGCTACACACGTGCTACAATGGATGGTACAAAGGGCTGCGAAACCGCGAGGTTAAGCGAATCCCATAAAACCATTCTCAGTTCGGATTGCAGGCTGCAACTCGCCTGCATGAAGCCGGAATCGCTAGTAATCGCGGATCAGCATGCCGCGGTGAATACGTTCCCGGGCCTTGTACACACCGCCCGTCACACCACGAGAGTTTGTAACACCCGAAGTCGGTGGGGTAACCTTTTGGAGCCAGCCGCCTAAGGTGGGACAGATGATTGGGGTGAAGTCGTAACAAGGTAGCCGTATCGGAAGGTGCGGCTGGATCACCTCCTTTCTAAGGATATTTACATGAAACGTGACGTGTTTTGTTCGTTCAGTTTTGAGAGTTCAATCTCTCAATGAAAGAGTCGTTCTTTGAAAACTAGATAATGTTAATGAAGAAGCAATAACCGAGTAATCGCCATCTTAGTTTTTTCTCTTATTTTTGTTTTAAAACAAAGTAAGAGCACAAACCATGAGGGCAATGAGAAGCAAGAAGATCAAGGAAGCGACCGAACGAGCACCGGAGCGTACGAGAGTACGTGAGGAGCACAGTGACTGAGCTGACGCAGAGATTCGCCGCTTATCATTGGCCGAAGTAGGTTAAGTTAGAAAGGGCGCACGGTGAATGCCTTGGCACTAGGAGCCGATGAAGGACGGTACTAACACCGATATGCTTCGGGGAGCTGTAAGTAAGCTTTGATCCGGAGATTTCCGAATGGGGAAACCCCCTATCCGTAATGGGATAGGATCTTTACCTGAATACATAGGGTATAGAAGGCAGACCCGGGGAACTGAAACATCTAAGTACCCGGAGGAAGAGAAAGCAAACGCGATTCCCTGAGTAGCGGCGAGCGAAACGGGATTAGCCCAAACCAGGAGGCTTGCCTCCTGGGGTTGTAGGACACTCTACACGGAGTTACAAAGGAACGAGGTAAATGAACAGGTCTGGAAAGGCCGGCCAGAGAAGGTAAAAGCCCTGTAGTTGAAACTTCGTTCCCTCCAGAGTGGATCCTGAGTACGGCGGGACACGAGAAATCCCGTCGGAAGCAGGGAGGACCATCTCCCAAGGCTAAATACTCCCTAGTGACCGATAGTGAACCAGTACCGTGAGGGAAAGGTGAAAAGCACCCCGGAAGGGGAGTGAAAGAGATCCTGAAACCGTGTGCCTACAAGTAGTTAGAGCCCGTTAATGGGTGATAGCGTGCCTTTTGTAGAATGAACCGGCGAGTTACGATTACATGCGAGGTTAAGTTGAATAGACGGAGCCGCAGCGAAAGCGAGTCTGAATAGGGCGAATGAGTATGTGGTCGTAGACCCGAAACCAGGTGATCTACCCATGTCCAGGGTGAAGTCCAGGTAACACTGGATGGAGGCCCGAACCCACGCACGTTGAAAAGTGCGGGGATGAGGTGTGGGTAGCGGAGAAATTCCAATCGAACTTGGAGATAGCTGGTTCTCTCCGAAATAGCTTTAGGGCTAGCCTCATGTAGTAAGAGTCTTGGAGGTAGAGCACTGTTTGGACTAGGGGCCCCCATCGGGTTACCGAATTCAGACAAACTCCGAATGCCAAAGACTTATCCATGGGAGTCAGACTGCGAGTGATAAGATCCGTAGTCAAGAGGGAAACAGCCCAGACCACCAGCTAAGGTCCCAAAGTATACGTTAAGTGGAAAAGGATGTGGAGTTGCTTAGACAACCAGGATGTTGGCTTAGAAGCAGCCACCATTTAAAGAGTGCGTAATAGCTCACTGGTCGAGTGACTCCGCGCCGAAAATGTACCGGGGCTAAACGTATCACCGAAGCTGTGGATTGACATCTTTCGATGTCAGTGGTAGGAGAGCGTTCTAAGGGCGTTGAAGCCAGACCGCAAGGACTGGTGGAGCGCTTAGAAGTGAGAATGCCGGTATGAGTAGCGAAAGATGGGTGAGAATCCCATCCACCGAATGCCTAAGGTTTCCTGAGGAAGGCTCGTCCGCTCAGGGTTAGTCGGGACCTAAGCCGAGGCTGAAAAGCGTAGGCGATGGACAACAGGTTGATATTCCTGTACCACCTCTTTACCGTTTGAGCAATGGGGGGACGCAGGAGGATAGGGTAAGCGCGCTGCTGGATTAGCGCGTCCAAGCAGTTAGGCTGGTAACGAGGCAAATCCCGTTACCACACAGGCTGAGCTGTGACGGCGAGGGAAATTTAGTACCGAAGTTCCTGATTCCACACTGCCAAGAAAAGCCTCTAGCGAGGGAAAAGGTGCCCGTACCGCAAACCGACACAGGTAGGCGAGGAGAGAATCCTAAGGTGAGCGAGAGAACTCTCGTTAAGGAACTCGGCAAAATGACCCCGTAACTTCGGGAGAAGGGGTGCTCATTAGGGTGCATAGCCCTGATGAGCCGCAGTGAATAGGCCCAGGCGACTGTTTAGCAAAAACACAGGTCTCTGCGAAGCCGCAAGGCGAAGTATAGGGGCTGACGCCTGCCCGGTGCTGGAAGGTTAAGAGGAGAGGTTAGCGCAAGCGAAGCTTTGAATCGAAGCCCCAGTAAACGGCGGCCGTAACTATAACGGTCCTAAGGTAGCGAAATTCCTTGTCGGGTAAGTTCCGACCCGCACGAAAGGCGTAACGATCTGGGCACTGTCTCAACGAGAGACTCGGTGAAATTATAGTACCTGTGAAGATGCAGGTTACCCGCGACAGGACGGAAAGACCCCGTGGAGCTTTACTGTAGCCTGATATTGAATTTTGGTACAGCTTGTACAGGATAGGTAGGAGCCTGAGAAGCCGGAGCGCCAGCTTCGGTGGAGGCGTCGGTGGGATACTACCCTGGCTGTATTGAAATTCTAACCCGCGCCCCTGATCGGGGCGGGAGACAGTGTCAGGTGGGCAGTTTGACTGGGGCGGTCGCCTCCTAAAAAGTAACGGAGGCGCCCAAAGGTTCCCTCAGAATGGTTGGAAATCATTCGCAGAGTGTAAAGGCACAAGGGAGCTTGACTGCGAGACCTACAAGTCGAGCAGGGACGAAAGTCGGGCTTAGTGATCCGGTGGTTCCGCATGGAAGGGCCATCGCTCAACGGATAAAAGCTACCCCGGGGATAACAGGCTTATCTCCCCCAAGAGTCCACATCGACGGGGAGGTTTGGCACCTCGATGTCGGCTCATCGCATCCTGGGGCTGTAGTCGGTCCCAAGGGTTGGGCTGTTCGCCCATTAAAGCGGTACGCGAGCTGGGTTCAGAACGTCGTGAGACAGTTCGGTCCCTATCCGTCGTGGGCGCAGGAAATTTGAGAGGAGCTGTCCTTAGTACGAGAGGACCGGGATGGACGCACCGCTGGTGTACCAGTTGTCTTGCCAAAGGCATCGCTGGGTAGCTATGTGCGGAAGGGATAAGTGCTGAAAGCATCTAAGCATGAAGCCCCCCTCGAGATGAGATTTCCCATAGCGTCAAGCTAGTAAGATCCCTGAAAGATGATCAGGTTGATAGGTCAGAGGTGGAAGCGTGGCGACATGTGGAGCTGACTGATACTAATCGATCGAGGACTTAACCAAAACGAAAAGCGGAGGCGACTGTTCAACTTCGAAAGACGTTGGAGAGCCGGCCATTCAAATCCTGGTTTTGGGATTTGGAGGGACGGATCGAAACGGCCGAGAAGTTAGGAGCCGAAGCTAGACAAGTCATTGGTGAATACTCGGCAATACTTCTTCATGCATTATCTAGTTTTGAGGGAACGAAGTTTCTTCAATCAAATAGTCCGGTGGCGATAGCGAGAAGGTCACACCCGTTCCCATACCGAACACGGAAGTTAAGCTTCTCAGCGCCGATGGTAGTTGGGGGCTGTCCCCCTGTGAGAGTAGGACGCTGCCGGGCATATGAAAGAGCACCTGATGGGTGCTCTTTTTTGTGTGCTTGGATGAGTTACGGTACCCAATATCTTATTTGGATTCTTCTTTTTAATGGGAAAATAGATATATGCTCACATCGGTCAACAAATGCGCCACTTTTTCATGTTATGCTTCACTTTGGCACATATATGCGTCACTTTCACACGTATATAAGCCTAAATCGAATTATTTGTGCCACTCCCTTATATCACCGTCTGTTTTAATAGTCAAATCTATTCTCTCCAAATATAAATTGCGCCAAATGTAAATAAACTCCGAAACATGCTAGATAAAAGTGAAAACCTGATAGATAAACTTCTAGACATGTTAGATAAAACCCAATACATACTAGATAAACTTCAAAACCTGCTTGATATATATTTTTAGAACCTCACTCCTTCATTTAGCTTCAACGAATTCAGGCATAATTCAGCCGTTTCATCCCACTCAAAAAAGGATAACCTATTCATAAAGAATCCAATTTTCGAAAAAAGGTTATCAAAAGCCCATTTCTTTTGTACAATAGGGACTTAATGGGGAGAGGACACCCATGGGCCTTTTAATTCCCCGTAAAGGAGGACTTGCATTGCTGGAGAACAGTTTTATAATGGTCGCCATTATTTTGATCATTAATATTGTATATGTATCATTTTTCACCATCAGGATGATTCTGACGCTTAAGGGACAAAGGTACCTTGCAGCTTTTATAAGTACAATTGAAGTTGTCATTTATGTAATTGGACTGGGGCTGGTTCTGGATAACCTAAATGAAATACAAAATCTGATTGCTTATGCAGTCGGTTATGGAATTGGCGTTATTGTCGGCATGAAAATTGAAGAGAAGCTTGCTCTTGGCTATATTACGGTAAATGTAATTACAAAGGAATATGACAGGGATCTTCCAAAGGCTTTAAGAGATAAAGGCTATGGTGTCACAAACTGGGCAGCTAACGGACTTGAAGGCGATCGGATGGCACTGCAGATCCTGACACCGAGAAAATATGAATTAAAGCTTTATCAGACGATTAAAGAACTGGATCCTAAGGCCTTCATCATCGCTTATGAGCCAAAAACAATTCATGGAGGCTTCTGGGTGAAATCTGTTAAGAGAGGAAAGTTATCTCAATGAGCAAAGCCAAGAACAAAATGGTGTTTGAGGTCCAGGAAAACGAAACGATTGACCAGTGCCTGGACAGGATACAAAAGGCAGGATATATACCTGTTAGAAGGACTGAGAAGCCTATATTTAAAGAAGTTAAGACAGGCGGTAAAGTCGAATATGAACCGGCTGGAAGGCAGATAGTTTTTGAAGCAAAACTAATCGATAATTAAAACACGAACATTAATTGTCTGACTTTTAGTATTGTTCGATTTTTCGATTGACAGAGTATCAGGTATGTTGTTAATATGGTGGTAGTTAATAAAACGTGAATAAACCCCTCGTATAATAATGGGAATAAGGCCCATAAGTTTCTACCCGGCAACCGTAAATTGCTGGACTATGAGGGAAAGCTGATATGCCCGGCATGTAGAAGGAATGGTCCCTGCCGTTTGCAGGTGTCTTCCTTACGGTTCTTTTTAGCCCGGACAGATTACTTTCTCTCATTTTAAGAGAAGGGTCTGTGCGGGTTTTTTATATTGGAAGATTTGGAGGAGAAGGAATGAGCGCACAAGCAGCAGTCATAATGGGAAGTAAATCAGATTGGGAGACGATGAAGCACGCTTGCGGAATTCTGGAAGAGCTTGAAATCCCTTTTGAAAAAAAGGTTGTTTCAGCTCATCGGACTCCAGATCTTATGTTTGAATATGCTGAGCAGGCAAGAGAAAGAGGAATCAAGGTAATTATTGCCGGTGCTGGAGGAGCGGCACACCTGCCAGGTATGGTAGCGGCGAAAACGACACTTCCTGTCATTGGAGTACCAGTGCAATCAAAAGCTCTTAACGGACTGGATTCATTGCTGTCCATCGTTCAGATGCCCGGCGGCGTCCCTGTTGCAACGGTTGCGATTGGAAAAGCAGGAGCTACTAACGCAGGGTTGCTGGCAGCACAAATTCTTGGCGCTTTTGATGCAGCCATTGCAGAACGTCTTCAGTCAAAAAGAGATAAAACAAAACAGGAAGTACTAGAAAGCAGTGATGAACTTGTCTAATAAAACGATTTTACCTGGACAAACAATTGGAATTATTGGCGGGGGACAGCTCGGGAGAATGATGGCACTGGCAGCAAAAGCAAATGGCTTCAGGATTGCCGTTTTGGATCCAGATGAAGACTCTCCATGCGGACAGGTTGCGGATATTAAAATCATTGGCGAATACGGTCATTTAGATTCTATAAAAGAGTTAGCTGACGTCAGTGACGTTGTGACATATGAATTTGAAAATATCAGTGCGGAAGCTCTTGAGTGGCTGTGTGCAAATGCGTATGTCCCGCAGGGGAGCGAGGTGCTGGAGATCACCCAGGACCGGACAAAGGAAAAAGCAGCCATCCAAAGAGCTGGCTGCGAGGTAGCGCCATATGCGGTCATTACTACTGAAAAAGACATTTATGATAATATAGAAAAGCTTGGCTATCCAGCAGTATTAAAGACATCGAGAGGCGGATATGACGGAAAAGGGCAAGTTGTGATAAAGAGAGGGCAGGATATTAAGAAAGCTGCACAGCTTCTTGGGAATGGCGTGTGCGTCCTTGAAAAATGGATAGCTTTCGAAAAGGAAATATCGGTTATTATCTGCCGGAATATTTCGGGAGAAAAAGCGGTATTCCCTGTCGGGGAAAATGTCCATAAAGAAAACATTCTGCACCAGACAATTGTGCCGGCCATGATCACAGCTGATGCTGAGGAACGGGCAGTAAATGCAGCAAACCAGCTGGCAGAAGCTTTAAGTCTTGTCGGTACATTGGCTGTCGAAATGTTTTTGACAAAAGACGGACAGATTTACATTAACGAGCTTGCGCCTCGTCCGCATAACTCAGGCCATTATTCAATTGAAGCTTGCGAAACCTCCCAGTTTGAACAGCACATTCGTGCGGTTTGCAATTGGCCCCTTGGCAGCACGGAGCTATTAAAACCGGCGGTTATGGTAAACATACTAGGAGAGCACCAGGAGCCTTTAATTAAGAAAATACCTGAATTGGATGACTGGAAGATACACTTGTACGGAAAAAAGGATGCCAAATATAAACGCAAGATGGGCCATGTCACGCTTTTGCGGAACTCAGCCGAAGAGGCAATCGAAGAAGCAGAAAAAAGCGGCATTTGGACCCCTGTGAAGGAAAAGATCGGAGGATAAAACATGATTGAACGTTATACGAGACCGGAAATGGGAGCTATCTGGACAGAAGAGAACCGCTTTCAGGCTTGGCTTGAGGTAGAAATTCTTGCTTGTGAAGCTTGGGCAGAATTAGGAGATATTCCGAAAGAAGATGTTCAGAAAATCCGTGAGAATGCTTCTTTTAATATTGACCGCATAAAAGAAATCGAAGAGGAAACACGACATGATGTGGTCGCTTTTACTCGCGCGGTATCTGAATCCCTTGGCGAGGAGCGCAAATGGGTTCATTACGGGCTTACTTCAACAGATGTGGTTGATACGGCGCTTTCTTACTTAATCAAGCAGGCGAATGATATCCTTCTAAAAGATATTGAACGCTTTGTGGAAATCCTGAAAAACAAAGCAAAGGAACACAAGCATACAGTGATGATGGGCCGTACGCACGGGGTGCATGCTGAGCCAACTACATTCGGTTTAAAGCTTGCATTATGGTATGAAGAAATGAAGCGTAATCTTGACCGCTTTAAAGAAGCAGCTGCTGGTGTGGAATTCGGTAAAATCTCTGGTGCAGTTGGAACATATGCAAACATCGATCCGTTCGTTGAAAAATATGTGTGTGAAAAGCTGGGCATCCAGCCAGCGCCAATTTCAACGCAAACACTTCAGCGTGACCGTCATGCACATTATATGGGTGCGCTTGCGCTGGTGGCCACTTCAATAGAAAAATTTGCTACGGAGATCCGCGGTCTGCAAAAAAGCGAAACGCGTGAAGTGGAAGAGTTTTTCGCGAAAGGCCAAAAGGGATCTTCAGCGATGCCGCATAAACGCAATCCAATTGGTTCAGAAAATATGACTGGTATGGCAAGAGTGATCCGCGGCTATATGATGACTGCGTATGAAAATGTGGCATTATGGCATGAGCGGGATATTTCCCACTCATCAGCTGAAAGAATCATCCTGCCTGACGCTACAATTGCACTGAACTATATGCTGAACCGCTTTGGGAATATCGTAAAGAACTTAACAGTTTTCCCTGAAAACATGAAACGCAATATGGACCGTACGTTAGGGCTGATTTACTCTCAGCGTGTTCTGCTAGCCTTGATTGACAAGGGCATGACTCGCGAAGAGGCATATGACACTGTTCAGCCGCGGGCCATGGAAGCATGGGAAAAGCAGGTACAATTCCGCAGCTTGATCGAGCAGGATGAAACGATAACTTCCAAGCTTTCTGAAGCAGAAATTGATGACTGCTTTGACTATAACTACCACATTAAGCATGTGGATACCATTTTTGACCGTCTAGGATTATAAAAAAATAAAGAGGTAAAGAGCAGTCTTTACCTCTTTATTATCGGGAAAATTCCCAATCTTCTTAATAATAACGTCTAGCAGACATGCGCTATTCATATAAGGGAGGCTCTCCGCTATGGAAAAAGGAGAATTGTTATACGAAGGCAAAGCCAAAAAGGTTTATCAGACAAACGATGGAAATACCGTCTGGATTGAATACAAAGATTCTGCAACAGCCTTTAATGGTGAGAAAAAGGCAAGCATCAGCGGCAAGGGCCGTTTGAATAATGAGATTACGAGTTTGCTTTTTTCAAAGCTTCATGACCTGGGAATAGAATCTCACTTTATTGAAAAACTTTCAGAGACAGAGCAGCTTGTGAAAAAGGTGGATATCATTCCGCTCGAAACAGTGGTCCGCAATGTTGCGGCGGGGAGCTTTTCTAAGAGATTGGGAGTTGTAGAAGGAAAAGAATTATCGAGACCGATTGTTGAGTTCTACTACAAAGATGATGAGCTCGGTGATCCGCTGCTGACAGAAGATCATATTGAAGTACTTCAGCTGGCTGATAAGCAGGAAGTAGCCCTACTACAGGAAAAGGCACTTCAGGTTAATGACATTTTAAGAGATTTTTTCAATGGCCTTGGCATTAAATTAGTAGATTTTAAGCTGGAGTTTGGTAAAGATGAATCAGGCCAAATTCTGCTGGCTGATGAGATTTCGCCGGATACTTGCAGGCTTTGGGATATTGAAACAAATGAAAAGCTGGATAAAGATGTTTTCCGCAGAGACCTTGGAAATTTAACAGATGCATATGAAAATATTTTAGCGCGACTGGGAGGCCAAACAGTATGTACAAAGTAAAAGTTTTCGTCACATTAAGAGAAAGTGTTCTAGATCCTCAAGGAACAGTTGTAAAAAATTCTCTGCATTCCATGAATTACAGCGAAGTGTCTGATGTGCGCATTGGAAAATACATGGAACTGACAGTGGAAAAAAGCGACCGTCCTGTTGAAGAAGCTGTGAAGGAAATGTGTGAGCGCTTATTAGCTAATGTAGTGATTGAAGATTACCGCTTTGAAATTGAGGAGGCTGTTGCTCAGTGAAGTTTGCTGTGATCGTATTTCCAGGATCCAATTGTGACATCGATATGTACCATGCTGTAAAGGATGAGCTCGGAGCGGAAGCCGAATATGTCTGGCATGACGCGGAAAGCTTAGACGAATATGACGGAATTCTTCTTCCCGGCGGTTTCTCTTACGGAGATTATCTTCGTTCGGGTGCTGTCGCACGCTTCAGTAATGTCATGAAAGAAGTTGTGAAAGCGGCTGAAGCAGGAAAGCCAATCCTGGGCGTCTGCAACGGATTCCAAATTTTATTGGAAGCGGGTCTTTTGCCAGGGGCGATGAGAAGAAATGACAGCCTGAAATTCATCTGCCGCACGGTTGAGTTGAAGGTTGAAAACAATGAAACTATGTTTTCATCTGCATACGGAAAAGGCGAAGTAATTAATATTCCGATCGCCCATGGTGAAGGAAACTATTATTGTGATGAAGCTGTTCTAGCTGAATTGAAGAAAAATAACCAAATCGTTTTTACTTACAATGGAACGAATCCAAATGGCAGCCTGGAAAACATCGCAGGCATTGTCAATGAAAAAGGAAATGTACTCGGCATGATGCCGCACCCTGAAAGAGCCGTTGATGAGCTTTTAGGGGGAGCAGATGGCCTGAAACTTTTTCAATCAATCGTAAAACAATGGAGGGAAGCACATGTCGTTAATGCTTGAGCCAAGTCCGGAACAGTTAAAGGCACAGAAGGTATACAAAGAAATGGGTTTGTCTGATGACGAATTTGCGATGATTGAAAAGATTATCGGGCGTCTGCCAAATTACACAGAAATCGGTTTGTTTTCGGTTATGTGGTCAGAGCATTGCAGCTATAAAAACTCAAAGCCCGTGTTAAGCAAATTTCCAACAACAGGAGAGAAAGTGCTTCAGGGACCAGGGGAAGGAGCTGGAATTGTTGATATCGGCGACGGGCAAGCAGTTGTTTTTAAAATTGAAAGCCATAACCATCCGTCTGCAATCGAGCCTTACCAGGGGGCAGCAACAGGTGTCGGCGGGATTATCCGCGATGTATTTTCAATGGGCGCAAGACCGGTCGCACTCCTCAACTCTTTACGCTTTGGAGAATTGGATTCTCCTCGTGTACGGTACCTTTTTAAAGAAGTAGTCGCAGGCATTGCGGGCTACGGAAACTGCATCGGCATTCCAACAGTTGGGGGAGAAGTTCAGTTTGATTCTTCCTATGAAGGAAATCCGCTTGTAAACGCTATGTGTGTCGGCTTAATCGACCATAAGGATATTAAAAAAGGCCAGGCCCACGGAGTAGGCAACACAGTCATGTATGTTGGTGCAAAAACTGGCCGTGACGGTATCCATGGGGCTACTTTTGCATCTGAAGAATTAACAGACCAATCAGAAACAAAGCGCCCGGCTGTCCAGGTTGGGGATCCATTCATGGAAAAGCTTCTGCTGGAAGCATGTCTTGAGCTGGTCCAGTCTGACGCACTTGTCGGCATTCAGGATATGGGAGCTGCCGGTTTGACAAGCTCTTCTGCTGAAATGGCGAGTAAAGCGGGATCCGGAATTGAAATGAATCTTGACTTTGTTCCTCAAAGGGAAACAGGCATGACTGCATATGAGATGATGCTTTCCGAGTCTCAGGAGAGAATGCTGATTGTCGTGAAAAAAGGACGCGAGCAGGAGATCGTAGATTTATTTTCCAAATATGGCCTGGAAGCAGTTTCTGTTGGAAAGGTAACAGATGATAAAATGCTCCGCCTGACGCATCAGGGAGAAGTGGTAGCTGAGCTGCCGGTGGATGCGCTAGCAGAGGATGCACCAGTTTATCATAAGCCATCAAGCGAGCCGGAATATTACCGTGAATTCCAGTCAATGGAAAATGAAATTCCTGGGGTTGAAGATTATAAAGAAACATTGGTAAAGCTCCTCCAGCAGCCGACAATCGCCAGCAAGGAATGGGTTTATGACCAGTACGATTATATGGTCCGCACAAATACAGTAGTGGCACCTGGATCAGATGCTGCAGTCATTCGCATCCGCGGCACCCGCAAAGGATTGGCCATGACGACAGACTGTAATTCGCGTTATATGTATCTTGATCCTGAAACAGGCGGAAAAATTGCTGTGGCTGAAGCAGCAAGAAATATCATTTGCTCTGGCGGTCAGCCTTTGGCAATCACAGATAATCTGAACTTCGGAAATCCGGAGAAGCCTGAAATCTTCTGGCAGATCGAAAAAGCGGCAGACGGAATCAGTGAAGCATGCCGCACATTAAATACGCCAGTTATCGGCGGAAACGTCTCTTTATATAACGAAACAAACGGAACAGCTATTTACCCAACGCCTGTCATTGGAATGGTCGGGCTTGTAGATGACATTGATCATGTGACAACACAATCCTTTAAAGCATCTGGTGATCTTATTTATCTGGTTGGCGAAACAAAGGATGAGTTCGGCGGCAGTGAGCTGCAGAAGTTAACATATGGCAAGATTTTCGGAAAAGCGCCTGAGCTTGATCTCGAAAAAGAAGAAAAGGCGCAGGAACAAATTTTAAAAGCCATTCGTTCGGGACTTGTAGCATCTGCCCATGATGTGGCAGAAGGCGGTTTAGCAGTAGCAGCTGCGGAAAGCCTGATCGGTTCAAAAGGTCTGGGAGCGGATATGAAGGTAACAGGAAATGCGACTTCAGCTCTATTCAGTGAATCACAATCCCGTTTCTTGCTATCTGTAAAAAAAGAAAACCAGGAAGCGTTTGAAAGTTTAGTAGATGCGAAACTAATCGGTGAAGTAACAGAAGCACCTATACTTTATATCTCCAATGAAGAGGGCCTATTGCTTGCCGAACAAGTTGACGTTCTAAAGCAGGCCTGGAAAGGAGCTATCCCATGCTTGCTGAAATAAGAGGACTGAATGAAGAGTGCGGTGTTTTTGGAGTCTGGGGGCATCAGGATGCTTCCCAGATCACGTATTACGGACTTCATAGTCTGCAGCACCGCGGCCAGGAAGGCACAGGAATGGTTGTTACCGATGGCAAAAAGCTGAAAGGCATTAAAGGTGAGGGGCTTGTAACGGAAATTTTCACAGCAGATGCCATGAAGGAACTGGAAGGAAAAGCAGCAATCGGACATGTACGCTATGCGACTGCCGGCGGGGGCGGATATGAAAATGTCCAGCCTCTGCTATTCAACTCACAAAGCGGCAGTCTTGCACTTTGCCATAACGGAAACCTGGTGAATGCGACTGCATTGAAGCATCAGCTTGAAGGACAGGGAAGCATTTTTCAAACGAGCTCGGATACAGAGGTGCTGGCGCACTTAATTAAGCGTGCAGGCTTCTCTTCCCTAAAGGACCGAGTGAAAAATGCGCTATCCATGATTAAAGGAGCATATGCTTTTCTGATCATGACCGAAACAGAGCTGATGGTGGCGCTGGACCCGAACGGCATGAGGCCGCTCTCGCTTGGCAAAATTGGCGATGCTTATGCGGTTGCTTCTGAAACATGTGCTTTTGATGTTGTCGGTGCAGAGTATATCCGCGATATCCTGCCAGGAGAACTGCTGATTATTGACGACAATGGATTCCGTTCTGAAATGTTTGCAATGGCCTCTAATATTGCAATGTGCACAATGGAATATGTTTATTTTTCCCGTCCGGACAGTAATATCAACGGGATCAACGTTCATACAGCCCGGAAAAACCTTGGAAAGCAGCTTGCCTTTGAGGCGCCAGTTGAAGGGGACGTCGTTACGGGCGTACCTGACTCAAGCATCTCTGTCGCGATTGGCTATGCTGAAGCTACAGGCATTCCATATGAGATGGGCTTGATAAAAAACCGCTATGTGGGCCGGACTTTTATCCAGCCATCGCAGTCGCTTCGTGAGCAAGGCGTAAAAATGAAGCTGTCTCCGGTACGCGGAGTTGTAGAAGGCAAGAGAGTCATTATGGTGGATGATTCAATCGTCCGCGGAACAACAAGCAGACGGATCGTCACAATGCTGAAAGAAGCGGGAGCTACAGAAGTGCATGTGCTTATCAGCTCACCGCCAATTAAAAATCCATGCTTCTATGGAATCGATACATCCACAAAGGAAGAACTGATTGCAGGCAATCACTCTGTTGAGGAAATAAGAGAAATCATTGGTGCGGACACACTTACCTTCTTAAGTACAGAGGGCATGGTTAAAGCAATCGGCCGAAAAGATGGACAATGCCTGGCATGCTTTACAGGCCAGTACCCGACGGAGATTTATCCGAGCACTTTGCATCCATATGAAAAAGTATAAATATGAAACTTGGCCGGTATTTTGCTCTTTTTGGCCGGTAAATATAAAGAATTGGCCGGTAAATCATCATTTTTGACCGGTAAAAGCACAATGTTGGCCGATAAAATACAAAATCGGCCTTTATTGATTAAAAAAGTAACTTTGAATAACGATAATTGTCTAGCTCCAGCGCCTGCCCCCTCGAGGTGTCGGGGGTGAGCAAGACGCTTGCGCTTTTCAAATATGAGGTGAAAAGGAATGGCAAATGCATACAAACAGGCCGGAGTAGATATTGAAGCTGGCTATGAAGCAGTTTCCCGCATGAAAAAGCATGTACAGAAGACGATTCGTCCTGGTGTGCTTGGCGGTTTGGGCGGATTTGGCGGCATGTTCGATCTATCTGAACTTAATCTGAAGGAACCGGTTTTAGTATCAGGTACAGATGGTGTCGGCACGAAGCTGATGCTGGCTTTTATGATGGATAAACATGACACTATTGGGATTGATGCGGTCGCCATGTGTGTAAATGATATTGTCGTTCAGGGAGCGGAACCTCTTTATTTCTTGGATTATATCGCCTGCGGAAAAGCGGCGCCTGAACGGATTGAAGCGATTGTGAAAGGTATTGCGGATGGATGCGAACAGGCTGGATGTGCACTCGTAGGCGGTGAAACAGCCGAAATGCCTGGCATGTACAGTGAAGAAGAATATGACCTTGCCGGCTTTGCGGTCGGTGCCTGTGAAAAATCCAGCCTGATTAATGGTTCCGAAATTAAAGCTGGAGATGTACTGATTGGTCTTGCATCCAGCGGAATTCACAGTAATGGCTACTCACTTGTCAGAAAGCTGTTTTTTGAAAAGGCGAATTTGTCCCTAACAGATCATGTAGAAGAATTAGGCTGCACTTTAGGGGAAGAGCTGCTTCGCCCTACAAAAATTTATGTAAAGCCGCTTCTATCAGCTATGAAGCAGTTCCAGCTGAAGGGCATGGCACATATTACCGGCGGCGGATTTATTGAAAATATCCCCCGCATGCTGCCTGAAGGTCTTGGTGCCCAACTTAGTGAAAGCAATTGGGAGGTGCCCCCTGTGTTCACGATTATGGAGAAGATCGGCGGACTGGAACGCAAAGAAATGTATAACATTTTTAATATGGGAACAGGCATGGTGATTGCAGCGGATAAAGATAATGCTGATGAACTGATCGCCTATTTTAATGAAATTGGAGAAAAAGCCTATCTAATGGGGACAGTAACAGATCAGGAAGGAATTGAAATTCTGTAACTTGGAGGAAGTCATGAAAAAAATCGCAGTGTTTGCTTCCGGAAGCGGAACGAACTTTCAGGCCATTGCCGATGCTGTAAAAAAAGGTGAGTTGCAGGCTGAGATTGTCTTGTTTGTCTGTGATCGGCCAGGTGCATACAGCATTGAACGTGCACAAAACGAACAAGTTCCGCAGTTTGTTTTTTCAGCTAAAGACTATGCTGGCAAAGCAGAGTATGAAAGAGCGATTTTGCAAAGGCTGAAGGAGAACGGAGCCGAGTATATTATTCTCGCAGGCTATATGAGACTAATTGGCCCGACGCTTTTGAAAGAGTTTGAAGGCAGGATTATTAATATTCATCCTTCTCTTCTTCCCGCTTTTCCAGGTAAGGATGCAATTGGCCAGGCGTTGTCTGCCAATGTGAAGGTAAGCGGTGTGACGGTTCATTTTGTCGATGAAGGTATGGATACTGGGCCGATTATTGCTCAAGCGCCAGTTGATATAAATGCGGGTGAAACGCTGGAAAGCCTTCAAAAGAAGATACATGAAGTCGAGCACAGACTTTATCCGCAGGTTTTGCAAAATCTTTTCTATGCTAAAATGGTAGAGTGTTAAAGTATATCATTCAACAGAGTCAGGGGGAGCGAACATGAAGAAACGTGCATTAATCAGTGTTTCCGACAAAAATGGCATAACAGAATTTGCCCAGCAGTTAAGCGAACTGGGGTTTGAAATTATCTCAACAGGCGGTACAAAAAAAGCGCTGGAAGAGAGTGGAGTCCCCGTTATCGGAGTAAGTGATGTGACAGGCTTTCCGGAAATTTTGGAAGGGCGTGTGAAAACTTTAAATCCAATGATTCATGGCGGGCTGCTGGCTAAGCATGGCGAGCCAGGCCACAAACAGCAGCTTGAGGAGCATGGAATCCAGCCTATCCAGGTTGTGTGCGTGAATTTGTATCCGTTCCAGCAAACCATCGCTAAGCCAGATGTGACAGTAGAAGATGCAATTGAGAATATTGATATCGGCGGCCCGGCAATGCTTCGTGCTTCCGCCAAGAACCATGACTATGTAACAGTTGTGGTGGATCCGGCCGATTATGAAACAGTTCTTTCACAGCTAAAAGAAACCGGAGAGGTTCAAAAGGAAACCCGCCGCAGACTTGCTGCAAAGGTTTTCCGCCATACTGCTGCCTATGATGCGATGATCGCTGAATATATGACAGATTTGGCAAATGAAGAAACACCTGAAAAATTAACGGTTACGTATGAACTGAAGCAAACATTGAGATACGGGGAGAATCCGCATCAAAAGGCAGCTTTTTACCGTAAGCCGCTTGGATCTGAATTTTCGATTGCTAACGCTGAACAGTTTCACGGCAAGGAATTATCCTACAACAATATCAATGATGCAGATGCAGCTCTCCAAATTGTAAAAGAATTCTCAGAGCCTGCAGCAGTTGCTGTTAAGCATATGAATCCTTGCGGAGTGGGGACTGGGGAAAATGTATTCGAAGCTTTTTCAAAAGCTTTCGAGGCGGATCCTGTATCTATCTTCGGCGGCATTATTGCCCTGAACAGGGAAGTAGATGCTGAAACAGCGAAAAAGCTATATGAAATCTTCCTTGAAATCATCATTGCACCTTCCTTCTCAAATGAAGCACTTGAGATTTTAAAAGGGAAAAAGAACCTGCGCCTGCTGACTATTCCTTTTGAAGGCAAAAAGAAAGCGGAGATGAGATTGTCCGCTATTGAAGGCGGCTTGCTGACGCAGGAATATGATCTATTCACCCTTGATAATGCAGATGTAAAAGTTGCGACCAAGAGAGAGCCGACGGAAGAAGAGTGGAAAGCACTGAAGCTGGGCTGGAAAGTTGTCAAACATGTGAAGTCCAATGCCATTGTCGTAAATGATGCAAACATGACACTTGGAGTCGGTGCCGGGCAGATGAACCGTGTAGGCTCTGCCAAAATTGCACTTGAACAAGCCGGTGAAAAAGCGAACGGAGCAGTAATGGCATCCGATGCCTTTTTCCCAATGAACGATACGGTTGAAGCGGCAGCCAAAGCAGGCATCACAGCCATCATCCAGCCGGGAGGCTCAATCCGTGATGAGGATTCCATCAAAATGGCTGATGAGTACGGCATTGCAATGGTCTTTACAGGCGTACGTCATTTTAAACATTAAACGAAAAGCGGAAGCGCCTCGATCAGGGGCGACAAGCATAAGACGAGCTGTCGGAAAGGTGGCCCTTTACCTTTTTGGCAGGTTGGCTTATGACCTCGAGCCCCTAGGCGCTGGAGCTGGACAATACGAAAAGCGGAAGCGCCTCGATCAGAGGCCTTGCTATTATAGCTGACATTTTTACGGAGGTGGGCGTAATGAAGGTATTGGTTATAGGAAGAGGCGGCCGAGAGCATGCAATTTGCTGGAAGATGAATCAAAGCCCTTCAGTGAAACAGGTTTTTGCGGCTCCAGGAAATCCGGGAATGGAAGATTCAGCTCAGCTGATTGCCATCCAGGAACATGAACAGGAAAAACTTGTGCAGTTTGCTCAGGATAATAAAATAGAATTGACTGTGATCGGGCCGGAAGTACCGCTGCTTGAGGGACTGGCTGACCGTTTTGAAGAAGCAGGGTTAAAGGTATTTGGACCGAAAAAAGCAGCAGCCGAAATTGAAGGAAGCAAGTCCTTTGCCAAAGAGCTTATGAAGAAATATGCTATCCCTACTGCAGAATATGGAGTATTCAGCAGCTATGATGAAGCGAAAGCCTATATTGAAGCAAAAGGCGCTCCCATTGTTCTGAAAGCAGATGGACTTGCAGCCGGAAAAGGCGTAATAGTAGCCATGACTATGCAGGAAGCCTTGTCCGGGATTAAGGAGCTATTATTAAATGAAAAGTTTGGCCAAGCATCTTCAACGGTCGTAATTGAAGAATTTCTTGAAGGCGAAGAATTTTCCCTAATGGCCTTTGTGAACGGAGAAACAGTGATTCCGCTTGAAATTGCCCAGGATCACAAACGAGCATACGATGGAGACCAGGGACCGAATACAGGCGGAATGGGGGCTTATTCACCGGTACCGCATATTGGTGATGAAACAGTTGCAGCAGGTGTGGAAAAAGTTTTGAAGCCGGCAGCAAAAGCAATGGTTCAGGAAGGCAGAAGTTTTACCGGTATTCTGTATGCAGGTCTAATCAAAACAGCAGCAGGCCCGAAGGTAATTGAATTTAATGCCCGTTTTGGAGATCCTGAAACACAGGTGATTTTGCCCCGCATGAAGTCGGATCTGGCGGGAGTAATGCTGGCAGTCCTAAATGGGGAACAGCCTGAAATCGATTGGGATAAGGAAGCAATCGTCGGAGTGGTTGCTGCGTCTAAAGGCTACCCTGAAGCTTATGAAAAAGGAGCTGTCCTGAATGGGCTTCAATCACTTACAAATGTCTCCGTATTCCATGCCGGGACTGATAGAAACAGCTCAGGTGAATATGTGACAAATGGAGGCCGCGTGCTGCTGGCAGGCGCTAAAGCTCCTACTCTGAAAGAAGCACAGCAAAAGGTATATTCCGAGCTTGAAAATCTTCAGTGTGAAGGTGTATTCTTCCGCAAAGATATTGCCGATAAAGCTATCGCGCACGTCCTTTCTTAGTCTTCCGGATATACACAAACAGGAGTGCTACAATGCTTCCAATTATTGCTGCGAGGACGAATGTCATATCCATTACGTATTCCCAAAACATATTGTCAGCTCCTTTCAATTTTCCAGCCCCCATATAGGGAGCTGGATTTTTTAAAGAAATCTAAGATGGATTATATGGCAGAATTTCCTCAACCGCCTCATCATTATTGTGATTGCCTTCCTGCTTTTTCATTTCCTGAACCCTGTCCTGGCCTTTTTCAAAAAGAGCTGTCAAAGGGCAAAAGCGGACAATTCCCTCTGCCACCTTCATGCCTCCCAGCATGGCCATCATGAGGTAAGAGTCCCGCCAAGGTCTTTTCACAAGCTTTGAAGTGCTCCAGGCTAAGACAGTTAATCCGACTGTTATGCGTACTAGGGCATTTACAATGCCGATATTTGGTTTAACATTCATAGTTCTCACTACTTTCACAAAATTTTTACAATCTTTTACTGATTCTTTAATGCGTTAAACAGTGAAATATGTTACTATAGTAAAACAGGAGAAATGAAAGGGCTTTCTTTATTGGTTTAAAGCCATTTCACTCATTGATTTTATTCTAAAAACAGAGTCTTTTATATATAGATATCAACAAGGGAGGGAGTATGGTGCTGGAACAGCGTTACCGTTGGAAAAACAGGCACTTGCGTGAACACGTTTCCGTATTGGACGGAAAACTGTCACCGACGATATTACTAAAGAACGCTCGTTATCTGAATCAGGCACTTCGCAAATGGATAACAGCAAATATATGGATTTATGGCGACCGTATTGTTTATGTGGGCGAAAAACTGCCGGAAAAAATAGTACAGTGTGAAGTCGTTGATTGTACGGGGCTCACGCTGGTTCCTGGATATATTGAACCGCATGCCCATCCATTTCAATTATATAATCCCCATTCCCTGGCGAGCTATGCATCGCAGTTTGGTACAACAACCTTGATTAATGACAATATGGTGCTTGCTTTACAGCAGGATAAAAAGAAAGCGTTTTCTTTCCTGAAGGAAATGAGAAACATGCCTGCAACAACCTATTGGTGGTGCCGATTTGATGCCCAAACGGAAATCCAGCATGAAGAATCCGTATTTTCGCACGGGAATGTTAAATCATGGCTTGAGCATGATGCTGTGCTTCAGGGAGGAGAGCTCACTGGCTGGCCAAAGCTTTTGGATGGCGACGATATGATGCTTCATTGGATTCAGGAGACAAAGCGGATGAGGAAAAAGATTGAAGGCCATTTTCCGGGGGCATCTGAAAAAACGCTGGCAAAGCTCATGCTGCTTGGTGCTGATTGCGACCATGAGTCAATGACGGGAACAGACGTTTATAATCGTCTTTTACAGGGATATACCGTATCTCTCAGATATTCTTCCATCCGTCCCGATCTGCCGGTTTTGTTGGACGAGATGCATGAAATCGGCATTGATCAATACGATCGGATGATCTTCACAACAGACGGTTCCTTTTCCTCCTTTTATGAACAGGGAATTATTGACCATATGATCCGCATTGCCATGGATAAAGGAGTGCCGGTTATCGATGCTTATAATATGGCCAGCATAAATGTGGCCCGCCATTATGGAATCGATTATTTGCATGGCTCCATTGCGACAGGAAGGGTGGCCAATATTAATTTCCTGTCTTGTGAAAAAGAACCAACTCCATTATCTGTTATTGCTAAAGGGGAGTGGGTGAAAAGAGACGGTGAAAACCTGCACGCCTATAAACCTGTAGAATGGGGAGAATACGGCTTTGAACCGCTGGATATTGAATGGGAGCTGACTGCTGATGATATGCAATTCTCCATGCCTTTCGGGATAAAACTTGAGAATGCAGTTATTACTAAGCCATATTCAATCACGATTGATGTATCATCCGAAGAACTGGAGAAAGACCATGATGAATGTTTCTTCATGCTTGTTGACCGGAATGGATACTGGCGCATAAATACGGTACTAAAAGGGTTCTCGAAGAGCCTGGATGGAATGGCAAGTTCTTTTTCCAATACCGGTGACATTATCTTAATTGGAAAAAGCAAACAGGAAATGCTTAATGCTTTTAACCGGCTGAAAGAAATTGGCGGGGGCATTGTCATATCAGAAGGGGGAAGTATTGTCCAGGAGATGGAACTCCGCTTAAAGGGTGTGATGTCGCATAAAAATGTGGAGGAATTAATGGAGGAAGAAAAACAGCTTGTTCATTGTCTGCGTGATCATGGCTATAGACATGAAGATCCAATGTATACGCTGCTCTTTTTCTCTTCAACGCATCTCCCTTATATCAGGATTACTCAGCAGGGAATGTATGATGTAATGAATAAAACGGTACTCTTTCCAACGATAATGCGTTAAAATATAAAAGTGATGCTATATAATAGATATAAAAACTGCTCAGTGGAGCTAACATAGAAACTGCATCAAAGCAAAAAACACAGGGGTGCTAAATGCTAAAAAGATGGATAGCTGTATCAGCAGCGGCAATTCTTTTAGTTTCTGGCTGCAGTAAAGAAGAAAAAGCTGAAGAGCCTGAAAAGCAGGATACGGAAAAAGCGGAAGAGGCCACAAAAGGGATCAATTCTGAAAAAGAACTTCCATTTCATTATCCTCTCACAGGCTTAGGGTCAGAGGCCGAGGTGGATGGAAGGGCTGTAGCGGTGATGATCAATAATCATCCGAAAGCCCGTCCTCAATCCGGGATTAACCAGGCTGATGTCGTCTATGAAATGCTGGCAGAAGGGGATGTGACCCGTTTCCTTGCTATTTTTCAAAGCGAGCAGCCTGAAATGATAGGGCCGGTCAGAAGTTCAAGGGATTATTATATTGAGCTGGCTAAAGGCTATGATGGCCTCTATATTGCCCACGGCTATAGTCCGGAAGCTAAAGAATTGCTGGATCAGGGCTATATTGATAATCTGAATGGAATGCAGTATGACGGTACATTGTTTAAAAGGGAAAGCTTCCGCCAGGCTCCTCACAACTCCTATATTTCATTCGAAAATGTGCTGAAGGGTGCAAAAGAAAAAAATTATGCGATGGAAGACGAACCTGAATCTCTGGAATTTCTGTCGAAGGATGAAGCAAAGGCTATTCAGGGCGTGGATGCTGACTCTGCCATGATCTCCTACTTGGACAATGAATTATTCAATGTCATCTATGAGTATGACGCGGGACTGGAGAAATACAAAAGGTATTCCAATGGCGAACTTACAGCTGATTACAAATCCGGCGAACCTGCATTGCTTGATAACATCTTCATTGCAGAAGCAGACCATAAAGTGGTTGACAGCGCGGGCCGCCGTGATATTAACTTAACTTCTGGGGGAAAAGGGTATCTCCTGCAAAAAGGGAAAGTAACAGAAGTAGATTGGAAAAATATAGACGGGCGAATTCTGCCTATATTGAATAGTAAACAGGCTGGCCTAGTGCCAGGAAAGACCTGGATCAATATCGTGCCATCAAGCCCGGGCCTTGAGCAAACGGTTTCCTTTGAAAATAAAAATTAAAAATCTGTTGTTATATTTAAATCAACGGGCAGAATTCATGCAGCAAAATTTAATAAAAAATTATGACAATAAAGGGGTATGCAAATATATGCAAATTGATAAGCTAAGAGGCAAAGAACTGGATCAGTTATTTAAGTCTGTTTTATCTTTAAATGACCTGGAAGAGTGCTATCGCTTCTTTGATGACTTATGCACAGTAAATGAAATACAGTCTCTGGCTCAGCGTCTGGAAGTAGCACGCATGCTTCGTGAAGGCAAAACATATCATAAAATCGAAACAGAAACGGGCGCAAGCACGGCAACCATTTCCCGAGTGAAAAGATGCCTCAACTATGGAAATGATGCTTATGAAATGGCACTGGAAAGAATAAAAGAAGAAGAAGCTGAAAAAGCGTAAATATTCCTTTTGCTTAAACCGATGGGGCTGTTCCCGCGGTTTTTTTCTTTGTCTTCCCTATTAATTTTTTCCACCTCATAAAGACTTCCTGCTTTTCTTTTTTATTCCCAATCTTAAATGATATAATGATGAAATGGAATGATAGAATGGAGGCAATTTTGCATGTATGATGTTCGCGAATGGAGCCACGTTTTTAAGCTCGATCCGGATAAAAATATATCAGATGAAAACCTGGAAATGATTTGTGAGTCTGGAACAGACGCGATTATTGTGGGCGGGACGGACGGAGTCACACTGGAAAAGGTGCTGGATTTAATGGCCCGCATCCGCCGATATACAGTCCCTTGTGTGCTGGAGGTTTCGACCATTGATTCAATTACCCCGGGCTTTGACTTATATTTTATCCCGACAGTCCTTAACAGCCGGGACGTAAAGTGGATTACAGGACTTCATCAGGAGGCTGTAAAAGAATATGGGGATATCATGAATTGGGAAGAAATTTTAGTTCAGGGTTATTGCATCCTGAATGAAGAATGTAAAGCGGCACACGTCACCAATTCACGGACAGATTTATCATTGGATGAGGTAAGGGCATATGCCATGATGGCTGAAAAGATGTTCAGCCTGCCAATCTTCTATCTGGAATACAGCGGAAAGTATGGAGACGCTGAAGTGGTCGCAGCGGTGAAAAATACGCTGGAAGAAACCGTATTATTTTACGGCGGCGGCATCGTCAATGCAGAGCAGGCAAGTCAAATGGCAGCGCACGCGGACGTCATTGTGGTCGGAAATGTTATTTATGATGATCTGCAGGCTGCATTGGCCACAGTCCAAGCCGCTCGTGCTTAATATAGGTTGCTGATGGTTAGCAAACAAGATAAAATAGAATTTAAGAACATATGTTTCTATGGTGGTGAAGAGAAGAAATGCAATTTTTAACGGATAAATTATTGAACGGACTGAATCCGCAGCAGCAAAATGCAGTAAAAACAACCGATGGACCACTTCTTATAATGGCAGGAGCGGGAAGCGGAAAGACAAGAGTGCTTACTCATAGGATTGCTTACTTAATGGTAGAAAAGGGTGTTAACCCTTATAATATTCTGGCAATTACCTTTACAAACAAAGCAGCCCGTGAAATGCGTGACCGTATTCATAACATGATGGGCGGAGCAGCAGATGAAATCTGGATTTCGACGTTCCACTCCATGTGCGTGCGTATCTTAAGAAGAGATATTGACCGTATTGGCTATAACCGCAATTTCACGATTCTGGATTCAACAGATCAGCAATCGGTGATTAAATCAATCCTAAAGGATAAAAACCTGGATCCAAAGAAATTTGATCCGCGTGCTATCCTGGGTTCCATCAGCTCGGCAAAAAATGAATTGATCACCCCTGAAGAGTATGCGAAAACAGCAGGTGATTATATTCAGCAGGTTGCAAGTGATGTATATACAGAGTACCAAAAGAGGCTAAGACGCAACCAGGCGCTTGATTTTGATGATCTTATTATGATTGCGATTCAGCTGTTCCAGAGAGTGCCGGAAGTGCTTGAATATTATCAGCGCAAATTCCAGTATATTCATGTGGATGAGTACCAGGATACGAACAGAGCGCAGTACATGCTGGTCAAGCTTTTGGCAAGCCGTTTTAAGAATCTGTGTGTGGTCGGTGATTCTGATCAGTCTATCTATAAATGGCGCGGTGCGGACATAGCCAACATCCTTTCATTTGAAAAGGATTATCCGAATGCACAGACTATTATGCTTGAACAAAATTACCGTTCAACAAAAAGGATTCTGCTGGCAGCGAACGAAGTCATCAGCAAGAACCTCAATAGAAAGCCAAAAAACCTCTGGACCGAAAACGCAGAAGGCAATAAGATCTTCTATTATCGTGCCGACAGCGAGCAGGGAGAAGCCCAGTTTGTTGCAGGCAAAATTAAAGAATACATCAGCAGCGGCAAGCGAAGCTTTTCGGATATTGCTATCTTGTACCGCACAAACGCACAGTCCCGTGTAATGGAGGAAGTACTGCTTAAGTCGAACATTGAATACTCTATCGTCGGGGGCATCAAGTTCTACGACCGCAAAGAAATTAAGGATATCCTTGCCTACCTGCGTCTGATTGCAAATCCGGATGATGATATCAGCCTTCAGCGTGTTATCAATGTGCCAAAACGCGGAATCGGCTCCGGTTCGGTTGATAAAATCGCCAACTTTGCACAGCTTCACGAGATGAGCATGTTTGAAGCCCTGGAGTCTATTGAACTGATTGGGCTGAGCCCGAAAATTACAAAAGGGGCCATTGAATTCAGGGATTTGGTTAAAAACTATACACAAATGCAGGAATACTTATCTGTGACAGAACTTGTGGAAGAGCTCCTGGAGAAATCAGGCTACCGCGATATGCTTATTGCCGAGAAGTCCATTGAAGCACAGAGCCGTCTGGAAAACATTGATGAATTCCTGTCTGTTACGAAAAACTTTGAAGAAGCCAGCGAAGATAAATCGCTTATCGCATTTTTGACTGATCTGGCTCTTGTGGCTGACATTGATAAATTGGATGATGATGGGGAAAAAACTGAATCAGTTGTTCTTATGACCCTTCACTCAGCAAAAGGGCTTGAGTTCCCTGTTGTCTTTTTACTAGGTCTTGAAGAAGGTGTATTTCCTCACAGCCGTTCTCTAATGGAAGAATCTGAAATGGAAGAAGAGCGCCGTCTTGCTTATGTGGGAATCACGCGGGCAGAAGAAGAGCTTTTCATTACGAATGCACAAATGCGTACTTTATTTGGACGCACGAATATGAATCCGCCATCCCGTTTTATCAAAGAAATTCCTGCTGATTTGCTGGATGGGCTTGAACCTGCTAAAAAGCCGTCTCCATTCGGATCATCCCCGTTTGGATCTCCTTCTGCTTCAAGGGGAGCGCAGCCTCAGCGGAAAGCTGTGGTTCGTCCATCTGCATCGAATACAGGCGGAGATGAAATTGACTGGAAAGTCGGCGACAAAGCCCAGCACGGAAAATGGGGTACAGGTACAGTTGTCAGTGTAAAAGGGTCCGGCGAAGGAACAGAGCTGGATATTGCGTTCCCGAAACCGGTTGGCATAAAACGTCTGCTGGCCAAATTTGCACCGATTACAAAGGCCTAGCCTTGAGAGCAGCCTGCCAGGCATCTTTTAAAGGATTATAGAAAGGGTTGAATGTATGGACCTTCAATTGGCAGAAAAAAAGGTGAAAGATCTGCACAACCTTTTGAATCAGTATAATTATGAGTATCATGTTCTTGATCAGCCGTCTGTTCCAGATGCTGAATACGATAGGCTGATGAGAGACCTTATTGAGCTTGAAGAGCAATTTCCCGAGCTGAAAACAGAAGATTCTCCAACACAGCGGGTTGGAGGGGAAATCCTGGATATGTTTGAAAAGGTGGAGCATCAGTCACAGATGCTCAGTTTGGGAAATGCCTTCAGCGAGCAGGACCTAAGAGACTTTGACCGCCGTGTCCGACAGGGTGCAGGTGAAAATGTTTCTTATGTATGCGAATTGAAAATCGATGGACTGGCTGTCTCCCTCCGCTATGAGGACGGGCTTTTTATTCTCGGCGCCACACGCGGAGACGGATCAATCGGTGAAAATATCACAGCGAATTTAAAGACTATTCGCTCCATCCCTCTCCGGCTGAAAGAGAGTGTTACAATGGAAGTTCGCGGGGAGGCATTTATGCCAAGGCGTTCTTTTGAGAAGCTGAATAAAGTGAAAGAGGAAAATGGGGAAGAGGCTTTTGCAAATCCAAGGAATGCCGCAGCGGGTTCATTAAGACAGCTCGATCCGCGTCTGGCGGCAAAGCGTAATCTCGATATTTTTGTCTACGGCATAGCGAATGCAGGGGATACAAGCGTGGTATCCCATAGCGAAGGCCTGGATTATCTGGATAGCCTTGGATTTAAAACGAATAAAGAACGCAAAGGATGCGAAAGCATTGAGGAAGTCATTGAATATGTACAGGGATGGACTGACAAACGTCCAAATCTGCCTTATGATATTGATGGCATCGTTATTAAAGTCGATTCACTGGAATCACAGGAGCAGCTCGGCACTACGGCAAAAAGCCCACGCTGGGCCATTGCTTATAAATTCCCTGCAGAAGAGGTTGTTACCACATTAAGGGATATTGAATTAAGTGTGGGGCGAACTGGCGTAGTTACGCCAACTGCACTTCTGGAGCCTGTCCGTGTTGCCGGAACGACTGTCCAAAGGGCGTCCCTGCACAACGAAGATTTAATTCGCGAAAAAGATATTAAGATTGGCGATCAGGTCGTTGTGAAAAAAGCAGGAGATATTATCCCTGAAGTTGTAAATGTACTGGCTGACAGGAGAACGGGTGAGGAGCAGGATTTTAGCATGCCGACACATTGCCCTGAGTGCGAAAGCGAGCTGGTCCGCCTTGATGGTGAAGTGGCATTGCGCTGCATTAATCCAAAGTGCCCGGCCCAGATCAGGGAAGGCCTTATTCACTTTGTTTCCCGTAACGCCATGAACATTGATGGCCTAGGTGAAAAGGTAATCAGCCAATTATTTGCCGAAAATCTGATTAAAGATGTGGCAGATATCTATAAATTAACGTATGAACAGCTCATCCAGCTTGAGCGGATGGGTGAAAAGTCAGTAAATAACCTCATTCAGGCTATTGAAAACTCCAAGGGCAACTCGTTGGAAAAGCTTCTATTTGGTCTGGGAATCCGCCATGTTGGCGCGAAGGCAGCCAAAACGCTGGCCCAGGAGTTTGGCCAGATGGAAGCACTTGAAAAAGCATCCCGGGACAATTTAACAGCAATCAATGAAATTGGTGAAAAAATGGCTGATTCCATCGTATCTTTCTTTGAACAGGAAGAAGCCCATGAACTGATTGCGGAGCTGAAAGCAGCTGGGGTCAACATGGCTTATAATGGACCAAAACCTGTTACAGCCGAAATCTCTGATAGCTTTTTTGCAGGAAAAACAGTGGTTCTGACAGGAAAGCTTGAAATAATGAGCCGAAATGAAGCAAAAGAAAAAATAGAGGCGCTTGGCGGCAAAGTATCCGGAAGCGTCAGCAAGAAAACAGATGTTGTAATCGCCGGAGAAGACGCTGGATCCAAACTGACGAAGGCCCAGGAGCTTGGAGTAGAGGTTTGGAACGAGGAGAGACTGGTTGAAGAATTAAATAAGTAAGAGGGTGTAAGCTCCGTGAAAAAACTAATGATGTTTGCTTTATCCCTAACCCTTCTGCTAGCAGGCTGTGCGCCTAATTTTAATAAGCAGGAGGAAGTGGTTCAGGAGGACAAGAACGAAGAGGATAAGGCAATCATTCCGAACTATAAAATTTCTGACAAGTATTATCGAACACTGCTGCCTTTTGAACCAAGTGAATCCAGAGGTCTCGTGGTCAATAATGTAAGCACCAAATATGATATCAATGAATTTGAGACAGGACTTATGCGAGTTGCGCAAAACACGTTTGATCCTGATAAATACTTATTCCAGGAAGGACAGTTTCTAAAAAGAGGCACTGTCCAGGCCTGGCTAAACCGCAAATACACCGAGGATCAGCTGAAGGAACGCAAGATGAAGGCAGAAGACAATATCGGCTTAAATCCAATGATTGCCGATGGTGGAGATATTGATAAAAACAATGAAAAAAGCCCGATCTACCTTGCCCATATTCTTGAACACAACTATTTGCTGAAAAATGATGATGGGAAAGTGGGGCTCGGCGGTGTTGTCATTGGCCTTGCCATGAACTCTGTCCATTATTACCAAAAGGAACAATATGGTGCCACTTTCGAATCAAAGATTGACCAAGATGTCATTGAACGAGAAGGCAAAAAGCTAGCTGAAGAAGTATTGCAGAGAGTACGGCAAATCAAGGGCCTGAAGGATGTGCCGGTAACCATTGCTTTGTTTGAACAGCAAGCAAGAACTTCGGTTGTGCCTGGAAGCTTCTTTGCATACGCTACGGCAGACAAAGGAAGCACCAAGCTTGACGGATGGGAAAATGTCAGCGAGAAATATGTCCTTTTTCCTTCAAACACGGCTGAAAAAAACCATCGTGATGATTTAACGGCTTTTCTTAACTTTAAACAGGATGTAGAAACCTACTTCCCGAACTTTAATGGAGTTATCGGGAAAGCTTTCTACGCTCAGGACCAATTGCAGGAAGTTAATATTGATATCCCAATCCAATTCTATGGAAAAGCAGAAGCGATTGGATTTACGCAATATGTAACAGGGCTTGTCGTGAAACACTTCCCTGAATACATTTCAGTCCAGGTGAATATCTCATCTGTTAACGGACCGGAAGCGCTGGTAGTCCGGAAAGCGGATCAAAGCGAACCTTTTGTCCATATCTATCAATAGAACCAGGGTACCCAGAAGTGCAGAAGATGCATCTTCTGGGTTTTTTAATTTCAGGAAAGAGGAGTGTGAACATGACGACGAAGTTTGAAGCGGTTTGAGAAAATTGGTCGTCATAGAGGGTTCATGAAGACGAAAATGGAAGAGTCACAAGGGAAATGGTCGTCATAGAGGCTTCATGAAGACGAAAAGGGAAGAGTCACAAGGAAAATGGTCGTCATGGAGGGCTCATGAAGACGAAAAAGGAAGAGTCTCGAGGAAAATGGTCGTCATAGAGGCAATGCCGACACAATAGGATGTGGTACAAGAATAAGGCCTCCATAAAAAGTTCATTGCTGTAAAAATGATAAAATATATCCCCTTCTAAAGAATAAGAATAACAGCAATAGATATTTTTATATAACAGTTTTATCCAAAACCTTTTCTAAGGAACTTTAACCCCTTATCCTTCTAAGTGAAACCGCAATTTCTCTCAATGAATGTTAATATATAACATCCGCGGAGAATGTTTGAAGAATATGTTATTTTCGTGTTAATATAGTGTTTGGATGAAAACGTTTTAAGAGAATAGCAGGCCTTGTTCCAGCATGTTTATAGAACGGGACGCTACGATCTGGCGTTTGATATTTGTACACACAGGAGGCGGTAAAAATGGTACAACCTTATAAGCATGAGCCATTCACGAATTTTAAAGAAGAGGAAAATCGTGACGCATATTTAAAGGGTTTACAAACTGTAGAAAGCTATTTGGGCCAGGATTATGATCTTTTAATTGGCGGAGAGCGCATTTCTACTGAAGATAAAATTGTATCAATCAATCCTTCTAATAAAGAAGAAGTAGTTGGCCGTGTTTCAAAGGCAAACCGCGAGCTTGCGGAAAAAGCGATGCAGGCTGCTGTTGAAGCATTCAAAACATGGAGAAAAGTGAAGCCGGAAACACGCGCAGATGTTTTATTCAAAGCTGCTGCGATTATCCGCCGCCGCAAGCATGAGTTTTCTGCTCTTTTAACAAAGGAAGCAGGAAAGCCTTGGAACGAGGCAGATGCTGATACTGCGGAAGCCATTGACTTCCTTGAGTACTATGCACGTCAAATCTTAACAATCAAAGACGGTGTTCCAGTCAACAGCCGTCCGAACGAATATAACCGTTATGACTATATTCCATTGGGAGTGGGGATCATCATTTCTCCTTGGAACTTCCCGCTTGCGATCATGGCCGGTACAACTGTTGCAGCGATCGTGGCTGGAAACACAGTTCTATTAAAACCAGCTTCTACAACACCTGTTGTGGCTGCGAAATTTGTTGAAGTGATGGAAGAAGCAGGCCTTCCGAAGGGCGTTCTGAATTTCGTGCCGGGAAGCGGTGCAGAAGTGGGCGACTACTTGGTTGACCATAAAGACACACGCTTCATCTCCTTCACTGGCTCACGTGACGTAGGTCTTCGCATCAACGAGCGCGCTTCTAAATTGAACGAAGGCCAAATCTGGCTGAAGCGTGTCATCGCTGAAATGGGCGGTAAGGACACAATCGTTGTGGACAAAGAAGCAGACCTTGAATTGGCGGCTACTTCAATCGTTGCTTCTGCTTTCGGATTCTCCGGCCAGAAGTGCTCGGCATGTTCACGTGCGGTTGTAGTAGAAGATGTATACGATCAAGTATTAAACCGTGTTGTCGAGTTAACGAATGAGTTAACACAGGGCAACCCTGAAGACCAAAGCAACTACATGGGTCCTGTAATCGACCAGGGCGCTTTTGACAAGATCATGAGCTACATCGAAATCGGCAAAGAAGAAGGCAAGCTGATGACAGGCGGAGAGGGAGACAGCTCGAAAGGCTTCTTCATCAAGCCGACTGTATTTGCTGACCTTGCTCCGGATGCACGCTTAATGCAGGAAGAAATCTTTGGGCCAGTTGTTGGCTTCACAAAGGCAAAAGATTTCGACCATGCGCTTGAAATCGCCAACAACACGGAGTACGGCTTAACAGGAGCTGTGATCACGCAGAACCGTGAGCACATCCAAAAAGCGCGCGAAGATTTCCATGTTGGGAACTTATACTTCAACCGCGGCTGTACAGGAGCGATCGTTGGATACCAGCCATTCGGTGGATTCAACATGTCAGGAACAGACTCCAAAGCGGGCGGGCCTGATTACATTCTTCTGCACATGCAGGCAAAGACTACTTCTGAAATGTATTAATAAATCTCCGATTGGAGTCGGGAACAGCAACTTGGTTGCTGTTCCTTTTTTATTGGATATTCAGCACTTTGAAGTATATGATGAAAATAGATTTTAGATTGGAGTGATGTAAAATGCCAAACAAAGCCTTGATTAATATCGATTACACAAATGACTTTGTAGCTGAGGACGGTGCTCTGACATGCGGTAAGCCTGGACAGCTGCTGGAAAAGAAAATCTCAGAGCTCACACAAGAGTTTATCGCAAATGGGCATTTCACTGTTTTTGCTATTGATGTTCATGATGAAGGAGACATCCATCACCCAGAAACGAATTTATTCCCGCCGCATAATATCAGGAACACGGAAGGAAGAAATCTTTACGGTTTACTGCAGCAGATTTATGAAACAAACAAGGAAGCTAAAAATGTGTATTTCATGGACAAAACAAGATATTCCGCATTTGCAGGAACCGATCTCGAGATAAAACTAAGGGAACGCGGTGTAGAGGAAGTGCACCTGGTCGGTGTATGTACGGATATCTGTGTACTACATACGGCAGTCGATGCTTATAATAAAGGGTTTAAAATAGTGATTCATAAAGATGCTGTTGCATCATTTGACCAGGACGGCCATGAGTGGGCCTTAAGGCATTTTGCAAAGACGCTTGGAGCAGAAGTAATTTAATGATTGCCAGCTGAAGGCTGTAACTTTTTTGAGAAACGGGTTTACATACAAAAAACCCTCTCCACATAGGAAGAGGGTTTCTGCAATTAATTTTTAAGGACAGACTTATATTGATTGTACTGCTCCTGAACTTCTTTTGAAGGAGCCTTATCCATAAGGCTGACGATGATGATCGCTAGACCTGCAAATAGGAAGCCAGGCGCTAATTCATACAAATCAAACAGTCCGCCGGTAAGCTGTGCCCAAACAATTACTGTTACAGCACCAATAATAATACCGGCAAGGGCGCCATTTCGTGTCATGCGTTTCCAGAACAGGCTCAGAATGATAACTGGCCCAAAGGCTGCACCAAATCCGGCCCAAGCATAACTGACAAGTTCCAATACCTTGCTTTCGGGGTTATACCCTAAGAAGATGGCAATAATGGCAATGCCCAGTACAGCAATTCTGCCAACAATCATTTCTTCCTTTTTGGAAGCATTTCTTCTGAAGATGGATTTATAGAAATCCTGTGCCAGTGCACTTGAAGAAACGAGCAATTGAGAGTCAACTGTGCTCATGATTGCTGAGAGAATGGCTGCTAATAAGAATCCAGCTACCCATGGATTGAATAGTACTTGAGAAAACATGATAAATACTGTTTCAGAATTGGCAAGAGGTGTATCCGCAAAATATGCGATACCGGCAAAACCTACAAACAGAGCTCCAAATAACGATAGAACCATCCACGTCATACCGATCAAGCGGGCTTTTGGGACGTCGTTTGTTGATTTTAATCCCATAAAGCGAACAAGGATATGCGGCTGCCCAAAGTAGCCAAGCCCCCATGCCAGCAGGGAAACAACGCCAACAAAAGTGGCTCCTGAAGCAACATCCAAATGTGTTGGATCGATTGTGCTGATCTGATTTAATGTTTCATTCCATCCGCCAAGCTCCTGAATCGCTGTAATCGGGATGATAATCAAGGCTAAGAACATTAAAATACCTTGAATAAAGTCTGTCCAGCTGGCTGCCAGGAAGCCGCCAAATAATGTGTATGACAAAATAACAGCAGCTCCTACCCAAAGCGCGAGTGTATAATCCATCCCGAATGAATTTTCTAATAGAATGGCACCGCCGACTAGGCTGGAAGAAGTATAGAAAGTGAAAAAGACTAATATGACGATTGCAGAAACTACCCTTAGCAATTTAGAAGTATCATGGAACCGGTTTTCAAAATACCCGGGAACTGTAATTGAATCGTTTGCTACTTCTGTGTAGACACGCAGTGGCTTAGCAACAAACTGCCAATTCAGATAGGCACCGACTGCCAGACCGATAGGAAGCCATATTTCACCCATACCGCCTAAGTAAACAGCTCCAGGCAATCCCAGCATTAACCATCCGCTCATATCAGAAGCTCCGGCACTTAAGGCTGCAACCCCAGCTCCAAGCCCTCGTCCGCCTAAAACATAATCAGATAAATCTTTAGTCATTCTGGCTGCAAGCACGCCAATCAGCAGCATGCCGACCAGATAAACAATAATGGCAATTAACGTTGGTATATTTATATCCATACTTATTTATCCTCTCCTTTCAGCAAAATATGAGATGCCTGATAGTATGATCAATAATGGCATAGGAATAAGAAGCCAAAGCCATGTTGCCATAGTGAAATCCATATGTTCACCTCCGCTACTCTATTAGTGTCCCCATTAATACATACGTGGAAAAAGTTCCTTTTATACAGTAACATACAGTTTTGTGTTTGTGGAAAAATCAGTTTGGGGAATGGTCCACTTTGGAAAGACGTTTATTATCATAACATAATAAAGGTTGAGGGACAAAAAATCTAAAAACCTATCAAGTTATAAATGTATAAAAATACGTTATTTCGCATTAATTTGCTGTTATATCACATATATCAACATATCTATTCATCTGAATTTATAAAATTAAGTTGGCAACAAGAGCAGTTTTATTGGGTAGATTAGAGAATTAGCGGTAAATTTTGAAAATTTTTTTAAAAAGGGGTTCCCATTACGAATTTGCTGTTATATAATACAAAACATAGATATTTAATTGTTTTATAACAACTTAGATTTATGTCATAACAGTTAATGATTTTATATCTGTTATGATACAGAACTGGAATACAACTGAGATTTTGCTCAAATGATGATTTTCTAAATTAAAAGGAGGATTTAATCAAATGGCAGATGAAAGAGTGCGTCAGTTACAGGAAAGCTGGGAAATGGATGAACGCTGGAATGGAGTCGAAAGACCGTATACGGCTGAGGAAGTTATTAAATTAAGAGGGTCGATTGATATTGAACATACATTGGCGCGCCGTGGTGCAGAGAAGCTGTGGAAGCTTGTGAATGAAGAAGATTTCGTCAATGCATTAGGGGCGTTAACAGGAAACCAGGCTGTCCAGCAGGTTAAGGCTGGGCTGAAGGCCATATACTTAAGCGGCTGGCAGGTTGCTGCAGATGCAAACCTGTCCGGAAATATGTATCCGGACCAAAGCCTATATCCGGCCAACAGTGTTCCGAGTGTTGTAAAAAGAATTAATCAGGCCCTTCAGCGAGCTGACCAGATTCATCATATGGAGGGGGATCATTCCATTGACTGGTTCGCGCCGATTGTGGCAGATGCGGAAGCAGGATTCGGCGGCCAGCTTAATGTATTTGAACTTATGAAAGGCATGATTGAATCGGGTGCCGGCGGAGTACACTTTGAGGACCAGCTATCTTCTGAGAAGAAATGCGGTCACCTTGGCGGAAAGGTTTTGCTGCCAACCCAGACTGCTGTTAAGAATTTAATTTCTGCGAGATTGGCAGCAGACGTAATGGGCGTGCCGACTGTCATTGTCGCACGGACTGATGCCAATGCTGCAGATTTAATTACCAGCGATGTGGACCCTTATGATGCACCTTTCATTACCGGGGAACGTACACCTGAAGGTTTCTTCCGTACAAAGGCTGGGCTCGACCAAGCGATCGCTCGGGGATTGGCGTATGCGCCTTATGCAGACCTGGTATGGTGTGAAACATCTGAACCGGATCTCGATGAAGCGAGACGCTTTGCCGAAGCAATCCATGAGAAATTCCCTGGCAAGCTGTTAGCGTATAATTGCTCTCCTTCATTCAATTGGAAGAAAAAGCTCGATGACGAAACGATTGCAAAGTTCCAGGTTGAGCTCGGAAAAATGGGCTACAAGTTCCAGTTTGTTACTTTGGCAGGATTTCATGCGCTAAACCATAGCATGTTTGAATTGGCTCGCGGCTATAAAGACCACGGAATGGCTGCGTACTCTGAACTTCAGCAGGCCGAGTTTGCCAGCGAAACACATGGCTACACCGCGACAAGACATCAGCGTGAAGTGGGCACCGGCTATTTTGACCAGGTTTCCATGGTTATTACTGGTGGTACTTCCTCGACAACTGCTTTAAAGGGATCCACTGAGGAAGAACAGTTCACTGAAAAGCAGGAAGCTTAATTTTTACCCGTATGTAACTTGATTTTTTTACCATTATATTCTCCTGTTTTGAACCTCTCTTCCATTGAAGGGAGGTATTTTTTTGCTTTGATAGCAAGCACAGTACATGCTGCAAAAACATACATAATATATAGGCAAAATTTGAAATAGGGCGTAATACTGAATACAATGAAAGCATTGAGGACATATATGGATGGAGGGTGTACTATTGGCTGAAAATATAGATGATTATCTTCAACAGGGAATTCATGGACAAAAACAGACCAAGCCTGATGAGCGCCGCAAGTTTCTTGGATCGCTTCGAGAGAGGGTGGTCATTGCCTTGAAGCAGCCGCAGATGAGGGAAGATGGAATCTATCCGCAGGTGGAAGAGGCACTTAAAGCCAACAGCAAAGCTCATCTTTATCTGAATGGCAATATGAGTTACTCCTATTTATCAAAATATATAAAATTGGCTTCTGTCTATAAGGTAGAATATACAATCGTCACCAATAAAGAACATAATTCAGAGATCGGGCTGGTTCTAGCCTATGACTATGCGATTGATAAACCGGAAATTTTCGTGGAGAGGAAAACGGTCAAAGCAGAAGCAAAAAAAGAAAAAAAGGGCGGCCTATTTGCCAAACTATTCAAGCGAAAATGAGCAGCGTCTGCAGCGCTGCTCTATTTTTAGAGGGAAAGCATCACAATACCGGCCCAGTTTACATTTTAACGGCAGAAATGGAGATTTTACGGGCCAAATTTAAAAATTACCGGCCGAAATACGGGATTTACCGGCCAAATCTTAAAAATACCGGCCGATGCCAGGTGTTCCGCTGTCTTATTCCAAAGGCTTCAGGTACAGATGCGGATCCAAATCAGGACCTTCAACCACAATTGCAGTCATGCCAAGGTAAGAGCCTGATTCATGATCCTCACTTTCAGACCAATAAACAGCGGTTCCTTTTTGGACTGCAATTTGTTTACCGCCAGCAGTTTTAACCCATCCTTCCCCGTCAACGATGAGAAATAGCTGGGGACAAGCTGCCGGATGCATGCCTAAAACACTATTATCTTTCAGGTGGATACACCCAACTGTAGCTGTTTTGTTCCGGATAATCGGGGTGATGCTGGCATTGTGGCTGCTGAATTGGGCAATTTCCCTGCTGACATCCAAATCAAATCGGAAAAATTCCATAATCGCACCTCCTGTCCTTATTTACATCCCCAGTTATTCGGTGTCGCTTTTCATTTATCCTCTAAAAAGAGAAGCAAACACACAATTCGCTGAACTCATGGTAAAATAAGCAGAAGATTGCTATGCCAGCTGGTGTACGCGTATTGCTTTAACGCGCGAAAGTTTGGTATGATCATAATAATTGTGCATTGACAGTATTCAATTTTTGGAGGTGGCATTAATGTCGAGAATTTCAATAGATCAGGTTAAGCATGTTGCACACTTGGCGCGACTTGCAATGACTGAGGAAGAAGCTGTTGCTTATACCGAACAGCTGGACAAGATGATTTCATTTGCAGAGCTGCTGAATGAGCTTGATACAGATCATGTTGAACCAACATCCCATGTTCTTGATATGAAGAATGTATTGAGAGAAGATAAGGCGAATAAGGGGCTTCCACAGGAAGAAGTTCTGAAAAATGCGCCGGAACATCAGGATGGCTATATAAAAGTGCCGTCTATTATTGAATAGGGAGGGGAAAATGGTGAGTTTATTTGACCATAAGGTATCGGAGCTTCATCAGCTTTTACATAAGAAAGAAATCACGGTTACCGACCTTGTCAGCGAATCGTACAAGCGAATCGGTGAAGTTGAAGATAAAGTACAGGCTTTCTTGACGTTTGATGAAGAAAGAGCTCGTGAAGCAGCTAAAAGAATGGATGGTAAAATTGGAACAGACGAGGCAAAAGGCCTTTTGTTCGGTATGCCAATCGGCGTGAAGGATAACATCGTAACGAAGGGGCTGCGCACCACCAGTGCGAGTAAAATTCTTGAAAACTTTGATCCTATTTATGATGCTACTGCTGCATCCAAATTACATAATGCTGAAACGATTACAATCGGTAAACTGAATATGGATGAATTTGCAATGGGATCATCCAATGAAAACTCAGGCTTTCAAGTAACCCGAAATCCATGGAATCTTGAAAGAGTTCCCGGGGGATCTTCCGGCGGTTCTGCTGCTTCTGTTGCAGCCGGTGAAGTTTTATTTTCTCTTGGATCAGACACTGGTGGCTCAATCAGACAGCCTGCTTCTTATTGCGGAGTAGTTGGGTTAAAGCCTACATATGGAAGAGTTTCAAGGTTCGGACTGATCGCGTTTGCCTCATCTCTGGATCAAATCGGGCCAATTACACGGACCGTTGAAGATAACGCCTACCTGCTTCAGGCAATTTCAGGTGTGGATCCCATGGACTCTACTTCAGCAAATGTTGAGGTCCCAAGCTACGCGGAAAGCTTGACTGGGGATGTAAAGGGGCTAAGAATTGCCGTACCGAAAGAGTATTTGGCTGAAGGTGTAAATGAAGAGGTGCGCCAGTCAGTACTGGACGCCCTGAAAGTGTTAGAAAAACTTGGGGCAACATGGGAGGAAGTTTCCCTGCCGCATTCGAAATATGCACTGGCAACGTATTATCTGCTGTCCTCCTCTGAGGCATCGGCGAACCTGGCGCGCTTTGATGGCGTACGCTATGGCTATAGAACAGCAGATCCTGAGAATTTAATCGATTTATACAAAAAGACCCGTGCAGAAGGCTTCGGTGATGAAGTGAAGCGCCGCATAATGCTCGGAACATTCGCCTTAAGTTCAGGCTATTATGATGCCTACTATAAAAAGGCACAAAAGGTGCGTACACTGATTAAACAAGACTTTGAAAATGTTTTTGAAAAATTTGATGTCATTATTGGACCGACAGCACCAACTCCTGCCTTTAAGATTGGAGAAAATACGTCTGATCCGCTCACTATGTACGCAAATGATATTCTGACTATTCCAGTAAACCTTGCCGGGGTGCCTGGAATCAGCGTACCTTGCGGATTCGCGGATGGATTGCCGCTTGGCCTTCAGATTATCGGAAAGCATTTTGATGAAAGCACTGTTTACCGCGTAGCGCATGCTTTTGAGCAGGCTACAGAATTCCATAAGCAAAAACCGGGACTGTAAGGGGGGAAATTCATGAAATACGAAACGGTTATCGGACTTGAAGTACATGTTGAGCTAAAAACAGATTCAAAAATATTCTCGGCAAGCCCAAACCATTTTGGGGCAGAGCCCAACTCCAATACAACGGTCGTCGACCTGGGCTACCCTGGAGTTCTTCCTGTCATTAATAAAAAGGCAGTTGAATTCGGAATGAAGGCTGCGATGGCACTGAATTGTGAAATCGCACCTGTTACAAAGTTTGATCGGAAGAATTATTTTTACCCGGATAACCCAAAAGCCTACCAGATTTCACAATTCGATAAGCCAATAGGTGAGCATGGGTGGATTGAGATCGAAGTCGACGGCTATAAGAAAAAAATCGGCATTACGCGGATCCATCTTGAAGAAGATGCAGGAAAACTGTCTCATGCTAAAGGATATTCTCTTGTAGACTATAACCGCCAAGGTACACCGCTGATCGAGATTGTTTCTGAGCCGGATATCCGCACGCCAAATGAAGCATACGCATATTTGGAGAAGCTGAAGTCCATCATCCAGTATACTGGCGTTTCTGACTGTAAAATGGAAGAGGGTTCACTTCGCTGTGATGCGAATATCTCCCTTCGTCCTGTCGGCCAGGAGGAATTTGGCACAAAGACAGAGCTTAAGAACCTGAACTCCTTTAACTTTGTCCGCAAAGGGCTGGAGTACGAGGAGAAGAGACAGGAAGAGGTTTTAAGTTCAGGCGGTACAATCCAGCAGGAAACATTGCGCTATGATGAAGCAACCAATAAAACCATACTAATGAGGGTAAAAGAAGGTTCTGATGATTATCGTTATTTCCCTGAGCCTGATTTGCTTGATATCCATATTGATGAGGAGTGGAAACAGCGAATTCGTGCTGAAATTCCTGAGCTTCCGGACCAAAGAAAGAACCGCTATATTGAAGAACTTGGGCTGCCGGCTTATGATGCAGCTGTCCTGACAGTCACAAAGGAAACTTCTGATTTCTTTGAAGCAGCTGTCAATAAAGGAGCAGACGCCAAACAGGCTTCCAACTGGGTAATGGGTGAACTGTCAGCTTACTTGAATGCTGAACAAAAAGAGCTGACAGATATAGCTCTGACACCAGAGGGACTTGCCGGCATGATTAAACTGATTGAAAACGGTACGATCTCTTCCAAAATTGCTAAAACAGTCTTCAAAGAACTGGTTGAAAATGGCGGGGATCCAGAAACAATCGTAAAAGAAAAAGACCTGGTTCAGATTTCGGACGAAGGTGCACTTCTTAAGATTATCGGAGAAACGCTTGATGCGAATCCGCAATCGATCGATGATTTCAAAAATGGAAAACAAAAAGCGATCGGCTTCCTTGTCGGCCAGATCATGAAAGCCACAAAAGGACAGGCCAACCCGCCGCTTGTTAACAAATTATTGCAAGAAGAAATTAAAAAGAGATAAAAGGAAGCTGATGGGACCCCATCAGCTTTTTCTATATTCGACAAATTTAAGGTCTATTTCCCAGGAAAAGATCTGGTTTTACAAAGTGTTACAGCAAATGCAGGAATGAAAGCTGATGATAAAGAATAGAAACTATACAGGAATCGAAAAAAGGAGCGGGTTGCATGAAATTAATGGATTGGTTTGCGAAGGGACTAAGTCTGCAAGATTACATAGGGGAAATGAAAGTAAATAAAGATGAAATGATGGGCATTTACGATCGTTTCTCTTTATCAGATAAAGAGAAAGCAAGATTGGCAGAATTTAAGGACACTGGCATGAAAGTGATTGTACTCACTGAAGATTGGTGCGGAGATGCGATGCTGAATAATCCGATTCTGCTGAAAATCGCAGAGGAAGCAGGGATGGAAGTCCGTTTTATTTTAAGGGATCAGAATCTTGAGCTGATGGATCAATATTTGACTAACGGAACATCCAGAGCAATACCCATTTATATTTTTATAGATAAAGAGGGGAAGGAAAAAGCTGTTTGGGGACCTCGTGCCAAACAGGTTCAGGAAATGGTTGATGATGGAAGAAGTAAGCTCCCCGCACAGAATGCGGAAGACTTTAAGGACAAACAAATGAGCATGTACAGGAGACTAACTGCTTCCTATCAGGAGGATTCTAAGATCTGGCATTTTGTTGCTGATAGTATAGTAGATGCTATTGTTTAGGGGAAATAAAGGCGGAAGGATGTTTTAAATGGGCTGGAACCAGAATTCCATAACAGCGATGCTGGATATAAAATACCCTATTTTCCAGGCTCCCATGGCCGGAGGGATGACAACGCCGGAATTAATCAGCGAGGTATCCAATTGCGGGGGACTTGGAAATATGGGCGCAGGCTATATGAGTTCAGATGAAATAAGGAGTAATATAATACGGATTCGGAAGCTGACAGATAAGCCATTTGGCATTAATCTCTTTGTTCCGGATCGTGAGGCTTCGGCGGATGCAGAGGAAATCAGCAGTATGGTGGATGTACTTGCCAGATACAGCAGTGAGCTTGGCATGAAGGAAAAACCTTCTCTGCCAGAAAAGGATTATGCTGCTTTATACAGAAAACAGCTTGATGTTTTAATGGAGGAACAGGTGCCTGTTTGCAGCTTTACATTTGGTATTCCTGAATCTTCCATTATTTCTGAATTAAAGAAACAGGGTACGATTATTATTGGAACCGCAACCAATGTAAAAGAAGCAGTGGAATGGGAAGAGGCTGGTGCAGATGTGATTATTGCTCAGGGGGTCGAAGCCGGGGGGCACCGTGGAACTTTCGGCAGCGAAGAAAGCGGGCTTATCGGTTCCATGGCTCTAATACCACAGGCGGCAGATGCGGTCAGCTGTCCTGTAGCTGCTGCAGGGGGAATAATGGATTCCCGCGGTATTGCGGCTGCTATAATGCTTGGCGCAGCAGGAGCCCAGCTGGGAACAGCTTTTCTTACATGCAGGGAAAGCGGGGCTCACTCACTGTACAAACAGGCATTATTAAATGCAAGGGAAGATCAGACAGCTGTAACGAAAGCATTTTCCGGAAAGCTTGCAAGAGGGATTCGCAACAGGTTCATGGAAGAGATGAATGGTCTGCAGACATTGCCTTATCCATTGCAGAATGATATGACAGCTCCAATCCGAAAACAGGCAGCCAAAATGGAGAAGCCGGAGTTTATGTCATTATGGGCCGGACAGGGAGTGAGGCTGGCTGAAGAAGTAACAGTGAAGGAACTAATGATAAAACTTGTTAAGGGGACAGAAACTTTATTGGATAAGTAAAAAGCAGTGCCAGGTGCGGCACTGCTTCTGTCTTATTTGCCAGCCAATACGTTTGTAAGAGGCGGTACGATTTGCTTTTTGCGTGAAACAACGCCCTTTAATACGGCACTGTTGTTTTCAAGTGTTACATCATAAGCTTTTTCAACTGCTGCAGCTTCTTTGCCAAGAGAGATGGCAACTGAGTCGTTGTTAAGGATGTCAGTTAAAACAAAAACAAAAAGATCAAGCTCTTTGTTTTTGATGTTTTCAGTAATGACAGCTTCCAATTCTTCCTGTCGGCTTAATACGTCATTTAGGTCCACAGCATTAACCTGAGCGATTTCTGTTTTATAGCTTCCCATTTGGAATTCCTTTGCGTCAAGGGAGATTAGCTCTTTCACGCTCTTCTTGCTTAAGTCTGCTCCTGCTTTAAGCATTTCCAGACCATACTCTTCAGCATTTACTCCCGCGATTTCAGCAAGCTCGCGTGCTGCTGCAACGTCCTGATCTGTGCATGTTGGAGATTTGAACAGCAAAGAATCGGAAATGATGGCCGAAAGCATTAAGCCAGCTGTTTCCTTGCTGATTTCTACTCCGTTTTCCTTGTACAATTTGTTCAGAATAGTTGTTGTGCAGCCAACAGGCTCTGCGCGGTAGTATAGCGGATCGCTTGTTTCAAAGTTCGCTATGCGGTGATGGTCTATAACCTCAAGGATTTTTACATCTCTGATATCATCAGCGCTTTGCTGGAATTCGTTGTGGTCCACAAGAATCACTTCGCTTGCTTCTTTGGATACTGACTCAACAAGACGGGGAGCTTCAGCTTTAAAATAATTTAAAGCATATTGTGTTTCCTCATTTACCTGGCCCAGACGGATTGGCTCTGCATCAACGCCTAATTTGTTTTTTAATTCTGCATAAGCAAGTGCTGAACAGATTGAGTCAGTGTCTGGGTTTTTGTGTCCAAATACAAATACTTTTGACATAAATCCTACTCCTTCTATATGTAATGTTGGTTTTGGCATGCTGTTATTTTACCATATTTCTAATGTAATGGCGGTACAGGGAAAAATCAAATTTTGTTTTATCCAATTGTTAGAGGATGCTTGGATGATTTGGAGAAATAAATTAAGGATAGTAAGGAGGAGACATACATGGGGAAAGTAGCCATAATTTCTGATATTCATGGAAATATCACAGCTCTGGAGGCTGTGCTGGACAATATCCGCGAACGAGGTATAGAGATTATTTTTTGCCTGGGTGATTTAATAGGAAAAGGGCCCAACTCCCGTAAAGCAGTTGAACGGATAAAAGAAACCTGTGAAGTAGTCCTACTTGGAAACTGGGATGACTTCATGCAGAAGCCGCTGGACTTTGAAGAAGGTCAATGGCATCAGAAACAGCTGGGGGAAGAGGCGTTAGCCTATTTAGGAACACTGCCGTTTCATCATGATTTTTATATGAGCGGCAAATATTGCAGGCTCTACCATGCTTCCGCCAAAAGCATTTATCATCGGGTTGTGCCAATGCGGGATTCTTATGAAGAAAAGCTTGCTATGTTTGAGAATACAGAAAATATTATTGCCGGAGAGAAGGGACTAATTCCGGATGTTGTTGGTTACGGGGATATTCATGCAGCTTTGATTGAACCGGTTCATCCGCAAAGGACGCTATTCAATGCAGGAAGCGTTGGGAATTCACTGGATATTCCTCAGGCAACCTATGCCGTTTTGCATGGGGAATACGAATCCAAAGAACCTGCTCCGTTTTCCATCGAGATCGTCCGTGTCCCTTATGATATTGAAAAAGAAATCAGCATTGCCAAAGAAATGGGAATGCCGAATCTTGAAGCCTACGCGCTCGAGCTGCGTGAAGCGAAATATAGGGGCGCGCCTAAGAAGGTATAATCACAGATTAGAAAGACTAAAATAGCCTGTACGCACATAAATAAAATTATATGCACATAAAACAAAACCAAGCGCACATAAAAATTTTTATCTGCACATATATCCTGTTTATTCCCATATAAATTACTGCTACAGTCTGTTTTTTTCACATTTAACTAAAAAAAGCTGACTTCCCGCCCAATGCGAAGTCAGCTATTTCCGTTATTAAAAGATTTTCCTGCCTTTTTTGGACAAAGCATAATAGATGCCGTGCTGCAGGTTCGTGAAGCAGTTAAATTTAGAAAGATTGAAATTAGTTTCTGTAATCTTTGTGCCAAGTTCTGGTGAAATGCCAACCAAAATGGTTTCGGTGCCAATCAGGTTAGCTGCTGCTGCCAATTTGCTTAAAAATTCCACAGTATAGGCACTGATGGATTGATTCAGCCCGGTTAAGTCCAGGATTAGGCAATCTGCCTGGTGCTTCGGCAGGCTGTGGAGAGTTTTATCCACGAGTTCTTCAGAGCGGAATTCATCGTATCTTCCCAATAGAGGGACAACAACGATTCCATCCAGGACAGGGATAACCGGTGAAGAGATTTCTTTAACAAGCTGCTTTAATTCAATCGTCCGTTCTTCCACTAATTTTTCAAGCTCGGTGATTTTTTTTGATTCTTCGCGCCTCGCCAAAGCGTGTATATTTTCCTCAACAGTAACGGTTGAGGGGAAATAATCAAGCTCGGTGTAATCATGCCCTGCCAATTGATCAGCCGATTTTTTATACCAGAGGCTGGTTCCGAACAAAGCAGAAAATATTCCTGCAAAGTGTCCCGGCAGAAATGTTCCAGACTCATTTTTTTCTTGTTCTTTGTTAATCTTGTATTCCCAGCTGTCAATTGCTCTGACCCTGGCGGTTTTCGCAGCGGGATCTAAATCAGTGATGATGAATTTTCCCCAGCCGGCAGAAGCATATATTCTGGGTATGATATTAGCCACTTCATCTATGGGAAGATTTAAATCTTTGAAGAACTTTCCTACCACCATTCCCTGCCTGAAGCCGGTGGTCTCAAGTACAAGGCTGGAAGTTTCTTTTCCTGAAATCTCTTCAATTGTATCGAAGAAGCTTCTCATGGCGGATTTTATCCAAAATAGGACCGCATCATCACCTTCAAAATTAAACAGACCTTTTTCCAGGTCCCAATTAAAATCAAACCCATCAATTTTTGTTTCAAGCACCAGGCTTTCTTCTGTCATACCATTACCCCCTGATATTGATATGTCTAGTTAAGTTATCTTTATTTGTCTCGTATGTAACCAATGTTATATACCCTCAACTTCAAACCATAAACCTATTCCAGAAAATTATCTGCGTCTGTTTATATTCAATTTTTTCGACTTTTCATTTACATAAGCGTACATTATCTCCTTCTCATTTAAATTGTTTTGCCGCAGCTGCTCTAAAAGCCAATCTTTAGTCTGTCCCAGCAGCTCGAGATTACGCGCCTGAATCCTGCCATCCACAATAACCGCAATAGGAAGACCCTCATCCTGTATGGAGATGTTTAAATGTTCGACTGTTACGGGCGTATTGGCCACTTTAGGTATGATGCTCACTTCACCGATAGGCTCAAGAATGGCGTAATCCACATCTGCAATTTTGGGATAGCCTTTGCTTCTTAAGATAGACAGCAGCTGAGTCATGGATAAGTGAGATTTTTCCAGATTATCTTCTAAAATTTCCCCATTTTTAATCAGCATCGTCGGTTCCCCAAGAAAAAATCGGTTGCCAATTTGGTTTAAAGTCAAATAAGAGAAGAGAATATGAAGGCCTACAAGAATGGCCAATGCTGCTAATGTCGGCCAGAATTCAGTGCTAATGAGAGGCTCAGAGGCAACTGTGCCAACAATAATGATGGCGACAAGGTCATAAGGAGTCATCTGGATAATTGTCGATTTGCCCATCAGTCTCATAATCATGATTGTGATTAAGTAAAGACTTAATATTTTTAAGATCAAGAACATATGCAAGCTCCTTTGACTGCACTTTTATTCAAAGGATTTGCTTAATGAGCGGGTTTCATGTGAAAAATAATAAAAAAGCCCGGATTCAGCATTCGGGCTTCAATTATGCTCGTTTTTTATGATCTCTTGGAGGGATGCGGTCATCCTTCAAGCGCTTATCATTGATTTTAGGCTCATTTTTATCAATGAAGTTATTAATGTTCGAACGGTGAAGGAAAATCAAAAATAATAGGAAAATAGAAAAGATAAGTTCATGTTCAGTGCCTTCGGTAAATAAGGAATAGATCAGTAAAGATGCCCCCACCGATAAAGAGCCGAAAAATACATACTTCGTTGCGTAAATGACTGCGACAAAAGAAATGTAGGCGATTAAAAACATCCAAATATTTGCTGCAAGCAATACTCCAGCTGTGGTTGCGATGGCTTTTCCTCCGCGGAATCCTGCAAAGATCGGGAAGCAGTGGCCGGCTACTGCAACCATCCCGGCCATTAACGGATCGGGCTCAGCGTTCAGGATGACAGGCATTGCTGCAGCAGCTGCTCCCTTGCCCACATCCACCAGCAGAACTACGATAGCTGCTTTTTTGCCAAGTACCCTTAGTGTATTAGTCGCACCAGGATTATTGCTGCCATGATCACGGATGTCGATCCCAAAGGCATATTTGCCGATCAATAAGGCTGTAGGAATTGATCCTATCAGGTACGCTGCCAAGTAAATAAGAAATGTCATCGTTCGTATCCATCCTTTTTCATCAATATATTCAATAATGGTTTAGAGTTGTCCATTATTAAAAAATATTTTCACTGCCCTCCTCTTTACGTAGTCATCGTTTACAGTTTACCATATAATGGTTTTGTTCGAAGCGGGAAATTAATCATTATTTTAATATTAAGAGATGAAAAAATATGGAAATAAAAGCTTTTTGGGGAGATTTTTTTATAAAAAAAAGTATTGAATTATTCGATTCTCTCGATTATGATTGTTTCGGCACTCAAAAAGAAAGAATGTAATCCGAATAGATATAAGGGAAGCTGATATATTCCAGGGTATATTTGATCAGCAAAATACCCAGCAGGATATTCATGTCCAGAACACTCTGCTGTCAGGAACATTGGAAGGAGATGATTTTCATGGAGCACTTTTCAAGGGAAGAATGGCGGAAATATGTGAAAAATGAGCTGTCAGAACCAGAGCGTGAACTCTATGAAGATCATCTCTATATATGTGATCAATGTCTGGAAGTATACCTCGAAGCAATGGACGAGGAGGAGGATTCCTTCCCGGAAATGCCGGAAGAAGATGAGTTTACCAATCTTGTTATGGCTCAAATTTCAGGAGGAATTCCGGAAGAAGCTGTCAAGGAACACAAAGAACTTCCCAATAAAGAATCCTGGTTTGAGCGCTGGTTTCCCATTGCATTTGCCTGCTTTATGCTGGTTGGGGGATTAGTAACTATGTACCGGGATAAAAACCAAATAGATCAGGATTAACTCTTAACGGACAGTTAGGAGTTTTTTTAGTACAAAAAGTTTGAAAATTCATTTAAAAATAATTACAATAAAAAGACTAATCAGTTTATTTTATAAGATAAGAATATGCCCTGGGGAGTGAGAAATATGGGAAGAAGGCAGGTTCCGCGGGAAATGCAAAAAAAGAGCAAGAGCATCCATCTTGAGCAATGGATCTGGGACTTGGCAGCGCAAATGCAGCCGTGCCGTTCAGCAGCTATCAGAGATTTATTTCTCGCAAAAGTAAAAGAAGACTTGGTAATGGCGGGATTGGCGGAGGAAAATACTGAAATCACGAGTGAACATGCCAGCCTGTATATAGAAGAAATACTGAAAAGAAGTGACATCAGCCAAAAGTGCTGCTGACATTAAATACGCAGGAATAACTGGAATTTTCTCAGAGAAAAAACCAAATACAATGGAGGGACAGACTTGTCGCCTATCGTATCAGAGGAATATAAACGGAAGAAAAAGAAAGAGATCCTGGCGGGCGCACTGGCCTGTTTTGCCAAAAAGGGATTTCAGGCAGCGACCATTGATGACATTGTCGCTAATTCAGGAATCAGCAAGGGCGCCATCTATAATTATTTTAAAAGCAAGGAAGAAATCTATCTGGAGCTTTTGAATGAGCAGACAGAATCAGCTAATGCAAGACTTGCAGAGAGAATATCCATGTTCTCTTCGGCGGAAAAGAAACTGGAATATCTTTTTGATTTGTATAGGGATATGAGCCCATTCAGCCAGGAACGAAAAGATAGAATTACTGTACAGCTGGAATTTACGCTGCATTCCTCCAGAGATGAGAACTTGAATCGAATTCTGAACGAGCGGGGAAAGAAGTTCTTTTTAAAATTGATAACAGATATTATGGAAGAAGGACAGACTGCCGGGGAATTCCGGCCGGATGCAGATCCAAACCATGTAGCGGGGTTATTCTGGACTTTTATGGACGGGGCAATGCTTCATGGGGTAATTAATGAAGAATATCCATATAAAACCATTATTAACTATGTTAAGAGCCTTGTGTTCCAGGACCTGAAACAGGAATAATGCTCAACTGCATCCTGCTTAATGCTGATGTTAGATTACCTATCAAAGAAATATCACTTAATTACGATACTTTTTTGCCTAATGAGGGTATAATTCATTTGTGCATCTGACCACTTGTGAAAATAGCGGGAAGTGAATAGAATAGAAACGGATGGAAGTGAATAATTGCTAAGCCGTGGACTATTCGCTATGATGTAAAAAGATGGAATGATATATACGGATTAAGTTTAGATATTTCAATAATAGGATGATGGGCTATGAAAAGAGCAAGAATTATTTATAATCCGACTTCAGGCCGGGAAATTTTTAAAAGACATTTAGCAGAGGTTTTGCAAAAGCTGGAGAGCGCAGGATATGAAACCTCATGCCATGCCACCACAGGTGAAGGGGATGCGATTAAAGCTGCAAGGGCAGCTGTTGAGCGGCGCTTCGACTTAGTCATTGCTGCAGGCGGCGACGGTACGATTAACGAGGTTGTAAACGGACTCGCTGAACAGGATTACCGTCCGCGCCTCGGCATTATCCCAACGGGCACAACCAATGATTTTGCACGTGCTCTCCATATCCCAAGAGATGTGGAAGCGGCTGCTGAAATCATTGTAAAAGGAGATACCATTCCTGTCGATATTGGCCGTATAAATGAAAAATATTTTATTAATATTGCTGGGGGCGGAAGGCTGACAGAGCTGACTTACGAGGTGCCAAGCAAGCTTAAAACCATGATTGGCCAGCTTGCCTATTACCTTAAGGGAATTGAAATGCTGCCTTCCTTCCGTTCAACCGAAGTAAGCATCGAGTTTGACGGAAAAATCTTTGAAGGTGAAGCTATGCTTTTTCTTGTCGGTCTGACAAATTCAGTCGGCGGGTTTGAAAAGCTGGCGCCGGATTCCTGTATAAATGACGGGCTGTTTTCCCTGCTGATATTAAAGAAAACTAATCTTGCTGATTTTATCCGGATCGCGACAATGGCTGTCCGGGGCGAGCATGTAAAAGATCCGAACGTTATCTATACGCAGGCAAACCGCATTAAAGTACAATCCAAAGAGAAAGTCCAGCTCAATCTTGACGGTGAATTTGGCGGGCTGCTTCCTGCTGAATTCGTAAACCTGTACAGGCATTTGGAAGTGTTTGTCCCGATTGACCAGATTCGTGAAGAAGACCGCCCGACCGATTGGGAAAGTTCCCACGAATAATAGGAAGTCCGCTCTATAACAGGGCGGGCTTTTATTTTGCAAAAACACATGAAGTTGTGATCGTTGCAAATAGAAAAGTATTCCTGCAAATAGAAGAGTGAAAGAGCAAATATATAGGGAAACTTTGCAAATAGACCGGGGAATATGCAAATAAAGGGTTAGATTCTGCAAATAAACATGCTGTAAGGTATGCAGGTCCTGAATCTGAAAGATATCCATTTCGTATTTACCCCTTTTTTGTGATACAATCTGTCTGGTCAAAAAAGGTCACGGAATTAAGCTGAAAAGGAAGAAAAAGATGAGCAGAACATTACCGGTTCAAAAAAATGATTATATAGATGTTACATTTGAGGATTTGACCCATGAAGGGGCAGGAGTTGCAAAGGTGGATGGTTATCCTCTATTTGTTCCGGATGGTCTTCCCGGTGAGAAAGCAAAGGTAAAAGTGATCAAGGTGAATAAGGGATATGGATTTGGGCGCCTGATCGAGACATATGAAAGAAGCCCATATCGAGTAGAAGCACCCTGCCCGATTTATAAGGAGTGCGGCGGATGTCAGCTGCAGCACCTGAGCTATGAAGGCCAGCTTCTCGCCAAGGAAAAACAGGTCAGAGATGTTCTGGAAAGAATCGGGAGACTTGAGGGAGTCAAGGTGCATCCGGTTCTCGGCATGAAAGATCCTTGGCGCTACAGAAATAAAGCGCAGGTTCCGATTGGCGAGCAGGAAGGCGGACTGATCGGCGGATTTTATCAGCAGCGCACCCACCAGATCATTGATATGAAGGAATGCCTCATCCAGCAGGAAAAAAATGATGAGGTTGTACAAAAGGTAAAGGAAATTTGCGGCCGCTATGGTGTCCGCGCTTATGATGAAGGCAGGCATAAAGGCGAGCTTCGCCACGTGATGGCGCGCTATGGGCTTGTGACAGGCGAAGTGATGATTGTCCTTGTCACAAGGACAAATGAGCTTCCGCATAAGCAAAAGATTGTGGCAGAGATTGCATCAAGCATTGAAGGTGTTAAATCTATCGTCCATAATGTGAATTCCAGGAAGACGAATGTGATCATGGGAGATGTCACAAGAGTCCTTTGGGGCGAAGAGGTGATCTATGATTTTATTGGAGATATCAAATTTGCTATTTCCGCCCGCTCCTTTTATCAGGTGAACCCGGAGCAAACGAAAGTTTTATATGATAAAGCCCTGGAATATGCGAATCTGAGCGGAGAAGAAAAGGTTATCGATGCGTACTGCGGAATTGGCACCATTTCTCTTTTCCTGGCACAGAAAGCAAAAGAAGTATTCGGCGTTGAAATCGTGCCGGAAGCCATTGAGGATGCGAAGAGAAACGCTGACCTAAACGGTATGACAAATGCTTCATTTGCAGTCGGGAAAGCAGAAGAAGTAATACCTGAATGGTATAAAAAGGGGAACACCGCAGATGTGCTAGTCGTTGACCCGCCGCGAAAAGGCTGTGATGAAGCTCTGCTGAAAACCATTTTAAGCATGAAGCCAAAGAAAGTCGTCTATGTATCCTGCAATCCGGGAACATTGGCAAGGGATCTGCGTATTTTGGAGGACGGCGGATATAGGACCATCGAAGTGCAGCCGGTGGATATGTTCCCTCAGACTATGCATTGTGAAGCAGTCGCGGGATTAGAATGGAGAGAGGGCTGCTGACCTATAGGGAAGCTGCTTTTTTCGGTCTTCTAAAGAATCCTCATGCTTTTTTTCTTATAATTCTGTAAAATGTAGTTTATAGAGTTATAAAATGGGGTGAGCTAATTGGTTAATGATTTCCCGATACTTGGAAATGACGGTGAATCGATTTATTCCAATCCTGATGAATTGCTCGATTTGTTCCTGAATTGCACGGCAGATGGGGTTGCCATCATTGATATGAAGAACCGTTTTATAAGGGTAAATCATATGTATACGGTGATTTTTGGCTATACCGAAGAGCAAGTTATTGGCAGGAAGTTTACCGATTTTCAGAACCCGGAAGAAGTGAAGGATATTATAAAACTGGTCAAACTGGGGAAAGTTTACAGCAATGTGATCACACAGCGCTATCATCAGGATGGTTCGGTTCTGGATATATCGGTTTCGTATTCTCCTTTCAGAAATTCAAAGGGTAAAATTATAGCCGTACTGGCTATATTCCGGGATATGACAGAGTTTAAAAGCATGGAGAGGGAATTAAGAAAAACCAGGGAACTGTACGATTTGATAACGGAGAATACGACAGATATGATCAAAGTCTTCACAAAGGACCAAACGGTGATTTATGCATCCCCATCTCATGAGAAAGCTTTGGGATATTCGCCGGTGCAGCTTGTTGGGAAGACCTGCGGCACTGTCATCTATTCCGAGGAGGAGAGAGAAAAGTTTAACATGGTATGTCAAAAGCTGCTGGAAACAGGAGAGCCTCAGATCCTTGAAACGAAGATGGATACGATTAATGGCGAAATCGTTTTCGTAGAGACAAGCATTTCTCCTATAATAAACGATAGAGGCGAGATTGAATTATTTGTGGCAGTAGGCAGAAACATAACAGACAGAGTTAATAATGATGCGGCTTTGCGTAACTTGGACCGCCTGTCCATTATCGGACAGCTCGCAGCAGGGGTTGCACATGAGATCAGGAACCCGCTGACTTCATTAAAAGGTTTTTCAAAACTGCTCCAATCCAGCGTTATTCAGGAAAAACAGGATGATTATTTATCCATTATCATGGAAGAGCTTGATCGAATTGATATCATTGTCAATGAGTTCATGTCCCTGGCAAAACCCCAGGCAATCGAGTTTGAGAAAGGGAGCTTAATGTCCATTCTTGAAAGTACGATTAACGTACTTCATCCGCAGGCACTGCTTCACAATGTTCAAATTCATCTCAATCATCGTGAGAATGATGTCATGCTTTTATGTTCACCTCCCCAGCTGAAGCAAGTGTTTGTGAACTTTTTAAAAAATGCGATTGAAGCGATGCCGAATGGCGGAAATGTATATATCAGTGCCGAAAGAATAGAGAACAGGCGTGTAAGGATTGCTTTTGCAGATGAAGGAGCAGGTATTGATAGTGAAATGCTGAAGTATCTTGGGACCCCTTTTTATACGACAAAAGATAAAGGAATCGGTTTGGGGCTCACAGTCAGCAATAAGATTATTCAGGAGCATCAAGGTTTGATGGCCATCGAAAGTCTTATAGGTGAAGGCACTAGGGTGATTGTGGAATTGGATTGTATATAGCGTGTACAGCTCATCTCTATAGGGGTGGGTTTTTTATTTTCAAAAATGAAATACTGCCTTGCAGCGCATAGCAAGGCAGTGTTGTTAACGTAAAGCATCTTTTAGAACTTCACCCTCCAAAAAGTCCGGAGCAGGTATGTCCAGCAGCTTATAGACAGTTGGGGCAATATCGAGTGTAGTAATCGAGCCAATCCGGCTGTCCTTTTTAAAAGAAGGACCATGTGCAAAGAAGACTGCCCTGAGTTCTTTCCGATCAGGATTGCCGCCGTGGCTGCCGAGTTCAATTGCCGGCATATGGGGACTTGTTAGGCTGCTTCCCATCATATAGCCCCTTCCGCCAAGCAGCAAAATGTCTCCCTGGTTAGGGTGCTTATTCTCTTTATTATTTCCGTAGGCAATCTGATAAGGTTGTTCTTCCTTTCTAAAAAGGTGACGGAAAAACTGCTTAGCAGTTTGATTAAAATGGCTGAACTGCCCTTGCTTAATGGAATCACCAGCTTCACCAAAATAGCCCTTTAGGATTTTTGTCTGAAATTCCGGCTTGATTTTATACTCGCTAAAAAGTTTCTCTACTTGGTCTGCCGCCTTTTCCTTCTCTTTTTTAGTGAGGTTTTCATTCAGATAAATTTGTGCAGCTGACCCGCTGGCTACAGCCATTGCTTTGGAGTTCTCCTCATCCACTTTGCCTTTTTTATCTGTCGCTAAAAGGCCTGCTTCTTTCAAAAGAGTGTTTGGAGCAAGGATGGTATGAACTGGTTCCATGCCGTGGTCGGATACAACAAGAAGGTGGTCTATTTCGCTAAGGCTATCCACCGTCTGTCCAACGACATCATCGGAAAGCTTGTATGCCCATTCAATGTATTTCCTATGTTTTTGTGAATTTTCCTCGGAATATCCAGGCTGACGTGGATCTGACAGCAGAAAGCGGTGTGATTCATGATCAATTTGAGGTGTATAAAACATCAGCAAATCAGGCTGGTATTCCTCTTTAATATAAAGAGACACATCAGTTGCCCAGCTGACAAAACGTGAACTGATTTCTTCGTACTCTTTTCTGGTAATCCACTTTTTTTCAAAGGCCTTTGTATCATCCTGGACGGGGAAAAAGCCGAATTCTGAAAGCAGCTCCTCTTCAAATCCGTCGGGGCCTTCAATGAGGGCTGATGTAACGGCCGTCCGGTAAATGCTTGCTTTCTCAAGGCCAGGGTCAATTTTCAGCTTAAACCAGAATCCTGCAGATTCGCCATCGACTTCAACAGGAATTGCCCCCCATTCATTGGCATTGACAGTGACATCTTTGAGGTCTGCTGAACGGTTTTCCGAAAAAATGAAACGATTATAATTGGTCTTCCCATCATCTGAAGTGTCTAAAGCTAATATATAAAGTTCTTTGTTCTTTGCTTTTTTTATTGGCAGCTCCAATATAGCTTCCTTTATAGGGCTAAAGCTGCTTTCGGTGTGCTTCCAGCTCTCTGCTTTCTTGAACTGAAGCTGATCCAGAGAACTCTCAGCCCAGGTTTCGCCATAATAGACTGCGTAATCAGCCTGTGTTCCTGCATCAGGATTTGATCCGGGAAACAGCACTGTGGCAGTTGTTTTGCCGTTTTTTTTGGCTTCTGCCCAAAGCGGGCTTTTATCGAGCGGCTGATGAAAGGCGCTTTCCCCATTTGCCAATTCCTTATGGGGATCCTGCCACTTATTGCTGACCATGCCGGTCTCCGGCGGGGCTGCACCAGAAGCTATTGCAGCATGAGATGGGGCGGTCAGCGATGGGGTTACGGTTTTGGAATCCCTGGCCGATACGCCATTCTTCATAAGTTTTTTTATGTGGGGAAGTTTGCCTTCCTTTACATACTCTTTTGTAAGGTCATTTCTCATCCCATCAAAGGAAATCAGCACAACCTTGTTTTCCTGTCCATCCCGATCCTCTGCATATCCTGAGGATGGAAATACACTCAATCCTATTAATAAAATAACGATATAAAAATAGTGCTTAATCATTATGTTTCCTCCAAGGTGTAAGTAAATTGGTACAAGAGGTTATTCCCTGTATTTCTTATAAATAAACAAATAATCGACTTTTTACCGGCTAGAGCCACTCAATTGTTTTTATGAAGAAGGAAGATATACAGAGGACAATTATCCCGAATCAGTTAAATAAAGTGATGCAATAGATTCAATAAAATTTTTCCAGTCCCAAAAAGGTAGACTGAAAGTTTCCGAATCTATATTTTTAGAGTAGTCTGCAAAATTCGACAGAAAAAGATGAGGGATATGGAGGAAAATATATGGCAATGTTAAAAGGTTCATATGGAAACAGAGCTCTATTAAAAGGGACTGTTGCTGCAGCTATATTTGCAGGAGGAGTCATGGCACCGTCAATTCCGAACTTTTCAAGTGAGATATCGGCAGAAGCGGCATCATATACTTATACGGTAGATGCGACCAGCCTGAATGTCCGTTCCGGACCGGGGACAAATTATAGCAGGATCGGCAGTCTGGCCCAAGGCAGCAGTATACAGGCAATCGAACGCCTTGCCAGCGGCTGGTACAAAATTAGCTATAATGGAAAAACAGGCTATGTCAGCGGCCAATACGTCAAAACAAATGAAAAACTTTACCGGGTGGATGCTACATCCTTAAATGTCCGAACAGGTCCGGGGTTAAATTACAGCAGTGTCGGCCTCTTAAAAAACGGATCAGTGTTAAGTGTCATACATAAGGAAAGCAACGGCTGGTTTAAAATTTCCTACAACGGCGGCACTGGTTACGTCAGCGGTGATTATGTAACAGCCGGTGATCCCCGTCAGGCCAGGATCAATGTACCGCTCATTGCCCAGCGTCCGGAGCTGCCAAGCGGATGTGAAGTGACTTCCCTTGCCATGGCACTGAAGTATTATGGAGTGAATGTCAGCAAAACAACACTTGCAAATGAAATGCCATACGACTCCACAAAGCTGGTGAGAAATGCGGACGGTTCTATTAAAACCTGGGGTGACCCTGATGTCGGGTTCGTCGGAACACCTTTTGGCAATGGGCACACGATAAATCCGGGGCCGCTGAAAAAGCTGCTTGACCAATATCGTCCTGGTGGAGTAAATCTGACCGGAAAAGAATTTTCGGAAATAGAAAAGGCTGTTTCAGAGGGTAACCCTGTGTTGGCATGGTTTACAATCAGCCATGAAATGCCGAATAAAAGAAGCTGGAAAACACCTGCCGGCAAAACGATCAGTGCACCGACGCCACTGCACTGCATTGTCGTAACCGGTGTGGATGCAGATTATGTTTACTTTAATGACAGTGAAGCAATTAAGAAAGATGTGAAAATGCCTAAGGAGAAATTCATTAAGATCTACAATGCCATGGGCAAGCGTGCATTGGCTGTAAAATAGCCAGAAAGCATCTGCGGAAAACTTCCGCAGGTGCTTTTTTTGCATATAAATATACGTCTCAGGTCTTAGCAAGGATTACTTTTGTGGTCTATGGCGGGCAATCGTGATATTTAGTATCGTATAACTTGAGAAGTTTTTTAAAAGTGTTTTAATAGAATTAAGGATATACGGATTTTTTGCTGAAAATGAATGTGGATGAAACTTTAGGTTTATAAAAAACGTATAAATAAGTAGGACTATGAGTAGGAGTCGATAAATATGAATTCCTTTTTAGCATTTGCTTTTCGTTTGCTGACGGCTGTTCCTTTGTCTGTCAGTGTTTGGCTGGCAAGTTACTTTGCATTCGGGCAAACTTTCATTTTGTCAGGGATATATGGAGCTGGAGCCGGGTTTCTTACTTATTGGGCCGGGGGATTGATTCAGCGCCGCCGCTTTTTGAAAAAGCATGGATTGACGAAAAGGGAATACCAATATATAAAGCGAAATCTTGATGAGGCGCGCCGCAAGATAACCCGCTTGCACAAAGCGATGTTCTCAATTCGGCATTTCCCTACGCTGAAGCAGCGCATGGAATTCATGAGGGTAACGAGAAGAATTTACAGACTGACCAGAAGTGAGCCGAAACGTTTTTATCAGGCCGAGCAGTTTTATTTTTCCCATTTGGATTCCGCGGTGGAGTTGGCGGAAAAGTATGTCTTTCTGTCTTCCCAGCCGAGAAAATCGCGTGAACTGGATCAGTCCCTCCAGGAGACCAGACGTACACTTGATACACTTACCCATCATGTGGAGGAAGATCTTCACAGGGTTATAGCTGAAGATATTGATCAGCTTCATCTTGAAATTGATGTTGCCAGGAATTCGATTGAGAAGATAAAGGATTCAAGAATTCATGATGAAAGCAGGAGATTAAAATGACCGAAGAAAAACCGTCCCTGTTAAAAAACACCAATCTATTGGATGATCTAATGGCAGATCCTTTTGGGGAAAAGCAGGAGGAAGCTTCCTCGTCCTTGCAATCGGAAAAGCGGACAAGGCTGATCGATGTGATTCCGGAAGAAAACCGGGAAAAAGCCTATCAGCTTGCAAAGCAAATCGATCCTGCCAATCACCAGGCAATGATCTCATACGGAACACCGGCTCAATCAAAGCTGTTATCGTTTTCTCATACAATGCTCGAGCATGTTCAGAAAAAGGACGTTGGTGAAGTGGGAACGATCATCAATGATCTGATGAAGAAATTCAATGATGTGAATCCGGATGAGCTGAAGCCGGAGAAATCATCCTTTTTTGCTCGTATGTTTGGAAAGATATCCGGTTCTGTTCAGGAAGTCCTATCCAAATACCAGAAAACGGGTGCTCAAATCGACCGCATCAGCGTCAAACTGGAAAGGAGCAAGAATGCACTTCTTTCCGACATTGTCATGTTAGATAAGCTTTACGAAAATAATAAAGAGTATTTTCATGCTTTAAATGTATATATTGCAGCAGGTGAACTGAAGCTTGAAGAGCTTCATGAAAAGACGATTCCCCAGATGAAGAAGAAGGCAGAAGAGTCGAATGACCAGATGAGGTTCCAGGAAGTGAACGATATGATGCAGTTTGCCGACCGCCTGGATAAACGCCTTTATGACTTGAAGCTGAGCCGTGAAATAACGATTCAAAGCGCACCGCAGATTCGTCTTATTCAGAATACCAATCAGGCATTGGTTGAAAAAATCCAGTCTTCCATCATGACGGCCATCCCGCTTTGGAAGAACCAGGTGGCCATCGCCTTGACATTGCTTCGCCAGCGCCATGCCGTCGAAGCCCAGAAGAAGGTCTCAAAAACAACTAATGATCTTCTTTTGAAAAATGCAGAAATGCTGAAAATGAATACAATTGAAACGGCACGTGAGAATGAACGGGGCCTTGTTGACATTGAAACGTTAAAGAAAACACAGGAGAACCTGATTTCCACTCTTGAAGAAACCCTGAGAATACAGGAGGAGGGCCGCCATAAACGCCGACAGGCAGAACACGACCTGGCCAATATGGAAAATGATTTGAGGCAGAAGCTGCTGGAGATTAAGGGGAATTAGCAGGATTAAAAAAAGAGCGATTTCAATCAAACGTTTGATTGAAATCGCTCTTTGCTGTTTAAACTATTAATCCTGCCTCAGGGGCTGATGTTTGTTTTTTTACTGGCAGCTTAATGACAGCTTCTGTTCCTTTCCCTTTTTCACTATTGAAATAAATGGAACCGCTATGGGATTGGACGATTTTGAAGCTGACTGTAAGTCCGAGGCCGGTGCCTTTTTCTTTGGAAGAATAGAAAGGTTCACCGATCCTGTTAAGGCGTTCTTCCGACATGCCGCAGCCATTATCCTTAACCAGGATAATCAGCTGCTGGTCTTCCTCCTGCAGTGTAACCGTTACTTTACCTCCATCTCTTGATGCTTCAATGGCATTTTTTATGATGTTAATAAAAAGCTGCTTCAGCTGATTTGGTTCACATTCAATCATATACACATCCGATTTTAATAAAAACTCTATCTGGACATTGTGCATGCTGGCTTCTGTTTTCAAAAGCGAAATGACATTAAAAAGGATTTTTTGAACATCCGCTTTTGTAAAACAAATATCCTGAGGCTTGGCAAGGAGCAGCAGCTTCTCCGACAATATGGTTGATCCGGTCCAGCTCCTCCTGCATGATCTGATAATAGAATTGGTGCTTTTCATCTTCCAGCTGCATGAGCTGCACGAAGCCTTTTAAAGAAGTCAGCGGATTTCTGATTTCGTGCGCAACACTGGCAGACAGCTCGCCAACCACAGAAAGCTTTTCAGTGCGGCGCAATCTTTCTTCAGCCTGACGAAGCTTTGTCACATCTTTTCCATAGCCGATGATTCCGGCAATTTGACCGTTTACAATGAGCGGAAGCGCAGTGCATTGAATAGTGAGCTGGCTGCCATTTTTATGATTGAATTCAAATTCACAGGTTTTCGGCTGTTTATCTTCAAGGATGCCTGTAAAGTCTTCAATGGCCTTCATTTTATAAGGAGCTGGTATGATTTCATTTATGCTTTTACCCAATGTCTCATCAGGACTATAGCCTGTCACCGCTTTGAATTGGGGATTTACTTTCGTGATGGTGCCATGAAGGTCAGTCATAAAGACAATTTCAGTATTATATTCAAACAAAGATTTATATTGCTGCTGGCTTTCGGCAAGAAGCTTCTCCACATGCTTTCTTTCTGTAATATCCCGGCCGATAATGACCAGTCCTTTTCGGCTTCCATCGGCATGAAAGAGCGGGACTTTAATCGTATCAAACGTTTTTTCTGTTCCGTCAGGCAAAGGAATGACTTCTTCGATGCGGGTAATTTTACCATTTATCCAGGTTTCTTCATCTGAAGTTTCACAGTAGCGAAGGGCGTCTGCATAAAAATCAGTGTACTCGGCCAGTTCAGAGTCCTTCTTGCCTTTATAATCGACATTTTCAAGATTGAACAGCTTAAGTCCAAATTCATTAGACTCAATCCACCGGCCCTGTCCGTCTTTAAAATTGACAAAGTCAACCATGGAATTGATTAAAGTGGAAAGGCGCTTTTCATCTTCCCTCGAGGCACTGAGCTCATCTCTTTTGCCAATAAAATAATAGAGCAGCCAGCCTGTAACGATAATGTACAGAAACTCTTTTGCTCTAAAAAAGAAACTGACAAGAGAAGAGGGCTCAAGCATATGCAAAAGGTAGTTCGTTCCGAATACCCAAATAAGGCTGATCATTACATATAAGCCCAATACCTTTTTTTTATTCATTAGCTTATATTTCTCCTGTTCTCTATCTGGCTGAAAAAAGAGCTGGAATTCAGTCAAATAAGTATTTTTTCGCTGTATAATAAAAGAATATAAGTTGCATATACAAATTATTTACAGTTTCTATTCTATATGATTTTAGTAGAGTCTTCTAGTGCCTAGAAATTAGTAAAACCATATTATAAGGAATTAGAAAGGGAAGAACAAGCATGTATCTTACTATTAAAGAAACCGCAGAATATTTATCTTACCCTGAATCATATGTAGAAAGCTTGATTCAGCAAAAGAAAATACGTGCCATATATGACGGAGAACAGTACTTAATATACAAGGAACAGTTTAATGCTCATTTGAAGCAGGTGGAAAAATACAGGGAGCTGGTGGAAGAAATTCTAAATGAGCCGATACCGGAGGATCGGGATATCAAAGATGAGGACTAAATTGGACAATTTTCCTTAAATCACATTATTTTACAATTATTATCAGTTTGGATAAACTATAAGTAAATAATGTGTTAAAGGAGGAAGTATGGATGTTTGATATCTTAATTGTGGGTGCAGGCCCTGCTGGTGCAAGTGCTGCGCTATTTGCTGCAAAAGCCGGCAAGAAGGTAGTGGTTGTGGATAATGATAAAAGCATGACTAAACGGGCGTGGGTTGAAAATCATTATGGAGTTATGGAAATTACTGGACCGGATTTAATCGAGACTGGCAAAAAGCAAGCCGCTAAGTTCGGGGCAGAGATTGTAGAGGCAACAGTTGAAAACATTGAAAAAGCTGATGAGAGTTTTAGTGTAACAGCGGGAGAAAAAACCTATTCAGCAAAGCAAGTGATTATAGCAGCTGGCGTATCTACCGATTTAGCAGAAAAAGCCGGTTTGAAGATCAAAGCAGGTACTGAGCCGCGCATTAAAACGGTTCTGGATGTTGAATCCGACGGAAAGACGAATGTCGATGGCATTTGGGCAGCCGGAACAATTGCAGGAGTCAGCGTCCATACAATCATTACAGCCGGAGACGGTGCAAAAGTTGCCATTAACGTAATCAGCGAATTAAACGGCGAGCGCTATGTGGACCATGATATAATGAAATAGTAGGGAAAGAAGGCTAACCGGGGGTAGCCTTCTTTTTTTTGTCTATTTTTCCTATTAGGTATTTACTAATATTAACAATTTAACCAAAATATAGATGGTTGTACCTAGTGTACTCTAGTATCTTGTACCCTTATAAGAGATTTCGAAACATTATAAAATTTAATGAGCGGAATCTATTATTCTATTGGAGGTACTAGATGAGAAAACCAATTATAAAAGTGGCATTGGCTTCGACTCTTATCTTTGGAGCTATTGGGACACAGGCAGTTTTTGCACATCCAGCAGACGTTAAACAGACTCAGCCGTTAAATGTATTCGACAAGAAGGTAGTCAATAAAATTAATGCAGAAAATATTTATAATAATATTGATTATCTTTCACAAACCCCGCGTGTAGCCGGTACGGAATCGGAGTATAATGCGGTTCAGTATATTAAAAGCCAATTCGAATCCTATGGCTATGAAACAGAGATTCAGCCATTCACGTTTTATGGATATACTCCTCCGAGCAGTATGGAAGTGACCATTGATGGCTATGAAGGAGACCTGCAGCCAAGATCCTTTACCTATTCAGTCAATGGGGATGTAAGCGGGGAGCTCGCATTTGCTGGGCTAGGCACACCGGAAGAACTGGAAGGCGTTGATCTCACAGGCAAAATTGCTCTTATCCAGCGCGGTTCCATTTCTTTTGGCGAGAAAGTTTTAAATGCAGCAGAAAAAGGGGCTGCCGGAGTAATTATTTTTAATAATGCAGAGGGTCCATTAAGCGGCACGCTTGGAGCTCATAATGAAGAATATGTTCCGGCGTTAGCCCTGTCAAAAGCAGAAGGTGAGGCAATTCTTGCATTGATGGAGAGCGGTGAAACTTTAACAGCTTCCCTATCCATTGAAGGTGCGGATGCAGGAGAAAAAGTTTCCCACAACGTGATTGCCACAAAGAAACCAACTAAAAAAAAGAAAGCAAACGACGACATAATTGTGGTTGGCGCACACCATGATTCTGTAGCAGGGGCTCCCGGAGCGAATGATGATGCTTCCGGAACAGCGATGACATTAGAGCTGGCACGCGTATTTAAGGATATTCCGACCGATACAGAGATTCGCTTTGCAACATTCGGAGCAGAAGAGCTGGGATTGATTGGGTCTTACCATTATGTTGACAGTCTTTCCGACGACGAGATCAGCAGAACCATTGCAAACTTTAATCTTGATATGGTGGGAAGCAAGGATGCAGGCGATTTAGTAATGATGACTTTGGATGGAGAAGAAAATCTTGTAACGGAACTTTCTCAAGCATCCAGTGAAAGGCTGAACGGTGAGCCGACCCCAGTATATCAGGGAGGCAGAAGTGACCATGTGCCTTTTGCGGAAGCAGGCATTGCAGCCGCTTTATTCATTCACAGCCCAACTGAACCATGGTACCATTCTCCAGAAGACACGATTGATAAAATCAGCAAAGAAAAGCTTCAGGATACAGCGGAAATTGTGGGAGCTGCCGTTTATGATAAGGCGCGTTTTGATAACATGGGCCAAAAGCCGAAAAAGCAGCATAAAATGAAAGCAGCACCTGAGATGGTTCACGAGTTAGATGTAAAATAAGCAGAAGAGCAGCCGTTCCTTTGATGGGAGGCTGCTCTTGCTATTATACAGTTTCTTTGCTTTTTTTCACGGTTATTCATCCGCCGAAAAACCCTGGTTTGCCTATAGGCCAGCAGGAAAAGGTTCAGAAGGTTCATGCCCGCCACTTACATATTTTAAAGCTTTAAAAAGACATATTACCATTTGAAATATGATAAAATGATACAAATTATGAACTTGGATTTTCTGGAAAGAAGGATCGATGTGAATAATATAAAAACATACATTCTCCTCACTTTCATCATGGCTTCATGGGGATTGAATGTGAGCATTATAAAAATACTTGTCAGTTATTTTCCTCCGGTATCGATTACTTCTTTGCGAATACTAACTGCAGGTATAACTGTATTTTTGATATTAAGCATAATGGGAAAAGTGAGAAAGCCGAGCTTGAGGGAACTCTCGTACATAGTATTTGGCGGCCTTTTAAGTGTTGTCAGCCACCATCTTTTTCTGGCCATAGGCCTAACGGGAACAAGCGCGGTGAATGGAGGACTTATATTAGGTGCCGGTCCGCTCTTGACAGCCATCCTGTCTTCTATTTTGCTGCGTCATAAGCCTACAGGCATTCAGGTGCTTGGTTTTCTGCTTGGCGGTTCAGGCGTGACTTTTATTGTCCTTTCAGGGAATAAAGGGATATCGAGCTTAACTCCGGGAGATTTCTTTGTGTTCCTTTCCATTCTTTCACAGGCTCTTAGCTTCATTATAATCAGCAAGGCTTCGAAAACGCTAGATCCGCGATTGCTGACAGGCTATATGCTGGTTTTTGGAGGAGTGATCCTGTTTGTAATGGGCAGCATAATGGAACCTGGCGGACTTAAGGGTATAATCGAAGCCCCAGCCTATGTTTGGGCTGCGTTTGCCGCATCTGCCGTATTGGCAACAGCTATCGGCCATATGGTTTATAACACAGCCATCCGTAATATCGGGCCAGCAGAAGCAAGTATCTTTTTGAACCTGAATACCTTTTTCTCATTGGCAGGCTCAGCGTTCATACTTGGTGAAGTAATTTCTGTAAACCATATGCTCGGGCTGGTTCTTATTGTGGGAGGTGTCCTTTCAGGCTCTGGGGCATTGGAGGATTTAGTATTCAGGAAGCGGAGAAAAGAGAAAAGCCAGTATATGTAAAGTGATCTCTTGACATAGAGATCATTTTTTTTGCAAAAAGTGGAATAGTGGAAAAGGTGTATTTAAAGACCGCTAAGGGGAATAGAGAGGCTATAGAGAGAGGAGGAGCATTGATGTATTTATCAATAACAGTAAAAATGGCTGTTGGACTGGTAACGCTGTTAGCTGTAACCCGTATTCTTGGAAAGAAGGAGCTTTCACAGGTCACCCCTTTTGATTTTGTCTATGCAGTTGTACTTGGAGGGATTATTGAGGAAACCATTTATGATGACAAAGTAACAGCGCTGCAAGTGATCTATTCGGCTTTATTATGGGGAGCATTTATTTACATTATTGAAATTCTGGCAAAAAAGAAAAATATATTCAGGGCGATTTTAAAGGGAAGGGAGTCGATCCTTGTCAAGGATGGCAAGCTGAATGTAAAGGAGATGGAGAAGAACCATCTTGAAATGGAACAGCTGAGAACCATGCTGCGCCAAAAAGGAATATTCAGTATGAATGAAGTTAAATATGCTTACCTTGAGACCAATGGGGGCTTAAGTGTAATGAAATACCAAAAACAAGAGCCTGTCACTCCTGAAATGATGAAACTTGAGGTAAAAGAAAAGAAACCTTCAACTTTATTGATTGATGAAGGAGAAGTAGTAGAAGGCGGACTGAAATTACTGGGGAAAGATGGAAATTGGCTAAGGGAATCTATTAAAACGGAAGGCTGGCAAAATATCAAAGATATTTTCTGTGCAGAGTGGTCGGAAGAAGAAGGGTTTTATATCGTAGCGTATAAAAAATGAGCCTTGCGAATGCTGCAAGGCCCTCTTTATTAATATCCCTTTATATAATCTACTTGATTAATGCCGGGAGTACCGCTGTTAATGTACTCCTTTAAATTAGGTATGAATATATCTTCAATTACACGCTTGGTATAGTATTCCGTGGAGCCGGCTGTATGCGGAGTAATGATGACATTATCATGTTCCCATAACGGGCTGTCTTCAGAAAGCGGCTCCTTTTCAAATACATCCAGGCCTGCACCGGCAATCTGCCCGTTCTGCAGTGCGGCAATCAAATCTGTTTCTTTTACAATTTCACCCCGGCCGATATTGATGAAGAAAGCAGAATTCTTCATGCGGGAAAACTGTTCGGCTCCGAATAACTGCCGTGTTTCCTGTGTAAGCGGAAGTGTGACGACAACATAGTCACAAAGAGGAAGCACCTCATTCAGCTGGCCGGAAGTGTACATTTCATCTATATACTCTTCGGGTTTTCCGAAGTGCCGAACTCCAATCACCTTCATGCCGAATGCTTTGGCAATCCTGGCGGTTTCCTTCCCGATAGCGCCTGTGCCTATCAAGCCGATGGTTTTATTATGAATTTCAAGCTTCATTCCAGAATGATGCCATACCTTGGCTTGCTGATTTTTTACATATGTATGGATTTTGCGTGTGAGCCCAAGCATTAAGGCGAAAATCGTTTCTGAAATGGGGTTTGCATGTACGCCATTTGCGCTGGTAATCTGGATGCCCTGTGATTCCATTTCTGCCAGGGGCAGGGAATCAACCCCGGCACTCCAGGACTGGAACCAGCGGAGGCTGCTGCTTCCCTCAAGGACCATCTCTTTTAAATCCTTTTTCCAGCCGGCGATCACTTCGGCTTCTTTCATCTCATTGTACCAGTTTGCTGGATCTTTTCCGGAAATGAGCTCCCAATCGGGGATGACTTCTTTAATTTTATCAATCTGTGAGGGTTCCAGATCATGTGTGACAATACAGGTTCTTTTTGACATATGTGTTCCTCCGGTTTTTATTTTTTTGAAAAGTCGGTAAATATATCATAGTCTATAAAACAATAAATGTGAACTTTTCTGATGAAATGAAAAATAGCATAGAATAGCAATGATACGATAAACAAGTTAGTTTATGCTGATCGATACGAAAACAAAAGAGCCCCCGGACGCTGGAACCGGGGGCTAAACTATCTATTAAGAGGGCTGAAAACCTATTAATTTTGCTTTCTTATCAACGCCGAGTGTCTGTTTATCCGGGAAGGTAATGACAGAACTGATATAATCCCATCGGATTAAAAAATGGGTGACGCAATCCTCTTCCTTTTGCTGCTCTTCCGGGATGTCGGTACCGTCTTCCTCTTTGACCATAGTACGTTTGAAGCAAGGATTCTCAACCCAGATTCCCATGCTTTCTGTCTTGATCAGTTTAACAAGATACCATTCATCGGGCTGATAAATGCCTGTGATGGACCCGACGAGATCATTTGGAAAGTTCTTGAATTTTATTTGGATTTTTTGTCCTGTAAAATTTTCAAGATGCATATATGAACCTCCTGAACTATTAGAATTCGTTTTTATACTCTTCCTTTTTTGGATTGTTTTAAACATCAAAAAAGCAAGATTCACACGATTTGGTGAACCTTGCTTTTTTTCTAACGTTCTCCGTCTACATATTTTCCATGGTCAGGGACGGCAATTTCATCAAATTCATTTACGAGCCTGGCGAGGCTTTCCTTTAATACAGCGGCAGCCATTGGAATGCCATGGCCAGTGATGGCTACATCTGGCTGAAGGGCTTCAAGTTTCTGTACAGAAGTCCGGGCAGCATCCCAATCAGTTGTCAGGTAGCGGGGCGGGCCGCTGATTTCCTGTTCCTGGGTGAGCACACTGTATAAGGACTCCTGCTTCACTGTTACAAAAGCATCTCCTGCAATCAGCACGCGATCCGACTCTCTGAATAGGGAGACATGGCCGGGAGTATGACCTGGTGTGTGAATCCACTTCCATCCTTCCATTAAGGGAACATTTCCGTCATCAGGTAATGGCTGAACATGGGTTCCGAGATCAATGCCTTCATGCGGAAAAGTGGGGGACATCTTTGCGACAAGTCCGCCTTCAACACTCGCATCAGGCTTTGGATAATTCTGCTGTCCCGTTAAGAATGGCATTTCCAGTGTATGAGCGTATACAGGAACCTGCCAGCGCTCAACCAAATCGATAATTGCACCAACATGATCAAAGTGGCCATGTGTAAGAATAATGGCTTTCGGTTTGGCATTCTCTCCAAAGAGTTCTTCCGCCGCATCCATGATTTTCTCTGCAGATTTTGGCATGCCTGCGTCAACCAGAACCCAGTCGCCAGGCTTCTCTGATGTTCGAACAAAACAAACATTCACAATCTGTACTGTAAGGCAGTAGACTCCATCCGCTTCATTAACAATCATTCCGCTCGTGGAGGAAGTCATGGGCATATATCGTTCCGTAGACGAACTTTCCTTCAAGGATATTACCTCCTTAGTAATTTTAGAAATAACAGGGCCTTTATCTTTTTGAGTATACCCGCAGGTGAACTATGTATGCGGCATATTCAGGAGGAGAAGGGAATAAATACAAAAAAAAGCTCTGCCGCATTTTGACAGAGCTGAGGAATTTCACATATTAAGATAGGAATTCATGAGGGTTTAATCCGAGTTCCATGCAGATCTCTGTAACAGCCTGTTTTTCATTTTGATCAAAGTTCCCATCAGCATAACCGATCGCGATGCAATAACGGGCTACAAGGCGGGCAATCTCAGGCTTATTTCTTACCCGGCCAACTGCTTTGAAGGCTTCGGCCCGGCCGATGATCGGATCCATCTCAATCCGCTGGACGAACATATTGAATTGCTGTATCACTTTTTGCGTATCAAATACTTTTAATTCCTGGCTGCTGTTTACAAACTCGACCATCTTTTGGCGTTCAGATGGATCAAGCCTGCCATCTGCCATGCCGACAAGAGCACATGAAGCTACAACGGCGTCCATGACATCCTGGCTCTTGAATCGTGTAAACAGCTCCTGGGCACGCCGCTTTTGATCATTTGCCCACTGTGCGTAATCTGTCTGATTAGGCGACCATGAATTGCCGCAGGAATTACAGGTGAGCTTCAGCTGATTTTTTCCAATAAAGCCGCCAAGAAGTCCTACAGGCCCAAGGATGAGTCCTCCAATCGCCGCTTTTCCAAGGCCAAATCCTTTTTGGCCGGTGCGGATGTTAGTGGATCCACAGCGGGTGCAGGCAATATTTCCATCAGTATAGGATTGAGCCTGAACCGGCTGCCCAATACCTGTCTGCCCTCCAAATGAAGATGGCTGCGAAGGTGGAGTGTTATAAGAAGCCTGATTGTAGGCAGGCTGGCCAAAGGACGACGGGCTGTAGCCTGATTGTGCCTGCTGGCTATATGGCTGCTGGTTTTGCTGTGGACTGAATCCTTGAGCTGGCTGTCCAAAATGGGCTTGCTGCTGATATTGACTCTGGCTGAATGACGCCTGCGGACTTGAAGCGGGCTCATCATCTACGGAAACGCCGAAATTGCGGCAAAGAGCAGCTAATCCGCCCTGGAATCCGCTTGCAATGGCATTGAATTTCCACTCGCCATTGTGACGGTAAAGCTCCGCAGCGACGATGGCTGTTTCAACAGTAAAATCGCGCCCAAGGTCGAAGCGGATAAGCTCTTCGTTTGTCATGGCATTAAAAATTCTCACATAGGCATTGGAAACTTGTCCAAAGTTCTGACCTTTCATCTGGGCATCATGAATGGTAATAGTAAAAGCAATTCGATGGATATGCTGCGGCACCTTATTTAACTCGATGCGGATTTGCTCATCATCCCCTGCACCGGCACCAGTTCTGTTATCACTGCTGTAAAGGATCGATCCGTTTCCGCCGGATGGATTATTATAAAACACAAAGTCACTATCACTTTGCACTTTGCCGGATCCACCTGTTAAAAATGCTGAAGCGTCCAGGTCATATTGCGATTGATTATGGCTGACATCCCAGCCCAATCCTGCCACCACAACCTGCAAACCAGGATTAGTTTTGGTCAAATCTACTTTTTGTCCCTTGCTCAATCGAACTCCCACAGATTTCACTCCTAATTCGTTTTTATGTATGAATATCTTGTAATACGTTCTGAGAAGAAAGAAGTTTCATAGTTTTCATTATAAGGGAATTGGATGCGAAGTGAAACTTGAGCGGCTATTCTGAGGATGAAAAAATGGTTTTGGGGCAGGCCGTAGAATAGAATATATATAAATGTTGTTGATATAGGAGGAGATAATTTGAATAAAAGAGCAAAAGTCTTTGCACACCGCGGCGCCAGTGGACATTTTCCGGAAAATACGATGGCCGCATTCCAGGCTGCTTTGGAGGCAGGAGCAGATGGCATTGAATTGGATGTGCAGATGGCGAAGGATGGTACGCTTGTGATCATTCATGACGAAAAGGTGGACAGAACGACGGGCGGAACCGGTTATATTAAGGACATGATCTTTGAAGAAATCCTTCAGCTTGATGTCTGGTTTGCGGATGTGAACGCCGGAGAAACAATCCCCGATCTGGAGAAATTTTTAAAATGGGCAGTGATGGAGGGCAACGAACTGCTGATTAATATTGAATTGAAAAATGATTTGATTGAATATCCCGGGATGGAAGAAAAGGTAATTGACCTTATCCTTAAATATGGATTGGAAAAGCGTGTCATAATATCATCTTTCAATGCAGAGAGTCTGAAGAGAGTCCGGAACTTGCATGCCACTTTGCAGACAGGCTATTTGATTGAAGGCATCCCTGAAAACATACTCGAAATCGCAAAAAGCATCGGGGCAAACAGCATTCATTGTGAAGAGGGATTTGCTTTATCAGAGTTTGGCAGAGAAGCAAAAGAAGCGGGTTTTCCTTTGCGGGTATATACCGTAAATGATGAAACCCGCAGCGGATTGTTAAATAATGCCGGAGTCGAAGTGATTATGACAGACTTTCCGGAAAGGTTTTTGAAATAATAAGTTAGTTGCATGTGGAAATTCTGATTATCGGCACAGAGTTCGTATAATGCTATTTTATAGACACCGCATCTTCAGCAAAAGGCAAAAGAAGCGGCATCAAAGCACATGATAGTTACCACATCTTCAGCAAAGGTCAAAAAAGCTGCATAAAACCGTGAAAATATGGATTTATCCATGCATAAAAAAACAAGCGCACATCCTGAGCGCTTGTTTTTTATCCTTACCAAAGCACAGGCTTGGCCACCATGAACCAGAGCATGAGCATTAATAGAAAAAGATATATCCAGACGGAGCGGGTAAGCTTCCTGACAAGAAACTGCTGATCTGCTCCAGGCTGATCAAATTTCTTCAGAACGGGAGAGAAGGCCCGGGCGAGAAAAAAGACGGAACCTCCCATTACAGCCAGTGTCGCAACGATCCAGGATGTCGTCCAAGCCCAGTGGCTGTACACGATAAGAAGGACACCCGAGCCTACAAGTACATGTCCTGCATGTTTGACAAGGCGCACGGATGTCCTGAAGATGCTTATGTATGCCTGCTGAACCCCGGGCTCGGCCGATTCCAATTTATTGACGATTGGAATCAGAACAAAAAATGGCCCAACAGAAAGTATGGCACTGCTGACATGGAGGTACAGCAGTATGCGGTACATTATGTCCATCCCGGCAGATTACTTCTTCACTGCGCTGAATTCATGAACCCATACACGCATCTGCGGAAGCCACGGCATTCCCGGATGCATGGAAAGAATGGATTGTTTGTAGTCTTCCAAGCTTTCGAAACCTTCCTGGCGGGCATGATCGTCTGTTAACTCACCAAGGGATTGGGAATAAACTTTATCTACAACAAAGTCCTGGCCTTCAAGTGTCATGATTTCCCCGATATCAGCGTATCTGCCATTACGGCGTGTGGCTGTTTTTTTTCCTGCAAGAACCTTCTCAACATCCTCTTTAACTGTGACCATTCGGTCTACGGAACATGTTTTTGGCGGTAATGTATTTGGATCATGCTGATTTGCCATTTTGCTATTCCTCCTTATGTAAATGCTTACCTTTTAAACCTTACCACATTTTCAAGCCGGAAGGTAGCTGTGTATAAGAGCAGTGTTTACAAAAAAAGCTTGAGGAAACCTTCCTCAAGCTTAGAAATTATTTTAACTTAAATGAACTCTTCAGCGATACAATCCTGTTAAAAACAGGTTTTTCTGCTGATGTGTGTTTCGGGTCGACATTGAAATAGCCATGACGGAAGAATTGGAATTTATCCTGGGCTTTTACATCCTTCATGTTAGGTTCAATGAAACCATGAACAATTTCAAGTGAGTTCGGGTTCACATAGTCAAGGAACGTTTTCCCTTCCGCATCGTTTTCAGCAGCATCATCTGTGTCTGCCTCAGCATTCTGATCGGCATCTTCGTCAAGAATCAATGGCTCGTATAAACGGAATTCAGCCGGAATGGCACTCTTTGCATCCACCCAGTGAAGCGTACCCTTTACTTTTCGGCCGGTAAAACCTGTTCCGCTCTTCGTTTCAGGGTCATATGTGCACTGCAGCTCAACAACATTGCCATCCTCATCCTTGATGACATCGTTGCACTTGATGAAGTATGCATGCTTTAAGCGTACTTCATTGCCAGGGAAGAGGCGGAAATATTTTTTCGGCGGATCTTCCATGAAATCGTCCTGCTCAACATAAATCTCCCTCGAGAAAGGAATTTGGCGCATGCCCATCTCAGGATTTTCCGGATTGATTTCCGCATCAAGCATTTCAGTTTGATCTTCCGGGTAGTTTGTGATCACAACCTTTAATGGGCGAAGCACACCCATTGTGCGAGGGGCTTTCAATTTCAGGTCTTCGCGGACATAATGCTCAAGCATGGCCTCATCCACTACACCGGACCCTTTTGAAACACCCGTTTCTTTTACGAACTCTCGGATTGCTTCCGGAGTATAGCCCTTGCGTCTTAGACCGGAAATCGTCGGCATGCGCGGGTCATCCCAGCCATCTACATAATTTTCTTCCACAAGCTGCTTCAATTTTCTTTTGCTCATAACTGTATTAGAAATATTCAGGCGGCCAAACTCAATTTGCTGCGGCGTGCTTTCCATTTCACACTCTGCGACAACCCAGTTATATAGCGGGCGCTGATCTTCAAACTCGGTTGTACATAAGGAATGGGTAACTCCTTCGATTGCATCCTCAAGCGGGTGGGCAAATGCATACATCGGATAGATGCACCACGTATCCCCCGTATTGTGGTGAGTTGCATGTGAAACACGATAGATAACCGGATCGCGCAAGTTCAGGTTCGGTGATGACATGTCGATCTTTGCTCTGAGAACCTTTGCTCCGTTTTCAAATTCACCTTTACGCATGCGTTCAAATAAATCAAGATTCTCTTCAGCTGAACGGCTTCGGTATGGGCTTTCTTTCCCAGGCTCTGTCAGCGTTCCGCGGTATTGACGGATCTCTTCCTGGCTTAAGTCATCCACATATGCTTTTCCTTTCTTGATTAAAAGAACTGCACGGTTGTACATTTCCTCGAAGTAATTCGATGCAAAATGAAGCTCCTCCCATTCGTAGCCAAGCCATTTAACATCCTCTTTAATGGCATCCACAAATTCCTGATCTTCCTTTAGCGGATTCGTATCATCAAAACGGAGGTTTGTCTTGCCATTAAAATCATCTGCCAGGCCGAAGTTGATGACTATCGATTTGGCATGTCCGATATGAAGATAACCGTTCGGCTCAGGCGGGAAACGAGTAATGACCTCTTTGCGCTTTCCTGATTCCAGATCCTCTTTAATAATCGTTCGTATAAAATTTGAATTGTTTTCCAAACCGGTATCAGCCTTTCTGTTTATGTAGTTAGTACTTATTTTAATAATATCGGGAAGGAAAATAAAGCGAAACTTCCCTTAGCTGCGCTCCTAATGCCTGCTTTTTTGTTTATAGGGCAATGCTGCTAATTTCTATATTCATTCTATCTATTATAAACAAGTCGATGCTGGAAAAAAAGTTTTTCTGAAGACTGGATGCGAAGTTTTACAAAAATGTTAAATGCTTTCAAATAAGGAGGGATAGAGGAATAGTAAAAGAATATCTCTTAATAGGAAATAACCTATTGAATGGAGGAAGGAACATGCCTGAGAAGTATCCTATTTTAGAAGGCGCAGAACCTTTTTATTATGAAGGAAATGAGATTGGGATTTTGGTATCGCATGGCTTTACGGGCTCAACACAAAGCATGCGTCCGCTAGGGGAAGCTTATGCAAATGCAGGGTATACGGTCTGCGGCCCAAGGCTGCGGGGACACGGCACTCATTATGAAGAAATGGAAACAACGACCTATCAGGATTGGATTCATTCTGTTGAAGAAGGCTATCAGTGGCTGAAAGAGCGCTGCAGTACGATATTTGTTACAGGTCTGTCGATGGGCGGTACCCTGACATTGTATATGGCCGAGAAATATCCGGAGATTAAGGGGATTATCCCGATTAATGCAGCTATTGAGATTTCTGATATGGCTGAAGCAGCCAGCCTGGATGTCCGCTTCCTTGATGCAATTGGTTCAGACATTAAAAACCCTGATATAAAAGAGCTTGCCTATGAAAGGACACCGGTTAAATCGCTTGGTGAAATAACAGAATTGATGAAGAAGGTCAAAGCCGATTTAGGAAAAGTGACTTGTCCTGCGCTGATTTTTGTCTCAAAAGAAGATCATGTAGTTCCGCCTTCCAATTCGCAGGAAATATACAGCAGCATTAAATCAGCTGCAAAGGAATTGGTCACCCTGGACAACAGCTATCATGTGGCAACACTGGATAACGATCAGGACATCATTATCGAAAGAACACTGCATTTTTTGCAGCGGGTACTGGAAACAAGCAGTCTGCAGGGGTGACGGGGGAGCTTAATCTGGCTCCCTTTTTTATGTACTGCATATAGAAGGTTTTCATTGTTTCAATAAAGTTCTGCACCTTGATGTGATGCTAAATTCCCGTTCCTTTTTTCAATCAGTTATGGTAGTATTTAGTGATGCGAAATAATTAACTGATTTATTCTGGAGATAAAAAGAAAGCGGGGGATGCAGTTGATAAAGGCTGTTAAAGAGACTTTGTGGACAAAGTCTTTCATTATGCTGATGGTCGGAAATTTATTTGTCTTTATGTCGTTTCAGATGCTGATTCCGACACTGCCTCCATATATAAAGTCCATAGGAGCAACTGGTCTTGAAATTGGGCTTGTTACGGCACTGTTTTCGATTGGAGCCGTTTTGAGCAGACCTTTCATCGGATTCATGCTTGAATATAGAGCAAGGAAGCAGCTGGTGCTGATTGGGGCAGCGGCGCTTCTGGCCATAACGGTTATATATCCGCTGTCAAGCGTGGTGATGATTTTTCTGCTGTTCCGATTCATCCACGGGCTCGCTTGGGGATGGTCAACAACTGTGAATGGGACGGCTGCTGTAGATGTAGTGCCTAATTCCCGTCTTGGAGAGGGAATGGGTTACTATGGCCTCAGCGTTACGATCGGGATGATCATCGCTCCGAGTCTTGGAATCTATCTATATCAGATTACTTCTTTTACCAACCTTATTTATATCTCGAGTGTACTTGGTGTAATTGCCATCGGCCTCCTATCCATTGTTCGCTACGAAACGCCTGCAGCTGTTCTGGAAACAAGGAAAGAGGATCTGAAATTTTCTTACTTAGGCTCATTAATCGAAAAATCCAGCTGGTTTCCTGCCTTTATTACGATTATTGTGACATTTGGGTATGGTTCCATCGTAACGTTCATCGTAATTTTTGGAGAAGAGCGCGGCATTGATCAGATTTTCCTTTTCTACCTGTTCAATGCGATCATGGCATCGCTTTCGAGGCCAATTGCCGGAAAGTGGTTTGACCAGCGTGGGCCAAAGGGACTTGTACTGCTTTGCACGTTCTTGACCTTTATTGGCATGTGGGTACTTTCTTTCGCTCATTCGAATTTGTTTATTATCATAAGCGGAATTTTGTTCGGGATTGGCTTTGGATCGTTGATTCCTACTCTGCAGTCATGGACGCTGTCGATGACACCACCCAACCGCCGGGGTGTGGCAAATGGAATGTTCTTCTCATCCATCGACCTTGGCATTGGACTAAGCGGCCTTGTGTTTGGGGTGCTTGCACAGTTTGTGGAAACGGCAGCACTGTTCCAAATATCAAGTGTGTTCCTGATTCTTGGCATGGCTGTTACAGTCCTTTATGGCAGACGGCGCTCAGCCGCCCGCCCGCAGCAAGCCTCTTAATGAAGAATGAAAACTGGCAGACAGGAATATATATTTCTGTCTGCCAGTTTTTATTTTGATTTGGGGTGGTATTAATAAAGTAAAGATGGTTCCAATCATTAAGAATATTACACAGGAATACAGCAATGTTTCAAAAATGATAGAGAAATGAAATTTTTTGCAGAAAAATTTTTGCTACAATATAAGGATAAAGGATGAAAATTGGCGCATTATGCGTTTTTTATAAAAGCATGCTGATAAAGCCCTATGATATTAGGAAATCAGCAGGCTGTTCAATAAACTCTTTTAAAAGCCGGTGCCTCTAGGCACACTTTTAATAATAGCACTGCGGGGGATCAAGATGACTTTAGAGAAGCAGCTAATCAGCAAAACCTTTTACGAGACCTTCATGGGATCTAATGAAAATGTGCATCCGATCAGGGTTTTGGGTGAACTGTATGTGGCTGAGCAGCAGAACGAAGTGCCCGATTTAACCAATATCCGTTTCGCCCAGGGTGAGGTGTATTTCCTTAACAAGGATTATGAAGCGGCCATTTTTAAATGGGAGAGCATCCCGAATGAATTGGGGCCATGGGCACAGAAAAATATGGCTGATGCCTATTTTGAATTGGATTTGCTTTCAAATGCGGAGGACTTTTACAAATCGATTGAAACAGATTCAGAGGTGTTGAAAACCGAAGTGCTCCTTCAGCTGTTTTCACTTTACATACAGCGAGGCAAGCTTGAACTTGCTGTAGAAGCCATTAAAGATGCGGTTCGATTAAATCCGGATTATCCGGATGTGACCGATCTGGCACGCGGATTCTTTGAAGAACACAGCGATTGGGGAAATGCAGTGGAGCTGGCTGTCAATGAAGCAATCAGGACGGAATCCATATCCTGGTTTGAAGTTCTTCACTCGTATGTGGAGCAGGGGCGGACAGTTAAAACGGAGCCGAACTATTTCAGTGAGGCGCTTGCGGTATTATACCGTGTGGACGAGGCTCATTTTGAAAGTTTATCAGCGGCTCTATGGAATAGCTACAAGAAATCAGATCTGTATTTCTCATGGCTGAAAGAATTTAACCATCTTCTCCTGAATATGGAGCCAGGGCGCTCACATACATGGAGCCTGCTTTCCGAGCTTTACAAGGATACTTATTTTGAATTAATCAGCGGTAAGCATCTAATCCGGGACTTATCACACCTGATACCGAATCATATAACTAACTGGGTGAAAATAGCTGCACCTTCGCATTCCCTTGTTTCGGCTTCGGCAGTGCTGGCGTGGAGCGAAATTTTCCCGTCCAACATTGATTCATCAGCTGTCAGCGAGGCAGAGGGCCTTGTGAATCGCTCTGTTCGCTTTCAGGATAGCTTGGAGGAAAGCTTCAAGCTATTTGAAAATGTCATGAAATGGGCGAAGGAAAAGGGCGTGCTAATGGGGGAACGCTTTGAATGGATGGTCCGTGAGCTCCTTGATTTGGATGCCGGGCATTTGCTGATTGCCGGTGCGGCTTCAAATGGGAAATCCTCGTTTGTCAACACTCTTCTCGGTGAAGAGCTGATGGGAGATTCCACTTCTGCTTCAGTGCTGTTCAAGGATAGTGATGAAGCGGAAATTCATGCCGTTACGGACGAGGAAGTGCGGAGTATTTCTGATCTGGAGGACTTTAGGCAAAGCGCAGAAAAAAGCCAGCAGACGCTTATACGATGCAAAATGCCATTCGGCTTTTTACAGAATAATAGACTTGCTGTCATTGATACGCCTGGTCTTGCGGGGCAAAGCAAGTTCAGAAATGGTGTGTTCCAATATCTGCATTTCGCAGACAGCATGCTGTTTGTCCTGAATGCGGATTCGCCTCTGACAGATAAAGAGCTGGATCTTGCTGTGAGAATGAGAGAGCAGGCTCCGGAATTGCCTATTCATTTCCTTCTCAGTAAAATGGACCGGATTCCAGACAGCCAGGATGCCATGGATCTTCTTGATGAAACTCAGTCCCGTGTGCATACCTACTTTCCAAAAGCAAAGGTGTTTGCTTTCTCCGCGTATTATGAAAGCGAAAGCCAGCTGAAAGATTTAGCAGTCTTTATCAAGTCGATGGTGGATCGAGGGGACCGGAAAGAAGAGCGTACAGCAAAGGTTCTTTACTATGTTAAAAAATCGATCAAATTCCTTCTTGAAAAACGCGTAGAGATGGAAAACAGCTTGATTGATACTATTAAATGGAACGAAGAAATGGTAACAAAACTTAAGGGTGCCAACAATCAGCTGAGTGATATGGAAGAAGAAAAGGTCCGGACAATTAAAAAGTCCTACAGCCAAATTAAAGATAAAATGAGACAGGATCTTGAGAAAAAGATTCCGGAACTGCTTCGGAATTGTTCTGAAATGGTGACAGAGGACAGTGATTTTGGAAAAATCCACACAGAACTCAATGACGAAATGAATAATCGGGTACATGAATATATTGAAGAGACGGTTTTGCCGGATTTCCATGTTTCCATTCAGGAGTGGATTGCTGAAAGTGAAGGAGAGTTCAGAAGCAGCCAGGCATATCTGGATGAAATGAGCGAAAGCTTCAATGAGCTATATGGCGAGGAGAAAATCTCGCTTGGCTGTGACTTTAGGGTTCTGGATGACTGGCGCCGCGACGCGGATCGAATGACACGGGGAAGTGTTCAGCTGGAAAAGGCGAACATTCTAAACCGCTTTTCGCCATCGCAGTTCCTGCTGAAGAGTGCAGGCAAGCTGCTTGGTGCGATCCAGCAGAATAAAGCCATGCTCCATAATAAATATAAACAGTTCATTGAACATGAAGACTATAGTGAGATCGCAGAATCCATCACCAATAAATTCATGCAGCAATTCGAGCTTTTCGAGAAATCGCTTGAACGGGATATTAAAATGTTTTTCAGAAATCCGTTTGATGTATTGAATCATACGGTTGAAGAGACCTATACCGACATTGCAGATAATAAAGAAGCTTTAAGCGATATGCGCAAAAATCCTGAGATTTACCAGGATCCCCTGACACTATTTGACCTGAAGCTGCGCCAGTTTGAATGGATGACTTCAGCAGGGGGAAAAGTTAAGGAATATCGTTGAAAATTAGGGGGGAGTTTTCCTTCCTTTTTTTTATGAAAAAAATAGAAAAAACAGGTTTGATTTATAACGAATAAGGGTAAAGAAGCTAGTCTATTAAAATCTTAAACTCATAAACGTGAACATGAACTTGAAATCGGAAACAAAGATAAAGAAAAATTGGGGGAAAGAAGGAGAGAACAGGTGAGTTTTAAGGGAAAGCAAATAATGGGTTTGGGCCTAACCGTATTTTTTATGTTTATTCTAATGTTTGTCATTCTGTCTATGGTGAATGGAATGAAGGCGAACATGCTGGAAATTGTGGAGGATCGCTATTATAAGGTAAACCAGGCTACAGAGATCAGACAGCTTTTTTACCAGACAGATCAGCAGCTGCTGAGTGTGCTCACCGACATAGAATCGGCAGATCCAGCCATGACGGCTGAATTGATTGAGGCAAACCATGAAGGGATACAAACCCGGATTTTGAAATTGGAAAATGAATTAAATAGACAGAAATCGAGCCTGCTATTAAAGGAAGTAGAACAGGCATATGAATCATATGCCCAAATGCAAAACAGCTTCATTGGATTAATGGGAGGCGGAGATCTGGATTCCCTGGAAGATCTGTACAGGGAAGAAAGGGAAAACCGAAACTCTCTTCTGGTTAAGCTGGCTGAATTTAAAGAATATCAGGAATCCATCATGGCTGATTCCCTGGAAAGTGCAAATGAAACGTATAATCAGTTAGTATCGACTTTGGTTGCTGCGGTTGCAATAGCTATTATTTTAATCGTCGGAGTGACGGTTTGGGTGATTAGAAGTACAGGCAGAAGCATCAGCTTAATTACAAAGGGAATTAAGGATATTGATTATCAAGACCTTTCTTCCATTTCAAGGCTGAATATCGAAACAAAAGATGAGATCGGTGAAATCGCGATAGCCTTCAACTCTATGGCTGATTCACTGGAGAATTATTACGAAAAAGAACAGCGCTATTCGGCTGAAATCAGTGAGCAGAACTGGATTCAAAGCCAGTCTGCTGCATTAGTAAGCATCTATAGCCAGCATGTGGCCATAGGGAATTTGGCAGATGATTTTATTTCTAGGGTGGCACCTGCTGCCGGAGCCAATCTCGGAGTAATTTATGTGAAGGATGACAGCGGAAGCAAACCTGTATTTAAAAAACAAGCTGCTTATGCCGATGGAGCGGAAGATGCAGGAAGAGACTTTTTCTTTGCCGGAGAAGGAATAGCAGGGCAAACAGTCAGGGATAAGAAAACAATATTACTTCAAGATGTTCCGGAGGATTACAAGGTCCTATCAACCGGTTTGGGAGATGTCAGGCCGAAAAGCATCATGATGGCACCTGTCATGCTCAAAGATGAGGTCGTTGCAGTTGTGGAATTGGCAAGTTTGAGGCAATTCACTGATGCACAGATCAAGCTCCTGGAAAAAGTAATTGATACATTAGGAATAGCCATTACCAATATTTCAGGAAGAATGGAGATCGAACGCTTATTGGCAGAATCTCAGGCACAGACAGAGGAACTTCAGGCACAGGCTGAAGAGCTGCAGTCCCAGTCGGAGGAACTGCAGGCCCAATCTGAAGAAATGCAGAGTCAATCCGAAGAGCTGCGCATGATTAATGAACAGCTTGAAGAGCGCTCCAGAGATGCGGAAATGAAATCCGAAGAACTTCAGGCTGCCAAGGAAGAGCTGGAGGAAAAAGCAAAGCAGCTGAGTTTAAGCTCAAAATACAAGTCAGAATTCCTGGCAAATATGTCGCATGAGCTGCGCACGCCGCTTAACAGCATATTGCTTTTATCAGAGATGCTGGCAGAAGATCCGGATCAAATCCTCACTGAGGAACAGAAGGAGTTTTCCAAGGTTATTCATACATCCGGACAGGATTTGCTTACCCTGATCAATGATATTCTGGACCTTTCAAAAGTAGAAGTAGGAAAACTGGAGATAAGCTTTGAGGAAGTCAATATGGGTGAAATGTCGCAGCGTATGAAGCAGCATTTTACACAAGTGGCAAAGCATAAAAACCTTGAGTTTACTGTAAGCTCTTCAGAAGAAGTGCCGCCTGTATTCAATACCGATGAGCAGCGGCTCCAGCAAATTGTGAAAAATCTCCTGTCAAATGCATTTAAATTTACGGAAGAAGGTTCAGTAGCAGTCACTTTTGAAAAAGCCGCACAGAGCGATTTCTTTGGTTTGCCGCTATCCACCTATACAGATGACTGGCTTAAAGTAACAGTGCTGGATACAGGTATTGGCATTCCAGCGGAAAAGCAGCAGCTGATTTTTGAAGCCTTCCAGCAGGCTGATGGAGCCACGATGAGAAGATATGGCGGAACGGGCCTGGGATTGTCCATCTCCAAGGAATTTGCCCAGCTGCTCGGCGGCATTTGCAAAGTGGAGAGTGAAGAAGGAAAAGGAAGCCGCTTTACACTGGTCATTCCTAATCTGCCAAACGGCATGCCTGATATAGAGGCAGGTTCGCTTGCTTTAGAAGAAGCAGCTGTAACCGCTGAACCTCTGGAGGAAGTGTCTGAGGCAGCAGAACCCCCAGCTGCTGAAGGAATTAGTGAAGCAGAGCATCAGCATACAGGTACTGAGCTTAAAGATAAAACAGTCATAGTCGTAGATGATGATCACAGAAATATTTATGCGCTGAAAAATGCTTTAAATAAAGAAGGCATGAATGTCCTTACAGCAGAAAACGGGATGCAGTGCCTGGATTTAATAATGGGTACAGAAAAGATTGATATTGTGCTGATGGATATTATGATGCCGGTTATGGATGGTTATGAAACCATGAAGAGGCTTCGCGGGCTGGACAGGCATCAGGATGTTCCAATCATTGCCCTTACTGCCAAGGCAATGAAAGGCGATAGGGAAAAGTGCATGGAAGCTGGTGCAACAGATTATATCAGCAAGCCGTTAAAACTGGACCAGCTGCTGTCCGTAATGAGGGTGTGGCTTTCATAGAAGGAACCCGGGGGGCACCAGTCCTGACATACGGACACTGTCACCATAATTTTATTCTCGAAAGTTGAGGAATGGATAGAATTGAAAAAGGAAGAATTAGAGATAGATTTACTTTTAAAGGCCATTTACGGTTTATCCGGGTATGATTTCCGGCAATATATGCGCTCTTCTATTGCGAGGAGGATACAAAATCGCATTAGCAGGGATCGGCTGCCCAGCATAACAAGCCTCACAGAGAAGGTTATACATGAAGATGGATATCTGCAAAAGGTCCTGAGCGATTTTTCAATTAATGTTACCGAAATGTTCCGGGACCCTTCGTTTTTTAAAGCTTTTCGAAATGAGGCTGTCCCGATGCTCAGAGAATTGCCTGAGATCAGAATTTGGCATGCAGGCTGTTCGACTGGAGAGGAAGCCTATTCCATGTCTATTTTGATGGAGGAGGAAGGTCTGGGGGAACGAACTAAAATTTATGCCACAGACATCAATGAAAAGGTGCTGAAAAAGGCTGAGAGCGGAATGATCCCTCTGCAAAAAATGCAGCTCTACACAAAGAATTACATTATGGCAGGCGGAAAAAAATCATTTTCTGAATACTACACTACCGATTGTGAAGCAGCTTATTTGAATTCATCCCTGCTTGATAGAATGGTTTTTGCACAGCATAATCTGGTGACCGATGGTTCTTTTAATGAATTTCATGTGATTATATGCCGCAATGTCATGATTTATTTTAACACTGATCTGCAAAGCCATGTTTTTAATCTTTTCAATGAAAGCCTTAGCATGGGAGGTTTTCTGGGACTTGGAAGCAAGGAAGCGCTGAGGATGGAAGTGCCCGTATTTGAAGAAATCAACCTGCAGGAAAAGATTTTCAGGAAGACCGCTCAAGCATAAGAAAAACAGAGTGCGGGCCCTATTTGAGGGACTGCACTCTGTTTTTTTGCAAAAATATTATGTAACTAATTTGCCTGAACCAGAACAACACACATATCATCATCGGCGCTTGCCTGCTGCTCTTTAGTCAAAATCATATCTATTGGTTCTGCTGTTCGGGCTGCATTCCAATGGAAGGATGCGAAGCGCTGAAGATATTCACAAGGGTTAAGATTATTCTGTTCCACTGCTTCTTCTACTCCGTCCGTAAACAGGAGCAGCTGGATGGAGTCTATATAGGGAATTGTTTCTTTTTGGATCGTAATATCTTCAAAAAAGCCTACTGCACACATATTGCTGGTTAAACTGACCATTTCCTTTTTATCTGTGAGTGCATATCCGGTTGGATGTCCGGCATTTACATACTCGACGGTTTTGTCTTTTTTATTAAGGACGAGATAAATGGCTGTAAAATAATATGGAATCCGCTGATTGCGCTGATTAAGGGAGTTCATCCACCGATTTAGTTCCTTCATGACGTATTCAGGATCGCTGCATGTTCTGATAGCATCCCTTAGTACAGAAGAGATAAACATGCATACAAGGGATGCTGAAATTCCGTGGCCCATCATATCCAGCTGGATGGCAGCAAAGCGGTGTTCATCTATTTGGTGCCAGTAATACATATCCCCTGCAAGTTTGTTGGCCGGCAGGTAGGAAGCCTTTAACAGTGTATGTTCATGATAAATCGGCTCACTCAGCATGCTGGTCTGAACCTGCATGGATAAATCCAATTCATTCTTGATTTTATTTTCCTGCTCCTTATGCCAGTCCTTTTCATATTTAAGTCTTAAAGCAGCACGAATCCGGGCAAGCAGTTCCGTTTTATTTATGGGCTTCATAACATAATCAGTTCCGCCCGCATCTAGTGCCTCAGCTACTTTATTTGAATCTTCCAATGCAGTTACAAAAATCACCGGAATATCCTTTAAATGCGGAATCTGCTGAAGCCGCCGGCATGCTTCAATTCCATCCATCTCCGGCATCATAATATCCATTAAGATAATGTCTGCTTTTATATCAGCTGAGAAAGGTGAATATCCCTGAAGATGCTGAAACATATCCTTTGCAGAAGAAAACGTTAAATGGTCTTTATATCCGGCGCGTTTTAATATATGCTGAATGACAAACAAATTGGCTTGATTATCGTCCACAACTAGGATTCCCATAGACTTTTTCCCTTCCCGTGTTTTTACGATTGAATTCTTTATATAAATATCCTTAACATATACCCCGTTTTGGAATGGGGAAAACCATAATATTAATAGTTTTTTGCTTTAGGCAATTCAGCAGAACGGCATAAAATAAACTATATATTGTAAGCGTTTTCTTTTATTTTTCTAAAATAATAATATTAAGCGATATAATCACGCGAATTAATCATATTTAATATATCTACATACCTTTGTGTATTTTTATGGTGAACATCTGTGTTTTTCAGATAGAATTTTCTCTTGATTTCTTTGCGGATAAGAGTAAAATAAAGATTAAATTTTCAGAGATTAGGAGATGTCAGAATGAAAGTCGTGAAGTTCGGAGGATCTTCTTTAGCATCCGGAAAGCAAATCGAGAAGGTTTTCAATATTGTAAATGCAGATCCAGAGCGGAAGATAATAGTCGTCTCGGCTCCTGGTAAGCGATTTTCAGCAGACAATAAGGTTACTGATTTATTAATCGCATGTGCAGAAAAACGGAATCAGGGGGAGGCAGCTGATGACTTGGCTGAAGCTGTATTGGATCGGTATGGCCAAATAGCTGATGAATTGGAGCTTGATCCAAAAATTAAAGATATAATTAGGGAGGATCTTTTTACAAGGCTCTCCAGCGATACAGATGATCCTGAAGTTTTTATGGATCTGATTAAGGCGAGCGGCGAGGATAATAACGCTAAGCTTGTTGCAGCATATTTTCAGCAGCAGGGAGTAGAAGCAAGGTATGTGAACCCGAATGAAGCGGGATTGCTTGTAAGCCCTGAGCCCGGAAATGCACAGGTTCTTCCTGAGGCATATGAGAATCTATATTCCTTAAGGGAACAGGACGGGATTATCATTTTTCCAGGTTTCTTTGGATATAGCAGGGAAGGGCAGGTGTTCACATTTTCAAGAAGCGGATCGGATGTAACAGGTTCCATTTTGGCTGGGGCAGCCAAAGCGGACTTGTATGAAAACTTTACAGATGTGGATGCTGTATTTTCGGTAAATCCATTTATTGTGGAAAGTCCTAAAGAAATCAAAGAATTGACATACCGCGAAATGCGGGAGCTCTCCTATGCAGGTTTTACCGTCCTGCATGATGAAGCACTTGTGCCGGCATTCAGGGCTGGTATTCCTGTGCAGATTAAAAATACGAATAATCCATCTGCTCCTGGCACCAGGATTGTGAACAAGCGCGCTAACACAAACGGACCTGTGATCGGGATTGCCAGTGATCAGGGATTCTGCAGCATATACGTCGGCAAATACTTAATGAACAGGGAAGTAGGCTTCGGGAGGAAGCTGCTGACCATTTTGGAAGAGTATGGCCTCAGCTATGAGCATACGCCGTCAGGAATTGATGACATCTCCATTATTCTTCGGGAAAACCAATTTACTGATGGTATGGAGGAAGAGATTCTGAGCCGTATTCAACGTGAACTTCACGCGGATGAGGTGAAAATCCAGCACAGCCTGTCGCTTATCATGGTAGTTGGTGAGGGGATGCGCCAAAACATCGGAACAATGGCCCGCGCCTCCAAAGCCCTCGCTAAAGCGAAAGTCAATATGGAAATGATCAATCAGGGCTCATCTGAAGTGAGCATGATGTTTGGCGTACAGGCAGTGGATGAAAAACGCGCGGTACAGGCGCTTTATAATGAGTTTTTTGCTGCGGTGGCAGCTGTGTGATCATTATCCGAAAGTAAATCTGTTTAAACGAAAGTAAAATGATTTATCTGAAAGTAAAATGATTTATCCGAAAGTAAATCTGTTTATCTGAAAGTAAAATGATTTATCCGAAAGTAAATCTGTTTAAACGAAAGTAAAATGATTTATCTGAAAGTAAATAGGCTTTATATGCAAATAAATCAAACGTTTGATTGAAAAAGCTTGGGGCATTAGCCTCGAGCTTTATTTTATGGAATGAAAAATCTTAAGATAATCAAAATAAGAAGGAACTTTTTCAATCTGGAAGGAGAAAAGGATATGAAGAAATTACTGATACTGGGAATAATGCTGATGATGCCGCTGAATATGCTGGCAGCTCCAGGCAATGCAGCTGCACAGAAACCGTGTATCACACAATCAGAGGTTAAGTTTGAAAATGAATTCCGCAGATTATGGATCGACCATGTATTATGGACAAGCAATTATATTACAAGTGCTACAACAGCCGGGGCGGAGGATCAGAAACAGGTTCTGGCAAGGCTCTTGAAAAACCAGGAGGATATCGGCAATTCGATAAAGCCCTATTATGGAGATGCTGCAGGAAATAAGCTTACAGAACTGCTTAAGGAGCATATAGTTATTGCAGGAGATATTGTGGAAGCTGCCAAGAGCGGGCAAGGCGCAAAAGTGAATCAGCTGAACAAAGAATGGCATCGCAATGCCGATGATATGGCTGCTTTTATAAGCAATGCCAATCCTAATCTGAAAAATGAAGATGTTAAAAAGTTGCTGTACACGCATCTCGAATTAGTGACGGATGATTTAACAGCGAGCCTTGTTAAGGATTGGGATGCCAGAATTGTTTCTATTGATGACGGGGTGACACATATTATCATGATGGCAGATGCCATTTCAGATGCAGTTGTGAGGCAATTCCCGGACAAATTCAAAGGGTGAATATAAGAGGCTTCAGCACATGCTGGAGCTTCTCTTATTTTTCCTTTGACAAAGCAGCCTGTCTCATTATAAGCTATTTAGCGTGCCGAAAAAAATAATGTAAATTTTTCACATATAGAAGGAGGGATATCCGCTATGTCTGGGGATCAAAAGAAAAAGATGATCATATTGATGATCAATATGTTTATTGCGATTGGAAGCTTTGGGATTATTATTCCGATTTTGCCGGCTTATTTGGAATCCATTAATCAGGGGGGAACGGCAGACAGGCCTGATGATTGCCATTTTTGCGGGTGCCCAGCTGATTTTTTCTCCCATTGCTGGAAAATGGGCTGACCAGTATGGCCGCAGAAAGATGATTATTTACGGGTTAGCTGGTTTGACACTATCCATGCTTGTCTTTTATGCAGTAGATTCCATTTGGCTGCTTTACTTTTCACGTGTCATTGGAGGCATAGGGGCAGCCTTGCTGATTCCAGCAATTTTTGCTTACATTGCTGATATTACTACCATGGAGCAGCGTGCAAAGGGGAATGGCCTTGTCTCAGCTGCGATGTCACTTGGAATTGTGGTTGGGCCTGGAATTGGCGGATTTTTGGCAGATTTCGGCTTGAAAATGCCATTTCTGATTTCAGCGCTTGTATCTCTAGTGGCTGTTATTTTTTCAATTGTGCTCCTCGAAGAAAGCAGCACATTGCAGACGGTGCCAGGAGAGATGCCTGAAGAGGAACCGATGGTCAAGAAGCTGGCAATGTCTGTTAAGAAGCCATATTTTATTCCGCTTGTTATTACATTGGTGATGAGCTTTGGGCTAATGGCGTATGAATCTGTGCTGGGGCTGTACCTTGATAATGAGTTTGCTGCTACTCCACAGGAAATTGCCATTATGGTGACTTCAACGGGGGTCATTAGTGTTATTGTTCAGTTATTTGTAGTCGATCGGGTGGTTAATAAATTCGGAGAAGGCAAGGTATTGAATATCTTTTTAGCTGTTGCAGCGTCAGGATTCCTTGTCTCACTGTTTGCAGGCAGCTATGCGCTTTTCTTCGTTATTTCACTGATCATTTTCCTTGCTACTTCCATCCTGCGTCCCGTTTTAACCACGCTAATCTCAAAAATGGCCGGCAATGAGCAGGGATTTGCGATGGGTATGAACAATGCTTATATGAGTATTGGAAACGTGCTTGGGCCAACGATTGCAGGTGTACTTTACGATGTCCGGATAACCTATCCGTTTGTTCTCGGTCTGGCCTTATTGATCGTTACATTGTTTATCACGATTGCCTGGCAGAAAAAGGAGCCGAAACCGAAAGCGGCTGTATAGAAACGGCTTGGAGACTTTGTCTTCAAGCTTTTTTTTGTTTTTTCTGCCATTTATTCAAGACCAAATTATAAATCGGCATTGAAAGAATCATAATTGGCTTTAATTGTGGCAATTTTGTGAAAGAAACGCAGTTCGATTGACATAGTGCAAATAATGTATTATTCTGAAAATAACAAAAATATTGAGCGAATGACGGCTGCGGGAGAGAGCATTCAGTAGCCACCGAAGGAGCAAGCTTCAAAAATACCCTTGAAGCCAATCTCTCAGGTAGACAGATCGCAGTCAGACGCATCTCTGGAGAGCGCGCAGGAATCCTGCGACACCAAAGGGGTTAAACTCTCAGGTAAAAGGACAGGGAAGGGGGATAAAGAAGCCGCCTTTTTCTGTCCTTTTTATATGGATGGCAGCTTCGGGAAAAGCAGATGGAGGAATCTATATGAATACAAATATCAATGCAAACAGGGCGACATTGCTGATATCCTGTCCTGAGAGGCCAGGCATTATCTCCACAGTCTCCAATTTCCTGCTGGAGCATAAGGCTAACATTGTCCATTTTGACCAGCACACAACCGATCCGCTGGCAGGCATCTTCTTTATGAGGATTGAATTCGATATGAACCATTTTGATGAGTCCTTTTCAAAACTGAAAGAGGATCTTCCTGAAATGGCCAGGGAATATTCAATGGAGTGGAAGCTAAGCGGCAAAGGCGAGCGCAAGCGGATGGCCATATTTGTTTCTAAGATGGATCACTGTCTGCTGGAGCTGCTATGGCGCTGGAAATCGAAGGAGCTTGAAGTGGATATTCCCTTGGTGATCAGTAATCATCCCGACATGAGGGAAGTGGTGGAGGGTTTCGGAATACCTTATCATCATGTTCCGATTACGCCTGACACTAAAGCTGAAGCCGAGCAAAAGACGGTGGAGCTGCTGGATGGAAAAGTAGATTTCATTGTACTGGCAAGATATATGCAGATCCTTTCGCCCAGCTTTATTTCCAAATATCCAAACAGGATTATCAATATCCATCATAGCTTTCTGCCAGCCTTCGTGGGAGCCAATCCTTATGCACGGGCGTTTAACCGCGGAGTCAAGCTGATTGGGGCAACAGCTCATTATGTAACGAATGATTTGGATGAAGGCCCGATCATTGAGCAGGATGTCCAGCGGGTTAACCACCGACACACTGCACAGGATCTCAAAATTGCAGGACGGCATGTGGAAAGACAGGTCCTCGCTCAGGCAGTCGCCTGGCATGTGGAAGACAAAGTCATTGTGCATGGAAATAAGACGATTGTATTTTAGGTGACAGACACCATGCACTGTCAAAAAAAATAGATCCAGCATCCAGGAGATTACAGACATCATGAGAGAAGGTGAGCAGAAATGAAAAAGAAAAAATTATCAATGCTTGAAATGATTAAGGCAAATAAAGAGGAGCTTTTAAAAGATAGCCGGGAGCTTGAAAAAATTGAAAAGAAAATAGACGATAAATATGCAAAAGCACAGTAAGAGTGTACACCCGGCCTGGGAGTAAAAATGGCCGGGTGTTTTTTTATGGAGCTGAGTTACGAAGTGAAAATGGCACGAGATGCTATTGAGGATTAGTGTCTGCGGGAAGAGCATGAAATGAACGAAGGGAGCTAATGAGGGAGAATAGCGTCTTTGAGGAGAGGTATGAGGAGTGAAGGGAACTAATAAGGATGAATAGGGCCTTTGGGGAGAGATAAGCGGGAGTGAGGGGAACTGATAAAGGATGAATAGTGCCTTTGAGAAGAGGCAAGCCGGAGTGAAGGGATCTAATAAGAATGAGCAGTGCCCCAGAAGAAGTGAAAAGGGACGAAAAAAACTAATGCAGAAAGGTAGGTTCCCCATGATAGAAGCATTAAAAACACCCAGGGACTCCCTGGGTGCCAAATTCTTATTTTTGTCTAAAGAAATCTGTGAAAGCATGATACATTTCCATTCCCTGATAAAAGAACAGGCTGGAAGCTGTTAATGAAAATAACCCAATCATTAAGAATCGAATCCACATTATTCGTTTCCTCCTTTAATTGTTTTGTTGGACAATTAAGGAGTGTGGATTACATAATTCGCCTCGTAGAAGATGGGATTATAGAATATCTTCTTCCTGCGGGCGATGATGTGCAGGGCACTGTATATAAAAAGGATAATGGTTAGGATTGTGATGGCTAAAGAAATTATACCCTGTATGAAAATATGTTTTTTAGGATCATCTTTTATTAGAAAGCTCTCGGAAAAGTCCGAAACAGTTACCGCTTTGCTTTGGTCCATTGGTATATCATTAAAATGGACCCCAGGGTACTGGGTGATGAGGAAGGTTAAAAATACAGACAGCATTAAAAATGGCATTAACTTCATTTTTTTCACTTCCCTCACCCCTTTTCAAGATTATAACTATCATCATAACCACTATTTATAGATTAGTAAACTAAAAGATTTTGACAGGATTCGTTAATATTCTATGTATATATTGTAAAAATAGTTGGGACAAATGTTACAGAGGTACAAAGGTATTTTGACCGCAAGTCTAGAATATCGGTTGAATAAATATCCATATCCTTACAAAAGTCCTGTTAAAATTGGCAGAGATATTGTCATCCTCCTTTACATATCTTCATATTGCTTTAAAAAAAGCCTCTTATAATCAATTGTGAATCCAGTTTGAATTAAGAGGTGAAGAAAATGAACAATGATAGGTCGATTGATGATTTAATCAAGAAGTTTAATGAAGAGAACTTGAAGAGGGACATTGACCGCCGGAGCTTTCTATCTGGTGCAGGGAAAATTGCCGGTTTTTCTCTTGCCTTGGCTATGGCGCAATCATTAGGTGTGGGTAATCTAACAGTTGAGGCTTCTCCTAAGTTCAGCAAATATCCTTTTACCCTCGGTGTGGCATCAGGAGATCCTCTTTCGGACAGTGTGGTTTTATGGACAAGGCTTGCACCAGAACCGCTTAATGGAGGAGGGATGCCTTCTCATGCTGTGCCAGTTAAATGGGAACTTGCTGCAGATGAACATTTCCGAAAAGTTGTTAAACGCGGGACAGAAATTGCAGTGCCTGATTTGGCGCATTCTGTGCATGTGGAGGCAGAAGGCTTAATGCCGGACACTGTATATTATTATCGTTTTAAATGTGGAAATGAACTAAGCCCAATCGGCAAAACAAAGACACTTCCTGCTGCGGGTGCCAAAGTATCAGGGCTATCATTTGCATTTGCTTCATGCCAGCAGTATGAACATGGATTTTTTACTGCCTATCAGCATATGGCAAAGGAAAATTTGGATTTTGTCATTCACCTTGGCGACTACATATATGAATATGGACCAAATGAATATATTTCACCAACAGGAAATGTCCGCCACCATAGCGGACCGGAAATTATCTCTATTGAAGATTATCGGAACCGCCATGCTCAGTACAAATCTGATCCGCATCTGAGAGAAGCTCATGCTGCTTTCCCTTGGGTGGTAACTTGGGATGACCATGAAGTGGAAAATAACTATGCAGCAGGGATTCCGGAAAAAGGCCAGTCAGCTGAAGCATTTATAAAACGCCGTGCAGCCGCTTATCAGGCATATTATGAGCACATGCCTCTCCGGTTATCTTCCATGCCAAATGGTGATGGTATGCAGCTGTATAGGGAATTCAGCTATGGCAGCCTGGCATCATTCCTTGTGCTTGATTCCCGGCAATATCGTGATGATCAGGCAAATGGTGATGGCAGCAAGCCGCATACGCCGGAGTCCCTTGATCCAAACCGCACTCTTCTCGGCAATGACCAGGAAAAATGGGTTGAAAGCAATCTTGCCAGTTCCAATGCGCATTGGAATGTCCTTGCACAGCAGGTGTTCTTTGCCCAGAGAAACTTCGGGACTATGGCTTCGCCGAAGTTCAGCATGGATGCATGGGATGGTTACCCTGCTGCCCGGCAGCGTTTGGCTGATTTTGCTGTTTCAAACAATATCGGAAACCTAATTGTTCTGACTGGAGATGTACATGCAAGCTGGGCTTCCAATATTCTAACAGACTATAATGATCCAAATGCAAAGCTGATTGGGGCCGAATTTGTCGGAACCTCTATCACATCAGGAGGAAACGGATCAGATGTGAGAGCGGATACGGAAAAGACGCTTGCAGAAAATCCGCATATTAAATTCTTTAATAATTATAGAGGCTATGTCCGCTGCCGGGTAACACCAGAGCAATGGCGTACAGATTATCGGGTGCTTCCTTTTGTAACAGAGCCTGGGGCGGATATATCAACGAGAGCATCCTTAGTCTTTGAAAAAGACCGGGCTGGCTTGAAGCAGGTTTCGGCTACAGCTGTCCCTCAGGGAGTTCGAATATCTGCTGAGGTGGAGGAAGATCGCCATCACGCTCATTCAAGGGCACATGAAAAGCAGCTTAAGAAAAAGCGAGAAAAGGTATTACATTAATGGGACGGTGAGAAGATGATTTCCAACATTGGCATTCCAGGCTTAATTCTTGTTCTTGTCATTGCATTGATCATATTTGGGCCATCCAAGCTTCCTGAAATCGGGCGGGCATTTGGGCGGACCTTAACGGAGTTTAAAAGTGCGGCAAAGGATTTGGTATCAGATGAGGAAAAGAAGGAAGAGAAAAAGCCGGTACTTTCAGCCTTGAAAAAAGAAAAGTAGGAGAGTAAATGCAGGCGATATGTTCGTCTGTATTTTTTTACGTATCATATGTGAAATATTTCACATAAAATTCACTTTTGAATAATCCTCTGGAATGAAAAGTATAATATATTAATACTGTACTTATATTGTTTACCTAAAATGCCATCAGGGAGGCAAGATCATCATGAAAAAAATATTCCAGTTTTTATTTATAGCAGGTTTTGCCATGACGCCTTTTTTTGCGAGCGCACATGTGAAATGGTTCACGAATGTGACGCCTCAAAAGGAAACGATTGAAAATATATTATCACCTTTATTTATGGGACTGGCACTGACAGCTGCGATTGTACTTGCGATGCTGACATTGATTATCCCAAGGACAGCGGAATGGGGCAAAGTTAAAATGATGGATGACTGGCTCTCAGGATTCCGCAAATACAGCAGGTATATCCTTAAGTATGGTACAGCTGCAGCATTAATAATTCAGGTGACGAATGGAACTATATTTGCCCCTGAATTTCATTTAACCAATACGATTGCAATGATTCTAACTTGGGCAGTTATTGGCTTTCTGCTTATTCCCCATCACATCTCTACAAAGGCCGGAGCCGTTATTTTATTGGGGCTATTTGTGTACGTTACCCTACAGAATGGCATTTTCCATATGCTTGATTATGGATATTATGTTGCCATTATAGGAGTCTTGCTGGTCGGCAGTACAAAGCTTGAGCAGGTTGGATTTCCATTTCTGTATTTAGGTACAGGGTTATCTTTATGCTGGGTTGCTGTTGAAAAATGGGTATATCCAAGCATGTCTCTCGATATTGTAGCCAATCATGGAGTTCCCACATTCGGCTTTGCACCGGCTGCATTCGTTGTTATGGCTGCTTTCATTGAGTTTGTTGTCGGTTACCTTCTGGTGGTAGGGATCCTTAACCGGGCAGTTGGCTTCGTGGTGACGGTTATTTTTATTACAACCACGATGCTCTTTGGAATGACAGAAGTAATTGGCCATTTTATGATTCATATTGTGCTGATTATCTTCATCATTGAAGGAGTGTCTTTCTATAACCCGCCTATTAAGCTTCATAAAACCAAGGCTGATCAATTTGTATTTGTTTTCCTGAACTTTATTTTCATCCTTGCGACATTCATTCTGATTTATTACAGATTTGCATAAGGGTTGACACCTTTAGTGAAATAGAATATGATTAACGTATAGTTGAATAGTTTCTCCTAAAGGGGAGTAGCTTTTACAGCAGAGTCGTCATTTCGGAGTTAAGAGCTCCCGGCTTTGTTGGCAACCTTAACGTTGTTAGCAAGACCTTTGCCTGTTTCGGGTAAAGGTCTTTTTGTTTTTTAAAACCTTTACCGCTTGCTGGTAGAGGTTTTTTTATTGCCTGATATAGCCTGGCAATGGAAATCCTCAATCGACATAACTGCAGGGAAACAGTGCGAAGCTTTCAATACTTAAAAAATAGAAGGAAAGGAGACCAAGATGAAAAAAGCAAAAGTATCATTTGCAGAATTAATTAAGAAAAACAAAGAAGAGCTGCTGAGAGATCAGGAATTGCTGGCTAAAATTGAAAAACGTTTAGACGAAAAATACACAAAGGTGAAATAAGGGAGGGTGTTTAGATGGAATTATCACTCATACTTGAGTATGGATGGGTATTGCTGCTGCTTGTGGCGCTGGAGGGTTTATTGGCTGCTGATAACGCGCTGGTCCTGGCGATTATGGTTAAACACCTTCCTGAGGAGCAGAGGAAGAAGGCTTTATTTTACGGGTTGGCTGGAGCGTTTGTTTTCCGCTTTGGATCGTTATTTGCGATTTCATATTTAGTAGATGTATGGCAGGTTCAAGCCATTGGAGCGCTATACCTTCTGTTTATCGCGGCTAATCACATATTAAGAAAGTTCCTTGTGAAAAAAGGCGAGGAAGAGGCAGAAATAACGAAGGAAAAGAAACAATCTGGTTTTTGGCTGACAGTTTTTAAAGTTGAACTGGCTGATATAGCATTCGCTGTAGATTCCATTCTGGCAGCGGTCGCTCTGGCCGTGGCTCTTCCGGATTCAGGACTTGGCCATGTAGGGGGGCTTGATGGCGGAAAGTTCTTTGTCATCTTTGCCGGCGGTATGATCGGATTGATCATTATGCGTTTTGCTGCAAACCTCTTTGTAGATCTGCTTCACAGGAGGCCAGGACTTGAGGTTGCAGCATTTGGTATTGTCGGCTGGGTTGGTGTTAAACTGGCTGTCTATACAATGTCCCATCCGGCGCTGGCGATCCTGCCTGAAGGATTTGCCAAGTCGACCGAATGGAAAGTTACTTTCTATGTAGTCTTAATTGGAATAGCACTAGCTGGATGGTTCCTCTCCAAGGAAAAACAGGAAGTGCCAGCTGAAGAAAAAGCAAGCTAAATCAAGCAGGGCGGAGTATATCCGCCCTGTTTTTTTTATGTAGAGGATAATTCAATCAAACGTTTGATTGAATACCCCTGAGCCCGGCGCTGGCCTGCCATTCAGCTTTCAGGATGCTCATTTCTATCAAGTTCCAATAATCATTTCTAACTCTATTGGTCTGCCTGAGAAGTCCTTCTTTTTGGAAACCTGCCTGCTCGTAAATCTTAATAGCAGGCAGGTTAAAATCGAAAACCCCAAGACTGATTCTATTTAATTTCAGCTCTTGGAACGCTAAGTTCAGGATTTGATGAATCATTTCTGAAGCATACCCTTTCCCCCGTGCTGCGGGGCAGATGAAAACCTTGCCAATCCTAGCAGTTTCGTTGACACGGTCAACTCTGCCAAGGGAAATATGACCGACGATTTCATCGTTTGCCATAACTTTGTAGATATATTCCGTGCTGGATTCCAGATTCGCTGAGCTTATATACTTAGCAAGCTGCTCATGATCAAGCGGGAATTTGAAATGGGCACCGCTCCACTGAACCATTAATTCCTGTGTGCTGATCCAGCTGATGAGCAAATCGAAATCTTTTTCTGTAAAAGGTTCTAATTTTACCATGGGAATCTCCTTCTTATTAATTAAGCGTATGATTGAAATGCTTGGTTTAAAAATGATAGTCGGGATGGACTGCCAGCTTTATTTTTGCCTTTTCTTTTTCCACGGACGCAAGACGGATATTGCAAAAATGAAAAGGGTGACTGCAATTTGAAAGTAGACGGCATACTGGCGAACAGTATGATTATCTATGAAAACAGGATTTGTCAGCGCCTTACTGCCTTCTGCCTCAAGCAGGGCCAGATTTTCCACCATTAATTCATCAACAATTGTAATGCCGACAATAGTTTGGATAATAAATAAAATCCATTTAATTGTTAGCCATCTGTGCTTGAAAAACCCCCAATTTGTAAAACAGCCATAAATAATGCCCACTAGTAATGTGCCGACAGCACCAGTGCGCACAATGTAGTCGCTGATAGCCACCACGTTTTGGTACATGTCCAATGTTTGATCATAAGCAGCTAACTTCATGTTGAAATTCAAAACGAGTGAGCTCATGATCCCTCCGAAAAATAAGGAAGCCAGAACGATATGAAGAATTTTTAGCCATCTGGCTGCTTTTGTTCCCATCTTTTTCAACCTTTTTCCCTCCTTGTTAAATCACTTTATAAGTGTAGCAAGGGAAAAAGGCGGTCCCTATCAGCTTGAGCAGTAAATTGGGATAGGGCTTGGGGCTTAGTTTTCTTATTAACTTTTATTAATCACGTTGTATGCACCCAGTAGTTTTCCATTAGGATCCAATCTTGTTTTATGGGATTTCAACATATTAGTCCTTCCTTTCAATTGATGTTTTACCTATTTTACAAAGGGCCTGAAAAATCCTTCTATATATGCGTGAAATGCAAGGATTGGTACATATTAATTTAGAGAACTATAAGGAAGGAGCAAGTGAATTGACCAGAAAAGATGAGCAAAATAAAGAACAGACACAAGGCCCAAAGGAAGAGAGGGAACTTGTCAATGAGTTTGGAAAATATAAAGGGGAACAGCCGGTTCCGCAGCCTAAGGATTATGATGAGATAGAGTATTAAAAAAGCAGGATCAGTCCTGCTTTTTTTATATTTAAGTCTCTGGCCTTAGAATATTTTAATGCTAAGGGAGCTTTAACCTCCTTGTATTCTTTTCTACACTATAGTTAAGAAAAGCAAGAGGGGAAAATGTATGAATGGAAAAATTGAGGTTGGTTTTCATGGACTTATCATTTTAATAGCATCGCATATATTGCTTAATTTAATGCCGACACTTTTGCCCGTTTATAAATGGGTTATGATTGCAGGCATGGCTGCCATATTAGTGATGGATTTTTACTTTTTTGCTGCAGGCAAGTTCTCACGATTGAAATACAGCAGACTGGCACTGATTTATATGTTCAGTCTGCTGTTAATAGTTTTTATTACCTTTTATTTAACAAAGATAGTTGTTCTGACTGATGCATATGGGTTCGAGAGAATGCTTAGGGAATATGAAGCCGAGGGCAAGTTCATCTTTTTCTTGGTTTGCTTTTTACAGCCCATTCTTTTGCCGCTTCCTGAAGCCGTAACACTTCCTGCCGGAAGTGCCGTTTTCGGTCCGGCTGCAGCTGCCTTTCTTGGATTCACAGGTACACTATCAGGGATTATTGTTATGTTCTTGACTGCAAGGATAGGAGGATTAAAGCTTGTATCCCGGTTTATAAAGGAGCGGCATCTGATCAAATACCAAAAATACATGGAGAAAAATGAAAACACCATACTAATGCTGCTGTTTGTTATTCCGATATTGCCAGATGAGATCATTTGTGTTGGAGCAGGAATGGGTGGTGTTTCATTTAAAAAGTTCCTGGGAATTGCGTCTATTTCCAAAATGGCAACATCCTTGCTGCTGGCTTACTCTCTTTCATTGGCCAATGCATTATCTTTATCTGGCTCACAGCTTTTATTAGTCGTTTCGGTTGTGATAGGGGTATTTTACAGTGTATTTCACTTTTATAAAAAGAAGAAGAAAAGAAACTACAAGGATTGTCCGTAAGCTTTAAATGGTTCCTCCTATCGCTGTCAGTGAAACTATTCAGGCAACGATAGGATAATCACTCAGATAGATGCGAAGATTCCCGATGCTTTGGCAACCAGCTGATCCCGGTCGTTATAAATCAGGCAGTCTGTGTGGTTAAGGGTGCGCCCTCTTTTCACAAGGTGAGCATTGGCGAGAAGAAATTCACCTGTCGCCCCCTTTAGGAAAGTGACCTTTAAATCAGCTGTCACCACGGATTGCATCTGGTTTTCATCCGGCTCGAAAATATTCCCCATCGCTACATCCGCAAGAGTGGAAATGATGCCTCCATGAACCAGCCCCGCGCTGTTAATAAAGAGCGGCTGGATTGGCAAAGTCACTTTCATATTGCTTTCACTGATTCTTTCGTAATGGAATTTCAGAAATTCATCAAAAGGCTGTTTGATTAGCATTTTGCACACTCCAATTTCATTAAGGTTAAAATGTTTATTCACGATTTTTAATTAAATCCCTGCTTATTGCAGCTAATTTATATAGGAAAGGCTGCATTCCTGTGAATCTATGATTTTATTAGATGGTTTCTTAAAATCCAAAAAAGTGTTATTATTTTCAATAAATTCAAAAAAGGCGGGGCTGGAATATGGCAAAAGTAGAGAATATTAGTTTCGCGGAAAACTTTCCTATTTCATTTAAGGAACTGGAAGAAGAAGCAGAGAAAGTAATGGGAGCTGGCGGATTTGGCTATGTCCAATCAGGAGCCGGCGGAGAAGAAACGCTGAAAAAGAATATAGAATCCTTTGCAAAATACTCAATTGTACCGAGAATGCTGAGGGATGTTTCAGTGCCGGATATAAGTGTGAATTTATATGGAAGAACGTATCCTTATCCAGTTTTCCTGGCACCGATTGGAATGCAGCGCCTTGAACACAGTGAGGGAGAGCTTGCATCTGCCCGGGCGGCAGCTGCGTTTGGAATTCCTTTTATCCAAAGCACTGTATCCAGTTATTCCATTGAAGAAATCGCTAATGCAACAGGCGCGAGCCCAAAATGGTTCCAATTATATTGGTCCAATTATGAAGATGCTGCGTTCAGTATGGTGCGGCGAGCGGAGGAATCCGGCTATGAAGCCATTGTGTTAACTGTTGATACGGTGATGATGGGATGGAGGGAAGCGGATCTAAGAAACAATTTTTCACCGTTAAAGCTTGGCTATGGAAAAGCAAACTATGAGAGCGACCCAGTCTTTATGGCCTCTCTCCATGACGGGGATGTAGTTCAGGGAATCCTTGATAATATCCATCATCCGACATTGAGCTGGGAGCATATTGCAAGGCTAAAAGAGAAAACAAGTCTGCCGATTCTATTAAAGGGCATTCTCCATCCGGAAGATGCCAGGCTGGCTGTTGAAAAAGGGATAGACGGAATCATCGTTTCCAATCATGGCGGAAGGCAGCTTGATGGAGTGATTGCAGCGATTGATGCGCTTGGACCGATCGTGAAGGAAGTCAAGGGGCGGATTCCAGTATTGTTTGACAGCGGCATTCGCCGAGGATCCGATGTGGTCAAAGCACTGGCATTAGGAGCCGACGCAGTTTGCCTGGGGCGGCCATATGTGTACGGATTGGCCATTGGCGGGCAGGCTGGGGTTGAAAAGGTGATTGCCAACTTTATAGAAGAAACGAAAGTATCGCTTTCTCTGGCAGGGGTGGGGAGCCTAAAGGAGGTAGCGGGTCTGCAGCTGGTTCGATAGTTTCGGAGCATAAATTGAAGAGTTCTTAATACATTGCATCAAAAAAAGTATTTAAGCAAAAAGATTGATGACAGTGCCGGAATAATTTGATAAGCTTGAGATAGCTTATCAAACTAAATATCTATGCAACTACTAGGGGTGCCCCGAATGTGCGGGCTGAGAGGAAAGCGCGTTATAGCTTTCTGACTCTTATGGACCTGATCTGGTTAATGCCAGCGGAGGGAAGTAGGATTTGACTATATGTCAATTCATATACTTAAACCAAGCCAGGTCCTTATGGGAATCTGGCTTTTTTGTATACATACTTCTCATCCTGATAAGCAATCAGGCGGCCCTTTAGAAAGGAGGTTTAGATGAACAGAACCCGATTGTTAACTACGATGGCTTTATTTGTGGCAATTGGGACACTGGGTTCCCATTTGCTCTGGTTTCCGGCAGGCATAGCAAAGGCCTATCCGGTGCAGCATGCGGTGAATGTATTGGCAGCGGTGACGCTTGGACCCCTGCCTGCAGCAGCTGTGGCATTTATGATTGGCCTGCTTCGTAATTTGCTTGGATTCGGGACGCTGCTTGCGTTTCCAGGAGGCATGATCGGTGCGTTTTTGGCAGGTGTGCTTTATTTGAAGTTCGGCCGGAAAATATGGGCTGCTGTAGGAGAAGTGGTAGGTACCGGCTTAATTGGTGCATTGTTTGCAGTACCTTTTGCAAAGGTTCTCATGGGGAGCTCAGCTGGGGCATTCTTCTTTGTGCCGCCATTCCTGGTCAGCAGCATTGCCGGTGCGTCCATAGGCTGGATGGTTTTGGCAAAGGTTAAAGAGAAGAACTTGGTTCAGAATATGTGATGATTTTGGGCTGGCGAAGCTAGTTGAGTAAGCAGATAAGCGGAGTGCAGCATAGCAATCTGACTTTATGAGCGATTTTTAAGAGTTATGGGCGAAATCCAAAATTTATGAGCGAAAAACGTCAAGTTAGAAAATCGGTAAAAAACAATTAGAATGTTAGAAAACTGCTAGGGGCGCTACGGCTGAGATAAGGAGCTTTTCCTTTGTCCCTTGGAACCTGATCTGGATAATGCCAGCGCAGGGAAGCAGTGAGGACCTCGTTATATATCCTCATGCTTTTTCCCCGGCAGCTTCTGTAATGAATAAGGAGGCTATTTTTTATGACTTTTTCAGAGATTCTGCGCAAAGAAAATGAAGATTTGTTTCAGCTGATATTTGAGCACCCGTTTGTCCAGGGTATCGGGAGAGGGGACGTGCCGAAAGAGGCGCTGGCCCATTACATTAAAGCGGACTTTGAGTATCTGAATGCGTTCATGCATATTTATGGGATTGCCATTTCAAAGTCTGCAGAGCGTAAGGATATTTCTTATTTTAATCAGCAAATAGAATTTGTATTGAACAGCGAAGTACATCCCCACCATAATTTTTGCCAGCAGATTGGGGTGGATTACGAAGCATTGCAGGGCTATCCGCTCCCTCCAACAGCTGATCATTATGTTAAGCATATGATGTATCATGCCCACACAGGCGGCATGGGTGAGATCCTTGCTGCATTATTGCCTTGTCCATGGACTTATTGGGAGATTGGGCTTGAACTCATGAAGCAATATGAGCCAGATGAGAACCATCCGTTTTATCCATGGATCTCTTTTTATGCAAATTTAAGGGTCGAAGCTGTGACCATGAATATGAGGAACCGTTTGGATGAGCTTGCTGATGCGGCATCACCGGAAGAAAGGCAGCGAATGAAGGATGCTTTCCGAAAAAGCTGCCAGCTGGAGCTTGGCTTCTGGGAGATGGCTTATACCTGCGAAGAGTGGCCGGCGGGCAATCCTGCAGCAGTCAGATAAGAAAAACGCCTGCATCTGCTTTATGGCAGTGCAGGCGTTTTTTCAAAATCCCATCTGTAATGAGCGGTAATGGGAGTCTTAAAAGAAGATAGTTTTACTTCTGCTGCAAATGGTGTGGAGTTATGTATAACATATGGAATGCCATCTTTCGTCCGTTTGTCAGATATGATTGCCACATGGTTGAATTTAGGAGAAAGGAAAACCACAATGTCACCCGGCTGCCATTGCTGAAGGTTCTTACCATCTCCTGGATTCAGTTCAGTTGTTAATGACTTTGCGAAGCGGCTAAAGAAGACATTCTGGTTTGGCACCCTTCTAAAATCAATGTTCGGATCAGGCTTGCCCTGCACTCTTGAATACAAGTCCGTATTCTCGGCGATATCCTGATCAATAAGATCCTTTAAGGTTACATCAGCCCCCTGGAATCCCCTCCAAATCACATCTGTACAGACACCTTCGCCATCGGGCGGATAGCCTCCCGCATAGTAGGCACTTTTATATGGCGTGCGCTGGTCTACTTCTTTTCTGGCTGTCAGGACCATATCTAGCGGATCGGCAATGCCGTTTAGATTTGAATCGGCCTGTGAATATTCAGAAGGCACTGCTATTTTCTTTGCAAAAGGACTTTCGAAATGAATGCCGATGGAATCCAGAATAATTCCATTTCGGAAAAAAAGAATGAATAAGAACAGTATTCCGATTATGAAAGCAAACACTTTTTTTATCATAAAAAGTCTCCTCATGTATTTTAATGATTAGACGGCATTATTTTCCAATGAGTTACATGAAGATATGATAAGATTGTTATAAAGATGCATAAAAGAGGGGATATTATGGCTCATCATATAGGGATATCGGGAAGTGTCATTTTGTCTGACAGCAAGCTGTTTCATGAACTTTTTAAACGTCATTTGCCGCATATAGAGATAGGCGAATTTCAAGATGAGGAAGCCTTTCGCTGCTTTATTGAAATGCTGGGTAAAACAAACAAAAGCTTTGGTCTTCATTCGCCTCTTTTCCGGGGGAAAAGCAAATATGATTTGCTGGAAAAGTTCAGTATGAATCCGGAGGAAGCCTGGATTCAGTTTGAGGAGGAAGTGGAAAGGATGTCCCGGCTTAGGGCTGAATACATATTGGTGCACTTCCCTTACTTTAAAAAGGAAACCAGCAGGAATCCGGCAGAGGTCATTGAGGAGGGACTAAAGAAACTTAGTGTTCTCCAGAGGAAATATGGGATTTTGATTGTGTGTGAACCTAAATTGGGATTCAAACAATCGCCAGCAGGAATTCAATATCTTGACCGTTTTTCTGTAGAGACATGGAGGAAATACGGACTCGGACTTTGTGTTGATATCGGGGATTATATATTGGCCGCTGGCGAGAAGGCCATAAAATATATAGAAAAATGGACCGAGTTCGTGAGAGTCGTTCATTTACATAATGTTGAATACCAGGGCGATAAATATATTTGGGTACCTGTGCATCCATCTCATGAGAATGATGGCAGTCATCATAAAATTAAGAAACTGATGGATTTTTTAGCAAAGGAATGTGAGGAAGTATTTTTTGTCATGGAGTACACTCCACACACGAACCCTCCGGAAAAAATGGCAGAAGAAGGTATCAGGTGGGCAATAGAGGTGATTGAAGAAGGATCTGCTAGTTAGGCAGCAGGCCCTCCTAGCAGAATTTTGTGCAGGTTGAAAATGAAAGGTTATCATAGTGAGTATGGGAATAACCATGTATATATGCTATGATATATGTGAAGCTTTTCACAAAAAAGAGGAGGTTAATTAATTCTTATGCTGGGATTAAAACTAAAAACGGCCCTACAGGCTTCCATTCTTTTTACTTTTGGTTTTTGGCTTCTCTTTTTCTTTTCTGAAGGGGGATTGTTTTCCTTCTTCCTGGTTATGGTTTTTTTATACTGCTTTTTCGGAAATGTGATATACGGTGTTCCAGTTTCGCTGCTTTCTGAGTTTCTTACTAGAAATCTAGCAGTTTGGCGGTTTCCGTCTGCTGCATTTATACATACCTTTTTGGCTGCAGTCACTTATTTTATTATGGAAGGGTTTGCTTTCTACGCATTTATTGCTGCGGTGCTTTTCTTTTTAATAGATGAGTGGAGGAAGTGGGACCGCGAGATGCCAGGGGGCAGGAAGGTTACCTTGAATGCAGCAGGTTTCCTTGCCGCTTGCCTCCTGCCGATAGTGTTCTTTTGGATGCTCCAGCAGGCAGATCTGGAAGAAAAAACTCATGACCTTTATCTGATTCCAAAAGGGTATGCTGGTCAGGTGAGAATTGTTCATGAAATAGAGAATGCTCCTGTTCCAGAGACAGAAGGGGAGTACGATGTATTTCGGGTGAATGATAGAGGATATGCCATTACCTCTTTACCGCAAAGTGAAGGGTATATTGACGATTTGTACTATTATGCCGATGAAAAAGGGAAGCGTGAAGCAATACCAGAAAGCTGTATTTCACATGGTGGATCAGGCGGTGTACAGGGAGAAGGATATGAATATTCGTATACCTATTTTTCAGTTGGCTGCGAGAAGGACATGGCTGATCAAGGGTATGTTCCTGGTATTGAGGAGATTCTTTATGAAGAAGGATTGATAAATCAAACGTTTGATTGAAATGGAAAACAGCCTGGAGATTCCAGGCTGTAAATTATTTATCGGGTCATACTGCCGCCAAAGCCCCGCTGGTCGAAGTGTCACTTTAAAGTTGGGATGGCTCTAATAGAATGAACAGTTTCAGGCGTACTTCTGCCGGTGCTTTTAATCGAAATGAAGATGGCATAATCCAATGGGCAAGTGACCTTTGCGAGATAAGAATCGATGTGTTTTCTTAGATTAAGTATAGCTTCTTCATTATTTAGCTGTTCAGCAATATGCTTTTCATAAATGACAGTCACCAGGTTTTTCTCAAGCAAATAGTCCAAATTGATTTCCTCTTGTCCGGGGAGTGAGGTATGGACCAGAATCGGAAGTTTTTTTTGCAGTGCTTCACTAATAGTAACTCCACCTGGTTTGGTCAAAATAGCATCTGCTTTATTATATAGCTGATTCATTTCATATGGGTCTTCAATATATCCAATGGGCTCGATCTGCTTTAAATTCAGTGTCTTGAGTGATCTATATAATTCGTCATTATTTCCGCAAAGAACCAGAAATCGAATATGAGGAGCCTTCTGCATAGCTTCAAGAATATCACAGTTTACTAAGCCGCTGTTTCCGCCAGCAACCAGGATATGACGTATCCGGTTTTCTTTCTTAAATGGAACCGGAAGGTGATAGACAGAATGAACAGGAATGCCTGTTACAAAAATTTGCTCAGCAGGAATATGATGCTTTTTTATAAGCTTTTCCTTCGCCTCGGGATGAGGAACGAAATGAAAATCAATTCCCCGTTTTCCCCAAATATCATTTATAAAAAAATCCGTGTAAACATTCACCGCAGTAATGTCCCGGTATCGTCCCTTTTGTTTTAGAGAACTGATGATTCCAGATGGAAAAGAATGAGTGCAAAATATCAAATCCGGATTTTCCTCATCAAGGAACTTCTGCATTTTTCTTTCAAAATAATAGGATAGAACCTGTAAATCAGGCTGCAATTTAAAAGGATGCTGCTTATACATAATGGTGTAATATAATGCCCTGTAAAGGAAAGGGGCACCCAGGAAACCTTTTAAATAAATTCCTGAGACCAGCTTCTCAAGCTTATCACTGCAATAAGAAAGAAAGTCGACTATTTTGATTTCCGCATCAGGATATTGACTTCGAATACGGTCTTGAAGCGTTTTGGCAACTTCTGAATGTCCAGTGGGGAATTGAAATAATGGGAGCAGCAGAACTTTCATAATACCCTCCTTTCTGTCACTTTGATTTATTTTTTGCATACTTAAAGAGCATGTAGATTGCGAATACAATTAATAACACAATCCCTAGATAGGGCACATATTCAGGATTAATATCGAATAAGCTTCCAGCAAAGTATCCCGCGGCAATTATAGGGAGCACCCAGCTAAGGGAGCCTGCTGCAGAATATAGAAGGTACTGATGAAAAGGAACTTTTGAAATGCCGGCAAAGTAAGGACTTATCTGTCGTATTCCCGGCATATAAAAACCCGCAAAAATCATAAAGCGATGATTTTCCAAGTATTTTTTCTGGGCGGTATTCCATCTCTTGTCCGTGATCCCAATGTATCTGCCATATTTTTTGAGAAAGGGCGTACCTGCTTTTTTACCGATCCAATACGCGGAAAGCATTCCAAGCAGCACACCTGCTTCCGCACAGACAGCAGATTCGGCAAAGCTTAATTTATGATTTCCAATTAACACGCCAATTAGGAATAATAGCGATTCTTCGGGAGCGGGAATGCCGACAATCCCGAAAAATAAAAATAAAAAGATGATCCAGTAACCGTAGGACGAAATAAATTCAATAATTGTTTCAGTACTCATGTGCGATGCCCCTGATATCCATCTTTTAAAGAAACAAAATGGATTCCTTCTAGTTTTGCCTGCTGCAAATATTGGTCCAGATGGCCAATCATACATTCAGGTGCACTGGAGTCAGCGCCAAGAGTTTCACCGCTGTCATGGAGAAGGAAAATCCGGCCAGGCACGGTTTCTTTTGCCAGCGAATCTGAAAGGGTGTCCCTGATATACTTAATCTTCCAATCCTTGAAAATGCCTGACCACATAATAATCTTATACTTCCTTGCCATCCAGAGGGTAAATAAATTGAAGTGTCCCCATGGAGGACGATAGTAATAGACTTCTTCATTAATCGCTTCTTCAATAATTTTTTTTGTTTGCTCAAGCTGCTTTTTTAAAGATCCTGGTGAAAGGATCCAGCTTGAGATATGCCGATAATGATGGATGCCAATTGTATGGCCTTCCGCCTGCATCCTTTTTAGCAGCAATGGATGCTTGGCTGCTTTTTCCCGACAACGAAAAAGGCTGCCTTTGCTTCATGCTTTTTTAAGACATCCAGAAGCCTCGCTGTATATTGGGGATCCGGGCCATCATCAAAGGTTAAAGCAATGGAATTTGTTTCGGTTATTTCTTTTACAATCCCCCAATTCAGCGATCGTATGAGTACAGTGGGCAGAACTGCGTAACTAATAAATAAAATCAGTGCGGCGGTAAAAAAATAAATCATGCAAACTAGATCCTTTCCGGCGGTATATCACTTATTTTCATTCCCCTTTTATTGTGAGGGTAACCTTAATGTTCAGAGTGAATGTAAGGAAAATAAAATTTAGATTTATTATTCCATTCATGATCTAATGGTGAGATGGTTTTATCATATAAAAAATTTGAAGGAAGTCAATGGAGAGGATGGAAATTAAAGAAGAAAACGTTGTCCAATTCAATCAAACGTTTGATTGAACTAACAAAACAGGCTGATGCTTCAGCCTGTTTTGTCAGATCTATTATTAATCCATTGGTAAAGTGTTATGAAGATTTGGAGGTGCAGGCTTGAGCATAGGCTTGTCCCCTTCAGGCTTTGGATTGCTTACATATTTGTATTCTCCCTGGCCATCCAGAGCAGGGCCCTGTGCCCATCTGCCTGTGCTGCTTTCTTCGCCTGTTGATAGGTTGTAGAGTGTGTAAGAGATATCTGTGCGTTCTTTCTCACGAGGGAAGGTGCTAGGGACGAGCAGGCCTTCTTTTTCTTCAAGCTCCGCAATCGCAGCAGCCCATTGGTTTTGGTGGTAGGCATCTCTGGCAATCAGAACTGAAAGCAGCTCTTTAATGCCCTTATCATCAGTCATTTCATAGAGACGTGCAGCCTGCAGCCGGCCCTGTGACTCTGCATTCAAGTTTGAACGAAAGTCTGCTAATAGGTTTCCGCTGGCTGTAATATAGGTACCCATCCAAGGGTTTCCTACACTGTCAGTCGGACGTGCACCAAGTCCGGAGACAATGGCATGCTGCGGATTCATTCCGCCTATAATCGCTCCAACCACTGGGTCCTTTGCTGCTTCTTCCTGCTGATTAACAGGGGCGTCGTCCATTAGTCTGGCAACCATTGTTGCGAGCATTTCCACATGTCCGATTTCTTCAGTCCCAATATCCAGCAGAAGGTCGCGATACTTTTCATTCCCACGAGTTGCCCATCCCTGAAACATGTACTGCATGGCAACCGTCATTTCACCATATTGGCCGCCAATCAATTCCTGAAGCTTTTTGGCAAAAACGGGATCCGGACGTTCCGGCTTAGCTTCGAATTGCAATTCCTTTACATGAAAAAACATTTAAATTCCTCCTATGCTATAGATTTCCAAATATACACTGTATCTATTGCCCTGAAAAAAGTATGAAGAAACATGTTTGTAAGAAATTAATATATTTATATTACATTCCAAAAAGAAAAAAAGACGTGCGAACACGTCTTTTTAATCGGCTATTTTTTTAGCAGTAAATACATGAAATAAGGAGCACCGATCAGTGCAACCATAATGCCGGCTGGCAGGCCGTCAGGATCAACCAGGTTCCGGCCAAGCGTATCGGCGAATAAGAGAAGCCATCCTCCTAAAAGGATAGCAATCGGAATGAAAAGCTGATTCCGCGGTCCAACCAGCGCTTTAGCCATGTGCGGTGCAATTAAGCCGATAAAAGCAATTCCGCCGGTTACCGACACAGCTGAAGCGGCCAATGCAACGGCTGTAAGCAGAAGGACGATCCGTTCTTTTTCAATGGATACCCCTATCCCGATGGCGACAGGCTCGCTTAAGCTTAATAGATTCAAGCGATTTGCTTTATATAAAGTAAATGGAATCAGCAGAAGAAGCCAGGGGAGGAGTGCCCAAATGAACGGCCAATCCGTTCCCCAGATATTCCCTGATAGCCATTTAGCTATAAAATCGACTTTCTCTCTTTCCGCTGAAGAAATCAGGACAATCATGACACCGGAAAGCGCCATGGAAAATCCGACCCCGACCAGCACCATCTTAACAGGCTGAAGCCCCTCGCTTTTTTTATAGGAAAAACCATAGATGAGGATTGCAGTAAGTAAAGCGCCGAAAAATGCGCATAAAGGCAGCATGTATATGAAAGTGCCAGCTTCAATCGGAAAGAACAGAAAGAAAACCGCTATAGCAACTCCGGCACCGGAGTTTATGCCAATGATGCCTGGATCTGCCAGGTCATTGCGTGTAATCCCTTGTAAAATGGCACCGGATAATGCAAGTGCCATGCCGGCCAAGACAGTGATAAATACCCGCGGCAGCCGAATGGAAAATAACACAAATTCTTCTTTAAATGTGCCCTGTCCCATAATAGTCGGGAGCAATCGGTCATATGAAAGGGAGGCATAGCCTAATCCCATTCCAATCACAATGGTAACAATAATGAGTGCTGATAACACGGCCATTAAAATTCGCTGTTTTTTTACTAACTCTGGCTGAATCATGAGAACGCCTTACCTCCTTTATGAACAATAAACAGGAAGAAAGGAAGCCCCATAACGGCGATAATAGCAGCTGCCGGTGTTTCGTAAGGAGCGTTGATGGTTCTCCCTAGTGTATCGGCCAGAAGCATAAATGTGGCTCCTGTAAGTGCGGACATGGGAAGAATAAAACGGTAGTCTGTACCTACAATAGCACGGACAATATGAGGCACCATCAGCCCGAGAAAAGCCATATTTCCGACCAGTGCAACTGATGCGCCTGCAAGCAGGGTCACTAAGATGAAAAGTATGGTCTTAACCTGAGTTGTATTTTGCCCCAGCCCTACTGCCACTTCCTCATTTAAGCTTAAGATAGTCAGCTGCTTGGACAGAAAAAGAGAAAAAAGAATGCCAATGGAAATAACAGGGACAATCACTTGCAGCTGGCTCCAGGATGTACCGATGATTCCCCCTGCAGTCCACATGCTGACATCTTTTGAAATTTTAAAATAGATTCCGACTCCTTCGGCTATTGCGAAAAGGAAGGCGGAAACCGCGGCTCCTGCTAATACAATCCGAATAGGAGAAAAACCTCCTTTTTTCATGGCGCCAATGCCGAAAACCAGCCCAGCACCGACCGCTGCACCAATAAAACAGGCGACCAGAATCCCTATGTAATTTGCTGAGGGAATGAGGACAAGAGTTAATGCAAGTGCGGCATTTGCTCCAGCAGTCAAACCGAGCAGGCCTGGATCTGCAAGAGGGTTTCTTGTCATTCCCTGCATAATGGCCCCGGAAATGCTAAGCGCGGCTCCAACGAAGATAGCAGCAATTTCACGCGGCAGACGGATTTCACGAATAATCGAAATTTTTTCTCCGGAAGCATTGGAAGTAAGGGCCAGCCAAACATCTCTGACCGTGACATCCGCAGCTCCAAACACACACGCAGCCACAAACATGCCGGCAAAAATAACAAAGCCTGCAGCGAGTTTATAGATAAATGGAATGAAGGGTTGAGCATCTTTTGTCATTGTACTCTCATCTTTCTTTATGGGATCAGATCTGACTTACACTATGAAAACTGTCTAGTTCCAGCTGTCAGGCGGGAGCCTTGCGCTGTTCTAATAATAACAGAATTGATTCATTTCTGGGGCAAGGTGCTGCCGTTTTTCTAAATAGGAAAGAGGAATTCTCAAATAAAAGAATCCCTCCTGCGTTATTACTTTCCTAAAAATGATTCTTTAAAGAATTCCAGCTGTGCATCAAGTGTAATTGGATCACTAAAGGAAGCACCATTGCCTTCCATTTCAAAGACGCGATCATTTTTTACAGCAGGGATATTTTTGTAGGTATCAGTTTCCTGGAACGAATGGTCAGCTTCAGCGTATTTGCTCAGCACAATGTAATCCCCGGCATACTCTGGAAGGACTTCTGCAGAAATAGCGTAATAGCCATCTTTTAGAGCCATTTCCTTAACTTTTTCAGGCATTTTTAAGTCCATTGCCTGGTACAGGATTTCAGTACCGCGTGCCCAGTTATCGCCAAACACATAAAGCTGTTTATCAAAGATTTCGAATACAGAAACTGTTGCATCTTCTCCGATTTTTGCACGGATGTCTTCCCCAGCTGTTTCAGCGCGCTGTTTGAAGTCGGCCACCCATTTCTTTGCTTCGTCTTCTTTATTAAGAAGCTTTCCGATTTCCTCATGCTGTGCCAGATAATCTAATTTGCCCCATGTATACGTTACAGTTGGTGCAATTTCTTTCAGCTTATCGTAGTTTTTAACAGTAGATAATGCAATGATCAAGTCTGGCTCTAATTCAATTATTTTTTCCAGGTTATCTTCAGATACTTCCTCAGCATCCTTCAATTCTTCTTCGAAACGAGGGTTATTCTTGGACCATGTGTCCACACCGACGATATTTACGCCTAATTGCATTACATTTCCTGTAAAGCCGGAAAGGAGGACAACTCTCTTAGGGTCAGCCGGAACTTCAACCGGCCCAGTTTCAGATTCATAAGTAAAGGTGCCTGATTTTTTGTCTTCTTTTGGTTCAGCCTCTTTGGATTCTCCTTGCTCTGTATTGCCGCAGGCGCTAATAAGCAGAAGCAGCAAGATCGTAAACGGGATCAATAGTTTCTTCATGTTGATTTTCTCCTTTTAATAAATTATAAGTAATACACATTGGCTTGTTAGTGCGGGGATCGCGTCCGATGACAGCATCAATATTGAACACTTTCCTTAAGACATCCTGTGTAATGACTTCTTCGTAGCTTCCTGATTTAACAATTTCGCCATCCTTTAATGCAACGATATGGTCAGCAAAACGGGCTGCCTGGTTTAAATCATGAAGGACCATCACAATGGTGCGCTCCTGTTCTTGATTTAGCTTTTGGAGAAGTTCGAGAACTTCAAGCTGATGGGCCATATCCAAGTAAGTGGTCGGTTCATCAAGGAAAATGATGTCTGTTTCCTGTGCAAGAGCCATCGCGATCCAGACTCTCTGTCGCTGGCCGCCGGAAAGGGCGTCAACCGGGCGAAATTTGAAATCCTTCGTTCCAGTAACATCAAGAGCCCAATCAATGACTTCATAGTCCTTTTTCGTTAGTCTGCCAAAGCCTTTCTGATAAGGAAAGCGGCCGTATGAAACCAGTTCGCCAACTGTTAAACCGCTTGCACTTTCAGGTGTTTGCGGCAAAATAGCCATTTTTTTGGCGAGGATCTTTGTATTTTCCTTTGAAATATTCTCCCCATCCAAAATGACAGTGCCTGATTGATGAGAAATAATTCTTGTAATCGCTTTTAAAAGGGTTGATTTTCCGCAGCCATTCGGGCCGATTATGGTAGTGATCTTCTTATCGGGAATCTGGACACTAAGATCTTTCACAATCAAGCGTTCACTATATCCAATGTTCAAGCCATCTGTATATAGGCGGACCATTATGTAACCTCCGTTTAGTTGAGAATATATTTTAGTGATAATGATTATCAGTATCGGTTCTTTTTTACTATAAGTCTATCTGATTTTTATGTCAATAGTATTTAAAGGAAAAGTATTCAGAAAAAAATTTCATTGTCAAAGGAGAAGAAAGGTCGTATAGTTGAAGTGAGAATGATAATCAATAGTAATTGGTTATAGGAGTGAACGGTAAATGAAAAAAGCTGAAGTGTTTGATGTGACGGTTATTGGAGGGGGGCCTGCGGGTCTTTATTCCACTTTCTACAGCGGATTAAGGAAAATGAAAACAAAGCTGATTGAGTTTCAGCCAATGCTGGGCGGTAAAATTCATGTATATCCGGAGAAAATGATCTGGGATGTTGGCGGCCTGATTCCGACTCCGGGAGCTAAGCTGATCGAACAGCTGGTGGAGCAGGGACTAACGTTTAATCCAACGGTTGTTCTTAATGAAAAGGTAGAATCCATTGCCAAAAATGAAGATGGTCTATTTGTCTTAAAAGGCTCTTCTGGAGAAAAGCACTATTCGAAAACCGTTATTGTCGCAGTTGGCAGCGGAATCTTAAAGCCGCAGAAACTGAAGATAGAAGGGGCAGAGCGTTTTGAAGTTTCCAATCTGAATTATACAGTCAAATCGCTTAAACATTTTAAAGATAAGACTGTAATTGTTTCCGGCGGAGGAAATTCTGCAGTAGACTGGGCTAATGAATTGGAGCCCGTTGCCAGGCAAGTATTCATTACTTGCAGGAGAGAGGCTTTGACTGGCCATGAAGCTCAGGTTTCACAGCTGATGAATAGTTCCGTTATCTGCATTAACCATACGTCCATCACAAAATTAATCGCCGGAGGAAATCACGAGGAAATTGAACAGGTGGAATTGACCAATAATGAAACGGGCGAAGTTTCATATATGAAAGTTGATGAAGTAGTAATTAATCATGGCTATGAACAGGATACGGAACTCTTAAAGAATAGCAATCTTAATATTGATATGCTTGACGATTTCTATATTGCAGGCAACGCAAACAGCGAAACGTCGGTTGATGGGCTATATGCTGCAGGGGATATCCTAAAGCATGACGGCAAACTTCACTTAATTGCCGGGGCATTCCAGGATGCTGCCAATGCAGTAAACAAAGCGAAGCAGTACATTGAACCGGATGCTGCAGCAGCTGCGATGGTTTCCTCCCATAATGACGTCTTTAAAAAACGGAATCGGGAATTGGTGAAGCAGCTGGTGCACTAGGGTAAGAATGGCTAAGCGCACATAAATTTTTTTATGCGCACATAAAATTGGGTTATGCGCACAGAAAAAATTTTATCCGCACATAAAATAAGGCAATCCGCACATAAACTGCAAAAACGCCTGGAATTAAGGCGAAACAGCAGCGAAAAACCGGCCCACACGATGTGGACCGGTTTTTTACGTACTTATTTTTTCTTTTATCTGAACTTCTGTCCTAATTTGCTTGAATTTAGCAAAGAATGCTGCCGTCATGATCAGCGACAGTATTCCAAAGATCACGACCATTTTCTGAAGGCCGACTGCATCCAGCAGGAATCCAGTCAGAAGCAGGACAATTTGAAAAGTTACACGATCAAGCATATTTCGGAAGGAGAAGAATCTTCCGTGAAATTCCTTTGGCACTCTTGTTTGGAAAATGGTGGCGGCAGTCGGGAAGAAACAACCGACGGCAAACCCAAAAATAAAGAAAGCCAAGATAGATAAAACAGGCACATCTGCAAAGTACAGAAGCAGCTGTGATAAACCAATGATGAAGGAGAAGAAAAACAGGATCGCATAAGGCGAACGTTTTTGGCTGATTTGTTTAACAATGAATGCGCCAAGCATGAAGCCGAGTCCTTCTGCTGTATAGATCAAGCCTTTAATGGATGAGCTGTCCTGAAGCTCGCTGATATTAATGACCATTAAGTTAAATCCGCCAAGAAACAGAAGCGGGACCAAGGTAAGGATTAATGTCATAAACACAATGGGAAGACCTTTAATAATCGGGAATACTTCCTTGAATCCCCCGTTGCCTCTGCTTGAGTTTCTTCCTGTGCTTTCCTTTGAGAAGGATTCTTCAAAATCCATAAAAAAGGTGATCATAAAGAGAATCAGATAGGCGACAAGCGAAGCGATATAAAGCATTGATAATGGCAAGATAACTAACAAAACGCCAGCTAAAGCAGTACCTAATATTCTGGAAAGAGTGGACACATTCATATGGACTCCATTCAGCTGCAGCAGGTCCTTATCTTCCACAACCAGCGGAATCGCTGCCTGCAGAGCTGGAAAATAGAAGGCTGCAGAAATTTGCAGGAATACCAGAAAAATAACCATCCACCAGACTGACCCGGTTTGTATGGCAATTAACATAAAAACAACGCTCAATGCCCGGGCGAAGCCAGATGCCAGCATGACCGTCTTCTTGCTGATTTGGTCAGTTATTCTTCCTGCCCATGGTCCAACAGCAATTCCAGCCAGCAATCCGCCTGCCAAAATAAGCGACTTTAGAAAATCTGAAGGAACCTTTTCCTGCATAAATTCGAGATTCCCTATTATACCGAGCCACAAGCCCAGCCCTGCTATAAACTCCCCAGTTAATAAAATCCATACATTTTTATTTTTCCACATAATTGAGCCTCATTTTCTGATTAGTTCGATAATCTAAACATACTATAAATTAATAAAATAATGAATCTATTTTTTAAAATAGTTGAAAATGAAAATCGTTATCAATTATAATAACAGAAAAGAAGCAGGGGAGGAACAGGTATGTTTATTCAATTAAAAGCGATTACGGTGAAAGAAGGCCATTCCAATAATTTAGTCGAGCGCTTTGCAGGGGAAGGAATAATCGAAGAGCAGCCTGGATTCATTGATTTGAATGTTTTAAAGAAGAAACAGCGCAGCGGGGATGAAGAAGTGGCAGTCATGATTCGCTGGGAATCGGAAGAAGCCTGGAAGGCGTGGGAAACAAGTGATGTACATATTGCCGGGCACAAGGCAAACCGCGGCAAGCCGAAGCCGGAATATATTATTGATAGCCGTCAGGATGTCTATCATTCATTGGGCCGGAAGCAATACCGTGAGCCAGCAGAAATTAAATAAGTTGCAATGCCCATTCATAAAGGGATTTTTGAATGGGCATTTTTTATGTGATTGCTATCTATTAAGCTTTCAGTCCTGTGCCTTTCCGGGTGAGAAGCATGAAAATCAGATAGGGAGCTCCAATGACTGAGATGACGATTCCAACTGGAATATCAGCAGGTGCAAGGAGATTTTTCCCTATCATATCTGCAATGAGAACAAGCGCCGCCCCTATTAATGCAGATAAAGGCAAATTGCTGAAGTAGTTGGGGCCGCAAAGGCGGCGTGCCAGATGTGGCGCCAGGAGTCCAATGAAAGCAATTCCGCCGCCAGCTGCTACACATGCTCCGGCAAGAGCCGCTGAAAGACAGAGAAGCAGCCGGCGTTCTGATTCGACTTTTAAGCCGAGTGCAACAGAAACTTCCTGTTTGAATTGAAGGATATTCATTGTTCTTGCCTTTATAAAGGCGACTGGCATCAGAACAAGAATCCAGGGAAGGAGTGCCCATACATAGGGCCATTGAATACCCCAGATGCTGCCAGTCAGCCAAATAGCTGCCTGCTGAAAATCCTTTGGATCCATTTTCAGCTGCAGGATCAGAAGCAAGGCACCGCATAGTGCATTAAATCCAAGGCCAACGAGGAGAAGCCGTTCCGGGTCTATACCGCCTTTCCACGAAAATCGGTAGATCAGTGCTGAAATGGCAAGTGCTCCAGCGAAAGCAAATACGGGAAGGAAGAACGGCTTAGCCAGAATGCTTCCGCCCGATTGCCCGAACAGGTAGATTGAGAGAACGACTGCTAATCCCGCACCGGCATTAATGCCAAGAATACCGGGGTCAGCCAGGGAATTCCGGGATAGCCCCTGGAGGATGCTGCCGGAAAGAGCAAGACCTGCTCCGATTAGAAGGGCAATGATCATTCTTGGCAATCTCAGCTGAAGCAGCACCAGCTCCTGCTTCGGAGTACCGCTGCCTGAAAGAACAGCCAAAATTTCATTCATTCCCACTGGCATCACTCCAGTTGAGAGACTTAGCACAAAGGTAACAAGGATAAGGAATATAAAGGCTGCCATCCAGCCCCTCGATTGGAGTAAAGCCTGTTTCCAATCCATTTACATATACCCCCTTTTCCTTCTGGACAAATATAAGAAAAATGGAACTCCGATTAGTGCAGTAACAGCACTGACGGGAGTCTCAAACGGCGGGTTGATCATCCGTGCCCCAATATCTGCCAATACAAGAAGCAGGGCACCTGCAATAGCACTAAGCGGGATGAGCCAGCGGTAGTCAGATCCAATCAAAAGCCTGACCATATGGGGAACCACCAGTCCGATAAAGCCTATAGCTCCTGCAATGGAAACGGCCGCGCCCGATAATAGTATAACCGCTGCAAGCCCGATCCAGCGGACCTTCTGATGAGATTGCCCAAGCCCTGCAGCCACTTCTTCTCCCAGGGCCAGGATTGTCAGGGAGCGGCTGATCCAAAGGGATAGAAGCAAGCCTAAAAAAACGGAGGGAAGCAATATATACACATGGCGCCATTGTGTACCTGAAAGACCTCCCGCAAACCAGAAGCTCAGGTCCTGTGCAGTTTGAAAGTAAAGGGCGATGCCGGTTGAAAGAGCGCTGAACAGGGTGCTTAATGCTGCGCCTGCCAGTGTCAAAGTGACAGGTGAGATCCGCTCTTTTGAAAGCATGGAGAAAGATAATACAAGCAAGGCTCCAGCAGCGGAACCTGCAAATGACCAGATGAGCAGAACCCAGTATGATCCGCCGGAAAGAAAGGCAAGTGCAATTGCGATGGCCAGGCCCGCTCCATGTGTAATGCCGATTATGGAGGGATCTGCCAGCGGGTTGCGTGTAATTCCCTGCATAATGGTGCCGGCTACAGCCAGTGCTGCGCCAATAAGTGCCCCGGCCAGCGCCCGGGGAAGCCTGACTTCTCTGATAAGCTGATGTTCAATTTGGCCTCCCTGAAAGGAGACAAATGACTCCCAAACCACAGAAGGGGGAATCCAGATTGCGCCCAGCCCAATCGATGCAAGCAGCCCGCCAAGCACCAGCACAATACCTGCCAGGCCCCATTTAATAGATTTTTGGTGTACAGGCTGCATGTGCTCTGTTATGTCAGCTGCAGTTCTGGCCATTACATTCAGTCCTTTTCTATGTAAATTTTAAGTGAAAATGATAATCGTTATCGTTCTAAATAATCGTAATTAATCTACTATCCTTTCACAGCTTTTGTCAATTCTTATTTAAGGAAAAAGAAGGGAGTATTTTTTGTATATGCTGAGCGGCAAACAATTTGAACCGTATAAAATTGCAGTATCAAGCTTAAGAGAGGGATTGTCGAAAACCATCAATGAAAATCGCAATGATTTTACACTTATTTATATTTCATCGGGGAGAGGCACAATCGAAACTCAAAACCGCCAGCTGAAGATAGAGGCAGGGAAGAGCTGCTTTCTTTCTGATTCTGGCATAATTACCTCCGCATCAGCAGACCCGTTAACGGTTTATATACTCACCTGGGCAAAGGATAAAGATGTGCTTTCCAGATTTCTCTCCGGGATACTGGCTAATCAGGAGCCACCAAAGATGGTGCCCTTGTGGGATGAGCTGAGGAAATGGAACAAAGAAAAATCGATATCTGCTGAGTGCAGATTTCAGTCCCAGCTATGGAATATGATGTCTATTCTGACAGACAAGACAGAAGTAGACGGGATTGAAGAGGCAGTGGACCTGATAAGAAATAATCTGTCCCAGCCGGTTACTGTGGCAGAGCTGGCATCTAAAGCAAACATGAGCCCAGTTTCGTTTACCAGGGCCTTTCGGAAACGAACCGGGATGGCGCCGAAGGAATTCCTGAATGGTGAAAGAATGAGAGCAGCCAAACAGCTGATGCTGCAGAAGAAAGGGATTACGGCAAAAGAAGTAGCCCTGCAAATCGGAATGCAGGATGAATTTTATTTCAGCCGTCTTTTTAAAATGAAAGCAGGCTTGCCGCCATCTGTATTTATGAAAAGGGCTAAGGAAAGAATTGCGGTGGTCAGTCAGCTCTTTTTGCAGGACCATCTCCTTTCGCTGGGTGTACAGCCTGTTGCAGCGCCATCCTATCCAACTGTTTATCCTGCCAGCAATGGAGTGCCAAGATATCTTCAAAAAGAGTTGGAGGGCACCATGCTCCTTAATGCAGAAAAGACCTTTCAGCCAGAGGATATTCTCTTAACTCAGCCTGATCGAATCATAAAGACGCCTTTACATAATTATCAGCTGCAAAATGTGCTTCTCTCACAGCAGGGGAAGGTCCATCATATGCAGCTGCAGCCGGACTGGCGGCAGTATCTTTACGAAATTGCTTCTATGGTAGGATGTACAAGCCGGGCAGAATGCATAGAAGAAGAAATCCGCTGCCTTGAATGTAAAGTAAGGGATAAGCTATGTCCATTAACGAAAAAAGGCAGATGGGCAGTCCTTTGGATCCGGCCGGATGAAATCCGTCTTTACGGACAGGGCGGGCATGCTCTGCTCAGTCTGCTCTTTCAGAATTTGGGTTTTGAGCCTCATCCTGATTTGCATTTTGAAGGATATAGGATTGCCGGCCTGAATGATGTGGCTGATCTCAATCCTGATAAGCTTCTCATCTTATGGAGTCATGAAAGAGATGTTTGGAGAGCTGCACATACTCCCGAATGGAATAAGATCCGTGCAGTCCAAACAGGTGAAGTATACTATCCTGCCAGCCATGAGTGGGATCCTTGGGGACCGCTAGGCAGAAAAAAAATGCTGGAGGAATTTTCGGACGATTTGATGAAAGCAAAACTTAAGGCTTGATTAATGCGAACACGGGTCCAGCTGTTTTTTCAGCTGGCCCATTTTTATAATGGAATAGAAGGTTTGTGCGTTTTGTCCATGTAAGAAGTTGTAAAAGTCCATGTTAAGCTAATGTGATAATGATTATCATTGAGAATGAATTTCATTATTGCTTAGGAGGAATTATCCATGAAGAAGTTTTGTGCTCCATTGAGCATTGTTTTCATGTTATTTTTATTAATTGTAACAGGATGCGGTAAAGGTGAAGAGGCCTCTACAGAAGCAGCTGAAAAGAAAGAGAAAGAACAGGCAGAGGAAACCAGAACGGTTGAACATCTTTTCGGTAAAACAGAAGTGCCCGCAAAACCGAAAAAAGTAGTTTTGCTTTCACATGTTTCCTGGGAAGGATCGCTTGTATCAGTAGGGGTAAAGCCCTATGCGGTAATGGCATATGATAATGAGTTCCCGCCGCATTTAACGAAGGAGCTCGAAGGTGTTAAGGCGCTCCCATATGCCGATGAAATGAATTCAGAAGAAATTGTGAAGCTTGATCCAGATCTTCTTATCATCAGCGATCGCTATAAGCCGCTCTATGATCAGCTTTCTGAAACCATCCCAACAGTTGTTGTTGAAGTGGGCGGTGACTGGAAGGAAGATCACCTGAAAGTTGCAGAATCTGTAGGCAAGCTTGAAGAAGGAAAGAAAGTCATTGAAGACCTGGAGAAGGAAGCAGAGGATATCGGAAAGCGTGTCCGTGAGAAAACAGGAGAAGAAACTTTCATGGCCGTCGCAATCAATAAAAAAGATATTCGTGTTTTTGGCCTGACAAACCACGCAACCAACTCATTATTATTTGATGATTTGAAATTAACACCTGCTGAGAACCTTCCAGAAGATTTTGGCGAGAATATCTCAATCGAAGGGCTAGCAAAATATAATCCTGACAATATTATTGACCTTACTTTCTTTAACAGCGGTGAATTCTACGATTCAGTCACACAGGGTGAAGTTTGGAAAAGCCTGAAGGCTGTTCAGAACGACAAAGTACATACTATGTCCACTACATGGGGATTCTGGGATCCGATTGAGCGTCAAAAAGGTTTGAAAGAAATGGAATCGCTTCTATTAAGCGAATAATTTTGGAGGCCGGGATTTACTTTGCACGCGTCCTCTCTATTAACTTGATTCTTTTCATCGAGAAGAATCAAATTTTTTAATTTCTATTGAGAATGGTTATCAATTACTAGGTCTAAAGACTCGGTGAAAGGATGGAATTATGCATCATTCAGCCAAACAGATTGCAGAAAATGCAACGTTTCAAGCTTTTATTAATAGTTATTTGCGGGAAGTGGACAGCGGGCATTGGATAGAAAGCAGGGAGTGGATTCAGGAACAGCAGCTATCCATCCCTCTTTCAGGGGAGTTGGTAGCAGAAATAGAATTATCTGGTCAATCCGTTAAATTTGCTGTCGAAGTCCTTTACCGTTCACGAACAGGAAGACATGTAATCGGCCATGCACTTAAATATTGTTCTAATCGGCGGGAATGGATTCTTCAGGATAGACTGCCGATGATGATTACACTTATCCACGAGATGCATTTAATGGCCAAAGCTACTGGCTGCCATGAGCTTGCATCCCATTTTGATGAACTTGTGCTAAGGATAATTGAGAGCTACCAGACAATGGCGGCATATATTGAAGCGAGAATGAATGATGAGGATAGCCTTTATTCAGAAGATTGCACTTTCATTGAAGCAGAACAATCGCTCCTGTTTGGGCACTGGCTTCACCCTACACCGAAAAGCAGACAAGGGATGACTGGATGGCAGCAGACAAGATATGCGCCAGAATTAAAGGGGCAGTTCCAGCTCCACTATTTCCAAATTGAACGTGAGATGGTAAAAGAATCCTCTAATGACCAGAAAAGTGCAAGTCAAATTATCCTCCAAACGATAAGAAAATCACTGCCGCACCTTACTGTTCCGGAAAAGGAATGCCTCATTCCAATGCACCCTCTTCAGGCCCAATGGCTTCTGCAGCAGGACTATGTCAGAGAGGCAATAGAGAAGGACCTTATAAAGGACCTTGGCAGTATGGGGCCATATTATTCAGCTACTTCTTCCATCAGGACTGTTTACAATCCTGAAGAGGAGTGGATGTATAAGTTTTCGGTCCCGGTAAAAATCACAAATTCGCTAAGGAAGAACCGCTTCCATGAGCTAAGGGCAGGCACCGCCATGGCGGAGTTAATAAAAAAAATCCGATTTACAGAAAAACATCCTGTTTTCCGGATGATCGATGATCCAGCCTATATTACTGCCTTATTTCCTGGTCAGCAGGAATCAGGCTTTGAAGTTATTTTGCGATCCAATCCATTTCAGGAAGAAAAACTGTGGGGGGTAACTTCCATTGCTGCATTAGTTCAGGATCCTTTGCCTGGCATTCGTTCAAGGCTGCACCGGACCATTGAGAGGATTGCATTGGAAGAATCCTGTAATATCCAAGATGTCAGCATGGAATGGTTCCGGAAATATTGGGAATGTGCTGTGGAGCCGCTCATCCGTTTATATGATGAACATGGGCTGGCTTTGGAGGCACATCAGCAAAATAGCGTTCTGGACCTTTCTTCTGGTTACCCGGAGGCTTATTATTACCGGGATAATCAAGGATATTATCTATCAAATCTTCATAGAGAGACTTTATGTGAACTGCTGCCTGTACTGGAAGAATGTCAGGAATTATTCTATGAAGATGCTCTCATTCAGGAAAGGTTTACGTATTATCTGTTTATGAATCAGCTTTTTTCAGTCATTTCAAGACTTGGGCAGGATGGTCTCATCAGTGAGGATCGTTTAATCCAATGGTGCCGAAACCAGCTTTGCTCTCTGGACAAAGAGCTGTCTGGACAGGGGAAAGATTTCATTCGGCATGTTCTTCAATCTGAGAAATTATCGTATAAAGCCAATCTTTTAACCCGCTTTCATGATGTTGATGAGCTGATGGCAAAGAACGAACAAGCGGTTTACACTTATTTGCCAAATCCATTGGCCACCATGAAGAAGGAGGAAACCTATGCTGAAGCTGCATCCGCCGTTGTCTAAAACTTTTGAGAAGAGGGTGATCAGGCAGCTCATGGAGGCCATTATTTTTGAAGGTTTAATGGATTATGCCAAGTCAGCTGACCGGCCAGAAGATCCGCACTTACATTTTACGATTTTCGGAAACGAGCGAACATACTGCTGTGAGGGAAAAATTGCTTCGTTTGACCGTGTGAGATTAATGGAAGGAAGCATTCGCACAGTCCACCATGATGGCTCCCGAACAGAAACCACAATAGAGGAATTGGCTGAAGACCTTATTGCCGATCCGGAAAAAAGGAAACAGCTTATTAATGAGCTGGAACAAACCATTCTGCTGAGTGAGTGGAATGAAACCCATCTAATGCATTCTATTTCCAGGAGAAGTCTCAGCTATGAAGAACTGGAATCAGAGATATGGGAAGGGCATCCCTACCATCCCTGCTATAAGGCGCGGAGCGGATTTACACTTGGGGATCATGCGGCATATGGGCCGGAAGCAAGGCAGTCATTTGAGCTGCAATGGGCAGCTGTCAGACGTATGAATGCCAGAATAGAATTGCTTGAAGATGAAAAAATCTTCTGGGAGCGGGAACTTGGCCCTTCCATGTTTGGGCAACTGCTTGCTGAATTGCAGCATATCGGCAAAACCTTTGAAGAATACACATTTTTGCCCATTCATCCCTGGCAGATGAAGTTTGCCAATGCTGAAGCTGATATAGTGCTTCTGGGAAGCAGCGGAGATTTTTATCGGTCAACACAGTCCGTCCGTACTCTATGGAATATGACAAATCCTGAAAAAGCTCATGTGAAACTTTCGATGAATATGGTCAACACATCATCGCTAAGAACTCTGGACACACACGCGGTTTGTGCCGCACCCCATATTTCCAAATGGATAGCAGATACAGTGAAAGGTGATCCATTTTTAAAAGATGAAGCTTCATTGGTCATTCTTAAGGAATACGCCGGGATTGCCTACCATCCCGAGGAGGAAGAACCTTGTACTAAGTTTGGAGCTATATGGAGAGAGAGCATCCGGCTTTATATGGAAGAAGGCGAAGCGGCGGTGCCTTGTACGGCACTGCCATTAATGGAGAGGGATGGATTTCCGTTTATTGACGAATGGCTGAAGCGCTATGGAATTGAAAAATGGCTGAAAAGGCTTGTGGAGGTATGTGTGGTTCCTGTCTGGCATTTACTGTCCGCGCATGGAATTGCTGTTGAGGCGCATGCCCAGAATATGATTCTTCTTCATAAGGACGGCTGGCCAACACGTGTTGCTCTGAGGGATTTCCATGACAGTGTTGAGTATTGCCATGACTTTTTGGAGGAGCCAAGCTGTATTCCAGACTTTGCGGGCATTCATGACCAATTTACAAAAGGCAGGGAAGATCAGTATTATTGGATGTCTTCTATTGAATCGCTTAGAGAACTGGCAATGGATACATTATTTGTTTTTCATCTGTCTGAACTGTCCTATGTACTTGAAGAGCAATATGGCTTCAGCGAGCAGCGCTTTTGGAAGCTGACAGGAGAAGCTTTAACGGAGCATCTGAGCTGTTATCCTGAATTGATATTCCGAAACTATTTGCTGCAGCATACTGCACCTGTAATTTACGCGGAGTCATTGCTGAAGAGAAAAGGTCAAAAAGAAGAGGCAGGCGGTTTTCGCCATTATGTTAAAAACTCTTTATCGCAGTCTAACGGGCAGTAAGACTCCCTCTTTAAGACTTAGAGGAATCGAAGGGTGATAATTGGGAGTCCAACTGCCCGTAAAGGCCCGAAAGAAGAACAAAGACTAAGGACACCACATCCTGTGGCAACGTCTTTGTGACCCACTTCCTGTGGGCCTCAACTAACAATCAGTGGGGGAAGGCATCCCACTGATTGAAGTTTCACTTTAAGATAATCATCAAAAGGAGAATTTAGATGTTTTTTGTAAATGATCAATACTATACATTGGATAATCTTGAGCAGCAATATTCAGAATTTGAAAACACTCCTCATTTAAGAGATTGCGGGAATAGAAGATTAGCTGTTTGTATGCCGGATGTGTTTCAATGGCTCGCTCTTTGTTTATTTGTACGCAGAAAAGGGGGATCCATTGTTCCGATTCATCCCTCCGTGCCGAAAGAAGGGGCAATCCGAATGGCTTCATCGGCTGGAAGCCATATCTTGCTTTACGGAAATATTCATTCACCGGTCGAACTGTCAGAACAAAAAAATGTCCGTGAAGGTGTTCTGGTCCAAATGAGTTCGGGTACGACCGGTGCACCTAAGTGCATTGAACGCAGCTGGGATTCCATCGAGTTAGAACTGGAAAGCTATGTGTCTGTATTGCCGGCAGATCATCAGACAACATCTATTGTTGCCTGTCCGGTTACTCATTCATATGGGTTGATCTGCGGTGTATTTGCAAGCTTAAGGCGCGGTGCAGAGCCGGTCATTCTGTCAAATATGAACCCTAAGTATGTGCTAAAAAAAATAAAGGAACATCCGAAGCATATTCTCTATGGAGCTCCCGCGCTTTTGCATGCATTAACTCTTTTGATTGGGGATGGCGCGCGATTCGATTGTGTGATGACATCGGGCACCCTAATGCCATCTGGCTGGCTGGAATCCTTAAAGAATATTTCAAACAGGGTTTTTCAGCAGTATGGATGTTCTGAGGCAGGGTGTGTGGCCATTCACCCGGATGTAAGTGACCCCCGTGAAATGGGCTATCCGCTTCCTCATGTTAATGTGGAAGCTGGAAGCAGAGAATACCCTGGTGAAATTATCATCCGTGATTCTGAAAAAACCATCTTTACTAAGGACCTTGGCTATGTGGAAGACGGTGTCCTGTCATTTCTTGCAAGAATGGATGACACCATTAATGTAGCGGGATTGAACGTATATCCGCAAGAGGTGGAAGATGTTCTGATGGCAGAGCCAAGAATTGCCGAAGCAGTGGTTTATAAAAAAATCCATCCGCTTTCCGGAGAAAGAGTCTGTGCACAGTATATATGCACCCAGCCTATAGAGGAGCAGGAACTGCGGGAGTGGTGCAGGGAATATCTCGCTCCTTACCAAATCCCGATGGAATTTATCCAAACAGAAGAAATCGAAAAGCTCCCGAATGGCAAAATCAGCAGGAAAAGGCTGGGAGAAGGAGTGCTGGCATGACAAGAGAAGAAATTTTACAGGCCTTATACGATATTATGCTGCATCAATTAGAACTGCCGTCGATGGCTGCCTTTCATGAGGATGCCCGTTTAAATGAAGATTTATATATGGATTCCATCATGATCCTGCAGCTTATTCTTCATTTGGAAGTGGATCTTGGCTTTGATATCCCGGATGAAATGCTGGTGCCTAAAGATTTCAGAACCGCAGGAAGCCTGGCCGACTTTCTGAATCGCCTGCAGAAGCCTGTCACAGCGGAGGCTTCTTATGATTAAAGTCCATTGTTTTGTGAGCTGTGTATGCGAGGCAGTCAAAAAGACGGAAGGGGCCGATCACAGACCTTATTATTTCGGAGTATGGGATGCTGATTTCGATGTATTGGATAATGGAGTTCTGACCTATCATTCCAAACGGATTGACCATGATTTTTTCCACCAGTGGTATGAAATGCTGTATGGAATTAAGCTTTATAGATGGTATGACGAGAAACGCAGCAAACAGGAAAATATAAATAAGCTTCTAAGCCTGCTTGAGAACAAGAAGCACCAACAGTATGTGATGGTGATGCTGGATTTGTCAAAGCTGCCTGAAAGGGAGAATAAGTTTCATCAAAGCCCATTTCCTCATTATGTGATGCTGGAATTGACAGGGAACGAAGAGGAATGGTTTATGTATGATCCGGACTTCCGCTGGGAAGGGATTCTGCCGAAGGAGAGGATTTTGGCAGCTATTGAGGATCCTTCTGCTGAAGGGGGATATTTCTTTGATGCAGCCGATATCATTCCCCCATCTGCAGAAACAGTGGAGGCATATTTTAATACATGCATTAAGCTTGACTGCAACCCAATGACTGATGCTGTTGGAAGGATTGTCGACCTATATACATCCGGATGCGAAAACCATCCTCTATCAGGATTGACATTCGCATTAAGGGAACTCCCAGTCCTTTCCATCCGAAAATATGCCTATGAACATGCATTTGCGTTTTTCTGGGATTCACTTGGGTATGATGAGGAAGGCTTTGAAGCCTGGTGTAATGAAATTGAGAAGCTGGTAAAGGGATATACCGTTATCCAATATCGGGCGATGAAGCTTGCCATGACAGGAAACCTGAGTTTGAAAAATGAAATCTCTTTAAAATTGGATGAATTGAATATCCTGGAGTTTAAAATCAAGCAGGGATTGCAGAAAAGCTTTGAAGCCTGGATTAAAATGCAGCGATCCACAAATATGAAGGAGGCAATTCTATGAAGCTATCTCTCTGCACCATCTCATTCCGGCATCATCTTCAGTCCATTGACCAAATCGCACACTATGCCCAGACAAATGGATTCCAGGGGATAGAACTATGGGGTGTACATGCCAAAAACCTGGCGGAAGATATTCATTATGGCAGTGAGTGGCTAAGTTCCTATAATCTTGAAACGACCATGCTGAGCGACTATTTGCCTCTTGATGCGCCTCTTCCGGTTTTAATGACAGAAATGCAAAGATTATGTGCACTGGCGCATAGGTGGGGAACGAAGAAAGTAAGGACGTTTGCCGGGACAAAAGGCAGTGCGGATATCAGCAGGCTGGAAAGAATCGAATTGGTTTCACGTATGAAAATGCTCTGCAAAATGGCTGAAGCCGAGGGGCAGATGCTTCTGGTTGAAACTCATCCTAATACCCTGACAGACAACCCATCCTCTACGCTTCAGCTCATTGAGGAAACGGACCATTCAGCGCTAAGGGTTAATTTTGATGTGCTTCATATATGGGAATCAGGAGTGGACCCGCTCTTTGCACTAAAACAGCTGCGGCCATATATTTCGCACTTTCATTTTAAGAATATTCAGTCCCGCTCCCAGCTGGGCGTGTTTGCCCCTAATAATGTCTATGCAGCAGCGGGCAGCAGGGAAGGCATGGTTTCATTATTTGAAGGAGCGGTAGATTACAGGGTGTTCTTAAGAGAGGCTTCGAATTTGATAGAAATGGATGCTTCCCTGGAATGGTTTGGACCAAATGTGAAAGACATACTGACAAAAGACAGTAAGGAAATTATGAGAGTTCTTCAGGCAGAGAATGCCTTATAACAGGCAGTAAAAAATCAATCAAACGTTTGATTGATTTAGGCTGCAGTACGATTTCCCCTTAAATGAAAAGGTGCAGGGAGTAGTATCCTGCATCTCGAAAATTACATGGAAGAGAACAATCAAAAAAGCTTTAATCACCTTAAAGCTTTTTCGATTGCTTCTGCCGCTGACTCAATGTGGCGGAAATTTTTCTTTATATTCGTTTCTGTGTAGGTAATTTCAAAAGAATGATTGTTTTTCAAATAACAGACTGATAAAACCTGCTGTTTGTCATTTGAAAAGGTCTGAGTGATTTGAGAGTCACAATAATATTTCAAGGTTTCAAGCATGTTAAGTGTGTGATCTGTTGACATAGTCTTTAGCCTCCTTTTGGATTGGCATGACTAACTGAGATCTTAATTCCATTATAAGGAATTCATCTTCTTGTTTATATGGATAATTTGTCACATTTTATCATAAGATTTCGGTTTTAATAGGGTCAGAATCAAGATTTGCAGTAAAAAGGCCAGTCTTTGATAGACTGGCCACATCTTATGCAAGCTGCTGCTCGGCAAATTCACGATATAGATCATGTGATTGTGTCAATTCGGAATGTGTGCCGATGCCTGTGACATGACCTTTTTCGATGAAAACAATCCGGTCTGCGTCGACAATTGTGGAAAGGCGGTGGGCGATGACGAAAGTTGTCCGGCCTTCCATTAGGCGGGTAAGTGCCTGCTGGACGATGCCTTCAGATTGGCTGTCCAGGCTGGCGGTAGCTTCGTCCATCATCAATATTTTAGGGTCGCGCAGGAATGCCCGCGCTATAGCAATACGCTGCCTTTGTCCTCCGGAAAGCTTCACACCCCGCTCACCAACTTCAGTATCAAGCCCCTTTGGAAAATCGGCAATGAATTGATCGGCGTATGCCATTTTCGCAACTTCCCATAATTCCTCATCTGTGATGCTTTTGGAATTTTCCAGCCCATAGCATAAATTCTCACGGATTGTACCTGCCATCATGGCACTTTCCTGTGAAACATAGCCAATTTGGCTGCGCCAGGATTTAAGGGATATCTCCTGGATGGGTGTATCGCCAATTTTAATTTCTCCATCCGTTGGCTCGTAAAATCGTTCAAGCAAACCAAACAGGGTGGTTTTTCCGCTTCCGCTTGGACCTGCCAGTGCAATCATCTGACCCGGCTGGGCTTCCAGTGAGATATTTTCCAGAACACTCTCTTCTGCGCTATAGGAGAATGAGACGTTATCGATTAAAATCGGCTTGCTGCTGATATCCATTTCGATGCCGTCTTGGCCATCTTCTAACGGCTCCTCCAAAATTTCTATGATCCGTTCTGTGGCGCCTTTTGCCTTTTGCAGCTGAGTAAAAAACATCGCAAATGAGGTGATTGGCATAATAATCTGGAATAAGTACAGCAAAAAGGCTACAAGAGAACCCGTTGACATCGTTCCGCTGGCCACACGCATGCCTCCATAGGCGATGATCATGACGATAACAACCATCATGATCAGGTACATAGTCGGGCCAATCATCGCAAAAATGCGGGCTTCCCGCAAACCGTATCCAAGAAGTTTGTCGATGCCATCCAATCCTTTTTCTTCTTCATTTTGTTCTGCAGTAGAAGACTTCATTAAGCGAATTTCACCGAGTGTTTGGGTAATGTTTCCGGTAAAGATGGCAGTTTCATCTTGAAGGCCCCGAGATATTTTTGCCATCTTTCGGCCAAGTGGAATCATAATTGCCAGTGTAATAGGAACTGAAGTGAGCATCAGCAGTGTCATTTTCCAGTCCATCACAAGCAGGATAATAATTGCACCGATAATACTGATAATCCCGGTGATAAATTGCGGGAAGTGATTGGTAATCAGCTCCCTGACTATGCTAGTATCATTAACTACACGGCTGACAGTCTGTCCGCTGGATTGCTTATCGAAGTAACTGACCGGCAGCCTTATGAGCTTCATCCACATCCGGTCCCGAAGGCGTGCCACCACTTTTTGGCCGACATAGCTGAGCAGGTAGATGGAGATTCCGCTGATGATGGCCTGGACAATAAAGGCTGCCCCAATTCCGATTATGAGCGGAACGCTTAAAGATTCAACAGAAAAACCATCCACCAGATTTTTGGTCAGCAACGGTACGAGAAGGCCAGTCAAGGTGGTTAAAATGCTGGCTGTTAAACCAATGATGAGGGCAGTCTTTGGAATTTTTGTTGATAGTATGAGTGAAATGAATGGTTTAAGGCTTTTTTGCTTTTTATCCATTTTATGTGCTCCTGTCTCTTATATATCGATTTCATTCTATAACATTGAAACTTCCATTACCTGTTATGCACCTTAGCGCCTATCCGATGAATAGGATGTTTTAAAACCAAAAAGGATGGATAGCCGTGGCAATCAACTTTCCGGTAGGCATCAAAACGATGACAATCAGCACCGGGCCGACTAAAGTCGTTTATTATCCCCGTGTAACAAGAATGCAAAATAAGCAGCTTCAGCATGTTATCAACAGTGCTATTGTTCGTGAAAACCAGCAGCTCATTAATGAGCAAACAGGCAATATGGATACAACCGTGGTTGATTTGTATGGATACTATGAGATTAAAAATAATCAGCGAGACGTCCTGAGCTTGTCTTTATCCAATTACGTGTATCATTATCATGCGGCACATGGTATGACAGTTATAAAATCTTTGACGTTTGATCTGCAAAAAGGGAAGCAGGTTTCCTTAAAGGATTTATTTAAGCCGGGCAGTGATTATGTAAAACGCCTGTCTGAGCTGATCTCAATTCAAATTAAACAGCGTGACATTCCGCTGCTTGTAGACTTTAAAGCCATCAGGCCTGACCAGGACTTTTATATAGCAGACAAAGCACTGATCATCTATTTCCAGCTCTATGAAATAACGCCATATGCCTATGGATTCCCTATGTTTCCGATTTCCGTTTATGATTTGCAGAATATTATTGAAGAAAATGGTCCGCTGGGGAGGATGGCGGTGAATTAAAGTCAAAAGGAATGCTGCTTTAAGGCGGCATTCCTTTTTTGCTGTAGAAAGGTAAATACTTTGGCCAGCACTTGAGAAGAAATATTAAGAAGGCTTATTGGTACACTGATAAGAATGAAGGGGCACAGGCTATATCTGTGCTCTTTTTCTATTTCAATCAAACGTTTGATAGAAATAGGTGGAAGTGGTTATAGGCAGTGCTTTTCAACTTAGTGGTGTTCATTCAGACAGGAGTAGGAGAAAACCGAGGCAGTGAGTCCGAACAGTGCTCATTCGGACAGGGGAAGGAGAACTAAGAAAGAATGAGTCCGAACAAATGTCTCCTGGTGTTCAATACAATAATTAAGAGTAAATAACGAAATAAAAAAACCGCTCCTGCCAAATGCAGTAAGCGGTAAGGTTGAAAATTAATTGCGGATCAAGTAGTCAAACGCACCAAGAGCTGCAGTAGCACCGGATCCCATGGAGATAATGATTTGCTTGTAGGCACTGTCTGTACAGTCTCCTGCAGCAAATACACCAGGGATGTTTGTTGCACCGCGCTTGTCCACAACGATTTCGCCGAAGCGGGTACGCTCGATCTGGTCGCCTAACCAATCTGTGTTAGGAACCAGGCCGATTTGGACAAATACACCTTGCAGTTCAACATGGTGCTGTTTTTCTGTCTCACGATCCATATATGAAATACCGTTTACTTTGTCAGTTCCGGTAATTTCAGTTGTCTGAGCATTTGTGACAACCGTAACGTTTGGAAGGCTATTCAGACGTTCCTGCAGAACGGCATCTGCTTTCAATTCAGGATTGAATTCGATAACCGTTACATGGTTAACAATCCCTGCAAGGTCAATGGCTGCTTCAACACCGGAGTTGCCTCCGCCGATAACAGCTACGTCTTTGCCTTCAAATAATGGGCCATCACAGTGAGGGCAGTAAGCAACCCCTTTGTTTTTGAACTCTGCTTCACCTGGCACGTTGACATTTCTCCAGCGTGCACCAGTTGAAAGGATGACTGATTTACTTTTCAGTACAGCACCGTTTTCAAGTTCGACTTCAACAAGGTCCTTCTTTTCAAGGCTCTTTGCACGCTGCAGATTCATGACATCGATGCCATAATCTTTCACGTGTTCTTCGAGGCTTGCAACAAGCTTAGGGCCTTCTGTGTGCTTCACACTGATAAAGTTTTCGATGCCTAAAGTATCCATTACCTGGCCGCCAAAGCGTTCAGCAACGATGCCGGTGCGGATTCCTTTGCGTGCAGCATAGATTGCCGCGCTTGATCCCGCAGGGCCGCCGCCAATGACAAGCACATCATAAGGATCCTTATCTGCAAATTCTGATGCGTCAGGGCCTGTCCCCATTTTCGCTAGAATTTCTTCAAGGGACATACGGCCGCTGCCGAATGATTCGCCATTTAGATGAACTGTCGGCACTGCCATGATTTCTTTAGCATCTACTTCTTCTTTGTAAGCAGCACCATCGATCATTGTGTGTGAGATATTAGGGTTAAGAACACTCATGACGTTAAGAGCCTGTACTACATCAGGGCAGTTGTGGCAGCTTAAGCTGACATAAGTTTCAAAACGATATTCGCCCTCAATCTTCTTCACCTGGTCGATGACTTTCTGATCAACCTTAGGTGCCCTTCCGCTAACTTGAAGCAGAGCAAGCACTAAGGAAGTAAATTCATGTCCAAGAGGAATGCCGGCAAAGGTAATGCCAGTATCCTCACCTGGACGATTTACACTAAAGCTTGGCGTCCTTTGTAATTCAGTGCGCTCAACTTTAATGTGGGAGGACATATTGGCTAGCTCATCTACTAAAGCCAGCATGTCGCTGGATACTTTATCTGATCCAGCGCTGACTTTTAGAAGGATTTCGCCCTCCATCATCTGAAGATATTGAGCTAATTGTGCTTTTATATCTGCATCAAGTAACATGATTATCGTGCTCCTTAGATTTTACCTACTAGATCAAGGCTTGGCTTAAGTGTTTCAGATCCTTCTTTCCACTTAGCCGGGCAAACTTCACCTGGGTTGTTGCGTACATATTGAGCTGCTTTAAGCTTGCTTACAACCTGGCTTGCGTCACGGCCAATTCCGCCAGCGTTGATTTCAACAGTTTGGATGATGCCATCTGGATCGATGATGAATGTTCCGCGTTCAGCCAGTCCATCTTCTTCGTTCAGAACTTCGAAGTTGCGGGAAATTCTTTGGTTAGGATCACCAATCATAACGTATTCAATCTTGTTGATTGTTTCTGAGTTATCGTGCCATGCTTTATGAGTGAAGTGAGTATCAGTTGATACAGAATAAACTTCTGCACCCATATCTTTTAAAGTTGCATATTCATTTTGAAGGTCTTCTAATTCAGTAGGGCATACGAATGTGAAGTCTGCTGGGTAGAAGCATACTACGCTCCACTTTCCTTTGAAGTTTTCTTCAGTAACATCGATGAAATCACCGTTATGGTAAGCTTTTGCTGCGAATGGTAGTACTTCTGAACCGATTAATGCCATGATTAAATTCCTCCTTAAATGGTTGAGTGATATGATTATTAATTAAATAGCGAACTATTTAATAATAATTCTAATTCGGTAATAATTATCATATACGGTATATTTTTTGTCAAGGGATAAGCTGTGAAAATTTGCTCCTTTTCGGTTAGAGGGCGGAAACTATAAATGACCCAATAAGACTCCAATGTTTAATTCTGCTTTTTCTTGGGTGGAATCAGTACGAAATGGAACTTTCAAAACGGCATTGAGCTCGTTAATAACAGTATAACTCTTTCTTCTATTAATTACCCTTTTTTTGCCTGCATCAATCTCAACTAATATGAGATTTAAGTTTATAATTGAGAATGTGTTTAAAAACGGCGGCCAATGATCAGGAACTGGTCCACATTAACTTATTATCCCCTCTTCGGCTAAAAACAATCGATATGGCATTAAAAATAGTTCAATCAAATGTTTGATTGATTAGAGTAATAAATTACCTGGTTTTTACAAAAATACCTTGCATTACAACAAAGTGAGAGTTAAAGTAAGTGTATATCTTGTATTGCAAGGTATTTAACTGCAGATAAATATCTTGCAATACAAGGTAGTGGGAGGAGCAAGGTCAATGTCAGATACCACGCAAATGTTAAAAGGAATTCTGGACGGATGTTTATTAGCCATAATTAAAGAAGGGCAGATATATGGGTATGAATTGGCGGCGAAATTAGAGTCATATGGATTTCGTTCATTGAGCGAGGGCACCATTTATCCGCTTCTTCTGCGTATGCAAAAGGAAGGACTGATCAGTGCTACTTTGCGAAAATCAACAGCTGGACCTAAACGAAAATATTACACATTAACTGAAAAAGGCGAGCAGGAGCTGGAGCTATTTATTGGGCGCTGGGAACAGGTTAGTTCATCTGTTGGCAATGTATTGAATAAAAAGGGGGTATGAAGAATGGTCTCAAAAGAGTCTGAACAGTTTTTGACAGAGCTTCGTTTTTATCTCATGTCAAAAGGGAAAAATGATGAAGAAATAAATGAAATAACAGAAGAGCTTGAAGTGCATTTAATTGAAGCTGAAGCCGATGGGAAAGATGTGTCTCATATTATTGGAGATAGCCCAAAGCAATATATGAAAAGCATCGGAGAATCAATGAGTACCGATTATCGTCAGATGGCGGGGCTGCTGCCGCTGATGATCCTTTTGCTGGGTGCTTATATCAGCGTAGGTCCTGCAATTGAAGGGAACTTTTCATTATCCAAAGGTACACTTTGGATCGCTGTTATCGCAGGATCAATTGCAGTTGGAGCTTATAGCCTTCTGATCTTCAGAGTGCTGCCTAAATTTCTTCATTCCAAGTGGAGTGCAGTTCTTCTATTAGGAGCCAGCGTGGCTGTGACAGGCTTAATGGTTATGGTTTTACTTTGGAATCAGAAACAGGGGTTTGAGCCGGTTTTTACAGCAACGCCCTTTCAGAATAATGTAATTGTGGCAGTTTGTGCGGTCATATTTATTGTTTCTGCCATTTATACAAGAACATGGTTTACAATTATAATTCCCCTGTTTTTGTCTGCGGGCCCTATTGCCAATCGGTTTATTCCACAGGATGTGAATGAAGATCCAACATATATTTTATATACTGTTTTAGCATTCGTTATTATTGCGGCAATCATGATATTCATATTCATGGCTAAACGGAAAAAAATGCTGAGTAATGGAGGAAAACGAAATGTCTAGCTTGCCTAATTGCCCGAAATGCAGTTCAGAGTATACATACGAGGACGGGCTGCTCTTTGTATGCCCGGTATGTGCACATGAGTGGACAGCTGAATCAGAAATCACCAGTCTTGAGGACGAAAAGGTGATTAAGGATTCAAATGGGAATGTACTTACTGATGGAGATACGGTATCAGTCATTAAAGATCTTAAAGTGAAAGGCACTTCTTCTGTAATTAAGATTGGAACCAAGGTTAAAAATATTCGCATCGTTGATGGGGATCATGATATTGAATGTAAAATCGATGGCTTTGGCGCCATGAAGCTGAAGTCGGAGTTTGTGAAGAAAGTGTAACGAAAAAGGGCCTATCCTTCCATGGATTGGCCCTTTTTAAATCAGTTCCAGCATATCCTTTAGAGGCTCCTAAAATAGTAGTGGAAAGGTCATCACCTCTGGTTTATGATAAAGAAAGAATATTAAGAATTTCTCAAAATAGGTGGGAGCCTCATTGATACTATTAGACTACATTGTTAATCTCTCCATTTTTTCATTATTGGTCAGTGTGCCTTTAATTCTCCGCTCGTTTATCAATCATAAACCGCTTAAGGACCTGCATCTTTTGGGCGGCCTGTATGCAGGAATTATTTCTGCCATTCTTGTGGGTTTATCTTTTAACGAGCAGGGTTATTCCTATGATATTCGTTACGCCATTCTGATTTTGGCATTTTCCTATTTGGGGCCAGGGGCAGGGTTTATTACCGGAATAATTGCCCTTGTATCAAGGCTTGCAGTCAGTGAGAATTGGCTACCAGCCATCATAGGATTATCCCTTATTTTGATTGCTTTTGCAGTCATACATAGATATAGCCGCCACCTAAAGGCGGTTAGAAAAACGGCCATATTATATGGTGTATATTGTGTCATTTATATTATAACGGTGCCGATCATTTTTAACGTTTTTAGGGACAAGCCTATTTTTCATCTGCAATATATTCTGTTTGTGGGTCTTGGTGTCATTGTTGGGAGTTTACTGATTGAATCCTATGAAAGATTGATACGAATCATCACAGAAAAAAAACGGATGGAAAAGACACTGGAAGAAAGTGAGTCTAAATACCGGCTGATCGCTGAAAATACATCAGACTTAATTGCGGTAATGGACAGGGATCGCAGTTTGAGTTATCTGTCACCATCACATGAGTTTGTTTTAGGATATGAAGTGCCGGAGCTGCAAAAGCTGGAAGTGGATGTTGTTATTCATCCGGATGAAGCGGATAATTTTCAGGCTGGCATGCAAAGGATATTCGAAAATAATGAGCGCATGGCTATGGAGTTCCGCCTAAAACACAGAGAGGGCTATTGGATTGAATTTGAATCACGCTGTATGCCGGTTGAAGGTGAAAAGGGTGTAATCGAGCATGTTGTTATGATCAGCAGAGATATTTCCGAGCGGAAAAAAGCAGAGGAATTTCTTTTGCAGTCTGAGAAATTATCGATAGTCGGAGAGCTCGCAGCCGGGGTAGCCCATGAAATCCGAAACCCGCTTACAACCATCAAAGGGTTCCTGCAGCTTTATAGGAGCGACAATAGCCAAATTAATGAATTGCTGCTTAGCGAATTGGAACGCATTGAAAATATCACCACTGAAATGCTTTCGCTTGGAAAGCCGCAGGCCATACAAATGGACACCGCTGATTTAACAGATATTATAGAGAATACAGTAGAGTTATTATCCCCTCAGGCGAATATGAACGGTATCCAGTTCAAGCTGAATTTTGCAGATGGTGATTTTTTAATTTCATGTGAAAAAAATCAAATAAAGCAGGTTTTTTTGAATATCTTAAAAAACGCAATGGAGGCTATGGATAATGGAGGGGATATTGAAATTTCCCTCACAGTTAATAATGACGGGGGATGTCTTGTCTCCTTTCAGGACCAGGGCTGTGGAATCCCTGACGAATTTCTCCCGAGACTTGGTGAACCTTTTTATACATTAAAAGAAAAAGGGACTGGCCTGGGACTTATGATTTGCCATAAGATCATTAAGCAGCATCATGGAAGCATCGTTTATAAAAGCAAGATTGGTGAAGGTACATTAATAGAGATTACATTGCCGCTTTTAAAAACAACTAAATAAATTGAAAAGAGCAGGGGCATTCCTTGCTTTTTTAATTTATTTTGGAAGACGCTTCAAGCTCGGGATCCATAAGTCTCTTTTTTGCAAAGCGAAACACAATAATGAGCAAGACAGCCGCTGCCGGATAAACCGGGATTGAATAGACCAGTTTCCATCCTGTATAGGTCAGTACATGATTTTTAACAGTAAGCCATTCAAAGACTATGGAAAATGCACTCCAGCCCAGTATGTACCAAATAGACCTCTTGCCATAGAGTTCCCAGCGGTCATAGCCAAATAAAAAAATCAGAGCGGAACAGGGATACATGAAAAAATGAAAAAGGGCTCCCGATAGTTCATAAGTAGGGTTGTCACCAAATATATACATCTGAAAAGGGGTGGCCAGCAGAAAGTAATCAATGGTCGCAACCAATGCAAGGTTATAAACCCATATGATTATAACTAATACTGGAGGAAAGTACTTTCGGATCGGCAGAAATAAGAGTATGACAATTGCAGAAGTCAAAATAAAGAACCCTTCATTCCAATCAAATGTTACATTCATACAGCCTAGACTCCTCTATATAGTATCTTCCGGAAAAAATTCATAAAGCCGATTAAAATAAGCAGTGACAGCAGCCAAAAAGTAGATGACCACCAAATTTTCCAATGAATATGGATCAGCACTCCTGTTTTATGCCCAAGCCACTCCAGTCCCCCTAAGATCAAGATAAAAAAGGTTATTAAGAGGAGCTTTCTCTTGTATGCTTTCTGGATAAGAAAATAGTTCAAAAAAAGGACCATGAAGGCAGGGAATAGCAAAATTCGGTTAAGGAAATGGGAGAATTCATAGCTTAGTTGTTCTGGAATGATGAGAGTTTTGAAGTTCATATAGCAAAGGGCTGAAAAATTTTGAAAGAGATAGGAGCTCAACATCCAATAGACGAAGGTTTCCAATATATGCAGATGTTTCTTTAGTTTAATAAAAAGAAACAATACGAACATATTGATCACGAGGTAAATAAAAAAAATCATTGTGCAGGAACCCCCTTTGTCTCACTGGATTTTTCTCAAATAACTTAACTTGTTTCTTCTTATCTTGTTCATTAGGGGCTGTTTTATTTAGTAACCTGATCATGTTAATAAGAAAAGACGAGGAGCCTGAGGCACCTCGTCTCCTTATATTTAGAAATCAAAATTGTCGGGATCTGGTCCAACACGTAAATGTGCATCTAAGGAATCAATCAATTCCATCTCTTGCTGAGAAAGTTCAAAATCAAATAAATCTGCATTTTCTTTGATGCGATGAGGTTTTGTTGACTTAGGGATGATGATAATGCCGTTTTGCAGGTGCCACCTTAGGACAATTTGTGCAACGGATTTTCCATGTTTTGCAGCCAGTTCATGCAGGACCCCGTTTTCGAATAATCCGCCTTGCATTAGTGGGGCCCACGCTTCAATGTGCATATCATGTTTGGCAGCAAAATCACGAAGTTCAGTTTGTGCCAATTTCGGGTGCAATTCAATTTGATTAATCATTGGTTTGATTTCAGCTGTTTTCAATAGATTTTCTAAATGGCTGATCTGAAAGTTGCTGACGCCAATCGCTTTGATTTTACCTTCTTTATATAAATCTTCCAGTGCTCTCCAAGTTTCTGTGTATTTTCCCTCAACAGGCCAATGGATTAAATAAAGGTCAAGATATTCAAGTCCCATTTTTTTCAATGAGGTGTTAAACGCCTTAAGGGTTGCTTCATAGCCCTGGTCAGAGTTCCACACTTTTGAAGTGATAAAAAGTTCCTCTCTACTAAAGCCAGACTGGCGGATGGCTTCTCCCACCCACTCCTCGTTTCCGTAGATGGAAGCTGTGTCGATGCTTCTATAGCCAATTTCAATTGCTGCTTTAACAGCGGTCAATAGTTCTTCTTCCTTTTCCACTTTAAATACACCAAGGCCAATCCTGGGCATTTTAACTCCATTTGCAAGTGCTGCAGTACTTGATAAAGATAGTTTATTCATATAAGACACTCCTTAATTAATTAGTTAGTTTGTTTTTCAAGTTTTTTTAGCCATCCCGTCAGAATTACAGCCCCAAGCACCATTATTCCGCCAATCCACGGTGTGTGAATTAAGCCGATAGAATCGACGATCAGTCCCCCGGCAAATGAGCCGATGGCAATTCCGATGTTAAAAGCTGCAATATTTAAAGCGGAAGCAACATTGACAGCAGAAGGAACATATTTCTCAGCCAGGTTTACCACCAGAATTTGAAGGCCTGGCACATTCATGAAAGCAAATAAGCCCATTAGAAAAATAGCAATAAGCCCAATAATTTTAAAAGGTGCTGCAAAGGTTAGCAGGCCCAGAATAATGGCTTGCAGAGCAAACATCCAAAACAATGCCTTTAATGGATCTTTGTCAGAAGCTTTTCCGCCAAGAACATTGCCGATTGCCACGGCCACTCCGTAAGCAAGCAGAATGATGCTCACCCATTTTGCGCTAAAACCTGTTACATCTTCGAGAAGCGGAGTCAGGTAGGTAAAAGCAACGAAGGTTCCGCCATATCCCAATGCGGTAATGCTAAAAGCTAAAAGCAGTTTTCCGCTGCTTAGAATTTTCAGCTGTTCACTGAATCTGGAAGCCGGTGCTTGCTTTAGGTCTTTTGGAACAAGAATGGCACTGGCGATAATTCCAATTACCCCAAGCAGCGCCACTCCCCAGAAAGTAGCTCTCCAGCCAAATGTCTGCCCGATAAACGTTCCGAGCGGTACACCTGTCACGGTTGCGACAGTTAAACCAGTGAACATAAAGGCAATCGCACTGGCGCGTTTGTTCTCAGGAACTAAATCAGCGGCAATGGTCGAGCCGATTGAAAAAAAGATGCCGTGTGAAAAAGCTGTAATGAAACGTGCAGCCAGCAAAAGGGCAAAAGAGGTGGAGACGGCTGCGACGGAATTTCCGATGATAAACAAAATCATTAATCCCATGAGCAGTGACTTTCTGTTCATTTTACTGGTCAAAGCAGTTAGTACAGGTGCTCCAATGGCAACTCCCATGGCATAGCCGGAAATTAATAAACCAGCCAATGTTATGGAAATTCCCAAATCACCTGAAATGGTCGACAGCAGCCCAACAGGAACAAACTCTGTGGTTCCAATTCCGAATGCACTAATTGCGAGTGCAAGCAGGGCAGGAGTGCCGCCTTTTTCTTTTTGTGTATCTATAGCAATAGAACTCATTGGCAATGAATCCCCCTTATATTTAAAGTTTGGGATGGAGCAAAGACATCATAGCCAGGCGCCTTGGCCATACAGTCTTGATGAAAGATATTATGGAGCATGGCAAACATGGTGAACAGTACGTACTTTAAAGTAATGCAGGCACTAAAAAGTAACCTATGGTCAATTTCACCATTTTGTTTTAAGCTTCCTTATGCTATTATGGATGGCATGATTCTATATGAACAGTACGCACTTTAAAGTAATGTAGGTACTTTTTAGTGCCTGTCAAACAGAGGGGGAAGGAAGTTGGCATACAATATTCCGGTAGAAGCTACATTAGATGTGATTGGCGGGAAGTGGAAAGTTGTAATTATGTGCCATTTAATTAAAGGTGAAAAGCGAACTAGCGAGCTTAAACGGCTTATGCCTGGGATTACACAAAAAATGCTGACTCAGCAGCTGCGCGAGCTTGAAGCGGATGGTGTTGTTAACCGTGCTGTTTTTGATCAAGTCCCTCCTAAGGTTGTCTATTCGTTAACAGATTATGGATGGTCACTTCGCCCGATCCTGGATGCAATGTGCAACTGGGGGGAAGGGCATATTGAATTAACAGGCGGAGAGCTTGTGGAACAATAAAAAAACCAGGACTCGTATGCTTTAGGCAAACGAGTCTTTTTTATGTGGCTGAGCTATTTACTCTTTATTTGTTCGCGGATACTCTCGAGCTCCTCCAGCGATAAAGAGCCAAGCGATTTTTTTATTTCTTCCTCGATTTGTTTCTTATTATTTTCCCTGTATCGGTCCCACCATTCCCGGAGGCCTTCGGTATTTGCAAGCAGATATTCGATATCGATTTCTTCCACCTCATCATCCGATAGATAATTTAAAACAGCAGCTAACATCCGATTCAGCTTGCTGACTTCATTTTCACTTTTTTCCTTTGAGTTTGATGATCCTGCAGTATCTAATTTGGTCTCCTCGCCGCTGCCTGCTGAAGCTGTTTTCTTTGGCATGAAATCAATCCTTTCTGCTGCAAATAAGATTTACTTTTAGTATTGCCTCAAAAAAACTTATAAAAAAACTGAACTTTATTTATTAGTAAGCGTCTTATACGTAAAGTCGCTGCATAGGGGTGATTGATAATGAAAGAACGTGAGATTGATTTCAATTCAGATGTAAATCTAAAGGGAACAGTGAGCTTTCCGAAAGAGTCAGAAGGAAAGCTTCCTCTTGTTGTTATATTTCACGGCTCAGGCCCAGTTGACAGGGATGGCAATGCAAAGGTTATGCAGATGAATGCTTATAAGATGCTTGCTGATTTTTTTTCATCCATTGGGGTGGCGGTTCTAAGATATGACAAGCGGGGAGCAGGTGCGAGCAACGGTGATTTTTATGAAACAGGAATGTGGGATTTAGTTAACGATGGGATAGCCGCTGTGAAGACGGCGCGAGAACTGCCGGGAATCGACCCTGAAAGAATTTTTCTGCTGGGTCATAGCGAAGGATGCTCTTTAATTCCTCCTATTAATAGGCAGGTGGATGCTGCAGGAATTATCCTGCTGGCCGGTCAGGCGGATAATATAAGAAAAGCTTCCGAATTACAAGCAAGACTGCTGGAAGAGGAAGTTAAAGAGATGAAGGGAGTTAATGGCGTCCTTCTTCGTGCTTTAAAAGTTCATAAAACAGCTGCCTCCAAACAAAAAAAGGTTTTTGATGAGATGATGGGATCTGAAGAGACGGTGATGAAGAAAGGATTTACAAAGATTAATGCAAAATGGGCACGTGAGCATTTTCAATATAATATGAAAGAAGATTTGGCCGCGATTACATGTCCCGTTCTTGCAATTACCGGGAAGAAGGATGTTCAAGTAAACCCTGATCATGTGCATCATTTTGCTGAAAAAGTGAATGGGCCAGCTGAGAGCTATAATGTGCTGAAGATGAACCATCTCCTTAGGGACCAGGAAGAAGAAACTTCTATGATAAAGCTGAAGTCAATTTATAAAGGGAGTCTTTCAAAGCCATTGAGCGCTGAAATGCTATACATTATGGAAAACTGGGCTAAAAGGTATATTCTTTAAAGAAGTAAAGCTGTATGCACGCAGGAATTGTAAAAAAAATATTGAGCATGCATTTTTTTATTTAAGGTATTGACTACTGGGTCTATATTATTGTAAGATAGTTTTTGTCGCTTAGAGGTATTCGCTGAGCGGAGGCAACAAATAGAAGCTTTCAAAACTGTTTGGACATCAAACAGAAAAAAGTAAAAAAAGATTGTTGACTTCCCTATGAGAAGATGATAAGATAAATTTCGTTGTCACTTCGAAAGAAGTTAGCGCATTAGTTCTTTGAAAACTAAACAAAACAGAAACGTCAACGTTAATTCTTTAGTCTTTATTTGAAAAGACAACTTATGAGCTTAATCAACTCTTATATGGAGAGTTTGATCCTGGCTCAGGACGAACGCTGGCGGCGTGCCTAATACATGCAAGTCGAGCGGACAGATGGGAGCTTGCTCCCTGAAGTCAGCGGCGGACGGGTGAGTAACACGTGGGCAACCTGCCTGTAAGACTGGGATAACTCCGGGAAACCGGGGCTAATACCGGATGATTCTTTCCCTCACATGAGGGAAAGCTGAAAGATGGTTTCGGCTATCACTTACAGATGGGCCCGCGGCGCATTAGCTAGTTGGTGAGGTAACGGCTCACCAAGGCGACGATGCGTAGCCGACCTGAGAGGGTGATCGGCCACACTGGGACTGAGACACGGCCCAGACTCCTACGGGAGGCAGCAGTAGGGAATCTTCCGCAATGGACGAAAGTCTGACGGAGCAACGCCGCGTGAGTGATGAAGGTTTTCGGATCGTAAAACTCTGTTGTTAGGGAAGAACAAGTACCGGAGTAACTGCCGGTACCTTGACGGTACCTAACCAGAAAGCCACGGCTAACTACGTGCCAGCAGCCGCGGTAATACGTAGGTGGCAAGCGTTGTCCGGAATTATTGGGCGTAAAGCGCGCGCAGGCGGTTCCTTAAGTCTGATGTGAAAGCCCCCGGCTCAACCGGGGAGGGTCATTGGAAACTGGGGAACTTGAGTGCAGAAGAGAAGAGTGGAATTCCACGTGTAGCGGTGAAATGCGTAGAGATGTGGAGGAACACCAGTGGCGAAGGCGACTCTTTGGTCTGTAACTGACGCTGAGGCGCGAAAGCGTGGGGAGCAAACAGGATTAGATACCCTGGTAGTCCACGCCGTAAACGATGAGTGCTAAGTGTTAGAGGGTTTCCGCCCTTTAGTGCTGCAGCAAACGCATTAAGCACTCCGCCTGGGGAGTACGGCCGCAAGGCTGAAACTCAAAGGAATTGACGGGGGCCCGCACAAGCGGTGGAGCATGTGGTTTAATTCGAAGCAACGCGAAGAACCTTACCAGGTCTTGACATCTCCTGACAACCCTAGAGATAGGGCGTTCCCCTTCGGGGGACAGGATGACAGGTGGTGCATGGTTGTCGTCAGCTCGTGTCGTGAGATGTTGGGTTAAGTCCCGCAACGAGCGCAACCCTTGATCTTAGTTGCCAGCATTCAGTTGGGCACTCTAAGGTGACTGCCGGTGACAAACCGGAGGAAGGTGGGGATGACGTCAAATCATCATGCCCCTTATGACCTGGGCTACACACGTGCTACAATGGATGGTACAAAGGGCTGCGAGACCGCGAGGTTAAGCGAATCCCATAAAACCATTCTCAGTTCGGATTGCAGGCTGCAACTCGCCTGCATGAAGCCGGAATCGCTAGTAATCGCGGATCAGCATGCCGCGGTGAATACGTTCCCGGGCCTTGTACACACCGCCCGTCACACCACGAGAGTTTGTAACACCCGAAGTCGGTGGGGTAACCTTTTGGAGCCAGCCGCCTAAGGTGGGACAGATGATTGGGGTGAAGTCGTAACAAGGTAGCCGTATCGGAAGGTGCGGCTGGATCACCTCCTTTCTAAGGATATTTACATGAAACGTGACGCTTTCTGTTTTTGTTTAGTTTTGAGGGAACTAATCTCTCAGAATTTCGTTCTTTGAAAACTAGATAATGTTAATGAAGAAGCAATAACCGAGTAATCGCCATTTTAGTTAATTCTCTCTATGTTAAATAGAGTTAAAAACCTTTGGTCTTGTTCATCTTCGATGAACCTGTCAAATACGGTTAAGTTATGAAGGGCGCACGGTGAATGCCTTGGCACTAGGAGCCGATGAAGGACGGTACTAACACCGATATGCTTCGGGGAGCTGTAAGTAAGCTTTGATCCGGAGATTTCCGAATGGGGAAACCCCCTATCCGTAATGGGATAGGATCTTTACCTGAATACATAGGGTATTGAAGGCAGACCCGGGGAACTGAAACATCTAAGTACCCGGAGGAAGAGAAAGCAAACGCGATTCCCTGAGTAGCGGCGAGCGAAACGGGATTAGCCCAAACCAGGAGGCTTGCCTCCTGGGGTTGTAGGACACTCTACACGGAGTTACAAAGGAACGAGGTAAATGAACAGGTCTGGAAAGGCCGGCCAGAGAAGGTAAAAGCCCTGTAGTTGAAACTTCGTTCCCTCCAGAGTGGATCCTGAGTACGGCGGGACACGAGAAATTCCGTCGGAAGCAGGGAGGACCATCTCCCAAGGCTAAATACTCCCTAGTGACCGATAGTGAACCAGTACCGTGAGGGAAAGGTGAAAAGCACCCCGGAAGGGGAGTGAAAGAGATCCTGAAACCGTGTGCCTACAAGTAGTTAGAGCCCGTTAATGGGTGATAGCGTGCCTTTTGTAGAATGAACCGGCGAGTTACGATTACATGCGAGGTTAAGTTGAAGAGACGGAGCCGCAGCGAAAGCGAGTCTGAATAGGGCGAATGAGTATGTGGTCGTAGACCCGAAACCAGGTGATCTACCCATGTCCAGGGTGAAGTCCAGGTAACACTGGATGGAGGCCCGAACCCACGCACGTTGAAAAGTGCGGGGATGAGGTGTGGGTAGCGGAGAAATTCCAATCGAACTTGGAGATAGCTGGTTCTCTCCGAAATAGCTTTAGGGCTAGCCTCATGTAGTAAGAGTCTTGGAGGTAGAGCACTGTTTGGACTAGGGGCCCCCATCGGGTTACCGAATTCAGACAAACTCCGAATGCCAAAGACTTATCCATGGGAGTCAGACTGCGAGTGATAAGATCCGTAGTCAAGAGGGAAACAGCCCAGACCACCAGCTAAGGTCCCAAAGTATACGTTAAGTGGAAAAGGATGTGGAGTTGCTTAGACAACCAGGATGTTGGCTTAGAAGCAGCCACCATTTAAAGAGTGCGTAATAGCTCACTGGTCGAGTGACTCCGCGCCGAAAATGTACCGGGGCTAAACGTATCACCGAAGCTGTGGATTGACATCTTTCGATGTCAGTGGTAGGAGAGCGTTCTAAGGGCGTTGAAGCCAGACCGCAAGGACTGGTGGAGCGCTTAGAAGTGAGAATGCCGGTATGAGTAGCGAAAGATGGGTGAGAATCCCATCCACCGAATGCCTAAGGTTTCCTGAGGAAGGCTCGTCCGCTCAGGGTTAGTCGGGACCTAAGCCGAGGCTGAAAAGCGTAGGCGATGGACAACAGGTTGATATTCCTGTACCACCTCTTTACCGTTTGAGCAATGGGGGGACGCAGGAGGATAGGGTAAGCGCGCTGCTGGATTAGCGCGTCCAAGCAGTTAGGCCGGTAACGAGGCAAATCCCGTTACCACACAGGCTGAGCTGTGACGGCGAGGGAAATTTAGTACCGAAGTTCCTGATTCCACACTGCCAAGAAAAGCCTCTAGCGAGGGAAAAGGTGCCCGTACCGCAAACCGACACAGGTAGGCGAGGAGAGAATCCTAAGGTGAGCGAGAGAACTCTCGTTAAGGAACTCGGCAAAATGACCCCGTAACTTCGGGAGAAGGGGTGCTCATTAGGGTGCATAGCCCTGATGAGCCGCAGTGAATAGGCCCAGGCGACTGTTTAGCAAAAACACAGGTCTCTGCGAAGCCGCAAGGCGAAGTATAGGGGCTGACGCCTGCCCGGTGCTGGAAGGTTAAGAGGAGAGGTTAGCGCAAGCGAAGCTTTGAATCGAAGCCCCAGTAAACGGCGGCCGTAACTATAACGGTCCTAAGGTAGCGAAATTCCTTGTCGGGTAAGTTCCGACCCGCACGAAAGGCGTAACGATCTGGGCACTGTCTCAACGAGAGACTCGGTGAAATTATAGTACCTGTGAAGATGCAGGTTACCCGCGACAGGACGGAAAGACCCCGTGGAGCTTTACTGTAGCCTGATATTGAATTTTGGTACAGCTTGTACAGGATAGGTAGGAGCCTGAGAAGCCGGAGCGCCAGCTTCGGTGGAGGCGTCGGTGGGATACTACCCTGGCTGTATTGAAATTCTAACCCGCGCCCCTGATCGGGGCGGGAGACAGTGTCAGGTGGGCAGTTTGACTGGGGCGGTCGCCTCCTAAAAAGTAACGGAGGCGCCCAAAGGTTCCCTCAGAATGGTTGGAAATCATTCGCAGAGTGTAAAGGCACAAGGGAGCTTGACTGCGAGACCTACAAGTCGAGCAGGGACGAAAGTCGGGCTTAGTGATCCGGTGGTTCCGCATGGAAGGGCCATCGCTCAACGGATAAAAGCTACCCCGGGGATAACAGGCTTATCTCCCCCAAGAGTCCACATCGACGGGGAGGTTTGGCACCTCGATGTCGGCTCATCGCATCCTGGGGCTGTAGTCGGTCCCAAGGGTTGGGCTGTTCGCCCATTAAAGCGGTACGCGAGCTGGGTTCAGAACGTCGTGAGACAGTTCGGTCCCTATCCGTCGTGGGCGCAGGAAATTTGAGAGGAGCTGTCCTTAGTACGAGAGGACCGGGATGGACGCACCGCTGGTGTACCAGTTGTCTTGCCAAAGGCATCGCTGGGTAGCTATGTGCGGAAGGGATAAGTGCTGAAAGCATCTAAGCATGAAGCCCCCCTCGAGATGAGATTTCCCATAGCGTCAAGCTAGTAAGATCCCTGAAAGATGATCAGGTTGATAGGTCAGAGGTGGAAGCGTGGCGACATGTGGAGCTGACTGATACTAATCGATCGAGGACTTAACCAAAACGAAAAGCGGAGGCGACTGTTCAACTTCGAAAGACGTTGGAGAGCCGGCCATTCAAATCCTGGTTTTGGGATTTGGAGGGACGGATCGAAACGGCCGAGAAGTTAGGAGCCGAAGCTAGACAAGTCATTGGTGAATACTCGGCAATACTTCTTCATGCATTATCTAGTTTTGAGGGAACGAAGTTTCTTCAATCAAATAGTCCGGTGGCGATAGCGAGAAGGTCACACCCGTTCCCATACCGAACACGGAAGTTAAGCTTCTCAGCGCCGATGGTAGTTGGGGGCTGTCCCCCTGTGAGAGTAGGACGCTGCCGGGCACCCTAATTGGGTAATTATATATGGCCCCTTGGTCAAGCGGTTAAGACACCGCCCTTTCACGGCGGTAACACGGGTTCGAATCCCGTAGGGGTCACCATTTTGGAGGATTAGCTCAGCTGGGAGAGCATCTGCCTTACAAGCAGAGGGTCGGCGGTTCGATCCCGTCATCCTCCACCATTACTTTTGGACGAGCGATTTTCTCCTCTTAAGGTATGAGCCATTAGCTCAGTCGGTAGAGCAGATTGCAGCATCAGTGAGACTCTTCACACGAGTAGCAATCTGTGACAAAGCGGTTTAGCTTTGGAACATCTGACTGCACGTATCAGGCTTTAGGAAATCTCATAAAAGTATGAGCCATTAGCTCAGTCGGTAGAGCATCTGACTTTTAATCAGAGGGTCGAAGGTTCGAGTCCTTCATGGCTCACCATTTTAATTTCATATTGCGGGTGTGGCGGAATTGGCAGACGCACCAGACTTAGGATCTGGCGCCGCAAGGCGTGGGGGTTCGACTCCCTTCACCCGCACCATTCTTTAAGCGGAAGTAGTTCAGTGGTAGAACATCACCTTGCCAAGGTGGGGGTCGCGGGTTCGAATCCCGTCTTCCGCTCCATTATTTTGCGCCCGTAGCTCAATTGGATAGAGCGTTTGACTACGGATCAAAAGGTTAGGGGTTCGACTCCTCTCGGGCGCGCCATATTACGGGGAGTAGCTCAGCTTGGTAGAGCACTTGGTTTGGGACCAAGGGGTCGCAGGTTCGAATCCTGTCTTCCCGACCAGAGACACTTCTATTATTACATGGGGCCTTAGCTCAGCTGGGAGAGCGCCTGCTTTGCACGCAGGAGGTCAGCGGTTCGATCCCGCTAGGCTCCACCATAAATATATAATCATTTCGGCGGTGTAGCTCAGCTGGCTAGAGCGTACGGTTCATACCCGTGAGGTCGGGGGTTCGATCCCCTCCGCCGCTACCAATATGATTATTTTTTATTACATCGGAGGAATACCCAAGTCCGGCTGAAGGGATCGGTCTTGAAAACCGACAGGCGGGTCAAACCGCGCAGGGGTTCGAATCCCCTTTCCTCCTCCATATTTCATTTAATAATACTATCGCGGGGTGGAGCACGCCCGAATAAACTTCGAAGGAATTACTTCAGCGCACCGATTGAGCTGCTGCTTGAATAATCTTTCTGAAATCGGGGCGGTACTTCATTGAATAAGCTGCGAGATAAAATGCTAGATGTGAGCATGGGAAAATCACATTAATAATACTATCGCGGGGTGGAGCAGTCCGGTAGCTCGTCGGGCTCATAACCCGAAGGTCGCAGGTTCAAATCCTGCCCCCGCAATCTGGTCCGGTAGTTCAGTTGGTTAGAATGCCTGCCTGTCACGCAGGAGGTCGCGGGTTCGAGTCCCGTCCGGACCGCCATTTTTAAAAAATTAATAATATATTGCTCAGTAGCTCAGTCGGTAGAGGATTTTAAAAGAATGAAGCTGCGAAGCTTCAACATCATCGAATAGCATGCTTTTAAAATCTGCAACAAAGAACGCAGGGCTTTGAAGCACATGTATTTAGCTTTAGGGGAAAAAATATTATATGGCTCAGTAGCTCAGTCGGTAGAGCAAAGGACTGAAAATCCTTGTGTCGGCGGTTCGATTCCGTCCTGAGCCACCATTTCCTAAGTCTTTTCAGACTTGGAGGGGTAGCGAAGTGGCTAAACGCGGCGGACTGTAAATCCGCTCCTTCGGGTTCGGCAGTTCGAATCTGCCCCCCTCCACCATTTATATAGGGGTATAGTTTAATGGTAAAACGAAGGTCTCCAAAACCTTTGATGTGGGTTCGATTCCTACTACCCCTGCCAGTAGGATAGTGGCGGTTGTGGCGAAGTGGTTAACGCATCGGATTGTGGCTCCGACACTCGTGGGTTCGATTCCCATCAATCGCCCCATTATTCTTTTGACAGCATTATTTATTATTGGGCTATAGCCAAGCGGTAAGGCACCGGACTTTGACTCCGTCACTCGCAGGTTCGAATCCTGCTAGCCCAGCCATTTTTAAGGCAGCATAGCCAAGTGGTAAGGCAGAGGTCTGCAAAACCTCCATCCCCGGTTCAAATCCGGGTGTTGCCTCCAAACCATATTCATATGCGGGTGTAGTTTAGTGGTAAAACCTCAGCCTTCCAAGCTGATGATGAGGGTTCGATTCCCTTCACCCGCTCCAACATATGGGCCTATAGCTCAGCTGGTTAGAGCGCACGCCTGATAAGCGTGAGGTCGATGGTTCGAGTCCATTTAGGCCCACCATTATACATACCATTTTCAAACTAATTCCAATAGGAATTAGTTTTTTTTGTGTTTGATAACCCCTTTATAGAACCGTTATTGGATCAATTTATATATATTACCTTTATATCTTTAAAGCCAGATTTAAGAGGATTGCGTGATTTTCTAAATCAGGTGAGTTTATGTGAACTATTTGTGAATCGTTATGCTTGCCAGTACAGAATTCAATGGAAGAAAGCCTTGATATTACTATGTTTTTGCTAGTATTTCAGCATTTTGCCTGCGAGATATTTAAAAAAAGTGTGATTCATTTCACTTTTATGAAAACCCTTCTCAACTATGATGTAGGTAACAAAGCTAAGGAGCTGATGGAAGGTGGAAACGCGAAAAGTGGGCCAAAGCAGTTTAAAGGAACATAACTCTCTAAGGGGTACGTTCTTTTCAGTTACAGTTGTGGGACTTGGGATCTTTGTTACTTATTTAATTGTGTATGGTCTTTACATGGCCAGATTATAGGGGGGATAAAAAATGATGCATCGGTCGGAGAAGATATGGCTGATATTAAGCTTTGGAATGATTATTGGATTCATGCTGATTACGGGCTATCAGACATTCGCCCTGGAGATGGGGCCGCCAAGCTATGGAGAGCGAATTGATCCTCAAAAAGTGGATGAGACAGAGCCGTTTAATATTCCCGGGATTAAGAAGATAGGCGACAATGAGTATGAAGTGGTTATGACCCTTCAGGTATTCAGCTTTACCCCAAATGAAATTGAAGTGCCTGCAGGATCAACGGTTCATTTTACTATGACATCAAAAGATGTCGTGCATGGCTTTCAGGTTGCCGACACGAACTTAAATGCAATGGTTGTGCCTGGCTATGTACAAAAGATCACTCAGAAATTTGATAAGCCAGGTGAATATTTGGTTCTTTGCAATGAGTACTGCGGTGCGGGCCATCAGATGATGAGCACCACCATTACGGTGAAATAAAGGGGGGATAGATGGTGGAAACTGTTATTAAGCAAACAGGAAAAACACAAGCTTTTAAGGATAAAGCAAATAAAGTTATGGGAATTAGCCTGGAGGATGCAAAAATAACGAAATCATATTTATCTGTTGCTTTCTTAGCCATCCTGCTGGGGGGAATACTTGGACTTTTGCAAGGGCTGAACCGGGCTGGAATGCTGGAATTGCCGGCATGGCTGAACTATTATCAGGTTCTTACAGCTCACGGTCTGCTTCTGGTAGTCGTACTGTCGGCTTTCTTCACAATTGGTTACTTTTATGCTGGATTATCGCATACGCTGGGAGGACTGCTTCCTAAGGTAAGAATGATGGCCTGGATTGGCTTCTGGATGAAGATTTTCGGATTTGTCCTAGCTGTGATTCCGATTTTAATGAATGAAGCATCTGTTATGTATACTTTTTATCCGCCAATGGCTGCTTCACCTATTTTCTATATCGGCTTAGTCTTCATTGTATTGGGTGTATGGATGTGCGCCTTTGGTGCCTTTATTAATGTGGCTAGCTGGCGAAAGAGGAATCCCGGCCAGCATGTCCCTATTCTTTCTTTCTTTGCTACCGGTGTTTTTGTTCTCTTATTCTTTGGCAGCATACCTGTAGCCATTGAGGTGTTTACCATTATCCCTTGGGCTTTTGGATGGATGGAGACAATAAATGTCATGGTTGCACGCACGCTGTTCTGGGCGTTCGGCCATACGCTGGTTAACATCTGGTATTTAACCGCGGTCTCTGCCTGGTATGTCATAGTGCCGAAGGTTATTGGCGGCCGAAGATGGAATGACCTTTTAACAAGAATTGTAGTTATTGCACTAGTAATTATGAATATTACCGGCGGTTTCCATCATCAGATTATTGATCCTGGTATTTCTGAACCTGTGAAATACATGCACGTGTTTATGAGTTTGGCGATTGGTTTTCCTTCATTAATGACTGCTTATGCTATGTTTGCGGTATTTGAGCGTACAGCGAGAAAGAAAGGAGGAAGAGGTCTTGTCGGCTGGTATAAGAAACTTCCATGGGGAGATGTTCGGTTTCTCGCGCCATTTATCGCGATGGCTGCTTTTATTCCTGCCGGAGCGGGTGGAATAGTACAAAGCACAAACCAATTGAACCAGGTTGTTCATAACACAATGTGGATTGTCGGTCATTTCCACTTAACGCTTGGCATGTCTGTGGTCATGACGTTCTTCGGCATCAGCTACTGGCTCATTCCTTATGTATCAAAAAGAGTGCTTACACCGCAGATCAATAAACTTGGGGTTATACAAACGATCATATGGACGCTCGGTATGATCATCATGTCCGGAGCGATGCATTGGGTGGGTCTGCTGGGTTCTCCAAGAAGAACTTCCTATTCAACATACTTTGACAATGCGACTGCTTTAAGCTGGGATCCTTATCTGTTCTTCCTGGCTATCGGTGGTAGCCTTCTTATGATCGGTGTACTTATGCAGGTATATGCTGTATTCTACCTCATGTTCTTTGCACCAAAAGGAAACACAGAATTCCCTCTTGCGGAAGTGGAAGAGGATGAAGCGCCAACACCTAGATGGACAGAGCGCTGGGGATTATGGATTGTGTGTATGTTTGTCCTTGTCGGCATGGCTTACGTCATTCCATTGGTCGATTTTATAGTCAATGCACCTCCAGGTTCACCTCCATATAAAACCTGGTAAGGGTAGAGAGATAGCTCGGCTGCTGGGCTGTCTCTTTCTTTAAAAGGAAGTGAAGAATCATGTTTCCAAAAAATAGAACGGTGCTTTCAAGCTTGCTGATACTGGTGTTTGGTGTGGTCCTGTTTTACATTGGCACAGATGGGTTTCAGGCTTTCACTGCCGAAACAGCCAGAATTAATCAGTTAATGGATGATAAGCCTCAATTCCCGGATGTAACACTTGAAGATAATAACGGGAGGATCTTTTCTTTCTCAGAATTCGAAGAGAAATATGTGTTTATTACCTTTTTATATACTTCATGCGGTACTGTTTGTCCTGAACTGGAGGTTAATATGTCTGAAGTATATAAACGGATTCCGGAAGAGTACATCGGAAATGATATTCAGTTTCTGAGCATCAGTTTTGATCCGGAGCGGGATGATCCGGAAACATTGGATACTTACCGGAAGGCCTTTGGAAGTGACGGAGAAACCTGGAGAATGGCCAGGATTCCGGATCAGCAGGAACTTAAGTCTTTACTGGACGGATTTGGAGTCGTTGTCATTCCAGATGAATACGGCAATTTTGCACATAACTCGGCTTTTTATCTGGTGAATCCAAAAGGACAGTTAGTCGAAGTTATGGATTACACACTGATTGAAGAGGCGGCTGATCGGGTAACAGAGATTCTGCAAAGTGGAGGGGAAAAATGATGAAGCCATCAGTATATGGATTCCTGCTGCTTCTAACACTGATTCTCCCGCCAGTAGCTAATTTGCTGGAGTCCATTATGATTACCCATATGCATATGCAAATGCCTCTACTGGTGATCTCGGGTTTATTCATGGCGAAATTCTTTCAAAATCGCTTTCAGAAATTCTTTTCAAATTGGAATGAAAATGGAGTCCCTGGTATTTTGCTGTTTTCGATCATTATGGTTTATTGGTCTCTGCCCAGGACAATGGATGAAGCCTTGACGCTTACAAGTATTGAAGCTTTTAAATTTATTTCGCTTCCTTTTTTGGCTGGGGTTCCATTGCGGGACAGCTGGCCAAAGCTAAGTCCATTTTGGAAGCATGCTCTCATTATTTTCTTTACTATCTTATTTTTAGCCCTGGGATGGCTATATATCTGGTCCCCTGTACAGCTTTGCAATAATTATTTGGTCATCGAGCAGATTACGCTGGGATGGGGGTTTATCTCAACCGCGTTTGCAATGGTTATTTACTTGATTTATAGCTATTTCATGGATTTTTCAAAATATGAGTAATAGAATGACTGCTGCCGTCTTGGAAGCAGTTCGTACAATTTCAGCTGGTTTACCTGCTTCAATAAAATAGAATAAAGGCAGAAGATCATAAATATATATGAGAAGGAGTGAGTAATTGGGGAGGGGATGACATGGCGGATCCAATAGTCGTTAGATCGCTGGATGAAATTAAATTTTGGTCCAGGATTATGAAAGAACATGCACTATTTTTAAGTTTAGGGTTTACCTATGAACAAAAACAATTAATCGCCGAAGCACAGCAATTTATCGCTCTATTTGAAAGAATCGAGGAAAAGCTGGCCAGATTTACAATCAACTCAGAACTAAGCCAGGTTCGAGCATTTAATAACGAGGTTTATCAAGCAGCTGCTGCCATCTGGAGCTATAAGAGGAAAGTGCTGGGGCTGACACTAAGATGCGAAATCCGTTCAAATAATTTTCCATTATTGATTGACCATATCAGCAGAGAAGCTGCATACTTTGCAAATCGATTAAAAGACCTAAACTCAGGGATACTCGCACCAAAACCTGAAGCCATTATAGAAGAAAATGTATTCTTTCTCAGGATCATGGCAGATCATGCTAAGTTTATTGGCCATTTACTAGATCCTTCGGAAAGAAAGCTGGTAGAACAGGCAAGAGAGTTTAGTCATGATTTTGACCAATTGGTCTTTCAAGCTGTTGATCTTGACTCTATGCAGCCTGAATCAGAAACGAAACCAATACTTAGCCATTTTTTAAATGAGAATAAGGTATCAGTTGCTTCATTAAGGGACTTTAAGAAAACAGCCAGAGAATTAATAGAGGCGTGCCGGATCAAAAGCAATATTCATCCTCTTCTGGCAGACCATACGTTTAGAGAAGCAGAGAGATTTTTGGAAATTATCGATTTGTTTGAAGCGAGTCTTAAGAGGGCTTAGATTTTCTTGGAAGAAGGGCCGTTTCTTTCAGGTTGTTCAAATTTCTGTTATTCCCTTATGCACATTAAAATGAACAAATCAAGCCAGCCTATTTCAGGGCTGGCTTAAATTTTCACTAGTCCAACTTAATTGCACTTTGCTTATTTATTTAATAATAGACAAAAAGATTGCTCTAGACCCACCCGAATTCCGCTTGGTAATATAAGCAAGGGTAAAGTAGGAGGCTAGGGCATGGAAGAGGAAAAGTATCAAAACCTTAAGTTGGGTGAGCGTGCTGCGTTTATTAGTATTGCAGCTTATATATGTCTTTCTGTACTAAAATTAACAATTGGATATGTGAGTGATTCTGCTGCTTTGAAAGCGGATGGATTGAATAATACAACGGATATTATTGCTTCAATTGCAGTGCTTATAGGTCTTAGGATTTCCCAGCGTCCGCCGGATAAAAATCATGGGTATGGCCATTGGAAAAGTGAAACCATCGCTTCCATGGTAGCGTCCTTTATTATGGCTGCTGTGGGCATTCAAGTTCTGCTGAATGCTGTTTCATCTATGTTTGAAGGAGTTAATGAATCTCCTGATATCATTGCGGCATATACGGGAGTTTTTTCTGGAGCGGCAATGTACTTTGTGTACCGCTACAACAAAAAATTAGCCATTAAAATTAACAGCAAGGCCGTTATGGCAACGGCTAAGGATAATATCTCAGACGCCTGGGTGAGTTTAGGCACAGCCATCGGAATTTTTGGATCACAACTGAACATGCCATGGCTTGATCCGTTAACAGCCATTATTGTCGGGATATTAATATGTAAAACGGCATGGGATATTTTTGTACAAGCCTCCCATGAGCTTTCAGATGGATTTGATGAAAAAAAGATTAATCATTATCAGGATGTCATCAAAAAAGTAGATGGGGTAAAAGGCATAAAAGATATTAAAGGCAGAAGCTATGGAAACAATGAAGTGATCGATGTGGTCATTCTCGTTAATTCCACACTGGATATTAAGGAAGCCCATGATATTGCGACACATGTTGAGAAAGTGATGATGCAGGATTATGGGGTATATGATGTTCATGTCCATGTGGAGCCGAATTAAAAAAGAAATGCGTCTCTTGATGAGGCGCATTTTTTTTTCTAGCTGAACATTTTATCCAATTCCCGTAAATGATCATAGGCATTTACGAGGTATTCAGGAACTATTTTTCTTCCATAATCCCAGGAGTTTTTTTCTATTTCAGACATGAGCTGTTCTTTCTCGTCATCTTCTCCATACATTAGGGTTCTTATATCATGTTTGTTTTTCTTGAAATCCAGATAATAGCCTATTTCATGGTATAGCATCAATTTCAACAGGTTCTCATCGGTTTCTTTAATTTTAAAGTTGATTTTGGCTATGTAGCCGTTCACTTTCAGATAGTTAAACTTAATTGTATTCGTTGAGACGTTGTAGCTCATAGGCGCAGTAAGTGTATTGCTGAACTCGTAATTTATATTGAGGCGGTGTTCGTTTAATGTATGTAAAATAATCTTTTCAATATCCCAGATATATAGCACTTCCCTTATCACAGTCCTTTCACAGTGTTCTTGAATTGATTATACAAGGCTATTGATGCCGGTAACAGTGTTTTCGGGTACATTAGGTCCATTTGGGCACAATCGGTAAAAGTGAGAATTTGAGAATGAGGCAAAAGAAGGAGAGTAAAAGAATGGAAACATCTGAAACTTTTTAATTTTTTCTCCGTACATTTGTATATGGTCTTATTTCTTGAGGGGATGAGAAAGTTGGATAATAGAAAACAAACGGTTGTTTCCATTTCAATGATGAAATTGCAGATTTATTTATTCATTGCAACGATTGTGCTGGTATTTGGGGTGCTCTTTTTACATGCAGTGATTTATGGCGGAGGGGAAATGTCTTTTGATCTTATCGGTATGCTATTATTTTTAGCTGGTATGGTTGTTATAGTTGTTTTGCATGAAGCCATCCATCTGGCAGGTTTTCGCTATATTGGCGGTGTTCCATGGAGCGAAATGTCCTGGGGAGTCAATTTGAAATTGGGTGTGACTTATGCTCATGCCAAACAGCCAGTGACTGTTCAGCAAATGAAAAAGGTTTTAATGCTGCCATTCATTCCGACTGGCTTGTTGCCCCTTGTTCTTGGAATTGTACTGAATATGCCCGGATTATCGATATTAGGGGCGATATTGACTGTTGGATGTTTTGGAGATCTTGTTTTGTATAAAAAGCTCTTAAAATTTTCAAATGATGCTCTAGTCATTGACCATCCGACTAAACCGCAATTTACAGTTTATGAATAGGCTGCAATTCCATATGTCTAAGAACTTTTATGTTTGTTGTCCCAGCCAATAAATATTTGGGTGAAAAAAAAAGCAACCAGGGCCGCCAGTGATGATATGAGGAGGTTTCTCATTGAATCCAGTCCATAAAGCCGGATCCCTATCAATTTGGATGTATTTGTACACAATCTCCAGTTTTCAAAAACAATGGCTGTTTTATGGAAAAATGGAAAAAAGACGCCGAACAGCATGAGAAAATAAATATACTTTTTCATTATCCTATTCCTTTCTTTCTGATCCTAATAGAAGAATATGATGTCCGTCCTTCTATTAGTATTAAATGGACAAGAAAAAAGGACAGTCACGGGGCTGTCCTTTTTCAGTCTATTCTCTTTATGCGTCCATCAATCGCGGAGCTGAATGGCTGTGCTAAATTCTGTATATAGTCCACTAGTGCATCTATATCACTTGGACCGGTCACTCTGTTTGTCCCTTTTCGGAATACTGTAAAATTGTCTCCTCCATCAGCGAGATAAGTATTTACAGCGACCGAATAGTTTTTGCTCGGATCAAGTAATGTTCCGTCAGACAGATATATATCATTTATTTTTTCACCTCTAGGCTTGCTGTCATCCCAAGTATAAGTGAGTCCAGAGATCTGAAGAATTCTTGTTGTATTTGGCTTCCATTGCTGTTTGAGGACATCACGAATTTGGCTGCCTGTCAGGTTCATTTTGACCAGTTGATTGCTGAAGGGAAGGACGACAAATAAGTTTCCCCAAGTAACACGGCCGGCGTCAATGTCTGCCCGGATTCCTCCTGGATTGATGAAAGCCAAATCTGTGTTCATCGCTGTCCGCTGGGAATTGGCAATAAGATTGCCCAGGGCTGATTCACCGCTTCTGTTTTGTTCGGCTGTGATTGAGATTGCGGCAGTGCCGATATATCTGTTCACAGTGGATTCTACTTTTCTTTCATAGCGCTCGATCATCCTGGTTATGTCGCTTGCGGGCTGGATATTCTCTTGAAAAACATTTACAATTTCAGCGTGCTTGCGGACAATATCCTTTGTCTGGGGATCTATTTCTATATCTACATCAGAAAAGGCAGTGCCATATGAGTAGGCCTGTACAAGAAGCTTTCCATCCACCACACTGTTCAGATAGTCATGACTATGGCCTCCGAACATAATATCCACTTCGTCATCCACCTGATGGGCTAACTCTATTAACTGGCCTCTGGCATGCTCCCCATTGAGTTTTGATTTTCCAGGGACATGCGCCAGTACCACAATGGCTCTTACTCCTTGTTTTTTAAGTTCTCGGGCATACTTGTTGATGGCTTCAGCTTCATCGATAAAGATCAGTTCTTTCATACTGTCAGGTGCTGAAAGAGCCGGTGTTTCTTTCATGATGACTCCGATAAATCCAATTGGGATTCCGCTGACGTTTACTATTTTATATGGAGGAAGGAAGGGCTTGCCTGACTTTTGGCTGATTACATTGGACGCAATCCATGGGAATTGGGATCCGGAATAATCTTTTGCTGCTGAAGGGCTGCTGCCACTTAGCAGGCGAAGCAGTTCTTCAGATCCCCGGTCAAATTCATGATTGCCGATAGTGCCAATATCAAACCCCATCTTATTCAAAAATTCAATAGTCGGTTCATCCCGCAGAAGAGCGGATACTGGCGGACTGGCTCCAATCATGTCTCCAGCATGAAGCATAATGGTGTTTTCATTTTCAGAAGCACGCTGCCGCAAATAGGCAGCGAGGTAATCTGCGCGTCCTGCTGGTCTGCCGTTAACCTGCCGAGTGACATTCAGCTGTCCATGGAAATCATTAATGCCCAGCAATTGAATTTGCTTGTATGGTGCTTCTGTACGTTCTTCAACATGGCCGTGATATTCTTCAGAAAGACCCTGCTGATCCCATTGTTCTTTTTCTGCAGGCTGTCCGCCGTATAGAGGCATTCCCAGAAAGCTAAATAATATAAGGGAGAAAAGTATTTTCATAATTCATCCTCCAGTAATTGTGGCAGGGATAGTATTTGCAGATACTAGGGATTTAATCGGGTGATGGGCTATTAGAGATCAGAAAAGTTTGGCCTCCTGCCAAAAGGGTAAGGTCTTAAAGAAACATAATACTGCAAAAGGAGATGACAATACATGAATTATAAGAAGCTATGGCTATCAGTTCCATTGAGTGCAGGATTATTGTTGGCAGGATGCGGAACGGATGAACAGGATCCGCCTCCGGAAACGGAAGATGTGGAATTGGAAGATAATCAGATGGAAGAAAACAATAATGAAGATAGTGAAATGCAGGATCCTGGCACATCAGAAGAATCTGATATGGAGGAGCCCGGCATGAATGAAGAATCACCGCAAATTGAAGAGAGTATGGATCAAAGTGATATGGATATGAATGATGAGGAATCTGACGGGAACTAACCTTCATTAAATTACTTAAAACGGCTGCCGCTGGCAGGCGTTTTTGATGTTCATTCACAAGTAAAAAGCCTGAATTAAGGAAAACGAGTTTAGGAGCAAAATAAAGACAACATTTTTTATCTGGCAGAATTCTGAAAAAATTCCTTTCCTTTGTTACCGCAATTCTGTATACTAAAATTGAATTTAATAGCAATAACTAGGGGTGCCCAATAGCTTGGGCTGAGAAAGAAACGCGCTAAGGTTTCTTGACTCTTTGGACCTGATCTGGATCATACCAGCGTGGGGAAGTTAGAATGTGCAAAAGTTTCTTTGTGCAAAGACATCTGCGGTTAAGCCGGTCCATCTTTATGTGGACCGGCTTTTTTACATATATGGCACTTCCTTGGTTCCAGGTCTCGTCCTTACATTTTTAATAAGGGAGAGATGATTAATGACTGCAAGTTCTTTAAATCATGAGAGTATTTCTATTATGTCAAGCTTTACTGGCAGCAAAAAAGTATATGTGAAGGGTTCCAGGGCTGATATAAAGGTTCCGGTGCGAGAGATAGAATTAAGCCCCACTGCCGGAACGTTTGGTGAAGAGGTCAATGAGCCGGTTCGTGTATATGATACGAGCGGACCATATACGGATCCTCAATATACGGCAGATCTAAAGAAAGGGCTTCCCGCTCTGAGAAGCCGGTGGATTCAGGAACGAGCGGATGTAGAAGAATATGATGGGCGGAAAGTAAAGCCCGAGGACAATGGCTACCTCAATGAAGGTGATCCGCGTGCCAATCATAAAGTCTTTCCTGGCTTAAACCGCAAGCCATTGATAGCGAAAATAGGGAAGAATGTCACCCAGCTTCACTATGCCAAAAAGGGGATCATTACCCCGGAGATGGAGTTTATAGCTATTCGGGAAAATATGGAACCGGAATTTGTGCGGTCTGAAGTAGCAAGAGGGCGGGCGATAATTCCTTCCAATATCAATCATCCTGAGACAGAGCCAATGATTATCGGAAGAAATTTCCATGTAAAAATTAATGCGAATATTGGTAACTCGGCTGTTTCATCCTCAATTGAAGAAGAGGTAGAGAAAATGACCTGGGCTACCCGATGGGGAGCGGATACAATTATGGATCTGTCTACAGGCAAAAATATTCATACTACACGCGAATGGATTATCAGAAACTCTGCCGTTCCGGTCGGTACTGTTCCCATTTATCAGGCCCTTGAAAAGGTTAATGGCATTGCCGAGGATCTTACGTGGGAAGTATACAGGGATACCCTAATCGAACAAGCAGAGCAGGGGGTTGACTATTTTACCATTCATGCAGGTGTCCTTTTGAGGTATGTGCCGCTGTCGGCAAAACGCTTGACCGGAATTGTGTCGAGAGGCGGATCCATTATGGCTCAATGGTGCCTGCATCATCATAAAGAGAACTTTTTATATACGCACTTTGAAGAAATTTGCGAGATCATGAAAGCTTATGATGTGGCCTTCTCCCTGGGGGATGGACTGAGGCCGGGATCGATTGCAGATGCAAATGACGAGGCTCAATTTGCAGAGCTCGAAACACTTGGAGAGCTGACGAAAATTGCCTGGGAACATGATGTCCAGGTAATGGTCGAGGGACCTGGCCATGTTCCAATGCATTTAATCAAAGAGAATATGGATAAACAATTGGAAATCTGTAAAGAAGCACCATTCTACACACTCGGACCCCTTACGACTGATATAGCTCCGGGCTATGACCATATTACCTCTGCAATCGGGGCTGCCATGATAGGCTGGTATGGTACGGCAATGCTTTGCTATGTTACACCTAAAGAACATTTGGGTTTGCCAAATAGAAACGATGTGCGCGAGGGTGTCATCACGTATAAAATTGCCGCTCATGCTGCAGATCTGGCAAAGGGACATCCTGGAGCGCAAAAAAGGGATGATGCCCTGTCAAAAGCCCGTTTTGAATTTCGCTGGAGAGATCAATTTAATCTTTCTTTGGATCCTGAGCGTGCTTTGGAATTTCATGATGAAACACTGCCGGCTGAAGGTGCAAAAACAGCTCATTTTTGTTCCATGTGCGGGCCAAAGTTTTGCAGTATGAGAATTTCTCAGGATATCCGGAATTATGCAAAAGAACATCAGCTTGAAACAAATGAAGCGATAAAGAAGGGACTGGAAGAAAAAGCTGAGGAATTTAATAAAGCCGGGGGAAACATTTATCAGTAGTCTTTTTATAGTTTAATAGAAATTAAATCCGCTGGGGGTGCCTGTTTGCAGGCTGAGATTAAAGCAAAAGCTTTAAGACCCTTGGAACCTGATCTGGCATGCCAGCGTAGGGAAGTGGAGTATCGGGTCTGAATTCCAAGGCCCCATACCGCCGCTTTCTATTTAGAAGGTGGTTTTTTATTTGCACAAAATCTAAAAATAGCACGGGAGCATCCGCAATGAAAAAACAGCTGCATGTTATATCAGATGGAAAGCTTTCTCTAGAGGCCTTTGCTGAAATAGCAGGTGAAGTGGAACCCTTTGCAGATAAGTTCCACTTGAGGGAAAAACATCGAACCGCAAGGGAGCTATATGAAGGAATTGAGCTGCTTTGTAATGAGGGAGTCCCCATTCATAAAATTGTTATAAATGATCGGGTGGATGTTGCATGGACATGTAAGGCAGGTGTACATCTTGCTTTTCACAGCCTTCCAGTCCATGTTGTCAAAATGAATTTTCCAGATATACCCATCGGATGTTCCGTACATTCTCTTGAAGAAGCAGAAGAGGCTGCAAAACAGGGAGCTGGTTATATCCTGTTTGGACACATATTTGAAACCGATTCTAAGAAGGGAGCTCCGCCAAGGGGCACTGGGTCACTGGAGGCTCTCAAAAAGGCAGTAGAAATTCCGGTATTGGCAATTGGAGGCATTAAACCAGAAAAAGTCCCAGAGGTTTTGGAGGCGGGGGCAGATGGCATTGCTGTAATGTCAGGGATTTTGCAGGCAAAGGACCCTGCAGAGGCAGCAAAGCTCTTTTTAAATAAGTTAGATGAGGAGGGGAAATGATGAGGAAAATATTTGACGCCGTTATAGTTGGCGGCGGCATTAACGGTAGCTCCATTGCTTTTCAACTGGCTAAAAGAGGGTATAAAGTGGCCGTTTTGGATAAGGGAAAAATAGCCGGCAAGGCTTCCGGAGCGGCAGCTGGAATTTTAGGAGCCCAAACGGAACTGACAGAAGACGGCCCGCTATTCCAGCTGGCATGCAAAAGCCGCTCCATGTATCAGAGCCTGATTCCTGAACTGGAAGATTTATCTCAAGTGCATATTGGCTATCAAAATAAGGGTGTATATAAAGTGGCGGCTAATAAAGAAGAGGAGCTGGCATTAAAAAGCTTGATAGAAAGCCAGCAAAAAGCGGGTGAGCAGGCCGAATGGTTTTCGATCGATGACCTGATCAAACGTGAACCATTCGTATCAAATAAATTGAGGGGGGCCATGTATATACCGAATGACGGACAAGTACAGGCATATGAATTGTCCCTTGCCTTTGCAAAAGCTTCAATAGCCCTCGGCGCAGAAATATATGAGTATACACATGTATCAGATTTTATTTTAAAAGATAAAAAGGTTTATGGAGTCAGAACCAGCCTGGGAGAACTTCTGGCAGATTCCGTTATTGTTGCTTCCGGGGTCTGGAGCAGGGAGCTTCTTGAAAGAACGGGCCTTTCGCTGCCCATTATTCCGGTTAAAGGCGAGTGCTTCTCGGTCAAGGTTGAAAAACCGCTTGTACAGGGGACGATCTTTTCACATGGATGCTATATCGTTCCAAAGCAATCCGGGAGGCTGGTAGTTGGAGCGACGGTTAAGGTAAATTCATTTGATGAGAAGGTGACCTTTGAGGGAATATCCTTGCTGATGGAAAAGGCTCAAAACCTGGTTCCTGTCATCGCGAATGCGGAATGGGAAGGCGCCTGGACAGGAATTCGTCCGCAATCGGCTGATGGGCAGCCTTTTTTGGGACAACATCCAGCATGTGAAGGGTTATACATTGCAGCTGGGCATTTTCGGAATGGGATCCTCCTTGCCCCGGCAACAGGAGAACTGATGGCAGACATCATGGAAGGCAAAACGGAGCAGCCTAATCCATTTGAGCTGTCCCGCCTTGAATGTTTAGTCCATTCGTCAAAAGGGGTGCTTTTATGAATATTGTCATTAACGGAGATGCTATTGTGCTACCGGAAACAGTTAATTCTGTTTCACGCCTGCTCGAGCACTTTCATTTGGAGCAAAAGGTAGTCATTGTCGAGCTAAACCAGAACATTTTGGATAATTCCACACATGCTGAAACCATACTGACAGACGGGGATCGAATCGAAATTGTACACTTTGTAGGAGGCGGATGATTTGTTGAAAATTGGACCCTATGAATTTAATTCACGGCTGCTGCTCGGAACAGGAAAATATCCAAGCTTTGATGTGCAAAGGGAAGCTGTAGAAGCTTCGGAAGCAGAGGTGCTTACGTTTGCAGTACGCCGTATGAACATTTTTGAAGCGAACCAGCCCAACTTTTTGGAAAAGCTGGATTTAAAGAAATATAAATTACTCCCAAATACGGCAGGAGCAAGTACAGCTGAGGAGGCTGTTCGAATAGCAAGGCTATCCAAAGCTTCCGGGCTCTGCGACATGATTAAGGTTGAGGTTATTGGATGCAGCAAAACACTTCTTCCCGATCCAATAGAAACAATAAAAGCAGCGGAGATTCTATTAGACGAGGGATTTATTGTTCTTCCTTATACCTCTGATGATGTCGTCCTTGCCCGAAAACTAGAAGAAATAGGCTGCCATGCGGTCATGCCATGTGCTTCGCCAATTGGTTCAGGGCAGGGAATCATTAATCCTATTAATCTTCAATTTATTACAGAGCAGGCTGCTGTTCCGATTATTGTGGATGCTGGAATTGGGAGCCCGGCAGATGCGGCATTGGCAATGGAGCTGGGAGCAGATGGTGTGTTATTAAATACGGCTGTCTCCTCTGCCGATGATCCTGTTAAAATGGCAAAAGCAATGAAACTCGCCATTGAAGCAGGAAGGCTGGGCTATGAAGCTGGCCGGATGCCCCAAAAGCGTTATGCATCAGCAAGCAGCCCGGCGGAAGGAATGGTTTTTAGTTGAATCAGCGATACTCCCGCCAGATATTATTTCCTGCGATTGGCAAAGAAGGACAGAAAAAGCTGAGGGAAAAACACGCTTTGATTGTAGGGGCTGGTGCATTAGGGGCTGCAAATGCAGAAACCCTCACAAGGGCAGGCATCGGCAAATTAACCATTGCCGATCGGGATTATGTGGAGTGGAGCAACCTGCAGCGCCAGCAGCTTTATAGTGAAGAAGACGCTGTTCGTAAAGCTCCAAAAGCGATAGCAGCGGCTAAACGCCTGAAAGCCATCAATTCAGAGGTTCAAGTTATTGCCCGTATAATGGATGTAGGAGTACAGGAGATTGAAGAGCTGATTGAGGGTGTTGATTTAATCATTGACTCAACAGATAATTTTGACATTCGCTTTCTTATCAATGATATAACTCAAAAGCACCGGATTCCCTGGATATATGGAGGGTGTGTGGGGAGCTATGGTTTAAGCTATACCATCTTGCCTGGGGTGTCACCGTGCCTGAATTGCCTGATGGACAAATTGCCATTGGGAGGTGCCACTTGCGATACGGGAGGTGTTATTCAGCCGGCTATTCAAATGGTTGCGGCTTACCAGTCCGCTGAAGCATTAAAGATATTGGCAGAAGACTTGGAATCCTTACGCGGGACATTTGTTTCTTTTGATGTATGGAAAAATCATTTTAGTTCTGTTAATGTTACTTCCTTAAAGAATCCGCAGTGCTTATCGTGTGGGACTAATCCAGTTTATCCCTTCCTGGACTACAGAAATCAGACAAAAACAGCACTGCTTTGCGGGAGGGATACTGTTCAAATCAGGCCTTCAGCCCTTCAGGACATGGATGTTGCTTTTTTGGAAAAATCCCTGGTCTCTCAAGGAATCATGGTAGAGAGCAATCCTTATTTGCTCTCATTTTCGATCGATGAGGCAAGAGTGGTTGTATTTAAGGATGGAAGAGTGCTGGTGCATGGGGTAAGAGACATTCTCCAGGCAAAGAACCTGTATCATCGTTTCCTGGGATAATGAGTTTTGCCTGTCGCTAAGTGTGACAGGATTTATTGACTAATAAGCATTAAATATCAAACTCAAAATTAGGCTAAAATGAAGATGAAGAGCATCTAAACAGGAGTTGATATCATGAAAAATAAAATCCAAAAAATCACACCAAACTTATGGTTCAATACAGAAGCTGAAGAGGCAGCAAACTTTTATACTTCGATTTTTAAGGACTCAGCTATCAGCAAGATTACCCGCTATGGGAATGAAAGGCACGAACTTAGCGACATGCCAGAGGGAAAGGTTATGACTGTGAAATTTCAGCTGGAAGGGCAGGAGTTTACTGCCCTGAATGGCGGACCAAAATTTAAGTTTAATGAGGCAATTTCATTTATTGTTAATTGCGAGAATCAAGAAGAAATAGACTATTATTGGGAAAAGCTCTCTGAAGGCGGGGATGAGAAGGCACAGGCATGCGGCTGGCTGAAGGATCAGTTTGGCGTATCCTGGCAAATCGTACCTGCAGAGTTAAGCGAAATGATCAGCAGCCATGATTCTGAAAAAACCGAGCGAGTAATGAAGGCATTGCTCCAAATGGAGAAAAAGATTGATTTGAATACTTTGAAGAAAGCATTTGAAGGCTAAGAGAAAAAAGACCTGTCCACTCAGCATTTGAAGGACAGGTCTTCTTGGAATTATTTATCCTCTCTTAATAAATAGTTATTTCCATCCTGGTCTTTAAACGTAAACATGGTTCCAAAAGGCATTTTTAGCATATCCTCAACTTCCACGCCATTTTGTTTCATTTGTTCATAAGCAGCTTCAATATCAGATGTGCTGAAAAGGATGGACGGGTGGGCAACTGCAGATGGATTTTGCTGTTCCATGGCTGCCTTTGAATAGAGAACTAAAGTTGTAAATTCATCATTGCTTGGACCAACTTCAATCCAGGCAGCATTTTGTCCCATAGGCTGTTCGAACTTTAGAACAAACCCCATTTTATTCAGCCAGAACTCTTTTGCCTGTTCCTGGTCCTCAACGTATACTGTGATTTTTCCGATTTTATTGATCATATTAAGTTCTCCTTTGATTTCATTCTTATAAAAAGGATTTTATCAGTCCATGGCGGCAAAAACAATTTCAGTATTGGAAAGGTTCGCGTGAATTCACTCCTAATTGGAGATAATTACTGTAACCATTGAGAGGAGAGGGATTATGTACATAGAATCCATACGGTTCACCGATTCTCCTGTCCATCATCAATTTCCGACATTATATGAGAATTTGGGTCTTCCCGAGGTTTCTTCCTTTATTGAGCAAAAATATGAATTTGGTTTCACTGCAGGAAAAACAAAAAGAACTGGGCATGGAAGCATTCGAATGTATAAGCAATATGGAGAGCTTAAGGTGATAATCTCTGAAAAAATGACCGGATTCGGACCAAAAAGGCTTGAAAAGCTGGAGAGTCTGCTTATGGAGGAGGTTAAAGAACGATTTATCAGCAATATTGAAGCCGAAACTAAAACACGAAAAGTGTACCACATGCATTTTGGCCGTAATGACAGGGGTAAATAGGGACAGTTTAACTGTCCCATATGGCTTACTTGGTGTTGTCTCTTTGGGCTTTTAAAGCGATTCTTTCAAGACCATTTTCTCTGTCATCCGCATATTCTGTTTCTTTTGGAAGTGCATTATTCTTATGATCTGATTGGCTTTTCTTTTTCTTTGCCATAATTTTCACCTCCTTTATAGTGATTAAGGCATCTGCGTTTTTAGTTTGCATTCTTTTTATTAGGCTATGCCTTAAGTTTTTGAACCCCCAAAAATTCAATCAAACGTTTGAGTGAAAGGTATGCCAGCTCATCTTGCGCTGTACTGAAGTGCGAATTAATAGGATTTTTTCTATATGATGAAACCTCCATGATTACCTTTCGTATTTAAATAGTACAGCGTAATCATGGAGGTTTTCTTTTTGAAAATGATGTGGTTAATCACTGGAATAGTTCTTATTTTGGCAGCAGCAGCTTTGGCCCTATTCATGTATCTAAAGGGGAAAAACAGCGGTGATCCTGAGTCAGTCATCGGGTATGTGCAGGAACACAGGCATACAGACAATATGGCCTTGGTTATTCGGCATAATGATGAAGAGTGGGTTAAAATCAATGAGGATGTGCCGCTTCCTTTAGCCAGCACGGTTAAAATTATGGTGGCAATTGAATATGCGCGTCAGGCAGCGGAGGGAGAAATAGACCCAAAGGAAAAAGTCGATTTAAAGACCTTGGAAACGTATTATGTTCCTAAAACAGATGGAGGAGCCCACCAGGCGTGGATTGATAGCCTTTCAGAAGAGGTGGAGAGTGTTCCTCTAAGTGAAGTGACAAATGGGATGATCGCTTACAGTTCGAATGCAAACACCGATTACCTGCTGAATGTCCTGGGAATTGAAAATGTAAATAGACTTGCTGAAGATTTGAAGCTTGCCAGTCATGAAAAGATGTATCCGATTGTCAGTGCCCTTTTTATCCCGATGGAGCTGATGGAGGAAAAGGGTTTCACAAAAGAAGAGGCGCTTAAGGAATTGAAGGGCATGAGTCTTGATGAGTATCGAAGCAGAGCTATAGACATTCATCAAAAATGGGACAGCCATCCGCCACTCGAAAAAGGTAAGAAGGAACTATTGAAGGTTCTCGATATGGATTTTCAAAGAATATGGTCTGACAGGCTTCCGCGTGCTACTGCTGGTGATTATGCAGAGCTGATGAGCCTATTAAACAGGAAACTATTTTTCCAATAAAATCCATTCTTATCTTGACCCGGTTATGGAGCAGCTGCTGAAAAATCCCCGCAACCGGGAGTGGCTTCAGCATGCAGGGCAAAAGGGAGGATCAACAGCCTTTGTTTTTACCATCAGCATGTATGCAACCGATAAAGAGGGCAATCGTACAGAAATGGCTTTCCTTGCAAATGATCTGAGCAATGCGCAGTTTTAGGAGCTTTCAAGGAATATGAACAGTTTTCAGCTTCAATTTCTGACAAACAGCGAATTCCGGAACTCTGTAAGGGAGGAGCTGAATTAAGAGTTCGAAAAAGCATTCGCTGTTAATGGCGAATGTTTTTTACATAGTAAAAACCCCGCTAAAGAGCGGGGCTAGGTAATGCTTTCTCTCCTCTGGCCGACCCACCAGTCGATGTGATCCAGGTTGAAGACATACAAATTTCCGTAAGGTCTAAGATGCGGGATGTCCTTATTCTGAATCAGATGATGGATTTTTTCCTCTGTGAGAGGATAGCCAATAGATGCTAAATAAGCGAGCAATTCCTCAATTCGGTAAACTTTTCTCACTTCATCACCTCCCGCTAAAACTCTTTTTGGAAGAATACTTAGTGGCAGGCAATAAGGTATTGAAAAGCTTAGTTAGTATGTACCCTGTTTATAGAGAAGTAATCATGGCGGGAAAAATGAATCCTATCAATAATAAGTATCGTAGAATAGCAGGAAGTATTTGTTAGATTCGGGAACTTATAAGATGATGTTCAAAAGCAGATTCGTAAAAGATTAATTAAAGGGTGGAGAGTATGGTTCGAATTTTATACATAGAAGACGAAAGTGATATTGGCAGCTGGCTGAAAAATGATTTAGAGGAAAGAGGCTATGAGGTGATCTGGCTGCAGTCTGGAGAAGGTATGGAAAATTATCTTTCTGATGCCGATATTGCCATTTTAGATGTGATGCTTCCGGGGCTTGACGGGTTTTCGCTTGGGAAGCGGATTAAGAAAGTAAAGAGTGACATGCCAGTACTTATGCTATCGGCAAGGACGGCGGTAGAGGATAAGCTGGAGGGCCTGAGCTTTGCTGATGATTATCTTACAAAGCCTTTCCAGCCGGATGAGCTCGCTGCGAGGATTGAAGTGCTGTTAAGGCGATTTCAAAAGAATGATCAGGTGCTGGAGCTTCACCACTTACAGGTACATACAAAGGACCTGAGGATTATTGATCGGGATGCAGACGATGAAATTCAATTGACAGGCAAGCAGTATCAGCTGTTTCAGCACTTCATTCGCCATCTGAATCAGATACTGACAAAAGAGCAGCTTTATGAAGGCGTCTGGGGAGAACAATATATGGAGGGCGACAAAACCCTGATGGTTCATATCCGCTATCTTCGTGAAAAACTCGAGAAGAACCCTTCGCGTCCTGAAATCATTGAGACCATTCGCGGAATCGGCTACAGGGTGAAGATATGAAAAGGTTTTTCCAATCGCTGCAGGCGAAGTATATGGCGATTATTCTGGTTGCCTTATTTCTGTTTCAGGCAGCTTATTTACTTGTGGCTATGCTGGCTATGGGTCTCCAAGAGGACATTTCAGGAGAAAAAAACAAGAATGAATCCGATCCCAGTCATATTGAAGAAAAATGGCATGCGGATGCAGCAGAAGTGGAGAATGCCTCAAGTGAAAGCATTCATAAGCTTTTTTCGAAATGGAAAAAGGACTATCCTGAAGCCTCAATGTTTTGGGTGGATGAAAAGGGAAATGTACTGGAGCAGCTGGATGTGAAGGGGGACCTGCCTGCTAATTGGACTCCTGCCTTTACAGCGAAGTTTATTAAGGAACGGTATGGCGGCGATCCGTTTACAGTTATAAGTTTTATTGGCGGGGATGAAAAGAACGGTTTTATCGTTCTTGAAATACCGAGGAATTTATTTCTTCCGCCGATTGTGGAGGTAACAGAGAAATATGGACTTTTCTTAGGAGCCGGTCTGCTTTTGATCATTTCCCTGTTTATTATCGTCTCTTTTTTATTTTTCCGTGGCATCCGCAAAAGACTGCTTCAACTCCAGGAGGCGATGGAAAGACGGGATATGGATAATCTCCCGATCGGCATTGATGTGCAAAACAATGATGAAATCGGCCAGCTGGAACGGACTTTTAATGAGATGATCCTTGAGCTCAAGGAAAGCAAGCAACGCGAGCAGGAGGAAGAACAGCTGCGGAGGGAGCTGATCGCCAATCTGTCCCATGACCTGCGGACGCCTTTAACGAAAATCAATGCGCAAACATACTCGATTGCAAAGGAAAATCTGTCTCCAGCAGGAAAACAGGCGGTCAAAGCGCTGGAAACTTCGATTGTCAATATTGATAGACTGATTGAGAACTTAATGAGCTACACGCTTTTGATGGCGAGCAAGCATAAGCAGGAGCTGATCGAGCTGGATGCTGTCCGGTTTGTTCGTGAAAGTTTGGCATCCTGGTATCCGGTTTTTGAGAAAGAAAGTTTTGAGGTGAACATCGAGTTAGAGCCGTTTGAAGTGAAATGGCTGACCGATCCAATGTGGCTGGGCCGTATTTTTGATAACATTCTGCAAAATATACTGCGGCATGCGAAGGATGGACTTTACCTTAAAGTGGCGACTGAATCCACCGATGAGTACGATGCGATTGTTGTTATCGATCATGGAAAGGGGCTTAAAAACAGCTCCAATGAAAAAGGAGCCGGAATCGGTTTATCCATCGTTGATATGATGGTGAAGGGCATGAAACTGGAGTGGGATATCGATTCCGGTGACGAGGGCACAATCATAAAAATCTTAAGAAAACATTAGGAGCTGCCTTATCAGGAGCTCCTTTTTTGTTTTAAATTCCATAATGCTATCAATTGGTAAATGCCAAAGAGGACTGCCAGAATAACGAGGATAACCCAGGCATAAGTGTGTGGAATAAAAAAATATACGAGTAAACAGGCAAGCAGGAATACAGCGTAGCCAATGTTAAAAAGCCTTTTAAACGTCATAAGGTTTTCCCCTTCCCAAGGTGCTTACTGTATTAGACGATTTAGGAGGAAAAAAGTGTCATTTAAACAAATTTTAAACTTCCCCCTACCTTTGTTTTAACCTTGCCTGGCTAAGATGGAAAGTGAGGTGAGAGGAATGGAGTATGTCGTAAGAACGGAAAATTTATCAAAGCATTTTGGTCAGGAGAAAGCGGTGTCAGGTCTGGAAATGAAAATACCCAAAGGGGAAATCTACGGATTTCTGGGTCCGAATGGTGCAGGGAAAACGACAACGATCCGGATGCTTTTGGGGCTGATGAAGCCTGATTCCGGCAGGATTGAAATTTTTCAAAAAGATTTAAAGAAAGAAAGACTAAATATATTAGGACGGGTAGGCTCGCTTGTAGAATCACCTTCATATTACCCGCATTTAACGGCAAAAGAAAATCTTGAAGCAATGAGAAAAATACTTGGTGTGCCAAAACAGAGAATCGCTGAGGTGCTGGAGATTGTCCGGCTGACTGATGCTGGTGATAAGAAAGTAAAGGGCTTCTCACTCGGCATGAAGCAGCGGCTTGGAATTGCTGCTTCGCTGCTGAATAACCCGGAATTGCTGATTCTGGATGAGCCGACAAACGGATTAGATCCTTCAGGTATTATTGAGATCCGCAATTTAATTAAAAGCCTGCCATCTGAATGCGGGATGACCGTGTTAATTTCCAGTCATTTGCTTTCAGAGATTGATCAGATGGCGACAACAGTAGGTATTGTCACGAAAGGGAAAATGATTTTTCAGGATTCAATTGAATCGATGCGCATGTTTGCACAGCAATCCGTTTTATTAAAGGTCAGCGAGAGCGACAAAGCCTGGCGCTCCCTGCTGGGAAGAGGAATGAAGGCTGGTTTGGATAGCGGCATCATTTCGCTGCCGCAGCAATCGGATGAGCAAGTGGCTGAGGCTGTGCGCGGACTTGTAGCAGATGGATTTTCCGTTTACCGGGTGGAAGAAGAAAAGCGATCATTGGAAGACATTTTCCTTCAGATGACGAGCGAGGAGCAGGCCGGATGATGGAGAAATTACTGGCAGCTGAATTTATGAAGATTAAGCGGAAAGGAATCTGGTTCCTGACCGTACTGGGTCCAATTGGGGTAGTAGCCATGCAGATGGTCAATTACGGGGTGCGCAAGGATTATTTGTTCGGACAGAATGATGACCGGTGGGGGTATTATTTGGATAATATCCATTCGTTCACACCGCTGGCGATTGTGCTGGGCATCGTAATTCTGACGTCATTTATGTCAAGTATTGAAAATGAAACGAACGCCTGGAAACAGCTGATTGCATTGCCAGTTTCGAAAATGAGCGTGTATTTAACGAAGTTCACGGTGCTGTCGATTCTGCTTCTAACTTCTTCTGTGCTTTTGATGCTATTCGCGCTTGCTTTTGGATTGTTTCTTGATTTGGGCGGGGAGATTCCGTATAAGGGTCTGCTGGAATACAGCTTTTATCCTTTTTTTGCGGCTTTGCCAGTTTTGGCGCTGCAGCTTTGGATAGCGACTGTGAGTATAAATCAGGGTGTGCCAATCACTCTGGGAATTCTGGGAGTGATTCTGACATATGCTGGCTTTACTTTGCCGGATTGGCTGATTTGGAAATGGCCGCTGCTGCTGAATGAGTGGAATGAACCGCTTATCAACGTCCTGCTTGGAATTGGAGCCGGCTTTTTACTATACACAGCCGGCATGATTGATTTTGCGAGAAGGGATGTGAAATAGATGCTGTCTATCTTGAAGTCGGAGTGGTTTAAGCTGCGTAAATCAAAGATCTTCGGCATTCTTTTAGTGGGACCGCTGATTGGGCTGGGCGCAGGGATTGGGGCGAATACAGCTGAAACGGCGGGGGTGATGAACGAATGGTACCTGCTTTTGATTTATATGAATTTGCCTTATTCGGTACTCTTTTTGCCGTTAGTCACAGGGGTTCTGGCAAGCCTTGTCTGCCGGTATGAGCATCAGGCCGGGGGCTGGAAGCAGCTTTTGGCGCTGCCTGTCACAAGGGGAAAAGTGTTTGCAGCTAAGTATGCGCTGATCCTGCTATTGGTTTTGCTTATCCAATTATTCTATTTAGCTGCCATTTTTGGTGCAGGATTGTATAAAGGTGTAACCGATCCATTTCCGGCAGCGATTGTCTGGAAAAGCATATTGGGAGGCTGGGTCGCGACTTTCCCATTAGTCGCTCTGCAGCTGTGGATGTCCGTCTGGTTCAAAAGTTTTGCGGCACCTTTTGCGGTCAACGTCGTTTTTACGCTGCCATCCATACTGGCGATGAATTCCGAGAAAGTGGGCCCTTATTATCCTTGGGCACAGCCCTTTGCAATGATGTATCCAGCGACAGACACTGGCGATATATTCTTTATCCCGTGGGAACAGCTTTTGACTGTTATCGGCGGATTCTTTTTATTGTTTTATCTTGGCGGCTATTTTTATTTTCAGCGGAAGGCTGTGTAGACAGGATACCAGGGGAGTAATCTTCTGGTATTTTCAATGGGTCAATTGTAATTATTTGAAACTTTTTCTATATTATTCCGTAAAGCTATAGTGGAATCATTTTAATAGAATAGGAGTGTTCTTAATGGAACAAGAAGTAAAAACAAGCAGCGCAAAACCGAGTATGCTTGGGATGATTTGGAGTCCTGGAGAGCAGTTTGACCGCATCCGAAAAAACCCTAAGATTTGGGTGCCGCTGATTTTAATCAGTATTCTGTATGCCGTGGGCATGTTCCTGATGGCAATGTCTATGGATGCATCTTACCTTGGGCTTGATGGCATGAGTGAGGCCGAGGCAGAGATGGTAATGATGTTTTCGAGAGTTGGTGTGGCAATAACAGGAATTTTCACACCTGTAGTGGTTGCCCTCATTTCCGGTGGCATTTATATGATTTTCATTAAAATTGCTGGATCAGATGCAACGTTCAAACAGATATTTTCCATGAATATTTATATTCTTGTTATTGGCGGGATCGGCCTTGTGGTCAATATGGCATTAAGAGCAGCTATTGGAGGAAATCCGGAAATATTTATTACTAGTTTAGCAGGATTGATGAACAGCGAGAAACCAGGGGTCCTGGGTTCTTTCGAGTTATTCAGCATCTGGCAGTCTGTTGTAACGGCAATTGGCCTTCATCGGGTTGGAGGATTATCAAAAGGCTGGGCCTGGGGCATTGCGATTGCCTTCTTCATCATCGGCATTGTCTTCACTTTAATCAGCAATACCCTTTCAGGAATGACTGGTGTCTAAATGAAAAAGAAAGTTTGGATAGCACTCGGGGTTACGGCTGTGTTTTTGCTGCTGGCTGGCGTTAGCGTCTACAGGCAGGCGTTTGCGAAAGGGCCTGAAGTAAAAACCGCCCATCCGGTTCAGGAAGAAATTAAAGAGCAGATCATGATTCCAGGAACGGCAGAGCTGGTGAATGAGCAGAAAATATATACATCTCCTGAAAAAGGCGAAATAAAGGAATTCCTGGTAGAAGAAGGGGATTCTGTTAAAAAAGGAGAGGTGCTGGCCAAATTTGATGGCCAGGCATTGGAGCTTGAATGGGAAAAGGTCAAACTTCAGGCTGAATCAGGCTATATAAAAATCAGCCAGCTGGAAAAAGAGGAAGACCAGCTGGGGGATAAGGAAAAAGAGCTGCGCAAACAGGCTGGTGATAAGGAAGCTGATAAACAGATACAGCCTGAAAGGGATCAGTTGAAACTGGAAAAGCGATTGGCGAATCTGGAATTAAGCCAGGTGCTTTTACAGAAGAAAGATATTGAAAAGCGCCTTGGAGAATTAGAGGTTAAAAGCACAATAGATGGAGTGGTGCTTCAGGTGAACAAGGGAGCCTCCTCTGATCCGGCTTCGGCAGGAAAACCTGTCATTTATGTTGGCGATTTAAAAGCAATCGGCGCATCAGGCTTACTTTCAGAATTCGATTCATTAAAGGTAAAAGAGGGGCAAAAGGTGACTCTCCTGTCCGATGCAATTCCTGAAAAGGAATGGAAAGGCGAAGTCAGCGAAGTAGCAGATATGCCAGAAGAGAATCAGGGAATGAATCCTGCCGAAAATAGTGCGCCACAGTATCGGGTGGAGGTCACGGTGAAGGAAATGTCCCTGAGGTCAGGCTTTCAGCTCATAATGGAAATCGAAACAGATAAGAAGAAGGCGCTGACTGTACCGGCCAACTCGGTTATAACTGGAGACAGCAGCGTATATGTATTCGTGGTCAGGGATCAGAAAAGCTATAAACAGGAAGTAGAGACAGGTGTCGCTTCCGGGAATAAAATCGAGATAACAAGCGGCCTCAATGAGCAGGATTTGATTATTACTAATCCATCAGATCAGCTGAAAGACGGCATGGAAGTGGATGTGAAATGATTGATCTTAAAGGCATAACCAAGTCTTATCAGGCGGGAAAAGAAAGAATTGAAGTATTAAAAGGGATTAATCTGAGCATTGAGCAAGGGGATTCTGTGGCGATTATGGGGCCATCCGGATCGGGAAAGTCCACGCTTATGAATATTATTGGATGTCTCGATCTGCCGACAGAAGGAATATATGAATTGGATGGTGAGAACATATCCAATTACTCGGAAGCAGAGCTGGCAAAGGTCAGAAATCAATCGATCGGGTTTGTGTTTCAGCAGTTTCACCTGCTTCCGAGACTGACGGCCATTCAAAATGTTGAGCTGCCTATGATTTATAGCGGCCTTGCAAAAAAGGAAAGATTGGAACGGGCAGAAGCAGCACTGGTTAAAGTGGGCTTGGCCGATCGGGTGGAGTATCTGCCAAATGCTTTATCAGGAGGGCAGAAGCAGCGGGTTGCCATCGCCAGAGCGATTGTGAACGAACCGAAAATCATATTGGCGGATGAGCCGACAGGTGCTCTTGATACGAAAACAAGCGCCTCTATTATGGAACTGTTCAGGGAGCTGAACCATGAAGGGTCAACGATTGTAATGGTTACACATGAACCAGAGGTTGCAGAATATGCCCATCACACGATTATGGTGAGGGATGGGCTGATTGTGCCCGCAGACCTTTCCCGCAGGGGGGCGCCTACATGAGTTTTTTAGAAAATATCAAAATGGCGCTTAGTTCATTGAAGGCGCATAAAATGAGATCGATTTTAACGATGATTGGGATCATTATTGGTGTTGGGGCTGTCATTATTGTTGTCGCAATCGGCCAGGGCGGAGAAGCAATGCTGAAGACGCAGCTGACAGGTCCCGGCAATACAGTGGAGCTGTTTTATCAGCCCTCTGATGAGGAAATTCAGGCAAACCCGAACATATTTAATGAAGCTCCTTTTGATGGGGAAGATATCAAAGCACTGGAGCAGATTCCAGAGATTAAAAGAGTAGTTGCTTCAAGCTCACAGTTCTCACAGGCTTCATTTGGAGAACAGACAGCTGAAACATCCACAACAGGAGTAGGCCCTGCTTATTTTGAGCTCAACAATGTTGAACTGGAAAAAGGGCGATCGTTTACGGCTGCGGATTTTCTTGGGGGACGCAGGGTAGGGCTTGTCAGCTTTTCCATGCAGGAGGAGCTTTTTGATGGCAAATCGCCGGTTGGCGAAGTAATCCGGATTGGAAACCAGCCTATTGAAATCATTGGCGTCATGAAAAAGCCGACAGGGCTCTTTTCATTCGGTGTTCTTGAGATCTATGTGCCTACTAAAACATGGCAGACTATTTATGGGAAGAGTGACTTTACCCAGGTGACGCTTCAGGCAGAATCCGCTGATCAGCTTCAGACTGCCGGAAAGAAGGCTGCCAGCTTACTTAACAAGATGCATAATACAGAAGAATCGTATATGGTCATCAACATGGAAGAAATGGCAGAAGGAATCGGCCAGATTACAAAGGTCATGACGTTAATCATCGGCAGTATCGCCGGTATCTCGCTGTTTGTTGGCGGAATTGGTGTCATGAATATCATGCTCGTATCTGTAACCGAAAGGACGAGGGAAATCGGCATCCGTAAAGCACTGGGAGCAACCAGGGGGCAAATCATGGGACAGTTTTTAATCGAATCTGTCACACTGACCTTGATCGGCGGAGTGCTGGGAATCCTGCTGGGCTGGGGTTCGGCATCTCTGATTTCATTATTTGCCGGATGGCCATCGCTCATTTCCTGGCAGGTCGTCGCAGGAGCACTTTTCTTCTCAATGGCGATCGGGATCATCTTCGGACTGCTGCCGGCTAATAAAGCTTCGAGGCTGAGTCCAATTGAATCTTTGCGATATGAGTAATTCATTATAAGGCTATCTTCGGCTGAGGCTGGGGGTGGTCTTTTTTGCTGGCTGGGAATGCACTGTAATTAGTTTTTTTAAGGTATCCTATTCCTGGTAATAAAGTAAAATAGAACTATTGCATAATAAGGGTGTGCATAGGATGACCATGCGGGATTTTCTTGATTTTTGCAAGGATCATATGGAAGCTGAAGGGATTGAAAACCGGGAGGGTTTTGATTGGCTTCGGAACAAGGGATACCAGCTTTTTCAGGGATATCTGTTTGGAAAACCTGCGCCGATTGCAAAAAAAGATAAGGTATCAGTAAAGTAATGAAGAAAATGCCTGTATTTTGCAAATCTGAACCAAACTCTTATTGTTTTTTTCCATCTGGAAAGATTTATGTGCGGATAGCTGAAAAATATATGCACATAAAATTTTTTCTGTGCGGATAGAAAAGATTTGTGTGCGGATAGAAAAATTTATGTGCGTTCAGCTTTTTTTGAAGGTACTTCCTGCATCATGGCCAGAGGCTTTTTCATGGTTGTCGTATACGGACTGAAATAATTGTTATGTAATCTATCCGCAATATATGTAACCTTTCACTCATGTTTATATTGCGGACCCAGGGGAATAGTCTACATAGAAACATAATACTGCAAGAGGAGATGATAAAAAATGAAGTATAAGAATCTGCTTTTATCAATTCCATTAGGAGCAGGATTAATGTTAGCAGGCTGTGCTTCTGAGCAGGATCCGCCTCCGGAAGATGAGGAAAACATGGAAATGGATCAGCAGGAAGATAACGAAGAGCCAGATTTAAGTGAAGAGCCAAGCGAAGAGGAAATGGATGAAGAAGAACCTGATATGGATGAAGAGCCTTCTGAAGAAAATAATAATCAGTAAATAAACTATATCTGAAAATGGCATCCCATGCGGATGCTATTTTTGTGCATAGAAAAAGTCAGCATAAAAGATGCAAAGGCGATACCTGTTGCACCAGTTAGATTAAATTAAGATTTAGTGACCTAAGAAGCTGTCATGGTTATCAGTAAATCAGCTTAATTTTGCCTGCATCAAGCCTGATACCATATGACTTTGCCTCAGTTTAAGATAGTCCAGTTTCTTCCAAATTAGAGTGAAGTAATGAAATTTTCCAGAATTTAGAGGGGATTTTTCCAAAAGAGAAGAATACTCTCTTTATAAATTTTAATAGGGGAAAAGACGATGGACATTAAAACAAAGAGATTAACCGTAAGAAAGTTCAAGTCAGAAGACTGGCAGGCAGTTTATGAGTACACATCAAATCCAGAAGTAATGAAATACATTCCAGGTGGTATTTTTACAGAAGAAGCTGCTAAAGAGTTTATCCGCATGAATACCGAAAAAGCAGAGCATTTTCCCGTTCTTTTAAAAAATGAAGAGGTACTGATTGGCCATGTCGCTTTTCATAAGTATTTTGGCGATCATACATATGAAATTGGCTGGGTTTTTAATCCGAAGTATTATAATAAAGGCTACGCATCAGAAGCAGCATATGCAGTGCTGAAATATGGCTTTGAAGAACATGGCCTGCACCGGATTATTGCAACCTGCCAGCCTGAGAATCCGCCTTCTTACCGGGTGATGGAGAAAATCGGCATGAGGCGGGAAGGTTTTTTCAAAAAGTGCATTCCACATGGCGATGAATGGTGGGATGAATATTATTATGCGATTTTAAAGGAAGAGTGGAACATGGATAAATAAACAAGCAAGTATATCACCATCCTGAATGGCTAAAATAATAAAATCAGGAGGTGATATACATGGCTAAAGATGTTCTTTGTGAAGTAAATAACTGCACCTTTTGGGAAAAGGGAAATAAGTGCAGTGCAGACGCTATCTATGTTGTCAGCCATACAGGCAAGCAGGCGTCCAACAGCAAAGAGACAGACTGTAAAACGTTTGAACCTGAAGTTTGATCCAAGGGGTAACCGATTTGGTTACCTTCTTTATCTATTATTGATAATAATTATCAGTTTCATTCAAAAAAATTTTACCATGCTGATTCTTTTGTTTTTCGAAGTGGAGTCAGTTTTTTCATGTTCTTAAAGATTTTATAATGGGCAGTAGCTACTTTTTCTTCTACATAATCCAATGAATAATCACCCGATGGATCAGATAGTTCCCCAATCGCACGTGATAGGTGATCAATGACTGTTCTGTATGATTCATTCTTCTTATGGTCTTCCTTTGAATTCATTTCTACCATAATGTCGTGAGCAAGGCTTTGAATTCTCCGTAAACGAATTTGCTTCGCTGGCATATATCGCATCCTCCCCTTTTTTTGCTGAATCAATATATTATATATGGCCTTTTCATAGAAAAAATAACTGAAATCCGATGTGCGCATTTATTGGAATATTATAGTATAATGAGTGAGTCTTGTTTTTTCTGACAATTTAGTAAAAGGAGGCGTTCAATATGCTAAATAAAACTTTAGTTATTATGGATCAAAATAAGGGGAGAACGCCTAATTAATATCAGCGTTTCCCCAAAATGTGAAAAGGGGAAATTTAAATGAATACTGGGAATGTGAGAATAGAAGAAGTAACAGCAGATAATTGGTATGAATGCTGCCTGCTCGAACTTGCAGAGGAACAAAAAGCCAATTTGGAGCCGAATGCTGTTTCCATTGCGCAATCTAAATTTGAATCGGCGCTGAGACCGTATGTGATTTACTTGGAAGATAAAGCTGTCGGCTTTTTAATGTTTAATACATGTATAGAAGAATTGGAAGCTTACTGGATCTACCGGATTATGGTTGATAAGTCGCACCAAGGCAAGGGAATAGGAAAAAAAGCGACGGATCTGATGATTGCGGAAATGGCGAAACTGCCGAATGCGAAAAAAATTGCAGTAGGCTACCAACCTGAGAATCTTGGGGCACACAAGCTTTATGCAAGTTTGGGGTTTGCAGATCATGGCCACCGATTTGGGAAGGAAATGGCGGTTGTGAAAGATTTAGGCTAAGGAACAGGAGGAAGAAGCAGAATGAAAGTGGGAATGGCCCTGTTTATAGGAGGGCTTATTTTGCTTATGTCCGGCATCTTTCTGTCTGCCTATTGGACTGTCGCCGGCAGTTTCATGGGGATCTTCGGAGGCATGATGATGGGAAGCTCTTCTTATTTCCTTGCGAAACAGGACAAAAGGCAGGTTAAGCGATAATGGAATTTATGATTTTTTTATTTGTATTCTTTATTTTTCTGGCAATCAGTTCTGTAATGAATGTGTTATTCAAGATGACCGAAAAGAAACATTGGGGTATGTCACTGCTGCTGAGTCTGGTGTTAACAGTCATTGCCATTGCCATTTTGGGGATTAAATAAAGATTGAATCCGGGTATTTTTGGTATAAAAATGCCTGGAAAACACAAACTTTAAGTATCCTATTACGAAAAGGTGATGAAAAATGGATAAACAATATCATTTTGCAAATTTGTCCGACGGAGATCTGCAGCAGGTGCATAATCTGGAAAAGCGGTTAAGTGAGGAAAAGGGAGAAGAAGTCATCCTCATTGCTTATCATGATCAAAAAGAGAACAATGAATAAAATGAGTAGAAAACCCCAGGCAGAGATTATAAATCAAACTGTATATCCAGAAAAAGACGCTTGGGAATTTTAAATTCCAAGCGTCTTTTTCTGGATAATTTATTATTTATCTACAGACAGTGCATCATACACCTTCACCTGAGGAGGTGCAGAAAAGTATTGTGGAGCCTTTGCTGTAAATGATGTAAAATGTTCTGTCTGATTGTGGAACTTCACAGCGTCCATATCCTTCCACAATTCCATCATGGTATAGGAACCCGCTTTTTCTGTATCTTTTACCAGGTCATAAGAGATATTGCCTTCTTCTGCTCTGGAAGCCTCGATCAGCGGACGGATTTCAGCAAGAAAATCATTTTCTTTATCAGTTTGTACTTGGAAGCCAGCATGAATAATGATCATGTTATATTTCTCCTTTATGAGTTATTTCCATTCCGTGATATCTTCAACAGGAAGGCGGACAGATTTATACCCCTGATCAGCAGCTTTGCCGATTGAGATAAGCATGACAGGGTAGTAGCGTTCCTTATCCAGATGGAATGCTTCAGCTATCCTGTCTTTTTCATAGCCTCCAATTGGATTTGTATCATAGCCATGGGCACGAGCTGCAAGCATTAGCTGCATCGAAACGAGACCAGCATCGATCAGGTTCATTTCTTTCTTTTGCTCGAATGTCATATTTTCCACTAAGCCTTTGATGGATGGCACCTGGGTGTCTCTTACATCAGCAGGCATGTATCCTTTTTCAACAGCTGTATCATAAATTTTTTCAATGTATGCTTCACTCTTCATATCAACAAAGACAGCGATGACAGCTGCTGATGTCTCAACTTGTCTTTGATTGAATTTTGCGAGCGGTGCCAGTGTGTCTTTGCCTTCTTTTGAATCAATGACCACAAAACGCCATGGCTGCAGGTTTACGGATGAAGGAGCTAAAGATGCTTCTTCCAGGATTTCAGCCATTTCTTCTCTGCTGATTTTGACTGTTGGGTCATAATTACGGATGGAACGTCGGCCTGTGATGATTTCTTTAAAGTCATTGATAATGGTTTTATTCATGATGAACTCTCCTTTATGTTTTTCTGGATGTGAAAATTAAATATTATCTACATTTTCCTGGATGCGTGTGAGCATATTTAGTAGTGTGCTTCGCTCAAGTTCCGAAAAGCCGTTCAGGATTTTGGAAATAAACCGCTTCTTTTCTTCGCAATAAGCAGCAATTTTCGTTTTGCCTTCCTCTGTCAGGCTGACGTAAGTAAAACGGTTATCTTCAGGATTTTTCCTGCGGATCACCATGCCCTTTTCTTCCAGCTGTTTAAGGTGTCTTGTGACAGCAGCATGATCAATATTCACTTTTTTCTGAAGCTCCCGCTGCGTAATTTCTTCCGCTTCAAAAAGCTCCCGAAGAATCTCAAGCCGTGATTGGCTGATGCCTGTACAGCGTTCAAACTTTGGCATTGTCTGTTTGCTGAGTTCAAACAGCCGGGCAGCAATTAATTCTTCTTCCTTTGAACATTTGAACACAGCATCCCCCGCCTTTTAGATAATTGATAGGTCAATGATTGATACGTCAATTAATATACTGCAAAATATTTTAGAAGTCAAACTGGATGCTTAAGGCAAAGAAAACCCTGCTGAACCAACTTATGGATCAGCAGGGTTATCAGTCATTGAGCTTCGTTTTCCTAAAGTTTCTCTGCTTCTATCAGCCATACATATCGATTGAGCTGCTTAAACTCAACAGAGAATTCATTGGAATGAAACATGCTTTCTAATATGGGGATGGTTGTATAGTGTTCTGTTTCCAGGTCTTGTGCCAGGCTGAGGTAATGATTGTTTTTAGCTTCCTGGATAAAAGTCTCTTTTTCGCCCATGCTTCCAAAGACAGTATCGGCAAAAACGACTTTCCCGCCAGTTGAAAGGAGGGTGGTATATTTAGAGATGGCATTGGCTTTTTCGCTGTCTTCTAAATGATGGAATGCGTACGAGCTGACAAAGGCATCTATGGGACCAAACAATTGAAAGTTTAAAAAATCACCATCTAATAATGTAAGATGAGGCATTTTTTTGCCTGCTATTTTTCTCATGGCAGCAGAAGGTTCCACTCCGATTATTGAACAGCCTTTCTCCAGTAGCCTTTGAGTTAGGTTGCCGGTACCTGTACCGAATTCCACCACATTTCCATTCACAAGATTAGCAACCTCTTGAAGGATATGTTCATAATTCAAAAACACCTCTTGATATTCAATGTCTTTACCCGTTACAGCCTGATCATAGGATTCTGCCCAATGATCAAACAAATCTACAAATTCACGGCCCATTGTAAAAATCACCCCTTCAATTCTTATAATACTTATTGGTATAGTATGAATTAATATCTCACTTGGCAACTTTGCAATCATCCTTAATTCTCAGTTGCCAGCGGATTTTTCAGCTGACAATTGACAAAAATAAACTTAAAACATACTATACAAGTAGGAATAATATGAATTAAAAGAAACGTAAGAAATATCCAAAAAACGCAATGAAGAAGAGTAACCATTCTTTCTGAAAAACAGAGGTGCTGACGATGAATTATTACAGCAATGTGAATGAATTGATTGGGCGTACCCCTCTTGTGAAAATTAAACACTATGCTATTCCGCAGGGAGTAAATGTTTTCGCAAAGCTTGAATATTTTAACCCGGGAGGCAGTGTAAAGGACCGGTTAGGACAGAACTTGATTCAGACAGCTATTGAGGATGGGCTGGTTCCGGAAGATGGGGCTGTAATTGAACCGACTGCAGGGAATACAGGAATTGGCTTAGCGCTTGCTGCTATTGGAACGAAGATCAAAATCATCTGTGTCGTACCTCAAAAATTCAGTGTTGAAAAACAGAAGCTAATGAAGGCGTTAGGGGCAGAAGTTATTAATACCCCGACTGAAGAAGGAATGAAAGGCGCTATTAGGAAGGCGGAGGAACTGCTGCTGAAGATTCCTAATTCCTATAGTCCTCAGCAGTTCAGCAATGAAAATAACCCGCAAACGTATTATGAAACATTGGGACCTGAGATTTTCGAAGCATTAGATGGGAAACTTGATATTTTTGCAGCTGGAGCTGGGACTGGCGGTACGTTTATGGGCTGCGCCAGATATCTTAAAGAAAAGAACCCAAAGATAAAGACAGTTATCGTCGAACCTGAAGGCTCCGTTTTAAATGGCGGAAAGGCAGGGCCGCATCGAACCGAGGGAATCGGGATGGAGTTTTTGCCGCCGTATATGGAAATAGGCTTATTTGACGCCATTCATACCATTTCAGATAAAGATGCCTTCAAACGAGTGAAGGAGCTGGCATTGCTGCAAGGATACTTAGTTGGAAGTTCGTCAGGAGCTGTTTTTGAAGCAACGCTGAGAGAAGCTGAAAATGCTCGGCCCGGCACGAATATTGTCACCATTTTTCCTGACAGCAGTGAGCGGTATATAAGTAAATCAATTTATGAGGAGGATGAACAATGAGAAGGAAAACACAAATGATTCACGGCGGTATTTCCAGAGATGATTATACAGGTGCCGTCTCCATACCTGTCCACCATGCCAGTACCTTTAAACAAGATGGAGTGGGCAATTTCGTTTATGAGTATGCAAGAACCGGAAATCCGACCAGGCATGCTTTAGAGGAATTAATAAAGGATCTGGAAGGCGGATACCGCGGGTTTGCTTTCGGTTCCGGCATGGCAGCTATTTCTTCTGTAATGCACTTATTTTCAACAGGAGATCATGTTATTTTCACAGATGATGTGTATGGCGGGTCCTATCGGTTAGTGACAAAGGTTTTGACGAAATATAATGTAGATGTAACCTTTGTGGATACAAGTGATTTGGCTGCTGTGGAAGCGGCAATACAGGAAAATACAAAAGCCATCTATGTTGAGACACCGACGAATCCATTGCTGAAGATTACAGACCTGGCCGGAATTTCCAAACTGGCCAAATCCAAGAATTTGCTTATGATTGTGGATAACACCTTCAGTACACCATACTGGCAAAATCCAATAGAACTGGGTGCTGATATAGTCTTGCACAGTGCCACCAAATATATAGGCGGACATAGTGATGTGGTTGCCGGGCTGGTTGTGGTGAATACTGAACAGCTTGCAGCAGATATGCACTTCATCCAAAATTCAATTGGTGCTGTTCTGGGACCGCAGGATAGCTGGCTATTAATCAGGGGAATTCGGACACTGGCCATTCGGATGGAGGAAATTGAAGAAAATGCGAAAAGGGTGGCGAATTTTCTTACCAATCTTCCGCAGGTTTCAAAGGTTTATTATCCAGGATTTAAAGATCAAAAAGGCCATGACATTCACTTGAAGCAGGCACGGGGATTTGGCGGAATGATTTCCTTCGATGCCGGAAGCGGTGAAAAGGCAGAAGAGGTGCTGAAAAAAGTAAGATATTTTACCCTGGCAGAAAGTTTGGGTGCAGTTGAAAGCCTGATTTCCCTTCCAGCCAAAATGACGCATGCATCGATACCGAAAGAACGCCGTCTGGAACTGGGAATTACAGATGGCCTGATTCGAATTTCAGTTGGCCTGGAGGATGCCGAAGACTTAATTGAGGATTTGCAGTCAGTGCTATAAGGAAAAGCCCCATTTAGTTACAACATTCTAAATGGGGCTTGCTTTTTTTATATAATATGATTAACTTCTTAAAGCTCTTCTGACTTTCCTTGCAAAATTGATTGGATGATCAACATCCTGGATATTCACATAAATGAGGCTGGGCTGATCAAATAGCCACTCATTGTGTACGGACGAAACGGTTATTCCCTGTTTAATAATGGCACCAGCAAATCCATCAACTTCCTTTTGCAAAAGGGCCACCCTGCCCAGACACAATGCCCGTCCTGACCTGGTATCCATCGATTCAAATGAGAAAGAAGTTGTTACGTTAAATGGTTTTCCCATAATGGTGACTTCCAGTTCATCCCGATTAATCGTTGCTACACACTTCCCGCCGGCAAATCCTTCCTGGCCGCCGATTGTTCTTGCAAACTGCTGACACAGCGCTTCTTCATTAATAGCCATACCTTTATACCTCCCCGTCACTTATTATTAGTGACCTGCCCTAACAACTTTTGCTCTAATGTATGATGTTGGGCACTGGAGTGTTCTGGGCATCAGTATCAAAACAAATAAGCTATATTAATTATTAGGGTTAATATGGTAATATAAGGTAAGTGGAAGGAGTGATGCCATATTCAGCTTCCCCATGAAAAAGGTTTAATACCTAAGTTATTCAGCCTAAGCCTGATTTACATTTTAAGTGTAATCCCCATTAGCATCATTTGTGTTAACTTCATTCATAAATTCTACTTTCATCCTCAATTCTTCTTAGCATTTAGCACCTATAAGCTATCTTATGTGATTTTTAGTGCAGGATTTTTTCTTTTGTTCGCTGTTGCCGGGCTTTTTCTGTATTCCAGGGAAATGAATTCTTCAAAACGGCTGACATTAACAGCTGTTTTCTTGTTTGGCCTGTCTCTTTTCATATTCTTTATGTCTTTTGATGTGTATACCTATTTGGATGAAAGCGGAATTCATATAAATAGCGTATCCAATATAAAGGCAGTTGAAAGCTATCAGTGGGAAGAGGTAGAGTCGGTCACTCAGCTAAACAAGAGAGGGCTGCCAGCTCAGCTTGAGATTGCTTTAGAAGGTGATAAAAAGATTTTGCTGAATCTGCATTCAGACTGGTATGCAAAGAGAAGGGCGTTTTACGAGGTGCTTCGGGAATATGAACTTCCACTTGATACAAGGGAAAAATAAGTGCCTGTCATCTCAACAGGCACTTATTTTCTTAATTATGGTCTGCAAGAAAAACATCATCTATCTGCCGGGCTAGCTTAAAATCCAGACCTGTCAGCCCATTTTCACTCCAGGAAGTGAGGGAGACGATCACCATTTTGTATTGAATGGCGATAAAAGGATGATGATTTTCGTTTTCAGCAAGAGATGCAATTTTATTTACGAAGGCGATACCGTCTAAATATTCTTTGAAGCGATAGCGCCGTTCAATCCATTTGCTGTCTTTTCTTTTCCAGTCTGGCAGCTTGGATAGTTTCCGGGCTATTTCTTCTTCACTTATTTTTGTCATACTGTGACATGCCTCCAATCAAAGATGACATCGAGTCCGTTTTGAATCAGGCGGACATAGCGTTCTTCCTTACTTAACTTTTCAAGCTGGTCCAGAAGCAGTTTTTTCAAAGGCGATTCTTTGTCATGCTTTTCAAGCAGTTCCAGAACTTCCAGCTGAAGCAGCCATTCTTCCGGGAACTCATCAAGAATTTTTCCGATAACACTGTGAAGAAGGACATCCTGAGGGAAATTCGTTTCCCGGATTTGTCTTACTTCCGCATATAATTCTTCCAGAGGGGTTAGGGCTTTTCCTTCTTTTGGGCTATCTTCATTCATAACAGATTCTCCGTGGAATGCAGCGTAATCCGCTGCGATTGGACGTGCAGAAACAATCTGGCTGCCCACAGCTAAATCATAGATGCCCCAAGTGGGGTGGAACAAGATTTCATCTTCCTTTTTGACGAGACATTCTTCAAGTGATATTAAAACAAGGGAATCATGATTAAATAACAGATTCGTCACATGGCCGGAAATTTCTACTCCGCTTTCGAAGGTGATTTGCATCATTTTATTCATCTCGATGCCAAGTTTTTTCAGGCTCTGTTCTGTTTGATTTTCAAGCCTAATGCCTCCAGCCAATTTTCCGATCGGCGCTCCAAAGCCGTCATGGTGAATATCAGGCCCATGATGATTAATTTGTTCATTTTGAATCGAAAGGGCACTCGGACCTGTCGTTTTGACATAGATGGCTTCACCTTCTGCATCCTTTATGATATCAGTGAAAAGACCAGTAATTTGAATGCCTGAATTGAGTTCGATGTGCGCAACCTGGCTTGAAGCGATCGCTTTTTCGATAGCCGCTGTTCCACCTTGCCTGAAGGCCATGGACTCGCCGAATCTCGTCACTTCCTCTATCAATTGTTCAAAGCTTTCGCAAACAAATAGCTGGGTCTGCATAGATGTAACGTCATAGCTGGTGTTAATAGCATCTTCAATTGTGAACCGGCGTTTCTTCACCTGATCGGACAGGCAATGCTTGCTTTCGCCCACAGATGACAGCAGTCCTGCACCAAAGATTTTGGGCTTCTGCAGTTCGCCAATCAGGCCAAATTCGACCGTCCACCAGAAAATCCGGGAGATTTGCTCAGCTTCAGAAAGTCCTTTTACTTGCAGCTGTTTTTCCTTTAATCGCTGTTTGGCTGCTTCAATTTCTTCTTCAGTTGAGGCTGGACTTTCCATGACAATCGATAAATGCCTTGTTGCCTCAAACACCTCATGTTCTTCTTTTGTCGCAAAAGCGTTAGCTCCGATATTCCCTATTAATTTAACAAACTCTGAGTAGGTTTCATCAAATAAAATCGGTGCATGCCCCGCCGCTTCATGGAGAATGTCAGGAGCGGGTGTGTATTCGATATTGGTCTTCTGGCGTATATCCGTTGCGATAGGAAGGATGCCATGCGCTTGAAAATCAAAAAACGCTGTGCCGGGAATCAATCCGTCGACAATGACAGCCCCCCAGCCGATTTTATCTAAATGATCGTTCATTTCACTTACCCGTGGAATGCTGTCGATGGAAATGCCGGATGACTTCAGACCTGAAGTGAATGCATCATGGGCGATGTCCTCAAGGAAATGATGATTTTGCCTCATCACATATCTCCAAACCGCATGGTCAATGGGACTGTAAGCATTGTAATGCTGATGGGCTGTAAAAGGGCGTAAGTGCAGGGGAATCGATTTCTTCATTTGGTAGGTCTCCTTTTATTAGTTTTCATGCTTAAACGCTTTTGAGTGCGAAAGTAAATGGATATAAAAAGTCCCTGCTGAATTTTCATTCAGCAGGGACGAATTTATTCGCGGTACCACCCTGATTGTAAGTATATAACTTACCACTTCACAGAATAACGGCTAAACCGTCTTATTTCAGAAAAGAAATAAGAAGCTCCAGAAACGTAATTCATGATCTCCTTTGTACTGGTTTTCAGCACCACCAGCTCTCTGTAACAGGGAGGATACCACTACTTCAATTCCTTCAAAGCATTTAAGTATTAGGATGCTTTATATCTTAAACGCTTTTAAGTGTTAAAGTCAACACATTTTATTTAATAAAAAGAAAAAGCCCAGAAGCATTTCTGAGCTTGTGTATTATTGTTCGATTTTAGCTGATCTGCGCTCCTGCTCTGCCATGATTTCCGCATCTTCGGCATTGTCCCGTGTCACTTTCTGAGTCAAAATGGACCCGACCGCCACCAGAAGCATGACGGCAATGTAGTACCCTTTTTCATTAAGCTCCATATCAGCATTGTAAAGTCCGATAAGAAACAGACCAACACCGGCAATCAGTGTAAAGTATGCTAAAAATGTAAAAGCTGGCGTGTTTCTCCTTCTATACTTTTGCATATGTTTCAATCCCCTTTTTCCATAACATATTCTCTCGCTATAAGGTCTGCCATCAATTCAGCAGATGTAACATATTATTCTTTATGACTTAAAATTATCCTTTTTTGTAAAAAAATGCAACAAAATAATCTAAGTGTTTTTACTATTTTTGGTGTGAGTTTTTTAGTTTATTGAAAATCCACTTAAATTTTAGAAGAAAAGTTGGTTTAGATAGGTTAGTATTTAATTTACAGTATTTGGATGGTGTTGGGGTGAAGAACTGTTTCTATCGATATATAAGAAATAACGGTTAGGAGGTGGCAGAGTGTGCTATATTTTATTAACTGCAGTAATAGGTTTGCTGATATATATTCTTTTTCGGATGTTTAAGTCCAGAAGAGACATATCAGGCAGTAACTATACCCCAATTGATGACTTGGATTATGGGCTGGTGGGGAAAAGCAGCAAGGAACCCTATAAAATTGAAGCCAGAAGTGAAACTTCATTTGAAGATAGAAAGGAGAAATAAATCGGGATACTATGAATAATACAGAAGTATATAATGATCCAATTTTATATGATAAAGAGCCCTGCGGTATGTTTTACCTAGAGAATGGAACGGCTTCTATTGAATAACGGAATGGGGATTGTCCATGTATTTAGCGATTGGATGGAGACACCTGTCACATCTGATAGCTATGGAATGGTTTATGTTTGCATAAAGATGAGTGAAGTCCAGGGATTTATGCTGCCTGCCTCCGTAAATGAGGGCAGGTTTTTTTATGAGAGTCACCTAGTGAATGTCCATATTATGGTAAAATTAATTTAGGAATATTTGATCAGGAGGGGTTGGTTTGAAAAGAGTTTTGTGTTTTTCAAGATTTATAGTGATGCTGACGATACTGTTCACATTGGCTTCCTGTTCCGAAAAGGATAAATCGAGCAATGTACCTGATGAAAACCAAGTTGAAGAACAGATTGTTTATTCATTTGAACATCCGGAGACAAAACAGAAATACAAAGTCGTACACGCTTATAAGCTATATACTTCTCTGATTGATCAGCTCGAAAAAAATCCTGAAGCTGCCGGTGAAGTTTATCAGAATAATATAATAAATAATGTCTACAGCACCTGCTTTAAGGACGGAGAACACCTCCACATGGTAGATAGCCTGCTGAATTGGACTCCTGAAAACCCTGATTCAATTACGAAAGTTCTGAACGAAATCGATGAAGAAAAAACAAATGCTGTCATTATGGAAGCACTTTTTAAATCCTCAGATTATTTACCTTCGGAGAATGAAACAGCAGTTTGCGTTTTTCCTTCACATCCCGGAGATGCCAATACAATGGTCGCGGCAGGAGCTGGAAAGATTACTGTCTTTTACAATGAATTTTACACAGAAGATATGATTAGAGCAGGCATAGCGCATGAATATCATCACAGTATCTGGACTGAGAAACACTTAAAGATGGGTATGTCTTTTTCTGTGCTGGATACTCTCATTTTTGAAGGGAAAGCTGTGATGTTTGAAAAACTCGTTTATCCAGATATCACCTTTTCTCATGTGGACCCAATGTTTAATAAAACTTTTTGGGCCAAAATTGAAGGGGATCTGGATACATATGATCTAAATCGCTCTCTGGAGATCTTAATGGGCGGTCAGGCCCTTCCCCGTCATTATGGCTACAGTGAAGGCTATAAGATGATAGAATCTTATCTCAAACTGCATCCGGCTACTACTCCGGAAGAGTGGACAGCCTTGAATGCGGAAAGGATTTTTCAAGAGGGGCAGTATTTAAAAAATTATCAGTAGCACGAAGGAGGAGTTAGGGTGAAAAGAATGCCGTTTGAAAGACCTGCAGAGCATTATGATGAAAGACTGTTATCCATTGACGAGAAGATCTGTTCTTTGCTGAAGCAGCGGAAGGAATTATCTGATAACCCTGGGTATCCGCGGCTTGAAGTGATTTCGGATTGGGCAGAAAAGTATGGCCTTTATGAGGATTATCTAAGGTCATTATTCGGACTGCTTGAAAATGATGAGCATTTCCGCCCGCAGGTCGAGCCTGTAAATTTCCAGAAGTATATCCCGATTTCGAGGTCAGTTGAGAAAGAAAAGTCTATATACTCAGTCAACTTTATTCGGCAATATGAGAATTCGAGTGTTGTGAATTTTAATATTGATTGGGAAGCTGACGCAGAAGATGAAAGAGATCGGTTTTTTCGTCATAGTTTCTGGAGTCTTGAAATAAGTGGTGAATATGATACAAGAGAAACGGGCGGAGGAGGTTCAAGCGGACATATCAATCACAATTTCGTTGTATCTCCTCCTCTGCCAGATGATATATCCGGGCTGGAGTTTATTTTCAAAGAGTATAAAACTCCTTTTAAGAAGCAGCCCACAGACCTGGAGATAAGGATGGATCTATGAACCAAAAGAATGATGTCACCTCGTTAATGAACTTAATGGGCATCAGCTCTTCGGTTGTAGCCTATTTTATTTTGTATATAGTTCAATTCAGCTTTGTAGAGGAATTAATTGAGTAAATAGGAGGCTAATCTGAGAATCACTCAAAGTTCCTGCTTAATATTAATGATCAAGGTCCATAATGAAGAGGTGGCTATTTGAAAGGGAGAGAGAATATGACTTACGAAGAAATCATGCAAAAGCTTGAGGAGCTTGGTACAGAGCAGACCAAGCGGATCTTTATGAATCACGGGGCGAAGGAGCCCTTTTTTGGCGTGAAGGTTGGAGATTTAAAAAAGCTTGTGAAGTTTGCAAAGAAGGATCATGGCCTGGCACTGCAATTATATGAATCAGGAAATCATGATGCGATGTATTTGGCAGGACTATCTGTCAATCCGAGGCTTATGACAAAGGAGACTTTACAGGAATGGGCTGAAAAGGCATATTGGTACATGGCTGCGGAGTATACAGTTGCCCAGGTGGCAGCGGAAAGTGATTATGCTCTTGAACTAGCCCGGGAGTGGATCAAATCAGAGGATGAAATGGTTTCGGTCTGCGGCTGGAGCACTTATTCCAATTATGTATCAATCACATCTGATAATCAGCTGGATGTCAGCGAAATAAAAGCATTATTGAGTAAAGTAAAAAATACCATTCATGAGGAAAAAAACCGAGTACGGTATGTGATGAATGGCTTTGTCATCTCAGTGGGCTCTTATGTACCGGACCTGAATGCGGAAGCGAAGAATGTCGCTGAACATATCGGAAAAGTGCATGTAGACGTCGGAAACTCTGCCTGTAAAGTTCCTTTGGCAAAGGAATATATTGAGAAGGTGGAGTCGAAGGACCGGGTTGGGGTTAAGCGAAAGACTTGTATATGCTAAGAGAATCTAAGAAGGCAGGCATGGTAATTTCCATGCCTGTGAAACCATCAATAATAATACATGTGCTGAGGGAAATATTGCTGGGTGTATTGATATTGCTGGTTTGGTTCAGAGCTATTAGCATTTCTGCTGCAGTCTTTTGCCGGTCCGATAAAGGTTGAAGGCTGGACAGGTGCTACGGTCTTCTTCCATTGCTTTGCATCCATACAATAAGTGTGCGCCATTATATTTGAAGGTGTTAATTTTAGAATGTCAGATCCCAGGATGACTTCAGGAGAAGGAGCATTAAAAATGGCCAGCAGATGAGTGCTGTCGGTATTAGCTACCTCATAATGCCACCAGCCCTGAGGGACATTGGCTACTTGCCCGGGTGTAATGTAATAGTTCAGGATTTGTTTTGTAAATGGATTAAGTAATGAAACCGTTGCAGCTCCGGATATGCAATAAACCAATTCAGCAGCGTTTTGGTGATAATGAGGTTCTATTACATTATTTTTGCTAAGATAGATGTCCAGAAGCGAGACATCTTCCAGCGTGTTTAATTGCTGAATGCCCAAAACATTTATTAAATTCCGGTTATCTTTTTTCATCAGATTGCTTTTGTTTACATCAAAAAAGTAATTTAAAGACGGAGAGGTGTAATCCAAATATTTAACCATTGCTGCTCAGTCCTTTTGTGAAATTGAATTTCTCAGATAAAGTATGCATAGGCACCCAATCAGTGCATGTACTAAATAACGTGGTTGTGTTTGAAAAAGAAGGAGAGCAATAAATGAAAAAAAAGGCAGTAAGGTTCGCAGCTGGTATGGAATAGTAAAATCATCATTCCATCAGTTCTATAGGCAAAAGAAATCTAAGCACTGCAGTCTCGTTATTTGTTTCCCTGCCCCATGTGTATCCTCCATCATTCCACATTAACCTGCATTATTTTCCATGTTATCTATTTTGATGAAAAGAGTCCGATCTTCTACTGCGTCTCAAGTCCTATTTGAAAATAAAGCTGACGCTCATTATATAGATTTCCAAATACAGGTAAGATGAAATCAAGAAAGGGAATGTGCCTATAGATATTTTTTAGCATCCCAGCAACGGGACAAACCGTTAATCAAGAACACTGGCAGAGGGAGAGGTTATATGGCAGTCTTGCCGTCCAGTTTATTAAAGATATTATTGGTTCTTTTCTTGTTCACTTCATTTAGTTATTTGCTTGTAAACTCGGCTTCAGCTGAAGAAGGCATCGAAGCAAAAATTGAGAAGGCAATTAAGGATTACCTGGTAGAATATCAAGTTCCAGGAGCTTCAGTTGCCATCGTTCATAATAATGAGCTGTTTTTTTCACATTCATGGGGCGTTACTGGAGAATCAGAGGAGGATGTTACAGAACAAACTCCTTTTACGATTGGCTCCATAAGCAAATCATTAACGGGAATGGCCATTATGAAATTAGCTGATAATGGAACCATCCGTCTGGATGCCAGCATTCAAGAATATCTTCCCTGGTTTAAACTGAAAAATGGGAAAGCTGCCGAAATAACAGTGGAGCAATTGCTCGCGCAAACAAGCGGGTTGAGTACCTATGACGGGCTTGCACTATCAGATAAAGAGTTTACAGGCAGGAATGATATTAAGAATCAAGTCAAGAAATTGTCAGAAGTTGAACTGACTGCTGAGCCTGGTGAGAAGCATCAATACAGCAATGCCAATTTCTTAATTTTGGGTGCGATTCTTGAAGAACTAACAGGAATGTCCTATGCAGAGTATATGGAACAGCAGATCTTTCAGCCTTTAGGGATGAAAAATGCTGCAGCCAATAAAGAGGGAGCTTATAAGAGAGGATACTTTAGCGGTTATCAATCCTGGTTTGGGATGCCGGTGAAAAGTTCCGTAGCCTATGATAATGCCGGGGCGCCTTACGGTTACATTACGGCCAGCTCTGCAGATATGGCCCAATTTGTAAAATTATTGAGCGGGAAAGGGCCAGATCATTTTATCAGTGAAAAAACACTGGATTTATTTATGACTCCTCAGGTACAAACAGGAGAGGACCGATATTATGGCTTAGGAATACGCATATCAGGCCCTGATACTCCCAAAGAAATGATCTGGCATTCTGGTTCTACCCCTGATTCGCATGCAGAAGTCTTTTATATTCCGGATACCGGCTGGGGCGGCGTGATTCTGACAAATAAGAATCATATTTTAGAGGAAGATGGACTTTACTATCTGAAGGATCATATTATTAGTCTATTAAATGGCGATGAGCCTGAAAAAGTACCTAATCATAGTTTGACCATACAATACATTTTGCTGGGATGTGTATTGCTGCTAGTAATTCTTGCAATCTATTTATGGAAAAGATTCCGAACCCGGAAGTTTTTAAAAAAGGGGACGGGACTTTTCTTAGGGCTGATTTTTATTGGCCTGTCAGCTGCACTAATCCCTCTTTTCACATCCAGCACATCTTCTCCTTGGCATTCTGTCTCTGTCTTTGCACCGGATATCTCGCTTTTAACAATTTTGGCTGTAATTATGCTAGCAATAAATGGGCTGCAGCTGATTAGATTAATTTTTAATAAAGCAAGATAATGGAAATGCCTGTCTATATCAGTTAGACAGGCATTTATTATACGTTCACTGCATTTTTCCTTGCTTTCCGGGCTGTCATGGCTTTCCATAATCCAAACCCTATTAAAGCTCCAATGATATTTAGAATAAAGTCATCAATATCCAAACTGCCTCTTCTTGAGACCAGCTGAATAATTTCCACACTAAGGATCATGACAGTCATGGTAATTGTAAATGACTTAAGTCTGTTTAGCCTTCTAATATAATAGGGCAGAAAAATTCCCATTGGCAAAAATGCAGCCACATTACCGGCTAGGTTTTTTATAGGAATGATTAAATTCATGCTTCCATTGGGAATTGCCATCACATACCCATTAATTGTTTTAAAGGGCACAAAGTTTGAGGAATGCTTCATATATTCCATTAAAGGCATGTCTGACCAATATCCTCTCGATATAAAGAACAGTAATACGGTTAAGGCACATAAGTAAGAAAGAAAGCTAATTCCCATGATCAACCTTATTATCTTTTTCATTATTATCCCCGCTTAAAAATAGTCTTTGATAATAATAACATAATTTTTCCATATTCTACTCAAAAAACTATACTGTCAGCTATTTTAAAGTACTAGCCGTGAACGAGCTGCCAGATGATTTGAGGGAGTATCTTATGAAATTGCCTCATTAGATTAATAGTGATATTTTGGAAGCTGGGGAAATCTCTATGCCTGATAAGCAGAATCCAAGAATAGTATGCTGTACCCATTATAAGCTGTGAGCGGCATTTTTATATGGTTAAAGTGGATGGTTAAATTTAGATCTAAGTGGATGGTTAATTATTGGCTAGTATGCGATATTATTTACTTATAGAAGTTTATTAATATGTAAAAGAAGAGGTGCGCAGCATGGGAATAATGCTTGGGCTGGTTCTAATTATTTTAATTTTTGCTGTGGTTTCGACTTTGCTGCTGACAGGCAAGGCTGACGAGAACTATGGAAGTTCAACAAAACGGAACACAACCAATTTAACCTTAATATATGTGGTAATTATTTTTATCGGATTAGCTTCTCTAGGAATTTATATTTGGCTGATCTAAATACAGATGGAGATGAAAAAAGATGACATGGGCAGTAGTGGTTCCTATTATTCTCGTTAGTCTGCTGAAAATCGTGCTGACCTGTATGCCGACAGGCACGGTTAATTGGCTGATTCGGAAATTTGAAACTCATTCCAGGCTTGATGAAAAAGAGGTTACAGTCACAATTGGTGATAGTAGGCTGGAAGATGAGGAGAAACTTCAGTTTATCAATCAGTTCAATGAAGGAATATTTATTAAGAAACATTATATCCACCCTGGCAGGGAACAGCTTTTTTTACGGCCGGAGATCAGTGGAACACCTATAGTTATCGAGTTTCTGGAAAAAGAGGACACGCTGTTCGTATATAGCTATAAGGACCGAATTGATGTGGTGAAACAGCGCGGAAAAAAGGTCATAGCATACAGCCTGATTTCTGATAGCCTTCAAAGCAGTTCACTGGCAATTAAGGCCGGTTAAAATAAGAACATTAAATTGACGCCTAGATCCAGAGTGATTTAGGCTTTTTTATGTCTGCAGGAGGGATGTAATTAACTGCTGCTTACCATGCTGATCTTGCATGCTGCCTTAATTCTGGTGACAATTGGAAATTATCCATCTATACTAAATTTATAAAGCTGATGGAAAGGAGGAGCGTCCTTCATGAAAATCGTACTCGACATCGACCCGCGCAACGAAGAAACCTCGGTGACAATCCATTGCAAAGAAATCACCCCGGCTATCCAGGAAATCCTCGAGTACCTCAAAAAGAATGAAACCGGACTGATTGTCGGAAAGGATGGAGAGAATCAGCACTTAATAAAGCCTGATGAAGTTCATTATTTCCGTTCAGAAGGAGACACAGTAACAGCCGCCACCTCAGAAGGAACTTTTAAAGTAAAGGAAAAACTTTATGAACTTGAACAATCCCTCCCTTCCCACCGTTTTATCAGGATATCCAAGTCAGTCATAGCGAACCTTTACGCCATGAGCCATTTTGAGCCATCCTTTAACGGAACACTCTGTGTTCACTTTAAATCGGGGGAGAAGGAGTATGCTTCACGCCATTATGTGGGACGGATAAAGGAAATTTTAAGAATGAACAGGAGGGATACGAAGTGAGGGCATTTTTGTACAGAAGCATGATCGGCATATTCTTTGGGGGATTCATTTCTACAGCGGCAGCTATAGCCTTAATTTATTTCGGCGGTCAACCCACGTTAGATGGGCAAAAGTTTATCATAAATGCATTGGGCTTTATTATCAGCGGCTGGCTGTTTACGGTTACTCCGCTTTATTTTGAAATCCGCTCACTTCGCCTGCCCATGCAGACTGCCCTGCATTATCTTACCGTCACGATTGTTTATTTCACATTAGGGCTTTGGATTGGCTGGATTCCGATCGGAGTAAAGAACTTTTTCATTTATCTTGCAATCTCACTATTGGTTTACGCGATTGGCTGGATCGGATTTTATCTATACTTTAAAAACGAATCGAAGAAGCTGAATAAGGATCTGGAGTGCCTCGAATGAGGGTGTGCAATTACGAATTGTAAGTGCAAAAACGGTCATACAGGCGGCTATGCCATACGAGAAGAATATCATGGGCGTTTCGCAAATAGACATAAGGGAAAACAGTTTTTGAGGTGAGGATTCATGAAGATTAAGGCAATTAGTATTGCCGCTTTCCTGATTATTCTTTCAGCCTGCACCAGTGAACCTGCCATGACGGAACAAACAGACGATGGAAAAGTCCAGAGCAGCAATCAGGAAACTGGAAACACGGAGACTGAAAATCACGAAGAAGCTCACGAGCGAGCATTAACTCCTGAGGAAGTAATAGCTGAAACGGAAAAGCAATTGAGCACGGATGTTCCAATTAAGATGCCTGATACGCTGAACGTGAACCAGGGATATCATTTAACAGCCAAGACCGTCTCTGATCGAGATTCTTACCAAGTTATTTTCTTTCAGACAGAAGATGTAATTCCTATAAACAATGCTAAATTGGATCAGTTGAGTGACGACTCTATTCTAGCCGTTCTGTCTGGACAGAATTTTGACAGCAATGAAGCTGCATCTGAACAAATTTCATACCAGAATTTTGAGGAGATCGGCGGAAATCCGGTTGATCTTGGATATTCCATCATAGGCTACCAGGATGCAGGTGCCGGTTCCGTATACCTTAGCTGGAATGAGGGAAGATGGGCATTTACATCACGGGCACGAACAGAAGATCCTGATAATCTCCTGACTGACTCCAAAAAAGTAGTTGAATTCTTAGAAAGCAGTACGCTGCCGCCTCCTAAGATGTATGGAACCGGCAAATTTGACACAATCAGTGAGCATTCCCGGAATCAAATGCTCGTCTGGCAGGAGGAACGAACCGTCTATAAGATTGAGAAAGCCGAGGGAGCACTAAGGACATTGGAAATTGCAGCTTCTATCAAATAGAAAAAATGCCTGTTCACTTTAACATAAGTGGTGCAGGCATTATTTTTTAAAACAGCCTTCACTGACTGATAATGAAATTTGCAAGTCGGAGGCTAATATGTGCATCTTATCATACTCATCCTGCGTGTCGCATTGCAATTGGTGAATTTTGGAAATGACAGCCCTATACTGATTATATAAAGATTAAAGGAGGATCCGGATGGAAAGTGTCATTTCTGTAAAAAATTTATCTAAAAATTTTGGTGCCACCCGGGCGATAAAGAATCTTTCTTTTACCGTTTATAAAGGGGAAATCTTCGGAATTATAGGACCGAACGGAGCAGGAAAAACGACAACACTTGAAATACTTGAGGGGATTTCAGTTCCGAGCGGGGGGGAAGTCGAAGTGCTTGGTCTTGTGCCAAGCAAGCAGCTGCGTGAATTAAACAAAAAAATCGGCGTGCAGTTTCAAGCCACATCCATTCAGAAGAAAATGAAAGTAAAAGAAGCGCTGGATCTCTTTTCTTCCTTTTATGAAGGCCCGACGCAAAAAGATTATTTAATAGACTTGCTTGGTTTGAGAGAAAAAATGAACGTAAAGTTTGATGACCTGTCCGGCGGCTGGAAACAGCGGGTAACGCTCGCCTTAGCCACCCTGCACGAACCAGAGATTCTTTTTCTTGATGAACCGAGCATGGGGCTGGATCCTTCAGCAAGGAGGGAAATGTGGTCATTAATCCGGCTGTTAAGGGAACGGGGAAGCACCATTGTCGTGACCACACACTATATGGAAGAAGCTGAGCAGCTTTGTGATCGGGTGGCAATGATCTACAGCGGCCAATTGAAAGCACTGGATGCACCACGTGAGCTGCTAAATGAAGGGGCTGGTGGCTGCCTGGCTTTTACGAGTGCCGGCCTTAGCCGGGAATATTTAAATTCCCTTCCTGGTGTTGAACGAGTGGAAAATAATCTGGACGAATTCAAAGTGTACTGCGATGATCAGCAGACAACAGCTTATCACATTTTCACTCACTGTCAGGAAAAGGGGATACGTCTGGCTGGCTTTAAGTTTGAGAAGGGCTCACTCGATGATTTATTTGTCCAGTACTTAGAAAAGGAGAAAATCGGATGAATGCAATTGTAAAGCTCGCCAGCCTTGAAACGAAAATGTTCTTTAGGGACCGGCTAAGTATGTTCTGGACGTTCCTGTTTCCAGTAGTCATGATTTGGCTGTTCGGTTCCATGTTTGTGGGAGACAACATGAGCCAAAAGGCTTTTGCGGAATACTTTGTTCCTTCATGGATTGGCGTCAATATTGTGACCACTTCCTTTTTTACACTGGGAACTGTCTTAACCAATTACCGGGAAACAGGCGTATTGAGAAGATATCAGTCGACTCCGCTTCAGCCTTGGAAAATCCTCGCCGCCCATACCTTTCAAGGGACCGTCATCTTTGCCATATCCGCATTGCTGCTAATGGTCTTTGGCATGCTTCTCTATGATTTGACCCTGCCAGCTTTTATCGGAAGTACGCTGCTCTCACTGCTGATCAGCATTCTGGCTTTTTTTCCGTTTGCTTTATTCCTTACATCCTTAGCTAAAAATGCACAGTCTGCAGCAGCCATCAGCTCCTTATTCCTGAATCTGATGCTGTTCCTTTCAGGAGCGACCTTTCCTCTTGAGATGATGCCGACAGTCCTGCAATATGCAGCTAAAATCCTTCCGCTTTATTATGTGATTCAATTGCTCAGGGGAACCTGGACGGAAGCGCCTATTACGGAATATGGGTTTGAAGCTGCTGTTTTGATAGGGATTGGGATTGTGTCTGTTGTACTTGCTGTGCGGTTCTTTCGGTGGAGCGGGAAGTAAGCCCTAAGAGATTGGGGCTTTTTTCATTTTATGAACATATTGAGTTTACAAATATTTGTTAATATTTATATAATTACTTAATTAATGCTATAAAGGTGGTTATGAATATGGAAATTTACCAAGCTTCAATGAACGATTTAGAAGGGGTTTCCGCTTTATTTAATTTATACCGTGTGTTTTATAAGCAAGCACCGGATATGGAAGCAGCAGCCGAGTATATAAAAGAGCGCTTAGAAAAGAAAGACTCTGTCATATATGTAGTAAAGAAGGAAGGAAATTATCTTGGATTTACTCAGCTTTACCCAACTTTTTCATCTATATCTATGAAAAGGGCCTGGATCCTGAATGACTTGTATGTGGATGCAGAGGCAAGAAAACAGGGAATAGGGGAAATGCTTATAGACAAGGCAAAAGAACTCGCTGCTGAAACAGGGGCGGTAAGTCTCAGCCTGAGTACGGCTCCTGATAATTTCTCTGCACAAAGACTCTATGAAAAAATCGGGTTTAAGCGAGATGAGCAATTTTACCATTATGAATTAAGTATTTAATGTAATCATAGAAATCGGATTAGGAGATGCACTAATCATTAAAAAAGGCATGGATTTTCCATACCCTTGGATCCTTTTAAAAATCAATAGATTTATGATTGATATTTATGGATATTTTATCATTTTTTCTGTTTGTACAATCTGGATTTAAGTATTTTGTAATAGGTTCTGAAGGCTCTCTCTTTGCAGGGGGCCCAATTACCACAGATTCTTTAATTGGTGTGAGGGCATCTGCTATTTTAATGGAATCCACACCATAGGCCATCTGGAAAACTTCTGGCGGAGTCAGGCGCAGTGTATCAGACCCTTCTGCCGTTTCAAATTGATCATTGTTAAAAAAGAGGTGGAGATGCAATTTCTCTGATGCAGGTCTAATCCAATGCCACCAAGCCATTGGGATGAAGACGACTTGGCCCTGCTTAGCTCGATAATTGTGCAGTTTTTTCGTATCAGGATCAACAATTGAAATAATCGCTTCACCTGAAACCACCACATCCAGTTCCCAGGCATTGGGGTGCCAATGCGGTTCCCGAATATGTCCTTTTGTAAGGTAGAGGTCTACAAAAGCTCCGCCCACCATGGCCGGCATTTGCGTGGAAGTAACCTCATAAGCAATATTGTCAGGGTCTCTCTCGAAAAAAACACTATCCCTTGAGTCAAAAAAAAGATTAGGGGTTCCGCTTGTTTTCTTTATGTTTGTATTATCGGGAACAAAACCAGATTTCGTCATGACAGCTCCTCCATTCATTCAGAATAAAATAAACACTTTTTGAGTCCTGCAGAACTGTGACATCATAATTTTATGTGTGACTCTGTGGAGGTGTGAATTGGATAAGCAGATATGTGGATTAAATGAATGGAAGATTTCTATTTATAATGAAAGAACGCCTGAAAATCAGGCGTTCTTTCATTATTCGAGATTTTTCAGAGCCTCAGCAAACCGCTTAATCCCTTCATGGATGTTTTCTTCATTTTCCCTGCCAAACGTAAAACGCACAAATCCTTTTTCAGATCCCATGGTTGTTCCAGGAACGTAGATGACACCCCGTTTAATTGATTCTTCAAGCAGCTGATTTTCATTGTGCTCTTTTTTGATCCGGCACCAAAGATGAATTCCACCCTGCGGTATGCTGAATTCCACTTTGTTTTTCAGGAAAAAATCCAGGCTCGAAACAATTTGATTTCTCCGCTGTTCCAATTGCCTGGTCAGAAATTTTAAATGTGACTCAAAGCCTGCGGACTCAATAAAATCATTCGCAATCCATTGAGAATAGCTTCCATGGCCGAAATCCACCTGCTGCTTGGCGTCTGATAGCCGCTCAATTACCGGTCTGGGGCCAATGATCCAGCCGATTCTAAGCCCGGAAGCGACAATTTTGGTCAGAGAGCTTATATATAAAACAATGCCGTTGCGGTCCAGGGATTTGAGTGTATTCATTTTTTCACCGGTAAAGGGTGTTAGGCTGTAAGGATCATCTTCCACCACCGGAATCCCGTATTCAGAGGATAATTCAAGGATTTTTCTGCGCCTGTCTTCAGGAAGCAATGTTCCTGTTGGGTTCTGAAAAATAGGATTTAAAAAGATCATCTTAATTCGATGCTTTTTATATAAGGCTATGATATCATCAGGATTTATTCCATCCTTGCCTGTCTTTAAATAATAAGTTTTGACTCCGGCTGATTTAAAGATTGGCAGGCTGTAGTGATAAGAGGGATCCTCGATGGCAACAGAGTCCCCGGGTTTTAAGAGGCATTGGACGACTAGATGCAGGGCCTGCTGGGCACCGGATGTAATAAGTATGGAAGAAGGGCTGGTCTCGATGTCCCGGAACTCTTTTACATGTTCAGCCAGTGCTTTTCTCAGAATTTCATTTCCCTGTGGGTGATCGTACCCCAGTGTCCCGATAAAAGAGCGATTGGAAGTAATCTTTCTTAGCGAAGCCAAAGGAAAGAGGTCCTGAGAGAGTTCCCCGCTGGCCAGGTTGATCAGTTTTGTCTCTGTCAGTTCTTTATGGATCCTTTGTGTGACTGGTAAGTTGGGCAAAAAGGAGCCTGCTTCAATATATCGGTTCCAGCTTGGAATACGTCTTTTGGCCATTCCCCAGATATCCTTGCTGACCATCGTACCGCTTCCCCGATTTCGTTCAACGATCCCGTTTGACTCCAGTTCATCATATGCAGCAACAACTGTGCTTCTATTGATATCAAACTGTTTTGCTAATCCTCTTTCTGAGGGCAGCTGTTTGTCTGGGGGGAAGGTGCCATCTGCTATTCCGTTTTCTATATAAATCGCCAGCTGCTTATAAATAGGTGTTTTTGATTTTCTATCAGGTTTCCAATCCAATTGAAACATCCTTTTAGTAAAAATGAGATATGTAATATTATATCAGCTCTTTAGAATATTATCGGCTGCAGGATTTAGTAAAAGTGCATATTGACTTTTGCAACTGTAAATATTATTATTACAGTATATCCTGCAGTATTAATAAATGCAGCTTTATTTTTGTGCTAACTGTAATTTTTATTATTACATTTTTATAAAGACGAAATCAATAGAGGGAGTGTTTTTAATGGTGAATTTATTCTTATCATCAAGCTGCGGTTCCTGCCGGAAGGCCCGTGCATGGCTTGAGGAGCATCAAATAGAGTATGTTGAGCGGAATATTGTTACAGATCCGCTTACAGTGGATGAAATTAAATCAATTCTTCGTCTTACAGAAAATGGGACTGAGGAGATTATTTCAACTAAATCAAAAGCTTACCAGGAGTTAAACGTGAATATTGATTCCATGCCGCTAAAAGAGTTATATCAATTGATTATTGATAATCCGCAAATGCTTCGCAGACCGATTATTCTGGATGAAAAAAGACTTCAGGTCGGCTTTAACGAGGACGAAATTCGCAGCTTCCTTCCACGGAAGTTTCGTACGTTTTCATACAATGAACTGCAAAGATTGGCTAACTAGACAGCACCAGCCTGTAAATTCTTGACAAGTCAATCTGTAACACTTAGTCTTACAGTACAGCACCAGAAAACATAGGAGGCCGGCCATGAATAGCGATTTTACTCTTGCCATTCACAGTCTAACTTATCTCGCCCTGCAGCTGGATCGCATGTCAACGAGCGATGCGATTTCTGAAAGTGCAGGTGTCCATCCGGTCCGCATCCGAAAAGTCCTGAGTTTATTAAAAAAACATGGATTTATTAAATCAAAAGAGGGAACGGGCGGCGGATTTATTTTTGCCCGGGATTTAAGCGAAGTGAATCTTTGGGATATTTATAAGATTACTTCTGAAGGCGCACTGCAGCCAAAGTGTCCGGAATCAAATGAAGCCTGTGTAGTAGGGGCAAATATGCAAAGAGTTCTGATTAGCATTTTTTTAGGTGCAGAGGAACATTTAGGTGAATATTTAAAGCACTATACATTAAAGGATATTGTTGATTTGATCTATAGAGAAAATTAATTGGGAGCTAACATGCTTTCCATTTGTTAAAATGTAACAAAAAATATTACAGTTTAAAAATCTCTTTAAAGAAGGTGAAAAAAATGATGTCCAACAATAATGCCATTTTAAAAGCGGGAGATTGGATTAAAGGAAAATCCCGTGAAGGGGAACTGATCATTGGCTATATAGAGACCTTAGAAGAAGGCATTATAAAGACAAAAGTAATTTCAAGTGATAATAAAACCATTGAAGGCAGAATCATTCCGCTGCTGAGCAAACAGGTCAAGAAAATACCGGCAGCAAAAGTAGCCAACAAAGAACAGATTCATTTCCTGATCGATCTGGCCCTTTCCACTGGAGATGAAGAATGGTTTTTTGAATTGACCTCGAAGCTTAACTCGATGAGAGAGCTTGTGAAGGGTATTAAATAAAAACGGGGAAGTGCCTGTGTCGGTCTGCATATAAGCAGGCAGGTGCAGGCACTTTGTTTTATATTGCCTGACAGTCTTGTGCACTGCGGCTGTCCATATGATTTCTTTCCTGTCAGCATTAGTTCTGCATGAAAATAACCGTATTGGGTGCTTCCTTGTCTACACTCTCTCGCCACTTCATAAAGAAGTGAATCTAAAAGTAATATATTAGAAAGTGATATAAAAATCTATAAAAATTCCAATTTGTTTGGAGGAAGAGGGATATTGGTTTCGAATATGTACAGGAAGGAATTAATAAAAAAATCTAGTTAACAGCAGGTTTTTGGAACGGTGCTTCGGATTTAACTATTTTTCCGCTTTACATAAATGTTGATAGAATGAACAGGGATGGTATGTCTAAAAAGGAGCGGCAATAAGATGAGCATCAATCAAATGTTTGCAAGAAAAGTAATAGCTGCATCGATTTCAGGGTCTCTGTTCGCAATTGTGTTAGGTCTGATTGTAACGGATCCTTTTGTTGGAGAAGCTGGTTCTGCTGGTGAATACTTTCAGGGTGCTATGATATCCATTCCCTTTTATCTTATATACAGCTTCCCGGTCATTTTGGTTTATGGCACATTAACTTCTGCCGTTAGTGACTTATTAGCCTTTTTTATTTCGAATCGTACTAACAGGGTAATGGAAATATATATTTCATTAATCCTGCACTTGCTTTTTGGATCAATATTGCTTGGATTAAGTTTAGCAGCGGCTGTGTTATTTTTTATTACGGATTATATTTTGCAGCGCAAGCAATTCGGCGGCTGGAGAAATGCTTTGAAATCTTTAGGGTTGCCTGTTCTTGTTTGGATTGTGTTTATGGGTGGCGTGTATGTTTTGGATGCTTCCTTATTGAAATGGTAAGAATAAGCGATTGTATTGATAAGTAGTTTTTCGTGAAAATGGCGGCTAGTTTTATTCCATCAGGGGTTGCTTTCCATTTTTTTTAATACCATTTAGTAAAGAGGTGGAAAAATGAACCTAATCCTTTTTGCTATTATCCACATTTTAATTGGGTGTACATTCATTTATACATACGGTAAATTGCCAAAAGCTATATCCACATTTGCATTTGTATTTCTTACTATGAGTTTTCTTTATTGGGGAGCAGTGTTAATCAATTTTGCTAGTTAGTCAGCTGCCAGGAGGGCGGCTTTTTATTTTTTGGAACGATAGATGCAGAGGGGGATTTGATGAAGAAGACAATGAAAAAGTATTTTAAGAGAATGTTCTTTATATTAATGGTGTCAGCTTTTGTTTATAGCATTTATATAAATCTCGGATACAGGCACTATATAAAACAAAGCCAGGAAAGGAATTATGCACATTTGAGGTTTATAGCTGCAGTAGGCGATAATTCGGCCCACTGGCTTGAGGAATTTGTTCAGATACCTATTGAGAAAGAGGATGAATTTAAAGACGAGTTATATAGTTCATGGAGGGTTGTGAACGGAGAGAGCAGAAGTATCAATTCCTATTTGTCTGCCATGTCTGTTTTTGATATGGGAGAGGATGCACCTGATTGGAACTTGCTTCAATATAGCTTATTTCGTGTTGATGGGTTTATAAATGGCATGACGGATAAGTTTCTTGAAAATCAATCATATCGTATGAGTAAGGAAGAAACAGAAAGAATAGAAGCGGTTATTACAGTTTATAGAAGTGTTAGCGAAGAACTGGAAAAGGAATCTGTCAATGTAGAAAAACTCCTGGAAGCTATAAAGGAACCGATGCTGGTAATAGATGATTATTATGCGGATGCCCTTGAGAAAGTGGATAGTAACTAAGAGCTTTCTTTTGGGATTTACATACACTAAAGGAAGGCAAATTATCCCCCACTAAACGTGGGGGTATGATCACCTATAAACACTTTCACATGTATTAGCTTGGGGTTCATAATAGCAATGCTGTTTGAATTGTCCTGAAAAAGGCTGATCGTACCATGTTGGCGGACATGGAGCATATGGATTGAAATACCAGAGAGCAAACTTGGAAGGATGCTGCCTCCAATAGTCTAAGGTTTGTTTAGCCAATCGTTTCTCTACACCTCTGGCCCTGTTGTAAAAAACATTTCCTTTCTGTACGGCTTCAAAAGAGTAATTTCCTCCCTGCACTTGAAATATGACTTGAGGTATTGTCCGGAGACCTACAAAATCGAGGCAATCAGCCGCTCTTCGATTGACTATAACATTTCCGACCATAAGCATCCCCAGTTTTCCTTCACCTTCGGCTTCTGCCCTCATCATCCTTGCCATTAAAGCCACGTCACTGTCGGTATATTGTACTCTTGGCACTTTTTATCACCTCTAAAAGAATTGTATTAAGAAATCCTGTAAACATGCTAACGGGTTCAAAGGAAGAAATATTAATTGGGGGTGCAAACCGCATTGCGTGTTCAGCACCCCCTTATTACGGATATATAAACAGTTAGTGTGGCTTAACTGCTTCGAGCTCTATTTAAATAAGCTACCTAATTTATATGCTGCCTCCGTTTGAAATATGCAAAAAAAGGGGGGGTTAATGAAACCTTTTCTATGGAAATTCGTACCATTACTTATGAGGGGTGGAGATCTTGAAAACTCAAAATGATAAAAGTGCAGTAAGCCTGAAAAAATTTTTATATGGTATAGGCCTATTTATTTTCGGGGGATTGGCTTTAACAAATGTGACGGCGCCGCTGCCTTTAAAGGAATCAACCAAAGAATTTCTTTTGTTTATTTTTGGGTGTGTACTAATCTATTATTTTTTAGTAAGTGTCTACTTCATAGGCGGATTATGGAGGAAAGTTTTTTATGCGATGTTAATTTTGCTATGCGGGTTTAGTATATTAATGGTTTTTTATTTGATAACACATTCAATACCGCACTAATATTTAGAAGGGTGGAGATAAAGGGACAAGGGGACAGGTATTCTGTCCCCAACTTTCAGCTGGGACGAGGGACCTGTCCCTCTGTCCCGCTCTCTTATCTCTCCTTAACCGGCTCCCTTATGAACACTGTTGCGGGAATCCCCATTGTTGTTTTTCCAGGCCTGGTTTTAAGTGCCGAGAATAAGAAACACCCTGCAATGACAATGATGCTTCCGATGGCTTGTATCCAGTTCATAACCTCTCCTAAGAAGATAAAAGCTAAGATGGCTGTGAAAATTGGATTAAAGTTTAGGAACAGGCCGGAAGTGCTTGGTCCCAGCTGGTTGACCCCGATGTTCCAGAGCACCATGCATAGGACTGTTGAAATCAGACCCGTATACAGAATGGATAAAAGAAATGAAGTACTGACATCTGTAATGGTGAAATCAGCAGTGTTGAACGGCAAAAGCACGAGTAGGCCAAATATGCCTGAGTATAAGATGGACATCATAGGTGTAACGAAAGACATGGCCCATTTGCTGCAGACCGAATAAATTCCCCACATGCCCACCGCGGCCATCATAAAAAGGTCCCCGTTATTAAACTGCAGCGAAACCAGCATCTCCAGGCTTCCTTTTGAAAGGACCAGCAGTACGCCAAACAATGAAACGAACATGGACATGAACTGCAGTGTGTTTATTTTTTCTTTTAGAAAAATGAAAGAAAAGGCAGCAATGGAAAACATATTTAATGTAGAGATTAAGCCAACACTGGTGGCCGATGTTTTTTCCAGTGCCATGAATTGCAGTGCCTGAAACAAAGCTACTCCCGTGATGCCCATCAGCAATAATGGCAGGATGGCATTTTTGGGTGGCAGCAGCCGTTTCTCTTTATGCCATACAAGAGGAACAAGACAAATGATGGCGATGGCCCATCTTAAAATGGTTAAGGTAATAGGGGATCCGTGATCAACAAGCGTTTTTCCTACAATAAAATTTCCGCCCCAAAGAAAACTTGTTAATAGAAGGAGGAGGTAATATTTCACGTCATTTAGCTCCTTTTCAGAGCCATTGTGCACAATGACATTGTTTATATGAATAATTTTAACATTTTTTAAATCAAACAAAAGATAATTTTGTATAATGATATTAATTCGAAATAATTAAAAGTATATGAGATTATAAGTTTGTGATATTCAGTTTGAACATGTGATTTGATCAGTATTTGGAATAATTGAAAAGGGCTGATGGGTAGTGGAATCGATTGTAAGCAAGGTGTTAGATAACCTGGATATTAAAATATTGGATTTGCTCCAAAAGGACTCGCGGATTAGCAACCTGGAACTGTCGAAAAGGGTGAATCTGTCTGCTCCAGCTGTACACGCAAGGATTAAGCGTTTGGAAGCGGAAGGATATATCCAAAATCATGTGGCTATTCTAAGCCATGAGAAGCTGGGCTTTGATTTATTATGCTTCGTGTTCATGAGCACCAATATGCACCAGGCTGAAAAACTGGAATCTCTTGAAAAAACGCTGGAATCCATGAAGGAAGTTTTAGAGTGTCATTGTTTAACAGGGGAGTATGATTATCTATTGAAAGTTGCCTGCAAGGATCGCAAGGGGCTGGAGATGTTTATCAGGAAGCTGAATGAATTGGGAATTACGAAGATTCAGACCAGCCTGGCACTGAGGGAAATTAAGGATTCGACGGTGCTGCCGATCCAGGAGTAGGGTCTTTAACAAAAACTTGAAACCTTTTCCAAAAATAAGCGTAGAAAATAGGAACAAAGGTCAGGAGGGGTTAGTTTGACAAAAAAGCTCGCTCAGCTCGAAACACGTTATTATGTGCTTTTTGGCGCTGTAATTGGTTCTGTGATCGGTTTAGTGGCTTATGTGAAAGATTGGATCTAATCTATGAAAATCATTGATACCATTCCGTTTTTTATGCGCAGCTATCAGCCTTCGGTAGATTTCTTAAGAAGCTACTATGATAAATATCCTGAAGTATTTATGGAGTATTTTGCCTATCATTGTAACGACTCCGAAGAAAGGCACCGGCAATCGATTGCAAAGTATTTGCTGCCTGCAATTGATGCCGTTCATGGAAAGATTATTCCTGTAATCGAAGAAGTGGCTGATAAGTATTCAGCCGGGTATCAGGTTTCATTTCCGATTGAAATTAATCTGATCGTGGGCGGATTTGGTTCGAATGCCTTTACACATCGGATGATCATCCCTAATATTACCTTTGCTTTAGAGAAGTTGTCGCCAGAAACCGATCATCTAAAAGCTATAGTTGCGCATGAGTTTGGACATGCCTGCCACAATATTATTTCAAATGAATCGGGGATGGACTGGGCAAAAATAAGGTGGGCAAACCCTCTTACCTGGCTGTATCAGGAAGGGACGGCTACCCATTTTTCCAGAATGACGGAATCCGGTTTAAGCCGGTCTGTCTATTTTTCCTTCGATAATGAAGGTGGTGGTTGGCTGGAATTCGCAGTATCCAACCATCATGATATCAAGCTGAAATTTGCTGAAGATTATGCTTCAAAAACAGCAGATGCGATATTTCTTGAATGGTTTTCTATCCGCGGCGGTGAAAGATTTGGGTATAGCCGATTGGGATATTATTTGGGGGATTTGTTTTTTCAAAGTCTTGTTGAACGGATGGGAGAAAGACATGCCATTACTGCCTGGAAGAGACCTGACTTTATTGACACTGCAGAAAATTGGCTGAATGGCAAGGGTATTGTGAAATGATGAGGTGGAAGTATGAGTGATTATAAAGATCAAGCAAATGCAGGCTATACGCTGTTTAAACCAACAGGTGTACGCCATGAATTTTCTTTTGTCGATTTAGTGAAACAACAAGTGACGGGAACTGTTCTTTACAAGGATAAGATACATATGACCGTTGTTGTTGACGTAAAGGCAGGTACAGTACAAGTTCAAGGAGACACTGCCGATTTAGGGGATTTAGCCATTAGCAGAGAGTCTTACATTGATATGTTCAAAGAACAGGCAAAGTTTTTCATTGATAACCATATTTCCAATCCCCAGGAGTATTATGATGAACTGATTAATCTTCCCGAGTAGTTGGATGACAGGCGGCTGAGTAGCTATATCTGTACATGAGGTATTCCTGAGACTATGTTTAAAACACTTATAATCAGGAAAAATACATATAAGAACATGTGCAGGGGAGGAAGCAAAAATGCCATATGATAAACTAAGCGATCTGCCTGATTCCGTCAAAGATAATCTTCCGCACCACGCACAGGAAATCTTTAAGGAAGCGTTTAATTCTGCAAGCGAAGAGTATGACGAGGAAGAAACGGCCTTTAAGGTTGCCTGGAGTGCAGTGAAGAAGAAATATGAGAAGAATGATGATGATAAATGGGTGAAGAAGGAATAGTAAATAGGCTTTTACAGTAAAAGGTGTCCTGTTCCAGGACACCTTTTTTATTCATCATCATCCACTTCATTCTCCACATATCTCTTCAAGTTCTGGTATTGTTCTTCAAACACAAATTTAGCTGTCCATCCTAAAAGTTTGGTTGTCAGCTTATAGAAGAAGTTGCTTGGAACAAGGCTTGCTTCCACAATCAGACGCGTTCCGTTATGTTCTCTTGATAAGTGATACTTTGAAATGCTTAATCCTTCTTTGGAATGAGAGTGCATAACAACTTTATGGGGAGCTTCATATTCAATCAATTCGGAATCAATTTTGATGATTTTTTTATCCAGTTTCTGAACGGCGACAAACTTGGTGCCAGGCTCTGGGACCGGATTATTTTCCTCATTGTCGTAAATGTTTTCGATAAGCATTGTATTCCAGAGCTTTATTTTTTCATCATCATCCACGTATTTGAAAACCAAATCAATCGGGGCATGGATAACATCTTCATATCTGTATACCAGTATTTCTTTCATCTTAAAATCCTCTTTCTTTCTAGTTATTCAAAGTCATCATAATAGTTTTTTCGGTAGAACCTGCCTGTTATTACACTCATAAATGTATCATTTAATTTATTTTAATTTTCTGAAACCTAACGAGCCATCTTTCGTATATAAAAATAAGGGGTGATGGAAATGTCAGGGTTCATTATAATTGGGTTACTTTTTATTATCATGATCGCTATTGGTGGTTCCAGACCATCCAATCGTTCTTATGCCAGCGGGAAAAATCATACTTCCTATCACCATACTGGAGACTATAGCAGTTCGCATAACTGTGATAGTTTAGAAGGCGGCTTTGGAGGAGATGGCGGAGGCTGCGGTGGAGGGGACTGATTCTAATTCTCTTAGTCCAGCAATTTATGTTAAATTCCATAAAACCAGAACCCGTCATTCATGGCGGGTTATTATTTTACTCTTAACTGTTTGCGCATACGAGATATGCTAGACTGAAAGAAACAAAATGGAAGGAAGTATCCAAATGAGTGTAACATTATTAAAGGGGCAAAAGACCGATTTAACGAAGAAGCACCCTGACCTTCAGGAGGTTACGGTTGGACTTGGCTGGGATATATCAGGGACCGATTTTGACCTCGATGCGAGTGTGTTCCTGCTTGGAGGAAGTGGAAAAGTGAAATCAGAAGGGGATTTTGTTTTTTACAACAATCCGATTGCCGGTGAAGGCAGTGTTCTTTACCATGGAGACAGCCGGATTGGAAGTGATCACGGCGATAGTGAACAGATTGAGGTCCGCCTTTCTAAAGTTCCTCCCCATGTGGAAAGGCTCAGTTTTACTGTGACGATTAACGATGCCGAGCAAAAGGGACAGCATTTCGGGCAATTAAATAAAGCCTATATCACATCCTGAACCGAGTTACCGGTGAAGAAATCCTTCGATTTGATCTGGGAAAAGATTTTACTGCTGAAACAGCGATTGTGGCAGCAGATCTTTACCGGCATAACGGGGAGTGGAAGTTCAATCCGGTTGCAAGAGGATTCCATGGCGAGCTGTTCGGTAAAAAGTTAAACAGAGGGATTTTTACAGGCCGGAAACAACACAAATTTTCCTGCTCCAGCTTAAAATGAATACATAGCCATAGGTTTCGATTTGGATAATAATGCCCCTGGTCAGGGGGCATTTTTGATCAAAAGTACAGGATTGCAGTTTATTGGGCTAACAGGACAGGTAAGTCAGATTCGCGAAAGGAAGTTAATAATGAATAGTGTCATGATAAGAAGACCATTAGAAGAGGATGTAAAAGATCTAAACAATTTCTTTAGATTGGTTGTAACCGATACGTTTCACAAAGAAGGTATTGGAGATTTGCTGAAAGACATGGAAGAAGAAATTAAAGCCAAGAAAAGCTGTCTGAATAGTGATATGAAAAGCGGCGGTAAAGAACGGTATTTTTTAATTGCTTTACATGGAGAAAAAATCATTGGATCAATAGAATACGGTCCAGCTAGTGACCTAATAAAAAAATGTACAGATCAGGCACTTAAAGATCTTTATGAAGTGGGCACAGTATTCGTGCATCCTGACTATCAGAAAAAAGGCATAGGCAATCAATTAGTGGCAGCAATTTATTTGACCTTAAGGAATAAAGGAATAGAAGAATTCTGCTTAGATTCAGGATATAAACATTCACAAAAGGTCTGGAGAAAAAAGTTTGGGGAACCTGATTATTTGTTAAAGGATTATTGAGGAGAAGGGGCTCATCATATGATTTGGCGAATCAAGGTTAATTCTATTTTATAATCTTGCTGAATGAAGATTTAACCGTAAATAATCAACCCCATTTTATATTTTCTTTTACTGTCCTCCAAATTTCGAATTATGTTTTTAGGCAATTTAGCAATTGAACGTATTTTCAGCGTTGACGGCAGAATGATGAAAAGGATTGAAAACGGTTTCAATCTCATTGAACTGCTGAAGCTGTGAATATATGATACGGATAGAAGGTTAAAGCAGAAAAGCTTCTCATCAAGGTAAAGGGGGTCAGTATCAATGAAAAAAGCTTTTGAAAAGGCACAGCAATTTGGTAAATCGTTTATGCTGCCAATAGCCGTTTTGCCGGCAGCAGGTTTATTATTAGGAATTGGCGGAGCGCTGTCTAACCCGAATACGGTTTCAGCTTATCCATTTTTAGATATCAGCTGGCTGCAGGCCATTTTTACGATCATGAGTGCGGCGGGTTCAATCGTATTTGCCAACTTGCCGATCATATTTGCGGTAGGGGTAGCGATTGGTTTAGCACGTTCAGATAAAGCAACGGCTGGTTTAGCAGCCATGATCGGTTATTTTGTTATGAACAGTACCATCAGTGCGCTGCTTTCATTAACCGGAGACCTGGCCAAGGATAACCTTGCAGGAGCCGGTCAAGGGCTGGCTGTCGGGATTCAGACTTTAGAAACAGGTGTATTTGGCGGAATTATCGTCGGGATTGCAGCAGCTGCCCTGCATAATAAATACAATAAAATTCAGCTGCCTCAAGTGTTAGGATTCTTTGGGGGATCTCGTTTTATTCCTATAGTCGTTTCATTTGCTTCGATTTTTGTAGGAGCGATTCTATTTGTGATATGGCCATATTTCCAGGCATTAATCAATGGGCTTGGATCAGTGGTTACAGGCACAGGGGAAATCGGAACCCTTTTCTATGGATTTATTCTGCGTATGCTTGGACCGCTTGGCCTGCACCATATTTTCTACCTTCCTTTCTGGCAAACTGCTCTTGGCGGAACACTGGAGATTGGCGGAAAATTAGTCAGCGGTACACAAAATATCTTTTTTGCGCAATTGGGTGACCCATCGACTGAACAATATTACGAAGGGGTATCCAGATTCATGTCAGGCCGTTTTATTACAATGATGTTTGGCCTGCCGGGAGCTGCATTGGCCATCTACCATTGCTCTAAAAAGAAAAACAGAAAAGTGGTAGCAGGTATTTTGCTTTCAGCAGCGTTAACATCATTCCTGACCGGTATCACAGAACCGCTTGAATTTAGCTTCTTATTCGTGGCACCTCTTCTTTATTTAGTGCATGCTATTTTCGATGGTTTTGCTTTTATGATGGCAGACATTTTCAATATTACTGTTGGGCAAACCTTCTCAGGCGGATTTATTGATTTCATCTTATTTGGAATTCTTCAAGGTGCCGATAAAACAAATTGGCCATATGTATTGATGGTAGGTATTCCATGGTTCTTCCTTTACTACTTTACGTTTAAATTCTTAATCAGAAAAAAGAACTTCAAAGTTCTTGGACGTGAAGACGAAGAACAGGCAGCAGAGCAAGTTTCAGCTACAGACCGTGCCAAAACAATTGTAGAAGGATTGGGCGGAACAAATAATATTGAAATTGTTGATTGCTGTGCGACTCGTCTCCGGGTAACTGTTAAAGATGATTCCCTCGTAAAAGATGATGTCATTAAACAGACTGGATCAAAAGGAATTGTGAAAAAAGGAACGGGTGTTCAAATTATTTATGGACCTCAAGTCACCATTGTTAAAAACGAAGTAGAAGAGTATTTAGGTCAGTAATAAATAATAAGGACGTGTTTTTAAATGCATCAAGTGCTGGAACAGATCAAAAATGGACTAATCGTATCCTGTCAGGCTTTAGAAGGAGAACCGCTTCATAGTCCATTCATTATGGGGCGCATGGCATTGGCTGCAAAGGAGGGAGGAGCTTCTGGCATTCGGGCAAACTCCGTTCCTGATATTAGGGAAATTAAAGAACTAGTCGATCTTCCTGTTATCGGTATCATCAAACAGGTATACAAGGATCATCCTGTCTTTATTACACCAACCATGAAAGAAATCGATGCCTTAGCTGAGACGGGAGCCGAAATCATTGCAACAGATGCAACTAATCGGATCCGGCCGGATGGCAGTGATTTAGAATCGTTTTATCAGGAAGTAAGATCGAAGTATCCACAGATTTTGCTGATGGCAGATGTTTCTTCAGTGGAGGAAGCCGTTTTTGCCGACAAGCTGGGATTTGATATAGTGGCACCAACATTATACGGATATACAGAAGAAACAAAAGGATTGAAAATTGATGATCATGACTACGCTGTGATCAAACAGATCGTCAAAGATGTGAAGCATGCAAAGGTAATAGCTGAAGGAAATGTTTCAACCCCGGAAATTGCACGCTCTGTGCTGAATATTCATGTTCACTCAGTTGTGGTGGGCGGTGCAATTACAAGACCGCAGATCATTACGAAAAGATTTGTAGACGCTATGCAAAAATAAAGAATAGCTGAAAATAGCTCAGGCTGCCGACTGGGCTGTTTTCAGCTTTTTGCTTTTGTTCGGCAAGATAAGGGGGATTTCATAGTTTTTAGCAAATGATCTAAAAATAAGGATAGTATCTTGTATAATGTACCTAGGGACTATCTAATAGAGGAGAAAAGAGTATGGAATATCTCGGTGAGAATCTTCTGCATGGCATAGCCTGCACCATGGAAAAATTCACAAGCTCTGAGTCGGACTTGGCAAAGTATATAATCGAAAATCCGGATGAAATCAGCCAATTGTCGATTAGTCAAATTGCCAAAAAAATTCATATTTCCCCAGCTACAATCACCCGTTTTTGTCAGAAAATCTCTTTTTCAGGTTTTAATGAATTTAAGCATGAATTAAAAAGATATATTGATTTAAGGAACAAACCGACTATATCCAGTGATATCAAGGAGATTGATTATTTTTCCAATCTCTATCAGAATCATTTGGAGATTATCGAAACGACTTTTCGGAAAATGACTTATTTAGATATTCAGCAAGCCGTTTCACTTTTAACTGATGCAAAAAAAGTGCATGTATACGGCATCGGCAACTCAGGAATTGCAGCACAGGAGTTCAAATGGAAGTTTTTCAGGATTGGTATCCAGGTTGAGTCTATTACAGACCCTCATCAGGCGGTGATGGATGCTGCGTTAAGCTCTGGCGGCAGTCTTGTCCTAGGCATTTCAGTTTCAGGGAAAACAAAAGAAGTCATTGATGCTGTTAAGATTGCCAAGCAACAAGGGGCATCAGTTCTTGCCATAACAAGTGATAAAACATCTGAACTTTCCCAGTTAGCAGATTTATCCCTTCTGGTTATGAGTAAAAGCAGTATGCATATGGGGCAGAACATTTCTCCAACACTCCCTCTGTTTCTGCTATTTGATTTATTGTACACAGAACTTGTTGCAAAGGATTATATCAACCGTGTTCAGATTAGGGATAAGACGCTGAGGGCTTTAAAAGATATTTAATAAAGGGAGTATGGATCTGCTCAATCTCTTCCCTGCATGAGGGAACAAAAAAAGAGCCCTAGCGTGAAGGCTCTTTTACCGTTTCTGCACTGCTGTCAGAATTCAATACGACTATTCCTCCAATAATCAAAATGATTCCGAGTATCTTGAGGCTGCTAAATGCTTCTCCCCATATAATGGACCCAATCAACGCTGTTAACGCTGTTCCTGCACCTGACCAAATGGCATAAGCCAGACTTAATGGAACCGTTTTAAGACATAATGATAAGCAATAAAATGAAAGTGTATAGCCAAACAAGACTCCCGAAGTTGGCAGCGGCACAGTAAATCCATCCGACAGCTTGAGCATGGTGGTGGCAAAAATCTCTCCTGCGATTGAGACTGTTAAATAAAAATATCCCCTCATATTAATGGCCTCCACCGCTATTCAATAAAATGCCTCCTCCAACTATTAAAGCCAGTCCCAGAAATTTTTTGCCATTTACATTTTCTTTATAGATGGTGACTCCGACTAAGGCTGTCAGCACAGTCCCGAGGCCAGCCCAAATCGCATAGGCTACGCCGAGAGGCAGCGTTTTTAACGATAAAGATAGCGCATAAAAAGCGACACCGTATCCAATGATTACACCAATGGATGGCAGGAGCTTTTTAAATCCGTCTGCTGCTTTAAGCAAGGAGCTGCCAAACACTTCACTTACAATGGCTAATGCTAAAAGTAAATAGGCATTCATAAAGTCTCCCCGTTTCTTCTCCGAATGGATTCAGTTTATTTTACCTTTTCGAAGGTTCCTTTTGCCAAGTATATGAATAAAAGAATAAATGAAACCAATTTATTTCCAATTCGTAAACATAGATATATTCTTAATAGGGGAATTTCCCCCGGCATTATGATGGAGGCCTTGTTATGAATTACATAACACAAAAAACAAAATTACTTTGGATAGATCAGATAGCCAGCAAGAGCTGTGAAATATCTGATCCATCTGATTTCGCCTGTATGGATCCATATGTTGAGGGGAAAAGGATTGTACTGCTGGGAGAGAGGACCATGGAGTCGGTGACTTTTACACAGCCAAAATCAATATGATTAAGTATTTGCATAGTGTCCATGGATTTAATGTAGTTATTCTCGAGAGCGGTCTGCTTGAAGCGGTATTTTGCAGAAGAACATTGAATGGCCTGCCTGCCAGGGAACAAATCCAGCACGGACTGCTGGATATTTATCATAATGAAGAAATGCTTCCTTTATTTCAGGAAACATGGGCCAATGAGATGCATCTCGCTGGAATGGATATTCAGCCTGCATACCCGCTGATCTCGCAAAACATGCTGGAATGGCTCAAGATTCATACAGAGGAAGAACTATATGCTTCCATTCATCAGGCAGAAACAGTATTTTTCAACATTGATAAGGAGATAGGGGGACAAACGAAAATACCTAAGAAGATTAAAGCAAAGATACAAATGTGTATGGATCTATATCATTCAAGTCTGGAACTTTTTGAGTACAGATTGGAAGAAGCCGATTGGAAAAAAGAAAAGATCTTTCACATTATTAGGAAGGGACTCGAAAATCGGCTGAAGTGGCTGGAAATCAATACAAAAAGCTGGATTTCTTCCGGCGTCATGCGGGGAACGTATATGTTCAGAAACCTGCAATGGTTATTAGAAGAGTATTACAATGGAGAAAAGGTCATTGTATGGGCTCATAATTTTCATATTAGAAAAAGCAAAACCGTGGCCTCTAAGCTGTTTGGTATCACGAATGTCGGGCAGCTGCTTACAAAATGCTATGGGGATCAGGTATATTCCATAGGTTTTTATGCTGGAGAGGGTGAGTTTGCCTCCTTGCTTCGAGTGAACTTTCCTATTGTTGTATCTAAAAGGCAGTTGGAAAGTTTGTTTATGGATGCCTGTGGACATGACAGTTTTGTACCTTTATGTGAAAAGGGGCTTCCTAAACGGAACTGGCTGAATCGGAGATGGCGGCTCCTCGAAGCCGGCATGATGGGGCTGCTGCCCATTGCCATCTATCCGCAAGAGCACTATGACGGTATCATGTTTTGCAGAAAGGTTAAGCCGCCTGTTTATTTTATGAATAGCCTGCCTTAGGCCAGGCATTCTAATTAAGAATGCTGGAATAAGGAGATTGATGAACATGTACTTTTATAAAGAAGATTTAATTAATATGATAGTACCTGATAAACCGGATCCTCATGCGGCGAGAGTGCTGCAGGAGGCATTGCGGACAGTTTGGCGAAATGAGGACGCTGATGCAGTTTTCATTCCAGAGCGCAAATTTCAGAGGAAAAGCGAAGCAATATCGTGATCTGATCAGAGGTGTGTTTTTGGAAGAGCTAAGCCATGTCGAACTCGTTCAAACTACGATTAATCAGCTCCTGAATGAAGCGGGAGGGAATATGCCCGGCAATCAGGCTGCAGATGGAGCTCCATTGGATGATGTGATCCAGGGTGGAGCGAATCCGCATCATTTCATTATGGGGGCAAAGGCATCTCTTCCTGTCGATGCTGGCGGCAACCCGTGGAACGGCTCATGGGTATATGACCATGGCAACCTGGTGGCCAACCTCCTGAATAATGTGGTTCTTGAATCGACGGGTGTTCTCCAGAAATCAAGAATTTACGAGATGAGCAGCAATAAGACGCTAAGAGAGACGATTGCCTTCCTGATTGTCCGGGATAATGCCCATCAAAATGCTTTTGCAAAAGCACTGGAAACGCTAGGAGTGAATTGGGGCAAAATATTCCCGATTCCTAATTACGATTTAAATAAATACCCTGAATGCCGAAAATATGTGGAAATGGGCTTCCACAATGCCCAGTTTAATTTCAGGCTTGATGATACCCGGATCGGTGAAGTTTTTCAGGGGACCACTCCAAGCAGAAATGGCGGAGACCTTGCCGTGGTAGAACCGCCAAAAGGCTATCCTGTTCCTGAAATGCCTGATATGCCAAATGAGCATGCGCCGGGGCTTTTTGATTTAAATAATTAGTTTTTTCTTCTGGTGTCCTGAATATAGGACGCCATTTGTTTATATATTTTTAAGGTTTCCTCCAGCATTTTTGGGGAATCTATAGTTATCGAATCAATGAAGAACATTTTTGTTCCTGAAAGGAGTGTCGCGGATGGAGTCTATTTGGCTCGAGTATGCCTGGGCATTATTGATATTAATTGGACTGGAAGGATTGCTGTCGGCTGACAATGCTCTTGTCTTAGCAGTCATAGCGAAGCATTTACCGGAAGATCAGAAGAAAAGGGCGATAAATTACGGAATAATTATGGCTTTCGTTTTCCGGTTTGGTGCGCTATTTGCCATATCATTTATTGCAAACGTCTGGCAGATCCAGGCGATTGGGGCTGCCTATCTATTGTACCTTGGCTTAAAACATGTGATTAAGGCTAAGTTCGGGAAAGAAAATGAAAATATTCGTGAGGATGTGAAGGAAGAAGCAGCAGGGAAAGGATTTTGGCCTACTGTGGGGAAGATTGCATTAGCCGATCTTGCCTTTGCCATCGATTCGATTCTTGCTGCTGTGGCGCTGGCACTTGGTCTGCCGGATTCACCGCTTGATGATTTCGGCGGCATGGATGGCGGCCAGTTTATTGTAGTGGTGCTTGGCGGGATTGCCGGACTGATTCTGATTAAGTTTGCTGCAACCTGGTTTGTGAAGCTCCTTGCCAAACGCCCGGCATTGGAAACAACAGCTTATGCGATTGTTGCCTGGGTGGGTGTCAAACTTGCTGTTATCACACTTGCCCATGAGGATATCGGTGTCCTTGACCATCATTTTCCTCATAGTACAGGATGGACACTGGTCTTTTATGGCGTATTGGTGGCCATTGCTCTGTTTGGCTGGTTTGCGCCGGGTAAAAAGCAAACTGAGGGTGAAGCTTTATAAAGAGATTTGCGTTGATCTTTGGATTAACGCATTTTTTTATGGGCAGCTTTTGCAGGCTGTCTTTTTTAATTGAGAAAATAATAAAATGCTGAAGCAAAAGTAGAGATTTGAGATTGGATTAAGTATAAAAAATTACAGGTGATATTAAAAGAGTGCTAGTGATAACGCTTTCACGGACTGGTAATAAAGTTATAATTTTTCCTGTAGGCAGGTAATTTTTATCCATTATAAAGGGGGAAAAAGAAATGAAAAGAAAGTGGAAAGTCATTTCTCTTATGCTGATGATGTTTGCGTTTATTGCAGCAGGATGCAGCCAGGGCACTGGCGGCAGCAGCAGTGAAGTGAGTGTCGGAATCGTTTTGCCAACGAAAGATGAGCCTAGATGGGTTCAGGATGAGCAAAGATTTAAAGATGCGTTAAAAGGAACGGAATATACAACTGAGATTTTGTTTAGCCAGGGCTCTTCGGCTAAGGAAAAAGAAAATGTAGAAACATTGCTGAACAAAGGGATTGATGTGCTGATTATCTGTCCGCAAGATGGAGATGCAGCTGCTGCAGCGGTGGAGGCTGCAAAGAAAGATGGCGTAAAAGTCATTTCCTATGACCGTTTAATTACCAATACAGATGCTATTGATTACTACGTAACATTTGACAGCCTTGCGGTAGGAGCTGCACAGGCGCAATATTTAGTTGACAACGCAAAGGGCAAGGACGTGCCTCTGTACCTGTACGCCGGAGCTGCTTCTGATAATAATGCCTTCTTGTTCTTCCAGGGAGCATGGAGTGTGCTACAGCCTAAAATTGCAGATGGGACATTCAAGATTGCTAACTCAAGCGAAGCTGAAGCTTTGAAAGATACAGCTGATCTGTCCCGTGATCAGCTAAGCAAAATTATTGGACAGGTGACAACGAACTGGGATCCGAACGAAGCGAAGAACAAAGCACAAACGCATTTGACAGCAGCTTCTGATGATATGAAAGGCGATGTGGCCATTCTTGCTCCGAACGACGGAACTGCCCGTTCCATTGCAGATGTCTTTGGAACTGACAGCGCAGTATCCAGCTATCTTGTAACAGGCCAGGATGCAGAGAAAGCTTCCATTCAGTATGTTATTGATGAAAAGCAATCCATGACAGTATTCAAGGATGTTCGTACTCTCGTTAAAGATGCAATGGGTATGGCGATTGATATCCTTGAAGACAAGGACCCTGAGACAACCGGATCTTACGATAACGGCAAGGTTGAAGTTAAAGCAAAGCAAACAGATGTAATCGTTGTCGACAAAGATAACGTGAAAAAAGAACTGATTGATTCTGAATACTATAAAGCTGATGAATTTACAGGACTTTAATCAATAAAGGACGAGAAATAGTGATAGATGCGTCTATCACTATTTCTCCTTCTGATTAGCTGTATGGCTAAGGGGGGAGTTATAATGAGCGAAAGTATTTTGGAAATGCACGGGATTTCCAAGGAATTTACAGGTGTCAAAGCGCTCAGCAATGTCAATTTCAAGGTGGAAAAAGGTGAGATCCACTGCTTGATCGGTGAAAACGGAGCGGGTAAATCCACTCTGATGAAGGTACTCAGTGGCGTGTATCCTTATGGCACCTACCAGGGGGATATTGTATTTGAGGGCAGTGTGCAGCAATTCAACAAGATCAGTGACAGTGTAAAAGCAGGAATCGTCATTATATACCAGGAGCTTGCATTGTTTCCTGATCTCACAGTCTATGAAAATATATTTGCGGGCAATGAAATGAGGCAAGGCGGAATCGTCGATTGGAACCGGACTATTGCTGAAGCTAAAAAAATGCTGGATAAGGTTAAGCTCGATGTGAACCCTGAAACACTCGTAAAAGATCTGAGCGTTGGAAAACAGCAATTAGTCGAAATTGCCAAAGCTTTAAGCAAGGATGTGAAACTGCTTATCCTGGATGAGCCGACTGCAGCACTTAATGAGGATGACAGCGAAAATCTGCTGAATCTGTTAGATGAGCTGAAAGAGCAGGGAATTACGTGCATCATGATCTCCCATAAGCTGAAAGAAGTCATCTTGATTGCAGATAAGGCTACGGTGCTTCGTGACGGCCAAACCATTTGTACTCTGGACGCAGCAAAAGGCGAAATCTCTGAAAATGTCATTATTAAAAACATGGTTGGCAGGGAAATTGAAGATATTTATCCGAAGAGGATGAACAAAACATTTGGCGATCCTGTACTTGAGCTCCGCAGCTGGTCTGCGTATGCTGTGCATTTGGGCAGGCAGGTTGTAAAAGATGTTAATTTTCATGTTAAGAAAGGAGAAATTGTCGGGATTGCGGGCTTGATGGGGTCAGGCAGGACAGAACTTGCCCTGAGTATTTTCGGAAATCCAAAATCTTATAAATTACAAGGCGAACTATTGGTGGATGGCGTTCCAAAAACGCTGAAGCATCCGAATGACGCCATCAGGTCAGGGATTGCGTACGTAACGGAAGACCGAAAAGGGGACGGCCTGTTTTTAATACAGGATATTAAAAACAACATTTCTGCAGCAAACCTCAAACGGGTTGCTGTAAATGGAGTGATTAATGATAACGAAGAAGTGAAGGAAACAACGGAATATAAAAAGTCCATGTATATCAAAGCATCCTCCCTTGAACAGATTGTCGGCAATTTGAGCGGGGGGAACCAGCAAAAAGTGTCCCTGGGCAAATGGTTATTTGTCGGGCCAAAATTGCTGATCCTGGACGAGCCGACGCGGGGCATTGATGTTGGGGCAAAATTCGAAATTTATACGATAATGAATCAATTGATTGAGGAAGGCATGAGCATCATTATGATTTCTTCAGAACTGGGTGAAGTCCTTGGGATGAGCGATCGTGTCTATGTAATGGCGGAAGGCCAAATGAAAGGCGAGCTGTCGATTGAAGAAGCAAGTCAGGAAAGTATTATGCAGCTTGCTACGCAATAGGAGGTAAAATATATGGAATTTTTAAACGAAGCGAAATCGCTATTTAAGGATAATATCCGTGACTACGGCATGTACATTGCCTTATTCGTTATTATGCTCACCTTCACCATTATGACTGACGGGCTGTTTATGTCTTCACGAAATATAAGTAATTTGCTTGATTCAACGGGGTACATCGCTGTCCTGGCAGTGGGGATGACTCTGGTTATCGTGATTCGCCATATCGACCTCTCAGTCGGGTTTGTTGCCGGCTTTTTGGGAGCCATTGCTGCGATTCTCCTGACGGGAATGGGAGTGCCTTTTTATATCACCATTCCGATTATCCTCGTGCTGGGTATTTTTGTCGGATTATTCAATGGCCTGCTAGTTGCAAAGTTCGGCATCCCCTCCTTTGTAGCTACTCTAGCAGGAATGCTGATCTTTAGAGGTGCACTTCTTCAGGTAACAGAGAAAACAGGGACCATTATCATCAAGGATGACGGATTTAACGCAATCGGAAACGGATTCATTCCTTCGATTATGCAAGTGAATGGACTGCATCTCCTTACACTGATTCTCGGTGTACTGGCCATATTGCTGTATGTATACAGTGAAATTACCACGCGGAAAAACAAGATGAACTATCAATTCGAGGTAGTGTCAAAAGGGATTTTTATTATTAAATTAGTTTTTATTTCTGCTATCATTTCCTATATTACCTGGATCCTGGCAGGCTACAACGGGTTTTCCTGGACGGTTGTCATTATGCTTTTAGTGGTTGTCATCTATCACTTCCTGACAACGAAAACCGTGCTTGGAAGACATATATATGCTGTCGGAAGCAATCCGGAAGCGGCACATTTGAGCGGAATCAATGTAAATAAAATTACGTATATAGTATTCGGTTCAATGGGGATGCTGGCAGCCCTTTCCGGCATATTATTCACCTCGCGCCTTCAGTCAGCGACCACTACAGCTGGGACATTATTTGAACTCGATGCCATTGCAGCTGCTTATGTAGGCGGGGTTTCTTCTGCAGGGGGCGTGGGCAAAATCACTGGTGCCATTATCGGTGCAGTAGTCATGGCCTCTTTATCAAGCGGCATGAATCTGCTCGGTGTGGGGGTTTCCCTCCAGTATATGATCCGCGGAGGCGTATTGGCGGGTGCTGTGATCTTTGATGTCATGACCCGTAAGAAGAGAGGATAGATTACCAGTTTCCTGGATTAGCAGTTTTGAAATGGGCATCCGGCAAGAGGGTGCCCTTATGATGAAGATAGGCAGCATTCCTTAAATCACCGATTATCCTCCTGCTAACAACAGACAATCCTCTCTCTTTCTAACTCTTCTATAAGCCGTAAAAAGGTGATATGATTAAAATTATTTAACTATTCATACTTAGGAAACGGAGATACAGCCTTGCGTAAAACGGGTATTTTTGTATTTTGTCTTACATGTATCGTCCTTGGCTATTTTACATTTACGCTATCAAAGAAAGCGTTTACATCCGAGTGGGATCTCCCAGCTGGATCAGATGGCCAGGAAGTGAAATATCGCCTGGTCCTGATAACGCAGGAATTAGAAACCCCCTTCTGGGATAAGGCAGGTATTGCTGCGCAGGAACAAGCACGGAAGGATGGGGCAAGCCTGGAAGTCTGGGGAAGCTATGGGAAGAATCAAGAGGAATTTTTAAAAAAATTGGAGGTAGCCATTCAATCAAAAGTGGACGGCATCATTGTTCAGGGTCTGGACACACAGGAATTCAAAGATTTAGCAAAGATTAAGGCTGCTTTTTATGGAATCCCAATTATTACAATTGCCAATGACGTGCCCAAATCTGAAAGCTTGAGAAAAACGTACGTCGGCTCGGATCAATATCTGGCAGGGCGGTTAATTGCAGAACAGCTTCTTGACGATATGGGCCATGAGGGAAAAGTTATTCTCATGGGCGACAAGCATAAAGAGTTTTATCAGCAGCAGCGACTCGATGGCATTCATGAAGTACTGAAGGATTATCCAAATATCCAGACAGTCTATGCGGAAACAACTGATGTTAGGGAGGAAATTATCGCTGCCACTCAGAATATGCTGAATCAAAACCCGGATGCTGACAGTTTCATAGCTATCAAGGCGAATATAGCCGGAGCGATGATTCAGGAAATTGGCAGGCGATCACAGGTAAAACCTTATTATATCTATTCTTTTGACGATGGTCCGGATTCAATATCTCTGCTTACTCAGGGAAAACTTGATGGAATCATTGAACAATCTCCTGAGAAAATGGGAAGCCTCAGTGTAGAGCTGATTTTAAAATGGCTTAGGGATGAAGAAGTGCCGCTGAAATCTGATGGCTATCTTACCGATATCAGGATATTAAAGGCGATGGAAAAGCAATGAACAAGATTCATAAGAAAATCTGGACACTCACTACTGTCATTCTATTAATTATGGCAGCCATATGGATCACACTTACCTATTATAATCAGAAAACTCAGAATCAATATAACGACATCCTTCAGCGGTATCTTCGGATGAATGAGGTTACAAGGACAAGCCAGCAGATGATTGCAGACTTGAATAACTACTTTATTACTCCTATACCGGAAAATCTGGAGAAATTGAACAATAGCAAGGAAAAAATGATAAAGGTTAAAAGGGATGTTTCATATCTTCGAAATTCAGAAAATGATTTTGCACTGACAAATTATATGAATCTGATTGATAGCCTGGTTGAGACGACGGACCGCTCCCTTCTTTTCTTTAATGAAAAGGAAACAGAGGATTCTGCGAAAGAATTCTCGGAAGCGACGCGCATCTCCATGTATATCTCCGAGATGACGCTGACGCTGATCGATAGTGAACTGAATACCTATGAACGGTTTTACCGGGGGATCATTGAACAGTCCGAAGAAATCAAAAAACTGGGGATTTGGCTGATGCTGATGATCACCTGCCTCTTAATGTTCTTGACCTATGGATTTTCCTTAAGCATTACGAAGCCTGTACAGAAGCTGACCAAGGCAGCAAATGATTTATCAAGGGGGAGATTTCATTTGCCGATAAAGGTTGATTCGAATGATGAAATTGCTTTTCTTGCCCAGACCTTTGACCGGATGCGGATTAATATCAATAACCTGATTTCAGAAATCCAGCATAAGGCACAGCTGGAGCATGAGCTGCAGGAAAGCAAGTTATTGCTGAAGGAAAGCCAGCTCTTGAACCTGCAAAGCCAGATTAACCCTCATTTTTTATTTAACACATTAAATACCCTTTCCAAGAAAGCCTATCTGGAAGGTTCTCATGAAACCAGTGACCTTCTAGTAAGTGTTGCCGGCCTGCTGCGCTATAACTTAAAAAGGCTTGATAGGCCTGTAACACTTAGAGAAGAAGTGATGGTCCTGCAGCAATACATGGATATCCAAAAAGCCAGATTTACAGATCGCCTGCATTTGAAAATGTCAATAGATGAAACGTGTCTGAATGTGGACATTCCGGGTCTTACGCTTGCAGCCGATCATCGAGAATGCCGTCAACTATGCAGTGGAGCCAAGAGAAGATGGCGGGATCATCTGGTTTCGCATTCAGGATGGAAATGACTGTGTGATTATAGAAGTGGAAGACAACGGTCCAGGTATTGAGGAATTTAAAATTAAACAGATTCTTCAAGGGCAATTCATTCAGAAAGATGGAAATTCAACAGGCATCGGGTTTACCAATGTTGTCAGGCGTTTGCGTCTTTTTTACGGCTATGAAGATGTCATGAACATTGAGAGCAGTGCTGCCGGCACAAAAGTAGTGGTGACAATACCGAAAGATAGGAGGGGGGCAGCATGACAAAACTCCTGATCGTGGATGATGAACAAATTGAACGGGAAGGGCTGGAAGTGATTCTGCAGAAAGCCTTTCCTGGTGTTGAAATCAGCCAGGCGAAAAATGGGAAAATGGCCGTTCAAGCGGCTAAAGAGTTTAACCCTGATTTAATCCTGATGGACATTCAAATGCCAGGGCTGAATGGCCTGGAAGCTATTAAGCTAATCAGTGAGGCTGATCCGCATATTAAATTTATTATGATTACAGCATTCGATACATTCGATTATGCACGGCAGGCCATAAAGCTAGGGGTCAAGGATTATTTACTGAAGCCAAGCAAGATCACGGAAATAGAAGCAACAATTGGGAAGGTGCTTGAACAGATTGAGGAAGAGCGGAGGTTCCGTGAAATGACGAAACTTCAGCAGGATGCACTGCAAAAGGCTCTTCCTGTCATTGAGACCGATGTCGTGACACAGCTGCTGTTCGATCATGTCCATGAAGTTCATCTGGATATGCTGGTTGAAATGCTCGATATTCGCTCAACAGATGAACAGTTCGTCATGAGCATCCTGCTTCCTGATGGACAAGAACACCTCTATACCTCAGTCAAAGAGAAAGTCAGGCAAGCAGGCAGTGCATGGGTAGGTGCACTATATGGCCGCCAGCTTCCCATCATCGTTTTTCGGGAAAAGCAGCATTCATTCCGTTCACAGGCTATATCTATAGCCGGCGAAATTCTTTCCCTTGCAAAAAAAGGCTCATCAGAAGGCTGGTTCGTCGGGATTGGAAACGCTTGCGGTTCGCTGCAATCCATCCGTCAATCTTATCAGGAATCTCTTATAGCCACCCTGGATTCAACTCTCCCCGTTAAATACCGATTTTATTCCGATGTGCCAGTGCTTAGCGCAGGGGAAGATTTACAGCTGACCAAAGAGCGGGAAAAGCAGTTTTTCGATCAAGTCAGGCTTGGCAAGTGGAAGCAAATCAGGTTGCGTGTAATGGAGATGATTCAGCGGTGTGAAACGGAAAGGGCCGGGGTGATTCAAGCGCAGCAGCGGGTGCTGCAGCTGCTTTGGATTGCTTCACGTGTAATGAGTGAGATTGGGGTAGAAGCCCCTGCGCCATTTTTTGCGTATTCAGCCCAGGATTTCCGGCAGCTGCGTACTGAATCGGTACAAATGCTAAATCAAATGAAGAAATCGTATATGGAGCATTACGCCAGGCTGGAAGCTGATACTATTCACCAGCTGAAACAATATATAACGGAACATTCCCATGAAGATATTTCCCTTGAAGCATTGGGAAGGAAAGTGGGGTTAAGCCCAATCTATATCAGTAAAATGTTTAAGGAGAAACTAGGGATAAACTATATCGACTTCCTGACTGAATGCCGTATTGAAAAAGCAAAGAAGCTGATGGCGGATCACGGAAAAAGTCTGAAAGAAATTACCTTTGAGGTGGGCTATCATGAACCGAACTATTTCAGCAAGGTTTTCAAAAAGATGTGCGGCCAGTCGCCGACGGATTTCCGCAAAACCCTTCTGGGCAAAAAGGATTGATGGAAGGAAAAGGGGCAAGACAGATGGATAGAATTCAAATGAAGCTGATTCTGGCTGCGCTGATTCTGGTTTGCCTCCTGTCAGCCTGCCAAACGAATACAGTATTCGAAAAAAATCCCGGGAAACCAATTCCTGCTGCCGGCGAAGCGGAAGGAGAAGAGGGTGGGGAGAACCCCATTAAGATCGGCTTTTCAATGGATACTTTATTGGAAGAGCGCTGGCTGAAGGATAGAGATCTGTTCAAAGAGGCTGTCGAAGAGCTTGGAGCCGAAGTGAAGATCATGGCTGCGAATGGGGATGATGCGGTTCAAATATCTCAGGCAGAAACATTGATAAAACAAAGAGTTGACCTTCTGGTTGTCGTTCCCCATAATGCTGAAGCCACCGCTTCGATCGTCAAAAAGGCACATGAGGCAGGCATTAAGGTCATCTCATATGACCGGCTTGTGAAAAATGCTGATATCGACTTATACATATCCTTTGATAATGAAAAGGTTGGCGAGCTGCAGGCAAGGGCTATCACCAAACTGGTTCCTAAAGGGAAGTATGTGTATATTGGCGGAGCCATCACTGACCATAACGCCCATTTATTCAAACGAGGAGTCTTTAACGTGCTTCAGCCTTTAATTGAAAAAGGAGATATACAGATTGTATATGATCAGTGGTCCAGAGATTGGACGCCGGCGAATGCATTTGTGAATATGGAAGAGGCTCTTAAAGCTAATCAAAATCAAATTGATGCCGTAATCGCAGCAAATGATGCAACCGCAGGCGGCGCCATCCAGGCACTGGCAGTGCAAGGGCTGGCAGGGAAAATCCCTGTAGCCGGGCAGGATGCCGAGCTTGCCGCTGCCCAGCGGATCATCAGAGGCACGCAGACGATGACGGTATACAAACCTATCGGCACGCTCACTAAAGAAGCTGCTGAACTAGCGGTCAGAATGGCAAAAGGAGAACAGATAGAAGCGAACCGAAAAATTAACAATGGCAAAATAGAGGTGCCTTCCGTCCTTCTTTCGCCAATTGCTGTCGATAAACACAATATGGATCGTACCATTATTGCAGATGGATTTCATTCCAGAGAAGAAGTTTATAAGTAGGGACGAGAGAGATACACACTACCTCCCGCCGCCTGGGACATGGAATCTGTCCCTATGTCCCTATTGCATGAACGGGTCTGCACTGGTATGATAAATGTAATTATAATGAAATGGAGGTTTTCCTTTTGACTGCATCAATGAGACTAAGAAACCCGCTTTTCAAGCGTTAATTGAATACGTTTGAAAGCTCTGCCTATGTTCAGAGCAACGGGATTGGTCTGTCTATTTAAGGAAACCTAAATTTAACGGTTATTTTTAAAGAGGGGATGAATTTCGCCTCTTTTTTGCTGTCTATAGATATAGAATGTACAGAGCGGATTGATCAACTGAATATAGGCAAAGCTTGTTTTTATAATTAATTAAATATAGAAATGAGTGATTAGACAATGAGTACAGTAAATCCTAATCTGCAGGAGAATTGGCTAAAGAATATTATTCTCTTTTTAAGCAGTCAGACGATCTCGCTTTTTGGATCGTCCCTCGTTCAATATGCGATTATGTGGCATATTACGTTAACGACAGAATCCGGTTTGATGATGACGCTCTACATTATTTGCGGGTTTATTCCAACCTTCTTTTTATCACCGGTTGCCGGTGTTTGGGCAGACCGGTACAATCGGAAAATGCTGATTATTTTAGCGGATGGTCTTATCGCATTTTCAACGCTGATTCTCGCTATCCTCTTTTTAATGGGATATGAATCCATCTGGCTGCTGTTTGTCATGGCGGCGATTCGTGCCCTTGGAACAGGGGTTCAGACTCCTGCCGTCGGAGCGATTCTGCCGCAGATAGTCCCTAAGGATAAGCTCACAAAGGTAAATGGAGCAAACGGGAGCATACAAGCGGTTATTATGTTTGTCTCGCCAATGGTCAGCGCCGCGCTGCTGGCAATGGCATCACTTGAAGTCATCTTCTTCATCGATGTCATCACAGCAGCGATTGCCATTTTTACACTGATGACATTTGTCAAAATCGCTGTGCACGAAAAAGCAGCAGCCAAACAGACAACGAGCTACTTCAGTGACTTTAAACAAGGGCTGCAATATGTAAACAGTACTCCTTTCCTGAAGAAATTCTTCCTGTTCTTTGCAGTTTTCTTTGTGCTGATGGCCCCTGCGGCCTTTTTGACGCCCCTGCAGGTTACCCGCACCTTTGGCGGGGATGTGTGGAAGCTGACAGCGATTGAAATTGCTTTTTCAGTCGGTATGATGGCTGGGGGAGGAATCATTGCTTCCTGGGGAGGATATCCAAATAAAATTAAAACCATGACCCTTGCCAGTCTCATCATGGGGATTTGTACCCTGGCTCTTGGCATCGTACCGGTTTTCTGGATCTATTTAGTGTTCATGGCGTTATTCGGGGTTGCCATGCCAATATTCAATACACCGACGACAGTATTGCTGCAGGAAAAAATTGAAGAGAATTATTTAGGCAGAGTGTTTGGTGTCATGGGAATGATCTCCACCTCCATGATGCCGATTGGCATGCTGATATTTGGCCCAATCGCAGACATTATTGCCATCGAATGGCTTCTTGTGGGAACTGGGGCATTCATTATTCTATTAGCGGTCATTTTAGGCCGTGATCAGGTGCTTCTGGAAGCGGGGAAGCCTGCGCTGAGTGAATCGTAAAAACCCTTCTAATTAAATTAAGAGAAACAAAACAGCAGTTAAGGTAAAGCCCAATTCGCAAATTGAATTGGGCTTTTGCTAATATATTTTTATTTGAATGTTAGATTTTAATTATGTTTTAATGTACAGGGAGTAAAGGTTAGCAGGAGGCTATTATGGGTTTAAAATATAAATGTTTAATCTTAGATCATGATGATACAGGGGTAAAAAGCACACCTGGTATACACTTTCCATCATTTGCAGAGGCTCTTAAATACTTGCGGCCAAATGATAAACCTATTTCTTTTGAAGATTTCGTCAGATATTGTTATCATCCGGGATTTGCTGCATTATGTAGGGATATTATTAAATTTACAGATGAGGAACAAAATCACCAGCAGATGGTATGGAAAAAGTATACCGAGTCAACTGTACCGGACTTCTATGAGCTGTTCGCTGAGACCGTTCAAGAATTTAAAAAGCAAGGTGGAATTGTGACGGTTGTTTCGCATTCCGAGACTAGTCGAATTGAAAGAGATTATTCCATTCATTGTGGATTTGTGCCAGATGCCATCTTTGGCTGGGACCTTCCTGAGCATCAAAGAAAACCACATCCATATCCAATTAAAGAAATATTAAGGCGCTATGAACTTCAAGAGGCTGATGCATTAATGGTGGATGACATGAAGCCGGGAATGGACATGGCCAGAAGCTGCAATGTGGATTTTGCGGCTGCCGGATGGTCTCACAGCATCCCTGAAATCAAGGAACAAATGAAATTAGAATCAAAGTATTATTTTGAAACAGTAGACGAATTTAATAAATTTATTTTTAAATAACAAAACGCTTAGGCTAAATCCTAAGCGTTTTGTTATGCATAATCAATTTTTGAATAAAGTCTGAGTAACAAGGAACAGCTGGAATTTAAGGAGAATAATAATATTTAGCATTTCTTTTAGGGGGAATAAGTTATGAGGCAAATTATCGCACTTGGAGGAGGCGGGTTCTCCATGGAGCCGGAGAATCCATTATTAGATGAATACATTTTACGTCAGTCAGGTAAAGAAAATCCTAAAGTCTGTTATGTGCCTACTGCAACAGGAGATTCCGATATTTGTATTAAATGGTTTTATGACTTTTTTGAAAAGCAGAAGTGCCAGCCTTCCCATTTATCTTTATTTAAACCGCCAGCAAGAGATATAGAGGGATTTATACTGGATAAAGATATCATTTATGTTGGAGGCGGAAATACGAAGAATTTATTGGCTTTATGGAAAGAATGGGGATTAGATAAGATTTTAAGAAAAGCATGGAACCAAGGGATCGTATTAGCCGGCATCAGCGCGGGCTCCATTTGCTGGTTTGAAGAAGGGGTCACGGATTCTTATGGTGATAAACTGGAGCCCTTAACATGCCCCGGCTTTTTACAAGGAAGCAATTGCCCTCATTACGACGGGGAAGCGGAAAGAAGGCCTGCCTATCATGAGCTTTTGGCTTTTGATAAAATAAAGCCTGGAATTGCAGCGGATGATGGAGTGGCTATCCACTTCATTGAGGAGGAGGTCAGCCGAATCGTAAGCTCAAGACCGAATGCCAGGGCCTATAAGGTCTATTTCGATAAAGAAGTAAAAGAGATTGAACTGAAAACCGAATATTTGGGTTCTTGAGGCGAATCAGTGTTTTGCTGTTAACTTTATTAAAATAGAAGGAAGTGCTTAAAGATGGATTTACAGATGGTTATGCAGGAGCTCGAGGCTCTCGGCAAGGAACGGACCAAGAAAATGTACATATCAAACGGTGCACACGAGCCGCTTTTTGGCGCTGCAACAGGAGCAATGAAGCCAATCGCCAAAAAAATTAATAGAAATCAGCCTTTGGCAGAGGAGCTATACGCTACAGGGAACTACGATGCCATGTACTTTGCAGGCATCATTGCAGATCCAGAAGCCATGACAGCAGAGGATTTTGACCGCTGGATGGATGCCGCTTATTTTTATATGCTGTCCGATTATGTGGTAGCCGTTACATTAGCTGAGGCAGATATTGCACAGGACGTTGCCGATAAATGGATCGAAAGCGGGGAAGAGCTGCGGATGTCAGGGGGCTGGAGCTGCTATTGCTGGCTTTTGGGGAATCGTCCGGACGCTGAATTTTCAGAGGAGAAGCTGGCCAAAATGCTTGATAAAGTGAAAGATACCATCCACGATTCTCCGGAGCGTACGAAATCAGCCATGAATAATTTTGTCTATACAGTAGGTGTATCATATTTGCCGCTCCATGAAAAAGCGGTTGAAACAGCAAAAGCCATCGGGCCGGTAGAAATGAAGCGGGACAAGAAAAAAAGCAGTTTCCTGCATGCCGCAGAAAATATCCAGAAGGAAGTAGATAGAGGGAAGCTCGGTTTTAAAAGGAGATATGTAAGATGTTAAAACCTCGCGTGATGAATGAATATTGATACAGAGCTGGAGGGACAGGGACCTGCCCCGTTGTCTCCATTCTTAGAACGGCACACTGGACGAAATAAAAAAGGGAGCTGCTGCAAATGAGAATACCTATCTATCAAATTGATGCTTTCACAGACGAGCAATTCAAAGGGAATCCTGCGGCGGTATGTCCATTGGAAAAATGGATTGATAATGACCTGATGCAAAGCATTGCTGCCGAAAATAATCTGGCTGAAACAGCCTTTTTTGTGAAAAAGGGAAAGGATTATGAGTTAAAATGGTTCACACCAAAAGCAGAAATTGATTTATGCGGGCACGCGACATTGGCAGCTGCTTATGTCATTTTTACTTATCTCGATGAAAGCCAAATGAATGTAAAATTCCATACAAAAAGCGGAATTTTAGAAGTATCCAGGGACCGTGAACTATTAACCATGACGTTCCCTGCCCGGGAAGGGGAAAAATGTGAAGCTCCGGAGGCGCTCATTAGAGGACTGGGCAAGGAACCAATAGAGACTTATCTATCAAGGGATTATCTGGCCGTCTTTGAATCAGAACAGGATCTACTTGACCTGGAATTAAATATGGAAGAACTTAAAAAGCTGGATGCTTTCGGTGTTATCGCCACTGCCAAAGGTAAAGAATCTGACTTCGCATCAAGATTTTTTGCTCCAAAGGCAGGTGTTGATGAAGACCCTGTTACCGGATCAGCTCATTGCACATTGGTTCCATACTGGAAAAAGGTATTAAATAAGAGTGAATTTACGGCACTGCAATTATCAGAAAGGGGCGGAATGCTTTATTGTGAAGACTTAGGCGATAAGGTGAAACTATCTGGAGAGGCTGTTGCATATTTGGAAGGATATATTCATGTTTAGACGATCTGTTTCTTTGCGTGCCAGCGCATGTTATAATGAGGAACTTAGGAATTATGATTTCAAAATGCAACGGATGCCCAGAAAAGCCTCCGCCTAGTGATTGAATTTGGAGGTGTTAAGTAATGAATAAACGGTGGACAATCAGTAAAATTAAAGAATTTGTTGAGAAAAATTCAGATAGTAAGCTGTTAACGACAGAATATCATGGTTTTTCTCAGAAACTGCTTTTTAAATGTGCGTGCGGCAGTGAGTTTGAAAAAACATTTACGAAATTTAAAAATAATCACCAGCGCAAATGTGATGTGTGCCAGCCGCCTAAAGCTTCACGCTAATCGAATATCAGAAAATAAACGAAGTGCCGATTTCAATTTAAAGAAATGGGCGCTTTTTCTTTTAGCAAGCTTTCTCTTTGTTCTGAAAAGAAGTTGACTTAAGCAAGTAATATAATTATTATATTTGACAAAGGCAAATATATTCTAAGGAGTGATTTCTTTGTCAATGATCTCGTTTGAAGAAAGAATCAGTGCTGTTCGCCATTTTAATCGCTTTATGACAAGACAAATAGGAGCTTTGCGGGAGGGGTTACTGCATAGCCCCTACTCACTGACAGAATCCAGAGTCCTGTATGAAATTGCCACTAATGAGGACCCTGCAGCATCAAATTTAATTCAAGAGCTGGGTTTAGATGCAGGCTATTTAAGTCGCATATTAGCCCGTTTTGAAGAGAGAGGCCTTATAAAGAAAGAACGTTCTCCTAAAGATGCCAGGCAGCGCATACTAAAGCTTACGCCAGAGGGAGAAAAAGCTTTTTCTAAACTAAATGAACGTTCATACAATGAAATCGCGGACCTTCTTGGTAAATTGCCGGAAAGTGAACAGCAGCAATTAATTAACGCTATGCAAACCGTTGAAGGACTGATCAGCAAGAATGAAAGCCTAAAATTTTCAGGTCCATATTTTCTTCGTCAGCATGAACCTGGTGATATGGGGTGGGTTGTACACAAGCATGGTCTTTTGTATTCACAAGAATATGGATGGGATGAGAGATTTGAAGCTCTTGTCTCTCAAATTGCAGCAGATTTTATAAATAACTATAATCCTAAGCGGGAACGCTGCTGGATTGCCGAAATGAACGGAGAAATAGTGGGTTCTATTTTTGTTGTTGAAGGAAGTGAGGATACGGCTAAACTGCGTCTATTAATAGTAGATCCAAAGGCGAGAGGGTTGGGCCTTGGTTCACAATTGGTTGAGGAATGCATAAACTTTTCCAGACAAGCAGGATATAAAAAGCTCGTTCTATGGACAAACAGTGTTCTTAAAGAAGCGCGGCATATCTATCAGAAAAAGGGATTTCAGCTTGTTAATGAAGAAAAACATCATAGTTTTGGACACGATTTAGTTGGCGAAACGTGGGAACTCCTGCTTTAAGGGACACGGGGACAGGTATACTGTCCCTATTGCTGTTTTTTCAGAGAAAATGTGCCCCTCAGATTAATAGATTAATCAAAAGCCTCCACTCAAAATTGAATGGAGGCTCATAGAAGGAACGGGATTACGGATGAATGGCCGTCGGCCTCCGGTGCCATGGTTGGTTATTGGTTACAGGTGAAGTTGTAATTGGTCATGTATAATCGGTTGGGCCATTTCCATTACAAGGTACCTTTGTACACAATAGGAGGGTGTTCCTTCTATGCCCTGAAGCAGAGTCTCACTGCTTCAAGGTTTAGAAATACTTTTCGCTGTCAAACTCTAATTCTATCAAATAGTTCTTGTTATTAATTAAGTTGGACAGACGATTCGCCTGGCGTTCGGCTTCCAGGCCCTTTAATCGGTACTGCTCGGGATCGAAAAGCGCCATTTTCACCATCGACACGTTTTCCGACAAGGTATAAAGGAATTCCTCCCTTGCTGCTGTGCCATACTCCTTGAATTTCCGGGCCTTTGCCCGATATTGGGTGGCAAGCTCGATTGCTTCTACGATTGGCAATGATTCATTGTTAAATGTGATGTCATTTTCAATATTGGCTTTATATACTAGCTTATCAAGCAGTCTCATGTCTTTGCGGACTTCATCCATCTCTTTTTCCACCATACCAAGCGATCTTGGCATTTCAGGAAGCTTGCTGCCTTTTTCAATATCGGCAAATGCTACACGGTCCATTTCTTCTTCTAACTCGTGAATTCGTTTAGCCAGAACACTTTTTAATTTTACTGCTTCAGCCAGGGTAAGTTTTTGCATGCATGAATCTGCTCCTTTAATAGATTCGTTCTTAGTATTATTATATAGTCGGGAGTAATATATTGGAAGGAATAGCTTTCTCCTTGACTCTCAGGGGCGCCTAGAAAGGTAAATAAAATTAGTATTCAAGCTCAACGAGGAACCTTGTAAAGACAGTCTGCTGAAAAATTACATCTCTGATAAAGGGAAGGTTGTTTTCGGTTAATTTTAATGATATATTACCACTAATAAACTTATTAAATGCCTTTAATAAGTTTATTAGTGAATACTTTTTAAATCTGTTTAATAAGTATGATTTGCAGGCGGTGAGAATAATGAAGACTGCTCCAAAATCTTTAAGGCTGGTCATCCTTTCTGGTATACGCAGGTCGCTTTTAGAACTGGGAAGTGCAACAAAAGTTGAACTCAGTGATAAATTGGGAATCAGTTTTCCGACGATAAGCAAGTTCCTTGCCCAGATGGAGAAGGATGGGGAAATTTTGTCGGCGGGATTGGACGAATCAAGCGGCGGGAGAAGGGCGAAAAGATATACATACAATCCTGACTATATGCTGGGCCTGGCAATTTTCTTAGAGAAGACAGAGACGAATTATGCCATTTTTAATTGTGCGGGTGAAGTGAAGGAACAAGGAACCGTTCAAAGTGTATTGACTGACGGCGGGCTGCATTTATTAACGAGTTCGATTGAAGCCTTATTGATGGCCAATCAGGCAATCCGTTCGCTTGCCATTGGGGTTCCCGGTTCCGTTAAGAATGGGCGGATTTTTTATATACCCGGCTATGAACAGTTTCAAGATTTCGATATAAAAGGATATTATGAGAATCACTTTTCGATGCCAGTTGTTGTAGAGAACGACATGAATGCTGCTGTTCTTGGATATCACCATTATAAGGGGATAAAAGATCACCAATCCCTTGTTTATTTATATTCCGGTCAAAATGGTCCTGGTGCCGGATTTATGATTAACGGAGATGTTGTGCGGGGAAACACATTTTTTGCCGGGGAAGTCTCATTCGTTCCTCAATATGATGACCGAAACTTCCGCGAAGCCCTGGAAAATGGAACCAGTTATAAAGGGGTATTGATATCCAGAGATAATCAAATTGATGCTATCAGCAGATTAGTAGCCTCGATTACGGCTATCATTAATCCTCATACGTTCATCTTCTGCAAAGATGAAGTGGAGGAGACCCTGGCAGAAAAAATTGCAGCAGCAAGCTCAAAATATATTCCGCCAGAACACCTCCCCGTTTTGGCAATTAGTGATTGGAAGCAGGACTATTTATACGGATTGCAGAGTCTGGGGCTGGGGCTTATGCTTGATTCGCCCGAAAAATATATCAGGAAATAGGTGAGGCTGAAGCATGGCAACAATCCTTTTGGTGATCATATATTTGGCTTTTATTAGCCTTGGTCTGCCGGATTCAGTGTTAGGGGCTGCATGGCCTGTCATGCAGGCAGACTTAGGCGCCCCGCTTGAGACTGCCCGATGGCTTTTTATGACAATAGCTGGGGGTACAATCATCTCGAGCTTACTTAGCGGAAGAGTCCTCAAACGGTTTGGAACTGGGAAGGTATCCTTTTTCAGTACGTTAATGACTGCTGCCGCGTTACTTGGCTTTTATTTTGCTCCATCGGTTTATTGGCTATTTCTATGTGCCATACCGCTCGGATTGGGGGCAGGTGCAATTGATGCAGGATTAAACGACTATGTTGCTGCACATTACAAAGCACATCACATGAGCTGGCTGCACAGTTTCTGGGGAGTCGGAGCCACTATTGGCCCAATCATCATGGCCCAGTATATTGCAGGGGGAAACTCCTGGAGCAATGGGTATTTTGCCATTGCTGGAATACAATTTGTGCTGGCAATCATCCTTTTGCTGACTTTTCCTTTATGGAATAAAGGAAAGAATAATAATAAAGCTCTAAGTGAAGAGGCGGAAGAATCAGAAGCGAGATTGGATCATGCCGAAAATGTAAAACCGCTCCAAATCAAAGGAGTTAAATTAGCTTTAATTTCTTTCTTGTTTTATTGCAGTGCTGAAGCCACCATGGGACTTTGGGGAAGCAGCTTTCTGGTAAGTGTGAAGGATCTGCCGGCAGCGACTGCTGCCCAATGGGTTTCCTTTTATTTCGCAGGCATTACAATTGGCAGATTTATTACTGGCTTCATTACGTTTAAAGTGAATAATCGTACTCTTATTCGGATGGGGCAAATTCTTGCACTTGCTGGTGCCATCATTCTATGCCTGCCATTGCCATCCGATTTCGCGCTTGCAGGGTTTATTTTGGTTGGATTAGGATTGGCCCCGATCTTTCCGTGTATGCTGCACGAAACGCCAGCGCGTTTTGGGAAGAAGCATTCCCAGACTATCATGGGATATCAAATGGCTGTTGCGTATACAGGCAGTACCTTTATGCCGCCTGTTCTAGGCTTCATTGCCTCTCATTCAACAATTGGGATTTTTCCGATATGTATTGTTCTTCTTGCTGCAGCAATGTTCTTAAGTTCTGAAAAACTGAACCGCCTGCTGAATAAGAAAGAGATTAAAAGCTCAGCAGATGCAACCCTTTCACACAATTAGATAACGTTGAAAGAAGGAATTTAAATTGAAAACAGAAAAAGAGAAAATGCTGGCTGGAGAAATGTATGATCCTGCCGATCCGATATTATTAAAGGAACGTGAAGAAGCAAGACGAAAGGTCAGAATTTATAATCAAACTCTGGAGACTGAAGGAGAAAAAAGGACAAAATTATTAAAGGAACTGCTCGGTTCAACTGGAAAAAACGTCTATATGGAGCCAAATATCAGATTTGATTATGGCTATAATACGCATGTAGGAGAAAACTTTTTTGCGAACTTCGACTGCACCATCTTAGATGTCTGTGAAGTGCGTTTTGGAGATAATTGCATGCTTGCACCCGGAGTACAAATTTATACGGCAACACACCCGCTTCATGCTGCTGAACGCAATTCAGGCAGAGAATATGCTAAGCCGATCCTGTTTGGAAATAATGTATGGATTGGCGGAAGTGCCGTAATTAATCCAGGTGTAACAATTGGGAACAATGTTGTGATCGCATCAGGTGCGGTTGTTACGAAAGATTTGCCTGATAATGTAGTAGTTGGCGGAAATCCAGCTAAGATAATTAAACAAATTGAGCTTTAATTCTCCTCAGCATCCATAAAATGAAAAGCCATTTCACCCATTGTAGATTTGGCCTTTTTTATGTTTCAGTGCAGGGAATCTGACTTTATTTTTCAAGCTTTCGTTATTCTTAACTACAGTGGCTTCTTGCATGAATATTAGGGGCAATAGCTCATTAGAAGCTATTGCCCCGTGAATCTCCCTAACACGAATAATATTGCTCACCTAAGATAAAACTTTTAAATAAAACATTGGAGGAAAGACATGAGAGAAAAGAAAGAAAAGCCGCTCGAGGATATCCAAAAAAATGCTCAGGATTTATATGAGATAAGCAATACAGAATACGGACTTGAATCAGTTGCTGAAGGCTGTGATTTTGCTGAGGGGGAAAAGGATAAACCTCTCCAGTGTGACGGGTTATAGTGTCAGCCGCTTGGAAAACTTCCTGAAAATGAAACTGACATTTATTTGGCTTTATAAAAAAGAAGGAGGCGAACCCCCTCCACGATTTAGGGGGATCGCCAATAGGTTATTCATCCTTCTTTTGTTTTTTTGCCAAAATTGTCCGCAGTTCGTTAATTTCCTCATCAGACAGGGAGTCTTCCTGGATGAATTGGACTAGCATGGATTTCACCGTTCCGCCATAGATTCGCTTGATAAAGGATTGAGCTTCAGCCCGCTGGCATTCATCCTGTGAATAGAGCGGGAAAAAGGTATAGATTCTTTGGTTTTTATTTACGCCGACTACATTCTTATGGACAAGCCTATCCAGAAGAGTACGGATTGTTTTGGGCTTCCAGTCTGTACTCTCTTGTAAGGATAGAATGACTTCATTAGCCGTTTTGGGTGCGCCGTGCCAAAGAACTGTCATGACTTCCCACTCGGATTCTGAGATGCTGGGAATCCTATCAGTCATATTACCGCCCTCCTTCTTTAATGAGATGAACCAACTAATAAATGCCTTTCTGCTTCAAAATGGATAATGTAATTTCAGCTGCTTTACTTCCATTAGAGTCATCTTCATTCTGTATATTTGTTGCAAAAAAGTATGTGTCCTGCCCTGACTCAACATATCCAATGAACCATCCATTGATGTTTTTTCCATTTACAGTGCCTGTACCTGTTTTCCCTGAAAGGAGGGCTCCATCTTTTCTCTCTAGTTTAATGGAATCCTTCACTGTTTGGATATTCTTTTCTTTAAATCCAAATTGATTTGCATAAAATTTTTTAAGCAGCTGAACTTGTTCCACTGGAGAAATTTTAAGGGAAGATTCCAGCCAATATTCGTCTATTCCACCAGTTAGATCACGATTCCCGTACTTGATTCGGTCTAAAAAGGTTTGAATCGTACCGGGCTGCACCTGCTGGTCTAACGATTGAAAATACCATGTAACGGAATTTCTTATTGCAGAAGTTAAATCCTGATCCGCATTCCAGGAATCAATAGGATACTGAAGTCCGTTCCATTTGGCCGACGAGTTTTCAACCGTTATGGTGCCTGATTCTAAACCAAGCAGAGCACTATAAATCTTATAAGTGGAATTTGGTGAAACCCTTAATGTGCTTTTATTCCGATTATGAATAAGATATTGGTCTGCTTCTTTATCATACAACACAAAGCTTCCATCAAACCCTGCAAAATAATTGCCTAAATCCTCATAAATAATGTTATCATCCTTAAAATTATAGCTGCTATTTTCATGAGCCATTACAGAGATAAATGGAGCTTGGCCTGCAATAAATATCCCCGCAAAAAGGAGTACTGCCGCACTTTTCCATCTCAGCAGTTTTGATTCCGGTTTAAAACAGGCAATTTTTTCGATTCTCGTTTTGATCTGTTTCTTTGACCCGTTTAAATGGTTTGCCAAATCGACAGTCACTGCCCTTGAGGCTTTATGGGCAAAATGAATAATGCTGTTTCCATACTCCATATAAGCCTTCTCATCCAAAGAATTTAAAACCTTAGCATCACAGGCGATTTCGCGATCCAGCCTCATTCTCCTAAAAGCAAGCCAAACTAGAGGATTAAACCAATATAAAACTTGAAGAATCACCATAAAATAATTGACTGCAAAATCTTTATTTTTATAGTGGCTCAGTTCATGTAAAAAGATAAATTCTATATCCTTTTCAGAAAGCCACTCGTCAAAATGGCGGGGAAGCACCACATAAGTCTTTAAAAGGCCAAACGTCATTGGGGTTTTAACGAGAGATGACTCTCCGACAATAATACATCCAGTAATCTTCAGTTTGTGTTTGCAGTCCTCGAATAATGATAAAAGCCCGTTATTTCTCAGGCTGTTTGTGTGTTTCTTTATTTTACTGATCTTAAGCATTGCGAGTAGCGTAAATACAGTTAAAATAGCCACTCCGGAAATCCAAATAAAGAATAAAGCATTATTTAATAATGTTAAATCATAGCGTTCTACCGAGACGGTTATGTCCTCCATCCAATTATTTTGCCTTAATGGAACCTCTGCAGATGGCGCAGTTTGGGGTTGAAGGCTGCTATTGCTATTCCAAAAGGATAATGAATCCGCAAATGGCATGAATTGTAATGGAATAAGAGGCAGTGGCAGAGCAAGCAATACTAGAAACCAAAGATTATAGTGAGCTTGGGCTGTTAAATGTTTCTTTAAAAGTCTTTTTAACAGAAGAATGACTCCGATTGTAAAAGAAGACACCAGCAGACATTCCAAAAAAACAGATAAGAACTGTGAGCTTGTTATCATCCTCAGACCTTCCTTCTAAAATTTTACATCTAGTTTTAATTCCCTGGATAAAATGAAAACCAATCCTGCTAGCACTCTATTTTTACTTTATCAAATCATGTGATCTTGTGAAACACCATAATATCATGGTTTTCTAAAGGTTGACAAAATAAGATTACAAATGTAGTATTGTATTACGATTGTAGTCTATATATGTTGTTTAAAAAGTAAAAATCTTAAAATTATTATGGAGAGAGGTAATAAACATGAGGAAACAATATCATTCTATTTTTAGTAAGAATAGGTTAAAAGCAGTCTGGCTGGTCAGTTTGGTTCTGCTTCTTGCCCTGACTGGCTGTGCAAATGGCAATTATCAATCAGATGCCAGTGCGGCAGAAAACTCCAAAAAAGCTTCTGTAAATACAAACCAAAAATTTAAACAGCTGGAGAAGGAGTATGACGCACGGCTTGGCGTGTATGCATATGACACAGGAACGAAAAAGACAATTACTTACAGGTCTGATGAAAGGTTTGCTTACGCATCTACATTCAAGCCGATAGCAGCTGCAATATTGCTGGAGAAAAAATCACTGGAGGAAATGGATGAAATCATTACATACACAAGTGATGACCTGGTTACATATTCTCCGGTTACAGAAAAGCATGTAAAGACTGGCATGACTTTAAAGGAACTCTGTGAAGCAGCAATCCGCTATAGTGACAATACAGCAGGCAACTTAATTTTAGAGGAATTAGGAGGGCCTGAAGGATTCGAAGCAGCTTTAAAGGAAATGGGAGATACTGTCACAAAGCCTGAGCGCTTCGAGACGGATCTGAATGAGGCAGAGCCAGGGGACATCCGGGATACAAGTACACCTGAAGCACTTGCAGCAAGCCTTCAGAAAGTTTTAATTGGCGATTTTCTGACTGAAGAAAAGCGGAACATTTTAACCGATTGGATGAGGGGTAACGTTACTGGGGATCCATTAATCCGTGCTGGTGTGCCAAGCGGCTGGGAGGTAGCTGATAAGAGCGGTGCAGCAGGCTTCGGAACACGTAATGACATTGCGATTGTGTGGCCGCCGAACAGAGAGCCGATTATCATGACGATCCTGTCCAGCCGGGATTCAAAAGATGCCGAATATGATAACGCTCTGATTGCAGAGGCAGCGGAGATGACAATAAAGGCTTTGGATTAAAACATTTACCAGCTGGGAAGATTCCCCCCCCCGCCGAAAAATGTGATAGGGTATTTTTATTCAGTTTCAAATAGCCGTTTTGTAAAAAAACATAAGAATAAAGGCTGGTTTTTGTTAACATGATCTTTATTTAGCCATAAAAATAATCACACACCCCTTAAACATTCCTTTTCTAGAATATGGTTGAATACATATTTTAGATAGGAGATGGAGAGCATGAACAAAAAATTAATAATCGGTACAGGGTTGGCTTTTTCACTGCTATTCAGCCCAATCAGCCAGGCGTTCGCAGCAGGACCGGCAACAGGGGAAAGGAAACAAGTGGATAATATAGCGCACCGCGGTGCCACAGGGTATGCACCGGAGAATACGGTAGCCGGCTTTGATCTGGCCGTTAATATGAAAGCCGATTATATCGAAATTGATGTTCAAAGAAGCAAAGATGGTGAATTAGTGGTAATCCACGATACAACTGTGGATCGTACAACAGATGGAACAGGAAAAGTGGGGGATTTAACGTTTGACTATTTAAGGAGTCTTGATGCCGGCAGATGGAAAGGGGAACAATTTGCGGGGGAACCGATCCCAACATTTGAAGAGATTCTGGATCGCTACCATGGTAAGGTTGGAATATTAATAGAATTGAAGGCTCCAGAGCTTTATCCCGGCATTGAAGAACAAGTGGCAGATGCATTAAAAGAACGAAATCTTGATAAGCCGCAAAATGAAAAAATCATTATCCAGTCTTTTAACTTCGACTCTATGAAAACAATGGATCAGCTTCTTCCTAAAGTGCCCATTGGTGTATTGACCTCTAACCGTGCCGATACTACAGCGGAAGCTTTACAGGAATTTTCAGCTTACGCAGATTGGTTCAATCCAAGCTATGGAATTGTCACCGAAGAATTAGTAAATCAGGTTCACTCTCTTGGCATGCAAATTGGGTCATGGACAGTGCGCAGCCAGGAAACCGCCGACCTCCTGTTCGAAATGGAAGTTGACGCCATCATTACTGATTATCCGGATTATGTTGATCCTAGAAACTAATATCAGGAAAAGGAGCAGCTGCCGCTCCTTTTTTATCTGAAATTTATTTGCTGAATAAGGAGAGGGATTATTTGTATTTCTATGGAATATAAACGTTATCCTTTTTCAGAGGTGAAGATAATGAACATAAGAAAAGCCGTTTTAGATGATTCAAAGGGTATTGCGAAAGTACATGTTGATAGCTGGAGATCAACCTATAGAAATATTATTCCTGATGCATTTTTGGAGAAGCTATCCTATGACAGGCGTATGGAATTATGGAATGAGAATATTATAAAAGAGGGAAATTATGTGTTTGTCGCAGAAAATAGCGATGGTGAAATCATCGGATTTGCTGATTGCGGCAAGAGAGTTAGTAATCATATTCCCGAGTCTGGTGATTTAACTGCGATTTATCTCCTAGAGGAATATCAGGGTAAGGGAGTTGGCAAGAGGCTCTTAAGGAAGGTTTTTCTGCAATTTGAAGAACTTGGCTTCAATAGGATTTTTGTGGAGGTATTAGAAGACAATAAAACCCGCTATTTCTATGAGTATTATGGTGCAGAAATATATAAAGCAAAAAAGATTACTATTGCAGGTGCTGAATTGAATCTTCTTATATATGAATGGAATAACATTAGGGATGTATTAATTAAATAGTAATCCAGGAAACCCGTCATATTGACGGGTTTTTATTTACTCTCATGTTCTATTAGATTTTTAAAATAATAATATTATTTTACCAAACTAAATAAAAAAACAAGCGTCATACAAAAACTGGAATGACATCGCTTACAAAAAATTTTCAATAATTTAAATTGACTGAAAAGTATAATTGTATTATTATTCTAACAATATATATATTATTCGCAACACGAATGAATAGGTATTCATCTTAGAGAAGGGGATGGGAATTATGTCACAGTTATTAGCTTTGGTTATTCTATTACTTATTTTATTTATTGGAGATCTGGTTGCGGTTCGCACAAAGGCGTGGGTGCCATCCATTTTCGTCTGTGCCGTACTGTTCCTTGCAGGTTATTGGACATTCTTTCCTCAGGATATCGTAGCATTGGCAGGGGTTCCGCCGGTTGTGGCTACGATGATGATGTACTTATTGATTACCAATATGGGAACATTGCTATCGATTCAGGAATTGAAAAATCAGTGGAAGACGATTGTGATTGCTTTATCAGGGATTTTGGGAATTATCGCAGTGTTATTAGGAATCGGAACATTTATTTTTGGTTTTAAGACAGTAGTTGTAGCCATCCCTCCTTTAGTTGGCGGTGTGGTATCTGCCCTGATCATGTCGGAAGGAGCGAAAGAGGCGGGCCTTGCTTCTTTATCGGTCTTTGCGATCGTGATTTATGTTATGCAGGGATTTGCGGGATATCCGCTTACTTCCGTTGTCCTGAAAAAAGAAGGAAAGCGGCTTTTACAGCAGTACCGAAGCGGAAAGCTTGCTTTTAAGGCACAGGGCATGGCAGCTGAAGAAACGGCAGCAGCAGCAGAGGCAGCTCCAAAACCTGAGCTTAAGCTTTTTAAAAATATGCCGGAGAAATATAATACAGATTTCTTCAAATTTTTAAGATTGGCTGTTGTATCCTACCTTGCTTATCTGACATCGACACTGCTTGCTCCAGTTGCCAGTGTCAGTCCATTTGTCCTTTGCCTATTGTTCGGGGTTATTGCTACAAGTATTGGCTTCCTTGAAAAGCAGGTACTGCAGAAAGCAAACGGCTTTGGCTTTGCGATCATGGCCCTGATGCTCTTTATTTTTGACGGGTTAAAGCAGGCTACACCAGGGATGATGCTTGAGATTATTTATCCTCTTGCAGGAAGCATTATTCTAGGCGTAATGGGAATGTATATCTTCTCATTCATCGCAGGGAAAATTTTAAAGGTGAGCAAGGAAATGGCCTTCGCTGTTTCGCTGACAGCACTATATGGTTTCCCGGCTGACTATATTATTACGAACGAAGTAATTAAATCTTTAACGGAAGATGAAAAAGAGAGGGAAATGCTGACGAGCAATATGCTGCCGCCTATGCTTGTCGGGGGATTCATCACCGTTACCATTGTGTCGGTGGTATTGGCCGGAATTTTTGTCGGACTATTATAAGAAAAGGATTGGATCGAAATGAGTGAAGTTCAAACAGGGAAAAATGTGAATCTGGAAAAAGTACAGGCGCGGATCGAAAATCATATTGACACCTTAAGCACTTTTACAGCGACTCCAGGCAGAGGAACAACCAGGCTGACGTATAGCCAGGAGGATCTGCTTGCACGGCAGTATATTAAGGCGGAAATGGAGAAAGCGGGCTTGACTGTCCGGGAAGATGGATTGGGCAATATCTTTGGTAAGCTTGAGGGGTCCCTAAAAGATGCACCAAGTGTTCTGATCGGCTCTCACTTTGATTCAGTCCCGAATGGGGGATCCTATGATGGACCTGCAGGAGTTGTAGCAGGTCTTGAAGTGGCTGCACTTTTCACTGAGATTGGATTAACGCCAAAATATCCGTTGGAGGTTATAGCCCTTATCGAAGAGGAAGGCTCCAGATTCGGCGGCGGCTTAATGGGGTCACGCGGAATGGCCGGTTTGCTGAGTGAGGAAGACTTCAAATCTTTGAAGGATAAAGGTGGCATTACGACCGTTGAAGCCATGGAGAAAATCGGGCTAGATCCTTCTCTTCCGAAAGCAAGAAGCCAGGAGTCAGTAAAGGCTTATCTGGAATTGCACATTGAACAGGGCCCTATATTAGAAGAAAAGAATATCCCAATCGGGGTAGTCGAAGCGATTGTCGGCTTAACGCAATTGGAAGTAACCGTAAAAGGGCAGGCCGGTCACGCAGGGACCACTCCAATGGACAGGCGGTCTGACGCGCTGGTTGCGGCTGCCGGGATGATAACTCAATTTCCCGGGCTGGCTGCGGCTGAAGGAGAAGGGACCGTAGTGACAACCGGGCAATTGAAGGTATATCCAAACGGAGCCAATGTGATTCCGGATCAAACGGTCTTTTCTGTAGATATTCGCTCCGGCAAGGAGGAACATGTCCAGAATGTCGTTCAAAAAGTGAAAGAATTAGCAGATTCCTATTGTGATAGCGGAGTAGAAATAACTGTCGAACAGCTTTTATATATTCAGCCAAAAGAGATGAATAAAGAGATTGTCACCCTGTTAAAGGAGAAAAGCAGTGAACTTGGTTTCACTTCATGCCCCATGAATAGCGGCGCCGGGCACGATGCAATGGTTTTCGCTGATTACACAAGTACTGGGATGCTGTTTATTCCAAGTAAAAACGGTTTGAGCCATTGTCCGGAAGAATGGTCTGATTCCCGGCATATTGCCGAAGCTGTCCAAATCCTGTTTGAGGCAGCAATAGAGCTAACGGAGGCGGAATAAGCAATGATTCATAACGGTCTAAAAGAATTGATTGGGGCATATAGTGATGAATTAACGGAACTGCGCAGAAAATTGCATCGTGAACCAGAGGTGTCATGGGAGGAATACAAAACCACGCAATTTATATGTGAGTATCTTAATGGTCTGGACATCCCCTTTAAAAGAACGGAACCAACTGGTGTCATTGCTGAAATAGCAGGCGTGAAGCCTGGAAAGACGGTAGCTTTAAGGGGAGACATGGATGCGCTGCAGGTGGAGGAATTGAATAAGAATCTTCCTTATGCATCTCTGGAAAATGGCAAAATGCATGCATGCGGGCATGATGCCCATACCGCCATGCTGCTGATTGCCGCCAAGGCATTAAATGAGATAAAAGAAGAATTGCCGGGAACTGTCCGGCTTTTGTTCCAGCCAGCTGAAGAGGTAGCGGAAGGGGCAAAGATGATGGTGGAACAGGGAGCGATGGAAGGCGTGGAAAATGTCTTTGGCATCCACATCTGGTCGCAAATGCCGACACATAAAGTCTCCTGTACACCCGGGCCATCCTTCGCATCAGCTGATATATTCAAGGTGACATTCAAAGGGAAAGGCGGGCATGGGGCGATGCCGCATGATTGCATTGATGCCGCTATAGTGGCATCTTCCTTTGTCATGAATGTGCAGAGTGTTGTGTCCAGAACCATTGATGCCCAGCATCCTTCCGTCCTCACCATCGGAAAAATGGTGGTCGGCACAAGGTTCAACATCATCGCTGAAAATGCCGTTATTGAGGGAACAGTCCGCTGTTTCAATCCTGAAACAAGGGACTATATAGAAAAGCAGCTTCAGCACTATGCTGAAAACACGGCAGCTATCTACGGTGCAAAAGCAGAGTTGGAGTACGTCCGGGGGTCGCAAGCGGTAATCAATGATGAATACAGTGCACAATTAGTACAAAAAGTTGCATCTGAAGCTTTTGGAGAAAATGTTCTATTTAATGAAAAGCCCACAATGGGGGCTGAAGATTTCAGTTTCTTCCTGGACAAAGCACCTGGCAGCTTCGCCCTCATTGGCAGCGGCAATCCTGAAAAAGACACAGAGTGGGCTCACCACCATGGCAAATTCAATATTGACGAAGACGCCTTATCGACAGGTGCAGAGCTATATGCACAATATGCCTGGGCATACTTGAACGAATAAGAGTAAAGCTGATCTTAAAGAAAAATCCGTTCCTCGTATTTGGAGGAGCGGATTTATTTTTGATAAGTTTCAGAACTTCTTATAAATTTTAAAAGCCACGGCAGGAAAAAGGCATAAGCAATGAAGTGTACAGGGGTTGACCACCAAGTATTCCAGCGTTTCATTAATCCTACCTTAACGGTGAGCCACTCCAGGATGAGAGATAAGATGACAAATAAAATAACCCAGAACCATTTGCTTTCGTTTTTGTAAAAGTTCAAATAGATGACTGATAAACAAGAGGGGATGATACCAAAAAGTAAAAGCTCAGGCAGTCCTTCTTTTTGCGGGTCACCGATGTCAAAAAGATCTAATGGAACGGCTATTGTGATATCAACCATCCATACGATATAACCGATTAGACCAAAGATTATGTATATTTCCTTCCAGCATATTCTTTTCTTTGACATGAAAATCACAATCGAAATTAGAACCAAACCAAGAATGGCAGGATACCACCAACCTTGAGTTAAAGCGAAATCTGGCTGCTCCATCTTATTCCCTCCATTGTCTTAGAATTGGTTAGAATAATCGTCTTTATTCAATAGTAAAGGAGGGATCTGAAAAAATAATGGAAACTCAAAAATCCGCTTTCAATGCCAGGCGGTTTTACTTTCACTCAGCAGGTTAAACAGGAAAATATAAAAAAAGAAAGCAGTTAATAAACTCTGCTCCCCATCGATAAAAAATTGACTGTGACCAAGTGGTGGGAATAAGTGTTAGTCGATGGAACTCTAATATTTGTGCAGGTAATTCGGCGGAATGGAATTTAGGGGCAGTGGTCTTAAGATTACTTTAATATCAGTGGGCATTTCAAAATCCTGCTGTGCTTGTTTTAAATAATGATACATAGCTTTCCCGCCTGCGGAATTGGCAGAGTGAACAGTTATGCGATCCGCAAATAACTGTTTTTGAACCATTAAATGAACAAGCATAAGACCATTTCTCGATTTACTTACTAAATCATGGTCTAAAGACAAGTGGTCAATTTCAAAGGTCTGAAGCAAATGGATACACTCATCAATGGTCTCAACTAATACATGACCATCAGGCGCTTTCCGATAATCATCCAGGAATACGCTTATTTTCTCCAATTTTATCCCCCTTTCGAAGGGGTGACTAAGAAAAGTCAAGTTGACCCTAAGGGTTTGATTCACCTTTCATTGTAACATACATATGTAAGTAAAGGTACCTTAAAGGGGATAATTGGAAGTTGGTGCACCCATTATGTTTACAGGCTATAAAAAAGGTGATGTACAAGGAAAGCCCAAAAGGAATAAAATCCTTCTGAGCTTGAAAGGTCTATCTGCCGGCGTTTATTTCATTATTGAATCGTTCGATTACTTCCGGTATGCTCATCACACCGATATTTCCCTCTTTACGTTTTCTCAGCGAAAGGGATTGCTGCTCCATTTCCTTATCACCAATCACCAGCATGCAGGGAACTTTCTGTTTTTCGGCTTCTCTGATCTTGAGTCCCATTTTCTCTGTTCTGAAGTCGACTTCAGAACGGATACCAGCTGATTCAAATTGTGATTTTACATAGTCTGCATATTCTGCATGGGCATCTGAAATGGGAATGATTTTTGCTTGAACAGGTGACAGCCACAGTGGGAAATCGCCAGCAAAATGTTCAATTAGAATGGCCATGAATCGCTCAACTGAACCAAAGATGGCCCTATGAATCATAATGGGAAGGTGAAGTTTGTTATCTTCGGCAACATAAGCACAATTAAACTTTTGCGGCATTTGAAAATCCAGCTGGACAGTACCGCATTGCCAGCTTCTTCCGAGTGAATCCAATATATGAAAGTCAATTTTCGGCCCGTAAAACGCCCCATCACCAGGATTAATCTGATAGTTAACCCCTTTGTTTTTTAAAACAGTTTCTAAAGCCCCTTCAGCACGTTCCCACATTTCCTTTGATCCCATGTATTCCTCCGGGCGTGTTGAAAGTTCAACTTTATAGTCAAAACCAAAGTGGGAGTAGAACTCGTCAATTAGGACAAGTATTTTATCAATCTCTGCTTCAATTTGATCAGCCCTCACAAATAAATGAGCGTCATCTTGAGTGAACGACCGGACTCTTAACAGTCCATTTAAAGAACCTGAGAGTTCGTGTCTGTGGACTAATCCGAGCTCCGCATAGCGGAGAGGCAATTCTCTGTAGCTTCTCCGTTTGCTATTGAAAACCAATATCGCACCGGGGCAGTTCATAGGCTTTATCGCATAATTTTGTTCATCCACATTTGAGAAATACATATTTTCATGATAATGATCCCAATGGCCGGATTGTTCCCAAAGTTCCTGTTTCATCATAATCGGTGTCTTAATTTCCTGATAGCCTGCCCGCTGGTGTTTTCGTCTCCAGTAACCTTCAAGTTCATTTCGCATCACCATTCCATTTGGCAGGAAAAAAGGCATTCCTGGGGCTTCCCCCATGGATGTGAAAAGCTCCAGTTCTTGACCTAACTTTCTATGATTTATTTTTTCTGCTTCCATTTTCAATTCCTCCTGATTTTTAGTTATAAAAAAAGACCACACTCCTCCCAAACATAGGGACGAGTGTGGTCGTGGTGCCACCCTAATTCCATAAAGCAATCGAAAAACTGCTTTATGCTCAAAAAGATAACGGATCCCCCGATTATGGATACTCTGAAATGAACATTTCCCCATAATAGCTCCAAGGCGGTAAATCACTCCCTTTTCTTCAAGGCTTTCAGCCGGTGGCCCTGATCTCTGGAAAGAAGATAAAGAATGATTCATGTCCTTTTCAACGCTTAAACTTATAGTTTTAATTAAAATAAAAAGCCGCACTCATCCCAGCAAAAGGGACGAGTGCGGCCGTGGTTCCACCCTAATTCCATAAAGCTATTGAAAGACTGCTTTATGCTCATAAAGATAACGGGTTCCCCGATTATGGATACTCTGAAATAGATCATTTCCCCATAATAGCTCCAAGGTGGTAAATCATTCCCTTTTCTTCAGGGCTTTCAGCCGAGGGCCCTGATCTCTGAAAAGAAAACAAAGAAAGATTCGTGTCCTTATCAACGCTAACTATATAGTTTTAAATAAAATAAAAAACGCACCCATCCCAGCAAAAGGGACGAGTGCGGTCGTGGTGCCACCCTAATTCCATAAAGCATTCCGAAAGACTGCTTTATGCTCAAAAAGATAACGGATAACCCGATTATAGATACTCTGATTAGATCATTTCCCCATAATAGCTCCAAGGCGGTAAACCAATCTCTTTTCTTCAGGGCTTACAGCCGGTGGCCCTGATCTCTGGAAAGAAAAATAAAGAAAGATTCGTGTCCTTTTCATAGCTCATATTGAATATTTTTACTGATTTTAATACACATTTTGGAAAAGGTCAAGAGGGTTAATAAAACTTTTGGACCCTAATGAAACAACCCCGATTCCTTCGATTTCTTCATCAGTGCTTTCGTTTTTCTGCTTAATGGCTCTTTCAGGAAGATTCCAATTAATAGTGCAATGAAACCGATTAGCATTAGACTCAGGAGGTCTCTATATACTCTCTCCCAAACAATGCCTCCAACAGCTTCTCTCATTAAATCAATGGCATAAGAGAAGGGCAGGAAGGGGTGGATGGTTTGGAAAAATTCAGGAAGCAAGGCGGTCGGATAGGTTCCGCCAGCACCCGCAATCTGAAGCACCAGCAAGACAATCGCCATGGCTTTTCCGACATCGCCAAATACAGATACTAATGTATAAACAATTAATATAAACACTAAACTGCTAATCAGTCCAAACAGGATAAACCATACCGGTTCTGCCACATCCACACCCAGAATGAAGATATCTCCTATTGTCACCACAAGAGTCTGTGCAAAACCGATGCTTAGGAAGGTGAGCAGTTTGCCGAAATAGATTTGTTTTCCCGTAAAGTCTTCAGGATGATGGACATCTGTAGCCAAAAGGGAAATTAATAGAAGGGCTCCTACCCATATCGCAAGTACGGTATAAAAGGGAGTCATGCCTGTTCCGTAATTTTGGATTGGGAATAGACTGTTTTTATTGAGGAGAACAGGTTCCTCGAAGAAATCCTTCTCTGCCTCGGGATCATTTTGCAGCAGCTCAATGATCTCGTTGATGTCTGTCTCGCCCTGGATGTCCCGAATCCGATCGGCTAATTGATTGATCTTTTCGCTTACATATGGAAACTCTCCGATGATGTGCTTAAGCGTTTTTTCTCCTTCACCTAAGTTCCCCTCTGTATTAGCAAGGATTCTTTCGATTTCAGGAATGGCAGATTGTATTTCAGTCAGGATATTCCGGGCATTACTCAATGTTTCCTTGGCGCTGGCCACTTCCTGCTTGATGGATGGGCTGATGTTTTCATTATATTCTTTAACGAATGCGTCGATCCTGCCTGCAGCTGCAGCTGAATTTTCCTGAAGCCGGGTGATTAGATCATCCGCTTCCTGCTGCTTGTCTGAAAGAAAGGCATTGACCTTTTGTCCGTTTTCCTGGATCGTCTGCAGTTCCTGTTTTACTAAGGCTAATTGTTCCAGAGCCTGATTGATTTGTTCCTGATTCTGGCTTGTGCCTTGTTCCTTATTGGATTCCTGCAGCTGCTTTAGTGCTGTTCCGATAGTCTCAATATTCTGAAGTGAACCCGCTATCTGCTCTTTGATTTGATTGCTAATTTCCTTTCCGTGGTCCAGGTTCAAATCAGAGGATTGAACCGAAGAGATAAAATCGTTCACCTTTACCGCCATATTCTGGACCTTCTCCAGATTCTCCTGAATCTGGGGCTCCATTGCATTCAGGCGATTCTCAGCCTCATTTATAAATTTCATCGTTTCATTAATGGTCTGCAGACCGTTTCCTGTTGCGCGTTTGGCATCAGGAACGAGTGCTTGTGCCTTATCAATCATTTTTTGGGCATTTTCTGCATCTGACAGGGAGCTGCTTAATAAGGAATGGATTTCAGGAAGCTTTTCCTCCATTTGAAAAACATACTCTTCGAACCGCTTTATATCCGGAAGGTCTTTTTCAATCTCCAGACCCAATTCATTAAACTTCTCAAAAATAGTGCCGTTAACGGTTGAGATGAAATTGCTTGTAACCGTATCGACTATCCCGCCTGCACCCTTTTCTGTGATTTTAGGTGCAATGGCATTGATTTTTTCATTCACATAATACTCGATTTTCGCTTTTTCGGGCTGATTGTCAATGACAGTTCCCAGCTTCTGAGAGAAATTTTCCGGAATCACAATGACAGCAAAATAGTCGCCGTATTCCACCTTATCCATTGCGTTTTTGCGGTCATTAAAGTGCCAGTCCATATCATTATTCTTCTTTAGTTCCTTGACGATGTCATCTCCAATATGTATGTCCTTATCACGAACCACTGCTCCGGCATCTTCATTCACGATTCCTACTGGAAGCTGATCCGTTTGACTATAGGGATCCCAGGAAGCCTCGATGTTAAACCAGGCATACAAAGAAGGGAGCAGCGTCAAGCCTCCGATTAATACTGCCGCCACCCAATTCGTAAAAATACTTCTAATATCCATTTTATAAATTTTCCACATGCTGTTCAGTCCAATCTGCCCGTCTTCTTATAGATTTTGTGAATAATCCATTAAATATATTCAGGACCGCTGTTAACAACAATTTTATACCTTTAAAAAAACTGGGTAAAAACAGAAGGGGGAGGGAAATTCAATTAGGGGCTAAAGGAGCAGGCTCATTCGGACAAGAGGAGAAGAAACCTGAGCGAACGAGTCCGGACTTGGCGCTCCTTCAGACAGGGGGAGCTGCGAGCGAACAAGTCCGATTTTTGGTGCTCATTCAGAAAGTTAAATGATCCAGCTTCCCTGCTTAAGAACTCATTACTTTTATAAAATCTTCAATAAATCCCTGATAATTAAAATCCAGAAAAATATTTTTATTCTTTTCAGAAGGCTTGGAACTGACTCTGAAATCAGCAATGGACGTACCTCTTCCTTCATCCGCTGTTAGTATTTTCACATCTCTTCTAATAGAACGTCCCATTTCCGGGTTGACCATGAGGAAGAGAGTTACAACATCATGTAATGGAGCACCGTTAATTCCAGGAATAAGTTTTTTATAGGCTTCTATATAATATTCCATCACTTCATCCATAATTTGAATCACTGGATTGTCAGTCATTTCCTGAATCATTTTAATATGCTCCATTGTGATGATAGCTTTGTTCGTGACGTTAAGCGGAACTACATAGATGTTATCTAAATTTGCCAATACTAGCTGAGAAGAGATAGGGTCACCATAAAAATTGGCTTCTGCTGAGGGTGTTACATTACCAGGAACCAGAAAAGCCCCACCCATTATAAAAAATTCTTTAATGTTGTCTGAAATATTTTCCCCTAATATAAATAGTGCAGCTAATGAGGTATTTCTCCCCACATCTACTATAGTTACGTCCTGGTTCTCCCTTATAATGGTGTAGAGCTCCGAGAAATTGGTCAGTTCCCCTTTTGCATCCTCTGGAGGCCGTATAGGGCCCAATCCCTCCTCTCCATGAATTTCAGGATAGAACCTGGGAATTTCCCCTGATGAAGGGCTATTAGCTCCTCCGATAATAGGGATATCCGGTCTGCCGGCCAGTTTGAGCAAATAGGCGATGTTATCTGTTGCCTGTTCTTTTGTAACGTTCCCATAACTCGATACGATAGCTAGCACATTTATGCTTGGATTAAGAAGGGCATATATGATGGCAATGGAATCATCAATCCCTGGGTCAGCAAACAAAATGATGTTTTTCATTTTCTATTCCCCCAATACTAAATATCCATTTCTATAACATATCAAATAGGGAAGCGGGTTATGTCATAAAGGTGGTTAACTTTAGGTGAAAAAGCTGTCAGGGCAGGTCTGATAATATTTGCAGAGGCTTTCAACATGATATTGACAAACATTTCAAAAAAATATATGATAAAAATCCTGCCAATTTTACATTGGCCTAAGGGGACTGTGAAAAGTTCATTCTTCTTTGAAAAGGATGGGTAACTATGAATAAAGAGCAATTGATGGAAAGTGCACGCAGTATGAAGGAGAAAGCCTATGCTCCCTATTCCAAATTTCCGGTTGGAGCAGCATTATTGCTAAAAGACGGCACTGTCATTAATGGAGTGAATGTGGAAAATGTTTCGTTAGGTGCAACGAATTGTGCCGAGAGAACAGCTATTTTCACTGCAATTGCGAACGGTTACAAAAAAGGTGATTTTCAAGCTATTGCTGTAGCGGGCGATACGGCAGATTTTCTTCCGCCATGCAGCATCTGCAGACAAGTGTTAGCCGAGTTCTGTATGCCGGATATGCCAGTTTACTTAACGAATGAGAAAAAAGAAATCTTAGAATTGACATTAAAGCATTTATTGCCGTATGCATTTACGGATTTAGAGATGTAAAATAAATGGAGGGCAAGCTTTGAGAGATATTCATCAAAGCTTGCCCTCTTATTTTCTCGTGAACTAGTCTTCACCTGCAATAACCACTCTGTTTCTTCCCTCGTGCTTTGCCTTATATAACGCTTGGTCAGTTCTGTTCATTAATTCCGAAAAGCTGCCGGCTGCAGCGGGAAAGCTGCCGATTCCCATCGATACAGTGATTGGGTTTCCGGATGGGCTTGTGGTGCATTCAGTTGTTTTCCTTATCCGTTCTGCAACGATTTCGGTAATGTGAATACCGGTTTTGGGAAGGATAATTAAAAATTCTTCCCCGCCAATGCGGAAGCACAAATCACTTGCCCTCGTTTCCTTCTTAACCAATGCAGACAGAAATTTCAACACTTCATCTCCAACTTGATGCCCAAATTGGTCGTTTACAGCTTTAAAATGGTCAATATCAAATAAGATGATTGAGTATATATCAAAATCATTAATCTTTTTTTCTAAAAAGCGGCGATTATAGAAGCCAGTCAGCGGATCCAGATTCGATTCACTCTCCGCATCAGTCAGTTTTGTCTGATAAAAATCAACAGCTACTAATATAGCACGCTTCAATTCCTTTAACTCATAATACCAGCCGGGAATGTAGGGCGCAGGGCTCGATGGTTCTGTGGTAACCTGCTTTGCGTAAGAAGCTAAATTCCTGATGGGGTTCACTATTTTTTTCATCATGATCAGGGTCAGGACAAAAACAAACATCATAAATGGAATGGCTATCAGGGTAACTTGCTTGGCCATTTCCATGGCTGGCTTCATCACAGACTTTTTAGGAGTCTGGGATATAATTCCCCATTTACTTGTTGAGGTAGCAGAGGCATATCCGGCAAACATGGATATACCTTTGGTATTCGTGACTTCCTGATTTCCGTTCTTTCCTTCTAAAACTTGCTGTACAACTTTGTTTTCTTTCACATTATCGTTAATTCTATTTTTATCCGGGTGATATATAATATTTCCTTCAGAATCAACCACATACACATATGAATCGTTTTCATGCTTGGGATGCTGCCCCAGAACCTTGATCAGACTGTTTTCTTCATGTAAATAGATAGTTCCGGCAAGAAATCCCCCATATGATCCATTATCATCAAAAACAGGGACAGAAATAAGCATTATTAATTTTCCGGTCACACCTACATATGGCTTTGATATTAAAGGAACTTTCTTTTCCAGAGCTTCATTTGCACCGACACTGTTCAGTTTTGTCCCCTCTAAAGCCATATCAGGTGCAGATGCTGCAATACGACCAGTTTTGTCCACAAAAAATATAGAATTAAAAAAGGTAGTCGACTGCAAAATAAATTCTAACTCCTCATGGATTGCATGGGAATCTGCAGTCAAATAATCCTCATTTTTTGCTTCCATCGTCAGATTTTTAATCATATTTCCAAATAAAGAATCCGTTGTAGCTGCCAGTTTTTGAGCATAATATTGATTCTCTATTAAATAATTTTTCTCCAGGTTGTTCTTGCTTACCACTGCACTTGAAATGATACTTCCGGCTAAGGTGCCGAGCATAGCGAAAGCCAGTAAACTCAAAATAAGCCACTGGATGCTTAATCTAATAGGTTTTTTCATATCTCTTCACCAATAAAAAAAGTGCTATTTATAGTACAAATAACCTAATAGAATATACCATATGACTTTTGAGCCTCACAACATTCAATAAGCAGGATTTCCAGGGTGGAGATTGTGGAAGCAGTTCTTTTCTATAGAACTAGCGGGATTAATAAGAAGGATTTTCCAATAATTTATAGAAATCATTTTCGGCAGGAGAATTTAAATATAAATTTATCAGAGCATGAAGTATAACACCTGCTTACTATGCAAGAGGGCCCATTCAGTGATTTTACGAGCATGGTCTTCTTGTTAAAGTGGAACTTGGCTATTGTGAGGAGGTGATGACATGGAAGAAAAGGATAAAAATCAAGTGAATAAAAAAGCGATGTGGACAATTTGGGGTTTAGCATTTGGTGCAGGTGTGGGGGCAATATTGGGAATCGCAGCATACAATCAGCAGTGGCTGGGTTGAGTGAAGGGGTTTAAGAACAGGGTTCCCACATCTAAAAGTGTAGGAACCATTTTATTTTATCTATCCATATCTATAGCAAATGTTTCCTTAAGTCCCTTCATTCCATGAGGGGTTATTTTGATGGCGCGGGTTTTAGGGATGCGCTGTATCCAATTTCGTTCCAGAAGTTTCTCCAGGATGGCATTCCCCAGTGCGCCTGCAAGATGATGGCGTCTTTCGCTCCAGTCCAGACATTTATGGGAAAAAGAGCGGCGCTTCTTTTTCAATGAGGTCAGGTCTATTTGCATGGAGTGAAAAAATGCTTTTCCATCTTCCGTAATATTAAATGTATCATCTTCTTCTGTAATAAATCCTTTTCTTTTTAACGATTCAGTTAGCTGCACACCTAAATTTCCAGCGAGATGATCATAGCACGTCCTGGCAAAGCGGATCGCTTTATCTTCAGAGGCATGTTTAAAAGATTTAATTTCTGCAGCAGGCGCAATAGATAGAAAGGATTCCATCACTTGGGCAACTTCTTGATTCATGATGCCATAATATCGGTGCCTTCCCTGTTTTTCTGCTGAAACCACTTGAGCATCCAGCATTTTTTTGAGATGAAAGCTGGCCGTTTGCGGTTTAATCCGGGCCATATGGGCCAGTTCATTTACGGTGTGATACCGGCCATCCAATAAGGCGGTTAGTATGGCTGCCCGACTTGGTTCACTGACCAAAGAAGCGACTTTTGCTACATTTGAATTCATATTCATATCTTATTCCTCCATGTAATCCATATTTCGATGATAATTGAAATATTTACCCCTTACAATGATATTCGTAAAAAAGTTCAGGAGGAAACTGCAATGAAAAAGGAAGAAAACCAAATAATCACCAAGTCGATTCAGCCTAAAATCTTATATTATGGAACTCCAGTGATATTGTTAACAACACTTAATGAAGATGGGACATCCAACATTAGCCCCTTATCCTCGTCATGGGCATTAGGGGAATGCATTGTCCTTGGAATCGGGGAAGGGGGAAAAGCATTGGATAACCTTCGCAGTCATCCTGAATGTGTTGTAAACGTTCCTCATCCTGGCCTTTGGGAGAATGTAGAAGCTTTAGCCCCGCTGACAGGCAAGAACCCATTACCGGAATATAAAAGGATCAATTCATTCCGTTTTGAAAAAGATAAATTCTCAGCAGCCTCCCTTACGAAGAAGGAAGCAGAAATTGTAAAGCCCTTTAGAATCCTGGAATGTCCACTTCAGATCGAGAGCAGGGTGGAGCACATTCGAGTTCCGGAACATGACTCTCACTTTGCCATTGTGGAAGTAACGGCATTAAAGGTCCATGCGCATACATCCATCCTTAAGGATGATCATCATGTGAACCCTCATGAATGGAGTCCCCTCATTTATAATTTCAGGCACTACTATGGACTGGGCGAACATCTGGGGAAAACATTTCGGGCATAGTTCTATGGAAATTAATCACTTTTGCTAACTGTTTAGAAATATTTTATACATATTTTAGAAAGTTTTAAGATTTATGTGATATAGTTCTTTTAATTTCTTAATCTGGATAATAGGGTTTATAAAATTATCTTGAATGCTAAGAATAAGATATGATCTGATGAAAATTTTTATAACAGAGTGAGTGAAACAGATGTCCATTAAAATGAGGTTTCTGCTGTCTTATATTGGAGTGATACTTTTTTCGATCACTTTATTATTGGCAGCAGGTTTTTTAATTATTTTTGCCATAACAGGTGATGTAAGATCTATAGAGCATCTTTATAAAAAATCGTATATACAAAAACCTTTAACAACAGTTGAAGAAAGTGTGTTTCTCGATTTAAAGCTTTTTGCTAAAAATAATCCGAAACAGCTCCTAAATGAAAAGGAGCTTAAAAAGATTGAGAAAGAGGATATCGACATTGTTGTTAGAAAGGGCACAAAAGTTGAGTACGCTTCCCCTGCTCTTAACAAGCAGGCATTGGTTGAATCTCTTCCGGGGTTTGAAGAAACAAACATTAACACGCGAGATACCATTAAACTCAACGACTATTTATTTACGTATGTGAAGTTTGATTTTTATTTTCCGGATAAGAGGGAAGGAAGTGTTTTCGTATTAAGAAAGGCCAGTTCCTCTGCTGAACTCATTCGAGAATTGTTCCCTATTTTATCCGGACTTTTACTGTTCCTGTTTATTATGATTATTGGTATATTGAATTATTTAGTTTCGCGAAGCATTATTAAACCTATCTCATTTCTTAAAGAAGCTGCCGAAAGAATTAAATCAGGAGATTTAAATTTTGAAATCAAGGCGACTTCAAATGATGAAATCGGACAGTTAAACAGGGCGTTTGAGGAAATGAGAATAAAGCTAAAAGAATCGATAAGCCTCCAGCTTCGGTACGAAGAAAATCGAAAAGAGCTTCTGACCAATATTTCTCATGATTTGAAGACACCTATCACTTCGATTATTGGATATGTAGAGGGGATTAAAGATGGTGTAGCCAATACCCCTCAGAAGATGGAAAAGTATTTGTCGACTGTGTACTTAAAAGCAATGGACATGGATTCATTAATTGATGAGCTGTTCCTATTTTCCAAGCTGGATTTAAAAAAAGAACCATTCCACTTTGAGACTATCGAACTGGATAAATATATGAAAGACTATGCAGAAGAACTTTATTTGGATTTACTTCAGCAAGGAATCCATATGGAGCTTCATCTTTTGAATAAACCAATCTGCGTGAAAGCGGATAGAGAGAAATTGAAACGAGTATTGGCCAACTTAATAAGCAATTGTGTTAAATATATGAACAAAGACAGGAAGAAGATTTCTATTTCTCTTCATGAACGATTAGGCGATGTAATTGTTAAAGTAGAAGATAATGGGCAAGGGATAGAACCTTCTGCCTTGCCAAATATTTTTGAACGTTTTTACCGTGCTGAACAATCAAGAAGTTCCGAGACAGGCGGAAGCGGCTTAGGACTTGCGATCGCGAAACAAATAATTTTGGAGCATAGAGGAGAAATCTGGGCTTCAAGCGAGATAGGTAAAGGTACAAGTATATTCTTTTCCCTAAAGAAAGGTGAAAAAACATGAAAAAAATATTGCTTATTGAAGATGACGTTAGTATTGCAGAATTGCAAAGAGATTATTTAGAAATAAATAAGTTTCGTGTCGATATTCAACATTTTGGTGATGAAGGACTCCAGCAGGCTCTTCAAGAGCACTATGATTTAATTATTTTAGACATCATGCTTCCAGGAGTAAATGGGTTTGAAATATGTAAACAGATACGCGCAGTTAAAAACATTCCTATCTTGTTTGTGTCAGCTAAAAAGGAGGATATCGATAAAATTCGGGGTCTCGGTTTAGGGGCGGACGATTATATTACCAAGCCTTTTAGTCCGAGTGAGCTGGTAGCCAGGGTGAAAGCACATCTTGAGCGATATGAGCGTTTAGCTGGAAAGCAAACTCAAACAAATACGATTTTCGTTCATGGAATATCAATTGATAAGTCAGCGCGCAAAGTTTATATTGACGGAGAAGAAACTCCGTTTACAACAAAGGAATTTGATTTATTAGTATTTCTTGTCATGCATCCAAATCAAGTATTGAGCAAAGAACAGCTTTATGAAAAGATTTGGGGGCTGGAGTCAGCTGCAGATGTTTCAACAGTCACCGTTCATATCAGAAAAATACGAGGGAAAATAGAAGGAGACCCTGCACAGCCGAAATTCTTGGAAACCGTTTGGGGAGCAGGTTATCGATTCAATGTTTAATTTATTTTATGTATTTATTTAGACCCGTCACAAATGTGGCGGTTATTTTTTTATAAATATGAAGAAAATTTCAGATTAAGTTTATCTTTCTTTAAGAATTTATTTAGAGGGAGTTTATATTTTGGTACTAACATAATAGAGGCAGTAACTAATCAGAGTCATTTTATTTAAAGAAGATAGGCAGGTGAAGCAGATGCGGGGGTGGCTAACAATAGTGATTGGAGGCTTGATCCTCCTTCAAGGCTGTGTCTCGGATAATAATGCAGATACAAAAACACAGGAAATAGAGGTAAGGGAAGATATGGATATGAGTGAATTATTGCTTCAAGCTGCAGAGCGCAGAGAAACAGAAACAATAAAGAGATTGATTGAGGAAGGTGCTGGTCTAAATAAGAAGGACTCAGACGGACGAACTGCTGCAATGATTGCAGCTTACAATAATGATGTCGAAACCGCTAAAGCCCTGATTAAAGCGGGGGCGGACGTCAACATTCAGGATAACATGAAAAACAACCCTTTCTTATATGCCGGTGCAGAAGGGTATGTTGAGATTCTAAAGCTTACGATCGAAGCAGGTGCTGATCCGGCGATAGTGAACCGTTATGGTGGAACTGCATTGATTCCTGCTTCCGAACATGGCCATATAGATGCTATCAAGGAGCTTCTGTCCAAGACAGATATTGATGTAAATCATGTAAATGATCTCGGCTGGACAGCTTTATTGGAAGCAATTATTTTGAATGATGGAAATGTAATACAGCAGCAAACTGTGCAATTGCTAATCGATGGCGGGGCGGATGTGAATATTCCGGATGGAAATAATGTAACTCCTCTGCAGCATGCACGTGAGAAAGGATTTAAAGAGATTGAACGTATTTTGTTAACAGCAGGAGCAAAATAGGCCTGTAATTATTAAGATCCACTAAAAATGAGAATGAGGTGTCATAAAAATGAACAAAAAGGCAAAAGCAATAACATCAATACTTCTTGGATTTACATTAGTAGCAACGGGGTGCAGCGCTGGTGCAAACGCCCAGGAAAATCATAGTAAGCAGAAGCAGGAACAAGCGGTTAAAGAGACTAAAAAGAATCAATTAACCAAGGGACAGGAAATGGCTAACATTCTCAGCAGCACAAATTGGCAAGGTACAAGAGTGTATGACAAAAATAAGAACGACTTAACAAAAGAGAATGCAAACTTCATTGGTCTTGCGAAATATGATGTGAAATCAGGAAGATATGAATTTTTCGATGCGAAGACAGGCGAAAGCCGCGGCGATAAGGGAACTTTCTTTTTAACCAATGATGGGAAGAAGAGAATATTAATTTCAGAATCAATGAATTATCAAGCTGTTGTCGAAATGACAAAACTATATAAAGATATTTTCACTTATAAAAGAATAGGAAAAGACGCTAATGGCAACGACGTAGAGGTATTTGTTGAACATGTTCCATATAAAGGAAATGGGCTTTCTTTTACTGATCCGGACAAGCAGCTGGACGCTGTTACGGGGGATATAGTTAATGACACAGATGGAGATAAGATTCTAGGCAGCACCCTCTGGAACGGGACAAAGGTATTAGATGAAGACGGCAATGATGTAACAAAGTATAATACGATGTTTATAAGTCTGGCAAAATTTGATGACAAAACGAATAAATATGAATTTTTCAATCTTGAAACAGGAAAAAGCCGCGGTGATTTTGGCTACTTCGATATTGTTAACGAAAATAAAATAAGAGCCCATGTTTCAATTGGAGCTAATAAGTATGGTGCAGCGCTTGAACTTACCGAACTAAATAAGAATAAATTTACGTATAAAAGAACGGGTAAAGACAAAGATGGCAAAGATATAACGGTGTTTGTTGAACATGAACCTTATAAGGGTGATTTTAAACCGAAATTCACTAAATAATAAACATCAAAAAGGAATGGATTTTCCGTTCCTTTTTGTTTACTTTAAACATAAACTTTTCTTATTGGAAATCAATAGTATGTTTAAAAAAAAGCATACCAATGCAATGAAAGAAGGAAATACTAAAGAAGAAACGAATGAAATTAAAGATAGATATAAATAGATTTAATGGGGGATGCTATGTCAAAGTATATTAGTATTTTTTTCTTATTTGCAATCGTAAGTGTCTTACTCTTTTTTATATTTGGTTCAGTATTCATGGGTGGAGGCAACCCGGCAGAAGAAAGTGTTTATATATTTGGAACAATAGTTGTATTACTGCTATCGTTTATAATATCACAGCTTTTCTATTTAATAGATTTGTTTAAGAACCGGTAATTCCCTGTCTTTATGACTATACAAATATATTGAAGAAAAGTATCATTTTTTGGGGAGTATGCTGAGGAGAGTTGCTATGTGTATATAGTTAATAAGACAATCAATGCAATAAAGTCCGATCGGTTAGATAATCATGGATTCTTTTAATTGGAAGAATAACTATTAGATTGAGGTGTCATGAATGATATTAGTCAGTTCTTGTTTAGCAGGGTTGGAAGTGAGATATAACGGCACTCATTGCTTAAATCAAAGGATCCGTCAAATGCTGGACCAGAAGCAGGCAATCACTGTTTGTCCTGAGGTGCTTGGAGGTTTTTCAACACCAAGAGAACCTGCTGAAATAATAGATGGTGATGGAGCAGATGTTCTTGATGGCAAAGCTAAGGTAATTGAAAAATCAGGCAGAGATGTTACGGATTTGTACATAAAAGGAGCCTATATGACGCTAAGAAAAGCCCAAGAACTGCAAGTTACCACAGTGGTGCTAAAAGAGTATAGCCCCTCCTGTGGAAGTTCCATGATTTATAACGGCGAGTTTAAGGGCAACAAAATACCTGGAGATGGAGTTACGTCGGCCTTGCTTAAAAGGAATGGCATTAACGTAGTATCAGAAGAATGTTTGGCTGATTTACTTGGATGACGGAGCTCCTGGTTAGTTCCGATTACTATATTGCTGTCTTTAATGTTCAAGTTGAAAGCCTGAACCATTCTCATGCTTTGCTAAAATGCAGGCAGAGTCTAAACGGCTGAAGCAGGTTATGCTGAGCAAAAGATTTGGCCTAGTTATTTAACCAAGACCGGCTTGCCAAGTTCATCAAATGCATGCTTAAAGTCAAATGCGAAAGAAGCAGGCCCATGCTGGATATAAAAATCATATCTTTTGAAAGCTTCCTTCCAGGATACATCCGATAACATATCTGTCCACCAAACCACATAGTTTGGCTGTCTCTCTGGTAGAGGCCCAAACCACTTATTCCTGTCCAGCAATGCCTGCCTATGATGGCCAGAATAAGTAAACTGATATAAAGACTGAAGGTTTTTCCATACTGTTAAGGTGAGAATGGGGGTACCCTCTCCTTTAATCGTTTCTTCAGGGAACTTCGCTCTATTTGGTGAGAATTCTTTTATGAGGTGCCCGGTTTTAGCAGCCTCTCGCATGACTTCATTTCCCGCTTCAAAAAACTCCCTGGAGGCAGGGTGTTCTTCTGAATGCTTCAGCCGTCCAACCGTCAAAATAGCCACAAATGCCAAGTTAATTCCTCCATTATCTTTTTTACCTACATATATTCCATAAGGACTGGACCAATACCTGGGAGACGGGATAATAATTTAATGGCTGTTGCCAGATATACAGTTCTCAAGCAAGTTTAAGAATGGGCATTTAAAATGGGAAGGTTATTTTACTTCCCTTAATCCTTTCCCTGAAAGAATATCCTGAATACCTTCCTCACAAACGCCATATGAACGCCAGGAACACGTTTCGCAAACAGTTTGTATATCTGAGGGAAGTGCATACTTTTGGATGCTCGACTCAATGTCCTTCCAATACAGGATTTGACCAATTTTAAGTCCCAGTTTTTCTAAAATAATAGCATCTCTTGCGTAAATATCGTCGTGTTCACAGTGGTATTCACCTGAGTTGGGATACTTTTCACACAGCTGATCTGGCCCTTTTACAAGCTGTACCCATGTCCTGGGATTGTCTCTCAAGGCTTGATGCAAACGTGTCATATTTTCCACGTATTCCTGGGAATAGCCCATTCCCCGATATCCCAGTAGGCAAAAAAGATGATGGCCCCGAAGCTTATACATAAAATCACCCCAATTTAACTTTTATGTTTGAATGTTAACTAAATATAAATATAGTTAACATACTTGTTTATCATAACATTTAAAATTGGTCAGCTGAGGGTCATTTTAGCTAACCTGGTTTACAGCCTTTCGGGGCAGGCTGTTTAAAATGGAAAATAAACTCCTGTAAATATTGAATTGCCTTTGACAAGTTGATATATTAACTTATATATATGGAATCAATGATGTGATCAAGTAAATAAGGATTGTGAAACAGAAAATATAGCCTGGGCTGAAAGCTATATCACCTCTCCTTATTGAACCCTGCCACGGAGATGTTAGTAAAGCTAACCGGGTCGTTTCGTTACAAACGTACAGAGGACTTTATATTGTGATTAAAGTCGAACTAAGGTGGTACCACGTCTATTAGCGTAAAGACGTCCTTTTGATGGACTCTTTATGCTTTTTTATTTTTTAAATCACTTTTCAGGAGGAAGAGAAGATGTCTCAAAAACCAAACCACTTTACAAAATGGTATCTTGATACGATTCAAAAAGCTGAATTATTTGATTACACCCCAGTTCGCGGCTGTATTGCCTTTAAGCCGGATGGATATGAAATATGGGAACATATTCAGGCAGAAATGGATAAGCGGTTCAAAGAAACCGGTCACCGTAATGCATATTTTCCTATGTTAATTCCAGAAGCCTTTTTTCAAAAGGAGAAGGATCACATTGAAGGGTTCTCACCAGAACTTCCATGGGTAACAGAAGCTGCCGGAGAGAAACTGGAGGAACGTCTTGCACTGCGCCCAACTTCTGAAACCATGATCGGACATTTGTATTCAGATTGGATTAAGAGTTATCGGGATTTGCCATTATTAATCAATCAATGGGCAAATGTATTCCGCTGGGAGAAGAAAACTCTTCCATTTATCCGCACTTCTGAATTTTTATGGCAGGAAGGCCATACGGCTCATGTGGATGAAGAAGATGCGCGTAAGGAAACCATGCAAATGCTGGCCATTTATAAAGAAGTTGTAGAAGGATTACTTGCGATTCCGGTTTATGATGGACAAAAGACACCATCAGAACGCTTTGCCGGTGCGATTGATACTTTTTCCATTGAAGCGATGATGAAAGATGGAAAAGCTGTGCAGGCAGGTACCTCACACTACTTAGGTACAAAATTTGCGGAAGCTTTCGATATCAAATATTTGAATAAAGAAAATAAACATACCTATGTCCATACTACATCCTGGGGTACGTCTACACGGTTAATTGGCTCCGTCATCATGGTTCATGGAGATGAGCAAGGTCTTGTGCTGCCTCCAAAAATAGCACCGACTCAAGTTGTGCTGATTCCAGTCGGGCCATGGAAAAAGAACCCTGCCATTATGGAGAAGCTGGACGAAATCTTTGCCGCACTAAAGGCAGAAGGAATTCGTGTCCGTCTTGATGATTCAGATCAATCACCAGGCTATAAATTTAATGAGTGGGAACTAAAAGGCGTACCTGTGCGAATTGAACTTGGCCCGCGTGATTTAGACCAAAATCATGGCTTGATGAAAGCACGTGATCTAGACGAGAAAGTTTCCGTACCATTAGAATCCATTGTAGACAGCATTAAAAAAGAGCTTGAAACCATGCAGAATCGTCTATTCGAAAAAGCAAAAGCATTCCGCTCGGAGAATTCGCACACACATATCGATACAATGGAACAGTTAGAAAAGCACATAGCAGAATCCGAATTAAATGACACCATTCCTGGCTGGATTTTAGCTGGCTGGTGCGGAGAAGACGCCTGTGAAGAAAGTGTAAAAGAAAAAACAAAATTCACAACAAGGAACATACCGTTCAACCCTCCGGCAACTAAGCACACATGCATCCATTGTGGTAAAGAAGCGAAGCATACGGTTTGGTTTGCGCGAGCGTATTAAACTGAGAATGTGAAATATAACGTGATCTTTCAGGGTCAATTATTTTAAGGTCCGCCTCACTCAGGCGGCCTTTTTTTATGAACGTCCAGGTTTCACAGTAAAGCATTTAAAAAAGTAACGTTAACATATTTTATTAAACTGATTAGTATGTTAAAATCTAAAATGTCTAAAAATTAAGATAACGTTCTTGGACAATGTTTTAATTTAGGAGGCAGATATTATGACAGTCAAATATATTGGCGTGAAAATATTAAGAGGAACAGGACTAAAATAATTTTAAAGGTATTGAAAGGGGAAAATCATTTGAATCAAACCTTATTAATTATTGATGCCCAACAAGAGTTAATTGATGGGAATCTGGAAGAAAGTAAAGTTTTTAATAAAGAGCAGCTTATTGGGAATATCAATTTAGTGATTGAAAAAGCAAAGCAATGCAGTGTTCCAGTTGTATTTGTTAGGGATATAGATGTTGCTGAAGGGAAAGGCAAGGGATTTCAGGTTCACGAAGAAATTAATGTGCCTAAGGAGACAAAGTTTTTTGATAAAGCTGCAACGAATTCTTTTCATGGAACAGGACTGCTGGATCACCTAAAATCTCAAAAGGTGAAGCATGTTGTTATTATGGGGTGTAAAACCCAGCACTGTATAGACAGTGCAGTTAGAACCGCAACTATTAGTGGGTTTGATGTCACATTAGTAGGTGATGGACATTCAACAACGGACAGCGATGCCTTAAGTGCAGAACAAATTATCAAGCATCATAATGATACTCTTCATGGCCATTACAATGTGGAACATTTTTCAGTTGTCAGAAATGCTGGGGAAGACTTGTTTCATCCTATACATGATTCATATAGGTAAATTGAAATTATAGTATAGCATTAGATCCCCAATTTCCTCTAAGAAATTGGGATATTTTATTTGTGAAAGATACATATTCATGATAGGTCGTTTTTTTTAAAACATTATTTTAAAGAAAATTCCGGAAAAACATATCGTGGTGCTGTACAGGAAAAAAGAAACAAGGATCCGTCGTATAAGAATCAACTAGTCTCTCAATTTGAATATAATCAGTTCAGTTCACCAGAGATTACTTTGCGGACGCAATAAACAAAGGCAGTAATCGAGAAGAATCCATTAAAGCCTGGAATGAATTAAAAAAACTGCCAGGAAGCAACAAATACAGAGGATGATTTACATAAAATAGGTTTGAAGTTAATCAATTAATTTTAGTTAATGCAGGATGGAGTTTGATTGGCAGGGATTGGTGTGGTTGAAAAGATTTGGGGCAATAACTAATTGGGGATAGATTACCTAATGGAAGTTTCATAAGGGAGGTATCCAAATGAAGATCCGGCTTACTAAATTTAGCGACAATTGGGCACACATGTTTCAAAAAGAGGTTCAATTTCTAAAAACTATCTTTGAAGATGACATTATAAAATGTGAACATTTTGGCAGCACTTCGGTCCGGGGGATGAAGGCAAAGCCTGTAATCGATATGATGTGTATTGTGAAAGACATCAAGAAGATAGATGAAATTAATGAAAAAATGAAAAACCTGGGATATGAGGCTGCTGGTGAATGGGGAATTACAGGCAGAAGATTATTTCGAAAAGGCGGAGAAAACCGATCTCATCATTTGCATTTCTATCAATTCGATAACCCCCAAATAGAACGGCACCTTGTATTTAGGAATTATCTGCGGTCCCATCCTGCTGAAGCAGCAAGGTACACTAAATTTAAGGAAGAATTAGTAAAAAGGTTTGATGACACGAGTGAATATAGCCAAGCAAAAAATACATTTGTGAAGGAAATGGAGCAGAAGGCACTTGCTTGGTTTGCGGAAGAAGAAAATTAAATGTAGAGGAATAGCAATATGCTCTCATTTCTTCACAAATATGCCATTAGGTTAAAAGGATTTTTAATCACAGCCAATGTGCTTAACAAACTTTTGGTATGCTTTTGCAGTAATCATTGAAATCAAATAAATGCTTATGAAAGAAGCAACAGATACGAAGAGTATATATATTGCTGTATAAGGTAATGGATTATCCATATTGAAAAAGGCAAATATAGTTATTAACAATGAAAGTCCTATTGCATTTGCAGTGTGTTTATTTTGGGTGCTCATAAAATCCTCCTTTCGATTAAGCTCAATAACTGCCTGTTAGTTAAATATTATATATCTATATATTAACATATAATTCCATAAATTTTCTTTGGAAGGATTTATCTTTAAAATACCGAATAAAATTAGAAAGTCTTATATTTAGGAGAATACTATGGGGTATGTAATGGAGTTTAGAAAGGTAGTTGGAAGCCGCCAGATCGTAAAATGATTAAGGATTATATTAATTCCATATAGAAAGGAGTTCCCAGGAGGAGCTCTTTTTTCTTCGCTGAAAAACAGGGGTTTTGGGATAATTTTCTATCTGGAACATGGTAAGATTAAGTTGGAAGGAGTGAGCGCAGAAAAAATAATTTTTGAATGTTTGATGATACTGAAGGTTATATTCAAAAATTGAAAAGTATAAATTTCGTTCATAAATATTAAAAGGAAGTTTGAAAATGCAAAAAAACAAGAAGTTTTTGGCAGTATTGCTAACAGTAGCATTGTCAGGTGTACTGACTGCTTGTGCAGACTCATTTGAAGAGTCGAGCAGCCAGCCAGCTAGCAACAGCTCCGCTCAAGATAAAGATGGCGGCTCAATGGATAAGGATTCTGCAGATTCAGAGGGGAAGGAAGCAAAAAACTCTTCTGGCAGCAGTGATACCACACAGCTCAGTGAACAAGAAGATACAGACAATTTATCCGCAGTCTCAAATGATGGAGAGTCAGCTGAGTCAGGCAATGATCAAAGTGAAAATCTTGAAAGTAATAAAGATGAATATCTCAAGAAACTAAACAAAATGGAAGAAGCGGACAAATACGCAGAAGCCAAGACAACCACGGCAGAATTGGTGGAACAAGAGGCGGAAAGATATAGAACTTGGGATGAGGAATTAAACAAAATTTATGGTCTGTTAGAAGAGCAGCTTGATAAAGGACAGATGGACCAACTAAGAGAAGATCAGCGGAACTGGATCCAACAAAGAGATGAAACTGCGAAAAAGTCTTCTCTAAAATACAAAGGCGGATCGATGGAGCCATTGGAATATGTAGCTACACAAGCAAGTCTTACAAGAGAGAGGTGTTATTTGTTAGTTGCAAAGTATATGAAGTAAGTCAACACTGACGAGTTTGTTGATTCTTCAATTTGAACTAAAATAATGAGTGAAAGAGCTGTAGATCCAATTGGGAATGGCAGCTCTTTTTCTTCTTCGACAGACGGGGCAGTGTAATGTAGTGAAATTTTATGGATTACTGGATTTAACTCAGAGAAGGGGTATAAGGTTGGAATGTAAAGAGATCACTAAATATTACTTGATTAATGCTTTTACAAAAGAAGAGTTTAAGGGCAATCCCGCATCTGTTGTTTTACTGACAGCAGACAAATCTGAAGGGTGGATGAAGTCATTTGCAAAAGAAATTAAACAGCCAATTACAGCTTTTATTTCGTTAACAAATGATAATGCATACCAGCTTAGATGGTTTACCCCCACTCAAGAAATAGATTTATGCGGACATGGAACATTGGGGGCTGCCCATGTTTTGTGGAGTGAGGGTATTGTAAGGGAAACAGCAATCAATTTTCATACTAAATCAGGCATTCTTAAAACTGAATTGTCAGGGCATCAGATTATGATGAGATTGAAGATAAAAGAATCCTGTCCAATCGATGTAAGTGTTAAACTTCAACAGGTTTTTAATTTCCCTATCAAAGCTGCTGCCTGGGCAGAGGATCGGTATATTATTGAATTTGAGAATGAAAATATATTCATAATGTCGAACCAGATTATGAATTAATAAAGGAGCTAAATGGCCCGGGAATCATAATTACCAGCCGGGGATTGGGGAAGTATGATTTTGTTTCAAGATACTTCGCTCCCAAGATTGGAATTAAAGAAGACTTTGTTACTGGTTCAGCACACTGTGCATTAGCCTCTTATTGGAGTAAGCTTCTTAACAAAGCAGATTTTACCGCTTATCAGGATTCAGAGCGTGGGGGTGAAATAAAATTAAGAGTGGTAGAGGACACTGTAGAACTGATAGGGGAATGTGTAACTCTTTTAAGGGGACAGATATGTATTGGCGGAGAAAATAATATAGTTGCTTAATAGATAATTCCTCATTGTTGAACCATCCTTGGTAAGGTGTTGTTCACATAAACATCAATTGTGGATCAAGTTTTTTTCAGAGGGAGTCGAAGTGGGCTTGTTACATAGGTTTGTTAATTTTTTCACTGAATATGAAACCTTCAGCACAAAAGGCGGAATAAAGTAAAAATTGAAACTATTTAAAGTTTCAACCGTATATTTAAGTAAAAGGATGTGTGGAGTTGAAGCATCTAACTATCGGAATGGTTTTATCAATAAAGCCTTTTTACCAGGGGGATTGAACCTATGTGGTGGCTATTGATTTTTATTGTTGGAATTATACTATTTGCTTTATTTATTGATTGGAGACGCAAGAAAAACAATAATAACCCTCCCGTCCCAACAAATCCTAACGCAAAACCAGGAGAAAGTTCAAATTATATGATGGGAGATAATAAAGACACAGGAGGATTTCAGTAATTTTATGAACTAATTGTTCGTTGCTCCAGGTACCTGTAGGTGAAAAAGTAAGTCATTGAAAGTTTAGGGGTGAATTTATGGAGAAATTCATAGTGAAAACAGGGATATATTCATTTATTGTCTCCTTTTTCTTATTGGTGGCCTTTATGAAGCGGATAGAAAGCACAACTGATGCCGGTGGTATGACTTCAAGTGTTATAACACCTTATCCTGAGTTCTTATTTACTATTTTTCGATATTCTGTAATCACTTCTATCATTGCAGTTCTCATTGCAATTGCTTATTTGTTTTCAATAAAGAAAAATGAATAACATACGCAGGCTGCCAATCCAGGCGGCTTTTTTTTGAACAAAACTGCTAAAGAAAATCCTGATAATATTATGGCGAACCTTTCTTTTTGATGCTGATTTTGTTGATCAGATCTTTTATGAAAAACAGACAGAAGCGGAACCGGAACTTATCCGCAAAAGGGTAAGTGCCTTTATTCTAAAAAATTTATAGAAAAATGAAACCTATATCTAACTCATTCGTCTTAGCATTAAAGTGAAAATGGGGTGGGGAGTGTGTGAGAAAGGTCAGGGATGAAGGCCCATTTGAAGATCGTGATGCTTGGCTGGAGTTTATTATGGATGAGTATGGTGAACGGCTCACAAAGCTGGCTTATAACTATGTGAAGGACTGGAAGCTGGCGGAAGATATTGTTCAGGATGTATTTATAGCGTGCTACAAAAATTATGACAAACTCGGTGAAGTGATCTCCTTTAAATCATGGATTTATCGGTTGGCTATTAATAAATCAAAGGATGTCTTGAAGAGTTACGCGTTTCGAAAAGTAGTAATGAATTCAAGCCTGTTTACTCTATTTTCTTCAAAAGAATTGTCGCCGGAAAAGGATCTGCTAAAGCGCAGCGAGAAAGAATTTCTTTCCTTGTGTGTATTGTCATTGCCTGTGAAGTACCGGGAAGCCGTTACGCTTTATTACTATGAAGAATGTTCGATTGAAGAGATCCAAGGAATATTAGGCGTGAACCACAATACGATCAAAACCAGACTGAGCAGAGGCAGGCTGAAACTGAAAAATATGATGGAGAGGTGGGGATATAATGGAGAGCAAGCTTAAGCAGCTGCGGAGGGCGATGGACTCGACGACTCACAAAGGTGACCACTTTACGGAATTTCAAAAAATGAATATTAGAAAAGCGGTCCATACAGATAGAAGAGTGAAGCCAAACAGACCCAATAAATTCGTTATATTCGCTATTTCCACTTTTGCCATCTGTCTCCTGGCATTCATCGTTTCAACTGAAATTTTGGTCAGGCAAAATCCAGAAAAGATAAATGGCGGCACGAATAATGAATGGAAAATACGGCATGAATATAAGGTGAATCAAAATATAAAATTTAGCATACTACCCGATCCTAATCTGAAGGCTGGAACACCTTATGGCAATATTTTTAGTTTCGCAGAGCCTTTTGACACTTATAAAGGAAAAGAAATTTCTATTTCTGCCCTTCATAAAGAAACAGGTGAAAGAATACAAGTTTTGCCTCATCAAGAAGTAACAGAACCTTCTCCTGGATACCCAAGCTTGCAGAGGTTCACGACTACATTCACACTTCCTTATGAGGGCCTGTGGAAGTATGAAGTGTATCTGGATGGCAAAGCCTATGGGGATGTTGTTGTCAGTGTGGCTGAAAAAGCAAAAGACGCCGCTATTACTTTGCCAAAGGACATACCAGATTTTGTTCAAGTAAGCGATTTTGACAATATTGATTGGGAGAGAAAAGCTGTGGAGTTCGGTGACAGGGGCATTATCGGAAATGAAAACAAGTCCGGTGTAATTGGCGCTGACATGCCAAGTTTAAACGGCCAAAAGTGGATGTGGCATCTTTGGGGAGTAGAAGATGCAGATCTGACGATAGTTGGTTTTCATAAAGAATCGCAAACTGTCCATAAAGTATTAAATGGAATGGGATGGACCATTCGTGCTTATGGTCCAAACAACGGGGCAGATGCACATACACCATCGTCTGTTAAATTTCCTAAAAAGGGGGAATGGGCCATTTTGCTTTATGTGGATGGGGAGTTATTTGATCAATTGATTTATGATATAGATGAATGATTATGCTTCTAATTTTACACTTCAGAAGCTGCTTGATCTTAATAGCAATTGAATTAACAGTTCAGGTGAAAGTTTTAATTTATTGGAGGTCTTTTATGAAACCGCGGATATCAGTTATCACTTTAGGTGTAGATGATTTGGAAAGGTCCTTACATTTCTATCAGAATGGTCTTGGGCTCCCTACACAGGGCATAGTAGGAAGAGAATTCGAGCATGGTGCTGTTGCGTTTTTTGATCTGCAATCAGGATTAAAACTGGCAATTTGGAACCGTAAAGATATCGCTCATGACACAAGCATAAACCAGACAGGAAAAAGCCCAACTGAATTTACGATTGGGCATAATGTTGGGAGTAAAGAAGAGGTAAATACGGTAATGGAACAGGCTGAAAATGCGGGTGCGGTTATTACGGTTCAAGCTCACGACACCTTTTGGGGTGGATATTCTGGGTACTTCCAAGATCCAGATGGACACCTGTGGGAAGTGGTTTGGAATCCTGCCTGGGAACTTACAGAATAAGTCCATAGAATGTCTTTATCAAAATAGGTACAAGAGCTGAAGATCAAGCTTGTCGATCGTCAGCTCTTTTTTTCATCCAGCCCTCTTATTCTGAAAAAGCTTTTGAATAATGGACTACCCCTGTAGCATTTTTAAGAGCATTCTCTGTCAATTCCAGAGCCATGAACACTTCGTCAGGTACTTCAAACGGGGCATGGATATTCCAAAGGCTGGCTGGCTTAAAGCCGAACTTTGGATAGTAATCCTTATGGCCCAGAACGATTATAGATTGATATCCGGACGCTTTAGCCTTGTTAAGTGCAGCTCGAATTAATTGACTGCCGATGCCTTTTCCCTGATAACCGGGAGCAACAGAAACGGGGGCAAGTGCCAGAGAATCTGCAGCCTTCTCACAATCAGCTATTGTAATTTTTGATAGAAGTATATGACCCACAACCTCCTTAGCCTGAGTTAACGCTACTAAAGAAAGCTCCGGAATGAATGCGTCCGAATTTCTGATTCTTTTAACAAGGAGATGTTCTGTCTTGTCGCTGTATTCTTCATTTAAAAAAGCTTCCTTAATCATTTCTTCGGTGGAATGATAATCTGCAGGGAGTTCTTGCCGAATTAAAATATCCATTTATAGTCTCCTGTTCTTTAAGTGATTTATAAAGTTCGATATAAATGGCACTTTCTCATGCAGGCAGCCATGTAGAAAGTGTTACTCCTCCAGCTCTAAACATAAGTTCAACAAACAAAAACCTCCAATTTGGGATGTTTTCATTTTATTAAGTTATCGGGCAATGGTCAACGGTATCAGCATACGTAAAAACGCCTTAAAGGAGATATTGATTTTATATTGAATATGTAGGTAATGCGCTTTAAAGGAGATATTGATTTTATATTGAATATGTAGGTAATGCGCTTTATAAAGAGGTGATTTCAGTGCTTTTTCATTATCATTTTTGGACTCCGCATGTGGAAGAAACAGAAAAGTTTTACGTGAATAATGGCTTTAGGATATATCAGCGTATCGGAAAATACCAGGGGGACTTCCAGAAATTTGATCCTCCCTTAGTATGGGATGGTTTCCGGAAGAAGAATATTCATTTTCGTATAATTGAAGCAAGAAAAGGGAGCATAAATATCACTTTTGGATATGGGAAGAAGATTATATTTGACCATATAGGCTTTTTGGTATCTGAAAAGGAACAAGAACTTATATGCCTAAATGCAGATAATATGAATTGGACTGTTGATAGGGGGGAACGAAGAACGTTTATTACAACCCCTTATTCTTTTAGGATAGAACTTCAAACAAACAAAGATATAGTAGATTCGATGACTGATAACATAAAAATAGAAGAATTAAGATTAGAAACAAAGAAAAAGGGGTTAGAAGATGATCTTTCTGTTTTGTTTGGAAAGCCTGTCAGCTCAATCAAGTCGGTAATTGGTGGGACAGTTACAATCAGGGAAGCTGATTTAAAGGGTTTCTCAACGAAACCATTAGTGGATCCTAATGGTGTAAGGATTTTGAATTGAAGTTTTTGTATTAACTGTGTAAGAGGGAGAACTTATGAAATTCTATTGGTTTCTAGTCTTATTATTCTTTTGCACCTGGGTTATAGAATCTTTTCTATTTCCCGAACCAAGCTGGTGGACTATTTTTTCATCGGATCGTTCAACGCACACCCCTCTAATAGAGCAGCTTTCCATAATTAAAGTATTTTTCTTCACGATAACTTTTATAGGCTTAGCTTACCTATTGCATTTTATATTTCAAAAACGCAGGTAAAAGATTTTCATGCGAGTAAGTACTGATCAAATGAATACTTCCTGATAAAGGGGGATACACCATGGGCAGAACAGTTACTTTCTCATTTAGCAGTGCCCGGTATGAGGGTGCTAAGGCGACTGAGACATTCACTTTTGAAAAATTGGGTCTTGACGAAAGTCGGGATGATAATGCCTTGGAAAAAGAAATAGACGAAATCTTTCATGCTTGGGTATGGGATAAACTCAATATTTCTTTTAGTATAATTACTGAAGAAGAAAAAGATGAGTTGTGCTGATTTTGATATATCGGACATAGGATAATAAAAATTGGACCATCATCTTTGTTCTTTCTTGAACATTCTGTGACAATCGCTAAATTATCACCTGATTATAGTATCAGGTATTATATTTATCACTATTCAATTAACCCCATTCGCACAATAATGGAGAAGAAATAATTCGACGATGAAATGGGGTATTCTTTTGAGATTTCCACAATTAAGAATTGGTCATATGAAGCCTAAATTTCCAATCATGCAGGGTGGTATGGGCGTAGGCATTTCTTTAAGTGGCCTGTCGTCAGCTGTTGCGAATGCCGGAGGGATTGGAACTATTTCCGGAACAGGAATCAGCATCGAAGATTTAAGATTACATATTAGAAAGGCTAAGGCATCTCTCAAGGGTGAGGGCTATATTGGGGTGAATGTTCTTTTTGCCATGAATGATTTTGCTGAAAAAATGAAAGCGGCGATTGAAGAAAAGGCTGATTTCATTATTTCAGGTGCTGGGATATCACGAGATATGTACAGCTGGGGCAAAGAATCTGGCACACCGGTCATCTCGATTGTTTCATCTGCAAGGCTGGCTAAAATGTCAGAACGGCTTGGTGCTTCTGCTGTTGTGGTAGAGGGCAATGAAGCGGGAGGGCATTTAGGGACTGAAAGACCGCTGTTCGATATTTTACAGGAAGTCGTGGAAGCCGTTAAGATTCCTGTCATTGCTGCTGGAGGTATCATGACAGGAAGAGATATCGCTCATGCCATTCATATCGGTGCTTCCGGTGTTCAGATGGGAACAAGATTTGTCGCAAGTCACGAATGTGATGCACCATTATCCTTTAAAGAAAAGTATGTCCATGCCAAACAGGAAGATATCGTCATGGTGCAGACCACCGTAGGACTGGAAGGCCGTGCCATTAAGAACAACTTTACAGAGCAGATATCTGACAATAAAAAGGTGAAAATAAAGAAATGCATCGATTGCCTGAAAAACTGCTCTTATCGCTTTTGCACAATGGATTCCTTGATAACTTCCATGGATGGGGACTGTGAGAATGGTCTCGTATTTGCAGGGGCAAGAGTCCATGAAATTAACGAAATCCTGCCTGTTCAGACGATCATCAATAACCTTAGAACGGAATATGAAGCTTGTGTATAATTTCATAATGGTGAATTGCTTCAAGTCTGGCTGCCAAATAGGCGGCTTTTTTGATTTAAAGGGTGTTTAGATGATGAAGGAATAAATCATTAAATATAGAATATCTTTTGAATGGAATAAGTGTAAAGAATGGATCGATGAATGGGAGAAGAAATATGGAGAAAAAGGGTCGTAATCATGAAAAGGCAGAGTAATTCAAATTCTTTAATCCTCGTAATCCACGAAATCTATGGAATTAATCAGCATATAAAGAGTTTTTGCGAATTACTATTAAAGCAGGGTTTTGATTTGATTTGCCCAAATTTATCAGAGCGAGAGAGACCTTTTGAATATACTCAAGAGGAAGCCGCTTATCGTCATTTTATGGAACATGTAGGATTCTCCAGCGCTGCCCGAAAAATTAAAGATTTATTATTAGATGTTAAAGATGAATACGAAAAAATATATATCATTGGATTTAGTATAGGTGCAACTGTTGCCTGGCTTTGCAGTGAAGAAGATTGTGTGGATGGAATAGTTGGATACTACGGTTCAAGGGTTAGGGATTATTTAGAGTTAACACCACAGTGTCCTGTAATGCTATTCTTTCCGCAAGATGAGCAGTCTTTTAATGTTGACGAGTTACTATTAGCTTTAGAAAAAAAGAAAATTGAAGTACATAAATTTACAGGAAAACATGGATTCAGTGATCCTTATTCCTCTAGATATGATGCAAAGTCAGACCAAGAAGCATTTAGCAAAACGATGGATTTTTTATTGCATGTTGATTGAGTATTATAAAGCTAAGGTGAGTGTTATCTAGGGGAATTTTAATAAAAGGTTTACAGGCTCGTTCAATATTCTTAATACAAAGCTGCTAATTTAGATATAGCGGGGATAGCATGAGTGGCTATCATTGTATTTGGCGCAGGCGGAGCCAAATACTTTTTTGTTTTGCTTGTACAAAGGTTGATTATTATACAAAGTGAAAGAGCTGAAAGTTCATTGATTTCAGCTTTTTTTAGTGTTTTAAAGTGACCATTTAGTTTACTTCCGGTAATACTTAACTATTTACAAAAATTATCTTGAAATAATATAATGATCTAGTGATCTATGCTTAATCTTATTTTAAGAACGGGGGACCCAATATTTACAGCGGAGTTTCCGCTTGGGGTGAATCCTATCGATGGAAGGGCTTACTGTTTCCACAGTCCTAACCCGAAAGCTAACCTCGTCAGCGTTTAAGGAAACAAAAGAGAATATGAAATAGTGTGAATTGACAAAATCCGCATTTTTGTCGATTTTCTTTTTTATCAGGATCATCTTTGTTTCCCTTGCCTGCGCAGCACGTATAAAACTAAACAAGAAGGTAGGGTAATTGATGAAAAAAATTAAATTAAGTTTAGCCACTCAAATTTTTATCGGTCTTATTTTAGGGATCGCTGTTGGCGGTATTTTCTATGGAAGTGAAGCGGCGCAAAGTGTCCTTCAGCCGTTTGGCGATCTTTTTATCCGCTTAATTAAAATGATTGTTGTTCCCATTGTACTATCAACAATAATTGTTGCCATTGCGGGTGTTGGAGACATAAAGTCCGTTGGTAAGCTTGGCGGGAAATCATTGGCTTATTTTATCGGCATGACCATGGTTGCCATTGTGGTTGGCCTTATTGCAGGTAATGTGATTCAGCCTGGTGCCGGCCTGAATATGGACAGCCTGCAGCAAAGCGATATTTCAAGCTATGTTGAAACCAATGAAGAGCAAGAGGGCAAGTCGATAGCGGATACCTTTTTGCATATAGTCCCAACAAACCCGGTACAGGCGATGGTGGAAGGCGATATGCTGGCGATCATCTTCTTTGCCGTTGTATTTGGCCTTGGAATTGCAGCAATTGGGGATAAGGGAAAGCCGGTATTGAGATTCTTCGAAGGTACTGCCAAGGCGATGTTCTATGTGACAAACCTATTTATGAAGTATGCACCAATCGGGGTATTTGCCTTAATTGGTGTAACGATCTCCAAGTATGGCTTTGCCTCACTGATTCCATTGGGCAAGCTGGCGCTTACTGTATATGGATCCATGATTTTCTTTGTTCTTGTTGTGTTAGGAGTTATGGCCAAAGTTGTCGGGTTCAGCATCTTTAAATTACTGAAGATGATTAAAGAAGAATTAATTTTGGCCTTTTCAACTGCAAGTTCTGAAACAGTGCTTCCAAGAATTATGGACAAAATGGAGAAGGCGGGAAGCCCGAAACATATTGCTTCATTCGTAATTCCAACAGGCTACTCTTTTAACCTGGACGGATCGGTTTTATATCAGGCCATTGCCTCTTTATTTATTGCACAAATGTTTGGCATAGAATTAAGCATAGGGCAGCAAATCACATTAATGTTAGTACTGATGGTTACATCAAAAGGAATGGCGGGCGTGCCAGGCGTATCCTTTGTCGTGCTGCTGGCTACATTCAGCACAATTGGATTGCCTGCAGAAGGCCTTGCCTTTATTGCCGGCATCGACCGTATCCTTGATATGGGCCGAACAGCCGTTAACGTGGTGGGGAATTCACTTGCGGCGATTGTTATTGCAAAGTGGGAAGGTCAATTTAACCCTCCAGCAGAAGAAAGATTTGAGCAGCAAGCTTCATAATAGATTGGAAAACACTAACAAATGGCAACGTATTTGTTAGTGTTTTTTTTGTTTTTTGTGGCATTCCATAAAGAGGGAAAGGCGGAGCAGGTTCGGACAGAAAAGCGGGAAACCGACGAGAATGAGTCCGAAGGTGGTTTATGTAAAGTTAATGATGCTCCACTTTTATCAAATAGCCCTTAATGGTCATAATTATATTATAATGGAGTAAAAACTAGGAGGAGTTAACTTGACAATGGGAAATATGGAGCTGTCACCAGAACAGCGTGATGAACTGCTGGAAACTCTGAAAGCGCGTTTTGAAAAAAACATGCATCGCCATGAAGGTGTGGAGTGGGCTGATGTACAAGATAAGCTCGAAGCCAATCCTGAAAAATTGTGGTCACTCAATGAAATGGAAGGAACTGAAGGTGAACCGGATGTTGTCCGCCATGATCAAGAGACCGGCGAATACATATTTTATGATTGTTCAGCTGAAAGTCCAAAAGGCCGCAGAAGTGTCTGTTACGACCGTGAAGCGCTGGATGCACGGAAAAAACACAAGCCGGAAAACAGCGCTATGGATTTGGCAGCTGCCATGGGCATTGAGCTTTTAACAGAAGAGCAATACCGGGAGCTTCAGGAGCTTGAACATGTAGATAAGAAAACCTCCAGCTGGGTGCAAACTCCTGAGAATATCAGAAAACTTGGCGGGGCTATCTTTTGTGACCGCCGCTACGACACTGTTTTTGTGTATCACAATGGAGCCGATTCCTACTATGGTGCAAGGGGTTTCCGCGGCTCGCTGAGGGTTTAGATTCGAGGAATATCTAAGTGTAAAGATAAAAGGGCAGTAGTGCACTCAGACTGATTGAGGCGTTGATCCTGGAAGGGATTAACGCTATTTTTGTGGAACTACCTTAATAAGCAGATAATGAATCCATATTAAAAATTACACAATAGAGGTAATCACCCATGATTTATGGTAGATTTTGTTTTTATCAATTTTTTTTATTTTCCATACTTTTTGTTATTAACATCAACTTTGATAAATACATCAGCAAACCCTTTACACGTGTTGATTTAATTGCCATATGTATAAGTGTGCCTGTCCTAATCATTCTTTTTATCGTTGTAAGTAAGTTATACAGCCAATTCGAGGTTATTAGTTTGCGAAATAAAATATTCATTTCAATACCTATCTTTATAATATCAGCCCTATTTATAGGGTTTCTTGAGCAACTGTACTTCTAACTGATTTTTAACATCTGAGGGTGTTTTTAATACCCCTTGATGCTTAAATACGTATTGAAAGGTCTGAAATGGAGTGGAACTATTTTGAGTAATGAAAACCATTTAAAATTGGAAAAATGGCGAGCAAAATATGGAGCATTATTAATTGCGTCACGTTGTTTATTTAGTTTAATCAACAGCTGATATAAGAATTGGATTCTTACCGGTATATTGGGATTAGGTGTTTTAATTTGTGGAACATTAGGGATTTTTGATATAAAGCACGGGGTACAGTGAAAATATAAAAATGAGTAATTTTTTCTGTTTTAAATCAGCTGCCTTATGGCAGCTTTCTATTTTTGATGTAAAGCCTTCAGATGGGGCCATATGTTCTTGCCCGGAGATCTGACACAATGGCCTGGCCGCTGATAACCAGAGCAATAGCAGTTATAATCAGATATAACTAATTAGAAAGGGAGATTCATAATGAAAAAGCAATACCTGTTATTTTCGTTAATAGTACTTTTTTTATTATTGGCTGGTTGTTCAAACAGTGACCAGTCTAAAAATACAGGAAAGGAGAAGCAGGAAGAAACTGGAGAAAAAGTGGAATTGACTATTTCGGCAGCAGCAAGCCTGCAGGATGCCTTGACAGATATTGAAGCAAGCTTCGAAAAAGAGCATCCGAATATGCTAGTAAACTTTAATTTTGGAGCATCTGGCTCTCTTCAGCAGCAAATTTCTCAGGGAGCCCCTGCTGATCTTTTCTTTTCAGCTGCAGAGGATAAATTTGATAAATTAGTACGGGACGGACTTATTGAAGAAAAGAATGGAATTGATATAGTTGGAAATGAACTTGTTCTGGTGGTGCCGAAAGAATCAGCAAAGGGAATTAAATCATTTAATGACCTTACTGAAGCAGATAGATTGTCTATCGGCACTCCAGAGTCTGTTCCTGCAGGGAAATATGCGAAGCAGTCTTTAGAAAATATGGGTATTTGGAAAAGCATAGAAGAAAAAGTGGTGTATGCCAAAGATGTTCGGCAAGTACTTACATATGTAGAGACAAATAATGTGGATGCTGGAATTGTTTATAAAACGGATGCATTAATATCTGAAAAAGTTAACATTGTGGACACGGCAGATGAAAACACTCATGATGCCATTATTTATCCTTTAGGTGTGGTTAAGGATACACGACATCCAGAGGAATCCAAGTTATTCTATGATTATCTTCAAAATGAAAATTCAATGAGTATTTTTGAAGAGTATGGGTTTAAAGGTCTTAAATAAGTTAAATAGTCACCAGTTGTAATGGCTGCCGGAGTTACCAGGAAAAACACAAACGATCCCAGCCAGAAGATTAAATTAGAAGGCATTCCCTTTGCGGGATGTCTATTTTTATTGCAGGAGAGCCGGAATTCGCATAAAACATCAGGTGACAGTAAGAGGCAAAAAAAGAGCTGCCAAAAGTGGCAGCTAAAAGACGCTAAGCGGCTAGCCGATATCAAAATGACCATCCTTTGAAAAACGTCCTGCAGGTTATTTTACAATCTGTTCCCAAGTAATATTGAAAGCCAGCTTCCAAAAAATGCCCAGGCAAATAATCGCAAGCACCAAATACAGATAGATTCCATACGGCAATAGAGTGCTGGCGAAATGAAGGCCGGCAAATAAGGCTACAATCAGCATCAATCCAAATATAATGGCACTATTGCCGTTTTGATTGTACTCATCAAAAGACTCCGAAAAGGGCAGGGTTTTCTTTAGAACCATAAAACAAATGACCGCATATAGACAGGCACTGATAAATACAGCGACAAGATCAGGCAGAATTTTTGCCCCGAACAGGAAAAGGAATAGTGCACTTAGAAGCAAGTAAACTGGCAAATATAACTTAAAGATAAATGCCTTGATGGTACCGCTGAACACCGGCTTTAGCTGTTTGAGTGGAGCAACCCGGTAAATAAAGGCACCCTTATATTTCCCTGAATACTTTAGAAGAATCATGATGGTCGGAATGATGATCAAGCTAAAATAAATCGTTAAATAGGACTTGCTGTCAGATAGCTGTGCAAAATCTTCACGAAGAGTATTCATGATAAAAATAAACGGAATTACGATGGAAAAACCCAGAGACGGATAGGCCTTCAGCTTAAAGTCCCGCTCATTCCTCATCATGCTGCCGGCAAATCGGAAAACGGCTCATTCTTCAGGTGAGCGGCAAATGGTGCTGAGAAGGAATTGTCCCGCTTTACTCCGTTTCGTTTCTTTGGCTTTTCCATGATAAGCAAGCTTTTGCAGGTTTTGCTCGAAGGTGCTGGTAAATTTCATATAAATCCAGATGGACAGGATCGGAACAATGAGTCCTAATGCTGAAAAGATGAGATAAAACGGCTGGAATGTGCCCTTCATTATCATTTCGATATTTGCCCCAAACCACATTGGAAAGATGAATATCTGCCACCACTTTGGCTGAAGCGAAACCGTTAAGTCAATTAACTCAAAAGAGCGAATAAGCAATTGATAGCCAACCATGATCATAAGGGACAGCCCAATTTGGACATAGTTGATGAGATCTTTTAATTTTTCCCCGTCAAAAAATCGCAATATCGATAAATAGATCAGTGCGGTTAAACCAACAACCAATAAATCAATCAGGATGATGTTTACGGCAGCAATCAGGAAAAATAAGAGCCCATTTTTGATAAGTCCCACTATCAAAGGGATTCCCGTAAGCGCAATGGTAAGGAAAGAAAGATAAATCGTAACATGAACCATTTTTGCCGTGCTGATCGTTTTTCGGTCGACCGGCTTTGGAAACAGGATGTTGCGGTCCCGGATATCCAGTAAAACCGAAGAGAAATCAGAAATCATGGAGGTCATAACGAAAAAGGTGAAAATCCCATAAAATAGGCTCATCTGGAAAAGATAATTGTCTCCCATTAGCACAAATGGAATCAAAAACAGCCCAAACAATACGTAAATCCATAAAGATTTTATGTACTGATTGTTCTTTTCTTTGTTGTCTTTTTTTGCATTCTGCGAGAAAATGGTGGGCACACGCCGTCCATCCATCGTTAACTTTACTTGCAGGAGTCTTCTCATTATCTTGTAATCTACGCCAAAGCTGTTGAAAATCCGCTCAAAACGATCCAATAGTTTAAGAGTGCGATAGTCCTGCATCCCTACATCTCCCTTACGATCGAAACAAATCTGGCACCAAGTTCCTTATGTTCACTGAATCCCGTAAGCTGGTTGAAAATCTGTTCAAGTGAACCTTCCGTATTTTGCTGCCTTAACTCTTCAAAGGTGCCATCAGCAGCAATTCTGCCTGCATGCAGGAGAATAATGCGGCTGCTTATTTTTTCGACCACATCCATAATGTGAGAAGAATAAAAGATCGTTTTTCCCTGTTCAGCAAGCTGTGCCATGATTTCTTTGAATATCATGACACTATTTGCATCCAGGCCATTGATGGGCTCATCAAAGAACAGAAGTTCCGGATTATGCAGTAAGCTCGAGATAATGAGAAGCTTTTGGCGCATTCCTTTTGAATAAGAAGCGATCCGGGAATGGTAGACTTCCCCTATGCCGAATAGTTCCATCAGGCTTTTTGCCTTATCACTGGCGAGGTCCGAATCGAGACCATACAATTCGCCAACAAAGGTCAAATATTCCTGGCCGGTCAAAATATCGTATACTTCAGCGATTTCCGGCACGTATCCGATTTTTCTTTTATAATCGATATTTCCATCCGAAATATCCTGGCCAAAGATTTTGACCTGTCCTGAATAGTCATCTTCAATGCCAAGCATGATTTTGACAGTGGTGCTTTTTCCAGCGCCGTTCGGGCCGATATACCCGATGATTTCCCCGCTTTTTACCTGAAAAGATACACCATTCAGCACGGACTTCGGACCATATTTCTTTCTCAAATCACTAATCTCTAATATAACTTCCCCCATCACCTTAACCCCATTTCTAAATTATTCCATTAATTCTAGTGTAACATTAGATTTGTTGTTTGCTAAAGGGGGATTTGGGAATTCCTTTTTTATTAATTGCGATGTAAAGCTGAGGGGATAAGAATTCAAGGTTAATGGAGCAGGGAGTATCCTCGCAGGCTAAAAGCCAGGTTAGTGGAAGCACATCGTTGGCTGCTTCCACTATTTACGTTTACAAATTGTCTTTATGGTACGGCGAATTCAGTTCTTCACTTACTGCACTGAAGGCATTCCCATCAAGGTCAAAGAAATCAAACCCTTTCATCATCCCATAATCATGAATGTCTGTTGTTTCCACTCCATTTTGTTTCAACCGATCGTAAGCTAGCTGGATGTCATCTACTTCGAAATTATAATAGACGTTTTTATTTTTCCCTTTGACAGTAAATTCTGTTGGCTGAGGCTTTTCTACCTTGATTAAAGCAAGACCTGTGGTGTCAGTCTTAAAAACATAGCCCACACCATGATCAGCCCCGTTTTCCTGCCACTCATCTACTTTCGTTAGACCAAGGTTTACTTCATACCATTTTTTTGACCTTTCCAAATCCGTAACCGGAATAAAAATACTGCCGACCTTAAACATGCAAGATCACACTCCTTATTTTTTGTTCCTATACAAACGATTATAATAAAAGAAAAGTTACAAATAATGAAAATATTTTTTTTGGAGGAAAAATGATTACTGAATCTTTAACTGTTGAGGAAATTTCTCTGAGGCTATATAAATATTGTTTATCCTTAACATCCTCAGAATGGCTGGCCGAGGATCTAACCCAGGAGACAATGATTAAATGGATCAGAATAAGAGAAAAAGAGCCAGACCGGGTGATGAACATAACTTATTTGTACACCATTGCCAGAAATATTTATATTGATGAAAAGCGCAAGAAAAGTGAAATTCTGACGGACCCTCATGAATTATTCGCGAAAAGCTGGGATTTTACGGAGTGGGACAGTTTAGTAGAAATCTTATATTGTACACTTCCACTCCGTCAGGCAATGCTAATAACGTTAAAAGATGTGTTCCAATATACCTCTGAAGAAATCGCCGCAATGCTGAGAGTCAGTAATGAATCCATTAAAACAGCCCTTCACCGGGCAAGAACTTCATTGAAGAAAAGTACTTCACTAGTTACTGGAAAACAGCCATTCAATGACAATTTATTAAAAGAATTTTCATTAGCCATTAAAAACCAGCAGCCGTTAAAGATATTTTACTATTATCGACTGCTGCAGACAGAACATTTCAAGGTAATTGCCAATAGAGAGACGGGTTTCCATGCCATTTTTATTTCAGATCCTGATGGAAATATTCTTCAGATATTATCAAGATAGTGTATAGCTATAGAAGGTAAGGGGAGAAAACGGTGATACCGACTTTAGAGACTAAAAGATTGAAGCTGAGAGAAATCTTGAAAGAAGATGCTGAGGGTATATTTGCTTGTTTTTCAAATGACAATGTGACTCGTTACTATGGGCAGGAAACATTAGAAAAGATGGAACAAGCTGAAGCATTTATTGACTTTTTTGCAAATAGCTGCAGGGAGAAAAAAGGAATGCGCTGGGGAATTGAACTTAAAGGGAAGAAAGGAATAATAGGGACTGTTGGCTTCAATGCATTGTCTCTCAAACATAGGCGGGCAGAAATAGGATATGAGATACATCCTGAACATTGGAGAAAAGGCTATACTTTCGAAGCTGTATCGAAAGTTATTCAATATGGATTTAAGGAGCTGGAACTTACTCGTATTGGGGCAGTTGTATTTATGGATAATAAGGCATCTAATAAACTGCTGACTAAAGCCGGGTTTCAAAAAGAGGGTGTTCTAAGAGATTATATGCAGCAAAATGGAGAAGCACACGATACCTATGTATATTCAATTCTTAAAGATAAAAGGTAGACTCTGCATAGGAGAATTAAGGTGAAACCTTGGCAGGCAGGTGGCTTATTCATTACAAAGACGAGGAAGAAGAGTTTATAACATTTGAGGTGGCTGAATGAAAACTTACGCAGTTGAGGATTTACCAAAAAATAAAATAATAGAATTTTTTAAACTGCATTGGGGAAGCCCGGAAATGGTTACATCCAGTGGGATTCATGATTGCAGTGCACTGGATGGTTTTGCTGTTATAAATGAAGAAGACAAAATCTTTGGCTTAATTACTTACCTAATTATAGATAATGAATGCGAAATTATATCCTTAGATAGTATGGAAGAAGGGAAGGGGATAGGTACATCGTTAGTTCAAGAAGTAGAAAATCTTGCTATCAAGAAAAATTGTAAAATCGTTAAACTTATAACAACAAACGATAATTTATTAGCATTAAAATTTTATCAGAAACGAGGATTTATCCTGTCCCAAATTATTCTAAATGCGGTTGAGAAAGCAAGGAAGGTAAAACCCGAGATACCCTTAATTGGAAATGATGGTATTCCAATCAGAGATGAAATTGAATTGATAAAGGTATTGAACTAATGGGTGCTTATGCAAAATTAGCTGCTAATATAGCAGCTTTTTCTTTTTAAACAAAGGAGTTGAAAGGGTACAGTATCAAAATCGTAATGATTACTATTTACAAATCGTAATCATTACGATAAAATATTCCCTAAGTAAAGGGGGAATAACATTGTTAAAAAGATTCGCAGGTTTACTTAGTTTATTTATAGTCATCTTTACGCTGGCTGCGTGTGGAGGAAAAACTGCAAACAGCAGTGAAAGTGAGAGGGAACCAAAAGGATCCAGCAAAGAGTTAAAGATTTATACAACCGTATATCCTCTTCAGTTTTTTGCCGAACAAATCGCAGGAGATCAAGCTTCTGTGGAGTCTATTCTGCCACCGGGATCAGACTCGCATACATATGAACCAACCACCAGCGATATGATAAAAATATCTGAATCTGATGCTTTTATTTATAATGGGGCAGGTTTGGAATCATACGCAAACAAAATCTCGGAAACTATTCAATCTGATGACGTCAAGGTACTTGAAGCATCAAAAGAAATTATCTTGGAAAAGCATGTACATGACCATGAAGGAGAGGATGGCGGCCATGAGCATGAAGAAGAAGGCAGTCATGAGGACGAACATGCTGGACATAATCATGGGGATCAAGATCCTCACGTTTGGCTGGATCCTATTCGATCTATTAAACTGGCAGAGCATATAAAAGATTTATTAGTTGAATTAAAACCTGAGCAAGAAGAGATTTTTAACCAAAACTTTGAGGAGCTGAAAGGGAAGCTCGAAAACTTAGACCAGGACTTCCGTACACAGCTTGGAAATTTACCTGAAAATAAAATTATTGTATCTCATGCTGCTTATGGCTATTGGGAGAAAAGCTATGGGATCGAGCAAATCGCAGTATCCGGTTTGAGCCCTGCTAACGAGCCCTCACATAAAGAGGTGCAAAACATCATTAAGACTGCTGAAAAGCATGGTTTGAAGCATGTATTTTTTGAACAGAATATAACTCCGAAAGTGGCAGACATAGTTAGGAAGGAAATTGATGCAGAGGCTTTACGTATACACAATTTATCGGTTTTAACAGAAGAAGATATAAAGAATAATGAGGACTACTTTACGCTCATGCTGCACAACTTAGAGGAACTGACAAAAGCTTTATCAGTACCATCATCCAAGAGATCATCTGAAACAAATGAAGAGGATGAACATGATCATGGCCATACTCATTCCCATAATGAAGAAACAGCAAAAATTTATGAAGGATATTTTGAAAACAGTCAAGTGAAGGATCGATCCTTATCCGACTGGGAAGGTGACTGGCAGTCAGTATACCCATATCTTCAAGATGGCACCCTTGACGAAGTATTTGCTCATAAAGCAGAGCATGGGGGTGAGATGACAGCTAAAGAATATAAGGAATATTATAATGAAGGATACCAAACAAATGTTGGACGAATTCAGATACAGGGGAATAAGGTAACGTTTTTCAAAAACGGAGAAGAATATTCTGGGGAGTATATCTACGATGGGTATGAAATTCTGACATATGATGCGGGAAATAGAGGGGTTAGATATGTATTTAAACTAGAAGCAAAAGCTGAAGGTCTTCCTCAATATATTCAGTTTAGTGATCATAGCATCTATCCGACAGCAGCTAGTCACTATCACCTGTATTGGGGTGACGACCGGGAAAAATTGCTGGATGAAGTTACCCATTGGCCTACGTACTATCCATCTGACATGGATGGCCATGACATTGCCCATGAAATGATGGAGCACTAAAATACGGAGCAGAATAGGAGGATGATGAATTAAGAGATTCATTATTACGTACTAAAAGAAGAAACTGGTTCTGCAGAATATCAGATAGCAAATTAGATGAAAAATATGCTTTGAACTTCACGATGAAATCAAAAAGAAATCTAGTATGTAAGGCAAGAAACTAGAATGTTCCCGGCTCTGAAGAAAAGGCCCATTTTAACATTGCAGATTGCGGCAGATTCTATTTTTTCTATAATCAAGAAAAACATGATTGGATGTTTACTGTAATTTTTATTAGATCGCTTTTAAGTTAAAAAGTGCCGCCTGTATTAAATACAGGCGGCTTTAGCTATTAATCTCTATTTTATCTTCTTTATGAATATCTTCCGTTCCGGCTTCCAGTGCAGTCTTGTAGTATAAGCATTTATGCTCGATGACTTCCATTGTTTTTCTTAGTTCTTCCATTTGTGCTTCTACATTTGCTTTTCGCTCCAGAAACATGTCATATCTTTGCTGCAGTGTGGCATCCCCTTCAGAACACCAATCAATGAAATTTTTAATCTCTTTAATAGGCATTCCGGTGCCTTTCAGGCATTCAATCACTTTTAGAGCACTAAGATCGGATTCTTTAAATAAACGGTTTCCGCTGGGGGTCCGTTCTACAAAGGGCATCAGACCTTCCTTATCGTAGTAGCGTAGGGTATAAACTGTCAGATTCAATTCTTTTGCCACTTCGCTGATTGTGTATGTCTTCATTATTTATCTCCTATTCTTATAGATTAGACCTAGAGTTAACTATAAGGTATGACGTGAGAATATCATGGTATTTAACTAATGTCAAAGTCACTTTACTGGGATTGAAAAAATAGAATTTATCACTTGACCTAGAGTTAACTATAAGCTTTAACATGGTGGTGAAAAGAGAAAAACGATGGGAACTTAATTGATTTCTATTAAAACTATCATTCTCTTAAAATATTCTCGGGAGGGTTTATTCATGATAACTGCTAAAGCGCGGGCTGTTGATGGTCCGGACAAGCCGTTTAGAGCGGCTGAAATCAAAAGGCGCGATCTGGATTTGCATGATGTTCTGATTGAAATTAAATATGCTGGCATATGCCATTCTGACATTCATACTGCTCATGGGGAGTGGGGCCCTGTGAACTATCCGCTTGTACCCGGGCATGAGATTGCAGGAATTGTTGCGGAAGTAGGAGCTGAGGTTACAAAGTACAAGGCAGGAGACCGGGTAGGAGTCGGATGTATGGTTGACTCCTGCGGTGAGTGTGAAAACTGCCGTAAAGGAGAAGAACAATACTGCCTCAAAGGAAATATCCAAACCTATGCTGGTGTGGACAAATACGGCGAGCCTACTCAAGGCGGATATTCTACGCACATTGTAGTACAGGAAGAATTTGTACTCAGAATTCCTGACAGCATTGAGCTTGACGCGGCAGCCCCGCTGCTTTGTGCGGGTATTACCACTTATTCGCCGCTAAATCATTGGGAAGCTGGGCCAGGAAGGAAAGTAGCGGTTGTCGGTATGGGCGGCCTTGGCCATATGGCTGTTAAAATTGCACATGCCATGGGTGCAGAAGTGACCGTCCTTTCGCAAACATTGAATAAAAAAGAAGACGGCCTGCAATTCGGTGCAGATCATTACTTTGCCACAAACGACCAGGAAACGTTCAAAAAACTTGCCGGAACGTTTGACTTAATTATTAACACGGTAAGTGCAAAGATCGACATAGATGCTTACTTCTCGCTGCTCACGCTTGATGGAACATTGGTTAACGTAGGTGCTCCTGCAGAGCCATTGTCAGTCAATGTGTTCTCGCTCATCGGCCATCGCCGTTCCTTTGCGGGTTCTATGATTGGAGGCATCCGTGAGACTCAGGATATGCTGGATTTCTGTGCAAAACATAACATCGCTCCAAAGATTGAAGTCATTACAGCTGATCAAATAGATGAAGCTTACGAGCGCGTATTAGCATCAGATGTGAAGTATCGATTTGTGATTGATATCAGCACAATGTGATGTGTGAATGATAAGTTAATCATTGTAAGGTGTCTTGAAAGGCTGGCTTTCAAGACACTTTTTTTTTCGAATGATCGTACAAAAATAGCTTATAGTATTGAAGTTGTTCTCCAATAATTCTCAGTAGTATCATTTCAGCCCCAAAGGACAGATAGATTCCATATGAATAAAGTACTGACGAAAAGCAGGTCAAAGTTTTGATGTTGTTTTTATTTATAAGTCCTTTTAATTAGATCCTGAATCTATGAAAATGTAAATCTTTTTAACGCCTATTTCAAGAAGCAAACCAGTTCATTAATGAGAAATTAATCGGTATTTGTAATAACGTTTTTACTAAAGCCTTACATATATTTAATATTCATTTAAGAATAGTCTGATAACTTATGATAGTGGATACGGAAGCAAAGAATCATAAGTCATCAAATTATTTATCAGGAGGCGGATGAGATTGAGCAATAGCGGCATGAACAGACGGGATTTTTTAAAAGCTGGAGGAGCAGGTACGTTAGCAGTTGCTTTAGGAGCATCGGGGGTCTATTCTTTAGGCGGCATCACAAAGACATTGGCTGCAGCACAAGGGAACAATCCAACTAGTGGTTTTGGCGGATATGGCCCATTAGTAAAGGATCCAAATGGAATATTAGATCTTCCTAAAGGGTTCCATTACAAAATTATATCCAAAACGGGCGATAAAATGTCAAACGGTGACCTCGTGCCTGCAATGCTTGATGGAATGGCTGCTTATAGAGGTGAGAAGAATACTACTATTCTTGTACGCAATCATGAAAACAGCACAAATTCTCAATACCCTGTAAACGGAAAAAATCCTTGGAGCAAAGGTGCGGCTGGAGGTACAACCGCATTAGTCGTTGGTTCGAACCGAGAAGTTATTCAGGAGTATGTGACAAGTTCTGGTACAATTCGCAACTGTGCCGGCGGCTCCACCACCTGGGGGACTTGGTTAACATGTGAAGAGACAAGGGAATTGGGACATGGCTTTGTTTTTGAAGTCAATCCGCTTGATCCGGAAAACGAACTGTCGAAAACCCCAATCCGTGATATGGGTTACTTCTCTCATGAAGCCTGTGCAGTCGATCCTGCGACAGGGATATGGTATCTGACAGAAGATGCGAGCCCAAGCTTCCTATATCGGTTTACTCCAAATGACCGCACCCAGACTCTCGGCTCTCTTCAAAAAGGAGGGAAATTGGAGGCATTGGCAATCGATGAACTTCCGGCATCTAAAGCAAGTTCGTTTGAAAAAGGACAAAAATTTGGCGTCGTTTGGAAGGAAATCAATCCTGAACGCGCACAGCAGGATGCCAAAGACAAGGGCTGTATTCAGTTTAGCCGCTTAGAAGGTGCGTTCTTCTCTGCCGGTGTGTTCTGGTTTGACGATACGAGTGCCGGGGATGGCAGCCTTGGCCGTGTTTACCGCTACTTTCCTGCTACAAATACATTAGAACTTTTTTATGAATCTACTGATAAAAATGAATTGGAAATGCCAGACAATATTTGTATGAGTCCCTGGGGTGACCTTTGGATTGCAGAAGATGGAGGCGGGAATGATAGAATCATTGGCCTGACACCTGAGGGAAAGGTGTATACCTTTGCTGAGAACACATTGAATGGCTCTGAATTTGCCGGACCGGCATTCTCCCCTGATGGAAATACGTTCTTTGTAAATATTCAAACCCCAGGTATCACATTTGCGATTTGGGGACCATTTGCAAGGCGAAACTCTGCCCGCCAAAAAGCCATGGGACATGCTGCTCCGCCTGCCGGCCTCGGCCCGATTGTGTCCGGCAAAGTCGCATCACTTGCCGAAGAGCAAGGAGTGAGCATCCTGGAAGCAGCTGCATTAGAGCGTCATGGAGTGCCTATTTTATAACTGCTATATTTAGATGAGTTTTAATGTAAATTCTCTGGAGGTTCCAGATTACGGAGGTGCAGGATACTGCAGAATATTGGGATACCCGGGCTTATTTTAATCCTGGTGATTGCATTAATTATATTTGGACCTTCAAAGCTTCCGGAAATTGGACGAGCTTTTGGCAATACGTTGAAGGAATTCAAGAAAGCGACCCGTGACTTAGTAAATGGTGCTGAAGAGACTGAAGAAACGAAAATTGTGAAAGAGAAAACCCAACTAAAGGCAGTAGAGACAAAGGAAAGCTAGACTGTGTACTAAAGCCAGCTTTTTACCGGAATTCTCGCTTTTTTTAAAGAACAGGGAGGAGGATAGAGTCATTTTCTCTCCCTGTTTATCAAATGAATTGAAAAAATTCAACCTGCTTCCAATAGAAAGGGTGTTCTTTTAATGACAGCCACTAGTCCACTCAAATTAACGGAAGAAAGCAAGGAAACTTCCGTAATAGAGATTCATTGCAATAAGTGCTTCACCTGCCGTCTTTGTTCCAAATCAGGAAAGAAGATAGCGAAAGTGATGGAGGCTGTCCCAGAAGATCGTTAAGTTACGGTCTTTTATGGCCAGCCTTTAATTTTTAAAAAACTATACGATATAGAATCAAAATCATTTCAATATTCGATGGAGAACCAATAGTTTTAGTCAGTTTTCTGGCCTGTATGAAAGATAGAAAAGGCAGGACTTATTTAACTTCCCTTAGTCCCTTCTCTTAAGTATCTTTTGACCTGCCTCCTTCACAAATCCATATACGCCAGGAACAACTTTTACATTGACAATCAGAGAGTCCGACACCCTTGAAGGTGCGATCCAATTTCGTCCAATAGAGGATTGGACCGCGTTTTAAACCCTAATTTCTCTAAAATAACGGCACCTCTTTCAGGTGATGAAGGAATTCACCATATAACCCCGGATGAACAGGGGAGACTTGTGGTTCAAGGATTATTAACGGCTACTCTGCCAACTAAAGTAGGCGGAGAAGCATACGTGTTGGCACGTAGGATGAATTTTGAGTTTTTGAGGCCTGAAGTATAATTTTTCAAAAGAATATTTAGGAAGCACTCTTCATCATAGTCCAAATTTAAAGAAGTCCCCTGAACCTGATTTGCGCGGATTTTTTGATTGGGTGTATGGTGAGCTCTTTTCATAAGAAAGGAAAATATCCAACTTTATAAGGAATTTTACAGATTCCCTGTACCTCCAAATATAATTGAAGAGTTTAAGTGTTTGCCGGAGAATGAACTAGTAGAGCTTTATTTTAAGAGTGATAGCCAATATATGGCTACCGTGCTCTCGCTTATTTCTGCCATGAAAAGAACAGCAAAGAAAATAAAAAATTACGAAAAAAGCGCCATACAAGAAATGATGAGAAAAAAATCAGCAAAACTATAACGCAATGCTGGTTCCTTTTTTATCTGTGTCCTATTTTCATTATGATGATTTTGCCAGTTACATGAAAATCAGCAGCAAGATTTCATCAAGCTGTACAAGCTGCGGCGGAGGAGGAGATTAATAAAAAAAGAGAGCCGAGCTGGATCGATTGGCCAAGCGCGGCTCAGCTGCCGGTAATACATTGACAGCGGGAACACCCCTTACAGAAATGAGGGGATAAATTATTTATCCTGTGCAAGTTCTTTTCTATTGGGAGCAAGCGGCGGCTGTTCTAACCACTTGTTTTTCACCATAATATCGAACCATTTTCTAGTGACTCCCAATGATTTCAGAATTGCTTTTTCATAAGCTAAGGCCAGGTCTGTCCGCATGGATCCGGCTAGACCTGTTCCGTAATATACTTGCGCAGTTTGTACCAGGAAACCCATATGATATAACATTAATTTATCTGAAAAAGGAGAGTCCTTTGACGTTGTAACCTCTGATTCCCACGACATTGGGACTGGCAAATTATCCTTGTGCAATATTTTTGAAAGGGCCTGGAGGTTTTCATCGGCTGTTTTTTCTAATTCCTCAAAAAACTTCCTTATATCTTTCGATTCTGTGACTTGGCTGAATCCGATGGAAAGGGCTTTTGCCATAGTCCCCTTTTTAATGTTAAGAGAAATACTGATTATTTCTGTAGAAGATAAAACTCTCCCTTTTCCGAAAAATCCATCAGTAAAATCAGTTGCAGTAATATGTTCAGGGCTCTCGGCAGGATAAAAATAGGGATCTCTCTGAAAAACTCCTTTTTTCAGCAGCAGCTCAATGGTTAAATCGTACATGTTTTTTGCATCATCCACGCATGAATTGTAAAACTCACGTATGTCCTTTCTGACCGAAACACTTAATGCGGTTGTATGGCCCAACAAGCCATGTATAGTCATAATATGTAGATAATTTAAGCAGAAAGTATCTGAAAACAATCTCTCTGCACTTTTATTGAGGTCGGACTCTGTAAATCCAATGGGAATTGGAAATCCATCCTTCTCAATGAAGGAAACAAGCTGCTTCTTTTGCTTTTCCCCCGTCTTGATGGCTATTTCAAAGACTTGTTTTATTTCCTCGTCTTCTATAATAGAAATCATATACCTGTTTACGATCTCGGTCATTGTTCCGTTTACATACTCCCCCCATAGAGTTCCTATTTCGGAAGCTGTAAGCTTTATATTATCATTTTCCATTTGTTCTCACCTCTTCAGTATTTTTTACTCATACAGAATGAGGTATGCATTCCATTGGGCTTATCCTATTATAATTGTGCAGATTCCTGGTGCTTGCTGCCGCGATTGAAAAGCATCTCCATAAGGTAACCATGAAGTAACCATGAAGTTGCATGTGTTGACAAGTAACCTTATGGTTGCTTATAATTAATTTATGAATTGGGACAAAGACGCTATATTCAAAGCACTTGGTGATTCGACCCGGCGGCTCATATTGGACGAACTGTCTGAACGCAAAGAGATGACACTGTATGAACTAACAGCTCGTCTCATTATGAAGCATGGCCTGTCCATTTCACGGCAGGCAATAGCTAAACACCTTTCTGTATTGGAAGAAGCAGAGCTCATAAAATCCGAACGAAAAGGAAAATATCGCGTAATTATTTTTAACAACCAGCCGCTAAAAAATTTGCTGAAAGGATGGGTAGAATAATTTTTAAGAACGAAGCAGGGATTTTGAAAGATGTGCCGGCTGGTTTTCTGGCGGCCAGATTGTTAGTACAGATTCATAATTTACAAATATCAAGGAGGCAAAAACATGATGAAAGTGATTGTTACCAGTATCTTCGTCCAGGATCAGGATGAGGCATTGAAATTTTATACAGAAACGCTGGGGTTTGTAAAAAAGCATGACATTCCAGTCGGAGAACACAGGTGGATCGCCCTTGTTTCTCCCGATGATCAAGACGGTACTGAGCTTTTGCTGGAACCGAATGTACATCCGGCTGCCAAAGAATATCAAAAGAAGATATTTGCCGAAGGAATCCCGGCAACAATGTTTGGCGTTGCGGACGTTCACGAAGAATATAACCGATTAATAAAACACGGAGTGAAGTTTACTATTGAACCGACAGTAATGGGTGATGTCACATTGGCTGTCTTCGATGATACATGCGGCAACCTTATTCAAATTGCGCAGAATTAGCTCAAAAAAGCTCATTTTTTGGGGTTCAATTTTCTCATTATGTTGCGTAATATATACGCAGACAAAAAAGAGTACATTATTTCAAGATTATGGATGATAGAGGGCCGAACGTTGTGATTCTGCTTTCAACACACGAATAATGTCATTTCCTCTCGAATTCTTTTATGTAAAAAGAAATTGGGGAGGATTTTTTTATGTTAAAGAGATTTAGAAACATGCTGATGGTTCTTGCGGCTGGAGTTCTCATGCTTGCCGCTCCTTCATTTACAGAAGCAGCACTTGGGGATCGGACACTTGCCAATGGATCATCCGGGTCAGATGTGGCCGAATTACAGGATTACCTGATGACAAAAGGGGTTTTCCCATACCATACATCGACAGGATACTATGGATCTATCACGGTAGAAGCCGTCAAGGATTTTCAGCGTAAGCGCAATCTGAAAGCTGATGGAATTGCAGGACCGCAAACAAGCTATGCGTTAAAAGTGCTGAGATATGGAGATATTGGAAAGCAAGTCATCCATATTCAATATCAATTGAAACAAACAGGTCACTACAAATCTAATTTAGATGGTATTTATGGAAACGGCACAGTGAGCGCCGTCAAGAGCTTTCAAAAACAGCAAGGTCTAACTGCAGACGGAATTGCCGGTCCGAGGACAAGAGCAGAGCTGGATCGAAAGGCCAAGCGCGGTTCAGCTGCCGGTAAAACATTGACTGTGGAAAGCACAGCGTACACGGCAGATTGTGAGGGCTGTTCAGGTGTGACACGGATGGGCCTGGATTTAAATAAGTACCCTGATGCGAAAGTGATTGCTGTCGATCCCGGTGTCATTCCTCTTGGCTCCATCGTAAAAGTAGAAGGCTATGGAGTTGCGATAGCAGCGGACATAGGCGGCGGCATAAATGGAAGTTCAATCGATGTGTTCATTCCTAACCGCAGCGATGCCCTTCAATGGGGGCGAAAAAGCGTACGTGTGGAAGTAATCGAATAGGAATAGGCTGGCTCGCACAATCATGCGGGGCAGCTTTTTTGTTTTGGAATTTACATAAGTTCTTAAGAGGTCAATACATACAAAGCAGTAGAAAGTTTCAACCCTATTGTGGAGGAAATATGGGATCCGTTACTGGTATATTAATGCTAAGAAAATTAGGGAAAGAGGATAAAAAATGATTAAAGGACTGTATGAAGCACATTTACCAGTAAGTAATATCAGTAAGTCAATTGAGTTTTACAAGGGCTTGGGGTTGGAATTAGCAATAAAATACGAAAAAACAGCATTTTTTTGGATCGTTAAGAATGAAAGCTGGCTTGGATTATGGGAATGTGACCAAGCGAAAATGAACTATCATCCATCCATCAGACATATTGCATTTAGAGCAGATTTAGAAGATTTAAAGAAAGCAAAAGAGTGGCTGGAAAAGCGCGGCATTGGTATGCGTGAAGAATTCGGATTTAAACCTCTTGAACCCATTGTAATGCCTGACCAGACACATGCTATGGTCTATTTTCATGACCCGGATGGAAATTCTTTAGAATTTATCTGTAAATTATCCTCTGAGCCTGAAGATAAACCTAAGATGTATCTAAGCGATTGGGAAAAGTATTTGGAGAATAAAAACTAAATTTTTTTCTTTGTTCGATGAAATGGGCAGGGCAGAGGAACAAGGGTTATAATTAAAGAAACAGCTTCATTGAAAACTTGTAAAAAAAAGGGTGCGTATCATGCCGATTAATTCTTTTGAAAACTATCCTATGACTTGGAAGCCATCCATTGATAAAGCAGAAAAGCCCATTTATCAAGCTCTGGCAGGGCAATTGGAACAGGATATTTTAAATGGAGTTTTATTGCCTGGAACGAAACTTCCTCCACAGCGGGAATTGGCCGATTATTTAGATTTAAATGTGAGCACCATTTCAAAAGCATTTAAAGTGTGTGAGTTAAAAGGCTTATTAAGTGCAACGGTTGGAAGCGGCACATTTGTGTCCTATGATGCTCTTTCGAATGCTTATTTACTTGAAGATGCAAAGCCGAAGCATTTAATTGAAATGGGAGCGACTCTTCCGGATAATGCTTCTTTCGAGCCGCTGATGCTCCAGCTGAAAAGTATGCTGCAGGAGACCGATTATGAAAAATGGTTCGGTTATGGCCGGGGAGGAGAAAGCCATTGGCAAAAGGATGCAGCGGTAAAGCTAATCCGCAGAGGCGGGTTAGAGACAACCGCTGATCACATTTTATTTGCGAATGGGGGTCAAAATTCTATTGCGGCTGTACTGGCAAGTCTTTGTAAGCCTGGAGAGCGCATTGGAGTTGACCAGCATACATACCCTGGTTTAAAAACGGCTGCAGCAATGCTTAGTGTGCAGCTGGTGCCAATAAAAACAGAGAACTATGAAATGAGTCCAGCGTCTTTTGAATATGCGTGTAAAACTGAAAATATTAAAGGCATTTACTTGATTCCGGATTATCATAATCCGACAGCTTCCTTCATGTCGGTCGGGAATCGAAAAATGATCGCTGCCATTGCCAAAAAGTATAATCAGTTCATTATCGAAGATGCATCATACCATCTTCTCAGCAAAGAGCCGCTGCCGGCAGTCGCATCCTTTGCACCAGAACAGGTCATCTATATTGCAAGCTTGTCTAAATCATTTGCACCGGGCCTGCGGCTGGCCTATACAGCAGTGCCGAGTCAATTCAAGGAGCCAATTTCAAGGGCACTTTATAATTTAAATGTTTCCGTTTCTCCATTACTGGCAGAACTTGCAGCACGTACGATTGTATCGAATCAATTTGAAGCCTTAATTGAGGGACATCAGGAGCAGACGATCCGCAGAAATCAACTCGTTAACCGATATTTGGCAAACTTTACATGTCTAGGCGCTGAAACAGGCATTTTTCGCTGGCTCCTATTGCCAGGAAAGATTACAGGTGCTGAGTTTGAAGCGCTGGCTAAACAGCATGGAGTACAGGTGTTTGCAGCTGAACGTTTTGTAGTTGGAAATAGTTGTCCGGAGAGGGCTGTAAGAGTTTCTGTTTGTGCCCCGGAAACGCTTGAAGAGCTTGAGAGAGGTTTGATTATCCTTAAACGCCTGTTAAACAATCATATCTAATATTGTTCGCCATACAATTATAATATTGTATGGTTTTTTTGTGCGTGTTAAGATGATTGAAATCTAGTTGGAATATTATGAAAATAAAAAGGGAGGTGAGTTTTTGCTACCGTTAGACGCCCAATCTGCCTGGCTGCAAAGCTACATAAATTCTACTGAAAAACAGCAGCAATTATACAAAAGAACATTAATTGTCATTGTCATATCCCAAATTTTTGGAGGAGCAGGACTTGCAGCGGGAATTACAGTAGGAGCACTTCTCGCGCAAAACATGATGGGAACAGATAGTGTAACAGGAATTCCAACCGCGTTATTTACTTTAGGGTCAGCAGGTGCTGCGCTGCTGGTGGGACGGCTTTCTCAGCGGTTTGGCCGCCGTCCTGGACTTACGGCAGGATTTTTGGCTGGAGGCATAGGTGCCATTGGAGTTGTGGTTTCAGCAATAACAAACAGCATTCTGCTATTATTTATTTCACTTCTCATCTACGGGGCTGGAACGGCTACCAACCTGCAGGCGCGCTACGCTGGAACTGACCTGGCAAACCCCGCACAGAGGGCAAAGGCTATTAGTATGGCCATGGTTTCCACTACATTCGGTGCTGTCGCAGGTCCTAACCTGGTGGATGTAATGGGTGAGTTTGCTATATCGATAGGTATTCCTGCTTTAGCCGGTCCTTTTATATTAGCGGCTGCGGCGTATATACTTGCTGGATGCGTTCTATTTTTTTTCCTTCGTCCTGATCCCTTTATGGTTGCAAAAGCCATATCTGATGCACAAGGTGAAACTAATCATATAGAGAAAAGTTCAAATTTGGCATCGATAAACAGGCGAGGCATGTTTGCAGGAGCGGCTGTCATGGTTTTAACCCAATTTGTGATGATGGCCATCATGACAATGACCCCCATACATATGGGACATCATGGCCATGATTTGAATGAAGTGGGGCTTGTCATTGGATTTCATATAGGGGCGATGTTTTTGCCTTCATTAGTAACTGGTATTCTTGTTGATAAAATTGGCCGTGCGGCTATGGCTGTTGCTTCCGGTATTACACTGCTTGCTTCTGGGATTTTGGCTGCAGCAGGACCTGGTGAGTCGATGCTCATACTCAATATAGCCCTTGTTTTACTTGGGCTTGGATGGAATTTTGGCTTAATCAGCGGCACGGCCATTCTGGTAGATTCCACTCATGCTTCTACCCGGGCTAAAACGCAGGGTTCGATCGATGTATGGGTAGCTTTGTCAGGAGCATTAGGAGGAGGATTATCCGGAATAGTTGTAGCACATTCCAGTTATGCAGCCCTTTCCATTGCAGGTGCTGTCCTTTCATTACTGCTTATTCCCATTGTAATATGGGCAGGTATCTATCAAAAAGAGAAAAGCATAAGCATTAGTGACTGAATCTTCAGTATTAAAATAACTCCAAAAATAGAAAAGGAATGTGTAGAAATGGAACATAAATTTGCTGAGAGAGCTCGCTTTGTAACATCTTCTGAGACACGTGAAATATTAAAAGTAACAGAAAGGCCGGAAGTAATCTCTTTTGCGGGAGGACTTCCAGCTCCAGAACTGTTTCCTGTAGAAGCTCTAAAGGAAATATGCAATGCTGTATTGAATGAAGAAGGTGCGGCTGCCCTTCAATATAGTACGACTGAAGGATATATTCCTTTGAGAGAAGCTATTTGTCAGAGAATGAAAATGGCTGGGATTGACTCCAGCACTGAAAATGTTCTTATTACATCAGGATCCCAGCAGGCAATCGACCTGACTGGAAGATTATTTATCAATGAGGGAGATACTATTATTTGTGAAAGCCCAACCTATCTTGCAGCCATTAATGTATTCAAGTCATATAATGCAAAGTTTGTTGAAGTAGCCATGGATGATGATGGAATGGTAATGGAAGAGCTGGAGCAAAAGCTGCGAGATCATCCTGATGCAAAATTTATTTATACAATTCCTGATTTCCAAAACCCTACTGGCCGCACCTTAAAACTCGAAAGACGAAAAAGAATGATTGAGCTTGCTAATCAGTATGATGTGCTTATTGTAGAGGATAACCCCTATGGAGCTGTAAGATTTGCTGGAGAGGTACTCCCGCCTGTGAAACATTTTGACACAGAAGGCAGAGTCATTTATTTAAGCACTTTCTCTAAGATTTTCACTCCCGGTCTTCGGCTTGGATGGATTTGTGCGGATGAAACCTTCATTGATAAGTATGTTGCTTTTAAGCAAACAGCTGACTTGCATACTGACAGCTTTGCTCAAAGAATTACAGCAAAGTATATGGAGCTTTATGATATCGAAGAACACATCAATAAAATCAAAGCTGTTTATAAAGAAAGATGCACAGCTATGTTATCCTGCATTGAAGAATTCTTCCCAAATCATTTATCTTACAGTAAGCCGGAAGGCGGATTATTTATTTGGGTTGAGCTTCCAGAGGGCATTGATTCAGCGCATATATTTATAGAGTGCCTGAAAAATAATGTTGCTTGTGTACCTGGTGCTCCCTTTTTTCCAAATGGCACACAAACAAATACATTGCGTTTAAATTACTCTAATATGTCTAAAGAGAAAATCATTGAAGGTATGAAGCGTATGGGAGAAGTACTCCATCGGGAATTACAAAATGATTCAATGCTGACAGTTTGACGGGAAACAAGATTCTGTGCCCCAATTTGGTATAATTTCATGTCTGCAAGCAGGAGAAATTACTCTATAGCCAGTAATCAATTTAAACCTCAATAATATCTGAAAATCGGGGGTATATTCATGGGATTTGAAATTTGGAACACTCATTTAGAAGTGACCTTTATAAAAAGGAATAGCTCTTTCACAAGTGCAATCATACAGCATGGACACAGTACGAAAGAGGAAAGTATGTGAAAAATCCAGTAGTTATTGTCGGTGCTGGTTTAAGTGGGCTCCAGGCTGCGTCCCTTCTTGCTGCACAGGGTGTCAAATGTAAGGTTCTAGAGGCTAGAGATAGGATTGGCGGCAGGGTTTTGAGCACTTCTGATCCAAACAGACCTGACCTGGGCAAATTTGACCTCGGGCCAACGTGGTTCTGGCCTGAATATGAGAGCGCGATCACCGGCCTTGTGAAAGAACTGAATTTAGAAACTTTTGTCCAGTACACCAAAGGGGCAATGCTTGCAGAACGAGTTCAGAACGAACCGCCAGAACGCCATGTACTGCCGGAAAATGCTGGCGCAAGATCGATTCGATTCATAGGAGGTGTGCAGTCCCTTATTGATGCTGTAGCAGATACTATTCCCCCTGGAGTAGTCGAGTTAGAAACACGTGTAACAGCCATTCGACAAGATGAAGCTGGTAATATAACCGTTGAAACAGCCCTTGCTGATGGAAAGAGAAAAAAAGTTTCGGCAAGGGCTGTTATCCTGGCATTGCCGCCTCGGATTGTGGTGCGTCAAATTGAATTTTTTCCTTCTCTCCCTCCCAATATTATTACCGACCTTGTAAGCAAACCTACATGGATGGCAGGACAGGCCAAGGCAGTTGCCATCTATGATCGTCCTTTTTGGAGGGAATCTGGACTCTCTGGATTCGCATCGAGCTGGGTTGGACCCTTGCAGGAAATCCATGATGCTTCTCCTGAAACAGGATCTGGTGCATTATTTGGTTTCTTCGGAATGCCAGCGAAAACACGCAGGGAACTGGGAGAGGTTAAAGTTTTGAATTTGGTCGTTGATCAATTGATCAGGCTTTTTGGAACCTCCGCCCAAAACGTAAGGGCTATTCTATACAAGGACTGGTCCAGTGATTCCGAAACGGCTGTTGAGGAAGATTTAGCCCCGCTTAGATATTTTCCGAGTTATGGTCAACCGCCAAAATCGAGGGTATGGGAAAAGAAAATTATTTTTGCAGGTACGGAGACGAATTCACAATATGGCGGACATCTTGAAGGTGCACTCCTGGCAGCTGAACAGGCAGTTTTTGAAATCGCTAAATTAAACTAGAAATCAGGGGCTCTTTGAGAAAGCAAGGAAAGGGGAAATTATACATGATTTTAGAAGCAGTAATGCTGCAAGTAAAAGAAGGGATGGAGGAAGAATATGAACTAGCGTTTTGTGAAGCATCCAATATTATTTCTTCCATGGAAGGGTACATATCTCATGAGCTGCAGCGATGTATGGAAGTTAAGGGTAAATATTTGTTGCTTGTGAAGTGGGAATCATTAGAGGCCCATACAGTTGGGTTTAGACAATCGAAAGAGTATCAAGAATGGAAAAGACAGCTGCATCATTTCTATGATCCATTTCCTGCAGTTGAACACTTTGAAAACGTTCCTCTTTAATTGGTTTTTTAGTTAAATAGCATCCTTGCTGACCATAAACCGTTCCGATTTGAGGTGCATATTGGTTAAATGACACATTAATTGGTATAGGGATTGGACCTATGCCAATTTCTTATAGGTATTTTAAACTTTTCAATGAGAATTGACATCTAAAATGACACGATAAAATAATATGACAATGGTTGTTGTCCGTTTAAAAAAGGTTGGCAATTAACCTAACATTTGGGATGTCAGTTTAAACGTCATTCCAATTAATAGTAATAAAAGATGCATTTATAAAAAAGGTCAGTTTTGGTGAACAAGTTGTAAATTTAACATTTAAAGAAAAAGCATTTCTTTGTCATGAGAAATGCTTTTTATTTTTGTTAAAAATTAAAAGGATATTTCAATAACCAACAATAATACAATATAAACAATAATAATTTATTGAAAAACGATAAACCATATGTTAAATTCGTATTGTCATTAAATAAGTGAGGTGTTTTAAATGAATGATAAACGAGGTTCTGCCACTTTCTTAAAGGTCATTATTTTTCTGGTTGGAATTGCAGTGCTTGCCGTGTGTATATATTTTTTGCCTGAAGCAGCCAGAAGAGATGCAATAGAGCGCCCAGGTGATTATTCGCTATATCCACTTTTGGTATGTGCATATGGAATATGTATTACGTTTTCTGTGGCGTTGTATCGAATATTTAAACTTTTAACCTATATCGAAAAGAATAATGCTTTTTCTGAGTTATCTCTTCAATCTCTAAGGGTAATTAAAAAATGCACTTTTACTGTCATTTTCTTCATTTTTTTAGCAATAGTATATTTAAGGGTGCGTGTTCAATTCACAGGTGATGATGCAGCAGGTCCAATATCTCTAGGTCTAATGGGCATCTTGGCAACAAGTATCATCGTAGCCATTGTGGACGTACTTCAAAAACCTATAAAGGATTTCTTGGAATCGCAGCCAAAAAGCAATTAACATTTTGAAATATACAAGAGGTGTTTTTTATGAAGGCAGCAACCACACATTATTTTTGAAGATAGCTGTTATTCTCATTGGAATTCCTGTTCTTGCTGTGTGCACATTACTGGTTCCTGAACTAACAGATTAGGTAGCGTATTTCTTAGGGGGCCATTTCATAAAATATATCATTTTCATCCTTTTATATGGAGGAGCATTACCTTTGTAAATAGCCCTTTATCAAGCGTTTAAACTGTTAATTTATATAGACAAGAACATTACTTTCGTAATTGTCTGTTCGAAGTTTAACGAGAATCAAATTATAATTGACAACAAAAATGGCGTGCGAACTGACAACAGTTTTGGCACGCCATTTTTACGTTAATTAAGTCATAGTTAACATTGAAACTGTCTTAACTATTAGATGGTTTAGTAACAGGATCGCAAGTTGATGTGAACGTATTAAGAGCAATCAGCAGCAGTTGTTTTTGTCTGATTCTTTAATGGATTCCAAGTACTGAGCCCATTTTCTTATGTGATATATTTCTCCATTAAATTTAGCAAATTCAGGAATTTGATTTTGAGCAATCAGAGATCCTCTGCAGGTGTTCCCTACTAGCAAAGTACATAAACAGTGAGTTTTATGATCATTGGGGTGAAGTTAAGCCCGAATATATAGCTGAGAACATAAATGATGCTGTTAAATGGTTAATGACAAACTAACAATATTTATACATTTAATTATTAATGGATGCGTTTCTACAATAAGTAGAGACGCTTTTTTACTAAAGGGGCAGGTTTGTTCAATAAACTATACGTTACTAGCTACTCTTCTATAAAGGAAGTGTGGCTATTTTATCGAAGTAAAAAGTTATAAAAAAGTTGCAAGGGGAGTTATAAATGGTTAATAAAAGAAAGATCTATTACGGAGAACATGAATCTCAATTTGGTGTATTACGAATGCCTGAAGTTTCACACTCATGTCCAGTAATAGTATTAATTCACGGAGGCTTTTGGCAAGCAAGATATAACTTAGAGGAGAATAATCCAATTGCTGAAGATTTGGCCCAAAGAGGTTATGCAACTTGGAATATTGAGTATCGAAGAGTGGGGGAAGAAGGAGGAGGATGGGCTGGAACGTTTAATGATGTTATTGATGCTGTAAATCATTTATCAAAAATTGCTGAGTCATATCCAACAGATCTTTCAAGAGTTATTGTTATTGGCCATTCTGCTGGTGGACATTTAGCACTTTGGTTAGGTTCAAGAATAATATCCACACCTAATGATAGTCCCTTTAACCAACTTAGTGTTTCTATTCAAAAAATAATTAGTTTAGCAGGAGTTACAGATTTAGAAAAGATGTGGGATATACATGAACAAAAGAAAATGAAGAGTCACACAGCTGCACTATTAGAGGGATCCCCTGGAGAAGTTCCTAAGCGTTATAAATTGTCTTCACCAGCTGAATTATTGCCAATGAATGTTGAACAAGTATTAATACATGGGGAATTAGATCGTCACGTTCCAGTAGATTTAAGTAAGGATTATTACAAATACGCTATAGAAAAGGGGGAAAATGTAAAACTAGTTATTCTCCCAGATATAGACCACTTTAAAATTATTGAACCAACTTCTTCTGCATGGTCCTCTGTTCTTGACTCAATATAAATACTTTATTGAACTATAGGGACAGGTTAGTGGAATAAAAAGTGAATTAATCCATTATTATTATGTTAACTGCATAAATCATTTGTACAGAGATAATAAAGTTGTTTAATTTGCAATTATTTTGCGGTAATGAAATTAAATATCAAAAATAAAGGACATATCTTTTTGACAGTCGAATATTAGCCTAGAACCATAAATAACTATTCCGATGGGGAGGATTCTTGTGCGTCCACGACCATTATTTATTGAAAATCCAGAGCATGATAGGTATGTTAGTCTTGTGCCAGATGGAGATATTGAAGAAATACTTAGTAAGCAACGAACTAAGACCATTACCCTCTTAAGCAGCGTATCAGAAGAGTCAGCAAGGAAGGCGTACGCACCAGGGAAATGGACTTTAAAAGAAGTGATTGGGCATATGACCGACTCGGAACGTGTGATGTCGTATCGAATGCTCGCCATTGCACGAAATGAAAGTGCACCACTCCCAGCAATGGATCAGGATCAATACGTTTCTGCGGCAAACTTCAACAAATTTTCCTGGGAGCAGTTACTAGCTGGTTTAGACACGATACGCTCCAACACCTTAAGCCTTATTTCAACCATTGATGATGCAGCGTGGGTTCGTAATGGAACTGTAATGAACAGCCCAGTTTCGGTAGGTATCATTGCATATGGCATTGCCGGGCACGAGTTACACCATATGAAAGTGATTCTTGATAAATACTTATAAGTCTTTTTCTATTAATGAAAAAACCTAATTTCTCATTTAATGCTGAAAAATTAGGTTTTTTAATATTGAAACTTCCTTAACGTTGAAAATCTACATTTTCCTGACGCTACCCCTTATAGCGAACTTATTATACTTTCAATCAGAAATCATTGCCTTTAGATGAGTCAGATGTTAAATAGCATTGAAATGATGACCGTCGCTTATATGGAAATGGAAAAAGATGGAAAAGGTGACTTTACAAGCGATAAATTTGTAGATGAACTAATAAAGATATAAATAATATCCCTGGACCAGATGTACTAAAAGAGATGTATAAGAAAAAGCAACAAGAGAATTAATTAAAACTTCTTCTTCAACTAATGGGTGCATTACTTGAAGATCCGGCTATCAATGCCGGCTTTTCCAACAAACGGGGCAGGTTAGTTACGTAACATTTAAGGTGTAAAAGAATTAGAGGATTTGATGGAGAATTACATATTATTAATCCTTTATTTAGTTAGGCGCGATCATCAATTGTTTTAGGAGGAAAAGCAGATGGATTTGAAATACCCAATTGGCCACTTTCAATTTAATGGTGAAATTACTAAGAATGTTACGAGCATTTGGATAAATGAGATTGAAGATTTACCAAGATTATTACGAGATGCTGTAAGGGACTTAGATAATATAAAGCTAGATACAGCCTATCGTACAGGAGGGTGGACTGTTCGACAAGTAATACATCATCTTGCGGATAGTCATATGAATGCCTATGTTCGCTTTAAATTGGCTCTTACTGAAGAAAAACCTGTAATTAAGCCATATGATGAAACAAATTGGGCGGAACTATCTGATTATAAATTGTCGATTGATATTTCACTTTCACTTCTCGAAGTACTGCACAAACGCTGGACCTACCTATTACGTAGTCTAAGTCCGGCTGATATGGAAAAAACATTTATTCACCCAGATTCAGGAGAAGTTTCAATAGGTGAAAATATCGGAATCTACGCTTGGCATGGTAAACATCATCTTGCGCAAATTACTTCTTTATGTAATCGTATGGGCTGGTAAGAATTAATATTAATATAAGGTCTGGCTGCCAAAACAGGCGGCTTTTTTCTTTTTGAACTAAAGGGGCAGATTTATTGAATAAGAGTTTTAATATTGCTAAATTTTAACTAGGATAGTTGGCAAAACGAGAGGAATGAACCAATGGATAAGGAAATGTTTATACATATAAGTAAATGTAAACTATATGCTAAATTGGTGGGAGAAAATAACGGAAAGCCAACAGTCATAATGGATGCTGGATATGGAGACTTTTCTAAGGCCTGGAATTCAGTATTAAGGGAGATTTCAATGCTGTCTAGTGTACTAATTTATGATAGAGCTGGACTTGGGAAAAGTGAATCAAGTTCTAATCCCAGAACCAGCTGTGAAATGGTAAAAGAATTAAAGGAACTGCTTAGTGAAGCCAAGATTAAGCCTCCCTACATATTAGTAGGTCATTCATTTGGCGGAGTAAATATGCGGATGTTTGCTACAGAATATGCAAATGAAGTTTGTGGACTAGTCTTGATTGACTCTACTCCCGAAGATTACAAAGAACGTTTTCTCCCTACAATGTCACAAGATTTTCAACAAGCATATAACAAGCAATTCGTTTACGAAGGAAATTATGGAGAATTTATGGAAAGCCTAAAGCAGTTAAAAGATACTAGACAAAAATTAAATGTACCATTAATTGTTCTTTCAGCGGGTAAAAAAGCTCATTATTCTATGGAATCACAAAAGTTATGGAATGAAATGCAGAGAGAGATGCTTGAAATATCCTCTGATGGAGAATTGGTAATTGCTGAAAACAGTGCTCACTATATACAAAATGATGAACCGGAAGTTGTAGTCTGTGCGATAAAAAAGTTAATTGAGAATAATTAGTTCAGCTGCTAATCAGGCAGCTTTTACTTTTCAAACATACGGGGCAGGTTTGTGAAATAATAAACTGATATGCGTATAGACAAATACTGAGCAAGAAAAAACCGCAGGAAATGCGGTTTAAATTAAAGTTATTTTCAAGAGCGGTATTTTCTCTTTTTCTTACAAATTCATCTATAAGGAAAAATAAAAAATGCAAAGATAGTAGCTAATATCATTAATGGACCGAGAAAGAAAAAAGAAATCAAGCTGAATCCGATATGCACCAATAAAGAAAGATAGAAACGAAATCTCTTAACATTTGTTGTAATAAAATCTGACAGTAACGAAACAGGTATTCCATACATAAAGCTTCCCAACAAACTAGATAAAAATATAAGAACAATGACATTGAAATCAATGGAACTATTGTTAGTCTCTGTTATCAATGACTTTATATCAAGAATGAAGAGTAAAAAGGTGAAAAATAAAGAAGTATAAAGGGCAACTTTACTTTTTCTAATTACAAGTGGAGTTTTGTAAAGTTTTTTCCTTACCTGGGGTATAAAAGTTAGCCCAATAATACCTATAACAACTTTTATGTGTATAGATTCTATTCCTACCCAGATTATGAAATAGAGTAGGGTAAGAAAACTAATTCATATAAAAATGATTTATACATCCGTTACCCCTCTTTTATTTTTATTATAACAAAGCGGTAATTGGATTCAATTTAAATAAAATATGCACTAAGAATTAGTTAGTTTTTTGAACTAACTTGTGGCAAGATGAGCTGCAGAACCGGGTAGTTTTTTACTTTTTTAACAACGGGGCAGAATAGTCTAAAATCAATAATAAGGAGTGAGTCGAAATGAGTTTTGCTTCCTATATTGGTTGTAATGTAAAAATACCGAATAATGATGATGAATATACGGAGGATTTTTTTTATATTGGCAGTTGTTTTGCAGGTGAGTATGAACAACTAAATGTAAAGAAACATCAATTTACAACCCCTTATGTTCATGAAGTATCAAGTCATTGGGGCATTATTATTTCAGAATATACGACTCCAGAAATCCGTTCCGAATCGAAAAAGAAGCTATTGGAACTATGTAATATTATGGACAGTTGCCTTGAAAAAGGAGATTTTTTTGAACTGTACAGTTGTTGGGTTGGAGAAGAAGCTGAAGAGCGGGAGGGTGAGATCATCTTACAAATCAATAATTTTGATATTAACCTAATTGAAATCCCTGAAAAAACCTTAGTTAGATTCGAAAAATGAACTTAAATTATTATTAAACTAACGGGACAGCATTTCTGTAATAAATTTGTGATTAAATATACTTAAACAATAGGGTGCAAGAGTTGAAGATCAGTATGGATCGGCAGCTCTTTTCTTATTCGACTAACGGGGCAGGTTTGTTGAATAAGAATATAGTCTTCTTGCCAGGGAAAAATACCTTCAATAACATTTTGAAGGTGATTTGATGAAAAAGATTATATGCGATCCTTATCATTGTTGTTTTAATGCATATAACAACTACAACCCATGCTAAATTAACAAGAAGTGAATCAAAAAGAGAAAATATATTAGAGGATGCTGTGATTGACCTTTTAAAGCAACCAATGTTTGCGGCAGTAGAGGATTACTACGGGACAGCCTACAATATAGGTTCATTTTGTGAAAAGGTTATAGACATAAAAAAACTTCGTCACTCAGGTTCTTGGTATTTCGAAGTTGAAATTGAATTCGTTACATTTACTGGTGCTCATAATTTTTTGGACATATTCACAGTAACCTTAAAAAAAGATTGGGGAACAGAAGGTAAATGGATAATGCAAGAATATCGTGTAAGAAAATTTGATCCCAATGAAAAATATGAATGTCGAAGTCCAGCCTAGATAAAATAAAATGTGATTACGCTCAAGAACAGCTGTCGAACAAGGCAGCTTTTTCTTATGCAACAAAAGGGGCAGGTTAGTTGAAGATCGATGTTTAACTTGTGTTCAACAATCGGGACATTATGGAGTAAGGTATTATTGAATTAATGGTGGAGGATAGTTGCATAAAGGTATTCATAAACCATTTAGATAAACTTCAACTAATTGGTTTTTTTGTTTGAATTTTTTTGTACGGATGTACTAAAATAAGGACATGAGTAAAAAAAACAAACCAACTAACCAAAAAGAAATGTCATTCATCGAAAAAGCCCGTAGAGCTCAAATTGTGGAATGTGCGATTGAAACAATCGCAGAAGTAGGTTATGCTCAAGCCTCTATAGGACAAATTGCAAAGCGTGCAAATATCAGTAAGGGGGTTATTTCTTATCACTTTGCAAATAAAGAGGAATTATTGGAGCAAATACCTATCGAATACTATTTGGCGTGGCAAGCCTATATTGCTCCAAGAATAGAAGCTCAAAAATCTCCTAAAGAAATGCTTCGGGTGTATATTGAATCCAACCTTACATTTATAGATGAAAATCGTCAGCATGTTTTCGCTGTTATAGAAACGGTATCTAATATGAGAACTGCTGATGGTAAACTTCATTTTGCAGCAGACCATGATGAAGCTATTTTACTTCCAATTGAAAATATTCTTACCCTAGGGATGCAAGAAGGAGTATTCAGAGAATTTACCAGATCATCAGCAAGGGTGATGGCGTTAACAATAAGAAGTGCCATTGACGGGTTCACCCTTGAATTAACGAGAAAGCCTCATTTAGATGTTCAGGAATATACTAGAGAATTGGTTACAATCTTCGATAGATCAACTAAAAAGTAAATGTGTCACTTAGGAGGCTGATTATGATTTACTATGAGGTACTCTGTTATAGTTGTAAAAGGATATTCAGAGTATACGAAGGTTCACTAAATTATAAACAATTTAAGGAAAATAAGGCTAAGTTTTTTTGTTGCGAGGATTGTAGTCATAAGATACGTATGGATGCAATTAAAAATTTCTTTAGATACTTAAACTAACAGGACAGGTGCTTTAGTTCAATAAGATATAATAATTAATATCTTCAACAATGGGGCGCTATCTGCGTCTTTCTTTATGAATAGAGCCATACTGATGGTTAGACGTTTGCCTTTTTTAGATAGAGCCTGATCTGAAATTCGTAATAAAATGCACTTAAAAACCTATGACTTCTTTAATAAAATGTTGATTGTGAAGTAAAAGCAGCCCAATTTCTCGTTAATAATACTGAGAAATTGGGCTTTGGAATTTCCTTATGTTACCTTAAATTAAACTAGTAAATGTAACTAAAACCAAGCCTTCTGGCAAGAAGGGGTACATTCTTTCGAATTTTTATCGCGAACTAAGCTTTACAACAGAATCTATTATCTGATTCCAGTCTTCACTATGAATCTCATGCCCTGTTCCATCAAGTGTCACTAATTCAGAATGAGGGATGGCTTTTTTTAGAGCAAGCCCGTGCTCGTATGGGAGGGCCGGGTCTTTTGTGCCATGAATAATTAGCACCGGTACGCTGATTTCAACTGTTCTATCGAAATATGCGTCTCCGCCTTGCAGCATAGCATGATTAAATCTGCTCGGCAGATGTTTGGCGCGATCTGCTTCTCTTGCAGCAAGTTTATACATTCTTTCCTGCTCGAAAGGTTTGGAGCCGGCTAATGTTTTCCATCCGCCCGCGAGAAAAGAAATAGCAGCATCCCGATTCAACCAATCGATGGAAGCACTTTTCGCGTGGTAATCCAGTATGTTCTGATCCATTGGCGGCAGCTTTTCCATCTCAGTCCCAAACACACTTGATGCAATGAGTGTAAGCGACAGTACACGGTCAGGATATCTTAAGGCAAGAATCTGGCCAGTTAAGCCGCCCATGGACATTCCAACGATATGTGCCTGCTCTATATGATAAGCATCCAGTACACCGGCCGCATCGTCAGCCAAGTCTGTTATCGTATAATTGGAAGTCCCAGGTTCATAAGTGGTGGATCGTCCCAGATCCCGATGGTCGTACCGAATGACAAATCTTCCCTGATCAGCAAGACGGAGACAGAAATCCTCATCCCACCAGTCCAGTGAAGTCATTGCGCCCATGATCAAAAGGACTGCTGGATCCTTAGCATTTCCAAAGCTTTCTGTACATATATCCACTTTATTTATTTTCATTATCTGTTCACTCATATTTTACCTCCGTATTATCTTATCACCGTTCCTAATGTCGCAGATCAGATTCTTCCGGAGCATGTTTGGCCTGCCCCTGTTCATTATCTGTGCCGAATCCACTTGATAATCATGACGAGGCCTCCTTTTAAATCTTTTTTAGCAAGGGACTCATCCCTATATTTATTACCTTAACATATGTCTAAGCACTTAAAAGCTAAAATTTCCATGTGTTTTTTTGGGATATGAAACGTTTCATGCTAATTTGCAGATTAGAGAAGGGAAAATATGAAGGGTGTGAATAACTAATATATTCGCATGTAGGTTAGATTAACAACCTTATTTTGTACTAATGGGCAAGTTAAATCTATCTAAAAAAGCACACATTTTTAAATAGAAGGGATGTGTGCTTTTGATTTTTATGTTCTTTTCTCTTTAGTAATAAATAATAAAATCTGGGTGATGACGGCCAGGATAGGCAATTCCAGCAGAGGGCCTACTACTAAGGTCAATGCAATCAAAGGCTGGTCTGGAAATGCAGTCATTGCAATGGCTAAAGCAATCGGGGAATTTCTGGCTAAAGTAGTCAAGCTTAAACTGGCTCTGTCGGAGTTCGGAAATCTCATAAGCTGTCCAGCTTTTTGACTGACAAAAAGATTAATCATAAAAAATAAAAGGACAGGTATGGTTATTTTCCACAGTAACTCTAAATGATTAAGCAATAATTGTCCCTGTGATGCAAACATTGCAGCAATGGCCAAGCTTAGAAAAATAATTGGCAATACGCTAAGATTGGATACAAGGCTTTTTCTTAACTGATCCTTGTTTTTTAAGAGGATCTTGGTAAAAACAGCCAGAACTAACGGTATGATTAATGTAACCAGAAGACTTTCAACTAAAAAACCCAGTTCTATTACTCCTGTCGTTCCGCCAAAAATCAGGAGGTAAATAGGCAGCAATATGACCTGTAAGATTAAGTTTAGAGGCAGGATAGCAGTTGATAAGGCAACATTTCCTTTTGCTATGCCTGTAAAGATCAGGTACCAGTCAGTGCATGGTGTAACCATCAGCATAATAAATCCAATATATAGTGACGGATTATCGCCTAAAAATACCATTGCCAGCAGCCATGCCAGGATGGGTGTCCAGACAAAGTTTATCATGATTGAAGTGTATGTGAATTTTATGTTCTTAAAAGCTATCTTAATATCTCTAATAGGAATTTGTAAGAATGTAATATAAAGCATGGCTACTAATAATGGCACAATGATACTTTCTGCATTAGCCCTTATTAACTCTGCTTGCCCTATACTTATACCAATAATCACTGCTAAAAATATTATAAGAGTATATAATTTTTCGATTAAGTTCAATTTGACTCACAGCCTCTGAATATATCTATGCTTAGATAACTTTAGCATAGTTATTTTCGAATTGCTTATTTATGCAGCAGCTGCCGCAAATCATATCTCCATAATTTCTCCATATTTATTTGCTATTGTTTACTTTGGCAATAGTCATTAAGGCATGAAACTGAATAAGGAAGTGAAAAAAGATGAAGATAAAAATATTTCTGGCTGTCTTACTCATTTCAATTGTATTAGCTGGCTGTGGACAAGCCGATTCAAATGATGAGGCCGCTTTGAAGGCTGATAACATCAAAGATTTGGTGAATGATTATAGTATAGGAAACATTAAGAGCGAGTCTGCTTCGATTACTTCACAGCAGCTAGTGGTAAAAAAAGCGGATGGTGAAGAATTAATCTATGATCTGCCGAAAGAAGAATTTTTCGTTTCTATTGCACCTTATGTTAATGAAACCCATCCTTGAACGAATCATAGCTTGACAGGTTGTCAAGGTGAATTAGCTGATAAAGAGTTTGATGTATTTATTGAAGATAAGGAAGGCAATATAATTTTGAACGAAAAAGTAAAGTCCCAGGCTAATGGGTTTTTCGATCTATGGCTTCCAAGAGATGAAACATATCAAATAAGGATTCAGTATGATGGAAAAGCATCGGAATCAGAAATTTCAACTTTTGAGAAGGACGGTACTTGTATTACAACTATGCAATTGATTTAAAGTTAAAATTTGTTTTTATACAGATTAGCTGCCAGTTCAGGCGGCTTTTTTTGGTTTAACTAAGTCTAAGGTATTAATAAAGGTTTTCCTGACAGAATACCAAAATTTGTATTGTTTTATAGATAAAAGACAGGGAAAAACCTATTAAGCAATTTATCTATTAAAAGATATTCAGGAGGGAAAATGTGAATAAGCAACCAAGAGACGTAGAGAAAAAAGATATTTCAGTAGTAGACAGCAGTGTCGCTAGAAAATCTATGATGGGTACATCTATCGGGAATGCGATGGAGTGGTTTGATTTTGGTATTTATTCCTTCTTAGCCGTTACAATTGGAAAAGTTTTTTTCCCGGAAATTGATCCATCCTTTCAGTTAATATATGCTTTTGCTACATTCGCAGTGGCTTTTATAGCACGGCCGCTAGGGGGTATGTTCTTTGGTATGATGGGTGACCGTATTGGCCGGAAGAATGTTCTGGCAATCACCATGATTCTGATGTCGGCTGCTACCCTTAGTATTGGTTTAATACCCAGTTTCGCAGCAATTGGGATTACTGCACAGATCTTATTGCTATTAGCCAGACTCGTTCAAGGTTTCTCAACTGGTGGTGAATATGCGGGGGCTATGACCTACATTGCGGAAACCACTCCCGATAAAAAACGCAGCTTTATGGCAAGCGGTTTAGAGGTTGGAACACTGGTAGGATTTATAGCGGGTGCCGGCCTTGTAACCCTTCTGACATCTATTCTTGGAAGTGAGACGATGGTGGAATGGGGCTGGAGAATACCTTTCTTCATTGCTGCTCCACTTGGCATAATCGGCTTCTACTTCCGTAATCATTTGGATGAAACTCCAGCATTTGAAGCGATGAATCAAACTATAGAAGAAAGAAAAGAACATTCATCTTTAAGAGAGATTTTTGCTGAGCATTGGAAGGCGCTATTAATCTGTACAGCAATCGTTATATTTTACAATGTAATGAGTTACACCGTTCTCACGTATATGCCTTCATATATGTCAGAAGAACTTGGCTACAGTGAACAGAAGGGGTTATTGCTTCTTGTGCTTGTCATGATTGCGATGGTTCCAATGGTTTTGGCAATGGGCCATTTAAGTGATCGCTATGGCAGGAACCGAATATTAAAAGCAGGCTTATTGGGGGCGATTGTACTAAGCATACCTGCATTCATGCTGGTTCGTTCAGGCAATATTTATGCTGCATTTTTTGGATTGCTGATTCTTGGTGTGCTGCTGTCCACCTTGCAAGGGTCCCTGCCGGCTACTCTGCCATCTTTATTTTTCACGAAAGTGCGTTACGGTGCACTTGCCATCACATATAATACGGCGACATCACTTTTTGGAGGAACGACTCCGCTGCTTGTGGCATGGCTGGTGAGTGAAACAGATAATAAAATGGTACCGGCATTTTACCTGATGGGCATGTGTGCATTCGGAATTGTAGTTGTCACTCTATTTGTAAGAGAGACTGCAGGCAGGTCGCTTCGCGGCTCCGCTCCAGTCGTTGAACATCCGAGTGAGATAAAAGAAGTCCTAAAAAATCCGGAAAAAGCCTACTGGTGGCATGATGAGGCAAAGCCAACAGGAAAAGGAAGTCTGGATAAGGGGCTGTTGACCAGTTTACTGCAAAAACACTAATCATTAAATGCTTACTCATAGCTATTAAATTAGCCGAATTGAGTAAGCTTTTTTCTTTTACCTATTATTCTTACTTTATAGCAGGCCAGGTTGTACCGTAATCATTGTTTATCAAATTTCAGCCTTATGGCAGCCAAGCTCAACAAGCATAAAAAAATACTGTAAAGTAATTACATTTACAAAAAAATGAAAATGAATTAAAGTTATTAAAGAGTCGTTATGTCTGTAATTAAGAATATATGAGTGTTAGAATTCTAATGAAAATTAAAATATAAAGGAGATAGAGATATTATGGAATTCTGGGAATCAAGTTTTATAGAAAAACAAACGATGTGGGGGTTTGAGGCTGCAGATTCCGCTATCTTAACAAAGGACTTTTTCCTTGAAAAGAATGTTAAGGATATACTGCTGCCGGGTTTTGGATATGGAAGAAATGCGAAGGTTTTTATTGAAAATGGCATAAATGTGACAGGTATTGAGATTTCAAAAACAGCCATTGATCTGGCGAGTCAACATGGGATTGACAGCAGAATTTTCCATGGCTCAGTAACTGACATGCCTTTTGATAAACAAGACTACACTGGTGTATTCTCCCATGCTCTTATTCACTTATTGAATAAAGACGAGAGAGAGAAGTTCATTAAAGATTGCTATGATCAGTTAAAGCCAAATGGCTATATGATTTTTACAGCTGTTTCAAAAAAAGCCCCCATGTTTGGCAGGGGCAAACAATTGGATAAAGACTATTTTGAGATCATGGAAGGTGTGAAAATGTTTTTTTATGATTCTCACACCATAAAACAAGAATTTGGACAATACGGCCTGATAGAGATTTCAGAAATTGACGAGCCAAATAAGGATATGAAAAATAAACCATCAATAAACTTCTTCGTGATAAAATGCAAAAAAAAATAGTGCCGGCTGCCATCACGGCAGCTTATTTTTTAGTTTAATGATCCAATTTTTAACTGTACAAACATTTGTTCTTATCTTACTATTGAACTGAGGGGGAGAATAAATGAAAAAAACAAATTATTTGGAATTAAAACATTTCTCTAATGAGCATATGGATATCTTGAATTCTTTTGAGCTTCCTAAAGAGCAGGTTCAATTCACTTCACTGCCAAGAAATTATAAAGAAGTATCAGAAGGCCAGCATCGGATCGTTATCCTTTGTGATGGAGAACCGGTGGGCTTCTTTTTATTGCATTCAACTGAAAGAGTAAAGGAGTATTCGGACAATCCGCAGGCGATGCTGCTAACATCATTATCCATTAACCAGGCTAAACAAGGACGAGGATATGCAAAGCAGGCTATGTTATTATTAAGAAAATTTGCTGCTGACGAATTCCCTGACTGTAATGAAATCGTGTTAGCTGTTAATCATAAAAACATAGCTGCTCAAAAACTGTATGAGAAAGTTGGATTTGAGGATACAGGACGCAGAAAAATGGGGCAAATCGGCGAACAGTACATAATGAATTTAATGCTGTAAATACATGATTGCCTGGTTCTTATTAGCCATTGGGAGGTTTCAGCTATAGTAATAGAAAGAAAAATACGGTACGATTCCCAGGTCGTGGAATATAATTGTATGCTGCTGACAGCACAAAATCAGAGTGCAGTGCTTTTTCATATTATTGAAGACACTTTTACAATGATAGCTCATCAAGCTCGATTAACTATACCGAAAGGCAGTTATACGATTGCTTATTACTGGGAAGATCGCCCATATAATTTATATTTTTGGAGAGATCATAGAGGAAATTATTTAGGCTCTTACTTTAACATTGTAAGAAATACAGTGATAAGCGATGGAATGGTATCTTTTGAAGATTTAATAATCGATATTTTGGTGCTTCCGAATGGAGAATATTTTATTTTAGACGAGGATGAATTGCCTGAGTCATTGGATAAATTTGAGAATGGTTCGGTCCAGAAGGCTTTAAACTTATTAATAAAATCTATTCATAATGTTCATCTTCAAACTATTTCAGAATCTGAAGGCATTTATGCACACGATAAATTTATTCCTTTGTTGGAGAAGTTTGTGAATAAGCATACGAAAAGTACTTAGTCCCAGAAATCAGAGGGATTTAAGGCCAATAATTTGATATTGATATTAAATATGAAAAGCACTATAATGACAGTATAAAAGTTCATGGAAGTTACGTAATGAATAATTGCCTGACTCTATGTCTTTTCTTAAATGTATAATGGTGAGATGGATAACTAGTAGGATAACCTGCTTAGAGATTAGCCCGCCATAAAATAGTTTGTGTATATTCATGCACAAAACTATTTTATGGCGGGCTTTTTATTTTGGGAAAAGGGGAGTTTGCATTGTCAGAAATAGTCAGAGTAAAGATTAATGGGGAGGTACACGAGGCGGAAAAGGGGACTCGTATCCTCGATTATCTTTTGCAGCAAGGGATAGAGCACCCGCATATCTGCTATTCAGAGGTATTAGGCCCAATACAGACTTGTGACACGTGTATGTGTGAGATAGATGGGGAAATGGGGAGAGCCTGTTCTACGCAAATGGAGGAAGGAATGGATATCCTGACTTCCTCAGAACGGGCCAAAACGGCACAATCAGAGGCAATGGACCGCATCCTTGAGAATCACTTGCTTTATTGTACGGTTTGCGACAATAACAATGGGAATTGCCGAGTTCATAATACCGCTGAATTTTTAGAAGTGGAACATCAAACCCGTCCATTCCGGGAAAAAGGATATGAAGTGGATATGTCACATCCTTTTTATCGATATGATCCCAATCAGTGTATTCTTTGCGGGCGCTGTGTGGAAGTATGCCAGGATTTACAGGTTAATGAAACACTGACGATTGATTGGGAGCGGAAAATGCCGCGTGTTATTTGGGATAAAGATTCATCCATCAATGAATCTTCCTGCGTATCCTGCGGACAGTGTGCAACGGTTTGTCCATGTAACGCGCTAATGGAAAAATCAATGCTTGGGGAAGCTGGTCTTATGACCGCTATTCCAAATGATTTATTAAACCCAATGGTAGATCTGATTAAAGAAGTCGAACCCGACTATAAGACCATCTTTGCCTTGTCAGAAGTAGAGGCTGCCATGCGGGATACCCGCACAAAGAAAACCAAAACCGTTTGTACGTTTTGCGGAGTGGGGTGTTCATTTGAAGTATGGACAAAGGGCCGTGAAATCTTAAAGATCGAGCCGACTGAAAATGGGCCTGTTAACAGTGTTTCTACCTGTGTTAAAGGAAAGTTTGGGTGGGATTTTATCAATAGTGAGCAGCGTCTTACAACCCCTTTAATCCGAAAGGGGGATGAGTTTGTTCCTGCCTCCTGGGATGAAGCCCTGACATTGATTGCAGAAAAATTGGGCTCGATCAAGCAAATGTATGGAGGGCGTGGTCTAGGATTTGTCAGTTCTTCCAAAACAACGAATGAAGACGCTTATCTTTTGCAAAAATTAGCCCGTCAGGTGTTTGAATCAAACAATATTGACAATTGTTCACGATATTGCCAGTCACCTGCAACCGATGGGCTGCTTGCGACAGTTGGACATGGAGGCGACTCCGGCACGATTAAAGATATTGCGAGTGCAGGGCTTGTGATCATTATTGGTGCAAACCCAACTGAAGGCCACCCAGTGCTGGCGACCAGGGTGAAGCGTGCAAAGAAATTATATGGCCAGAAGCTGATTGTGTCAGATCTTCGAAAACATGAAATGGCTGAGCGATCTGATCTGTATCTGCATCCAAAACAGGGAACGGATTATGTATGGATAACAGCTGTTGCCAAATATATCATCGATCAAGGCTGGCATGATGAAACCTTTATTGAAAAACGTGTAAATCAATACAGTGAGTATCTGTCACTCCTTGAAAAATACACCCTTGAATATGCAGAGGAAGTAACGGGGCTTTCAAAAGAACATCTGATCAAAACGGCCAGAATGATACATGAAGCAGATGGAACATGCGTTTTATGGGGAATGGGGGTAACCCAAAATGTAGCAGGTTCTCATACATCCGCTGCGATCGCGAATCTTCTGCTTGTAACAGGGAACTTTGGCCGTCCTGGTGCAGGGGCATATCCTCTTAGGGGGCATAACAATGTACAGGGATCCTGTGATATGGGGACTCTGCCGCAATGGCTTCCAGGGAATCAGCGCCTGGCAGATGATTTGGCCAGGGCGAAGTTTGAACAGGCATATGGCGTCAGAATTTCCGAAATGCCTGGCCTAACCAATATTGAAATGTTAGAAGCAGTGGAGAAGGGCGATTTAAAAGCTATGTATCTAATGGGAGAGGATATGGCATGGGTCGATTCAAACTCCAACCATGTGCATGATACTCTCAGCAAACTGGAATTCTTTGTTGTCCAGGATGTGTTTCTTACCAAAACGGCCCAATTTGCAGATGTCGTCTTGCCTGCAGCTCCATCACTAGAGAAAGATGGAACATTTACCAATACAGAGCGGCGCATTCAGCGGCTCTATCGTGCGCTGGAACCATTGGGTGAATCTAAACCCGATTGGTGGATTATTCAGCAAATCGCCCAATACATGGGAGCTGATTGGAATTACGGACATCCGAGCGAAATAATGGATGAAATTGCAGGCTTATCTCCGATTTTTGAAGGGGTATCGTATGAACGGCTTGAGGGATGGAACAGCTTAATATGGCCGGTACAAAAAGATGGAACCGATGAGCCCCTCCTTTATACGGAACGGTTTAACTTTCCAGATGGAAAAGCCCGCCTTTCCCTAGTGGAATTTGTTCCGCCTATTGAATTTTCGCTGGAATACGATCTGACATTGAATAATGGACGGCTACTAGAACATTTCCATGAAGGAAACATGACCAATAAATCGAAGGGGCTTCAGTATAAACTGCCTGAGGTATTCGTGGAAGTTTCCCTGGATCTGGCACGTGAACGAGGTGTTAAGGACGGGTCGCTTGTACGTCTTGTGTCCCCGTATGGAGCAATAAAGCTTCGTACGATCATAACTGATCGGGTACAGGGGAAAGAACTGTATGTCCCTATGCATTCAGTCAGTCATGAAAATGCGATCAATCTATTAACTGGAAGTGTCGGTGATGTTCGGACACAGACACCAGCCTATAAGCAGACAAAAGTAAAAATGGAAATATTAAAGGCAAAAGGCAGTACGCCGCTTCCGTTATATAATCCCCGTTATGCAAAACGAAATCCGCAGCTCGGTGTACAGGTGGAACGAAAATGGGCACGAGAAGATTATGAGCCCATTGCCGGCCTGACAGGAGGGACTAAGTAATGGCGAAACCGATATACAAAGTCGCTGAACCAATATTAAATGAAAAAGATATGCAAGGCCAGGCTCTTGAAAAAATGCTGAGAGACTTAACGCAAAATGCGGATGGCATACAGGAAGCAATAAAACTGCTCCAAGAGCTTCATGAGAGTGGAATCCTGGAAGCCGTTACTAGTTTAGTTGAAGCAAAGGAAAAAATCGCTAAGATTGCGGTTGGGCAAATGCTGCGGCCGCCTGTCACCAACGCCATTAATAATGGAATGGCTGCAGCAGGACTGTTGACGGAGCTAAATCCTGAAACGACGAAAATATTGATGGAAGGCTTGTCTAAAGGTCTTCAAAAAGCAGAAGAAGGACTTCAGCAGAATCAAAAAGTAGGTCTATTTGATTTAATAAAACTTGTGAAGGATCCTGATGTAAACCGTGCCATGGGATTCGGCATCAACTTTTTGAAAGGGCTTGGAGAGGGAATGAAGAGGGAATGAAGGTATAGACCTCCGTGACTCCACTGTCTAAATTAAATTAAAAATAAAATAGGATTCGTAACGATGGAGGGGAACAATGGCTGTATTAGATCGATTGAATAAAGGGACCTGGTTAATAAAATTTTATCAGATAATGTTAAATTCATCGTTGAGTATTCTAAGTTGTGCCCTCATTTTTTTTCTTTTTAGGGAACTTTACCATATTGTAAATGATGCATTTATTGGAAATTATAATGTACATGATATTCTTGGGAAGGTTTTAGTATTTTTCCTGTATTTCGGATTTATCTCGATGATTGTCGAATATTTTAAGGAAAATTATCATTTTCCATTAAGGAATCTTCTTTATATAGGAATTACAGCAACCATCCGTTTTATCATTGTGAATAATGATCATCCAATTCAAAATCTGTGGTTATCTTTAGTAGTGTTGGTCCTTATGATTAGTTATTTTTTACCAGGTAAGAGGTTGTTTTTAATCGGCGAAAGAGGAGAATCGTAATGACAATTGAACATCAATTCAATATGCTGGTTCGGGAAATACGTAAAGAATGTGTTGGAAATGGACCGAGAGAAATTACCACCCGGTTTGCAGGTCCCTGGGCAATTAGTGAGATGAAAGGGAATCTGACTAATATTGAAAAATTTATGATTGAATCAAGCGAAGGACATCAGATGGTCCATGAGGCAAGGACCACATTAGTGAAAAGGATCTATGAGGATTCTTCTAAAGTAAAAAAATTGGAGGAATTAGTTCAGGCGAAGCTTGTCAGCATTTATGCGGATATCAATATAGATTTGGATATTGCCATGACTGTTTATGTGTTTGACAAAGACATTCAGGTGACTTAAAAAACAGGTTTTCCAGTATGAAATGGAATGCAGTAATAAAAACCCAACTCCTCAAAATTAATTACTCAGGAGTTGGGTTTTTGTTCGGTAATAGCAGATTATTACGATCAAAAAGGTGCGTATCTCACCTATTGGACTTGAGAAAAACAGGTATAATTCACTCAACGATAGGTGTGGAGAGAGTATAGTATTTTATAACTTCCTTATACTAAATTTAAGGGAGGAATAAGGATGTCTAACACAGAAATTCAGATATGCATTAAGGAAAACATAAGAAATATAAAAAATATTTTCCACGGCACATCTGATCTTGTCATTAGAAATGTAAAGATGGGATTTGAAGATTCTCCTGAAATAGCTGTTGTTTATCTGAACGGAATTATTGATTTAGAACTTATTCAGGAATCTGTGGTCAAGCCATTGTTAAGAACATTAAAGACTGAAAATATAAGGGAACCGCTAATCAATTACATAATTGAAAGAATTATTGAAACGGCAGATATAAAAACCACTGCTAATTATAAAGAATTAACCGATGCCATTGTACAAGGAAGTACCGTTTTACTCATTAATGAGGAACCAAAAGGGATTATTATTCCATCTCCGAAGTGGGCGGAAAGAAGCATTGAAGAATCGGTGGGGGACCGTTCATCAAGAGGTCCACAAATTGGATTGACAGAAAAAATGAAAACGAATATCAATTTGATACGAAGTTCCTTAAAAACTCCTGATTTATGTGTAGAGGCTGCTGAATTTGGTTCAATTTCACCAACATCGGTTTCTATATTATATATACAAGGCATTGTTGATAAAGGCATTTTAAAAGAAGTGAAAAAGAGGCTAAGAACTATTAACATAAAGTATGTCCTTAGTGAAAAGGTATTGGAGGATGTATTAGAAGGAAAACCAAGGTCTGTTTTTGCTCGAATAAGACATTCAGAACGAATTGACGGGGTAGTATCTTCCTTATTTGAAGGAAGAGTGGTGGTTATTGTTGATGGATACCCATTCGCTATCATAGCACCTGCTTTATTTATGGATTTTCTGCAGTCACCTGATGAATATCACATTTCAATGGGCAGATTTTCTAACAGAATCATGCGCTTTGTTGCCTTTTTATTAGGAGTTTATCTTCCTGGTGTGTATATTGCGATAGCAAATTTTCATAAAGATGATTTGCCAAACAAGATTTCAGAAGCAATCATTTCTAAGGATGAGTTATTGCCCACTTTTTGGGAAATTTTCATTCTTATATTTCTAATTAGAATGCTAATCGATGTTTCGTTTCGTCTCCCGCAAACTGCGGTAATATTGGTATCTTTAATCGGTACAATCGTAATTGGCGAAACAGCGGTTACGGCAAAATTAATCCATCCGGTCAGTCTGATCGTTATAGGGATAACCGCTTTATCTAGTTTCTTAGGGGCAAACAGAGGACTAGTGGGAGCTGATAACACATTACGAATACTGTTTTTAATTATTGCTGATTTTTTGGGGTTTAACGGAATAATTATTGCTACAACAATTCTAATAATATATATGGTAAGTCTAAAATCGGTAGGTGTTCCGTATCTTTCCCCTCTAATTCCATTTAAGATTCAGGAGCTTAAAGATACCTTTTACAGAGAAGATTTACAGAAGCTTATTAATAGCAAACATACATATAAGTAGTATGGTGATGGAATTTCCGTTTATTGAAATTGTTTTATATCATTGGGATGTTGAGTAAAATAAGATGATCACTACCATATTAATGGGTGTGAGCCTTTTAGAGGAGCTGCCGAACAGGGTGGCTTTTTTTGAACAAATCGGGGCATTTTTGTAATAACTTGTAGTCAGACCAGTTCCAAATTAATCCTATTTGAAAGAAGTAGAAAAGTTTTTATAAGTAATTCATATTCTTTTGTGCAATACTTTAGTTGCACATTGACGGCGATATGTGCTACACTTTGGTTGCACTTGTTAAAAGGAGGAGTACTAATGGATAATGATCAAATTAATAGAGAGATTTTTATTAACGCACCTATCCAAACAGTATGGGAGTTAATTAGCCAGCCTGCATGGTGGGTTGGTGATGCACCTGGTCCGGACAAGGTTCAGGTAGATGGATCAAGGGTGGTAGCGGACACGAAGTATGGGCAATTCCCTGTGTTGATTGAGCAATCAGAACCGCCAAACTATCTTGCATGCCGGTGGGCAAGTTCATTTCCAGGAGAGGAACCAAAAGAAGAGAACTCTACGCTCGTTGAGTTCAAATTGACATCAAAGGATGGGGGAACTTTACTTACAGTAGTTGAAAGCGGCTTTTCCCGCCTGGCAGTATCCGAACATGAGCGAAGAAAGTTCTTTAAAGGTAATGTCAATGGCTGGGCGATGCAAATGGAAGTACTGCGGAAGCGTGCGGAGCAATAAATTGGCCACTGCAGACAATGCTAATTTCGAAAATGTCTTAATCGCCTTAGCAGACCCCACACGTCGAGAGTTACTTGACCTAATCGCTTTAAGAGGACAAGCCACAGCAACAGCATTAGCAACTGCGGTAACAGTATCTCGTCAGGCGGTTGTCAAACATTTAACAATCTTAAAAGATGCTAAGCTTGTATCCAGCAATCGTGTTGGGAGGGAAGTGAGATATAAGGTGTGCCCACAGCAACTGTCTTCAACAGCTGAGTGGATGGAAAATCTAGCTTCGGATTGGGATAGAAAGTTAGATTGGATTAAGCGTATGGCAGAAGATTAATAAATATAAGTTAAATAACCGGTTTAAGACTGTCTTTGCGCTTCTAACATATCGTGTTTTTCAGCAAACGGGTCATATTGCTGAAAAACACGATATGATGATTGTTTTTTAGTGGTGAATAGAAAGACTTAAAGGAGTAGAAGAAGGAGGATGAAAAGATGAATGAAAATGGGACATTACATGGGTCAAAAGGTCGTTATGCTTTAAAATTTGAACGATTTTTTCCTCATAATCCAGAGGATGTTTTCCGTGTCATTACGAATCCCGGTTACTTCTCCCAATGGTATCCTTTTGCAACAGGGGAGATGGATCTCAGACTGAATGGCAGCATTACCTTCGATGATGGTGAAGGAACGGCATATATGGCTACCATAACAGAGTTAGAAAGGCCATATTTATTTGGTTTCCGTGAAGTTGATGATCTTATAAACATTTCATTGCAGGAAGAGGATAAAGGGTGTCGAATGATCTTTACCCATACTTTTAACGATGATTCATGGGCAGTTAATACCGCGGCAGGATGGCATAGGTGTCTGGATGTATTGGTCCAAATCGTCAATGGTAAACCAATTAAGTGGCACGACAACTCAGCTAAGCTGCGTAAAATCTATAGTGAAGCATTTAATATGGAATATTAAAGGAATAATTCTTTCCCCTAGAAAAAAATCCCCTCCAAGCATTCTATCCTTCATGGTAACATGAAGGTTTTTTTGTCTAATTTAAGGGGACTAAACAGCCTTTTTCAATCCTTGCAGATTTTTTGTTTTATGGGGAATAAGGGGCCCGAACCCCTGACCACAACGGATAAAAAATACGAGGCGTTATAAAGAAAGCTGATTTCGTTAATAAAGGGGATGCTGGTTGTGGCAAGGCGGAAATCCGTTAATATCCTGAATCATAAACGAATCGTATTGTTTTAGGGCAAATTGCGCTTGATACAAGTACTCAATAACGAGAACCTTTGTACCTGATACTCCGCATAAAACCCCCGTTGCACCTTGCCCATTGGTGAATGAAATCCCAACAGGCTGGCCTGTTAAATATCTGATCTTTTGCTGCCAAGGCATTGCCATCACTCCTTCTGTATATCCTATTACATTGGAAAAAATAGGTGCCTGTATGATTGTGTGCTGGAAAACAAGTGCCGGTGTAATGTGAAAGCCTAAATCAGACAAATCTTGGGGGAACGGCCTAAGTATTCTAGAGTAGTTATTTTGGCATGTATAATTTATCCTGTCGTTAGTATTTAAATTCAACGTACCAACATACTGGAATTTTAGGAATAAATACCTGCATTTTCATGGATAATACCCCTCTCAAACCCCCAATACAGGACTTTTCATAACTGTGCAATAATATAGTCATGAATCAGAATATTGGTTTAATTCCGATTAAATCTGTCAATTTTCCACAAATACTATTAAACAGGAATAGAGGGTGAGGATTGGAACAAGTTATGTTATTCGTAAAAAAAGCAGTCCCGGTTGCAATTATTTTATTCATCATGATGATCATACTTTCCATTTTTGCAAGCATTAGCAGCAGCAAGCCATTAACCGTACTTGGATTTAAACCGCTGACGGTATTGTCGAATAGTATGGTTCCCGTTCTTGAAGCGGGAGATGTCATTATTATTAGAGAGATTGATGTTGAGGATCTTAAAGAGTGTGACATCATCTCCTTTTACAACGAAAAGAAAAATCTCATCACCCATAGAATTACATCTATCGTTGAAAAAAATGGAGAAAGACAATTTTATACAAAAGGGGATAACAACAATACGGCGGATGAAGATGTTATAACAGCAAGCGACGTAGCTGGAAAAGTGCTGTTTCATATTCCAAAGCTCGGTTATCTTTCGAACTATACGAAGGGTCCGATTGGTTTTCTGTTATTTATAGTTCTTCCATTAACGGGTTATGTTTGTTTATCAGTTTATGAAAAAATGAATCAAGTGAAGAAGCAAGAAGGGTTTACCAAATCATAATGAATAATTAGGGGGATACACATGTTTAAGTTGAAAAATGCTTTTTTAGGAAGTGCGTTAGTTGGAGCGATTGTTGTGTCAGGGAGTTTTGGTACCTATTCCTGGTTTACATCCCAAACGAATGCTTCAGGTGAGATTACAAATGGCACACTTGAAATTAACAACAGCCAGGATATGCAGACAAAAATTGTCGAAGCTGCCGGGTTTGCTCCTTCTCAATTAAAATATGGGGAGTGGCTGAAAATTGAAAACACCGGAGATATGGATGCTTACCTGAAAGCTACATACAATCAGACTCTAAGCGCAGATGTTCCCTTAGATGCCTACAAGGTTGGATACATTGCCTATAAGTTTTCAGAAGGAGAAGAAATGACAGAAGATATCCTGGAAGAATCAAAAATCTATTTGGAAGAGCTTTTCAATGGAGCGACCAATGAAGTGACGCCAGCAGCTAAGAAAATTGCTCCCGGAGTTGAAATGATTGTAGGATTTGTAGATGAAGCAGATGTAGAACCAGCTGCCAAAGGCATAGCTGGAAAACCGAAAATGGTGTTAGGCGACGGATCAAAAGAGGGCGAGAAGCATGAGTTCTGGCAGTTAAACGATGACCAATACATCGATCTCTCTTTCGCTATTAAACTCGATGCAAATGCAGGCAACGAATATCAGGGAGTTACGTATAGCTCAAACTTAAATGTAACAGCAAAACAAATGGATGATGGAGCAAAATATTAATTAGTTTTATAATACAAATTAATAACAAGCCACTGAATATACAAAACGGTGGCTTGTTATTTTTTAGCCGATATTAATTTTGCATAACGGATGTCTTCCTATCAATTTGCGACTATTATAAAATGGTGAAAATGACATTATGCCAGTATGTATTCAATATGATGTACAAAAAATACAAGGAGAGATAGATAAATGGCACACTCGGATCAATTAATAAATTCTTTTGAAGAGATTAATTTCAATCAATATCAAATGCCAATTATTTGCATATTCTCAAATCCAAAAGATTATCGCGGAATGTTTGTTGCACGAATTTTCGATATGGATAAGCCGACAAAATATATAATCATGAGAGTCAGTTTAGATGCAATAAGAAAGGAAATACCGGAAGGTTTCACTTTAATGCCCAGATCAGCTGATGACGATTTTGCATTAGTAGAAGCCTGGGTGTGAGACAGAAGGTATTAGCCCAAATCCGCAAGTGTTCAAAAGGACAGTCCAATTTCGGACTGTCCTTTCTTTTTAGCTAGAATTTGTTTTACATAATTTATACCATTTGGGGGGAATCTCATATAGTACTTTTTTAGTCTTTTTACCTTCTGCATTTGGATAACCAATAAAATAGGGAAGGGTTTAAGAATAATAAATACTAGATTCGCTTTTCTATTTTAACCCGTCAGTAGTACATTGCTTATAATGGAAAATATCTTTCCCCATCCTATTCACAATCTGCACCTTAGAAAACCGTAGGTATTTCTTGCTATTTTTTAATCGTAAGGCAGCTAATAAAAATTATGAAATAGATCTATTTTTCTATGAATAATCTTGATTGGATAGTTAATGAATTTAGGCTTACGGAACAATTCCCCCCATTGCCCCATTAGGGATCGTTATATAAAATTTTTACTAGGGTACCCATTTGTTTTTAACTATGTTCTAGTTGTTTGTTAATTTGTTTTTTATTACGAGTTTACAGCTTTCAATTAGTAATTGATAACGATCAGGGGGAACGTTATGAATATAGGAAAATCTAAACCTATTCTAAAGGGCACTATAATTGCTAGTTTGTTATTATCAACAGGTGTTCCATATAATGCTATTGCCAAGGATAATTTCCAGAATAGTCCAGAAAAAGTAGTGCGGATGTTAATGAATCTAACAGATGAGCAAAGGAAAGCGCTGAAAGAACTTGAAATCACACCAGGGTTCGTCATTTCACCGGATATAAATCAAAAGAGCTCTGAATTAGTCAACGTAATCGTTGAATTTAATCAGGCTCCCGCAAAGGTAGAGGTTGCAAAGCAAGCCGTAAAAGGGAAAAGAATGTCTCTTTCTGCCGCTACAAATAAAGCAAAAAGCGATCACGATACGTTTAAAAAAGAGTGGACAAAAATAAAAAGCCTGAATAGACCAAATGAGGAAAAGATGAAGGACGCCAAAATCAAGGGCGAATTCCATGAGACATTCAATGGTATAGCGATGGCATTGCCGGGAACAGCGGTGCAAGAGCTGCTCAGTACAGGTGTTGTCAAACGAATTTGGAAGGATGACCAGGTTAAGCTTGATCTCCCAGTAGAGGCAGAGGCGGAAGAAGTGAAGTCAGCTGCTCCATCAAAGGCAGATGACAGCCTTCCTCAAATTGGTGCGGACAAGCTTCACCAGGAAAATATTACAGGAGAAGGGATTAAAGTAGGGGTTATTGATACAGGTATTGACTATAACCATCCAGATTTAAAAAGCTCTTATAAAGGCGGATATGATTTTGTCGATAATGATTCAGACCCGATGGAGGCAACTTATCAGGAGTGGAAGGATTCCGGGAAGCCTGAATTCAATGGTTCCAGTTATTATACATACCATGGAACACATGTAGCCGGGTCCATCGCAGCATCAAAGGAAAACAGCTCAGCATCAGCCGTAAAAGGGGTAGCCCCTGATGTTGATCTATATGCGTACCGCGTATTGGGTCCATATGGAAGTGGGTCGACCTCTGCAGTCATGGCAGGCATTGACAAGGCTGTAAATGATGGAATGGATGTTATCAACTTATCATTAGGATCCAATGTCAATGATCCTCTCAATCCAACATCGATTGCCATTAACAATGCGATGCTCTCGGGGGTTGTTGCGGTTGTTGCGGCAGGAAACGCAGGCCCTGGTGAAAAAACACTCGGATCCCCTGGAGCAGCAGCACTGGGGATAACAGTCGGTGCAAGTGATATGTCGTTAACCATCCCGACGTTTAATGCAATTGCTGGGGACCAAACAATAACAAGCATGCAGCTGTTAGCGCAAAGTTATACAGATAACTTGGAAGATCTAAAGAATTTGTCCTTGCCGATTGTTGATGCAGGAATAGGCACCCAAAGCGATTTTAACAATATAGATGCAGCTGGTAAGGTAGCGCTCATTCAACGCGGCAGCATAACTTTCGATGAAAAAGTGAAAAATGCTAAAGCAGCAGGTGCAAAAGCGACGATTGTTTATAACAATGTGGATGGCGAGATAGCAGTTTTTCTAGGTGAAGGGGTGAATTATCTGCCTGCTTTCCATCTATCAAAAGCTGACGGTGAACAATTGAAATCACAAAAAGAAATTACCTTTGGATCGTTAGGCAGCGTCAAGACAGAAGGGGACCGCTTAGCGGAATTCAGTTCGAGAGGTCCTGCTAACGGTAATGATGACATTAAACCAGATGTCACAGCACCAGGTGTGGCGGTATTCTCGACTTTCCCTGAATTTATGAATAATCCGCAGGACGGGGAAAATTACGACATGGCTTATAGTCGTCTTAATGGAACTTCTATGGCTTCTCCGCACGTAGCAGGAGCAGCAGCACTCATCCTGCAAAAACATCCAGAATATACACCTTTTCAAGTGAAAGAATCTTTAATGAATACAGCTGATGAAATGAATGGAGAATATTATGTTAATGAAGTTGGTGCAGGCAGAATTGATGTGCATGAGGCAGTCCATTCGGATATATTGGTTAAGGTTCTTGACAAAACTATGCATGATCAAGATGGTGAATTAGTAGAAATCGATGAAGAAACGGGTTCAATTGCTTTTGGAAGTCACTTTAAAGAGGATGACGGACAGATTGAAGACAGCAGAAAGGTTATTATTCAAAACCTCAATGAAGAAGATGTAAAGGAATTCACCACTAATGTAGAGTTTTTACCAGCTAAGGGAGAAATTCAAGATGCTGGAACGAATGGCGTAGATGTAGAAATTCAAAGTACCTTGAAAATAGAAGCAGGAAAATCTGCAGAGATTGAGCCGACAATTCGCGTTTCAGAGAGTGCGAAATTTGGAAGGTATGAAGGATACATTCACCTTGTAAATTCGAACAATGAAGAAGAGAATTACCAAATACCTTTTGCAATCCGTGTGGCAGATAAAGGATTCGAAAAGATGGTATTGACAAGACCGATGATTACGAATGATACCTCTAAGTTGCATCCATATACGACTCCATATACCAATGCAATCGTCAAATTATCAAGTCCACTAAAGACGATTGATGTGTTAGTGAATGATGGAACAACCGGAGAACCAATTGGATTAATAGGAACACTTAATGCAAGCCATTTAACGACTGGTATTGAATATTGGGCGGATAAAATTTTTAAGGGAGAGGTGTACCCTTTCACCAATGATCTTTCGAAACCAGTTTCTGATAAAAAGGTGAAACTGCCTGAAGGAGATTATGCGTTCCAAATGATTGGGTACGATGAGCAAGGGAATCCACACAGTAAAGACGCAATTGTCATGATTGACAATACCCCTCCTAAAGTGGAACTTGACATGGAACCTGATCTATATGAAGTAAATGATTCGATGTTTACAGAAGAAGAAGGGTTAGAAGGTCCAGCGGTATGGGTACATGGGAATGTGTATGACTCAACTGTCGATGTCCTTAAAGAAAAAGGGGTAAATATTGATCAATCTAGGAATGGTGTCATGTGGTGGGAATATAACTTCTATAATCATTATTTCCTTAATGTGGATAAGGACGGTAATTTCAGATTCCCTGCATCGAAGGAAATAATTGACCAGAGGTCTTTTTTAGATTCCAATGTGTTTGTATTTGATAATGCCACAGCATCTGAAGGATATCCAGAAAGTATAAAAAATTACATGTTCATTAAAGAAGGAACGGAGTATGTAGTACCGAGTTATGACAAAGATAAGCTCCGTCTGGGTGACGAAATTACCATGACATTTAATTTGAACAATGTTCAGCAGTTAGCCTCCGGGGAATTCAGCATCCCTTTTTATAACCATTTGTTTGAATTTGAAAATGTTAAAGTCAATGAGGAATTTAAGCAATACGCTGAGCAAAAAAGAGTATCAGTTAATTTATCTGAACCGGCAGTCACTGCTGGGAACGTCAAAGTAGGGGCTTCGATTGACCAGAATGAGCTGGAAATCCATAAAGATCTGCCATTCTTAGATGTCACATTTAAAGTCATTGGTGACGAATACTATGCATCAGAGGACTTGTCATTTGAAACGCGTACTTTTAAATATAAGAAAACATCAGACTCAGACCCTGTAAATATCCGTGTATTTAAGGACAAGTTATTTACGATTCTAGCTGGACACTCTATTGTGAATGGATTTATTAAACCTGAAGCTTTTTACAAAGAAAATGGACAATTGGATCATTCGATTGACTACTCTAAGCTAGGAGCGAAAGTATATGCAAAAGCGGCAGATGGTAAAACCTACGAGGCATCAGAAATTTACAATAATGGATACTTTAAAATCGACAACCTTCCGTTATCAGAAAAAGAGTATGAAATTTATGTGAAGGTACCAGGCCATCTCTCAAGCAAAGTAACGACGAAATTAGTGGACAACGTCGATGGAGAGCTAGCCGGTGTACAAATGAATGTAGATATGGACAGAAGCTATGCTGGTGATGTGAATGGCGACATGATGGTTGATATCGAAGATGCGATTATCTCTGTGTTCTCATACGGAAAAGAAAATGCAGGGGTTAACAAGGGAGACATTAACCAAGATGGAAAAGTAGATGAAAATGATCTTCGATTCATCGAGAAAAACTTCCTGGAAAAAGGACCTGATGCCAAAGAGAATAAAAAGCCAAAAGAAAAACATGGAAAGGTTACATTGCAAAAATTATTCCGTTCCATTGGTCTTAATCTAAAAGAATAACAAGTATTCAAAAATGCCAGGATGATATTCCTGGCATTTTTGAAAAAACAGTATTCTATAATACTCCGGAACCACCTTTATCAGCCAGCATTAATTAAAATGTCCGCTAGCTCAAGAGCTTTGCCTTTTTCGTCGGTTTTCAAATAATAATTAAATAGTTCCTTTTCGTACCGCTGTACAAGAGTTACATAACCACACTTTTTAAAATATGGTAAAGCTTCAGAACTTAAGTAACTAAAATATTCACTCTGTTGATTGTTGATCAAATAGAGAAGAAGCTTAAAATTGATTATATATAAATACTGATTAATTTCCCTTGCCGTCGATAAACCATCGTGGCAAAGCTTTTTTAATTTATCATCAGATAATAGATTCCCTTCAAAGCAGCTGCGGATAAACCCTTCTAAAGAGATTAAATACATTGCTGATTTTTTTTCTTTAAGAAACATTGATTGTTGATACAATCTGCTGGAATCTACGTATTCGTGTCTGCTATAGTGTTCAAATGCTAAGTTGTGCAGCAGCCTTGCCTTTTTATCAGGGGCGTGGCATAGTTCGCAAGTATAAGTTAATGCTTTATACTGCTCGACTATTTTTTGAAAATCACTTAGCCCGTCACTTTCGCGTGTCATAAGCATGATCATTTCTGCATCAATCATTTTAAGGATATTATTGGTTTTTATAAAATATTGCAGCGATTTCTCTGCAAAGTAGTAGGCCATTACTTTTGAATTTACGGCAAGATAAGCAGTTGCTAAATTTAAATAATACTCTGGATTCTTGTAATCTTCAGCGTTAATTGTTTTTAATATATTTACAGCTTTTATCATATCCTGTTTAGACAAGTAGTAAATACCTAAGAGATGCTTTAGTAAGTTGCTCTCGTAGGGTGGTAAATCTTTATGTTTAATTTGTATCACTTTAATGATTATATCGGCCTGTTCTAAATTATTATGCAAAAGATGGTACCTTGCCTTGAGCAGTTCATAAAGAATTTGATAATCTGTGATCTGTAGTAAAGGTTCTTTTTCCAGCTCGTCTTTAATCGTTTTGGCTTCATTAAATAGTTCCTTTATGATTGCATCATGCCAGCGATTTAAAAGCTTCTTTATATTTTTATATCGCTTTACCTCCTCTTCAATATTAATCCCGAGCCGTTTCGAAAACAGCGAGGTGATTTGCCGGGAATAATCTGTCATCCCCCGCTCAATTTTACTGACATGTGTATCAGAGCAAATCCCCTCACCAAGCTGCTGTTGTGTTAATTTAGCTTTCTCACGATAAAATTTAATGATTTTTCCTTCGTACATGTAAAATTCACCCCGTAGCTGCAAGTAGAATTTTTAAAAATATTTGCCCTAGTAATTTTTCTTTTCTTTATTTCAGTGTTGGTACTATTATATTGAGATTTGATGAAATTATATTTTTGAAAAATTCTATCAAATTAGCAAAGTTCTTTTTTTCGCTCTTAAAGGAAGGAGTTAAAATGTCCAGGAAGAAGTGTTATGTTATAGTTCTTTTAATAGTTATGTTTATAGGTGGCTGTCAGGACACTAAAGGAGAGAATGCCTATCGAAAAGAAGACAAGGTGGTGGAAAAAAAGATGAATTCGTCAGTCAAGGTAGATCCATCCATTGACCTTTCAAGTAATCAGATTGTCTCCATTATCATCGAATTCAAAACGAAGCCAGCAAAAATAGCTGTTTTGGAAGCAAAAGAGAAAGGAATCACACTGACATTAGAGGAAGCTAAAAGACAAGTTGAACAAAGTCATCTAACGTTTCGGAACCTTCTAACAGTATTAGCTGAAAAAAATATCCCTTATAAGATCAAACATACTTACAAAACTGCGTTGAACGGAGTTTCCATGGAAATGCAAGCAAATGAAATCAAACGTTTATTGGATTCTTCCGTTATTTCTAAAATTTATCCAAACAAACAAATTCAGCTTGATCCTCCAATTAATCATGCAGATCAGATGTAAGAATGAATTTTAGTTCATCTAACTTACTTTTTTAGATATTGATATTGAACCTTAATTTCTATAAATGAATATATGTTTAAGGACCCCAGCTAATCTTCTTATGTGAAGACAGCTGGGGTTTTTATGTTGGAGACGCTGAATTAATGCAGGTGTCATAAAATTAAGGACCCAAATATAACTTGATGAAATATTTCAGAAAGTAAATCCTATCAAATCTAAATATAATGCTCTTGTATATCTAATTGGTTTGTGAAAAATAAAAATCTTTATAGCAATATATTGGCCTCAGAAAATATAGCGGGTGAAACGAATGAATACAGCTTTGTATCAGAAGATTCAACACTTAATGAAGGGGAATAATTGGAAAAAAATAGACTTAGCAAAAACTTCGGGCATGCACATCAGTGATATTAGCCGTATTTTCAACCATAAGCAAGCACTTTCTCTAAAACATCTGGATGACATGACAAAAGCTTTTGGATTGGAGGCAGGTTCTCTCTATCCATATTATACAGAGGAGTGCTTTAACGAGGACAGACGGTTGGACAAGCGAAGAAGTATTCAGTTTTTATATAAGTGTAATACATATGGATATGAGAACCAGTGCTCTGATCTTCTCCAAGCCATGACAGCAGAAAGATCAGACTCGATCCGGGCCGACTATTTAACCTATATTTTTATAGTCGCGGAGAAGCTATTTAAAGCAAAAAAACAAGAGAAGGCGCTGCCTCTTTATGAGCTGATCATCGAACATGAAATGAATGATTGTTCAGAACGATTGGCAATCAGTTATTTCAGGAGATTTTATATTGTGAGAATGACTGAGAACGGAAAGCATGCACTTCCGTATGTGCTGGAGCATCTGGTATGTATGCCGAGAGAAGTTAGAATGGATGCGTACTTATGGATCACAGCGTTTTACTATAGACGCGAGCAATGGGGAGAAGTGCTGTATTACGCTGAGAGATTGGAGAACATGGTCAAGGAGGGCGAGTATTACGCAAGAGCTCTTATGTATAAAAGTTTTGCAAGAGCACGCCTTGGAGGTTCACTTGAAGAAGTCTTGGCTCTTACGGCTCAATATGCTCAAGTAAACGACTATTTTGCTGATATAGCCGCTGGCAACCGATTTGCTGCTTTTTTAGATTTTGGGCAGCTGGAATATGCAGATGGGTATCTTGATTGGTTAGAAGAAAGAGAGGATCTGTATGTTGGATTGCCAAAGGTGCTTGAAGCATATGTGAATTTGAATCGATTAGAGGATGCGAAAAGGCTGTTAGATTGGTATAAACATGCCATTGATGATATGGCTGTAAAAAATGACCTTTGGCTAAAGCAGAAGCTGTATTTGGATTTTCGTTACGCGCAAGCTTTGTACAAGTGTGAAACCCTTTTATTGCCGGAAGGATTGAATGAACTATTGAATGTGGCGTATACAGCCAATCAAATAGGCAATATAGAGAGATTTAAAAAATGTCTTCTTATTTACTGGAAATACAGACACCACGCGACTCCTGTTCAAAAAAACAAATATATTCAATTGTTAAGTATAAAAGAATGCGAGGAAATCTCCCCCTAACACCATTTTGCATAGCAATATATAAAATTATTTCTAAAACTGGAACTTTTTTTATTACAAAAAACAGAATTTGATGAATTTTTTCAAAAGTTATATTTCATCAAATTTAAATAGAATGAATGTATCAACTGACATGAAAGAAGGGAAAGACGAATGAAAAAGAAGATTACCAAAAATGCCGTAATGTTGGCACTTACTACAGGTCTTGTATGCAGCAGCCTTGTGCCGGCATCACTAACACACCATGCTTATGCAAAGCCATCTTCAGGCATTGAACAAGTGCTGTCAAACCTTACTCCAGCCCAGCGTGAAGCATTGAATAAATTGCAAACAAGCGACCAGTCGGGTTTGCAGTTAGCGCCTGAAGTGAACTTGGAAAGCGAAGATAAAGTTTCCGTTATTGTTGAATTTAAGGACAAGCCTGCCAAGACAGCAGTGGTAGAAGAAGCGGCAAAAGGCAAAACCCTGTCGCTGGCAGAAGCAAAGCAAAAGGCAGAGGCTGCTCATGTGACGTTCAAGAAAGACTTGCAAGACATTTATAAAGACGAAGTGAAAAAGAAAAAAGATTTCTATAAGATTAAAAAGACGTATAAGCATTCTCTTAACGGGGTATCCATGGATATTCCCGCCAATAAAGTGAAAGCATTATTACAGTCCAAGGCAGTCAAAGCCGTATGGAGCAATGATACCGTTCAAGTCGAGCCTCCAGTGGAGCAGCAAGCTTCAGAAAAAACGGCGGAGGCTAAACGATTGACATTCCCAGGTGTGGATCAATTGCACCAGGAAGGAATTACAGGTAAAGGGGTCAAGATAGGGGTAATCGATACAGGAATTGATTATAACCACCCGGATTTAAAAGATGCGTATAAAGGCGGTTATGATTTTGTTGATAATGATAATGACCCAATGGAAACAACATATGATGATTGGAAAAAGTCGGGATATGCAGAAATCAATCCTTTGACCGGTGCTACTTATTACACTCAACATGGAACCCATGTTGCCGGCATTATTGCGGGACAGGGTGAAAATAAAACCGATTATGCGGTGACAGGAGTTGCGCCGGATGCGGATATTTATGCGTATCGTGTATTAGGACAATATGGTTCCGGTACAACAGAAGCCATTTTAGCTGCAATCGATAGAGCTGTGGCAGACGGAATGGATGTCATCAATCTTTCTTTGGGAATGTCCTACAATGATCCTCTCTATATCACAAGTATGGCATTAAATAATGCGGTGCTGGCGGGAGTAACATCGGTTGTTGCTGCTGGAAACAGCGGTGACAGTATGTATACACTAGGGTCTCCGGGTACAGCTGCCTTAGCGATTACAGTAGGGGCGAGCGATACATCAGAAACCATTGCAACGTCCACAGGTACATTGGAAGGTGTTTCCGCAGATTTAAAGCTGATGGCCAAGGGCTTGGATGATAAAGTAGAAGAGTTAAAGGGTCAGAGTCTTCCAATTGTTTACGTTGGGTATGGGTATCCTACTAGCTATAACAATAATGATGTAAACGGAAAGGTTGTTCTTGTAGATAGAGGAATGACCACATTGGATGCTAAGATCAAAGAAGCAAAAAAAAACGGAGCAAAAGCAGTATTGATGGTGAATAACGTTTCGGAAGAAGGCTTTATCCCATCCTATTTAGGAGAAGGATACTCCTATATTCCTACATTTTCTCTATCCTCTGAACAAGGAGCAGCATTGAAACAAAAAGCAACGGGCACTGCGTCATTCTCATTTGATGAAATTGGCCAAGTGACTACAGAAGGAAACAAGCTTGCTTCCTTTAGTTCACGCGGACCGGCTCGTACGACATACGATATTAAGCCGGAAGTAACAGCACCGGGCGTATCCGTCTTCTCTACCGTACCTTCGTATATGCATGGGGCAAATCAAATCGGAAACTATCAATATGCATATGAAAGACTGTCAGGAACATCAATGGCAAGCCCGAATGTGGCAGGGGTAGCAGCATTATTATTACAGGCGAACCCAGATTTTACACCGGAACAAGTGAAGCAAGTACTGATGAACACTGCAGATCCGTTAAACGGTGAATACAGCGTATATGAAGCGGGTGCAGGTGTGGTGGATCCTTACGAAGCGATTCATTCTCAAACCCGAATTGAAGTAGTCGATGAAACACAAGGAACGATTGATAAAAAAGGAAATTACAAGATGGTAAAAGATAAAACGGGGGCAATCAGCTTTGGAACCTTTGCACCGAATGGTACCCATTTGTCAGATCAGCGTTCACTTGTAATCTACAACAATAGTAAACAAGCAAAAACATTTGATGTGAAAGCTGAATTTCAGACGCTGGAAGGACGATTCCAAAACGATTTTCGAACTTCAAACGATGCAGATGCTAACGGAGTTCAAATTTCAACAGATAAGACTGTAAAAGTGAGTGGAAATGCACGGAAGAAAACGAATGTATTCATTACCATTCCAAAAACAGCGGCGCTGGGAACGTATGAAGGCTATATTACGTATAAAAACCAGGCAAATCCGGAAGAAACATACCAGGTGCCATTTGCTATCCGCACAACTGAAGAGGGAATTGAATCAGTAGACATGGTCAAAAAGGCAATGACAACGACTCTCGATTATCGATATCCCGGGATGGTAACGTCTTCTGATGCCTTAATGAGATTAAAGTCTCATATGCGTACGGTCGATGTGTTTTTAATAGATGGAAAAACAAACAAAGAAATGGGCTTCGTCGGAACTCTTGATGGAATATTAATGAATGAAAAGGTAAACCTTGGTTTTAAACAAGTTTTTAATGGACTGTACTATCCGTTTACAGCCAATGCAGAAAATCCAATCGCTTACAACCAGCAGCTGGCAAAGGAAGGGTCCTACAGATTGAAATTTGTAGGGACGAATGATGCAGGAAAAACTTTCTCTAAAGAAACGCCTATTTATATTGAAAGCATCGCTCCAAAAATCGATATTGATTTGAAATCAGATGTATATGAATATAAGCCGGAAGAAAAAACAGTTAGAGTGACCGGTTCTATTTTTGATAAAGAAATTGAGGAAATGAAAGCGGCAGGATTTAATTTTATCCAGGGAAATAACAAAATGTATTATCAAGACATGCTTGGAGGCCGACCTGTAGAGATTCCTGTGAACGAAGATGGAACTTTCTCTGCCGACATTCCAATCAATCAAACGAGGCCAATGCAGCTTTGGTTTTACGGTACAGATGCTGCGACAAATAAAACATGGAAAGAAAGCAGAATGATCTACTTTATCCGTGAAGGCGAGCCGCATGCTAATATGCAGTCTGAAAAAACAGCGGCAAATATGGGAGAGACAGCTCAAACTACATTTACTCTAAATAATGTAAACAATGTAAAAGAAGCTGTGTATTCGGTAAAGTATAATGCTGATCTTGCAGAACCGATTGTAAAGCCGCACAGCAGTGTCAGCAATTCTGTTGATGTGAAAGTAGAGGACGAAGCAGAAGAATACGGAACTAACAGAATTATGACAATTACAGCAACAACTAAGGAAGGAGTGCCAGGATTATCCGGAGACCTCTCACTAGTGGATGTAGAGTTTAAGATGAAGGATCACAATTATTCGGCAGCACCTCTATTTTGGCCTGGGTATATGACTGCCTCTTACACAGATGAGAGTAATGTAAATAAGGAAGCATTGAGTGCAAATCCAATGATCTTTGTTACGCCGACATATTCATTAGCTCGCGGACCTGTTGCTGCAGAGGCATTTATGATGCCTGATGGAACACCAAGACCGAATGATTATATGAAGGCTGGTGTCATAGTAAAGGCAACGGGTGCTGACGGCAAGGTGTATAATGGAAAATTCATCTCTGACTCGGTCACAGGTTATGAAATTCCATATTTACCGTTAAAGGATGAAGAATTCCAATTGGAGCTTAACATACCTGGCCATTTTACAGTGCACTATAAATTTACGATCGGATTCAATGATGGAGGAAAAGTAACTCACCAAAATAAATACCTGACATACAAACCGGCAATAGGCGGAGATGTCAATAAAGATGATGTTATTGATGTAATGGATGCCGTATACATCCAAACGTATTGGGGAACAAATAAACGCGAAGCAGATATTAACTATGACGGCACTGTAAATGCTAAGGATATGGCATTTGTAGAAAACAACTACTTCATGCAAAATCCAACAGTAGATGATGCGCCAAAAGCGAAGAAAAGCTATAAAGGGCAAACGTTAGACAGTATTTTGAAAGAGCTGAATGTGCAATAAGGAAGTAAAAAGTAATAAATTTAAACACATCCACTGTTTTTATGGTGGATGTGTTTTTTATAGGGACGAGGGGACAGGTCCACTGTCCCGGTTGGTCACTTTTCTTGGGACATAGAACCTGTCCCTTTGTCTTTAGGTCCTGTCCCTTTGTCCTTCACATAATGTTCGAAAAAGAGAAATCGGCTGTTTCAAAGGCCATTGTTCAAGAGAATAAATGTTTTCGAATCTTTTGTGGTTTATATTCGTACATTAGAAAGTGTGAGGAAGCGGGGTGATGATATTGACAAAAACGAGAAAAATGATGACGGGCATTACATCAACGGCACTTATGCTTGGTCTTTCCGGCTGTGGTTCAGAGTCTCAGGAAATTCCTCCTCCGCCTGAGGATTCGAGCTGCACTGATTGGGAGTGGGATGAGGATGATGGAGTATGGGAATGTGATGACAGCCGTTCCAGTTATTATAGACATTATTATTATGGAGGCCAATATTTTAAAAACAAAGCAGCTTTGTACAAAAGCAAGGATTTTCTAAACTATAAAAGTAGCTCGTCTTTTAAAGGGGGAAGCAATTCTGAATCGGAGCAGAAAAGTTCTGGATTTGGAAGTGGCAAAAAGAGCTACGGAGGATAAGGCACAGGGTAAAGAATTGATTGAAAGGGAGTATGTTTATGAACTTATATGTAAATTTTGCTTCGTATTTAGGAGTAGTGCTGCTTCTTTTGGCTGCCGGAATTGTACTGTTTATGATCAGTACACCAAAATTGAAGGAACTTAGCTTAATTGCCGAAAAGAATGTTTCGGCAGCATTGGTGCTTGGAGGGAAGATCATTGGTCTGGCCATTGTTTTGGGGGCGGCAGCTGAATATTCCATCTCACTTTTTGACATGGTTATATGGGGAATAATCGGCATCGTTTCGCAGGTAATCGTATTCATTTTGGCAGAAGTTATCACTATTCGTTTCAGTATCCATAAGGCAATCGAAGATGATAACCGTGCTGTAGGTGTCATGCTGTTTTCCTTATCATTGGCAATCGGCTGGGTCGTCGCAAAGTGCCTATCTTATTAAGAAAGCTGGTTAATAGATGAAAAAGCTGACGTATTATATCGACAAAGGGAAAGGTGAATACGAACCCTTCTATGAGTATTCTGCTCAATCTGTGGGAATTGATGAATTATATGCGAGGCAGCTATGCACTTATTTTATCATGAGAGGCCAGCAGTACGAGCTTATTTCCAGCGAGATGGAAGGTGAAGAGGATATCCTCGTCCTTAAAGACATAGGGAGAAATCCAAACGTGCTGGACGAAAATTTTTTCCGCGGAAAAGGGCTGAGTATCGAGATTCGCAGATACCGTGAAATGGAGAATTATAAACTGCTTTCCATTATCCCCTGCCAAACTCATTTTGATATCATTCGCTATCTCCTTAAAGATATTGTTGATATTCCCGGCCTTGGACAAAAGCAAGTGACCTCTACGGAAATCGACGAGGATAGGGGAGTATATGTACTATATATCAAGGATATTGGAGAGGAGGAATAGTGGATAAAAATGCCTACCATGAAAAAAGAAAAAGATTTTACCGCAAAATTAATCATTTCTGGGCCGATCTATATGGGGAAGAATATGCGCTATATGATATTGCCTATATAGAAAGGTCCAAGCTAGAACGTATCCGGACTGTCAGCGAAAGAATTGGCAAAATATTTTTTAAAGTGTGCAGCCTACTCCGGGAAGTACCAGATCGGACACTGATTGAAATGGGATTTCCGAAAGAAACGCTATCGTTCCTCAGACTGAAAGACATCTCCCCAGAAAGTGTTATCGCCCGGCTTGATCTAATGCCGGCGGGAGATGGTTATAAATGCATCGAAATTAATGCTGATACCCCAACATTTATTAAAGAGCTTTTCCTTGTGAATGGTGAGGTGTGCAATGAATTTGCAGCAGAAGACCCAAACGAGGGAATGGAACGTCTGCTGAGTGAAGAAGTTCGTGGGAGTATTGAACAGTATGTACAGAAATTAAATTTGCAAACACCCCATGTTGTCTTTACTGCCCATGAAGATAACCTGGAAGACCGGGAAACAGTCCGATATATTCAGAAGCTTTCCGGTTTGGCTTCTGATTTTATCCCTCTACATAAGCTGCAGATTCAAAGAGGAATTGGGCTTTTTGATGAAAAAGGCACCAAAATTGATATATTGTACCGCCAGACTTTTCCGATTGAAAATTTGATTTCCGACGAGGATGCAGATGGAAACAGGATTGGTTTATGGCTCCTGGAACTGGTCGAGGCGGAAAAGCTTGCGATTATAAATCCCCCATCCGCATTTTTGCTGCAAAACAAAGCGGTACAGGCGGTTATTTGGGGATTGCACATGGAGGAGCATCCGTTTTTTACAAAGGAAGAGCATTTATGGATTGAGGAATCCTTCCTTCCGACCTATCTTGAGCCTGATTTTTTTATTATGTCAGGGCTGCCATATGTCAAAAAGCCTGCATTTGGAAGAGAAGGTGATACCGTCGAAATATATAATCAGGAAGGTTTCCTTACCCATGCTGACGACCAGAAATCCTATGCTGAATATCTGCCAGTTTACCAGCAATTTGTAGAGCACCCAGCTGCCCATTTCAATAGTGAAAAGGGAAAACAGAAGGGCAAACTTTTATTGGGAAGCTTCCTGCTTAACGGCAAACCGTCAGCTGCAGGATATAGAATAGGAGGAGCGATTACAAATAATCTCTCCTATTATTTGCCGTTCGGGATTAAAAAAGGGGGGTGAAAAAATGTGGATTCTACATAAAATTTTTTTGAAAATGACGAAAATAAGTATACTGCAAGCATTGTCTCTTGCACTTTTCCTAATTGTCTTCAGCAGCATTACGATGAGGGCAGCCGAGCCTGAAACATTTCCGCGCTTTATTGATGCCCTGTGGTGGACGATGACAACACTTGTCACAGTAGGGTATGGTGACTATTTTCCGGAAAGCGATTTTGGGCGCATCTTCACCATGCTGCTTCTTTACACATTTGGCATTGGTGCAATGGGTATTATCATAGGGAAAGTCTTTGAAAGCTTCAGCATGTACCGGAAATGGAAGGAGGAAGGAAGATTGACTTATTCGGGAAAAGGGCATTACATACTAATTGGTGCATCAAAAGAAAAATTGGAAAATGTGTTGGAGGAGATCCTTCACAGCAAGCAAAAATGTGATGTTGTCATTGTTGACCATTCTGAAAGAACACCCATGGAGCATGAGAGGGTCCATTTTGTCAGCGGAAATCCAGCTGAAGAGGAAGTGTTAATGAAAGCCAATATCCTTGAAGCAAAATCAGTTGCCATTTTTTCGGATGCCCGAAATGACCATGCTGAATACTCCGATGGAAAAACACTTCTCATCGCTTCCAGGGTCGAACATATCTCAAAGAAATATGAGAAAAGCATCTACACCATAGTTGAAATTAAAAAAGATAAGCACGTTTCCTTGTTTGAACACGCAAACGTTGATGAATTAATCCTTTCAAATGATTCTATCTCCCGTCTCATGGCTCATGCCGCCATCAATCACGGTTCAAGCAAGCTTTTTAATCAGATGCTGAGCAGCTCTGAAGGGGAAAACCTCTATGAAATTAAGGCTAAACCACATTGGAGCACATACAGGGATGCAGCGATGGAACTTTTTGAAATAGGCGCCACCTTGATTTCAGACGGCAGTTCTCTTGACTTAGCCCGCCGCCATCATGAAATAATTCCCGAATCGGCGAAATTGTTTGTCATTTGTGATGAGACTACATATCAAAAAATTATTTCATAAAGGTTTTATTGGCGCTAGTCCTATTTGAAGCTTGAAAGATTTTACGAATCTTTCAAGCTTTTTACTTGTAAAAGGATGATCATAAATCTTTGCAGTAAAGGCACTTATGTGCATGTTACGCCCTGCATTGGAAAAACGTTATTGAACGAATCTCAAGTTAAGTCGAATACGCTCATATAAAAAATTATCAAATGCTGCGTCCATATCCAAGCCGTCTAGAATTCACTCTCAATATCCTAATCTATTAAGTGATTAGCATAGGATACAATTATTAGTTATTATATTTTTATTCTTACAATCAAATTTCAGATTTTAAGGGAAAGAGATGCAGCCACAGCTAAATTTATTTAAGTCTAATTTCAGATTTCCTGCCCTGGATCTTTAAAAATCATTGATTCTGTCCCATTGTGGACAGAGTTTTCTTTTTTAATATGGACAAATTCGGATTATATAAAAACACATACCCCTAAAAATTGTTAAAATTGGCTGGTTTTTTATTGGTAAGTGGAATAATATTTCTCCCACATTGTAAATACTAACCAATATTTAATGCAGAGGAGTAAAAAATGAACCTAAAAAAACCAGCACTGCCGTCCAAGGAACAAACAATATCAAAGGACATTTGCTCAAATTTAAAACTCATAAAAAAAGCCATGCATGACACAGATGAAATAAAGGAAAGAACTATAAATATTCAGAAACAAAAGCTGGTGATTGTTTACATGGATTCCATGGTCGATAAACAAACACTGGAGACTAATGTAATTGAACCGATTATTAAAGCACATTCAGAACAAACTTTTAGTGAAAATGGTTTGCAAATCCCTATCATGTCATTAATAAAATCAGCTGAAGTTAAATGTTCCGCTAAAATACCTGAAATCGTAAATGGGCTGCGTACAGGTGCCAGTATTCTATTAATTGAAAATGAGGAAACAACAATTATTGCATCAGTACCAACTACTGAGGATCGTTCAATACAAGAACCTGAAAATGAAAAAATTGTTAAAGGTCCTCGAGATGGTTTTACGGAAAGTTTGAATAAAAACATATACCTTTTACAAAAGAGAAACAAATACGAAAACCTGGTGGCTAAGAATTTTGAAGTCGGAGAAAAGTCGAAAACAAAAATTTCTCTACTGTACATGGATGACTTGGTGGAAAGGGATGTCCTATTCGAGGTAATAGATAGAATACAAAAAATCAAAGTGGAAAGAGTGCAGTCTTCAGGAGAATTGGAAGAATTAATCGAAGATCGAAGCTTTACCATTTTCCCTCAAGTGTTAACAACAGAAAGGCCTGACCGTGCAAGTTCCTATTTATTAGAAGGTAAAGTGATTATTATTGTAGATGGAAATCCTCAGATTTTAGTATTGTCAATCACATTTTTCAGCTTTTATCAATCTCCTGATGATTACAACAACCGCTGGCTAATAGGATCCTTCTTTCGTTTGATTAGATTGCTGAGTTTTCTTATTGCCATCAGCTTGCCAGCAATGTATATTTCAGTGGTTTCCTTTCATTCGGAAATACTTCCTATTGGCTTGCTTTATGCACTTAGAGTCCAAACAGAGTTTATTCCATTAACACCGTTTCTTGAAGCTATTATCATGCAAATTATTTTGGAATTATTGAAAGAAGCGGCTATACGGCTTCCTGCTCCAATCGCTCAAACAATTGGAATTGTGGGGGGACTGGTGATTGGTACAGCAATCGTTGAAGCGGGGCTTGTTTCAAATGTCATGATTGTTGTGGTTGCATTAACGGCAATAGCTTCATTTGTTGCACCTGTTAATCAAATGGGAACTGGAGTAAGAATGCTGGCTTTTCCGATTATGATAATGGCAAATCTATTTGGGTTTTTAGGGATCACAGTAGCCTTAACCACATTATTGATACATCTATGTAAATTGGAATCCTTTAAGACACCTTATATGTATCCAATTGCTCCTCTGAATATTAAAGGGATCAAGGATGCATTTATAAGACCTAAGAAGAAAGCCCAATTATAATGGATTTTCCGTATCTTAGGTACACAATCTGTTTATAAACAAGAAGAAAATGAATGAGGGCTGTGGGTTATGGGTTCAAAACTTGGTTTAACAAAAACGCAAATATTTTTTTTGGTTGTTCAAACACAAGTAGGCTTTGGAATGCTCAATTTGCCTAATAAACTGCAAGAAACCTCTAAAAATGATGGCTGGCTGTCCATTATATTGGCAGGGTTATGTATTCAGTGCATATTAATATTCTATTGGCTTCTATTAAAACGTTTTCCTAATTACAAATATTATGAAATTACACGTTATATTTTTGGAAGATATTTAGGAACACTTTGTAATTTGGCTACTTATATTTATTTAATATTGACGTCAGCCTTCGTACTGTTAGTATCTGCAAAGCTGATTCATGAGATCCTATTGAATCGGACACCTTATTGGGTGATAGGCTTATTATTGTTTACAATGTGTATGTACCTCAGTAACAGCAGTATTCAGGTTCTGACTAGAGTCCTCACTGTTCTTTCTGCTTTAATTTTATTTTTTATCATTCTGTCGTTTTTAACTTATACACTGCATATGGATGTCAACAATATTTTGCCGATTGGGAGATCAGGGCTAAAAAACATTATTTTAGGTGTAAAAGAATCATTTATTTCTTTATACGGATTTGAAATCATCTTGTTTTTATATCCGTTAGCAGCTGAGAAAAAGAAGGCGTTCTTAAAAAATATAACATACACAAATGTATTCGTTATAGGAATAACCGTTTACTTTACAATCCTTTCTATGCTGATTTTTAACAATAATCTAATAGCGCAAATAAAAGTTCCTGTCGTTTACTTGTTTAGGCCTTTACAGTTTATGACAACAGACCGGATTGACCAGCTGTTCTTTTCTGTATGGGCTATTCCGATGGTATTATCCGTTTCCGTGTATATTTTTTTTGCAAGCAAATTTCTGAAATCCATAAGTAAACTTAAGTCGCGCCCCATCTTATTAACTGGGATTTTGGCTTTCTTTTTATTTTTGCTGTCGGAAAAATCCGATGTCATGCTTGGTTATTATGCTAATATCATTGAATTATTTAGTTACTTAACCATTTTTATTATCCCAATAACACTGCTTCTAACATCCTTAGTCTTTAGGAAAAAGGAAAAGGAGGAGAAGATTTGAAAGCCTTCCATCTGGGTGTTGCGTTATTAGTCATTATGTTGTTATTAACAGGCTGCTGGAATCAAAGTCACTTAAGAGATAAAGTGATTATAAATGGGATTACTTTTGATGCTTTGGAAGAGGATCCTGATATTATTCAAACGAATGTTCGAGCTTTAAATATACAAAGCAGCGGTGGCGGTAAGTTCAATATTAAAGACGAAATGCTTACTTCTGAAGGAAAAAATGTAAATGAAACTGACATCAAATTAACAAATGAACTTTTTGGCGAAATGGATATCAGCAAAGCTTTTGTTGTTGTCATTGGAGAGGAATTAGCGAAATCAAAGGGGATTTTGCCAATTTTGAACCCAATTGCTAGGTCTAGTTATGGCTATATTTCATCAAAAGTGATGATTGCTGAAGGTAGAGGAATGGATATCTTATCCATACAAATGGATTATAGCCCAATCGCTTTTAGAATATTAAATATGTTCCGATATGCAGAGGAAAGAACTCACATACCAAATGAAACGGCTTTTTCGATATGGAACAAGGTTACGGATAAAGAACAGGATGCCCTCATTCCATTAGTAAGGAAGTCAGGTCCCAATCTGATTGAAATCTCAGGTACTGCTCTTTTTAATGGGGATAATTATACCGGCTATTCTTTATCAACTGAACAATCCACTTTACTTTTACTAATGCTGGACCGTTTTAATCTTGATAATGCTTTAAATATTGATAATGAAGAAACGAAACCTTTTGGCATAATAATTGAGAGTATCCAACATGAGGAAAAACTAAGGATGATTGAAGGTAAAGATGGTGGAGAATTTGATGTTAATATTAAAGTGTACGCAGAATTAAATCACTATGAAGGCAGTTTATCTGAAAAGGATTTAGAGAAATTAAACAAAATAGCTTCTGATTACCTGAATGAAAAATCAGATGCAGTCACGAAAATATTAAAGGAAGCTAATAGTGATGTGTTAGGTATCCAAAAAAAAGTTGCATCTCAATACCCTGAATATATGAAAAATAAAGATTGGAAAGACATTTACAATCAGATTCAAATTAAACCAGATTTTAGTGTGCAGATAATGAGTTCGCCAAATTTAAAATAACCCGTAATAATAAAGTGTATAATTGAAAATGTAGAGTGATAAAAGAGAATTATGAATTAAGGGAGAGGGGCTGGACGATATTTTAAATCTGGGCATGAAGGAAAACGTAAATTCCTTCTCGGTAAAAACTGAAAATTCTGTTATTGTTGTTGCCATTCCACTCTCTTAAGGGAATCCATTAACAAGGACAAGGTGAATAACTCATGAATGTTGCTCTATTTCAAGAAATCCTAGCATATATGCAATTGAAAAAGTGGAATAAAACACAGCTTTCAAAGAAATCCGGTATTCATATTAGCGAGATTAGCCGGATACTGAATAATAAACAGCCGCTTTCCCTGCAAAATCTAGATGCCATTACAAATGCTTTCGGCTTATCTGAAGGTTCACTCTATACATACTATGTTGAAGAATGTTTAAACGAAGGAAATCGCATTGATAAGCGCAGAAGTATACAGTTCTTGTATAAGTGTGCAGCAGAAGGACGTAAAAAGCATTATAGTAATTTGATAAATTTAATGCTGGAAGAAAATTCAAAAACATTAAGAAAGAAAAATTTATTATACATCTTTTCTGTAGCCGAAGAGCTTTTTCAAGCAGGAAAAGGAGAGCATGCGCTACCGCTCTATGAAGTAATTATTGAAAATGATTCCGATCGCTTTTCTGAAAATGTTGCAATCAGCTATTTTAGGAGATTTTATATTGTAAGAATGACAGACATAGGCCAGCATGCTCTGGCTCATGTTTTAGATCAATTGGCATATATGCCAATTGATATCAGGAAAGAAGCATACCTGTGGATCATGGCGGATTACTATCGGCGTGAAGATTGGGAGAAGGTGCTGTTTTACGCCGAAAAATTAAAACAATTGGCAGCAGAGGACAAGTATTACGGACGGGCTCTCATGTATAAGAGTTTTGCTTTGACAAGATTGGGCGCGTCTCTTGAGGAAGTATTAGACCTTATTGCGGAATACGCTCATGTAAACGAATTTTTTTCAGATATAGCTGTTGGAAATCGCTATGTTGCACTATTGGATTTTGGTCAGTTAGAATATGTGGATGAATATCTTTCCTGGCTGGAAACTAGGGACGATATATATGCAGGTCTGCCGAGAATATTGGAGTCATATGTCCGATTAAATCGATTGGAGGATGCAAAAAGATTAATAGAAAGATTCAAAGATGTTATCGAAGATATGGCTATAAGCAAGGAACCATGGCTAAAAGAAAAGATGTACTGGGATTTTCGCTACGCCCATGCTTTGCTTCAATGTAAATGCAATCAAGTTGAAAAAGGTTTGATGGATCTATTAGAAGTGGCAGCAACATCAAACAAAATAGGTAATATAGAGAGGTTTAAAAAATGTCTGTTAGCCTTTTGGCATTACAGATTTTATGCTGATGCTCACCATGAAGAGGAATATACCCAATTATTAAGTGCTAATCTTGTTGATGTTAAGTAGAGAACTGCAAAAAAGCTTTCTAGTATTAATTTATAGGTCTTAATAAAAAGCCAGGAAATCCCATAATCAGGATTCCTGGCTTTCTTTTATTAATGCTTTACTGTGATTTTCTTCGGTTCGGATGTTAGCGACAACCCCTTTTCATCTGTTCCGGTAACCGTTACATAGTAGTCTCCATTTGGATATTCTTCGCTTGGATACCACTTCAAACCGTATATTGAATGTTCATTTTCGATATCTGCATATTCCAGCATATTTCCCTCTGAATCAGAGATTTCAATGTGCCAGTCCAATCGCTTATAACCAAAGATGAGCATCGAAGCTGGTTTTGTTTCATTGATGTTGGTTCCGGATACTTGCCAGAAATTGATGAATGGGTCTGCATGAAGCAGCTCCTTGTTGCCCCAATAGTTCACTCCTACATTGTGTACGCCATCAAGGGCGGATATCATCACGATTTCCGGTTTTTCATCAGATATATACTCCATTACCCCCGACTCAAGGGACTTTCTCTTCCCATTCACCCAAAGCATACTTCCGATATACCCGGTGTTTTCTTCTTGTACATTCCAAGTAATTTTATATTTGCCATCTTTTTGATCTTGCACTTGGATGTTCTCAACTCCAGGGGCAGCCCCGTCGATTTTGACTGGGATTTTCGTCTGCTGCGGTTTTGCTCCTTCATAATTCAAAGTACTTTCATACACATAAAAATAATCACCATCAGGAAGGATGTTCCCTTTGTCATCCTTTCCATCCCATAACATGTTATCAAATCCGTAATAGAAGTCTCTGTAAGCCATGATATTTTTCCGGAACGTATAAGGACTGCCGTCTTCTGTGTATTCAGTGAAATTTGTAATATTTATGACGGTATTTCCGTCTTTATCCTGGACGCTTAATGCCATTTCCTTCAAATTTCGGAAAGCTGTAAAAGAAGGATATATCCCAGTTACAATTGAGTTCGGCGAATAGCCAATCTGTTCAGGATTGAATTTGCCTGTGCTGTTGTCATAGCCCATTGGCAGGTTCAGCAGATCATTCCAAAGAACTGTATATGGAAGATAAGCATCACCGTTTACCGGGCTTTCATCGATGTTGTCGAGTGAATCCCATTCGCCGTAGAAGCCCATGAATGGCATGGTTAAAGTCGTTAGATCTTTTACAGAGCTTCCTTTTGGAACGAAGCGGACAAAGCCTTCCACAAAGCGATCTCTACTCAAGTTCTCTGGAAGTGTCACAGAGATTGTTACTTTATCATCGCGGTGTGGCTTATATTGGATCATGCCTTTGCCTTGTGTTCTGCCATTAATCTTTATAACTGCGTCTTCAACCGGGATGCTGTTTAACGTTAAGTACTCTTTTTTCTTGCCATTTACGGACCTCGTTTCTGTTTCGTCCGTCAGTACATCTACCTGGATTTCAAATTGGTGATTCGCTTTTTCCAGCTTTTTCGCCAAAGGTTCTGCATTCAGTGTAAACTCGAATGTGCGTCCGACTTCTTTAAGTGCAACAGATGCTGCCTGCTCAAGCGGTGCACCAACACGTTTTAATAGATAAGGTGTCTCTACTGCCTGTTCAATATTCATGAGGCCGGATCCTTGTCGTCTTGGTGAATATAGTGTGTTTTCATGGCTCGGATTTTTCAAGATTTCAGATGTGTTCATAAGAGCCATTTTTGCTTTCAGGACGGTTTCTTCATTTTTCGGCAGCCCTAATTCCTGGTAGTACTTTTGCAGAAGAAGCGCTGCCCCTCCCGCTACTTGCGGACTCGCCATGGAAGTACCGCTCATAGCTTCATATTCATTATTCAAAACCGTTGATGTAATTTTTCCGCCAGGTGCGGTAATTTCCGGTTTGAAGCTTAAGTCTGTCGGTGCCCCATAAGAAGAGAAATCCGACATTGGCTCTGTTGCAGGGTTCTGTACCCACATGCCTTCATCTGAAAGCTCTACTGAAATCTTCTCGCCGCTTTGAAGTCTTTCCATCAGTTTATTTCCTGATTTCAGTTCAGTTGTGACAGCTGGAATGGAGTTCAGCGAGAACCTAAGGTTTGGGAAATCTGAAAGTTCGTCTGGAGGGATTACAATTAGTGCTTCCGCTCCTTTTTTTGCCACTCCATATTGAAGAGTTGTATATGTAGAATAAGATTGAGCTGGTTTAGCGACAGCAATCTTGCCTTCGAGGTCTAATCCACCAAGATCATCACCGAAACCTTCGCCGGCAAAAACAAGCTCATACTCTGTACCTGCTTCAAGTCCTTCAAACAATTTTTTAGCAGTTGATTGATTTTGGTATCCCAGCATGGTTTCGTCGTTCAGCATAAGGGATTCGACTCTCATTAAGTCATTTTCGGAAGAGGCTACTTGAAGTGCTGAAGGTGTAATCCCTGGATCACCTACTACCCCGATATCCGGATTTTTCGCCAGTGGCAGGTCAGTGGTCGGCAGGAGGTTCTGCTTCGTGCTGTAAGAAGAATTACCGGCAGAAGCGACTACCAGAACACCGTTATCTGTCGCATACTTGACTGCCCGCTGAACAGGATCATTTGGGTCAGCAATTCCTGCATCAGATCCCAAGCTCATATTGATGACATCTGCTCCTGCTTCTACTGCATGATAAATTCCTGCTGCAATGTCATCGTCGTATGCGTATCCCCTTGAATCAGAAAACACTTTCTCAGCAATCAGCTGAACATCCGGCGCTACACCGACAGCTTTTTTCTGAGACTTTTCGAAAGCTCCGACAATTCCGGCCACATGGGTGCCATGCTTATTACTTGCCGGGATGACATCGGTATCTTTATCTGCCCAGTCATAACCTGTAGGGACTTTATCGGAATACCAGATGTCGTTTATTTCCGTTTTATTCAATGTTGTCTGGATATTGTCTTCATTGTATTTCGCATGTTTTTTTCCGTTTTCGGTAAGCTGAAGCGCTTCGTGACTGTGATCGATTCCCGAATCCACAATTGCGACGACCATTCCGTCCCCTGTGTAATTGTATTTCGTCCAAACATTCATTGCTTCAACAATTTCATTGCTGTTTATATCGTGATGCTCATATGTTTTCGAGATGCGGATGTCCTTAACGCCAGCCGTTTTTTGGATCTTTTCTGCTTCCTCAATGGTTGTCTCCATACTGAAGCCGTAAAAACCTTCAGAATATGTATGAATTACTTCTGAGGCACCGCTCCTTTTTTTCATAAAGCTGCTCTTTACTTGTTCCACCTTCTGTTCTGGTTTTTCTGTTTTGTCTACCTCTACTTCTACTTCTACTATTAGTCTGATATTCTCTTTAGGATCGAACTGGTTCAGGCCCTGTCCATATATTGGATGATCTATTGCACTATCTTTCCATAGGCTATCTAATTCAGCCCTAGCCTGTTTTGACAGAGGTATTTCCTGTCCTGCTTGCCCATTCTGCTTTGCCAGTTCAAACTCTGCACTTGCCGGCACTGCAATCCCTCCGGTAAGTAAAGCCGAAATCCCGATTGCAGACATTTTTTTCTTAAAGGAACTCTTCATCATTTCACCCTTTTCATATTTTTTTATGAAGATTCATAGGTGCAGAGGGGCTTTGTTTATGCCCCATGAAAATCCCCTTTTGTTCGGGATTTACATAATTATTTCTATTAGTAATGCAATATCCCTATTGGGGGAATTTTTCAGTAGATTCTGATCGAAAACCAATCTAACTTCCTTTTTATTCTGTGAAAATAGGTTTTGCACTTTCCTGAAAGTGAAGATAGACGGGTAAAGCGGTGGTAGTGATGGGGGGAATCTGTCCAGAGCAGCATTGAAGTAATGTCAGGGAGGAGGATTAAGAGGATAAAATTAAGGAAATTCTCCTAGATGTGAAAATAAAGGATTTCTCCGTTTAACGTAAAGGGGATAAGAAAATAAAAAGAGCCGTATTTAACATTGGAAACGTTAAATACGGCTCTGTGGAAATAAACAATCAAAGATTTAAGTAAATACCATTGAAAAAAATGAAGCCCTGTGGTAAATTTATATAGATGTGCATTATGTAATTAAAAATAAATATATTTTCCCTATTTTAATTATATAATGCAATCGTTTCGTTTGTCAACCCTTTTTATAAATTTTTTTAAGGAGTGTTTGCTATGAATTCGAAACTTCAGCAGGAGCAAAACCGATTGGACAGTGTAATGGGGACAATTGCGGAGGAAGTCAGCAGATTGGAAGAAGAAACCTCCAGGCGAAAAAACGAAGTGGTTCATATCCGCAAACACTTTTGGGATGAAGTTAAGGTGAATATTGATACCTTCGATGATTACCTGGAAACCATCATCGGGTTGAGGCAGGAGGCTCAGGCTCTTTCGGTCAGCCAAAGCACCCACAGACATGCATCCAAGCGCTTGTCCACGCTGCGCCGGATGGAGGAGGTTCCCTACTTCGGCCGGATTGATTTTATGGAAGAAGGTTCATCAGATCAGGAACAAATCTATATTGGCATCAGCTCACTGAGGGATGCCAGCGGCGAAAATTTCCTTATTTACGATTGGAGGGCACCGATCTCCAGTGTCTACTACGATTACCAGCCTGGTCCGGCCAGGTATGAAACACCCGGGGGCATAATCCGGGGCACATTGGAGAAGAAGTGGCAATATCTTATCCGCGGCGGCGTTCTTCAGTCTATGTTCGATACAAGTCTTACCATTGGCGATGAGATCCTTCAAGAGGTTCTGGGCAAGGGTACTGACAAACATATGCACAATATTGTAGCTACCATTCAACAGGATCAAAACCGCATCATCCGTCATGATCGCGGAAGGCTGCTTATTGTTCACGGTGCTGCCGGCAGCGGCAAGACATCTGCTGCCCTGCAGCGGATTGCTTATTTGCTGTACAAGGATCGGGATAATCTGAATGCGGAGCAAATTATTTTGTTCTCGCCAAATTCAATGTTTAACAGTTATGTATCCAATGTGCTGCCGGAACTCGGTGAAGAGAATATGCAGCAGGTCACCTTCCAGGGATATTTGGACCATCGGCTGAGTAAAGAGTTTGAAGTTGAAAATCCATACGGGCAGCTGGAATACGTGTTAACTGCAGACCATACCCCTTCCTACAGGGCAAGGGTTGCGGGCATTCAATTCAAAGCATCTGCCCGCTTTTTTGAGGCGATCCATGCATACATGAAGTCGCTGGAGTTATCGGGAATGCTATTTAAGGACATAAATTTCAGAGGAAAGCCGATTGTTTCCGCTCAGCAAATGGCAGACAGGTTTTATAGCAGCGACACTTCACTCCGCTTTCATAACAGACTCGAAAAGCTGATGGATTGGCTCATTAAGAGAATCAATGAAGCTGAAAAGGCAGAACGGAATAAGCCGTGGGTACAGGAGGAAATCGAGTTGCTCAGCAATGAGGAATATCATCAGGCACATGCCTATCTTGCGAAAAAACGAGGCTTTAAAGAAGATTCGATTCATGATTATGAAATTGAGCCTGAAGCGTTAGCCCGCTTGATTGTCCGCAAAAAGCTGAAGCCGCTCCGAAAACGAATCAGGGTGTTGAGTTTTATCGATTTTAAGGGGTTATACAAACAGATTTTTGCTGATTCCCTGCAGATCAAACAATGGTCAGAGACACCAGTGGAATGGGCAGATATTTGCCTGGCGACGGTGGCAATGCTGGATGAAGGTCACCTGCTTTATGAAGATGCTACTCCGTTTTTATATTTGAAGGAGCAGATTCAAGGCTTTCAGACGAACAGTTCGATAAAACACATCGTCGTTGATGAGGCGCAGGATTACTCGCCTTTTCAATTTGAGTTTCTGAAGCGCCTGTTTCCTGCCGCAAAGATGACGGTACTCGGCGACTTTAATCAGGCGATATTTGCCCATGCCAGCGATATGGCTGATTTTCAACCGCTTATGGGTCTTTGCGGACCGGATGAAACAGAAGTGATCAATATAGCAAGAAGCTACCGCTCCACAAAGCCGATAATTGAATTTACGCGAAGACTCGTTCCAAACGGCGAAAGGATCATCCCTTTTGACCGCAGCGGCAAGCGGCCCGAGCTGAAGCAAATAGCAGATCACGAGGAGCTGCACAGCTGCATCGCGTCTAAAGTCGCGGTTTTGCGAAGCCAAGAGTTTAAAAGTATTGCGATCATATGCAAATCGGCTGAAGAAAGTTTGCGTGCATATGAGGCCCTGTCCGGCATCGATGGAATTAAACTCTTGAAAAGCAACTCGACTGAATATGAACAAGGAGTGGTTGTCGTACCTTCGTATTTATCCAAGGGCATCGAATTTGATGCTGTCATCATTTATGATGCATCCGAGCATGTCTATGGTGATGAAAGCCTGCGCCGAGTTTTCTACACCGCCTGCACAAGAGCTATGCATGATTTGCAGCTCTACAGCGCAGGGGAACCGAGCCCGTTTTTGCAAAAAGTTTTGCGGGAAGGTTTCATCCAGGTCTGACCCGGCTGGGTGTATCCGATAAACAAATCTATCATTAACATAGAAAGAAGGATTGATTCAATATGTCGCAGGAAACCAATTCGGTTCAAAACAAACCGCCATATGGCATGATCGCCATTTTATTTATCGGGGCTTTTGTAGCGATATTGAATGAAACATTGCTGAACGTTGCCCTCCCATCCATTATGGAAGAATTCGATGTGAATGCAACTGCCGTACAATGGCTGTCTACAGGCTATATGCTTATTAACGGGATTTTAATACCGGCGAGTGCATTCTTTATTCAGCGATTCTCCGATAAGAAATTATTCATTACAGCCATGTCACTGTTTACTTTGGGAACATTCCTGGCCAGTATTTCGCCTGCATTTGGTGTGTTATTAGGGGCGCGGATGATTCAGGCTTCAGGATCAGCTATTATGATGCCATTATTAATGAATGTCATGCTTACCGCATTTCCGGTTGAAAAAGAGGGGCAGCAATGGGGATGTTTGGTCTTGTCATGATCACAGCACCAGCGATTGGGCCGACTCTTTCCGGATGGCTGATTGAACATTACAGCTGGAGAATGTTATTTGACCTTGTTCTGCCAATTGCTCTCTTAACCGTCGCCTTTGCAGTCTTTAAATTAAAAGATATTACACCGCAGAGAGCGATTAAGCTTGATGTCATCTCATTGGTATTATCAAGCATCGGATTTGGCGGCTTGCTTTATGGCTTTAGTTCAGCAGGAGAAAAAGGATGGGATAGTCCTCTCGTGTACGGCACGATTGTGATTGGGGCACTGGCTTTAATTACCTTTGTACTCCGTCAGCTTCGGATGGATGATCCTATGCTTGAATTTCGCATCTACAAATATCCAATGTTTGCCCTGTCCTCGGCCATTTCAATCGTGATAGCTGTCGCCATGTTTTCAGCGATGATTTTGATGCCCATCTATGTACAGACCATCCGCGGAATTTCACCAATGGACTCGGGTCTATTAATGCTTCCGGGAGCAATTGTCATGGGAATCATGTCTCCCATTACAGGGAAACTCTTTGATAAGTATGGGGCGAGAGTTTTGGCGGTGATTGGGCTGACCATTACCGTTGTAACATCTTATTACTTCAGCAGAATCGGCATGAATACGGCCTATTCTACCCTTGTTCTGCTGTATACCTTTCGGATGTTCGGGATGTCAATGGTTATGATGCCTGTCATGACCAATGGATTGAATCAGCTGCCGGCGATAAATAATCCGCACGGAACCGCTATGAATAATACACTGCAGCAGGTATCCGGCGCCATTGGCTCCGCGCTGCTGATTACCGTCATGAACAACCACACGAAAGAAAAAGCGGAGGAATTGGCTGCTGACACACTGGCCAATATGAGTGCCAGTGCAGCTCAGCCATCTGCACAGGCCGCAGCTGACATGCAGCAGCAAATCATGAATGAAGCGATGCTGCATGGCATTAATTTCACTTTCTTCATTTCTGCATTGATTGCGGTGATTGCACTCATCCTTGCTTTCTTTATTAAAAGAGTGAAACCCCATCATGAAAATCAAACAGGTGAAGAAGCGGCTGTTAAAGAGTGATCTATATGCTGAAAACCGGGTGGTATCCAGTTCTGATACCGCCCGGTTTTTTATTTAGCCACTATTTTTTTAATAAGAAAGGGGCGGTTGCGATAACTCCAATCACATATAAAAGCAATGCGAAGTAAGCAGGAAGCAGGTGGATGAAATCCGTATAGTTAATAAAAAAATGAGTTAAGATCCCGGCGGCAAATGATGGAATCGCCCCAATGGTGAAGGTCCACCACACCCATCTTTCCCCCTCGCGGATCCCCCATAAAGCCAGCATCAAGACCAGCAAGCCTACACTTAAAAGTGCGCTTCCAAATCCCGCACGGTCATGTGCGATCACAGGAATTAGCCGATCGTTAAACTCGTTCAGAGCTTCAGGAGTCAGGCAAAGATAAGCAAGGTCCGTTGGTACAAATACATGTGAAGCTCCAATGACGGAAATGACCATCCCGCCAATAGCTAATGAAAACCCCAGTATCACAAAGCAAAGCTGGCCGAATAAGCTCAGCTTCCACTGCGCACTGTTAAAAAGATTTGAACTGGAGGGAGATGCACTTGCTGTTCTTGATTTTGCATATCCCAATATAAACAAGGGCAGTAAAATAAGCCAGAACAGCCCATGTAACCAATCAAAATAACCGTAGCCAATAAACAGGACAATTCCCAGAAAGCCAATAGTTCCTGCTATATTTACTGCTTTTCTTGCCCAGTGGAGGCCATTTCTTATTCCATGCCTGGCAAGCTGCATATAGATGATTCCGCCTGAAATCATCGTTCCTGACAGTGTCATTCTGTCATGGGCCATAAAGTATAAAATGGCAGGGTTAAAATAAATAATGTCTTTCCTAAAGATCCCCAGAAATCTCTCATCATAGGGAAGGATCACCGAAGTCATGCTGAAAAACAGGGCAATGACCCCTGCAATGGCAATAGCCAAGCCAAACAGCCAGTACCAGCGCCATCCTTCCCCTTTAACAGGCTCCTTCTGGAATGTACTGGTATAGGCCTCATTTATCCTCTTTGGCAATCCGGGTCCAGTAAAAATGTACTCATCGCCTAACATAATTAAAGAAACTCCGCTTTCCAACAGTTTAATAGCATCTGAAGGCTCCTTAATACAGCCTGAAGTGATGATGGGGAAATCTTCGCTGTACAGCTTTCTGAGAGCTGCCAGCTTATGAAGGAGTTCTTCCAGTGAATCATTGCCTGTAATAAGAATTCCGTCCGGGCTATAGTCCAGGCTGAGAGTATCATCCTGTGAAAAAGAAAGGATGATAGGTTTATTTAATTTGTATTTTAATTGATTAAATTGGCTCGCTGATTGAATAGTATGGCTGCCCAAAATAAATCCGTCACTAAAAGGCAGCAATTCTTCACAAATTTGCATGGCTTCCTGATAAGTTCCTTCCACATTAATGAGGGAAGGGATTTTCTTTTTCTTTAGAGAAAGCAGCAGTTTCTTAGCAGCCGTTAACTCTACTGAAGCGTCCATTAATCTATGTATCTTTTCTTGTTTCGGGTCTGCATATAGTTCTTCTGCTGACCCTCGAATGGAAACGGGCCCGATTTCAGTAAATCCAAACCCCAGATTCTGAAAAGCCTTCATCCCGGTTAAGTGAGGATCAATCCTGCCGCTTAATCCGACTGGAGTGGAAAAATGAACGCCAAATACATTTTTCGCAAGCTTGCTGGAGGGTTCCATATGACCAAGAAATTCGATTAATCCTTCCCCTATACGGCTGGATGAAATCATGCTCATTCCGCGATGGATAAACTCCCGGCTGAAGGAAGGCGGCAGCTTCTGAAGTATGGGCTTAAAAATAGGATGATACGACCAATCCGGCAAATAAACACCTCCCATTTTTATCTATTTTAGCATATGCGTTTGGATGGACAGGTTGTTTATTGTGGTAAAGTAATGCTTTTTCTATTTTAATAATTGGAGCATTAAGATTTCATAGCCATTAACAAGGCTGCAAAATGTTTATTTCTATTGCAAATGCAACAAAAATAAGTTAGATTGAATACATAGTATTATTGCATTTACAACAAAAAACGTGTTGAGGAGTTGAGTACACTGGAAATTCTCCGTGAAATTGGCATGATCGCGAGGGCGCTGGATTCCATAAGCAATATCGAATTTAAAGAGCTTGACCTTACAAAAGGACAGTACCTGTACCTTGTGCGAATATGTGAAAATCCAGGAATTATTCAGGAAAAGTTAGCTGAGATGATAAAAGTAGATCGGACAACGGCAGCCCGTGCGATTAAAAAGCTTGAACTGAATGGCTTTATAGAAAAGAAAGACGATGAACAGAACAAGAAAATCAGGAGGCTCTTCCCAACAGAGAAGGGGAAAAATGCTTTTCCTTTTATAAAAAGAGAACATGAATATTCCAACGCGATTGCCCTAGAGGGATTTTCCGAGAAAGAAGCAGCAACCTTTTTCAAGCTGCTTCAAAGGGTTAGAAAAAATGTAGAGAAAGACTGGGAATATGTAAAAAAGGGGAACAAGAGAAATTATTAAGGGAGAGGCATAATGACTATTAATATGAAAAAATGTACGCTTGAAGATTTAAGAAGACTTCAGGAACTTAGTTATGAAACCTTTAATGAAACGTTTAAGGAACAGAATTCACCCGAAAATATGGAAGCCTATTTGGAAAAGGCATTTAACCTAAAGCAATTGGAAACTGAACTATCCCAACCTTCATCACAGTTCTGCTTTGTTGAATTTGAAGGCGAGACTGCCGGGTATTTAAAGGTTAATACCGATGAGGCTCAGACTGAAGAAATGGGCGATGAAGCACTCGAAATCGAGAGGATTTATATCAGAAGTTCATTTCAGAAACAGGGGCTTGGTAAATATCTGTTCCATAAAGCCCTGGAAGCTGCGGTGGAACTTAATAAAAAGAAAATTTGGCTGGGTGTATGGGAAAAAAATGAAAAGGCAATTGCCTTTTATAAGAAAATGGGGCTTGTCCAAACTGGATCCCACTCTTTTTATATGGGTGATGAAGAACAAACGGATTTTATAATGGTCAAGATTCTCAAATGATTTTTTCGAAGGGCGGATGATTATGTATATTCCAAAATACTATAAAGTCACAAATGCGGATGAAATTTGGGAGTTTGTTCAAAGTAACTCGTTTGGCACGATGGTCTCGACAAAACAAGGAAGACCCATTGCTACTCATCTGCCATTGCAGTTAATTTTAGAAGGAGATACGTGCTATTTAACAGGGCATATGGCATATGGGAATCCGCAATGGAGAACATTCGAAGCCTCTGAAGATGTACTGGTGATGTTCCAGGGGCCACATGCTTATATTTCTTCCTCCTGGTATGAGGAAGAAAATGTCCCAACATGGAATTATCAGGCTGTCCATGTATATGGCGAAGCCAGTATTCTGAGCGAAGAGGAATTAAAGCAGGACCTGGCCATGCTGCTACAAAAATATGAAAAACATCGCAAAAATCCAGTCTTATGGGATAAGCTTTCTCCGGAGCTTTTAGAACAGCAGATAAAAGGAATTGCTGGATTCAAGATTAAGGTAAAGGAAATTCAAGCTGCCGATAAATTAAGCCAGAACCGGAATGAAAGAGACTATCAAAACATCATTCATAAACTCTATGAAGAGAATGATTTTGATTCTAAGCAAATGGCCCAGGTGATGGAGGGGAAGGTAAAAAAGGGATTATAGGTTAGCAGGGAAGAACAGAGGAAATAAAATATCCCTCTGTTTTTTTAGCATCTGGAATATTATGTTAGTATTGATATAGAGAGATAAGCAATCAGGGAGATGGTAGTGTGGAGAGAAGAGTTGAATTATTTTCAGTAGACGATGTGACCATCGAGTATTCCGTTATTGGGAAAGGTGAACCTATTTTTGTTTTTCATGGAGGACACTCAAATTGCAACGAAGAATTTGGATATAAAGGTTTAGTAGAGAATGGATATTCCATCATTACCCCGTCAAGGGCAGGATATGGAAAGACTTCAGAAGCGATAGGGGAAAGTTTAACTGCTGCATGTGAATATTACGGAAAATTGGTAGACCATCTTCGCATTGAACAGGTTCATATACTGGCTATATCGGCTGGCGGCCCAACAGGTATCCGATTTGCCTCTTTATTTCCGGAAAGAGTTAAAAGTCTTACCTTAGAGAGTGCGGTTTCAAAGGAATGGCTTACACCGAAGGATCTGGAGTATAAGGCAGCCCACATTATCTTTCGGCCATCTGTTGAAGGGTTCACATGGAAGATGCTTGGTTTTTTCAGTAATTCCTTTTCAAAGGTAATGTTCAACATGATGTCTTCGCAGTTTAGTTCCCTCTCAAAAGAAGAGATTAAACAAAGAATTGGTGACAATGATATTGCGGAATTTAAAAAGATGAATAACCGCCAGCGATCAGGCAGTGGTTTTCTTATTGACATTAAACAAACCAAGGAATTAACCGGCCAAGATTTAAGATCCATCGCCTGTCCTGTTTTGATTCTTCATAGTAAAAATGACGGTTTTATTCCACTGAAACATCCTTATCACGCCCACAAAAATATTCCACACTCTGAACTCAGCGTACTTGATTCTTGGGGACATTTAATCTGGATAGGTAAATTAGCATTTGAAAGAGATGAGAAACTCACTACTTTTTTGGAGTCACATAAGCTTGAGGATTCTTTTTTTTATGAAACGTAACATTTACTAAATCATACATTAGGTATAGGGGGAAAAAGGTTTTAAAGGGAGGTGAAACCTCGGTATGAAAATCATTTTATTTTTGGCGATACTCGGTTTATGCCTGATTGGTTTTAATTGGCTTATGGGATATAGAAAAAATCATATCACCATTGATCTGGATGAGAGGTATGCGGATTTTAAAGAGTATGTTGAAGCAATCCAGAGTGAACTTGACAATCAAGGGAGAGAGGCCAGTTATATAGGGAATCGAAAATTTGTCATTGATGGCCAGACCTATATTTTCATAGAACGCAATGTTTCAATGGGAGGCGTTCCCCTGCAAAGAACCATTCTGAAACCGGAAAAATGACTGACCTGAAGTGTTATAGAGCGATAGCGGGATCCTGGGCTGTCATTAGGGCAGCTTTTTCTTATTGCCAGAAACAAGAAAGAAAAACAGCATTCAGTCTAAAACAGATACATAATGTATGAATTGGGTTTTGTCTTTTATAAAGTGCAAAAACAAAACATCTTCCAGCGCGGAAGATGTTTTATTTAAGATGGGGAAATCCCTGCTGGCGCAGAGCCTCATACACCAATATAGCAGCTGTGCTCGAAAGGTTGAGTGAACGGACATTATCATTCATGGGTATTCTTAGAAAGTGATCTTTATTTTCTTCCAGTAAGTCTTTTGGCAAGCCCGTTGTTTCTTTTCCAAACATAAAATAATGCTCCTTTGATGCATCACTGAAGTCAAAGGATGAATGTGCCTGTTCACCAAAGGTCTCAATATAATAGAATTCCCCCTGGTTTTTTGAAAAAAAGTCATCCATTGAATCATAATATGTTATGTTCACGGAATCCCAGAAATCAAAGCCTGCCCGTTTTATCATTTCTTCATCTGTTGAAAAGCCGAGCGGCCGGATTAAATGCAAGGATGTATCCGTTGCAGCGCAAGTAAGGGCAATATTTCCGGTATTGGCCGGAATATCAGGCTGATATAGTACGACATGTATGGCCAAGGATTGTCACCTCTATCTTCAATTTTTCCTCCAAATTATAGCATATTGATTGGGTGTATTAGTAATTATGCTGACGGGGCTTTAATTGGCCTTTTTGCTATCATCCCCTCTGGCACGCACTCCCAGCCTAAAGCACAAGAGTAAATAACATATGCAACTGTTTATGGCGGTTATGTTTTTCAAATTAATGGTTCATCCCCGATTTGGATGAACCATTTTTTGCTTTGAGATAATAACCATATGATTGTTTGACTATTTAGAAAAAGGTACATATACTAATAATCAAACAATCGTTTGATTAAGGGGGTGGCTTCTTTTGAAGCACGATGATGTTTGTGAAGTAACCTGCGTGGATGAAGAAAAAGTAAGACGTGTGAAAGAATCTGTCTCCCATCAGAATACCTCTGCTGTTGCCCAAATATTTAAAGCGCTATCTGATGACACCAGGGTTAAGATTGCCTTTTCACTATGTGAAGAAGAAGAATTATGTGTCTGTGATGTAGCTAATATTGTGGGGTGCACAACAGCTACTGCTTCTCACCATTTACGGCTCCTTCGAAATATGGGACTGGCGAAATATCGCAAGGATGGCAAATTAGTCTTTTATTCGCTCGATGATGATCATGTCAAACAGCTGATTCAAATTGCCTTTACACATCAAAAGGAGGTGTATCAATATGAGTGAGGCTTTAGCGAAATCAGATGAAAAAAATGTCTACCGTGTACAGGGTTTTTCCTGAGCAGGCTGTGCTGCAAAGTTCGAAAAGAACGTAAAACACCTGGATGGTGTTTCTGATGCAAATATAAATTTCGGTGCTTCAAAGCTGACGGTGTACGGAGAGGCAACCATTGAAGAGCTGGAGAAGGCCGGAGCTTTTGAAAATTTAAAAGTTATTCCTGAAAAGGAGCGATTTGTAGAGAAGAAAGAACCTTTTCTGAAAAAACATGCGACTGTCATCGCCTCCTTTGTCCTTCTCGTTATGGGATGGTTTGCAGGGGAACTGAATGGGGAAGGGGACATTCTCTCCATTTTAGCATATGGTGCATCAATGGTTATTGGCGGATACCGCTTGTTCACAACAGGGCTGAAAAATTTAATTCGCCTTCAGTTTGATATGAGAACACTGATGACGATTGCTGTCATTGGTGCTGCTTTTATTGGGGAATGGGGAGAAGGGGCAACCGTTGTCATCCTCTTTGCGATCAGTGAAGCGCTTGAAACGTATTCCATGGATAAAGCCCGTCAATCGATCCGTTCCTTAATGGATATAGCTCCACGGGAAGCCTTAATCCGAAGAGGGAACCAAGAAATGATGGTTGAGGTGGAGGATATTCAGCTCGGTGACATTATGATTGTCAAGCCAGGGCAAAAAATCGCGATGGATGGCATTGTAGTAAAGGGCTTATCTTCCGTCAATCAAGCGGCTATTACGGGGGAATCTGTCCCTGTTGCCAAAACGGCTGAAGATGAAGTCTTTGCAGGAACCTTGAATGAAGAGGGTCTGCTTGAGGTTAAAGTGACGAAGCATGTAAATGATACGACAATTGCAAAGATCATCCACTTGGTGGAAGAAGCTCAGGCTGAGCGAGCCCCTTCACAAGCCTTTGTCGACAAATTTGCTAAATACTATACGCCGCTCATCATGCTTATTGCCTTAGGTGTAGCTGTTGTTCCTCCGCTGTTTTTTGGAGCTGAATGGGATACATGGATTTATCAGGGATTAGCTGCACTTGTGGTTGGGTGTCCTTGTGCGCTCGTGATTTCGACCCCTGTTGCCATTGTAACTGCCATTGGGAATGCCGCAAGAAATGGCGTACTGATTAAAGGCGGTATTCATTTAGAAGAGATGGGGGCAATCAAAGCTATTGCCTTTGACAAAACGGGGACACTAACAAAAGGGATTCCCATGGTAACAGATTACCTGCCGCAATCCCATGCAAATTCTAATGAGCTTTTGTCCATTGCTGCCGCATTGGAGAATGGATCACAGCATCCGCTTGCTTCAGCTATTATGAAAAAAGCAGAAGAAGAAAATGCGCCATACCAGGACATCCGTATTGAAGACTTTTCTTCCATTACGGGAAAAGGGATTAAAGGGATCTTTCAAAATCAGATGTATTACGTTGGAAGCCCGAATTTGTTCGAGGAACTATTAACAAATGGAATTCCAGCTGAATTAAAAACAGCTATTGCCCGTCTTCAAAAGCAGGGAAAAACGGTCATGGCGGCAGGTACCTCTGAAGAAGTATTAGGTCTGTTTGCCGTTGCGGATGTGTTAAGGGAAAACAGCAAAAATGTGATTGAAGATCTTCATTCTATGGGGATTCAAAAAACCATTATGCTTACTGGCGATAACGAAGGTACTGCAAACGCGATTGGTGAACAAGTCAGCGTATCGGATATTAAAGCTGAATTATTGCCGCAGGATAAATTAACGTTTATTAAAGATCTTAGAAAGAAATATGACCGTGTGGCAATGGTTGGTGACGGAGTAAATGATGCCCCTGCATTGGCTGCTTCTACTGTTGGGATTGCCATGGGGGGAGCTGGAACGGATACGGCTCTTGAAACAGCAGATATTGCCCTGATGGCAGATGATCTTGGGAAACTGCCATTTACCGTGAAGTTAAGCAGAAAAGCCCTTAGCATTATTAAGCAAAATATTACGTTTTCATTAGGAATAAAGCTTGTCGCATTACTTCTTGTCATTCCAGGCTGGCTAACGCTTTGGATTGCGATTTTTGCAGATATGGGTGCGACTCTTATTGTCACATTAAACGGCTTGCGTCTTCTGAGAATTAAGGATAAATAAGTTAAGAGCTTCCCATTTTTCTTGGGAAGCTCTTTTACTAGTGGGATATTTTGTTTTAAGATGTTTTGTTTATGGGAGCAGATCACGTGAAGAAGGAATATTGGGTGATAGTCAAGAATAGGTACCAATAAAAACTTAGGAAGTGAGAAAACGGTGACTAATCATAAAATTGCTGGTTCAAAAAGTATTCCTTTTAGATTGATAGAACAAAAGGAAGAAGCAAATAGTTTAGTTATTGTCTTGCCCGGGGCTGGCTACTCAACAAATGCTCCGCTGCTGCACTTTACATCAGGGTTATTTTACACAAAAGGTTTTGATGTATTACACATTAACTATACATTTAGCAGGGAAGAGATGTCTGTGCTAAATGAAGAGGATTTCACGAGAAATGTACAACATGCAATCGACAACGCCATTAAGAACAAGAAATACAGTAATTATTATGTGGTGGCTAAATCAATAGGTACAATTGCTTTAAGTTATCTGTTTAATAATACTATGCTGAAAGATGCAAAAGCCGTATGGCTGACACCGTTACTGCAAAGAGATGACGTATTTAATGCAATGGTTCATAGTGATCATAAGGGACTTTGTATTATTGGAGATCGGGATAGCTGTTTCATTGAAGAGCGCTTTGAAAAATTGAAACAGAATCAAAATCTTATATTAAAAGTGATTGATGGTGGGAATCACAGTTTAGAGCTTGATGAAGAACCAATAAAATCAATTGAAATTTTAAAAGGTGTAATATCAAACATTAATGAGTTTTAATAGCTGAAGTGCCATTCTTTATTACTGCTTTTTGAACTGAGGGCTTGTAAGTGGAAGAAAACTTTTGATACTAGTTAGAGATACCGGATAATATAAGAAAATATTATATATAAAAAGGATGACTGTCATGAAAAAAGCAGTGAAAATAGCCTCCTAAGATAAAAATTAAATTATATTAGGAGGCGTTGAGTATGAAATTTAACATTATTAATCGTGACAAGTGGGATCGAAAAGAATATTTTGAACACTACTTAAAGCAGCAGACCACATTCAGTATGACGAATGAAATAAATATTACTATTCTTATGAAGAACTTAAAGAAAAAGAATTATAAGCTATATCCTGCGTTTATTTTTATAGTTTCAATAATCGTAAACTCCCACAGAGAGTTTCGAATAAGTTTTAACTCAGAAGGTCATTTAGGTTATTGGACAGAGATTTGCCCTCTATATACGATTTTTGATAAGAAGATGCACACATTTTCTGGCATCTGGTCACCAAACCTAACTATTTTTTCAGAGTTTCATTCTCAATATGGAAATGATGTTGAAGAATACAATGGTACGGGGAGATTATTTCCCAAAACACCTATACCAGATAATACTATTCCGATTTCTATGATTCCTTGGAGTTCTTTTACCTCATTTAATTTAAATATAAATAATGGCGGGGATTTTCTCTTGCCCATAATAACTGGAGGGAAGTATTCACAAGTAAATGATGAATTATTCCTGCCTGTCTCTTTACAAATGCATCATGCTGTTTGTGATGGCTACCATGCGGGTGTTTTTATGAATGATTTACAAAGACTTGCTGATGAGAGTGAAGATTGGATTTAACTGGTCATTGGAAGAGTATGCAAAGGAACTGTGTGCAGCAGTTCCTTTTTTATAGAAAAACAAAAGTTTGTAAAGATAACTTTCGAAAAACGAAAAGAATAAAATAAGATAGGGGCTAGTTACGATGATAAAAGGTTTCGGAGGAATATTTTGGAGAACTAGGAATCTTGATGCTGTAAAAAAATGGTACAGTGAAGTGCTGAAGATTGAAATAGACAATTGGAATGGGACTGTGATTAAACCCCAATCAGAAAATGAGACTATCTTTTCATTCTTTGCCGAGGATGACAGTTATTTTCCAACAGAGCAACAAGTGATGTTAAATTTTCAAGTAGATAATCTAGATGAGACTATTAAGCACCTTGAACAAATGGGTGTACCTCTTGCTAAGGAAAAAGAGGTTAGTGAGTTTGGTAAGTTTGTTTGGATCGAAGACCCTGAAGGCCGCCTGGTCGAGCTTTGGGAGAAATAGCGAGTTGTCATTTTTTTGCTATTGAGCTATCAGGTGCTCATTAGCTGTTAATAAAACAGCTTATTTCATTGTATGCAAAGAGGGGCAGTTGACCAATTTTAATTTTTTTATAATAAAAAGTTGACGCCCTTAACTACTCGGTGTTACAATGTACCTGTAATAAGCAATACTGAATAGCGGAGGTTCCCAAAAGCTGTTCAGTATAAATTTTCCTTGGTACTAAGTAATACTGAATATAAGTCAGACATAATAGAGGAGGCTCTGAACATGGAAAATTTAACTGAAATGCTGAAGGGTTCGCTGGAAGGCTGTGTGCTGGAAATCATCAGCCGCCATGAAACCTATGGCTACGAGATTACCCGCCGGCTGAACCAGCTTGGTTTTACCGAAGTCGTGGAAGGGACGGTCTACACCATCCTCGTGCGATTAGAAAAGAAAAAACTGGTGGATGTAGAAAAGAAACCGTCCGATATGGGGCCGCCCCGCAAGTTTTACTCACTTAATGAGGCTGGCCGCGAGGAACTCGAATTATTTTGGAAGAAATGGGATTTTGTATCATCAAAAATCAACGTCTTGAAGTCAACCTAGTTTCATAAGATATTCTGTCCGATATCTTTGGAGTGTCTTGTTCAGCTTTATAAAAAAGGAGGAAATATAACATGTTGGAAATGTTCAAAAAATTGATTGGTGATAAAAAAGAATACAAAATGATGATGGCACGGGTAGAAGCCCTTCCAGAGGACTACCAGTTTGTATTTAAGAAGATTCAAAACTACATGTGGAATTTCTCAGCGGGCAACGGGATGGATATGCTGCATATGCAGTATGAATTAATCGAGTTGTTCGAAGCCGGTGCGGCGGAAGGCAGACAAGTGCTGGAAATCACCGGAGATGACGTGGCGTCCTTTGCCGACGAACTGGTGGCAAATGCTAAAACCTATGTCGCCAAGTATCGTGAAGATTTGAATCAGAGTATCATGAAGCGATTGGGAAAGAAGTAAATACTAGAGATAAAACCGACTGAATAGGTGTTTTACAAATGTGATTTGTCACCTGCACTATTCAGTTTCAATTTTACCTCGGTACTAAGTTATACAGAATATCTGTCAGACTAAGTAGAGGTTTTCAGTAATCCAGCCCCACAAGGTGCTATTACAAGGAGGAAAAAAGTATGAGCAATGCAGCGATTTCTGTAAAAGGGTTAAAAAAATCCTTTAAAGACAAGGAAGTCTTAAAGGGTGTGGATTTTGAGGTGCAGCGGGGCGAAATTTTTGCCCTGCTTGGCTCAAATGGAGCGGGAAAGACGACGACCGTCAATATCCTCTCGACGTTGATGAAGTCCGATGGCGGTGAAGCAGGTATTTGCGGCTTTGATGTCCAGCGTCAACCGGATTTTGTTCGCCAGAGTATCAGTCTGACAGGGCAGTTTGCAGCTTTGGACGGCATGCTCACAGGGCGGGAAAACCTGATGATGATCGCCAGGCTGAGGGGAGTTTCCAATCCCGCAGAAGTCGCTGACAATCTGCTTGCAAGATTTAGCCTAACCGAGGCGGCCAACCGCCGGGCTGACAATTATTCCGGCGGGATGAAGCGCCGGCTTGACATTGCCATGAGCCTGATCGGGACGCCGGCAGTCATTTTTCTCGATGAACCGACGACAGGGCTTGACCCGGAAGCGCGGATTGAAGTCTGGGATACCGTCAAGGAGCTCGCCGGCGGCGGCACGACCATCCTGCTGACGACCCAGTACCTGGAGGAAGCCGAACAACTGGCAGACCGTATCGCCATTCTGCATGGCGGAAAAATCATCACGACCGGTACTCTAACCGAACTCAAGGAGATGTTCCCGCCAGCGAAGGTGGAGTATATCGAGAAGCAGCCGACATTGGAGGAAATTTTCCTCGCAATAATCGGCAAAAAGGAGGAAATGTAAATGAAAAGCAAAACAGGGGTATTACTGGGGCGTTTAATGCGCAACATTATGCGCAGTCCGGATACAATTATCACGGTGGCGATTACGCCGATTATGATGATGCTGCTGTTTGTCTACGTATTTGGCGGCGCCATAGAGGCAGGAACGGACAACTACGTCAATTATTTATTGCCGGGAATTCTGCTGATGGCTATCGCATCCGGTGTCGCTTACACTTCCGTGCGGCTGTTTACGGATGTTAAAGGCGGGCTGATGGCGCGTTTTATTACGATGCCCATTAAGCGATCGTCTGTATTATGGGCTCACGTGCTGACCTCGCTTGTTTCCAATGCACTCACTATTATAGTGGTTATCCTCGTTGCGCTCTTGATGGGCTTCCGTTCCAGCGCTAATATCCTGGATTGGCTAGCGGTAGCTGGGATACTCGGGATGTTTACGCTGGCGCTGACATGGCTGGCGGTCATTCCCGGATTGAAAGCGGGGTCTATGGAAGGGGCGACAGCCTTTTCATACCCGCTGATTTTCCTGCCGTTTATCAGTTCGGCCTTTGTCCCAACCGATACCATGCCTAAAATAGTCCGTGCCTTCGCTGAGAACCAGCCCGTGACTTCAATCGTGAATGCGATTCGTGCTCTCTTGTATGAAGGGTCTGTTGGAAGCGGCATCTGGATCGCGCTTGCCTGGTGCGTCGGCATCATGGTCATCTCTTACTTCTTCGCCGTTAAAGAATTTAAACGTCAGTTAGGGTAAGGACACCATTGTGGGATTAGCCAAACGGAATTATGGCCCACAGGCCACTAGGGGTAAAGGTTAGTGAAGCATGCAAATAATGAAAAAGGTGAATCTGCAGTCCAGACTTCATGTAGACTGTGGATTCACCTTTTCTTTATTGAACGATACTTTTTTCAATGACAATTGACATGCTTTCAGCTATTTGCTTATAAGTAGCATCATTCGGATGGAAAATGTCACTGGAAAGATCTCGTTTGGCATCCGTGACTAAATTGAAAGTATCCACTACTTGAACACTGTATTTCAAGCCCAATGTACGGGCAGACTCATTCCATTTTTGGATGATGGAATCAAATGAATCCCCGTTGGGCGATTGCTTGAATGGATTATAAAGCCCCATATAGAGTATGACTGCATTCGGATTACTTTCACGAATGTTTTTAAACGTCTTTTCCAAATTCGGAATTTCGGTCTCCAGGATGCCAAGGGCGGTTTCTTCAGAATATTTTTTTAGGGTCTCCCCGCTATTAAATAGGTTATTTCCCCCTATAGTGATCGTAATGATTTTGGCATCTTTAAGAGATCTCCTGACTTCCTTTTGTTCTAGCTGGACCAGTAAATCTTCAATCCTGGCACCTCTTACACCCAGGTTTTGAAAACGTTCAACAGTATTATTTTCTTTAAGTTCACTTCCAACCAGCGGGACAAAACCTTCTCCCTTTGATGAGCCGACACCCCTGGTTAAGGAATCTCCGAGTGCGATATATGTATCACCAGGTGTGACAGGAACTTCCTCTGATTTCGCTAATATTTCCGCTTGAGGCGGACTGGTAACATCCATATAGGCACTGGCAAGGCCATACCCAAAAAGAACTGTCAGCGCAAGGGACAATGTTAAAAATAACGGCCACATCCATTTTTTCATCGTTTTACCTCTCCTTCTAATGTGATTGTATCCATTTTTTTCTCAAATGGAGTATTTAAAAGAGTGTTTGTTCGAAAATTTAGTTAGAATAGAACAAGGGTGATGTTATGAGCTTAAAGCCGACAGTCCAATTGGAAAATGTAACGAAAATCATTGGAAAGAAAACGATTATTGATAATATATCATTTGACATTTATCCAGGAGAAGTATTTGGGTTCCTGGGTCCTAATGGCGCAGGTAAAACCACCACGATCCGGATGCTTGTCGGGCTCATTAAGCCAACATCCGGGAAGATTCACATCTGCGGTTTTGATGTAAGAAAGCAATTTGTTCAGGCGATGCAGCGCCTTGGTTCTATCGTCGAAAATCCCGAACTGTATAAGTATTTGAGCGGCCGCGACAACCTGCAGATGTTTGCGCGGATGCTGCCTGATGTGGATGAAGAACGGATACAAGAAGTCATTGATCTGGTTGATCTGACTGCTAGAATTGATGATCAGGTTCGGACCTATTCATTAGGAATGCGTCAGCGTCTTGGTATTGCACAAGCATTGTTAGGCCGCCCGGATGTGCTGATATTGGATGAGCCTACGAATGGCTTGGACCCGATGGGAATAAAAGACCTTCGGACATTTATCAGGAAGCTGGTCGATGATACGGGCCTTTCGGTGCTCGTATCCAGTCATATTTTAAGTGAAATCGAATTGCTGGCGGATCGTGTGGCTATTATGAGCCATGGGAAAATCGTGAAGGTCGGCAGCGTAAGCGATTTGGTTGGTGCACTGTCATCCGGTGTGGATTGGAGAGTCAGTGATTCTATTCGTGCACTTGCTATTTTACAAGAATCCCCGTATGTCCAGGCTGCAGAACTATACGATGACCATACTATACACACTCTTATGGATGAAAGCAAAACCTCAAATCTGAATGAGGCTTTAATGAAGGCGGGTATTGAGGTATGGACGATCGAAAGGAAAGTGCAGACATTGGAGGACCTATTTATCAGTTTGACAGGAGGCGATCATATTGTCTAATCCGAATATGGTTGGACTGATTCGTAATGAAGTGATGAAAATTGCTTCCAAAAAACGCCTGGCGGTTGTCAGCGTTATATTAGTCATTCTGGTCTCGATGTTTACATATGCACAATACAGGGAGATACAGGAGAAAATAGAAAAGCAGGGCACCCTGGACTGGCGGGTGGAGCTTCAGCAGGAGATTGTCGATCGGCAAAATCGGCTCGCATCGAGTGGAATACAGGACGATTTCAGACAGTTCCTTGAATTTGATCTGAAGCAGAAGCAGTATTATCTGGACAACGATATCAACCCGAACTATCCTGGAGCCCCTACGTTTATCCGCATCTTTTTCTCACAGGGGGTCACACTTGTCCTGCCTTTATTCATTATTATTATCATGGCTGATATTGTGAGCGGGGAATATAATGATGGCACCATCAAAACATTACTGTCCCGGCCGGTTAAAAGATGGAGAATCCTGATGGCTAAATGGCTGACGGTTTTACTGTATACTTCCATGCTGATGGCGGCAACCGTGATTGTCTGTTATGGGGTTTCAGGAATCGTGCTCGGATATGATGGATGGACCGCACCTATTTTAACCGGATTTCAAGCTTCTGCATCTGGTGAATTTTCAACGGAATACATCCATACACTGCCGATGTGGGAATACCTGCTGATGTCAGTTGGCCTTGCCTGGGTAGTAACAGCGGTTGTTGGAACCATAAGCCTTATGATATCAGTTCTGGTGAAAAATACAGCGACTGGAATAGGGGCGATGATGGCTGTGTTAATCGCAGGCACTCTGCTATCTTCTATCGGCTCGAGCTGGACGAGCTCCAAGTTTTTAGTGAACTTAAACTTTGATCTGATTAACTACTTGGAAGGCCAGGCACCGCCGATTGAAGGGATGTCCCTGCCGTTTTCGCTGACCGTGCTCGGGGTTTGGACGGCCGCCTGTCTTGCTGTGGCGTTTTGGAATTTTACTCAGAAGGATATGTATTAAAATAACGTTAATTTACTTGCTTTATACAAAAGTACTAATATAAATATAAAAATGAGCCCTCAAGTTCTGAGGGCTTTATACTTGTGTGCGAGGCATGGAAACTAATTAATTCCAAAAATCCAAAATCCATTTTTTTAAATCTACAATCCGCAGCTGATCGATACTTTTATTGGTTCCTGTAACAATGATGGGGATTAGTGAATCCTCTTTATGCATTGAACCATGGGCACCGCCGCCGGAATGTTCAGGTGAACTTTCTCCAATGAATTCAAATCCGGGTTTTGCATCAACAACAAGAAATTCACCTTCCTGAGACTGCATAGCTCCATATAACCTTGCTAATCCATCAGGATAATCCCCATAATGAATATTCTTGTCCTTTAAGGATAAATCGAGAATGGAGGTATTTCCTTTAATAGTCCAGGCTTGATTATAAATATCCTTATAGGTCCCGCCTGGTTTAAAAATAAAGGACTCCTTATGATCTCCGGATATCACATGTATCATCTCTTTTTCTTTCCTTGCAATCCAGGCAATCCGAGGGTCAGTTTGCAATTTTCCTGCGATATTTTTTACAGAAACACTCTCGTTAATTTTATAGATATAGGCCATCCGTTCATTTGCTGTAATGACAATTTGATCGTCTTCTGAAACAGGCTTACCGAGCTTTAAAATTCTGTATTTAGAAAGGATTTCTTGTAAATCTATTAGTGCCTCTTTTTTTCGTTCATTGACAGACGACTGATTACTGTCTCCAATGATAACCCAAATGTTATTATTTAGGGCATCTTCCCATTTTGGAAAAATATTCAGGACCTCCTGGAGATGCTTATCAAGTTTTTCAATTCCTTTTGTTGTATCTGGACCTTTCCTATGTACAGTAAAGTCATTTTCTGAGATGTACAGGATTGTAAATTCAGGAAGAATATTATTTTCCAATAGATATTTTAATTCTTGAACCGCGAAGGCATCATTAAGTCCTATACGATTGACAATGTGATTATTCTTTGGGTCCTGGCGTATAAATGCCCCTAAAGACAGTATTTTTGGTCCAAGGGTTTCGTATTCCTCAGGCAGATTGCTCACTTTTGTTATCAACTTTGGAACTTTAAGGGTATGATGATAATTTCCCCGATAAATAAATGCGTTAATGGATGCTGAATCTTTTTTTAAATTGTTCAGATCTTCATGTATAGTTCTTACATTTGGACTGAGGTCAACATTATTATATTGATGCATGATATTATCAGCAAATCGGGAAACCCCGAGTTTCATAATTTCAAACATACCATTCCCATAAGTGTTGATTTGCTTCTCATTATTATCAAACCAAACAAGTCCAGGAATCTTACTTTGATCCGGGTAAGTACCAGTTATTAAAGAGCTGTCGATTGTAACAGACATGGTTGGATAGGAACTTACTAAATTTTTACTATATTGGCCGTGTTTTAAAAAGAAGGCAAGAGCAGGGGCATTCTTCTCCTGGATAGCATTCTTTAACGGCTCATCCATAAGTGAATCGATAACAAGAAGTATAATTTTAGGTGAGGTCTGACTTTCTGTTTGAATAACAGATACTTTCTTTTCCTGTTCATCTGCTTTATTACCACAGCTGGTGCAGACTATTACAAGAATAGATATGCTAATAAAAAGAAGCAATCGAGTCAATAAATTTCACCTGCTCTTTGAGATAGTCCTAACAAGGATTTTGATCAAAATTATCATGCTCAGTTTATTGAAAGATATTCATTTGACTCAAATTGTGAGTTTATTGCGGTTATTAATTTAGATACTGTTTTAAAATCTTCAAACCAAATCTTAAGTCATCTAATGAATTGGTAGAAGAAAGAGCAATTCGCAAATATTTATCACGTATGGTCTGCCCGCTTAAAAAACGATCAGAATGTAAAACCCGAATCCCCCGTTCTTTCAAATCTGCTTCCAGCTGCAATGTATTATTTTGACCCTGAATTGAAAGCCAACGATAAAAACTTAATGGATGTCCACCATCTGAAGGGAAAAATTCCGAATAAATATCATTTGCTGCTTGTGCTAACTGTTTCTTTTCAGCCACAATTTCATGTGCCTTCCCGGATAAAATAAGCTCTGTAATTACCTCTGCATCAAAAGAAGAGGTTTTTACATTGATGTTAAAAATAGCCTGAGAAATTTTCTCGCGTAATGCATCCCCATAGACCATATAGGCAACTCGTAATCCAGAGCAGATTGACTTAGAGGTTCCACAAATATAAACGCTTTGTTCCGGAAGTAAATTGAACATGGGCTGCCCGTAACCGGTAATAAAACCTGCCGTTAGAAAGGCATGAATATCATCTTCAATCAATATTAATCGATGTTTACGAATCACTTCAGCTAAGTCTTGCTTTCGGAAATCAGGAATTATTACTGTTGTAGGATTAGTACACGAAGGCATTAGGAAAATGCCGTGAATATTAATTTGAGAACATTGCTTGTCAAGTTCGTCAGGCAGCATTCCAAACTGATCTCCGATTATAGGTATTAGCTTAATATGGAGTAATTTTGCTAACTCAATGAAATTTGAATACGTGAATAAATCAGTTGCAATTCTATTGCCAGGCTCAAATAATGCAGCCAACGTAATAGCCAGAGCATTTTGGGCACCAGAAACAATCGCAACATGTTCTTGATCAGACTGTATGCCGAAAGATTCCATCCAATTAAGAGCTGCCGTCTTTTGATGTGGAATTCCAGTGGGATCATTGTAATTGAGCAGCTGCACAAAATACCTTTTGTCAATAACCTTTTGAATAGTATCTTTTATCATAGCATTGGTCTGCTCAAAGGATGCTACAAATCCTAGTTCAATAAGGTTTGCAGCTTTATCCTTGGAAATGGTTACTGATCTGGAGGCGTTTGGCGCAACAAAGGTCCCGCTTCCTGTAACTGCATAAATTAATCCCTTTGTTTCACATATTTTGTAGGCTCGTGTTATGGTGGTGAAATTTAAGTCAAGAAAGTCTGCCAATTCACGCTGAGGAGGCAATTTAGTCCCAGGAGCTACAAACGCATTTATAATGTCCTGTTCAAGTAATGAGGCAAGAGATTTATAAAAAGGACGCTTTAAAGCGTTCTTATCAGGTTTCCATGACATTGGGTAATCATCAAATGAATTTACTGGCATGCTGCACCTCCTCTAATGTTTTACATCAAACACCGTACATTGTATGTATTTTTGTCTAAAATTATATTATATAAGCCTATGCTGATATAAGGTTAAATATAGTTACCACATTCTATCTTATGAGAAATGCTAATGAAAAGAGAGAATTGTAATCCATACAATAATATCATTCATTGTATGGATTTTTTATGTTAAAAATGAAATACAGTTACCATTTAGGAGTTGAGGCACATGAAAAGAGGAGCCAAAATATGGAATGCATGTCGTTCAGCTTTCCCCTATACTATCCCAATTATGGCTGGGTTCATTTTCTTGGGGATTGCCTATGGAATCTTTATGAATTCACTAGGTTTTAATGCCATTTATCCAATTTTAATGAGTCTATTAATATTTGCAGGATCCATGGAATTTGTAGCAGCAAATTTCTTACTATTATCCTTCAATCCAATCAATGCATTACTTTTAACATTAATGGTAAATGCACGACATTTATTTTATGGCATTTCCATGCTGGAGAAATACAGGGGTGTTGGGAAGAAAAAGCTTTACATGATATACGGGCTATGCGATGAATCGTTTGCGATTAATAGTACCGTTCTCATTCCGAAAAGTATTGATAGAGGCTGGTTTATGTTCTTTGTGACTTTATTCAATCATTTTTATTGGGTTATTGGTTCTGCAATTGGGGGGATTTTTGGGTCTTACGTCAAATTTAATACGGAAGGATTAGAGTTTGTTATGACTGCTCTTTTTGTAGTCATTTTTATTGAACAGTGGATGAAGGACGATAGGCACCAAAGCGCTCTTGCCGGTCTTGGGATTTCAATTTTATGCCTTATCATTTTTGGCGGTACACATTTTATTATTCCAGCTATGATTGGCATTCTTGGGCTGCTGTCCTTGCTTAGAAAGTCAATGGATAAAGTTGAGGTTAGTGCCTTATGACAATGGATTTAACACAGCAGATGATTACAATTGCAATGGTGGTTTTAGGGACAATGTTTACAAGGTTTCTCCCATTCATTGTTTTTCCATCAGGTAAATCCACCCCTAATTATATTCAATATCTGGGCAGAGTGCTGCCTTCCGCCGTAATAGGTCTTCTGGTTATTTATTGTTTTAAAGATGTAAGTTTACTAGCAGGAACATATGGTATCCCGGAATTTTTAGGAGTGGCGATCGTGGTGCTTCTTCATGTTTGGAAGAAAAGCATGCTCCTCTCCATAGCAGGGGGAACGATGGCATACATGATATTGGTTCAATTCGTGTTTTAATCAAGTAGAAACCATCGGATAAAGGGGAAGGTATTTGTGAAGAAGAAAATTGATGAGCATCAAATTTATGAAAACTACCGCGAACAGATTTACCAGCAAGTAAAGAACGATCCGTATGCACAGTCATTAGGCATCCAGTTGACAAAATTTGAAGCTGGTTTTGCTGAAGCAATGTTAGAAATACAAAGCCATATGGTAAATGCATACGGAACTGTACATGGTGCAGTCATATATGCTTTAGCCGATCATGCTTTTTCAGTAGCATGTAATGCATATGGAAAAACCTCAGTAGGTCTGTCAACAACCATTCAATTTATGGAAGCAGCTAAACCAGGAGAAAGAATAGTTGCCCGTGCAAAAGAAGTAAGACGAAATTTTCGAACTGGATTTTATAGAATTGAAATCCTGCATGAAGAGAATTTAATCGCCACAATGGAGGCCGTTTCTTACCGTAAGGATCATTATTTTATTGAAATTGATCAACAAGTTTAAATGGCAAATGGTTATTGGTCAAAGCTGTCCTTATGGCAGCTTTTTCTATTAAACAATAGGTTATTGAAATTAAGGCTGTTGATTTCTTTCGAATATATGCCACAAGAAAGATTATGAAATATTGTACTTGAACTAGAGGGGCTACTCAAAGAACTAGCTGCCATCTTATTTAATAAGGAGATAAGTAAGTTGAAGAACTGATTTAAAGGGAATATTCATTAACTTATTAAAAATATTTAGAGTTCAGAAATAATTGATTGACAATTGGGTGAATTTAAATTATTATCGCTTTAAATAATTAAAAAATTGAATATTTTTCTTCTTATCCAGAGAGGTGGAGGGACTGGCCCTTTGAAGCCTCGGCAGCAGGTTCTGATGAATACTGTGCCAATTCCAGCAAGCGCATCGCTTGAAAGATGAGAAGAGGGTTGATAAAACTCTCTTCTAAGGAGGAGAGTTTTTTAATTGTTTATAAATCCAACTTAAGTTATGCGAAAAGTAGATATTTAAAAATGCAAGAGGAGAGAAGAAAAATGAAATATGGTTTCTGGTTGCCGATTTTTGGAGGCTGGCTGCGAAATGTAGATGACGAAAAGATGCCGCCAACCTTTGAATACGCTAAAAACGTCATTCAGTCGGCTGAAAAATGGGGGTACTCGACTACATTAATAGCTGAATTATATTTAAATGATATTAAAGGACCGGACCATGATTCTCTTGAAGCCTGGTCCACGGCAGCCGCACTTGCAGCCGTGACGGAAAAAATTGAAATCATGACGGCGATCCGTCCTGGTTTTCATAATCCTGCTGTAGCAGCAAAAATGGCAGCCAATATTGATCAAATCAGCAGCGGCCGCTTTACTCTTAATGTTGTTTCTGCCTGGTGGGCTGAAGAAGCCCGTCAATATGGTGGTATTTTTACAGAACATGATGAGCGTTATGCCCGCACCGAGGAGTTCATTGATGTTCTGAAAGGCTTATGGACAGAAGATACCTTCAGCTTTTCTGGCCAATTTTACGACTTAAAAGAAACGAAGCTTGCACCGAAGCCTGTTCAACGACCTAACCCCATTCTTTATGCAGGCGGTGAAAGCGAAAAAGGCAAGCAGGCCATTGCAGAAAAATGTGATGCTTATGTCATGCACGGCGGAACGGTTGAAGAGATTGACCTGAAAATAGGAGAAATGAAGGGACGGCGTGAACAAACGGGGAATGCGCCATTCAGTTCTTTCGGAATGGCTGCGTATGTTATTTGCCGTGAAACAGAAGAAGAGGCTCTTGCTGAGCTTGAAAAAATCACGACTGTGAAGGATTCCAGCGGATACGCTGGCTTTAAGGACTTCACGACAAAGTCACAATTAGAGCAGCAGATTCAGCTGCAGGATTACTCTGTCTCCAATAGAGGTCTGCGGCCAAACTTAATAGGAACACCAGAGCAAATTGCTGATCGAATCCTGCAATTTGAAGAAGCTGACCTGGACTTGCTATTATTGCAATTCTCACCTCAGCTGGAGGAAATGGAACGCTTTGCAAAGACAGTAATGCCATTAGTGGAACAAAGACGCAGTTTAATAAAGAGCTAGAAAGGGGCCTGAATAATGAGCAAGGTATATGTAATACATGAAAATAGTGAGTGGACAGTCCATTTGACAAAAAGGCTGGAGGAACTGGGTGTTCCTTATGAAGAATGGCATTTAGACGAAGGAACGCTGGATTTATCGGCAGAACCGCCGGAAGGAATTTTCTATAGCCGGATGAGTGCTTCATCTCATACCCGTGATCATCGCTTTGCAGCTGAATTTTCCGGACAAGTATTGGCGTGGCTTGAAGCACATGGCCGTACTGTTCTAAATGGAACGAGCGCTTTAAAGCTGGAAGTTAGCAAGGTCCTGCAGTACTTGGAGTTAAACAAGTCTGGTGTCAGGACTCCAAAAACGATTGCAGCGGTTGGAAAAAAACACATTATTAAGGCAGCCGAGACGTTTGCGGGACAGCCGTTTATCACGAAGCATAACCGAGCCGGAAAAGGCCTGGGTGTTCAATTATTCCATAGTATTGATGCTCTAAAAGCTTATGTGGAGGGACCTTCCTTCGAAGAGCCTGTTGATGGCATTACCCTTATTCAGGAATACATTCAATCTCCTGAAAGCTATATCACCCGCTGTGAATTTGTAGGAGGCAACTTTGTTTATGCTGTAAGGGTTGATACTTCTGAAGGATTTGAACTTTGCCCGGCGGACGCATGCCAGATTGGCGACTTATTCTGCCCGGTCGGAGAAGAGGTTGAAGAAAAGCCTAAGTTCCAGATCATTGAAGGTTTTGAGGACGAAATTTTAGAAAAATATAAAGACGTTCTGGCCAGGAATGATATTCAAGTTGCTGGAATTGAATTTATTAGAAATGCTGAAGGTGACATTTACACTTATGATATTAATACAAACACAAACTATAATTCGGATGCAGAAGCAAAAGCCGGAAAATATGGCATGCTCGAATTAGCTTCATTATTAAAGAAGACCTTGGAAGAAAAATACGCAGCATCAGCTGCCGTTTAATTTGAGTGGACCTGCATCTGCAGGTCCATTTAAAATTTGGGAGGCTGCTAGTTTCGTAAACATTCTTATATACTAAAAGCCTATAAATGAACACTTTTTTAATTACAAAAACTCTCCTGCATGTTTCCTATACTATAATAATAGTTGGACTAAGTTTGTCGAATGATATGAAAGTGTATTTGGGGGCAGGCTGCCATAAGCGGACTAGGAGGAACAGGAGACGTTGCAATCCTTTCTGCTTCCAACCGAATGTCTCTCATGCCTTTCGCACAGGTATCCACACGACTTGGAGGAGCATCTACAGTCATCCTTGCCATCATGCTGCTAAAGCTTTTTAACTGATTTGTAAAGAAAAGAAAAAACAGGCAGCGGCTTTAATTGCCTGTTTTTTTAGTTACAAAATAGGGTACTTTAGTTAAAAAACCTAGTGGGAAATAGTCAGGGTCATTAACATAAACAGGGGGAAATTTGCATAGCAAATCTAAGAAAGAAAGAAGGAATTTCCATGAATATTCCTGATAATGTCATTATTACCACATTAAAAGGAAAAGACATTCTCTCAAATCCTTTTTTAAATAAAGGAACTGCTTTTACCAAAGAGGAAAGGGAAGAGCTTGGACTTGACGGCCTGCTGCCGCCTCATGTTCTGACGCTTGATGAACAGGCAGAAAGGGTGTATGAGCAATACTCTATGCGCACCACGGATCTTTTCAAAAACGGGGTTCTATATGACTTATATAACCGCAATGTTGTTCTGTTTTACCGGCTTTTGAAAGACCACCTAGCAGAAATGCTCCCAATCATCTATACACCGACTGTCGGCGAAGCGATCCAGACCTACTCTCACAGCTACCGTCGCCCTGGCGGATTATATCTTTCGATTGATGATCCAGCTGGGATTGAAAAGGCGTTTCAAAACCTGGGCCAGCCTAAAAATGGCATTGATTTAATTGTTGTTACGGACTCTGAAAGCATTTTAGGCATTGGGGACCAGGGGGTAGGCGGCATCAATATTGCGATTGGCAAACTTGCTGTATACACAGCCGCTGCCGGTATTGATCCAAGCCGGGTCCTGCCGGTTGTGCTGGATGTTGGTACAAATAATCAGGAGCTGATTGCCGATCCTATTTATATTGGCAACAAATTCTCCCGTGTTCGCGGTGATCGTTATGATGAATTCATAGATCAGTTCATACAGACAGCAAGGAAGTTTTTCCCGGAGGTTCTTCTTCACTGGGAGGATCTTGGCAATGTGAATGCTCGAAATATTATTGACAAGTACGGTGACAAAATCCTGACCTTCAACGATGACATTCAGGGAACAGGAGCGGTGACCCTTGCTGCTGTTATGTCTGCTTTAAAGGTAACTGGAACTTCCATGAAGGACCAGCGAATCGTTGTCTTCGGGCCAGGGGCTGCCGGAATCGGCAATGCTGACCAAATCGCAGATGCCATGGCTCTTGAAGGGCTGACGAGAGAAGAAGCCTATGACCGCTTCTGGGCTATTGATTACCGGGGTTTATTGACAGATGACACACCGGATGTCCTGAAGTTTCAAAAGCCTTATGTAAGGAAATCGGATGAAGTGAAGAGCTGGGACAGGAATGAGGACGGAATCATTTCATTAATGGAAGTTGTGCAGAGGGTGAAGCCAACAATCCTGATCGGTACATCCGGCCAGGCAGGTGCCTTTTCTGAGGAAATTATCAAGGAAATGGCCAGGCATGTGGAGCGGCCAATCATCATGCCGATGTCCAACCCAACTGCCCTGGCTGAAGCAGTCCCGGAGGACCTGATCAAATGGACAGACGGCAAGGCTCTGATTGCAACGGGAAGTCCATTTGCTAATGTGGAATACAACGGTGTTTCCTATAACATTGGGCAGTCAAACAACGCATTTGTATTCCCTGGTCTCGGGCTTGGAGCCATCGTTGCCAAAGCTGAAATAATTTCAAAAGGTATGTTTGCTGCAGCTGCCAATGCTGTTGCTAAGCTGACCGACACCAGCCAGCAAGGAGCGTCCCTGCTCCCTCCGATTGAAAAATTGCATGATGTCTCTATCTATGTGGGTGTTGAAGTAGCGAAAGCCGCGATAGAAGAAGGAATTGCAAGAGCAGACATTACGGATTCGGCAAAAGCTGTGGCAGATGCAGTGTGGGAACCGGAGTATAAAGAATTTAAGAGTGTCGGTAATTGGGCAAGTTTTAAAACCTGATTGGATATTAAGAATATATGCCCGGTGCCCCTGGTAATGGTTGATTCTCTTAACAAGGCTGTATGAAACTGCATCTCAATTGTTAGAGATTTTCTAACAGTTGCGGTTTGATATCATTTATCTTTTCGCGCTTTTTGCCGGCTCAGTGTCTGGATATCAAACTAAAAGTGATGTCTTGACCCAAGGTAGGTTTAGTAGGGTTTTAAATCATTTACTTTATAAGTATTTAGCCCTTTGTAAACCCAAAAGGGCTTTTGTTTGTTTATGGGACTTTCTCAAACCGCTGCCTGGATTTGAGGAGTCAGAGTAAATATTACCAAGCTCTGGAGAGTAACTTTCGTTTAGAAAAAGACTGGCACTTTTCTATATCTTCAGCCTAAGTAACTGCTATTGATCAAAAGCTGGCCTTCCATAACCGGCAATCTTTGAATTAGACAAAAAATAATACTTCTTGCAAACACCTCCTCCGTTAGAAATCATGCTGGAAGCACCTGAAGTATTGCCTTCGATTGTATAAACATACTTGGAATCAACCGCATAAACGATTCCTGTGTGATGAGCACTCGAAATGCTTGTACCAAAGAAAATTTGATCACCAATTTTAGGACTGGACGTATAAAATTGCCCATTGTTATTGAAATACTCAGCGGAATTTGGGCACCGAGCCCCAAGCACTCCATGGCACAAAAGCCTTTTTGCTTCATCGACACCGTATGCCTGAACGAAGCACCAATCAACGAATACGTCGCACCAGGCCAATCCCTGCTTTGAACCTTTATAAAATCCGCTGATTGCATCTAAGTCTCGTGCATACTTAGTGTAATTATTGGTGCCAGCATTAGCGGTTTTGTCATCAAGGTTACTGATACTTGCTTTTTCAAGATAACCAACTTCTGCTTCGGCTATTTGAATGACACAAGATACATCAGCCACATCATAGACCTCCTTAACGGTGTAGAGTTACTATACCACCAGTTTATTCCTGTGGAGTAAAAAACGGAATCAAATAAACCATCTTCCAGCGCGGAAGATGGTTTATTCATGCGGAAATCCTGCTGGGGCAACGCCTCATACACCAGGATAGCAGCTGTGCCTGAAAGGTTAATTGAGCTTATCTCTTTTCTGATAATAACCATATAGCTGGCCGGTTTATTGCTGTTTTTTTTAAAACACTAAGAAAATCTTAAGAATTGCATAAAGTGTTTGTTAAGATTTAACTGATATTATTCTATTAACAGGAATAATAAAGGGATGGTACTTATATTGAAATCATTTTTGGGAGTGAATTTTCATGAACATATTGGTTTGTGATGATGATAAAGCCATTGTAGATGCGATAGGCATCTATTTAGAAAACGAAGGCTATAAAATACATAAAGCATTTAATGGAGAAGAAGCCATTGAGGTAATCAGAGATCATGAGATTCATCTTGTTATCATGGATATTATGATGCCCAAGATGGATGGGATTAGAGCTACCATGAAGATTAGAGAAGAAAACAATATCCCATTAATCATGCTTTCTGCCAAATCGGAGGATTCGGATAAAATTTTAGGCTTAAATTTGGGAGCAGATGACTACATAAGCAAGCCATTTAATCCCCTGGAGTTAATTGCAAGGGTTAAATCACAGCTGAGACGATATACGACATTTGGAAGTCTTGAAACAAGAAGCAATGTATATCAGACGGGGGGACTTATGATTGATGATGAAAGGAGAACAGTTTCGATCGATGGGAAGGAGGTCCATCTGACACCCGTACAATATAAGATCTTAAAACTTCTGACAGCAAATGCCGGAAGAGTTTTCTCCATTGAAGAGATCTATGAAAAGATATGGAATGAAAAATCCTTTAGTCCTGAAAATACAGTAACCGTTCATATCAGGAAAATTAGAGAAAAAATAGAGATAAATCCGAAAGAGCCAAAATATTTGAAGGTGGTGTGGGGAGTTGGATATAAAGTTGAAAAGATATAGTCATTCTGTCATGACGAAATTCATTGTCTTTATCATAGCCGTCATCTGTTTTACGGGGGCCATTCGAGCCATTGTTGAGGTAGAGGTCGTAAATGATGGTCAATTCAGCAGCGTGTTAGAAGACAATTATTTAGAGAGCAGGGCATTTGTGCTGGAAAATGAAGCTCTCATCGGTGATCTCACAAGACTATTAGGGGAATATAAGAATGAGGAACATATTTTAAGCGGCAAAACAATCAGCCAGGATGAATGGAGAAGTGTTGAAGAGAATTTATATTCAGAATTTCGGAACCAATCCAGAAGCTATAATCCTGAATTAAGTGAAGAAGAAAATTTCAAACGGTTTGAAGAAGAGTACGCAGAGACACTCTCTCAGGAAAAGGACCAGCTGATCAGGGAGGATTTAAGAGAATTTCATTTGCTTTTGCAGAATATAGAGGATTCAGAGCTCATGTTTTATGCCAGTGATGGGACAAATGTGTTTAAAAACAGTGCAAAGACCGAAAAAGAACAGTTTGAAAGCTACCCTTCTTATATGCTTTTCGAGGAATACAATCGAGAGTTTTATCCAAAAGAAACGGAAGAAAATGAACATTTGCATGTAATTACTGAGCAAATGGATGAACTGAATTCAGGAACCACAGTTGTGTATGTTGCTTTTCCGGAAGATTTGCTGGATCTTAAAACAGAAGAGTGGCAAGAAAACAAAGCCATTGCTGGAAAAAATGTATATCAAGTATTTGGATTCCTGGCTGGATTTATTCTTTCATTCTTTTACCTTGTGCTTATAGCAGGCAGAAAGTCTTTTAAGGATCAAGAGCTGCATTTTCATCCGGCAGATAAATTATACAATGACATCAATATCGTATTATGTATTATGCTTATAGTATTTTGGGTTGCTTTAGTGGATGATGTGTTTGAGAATATAGAAAAAATGATCACACCTATTACGATCCCTTTTGCCGCTCTGGGATTCGTGCTGATTCTATCACTCATAAAGCATTTCAAAAATAGAACGCTTATCAGACATACATTAATTTATACATTGATCCACAAACTGGTTAAATTTATAGGAGATGTATATCAAAGCGGAAGCACCGGCGTAAAGACAGTACTGCTTGTCATCGGTTATCCAATAGTGATTGCTTTAACGTTCTTCATGTTTCCGGTAACGATTGGCCTGGCTGCCTGGTTTGCCTTTAAGAAAATCAAGACCTTTAACTCTATACAGAGCGGGGTAGAGAGAATTAAGGAAGGGAACCTTCATCACCGTATTGAAGCAGGCGAAAAAGGAGAATTCAGCAGGCTTGCTGCCAACATCAACAGCATCACGGATGGATTAAAAAAAGCGGTGGATAACGAACTAAAAAGTGAGCGGTTGAAAACAGAGCTAATCACCAATGTATCGCATGATATTCGAAACCCCTTAACTTCCATTATTACTTATGTTGACTTATTGAAATTTGAAAAGGATTCATCGAAGGCAGAAGGTTACATTGAAGTACTGGATCAAAAGTCAAAAAGGCTAAAAATACTGGCAGAAGATTTATTTGAAGCAACAAAGGCGTCCAGCGGAAATATTCCAGTTCATTTTGAAAAAATAGATGTCGTGTCTTTAATAACCCAGGGGCTAGGGGAAGTGAATGATAAGATTGAATTACTGGATTTAGATATTAAGCTGAGTTATCCGCCGGAGAAAGTCTATATTAGAGCAGATGGGAAATTATTGTGGAGGTCCATCGAGAATTTATTATCAAATATATTTAATTATGCCCTCAAAAGCTCAAGGGTATATATTTCTATTGAGGAATTAGGCAGTGAAATCCTCCTTACCTTCAAAAACATCTCAGCTTCTGAGTTAAATATCTCAGCAGACGAATTAATGGAGCGTTTTAAAAGAGGCGATGAATCCAGATCCAGCCAAGGCAGCGGATTGGGACTGTCCATTGCGAAAAGCCTGATTGAAATACAAAAAGGGAAATTCAACATACAAATTGACGGAGACTTATTTAAGGCTATAATCTCTCTCCCGAAACATAATCCTGGTAATGAATGATCATTTTAAGGCGGCTTTTTCCTTTTGGACAAACGGGACAGGTTTGTTGAATAATGGCATTCATAATTTTGCCGAGTTTATATAACTGATATACAATATAATAATATATAATACTGGGTCAGAATTTGTTTGGAGGAATTATTTTGACAGTAAATAAAAGTTTAAGGGTTTGTGAAAAGGGACATAAGTTTTACAAAAGTAGTGAGTGTAAAAGCTGCCCTGCCTGTGATAAAGAGAATAAGCCTAAAAGTGGCTTCCTTTCGAACCTCAGTGCCCCTGCAAGGAATGCATTGGTTCACGAAGGAATAGACACTTTGAGAAAACTATCAAAGTACACTGAAAAAGAAATATTAAAAATTCATGGTATTGGACCGGCTTCCTTACCCATTATGAGATCTTTCTTAAAAGAAGAAGGGTTATCATTTAAAAAATAAGAACTGCCTGACAGGCTTTATGATCAGCTTCTAATCAGGCAGCTGGTTTCTTTTAAATTCACGGGACAGGTTCATTTCATAAATAATAGAAAATTTTACATAAAATAAAAACGCCAATTCTCCGATTATGGGTTTTGGCGTTTTTTCTACTTTTATCGTTATGTTTATGTAATCTTTAAGTTGCATTTGATTGTTTTTGCTCTGCTTAATATTTACCTTTATCACTCACTTAGCAGCACTGGAGAATTTTTAGCCTAATGGTTGTTGAGAACCAGGTGGGACGTAAAAAGGCGGGACTTTAATCCATCCGCGTTTGCGCATTAAATGTTTTAATCTAGCTGCGAAAGCTAATTTTTCTGCTTGAAACTGAATAAACAAAATACCTACATCAGTACGAATCGATTCTGAAGCAGTACTGGCAGCACGCATAATTAAGCTAATAATTTTTAAAGATAATTCATTTGCAATTACATCATCTGTTAATTTTACACCGAGAGGAACAGTGTTAGGGTCTGATTTTGGCATGTCTTCAGGGGCAGAAGGCAATGTAATTCCTTCCTTAATCATAAAATCATGAAGTCGTTCCCTCTGACTGTTCCCTAGTTTCATGTCTTCTTCAAGTATTGCTTTTAATTCATTATCCGTCGTGGTATTTATACCTGCTTGAACAGAAACTTTTGCTAATTCAAGGCCTGCTAAGTAAATCCAGCATGCCATCACTTCTCCTACATGAAGAGGTTGATCTTCATCTTGATCTGTCATCGATTTCATGGTATCCATAACTGTTTCCCATACATTTAGCATGTGATCCCTCCTGATTTTTTAGCTTAATTACTCTTATTGTTTGTTTCATAAGAATAACTATTCAAAAGGTGAACGATATAAATCAGGTGGCTTATCTTAATTGACTTACGGGGCAGGTTAGTCCAACAAGGAAATTTATTGGCAATTGCAGAATATTAAGATGTAGTCCATTGTATCGTTACGATCTATGTACCAATATGTTAGGAGTGACAACGAATGCGTTTTGAAAATGGGAAAATATACCCTAATTGTTCAGTTATTACCAGAAAAATAGAAGTTGGTGGACTCACGAAATCGCAGCTCATCCAGAAATTGCAAAAGTACTCTATCTTGATGAATGAGTATGGAGAAAAACTAATAGCTGATAATAAATTTACTAGCTCTGATGCAAAGTACAACCTTCGTACCATAGAACTAACGGTAGGCAATCTTGGCTTCTCAGATGGAGCTACTACGGCTCAAATCTTTAAAAAAGCGAGCAAATTAGGTTTGGAATTGTGTCCGCTTGAACTGGGACCTTATTTAAGACTGGAATATCTGGATCAGCCTGAGGGTTATTCGGGGAAACCTTTACAGAGGAATCAAGCTCCATCAGGATCAATCACAATAGCCTCGGAGAAACTATCTGAAGAAGATGATTTTCCAAAAGGCTTTTATCTTAGAAGAATTAACGGCGTGTTGTGGCTGAGAGGATACAATGCAGATGATCTGCACGTTTGGAATCCAAATGATCATTTTATCTTTTGTCAAACTTAGATTTAAGAGGGATATTTTTTCGATCTAAAAATGAATTATCTTAGGTACTATGGGGCGGATTACTTTAAAAAGTGCATTAAGTTCTCTTAAAGGGAGAAGTCTAAAGTATTCAATAACGCATCAATTTTTGTTTTAAAGGTAAAAAAATAAGGATTGTTTTCGTCATCAAAGGTAACCAAATAAGGATCCTCCTCATTAGGAATTATTATGATAATTTCATCAATTAAAGTGTTTATCCATTTATTCTCTATAAGGTAAGGCGGTTCTAAAGGGATTTTAACCATATAGCCCTGGTTTGGAATAGGCTTGAATTTTTTCACAATACCATCAATGCCTTTAATTATTTTTTCAGTTTCTAATTGAACGGTAGAATTTGTTGGAGTTGTTTTTATTATTTGATCCTTTTTAATATCAAGAAGCTTAACAATATTATTTTCCTGGGCGTTTACAATTGATAAGTTAAATTGAAACAGAATAACAACAAATAAAAATAGTCCCTTACGAATCATATTATCACCTCATCTGTGTGTTATTTTAAGATTTATTATTAGAGTATGCCCTCTTGATTTACGAAGTATTACGCATTCATTCCTTTCCATACAAACGTCGCCGTTTAATTAAATACATAATTTTAAAAAATGATAAACTTATTATCAGTTGATAATATTTTGTAAAGTGGTGGATTCATGAATATTTTAGAAAAGTTTGCTGATGTACCTAAAATAGAAACGGAACGTCTCATCCTTCGAAAGATCACATTAGATGATGCAGAAGATATGTATTTATATGCTTCGAATGAAGAAGTAACGAGATATGTAACTTGGGATACGCATTCTTCATTATCAGATACAATTGTGTTTATCAATACGTTTTTACCTCAATATGATGCTCTTTGGGGGATTGAGCTTAAAGAAAATGGTAAATTTATTGGAACAGTTCACTTTGTTTGGTGGCAGCCAGAACACAAAAGTGCTGAAATTGGATATGTTTTATCTAAAGAATACTGGGGCAAAAGGCTAATTACCGAAGCAGCAAGGGCAATCATTTTTTTTGGTTTCGACAGTATGAACTTAGTTCGTATACAGGCGAGATGCTTCTTAGAAAACAAGGGTTCAGAGAGTGTTATGAAAAAATTAGGTATGTCTTTCGAAGGTATAAGCAGAAAGGTAATGTATGTTAAAGGGGAACATAAGGATTTAAAAGTGTACTCCATAATAAAGTTTTAGATGTATATTTTATGCTTTATTACAGTGAGATGGTGATTTCACAACAGTTATATATTACGATGAATAAGTTTGTAAAGATTTACACTTAAAGTAACGAGTGCGTTATTTTAAGATCCAGCTGCCGTTTAAGGCGGCTTTTTTTCTTGCTTAACTAACGGGGCAGGTTTAGTTTAAAAAGGAATTACGTTTGTGTAGTCGAATTAAATTATTAGTGTCTGGTTCATTAGTGGTCATTCTTTTTTAAATGACATTAAAAATGAATAAAGAAATAATAAGGATAAGGGAGATAAAGATGAGAGTTTCTGTTTTAGGATGTGGTCGATGGGGCACATTTATGGCTTGGTATGCCAATAAAATTGGTCATGATGTAATGCTATGGGGGAGAGAAACTTCAAAAAGTTTGGCTGGATTAAATGAAACTAGAAAAAATGAATATCTCTCACTGCCAGATACAATTGAATTATGCAGTTCATTAGATAAATCCATATCATTTGCGGAACTAATTATCATTTCAATCAGTGCTCAAGAATTAAGGTCATTTGCTAAGCAACTAAATTCAATAAAAGAATCGCAAAACAAAACATTCATTTTATGTATGAAAGGACTAGAGGCCTCTAGTGGAAAAAGACTCTCGCAAGTGTTTAGCGAGGAGCTTGGAAGAAATGTGAATGTAGCAGTATGGGTAGGTCCAGGACATGTACAGGAGTACGTAAATAAAATTCCTAATTGTATGGTTATTGGTTCAGAGAATTTTGACATTACTAAAAAGATTGTACAGGAACTTAATAGTGATTTAATTAGGTTCTATTATGGTCAGGATCTTATTGGAAATGAAATTGGTGCTGCAACGAAAAATGTTATAGGAATTGCAGCTGGTATGTTAGATGGATTAAATTATAGCAGCCTAAAAGGATCACTTATGGCTAGAGGAACAAGAGAAATTTCTCGTCTAGTAAGTATAATGGGTGGGAATGATTTAACGATTTATGGTTTAAGTCATTTAGGTGATTATGAAGCAACACTTTTCTCAATACATAGCAACAATAGAAAATTTGGACAATCTTATGTTGAAGGAGAAAGGTTTGGAAAACTGGCAGAGGGTGTTTCAACAATAAAGGCCATAAAGGAAATATCTAGACAGTATGAGGTTGAACTTCCGATTTGTAACGCATTATATGAGATTTTATTTGAAAATAAAGATGCAAAAGAAATATTAGAGAACCTACTCTTAAGACCAGTAAAATTTGAATTTAAATAAAAAAATAAAAGATGACTTATTCAAAACGGGGCAGATTTGTTCAATAAAAGTTGTATAAATTAAGTATAAACTCCTTACTTGATGCAGGAAGCAAGGTTTTTTTGTTGAATAAATAAATTTAGTATATTTTGGTATTTTGAAAGGAGACAAAAAATGGGCGAGAAATTATTAAGGGTAGGCACAACATATATTCCAGTGACTAATGTAGATCTTTCCTCTGATTGGTATGTAAATAAACTAGGAGCAGAGTTAAGTTACAAAGATCAAGACAAAGCTATATTAAACTTTGCCAATCAAAGTATTTTTCTTGTGAAATCTAATGAAAATCAAAGCTCCAATTTCTTTGATATTTACGGTAATGAACGTTTTTCGTTAACATTCGAAGTTAATGGATTAAATGCCTTAGAAGCAATACATAAAGACTTTAGGCAAAGTGACATTAGAGTTGGAGAAATTGAAAACAGAGGACACACGGGAAGAAATTTTGTTTTTTATGATTTAGATGGAAATAAATTTGATGTATGGAGTGAACTTAGTCCAATCTTCAAAGAAAAATATCTAATTTCCAAATAGATAATTTAATAAGGAGGCAATGTTTTATTAAAACATCGCCCGTTCATTCCTCAATAACGGGAAAGGTTGAGAGTTGAAGATCCATCAGGGATCGGCAGCTCTTTTTTCATCTCCGACTAACGGGCGATTTTGTTTTAAAATAGCTGCTAATCAGGCAGCTGTTTTTATTGTTTAAAAAAGGGGCAGGATAGTTTAATAATTCTATGTAACTCATGTAGTCATTTTTTATATTTTCAAATAAATGGAGAAAATATTGATGAGTTCTATTATTGAAAACAATAGTTGAGGATATAATTTTAAGTCATAGATGAAGGGGGGCACAGATAAATGAAATTATCGTACTTAACAATTGAATTAATAGTTGGCTTTTTTTTTCTATTTATAATGGTAAAGTTTTTGGGTAAAAAAATCATTAATCAAATTTCTCCTTTTACTTTTATCGCATCTATTGTATTGGGAGAATTATTAGGAAATGCTTTATACGATCATAAAATAGGAGTATTTTATATTGTTTATTCGATGACCCTTTGGGGAGGATTACTATTTTCAGTTGAATATCTAGGTCAAAAATTCCTTGCATTCAGGGGGCTTTTTGAAGGGAAACCCTCTGCACTTATTAAAAATGGAATTGTAGACCGAGAAGAGTTAAGGAAAAATAGAATGAATATAAACCAGCTGCAAAGTTTACTTCGACAGAGTGAAACCTTTTCACTTCGTGAGGTTGCCTTTTGTTATTTAGAGGCAAATGGTTCGATTAGTATTTTAAAAAAATCAAAGTATCAAAAAACAACTCAGGAAGATTTTAACATGGCTTCAAAAGTAGTTTCAGTTCCAGTGACTTTAATAAGAGACGGTAAAGTTTTATGGGATGAAATTATTGATTTGGGCTTTAATGAATTTTGGTTAAAGTCACAATTAAATACTCATGATATTACTGACTACAAAGATGTTTTTATAGCAGAATGGCTTGAAGGCGACGGTCTATTTGTACAGCCTTTTGAGAATTAAACTGTTTGAATATTATCCTAATACCAAATGACTTGAAGTGTTAGTTCATTAACCTATGAGGATTACTTTAATCAGCCTGAAGAGTATGATATTCAAGTAAGAGATGATAAATATGGAAAGTAAACCGATGCTTATGCCAAGATCAGCTCCCTTGCAGGCGGCTTTTTACTATTTAACAAACGGGGCAGTTTTGTTGAATAGATGTGACACCCCTTTTGATAAGAAATTGCAAATAAAGGATGGAAAGTTCCATCCCTTTTGTAATTATTTCATTTCTTTAATAATAGACTCGACTATCTCGAATGCTTTTTCTTTGGTTAATCCCTCTCTCAATGAAAACTCTATAGAATAAGAGCTTTCCTTAAGATTAAAAAACGTCACTACCAACTCTGTGTCCTTAGTTTTTATTTCGTTATATTTAACATCTACCCCGTTTATATCTTTAGTTTCGCTATCACCATCTCCATCCGTTATTTTAAAATTACTGTAGGTTATTCTAAAAAGCCAAGGTTCTCCATCGTATAACCCGTACAAAACTTTCGAACCTATACTCTTTTTGTATTTTTTTATGAATTCATCATCCATTAACTTGCCTTTTTCTTTTGAATAGACCACAACCAAATCTTTTTTGTTACCGGTGGGTGGATATATAATCTCTGCAGAAGTAATTGGAAACTCTTCATATTCAGGCATAAATATTCCTGTTCCAAATTCTTCATTTGACTGGTTCGTAATGGTGTCTGCAACTCCATTTGATGGAAAAGAACAAGCACTGACAATCAACATCAAACCAATTAGCAAAATATAAATCCTAATTCTCAATTCCTCAGCCCCCTATATTTTATTATATCTTCATTAACTCGATTTAACATATAATTCCAAAAGTTTTTAAAGTAACTAAGCACTATAACTGATTAATTATGCTTTTTCTTATTATGCTAATAGGTGCAGGGGCTTAGGTTTAGAAAGAAAGAATTGAAACCTAGCTAGTGGGGACATATTGATAAATTTTAGAGTAATCTTATTACCTATCTGAATAAATGTGACATCTAAGGTTAAATTAACTCAAAAATGTTATATTTTCGGGAGGGTCTAAATGAATTATTTTGAAACTTTATTAGATACCATTAAACCTTTTTTAGATGGTGAAAAAAAGCCATTAAATACATTGGAAGCAAGTAATTTATGGTTATATGCAGGAATGGGTCAAAATACATTACGGCTTGAGGAAGTATGGATAAATACAGTTCAAGATATTGAATTTAAAGAGATAGTTACGAGTGTTTTCCATGTTCATAAAGAAATTGTAAATGATTTAAATGAGTTTCTATTGCAAGAAAGTGTACCATTACCCAAAACTAGTGCACCCAAGCCAATAGCTGATTATCATTCTATTCCGGATGGGGCAAAGTTTACGGAGGAAGAAATCGCTAATTTATTATCTTTTAACCTTCTTATTGCCATGACTCAGGGAATGAGAATAATAACGGAATCAATACGTGCAGATGTGGGATTTTTGGTCTCAAAGTTTTTATTCAAACATATATCCGTTTCAATACCATTAAAACAACTAATGTTAGAACGTGATTGGATTCAAGAAGCTCCACCGTATATTAATAATTTCAAGTGAAAATTCTCTTGGACTCACGATATAAATCAGCTGCCGAAACAGGCGGCTTTTCTTATTTGACTAACGGGGCAGGTTAGTGGAATAAGGAAATAAAAAATGTGATTATGGAAATAGGGTAATTAAGCAGTGAGGTGGTGTATCTCATTTGAAAAATAAGAAGAGGAGATTTGCATTAGGGATTTTTACAGTAATTCTTTTAATAGTTATAATGGTGCTTACTAATCCTACCAAGGATGAATTTGATAAATGGATATTAACAGAGAATGGAATTGTTTGTAACAATATAGGTTGGAATGAAGAATGTACAAAAGACAATCTGATAATATGGAGTAGTTCTTCTCATTTTAGAAACACTGGCATATTTGCCTCCTATGAGACGGATTTTGAATTTCAAAACGGTGAGCAATTCACTTTTAGAACTCTTGGGATATTTGGTACTTTCTTTAAGATGAATGACGGAAACATTTGGAGGATATTAAACTAAATTAATATTGCTCAACGCTATGTTTAAGATTAACCGCCATCCAGGTTTTTTTTTCGACTAAGAGGCAGGTTAGTACAATATATCCAAAATACCATCATAAGTTGGTAAAGCTGTAATTCAAATCTATAAAATTACAAATTGTGTCTAGAGCGCCCATTAAAGGTCCAGTTTATTTGAAAAAGAGGTAATAGAAATAGAACGGGTGCAGGTTAAAAAGGCTCCTAATAAGGAACCTTCTTATCACTTATCTTATACCTCTTGAATATTGAAAAGGCGGACTAACTTTATGAGTTAATCTCTTCTCTGCGTGTAAACTCCAATATGGATCATCAAGCATACCTCTTGCAATGGCCACAAGTTCTGCATCGCCATTTGAAATGGTCGCTTCTGCCAGTTCTGGGCTGCTTAATTTACCAACAGCGATAACTGGAAGGCCTAATTGTTTTTTAAATTCGCGTGCAAAGGGCACCTGATAACCCGGTGTGTTTTGTGGTTTGCGTTCTCCAGGAGGTCCTTCTCCACCACTTGAGATGTGAAAAACATCGACACCAGCATTTTTAAAACGTTTTGCCATATCAATAGAGTGTGATAATTCATAGCCCCCATCTATATACTCAATGGCAGATATTCGCATGATTAGCGGCATATCTGCTGGCATAACACTTCTTACCGCTTTTATAACTTCTTCTCCGAAGAGCGCTAGGTCTTCTCCGTACTCATCTGTACGATTGTTGGTGCTTGGTGACATAAACTGATGCAAGAGATAGCCATGAGCGCCGTGCAATTCGATTGTATCAAAACCCGCTTTTATTGCTCTCTCAGCAGCTTGTTTGAATTGCTGAACGGTTTCTTTCACTTCTTGGTTTGTTAAAGCTCTTGGGGGTTTAAGTTCACCATTCATTGTTTCTTCAGGTAATACTTCTACAGGTATATCGGAAGCTCCCACAGGTTGATTGGCATCTTCTGCTTTTCGGCCTGCATGAGCAATTTGAATTCCAACCTTGGTGCCGTACTTTTTTATTTCATTAACAAGTCGTTGGTATTGTGGTACTTGTTCATCTGACCAAAGACCAAGATCGCCATTTGTAATACGTCCCTCGGGAGTTATACTAGTCATTTCCATTATTATTAGACCTGTTCCTCCGATCGCTCTTGAGACATAGTGAACAAAGTGCCAATCGTTTGGTGCACCATCTTCTTTAGTGACCGAATATTGACACATTGGTGCCATAACAATACGATTTTTCAATGTAAGATTTTTAATTGTATATGGGCTGAATAAACGAATCAAACAAAAAACCCCTTCCATCTTATTTGTTTGCGCATGCATATAATTTTGAAACCTGGATTACAAGAAGGTGAATCTTGAACAAAAAACTTGCTTGCGCATGCATATAATATAACTTGTGTTATAATAATGTCAATAAATAGGGCTGGAAAGGATAAATATCATGAATAATAATGAGTTGTTTAATGCTTGGATTAATCTGACGAAATATCATGACCGTATATTGAAATCAATGGATTATACACTTCAAGATCATTTCCAATTAGGAATTAAAGAATTTTACCTTATGTATTACTTGGCACAATCAGAACATAAAAAGATTAGGTTATCAGATTTAGTTCCAAAAGTGGGTCTGAGTCATAGTGCTCTATCACGCTTAGTTTCAAGACTGGAACAACATCGAGGCGGATCCTTAGTTGAACGCCAAACGGATGCAAATGACAAACGATCTGTTGATATCTTTCTTATGGAAAAAGGAGAACAATTTATTCGTGAGATGCGATTGCTGATTAATGATAGCTTACGTTCTAGAATGAGCGAGAAGGATATACAAAATATTAAAAGGCTTGTTGAATAAGACAGCTAATTCTGATTGCTTTATTCTGAAAAAGCGCTATTCTTGCAGCAGAAAGGCGCTTTTTCTTTATGTTAAGGGTCAAATTGTTGAATAACCTGGTTGTTAAAAATACTAAAATTAGGTTAGACATTTTAAAGAAATGCACTTAAACTAACGGGGCAGGTTAGCATTCCTGTAGATCGTTATTTCTGAGCTTTGAAAAAAATAGGGCTCCTCAGTAAGATATGAGTAAGACACGACTCTAACTCAAACTTAGGAGGAACCCTTACTATGAAGTTTAAAATGCAGGACAAACAAAATCAACTAATAGAAAGAATTACTGATAAACATCTTGTGGTTGGTGTGGATATTGCACAACAATTTCACGTAGCCAGAGCAGTGAATTTCCGTGGGATTGTAGTAGGAGATCCAATCACTTTTCCAAACAACGAAGAGGGATTTTCGTCCCTGTTAATCTGGATTAATAGCATTAAAGGATTACATAAACTTGAGGCTGCCATAGTTGGTATGGAACCTACCGGTCATTATTGGATTAACCTTTCTAAATGGCTGATGAAACAAGATATTGAGGTAGTGACAGTTAACCCTTATTTAGTGAAAAGAAATAAAGAAAACCGTGATAATACCCAATCAAAGAGTGATAAAAAAGACGCTCTTGTAATAGCAGATATGGTGAAGAACGGTTACTATGCCTTTGTAAGGGATACTTCTGAGTCGTTTGAAAAGCTCAGGGTACTTATGTCGAATCGGGATGTCATTGTTAAGAGGCTTGTAAGCTCGATTAATCAATTGAATCGCTGGGTGGATATTGTCTTCCCCGAGCTTAGACAAGTATTTAAAGACATCACTGCTAAAGGGGCCATCGCAACACTTCGGCTTTTCCCATCTCCGATGGAACTGCGTTCCATGAAGCCTGAAGAGATCGTGGCCGGGTGGAAGTTACTGATGAAGCGACAGCCTGGATTAAAGAAAGCCTATTTACTCCTCAATGTAGCCAGGAAATCAGTTGGTACAAGGCAAGCATTAGAAGCTTATAAATTTCATCTTGAACAATTACTCGAAGAGTATGACCTTGCGGTTCAACAACTTGAAAGAGTTGAGCTGGCAATCAAGGATGAACTCCCTAAAATTCCTTTCGCGAATAAGTTACTTATGATTAAGGGAATTAGTGAAATTTCGTTAGCTGGTATTTTAGGGGAAGCAGGAGATTTAAGTGGTTTTTCACACGGCAACTCTTTACTTCGCCATGCAGGACTCCATCTAGCCGAAGCCAGTTCAGGGAAGTGGAAAGGGCAAATTATCATTTCAAAGCGTGGAAGATCAAGGTTAAGACGTTTCCTCTATTTAGCTACTATGAGTCTGGTAATGAACAACCCAGAATTTAAAGCACTCCACTCGAATAATGTTAAGGTCAAGAAAATGAAAAAAATGAAATCTATAATGAAGCTGATCGGGAAGTTAGCTAGGATTTTTGTAGGGATTGCGCGGAAAAACGAAGCTTATTGTGCCAAGAAGGTCCAGCCGTTAACTGAGTGGCAGCGTAGTTCAATTCACTTTTTCTCGAAGAGAATCATTACCCCTTATATTTTTAAAGATCGAGTGTTGGCTTTTTCGCAGGATTTCAAATATGTACGGAGTACCAGGTTTGTTCAACAAAAGGGCCCTGACCCATCAGGTTAGCATAACTGGCCTCCACCCCTTGGATAGGCATGACGAAGGAATGAGAGGGCAATTGACCCGTTGAGACATGGGAGGGAAAGCCTCCAAGGGCTGGCGTGGAGAAGTACATCATATGGTAGAATTTGGAGTATAATCCTACTCCTCTATTTAACTATGTCTTCACGTAGCCATTTGTCCAGAATCTACTCTTTTCAATTTAGAAATATATATCCATGGGGGATGAAATCCTGCGAATAAGCGAGCATTCGTGAGTAAACCGTATTAAACTGAGGGAGTTGAACAAGGAATTTTTACTATGACTGAAGAAGTAGTAATAGTAAGTAAAGTTTTTTTATATTCCTAATGTATATTTTAGGGTTAATATATTTCTTATTGCGGAGGGGTTTTGTTGCAAACACTTTTTAAATATAACTGGATGATACGAAAAGACTGGTATAACTGGTGTGAAGATTTAAGTGAGGAAGAGCTTTTGCAAAACCGAACAGGTGGAATGGGCAGTATTTTACATACACTTTTCCATATTGTTGATGTTGAGTGGAGCTGGATACGTCTATTACAGGGGAAAGCGGACTTTCAGGAGAGTTTTGATTATTATAACAGCTTGGACAAGGTTCGAAAATTGGACGCAGAATTTCACTTAGAAGTAGAGAACTTTGTGAACAACTGGGATGCCAGTATGGAAAATCAATTATTTTACGATACCCTGCCTGATGGAAGAATTGTAACAGATACTTGGGGTGAAGTTATGCGCCATGCCATTGCCCACGAAATTCACCATATAGGACAATTATCAATTTGGGCAAGAGAATTGGGAAGGAAACCTGTTTCTGCAAACCTTATAGGGAGGGGACTTTCCTCTCATTCGACAAAATAATTCAATAAAGGGTTTGCAGAGGCAGCAGCTTTTTTCTAATTGTACTAAAGGGGCAGGTTTGTGGAAGAAGAAATTGTTTAATAGCAACTGTTGTGACATTAATAAAGACGGGTTTCCCCGTCTATTGTTTTGTTTATCAAGCTTATCTGTATGAAAGTAGTATAAGAATATTATTAGTAGGCGATACCTACACGTGAGTTTATATAATCGCTTTTTTTTATCTGTCTAAATATAAAATCTGCTGTATCCGGTACGGATATTTCAACTCCATCCTCCGGCAAAAAACTTCGCTCTATACGATATTTGCCTATCTTTTCTCCATCTGGCAAGTAGGTAGGACAGACAATCGTCCATTCGAGGGTTGATTGTTTGAGTATATCATAAACTTTATGATGTTCTTTGGCCGCCCGGGTTGACTTACGCTTTGATTCACTTGATTGATAACGCAGAGAATTTGGCGTGGTCCTACTTTGCAGGATACCTGCAGTTCCTATAGTTATTATTCGTTTTATACCTTCATTTTCCATTGCTTCTATAATAAGTGGCATACTTTCTGATAGAGTGGTGGTGCCATCAGTATTAAGTGCACTAATAACTATATCAATCCCCTGCATTGCACATACGATATCATCATTATTTAAAACATTCCCTCGAATAATGGTTAAATTTTTATTATTTATTTGAATCTTCTCAGGAGTACGAACTAATACAGTAACATTATGTCTGTCATGAAGGGCATACGTAACTATTTGACTTTCAACTCGTCCAGTTGCACCTAAAATTAAAATATTCATAATAATGAGCTCCTTTTCAAATACTAATATTTTAATATATAAGTTAATTTATTGTCTTTTTAAACTAACGAGGGTTAAAGTTGAAGACCAAGGTTTGCGTCGGCAGCCTTTTCTTATTCGACTAACGGGGCAGGTTTGTTTAATAGGACATATTAACTGAGATTCCTTTTTAGAGAAATTAAAAACCGCTCAATCATCAATCGCGTTGAGCGGCAAATAAGAATATTATTTTTTTACAGCGTGGATATAGTGAATTGTTTCGAATGCAGTCAAAAAATCCGTCCGATTACTAAAGAAACGGTCATTTATCTTAACTGGTGACAAATGTTCATAAATCAGTAACCCTGATTTTTCTAACATATTCTCGATCTCATTATAAGTGAAACAGGATTTCATTGGTTCTCCACTTGCCGAAGCCATTTTCACCATATTTTCGACTCTATTAGATATTCCTTTTTCTTCAAAGAGATTTTCGTCCGCATAATCAAAAACGATAGAACTTCCTATTGGGGCTTTAGCAAATAGACTACTTATCAAACGTGAATTTTCCTCTTTAGTCAAATAATAAGACACACCCAAAAGGCTAAAGAAAGTCTTTTTGTTTTCAAAGCCTTCATCTATAAGTTTTTGAAAGGAGAACTTTTTTGTAAAGTCCATAGAAACAAAATGGAGATTCCCCGGGGTTATAAGGTTGGCATTATCAAACCTTTTCTTTTTAGATTCCTGTGTAGATGGATGGTCAATTTCAAATATCTCTAATATTTTTTCTAATTCAGGATGTCTGAAACAAAAAGTATCTAAGCCGGCTCCAAGTATTACGTACTGTTTTAATCCTAACATTATTTCATTTAATAATACTTTTTCGCAATACGCTGCACGAGCTAGAGGCGTGGGAGAAAGCTGGACTTGTGTAATCCATTTTAAGACTTCTTCCGATTTACCTTGCAACGTTTGAGCAATACCTTCGTTAAAAAATTGTATACCTTTAATCATATTCTCACTGATTTCTGAAATCTCTTTTTTGGAAATTAGTTCTTGTGCAACATAATCATCAAAAATTTTAGGGGTGTCATATTGACTGTGATATGCTCGACCAAACGCTGATATTAATGACGTTAAACTGGATTCATTGGGCTTCATTCAATTGCCTCCTCTTAAACGAATATAAGATTCCCCGGCCAGGAGAATCTTATTATACACAGAGGTTTATAAGTTGTAAATTATAGCATAAATAGAATTTTTTGTCAAATTATTTGGTTGTGCTGGCAGGTTTGATAAAGAAGGAGAGGTGACTTATTTATAGAACTCTTTAAGAAAAGATAGGGGTGGAAATAAGTATGATATTGAAGAATGAACTGCTTATTCGACTTATGAACGGTAATGATTTTGAAGTTATGGTTAAATGGCTAAATGACCAAAGAGTTTTGGAATTCTATGAAGAGCCACCTTCAAATATAGATATGGTGATTAAAAAATACGGTCCAAGAGTTGAAGGGAAACATTATGTTATTCCTTGTATTGTAGAATACAAAAACGAACCAATAGGTTATATACAATACTATGAGATTCAAGAAAATGATTTAAAGAGATACGGCTATTCAGCAAACCAAAATATTTATGGAATAGACCAATTTATTGGAGAAACCCAATTATGGGGTAAAGGGATAGGCACTACAATGATTCTAATGATGTTAGATGAACTTAGTAAAAATAAAGGTGCCTTAAGTGTGGTATTAGAGGTGAAAAAAAATAATAGTAGAGCAATATCAAGTTATAAGAAGTGTGGTTTTAGAAAAATAAAAGAGCTTTATAATGACCTTTACTTAATGGAATGGATAAAGGGAACCCACTAAATTCTTTAAATAAGCTAAAGTTGTTGTTTATAACCAAGATCAGCCATCTAAGGCGGGTTCGCTTATTGAACTAAGGAGCAGGTTTGTTGAAGAAGAAACCCAGTGCAAAGCAGGTAATAATAATCCTTATCTTGAAATAAGAGAGATTGAAAATATTATGTAAAGGAGGAACAAAAGATGCAGGCCTTAATTGAGGAGTACAGTCGAGGATTTACGATGTTAAGGGAATCCATAAGTGAGTTATCTGAGGAAGAGATTAGGTACAACCCAGGAAAGGATAAATGGAGTATACATCAGATAATTATTCATATTACAGATTCTGAATTGGTGGCTACACATAGAATGAAAAAAGTTTTGTCAGAGCCCGAACCATTATTACCAGCACCTGACCAAGATGCTTGGGCGAGCTCATTGGTTTATGAACAATTAGATCGTGAACAATACCTTCTACTTTTTAAAATGCTTCGCTCCAGTATGCTTCCTATTATCCACAATTTGACAACTGAACAACTTCAAAGAATTGCAGTGTATCCAGATGGTGCGCGATTGACATTCAAAGATTTGTTGGAATTCCGAGTCGCCCATATACGTGGACACCTTGACCAAATTAAAAGAGTTAAAAAGGCTTTTAGGGAAAAGCATAAATAAAATATTTAGCTTCTTCCACTAACGTGTGCTTATATTCAAGATCAGCTGCTGAATCAGGCAGCTTTTCTTATTCAACAAAAGTGGCAGTTTAGTAGAACAATCGTCATTAGCTTTTTTTCAACAATCGGGCCATTTTGTTGAATAAAAAAGGAATTATTTTGTAGGTTAATCGAAGATAATTCTGAAGATAAAAAAAGGATAATGGAGAGGATAAAATGAAGGTTATCGGTCTTATTGGTGGAATGAGTTGGGAATCTTCTGTTGAATATTATCGGATTATCAATGAAGAAGTTAAAAGAAGATTAGGGGGATTACATTCAGCGAAATGTCTTTTATATAGTTTAGATTTTCATGAAATTGAACGTTATCAATCAGAAGGCGCCTGGGAAAAGGCCGGTGAAGTGTTAGGTAATGCTGCTCGTTCTTTGGAAAAGGGGGGAGCTGACTTTATTGTTATTTGTACTAACACGATGCACAAAGTTATAGGTGACATCCAGTCGAAAATTAATGTCCCCCTGCTGCATATCGCAGATGCAACAGCAGCCCAAATTAAAGAGAAAGGAATTAATTCTGTCGGCTTACTTGGCACAAGGTACACAATGGAGCAAGATTTTTATAAATCACGCTTGGAGTTTAACGGTATACAAGTTATGGTGCCAAATGACAATGAAAGAGAGATTGTAAACAAGATTATTTACGAAGAGTTATGTTTGGGTAAGATTCATCAAGAATCAAGGGATTATTATAAAAAAGTTATCCATGGTTTAATCGAATCTGGAGCTAAAGGGATTATACTGGGCTGTACAGAAATTGGATTATTGGTAAAGCCGGAGGATTCTGATGTTCCTCTATTTGACACAACCTATATACATGCTTTTGAAGCTGTAAATATGTCCTTGAAATAGGGTTATGAAGTCTTATTAAGGATTTTTAATTCTTCCGCAATACGGCGTTTTTCTTTAGGAAAAAGGCGTCAATTTTGTATGCCCCCAAACAATTATTGTGAAGGTTTTCACTTAAACGATAGGGTGCGTTACTTCTAGATACAACTGCCATTCCAGGCGGCTTTTTTTTACAATAGGAGCCGGTTTGAGAAAAAACTATGACAATTTCCAGGCAGGAATTAATGAATGGAAATTAAAAAAGTAACTCATTATTACGTGAACCCCCATTTATCGGCATAAACACATCGTATGTGGTTCCTAATTTAATTGAGTGGGCTACAAAGTTCATTCTACTTTGGATAATACTGTATTGGTTAATAAGACTGATTAAAAACTTAGAAAATAAATAATGATTTTAAAGTAGTGGCTTCTTGTGCTATAGGGGCAGTATTGTTGAAAAAGGTGAACGAAAAAAAGCAGGGAATTAATTAAGTACTCTATTAATGTGAGGTCAGGATATGTTACCACCAAAACATATTGTTTCAGCAGCAACAATCGTACTTAATGAACAAAAAGAGATTTTATTAATTAAAGGTCCTCGTAGAGGATGGGAAATGCCTGGGGGACAGGTTGAAGAAGGAGAATCATTAAAGGACGCTGCAATCAGGGAAACCAAAGAAGAAACTGGTATAGATATTGAAGTTTTAAAATTTTGTGGAGTATATCAAAATGTAAGTGATTCTATATGTAACACATTGTTTTTGGGAAAGCCAATCGGAGGAGAACTGACAACATCTCCAGAGAGTTTAGAGGTAGGTTTCTTTCCAGTTAAAAAAGCCTTGGAAATGGTCACTTGGAAAAATTTCAGGCAAAGAATTGAGTTTTGTTTAAACGAAAAACTTCATCCTTTTTATATCGAATTTTGATTTAAGATACTTTGAGCTAAACAAACGGGTGCATTAATTGATATACGGCTGCCAAATTGGGTGGCCTTTTCTTATTATACAAAAGGGGCAGGTTAGTTCAACAAGAGGGATATAGAAAGTTGAACAAGCTGCAAAACAATATGACATTTTGGTGGTGAACATAAGTGACAGGTTGAATTGTAATGTAAAATAAAAGAAAAAGACCGTTGAACCGGTCTTTTTCCTGCAAATTAAAGATAAATTTTTAATGTGTCTTTAAGAGTCCCTCTTGTTTCTGAATCTTTTTCCAACAAATTAATAACTTTACAACTGATTACAGATAACCTCATAGACGATTTATTAAACCGATCACCTTAAATTTATGAATAAATCTTTTATAAAAATAAGCAATTACTATACTATGAATTAGGATTGTTTTAGCCGTGTTAATTCCGTCTGGTGTACCAGTTCAATTCTCCTGTTTTTTGGATTTCTGATTTCTACGTAGCCAGAATCGTATTGATGCACAATTATATATTCTTTTCCGTGATAAATGACTATTTCTTGGTTCGCCAAAAGAGACGCCTCCAGTGATTAAAGTTTTAGATACTTATACCTAAAAACTGACTCATTGAAACTTAAATTTATGTTCACTGAAAGAAAAAATTTTAAAGGGTGTAAAGTGGGGATATTGATCCAAGGGTTAACGCCTTTTTTATAGAGGTTCTTATTGAACAAAAGGGGCAGTTTAGTTAAAGAAGGAAATTAAATATATTTAGCGAATTTGATAAAGAAAATTTCGAAAAAGAAGGAATTTTTTAATGGAATATAGGGATCTAATGAATCAGAAAGGTTACTTCTATCTTCACAGCTTAATAGAACCTGAAACCAATTTGTTAAGAATTTTTGTTGATAGATGTAAAGTAGGCCAGCAAGTTGAAGATATTGAAAAAGGTAAAAATATTATAAGAGACACACACCCACCCAATAGAAGTCGATGAAGACAAGCCAATAATACAGTTAGACTTTGATTCATATGTATCTTATTCAATTATTAATGAGTCATTTACTGCTTTAGACGACTATGAAATCTTTGAAGGGGGGTCATTTCGAATATTTAAGAAATCAAGATATTTAGACTTCATTAACAAAGGCACTATCGCTAACGATGTATTTCCAGAAGAACAACTTGTTTATTACGAGATAGCCTGTTTAGACCATATCATTGATGTTATTTCTTTTGATGAACCAATAGTTACTGAAATTAATAGGAATTGTTCTTCAGCTAACGATACGATTCTTCAATAATGGAGGATCGCTTTTTCATATTCGGCTAACTGGGCAGGTTAGCATTCCTGTAGATCGTTATTTCTGAGCTTTGAAAAAAATAGGGCTCCTCAGTAAGATATGAGTAAGACACGACTCTAACTCAAACTTAGGAGGAACCCTTACTATGAAGTTTAAAATGCAGGACAAACAAAATCAACTAATAGAAAGAATTACTGATAAACATCTTGTGGTTGGTGTGGATATTGCACAACAATTTCACGTAGCCAGAGCAGTGAATTTCCGTGGGATTGTAGTAGGAGATCCAATCACTTTTCCAAACAACGAAGAGGGATTTTCGTCCCTGTTAATCTGGATTAATAGCATTAAAAGATTACATAAACTTGAGGCTGCCATAGTTGGTATGGAACCTACCGGTCATTATTGGATTAACCTTTCTAAATGGCTGATGAAACAAGATATTGAGGTAGTGACAGTTAACCCTTATTTAGTGAAAAGAAATAAAGAAAACCGTGATAATACCCAATCAAAGAGTGATAAAAAAGACGCTCTTGTAATAGCAGATATGGTGAAGAACGGTTACTATGCCTTTGTAAGGGATACTTCTGAGTCGTTTGAAAAGCTCAGGGTACTTATGTCGAATCGGGATGTCATTGTTAAGAGGCTTGTAAGCTCGATTAATCAATTGAATCGCTGGGTGGATATTGTCTTCCCCGAGCTTAGACAAGTATTTAAAGACATCACTGCTAAAGGGGCCATCGCAACACTTCGGCTTTTCCCATCTCCGATGGAACTGGGTTCCATGAAGCCTGAAGAGATCGTGGCCGGGTGGAAGTTACTGATGAAGCGACAGCCTGGATTAAAGAAAGCCTATTTACTCCTCAATGTAGCCAGGAAATCAGTTGGTACAAGGCAAGCATTAGAAGCTTATAAATTTCATCTTGAACAATTACTCGAAGAGTATGACCTTGCGGTTCAACAACTTGAAAGAGTTGAGCTGGCAATCAAGGATGAACTCCCTAAAATTCCTTTCGCGAATAAGTTACTTATGATTAAGGGAATTAGTGAAATTTCGTTAGCTGGTATTTTAGGGGAAGCAGGAGATTTAAGTGGTTTTTCACACGGCAACTCTTTACTTCGCCATGCAGGACTCCATCTAGCCGAAGCCAGTTCAGGGAAGTGGAAAGGGCAAATTATCATTTCAAAGCGTGGAAGATCAAGGTTAAGACGTTTCCTCTATTTAGCTACTATGAGTCTGGTAATGAACAACCCAGAATTTAAAGCACTCCACTCGAATAATGTTAAGGTCAAGAAAATGAAAAAAATGAAATCTATAATGAAGCTGATCGGGAAGTTAGCTAGGATTTTTGTAGGGATTGCGCGGAAAAACGAAGCTTATTGTGCCAAGAAGGTCCAGCCGTTAACTGAGTTGGCAGCGTAGTTCAATTCACTTTTTCTCGAAGAGAATCATTACCCCTTATATTTTTAAAGATCGAGTGTTGGCTTTTTCGCAGGATTTCAAATATGTACGGAGTACCAGGTTTGTTCAACAAAAGGGCCCTGACCCATCAGGTTAGCATAACTGGCCTCCACCCCTTGGATAGGCATGACGAAGGAATGAGAGGGCAATTGACCCGTTGAGACATGGGAGGGAAAGCCTCCAAGGGCTGGCGTGGAGAAGTACATCATATGGTAGAATTTGGAGTATAATCCTACTCCTCTATTTAACTATGTCTTCACGTAGCCATTTGTCCAGAATCTACTCTTTTCAATTTAGAAATATATATCCATGGGGGATGAAATCCTGCGAATAAGCGAGCATTCGTGAGTAAACCGTATTAAACTGAGGGAGTTGAAGAAGGAAAGTTTACTTAGTATGAGGAATATATTTCTTTGGTGTTCTAAAGGAAGGGTGTGTTTGTGATGTTCAATTTTATTAAAGTCACCATTGACCATATCGATACAATAATCAATTTACGCTTGGCACTACTAAAGGAATTAGACGAGCTGAGTTCTCCTCAAGAAGAACAACTTATGGAAACTGCAACAAGGAAGTATTTACAGACAGCATTATCAAATAATGAATTTATATCCTATATGGCAGAAATAAATGGAGAACCTGTAGGTATCAGTGGTATGGTTCTGTTTAAAAGACCACCATATTTAGAAAATCTTAATGGGATTGAAGCCTACATTCTTAATATGTACACCTCCCCTGAATATCGTGGAAAAGGTTTAGCAAAACAGCTGCTTGAACATTGTATTAATGAATGCAAAAGAAGTGGGGTTAAACGCATTTGGCTGCACGCATCTGAAGATGGCAAACCACTATATAAAAAAATGGGTTTTACTAATAAGGAAAGTGAAATGGAACTTTTCCTATAAAGCGTTTTGTTATTAAACTAACGGGTGCTTATATTCAAGGTCAGCTGCTGAATCAGGCAGCTTTTTCTTATTTAACAAACGGGGGCAGGTTTGTCTAAGAAGGAGTTTCTTATTTATTTGGTGAAATACTCCTTATTGGATACCTAATTTTAAAGGAGAAGATGTTAATGAATCGAACTGACCTGCTATTAAGAATGCTCGATACTACGTACGATAATGAGAGTTGGTATGCTCCTTTCAAACATGCAATAGAAGGACTCACCGCAGAACAAGCTAGGTGGAGACCAACAGGAGACACAACAAAATCAGTTTGGGAAAATGTTAATCATCTTATTTACTATAAAGAAAGACTTGCAGCAAATTTAGACGGGCGTGAATTGCCACATAATCTTGATGGTGACGAAACTTTCAACTTAACTAAACAATCAAATGATGACAAAGAATGGATTGGAGTCGTTAAACGAGCGGAAATAGTTCAACGCAAATTAAGAGAAGCTTTAAATAAAACAACCACTGAAGTGCTTGAACAATTTACTCTTGAAGAGAAGCTATTTGACATACTGCTTCATGATGCATATCATACGGGACAAATTATTCAAATTAGGAAGATGCAAGGTTCTTGGCCATCGCATCGTTGATGCTGGAAAAAGGCATTGATAATTGTACAAAAATAAACGGGTGTTTTGCTTTAAAAATTCTGCTGCCAATAGGCGGCTTTTTTCCTTTAACTAAGGATAAGATTTTCGTTGGGTGCTTCCATTATTTGTTATACTACTATTGAATTTTTAACTATTTCTATTTAAAAGGTGTTGAAAAAAGTGAATATTGGTTTAGGACTAATATCAATCATGTTTGCAATATTGTTTATCTCCATTGGTTTTCTATCACGAAAAAATGATGGCAGAATTATTGGTATCGGATTGTTAGTAGAAGGAGTAATGGTTTTATCCATAAGTATCATATTGCTTTCTGGATTATATGACCCGTATGCAAACCACATTAGGTAACTTGCCAGCAATAATGATTACTTCTGTTGATTATTGAAATAAATTTTGACCATACATAATGGGTGATAACGTTCAAGGTCAGCTGCTAATCAGGCAGCTTTTTCTTTTTGAACAAACGGGGCAGGTTAGTTCAATAAAAATTAGTTAATATCGACTTTGACGAATTATAATTATAGTGTTAGTAAGTGTTTGTAAAAGGAGAAAATAAAATGCCTGTTATCGAGCATCAACGATTTATTAAAGCACCTGTTGAAGTATGTTTTGACCTTGCAAGAAACGTAGATATTCATACTCAAACGGCCTCTAAAACTACGGAAAGAGCTGTTAGTGGAGTGACAGAAGGGTTATTAGAACAAGGCGATACTGTTACCTGGGAAGCCATCCACTTTGGTATTAAACAAAGGTTGACAGCCAAAGTGACATTAATGGAAAAACCTCATAAGTTTGTAGATGTTATGGTGAAGGGGGCTTTCCATTCCTTTGTTCATACCCATCAATTTATTGAAGAAGCTGGCGGAACCATAATGATTGATAAATTTCAGTATAAATCACCATTCGGTCTAATTGGCGTTGTAGTGGACAAGTTATTTTTGGAGAAATATATGAGGGCATTTATTGTTTCCCGTGCAAGGGCACTGAAAAAGATTGCTGAAAATATTGATTAACCTTCGTCAACAAAAAGGTGCTTGTGTTGAAAATCAGCTGCTAATCGAGTAGCTTTTTTCTTTTAAACTAAAGTGGCAGTTTAGTTGAATAACTAAAATTGTAAAACAATATAGAAATAATAAACGTTATACTAAAAGAAAGGTGGGATTGGAATGGAAAGAATTATTTTATTTGATGGAGAGTGTAATTTTTGTGACCAAAGCGTTCAATTTATCATCAAAAGAGACCCAAAAGGACACTTTAAATTCACTTCGTTACTAAGTTATTTAGGAAAAGAATTATTGAATAAGCATAATGCTCCAGAGGATATAGATAGTTTTGTTCTTATAGAAGATAACAATTGCTACTTTAAATCATCGGCAGCCCTTCGAGTTTGCAAAAACTTGGAAGGAGCATGGAAGATACCTTATGTCCTGTTAGTTATCCCAAAACCCATCAGAGACTTCTTTTATGGGCTTATAGCTAAAAATAGATATAAATGGTTTGGCAAAAAAGAAAGCTGTATGTTACCTTCCCCCGAAGAAAGAAAACGGTTCTTATAATATTTGAAGAAATTGCTTGAGTATAACTATGGGAGGCTAAGTAAGAAGCCGATTTATAAAACAGATTGGAGTTTTTTTATGAAAGTAGTTTTAGCAGGTGGAACAGGCTTTATTGGTGAATATTTTAAGAACAAATTTAAGGAATTAGGATATGAGGTACATATCATATCAAGGCAAAAGCAACATATTTCTTGGGAAGATAAATTGAGTATTAAAGAGGCATTGGAAGATACTGAACTTCTAATCAATCTTGCGGGGAAATCTGTGAATTGTCGATACAATGAAGCAAATAAGAATGAAATTATGAATTCAAGGATAAGGACAACTAAAATACTTGGAGAAGCTATACAGGCGTGTACTAATCCGCCTGCCATTTGGATGAATTCCAGTACGGCAACTATTTATCGGCACGCAGAAGACCGTCCAATGACTGAAGAAAAAGGAGAAATTGGTTCAGGATTCTCGGTTAATGTTGCAACAAACTGGGAGAAAACCTTCTTTTCCTTTGACTTACCAAAAACAAGGCAAATCGCCTTACGCATAGCTATTGTATTAGGTAAGGATGGTGGAGTTATGACACCTTATCGAAATTTAGTGAAGTTTGGACTTGGAGGGATTCAGGGAACGGGAAACCAAAAGTTTAGTTGGATACATATCGACGATTTGTTTCAAATCGTTCTCTTTTTGAAAGATAAAGAAGAGCTAAGTGGTGTTTTTAATTGCTCTTCACCACAACCTGTTAGTAATCGTGAATTAATGAAAGAACTAAGAAAAACGATGAATGTTCCATTCGGTTTACCTTCGCCCAAATGGATGTTGGAGATTGGCTCACTAATAATTAAAACAGAAACAGAATTGGTGTTAAAAAGTCGGTGGGTTCTTCCAGACCGGTTAGAACGTGAAGGTTACACGTTTACTTTTAAAACACTTGATAAGACCTTGCAAGATATTCTAAAGTAATGAAATGTTCTATAGATAAAGATTGTGAAGGGTTACACTTAGAGTAAAGGGTGCGTTTGTTAAATAGAGGCTGCTAACTTCAGCCTTCTGGTTTCACAAACGGGGGCAGGTTAGTTAAGAATAACTTATTCATGAAATAAAAATAAAAAAATTGATCAATGCTTGTATGATAAGAATAAAATTAATCAATCAAATTTAGGGGATGTTACATTTTGGATATATTAGGTTTTATTACGTTGATAATAGCGGGCTTTACAGCATGTGCTGAGTTTACTTCCTACGCATTAGTACATCCCGTTATCCGCCATTTACCACAAAAGCAACATATATACTTTGAACAAGGTTCGCTGAAAACATTTGGACTTATTATGCCTATATTAATGCCTGTAAGTGTAATTCTAACCTTGTCCGTCGCAGTATTTACTAAAGAACCTGGAATTATCGAGCTTACAAGCAGTTTTTCTTCTGCTGGAATGTTCATTTTAGCAACAATAATAACTATTAGATATAACGTGCCTATTAACAAGGCAATCAAACAGTGGGATGCAGACAATCCGCCAATTGATTGGAAGGAGATAAGAAAACGATGGATGTTCTATCAATCTATTCGTTCCTGGTTACTTCTTTTTGGCTTCGTGTTCCTTTGTTTATCAGTTACGATTTAATTATATCTGCTTTGAGCAAAAGGGTCAGGGTAATTAAGCAGTAAGAAGGTGTGTCTCATTTGAAAAATAAGAAGAGGATAAATTCAGCAGGGATTTCTGCGCTAACAGTGAGTAACCTTAAACTGTTTTATTAACAAACGGACATGTTTCCATAGGACGTGTCTTTTTATTTTTGCCCAATTGTTGAAGATAAACTGGGAATGATAATGAAAATTCATGGTTCAGGAAACAATATGTAAAGAGACAAGGGAACAGATGAACCTGGAAATTTTCCTTTTTAGGGAGTGGATGGATGGACCTATTAACTTTTACTGAGGAATTTTTTGAGTATATAAGGAAGTTTTTACTTTTAAGATTTACTCTATTTGCTTTGGTTCTCATTACCTTTTCAATTGTCATAAACCGTATTATTAATTGGTTCTTTAGGAAGTCAAACTTTTTTGCTGAAGAGGTAGAACAGACGATACAAGGTGTAACTCGGTCTATTTTTAGATATGGAATTGCGATTAGCCTTGTTATTTACCTAATTAGTCAGTTTGTAGATATAAAAGGTATTCTTGCAGGTGCAGGGATTGCCGGTGTTGTCATCGGTTTTGCTGCACAGCAGATGTTAAAAGACGTTATTTTAGGGTTCGCAAGATTAACGGACAAAGAGTTTCGTGTCGGAGATTTTGTTACTTTCAACGGGACAAGTTCAGGTACCATTGAGGAGATAAGTATTCGCTTTATGCAAATTCGTGAATGGTCGGGAAAACTCCTTACCATCCCGCATGGAGAGATTAGAGCGATACAAAATTTTAATAAAGGCTGGATGCGGGTTATTGAACGGATTACGGTTAGTTATCAGGAAGATCCAGCAAGAATTAAGGAATTGTTAGAGAAAGCAAGTATGATCTGCAATGAAAAATTAGTTCATAGCCTGTATAGTGTAGGGGGCGAGGCTGTTGAACCTTTTCAATATATTGGGGTTACAGACTTGAATCCAAACCTTAAACATGTTGGGTACGAATTTTGTTTGGTAGGCCTGGTTAAGCCTGAAGAATATTTTGAATCTTCCAGGCAGGTAAGATTTGAACTAATGTCTTTATTCCATAAGAATCAAGTACAAATGCCTACCGCAAACATGTTCGTTCAAACTGAAAATTCACAGGAGATTCTTGAGCACCCTTCACCCAGCACATAAAGAAAACTAGCTGATTGGAGACCTAGCGGTTTTTGAGGTGCGGCAGAAATCTTGTCTATTCACTTTTTCAGATAGCACATTGGAATAAAATTTATGGTGATAATATTTTGTGAATCAGAAAAAAATAGTGTTTAGGAAAGGAGGGATTACGAATGTCTGTGAAAAAAACGGTAACAGGATTAGTCGTTGTGCTTGCAATGGTTGTAGTATTATCAACTCTAGGCTCATTCGGTGTATTTGCCGAATCTGGTGTTGGGACTAAGGTGAAATCGATTGAGGTCGAGTTGAACGATGATTACTTTAATCCGAAAGTCATCACAATTCCGAAAGGGACATCCACAACGTTAATATTGAAAAATATAGGAAAGAAAGAGCACACCTTCACAGTGAAAAAGCTCGGAATTGACGCCGAGATCCAGCCAGGAAAAGAAACAAACATTTCCGTGAAACCGGACCAGCCCGGTACATATGAGCTGATATGCCGGTACCATTTCCAGGAAGGAATGGTTGGAAACGTAATAGTCAAATAATAATAACCGGGGCCAATAAGGCCCTTGTTTTTTTATGGTTGAAGGAAACTTACTTATTATTACCCAGATAGCAACACAGCAGCGGACTTTCTTCTGCAAATGGATTATAAAAAATCGTTCCGCCTCTAAAGAATGGTAAATATAGTGTATAGTAACGCTTAAACCATTATAGAAGGAGGTGAACAGGTGTATTTTTTTATACCTATTTCTGATGAGGTTCGTCTGTTTAAAGAAATATTCAATAAATATAAAAATACAATGAAGCTCATTTTAGTGTCTATTTTTACTTGTATTGCTGCTATTCTTCAGGCTGCTGGAGGCTTCTTACCAGGTATAGGATATATTTTAAGTCCATTTGCCACTGCACCTATTATGTTAAGTTCCATGTTTTCCATTCCATTTGGAGTAATGTCCTATTTTCTTACAATTATGTTGTTAGTGATCCTGCAGCCATCTGAACTAATGATATTTCCTTTTACAACAGGATTGTTAGGGCTTGGCATTGGGGTATCTTTTTCCTTTTTCAGGAAGAGAATAAGTGTTATTGCTGCTGGTACAATCCTTTTAATGCTAGGAATCATGGGGTTATTATTTATTTTTCACTTTCCGGTTTTAGGTCCAGCCGTCTCTTCCTTTTCATTTCTTACAGCGGGAAGTATTTTTTTATTTGTTTTCCTTTATAGCTGGTTATGGGTTGAAATTGCTTTAATCATGATTAAAAGATTAAAAATTATTATCATTTAGTGATTCTCAATATAGTGGTTTTAATTTCGGTCCAATCCATGTAAGAGATTTATCAGGATTAAGCAGAGATCTAAAGTTATGATTCATGGAACTATTTCAAAGACAGTCCCTTGATTTAAATCAGTCACTTTCATAGAGCCATAAACCCCTAAATATAATCTGGTCTGTTTCAGATTCGTACCCAAATTAACATAATAGGCTGATTGAGATCCAAAATTGTAATCGGTTTGAATCACACTAAAATCATTTTGTTCACCATTTGATCTTATGGTGGTATAGGCTAAAGCCCCTCTAGCCTGGGGCTGGGATTCTTTCCGGGCAAGATCTGTAAACACAACGCTTCCTGTTAAAGCAGGGATTCTTTTCCCCATATAGGCTTGCACTCCTGTAAGTGCAGTACCTCCAAACTTATCGGGTCTGGAGTCTTTATGAAAATAACTGGTTAATGGCCGAAGACGACTCGCTGAAAGCGCTGCTGCTTCATTGTAATAAGCCATTGTCTTCTCATCTAAAGTCCCATTATTAGTGCAGCCTCGAATAATCGAAGCAGGAATATCACCTTCCCAGCCTCGCCAGCCAAAGTTAATAACTCCTACCTTGTCAGATTCAGAATTCATCAAAGAAGCTTGAACAAGCTGAGTAACCGGTAGGGGTTTATAATGAACAAATGAAAAAATCGACTCGACCAAATCCTGACCGACATTCCCTGCATATTTCATATACTGATTATAAAACCTTTGAAATGAAATGCCAGGTATATTTCGAACCCCTTTGGCCATTACCGTTAAGGTTTCCTGAATTGCTGCGGGAAGTTCATTGAAGCGTGTGACAATGGGGGGATTCATGATGTAAGTATTCTTATTTACATCCATTTCAATTATTTTACCGGCAATCTCCAGATCATCCTGGCTTAAGTTAAATGGATCATAGCCTGATCCGCCATCACCGGTTGTTAAAACAAGTTTGCCTGTTTCCGGTGAAAAGTTTAAACTATTGAACCCATTGTGATTTGAAAATGGCCTTCTTAAGTTAAGTAAGGTCCTTCGTTTTTGGGGCCTGCCATTCGATTGTAAAATCCATTCTTCAATGGTATCAATATGGTCATATTGTGTTTCTCTATCCATCCACCTGAGGTTTAAAGTTCCAGGATCACACGGGTCAGGATTAAACGATTCAGAAAGAGCACCTGGTCCTTGTGTGCCGGCTGCTGAATAATGAAGATAAAACAGACCGTTATAATAAAATTCGGGATGAAACGCTAGTCCCAGCAATCCCCGTTCATCATATCCGCCAGAAGCACCCAGCTTTAGGATTCGGGGGCGAATATCTAAAAAAGTCCTTAAGCTTGAGTTTCTTGTGTAAAAGATCTCTCCTACCTGGGTTGCAATAAATAATCTTTCCTTTGAGTCGCCTGGAAGTATAGCTGTTTTCAAAACAGTAGGTAAATTTAGCTTACTGGCAATAGGCCGTAAACCCACCTTAACTTTTATCAACTGACTTTGCACCCCTTCATTTTTATTCTTTTATAAGAATATGATTAGAACCGGCTATTAGCACCAAGTTAGCCAGGGGAATTCTGGAAACGGCTCCTTCAATTATAGATAGTCTAATATTATTAGATGAAGGATGTGTGTTACCGTGCTAGAATGAAAACAAAAACAAAGGAGCAACAGGATGGGGGAATTCGAATGAACATACATAATATACTGGTTGCAGGAAGCTATGAAAAGGAATTCCAGGAACAGCTGCCAGCTGAAACATCTCAGAGCTTTCGTTTTAAGCAGGATAATGATATTACAGAAGAGGATTTGTCATGGGCGGATGCCTATGTCGGTTTCAAGCCATGTCGCGGCTTCCGCCTTGCCGATCTTAAATGGGTACATTCCTTTAATGCGGGTGTAAACAATTATTTGGAAATTGATGGATGGAAGGAGTATGAGATTCTTCTAACCAGAACTGTTTGCTCGTTTGGACAAAGAATAAGCGAGTATTGTTTAAGCTATGTATTAAGGGATCTTCAATATCATCACTACTTTGAAGGAAAACAAAGGGAGAAGAAATGGGCTCCAAAAACCCCGCAGATGGTGAAGGATCAAACGATTGTTATCTTTGGAACAGGGGAGATTGGGCAGGAGGCTGCGAAGGTATTTTCAAGTCTTGGGGCCACTGTTTACGGCGTCTCGCAAAGCGGCAGGCAAAAGGAGTATTTTCATAAGGTCGCGAAAACCAGCTCTGCAGGCACACTGGCTGCACAGGCAGATTGGATTATCAGCACATTGCCTTTGACAAAAGAAACGAATAAGCTATTTGACCGTACGTTTTTCAGCCATTTAAACGAAGCTGCCTTTATTAATGTCGGCAGAGGCCATACAGTGGACGAGCAAGCGCTTATTGAAGCGCTCAATTCCAGAAAGGTCCGTTTCGCTGTGTTAGATGTACTTGAAACAGAACCGCTGCCAGAGACTTCCGGGCTATGGGAAAGAGACGATATCGTCATCACTCCTCATATATCAGCAGTGACAGATCTAAATGAAGCGATCGCATGCTTTTTGGATACATTGAAGAGAATCAAAAATAATGATGCTATACCTAATAGGGTGGATGTTATGAAGGGGTATTAATAGACCGGACAGGTAGCACTGATTCGGCAATGAATGGGAGCATGGCCACCCCTTCCTGTTGATGCATGGAGCCAGCTGCTTCCCTTTTTAAGTCTGGAAAGTTCAGCAATCGGGTGCTTTAATGAAGTGATGAAAAAGCCCAACTTCTCTTTGAATTAACGGGGAAGTGGGCTTTTTAGTATTCCCTAATCATTGTCAACCTGATAAGCCGGGAATACGGACTATTGTAGCAGGTCTTATTCAAGAACGCCTGTTTCTTCTATCACTACATTGCATTTAACATCAAAGCCTAACATTTTGTATTCGTCTTCCCACTTTTTAAAGTCAAAGTTCCGAATCCGGTTTTTTTTCTTTTGGCCCAGACCAACAGGGTCTATTCCGAGATCCTGAAATTGTATTAATAATCTTAAGCATTCCTTTTCAATTTTTTTCTCCAGGTTCTTTTCTATCTCTCCAACAATCTGTGGGGTTAAAATATCTCCCGTAAACTCACGAATAATTCCTTCGAGATTAATGGTTATGGCAGCGTGATTATCAGTCATTTTGATTTTATTCTTTGATTTTATGCTCTTTATAGCAGCTCGTTCTCCCTTTTTTACCTTAACATCAAAGTTTCCTTCGCTATATTTATCTACCAGCAATTTAAAATAGAACATATCCTTTACAGGGAGGATGGCCACTTCTTTATCCTTTTGGAAAAGACTAATTCCAACTATCTTCACCTTATCATTTCCGGCTTTCTTTAGGCGGGGCAGGAAGGGATCCTTACCATCCTGATAGTAATCACGGGAAAAAATATGTAAATTGGTTATTGGAACATCTCGATGTTCAATATTATGTTGAATAAGATTAGAGATATAGGTACCGTTTCCCATGGTTCCATACTCTCCTTTTAACAAGTCTTCTGTTTTTCCCTCCGCGGTTGCAACAAATACGCGTGCCCCCATACTTGCATCTCTCTGAAAAGAATCTATTATGTCAAAAATCCCTATTTTAGAAATTTCAGGTCCGAATACAGCCAGCTTTAATCCACCTGTGACTACTGGTTCTGATGTTTGCTTAGAAATATCCAGACGTACGTCCTGCCTAATCTTTCCAATTCCGGAAAATGTCCTGTTAATTACACTTTGATCAGGCTGGAATTCCTGGAATAATGCAGTTCCTCTATACTTATCTTTCTCATCCTCTGCTAAATCGTAGCCGACTCCTACTTCAATATTTATATCATCAATAATTTCTTTTTCCACACATCCTGAAAGCAGGAAGGATAGGCATATTAGTATAAGCTTTTTCATTTCTATTTCACCTTTACTATTGGCAATTATGACAGCAGGGAATATAACAAATCCCATTATTCCTAACAGTATCACTTAGTGGAATAGCTTTTTCTTTGAGTACTTATTTAGATGGAAATTCAGAATTTGCGAAGAATTATCCAAATATAATTACAAAATTAGTATTAATCTTTGGGTGGGAGAATATTCGTAATAAGGAAATTTCTGAACTAAGGAAGTTTTAGTGATTTAGATGAAAACAGATGTTTTAGGGGGCTGGATTCTCTATAAAGGTTTAGAAGATCAAGGGTTACAACTTTTTGTGCTAAAGGATCAGACAATCTGAAAGAAGGTTATAGTTCATTCAACTAGAATATATATAAACGACCCGAAACTAATATGAGGGGGATCTAAAATGGATAAAAGAGTTATTTTCGATTTTGAAATCGATTTTACTAATGGCGGTGGATTGCAGGGACAGGACTTTCGTCTTGATCTTGAGGGTAATGACATTACAGATGAAGAGCTGGCGAAGTATATAGTAGAAGATATGAGGCTGCTTATGGTCGGGGAAGTTAGGATACTTAACAAGAAAATAATTAATGAGGAACATAAACGAAATTGAGATTTTATTTAAGCTGCGGGCAGAAAGACTTTGGTAAACCAGGGAAAGGAAAGGCGAAGAAGGTTGCTGAATATTAACCTAAATATAGTCAAAGGGAGCGTGGCAAGTATGTCTCATGCTATAGATGTTTTAGCCGATCAATTGTCAGCAAATGCAAATGATCCTAGCTGGTACATTCCGTTTTCAGAATCAGTTGCAAACTTATCAGAGGAAGATGCGTTTTGGAAGCCCAATGAAGAAAGCAATAGCATCGCTGAAATTGTACAGCATCTTCTTTATTGGAATGAAACCTGGCAAAAGAGGTATCTTAAATCTCACGCAGATGCTGTCCCACCCTTAGGCAATAATAAAGAAAGCTTTATCATACCGGAAAATACGAAGTTTACTGACTTAAAAGAGCAGCTGTTAGAGGTGCTTCTGCAGTGGCAAGATTTACTCTCCCAAGAAAAACTGGAATGTGAAATTGAGGGTTTCCCTGTACATGCACAGTGGTGGGCAATACTTGGGAATCTTTCCACGCATAATGCCTACCATATAGGTCAAATCATTTACGTCCGGAAACTGCAAAAGAGCTGGAATAATGACAAATAAGCAGATTTTGGTGAACAATTGCAAAAGATTCAAGTGAAAATAGGTTCTTATTAAATAAATGGGGCAAGGCGAAGTCTGATAAGGAATGACAAAGGCAGTCTATGCTCTCGATATTTAAAAGGGAATATACTAAAATAAAAATCAGCTGGAAAAAAACCAGAGATTCATATAGAAACAAATGGATCAGCATAACTCAACAAAGCAAAATGGATTGTCCTATAAGCAGACAACCCATTTTTGCTGTTATTTATTCAATTCAACCGTTTCATTCACATCTGTCGATTTAGAACTTTGTCCTGTCATGCGTTTAAAGAGAAAAGCTATTTTCTTCGTAAAATTACCGGTTTCCCAATATTCGACTGCTTCCGCTTTTATTTTTATCAAGACAACGTTAGGATCATCATAAGAAGTTTGCATAATTTGCTCATATGCTTTGCTCCACAATTCCTTTTTCTTATCTAAATCCTCAACTATTTCCGCTTTTCCACGGACGGAAACATAGGATTTGCCTGCATATGCCACGTTAACATCTTGATCATGCAGGATTTCATCATATTTATTAGTCTCTTTTTTAGTGAAAAACCATAAGTCACCATCAAACTCTACTTCTTGTGTTTTCATTGGCCGGGAAACAAGCCCTTCTTCAGCAGTTACCGTGGTCAGCATGGCCGTGTCTATGTCTTTGATTAACTCTCTTAATGTTTCAATTTCTTCTTGATTCATCATGTTAGACATTTCCATCACCTCGTTAAAGATTTATAGAGATATATTACCCTTAACACCAGCTTTTATTCAGGTGTGGCTTAACTTATACAAAGTGAAGAGGAAATGGACTCATTACTTGATCGTAATTTAAATAAAGACAAAAAAAGAACGAACGTGGTATATAATTTCAAATAGACTATATAAAATACGAGGAGAAAATAATGCACGCATTATTAATAGGAGCAACGGGAGCAACTGGTAAGGATTTGCTGTATTTATTGCTGAAAGACGATTCTTTTCATCAGGTTGATATTTTTGTCAGGCGTGATCTTCATATCCGGCATGAAAAATTAAATGTGCATGTGATTGACTTTGATCACACAGAACAATGGAAGCATTTAGTGAAGGGCGATGTTTTGTTTTCTTGTCTGGGAACGACCCTGAAAGCTGCGGGAAGCAAGGAAGCTCAATGGAAAATTGATTACGAGTATCAATACCAGTTTGCGGAAGCTGCCAGAGAAAACAATGTGAGTCATTATGTATTGGTATCTTCGGGTTCTTCCTCGTCTGATTCTCTCTTTTTTTATACAAGGATGAAGGGTCAGTTAGAAGAAGCTGTTAAGGCTTTAGGGTTTCAAAAGCTATCAATCTTTAAGCCTCCTGTATTGATAAGAAAAAATAGTGACAGAACAATGGAAGTTGCCGGATTAAAAGCGATACAGTTGTTTAATAAATTTGGAATACTTCGTTCTCAGGAGCCTTTGCCGACGGAAATATTGGCGGAAGCCATGGTCAATGCCGCCAAAACAAAGGATAACGGCATCTTTTCGCTGGAAGGCAAAGCGATTTGGGAATGTGCAGGGCTGAATAAAATCGATTAATGGATATGTGCATCATAGAGTAAGTTACTGATAACTTTGGCGAAAAAGGTCAAAGTTATTTTTTATAGAATGGTCAGGGATTTATGTTAAGATAAAGGTAATATTTGGAAAAAGAATTACTGGGTGGCACTGCAAGCAGAATTTCTGGCTGGGAAGGGAGGGATTTGATTGAAAAAAAACTACAAAATTTATGCTTTTGCCGTTCTATTGATTATTGCCATTTTGGCTATCATGGACGGTGTAAATAATTCAAATGCGGCAGAGGAGCTGCGGAAGGAAAAGGATAGATTAGCCGAGAAAGCTGCAAGTTTCGAAAAAGAATATGAAAATAATGCTAAGATGCTGGATGAGGCAAGGAAGAAGACTGCTGAATTGGAGAAGGAAATCGAATCTTTAAGTTCTGCTATTGAATATAAGGAATTTTCGGCAGCGATAAAGACGATTGAATCCTACAAGGCAGTGCAATCATTTGAGGAGGCGAATGCGTTTATGGCCAGAATTGATGGATCGGGATACTATACAGGAGAAAGATCCGGCAAGTGCCATTGCGGGTTTATATTCAATGGCGAGGGGTTTGAATGGATACCCAATTCCGTTCTTGATCTTAAAGAGTTCCGAATCGAAAAAGATAAAATCAGCCTCACCTATCAAACAGTAGAAGAAGTCAAACAGGATTACCAATTTGTTATGGTCAAGGCACCGGGACAATATGACAGGGAGGAAAAGTGGAGGGTTGAAGAAATTACACTGGTGGAAAAGGTTCCTCATTAAGAAAAAAGTGTGACTCAGTGGATCAAACAAATTAAAAAACTCGCCACCTGGCGAGTTCACTTACAGTGTGCGCGTGCTGCTTTCCTCCAATATCGACGTGACAATATGCCGCGAATCCCATTCCCCGCCTGAAAATTTGACTATCGGATATTTTTTCGGAAAAAGCTTTTGCCGGATCGCATCTGCTGAATTCCCTTCTTTGTGCAGAGCGAATACGTCATCCTGGGTGGATAACAGATAATCACGCTTTCGCTGGAGTGCTGCGCGTCCATCTTCTACATAGCCTGCATGGCTGCAGAATACATCTTCAAAGTCGTAAGTGAGAACGCGTTCAAGTGAGCGGATAATTTCCGGAATGCTTTCTTCTGCTAAAACGACCTTGGTCTTTTCGCTGACAAATAAATCGCCAGTAAACAGCTGGCCTGTTTCCCGGTTTAAGAAGGCTTTATGATCGAAAGCGTGGCCAGGGGTGTCGATGACATCCCACTGGGCTTTACGGGATGAAAACGAGTCAGGCATGACCTGGGCATTGAATGGCTTTCTTCTTCCCCAAAAGAGCTGCCTGTATAAAGGGTAATCGGCCCTTTTGGCACAGGAACGGATAGATTTTTCGTTTAAAAAGATTGGCAGTTTCTTCGTTTTTTCAGCATATGCTGCGCAGCCTGTATGGTCTTCATGAAAATGGGTGATCATGACCTGGTCAAAATCGCCTTCATCCATAAATGGTTCGAAGAATGCATGTAAGGACTGGGCGCCCGTGTCAATTAAGATTCCATCCGTTAAATAGCTATAGACATTTAAAGAAACACCCTGAAACTTAATTTGGCCATTCAGGTAGGAAACACCGTTTTTTTCTCCAGTGGATGCCTTCTTCTTAACAAACAAAACATTCAGCTCCTTTCCCGATATCAGGGTCATGCATGAAGCATTTCGCCGTAACGCTGTACATTGTTTCTGCCATTCCTTTTTGCATCATAAAGTGCGAGGTCGGCGTGCTTCAATAGGATTTGGGCTGCACCATCCAGATTATCCGCTGAGATTATGGAATGTGACAGGCCGAAGCTTGAGGTGATTGAAATTGTTTTGTCATCCACCACAATTGGGCTCCCGGCAATGTCCAGGCGGACCGCTTCGATCAGCAGGTGTGCTTCGTGTGCAGGCGTGTCAGGCAAATAAATCATGAATTCTTCCCCGCCAAATCTGCCGATGATATCCCGTTTTCGAAGGCTGTTTTTCACGAGGCTTGCAACCTGGACCAGCACGAGATCGCCAGCTTCGTGGCCATATGTATCATTGACATGTTTGAAGTGGTCAATATCAAACATAATAAGTGAAACATCAGCACCTGGATGTAGGGTGCTAAGTGAGATTTCCATCTCACTTAGAAAATAGGCCCGATTATAAATCTGGGTTAAACTGTCTATGCTGGCCAAACGTTTAAGGGTTTTCTGCATATTTACTTTTTCAGTTACATCAGCCAGGGAGATAATTCGTCCAATTGGGTCTTTGTTAAGGGAATGGACGGGTGAAAATTGAACTTGGAAATGGACCTGTTCCCCCTCTTTTTCCCACATATAATCCCCATTCTTTCCAGAGCATATCACTTTTCTAAGCGTACTGTTTCCATGCAGAATATCATGGATATGCTTGCCGATGGAAGATTGCTTCAGTTCAGGGATAACAGGCAGCATCGCCTGGTTATAATCCACGATTGCCCCGTTCTGATTGAGAACGATGACCCCTTCCTTCATGCTTTCAAAAACCGTGTCCCTTGCTATTGGGGCGAGATTGAACATCTGGAATGAGAAGAGCGCTATGCCATGCAGAATGAAGGAAATACTCATGGATACAGGGCCTAAATCAATGCCGTAGGGGCTCAGGTCATTCAGATAATAATGATTGGCCATAATCGGAACAAAGAGTCCGGCGGTCATCAAAAGGATTTGCACCCGGAATCGCCAGAAGGATTTTCTTAATCGCAGAAGCAGGATGATGATACTGAACATCAGGCACATGAACAGAAAAATGGCGTGCACATAAAACCAGAATCCATATTCCAGATCCAGCACGGGAAATGGCGTATCCTCTCTCAGCCTGACTGCTGAGTAGTAAAAATGATGGAGTTTATTGGTATGATGCATAAAGATGGTCAAAATCGGGATGATGAACAGGGAAAAATACAGGCTCCTGCTCAGCTTGTGTCCGGCATATTCCAGACACATCAATAAAGTGAAAACAGGAATGAATGGCATGAACAAATATTCAATGCCCAGCCAGAATTGAATTTCTGGTAAAGTGGAGCTCGACAATTCGAATGCATAGGAAAAGGTAAAGATCGCGGACAGCAGTGTTAAGATCTTATAAGGTCCGGCACCCGGTGCATTCCTTAGTTTAAAGTGTGCAAAGAGACAAAGCGATAAGCTAAGTGCCCCTGAAAAAGTGAGAATGAGGATATACATCCATAATTCGTGCCCCATTTGAGTTTTCTCCAAAATGAAAATATTTTTCTCCTATTATATAATTCCTTTTTCTATAGTACTAGCTTTATATTTTTAATAACTATAGGGCTCATTGCGTTTCAGGAAAGGTCATTTCAGTGCTGCAGCAGCCGGACAGCCGCTCTTTTATAGAGGCTGCCTTAATACAATCTATTTTTATAACTATCCTGGAGATCCTTCTTCACTTGTTCGGATGTGTCATTCGGCAATTTTGAATGAGCTGCCAGTATAGCAGGGGCAGAAGGAAGGGCTTCTTTCGCAAGCCAGGACTCTCCGTTCCATAATCCCGATCGGATCAATGCTTTCGCACAATGGATAAAGCATTCCTCTGCTTCTACTAAAATTCCAAATAAGGGAGCGCGGCCTTTTACCTTGCTCTTCTCTAAGAGCTCAGGGTAACGGCAAATATAAGCTTTGCCATTAATTCTTAGCGTTTCTCCAAGCCCTGGTATGAGAAAAAGGAGTCCAATATTGGGATTTTCTATGATATTATGAGCGGAATCCATTCTTTTATTGCCCGGCCGTTCCGGAATAAAAAGATGCTGCTCGTCAAGAACCGTCACAAACCCGGGGGAATCCCCCCTTGGAGAAACATCACATTTTCCATCAGAATCTGAAGTGGACAAAGTTAAAAAAGGTGATTTGGAAATAAAGTCAATGCAATGCTCATCGATGAAAGTAATAACTTTGCCGGCAGCACGCGCACTGGGCTGGCCAATTTCCTCCCGAAAAGACGCAAATTCTTCTCTGGTAGTTATAATATCCGGATATTTTGAACTCATAGGTTTCACCTTTTTCTAATGGTATAGGGATCTTTAGTGTTATGTCCTGGATGATTTTTTAACAATACGAAAAACAAAATAATAAACCCCGCTAAGCCCCAATATCCCCAGCACAGTCAGGAAAGGCATTTTTTCAGCAAATATTATTCCAATCACAAATAGGGCAAAACTCAAAATGACGGCTAATAGACTTAATAAAAGCCGCTGCGATTTTTTCAAAACTCTCACCGCCTTCTTTTCTATAAAATTCTGTGTGTTAAAATGGCCATATCTTTTCACTGGGGGGCTGTAAATGGACTTCTTTGGGGATTTATTTTGGCTGTTATTCGTGATCATGTGCGTATGTTTTTTCGTATTCCTTGCCTGCAGACAGCACGAATTGAAGAAAGAGCAGGAATATATCATCAAGCTGAATCATGAAATCCTGGATCGATTAAAGAAAATGGAAGAGATATGAATATGTTAACATAAATATCCATTTATAGGAGGTTAATCGGCAAAGTTTTAGATTGGAGACAAACAGTAACCGTATATCGCCATATCAACCGGAAGGGGAATAGCCTCCATTCTCTTGAATATAAGTCTTCCTTAATTCTATAATTATGTTTAACTTGATTAGAATATTGAGAAAGATCAGAAAACGGGGGATGTGAGGATGTCATGACAAAAGATAAACTATTTACTTCGAAGGAATTTTTAAAAGATCTGATAGAGACAGTTAAAAATTCGCCACTGCATTCTCTGGATAAAAGGGAGACCGAAACAGGACTCATCAAAATTTTTGAAGAGATCAAAGAGTTAAATGAAGGCGACTATAAACAGGTTTGTGATGAACTTTATGATGGGATTTATATCTCTGACGGAGATGGAAAGACGTTATATGTGAATAAAGCTTACAGCAGAATAACCGGCCTGGCTCCTGATCTTGTCCTGAATAAATACGTGGGAGATCTGATGAAGGAAGGTTTATATAAAAACGCCATCACACCCGAGATTATCAGAACAAGAAAACCTATTAATGCGGTAGCTGAAATCCGAACGGGGGTTAAAGTGCTGACGTCAGGAAATCCCATTTTTGATCAAAAAGGCAATATTAAAAAGGTCGTTGTGATCAATCGGGATATGTCGGATTTGGTGGAAATGCAAGAAAAATTAGCAGCTTCAGAGAAACGTATGCAAGAGGTTGAAAAAGATAAGCTGAAAAATCAATATGAAATTGAACATCTCAGAAAATTACAGACATCCAAAAGTTTAATTGGAGAAAGCCAGGAGATGAAACCTGTTATTCAAATGATTCACCAGGTGGCCAATTTGGATGTAACGGTCCTAATAACTGGAGAAACAGGAGTTGGAAAAGAAGTTGTCGCGAATGAAATTTATATGAATAGTGAGAGGCATGGCAAGCCTTTTATCAAGATCAATTGTGCAGCCATTCCTGCAAGTCTCCTGGAGTCGGAGCTGTTTGGATATGAAAGCGGCTCTTTTACCGGCGCATCCAGTAAAGGAAAAATCGGCATGTTTGAATTGGCTGATAAAGGCACTTTGCTGTTGGACGAAATTGGGGAGATGCCGATTGAGCTGCAATCGAAGCTATTAAGGATTATTCAGGAAAAAGAAGTAACACGTATAGGCGGGACAAAGCCGATTAAATTCAATGTCCGAATCCTGGCGTCAACCAATTGCGATTTATACGAGCTTGTAAAAGAAGGGAAATTTAGAGAAGACCTGTATTTTAGGTTAAATGTATTTCCCATTCATATTCCGCCGCTTCGGATACGGGCAGAAGACATTGAGATATTAGTCAGACATTATTTGGACATTTATAATGCAAAATATAGTAAAGAAGTGCAATTAGAGAAGGAAGTATTCGAAGTATTTAAAGGGTATAACTGGCCTGGAAACATAAGAGAGCTGCAAAATGTGGTAGAACGAATGGTGATCGTTTCAGAAAAATTCAAGAGATTTAGTGCTGACCATGCAAAGAAGTTATTAAATATTGAGCTGGATGGTGCAAAAACATTAAATGAAGGACTCAGTTTGAAAAAGATTGTAGAAAGTGTTGAAAAAGAGACAATTGAAAAGGCATTGAAACTTTATGGAAGTACCAGAAAAGCAGCTGCCATATTAGAAGTTGATCAATCTACTATCGTAAAAAAGGCCAAAAGGCTGGGAATTAACTTAAGTGATGAAAAACGGAATCGTTCATGATGAATTTTATCATCAAAACAAAAGCTTAATATACAAATGAAATAGTCAGATTATTTAAAAACTGATGAATTATTTCATCAGTTTTTTTATCTTGATGAGAGAAATAGCTGATGTTATCGTACTTTTGCTTTTGGCACAGAAATTGCATCTGTAGAAAACGAAAAAATTATTCTGCAGAAAGAGGGATCACACAATGGAAAAATTAATTATTACCGTAGCCCCAACAGGAGCACAAACCACTCGGGAACATACGCCTTATGTGCCATTATCGCCAAAAGAGATTGCGGATTCTGTATATGAGTCATGGAAAGAGGGGGCGGCTATTGCCCATATTCATGTAAGGGATCATCGGGGAGAAAATACACTTAACCTGGATACGTATAAAGAAGTCATCGACCGGGTCCAGGATAAATGCGATATTATTTTAAATTTAACAACTGCCGGGGGAATCGGAAATCGTGATGAAGATCGATTAAGAGTGTGTGAATTAAACCCTGAAATGGCTACCTTTGATGCAGGGACCATGAACTTTGGCCCGGGTGTCTTTCACAATACGCCTGAGTTCCTTGAAAGATTGGCGGCTGTTACGAAAGAACGGCAAATCAAGCCGGAAATTGAGATTTTCGATGTTGGCATGATTCACAATACGTTAAGGATTGCTAAAAAGGGATTGATTGACGATCCATTCCATTTTCAATTCGTACTGGGTGTGCATGGAGGTATGCCGGCAACTCCTAAAAACCTGATGTTTTTAATAGATAGCATTCCAGTAGGTTCTACATGGTCGGCAATTGGCGCAAGTAAGGATCAGTTAACCATCAATACGATGAGTATTCTATTAGGCGGGCACGTGCGGGTTGGAATGGAGGATAGCGTCTATTTTCGAAGAGGTGAATTAGCAGAAACGAATGCTCAATTCGTGAAACGAATAGCTAACCTGGCCCAAACATTGGGAAGAGAGGTTGCCACTCCAGCTGAGGCCAGAAAAATCTTGGGGATAGATAAGCTGAATAGAGGCAGTCTGGTTACATCCCTGAAGGGTGTCCAAAACTAGATCAAGTGACAAGAATAGGGGGAATAAAGATGAATATTGCGATTATGGGTGCAGGCTCTTTAGGGACAATCATTGGAGCACTAATGGCGGAAGGGGGAGAAAAAATAGATTTAATCGATATTAATGAAAGTCATGTAAATAGGCTGAATCAATCCGGTGCAAAGCTTTCAGGATTTATAAATAAGACGGTTCCTGTCAATGCCTTGACACCAAATCAAATAAGCAGCACATATGATTTAGTATTTCTATTAACCAAGCAGGTATTTACCTATGAATCTCTCCATCAATTGCTTCCTTATCTGCATAAAAACAGCATCGTCTGTACGCTCCAGAACGGAATCCCTGAAGAACATGTTGCATCCATTGTTGGGGCCAGCAGGACGATTGGCGGGGCTGTTGGCTTTGGAGCGACATGGAAAGGCCCGGGCGAGTCTGAACTCACCACCGAATGGGAGACTGTAAAGAAATATGCATTTGAGATAGGGGAAACGGACGGAAGAATCACGTCCCGCTTATCAGAAGTAAAAGCAGTATTGGAACATGTCGGCTATTGCAAGATCACGTCCAATATTAGCGGTATTAAATGGACAAAGTTATTAATGAACACAACCTTCAGCGGAATGTCTGCGGCACTGGGCTGTACGTTCGGCGAAGTTCTGTCAAATAAGGAAGCAATGACCAGTTTAGCTTATATTGCAGATGAAACCATTAAAGTGGCACATGCGCAAGGGATTCAATTAACCAATATGCAGGGAAAGGACATGGAATTCCTGGAACTGAAGGTAGGTCAAAAGGTTAGTGAAAAAATGGGCTTTTACCATGAGGTTTGGTCTCCTCACAGGAATCTTAAAGCGAGTATGCTGCAGGATTTAGTCCGTAAAGTAAAGACTGAGATTGACTTTATTAATGGCCATGTTTCAGAAAAAGGAAAAGCTTTTGGCATTCCAACTCCTTTTAACGATTTAGTCGTCGAGCTGGTATCGGAAGCGGAGAATAGGAAATCAGTTCCTTTGTTTTCTGAAAATTTACCCTTTTTCGAATCCTTGAATGTGGTAATGAAAAATAAACCAAGTGAACTTGTAAAGGAGAGATAATCCATGGCTATAGCATTGTTGATTTGGGGTGCCACAATCGCTTTTTCACTGATCTGCGGTACGATTCTTTGTTATAAAGTCGAAAAATCAAAAGTGAAACGCTGGGGATATTCCGGCAAATTATTTAAATAGGGGGTGGTGACAGTATGTGGTATATCGCTGTATTTGCATTTTATTTACTATTTATCGTGTGGACATGTCTGAAAAGCTTGAAGAATGTTGAATCCATGTCAGACTTTACAACCGGCGGACACCGAATGGGCTTATTTATTGGTGTTGGTACGTCTGTTGCAACATGGGTCAGTGTTGCCTCTGTCATGGGGGTTCCGGGTTATTTATATAGTTCGGGAGTGGCGGCCATCATAGGATGGGTTGCGGGATGGTTTTTTGGTACCGCTTTAATTCCGATTGTTGCATATAAAGTCAGAAGACCTGAATCGCCGGCAAAAACTTTCCCTGAATTTATTCATCTCCGGTATGAACCATTAAAAAAGAATAGCCAATTGCGGACGCTGGTTGCGGCACTTATGCTTGTTGGATATTTTGTTTTTACGCATCTGCAGGTAGTCGGGTTTGGAATTGTTTTTTCAACTATTACAGGCATGAAATACGAAATAGCCATTTTTGCTTTTCTTGTTTTCCTTCTTTTTACAAGTATAGGAGGCTTCTGGTCCGTTGCTGTCACAGATACCGTGAACACCATTTTAATCATTTTGGGTGTGGTTTTAGGGGCTGTCGCTGTATTGTTTGCAGCAGGGGGATTCTCCAATATTTATGATACTCTGGCGGCTGCAACTGCCCCAACTGTTGTGGGAGGCGAAAGTCTATCAAAGGGTGTTTTATTGTCTCCAGTCGGAACCTTTGGCTTGGGTGCCCTTTTTTCTATTTTCATTTCCAATTCACTAGGGGCAGCCGTCTCCCCTCACTGGGTAGCAAGAATGCTGGCGCCTAAAAGCATTAAAGTAGCCATCATGCAGATGATGATCTCAGTCGTTTTGCTAATCGCCATTTTCGTTCCGTTAATCATTATTGGACTTGGTGCGAAAACATTGATTCCCAGCCTGCCGGCAGGCCAAACCACGGATTATATTATGCCGCTGGTGATCACGGAATATGCGCATCCTTTAGTGGGAGCACTAACTTTAGTCGCTTTATGTGCGGCAGCCGTATCGACTGCCAATTCCATGCTGCTGCATTGCGGGACATCGCTTTACTATGATATTTACAAAAATATATTCACATCGAAAACAACGGAGGAGAATTCAAAAAAGCATTTAAGATATACCGTTCTGGCACTTGGTGTTTTAGCGGTACTGAGCGCGATTAAACCGCCCGTGCTGCTGGCAATGGGATTCACGTATGTGTACGGAGGATTTGGCGCAGCTTTCTTCTTTGTCGTCTATTTAGGATTATATTGGAAGCGCATGAACAGTGCAGGTGCATATGCCAACATCATTGTTGGTACCCTGGTATATATCATTGCGAAGGTATTGGGAGCAACTAATCCATTTATCATTGCTCTGGCGGCCGCATTTGTAAGCGTTTTAATTGCGGTTAAAATTGGCAAGAAAGCACCGCTTGAAGCGTATGAACCCTATTTTGAAAGCGAAATAAGCAGCTCGACCAAAAAGGCTATCTCGGCCATTCAGGATGATTATGCTCCGGAAGAAAATGACCAAAAGGCGGTTTCCGGGTCGAAAGAGGCAGTTGAGGGATAAATAGGAGATTGAGAGATTTTAATGAAAGGAACATAAAAATGAAATTATTAGGGAAGGTTGCTGTCATTACCGGTGCAGGGCAAGGCATCGGTGAAGCCACAGCTAAGAAATTTGCAGAAGAAGGAGCAAAATTAGTCTTAGCTGATTTAAATGAGCAGAATCTGATGAACAGGGCAGAGGAAGTTAGAAAAGCCGATGGAGAAGCCATCTATGTTGTATGCAATGTGGCGAATCGGAATGAAGTCAGTCGGTTATTTGAAGAAACGTTAGTTCAGTACGGACGTGTAGATATTGTCATAAACAATGCCGGTATTGTTCAAGATGCACAGCTGACAAATATGACAGAGGCCCAGTGGGATCATGTCATCGATGTAAACCTAAAGGGTGTTTTCAATGTCGGCCAGTATGCGGCAAAAATAATGAAAGATCAGGGGGAAGGAGTCATTCTTAATGCCTCTTCGGTTGTGGGAATATACGGCAACTTTGGCCAGTCCAATTATGCTGCAGCTAAATGGGGAGTAAACGGAATGACTAAAACGTGGGCGAAGGAATTGGGGAAATCCGGAATTCGAGTCAATGCCATTGCCCCCGGATTTATTGAGACGGACATGACCAATGTTCTGCCTGATAAGGTAAAAGACATCATGAAAGCAAAATCACCCTTGAATCAAATGGGCAGACCGGAAGACATAGCAAACGGCTATGCCTTCCTGGCCTCAGAAGAAGCGCGTTTTATTGCTGGAGCGATTTTGAGTATAGATGGGGGACTTGTTATCTGATTTAGTGACTGACACTACCCGAAAAATCTTGTTTCACAAAAGTTTTATGAGGATAGTTCTGAAATGGGTAAGCCATTGTTTTATTTAGAAAGAAGCAAGAATCAATAGAGGTATAGTCAGGCAGAGGTGATGTCTGGTTATGCCTCTTTTTTCTTTGTTTAGGGACAGGATCCTTTATTAGGACAAAGAACCTGTCTCTCTGTCCCGATAAATCTCATATTCTGTTAAAATATGAAATTTTTCAGCAGCATTTTTCGCGAAAAATAGTTCTTTTTTACCGTGAGAATAGGTGTTAATCAGGTCTTTTGATTCTTATATGAAAAATTTGGATTTGATACCTTTATAGTGTATTAAAAAAATTCTGAATAATATAACTAGGAGGTAGGGGATGAGGATTAAAAGATCAGCATTGGCCTTATTAATGTTCATGCTAATGTTCTCCAGTTCGGTGTCAGGGGCCGCTTTACCCGAAAAATCACCGAGCACCAAGGGAGAAGAAAACCGCAGGACCATCCAGGAAATAAAGAAAAGTGAATTGGACAAGCAGTACAATAAAACAGATATAGTCAGGGTCATAGTCGAGATGAAGACAGAGCCATCTGTCCTTTATGCCCAAAAGCAAAACAAGAAGTACAAAGAACTTCCAGATGCAACGAAGCAGAAGCTGAAAAATGAAAAGCTGTCTGAACAGCAGAAGGTAAAGGATCGTGCTAAAAAGAATAAAGTAAAGATGATAGAACGCGAAAGTTTTACTACGATAGTAAATGGCTTCAGTGCTGAGATGATGTATGGAGACATTGAGCTTGTAAAAGAAATGCCGGAAGTGGCAGAAGTACAAGTGGTCAATGAGTACGAAAAGCCGCAGGAAAAGCCGGATATGCTTTACAGCAAAGAACTCGTACAAGCTCAGGAAGCTTGGCGTGATTATGGCTTTAAAGGTGAAGGAATGGTAGTCGGTGTCATCGATACCGGCATGGATCCTTCTCACCGCGACATGGTTCTGGCAGGAGAAACGGAAAAGGAATTAACGAAGGCTGAAATCTCGAAATTTAAGAAAGATAATGGTGTTCTTGGAAAATATTATTCTGAAAAAGTGCCATATGGATACAACTATATGGATGAAAATGACACGATCCGCGATATCGGCCCGGATGCATCCATGCATGGAATGCACGTTGCCGGAACTGTCGGAGCGAATGGCGATGAGGAAAACGGCGGCATTAAAGGGGTAGCACCTGAAGCCCAGATCCTTGCGCTTAAAGTATTCGGAAATGATCCGAATATGCCTTCTACATACAGTGATATTTATGTTAAGGCGATTGATGATGCGATTGTACTTGGTGCAGACGTTCTGAACATGAGTCTTGGTTCTACAGCAGGGTTCGTCAGCCCTGAATCAGCTGAGCAAAAAGCGATTGCAAGAGCTGTGGAAAATGGTATTTTAATGTCTATTTCTGCAGGGAACTCTGCTCACTTTGGAAATGGATTTGCAAATCCAAGCAGTGAAAACCCGGATATCGGCGTTTCCGGATCCCCTGGGGTATCCTATGATTCTCTGCAGGTAGCATCTATTGAAAATACCTTCATGGATCTGGATGCAGTGAACTACCAATTCGGTGAAGAGTCCGGAAAAGCTGCGTTTTTATCAGCTGGAAATGTTCATCCGAACGATGTTGAGACGAAAACATTTGAAGTGGCATACGGTGGACTGGGCAAGCCTGAAGAGCTGTCCAGTGTTGCAGGAAAATACGCTTTAATTCAGCGTGGGGAATTGGCATTCGTTGATAAAGCGATTAATGCCCAGAAAGCTGGAGCCCTTGGGGTCATTATTTACAATAATGCAGACGGATATGTCAACATGGCGAGCGATCCGTCCATTACCATCCCGCAGCTGTTCATGCTGAAGACAGACGGAGACAAGCTGGCAGCAGCGATTCAGGATGGGCAGACAGTCACTCTTTCATTTAACGGGGAAAAAACAAAATCAGCAAACCCTGAAGCAGGCAAAATGAGCGCCTTCACTTCTTGGGGATTAACGCCTAACCTGGACTTCAAGCCTGAAATTACAGCTCCGGGCGGACAAATTTACTCTACTCTTGAGAATAACCAGTACGGTATGATGAGCGGTACCTCCATGGCAGCTCCTCATGTTTCCGGTGGTGCGGCACTTGTTCTTGAGCGTGTTGATACAGAGTTTGGCGTAACCGGCTTTGACCGAGTCAACGTTGCAAAGAACCTGATGATGAACACAGCGGCGCCGGTCATTGATAAAGGAACCGTAAACAGTGCATTTAATTGGAATATCCCTTATTCTCCACGCCGCCAGGGTTCCGGCATCATGCAGCTTCATTCGGCATTATCTTCTCCTGTTATCGTAACGGAGGCTTCAACGAATGAAGGGAAAGTGGCTTTAAAAGAAGTGGGCAATACCTTTGAATTCACGTTAAAAGCTCAAAACTTCAGTGATGAAGATGTGGCATATGATGTGGCAGCAAATCTGCAGACTGATTTTGCAGCCTATGGAGAGATGGGCTGGGCAGCGGATGAGCTTGAAGCCCAGAAGATTTTAGATGCTTCTGTAAAAGTGGATGGCCAGGATTCAGCAGAGGTAACCGTTCCTGCGAATGGCTCTGTTAGCTTTAAAGTAAGTGTGGATGTCAGCAATGCAAAAGTGGTAGAACCTTCGATAACAGGAGATTGGGAAACTCCTCTGGACATCAACGAGGTATTTCCGAATGGTTACTTTGTTGAAGGGTATGTTACTTTGAAAGATTCAACTGACGTGAACCCGCAATTAACGGTTCCTTACGTTGGCTTCAAGGGTGATTGGGATAAAGCTCCGATCCTTGACGGCATGAAGTATGATGACAATTCATTCTACGGAATGGCAGGAGCTGTTTCTGAAACAGCCGAGGGCTATTCTTACTTGGGATATGATCCGGTAAATGACGCATTCAGCGGAGACGCAATCGCCATTTCTCCGAACGGAGACAAAGTTCAGGATCAATTGATCCCGGTTCTTTCATTCCTGCGAAATGCTAAACAAGCAGAATTCGCGATTACGGATGAGGATGGAAAAACACTAAGAAAGCTGCGAACGGAAAACAGCCTTCGCAAACATTATTACGATGGAGGACTTGGTCCGAATTATACACTTAACCCGAATTGGGGCTGGGATGGTAAAATCAGCAATCAGCTTGCACAGGATGGACAGTACTATTTTGAGATTAAATCTGTTATCGACTATGCAGGCGCTGAATGGCAGTCCGTGAAAATCCCTGTAAAAGTGGACACGGCTGCGCCAAGCGTTCAGGCTGAGCTTATCGAAGGAAACACAGCATTAAAGCTGGAAGCTGCTGATAACCCTGACGGCTCCGGCATTTCGTATATCGATATTTTCGTAGATGAAGAGTCTATTCTGGAAGAAGCGCTAAGCGGAGATACTGATGAATTTACACTTCCGGAAGAATTGGAAGCTGGCACAAATGTTAAGGTTGTAGCCTATGACTTTGCCGGAAACTCTTCCGAAGCAACTGTGGAAGTGGGCGAAGTGAGCAATGACAAGACCGTTCCATACGTGTACCTCGTAGAGCCTGAGGCGCTTGAAGTATACAACACAAATGAACTGAATGTCAGCGGCACGATTAAAGAAGAGTCTGGCATGAAGGAATTCACCATTGCCGGAACTCCTATTGAGACAACTTACAACGAAGCAAAAGGCGAATATGAATTTGAAACAACGATGACGTTTGAAGATGGCGTTCACAGCCTGGAAGTGAAGGCAGTGGACACTGCGAATAATGCGATTTCCTTCAAACGCACGATCCTAGTCGATGCGACAGGACCAACTGTCGAAATCGATGGTCTGCCTTCAAGCAAATACATTAAACATAACAAGAAAGACCCTGTCATCAACATCACAGTGACAGATAACTTTGACCAGCTTCGCTTCTCTCAGGACGGCAGCGAGCTATTCTACCAGGAATTCCAGGAGCCTTATGCAATGAGAGGCATCGAAAAAGAGTTCAAAAAGATTAAACTCTCATTGAAAGAAGGCTTAAACGTCTTCACATTCGAAGCAGAGGATCTGGCCGGCAATAAAACGACCAAAACAGTCGAGCTTTATAAGCTGAAGAAAGGCGAGCAGCCACCGCAGAATCACGAAACCCCTGATGGCCCGGCAAAGCCTGGAAAAGGGAATGGGAAGCAAGATAAATAAATAGGTTTGGAGAGACCCGGATTCCTTTTGAGAGGAGCCGGGTTTCTTTTTGGGGAGTGGTTTGCAAATAGGAAGGGGGAGCTTGCAAATAGATGGGGGTGCTTGCAAATAGATGGGGGAGTTTGCAAATAGGAAGGGGGAGTCTGCAAATAGGAAGGGGGAGTCTGCAAATAGAATGGGGAGCTTGCAAATAGGAAGGGGGAGTCTGCAAATAGATGGGGGAACTTGCAAATAGAATGGGGGAGTCTGCAAATAGATGGGGGAGTTTGCAAATAGAATGGGGGAGCTTGCAAATAGGAAGGGGGAGCTTGCAAATAGATGGGGGAACTTGCAAATAGAATGGGGGAGTTTGCAAATAGATGGGGGTGCTTGCAAATAGAATGGGGGTGCTTGCAAATAGGAAGGGGGAACTTGCAAATAGAAGGGTTGAACCTGCAAATAGAATGGGGGAGTTTGCAAATAGATGGGGGAACTTGCAAATAGAATGGGGGAGTCTGCAAATAGATGGGGGAGTTTGCAAATAGAATGGGGGAGCTTGCAAATAGGAAGGGGGAACTTGCAAATAGAAGGGTTGAACCTGCAAATATAGTCTGAATTCATTAAATTTGGCGCGTTCGATTTCCAATAAGAGTACCCGAACGTGTGTTTTGCGAAAAAATTGCTGCTCACCAGGCATTATTATGGCAGGACATGAAACCTTCCGTCCAAAAAAATCGTAAAGTATCATAAAGGGGGGACTGGTTTTGAAAGAAAATAGCGGCAGGTTTGATTTTTACTCAGCCATCATTATTTCTGTAATTGCCATAATATTGATGATTCGAAACATGATAACGGGTATAGACTTCTTTTCCGTGACTAATGCTTTGGCAGTTTTTGCTCTCGTGGTTTCCCTCAGACATTTATATAATTTAACCATGTCATCCCAGAAAGGGGAATCTTCATGAATTTCTTAATCTTATCTCAATCCGGATTTAATGCTGGCGATATCTTATTTCAGCTTTTGGCATTTGCCTTTTTACTGACGGTTCCAGCGATTATCGTCATTCTATTTTTTATTTTCAAGAGAAGAAACGACAGGCTGAAGCGTGTGGAGGAAAAGCTGGACCGATTATTAGAGAATAAGGGTGATTAGGGGGATATGAAATTTACTCGTTTTAACTCAATCCCTGATGCAGAAACTTTAAAAGGGATTTTAGAACTGCATAAAACCATTTTTGGCGAATCTGATCATTTAGTCAGCAAAATGAAAAGCAAACCCCCATTGCTGGTGCTGACGGCTATGGATGGAGAAAAGGTGATCGGATATAAAATGGGGTATGCCATTGATCAGGGTACATTTTATAGCTGGCTGGGCGGAGTCGACCCTGATTACAGGAAAAACGGGATTGCTTCCATGCTGATGGAAAAGCAGCATGAATACCTAAAAGAAACGGGATATAAAGTGGTCAGGACGAAGACGATGAACAAATGGCGAAGCATGCTGATTTTAAATATTAAGCATGGATTTGATGTGATTGAAACTTATACTGATGAAAAAGGTTTGCATAAGATAATGCTGGAGAAACGATTACATAACTGAGGCTGCCTAAAATGGGCAGCCTCTATTTATTTGTTTATGAAATTTTCATAATTGATTAAAAATTTTTATTCACCCTGTCTTTTTTAATGGTTAATTTCGATTTTATAAGTGTGATCTAATCGTAATTCCAAAAAGAATTTGAGGACGGTGCAAAAACAAGCGGGACGGATGTGGGGGTTCGTTCTCTTTGAGTTGGGGGACGCAGATAGGGGCACTAATGAGATAGAATCGTTCTCTTCGCAATATGGATAATGAACGGAACTAATCAAGCTGAATAGTACACTCAAATTTAGCAAACCGAAATTAAGCGCACTTAATTGTCACACTTATTCAACCTGTGACCAGAAAAGGGACAGGTTCACTGTCCCATCAGGTAGTTCTTAAATACCCCTCATTTTGAACATCTATATGAAACTTGATATCAGATTTCAAATTTGGATAGTAAATGGACCGCCAGTTTTTCAGCTCTTTTCGGTCAATTTTTGTGCGATACAATTGCCCCAAGCCCAGAATATCTGCTTCGCTTTCCTGGAGTTTGGCTAACATGCTGCTGAATCGGCTTGACAGGAGATGGCTCAATTCTTTTTTGATCATGGCACTGGATGTGTTTCCTCTTGTTTCGAGGACGACAACCTTTAGGTTTATTCGGCTCTGCAAAACTGGCTGCTTATCAGTCAAGTCAGTATGGTGGTCCATGGAGTTGCCGATAATCATGACACTTGCGTGATTCAGGACTTCAATTTGTCCATGGGTGCTTTCATTATTAAAAGCATTGAAAAGCAGAGTTTCATCATTGCTGATCTGCTCCACCATCTTTCCGTTTTTTATTACGGCAGAGCCGACTTGTTCGTAAGTTGTCGTTTCACCGGTAACAATCAGCGGGATGGCCACATCACGTGTATAGGAATGAATGCTGCGGTAGACTTCCCATATTCTTGTAAGGGCAATTTCCGGATTCCAGCCTGCATTTTTTTCGAAATAATCGAACATATTGGTTCCTTTAAGATTCTTTGATTCTGAAAGTATCGAAAAAAACTCATCCATGTTCTGGTCACAAATCGTGACTAGCGCTTTTGGGGATACTTCCCGTGATCTCATGAAACCGGCAATAATGTCCTTCATGCCTTCCTCAGCCGTTTTCCGCTCAATCATGATTACTTTTACATGAAGCAGGTCTACACTGGTCTCCATGTTTCGGCTGATGATATCGACCGCGTGGGAAATGGTTTCCCCAGTACCGGATACAATCTTTACTTCCAAAGACCCTTCCACAGGCTCAGGAATTTTTAGGAAAACCTTGTATTGATCATCTTCAACAGTAGAAATGCCAAGGACAACAGGAAGTGTCCGATGATTGATATCCCTAATGTCCCAGCAGCCGGTTAATGTCATCACTGCCAGAAGCAGACAGACCGTAATAGGGGCTTTAGATTTTACATTAAATCGTTTCATCTTTACCCTTCCTCTTCATGCGGCGTCCAAAGAAAAAGATTGAAAATGGAACTGCAATTAAAATGTAGAACCTCAGAAACGTATTCCACCAAAATAATTTCTCAACATCCTTCCAGTCCGGAATGAAAAAACATGAAATATAGACTGCGGCGGATAGCACGAGCAACAATTTTACCGGTTTAATTGAAGGAAGGTAATGACTTAAGATTCGAATTGCTTTCCAGGACACAAGGGCAAGATAAAGCATGATAAAGGAGATGAGGCTCAACAGAAAAAACATCGTAACCCTGTCGAACATCAGCCAATTAATATTGATGGCATCCACAGCCACAACATATGGAAGGAAGGTTGTGGCTGATGTTGCTTGCCCAAAAGTCAGGACCGGAATATAGACTGAAAAAAGGAAAAAGGGAATAAGGAATGCGGCGGCCCATAATACATATTTTCTGTCATAGGATAAATAAGGCTGGACAAAACCGAGAAACAGAAAGCCTCCAGAGAAAGCAAAAAAGCTTTCCAAGTATGTTCTCTTCATAATGAATCCGAGATCTGCATCTAAAGGAACAAAGTACCTCCAATCCACGTTTTGAAAAGAAGTGAAGAAAATAAAGATGATGATGGGAAGAAATAAAAGGGATAGGAGAAGGCCAGTGCGAAAAATGGTTTCGACTCCTTTGGCTGCTATATAGGTTGAAATAGATATCAATAAGAGCATGATGGCCCATAAGGGAGTGTTGGATAAAAAGACAATGGTGATGATTTCGGCATAAGCCCGGAGCGTTATCAATAAAATCATACTGAAATATAAGAATACCGGGGCAATAAAGAAGATAGCTGTCCCTTTTCCGATTCCTGCATAGATGCGAATAATGTCTTTTTTCGGAAAATAGCTTAGTCCCTTCATATAAATAGAGATGAAAATGAAATGAATGACCACGCCAACCAGAACAGGCAGCCAGTGGCCCTGTTCTGTACTTGAAATCACATTCCCGGGATACATAAAGAAAATCAGGCCCAAATGACTGATGACATACATCAGCATGACATGCAAACTTTTATCCGCCATTGCTTTCATTCCCTTTTAAATTTAAGTAGAGATAGGATTTGCCGTAGGTATTGAGGCTTGCCAGGTAAGCGCCAACGAAAACCAAGCCGGCAACCAGCCCCAGGATGCCAAAAATCGCCGCAAGGACCACAATGGCATATTTGAACAGCCGAATGGAAACAGAATTCTGAAAGCCGACGATGGTTGAGTTGGCAATGGTAGTGGCGGCAAGAATGATGATCAGCAGATTGCTGACTAATTTCGCTTCGACTGCAGCCTGCCCCAGGATAATACCCCCGACCATTGTAATAGTGGGTCCAATGGATTTTGGCAGCCTAACACTGGCTTCCAGGATTAATTCCAGAATAAGCAGCATGAAAATAATTTCCACCAATGCCGGATAAGGAACTCCTTCGCGGCTTTGGGCAACTGATAAAGCTAGCTGTATCTGCAAGACTTCAGGGTTTACGGAAACCAGTGCCACATACAGCCCGGGTGTTATCAGCGTGATTAAAATGCCGATGATTCTGATCGCCCGAATGGCTAGCATGATGGGGAGAGGAAAATTCCGGTCATTTTCAACAGCAAACATATCCCAGAGCAAATTTGGAAGAATCAGCGCAAAAGGCAATCGATCCACAAACAGAATGACTTTTCCTTTTTTCAGATTCTGGACCGCATGATGGGGCAGCTCAGTCGTATTAAATTTTGAAATAGCATTCCATGATGGAAACCCCAGCATTTTGGCGAGTCCCTGCAGATCACTTACTTCCATTTGCATATTTTTTTCAATATGATCACGTATGCTATAAATCAGCTCCATATCCGATTGGCCGTCTATATACAGCAAGGATATTTTGTTTTTGCGGCTGCGGCCGGCTGAAAAAGAGTCGACTCTGATTTCGTCCGAGTTCACCAGTTTTCGGACCAGGCCGATATTAGTATCGATTCCTTCTGTAAAGGAATCCAATGCTCCTTGAATAACATTTTCATTTGTGGGTGAATCAATCGAACGATCGAGCATAGCGGGTACAGGCTCCATAATGATAAAACGGGCGGTGTTTTCAAAATGGATAATCAGTTTTCCCTCATATATGGATGAAATGGCTTTCCGGACATCCCCTTCAATCACTTCCCCTATGGCCCGCCATAAATCCCCAGAAGGATGATTCTGAAAAAGGATGCTCTCGGCGTGCTTGTGAAGCACCGTTCTCGTTTTGATAAAATCAATGAGTGTATTAAATCCCAGCAGCATAACGGCTGCATCCGCAAGATAGTCCCTTTGAAGATGAAAATCGCCATTGTTCCCAAGCTCAGCCTTAATTTCATTAATAAATCGATCCATTGCGGGTTACCCCTTTATAAAGACATAAATATTATTAATTTTCGCTTTCTGGAAAAATTTATTCCTAAATACTTAATTTAGCGTTTTAACCCTCGGCTAAAACAAGAGGTAACTTTCGTACTTTGAACAAGAGTTCAGCCAGGAATTATCAAACCTCGAGAGGAATAATTAAAGTGGGAGGAAAGACAAATGAATATTATCGCAGTGCACGAACATCCGCATTTAGTTGAGAGCGCAGTTCAATTTTTCTGGGCACAGTGGGGGAATGAGCAAAACTTCCGCTTTTATCAGGATTGCATGATCCATTCAGGGACATCGGGAGACGGCATCCCGAGGTTTTATGTTGGGATCGAGAATGAGGAAATCATTGGCACGTATGCACTAATCCGCAATGACCTCAATAGCCGGCAGGACTTGCATCCGTGGCTGGCATGTCTGTACGTTGATCCCAACAGCAGAGGGAAGAAGATTGGCTCCCGGCTGCTTGATCATGCTATTGAAGAAGCGGCGAAGCTTGGATTTAAAAAACTTTATCTCCAGACAGATCTGGAAGGATATTATGAAAAATACGGCTGGACGCATAGCGGAGAGGTTTACGGGGCGGACGGCGGGGCCATTAAGTTTTATGAAAAGTGTGCAGGGCTTCTGCATCAGTGAATGAAAAGAAAAATTAAACGCCCAGGATTATCCTGAGCGTCTTTCTGAATGATTATTGCCGTTTTCCAAAAAACGTACCGGTCACTTCCTGTTCCTGGAGGGATAGAAGCTGGGAGACGGTAATGAATTCGTAGCCTTCTTTTTCAAGGTAGTTCAGCAGGTCCGGAAGTGCTTCAGCAGTTGGCTTATGGATATCGTGCATCAAGACGATGGAGCCTGGCACAGCATTGGCCTTCACGATTTTTTGAATAGCCGAGGCATTGAGTGTTTTCCAATCAAGTGAATCGACCGACCATAGAATAAGCGGTGTATGGGCCATTCCGGCAATTTTTTTCACATCTTCATTCATGGCCCCATAAGGCGGGCGGACGGTAGCAGGAAGCTGGCCGCTTGCTTCTTTGATTTTGCTGCTGGCTTCTTCCATTTCTTTGCGGATTTCTTTTTCTCCGAGGGATGAAAGGTCCGCATGGCTGTCACTGTGATTGCCGATTTCATGGCCTTCTTCAGCCACTTGGCTTGCGATTGCAGGATAGAATTGCGCCTGGCTGCCAAGCATATAAAAGGTAGCCTTTGCGTTATGCTTTTTTAGAATATCCAGTATAAGCGGTGTGACTTTCGGGTGTGGCCCATCATCAAAGGTTAGGGCAATATACTTGCCGTTTGGATCCAGCGGAGGAGCTTCTGGTTCCTTGACTTCCGGTTCAGGAAGCTGAATGTCTGGGAGTTTCAAGTGCTGGGCGATTTCATCCTTTATGAGTGGACGAATCTGTTCGATTGGAATTTTCACTTTGACCGCTCCGGCTGCACCGGCCGCAATTTCATATTCGTTAAAATAAAGCGTGAAATTCTTGCCGCTCAGTGACCATTTCCAGCTCGACGGGTTTTCCAGCGCTTCGTCAAGCAGGTCATCAAATAAATAGCCCTGGAGTTCGTCCTTCTCGCCGATTTGTTTTTTTATCATCGCTCTGAGAGGCGTCAGGGACTCCTCATCCATACGGATTACATCGGCAAGCTGCACCATTTTCTGATTCGCAAGGTCGATAGTGAACGTTTTGACTGCCGCCTGCCCATTTGCGCCGCCGGTGTACTGGTAAGCTTCAAATACAAGGGTGTACATGGTATCGGAGACTTTTTTCGGCTCAGCCTTGATATTGAGATGGGCACGGAATTCTTCGCTGTCCAGCACCTGCCTGTTTGCCTTCACAAGTTCCAGGAAATCCCTTTCCTGAGTCTGGATCCATTCTTTCATGGGTTTGTTCAAATTCTCAATTTCAGTGATCGGAGTACTGATCGCTAGGGTATAAGATTTCGTTTCCTTTGTCCGGGTTTCAAGGTTTAATCCGGGGAAAGCTGCCGGGGAAGTGGTTTCTGTTCTGGAAAAAGCCTGCAGGCTGGTGTCAGTTCCAGAGCTGATGAAATAATAGATGCCTGCAATGAAGATGCTGAATAATACCCATGATGGCCATTTTAACCGCTTAAGCAATGATATCCTTTCCTTTCCTGTCTTTAAAATTATGACTCTCCAAATATATAATTATATCAGGTGAAAATGGGAAAATCATCGGGCTGGAGAAAAATTCACCATTTACTTTTAAAGAAATATAGTATAAAATAACACTTTAATCCGACTAAAGTGATAAGAAAAGGAGTGAATGAAGTTGGCTCAAGTAGAAGTTAAAAGTAAATCATGGGTTTCAGCACCAACAACAGTTGTTTCAAACTTAAATCCGATTCAAAAGCCTTTTGTTGCAGCTGGCGTTCTTGCAGCTATCATTTTGTTCATTTCCATTATAAATGCAGCGAACATGACACAGGGAGTTCTATTTATTATTGGAATTGCACTCGGCATGACCTTGCTTCATGCCCGCTTCGGCTTCACATCTGCATTCAGGCGCTTTGCAAGCGTCGGAAACGGGCAGGGCCTGCAGGCGCATATGCTGATGCTGGCAGTTGCTTCAGCATTATTTGCGATTATTCTAAGCACTGGTTTCAGTTTTTCTGGAATCGAGCCTAAAGGATATGTGTCTCCAGTAGGAGTCAGCGTCCTGTTTGGTTCCTTTATTTTTGGAATCGGGATGCAGCTTGGAAATGGCTGTGCTTCCGGTACTTTGTATTCGGTAGGCGGAGGGCAGTCCTCCATGATCCTGACGCTGATTTCTTTCATCGCTGGTTCCACGATCGGTGCGTACCACTTCTCATTCTGGATGGAAGAAACACCGGCATTGCCGCCAATCTCCCTGGCTACATCAACTGGACTCGGCTACGGAGGAGCATTGATTCTGCAGCTTGCCTTATTTGCATTGATCTATTGGGTAACACTGCATATCGCGAAAAAGCGAAAAGCGCCAATGATGAAAGCTTTGCCTACAACGGCTGGGTGGAAAAAAGTGTTGAGAGGATCATGGCCATTGTTCGCAGCCGCTATCGTCCTGGCTTTGCTGAATGCATTGACTCTGACTGTCCGCGGAACGCCTTGGGGCATCACCTCCGCATTCGCACTATGGGGCGGAAAAGCCTTGATGGCAATGGGAATCGACGTAACATCATGGGGTTATTTTGCATCAGAGCCGAATTTAGCGGCATTGAAAAATACAGTTCTTGCTGATTCTACAAGCGTTATGAACTTCGGCATCATCCTTGGTGCCTTCATCTCAGCAGCATCACAGGGAACGTTTAAGCCTGGAAAAATCAAGCCTGGTGTTGCTGGTGCTGCGATTGTTGGCGGACTGCTGATGGGATATGGTTCCCGTCTTGCATTCGGCTGCAACATCGGTGCCTACTTCGGCGGAATCGCATCTTTCAGCCTGCACGGCTGGGTATGGGCCATCATGGCCATGCTTGGTACGGGCGTGGCGCTGTTCATCCGTCCTCTGTTTGGATTGAAGAACCCGAAATCTACGGATTCGGTTTGTTAATGGAAAACCTGGCACTCTTGATGAGTGCCAGGTTTTTTTATTCGGAAAAAGTCTTACTGAATAGAGGAAACGGCCAGTAAAAATGGGGAAACAAACCTGAGATTTGAGGAAACGGTTCGGGAACTTAGAAAATCGGATGAAATTAGCTGGAAGAAAACAATAAGAAAAACTGGCTTGCAGACCAGCTTTTTACGTAAGATCCAGTTCAAAACACAGTTCTTCCTGCTGTGTATCTTCAAACCACTTCATCCCAGCCGTGGTCATGCCGATTTTCCCGAGCACCTTCCCGGATGCAGGGTTGGCCGGATCCACAGCCGCGACCATATTCCGGACGTTCGGGCAATTTTTCCTTAAAGCGGTCAAGCATGCAGCGGAAGCTTCAACAGCATATCCTTTTCCCCAATAGTACTGATTAAAATGATAGAGGAGCTCGACTTCGCGTTCATCTTCTGCCGGGTTAAACCCGCAAACTCCAATGATGGCGGAGGTTTCTTTTAGCAGAACAGTGTAAACCGAGTAGCCTTTTTCATTCTGCAGCTGCCGGTAAAAATCGATGGAGCGCTGGATACGGCTTTTAGTGCTGGCGCCGCCGCAGTATTTCATTACCTCCGGGCTGCCCCAAATCTCATAAACTGCTTCCAGGTCATCGGCCTGCATGGTCCGGAGCAGGAGCCGTTCCGTTTCAAAAGAAATGGTCATTCTATTCACCTCGTGCGGTTTTCTCTTCTATGAAAATATTATAAGATAGAGTGAGGAAAAACGTTAGGAGTTTTTGTCATGCACGTACTCTATAAATCTTTGATTTTGGGAATGGCCGCCAGCATCCAGGGAATCGCGATGACCTTTTTCTTGTTTCCGCATTTTATCCCGTCAGGCGGTGCGGCAAGTCTGGCTGTTTTATTCAATTATCTGTTGGACGCGCCTTATTCGGTGACTTTGTGGGTCTTGAATGCCGGCCTGCTGCTGGCAGCGGCCAAATGGCTTGGGAAAAGCAGTGTGATCTGGACGCTGTTTTGCGTTTCCGTTACTTCGGTTACGATTGATTTTCTGACTACATACATAACGGAACCGCTGAATCCGGTTCTCCTGGATCTTTTGCTTGGAGCAGTAGTCTTTGGAGTGGGAGTCGGCATTTTATTCCGGATGGGCGCTTCGTCTGGGGGCATGGATATCCTCGCGTTAATCATTTCCAAAGCTAGGGGAAGTGCGCCGGGCCGGACGCTATTTTACATAAATGGCAGTCTGCTTTTGCTTACAGGGGTTGTCGTGGACTGGAAGGTTATTGTATATGCGGTGATCTGCCAGATGATCGGGACCCGGATGATTGATCTCATTTACAAGGTTGATATAAAAATCCTTGCGGAGAAATATAAAATTCATTACTAAAGAAAGGGCCTTGCAGGCCTTTTCTTTTTTATGGAAAATATTTCACTATTGTTCTAGGGTAATAACATGAAAGTGGGGATACTATGATTCAGCTGCAAGAAGATAAGGATAATAGCAAAAAGAATAATGAAGAAGAGGACAATGGCTGGGATGTAGGCTAGAATACATATGAAGCAAGGGAGCAGCTGGCGGATGATGGCTGTCTTGGCTGTGCCGGAGGGTGTTTCTTTCAGGCTTTATTTCTTGTGATGACACCACTATATTTTATTCTGACATAGAAAGGACAGGGGGACCTGTCCTTTATCAGATATATCGGCCAAATGTTAAGGGGAGCGGACGGATTTTCATTTTAACGGCCAATTTCAAAAGGAAATCGGCCGGATTTATATTTTATCGGTCACTTTTAAATGGGTATCGGTCAGAATTTCATTTTTTCGGTCACTTTCACAGGATATCGGTCAAAATTTCAATATATCGGTCACTCTGTGTCAAATCAGCTTTTCAAAGATGGCACTGTGCAAATAATTTTAATATAATACTCTCCACAAATAAAAAGTAGCATACGCTTCCCAATTCTCCCAGCGAGCGGAATATTTCAAAATTTCCTCTCTCGCCGGTTTCCTCTCAGAGCCTAAGATCACTTTGATCGCATTATGCAAGCCGACATCATCGATTGGAAAAGCGTTTGGGAAGCGCAGGCAACGCATAAGGACATAATGGGCGGTCCAGGGGCCGATGCCGCGTATTTTGGTCAGCCTTTTTTCTGCAGCCTTCACATCTCCCGCGTTCAGCAAGTCCTTTTTCGAAAGCTCGCCGTTTACAATTAAGCGGGCTGTGTCTATCAGATATTCGCATTTTTTAACGGTCATTTTTAAGTCGGCTAGATCTTCGATGGTTAACCCGGCAATCGTTTCCGCTTCAGGGAAGAGCCAGTATTTACTCCCGCCGTTTTCCAGGGACTCCCCAAGTTTTTCAACGAGCCGCCGCTTTAGTGTATACGCATATGTAAGGTTAATCTGCTGCCCCAGGATTCCCCAGGCAAGTGCCTCGAATAAATCGGGAATTCCCATAACTCTCAGTCCGAAAAATTGCTCGGCAGGCTTTTGCAGCAAGGGATCTGTTTGTGCCATCTCATAAAATGGGGTCAGGCTGGCTCCGAGGTCGAACCAATCATGAATATATGCCGCAATTTCCGCTTTCATTTGATGCGTGACGGGCTTATGAATGACGACGGAGAGAGATTGATCTGACACAGCATTTATTTCAAGCAGGCCTTTCATTTCCGATGGCAAGGGCGCGTCTAATTGTCTCCCCGGAAATTTCATAGAGGCATTCATTTGCCGATCTTGATAAGTATCGCAGGTTTTCGGAAAAGCTGAATTCATGCGGAGTGAAAAGGACCAGGCCATTTTCATCCTCTTTCCAGTTTACAAAGTAAGAGCTCATTTGGATTCCTCCTTTTCTTTATTGTAAATTCTCAGGATTACGTTATCTTGCGTTTATATTTAGAAATCGCTGATGATGAATCTTTTTTGTGTATACTTTTTAGCAGAGGTGATCGCAGGTGGCTTATGAACAGATTCCGGAAGAATATTGGAACGCGATAAAGGATTGCGACAAATCCTATGATGGTCTCTTTCTTTATGGCGTTAAAACGACGGGGATATTCTGCAGGCCATCGTGCCGGTCGAGAGTTCCGAATATCGGCAATGTCGCTATTTTTCAAAATGCTGATCAAGCACTGGCGGAAAATTTCAGGCCGTGCAAGCGCTGCAAACCGGAAGGCCTCAGCCTGCCTGCAGAAGAATGGATTAAGCAAATAACCGGGTGGATCGACCAGCATTATAGCGGCCCGATTACATTGCATCATTTGGGGGACCTGTTTCATGGAAGTCCCTTTCATTTGCAGCGGGTGTTCAAAAGGGTCACCGGGAAGTCGCCCACAGAGTATATTCAGGATATCCGGCTCGAAAAAGCCGTTCATATGCTGGAGGCCGGGGAGCAATCGATAGCCGATGTCGGTGCATCAGCAGGATTCCCCAGCACCCCTTATTTTATCTCTTTATTTAAAAAGAAGCTGGGTACAACACCTGCAGCATATCGAACCAAAAGAAGGGAGGAGCGGGAGAATGAACATTGAATGGGCGAACCTGCAGGAAGGGGAATGGAGCCTTTATCTGGCGAAAACAGAAAAGGGTCTCTGCTATATTGGATCTGACCCGGAGTTTGAGGAATTTGAAAGGTCCCTGAAAAAATATATTCCAGCTGCAGTGCTTGTGGAAAATAAAGCAGCACTGCAGCCATACATGATGGAATTACAGGAATTTCTACTGAGGAAAAGACAAATTTTTTCAATGGACCTGGATTTGAAAGGGACTCCGTTTCAAGAGGAAGTCTGGGAGGCATTAGGGCAGATCCCTTACGGAAAAACTGTCTCTTATTCGGATATCGCAGAGAAAATAAACAGGCCGCAGGCAGTCCGGGCAACAGGGAAAGCAATCGGTTCGAATCCGCTGTTAATCGCGGTCCCATGCCATCGTGTCATCGGCAAAAATGGTGCAATAACCGGCTACCGCGGGGGCATTGAAATGAAGCAGACTCTGCTTGTATTGGAGAAACAAGGCTGAAGAGATGGTCATCTTCGGCTATTTTTATTATTCAGCAGCTGGGATGAGTATATAGCTTGAGGCGATATTAATTTGGGTCCTTCAAAATAAATCCGAATTCGGATCTAATCAGGCAGGAGAGGGATAAAAAAAACGTCCTGAGTCCGAATGTGTGGCTTATTTGGACAGGATGCGGATAAAACCGAGGATTTGAGTCCGAATGCAGTGCCTATTCGGACAGGATAAGGAGAAAACTGGTTAAGCCCATATAATTGTGTAAAAAGAAAATGAGTCAAATTAATTCCTTTGGTCAACAATGTTATCAGCGACGAAAACAATGTGGAGGAATTAATTATGACTCAATTACAGTTTAACCTAAATCTTGACATTTTAAAAGAATCCGTCATGGATTCAAACATCGACTCAGTGATCAAAGCATCCATTGTTCTGGTATTGAATGAGTTCATGGAAAAAGAACGTGATCATCATCTGAAAGCACATGCCTACGAGCGGACACCAAGTCGTCATGACTACCGCAACGGATACTATGACCGCGAACTTCTATTAAGCATCGGAAAGATCGTACTAAAAGTACCTCGTACCAGAAGTGGTGATTTTTCTACCACTGTGTTTGAACAATACGCTCGATGCGACCAGGCTTTCGTCCTTTCTATGCTTGAAATGGTCGTGAATGGGGTTTCCACTAGAAAAGTTTCCAATATCGTGGAACAACTCTGTGGTCATAAGGTATCCAAATCCTTCGTATCCACTCTTACAGAGAAGCTGGATCCAATAGTGAATCAATGGGCAAACCGGCCTCTAAATACTATGTATTACCCTTATATCTTTACAGACGCCATGTATATTAAAGTAAGGGAGTACAATCGTGTTGTTTCTAAAGCAGTCTACATTGCCACTGCCGTTGATGAGAATGATAGACGGGAAATTCTTGGCTTAAGAGTAGATCATGTGGAGAGTTGTGAAGCGTGGCAAAGATTCTTCCAGCACTTACAGTCAAGAGGATTACAATCACCAAAGCTAATCATATCCGATGCCCATAAGGGCTTACAAGCAGCCATAGGGAAGGAATTTGTAGGCTCTGCCTGGCAGCGATGCACAGTTCATTTCAAAAAGAACATCATCACTCATATGCCGAAAAAAGATATGGATGAAGTGAAGATCGCGCTAAAAAGAATATTCGAAGTAGCGAAAGTGAAAGATGCGAGGAGATACAAAACAGAGTTCATCGATAAATACAGAGATAATCCAAAGCTGGATAAAGCGATTGAGATATTAGAAGAAGGTTTTGAAGATGGAATACAATACCTAAACGAAGAAACCATGTACCATAAGCATATTCGGAGCACAAATTCACTAGAAAGAATAAATGGAGAGGTCCGCAGGAGAGAAAGAGTCATTAGAATTTTTCCTAACACACAATCAGCTTTCAGGTTAATCGGAGCTGTCCTGATGGATTATGCAGAGGAAGTTGGAAAAAGAATAATTAAAGAAAAGAAGAAGTAGGGTCCGCGAAGCGAAATTTTTGAAGTAGTGGAAGGGGGGCCCCCCTTCCACTACTTCAAAAACATAACAGCTGTATAACTTGCCTTTTCCTAGGAATGAATTTACACAAAATAGTGGGCTTGACTAGAAAACTGAGGATTTGAGTCCGAATGCAGTGCCTATTCGGACAGGATAAGGAGAAAACCAAGGATTTGAGTCTGAATGCAGTGCCTATTCGGACAGGATGCGGATAAAACCGAGGATTTGAGTCCGAATGCAGTGCCTATTCGGACAGGATGGGGATAAAACCGAGGATTTGAGTCTGAATGCAGTGCCTATTCGGACAGGATAAGGAGAAAACCGAGGATTTGAGTCCGATTCATTATCCAATCTTTCATCCCTCATAGTTTCGGATTATAATAAACTAAAGCATGATCAGGGGGGGAATAAAATGGAAAGCATTACCTGCGAAAAAAGATCCTATTCCAGAGAGTTTCATTCGCACCAGCATGAGTTTGGCCAGTTTCTTTTTCCTTTGCAGGGCTCCCTGGATATCGAGACGAAATGGCAGGAAATCAAGCTTGACCCCGACTATTGTTTTTATCTTCCGCCAGGGTTTGATCATAACTATCGGTCGATGGACCGGAATGAATTTTTAATTCTGGATATCCCGGCGCCTTATTTGCCGGAAGAGACCAGCAGTATGTACATTCAGCTGGATCAGCAATGGTCTTCGATCCGTTATTTGCTGCTGGGAGAGGCGGGGAATCAGGGGGATACATCCTCCCTGGCAGATTTGACCAGGTATGTGACCAGCAAACTGCAAGTCGCCAAACCCCCGTCGATTGACTATATTCATAAGCATTATAAGGAGTCGATCCGATTGGAGACTCTGGCGCAAATCGAACATTATCATCCGGCCTATTATTCCGCATGGTTTAAGAAGAAGACCGGGAAAAGCCCTAAAGGCTATATATCTGATCTGCGCTTGAAAGAGGCGAAGCATTTATTAATGTCAACCTCCTGGTCCATGTCGGTGATCAGCGGGGAATTAGGCTTCGAAAATTCTTCCTCCTTTACACGGTGGTTTACCCGCAGTGAAGGAATAGCACCTCAAAAATACAGGATCCTTAAGAATGGATAAAAGGGATATTAAACTTGGTAAAGAAAATTCCCAGGAATTTTTCTAAGATAAGTTTAATGATTCCTTTTATCTTTTTTTATTGAGGTGATTACATGAACGGGAAAGCGGCTCCATTTTTTATATTGCTTGCCGGAGTGCTCTGGGGGACTACGGGTACAACGCAGGCCTTTGCGCCGGAAAGCGCACACCCGATTGCCATCGGGGCTGCCCGACTGGCGGCAGGCGGTTTATTTTTATTATGCATGGTTCTGATAACGGGGAAACTGGACCTGAAAAATTGGCCTATCAGGAACACCCTGTTGGCCTCACTTTGCATGGCGCTGTACCAGCCATTGTTCTTCTCAGCGGTGACCCTTACAGGAGTAGCCATTGGAACCGTGACAGCGATCGGGAGTGCGCCGATCTTATCGGGTTTTCTTGAATGGCTCTATTTGAAAAAACGCCCGTCTGCCATTTGGTGGTGTTCTACCTTCCTGTCCGTTTTGGGCTGTGTTCTGCTTTTCATGAACAAAAATTCGGTTCAAATGGACCCGGCTGGACTATTAATGGCATTGGGGGCTGGTTTGACATTTGCAGGCTATACGCTTGTCAGCAGGGACCTGGTTGAAAATTATTCATCACTATCAGTCGTTGCCGTTGTGTTCACACTAAGTGCCACCTTTCTATCGCCATTCTTATTTATTTTTGACATGTCCTGGCTTGCGAGTGTTCGGGGTTTGACTGTCAGTCTGCACCTGGGGATTCTGGCTACGGGAATTGCCTATTTCCTTTTTTCAAAAGGGCTTGTCCATGTTTCCTCTTCAACAGCGGTCACACTTGCGCTGGCGGAGCCTTTAACTGCAGCATTATTAGGCGTTTTTCTATTAGGGGAATCTTTAAACATGACTTCCTGGTTAGGGATCCTTCTCTTATTGCTTGGAATTGGCGTTTTGATAGGATCTCCAAAAAGTTCTGAAAGAGATCTTGAGCCTGGAGTGGTTCAGAAACATTGATATTCATAAAGAAAGCCTAACTTCTCCCGGAGAAATTAGGCTTTCTTTTTTTGTAGAACAAAAAAGATTGCATTGTGAAATAAACTTCTTTATTATTTTTTGTAGAACAAAAAATAATCCGGAGGGTTTATGAAAGAGCAAACCTTTACTTCACTCGAACAATATGAAGAGTTTCTTAGAAATAAGATGATCCATAAAGCGCAAAAGAAAGGTCTTGAAGGTGAGGATCTTACAGAATATCTAAAAAAACATGAGAATGATGCGGCACGCATTTGGAAGGAAAATGATCTTCAGAGATGGCTGGAAAAAGACGGGTATGTGACCATAGCCGTTTGGAGAGATGAGACAGGACAGCGGAAAATCGGAAGGGGACGTCCCAAGAAGCCTGAAGGCCAAAAACTTAAGCATTCCATCCATGTCAGGCTGGATGAAGAGATGTTTAAAAAGCTGAATCATTTCTGCCAGGAAAAAAAGGTGGATGTTTCAGAAGCCATCCGGATTCTTATCAATAATCTCTGAGCTCAAAGTCCAAATTCATAGGAAAAGGCAGGAAAATCAATGAATGATTCTTTAGAAAATATAAGTAATGCACAGGGTGCACCTTCAAAGTCCAGGCGATTATGGATGGCGATCGTACTTGGTACTTTGGCTGCGTTTGCTCCTCTATCCATCGACATGTATTTGCCGGCTCTGCCTGATATCGCTATTGATTTGCATACCAAGCCGTCCCTTGTACAGCTAAGTTTGACCTTTTTCCTGCTTGGCCTTTCTTTAGGCCAGCTGCTTGCAGGGCCGCTCAGTGATGTACGCGGACGCCGGAAGCCCCTTCTTTTAGGATTACTGATTTATTTTGCCGTTTCTCTCTTGTGCACCTTTAGCCAGTCCATCTGGGGCTTGATTGTGCTGAGGTTTATTCAGGGTCTGGCCGGGGCAGCAGGGATTGTCATCTCCCGAGCAATTGTCAGGGATCTATACTCAGGCACCGAGCTGACCAAATTTTTCTCTCTGCTGGCTTTAGTGAATGGTGTGGCCCCCATTCTTGCTCCTATAATTGGCGGCCAGTTATTGCGGATTGCTCCCTGGCAGGGAGTGTTTATCGTTTTGAGCGTAATTGGCTTGGTGATGTTTCTTGTCGTACTATTTGGTCTGCCAGAAACGCTTCCAGATGATTCCCGTTCACAGGGCGGCGTAAAAAACACATTAACGACCTTTCAACAGCTCTTATTGGATAGAAGTTTCATAGGGTATGCATTGTCGCAAGGCCTGGTGTTTGCTGCCATGTTTGCGTATATATCCGGCTCGCCCTTCGTCCTTCAGAACATTTATGGGGCCAGCCCGCAGATGTTCAGCCTGATCTTTGCCATAAACGGTCTTGGAATCATCATTTCCAGTCAAATCACGGGAAGACTGGCGGGGCGGATCAGTGAAAGGAAGCTTTTTACGGCTGGCATATGCATCTCTTTCATTGGAGCTATTGCTCTATTAATCATGCTTCTTTTAGATGCTGGCTTGTACGCTATTTTGCCGCCGTTATTCTTTGTTGTTTCAAGTATTGGGGTGGTAGGTACTTCAGGCTTCTCGCTTGCCATGCAAAATCAGGGCAAGTCGGCAGGGAGTGCCTCCGCATTACTGGGGGTACTATCCTTAATCTTTGGGGGATGTGTGGCTCCTCTTGTCGGCTTAGGAGACAGCCCGGCGAAATCGATGGGGATTGTCATAGCATGTGCAAGTGCCGGGGCTGTTCTGTCATATATGTTCCTGGCAGCCCGGCCCAGTGGGAAATCCATTGATAATGAGAAGGCTGTGATGTAAATAACCTATTAATCCAGTAAAATGAATGATAAATGAAAGGGGAAATTAACAATGGATATACAGAAAGTAATCACGACTCGCCGCAACATAAAAAAATTTAAATCTGATAAAGTGGAGCATAGTTTAATCACCTCCTGGCTGGAGGCTGCGACCATGGCACCCAACCATAAAATGACGGAGCCATGGGAAGTATTATTTGTTGGTCCTGAAACAAGGGCTAAGCTGAATCACAAGACCGATTTTTGCCAGGCACCGGTCGTGCTGGCCATTCTATCCAAGCATGGAGCAACCGATCTGGAACGAAATGAGAACATGGCTGCAGTATCCTGTTTTATCCAGAACTTTATGCTGATGGCGTGGGCATCAGGAGTGGGGACATTCTGGTCTTCCCTGGGGGTTTCAGCTGCAGCAAGAACTGCTTTAAATGTCCCGGATGATTGCGATGTAGTTGGTATTTTTGGAGTAGGCTTTCCTGAGGAGGTACCTGAAGCGAAGGAGCGTACACCGGTTGAAAGGAAAATAAAGCATTTATCATAATTATTTTTATAGGGCGCCTATCCAATGGATGGCGCTCTTTTTTGTTTTTGTTAGAATATGGTATGATTTTGAAGTAATAGATTTATATCTTACCAGAGGGGTTCATATGATTTTCTTACAGGTTATTTTAATCATTTTAATATGGGCGATTCCGATTTTCCTTTTTATAAAAACTTATAAAAGAATGGACAAAAAGGAACAGCAGGATGCTAAAGAAGAGTTGAAGAACCCTTTATTTCTCCTTATTTTTGGAGGCGGCTGCATCGGTTTTCAAGTGTTTATTACCGGCAGTATTTCAGAAATCAATATCATTCAGCATATAGGCGCCGGCTTAGTGACCATCGGCATACTTACAGGATGTATGGCTGCTTTCAAGCAAAGAAATGCTAAAAAGGGCCTCGCGCTAATGATTGTTGGGATAATAGGAGTAATTCTTTATATTAATTTAGGCAAAGGTGATGAGTATGACAAGAGAGATTTCTTATATATTGCTAACTCTGACCATTTTACTATCAGCTTGTACTCAGAACCCTGACTTCGAGCCGTATGAGGGAAGGACATTAAGGATTGCGATAATTGGAGAACCGCCAGAAGTGAATGCAGAACAAGTGAAGTTTAATGAAATTTCTTTTGATGAACTTACAAATGAGGAATTGAGCTCTTATGATGCAGTAATAATGTCGGAGAAAAATCTTCCTAAAGCTGCTGAAGCCAACTATGCAGATACCTATTCAGATTCACCCATTCCATTCTTTTTTATATCAGCCAGCAGTCATATCCCGTTTACTGTTAAAGACACAGAATATAATGATTCGTGGAAGTGGGAAGCTGGTAAAAGCTATGCTGTGGGAGTTCTTAAATCGAAAAAAAATGATGCATTTCATAGTTGGGGGTATGGATTGTATAATGACGAACTGACTGATGAATCTATTCGTGATGTGTATGCGAGAATTTTTAAGACCATTGATGAGCTTAATCACTAATGGAAAAAAGATCATTTCAAATATACTGCTTGTGGAATAATAGTAACTGACCTATCCTAATGACTTAAAGAAATTGTGCCGGAATGAACGGTGACCATTATTCCAGTAAAGAGGGATTTTTATGTATAGAATCATGATGATAGAAGACGATGAAAAAATCAGACGGATTGTCGTTGATACGCTAAAAAAATGGCAATATGATGTGGTGGAGGTAACCCAATTTGACGAGGTGCTGACGGAATTTGAGCAGAAAAGTCCACATCTCATTTTATTAGATATCAATCTTCCCGTTTTTGATGGATACTATTGGTGCCAGCAAATTCGATCTGTTTCAAAAGTGCCGATCATTTTCCTTTCCTCCAGAAATCAGAATATGGATATAATAATGGCCATTAATATGGGCGGGGATGATTTTATCCAGAAGCCCTTTGATTTGGATATCCTTCTCGCGAAAATCAGTGCGCTCATCCGCCGGAAGTACACCTATCAGGAAGAGGAGAATCTCCGTTTCATCCATCGCGGCCTGAAATTAAATGTAACCAATTCAACGATTGAATTTAATGGGCAAAGCAATGAGCTTAGCAGGAATGAATTCATCCTTTTGCAATTGATGATGCGGAATATCGGGAAAATCGTCTCGAGGGATGACTTAATGCAGGCACTGTGGAATGAGGAGCAGTTTATCGATGATAATACACTTACCGTGAATGTGAATCGGATGCGCAGGAAAATTGCCGCAATTGGACTAGAGGACTTTATTATCACTCGGAAAGGGTTAGGGTATTTAATTGAATGAACTTCCTTAGTTTTCTATCCTATGAAAAACCTTATATAATCCTCTATCTGATCAGTTTCCTGATCTCTGCAGCGATCTTTTTTACTGATATCAATGGAAGCCTGGCATGGGGGACTTTCCTTTATGCCTTCGCCCTATCTTCTATTGTATTAATCGGGTTTTTAGTATATCGGTACCAGCAAAATCTGCGTGTGATTAGGCAATTGGAAAGGGCGGAATATGACAGCCTGTCTCTGGAAGGAGAATTCGCTAAAGCCCACATAGATGAGTTGAAGCGTGAACATATCCGTGAAATGAATCGGATTCAGGACAGGCAGAAGGATCATTACGACTTTATCGTCTCCTGGTTCCATGAAATCAAAACACCGATTGCCGTTCTTCGCCTGCTGCAGCAAACTGATATGGACGCAGGCAGTTTAAGAGAAGAAATCACAAAAATTGAAAATTATGTTGATCAAGCACTCTATTACGCTAAACTAGACAGCTTTAATCAGGATTACGATATCCGGAAATGTGATATTATCAAGATTTCTAAGGATATTGTAAAGTCCCACTCAAAAACCTTTATTTCAAAAAACATCCGCATTCACATACAGGCAGATAAGCTGGAGGTTCAAAGTGATCCTAAATGGCTCCAGTTCATCGTCAATCAGCTTCTGACAAACAGTTTGAAATATACAGAACCTGGCGGAGAGATTACCATTTCCATATCAGAAACTCCACAGGAAAAACAGCTTTTGATTCGGGATAATGGGATTGGCATCAGCCAGAAAGATCTTCCGAGAGTATTTAATCGCGGTTTTACCGGAGAAACGGGGCGATTGTATTCGAAGTCGACCGGAATGGGTTTATATTTAGCCCAGCAGTTAAGCAATAAGTTAGGGCATTACATTAGCTGTACGTCGAATGTGAGAGAGTACACCCAATTTATTGTTCACTTCCCGATTGATTGCGATCCGTTTTTAATAATGAAAAAAACACACGATGAGTAAAGCAACTCATCGTGTGTTTTTTTCGCTGACAATTTTGTAGTAAATAGATACGGATGAAACGTAAAAGATTAGATACGTTAACACATATAATCCCATGACTGAAAAAATAATCGTCGTTAAAGAAGGCAAATCTTTTATGATTAGGATGACTGTGTAATATAAAAGGAACCAGCTGTGCAGCAGCCCCAGCAGGAGCGGCGGCAAAAATACGAACAGCAATTGTTTTCGGATGATCTTTTTCATGTCTTTGTCGTCCACACCGATTTTTCGCAGAATGGCGTAGTGTTCCCGTTCTTCTGTAGCTTCGCGGAGCTGTTTAAAGTAAATGACACTCCCTAAAGCAAACAATGCAATAACGGCAAAAAAGGCAACGGAGAACAGGATTAAAGAAGACGACTCCGTATCTACAGAATACATATCAATATAGGCAGAATAATAGGCATCTTCTGTTTTCATAATGAGATCGTATATTTCTCGTGATACATCATTTGATGTTTTGGGATCTTCGATTTGATAAATTTCAAATGAAGAAAGGGTGTGATGTTCTCTTAAGTTCTCAAAAGCCTCGTTTGAAATAATGAGTACTGAAGGCTGCGGCTTGGTATTGCCGCCAGGGCTCGTTGGGATACTTAACAGCGGGTATCGTATTTTTTCGACTACACGAAATGTATGGTCTTCCAAAACGGTCATTTCAGGCTGAGAACTTTTAAATTTTTCCGGTTTATCAATTCCTCTTGTTAATACAATGGCTTCTTCACCTTTTAGATCTGCTTTTTCACCCATTTTTCGCAAATCAACAATTGCATTTAATTGGGATTCCGGAAAAAGGTAAAATTCCTCGGTGTAATATTCGGGATGGCTAAAAAATGCATTTCTATTTTGAATTTTTTCTGTTTGTATGCCCGTAATGGTCTCATGATCAATGATTGGATGAGAGTCATTCATGATTTGTTCAATTTGTTTTTGAGTTTCAGCATCCTGGGTCGAAATGGCAATATGGTTCGGGAATTCTTTTTTTACAACTTCACCTTTCACAGCGTAATCTACAGCAATAAATCCGACTGTAAAGATGACAATTGCACTAATCAGTGAATTGAATGTAAAATTGATGGTATTTCCCCGAATGGAAAAACGGAGAGAGGATATCCATAACATTTTACTGCCAATAAAATAATTTTTCCTTTGACTCAGTTTTTGCAGCATCCATCCGGAAAACTGACGGAAAAATAAATACGTTCCGGCAATCAGAGCCACAGATACAGCAGTTAATGTTTCTTTAAAATGGTCTTTCCAGATGTCCGTATCTCCTATGGTAATCATATAGTAAGACCCGGCAATCAATATAATGGACAATAACGCCAGGCCAAAAGAAAATGTAAATGGTTTATCCATTTTTTCCTTTGCATGAAACAATTCCACTAACTGGACACGCCGGACATTAAAATAACTTTGAATTGTAATAATGATGATTAATAAGGCAAATAACAGAACTGTTGATACAATCGCTTCCAATGGAAAAGCAAAAGAAATGTTCTCATTGTAGCGCATTAAGTTCATTAATACCGCACCGAAAAACTTCGAAAGCAATCCACCGATTAAGATACCGCTGGAAACCGAAATGGCGCTCAAGAATAATGTTTCAAAGAAGACCATTGCGGCAACTTGCCGTTCTTTCATCCCGTAAAGTAAATACATGCCGAACTCTTTTTTTCGCTGTTTCATGAAAAAGGAGTTCGCGTACAAAATAAAGAAGACAATAAACAAGAAGACGATCACCGAAGCAAGGGAAATAACCATTTTGTAGTTTTCTTTATTTTGAATGGCTTCGACTACATCTTTGTTAAACATTAGACCAGAGAAGGTAAAGTAAATGACAACCCCGACAAACATGGAAATGAAATAAATGGAATACAAACGGAAGTTCCGCTTCATGTTCCTCCATGATAAATCCACTAAGTTCATCGCCGGCCACTTCCTATAGCACTTTGAATCGTCAGGATGCGGTCAAAGAATTCCTTTTCCGTCTGCTCCCCTTTAAACATTTCGTTGACGATTTTTCCATCACGGAGAAAAACTACCCGGTGACAGTAGCTGGCTGCATACGGATCATGAGTAATCATCAGAACGGTTGTCTTGAATGTTTCATTGAGCAATTGAATTTGTTCCAGCAGCTGGGTAGCAGATCGGGAATCGAGTGCACCCGTTGGTTCATCAGCAAATACAATTGCGGGATTAGTAATAATTGCCCGTGCGGCAGCTGTACGCTGTTTCTGACCGCCGGAAATTTCAGAAGGATATTGATGTAAAATTGATTCAATATTTAAGGCATCAATCAATTTTGCTATTCGCTTTTCCATTTCGGCAACAGGTGTTTTTTGCAGTGAAAGCGGGAGGAGGATATTCTCCTTCACTGTTAAGGTATCCAGTAAGTTATAGTCTTGAAAAATAAATCCCATTCTTTTTTGGCGGAACTCCCGCAGGTCTTTCTTTTTCATATCTAAAAGGGAATTTCCCTCTATCCAAACATTCCCCCCGCTAAAGGCATCAATGGTTGATAGAGTATTCATTAACGTCGTTTTTCCGGAGCCAGAGGGACCCATAATGGCAGTCAATTCCCCCCGTTCAACAGTCAAATCAATATTTTTTAAGACCTGTGTTTTTCCATAAGATTTCGATAGGTTTTTTGTTTGTATCATCTTGGTCATGATTTCGACCTCCTTCTCTACCTACTATACCGGCCATTTTTCCCGCCAGCCATCGATGTAACAGAATGTAAAGTGACACTTTTGTCATGTTGAAGGCAGAGTCGGCAGGATCGAATGCAGACGATCTTATTGAAGGGAAAAAAACAAGCAGACGCATTGACATGGACTGCTTGTTTTTCGACTTAGTTGTATGTGCATTTTTTGAGGCACTGCTTCTCGGCTTGTCCTTTTCTATTTAATGCTGATACCTTTCTTTCCTTATAAAACTAAAATGCCAGCGCATATAAAGGCAGGCTCCAATATAATAGATGGCTGACCACCATACTTGCCAGCCCTTATATACTACGTAGCCAAAGTAACTGGATAGGACTTCGTAACATACAGAAAAACCGACCCAAAACAAAAGGTAAAGCAAAAATTTCTTCTTTGGTTTAGGCATGAAGTTAACATATAGGATTCCGAATGTTGCCGGCAGGGTGATTTCAATAAATAAATCAAAAAGCTGGGGACCTGGATCCAATAAGTCGTATAGGTCTAAAACATGCCCAAAAATCAAATCTGCAAGGAGCGCATTTAGAGTGACAGCCAGCCAGGTTGTATAAAGCTCCTGCCGGGTTAATTTTAATGGAATAATGAAAATCAATATAGAGTTGATAGCAAGCGTTGTTATTGTAAAGATATAAACCATTCAGATTCTCCGGGTTTTTATAGATTTATTTCTTATCTATCTTGCCCTCTTTTTGAAATTTATCTGCTTATTTGGCGGAGAAGTGAGTTTCTATTAAAAGTAGTTCATTTACTGTAATGAATCCTATTTACATTTGGACTGGAACCTAAAGATAAGTTCATCCAATATCTGACTGTTTTTTATAGTATCAGGATGCTCTAAACCTTTCTTTATTCCAGTTTCAATAAGTGTTTTTCTAAAAAGTTGAATCTTCCTTCTAAGTTCACTGCAAAAATGACACATTTATTTACTCCTTTAAATAATAAAAGTCCAGGAACTATTATTGCAAATTAAGGAAAAACATTGAATCATTTCGACAAAACTAGTCTCTAAATGACAAAAAATTAATAAACAGAGGAGTGTTTTGAGAGGATTGAATTACCGCTCAATGCAAATAATATCTAAAAACTTTCCGGAGTGGAAAATGATCTTACAAATTGCCTCAGTTGCTGTGTTTAATTTGATATTATATAAGACCATTAAAGGGATATCAGCCAATAAAATTGTCCATATTTGGGTTTTTACTATTGCATTCCAACTATTCTTTGATATTTTTATCGATCTAAAGTACAAAGGATACTGGTACTTTACTCAAGGAATAGACTGGGTAGCACTTCCTGCTTACACAATCTTAATTCCGCCCATAAATTTGATGTTTATCAATTGGTACCCTTTTAATGGATCTTTCATGAAAAAGGTAAGTTACTTTCTTATTTGGGAAATCTTCCTGCTGACCTATGAAGCTATTGCCATGCTGCCTCATCCATTCGGCTTTTTTCATTATGGCTGGTGGAGTATATGGTATTCTGCCATTGTTAATCCGATTCTATTAACCATACTTATTGGGTATTACAAATGGATTAGTGTATTAGAAAAGAAAGCTTGTGTCTAAAAAGGGCTGCTGAGGCAGCTCTTTTTTTCCTATTCTCCTTATGGCATAATTTTCTAAGACAAAGGAGTGAGAGGATGCAGAAAGTATTCATTATTGAGGATGATCCGAAAATCGCGGAGCACCTGCAGTCACACTTAGTGAAATATGGCTATGAAGCTGCGGCTGCGGAACAGTTCGATAATGTGATGGGGGAATTTCATAAGCATAAACCGGATCTTGTGCTCCTGGATATTAATCTCCCGAGCTTTGATGGCTATTACTGGTGCAGGCAAATCCGCAAGGAGTCGATTTGTCCGGTTATCTTCATTTCCGCACGGGTAGGGGAGATGGACCAGGTGATGGCGCTTGAGAATGGCGGCGATGATTTCATCACCAAGCCGTTCCATCCGGAAATTGTGATGGCGAAAATCCGCAGCCAGCTTCGGCGGGCTTACGGGGAATATGCCACGCAGGCCCAGGAACGAGTTCTCGAGGCAGAGGGATTGAAGCTGTTTCCGGAAAGGCTGGAATTGTGTTTCCGTGATAAAACCGTTCCGCTGTCCAAAAAAGAAGCTGATATTATTGAGAATTTACTGGAGCGGCACCCGCGTGTGGCCGGTCGTGAAGACTTGCTAGAAAAGCTGTGGGATGAACAGGTCTATGTGGATGAAAATACGCTGAATGTGAATATGGCGAGGGTAAGAAAAAAATTTGAGGCAATCGGGCTTTCAGGAGCGGTCGAAACAGTGAGAGGCGCAGGCTACCGTTTGATCGTTACCTGGTGAAAGGCTGGAGAAACATGAAATTATTCCTTAAAGAGCATGCGTTACTAATCGCTGTACAGGTCGTTCAATTTTTTATGATTCTGGCCATTTACTGGCTGGATGGCTATCGTCATCTATTGCCAGCCCTTTATGGCATCTTTCTCGGCTTATTCTTTCTCACGGCATACCTGACATACCACTATTTTAGCCGCCGCAAGTTTTATAAGAGGCTGACGGAGGAACTTGCTTCCCTTGACGATTCTTTTCAAACAACAGAGAACTCACCGATTTCACAGGCGCTGGATCATCTGCTGAAGGAACAGTACAGACATTACCAGACGAGAATTAAAGAGCTGGAATCCAGGCAGGAGGAGCATCTGAAGTTTATGGATCAATGGGTCCACCAGATGAAAACCCCGCTTTCTGTCATTGAACTGATTGCGCAAAACCTGGATGAACCTGATTCCTCCAGTATTCGTGAAGAGACGGACCGGATGAAAACGGGCTTGAACACCATCCTCTATATGGCGAGACTCAGGACGATCGAACAGGATTTTCATATCAAACCTGTACACTTATCCCAAATCATTCATGAAGTGAATGGAGAAAACAAACGGCTTTATATCCGGAACGGGGTGTATCCAAATCTCCAGCAGGAGAAGCAGGACATGATCGTGGAGACAGATGAGAAATGGCTTTTCTTTATGCTTTCTCAGCTGATCAATAATGCGGTCAAGTATTCCAGAGGGAAGAGCAATCGAATTGATATTTCCATTTTTGAAAAAAACGGAGAAGCTGTTTTAGAAGTGAAGGACTTTGGCGCCGGGATTCCGGAAGCAGACAAGCGCCGTGTGTTTGAACCTTTTTATACGGGTGAAAATGGACGGAAATTCAGAGAATCCACAGGTATGGGGCTGTACTTGACGAAGGAGGCAGCCGATCATCTTGGCCATCGCATTGAGCTGGAATCCAAGATGGGGGAAGGGTCTCTTTTCCGGCTGATCTTTGGAAAAACACAGAACCTTACAGCCTTGTAAGGTAAGTGAAAGAGAAATCGATTTTTTGAAATGGGTATAGAAGATATACTGATCACAAGTCAACTGAATGTGAAAGGAGAACTTGTGATGCTAAAAGTGAAGCAAGTAAGCAAGATTTATGAAGGAAAGATCGCCTATCGTGCGTTAACAGATATTAACTTAACTATTGATGAAGGTGAGTTCGTCGGAATCATGGGTCCTTCGGGAAGCGGAAAAACGACACTGCTGAACATGATTGCCACCATTGATGAACCGACAACAGGGGAAATCCTGATCAATGAAAGAAATCCCCATGTCTTAAAAAAAGAGGCATTGGCCCAATTCCGCCGCCGTGAATTAGGATTTGTCTTCCAGGACTTCAACCTTCTTCATACCTTGACGGTTGAAGAAAATATAGTCCTGCCGCTAACATTGGACGGGAAAAAAGTGAAGGAAATGAAAGACAAGGCATACGAAATCGCTGAAAAACTGGGAATTACAGGCATTATGAAAAAGCGGACGTATGAAATATCAGGCGGACAGGCGCAAAGAGCCGCTGTGGCTAGAGCGATGATTCATACGCCGAAGCTGCTGCTGGCGGATGAACCTACAGGGAATTTGGATTCCAAGTCTTCCAAAGATGTAATGGAAATGCTTGAGTCGATTAATAAGATTGAGAAGACAACCATGATGCTCGTCACACATGATGCGCAGGCCGCGAGCTATTGCAACAGGGTCATTTTCATCCGCGACGGAAAATTCTATTCGGAGATTCACCGCGGTGATAACCGCCAGGCCTTTTTCCAGAAGATCATCGATACACTTTCTTTGCTTGGAGGGGATGCACATGACCTTTCGTCAGTTCGCGTTTAATAACGTCATACGGAACAAACGCTTATATGCAGCCTACTTCCTCAGCAGTTTATTTACAGTCATGGTCTTCTTTACCTTCTCGATTTTTGCGAATCATCCAGCATTAAGCGGGGATGGCATGAACTCAACTGTAACGAAGGGAATGAATGCAGCAGCAGGCATTATCTATGTGTTTTCGTTCTTTTTTGTTTTATATTCTATGAGTTCTTTTCTGCAGTCCCGGAAAAAAGAGTTTGGGTTATTAATGATCCAGGGCATGTCCATGAAACAGATTCGTCTCATGGTGTTTTTGGAAAATATGCTGATTGGCTTTCTGGCAACCCTAAGCGGAATCCTCCTCGGTGTTGTATTTGCAAAGGCGATTTTGCTGCTGGCTGAAAATGTGCTGATTATTGAAAGGGCACTGTCTTTTTATTTTCCAGTGAAGGCCATCCTGATCACTTTCATTTCTTTTATTATTTTATTTTTCTTTATCTCCTTATTTGTGACGTATGTTCTGCGCAGCAAAAAGCTGATTGAATTAATAAAGGGAAATAAAATGTCAAAGGGTGAGCCGAAAGCGAATCTTTTCTTAACGATGCTGGCTGTCCTATTATTAGGTGCGGGGTATGCTGCTGCACTAATCGCAAAAGGGTTAGTCGTTGTAGCGGCAATGGTGCCGGTGATCATCGTTGTCTGCATTGGCACCTACCTGTTATTTACGCAATTAAGTGTTTATATTATTAGAAGATTAAAGAAAAATGAACGTGTTTTTTGGTTTAAGACCAATATGCTGCTGTTTTCAGATCTGGCCTTTCGCATGAAGGATAATGCACGAACCTTCTTCATGGTGGCGATGGTTTCAACAGTTGCGTTCAGTGCAATTGGTTCTTTATTCGGTTTTCAAACCGTGCTGACCTCAAACATAAAAAATGTCAATTCCACAACGTTTTCCTATAAAACTTCTGAAGAAAATGAAATGAAGAGTGTTGAGTTTATCAATCAAACGTTAAAGGAAGAAAAGATTGAAGCGGATTCGGAGCATACTGTTTTACGCTACTTTGAAGTTGGCGGGGATTCCATTCTGATTGCGGGTCAATCCGATTTTAACCGCTTTGCCGAGCTCATTGATGAAGATCCGGTTGACTTAAAAGACGGGCAAGTAATGACAGTTGAGTTTGAAGGGACCAACTTCGGGCAAACGAAGGAACTCCTGAATGAAACGATTACACTGAAGTCCGGCACTGTTTTGAAGCCAAAGGAAGTCATTCATTCGAAAGCACTGCCGGCAACAGATTCCTATTTTATCGTGTCAGATGAAGACTATCAAAAGCTTCCTGAACCAGAGTTTCAGGAAAGCTATTACGCCTGGCAGGCAACAGATGGAGAGGAAAGGGTAATGGCTGCCTCTGAAAAGCTGTACAAGGAACTGCCAAGATATGAAATTACATCAGTAGACTACGAAATATATGAGATTATGAAAGGCTACGGGCCCATTTTATTTGTCGGTCTGTTTATCGGGATTGTCTTTTTCGTATCAGCCGGCAGCTTCCTGTACTTCAGGCTCTACATGGACCTGGATGAAGATAAACAAAAATTCAGATCGATTTCCAAGATGGGGTTAACCGAGAAAGAGCTGAAAAAGGTTTTAAACAGACAGACCATGATTCTGTTTTTCGCGCCGATCCTCGTCGCTCTTATCCATGGTGCTGTAGCCCTGACAGCGTTATCGAACCTGTTCTACTTTAACCTGTTTAAGGAATCAGTTGCTGTTCTGAGTGTTTTCCTGGCCATCCAGGTTGTTTACTTCTTTATAGTGCGCTTTTTCTATACGAAGCAGATTAAGGCGTCGATTTAATTTTATAAGAATTGTGGGGGGCCAGATTGAATCTGGCCCTTTTTTAATTGAAAATGACAAGGGAAAGGGGAATGGAAAACCGGTCAGAGGAGTCCGAACTTGGAGCCACTTCGGACAGGAAAAGGAGAAATCCGAACAGAAGAGCCGAACCTGATACTCATTCGGGGAATGAGGGACTCCGCAGTTTTATCATACTCACCCTCAAAGCTGCATATAGAAAAGAGAATATAAACCTATGCAGGAGTGATGGAATGGCAATCTTGGTTACAGGAGGAGCAGGTTATATTGGTTCACATATTGTAGATCTACTCATTCGAAAAGGGTATGAAACAGTGGTAATTGATCATTTGGCTGCGGGCCACAGGCAGGCGGTCCATCCGAAGGCAGCCTTCTATGAGGGGGATATCAGATCGCAGGATTTTCTGAATAGTGTCCTTTCCAGTGAGCGAATAGAGGCAGTCTTTCATTTTGCGGCATCATCCCTGGTAGGGGAATCGATGAAAAATCCTCTAAATTACTATGATAATAATGTACTTGGTTCTCATAGCCTCCTAAAAGCTTTAGAAGCACATAAGGTTAAACAGCTTGTGTTTTCGTCCACCGCCGCAGTATATGGTGATGCGAAAAGCCAGCCTATACGGGAAGACGCGCCGCTCAAGCCTGAAAGCCCGTATGGCGAGACAAAGCTTGCCGTTGAACGGATGCTCCATTGGTGGGCGCAGGCATCAGGAGCCAGGTTCGTGTCGCTCCGTTATTTTAATGCTGCAGGGGCAAAGGCATCAGGGGAGATTGGCGAAGACCATCAGAACGAGACACACCTGATCCCGATTATCCTGCAGGCGGCACTTGGAAAAAGAGAATCTGTCTCCATTTTTGGTGATGATTATCCAACAAAGGATGGTACTTGTATAAGGGACTATATTCATGTAGAAGATTTGGCTGAAGCCCATCTGCTGGCACTCCGTTACCTGGAAGAGGGAGGGGATAGCACTGTCTTTAATCTGGGGGGCAGCAAAGGGATTTCTGTAAAAGAAGTAATTGAAACCGCAGCTGTGGTAACAAACAGATATTTTAAAGTGACGATTGCTCCCCGTCGGTCTGGAGACCCGGCAGAACTGGTTGCTTCATCAGAAAAAGCAAGGTCAATGCTGAAATGGGAGCCACAAAAAACAAGTATCCGCCAGATCATCGAGGATGCCTGGAGCTGGCACAGGTCCCATCCTGACGGATATCGCAAATCATAATCGAATCTGCCTTAAGTATTGTGAAAATTTCTCCTTCAGTTCAGGTCTTTGCAGGGCATAATCAATCGAGGCTTTAAGAAAGCCAAATTTATCTCCAATATCATAACGGCTTCCCCGGATCAGGTACGAATAAATTCTTTCCCGGCGAAGCAAAGCATGGAGGGCATCTGTCAGCTGCGAGCTCGCCTTTGCTGTCCGGGCTTCCGTTCTCAAGCATGTCAAAGATCGACGGTGTTAAGATATAGCGGCCAATAATCGCATGCAGATGGGGCTTTTTCAGCAGGAGGTTTTTCCACGAGGCTATCCACTTTGTATAATGGGCCCCTCTGTTCTGAATAGCCGACAATTCCATATTTATTGACTTCAGACAAAGGAACCTCACTGCATCCGAGGATGCTTGCCCCTGTTTGGTTATACTGCTCAATCATTTGCAGCATGGCAGGAGGCTCCCCATCAATTATATCATCGCCAAGGAGGACGGCAAACGGCTCCCTGCCAATGAACTTTCTCGCGCATAAAATAGCGTGCCCCAATCCGAGCGGCTCCTTTTGCCTGACATAATGGATATCAGCCATATTGGTTATTTCGCGAACTTCCTCAAGCATTTCAAGCTTTCCGGTTTTCTGCAGCAGCAGCTCCATTTCAACCGATTTATCAAAGTGATCTTCAATAGCCCGTTTGTTTCTCCCGGTTATGATGATGATATCTTCAATCCCGGAAGCAATGGCTTCCTCGACAATGTATTGAATGGCGGGCTTGTCGACAATGGGGAGCATTTCCTTTGGCTGTGCCTTTGTGGCCGGCAGAAACCGGGTTCCAAGGCCTGCAGCGGGAATGACCGCTTTTTTAATCATTTAATTCCCCCTTTATTTAGAAATGCTGTCACCTATTTTTATGAGCGGGCAGGTTGTATTATCCCTTTATGGTGTGAATTTGGCTGTTCGGGAATATTTTGGACGTGTTCGTGAACCCTAAGCCTGTAAATAATCTTGAACCTAGAGGTGTAGAGATTGCTTTTGAAAAAAAACACAGCCGAGAAAAATCTCCTTATTCTCGCCATTATTGCTTTGGTCCTGTTTGTATCCCCTTTGTATATATTAGGTGAAAACGCGCATATCCGCGTTCATGATAATCTGGATTCCAATCTGGCCTGGTATAAAGTCCTGGCTGAAAGCGGGCAGCTGACAGGTTCAATAGATGCTGTTATTCCGCAGATTATAAATGGAAATCTGTCCAGAAATGCATTTGGCTCTGAATTTACTTTAATTGTGTGGCTGTATGCCCTCTTCCCGACGATGATTGCCTATGCACTCAGCCAGACGATTACAAGGGTATTTGCCTTTATCGGCATGTATTTGCTTTTGAAAAAGCACTTCCTTAAAGAAGAGAAGTGGGGACCCATTACGATTGGGACAGCTCTAGCTTTTGCTTTCACGCCATTTTGGCCTTCCGGTATGCTGAGCACGCTTGGGATGCCGCTTGCGCTCTGGGCGTTTTTAAATATCAGGCAAGGGGAAAGATCCTGGAAAAATATCCTGGTCCTAACTCTATTGCCATTATACTCGAGCATCGTTCTTGGATTTTTCTTTTTCCTGAGCGCCATGGGGATATTTTGGCTGACAGATGTAATCAGAAAAAGAGCATGGAATTGGCCATTTATACTGTCCATTGCCTATATGACTGGAATCTTTTTTATCGTGGAATACAGGCTTGTTTTTTCCTTTTTGTTTGACGATGAGCCGAACAGCCGGGATGAATATTTTCATGCGAGATTAACCTTCTGGCATTGCGTGAGGCTGACATTAAAAAACTTTGCTCTAGGGCACCACCATGTTGCCTCGATGCATACTCTGGTCATTCTTCCGCTGATGTTCGTGGCGCTATTTATGACGATAAGGCAGAAAAATTGGAAGAAGGAAAAGGTGTTTTTATTTCTTTTCTTGCTTAACTTTGCCCTATCAGCATGGTATGCCTTCTGGTTTTACAAAGGCTGGATGCCGCTTACAGAGCGTTACCATGTTCTGGATACATTCAATTTTGCCAGGTATCATTTTTTAAGGCCTCTGGTTATCTATGTGCTTTTCGCGCTCTCCTTGAAAATCATTTGGTCCCATGGACCGTTCTGGAGGCGGCTGGTTCCGGTTTTTGTGCTGGGGCAGGTGATTACCGTTTCATTTTTTAACGAGGAAATCCTTTTTCAGGATAAGCCAACGATCAAGCAATTTTATGCTGAAGAGCAGTTCTTGGATGTTAAAGAATATATTGGGCAACCGCAGGAGGAATACCGTGTTGCAAGCATTGGCCTTCATCCTGCCATTGCCCAGTATAATGGCTTCTACACGCTGGATACGTATAATAATTTTTACCCCTTAACATACAAATATCAATTTCGGAAAATCATTGAGAAAGAACTGGAAAAAAACAAAGGTATCCGGATTTATTTTGATGAATGGGGCGGAAGGTGCTATCTCTTTACGGACGAGCTTGGAAAGCATTATATGTTTAAAAAGCGGACGAAAAAAAGGCTGAAGAATCTTGAGTTGAATACAGAAGCCTTTAAGGCCATGGGCGGTTCTTATCTTTTTTCATCCGTCCCGATCGACAATGCTGAAGATAATCAGCTTAGGCTGGAGAAGGTTTTTGAATCAAAAAGCTCTGTGTGGAAAATCTACCTTTATAAAGCCATATAAGCAGGGGGAATTAGAATGACCAACCCGGTACTCACCATCGTAGTTCCTTGCTATAACGAAGAGGAGGTACTGCAGGATACCATTGATCAGCTGAATGGGCTGCTTGAAGAATTACTGAATGAGGATCTTGTTGCTGATAAAAGCAAAATATTGTTTGTGGATGATGGCAGCAGGGACAGGACCTGGCAGATCATTTATAAGCAGAGCCTGAATAACCCAAAAGTACGGGGGCTGAAGCTTGCCAGAAATGCAGGACATCAGAATGCCCTGCTTGCGGGATTAACAGCCGCAGGAAAAATATCGGATTGCACGGTTTCCATTGATGCCGATCTTCAGGATGATATTGCCGTGATCCGGGAGTTTATCCTGAAATTCCGTGAAGGATATGACATTGTCTATGGAGTAAGGAAAAAAAGGGACAGTGATACGTTTTTCAAAAGAAGCACGGCACAGGGATTTTATAAACTAATGAAGAAAATGGGCGTAGATCTTGTCTATAATCATGCTGATTTCCGCCTGATGAGCAAGCGTGCCCTGGAAGAGCTGCGAGCGCTATGAGGAAACCAATCTTTTTTTACGCGGAATTGTGCCCTTGCTGGGCTATAAAACGGCCCATGTTTACTATGACCGCAAAGAGAGGCTTGCCGGAGAAACGAAGTATCCTCTGAAAAAAATGCTGGCCCTTTCCTTTGAGGGCATTACTTCTTTTTCCGTGACGCCGATCCGGATGGTATTGGCATTGGGGATCGGTTCTTTTTTTATCAGCTTTCTATTTGGCCTCTACTTCCTAGGATTGCGCTATTTTGGCGAAACGGAAACCGGCTGGACATCATTAATCGCCTCGATCTGGATGCTTGGGGGGCTTCAGCTGACAGCTATTGGCCTGGTGGGGGAATATATCGGGAAAATCTATAAAGAGACAAAACGCAGACCTAAATTTTCGATTGAAGTAGATGCGTTTAATTTACCGATTTCCCGCCATTTAATTACGGACGGAGACCATGATGATGAGTTCGCGGACATTCATTTTGGAACATTATCTGAAACGAACTGATACCTTTATTCGATTTTTGCTTGTGGGAACATTGAATACAATTGTCGGGCTATCTATGATATTTATGCTGCTGGATTTGGCGGGGATGTCGTATTGGACTGCAACATTTCTGGGAAACAGTGCGGGGGCAGCGGTCAGCTATTTCCTCAACAGATCGTTCACCTTTAGGAGCAGGGCCCGCATTCAAAGCAGTGCGGTGCGCTTCATTTTCATTCTGTTTTTGTGCTATATTCTTTCTTATTCCATAAGCGGCATGGCTACAGAGTTTATCCAGACTTTTACCCTGCTCGGGCATGATGTTTCGCCTGAAGAGCTTGCGGTTCTTTTGGGAGCGGGCATTTACACATCAACTAACTATATTGGGCAAAAATACCTCGTTTTTACTAAATAGTGAAACTATTGCCAACATAGCAGGTTTGGGAATGTTACGGGGGAGCCAAATTAGTCTCACGTATTAAAGGTGAGACTAATTTTATTTACAGTAAATCCTGTCTGTATTTTTCTGTTCATTCATTTACAAAAAAATTATGGCAAAATAGAAGACTTTCTTTTAATTCTTGACTAACCCTGTCTGAATCGTAGGCACAAACAGACAGAAGTTTTGTTTTGGCAACAATTAGATCAGCTTCTTTTTCAGATGCCGATAATTTTTTGCTGACTTCCAGTTCGTCACGCCATTCGACATGAGCCCAGCTCCGGACAGTTAAATCCTGTTCTGAATAACCTTCAATTAAGTTTGGGAGGTAATCGAAAATAGAATTAACTCTAAAGTCCCCCTTGGCATAATAGAAGTCATAATTATTGATGAACTTTACTTTTTTCAGGCAGCTCTTATTCAACTTCATTGTGAGGCTTTCCTTAATCAGTGGAGTCATTCGGTCATTTTCTATAATGATGGAGTATTCATTTCGTTCTAATCCGGAAAGAACAAATTCAATAACATTTGAAATATATTGGTCCTGGTTCTTGAAGAAATATAATACATGTCCCTTAGTAAGGTCTTGCATAGCATGAACTTCTTTTAGATGTATCCTTTCAAATTTGCACCCCGCAGAATTCTGACATTTTATGCCTGCTAATTCAGTTTATCATACTTTGATCTTGAAAAGGGTTCATCAGGGAAAGGAGAAATTCGTCTTTCGAAACCCTTGTTGATTGATTGTAAATAAAATGCAATAGTGTTACCCTGAAACGACATAGTGCATTTCCTATGTAAAAAGGAGCGAATACACTATGCTTAGTAAGGAAGAAAACTTACTATTTATTAGAGAACTTGGACGTTTGCAGGCTGATTTTGAGAACTGCAGCGATGATCAAGTATGCAACAGCATTCATCAGGATATTCTTTTACTTCTTAAGGCTCTATCTATGACTGCTATGAAATAGCAGTTTTTTTGTTTAATATTTGAAGTGTGAGTACGCTCGAATGGAGATACGATGTTTTCTATTGTGTGTTTTCTTGCATATAATTCTGAAAAGTGTTAATCTGAATAAGAATTATTTTTGTTCGGTGTAAAGGATAGTTTGAGTAAAACTTTACGTCTTGATGATCACTGAGAGCAAGGATAGTAACACAATGTGTGTTGATACGCACAAGGAGGCAACAAAAATGGAAAATGGTAAAGTAAAATGGTTTAACAGTGAAAAAGGCTTCGGATTCATCGAACGCGAAGGTGGAGAAGACGTATTCGTTCATTTCTCAGCTATCCAAGGCGAAGGTTATAAATCTTTAGAAGAAGGTCAAGAAGTGACTTTCGATGTTGAGCAAGGTCAGCGTGGAGCTCAAGCAGCTAACGTGCGAAAAGCTTAATTATATAACCAAACTCAGGGCAGGCTCTTTATGGGCCTGTTTTTTTGTGTGAAAAATTAGGAAGTAAAAATTTTGAGCGTCGATTACTGTCTAGCTCCAGCGCCTACCCCCTCGAGGTCACAAGCCAAGCCTCCCAAAAAGGCAAAGGACGCCTTTCCGGGAGGCTCGTCTTGTGCTTGTCGGGGGTGGACAAGGCGCTTACGCTTTTCTAATAAGGAACCCTGCTCACGAATGAGCAGGGCACATGTACACGGTAAATCAAATGGTAAATCAAGTGTATCATATTATTGTGAATTTTCCTAACCGCGGGAATCCTATCCCCGGTGAACCTGCATCATAATTTTAGTGACATAATGCTCCTTATCATTCTGTACTACGGTATCATAAATGTACTCTTCAAAAACATGCTCCCCTAAGGTTAAATGCAGCCGTTCCATCTCTGAGAAAAGGCGCTTATAGGTATCGGTGATAGTTTTTTCGCTCCCAACATGATAGCCGATGAGGAAATCACCTTTTACGGCCCGAAAATATGGATGTCCCTCCTTTGGATTGGGCTGCTCGATATACAAATAGCTGTAATTGGAGAATTCCCCTTTCAGCACCTGCTCCCGCTTTGTTATAGATCCGATCGGATATCCTGAATCAAGCTGTGAAAGCTGCAATTCATTAATAAAATCCGAGATGACCTCCACAAATTCTTCATCTGATATATTTTGAATGTTCCTGCTTAGATATAGGGTTGCTTCCGGCAATGGCTGAAGCGTAATTCTATTAAAATCAAGCTGAGAAGCTTCTTCCATTAATTCGATTTTGGCCTCGATCATTTTCTCCTTCATTTCGATTTCCTGCCGTTTTTTTACAATTTCCTCTTTTTTCCGGTACATGATGGATAGAAAGCTTTCGGGCGATTTATTTTGCATGTACTGCTGAATATCGTTAAGCGACATGCCAAGATCCTTTAATAAATCAATCACAAAAAATAACTCTAATTGGTGAATGGAATAATAGCGGTAGCCTTTTTCATTTTTCTTTACCGGGGACAAAATCCCGATTTGATCGTAATAAAAGATTGTCTGCTTGTTAACCTTGCAAAGCTTTGCGAATTCACCAGTCGTTAAATATTTGCCATCTTTTTTACTCATTTTTTACATCACTGCCCTTGACTATATAGTTACTATATACACTAGGATAAAACGTATAATTAAATCAAGTTTGATTGTTTTGTAAGGAGTATGATATAGATGAAAACACAAAAAATCACTTTAGGATTATTATTGACGAATTTATTCATAGCCTTTCTGGGTATTGGACTGGTCATTCCTGTCCTGCCTACCTTGATGAATGAATTGGGCATAACTGGCACAACCATCGGGTATTTAACAGCCGCTTTTGCATTGGCCCAGCTGATTGTTTCCCCGTTTGCAGGGAGAGCAGCCGATAAATGGGGCAGGAAGGTCATGATTGTTACCGGCCTATTTATTTTCGGCCTTTCTGAATTTTTATTCGGGATCGGCAAAGAGATCGAGCTGCTGTTCGTTTCCCGGATCTTGGGCGGAATTAGTGCGGCCTTTATTATGCCGGCCGTGACAGCCTTTATCGCTGATATCACGACGACGGATACCCGTCCAAAGGCACTCGGGTATATGTCAGCCGCTATTAGTACCGGATTTATTATCGGTCCCGGCATCGGCGGGTTTTTAGCGGAATTTGGTACGCGAGTGCCATTCTTCTTTGCGGGTGCAATGGGTGCACTTGCAGCAGTGCTTTCGATGATTTTATTATCTGAGCCTGAGCGCACTGAAGAGGAAAATCAGGAAGGGGCAGTAGAGGGCAGAGGCGGCTTCCGACGCCTGATGGAGCCAAAATATCTCCTGGCCTTTATTCTGATTTTTATTGCCTCATTTGGGCTGGCTGCTTTTGAATCATTCTTTAGCTTATTTGTGGATCACAAGTTTGCTTTTAAACCATCAGATATCGCCATTGTAATCACGGGAGGGGCCATTTTCGGAGCCGTATCCCAAATCCTCCTGTTTGACCGACTGACCCGCATTTGGGGCGAAATCAAACTGATCCGCTACAGCTTAATACTATCCGGACTGCTTGTGTTTTTAATGACTGTTGTTCATTCCTACTTCTCGATTTTACTTGTAACCTTCATTGTGTTTGTAGGATTCGACTTATTTCGCCCGGCTGTCACTTCCTATCTTTCGAATATCGCCGGCAATGAACAAGGCTTCGTTGGCGGCATGAACTCGATGTTTACAAGCCTCGCGAATATAAGCGGCCCTATTATTGGGGGAATGCTGTTTGATATCGATATTAACTATCCTTATTATTTTGCAACGGTCATCCTGGCATTTGGGATTGGATTGACGCTGTTATGGAAGAAGCCTGCAGAGAAGGCATCCAAAGTGGTGAAGGCAGTATAGCTAATTAAAATACACATTATAAAAAAATATAGTGTGCAGGATATAATAAGAAGTATTAATGATCTGAAAGAGAGCTGATTTATTGTGGATACTCAAATAACTTCGAAAATAAAAATAAATAAGCCGGCCAATGTGGTGTTTGAAGCAATCGTAGACCCAGCTAAAATCGGTCACTTCTGGTTCTCGTCGAGTTCTGAAAGATGGGAACAAGGCAAGTCGATTATAGTGAAATATGATGAATATAACGCTGAAGGCATTTTAAATGTTTTAGAAATTGAGGAAAGTAAGAAAATCGTGTTTTCATGGGGCGGAGAAACGAATGAAGAAACAATTGTTGCCATTACACTGAATGAACCGGATCATTTGAGTACAATCATTGAGGTGAACGAATCTGGTCTTGGTGAAAATGACCCTGAAGCCGTAAGCAAGATGCTGGGACAAAAAGAAGGCTGGATCTATATGCTGACTTGCCTCAAGGGCTATTTGGAACATGGCATTAGTGATTTGAGAGCGTCATTAATCCATTAATAAGATTTCTACTATGATACTGTCAGTTAACCCAGGCGTAATGCCTGAAAAGTTTGCGTGCTAAACAAAAAGAGTGAATTAACGATTAATTCACTCTTAAAGATAATTAATTTTTAGCACCATTTTCCGGGTATGGCTGACCGTATCCTTCCACTTTCCCAGCACGTTCTCTTTCATATTCTGAGCCTGCACCTTGACGATTATCAACTGAGGATTTCGCTGCTTGCTTCTCTGATTTGCCGTTCTGACGTGACAATATCTTCACCTCCCATACACAGTTTAGATTGCTTAATAATTGTGAAACTATTCAAGGGGGACACAGGTTTAATGGCCCAGAAATGATGCGGGGCGTCCAATTGATGGTGAAAGAACTTTCTTAGATTCAGAGGATAATCCTCCGGAAGCCTGCCGGTGAGCCCATAAGTTAGCTGGCTTTTCAGGTACATATATGCTATGTTGTTAATATATAGTAGACCTTTCTTCGTAAACGGGAAAGGTCTGCTTTTTATATATTCAAAAGAAGGATGGTGCATGGAAATGACAGTAGAATTGAAGTTTTGCCAGGTGTTTGATCCCAGCAGGGGGGGTATCTATTATGAACCATAGTCTTGAGGCTCTGACTGAAAAAGAGTACTTTATTAAACAGCTGACGTTTATTGATGAAAACTATCAGGATTTGAATAGCCTTTATGTATCTTCCACTCCGTTAAAGGAGCGGAAAAAAGACTTCCTTAGTATTTATGTAAGTGAAGTGGAGCAATACATTGCGCTTTGTAATCAGGTTCCTGGAGAACCGACTTTGCGAAAAGTGTTGATTGGAACAAAGGTAACCGTGTTATTCGACGGGGAGGATGACCGGGAGGATTATTATATATGCCTGCCCGATCAGTCGGACCCTGATAATGGCTGCATTTCATTCTTGTCTCCTGTCGGCAGGCAGCTACTGTTAAAAAATCTGGGTGAGCAAACCTCACTGATTATCCCAAGCGGTCAGCTGGATGTGGTAATTGAAAATATTTCTTATTGGGATCAGGAGACAGGTTAACATATTTTTACTTGGAGCAGAGGGACAGAGGACCTGTCCCCCTGTCCCGCCAGGCGGAAGGAGCTTGAGGTTCAAATAATTGACTTCCTAAACTGTAACTTATAATATTACAGTATCGTTTTCGCTGTCAGTTTATTTTGCGTAAACATTAAACAAACTAGGTTTGAACGAAAAAAGGAGTGATTTACATGAATCCAAGCTATAAACCGCTATTAGAATCTCTTCAGTTAAAAAATCATGTGGAATTAAAAAACAGAGTGGTCCTGGCTCCAATGACCAATTTTGCATCCCATCCGGATGGAACGTTATCAGATGCCGAGATCGAGTATTACGTACGCCGATCTAAAGGGGCCGGAATGGTGATTACGGCTTGTACAAATGTGTCTGCCAACGGAAAGGGATTCCATGGTGAATTCGGCGGCGATCACGATGGGATGATTCCTAGTCTTTCGAGGCTGGCAGCCAGCATTAAAGAGCAGGGGGCCAAAGCCATTCTCCAGATCTTTCATGGCGGGAGGGAATGCCCTCCAGAGCTCGTTCCAAATGGGGAAACAGTCAGTGCCAGTGCGATTGCATCTGAAGGAAGCAGCAACACGCCAAGAGCACTGTCGGAAAAGGAAGTGGAGGACATCATTACCGCTTTCGGCGAAACAACTCGCAGGGCTATCCAGGCAGGCTATGATGGCGTCGAAATTCATGGAGCCAATGGCTATTTAATTCAGCAATTCTTTTCTCCGCATTCAAATCGCCGCGAGGACCGTTTTGGAGGCAGCCTTGAAAAGCGCATGACGTTCCCTCTTGCTGTGATAGACGCAGTCCAAAAAGCGGTAAAAGAACATGCGAAAGAGCCATTTCTTGTCGGGTACCGTTTTTCTCCGGAAGAGCCTACTGAGCCAGGGATCACAATGGAAGATACACTTCAATTGGTCGATGTGCTGTCAGATAAAGGGCTGGACTACCTTCATGTCTCCCTGATGGAGTTCTGGTCCAAGCCAAGACGCGGGGCTGATGAAGCTAAGCCGAGAATTCAGCATCTCTTAGAAAAAATAGATAATCGCCTGCCGCTTATCGGAGTAGGGTCGATCCATACCCCTGATGAAGCCGTAAAAGCACTGGAAACGGGAGTGGCCATGGTTGCTCTAGGCCGGGAATTGATTATGGAGCCCGATTGGGTGCAGAAGGTGCAGGAAGGCAAAGAGTCTCAAATTGCCACCACTTTATCCAGGAAGGATCAGGAAAAGCTGGTCATCCCGGATCCGCTCTGGCAGGCAATCGTAAACACTCCAGGGTGGTTTTCGGTTGTAGATTAATTGATACATTTAGAAATTATATTAAAGGGCAGAAGTGACAGTCTTTACTGTCATTTCTGTCCTTTTGTTTTCATATTTCTCCATCTTTCCTTAATGATGATGACCCTGCCCCGCTTCCTGCCTGCCTGTTCCTTCTTGCAGGAATTCCACGTCGCTTTTCGACAGCTCTCCCACAATAAACTGCTTTTGCGGCATGATCAGGCTATCGTCTTGCTGGGCGTGCACTTTTACAAAGTAAAGGCCATCCTTGTCAAAATCCTTGCTGATGCTGTAGACGCCACCGCCCTCATCGGCTGCTTCCTCCATCCCATATCGGACAGTGCCGTCCTGTTTCCATATCTCAAAATGAACAAAGTCGGCATGAACAGCAGGCTTGCCGTCCTGTGTGAGTGTGGCTCTAATCGTCTCCTGTTCTCCAGCTGTGAAATTGTCAGGTGTTTGTATTTCCAGCTTCAGCGGTGTTTCCTGTTTGTAAAGCTCTGCTGCGTTCTCATCCAGTGAGCATGCACTCAGCAATGACAGCAGCAGGACCATAAAGATATATTTTTTCACGGTATTAGACTCCCTTAACCTAAACTTACGCATTCAGAAACCTCTTCAACGCAGGTATTCTTCGAATCAAGCTTAAGTCAATCATCAAAACAACGATGATCGATAAGCCGACTAATGGGAATAGGATTCCCATGGCAATTAACAGCAGGAAGAATCCCTTTGTATTTTTGAACCCAGCTTGTTTTGGCGCACCTATTTCTATTTTCGGCTTGCGTTTGAGCCACAGATAATAGCCGCTTACGGCCACAAGGATGATGCCTAAACAAATGAAAAGACTGATTAATTGATTGATCAGGCCAAATTGTGTTCCGGTATGAAGTGTAATTCCCCAAGCGACCATTTTTCCGATCCAGCCATAATTGTCATAGCGGTAATCCGTCAAAACCGCACCTGTGTATTGATCGATATGCATCGTAATCTCATCCTGCGCTTTTGGCGGGAAGGCGGAAAGAGTGTATACACCCGATTTTTCCTGCGGAATATAGATTGAATAACTTGGATGCACTCCTTCACGTTCCGCAATAGATACTACATCATCAATCGGGAGGCGAATGAATCCCTGAATGTCCGAAGCAGGCACGTCCAGATTTTCGGCTGCCCATGGAACATCAGCAATGTCTTTCGTTTGGATGGTTGACTGGGGTCCGCTTCCAACCCAGATCGCAGGAGGATAACCTTGCCCGGTATTAGTTGCCATCGACTGAAAGTTCGTGCCCCAGAATCCGGACCACGGGAGTCCTGTCATGATTAAAAAGAGCATCCCTGCTGTGACCCAAAAGGCAGGTACAGCATGCAAATCTCTTCTAAAAGTCTTTTTCCCTTTATTCAAACGCGGAAAAAGCACACCAGCCACGCCTGTCGTTTTCTTCGGAAACCATAAATAAAGCCCTGTTACGATCAGCACAACCGCCCAGCATGCAGCCAGTTCGACGACCCGGTCTCCCATAGTGCCAGCCATCAGTTCCCCGTGAAACTCTTCAATTTTATCCATAATCCGGTCTTCGCTGTTTAATTCCCCGAGGGACTCACCTGTATAAGGATTGATAAAAACAGTAATCGATTCATCGTTATTCACAATGCCGACTTCACTGGAACGATCGGAGCTTTCCCCAGGACGGTACACCGTCACTGCTGCATCCGGATAAAGCTTCTTCACTTCTTCAATCTGCTGTGAAGCAGAAATTTTTTCACCCTGAGGGGTGACTTCGTAGTAATCCTGATAAAGGACACCCTCGATTTGCGGCTTAAATAAATAGATTGCTCCAGTTACAGCCAGAATAAAAAGAAATGGCGCAAAAATAATGCCCGCATAAAAATGCCATCTCCAAACCGTTCTGTACAGTGATGCGTTAGTCTGCGGCTGTTTTTGTATATCCGTCATTTCTTTAACCGTTTCCATGTCATCAAAGCTCCTCTTCGTCCATCTTCTTTTCATATCTTAAAAGGGGAATGTGAGAAATGAATGAAGTTTTGAAAAAAATTTTTGGCAAAATCATAACTGCCAGAAACTTTCCTTTTTATACAAGGATTTCTTAATAAATTGTTGAATAGTGTCATTAAAGAACAGACAAGGGAGTTTTTAGATGATCCATAAACAATTGAAATCGCAAAAAAGCTTAGAGGTTCTGGCAAAGATAAGGGAGATTGCCATTGGTTTTCCTGAAACCGCCGAACAGGTTGATAAATTTGGACATACTTCATTTCGGGTGAAAGATAAGCCTTTTGTTATTTTGGGAGAAAACGAAGAGGGCATTCCGTCCATTGCCATGAAAACATCAAAAGAAACGCAGGAGTTTTTATTGCAGGGAGGCAGCCGTTTTTTCAAGACCCCCTATATCGGACAGCATGGCTGGACCTCGATCCTCGGCGATCTTGAACTAGAGTGGAATGAGGCAGAAGGCAGATAAAAGAAGCTTATTTGAGGACAGCGCCTAAATCTATCCTGAAAAGCTTGAAAATAGGAGGAAGTTCATCCTAGAAGCATGAAACCCAGACAAATCATCCGGGTTCAGTTAAAGGAAAAGGGCAGTCAATCCGCCTATTAATAAAAGGATGGTACTTGTGAGAATGGTGATTTTACCTGTGCGGTTTGATTTATGAAAAAGCTTAACAAACATTCTCCACACCTCGCTTTTTAGTTAGTTATATTATAATACGATTTGGGATTGAAAAGGATTCATGACATGCGCAGAGAAAGTTTCTCTGCGCATTTTTTTGTGGAATCAGGGTTTCTGAGAGAATTCCATTAATCCTCTTTTTCATTTTCCAAAATGAATAGGGGAATTCTAGTTTGTTACCCAAGCTTGCAGCTGCCCTGTGAATATAATGAAATGATCATCATGAAGAAACCAAATAAAAGATACAGGGGAGATTTTATGGAAGAAAAGAAAATTTACTATGATAAGGAAAAAGGCTGCTTAATAGCTCCTAAAACTGGGTGGAAGCGCATGAAGGCAGCCTTTTGCATCCGCCTTATGTCTGCTGCTTCCCACCTGCTCCTGCCGCCGAAAGAACATCCATGCAATGGGGACGAACAGCTTCCCGGGAAAATAGGCAGCTACTCTAAAGGGCTTCCCCACAATTCTCTTGGAGAAGTTGTATCCGATGCGTATGAACAGTATCTGGAAGCTTTAAAGTCAGGAAATCCGGAAGATTTCGAAAAGATCCCAATGGGAGGGAAGGTGAAGCTTTCCAATCCACAGGCTTCCTATGTATATGATTTAATTGGACCGGATTGCCATCAATTGAAACTGTCCAAGCCTCCAGCATTCAGCAGCGCCTGGGAAGCGGGAGAAATGGCAGAGTTATACTGGCAGGCACTTACAAGGGATATTCCTTTCATGGCCTATGATAGTGATCCCCTGATTGCTGAGGCTGCTGGTGAACTATCAGGATTTTCTGATTTTCGAGGACCGAAAGTTAACGGAAAGGTCACTCCTGAAACATTGTTCCGCAGTCAGTTTCCAGGTAATCTTACAGGTCCCTATATTTCACAGTTTCTTTGGAAGGGCATTCCATTTGGTGCTGCAGACATTCCCCAGAAATACCGCACCACTTTGGCTGGGTCTGATCATATGACTTCTTATGAAGAATGGCTGGACATACAAAATGGCTCTTCATCTAAAGAACCTATAAAAGATCCGGTGCCCCGCTATATCCGCAATGGGCGTGATTTAGGTGAGTATGTACATTATGATTTTTCATTTCAATGTCCGCTTTCGGCCTGTTTAATTTTACTTAGTTATGGGCCCTCTGCTCTCGATGCGCACAACCCTTATCTTAAGTCGGCTACCCAGGGAGGATTCATTACCTTCGGGGCTGCTCATATATTGGACATGGTCACAAAAGCAGGGAGAATGGCACTCGAAGCGGCCTGGTTTCAAAAGTTCCTCGTCCACCGCAGGCTCCGTCCCGAAGAATTTGGCGGGCGTGTTCATAACCATATGAATGGGTCGGCTAAATACCCGATCCACTCAGAACTCCTTGAATCCAGCGTGCTTACTCAGGTTTACAGCAGATATGGATCTTATCTTCTGCCTATGGCTTATCCGGAAGGCTGTCCAACGCATCCAGCCTACCCTGCCGGCCATGCATGCATAGCAGGTGCTGGGGTTACGATCCTTAAAGCATTTTTCAACGAATCATTTGTGATTCCGGATCCGGTGGAAGCAAGTTTCGATGGACTCTCCCTGCTTCCTTATCCGGGCACCCCTCTGACAGCAGGAGGGGAGCTTAATAAGCTTGGTGTGAATATTTCCCTTGGCAGAGACACAGCAGGTGTTCATTGGCGTTCTGATGGCATAGAAGGGCTAAAGCTTGGTGAAGCAGTGGCTATTGGGCTCCTGCGGGATTACAGCTCATCCTTTAATGAGCATTTTAACGGCTTTACGCTAACCAAATTTGACGGGAAAAAAGTAACGATTAAATAAGCTTTATACACACATGTGCAAACCTCTGCGCCATGTGTGTTTTTTTTGGGGGGGGATCTCGATAATAGTTTTGGTCTGCGTCTTTTATTTGATGGCTTCTCAGGAACAAGTGTTTTGCTGGGCCAATCCCTTTTTATCAAGAGTGGAACAAGTTTTTTTCGAAAAAAAAAGCCTTTGACATTTTCCTGACACATTGGGCATTTAAAGTATGACTTGTAAGGCAAACGAAAACTAATTCAATTCAAAATAGATTAAGAAGGAAGTGTTCAATTATGACAGAGTTTAACGAAGAAAGCAGAACGGAGAACCGGGCAGTGAAAAAGCCGGTATGGAAAGGATTCCTGTCAACCGTGGCAGCAGGTGTGCTGGGCTCGGCGCTTACGCTGACAGCCGTTCCGTATTTCCAGGAAGACACACCGCAGGCAACGATTCCGGAAGAAACTGGACAAGCTGAAAGCTCATCCAATCTTGATGTGACGCCAGTAACTGCCACATCCAATTCCCTGGCGGATACAATTGAACAGGCTTCGAAGGCGATTGTCGGCGTTGTGAATATGCAGCAGCAAAACAATAATCCGTTCAGCCAGTCGAGTGAAGCTGCTGAAAGCGGTACGGGTTCGGGGGTAATTTTTAAAAAGACAGATGATGCGGCCTACATTGTGACCAACAACCATGTGATTGAAAATGCAAGCGAAATTCAGGTGACGCTGCATGATGGGGAGAAGGCAACAGCAGAATTGATTGGAACCGATGCTCTGACAGACATTGCGGTGCTGAAAATCAAAGGGGATGTAGACGCTGCAGCCATGACGTTTGGGGATTCTTCCAAGCTGAGAGCCGGCGATCAGGTGCTGGCGATCGGCAATCCGCTTGGCCTGGATTTATCGAGAACGGTGACACAGGGCATCGTGAGTGCGGTCGACCGCTCGATTGAAGTGAGCACTTCTGCAGGGGAATGGAACTTAAATGTCATTCAGACGGATGCAGCGATCAACCCCGGCAACAGCGGCGGCGCATTGATGAATACAGCCGGGCAGCTGGTCGGGATCAACAGCCTGAAAATCGCGGATAACGGAGTGGAAGGGCTTGGGTTTGCAATCCCAAGCAATGAAGTGAAAACACTGATTGATCAGCTGATTGAAAATGGTCAAGTGATCCGCCCGTATCTTGGCGTTGGATTGGCAAGCTTTGACGAAGTGCCGTCTCAATATTTGCGCAATCTTCCTGATGGGGTGACTAGCGGAGCGATTGTAGCAAACATAGATCCGGATTCCGCTGCAGCTAAAGCAGGATTGCAGGCAGAGGACATTCTCGTCAGTATTGGCGGAAAGCAAATCACGAATTCAGGAGATTTGCGCAAGCATTTATACAGCGGTTTTTCAATTGGCGATAAGGTGAAAATTGAATTTTACCGGGGGGGAGAATTGAAAACAGCTGAAGTCACGCTGACAAGCAATCAGAAAGTGAATTAGGAGAGGGGAACGGGATGAAGAATAAGAAAGTTTTCTATTGGATTTTAGGCAGTGTATTAACAATCGGAGCAGCGGCAGCCATCTTTTTTACAATAAAAGAGGATGATGCGGCTGCGACTGTAAACGGGGAAAAAATCAGCAGGGATGAGCTGCATGAGCGTCTCGTTGACCAGTACGGGAAGGAGCTTCTGGATTCGCTTATCACCGAGAAAGTGATTGATCAGGAAGCGAAGAAAGAAAATGTGAAAGTGACACAGGAAGAAATTGATGAGGAAAAGGCTGTATATGCAGAGTCATACGGCGGGGAGGATGCTTTAAAGCAGACACTCGAATCAAGCGGTCTCTCGATGGCTGATTTTGAGGAGGATATCGAATCCTACCTGGCAACGAAAAAGCTTCTGGAACCAAGGATTGAGATTTCAGAAGAAGATATGAAAACCTATTTTGACGAAAACAAAGAAAGCTTTGCCCAGGAGGAACAGGTATCAGCGAGCCATATTTTAGTAGAGGAAGAGGACACGGCAAAGGAAGTCATTGGAAAACTGAATGATGGCGGCGATTTTGCAGAGCTGGCGGCTGAATACTCGACCGATGAAAGCAACAAAGATGCTGGCGGAGACCTCGGGTTTTTCGGAAGGGGAGACATGGTCGAAGAATTTGAAGAGGTAGCTTTCTCGCTGGAGCCGGGAAAAATCAGCGATCCTGTTAAAACCGAATATGGCTATCACGTAATCAAAGTCGCAGAAAAGCAGGAAGCAAAAGAAGCAGTCTATGAAGATGTGAAAGAAGAGGTTAAAAATTCATTATTCGAAACAGAGATGCAGACTGAATACACCGCCTGGCTGGAAGAAAAGTTTGAAGAATATGAGATTAAGAATTATTTAGAGGGCTGAGGGGAATCTTGAGATGAATTTTTTAAAACGAGCGTTTTTAAGCGTGAAGGCCCGAAAAGGGAAAAGTATTCTGCAGATCTTCGTATTTACCGTGATTTGTGTATTAGTGCTGGCTGGATTATCGATCCAGACAGCTGCCGAAAAGTCGGGTGATCTCGCCCGCCAAAAGCTGGGGGCAGATGTCACCCTGCAGGCAGATATGGAAAAACTGAGAGAGCAGGCGATGTCCCAGCAGCAGAGCGGAGGGGAGAGGGTACGGTTCCAGTCAGTGCCTGTCCCGCTTGAAGCCGCAGAGGAACTGGCTTCTTATGACCAGATTAAAGGCTATAATTTTTACTCATCCACTACGGGGCTAGCCTCCGATTTTGAGCCGATTGAAAGCGAGTCGGCTGCTTCTGACACATCTGAGGAAAGCAGTGAAGGGCAGGAGCCTGGAAGAGGCATGCCGGGCGGAATGATGCAGGGGGATGTCAGCCTGCAGGGTGTTGCGTTTACAGACTCGGTTGCGGAGTTTATGGATGGAACCTCGGAACTGGTTGAAGGAACCGGGATCACAGTAGAGCATATTGGAAAAAATGTCACGCTGATTGAACAGACATTGGCGGAAGAAAATGAGCTTGGTGTTGGTGATAAGATTACCGTCACGAACCCTCGTGATGAAACGGCTGTAATGGAGCTTGAAGTGATCGGAATCTATCAAACAGCTTCTGCAGGATCTGATCAGGCAATGGATTTCACAGCACTGAATCCTTATAACAAACTATATGTTCCATACACTGCTGGCGCAGCACTAAAGGGATCTGACTATGAAAATACAATCGATAGCGCCATCTACTACATAGATGATCCTGCCGATATGCAGAGCTTTATCGATCAGGCAAAAGCAGAGAGCAGCATCGATTTCGAAACGTTCAAGCTTGATGCCGATGACCAGCTTTATCAGCAAATGGTCGGCCCTATTGAGAATGTAGCCGGATTTTCGAAAAATATTGTGTACCTGGTATCCATTGCCGGAGCTATCATATTGGGACTGATCGTCATGATGTCGATCCGTGAGCGGAAGTATGAAATGGGCGTCCTGCTGGCGATCGGGGAAAAAAGGTGGAAACTCGCAGGCCAGTTTATGGCGGAAATTTTAGTCGTGGCTGTGTTATCGCTCGGCATTGCCACAGCGAGCGGCAATGTGGTGGCGAGCCAGCTTGGCGACCAGCTCCTGAATCAGGAATTGGCATCAGCGGAACAGACCAATACACCGGAATCCTTCAGAGGAAGGGGCATGGGCGGCTTCGGTCCGGGAATGATGCAGGCTCAGGAAACAGTGGAGACAGTAGATGAAATGAATGTACAGGTGACGGGAGAAGATCTTGGCTTCCTTGCCCTAATTGGCCTCGTGATTGCGGCATTGTCGGCATTATTGCCTTCGTTAACCGTATTGCGCCTTCAGCCAAAAGCCATTCTAAGCAAGCAGGATTAAAAGGAGATGGAAAAATGAGTTCATTGCTGGAATTCAAAAATATCAGCTACTGGTATAAACATGAAAATAAAAAACACGATATCTTGAAAAATATTAATGTGAGTTTTGAAAAAGGGAATTTTTACAGCATAATCGGGCCGTCCGGATCCGGGAAAACGACATTCCTGGCACTGGCCAGTGCCCTCGATGTTCCGAAAGAGGGGGAAGTGCTGTACGAAGGAAAGGACATCCGAAAGATCGGACTGACGCGGTTCCGGAACAAATATGTCTCGATTGTCTTTCAATCTTATAATCTTCTTCCCTATATGACAGCCCTGCAGAATGTATTGACGGCGATGGAGATTACAGGGTCTTCTGCGAAAAACAAAAAGGCAATTGCTTTGGAAATGCTGCAGCGGGTTGGGATTTCTGAAATCCAGGCCCGGCAAAAAGTGCTTACATTAAGCGGGGGCCAGCGACAGACGTGTGTCCATTGCCAGAGCTTTGTGCTGTGACGCCGAGCTGATTGTGGCGGACGAGCCGACCGGCAACCTGGATGAAGATACCGCCAGGGAGATTGTCGGGCTTTTGCGGGCGCTGGCCCATGAAGAAGGGAAATGCGTGATCGTGGTTACGCATGACCCCGACATTGCGAGAGATTCGGATGTGGTTGTGAAGCTTTCGAAAGGGGGTATTACGGTTACATTGAATGAATCCGAGCTGGTTTCGAATTGAAGAAGGTGCCTTTTCCTGAGGGAGGAGGCACCTTTTTTGAATGGCACTGCAATAAGCAGCTGGACGGAAAGGTTATATAGCTAACCTTGCTCTCTAAAGTCAAACTCCCATTCTCAACGCATAATTCTATTTTATAGTGGCACAATGAGAGAAAAGTCCGGAGAGCTGAAAATGAAAAAACAAAGTATTTATTTTAGAAAGCATCTTCCATTTAAAGTGCAATCTTCAGCAGAGGAAGATTCACATAAGGAAAAAAACATTGATCCTGATTTGGATAAAACAGTCCAAAAGTTAAAATCGATCTATTCCATTCCGGATAATATGGATGTAAAAGTCCGTACCTTTCATATTGGCGGATTAAACAGGAAAGCCGCCATTTTTTATATAAGCACCATTTCGGATACGAAGATTATTGAGGAGCACGTCCTCCAGCCTTTACTTTTAAATAATGGTTCTTCTAAAGAAATTAAGGATATTGTTTCTGCACAATCATTAACTGCTGTGGAAGAAATTGGAGATGTCTTAAAGGAGTTAAACACAGGAAATACAGCACTTTTGGTAGAGGGTGATCAGAAAGCATATATTATCAGTTCCAATAATTTTCAGGGCAGAGGTATTGATAAAGCTGAAAATGAAGTTGTGATAAAAGGGCCAAAGGAAGCCTTTAATGAAAAAGCAGGCACAAACATTTCATTAATCCGAAAGAAAATAAAGAATGAAAATCTGATAGTGGAAACGACCACAATCTCCAAGCGATCGAATAACGAACTTTTTATCGTCTATATAAAAGGTCTGGCAAATGAAAATTTGCTCCACACGATTAAAGAAAGAGTAAATTCACTTGATGTGGATGCTATACAGAATCTCTCCATTTTAGAAGAATATCTCGAAGAAAGCCATATAACCCTTTTTCCGACGATTTTGTATACAGAAAGGCCGGATCGTGCCGCTTCATTTTTAGAAGACGGCTATATTGTTTTATTAATGGATAATTCACCGGCTTCTTTAATTTTACCGGCTACATTCTGGTCCTTTTTTCATACCTCTGAAGACCGCTATTTACGTTTTATATACGGGAATTTCACAAGGGCATTGCGTATACTTGCCGTATTTATTACGTTATTTATTTCTTCCATATACATTTCGATAACCAATTACCATGTTGAGATGATACCGGCTGATTTGTTGCTGGCCATTTCGGCGACAAGAGAAATCGTGCCTTTTCCTTCTGTTGTGGAAGTCCTGCTTATGGAAATTGCTTTTGAACTGATTCGGGAAGCCGGCTTGCGGGTGCCCAGCCCCATTGGTCCAACCATTGGAATCGTAGGTGCTTTAATTTTAGGGCAAGCCGCCGTCCAGGCAAATATAGTCAGCCCTCTTGTGGTCATTGTGGTTGCCCTGGGAGGCTTAAGTTCATTTGCGATTGGAGATATAAGTATGAACTTTGCCATCCGTTTAATTAGATTCTTTTTTATTTTTTCAGCTGCTTCCTTCGGATTTTATGGGATGACAGCCGCATTTTCAGTTGGGCTGTTTTATATGGTTTCTATTAAATCCTTTGGTGTTCCTTACTTAGCACCGATGACACCTGCCTATACATCATCCAAGGATACGGTTTTTAGGAGGCTGATACAAAAGGAGATATTTAGGCCAGGGTACTTAAAGCCGGATGACTTACAGAAAAAATCAGGAGAATGATTATGGAGAAAATAGAGGGAAAAATAGGCGGAAGGGAATTTATCGCAATCATTATCCTGACTGTTGGGACAAAACTGGCTGACGATACCCCTGCCATTTTATATGAAAGATTAGGGAATGCAGCCTGGATGGCACCAATAATAATGGGAATGATATGGATCATCCCTCTCTATCTTCTGATAAAAGTCATTTCGCTGTATGAAGGCAAAAGCTTAGTCGAGATCATTAAAAAATTGTTTGGAAAATACATGGGATTTATCATTCTGTTTTTATTATGGGGCATTCAATCCTATGCGATTATTATTGACACAGCGATTTATACAGACATAATCGGAACTATGTATTTTACGAAAACACCCGCACTTATTATTTATGTCCTATTAATGGCTGTATCCGTGTATGGAGCAAAAAAGGGACTGGAGCATATTGGATCATTCGCCTGGACTGTATTGCTCTGGATCAAAATCTCCGCTTTCGCTGCGTTGATCATGATTTATATCCAAGGGGAAATCCATTTTATATTTCCTATTTTTGGACCAGGCAAATGGGAGATTATGAAGGAGAGTACAGCAAATTCCTCTCTTTTTGCAGACTTTGTATATTTCAGTCTGATTGCTCCCTTAATAAAAAGTTCAAAGGACTATAGAAAATGGAAACGGCTGGGATTTATTTTTGTTATTTTAGAGCTTACCTTTGCCCTGTTTGGCTTTGTGCTGGTATTTGATTATATCGCTGTAAAAATGATGAATTATCCTTTTCATGAAGCCATTCGGTATATTCAATTCGGGTTTCTGACCAATGTAGAGATGTTTATCTTCCCTTTCTGGCTGCTGTCCACTTTTGTTCGCTTTGCCGTTTATTTGTATCTTTGTGCCTTGCTGTTTGGAGGCCTTTTCAACATTAAGCAATTTGAATATATCATCCCGACACTGGCGACGTTATTTGTTTTCATTGGGATGATACCGGAAACCCCAACTTTTACGATCTTTAATCTAAGGCAGAATTTCCTCCACCTTATTACTCCATTCTTTTTAGGGCTGCCCTTTGTATTATGGATTACGGCAAAACTAAGAGGGGAATTCAAGAAATGAAGAAATACGGGCATTTATGTAAATATCTCTGTTTATTGGTGATGATTTTCCTGTTAAGCGGCTGCTGGGATCAAATCAGTATAGACAAAAGAGCCTATGTGGTTGCCGTGGGCCTGGATAAGGGGGAAAAAGAGGATGAAATTAAAATAACTTATCTCATTTCAAACCCTGAATTATCCAAACAACAGGGAGGATCTGATGAACCCCCGCGGGAAATCTTATCCTTTCAAACAAGTGACATCATCACATCAAAGAACCTGGCAAACACTACTATTGCGAAAGATATAGTCTATGATCTATTGAGTGTTATGATCGTCTCTGAAGATTTCGCTAAAAGCGGGGATTTTATCAGATGGATGTATGATGCCACAAAAGACAGGGAGATTAAACGAAACATTCCATTGATCGTAACCAAAGAAGAAGCCAGTAAGTTTATAAATGAAAATGACCCTAAATTGGAAACCCGAATTCATAAATACTTTAATTTAATATTAGAACACGGGATCCAAACCGGTTTTATACCCGATTCAGATCTGCATAGATTTTTTAGGATTGCTGAAGCGGATGCTAATCTCTTCCTGGCTATATACGGTTCTGCTGAGGAAGAAAAAGAGGGGAAACAGAAGGAGCAATTTTTTGCAGGGGGACTTCAAACCGAAGGACAAACAAATAAAACCCAATTTATAGGGGCAGCTGTTTTTAAAGAAGGAAGAATGATTGGACGGCTTACAGGTGAAGAAACGCGGCTTTCAGGCCTTTTAAATGATACGATAGTCAAGGCGGACATTTTAACTTCTTTTCCTGACCCTTTTGACGAAAGATACCGGATTGCAGCAAGAATTATGCAGAAAGAAGCGAATGAAGTAAAAATGAATCTGAAACATGGAGTACCGTCCATTGATGTGGCGGTCCCGCTTTATATGGAAATATTGTCCGATCATAGTATGGTTAACTATGCTAAACATAGAGGGAAGAGAACCCAGTTAAAACAATATATTGAGGAAAGAATCACACAAAAAATGAATGATCTCGTTGCTAAAACACAAGAAGAATTTAAAGGAGAACCATTCGGCTGGTCGCTGAGTGCCAGAAGACACTTCTCAACGGTCCCGGAATACGAAAAGTTCGACTGGATGAAATCTTATCCCAATATGAAGGTTAATGTTGCTGTAAAAATTAAATTTGGTGAATTTGGCAGACAAAGTGAATTGCCAAGTTTAGAGCAAGTGAGGGATTAAAATTGAATGCATTAGCGTGGGGAATCATGATCGCGGTTTTTATTTATACAGCTGGTTTTGCGTTTAAACTTTGGCAAAATAAGAATAAGGCTGGTTCCATTGCCGTGTTCACTTTAGCGCTGGCCATAGCCGTAACTCCTTTTTTTCAATATTAAACTCAGGTTAGATGATCTCCTGAAAATAAGGTGCCTGGCCTAAAGGAAACTTTGGGCCGGCACCTTATTTGTGGCATTAAATTATTCATACAATCCGCCCGTATACATTCTGGTCAGATTCACAATCACGTCATCCATCTGATACTTTTCCTTATTCATCACCAGCTCCCACATGAACATCTCATTGGAATAAAACCAGCCTCTAGCGGTAAGAGCAGGATCAAGGTGCTCTTTGGCAAGCCTTTGCGCCTGTGCGTAGCGGATATCGACGGAAATGCGCTCGATGAAGCGTTCGCGGATTCCGTACCATTTTTCTTCAATCTCAGGTGAGACGCCGATTGCCTCTTTTACGACCTTCATCATGTCCCGCTCGTCCAAAGCCAGCTGCAGGAACAGCCTGACCTGCTTCTTAATATTTTCATAGGCCTCTTCTTTGGCCTGCGGCTTAAAGGGCATCTCGGCCACTTCGTAAAACTGGTTCATGAGGTCTTCCATTAAGGTAATGAAAAGCTCATCTTTATTTTTAAAATAGACGTACGCCGTGCCGTAGCCTGTTTTTGCTTTTTTGATCACTTGTGAGATGGTTGCTTTTTGGAAACCGTTCTCGAGAAAAACTTCTTTTCCGGCCTGTAGAAGCTTTTGGCGTGTTTTCAGGGCCTGCTGCTGCCTTGCCGGCAATTGATCGATCGGATTCTTCATTTATTTCATTCCTTCGTTCATTTTCTGACAACTATATTGACATTATATCATTGACATAGTGTCAATCAAACCATATAATTTTCGTAAATAATAAATATTCTGAAAGGTTGGAAATCTATGGATTTTACAAGAGAGTATGCAATCGGACTGGATGCCGGGAATGACCTGTCCTACCGGGAAGAGTTTTATATAAAAGAAGATGGAATTTATTTGGATGGCAATTCACTTGGACTGCTTTCAAAGCGTGCGGAAAAGTCACTCCTCGACCTGGTGGATTCCTGGAAGCACCATGCCATTGACGGCTGGACAGAAGGGGACAATCCCTGGTTTTATCTATCTGAAAAACTCGGAAATGAATTGGCTCCTATAGTAGGGGCAAATCCGGAGGAAGTGGTTGTAAGCGGTTCCACAACCGTTAACCTGCACCAGCTTGTCTCGACTTTTTATAAGCCGGAAGGAAAAAGAACGAAGATATTGGCAGATGAACTGAATTTTCCAAGCGATATTTATGCGCTGCAAAGCCAGGTGAAACTGAAGGGCTATGATCCTGATGAGCATCTTGTCCAGGTGAAAAGCGCTGATGGCCACACCTTGAGGGAAGAAGACATTGTCGCGGCGATGACAGATGAAATCGCGCTGATTGTCCTGCCGGGTGTTTTATACCGCAGCGGTCAGGTGCTGGATATGGAGTATTTGACTGCAGAAGCGCATAAACGCGGGATTGAGATTGGCTTTGATCTATGCCATTCAGTTGGATCTGTCCCGCATTCTCTCAGTGATTGGGATGTGGATTTCGCGTTCTGGTGCAACTATAAGCATCTGAATGGAGGACCGGGCTCAACGGGCGGATTGTTTGTGAACAAGCGCCAATTTGGCCAGGTGCCGGGACTTGCCGGCTGGTTCAGCTCCCGGAAGGATAAGCAGTTTGATATGGAACATGTGCTGACAGCAGCAGAGGATGCAGGCGCATATCAGATTGGAACTCCGAATATCTTTAGCATGGCGCCAATTATTGGATCACTCAGCATGTTTAATGAAGCTGGCATGGAAAGGATCCGTGAAAAATCTCTTAAACTGACTGGCTATATGATTGAGCTGATTCAGCATGAACTTGATGGCCACGGATTTATCCTGCGCAACCCGCTTGATGAAAAGAAGCGCGGCGGCCATATTTATCTGGAGCACCCGGAAGCAGCAAGAATCTGCAAGGCGCTGAAGGCTGAGGGAGTCATCCCGGATTTCCGCGCGCCAAATGGAATCCGCCTGGCGCCGGTTGCGCTTTACAATACGTTTGAAGATGTCTGGAAAACAGTTCAGATCCTTAAAGGTATTATGGAAGAGGAAAAATATAAGCAATTCGAAAATAAGCGGGGCGTGGTAGCATGATGAAAAAAGGATGGATCGATATTTCTCAGCCGCTGACTAACAGCATCGCTCACTGGCCCGGAGATACGCCATTCAGCTATGAAACGGCTTTTACAAAAGAGCAAACCGGATCTGTCAATATCGGGAGAATTACGACCAGTCTGCATACCGGCACCCATGTCGATGCACCGTTCCATTTTAATGACGAAGGCGAAAAGATTTTGGGCCTGGACATCGAGCTGTATATCGGGCCTGCGCGGGTAATTGATGTATCTGCCTATGAAACGGTGGATTCGGAAGTTCTGAAAGGATTTGATCTTGAAGGAGTAGAACGTGTCCTCCTTAGGACCGCGGTTCCGAATAATTCGGAAGTGTTTCCGAATCGGATCCCTGAACTGACAGCGGATATGGCGGATTACCTCGGCAATAAAGGCGTGCGCCTGCTCGGAGTGGATGTGCCATCCGTCGATGCCCTCGACAGCAAAGAGATGGAAACACACCATGCGTTATATCGAAATGGCATTCATATTCTGGAAAATATAATGCTGGATGAGATAGAAGAAGGAAATTACGAACTAATTGCCCTGCCGCTCCCGATACAAGACGGAGATGGCAGCCCTGTGCGGGCTGTTATTCGGCCGATTTAAGCGCGGGAACGACCAAATCTCGCATTTACCGGCCAATATGGAAGGTTTAACGCCCGAAAAAGCCTATTTAACGCCCGAACAGGCGGCCAATGCTAAATTTCTGCCTTGCTGGAACCGCATCAGCCAGCAGAAATAGCTTTTACCGGCCGATTTGAATGAAATACCGGCCAAACTGCGGGATTTACCGGCCAAATGAAGTTCGGCCGCAAGCCGAAGCAGGTATATCGGCCAAAAAAATAACATATCGGTCAAAAAAATAATTTATCGGTCAATCACATAACAATATCGGTCAGATTTTCAATTTATCGGTCACTTTCCAGATATATCGGTCAGTCACTGATATACCGGGCCTCAGAACCAGACCGAATCGAGAACGACAAGAACCAATTCCAAGGGGGAACTCACATGAGCAACGAAAAACACCAGGACGTAAACGCGACAACCTCTGAAAAGAGCATCCATACAGATTTCACGAACAACATGACATACGGCGAATACCTGCAGCTTGACAAAATCCTATCCGCGCAAAACAGGCTTTCCGGACATCATGATGAGATGCTGTTCATCGTCATTCACCAGGTGAGCGAGCTGTGGATGAAGCTGATTCTTCATGAAATGGGTGCAGCCATCGAATCGATTGAAAACAATGATTTATCTACAGCACAGAAGCGGTTGGCGCGCGTTTCGAAGACTCAATCGCAAATTATTCAGGCATGGGATGTGCTGTCCACATTGACGCCGTCCGAGTATATGGAGTTCCGCGATTCGCTTGGCCAGGCATCTGGCTTCCAATCCTACCAGTATCGTATGGTAGAATTTGCGTTAGGCTACAAAACCGAGCATGTTCTGAAAATCTACCAAAAAGATCCTGAGCTGCATGCGAAGTTAACGGAAGCGTTCGAAAAGCCGGGCTTATACGATGTAGCCATCCGCGCGCTTCACAAAGCAGGCCTGCCAGTTGATGAAGACATTCTGAATAGAGATGTAACCAGAACATATAAAGAAAATGATTCGGTCCGCGCAGCCTGGATGACGGTGTATAAAAATCCTGAAAAGTACTGGGAGTTATACGAGCTTGCGGAAAAACTTGTGGATATTGAAGATTGGCTGCAGCAGTGGCGCTTCCGCCATATGAAAACGGTGGAAAGAATCATCGGCTTTAAGATGGGAACAGGCGGTTCATCAGGTGTCGGCTATTTGAAAAAAGTATTGGATCAGCGCTTCTTCCCTGAACTTTGGGATATCCGCACAGAGCTGTAATCTAGGATTTAAAGGGGATTGGGGCCCGAAAGTCTTCTTGAATCGGGCCTTGCATAAAAATAGAGAACAGGGGGGTACTATGAGTACAAAACGAGAGCAATGGTCTTCTAAATTTGGCTTTATCATGTCTTCGGCCGGTGCCGCGATTGGCCTGGGAGCGATCTGGAAGTTCCCGTATGTGGCCGGAACGAGCGGCGGGGGCGCCTTTTTGCTGATGTTTATCGCGTTTACGATTTTGATCGGTCTACCGATGCTCATTTCAGAGTTTATTATCGGGCGCGGGGCACAGAAGGAAGCGGTGTCTGCCTATTATAAATTGGCTCCAAACAGTCCGTGGACCATTACCGGCAAGCTTGGCGTTGTCGGCTGCTTCCTGCTGCTGAGTTTTTATTCGGTTGTTGGGGGCTGGGTGCTGATTTATACAGTCCTGTCGATTGGCGGCCAAATCATTACGCCAGGTGCAGCCTATCCGGAACTGTTTGGCATGATTACATCCACGCCAAGCTGGACACTATTGGGACTGGCAGCTTTTCTGCTTATTAACATTGTGGTCATCACATTCGGAATTCAGAATGGGATTGAAGCTGCAAGCAAATATATGATGCCGCTATTATTCATCTTTTTTATCGTGCTTGTGGTACGTGCACTGACACTGGATGGAGCGATGGAAGGAGTCAAGTTCTTCCTGAACCCGGACTTCAGCAAAATCACAGGGGAATCGGCCCTTTATGCATTGGGACAGTCGTTCTTTGCACTGGCAGTCGGCTTCTCGTGCATGGTCACTTACAGCTCGTATCTGGATAAAAAAGTAAGCATCCCAAATTCAGCGGGCTCTGTTGTCATCATGAACATTATTATCTCTGTTTTGGCAGGATTGGCGATTTTCCCGGTTGTGTTTGCGTTCGGATTTGAACCGGCTGAAGGCCCGGGGCTTCTGTTCATGGTCCTGCCGGCCGTCTTTTCACAGATCCCATTAGGGGAAATGTTCCTGGCGATCTTCCTGCTGCTTTTCTTATTTGCCACTTTGACATCATCGTTCAGCATGCTGGAAATCATCGTCTCTGCATTCATCGAAAACGGAAAGCATTCCCGGAAAAAAATCTCCTGGATCTCCGGTATTGTCATGTTCGCCGCCGGGATTCCTGCTGCGCTTTCGTTCAGCTTGCTTGGGGACTTCACCATTTTCGGAAAAAATATATTTGATGCAACCGACTACCTGGTCAGCAACATCCTGCTTCCTCTCGGCTGCCTGCTGATTGCCCTGTTTATTTCTATAAGAATGGACAAACAGCTTGTAAAAGAGGAGTTTCTGCTTGGCAGCGATATTTCCCCTGGCATGTACACAGCGTGGAACATCCTGATGAAAGTATTGGTTCCTGTTACGATTGTTGTTGTGTTTATCAGCACATCCGGAATTTTTTAAAAAGAAGCGCCAATTCCGGCGCTTTTTTTCGTGATAAAAAAATCAAATTAAAGGTTTATGGGCAAATTAATAAGGGTATATAAACTTTGGGGTCTGGAAGCATGATGATATCTTCCATATTTAAGAGAAGGACTTTTCGAGATAAAAACGAAAGTGTATAGTATATAAAACAAAGGGGCGTATGCTTAAAATGGAAGCAACTTACAAGGATACCAAGGATATAGCAGGGTTTATTGTCGCAAATCGTGAGAATTTTCAGCAAAAATTATTATCTGAGGCTGTGAATGTAGCCTCTAAAATCAATGAAATCCTCCAGAGAGGCAATATCGATCTTTTAAAAAATGCCGAGAAAATGGCTTTATATGTAGCCGAAAATAAAGAAGAAGAGCTGATTGCTTTTGCCAGACAGGAAGGCGTTGCCTGGGCGGAGCATTCTCTGACGCTGTCATTTAAGCTGGAATGGGTACAGGCGATCCGGCGCACTTTGTGGTACTTTTTATACCAGTTTGACAAAATCAAAGGGCAGCAGACCGTAGGTGATGACTTCTATAATATGGAAAAGGAAGTCAATGATCATGTTGACCAATTTCTAAATAACTTCTTCATCAGCTACTCTGATTATAAAGATGAAATGCTTAAATCACAGCGCAAACTGGTTGAGCATTTGTCGGTGCCGATTATTCCGGTCAGCACTTCTGTCGCTGTACTGCCGCTGATTGGGATGATTGATTCTTACCGGATTCAGACGATTGAAGAGAAAGTTCTGATGGATATCTCATCCATTAAGATCCAGACCTTAATCATGGATCTTTCCGGAATAGCCGATATGGAAATTGACGTTATTGTTCACTTCAAAAAGATCCTGAGCGGCATCAAAATGATGGGCTGCGATGCGGTCCTTACAGGGCTGCGTGCTGAACTTGTCCGAAAAATGATCCATGCCGGCGTAACATTCGAAAATCAGGCGGAAACAAAGGGAACATTACAGCAGACATTAAGAGAATATCTAGTGATTGAATCGAAATAAATATTACATATCACAATGCCTGGCGCTGTCCAATTTGGATGGCGGCAGGCATTTTTTAGCGGAGGAATCCAGCATGAAAAATTTTGATGAAATACTCAACATCCATACAAGCGGCGACCAGAAAGGATTCTATAAATCATTCCACTACCACCGCTACGAGCCCACTCCATATCAGGGTCTGGAAAAACTGTTCAGCGAATACGGGCTTAAAAGCAGTGACCGCCTGGTGGATTTCGGCTGCGGCAAAGGCCGGCTGCCATTTTATATTCACCATACATTTCGGGCATCCGCTGCCGGTGTGGAGATGAGTGAAGACTTTTACCGTGAGGCACTGGAAAATCTGCTGACTTACAAAGGAGAAAAAGACAGAATCAGTTTTCAGTGCATCCTGGCTCAGGAGTATGAAATAACACCGCAGGACAGCCATTTTTACTTTTTCAATCCGTTTTCGGTGCAGATTTTCATGAAAGTCGTCAACAGCATCCTGCGCTCGGCCGAAGAGAAACCGCGTACAATGGACATCATTTTATATTACCCTTCAGAAGATTATATTTTTTATCTGGAAAACAGCACCCCATTTGAATTGATAAAAGAGGTGGTCCTCGAGGGCAATGAAAATGAGCGTTTTTTGGTCTATCGGTTTAATCAAACGTTTGATTAAAAAACCTCCCAGCCATATTGGGTGGTGGAATTCCTTTTATCGAACTGGCCTTGATTCCGGTTCTCTTTCATATTCACGGCTCGCTTTAAAGAGGAGACCCAGATTGATCAATCCGGCAATTCCCACTAAACCATAGACTATTCTTGATAAAACTGCATCCTGTCCCCCGAATAAGCTGGCAACTAAATCAAATTGGAAAAATCCAATCAGCCCCCAATTGATGGCTCCGATGATCGTCAGTACAAGTGCAATGCGCTGGAAACCGCTCATGTTCATGTCCTCCTCGCGTTAATTAATTTTCCAGGGTGCCGCATCGGGACAACCGTCCCAGTCTTAGCCCCGATGCTTTTCCTGCTGTCTACTAGGAGATTACCCGGATAATGGAGGGGCAAACAATATTCAGAGAGTTGGAGATGAAGGAAAATGAAAAGGGTGCCCCATTCAGGGCACCCTTTCACATGTCTAGCGCAAGCATCCTGCCCTCTCAAGCTGTCAGTGGCGGACAAGGCGCTGGCGTTTTTCTGCTTACTTCGCACTCAATCGTCTAATGCGCTCATCCAAATCCGGATGTGTCGAGAACAGGGAAGCTTTGCTTCTGTTATTAATTTTCAAAGTAGAGATCGCTGTCTGTTCTTCACCCTTAACGCGGCTGGAGTAGGCCTTCAGCATCTGCAGAGCATGTGTCATTTTGTCTTTGCCGGCAAGGTCAGCTCCTCCACGGTCCGCATGGAACTCGCGGTGGCGGGAGTAGGCGAAGACCACAAGGCTTCCAAGGATTGAAAAGGCTATTTGGAACACGATTACGGCAATAAAATGTACAATCGGTGCCATTTCTTCTCTGACAAAACGGGATGCCACCCAGGCTGCGATTCGAGCAAGGAAGACAACGAATGTGTTGACAACCCCCTGGAGAAGGGTCATGGTGACCATGTCTCCGTTCGAAATGTGTGCAACCTCATGGGCGATGACGCCTTCAATGGCATCGTCGTCCATTTCCTGGAGCAATCCAGTTGAAACCGCTACAAGAGAGCGTTTTTTCGAAGGGCCTGTTGCAAAAGCATTTACTTCAGGGGAATGATAAATTCCCACTTCAGGCATATGTGTTAAGCCTGCTGATCTTGAAAGGCGGTGAACTTTTTCCACGATGTCGCGTTCAGTTGGTGAAAGGGCACCATTCGGATCCAGCACCTGGACATTCATCATTCTCTTGGCCATCCAGCGGGACATCCACAGGGAAATGAAGGAGCCCGTGAAACCTATCACGGCACTGACCACAAGCAATGCGCCGAAATCAATGCCGCCCTGGGCATTGATGTAATTTCCTCCGCCAATCAGCGAGAAAATAATACTGATCGTCAATAGAACAAGCACGTTCGTCAATAAAAAGTAAAAAATACGTTTACCCATTTCCTCACCCTTTAATCTATTTTTGAGTTCATATGAACTTGTCTTCTGACTATATAATATAATTTTTCAAGTGAAATGACAAGTAAAAATAGGCGGTAACGAAATAGACGTTGACTGTGATCATTGAAACCATTAGGATGAAAGCATCGAAAAGAGAACGCAGGGGCTGATTATATTGGAATTATTCCAGCTATCGAGGAAAAGCATGGCTGATTTCCTTCTGTCGCTGAAGGGGGAAGGAGGGCATTCGCCCAAACAAATCCTCCAGCAGGCATGGGCGGGTGCTCATGAAAAAAATGGAATGTCAACCGAAGCTTTTCTGGATACCAAAATGCCGGCTATATTCGAAAAATTGCTGCGTGCAGATCTGCAGAAAATCGGCTTTTCCCTCAATGAAATCGTCGCACTGGGAAACCAGATTGAATTTACCCATCTATCTTCGACTGCCGTGCAAAACTGGGTGAAGCGGGATGTGAAGGACCTGATTGGCAGTCCGCAGCTCGGCAAGAAATATTCGGCCGACCAGGCTGCCATGCTTTTTATCGTGGAGGATCTGAAAGCAACGCTTGATTTCGATTCGATCCGAAAAATTCTTGCTCTACTTTTTAATGATCTGGATGACCGCACAGACGATCTGATAGAGCCGATCCCTTTTTATTCTGCTTACGCGGCTATTTTTGAAAAAGCCCATCAGCACAATAGTGCCGGAAAAAGCATTCACGATCAGACAGAGCAATGCATCAAAAAAGAAGCATTGAAAACATTGGAGAGTTTTCAGGATTTTACTGATCAGCAGAAAGACATCGTCTCCAATATTCTTGTTACGGCATCTTTGACGGTTTTATCGGCCTACTACAAGTCGCTGACAAAGAAATATGTAACGGCTACCTTATTTTTAAATGGGTAAGTCCGTAAAGCATCGCCAATAAGAGGCGATGTTTTTTTATGCCCATATTTACCAATCAGCATATATTGCGTGCCGTTGTGAACGGTACGGGAGATTTAACGATCGAAAAAGACCGCTTCCGTTTTAAGCCGTGCATTGAGATTTATGCTGAGCCCATAAACCCGGAGGCCTTAACGGACGATGCCGTTAAGGCTTTTTTCATGTACACTGAAAATAAAGCATTGACCGTGTGGTGCACCCCACAGTTTAAGATAAATGGGAGGAAGCGATGTACAAGATTAGCGAGTTTGCGGAAATGACCGGGTTAACGAAGGAAACATTGCGATATTACGCAGAAGTGAAGCTGCTGGAGCCCGCTCTTATAGACTCAAAAAACAATTACCGGTATTACGATGACGGCAGCTACTTTTTGGCTATCCTGTTAATAAAACTAAGAAGATTAGGCTTCACCATTCAGGAAATGATTTCAGTGATGGAGGATGAATCATTCGCCAATCTTGAAGCATTGCTGCTGCAAAAAAGAAAGCTGATCGAGAAGCAGATGGAGGCGCTTCAAGGTCAAATAGATGAAATCGATGCCTTTTTGGATTCGGGGAAGGAGGAAGAATTGTGATTCAATGGAAAGAAGAAATCATGATTGAAAGAAATATTGAAAAGGTGTGGATCTTGTTTTCCGACCAGCACATAAAGAAAATCATGCCCAAGGTCGAAGAGCACACCCTGATCGAAAAAAGGGAAGATGAAGCAGGGGCAAAGCACAGGCAAACCTACAGAGAAGGCAAGCGCCTGGAGACTTATATTGTCGAAACACTGGCTTATGAGAACTCAGAGGATAAAAAGCATAAGCAGATCCATTTTGTATTGGGAAAAGCCTTTGAAATTACACTTGCATTTACGCTGGTCAAAATAGATGACTCCCGCACCAGGTTTATTTATGAAGGGGAAAATAAAGGGGTAAACTTCGTTGGAAGGGCCATGCTGAAGCTTGGCGGCGATAAAAACAACCTGAAAGTGGTAGAGGAATTCCTGCAGAAGGTTCGCGAGGAAGCAATGAAGATGGAATAGCCTATGCTGACGCAGTCTCTAAAGGAGACTGCGTTTTCATTTAATTTTTCCTGCTGTATGGCGATAAAGCTAATGTAAGATATAATCGATAGTATTATGAAAATAAGGGGCTACAAGGTGAATTCTTACGGAAAAGAACAGCAAAAACAAATCAATAAAGTGCTCGAATATATTGATGGCCATTTAAGTGAGCCGCTTCCGCTTGAAAAGCTTGCGGCAGTATCGACATATTCCGTTTATCATTTTCAGCGGACGTTTAAAGGAATTGCAGGTGAAACGCCTGCTGAGTATATCAAAAGGCTGCGCCTCGAGGATGCGGCCCACTATTTAATTTACGAACGCCATATTCCAATCACACAAGTTGCGATGATGTGCGGTTTTTCATCTTTATCCTATTTTACATACTCATTCCGGGAAAATTTTAAAACTAGTCCAAAGCAATGGAGGGAGGGTGCTTATTTAGAGCTTTTTCCAAGGGAGTATTATGATAGCAAGAAATCTAAACTTTATAGCAAGATTCAGAAAGAAGGATCTCATTCAAACACCTATAATGATTTTAGATGGCTGGACCTGTCAAAAGTGAAGACCATTGAGCTGCCGGCTTGCACAATCGTAAAGAGGCAAAGCATCGGCCCGTATACACAGGGGATTCCGGATGTGTGGGAAGAAATCTATCATTGGTCCAAATCCAGAGGGCTTCTGAATCTAAATACGATGATAGCAGGTGTCCCGAGGAATAATCCGTATATTACGCCTCCTGAAAAAAGCCGGTATGACTGCTGCATCGGGGTTGATGAAAGTGAGGTCATAGATCAGGATGACGAGGTTGTTTATCAATTTGCAGGCGGAAAGCATGTTGTTTATGAATTTGAAGAGCCTCTTCCTTACAGTGAAAGAAGCACGTTCATTGAATGCTACTCGGAGCTCTACAGCTATTGGCTTCCAAGAAGCGGATACAGATATCTCGGAAATCCGGTTGAATTCGTACAGCTGGATGAAGAATCAGGCTCACTTTCTCTTAATTGCCGAGTTAAAGCTATTGCGCTGGCCATCGAACCAAAATAGAAAAGGTGTGTGGAGAAGTAGTGGTGGATTGGAATTCAGTAAATATTTTAGCTGTCTTGATTGGCGGGGTTTTATATATGATGTATGGGGGAATTTACTATTCTTCATTATTGGGGAAGAAATCTCGAAGCAATGAAATTAAGGACCACCAAAGTGAAGGCCCTCTTAATTATTTGATTTCTGTCATTATTGCGTTTATCAGTTCTTTTTTCATCGGTATCCTTGTACAATCGATTGAAATCGGAAGCTGGATAGAAGGTCTGGCACTGGGCTTTATGATCGGCCTCTTAATTTCCATGGTTTATCTGAAAAATAGGCTTTTCGGTTTGATGAGCCAAAAGGCATTTCTGATTGCCATTGGAGATCATCTTATTATTTTCACCCTGCTGGGTGCCTTACATGGGGTATTAAATTAACATCGCCGGTTTCAGCCGGCGATGTTTCTTTCAGTTAAAGTGCTTTATACTTCCCGCCTCATCGCTTTAAGCACATCCACCTGTGTCGCGCGCTTGGCCGGACGCCAGCCGGAGAAGATGGTGACAGTCAGGCAAATCGCCACACTGATCAGAGTAAGGGACCATGGAATGTAAGAAAGCATAAGGCCCTCAGGCGGAGCTTCCTCAAATACTCTTTCCAGCACGAGCGGAAGTGCCAGGTTGACCGCATAGCTGATTCCATAAGCAACAATCGTGCCAATCAGGGCGCCAAGCAGTCCGATATAGCTGCTTTCAAGGACAAAGATCCGCTTAATCGTCTTCGGATGGGCGCCGATCGCTTTCATGATGCCGATATCGGGGGCGCGCTCCGTAACGGCCATCGTCATTGTATTATAAATACCGATGGAAGCAATGATTAAAGCGATGGTTCCGATGAAGAGAAGGCCGATTTTTAGAATCGTAAAAACCATATTAATCTGCTTCATCTCGTTTACGATGGAATAAACCATATAATTGCCGTCTTTCAATTTGTCATTGATACCTGTGACAGCCTCGACATCTTTAGCGTAAAGGCTGACTCTATCGTATATTCGGCCGGTATCCTCGGAAGCTCCTTCCACTTGCTCGGGACTGCCGCCTGGTGTGCCGGTGAAAGCTTCGACTTCTTTAAAGGTGTCTTCAGAAATGAAGACCGTGCGGATCTGCATCCATTCTTTAGAAGGCTTTTTTGTGACCCCGGTTATGGTCAGGGGAATGGACTTTTTGATTTCCTTGCCATCCTCCATTTTGATAATTTCCATTTCAATCGTCTTTCCGACTAACTCACCCTTGTAGGCGTATTCTTCCTTTATCGTTCCATCCTCATTAAAGGCATTCTCTCCTTCTTTCGGCTCTAGAGACAGACCATCCGCAAAGGAGGAGCCAACCACTACTTCATTTCCTTTTTCCGGGAGTCTTCCTTCAGAAAGCTCGAATCCTGCTTTCACTTCTTCAGGGAAATAGGCCGAAACGGCTTCTGATTGAGCGGTATAATCCTCTGTTTTAAAGATCGGGCTTTGCTGCAGAGATTGCCTGCGGGTGACTGCTTTTACCCCGGTGATTTCTTGAAAATGCTGGATATCTTCATCTTTGATGCCCTGAAAATTTCCTTCGCCCGCTTCCTTGCCGTGAACCTGAACTTCCGTCACAAGGCTGTCTTCCATTACATCCTGGATGATCGATTTATGGAGGCCGAATCCGACTGATGCCAGTACAATCAGAAAGGTACATCCAATCGCTGTGGCTAATATCGTCATAAACAGCCTTGTTTTATTCTTTTTCATATTTTGCCTTACAAATCGGAATTGATCTTTTAAATTCATGCCAATACACCCTCCATAACCCTTCCATCTGTGATTTCAATTGTCTTATGGCCGATGGCTGCCACTTTTTCGTCGTGCGTAATAATCAGGAACGTAATGCCCAGATCACGGTTCAGCTCCTGAATGAACTGGAGCAGCTCGTTTTCTGTTTCGCTGTCCAAGCTGCCAGTCGGTTCATCAGCAAGAATGAGGGGAGGATTCACGACAAGCGCCCGGGCGATGCTGACACGCTGCTGCTGTCCGCCGGAAAGCTCACTTGGATAATGATCCTTATATTCAATGAGTCCTACCCGCTTTAACGTCTCTTCCGTCTTCTGCTGTCTTTCCTTTTCGGGTATCCCCTTGAGAATGAGAGGGAGCTCGACATTCTGGTAAGCCGTCATGCTCGGAATCAGCTGAAAGCTCTGGAAAATGAATCCGAGATTCGCCAGGCGGAAATCAGCGAATTTTCCTTCGTTATAATCACTGACCTTCTCGCCATGAATCCAGACCTCACCATGCTTCGGCTTAATGAAACCGCTGATGATATTCAAAAGCGTCGACTTCCCGGATCCGCTCCTGCCCACAATTGTGACAATCTCGCCTTTCTCCACTGAAAAAGAAACACCCTCTAATACCGGAATAACCGTCTTCTTTTCTTTTTTGCCAATCTCAAACGCATGGCTTAATTCTCTAACTTCTATCACGCAATAACCTTCCTTCTAAAAAAGTGTCTGCAATCTAGACGTACGAAAGGGCACTTTCGGCTTCAAAAAATAATAAAATAATTTTTGGTGACAGGCACCACCCGAATTTTGTCGAATCATTTTTTGTGGGTTTGAATATTTTGAATTTTATAAGAGATAGAGCTACTATGAGTAGTAGTGACACTGTAAAAAAGGAGGAAATGCTATTGGAGCAGACACTTATTAAAGCTGATGATTATGTAACATTATGGGGAAGTATTGTGGTGTGGGCCTCGGCAAGCATCTATCTGGAGCAGCGTTACAGCTGGGCAGCAAAAATTTCAGGGGCGATTGTTGCCCTAATTGGCGCCATTATTCTATCCAATACCGGCATTATTCCAACTGCATCGCCAGTATATGATGCAGTCTGGACTTTTATCATTCCGCTTGCGATCCCATTGCTTCTTTTTCATGTGAAGATTAAAAAAATCTGGCAGGAAAGCGGCCGGCTGCTGATTATCTTTCTGATCAGCTCCATTGGAACAGTGGCAGGGGTGATCATCAGTTTCTTTTTACTGAAAGATCATATACCTGTCCTTGATAAACTAGGCGCGATGCTCAGCGCATCCTATATTGGCGGCGGGGTAAATTTCGCGGCCATGGCGGCAAAATTCGAGACGCCTGGAGAAATGGTTTCCGCCGCAGTTGTCGCCGATAATTTAATGATGGCCATTTACTTCGTAGTTCTTATGATGGTACCGGCCATTGGCTTTTTCCGGCGCCGTTTTAAAACGCCGCATGTTGACCAGGTGGAAAACGGAAGTATAGGAGAAGAGGGGAAGACACTTGCCGAGAGCTTTTGGAAGCGAAAGGACATCTCTTTAAAGGATATCGCGTTATCCGTCGGAACAGCCTTTTTGCTTGTGATTGTTTCGTTTAAAATCGCTGAATTCCTGGACGCAGCCATTCCTTCCGGGGATGACGTTTCTTTCTTTATCAATCTCGTAAATGGGCTGTTTGGAGACAAGTATTTGATGCTGACTACTCTGACGTTCCTGGGTTTGGCTATGTTTCCGAGATACTTCGAGTCTATTAACGGAAGCCAGGAAATCGGCACATACCTGATTTACCTGTTCTTTGTCGTGATCGGCATCCCGGCATCGATCCCGCTGATTATCGAAAATGCCCCGCTTCTGCTGGTGTTTGTGTTCATTATAGTCGCAGTGAACCTGACTGTATCTTTAACAGCAGGCAAACTACTAAAATATGACCTCGAGGAAATTCTTTTGGCCAGCAATGCCAATGTCGGCGGCCCGACCACCGCTGCAGCCATGGCCATCGCCAAAGGCTGGAAGGATTTGATCGGACCGATACTTGTTGTCGGAACGCTGGGCTATATTATCGGCAACTACGTCGGAACCGCGCTCGGACTGTGGTTTTCGGGGTTTATGTAAAAATGGAGGAGGGCCCGCAAAACTTATTGCGGGTTTTTATGCTGAATTAAACATTGGGATTTGGGAAGCAGGGATGTTGAATCATGATTTGAGAAGAGGGATGTGAAATATATTACTAAAAAGATAAATGATTAATTCTGAATAAAATTTCCGTAATCAATAACTGTGAGGATCTGTTCTTTGGAGAATGCCAAATTTGCCTTCTTAAAGTCATTCGGTATTATCCCGTGGCTTATAAATTTATTTTGCAGCTGCAGGATTTGATTATTAAATCGGTTATTATCAGGTACTTTATTAGGGATTTTTTTCATTATAATCCAGCCATTTCCGTATTGTATGACTGGGCAAAGATGTTTTTTTATGTCAGGAGGACTATGAGTGAAAATTTCACATTCAGTTTTATTACACTTAAGGCCAAGATCTGAAAGGGCAACCTTTAACACATAATTTTTCCCCATATCATAGACAATTCTGGTATATCCTTTTCCCAGAAATCTATACCGTAACCGCAAAGTCCTTTTTGCCATAGTGACCTTTGAATAATTCCCCTTATTTTCCCATTTTTTCATGCTTGATATCCAGGAATTAATAGAATGAAGTTCGCTGGGAGTCAGGAGATTTGGATTAGCAGTATTTTTCCTTGGAGACATAATTTCCACATCCATTCCCATACAATTTTTACACGATATTATATTTAAATAGGGATTAGTTTGTCCGTACTTATAACTATCTTTTTGTAAAAAAGAATTCCAGCCCGCGGCTTATTTATCTATCCCTTTTTAGATATATCGGTCATTTGATCGGCCAGGGCTCCAGCCCCCTCTCCTCCAAATTCCACCTTTCTTCAAGAAAAATCCAAAGAAATTTTTTACGATTTGTACTATAATAATAGCTGGTTTATTTTTTAGAGTAACGAAATAATAGAAAGCGGTGTTGATACCTTGGATAAACGGTTTGGTACCGTAACAATATTTTCTTCAGTTCAATGGCTATTTTTTATTTTTGCAAATACAGTGATGGTCCCGATCTCGGTTGGAACAGTGTTTGGGCTGCCGGGAGAAACGATTGCGATGATGCTGAGAGCCTCGCTTATCTTTACGGGATTGGCGACCATTTTTCAAGGCTGGAAAGGACATCGCTATCCGCTCATGGAAGGCCATTCCGGCTTGCTGTGGGGAGTCATCTTAAACCTTGGCCTGTCGGCGTCGTCCCTTGGCATGAGCTATACGGAAATCGGGGGCGGAATTGCGACAGGTGTACTCCTGGCATCTGCTGTCACGCTCATTCTCGCAGCCTTCAACGGCATCTCTCTGCTAAAATCGATATTCAGCCCGATGGTGATGTCCGTTTACCTGTTCCTATTAACCTTCCAGCTGATTTTCATCTTTTTCAAAGGCATGATGAAGGTCAGTGAACATGGCACCATTGATGTTCCCATCTCCCTTTATTCCTTTGCACTTGTTATTTTTGTGAGTCTATTAAAATTAAAAGGGAACGCCGTCATCAGCAATTTTTCTATTTTAATTGGGTTGCTGGCAGGCTGGATCGGCTATGATCTCCTGTTTGCAGGTGAAGCGGTGCAGGGGGGAGCGTCCGGAGATGTGAGCTTTACACTTTTTCCGCTGGGACAGCCTAACCTTGAAATCGGTATTGTGGCAGTCACCTTTTTTGCCAGTCTGATGAATCTGAGCAATACAGTCGCTTCGATCAGCTCCAGTGACCGTCTATTTAAAAAAGATTCCGGGAAGCGCGAGTACCGCGGATCGATTTTTATCACCGCAGTATTTACGGTGATTGGAAGCGGGTTTGGCCTGGTGCCATATACGCCATTTACCTCATCGATCGGATTCCTTCAGAGTACGCGAATATTGATGAGAACACCATTCTTCATTGGCGGCGCGCTGTTGACGGTCATTGGCCTGATTCCGCACCTGGGTTCATGGCTGGCCGGCATGCCGGTAACAGTCGGGAACGCCGTTCTGTTTGTCGCGTACCTGCAGCTGTTCGGGACTGCTTTCAACAGCTTAAGCGGAAAAGTGTTCAACTCAGACACAATCTTCCGTTTAGCCGCCCCCGTCCTGATCGGCATCAGCTTGATGAATACACCCGCTGCGGTGTTCGCAGAATTGCCGGTTTTGATTCAGCCATTCTTATCCAACGGGCTTCTAATGGGCGTCCTGATCTCCATTCTTCTTGAGAAAATGGTGAACTGGTCTGCGTTCGAACAGCTGGAATTGAAGAATAACTAGAAAAATCCCCTGTGAAGGGGATTTTTTAATAGATGGATGATACATCGGCAGGCAGGCTGCGGACATGCTTTAAAAATGCAGTTACACGCTTATCATCTTCATATGGATACTCGAAGCCCAGCTTTTCTGCGACCTCGACTGCTGTTTTTCTGAAAAGGGAGCACATGGTTAAAAGGGCTTCCCATATGTGATTAAAATTGGCGTTTGAATAGGTGGATTCGAACTCCTCCCATACCTCGGCAGGAAGAAAATTGGGCAAATACTTGCCGGCTTTGCCAGCGCTCTTTGTAAAATCGGCTGCGATGCCGGCCTTCCATTCGAGCATTGTAATCAGCACATTGCGGTTGATCTGCTCATGCATAAACATCGCGTAAGTCAGCTCCCTGCGCCAAAGCCCTTTGCTGATATTCATTGTGATCCACCAAAATTCATTGCAGAGATCCGCAAACTCCTGAGCATCCGGCTTCTTAATGAGATAATCCCGGTCACTGGCTGGCGGCATGTATCCAATCAGCCCATCCTTATCAAGAAGCAGCACACTCAGACTATCGGGCTCCAGCAGCTCCTCTATCTTTTCAGCTGGAATCAACGTCAGATCAATCCGGTTCCCGTCTATAAACTGCATCAAATAGGGGAAGCGGCCATAGCCGTCAGCAGGCGGCAGCACCTTCTCCTCCGGCATCTGCATCATAACCCGCTCACCAAATACGTCCACCCAGCTATGATCATAGGTAAAGGACTCCATTTTCCTAACTATGTACACAATATCGTAATCCTGAAAAATATCCTTCCTCACATTCGGATTCGCGCGCGAGCCATTCAGAATAACCGCGCGCACCCGTACATCCTCACGGGCTGTTGTTAAAATCAGATTCATCATATCGGTTTCGGTTCTTGACTTCATAGGGCCTCCTGGATTGTTTGGTCGTACTATTAAGATACTTTTTTTAGGGGAGAATTCCTGCTATTTTCATTATAAACCCGAAAAAAGCAACTGAGCGGGAGGGAGGGGGTTCAGTATTTCTGATTGTTATTAATTTGAATTAACTCCCATATTTCATGGTGCATCTCTCATATGGTCGCTAATGATTTGGATTAGCTCCCATTTTTCTTGATGGATCTCTCATATGGTCGCTAATGATTTGGATTAACTCCCATATTTCTTGATGAATCTCCCTTTTCGTCGTTATTCATTGAGATTAAATAATTGGCACCAGATTCAGACAAATAGTTGCTATGAAGCTCTCATGAAGCCGAAAAAGGCATTAGAGCCAGAAAACTGGTCGCCATGAAGCTCTTATGAAGGCGAAAAGGAACCAAATCCAAGAAAACTGGTCGCTATGAAGCTCTCATGAAGCCGAAAAAGAACCAGAGTCAAAAAAAATAGTCGCCATGAAGCCATTTAAACTATCAGAGCAGCAACCTGCTGCCATAAAATTTCCATACGCAAAAAAGAATCAGGCACCTTCCAAGTACCTGATCCCCCATCCAATTAAGCATGCACCAATTTCACTTGCTGCTTTAAAATCTTCCCGCTCGCATTCCGCGGCAGTTCATCCACAAATGAGTAAATACGCGGACATTTAAACTCAGCAAGGTGTTCAGCAGCAAATGCACGCAATTCCTCTTCAGAAGCATCTCCCTTCAGCACGACGACAGCTTTGACGGTCTCACCCCATTCTTCATGCGGCACACCGACCACACAGGATTCCAAAACAGCTTCATGCTTCGCGAGTACTTCTTCGATTTCACGCGGATAAATGTTGACGCCGCCCGAAATGATGACATCCTTTTTACGGTCCACAATATAAAAGTAGCCATCCCTATCCCGATAAGCAATGTCCCCGGTATAGAGCCAGCCATCCTTCATCGCCGCGTTCGTTTCTTCCGGGTTATTGTCATATCCCAGCATGAGGCTGTCGCCAGTCAGAAGAATCTCGCCGTATTCATTAGGGTCTGTATCTGTGCCATCCGGCCGGACCACCCGGATTTCCATATTAACCGTCGGATTTTTGCCGATGCTTCCGGCCTTTTCCAGATGCTCATCCGGATATAATAAAATTCCATTCGGTCCCGCTTCCGTCAGACCGTAAACCTGATAGAAGTTTTCGTTTTGAAATGCTTTTTTTACATGATGATAGGAGGCAAGTGCCAGCGGACCACCGCCATATGCAAAAACACGCATGCTGGATAAATCATGAGAAGGCAAATCCGGATCCTTGGCCGCAATCAAATAGGCAACCGGAGCCGCAAATGAGAAGGTCGTCTTTTCCTCCTGAATCCAGTTCAAGAAGCCTTTAGGCGTAAAGTCCCCGATCACATGGGTTGCGCCGCAATAAAACCCGCTCATGAAGAAAGTATTCAATGGAGCAGAGTGGGAGAGCGGCATCAGGGTAAGCATGGAGTCTTTATGCGACAAGCTGAAATTAACTGAAACTGCCGAGGCGATTGCCAAAATGCGTTCATGGTTAAACACCACTCCTTTTGGCGTCCCGGTTGTTCCGGATGTAAAAAGAATCTCGCAGATATCCAGCGAATCAATCGGCACATCGAGATTCCCGTCAGAAAAATGAGCAGAAGCCTCTGCCGCATTCTGAATCGAAAAATAGAAATTCAAATTCTCTTTTAACGAACTCACTGTTTCAGCAAGCTCATTCTCATACAGAACCCCAGCAGCATTCGCATTTTGAAAAATAGCCCCCAGTTCCTTCGGTATCAAACGGATATTCATCGGCATCGGAATGGCGCCGATTTTCATGCAGGCAAAAAAAGCAAAAAAGAAGTGCTCATTATTGCGCGACATCACCGCCACACAATCGCCGCGCCGGACTCCTTCTTCCTGAAGATATCGTGCCAGCCTGTTGCATGTGCGGTTCATGTCACCATATGTCAGGCGGTTTGACGCCGTAATAAAGGCGTCCTTTTCAGGAAACTTCCTTGCGTTTCTTTCCAATACTCCGTGAATCGTTGCTCCCACTTCAATCAGCCCCTTTTAATAAGAATAATTTTATGTTTTCACCCGGCTGTTTTCATATTTTTCTTTGTAAGTCAGAATGTCTTCCCGCAGCATTTGCAGCTGCATGATCTGCTCCTCGATTTCCTTTAGCTTGCTGTCAGCGAATGCAATAATCCTGCTTTTTTCCGCTTCACCTTCCGGATTTGATTCATAGAGACCAATCATCTCCTTGATTTCCTGGAGGCTGAAGCCGAGCTTTTTTCCGCGCAGAATCATCTTCAGGCGCCGCCGCTCCCGATTCGTATAGCTGCGCTTCTTGGTCAGGCTGTCCCGATTTTCTGATGTCAGCATGCCAATTTCCTCGTAATAGCGGATTGTTCTTGAGCTGATATCAAACATCGTGGCAAGCTCACTGATGGTAAAAATCTTTTCCTCTGTCATTTATGTATCCTCCTAGTTGACGTTAACGTTAGCTTAGTTTTATAATAATTCTGAAAATTATATTCTGTCAATTAAAAAAGGAGTGATTTTTCCATGAATATTACTTCCCGGGACGTGCAGACAAGAGGAAAGAATACGTACTCATTTGATGAGTTTTTAGAGAAGCGCAGCGATCTGGATTGGTATAAGGATGATCCATTTTTGCAAAAAGCCCTGAAGAAATATGCAGACCTACAATACGAGCAGATACATAAAGAGCTTTTGGATTTTTCTCCTGCTGTTTCTTCCAAATGGAACACCCTTGCAGAAAGAGCGGCAAGGCCGGAAGTCCGCCCATATATGCTTCATTTTGATGCCTTCAATCACCGCATTGACCGTGTCGTCCGTCCAATGGAAACGCATCAGCTGGAAAAAGAAGTGTTCGGTGCAGGGCTTTTTTCCAGCCAAATGACATCCTGGGAAAGTTTCGCAAAGCGCATGCTGATTCATCAGCTGGGGGAGGCAGGTGTCGCCTGTCCGCTGACTTGTACGATTGGATTAATTGCACTCCTTGAACAATATCCGAATGAAGATATCCCAGAGCTGGAGCAAATTTTACAGCATACAAAAGAGGGGCTGGACGGGGACTTTGCAATCGGTGCCCAATTCATGACGGAGATTCAGGGCGGTTCCGATTTGCCTGCCAATGTGCTTGAGGCCGTTTCAGAAGGAAAAAACTATCGGCTGTACGGCAATAAATTTTTCTGTTCGGTTGCCCATGCCGACTATTCGGTAGTCACCGCGAAAATTTCCGGCACTGATAAAGTGTCGACATTCATTGTTCCGTCATGGCTTCCAGGGGATAAGGAAAAGGAGGTACGCAATGGCTATGAAATCAACCGCATCAAGTGGAAAATGGGCACGGCCGAGCTGCCGACAGGAGAGTTCCAGTATAATGGGGCGCTGGCTTATCCGGTTGGACCGGCAGGAAAAGGGGTGGCAGTGGCAGTCGGCATAGTCCTGACATTATCGCGGCTTGAAATCGGAATTGCCTGCGCAGGATTCATGCTCCGTGCAGCCCGGGAAGCCAGTCTCTATGGTGATTTCCGGTCCGTTTTTGGCAAGAAGGTAAAAGATTATCCGCTATCTGCAAGAACGCTGAAAAAAATTGAAAACACCGCACAGCGTACCGCGGCAGGCGCTTTTAAAATCTATGACCTGTTTCTGCGCCTGAATCAGCCACTGAATGCAGGGATTCCGGTAGATCAGCCGCTTGAACAGAGAAAACAGCTGTTTAACCTGAGGGAGCTTGTGCTGCTGCAGAAAATCTGTGCAACGAATGAAGGAGCAGAGGTCCTGCGCGATGCCATATCTGTCTTTGCCGGCCATGGCGTCATGGAGGAATTCTCCTCACTGCCGCGCATATTCCGGGATGTTGCCGTCAATGAACAGTGGGAAGGCCCGCGCAATCTGCTGCTGACGCAAATTTACCGCGATATTCAGAGAGTGGCAAACTGGTATCCGCCAGCTGATTTTGTGGCGAACGTTCTGGAAGGTGCTTCTCAGGAAACGATTGCTGGATTTTCAGAGCAGCTGACTGATCTTCTGCAGCGTCCGGTGTGCGGGGAAGTCAGCGAAGCCTCCATGGAAGCGGCTGAAGAGTGGGATGTGTTCTGCGATTCCTTTTTTAAAGCATATCAGACGATTGCGCTGGAAGAATTGCAGTAAAAAAAGATGCCTGGCGGAAGCCCGCCAGGCTATTTTAGTAACTTAATCGGGAAAATTTACAAATGTCCGCGAAATTTTTAATATAACTGCGAAAAAATAAATATATCCTCGAAATGCTCGATGTAACGCGAAATCTAAATATCTTATCCGAGAAACGGTCAATGCTTAATCCGATAGATAACCGATGCCAGGAAATTAGCCAGAAAAAAGACCGGGTTTCCCTGGATGTTCTCATGCACAACCAGTTCGCCTGCTCCCATATTGTCGTACATCTCTCCCTGTGTTTTTCCCTTCGCTTTATTTTTGGCTTCTTCCTTTTTTAAAGTGGTCAAAATGCGGTATTGCGTTGGCAGGATTAGGAGAGAAAGCAATACATACAGGCCGAGAATTCCCCAAAAAATGTTTAAAAGCATCAAGTCCCCTCCCAGGAATATTAATTCCATTTTACACCAAATTCTTCGTGTTTGTATTTTAGAACGTATGTTCTCTGTCTATGCATAAATCCGCCGCTTCCAAAATAAGATGAAATATCATCCATGAAAAGAGGCGATCCATACATGATTACAAAAGAGATGCTGGTCAGGTTTGATGAGCTGAACCGGAGGAAAAAGGATTTGGAAGCCGAGCTCGATAAACTCAAAGACATGTTCCACCAGTATTTCGATACAGCGTTGGGACAGAATGAAAAAGGGGAAGTGAGGATTGAAGGCTACCGGTTGCAGAGGCAGATTAGAAGAATGGAAAAGTTTGATCCGGAAGCAACGGTGAAAAGACTGGAAGAATTGAACTTGCCGGAGTTAATTTTAAAAAGACCGGATGAAAGTAAAATAAAATCGGCACTGGACCTTCAATTATTAAAGGAAGCGGACCTGGATGGATGCAGAATTTCAAAGACGACCGCCGCTCTCCTGATTAAAAAGATGGATTAATCATTTTTTTATAAAAAGTGTTTGACCTTCACGCTGCGTAAAGGTGTATCGTAAGAAACAGAAAGTACTTTCTAAAACTTTTCGAAGAGAGGATCATCGCATGGAATACACAGTCCAGAAGCTCGCTCAGCTGGCTGGGGTCAGCTCGAGGACCCTCAGGTATTATGATGAAATTGGCATTCTTAAGCCGGCAAGAACCAATTCGTCAGGATACAGGATCTATGGCCAGCAGGAAGTTGACAGACTGCAGCAGATTCTGTTTTACAGAGAACTTGGCGTCAGCCTTGAACAAATTAAGGAAATTATCACAGCACCCGCTTTCGATGCTGCAGATGCACTGAAGGAGCACCGCGAGAAACTCCTTGAGAAAAGAAAACAGCTCGATCTGCTTATTACGAATGTAGAAAAAACCATAGCGTCAGCAGAAGGAGGAACGACCATGTCAGACAAAGAGAAGTTTGAAGGATTCAAAAAGAAAATGATTGAAGATAATGAGGAACAATATGGAAAAGAGATCCGTGAGAAGTATGGCGATGAGACGGTTGATAAGTCCAATGCTAAACTAATGAACATGACCCAGGAGGAGCATGAGGCCGTAACCAAACTGTCCGAAGAAGTGAACAGTACTTTAGCACAAGCCATGGAGACAGGCAATCCGGCAGACGAGCTTGCACAAAAAGCGGCTGATCTGCACAAGCAGTGGATCACATTCTATTGGAGTGAATACAGCAATGAGGCCCACGCCGGCCTGGCGGAAATGTATGTGGCAGATGAAAGGTTTAAAGCCTATTATGAAAAAATTCGTCCAGGTGCAGCTGAGTTTTTAAGAGATGCGATTAGCATCTATACTGGACAGCAATAGAAACGAAAGCGGCTGGCTCTGCCAGCTGCTTTTTTTTGTGAAAACTGTATGCTGCGCTGCTGCCGGTTATTGTGTTGTTTTGGTTTATAATTGTGTTGTTCTTTATTTTGATTATGCCGTCCGCCATGTTAATTGCATCGATATCACCAGAAATTGCACTGCCATACCAGATATGCGCCGCTGCATCCAACAAATGCGCCAACCCGCATCATGGTTGCGCGTTAAATGCGTCCACATCACTAGTAATTGCGCCATCACGCCAGATATGCGCCGTTTCAATCACCTATCCCCACCATATTGCGCCCATAGTAGAATATCTGCACCTACCCCGCAAACCCGCCAATATTTCATTAAAACCATCGGCTTACTGTATGTAACTACTTCCATGGGGAAAGATGAGTATGAAGATACCAACTCGGGTGGACAGGTGATAAAATGAGCCGCATTCCTTCTTATAAAGATGAGCAAAACATTAGAGAAAAGCTAAGAGATGTTTCTCTTGAGCATTGGCTAAAGGAGGATTTATTCAGCTTTAACTGGTGGGTGCTGCTGGCTGCGAGCATTTTGCCGTTTTTTATTTGGTGGAGGCTGGTGGATAAGGGGCGGTTCTTTGAAATACTTGCTTTTGGGCTGCTCTGTGCGATCTTCGCCTGTTTTCTTGATGTTGTGGGAGTGAACTTTCTTTTGTGGGGTTATCCGGATAAGCTGCTGCATTTTATTCCGCCATTATTGCCTGCAGATTTTGTGGTGATCCCCATATCGGGCATGCTGATTTATCAGCACTTCAGTACGTGGAAAAGCTATGCCTTTGCAGCCGTAGGCCTTGGAATCATGTTTGCTTATATCTTTGAACCGTTATTCAGCTTTTTGAATATGTTTGTCCTTATCAATTGGACTCACACCTCTTCCTTCATCTGTTTTATCCTCTTTTTTCTTGGTGTCCGACTTTTAATGCTGTCCTTAAAGCGCGCGGTTGAAAAAAATTAATAAGCGGTCAGCAAAGCTGGCCGCTGTTTTACTGGATTAATAGTCGCAGCTATGGAAACATTTTTTACAGCAGCAGAAATGCTTGTGTTCAAATGAGCACTTCTTGCAAGAGCAATGATGAAATTTATGCTCATCAGAGCATTTTTTGCAGGAACATCTTTTATGCTCATCAGAGCATTTTGTACATGAACAGTGAGGTTTAAAATCGCTGGTGCATTTCTTGCAGCCGTGATGTTCATGTTTGTCTTTCTTTTTGCAGCAGACTTTCTTCTTGTAATAATATTCTTCAACACAAAATTGGCACATGGGATTCACTCCTTTCTCCTACTAATATATGAGGGAAAAAACAGAAGGAGAGAGCCCTTGTCCATAGTGCTTGAAAATCCGCAAAAGCCCCCTCAGTATTTGAGGGGGCGAAAATATGTTAATTAACGGTCTCCGGAATCACTTTAACATCACTGCTTTTCTTTTTCTGCCTTTTCTTCAGCCAGCCAAAGCGGAGACTGGACGTGGTGAACAAGCGGTAAACCGCCGGGATCCAGCAGCGTGATAAAGGTCGCAAACAGCAGGCCTGAAATAATGACCGTTGCCATCGGCGCCTGGTAGTTGCCCGAAGTTCCCGATGCCAGAGCAAGGGGAAGCATTCCGCCAACCGTTGTCAGAGTGGTCATGAATATCGGCCGGATCCGGTTTTTGCCTGCTTCCAGAAGTGCATCCTCAACCGAGAAGCCTTCCAGGCGGAGCTGATTCGTACGGTCGATCAGCAGGATGGCGTTATTGAGCACAATCCCAATCAGCATCACAATTCCCATTCCTGACATAACGCTAAGCTCCATCTGCGTCAGGAACAAACCGAGAATGACGCCGACGATGGTCATCGGTATAACAGACATGACGATCAGCGGGTGGCCAAGGTGGTTAAATTGGACAGCCATCACAAAGTATACAAGGAAAATCGCAATCGCTAAAACAAACACCATATCCATGATTAATTCCTGCTGCTGTTCAATATCTCCGGCAGCTGCCACACTATAGCCAGCAGGGGCTTCAAAATCATTGATCAGCTTTTGGACATCCCGGTTCACGGCACCCAGGTCCTTGCCTTCAATATCAGCTGAAATGGAGATGAAGCGCTCCCCGTCATGATGGGGAATTTCATTTGGTGTATCTACACTCTTCAATTCAATGAAGGAAGATAATGCTTTCTCGCCCTGGGCAGTTGGAACCTTTAAACTCAGCAGATCTGACTTGGAATCTGTTTTCTCAGCCCATTTCAAGGCAAGCGGCACATTTTCTTCGTTCATGGCCATTTCCCCGACAGGCATTTCCATGAATGCCTGCTCAATAAACTGCCTGATTTGCAGCTGGGTTAAGCCTGCCTTTTCAATCGCTTCTTCATTTAAAACAACAACCTGTTCCTCTGATGTGCGCTCCATCGAGTTGGTCACACCGACGATGCCGTCAATCATTTCGAGCTCCTCTGTAAAATCTCCGGTAAGCTTCTGCAGATCTGCAAAATCTTCGCCCATAATATTAACTTGGACCGGTGATCCCCCGCCAGCCGACATCGCACTCTGGACATTATCAACCGGGAGGGTATCAGACAGGCTGCGAAGTTCTTTCATAATGTCTTCATTGACATCTTTTTGCTCTCTTGTAATGTCATCGCCCTTTGTCATATTAATGATCGTATAGAACATGCCGCCGCTGTCCATGACATAATTGGACTCTACATCTTCAATCGATTGCAGTTTCTGATTGATTCCTTGAGCGATGTCTTCTTTATCTTCAATGGAAATACCCGTTTCGAGGTCAACCATCAGCTCTGTGTAACGGTTAAACATATCGGGCATAATCGTCATCGGAATTTTCGTCACAAGTGTTAATGAACCGGCAAACATCAGGAAGAAAATCGCTATAACCGCAAAACTGTACCGCTTTTTCCGGATGGTCCAGGCCACAATATGGCTATAGAGGCGCATAATCGGCCCTTCTTTGCGCTCCTTCTTCGGCTTGCGGAGCATCAGCATTTTTTCCGAAAGAGATGGAATCAAAGTAAACGAGACGACAACCGAACTGATGAGTGTAATGGCTACAACAGCAGACAGCATGATCATGAATGTGCCTACATCACCTCCTATCAGGCCAATGGGCAGGAATACAACAATGGTTGTCAGCATCGAAGCAATAACTGCTGATGAAACCTCTTTGGTACCTTCCAAAACGGACTCCAGCCTGCCAAGTCCCTGTTCCTTCTTTCGATAGATGGATTCAATGATAACAATCGAAGAATCCACCATCATCCCGATCCCCAGACCGAGCCCAATCAGTGTCAGGATATTAAAGCTGTAATCAAAAACCCACATCGCCGTAAACGTCAGCAGGATGGAAGTTGGGATCGACAGGCCGATGATAAAGGTGGCCCTTACATTCCTTAAAAAGATCAGCAGAATTGCAATGGCAATGACGCCGCCAGTTAAAATGTTGCCGGTCACGCCATAAATGGATTCCTGCACATAATCTGCCTGTGCCACCATTTCGTTCAGTTCAAAGCCTTTTACAAGTCCGTCTTCGCGGATGTTTTTCACTTCATCGCGAACCGCCGCTGCCATTTCAATTTGCGTGGCATCTGCAGCACGGCCAACCTGGACAAAAATGAAATCCTTCGTTCCATTTTTCCAGACGAATGATGAGCTTTCGATCGGCTGAAATTGAACATCTGCAACATCTTTCAGATCGGCAAACCCGTTTTGTGAGGGGATTTTAATATTCTGTACATCCTCCACATTTTCAAGCTTCGTATTCCAGCGGAGGGAAGGAGAGCTGTCATCACTGCTGAGTTCTCCCAGTGTGGCTTCGCTGTTAACCTGCTGAATCGCACCGATCACAGCGGCGGCATCCAGCCCTTTTTCAGCCAATTTGCTGCGGTCCATTTCAATGATTACCTCATGCTCCTGAACCCCTGCAAGCGATACGTCGCGGACTTCCGGCAATGCCTCCAGGCGCGGTTCAAGAACCTTTTTGGCAAAAGCGGTCATCTCATCCATGCTGCCGCCTGATACATCCATATAGAATTCAAAGCTTTGCGTGGTCCCATACTGGCCCGAAGTGACATCCGTGATCGCGGCATTTTCCCCTTTAGCGGCGGTCGCAGCGGTTTCTACTTCTTTAAATAGATCGTCGCCCCGGCCCTGTTCAAATGTAACTTGAAGTGAGCTCCGTCCGATCGCCGATGTGGAGTCAACCGATTCCACTCCCTCAATCCCCCTGATTTGCTGCTCCAAGGGGTTGGTGATCGATCGCTCCACTTCAATAGCTGCCATTTCACCGGCACTGATTTCCACATAAGCGCCATCCATCGTTACCGGAGGCATCAGCTCTTTATCCAATTCGATAATGGAAAAGCTGCCTATGGCCAAAATCAGCACCGTCATAAGGGCAACCAGAATCTTTCTCTGCACAATCATTTTTAATAATTTCATAAACATTCTCCTAACTCCCTAATAGTGAAAATTTTCACCCAAGATCTAATTATACAGAGGAAAATAGGTATTAATAACTACTCCTTCTTTAATTTTCCAATAATTCGTCCGACCTAATTCGCCAAAATATGATCTTGTTTGCAGGAAAAACTTAACAATTATTACAGATACTATCTTAACTGGGAATAACGAGAGTCATAACGAGCCAGAGACATATCTTCGCATCGGACTTAAGGCTGAGAAGAAGGGGGACGGGAATTAAATACGAAAATGTGGAGCGAGGGGAGAAAATGGTAGTTAATCGTCCATATTAACAACGAAAATTTAGAGATAAATAGAAACAGCAGTTAACCGTCCAGCAAACAAAAAACCTCATCCATTGCCTATAAACCTCCCAAAATGACAATCCCAATCAATGTGTTATACTTAATAAAGCCCAGAAAACTCCCAAAATTGGAGGAGAGTTCATGTACACCGTTTTTTCAACATTTGACGTTCCCGATGACAAGTCGGAAGAAGTCATTCGCATATATAAAAATCGCTCACGGTCAGTCGACCAGGCGGAGGGGTTTATCGATTTCCTGCTGCTGCAGAATGATAAGCGCGCCGGTGAACTGACCGTTCAGCTCATCTTTGATACAAAGGAAAACTATTTAAACTGGGTTCGGAGTGAGGATTTTAAGAGAATCCATGATTTAGAGAAAAAGTATCCGGATCAGGAATTGGCTGCAGTGGTTCCAAAAGTGACGCAATATAAGGTGGTGGCTAAGTGAACTATGAAAAGATCGTAAACAATGTTACCGAAAAGATCTATGAACGGGAGCCTTCCCTGCTGGATCGGTTTGGGGAACAAGGAAAAGAGAAGTGCCGCGAAGATAACCATCATCATATGAAGCATCTCGAGACAGCGTATGAGCTGGACCAATCTGCTTTTTTCACTGATTATGCCGTCTGGCTTGATGGCATTTTAAAGAAGCATGGGATGAAGACCAAGCATCTGATCGACAATTTCGAAATCATTCAAGCTGTGCTGGCTGATGATACAGGTTCTGCTGAGAAGGCAGAAAAGTTTCATCTTTATCTGGCTGAAGCTATTGCTCTTTTGAAAGGTGAACCTGTGAAGGGAGGAGTGTAAGATGAACCAGGCTGAAACACTCGCTTCCCTGCTGCTGGAAGGCAATTCTGCAAAAGTTTGGGAAACCATTCAAAAGCACCCGCAGCTATCGCGTCTCGAAGTTTATCAAAATTTGATTACACCCGCGATGCAACATATCGGCATTTTATGGGAGACAAATGAGATCACAGTGGCAGACGAACATTTGGCAACAGCTACATGTGATTTTGTGCTCTCAAAACTCGCTTACCAGCGGGAAAAAAGACAATCAAGCCAAAAAGCCATGTTTCTATGCCTGGATGGGGAACAGCATTATATTGGCCTGAAAATGGTCAACAGCCTTTTTGAAGAGCATGGCTGGGAAACGAAGTATTTTGGCCCGAGCCTGCCTTTGGAATATGCGCTGAAAACGGCAAAAGACTGGAAGCCAAGCGTAATCGGACTTTCGGTCAGCATTGTCTATCACCTGCCGAAGCTGAAGGAATATGCAGAAGCATTTGCCAAACTGCCGCATAAGCCGTTGGTTCTTCTTGGCGGGCGTTTAGCAGGGAAGTATGACCTGCTTCCTTATTGCTCCGATCATACAGTCATTCTGAAGAATTTGCCTGAAACAATGGAATGGCTGCAAAACTATGAAGCGGGGGGACAGCAAAATGCAATTTTTTGATCAGCCGCTTCCGCTTGCTTTTTTAAAAGCTGACAGGAACGGAAAAATAGTTAGCTATTCCGCCATAGCACGTGAAAGCTTTGACCTGAGCGAGGGGCATTTAAAAGGCATCATTGATGAGGAGAGCATCGCAAAGCTGATTCAGTACAGCAGGGAGCCAGGACTGGATCCCGTGAAGCTGGAACTGAATATGAAGACCAGAGAAACAGCGCTATCTTTATTTGAGGTCCATATTCAATGGGACAGTGAGGACTATGCCAATATGCTGTTTCTGCCAAAAGACAGCTCAAATGAAGGCTTGATGGATAAACTGATGCAGCTGCAGCAGCGCCTGTCCTCAACCGACTTTGAACTTCTGGAGAAAAAAGAAGAGCTGGAGCAGGTGCTGATCCGCTTGAATCAATTGTCCGGGCCGTTTATTCCACTGTCGGAAACTCTTTGCCTCATACCTTTATTTGGGGATATTACAGCAGATAAAATAAACGTTATTTCCGAAAGCTGTCTTAAAGCTGTTTTTGCCGGCGAATATGATGAGATTCTCTTTGACCTTACAGCGGTTGGGGAAATTGAAGGAAAAGGCATTGAGAAATTCACCCAGCTGATTAAAACGCTGAACTTCATGACAGGCAGCATCATCAAATTGATCGGCATTAAGCCAAACCTGGCGAAAGTGCTGAATAACTATAAGCTGGATGAATGGGTGCAGATCGATCAATCCCTAAAGCAAGTGTTAAATGTCTATTTCAATCGGAATGAGTTAGGGGCCTCTTAGGAGGTCTTTTTTTTTTCAAAATTTCCAAATGCGAAATAGTTTGACAATTACCTCATTTAAAATCATGATAGTAAGTAAAATAATTGGAAGTCGGGGGCAGAAAAAATGGGTTTGCCGAAGGAAAGGCATAGCGGATACAGTCAAGGAGTACAGAAGGGTTCGTTCATAAGAGATCTGACAGCGGAGAACATTTCATCTGGAATCATTGCAAGCACACTAGTTATGACGGGGCCGGCCCTGATCATTTTACAGGCTGCGTCAGCAGGGGGATTTAATGACCAGCAGACGATTAACTGGATGTTTGCGGTTTATTTTTTCGGGGGTGTCTACAGCATCCTCCTCCCGCTTTTATATAGGATTCCCATCACAGGAGGGCATTCGATTACTGGAGCGGCCTTTTTAGCGACTGTGACTGCCCAATATTCGTATCCTGAACTGATAGGCGGGTATGTGATGTCCGGGCTGCTGATTTTTCTGGTCGGCATTTCTGGGCTGTTTACTAAAATCATTGGCTGGGTGCCGAAAGAAGTCATCGCATCCATGCTTGGCGGATTGGTTGCCGGCTATGTCGTGAAGCTCGTACCGGCCATTCAGGAAATGCCTGTTGCCGGGGGAGCGGCTTTAATCAGTTTTCTGCTTTTTACGAGATATGTGAAGAAGTTCCCGCCTGTACTTGCGGCCGTTGCAGTTGCCTTTGCAGTCTTGTATTTGACAGCTGATTTAAATCCGGCTAAAGAGATTGCCTATTTCCTGCCGTCTATCCAAATGCCGGAATTCAGCTGGATGGGGCTTGTGACGATTGCCCTGCCGCTCGCGCTGCTGATACTGAGCAATGATGCTGCACCAGGAATCGGGGCACTGGAAAGCGAGGATTTCAAGCCGCCAATTCGTAAAATCGTCTCATCAAGCGGCGTCTTCTCCGTGATTACCAGCTTCTTTGGCGGCCAGTGTGCCAATATCGCCGGCATGATGAGCGCCATCTGTGCCGGACCGGATTCAGGCCACAGGGAGAAAAGGTATATGGGAGCTGTTGTTTCAGGCGCGATTACGATAGTCTTCGGCATATTTGCATGGAAAATCGTGCCCTTTATCCAATCGCTTCCGCAGGCATTCGTTTCATTGCTGGCCGGGTTCGCCCTGATTGGCGTCCTCCATTCAAGCCTGCAATTGGGCTTCTCCGAAAACCGTTTGCGGTTAAGCGCACTCGCAGCCTTCATCGTCACCCTATCAGGCGTAAGCTTTCTGCATATCAGCGCTCCCGTTTGGGGACTCATCGCCGGGGCGTTATTGGCTCGGACGGTAGAAAGATAAATGGTGACAGGCACCACCCGAAATTTGTCGAAAGTATCAGAAGAGGTGTTAATAGATTGAAAGAATTGCAAAGCTTTATGAGAGATTATCAAAAAGGGATGGGCTGGGAAATCAGCGACGAGAATTATGCCAAGAGCCGCGATTCCCTGCTTAATAACTATATGCTCATGACAACCGAAGTAGCGAAGGTTGCTGAAGAGCTGCGTAAGGCCTTTAACCTTGTCCGCGAATATGCAGAAGAAGGGATGGATGAAGAACTGGCATTTCAGTTTGCCAGAGAGCAAGTAAAAGCAGACCTTGGCAAAGAACTCGCAGACTGCCTGGCCTATCTGATGAAATTCTATAACTTCTTTGGCTTTGACCTGGAGGAGAGTTTTACGGGAAGATGGAGGAAGTGCGTAAAAGGAAGAATAGGGATGGGAGTTTGGCAGAAAAATAGGCTTGCTTGATAATTAAAAGTTAGAAATAGGAGCCTATAACCTTGTATACAAAGTCTTCAAACTATAGCTGACAAAGACACCCTCAGTATGATGAGGGTGTCTTTGTCATGAGAGCCTCTGGGCTCTTTAAAATTTTTAAGCTGCTTCCGTCACTTCTGCTTTAACTTCCTTCGATTTAAACATTTTCCCCTTGCTGAACAGCAATGTTAATCCTACCGTGATGACTGCTGTAATTGCCATTCCTGTAAAGTAAGAGCCCCAGTATTCCGGAAATACAGAAAGGAAGGAGAGCATACCGCCAACACCTACAGAGGTGGCTTTTACATCCATAAAGGAAAGGTATGCGCTTCCAATTGCACTGCCAATCATGACCGCAATAAATGGATATCTGAATCTCAGATTAACTCCGTAAATCGCTGGCTCTGTAATGCCTAACCAAGCTGATACAGTTGCGGAAAGCGAAACACTTTTGAGTTTTTTATTGTTTTTAATTAAGAAGAACATGGTTAAGGCTGCGATACCTTGAGCGAGTGTAACCGTTTCGCCGATTGGCCAAAGGGTAACATAGCCAAGGGAGCCAGCCATTTGCAGGTTCACACCAAGGAATAAGTGATGCATTCCTGTAATAACAAGCGGCGGTGAAATCAGTCCGTATACTGCCCCAGCCAGAACCGGTGAAACATCGAACAGATACAAAATACCGTCGGTAATCCAGTTAGCGCCTGCCATAGTAACAGGTCCAATGATTGTAAATGTCGCAATACCCGTAATGATCAGTGCGATTGGAGCAACGGCCAATAGCTGCAGGCTTTCCGGAATGACTTTTCTCAAGCTATTTTCAAGAGCTGCTAACAGATACGCCGCAAAAAGGACTGGAATAACTTGTCCTTGGTACCCGACCTTTGCAATTTCAAAACCGAATAGGTTCCAGTTCTCGACTGATTCTGGGTCAGATGCGAATGCATAGGCATTCATAAGTTCCGGGTGAACCATAATTAAGCCAAGAACAATTCCCAATACAGGATTGCCCCCGAATTTCCTTGCAGCAGAAAAGGCAATTAGTGCGGGCAGGAATGTAAAGGCTGTATTTGAAATCAGGTTAATAATTCCTGCAAACCCGGACCATTCTGTATGAACATCGAGCACGGATTTTCCTTCATAAAAGATTCCAGGGTTCGCTAGTACATTATTTAGTCCCATTAATAAACCGGCTGCAACGATGGCAGGCAGGATCGGTATAAAAATGTCTGCGAGCTCTCGGATTCCTCTTTGAAGGACGTTTTTCTTTTTAGAAGTAATTTCTCTTAATTCCTCTGAAGAAACTTCTTCTGTGCCTGTTTGTTTCACAAACTCGGCAAATACTTTTTCAACCAATCCAGGTCCGATGATGACTTGAAATTGGCCGCTTGCTGAAAAGGTTCCCTTTACAAGATCATTTTCTTCTAATTTCTTCACATCAACCAGCTCTTCGCTATTCAGCACTAATCGCAGCCGGGTGACACAATGTGTTGCGGTTACAACGTTTTCTGCTCCTCCGATGTTTTCGATTATGGAGGAAACGTTTTCATTAAAGTTTGACATCTGGCTTACACCTCACTATGTAATGGCTTTCATAAATACCCAACTTGTTTAAACAAGTTTAGTATAATATAATCGACTTGTATATACAAATAATTTTGAAAAATTTTTAAGGAGTGTCCGGCTATCATGGATATAACGAAAACACCGTTAAGCTTTTATGGCTCTTATATGGCTCTTGCCTTTCAGGAAAATGGGGAGGCATTAAAAACAGGCCTTTTTTTAAACTCTTTAAGAGGCAAGTCAAGAAGCCATATGAATGTGCTAAAGTTGATTCCGACTGTCAGCGGAGCACCCGTGGATTACGAATACATAGCAGACTATAATCAGATCACTATCCGATTATCCGGCGGTGAAATTTTTATCTGTTTTGATAGTGATTCGAGGATTGTTATTAAAGGAACAGGAGAAAAAGTTGGACTCCTTCTGGATACGCAGCCCGTCTACAATTTTGAATATAATTATTTATTAGGGAAAAAAGGCAGCGAGTACTGTATCGTAAACAGCTATAAAAACTTAACCAAATTTATGATTTTCTGTCCTAGCGGATCCGTTTCCTTGAATCAGGATGTCTACATGGACAGCAGGGGAAGCACAAATAAAGCAGAAAATCAGTCTGCTATTGAAATTTCACCCGTTGCTGAGAGCGGTTTTTTATGTGTTATTGAAGACCTTCCTACACATGGAGGAAAGCCAGCAGAACGGGAATACAGCTTTGGCCAATCTTTTGAAAACAGCAGGAAAGCCTTTCAGGATTATTGCAGCAAGCTGCCTGAGGTCCCTGAAAAATATAGGGATACCCAGATCAATGCGGCGTATATTAATTGGTCCTCAGTTGTTAAGCCGGAAGGCTACCTGAAGAGGGATACGATGTTCGTCTCAAATAACTATTTCCTTGGCACATGGAGCTGGGATCACTGCTTTAACGCGATTGCTTTGGCTGACGTTGATCCGCAATTGGCATGGGATCAAATGGCAGTCCTTTTTGATTATCAGGATGAGCTTGGACAAATTCCTGGTTCGCTTAGTGACTCGACCATCCGCTGGAATTTTGCCAAACCGCCTGTGCACGGCTGGACTTATGCAAAAATGATGGAAAAAATGGACTTCACAACAGGGCAGCTTGAGACCATTTATCATCAAATAGAGAATCAGGTCCAGTTTTATCTGACCTATAAAGATTCCAATGAAGATGGCATCCCTGAATACCATCATGGTAATGATTCGGGACAAGATAATAGCACGGTATTCAGAAATGCGAATATCATAGACTCGCCGGATCTGACCGCTTTTCTAATCAAGGATATGGATATGCTTGCGACGGTTGCAGAAAAGCTCGGAAAATCAGAAGAGAAATTCTTCTGGGAACAGGAATCCAAAAGGCTGACAGCTCTGTTTTGTTCCTATTTCCTTGTAGATGATCTTCCTGCCGCACGTGTCATGTCTACTGGTGAAGTGATTAAAAGCGAGAGTTTCCTGCCGCTCATGTCTCTTCTGATCGCAGATAAACTGCCGGCTTCTGCAAGAAACAAAATGGTGGAAACCATTACGGGCGGCAAATATACGACAAATTGGGGCATTGCTTCAGAGGCAGTTGATAGCAGTCTTTACCAGGACGATGCCTATTGGCGCGGCGCTATCTGGGCACCCACCACGCTAATTCTTATCGATGCCTTGGAAAGATGCGGCGAAAAAGAGGCAGCGCTGTCCGTTAGCGAAAAATATTGTGAACTTGTTCATCTGAATGGATTTGCAGAAAACTTTAATGCTCTTACAGGTGAAGGGTTAAGGGACCCGTCCTTTACTTGGACAGCAAGCGCGTTCATTTATCTGGCTGCTAAGGTTCAGCAAGCGAGGGCATAATAAGAAAAATCCCCGGGATCAATATGCCGGGGATAGTTTATTTTATCCTTTGTGCCTGCTCAAAAAACACGAAGGAGTCAGGGGTATGCCTTGACTGAGTAAACTCAAACATGACTCCATCTGAGTTATATGTGAAATTGGTGACAACGGCGACACAGTTGTATTCTATCAGGTCCAAATAGTTTTGGTCCAGCTCATTTACCTTTTCAACTGTCATCATTCTTTTCGTTGTAATGATGCTTTCCTTTAACTCATTTTCCATGAATTCGTAAATAGAATCCTCTGCAATCTCCTTTGTTAATCCTTTTACAATATCTTTTCGAAAATAGTTGTAATCAATAATCAAAGGCTTTTCATCCAGATATCGGACCCTTTGCAAATGATAGATTTTAATCCCGATTGGAAAAGAAGTTACCTGTCTTAGTTGTTCATCTACGATTCTCTCTTCAAAAAAAACTACTTCAGTCCGGTATTTATTTTTGTTTCTGATTGAAGACTCCTTAAACGTCTCGATACCGCCAAACAGGTACTCTTTTTGCTTTAGCTCCTGAAAAATCACACGGACGCCTTGCCCGTGAATAGTTTGGACATACCCATCGGAAACAAGATTGGCAATCGCCCGCCGTACGGTATTCCTGGAGCATTCATACTGCTTGATCAAGGTATTCTCAGAAGGAAGCAGCTGCTGAAACGCATACACCTTGCTGTCTATTTTATTTTTTAAATCATTATAAATCTCAAGATACTTAATTTTTGCCATGATATCTCCTATATGCATTTTCTCTAACTTTATAATAACTTTCCAAAGTCTAATTGTGAAATTTGAAGGCAGAATCTAACTTTCAAAGACCAGATTAGGAAAAACCATTTTGAAAAGGCCATTTTGTACAAAATATCCCCTATAATAGATTTTAACTATCATGATAGGAAGGAGAACAGCCATGACCATCATGCAGGACAAAATCTCAAGCCTCCTGGAAATTAATCGGAGTTTAACCCAATCTCTTGAACTGGAGGAGATTCTAAAGAGGCTGGTACAAGCAGCCTTTGATTTAGTAGATCATGCTGACACAACCATCCTTTACACATTAAATGAAGATGGATTATTGCATTTTTCCAGTGGGGTAGGGGTGGAGGCTGGCTTTATGAGCCAGGTGAGGTTTGAGCCTGGAGAATCCCTGACTGGACAGGTTTTTCTGACTAAGAAAGGCGTAATTGCTTCAGGGAGTGAGTTCAGGGAGCATATGAGCCGGATGAATGAGACAAATTATGTTCACTTTTTTAATGGCGTTTTCCAGCGGGATGTGAAAAGCGGAATCGTCGTCCCATTGGTTTATAAAGAAGATTGCATCGGTGTGCTTGTGGTGGATAATTTCGACAATGATGTACAGTTTACTGAAGCCGACTTTCATGTTTTGGAGGTGGTGGCAGACCAGGCGGCTATTGCCATCATGAACTCGAAGCTTTACGAAGAAGTGAAGCGAAAAAATGAAGAACTGAGCCAATCCCTTGATATCCACCGGAAATTCACGAAGATTCTGCTGGAGGGGAGGGGAACTTCGTATATCCTGGATACGATCAGTCATATTTTGAGTACCCCGGTAATCTTTGCAGAGTCGCCAGTTGAGACCTCCCATTCATTTCCGATCATAAATTCCAACGAACTTTTCGGGTATTTCCTTTTGAATGAACCAATCGAGCGTTTGACAAATATCCAGAAGGCTGCTCTTGAACACGCTTCAACAGCTTTGTCATTGGAGTTTGTCAGGCAGAATACGCTTTTTGAAAAAGAGATGCATCTAAGGGAAGAGGCCTTTCATGATTTAATCAATGGCGGACGCCTGAATACCAGGATTCTGGAAACTTTCCGCCTGAACGAGAAAAGCAGTGTCGCCTGTATGATGGTGGACTGCAAGTCTGGTTTTCTATGGGATGCTGCTTCCATCCTTCAGAAAGAAAAGCTTATCCGATCGATCGAGCAGATCCTGATTACATACTGTGATACTTCGATCATTTTTACGAAATCAAACCAAATCATTGCACTTCTGGTGAATGGCCGGAAAAAATATGACCATAATTTAGCTGATGATATTCAGCGAAAGGTGAAAAGAGCAGTCATTGGTTTGGGCAGAGAGGTTGCCTTAACAGATATGACAGATACCTATCAGGAAGCTGCCGAAGCCCTGTCATTTGCCAAAAATCATCAGCACAAATCCTTTATCACTTATTCTGAGCTTGGTGCTGAAAGACTGTGGCTCAACACCGACCGCAACTTGCTGAATAAATTTGTATCCGATAAAATTGGCTCTCTTTTAAAGATGGAGCCTGAATATTTGAAAACGATGCAAATCTTTCTGGCACATAATCAAAGCCACAAACAAACAGCAGAAGAGATGCATATTCATCCCAATACATTGGCTTACCGGCTGAAAAAAATCGAGAGCGAGCTGCAAGCTTGATTTTTCCCGGAAAGAAGATTGGATTACAGTGGTCCTGGCCTTCCAGGTTTTCGACTTTTTAAACCCTTAATTGGGGATTGCCACAAAGAAGGGAAGGAATATTTGTCTATCGGCACGTGTACATAGAATATTCTAAATATTATAATAATCTCAACTTAAGCGATAAGGAGAGATTGGATGAGTACAGAGGTTAATAGCCAGAAAACTGAGATCAGGAATACTGGTGCAGAAACTTATTACAATTACATCGGAGGGGAATGGGTTCCTTCTGTGACAGGGGAGACGTATCCCAGCTTGAATCCAAACCATATAGATGAGGTACTGGGTTACTTTCAGAAATCGAATGAGGTTGATGTGCAAAAAGCAATTGAGAGTGCAAAGAGGGCTTTTCCCATGTGGAAAAATACATCTCCAATCTGCCGGGGGGACATCCTTTTTAAACTGATCTTTCTCATCCAGCAGGAAAAAGAGGAATTAGCTGAAATCATTACGAAGGAAGTAGGCAAAACGATAGAGTCAGCCCGCAAGGAAGTGGATGCAACGGTTCAGGCTCTGAAGCACTTCAGCGGCGAGGCTAACCGGATCTCGGGAGAAACCGTGCCTGCGATTGATCCGAAAACCTTCGCCTGCACGATTCAGGAGCCGCTGGGTGTGGTGGCTGTAGTTACGCCATTTAATTTTCCGCTCGGAATCGCTATTTATAAAATTGCACCTTCCATGCTGGCGGGAAATACGATCATCTATAAGGCCGCAAGTGACACGTCTCTAATCGCAGTGAAAGTAGTCGAGCTGTTCGAGAAGGCCGGAATGCCAGCGGGAGTTCTGAATATGATTACTGGCCCGGGTTCTGTCGTGGGAGAAGAGATTGGGACCAATCCGGAAATTAAGGCAGTGTCGTTTACTGGCTCCTCTGATGTGGGCATCCACCTTGGCAAGCTTGTAACAGCCCATGGCGGAAAAATGCAGGCTGAAATGGGCGGGAAGAATGCGACGATCATTCTGGAGGATGCCAATCTGGAAGAGGCTGTTCAGAGCGTGGTCATCAGCGGATTTTATAATAACGGCCAAAGCTGTACGGGAACCAGCCGCGTGATTGTGCCCCGTTCCATTTCCCGAAAGGTCATTGAACTGCTGGTTGAAAAAGCAGAGCAAATAAAGGTTGGCAATGGGATCCGGGAAGGATTCGACAACGGTGCTGTTGCAAATAAGCATCAATTGAATACGTATCTCCATTATGTCAATAGTGCCATCGAAGAAGGAGCGGTGCTCGAATATGGCGGAAAGCAGCTGACAGATGGCGATATGGCGAATGGCTATTTCGTCGCTCCAACTGTTTTCAGTAAAGTGACGAAGGATTTTACAATCGCCCAGGAAGAGATTTTCGGGCCGGTTGTGGCTGTGATGGAAGTAAATTCTTATGACGAGGCAATTGAGCTTGCAAATGATACGGACTTTGGCCTGTCATCTGCCATTTTTACGAATGACCTTCAAAAAGCATTCGATTTTGTCCGGAAAATTGAAACAGGCGTCACGCACGTGAATATCCCATCCAACCATTATGAAAACCAGCTTCCATTTGGCGGCAAAAAGACATCCAGCATCGGACCGCGTGAACAGGGCAGCACGGCATTGGATTTCTGGCTGGATACAAAAACAGTTTATATAAAACCTTGAGGAGGGAGAGGATGAAAAACATAGGCGTGATTGGCTGCGGGGCCATGGGAAAAGGCATTGTGAAAAATTTAATCAAAAACGGATATCAGGTGTATGCTTATGACCCAAGTCAGGAGGCACTCGCAAAATGCGGGGAGCTGGGGGCTATTCCCCAGCCTTCTCCATTCGAGGCAGCAAGACAGGCGGATCTAGTAATTTCTTCATTGCCTGGACCAGGTATTGTAAAAGATGTTATGATGGGTGAAAGTGGAGTCTTTTCCGCTTTAAAGCCTCACAGTTTCGTTCTGGATATGAGCACCATTGACCCAAAAACAGCCCAGGAGTTAAATCAGGCTGCAAAGGAGCAAGGCACCCATTTTTATGACTGTCCGCTGAGCGGGGGACCACAGGGTGCTGATGCCGGTACGCTGACTATAATGGTTGGGGGAGACGATAAATACTTGCCGGACATTCGCCCGGTCCTGGAGAGCGTTGGAAAAAATATTTTTCTGCTGGGTCCTTCAGGATCAGGACAGGTGGCAAAGCTGTGCCACAATATGCTTGTTGCTTTAACGACTGCAGGCCTGGGGGAGGTCCTTGCAGTTGGGGAGAAAGCCGGTGTCAGCCGGACTCAGCTGGCGGAAGTCATTCAAAGCGGGTCTGCACATAATCGCGTCCTTACCGTATTCGGTGAGAATATCCTTCAGCATACATACGGGAATGTGCTGTTCAGCCTGGAGCACATGAATAAGGATATTCACTTATACAAAGAAACAGCCGAATTTTATAGTGAAGATTCTCCTTTGGGTCAGCTGGTATGCGATATCTATGAAAAGGCGATGGAGCAAGGGAAGGGCAAGCTTGATTCTTCCGCAGTGTGCGGATCTATCTAGTAATCTTTTAATCTAGGGGGGAAAACATGAAAAATGAAAAGACAGAAATTTTAAAAGATTGGCGCTTGCATGCCGTTGTGCTGGTTCTGGTTGCGGCTACCGAAGCGATTGGACAGATCAGCTTTAAAGTAGGAGCAGGGGTTATTCTGCTGCTGCCTATGCTCTATGCTTTTTTCCTAGGACTGGGACTTTACTTCACTCCGCTTATTAAAGAAAAACAGGCTAAAAATGCAGAGCCCCTCATCGTGCTGGGAGTTACTCTTTTAATTGCGAAAATTGGGGTAACGATCGGGCCGCAAATCGAGGCAATCATTGCGGCGGGGCCATCATTATTGCTGCAGGAACTTGGTAACCTGGGAACGATTTTATTTGCACTGCCAGTAGCCATTTTTCTTGGCTTTAAAAGAGAAGCTATTGGCATGACCCACTCGATTGGCCGGGAGCCGAACGTCGGGCTGATTATGAATAAATACGGATTTGATTCGCCAGAAGGCAGAGGAGTAATGGCTATTTATATTTTCGGTACTGTATTTGGTGCTGCCTTCCTTGGATTGATTTCCGGATTCCTGGCCACGATTACGCCGCTCCATCCGCTGTCGTTCGCGATGGCGTCGGGGGTGGGAAGCGGGAGCATGATGGCGGCCGCCAGCGGATCGCTTGTCGCTGCCTTTCCTGAAATGGAGGCACAGATTGTTGCCTTCGCAGGCGCCAGCAACCTGCTTTCACTTTCAACGGGTCTGTATGCCAGTATTTTTATTGGATTGCCTCTTACTGAAAAGCTGTACAGCATCATGATGAAACGCAAAGAGAAAAAGGCTGCGGACAAAGGGGGAGATATCCATGCTTAAAAATATCACTGAATGGTTTTTAATATTGGCGATTTTTGGTCTTTCAGCGCTGATCGGCAACTGGGTAGGCTACGATATCCTGCCGTCTGCAGCCATTCCGGGCATGCTAGTTTTAATTGTCATCAGTGTGCTGGGTCTGATTCTTGAAAAAGTGCTGCCAGGCAATATCCCGAGCGTCGGATATATCGGGATTATCGGAATCATCGTTTCCATTCCGGGAGTACCGGGATCTGAATATGTTGTCGAGTGGACAACTCAGGTCAATATCCTGGCTCTTGCTACGCCAATTCTGGCTTATGCAGGGATCTCGATCGGAAAGAACTGGGCTGACTTTTCTAAGCTGGGCTGGAGAAGCATTATTGTCGCAGTCTTCGTGTTCTTCGGAACCTTCATCGGATCTGCAGTAATTGCCGAGATTATTCTGCGAATGCAGGGGATTATTTAATGATTTGCGGCCTGGCAGGTGGATATCTGCCGGGCTTTTTGCTCTGAATCAGGCATAAAGTCATTATTTTGGCACTGTTTCTAAAGATATCGGCCTCTTTTACAGGTTTATCGGCCAGATTAATAATTTATCGGTTACTTTTTTGATATATCGGTCGAAATTCTATTTTATCGGTCAGTTTTCCAAAATATCGGTCACTTCGCGCAGAATCAACATTCCAGTAATCTCACAGTGTCAATAGTATCTCAACAAAATTAGAAAGAGTGAAACCCATGAACCTTTATGAACAGTTATTAAAAGATTATGACCAAGAACTTACTCATTCGGGTGTAAACGGAGAAAGATTGGCCTCAAGACTTGATGAGCTTTCAAGGATAGGCTTCATGGAAAGCGGAGGGGTGACCCGCCCAGGCTATTCTGCTGAAGAGAAGAAAGCGAAAGAGCTAGTAATCAAGTGGATGAAAAACGCTGGTCTTACTGTGACTGAAGATGGAGCAGGAAATGTATTCGGCAGATTGGAAGGCAAAACAGAAGGACCTTCAATCGCTTCCGGTTCCCATGTGGACAGTGTTCCAAATGGGGGGCACTTCGATGGACCGTTAGGGGTTCTCTCAGCATTGGAAGTTGCAGAGTCATGGAAAGAAACTGGTTACATACCGGAGAAGCCGTATGAGATTGTGATTTTTTCAGATGAAGAGGGTTCGAGATTCAAGAGCAGCTTAACAGGCAGCCGGGCATTTATGGATCAGCTGAGGCCGGAGGAAATGGATAGCCTTCAGGATGAAAATGGCAAGTCTTTTCGGGAAGTGCTGACCGAATATGGCAGCAGTGCGGAAGAGTGCTTAAAGGCAGGAGAAAACAGGCGTGAAATCGAAACCTTTGTGGAAGTCCATATCGAGCAGGGGAAGGTGCTGGAGAGAGAGAATCAGCCAGTTGGAGTGGTAAAAGGCATTGCTGGGCCAGCCTCGCTGGAGGTTACCTTTACAGGAGAAGCTGGACATGCAGGAAATACGCCGATGGCTGGACGAAAAGATCCGCTGGTGGCTGCCTCATTGTTTGTAGCTGCCATTGAGAATTTTCCAAAGCAGGTCAGTGATACAGCTGTTGCCACTGTCGGAAAGCTGAACGTGCATCCAAATGGCTTCAATGTCATTGCCCAGAAAGTAATATTAACCGTTGATATCAGGGATATTTTTGAAGGAACCCGGGATCAGCTGCTTGATCAAATTAAGAATGAAGCGGTGAAAATAGCAGAGGAGCGAAGTATCGGTGTGCAAATGAAGCTGAATGCCAAAATCAAACCTCTGCCAATTAATGAAAGCCTGCAGGCTGGTATTGCAGAATCCCTTGAGAAGTTCAATATTAATCCTGTTTACATCCCAAGCGGAGCCGGGCATGACACCATGATCGTCGGAACCGAAGTGCCGGCCGCCATGCTGTTCGTCCGCAGCAGGGATGGCATCAGCCATAATCCGCGGGAATGGACGTCATTAAATGACTGTGTATATGGTGTGCACGTTTTGAAGGATTTTGTTGAAGGGCTTATGTAAAAATAGTAAAAAGGAGAAATCCCCATGATCATCCGCCACATAAAACCAGCAGACGCCCAGGCAATGGCCAACCTGATCACACAAACAGAAAACGAATCAGACTACATGCTTTTCGAGCCAGGTGAAAGAAAGACGTCAGCCGAGGCACAAAGAAAAAGAATTGAAGCCATTCAAAAAGAAGATCATTCCACCATCATCGCAGCGGAAAAAGATAACCGATTGATCGGCTTTGTAATGGCCATTGGCGGTGCGGCAAGGAGAAATAAGCACTCAGCCTATCTCGTTGCAGGCATCCTCAGCGAACACAGAGGCCAGGGGATCGGCACCAAGCTTTTTGAAGAGCTTGACCGCTGGGCGCGTAAACACGATATCCACAGGCTGGAACTTACAGTTGTTATCCGTAATGAGGCAGGTGTCGCCCTTTATAAAAAGACGGGATTCCAGATTGAAGGCACGAAAAAACATTCGCTACTGATAAACGGCGAATTTGCCGATGAATACTATATGGGTAAGCTGTTATAAAAGAAAGGCCATTTTCTGCACAGAGAAAATGGCCTTTCTTATGTTTATCTCCAGGTAAAATCTCCTGTTTTTACATTTGAAAACATAGAAATATCAAAGGATGAGCCCATTTTATTTTCCGGAATAAAACAAAAAGTCTGAATTTTAATTGAATTCAAAACCTGTAATCTTGTATACTTGTAATACAAGTTAGAAAAAGCGCTTACATAATTACTGGAAAGGGAGGATTTTATGATTCAGAAAAAGTGGAAGATTATCATATCGGTTCTAACACTTGTTTTTATTGCCATTGTTGGTGTGCGGACAGCGGCCGAGAACAAGGATAAAAAGTTTGTATCCGTTGCCACCGCTTCAACAGGAGGTACATATTACCCGATTGGGGTTGGAATGGCCAATGTATGGAGCAGCCATTTAAAGGGTGAGAAAATCCAGGCGAGCGGCCAATCTTCAGCCGGATCCATTGAGAATATTGAACTGCTTCGTGAAGGGGAAGCACAGCTTGCCATTCTTCAGGGGTTAATTTCGTCTCAGGCTTATGCAGGAGATGGCTCCTTTGAAGGAAAGCGCTATGAGGACCTGCGCACAATCTCCATGCTCTGGCCAAATGTGGAGCATTTTGTGCTGATGAACAGCAAGATCAAAAGCGGAACTATCGACGATATTAAAGGAACGCAATTTTCTGTTGGGCCGCAGGCAAGCGGTACGGAGCAATCCACAGTCGTGATGATGGATGGCCTTGAACTTACGAAAAAAGATATTTCACCAGAGTATCTTGGCTATAGTGACACGGTTTCCGCGATGCGTGACGGGAGATTGGATGGAGGCTCGCTTCCGGCAGGAATCCCGATTTCCGCTGTAACGGATATGTATGCAAGTAATGTCAAAGCATCGATTTTGGAAGTAACTGATGAGCAGCTGGATGCCATTAATGCAGTATCTGACAGCTGGTACCGTTATGTGATTCCTGGAGGGACCTATCCTCGCATTGACGAAGATATCAACACCATTGCCCAGCCGAACCTATTATCCACAACAAAAGAAATGGACGAAGAAACCATCTATATTTTAACCAAAACACTCTATGAAAATCTGGATGAAATGTATGAGGTTCATAGCTCTGCCAAGGAAATGACATTGGAAACGGCCCTTGATGGAGTATCTGTTCCATTGCATGCCGGAGCCTACAGATATTTTAAAGAAGCAGGTCTTGATATTCCTGAAAATCTAATTCCGCCGGAAGCGAAATAAAGGAGGGGAAATAATGACAAAATCAACAAGCGAACCTATTGTACAGCCAGCCGACCTGGATAAAGAAGCAGGCGGCGGCATGCGTCTGCTGGAGGGGCCATATAAAAAAGCGGCTGCCATCATCGCTGTATTGTTTTCTGTTTTTGCCATTTATTCGAATGGGTTATCCAATATTCAGGAGATTTATAGAAACCTGATTTTCCTGGGCATCCTTTTGGTTATGACTTTTTTCTATTATCCTGCCGGAAAGTCTTCCAATCAAAAAAGGTTTACAGCCCCTGATTATATATTTGCGGCACTTGCCATTGCAGGTCTTGGATACCTGCTCCTTAATTACACAACGATTCATGTGGACCGGGGCTCCCAGCCGATTATGATTGACTATGTCTTCGGTGCCATTACGATCATCGTCCTCCTTGAAGCTTCGAGACGGGCGGTTGGGATATTTATCCCGATCCTGTGTGGAGGCGCTATTGTATATGCCCTGTTTGGCACATACTTCCCGTGGATTTTCGGACATGCCGGCTTTTCACTAGAACGCCTTCTATACCGTCTTTATATGACGACTGAGGGCGTGCTGGGATTAACGCTTTCGACTGCTTCCACGTTCATCGTCATGTTCGTCCTCTTTGGTGCCTTCCTGTCTGTCAGCGGTGCCACCCAGCTTTTCAATGATCTGGCTTTGGCCATTGCAGGCAGAAAGCGTGGAGGCCCTGCCCAAGTAGCGGTCATCTCCAGCGCACTGACAGGATCTTTGAGCGGAAGTGCGGTTGCCAATGTTGCGACAACAGGAGCTTTTACGATTCCATTGATGAAATCCATTGGACTTAAGCCAAAGTTTGCCGGTGCTGTAGAAGCTGCTGCTTCAACAGGCGGAATGATCATGCCGCCGATTATGGGCGCTGCGGCCTTCATCATGGCCGGGTTCCTTGGAATCTCTTATACAACGGTCATCCTGGCAGCGATCATACCAAGCTTTCTCTACTATATCGCATTGATTTTTGCTATTGATATTGAAGCGAAAAAGCAAGGCCTGAAAGGCATCAGCAAAGAAAATATCCCGGATGTCGTCCAAATCCTGAAGGAACGCGGTGTCCTGCTTATTCCGATCATCGTTGTCATCACCACGCTATTAATGGGAAAGACAGCTTTATTTGCCGGATTTGCCGGAATCGGTGCAGTCATTGTGGCGAGCTGGCTGGCAAAGGATAAATCTTCAAGAATCACGATCTCTAAAACTATTGAAGCTTTCATTGAAGGCGGAAGAGGGACAATTCAAGTCGGGATTGCCTGCGCAGCAATCGGAATCATCATCTGCGTTGTCACCATGACGGGAATTGGATCTACATTAGCTTATAATATTGTCGAATTAACGGGCGGCCAGCTTTGGCTGATTTTAATCGTCGTCATGCTCACTTGCATCGTTTTAAGCATGGGGCTTCCATCCACAGCTCTTTACATTGTCGTTGCGGTTACGGCAGCTCCTGCACTTGTGGAAGCGGGCGTTAACCCGATCGCGGCACACTTCTTTGTGTTCTGGTTTGGTGCATTGTCCAATATTACACCGCCAGTGGCACTGGCATCTTATACGGCCGCAGGACTGGCAGGCGCCAATGCGATGCAGACATCATGGGAAGCGCTTAGAATCTCACTTCCGGGCTTTATCATCCCATTCATGATTGCCTATAATCCTATCATTCTGCTTCAGGCAGCAGAGGGAGAAACGATATCCATTTTATCAGTAGTACTTGTGGTCATCACAAGCACGCTGGGCATTTACGCCCTGGCAAGTTCACTTGGCAACTACCTGAATGCCAAGCTGACGATTGTTGAAAGAGTCCTAATGTTTGCAGGGGCATTAATGCTGATTAAGCCAGGCATGATCACGGATATTGCCGGACTCGGGCTTTGTGTGTTTGCGATTCTCTTCCATATCATCAGAGTTAAGAAAAGCAGTTCAGTCGAAATCACCATATAAGGAGTTAACATCCATGAAAATCGAACGGAAAAAAATCTCGGCCCAGGTGCTGGACCAGCTGAAGAACATGATAAAGGACGGCAAGTTCACGCCAAATGAGCCGATGCCATCCGAAAATGAACTGGCCAAACAGTTTGGCGTCAGCCGTGCGCCTGTTCGAGAAGCATTGAGCGTATTATCTGCCAGCGGGATTATTGAATCCAGGCAAGGAGGCAGAAGCTTCGTCAAAGAGGTTAATATGGCAGACATGCTTGGTTCCTTAGCGATTGAATATATTCCTGTGGAACAGGTTTTTGAGCTATTGGAAATGCGGATGGTTATGGAGACACAGGCAGCAGCGATTGCTGCCTTGCGTCGTGATGAGGCCGACCTGGAAAAAATGAAGGAAGCGCTCGATCAATTTGAAGTCACGCTGACGAACCCCGAAGCGGTAGGCGATCAGGCAGACGTTAATTTTCATAAACACCTGATTGCTGCAACGAAAAATCGCTTCATGATACAGGTAATGGAAAATATCGATGATCTGTACCGAAAAGCAATAGCCTTTTCCCTTAAGAAGAATGTGGGTCTTCCAGCAAAGCGCGAACAGGTTTTTCAGGAGCATATGTGCATTTATACAGCTATTAAAGAACAGGATGAAGAAAGAGCGGCAAGGGCGATGCGGGTGCATCTTGAGAATGTGACAAAGAAATTAAAGGTGAACGAAGGGGAAGGAAAGAAGGTGCCGTTGTGATCACCGAACAGATTGTTGATCGGCTTAAAAGCATTATGGGATCAGAAAAGCGCATTCTGCTTGAAAAAGCAGACCTGGTCTCATATTCATACGATGGCTCATTTGGAGCCTATATTCCGGAGATCATCCTGCAGCCAGTTTCGACTGAGGAAGTGGCAGGCATTGTAAAGCTCGCCAATGACATGAAAATACCAGTCTATCCAAGAGGCAGGGGAACGAGTCTGAGCGGAGGCCCGCTCCCTGTCCACGGCGGGATGGTCCTTGATTTTTCCAGATGGACCCAGAAGCTGATCATCGACCCGGAAGATACTGTTGCGATTGTATCTCCAGGCGTCATTACAGCTGAAATTGACCGTGAAGCACAGCGGCATGGGCTGATGTATCCCCCGGATCCAAGCAGTTCCCATGTATCCACAATCGGAGGGAACCTTGCCGAGAATGCAGGGGGGCCCCGGGGATTAAAGTACGGGGTAACAAAGGATTATGTCTTGGGCCTCGAGATCGTCACGCCGGAAGGGAATATCATCCGTACAGGCGGACGGACGGTCAAAAACGTCACAGGCTATGACCTGACAAAGCTGATTGTTGGATCGGAGGGGACGCTGGGCATCATCACAGAGGCCACCCTTCAGCTGATTCCAAGACCGCAGGCCACCCAGACGATCATGGTCATATTTGATGATATTATTGATGCCGGAAAAGCGATATCGGCAGTGCTCACATCTGGCATCCTGCCTTCGAAAATGGAAATTATGGACCAGGCTTCGATCCAGGCGGTTGAAGAGTTTCAGCCGATCGGTCTCCCGGTAGATGTAGATGCCATTATCCTGATTGAACTTGATGGCCATCCAATCGCCATCAGGGATGAAAGCGAGCAGGTGAAGCAGGTATGTCTGGAAGTTGGTGCAAGGGAAGCTATCATTGCAAGGGATGAAGAATCTGCCGGGAACCTATGGAAAGCGAGGAAGCTCGTTTCGCCAGCCATCGTGAGGAAAAAGCCGACGAAAATTTCCGAAGATGCCACAATTCCAAGAAGCAAGATTCCTGAGATGTTCAGAAGGCTTCAGGAAATCAAGGCAAAATATGAAATCGACTTAGTCGTATTCGGTCATGCAGGTGATGGAAATCTGCATCCGAATATCATAACTGATAAGCAGGATAAAGAAGAAATGAAGCGGGTGGAAAAAGCGGTAGAGGAGATTTTTACAGCAGCGATAGAATTGGGAGGAACCCTCTCAGGGGAGCATGGCATTGGGACCATGAAAGCGCCATTTATGGAGATGGAGCTGGGGGAAGCAGGGCTGGACATGATGAAACGAATGAAAACAGTGTGGGATCCGAACAACATTATGAATCCAGGCAAGATTTTTCCCGAGACAAAAGGGCAGAGGCTGGTGTTAGTCCATGACTAGCCAGCTCGCCTATAAAGAAACGTTTGACTGTGTCCAATGCGGCTATTGTCTTCCGGCCTGCCCCACATATGCCAGCATGGGGAAAGAAAGGCATTCTCCACGGGGACGGATCAATCTTGTGCAAATGGCGGCGGAAGGGAAAATAACCATCGGTGAAATTACAGAATCGATGGAGCTCTGCCTTGGCTGCCGCGCCTGTGAGACGGCATGTCCAACCAATGTTCAATATGGAAAAATCCTCGAGTCATTTAAGCAAGTAAAAGCTGCCGAAGCACCAGCTCCATTCGTGGAGAACATGGCTCTGCAGAAAGCTTTGCCGAATAAAAAACTGCTGGCAGCCATGAGAGCTTCACTTCGGGCCTATCAAAAAACAGGAATGGATTCGGTTGCCCGCAAAAGCAAATTGCTCAGCATTCTTCCCGAACAGCTTCGGGCTTTTGAAGAGATCGCTCCGGCTGTGGAAATGCCAAATAAACACCTGAGAACAGGCATCCTACTGCCAGAGCGCCAGCCGAAAGCCCGCGTTGCTTTTTTTACAGGCTGTATTATGGATGTGTTTTTTGCCAAAATCAATGACCTCAGCATCAAGCTGCTTCAGCATGCCGGCTGTGAAGTAGCTGTAATTAAAGAACAGACCTGCTGCGGGGCGCTGCAGAACCATAGCGGAGATACGGGAACATCCAGGAAACTGGCAAAGGAAAATATTGCGGCTTTTGAAAAAGGGAACTTTGATTTTGTGGTAAATGCGATTGGCGGCTGCGGTGCGATGCTCGTTGAATATGATCACCTTCTCGCAGATGACCCGGAATGGGCAGAGCGTGCCAGTGTGTTCGCACAAAAGAATAAGGATGTAAGTGTAATACTGAACAAACTCGGAATCAGCTTCAGCCGGGAACTCTCAGGTGCTGTGACCTATCAGCCATCCTGCCATTTGTTAAATGTTCAGAAGGTGGCGGATGATCCCGTTCAGCTCATCGAAAGCATACCAGGCATTACATATGTTCCGCTTCCGAAAGGGGATATGTGCTGTGGATCGGCGGGGATTTATAATATTGTCCACTACGAAGAATCCATGGAAATTCTTGAAAGCAAAATGGAACATGTCCAAAGTATCTCGCCGGACACCATCGTCACGTCCAACCCCGGCTGCCATCTGCAGATGTGCCTCGGGGTCAAACGCGAGGGGCTTGAAGACAAGGTCCGTGTTATCCATATTATTGAAATACTGGCAGAAGCCTGCGGGATAGATCATAAATAAGAGAAAGGGTGGAGGATCATGTATGATTACATCATTATTGGCGGGGGCATTGTCGGCCTGTCGACAGGAATGGAGCTGCTGAACCGGTTTCCATCTGCAAAAGTGGCCATCCTGGAAAAAGAAAGCCATGTGGCGGCCCACCAGACGGGCCATAACAGCGGTGTCATCCATTCAGGAATTTACTATAAACCTGGCAGCTATAAAGCCAGGCTTGCCAAAAAAGGCAGTGAGTCCATGACAGATTTTTGCCGTAAGCAAGGCATTGAAGTGGATATCTGCGGAAAAGTCATTGTTGCAAGCGAAGATTTCGAGCTGCCGCTCATAGACAATTTATATCAGCGCGGGTTGGACAACGGCCTTGGCATCCGCATGATTGACCAGGCTGAACTCCATGAAATCGAGCCGCATGTGAACGGAAAAAAGGCCATACATGTGCCAATGGCTGGCATTGTCAACTATAAGCAGGTTTCGGAAAAAATGGCTGAAATCATTACAGCAAAAGGCGGGGACATCCTGCTGAATCATAAAGTATCAGCCATTGACGAAACGGCTCAGGAAGTGGTTGTCCAGACCAGCAGGGGAGAGGTAAGGGGAGCTTACTATGTAAACTGCGGCGGCCTGCAGTCAGACCGGATCGCCAAGCTTGCCGGATTGAAAACGGATGTCAAGATTGTGCCATTCAGGGGAGAGTATTATATGCTCAAACCGGAGAAAAGCAGCCTCGTCAAAAATCTTATCTACCCTGTGCCAAATCCCAACTTCCCGTTCCTTGGGGTCCATTTTACCCGCATGATTAACGGAGCCATTGATGTTGGCCCAAATGCCGTTCTAAGCTTTAAGCGGGAGGGCTATAAGAAAACAGACCTGAATGTGGCAGACCTTATGGAGGTTGTCGCCTATAAAGGATTTTGGAAGCTCGCAAAGAAATATATGAAAGAGGGAGTGGAAGAGATGATCCGCTCAGCATCCAAGGAGCTCTTCATGAAAAATGTTCAGAAGCTTATGCCGGACATCCAGAAGGATGATATTGTTCCAGGTCCGGCCGGTGTCAGAGCGCAAGCCTTGAAGGACGATGGCTCATTAGTCGATGACTTTTTCATTGTGCCGAGCAAACGCTCCATTCATGTTTTAAATGCACCATCTCCGGCCGCGACGGCATCCATTGAAATTGGGAAAGAAATCGTCAGGAAGATGGATGGAATGTTTAAGATGGAATCAGCTGTTTAAACAATTGGAGAATAATTCAAAATCCCCTGAACCATAATATGGAAGAAAGGGGATTTTTACATGAAAGCAACTACAGCGATCAGGCTGCTTCATTTGGTCATTCCTTGGCTGACCATATTTTTTTTGCCTAAAAAGTCATTCAATAAATTTTCCACCGTCTCGGTTTTTGCTGGAATTTTAGTGTTCATTATGAGCATCCTGGCCATTCCTTTTAAATGGTGGACAGTAGAGGGCGGACACTTCAAGAAATTGCTCAATGATTTAACCTTCATACTTGGCCCGTTTTTTATAGGTACCTTATGGATCTTTCATTTTACCTTTGGAAACTTTAAGCGTTATCTGGCTGTCAACGCTATCATGGACTTTCTATTCGCCTATCCGCTTAATTATTTGTATGAAAAATTTAACTTATATAAGCTAGTCAAATTTAAGCCCATCTATATTTTCCTGTTCTTCACCACCTACGCATGGATTATTTATGGATATCAGGAATTCTTCCATCGGAATAACCGGTAAGTAAAAAGCCATTCCATCAAGGAACGGCTTTTCTCGTTAAAGAAGAAATTATGAACGTTAAAAAATGTCTAGTGCTAGCAGCCTACCCCCTCGAGGTGTCGGGGTGAGGTCAGGCGCTTACACTTTTCTCGTTAACACTCACCATTATGGCACTCGACTCCAATCACCCGAAAGCCATTTGCGTCCAGTTCTTTCTTAATTTTATCCAGGATTTCCTCTGTTGTATCCTTCGGCAATGTAAAAAGAATACGGCGGATCAGGCTGACATGAAAGCTGGATGAGTCCAAGGAGATGACTCCCTGGATATCGCTATACTTACTGATAATGCTGCTTATCTTTTTCAGTGTTCCCTGAGTGCCATAGCTTCCTACAGTCAGCGTATAGCTTCCTCGGTTCAGCCCCCACGCTTCCTCCAGCAGTTCCAGTACGGCCGCATGTGTCAGCAATCCGACAAACTGCCCATGGTCATTTTCAACCGGCAGATAAGGATATCTCTTCAGAGTGAAAAAGGCTTTCATGAAAGAGTCATCCTCATCAATAACGGTTTGCTGATCTTTAGCCAGAGCCGTAATCGGTTCATCCATAGAATGATTTTCCTTATATTCTAAAATATCAACCTTATAGATGTTACCGGCAAACTTTGTATGTGTGGCATCCAGAATAGGGACACAGCGGTAACCAGTTTCATTTAAAAACTGCAGCGCCTGTTCCAAATTAAAGGTTTCATCACAAAACCGAACATCTTTTTTCTCCACCATCTGATGTCGAATCAGCATACCAGCATCCTCCTTTACCCCTAACCTTCTCTATTCTATGCCGGTGCCTTTTCGGCAATGATAAGAAATTAAGTGAATCCCCCTGCGAAAACTTGTAAAATAAGAAAAAGCCATCATCATGAAAGGTGCTGAGATAACTTGGAAAGCATTACAATTGTATCGCTGCTGGATGTGATTGGAGAGCTGTTTTCCGATGAAATATCCATAGCGGTTTCCAATACGAGTGAATATATCTATTACCGGCCGAGCAAGCGCATCGATTTAAAGATCAGGCCGGGTGACATGGTAAAAGAAGGAACGATCGCCTATAAGGCTTTAGGGACACAGCAAAGAGTGTCGGAGTTTATTGACCGCGATGTATTTGGTGTTCCATATCACGGCATGGCCGTGCCATTTTTGCATGAAGGAAAGCTTGAAGGCTGCGTAACCGCCATTTTTCCGGCTTTGACGGACGGCAAATCGGTTGTGACAATGAAAACTAATGATGGCTGGATTCCAATTCCTTTTTCCGAGGTTGTCTGCCTTGAGGCAAAGGATAAGAAGACCTATGTACATACTGACGGCCATTCAGGCACCCATAAATACTCGCTTCAGGATTTTGAGTATTCGCTGCCGAAGGACAGTTTTATCCGCTGCCACCGCTCATTCATTGTAAATGTCAATCATATCAAGGAAATCTTTCCTGACACGCATTCCACCTTTCTCCTCGTCATGAAAAATGGGGACCGGGTGCCTGTCAGCCAGTCTTACTCCAGCTATTTCCGCAAATTGCTCGGTTTTTAGAAAATTCTTTCTGTTTCAGCTTTGTAATTTGCTGTTTTATCGGAATTTTCCGTAATATGATCGGAAAAGTCCTGGCTCCCTCTTTATCCGGGTAAAATGATTTTATATATCATAATGGAGGGGATGAGCAATATGGAGAAAAATTTAGAACGGATTCGCGACAGCCGCCTGCATGACCGGGTAGTTACACCTGAAGAGGCAGCCTCCTGGATTCAGGACGGCATGACTCTGGGGCTAAGCGGCTTTACACGTGCGGGTGATGTGAAAGCGGTACCATTTGCACTGGCTGACCGTGCCAGGCATGAGAGTTTTAAAGTGAATGTGTATACTGGTGCTTCTTTGGGATCTGATGTGGACAAGCTTTTTGCGGAAGCGGGAATTTTGGGGAAAAGGCTGCCATTTCAGGCCGATCCGACCATGAGGAAAGGGATTAACCAGGGGGATTTCTTATTTGTCGATCAGCATTTGTCACATACGGCAGAGCTTGTACGCGCCAATGTCATGGATCCTATTGATTTCGCTATTTTGGAAGCGGTTTCTATTACGGAGGATGGGCTGATCATTCCGTCTACTTCAATCGGAAACTCGCTGTCTTTCGCAGAGAATGCCAAACACATTATTATCGAAATCAATCTTGCCCAATCCACACAGCTGGAAGGTTTGCATGATTTATATGAACCTGGCAGACAGGGGGAACGGAATCCGATTCCGCTGACGAAAGCCGACGACCGTATCGGCACTCCTGGAATTAAGGTGGATTTGGATAAGGTGAAGGGCATCGTATTCACGAATCAGCAGGACTCTCCTTCGACAATCGTGCCGCCGGATGAAGACACCGCCATTATGGCACAGCATCTGCTTCAGTTTCTACGCGGGGAAATTGCAGCAGGCAGGCTGACAAATAGCCTTGCACCGCTGCAGTCGGGCATTGGTTCGGTGGCAAATGCTGTGCTTCATGGGATGCTTGATTCTGAGTTTGAGAATCTGGAAGTCTATTCAGAAGTGCTGCAGGATGCGGTATTTGATTTGATGGATGCCGGAAAGGTGAACTTTGCATCCTGCTGTTCTATCACTTTATCAGATGAAAAAATGAAAGAGGTTTTCACGAATTTTGACCGGTACAGGGACCGTTTAATCATGCGTCCGCAGGAGATTTCCAACCACCCTGAAATCATCCGCCGCCTTGGCCTGATTTCGATTAATACAGCCTTGGAGCTTGATATCTATGGAAATGTGAACTCCACCCATGTCCTTGGAACGAAAATGATGAACGGGATCGGCGGTTCTGGCGATTTTGCCAGAAATGCTCGCCTGGCGATCTTCGTGACGAAGTCCATTGCCAAAGACGGCAAGATTTCAAGCATCGTCCCATTCGTCTCCCATGTCGACCACACCGAGCATGATGTCGATGTCATTGTGACAGAACAGGGCTATGCAGACCTGCGCGGGCTGGCTCCAAGACAGCGCGTCGAACGGATCATCGAAAATTGTGCACACCCGCTGTACCGTGACCAGCTTCGCGAATATTACCGGGAAGCCCTCACAAGAGGCGGCCAGACTCCGCACGTACTGGAAAAAGCCCTCTCCTGGCATACAGACTTCTCCAATAATGGTACCATGCTGAAAGAAACTGCGGCAGCAGCTCTGCAGTGGAATTTCTGTTAAAACTTATGGTGCCAGGCACCTATACCACTTCATCCAACTGGTATAGGTGCCTGGCACTTTTAATGTTACAATGATAGCTATACTAAACAAAATGATTGGGTGGAATTATGAGTAAAGCTATCAAATTAGTTGCGGCTTCTAAATATAAGAATGGCTTTAAGGATGGCTATCCGCTGGTAACAGAGGAATCGGTGCAGCGGATTCCGAAGGGGATCGAAGAGGGTGCAATCATTGTACTGACTGATGAGAGCGGGCAGTTTATCGGCAAAGGGTATTATGGAAAGCAGAATAAAGGCAGAGGCTGGATTCTTTCGCGTAATTCTCAGGAAATCTTCAATGAAGCTTTTTTTGCGACGAAATTTAAAGAAGCTTTAAAAAGGCGGGAAGCTCTACTCCGTGATCCTGAAACAACCGCTTTTCGGGTTTTCAATGGAGAAGGAGATGGAATCGGGGGCATCACGATTGATTATTACGATGGTTTTTACGTGATCAGCTGGTACAGTCAGGGAATTTATACCTTCAGGAACGCGGTGATTCAGGCATTGATGAACAATGCTGATGTTAAGGGCCTGTATGAAAAGAAGCGGTTTGCTGTAAAAGGCACTTATATAGAGGATGATGATTTTGCAGCAGGAGAACGGGCATCTTTTCCGCTGATGGTGAAGGAGAATGGTATCAGCTTTCCCATTTATTTGAATGATGGCGCTATGGTAGGGGTATTCCTTGACCAGAGGCATGTCCGGAAGACAATCAGGGACAAGTATGCGGAAGGAAAAACGGTCCTGAACACGTTCTCCTATACGGGCGCTTTTTCAGCGGCTGCCGCATTAGGGGGAGCAGTGAAAACAACCAGTGTCGACCTTGCCAACCGCAGCAAAAGCAAAACCATCGAAATGTTCAGCGTAAATGGCATTGATTTTGAGGCTCAGGATATCATTGTGGAAGATGTGTTCAACTACTTCAAATACGCTGTTCGGAAGAAGCTGAAATTTGATATGGTCATCCTGGACCCTCCAAGCTTTGCCCGTTCCAAAAAGCATACATTCAGCGCCAGAAAAGATTACCCGGATCTGCTCGCCCAGGCCATTCAGATCACAGAAAAAAACGGAATCATTGTGGCATCATCAAACTGCAGCACATTCAACATGAAAAAATTTAAAGACTTTATCAAAAAAGCGTTCGCACAAACAGGGGACCGCTACAAAATCCTTGAGGAATTCACCCTTCCTGAAGACTTCCGCACCATTAAGGAATTCAAAGAAGGAGACTATCTTAAAGTAGCATTCATACAGAAGCTGTAAAAATGGGTGACAGGTACCTATACCACTTCGGCCAACTGGTATAGGTGCCTGTCACCTTTTTATTCATATTTAGCCCGCAGTTCCTTCATCTCTTCCACCAGATTCTTCCCGATTTCCTGTGAAAAGTCTTCATAGACCGGATCCAGCTTAGCCTGCCATTCCTGTTTTTCTAAAGCTGTGAGCTCATGAATCTGAATGGAGGAATTCTGTCTGATTTTTTCAAGCAGTTCTTCGTTCATTTCAAAAGCCATCCGGCTGTTCCATGCGGTTGTTTCATCCAAAGCCTCGAGCAGAATCTTCTTTGTTCCCTCACTCTGCTCATTCCAGACCTTCTCGCTCATCATCACCGCATATCCAAGATAGCCATGATTGCTGATTGTCATATGCTTTTGCAGGTTATAAAATTTCTTTGAGTAGATATTGGAAATGGTATTTTCTTCTCCATCCACATCGCCTTCTTCAAGAAGCTTGTAAGTGGAATTGAATGAATCCTGAATAGCCTTTGCCTTCAGGCGGCTGAATTGGGCCGATATCACATCACTTTGCATGATACGGAAGGATTGCCCTTTCAGATCCTCTGGTTTTTGGATAGGACCCTGATTGGAAGTAATCTGCTTAAATCCATTGGGCCAGTGGGCAAGCCCTTTAATGCCGTCGCTCTGCAGGGATCTCAGCAGCTGCTGGCCGATATCCCCGTTCAGTCCTTCAAGCGCAGCTTCACGCGTAGGGAAGGCAAAAGGCAGATCCAGTACTCCCCATTGCGGTGAAAGCATGCCCAGCTTGGAAGTGGAGGGGGCAATAAAGTGAACCTGGCCTTCTTTAAGAGCATTTATTTCTTCTATATCAGAATAGAGACTGCCATTTGGAAACACTTCAATTTTAATATGACCATTCGACTTTTCGGCGACGAGCTCTGCAAACCTTTGGGCGGCAAGGCCCTTCGGAGTATTTTCAGCCACCACATGGCTGAACTTGAAGACAATTTGATCCTTAAGCCCTTCCTGGTCATCATCGTAAGGAATCGCATCCCGCGGAAAAAAGCTTTGATAGCCAAAGAAGGCTGCCAGCAGCAATACCATACTGGCAAGGAGAATATAGCCTGCGGCGCTTTTCATTTGAATCCTCCTTTTTAAAACTATTAATGTTATCATACTTACAAGAATTCTATCCGTAAAGACAGAAGGGAGGGTCCCTTGTGAATCAGATGCCCATCCGCTGGAAGATTACCATCCTGTCTTATGCAGTCGTTATTTTTTCTTTATTGATTGGCGGAATGGTGGTTATTGCAAACATCCAGGAGCAGGAAGAAAAAGAACTGAGGATACGCTCGATGAATACAGCCAGAACGGTGGCAGAGCTGTCAGATGTGAAAAAAGGAATCCTGCAGCCGCAGGGCTGGAAGACGGTTAATAAAGTAGCAGAGGAAATCAGGATCATTAATGAAACAGACTATATCGTGATCATGAATATGGAGCGTATCCGCTATTCCCATCCGGTCAGGGAACTGATCGGCCAGCCATCTGCAGGTGAGGATGAGAAACCGGCTTTTGCCGAGCATATTTATTTTTCCAAGGCAGAGGGAGACGTCGGTACCTTTATCCGCGCATTCATCCCGATTAAAGATGAAAGCCTCAATCAAATCGGTGTGGTCGTTGTCGGCAATAAGATTCCTTCGATTACGGAGATTATCGCTGATCTGGCCGACGAAATCAGCATTATTGTCCTGCTGACGCTCATATTTGGACTGATCGGCTCTTTGATGCTTGCCAATCATATTAAAAAGCAGATGTTCCAGCTGGAGCCCCATGAAATCAAACGGATGCTGGAGGAAAGGACAGCCACCTTTCATTCGATCAATGAAGGCGTAATCGCGATTGATAACCAGGAAAACATTACGATTTTCAATGAGAAGGCAAAGAAAATTTTTAATGTGTCCGGCAAAGTCGCAGGCAAGAATATTAGGGCTGTGCTAAAAGATACCAGGCTTCCCGAGATTGTAGAAAGTAATCGTGCTGTCTATAATGAACAAATCATTGTAAGCGGCAAGGTCATTTTAAGCACCAGAATTCCTATCTGGAAAGACAATGAAATGATCGGAGCTGTAGCTATTTTCCAGGACCGCACGGAAGTGACGAAGCTGGCCGAAGAGCTGACAGGTGTAAAAAGCTTTGTTGAGGCACTGAGGGTGCAGAACCATGAGCACATGAACAAGCTTCACACCATTGCAGGATTGATCCAGCTCGGGAAAGCAGACAAAGCACTAAAGCTGACCTTCGATGCGTCTGAAGAGCAGGAAAACCTCTCGAATTTTCTCAGCGATAAAATCAGGAACGATGCCATTGCAGGGTTATTATTAAGCAAAGTGCGGCGCGGCAAGGAATTGGGCATCACAGTAGTCATCGACCCAAACAGCAATCTGGAGGAGTTTCCTAACCGCCTGGATCACCATGACTTTGTTTTGCTGCTGGGCAATCTGATTGAGAATGCTTTCGGGGCTTTTGAGCATAGTGAACGTGAAGAGCGAAAAATAGATATCAGCATTGAACAGACGGAGGAGATTTGTGCGGTGCTGGTGGAGGATAACGGCAGCGGGATAGAGGAAGCAATTTTGCCAAAGTTGTATGAAAAAGGATTTACCGCCAATAAATCAGGCGGGACAGGCTATGGGCTTTACCTTGTTAAACAAATTACGGAAAAAGGCGGAGGGGCGATCGAGGTTTCAACAAGCAGAGATGAAGGAACTTCATTTACAATTGTTTTTCCGATGGAAGCGGAGGGAGAATCAGATGGCGGTTAAAGAAGAAATCAGTGTGCTGCTGATTGAAGATGATCCAATGGTCCAGGAAGTGAATAAAGAATTCATTGCAAGTGTGGAAGGATTTAAGATCATCGCGGCAGCAGGAAATGGGGAGGAAGGCATCAGCCTTGCGAAAAAGCTGCAGCCTGATCTGGTGATTTTAGATATTTTTATGCCGAAAAAAGATGGCATTCAAACCCTGCAGGAATTCAGAAAGCAGCACCTCGATTCTGATGTCATTGTCGTTTCCGCAGCAAAGGATAAGGAAACCATCAAGCTGATGCTTCAAAACGGTGCCAGGGATTATATTATCAAACCCTTTAAGCTAAATAGGATCCAGCAGGCTCTTGAAAAATACCGCCATTACAGGGAGAGCCTGAAGGAATCAGGCACGCTGTCACAGGAGCAGCTCGATGCCCTGATTTATGCCAGGCAGGCGAAGAAAGAAGCAAACAATCTGCCAAAAGGGCTGAATGAATTCACCTTGAATGAAATTACCGCATTTATGCAGCAGCAAACCGAACCCCGATCTGCTGAAGAGGTCGCCAACGGCATCGGCATTGCCAGAGTAACCGCCCGCAGGTATCTCGATTACCTAGAAAAAAGCGGAACGATCCGGCTGGATGTGCAGTACGGGGGAGTGGGCAGGCCTGTCAATCGGTATGTCATAGTTTAGTTATCATATTCCGAGACCAAAATGAACAAAACATCCGTTATGACCATAAACTTCTCGCTTTTATCTGAAAACGCTATCATTTCTAATAGAATGAATAGTTAGAAAAAAAGGAGATGAGATAAAAGTGAAGAAGCAGCGGATTTATAAAAATTTAACCTTTCAGGTGTTAACGGCTATTTTTATTGGTGTTATGGTCGGTCTAATTTGGCCGGAAGTCGGAAAAGAGATGAAGCCGGTCGGCGATACCTTCATCAACGCAGTCAAAATGGTCATCGCCCCGATTATTTTCCTGACCATCGTCCTTGGAATCGCCAAAATGGGTGATATGAAAAAAGTCGGCAAGGTTGGCGGCAAAGCGTTCATCTATTTTGAGGTTGTTACAACACTTGCTTTAATGATCGGTCTGATCGTCGTTAATGTCATTAAACCAGGTGCAGGCCTGAACTTTAATGAATTGGAAAAAGGAGATGTTTCACAGTATACAGCCAATGGGGGAGAGGGCATCAATTGGATTGAGTTTGTAACACATATTGTTCCTTCCAACATGGTGGATGCCTTTGCAAAAGGGGATATCCTGCAGGTATTATTCTTCTCTATTTTATTTGGTGTCGGTTTGGCTGCTCTTGGTGAAAAGGGCAAAATCGTCATTGAATTTTTGGATAAGCTATCATTAGTCTTCTTTAAAATCATCGGCTATGTCATGAAGGCAGCCCCGCTTGGAGCATTTGGAGCCATGGCCTATACAATCGGGCATTTCGGACTGGCATCACTTGTTCCGCTTGGCAAACTGATGATTTCCGTGTACGTGACGATGTTCTTATTTATCTTTGTTGTTTTAAATATTATCTGTAAAATGTACGGATTCAGCTTATGGAATTATCTGAAGTTCATCAAAGATGAAATATTAATCGTATTAGGCACAAGTTCATCAGAATCAGTTCTTCCGAGAATGATGGATAAAATGGAGCGCATCGGCTGCTCCAAATCGGTTGTGGGTCTGGTCATTCCAACTGGGTATTCCTTTAACCTGGACGGTACATCCATCTATCTGTCCATGGCGGTTGTCTTCCTTGCACAGGTATTCGGGGTGGATCTGACAATCGGCCAGCAGGTTACCATTTTATTAGTACTCATGCTGACTTCAAAAGGTGCCGCGGGTGTAACAGGCAGCGGATTTATCGTATTGGCATCGACGCTTGCCGCCCTGCAGGTTATTCCTCTTGAAGGATTGGCGCTTCTTCTTGGCGTAGACCGCTTCATGAGTGAAGGAAGAGCGATCGTGAACCTGATCGGAAACGGTATCGCAACGATGGTTGTAGCAAAGAGCGAAAATGAATTTGATGAAACTAAGTCTAAGAGAGCCATTAATGAAATGAAATTAATGAAGCAGGAGCAGCAAAAACAGGCTGTATAAAAGGTAAAGGCCATTTCCAACAAGGGAATGGCCTTATTCATATTGTCGAAAAACCTTCCTAAACTGACGACAATTCCTGCACCTATTTCCCGGGAAAAAATCAAGTATAAGAAGGATTGTCTGCCTTTTTAATCAAACGTTTGATTGAATAGTAAATTGTTGAATTACCGCGAAAAACAGACAAAATTTAGAAAGTTATAAAAAATTTATGATATGATTATTCTTAAAAAAGTGACAGGCACCTATACCACTTAAGCTAACTGGTATAGGTGCCTGTCACCGGAAAGAAGGTTCACATCGTGAAGCGCCTTAAGGTTCATTATGCGTGGATTATTTTAATATTGACGTTCTTGGCGTTGCTGGCTGCACAGGGTGTACGTTTGTCGTTCGGGGCGTTCATGGCGCCATGGGAGCATGAGTTTTCCGCGAATCGCAGTGTTATATCCTTCATTGCCTTCGTCAGCTATATTGTTTTTGCCATTTCACAGCCGTATGTTGGCAGGCTGATTGATAAATATGGCATCCGCTATATTCTTTCCTGCAGCATTTTGGTGATCGGTTTTTCAACACTTCTCACCTTTTTCACCACTAATGCAGTCCAGCTGATTATCATCTATGGTGTAATCGCCTCGGTTGGTTTTGGCGGTGCATCCAATGTAGCGGGAACGATGGCGGTGGCGACCTGGTTTGCCGACAAAAAAGGAATGGCCATGGGACTGATGTCTGCGGGCACAGCCGCAGGACAGCTTATTCTTGTCCCGCTGTCCTTATTCCTGATTGACCAGCTAGGCTGGAAGACAACCGTTCTTGTGCTCGGGTGCTTTTTGATTGTATTCATTTTTCCGCTTCTTCTGCTCTTTATCCGTTCGAATCCTGCTGATCTGCATATCGAGGCTTATGGAGCGAAAGTGAGTGATAATGTTAAGGGAAGGCAAGGAAAAAAGGAAGCCCCAAAAGGAACGCTATCTATATTCCAGCTCTTAAAGCGAAAAGAATTCCTGTATCTCATGCTCCCGTTTTTCGTGTGCGGTGTCACCACTACAGGCCTGATGGATACGCATCTTATTCCCTTTGCCCAGTATTGCGGATTTACGCCTGGTGTTACCGGAGCCGCTGTCAGTCTGCTGGCCGGCTTTAATATTCTCGGCACAGTCGTATCCGGTTTTCTCGCAGATAGGTGGAATTGCAGAAGGATCCTTGCCTTTCTCTACGGAGTGCGGGCCCTGACAATTGTTCTTCTGCTCATCATAGTAAATGATGCTACCATGTTTGGGTTTTTCGTCACTCAATCCCATTTGTTGATTCTGTTTGCCATCAGCTTTGGAATTGTCAATTTTGCAACTGTCGCACCGACCATGAAACTGGCTGCGGAATATTTCAGGCATCTATCCGCCGGAGCAGTGATTGGCTGGATCTATTTGAGCCATCAGCTGGGTTCTGCTCTCGGTTCCTTCGTCCCTGGTGTAATATTTGATCTGACAGGGAGCTATGACAGTTCTTTCATTGCTTCTATCGTACTTCTTGTTCTGGCATCCGCCTTAAGCATAATGCTTCCAAGGCCAGGGGCAGACTATCAGTATGCGAACAGCAGGGAATTAACGGAAAATAGTTAGGAGCTTAGAATCGACACTTTATTTTCCATCAGTTAAAATAATTATTATGAAATAAAAGTTCGGGTTAGGGGAGTCGGGCATGCATCGTAATCATGATCTATATCAATTTTTTCTGGAGAAAACATGGAACTTAACAGAAGAATGGTATAAAAATGTGAACAAAGAAGAAAGCGGCGGGATTTATACCTCGGAAGACCCCGCTGTCATTGAAAGCGTAAAAAAGCAAAATTACGAATTTCACAAGCAGTTCTCCGATGTCTTCCATAAAGAAGAAAAAGCGTTCTTTCATGATTTGGAAAGCTGGATTGTTAAAGTGGCGCAGGATGATGAACACCTCCGCACGCCATTAGAGATGATCCTGCAGGAGTTCTTTAACACCCAGGAACAGTATTTGAACCTGCTTGAGCAGTTCGTTGAATCCAGCCAGGGCCAATATGATGAAAAACAAATTGCACTATGGCGCAGGATCATTATTAGAACCATTGGTGAAGTGGTTACCTGGTTCACGGAAGAGTATAATAATCATTCCCAAAAGAGGCTGCAGGCTCAGCAGGCTTTAATCCTTGAACTCAGTTCCCCGGTCATTTCTTTAACAGAAGATATCGCACTACTGCCGCTTGTCGGGGATATTGATACGGCACGTGCAAAAAGCATGCTTGAAAATACACTTCAGCAATGCAATAAATTAGGCGTCAACCAGCTGTTCCTTGACCTTTCAGGAGTAGTCATGATTGATACCATGGTAGCCCATCAGCTATTCCAGCTGATAGAAGCGCTAAGCCTGATCGGCGTAAAGACCACAATCTCCGGCTTAAGACCGGAAATTGCCCAGACCGCAGTCCAGCTCGGTTTGTCATTTGATCACGTCAGCATCAAATCCACGCTATCCAGTGCCATTAAATCAGCCAACATAATTGCAGGATAATAAAAAACACGATGAAGAGTGCCTTCATCGTGTTTTCTCGTCTATTCCAATCCTTTGATATTCATTTCCTTTACAGGCAGGAATGCCTCACCTGTATCCAGATAGTTCACGTCCACCTGATCGCCTTCCTGCAGATAGATGGCCATCGGGACGGTTTCAGATGAAACCACATAGCTCTGGCGGTTATCCAGCAGGAATGATACGACTGTGAATTCACCGGATTTCTCCTTGTACACCCGAAGAACAGTGCCGCTAATCTGTTTTTCCTCTGCTTTCGAGCTTCCGTCTACAGTGCCTCCTCCTCGCTGCAATGCGGTTTTATATAGACGCAATGCTTCATTTGGCGTCGTCCCGTAAGCAGATATTTCCGGATTGGCAGCTGATACAATAAAGTAGTTCTGCAGGAATCCATTTGCATCAAGCACAGGCGTCAGCCAGCTCGCTTCACCGTAAAAGTTATACAGAACAGGCATTTCGCCGCTCCATTTCTTCTCGATGAATTTCTTCTCGATAATCTGGAGGGCACCTTGCGAATCCATATAAGATTCCTCAAGGCTGCCTGTAAAGAAGGTCGCTTCGCCTGTCCTTGAATTTGTCAGAGAATAGCCAAGCATCGAATCGACGCCTTCTTTTGGACTTGTAAAATCAGTAAAGTAGTACATGTCGCCATTTTCATCAAAAATCGGACTCACATTGGCTTCCGTTCCTTCATCCGATGGAAGCCTTACATCTGACTTTCCGAATTTACTGTTCCAGAAGCCATGGACATAATTCCCGAAATAGCTGTTCTGCAGACTGACCGTTTCAGGAGATACAGCTCCATCAATAAAGGCCGGCACATCGGCAAGTTTATAGGACTTCGTCTGTCCGTTAAGCGGGTCAACCATGACCACCCCTTGAACATCAAAGCCATTTCTCGCCGAAATAAACTCTCCATATGAACGAATATAAAACGGCTTTCCGTCGTCATCCACTTCCAGCTGCACATCTCCATAAAAAATGGCCTGCGGATACTGCATCCGGATATGGCGCTCAATATTTTTATTAAAATAAGAGGATGGTGTATACACCATATCGCTTTTCACAAACTTTGGATTAGCTGAGGAATCAGTCGCGCTGATTGTAAAATAGCCAGGTGTTTTATCTCCATTCCACCATTTGAAAAAGCCCGAAAACTCTACAGGCGCAATATAAACATATTCTCCATTGACTTTCTGGATCTGCAGGCTGCCAAGTTCATAATAGCTCGTGTTCGGAACCTGCCCGAAAGCCTTCCTCATCTTATTGCGCGCAAACTGCGGCGGCACGCTCGCCGGTGTTTCTTTTTCATCAAACGTCTCAATCTCCGTTTTTTCATTCATTTTGGCACTTTCATATTTATCATCTGCATTGAATAGAAAAGCTGTCAGAAAGAAAATCCCTGCAATCAGACTGACGGCAAACACACCCGTTTTGATCATTCGTTCCCTGCCTGTCGCGAGAACAGCTCCAATTAATGCTGCGATAACTGCAAACAGCCACAGGCTGGTCAAGTTACGGTCCAGATTGGTGAAGTAATACACGGCAAAAACAAGCAGCACAGAAACGGCGGCTGTGCCGGCCATGATCCCCGTCCCCAGCTTCCTGCCTTCCTTTTCCTTTTTCTTAGCCTTCGCTTTATAGCTGAACGGAATCAGCAGGATAGAAATCGCCAGTCCGGCAATCAGTGAAAAAATAAAAATATTTCCCATAAGAATCTCTCCTAAAATAAGTTCGTTACTATTTAATACGGGCGGCAGATAAAAAAGTTTCATAAAGCAGATCCTCGTTTCGTACAACGTAATGTAATAGAAAGAATCTTGTGCATCCAAGGTGCATACCCGTTAAAGAACAGGATTTTTCCGCCTTAAGCCAGAATAGGATTAGCATTCCATTGTTAAGGAGATTTTTTATGATCAAATATGAATTTGCCATACCGGATAAGAATCAATTATTTCAGTTATATGAAAATGACGGCTGGAATAAATTTTTGAAGCTGCCGAAAGAAAAACTGCATAAGGCGATGGAGCAGAGCTGGCTTGTGATCAGTGCCTATGATGGAGAGTGCCTGATCGGGACAGGGCGCATTATTTCAGACGGTGTGATTAATGCCTATCTTTGCGGATTAATCGTTGATCCAGATTATCGCAGCCAGGGCATCGGCAAGGAAATGGTGCGAAGGCTGGCAGCAGAGTGCGCTAAGGCACTGCTGCATTTACAATTGCTGGCCGAGGAAGAGAAAGCCGGGTATTATGAAAAGCTGGACTTTGAGGTTTTTACATTGGGTTTAAAGTATAGGTCTTCAGACTAAAGTTGTAGCCGGTTTCAGCCGGAACGGCGATTTAGCGAAATGTTTCCAGCATTAAAATGGCTAATATAACCAGTATTAGAAATGGAGGAAACACTTATGGAAAAATATATATGCAAAACGTGCGGAACGCAATTTCCGCCATCGGCCCATCAGCCTGAGAGCTGCCCAATCTGCATGGAAGAACGCCAGTACGTTGGACCCCGCGGCCAGGAATGGACAACATTACATGAAATGACGGAAAGCCAAATTTATACTAATGAAATAAAACAGGAGGAGTCCAATCTTTACAGCTTGAAAACAGCTCCGGAGTTTGCCATCGGCCAGACAGCCTATCTCGTTCAGCATAATGGATTTAATCTGATGTGGGACTGCATTACCTATCTTGATGAGCACACGATTGAAACCATAAAAGAACTAGGCGGAATGGACGCGATCGCATTGTCCCATCCACATTATTATTCAGCTCAGGCGGAATGGGCGGAAACATTCAATGTGCCGATCTATATACATGAAGACGACAGGGAATGGGTGATGAGGGACAGTGAACACATTATTTTCTGGAGCGGAGAATCGCTCAAACTTCATGATGGCCTGGTCATCCACCGCCTCGGCGGCCATTATAAAGGTGGTGCTGTCCTTCATTGGGAAAATGGGAATGGGGGCAAGGGCATTATGCTCACCGGCGACATCATTCAAGTTGTCGCAGACAGCGGGTGGGTCAGCTTCATATACAGCTATCCGAATCTCATCCCGCTCCCGGCTGAAACAGTAGAACGAATGGCCGGCAGAATAAAACCGCTATCATTTGACCGGATTTACAACGCATTTCACAGAGTTATAGAAAAAGAGGCTGACCTTGCAGTACAGCGGTCAGCTGAACGCTATATTAAAGCAGTCCAGGGCAAGCTTTTTCAAACCTAATAGTGGCTCTGCAAACAGATGTTTAGTAAAATAAGGTAATAGAATGGGAGGGAATACTATGTTAAAGAAGCCTGAATCCAATGAGTATGCACCCTATTATGAAAAATATGTCAGCTCAGTGCCGGCTGGGGATCTGCTGCAGACCCTCGATGAGCAAATAAAGGAAACGATGAATCTGGTAAAAGACCTGAATGAAGATCAGGCTCATTTCCGTTATGCCCCGGAAAAATGGACAGTTAAAGAAGTCATCGGCCATATCACAGATACCGAACGCATCATGAGCTACCGCCTGCTTTGCATTGGCAGAGGGGAGATGGCCATGCTGCCGGGCTATGATGATAATGAGTATGTGAAGAATGGTCAATTCAACCGTTTCAGCATCCAGGAACTATTAGAGCAGCTGTTCTTTGTCCGCCAAAACACGATTGCTTTACTAAAAAGCCTTGATAATGAGGCACTGCTAAGGAGCGGGAATGCGAACGGCACGGAAGTAACCGCCCGTGCCATTGCCTTCATCATTGCCGGCCATGAACTTCATCACCGCACCTTAATCAAAGACAGGTATATGGGTGCAGAAAGCTTTGGTGGAACACATTGAATAAGCATGAAATAGCAAGCTGGCTGAAATCCCTTCTAATTGCCTTTGGAATCGCAATGGTGATCAGGGTCTTCCTTTTTTCACCTTACTATGTGGAAGGAGCCTCCATGGATCCAACCCTTCATGACGAGGAAAAAATATTCGTAAATAAATTTGAAGAACTGGACAGAGGCGATATTGTCATCATTAAGGGCGAAGAAAAAAATTATGTTAAAAGATTAATAGGTTTCCCCGGCGATGAATTGGAAATGAAAGATGACCATCTGTATATAAACGGCAAGCAATGGGATGAAGACTATCTCTCAGAAAATCGCGAAGCAGCAGAAGGAATTGTCAGCAGACTGACCGGTGACTTCGGCCCCCTCACTATTCCGGAAGATCACTATTTTGTGATGGGCGACAACCGCCTTGTCAGCCTGGACAGCCGAAATGGGCTCGGATTTATTGAGAAGGAACGAATCATCGGCGTCAGCGAATTTGTCTGGTATCCTTTCACAAGCATAAGAAAAGTAGATTAGCTTCAGGAGCGGCAAGCACCGCTCTTTTTAATTAGATTAGAGATTCGACTATTTTTATAAAATAACAATCAAATGAAAAGAAAGGACGTGTGTACAGATGACAAAAATCGGATTGATCAGACACGGGATTACAGCCTGGAATAAGGAGGGACGGGCACAGGGCAGCTCGGATATCCCTCTCCATGGGGAAGGGTTGGCTGAGGCAGCACGCCTGGCAGAACGGCTTGGCGAAGAAAGCTGGGATGTGATTTACTCAAGTAATCTCATAAGGGCAAAGCAGACTGCAGAAGCCATCCAGGAGAAAATCAGTTCCATCCCCCTTTACCTCGATCCCCGAATAAGAGAAGTCGGCGGCGGGATGATTGAAGGTACAACCGAAGCAGAGCGTCTTGAAAAATGGGGCAAAGACTGGCGGGAAATGGACCTCGGTTTTGAGCCGAAAGAAAGCATCATTAATAGAGGACTTGAATTCCTGCAGGAAATTACAGATAAGCACCCGGGCGAAAACGTGCTGATCGTAAGCCACGGCTCCTTCATCCGCCATCTGTTAAGAGAACTGGTGCCGCAGACAGATCTGTCCTCCCCGCTGAAAAACACATCCGTCACAAAGCTTTTGATCAAAGAAAGCCAGTGGGAATGTGAGCTGTATAACTGCACGAAGCATCTTGAGGTGAAGCGGATAAAATCATATTAAGCCAGTAAAAAAACAGCAGGATGCCGCTGCTGTTTTTTTCATTCATTATGTATCTCCGATTTAAAGTTCGGAAAAGTAAAGCTGAAAATGGTGCCTTTACCGACTTCGCTTTTGACGCGAACATTGCCATCCATGGCCCTTACAATACTGAACACGACCATCATTCCGAGGCCGGTCCCTTTGGAGCCTTTGGTGGAATAGTAGGGTTCGCCTAAACGCTGAAGCTGATCGGACGTCATGCCGACACCGGTGTCTTTTATTTCGATCGTGATCTGGCTGCTGCTATAGTGCGTTTCTATGTATAATTGCCCGCCGCGCGGCATGGCTTCAATTGAATTTTTTATCACATTCAAAAAGCATTGGTGGAATTTCTGCCGATCACCTTTAATCGATCCGAGAAGGGCAAAATGGGCATTGATCTCTACGGAATTCTGGTTGGCGGTCGGTTTTAATATATTCATAACTTGCATCAGTTCTTTTTTTACATTAATTTCTTCGATCTTATCTAAGGATGGCTTGGAAAAGGTTAAATAATTTTGAATGACCTGCTCAGCCGATTCCAATTCGGCTTTTACGATGCCCAAATACTCAACCCTTTTTCGTGGCGGCAGCCGCTGTTCCTGCAAGAGCTGAACAAATCCGATTGCAGCCGTCAGCGGATTGCGAATTTCATGTGAGATGGCTGCTCCCATTTGCTCGACAGCTTCAAGTTTTTCTGCCCGGACGAGATTTTCACGTATATCCAGATTTCTTTTGGCAAACTCAAATACATATGAAATCATGAAGACGCCTAATGGCGGAATCACCAGGTAGGCAAACCAGGCATCAAACCTATTCTGAGGGGGCACCGATAATTCCATAACCACAACAGTCAGCACACTTAAAATCAGGGTAACGATAATTGAAAGGCGAATCCTTTTTCGCGGCACCTGCTTCCAAAACCAGGGATAGAGCCTCCAAAGAATAATTCCAAGGGGCAAATATAAAAGAATATTAGAATAAAACCCAGGTTCTATTCCATAAAAACTTCTCATCAAAATTACAGACCCGGCCAATACGGGGCCAATACCCGCATATAAACCGCCGATGATGACAGGTATTAATCGTAAATCAAAAAAGTAATGCGGGCTTGGCTGATAGGAAAATTGAAAGCATATCCAGATCATAAACAAAAGCCATATAAATGAGCAGCCTTTGGAAAACCTGAATTTAGAGCTCTTTTCTGCCCATACCAGCACAATAAACAAGATGACGATCAAGAGCGATAGATTAAAGAAAAAATGCTTTGTGATTTCCACCGTTTCACCTGCCTCTTTGTGAGGTTATAAGAAAATTCTATATTGTTTTACTATTTATGACAATACTCATTTGCTTTTTTTATATAATATTGTCAGAAAATACGAAATTGTGGAGGGCGGGACAAAGAATTCCTGTAAAAAGATAAACTGTTATAACGGATTTGTATTTTTATTTATTTTAAAAAAATGTATCATTCTAATTTTTTAGAACGTATAATAAAATTAGAATGTATGAATTAGAAAGGGTGAACTAACTTGGATTTAATCAAGAAAACGATGGAGATCAATCTTGAACAGCAGAAGCTGATATCCAGCCCGTTAAGGATTAAAATTATATATCTTCTCGCTAAAAGTCCCATGACAGCCAAACAGGTTGCCGAAGAGCTTGGGAAGTCTGCGGGAAGCATTCATTACCATATTCAGCAGCTTTATAAAGGCGGAATACTCGAGATTGAGGAGACGAAAGAAAACAGGGGAATTATCGAAAAGTATTACCGTTCAAAAGCGACCCAATTCAACTTGAAAGAAAGCGGACAGGAGAAAGGAGAAAGCTGCAGCACCATGGGAATAAACATCTCCCTCACAGAAGAAGAATTAAAGGGATTTCAGGACGATTTTTATGATTTGATGGTTAAATACATGGAAAAGAGCGTAAAGGGAGCTCTAAAGCGCAATTCTTATGAGGTTTCCTGCAGCTTCAAATTGCTTGATTCAGAGGAGGAAGAATAGATGGAAGCACAGATTAAAAGAAATTTAACACTGTTTCTGGCAGGGAAATTGACAGCGGTGCTCGGATCCTCCATTTATGGCTTTGCCATTGGCTTATATATCCTTGCAGAAACAGGGTCCAGCCTGAATTTTGCCATAACCCTCATTCTTAGTGCACTGCCAAGAATCCTGCTTTCCCCTGTTGCGGGCGCACTCAGTGACAGATGGGACCGCAAAAAAATCATCATTATTTCCGATTTTGCCTGTGCCGTCTGGCTTATCGCCATTTTGCTGCTCTACCTTTTGGTCACACAGGAAATCTGGCTCCTTTACACAGCCACAGCCGTTTTAAGCATTTTGAATACCTTTTATTCAGCGGCAGTCACTTCAGCGATTTACAACATGGTCGGTCCTGATACTCTGCAAAAAGCGATGTCACTCAATCAGGCCGCAGCTTCATCATCCGCCATCCTGGGACCCGTTCTAGGGGGCGTCTTCTTTGGCATCTTTCATCTATCAGTCTTCATGCTTATCAACGTCATCGCCTTCACAGTCTCCGGCATCACCAGCTTACTTATTCAATACAATCTATTTGCAGAGAAAAAAGAAAAACCAGGAGAAAATGGGATGATCTACGATCTGAAAATGGGTGTTTCATATGTGAAAAATCAGCCGTTTATAAAACATCTCATTATCATTAGCATCTGGCTGAATTTTTGGTTTGCGGTTTTTCCCGTCGCCATCCCTTATCTGGTTCTGACTGTGCGGGAAATGAGTTCACTCCAGCTGGGCATCATTGAAGGAGCCTTTTCCGTCGGTATGCTGATAATGTCGGTCGTTCTATCTGCCCGTCCCGAGGTAAAGAGAAAAGAAGTGACCATTTTTGGGGGCGTAATGGCCATGTCCCTTATCATAGCTCTGCTTGGCCTCCCGAATTTTCCCGGCTTAATGGGCATTTCAAACAGCATCATGTTTCCTTATTTAATAGGCATGGTCCTGCTGCTATCTTCAATTATCATGGTAATCAACATTCCAGTAATGGTTCTGCTGCAAAAAGGCACGCCTGATGCCTATCGGGGGAGGGTGATGTCACTCCTTGAAACAGGGGCAAGTGCCATGACACCACTCGGCTTTATCTTTTTTGGGTTTTTACTCGAAAAATTTCCTGTCTGGATCCTGCTGGCTGCATGCGGAGGCAGTATTCTGGTGCTAATCCTGTATCATCTGCAAAAAAGGACCTTTATCCAGCTGCTGAGAGACACAGATCAGCCTAAAACAGAGATTAGCCCACATGCCTGAGAGGAAAGCAGTTTTTCGCTGCTTTCTTTTATTTTGCCGTTTACAGCCTTTATTCTGGGGTATTCCAACATATAGATACATAGTTTACATCGTAGCCAAGAAGCAATTGCTTCTTTATATAAGGAGGATGACCATTTGAAACAAGATCCGCAAAACAAAGGCGTAAATGAGCACAGTAAGGACAAGCAGCTTGAGGAGTTCCGCATGGATAACACAGGCAAGAAGCTGACGACCAATCAGGGAGTCAAGGTTTCAGAGGATGAGCATTCGTTAAAAGCCGGTTCCCGAGGCCCGACTTTGATGGAGGACTTTCACTTCAGGGAAAAAATGACGCACTTTGACCATGAGCGCATTCCTGAAAGGGTTGTCCATGCCCGCGGTTTTGGTGCCCATGGCTACTTCCAGGTGTATGAATCCATGGCAGACTATACCAAGGCAAAGTTTCTGCAGGATCCATCCGTCAAAACCCCGGTCTTTGTCCGTTTCTCGACTGTTGCCGGTTCCCGAGGCTCGGCAGACTCTGTACGTGATGCCCGCGGCTTCGCGACAAAGTTTTATACCGAAGAGGGCAACTACGACTTAGTCGGCAATAATATTCCGGTATTCTTCATCCAGGATGCCATCAAATTCCCTGATCTCGTTCATTCATTCAAGCCGGAGCCGCATAACGAAATGCCGCAGGCCTCAACTGCCCATGACACATTCTGGGATTTTGCAGCCAACAATACTGAAACAGCCCATATGATTATGTGGACGATGTCAGACCGTGCCATTCCGCGCAGCTTCCGCATGATGGAGGGCTTTGGTGTTCATACGTTCCGATTTGTGAACGAGCAGGGCAAGGCGCGCTTTGTAAAATTCCACTGGAAGCCTGTTCTCGGAACGCATTCACTTGTTTTTGACGAAGCCCAAAAACTTGCCGGAAAGGATCCGGATTTCCACCGCCGTGATCTTTGGGAAGCCATCGAAATGGGGGATTACCCTGAATTTGAGCTTGGTGTTCAGATGATTGATGAAGAAGATGAATTCTCCTTTGATTTTGATATTCTGGATGCGACAAAGCTGTGGCCTGAGGAAATGGTCCCGGTTAAGATCATTGGAAAAATGACGCTGAACCGCAATCAGGATAATGTATTTGCAGAAACGGAGCAGGCTGCCTTCCATCCGGGCCATGTCGTACCCGGCATTGATTTTTCTAACGACCCGCTGCTGCAGGGACGATTATTTTCTTATACAGACACCCAGCTGATCCGCCTGGGAGGGCCGAACTTCCATGAGATCCCAATCAACCGTCCTGTTTGTCCGTTCCATAATAATCAGTATGACGGATACCATCGCATGACGATTAATAAAGGGCCGGTTGCTTATCATAAAAACTCTATGCAGAATAATGATCCAAGTCCTGCCACAGCAGATGAGGGCGGCTATGTTCATTATCAGGAAAAAGTCGAAGGACGCAAAGTTCGCGAGCGCAGCGACAGCTTCAAGGACCATTACAGCCAGGCGAAAATGTTCTGGAACAGCATGTCTGAAGTGGAAAAACAGCATATGATCGAGGCATTCCGCTTTGAAGTCGGAAAGGTTCAGAACAAAGATGTGAAGCAGCAGGTTGTCGACATGTTCAGCAATGTGGATCATTTCCTGGCCGAGCAAATTGCCCTAGGAGTTGGAGCAATCGTGCCGGATGCTGCGAATGAATCGAAAGTGACGCTCTCTTCACCAGCATTAAGCCAAATGAACACAGCCAAATCACCTAAGACCCGAAAAGTCGCCATCCTTGCTGATAATGGCTTCAGCTATACTGAAGTCAAAACCGTAATGGAAGCCTTGAAAGGTGCTGGGATTATGCCTGAAATTGTCAGCAAAAACCTGGGTATGATCAAAGGAGACGGCGGAGAACTGGAAGTTATGAAAACATTTCTGACTTCACACTCCGTTATGTATGACGCCATCTATGTGGCAGGAGGAAAAGAAAGTGCCAAAGCTCTGAAAATGATGCCGCAGGCAAAGGAATTCGTCAGCGAAGCCTACAAGCATTTTAAAACCATTGCTTTTGGCGGTGAAGGAGCCGAACTGCTGCCTGCAGAAGCTTTAAACCTGATGGGGCAATCCCAAACTCTTTCCGATATGGGAATCGTCGAAATCAAAAGCGGCGAAGCATCCGCAAGCGAGAATTTAATTAATAGCATTGCCATGCACCGTCATTGGGGACGTGCCATATAAAATTGATGCCAGCTGCCCGCTATCGGGCGGCTGGCTTTTTTTCTGATTCCCTGATAGATTAAGGACTGACCGATATAGCTGGAAACTGACCGAAATATTGGAGAAACTGACCGATAAAATCGAATAGTAACCGATAAATTAAAAATATGACCGATAAAGCTGATGAAGTGACCGATAAACGGAAAATTGTTCGGCCATCGTTGAGTTCGGCCGAAAAATCTTAAATTTTGGCCGGTATTTTCCTGATTGACCCTTCCCGCCAGCAGCCGCAACAAAATTTCCCCAATATGCAGGTATTCCCCTCCTTTAATAAGAATTCTTTAATATCCACCTGCCAAAACAAAGCAAAAAATGACAGGAAGGCAAAAAGAGAAAAAGGTAGGATGAAATCAAGGGAGTGATCAGTAATGTCATGGATCGTATCGCTGCAGAAGGCGATTGATTATATAGAAGAGCACTTGCTGGAAGATGATCTTTCCATTGGGAAAGCTGCGGAGGCAGCGAACTCGTCCGTATTTCATTTTCAGCGTACATTTGCCATTTTGACAGATATGCCGGTCGGCGAATATATCCGGGGAAGGAGATTAACCCTCGCCGCACAGGACCTGGTCCTAACAGACCGCAAAGTGATTGATCTCGCCTATAAATACGGCTATGACACTCCCGAAGCTTTTACCAAAGCTTTCCGCAGGCAGCATGGCATGACCCCGACTGAAGCAAGAAACTTTTCCGGAAAGCTGAAATCATATAACCGCCTGGTGATCCAGGTGAGTCTGAAAGGGGCAGAACCAATGCAATATGCAATTGTCGAAAAAGAAGCTTTTCAAGTAGCAGGAATCAATAGGGAGTTCTCATTGTGCAATGAAGAGAATCTGGCCGGCATCCCGAAAATGTGGGATGAGGTAAATAGTAACGGGACCGCTGACAAGCTATTCATGCTGAATAATGGCGAAATTAAAGGGATTCTCGGCGTATGTGTCGATAAACGCAGCGCGAAGCCTGACAGCATGGACTACTGGATCGGGGCAAGCTTCAAAGGCGATAAGCCTGACAGCTTAGAGTGCCTGGAAGTCCCTGCCTCCAAATGGGCGGTGTTCGAAGTTCATGGCGCCATGCCGCATGCCATGCAAAAGACCTGGAAAAAAATCTTCTCGGAATGGTTTCCATCCAGCGGCTATGAACATGCCGCTGCGCCAGAGCTGGAAGTCTATTCTGCCGGGGATGCGTCCAGTCCGGATTATTATTCAGAGATCTGGATTCCCGTAAAATAAACATTAGGAAAACCTGCAGACGCTAGATCTGCAGGTTTTCTATTAAGACTTCCTCTTCGGAATTCTCCCAATCCCCAGCTCCTTCGCTTCTTTCTGCAGTGCCTTGATCAGACTGAAGGTCATTAAAGCCATGATAACGGAAAAAGGAAAAGCTGCTGCAATCATCGTATTCTGCAGCGCTTGCAGCCCTCCGGAATAGAGCAGGACCAATGAAATGGCAGCAAGCAATATACCCCAAACCATTTTTATCTTATTGCCAGGATGGTGCGAACCATTTGTTGTCATCATTCCTAATACATATGTGCCGGAGTCTGCAGAGGTAATAAAAAATGTACAAATGAGTAAGATGGCAATGACCGAAAGGACAGCTCCCATCGGAAAGTTCGAAAACACACCAAACAATGCTTCCTCAGTAGCCAATTCGGAAATTTTGGCAACACCGTTATGCTCTTGGAGCATTGCAGTTCCGCCAAATGTTGCAAACCATATGAAGCCTATCAGAGAGGGCACAAGGAGTACGCCGAAAACAAATTCCCGTATGGTTCTCCCTTTTGAAACGCGGGCGATGAAAATCCCCACGAAGGGTGCCCAGGCAATCCACCAGGCCCAGTAAAAAATCGTCCAGCCATTAATCCATTCCCTGACCTCTGGATTTAACGGCGCAATTCTAAGACTCATGCCAGGTAAATTCTGCAGATAGGACCCAAGAGTATTGGTGAACAGGTTAAGGATGAACAATGAAGGTCCCAGGAAAAAAGTGAGCAGAAATAGAACCGCTGCTAAAATCATATTGGCATTGCTCAGGATTTTGATGCCCTTACCAAGTCCGGACCAGGCGGATATCATGAAAAGAACCGTAACAATTACCACAATAATGAACTGGACAGTAATACTGACCGGTATGCCAAAAAGATAGGACAGCCCGCCGTTAATCTGCACAGCTCCAAATCCCAGTGTCGTAGCTACACCAATCACAGTCGCAACCACTGAAAGAATATCGATGATCTTCCCTGCAGCTTTCTGAGTATGTTCCCCTAAAATCGGCTTCAAAGTGGCACTTATTAAACCAGGTTCCCCATGGCGGAAGTTGAAGTATGCCAGCACAAGAGCCACAATGCCATAAATCGCCCAGGCATGGATTCCCCAATGGAAGTAAGTATACCTCATGGCATTCCTAATGGCCTGGTCCGTCCCTACTTCTCCGCCTGTCGGGGACCCGACCGCATAGTGATAAATCGGCTCAGCTGCACCCCAGAAAACCAGCCCGATCCCCATACCAGCGCTGAACAGCATGGCAAACCACGTAGGGCGGGAAAATTCCGGTTTATCATCCTGCTTCCCAAGCTTGATTCTTCCTAAAGGGCTGATTAAAAAATATAAACAAACAATGACAATAAACGAAACAAGTATTAAATAATACCAGCCGAATTTATCTGTGATAAAAGCCTGTACATTTGCTGTCACACTCTCCAGCGAATCCGGGACAAAAACACCGAATAAAACAAGCAATAATAATATGCCCACCGATATATAGAAAACCATTAAGTTCTTCTTCACATACAATCCCCTTTCTTCTGTTGCCGCTTCCTTTAGGATTAAATACATTGGAAGTAATTATGCGGCTGAAAAAGAAATTTGCAGGAAATTCCCATATGCTGACGAAATTCCATAGGTAACTGAACAAGGAGGTAAGAGATTTTGCTGACATTATTTCGCTATAACTGGCAAGTGCGTGATGAGTGGTTTGAATGGTGCCGCCAGCTTTCAGCCGAAGAGCTGAATGCCAATCGGACCGGAGGAGCAGGGGGCATTCTGGAAACCCTTTTTCATATCGTGGATGTAGAATACAGCTGGATTTGTGTTATTCAGGGCAAGGAAGTGAAAGACCCCCTGTTTTCGGACTATGATGAATTGAAAAAAGTAATGGCACTATCTGAGGAATACCGCAGGGAATTAGAAAGCTTTTTTAAGGAGGAATGGCCTGTTCCATTCAATGAAATGGTTACACCGCCATGGATGGAGGAGGGGCAATACAAAAAGGGGGACATCCTGAACCATGCCATTGCCCATGAAATCCATCATATCGGCCAGCTGTCTGTCTGGGCAAGAGAGATGAATCTAAAGCCGGTATCAGCCAATCTGATTGGAAGGGAATTAAATTAAATAAAGGGAATGGCAAATGAAAAGAAAATGTCCCGATTCTGTGCATTTTTTTGATATGCTCATAATTGGAAAAATCTAAATGTATTAAGGTGATCTATGAAACCATTTAATTGGAAAATGGCGTCCTTCCTGCTGACAGGGATTGGAATATCCAGACTGGGAGATTTTATTTACCTGATTGCTATTAATTTGATTGTCTATGACATGACCGGATCAGCTGCTGCTGTTGCAGGATTATGGATCATAGGTCCAGTCACTTCCGTTTTAACCAATTCATGGAGCGGAGGCCTGATAGATCGGAAAAATAAAAAGAGCATTATGATTTGGACGGACATGGCCAGGGCCATGGGGGTAGCTCTGATACCATTTCTGGGAAGCATTGGCTTCCTTTATGCAGTCCTCTTTCTAATCAGTATGGCGAAGGCTCTATTTATGCCGGCTTCTGCAACGTATATAGCCAAGCTGGTTCCGATTGAAAGCAGAAAAAGGTTCAACTCCATCAACAGTCTTGTTACTTCAGGCGCTTTTATCGTGGGGCCAGCCATCGCAGGCGGATTATTTCTGATTGGAACCATCGAAACAGCCATCTTTTTAAATGCGGCTTCCTTTGTCTTTTCAGCTGTCATCATCTGGGTGCTTCCGGATATGGATAAAGATTTAAAGTACCCTTCGGTACAAACATCTGCCTATGAAACGCTCCGGTATGATTGGAAGAAGGTCATCACGTTTGGCAGGAAAGAGGTTTTTATCATTTCTGTCTACGGGTGTTTCCTGGCATTCGGCTTGTTCTCGCTCGCAATGGATTCTCAGGAGGTTGTTTTTATCCAGGATGTTGTGGGGCTGACAGAAGCGGATTATAGTTTGCTTGTCAGCATCAGCGGGATTGGCTTTGCGCTGGGAGCTCTCTTTATCACCATCGTTTCAAAAATGCTTAGCATCAAACAGCTCATGGGCTTTGGCATGCTTTTGACAGCTGCCGGTTATCTGATTTATGCCTTGGCAAACTCCTTTATGATGGTAGTCATTGGATTTACGGTACTCGGCATTTTTAATGCTTTCTCAAGTGCGGGATACCAAACCTTTTATCAGAATAATGTGCCTGTGAAAATCATGGGCAGAATGACCAGTGTGATCGGTGTCATCCAAAGCTTGGCGCAGATTATACTGCTCTTTGGAATCGGGGTTCTCGGAGATCTGTTTCCGCTTCGCTATACGATTGTTATTTTAGCAGGCCTGAATTTAATCCTTTCACTTCATGTCTGCTGGCAGCTGCTGAAGCCAGGGAAGCAGAAGTATTTTTCAGAAACAACTTCCGCTTAAAAAAAAACGCCGGCCCAATCGGACCGGCGCTGGCATTAATTACGCATAATGATATAAATCAAATACATAATGTAAGAGGCTGCAAGAAAGCTGCCCTCATATTTTCCTACGGTATAATGGCTTCTTGAGAAGATGAGCAGCACAAAGGTGATTAAAATTAGAATCGTAATATCGATGAATATTTTTGGGTCTACAGGAAGCGGCGATATGGCAGCTGAAGCTCCGAGGACAAACAGGATGTTGAAGATGTTGCTCCCTACAATATTTCCAAGAGCGATCTCACTCTCTTTTTTTATGGCTGCGGCGACTGAGGTCACCAGTTCAGGCAGAGAAGTCCCGATGGCAACAATCGTTAAGCCGACCAATGTCTCACTCATTCCCAAAGAGTAAGCAATCTCTGTACTGCTTCTGACGACCAAATCACCCCCAAAGATAATGGCAGCCAGTCCGGCAATCGTCAAAAGGCTTTGCTTCGTCCATTGGCCTGCGCTTGTTTTAATAGGATCAGCCTTTGTACTGCTTCGGCTTTCCCGGGCCACTTCAAATAAATAGTACATAAATACAGCAAAAATCAGAAGCAAAACGAGACCATCACTGCGTGAAACCACATTGCTGCCAATAGAGTTCAGATATGTATCGCTAATGAAAACCATAAGTGCCACAGTGGCAAGCAATGTGAATGGGATCTCCTTGCGGATGGTTGTGCTTTCCACTTTCAGGGGGAAAATCATTGCGGTAATACCGACAACCAATGTGATGTTAAAAATATTACTGCCCACGACATTTCCAATAGCCACATCGGCACTGCCATCCAGGGCTGCCAGAATGCTGACTGTGGCTTCAGGCGAACTTGTTCCAAACGCAACTATTGTCAGCCCGACCAGCAGAGGAGAAATCTTAAGAAATCCGGCAATTTTTGAAGCGCCATCCACAAAAAAGTTTGCCCCTGCTATCAAAAGGGCAAATCCAATGATTAGAAGAAAATATGACACTTTTTAAGGCACCTCCCATTTTTACTATGTTAATCCAATTATGGAATGAATTTTATAAACCTTCAACTAAAAGCCACCGGAATGTACACAGGCGGCTTCATTTGTTACTCCGCTTCTTTTTTGAGCTCGTCATACCAGCTCTGAGTCTCGGCGGCATCTTTGCTGTTAACAAATATCTGCTCATCTTTGAGCTCAATGTACAAAATGGGCATATGGTCTTTTTGGATGAATAATAGGCTGCTGCCATAGCCAGTCACTTTAAAATGACCCTGTGAAAGGGTAGGGAGGCCGATGCCATTTTGTCTCCAGGTTACTTCAGGCATCACCTCCAATAATTGCACGGACTTAATATCTTCATAAGTCCATTCATTTCCGTACATCCCGGAGATTTCAAATGAATCCTCTGCTACTGCCATTTCATAGCCTTTCTGACTGGAGACGGTTAGATAAACGAGAGGTCCAAGCGTTACGATGGAGAGGATGATGGCGATTACATAACTGCGTTTTCTTTTGGCCGGCACTTCATATCTGGATAAGTAGATGAGTCCGCCAAGCAATACGAACAGCATGAAGCCGAATTGCGCTTCGGTTCCAAATCTGAATTCGGTAAACGATAGAGGCACAAGCATCAGCATTCCGATAGCGGTGCCGAAGAGCAGGCTGCCGATTTTTTGCGGATATTTGTTTTCTATTAATTTTTCCTTTTCTTCATCGGGCCGTGATGCAAATCCGGAAATGAGCCAGTAAGCCTTTTTGAATCTCACAGCCCATCCGAGAATCAGGAATAGCGCACTCACTGCAATCTGTGTAATGACAAGTCCGATCATGGTAAAAACCTCCTTACTATTCTTACGGAGAAAACCGCAGTTTTGTTTCGAATTTGGTATAATAATTAAGAAAGTTTCTTGAAATAAGGGGAGGAACATCCTTGAAAAGTAAAAATATTTTATTTTATATATTGCTTGCACTTTTGCTGACTACTGTTGTCAGCATTGTCATGGGCTACCATACCTTCGGCTTTGGGGTAGGTTTTTTGTTTGCATTTCTGTCACTTTCCACAGGATATTTCTATTCCATGAAAAACCGGGAATATATGCATCAGAATTACCATGCCGACTATGTGGACCGCTTAAAGAACGATAAAAAGATCTAGGAGCGGTTCCGCTGGCATTCAGCACTCCTCTATTATATGCTTAATTTAAAATGAATAGAGGAGGCTGGCCATGAGAAACCAGGAAAAGATGGGATTGCTGCTGGATGTGGAGACAACAGGCCTTGGACCAAATTCCGATGAAATCATCGAACTGGCATTAAAGCTTTTTTCGTACCGTTCGGATACAGGGGAGATCCTTGATATTAAGGATAAAGCTGCATTCCTGCGGGAGCCCATCAGCAAATCAGCCAAAAACAATTACAGCCGTGCTTTCAGGGTCCACGGGATTCCTTATGAAGCTGTCAGCGGAAAATGCTTTGATGACATTGAAATAAAAAAATACTTCTTTCATGCCGATTCCGTTTTTGCTCATAATGCATCCTTTGACCGCAGCTTTTTATACCGGATGTATCCTGAAGACATCAACGAATTAAAATGGTATTGCACGATGAGAAGTGTCCCATGGAAGGAATACGGTTTTACAGACAGCAAGCTGCTGACGCTCCTTCAGTCCCACCAGATTGCAGAAAGCCAGACGCATAGGGCCATGGATGATATTACATACCTCTTAGAACTGCTGAAACAAACAAATCCTGCCGGAGATTTCTATATGCGTGATGTTCTGGCCAAAGGCCCGATGAGAAAATACCAGCCTGCCGTACAGGGACGGATTGGCTAAAAGACAATACAGCAAAAGAGTGCACACAGGCACTCTTTTTTTATTCACTCTTAAGCAGGGGCAGTATGATTTTCACTGTCGTTCCCTTGCCAATATCGCTTTCATATTCAATCGTTCCGTGCATTTCTCGAATGATTTTGTTCGTAACCATGCTGCCAAGGCCTGTGCCCTTGGTCTTTGTTGTATAAAAAGGCAATCCGATATTCTCTAATTGCTCTGATGTCATGCCCCGGCCGTTATCTGCAATGGTTATTTCAACCGTGTTATGAAAATAATCAGCAGAGGTGAAAATATGAATCCTTCCTTTTTCAGGAACTGATTCTATTCCATTCTTGATCACATTCATGATGGCCTGTTTTAGGTGGTGTTCATCTCCCTGCACATAAAATGGTCCTTTATCCGCGTACTCAATCACCACATTGGAATAAGAAGCAAGCGGCCTCATGAGCAGTACGCAATCCTGAATCACGTCATGCAGGGGGACATTAGCCAGATGGAACTGCTCGGGCTTTGATACTTTTAAATAGTTCGTAATAATGCTATTTGTACGATCCAATTCCTCAATAATGAGCGGGGAAAACTTTTTTAAGCTCTCATCCGCTGTATCCTGGCTCAAATATTGAATGAAGCCCCTCACAGTGGATAAAGGATTTCTGATTTCATGTGCGATAGAAGCTGCCAGCTGGCCGACCATTGTCAGCTTATCCATATACATCATTTCACTGATCTGTTTATTCGTTCTGAAAAGGTTTTCGATTACAAAGATAAGGGCAATAAATGTCAGGTAAAATGCCGCGAAGTAAGTCAGGTAAAAGAATGTATCCAGAAAAATGACGGCGGTAGCAATGATGGATATATATAAGTAAAAATAAAAGAACAGAATGAATGAACCAGTCACCACCCGATGGCTGGAATTAAGAAACACTCGTCTTAGAGAAAGGGTAATCACAAATGCCAGAATGGAAACCAAAATCCCAATATAAATAAACTGGCCGCCTATCAAATAGCGGGTAATGACGGTACTTAGCATCACTATAGATCCGGGAAGCCATCCCGTATAGAGCGTCACGATCATGATGGCGACCATGCGCAAATCAAAATGGGTTTCCCCCAGTGTTTCAATGGGATAAAACATGCACAAAAGTGCTCCGAATGAACCAAGAAGTCCGTAAATCAATTTTTGTTTAAGGGTAAGAGGGGTCTTTGTCTGATATGGAAAAAACAAATTCCCGTTAAACGTAAACGAAAAAAGTATTGTAATATTTACCAGTAAAGGCTTGATCAGTGTAACCAATAGTCTCCTCCCAGTATATGCAATTCTAGTGAAAGGGATCTGTCCCTATTAACGTAATATTTGTTTTACGCGGCCAACCTGACCATCTTCGAGTCTCACTTTTATACCGTGCGGATGAGAAGGGGACTTTGTTAAAATGTCTTTCACGATTCCTTCTGTCAGCACACCTGTCCGCTGATCCTTTTTAAGAACAATTTTTACTTTTAATCCAGGCGCAATGGCAGCGCGATTCTGCCCTTCCATTACACACCCGTCCGTTTCCGCTGATTATTGGTCTTTTTTGTCTGCTGGCTTTTCATTGCTTTCGCCGTTTTAACCGGAGTATTATTGAACTTTCCGCCAGCCTGCTCTTGTTTTTTATTCAAAAGCTGCTGTTTCATTGCTTCTTTAAGGCTGATTTTTTTTCGTTCATTGTCTTCTATATGAGTCATGTTAGAGTCTCCTTTATTTACAGATCCCTCTATTATAAATCATTAAACAGTTAAAGGAAATTTCACAGAGAAATTATCTTTATACCTGTAACTTTTCAGAAAAATAAGTCTTTTGGACCACGAGAAATCCTATCAAACCATCCCTTATTCCCATTTAGAAAATACTGAATATTCTATACTATTTAGATTACAGAAATAGATTATAGGGGAGTGAGTCATTTGTTAAAAGTTCTATCAACTTCAGCTTTATCCCTTGCTTTAGCAGGAAGTGCCGTTTTTGCAGGAGCGGGACCGGCAGATACTCAGGCCAAGCAGGAAAGTAAGCATCAAATCAGTCTTGCCCATCATGTAGGTGCGTCGCCGGAGCTTGCGGCAAAGGCGAAGGAATTGGGAATCGATCTGTCAAAAGTGGATCCGGCTGAGAAAGCAGCCAAGGCAGGTGCAAAATTCCAGCAGCCTGGTGACAATCATGTTGCGTATAAGGAAGCAACGGGGGATATACCAGTTCTGGTTCTTCTCGCAAAGTATCCGGATGGGGATGAGCCGGTCGGTGATATGCCTGGACAAGTTCCAGCTGAGTATTATGAGGATTTAATTTTTGGAACAGAGTATAATCCTTATGAGCTTCCTCAATTCCAGAAATATGATGGTGAGAATGTTCCAAAGGATCGCACGATGCAAAACGCTTATAAAGAATCCAGCTATGGAAAAACCAACCTGGTCCGCAAGGAAAACACCAAATTTGTATGGGTAGAGATGCCTAAAGGTGCTTCATACTACTTGGATCAGGAAGGTAAATATGCTGAAAATGGTACATACGTTAATGGCAATGTGAATGGGGATGCCCATACAGGCGAATTCATCCGCGACTTGCTGAAAGCGGCAGACGAGCAGGTTGATTTCTCAAAGTATGCCGAGAATGGGGAAGTGCCTAACATTTTCGTCATCCATGAAGGCACAGGAGCTGAATTCAGCCGTGACCCGGCACAGTTCTGGTCACATAAGTGGAGCCTGCTAAGTGCTTTATATTATGGGAAATACTATGAAACTGGCAAACCTGCAGATGTACATGCTGGCATGTCTCAAAATGAATGGATTAATAAAACAGTTGCAGAAGATATGACCTATGACGGAGTAGTAGTTAATAACTACAACATTCAGCCAGGCATCGGCGGAAACGTTGCCGGTTTCGATGCAGCTACTAATACCTACAAAGAAGAAGCAAAAACGGGTCCATTCCCTGCACAAACCGGGGTTTACGCCCATGAATTTGGACATGCGCTGGGATTGCCTGATTTCTATGATACGGTTTACAGCTCTGAAGGTGTAGGAAACTATTCGATGATGGCAGGCGGCTCCTGGATGCGCTATCCGGATGCTGCTGCATATGCCGGAAACTCTCCAACGCACTTTGATCCGTTCTCTAAGATATTCTTGGGATGGGTAAATCCAATTGAAGTGAAGCCTGAAGAGGGCGTGCAAGAAATCACGCTTCCGGCGATCAATAAAGCAACTGCTGATAACGGCATCGTCAAAATGGAAGTGCCGGGCTCTAATGGCACTGAATACTTCCTATTTGAAAACGTTCAGCAGGATGGCTTTAACAAAGGCTTAATTCGCCAGGGGGCAGATTCTAAAGGGTTAATGGCATGGCACGTAGATGAGAACATCATCAACCTGTACCAGACTGCTGGCTTCCGTCCAAACAACGTGGAAAATTGGATGAACAAACGCTTCCAGTACAACCAATCTGAAACAGCAAGTGATGGTACAGTCGTAACACACTACGGCTTATCTGTTCTTCAAGCAGATGGAAAGTATGACCTGGAGAAAAATCTAAACCGCGGTGATGGAGGCGATTTCTTCAAAACCGGAGGGAAAATCACACCTGTATCCGGAAATGTTCACACTGGTTCTTACTACTTCTGGAAGGGCTATAGCTCAACGCCAGCTGATTCCGGAATCCATGTAACAGATATTAAAGAAAATGCCGATGGGTCCATCACGGCGAAATTCTTCTATAATACGAACAGCAGCACGAAATAATAGACTAAAAATCCGAGCAGGGAGTCCTGCTCGGATTTTTGTTTAAAGACTATTTTTTTCATAAACTTTTAAGTTAGCATAAATCGTACCGATAACAGGAGCATCCAAATCAAGCAGCTCTGCTTTTTTCAGCAAATAACCAAAGAAATGATCAGCTTCGATTGCCTGCTGTTTTTCCATATCGCGCTGCAGGGAGGACTTCATTTCATAGCCCATTTCTTTTATTTTTTGAACCTGAGCATCTTCAATCCCGACAGCGAGCGGAGCATCCAAGCCCCTCATTATGGCAGATGCTTCTTTCAAAACTTCTTTTACCGAACTCAATCCGAATGTTTGATCTCTGATCGGGCCAATTGGAGACCGGAATAGGGAGGTGACGCCAGAAAGTGTGGAGATAAAAAGATACTTATGCCACATCTCCTGTTCAATATTTTCGGAGAGTCGGAAGTTTGCTTTTGTACCTGAAAAAGCCTCATAAAGCTTCAGGATCCGCTCCGTTTTTTCACCAGATCGTTCCCCAAATACAAAGTCATGGACCGGGCTTGTTTGTATCACTTTCCCATTTTCACTGAGAGTGGTTTCAATAAAGCAAAGGCCGCCAAGAACGTTCGCTGCCCCAAAAGCAGCTGTCAATTTATCCATGTGGGCAATTCCATTTAAGAGAGGAAGAATCAAGGTACTATCGCCTGTGTATGGACGTATATCCTCTATGGCTCCCTCAAGATGATAGGCTTTTGTAGAGAGCAGGATGACATCGAATGCATCTGCCTTTTCCCCGGCCAGAATCGTTTTCGGCTCAGGGAACGTCATATCTCCATGCACACTCTCCCCCAGAAGCCCGTATTTCTCAAGCTGCTGCTTTCTTTTTTCTCTTACCAGAAAAGTAACATCCTCGCCTTTTTCCAAAAGCCTTCCGCCAAAATAGCCGCCAATGGCGCCGGCTCCGACAACTAATAATCTCATTTTTATTGTGCCTCCTTTGGTTAAATGGAAAAGTGCACGCATGTACGTGCACCTTTGCTAAGTTAAATAGAAGAATAACCCGATTACAAATATTAAACCAAAAATCAATTTGGCAGGAAGAGGAAGAGAATCTTTGCCTTTTTCATTTACTTTATTCTCTTCCTCATTTACCGTTTCACGGTAGTTTGGACTGCAGCAGCCCATTATGCGGATTTCTTCCAGCCGGAAATATCTTCTTCAAGCGGCAGGTTATTCGCCCGGGCCTTTTTAGCAGCGGAGAAGAACAGTGCCACAAGAATGACAGTACCAATGGCTCCGCCAATCCAGGAAGCATTCATCGATAAACCGAAACCGATTTGTGCGTTAAAGATATAAGTTAAGACCATTAACAGCATGAATGTACCCGGGATAAGGGAAATCCAGTAGTTTTTCTTCGCAATGTACAAATACATCGCACCGACAAACAGCGCAATAACCGCAGTTGATTGGTTAGCCCAGCTGAAGTATCTCCATAGGATGTTAAAGTCGATTTGCGTAAGTGCCAATGAGAGTGCAAATAAAGGCAAAGCGATCATTAGGCGGCTTGAGAGTTTCTTCTGTGCAAAGTTAATATAATCAGCAATAATCATACGTGCACTCCGGAAAGCCGTATCTCCGGAAGTGATTGGAAGTACAACTACACCAAGAATGGCAAGCGTTCCGCCGATTGCCCCAAGCATCATTGTGGAAGCTTCGCTGACAACTGCACCAGGACCTCCGTTAGCAAGGAAATCACTTAATCCGTTATAGCCATCGAATAAGCTCATTGCAGCAGCAGCCCAGATCATGGCGATGACACCTTCTGCAATCATCATGCCATAGAAGATTTTACGTCCCTGGTTTTCATTCTGAGTTGTACGGGAAATAATCGGTGTCTGTGTTGCATGGAAACCGGAAAGTGCACCGCAAGTGATCGTGAAAAACAGCAATGGGAAAATAGGTGCGTTAGCCGGATGGAAATTCTCCAGAGAAATTTCCGGAATATCAGCTCCGGTTGCAACTAAACCAATTCCAACACCAAAAGCACTGATCAGAAGCAAAGCACCAAAGTACGGATAAAGGCGTCCGATGATTTTATCAACAGGCAGCAAAGTCGCTAAAATATAATAAATGAAAATTGCAGCAATGATTAGAGTTAGTGAGATTTTCTGATCCATTACCACATAAAGCAGATCAGCCGGAGTTGTAACAAACACTGTACCAACCAATAACAGAAGAAGAACAGCGAAAGCGTTCACAACATGCTTCATGACTTTCCCGAGGAACTTGCTCGCAAGCTCAGGCAAATGCGCGCCGCGGTTGCGGATTGAAATCATTCCTGTTAAATAATCATGAACGGCACCGGCAAAAATACAGCCGACCACGATCCAGATAAAGGCTACAGGACCGTAAAGCGCTCCCATAATCGGGCCGAAAATCGGACCAGTACCAGCAATATTCAAGAGCTGAATCAACGAGTTCTTTGGTGTGCTCATAGCGATATAGTCCACACCGTCAGCATGAGTGTAGGCCGGAGTCGTCCGTGCCTCCTTCACACCGAAAACTTTTTCAACAAACTTGCCGTACGTAAAATAACCAATAATTAAAAGTGCAATACAGACTAAAAAAGTAATCATCATTATCCCCCTTTATGAATGCGTTTACATAAATTATATAAGAAGTGGAGGATATATGAACAATTTGTGTCCAACATGTAAAAAACAACGATTAAAATGCAGTGATGGGGGATTAACATGCATCGAAGGGTGGGAGTGTATAGAAAATTCATTATATTCGGGAGCAGGGCAGGGGAGCGCAGTTAAACTGGTATTTTGCGCAAAAAATCGCTGAAAGCGGAATTAAGCATTGAAGCAGCGCAATTCCACTCAAGGAAAGAGCAATTAATGATAATAACGGCTCAAAACCTAGCGGGAAAGCGCAATCCTCATCCAGCTCGGCGCAATCCCCGCCAAGCAAAGCGCAATCACCTCAAACTTGAACCCCCGCAAAACACAAAAAGCACCGTTCCCGATGCTTTTCACAATTCCAATCGTACCCGCAGTGCCTTCACATAATTCCTGCTAACAGACAGAAGCTCCTCCCGGCCATCCATCTCTAGCTGGTATGCACCGTTGAACCAGGGAGTGAGTCGTGTTACGTAATCCAGATTCACCAGGTAACTTTTGTGAATTCTGAAAAAAGAAAAGGGAAGCAGCCGGCTTTCCAAATCTTTAAGCGGGGTTTTGGTTTCATGCTCCCCGGTCCTGGTTATGATCCTGGATACTTTTTCATCCCGGTAGATATAAAGGATTTCTTTTGGCTCGAGGTATAGAATTTCTCCATCCTCTTCAACAGCCAGCTTACCGGCCGGCTTGCTGATGTCACTTTCCTTTTTTGCGCCAATCAATTTTTCCACGCGCCTGATGGTCTGTTCCAGCTGTTCCTCGTCGTATGGCTTCAGTAAATAATCAGTTGCTTCATAGCGGAAGGCTTCAGCAGCAAACTGCGGGTAGGCAGTTGCAAAGATGATGAGCGGCACTTTTTTCAGTTCCTGCAGAGATTGGGCAGCTTCCATCCCGTTCATTTTGGGCATCTCCACATCAAGGAAAACGACGTCCGGCTGAAGCTGGATGGCTTTCATTACGGCCGCTTCGCCCGATTCAGCTTCGCCGACAACCTGGATAGCAGGAAATTCCTCGAGTAAATGCTTTAATTCATCTCTGCTGTATCGTTCGTCATCAGCGATTAAGGTTCGGATCGTTTTTTCCATCAGTTTTTTCCTCCGTTTGCGGAATGGCGAATTGAATGTCAGTGCCGATGCCTGGTGTACTGGAAATTTGCAGCGAAGCTTCCTCACCAAACATCATAGTCAGCCGGCGGTTTACATTGTACAATGCAAGTCCGGAGCCCGATTCTGACTGCAGGGTTTCCTTGCCGAGCTGTTCGGCTCTTTCCCGGCTCATTCCCTGTCCATTATCCTTCACTTTTACTATCGTCATTCCGTCCTGTTTCTGAATTTTGATCATAATGATACAGTTCTGTTCCTTGTTCTTAATCCCATGCTTAACGGCATTTTCCACAATCGGCTGCAGTGTGAGCGGCGGAATTCTTTCCAAAAGAGCATCCTCATCAATGTCGTATATGACTTCGAGCCGATCCACAAACCGGGTTTCTTCAATTGACAGATAGGCCTTTACATGTCTGAGCTCCTGTTCAAGGCTCGTGCAGCTGACTGTCGTGGCCGTCAGGTTTTGCCGCAGAAAATGTGATAAGGATACGAGCAATTTCCGTGCCTGGGCAGGCTCAATCCGCACAAGGGAGATAATCGTATTTAATGAATTAAATAAAAAGTGCGGTGATATTTGCGCTTGCAGCGCTTTAATTTCAGCTTCTTTTGCCAGCTGGTAGGCTTTATCAGCCTCTGCGATCTCAAGCTGATTGCTGAGCAGTACACTTAGCCCTGAGATCAGCTCCATCACGAGATTAGTCATTTCTTTTTCAGAAGTGAAGTAAAATTTCAGAGTTCCGATCGTTTCGCCGCGAAGCTTTAAAGGAGCGACAATGGCTGCGCCAAGAGGGCAGTTTTCCTGCCGGCAGTGAATGGTCTGGTCATTGGCAACCACAATTTCCCCGTGCTGAATGACATCCCGTGTGATCTGAGTCTGGATCGGGCTTCCTGAACGGTGGTGGTCATTTCCCAGGCCGACATGTGCAAGGATTTCGGTGTGATTGGTGATTGCAACTGCTTTCATCTGAAGTTCCTTATGCAGTATCAGGCAGACTGCCAGAGCGGACGTATGATTAATGCCTTCCCGAAGATGGGCAAGCGTCTGGTCAGCGATCCTAAGCGTTTTCTGTGCATGAAAAGCACCTGCTTTTTCTTCTTCGTTAATAACATTTTTTATGATCAGCAAAAATAGGGCACTGCCAAGTCCATTTGCTATAATCATGGGAATCCCAATCATTTCGACAAGCGCAATCGCTTTTTCTATAGGACGTGAAATTCCAAGAATAATCAGCATCTGCACAGCTTCTGCCGTAGCACCAATAAAGAAGGCTGAGGATAGCTTCACATGTTCATTTTTTCGGCGGAAAAAGCCGGCAAGCAACCCTGCCACTATGGACGCCAGCCCGCAGGCAATCCCGGTAAAGCCGCCAAGTGTAAATCGGTGGAATCCTGCTATAAGCCCTGCGCCAATTCCTACTTTAGGGCCTCCAAGCAATCCCGCGAGCACGACCCCGATCACCCTGGAATTGGCAATGGCTTCATCTGAAGCAAGCTCGGATGCCCAGCGGTTAAACTGCAGTGTGTCCGTATTGAAGGCCAGCCCGGAATACGTTCCAATGATGCCAAAAAAACCGAAAAAAAGAATGGCTTTATACTCCTGCTGCCGTTTTAATCTTTCGCCATAAATCATCTCTCTGAAAAAGCGGAACCTTGTCAGAATCAGCGCAATGGTGACAATGATTCCAAGCCGCTCCAGCATCGTAATCAGCAATTCCAGCATCCGCAGGCCACCTTTAACCAAGTTGTTATCATTATTTTAATAGATTAAAGAGAAAATGAAAAATGACCCGTTTGAATTTTTCAAAAAAATGTACAGGCTTTTCCAGCATTTTTGTCGAAAATTTATTGTATTAAAGGGGTAGGAGGATTTTTGAATGGGTCTTTCTGATATAAAAGGGAGCTGATAAAATGATCGAATATGCAGTGAATCTAGAAGGAATATCATCCCTTCTGCTCACCTCTAATTAATAAGGAGGAATTTCTATGAAATACACCCTCAATCAAATTACACCTGAAGAACTAATTGTAAAACGGCTCAGCATAAAGGGCTTCCTTCAATCTCAGATCAGTCCCTTGATCGGAAGGAAATCGTGGATGCAGGATTGGGAACAGCTGGCCAAAAGATTTCAGCTCTTTAAATTTTCAGCTTTGCCAGAAGCAGAGGCTCTTAAATACAGCTGGTATCCTAAGGAAATAGAAGCAATCGTTGAAGAAACGTGCAAAGAAGCTGAGAGGCATCTTCACTTCGAAAGCCTAACCATAACAATCGTGCCTGCACTTCCGTTCCCATGGTTTCAAAACTTCGATCAATCACTGTGGACAAATGGCTACACAATAGGTCCAGATACCATCATTCTTGCTATTCCGCCTCACCCTGACCCCGACTATTTAAAATATATGCTTGCCCATGAGCTCCACCATGCCTCCCCTGAAAATCCGATCTACAGTCTTACATTGGAAACCTTTACCCTTGCGGATTGGTATAAAATGGAGGGGAGCGCTGAGTATTTCAGTCTTTCACTTTATAAGGATAAACGCTGGTGGAAGAAAGAATTTACTGAGGAAATCGAGCAGAAGTATATAGAAATTGCCCGGCAAAATCTGAATACAGCAGACGACGTTTTAAAAAGCAAAATCTGTTTTGGCAATAAAGAGATGGGCATCCCGGTATTTGCCGGCTATTCATTTGCTTATAAAATGGTAAGGCATTATGCAGAGCAGGAGAAAATTACGAGGTATCGGAATTTATATCACGCAGACCCGCATGAAATTTTCAATAGCTATATAATCAAGGAGGCCATTTAATTGGAGACAGAACTTCTGAGTATATTTGATGAAAACAGAAAACAAATCGGTGTGGCATCTCGTGATGAGGTCCATAAAAGAGGCTGCTGGCACGAAACATTCCATTGCTGGTTTGTCAGCAGGGAAAAAGATCAGGTTTATATTTACTTTCAATACCGCAGCAATGAGAAGAAGGATTATCCTGGCCTTTTGGACATAACTGCCGCTGGCCATCTCTTAAGCCATGAATCTGTCATGGACGGCATACGGGAAGTGGAGGAAGAACTGGGGATTCATGTTGATTTTGCTGACCTGGTGCCACTGGGCGTCATTGATTATATCGCGGAAAAAGAAAATTTTATCGACAAGGAATTGGCCCATGTGTTCCTTTATTACAGCAATCATTCATTAGAGGAGTTCAGCCTGCAGCCAGAGGAGGTTACGGGTATTTACCGGATTGCCCTGGAAGACTTTTATGAACTGTGGTTTGGCGGAAAGGAACTCTCTGAGGCAGAAGGATTCCAGGTCGGCAATGGCGTAAGAATCCCCGGCTCTATAACTGTGAGGAAAGGGGACTTTGTCCCGCATCAGGATTACTATTATAAGCGTGTGCTGCATTCGATGCGTGAGCAAATAATGCAATGGAGGCCGTTTCCCTTGCACAAATGAATGTGTTTGGAACATATAATTTTAAAAACAAACTAAATTAAGGTTTTTAGCAAGAGAAAATGCGAAATCTTATTAAGAGCGCCACATTTAGATTATAATAGAGAAATAACAACTAAAGAAAAGGCAGGATTCTGTATGATCGTAAAAAATGAGGAAGAATTAGCTAAACTGAAGGAAATCGGCAGAATTGTCGCCGAGATTCGCGATGCGATGATTGAAAAAACAAAGCCTGGAGTAACAACCAAGGAGCTTGATGACTTAGCCGGGGAGCTTTTTGAAAAGCATGGAGCGATTTCAGGCCCTAAAGGAGAATACGATTTTCCAGGCTTCACATGCATAAGCGTGAATGAAGAAGTGGCTCATGGCATTCCGGGAAGCCGAGTGATTAATGAAGGCGATCTTGTAAATATTGATGTTTCAGGATCAAAGGATGGCTACTTCGCAGACACAGGCCTATCATTTGTTGTTGGTGAAGACGAGAAGCTGCAAAAATTATGTGATGCGGCTCAGGAAGCATTCGATGAAGGACTGAAAAAATTAAAGCCGGGCGGCAAGCTGAGCCTTGTCGGAAAGACAGTTCATAAAGTTGCCAAAAACAATGGATTCAACGTTATCATGAATCTGACTGGACACGGTGTCGGCCGCTCCCTTCATGAAAAGCCGGACCATATCCTGAACTACTTTGATCCATGGGATAAACAGCTGCTAAAAGAAGGCATGGTTGTCGCCTTCGAGCCTTTTATCTCAAGCGGAGATGAAGAAGTAAGGGAAATGAGCGACGGCTGGACATTCGTTACACCTAGCAAAAGTCATGTCGCCCAATGTGAACATACCGTTGTCATCACAAAAGAAGGACCGATTATCTTAACCAAATAACCATGGACCAGGGACATTGCATGTTCCTGGTTTTTATCTAGTATTAAGGTTAAAGTACCTCTAAACTTCATTTATTGTTCTCACTAAAAAACACTTGAACAATTCCCTCCATTCCGCTAAAATGAAAAAAATTTCAAATTTTAAAGTAATGACAGAAACAAGTAGCTGTTTATCTCCCTGTTTTAGAGAGCTGATGCCTGGTGAAAATCAGCACAAAGATAACAGTGAATTACCTTCTTGAACTTTCTCTGTGAACAAAGTAGCAGGGAACGGCACGGACCGTTAATCCGCTGAGTGGAAGAGCAATCTTCAATAAGGGTGGTACCGCGTTAGCCACGTCCCTTTCTTTAGGGGCGTGGTTTTTTGTATTCCAATAACGGAAAGGATGGGGATCATGGAGAATTTTTTTGAAAAATTAACAGCCAAGCAAACACTCGAAACAGAGAGGCAGCTGGAGGTTTACCGCAATGGCGTCCAGGAGATTCTGCCAGAAGCGGAGCTAAAGAATAAAATAGCCAAATCCATTTTTCAAAATCAGCCTTTAAAAATTAAGCTTGGGCTAGATCCTTCTGCGCCGGATGTCCACATTGGCCATACGGTTGTGCTGAATAAATTAAAACAGTTCCAGGACAACGGTCATATCATCCAGCTGATTATTGGCGATTTTACCGGAAAAATTGGCGACCCGACAGGCAAATCGGCAGCCCGAAACCAGCTTACCGATGAAGAGGTGAAGCATAACGCCAAAACATACTTCGAGCAATTCAGCAAAGTGCTGGACATGGATAAAGTTGATCTTCATTACAATTCAGCATGGCTAACGGACCTCCAGCTCGAAGACGTTATCCGCCTGTCTGCCAGCATAACAGTTGCCCGCCTTCTGGAACGCAACGATTTTTCAGAGCGCCTGGCCACAGGAAAACCAATCTCGCTTCATGAATTTTTCTACCCGCTGATGCAGGGCTATGACTCGGTAGCTCTTGAAAGCGATATTGAGCTTGGGGGCAATGATCAGCACTTTAATGTCCTGATGGGACGCCAGCTGCAGGAGCATTTCCAAAAAGAAAAGCAGGTGGTCATTCTGATGCCGCTCCTTGAAGGCCTGGATGGGAAAGAGAAAATGTCTAAATCAAAAAACAATTACATTGGTGTGGATGAGGATCCCAAGAATATGTATGGCAAAACCATGTCCATCCCGGATGAGCTGATCGCAAAATACTTCAATCTCGCAACAGATCTGCCAGTAAAAGAAAAACAGCAAATCGAAACTGGTCTTGAAAACGGCGCTCTGCACCCGCGTGACGCCAAAATGCTTTTAGGGAGAACAATCGTCCGCATGTACCACGGCACAGGTGCAGCCGATAAAGCCGAACTGCACTTCAAAACTATTTACCAAAAGGGAGCCATGCCGGATGACATACCTGAAGCCGAATGGAAGGGTGAAGGTGAAGTCCTCATAACAGACCTTCTTGCCGGCCTCGGTCTGCTTTCCTCCAAAACGGAAGCGAGAAAAATGATTGCCAATGGCGGCATCCGTTTAAACGGTGAGAAAGTCAGCAATGTTCAGATGCTCGTGAAAATCACAGACGGATTAGTTCTTCAGGCAGGAAAAAGAAAATTTGTGAAACTAAAGCTGAACTAGGCAGATCGCTTTTTTCTCCCGTCCATTTCAAGATATGATAGAATAGACGAAATTTTTAAAGAAAAGCAGGTGGAGGAAATGAAAGCGATCATTCATGAAGGAAAAGCAGGAAGTGCCGGATTATCTTATGGTGAACTGGAAAAGCCCGAGCCGTGTGCCGGGGAGGTGAGAGTGAAATTAAAAACGGCAGGGTTGAACCATCGTGATTTATTTGTCCTGAACCGCCACAAGCCTGAGGATCCCGCGCTTGTCATCGGGTCAGACGGAGCGGGAATCATAGACGCAGTCGGAAACGGCGTTACAGACGTGAAGCCAGGTGATGAAGTCATCATCAATCCCGGGCTGGGCTGGAAGGAAAAGAGTGATGCACCGCCGTCAGGCTTTGAAATTGTCGGCTTGCCGTTTCATGGCACATTCGCCGAATATATTACCATTCCGGCTGAAAACGCTGCACCCAAGCCGTCCTATTTAACCTGGGAGGAAGCGGGCGTCCTATCCCTGGCAGCACTAACCGCCTACAGGGCTTTGTTCACAAGAGGAAAGATTCAGTCAGGAATGAAAGTGTTCATTCCCGGTATTGGAGGAGGAGTGGCCACCTTTTTAATGCAATTCGCAAAAGCAGCGGGAGCAACCGTTTACGCAGCTTCCCGTTCGGAGGAAAAATGTCAGAGAGCGCTTGAACTCGGTGCGGATAAAGCACTGAACAGCAGTGAAGATTGGACGGCAGTTCTTGGCGTGGAAAAAGTGGATCTTGTCATTGAATCAGTTGGCCCGGCAACATTCAATAAGTCGATCGAAATCCTGCGCAATGGCGGTACCATCGTTACATTTGGCTCCTCCACAGGCGATGTGCTGGAACTTAATCTCCGCAGCCTCTTTTATGCCCAGCAAAATCTGCTTGGCTCAACAATGGGCAGTGCAGAGGAATACCATGAAATGCTCCATTTTATTGAAAAACATCAAATCAGGCCGGTATTGGATCAGGCATTTCATCTGGAACAATACGAACAGGCTTTTGATAAAATCGCAAACGCGGAGCAATGGGGGAAGATTGCTTTTAATATCAGCTAAAACACAGACACCTCAGCAATGAGGTGTTTTTTATTATAGCAATAAAATTTTAAGAATGTTCAAAAAATTAATTGTTATAGATCTTTTGAGATGGTAAAATAGACTTAAATTCTACATGTTTCGACTTTTGGAGGGCTAATATGAAATTTTATCAAACTTTAAGATTTAAAATGAGCCTGATTATGATCCTTCTTTTATTAGTTCCGCTTATGATCATCGGTTTTTTATCCTATCAGCAGACTCAAGTACTTGAATATGCTATCATCCCCAAGAACTCATTGGAAGAAATCAATCCTGATTTTAAAAACATTTTTGCAGATTATGAGCAATTCCTTACAGCTTTGACAGAATCGGAAGAAATGGAGTCAGATACATACTCATTCCCAAATACAATGGAAAAAGAAATTACAAATATGCCTGCTGCCAACGATCCATTGAAAACCCTATTCTATGAAACATATCTGAGCAGCAGGGCAGAAAATTACGAGAACACCTTAAATCTATATTTTGCAACAGAGGATGAGGGAGAATTTTATCTCTCTAACATCCCGCCGGCTGAGGTTGATCTAAGGAAGTTTGATCCGAGGCAGCGTGACTGGTATTTAAGTGCCAAGCTGGCTGATGGGAAGATGGTCTGGACAGAGCCTTATATTGATACAGGAACCGGCAAATCCACTATTACATTAGCAAAAGCTTTTAAAGACGAAGATGGGAATATCGCTGGAGTGGCAGGACTTGATTTTGATATGCATAAGCTTGCACTGCTGATAAGGGCGGATTTTTTGAATAAGTCATTAGTCATTGCTGCTGTATCTGTGCTCGCAGGCCTGCTGATTGTTTATTTCTTTATGAAAGATTTCAATAAAAGGCTTGGAAAAATACAGTCAGGCATGTATAGACTGGCACAGGGTGACCTTTCTGGCGAGAAGCTCCATTCTTCCCAGAAGGATGAACTCGGAAAGCTTGTATCAAGCTACAATGAAATGACAGAGCACTTAAAAGAGTTAATTACCAATGTGATGGATACCTCTCAGCAGGTGGCAGCCTCTGCGGAACAGCTGAATGCTAATGCTGACGAAGCAGCGAAGGCCACAGACCAGATTGCCGGTTCCATCCAGGAAGTATCAGAAGGGACTGAAGGGCAAGTTGGAAAAGTTGTCGAATCCCGGGAACATATCAGCCAAATTACAGAAGATGTCAGAGAAATTTCTTCTATGGCCGGAAAAGTAGCCCAGGCTTCTGAATATACTGCTGCAAAGTCAGAAGACGGCATGCTGATCGTTAATCGTGCCATAAAGCAGATGGAAATAATCAGCCAAAACACGGATGAGACTGGAAGCATTATTCATAGGCTGGATGAAAAGTCCGCAGAGATTGAAAAGATTCTTTCAATCATCAGTCAGATTGCAGATCAGACCAACTTGCTTGCTCTTAATGCTGCAATCGAGGCTGCCAGGGCTGGAGAGCATGGAAAAGGATTTGCGGTTGTAGCTGATGAAGTCCGAAAACTCGCAGAACAATCAAGTACATCAGCAAAACAAATCTCATCTCTCATTCTTGATATCCAGGATCGAACCAAAATCGCCGTTGAGTCTATTTCAAAAGGGGAAGGAACTGTAAAAGAAGGAATTACTCTTTTTAGTGAGGCCTGGAATTCTTTTGAGGAGATTTCCGCTGCTGTAAAAGAAACGTATGGACAAATGGAGCTTGTTTCAGGTTCAATTAAAAAGATTCAGCACAGCACCAGCCAGCTGTCGACCTCCTTTAACGCGGTAGATGAATATGCCGTTCAGGCAGCATCGCACACTCAGGAGGTTGCAAGTGCAACGGAAGAGCAGAGCGCTGCCATTGAAGAGGTATCTTCCGCAACAGGCGTACTTGCTGACATGGCACAGGAGCTTCACGAAAAAGCGTTGAAGTTTAAAATATAAAAAAGAAAGAGCGCTCATACAGGCTCTTTCTCTTCATTATCTTATGAGTGTAAAAACTTCACACAAACCGGATCCGGAACCATAACATCAGATTGAAGCAATGAAAGCTTCCCGGTATTATCATCACGGGAATACAAAACAATATTGCTCGAATTTTGGTTGGAGCCAATCACAAATTTTTCGGTTGGATCAAGCACAAAGTCGCGCGGCCAGTTTCCTTCTGTGGAGGTATGGTCCACAAACGCAAGCTCGCCATTATCCTGATTGACGGAGAACACAGCAATGCTGTCGTGCCCGCGGTTGCCGGCATAAATGAAGCGCCCGTCTGAAGAAATATGAATGGCACTTCCCTGGTTATTCTCCGTAAAACCTTCCGGTAGAGTGGAAATAGCCTGCTTTTGAACTAAGCTTCCATCCTGATGATATTGAAGCAAAAGAACCTCAGAGCTAAACTCGGTCATCACATAAGCGTACTTTCGATTTGGATGGAACACAAGGTGTCTCGGACCGCTTCCCGGCTTTACAGTCAGGGTGCTTTTTTCCTTCAGAATCCCTTCATTCATTTCATACGTAATTACCTGGTCCGTTCCCAGGTCAACTGCAATTAAATACATTTCGTCCGGAGTAAGTCCGGAATAATGAGTATGCGGCTTTTCCTGCCTGCTGTCAGGACCGGATCCGCTATGTTCAATAACTGAAATTGCAGGGTTTAGAGAGCCATCTTTATTTGTTAAGTAAGACTCTACTGTCCCTTTATGGTAGTTTGCACTGAAGACATAACGTACGGATGAATCCACACTGACATGGCAAGGAGGAGAGCCTTCTGCCACCTGGCTGTTGATCTTCTCAAGTGAACCGCTGCTGCTTTCCAGGCGATACGCAGCTACTCCGCCGGATTCGCCTTCCTTGGCTACCGAGAATAAAAATTGATTATTCCGGCTGATCGTTAAATAAGTGGGATTACTCAATTTCGCTGCCGATTTCACATCGGAAATTTTGCCTGCTTCTGTATCCAGAATAAATGTATAAATCCCTTCACTTTCACCCTTTGTGTATGTCCCTATGTATCCTCTGTACTTGGCCATATGAAGCCTCCTTTAAATGCGTTCTTCTGAAAATACTCTATCATACATCACAGTTCAAACAAAAGGAAGAGGAATTTTACAATCGAAAAAGAATAGTAAAAAGGTATAGATATGAGAGGATGATCATGTTGAACGCACCCCATTCAATATTGTCGATTTGGAAAAGGTTTGACTGTTTTCCGATGGAGACCCTGACAAAAGCATGGTTTTACGATAAAGCAGGAATTAAAAAGCAGCGGGATGTTTCCTTAATGAAGGAGCACCGTGCCCAATATGGTATTACCGGAAACTGTTTTGACCTGGCGATCTGGCTCCTGCATGAATTTAAGGAGGCTGGAATCGAGGCCTATCCGGTTGGCCACGAATTGAAAACGCCTTCTGCCCATGCGGCAGTGGTGGCAGTGGATGAAGAGGGGCGCCGCTATCTATGCGATCTGGGTGATCAATGGCTGCAGCCCATATTGATTGATCCAGAGGCAAGAGACTTTACGCCGGAAAAAGTAAGCGGATTTTTTCCGGCGGCAGATGTTCAGGTCTCATTTGAAGACGGACAGCTGGAAATTGCCTATCACCGCCCGAACGGAAAAATATCGCGGCAGAGTTATGATACGGATACAGCAGACATGAACAGTTTCCTGAAAGCAGCTGAACGGTCTCAACACACTATTTATCCAAAGGCATTGCTGGAACAGCGGATTCCCTATAAAAACGAAACCGCCCACTGGGAATTTTATAATTGGAAAAGCTTTCTCAGTACTACAGAAGGCCTGTATCATGACGCACCTGCGGATACTATTGAAGAATGGGCAGCCCGGATTCATGAAAAGACAGGGTATGATATTGAGTTTTTAATAGAAGCATTGGGCTTCTACAAAAAACTGGGAGATTGAAAAACTGCTGCGGGCTGAGAATCGCTTTTTTCTGAATGTCTCTCAAAACCCGGATTCGCTTATAAAATGGGGATTTCGCTCATAAACACAAAAAAATCGCTCATAAAATAGGAATTTCGCCCATAAATACAAAAATCGCTCATAACATCCCAATTTTCGCCCCTAACGACAGCAACCAAAGGAGCTGCCATGTACATAAAACTCTATCAATATCATATCCGCCCGGAAAACGAACAGGAACTGATGGTGATCCAGCGGAAAGCTGGTCAAATCTACCGGAATTACATCGATGTTCAGACCAAAATGTTAAAAAACATAAAAGATGAGACAAAGTGGACAGAAATCAGTTTTTTTGAGTCGGAAGAAGACTATCAAAACAAACTGCCTCTGATCAACAGCGATCCCAATATCCGGGAGCTTTACAAAAAGTTTGAATCCCTGCTTATCAGCGATATAAGGGAAGAAGAGTATGAGGATGCCTTTAAAATCATACGTAATGACTTTTCCTCTTAAGGATTTCCTCCTATTTATTTCCCATTCTGTCATTTTGAAGATATAGTAGGATATAATCGAAGCAACATATAAGAGAGGGGATATACACACATATGGAGCCAATTCAAAATGTTTCAGCGTATCTTACTCAAAATGCGGAGGTTTTATCCGAAGAGATTGTTGCAGAAATTGTAAACCGGTTTGGTTTCGAAATTCCCAGACAGGAATTTGATGCGGCCGTTTCGATGTATGTTGAGTTTATAAAATATCTGGGAACCATGATTGCGAACATTGAAGACCGGGTTCCTGAAGGATTGGTCGAATGGAGCAAAGGAAACGGCGAACGGGCTGCCTCCATGGGAGGAAAAATTTCCGATATAGTCACCAGATATCCGGACACTCGCCTCGTTTTTACCGATAGATTGCGCAATATAGGGAAAGAGTTTGAGCTAACAGCGGATGAAGTTATTTCTATTGTGAAAAAAGTAAACTACATACTCGACATCAGCATTAATGAAACCGTATTCGCTTTTGAGCGCCACTCCGAGGAACAATTAAAGGAGACTCAATCCCAGGTAAATGAGCTTTCGGCAACCATCGTACCGATTCAGGACAGTATTGCAATCCTTCCATTGATCGGGAATATTGACTATGACAGAGCACAGATCATCATTGAGAAAACAGTTCCGCGGGTAAGCCAGCTGGGAATCGAAACCTTAATTATCGATTTTTCCGGCACGGTGAATATAGATATTGAAATCGCCAAGCATATTTTTGATATCCGGAATATCCTCCTTCTGATCGGTGTCAACACAATTGCCACAGGTGTCAGACCCGATTTGGCAAAGAAAGCCGTTACACTTGGCATTGATTTATCATCCCTTGAAGTCTATTCGAACGTCCTCCAGGCGATTAGAAGCATTAAATAAATGAAATGATTGAAGCTGCTCATAAAGCGGCTTCTTTTTATATAAAAAAATATTGTCGAACCCCCAATCACATGATAGTATTTAGATATTTTCAAATATATTAAATTCACAAAATCATAGAGACTATCAAAAAGATTCGTATTGGAGGCTTTTTGCATGACTGTTTTCACATCCGCTTATTTTACAATGACTGAACAGGAAGCCATTGAATATGCCAAAACCAGACTGAATTATTTTGCTCCAGATGCTGATTTGGATTGCAGGGAAATTGGCGATGGCAATTTAAACTATGTATTCAAGCTGACTGACCATAAACACAATAAGTCACTGATCATCAAGCAGGCTGGACCGGTTGCCAGAATCTCAGATGAATTTAAGCTTTCTCCTGACCGTAACCGCATTGAATACGAAATTCTGGATCTGCAGAACAAATTAGCTTCAGGTTTCGTGCCTAGAGTGTTTAGCTACGATCCTATAATGAACTGTACCGCGATGGAGGATCTGTCTGATTACACCATTATGAGAACAGCCTTAATGCAGCATAAAAAGTTTCCGCTGTTTGCTGACCATATCTCGACATTCCTGGTAAATACCCTATTGCTTACTTCCGATGTCGTAATGGGGCACAAGGAAAAGAAAGAGCTGGTCCAAAAATTCATCAACCCGGAATTGTGCGAAATTTCAGAGGATCTCGTCTTCACAGAACCGTTTTACGACTGTCCTAGAAATGAAGTGTTTGAAGGTATCAGGGAATTTGCCAGAAGGGAAATTTGGGAAGATTCAAAGCTTCAGCTTGAAACTGCAAAGCTTAAATTCGAGTTTATGACCCATGCCCAGTCCCTGCTGCATGGCGATCTGCACACAGGCTCGATTTTTGTCAAAGAAGATTCTACTAAAATCATTGATCCCGAATTCGCCTTCTCCGGCCCAGCCGGCTACGATGTAGGCAATGTGATCGCCAACTTGATTTTCGCCTATGTGAACGCGAAATATACAATGGCTGATGGTGAAGAAAGACAGGTTCAGCTGGAATATCTCGAAAATACAATGGAAGATATTATCGACTTGTTCAAAACGAAATTTGTACAGGCATGGGATGCGAAAGCAACTGAGCAAACAGCGCGCTATGAGGGATTTAAAGAATATTATCTGGATACAGTTCTGCGTGACACAGCAGCTGCAGCCGGACTTGAACTGTGCAGGAGAATTATCGGGCTGGCATCTGTAAAGGATGTCACCTCCATTGAAGATTACAGCAGCAGAGCTGCAGCGGAAAAAATTTGTCTGGCAGCCGGTAAAATGTTTATTATGGATAGGGAATCTTTTAAAACAGGAGCGGATTTTGTGCGTGTGCTAAAAGACTGTGAAAAAAGATTCTAAAGGAGGCAGCATGATGGGGAAACCAGTGGATGTCATCCAGTCTGTCAGATTGGATGATGAAACCGACACGCTTATTCTATTAGATCAAACAGTTCTGCCGAATGAAAAGAACTTTTTGCATTTGAAAGAGTTAAAGGATATTTGGGATGCAATCTATCATTTAAAGGTCCGAGGTGCACCTGCCATTGGAATAGCCGCGGCTTACGGTGTCTATTTGGGCACAAAGCAATCAGCGGCAGTGAGCTATGAAGAACTTTATCAGGATTTTAAAAAGGCGAAGGAATTCCTGGCGTCATCGCGGCCAACTGCGGTTAATCTGTTTTGGGCGCTCGACCGCATGGAAGCCTGTTTTCAGAAGGAAGAAGGCAAAGCAGCAGCTGATATAAAGCAAGCCCTGAAAGTGGAAGCAGAAAAAATCCGCGCTGAGGATGAAAAAGTGTGCGAGTCGATCGGACAGCACGCGCTTTCCGTTCTCGAGCCTGGATGGGGCATTCTGACACACTGCAATGCCGGTACGATTGCGACCGCTAAATATGGGACAGCTCTTGCTCCGATTTATTTAGGGCAGGAAAAGGGCTATGATTTTAAAGTATATGCCGATGAAACCCGTCCGCTTCTGCAGGGGGCCCGCCTGACTGCATGGGAGCTCGAAGAAGCAGGGGTCGATGTTACGCTGATCTGCGATAATATGGCCAGCATCGTCATGAAAGAAGGCAAGGTTCAAGCGGTACTCGTCGGCTGTGACCGTGTTGCAGCCAATGGGGATGCAGCCAATAAGATTGGAACATCAGGCGTTGCGATTCTTGCAAAACATTATAAAATACCATTCTATGTTTGTGCCCCGCTGTCAACAGTCGATCTCGCATGCCAGACAGGGGACGATATTCATATTGAATTAAGAGATTCAGAAGAGATTACGTCTAAATGGTACGAAAAGCGGATGGCGCCAGAGGGTGTGCAAACCTATAATCCAGCATTCGATGTAACAGATCATGAACTGATCACAGGCATTATCACGGAGAATGGCATAGCTTATGCGCCGTTCACTGAAAGTCTGTCTAAAATGTTTAAATAGAAATAATATAGCCTCCTGGCCCAGTGGTCAGGAGGCATTTTCATGCTTTTGCTTCTATTCTTCATATCTTTAAAGCGTTCAACTAGGAAAATATCCCTGATTCCGATAAAGAAAGAGTGTAATTTAACTCTTTTCATCAATCAAATGTACTATTTAATTTGGGGTAATACTTTTAATTATGGAAAATTTATGAAGTAACCAATGCGCAGAGAGTAAAAACCAATTGTAAACCCGTCTAAATCCCTGTTACTTTTTTTGAAGCTATGTTTCTGGGCCTGATTCCAAAGTCTGATAATTAAATAATTTAGCATATTGTTAGAGTCTGAATATTTTAAATATACTTTAATTACAACAAGAAACGACAGGAAAAAATATAGATTCGAGAGGAGAAAAAGGATGAAGAAAAAAAGGGCATTAGGAGCAGCACTTCTAAGTATGACTATGGGTTTATCAGTTTTCACAGCGGGGGCATTTGCAAAAGAGCCAGAGTCTCAAAACGAAACCTATCGGGTATTAATCCAGGGGCCGTCAAACGCCAAAGCATCTCTGAATTCACAGGTGGACAAGCGCTGGGATTTTGGCAGCGATGGCATGACAGCGGAAGTCAATGCAAAGCAATACCAGGCACTGATGAAAAATAAGAACTTAAAGATTGAAAAGGTAAACGAAGTTACTCTTGATACTGCCAGAACGGAAGCGTCCAAGAAAGATTCTGTTTCTATTCAGGCAGCAGGATATCCTAGTGATCAGACACCATGGGGAATTGCTTCCATCTATAATAACAGCAGCATTACGAGTACGTCAGGCGGAAGCGGAATTAAGGTTGCTGTTCTTGATACAGGTGTTTATACAAGTCATATCGACCTGGAAGGCTCAGCAGAGCAATGTAAGGATTTCACTCAATCCAGCCCGATTGTAAATGGCTCATGCACTGATCGTCAGGGACATGGCACACATGTAGCCGGGACCGTTTTGGCACATGGGGGATATGATGGACAGGGAATTTATGGAGTAGCTCCACAGGCGAAATTATGGGCATACAAGGTGCTTGGCGATAATGGCTCAGGCTACTCAGATGATATTGCAGCAGCAATCCGCCATGTTGCAGACGAAGCATCCCGTACAGGATCAAAAGTGGTCATCAATATGTCACTTGGTTCAAGCGGTAAAGATTCTCTAATCAGCAGTGCGGTTGATTATGCCTACAGCAAAGGTGTCCTTGTTGTTGCCGCAGCAGGAAATTCCGGCTACAGCGCTAATACAATCGGCTATCCTGGAGCATTAAAGAATGCGATTGCGGTTGCAGCCCTTGAAAACGTTCAGCAAAACGGTACATACCGTGTAGCCAACTTCTCGTCCCGCGGAAACCCTAGCACTGACGGTGACTATGTCATTCAGGAAAAAGACGTGGAAGTGTCTGCACCGGGAGCAAGCATCGAGTCTACTTGGTATAACGGAGGCTATAACACGATTAGCGGAACATCCATGGCTACACCTCATGTAGCCGGCCTTGCAGCAAAAATTTGGTCATCCAGCCCATCCATGAGTCATACTCAGCTTCGTGCAGAGCTTCAAAACCGTGCCAAGCAATATGACATTAAAGGCGGATACGGAGCAGCAGCTGGTGACGATTATGCATCAGGCTTTGGATATCCTCGTGTGAAATAAGCAAGCATCATCATACCCCCGAAGAACCGTCCGATCCTCTGATCGGCGGTTTTTTTTATAGAATGAATGACCGCGAATTACATAATATTTCCGCGGAAATGATCATATTTTAGCGAAAGAAGAAAACTTATAAAAATTGCTGATGCAAATTGTTTTTGAATATACAATAAGGAGTGAATGTGTTTAGGAAGGGAGCTGACAGCCATGGCTGTTCAAAATAAATATGTAAGCGATTGGGAAGCAAAGGAACTGATCTGCGAAATCGGCAGAAGAGTGTACAATAAGAACTTCGTTGCAGCAAACGACGGAAATATCTCCATTAAGGTGGGGGACTATGAACTCTGGACAACACCAACCAGTGTAAGCAAAGGGTTTATGACCCCTGAAATGATGGTCAAAGTGGATCTTTCTGGAAATGTGCTTGAAGGCAATCTGAAGCCATCATCCGAAGTAAAAATGCACCTCAGAGTGTATCAGGAAAACCCTGAAGCAAAGGCAGTTGTCCATGCCCATCCGCCTGTCGCCACTTCGTTTGCCATAGCCGGAATCAGCCTGGAAAAACCTGTATCACCGGAAGCGATAGTCCTGCTGGGCAAAGTGCCGGTTGCCCCGTATGCCACTCCGGGCACACAGGAAGTGCCTGATTCAATTGCCCCTTACTGCAGGGGTTACAATGCCGTTCTTCTTGCTAACCATGGAGCCCTAACCTGGGGCAGGGACATCACAGAGGCCTATTTTCGTATGGAATCACTGGAACACTATGCACTCATGCTGCTGTATTCCGAACACATCATGCAAAAGTCAAACGAACTAAGCACAGAACAAATTGCAGAGCTGATCTCAATCCGAGAGAATATGGGCATTAAAACAGGTGGAATACCGGTTCCAGGCAGTGAGAAGAAAATCCGGACAGCCCCCGGCCTGCCGGAAGAAATGATCGAAAGCATTGTGCGAAAGGTAACGGAAGAAGTCCTGAAAAACGTTTTAAAATAGCCATAATGGGATAGCTATAAGGGTATAGCAATGTTGTATAATTTTAAACTTTTAACGAAACCTATCTTGAATACCTTATTGAAACGCGAGGAGAGATTCCGATGAAACTGCTGGTCATTGGCGGGGTGGCTGCAAGTATGTCTGCCGCATCGAAATTAAGGAGAATGGATGAAAATGCTGAAATTACCGTCTATGAAAAAGGCAAATTTTTATCTTACGGTGCCTGCGGTCTTCCTTATTATATATCTGGAGAAAATGACGATTACCGGAAAATGATCGCAAGAACACAGGAGCAATTTTCTGAGAGGAACATCAAAACACATCTTCAGCATGAAGTATTAAAAGTGGATACAAGCAAGAAGGAAGTAACAGTTAAAGACCTTGCATCAGGAAAAATGTTTACGGATACATACGATAAGCTGATGATCGGAACAGGCACGTTTCCCATTTTGCCCCCATTTCCTGGAGCCGATCTTGAGAACGTACAAGTGCTGAAAACAATGGAAGATGGGATGATATTAAAAGAAATTTCCTGCAAATCAGAAGTGAAAGATGTTGTCATTGTCGGCGGAGGCTATATTGGAATCGAAGTGGTTGAAGCGATGAAAACCCTCGGCAAAAATGTGCGTGTCATTGAAATGGGCGAGAGAATCCTGGCTCCTTTCGATAAGGAAATAACAGATATCGCTGAAAAAGAAATTCGTGATCACGGTGTAGAAATGAACCTGGGAGAAAAGGTAGAAAGCTTCAGCGGCAAAGGGAAAGTGGAGAGTGTCAAAACGGATAAAGGTACTTATAAAGCAGATTTAGTGCTAGTTGCTGTAGGTGTAAAGCCTGCTACGAAGTTTCTGGAAGGATCGGGTATAGAGCTGGCTAAAAATGGAGCCATCATCATTGACCGTGAAATGCAGACCAATATTGAAGGTGTTTATGCAGCGGGTGACTGCGCTCAGGTTTATCACAAAGTGCTTGAAGAAAATGATTATATTCCGCTTGGAACAAACGCGAATAAATGCGGCCGGCTGGCTGGGGCCAATATAGCCGGCAGCCATGAAAAATATGTAGGAACTCTGGGAAGCGCCGCGATTAAAATTTTTAATATGGAGCTTGGAAGAACGGGACTTTCCGAGGAGGATGCAAAAATGCTTGGCATTGGCTATACAACTGAATTCGTGAAAGCCGCAGACCATCCAAGCTACTACCCGAATCAGACTCCTATTTGGATCAAGCTGATCTGCGAAAAAGGAACAAATCGAATCCTCGGAGCCCACGCCATCGGCAATAAAGGGGTGGTTCTCCGAATTGACGTATTTGCCGTTGCCATTCACAATCATATGGCAGCAGAAGAACTTGGCATGGTGGATCTCTGTTATGCCCCGCCTTTTGCAGGTGTATGGGATGCTGTCCATATCGCAAGCAACGCAGCGAAAAAATAGATTAAAGTCGGTGGAAACGCTGGCTTTTTAATTTTCTCAGAAGGTTTTTGTAAGAAGATGTTGAATAAACTCCATATAAAATCCTTTTTATGGAGGCTCAAATGTTTACAAGAATCGATACAGTCTTTCTGCAGGTTACTGATTTTGGAAAAGCCATTGAATGGTACAGTACAGTGCTTGGTTTCCCGGTAAGGTGGAGGGATGACAAGGGAGGGTATGCAGCCCTGGAAATCGGAGAAACGCCATTAACCCTTGTGTGTTCTGAAAAAGTAATTCCTTCCTCTCATATGCCATTTAACTTTTATGTTTCCGATATTGATGAAGCACATCAGCATCTGGCAGGACAAAAGGTGAAAACCGGTCCAATCCAGGCGGATGAAACGGTAAAGTGGTTTGAGTTTGAAGATCCTGACGGCAATAAGCTTGGCGTATGCCATTTTAAAGAATAATGAAAAGCTGCCTTTTTAAGGCAGCTTTTCCAGTTACTAATAAGAATCCTTCGCAAGCTTGGGATGGCGGTTCATCGCTCCGAGCAGAATCAGCCCGCTCAGGATGAGGAGTAAGCTTGTGACAACGAACACTGCAGAAAAACCCAGATAGCCTGAGATCAAACCGCCGATGACCGGTCCGATGATGTTGCCGAAAAAGCGGAGGCTAGTGTTGTAGCCAAGCACTTCACCTTGCATGGCGACCGGTGCTTCCTGGCGGATATAAGCGATCCGGACAGGGATGATGCCTCCGATGGTTATTCCAAGCGCGAAGCGGACAAGAACAAGCTGCCACATGTTTGAGACAAATCCTCCCGGCAGATAAAACACGCCTGCGAGGAAGAGGAGAATAACCAATGTTTTAATATAGCCGTGCTGGTCTCCGATTTTTCCCCATTGCCTGGCCATCAGCAGATTGCCAAGCCCTGCAGCCGAAAAAGCAATTCCCGCAAAGAATGCCAGATTTTCCGGTCCATGCAATTCACTGACATATAAAGATAATATAGGCTGGATGCTGAAGTGGGCGATTTGAACAAGCGTTGATATCAGCATAACTGTCAGCAGGACAGGATTGCTGATAATATGCTGGATGACTGCCTTGCTTGAATACCTTGTCTGCTCGCCCTTTTTTGTTTGAACTTTGTGTTCTTTTGTAAAAAAAACAAGAAAGGCAGAAACAAAGATGGCGATGGAGGTCCATTTAAAGGTATCTGAAAATCCGAATAAATCAGCGAGGACTCCGCCGAGAAGAGGGCCCATCAATGAACCTGTAATGCTTCCGGTCTGCAGTGTCCCCATCACCCTGCCGGCAATTTCCTTCGGAGTCTGCGTGGAAATAAACGCCTGGGACATTCCGATGAAGCCTGTAAAAATTCCCGTAAACAGCCTGAGAAAAAACAGCTGCCAGACGTTTGTCACGTACCCCATCAGGAAGATGGAAATGCCCATCCCGATTCCGGACAGAATCAATATTTTCCTTCGCCCAAAAAGGTCCCCGATTCTTCCCCACACAGGTGAAAAAAGAAACGCAGTCACAAATGTGATCGCAAACGTCCACCCTGACCAATGCTGCACATAAGTTGGAGAGTGGTCGCCAAAACTTTCTATATATAACGAAATAAAGGGAAGCACCATCGTCATGCTGCCTGCCACAAAGAAATTGGCAAACCACATGATCATTAAATTTCTTTTCGTCTGTTTTATCATGTTTGAAACACTTCTTTCCGGTCAACATTTCGTTTCCCTAAATATATAATACTAAAAATTTCAAAAAAGAGGAAGGGTTATGTGCTATTACCCTAATCTTTATATATCCTGTAAACTATGATAAAAACGGGTTTTTTTAAGGGAAATGCCAAAATTTCTATGACATTTTTACCAGAGTCCGTGAAAAAAACATTGTCTTATAACAGTATTTATTCTATAATTCCTAATAGGAAAAAGATTCAGAATATATATGAAAAAGGGGGAAGTTATTTGGAAGCTTTTGTTAATCAGCTAAACGGCATATTATGGAGCACACCTGTTATTTACATCTGTTTAGCAATAGGGTTGTTCTTCTCAGTCTTAACTCGATTTTTGCAGGTCCGCCATATCAAGGATATGGTACTGCTCATGTTTCAAGGAAAAAGTTCCGCAGCGGGCGTTTCGTCTTTCCAGGCCTTATCTATTGCTCTTTCCGGCCGTGTAGGAACTGGTAACATCGCAGGTACTGCGACTGCCATCGCAATGGGTGGACCTGGTGCTGTATTCTGGATGTGGGCCATCGCTTTTATCGGAGCAGGCAGTGCATTCGTTGAATCAACGCTGGCACAGATTTACAAAGTGAAAAAAGATGGGCTTTACCGAGGCGGTCCGGCCTATTATATTGAAAAGGGAATCGGAATTAAATGGTTTGCAGTCCTTTTCGCTATTTCTGCATTGCTGGCTATGGCGCTTTTAATGCCTGGCATCCAGTCAAACTCAATTGCACTTGGAATGGAAAATGCATTCGGGATAGATAAAACAGTAACAGGTCTTATAATTATCGGGTTACTTGCACTGATTATTTTCGGCGGTGTTAAGCGTATTGCAACTGTAGCTCAATATACGGTTCCTTTTATGGCAGTGGGTTATATTTTAGTCGCTTTAATTATTATTGCCATGAACATTGGTGAGCTGCCTGGTGTAATTTCGTTAATTTTCAGCAGTGCCTTTGGCGCAGACTCCATTTTTGGGGGAATTATCGGAAGCGCAATCGCCTGGGGTGTAAAACGCGGAATTTATTCAAACGAAGCTGGTCAGGGTACAGGCCCGCATGCTGCTGCAGCTGCTGAGGTTTCCCATCCTGCCAAGCAAGGTCTTGTGCAGGCATTCTCTGTATATATTGATACGCTATTCGTATGTTCCGCAACAGCTTTCATGATTCTATTTACTGGAATGTTCAATACAGTCGGTGCTGATGGAAAGACTCCAATTGTAGAAAACCTTCCAGGAGTGGAAGCTGGTCCTGGTTATACACAGGCAGCTGTTGAATCTGTTCTTCCAGGCTTCGGTGCCGGATTCGTTGCTGTTTCTCTTTTCTTCTTTGCTTTCACAACCATCATGGCCTACTACTATATGGCTGAAACAAACGTAGCTTACCTGATTAGCGGCAAGAACAGCAAGCTGGCGATGTTTATTCTGAAGATTGTCTTGCTTGCTGCAACATTCTATGGTGCTGTTAAAACAGCAGGCCTGGCGTGGGCACTCGGAGATGTTGGCTTGGGACTAATGGTTTGGCTGAATTTAATTGCCATCGTTATCTTAAGAAAACCGGCTCTGATTGCACTGAAAGATTACGAGGCCCAGAAGAAACAAGGTCTTGACCCAGTATTCAATTCCAAGAAGCTCGGCATTAAAAATGCTGAGTATTGGGAAGAGGAATACAAGCCTCAGGAAGAAAAAGTATCTTAATAGAAAGATAATAGTTGTCCGGCTGATGCCGGGCATTTTTTTTTACAATTTTTAAATCTACTTTTACAATTTTCAGGTTATTTCTTAGCATTCTCTTAATATTCATCTTTTAGTATTGTACTTGGGTTTGGTACATAAATACGATGCAATCATTTCAAATAATATGAAGAGGTGCTTAGGATGACTGAATTGAATCGCCGCAAGTTTTTAACGTATGTAGGTACAGGTGTGGGAGCATTGACTGTAGCTTCGACTGGTTTGGGGGCAATGGTTCCAAGAGCGGAAGCTAAGGGTGTTGAGGCAGCCTCCCATTTATTCGGATTCCAGAAGAAAATCTCTGGTTTGAATTTTAAGCCGATTGACCCGACAGATAAAGACGATCTTGTTTTGCCGCGTGGATACAAATACGATGTTGTGGCAGCCTATGGGGATGTCATTAACAAAAAAGGCGATACATTCGGCTTTAACAATGACTTTACATTATATTTTCCAATTGATAAGGATAGGCGCGGTCTCTTATGGGTGAATCATGAATATTCAAGCGATCTATTTGTTCATGGTGCAAGGCCGGCAAATGGCAAATATACCGCAGCGCAAATTCAGAAAATGCTTTACAACCAGGGCGGATCGATAATCGAGGTCTACCGTGATAAAGAAGGTACATGGAAAATGGATACGGATTCCAAATATGCGCGCCGTATTACAGGCTTGACTCCGTTCCAGCTTACAGGTCCTGCCAAAGGTTCAAAAGCAGTGGGCGGTGCAACGAATGTACAGGGGACCTTTGCCAATTGTTCTGGCGGCATGACATTGTGGGGCACAGTTTTATCAGCTGAGGAAAATTTCGAATCTACCTCTAAGGATGCAGGATTAAATGATACACATTATGGCTGGATTGTGGAAATCGATCCGTTTGATCCTAATTTTAAGCCGCGCAAGCACACAGCCCTTGGCCGTTTCAACCATGAAAATGCAGCAGTTGGCCTGACCAATGACAATCGGGTTGTGGTATATATGGGTGATGATAAAAAGGATGCATGCGTGTATAAGTTCATCAGCAAAAATAAATATGTAAAGTCCCGCGGAAAAGCCAACGCAGACCTTCTGGAAGAAGGGACACTTTATGTGGCTAATATGGGCAGCGGAAAATGGGTGCCATTAACGATCGAAAATGTGCAGAAAGCCGTCAAGGGGGATGCAGACCTTTTAAAGAAATTCCAGACACAGGCTGATGTGGCTGTTCACTGCCATGAAGCAGCTCTGCTTGTGGGCGGAACGCCTACTGACCGTCCAGAAGATGTAGAAATCAGCCCGTTCGATAAAACGGTATTCATTGCCCACACCAACAATGATAAACATGGCAACTTCCACGGCCATATTACCAGATTTATCGAAGAAGGAGATGACCTGGGGGCACTGACTTTTGATTTTGAAATCTTCGCAGCCGGCGGAAAACAGAGCGGATTTAGTGCACCTGATAATCTGACTTTCGACAGCCTTGGCAATCTTTGGACTGTAACAGATATGTCATCAAGCAAGCTGAATACAGGAATCTACACGCATTTCGCCAACAATGGCATGTTCGTCATCCCGACGATCGGAAAAAATACCGGTGAAGCCTTTCAGTTTGCTTCAGCTCCAGTTGAAGCGGAACTAACTGGCCCATCCTTTACACCAAACGAGACAACCCTGTTCCTGTCCATTCAGCATCCGGGAGAAGAGACGGAAGACCTGAACAATCTGACAAGCAAATGGCCGCACCGCAAGGGAGATACTATGCCGCGTCCGGGAGTTGTGGCGATTACAGGCTTTAAATACTAGGAGGTTACTATGCTATCAAATATCGGGATACCAGGATTGATAATTGTTCTAGTGCTGGCGCTGATCATTTTCGGCCCATCCAAGCTTCCTGAAATCGGAAGGGCATTCGGCACAACCCTGAAAGAATTCAAGAAATCCACACGCGAACTTGTTTCCGACGAACAGCCGGAAGAAAAGAAAAAAGAATTGCTATAAGAATGAATAGGGAAGGGAGGGATATCTTCCTTCCTTTTATATTGAGGTGATTAATATGAATAATGAGGCAGTAAATGTTCTCCAGCATTTTGAAGAGCTCCGGAAGAGGCTGATGATTATAGCTGCTGTCTTTATAGCGTTCCTGGCACTATCCTTTATTTTTGTCAGCGACATTTACCAGTGGCTGGTTAGGGATCTGGACTTTAAATTGGCTGTTCTCGGACCCTCTGAGATTTTATGGGTCTATTTCATGCTTGCGTCTGTTGTCGCCATTGCAGCCGCCATCCCGGTTGCTGCCCATCAAATCTGGCTGTTCGTCAGCCCGGCACTTACCGGAATGGAGAAAAAGGTGGCCTTATCCTATATTCCCGCGTTATTTTTCCTGTTCATTACCGGTATAGCATTCGGATATTTCATCCTTTTGCCGCTGGTTCTGAATTTTTTAATGACCTTATCAGGAGATATGTTCACCGCCTTTTTTACAACGGAAAAATACTTTCGATTCGTGCTGCATTTAACACTGCCATTCGGCTTCCTGTTTGAGCTTCCGGTTGTGATTATGTTCCTGACCAGTCTTGGCATCCTAAATCCTTATTCACTGCAGAAGATAAGGAAGTATGCATATTTCGTGCTGATTGTGGTTGCGATTTTGGTTACACCCCCTGATTTTATTTCAGATATATTGGTCACATTGCCTCTTCTGCTGCTGTACGAGGCGAGTGTGAGCCTGTCCAAAATCATTTATAACCGAAAGCAGAAAAGGCAGGCTCTCTTGCAGTAACTTTAATTTAAATCAGAACAAAAAAGCTTGGACCGCAATGTCCAAGCTTTTCTATTATTCACTTACTTTACTCGCGGGAAGCCAAAGCCTGATGCATAATCGTCACCAGCGGCAGCTCCCGTTCCGCCAAGAATATCATTTTGCTTGGCGCGGTTCTGAAGCTCGGTGCGAAGCTGTGCATGGGACATTGATGGATTCTGGGCCCAGATCTTAGCAGCCAATCCGGATACATGAGGAGTAGCCATGGATGTGCCGCTGATTGTGCTGTAGCTGCCATCATACCATGTGGATTCAATCGCTCTGCCTGGTGCAGACACCTCGACATCACGCTCCTGGATGAGGTAGTCGCCATCAGTTGCAGGGTTGCCCCTTGATGAAAAATCGGCAACACGGTATGAACCATTTTGCTGAACATTTTCCAGAGCGGCCACTGCAACAGCATTCACTAATGCGCCGGGATAGCCAATCGTATTATCGGCAGGACCATCGTTTCCGGCAGCAGCAACTACGAGGACACCTTTGCTGTAGGCGTAATCAACTGCATCCGCAATCAATGTGCTCTTAGAGCTTGAACCTAATGACATGGAAATGACCACTTTAGATCCTGTGCGGACCGCTTCATCGGCCGCATGCTTAATAGCTCCTGCGATGTCATCAGAATACCCTGATCCTCTGTCGTTTAACACCTTATATGCCCAAAGATCTGCGTCTGGCGCTACTCCGTAAACACCTTGTCCGTTCTCGCCGCCATGAGCCAGCACAGTACCCGCAACATGTGTGCCGTGTCCGTTCTTGTCCCCGCAGCTTCCGTCAATTAAAGGGGACTTTCTTTGTGTAAAGTCCTTGCACTGTTCAGCTTGCCCGGCGAGATCAGCATGTGCTGTATTTACTCCTGTGTCCAGAACGGCAACTTTTACCCCGTTTCCGCCTGAAGTGCTTTGGATGGAGCTGTCATTGTAAATGGCCTCAATTCCCCAAGGTGTACCATCTGCCGGAGCTGATGCAGCCCCCGATCCAGGTTTCGCTGCGGTCACAGGTGAGTTCTTAACTTCTTCAACTCTATCAATCTTTAAGTTTTTATTTTTTAAAAGTGCCTGATACTGTTTAGCATTTACTGTAGTAGTAAAACCATTCTGTCCAAAATCCCATCGTACTCCATAGTTCGATTTTGCCTTTGCTTTTTCTGCACTTGGGCCCTGAATGACGACCCGATAGGTTTCATTGCTCACAACCTGCTGACCGAATGCCCCTGACGCAAATACGGATAGTCCCATTGCTGCACTTAGTATTGCTGACCCAATGACTCTTTTTTTCTTCATTCAAAATCTCCTCTCAGAATATGTATGGTCACAGCTGAAGAGCTGTAACTCTATTATATTTATAAAATTCAGAATAATAAAACATTACTTTGGGCCTATATTTGCTTAAATTTATCATTTCTATCAAAAAACCCCAGACAGGCATCCTCACTTGCATAATAATATTCTTTCAGTAATAGGTAAATATTTCATATTGTGAAGTTAATCATGCAATAAGGAGGGTAAAAGTCTATAAAGTCGATAAGGGAGTGTGAAATATGAGAGCAGTAACCTACCAGGGAGCGAAAGATATTCAAGTAAAAAATGTGGAGGATCCCAAAATTGAAAAGCGGGATGATGTCATTGTCCGGATCACCTCAACTGCCATTTGCGGATCGGACCTTCATTTATATCAGGGGAATATGCCATTGCGGCCCGGCTATGTTATCGGGCATGAACCCATGGGAATCATTGAGGAGACAGGTCCTGATGTGACAAGGGTAAAGAAAGGCGACAGGGTGGTCATACCATTTAATGTATCGTGCGGGCATTGCTTCTATTGTCAGCATAATATGGAAAGCCAATGTGATAATTCGAACCCGCATAATGATTCAGGCGGCTATTTTGGCTATACTGAGAAATACGGAAACCATCCGGGCGGTCAGGCAGAGTTTCTCAAGGTGCCGTTTGGCAATTTCATGCCATTTGTTATACCGGAGTCGTGCGAGCTGGAGGATGAATCACTGCTCTTTTTATCGGACGTTCTGCCGACAGCCTATTGGAGCGTGGAACATTCAGGCATTAAAGCGGGAGACACGGTCGTCGTCCTCGGCTGCGGTCCCATCGGGTTAATGACTCAGAAATTTGCCTGGATGAAAGGAGCTAAACGGGTAATTGCAGTAGATCATCTCGATTACCGCCTCAATCACGCCAAGCTTACCAATGATGTGGAAGTCTATGACTTTACGAAATATGATGACATGGGAGCATATATAAAGGAAATCACCCAGGGCGGAGCTGATGTCGTCATTGATTGCGTCGGCATGGACGGGAAGAAATCCGCTGTAGAGAAAATAGAACAGAAGCTTAAGCTCCAGGGCGGAACGCTTGGCCCGATCCAAATCGCGACGAAAGCAGTCCGTAAATTTGGTACTGTCCAGCTGACCGGTGTGTACGGGCTGACTTATAATATGTTCCCGCTCGAGGAATTTTTCTCGAGAAACATCACCATTAAAATGGGCCAGGCCCCTGTGGTGCACTACATGCCTGAGCTATTTGAAAAAATAACGAATAAGGAATTCGATCCGAAGTCAATCATCACTCATCAGATTCCTCTCGAAGAAGCAGATCGTGCGTATAAAATTTTTAATGACCATGAAGATGACTGCATTAAAGTCATCTTAAAACCGTAATAAATACAAACCGGCCTGGATATCCCATGGCCGGTTTTTTGAAGTTTAAGAATATAACATATTATACATGTTTCGACATAAACGTATATAATAGTGCTAAAGACACAATATTAATAGAGTTAACCAAGGAGCATGTAGATGAAAGGCTTTAATCAACAGACTTTGATAAAAGAAGAAACAAAAGCAGTTATGCTTTTTATATGGCTATTCTATATCATTTTAACACTTTATGATTTGTTTTATTATTATCTGCTTCCCCTCAATACTGGCGGCAGCATCGGGCTTCCAAAGGGCGGGCTTGGATGGGGTTATTATCTGGCTATTATCGGGCTCTTGCCTTTAGCGCTGTATTTAATCAGGACAAAACGCCCTTTTCAGGTAAAATACTTATTTTTTGCAGGGTTTTTCCTGATAGATTTTAGTAACAGCATGCTGATCTATTTCGGAGAATCGAAGGAATTTCAGAGCGGAAGTGCAGTAGAACTTTTATTTATTATATTTTCACCGATTTTTGTGAATAAGCGCTATTTTTGGATAGTAACCGGCGGAATGATTGCGAAGTATCTGCTTGCCGGCTTACTGTTGAGCAGCCAAAAGGTAATGGTGCCAATCGTGCTTATGGCCATTTTTTCAAGTGTTTCATATGTTCTGCTGAACCGCTTCTATTCCTATATTCACTCGCTGACACATGTTTTCCAGGAGCTCCGCCAGACTGAAAAGCTGGCTGCTGTCGGTCAGATGGCTTCGGCAGTCGGCCATGAAGTAAGAAATCCTTTAGCAGCATTAAGAGGGTTTACTCAGCTGCAGATGGAAAAACATCCTGAAGATCAGGACCGCTATAAAATCATGATTGAGGAAATCGACCGCATTAATCTGATTGCCGATGACCTTATGATCTTAAGCAAGCCAAGACTGCCTATGTTTAAAAGAGTTGAACTGAATGCAGTGATTAACTATGTTATCTCGATCATACATGAACAGGCAGCCAATCAGAACATCCGTCTTGAAACAGAAAATCTGGAAGCTGTTCCTAAAATTCAGTGCGACGAAAATATGCTTAAGCAGGCTTTTATTAATTTGGTTAAGAATGCGATGGAATCTATGACAGAAGGCGGCACGATCCTGATTTCGGCCAAAATGGCGGAGGGCGATCAGGTTTTGATCAGTATTAAAGATGAAGGCTGCGGGATCGATGCTGAAAATATGGAACGGGTCGTGGATCCATTTTATACAACTAAACCGGATGGAACCGGTTTAGGGCTGATGGTTACCAAGCAGATTGTGGATGAACACAAGGCGGGAATCACTTTTGAAAGTGAAAAGGGGAAAGGGACAATTGTGAACCTTACTATTCCTATAGAGCAGCCAACCCAATAAAAAGAATTCAGGAGGATGTCATTTAATGTTCAGGGCAGACCTGGAAAATAGTAACTGACATTATAATAATACTATTCGAAATCGTACAGCACCCTATGAGGGTGCTGTATTTTATTAGGTAAATAGGCTTCTTTTTTACAAAAATTTAATAATTTTCCTATGTTAATTCCGACTAATTGCTCATTCTCAAATAAGTCTAAAAATAGATAGAATTATGAATGTTATCATCCTAATCTACTATAATTTGAGGAGATGTATTCATTTGAAAAAGCCTATGCGCAAACTTGGAAAGACGATACTCGCAACAACGATGGCCCTATCTGTCTTAGCAGCTCCTATTTCATATGATTCTGTCATGGCGGCAAAGCCTGATCATGCAGGGAAACCGGAAATTAAATTCAGCCATGAAGTAAGCCTGCGGATACTGGGAACAACAGATATACATACACACCTTTATAACTATGATTACTATAAAGATGCAGAAACCATTGAATTTGGTCTGGCTAAAACAGCTACCTTAATCAAACAGGCAAGAAAAGAAGCAAAGAATACATTATTATTTGACAACGGAGACCTCATTCAGGGTAATCCGCTTGGCGATTATAAAGCAAAAGTAGATCAGCTTGAGGATGGGGAAATGCATCCCGTGTTCAAGGCTATGGAACTATTAGATTATGATGCCGCTACGGTAGGAAACCATGAATTCAATTATGGCCTCGATTATCTGGATGAGGTTCTGGATGATGCGCCATTTCCTTATGTAAATGCCAATGTCTACAAAGACGACGATGATAATAATCCGGAAAACGATAAAAATTACTTTAAACCATATAAAATCATCAAGAAAAAAGTCGTTGATGAAAAAGGAAGAAAACAGGTCATTAAGGTTGGGGTTATCGGTGCTGTGACTCCGCAGATTACACAATGGGACAAAGCCAATCTTGATGGAAAAATCATCACAAAAGACATTGTAAAATCAGTAGAAGCCAATATTCCTAAAATGAAAGAAGAGGGTGCGGACATTATCATTGCACTTGCGCACTCCGGCATGGGGGACGCAGCATATGCTGAGATGGAAGAGAATGCAGCCTACGACTTAACAAAAGTAGAAGGCATTGATGCGGTTATTTCCGGACACAACCATAAGAATTTTCCGGGAGATTTCACCGATCTTCCTGAAGTGGATGCAGAAAAGGGAACGGTCAACGGGGTGCCCTTCATCATGCCGGGCAGCTGGGGCAATCAGCTTGGCGTTATGGACCTGACTATTGCCAAGGTAAAGGGCAAGTGGGAGGTTAAGGATTCCCAGTCATCTTTAAGGTCTATTTTCAGAAGCTATAAAAATGAATCCGGCGCGACCGTCAAGGAAAGCCTTGCAGATGCAGATCCTGCTATTTTGAAAGCTGTAAAGGAAGAACATGAAGGAACCGTGAATTATGTCCGCCAGCCTGTCGGGGAAACAACAGCTGATATCCACAGCTATTTTGCACTTGTAAAAGATGACCCGTCCATTCAAATTGTGACGAATGCACAGAAGTGGTATATTGAGAAGCAATTAAAAGGAACACCAGATGAAAATACACCAGTGCTTTCGGCGGGAGCTCCTTTTAAAGCAGGCGGCCGCAACGGGGCAAGCTATTACACATATATCCCTGAAGGCACAATCGCCATTAAAAATGTAGCCGATCTATACCTGTATCCGAATACAGTCGCTACGGTAAAAATTAAAGGGGCAGATGTGAAGGAATGGCTTGAAATGTCTGCAGGCCAGTTCAATCAGATAAAAGATAATGAAGCGGGAGAACAGTCACTCATTAATAATGATTTCCCTACTTATAACTATGATGTAATCGATGGTGTGACATATGAGATCGATGTAACAGAACCTGCTAAGTATGATAAAGATGGCAAGCAGGTTAATGCTGATGCAAACAGAATCAAAAATCTTCAGTATAACGGAGCACCTATTGATCCGGATCAGGAATTCATCGTTGTGACAAATAATTATCGGGCCAGCGGCACTTTCCCTGGAGTCAGAAACAACACGGCAGTAGAGCTTTATCCGGATGAAAACCGCCAGGCGATCATTGATTATATCCGAGAAGAACAAACCATCGATCCTTCTGCAGATGCCAATTGGTCATTTGCACCGGTTGCCGGTGGCGTAAATGTAACGTTCGAATCTTCACCGGATGCAAAGGATGCGATTGCTGAAGGCAGCGGAATCGGCTATGCGGGGGAAGCAGCCAATGGCTTTGCGAAATATTCGCTTCAATTCCCGGAGCCAAAGCCATTTGAAGTCCAACTTTTGGGGATCAATGATTTCCATGGTCAGCTTGATACATTTAATTCCGGTTTGAATGCGGGTGGAATCGAGTATTTAGCTGCACACTTAAAACAGCGTGAAGCAGAGAATCCCAATACAATTATGCTGCATGCAGGTGATGCAGTAGGGGCGAGCTCCCCTGTTTCGGCCCTACTTCAGGACGAGCCAACAATTAAAATGCTTAATGAGATCGGCTTTGATATAGGTACAGTCGGCAACCATGAATTCGATGAAGGGGTAGACGAAATGCGACGCCTTATCAATGGCGGGGCCCATCCAAAAACTGTAGAGAAGTATGGCGAGTTTGAAGGAGCAAACTTCCCGTATGTTGCAGCTAATGTAGTGGATGAAACAACAAAGGAGCCAATCCTTGATCCCTATGTAATTAAAGAAGTAAATGGAGTGCCAGTCGGCTTTATTGGCATTGCCTATTCCGATACTCCTGGAATTGTTACGCCAAGCGGAACGGCAGGTGTAGAATTCACGGACGAAGCGGAAGCAATCAACAAGTACACAGCTGAGCTGAAGGAACAGGGTGTTAAATCGATTGTGGTCATTACTCATAACCCTGTAAAGTCCGATATAGATGGGTCTAATCCTCAAGAGGAACTCGCTGACATTGCGAATGCAGTTGATGATGAAGTGGATGTGATGTTTGGCGGCCATAACCATCAGTACACAAATACTGTGGTGGACGGGAAATTGCTTGTTCAATCTTATTCCTATGGAACTGCTTTTTCCGATGTGGACTTAACAATTGATCCAGTGACGAAAGATATTGTTGCTAAAAAGGCTGAAATCGTAAGCGCCACACGTGACGTTGAACCTGATGCAGAAATTAAGCAAATGCTTGATGCTTATATTGCTGATGTCGCTCCGATTTTAAATGAAGTCATCGGTCATACTTCAACAGGTATTACGAGAGAGGTAAATGCTGATGGAGAATCTCCGATGGGCAACCTGATTGCAGATTCCATGATTGCGCAGACCAATACCGATTTTGCCTTCATGAACTCAGGCGGCGTCCGTGCAGGCATTGATGCTGGAGATATTACGTGGAAAGAAGCTTTTACGGTACAGCCTTTCGGAAATGACCTTGTGACATTGACATTGACCGGTGCCCAGATAAAAGAACTTTTTGAACAGCAATGGGGTTCAAAAGAAAGAATCATGCATGTTTCCGGCTTAAAGGTGACGTACGATTCTTCGAGAGCTGCTGGAGATCGGATTGTTTCTTTAGTAAAGAACGATGGAACGCCAATCGCTGCAGAACAGGAATATTCTGTGACGGTAAACAACTATATGGCTGATGGTGGAGACGGCTATAGCGCCCTTTTAAACGGCAGGAACCGCACTGTGGATATCGTCGACCTTGATGCTTTAATCAACTACATTAAAGAGCAGAAAGAAGTAAACCCGGCGGTTGAAGGAAGAATTACTAAATTGAATAAATAACAGGAAGGGAGCATCAGGCAGTCTGATGCTCCTTTTCTATATCCCTCGAAAATAGGTATAGGTACCCGTTTTTTCTTTTAGCGGCGGATAAATTGATTAAAATTACCTACTCAAATGTTATCAAAATATTAAAATAACAGTATTGTTAGACTATTAAAAACTTTATGTTAATTTGATAGAATTAATCTCGCACTTCGAAAATTCAGAAAAACTAAATAGGAGGCTATAAGAATGAGTAATAAGAAAAAACCTTTTAAGGTTGTATCTTCCATTACAGCCAGCACGATGATGGCAGCTGCACTATTTGCGGGATCTTTTGCCGGGACAACAGCAGCTCCTTCAAAAGTTTCAGCAGAGGAACTTTCTGCACCGATTGATTTGAATATTGTGAATGAAGACAGGCTGGGGAAGGCATTAAAAGACAGAGGATTGGTTAAAAAGGATGCTTCCTCTAAAGAAATAGAAAAGGCAGTTAAGGAGTACATAAAAGAAAAGCAAGGTGAAAAGCAGCCTGGAAATACAGCAAATAGCCATGACCATAAGGATGAGTTTGATAAAAAAACAAAGGATTTCTTAACGAAACAAAAAGAACAGATGACAAAGCAGCTGAATAAAGGTCATAAAAACTATAAAAAGGGCAAACCGGACGGCTATGTAAAAGTAGATCCGGCCAAAGAAGCAAGCTACAATGGTGATGTCAGAACAGACAAAGTGCTTGTGCTTCTAACTGAATTTGAAGATTTCAAGCATAACAATGTAACTCAGGAAGAGGGATATATGTACGCTGAGGATTTCAACAAAGAGCACTATGAGAAGCTGATGTTTGGCGATACTGAATTTGAATTATTTAATGGAGATAAAGTAAAAACGTTTAAGCAGTTCTATGAAGAGCAGTCCGGCGGCAGCTACACTGTGGATGGCACTGTGTCAGAATGGCTGACAGTCCCTGGAAATGCGAGCGATTATGGTGATGATAGTCCTGCCGGAGGTCATGATAATCTATCACCTCTTGGACCTCGCGACTTAGTAAAAGAGGCTTTAAAAGCAGCTGTGAACGCTGGAATGGATCTTTCGGAATATGATGAATTTGATTTATATGATTTAGATGGAGATGGAAACTTTAATGAGCCTGATGGATTAGTTGATCACCTCATGATTATCCACGCCGGCACAGGACAGGAAGCTGGCGGCGGAGCGCTTGGTGATGATGCCATCTGGTCACACCGCTGGACACTTGGCGGAGTATTTGCTGTTCCGAATACTACAGCCAAGGTAGATTATTGGGGCGGAAAAATGGGTGCATTCGATTATACCATTCAGCCTGAAGATGGAGCGGTCGGGGTGTTTGCCCATGAGTTTGGACATGATTTAGGATTGCCGGATGAGTATGATACGCAATATACCGGTCAAGGTGAGCCGGTTGCTTCATGGTCCATCATGAGCGGCGGCAGCTGGAACGGCGAAATAGCAGGTACTGAACCAACTAGTTTCTCACCGCAAAATAAAGAATTTTTCCAAAAAGGCATGGGCGGAAACTGGGCTAATATTATGGAAGTAAATTATGAAGATATTGATAATAAAGGTTTGGCAACTGTTATTGACCAAAGTGTAACCAAATCTAAAAACCCTGGAATTGTAAAAGTAAATCTTCCAGAAAAAGAAGTAAAGGGGATTGCACCTGCGTTTGGCGAGAAATATTACTACAGCACGAAGGGTGATGATCTTCATACGACTTTGACGACGCCTGAATTAGACTTAACAAATGCGGAAACAGCTGCCTTCAATGCGAAAGTTTACTATGATATTGAGTTTGATTATGATTATCTGACTGTTACTGCAAAAGCAGACGATGGGACAGAAGCTGAGCTCGATGTAATTGGTGATGATGATACAGATGGGGATGCCCGTGCTGAATCTTCAAAAGGCGAATGGGAAGATAAGACATATGACCTAAGCGGATTTGCCGGTAAAAAAGTTAGCCTGACATTCGAATATGTAACAGATGGCGGCTTGGCATTGGACGGATTTGCGATTGATGAAATCACTGTAACTGCTGATGGAAATGTGATTTTCACAGACGATGCTGAAGGCGGGACACAGATGACTCTTGACGGATTCATTGTTTCCAACGGAATCAGCTATGCGAAGAACCATTATTATCTGGAGTGGAGAAATTACGCAGGCTCCGACGCTGCCCTTGCCCAATCAAGAGGAGTTAAATACAACACTGGTTTAGTTGTTTGGTATGCCGATGACAGCCACACAGACAACTGGGTTGGCGTTCATCCTGGGGAAGGTTTCCTTGGAGTGGTGGATTCACATCCGGAAGCCATTACCGGTCTGTTAGACGGCAAAGAAACAGTATCTCAAAGCACAAGATATCAGATTGCAGATGCTGCGTTCTCCCTGGACAAAGCACCAGCATGGGAAGTAAGCTCGCCAACCCGCGGTGATTATGACTACCCTGGTTTAAAGGGAATTTCTGTTTTTGATGATTCAAAAACATATATTAACAGCCTTATTCCTGATGCAGGACGCATCGTTCCGGAACATGGCCTGAAATTCCAAGTGATTGGTGAAGCGAAGGATAACTCTGCTGGAGCCGTATGGATTCACAAATAAGCTTTAAAGGTGCGAATGCCAGCAATGGCTTCGCGCCTTTTTCTGTTGAGGGTGGACAACTCCCAGCCTATAAGCTAGTATCATTACCGATACTAGTTTTTTCCGATTTTCGGCTATACTAATAAATATCTGATTACACTCGAAAAAGTTAAAAGGAGTAACATATGACACAATCTTTTATTGACAATATGAAGCCATTTATCCAGGAGGCATGGAAAAAGTCTGCATTTGCACAGCCGACGACCGTTCAGGCAGAGGCGGTTCCACAGGCTTTGGAAGGCAGGGATATTATTGCCGAGTCACCGACCGGAACAGGCAAGACACTTGCGTATTTGCTGCCGGCCCTTGAGAAAATTGACCCGGATAAACAGGCGGTACAGGCCGTTATTTTAGCCTCTTCACAGGAGCTTGTGATGCAAATCTTAAGTGAGATCCAAAAATGGGCTGAGGGCAGCGGGATTAAAGCTGCTTCTTTTATCGGCGGAGCCAATGTGAAAAGGCAGCTTGAGAAATTGAAGAAGCACCCGCACATCGCTTTAGGAACGCCAGGCCGGGTGCTGGAGCTGATTAAACAGAAAAAGCTGAAAATGCATGAAGTAAAAACTGTTGTCCTTGATGAAGGAGATCAGCTTCTCGTGCCTGAACATGCTCAGACTGTGCAAAATATTGTTAAATCTACACTTAAAGAACGCCAGGTCCTATTATTCTCAGCGACACTGCCGCCGGTTGTTGAACAGCTTGCGAAAGAGCTTACAGCTGATGCTGAAGTGATTCGTGTTGAGAAGGATGAAACCATTCAGGCTGCAGGTGTGGACCATATTTATTTTGTGGCAGAAGCGAGGGACAAAATTAAAATGCTTGAAAAAATCTCAAGGCTCGAGGACATAAAAGCATTGGTATTCGTTAAGGATATCGGCAACCTGACCGTTATGGCCGAAAAGCTTGATTTTAAAAATATCTCTTCAAGCACCCTGCACAGTGATCTGAGCAAATTCGACAGACAGAAAGCAATCAAGAACTTCCGCACCGGCAAAACCAATATGCTGATTGCTACAGATGTTGCGGCAAGAGGGCTGGACATCAAAGGAGTCTCCCATGTTGTCCATTTCGACTTCCCGAAAGATGTTAATCAATATGTTCATCGCTCAGGAAGAACAGGAAGATTCGGCGCAAGCGGAACCGTTATCTCCCTTGTTACTGAAAGAGAAGAGCGCGAACTTAAGAAAATGGGCAAAGAACTGGGCCTCAATGCAGAAAAGAAGGTAATGCGAGGCGGCCAAATCGTATAATGATCAAACAGCCAGGCACCCATATCAGTTGGTGCCTGGCATTCTTTTTATAAAAAGGAATTTCTCCTTTTCTAAGCGAATTAGTATGTGGAGCTTTATTTAACTAAAGAATAAGGGGAAATCGATGATGGAGAATCCAATGCTAAAGAGCTTTCATGATAACGATCTGCTTGAAGCGACGATAGATGAATTGCAGGAAAAAATGCAGGTTGGGGAAATTTCCTCCAAAGAACTTGTATTGATGTACATGAACCGGATTGGACATCTGGATAAAAAGATCCATTCTGTTTTAGAACTCAATCCGGATGCATTGCATATAGCAGCGTCTCTGGATGCGGAAAGAAAAGAACAGGGTGCGCGCGGCCCTCTTCACGGCATTCCCATATTGATAAAGGATAATATTGATACAGGGGACAAAATGCATACAACTGCAGGTTCACTCGCTTTGAAGGATCATTGTGCACAAAAGGATTCATTTGTGGCGTCTCAATTAAGACAAGCGGGAGCCGTTATTTTAGGAAAAACAAATATGACAGAATGGGCCAATTTTATGACGGAAGGGATGCCAAGCGGATACAGCTCACGGGGCGGACAAACCTTGAATCCATATGGAACGGGAAAATTTGATGTTGGAGGTTCGAGCGCAGGATCCGGTGCAGCCATCGCCGCTAATTTTGCGGCCGCAGCCATTGGAACGGAGACATCAGGTTCCATTTTAAGTCCAGCCAGCCAGAATTCTCTCGTTGGAATTAAGCCGACAGTCGGACTTGTCAGCCGAACCGGCATTATTCCAATTGCCCATAGTCAGGATACTGCCGGACCGATGGCGAGAACGGTTAAGGATGCCGCTTTATTATTGAACGTGCTTGCAGTACCTGACGAAAATGACCCGATTACCCTGACAAATAAAGATCTGCAGGGCATGGATTTTACCGTTTTCCTTGATGAAGCCGGATTACAGGGGGCGCGAATCGGCATTGCCAGGGAGACTTATTTTGACTACCTAAGTTCAGAGAAGCTCTCAGTCATGAATAAGGCGGTAAACGATTTAAAAGAGCTGGGTGCAGAGGTGCTGGACGGGGTAGTGATTCCTTCCGCCAAAGGAGAGTGGAGCTATGATGTCCTGACATATGAATTTAAAGCTGATTTGAATGCCTACCTGCGAACGGTCGCACAGCACCTTAATATTCACTCACTGTCCGATGTCATTGATTTTAATGAAAATCATAGCGGAAAATGCTTAAAATATGGCCAAACCATCCTGATTGAATCAGAGGAAACAAGCGGAAACCTGACGGAAATGGCCTATATATCTGCACTTGAGAAGGATATTTATTTTTCAGGTGAGAAGGGCATTGATTACGTAATGAAAGAGCATCATCTCGATGCCATCGTGTTCCCGAATAATTATGGTGCAGGCATCCCTGCAAAAGCGGGATATCCATCCATCACAGTGCAGGCCGGATATACCCCGGAAGGCGAGCCGGTGGGCATCACATTTACAGGACTTGCTTACAGTGAACCTCTTCTCATCAAACTGGCTTATGCCTTTGAACAGGCCACTAAGCATAGGAAAGCTCCAAAAATTGAACTCCCGGCATCAGAATAACTGTTCCTTTATTGACTCATACTACTCCTGATAAAACAAAAAAGGAGCAGATGAGAATATGGGCAGGACTAAACGCGGCAACGGCAATGCACAGCGCAATAACAATAAACACAGACCACAGCGCACAAGCGAAGAGCTTGTTGAATTTACAACCGGAAGCAAAGAAAAGAAAGAAAACAACGTGCAGGACTGATGAACCAAATCCTCCTTTTTAGAAGGGGGATTTTTTTGTTGCTGGAAAAAAATGAACTATACCGCAATAAACCGGTTTATCCGAAAATAAAAATGAGCTATCTGCAAGTAAAATCCAGCTATCCGGAAGTAAAAGCAGGCTATCCAGCATTTCAAAAACTAGAATGCAGCCATATTTTCAACGCAGAATACTATCCGCACATAAAATGAGCTATACGCACAGAAAAAATTTTATCCGCACATAAATTTGAGCTATACGCACAGAAAAAATTCTATCCGCACATAAATCGGTACTAGCTCCATTACTGGCAAGTAAATCCTCGCAAAGTGCATAAAAAAGACAGTTTTCCCTTTGAAGACTGTCTTTTTTTATATTTCAATTAAAAAAACGTATTAATGCCTTATTCTTCAACTTTCTTCAGAGGCTTGGCAGCAGGACCTTCAACGACTGTTCCGTCATAGGAGAAGCGGGAGCCGTGGCACGGGCAGTCCCAGGTGCGGTCGCCGTGGTTCCATTCACATTCACATCCCATGTGAGTACAGGTTGTATCCACAAGATGGAGACTGCCTTCAGGATCCCTGTATGCACCTGTCCGTTTGCCATTGATCATCACGACGCCGCCTTGATCATGGGACAGATCTGCCGTTTCTTTAGGCACGAATTCAAGCTTCCCTTTGATCAGCTGGCCGGCTACATCTGTATTGGCTGCAATAAACTTTTTAATGCTTGGGTCAGCCTGGAATCTGGATGGCGTAAACAGCTCGGCATAAGGGTTGTCCATTTCCATAATCTGATCTTTTATCAGCATGGCGGCTGCAGTCCCGTTTGTCATTCCCCATTTCCGGTAGCCGGTTGCGACAAAGATATTCTTCTGTTTGGACGTAATTGGGCCGATATACGGGACTTTATCAAGCGTATATAAATCCTGGGCAGACCAGCGATAAGGATAATCGGTTATGCCGAGCACCTCTTCCGCAAAGACTTCAAGGGCTTCGTAATGCTTCATCGTATCCGGTCCATGGCCCGTCTTGTGGCTGTCGCCGCTCACTAAAATGAGTTTGTCTCCGTTATAGGGTGTGTACCTTAGTGAGCGGGTAGGTGAATCGGCACTGTAATACATGCCTCCAGGAAAATCCTCTTTGGTTTTTACGCCAAGGACATAAGATCTTTCCGGAGATAATCTGGCAAAATAAAAACCTTTCATATCCGCAAAAGGGAAGTGGGAAGCAGCAATGACATATTTGCATTTCAGGCGATGGCCTTCTCTTGTCACGACATCAGGCAGACTGCCTTCTTCAATTTCTGCAGCTGTTGTATTTTCATAAACAATACCGCCTAAATCCACAAAATCTTTAAGAAGCTTTTTCAGGTATTTCAGCGGATGAAACTGGGCTTGATCAAACATGGAGAGCACCGCTGTTGTGTTGATGTTAAAAGGAATGCTCTCTTTCATTCCGCTTGGAATTCCGAGTTTTTCATAGGCTTGCCGCTCTTTTTCAACTTTTCGGGCATACTCTTCTGAAACAGCATATATGATTGCTTCTTCGTTGCTGAAATCACAATCAATTTGTTTTTCTGATACAATGTTCCGTACAAAATCTATAGCATCTGCTGAAGCCTGATAATAGAGTTTGGTTTTTTCCTCGCCAAAATGACTGATCAATTCATCATAAATTAATCCATGCTGTGCTGTTAATTTTGCTGTCGTATGTCCGGTAGTACCGTTTAATATATTGCCGGCTTCAAGAATAGCCACTTTATAGCCTTCTTTGGCAAGAAGGTAACCCGCCGTAATGCCTGTGATGCCGCCGCCTACAATGGCAATTTCCGTTTGAGCATCTTCTCTGAGCTTGTCGAAGGCCGGAAGTTCCTCCTCCCTCCAATAAGGCTCTGGATATTGGGGCGTTTTGTGGTTGGATGTCGTCATACCCTGTCCTCCTGTAACGTTATATTCGTCCATAATTTTCCCTGCAAACCCTATTCCTATACAAATTCTCCTTCTCTAACCATACCCATTAAATTGTTAATTAATCAGGGGGAATGATAAATCAGGTTCTCTACTGTTTTTTTTATCAATTCTGGATAAAATGTGCAGGCCGAGAAAAGATATACAGTATCGAATGTTAATGGGGTACAGTCATGATTACATTAAGCTATCTGAGCATTTTTCTGCTATTGACTATATTAGCTGCACTTTTTGATATGAAAATATTTGATTATACGATATGGGAAGCTTTGAGGAATTTACTGTTTACGGAGATTGCCACTGGAAGAATGATCATTATTGTTTCTGTACTTATTGGATTGCTTTCAAGTGCAGTCATTGATTTTCGTCTTTTTAAAGCGAAGAAAAAATCAGGGGCATCCAGGTAAAGGAATCGCTGGGAAATGCTAACTGAACGTACATTTTAAAAGGGATTGGTGATGGAATGTTAAAAGAGAATATATCTCTCAGCCAGCTGCTGACATTGTTGATCAATTTCCTTTTAGGAAGCGCCATTGTTGTCGGAGTAGGCGGGGATGCCAAGAAAGATGCCTGGATTGCAATCGCAGCCGCCATAATGATCGGGTTTGGAATCATGCTATTCTATTATTTCTTAATCAGCCGGGTGCCTGGAAAAAATTTATTCGAGATGATGGAGTTTGGCTTTAAAAGGCCGCTTGCAATCATTTTTTCTATTATATACGTGGTTTACTTTCTGTATCTGGCCTGCAGGGTGGTCCGTGATTTTGGCGAATTGATTGCTTCGGCCATTCTGCCATCGACACCAATAGAAATCATCTCGCTGACCATCTGTCTGCTGATGTCTTATATTTTGTATCTCGGTCTTGAAGTCCTGGGGAGAACTTCGGAAATTTTCACTCCTTATTTATTCGGATTTTTGTTTCTTTTAACCATCCTGCTATTTGCAAGCGGCAATGCCAATCTACATGAGATTAAGCCTGTGCTTGGGGATGGGCTTCGGCCAGTTTTGAATGCGCTTTTTCCAACTCTAATCGTGTTCCCTTTTGGCGAGCTCATTGCATTTACACTCATTCTACCGGTTGTAACCAACTTTAAATATTGTTTGCGTGTTTCATTGATGGGAGTGGGAATAGCAGGTGCACTTTTATTATTTGCAATGTTTCTGATGATTGTCACACTTGGAGCTGATGCTTTGCAGCGTTCCAATTTTCCTATGCTCAGTTCTGCACGCGAAGTCTCAATCGGCAATTTTATTGAAAGAATAGATGCACTCGTTGTTTTTATTATGATGCTGGGGATTTTGGTCAAGGGTTCGGTGTTCATGTTTGCTGGATTGAAAGGCCTTGAGTACACCTTCCGGCTTCCTTACCGGTATTTTTCCTTGCCGGTAGCCATGATTGTTTCATCTTTTTCTATATTAATATCAGTAAATTTCGGTGATCATTGGCAGGAGGGGCTTGAGTTGGTCCCATACTTCCTGCACTTGCCATTGCAGTTTGGACTGCCATCACTTCTGCTGATCGCAGTTTTGTGGAAGCGGCGAAAGAAAAAGGCTAAACCCGGTGAGAAGGGGATGAAGTTTTGAGTATTCTTAAATCACTTTTAAAAATGCGCCAAAAGAAAGAATATCCTGTTCAGCCTGCGGAAGCTGCGGACACTGGCCCAGATCTTAAAAGCATGAGTCTGGAACAGCTGAAAAAAAGAATAAATGCAGAGTTCGGCAGCACGGTTGATTTAAGCATGGATGAGCTGAAAACAGAAGGAAAAGATGCTTTACTCATCTATCTTACAACAATGATTGATACAAAATTATTAAAAGAAACGATCCTGCAATCGCTCAGCGGGAAGGAGGATGGAATTGAATTAACAACGGAGGACGATTTGAAATCGCTATGCAAAGAGAAATTCGGAGGGGCAGGCTACCAGCTGGTTAAGTCATTCGATGATATCATTACTGCACTCCTTTATGGCAACATCATTATTATTTTTAAAGATATGGAAAAAGCGCTTTCCCTTTCCATGGCCTCAGGTGAAGACCGTTCCATTACAGAGCCAAGCACCCAGACGGTTATTAGGGGGCCAAAGGATGGTTTTGTGGAATCGATATCAACAAATGTTAGTCTGCTGAGGAGAAGAATTAAAAACAGAAAGCTTCGTTTTGAAAAATTTATTATTGGATCTGAGACTAATACTTCTGTATACATCGGGTACATGGATGGCATATCAAATGAGAAGATCGTCCAAGAAGTCCGCAAAAGGCTTTGCCAAATCAAAGTGAACGCCATTTTTGAATCTGGAAATATTGAAGAACTGATTGCAGACAAATCCGCTACACCCTTTCCGCTGGCGCTGAATACAGAACGGCCAGATGCGGTGGCATCCAATTTGCTTGAAGGGAAAATTGCAATCCTTGTTGACGGGACTCCTTTTGTGCTGGTAGTTCCGGCTGTTCTGGTTGATTTCTTTTCCATTGCAGAAGATTATTATCAAAACTTCATGATGGGAAGCTTTTTAAGAATGATCAGGTATTTATCGTTTATGATTGCCTTGATTACGCCATCCTTATATGTCGGGATTTTAACCTTTCATCATGAACTTCTGCCGACACCCCTGCTTCTCGGTATCATCGCACAGCGGGAGGGAGTGCCATTTCCGGCAGTCATTGAAGTGCTATTGATGGAAGTTACCTTTGAGATTCTGCGTGAAGCCGGTGTCCGGATGCCCCGTGCTGTCGGGCAGACAGTATCAATTGTAGGCGCTCTCGTCATCGGACAGGCTGCAGCTGAAGCAGGGATTATATCAAATATAATGGTCATCATTGTCGCCATTACAGCCATCGCCAATTTTGTATCACCCACTTATAGTTTTGCTGCTGCAGCAAGGCTGTTAAGATTCCTGCTGATCATTGTGTCGGCTTTTCTGGGCCTTTATGGCGTCCTGATTGTTCTTGTTTTTATTGTCGCCCATCTAAGCTCTCTCAGATCCTTTGGCGTTCCTTATCTTTCACCTGTTGCTCCATTTATCATTGAGCAGCAGAAAGATGTCTTTTTCCGGTTCCCGATTTGGAGTATGTGGAAGCGGCCAGCTTACCTAAAAACACAGAATCCTGAAAAGTTTTCAAAGACCGGGTCGCCTTCTCCTCCTCCAATGGAAGGAGAGCAGTCCAATTGAGAAATTATGGTGTGGTGTTTGCCGTTATTTTGACTGCTATACTGCTCTCTGGATGCTGGGATCAGAGAGAGCTGGGCGAAATAACCGTTGTGACAGGAATGGCTGTGGATAAGGGCGAGGATGAAAAGTATACTCTGACTGTAGAAGGCATAAATGCAACAGAATTGAATAACCGCACTGCCAGCGGAAATGCGCCATCCATTGTTTATTCTGCTGAAGGAAACTCTCTGGCAGAACTGACTTATAGAGTGAATGAAGGGATTTCCAGGCATTTGATCTATTCCCACATGCGCACTTTGATTATTGGAGAAGAACTTGCAAAAGAAGGGATTATTGATTTTATTGATTTTCTGGAGAGAAATCGGGAAATCCGGGATGATTTTAATATTTTGATTGCAAGAGGGGGAAAGGGATCTGATGTATTAAAAGTGACGTATCAATTTCAGAAATCTACTTCTTTAAAATTGCACACTCAGCTGGACACCATGATGAAGGATTGGGGCGGAGATCCAGGCGTGAGGATGAATGATGTCATTACAGCATGGACCGCTCCGGGACGTCAGCCTGTAATGGCTGCTGTCAGGATCAAGGGTGACCCGGAAGCTGGCGCCAGCGCGGAAAATATGATGAAGGTCACCCCGGATGCGCTTGTCGTCCTGGACTCACTGGCTATATTCAAAGGTGATAAGCTGGAAGGATTTCTGACACTGGAGGATTCAAGAAATTACTTATGGCTTCAGAATAAGATCAAAAAAACATCCATTACCGTCAAATGCAGTGAAAACCGGTATATGGGGCTTAGAATATATGATACAAGGACAAAGATTAAAGGAAAACTCGAAAATGGAAAAGCAAAGATTAATATAAAAATCAGAGCTGAGGCGTATATTGACGGGACTCATTGCAACGATCAGTTTGATAAAGCAAGGACTTATAAAGAAAGTGCAGAAACTGCCCAAAAACAGATTAATGAGATGGTCACAAAAACGATTGAGAAGGTTCAGCAGGAATATGGTACCGATATTTTTGGTTTTGGTGAAGTTGTGCTGAGACAGGATTATCAGAATTTCAAAAAAGTCCAGAAAAACTGGGATGAAAAATTTAGTGATGCTGATATAAATGTAGACACAACTTTAATCATTCGGCGAACAGGCATCAGGACTAAAAGCTTTTTAAAGGAAGTAAAGTAGAGATCCTTTCCTTCATTGACGCATAAAAGCTGTATTGATATAATTTTGCTATAATTCAGCTAATTATTGCATTAAAGGTCTGGGCATTGTCCAGCCCTTATTTCTTTTAAAGGGGAAAGCCAAATGAATTTCGAAACTTCTGTTCTGCACAAGAAAAGTAAGAGCAACCGCAAAATTCAAAGCAAAGTAACGCCGATCTATCAAACTTCAGCCTTCTCATTCAATGATCTGGATGAGCTCGAGGGATTTTATCAGGGAAACGGCAATTATCTATATTCCCGGGTCGGAAATCCAAATACGGATGAGCTTGGTGAATTAATTGCCAGCCTGGAAGGAGCACCAGCCGGGACGGCTGCCTCATCCGGTTTATCTGCCATTCTGGCGGGAGTGCTTGCTGTGGTCAAAAGCGGCGACCATATTGTGGCAGCGGATGACCTGTACGGCGGAAGCTTCCAATTAATCAAAGAAGAGCTGACACAGCTCGGTATAGAAGTAACCGTTGTTCCTTTCTCTGATGCTTCACAAGTGGAGGAAGCCATACAGGAGAATACAAAACTTCTTTATTCTGAATCCATCACAAATCCTCTATTGCGGGTGGAAAACCTTGAGGAAGTCGTCCGCCTGGCAAAGAAGCATAATCTCGTTACCCTGATCGATAATACATTTGCCACTCCATATCATTGCCAGCCTTATTTGAAAGGCATTGATTTAGTTGTTCATAGTGCAACGAAGTACATTGGCGGGCATAGCGATATTACAGCAGGTGTCCTGGCTGGAGAAGAAGAGCTGATCGGAAAAGCACGCGGAAAAATTATTAACCTTGGGGCTAATTTAAGTCCGTTTGAGGCCTGGCTGACATGCAGGGGAGCGAAAACCCTGGCTCTCAGAATGAAGCAGCAGTCAGCAAATGCCATTAGAGCGGCAAGGGCATTAGAGCAAAATCAAGAAATAAAAAATGTCTATTATCCTTTTCAGCACGGTGAAGAAGGGTTTGGCGCCATTGTGACGATTGAATTGGCTGACAGTGCTGATGTGAATGAGTTTTTTAAAGAGCTGGGGTGGATTAAAATTGTGCCGACACTTGCGGGTGTTGAAACGTCAGTATCCCATCCGCTGACAACATCGCACCGGGCACTGCCCCCTGAAGTATGCAGGGAACTCGGCATTACCAAGCAGGTGGTGCGGATATCCATCGGAATTGAACATGCGGATGATATCATTGCCCAGCTGAATAAGGCTATTATTCAGAGTCTGTGATGACTATTAGATCCTCTCAAGCTGGTCAAACAGCCAAAGCTTCAATAATACCAAAAAGATAATAGTTACGATGAAGTTTTTCAGGCTGAATGTCAACTTGCCATCCTTGTGCAGAACAATGCCCATTGAAACCAAGTACCAGAACCACTTCTTATTGGTCAATCTATTAGGGTTAGAGAATTGTCCGTCCCGTTTCTTTTTATTTTCATGACGGGCCCAGAGAAGTACAACGATAATATCTAGACAAGAGCCAATAGAAATAGCTGTGATCACAAAGGTATTGGATGGCTGCCATTTTCCTTCGTTCTCAGCTGTTTTCTTTTCCTGTTTGTGCTTGTGAATCTCGAGTTCTTTTGAAAAAGCAGAGGAAATTTCTGAAGGCTGTTCTTGTAGAAAAGAAGGTTTAAGGGTAACAGCCGCAAAAATTAAACTGCATAATAACGCAAAATAAATGAGGAAAAACATAAAAGTTTGCTTGCTGGAACGGTTCTTTTGCATTTGAAAAACCTCCCTATAACACCATCGTACCATTTTCAATATCAAAATATTGGAAAGTACTGTTGCGAAATATCGAACAATTGTAAAAAAATTCAAGGCACAGTTTTCAGGAATGAAGTGATTCCTTCCATTAAATACTAAGGTAACAGTATTTTAGGAAGGAGCTGACGCCATGCCTGAACTTCCGGAAATGGAAACCTACAAAAGGCTGTTAACGGAGCAGCTGGCCCGTAAAGTCATTACAGATGTAGAGGTGAATCGGGAAAAATCCATCAACGTGCCGCCTGTCCAATTTAAAAGTCAGCTGATTAATACGCAAATATCCGAAATCCACCGAAGGGCTAAACATCTTATTTTTAAGCTGAGCTCCGGTAAAAATCTGTTGCTGCATCTGATGCTTGGCGGCTGGATGTATATTGGCAATGAAACAGACAATCCTGACCGCACCAAACAGATCATTATCTCTTTTGGGGATAAAAAGCTTTACTTTATTGGACTTAGACTTGGCTATCTCCACTTGCTGACAGACACAGAGTTGGAAAAGGAGCTTTCAGATCTGGGACCGGAGCCCTTGGATCAAACATTAGGATTTCCGGCCTTTCACGAACTGATCGGAAGCAGAAGAGGAATGCTGAAAACGACATTTATCAATCAGCAGTTCCTTTCAGGAATCGGCAACTGCTACAGCGATGAAATCTGTTTTGAAGCGGGCTTGCTGCCTATGAGAAAAGCGGATGAATTGGATGAGGAGGAAATAAAAATCCTTTTTCAATCTATGAAGGGTGTCTTAACCAGGGCCATCCAGTTTGGCGGCTATATGGAAGTGCCTTTGTTTAAAGGAGATGCTAAAACCGGGGGGTATAATAAACAATGCAGAGTATACGATCGAGAAGCAGAGCCATGCCTCCGCTGCGGCAGCCCTATAGTGAAAGAAGAAATTTCTTCCCGGAAAACGTTTTTTTGCGCAAATTGCCAAAACTAAGAAAGAGGCTGCCTTTACTGCAGCCTCTTTTCTCTACTCTTCCGGATCACTCTGAATCCTATCAACTGTCGTGGAATCACTGGAATCCATTGCCCCCTTTAAAAAATGGACAAGCATAAATCCGGCCAGTCCCAATGAAACCATAAAACCGATTGTAATTGCCCACATTAGAGCCATCCTTTAACCTCCCATTTTCATAAGATAGAAAGTATAAATTTTGAACGTCGATAACTGTCTAGCTCTAGCGCCTGCCCCCTCGAGGTCACAAGCATGTCTTGTTGCGGCTCCTAGGGACTCGGGGTCATAAGCCTTTTCCTTTCAGAAGGAAGAACGCCTTCTTACAGGAACCGGCTTATGCCTGTCGTCCCTGGGCAGTCGCCTCCACATTTCGAGCAATCCTCCCGAAAAGGCAAAGAATGCCTTTCCGGGAGGATGGCCTTGTGCTTGAGGCCCCCAGGATGGGGGTCATGCAGACGTTGCCACAGGACGTGGCGCTATTAGTCTGCATTCCTTCGTGGGCAAGGCGCTACCGCTTTTCTGAACCAAGAACGTTTCCTTACTAAAAGGTATATGCCTGAAATCTTCAATCTTTCCCTTTCGATTATGAAAAAAGGAAGGGAACAGGGTGCTGCATATCGAAGTAAAGAAGATGGCATATAGTGTTTTACAGCCAAAAGCGCTAAAGGAGGAGATCTCTTTTGGATTTTAAAACGGCCGATTTATGTGATGACCACAGCAAAGAGCTGCTTATTTGCCAGCAGGAGTTTAAATCTTATGGGCTAAAAAGAAAGTTTTCCGGTCCCATTTCAACGGTTAGAGTGTTTGAAGATAACGTTCTGGTAAAAGAAGCACTGGAGTCCATTCCAGAGGGAAGTGTGCTGGTGGTGGATGGCGGCGGATCAAAAAGATGTGCCTTAATGGGTGATCGGCTTGGTGAGATTGCCCAATCAAGAAAGCTTGCCGGAGTAATTATTTACGGCTGTGTTCGCGATACTGTGGAGCTAGGAAGCCTGGATATAGGAATCTTCGCACTTGGCAGCAATCCTTTGAAAAGCCGGAAAGAGGGAAAAGGGGATCACGATATACCTGTCACATTTGGCGGGATTGACTGGAAGCCGGGAGAATATGTATATGCAGATGAAGATGGCGTAATTGTCTCTTCGAAAGCTCTTATCTAAAGATGAACACCCGCTGTTAAGCGGGTGTTTTCTGTTTATATTCACTTTCCTGCTTAACATAGAATACCGTATTTAAAAGGGGGTGCACCATATGTTTATGATCTTTTTATTATTTTGGGCAGCCGGCATTTATCTTTTGTACCGGAGCAGGAAAGAGGAAGAAGAGCTTTTGGTACTGAAACTGATTGGTTATTATCTATTAGGCACATTTACTTTTAGCTTTAATGGCATTGTTTTGCCAGTTGGGTTTGTCATCAGTTTATTCCTAAAGCCCGGGCAGAACAGAAGCGTGAAGCGCGGCTCTGCGATTTTCGGGCTGGTCATAATGGTCCTTGGCCTTTTTTATTGATGGCATTAAATTGCCGGGAGGCGGATGCCATCGTAAATGCCATTCATAAGGCTATCAATCCTCTATAACCGCTTCCTTTTCAATGCTGATTTCTTCCGGCAGCATTGTTGACGCTTTCGGAACCTGGCGGGGCTCATAATCAATTTCATCAGAGGAATATACTCTGATTACCACTTGGCCATGCATAGCTTTTGCCCGTATGAGCAGGGGAGAGCTGTAACGGTTCCTAAAGGTGAAATCCGGGCCATACCAGCTTACAGTTGCATCCCGGCCAGGCGGTACATAGGGAACCTTTTTGCTGTGGGAATAACGCTCGATCACTTTAACGCCTGCCCGGTCAACTGCATTGAATAGAGTTGAAGATACCTGGCAGATCCCGCCCCCGATATCTTCTGACAGTTCCCCTCTAACGATAACCGGTGCACGCTTATAGCCCTTCCCTGCCGTCCTTTTGCCGACAGCACGGTTAAAAGAAAATACTTCATTCGGAAAAACAACATAATTATCAAGTGCATCGGCAGCAAGCTGAATATTATGGGAGCGTGAGGCGTTATTCGGATTAAAGTACGTAACATACTGGCCGATCATTTTAACCCGGATATGGGAGATAAGATCCCGATCCACTCTCGGGTAAACGGGGAGTATTGGGATCTCAATTTTAGCCGGCCCGTTACTATAAAAGTATGTATAAAAAATATCTGTGAATGCTTTGCGGTGCAGTATTTTTCCAGGCTTTTCGGCAATGACGCGCCCGCTTTCGCCTATGTACGCGTTCATAGGCGGAATATACGTCTGGCGATCTAATTTTTCCAGGAGCTGAGTGAACTGTTCACCGTCCACTAGCGGAACCTCGGGAAACGGCAGTTGATATTCTGACCTGTTGACACTTGCAATGGATCTGCCGTCATGTTCAATGGATAAGTCATCAGGTAGACTGGCAGTTTGAGTTTGTGTTAATAGCATGATCCCCAATACCCATGAGAATTTCATATCGCTGGCGCACCTCCGACCTTAGTATGAGCAGGAGAGAATTGTTTCATGTGCCGAAAATATGAATGATTATAGGTCCCCTCTTTGAACTGCTGCCATGAAGCCATGTCATCATGAACCGGACTGCTGCAGCATTCTCTGACCGTTAGAATGCCCTTAGCAAACTCTTCCGGAAGGTTGAATTCTTTAATTGATTATGGAATATAGTGTAATAAAACTTTAGTGAGGGAATGAGGAATGTGCAGCTAGTCAAGGCAGAAATAAGCCGGTTAACCGATTTGCTGAAAAGCAGCCAATCTCAGGATGGCTCCTGGGCGTATCCGTTTGAAATTGGAATCATGACTGATGCTTATATGATTATCCTGCTGAGAACGCTCAAAATGAAGGATGAAGAGCTAATTCAGAAACTGGTGGAGAGAATAGAAAGCCGCCAGGATGAAAGCGGTGCGTGGAAGCTTTTTAAAGACGAAAAAGAAGGGAACTTATCATTAACCATTGAAGCCTATTACGCCCTTTTGTACTCAGGCTATAGACAGAAGCAAGTCCCTCATCTGGCAGCTGCACGGAACTTTATTTTATCAAAGGGCGGGATAAAAAATGCAGGGTTGTTTACGAAAATCCTGCTTGCCATGACAGGCCAATATCCATGGCCGGCCGTTTTTCCATTGCCCATCGAAATTGTGCTGCTCCCTCCATCCAGTCCAATCAGCATCTACCAGCTTTCGAGCTTTGCCAGAATTCATCTCTTGCCGGTGATCGTGCTTGGCAGCAAAAAATTCAGGCAAAGAACGGAAAATAGTCCGGATTTGGACGAAATCTATGGAACAAGGGACAGAGAAGAACTATGGGAAGAAAGCCGATCTGATGAATGGAGAAACCTTGTTAACATTCTTGCCGGCATGGCCGAAAGCTTAATTGGATTACCGGATCGGCTCCGCAGTATGGCATATGAGGGAACAAAGCAATATATGCTCGATCGGATTGAACCGGACGGAACATCATTAAATTATTTCAGCAGCACGTTTTATATGATTTTTGCCCTCCTCGCTATCGGCTATTCGCCCAAAAATCCAGTCATTATCAAGGCGGTGAAGGGATTAAAGGGAATGTCCTGTACAATAGATGGACATATCCATTTTCAATTCACTGACGCTAAAGTGTGGAATACCGCTTTAATTTCCCACGCCCTCCAGGAGGCGGGTGTGGATGATTCAGATGCGGCGATTCTTAAAGCAAATAAATATTTGCTGTCAAAGCAGCATACCCTTCATGGAGACTGGACGGCCCACAACCGCAAGGGACTTCCTGGAGGCTGGGGATTTTCAGACTTCAACACTTTACATCCTGATGTGGATGATACGACCGCCAGTCTGAGAAGCATTCACAACCAAACAGGAGTGGTTTTTGAGAAATCCAGGCATAGAGGAGTGCAATGGGCTTTATCCATGCAAAACCGTGATGGAGGATGGCCGGCATTTGAAAAAAATGTGGATAATCGCCTGCTGAATCTAATTCCCATTCAGGGAGCAGAGTATATTCTTACCGATCCGTCCACAGCAGATTTAACAGGCAGGACCATTGAATATTTAGGCACCTTTTCCACAGGAGCCGAAACTTCAATTAAAAAAGGAATAGGCTGGCTGAAAAAGAATCAGAGGAGAAACGGTTCCTGGTATGGACGCTGGGGGATTTGCTATCTGTATGGAACCTGGGCAGCCCTTACCGGCCTCGCCGCTGCAGGGGAAAAGGCAGATGAGGAATATATCAGAAAAGCGGCAGAGTGGCTGAAGTCTGTGCAGAATGAAGACGGCGGCTGGGGAGAGTCCTGCAGAAGCGATATGGAAAAACGCTATGTACCATTGGGAAGCAGTACCTTAACACATACTGCCTGGGCCGTGGACGCTTTGATTGCCGTTTCTAATGAAAACAGCCCTGAGATCAGAAAAGGCATAGCCTTCCTGATCCGCGAAGGACAAAGAAATGACTGGACAAACGATTACCCTAAAGGGCAGGGAATGGCAGGTTTTCTGTACATGCACTATCACAGCTACCGGTATATTTGGCCGCTTTTGGCTCTGAGCCATTATGAAAAGAAATTCATGCAAAAAGGAAGCCCCGAATGATTGGGGCTTCCTTTTTTTATAGGCTTATTAATTTGGGATTTTGCGGATAATTTTGTGGTTTCGCTCATATTACTGAAATTTAGCCGATAAAACAGAGATTTCGCTCATAACTTTGGAGTTTCGCCGATAAATCCGGGATTTCGCTCATAACTTTGGAGTTTCGCCGATAAAACCGAAAATTCGCTCATAATCCTTCTCATTATCTTTTCTCCTCGTCAACCAGCTGGCAGTCTGCTGAGGAATCATCTTTATTTTTATCAAACCAGAGCTTGTACATGGCCTTCCCGTCACTAAGCGTGCCATCTGCCATATCCATTGGCAGCAGGGCGAAAAAGACGTAATAAAAGGAGAAATATACAAATTGGTACCACAGCATGTTAGCTTCCAGAATGCCAATCCGGATCAAGTAATTTACAATAAAAATACTCCCTATGTTAAAAATAGACCCTCCTAAAAAGATAAGAGATTTGGTCAGTTTATTGTTGTATTTTAAAGATGTAAACTTACACCCTCCATACCAGAAGTAAAACCGCCTAACCTCCAAAAATCTCATAGAGAATAGTATTTTGCCTGTGCCAATGATAACACGGATCCCTTTTCCTCCAAAAAGGCCTGCAAAGAAGATATGACCCAATAAATGAATAAGTGTGACCACCGGGAAAACCACAAAAAAGGCTTGAATGAATTTCAAAAAATCATCATACCCAAACACGGGAAGACCTCCATTTCCATAGCTGTATGAAAAATCTGCGCGTTGCAGCTTCATTATTTGTTTGCCTACCCCATGTGTACCCCGCATTTTTCCGCATTAACGTACATTCTTTTTCCATATTTCCCATCTGGATCGAAAGAGGCCGACCATCTGCTACGTCTCAGGTCTTATTTGAAAATAAAGCTGAGGCTCGTTATAGCATTCTCATTAAACAGGTAAGATGAAATCAAGAAAGGAGGAAACGAAAATGAAAAAACTTGGATTACTGATAGCAGGTGGAATTGCAGCCATGGTGCTGGTTTCAAATCTTGGACCGATCGTGGGTCTGGCAGTAAGCGCGGCGATTCTATACTTTGTGTTTAAACAATTTATAAAAGCAGAAAGCACGATGGCAAAAATCGGCTATGGAATCATCGGGTTCATCGCTTTGATGGCAACCGCTTCCAACTTCCCGGCAATTTTAGGGCTTGCAGCTGCATACGTTCTATATCTGGTCTATAAAAAGTGGAACGATTCAAGCTCAAGTGCAGTGGTAGAAGAAAATGACCCTTTTGCTAACTTTGAAAAGCAATGGGCGGATTTAAACAGAAACTAAAAAAGGAGAGATACAAATGGCAAACCTATTAACGAGAATCAAAGATACAGTAATGGCAGACCTTCATGAAGCATTGGATAAAAAGGAGAAAAAGAATCCAATCGCACTCTTAAACCAATACCTTCGTGAATGTGAGCGCGAAACCGAAAAGGTCCGCAAGCTTTTGGAACGTCAATATACATTGAAGGAAGAGTTCACTCGAGAATGCGAGCAGGCGAAAAACCTTGCAGAAAAACGCAAGCGCCAGGCAGAGGTTGCATCACAGGCAGGTGAAGAAGAACTCTATCAGTTTGCAGCTCAGGAGCAAATGCAGTATGAAGAGCGTGCCAGCCGTTTGAAGGATCTTCTGAACCAGGCTGTACAGCAAATGGGTGACCTTGAAAGAAAATACGAGGAAATGAAGCATAAACTGAAGGATATGCATATCCGCCGAATGGAGCTGATGGGCCGTGAAAACATCACACGCGCCAACCACCAAATGGATAAGGTGCTTGATCAAAACAATGATAAGTCCTTTACAAGATTCCAGGAAATCGAATCCTATCTTGACCGTCTTGAACATCAGGTGAAAAGCTCCTATCACCGCAGCACAATCGATGCCCGCATCGCCCAGCTGGAAAAAGAGATGGAGAAGAAGCCTGTACTGTAATACAGCCTACTAAACTTGAAAAGTCTGTAACATGCAAAAAAACAATAAATACTACTGCCTGTCCTATCTTTTTCCCAAAAAAGATAAAAACTCTTTCTATTTTATGAACAAAAAATGGTATTCTAAAAAGGCGTAGGGATACTGCGCCTTTTATAGTCTATTGACAACAGCGCTTGCGCTTTTCTTATCATTCCAAAACACAGAAGGGGGGATGCCTCATGAACATGAACAACAAAAGCGATTATATGAGCTGGATTATCATATTGGGCATTGTCTTTCTCTTTGTGGAAATAGCCTTTTTTAATAGCGGCGTGTTATTCTCTCTTCTAGTGCCGATTGGAATGGTATATATCGGAAGAAAGAGGATGCCTAGGAGCTCCGGAAAATGGCTTTTCTGGCTTGGGCTAATTTTTCTGCTCATCAATATTTTCAGCATGATGACTCTGAAATTCTTCCTGCTGGCAATTCTGATTCACCTGCTGATTCAATTTGGGCAGTCGAAAAAAGATCCTAAACGGATTCAGCCGGAGTTCAAGGAACCGGCAGTGAATCTCCAGAAAGAAACAGTCATTAAAAAGAATCCTCTTTTTTCCAATATATTTGTCGGCCAGCAAAAAACACCTGAGCAAGTATACGAATGGAATGATATAAATATACAGACCGGCATAGGCGATACGGTCATAGACTTAAGCTATACGGTTATTCCCAAGGGAGAAACCGTTATTTTCATCCGCAACTTCATCGGAAATGTGCAAGTGCTTGTGCCCTACGACGTGGAGGTTAGTGTCAGCCATTCAGCTATTGTGGGTAAGGCCAGAATCTTCGAGCACGAAGAATCAAAGATGTTTAACCAGCTCCTTCAGCTTCAAACTCCCGGCTATGATCAATCAGGACAGCGCGTTAAGATTTTCACTTCACTTGCAGTCGGGGATATCGAGGTGAAGCGCGTATGAGTATCATTCAGCGGCAGATTGCCTGGGGAGCGGGCATGTCCCTCTTTATTCTTGCTGTCCTGACAGCTTCTTTTTTTACGATGTTTCCCATTCCAGGCTGGCGGGATCTGTGGGAAACGGAAATACTCGATATTCCGTTTATCTTATTTGTGCCGAGCGTAAGCCTGGCTCTTGGCCTGATCTTTGGATTATTGTCAGGCATTTACTGGCGCCGGCAGCTTTTTGCAGTGGACACTATGCTTCACCAGGTGGAGGAAGGCCGCCAATTGGATGTGCAGGAAACGGGTAAAGAATTGCAATCCATAGCATTCAGGGCCGAGAAAATTCAAAAGCATATGGCAGATCAGGCGAAGATTTCTCAAAAGCTGGCAAATGAAAAAGCGGAAGATATCGAGAACAGGATGCAGGAAATCGTTTCCCAGGAACGGAACAGGCTTGCACGCGAGCTTCACGACTCTGTCAGCCAGCAGCTGTTTGCAGCATCCATGATGATGTCCGCGATTACTGAAACCCAGCAGGATCGGGAAGACAGGCAGGCAAAACAGCTGAAAATGGTGGAAGAAATGATCCATCAGTCACAGCTGGAAATGCGTGCCCTGCTGCTGCACCTTCGTCCAGCGGCCCTTAAGGGGAAAAGCCTCCAGGAAGGAATTGAAGAGCTTCTGGTCGAATTGCTTCAAAAAGTATCTATGGAGATTGAATGGAAGGTAGAGAATTTTCCGCTTGATAAAGGGGTGGAAGACCATCTATTCCGCATTCTTCAGGAAGCTGTGTCCAATACACTCCGCCATTCAAAATCGCAAAATCTTGAAGTCCTCCTGATTCAAAGAGATGATTATGCCATACTCCGGGTGGCTGATGATGGAGTAGGTTTTGACGTAGAGGAAACGAGGGCCGGCTCCTACGGCCTGCAGAACATGCATGAGCGGGCTGCTGAAGTTGGCGGAAGCATGAAAATCATCAGTGTAAGAAACAAAGGAACCCGTCTTGAAGTAAAGGTTCCGATTATGTAAATAATGTCTGCTGCGAGGCAAGACTAAATACTGAGGGTGAGGCCAATGATTAAAGTTTTATTTGTGGATGACCATGAAATGGTTCGGATTGGAGTTTCTTCCTATTTGACGGCACAGCCGGATATTGAGGTTATAGGAGAAGCCGATAACGGGAGTACAGCTATTGATCTGGCACTCGAATTGAGGCCGGATATCATTTTGATGGATCTCGTTATGAAAGAAATGGACGGCATAGAGGCGACCAGAAGAATCATTGAGAAATGGCCGGAAGCTAAGATCATCATTGTGACAAGCTTCCTTGATGATGAAAAAGTTTATCCGGCATTGGAGGCAGGAGCGACAAGCTATATGCTGAAAACCTCTAAAGCAAGTGAAATTGCTGAGGCAGTCCGCTCAACCTATCATGGACAATCAGTGCTGGAGCCGGAAGTGACCGGTAAAATGATGGTGAAAATGAGGCAGAAAAACCAGCAGCTGCCCCATGAAGAGCTGACGAGCCGCGAGATGGAAATCCTTCTTTTGATGACAGAAGGCAAAACGAACCAGGAAATCGCCGACGAACTTTTCATTGCCTTAAAAACAGTCAAAACACATGTGAGCAATATATTAAGCAAGCTGCAGGTGCAGGACAGGACCCAGGCAGTCATCTATGCCTTCAAGCACTCGCTGGTTAAATAATGTTCTGGAGAGCTAATTGTGAGATTAGCTCTTTTTATTTTTGCCTGAATGATGAATGATGAACCAGAAAAAAATGATTCAGAATTGGCTCATGAGGGTAACAATAAAACCAAACAAAAAAATTTGGCGGTGATGAGATGTCTGTGATTGCTTTATTGAAAAAAGGAAATAAATCATCGGGGATGGCGGCAATCGGAAATACGGCACTGGCAATTGCCAAAGGTCTGGCAGCTTTTGCAAGCGGGAGCGGGGCCATGCTTGCCACAACCCTTCATTCTCTTGCAGATGCACTGAACCAGGGGTTTGTGTTTTTTGGCAGTGCGCTTGCAGAAAAGGCGCCAACCAAAAGGTTCCCTACAGGATTTGGCCGGGTGATCAACTTGTTCGTATTAATTGCTGTTATTGTCATTTCTATCATGGCCTATGAAACGATACATAAAGGCTGGGAATTGATTCAGCATCCAAAGGAATCAACCGACCTTTGGCTCAATGTGGGAGTTATGCTTCTTGCCGTAGCCGTCGATGGATTTATTTTATTAAAAGCGATGAAAGAAATCGGCCATGAAACCAGGACTCCAGCCAAAGGATTTGGCATAGTTCCTGTTGCCTTTAAAAATGTCAGGCTTGCATCCCCCCCAACACGCCTGGTTTTTTATGAAGATATTATTGCGACATTTGGTGCCTTGCTTGCCCTTGTTTCGATTTTAATTGCTCATTTTACAGGACTTTACTTCCTGGATGGGGTCGGCACAATTTTAATTGGACTGCTTCTGGTGGGCATCGCTGTGAAAATTGGATTTGAAAATACGTTAGGCCTGATTGGAGTAGCGGCACCAAAAGATATTGAAGACCGTATCGCCCAAATTATTCTCGGTGATCCTCAAGTCGTGGATATTAAGCAGCTGCGGCTGATCCAGGAGGGAAGAAGATATCATGTGGAGGGGTATATTGAGCTGGTCGAAGGCCTCACGCTTGCCGATGCGGATGATATAAAAATTGGTGTAAGAAATCAGCTGCTTGATGACCCTGATATTAGTGATGTAACTCTTGGTATTCTTGAAACAGACCAGATTCAGACGTGGAAATAATAATGAAAAGGAAGCCTGAACCAAAGGCTTCCTTTTTCAGTAAGTATAATTTTTTCTTAACAGTTCCTATAAAATGCACATTATTTTTGGAAAATGCAGGATAATACCCATTGCTTTTGAATTGAAGAAATATTAAAATAAAACTAACTTATTTGAAATGGAGGTGGAGAAGAGATGATTGGAACTGTTTTGGCACGTGGTGAATGGATTGAATTCCTGACAATTTACCGTGCAATTTTTCATGGTTTTGCTGTTAACGGGACAAGTCTGTCCTTTTTTAGCAAATTTCATATGAAAACAAAACAGTGAGAACATCTCTTTAACGCGCATTTCAAGAACGGTGAAGGGGGCTTCTTCAAGCTCTCTTTTTTTATCCCGTTTAATTGCGGTGAGCTTTGCAACCAGAGTAAGGAATCTTGTTGCGTCAAGCTTTCATATAAGTCTGATTAAATGAACTCAGTATAATGCTGATGCATTTTGGCAGCAGCAGCTGAGTGGCCGGCGCATAGCCGCATAGCTAACTGTGAGCAGTAAATCGTCCAGTAAAAGCTTCATTTTATCAGATTTTATCTAGGCCATAGGAGAATGTTTCCTATGGCTTTTTTATGTATATTTTTATAAATTTGGAGGAATTATCTATGATCGCATGCAGCGCACAGCAAGCCGGAAAAACTTACGGCGGAAATATCGTGTTTGAAAATATATGCTTTGAAATTCATGAGAAGGACAGGGTTGGTTTGACAGGAAGAAATGGAAGCGGAAAAACGACTCTGTTTAAATTGCTGGCTGGAGCAGAAGTCCCGGATACAGGCAAGATTCATTGGAAAAAGGGTTGTGAGATTGGCTATCTGGCGCAAATTCCAGATTATCCAGCTAGTATGAAGGCAATTGATGTTTTAAAAACAGCTTTTGCTTATTTGCTTGAAATGGAAAAAACGATGAAGAAAATGGAACAGGAGATGGCGAATGAAACGGTTCCGGATCAATTAAATAAACTTATTGGAGAGTATGGGGAGCTGCAGGATCAGTTTGCACTGAACAATGGCTATGAAATGGATAGCCAGATAGACCGCATCTCAAATGGCCTCAATATCAGCAGTCTTCTGAACAAGGATTTCAGCAGTCTAAGCGGTGGAGAAAAAACAAAGGTATGCCTCGCCCACATGCTCCTGAAATCCCCGAATCTGCTTCTGCTGGATGAGCCGACCAACCACCTGGATATTAAGGCAGTAGAATGGCTGGCAGATTTTATAAAGAATTATGAAGGGACAGTAGTGCTCATTTCACATGATCGGTATTTTTTAGATGAAACGGTCAGCAGGATTCTGGATTTGGAAGATGGAGAAATCACCCTTTATCAGACAAACTATTCAGGCTTTGTAAAAGAGAAAGAAGAAAGGCTGCTGAGAGAGTTTCAGCAATATGAAGAACAGCAGAAAAAAATCAAGAAGATGAAGGAAGCCATCAAGAGGTTAAGAGAATGGGCCAATCAATGCACCCCGCCTAACGCGGGTCTCCATAAACGGGCAAGCAGCATGGAAAAAGCTCTCCAGCGTATGGAGAAGCTGGACCGGCCAGTATTAAACCGAAAAAAAATGAATATGGATCTTGAATCATCTGAGCGGAGCGGAAAAGATGTGGTTTTAATGAAAGAAGTAAGCAAGTCTTTTGGGAGTAAGCACTTATTCCAAAACGTCAGCATGCACATCCAATTCCGCGATCGGACCTCTATTGTCGGGGATAATGGAACAGGAAAATCGACTTTGGTCAAAATGATCCTGGGAGAGCTGGAACCAGATGCAGGGGAAATCAGGAAAGGAAGCAGCCTTAAAATTGGCTATCTGTCACAGCATGTTTTCTCAAGAGCTGATGATCAATCGGTAATTGATACTTTTAGGGAAGGGCTGACTATAACAGAGGGAGAGGCACGCCATATTCTTGCCGGTTTCCTCTTTTATGGCCATACTGTTTTTCGTAAAGTATCGCAATTGAGCGGCGGTGAAAGAATGAGGCTGCGCCTGGCCCAGCTCATGCACAGGGATATTAACTTTCTTATACTTGATGAACCGACCAATCATCTTGATATCGAATCTAGAGAGGTACTTGAAGAGGCACTGGAAGAATTCAATGGAACGATTTTGGCTGTCTCTCATGACCGTTATTTTATCAATCGAATATTCAGCAAAATTTACTGGATTGATCAAAAAGAACTTCATTATTATGAAGGGAATTATGATTGGGCCAGAAAGAAAATGGAGGAGAAGCGGAAAGAGGAGATTGCAGTGCCTGCAGTTAAAAAGGCAAAGATAGAGGCTGTTTTTCCGAAAAAAAATAATAAAGGGCTGGCACCAGAGGAATTAGAGTACGCAATTGAACAAATTGAGATTAGTCTTATAAAATTAGAAATGGTTTTGGAAAAGGAAATGGATTTAGAGAAGCTGCAGATAGCTTATCAAGAAAAAGAAGAACTTGAAAAGCAGAGGGAAGAGCTATACGGGAAATTGGATGCTATTTTATAAAAGCGAGTGAAGGCTAACAAACGGGTTAGCCTTTTTTATTCATTATATTGAATTAATATAAAATTATTTTAAATAAACCTTTCAGTTTTCATCTATTTCCTGTATAGTAATATACAAAGTTGAATAATTATTTAAATCTGAATAATTTTACGATATTTTCTATTAATAATAAGATCATTCAAAAGAAGAAACGCTATTCAATATTGAATAATTTTTTCGGAGGGACTAATGAACAGCTTTTTCATGGACTGGAATAATGATAAAGAAGTTATATCCTCAATGGAAGAAGACATTATGGTAACCAATGCAGACGGAATAATTATAAAAGTCAGTAAAGGCAGCGGCAGCCATTATGGAGTTGAACCGGAATCTCTCCTTGGCGAATCTGTATATGATCTGGAAAAAAAAGGGGTTTTCAAGCCTGCGATCACTCCAGAAGTATTAAAGAAAAAGAAAAAAGTCATTCTGGTGCAAAAAGCCGGATCAGGCAAAAAGATCCTGGTTACCGGTATTCCAGTATTCAATGAAACTGGAAAAATCGATCATATTGTCAGTTATTCCTACGATGTTTCGGAGCTTCTTGTTATAAAAGAATATCTGAACAGCGTTGAAGAAGAAATGGCCAGGGTGAAAAGCGAACTGGATCTCCTTCGCAATAAGAGCATCAAAATGGATGGCATGATAGCTGACAGCCTGGCGATGAGAAATATTGCCGAAACCATCAGAAGAATCCGGGATGTAGATGTCACAGTCCTGCTCCTGGGTGAATCAGGTGTCGGAAAATCGGCTCTCGCTAAATGGATACATCAAAACAGCACGCGAAAAGACGGTCCGTTCATTGAAGTGAACTGCAGTGCCATTCCGGAATCCATCTTTGAAGCTGAGTTTTTCGGGTATGAAGGCGGTGCTTTTACAGGGGCAAAGAATAAAGGCAAAATGGGATTTGCTGAAATGGCAAAAGGAGGCACGCTATTTCTTGATGAAATTGGTGAACTCTCAGCCCATCTGCAGGCAAAGCTGCTGAAATTCATACAAGACAAGCAGTTTTATAGAGTGGGGGGGACAAAGCCGGTTCAGGCTGATTTTCGTCTCCTGGCAGCAACAAACAAGGATCTCGAAAAAGCAGTTGAATCCAAGGATTTCAGGCAGGACTTATTCTTCCGGCTGAACGTGGTGCCATTGAAGATTCCGCCTTTAAGGGAGAGGAAAGATGATTTATTTGCGCTCATTCATTATTTTCTCCACTCAATCTCCAAGAGGCATAATCGGGAAAGACAGCTGGACAGATCCCTGGTCGATCACTTGCTGCAGCTGGAATGGAAGGGAAACGTAAGAGAACTTGAAAATCTGATGGAGCGGCTTATCGTGACAAGCACCAGCCTGATGATTACAAAAGAGGACCTGCCTTATGAATACCATATGCAAGGAAAAAAAGATGGTTTTATAGATTATGAGGGACAATCTCTTCCTGCGATTTTGGAAGATGTAGAGAAGAAAGTATTAATCAATGCGAGGAATCGTTACCGAACCACAACTGAAATAGCAGGTGCCCTGGGTATCAGTCAGCCTTCAGTAGTAAGAAAATTAAAAAAATATGATTGTTAATACATACTTTGGCATGAATATTGCATTAAAGAATAGCAGAGCAAACATAGCATTTTCATCTATGCAGGATTCAGGAGGGGAAAGTATGAACGGAGAAAATTGGATTCATCTTGTCGGGAACATTTCAAACTTATTGGCGCCAAGCATGGCAAAGGATCACCCTAATTTGCCGGTGGTTAAGGCGGAAGGCTGCTATTACTACGGTGTCGATGGAAAAGAGTATTTGGATTTTACATCAGGCATCGCAGTGGAAAATGTCGGACATCGCCATCCAAAGGTTGTACAGGCTATTAAAGACAGTGCAGACCATTTGGTGCACGGCCCGTCAGGCGTTATCATCTATGAGTCGATTTTGAGGCTCGCAGATGAGCTTGGAAAAATTACGCCGGGAAATCTGGATTGCTTTTTCTTTGCGAATAGCGGGACTGAAGCAATCGAAGGAGCTATTAAGCTGGCAAAGTATGTCACGCGGAGGCCCTATGTTGTCTCCTTCACAGGCTGTTTCCATGGAAGGTCGATGGGGGCGCTAAGTGTATCCACATCCAAAAGTAAATACCGCAAGTTTCAGCAGCCGTCCTGGCTGACTTATCAACTTCCATATGCGGATGAGCGGGATTGCCCTTTTGGTGAAGATCCTGAGGAGTACTTTCCAAGAAAACTGGAAAAGGATGCCGAAACACTCTTCAAGCATCAGGTGGACCCGGAAGAGGTTGCCTGCATGATCATTGAACCGGTTCTCGGGGAAGGAGGCTATATCATTCCTCCGAAGAGATGGATGCAGAAAATCAGGGAAATCTGTGACCGGCATGGAATCCTGCTGATATTTGATGAAGTGCAAACCGGCTTTGGGCGTACTGGAGAGTGGTTCGCCGCACAGGCTTTTGATGTTGTGCCGGATATCATGGCAATTGCAAAAGGAATCGCGGCAGGATTGCCGCTAAGCGCAACTGCAGCTTCAAAAGAATTGATGGAAAAATGGCCGCTGGGTGCCCATGGAACAACCTTCGGCGGAAATCCGATTGCCTGCTCTGCAGCATTAGCGTCCCTTGAAGTCCTAAAAACGGAAAATCTTTTGGAAAACGCAAAGCAAATGGGAGAGTATGCATTAAAGAAATTACACGATTTGCAAGCCGAACATCCTGCAATTGGCAGTGTCCGAGGTCTGGGGCTGATGATCGGCATTGAAATAATCGACCCGCAAACCGGAAAACCGGATGGAAATGCTGTAATGGATATTCTGAACTCTTCACTTGATAAGGGAGTCCTCTTTTATCTCTGCGGAAATTCAGGGGAAGTGATTCGGATGATTCCGCCGCTTATCGTGACAAGAGAGCAAATCGACCAGGGTCTGAAAGTATTGGAAGAAGCACTTACAGAACATGAAGCAGTTGTTTCCAAATCATAAGGAGGTATGAGAATGAAAGCTGAGACAAGGGTTAAGCCGCAGGCTGTCACAGGAGAGTATTGGAAATTTGTCATCCCATCTTTAATTGGATCGCTCCTATTTCTGGTTCCAGTTAAATTTCAGGGAGATGTCACGATTGGTGTTGGTATATTAGCATCTCTTTTAGGCAATGCGTTCAGTGAACAGATGCCTGCCATTATCATTTTTATTTTAGGGATATCCGTTTTTCTTTCCATCCTGACAAAAGCAGCAAAACCGGCATTTATACTGGATAATAAGTTTTTAAAAGGATTATTTGATACCGGGAAGTTTGGATTAACCATGAGAATCCTTGGATTCGCAGTAGGAATTATGACTTTGTTTGAGGTCGGGCCTGAATTTATCTGGTCGCGAAATACAGGCGGAGTGGTTCTCTACGACCTGGCTCCCGTTTTACTTACGTGGTTCCTGTTTGCCGGCATCCTTCTGCCGCTTTTAGTGGAATTTGGATTAATGGAGTTCATTGGGGCGCTTGTCCAGAAATTTATGAGGCCATTTTTCACACTTCCCGGAAGGTCCTCCATCGATTGCCTTGCGTCCTGGATGGGCGCCGGAACAGTAGGTGTATTGGTAACAACGAAGCAATATGATGAAGGTTTTTACACAAAAAGAGAAGCAGCGGTCATTGCGACAACCTTTTCGATTGCATCTGTTGCTTTCAGCCTTGTAGTTGCGAATGTGGTTGGCCTTGGCCATTTATTCATCCCTTTTTATTTAACCGTTTCTGCCGCCTGTGTAGTGGCAGCATTGATTATGCCAAGAATTCCGCCATTATCCCGGAAGCCGGATACTTATTATGAGCCAGTAGGACAGCAGATTGATGAAACCATTCCGGAAGGGGTTTCGAAATTGAAATGGGGATGGGAGCAGGCAATTGATAAAGCAAGGAATGCTCCAGGTCCCAAAAAGCTGTTAACCAATGGCATTGAAACCGTTTTGGATATTTGGATGGGCCTGATTCCGCTTGTGATGAGCCTGGGAGCAGCAGCACTGATCATTGCGGAATACACACCTGCATTTAAGTTTATTTCATATCCGCTCATTCCGGTTTTGGAGTTTATGCAATTGCCGGAAGCAGGAGCAGCAGCACAGACCATGCTTGTTGGCTTTGCTGATATGTTCCTTCCAGCCGTTATCGGGAGCGGGATTGAGAGCGAACTGACAAGATTTGTCGTGGCGGGCCTGTCATTAACACAATTAGTATACATGTCTGAAATCGGGATCCTGATCCTGCGTTCGAACATTCCGCTGAGCTTTGTGGATTTATTAGTTATTTTTATTGAAAGAACGGTTATTACTCTACCTGTTATTGTACTGATTGCACATGTTTTTGTATTTTAGCTGAAAGGAGGGCGGCATATAGCCAGCCCTCCTTTTCGTTATATTAATTTTCTTAAAAGTTCCAAAAGGGCAATATATTATCGGGGCATGTCTCATATCTTATATAGAATCTGCATTATATAAGGAGAGGCGCAATGAGTAAATTCTTCAAGGGAGTCATATTGCTTGCACTGGCGGCTTTTGCAAGCGAATGTATAGAGTTTGTGGTGAATATGGTGCTCGCCCGGGAACTGGGGGAGAGGGGCCTCGGCATGTACATGTCGATTTTGCCGACCATATTTTTGATTGTGCTGCTGGCAAGTTTTGAGCTTCCGATCTCTATTTCCAAATTCATTGCAGAAAAAGATAAAAGGTACCACCTCAGCATGCTCCATCATGTCATCAAGCTTACTATTATCTTTACAGCCGTTTTGGTGCCAGCTGCATCGGCTATTATTCCGTTCGTCAGTGTCTTTAATGAGTACCACCCGCTGCTGAGATGGGTTGTGATCGGCTTTATCCCAATCGTGTCATTTTCCTCGATTGCCAGAGGCTTTTTCATGGGGAAGCATCAAATGGGGAAAATTGCAGCCTCCAATTTTCTGCGCAAATCCGTTCAGCTCCTTTTGCTTGTGGTTCTTTACCAGGCCTTTCAATTTGATGCCAATACCGCAGTATTCATTGCTTTTTGTACTTTTGTAGGAAGTGAGATTGTTGTTTTCCTATATCTTCTGCATATGTTTATTATTCAGTATCAGCGCATTAAAAAAGAGCCATCGAGTTTTATCAGCGGTAAAAGTGTTCGGCAAAACCTTCTATCTGTTTCTGTGCCGACTACCGCTTTACGAGTTTTTCATGCCTTGACCCATGCAGTACAGCCATTTTTGATTAAAGCTGCGCTATTTAAAGCAGGGGTGCCGGGAGAAATTGCGACAGAGCATTTTGGTATGCTTGCAGGTGTGGCCATGACAATCGGCTTTTTTCCATCCTTCATTGCCCATTCATTTTTAATTATGCTGATTCCAACTGTGTCTAAAGAATATGCGGATAAAAACCTGGATGAACTGAGGAGGCTTCTTCAGCAGGTGTTTTTTGTCACCTTTTTATACGGAATTCCTTCAGTTGGACTTTTTTACTTTTTCGCACGGCCGCTGACCGATGTGTTTTTTCATTCAACAGATGCAGCAGTGTATTTGCAGATGCTTTGGCCATTCTTTTTGCTTCACTTCTTCATTATCCCGATGCAGGCCTACTTAATCGGCCTGGGCCTGATGAAAGATGCAGCTTATCATTCAGTATGGTCCACGGTTGTTTCATTTACAGTCATGTACCTGCTTGGTTCTATGCATAGCCTGCAGATGGATGGGATCATTATGGGCATGAATACAGGAGCAGTGCTCCTCGCCATGATGCATTATGTAACAGTGTGCAGGAAAATTGGGCTGACTCTGTATCTATCGCCAGCTAAGCAGTTTTACTGAAAATGAAAAAGCATCTCCCCTCCATGGGCAGATGCTATTTTTTTCCCTCATTTTTTTCCCCGAATTTGCTCTCAATTGTATGTTCATCTCCGTACAGGATTATATGATCGCCTTCCTGAAGCTCCGTCACTAGCCGTTCTTTTCTAATCTTTATGTCACCCCGCTGGATATACAGCACATTGATATCCTCATCCTCTTCGATAATATCTCCTAACTCCTTTTCCTTAAATTCACATGTTTCATCAATGAAATAATCCAATACTTGATCAGTATCATCTGTAAGCAGCGCCTCTCTTATCGGGAGATCACGAAAATCATAATGTTCTTCGAGCTCATGCTCCAGTTTCCCCGAAAGATAATCCCGCATTTTAGGCATCTTTAAAATAAAAATAACCATGATTAGGGCGGCGGCAACGAACGAGATCTTAGCAGTAAAAAATTCATCTGAAAGGATGCTGCTGATTGCAGAAATAATAACTGCCAATGAGAAGGCACCAAATAAAATTAAAAAGGCACCGAACCTTCTGCGGATCGGATGGTCGATAATCAGTTCCGATTCCCCGGTTGTAAAGCCGGTTCCTGTCAGCATGCTGATCACCTGAAATCTCGCAATATGCTTATCAAGCCCAGTATATGTGAAGATAAGGGTATGAATTTCGATAACAGCCAAAACGATTCCCAAATAAATCAGGATGAAAAGAACACCCATCTTATTTCCTCCGAAAATTTAGAATTATGTAAAAAACCTAAGGAAGCCAGTCCTTAGGTCATTGCTGTACGGTTTCGTTATAGTAATTTACTGAATACATGGCACCTTCATCTACCATTTTGTTATCTTCAATATTATGCGGGTCCGGGTGGCCAAGTTTTTCTTCTGGAACTGTATCATTTAAAAAGCGGTCTGGAAGCATGCCTTTCATTTTAACAGCAAGAGACTGAACTTTATTTCGATTGTTTTTGCTTGCCAACAATAAAATACTTGTAATGCCAACACCGGCTAACAGATATGGATTTAACGGACGAGAATTCATGATTATGCTCCTCCTTCAAATAATTGAATTTGTATTTCTTGGTGTATATTTACCCGGCATAATTAAATGCAAACATATAGTTTAAATAACATTGTTTCCAGTACTAGAAATAATTACTCCTTCTAAAGGGTTTTACTGGGGCCGTGAGAGGGGAATTATGTATTTATTAAAAAGGATTAGGATTCCAGGAGGAAGATGGGGATGGAAAAAGAATATAATGAAGATCATTGGAAATGGTATCGTTATGATCATTTGGATGAAATAGAGTTTAATGTGGCCGGCGACTATAAAGAGGCATTACAGGAATGGGCCAGGAACACTTCCGAGAACAAAACTAATGTAATGGAAATAGATACTTTCGTTCGTGATAAGGAATTTCTCAGCGGCTCGCTCATTTATCAGCAAACAATCAAAGAGCAGCATGAAAATAGTTTGTTCCACTATTTTCTGACAAGGGATTTTCTCATCACCGTCAACTTTGATTCGTCTGTCATTCAGTCCGATGAATCACTGCTATTGAAAAAAATGGATTATACCCATAATGCCATTGATGGATTTTTCGTGATTTTAGGCGAGGTTCTAAGTGATAACATCCAGAAGATTGATAAGTTTGAAGTACGGTTAAATGAACTGCTTTGGAAAATAAAAGAGAAAAACAATATTAACCGCCTGGAAGAAATTTATGAGCTCCGTCACCAGATCCTTGTATGGAAAAATATCATGATTCCTGTTAAGGAAATCAGGATGGGAGTCGAAGAAGCGTTTGGTGAAGGGGTTATAGAAGGAACTGAATTTAAAAGAACCTGCAAGCGAATTGAAAGGGGATATACGCTGGTGCGGGAGTATCAGCAGGAAATTGATGATTTGGTTAATTTTGAAGAAATGGTATCCATGCACCGGGGAAACGAAATTGTGAAGACGCTCACGGTCATTACCACCCTTATGACTCCAATTGCAACCTGGGGAGCGCTATGGGGCATGAACTTCAAGATTATGCCCGAACTGGAATGGAAGTATGGGTATTTGTTCTCCATTATCGTTATCATCGCTTCTACCGCAGCCCTCTATATCATGCTTGTTAAAAAAGGCTGGATGGGTGATATCCTAAGGGGAAAAAAGAAGAATTCATTCTTTAAATAAAGGAATGCCGTTAGAATGCGGCATTCCTTTCGTTTAGTAAATGATCCAGTGTCACTTTAATCCCTGCCTCATATGGTGTTTTAGGGAGAGAGCCAATTCTCGCTTCATATTTACTGCCGTCCAAAATAACAGGCTTCTCATTCAAATACATCAATTCTGTATATTCCCTCATCATGGGATCAAAAACACCGATGGCACGAATCATCCATTTGTGGACAGGTCTGAAGGTAACGCCTCTGCTAAGATGCTGAGAAACAATGCTGGCTATTTCTTCCCCGGTAATGGTTCCTGCACCAGGGATATTCCAGACTTCACCGTATGAGTTTTCATTCAATGCAAGTTCGGCTAAAGCTTCCGCTCCATCTTTAATATAAATGAATTCCCTCGGTATATTGGTTTTGCCGACAAACATGCCCTTATTCTTTTCAGTAATCTGGCTCAGTGTATAGTGTAAGAGAGTGTTTCCTGTATGAGGGCCGTAAAAGTCAGGGAAGTGGGCAATGATGTATGGCACCCCTGATTTTTTAATAGTCTCAATTAGTGCCTGGCGCAGCATCCCTTTTTTTGTGTGCGGATTTTTTGGGGAAACTTCGGCAGCAGGGCTGGATTGAAGGCCATAGGAGTATATATTATCAGCATATATAAAAGGCTTATGATGTTTACGGCACGCCTGCAGGATATTATTTAAGATAATTGAGAGGGCGGGATCCCAGTCCGGGTAAGGGATATTGATGGCATGAAAAACAGCATCTGCTTCGGACACTGCCTTTTCAACATCATTTGCATTCAGTGCATCGCCTGAATGGATAACAGCATTTGACCCCCAGTCTTTTTGGAAGTTAAGCAGGTTTTCTTCAGATCTTGCAAAAGCGATAGTTTTAATATTCCTGCGGCATAATGCCTCTGTTAAAGCATATCCCATTCCGCCTGTTGCTCCTAAAACTGCAGCTGTTTTCATCATTATTTCATCATCCTTTTTATTTAATTGACCACCGTTCAATAAAAGGGAAAAATTAAAGAAATGCGATGTCATTTCTTTAAAAAATTGCTTTTATTAAAAATTGTGCATGTGAAGAGGCGAGTTCCTTCACTTCTTCAAATGTTGTTTCCGATCTGCAATAATGTGTGACAAAGCCGTGCAAGCTTAGAAATACAGACCAAATATCCTTTATGGAAAGAGATCTTGGTGCAAGTGAATTAATCGCTTGCGCAAAATGCATGTAGCTTTTATTTGGTCCTTCATTTAGATAGCTTTTCACATTATCATCACGAATTAAAAACATCAGCTCATAATGTTTTTGATGGGTAAGGCCAAATTGGATATAACGGTAAAAAATGCTGAAAAGCTTCTGTTCATTGGTATCTGCAGATTCTCCCAGCACACTGTCGAGGACTTGATCGAGCTTTTGGAAATCGGCTTCAACCATTTCGTAAAATAATTGAGCCTTATTTTTGAAATGATAATAGATGGCACCATGGCTGCACTGAAGGGTGTCAGCAATTTTTCTCATGGATGCTGCTGAATATCCTTCCTTTACAAACAGGTCACGTGCAACAGAGATGATTGCTTCTTTTGTTAGTTCGTCATGGGCTGATTTTCTTGGACTCATGGAATCACCTTTCATTATTGAACACTGGTCAATAAGATTATATGACGAAGAGGATATTTTTGGCAATGTTTTTTTACAGTCTATTCAAATTATTTTTATTAGCCATCAGCTTTTGATATGCTTTACTAAAACAGGAGGGAACAACATGAGTGAGACCAAAACATGCAGAGAATCTTTTACGGTAAAAACCAGCATTGTGCTTCCGCCAGACACGAATACATATGGAACACTATTCGGCGGCAAGCTAATGGCTTATATTGATGATGTCGCAGCCATCGCGGCTATGAGGCATGGAAGGAGAAATGTCGTAACCGCATCTACAGACTCTGTTGACTTTCTTCATCCGGTTTATGAAGGCAATTCAGTCTGCCTGGAGGCTTTTGTTACCTACACAGGCCGGACATCAATGGAGATCTTCGTAAAAGTAATTGCAGAAGACCTGCTGACAGGCGACCGAAATGTGTGTGCTATGTCCTTTTTGACAATGGTTGCGGTTGACGAGAATGGAAAGCCGACTCCGGTGCCAGCGGTTGTGCCTGAGACAGATGAGGAAAAGAGCTTATATGAATCAGCAAAAGAACGTGCCGAAATTCGCAAAAGACGGAGAAAGGACAGTGAAGCCAGGGCAAAGAAATACGGTACAGGTCTGCCCTGGTAAATAAGGGGGAGAAGAATGGGATCCAGAGTGATGCATAGCATTATCAACAATGAAATTGCTTCCAGAATGAAAATAGAGGACAAAGCAGCATTTTTACTTGGAGGAATAGCGCCTGACGCTGTTTCTCCCAAAGATCTTTCCCATTTTTACAAAGGGAATACGGATGATTACACGCGAAGTATAGATTATAAGAGTTTCCTTGATAAATACAGGAGCAAAAGTCTTTCACCTTACATCCTCGGCTATTACACCCACTTAATTGCAGACCATGTCTGGCTGACAGGCTTCTATCTTCCCTGGCTGAAAAACAGAATGGAAAAAGATGAGGAAGTCTTAAACCGCTATCATAATGATTTTCGCCTTTGTAACGCAAAGCTGTCTGAACAATACGGCCAAGTTAAATTTGAGATGAAAAATGTAAAGGTGCCAGATTTAGATGAGGTTTCTGCCGATCAAGTCAGTGCTTTCATCCCTTATATTTTAAAAGACTTCGAATATGATAAAAACGACGCTGAAAAGTCCCTTGAAGTGTTTACTTTCCAGCAGATCATCGGCTACGTGGAAACATCCGTGGAGCTGGGGGCTGCCGAGTTAAAGAAACTGTCAATTGTAAAAAACTGACTCCTTATATCTTCCTATTCTGCAGGGATAATTGAACCTTTTTACACACCAGTGTCTAGTAAAATAGATTTAACTTTCAGAATATTAACTCTTATTTCTTGATTATCCTTTTCCTTCCTCTTAAGTTAGACGTGTAGAACTTAACAAAAGGAGGAAGATTATGAGAAGAGTTTTGAAAGCTAGTATTCTAATGCTTTTAAGTATTTTACTAGTTGCCGGAACCATGCCTTTAACCGGGCAGGCGAAACAGCCAAAGCCTGATGATGGTTATGGCGGTTATAGCCAGGTTGATGTCGGCAAGGATGGAATGGTGGCTTCAGCCCATCCGCTTGCGTCAAAAATTGGTGCAGATGTTTTGAAAAAGGGCGGTAATGCCATCGATGCGGCTGTCGCTGTTCAACTTGCCCTCAATGTTGTGGAACCAATGATGTCCGGAATTGGCGGCGGGGGTTTCATGATGGTCTATGATGGCAAAACGAAAGAAACCAGCATCATTAACAGCCGTGAACGTGCCCCAGCCGGTGCCTCACCAGATATGTTCCTGGATGAAAGCGGAAAGCCGATTCCATTTGCGGAGCGTTCAACTGGCGGTACGGCTGTCGGTGTGCCCGGCACATTGAAGGGATTGGAAACGGCCCTTGAAAAATGGGGAACACGCCCTATGCAGCAGCTTATCGGTCCTGCGATTAAGCTGGCAGATAAAGGCTTCCCGATTGATTCTGTATTAGCCGATGCGATTGCCGATAATCAGGATAAGCTTGGCAGAACGGCTGCCGGCAAAGTGTTTTTGCCTAAGGGTGAACCTCTTGGAGAAGGGGACCGTCTGGTACAGAAGGATCTTGCAAAAACCCTGAAGATGATACGTGCTGGCGGAACAGACGCTTTTTATAATGGGGAAATTGCAGACGCTCTTGCTGGTGTGGTGCAGGATTTTGGCGGATCGATGACACCTGAGGACCTTGCAGGATATGAAGTAACTATTGACGAGCCTATTTGGGGAGATTACCAGGGATATGAAATTGCTAGCATGCCGCCTCCAAGCTCTGGCGGATTGTTTTTGCTGCAGATGCTGAAGGTTTTGGATGACTTTAATCTTTCTCAATATGATTTAAAATCCTGGGAAAAATATCATCTGCTTGCTGAGACGATGCATCTTGCTTATGCAGACCGCGCCGTTTATGCAGGGGATCCAGAGTTTGTAAATGTCCCGGTCAATGGGCTCCTTCACCCGGATTACATTAAAGAGCGCCAGGAACTCATCAGTCTGGATAAAGTCAACAAAAATCCAGAAGCAGGCGATCCATGGAAATATGAAGAGAGTGAAGCAGATTATGAAAGAACTGAACAGCCGAATGACCGCCAATACGGCGAGACTACCCATTTTTCTGTAACGGACAGATGGGGTAATGTTGTCTCTTATACGACAACGATTGAACAGGTATTCGGAACAGGAATCATGGTTCCAGGCTACGGGCTGATGCTGAATAATGAGCTGACAGATTTTGATGCCGTACCAGGCGGGGCAAATGAAGTCCAGCCTAACAAGCGGCCTTTAAGCTCGATGACACCGACGATTGTCTTTGAAGATGACGAGCCTGTACTGACAGTCGGTTCACCAGGCGGCCCAACGATTATAACATCCGTCCTGCAGACGATTCTTTACGCCATAGAATATGACATGGAGCTAAAAGCTGCAGTAGAAGAACCACGAATCTATACAAATAGCCTGAATTCCTACCGCTATGAAGAGGGCATTCCTTCAGAGGTTATTAATAGGCTAAAAGGGATGGGGCATAGCTTCGGTCCGAGTCCGACCACGATTGGAAACGTCCAAAGTATTTTGATCGACCGTGATAAAGGAACTTTCAAAGGTGTGGCAGATTCAAGCCGCAATGGTGCTGCCATTGGTGTTGATTTGAAAGGAAAAGGGAAAAGCAAATAAGATTTGTGAGAATAGCGCCTTATCAATAAGGTGCTATTCTTTGGATGTGAAATGAATAGGGGTTCATTTTTCGGCAGGAATTTATGTTTATCTGTTGAAATATAATTTATGAAGGTATTCATAAAAGAAGGAGGAACATGCCATGGCAGTCAAAGATGAATTATACCAGCTGGCAGATAAAATGAACGCTGATCCCGTACATATCAAGGATGAAAAAAATAGGGTATTTCAAGTGGACCTTGAGGAAAGCGGTCCCATTCAGATTTTATTAAAGGAGGGAAAAGTCATAGTGGAAGAGGGGGCTCCTCATGAGCCTGAAGTGACACTGAAACTGTCAGACAAAAACTTTTCTAAGTTATTAAAAGATGATCTCAATACGACAATGGCATTTATGACAGGCAGCCTGAAAGTGGACGGGAAAATGGGGCTAGCCCTGAAGCTGCAGGAAATTGTAAAAAAATATCAATGATAATAAGGCAGCCCTTCAAACAGGAAGCTGCCTTATTTTATTATAAAAATAATGCCATCATGTCTTCATCATAGTACTTTCCATCAATCTTCAGTGCATGCCTCTCCTTGCCGTAAACCTCAAAGCCGAAAGAAGCATAAAGTTTTTTAGCTGGAATATTTTCAGACATTACAGCAAGGTGGATTTGTTCGACCCCGTCCCAGGAGCGGGCCTTTTCCACAGCCTTGCCGACCAGTCTCCTGCCGACACCATTCTGACGCGAGGACTCTGTAACATACATTGCATAAATATTGGATCGATGATTCACTTTCAATCCGGTTTCTCGTACTAAACTGACTACACCTATAAGTTTTCCTTTTTCAAATGCTCCGAAGTGAAAGGAGTTATCACCCTTAAATCTTTCTCCGTACACTTCAGGGGGCCTCCCGGCTTCCTCCTCATAGCTTGAACCAAATGCTTCCGGATTCTTTTTTAATCCTTCCAATCTTATCTCTTTGTATATTTCAGCATCAACCGTGCGCAGAAGCCTAATTTCCATCCTCGACACTCCTTTATTTTTTCCTAACCCTTAGATTCTCGTTAACAGGAAAAACTCCTTTAACATTTTTCTGAAATTAGTTTTTTTCTGCCTTTATAAGGGAACAGGATAAAAAAGGTACAGGAGGGATTGGAATGTCTCATGAAAACAGCAAGGACTTAAAAGATATTGTAAAAGGGCAAAACACCGGTCAGAAACAAGCGCAGTCATTAAAAGATCAGGAGCGTAAGCCGGATCAGCAAAACCGTTTGAAGGATCAGGAGAATATGAGGAAGTAACTTTAAGAGAGAGAGCTATGAAGAATAGCTCTCCTTTTATAAAGGAAGAAAGACTCCCGACCCGAATACTAAGCAATGAATTACTCTAGTTGAATATACATATAAAAAAGGGGGATGCAGAATGGGAGTGCTGTTTGGTTTAATTGTCGCGACTCTGGCTTTCGCTTATTGGATCGACCGAAGAAGGAAAAAGATAAACAATACGATGCAAAAAGGAATCAGCTCAAGTGAAAAACCGGGGGAAAGCACGAATTATACGATGGGTGATAATCATTATACAGGAGGCGGACAATAGCCATGGAGTTTTGCGTTATCAGCAAGGCTCTTCTTTTTTCCCGGAACATGCTTTCTTCTCCTGAAAATGGGAAAAGCTAATGTTGCCGGGTTTCTATAGGGCATCAAAAAGGGTATAAGGAAACATAAATATTGTAACCTTTTTAGATTTGGAGAAGTGGGCTATGAAAAAAAGAAGAGTGGAATCCTTATTTGTTTTTATCCTGATTGCATCAGTGTATACGATATGTTTCACGGATGCCGGCTCGCCAATTAAAATCGGTGCTGTCCTGCTTTATTCAGCCGTTATATTCATCAGCGCCTATTCCTTGATGCTTGAGAATCGCAGCCCTAACCAGACCTTACTGTGGATGTATGTGCTGGTGTTTTTTCCGGTAGCGGGCTATCTGTTTTATTTGTTTTCCGGCCAGCTTTATTTGAAAGGCTACTTGTTTAAAAGCAAAAGAAGCAGGGACAGGGATGAATGGAAAAGGCTGATGAAAAGAGAAGACACGCCAGATATATCATTCCTGCAGGATAGCCAGCACTGCTTTGCAAAATTCGCCAATAATGTGGCATTGACCCCGCTAAGCACCAATTCAAGGGCGAAGATCCTTAAAAATGGCGAGGAGACATTTAATGAAATTAAGAATAAGCTGCGTGAAGCAGAAGAGTTTATCCATATGGAATATTATATTTTTCGGTCTGACAGGCTTGGCAAGGAAATCATCAATATCTTGATGGATAAAGCCAGGCAGGGTGTAGAAGTGCTGTTTATTTTTGATGCGGCAGGCAGCATGGGGATTACACTGGAGGACTTGCAGTCGATGGAGGATGCAGGCATTAAGGTAAGGCCATTTTCTCCGCTTAAATACGGTTTTTTTAATCAGAAATTCAACTTCCGAAACCATCGCAAGATTGTTGTAATAGATGGGAAAGTCGGCTTTGTGGGCGGACTGAATGTGGGCGTTGAATACCTGGGCGAAAATGAAAAAATCGGCTTCTGGCGGGATACTCACATGCTCCTGAAGGGGGAGGCTGTGTACACACTGCATACAGTATTTCTCTTGGACTGGGAATATGTCAGCAAGGAGGATGTGCTGGAGGAATACAGAGATGTAAAGTATCCAATTGATGATGATGTGCTCGATGGTGCGGTGCAGGTGGTGGCCAGCGGTCCCGACACACAGCAGGGAATTATGAGTGATCTTTATTATTCAATGATATCCTGCGCCACCAGATCCATCTGGATTGCCACACCATATTTTGTTCCCGATGAATCCATTCGCACCGCATTGAGGGTGGCTGCCGCTAAAGGAGTGGAAGTTCGCATCCTGGTCCCTGAGATCAATGACAGCTTCCTGACACAATACGCAAGCCGGTCTTATTTTGCGGAACTGCTTCGATATGGTGTCGAAATTTATTCCTATAAAAGAGGCTTCTTGCATCAGAAGATCATTATCGTTGACGGAATCCTCGCCTCAATAGGAACTGCAAACATGGATATGCGCAGCTTCCACTTGAACTTTGAAGTAAACGTCTTTCTATACGGTACAAGCTCAATCCGTGATCTTGCCGCCCACTATGAAGAAGATATGGAAGAAAGTGAAAAGATAAGCCCGGTCCAGTATTATAAACGCGGACTGGCGGAAAGATCGAAGGAATCCTTCGCCCGGCTGTTTTCCGGGGTATTATAAAGAAAGTGCCATGGCTGTGGCGCTTTTTTTTGTGTGGATCAACTGCTTGGCAAGTAAAATTCTATAATCTGCAAATAGATGAGGGGGACTTGCAAATAGACCAGGCAAATTTGCAAATAGGTGAGGGGGACTTGCAAATAGCCCAGGCAAATTTGCAAACAGATGAGTGGGACTGCAAATAGCCCAGGCAAATTTGCAAATAGGTGAGGGGGACTTGCAAATAGCCCAGGCAAATTTGCAAATAGATGAGTGGGACTGCAAATAGCCCAGGCAAATTTGCAAATAGATAAGGGGGGCTTGCAAATAGAACAGTGGAATTCGCAAATATATAGGTGAATGCAAATAGTGCTCCTATACCTGCAAATAGCCCAGCCAAACTTGCCAATAGATAGGTAGAATGCAAATAGAGTCCACCAACCTGCAAATAGACGAGCAACCTTGCAAATAGAACAACCGAAATGACAAATAGATGAGCAAACCTGCAAATAGTCCAGCTCACGTACAAGCAAATCCCCTATTTAAGTCTCCAGTCCGAGGCATAATCATCCTCCTTATTGGTCAAAAAAGGAAAAAATCATACTAAAATAAAGATCAGTGCGATATGATTAGAATAGTTTGAAAAGTTGGAAATAGGGAGGGTCTTTATGCTTTCACAATCAGTCATTCATGATGTTATTACAGCAGCCCTGGCCACTGGCGGGGATTTTGCTGAAGTGTTTGTTGAAGATCGTTTTACCAATAACCTCGCATTGCAGGCCGGTAAAATTGAGAGCAGCTTATCGGGCAGGGATTACGGGATAGGCATTCGTGTGTTTAAAGGGCTGCAGAGTGTTTATGCTTACACAACGGATGGTTCAAAGGAAGGTTTATTGAAAGCTGCGGGCAATGCTGCCCAGGCGGTTAAAGGAGAAAAAATCATTCAGCCCGCACAGCTGCAAAAGGAAATCATTCCGGCAGCTCATCCTATATCTCTTAATCCGCGTGAAGTGGAGAAGCTTCGCAAAGTAGATGTGATGAAAAAGGCTTACGAAATTGCGAAAAACTATCATAACAGCATCCAGCAGGTTACGGTCAGGTATTTGGATGAAGAACAGAATGTGCTGATTGCCAACTCGGATGGGAAATTTGTTGAAGACCGCCGGGTGCGAAGCCGCCTTGCCATTCAGTCGATTGCTGCGGAAGGAAATCAAATGCAGCCAGGATTCTATGGACCTGGAGCCCATAAAGGCTTTGAATTCATGGAAAATCTGAATCTTGAGCATTATGCCAATGAAGCTTCCCGCATCGCGGTTACAATGCTTGGGGCAGAGCCATGCCCGAGCGGAAAATTGCCTGTCATTATCGATAATGAATTCGGCGGCGTTATTTTCCATGAAGCATGCGGACATGGCCTGGAGGCGACATCTGTGGCAAAGGAAAACTCCGTTTTTGCAAACCGGATCGGCGAAAAAGTGGCTTCAGATGTCGTTACATACATTGATGACGGCACGCTTGCCAATGAGTGGGGATCGATTACGATAGATGATGAAGGCGAAAAAGCCCGTAAAAATGTCCTGATTGAAAATGGGATTTTAAAAGGTTACTTGATTGATAAATTCGGCGGCCGCAGAATGGGCATGGAGTCAACGGGATCAGGAAGGCGGCAGTCCTACCGCTTTGCACCGACTTCAAGGATGACCAATACGTACATTGCAAACGGCAAATCCACTCCGGAAGAAATCATTTCAAATACAGAGTATGGAATTTATACAAAATACATGGGCGGCGGTCAAGTTAATACCACAACTGGCGATTACAATTTCGCTGTCATGGAGGCGTATCTTGTAAAAGACGGAAAAATCGGCAAGCCGTTAAAAGGTGCTACATTAATAGGAAATGGCCCGAAAACTCTTCAGCTGGTTGATATGGTGGGGAATAACCTGGACCACGGTGCAGGCATGTGCGGTTCACAAAGCGGAAGCATTCCTGTCAATGTTGGCCAGCCGATGATTCGCGTTAGTGAAATGACTGTTGGCGGCACAAAGGGGGGCGAATAATATGAACCTGCAGGAATTTAAGGAAAAGCTATTTCAGCTTGGCGGGCAGCACGGTTTTACAGATATGGAGCTTTATTATGAGAGAGAGGAAAAGTTCGCCTGCGAGCTGTACAAAGGAGAAATCGATTCCTACGACACTTCCGAAGTGTTCGGAACCTCCTTCCGAGGCCTTTACGAAGGCAGGATGGGCTATGCTTTTACCGAGAAACTGGATGAGGAATCCCTGTCTTTTCTAGTCGAGAATGCGAAGGAAAACTCTCAATTCATTGAAGATGAAGTACAGGAAGAAATCTTTGCCGGCAGCGAAAAGTATGAGGCAGGAAGCTACTATTCAAGCAGTCTTGCTGAAGTTACGATCGCTGAAAAAATAAATTTGCTTAAGGAAATAGAAAAGCATATCTATGCATTTGATGAGCGGGTAACCGGGACTGATTATTTCATGCTGAGCAGCGGTGAAACAGAAAGGGTTCTCCTCAACAGCAAAGGTCTAAATCTCAGTGAAAAGACCAATCATGCCGGCATTTATATATCAGTAATCGTTAAGCAGGGAGATCTAGTGAAGAACGGTGAATACTCCAAGTTTACGAGAGACTTTTCCATCTTGAATCCCGAGGAAATTGCCAGCCATGCCGTAGAAGAAGCATTATCTCAGCTTAATGCCAGAAGTGCTGAAAGCAAGAAATACCCTGTATTATTGAGAAATGATGCTGCCAGCGCTCTGCTTCAGACATACATCCCTATCCTCTCAGCGGAAAATACCCAAAAAGGGCAATCGGCTTTAAAGGGCAAAACAGGTGAAGTCATTGCAGCAGCGTCATTGAATATAGTAGATGATCCATTTTTAGAAGCAGGTCTGCTCAGCTCTAATTTCGACAGCGAAGGGGTCGCCACTGCCAGAAAAGATATTGTGAAAGACGGCAGGCTTGTTACCCTGATGCATAACCGCAAAACAGCTCAAAAAGATGGAGTGGAATCGACAGGCAATGCCTACAAAGCTTCTTATAAGAGCGCTCTAACGGTAGCTCCAACGAACCTTCATGTCATTCCATCTGATCAAAGCTATAATGAGCTGGTATCTTCGCTGCCGGAGGGCATAATCATAACCGAATTATCCGGCCTCCATTCCGGTGCCAATACCGTATCAGGTGACTTCTCCATTGCGGCCAACGGCTATTATGTTAAAGACGGAAAAGTGCAAAATGCAGTAAACCAAATGACGATTGCCGGAAACTTCTATGAGCTATTGAATAATATTGAAGCCATCGGTTCAGACCTGGAATTTTCGATGGGATTCATGGCCACAGGCTACATTGGTTCGCCATCTCTATTAATCAGGGAGCTGGCTGTGACTGTGGAGTAAGTCAAGAGCGCATCACCAAGTGGTGCGCTTTTTTGAAAAAATTTCGTTTTATTATAGGGGGACAAATTATGGGAAAGATTATTGAAGCCAAAATTGGCGACGCAGCGAAAATATTATCCATACAAAAGCTGGCATATAGAAGTGAAGCAGAACTTTATGGGGATTTTAATATAGAGCCATTAAAGCAAACCGTAAGTGATGTTGAAAAGGCTTTTGAAGATTATCTAATTTTAAAATACATAGAAGATGGAGAGCTAGTTGGCTCTGTTAGAGCATATCAAAAAGATAGAACATGCTATATAGGAAAATTAATGGTGCATCCAGACTTTCAGAATAAAGGAATTGGAAAAGCACTAATGAATGAAATCGAACGTCAGTTTAATGTGGAACGATTTGAACTATTTACCGGCAGTGAAAGCGAAAAAAATATTTGTTTCTATGAAAAGCTCGGTTACGCGGGATATAAGAAAGAAAAGCTGGATAGAGAAGAAACCATATTTATTTTTATGGAGAAGTTAGCGAAAGCAGGAACAACTGCTTTTAAAGGTTAAAAAGGAGGTCCGAGAAATGAAAACTCTTGAAGCAAACCGCCTAATTCTTCGCAGCCTTATCCTGGACGATGCACCTAAGGTTGAAGAATATGCAAGCGATTATGATGTAGCCAAAACAACACTAAATATTCCCCATCCTTATCCTGAAGGTGGAGCAAAGGAGTTTATTTCGAGCATCCTCCAAGCAGAGAGAAAAGGTAAAATTGCGATTTTCGCCATTACAAAAAAAGAGGATAATAGCTTAATAGGCCTCATCAATATTACAGGCACTAATGCAAACAGAAGAGCAGAAATCGGCTATTGGATCGGCAAGCCTTTCTGGGGAAAAGGATATGGTACAGAGGCAGCCAGGACAGTTATTAAATATGGTTTCGAAGAGCTGAATCATAACCGCATTTATGCCCTTGCTTTTACGGACAATCCCGGATCATGGAGGATTATGGAGAAAGCAGGAATGAAGCATGAAGGAATTTTGCGCCAGCATGCGATGAAAGATGGCAGGCCGGTAGACCTGACTTATTATGCAATTTTACGGGATGAATACTTAGGGTAAGGTGCCTGCATTTGAATCCTGATCTGCAATATGTTTCAATGGAAGCAAATCTTTAAATATGGAGGTTCATGTGCGGATCCTTGCTTCCCATCCTTTTATAACAGTCACCCGAAAAATCGACTGGAATCAGCAGCAATACATTGAAAAGGAACTCTATCTTCATTTATTTGAAGATCACATCCTTTCGCCAACGGATAAATTTCTGATTGATGAAGTTTGGGATATGTCATACAGATCTTCCAATTGCGAAATTGGTTTCCTTTATCTTCATACCAATCGGGGACTATTCTCTTTTCAAGTAAAGTCAGCGCCAAACCAGTTTATAAATCTTTATAGAGATTTAAAAAAGTAACAAAGCCGGAATTGCCATACACAACAATTCCGGCTTTGTTATTAGGCCTGTTCTGTCAGGCGTACAAGCATATGGGCCAGCTTATGCTTTTCTTCATCATTGCCAGCTTTCCATAATTCTTTCAGGAGCTGTTCTTCACGGTTTTTTGGTTCCACATTTTCAGCCAGGTAGCCTGCCACTTTTTCTGCTGTTACCGCAAGCTGTTCCTCATTTAAGCCCAGCTTTTTGCCAAGCTCGATTCTTTCAGCCAGATAGCTTTTAAACTCCTCGAAGCTGCTTAAAATATCTTCCGCTCTTTCATTCGACATCTTGGCCATTGCGCTCTTGATATTTTTTGCATCCAATTCACCATCTTGTTTGATTACATGATCCTGTTCATTCATTTTTATAGACCTCCCAAAGGAACGTTTTCTTATTAAATATCCCTTTGGGGGCAAGCCTAAACTTGTTTAAATCTCGCTGGATGGAGATTCCTGAACTGCTTTCAATTTCTTGAATTTTACTTTTGACAAAATAACGCCAATTTCATATAGCCCGATAAGGGGCACAAGGACAAGAATCTGTGAGAATAAATCAGGCGGTGTAATAAGAGCTGATACGACAGCCATGATCAAATAAGCGTATTTTCGCATCGAGCTGAGCATGGCTGGGGTGACAATGCCGATCGTTGTCAGAAACAATAACAGCAAAGGCACTTCAAACAGAAAACCAAAAGGAATGGTCGACATCAGCAGAAAAGAAAAATACTCCCTGGCAGTGATCATCATCGCAAAATGTGATTCACCCAATAGCATTAGAAACTGATAAATAGCAGGGAATATAATAAAAAAGCCGAAGCAAAGACCGCCGATAAAGCTGAAGAGAATGGCCGGAAAAAACATTAAGGATACTCTGCTTTCTTTTTCCGTTAATGCCGGCTTTACAAATAGCCAAATCTGATAGGAGATAAAAGGAAGCGCAAGTCCAAGGCTTATGCTTCCTGCAATTCCCGTATACAGCTTAATGACATCCAGCGGTCCAAGCATGACAAGCTCATGATCATTCGCGAGCATGGGTATCAGTCTGTTGATAAAAATCAGACATAGGGCAAAGCTGGCTATAAAGAAAAGCAGTGATCGAATCAGCACTTTTCTAAGATCCGTTAAATGCTCTACAAGGGTTTGTTCTTCCGTTTTCAATCTAAACCCTCCTATTAAAGCGGTTTATCCTTCCGATCAGCCGTTTCAATAGAGCGAGTTTTTGAATCGGGTTCATCGTCGTCGCTCATAATGTCTCTGGCTGATTTCTTGAATTCTGATAAGGTCCTTCCAAAGGCAGACCCGATCTCAGGAAGCTTTTTTGGACCAAAGATAATTAAGGTAATAACAAGGATAATAATCAATCCGGGAATTCCTATATTTGAAAGCCCCATGATGTTCACTCCTTTTTTGTCAGATTTAAAAGGTATCCTTTATGCCAGAAGGCCGCCTTCTTTGCTGTATTTGATGATTCCTTCGGCAGCACGGTAGGCGAGTGCCCCAACTGTTCCTGTCGGATTATACCCTCCGTTGTGAGGGAAAGCGGATGCGCCAATGACAAATACATTTTCTGCATCCCACATCTGCAGATAGTTATTTACAGCTGAAGATTCGGGCTCAGCCCCCATGATCACGCCGCCGGTATTGTGTGTTGTCTGATAAGGGACGATGTCATAGTGCTCCAGCTGCTGCCTGTCGTTAATTTTTGCCGGTCCCATTTCCTTCATGATGTTGTCTGTGATTTTTCCAATATAGTTATAAAGATTCTTATCCTGTTCCGTGAAATCATATGTCAGGCGAAGCAGCGGGAGCCCGTAAGCATCTTTATATGAAGGGTCCAGGTCCATATAGTTGTGCTGCACAGGCATGGAAGCCCCCTGTGTTCCAATGCTCAAGGCTCTGGTGAAATATTTAATGGAGTTCTCTTTGAACTTGCTGCCCCATTTCGGTGTATCAGTCGGAACCATATTATATTGGATTGGTCGGTATCCTGATTGGTTGATCGAAATGGAACCGCCATGGATGAAGTTAAGATCGGAGTGATCAAAATTGTCTCCATTGTAATCATCCACAGTTGCACCAAGAGCACCTGCACCCATAAATGTATTAAATTGCTCTTCATCAAAAAATCCCGCTGATCCAGGAAGGATTTGGTAGCAATAATTCTTTCCAATAACTCCTTTGCCTGTGTCAGGATTATAAGGGCGTCCAAGTTTGGATGTCAGCAGCAGGCGGGTGTTATTCATGACATAGCTTGTCAGAATAACCATTTCTGCCGGCTGGATGAATTCTTCCTTTGTTTGCACATCCACATAGCGCACACCGGTTGCTTTTTTGCCGTCATGAATAATTTCTGTTACATTTGCAAAGTTGCGGATATCTACATTTCCAGTTTCTTTCGCAAATGGAATGACGGCCACGGTCGGATCTGCCTTGGCTCCATATTCACAGCCGAAACGTTCACAGAACGCACAGTACTGACAAGGAGCCAGCTTGGCGCCATATTGGTTTTCATAAGCCTGGCTCATATTGCCCGATGGCATATGGTAAGGTTTCATCCCCAATGACTTCGCTGCTTCTTTAAATCTAGCCGTAATGGGCGTCTCCTTCATTGGGGGATTCGGGAACGGATTTGCTCTCTTCGGTCCTAACTCGCCTTCTTCTCCGCTAATCCCTGCTGCTTTTTCAAATTCGTAGAAATAGGGCTCCAATTCATCGTATGTAATGCCCCAGTCCTGAACTTGAAGACCTTTAATTTTTGCTTCGCCATATTTTTTTACCGTCTGTGATTTAATTTCAAAGTCATAGGGCAAAAAGCGGAAGGTATGCCCATTCCAGTGAACACCGGATCCTCCTAAGCCCTCGCCAAGCAAAAAGGAGCCAAGCTGACGCATAGGAAGAGATCGTTCCTTCCCATGGTTGCGGAACGTGATCGTTTCTTTTGAAAGATCCTGCATTAATTCATAGCGGATTCCATATCGGAGTTCATCATGGACAACATAGTAGTCCTTAACTCCGCGCTCTTTTCCCCGCTCCAGACCAACTACTTTTAACCCCTGTTTTCCAAGTTCAGCCGCAATGATGCCGCCTGCCCATCCGACTCCTACAACGACTGCATCTGTTTTTGGCAATGTTTTAGCCATGTTTACCACTTCCTTAAGAGATAGTACTATTTGGTATATGAATGGAGACTGTTCGGTTTAATTTCAACAAATTTTTCAGACTCTATTTGATTGATATAGCTCATTTGATGGCCAGGAAAGTCTTTCATTTTCCAGCCTTCCATATTCTTGTTTCCGGCATAGGCAGGATCTGCATAGACGCCTTCAATAGTTGCTGCCCGGAGAATATTAAAAAATGTCCTTGAGGTAACACCCCGAAGCTCTACTTTATCTTCCTCAAAGGCCGTAAGAATTTCATCCTGCTGTTCACCCTCAAGTTCAGCGAAAGGCTTTTTGAACTTATCATTGCTGTAGGTCTGCAGGGCGACAAGGCCGACATCAAAGACTTCATGCCGTTTTAAAGGGGATTGGTAACCCTGAAAGTTTGAGCCTGGGAAGAATGGGCCCTGCATATATTCCCTTGTATTGTTTCCCCATGAGCCCGCAAGCTGATGGTCGATAAAAAAAGGAACATCCAAATCATTAGCACCAGGGCCATTTTCATCCTTTGGATAAATTCTTTCAACTGCAGCCTGCAGAATTCCGAATATTTCAGGGTTTGTGAAATATAAAGGTGACTGCTGGTAGGCAACCTGATTATGCCCGTTTGTATGGGCATTCTCTTCTGTTGCTGTACCGTCTTTATTCATGTTGGCACCAATTAAGCCGCCAAGAATGCCGCCTCCTACCAAACCGCCGGCAACTAACCCGGAATTGCGGATGAATCTCCTACGGGACATGGTTGATTCTTGTTTTTGTTCATGTTCAGACATTTACCTAGAAACCTCCTTTTATTTGCCATTATGGTGAAAAACATACATGTCTAAACAATGATCAGGAATTTTTTTGGGAGATAGGGAGAAAAGAAGAGGGGAGAGAAGGGGATATATGAGGCATTAAAAAAGATGCAAACCGATTGGTCTGCACCTTTTTTAAGTCCGATGACGGACAACCTGAGGATTATGATTTGCATAGGGCCGAACCGATTTTAAATATATCGGTTATAGACGAGAGTGCCTTTCGAACGCTCTGCAAACCCTCCCTGGTTTCTTGCAATGCCAATGACGAACCTTGAAGTCGCTGTTACGCTTTTCATCGTCAACCAGTCCCTTCTGTTTTGTTATTGGCCTTGCATTATTTGTTTACCCCGTGTACTTGTCTTAAAACCTTTTTATTTAAAAAATTGGAGTTTCTTTCTTTAATAGATAAAATGAAAGAAAGGAAGTGAACGCAATGAATACGAAGAAAGAAATCCGTGAGTACATATGGAATTATCTTGAGGAGAATAAGCTTGGCCGCTTTCCGTTTCCTTTAAAAAATAGAATCCCCAATTTCAAAGGAGCTGAAAAAGCGGCTGCATTTATTTTTAAGATGCCTGAGTATAAAGAGGCAAAGGTAATTAAAGTAAATCCTGATTCTCCGCAGCTGCCGATCCGCACTCAAATTTTGAAAGATGGAAAGACATTGCTGGTGCCCACTCCAAGGCTTAAAGCTGGATTTATTATGGTAAAGCCCGAATGGGTACCCGCCGGGGAGGAGCGGAAAGCAGCGAGCCTTAAGCATATCCGCTCATATGGAAAAGAAGTTCCTCTCACAGAATTGCCGAGGATTGATTTGTTTTTTGCCGGATCTGTAGGCCTTCATCGGGATGGCCGGCGTGTCGGAAAAGGGGAGGGCTATGCTGACCGTGAATATGCCATCATCAGAGAGCTGGGAAATCCGGAAATCCCTGTGATTGGAACAGTCAACAGCGTCCAGGTTACAGAGGCAGATATCCCGAGGGACCCGTATGATTTGACCGTCGACTGGATTGCAACCGAAAAGGAACTGATCAGAACCAATACGCCATATTCAAAGCCAGGCGGCATTCAATGGGATCTTGTAACCGAGGAACAAATGGAAGAGATGCCGGTATTGCGTGAAATATGGGAGATCACAAAAGAAAGGCAGCCAGGTAATTGACTGCCTTTTAAGCTTTAACTTCGTCCATTTTCTTTAGAACATCATTAATCTTTGCGTGATCTTCAGGTGATTCATCAATATGCTTCCATAAAATTTTTCCCTGCGGAGAGAAAAGCCATGTCCCGCCCTGAATGTAGACATCCTGGGTCTTCATGGATTTCATGACAAACTCCTTCTGTTTTTCATTATCAGGGAAAAACCTTTTTACCTTGCCAGTAATAAATCCAAAAGCTGCTTTTGAAAGAAGCTTCCACTTTGGCATCGTTTTATGTCCCATTCCTCTATAAGCTTCCCGGGAAGGATCGCCAAGGATCGGGAAAGGGAACGGTCCGAATTGCTCAAGGAATTGATTGATGAAGGTTCCTTTGGAAGGAGCTACGACAATGACCTGAAAACCTCTGGATTCCCATTCACTTATGCGCTCGCGCAACTGCGCAAGATATTCTCTGCAGACCGGTCAGCCAAGGTGGCGGACGAAAACAGCCATTGTGTATTGGCCAATAATGGCCTGTTCAAGAGTAATATTTTTATCAGGATTTTGGGTTTCTAAAATATAATTCATTATTATCCCGCCTCTCGGATTTTACTTCTGATCATACCTAAACTTTTTAAAGGAATAAAGAAATGCGGCTTGCACATAAAAAAACAGGAGGTCGCACTCCTGTTTAGTCCCTGCTCCCCAAAATTCCAAAAATGCGAAGAATATTAATGAACAGGTTGATAAAATCAAGGTATAGGTTAAGAGCCATCAAAGGCACTTCTTCCGGTGACACTCCATAATGCTTCATGCGGTTAAAGTCGAATAGCACATATCCGCTGAATACAAGCACTCCGATGAAGGAGAATGCCAGCATAGCATTAGAGCTTAACGGCCAGAAGATGCTGAAAATCGAGATTGCAATAAGGGCAAGCAATGCTGCCATCAGCATGCCGCCAAGGAAAGATAAATCCCGCTTGGTTGTCGTAGCGTAAACGGCCAAACCTGTGAATACAACCGTTGTCGCTGCAAGTGCAACCAGTACGGGGTTCGGGCCAATGGCAGCCAGGTAATGGGCAACAATTGGATAAGTCGTCATACCGGAAATAAATGTAAATACATACAGGAATGGATAACCAATAGCCTTTTTGCGGCGAAGGAGGAAAGCGAAAAGCAGCATTCCGAGTTCAAGAATCATGAGCGGCAAAAATAGGGCTGGAGGGATGAAGACACCCGCCATCGTTCCGATAAAAGCAATACCCAATGATAAGGCAAACGCCCGTAAGACAGAAGGCAAATAACTGTTATTTGCAGTATGCTGTACATACATTTTTTCATTTCTCCTCTAAAATCATTTGTATATGTATATACGTCAGAACTATTGTTTAAGTTTCATTTTTTATTTTGTTTTTAAAAGGTCTCTTATTTCAGTTAAAAGCTCAACGTTTTTATCCACTGCTGGTGCAGGCATTGCTTCTTCTTTCTTTTTGAAACGATTGTTGATAATCCTGATAAAGACGAAGATTGAGAATGCCACGATGAAGAAATCAACCACATTTTGTATGAATAAACCGTATTTGACTTCTGCGCTGCCGACCTTTATCATCAGATCGCTAAAGTCTACTCCGCCCATCAGCAATCCAACAAGCGGCATGATGATATCATCTACAAGAGAAGATACAATCTTTCCGAAGGCAGCTCCGATAACAACCCCGACAGCCAAATCAAGCACATTTCCCTTTAGGGCGAATTTTTTAAACTCATTCCACATAACATGTCACCTTTCTTTGAAAAATTACCGTAATTATACTATGAAGAATAAATGAAAACCAGATAAGGAAGCCCCTATTGACAGAAACAGGCTTTTTCTCTATAGTAACAATGACAATTATATTTCGAATATTCCCGTGCGAACGGGAGAGGTTCATAGCTTCACCCTCTATAAAAAACTATGGCTTTGATTATACAATAATCAACCATATCCATAAGAGGATATGGTTTTTGTTTTTTCAAGCTGTACTTTTTGGACCTCTCCTTAGGATCAGCGGGATCATATAAGGGAGGCTTTTTTGATGTCAGGAAGAAAAGATGAGGAATTAACGGATATTACACTATTGGGAAATCAGGGTACAAACTATCTTTTTGAATACTCGCCTGAGATTCTGGAGGCTTTTGACAATAAGCATCCAAACCGCGATTATTTTGTAAAGTTTAATTGCCCTGAGTTTACGAGTCTTTGCCCTAAAACGGGACAGCCGGATTTTGCGACCATCTATATCAGCTATATTCCGGATCAGAAAATGGTAGAGAGCAAGTCATTAAAGCTATATCTTTTCAGCTTTAGAAATCATGGCGATTTCCATGAGGACTGCATGAACATCATTATGAATGATCTTATTGAATTAATGGATCCCCGCTATATTGAGGTTTGGGGCAAATTTACGCCACGTGGAGGAATCTCCATCGATCCGTATTGCAACTACGGAAAGCCTGGGATGAAATATGAAAAAATGGCGGATTACCGTTTGATGAACCATGATCTTTACCCGGAGACAATTGATAATCGTTAAGACCACAGCTTGCTTAAAGTGCAATTTTAAAATAATATCAAAAAAGGCAGAGCAATCTGCTTTTTTTGTTGCAGAAAAAATACATAAGTGGGATTATATTTAGGGAATATTCTGTATTTTTGTGAGCGTTACTATAAAAAAGCTCTGAAGGGGGACAAAATGAAGAAAGGCATACATAAAAAAGATCCGCGCTTCAAAATCGCAGAGAGAGAAGCATGGATTGGCATTGGTCTGGTACTCTTCAATTTTGTATGGTGGTATGGGTTTGCCTACGGGATGGGATCAAGGCCCGCAGATGAGTATACATACATAATGGGGCTGCCTGCCTGGTTTTTCTGGAGCTGTGTGGCAGGGTTTGCTGTAATGGTGATTCTGGTAACAGCAGCTGTTAAGTTTCTGTTTAAAGAAGTTCCATTCGAAGAAAATGAAGAGGGGAGAGAATCCGAATGAACTGGCAGGTTATTGCTCCTCTTCTCATCTTCTTAATCATTATTTTTCTCGTCGGCTTATGGTCCAGCAGAAAGATTGATACCGGAAGCTCGTTCCTGCAGGATTACTTTCTTGGAGGAAGGCAGCTGGGCGGATTTATTCTGGCTATGACCATGATTGCAACCTACGGAAGTGCCAGCAGTTTCATTGGTGGGCCGGGCGTTGCATACACACAGGGGCTTGGCTGGGTGCTGCTTGCGATGTCACAGGTTGTCACAGGTTATTTCGTTCTCATGGTTCTGGGGAAAAAGTTTGCCATTACAGCAAGAAAATATAATGCTGTGACGCTCATCGATTTTCTAAAAGAAAGATATAACAGCAGATGGGTCGTCTGGCTATCCTCTCTCAGCATCATTATTTTCCTATTTTCTGCCATGGCTGCCCAATGGGTTGGCGGAGCAAGATTAATTGAGTCACTGACAGGATTAAGCTATTTATCTGCTTTATTCATTTTTGCAGCTTCCGTTATGGTCTACGTGGTGATCGGCGGCTTCCGTGCTGTTGCCGTAACTGATGCCGTCCAAGGGGGAATCATGTTCATCGGCACTATGATCCTTCTGATTGCTGTTATTGTGGCAGGCGGGGGAATTCCGAATATTATCAGTGACCTGTCTTCAGAAAACCCGAATCTGATTACACCATTTGGCTTTGATGGCGGGTTGACTCCTTTATATGTGTCCTCATTCTGGATTTTGGTGGGAGTGGGAGTTGTGGGACTTCCGCAGGTAGCCGTGAGGGCCATGTCCTATAAAAATGCCAGAGCCATGCATAGGGCCATTATCATCGGAACAATAGTAGTCGGCTTTATCATGCTTGGCATGCATTTAATTGGCGTATTTGCCCGGCCAATTCTTCCAGGGATTGAAGTGGGGGATAAAGTCATGCCGATGATTGCGATGGAAGTGCTTCCTCCATGGCTCGCGGGAATTGTACTGGCAGCACCGATGGCTGCCATCATGTCAACAGTGGATTCCCTGCTCCTTCTGGTCAGCTCGGCGATTGTGAAAGATGTCTATATTAATTACATTAAGCCTGATGCCAAAGAAGCTGCCATCAAAAAACTGAGTTTTGCGGTTACTGCTCTGCTTGGCATTCTGGTTTGCATCATGGCTCTCAGTCCGCCCGATTTGCTGATCTGGCTGAATCTCTTTTCTTTTGGGGGACTGGAAGCCGCCTTCATATGGCCTGTTGTGCTGGGCCTTTATTGGGCTAAGGGAAATAGATATGGTGCAGTGGCCTCGATGATAACCGGAACGGCCACCTATATTTTATTCCATACTTTTTATCCAAATGCATTAGGCATGAATACAGTCGTATTGCCTATTGCTTTGTCACTGGCGGCTTATGTAGCTGTAAGTCTATTTACGGAAAAATCAGCATCAGAATCTGCAGAAATTTAAGCAAGAGGCTCCGGAGACTATTCCGGAGCCTCTTGTATGTAACGGCAAAAGGCTGATAAATAGGGAACGGAGCGCTTCAATCAAACGTTTGATTGAAGCAGGAGAAGAGTCATATATAAAGGATACGGGAGGAAACCCTTGTTTTTGTAAAAAAATGAGCATATTGATAGGTTTGTAGAAACGATCCCTATTTGTTACACTTAATTAGTTGAAACGTAATTGTAACATTTGACTTTAAATGGAAATGTTTTTATAACATTAGGGAGAATATAATGAAAAATTTTATAAATATGATTATGATTGCCATGCTATCATCCGTTATAGCAGGCTGCTCAAGTGAAATAAACGCATCTTTAAATACAGAAGAAATAAAATTTAAAAAAGAAGATAAAGTGGAAGCTGAGCAAAATACATTAGCTGTAAAAGAGGACGGAAAAGAGAAAAAAGATACTGTATGGCTTGAAGGCAAGTCACTATTCCAGGTGGACGCTACAGATGGGAAAAAGAAATATTCAGTCTACCTTTATGCGGCAGACCAAAGAAGAACCATTCTGGAAGAGGACAGTTCGAAAGGGAAGAAAGGCGATTCTTATTTTACAGGACATTATTCAGTTTACCTGGCTGAAAAAGGTTCGAAAGAGGCTTACAGACAAGAGGTTTTGAATAACAGTGCTGAAATGTCATTTAATCCATCGAAGGAGCAGGTTTACACTCAAATAATGAGGAACAAAACCATTGTCTCGATCTTTCAGCCAAAGGGGGAAAATGCAGTTAAGGCCCAGCTTCTCGCTATTAACGATGGAGAAGTGCTGAAAATCAGTACAGAAAAAGAAGTGATCACTTCCTCCAAAGCGAAAATAAAAAATATTAATCAGAAGTATCTTCAAACTGCCCAAAATAAGAATGATAGATGGGTTATTTCAACATGGCAATTTAATGACGAAACCCTAACGATGAGCCTGCATGACCGAATAGAGCTGAACAAAGAAGATCATTCTGAGATCGACTGGATGAATTTGTGGTTAAAAGAGGAAGCCCTGTACTATCCTTTTAAAAACCTGGCACTCAGCGTGGATGCCATTGAAAAAGCAAAACAGGGAATTCCGCTCGGAAGCCCATATCCGATTGGCACAAACATATCTGAAATTAAGAAATCAGATCCAAATTTTATTAAGGAAGGGTTTGAAAATGGCAGCCCTTTTGTCATGTATCCTGAAATCACCTATTATTTTGAACGGGAAACCGGCAATGTAACGGCTATTTCTATTCCTGGACAGCGGGTGAGAACTTCAATTGAAGAGATTACTGCTATGTTTGGCACCCCTGCGCAGGTATTGGAAAAGATGCTGTCAGGAGAAACTATTTCCACCTACCTGGCAGATAAATATTCCATCGAAATCATTTCTGATTTAGAAGGAAATGTTAGTGAAATAGTATTAATGAAAACAAAAAATCATGCGGCACAATGACCGCATGATTTTTTTGTAAAATAAGAAAGCATTAAACTTTGAACTTCGAGAACCGTCTAGCTCCAGCGCCTACCCCCTCGAGGTCACAAGTCAAGCCACCCAAAAGGCAAAGGACGCCTTTCCGGGAGGCTCGTCTTGTGCTTGTCGGGGGTGGGCAAGGCGCTTCCGCTTTAAAATGCCCAATCACCTTTCCTGAATACAGGTTCAGCGCTGCCGTCTTCATTGATTCCGTCGATATCCATTTCAGCGGAACCAATCATGAAGTCAACATGTGTTAAGCTTTCGTTCAAGCCGTTTTCAGCCAGTTCTTCACTGGACATTTTCTTGCCGCCTTCAATGCAGAATGCATACGCACTGCCAATGGCAAGGTGGTTTGAAGCATTTTCATCAAATAAAGTATTATAGAAAAGCAGATTGGATTGTGAAATTGGCGAGTTGAAAGGAACCAGGGCCACTTCACCAAGATAGTGGGATCCTTCATCTGTCTCAACAAGCTGCTTAAGAATCTCTTCGCCTTCTTCCGCTTTCACATCGACAATGCGCCCGTTTTCAAAGGTCAGGCTGAAATTATCGATGATATTTCCTCCATAGCTTAAAGGCTTTGTGCTGGAAACCGTGCCGTTAACACCTGTCTTGTAAGGTACTGTAAATACTTCTTCAGTCGGCATGTTAGCCATGAATTCATGTCCCTGTTCATTAACGCTGCCTGCTCCGACCCATAAGTGGCCTTTTGGAAGCTCAATCGTCAGGTCCGTACCTGGAGCTTTATAATGAAGCTTCTGATATCGCCTGCTGTTCAAATAATCCACTTTTTCATGAAGTGTTTCATCATGCTTTTTCCAGGCTTCAACCGGGCTATCCAAATCAGCGCGAGTCGCTTTAAAAATAGCTTCCCAAAGCATTTCCACACGGGATTCTTCCGGTGCGTCAGGGAATACCATGTTTGCCCAGGCCTGAGATGGGGCTGCAATGACTGTCCAGCTTACTTTATCGGACTGGATGAATTTGCGGTATTTTGCAAGCGCCTTTCCGGCAGCTTTCTGGAAGCTTGAGATTCGCTCTGATTTCACGCCTTTCAGCAAATCTGGGCTTGCTGAAACGATTGACATGAATGCCGCACCCTTCTCAGCTAAATCTTCGACTTCCTTTGCCCGCCATTCCGGGTATTCGGAGAAGGACTCATCCGGTGCCAAATCGTACTTTGTGCGTGTGACCGCATCATCGCTCCAGTTCACAACTACGTTATGAGCTCCTGCTTCATAGGCCTTTTTAACAATTGTACGAACGAGGTCAGCTGCATCAAGGGTTGTGTTAATAACAAGCGTCTGTCCTTTTTGTACATTTACGCCGACCTTTACGGCAAGCTCTGCGTATTTCTCTAAATTCGTTTGAAATTGACTCATTATGTATTCTCCTTTGTCAGAATCTTCATTTTCATTGTAGCTGTTCTGTTCGCAAAAAGAAACCTATTGAACTGAAAATCGTCCTCCAGAACCTTGGATCTCCATCTATGGACGGAGACAAAATTAAAAAGGAATCTTATACAGATTCCTTTTTGGCATGGAATGCATTATTTTCAGGCAAAGCAAACATCAGCCAATACAAAAACGCACTTACAACAGCCAGCAGCGCCAGTATAAAGAATGTCCAGTCATATCCGATCCAGACTGTAAGCGGAATGGAAATAGGTGCAATGGTTTTCCCGATTGTAAATCGAAGGGAGGCAGCTGCAAAGTACTGACCCCGCATATGATCTGGAGCAATTTTGGATACATAGCTCTGCTGATGGCCAGCTGTCATTAATTCACCCATAGTGAAAACGGCCATAGCCAGAATTAATCCCCAAATCCATTGCGTTTGCCCAAACATGATGATGGCTGCTGCATAAGTAAGAGATGATAAGATAAAGACATTTCTTTCCCTGTACTTTAACATCATTTTCGTTACGGCTACGGTAAATAAGGCTACGAGGAAGCCGTTCTCAGACAGCAGAATGCCAAAAGCCTGTTCTCCATGAACAGAAAAGGACCAGTCATTCCATTTAAAAAGCGCCTGATTATGAACTGCTTCATTTGTATAGACAGGTATTAAAAGATCAAGCTGCATAAAGGTCTGTGCAGCCAGAACACCTGCTATGATAAAAAGGAGAAAGGTTTTGTCTCTGAAGATAATGCCATAATCTTTCGTTTGCTTTAATAAAGCGGCATGCCATTTACTAGTTCCGCTTTCTGCATGTACTTGTATTGGCAATGTTTCCCTTGTCCACCGTAAAAGGATGAAAGATAACAGAATACAGATAATGCCGGCGGCCATAAGAAGCTGAAAACGGTAATGGACATAGAAAATGGCTCCTAGAATGGGACCCACCACAACCGCAATATTAATGGAAGTGTAAAAAATAGCAAAAACCTGGCTTCTGTCCTTTTCCTGCACCACATCGGCAACCATTGCCTGGCTTGCGGGCCAATAAAATGAACCGAAGATTCCCACAATAGCAAAGCAGATAAAACCAAGCACAGGTGAATCCAGCCAGGGTGAACTGGCAAATCCAAAAATGATAAATGAAAGTCCCTGTCCGCATGCAGAGAGAACCATCATTTTTTTGCGTCCAAAACGGTCAGCAGTATAACCTCCCATTAAGTTGGCAAGCACGGAGAATACCTGAGAAAAAATGAGCAATAAACCAGCCTTGTCTTTTCCGAATTCATCCGCGAAATAAATCGTTAAAAACGGGAAGAACATCCAGAATGTAATGTTCATAAGCGCTTCCCCAAATAACCTTACTTTTAAATTCTTATCCCAATCTTTTATTTTCATGCTGTTTCCCCAACTTCAATCTCAGAATAACGCTATCATACTACCAAAATTGGATGAAACACAAGAAGACTTTTTCCAAAAAAGCCAAACCTTGATCAGGCTTGGCTTTTCTTAATCAATATACAAAAAACATCAAAACGGTCGTAACAATGCCCACCCATATGGCCAGCAATGCACAGTAGCCCATTATATGACGAATATGAAGGCCAACCACACTCAGTATAGGAAGGGCCCAGAAAGGCTGGATCAGGTTGGTCCAGGCATCCCCCCAGCCTACAGCCATAGCAGTAATGGCGGGATCCACCCCCAGCTGCAGACCTGCAGGCACTTGAAGCGGCCCTTGCAATGCCCACTGCCCGCCGCCTGAAGGAGCAAGAATATTGACGAGTCCGGCAGCCCAGTAGGTGAATATATCAAAGGTGTCTTTACTTGCTATGGATGCCATCCCATTAATGATAGACTCTGCTAACCCGGAGCTGCCGAGAACGGCGATTATGCCGGCGTAAAACGGGAATTGCAGAATGATAGGAGAAATGGCAGAACCCGCTTCTTTAAAAGCATTGGCGTATTGTACGAGCGATTTATGAAGGATGAGGCCTAACGATAGAAAGGCAATATTGATAATATTCAAGTCAAGGTCACGCCCGTTTACAAACTCAAATATGACATAGATTATCCCGATTAATCCGGTAATGATGCCGAGAAAGGGTGTTCTTTCAAGCTTTCCGGCGGGTGTTATTAAAACTTCCTGTTCAGATTCCTGCTTGGGTGCCTTAGGGGGAACGTATGAGATAATGCCTTTTTTGGGTGCCATCAGCACAATGAAAATCGGCATCGTAATAACAAGAGCAATTAAAATAGCAATTGTTCCAGGATGGAAAATGGTCTCCGAAGTTGGGATGACGCCAGCCACTTCCTCCAGAAAATGGCCCCTGGTCGCAACAGTCAAACCAATTGAACTCGATAAACCGGCAGTATAAAGAGCAGTTGGTGCATAGGCTGCAGCCACTAATAGAGGAAAGTGTGCGTTCTGATTTCTTTTTCCAACTTCACGGGCAATAATGGCGCCAACGACAACAGCAAGGCCCCAGTTAATATAATAAGCAGCAGATGAAACGAGAAAAGTCAGCACGTAAGCCTGGTTGGCTGTCTTTGCTTTTGAGGACAGCTTTTCAAGTATCAGCTGTACAGAAGGAACAGATGCAAGCGCCATGCCTGTCATTAAGAGGAGCACCATCTGCATGGTAAAAGCTAGATACACCCAAAATCCGTCACCGAAGGATTTAAACAGCTCAACAGGCTCGGAAGGCTTCATGAAAAAACCGGCAATAAACACAAACAGAGTCATTAATACCGCGATGACAAAGGCGTCCGGGAGATACCTTTCCACAAGCTTGGAGAAACGGTCTGCCACTCTGGTTAACATCTTTTCACTCTCCTTTCAGTATTAGTACATGCTATGGAGAGGACAAGCTGTGTATGCCAGATCATACAGAAATAGCCCTGACATCAGCCAGGGCTATCTATTAATCCTTATCTTCCATGGCAGCCTTCAGCAAATCGCCAAGGCTTGTTCCAAAGGAATCTTCCTTCTGGGTGTATTTCTGAACAAGTTTTCGCTCTTCCCGTTTGTTGACGGCTTTCTTTTTGTCCTGTGCTTTTTCCACCACATTGCATGGCCTGCACTGGAAGTAGGCGCCTGCCTTGCCCTGGTGGATTTCCATCTTTTTGCGGCACTGAGGGCAGCGGCGGTTTGAAAGCTTTGGATCCTTGCGTTTCCGGAAATTACAATCAAGATTGGAGCAGACAAGTATTTTTCCGTCCTTGGTATTCCTTTCTTTTAGGAAGGAATCGCATTCTGGACATTTTGACCCAGTGAGATTGTGGGCACGATACGATTTGTCGCTCTTTTTAATTTCAGAAACCAATGTCCGTGTCTGCTTGCGGATATTCTGCAGAAACTCTTTGGGGTCTGCTTTTCCGCGTGCGATTTTCTCCAGCTCCTGTTCCCATTTAGCAGTCAGTTCCGGTGATTTCAGATCTTCATTTACCAGGTCCATCAGCTGTTTGCCCTTTTTAGTCGGAAACAGGCGTCCATTTTGCCTTTCGATCGCTTCCGTATCAAGGAGCCGTTCAATGATTTCCGCTCTAGTCGCAGGTGTTCCTAAGCTATATTTTTCCATCTGGGTCAAAATGTCAGCTTCGGAATAGCGAAGAGGAGGTTCAGTAAGCTTGGCGGACAATTCAGCCGTTTGTACCGTAAAACTCTGTCCTTTTGAGATGTTCTTCAGGCTCTGTTTTCCTGCTTCTTCATCACTGCTGCCTTCAACCTTGCGATAACCCAGGTCGATAACTGCTGTTTCCCTGGCTGTGAATGTTTCACCGTTAACATCAATAGCAGCATGGATGGTTTCATACTTATAAGGGTTATGGAAGATGGCCAGAAATCTGCGCAGAATCAATTCGTACAGCTTCCGCTCATCAGCCGACAAATCACCGAGGTGTACACGTTCCTCAGTCGGAATAATTGCATGATGGTCGGTTACTTTTTCATTATTAAAGACTCGCTTTGCCAGGACCTTGCCCTGATTTGCAAGGATTGGCTTCACTTCGTCCTTATAGGAAGCTGCAATGCCATGAAGGCGATCCATCATGGTTGCTTCCATATCTTTTGTCAAATAGCGCGAGTCTGTCCGCGGATAGGTGACAAGCTTATGCTGCTCATAAAGTTTCTGCAGCACATTAGACGTTTTCTTGGCGGAAAAGCCGTAACGCTTATTGGCGTCACGCTGCAGCTCCGTCAAATCATAAGGAAGCGGCTGCGGCTCTGTTCTTTCCTTCCGGTTAATGGACTGGATAACCGCTTTTTGGCCCTTCACTTTAGAAAGGACTCCATCAGCTGCTTCTTTAGAAAAGAGGCGCCTTTCACCATTTTTCTCCCAGTCAGCCTGCAGGGGGCCAATTTGAGCGCGAATCGTCCAGTACTCTTTTGGAACAAATTTTTGAATCAATTGCTCCCTTTCCATCACGAGAGCCAGTGTCGGCGTCTGCACCCGGCCGGCGGATAGGGGATCCTTGTATTTAGTCGTCAGGGCCCTTGTGATATTCAAGCCGATGAGCCAATCGGCCTCTGCCCGGCAGACGGCGGATTCATACAAATCTTCAAATTGTTTTCCTGGCTTAAGGTTTTGAAAACCGTCCCGGATGGCGCGGTCCGTTACAGAAGAAATCCATAAGCGTTTGATTGTTTTGCGCCAGCGGATTTTTTCCAATATCCAGCGTGCGACAAGCTCCCCTTCGCGGCCTGCATCAGTAGCAATGATAATTTCCTTAATATCCATCCGTTTTGCCAGGTTCTCAATGGCTTTATACTGGTGGCTGGTCTGCTTCATCACCTTCAGGCCCATTTGATCAGGAATAATTGGCAGATCCTCCAGATTCCAGTTTTTATATTTGCTGTCATAATGCTCAGGCATCTTTAACTCGATTAGATGGCCAAGAGCCCATGTCACGATATATTTATCGCCTTCCATATAGCTTTTATGAGATTGCCGGCATCCCAGAACCCGTGCAAGTTCACGGGCAACACTGGGCTTTTCAGCAAGAACAAGTGATTTCATAATTACTCCTTTCAAATTACATTCAGCCATTTCTGTCCAAACTAAGTATAGCTGAAAATCATCCATATTTGTAATCGGATAAATTTTTTGCTGGGCAGAGAAGTAAATTACTGCCTAAGTTGTATTGCTTTTCATTAGTCACAATTCATTCTACAATGGACTTACCAGTTTGTTTACAAATAGAAAGAGACAAGGTGAAATGAATGAATGCAAAAAATCAGCATCTTTATGATTACATTCAGGAGAATTCAAAAAATATCACAGACATGTGGCTGTCTTTAAGGGATAAACAAAAAGGCTCCATTTATTCTGCAGATGCAGACCCCGCTTATGAGAAGCTCCTGAGAGAACAAAATACGTTTACCAACCGCACCGTTTCAGCAGCTCTGCTTGATGAGGACATATTTAACGAGAATATGGAGGAATGGGCCATTACAGTAGCGGAGAGCAGAGTGGATTCTAATACGCCCATATTTCAAGTGCTTGAAGCTTTAAGCAATGTGCGGGAAACCTATTGGCATTTTGTGGAAAAGTTCATTAACGAAAACCAGTCCGAAGTCAAAACAGATGATGTATTGAAATGGAGCACGATCATTAACAAGGCTTTTGATAAGCTCATCAATAAATTTTCAGAGAAATATTATGAACTGACGACCAATCGGCTTGTTGCCCAGCAAAGTCTGATCAATGAACTTGGAACTCCGGTCATTCCTGTAAAAGACCATACAGCAGTACTGCCGCTTATCGGCAATATTGACACCGAACGTGCACGAATCCTGCTGGAGGAAATTCCGAAAAAATGTGCAAAAGAAGATGTGGAACATCTATTCATTGATTTATCAGGTGTGGCCATCATCGACACGATGGTTGCCCATCAAATATTCTCATTAACGACAGCTTTAAAGCTCCTGGGGGTAAAATCCACCATCTCCGGCATCAGCCCTGAAGTTGCCCAGACTTCCATTCAGCTTGGCCTGGACTTCACAGGCATTCATACTTACGGTACGTTAAAGCAAGCATTGAAAAGACAAGACATTGAATGAAACCAGGCTGGCAGAAAATGCCGGCTTTTTATATGGCTATAATAAAAACGCTTTACTGTGTTACCATTCTAACAATCTAACTTGTTAAAAAATGGTAAAAATTAATTGACATCTTCTCATATGGCACATAGAATTAATTATATTCAGAAAATATATTAAAAATAGGCTGTGATAAAGATGAGGCATCTAAAAACGGATACTGCAAATAATCTTTTTAAAAAGGCTGTATTTCAAACCTGTGTTTGAGATACAGCCTTTTCTTTATCTCGCTAACGTACCGGGGAGGATTTGAAATGGAAAAATTGACAGAATCGATGATAACTTTAACTCGCGGGGAGGAGAGCAACGTGGTTACTTTAAATGGAAATACCCTTACTTTGTCTGAAGTCAAAAGAGTGCTTTTTGAAGGAGTAATGGCTGCAGCATCAGAAGAAAGCATGCAGCGTGTAAAAAACAGCCGTGAAGCCGTTAAGAGAATTGTAAGTGAAGAAAAAGTCATTTACGGCATTAACACCGGATTTGGCAAATTCAGCGATGTACGAATTGATCAGGGAGATGTAGAGGATCTTCAGCTGAATTTAATCCGCTCTCATGCATGCGGTGTAGGGGAACCATTCCCTGAGCCTGTCTCGAGAGCTATGCTCCTATTAAGAGCCAATGCTTTATTGAAAGGGTTCTCAGGAGTCCGGCCTGTCGTGATAGAAACTCTTTTAGCGCTTGTGAATAAACAAATCCATCCCGTCATCCCGCAGCAGGGTTCTCTTGGAGCGAGCGGCGATTTGGCGCCTCTTTCCCATTTGGCATTAGTACTAATGGGAGAAGGTGAAGTGTTTTTCAAGGGTGAAAGAAAGCCTGCGCTGGAAGTGCTTGTTCAGGAGGGAATAAAGCCATTAACTTTACAGGCGAAGGAAGGGCTTGCCCTGATTAACGGCACTCAAGCGATGACGGCAATGGGAGTCATTGGTTATCTGGAAGCGGAAAAAATCGCTTATCAAAGTGAATTGATCGCTGCAGTTACAATGGAGGGCTTAAACGGCATTATTGATGCGTTTGATGAAAATATACATCAGGCAAGAGGCTATCAGCAGCAGGTGGATACAGCAAGAAGAGTAAGGGAATATCTGTCAGGCAGCAGCCTGATCACAAGACAGGGAGAAATCCGGGTGCAGGACGCCTATTCCATCCGCTGCATCCCGCAGGTGCATGGGGCATCCTGGCAGGCTCTTGATTATGTAAAAGAAAAGCTTGAAATTGAAATGAATGCAGCTACGGATAACCCGCTTATTTTTGAAAATGGGGAAAGCGTCATATCCGGCGGAAACTTTCATGGGCAGCCAATCGCACTTGCAATGGACTTCATGAAAATTGCGGTCGCGGAATTGGCCAATATTTCAGAGCGCCGGATTGAGAGACTTGTTAACCCTCAGCTGAGCGATTTGCCGCCATTTTTAAGCCCGGAGCCTGGGCTCCAGTCAGGTGCGATGATTCTCCAATATGTTGCAGCATCACTTGTTTCAGAAAATAAGACACTTGCCCATCCGGCAAGTGTGGATTCGATCCCTTCATCCGGTAATCAGGAAGATCATGTGAGCATGGGAACCATCGGATCAAGACATGCTTATCAGATTATCCAGAATGTCAATAAAGTGCTTGCAATTGAACTGATTTGCGCCCTGCAGGCAGCGGAATACCGCGGTTCTGATAAAATGGCTGATAAAACAAAACGTTTTTATGAAGAAGCAAGGAAAGTGGTGCCTTCCATTACAAAAGACCGCGTATTTTCAAAAGATATTGAAGCATGCGCGTCCTGGCTGAAAGAAGTTGAAATAGACGCAATATAAGCAGCAGGGGTCTGAATGTTCTCAGACCCCTCTTTAAATTAATAAAGTAAATAATTTTGAACATCGAGAACTGTCTTGCGCAAGCAGCCTGCCGCCGAGGTGTCCGGGGTGAGCAAGGCGCTTCCGCTTTACTTAATCTTTGGCTCTTTCCTCAAGTTGCTTTGCTTCATCTTCTTCAAAGCGGTTTTTAAACGCTTCCTGTGTCACAATAAATTCTTCATCTTCCTGGGCTTCTGTAGTGTGGCGCTCGACCATTGTGTGTTCAGGAAATTCCCCGGGGTGATGTTTTCTTTTATGATTAAAATGGACTCCGCGTGACATAATCAGGCTCCTTTCATTCTTGAAGTAGCATTCTTTCACTATTTTTCCCTTGGGCATCAGGACTATGTATGGCTCTCTCATTCAATATTTTCCGTTCAGCTTTGCCTTTATGCGCATAAGTATATATAGCAGAGACGAAAGAGGAAGGGAGGGGGATAGCCATGAAAGATCCGAATGCTTCCGTATTCTGTGCGGGCCGGGGTGACCGGGCGCCGGTATTTATTGCAGATGCTGTCATTGATCATCAAATAAAAAAGGTCAATTTGGAGAATTTTATTGGAAAATGGGTGCTGCTGTTTTTTTACCCGAGTGATTTTACATTTGTCTGACCGACAGAATTGGCGGCGGTCGCCGCTGTGAATCCATATTTAAAAGCCTTAAACTGTGAAGTAATGTCCATCAGTACGGACAGTGTATATGCCCATAAAGTATTTAAGGAAACATCTCCCTCTTTAAAAAATGTAAATTATCCAATGGTAAGCGATCGAACCCATCAAATAAGCAGAGCTTATAGGGTTTTGGATGAAAAGTCTGGAGCGGCGGTCAGGGCATCTGTTTTTATCGACCCCAATGGCATTATTGCGGCGAAGCTCATTTACCCCGGGGAAGTCGGCAGAAATCTGCATGAACATGTCAGAATCATGCAGGGAATTCAATATGCACAGCAGACAGGGAAAGGTGTGCCGGCTAATTGGCAGCCTGGCCAGACCGGGATTAACATTGATCCGAACTTAATAGGCAAAATCTGAAGGGAGGAGGCGCAAGCTTTCTCTTGATTTTTCTGCAGATCCTCCATATACATAATTACTTTAATAAGCAGCGACGAAAATATATAATAATAAGTAACAAATGAAGTGAAGGGGGAACTTGAGATTGGACTTCTTTTCTATACTGTCTGAAGATCGGATAAAGAAAGCGTATAAGGATGGCGAATTTGATCATTTGCCAGGCTATGGAAAACCGCTTCCGTTTGATGACCTGTCTTCCGTCCCTGAGAATTTGCGCATGGCATACCGCATCATGAAGAATGCCGGATTCACTGATGAAGAAAACCAAATGAAGAAAGAAATGCTGACGATCGAAGATCTTATTAAACAATGTGAGGATCAGGAAGAAAAAAAGGCATTGCAGAAGAAACTGAACGAAAAGATGCTCCGATTTAACAGCATGATGGCGAAACGAAGACAAAACACCAACTCATCCCTTTTCAAGAACTACGGAGAAAAAATTAACAATAAATTATTCTAATGGTTAGATGATCGGAATTGAGGAGAATACATGAACAAAGATGAATATATAGCGGTCCTTGAAAAAAGAGTGGAAGAATATGAGGCAGCCATTGCGGATATGACTGCACCGATTATTCCTTCGATTATTCCCCAGACGATCCTGGTGCCAATTACAGGCCTGCTCATGGCAGAAAGATTCGAAAAAATTACAGCTAAAATCCTGAATCATATTAAAGAACATGACACTGAATTTGCCATCATAGATTTTACAGATATTACGGTCGACCGCATAGAGAAGATGTGCCTTTCCGAACTTGGACTGCAAATCAGCAACCTGACTGATTCCATTAACCTCATGGGAGTAAAGCCTTACTTTGTGGGAATGACCCCGCAGCTGATAAAGGAAATTGTCTTATCCGGCATTCAATTAAATGCTGAAACACATGCTACTTTCCAGGCGGCCTTAAAGCATTTAATGAAAATAAACAGCCTCGTCTTTCAAAAAGTATAAAATTTGCAAACTCCTCTCCTGAAAAGGACAGGGGTTTTTTTCTTTAAACAGGCACATTTTCTTTCCGATTGGGGATTTGTCCATGCGAAAACCTCCTGCGACACATAATCTATAGTATCCATGAGAAGGGAGGTAGACATATGTCGAGAGATTGGAGAAGAAGATTTGAGGTTAATGCAGATGAAGTGGAGATCAGAGCCGATAGAGTTATTGTAAAAGAAGATGATGATCGCCGGGATGATGATGTAAGAGGGGCGGAAGACCGCCGCAGGAAGCACCGCCGGGATGACGATGTAGCTGGAATTGAAGACAGACGCAGAAGAGGATGCGGATGTGGCTGGGGATGCGGCTGTGGTTGCCGGAATAATGTTGGCGGAGCAGAAGATGACCGCAGAAAACACCGCCGTGACAATGTACGCGGTGCAGGTGACTTATGGTACAACAGAGACTTAGCCGGATCTGGCAGAGGCTGCAGATGCCGCCGGGATGACGATGACCGCAGAAGAAGAGGTTTCTGCGGATGCCGCTGGATCTAATATCGATGAAAAAAAGGCAGGGGAAGCACCTCTGCCTTTTATATATGAAAATTTTCCTAAAGAACTGTAAAAATCAACCGAAATTAATAATAGAAGGTATTAGAGATTTTCAGACTACATAGAAGGTGTGGCTTGTATGGATAAGACAACGATAATAGGAGTTATATTAGGGATCATAGCAGTTGGAGTAGGGATGGTTTTTAAAGGGGTTTCCCCTTCTGTTCTGATTAATCCGGCCGCTATTTTGATCATTATCCTGGGAACTGCAGCAGCAGTGGCAATTGCATTTCCAACGAATGAAATCAAACGGGTGCCAAAGCTTTTTGGCATTTTATTTAAAGAAGAAAAGCTGATGAACCCTGCTGAGATGATTAAGATGTTTTCGGATTGGGCTCAGCTGGCAAGAAAAGAAGGATTGCTTGCACTTGAAGTCAAAACGAACGAAATCGAAAACCCTTTTTTAAAAAACGGCTTATCTCTGGCTGTTGATGGGCAAAGTGCCGATTATATACGTGATGTATTAAGCGAAGAAATCGAAGCGATGGAAGAAAGACATCAGGCCGGAGCGCAAATTTTCAGCCAGGCAGGTACCTATGCCCCATCTCTTGGAGTATTGGGCGCAGTTATTGGATTGATCGCAGCACTGGGAAATATGGAGGACACCACCAGCCTGGGACATGCTATCAGTGCGGCATTCGTAGCAACATTACTGGGGATTTTCACGGGTTATGTGTTCTGGCATCCTTTTGCCAATAAGCTAAAGAGAAAATCCAAGCAGGAAGCAAAAATTAAAAGCATGATGATTGAAGGAATTCTTTCTATTTTAGAAGGGGAGGCTCCCCGGGTAATAGAACAAAAGCTTGCTTCCTACCTTCCTGCAGTAGAACGCCGGAAATTCCTTGAAGAAAGCAGCGTGGCGAAGGATGAGTAGGCGGAAAAAGAAGCAGCACCATGAGGAGCATGTAGATGAATCCTGGCTATTGCCGTATGCTGATTTATTAACTCTGCTTCTGGCCCTGTTCATTGTCCTTTTCGCAATGAGTTCTGTAGATGCCCAGAAATTTCAAAAGCTATCAAAAGCATTCAACGATGTCTTTTCAGGCGGGACCGGGGTATTTGAATTCCCAAGCCCAATGCCAGAAGGGCAAATGCAATCCACTGATGCAGTGTCCGAAAAGCCAAGCAAGGATCTCGAGGAAATGGCAGCTCTGGATGAATTGGAAAAAGAAAAGCTGAAGCAGGCTGCCGATCAGGAAGAATTGGCAGAGCTGCAGCAAAGAGTCAATGCCTTTATCGAAAATCAAAACCTGGCAGATAAACTGGAAACCTCTTTAACCACCGAAGGACTGCTTGTGTCAATCAGGGATAATGTCCTGTTCGGCTCAGGGAGTGCAGAAGTCCGTGAACAGGATTTAAACATGGCAGGTGAAATTGCAGAGCTTCTCATCATGGACCCGCCAAGGAACATTATCATCAGCGGCCATACAGACAATGTCCCGATCCGCAATTCAAGCTTCGAGTCCAACTGGGAGCTCAGTGTGATGCGCGCTGTCAACTTTATGAAAATCATCCTGAAAAATGGCCAGCTGGACCCTAAATGGTTCAGTGCCAAAGGCTTTGGAGAATTCCAGCCGGTTGCCGGAAATGATACCAGAGAAGGCAGAGCGAAGAACAGACGGGTAGAGATTTTAATATTGCCAAGAACGGGGAATCAGCCATAGGGGCTGGTTTCTTTTTGCATTGAAAATAAAAAAAGCGCTGTGATCCAGCCGCTTTGAATAAAAAAACATTATTCACTTGCTTCATGTTCCGTGCCATCCGGTTTGCACATGCGGTCGACCATTACACCAAATAGAAATACACAGGCAATTGGAATTGAAAAATTCAATACATGAACAATGGTCATCAGCGAACCTCCCCTATGGTATTAATTACATTATATGCCAATATTCACAGAAAAGACAATTAATATTCAGAAAATATACATAATTTTAGATTGACAAAAAGAAAAGAGCCGCATACGGGCTCTTATAATGGAAGATCTGCTTCTGAATGAATGGTTTTTGGTTCTGTCTTTTTTCCATGAAGCAGGTAGTAAACAAGCAATCCAAACAATGCTACGCCCGCAAGCATAAAATAAAGTGATGCGAAGCCTGTTTTTACAGCAAGTACTCCAAGCACATAGGATCCTAATCCAATTCCGGTATCAAAGAGTGTGAAAAAGGTCGAGGTAGCAAGCCCGCGTTTAGCAGGATCTGCCTGCTTAATTGCCACCGTTTGAAGACTCGGAACAATGGTGCCATATCCTAATCCGATTATCGCACCTGACAGCAGAAACACAAAGGTGCTGTTTGCCTGGCTGAGCAAAAATAACCCTGCGGCAAAAAGAATAATGGCCGGATAGATCACTTTATTTTCTCCGTACGCATCAAACCAGCGGCCAGTAAAGGGGCGGGACATTATAATGAATACCGCATATACCACAAAAAAGAAGCTGGCAGCTTCAAGCAAATCAAGCTCTTTCGCATAAACAGAAATAAAGGAAAGAATTCCAGAGTAAGCGAAAGCAAGGATGCCTGCCGAAATCGCCACAGGAACTGCATTTTTTTCAAATAAGCTTGAAAGTGTAAATTTTGGATGCTTCACAGAGCTCTCTGTTTTTTGCGGTATTTTTACAAAAACACCCAGCACTATAGCAATAAATGATAAGGCTGTACATAAAGCAAAAATCCATGTGAAGCTTGCGTATTGAACAATCGTCAAACCGGCAAACGGTCCAATGACCATGGCCAGATTCATGAACATCGCATAATAGCCAAGCCCTTCGCCTCTGCGTTCATTCGGCACAATATCAGCAACGATAGCCCCAGTTGCAGTGGTAGCCATACCGAATCCAACTCCGTGCAGAAATCTCAGTGCTAAAAGAGCAGGGGTAGAATCAGCCCAGAAGTAAAGCAGGGAAGATACAGCAAACACAATCAAGGAAACAAGCAGGATCTTTCGGCGTCCAACCTCGTCAATCCATTTCCCTGTAAAAGGCCGGCTGATCACTGCAGCAATCAGAAAGACCGAAATAATCAGCCCCACCTGTGTTTCGTCCCCTTTTAAATCATCCAAAATATAAAGAGGAAGCGTAGTCAGCAAAACATAAAACCCCATAAATAAGAAAAAACTTGTAATAGAAATGCTCAAAAAATCCTTCGTCCATAATGGCTGTTTCTTCATGTTGTCCTCCTAACAATGAAGTACCAGGTACCTATACCAATTTGGTGAACTGGTCTAGGTGCCTGGTACCATATTTTCTCTCATTTTTGCCATAAGTCTGATCATCGTGCTGATTTCTTCTTCCGTAATATTCTGCAAAACATTGCTTTCACTTGATCGCACGGCGGCAAGCCAATTGTCGTACTCCTGGATGGCTGCATCAGTCAGTGAAATCAATTTTTCACGTTTGTCCTTTCCTGCCGTTCTGGTGATCCAGCCCGATTTCTCAAGACGGGCCAATGTCCTGGTCATGGTTGGAGCCTCAACTCCCAGATAAGAAGAAATCTCTTTTTGAGTGCTCGGGCCTCCAACTTTCAGACGGTAAATAATTGTCCATTGAGCTGCATATAAACCAAGGGGCACCAAACTTTCATTAAGTACTTTGGAAAAATGGCGGGTAAATTGGTTAATGGAATGAAAAAATTCACTTTGATTAGGGTGCATTGTATTCACCTGCTTAAAATAGTTACCTAGCTAACTATACATGAAATCTATGAAAATGTCTACCTCACTTATTCTTTATGCTAACTAAGTGTTTAACTGGCAAATAAAAGGGAATGGAGTTATAAGGGCAACTGTGCATAACAATAAGGGGGAAATTTTTTTGGATACGTTATTAGAATTCGTAGGAGATATTTCAGGATGGCTGTGGGGATATCCCATCATCCTATTATTAGCCGGAACAGGGCTGTATTTAACCTTTTTGCTTGGTTTCTTCCAGTTCCGTTATCCGGTATATATTTTTAAGCAAACATTCGGAAGTGTTTTTAAAAAGCCGAAGGGAAAAGGAACCGTTACACCATTGCAGGCACTCACATCTGCACTGGCTTCAACCATTGGTGCCGCGAACATTGTAGGTGTACCGGCAGCCATCATGTTTGGAGGTCCGGGTGCTGTCTTCTGGATGTGGGTCATTGCCCTCATTGGAATGGCCATCAAGTTCTCGGAAAGTGTTTTGGCCATTAAGTACAGAGAGAAAAATGAAGATGGAGAATATGTGGGCGGCCCTATGTATTACATGACAAAAGGGCTGAACATGAAGTGGCTTGGAGTGATCTTTGCCTTCGCACTGATGATTGAACTGATCCCAAGCATCATGGTACAGGGAAATGCAGTAGCCGCTGCTGTTGGCGAGACATTTAAAATTGATGGCTTGTATACCGGAATTGCTGTAGCAGTACTTGTTTCTTTAGTTGTTTTTGGCGGGATTCAGAGAATCGGCAAAGTCACCGAAATCTTTGTTCCGTTTATGGCGCTCATCTATGTAGGCGCGGCGTTAGTAGTCTTATTTATGAATCTGGGCAAACTTCCTGAAGTGTTGGAATTAATCTTCACTTATGCGTTTCAGCCAATGTCTGCAATGGGCGGATTTGCCGGAGCGGCAATTGGCGAAATCATTCGCTGGGGATTTGCACGAGGATTATATTCCAATGAGGCAGGACTCGGGACGGCACCGATCGCCCATGCAGCAGCCACAACCGATCACCCGGTGCGACAGGGCTTCTGGGCGATTGTCGGTATTGTTGTTGATACGCTGATTGTTTGTACTGCAACTGCATTTGTTGTCCTATCCTCCGGGGTGTGGACAAGGGAAGGGGCAATGAAAGATCCTTCAGCCCTGACAGCAGCGGCATTTACGGAATACTTTGGGTCATTTGGAGGTATTCTTGTAGCTGTATCACTGGTATTCTTTGTCATTTCAACGATCATTGTCGTAGTCTTTTATGGATCCAAAATGGCAGAATTCCTTTTTGGCTCTTTTGCTGGAAAAGCCATTAAAGTGGTTTACATTGCAGCCATTGTTCTTGGTTCAGTGGGAGCAGCGAAAACGATCTGGCAGTTCCTTGACCTGGCTCTTGCCATGATTTTGATACCAAACATCGTGGCTGTTCTGCTTCTAAGCAAAGAGGTTAAACAGCTGAAAAACGAGTTTTTCACTTCGGAAAAGTATTATTTAAAGGATATTAAAAAAGACGATAATGCTGCGTAAAAAGTGGTCTCCCGTAAGGCGGGAGGCTTTTTTATTAACTTGGCAAATTTTTTGAAAAATAACACTTGTATTACAAATAGACATAAGTTTATAATATAGACAAAAGTTTAATAAGGCAGGGCTGGTCAATTATGAATGATAAAGAAATATTGATTTTGCAGCTGATTAAAGAAGATCCATTTATTGCCCAAAACGAGCTGGCTGAAAAAACGGGACTCTCCAGGTCTGCGGTAGCCGGCTATATCTCTTCACTGACCAAGCAGGGTAAAATTCTTGGCAGAGCTTATGTCCTGCCTCAAAAGAAAGAAGTGCTTTGCGTGGGAGGGGCCAATGTGGACAGAAAAATCCAGACAACTGGCCAGCTCCAATACGGAACTTCGAACCCTGCAGAGAGCTCCCAATCCTGCGGCGGAGTGGCCCGCAACATTGCTGAAAACCTTGGCAGGCTGGGCTGTGATGTGGGTTTGATGACAGTAGTGGGAGATGATCCGGAAGGCGAATGGCTTCTTGAATATACGAAAGCTTTTGCGGATGTCACTCCTTCACAGTCGCTGGCAGGAACCACTACCGGTACCTATACAGCTGTGCTTGATAATGAAGGAGAAATGGCTGTAGCACTAGCTGATATGTCCATTTATGAAAGCGTTAGCAGAGAATTTGTTGAGAAAAAGTGGGGTTACCTGGCATCTTCTGAAATGGTGATTCTGGATACAAACTTCCCGCCCAAGGTTTTAGAACAGATTATTACAAGGTGTTACGAAGAGAACATTCCGCTTTGCATCACTCCTGTTTCTGCACCAAAAATAAAAAATCTGCCGGAAGATTTGAAGGGTGTTACCTGGCTGATTGCCAACAAGAATGAGGCAGAAGCACTTACAGGGATGGAGATCAGCAATGAAGGAGACTTCTTCAAGGCAGCACAGGAAATTATGAAAAAAGGCGTTGGAAAAGTCGTCATCAGCCGGGGAGATAAAGGGCTGATCTACTTTACAAGCACAGGGGAAGCAGGTGTGCAGCTTCCTCCAAAAGTAAAAATTGCTGATGTCACTGGGGCAGGCGACTCCCTTGTATCGGGAATTATATTTGCCCATTTAAAGGGCTTGGGCACAGAGGATGCGTGCAAAATCGGGATGTCCTGCTCCATGCTGGCTCTGCAGTCCCTAGAAACCGTTAATCCGAATTTAAACAACACACGCTTGCAGGAAACATTCAAACAATATTTCGACTAAGGAGAAGTGACATCATGTTAGAAAAATGGCTTGAGTACTCAGAAGAAGTGTTAGAGGCAAAGAAAGCAAATAAACCGGTTGTTGCCCTTGAATCCACAATTATTTCACATGGAATGCCGTATCCCCAAAACGTTCAGACAGCAAAAGAGGTAGAAGAAATTATCCGCAAAAACGGTGCGGTTCCAGCAACCATTGCCATTTTAAACGGGAAAATTAAAATCGGTCTGTCTGATGAGGAGCTGGAGTTCCTGGCCCAAAGCAAGGACGTGGAAAAGGCAAGCCGCCGTGACCTTCCATACTTAGTGGCGAAGAAGAAAAATGGTGCAACAACTGTAGCGGCCACCATGATCTGTGCAGAGCTTGCCGGCATTGAAGTCTTTGTTACAGGCGGAATAGGCGGAGTTCACCGCGAAGCTGAAACCACAATGGACATCTCGGCTGACCTTCAGGAGCTTGCGCAAACTAATGTGGCCGTTATCTGTGCAGGTGCGAAATCCATCCTGGATATCGGTTTGACACTTGAATACCTAGAAACCCACGGCGTTCCGGTTGTTGGCTTTGAAACAGATGTATTGCCTGCATTCTACACTCGCACAAGTCCGTTCAGTGTGAACTACCGGGTCGACAATGCAGAAGAAGCAGCCGAAATGATCCGCACAAAGTGGGAACTGGGCCTAAAAGGCGGCGTAGTTATTGCCAACCCAATCCCTGAAAAAGATGCACTGGAAGAAGCATTTATTACAAATGTTATTGAAACTGCTCTTAAAGAAGCAAAAGAAAACAACATCGCCGGCAAAAAAGTAACACCATTCCTTCTTGGAAAAGTGAAGGAATTAACAGAAGGAAGAAGCTTGACGGCGAACATTGCATTGGTGAAGCATAATGCCGAAGTGGGTTCTAAGATTGCTGTTAGTTTGAATAAGTAAGGGGAAAAGCCAGGCTTAAGAGTCTGGCTTCAGTTTGTAGACAAAAGGGGTTCGGAATAGTCTCATTCCGGACCCTTTTTTTGACTTTTTATTGGATTTAAAGCATTTTCAGATGATTATAGACCTCTCCGAGGTCATCTTCTAGGCCATTTCTGGACCTTGCCAAGTCCAATTGGCCATTTTTTTCAAATTCATGGCAGCGAAAGTAAGCATCGCCTGCATCGACAATTTTTTAAGTCCCCTTAGGGTTGTCCAACGCATGCCATGCTTTTCTTTTGCATCTGCGAATACACGTTCAATTGTTTCTTTGCGCTTCTCATAGATCGGTTTGACGTCTTGATGGTGACGAAGGTGGTCTGCCTCTTCCACATGTTCCTCCCACACATGACGTTGAATTAGTTTTTGGTGCGCTTGACTCTGTGTGCATTGAGACAAGAATGGGCATCCAGCACAAATTTGCGGATCTGATTTATATTGACGATACCCTTCCCTTGTAGTCGTAGTATATTTTAAAATCTCACCAGCTGGGCAAATGTAACAGTCAAAATGCTCATCATAAACATACTCATGTTTCCGGAAGTACCCCTCTTTTGTGCGTGGTCGTGTGTAAGGTAAAGCAGGTGTAATATCGTTTTTCAATAAGTAGCTTGTAATGGCAGGTGTTTTATAAGCTGCGTCTGCCGCAACAACTGCTGGTTTACTAACTTTCTCAATGACTTGTTCTACCAATGGCTCAAAAATATGACTATCATGCGTGTTACCCGGGGTTACAATTGTGCCTAGTATGAAGCCGTTGCGATCTGCGGCTGCGTGGAAAGAATAGGCGAACTGTTTTGTACGCTCATCTTTTACATAGTAGCCACTCTCTGGGTCCGTTGTACTTTCCTTAATTTCTTTGAATTCTTCCTTATCAAACTTATCTGGTGGAAAAGGCTTTTTTCCATGATTCTCACGATCTTGATTAATCTCTTCTTGAAGGCGTTCTTGATAGGCACGGGTTTCTTTTCGAACAACTTTCTTTTCAAATTTGCGCTTATTCGCACTCGCTTTTACATGCGTAGAATCTACAAAAACATGTTCTGCACTAATTAAATTCTTTTCAGCTGCAGCTTTTAAGATTCGATAGAATATCTGTTCAAAGAGATCGGTGTTTTTAAATCGGCGCTCATAGTTTTTACCGAAAGTTGAGAAGTGTGGAACTTTATCGTGGAAGCCATAGCCTAAAAACCACCGATAAGCCATATTCGTTTTCAATTCTTCAATTGTTTGACGCATGGAGCGTATACCGAAGGTATATTGAATGAAGGTGAGTTTAATCAATATTACAGGGTCAATACTTGGGCGCCATACTTCTGAATACATATCTTTTACCAAGTCATAGACGAAGGAGAAATCAATCGCAGCCTCAATTTTGCGAACCAAATGGTCCGCTGGTACTAGTTCGTCTAGTGCAATCATTTCAATTTGATCCCGTTGAATTGGATTATGTTTAGAAAGCATTTTAATCACCTCAAGCATTGTTTTACTTCTATTTTAAAACAAAAAAGACTGCAGACAAGCACGATTTTCATCGAGTTTGTCGACAGTCTGAAGCCAGACTTAAGAGTCTGGCTTTTTATATTGATAGAATGATAGCTGTGATGATGATGGCTAAATATAATAGTAATCTTAAGAAATTGATCATCAGGACCTGTCCCTTCCGGAAACCCATATATTAGATGATATGTACATGTTCTTGTATGGGGGAAGGGTGATTGTCTATATGCAGTAAAAAAGGCACTTTCCATGTGATTTTTTGGGAATAAAAAAAGAAAGCCAGGTGTGATCACACTTAGCCCTCGGGAACTTTTCATTCAGCTTCTTCAGAGTTGATTTCTGCATTTTCGGAAGAAGTTTCATTTTGTTGTGTTGTTTCAACAGCACTGTCAGATGTGTTGTTTTCTTCCTCTTGTGGTGGTTCTGGTTCCGGTTCTTCAACTGATTCGGTTTGTTCCTCACTTGGCTTTTCATTTGCAGGAGTTGTTGCTGGCTTTTCTTCAGGAGGCTTGTTTTCATTCTTTTTCTTTTCAGCAGCTTCCTTTTCAGCCTTTTTCTTTTGTTCTTCTTTTTGCTGTTGTTCAAGTGTTTGAATTTGGGAATTAATATTTGATATACGGTTATTCAGATGTTCAATGCTGCTTTCAAACTTGGAAATCTCGTCCTGAATATTGCTTTCCATAATCTTTAACTGATCTAGTTTGTCTTTATAGCTTTTGGTCTTTTGCAGGGCAATGGTTTGTTCCTCTTTAGCTTGGGTTATAAGAGTGTCAGCATTCGTTGAAAAATTCTCCATTTTGGAAATTTGCTCTTCAAAGTATGTTTCTTCATAAGTACATTCTGTGATAGCTTGATCTTTGAATCCGTTTATTTTATCTAAAAGGGTTGTTAATTCTTCAATATCAGTTAGTGACTTTGTTACTGCTGCTTCGAGAGCAGTATTGTAATTCTCTAGCTGTTGGATGGAAGTAGATAATTGACTGCTTAAGGTGCTAATTGCATTCAAGTCCTGTTTAGCTGTGGATAGGTTATTTTGCAGACTGTTAATATGTGATTCTAACGAAGAACGGGTAGCTGTTAGCCCTTTTATTGAGGCACTGCTATCAGATGCTGGTTCGGATGGATTGGTATGGCCGTTGGAATAAGGCTTTACGTTCTTTAGTTTGGCATCAACATCTATTTTATTAATACTGCTTTTTATAGACAATGCCTGTTTTATTTCCTCATCCAATTTTTTGAAGACATCTTCTGACTTGATTACATAATCTTGTTCTATTGTTCTGGGAAAAATAAAGCATGCCTCAATAGTCGAGTTTGCTTCATCAGTGCTGTTGAATTGAGCATATGTAGGCGATATGAAATGTGCTCCAACAACAATGGAGGATGAAAGTGCAAAACTGGAAGCAGCGGCTTTTGCAATTTGTTTTCTTCTCTTCCTTCTCATTCTTTTTATTCTCACCCCTCTCGGTTCCATAAAAGTAACCTCCTTTAATTGTTCATTATACATATTCCTATTCGTTCTTAATATAGAATACATTATACTACTATGAAATTAGATTTGGGAAACTGAATTATTTCAGTTTTTGGTGGGTAAATATTATCTTTTCTCCCATTATCTAAATTTTACTCAAATTTTCGCACAAATATTCTTTATTAAGAACGTTTTGTTGTGAATATTCTCTTTTCATACAATTGCAATCTAATTTAATAATCTTTTAGCAGATAAAATGTAGCGATATGGTGCATTACCTACATACGAGAAAGGATAGCAAGTGGAGACAGTGAGAATTTCATTTGGAGCAGTGGAATTAATAACAGTAGTATCATCTGCATCAACAATCTCTGTTTCTGTTATCTCATATATATATTCTCCATAGGGCATGTTAATTTGAAAAATATCTCCTATTCCAAGTTCACCAAGCCGGCGGAAAACTGTATCTCGATGTCCTGATAATAAAATCTGATCAGGCTGCCCTGGAAGTACAGTTGTGGAGTAATGCCCAACCCCTTTTTCCAGTTCATCCTCATCTGTTCCTTCTATAATGGGAAGTTCAGCACTCAAGCGGGGAATCTTTAAAATGCCAATGGCTTCACCCTGCTCAAAGGAAACATTTATAGGCTGTTCTGTTTGAAGAACACTTTTGCTTTCTTTGTTCACTTCGTTTTGAATTCTTTCTTGTGCCTGGGCTAAAGAATCCTTGGTTTTCTTCTCCTGAGCATACATTTCCTGCAGCGAGAACAGAACCAATCCGCCCCCGATTAAGATAAGGAAGGAGGCAGCTACAATCAGCAAACGGCCATTGACCTTCAACTAAACTTTACCCCCATTCATCTTCTTAAATTTAATAAACTCCAGATAAAAGGAGAAATCCTCTTTGGTGATTCCCTGTCGAATTGCTTCTTTGACAAGGGAAACCCATTCCTCATCCAGATTAGACAAATCGGTAATTTCATCTTTGTTCCCTTCCAGCAGATCCTCAAGATTAGCATCCAGTGTTCTGGCGATTCTTGATAAAACCTGTAATGAAGGGTTCTCCTGTATGCCTCTCTCAATGTAGCTTAAATACGATTTGGATACCTCGGATTTTTCAGAAAGTTCATTAATTGAGTATCCCTTCTTGATTCTTAAGCTTTTAATCCGGCCACCTATCATAGGCAAAATACTCCCTTATCATAAAATGTGAAGATGTTTTCATTATAACGAACAAAATGTTCAATAAAAAATACAAAAGAATGAGAATTCTTGAGATATTCTTAGAAAAAGAACGAAAAACGTTCTTTAAAACGAAAAAACGGCTGAATTTGGAATTTTTCAAAATAATACGGATGGACTATACTCTACTTAGTGGTTCGATAAAAAGAACAAAACGAACATAAAGAAAGAACAGCATTCTTTCTTTAAAGGAAGGTGACAGTAAATTGAAATTTAGCTGGAAAACAGCAAGAAAGATTATTAGCAATTTGATTACAGCAATCCTGTTTATCAATTTAATTATTATGGCGGTGCTTGTAGTTTCATCTAAGGCATCTGGCGGAGAACCTCAGGCATTCGGTTACCAGCTTAAAGCCGTGCTATCAGGTTCAATGGAGCCAACTTTCATGACTGGATCAGTCATTGCAGTCAAGCCGGTTGATTCATCTCAAAGTAAAGACCTGAAAAAGGGAGACATCATCACTTTCCAGGCTGATGAACAGAAGCTGATCACCCACCGTATTATTGGTGTCACAACAAGCGGCGAACATGTCATGTATGAAACAAAAGGGGATAACAATAACGCAGCAGACATGGACCCTGTACTTTCTGAAAATGTAAGAGCCGTTTACTCCGGTTTCACGATTCCATATGTGGGATATTTCATAGATTTTGCACAATCGAAAGAAGGCGGAGCTATTCTTCTGATTGGTCCGGGAGTTCTTTTGCTAGCATACTCAGCATTTAGCATCATGCAGGGATTAAGAGAACTTGATTCCAAGAATAAGAAAACAGATACAAATGAAAAAACTGCTTAGCTTTGGTTGCACTCCTTGTTAAAAACAAGGGTCAATATAAAAAATCATACATACCCGAATGGGGTAGAGGAGGAAAAGGGAAATGAGTTTAAAAAAGAAATTAGGTATGGGTATTGCATCAGCAGCATTAGGTATTTCTCTAGTTGGCGGAGGGACTTTTGCATTCTTTAATGATACTGCAGACACTAGTGGTAGTTTTACTGCTGGAACACTAAAACTAAGTGCATCACCTACAGAGATTATTAATGTTACTGATATTAAACCTGGTGATACAATGTACAAACCATTTAACCTTCATAACGATGGTTCATTGGATATTTCAAAGGTACTGTTAACAACAAAATATACTGTTATAAATAAGGCCGGAGAAAGTTCTAATGTTGACGACTTTGGAAAACACATAAGAGTTAACTTCTTATTTAACGAAGATAAAGCTTTATTAGGACCTGCTTCTCCAGATCAAATTATTTATCGAACAACTTTATATGATCTGAAAAATATGTCTCCGGATGCCGTTGAGAATAATATTTTTATTCCTTGGTTGGAGGAAATTGGTGGATTAGAGTCTGGTGATACTGATAAGCTTCATGTTCAGTTTGAGTTTGTTGATAACGGCTTAAACCAGAATGAATTTCAAGGGGATTCCTTATCTCTTGAATGGACATTTGAAGGAAAACAAGGCGCTGGCGAAGCAAAATAATACTTTTGTAAAACAAGGGGTGGGGGATTTCCCCACCTCTTGTCAAATATATTTGTGAGGTAATGCCATGAAGTCAAACAGTTTATTGGCAAGACCGTTTAAAGTCTCTATCTTAGCATTTTTACTATTTTTAATTATTTTAGAAGATAAACCTGCACAAGCAGATGAAAGAGAAATAGATATTAACACAAATATAAGTGGATATTTTTTTGAAGTAGGCAACCTCAAGCCAGGTGACTGGATGCCACGAGATATAACCATCCTAAACCAGGGAAAACAGGATTTCAGATACACAGCTCAAATCGGAAAGAATAAATCCGTAAAAGGGCTTTTTGAAGAACTTAATCTTTTGGTTAAGAAGGATTCAACCATTCTATTTGAGGGAAAGTTAAAAAACTTTGAGGGTTTTACCCCAAGGAAGCTGGCAAAGGGCACCTCTGAACAGTTATTCTTTCAAGTTTCAATGCCTTACGAGCTGGGAAATGCCTTTCAGGATTCTTCTGCTGAGGTAGAAATATTATTTCTTGCTGAGGCATTAACTGATCCAACTGATCCAACTGATCCAACTGATCCAACTGATCCAACTGATCCAACTGATCCAGTTGATCCAACTGATCCAACTGATCCAGTTGATCCAGTTGATCCAACTGATCCCCCAGGTGAAGAAGATCCTTCAGATGGAAATTCTGGTGGAGGCGAGAATCCTAGCAATCCTAAAAACGATATTGTTATTAATCCAGAAATGACTGAAAGGCTACTTCCAAACACTGCTACCAATACTTATAACCTTATGTTAATCGGTGGATTATTATTGGGTGCTGGAAGTGTATTGCTCCTTGTTTTTTATAGAAGGATAAGAAGTGAACGTTAGACATGGCCAGGAGAATGATAACTTCTTGGCCTTAATTTTTATTTATACAAATGAATACTCACCTTAGCAAACAAAGTGGTGATCACATGAAAAAGCTGTTTTATTATCTTGCCTTCTTAAATTTACTGGACGGATTTCTTACTGCACTTGGACTTCACTTTAATGTGATAGAAGAAAGCAATCCGCTAATGCGCAATCTTTATGACCTGCATCCTTTTTTATTTCTTTCTCTTAAAATAATTCTTTCTTGTTTACTTATCATTTTATCAATATTTATCTTTGCAGAATCTAGAGTGAAGCTGTTTGCAGCAGGAGCTTTAGTTATGTATTCAATCGTATGCTTGCTGCACTTTGTTTGGATTTTCTCATTAATTGTTAACAGCATTCATTAAAATCTAATAAGGAAATATATTATCAATATAAATCAGTTCAGGCGGTGTCCCATGTACCAAAAAAACTGCACTAAATGCCATAACTCATCTTTCAGCAGCAGTGAAACCGGAGAGTGGCTGTGCCCGATTTGCGGAAGTGACTTAACGAATGAAATATTTCTGGATGCAATGACACGGGAAGTAGTCCATATTGTCTATAAGAAAAAGAAACTTTCACACACATATTCCCTTCAGCAAATTAATAAGAATTATAGAAAAAGAATCGGTCATTCTTACTACTCGAGACAGAGGACAAATAACTGATAATGGGAAACCTCAGAATTTTTGTCGAAAAACAAATTAATTTAATATTAAATTAATTAATTATATTTACAAAATAAGACACCATTAGCAATATGGCCATAGTAGAATACATTTATGGTAAAAATTTCTTTGAGCCGATAGGCGCAGAAAAAGGCAAACTCATTGAAAAATGAGGACGCAAAGTCACGGGTCTAAGGTATTGAGTAAATACTACGATGGCTGGGTTGCCTGGAATACGATACGTATCCTGGGGGGAAGAATGTTGACGGAGCAAAATGTAAAGGTTGAAGGAATTGATTTGGAGTGGCTGCAGTTAATTATGGAAGCAAAGAACTTAGGCCTGCAAAAGGAAGAAATTAGAGAGTTTTTACATAATAACAGAGCCAAAGAGGTTCTGATCGAAGCATAATATCCGGTATGGCTAAGTATTTCTGTTAGAGGCATCTCTATATGGAAATGCTTTTTATTTTGGCAAAAAAATAAGCCTGTACATTCAGGCTCATTGCATCTATGATTTTTGTCCGCTTCTCCACTTATTAAAATCCAAAAACTCCCGAAATTGCTCCTTCGAAACACCAGACTCCATCGCTTCCTTCACAATTTTCATCCATTCTGAATCAAGATCTTCCTTGTTGATTTGCTCATGAATTAAATGATCCACGGGGACATTCAGAACACCAGCAATTTTTTCAAGGAATTGAATCGATGGGTTGGTTTGCAGATTGCGCTCAAGTGAGCTTAAATATGATTTTGCCACACCAGCCTGGTCCGCAAGCTCGGATAAGGACATTTTCTTTTCCTGGCGAAGTTTTTTTACACGATCACCGATCATGGTATACCACACACCTTATTTTGTATGTAATAGGATTATATCATATATTTAGTTCCATATTAAGAACGATTTGTTCAATATTATTATCATCATACCACAGTGTCAACCGATTTAAATAGTTAGTTATCTAAGTTTTATAAAAATATATCTTTTGTCGCTCGCAAAAAGTAATGCTCCGCGTCAGAGGACGGGAGCATTTTGCTTTTCAATAATGTCAATAATTTGCTGTGCAGCTGCTTCCACATCATCTGCATTCACGTGGTGGAATTGGCCTTCATAGTCATGCTGCTTAAAGGCATAGCGTGGATCGTAATAGTGTTCTAATAAAAGCTTGATAAATAGCTCGTAGTTTCCTGTTTCAGCTGATTCATCCAGCTGCTCGCGGATTTCAGTATCTTTCAGACGTTTTTTAACAAACACAAGGCTTTCATCCACTTTCGGTTTGAACCATTCTTCTTTATGATAAGGCTCAACATAGTCACGAATGATGCGCTGGACACGGGATTCCATGCTGGCGAACATATCAATGTGAATTCCGGTTTTTTTGGTATGGAGCAGCTCGTCCGGCTGAACAACCTTGCCTATTCGTTTGCTTTCGGCTTCCATAATAACATAAGGGGAACCTTTAACCTTAGAAAGGGCTTGATACAATAGAGCATCAAACGTTTTCTGTGTGCTGCCGTTTCCCATGCCAAAGGATCCGAAGATCGATCCGCGATGTCCTGCCATTTCTTCAAGGTCAATAACAGGATATCCTTTTTCGCTTAACACCTTCAGCACATCCGTTTTCCCTACGCCGGTCATTCCGTGCAGAACAACTGCTTTTTCAGGAATCAAGTCTGCTGTGTTTTCAAGTATATATTGACGGTACGCTCGATAGCCCCCAATTAAACGGGGGACTGAAACGCCCGCATATGTGATAAATGTAGTAACGGCCTTGCTGCGCATTCCGCCGCGCCAGCAGTAAATGACAGGCTGTAAGCCATCATTTTTAAGTTCTCTGATTTTCTGCATCATGGACGGAATTTTAGGTGAAACGATTTCCATCGCTCTCCACTTAGCCGCATCAGATCCTTCTTTCTTATATAGTGTTCCGATTTCTACACGTTCTTCATTAGTGAAAAGCGGCACATTGACAGCACCGGGAATGCTCGCACTCCTCAAATTCAATTGGAGACCTGACATCGACCGGAACTGCGTTGTCCATTTGGATATATTGTTCGACTGCTATTTCTCTCATTTTTATGCCTCCAAAAATAATGCTATATATCGCCCGTAAAGGAACGGTAATTGATTTTACTCTCTCTATTATACAGGATTTTGAAATTATAGGTGTTCTCCCACAATCATACTCCTTTTTTCAAAGGATTGTGCTTTAAATTTTTTCCAGACATTGTAATATCAGCATATCCATTGGTTTTGCTTTTTAAAAAGGAGGTTAAATAAAAGACAAAGGTGGTGGAAACATGTCCTTGAATACAGAGGTTGCAATTGTGGGCGGAGGGATTGGCGGTTTGACGCTGGGATTGAAGCTGGCTCAAGCCAATATTGATGTCCTCGTTATAGAAAAGCTTGATGCCCCATCTTCCATTTATAAAGGCGAACTTCTGCAGCCGAAGAGCCTGAGAATTTTTAAGCGGCTGGATGCTTTGGATGTAATCCGAGAGAATGGATTTTCATTTTCCCGAATTGCGTTTGAGGAAGGGGAAAAAGAGTTTGCCATGGATTACAGCATTCTGCAGGGAGAATATGATTACTCACTCATGATCGAGCATGAAAAGCTGAAAGGAATCCTTCTCAAACGGGCGCGTCAATATCCAAGCTTTCATTATTTGTCAGGGACCCTGGCAAAAGGCTATGACAATGGCGAATTAATGGTTGAGCGGAAGGATTTAAAGGAGCAGCTGACAGTGAAGGCTGACTTTTTTATAGGTGCTGAGGGAAGGAATTCCATAACAAGAAAAGTAATGAACAGCAAGATTATAAAGATTGAGTACAATCATCAGTTTTTAACTGTCACGTTCCCACGGCCACAATCATTGGAGGAAGGGAAGATCATTTCCAAAGATGAACGGTTCCTCGGATTATTTCCGCTGCCGGATGCGAAGGTACGGTCTGTCTATTTAATTCCGGAGGGCACGTATAAGGAACATCTCAAAAAAGGAATTCACCATTTCCATCAAAACTATTTAGAGCTTTTTCCGGAATTGGAGGGGTATGTGACCAGGCTGAAAAATTGGAAGGATATTCAGCTAATGATTCCGACAGCCTTTTATGCAGATAAATATGTGGATGGAAAACTCGCTATTTTGGGGGATGCAGACCCATACGGTCCACCCGATGGCAGGTGAAGGGATGAATATGGCGATTCAGGATGCGGATGTGCTTGGTGAATTGCTTGCAGAGATGTATGCGAGCGGAAGAATTTCGCCGGACAAGCTTAAATGGTATGAAAAAGTCAGGAAGCCCCGGGCTGAAAACATGATTAGCCTCAGCCATTTATCGGCCTTAGCCTATTCTTATTCCAACCGGGTTTTTACTGGTATACGCCGTAAAGGCCTGAAGCAGATCGAAAGAGATAAAACCCTGCAATATAAGCAAATGCTGAATGTTTCGGGCCTTGGATATTGGTCAGAGAGCCTATGGGACCGAATGATTCAGGCAGGACTGCTGCCGGCAAGAAAAACGGAAATATCAGCTGCCGTTAAAAGCCATTATTTTTATACAGAAAAAGATGACTATCCTTGGAAGAAGGTTGAACATCAATGATAAATGAATATGTGAGATTACTAAAAGCACGAAATTGGATGAAAAAGAACCAGCCTTTTTTGTACAGCTGGCATGCATATGTAGGCTTCGAGCTTGACCTTTTCTCCCAGTTCCGCAGCTGGAGGACAGTAAAAGAGGTGGCATCAAGCAGAAATCTTCAGGAAGAGCTGCTTTTAAGGTGGGTGGAGGTGGGGCTTTCGATCCGCCATTTGAAAAAGAAAGGGAAGGATAAAATTAAGACAGCATCTAAATTCAGTCTTCCATCCACGCCGCAAAACCCCCGATCCACAGGAATCATCCTGAAGGAAATGATGGAATTGCATATCCCGACTTTACTCTCTTATCCAGAACTGCTCCGTTCCAATAAGAAAAACACTTTTGACCATGAAGAGCATGGACCTACCGTAGCAAGAACCTCTTCACTTCTTGAACAGCTTGCACTGCCGCGTCTGATGAAAACCATTAAGAAAAACAAAATGGTAAGAATCATAGACATTGGCTGCGGGGAAGGCGGCTATTTAAGCAGAATCAGCCAAAAGTTCCCGCAGGCAAAACTGGCAGGCATTGAAATTAATGAAGAGGTCGCAGATTCTGCCCGTACAAATTGCAGGGATATTCCCAACATTAAAATTGTTACAGCGGACGTTCATAAGTACTCACCTGAGCAGCAGGCTGATTTAATTATGGTCAATAACCTGCTTCACTACATCCAGCCGGAGGATCGCAAGCAGCTCTTATCCCGCTTGAAAAGCTGGCTTAGCCGGAAAGGATCCATAACTATTATCACGCCCATTCTTCATTCGAAAAAAGGGGAAGAGTTTTCAAGTGTTTTTAACAGCTTCTTTTCTGCATTTGAAAACCTATATCCAACCCCGACTGAGGAGGATATCCATCAAATCGCTAAAGAGCTGAAGCTGAAAGTAAAAACCTTCAAGCCGGTCGTAACCGAAGGAGGGTGGTATTTCATCCAGCTGTCCAACAGGTAAATGAAAGCAGGCCGGATAAATGGTAGAATGGTGTAAAACATGACTGAAATGGTGATTTAAATGAGAAATAATAAATATTTAGTGATTTATGAGGAGCTTGCCCAGCAAATACAGGAAGGCAAATATCCTGCCCGATCCATTCTGCCATCTGAACATGAATTGACAGAGATGTATTCCACTTCAAGGGAAACCATCCGCAAAGCTTTGAATTTGCTTGCACAAAACGGTTTTATCCAGAAAATCCGCGGAAAAGGCTCGATGGTCCTTGATTTAAAAAAGCTGCAGTTCCCCATATCCGGACTGGTCAGCTTTAAAGAGCTGGCCGGGAAAATGGGTCAGCGTGCCGAAACGATTGTGGACGAATTTTCACTTATTCAGCCTGACGCAGAAAAGATGAAGCATCTCCATGTTGATAAAAGTGAAAAGGTATGGAAAGTTTATCGTGTCCGAAAAATTGAAGATGAGCGGATAATTTTGGATAAGGATTTTTTAGTTGAGAAATATGTCCCGGGCTTAACCAAAGAAATATGCCAGAGCTCTATTTTTGCCTATATTGAGGGCGAACTTGGAAAAAAAATCAGCTTTGCCAAAAAGGAATTTACAGTGGAGGAACCAACAGCTGAAGATCGCAGGCTCCTTGATATGGAAGGATTCCATGCCATTGTTGTGGTAAAAAATTATATTTACTTTGACGACGCCACCCTTTTTCAATATACGGAATCCAGGCATAGACCCGACAAATTCAGGTTTGTTGACTTTGCCAGAAGAATGGACAGTGGGGTGTTTTAAAGGTGAACATGCATTTTTACGTTTAAGATTGTCAATTCAGGGAAATCTCCTTATGTGAAGATTTTTCAAAGGAGATGTTATAAATGAGTAAAAAAATCGCATGCTTAATTACCGAAATGTTCGAAGATAGTGAATACACGGAACCTGCTCAAGCATTTAAAGAAGCCGGCCATGAGGTTGTTACAATTGAAAAGGAACAAGGCAAATCCATTAAAGGCAAACAGGGTGAAGCCACTGTTCAAATAGATCAAAGCATTGATAACGTAAACCCGCAGGACTTCGATGCCCTGTTCCTGCCAGGCGGATTCTCACCGGACCAGCTTCGTGCCGATGACCGATTTGTTCAATTTACAAAATCCTTCATGGACGAAAAGAAACCAGTATTCGCGATCTGCCACGGGCCGCAGCTGCTGCTGACAGCCAAGACACTCGAAGGCCGCGACGCAACTGGCTACAAATCCATCCAAGTCGACATGGAATACGCAGGCGCCAAATTCCAGGACTCAGAAGTCGTCGTCTGCCAAAACCAGTTAGTCACAAGCCGCCAGCCAGAAGACATTCCGGCATTTACACGTGAATCGCTTAAGTTGTTAGGTTAATAAAATTGACAGCCCTCTGCCTGATTTGGCAGGGGGTTTTTGTATTGAAATAAATGATACGGGCTTTGATTAAGAATGGTTATTATTAATACGTGCTGATGGAGCGGAAGGCGCGAGACTCCTACGGGAGTGGCGAACCAGGGGAGACCCCGCAGGCGGTCGCGCCGAGGAGGCTCTCGGTAGCCCCGTGGAAAGCGAGTGCCTGCAGCGGAAATCAGCACCAACTCAACAGTTGCATATTATGTTATATAAGTCTACTCAAAGACATTAAAAAGCAGCCATCAAAAGGCTGCTCCAATAATTATTTATTCTTCCTCAAACTCCCCAGCTCTTCCACCAAAGCCTGCATTTCATTAGGACTAAACGAATCCTTTTTCATGACAAGATCATAAATATCCTTCAATTCCTCATACATTTCCTCATCAAAATGAGAAGGCTTAATAGCACCTAAGTTTAACACCTTCAGCTTTTCCTTAATAGCCTCAATCATAAACTCCACATTCTCAACCGATTTCTCCGACAAATTATTCATTCCCAACACCCTCTCATAGCTATGTATTTGAACGCTCACGCTTTTCTTATCATCTTTCCACGATATCAGCAAATTGTCAACATAAATTAGACTTGCATGTACCATGGAAATTAGTAGAAAATAAAGGAGAAGTTTGGACAAATTATATAGGATCCTTCAAAAAAAGAACGAGTCAGGTTTCGTCAACTGGAAAATAGGGAAAAATTGAACCAAATTTTCATATAATAATTTTGCTAAAGGAGAATAAAATATGGGGAAATCATTGTTTTGGAAAGGTGTACTATATGGAGCACTTGCAGGCGGTGCGCTAAGCCTTCTTGACAAATCCACAAGGGAAACCGTTTTTGACAATTGCAGGAAAACGTCAAGCAATGTCGGCTATTACATAAAGCATCCAAGTGAAGCTGTGAATCAGGTAAAGGATGTTTCCAACAAGGTCAAAACAGCTATTGACCAGGTTAGTGAAGACGTTGCTTTTATTACTGGAACAGTGGAAGAAATAAGAGAAATGGCACCGGAAGTAACACAGATTGTTCAGAATACAAAGCAGGCCTTTTCAGATATTAAGCAGAAGGGATCAAGTGAACTGCCGGAAAAATCTTCTGACGATTCAGTTCAGATTCCGCATTAAAAACAAGTGAGGTGTTGGAGTGGGACGAACTTTTTCGGCACTGATTCCAAACTTATGGAAGAGAGTAGAAGAAGATGATGTGTTTGGACTTGCTGCCCAATTGGCGTATTTCTTTCTTCTCTCTCTATTTCCGCTCCTTATTTTCCTGGTCACACTCGTTCCTTATTTGCCGATCACACAGCAGGATATCTTAAATGTTGTCCGTGATTTTGCACCAGGAGAGACCATGAAGCTCATTGAAACCAATATCTATGAAATTACGCAAAGAAATGGAAAGCTGCTTTCCTTTGGAATCATCGCTACGCTCTGGTCAGCTTCAAATGGAATCAATGCTGTGGTGAAGGCGTTTAATAAGGCGTATGACGTAAAGGAAACCCGTCATTTTATTATTGCACGCGGGATGGCGATATTACTGACGTTTGCGATGATTTTTGTGTTTGTGCTGGCGCTGCTCCTTCCTGTTTTTGGGAGACAGATTGGTTTGTTTATATCTTCGGAATTTGGTTTGTCAGGTCAATTTCTGGCGATTTGGAATATGGTTCGCTGGTTAGTGAGTCCATTTATCCTTTTTATGGTGTTTACAGGGCTATACTGGATTGCCCCCAATAAAAAGTTAAAGTGTATTAGTGTTGTACCTGGTGCCATTTTTGCCACAGTCGGCTGGGTGCTGTCATCCCTTGCCTTTTCATACTATGTCAGCAGCTTCGGCAATTTTTCCGCTACCTATGGAAGCATTGGGGCCATTATTGTGCTTATGATCTGGTTTTACATATCCGGGATTATCATCATTCTTGGCGGGGAAATCAATGCCATCAATTCCAGGATCAATAAAGAGGATTGCTGATGAAAAAGTTTCCTTCTTAAAAAAGCACTTTCCGTAACACAATAGTAATGGGGGAAAATGAATTCTTCAGGAGGGCATTGATATGACAAAACACACGAAAAAAGACGGCGGCACAAAGCAAAAAGGCAAAAATAAACCTAAGCAAAAGACATCCGGATCTGCTAACGGGCAGAACGGCTACCATTAAAAGGAAAGCCTGGGAAACTGAGTTCCCAGGCTTTCCTTATGATCTTAATAACCTCAGACTGTTTAAAATAACTAAGATGGTAGACCCTTCATGGCCGATTACTCCATAAGGAAGGTCAAGTATCTGCAGGAAATTAGATGCAATTAAAAACATAATGACCGTTATTGAAAAGATGACATTTTGTTTGATAATGCGATTCATTCGGCTTGAAAGTTCAATGGCTTCGGCAATTTTTGGCAGGTCATTTTTCATTAACACAACATCAGCTGTTTCAAGCGCTACATCCGTTCCTTCGCCCATGGCAATTCCGACATTTGCCGTTGCAAGGGCAGGGGCATCGTTAATTCCGTCACCGACCATGGCGACATTGCTGTATCTTTCCTTTAGCTTTTTCAAATGCTCAACCTTGTTTTCAGGCAGGCACTCGGCAATATGCTCATTGACATGGCTTTCGCTGGCAATGGCTGCTGCTGTTGTCTGGCTGTCTCCAGTAAGCATAATGGTGTAAATTCCTTGCTGCTTCAATAGATCAATAGCCTGTTTGGTTTCTTCACGGACAACATCCTTGAGGGAAATAAGGCCAATGACATCTTCATTTTTCTGTATAAATACAACAGTCTTTCCTTCACTTGCCATGCGATCGGCTGCTCCATTTTCAAATGCCTTGGCCTCAGTTTTACCGACAAAAGAGGCTTTGCCGATTTTCCATTCATCCTGATCAACTTTGGCTTTCACTCCAAATCCGGTAACATCTTCAATGCTTTCCGGACGAATAAGGGATTCTGACAGTGTTTCCTTGGCATATTTGACAATGGCATTTGCGAGCGGGTGGTTTGAATGACTCTCGATAGAAGCTACCTTCAGAAGCAGATCTTCCCCGGAATGACCATCCTTGACTACTACATCAGTTACTTCCGGTTTTCCTTTTGTCAGTGTGCCGGTTTTATCAAAGGCGATCGCTTTAAGATGACTTAAGTTTTCGAGGTGCACGCCGCCTTTAAACAGTATCCCGTGTTTCGCTCCATTCGAAATGGCTGATAAAGTCGCGGGCATGATTGATGCAACCAGGGCACAAGGTGAAGCGACGACGAGCAGAATCATTGCCCGATAAAAGGTTTCTGTCCAGCTCCATCCTAAAAGAAAGTGAGGAGCGAACATCATTAAAACGACAACAGCCAAAACCACTTTGACATAGGTTCCTTCAAACCTTTCAATGAAAAGCTGTGAAGGAGACTTCTCGCTTTGGGCTGATTGCACCAGTTCAATAATTTTTTGGAAAAGAGTTTCATTATTTGGTTTTGTTATTTCAACTGTAATCGATCCGTTTAAATTCACAGTACCGGCAAAGACCTGGTCATATGCTCCTTTGGAAACTGGAAGTGATTCACCCGTGATGGCTGCCTCATCCAATGATGAAATGCCTTTTACGATCATTCCATCCGATGGAACCCGCTCACCTGGTTTTACCAGGATTAAATCCCCGATTTCCAGCTCAGACACATGCACACGTTCCTCAGCCCCATCTATGATCCTCAGGGCTTCTTCTGGCTGCAGTTCCATGAGGGAAGAGATTTCTTTATGGCTTTTGTTCATGGTATATGTTTCTAATGCGCCGCTGACCGCGAAGATGAATATCAGGATGGCGCCTTCTGTCCAATAGCCAATAATCGCTGATCCGATCGCAGCGAATATCATCAGCATTTCAACATTCAGTTCTTTATTCTCTATGGTCTCTTCGATGCCTTCTTTTGCTTTCGCAAAGCCGCCGATAATGAAAGCCAGCAGGTAAGCTGCAATTGATGCAGCTTCCATTTCGCTTCGGTCTAATAACCAGCCTGCCAGAATCAATACACCGCTTAAGAGAGCGGCAATCAGTTCAGCATGTGGCTTGATTTTTTCTAAAAGGTTTTCTTCAGATACTCTGCTGCTTTTAAGCAATGCCTTTGCCTCCATACTCATCGTTTGTCCTCCTAAAAATGAATTTAAAGTTTTGTCAGTTGTCTTATTGAGAAGAATAATCACATTCAATACCCCTAAAAAACGACGAAAGCTGCCACCAATTAGGTGACAGCGTTAAAATCCAGTCATATCAGGTAATGCAGCTAGCATTATGCAAATATTGTATTCTATTACACTTATATTACTATATAGCCTATGAAAAGAAAAGCTAAACAGTTACTTTTCTTTTTATATTTAAACTTGTTAGCTTCTAATGTAGCCCGTTGCTTTCCGCTGCGGGCACTTGCTTTCCGCGGGGAGGCATGAGAGCCTCCTCGGCTTCGCCTGCGGGGTCTCTCACTTCCCTCTCCTCCCGCAGGAGTCAAGTGCCCTCCGCTACAATCAACTCAGCAGGTAAAACTTTATTTGTATTTCAAGGCCAAACTATCATATAACCTTTGTAAATTCTGCTATACCGAAATTAAAACGACTGGCTCTTCTCCAATATCTGCTGTTTATTCCCAAACAATGTGACGGCGACAAAGATAATCAAAAGCATGACACTGATAATATTGAAGAAGCTTATGGATTTGAATAGTTCAATGAACAGGCCGCCGAAATAGGGGCCAATCAGGCTGCCAATGCTAAATGCTACTCCGCATAGCAGGTTGCCGGTTGGAAGCAGGTTTTTTGGCATTAAGTCTGCCATATAGGTGATGCCAAGTGAAAAGGTTGATCCGACGGCCATGCCGGCAATGAATAAGCAAACTGTCAGAGCAAAGACCAATTCTTCGAGCATGCTTGCGGCGACGAAGCTGATAAACCCGATAAAAAGAACACTCATTAACACATTGCGTCTTCCGAATTTATCACTCATGATTCCTAAAGGAAGCTGGAATATGATTCCGCCAATTGCAAAAGAAGTCAGCAGCAGCGAAACGCTTGAAACTTCCAGCCCGATGCGCAGGCCGTAAATAGGGAAGCTGCCGTTCAAGGAGGCTTCAAGGAACCCGTAGCCCAACGCAGGCAAGAAGGCAACCCATCCATATTTCGTAGCTTTCGAAAAACGCTTCATTGTTTCTCTGAATGAGTTGATTTCAATGGACTGTTCAGGGAAGTCATTTTTCAATGTAAATAAAAACAGCCAGGCAATCAGACACAGTATGGAAGAAATGACAAACGGCAGGGTTTCATTAATTTTGACAAGGGGTGCCATTAATGGCCCTACTCCAAATCCTACCCCGAAGAAAAGTCCATATAATGAAATATTCCGGCCGCGCTTGTTTTCAGGTGAAAAGGATGTGATCCATGTTTGTGTGCCGAAGTGCAGGGCATGGTCTCCAATTCCAATTAACAGCCGGAGAATGAACCAAAACCAAAAGGATTTCCAGAGAGGAAAAAGGATGAGAGATACCACCACTAATAAACCTCCAAGGATAATAACCGGTTTGTAGCCGTATTTGCGCAATGGATATTCCATAAAAGGAGAGATGAGCAGGATCCCAATGTATAAACCTGTTGCATTCAAACCATTTAAGCTTGAGGAAATGCCGTCATTTTCAAAAATAATTGCAATTAAAGGAAGCAGCATTCCCTGGCTAAAACCTGAGATGGCCACAATGCTGATGAGAATCCAAAACCGGAACGTTTCTTTATTCATATTAAAACCTCATTTTCTGACGTGAAATATAAATGTCTCCTAAATGATGGTATCGGGATTAGGGGATCTTGGCAAGAGAAAGTTGCTGGTCATAATATTTTTGTTTGTAGGTAAAATAGTGTAATCTCTAATATTAATAAGATAAAAAGGGGCGAATACCATGGAATTTAAAATGAAGGAAGAAGCAGGCTTTTATACCGATTTGCCATTTGGACGCCTGGATGTTGCCGGGGATGAAGAGTATGGCTTCAGACCGTACCAGCTGCTTGTCGCTTCGCTGGCTGTGTGCAGCGGGGGTGTTTTGAGGAAAATCATGAAAAAAATGCGCATGGAATTTGAAGACATCGAAATAAAAACCAATGTGGAAAGAAACCCTGAAGTCGCTGACCGTGTTGAGAAGGTACGTATTCATTTCATCATAAAAGGAACTGACTTAAATAAGGATAAGCTTCACAAAGCATTGGAATTGACTAGAAAGAATTGTTCAATGGTACGCTCAGTTGAGGGAAGCATTGAAATTGAAGAGACATTTGAACTTATTTAAAACGCAAAAAAGGAAGAGGGTGCCTCTTTCTTTTTTTTATAGGCAAGCTTTTCATCAGGTATCTTTGTGAAGGGTGAATGAAAAATAGTATAATAATTCCTATAAAAATAATAAGAATTAAAAATTTGAAGTGAGGTGCCTCTCAATGAAATTCCAAGACTTACATACAGCCGAAGAAAGAATCCAGCTCATGGAAAAACTCTCGGAAGCGTTTTTATCAAGAGCTGGCAAAAATGATGAAGAGGGTCTTTTCCCCTTTGAAAATATAAAAGAACTTAAAGAATCAGGATATACATCATTAACAGTCCCCAGACGATATGGAGGAAAGGAAATCTCCCTTTCTGAATTTCTCCGCCTCCAGGAAAAAATTGCTGAAGGAGATGGCTCCACAGCCTTATCCATTGGCTGGCATATGGGCATTATCAAAAGCCTGGGCGAGAAAAACAACTGGGATGAATCCGTATTTAGGACTTTATGTGAAGAAGTGAAAAAGGGAGCATTAATGAATAACTGTGCAACAGAACCGCAGACGGGCAGCCCTACAAGGGGAGGAAAGCCAGTTACCTCTGCCAGAAAAGAAGGAGATTCTTGGATTATTAATGGCCGGAAGAGCTTTACGACAATGGCTCCTGTGCTTGATTACTTCAATGTGAGCGCCACGATTGAAGAAAGCGGGGAAATAGGGAACTTCTTAATTCCGAGAAGTTCCGAAGGCCTGGAGATAGAGGAAACATGGGACAGCATTGCTATGAGGGGAACGGGGAGCCACGACCTTCTTTTAAAAAATGCAAGGGTTAAGCAGAACGCGCTTGTTGAGCTGTTTCAGCCCGGCAAAAAAGGAGCGGCAGGCTGGCTTCTCCATATACCGGCCTGTTATTTAGGCATTGCACAGGCAGCTCAAGATTATGCCATCACTTTTGCCAAAAATTATTCCCCGAACAGCATTATCGGTGCCATCATTGATTTGCCCAATGTTCAGCAAAAAATTGGCGAGATGGAGCTTGAACTGATGAGAGCACGCCATTTTCTCTATTCCGTTGCAAACAAATGGGATGAAGCAAATGATGAAGCCAGAAGCACGATGCAGCCTGAATTGGGAGCAGTCAAGCTGGCTGTAACAAACGCTGCCATTGCAGTAGTCGATTTAGCCATGCGTGTGGCAGGTGCCCGCAGTTTATCAGCAAAAAATCCTCTGCAGCGTTATTACAGGGATGTGCGTGCCGGCCTCCATAATCCGCCAATGGATGATATGACGATTCAGGCCTTAGCAAAAAAAGCTATAAAGTAACCTGGAAGGCTGCTGTCTTAGCAGCTTTAGTTATTGTTTAAAAAAACTTATATCATTTTAGCCCCAATCGCCTGGTGATTGGGCTATTTTGTTGTCTTCAAATCTGAATTAGCTTTAAGTTCGAACAGCAAAAACCGTGGATTGTGTCCGAAGCCGCCCCGAGTTCGGAAAGCAAAAGCCAAATTTTTTGCCTGTTTTTAAAATGCCTAAATCCTGCTCCAAGTTTGAATTTTTACGAAATCGGCTAAAGAGAAAGAACGTTTTATATAAACTCACTGCATATAATCACATAGGCGGGAATGAGCAGGCAATACTAAAAATATTAAAACGTAAGGAGAAAAGAGATATGACTAATAAAATTTTTATGGTATTGGCATTTGCAGGTGTGCCGCTGTCTGTTATCGGAACATTGATGCATTGGTCCAATATTTTGCTGTTTGTGATTTACTGCATCACCATTATCGCATTGGCCAGCTATATGGGAAGGGCGACAGAAAGCCTTGCCATAGTTGCAGGCCCCCGAATTGGAGGGTTGCTGAATGCCACCTTTGGAAATGCGGTTGAACTGATCATATCGATTTTTGCATTGAAGGCCGGCCTGATTAGTGTGGTTCTTGCATCACTGACAGGATCCGTTTTGGGGAATTTACTGTTAGTGGCAGGCCTTTCATTTTTCGTTGGCGGAGTTAAATACAAGACCCAGTCCTTTAATGTCTATGATGCACGCCATAACTCAGGACTTTTGATGTTTGCCGTCATTGTGGCTTTTGTGATTCCTGAAGTGTTTTCAATGACCATGGATGAAGCAGAAACAATTACTTTCAGCATCGGCATCTCGGTCATTTTAATCGCTCTTTACCTAGCGGCTTTGTTCTTCAAGCTGGTCACTCACCGGGGCGTCTATCAAACAAACGAAGAAGGCGGAAGCTCTCATGAGGAGGAAACTCCGGAGTGGAGCAAAGGGAAAGCCATTGCTGTACTTGCCATTGCGACCATTGCCGTTGCTTATGTATCAGAGAATCTGGTTCACACCTTCGAAGAAGTGGGAGAAGCGTTTGGCTGGACAGAACTGTTTATTGGGGTAGTCATTGTGGCAATCGTGGGAAATGCGGCTGAGCATGCTTCTGCCATCATTATGGCTTATAAAAATAAAATGGATATAGCTGTTGAAATTGCTGTTGGTTCCACGCTGCAGATTGCGATGTTTGTAGCACCTGTCCTTGTACTGCTTTCATTGCTGTTCCCGGCTGCAATGCCTCTTGTCTTTACAATGCCTGAGTTAATTGCCATGGTCACATCGGTGCTGCTGATGATTGTCATTGGCAATGATGGAGAAACCAACTGGTTTGAAGGCGCCACTTTGCTGGCAGCTTACGTTATCATGGGAATAGGGTTTTATCTTTTATAGGGCAGACCAAACAGAAAACCGGCTCTGAATAAATCTCAGGGCCGGTTATTTATATGGGTATTTAAGTACTTTTTTAATGGATTATGTTTTTCAGAGAATGGTTCTGTTCGCTTTCAGTCATTGATCACCAACCTTTACGCTGATATTTGACCATTAACCTGACTTGCAGATGACTTAACAAAAAAACGATTCTCCTCCTTTTACATAGTAGTGGGGTTGATTTCCACTGCCCTCCTTTTGTTTAGTAAGCCTATTATAAAACATTATTAGATATTTGTAAATATTCAGATTTTTACAAAATCATTACAAATGAAATATTTTTACTGTTCATTCCTTCATTAATCACTTTCTAATTTTTCACGGGAGGGATAATATTCACTTTCTCCGAAAAAACTAATATCAACCTAAAAAGATTGTGACTTGAAAGGAGAAAGACATCATGAAAAAATACGTAAGCATTCTTTTTTTAGGTCTTATATTAATGCTGTCATTCCATCCGGCCGCAGAAGCGCAGAAAGGGACTGAGAAATCGGCAAAACAGCCGCCGAAGGCCATTGCTGTCCCTAATTCGGTGCTGAATGTTACAAAGGAAAATACGTATCCGAATCCGGCTCAGGATATGCCGACACTCCAGCCGAGTGAATTAACCCAGCAGCTCATTGATTCTTCCAAGGTTAAAATCGAAAATCCGGATCTCATTCGGATGCTGAATGAAACATCTGTGAGCAGCACTCCGTTCGCACTTGGATACAGAGCCATTGTATATCTCGGTCAGTGGCCGCTTAATTATGAGTCTGCTGAAACCTCCCCTAATTGGGAATATCAGAGGATTAACACGAATTATTTCGACAACCGCGGCGGCAAAGCTCCTTATCAGATTCATTACGTGCAGGAAGCCCAAAAGGTTGTCCGCGGAGGTCTGACTGCCAAGGTTCCCAATGCCGAGGATGTAAAAAAGATGATGCTCCTCAAAGCCATGGAAAAATCGGGTCTGCCTCTTGCTTTTGAGACGATTGTTGGAGCAGGCACTAAAAAGGATCATATCTATAACATTCCGCCCAAAAGATTAGGGTACCTATACGGCTATGCCCCTGCAATCAACGAAAAGGGGAAAGTAACGTATGGAGAAGTATATTTAATGTTAAAAGGCAGCAAGAAAATGATCGTTATTAAAAATGTCACTTCACAGGGAATAGGTGCCTGGATTCCGATTCAGGATCATGTGACGTTTGGGTTTCTTGTTTCCGAAAGGCCTAGATAATAAAAAAGCCAGCCTGACATATAGGCTGGCTTAATCTTTTAGATATTCGAGCGTTTTGTTTTAAAATTTGTTTCTTTATAATAGCTGTTTTTAACAAGAACGTTAGGGCCAAGGCATCTAACCCCCGCACAATGACAGTTCAGAGAATCAGCGAGTTCCGTTCTGCTCCATTTTTGATAAATATCCTCAAGCTGATCGGTTTGGATATTACCGAGCGGCGGTGTATCGCCAAAGTCAGTCACGATGACATCACCGGTAAAAATATTTATATTCAGCCGTGATCTTCCATCAGGGTCATTCCGGACGGTTACATTATTGGATGAGTGCAATCTTCTTAGAAGCTCCAGGTCTTCTTTATTGCTGCTGCAGCCATAAAAGGGCAGAGTGCCAAACAGCATCCATGTATTCTCATCCCGGATATCCAGCAGATGATGGATGGCTGATCTCATTTCTTCAAGAGTTAAAGTTTCTAATGTTGAGGCGAAATCTGATGGATACATCGGATGGACCTCATGGCGCTGACAGTTCATTTCTTCTGTAATCTGTTTATGAATTTTTTCCAGATAAGGCAATGTCCGTTTGTTGAGCATTGTTTCAGCAGAAACCATTACCCCCGCTTTCACGAGCTCCCTGCTGTTTTCAATCATTCTGTAAAAGAGCCGTTGACGCTGCTCTATCGTCGGCTTTCGCTCCATCATAGCAAAGCCGCCCTCGATAAAGTCCTCCTCAGTTCCCCAGTTATGAGAAATATGAAGGACATCCAAGTATGGAATGATTTCTTCATAACGGGCTAACTCCAGTGTAAGATTAGAATTAATCTGTGTTCTGACCCCTCTTTCATGCGCATAGCGAAGCAGCGGCGCAACATAATTTTTAACCGATTTTTTTGAAAGCATCGGCTCCCCGCCTGTAATGCTCAATGAGCTTAAATGAGGAATTTCATCAAGCCTCTTAAGCATCAAATCAATGGGCAGGGCATCGGGGTCCTTAGGCTGAAGTGTATAGCCGACAGCGCAGTGTTCGCAGCGCATATTACATAATACAGTTGTTGTGAATTCAATATTTGAAAGCACCAATTTTCCGTGCTGATCGATATCAGAATAAGCTTCCCATGGATCATTTTCCGGTGTGATAGGTGAAAGTTGTGTTTTCATATGTATCTCCTTTTAAATCTAAGTCCTTTGTCATTATTTAATCTTTCATATCCCTTGTCAATCGATAGTTTGGACTAAAAATGATATAAAAACGTTTAATTTCTCCTCCTGCGGGAATTAACTCAATAACAAACGCGAAACACTTTTTAACTTAAGAGGAGGATTTAACATGGAACAGAATAACACTTATAATACAGCAAACACAACAACTGCTTTGAGATCAGATTATGGACAGGACATGAATTATGACCATGATAACGGACCAAACAGCAAGCTGATGAAAGGGATTGTCATTGGCGGTATTATTGGCGGGGCTTTAGCAATGCTGGATAGTACAACAAGAACAAAAGTAAAAACAAAAGCGATGGATCTAAAGGATTCTTCTGCAAATCTTATATCCGAAGTGAAAGAAAATCCTGGAGATGTAAAGGAAAATATGATTAACCAGTTTAAGAGTGCTTCCAATACTCTTAAAGAAGCCATTAAAGATGCCCAAAGTTTGTACCAGCGTGTCAACGAAGATGTTTTCGGCAACATGGATATGGTAAAAGAAGTTTCTAACGAAGCCATGTCAACAGCAAAGGAAGCGAAAAGCGAGCTGGCTGATATCGGGTCAAAAGTAAAGGAAGCAGGTTCAGAATTAATGGAAAGCCCTGTAGAAAACGGCGGAACTTCCTCTGGCTCAAACTATCAGGCAACAAGCTCAGTGAGCAGTTCAGACACTGCTTTTCCGGTAGAGCGTGGCGAAAGTGCAGTCACTTACAGCCCTGAGACTCAAAAGAACAGCAATAACCTATAATTAATAATATAAAATTTCCTCTGCTCTTATGAGTGGAGGATTTTTTATTGGTTCTGTTTCCTAATGATGGTTGTTTTATATATACACGGAGGGGGTAACCCTTATCTATAGGTATAGGACATTTTTTGGAGGTTACATTTATGGGTTATAGACGAGGGAAATCATTATCAAAGGATATGGAAAAACAATCTTACGAAAGAGAAACAGCTGTTGGAACTGCAGGGATGGTAGTCAGTCCTCATTCAGTTGCCACAGATATAGGTGAAAAAGTACTGCGGGAGGGAGGCAATGCAGTAGATGCTGCAGCAGCCATCCAATTTGCTTTAAATGTAGTAGAACCAATGATGACAGGAATTGGCGGAAGCGGATTTTTAATGGTTTACGACAATAAAAAGAAAGATGTAAAAATATATGATGGCCACACAAGGGCGCCAAAAGGCGTGCATCCTGAGATGTTCCTCGATGACAATGGAAAAGTTATCGACTTTCGCAAACGTTCAACGCATGGTACAGCAGTAGGGATTCCCGGTATCTTAAAAGCTTTTGATACAGCTATTAAGGAACACGGTTCCAAGCCATTAGCCGATCTGATTCAGCCGGCAATAGATGCAGCAGAGAGCGGTGTGGAAGTGAACTGGGTGATGGAGGAAGCACTTCAGAACTTTCATTACAGGCTGGGTGAGGAAGCGAAAGCCTTTTATTTTCCGGAAGGCAAATCTTTAAAGGAAGGTGACAGGCTGGTCAAGGATCATTTAGCGAAGACATTCCGGATCCTGCAAAAGGAAGGAATAGCCTCCTTTTATGAAGGAGAGATAGCTGAAGCCATCGTAGATACGTTAAAAGAGGAAGGAGGCTTTATGACGCTTGAGGACCTAAAGAATTACCGGCTTACCATTGATGAGCCGATATGGGGCGAGTATAAAGGCTATAAGATTGCTTCGTCAGCTCCTCCAAGTGCAGGCGGGGTAACCGTTATCCAAATTCTTAAAATGCTGGAGAAGTTGGATTTAAGCCGATATGACGCAAAGTCCTGGGAAAAGTATTATCTGATTACCGAAGCTATGCGATTGGCTTTTGCGGACAAAGTTGCCTATTCAGGGGATCCGGAATTCTCTGATCTCCCTATAGAAGGACTGCTACATGATGATTATATTGCTGAAAGGGTAAAAGCCATTAATTTTAAAAGAAGAAATGATGCAATAGATTTTGGAAACCCCTGGAAATACCAGGAAGGCGAACCAAAGCAGATTATTCGCCAGCCTGATGACTTAGAGAAAAGTGAAACAACTCATTTCACGGTTGTCGACCAATGGGGCAATATTGCCGCATGTACATCAACCGTTGAGCATCCATTTGGGTCAGGGATTATGGTAAAGGGCTACGGATTTTTATTAAACAATGAGCTTACAGACTTTGATGCCAACCCTGGCGGAATTAATGAACCAAAACCGGACAAAAGGCCAGTCAGCTGTAAAAGCCCGACAATCTTATTTAAGGATGACCAGCCCGTACTAACTCTTGGTTCACCAGGCGGACCGACCATTATTGGCTCAGTTTTTCAAACAATCGTAAATATCATTGATCATAAAATGAATTTGAAGGAAGCCATTGAAGAGCCCCGGATCTTTGCCACAACTGGCCCGCTCATTGAATGGGAGCCGGGAATAAGCATGGAATCCAAAGGCGAAATGGAATCAAGCGGATTTGAATTTGGCGATAAGCCAAGCCGGATCGGGAATGTTCAGGCCATTCAGATCGACCGGGATAAAGGCCGTCTGTATGGCGCGGCTGACTCCAGCCGTGAAGGAAAGGCAGCCGGAATTACAGAGGACCAAATAAAAAGCTGATGCCGCCTGGCGTCAGCTTTTCTTTGTGTCAATATTTGATAGCGTGCTCATATTGCTGCTTGAGCTGCTCCTTTTAATGACTGACATACTTCCGTCAGTCTCGAATACAACTGCCTCAACACCTTCCATTGAGGAATACCCATTGGAACGAATAGCCTGTATAATTTCTGATTTCAAAACCCTGTTTTTATTTAAGGCTGACTCTATGAATTGTCCTTGATAATAAAGCAGTTCAGGACTGGATTTAATGAATTCATTGAATTTGGATGAATGAAGAGAAAGCCAGGCTACTGTATACTGCATGCCAATTAATAGAACATATGCAGTCAGCCCCTCTGCAAGTGACACCTGTTTGTTAAGGAAAATAGTCGCCAGAGTAGACCCAAGGGCCACTGTTACCACTAAATCAAATGCATTCATTTTTGTTAAGGTCCGTTTTCCTGATATTCTCAGGAACAGAATCAGAAAAATATAGCTCATAGCTCCAATAGAAAGAACTCTCCATAAATCCTGCCAGCTGGAAAAAAGCATGAGTGCCTCCCTTCTATATGGTTCTTATTCCTTTTATAGGAAGGCAGTAAACGGAGGTTTAATGATTCTTTTATATTGCATGAAGCCAATAGAGGGTATATTAAGTAAAATACTTATTTGCTGAAATAACTAATTTCATGTAGGATGTAATCGAGACGAAAGGAGAGAACGTTTTGGGCAGTCCGATTCAAGATAAGAATTCACAGGTTACTTTTCTAAAACAGCGCTTAAATATGTTCCTGGATGTACTGGAAGCTATTGAGCCGGAAGACACCGAAATCGAAGACATCGACCGTCTTATTGCGATGATCGATGACCTCGAATCCAAATGCCGTGAATTTAATAACCGCGATTAAAACAGGAGCCTGATGGCTCTTTTTTTATGGAAATTGATTTGGAAATTTCCTCTTTCATCCTGTAAACGATTGCAACCTTTGTCTTTAAATACGCATCAGATAGGAGTATAATGGTAGACGATTAATAATTGTAATTTTCATAAAAGATATAGGCTATATAGGGAGCAAAGGGAAGGGGACTAAAGCAATGAATATCGACAAATTTCAGGAAAGCATGTATCAGCTGATTGTTGAGACATCCACTAATCTTCCGCGTGACGTGCGCCGTGCAATCAAATCAGCGAAAGAAAGAGAAAATGCTGGCACGAGAGCGGCGATGAGCTTAGATACCATTACGAATAATATTAAAATGGCTGATGATAATGTGTCGCCAATTTGCCAGGATACCGGATTGCCGACGTTCAAAATCAAGACGCCAGTCGGTGCTAACCAGCTGGTTATGAAGGAAGCGATCAAAAACGCAATCGCTCAGGCGACTAAGGACGGAAAGCTTCGCCCGAACTCTGTGGATTCCTTAACTGGCGCCAACAGCGGGGACAATCTTGGTTACGGAACACCTGTCATTAAATTTGAACAATGGGAAAAGGATTATATTGACGCCCGCCTGATTCTTAAAGGCGGCGGCTGTGAAAATAAAAATATCCAATATAGCCTTCCCTGCGAACTTGAAGGCCTTGGCAGAGCTGGACGAGACCTTGATGGAATCCGCAAATGCATCATGCACTCTGTATACCAGGCGCAGGGACAGGGATGCAGTGCCGGCTTTATCGGTGTCGGCATCGGGGGAGACCGCTCTTCTGGCTATGACCTGGCGAAAGAGCAGCTGTTCCGTTCTGTAGATGATGTGAATCCTAATGAAGACCTCCGCAAACTCGAGGATTACGTGATGGAGAATGCAAATGAGTTAGGAATCGGAACAATGGGCTTCGGCGGGGAAACCACCCTTTTAGGCTGTAAAGTCGGTGTTATGAACCGTATTCCTGCAAGCTTCTTCGTATCTGTTGCCTATAATTGCTGGGCGTTCCGCCGCCTTGGCGCAGCAATCAGCATGGAAACAGGTGAAATTAATGAATGGATGTACCAGGAAGGCGAGCATATCGATTTTGGTGCTTCTGAAGCCGAACTTGAGACAGCGGCAGCAGCAGAATCAGCAGAGCAAACAAACATCGTGACATTGCAGGCACCGATCACTGAAGAACAGATACGCAATCTTAAGGTCGGTGATGTGGTTCAAATCAACGGCATGATGTACACGGGCCGTGACGCCATTCACCACCACTTGATGGACCATGATGCACCAGTTGATCTTAATGGGCAGGTTATTTACCACTGCGGCCCGGTCATGATGAAGGATGAAGACGGCAAGTGGCATGTAAAAGCTGCTGGACCGACTACAAGTATTCGTGAGGAGCCATATCAGGGCGATATCATGAAAAAGTTTGGCATTCGCGCTGTTATCGGTAAAGGCGGAATGGGTCCGAAAACCCTGGCAGCACTCCAGGAACATGGCGGTGTTTACTTAAATGCAATCGGCGGAGCAGCACAATATTATGCTGACTGCATCAAATCGGTTGAAGGCGTAGACCTCATGGAATTCGGTATTCCGGAAGCAATGTGGCACTTGAAGGTTGAAGGCTTTACTGCGGTTGTGACAATGGATTCCCATGGAAACAGTCTTCATAGGGATGTAGATAAATCTTCACTTGAGAAATTGGCTCAATTTAAAGAGCGTGTATTCTAATAGATGAACGGGAGAGAGGCTGTTTGGCCTCTCTTTTTTGTGCATTTTTTTGCCAATGATCCCTGCGAATGTTTTTATTACATTCACAAACACTAAGAAAAAATATTGGAGGAGCTCAGATGAAAAAATTAAGTATCTTCCTGAGTGTTTTTATTTTGTTTTTTTCCGGGACAGCTTATGCGAATTATGGCAACTCGCCGGTTCACTGGGGATTCAAAAAAGCAAAAAATGAAGTGCCTGCCGAAGCAGGAAAGCCGCTCGACTCACTGCTTGAAAGACATGGTTCCTATTATAAAGGCGATACAAGAAAAAAAGACATTTATCTAACATTTGATAATGGATATGAAAACGGCTATACAGGGCAAATTTTAGATGTTCTGAAAAAGGAAAACGTTCCTGCTGCCTTTTTTGTAACAGGACATTATTTAAAAAGCGCACCCGATCTTGTAAAGAGGATGGCAGCTGAAGGGCATATCATAGGTAATCACTCCTGGCATCATCCTGATATGACAAGAGTGAGCGATGAAAAATTTATCAAAGAGCTTGAAATGGTCCGTGCTGAAAACGAAAAGCTTACAGGTGTTAAGCATATGTCTTACTTGCGTCCGCCTCGCGGCATTTTCAGCGAACGCACTTTGGCTTTGGCTAAGAAGGAAGGCTACACTCATGTCTTCTGGTCACTGGCCTTTGTCGATTGGAACACAGACCGTCAAAAGGGCTGGCAGTATTCTTACGACAATATTATACGCCAGATCCATCCAGGCTGTATCCTTCTTTTGCACACTGTTTCAAAGGACAATGCCGATGCTCTCCAAAAAGCCATACAGGATCTGAAAAAACGCGGATATACCTTTAAGAGCCTTGATGACCTGACATGGGAACAGGCAATTGGGGAGAGGATGCTGTACTGATTTTTCAAAGCCGGTATATCAACAAGTGACCGATAAATCGGATATTTAACCGATAAACTTTCAAAAGTGACCGATATATTTGGAAACAGACCGATAAACAGAAAAACCTGACCGATAAAATGAAATTCTGACCGTTAACTATAGGAAATTTTATTCTGCAAAGACCCGGGGATGCCCATTCTTCGGGTTTCTTCCTATTTTTACAGCCTATTTAGTAAAACTTCCTTAAAAAATGCTATAATCGGGGAAAATGATAAAGGACGGATTCTCTTTTGGAAAAGATTCAGGTAGAAGGACCTTATAATTTTGATCTGGTACTGGACAGGCTTTCGAATGATCCTCTTAATCAGGTGGATATAGAAAATCGGTCTGTGAAAGTGCCAATGCTGCTCAGCAATCAGCCGGTTGTGGCAGAAGTAAAAGCATTCGGAACGACTGATAATCCGGAATTTTTAATAACCGGAACGGATGGCCCTCTTAAAGAAAAAGCAGCTGACCGCTTATCGGAAATTTTTCAATGGCATCTGCCGCTTGAGAGAATTCACAAACATTTTCAAAACACGGAATTACAGCCAATTTTCGATGCTCATTATGGTACTCCGATTGTCCTCGACTTTGATCCATATAACTGTATATTAAAATGCATAATTCACCAGCAGCTTAATCTTGCTTTTGCCCACACATTAACAGAACGGTTTGTAAAAGCATTTGGATTTGAAAAGGACGGTGTGTGGTTTTATCCGCTCCCTGAAAAAGTGGCAGGTCTTAAGGTGGATGACCTCAGGGAATTGCAGTTCAGCGGACGGAAGGCTGAATATGTCATTGGCATCGCAAAAGAAACGGCTGCGGGAAAATTAAACTTTGACGAGCTTAAAAACCTTTCAGATGAAGAAATTTATGATAAACTTATCAAATTGCGCGGTGTCGGTCCCTGGACTGTTCAGAACTTCTTGATGTTCGGGCTTGGCCGGCCAAATCTTTTTCCAGCAGCAGATATAGGCATTCAGAATGCCTTAAAGAAATTATATAAATTAGAAGCGAAACCGACTCGGGAGGAAATGGAGACATTTTCGAAGAACTGGGATCCTTATTTAAGCTATGCTTCTCTTTATTTGTGGAGGGGTATCGAGTAATTTGGAGTGTGATGGAGCACCATGAAACAAGAACAAACAGCTAAATTAAAACTTAAGCAAACTTTTCCGCTGACAATCAAAAGGCTTGGCATCAATGGCGAAGGTGTCGGTTATTTTAAAAGGCAGGTCGTCTTTGTTCCGGGAGCGCTGCCCGGCGAGGAAATCACAGCTGAAGCAACAAAGGTAAATCCGAAGTTTGCTGAGGCGAAAATAAAGAAAATCCGCAAAAAGTCGGAATTTCGTGTTCAGCCGCCATGCCCGGTATATCATGAGTGCGGGGGCTGCCAGCTGCAGCATCTCCGCTATGATCAGCAGCTGAAGGAGAAACGGGATATCATCATTCAGGCTTTAGAGCGCCATACAAAGCTGAATCCTGAGAAGCTGGATATCAAAGAAACCATTGGAATGGAAGATCCGTGGAGCTACAGAAATAAAAGCCAGTTCCAGGTTGGCCAAAAAGACGGGAAGGTGCTTGCCGGATTATATGGCATGAATTCGCACCGCCTGATTAATATTGAGCACTGTGCGGTACAGCATCCGCAAACAACAAAGGCGACTGAAGCAGTGAAACGGATTCTCCAGGATTTGAGAATCCCAATCTATAATGAAAGAAGCCGAAAAGGCATCGTAAGGACAATCGTTGCCAGGGTGGGAATCCAGACAGGAGAGCTTCAGATTGTACTGATCACAACTCAAAAAGAGCTTCCAAAGAAAGAGATCATTATAGAAAAAATCAAAACCGAGCTACCTGAAGTAAAATCAATCATCCAAAATGTGAATGGTGAAAAAACCTCCCTTATTTTTGGACAGGAAACCATGAATCTGGACGGAAGCGACTTTATCCAGGAAACACTTGGAGATCTTCAGTTTGAACTATCAGCCAGGACATTTTTCCAGCTGAACCCTGAACAGACAGTGAAGCTTTATAATGAAGTCAAAAGAGCAGCGGCTTTGACCGGCAAAGAAAAAGTAGCTGACGCATACTGCGGCGTCGGAACGATTGGACTATGGGTAGCCGATCAGGCAGCCGAAATCCGCGGCATGGATATCATCAGAGAATCCATTGAGGACGCTAAGAAAAATGCTGTACGGCATGGAATTAAACATTCCCAATACGTGGTTGGCAAAGCAGAAGAATGGCTTCGGAAATGGACAAAAGAAGGATGGCGTCCGGATGTTATCATCGTCGATCCGCCAAGAACAGGGCTGGACCAGCAGCTGTTAAAAACTATTTTAAAAGTCCAGCCGAAGAAAGTGGTTTATGTCTCATGTAACCCATCTACATTGGCAAAGGATATTTCAGTCTTGAGCTCCAAATATAAAGTAAATGGCATACAGCCTGTGGACATGTTTCCCCAGACGGCGCATGTTGAGTGTGTGGCGCAGCTTATTTTAAAAGAAGGCAACTAACCCTTAAGGGAGTTGCCTTTTTGTTTGTGGAATGGAAATCCGACTAATTCATTCCCGTTTTTAATGTCTGAGGATACCAAGGCACGAACAAAAACTCGGCCCTATTTTAAGAGCCGAGTTAACAAGTAAATTAGAATATCGATTCAAACTGTTTGGAGTAGAGGCTTGAATAGGCTCCATGTTTTGCAAGCAGCGCATCGTGTGTTCCTTCTTCGACAATACCCTCCTCAGTCAAAACGATAATCCGCTGTGCGTTCCGAATTGTTGAAAGGCGGTGGGCTATGACGAGGGTTGTTCGCCCTTTTGCGAGCAATTCTAGTGAATCCTTAATGATGCTTTCGCTTTCGTTATCAAGTGCACTCGTTGCTTCATCCAAAATGAGGATTGGCGGATTCTTAAGGAATACACGGGCAATGCTTATCCGCTGTTTTTGTCCGCCCGAAAGTCTGACCCCTCGCTGACCAATTTCAGAATTGTAACCGTCTGTCAGCTTCATGATAAATTCATGTGCATTGGCGCACTGGGCCGCAGCGATAATTTCCTCATCACTTGCATGGGGATTCCCGTACCGGATATTTTCCATTACCGTTCCTGCAAACAGGTAAACATCCTGCTGAACGATACCGATGTTTTTTCTTAATGAATAAAGATCGATATCACGGATATCAATTCCGTCCAGCATTATCTTGCCGTCAGTTACATCATAAAAGCGGGGGATAAGAGAGCAGAAAGTCGTTTTTCCTGCACCCGATGGGCCAACCAAGGCAATATATTCTCCCGGTTTTATTTTAAGAGACATATTTTCCAAAACATGATCCAAATGGTCTTCATAACGGAATTGAACATGCCTGAATTCAATTTCACCAAGGACTTTCTTGAGACTCACGGCATTAGGTTTGCTTTCAATTGCGGGCTTTAGATTCATAATTTCCATAAAGCGCTGAAAGCCGGTAATTCCTTCCTGGAGTTGCGTGCTCATATGCACCATTTTTTGAATCGGTTCCAGCATAAAATTTATATACAGCAAAAAAGTAATTAAATCTGCTAAATCAAGTGTGTTTTTTACAATACTGGCACTGCCGAAAATAATAACTGCAATTGTAATCAGCTGGATAAATGTTTGTACCCCATTGTAAAAAATCGCTTCTGCTTTATAGAAGGCTATCCTGCTTTCAAGGAAGAGGTTATTTTCACGAGCGAATTTTTTAATTTCCACTTTTTCATTGGTGAACGATTTTACAACGCGGATGCCAGCCAGACTATCCTCTACCTGAGCGTTTACGTCGGCAATCCTTTCTTTGTTCTTTCTTAATGCCCTGTTTTCAATCTTATTGAGCTGAAAAATAAATAAACCCAGGAACGGCAAAAAGCAAAATACAATAATCGTCAGGGGGGCATTGATTAAGAATAAGATGACAAACGCGCCGATTAAACGAACCAGGTATTTTAGATAATCTTCTGGTGCATGATGGTATAGCTCGGAAAGCATCAATAGGTCGTTCGTAATCCTCGACATGAGCTTGCCGATTTTTTCTTTATCGTAAAAACTGAAAGAAAGTTTTTGCATGTGCTCAAACAGTTCGCCGCGCAGGGCGCTTTCCATGCGAGCGCCTAATTCATGTCCTTTAAAGTCAACAAAGTAATTCGCAAGATTTTGGATTGCGGTTAGAACAAGCATCAGCCCGCCAATCCAAAACACTTTTTTTAATGCGATTGACAGGTTCCCTTCCAGGACATCCTTTGTAATATACCTTACGAGAAGTGGAAACAACAGAGACAAGGCGGAGACGATAAAGGCACATGCCAATACGGACAATAACAATTTCCGATAAGGCTTATAATAAGAGAAAAATTTTTTGACAGAAAAATCCATGAGTTACCCCTTTATGTGTTATTTAAATAAACACATATAAGGGAGTACACCGTTACAATTAAAGAAGTGTTTCCCCCTTATATGTTTGTACGGTTTTGTTCACGATGTTTCTCATTGAAATTCCTCCTTAATCATTGATAAGAAAAGTATAATCTAATTGTATTAAATGTGTACAGAATATTCGTAAAATTAACGCGCCTAAAACATGAGTGGAAGATAGACCCGCAATATTTCCGCTACCTGAGACCTGAAACACTGTTTGGCTCAAAATTTGAAGCGTATTTAAATCAAAAGCCGCAGGCAAAACAGCTGCGGGAGGAAGATTTTAACCTTGACTGACTAAACGCTAAAGAGCCGCTGATAAAAACTAGGAAAAAATATCTAATGTGGAACATCTGCAGGCAGTTTGATAAAAAGTGCCCAACCATGGTATAAGTGTAAAAGAAGCAGAGACACGCTGCTTTTTAATTTTGGGATATGGGTTAGTATGGTATCCCATAATGAGAGGATTGGAATAAAAAGATGAAAGAAAATTTTTGGCGTGAGTTACCGCGGCCATTTTTTATACTGGCACCCATGGAAGAGGTGACAGATGTTGTTTTCCGCCATGTGGTGAGTGAAGCAGCAAGACCTGATGTGTTTTTTACTGAGTTTACAAACTCAGATAGTTATTGTCACCCTGAGGGAATCAATAGTGTGCGAGGGCGTTTGACTTTTACAGAGGATGAACAGCCGATTGTCGCCCATATATGGGGGGATAAGCCTGAATATTTCCGGCAAATGAGTATTGGTGTGGCGGAGATGGGCTTTAAGGGATTGGATATTAATATGGGCTGTCCTGTCCCCAATGTGGCACAGCACGGGAAGGGAAGCGGCTTGATCCGCCGTCCGGAAGTTGCAGCTGAATTGATCCAGGCAGCTAAAGCAGGAGGGTTGCCGGTAAGTGTAAAGACAAGGCTTGGCTTCACGGAAGTAGACGAATGGAAGGTCTGGCTGAAACACATTTTGGAGCAGGACATTGCTAACCTATCCATTCATCTGCGGACACGGGACGAAATGAGCAAAGTGCCGGCGCATTGGGAGCTGATTCCGGAGATTAAGGAACTTCGTGACCAGGTTGCACCGGATACACTTTTGACGATCAATGGAGATATTCCTGATCGTCAAAAGGGCTTGGAGCTTGCCGAGAAATACGGGATTGATGGAGTCATGATTGGGCGCGGCATATTCCATAATCCATTTGCCTTTGAAATGGAGAAGAAGGATCATACTAGTGAGGAATTGCTGGACCTCTTAAGATTGCATATGGATCTCCATGATCAATATTCACATTTAGAGCTGCGGCCGTTCACGGCTCTTCACCGCTTCTTCAAGATCTATGTCAAAGGATTCCCAGGGGCAAGTGCACTAAGAAATCATTTGATGAACACAAGGTCAACAAATGAAGTACGTGAATTGCTTAATGCTTTCGCTTTACAGAACCTTGAAAATAATAATTGAATTCTTAAGGGGGATGGGCTAGCGGTCTATCCTCCTTTTATAAAAATAAATTTTGGCTTTCTTCACAAGTTTTTTGCTTTTTGTATTATATTTACTGAGTTGATTGTAGCGGAAGGTACGGGATCTTCGAAAATGCATTCGCATTTTCTTCGTGCGGTGTTTACTCAAGGGAGCTTATTCAATGTCCAGCGGGAGTAGCGGGACAGGTGAGACCCCACAGACGCGCAGCGTCGAGGAGGCTTACCGCCCGCCCCGCGGTTCGCTGAGCAGCCTGGAGCTGAAATCAACGGACAGCATTGCTAAGCGAAAACAACAATATATAGGAAAAGAATTAAAATATTAAACTTGAGGTACGAGGATGAAAGCTTTTTTATTATGCACATTCATGGTATTTTCTTTTGCACTTATAACAGGCTGTCAATCAGCTGAAACAATGGTTCTCTTGGATGAAGAAATACGTGAAATCAAAGTTTCAAAATCAGAGGGTTTAGGCGGAATAAATGAAGAAAGTTTTATTTCTTTCAAGGACAGAAAATCGATCGCTGTATTCGAAAAAGCAATAACAACTGCTGTAAAACAGTCAGGGAAGGCCGATATCAGTAAACCTGAGTATGATATAGCAGTAGAATACAAAGGAGATCTTCCTTCTCACGGCATTCATTTATGGCTCGGTGAGGATAATGAAAAGAGCGCATTCATGTATATTACCAATGAAGATATTTACCAGACTTCACCGCAAATGACAAAGAAACTAAGAAGCCTAATCATCTCAGACTAACTCCCTCCAAGGCTTTCCTGCCTTAATTTGGAATATTATCCCATATGGTTAACTATCCGAAAAAGGGGTATATAATCACTAAACCAAAAGGAGGTGGCCAAAAATGGAAGTAGAAGTTTTGTGTAACGTGGAAAACTGTAAGTACTGGGCTGAAGGTGATAAATGTGTAGCTGACTCTATTTATGTGATTGGCCAGAATGGCCGAGAAGCGGATGAAATAGAGGAAACAGCCTGTAAAACGTTTGAGCCAGATGCATAAGCATGAGAAAGCCTGACCGCCGGAGGATGAAAAATCCCGGCTGTCAGGTTTTTTTACATACAAAAAGATGCCCACTATGTTTTACAAGAAAGGGTATAATAAAGGAAAATGACTATAAAACCATGAAGGCAAGGAAGGAGTTATGATGACAATTAGCAATGAAATCGGATGGAATTTTGATAATAGCTATGCGCGGCTTCCGCAGACATTCTTCTCAAAAATGAAGCCTAACCCTGTACAATCCCCTGAGCTGGTAATCTTTAACGGGGAACTGGCGAAATCTCTGGGGTTAAATATGGATGCATTGACAAGTGAAACAGGCATTGAGGTCCTTTCAGGCTCTCAAGTTCCAGAAGAAGCTGAACCTCTTGCTCAAGCTTATGCAGGACATCAGTTTGGACATTTTAATATGCTTGGGGATGGCCGGGCAATGCTGATTGGCGAGCAGATAACACCAGAGGATAAAAGGGTCGACATTCAGCTGAAGGGCTCCGGCAGAACGCCATTTTCGCGCGGCGGAGATGGGCGGGCGGCTCTGGGCCCTATGCTCCGGGAGTACATTATCAGTGAAGCCATGCATGCCCTTGGAATTCCCACGACCCGTAGTCTGGCGGTTGTAACAACAGGGGAAGCCATTATCCGGGAGACCATGCTTCCGGGTGCGATCCTGATAAGAGTTGCGGATAGCCATATACGGGTGGGGACTTTTCAATATGCGGCGAATTGGCGGCCTGTTGGGGAGCTTAGAACCCTGGCATATTACACAATTGAGCGTCATTATCCTGAAATCAAAGAAGATGACAATCCTTACCTGGCTCTCCTAAAGAAAGTGATCCAGCGTCAGGCTGCGCTCATTGCAAAATGGCAGCACATAGGCTTCATCCATGGAGTCATGAACACCGACAACATGGCAATCAGCGGAGAAACGATTGATTATGGTCCGTGCGCCTTTATGGATAAGTATGATCTGGCAACTGTCTTCAGTTCCATTGACAGGGAAGGCCGTTATGCTTATGGAAATCAGCCTTATATTGGCGGCTGGAATCTGGCGAGATTTGCGGAAACCCTTTTGCCTCTGCTGCATGAAGATGAAGAGGAAGCTGTTAAAATAGCTCAGGGCGCCATTTCAGAATACAATAAAATGTATCAGGACTATTGGCTTGCCGGCATGAGGGCAAAGCTTGGGATCTTTAATGAAGAAGCAGAAGATGAAGCCCTTTTTACCGGACTTCTAAAGATTATGCAAAAGTCTGAAGCCGATTATACGAACACATTCCGTGCCTTAACGCTGGGCGATCTTGAGAACACTGTGTTAGGTAATGATCAGGAATTTGCCGGCTGGCATGGTCAATGGCAGGAAAGGCTGACCAGGCAGAAGGAATCGAAAGAAGAAGTAAATGAATTAATGAGAACCAGCAACCCGGCCGTCATCCCGCGAAACCACCGGGTGGAAGAAGCTCTGGAAGCAGCTGTTAACAATGGAGATTACAGCGTGATGAAAAAGCTTCTTGCAGTGCTGGAGAATCCTTATGCTTATAGGGAAGATCAGGAAGAATACTGCAAACTTCCAGAGCCAACCGGCGCACCCTATCGAACATTTTGCGGAACTTAATAAATGGGCAAAGCCTGACCCATTATCGGGTCAGGCATTTTTTATTATGCAGGAATTTTCATTTTAGAAAAGAATACTATCTATGATTAAAAAAAGGAGGGAATTTCCATGTTAAATCAATTATGTGTTATTACAATCAAAGTAATGGATTTGAAAAGTGCGGTGAATTTTTACACTGAGGTTTTAGACTTCAAAGTATCGAAACATTATGGAGATAAAATTGTCAGTCTTGTACATAATGATGTGCCGGTTGTTCTGGAAGAAAGCGCAGATGAAAAAACGGGATCAAACGTATTGCCTGGAATCCTCTCAAAGAATATCGAAAGTGATTTTAGCAGAATGAGAGAAGCTGGTGTGAAAATGCTTTTTGAAAATCCTCAGCCTTGTCCTCCTGGCCGTTACTTCATTATTGAGGATCCTTCAGGAAATCAAATTGAAATAGTTGAGTTCACTAATTGATAGAAGAGTTCTAATGGCAGAAGAAGCTGGTGCTTATTGTTGACATCATGAGCTCACGATGTTACCTTTGATATAGAACATACATTCGATTTGGTGATTGACTTGAACATACAGCTTAAAGAAATCATATCAAAAAGTATCTTAACACCTGCCAAAGGTGCGATAGACAATTTTACTCATTCATTGAACCCCTATGCGGGCTGTGCTTTTGGCTGTAAATATTGCTACGTAAGGGAGCTCCCTGTTTCCATTTTCCGTGAAGAGGAATGGGGTGCGTGGATTGATATAAAATCAAATGCGGCCGAGCTTTTGGAGAAAGAATTGGCTAAAGCTAAAAAAAGCGGAAAAGTTGCTTTATTTATGTCCTCTTCCACAGATCCTTACCAGCCGATTGAATATACCTCAAAACTGACCAGAAGTTTATTGGAAGTTATGCTTGAAAATCAGCCTGACTTTTTACATGTACAAACCCGTTCGCCATTGGTAAAGAGGGATATCGATTTATTCCAGCAATTCAGAGAAAGAATCAGAATTTCTATGACAATCGAGACAGACAAAGAAGAAGTCAGAAAAGCATTTGCACCAGCGGCACCTCCCATCCCGGCAAGAATGGCTGCACTAAAAGACATAAAAGATGCAGGAATTATAACTCAGGCAACACTGGCCCCGTTACTTCCATGCTCGAGGGAATTTCCTGCAAAACTTAAATCTATTGCAAACCGTGTGACGATTGACGATTTTTGGATGGGGGATGGAAGCGGAGGAAGAAGGACCGAAAGACTGGGAATCCGCAAGATTTTTGATGAGCTTGGTTTGGAGAAATGGTATAATCCGTCTGCATATAAAGTAGTTCTTAAAATGCTGGAGCAGGAATTTCAAGGTACACCCATTCAATTAGGTGTATCCAAGACGGGGTTCAGCCCTGATGGCAAATAGCTGACTAAAGGATATATGGGGTATTATTATGGATCTATTAAGTTCACAGTACGTAAGAGGCATTAGGCTTAAAAGAGAAGATATACCATCCTTCCATCAGTATCCCTTCAGCCTTCCGAGCCTGAAAACGCTGGATGAGATGGCGTTTCACCCGAAAGTCACCTTTCTGATCGGCGAGAATGGAATGGGAAAGTCGACACTGATGGAGGCCGTAGCGGTAGCTTTAGGATTTAATGCTGAAGGGGGATCTTTCAATTTTAATTTTTCAACCTTCGATTCGCATTCTGTGCTGGGAGATTATCTCAAGGTGATAAAAGGCATAGATAGACCGTCTGATGGCTTTTTCCTAAGGGCGGAGAGTTTCTATAATGTCGCTTCCAATATTGAGGAAATGGACAGGGGAGGCAGCGCACCAAAAGTAATCGACTCCTTTGGAGGCCGTTCTTTACATGAGCAATCTCATGGAGAAGCGTTTTTCTCCACATTTCTTCACCGGTTTCGCGGCAATGGAATCTACATCCTTGACGAGCCGGAGGCAGCACTCTCTCCTTTGCGGCAAATGTCCATGCTGACAAGAATTCATGATTTAGTCAGGGAACACTCACAATTTATTATAGCCACACATTCTCCGATCATTATGGCCTATCCGGACGCAGTAATATATGAATTCAGCGAGGAAGGCATTTCAGAAAAGAAGCTGGAGGAAACGAATCATTACCGCATCATGAAACAATTCTTTGATGATAAGAAAAGAATGCTTCACCATTTGCTGGATGAATAAAAAATGGAGGCCGAATGCCTCCATTTTGTCTATGTATCTTATTCACTTTCGTGGCTGAACATCCAGTTTATACCGAATTTATCGGTTAACTGGCCGAAGCTCTTGCTCCAGAATGTTTCCTGCAGCTCCATGGTTACTTTGCCACCCTCCTGCAGATTGTTAAAATACTTTCTCAGGTCATCCAGGTCATTAATGACAACTGCGAGATTAATGTTATTTCCTACTGTAAATGGCATACCTGGAAAAGTATCTGAAAACATTACATTACTGCCGCAAATGTTAAGGCTTGAATGCATGACCAAATTCTTTGCTTCCTCTGGAAGAGGATATTCAGGGTTTTGCGGTGATTCACCAAAAGTTGAAATCTCAGGCATTTCCAGTTCAAAAGCCTTTACATAAAATTCAATTGCTTCACGAGTATTTCCTTCAAAATTAAGATAGGCATTAACAGCCATTCCTTTCACTCCTTCCTAATACAATTCCATTATAGACAAAATATTCTAAAATTAATATAGTTCAAAAGTCAAAATCAGAACATCTTTATAATTCTTGAAGTGCTTGTTCTATATTACTGAAGCCTCTTCGGTCAATGCTATCAGGTTCATCCGATTCAATTGTCCACTCATTTTCTGCAGGAGTTAATCCTCCATTACCATCTTTAATGAATGGACTATGTACGTGATAAGTTTTCCCTGCCTTTTTCACCGTGTATCCTATATAGTAATTATGATCCTGGCCTTCTTCCTCGAAAATACCAATATCATCGATTTCATATTTGTCTAAATATGACTGAAATGGCTCCTGCAATGCACTGATAATTTGCTCTCTTGGTAAAAACTCCATTATGCTTGCTCCCTTCCGATTATCTATCCCTTAATATGGCTTTTTTTGGAGGGATTAAACATTGAACTGTGAAAAGAGTACTCCGCATCAGCGAAGTACTCTGCTCCTTAACTTAAATCTAAGTTTTCCGAGAAGCTCCATAAGTTCTTCATATTCTTCCCGCTCAATGCTGCAAGCCTGAATGGCCTCTCCAACATTTTGGGTGATAACCTCTTTTTCCTTGCGTGCTTTTTCCTCAAGGAAGATATACACCTTGCGTTCATCAGCTTTGGAACGCTCTTTTCGAAGCCATCCATTAGAAATCATTCTGGAAATCATAGGGGTGAGTGTCCCCGTGCCAAGATTTAGTCTTTCTCCAAGCTCCTTTGCTGTCACTCCATCCTTTTCCCAAAGTGCCAGAAGAACCAGATACTGCGGATAGGTTAAGCCAAATGGCTGAAGGGCACTTGTATACAGTTTTGTAAATTCGCCTGCTGTTTCATAAACTGCAAAACACAGCTGTTTATCCAGTGTATAAAAATCTTTCACATCATCACCTGATTCCAGAATTACAATAACTTCGTCAAATCATCCTCTATTTTTCCTGGTTCTGTTGTTGGCGCATAGCGTTCTACAACCTGGCCTTTGCGGTCCACGAGGAATTTTGTAAAGTTCCACTTTATGTTTTTAGACAGAATTCCCTTTTTCTGTTCTTTAAGATAAGCAAATAATGGGTCTGTATTGTCACCATTTACATCAATTTTAGCGAAGATCGGAAAAGATACACCATAATTAAGCTGGCAGAACTCAGTTGTTTCCTCAATATTATCGAATTCCTGGTTATTGAACTGATCACAAGGAAAACCAAGAATTTCAACGCCGCCGTCTTTATACTTTTCATAAAGCTCCTGCAGTCCTTTGAATTGTGACGTTAATCCGCATTTGCTGGCTGTGTTTACAATAATTAGAGGCTTTCCTTCATATTCTTTCAGAGATTTCAATTCACCATTCGTTTTTTTGACTTCAAAATCATAAACTGTTGTCATAAGAATCCCTCCTATTTTAAGTCGTGTACGATTTAATCTTAAGCGATCTAAATTCTTTTTGCAAACAAATCAGCTTTTTATGAAACTACCATTAAAGTTCATTCGTAGAAAGATAGATTTCCAATTCATTTACAAAGGGTGATCAGGATGTTGGACGAACTGCGGGAAGCGATTGAGAAACTCCCTGAGAGGGGAGCGAAGAGCTATTTATTCCACATATTACTTCGGGTCCACTTATTGAAAAACAGCGTTGATTCCCAGGAAGATATCATTGAACTGCTCAATGATATCCAAAAAAAGATAATCTTTTATTCCCAAGAGAGGAAATTGGAACGGGAATATGAAACATACCACATTGTGTGCGGAGAATCACCGGCCGGCGCTTTAAAGGTTGGGCTTAATAAAGAAAATAAGGTCATTGGTTTTCCCGACTTCTTTAGCAATGGACCTCTCTGGAGGCTGCATGAAGAGGAGGGGAGAAAAAAGCGGTTAGAATGGCTGATGGATCATATTAATATGCATGAAGATTATCTGGAAAAGGAATATGAAAGAAAAATAGCCAAAGCACTTGAGGAGATCCATGAGATTCCAGCGGGAAAACCGATCGTGATCTGGACAGCTGACAATGCAGATGAACAAACCGGTTTGCTGTATTTCCTTCACTTATTAAGAAACAAAGAAAATAATGTGCATGTTATTAATACTGCTCGGTCATATAAGGAGCTTTTTCCTGCGAAAAAGAAACAATACATTTTAAGGCACTCAGGTGAAGCAGCTCCAGAAAAACTGAAGATCATATTGGAAAAAAACATGGGAAGCCCTTTATCTGCAGAAGAAAGAAATAGGTTTGTATCTGATTGGCAGTCCCTCTCCAAAACAAAGGAATTATTGCGCATATGGAAAGATAATGAAATACATAGTGTACCAGAGAGTTATTTTGATGAAAATATCATCGAATCCGCCAAAAAGCTCCATAAAAGCAATAAAGGTTTTATAAAATCAGCCAGGTTAATTGGTGAAGTGATTGGGCATCTGGATGAGCCAATTGGTGATGGCTTTGCCGAGTATAGAGTAAGATCCTTAATTTATAACGGAATATTTGCCATAAAAGGAATTCCGAAAAGTATGAGGTTTTATAGCATTAAGCTAAAAGAACTAAAAGCTAAATGCGGAGACCGTCCGTCATCAGTTGATTAGCAGAAACTGTGGTATATGATTTAGCTGAAACCTAATGTTTGCAGGAAGGACCAGAAATAATAGCATTTTCCTTGTTATATGGATTAACCGCTTACAAATTAGCGTTTGTCTCACCGCACATATTACTATAAAATCATATTTAGATACATAATGGGGTGAACATGATTGAATTATAAACGTATTAAACCACGCAAAATATATGAAGAAGTGGCTGAAGCCATTATGGATATGATAAAAGCTGGTGATCTGAAGCCGGGTGATAAGCTCGATTCTGTTCAGCAGCTGGCTGAGAATTTCCAGGTTGGGCGTTCGGCGGTTCGGGAGGCACTGAGTGCACTGCGGGCTATGGGCCTGGTTGAAATGCATCAGGGGGAAGGTACCTATGTCCGTGAATTCAATTCAAATATGCTTAAGCTGCCAGTGCAAATTGCCGTCTTAATGAAAAAGGACGATGTGAAGAATTTGCTTGAAGTTCGCAGGATTCTTGAAGTAGGGGCTGTTGAAGCCGCAGCGTCAAGACGGACGGCAGAGCAACTATCTGAAATTAAAGAAGCACTGGAGAAAATGAAAAATGCTAATGATGAAGAATTAGGAGAAGAAGCTGACTTTCGTTTTCATATGGCCATCGCAAGAGCATCCCAAAATGATTTGCTGATCAGCCTCATGAACAATGTTTCAGAAATGATGTTCACAACTATGCGTGAAACCCGCAGGCTATGGCTTTATTCGGAAAAATCTACACTTGGCCGGCTGACCCTTGAGCATGCCAGCATTTATGAGGCAATTGAACAAAGGGATGGTGCAAGAGCACAAAAACTATTGCTTCAGCATCTTCAAAGTGTGGAAGATGTATTAATGGAATACTTTCAGGAAATTGAAATGTAATAGGACTACCCAATCGTAATTCTTACGATTGGGTTTAATTCTGCAAATTTTTCGAAAAATTCTATTGAGATATGAAAGCGTTTTATTTATACTGTTTAATATACTAAAGTCATCAGATGACCTGTTAATAGGATTAATTCCATCCGGGAAGTATTCCTTCATCATGAAAGGGGAAGAGAAATTTGAGTATTGGTTTATTAGCTTTAATTGCTACATTGCCTATTGTTTCTGTCTTTCTATTTTTGGTTATTTTACGCTGGCCAGCTAAGAGGGCTATGCCGGTTTCTCTGATTCTGACCATCCTTATGGCTATGTTCATATGGAAAGTTCCGGGAAACCAAATAGCTGCAGCAAGTGCGAAAGGGGTTGTCACGGCGCTTGAAGTGGGAGTGATTGTATTTGGTGCCATCCTGCTGCTGAACACACTGAAAGCAAGCGGTGCTATTTTTACCATTCGTAAAGGCTTTATGAGCATCTCCCCTGACCGCCGTGTCCAAACAATTATCGTTTGCTGGCTATTCGGATCTTTCCTGGAAGGGGCAGCTGGCTGGGGGGCTCCAGCCACTATAGTTGGTCCTCTTTTAGTTGCGATTGGCTTTCCAGCAATAGGTGCAGTTATGGTCGCGCTTATTCTGCAATCCACACCCGTTTCCTATGGGGCTGTAGGAACACCGATATTAATCGGGGTCCATTCAGGGTTGAAGGATTCGCCTCTTGTTCAAAGCTATATTGCAGAGCAAGGCACGACATTTGATGCCTACATAAATGCAATCGGAGGACAGGTTGCCCTGATTCATGGTGTCATCGGCATATTTATTCCATTATTTATGGTAACAATGCTGACTTACCTCTTCGGAAAAAATAAATCAATTGCAGAAGGGCTGGCCATATGGAAGTTTGCCGTTTTTGCAGGTTTGGCATTTACAGTCCCATATGCTTTAGTTGCCAATTTACTGGGTCCTGAATTTCCATCTTTGATTGGCGGTTTAATCGGCCTGGCGATTGTGGTGCCAGCCGCTAAAAAAGGATTATTTACCCCTGTAAAAGCATGGGACTTCGAAGAAAAAAGCCATTGGAATCCTTCATGGACGGGCTCCCTTGATGTGGACGCGGCAGACAAACCAAAGAAACAAGTATCATTTCTGGCTGCCTGGCTGCCATACCTGCTGGTGGCTGTTCTATTAGTTTTAACACGTGTGCAATACTTGCCTTTCTCGGCCTGGCTTCAAGCCTTTGTCCTGAAATTTGAGAGCGTTTTCGGGACGGCTATAACAATTGAATCCAAGCCGCTAAATCTTCCTGGTGTCATTTTTATTGTAGTATCCTTGCTTTCAATCTTTATTTTTAAAATGAATGTGAGAGATTACGGACAGGCAGTAAAAGACTCTTTTAAAACGATTGTCAGTGCAATGGCTGCTCTGGTATTTGCGGTACCAATGGTCCAGGTATTTATCAACTCAGGAATCAATGCAGCCGATTTTACTAGCATGCCACTGGCATTGGCAGAGGGGATTTCCAATATATTTGGGAGCTATTGGCCACTTGCGGCGCCAACAATCGGTGCGATTGGAGCATTTGCTGCAGGAAGCAATACAGTAAGCAACATGATGTTCTCTTTGTTTCAATTCGGAGTAGCTGATAATATCCTTGCTTCTCCCGCCACCATTGTTGCCTTGCAGGCTGTCGGCGGAGCAGCAGGTAACATGATTTGTGTCCATAATGTTGTTGCTGCTTCATCTTCTGCCGGTTTAATAGGAAGGGAAGGAAGCTTAATACGAAAAACGCTTATCCCAATGACTTTCTATGTTATTTTTGCAGGCGGAATCGGGTATGTGGCCATCAATGGAATTGGCATGAATATTGGAACGCTTATCCTGGCCGCAGTGGCAGTATTCATTGCAGTTTTTATTGCTAAAGGCCAGGAACAGAACAGAATGGAAGATAAAAGGCTGAAAAAGTCAGCATAATGGTGCAAGCTCCATTGAGGGGCTTGCTATATTACACTAAAGTCATCTGATGACCTGTTGACTGTGCGGGTATCTGGGCTTAAACTTAGTTAAGACCCAGAATGAATATATTTACTTGAAGAAAGTAAAGGTGAGATCTATGAAAGTATCATTATTTGTAACCTGTTTAATAGATATTTTTCAGACGGATGTAGGAATGGATACTTTAGAACTACTGGAAAAGCTGGGCTGCGAAGTAGATTTTCCAGAAAAGCAGACATGCTGCGGGCAGCCTGCCTATAATAGCGGATATGTGGATAAGGCGAAAGAATCCATGAAGCATATGATTTCTGTTTTCGAACATTCAGATTATGTTGTAACTCCTTCGGGATCATGTGGAACTATGTTCAGAGAGTATCCGCACGTTTTTAAAGGAGACCCAGTGTGGGAGCCGCGCGCCAAAAAATTAGCTGAAAAAACGTATGAACTGACACAGTTTATCGTGGCTGTTTTAGGAGTGGAGGACGTAGGGGCAAAGCTGAATGGAATAGCGACCTACCACACTTCTTGTCATATGACGAGATTATTAGGAGTAAAGGAAGCCCCAATGAAGCTGTTAAGCAATGTAGAAGGTCTTGAGATGAAGCCGCTCGCACACAACTATAATTGCTGTGGCTTTGGCGGCACTTTCTCGGTAAAGATGGGGGAAATCTCAGAGCAGATGGTAGATGAAAAGGTTCAGAGTGTTGAAGATTGCGGAGCTGAAATTCTAATAGGAGCCGACTGCGGATGCCTGATGAATATTGGAGGACGGATAGACAGAAAAGGGAAGCCGATTAAGGTGATGCATATTGCTTCTGTATTAAATAGCAGATAGGAAAAGAGGGAAACACATATGGCTATGAAAATAGGGGAAAAACCTTTTAAAGAGCGTGTCAAAGACGGGATAGGCGATGTTTTTATGCGCGGTGCTGTTTCCTCTGCACAGGGGCGTTTTCGCAGCGGAAGGCTGAACGCAGCTGAAGAATTAGGAAATTGGGAGGAATGGCGCAAGCTGGGTGAAGAGATTCGGACCCATACCATTGAGAATCTGGATTATTATCTGGAACTCATGAGCGAAAATGTCTCTAAGCGAGGGGGATATGTTTTTTTCGCTGAAACAGCTGAAGAGGCAAATGAGTATATTACCAATGTAGTTAAAAAGAAAAATGGTAAAAAGGTTGTCAAATCCAAGTCGATGGTGACAGAAGAAATTAATATGAACGAAGCGCTTGAAAATGCTGGCTGTGAAGTCATTGAAAGCGACCTTGGCGAGTGGATTCTGCAAGTGGACGATCATGATCCACCGTCCCATATCGTTACACCTGCCCTTCATAAAAATAAAGAACAGATTCGCGATGTTTTTAGGGATAAATTAGGCTATGACAAAACCGAGAAGCCTGAAGAGCTTGCATTTTTTGCAAGAGAAAAACTGCGGGAAGAGTTTCTTCAGGCGGATATTGGCATTACGGGATGCAATTTTGCCATTGCCGAATCCGGAACGATTTCCCTGGTGACAAATGAAGGAAATGCGCGGATGGTGACAACCATTCCAAAAACGCAAATTACTGTAATGGGAATGGAGCGGATTGTGCCTACCTGGGAAGAGATGGAAGTTCTGGTAAGCCTGCTGACCCGCGCAGCAGTCGGGCAGAAATTAACGAGTTATATAACTGCATTAACTGGTCCAAAGCAAGAGGGAGAAATAGATGGTCCAGAAGAATTCCATCTTGTTATTGTGGATAATGGCCGTTCAAAAATTTTAGGAACAGCATTCCAGTCCATCCTTCACTGCATCCGCTGTGCAGCCTGCATTAATGTCTGTCCAGTCTATCGCCATGTCGGCGGTCACTCCTATGGATCTATCTATCCGGGGCCAGTAGGAGCGGTATTGACTCCTCTTCTTGGCGGCTATGATGAATATAAAGAACTGCCATATGCTTCAACGCTGTGTGCAGCATGTACGGAAGCTTGTCCGGTAAAAATTCCATTACACGAGCATTTGCTCCGCCACCGCCAGGAGATTGTTGAAAAAGAAGGCAGAGCACCGGTGTTTGAAAACTTATCCATGAAAGCCTTCAGTCTCGGCACAGCTTCACCATCCATGTACAATATCGGCTCAAAGCTGGCACCCAAGGCATTGGGAGCATTCACAAAGGATGATAAAATTTCAGCTGGTCCCGGCCCTTTGAAAAATTGGACGGAAATTCGGGACTTCCCCGCACCTAAGAAAGACAGATTCAGAGATTTATATAAAAAGAGAAAGAAAGAGAGGGGAGAATGATGGCAGCTGGACAAGTGTATAATCGCACTTCTTTCCTTGACAATCTGGCAAAAAATCTGGGGAGAAAACGTCTTTCTGAGGTAGAAAAACCTGCATGGGATCATAATCCTCAGTGGGACGTTTTAAAGGGCGCCTCACAGGACGAGCTTGTAGAGGTCCTGAAGAAGCAATGTTTGTTAATTCATACGGATGTATATGAAACACCTTCTGCAGAGCTACCTGAGCAAATCGGCCGCTTGATTAAAGAATACGGAGGCAAATCGGTCGTTACATGGGATGATCCGCGCTTTGAAGAATTTGGATTATCTTCCCTCCCTATTGATTTGAATGGCAATGGAATAGCAGTCCATGTCTGGGATCAAGAAGGAGGAGAAGAGAATCTTGCTTTCTCCGCACATGCAGACATCGGAATTACCTTTAGTGATGCTGCGCTTGCAGAGTCAGGAACTGTTGTTTTGTTCAGTGATAAAGGGAAGGGGCGAGCAGTAAGCCTTCTTCCAGTGATTTACTTTGCCATTATCCCAAAAAGCACAATTGTTCCAAGAATGACCCAGGTTGCAAAGCATATCCACACAATTGTGGAGAATGGCGAACCTGTCCCATCCTGTGTAAATTTCATTTCAGGCCCAAGCAACAGTGCCGATATTGAAATGAATTTAATTGTAGGTGTACATGGTCCTGTGCAGGCTGTATATATCATTGTTAACGATAAATAAAGGAGGCTGATCTGCAGAAAAATGCAGCTCAGTCTTTTATAAGGTAGTAAAATTTTTGAACTTCGATAACTGTCTATCTCCAGTGCTACCCCTCGAGGTGTCGGAGGTGGGCAAGGCGCTTCCGCTTTTCTGATAAGCCATCTGCTGGAATTTCATGCAGGCTTCATTTATTCTTAATAAAAGAAAAGAATAGAAGAGGGATTCATCTTGAAAAAGATTTACAGTGATATTATTCAATTCCGCGGAACCCACTTTGATTTTGGCTTCATGCAGGGAGAACTTATAAAGGATTCTCTTTCTGTGAAAAATCGGGAGGATCAATGGAAGGTAAGAAAGCCGCGATTTTCAATAAATGAAGCCGAAGTGAAAAAAGCGATTACGAGGTTTGCCCCTGGTATTTGGGATGAACTGCTTGGGATACGGGAAGCATTGCAATGGCCGATGGAGCGGGTTTTGAAGGAGTTTGGCGGCTATCGCCTCGATTATGTCCGCTCGGGATGTTCCATCCTTACAGGGGCTGATTACCTGATCCGCAATTATGATTACCATCCGAAAACCTATGAGGGGCGCTATACTTTTTATCAGCCAACAGATCAGGGATATGCGATGATTGGTCCAAGCCAGAGGATGACCGGACGGATGGATGGCATGAACGAAAAAGGACTTGTAATCGGCTATAATTTTATGAACCGGAAAAAGCCTGCTGATGGCTTTATCTGCTGCATGATCGGCCGCCTGATTTTGGAATCATGTGCAAATGTGGAAGAAGCGGTTGAGATGCTGAAGGAAATACCGCACCGCCATTCCTTTACATATGTGGTGTATGACACAAGCGGAGAGGCTTATGCAGTGGAAACATCTCCAAGAGGTGTACAGGTCCGTCAGACAACTGCCTGTACTAACCATTTTGAAATCATGAAGGATGAAAATCGCAATCATCTAGCTGACAGCCTGCGCAGGCTGGATGTCATGAAAAGCCATCAGGGTGAGCGTTTAGATGTACATGATGCTTTCCGCCTCTTGAATGATAGCGATAAAGGCGTTTTCTCGGATCTTTATGGGAGCTGGGCCGGGACAATTCATACATCAGCCTATTTGCCGGGAGAGATGAAAGCCTGGTTTGTGCTCGGTGGTGACAGAGAGCCAGTAATTTTTGATTTCAGGGACTGGCTTGATGGCCAGGATATTAAAATGAATAGAATCACTGGTGAAGTTGATACGGACATTCCCTTTTTGCATATGGATGAACAGGCGAATTGGTTTAGGAAATGATGAAACGGAGAGTTACTTTCTCCGTTTTTTTCCTATTTTGAAAGAATATATTCATCATTTGGACAAACCCTCACATTCTTTCTTATCTTTATGTTGTGGTACACTTTATATATGAATTGGATGTAAACTGAGGTGCATACACGTGAAAACAGTATTGGTCATAGGCGGCGGTGTAACAGGATTGTCCGCTATGTATGAACTGAATAAGTGGAAAAAAGAAAAGGATCAGGATATTAGGCTTGTGCTGGCAGAATCAGCAGAACAGCTCGGCGGAAAAATCCGCACAGTCAGGGAAGGCGGATTTGTAATCGAGGCGGGAGCTGATTCGATTGTTGCCCGCAAAGCGAATGCGATGAATTTTATCCAGGAGCTGAGGCTGGAAGAAGCTGTTGTCTACAATGCTGCGGGGCGGTCTTATATATACAGTGATGGAGAGCTGAAGCTGATACCTGCAGATTCTGTGTTTGGGATACCGGTCAGTGTTGAATCTCTTGCCAAATCTGCTCTTGTTTCAGCAGAAGGAAAGGTTGAAGCCCTAAAAGATTTTTATACAAAAAATGATGGCTTTACAAAGAACGATTCCATCGGCGATTTCCTGGAGCATTTCTTCGGAAAAGAGCTGGTGGAAAAACAAATTGCGCCTGTTCTTTCGGGAGTATATTCCGGGAATCTCAGTGACTTAACTATTGCTTCGACACTTCCGCAGGTGTTTGATTATAAAGAAAAATACGGCAGCATCATTAAAGGTTTTGAAGAAAATAAAAAGGTGTTCCAGATTGGAGGAGGAAAGAAGTTTCTTTCCTTTAAAAAAGGTCTTGATGCGATGATAGATGCTTATGAGGAAAAATTGGATGAAACAGAAATATTTAAAAACACGAAGGCAGTTAAAATAAAGAAAAGTGATCGCAGATATATAGTCGATTTCTCGAATGGGGAAAGCCTGGAGGCCGATCATGTGGTTCTAAGCATTCCGCATAATGCCGCTGCAGCGCTGTTCGATCATGAGGAGCTGAAAGCGGAATTCGGACTTTTGAAGAACAGTTCCTTAATTTCTATCTATCTTGCTTATGATATTCCAGACAGCGAGCTGCCTGAAGACGGGACAGGCTTCATCACTGCAAATATGGAAGAATTGACCTGCAATGCCTGTACATGGACAAGCCGCAAATGGAAGCATACTTCTGAAAGCGGTAATTTACTTGTAAGATTATTTTATAAAAGCAGCCATCCGGCCTTTGCATCACTAAAGGAAATGAACGAAGACGATTTGCTGCAGACGGCTGTGGCCGATATTGAAAAAAGCCTTGGCATTACATCTGTTCCCGCTGCAAGTGAAGTGACGAAGTGGACTGAAAAAATGCCAAACTATCTGATATCCCATCCTCAGACAGTAGAGGCAATTGAAAACAGATTGGCTCAGGAATACCCTGGAATATGGCTTGCCGGCTGCTCGTATTATGGTGTTGGCATTCCTGACTGCATCGAAAATGGGGCAGAAACTGCCGGAAAAATTATTGAGAATATGTAAAACAAAAATCCCCTTCTGTGTAAGCTGGGGATTTTTAGCTTATATGATTTTGGAAAGATCCTTAGGACTTTCAATTCTCATTTGCTCCAGTTCGAGCTTCATTTTTTCTGTTTCAAGCAAAAAGTTTTCCTGCTTCAGCTTTTCCAAGGTGATTTCATCTTTTATCATATTATGTTTGATCTTTGCGAGTTTTTGAGTATGAACAGTCATGATGGCAATGATGGGAATAGAGAAAGTCATAACCACAGCAATAATACCTGTCAAATTTCCTGCACCTCACATTTGATTGAATTAGAAAAAATTGTATATTATGTTTATAATAATAGCAAATCACAAGGGATATACAAGGGGTGTCTTAAATTGACTGGAATTTTTATAAAAAGAATTTATGACCCATACAACGAAGCAGACGGCTATCGGGTGCTTATTGACCGGCTGTGGCCCCGCGGAATTAAAAAAGAAGATGCCCGTTTATCAGCATGGGAAAAAGAGGCTGCGCCAAGCAATGAGATTAGAAAGGCGTTTAACCATAAGCCTGAGCTTTTTGAAGAATTTCGGAAAAAATATCTTGCAGAGCTGCGAACACAGGACGATAAAGTCCGCAAATTAGATGAGCTGGCGAGAATGTCAAAAGAGCAGAAGGTTACTTTATTATATGCTGCCAAAGATCCCATTCATAACCATGCGAGAGTTCTGTGTGAGGAAATCATGAAAAGGTATGTTTAGTCTTTCTAATAAGGAGGGAAAGCAAGATAGAAAGATTAAGTTAATTTTAAATACAGGAGGAAATGATATGAATGCAAATATACAAAAAGAAGAAAACCGGTTTTTTATGAATGATGATGAAGGGAATATGATTGCTGAAATTACCTATATTCCAAGCGGTGATTCTGTCATAACCATAGACCATACATATGTAAGTGAGTCCCTCCGCGGTCAGGGAGTTGCAGGAAAGCTTTTGGAAAGCGTTGTTCAGGAGGCACGCAGCAAGGGATATAAGATTGTGCCTGCCTGCTCATATGCAAAAGCTGTTTTTGACCGAAAGAGCGAATATCAGGATTTGCTTGCAAACTAAAGGAGGTTTTCTGAATGGACGCAAAAATAATAGATGTAAATGGAACAGCCATTTCATACTATGATGAAGGCACAGGGGATCCGCTTGTATTACTGCATGGATTTTGCGGCAGCAAAGATTACTGGGCAAGGGTCATTCCATTATTGGCAGAGGACTTTCGCGTCATTGCGGTGGATCTTCCGGGGCATGGGAGTTCAGGGCTGCCAGAGGGTGAACCCTCTATTGAAAAGATGGCTGAAGCAATCAAAGGGGCTATAGATGAGCTCGGACTTGATAAAGTATCTCTTTTTGGCCACTCATTGGGCGGTTATGTAAGCCTTGCATTTGCTGAAGCGTATGGGAAGAAGCTGAAATCCTTTTCACTTATCCATTCAACAGCCAGCCCGGATTCTGAAGAAGGGAAAAAGGGAAGGGATATCGCTGCCGGTAAAATTGATAAGGAAGGAATGGAATCCTTTATAGATGGGCTGGTGCCGAAGCTTTTTGCACCTGGGGAGAAACATCCGGACGAAATTCAAATGGCAAAAGAAATTGGCTATCGTACAAGAGCTGAAGGTGCAAAGGCTGCACTGAAAGCGATGAAACAGCGTGAGGACCGCAGTCATGTCTTGATAAGTACAAAGTTCCCAGTTTTAATTGTGGCTGGAGAACAAGACCAGATTGTCCCTCCAGAAAAATCATTTGCAGTTAAAGGATCTAACATCAAGCCGGTGACCATTAATGGTGCGGGGCACATGAGCATGTATGAAGCACCGGATGTACTGGCAGAGGTTATCCTCGGGTTTTTGAAAGAGTAAGCAGTCTCTGTTTTGGAGCGCACATAAATTTTTTTATCCGCACATAAATTTGGGTTATCCGCACATAAAAAATCTTATCCGCACATAAATTGGCGTTATGCGCACAGAAAGGTTCCTTTGCCGCCAAATTAATCATTTTTGCGATTGAAATATAGAAAAAAAGCTCCTTTTCACCAGAAAAGGAGCTTTATCTTACTTAAATATAACTGAAATAATCTCATCCGTCGTCATACCGCTTTCAATTTCAAACGTGCCGGGACGTAAATCATTCTCAAGACCGCGTTTTTCTACATCTTTATAGAATTGGACTCCGCTTTCAATAATGTGGGCTTTTTCAAGTGCGTTCCCAACGTCAATGCTGGTCATTCCCATTGATACGGTTAAAATAGTCCGGTAAACAACTTTTTCGCCAGTTTTGCCCTCAGTTTTCTCTTCTGCCTTTTCATCTTTTTTCTCGCTGGACTTTGCTGCGGCAGCGAGCTGTTTGCTCCATTCAGCTTCAGTGTTGATGACGTATCCTTTAGATGCCAGCAGTTCAATCATTTCTTTATCTGACAGCTTTTCTGCTTTCTCAGTTTTATCAGAAGGCTTTTCTGTACTCTTTGCTTCAGAGGGTCCAAAAAGGTAGACACTTCCTGTTAAGATGGCCGCCGCTAAAAGGCCTGCTGCAAAACTGCGCAAGGTATTTGGTGTCATTGGGCAACCATGCTCCTTTCACCTTTGTTCGCTGAATAAGGCAGGAGCATCAGGTCGACCTCGTTCGGTGTAAGCTGTTTCTTTAATGCAATGCTTTCATTAGAATATCCGCGTTTATGCATATCCAATACTTCGCGAAGCAATAGTCTTTCTTCTGATGGCCCGCTCATTGCCCCTGATTGCTTTGCTGTAATCTCAGCATCCAATTCAATATTTCTGATCTGCTGCTGCAGCTCATGAATTTCATTTTTTAATGTAAAAGTAACCTGATCGATTTGCTGCTCAATATTTGATTTGGATTGCGCCGTTTTTAAAAACGATAAAATGAGCAGCACGACTGCTGAACCAAATAATATGGCGATTACCCATCCCATCCTAAAATCCTCCCTTATGTAAACACATTTTTTCTATGTATCTATTTTTTAACCAAAATAAATTATACCTTTAATGCCGGGGGATTTCGAATGATAAACTCAAAATAACACGATAGTCCTGAATTTATGTAAGAAAAAGGTGCGGATGGTAAATCTTATTTCTTATCAAAAGGAAAATAAGAGGACAAAAAGCCCGGTCCATACAGGACCAGGCATCAGGTTGTCAGCTTTCTTTCTGCAGCTGTGCGCGTTTGGCTGCATGCAGTATATCTTCAATAGGAGAGACTCTGCCGAATTTATCTTTATGAACAATATGTTTTCTTTCAAATTGAGTCGGATTATCGATACCTGCAGCTGCCGCAAGATTAAATAGTCCTTCTCTTAGAGAGATGACATAGTTGCAGACACGGTAATGCTTTTCATCAATAATCAATCCGTCCTGCAGCTTCTTGTCGGTTGTTGCAACCCCTGCAGGACAATGATTGGTATGGCAAACTTGGGCCATGATGCAGCCGACGCTGATCATAAAGCCCCTGGCAATATTGACAAGATCCGCTCCCATCGCAAGAGCAATGGCAATTTTATCAGGAGTGATTAACTTACCGGAAGCGATAATTTTTACGCGGTCTCTGACTCCGTACTCTCTCAGCATTTCATCCACAACTGTCAGGGCTGATTGAATGGGGAGCCCCACACTGTCTGCAAGCTCCTGATAAGTAGCGCCTGTTCCGCCTTCACCGCCATCAACTGTAATAAAATCAGGGCCTTTGCCGCTCTTCTTCATATAGGAAATCATGCTCTCCAGGGCATCAAGATCGCCTACCACTATTTTCATTCCGACAGGTTTTCCGCCTACACTTCGGAGCTCCTCAATAAAATTGAACATGGAAGGGGCATCATCAAATTCATAGAAACGGTTTGGACTGTTAATCGTTTTGCCAACCTCTACAAGCCGGATACGGGCAATTTCTTCGGTTACTTTTTCACCTTCAACATGGCCGCCGCGGGTTTTCGCACCTTGCGCAAGCTTTAATTCAAAGGCTTTTACCTCAGGCAGTTCACTTTTCTTTTTAAATTCTTCCCAGGAGAATTCCCCGTTAGCCTTTCGGACACCGAACATATCAGGGCCAATTTGCATTATGATGTCCGGGCTGCCGGCCAGATGATACTGAGACAGACCGCCTTCACCAGTATTCATCCAGGTGCCGCCTGCAAGGCCAAGGCCTTTTGAAAGTGCAGTGATCGCTTTTTCGCCAAGAGAGCCATAGCTCATGGCCGATTGGCCTACAAGTCCCTTGACTTTGAATGGCTGCCGGCAGGTCTTTTCCCCCAGCACAACCGCATCTTCATCACGCAGATAGTAAGGATCGGCCAATTTTTCTTCGCTGTGTTCCTTTCTTGAAAACAGATTGTCTCCATCCACTTTATAAACGCGTGTTTTAACTTTCTGTGTATTATCCATCTTCATCTCATCAACGAGTTTAGGGAACAAGGTATTGCGTATATAGAAGCCTTCTTCATCAAAATCTCTTATAGAGCCGAATCCAATTAACCTTTCTTTGTATTTGCCTGCTTTGACAACATCCTGGTATTCCTTTCTGGAAAAAGGCTTGCCTTCTGTATCATTATTGAATAGGTATTGTCTTAGTTCAGGTCCCACTTTTTCTGTGATGTATCGCACCTTCCCAATTACCGGGAAGTTTCTGAGTATGGAGTGCTGTTTCTGCCTGTCATCTTTTACATACCAATAAATAAATAGAATGACTGGTACTAAAATAACTACTGCAATAAATATAAATAAAGCAATCACAAGGTAATCTGTTAAACTCATTTTGTCCTCCTTCTCTAAAACTGGCTTAGGGCTTCTCGTATAGCGATGTTGCCAGAGGCTGCCTCTATGGTTGAATGAAAGACAGCTTCTTTATCAATAGACTCTACCAGAACTTCGGCTGCGTCCTCACGCGGAATCTCAGCATCCCGGTCATGGATTTTCTTTGACAGGGTAATCTTTCCGCTGCCGGGATTGTCCGTCAATTGGCCAATCCGGATAACCGTGTAGACCAAATCGGCAGCTTTAAGCATATCTTCTGGAAGATCCTTCGCCGCAATCTTGCGGGAAGAGTCCGTTTCACTTTCCTCCGCTTTGACTGCACTCATCATCACAAATCGTCTGACGCCGGATTGTTGAGCCAATTCGATGATATCTGAAATAGATTGGTGATCGACCATGACTGTTTTGCTCGTATGTTTTTTAGGATTGACGCCTGTTAAATAAATCACTGCATCTGATGCCTGAAGATGGGGAATCAGCTTTTGCTCGTCATAAACAGTTGCATGGGCTGCACCCAATTTTACAAGATCTTCAATTTGGTTTTCATTTGCAGCAACGGCAAGAGCTTCATGCTTTCTCTCCGCGAGCTTTCTGATGACATGCTCACCCACATCTCCATTGGCACCGATTACAATTACTTTCATGCTAACGCCTCCTTTTCTACCCTTTTTCCACATAGGGTTTATTTAAAACCAAAATGAGGCAAACAAAAAAGCACACCATTAGGACCGCTTATAGGATTCCATTTTTACTATAAATCACTGCATGGCTCTGCAGCCCAAAGCAAATCTCACTGTAAAAAAATAAGCTCCATCCTTTGCGGATGAAGCTTCGCCATTATGCCAGCCTTTTAAAATTTTGGCCAAGAATTTCATTCATCGTATGAACGGTGATAAATGCCTTATTATCAACCTGGGTAATGTAACTTTTCAACTTTGTGAAATCCTTTCTCCCCAGGATGGTTGTAATGACTTCTTTTTTATCGGATGTGAAAGCACCGGTTGCAGTGTGGATGGTTGCCCCTTTGCCCAGTTCATGAACGATATAGGTTTTAATTTCATCACTGTGGCGGCTGATAATCACAATTTCCTTGTTTGAATTGAATTGCTGGAGTGCATAATCAATGACAAACCCATTAATGATGACCCCAAAAAATGCATACATGCCGACTTGCGGGCCGAACAGAACGGCAGAAGACAGGGCGATCAATAAATCGGCAAGAAGCACTCCTCTGCCAACTTCAATATTTAAGTATTTATTAAAAATCATGGCGATGATGTCTGTCCCGCCAGTAGAAGCCTGCTGGTTGAAGACAATTGCCATTCCGGTCGCGGCGATGCATTGCCCAATGATCAGCTGAATAAGCAGGTCATTGCTTAGCGGTTGGGCCATTGGGGCGAATTTTTCAAGCGCCCACACATAAAAAGACAAGGCGAAGCTCGCATAAATGGTTTTTGCCCCAAAACCTGATCCAAGAAAAATAAAACCAACTGCAAACAAGATCAAATTGACAAAAATCATGAAAGTACCAATTGAGAAAACGGGAAATAAGTCATTCATGATAATCGACAATCCGCTGACCCCTCCAGTTGCTAAATTATTGGGGGACAAGAAAAAGTGGACATTTATAGAAACCAGGAATGCTCCCAGATTGATCATGGTAAAAGAAAACAGTTTTTGCCGCATCGCCGCAACCTCCTTTTTTATAGTTTTTTTCGAGATCCGTATAAAGTGGAACAACGGGATTATAAAGCCCTTAAAGCTCCTTTGTAAAGGGAATAAGGTCAAAAAAATAAGGTTTAATAATTATGAAAATTGGGAGGGTTTGCAAAAGGGGATGTTATTATCTATTTTTGTTTAATTCTTATATAATAAGTTATGATTAGCACGATGCGAAAGGATGTAAAGAAATCTTGAAAAATAGGAAGCTTATTGTCATTCCCATTATGATTCTTGTAGCTGCAGCTGCAATGTGGATGCTTAATAAAGATTATCAGCAAATAGATCTGTTGATTCGATTGATGATAGCAGCTGGTGCAGCACTATTATCAGGAGTTATCTCATACTTTCTATTCAAGCCGGAAAAAGAAGAACAATAAAGATGCCTGCTCCCTCGTAAAGGGACTGGCATTTCTTTTTGTAACCTTTCCCATTTGGGATCGTATATAAGCAGAAGGGGTTGATAGAGGTGAATCATATTGAAGAATGCCCAGGGTGCAAAGGTACTGAATTTGCGGAAGGCACCGACTTCATGCCGGTTAAACCATTAAATAAAAAACTTTCAGCAGGATCCTTAAAAATCTATCGCTTTTGTTTAAGCTGCGGAGAAGTGGTTTCTATTAGAGTTGAGAATCCAGGCAAGTTTAGAAGCCGGTGATAGAAGAGAATTCTTCATGAAGCCGAAAACCAGGAAGCGAAGAGAAAAATGGTCGCCATGAGCGCTTGATGAAGCCGAAAACCAGGAAGCAAAGAGAAAAAGTGTCGCCATGAGCGCTACATGAAACCGAATTTCAGGTAACAAACATGAAAAAGTCATCATGAATCGCTTCCGCCAGCTCTCCTATTTCTTCCGCTTAAGCAGCTGTAAATCAATGTACAGCTGGCATCTTGTGTTAAAGTCATCAAAGTCGATGGATGTTAAATCAGTAATTTGTTTCATTCGGTATTTTAATGTATTTGTATGGATGAAAAGCTGTTCCGCTGTCGGCTTAAGGCGGCAGTTATTCAATAAATATACTTCAAGCGTCTTCAGCAGGCTGGTTTGGCTTTCCAGGTCTTTTTTCTGCAGCTTCATAAGATCTTCATTTACATATTTAGTCATGCTGTTATGCTGTGCGATAGGTTCTAAATACCGGAATACCCACAGCTTTTTATATTCATAAGGCAATTCTTCAGGCGATCCAATGAATTTGGCGGCTTTGATAACCTCCAAAGCCTCTGCATAGCTTTTGCGCAGTTTTAAGATGGAGGAATATTCTCCTCCAATTCCTGCATACACAATCTTCGATCTGAATTGGCTAAGGACGGTATTGGTTAATTCATGTGCGTCTTCTGCCAGGCTGCCAGGTGCAGGGGAACTGCTGCCGATCATGACGATAATTTCATGCTGGTTTGTAAATATATGAGCCGGATGGCTGAGGGCATTCGCAAACAGCCGAACGGTTTCATTCAATTCCGCAAATATCTCTTCATCTGCCTGCACTACCGTAAATACATTGATGATAAAGGCCTCCGGGAGGATGATTTTAACATTCGCCGCTTCCCATTTGATCTGATCTTCCGTCTGATAGGTACGATCAATAATCTTTTGATAAAATTGATGTTTTTCTTCTTCTTTGCGCAGTTTTTTCAGGTTTTTCTGATATAATAGCTTTCCAATATGGAAGGAAACATCATGCAGAAAGCTCATTTCGCTTTCAGATAGAAAGTCTTCTATTTCCTGAACCCAAATAAAACCCAGTATCTGCTCTTTATATTTTGCACTTACAACCACGCGCTGGTTAAGGCCTATTTCTTCCATTTTCTTAATTCTAAAAGGCTCAGGAATTGTCTTTAACTGATCAACAATGCCTTCATCCATAAATTTCTCCAAAATGGGAATGGGCCATCTCTTCGAAAATATGGTCTGCTGGTTCGCCAAATCAAAATGTTCAATATAATACGAGCTATAGGCCAGCAGTGAGAATTGCTCATCCTCGATGACAACAGGCTTCTTTAAAAAAGTACTGACCATTTCTGTAATCTCATCAATATCTGACATATTAAGGATTTTCTCCAGCGGCTGACTCATTAAGGCTCACTCCTAAACATTGCTGTTCTTATTATAGTGAAAAATAATGGGAGACACCACTCGAATTTTGCCATAAGAAAAAGGACCGGGCATTTTCTTCGCCCAGTCCTGAAACATTTAGGTTATTTTAATGACTTTTCAAAGTCACTAAATTGTTTTTCGATTTCTGCAGATGGCTTTGCAGTTAGAAGGCTTACCACTATAATGGCAATTAAGCTGGCAGCAAAACCTGGAATCATTTCATAAAGTACATCAGATAAACCGGCCTGAGACCAAATTATAACAGTGCTGGCCCCAACAACCATTCCGGCTAATGCTCCCCATCTTGTCATGCGCTTCCAATATAAGCTAAGAATGATAAGAGGTCCGAAAGCGGATCCGAAACCAGCCCATGCATAACCCACAAGGTCCAGAATCGTTTCATTTTTCTCCCATGAAATAATCAATGCAATGACAGAAACCAGCAATACAGATAATCTTCCTATTGTAACTAATTCTTTATCTGTAGCTGAGCGGCGGAAAAATGTTTTATATAAGTCTTCAGTTAATGAGCTTGATGTTACAAGCAGCTGTGATGAGATGGTACTCATAATAGCTGCGAGAATTGCCGAGATTAAAAAGCCGGTAATGATCGGGTGAAATAAGACCTCTCCGAGAAGGATGAAAATGGTTTCAGGGTCGTCAATTGAAATGCCTGTATCAGCCACATATGCAATTCCGACGAAACCAGTCAGCATAGCTCCAATACTCGAGAAAATCATCCAGCCCATCCCAATTCGGGTGGCTTTCTTGATTTCTTTTACAGAACTGATAGCCATAAAACGGACGATAATATGAGGCTGGCCAAAATAGCCAAGGCCCCATGCAAATAGGGAAATGATGCCTAATAGACTTGTCCCTTTAAAGACATCAAGGAAAGCTGGATTGATTGTTCTTGCAGTATCAATTGCCGGCCCAAACCCGCCAACATGGAATAGTGTTACTAATGGTACAAGAATAAGGGCGATAAACATAATCAAACCTTGAACAAAGTCTGTCCAGCTAACCGCAAGAAATCCTCCAAATAGTGTATACGCTACTACAACACCTGTAATGATCCATAAACCCGTATGGTAATCCAGTCCGAAAGTGCTTTGGAATAATACTCCACCGGATACCATGCCTGATGATACATAAAAGGTAAAGAAAATTAAGATAACTAATCCTGAAATCAGGCGCAGGATTTTGGAAGCATCCCCGAAGCGGTTTTCTAGATAACCGGGAATCGTAATTGAATCATTGGCTACCTCAGTATATGTGCGAAGCCTTGGCGCAACATAGATCCAGTTCGCCCATGCCCCGAGAGTTAAGCCAAGGACAATCCAGGAAGCGCTTAGGCCAGTGGCATACATGGCTCCCGGGAGTCCCATCAGCAGCCAGCCGCTCATATCGGATGCGCCCGCACTTAAAGCAGTTACTGCAGGACCCAGTGTTCGTCCGCCGAGCATGTAATCTGATAGATTGGAAGTCCGTTTATAGGCATAATAGCCAATCCAAAGCATCCCAATCATATACACGGTAATGGATATCATTAATGCATAATCCATTTGTAAGCCTCCTTTTTGTTAGTTTAACAAAATATTTAGATAAAATAAGCGATGAGAAAGCAGTGGAATAGCTTTCTCATTACTTAGAAATCAAGAATGGTTGTTTATTATTATAGCCATATTTTATTGTTTTGGAAGAAAAATAATTTTAAAGTTTTACTTTTTGAAAATGCCCTTAAATGCAAAAGCAATATTAGACGGGCGTTCAGCGAGCCTTCTCATGAAATATCCATACCAGTCCATTCCATAAGGTACATAGACACGCATCTTATAGCCTTGCTTTGCCAGTTCCAGCTGTGTTTTATTCCTCATGCCATAGAGCATTTGGAATTCAAAGCGATCGTTTGGAATGTTATGCTTCTTTGCTAATTTTTTTGTGTACTCGATGATCTGATCATCGTGAGAAGCTATTGCTGTATAATTTCCATTTAACAGACTTTGCTCAATTAATTTCTTATAGTTTTCATCTACATCTGTCTTTTCAGGAAATGCATGCTCCGGTGATTCTTTATAAGCACCTTTTACCATTCTTAAGAAAGGCTGGTATTTTCCCAGATCCTCTAGGTCCTTTTCAGTCCGGTACAGGTAAGCCTGCAGAACTGTGCTTACACAGCTGTACTTCTCTTTAAACTGTTTAAACAAATCGATAGTGGCCTGGCAGCGAGGAACATCCTCCATATCGATTGTCACCATTATCTTATGCTTCTCGGCAGTATCAAGAATTCTGGTCATGTTTTTCACAACAAGATCATGATCGATATCCAGGCCAAGGGAAGTCATTTTAAGGGATACTTGTGAATCAAGTCCTTCTTTGCTGATCATTTCAATGGTTGAAATACATTCCTCTGTCCGTTCATTGGCCACTTCAACAGAATCAACAAATTCTCCCAAATGGTCCACTGTTACAGAAAGTCCTTGATTATTTAGATCTCTGATAAAGCGGACGCTGCTTTTAAAATCAACTCCGCCAATTAATTTACCTGCGGCAAAACTTCCGCCTCTGTTCTGGGCAATTTTATTCAGTAAGCTATTTTTTGATAAATATAGAAAAAAATCTCTTGTAATCGCTTCCATTTTAACAAGCACCTCCAATGGTTATTTCTTTAGATTAATCTTACAATTCTGTGACAAGTTACGACAATGTTCATTTAAAACAAAGATTCTATATTTCTATTGTTGACTGAAGACAATGAAAGGCTGCATTTTCCAGACGAGAAAACATCTGCTTCAGTTCCAGGCAATTTCCGCTTTCTGTTGTCAATTAATATGTAAGAAAAGTTTCCATAATTATTGTTTACATTGACAAGCATTTGTATTTAAATAGTAATATAGTTTTGAATATTAACTTATTTCTGAAAATGGGGGTTAGAGAAAATGAGAAAGCAGTTAAAGAAATTTGCGCAATTTACAGCATTGTCCAGTTTGCTTGTTCTCGCTGCTTGCGGCGGCAATCAGGCTGCTGGGGATGAGGAAGGGGAGAGCAGCGGAGGAGCTGTTAAAGCGGATATTGGAGTTATTTCTTATATCAGCGGGCCAGGTGCAGCATATGGCGAAGCTATCACGAATGGCTTAAAGCTCGCACAGGAAGAAATCAATGGCAAGGGTGAAGTCGAGATAAACCTTGTAATTGAGGATTCTGCCGGCAAGCAGGATCAGGCATTAACAGCAGCACAAAAGCTTATGAATTCAGAGAATGTGACAGCCATTATCGGGCCTACATTAAGTACAGAAATGAATGTAGTAGGTCCTGAAGCCGATCTGAATGGGGTGCCGATCATGGGTACTTCAACAACTGCAGAAGGGATTCCGCAAATTGGGGATTATGTCTTCCGCAACTCGCTGCCTGAGGCATTGGCAATTCCGGCTTCAATAGATAAAGCCATTGAAAAATATGATGCTAAAAAAGTAGCAATTCTATATGGAAATGATGATGTTTTTACAAAATCGGGCTTTGACACGATGAAAAAAGCAGCAGAAGAGAAGGGCCTTGAAATCTTAACGATTGAGACATTCCAAAAAGGACAATCAGACTATAACGCACAGCTGACGAAAATTAAAGGTTTAAAGCCGGACCTTATTCTGGCGTCGGCTCTATACAATGAAGGTGCAGTCATAATGGATCAGGCAAGGAAAATGGGCATTGATGTCCCGTTTGTCGGAGGAAACGGCTTCAATTCTCCTGAGGTCATCAATATCGCAGGGGATGCAGCAAATGGCCTGATTGTGGCAACTCCTTGGTATGGTGAAAAAGAAGATGATAAGGTCAAGGAATTTGTCGGTAAGTATGAGGAAGAATACGGCAAAAAGCCTGACCAATTTGCAGCCCAGGCTTATGATGCACTATACATTATGGCTGAAGCATTAAAAAATGCAGGTGAAGCTGACCGTGATGCACTTCGTGATGCTTTGGCCGAAATCAGAGGCTTTAACGGAATCCTTGGAGAGTTCTCTTTTGATGAAGAAGGGGATGTCGTAATGGATCCGACCGTTTTGGTTATCGAAGGCGGGGCATTTAAAGAATTTAATTAAGAAAGCTGCAAAAGTAAAGCTCTGGCGCTTTCAGTGCCAGAGCTTACTTTTAAGAAAATGATTCATATAAATAAAGGTTAGTAGGTGAATACCGTGTTAATTGAACAATTAATAAACGGAATTACCCTTGGCAGCATTTATGCCATCGTTGCTCTTGGGTTTACATTGGTTTTCGGAGTGCTTGGCATTATCAATATGGCACACGGAGAAATCTTTATGTTCGGGGCCTTCATTGGTGTAGTTGTCACTTCTACATTTAAAGGGCCGCTTTGGCTGGCCTTTATGGCAGCAATTTTGGTAACTGCCGCAATGGGATATCTGCTTGAGCGATTTGCTTTGAGACCGCTCCGGAATAAACAGGGGGTATCCCATCTCGCGCCATTGATCAGCACAATTGGTGTTTCCATACTGCTGGAAAACCTGTCTCACCACATTTTTGGCCCAGGCAACCATCCTTTCCGTGCTTCATTTGCGGAAATTAGTTTCCAGATTGGTTCGATCACCGTATATCTTGTGCAGATTGTCATCTTTGTCATCTCTGTCCTTCTCATGTACGCCCTTTCTTTTTGGCTAGGCAAAACAAAGGCAGGGAAAGCCTTAAGGGCAACTGCTGAAAACCTGGAAACTGCCAGCCTTCTTGGTGTTGATGTGAAAAGAACGATTACGATGACTGTTATCATCGCATCTGCGATGGGCGGGATTGCCGGGATCCTGGTCGGAATGGCATTTAACTCTGTTACGCCTCAAATGGGATTGTCCATCGGGCTAAAAGGACTTGCCATTATCATTCTTGGCGGCATGGGGAATGTCAAGGGAGCGATGGCCGGGGGCCTTATCCTTGGTCTGACGGAAACCTTTGTCGTTGTTTACGGCAATTCGGGATACAAGGATGCAATAGCTTTTGCGGCTATTATCGTCATCCTTCTCATCAGGCCGCAGGGATTGTTTGGCCAAAAAATTTCAGCGTAAGAAGGTGAACTCATGCTTGCAGAATTAATAAATCCATATTATTTACAAGTTGCTTCTTTTATATTAATCAACATAATTTTAGGGGTTAGTATATATATTACTCTATCAACCGGTCAGCTCTCGCTTGCCAATGCAGGATTTATGGGGATCGGTGCCTATACATCTGCCCTTCTGACGCTGAACTTTGACCTTCCGATTATTGTGGGGATACTGGCGGGCACTTTATTGGCGGGGTTATTTGGAATCCTTATCGGGATACCGACACTAAGGCTTCAGGGGGTTTACCTCGCCATTGTTACCCTCGGGTTTGGAGAGGTTATCCGGGTTATTTTTGTAAACTGGGAGTCTATGACAAAGGGAGCTGTAGGTTTATCAGGCATACCGCATATGGGCCGTGAACTGCTGAATACTTTAAAAGACTTTGGCTTTGATCCGAAAATACTTGGACTTCAAAATAACCAGTTTGTATTTCTTGCTATTTTCCTCATTTTATTAGGGGTTACGATTATCATTATCACTTTTTTCAGAAGGCAGAACCGTTCCAGAGTGGGACGTGCTTTCGCAGCGATTAAGCTGGATGAAAAAGCAGCAGAGTCAATGGGCATCAATATTACTTATTATAAGGTCCTGGCATTTGCACAGGGAGCATTGGTAGCTGGATTTGCAGGGGCATTATTTGCACATGTTCTTGCATACATAAGTCCTGCCGATTTTGCCTATCACCGTGCTGTTGAGATACTGATTTTCGCGGTTTTCGGGGGAAGCGAAGTAATATGGGGACCGGTGTTTGGAGCGCTCTTCTTAACTGTAATGCCTGAAGTGCTCCGGTTTATCAGCGAATACCGCTACATGATTTATGGTCTGATCATTATTATTATGATGGCTGTCCGGCCGCAGGGATTAATTGATGTAAATATTTTAAACTGGCTTAAGCTTAAAACATCAAAGAGGGGGCAAAAGCATGGTACTTCAAGTCAAAAAAGCATGTAAAAACTTTGGCGGGCTAAGTGCCTTGTCTGATGTCTCGTTCTCTATCAATCAGGGTGAAATTTTTGGGCTGATCGGTCCTAACGGAGCCGGGAAGACAACGATGTTCAATCTGATTACATCGATGTTTACTCCTACCTCAGGCGAGATTATCTTTAATGAAGACAACATCAATGGCTTAAAGCCGCACCTGATCACGAAAAAGGGCATTTGCAGAACATTCCAGAATATTCGCCTGTTTCCGCAGATGACAGCAGAAGAAAATGTGATGGTTGGGGAGCACTGCAGAAGTAAGTCCGGCGTATTCAGCAGTGTATTCAGGACAAAATCACAGCGAAAAGAAGAAGAAAGAATCCGCAGCAAAGCGAATGAACTATTAGAGTTTGTTGGGCTGGGAGGTTTTGCGGAGGTCGTTTCTGACAGCCTGGCATACGGCCAGCAAAGAAGGCTGGAAATTGCCAGGGCACTGGCCAGCTCTCCTCAGCTGCTGCTGCTGGATGAACCGGCAGCCGGAATGAATGAAACAGAAACAAGTGAATTATTTCATCTCATCAAAAAAATTCAGGAACAGGGCATCACTGTCCTCCTGATCGAGCATGACATGCCGCTTGTCATGAAATTATGCGACCGTATTGCCGTGCTTAACTTCGGCAAAAAAATTGCTGAAGGCACACCTGCTGAAATCCAAAATAATCCTGATGTCATCGAAGCCTATCTCGGCAGTGAGGAGGAAGATTTGTATGCTTAAGGTAAACGGGATTAACGCTTTTTATGGAAAAATCCAGGTGCTTAAGAACATTAGCCTCGAAGTGGAAGAAGGCAGTATTGTTACGATACTTGGCGCAAACGGAGCCGGGAAGACAACAACCATGAAGACCATTTCCGGGTTGCTTAAGCCTCAAGCCGGAAATATTCAATTTCAGGGGCATAATGTAACGGGACTTCGGCCGGACCAGCTGCTCCGTAAAGGGATTGCCCTTGTTCCGGAAGGCCGCCAGATCCTTTCAGGAATGACAGTGCTCGAAAATCTGGAAATGGGTGCGTATCACCGTAAGGACAATGAAATTGACCAGGATATTAAGGATGTAATGAAGCGTTTTCCAATCCTCGAAGAAAGACAGAAACAGCAAGGTGGAACCTTATCCGGCGGACAGCAGCAGATGCTGGCCATTGCCAGAGCGATCCTGAGTAAACCCAAGCTGCTTCTCCTTGATGAGCCGTCAATGGGGCTGGCACCTCTGATAGTGGCTGATATCTTTAAGATTATTAAAGAAATTAACGAAATGGGCACTACCGTTCTTCTGGTGGAGCAGAATGCCAGGCAGGCACTAAAAATATCCGATTATGGGTATGTCCTGGAAACCGGAAAAATGGTTGCTGAGGGAAGCTCACAGAAGCTGCTGAATGACCCTAGAATCATGGAAGCCTACCTGGGGCGGAAATCAAGCTAACAATAAAAGGCCGAATCTTTAGATTTGGCCTTTTATATTTTTACCTATTGCATTATGGTAAAATCGGATGAGAAAAGAATTATTAGTGCAAAAACCGGAGGATAAATGAAAAAAATAAAGAAGATCTTAAAACGGCTGATTATAATTTTATTAATTCTCGGCGTATTTATGTTTTTAAACAATACCTCCCTGCTTACAAAAGAAAGAAATGCTGAGCCGCTGCTTCTCGCCCATCGAGGAATGGCCCAGACCTTTCATATGGAAGGGATAACGGGGGAGACGTGTACGGCTGAAAGAATCTACGAGCCTGAGCATTCCTTACTTGAAAATACGATTCCTTCCATGGAAGCAGCTTTTGAAGCAGGTGCAGATGCAGTTGAATTGGATATTCAGCTTACAAAAGATGGACAGTTTGCTGTGTTCCATGATTGGACGCTGGAATGCCGGACAAATGCAAAGGGAAATACGAGAGAATATACAATGCAGGAATTAAAAAAGCTGGACATTGGTTACGGCTATACAGCGGATAATGGAAAAACCTTTCCGTTTCGCGGTAAAGGAATCGGGATGATGCCAAGTCTCGATGAGGTCATGAAAGAGTTTCCGGAAGGCGATTTATTACTCCATATTAAAAGCAATGACCCCCAGGAAGGAGAAAAGCTTGCTGAGTACCTGTCCATGTTTTCAGAAGACAGATTGGAGAAAATATCTGTGTATGGAGGAGACGAACCTATTGCTGCACTGAAGGAAGAAATGCCTGCAATGAGGGTGATGTCAAAGGCAACATTGAAAGATTGTCTTCTGCCTTATATAGGGGCGGGATGGACAGGGTATGTTCCAAACTCCTGCAAAAACACACAGCTTCATATTCCTGAATCATATACGAAGCTGATGTGGGGCTGGCCGAATAAATTTTTAAATCGGATGGACGATGCAGGCACAAGAGTTATTGTGGTTGCAGGAGACGGAAGCTGGTCGGAAGGATTTGATAGACCTAAAGACCTGGAACGGCTGCCTGATGATTATTCAGGAGGCATCTGGACAAACAGGATAGACCTGATTGCCCCCATATATAAGTAAGAATAGGCGCTTGGTTTATCCAGGCGTTTTTAATTTTTTTAATGGAATTATTTAAAAATTTTGTAAAAAGGATTATGATATTAATAAGGATTATTTAGTTTGCCGAAGGATTTCAGGTGTCTTATTATACATATATTATAAATTGCAAATTACAGCTTGGGGGACTATAAATGGCGAAAGTTTTAGCATTTCTTAAGCCTTACCGGATAGCGGTGGCAATAGCATTATGCTTAATGCTGACTGAGCTTGCTGTTGAGCTTATTCAGCCATTATTAATGGCAAAGATCATAGATCAAGGCATCCTTCAGAATAATCTTCAGGAGGTCGTGAAGTGGGGAGGGCTTATGCTGGCTGCTTCTTTTGCCGCTTTTGCAGCTGGAGTCATTAATTCCTTTTATGCTGCCCACGTCAGCCAAAGCTTTGGTTTTGATGTAAGGAAAAGCTTATATGACAAAGTGCAGTCCTTCTCTTTTGCCAACTTTAATCTTTTCCCGACATCTTCATTAATTACCCGAATGACTAATGATATTACGCAGCTGCAAAATACCGTCTTTATGAGTCTGCGAATCATGATGAGAGCTCCTTTATTAATAATTGGCGGCCTTATAATGGCTTTTGTGGTAGATGTGAAGCTTGCTCTTATCTTGTCAGCTGTGGCCCCATTCCTTTTTCTATTTCTGTTCTGGGTAATGGGAAAAGGCGGCGCGCTCTTTAAAGCTGTCCAGGAAAAGCTGGACTCTGTGAACAGCGTCATGCAGGAAAATCTGACTGGGATTCGGCTAATTAAAGCGTTTGTCCGCAGACATCATGAAGTAAAACGATTTACGCGCACGAATGAGGATCTTAGAGATGGAACGGTTAAAGCATTGCGTCTGATGGAAGTGACCATGCCTGTTTTGCTTTTAATCATGAATCTGAGTATTCTTGGCGTGCTTTGGTTTGGCAGTATACAGGTAAATGAAGGGGATGTAAAGGTAGGAGAGATTGTTGCCATTGTTAACTATGCAACCAGAATAACGGCCGCTTTTTCCATTTTCTCCTGGATTATCATGGCATTCTCAAGGGCGCGGGCCTCTGCAAATCGTGTTGCAGAGGTACTGGAGACTGATGTGGATTTGACAGACAGCTCAGAATCCAAGAATGTCCTAACAGTAAATCAGGGAAAAATTCATTTTGAAAATGTATCTTTTATATACCCAGGTACTTCAGAGAAGGTGCTGGACTGCATCAGCTTTACAATAAATCCCGGGGAAACAGTAGCGATATTAGGTGCAACAGGCTCAGGGAAAACCTCTTTATTCCAGCTCATCCCCCGGCTTTATGATGTGACCGGAGGAAAGGTTGAAATTGACGGGCATGATGTTCGGGAAATGAAAATGGAGAATCTTCGCAGGAAAATTGGCTTTGTGCCTCAGGAAGCCCTGCTTTTTACAGGAAGTGTGAAAGAGAACATTAAATGGGGCAAGGAAGATGCCGTGAAGATGGAAATAACTGAAGCTGCTGTCAATGCGCAAATACATGAAACGATTATGAAGCTGCCTCAAGGTTATGAAACAAAAGTAGGACAAAAGGGTGTTAATTTATCGGGCGGGCAAAAACAGCGTCTATCCATTGCCCGGGCGCTGGTAAGAATGCCGAAAATCCTTCTGCTTGATGACAGCACAAGTGCACTGGATATGAAAACAGAGGCAAAACTTTTGAGTTCTTTAAAAAAATATACTTGTACAACACTGATTATCACACAGAAAATCAGTACAGCAATGGAAGCAGACAGAACCTTATTGCTTGAAGATGGAAGGCTTCTGGCTGAGGGTGACCACGATACTCTTCTTCAAACATCGGGATTGTATAAGCGGATTTTTCAATCTCAATCTGGAGAGGAGAACAGAAATTATGCTTAAACAGCTCAAAGAACCTTTCCAATATAAAAAGATTCCTCTCGACTTAAATGTTGAATTTACTAAAGGGAAAAAGCCGAAATCTGAGAACATTAACTTCACATTAAAAAGAGTCTGGACATACTTAGCCTACAATCAAGGATTGTTATCTCTTGTTCTATTAATGGTGGTTATCAGCTCAGCAATGGGGCTGCTTGGTCCATATTTAGTCGGGATGGCGATCGACGAGTATATTGTCACAAAAAACAGCAATGGATTTACAGCCTTACTGATCTGGCTAGGGGTCATTTATGTGCTGAACTCGCTTGCACTTTGGTTTCAGAATTATTGGATGATCGGCATCGCACAGGAAACTGTATTTACAATGAGAACGAAGCTTTTCAAACATTTGCATAAGCTCCCCATTCCGTTCTTTGACAAGCGGCAGCAGGGGGAACTGATGAGCAGGGTAACAAACGATATTGAAAATGTCAGCTCGACTCTGAACAGTTCAGTGATCCAGGTCTTTTCCAGCCTGCTGACTTTAATTGGTACTGTTTCAGTTATGCTTTGGCTCAGCCCTTTGCTGACGCTAATTACACTGATCATTGTGCCGCTGATGTTTTTTGGAATGAAATGGATTACAGCTCGGACAGGAAGGTTATTTAAAGAGCAGCAAAAGAATCTTGGAGAGCTGAACGGTTTTATTGAAGAGACCATATCAGGACAGAGGATCATCAAGACCTTTTCACAGGAAAAGAAAGTTATGGCCGAGTTCAGGGAAAAAGGAGAAAAACTTAGGGGGGCAGGGTTCTGGGCTCAGACATATTCCGGATTTATCCCGAAGCTCATGAATGTTCTAAACAACTTGAGCTTTGCCATTATTGCGGGGGTTGGAGGCATTTTTGCCCTGAATGGAATGATTTCAATCGGTGTCATTGTCATATTCACGGAGTATTCCCGACAATTTACACGCCCGCTTAATGACCTTGCAAACCAATTTAACACACTTTTATCAGCGATTGCAGGAGCAGAGCGGGTATTTGACATTATGGATGAAGATGAAGAATTCAGGAATGAGGAGCAGCTAAAAGAACTTACCGAAGTGAAAGGTGAGGTTGAATTCCATAAAGTATCTTTTTCATATGAAGAAGATGGAAATACGGTCAGGGATGTAAGCCTTCATGTAAAAGCAGGACAGACTGCTGCTTTAGTTGGTCCAACAGGTGCAGGAAAGACAACAATGATCAATTTGCTCTCCCGATTTTATGAACGGGAGTCAGGCCGTATTTTAATTGACGGCGAAGATATAGCCAATGTGAAAAAAGAAAGCCTGAGGAAGCATATGGGATTTGTCCTGCAGGATTCATTTCTATTCCGCGGCACTGTGCGTGAAAATATCCGCTACGGCAGGCTGGAAGCCTCAGATGAAGAAGTGGTGGAAGCGGCTGAGCTTGCCAATGCCCATTCTTTTATCATGAAACTTCCCCAACAGTATGACACACTGCTGAGTCAGGATGGAAATGGCATTAGTCAGGGGCAGAAGCAGCTTCTTTCCATTGCACGTGCATTTCTTGCCAACCCGTGCATTTTAATTCTGGATGAAGCGACAAGCAGCATTGATACGGTGACAGAGCTTAAAATTCAGGATGCCCTTCAGGAACTGATGAAAGGCAGGACCAGTTTTGTCATTGCCCACCGTTTGAATACGATTCAAAAAGCGGATAAAATTTTTGTTCTTGAAGAGGGCAGGATTATTGAGGAAGGTACACATGAATCTCTGCTTGAACAGGAAGGCTTTTATTATCGGCTTCATGGTAAAGCGTCTGTGGGTGCGAATGCATGATATGGCAGTTGGATATAAAAAAGATTTTTGCCCTTTAGCGAAACATTGAATTTTACAAACAAAAGGCGGACTTGACTAAATCAAATCCGCCTTTTTGCTTACCTATAAAATGATATTCTTTTCTTTTGCTTCTTTTAGCCAGTCCGGGAATTCATTCAGCAAGAGGTCATATAGTTCATTATCAGAAATGGTCTCGACATCTTTAATGTGGAAAAAGTTTGCGTTATCGATATAGCGGCCATCCATTTCATCCAGCTTTTCCAGTACTTCAAAGTTAGAATCGCCTATCCCGACAAACTGCCAAAATAATGGTTTATCGGATGAAGCAACAACGGGTTTTTTGATCGTTCTTTTACAGCCTCCATCATTAATGAAAACAATGAAGGCAGGGTCTTTACTTATATCTTCTGAGGTATATTTCTGAATAACATCCTCCATTACGGGCGGTTCATCATTTCTTCCGAATTTGTGAATCAGATCATTATTTAAGATATATTGATCCACATATCCTTCAAAGTCATGTTCTGTTACAGGCTTTAACCTGGAAAATTCATTATCATAGACCCAAATATCAAGTGCGCCGTCATCATCAAATTGGCTGGCAACTGCTAAGATTCTCTCCACAACCCTTTGGACAGTCCCGTTTTTATATAACTTGCGCATGGAGCCTGAAATGTCCAGCACAAGTCCTACTCTGGCAGTAACATTTGTCAGTTCCTTTTTCTCCAGTACAATTCCCGCTGATTTTTTTAATAAACTAATAGAGCTCATTCTGTGAATCCCCCTTTAATTATCTATCCAAAAATTTACCATATCGGGAGACTATTAGCATTAATAAAGCTTTAATTTGAAAATTTCATGGCAAAGTCGATAAGCATTTTTTCATATAAATGGATGGAATGCGGCAGGACATATTCATGATCACCATGCCAGTTCATGCCGGTTGGACCAAACTCGACAGCTGGAATCCCGTAATTGGCAAAGAACACAGTATCAGCAGAGCCATGCTGTCCAAAGAAAACAGCTTTATCTTCTGTATGTTTTTCAACAATAGGTTCAAGCATCAGGATGAAAGGATTGTCTCTGTCTGTCACAAGCGGCTTTGAGAACATATTCATGATAATTTCCCCATCTGTGATATTTTCGATTTGTTTGATAATCTCTTCATGATCCTGTTCAGGCAAGTACCGGATATCATACGACATTATACATTTTTCAGGCACCTTATTATAAACATCTCCTCCAGTAATTTTTGCCAGATTAATCGAAGGCTGTGGAAAGAATTCAGATGCTTCTTTTGCAAAGGGCAATTTTAATAGTTTTTGATGTACTTCAAAAGCCTTTTCAATGGCATTGACTCCTTCCCATGGACGGCTGCCGTGTGCCGGATCTCCGTCTATCTGGATGTCCAGCCGGATTACTCCTTTTGCTTCCAGCGCAATTCCGAGCTGCGTCGGTTCAGAACAAATGACAAAATCCCCGCGATACCCCTGTTCTGCTAAATAACCGGAGCAATTAAAACCGCCAATTTCTTCATCTGATACAATTTGAAGCTGTATTTTTACACCAATTGGCTTATTGCGAAGTTCTTTCACTGCACACATCATGGCAGCCACCCCGGCTTTCATATCTGCTGCCCCGCGTCCATATATCTTATCGAGGAGTTCTACAGGAATGAACTGTTCATCCTTTCCCGAGACAACATCCACATGTCCATTAAAAATAACGGTCTGATCACCGCTTCCAATTTCACATACTGCCATTTTATAGCCATTATTTTCGATTATTCTAGAAGGAAGGTCCTGGCCCGACAGCCATTGATGGCAATATTCGATAGCCTGGTTTGCTCCTTCCTTAGAAGAGCTTTTAATAGAAATGAGATCTTTCAGTAAGCTTTCAAGCATGTGTCAAAGGTCCTCCTTTAATGCAGCAATGATTTTACACAGTACTAATCCTATTCCCGCTTTGGCAGGATGAAAACAGCCTGATCAATGATAGCCCAATATTTGTGAAGAATTAGTGAAGTATATTGCGAAAAGGGAAGGGAAGGAGTATATTAAAAGTGAGGAAAGTTAGTGAAGTACTTCACAAATAACTTCACTTCAGCAATCTTTCTTCTCAAGAGCTGGCCGGCTTATTAAGTCCCCTGATAGGGAAAAATTTTTAAGAGATTATGTGAAATTATTCACAATAATAACATGGAGATGATTATTATGAAATGGTGGAAAACTCCTAAGGCAGCAGTCGTGTGGACGATTTTAAGGGTTTGGCTTGGTATACAATGGCTGGAAGCAGGATGGCATAAGGTAGCAGACGGATTTAATGCAGGAGGGTTCATGCAGGGGGCAATAGCCCAAGCCGCTGGCGACCATCCGGCCGTGCAGGGGTGGTATGCGGGCTTCCTGGAAAATGTAGCATTGCCAAACGCAGATTTATTCAGCACTTTAGTTGCATGGGGTGAAGTTCTTGTTGGAATTGGACTAATACTCGGAGCAGCAACCATTCCGGCATTAATAGCAGGCGCATTCATGAATCTAAACTTCTTATTAGCAGGAACAACAAGCACTAACCCAATACTATATACAGCAGCAATCATCCTTCTATTTACAGGTGCAGGTGCTTACTACTGGGGAGTTGACAAAGTCGCCATCCCATATATTAAGACAATGATGAAAGGCGGACACGGAATAGGCAAAAAAGAAGCACACAATCACTGAATTGAAAGAAGCAGGGGCTGAATGTCCCTGCTCCTTTTTTGTGTAAATTGCACCTTAGCGTTTTTGACTGTTCTTAACCCGCTGATTGGCTGCATTGGAACGTGCCATTGCCTCGAGATCTTCTTGATCGGCAAGCTCGCGGTTGAACTCTACGTCGATGCCGTCAGATTTCATATTCTTTGGTACTTGTGGAAGTGATGCTTTGTTTTTATCACGAGTTTTATGTCCATGTGCACGGCCCATTGTAAATAACCCCTTTCAGCAATAAAGGTGCGGAAACCTGAATGTTTCCGTACCTTTATCATGTGCCATTAATAGGGCTGGTATGGGTGGAAATTAATGTTTTGACTGTCTGCCTGCAAATCCGCCTGCTTTGTCAGCTCTTTTGAATTCTCTTGAATAAGTTACTTCCTGCATGCTTGATAAAGTGCTTTTGGATTTGTCTTTCTTTTTTTTATCCACTTCGCAACATCCTTTCAGAATAAGGTTCACACTTCCCTTATTTTTCCCTTATTTGAAAAAAATGATACAAATTTCATTGATAAATATCGTCAAGAGCTGCCTTTAAATCTGGATATAAAAAATCAAAACCTAATGACTGCAATTTTTCAGGAAGCACTTTTTGCCCCTCTAATACCAGTGTACTCATCTCCCCAAGAGCTATCTTTAAAGCAAAACCCGGAGCAGGCATCCAGTGAGGGCGATTAAGGACTTTTCCAAGTATTTGTCCAAATTCCTTCATTGTCACAGGATATGGTGATGTAAAATTTAGGGGACCTTGAAGCTGTCCTTGATCAATGCAAAAAAGGATTCCGTTTACGGCATCATCTAAATGAATCCATGAAACCCATTGGCTGCCTGTTCCGACAGTCCCACCGGCAAATAATTTATAAGGAAAGGCCATTCGCGGAAGAGCTCCATCGTTTTTTTCAAGAATGATTCCAAACCTGCAGAAAACTGTCCTGACTTCAAATTCTTCTGCTTTGGATGCCTCTTCCTCCCAGCGTCGTACTGTTTCAGCCAAAAAATCAGTACCGCTTTTCCTGGAAGCTTCGGTGAAGGTTTCAGTCTGGGAAGTGCCATAGTAACCGACAGCACTGGCATTGATTAGTGTATACGGCTTTTCTTCCAGGCGGCTAATAATACGGAGAACTTCCTTCGTGGCTGTAATGCGGCTGTTTAATATCCGTTTTTTGCGTTCTTCTGTCCATCTTCCGCTGTTAATGGACTCACCTGCCAGGTTAATAAACACGTCAATGCCTTCCAGAGCATCCTCCGGTGAATCATCATCGTTCAGCCATTGTACATAATTCAAATTTTTAGAATGCTGCTTATCAGATATATTTCTCGTTAGAATAAATATTTCATGTTTTTTCTCCAGGAATTTTTTCACCAATGCGTTTCCAACAAACCCAGTTCCGCCTGTGATGGCTATTCTCATGGGAGATTCCCCTTTCAAGTGGCAAATACTTTGTTACAATTTACGACGTTTTCTTTCAAATTCCTTTTTTGGATATGTTACATTTAAGAAAAGAGGTGGAGAAAAATGCCGATCATTACGAAAATCACATTTCAGAAAAAAAACACAGACCGCTACAATATATATATGGATTATGGGAAAGGTGAAGAATATGCATTTAGTGTGGATGAAGATGTGTTAATAAAACATCAGCTCAAAAAAGGAATGCAGCTGGATGAATTTTCACTAAATGAAATTGGCTTCCAGGATGATATCCGAAAATCATATAATATGGCTATTCATTATTTATCCAGAAGGATGCGCTCAGAAACCGAAGTCCGCAAACATTTAGCAGAAAAAGAAGTTGAAGAACCGGTTATTCAGGAAGTTGTCCACAAATTGTACGACTACAAATTTTTAAATGATGAAGAATATGCACTAGCATTTGTGCGTACACAAATGAACACATCTGATAAAGGGAAAGGATTAATCCGCACTGAACTAAAAGAGAAAGGGATTTCCCCTGAATTAATCGAAGAAGCGCTGAAGGAGTATCCATGGGAAGCTGAATTAAGTACAGCAAAAAGGCTGTGTGAAAAGCATTCACAGAAATATGCCCGTGATTCATCAAAGATCCTCAAACAAAAACTGGAACAGATGTTAATGCGCAAAGGTTTTAATTTTGACATCATTCAAGAAGCAGTATCTGAAACGGAGATTGAAAAAGAAGAGGATGAATTGGCAGCCCTAAAGTACCAGGCGGAAAAAGCCAAGAGGAAATATGAGAACCTTCCCGAATTCGAATACAGGCAAAAAATGAAACAAGCCTTATTCAGAAAGGGCTTTTCTTTCAATTTAATTGAGCAATATTTAAGTGATGGAGAAGAATAACACATGGAAACCCATGTGTTATTTTTTAGATTCGATTACAATTGATTCTTCATCCATATTATCCAGAATTATTGCTGCCACTTCTTCAGGAGAACGAAGCCTGGATTTATCCTTGATATGGTCGCTTTCATCCCAGAATGGGGTATCCATTCCGCCCATATAAACGGCCATAACTTTAATATCAGTGCTTTCAAGTTCTTTCTGAAGGCTCTCTGTAAATCCTCTTACAGCAAACTTGCTTGCAGCATACACTGATTCATTTACTTTTCCTTTTAAGCCAGCTGTCGAAATGATATTCATCAGCAAGCCGCAGTTTTTATCTTTAAAATGAGGCAAAACAGCCTGAGTCATATAAATAGTGCCCAGCACGTTTGTTTGAAGCATATCCTGTATTTCCTGCTCTCCAAGATGGTCTAATGGCCCAAAATATCCAACTCCGGCATTATTAATTAAGCCGTAAAGTTCATGGCTTTGGATTTGCGACAACAAGCTGCTGATCTCCTGGGGCTTAGTAATATCTAATGTAAAGACCTGAGTACTTCCGCCAGCTTCATGAATCTCCTTTTCTACACTTTGCAGTTTATCCAATGTCCTTCCTGTTAAAATAGTATGGTAGCCCTGTTTGGCAAATAATAAGGCAAGCTCTTTACCTAATCCGGACCCCGCGCCGGTAATGATGACAGACTTCATATGTTTCGCTCCTTTGAAGGTCTTATAAACCCCATCTTAACAAAAAAGTTCAATACTTGCGAAATGGTATGAAAAACAAAAAGCTGGAGCCTTTTCTAAACAGGCATTTTCTCATATACTTAGCAATGTGGAGTGGAAATGAAGTAAAAGTGAATATAAATTAGCTTGGCCAACTATCTGAAGAAAGTAAGGGATTAAGTATGCAGGAGAAAAGGTACAGTACAATGACTACGTATGAGCTTCAGCAAGAAATTGCCAGCTTAAATGAAAAAGCAAGGAAAGCGGAACAGATGGGCATGGTAAATGAGTTTGCCGTGCTTGAGCGCAAAGTAATAATGGCAAAATCCTACCTGCTCAATCCGGATGATTTTTCCCCTGGTGAAATTTATGAAATCGACGGGGATCCAGGAGTTTACTTTAAAATTGAATATATGAATGGCGTGTTTGCCTGGGGATTCCGGCTAAATGGCAGTAAAGGTGAAGAAGCTTTGCCGATCTCCATGTTAAAAAAACTGGAAGAAAGAGGATGATGTAAACCATCCTCTTTCTGCTTTATGAATTTTTGCGAATCTGCCGTTTTAAAATAATGAGGTCTTGAGTTTGCTGGGTCTCACCATTTACTTGTGAATGTGCACGCTTAGGCCTAAAGTGCGGTGAAGTAAATGGACTGGAATAAGGATTATCCCCAAAAAAGTTTTTGCTGTTTCCCATAACCAAGCCCTCCTTGTATTTAAAATTCTGGTGTGTCACTTTCGCGGTTTGATGAAGCTCTCATTCGTTCCTGAGGGTGCGTATTAATCGTGCCATCAGCCCGGCGTGAAGCATATTCTGCTTTAGCCCGCGGCTCCCCCTCCAGTTTTATGTTGTTTTGATTTGGGAAATTTCTCGCTTTATTGCGCATATGCAGCCTCCTAAACCAGAATACGGGCGCGACCGGCAAATTTGCCAATCACGTAATACTATTATTTGTTTTTTTCGGGAGGCTATGAAGGATACAGGTTATTAATTAATGGTAATGAGGTGACTTTTATGAATGAGTACCAGAAAAAGCTTTATGAGCTTTTATTGAAAAAAAACCACATGCTTTCAGCAAGCCAGGCCCAGACATGGATTGAGCTTTTATGGGAAGATTTTGAAGCAACATATGCCAAGGCTGGCAGAGAATATAAAGGTGCCGAAATGACAGAAAGAATCGTAAGGCAATGGGTAGAAAACCATGGAAGCAGGCTCCATGTATTTGTTGCTGATAACCCTAAATACAAGCATTTGCTTGAACAGGACGAAAATAAGCTAAATTAAAAACAGGCTGCGTATATTAGCAGCCTGTTTTCGTTAGCCGGGAATAATATCCAGTTTTTTTCGAAGTTTTTCCTCACTGAAAATCCAGCCTGTATAGGATGATTGAATGTTAAACTCCCGATCGAGCTGGACCACGGCTACAAATGGATAATGTCCATTGCTCCGGTAGCGGAGGTCAATGAATCGAACTTCATAATAATCATCATATTCATCCACTTCCCAGCGGTAAACTGGTGAGAAGGATAGGAATGCAGATAAATTTTTATCTTTCTTCGCCGCTTCAATTACTGGTGTCTCAGGGACAGGAACGCGATTAAATTGATCGAGAATCCTCACATGGTTTTTTACAGCACGCCCAACGAAAAATTGCTGCCTGCTCATCACCGCAACACGCCATTGATTGAACCTCATGGTTGGGGCAATGATGATTTCTGTGGCATCCGGAATAATTACTTTTACAGCCCTCAGTACACTTCTCTGAGCTGCAAAACGAAGAAGGTAGTACACGACAATAATGCCATAAATAATTAAAAATGTATAACCAGGATGAGCCCCGAAGGCCCATATAAATAATCCAGCAACATGAATCCCGAAAATGAATGGGTCGAATGTGTTGATGATTCCCAATGCTACCCATTTCGATGAAAAGGGGCGAAGTGCCTGTGTTCCATAAGCATTAAAAATGTCGACAAAAACATGCAGGAAAACAGCCAAAAATGTCCACAGCCATAAGTGAAGCAAATTTGCCGCTGGAAAAAATGGGTAAACAACTGCAAGTATGACAAGTGGCCAAAGCAGAACTGCAGGTATGGAGTGGGTAATTCCCCTGTGATTGCGAATATAAACGGCATTATTTCTTAGTTTTAAGACAGTATCTATATCTGGTATTTGTGAACCGACTATGGCTCCAATCATGACACTTGTTGCTGTAGCAGAACTCTCCGCAACAACGGGGTCAAGAGTGGCAATCCCGCCAATCGCCAGCCCCATAACTACATGTGTGCCGGTATCCAAGAGGAAAATACCTCCTTCCTTGGGACATGATCTATTGTTTGTTTTTATATATAGCGGACTCAATGGCCGCTTTCTAAAGTGTACCAGCAAATTTCTTGTATTAACAGCTGAATATGGGTACCTTTAAAGGAGTTGCTGAAATTGAAACAAAATATTCAATCATCAAGAACTAACGATTAAATAAGCAACTGTACTAATATATTCCCATATTTCCCGATTGTTTAACATCAGGAGGATTAAAAATTGAAAGAAATTAGTCAAAATAATATTGAATCAGTTGATATAAAAGGTTTTCAAAATGATTTGCTCAGGTGGTTTGAAGCTGAGCAAAGGGATTTGCCCTGGAGAAAGGACCAGGATCCTTACAAAGTTTGGGTTTCTGAGATTATGCTTCAGCAGACGCGTGTGGATACCGTTATTCCTTACTTTCATCGCTTTATTGAAAAGTTTCCAACCATAAAAGATCTTTCTGAAGCAGACGAAGAAAAGGTATTAAAAGCCTGGGAGGGTTTGGGCTATTATTCAAGAGCAAGAAACCTTCAGGCGGCCGTCCGGGAAGTCCATGAAAAATATGGCGGAATTGTTCCAGATACACCAAAAGAAATTTCTTCATTAAAAGGAGTAGGGCCTTATACAGCAGGAGCAATTCTCAGTATTGCTTACGGGATACCGGAACCGGCTGTGGATGGCAATGTCATGCGGGTCCTTTCGCGTATCCTCTCTATCTGGGATGATATCGCCAAGCCTTCTTCCAGGAAAATCTTTGAGGCTTCCGTCCGGAAATTAATTTCACATGAAAATCCGTCCCATTTCAATCAGGCCCTGATGGAGCTTGGAGCATTAATTTGCACACCAACGTCACCTTCATGCTTATTATGCCCGGTGAGAGAACATTGTACTGCTTTTTATGAGGGGACGCAGCATGAGCTCCCTGTAAAAACCAAAACAAAGAAGCAAAGAAATGTCCAATTAGCAGCGCTGTCCTCATAGATGATCACAAAAGAGTTTTGATACACAAAAGACCTGGAAAAGGCCTTCTTGCTAATCTTTGGGAATTTCCGATGGCAGAAATCAATATTTCTTATGTAAGCGACAAAGAGCAGATGAAAGATGTGTTCAGCACACAATTTGGTGCCATGGTGGAAATACAAGAAATGACTGGTCAGATTGAGCACGTTTTTTCCCACCTAACATGGAACATAAATGTGTATAAAGGAGAAATATTAAAACTCGAAAAGGAAAAAAGCGATTTGAGATTAGTCAGCCTTGAAGAAATTAAGGAATTTCCTTTTCCGGTTTCCCATCAGAAGATATGGAAGCAATATTTGGAAAGCAAAGCATAGAAAAAGGGGGCGTGCCCCCTTTTTCTTTAAGTTAATCGTAGCTTACCCGGGTTCCATGCGTATAATCAGCTTCCTGTCTTTTCAAGCCGCCGCGGTTTTCTATTTCTTCAATGATCTCCCTATGGATGGTTTGGCCCTCAGCATTTAGATAAGGCATGATCTGCTGAAACGAATGATGGTAAAAAGCAAGCTCACTGTCCTTCCAGTCTGATTTTGACATCATGGAAAGCTCTGTCATATCACGTCCGACAAACATTTGCCATCTTCCTTTCCTCATTTGGATTACAGATAGTGTTTTAATTCGAATTGCCATATATACATGGAAAAAGCTAAAATGAAATCGGTAAGGTATTTTTGTTTAGGCCAATTCTTTAAAGTTAGGCTAAATCAACAAACTAGAGAAAAAAGCTTAATTTTTAATTTCCCGGAAAAACAAATCGCTAAACAGTTACGAACAGGAATACATAACAGAAAGGAAACTGAGTCATGACACAAAAAGTAGCATTGATAACAGGAAGCAGCAGAGGAATTGGAAAAGCCACGGCCATCAGGCTTGCCAAAGAAGGCTATGACATTGTCATCAATTACGTACGGAGCAAATCAGCTGCAAATGAAACAGCATCCGAAATTGAGGCACTGGGAAGAAAGGTTCTGGTTGTAAAAGCAAACGTGGGTGATGTAGAAAAAATTAAAGTGCTTTTCCAGGAGATTGACCGTGAATTTGGAAGATTGGATGTGTTTGTAAACAATGCAGCATCCGGCGTTCTGCGTCCGGCAATGGAACTGGAAGAATCTCATTGGGACTGGACGATGAATATTAACAGCAAAGCCCTCCTATTCTGCGGCCAGGAAGCTGCAAAGCTAATGGAGAAAAATGGAGGCGGAAAAATTGTAAGCATCAGCTCGCTGGGTTCGATCCGCTATCTGGAAAACTATACAACTGTAGGGGTTTCAAAAGCGGCATTAGAAGCACTGACACGTTACTTGGCTATTGAGCTGGCTCCTAAAAATATCGTCGTAAACGCTGTTTCAGGCGGTGCAGTTGATACTGAAGCTTTAAAGCATTTCCCTAACCGTGCAGAGCTTCTCGAAGAAGCAAAGACCAAAACTCCTGCAGGGCGTATGGTGGAAATTGAAGATATGGTTGATACCGTTATGTTTTTGATAAGTGAGGAATCCAGCATGATCCGCGGCCAAACGATTATTGTGGATGGTGGTATTTCTTTGCTTGTTTAATAAAAAAATGGATATCTTTGGTTATTAAAAAAGTTGGATAGTTTCCTCCACTCCCGGTTAAATTAATGAGCGTGGAGGTGATTATAATGGCTAAACAACCAAACCAATCTCAAGCTGGAACTAACGTTCAAGAAGTAAGACAACAAAACGCACAATCTGCTGGCCAAGGACAATTCGGTACTGAATTTGCCAGCGAAACAAACGCTGCTGAAGTAAGACAGCAGAATCAGCAAGCTGAAGCCCGCAAAGGTCAAAATGCCGGCAAACAAAGCCGCTAATAGCATTTAAAGAAAGAAGCCGCCTTTAATTGGAAAGGGCGGCTTCTTTTTTTGCTTCGGTTTAGATATAAAGTCCTCTGTTAATTTTATCTCTGGCCATCTCTTCGACAAAACTTCCATAAAGTCAACATAACTAGTCAAAGGGTTAAAAAAAGGTGCAGCGAAATATAGAAATAGGAAAAATAATGGGGACGGTGAAACAAACATGGAGAACTTTAACAGTTTAGTTTCAGAACAGATGAAAACGATGGAAAAGCTTCTTTATCTCCAAAGTGAATTGGAGCGCTGCCAAGAGATAGAAGAAGAATTGAAGGCTATTCAGCAGGAAACGGAGCTGGAAAGTGTACAGTATGAGATTGCAAGGATGAAAGAAGAACTAAAAGAAATTCATCGTATATTTGAGGAACAGACCGAAGAGGTCATCCGCTCCTATCAGGAAGTAAATGTAACTGTTTAAAAAATGACATTCCTTCCCTAAATCTATCTGTTTTTTAATACCTATAAAATCAGCTATTATATCCTTTTTTTTAAGCCGTTGATACATTTCAATGGCTCTTTGTTTTAAAAATTTCCTTTTACCGTTATAATAGTAGAAAACAGGAATCGTACTTTGTTGCCTTTTTCTTTTGGATATTATTGAGTCATGCTGTGCAGTAAACACAGGCATGAAGGGGAGGACGCCTATTCATGGCGCCAAAAAAAGTATTTTCAGGTTGCAAAGCTTCCGGAATGGAAAGTAGGGGAAAAAAATGGCGGTACCCATCGAAGGCGAACCAATGCAAATACACAGCTATAAACATAATGGGCATATCCACCGCGTCTGGGAGGAAACAACCGTATTAAAAGGGACACAAAATTTAGTGATTGGCGGAAATGACCGGACAATCGTAACAGAATCTGACGGAAGAACATGGGTAACAAGAGAGCCGGCCATTTGTTATTTCCATTCACAGCACTGGTTTAATGTGATTGGAATGATTCGGGAAGATGGTGTTTATTATTACTGCAATATCAGTTCACCATTTATTTTTGACGGAGAAGCGTTAAAGTATATTGATTATGATCTGGATATTAAAGTGTATCCTGACATGACATTCAATCTGCTTGACGAAGATGAGTATGAACGGCACCGTCAGGAGATGAATTATCCCGATGTAATTGACAGCATCCTTAAATCGAATGTTGACAATCTCATCCATTGGATCCGTCAGAGAAAAGGTCCTTTTGCACCCGACTTTATTGATATATGGTATGAACGTTATCTTACTTACAGACGCTAAAAAATGGCTGAATGCCGAAAAAAAACGCCTGTTGGACCTTGAGTCAGCAGGTTTTTATTTTTGTCCAGATCTGCATGATTACCAAGTTTAGGGGTAAGTTTAAGAAAATAACTGGAAATATCGGCTGATAGTCAAATATAAGAAAGCTGCATGATGCAGAGAGGGGGAGCGATCCGGTTGGATAGTATAAAGAGATATTTGAAATTCGTAAAGCCGTATCGGCTTCAGATTATCGGAACCATAATAATAGGCATCATTAAATTTGCCATTCCGCTTTTGATTCCGCTTCTGATTAAGTATGTAATAGATGATATTATTGGCAATGAGGCATTGAGCCAGAGCGATAAGACCAGCACACTTTTAATGGTTATGGCTGTGATGATTGCTTTATTTGTCATTGCCCGTCCGCCAATTGAGTATTACCGCCAATACTTTGCCCAATGGGTGGCAAGCAAAATTCTATACGATATCCGGGATAAGCTTTTTACCCACATTCAAAAGTTAAGCTTCAGATTCTATGCAAATACAAGAACAGGGGAAGTCATCTCCAGGGTCATAAATGATGTTGAGCAAACCAAAACTTTCGTAGTAACAGGCTTAATGAATTTATGGCTTGATGTGGCAACCATATTAATTGCAGTTGTCATTATGCTGAATATGGATGTTACATTGACAATTGTGTCACTGCTTCTATTTCCGTTTTATGCTTTTTCAGTTAAATACTTTTTTGGGAACCTCAGAAAGCTGACAAGGGCCCGTTCACAGGCTCTTGCAGAAGTACAGGGCTATCTGCATGAACGGGTTCAGGGGATGGCAGTTGTTAAAAGCTTTGCAATTGAAGATTATGAGCAAACCCAATTTGATGCGCAAAATAAAAACTTCCTGACAAAAGCGATCGACCATACGAAGTGGAACGCAAAGGCATTTGCAGTTGTTAACACCATTACAGATATATCACCGCTTTTAGTTATTGGCTATTCAGGATATCAGGTGATCCAGGGGGAAATTTCTCTGGGTGTCATGATGGCGTTTGTCGCTTATATAGATAGATTGTACGGCCCGCTGAGAAGGCTTGTTAACTCATCAACAACCTTAACTCAATCGATAGCATCCATGGATCGTGTATTTGAGTTAATTGATGAGAAATATGATATTGACGATTCCACTGATGCAATCCAATGCCGGAATGTTAAAGGGCATATTCAATTTGAAGAAGTGAGCTTTTCCTACAATGAGAATGAGCCTCCAGTGTTAAAGGAGATTAATCTTGATGTATCAGCAGGGGAGACTATTGCCCTTGTTGGAATGAGCGGAGGAGGGAAGTCCTCATTAGTAGGGTTGATTCCGCGTTTTTATGATGTCAGCAAAGGCAGAATCCTGCTTGATGGCACTGATATCCGTTCGTTTAAAGTAAGGAGTCTTCGCGATAAAATCGGCATGGTGCTTCAGGATAATATTCTGTTCAGTGAATCGGTTAAAACAAACATACTTCTCGGCAAGCCCGATGCCACGGAGGAGGAAGTAATAGGAGCTGCCAAGGCTGCCAATGCCCACGAATTTATTATGAATTTGCCTGAAGGATATGATACCAGGGTTGGCGAGCGAGGTGTGAAACTATCGGGGGGGCAAAAGCAGCGGATCGCCATTGCGAGAATTTTTTTGAAAAACCCTCCGATCCTTGTGCTGGATGAAGCCACTTCAGCCCTTGATTTAGAGAGTGAGCATCTGATACAGGAAGCGTTGGAAAAATTGGCTAAAGACCGCACGACTTTCATCGTGGCTCATCGCCTTTCCACCATCACTCATGCGGATAGAATTATCCTCATAGAGCATGGTGAAATTTCGGAAGCGGGAAGCCATGAAGAATTAATGAATAAACAGGGTAATTATTATAAGCTTTTTCAGGTTCAGCAGCTTGAAAATTAGGTCTAAAAGCCGGCTCTATTACAGGGCCGGCTTTATTATGTGCTTTTTTATTGCAATGCGTTAAATTACTATAGTGTTAAAACAGCTGCAGGCACATTACAGTCAATAATCTCCATCTTTTTCATAAATATTAGCAGGATATTGTTATTATATTTACCTATTCATGTCGAAAAATATATATAATGTTTACTATATTTAAATAATTTAGAAAAATAAGTAGACTTCATCATTCTTTTTTTATAGAATGAAAAAAAGATAGTGACCTTAGATTCAAATTTGTTAAAAATGTCCTAATTCATAGAAACGGACGATCAAGAAAGGAGTATCCGTGTGACTCAAGCTCCAGTTTTAGAGGTAAAGCAGCTGAGGACTTCCTTTTTCTCTTCCGATGGAGAAGTTCCCGCCGTGGATGATATCAGTTTCTCGGTTAACAAGGGCGAAATTCTTGGAATTGTAGGTGAATCAGGCTGCGGAAAGAGTGTTACATCTCTCTCCATTATGAAGCTGATTCCACAGCCACCGGGAAAAATTACGGGCGGCGAAATCCTTTTGGATGGAGAAGATCTTGTTAATGCATCAGAAAAAAGAATGCGTGAACTAAGAGGCAATGAAGTGGCTATGATTTTCCAGGAGCCGATGACTTCATTAAATCCGTTATTTACAATTGGAGATCAGCTGGTAGAAGGAATCAAATTACATAAAAAATTAAAAAAGAAGGAAGCGAGCCAGCAGGCAATTGAAATGCTGAAGCTTGTTGGACTGCCAAGGGCAGAGCAGATTATGAAGGAATACCCCCATCAGCTGTCAGGGGGAATGAGGCAAAGGGTAATGATTGCCATGGCTTTGTCCTGCCATCCGCGCCTTTTGATTGCGGATGAGCCGACGACCGCTTTGGACGTGACAATCCAGGCCCAGATTCTATCTCTAATGAAGGATCTTAATGAAAAACTGGATACAGCCATTATTATGATCACTCATGATTTAGGGGTCGTTGCCGAAGTCTGTGAAAGAGTAATTGTTATGTATGCCGGGAAGATAGTGGAAGAAGCTCCGGTAGAAGAGATATTCAAAAACCCGAAGCACCCTTATACCCAAGGACTTCTTCAATCTGTGCCTGATGTAAGAGAAAAGAAGGAGCGTCTATATTCCATACCTGGAAATGTCCCAAAACCGGGCTCCATCAAGACTGGATGCCGTTTTGCAGCACGCTGTGAATTTGTTCATGACCGATGCATGACGGAAAGTCCTCCGCTTTACAATGTCGAAAAAGCAGAACAGCATACTGTGCGCTGTTTCCTGCATGAGTCTGGGGGTGTCATTAATGACCGAAGTGCTGTTGGAAGTTAATCAGTTAAAAAAGTATTTTCCAGTAACCGGGGGTCTGTTTGGAAGAAAACAAGGTGATGTGAAAGCGGTTGACGATATCAGCTTCTTCGTTAATAAAGGGGAAACGCTCGGATTGGTTGGTGAATCAGGATGCGGCAAATCAACCACAGGCAGAATGCTGATGCGCCTGATAGAGCCAACAGAGGGTAAAGTAGTTTTTGAAGGCAAGGATTTGACTGCTCTAAACTCAGCGGAGATGCGAAAAATGAGAAAGGAAATGCAGATGGTATTCCAGGATCCTTTTGCTTCCTTAAATCCGCGCCATACAGTTGAGCAGATTTTGGAGGAGCCTCTCATTGTCCACGGCATCGGTAATAAAGAAGAGCGGAAACAGCGGGTTAGGGAGATGCTTGAGGTTGTCGGCCTCAGTAGCTACCATGCAAAACGCTATCCGCATCAATTCAGCGGTGGCCAAAGGCAGAGGATTGGAATTGCAAGAGCATTAATGACCAAGCCTAAGCTGATCATTGCAGATGAGCCTGTTTCAGCTCTTGATGTATCCATTCAGTCGCAGGTCCTCAACCTGCTGGAAGATCTGCAAAAGGAATTCCAGCTGACGTATATATTCATTGCCCACGATCTCGGGGTAGTTAAACATATTAGTGATAGAGTTGGTGTTATGTATCTTGGGAGACTAGTTGAGATCACAACATCTGACCAGCTCTACGATAAACCGCTCCATCCGTATACAAAGGCTTTGCTTGGTGCAGTTCCAATCCCTGACCCGACTTTAAAGAAAGACAGGGAGCTATTAACAGGGGACATTCCAAGTCCGCAGAATCCGCCAGCTGGATGTGCATTCCATACTAGATGCAAAGAATGCATGGAGATCTGCCAAACAGAGAGGCCGCAGCTGAAGGAAATTGAACCAGGTCACTTTGCAGCCTGTCATCTTTATAGCTGAGCTATAAAAAGGGCAGGGCTGCATGGATGATAAATATGTAAATTGCCGATACCGGCAAAAGAAAAAAGGGGGAAAACAATGAAGAAGCGCAATGGCATTTGGTTCCTTGTTGCAGCTTTGCTTCTGTCACTGGCTCTTGCCGGCTGCAGCAGCAACTCAAGCAGCGGAACGAAAGACGAAAAGGATAATGAGAAAGGTACAGATACAGAAGAAACGTCTTCAGGCGGCACATTAGTATTTGGCCGCGGCGGTGACTCAACTTCGCTTGATCCCGCTATCACAACAGAAGGTGAATCTTTTAAAGTAACAAAAAACATCTATGAAACTTTGATTGAATTTGGTGAGCAGGATACAGAAATTCAGCCTGGCCTTGCTACTGAATGGGAAACAAGTGAAGACGGGCTAAAGCATACATTAAAGCTTCGTGAAGGTGTAAAGTTCCACGATGGAACTGATTTTAATGCCGAAGCGGTTGTCTTCAACTTTGAAAGATGGAAAGCTGGAAACGCTGAGCAGTTCTATTACTATAACTCTCAGTTTGGAGACAAGATCTCTGAAGTAAAAGCTGTAGATGATTACACAGTTGAATTTACTTTAAACAAGCCAATTGCACCATTCTTAAAGAACCTTGCAATGTCTCCATTTGGAATTGCAAGCCCGGCTGCTGTTGAAAAGCACGGTGAAAAATTCCTTCACAACCCGGTTGGGACAGGACCATTTGTATTTAAGGAATACAAAGCAAATGACCGCATCACTCTTGTGAAAAATGAAGAATACTGGCAGGAAGGTCTTCCAAAGCTTGATGAGGTTATCTTCCGTGTCATTCCAGAAAACTCTGCGCGTCTAAATGCATTGGCTACAGGCGAAGTAGACTTAATCGATGGTGTTAACTTCAGTGATATTGGCCAAATTGAAGGAAATCCGGATCTTCAAACTTTTGAACGTCCATCCTTAAACGTAGCTTATCTCGGGTTAACAAGTACTCGCGGACCATTAAAAGATAAAAAAGTCCGCCAGGCATTAAACTATGCAGTCGATAAGCAAGCTCTAATTGATGCCTTCTATGCTGGTGCAGCTGAGCCCGCGAAAAACCCTATGCCTTCAGTAGTAGCGGGTTACAACGATGATGTTGTAGATTATGAATTCGATCCTGAAAAGGCTAAAGAACTTTTAAAAGAAGCAGGATATGAAAATGGATTTGAAATGGAACTTTGGGCAATGCCGGTTCCTAGACCATATATGCCGGACGGACAAAAAGTGGCTGAAGCACTTCAAGCCAACTTTGATGCAATTGGCGTAAAGGCAAAAATCGTTACTTATGAGTGGGGTACTTACCTGGATAAAGCAAAGAATGGTGAAGCTGATACATTCCTATTAGGATGGACTGGCGACAATGGGGATGCTGATAACTTCCTATATGTGCTTCTAGACCAGGACAGCATCGGCTCCAACAACTACACTTACTATGAAAATCCTGAGGTACATGAATTGCTTGTAAAAGCTCAGGCTAGTGCAGACCAGGCAGAGCGTGAAGAGCTTTACAAACAGGCTCAGGTTCTGATCAAAGAAGATGCTCCGTGGATTCCGCTTGTCCACTCAAGACCTATCCTTGCGGGCAAGGCTGATATCACAGGCTTCAAGCCGCATCCAACAGGTTCGGATTTACTGGCAACTGTAGAATTTAAATAAGATGCTTTTCAAGTGAGATAAGTATACTTCTTATATTCAAGGAAAAGGGAGTACAGTTCTGTAGCTCCCTTTTCTATTCCAACAATTTTAGATAACCTTCAAGAGAGGTGAAATGGCAATGCTGTCCTATACACTAAAGCGTTTGTTTTCCCTTATTCCAGTTCTGCTGGGGCTTTCCCTTATCGTCTTTTTTATGATTCGGGCAATTCCTGGTAATCCGGCACAGATTATCTTGGGACAATTGGCAACAAAAGAAGCAGTAGAGGAATTAACGAAGCAGCTGGGGCTTGATCAGCCTTGGTACCTTCAATATTTTACATATCTTGGCGGGCTTTTTACGGGGGACCTTGGAGAATCACTCCGTACAAAAACAGAAATAAGCCAGGAAATTTGGCCGTATCTGGCTGCAACAATTGAACTTACATTCGTTGCCATGTTAATTGCTGTTTTTATCGGTGTGAATGCCGGAATCATCAGTGCATGGTATCAGAATTCATGGTTTGATTATGTGGCAATGGTGCTTGCACTTATTGGTGTTTCCATGCCAATCTTCTGGCTTGGCTTAATGGAACAATGGGCGTTTGCCATAAAGCTGGACTGGCTTCCTACATCGGGAAGGGAAGAAGTAAGAAATCCGATTGAGGCCATAACGAACATATATATGATCGATACTCTCTTGCAGGGAAGAATCGATCAATTCTGGGATGTCATCAGACACCTGATTCTGCCGGCATTTGCCTTGGCGACCATCCCAATGGCGATCATTGCGAGGATTACCCGTTCTACGATGCTTGAAGTAATGAGATCCGATTTTGTCAGAACAGCAAGGGCCAAAGGCTTGAGAATGTTCTGGGTTGTTTATAAGCACTCATTAAAGAATGCCATCATTCCTGTTCTTACGATTATCGGTCTTCAAATGGGATTATTGCTGGGAGGCGCCATTTTAACTGAAACAATTTTCAGCTGGCCGGGAATCGGACGATATATTTATGAGGCTATCAACTATCGGGACTATCCTGTTATCCAGTCAGGCATACTTATCATTGCATTTATCTTTGTCATGATCAATCTAGTGGTGGACTTGCTGTATGCAGCAATTGATCCGCGGATTAAATATAATTAAGGAGGGGGAACGTACTTGGAACTTTCAACACAAAAAGACCTTCAGCCGCCTATTATGCCAGCTGAAGAAAAAGCAGTTTCCCCCTGGGTGGAAGCATGGAGGAGCTTTAGAAAAAATAAACTGGCTTTAATCGGCACCATTATTGTATTATTTTTCGTTCTTCTTGCTGTATTTGCACCGCTTATTGCGCCGCAGGGAATTAATGAACAAATGCTGTCAAAAAGGCTTCAGGCGCCATCAGGCGAGCATTGGTTTGGAACGGATGACTTCGGCAGGGATATCTTCTCAAGGGTTGTTTATGGTGCAAGGATCTCCTTATGGGTAGGGTTTCTGGCCGTAATCGGATCTATTGTAGTTGGCTGCCTTTTAGGTGTGGTGGCGGGATATTATGGCAAATGGGTTGATACAATTATCTCACGCATTTTTGATATCATGCTTGCTTTCCCAAGCATCTTGCTGGCCATTGCGATTGTGGCAGTGCTTGGCCCATCATTGAGAAATGCCCTGATTGCCATTGCGGTAATCAATATTCCTAACTTTGGCAGACTTATCCGTTCAAGGGTGCTGAGTGTCAAACAGGAGGAATATATAATGGCCGCAAAAGCGATCGGAATGAGCAACAGCCGGATTCTCTTCAGGCATGTGCTGCCTAATAGCATGGCTCCGATTATTGTACAGGGAACACTTGCCATCGCCACTGCAATCATTGAATGTGCGGCCCTTGGATTCCTTGGTCTCGGTGCTGAGGCTCCAAATCCTGAGTGGGGAAAAATGCTTTCTGATGCTAAGGCATATCTAATACAAGCTCCATGGACGATGATTTTCCCTGGGCTTGCGATTATGCTTACGGTTCTAGGTTTTAACTTAATGGGTGACGGATTAAGGGATGCACTTGATCCAAGAATGAAGAACTAACAAAAAAGCAGCTGAAATCAGCTGCTTTTTCCTATGAATCGTATATCATATACCCCGGTCTATTCGGCGTTCTCCGGTATTGAAACCTCATTTTCCTCTTTATGATATGCCTGAAAACTGGATATCAGTTTATCAAGGTGCTCCACATGTTCATCGTAATCAACAATAGCTGATACAACTTGCATGATATGCGGGAGAATGGACTCTTCATCATGTTCATACTCTTTTTGCTGAGCCAGGAAAAGGTTCACCAGTTCCTTTCTGCTAAGGCTGAAATCGCCTTCCTCAAACACTACATTGGGCCGAACTTTCCCAATAAATTTAAGCATGACGTGTTCATGATAATGGATAAGAATATCAAGCTGCTGCTGAACTGCATGCTGAAATTCTTCTGGCATTTGCTGCAGATCATTTTCATAGCGGTGAAGCTTTTTTAACGTTTCCAGAGAGCGTTTAACAGTCGAGATCATTTGCCTATATATAACGAGTTTTCTGGATTTAACCAGATCATTTCGTTTAAAATAATTTCTTTCCTCTTTATACATTAAATACAGCTGATCAAGCTTCACATTGCTTTCTTTCATTTTATCAATATCGTTTTTCAGCAGCTTGTGCTCAGATGCATGCCGTATATTTAACCTGATCCATTTAGTAATTTCCTCTGTGTTATTGGATATTTTAAAGTAAAGCTTATTCTCATATTTAGGAGGCAGGAAGACAAGGTTAACAATAAAAGCTGATAATACACCAAGCATTATGGTTGAAAAACGAATAAGTGCAAACTGCAAAAAAGTATCGCCTGGTGTTTCCATTATGGCAATCAGGGTTACTAGTGACAGGCCAATCGTATTTTCGATTTTAAGCTTTAGATTGATCGTAATAACAATGATAGCTGCCAGACCTATGATGAAGACATCGTTGCCGAATAAAAGCACGAATATCACGGCAATTAATGCACCGATCGCATTCCCCTGGATCTGTTCAACAATAGAAAGATAAGATCTGTAAATAGTCGGCTGAACGGCAAAAATAGCTGCAATTCCAGCAAAGATAGGGGCAGGCAGATGAAAAAGTTCCGATAATAAAAGAGATAGAATGATTGCGATTCCCGTCTTAAGTATGCGGGCGCCAAGTTTCATACAATAAATGTCCTTTCTTTCTTTAAGATTTTTTTATCTTATGGCTCATTAAAAAGCAACTTGAATTAAACCGTAATTACAGTAATTATACATACTTTAAACGGTTTTGCTCATTATTAAACAATATTGTACTATACAGGGATATGGAAAGAAGTTCAAGGGGCATTTTCATGAAATTTTTATTAAAAGTTATTAAAAAAGGTAAGGGTGCCTAAATGATGTGAAAAGTTCAAGAGAACGGATAATAGTGCCGCTGAGGCAGCATGGAAACAGCGAATGGAACACAAGGAGCGGAATAGTGCCGCTGGGCGAATTGTGGAAACAGTGAAGGAACTAAAGCAACGGAATAGTGACGCTGGACGAGGCACAGAAGCAACGAAAGGAACTAAAGAAACGGAATAGTGCCGCTGGACGAGGCACAGAAGCAGTAAAGGGAACTAAAGAGTTGTGCCAAAACAGAATAAAGAAGCCAAACTAAAACTTAAAGCCCCATCCGCATAAACGGATGGGGCTTGATTGGTGCAGATCATCACTCTGTGGAAACAGAAGGATCTGCCTGTTCTTTAACCGGAATGACTTGAACGAAGTGGTCTTCCGGATGATTAAGAAGGGAATCAAGCTTTGAAGCTTCTTCTTCCTGGCCTTGATCTTTAAGCAATGCAACGTATTGGCCAAGCAGGTCTTTTACATCTTCCTTTCCTTTATCGGATAGAGAAGTAACAGAGACTTTTGCTCCCTTGGCAATTCTGAGCTGGATGGCTTCTTTTGTTAAGCCCATTTCCGGCTGATGTCTTAAGTAAACAACACCGCCTGTCATTCCTGCGCAGATCCATGGACCAGCATCGCCCAGGACCAGGCCTCGGCCATTAGTCATATACTCAAAGGCAAACCCTTTAATATTGGCATGTGAACCGATATTGCCGTATTCTTTTTCAGGCAGCGGCTTTTGCAGCTGGCCGCCGATAATCATATCTGCTCCAGATAATCTGATTCCGGCACGGGCGTCAGCGTTTCCTTGAGCCACAAGCAAACCTTGCTGAGCACCATAACCAAAGCCTTTACCAACAGAGCCATTGTAAAACTTGCCATTCTTGCCTTTTGCTTTAAAGATTTTAATTTGTCCGCCGAAAGAAGTTTTTCCGATGCCATCCTGGGCTCCTCCAGCAACTTCGATGTTGATGCCGAAGCTGTTGTAAGCTCCAAGGCCATTGCCCGGGATGGATCCGCCCTTGTATTTCAAATCAACTTGCGGAAGAGTTTTATAAGAACCGTCCAGTCTGTCTCTTACACGGTGGCAGGAAACCCGGCTTCCCAGTACACGCTGCTCGGAAGTGATGCTATGGAACTCACGTGACTGATGTAATTCTTCCACACTTGCGTCCAGATACTCTGCTCCAACAGCTACCTGCAGCTGGGCTTCCTGCAGGGCTTCAGGTGTTTCCTGAATAGAGAATTGGCCGATTTCAAGTGTTTTCAGAAGGTGAGTAAGATCGAGCTGATCCTGCCCCTTAATCTGTACAAGCAGGTCAGAACGCCCTACTGCATCCTGCAGGTTTTTTACACCAATTGAAGCTGCCAATGCTTTCAGTTCGTTGCCAAAAGCAGTAAACAGGTTCATGATGCCTTGGACAGCAAGGTCGAATTGGCGTGGAACAAACCTTCTTAAGCCATGTTCCTTCGCCTGTGCTTCTGAATCAATTTGTGTTGCAATACCGACATGACAAGTATCAAGATGGCAGCCGCGGCATGTCGTACAGCCGATAGCAAGCATGGAAAGTGTACCGAAGCCTACACGGTTAGCTCCTAGCAGCATAACCTTCAATACGTCTGCTGCACTCTTGATTCCGCCATCAGCCCAAAGCTCCACACTATCGCGGATTCCTGCTTCCAGCAGGGCATTGTGGGCTGCCTTAACACCAATTTCAACCGGAAGGCCTACGTGCTGCAAGGCATGAATTCTGGCTGCACCTGTACCTCCGTCAAAACCGCTCAATGTGATAATATCGGCGCCAGCTTTTGCAATCCCGACTGCGATGGTTCCAATATTTGGTACAACCGGCACCTTTACAGCAACTTTAGCTTTGTCATTGGCTGTTTTAAGTTCGTGAATCATCTGTGCCAAATCTTCAATCGAGTATATATCATGATTGTTCGAAGGTGAAATCAAATCCGATCCAATTGTTGCATTACGTGCCTCTGCAATTTTTGCAGTTACCTTGGATCCAGGAAGGTGACCTCCTTCACCCGGCTTTGCACCCTGCCCAATTTTTATCTCCAGCAGGTTGGATGAATTAAGGAGCTCTGCATTAACACCGAAGCGCCCTGATGCTACTTGCTGTCCGCGGGTTCTCGGATATTTTCCAAGCATATCCTTAATTTCTCCGCCTTCTCCATTGAGGCTGACCATGTTCAAGCGGTCAGCACCTTCAGCATAGGCTCTGAAGGCTGTTTCATTCTGAGACCCAAAGGACATGGAGGAGATGACAAATGGCAGGTCATGCTCGCCCACATGCAAGCTGATATCCTCAGGATTTAGGTGAGAATCAGTTTCCTTAAATCCGGTTAAATGACGGATTGTTGTTGGATTCTGGTCTTCCTGTTCTGTGATTTTTTCCTTATATGCATTGTAGTCACCAGTTGAGGCAACTTCGCCGATCGCTTTCCAGATACGTGGGAAAAGGCTGAATGTTTTTCCGATCCGTTCTTTTTCATTCTGGTAATCTTCTGCTCTTGCAAAAGCATCTTCCTTTAAAGCGCTAAAGCTAAAAGAAAGCTCCTTAGATCCGAAGAAATTTACTATATTCAGATATTCGGCTAATTCTTCGTGAAGACCAATGGCAGAGAATAAACGTCCATAGCCTCTTAATTCATGAATGCCGATTGTTGAAATGACTTTTTCAAGTCCTTTAGTCAGAGCTGAGTAAAGATTCTTCAGCGGTGTTTCAGATTCGCCTAGAACTGTCATAAACATATAGTAAGGACTTATAATATCAGCGCCTAAACCGAATGCTGTGATGATATCATGAAGCGATCTGATTGAAGCTGAGCGCAGCAATAGGGAACATTCACGGCGTATAGCTTCTTTTACCAGAGCTTGATCGATTGCAGAGACGGCAAGGTGCGGATCAATCCAGTAAGCATCCTCCTGATGAGCATTGGCGTCATCGAGTACAAGCAGGGTTTTGCCATTTTTGACAGCATCAACTGCTTCTGCTGATAAGCGGTCCAATGCTTCTTTTACCGTTTCATCTTTATTAAATGTGGTAGACAGATAAGATATCAGCTTTTGTTCCTGATAGAAGCAGGTTACCTGATCGTAGGTCGGCTGATTAAGTTCATCGGAACATTCAAAGCCTGCCTTGCCTTCTATTAAAATAGGAGTCTGCAATTCAATTACTGCCCCTGGCTCCTGTTTTTCAAATAATGAAGGACGCTGGCCGATAATCGTGCGGGTTGAGAAATGCTCAGTTTCCCGGTCACGGTCAATGGCAGGGTTTGTAACGACAGCAACACTTTCCTTAATAAAATCAGCGATGTTTTTCCGCTGAGGATTTAGTGCTGCTAAAGGGGAGTCGTGTCCAAGAGAACGAATTGGCTCCGCTCCTTTTTCTGCCATTTGCTCGACAAGCTGGACATGGTCTCTCTCCCAGCCGAAGGCTTTATACTGCCCGTTATGAATCTTATCCGGATAGTTTACTGAGATGGTTTTCTCCAGTTTAGGAGATTGCAGGCGAATCCGGAAGTTTTCAGCGTCCACTCTCTTTGAAAATCTGTCAAAAACTTCAGCCTGGTAATGGCTGTGTTCGTAAACGGCAAGTGTATCGCCGTCCCATTTTAAACCAACCTTTTCACCCGGTGAAAGCGGCTTAGGTTCATTTACATATTCACTGGATGGGATGATGCCAGGCTCAGAAGAGAACAGATAGGAACTTTCAGTTTCCAGCATCCAAAGCGGGCGGAGACCCAGCGCATCGACACTGAAAACAGCCTCATCGGCAAATCGGGAAATAATTCCTGCTGGACCTTGAGCAAAATGTCCCCATGCTTCACGGATATAGGCGTACATATCCTGAAGGTGATCAGGGTATGACTTGATTTCATTCACGATAGGCGGGAACATGACATCCATTGCTTCAAAGAGGGTATAGCCATCCCTGCAGATAAACGTTTCAAGTGTCCTGCTCAGATCCTGAGAGTCACTGCCGTCTTTTACAAGCGGAACGCCAACCATTTTGGCTTCATCCCTGAGTTTGGCAATCGTGTTGATTTCTCCGTTATGTCCTAACACACTAAAAGGCTGTACGCGGAAAAAGCTTGATAATGTGTTAGTGGAGTAGCGATTGTGCCCAAGAGTCATTGTTGAAGCAACAAGAGGGCTTGCTAAATCATGGTAGTATTTAGGCAGAATGTCTCCCGCTCCCATTACTTTGTATACAGCATGATACTGGCTTAGGGAAGCGACATGAACATGTTCGTCTTCTTCAAAGTCAACAATCAATTCAAACAGCTTTTTTGAAAGCTCCCCTCCAGTTTCCTCTGCTAAACAGGCAAACTGCCAGAATACAGGATTCTCCTGAATGGCAATGGGACCTAAAGCTGACGACTCAGTTACTTCGTCAGATGCATAAATAACCATTAGTTTTGCGTCAGCAAGCTTTTGCAGCAAAATGGCTTTAAGTGATTCAGTATCCTGCTTTCTGGACATGAACACATGTCCAACGACAAATCCTTCCTTTTCTGCTGCTTTAGGATCTGCTCCTGCTTCCTTTAACTTTTCTTTCCACAGCTCTCTTGGGATATCAATATGAATCCCTACGCCGTCACCTTCTCCATTTATAAAACCGGCACGGTGATTCATCGTAACAAGTGCGTTGATGCAGCTGAAAATATTTTCGCGGGTTGGGACTTTCTTTTTCTCCATTGCAGAAACAATGCCGCACGCATCGTGCTCCTGGCGGTGAAACTCTGTAAAAAGTGAAGGACTCCATTGCTGTAATGTCATAAAATTCGGCTGAAAATAAGGCTGTGCCTTAAAGCCGTTCACCTCCTGAAAAATAGTAATCTATAAAAATTTAATGTTTACGGGTTTTAAATGAGGCTGCTGCAAAGTTAATCTTGTTTTGAAAGGATAAATGCATAGGCATTTATTAAATGAATAGTTAGATTATTCGGGACAGGCTAATAAAATTATTAACTCTTTATGTCAGCGTAATCCGCTCTTACACAAAAGATTTCTCCTATCATATCATATGAATTTTCAGAAATCAATTATTTATACAAAAAGTTGGATATGATTTAAAGGAGGACATTGGTTTATGAATAAAAAATCGCCTTGTTTGTAAACGTTTTCATTATTGGAGTTAAAGAAAACGGAAGCATTTCTGCTCCCGTTAATGTATAAAAATATGAATATTTATTCGCCTTTTAATTGCTGAAATGCATTTTGTACTGCGAGAATCGTTGCTTGGATATCTTCCTCGGTATGCGCGATTGTCATAAACCATGCTTCATATTTTGATGGAGCCAGGTTTATTCCCTGATTGAGCATCAGTTTGAAGAATTTTGCAAACATTTCTCCATCTGTATTTTCCGCCTGCTCATAATTCACAACTTTTTCTTCTGTAAAGTAAATTGTCAGGGCACCCTTTAAGCGGTTAATTGTTATTGGAATGTTATGTTCTTCAGCAGCTGAGCTAATGCCTTTTTCAAGCATTTCGCCAAGTTGGTCCAGATATTCATAGACACCCGGCTGTTTCAATACTTCGAGACATGCAATTCCTGACAGAATCGAAGCTGGATTACCAGCCATTGTACCGGCTTGATATGCAGGACCTAACGGAGCTACTGTTTCCATGATTTCCTTTTTTCCGCCATACGCACCGATTGGAAGGCCGCCTCCAATGATTTTTCCCATAGCTGTCAAGTCCGGTTTTACACCCAGCAGGTCCTGTGCGCCGCCATACATAAACCGGAAAGCTGTGATGACTTCATCATAAATGACTAGTGCACCGGCTGCATGTGTTAATTCGTTAACCTGTTCCAAAAACCCTGGTTTAGGTTCAACAATTCCAAAGTTGCCGACAATCGGTTCAACCAGGACGGCAGCGATTTGGTCGCCCCATTTTTCCAGCGCTTCCTTATATGGTTCGATTTCATTGAAAGGAACTGTGATCACTTCCTGGGCAATGCTCTTTGGAACCCCGGCAGAGTCAGGGGTTCCAAGTGTTGACGGCCCTGAACCTGCAGCAACCAGTACAAGATCGGAATGGCCGTGATAGCAGCCTGCAAATTTAATGATTTTGTCCCTGCCTGTATAGGCTCTTGCAACACGGATCGTGGTCATGACCGCTTCAGTTCCTGAGTTCACAAAGCGGACTTTATCCAAATTAGGCATTGCTTCCTTTAGCATTTCCGCGAATTTCACTTCATGAGGTGTAGGAGTTCCATATAATACTCCGCGCTCAGCTGCTGTTTTTATTGCTTCTGTAATATGGGGGTGGGCATGTCCGGTAATGATGGGACCGTACGCAGCAAGATAATCGATATATTGATTGCCGTCCACATCCCAGAAATAAGCGCCCTGTGCACGTTCCATTGCAACCGGCGAGCCGCCGCCAACAGCTTTATAGGAGCGGGAAGGACTGTTCACTCCTCCGACAATATGTTCTAAAGCCTGTTTATGCAGCCGTTCAGAATTAGTAAATTGCATGTTAATCCTCCTGATAGAATCCAATTATAAGTTCATCATTATTTTAACATGTTTGGAAGGGGCTTCGTCCAATCTAATGGGAAGGCGGACTATTCTGTATTTTAGAAAGCTCGAATGGAGCAATCTAGTTGTGAAGAATGCGCTGTTTGTCTAAACTATTTCATTAGGGCATTAATTGGCAGGAGGAGTAATGATGAACGATGCAATTACAGTACGGAACTTAAAGAAGGAGTTTAAAGCTTATTCAAGCCGCTCAGGATTAAAAGGTGCTTTCCGTGATTTGCTTACAAGAAATTATAAGATTGTACCAGCGGTGAACAATATCAGTTTTAATGTAAAGCAAGGGGAGATGGTTGGGTATATAGGTGAAAATGGAGCGGGGAAATCAACCACCATAAAAATGCTGACGGGAATTCTAACCCCAACCAGCGGCGAAGTGACTGTGAATGGAATGAACCCCCATAAAGACCGTGAAAAATTCGTCAGCACGATTGGAGTGGTCTTCGGCCAGAGATCTCAGCTTTGGTGGGATATTGCTGTACAGGAATCCTTCAGGCTGCTCAAAAAGGTGTACAAAGTTTCCGATGAGCAATACGACAGCCATATGGCGCATGTTATTAAAACCTTAGATATTGAACCTCTGCTGGATAAGCCGGTCCGGAAGCTTTCACTCGGGCAAAGAATGAGGTGTGAACTGGCAGCAGCACTCATCCATAATCCGCCTCTGCTGTTCTTGGATGAGCCGACAATAGGGCTTGATGTACTTGTTAAATTAAAAATCAGGGAGTTTTTAAAAGAAATTAATGAAAAATATAATACAACCATTCTGCTGACTACTCATGATCTGTCTGATATTGAGGCGTTATGCGAACGCGTGGTTATGCTAGATGACGGGAAAATTATTTATGATGGTGCGTTAAAGAGCCTGAAGGAAAAATGGGGAGAGGGGAAGGAAATAGAGTTTCAATTTCTTGAAGAAGTGGATCTTAGTGACTTAAACAAAATAACGGCATCATCGGAAGTGAAATGGGAGAAGGATGAGAAAGAAGCGATCTTTACAGCCTTTGCAGAGGATAATGATGAACTGATTTCCCTGCTGATAGCTAAAGTCGTGGCGGATTTGAAAGTGAAAGACATCAATATTAAAGAAACTTCAACAGAGGAAATAATTAGAAATATTTATGACCGGGGGATCTCTTAATGAAAGGATTTATTTATATCGGGGGGGTGTTCCTGTGGATAAATATATAGAAATGATTCGGATCCGCTTTTTGATGATGCTTGCCTACCGAACGAATTACTATACAGGCATTCTGATATACAGCATTAATATTGGCGCTTACTATTTCTTGTGGAGCGCCATTTATGGAGAAAAAGATGCGATTGAGGGAATGTCTGTGATCCAGATGTCGACATATGTGGCTGTAGCCTGGATGGCAAGGGCATTTTACTTTAATAATATAGATCGGGAAATGGCTGCTGAAATTAAAGAAGGTAAAGTAGCGGTGGAACTGATCCGCCCATATAATTATTTGGGCATGAAAACGATGCAGGGATTGGGAGAAGGGATATTCCGCCTCTTCTTTTTCTCGGTTCCGGGAATGGTCATTGTCTCGTTTATTTTTCCGCTCCAATTTTCTGCGGATTGGACTACCTGGATTTTCTTTGCTGCATCGATTTTATTAAGTTTTCTTATAAATACCCAAATTAATTTGCTGACAGGTATTACCACTTTCTTCTTATTTAATAATACTGGGCTTATCCGGGCGAAAAGAGTTGTAATTGATCTCTTTTCCGGCCTTCTGATTCCTATCAGCTTTTTTCCGTTATGGGCACAGGATGTGTTAAGATTTCTCCCCTTTCAGGGGATCAGCTATGTGCCGAGTATGATTTTTACTAATAGTTTTTCGAATACTGAAGCCGTTCAGGCGATCGTGATGCAGGGTGTATGGGTGATTGTTCTAATCATACCAATTCAGGTTTTGTGGATCATAGCGAAAAAACAGCTCATTATTCAAGGAGGGTGACAGATGTTTTATATAACTATTTTCTTTCAATATGTCGCCCAATATATGAAAACAAGAATGCAGTACCGTGCAGATTTATTTGTTGAGATCTTTTCAGATCTATTATTTCAGGCAGTTAATTTAATTTTTATCTTAGTCGTCTTTGGCCATACAAATCTCCTTGGGGGCTGGACAAGGGATGAAATTATCTTTATTTACGGATTTTTCCTTGTTCCCTATGCACTGTTTTCATCTTTCTTTAATATCTGGGATTTTAATGAGAGGTATATTGTAAAAGGAGAACTCGATAGGATTTTGACCCGCCCGATCCATAGTCTATTCCAAATCGTTTTAGAACGGATGGAACTTGAATCTCTTTTTGGGGCTGTTACTGGAATTGCGGTTATGATTTACGCCGGTAACAGTCTTGGGTTAGAGATAAGCTGGACAGATCCATTCTTATTCTTCATATTTGTGATAGGTGGAATGCTTGTGTACGGAGGCATCTTTGTCATGATTGCCTGCATCAGCTTTTGGGCGGATGCCAGAACATCAATCATGCCGATGATGTACAACATCGGGAATTATGGAAGGTATCCGGTTGATATTTATAACAGTGTCATACGCTTCGTCTTAACCTGGGTGCTTCCGTTTGCCTTTGTTGGTGTATATCCTGCTTCATACTTTTTGGGGAAAGAGGAATGGTTTTTGTATTCCTTTTTAACGCCTGTAATCGGTATAGTATTTTTCGGCATTTCAATCCTGACTTGGAATTCGGGTGTTAAGCGTTATCGCGGTGCGGGCAATTAAAGCCGGGTTATAAACCTGGCTTTTTTATGGGAAGAAATTCTGGCTATAAGCAGAAAGACGTTTCAGAGACAGGCTGTCATACAGGACTGGCCATAAGCGTATAAATGAATTGAAAAGCATTTCGAAATGAGGTGCAGTATGGCATTTTATTTATCGCTGATTTTAATTGTGCTGTGCATGATCATGAGTCTGCAGACTCTTTTTTCATCCGCCAAGATAAAAGGAAGATGGGTTTCTGTTGAGAACTTTCTTTATCTAATAAGTTTGTATGCAACGATTATGATTGGGTTTGGCCTGATATATATTTGGCTTGATTTACATGGGCTGGTGGTTTTAATGGATGGCACTGACTATATGGAAACTGGTTTCCTCGAAAGACTGGAGACGGGCTTTTATTTTAGTGCGGTAACCCTTTTTTCGGTTGGGTATGGAGATATCAGTCCTATTGGAATAGGCAGGCTGATCGCGGTACTTGAGGCTTTGATTGGCTATGTGATCCCTGCAGCATTTGTAGCCAGGGTGGTATTTGATGCAGGTGACCGGGCTCCATAATGCCAGGAGTTGTTTTTGAACAAAAAGTTGGATAGGCTTAGAGTAAGAAACTTATCCAACAGGAGGAATAAAAGATGACAATTTCAATTGGAGAATTGGCACCGGATTTTGAACTGGCGGCCAGCAATGGTGAAAAAATAAAGCTATCAGATTACCGCGGGAAAAATATTGTTCTTTATTTTTACCCAAAAGACATGACGCCTGGCTGCACAACTCAGGCATGTGATTTCAAGGACCGGCATGAGAACTTTGCAGAAGTGAACGCAGTCGTTTTAGGAGTTAGCCCCGATCCCCTCAGCAGGCATGAGAAGTTTATTGAAAAGCATGGATTGCCTTTCCTGCTGCTTGCGGATGAGGACCATAAAGCCGCAGAGGCGTACGGTGTCTGGAAACTGAAAAAGAACTTCGGAAAAGAATATATGGGCATTGAGCGTTCCACTTTTATTATTGACCAGGAAGGCAAACTGGTTAAAGAGTGGCGCAAGGTGAAGGTAAAAGGGCATGTCGAGGAGGCACTGGAATATATTAAGGAGAATCTGGCCTAGCTGTAAATGGGTTGCCTATTTTTTAAAGGAACAAGGCTTTTGTCCATTCCTAAGAACAAGTTTTGCATATCATTTTATTAGGGCATACCTCCTCAGATACTTTTTCGAAACGGACCTGAACAGGTTCGTTTTTTTTATATTTATTATTTATGCCGAGGAAAAAGTGCACTTGAAAAAATAACCGAATTTCACATGCCTGCCTGGATGTTTTTTAAAAAGAGAGCCTCTGCCTAAAGGGCATCCATTATGGAGTATTGAAGGAAGTACAGTCACTCCTCATTTACCAAGCAGAACAAAAAGCTATTTGCCCAGATCTTTTGAAATTTTTAAGCATAACCTTCATACATATATAAAAAATAACAAAGATTATATTAACGTGATCGATTTTGAAAGAGGGTATTAAGATGAGGATTTATACAAAAACGGGAGATAAGGGAACAACGTCATTAATATACGGGCAGAGAGTCGGTAAAAATGACATTCGCGTTGAGGCTTACGGCTCATGTGATGAGGCAAATTCAATGATTGGAATGGCCTTAAGCCATCTAAAAAGTGAGTATTTCAGCGGCAAAGAAAAAGTGGAACAGGTATTTCATAAAGTGCAGACAGACCTGTTTCATGCAGGAGCAGAGCTAGCAACGCCTGCTGGAAAAGAAGTTAAATGGACGATAAAAGAAGAGGATATCACCTTCATGGAAAAGCAAATTGATGAGTGGGAAGCTGACCTTGCAGAGCTTAATAACTTTATATTACCCGGCGGTCATCCTTCGGGAGCTGCATTCCATGTGGCTAGAACGGTGGCTAGGAGAGCGGAACGATGTGCGGTCTCACTCGGCGAAGAATTGAATCCGCTCGTTTTAGTATACCTGAACCGATTGTCAGATCTGCTGTTTGTTGCTGCCCGATTTGTCAATCATCATTTAGGTTCTGGTGAGCAATCGCTTCACTCTGAAAAGAGTTGATTCCCTTTATTAAGGAGTTTGTAATATTGACAAATGTGGTAAAAAATTAGTACACTATTTATAAAGATTATAAAGTAAGAATATTTGTTGGAAAAGAGGTGCATGGCGGTGGCGCATATGGAATTAAAAGAGGCGCTGGATACTTTAAAAGACACTGGAGTCCGTATCACTCCGCAGCGTCATGCGATACTTGAATATTTAATAAACTCCATGTCACACCCTACTGCTGACGATATATACAAAGCATTAGAGGGTAAATTTCCAAATATGAGTGTGGCAACAGTTTACAATAATTTACGAGTATTCCGTGAGGTTGGCCTGGTAAAGGAACTGACATATGGTGACGCATCTAGCCGCTTCGATTTTGTAACCACTCATCATTATCATGTCATATGTGAAAGCTGCGGCAAGATTGTAGACTTTCACTATCCTGGTCTTGATGAAGTAGAGCACCTTGCTTCACATGTTACAGGTTTTAAAATTAGCCATCATAGAATGGAGATTTACGGAACGTGTCCGGAATGTGCAAGTAAAGAAGCTCACTAATAAATTATTTAAAGCTGCCGGCTGTGTGCTGTCAGCTTTTTATTTTTCCATTAAAAAACCGGCTGTCATTTAGCCGGTCATTCTTGAACTTGAGTATGAAGCAGGAGATAAATCAGCTCTGCTTCGTATTTTTTTTGTTGTATTTTTCATCAAATTCAACGCCCTCAAGTTTTGGATCGAGCGTTAAAGGTTCATTACAGTACATGCACATATCAACGCGGCCAAGCATCTTTGTATGTTTTCCGCAATTAGGGCAAACCACCTGCACGGTTTTTGTTGAAAGCATGCCGATCCAAAAATATACACCGGTGCTAGCAAGAATGCAGAGCATTCCAAGAAGCATAAATATTGTCATGAGAAGAGCGGAATTCCTAAAGAATATTCCGAGATACATAACGATAAATCCGATAAAAATTAAACTAAGGGCAAATGTACGAATCTTATTGATTTTATTTGAGTACTTAGCCATTCTGCTCCCTCCTAAAAACTAACTATACCATACTCCTTTTGCTTAAATAAATATTAATATAGAATGGTGTCGAAAAATGTCTCACATTTAGGAAGGATTTCATTTATAATTGTCGAAGATATACGCTATCAATAAAATGGAGGAATTATGATGGAAGATATTCTCCGTCCTATATATCAAGAACGGGCAAGCCAGACAAACACTCTTGGCGTGATTATGACCGAAAAACTGCATAAAGCGATTCCTGCTACTGATACATTTGATGCTGTACTGCTGATCCTTGTAGAGGAAGCAGATGAACCTGTGTTTGTTAAACATTACACATATAAAGATAAAAAGGCTGCTCTTCATATCGTGACAGACAAGCAGCTTCGTGAATGGATCCTGCTGGGGACGAACCGAAAGATCTTTGACTGGCTCTATAATGGGAAAGTTTTATTTGATCGAAATGAATATATTCATAACCTGAAGGTGGAATTAAGAGAGTTTCCGTTCTATGGGCGAAAATTAAAAATGGGTCTTGAGTTTGCCAAGCTGATTAGAAGATATATGGATGGCAAAGCCTTTTTTGAAAATCGCCATTATTTCGATGCCTATAACCATATTGTTCATTCCCTTCATCACCTGGCCAGGCTGGCTGTTATCGAAAATGGATTCCATCCAGAGGTAACTGTCTGGAATCAGGTAAAGCAAATTGAACCTGAAATAATGAAGCTATATGAAGAATTGGTGAATAGCCAGGAGCCTCTCGAAAAGAGACTGGAGCTTCTATTCCTTGCAAGTGAATTTTTAATTCATTCAAGAACTAAGCAAGGAATCAGCCATCTTGCAGATGTGCTTGCTGAGAAAGATGAATGGTCCATCCACGATATTATGAACCATGAGGAGCTTTATCTATATGCAGTTGACTTAAGCATGCTTCTTGAGTATTTGATTGATAAGCATTTTATCGAAGTAGTAAATGTGGAAACAAAAGGTCAAGGGATTTATCACAGGTATTACAAACTCAAAAAAAAATTATCGTAAAAAAACTTTAAAAGTTATTGACCTTTATTTAAATCCTTGTTATATTTATATCCGTCGCTGCGATATGAACGAAAAACATTTTCACAGACGACGGATAACTTATAAAAAAAGTGTTGACAACTAAAATCAGCACATGTTATATTTATAAAGTCGCTTCTGAGCGATCAGGTAAAATATAACAAAGAGAAATTGATCTTTGAAAACTGAACGAACATAAACGTCAACGTTAAATCTTTAGTCTTTTTTGAAAAGACAACTTATGAGCTTAATCAACTCTTATATGGAGAGTTTGATCCTGGCTCAGGACGAACGCTGGCGGCGTGCCTAATACATGCAAGTCGAGCGGACAGATGGGAGCTTGCTCCCTGAAGTCAGCGGCGGACGGGTGAGTAACACGTGGGCAACCTGCCTGTAAGGCTGGGATAACTCCGGGAAACCGGGGCTAATACCGGATGATTCTTTCTCTCACATGAGGGAAAGCTGAAAGATGGTTTCGGCTATCACTTACAGATGGGCCCGCGGCGCATTAGCTAGTTGGTGAGGTAACGGCTCACCAAGGCGACGATGCGTAGCCGACCTGAGAGGGTGATCGGCCACACTGGGACTGAGACACGGCCCAGACTCCTACGGGAGGCAGCAGTAGGGAATCTTCCGCAATGGACGAAAGTCTGACGGAGCAACGCCGCGTGAGTGATGAAGGTTTTCGGATCGTAAAACTCTGTTGTTAGGGAAGAACAAGTACCGGAGTAACTGCCGGTACCTTGACGGTACCTAACCAGAAAGCCACGGCTAACTACGTGCCAGCAGCCGCGGTAATACGTAGGTGGCAAGCGTTGTCCGGAATTATTGGGCGTAAAGCGCGCGCAGGCGGTTCCTTAAGTCTGATGTGAAAGCCCCCGGCTCAACCGGGGAGGGTCATTGGAAACTGGGGAACTTGAGTGCAGAAGAGAAGAGTGGAATTCCACGTGTAGCGGTGAAATGCGTAGAGATGTGGAGGAACACCAGTGGCGAAGGCGACTCTTTGGTCTGTAACTGACGCTGAGGCGCGAAAGCGTGGGGAGCAAACAGGATTAGATACCCTGGTAGTCCACGCCGTAAACGATGAGTGCTAAGTGTTAGAGGGTTTCCGCCCTTTAGTGCTGCAGCAAACGCATTAAGCACTCCGCCTGGGGAGTACGGCCGCAAGGCTGAAACTCAAAGGAATTGACGGGGGCCCGCACAAGCGGTGGAGCATGTGGTTTAATTCGAAGCAACGCGAAGAACCTTACCAGGTCTTGACATCTCCTGACAACCCTAGAGATAGGGCGTTCCCCTTCGGGGGACAGGATGACAGGTGGTGCATGGTTGTCGTCAGCTCGTGTCGTGAGATGTTGGGTTAAGTCCCGCAACGAGCGCAACCCTTGATCTTAGTTGCCAGCATTCAGTTGGGCACTCTAAGGTGACTGCCGGTGACAAACCGGAGGAAGGTGGGGATGACGTCAAATCATCATGCCCCTTATGACCTGGGCTACACACGTGCTACAATGGATAGTACAAAGGGCTGCGAGACCGCGAGGTTAAGCGAATCCCATAAAACCATTCTCAGTTCGGATTGCAGGCTGCAACTCGCCTGCATGAAGCCGGAATCGCTAGTAATCGCGGATCAGCATGCCGCGGTGAATACGTTCCCGGGCCTTGTACACACCGCCCGTCACACCACGAGAGTTTGTAACACCCGAAGTCGGTGGGGTAACCTTTTGGAGCCAGCCGCCTAAGGTGGGACAGATGATTGGGGTGAAGTCGTAACAAGGTAGCCGTATCGGAAGGTGCGGCTGGATCACCTCCTTTCTAAGGATATTTACATGAAACGTGACGTGTTTTGTTCGTTCAGTTTTGAGAGTTCAATCTCTCAATGAAAGAGTCGTTCTTTGAAAACTAGATAATGTTAATGAAGAAGCAATAACCGAGTAATCGCCATCTTAGTTTTTTCTCTTATTTTTGTTTTAAAACGAAGTAAGAGCACAAACCATGAGGGCAATGAGAAGCAAGAAGATCAAGGAAGCGACTGAACGAGCACCGGAGCGTACGAGAGTACGTGAGGAGCACAGTGACGGAGCTGACGCAGAGATTCGCCGCTTATCATTGGCCGAAGCAGGTTAAGTTAGAAAGGGCGCACGGTGAATGCCTTGGCACTAGGAGCCGATGAAGGACGGTACTAACACCGATATGCTTCGGGGAGCTGTAAGTAAGCTTTGATCCGGAGATTTCCGAATGGGGAAACCCCCTATCCGTAATGGGATAGGATCTTTACCTGAATACATAGGGTATTGAAGGCAGACCCGGGGAACTGAAACATCTAAGTACCCGGAGGAAGAGAAAGCAAACGCGATTCCCTGAGTAGCGGCGAGCGAAACGGGATTAGCCCAAACCAGGAGGCTTGCCTCCTGGGGTTGTAGGACACTCTACACGGAGTTACAAAGGAACGAGGTAAATGAACAGGTCTGGAAAGGCCGGCCAGAGAAGGTAAAAGCCCTGTAGTTGAAACTTCGTTCCCTCCAGAGTGGATCCTGAGTACGGCGGGACACGAGAAATCCCGTCGGAAGCAGGGAGGACCATCTCCCAAGGCTAAATACTCCCTAGTGACCGATAGTGAACCAGTACCGTGAGGGAAAGGTGAAAAGCACCCCGGAAGGGGAGTGAAAGAGATCCTGAAACCGTGTGCCTACAAGTAGTTAGAGCCCGTTAATGGGTGATAGCGTGCCTTTTGTAGAATGAACCGGCGAGTTACGATTACATGCGAGGTTAAGTTGAAGAGACGGAGCCGCAGCGAAAGCGAGTCTGAATAGGGCGAATGAGTATGTGGTGGTAGACCCGAAACCAGGTGATCTACCCATGTCCAGGGTGAAGTCCAGGTAACACTGGATGGAGGCCCGAACCCACGCACGTTGAAAAGTGCGGGGATGAGGTGTGGGTAGCGGAGAAATTCCAATCGAACTTGGAGATAGCTGGTTCTCTCCGAAATAGCTTTAGGGCTAGCCTCATGTAGTAAGAGTCTTGGAGGTAGAGCACTGTTTGGACTAGGGGCCCCCATCGGGTTACCGAATTCAGACAAACTCCGAATGCCAAAGACTTATCCATGGGAGTCAGACTGCGAGTGATAAGATCCGTAGTCAAGAGGGAAACAGCCCAGACCACCAGCTAAGGTCCCAAAGTATACGTTAAGTGGAAAAGGATGTGGAGTTGCTTAGACAACCAGGATGTTGGCTTAGAAGCAGCCACCATTTAAAGAGTGCGTAATAGCTCACTGGTCGAGTGACTCCGCGCCGAAAATGTACCGGGGCTAAACGTATCACCGAAGCTGTGGATTGACATCTTTCGATGTCAGTGGTAGGAGAGCGTTCTAAGGGCGTTGAAGCCAGACCGCAAGGACTGGTGGAGCGCTTAGAAGTGAGAATGCCGGTATGAGTAGCGAAAGATGGGTGAGAATCCCATCCACCGAATGCCTAAGGTTTCCTGAGGAAGGCTCGTCCGCTCAGGGTTAGTCGGGACCTAAGCCGAGGCTGAAAAGCGTAGGCGATGGACAACAGGTTGATATTCCTGTACCACCTCTTTACCGTTTGAGCAATGGGGGGACGCAGGAGGATAGGGTAAGCGCGCTGCTGGATTAGCGCGTCCAAGCAGTTAGGCCGGTAACGAGGCAAATCCCGTTACCACACAGGCTGAGCTGTGACGGCGAGGGAAATTTAGTACCGAAGTTCCTGATTCCACACTGCCAAGAAAAGCCTCTAGCGAGGGAAAAGGTGCCCGTACCGCAAACCGACACAGGTAGGCGAGGAGAGAATCCTAAGGTGAGCGAGAGAACTCTCGTTAAGGAACTCGGCAAAATGACCCCGTAACTTCGGGAGAAGGGGTGCTCATTAGGGTGCATAGCCCTGATGAGCCGCAGTGAATAGGCCCAGGCGACTGTTTAGCAAAAACACAGGTCTCTGCGAAGCCGCAAGGCGAAGTATAGGGGCTGACGCCTGCCCGGTGCTGGAAGGTTAAGAGGAGAGGTTAGCGCAAGCGAAGCTTTGAATCGAAGCCCCAGTAAACGGCGGCCGTAACTATAACGGTCCTAAGGTAGCGAAATTCCTTGTCGGGTAAGTTCCGACCCGCACGAAAGGCGTAACGATCTGGGCACTGTCTCAACGAGAGACTCGGTGAAATTATAGTACCTGTGAAGATGCAGGTTACCCGCGACAGGACGGAAAGACCCCGTGGAGCTTTACTGTAGCCTGATATTGAATTTTGGTACAGCTTGTACAGGATAGGTAGGAGCCTGAGAAGCCGGAGCGCCAGCTTCGGTGGAGGCGTCGGTGGGATACTACCCTGGCTGTATTGAAATTCTAACCCGCGCCCCTGATCGGGGCGGGAGACAGTGTCAGGTGGGCAGTTTGACTGGGGCGGTCGCCTCCTAAAAAGTAACGGAGGCGCCCAAAGGTTCCCTCAGAATGGTTGGAAATCATTCGCAGAGTGTAAAGGCACAAGGGAGCTTGACTGCGAGACCTACAAGTCGAGCAGGGACGAAAGTCGGGCTTAGTGATCCGGTGGTTCCGCATGGAAGGGCCATCGCTCAACGGATAAAAGCTACCCCGGGGATAACAGGCTTATCTCCCCCAAGAGTCCACATCGACGGGGAGGTTTGGCACCTCGATGTCGGCTCATCGCATCCTGGGGCTGTAGTCGGTCCCAAGGGTTGGGCTGTTCGCCCATTAAAGCGGTACGCGAGCTGGGTTCAGAACGTCGTGAGACAGTTCGGTCCCTATCCGTCGTGGGCGCAGGAAATTTGAGAGGAGCTGTCCTTAGTACGAGAGGACCGGGATGGACGCACCGCTGGTGTACCAGTTGTCTTGCCAAAGGCATCGCTGGGTAGCTATGTGCGGAAGGGATAAGTGCTGAAAGCATCTAAGCATGAAGCCCCCCTCGAGATGAGATTTCCCATAGCGTCAAGCTAGTAAGATCCCTGAAAGATGATCAGGTTGATAGGTCAGAGGTGGAAGCGTGGCGACATGTGGAGCTGACTGATACTAATCGATCGAGGACTTAACCAAGTCATTGGTGAATACTCGGCAATACTTCTTCATGCATTATCTAGTTTTGAGGGAACGAAAAAAAGTAAATTTCCTCTTGAAAAATGATAGAAAGACGGTATAATAATACTTGTCTTTGAAAAATAGTCTGGTGGCGATGGCGAGAAGGTCACACCCGTTCCCATACCGAACACGGAAGTTAAGCTTCTCAGCGCCGATGGTAGTTAGGGGCTGTCCCCTTGTGAGAGTAGGACGCTGCCGGGCTGTTTTACAAATATCATTATTCCGCAGTAGCTCAGTGGTAGAGCATTCGGCTGTTAACCGAACGGTCGTAGGTTCGAATCCTACCTGCGGAGCCAAATGGAGAGCTGTCCGAGTGGCCGAAGGAGCACGATTGGAAATCGTGTATACGCTAACCGCGTATCAAGGGTTCAAATCCCTTGCTCTCCGCCATTATAATTTCATATTGGCCCCTTGGTCAAGCGGTTAAGACACCGCCCTTTCACGGCGGTAACACGGGTTCGAATCCCGTAGGGGTCACCATTTTGGAGGATTAGCTCAGCTGGGAGAGCATCTGCCTTACAAGCAGAGGGTCGGCGGTTCGATCCCGTCATCCTCCACCATATTATTGTCGCGGGGTGGAGCAGTCCGGTAGCTCGTCGGGCTCATAACCCGAAGGTCGCAGGTTCAAATCCTGCCCCCGCAATCTGGTCCGGTAGTTCAGTTGGTTAGAATGCCTGCCTGTCACGCAGGAGGTCGCGGGTTCGAGTCCCGTCCGGACCGCCATTTTTACAATATTAATAATATGTGGCTCAGTAGCTCAGTCGGTAGAGCAAAGGACTGAAAATCCTTGTGTCGGCGGTTCGATTCCGTCCTGAGCCACCTTTACTGAATTGATTAGCCGGTGTAGCTCAATTGGTAGAGCAACTGACTTGTAATCAGTAGGTTGGGGGTTCAAGTCCTCTCGCCGGCACCATTTTTTATGTTAATATGGAGGGGTAGCGAAGTGGCTAAACGCGGCGGACTGTAAATCCGCTCCTTCGGGTTCGGCAGTTCGAATCTGCCCCCCTCCACCATTTAAATAGGGGTATAGTTTAATGGTAAAACGAAGGTCTCCAAAACCTTTGATGTGGGTTCGATTCCTACTACCCCTGCCAATATTATTATGGCGGCTGTGGCGAAGTGGTTAACGCATCGGATTGTGGCTCCGACACTCGTGGGTTCGATTCCCATCAGTCGCCCCATAATTTTAAAGTAACAGTACGAGTATAACTCACATATAAATGTAATACGAATGATCAATGGGCTATAGCCAAGCGGTAAGGCACCGGACTTTGACTCCGTCACTCGCAGGTTCGAATCCTGCTAGCCCAGCCATTTTGCGGAAGTAGTTCAGTGGTAGAACATCACCTTGCCAAGGTGGGGGTCGCGGGTTCGAATCCCGTCTTCCGCTCCAGAATAATATTTAATTTATGGCGGCATAGCCAAGTGGTAAGGCAGAGGTCTGCAAAACCTTTACCACCGGTTCGAATCCGGTTGCCGCCTCCATAATCTAAATCTTGACTCGCTGATATACGCCGGGGTGGCGGAACTGGCAGACGCACAGGACTTAAAATCCTGCGGTAGGTGACTACCGTACCGGTTCGATTCCGGTCCTCGGCACCACAAGATTTACTACATTTTAATATGCCGGTGTGGCGGAATTGGCAGACGCGCACGACTCAAAATCGTGTTCCTTCTGGAGTGTCGGTTCGACCCCGACCACCGGTATCTGAAAAGAGGCTTCCTTTATTGGGAAACCTTTTTTTGTTGTTGACTAATATATTTACGTGGAAATTTTAATGCGGATAGCAATTATGAGTGCAACGATTCGGCTGATTAAAATGAAAGTTGTATCAATACAGGGTCCGAACGATTCAGAAGGTAGTTTCGAAAAAGGGTTCTGAACTGTTCGGAAGTAATTCAAAAGGGCATTATTCTTGTCTTGGCAGGAGGAATAAATGACGTTGTGTCTTAATAATGAAAATTGACTAGACTAATAGCTAAAGCGGCAGAATAGTGCCATTCAGTTTCAAAGATGTCATGTGAACGGAACTAATGCAGCAGAATAGAGCACTTAAGGTTCGATGACATCATGTAAACGGAACTAATGCGGCAGAATAATGTCGTTAAGGTTCGAAGATATAATGTGAATGGAACTAAAAGTACTGAATAGAGCCATTCAGTGTTGATAGATTGAATTAAAAGATTCTAATTCATGATTAGTGCGAGGAAAGCCGAAGGGGACATGCCTTACAGTTGAAAGTAAGCTATCACAACAACAAAATTATGGTTTATTCAAAGTAAGAAGTCTTGACATGAATGATATGATTAAAGTTGTTTGATAGTATTTTCCGGATTTTTTTCTTTGAAATAATATCTGAACACCATTCATGCACAATATTGGTTGTTAACAGCATTTCGGGAAACATTACTCTAAATTCTTTAATATTTCTAAGGATTGCCAATTCGACATCTTCTTTGCATCCACAATTGTTACATACTAATGCAGCTCTATGCAATCGCTCCATAAAGTGCTGGCAAGAAGCACACCTTACCCCTTCTCCAATTTCTCAAAGGTATACTCAAATCTCCTGCCATAAGGATTATCCTTCAAATGCATGGACATTAGCTTGTCCGCCAGCATTAAATGTTTTTTATTCGGCTGCTGAGATTTCAATTTTAGCCTGTCTATTAATCGTTTAGTTTGTGCTGGAAGTATAGCAGGAAGATTCATTGTGGCTTGATAAAGATGAAACTCGGGGTTAATAAAAATTAGAAGAGCCTTAAGAGGGGTTTTTACTCCCAATTCCTGCAGAAGTCTTCTCAGGAGAGATTCACTTCGCTGCAGCTGCAGAAGAGGGTTTTTAACTTCAGTATTTGATGGTGCGGTGTACCATCTGTCTTGTTCGATATAAAAGTCTCCCGCATAATTCTTAACTTCAAAAATATAGATGCAGTCCCCAGTGATTAATAGTGAATCTATTTGGAAAAAGGTGTTACTGTAATCGAACAATAAATCATGAAGAATAATCCATTCCTCAGGTAATTCTTCGAGGAGCTGATCAAATATTTTCTCACTTGAAAAACCTTTTTCTAAATTATGAAAGTGGCTGTAATCTTTAGGGGACAGCCGCAATCTTCCATTTAAAAACCGAAGCATCTTTAATTCTACTGGTTCATACCGAAATTTTAATATCATATCTCACATCCCAATATTCAAGATAGCTTCATTCTATGCAATATCTTCCATTAAAAAAAGTTACAATTTAAGAAGTCAAAATATTGCACCATTTTAGTCAATCCAGTCACCTATATATGCAAGCGGTTTCAAATATAATGTAGGAAAGCGTTTGCAAGAAATGAGGGGGCGGTGAAGACAATTGGAGACAAAGGCTGAGATACGGAAACCAGCAGTTAATTCAGAGATAAAAACAGTATCCAGGAAAAAAGCAAATCTGAAAAAAATTCTAACATATAGTGCTTTTGTAGGGCCGGCATTAATTTTTTTCCTGGTGATTCAGATCATTCCTTTCTTGATGGGGATTTATTATTCTTTTACGTCATGGAATGGTGTCAGTTCTGTGGTTGAATGGGTCGGACTTGAAAATTATATAAAGATCTTTAAGAATGATCCTAAGTTTTTTGATTCTTTTATTTTTACTACCAAGTTTATGTTAGCTTCGGTTATTATTAGTAATTTACTAGGTTTTGGGCTTGCATTACTATTGAACGCAGCCTTGAAGTCCAGGAATTTATTGCGGACTGTATTTTTCATTCCTAACGTTATCGGGGGATTATTACTTGGATTCATCTGGCAGTTTATTTTTGTAAAAGGGTTTGCTGCAATTGGAAATCTGACAGATCTGTCCGTTTTTAAGCTTCCGTGGCTTGGGGATGAGACAACAGCATTCTGGGGAATTGTGATTGTGTTTGCCTGGCAGATCAGCGGATATATGATGGTTATTTATATTGCAGCGCTGCAGGGGGTTGATCAGACACTGCTGGAGGCTGCAAGGATCGATGGAGCATCGAGCTGGACACTTTTGACGAAAATTATCATTCCTCTAATTTTGCCGGCGTTTACAATTTGTTTCTTTTTAACTATTTCAATGGCATTTAAGATTTTCGATCTGAATATTTCACTGACAGGCGGCGGGCCATTTAATTCAACTCAATCTGTTGCGATTAATATCTATCAGGAAGCTTTCCAGAATAACAGGTATGGTCTGGGTACCGCGAAATCCATTTTGTTCTTCCTTGTTGTAGCAATTTTTACAACGGTTCAGGTGATGATGACCAAGAAAAGGGAGGTTGAGGCATAATGAATCCCAGATATACGAAGGTTACGTTTCTGCTGGAGATTATCGGAATCGTATTAGGAGTCATATTCCTCATACCTTTTTATTTCGTGATCATCAATTCTGTAAAAGGCTTTGCAGATATTTTGATTGATGCTGCAGCTTGGCCGCAGGAATTTTTATTCTCCAATTACTTGAAGGTATGGGATATCATTAATTTCCCGAGGGCCTTCTGGAATTCGCTTATAATTACGGTAGTCAGCAATATTGGACTTGTTGTCATTAGTTCCATGGCTGCCTGGAAGATGGTTCGAACCCCAGGGAAATTCAGCAAAATTCTGTTTGCATTATTTGTATCTGCCATGGTTATTCCATTCCAGACAGTCATGATACCGCTGATGAAGCTGGGAGGCACGCTGAATCTGACAAACAGCATACCTGGCCTTATCATTATGTATTTTGGCTTTGGTGTACCGTTATCGCTTTTTCTGTATCACGGCTTTATTAAAACAGTTCCAATCGAGATAGAAGAATCGGCCCGAATTGATGGGTGCAGCCAGTTTGGGGTCTTTTGGAGAATTGTTTTTCCGCTTCTAAAGCCAATCACTGTCACGGTTGTTATTTTAAATACGTTATGGATCTGGAATGATTATCTGCTGCCGCTTCTTGTTCTTCAGGATGCAGAGCTTAGGACGATTCCTTTAGCCACAAGCTCATTTTTTGCCCAATATACAAAGCAATGGGACATGGGACTGGCCGCCCTTGTGATGGGCATTACCCCGGTCGTTATTTTCTTCCTGTTTCTGCAGAGGCATATTATTAAAGGCATTGCACAAGGCTCCATCAAGTAGTTATAGAGACTTTTGCGGCCAAATGGGCCGTTAAAGTTTATATAAAAAATTATTCAGGGGGGAAACAAAATGAAACGCTTTGCTTTCTTACTGCTGTCATTGGTTCTGATGGCGGGCATTATGGCAGGCTGTTCTTCTTCCAGCTCTTCAGGGGATGAAAAGCCTAAGGATGATTCAAAGAATGAGGATGAAGTGGTAACATTGAATTTGTTCCAGTTTAAAGTGGAGATTGCCGATCAGCTTCAGGAAATGATCGGTGAATTCGAAAAGGAACATCCGAATATTAAAGTAAAGCTTGAATCAGTCGGCGGCGGTGCTGATTATGGTGCCGCATTAAAAGCAAAGTTTGCATCCGGCGAACAGCCTGATATTTTTAACAATGGCGGATTTAAAGAATTGGAGCTTTGGAAAGAGCATCTTGCAGATCTTTCAAATGAGCCTTGGGCGGAGCATGTGCTTCCAATTGGAAAAGTTCCAATGACTGATACAGACGGCAAACTTTATGGAATGCCTGTAAACCTTGAAGGATATGGTTTCATTTATAATAAAGATTTATTTGAAGAAGCAGGCATTACTGAGCCGCCTAATACGATTTCTGAACTGAAGGATGCTGCTGAAAAACTAAAAGATAAAGGAATTACTCCTTTCTCTGCCGGCTACGGAGAGTGGTGGGTCATTGGTCAGCATTTATTAAATATTCCATTTGCACAGCAGGAAGATCCGGTGGCATTTATTGAGGGCCTATACAGCGGATCTGAAAAGATTACTGGCAATGATAAATTTAAAGAGTTCAAAGAAGTGCTTGATACTGAAATAAACTTTGGAAATGAAAATCCATTAACAACAGATTACAATACGCAAGTGACGCTATTTGCTTCCGGCAAAACGGCTATGCTTCAGCAGGGGAACTGGACAGAAAACATGATTCTTGAAATTAACCCTGAAATTAATATGGGATTCCTTCCAATTCCGCTGACTGATGATGAAGCTGAAGCAGACCGTTTACCGGTAGGTGTTCCGAACAACTGGGTTCTTAATAAAAATTCAGAGCATCTTGAAGAAGCAAAATTATTCCTTGACTGGATGGTTTCTTCTGAAACAGGAAAGCGTTATATCACAGAAGAGTTTGCGTTCATTCCTGCCTTCGACAATATCGAGCCAACCGGTTTAGGGCCACTTGGCCAGCATATTCTTGAGTATTCTAAGGAAGACAAAACCGTTCCTTGGACATGGTTCAGATGGCCGGATGGTGCAAATAAAGAGTTTGCTGCAACAATCCAGGAATACGCTGCAGGAAAGATTGACTATGATACGCTCGTTGAACGCTTCCAGGCATCCTGGGATAATTTGAAATAAATTTGGTTAAACAGGAAGCATGTCTGCGGAAGATATGCTTTCTGTTTTATATTTTTAAATATGCTAAACCCCATAGCAAAAAGGCATCCCCAAAAAGGGAAGTTCGCTTTATACTATTGTAAAAGACAAAGCAGCGGGGGATGTACATGTTCAAAAAGAGCATTAGGAATAAACTGATTGTTCTATTGATGGTAGCCACGATCGTTCCATTTGGGGCGTCAATAATCATCACTTATTATCATACAGCGGAATCATTGAAAGACCAGGCCATAAAGGAAAATAGCAACCTATTATATCAAGGAAAAGTAAACCTGGAGGGTTACATAAATGAGCTGGACGGATTAACACTATCCCTATACAATAATCCTGGTTTAATAAACTTTTTAAAAGATCCCCAAAAGGAAAATAATTATCAGGCAGTGGAAGCTGTAAGAAATGTAATTTCTACCATACTGTATGCAGAAGAAAATATCAAAAGAGTCAACATTGCTGTTGCCAAGGAAAATCGGCTTATAACAGCATCAAGGCGCTCTACAGTTATTTTTTCAAAGAAGCTGTCAAATGCCAATCAGGAATTTTACGTAAAAGCAAAAGAAAGTCCAAGCAATATGTATCTTGAGCCTATTCATAAGATAAAGGAGCCTGAGGACAAAAAGGCTAAAAATGTAATAACGCTTCACAGATCTTTAATCAATATTCCATCAGACGATGTATTGGCATATATCTCACTGGAATTTTCACCGGATCAAATAACCAATATCAGCCGTAATCTTTATTCGGGCGATAATGAAGAATTCTATATAATATCTCCTGAAGGTGATTTGATCTACCGTTCAACTGATGAAACTGATGAAGATACTAAAACGCCTGATTGGATTAATTGGGTGATCAGTACAGATAAAGAAAATGGCACGGTTGAATGGAAGGAAGGTTCATTCAACGGCGTCATGATATACGATCAATTATCGCAAAATTCTGGCGGATGGTATCTTGTTAAGCGTGTCCCATACACCACTCTATATGAAAGTGCATTCAGCGTGGCGAAAATCAATATCATGTTTGGCGTAATCGGACTCATTCTGGTTATACTCGCCACTTTATTTATCTCTGTCAGAATCACTTCTCCAATCAGAATCCTGCTGAAATATATTGATCAGGTTGAAAAGGGAAACCTAAATGTCCGTTTTCAATCTTTTGGCAATGATGAAATTGGTTATCTCGGTGATCGATTTAAACAAATGATCGATAAAATTAATGATTTGATCAATCGGGAGTATAAGCTCCAGCTTGAGAACAAGACCAATCAGCTAAAGGTTCTGCAGTCCCAGGTCAATCCGCATTTTTTATATAACGCATTGCAGTCTATCGGAACCGCTGCCTTAAAAAATCAAGGGCCGCAGATTTATTCGTCTGTAACCCGCCTCTCTAAAATCATGCGGTACAGCATGAATATGGAGGAGGATATGGTTTCTCTTCAGAAAGAGATTGAACATACGAGGGCCTATCTCCTGCTGCAAAAAGAGCGGTTTGGTGACCAGCTTCAGTTCCGTTTTCAGCTTGATGAAGAGGCATTGGAGTTTCCGGTGCCGAAAATGATTTTACAGCCCATAGTGGAGAATTACTTTAAGCATGGTTTTGATGCGCGTGAAAAAACTGGAGAGGTTAGTATTACCTGCAGACAGGATGAATTTTATCTGGATATTCTGATCGGGGATAATGGCACAGGCGTCTCTGAGAACAGGATGGAGGAAATCCGATTGCATTTGATGAATGACCGGATTGGGCAAAAGGGTGAGTTAACGAATATCGGACTTAAGAATGTTTACACCCGGTTAAAACTCTACTATGGCAATCGGGCATACCTGCAGCTTAAGAATCTTGAGCGAGGCGGGCTGCTTGTTTCTATTAAACTTCCAAAAAGGATGGAAGGTGGATAAGATGAAAGCAATTATTGTGGATGATGAAAAACATGTGAGGGAAGGCTTAATGCTTCTTGCGGATTGGAGTCGCTTTGGAATTGACACAATCATGGAGGCGGCAGATGGAAATGAGGCCATAAAGCTGATTAAAGAGCATCGCCCGGAAATCATATTCACTGATATGAGCATGCCAAAGAGAGATGGCATAAGCCTTTTAAAATGGATTCATTCTTCGGATCTATCCAGCAAGACGATTGTTGTCAGCGGATATGATGATTTTGACTATATGAGGAATGCCATCTGTTATAAAAGCTTTGATTATATCTTGAAGCCTATTGATCCTGAAATATTGAATGAAACCCTGGAGAAAGCCATAAATGAATGGAAACAGCAAAGTCATCCAGGGGAATGCGAGCAGGGGCATGACGGGGAGATGAATGTGATTCAGCAAATAGAACAGTTTTTGCTGGAAAGCTATAGCAAGGATATTAACCTGCAGGAAATTGCAGACAGGTTTTATTTAAGCAGGGAATACATTTCCAGAAAGTTTAAACAGGAATATCAGGCTACCATTACGGATTTTATTACGAATGCCCGGATGAACAAGGCAAAAGAGCTTCTGCAGAACCCTAAACTGAAAATCTATGAAATTGCTTTCCAGGTCGGTTATCAGGATGAAAAGTATTTTAGTAAAGTCTTTAAAAAGACAGAGGGGATTTCCCCAAATGAATATCGAAGTATGAATTAACAGAAGGAGGAAGATAATGATCAACGTGCTTGTCTGGAATGAGAATCGTCATGAACAAAAGGATGAAAAGGTAAGGTCTGTCTATCCGGATGGTATTCACGGTGCCATTGCAGACTTTTTCAATGAAGAAGATTATAACGTAAAGACAGCTACATTGGATGAGCCCCAGCATGGACTTAGTGATGCTGTTTTACAGGAAACAGACGTTTTGGTCTGGTGGGGACATCTCGCGCATGAGGAAGTTGAGGATGCAATCGTTGAAAAAATAAAGCAAAGAGTGCTGGAGGGAATGGGGCTGATTGTCCTGCATTCCGGTCATTTCTCTAAGATTTTTAAAGTATTAATGGGAACATCCTGTGATTTAAAGTGGAGAGAAGCCGATGAAAAGGAACGGATTTGGATTGTAGATCCAGGCCATCCCATTGCAGAAGGACTTGGAGAATATATTGAACTTGAAAAAGAAGAAATGTATGGGGAACATTTTGATATCCCTGCGCCGGATGAGCTTGTAATGGTGAGCTGGTTTGAAGGAGGGGAAGTTTTCCGGAGCGGCTGTACATACAGGCGTGGAAAAGGGAAAATTTTTTATTTTCGCCCAGGACATGAAACGTATCCAACTTATTATCATAAGGATGTTCAGCAGGTTATTAAAAATGCAGTTAAGTGGGCTAAGCCAGCTGATTTTCCCGTACCGGTCTATGGAAATGCAAAGCCATTGGAGAGAATCAGAGTGAATCAAGAAGGAGTGGAAAATTAAGATGAAAAAACTCAAAATTGGGATTATTGGATGCGGAAGTATAGCCAAGCACCGGCATATGCCTGAATATCATGCAAACAGCGGGGCTGTCATTGCAGCGGTATGTGATATTAATGAAGAGCGTGCACATGTGTTTGCCGATCTTTATGGGGTGAAGGTGTACACCGATTATAGAGAATTACTGGCTAATCCGGATATAGATGCTGTGAGTGTCTGCACCCCGAATTATCTGCATGCACCCATTTCTGTTGCCGCATTAAACGCCGGCAAGCATGTTTTATGTGAAAAGCCAATGGCAACTTCTATGGAAGAGGCACAGGACATGATTGAAGCAGCCCGTAAGAATGGAAAGAAATTAATGATTGCTCATAATCAGCGCTTTGTACCATCTCATAAAAAAGCAAAGGAATTGATCGCAGAAGGTGAAGCAGGAAAAATCTATAGTTTCCGGTCGGCTTTTGGCCACGGCGGGCCGGAGGGATGGAGTGCAGATGGCAAAGAAAGCTGGTTCTTCAAAAAAGATCAGGCTTTTATTGGCGCCATGGGCGACCTTGGTGTACATAAGACCGACTTGCTGCGTTATCTGCTGGGAGAAGAGTTCTCTGAGGCAGGAGCATTTGTAGAAACAAGTGCCAAGCTTGGTGCAGATGTCGATGATACAGCGGTATGCGTCTTGAAAACGGAAAGCGGTGTAATCGGTACATTGGCTGCAAGCTGGTCTTATGTCTCTAACGAAGACAATTCCACCATTATATATGGAGAAAAAGCAATTTTGAGATTAGAGGATGATCCGGTGCATTCTCTCGTTGTTCAGTATGCAAACGGTGATACAGTAAAGTACGAACTCGGCGGGATTCAGACAAATGAAGAAGGAGGACAAAAGAATTCAGGCGTCATTGATCATTTTGTTGAAAGTATCTTAAATGAACAGGAGCCTGCGATTCCTGGTACCGAGGGAATGAAGTCGCTCCAAGTGATACTTGCTGCGCTGCAGTCAAGCGAAACAAAGCAGATTGTCAAAATTAATTGAGGTGCATTCATGAAGAAACTTCGGATTGGAATTATCGGTGCTGGCGGAATAGCCCAGTCCAGGCATATCCCAGTTATATTAAAATTATCGGATCGTGCTTCCATTACGGCTATTTGCGATGTGAATAAGGATACTGCACAGCTGGCTGCAAAGAAGTTTGGTATTAGAAGCGTTTTTACAGATTATAAAGAAGTATTCAATGAAGCTGATGCTGTAGTTATTTGTACACCGAACAAGTTTCATGCAGAGCTTACGGTTGCTGCGATGGAGGCTGGGCTGCATGTATTGTGTGAAAAGCCGATGGCCATGACAGCAGATGAATGCAGGAAAATGATAGAGGCCAGAGACAGGTCGGGAAAGGTTTTGGCCATTGCCTACCACTACCGGTTTATGAAAGAGGCTCAGGCTGCCAAAAAACTCATTTCAGAAGATGAAATTGGCCTTCCATTTGCAGCCAGGGCACGAGCGATGAGAAGAAGAAAGGTACCGGGATGGGGTGTTTTCACTAATAAGGAACTTCAGGGCGGAGGAAGTTTGATTGATTATGGGTGCCACTTGCTTGACCTCTCGCTTTGGCTTCTGGGAAACCCCGAGGAAACCGAGGTTTCCGGTACAGCTTATAATACTTTGAGCAGAATGCCTGGGCAGGTCAATCTATGGGGAAGTTTTGACCATCAATCCTTTCATGTCGATGATCATGTGACTGCTTACATAAAATTTGCAAATGGCGCATCCTTGCTTTTTGAAACCTCATGGTCGGCCAATATCGAAGGGGATGATGAAGGCCTCAGCCTTTCGGGGCAGAATGGAGGAATTGATTTATTCCCATTCAGTTTGAACCAATCAAAACATGGAATGCTCCTTAATACACGCCCAGAATGGCTGCCGGGTGAGGATGACTATGCTTTGGCGCAGGCACAGAACTTTATTGACAGCTGTTTGGGGAGAGAAGAGTTCATAGTTAAAGCAGAAGAAGCACTGCAGACAACCAGAATTATTGATGCGATTTATAAAAGCAGTGAAATGGGCAGAAGAGAAATATTTTAGAAGCAAGGAGGAGATTTTATGAAGCTCGGCGTATTTACCGTTTTATTTGCTGAGAAGAATTTTGAAGAAATGCTTGATCATGTGAAAGCTGCTGGGCTTAAGGCTGTTGAAATCGGAACGGGAGCATATCCCGGAAATGCTCACTGCAGCCTGAACGAGCTATTAGAAAGCAAAGAACTCCGGGATGATTATCTGAACAAGATTTTATCAAGAGGGCTTGAAATCAGCGCATTCAGCTGCCATGGCAATCCGATTTCCCCTGATAGAGCATTTGCGGAGGAATCGGACCGTGTTTTATATGACACGATTAAGTTAGCCAGCTTAATGAATGTTCCGGTTGTTAACTGTTTTTCCGGTACTGCAGGTGATGGGGAAGGGGCCAAGCATCCGAATTGGCCGGTCGCTCCATGGCCGAATGAGTATGGAGAAGTGCTGAAATGGCAATGGGAGGAGAAACTCATTCCTTACTGGAAGAAAGCCGGGCAATTTGCAAAAGACCATAATGTGAAAATTGGTCTTGAACTTCATGGCGGGTTCCTTGTGCATACTCCTTATACACTTCTAAAATTAAGGGGAGAAACCTGTGATGCCATTGGAGCCAATCTGGACCCAAGCCATTTATGGTGGCAGGGAATCGACCCTGTGGCGGCAATAAAAATATTGGGAAAAGAAAATGCCATTCATCATTTTCATGCAAAAGATACTTATATTGATCAGGAAAATGTTAATATGTACGGTTTAACAGATATGCAGCCATATGGAAATGTTCAGACCAGAGCGTGGACATTCAGGTCAGTCGGGTGCGGACACGGGCTGCAGGAATGGTCGGATATGATAAGCGCTTTGCGAACATTTGGGTATGATTATGTTGTCAGCATTGAGCATGAAGATCCGCTTATGTCCATAGAAGAAGGATTTACAAGGGCAGTCAGAAACCTTAAATCGATCTTAATCGAAGAGCAGCCTTCAGAAATGTGGTGGGTGTAACAATTTTAGCAGGGGAGGATTTTAAAATCCTTCCCTGTATTTTCGACAAATTTCTCAAATGGGGTTGACCATTCTGACTGAATTTAGTACTATTAAGTAGTTGATTCGACACAATGTTTATTTTTTCTGTTGATAAAAATCGACATAGGGTTTAGTCATAATTTCATTGCTGATTAAATATAAATACACAAATGCGGGTGTAGTTTAGTGGTAAAACCTCAGCCTTCCAAGCTGATGATGAGGGTTCGATTCCCTTCACCCGCTCCATACATAGCCAACGCAGTGTTTCGTTCAAAAAGAACGAGGTATTGCGTTTTTTCATTTTCCTTGGCTATTAAGCAAAAAGAATCGGGTGGCATCCGAGGATACCACTCGATTTTTTGAAACTTGTTTAACATCCAATTACCTTAGAGGCTCCTTCTCCGCCATGTACTTGAGTGTACATGTTCATTAAAGAATCAACCATTTTTTCAGCCTTTTCCATTTCCAGAGAAGGGCGCAAATAAACGATTTGAACGGCATTATTAGTCTGCTCTGTCACCGCTGACCTTTCTGAGTCGACAAACGGACTGCCAAATGGCCCTGCCGCATCTTCACTAATAATTAAATTGGCAAGTGAGTTGGGTCTTCCGTTTAAACCGTTATATTCTTCGCCTTCTTTGCCTAACCTGATAGTCAGATTACCTGAAAGCTTATCGGCGTCATACACGCCAATCGGTATTTGATATTCGAGGGAAAAGAAGTTGTTAATATCTATGGAGCTGTTGACCGGCTGCAGATAATTTTGTTTTTTAATTCTTCTGTACAGTGCTTCTGCAGAGTGACGGTACCGATTTGGATCCTTGCCTGCTGTTTTGAAAATCTGTCTCCATTCCTTGATCCCCTCAAGTTCTGTAACACTCTTGTCCTCTAAGTCAAAATAAATTGATTCCTGAAATAATTGGAGTCTGCCCTTTACCATTTGAGGAGATTGTCCGACTTCTATATTTTTATATGTAATGAATCCAATTTTAAATTGGGGAAATAACCTGCACAACTCGGGAGCAATCGTAATTTCCAAGCTTTCCACCTCCAAAATTACTTTAAAATAGTTTATCATAATAAGCGGTGATTCAATAAATTAAAGACTTTCCGGTATCTATCACCGGCATTGATACAGCTTGTTTTCATATAAATTAAATTTTCACGAAAGGAGGTTATACAATGGATTTTTCCCAATTCAAGCAGGAAGTTATTGAATACAGCAAAACAATTGGCATAGATAAAATCGGTTTTACAGCAGCCAGCACTTTTGATGAGATGAAAAATAGACTGATTCGCCAGCAGGAACTTCAATATCAATCAGGATTTGAAGAGCCTGATATTGAGAAGAGGGTGAATCCGGGCCTGCTAATGGACAAACCCAGATCCATTATCTCAATTGCTGTTGCTTACCCTTCCAAAATGAAGGTCAGAGTTGTCAGCAAAAGAGGTGAGCGAAGAGGAATTTTCTGCCGCGCTTCATGGGGTAAAGATTATCATCATATCCTGAGGGAACGTCTTCAAAAGCTTGAGCGCTTCATCCAATCAAAAATCCCTGAGGCGTTATGCAAATCCATGGTGGATACAGGTGAACTGGTTGACCGGGCTGTAGCGCAGCGTGCCGGAATTGGCTGGAGCGGCAAAAACTGTTCCATTATTACACCCGAATTCGGATCCTATGTTTATCTCGGAGAAATGATAACGAACCTGCCTTTTGAACCGGATAAACCAATGGAAGACAGATGCGGAAGCTGCAAAAAATGTGTTGACGTCTGTCCGACTGGAGCTTTAATCCAGGGAGGTCAGCTTGATGCACAGAAGTGCATCGCGTTTTTGACACAGACAAAAGGCTTTCTTGCAGAGCCGTATAGGGAAAAACTAGGAAATAGACTGTACGGGTGTGATACCTGTCAAACTGTATGCCCTGAAAATAAAGGCAAGGATTTTCATTTGCACGAAGAAATGGAGCCGGATCCCGAAGTGGCAAAGCCGCTTTTAAGGCCGCTCCTATTTATCAGCAACCGGGAATTTAAAGAAAAATATGGCCCGGTTTCAGGCTCCTGGAGAGGGAAAAAGCCGATCCAGCGAAATGCCATTATCGCCTTGGCTCACTACAAAGACGAAACAGCTGTAGAAGATCTGATTAAAGTCATGACAGAAGATCCTCGGCCGGTGATCCGTGGAACGGCTGCATGGGCACTCGGGAAAATTGGCGGTGAGAAATCACTGGCTGCCCTGGAACAGGCGTCGCAGCAGGAAAAAGACGGAGAGGTCGTTTCTGAGATTGAAAAAGGTTTAAGTTTTATAGAACAATGATGAGGGAGGAATCTCCCTCTTTTTTTATGGACAAATAGAGAAACTGGTCAGCCCGGCTGACTTACTAATATATTGCACGAAAAATTAAGCAAAGTCCTCAGCTTCGTCTCATATGTATGGAATAGGAGAGGAGTGAGATGCGTGAGGGACCAGCTTCAGGAGCTGTTAATAAAAAGAGTGCAGCAGTGCGTTTCCCATTCAAGAGGTTCAATTCATACCTGCCCTAAGATTGAAAAGAAGAAAGAATCACTTTCCGGCAGGTCCGGTGAGATTGTTAAAGCCCAGGCAACCGGAAAAGTGATCACGGTCGGCAGGGAGAAGGATGATATGAAGCAGGTTGAATACAGAGTTCACTTTAAATATTTAATTAAGCAAAAAGGCATATTCTTTATGGAAGAAGAAATTGAAGAGCGCACAGCCGACTTTTATAAAGGAGTGTTTGTCGAGGATCGGGAGAAAAACCCTTTTAAGGATATTCAAAAAGCTGAAGCGTCTCCTGACCGTGAATATGGAGAGGAAGAAAGGATAGAGTATGAGTATGACCGCATGAAGGCAGTGCAGTATGCAGAAAAATGGTGGAACAGCTATAATCCGGCTTATAAAAAATTTGAAGTGGATTGCACGAATTATATTTCCCAGTGTCTTCATGTAGGCGGCGGACCGATGAGAGGGTTTCCTAACCGCGGAAAAGGATGGTGGATGAGAAGCGGGAATTGGAGCTACAGCTGGACGGTTGCAAATTCTTTGCGGTGGTATCTGCCGAGTTCGAATTCGGGGTTAAGAGCGGAGGAAGTCTCGAGTCCGGATCAGCTCTTAATTGGAGATGTCATTTGCTATGATTTTCAGGGAGACGGGCGATTTGACCATACAACGATCGTGACGGGGAAAGATGCCTCAGGAATGCCGCTGGTCAATGCCCATACTTATAACAGCCGAATGCGTTATTGGGCTTATGAAGATTCAACAGCCTATACACCGAATATTAAATATAAATTTTTGTCTATAACTGATGATCAGTAATTTGTATGGTGATATCAAAGTGATATAATAACACATGCAGAATTAATTTAGAGGTGAAAAAAGTGGGATTGCATGTAGTATTATATCAGCCGGAAATTCCGGCAAACACCGGTAATATAGCCCGTACTTGTGCGGCTACTGATACGACATTGCATCTGATCCGGCCGCTTGGCTTTTCGACAGAAGATAAAATGCTGAAGCGTGCAGGTCTGGATTATTGGCAATTTGTAAAGATCGTCTATCATGAATCATTGGACGATTTCTTTAATAGCAGCAAAGGCGGTGAATACTTCTACTTAACGAAGTATGGCACCATGCCGCATTCCACTTTCGATTACAGCAATGTAGGAAAGGATTATTATTTTATTTTTGGCAAAGAAACGACGGGTCTTCCGAAGAATATCATTGAAACCAACAAAGAGCGTGCATTAAGGGTACCAATAAACGATAAAGTCCGTTCCCTTAATTTATCAAACGCTGCAGCCATTCTGGTTTATGAAGCACTGCGGCAGCAGGATTACTTGCATTTAAAATAGGAAACAGCTGGCCTGAAATTTTTCGGGCCTTTTCCTTTGGAGAAAACTTTCCTATCTGGGTAAAATGAAAAAGTACATATGGAAAGGATGAGATGTGATGAATGAAGTGACCAATTTGCTGATGGACCATCGCTCCGTGCGCCACTTTGAGGACAAGCCGCTTTCCAGGGAGCAGATAGAAACGATTATACTTTCTGCTCAAGCCGCGTCCACCTCAAGTTTTGTTCAAGCCTATTCAATAATCGGTCTTACCGATAATGTGAAGAAAGCGAAACTTGCTGAATTTGCAGGCAATCAGAATTATGTAGCAGAAAATGGCCATTTTTTTGTTTTTTGTGCTGATTTGCATCGTCATGAAGTCATGGGACAAATGGAAAATATCAATGTAATTCCTTCCATTGAAAGCACAGAGAAATTTATGGTGGCTGTCATTGATGCAGCATTGGCTGCTCAGAATGCTGCCGTTGCTGCTGAATCGCTGGGATTGGGAATCTGCTATATTGGCGGAATAAGAAACAATCTTGAGGGAGTAGCTGAACTTTTAAAGACACCGGATCGCGTGATTCCTTTGTTTGGACTGGCTGTTGGCTATCCTTCCAAAAAGAACGATAAAAAGCCGAGGCTTCCTCTTCAGCACATATACCATGAAAATGAATATAAGCAGGATGAAACTGCCTACCGAGAAGAGCTGGAAGTGTATAATCAAATCATTTCCGAGTACTATGGTGAGCGTACGGGCGGCAAGCGGAAGGACACATGGACTGGCCAAATCGCCGGCATGCTTGAAAAGCAGACACGAATGTATATGAAGGATTTTGTACAGAAGAAAAAGATGGATATAAGGTAGGGGTATATTGGACACCAAGAGTCTGTCCTACAAATAAGAAAAAAGCTGCTGAATTGATCAGCAGCTTATTTTTTGCTCACGCCTGGCTTGTCATCATAACCAGCAGTGAAAATAGCAGCAAGGAAAGCAACCATTACACCGATAATAATAATTGTACCCATGTATATGTAATCCTCCTTTAGCGGTATCTCAATAGGCAAGCATGTAAATATAAGCTTATTATAGCCCAAAAATGAATAACTGTGAATGAAAAGTAAGGAGTTTTTTTTACAGTCAGAGACCGCAGCAAAGTATTTCTAATAAATATCCCCGTAAAAAGTACAAACCAAACTCTCAATAGTTTACGCATGTTCGATTGCCGGGGCGCATAGAGTATATTAATCGTCTCTGATAATGCGACAGGGGGAGGTCCTTATGGATATTCTAAAAAAAATTGAGATGTACAGACACGAAGAGGAAAAGCTTAAATGGGAAGGGACTTTTGGAGAGTATTTAGAAATTATTAAAGAGAAGCCATGGGTTGCCCAGTCAGCACATTCACGGGTATATAGCATGATTAAAGATGCCGGTGTGGAAGAAGTGAAGGGGCAAAAAAGATATCAGTTTTTCAGCAATCAGCTCTTTGGATTAGAAGAAGCTTTGGAAAGGTTAGTGGAAGAGTATTTCCATCCGGCAGCCAAACGCCTTGATGTCCGCAAAAGGATCCTTTTATTAATGGGTCCGGTCAGCGGCGGTAAATCAACATTAGTGACGATGCTAAAAAGAGGTTTGGAACTATATTCTCATTCTGATAGGGGAGCGGTCTATGCTATTAAGGGTTGCCCGATGCATGAAGATCCGCTTCATTTAATCCCGCACCATCTCCGAAAGGATTTCTATGACGAATATGGAATTAGAATTGAAGGAAATTTATCGCCACTGAATAGCATGCGTCTTGAGCAGGAATATGGCGGCCGCATTGAGGATGTTTTGATTGAAAGGATCATTTTCTCGGAAGACCGAAGGGTAGGGATCGGAACTTTCAGCCCTTCAGATCCAAAATCACAGGATATTGCCGATCTGACTGGAAGCATTGACTTTTCAACCATTGCTGAATATGGTTCAGAATCAGATCCTCGTGCCTATCGTTTTGATGGAGAACTAAATAAGGCAAACCGCGGTATGATGGAATTCCAGGAAATGCTGAAGTGCGACGAGAAGTTTTTATGGCATTTATTGTCCCTGACTCAGGAAGGCAACTTTAAAGCTGGACGCTTCGCTCTGATTTCGGCAGATGAGCTAATTGTCGCTCACACGAATGAAACAGAGTATCGTTCATTCATTTCCAATAAAAAGAATGAAGCACTGCATTCCAGGATAATTGTTATGCCAATCCCATATAATTTAAAGGTTTCAGAGGAAGAGAAGATTTACGATAAAATGATTCGTGAAAGCGATGTTTCCAATGTGCACATTGCACCGCATACCTTGAGGGTTGCAGCGATGTTTACGATTTTAACCCGTATGAAAGATCCGAAAAAAGGCGATATAGATTTAGTTAAAAAAATGCGTTTGTATGATGGAGAGAGCGTTGAAGGCTATAACAGGGCTGATGTGGAAGAATTGAAAAAAGAGCATGCAGATGAAGGCATGAGCGGTATTGATCCGCGCTATGTCATCAACAGGATCTCTTCTACAATCATCCGCAAAAATATCACAAGCATCAATGCGCTGGATGTATTGCGGTCGCTTAAAGAAGGATTGGATCAGCATCCATCCATTACTCCAGAGCTGAAGGAAAGATACCTGAACTTTATTTCTCTGGCCCGCAAAGAGTATGATGATATTGCGAAGAAAGAAGTACAAAAGGCATTTGTTTATTCTTATGAAGAATCTGCGAAAACGCTTATGGAAAACTATCTTGATAATGTTGAAGCATACTGCAATAAAGCGAAGCTGCGCGACCCATTAACCGGTGAGGAAATCAGTCCGGATGAAAAGCTGATGCGCTCAATCGAAGAACAGATCGGCATCTCCGAGAATGCGAAGAAAGCATTCAGGGAGGAAATCCTCATCCGCATCTCAGCTTACGCAAGAAAAGGCAAGCGCTTTGACTATAATTCGCATGACCGTCTGCGTGAAGCAATCCAGAAGAAGCTTTTCGCTGACCTGAAAGATGTGGTGAAGATCACCACATCTTCAAAAACGCCGGATGAGCAGCAGCTGAAGAAGGTGAATGAAGTTGTAGCAAGATTAATTGACGAACATGGCTATAACTCAACATCAGCAAACGAACTGCTCCGCTATGTGGGAAGCTTGCTGAATCGTTAAAAAGAAGAGCCTGGCAGAGTTGCTGCCAGGCTTATTTTTGCGGTTGATGGAGAAAAGACTGTGGTGTAATTGATAGATTTAATGAAAAATACCCATATAAAAAAGAGGCTCCGAAAGCCTCTTCATCAATTTTTCTCTATTTTAAGTGCAGCTTTTTTCTTTTTTTTCTGGCATTCCGGACAAATCGGCTTGTTCTCAAGATAAACGGTCCGATCATACAGTGATAATTCACCGCACCAGCTGCAGCAAAGGATTTCGCTCATAAAGATCCCCCCTTTAGTATAATCCTATTTTCGCCTGGCCATCTTTATGCAGCAGAACCTGCCTAAAAGTTTAGATAAGCCCAACACAGGGTATAAATAAAGCAGAGGTGATATTCATGAAAAAGAAAGAATTAGATAAGGATTATACACCGAGAAACAGCTCAATGGCAGAGAATATTGAAGAAATGGAAAATCTGGGAAAGCAAATGGAGAATTTGCGGACCAATAAAGAATTAAAAGAGGATTATGATAAATATCCCGATCCCATTCAGCATAAAAACAAGGACAAGAACCTTCGCTAAACGCGGAGGTTTATTTTGTTTATTTAGGCAAATCCCCATATTAAAAAATGGGCTTGTCCAAAAGATGATGCGAATGTCTTATTGTCAAAATTATTTGTAAATTATTTTGTCTTCTCGCATATGATAGAGTAATAAACATTTCTTTGTATTGGTGCATTAATAACAAATTTGCTGCCGGGAAATGAGTCTATGAAAGTAAGGCAGACTGCTGAATTGGGGATGTTTCATCTTTTTTGACACTCGCGATATTGTATGTTGGAAAGCTGTAATGTGTGAAATTGAATTTAAAAGGAGGGGTTAACATGACGAATGTCAATAACCATCAGTTTGTAATTTCCCAAGAAGATTGGTCCCTCCATCGCAAAGGCTATGATGACCAGCAGCGTCATCAGGATAAAGTCCAGGAAGCAATCCGCAACAATTTGCCTGATTTGATAACGGAAGAAAACATTGTAATGTCGAATGGGCGGGAAGTAGTGAAAATTCCGATTCGCTCATTGGATGAATACAAAATCCGTTATAACTATGATAAAAACAAACATGTCGGCCAAGGCGATGGAGATAGCCAGATTGGAGATGTAGTGGCACGTGATGGATCCGGCAGCCAGAAAGGACCCGGAAAGGGGCAAGGAGCAGGCGACCAGGCAGGCGAGGATTATTTTGAAGCAGAAGTATCACTGATGGAAATTGAAGAAGCTTTATTTAAACAATTGGAATTGCCTAATTTAAAAAGAAAAGAGCAGGATGAAAACCTGGTAGAGGACATCGAATTTAATGATATCAGAAAGACTGGATTAATGGGCAATATTGATAAGAAACGCACCATGATGTCGGCATTTAAGCGTAATGCAATGAGTGGAAAAGCAGCGTTCCACCCTATTTATAAGGAAGATTTGAAGTTTAAGACCTGGAATGAAATTGTAAAGCCTGATTCAAAGGCTGTTGTGCTTGCTATGATGGATACGAGCGGCTCGATGGGGATCTGGGAAAAGTATATGGCCAGAAGCTTTTTCTTCTGGATGACACGCTTCCTGAGAACTAAATATGAGACAGTCGAGATTGAATTTATTGCCCACCATACTGAAGCAAAGGTTGTTTCAGAAGAGGACTTTTTCTCAAAAGGAGAAAGCGGGGGAACCATCTGTTCATCTGCCTATCGTAAAGCGCTTGAACTGATTGAGGTCAAATACGACCCGCGCAAATATAATATTTACCCTTTCCACTTCTCAGACGGTGATAACCTGACCTCTGACAACGCCCGCTGTGTAAAGCTGGTGGAAGACCTGATGAAGGTGTCCAATATGTTCGGATATGGTGAAGTTAACCAGTATAACCGCCATTCGACCCTGATGTCAGCCTATAAAAATATTAAAAATGAGGATTTCCGCTATTATATCCTTAAGCAAAAAGCAGATGTATTCCATGCGATGAAGAGTTTCTTCAAACAGGAGGAAGATAAGAAGAAGTATGCTTAAGAGAGGGGAACCTCTCTTTTTTATTCCAAAAAAAAAGACCCCAAACGGGGGTCTTCTGCTATTAGAGCCTTTCCTTCGTATATCGTTCATCCCTGTTAAATTCAGCACTGGTTTTCACATCGGCAGACTTGGGTGAAATGTGAACAGGATCATTATCCTGATTATTGAGAGCACATGTGTAACCAGTTTTATCTGCCAGTGTCTTGATATCTGATTCATGGACAGCTTCCCGGGCTGAAGCGCTTTCGAGATACCCTTCTGGGTCTTCAGCATTGATCCTTTGATTGTCCTCCTGGGAATTGGGATAGTTCCCATAGTAGTCCGCGATTAAGACATACTTTCCATCAAATACCATGCTTGCGTATTTATCCAAGTCATGTTCATCAAACCGTGTACCATCTTTTTTATTAGGATCCATTCCTGAACTTGTGGCTGGATCTTCTCCCATAAAAAGGGCTTTCACTGAATCAAGAAAGCGCTGATTGCCGAGCTCCTGGGATCCGACTATTCGCAAGTTCACTCCATGATTGTCTGCAAAGCTTTCGAGGTTCGCTCCATCTTTTGAGACAATCACAAGGTTGTCTTTCTGATACCCGTTTGACAAGGCCCCTTCAATAGCAACTTTAAGATCTTCCTGAGTATCATACCCGCCTACTAATATATTTTTCTTCATATTTTCACTCCTAAGGTCATATTATATTTTCTAATTTCCCTGAATTGCAGGAGGAGAAACTTTCTTTTTCTTTTGAAGGGCAGACAGTCAACAAAGGAATAAACTATCCTGAATCATTACATGGTACAAGCCATATGAATTAATAAAACAAAGTAAATACAGTATGATAAAGATAATAGCCAATAAATTGGAATTGCTGCTGGAGGTGGGTAGATGGAGATTGAGAAACTGGCTAAAAGGTTAAGTAACAGGACCCCAGTCATTTTAGGGAGTGAGCGATTTTCGAAATTCGCTATTTTGCTTCCGTTGGTTGAGATAAATAATGAGGTACATGTCCTTTTTGAAGTGCGTTCACTTACAATGAGAAGGCAGCCTGGGGAGGTCTGTTTCCCGGGCGGGAGAATAGATCCGGAAGATAGGGATGAGGAGCATACGGCTATCCGTGAAACCTCAGAGGAACTCGGCGTGAATGAAGACAGCATCACAGATGTGTCCCCGCTGGATTACATGATTTCCTTCGGTCAAATTATTTACCCTTATGCAGGCATTATCCATAATCCGGACCAGATTAAGCCAAACCCTGATGAAGTGGAAGAAGTTTTTACAGTCCCTCTTTCATTTCTAAAAAAAGTAAAGCCGGAAATGTATCACGTGAATTTTAAAGTAGAGCCCGAAGAGAATTTTCCATTTGACTTGATTGCCGGAGGTGAAAATTACAATTGGCAGGCAAGGAAAGTAGAAGAAGTATTTTACTATTTTAAAGATAAGGTTATTTGGGGGCTGACTGCCCGAATTCTTAAGCATTTTCTTGAAATCATTACTGAAGATTTCGAGGAAAGTAAGAGCGTTTGAAGAAAATAATTTTCAAAAAAGGTTGACGCAGTCCTTATAAATGTTTATGATTCATATAAATTGAATACTTTGAAACTTCTTATCAAGAGAGGCGGAGGGACTGACCCTATGAAGCCTCGGCAACCAGCATTTATGCACGGTGCCAAATTCAGAGGAATACATTTTCCGAAGATAAGAAGGCGGAATGAACGGAACGTAAATTCAAACCCCTTCTTGTCTGTATAGACGGAAGGGGTTTTTTGTTTTTATAGTTTTCTGCACTTTAAATATTAACCAGGGGGAATGTGAAATGTCAGCGATAACGATTGGGCTATTGGGGTTTGGAACAGTTGGAAAAGGAGTGTATGAAACGATCAGCAAACATCAGGGAAGGCTCCAGGCGATATTCGGGAAAGAAGTGAAGGTCTCGGCCATCCTTGTCAAAAATGTGAGTAAGCATTCTTTGCCTGATGATGAGGTGCTTTTAACTGATGACTTTCAGGATATTATTGAGCTTCCTAAGCTTGATGTCGTAATTGATGCCATTGTTGGCAGGGAACCAGGCTATACGTATTTGCGCCAGGCCATATCGAGAGGATGCCATGTCATTACAGCAAATAAGGAGATGTTTGCATTCCATGGAAGTGAGCTTGCGAGGCTCGCAAAAGAAAATAATGTATCATTAGGATTTGAAGCAACAGTCGGAGGCGGGATCCCTATAATTCAGACTATCAAGCAGCTGCTGAATGCCAACAAGATTGAACGGATCGAAGGAATTTTAAATGGCACATCCAATTTCATTTTGACAAGTATGCGCGAGGAGAACTTATCATTTGAAGAAGCACTGAAAATAGCGCAGGAAAAAGGATATGCAGAAGCCGATCCGAAAAATGATATAGAAGGATATGACGCTTTTTACAAAGCGGTTGTTCTGAGCGAGCTGGTATTCGGGAAAGCACCGGCGCAGGAAACATCTGTTAGAGAAGGCATTACTGATATTACAATTGAGCAAATCCGTTTGGCTGATTCCCTGGGCCTGAAATTTAAACATGTAGCATCGATTCAGAGAGAAAAAGATACTATCCGCTGTACTGTAAAACCGGTCCTGACAGTGGAGGCACATCCCTTGTACAGAGTAGAAGGAGTGCAAAATGCAGTTTCGATTGATGCGGATATTGTCGGGAATATCAGCCTGCAGGGTCCTGGTGCCGGCATGTTCCCGACAGCCAGCGCAATTATTGAAGATCTGATTCATGTTGGCAGAGCCGATATTCCTTCAGTCTTTGAGGAAGGCGACTCGGAAGGGACTGTTCTTGAACAGGCAGTTTGGATTATATTTGGTGATGCTGATAAAGGGGGATTGCCTGAAGGATTTGAAACAATCAGCAAAGTTTCAAAAGATGCCTTCATCGTTAAGGCATCATTGAAAGCTGTATCATTATTAGATACATCATATTTGAAGGCTTATCAGGTGCTTGGAGATTACGCTCCTGCTGCAAAGGAAAATAAGCAGGTACAGCCGGTATAATATGATGATGCTAAAAAACAGGAGGGGCAAGCTTATGAGCTGCCCCTCCTGAGGTATGTTTAGAGATGGTGGATGTTATCGCAGTCTAACGGGCAGTAAGCCTCCCTTTTCCAGACTCAGAGGAATCGAAAAAGGATAAGTAGGAGTCCAACTGCCCGTAAAGGCCCGCCAGCAGAACAAAGACTAAAAACGCCACGTCCTGTGGGCCACAACTTATAATCAGTGGGAGTATAAAGCCCCCTCACTGATTGAAGTTTCACTTTAAGCCTGCTGGTTCTTTAACAAAGGGTTATTTAATCCAGAATAAAGGTCTTTTACATGAACTGTTACAATCTTAGCACCAATCTGGACATGGACCATATTATCAAAAACAGCTGTTACCAGGCCGTTTAATGAAACATTCGCACCAATATTGAGATCTTTGCCGGGAGTTTTAACATTTTTCTTGTCTGCCATCGTAACACCATCCCATTCCGTTTTATTGAAACTTATACATAGAATATTGCCTTTTTATAGTAAAATAAACGCTTTAATAAAAAAAGTCCAGTAAAATAGCCTGTTTTTTTATCGACAAATTTTATTGGTGCCAGGTACCTGTCGAATTTTCTCTTTATAAATAATTAAGCATTCTTCCGAAATCAAATATAACCGAAAGAAATGCTTGAAGGGAATACGCAATGAATGCTATCTAATTTTGGATCTAACTGGCAGGAGTGAAATTCAAACAAAGAGGGTATTTATAGTCCGTAAAAATACAATTTCAGAAAAGGATGAAAAACGGAATATGAATATGCCTCTTGCAATTGGGCTCATTTTTATTGCCCTTTATATAACTGCAATAATCGGGATTAAAATCCTAAGGATTCCTGATATTGTTATTTATATTATTTTAGGAACCTGCATCGGTTTTTTTGGATTTTACAAAGAGGCGAAAGTAATTGAAACTGCAGGTGAAATTGGCTTAATTCTGTTATTCTTTCTGCTTGGCACAAAATTCTCTGTGGGTGAATTAAGGAATAATGGAAGGAAAGTCTGGAAATCCGGGCTATTGGATGTTTTTCTGGGAGTGGGAGTGACTGCGGGAATTGCCTATGCTGCAGGTCAAAACATGTTTGTCTCTTTATTGATTGCTGGAATTGTATATGCAACCAGTTCTTCAATTACTGTTAAGCTGCTGGAATCAAAAAATCGCCTTGAAGATAAAGACTCTGAATATATGCTCTCTCTTCTGATTTTTGAAGACCTCACTGCCCCGATACTAGTGACCGTGTTGATTGGGCTGAGCGGCGGAAATAGTTTCTCCGCTGCAGATTTTCTGTTTATTTTTCTAAAGGTTTCTCTTCTTGCTGGCGCTGCAGTTTGGATGAGCAGAATAGTTCTTCATAAAGCCCAGCATTGGATGAAGAAAGTTGCTCATGAAGATTCCTTTTTGATTCTTGTTCTCGGAGTAGCGATTACCTATGGCGGATTTGCAGTATTTCTGGGGCTATCAGAGGTTATTGGCGCATTTCTTGCCGGCATCATTCTTGCCGGAACGGAGGTAAAAGAAAAAACAGAGGAAGTTGTACTTCCCGTAAGGAATTTGTTTCTTCCGTTTTTTTTCTTGAATTTCGGGCTTTCGCTTGAGTTTAATGAAGAAATTCCTTCTTTCGGTCTTCTGGTTATTATTGTTATCTGGTCCATCATTCACAAGCTTGCTGCAGGGTATTTTGGAGGGCAATGGTATGGCCTGTCGAAACAGGAAGCTCTAAAGGCGGGATTATCATTATCATCAAGGGGAGAATTCTCTGTAATTATTGCCGGATTGGCCACAGGGGGCCTTAAAGTATTTGCCGGGGCTTATATCCTGATTGCAGCTTTGGCCGGCATGCTGCTGTTTCAGTTATCAACCTGGATCCATTCACGGGTGCAGAGGAATTCCAGGTAATATCAATAGAAAATTACCGGAAAACCCTTTGTTCTGAAGAGTTTTTCCGGTTTGCTGTTTATTAATTTCTTCTTCTTACTTCCTGCTGCGTGAAACAAAAGGGTTTTCAGCAATCCAAAATCTCCAGGGATAATTCCTTGCATCACCGGAATTATCAATTCCGATTCGTTTTCCGCGTGTGACTTTCCCGGGAGGAATTCCTTTAGCAATCATAAGAGGGGGGCTTGTAAAATGCCGTCCATAATCATCTATTGTAATATCGAGAGCTTTGGTTAATTTACCTGGCCCATTTGTGAGGTTCTTCAGATCCTCCATTTTTCGTCTTTTTTTCATTAAATCAAGCCCATCTACAGGTTCAATTCCCCTGATCAATACAGCTTCCGGCTTTTCCTTTGGGCCGCTAACAACATTAACCAGACAATGGGTATGCATCACATACGTGTAGACAAATCCAGGTTCATTGAACATGATTTCGGTCCGCTTTGTTCTCCTGTTCCCAAAGCTGTGAGCTGCCCTGTCTTCCGGGCCCATATATGCTTCTGTCTCAACGATATAGCCTGAGGCGATTCCCTCTTCCGTTTCTTTGATCAATAAGCAGCCCAGCAGTGCTTCCGCCAATAGTAGTGTCGGCTGCTGAAAAAAGCTTTCTGGCAGAGGAGCATATGGATTTATAACTTTCAAGATCAATCTCTCCAAACAGAATTTTATTGTGTTGCAGTATCGTGTCTTATGTTTTTACCCTTTGCTATTTTTTCATAACCATACCTGCAGTATAATAGTAAAAGGAAATACTATACAGGATGTGGGCATTGATGAATAAAAATATCGGTTTTATCGGATGCGGAAAAATGGCTCAGGCCATAATTGGAGGAATACTCAAATCCAATCTGGTAAATCCAATCCAGATTATTGCTTCTGCCAGAACTGAAAAGACGCTTGAGGATGTAAAAAGCAGGTGGAATATACAAACACGCCTTTCCAATATTGGAGCAGCGGAAGAAGCGGATATACTGTTTTTGGCTATTAAGCCTGATGCACATGGGGAAGTTATTGATGAGATTAAAGATAGCCTTCGCTCCCATGTCATCATCATAACCATTGCGGCCGGCATCAGCCTATCATTTCTGGAACAGTCATTTGGCCGGAAAGTCAGAGCAGTACGGACCATGCCAAATACGCCATCATTAGTAGGAGAAGGAATGACCGTCCTTTCTGTTAATGAATCAGTATCTCCAGATGATATGGAGGAAGTGGAAAAAATATTTTCATGCATTGGAAGAGCAGCTTTTATGGAAGAAAAGCTGATGGACGCTATTCCTGCTATAAGCGGTTCTTCTCCAGCGTATGCCTATATGTTCATTGAAGCATTGGCAGATGGCGGTGTAAAAGCAGGATTGCCCCGTGAACAGTCTTATCAGCTCGCCGCACAGGCTGTTTTGGGGGCAGCCAAGATGGTGCTGGAAACGGGTCTGCATCCAGCGGAATTAAAGGATGAGGTCTGTACTCCAGGTGGAGCAACGATTGAAGCAGTTGCCGAACTGGAGAGAACTGGGTTCCGTGCAGCGGTAATGAGTGCAATGGATCAATGTTTTGAAAAAACAAAGGCTCTTTCAGAGAAAAACAATTAAACAGATATATTTACCTAATCCCGGCAGATATACAACTGCCGGGTGATCTAATTGTCGCTGAAATTTAGGCACAGATCAAAGGGAAAACACTGAACCTTTCAAGGCAGAATGGAATATATAATAAGAAAATTTAAATTTTAATCCCGACTTGACTCATAGGAATACATGTATTATAGTAAGTCATTATGAAAACATCTATTGGGGAGGATTCAGTCCGATGAGTACAGGACTTTTAGTTTTAAATATTGCCATTATGCTTCTGCTTATAGGCGTATTATTCTTTATGCAACAAAAGCATATTTCATTCTCAAAGCGTGTGTTTACAGCGCTTGGATTAGGGATTTTGTTTGGCTTCGCCCTTCAGCTGATTTACGGACCTGGTGCTGAGATCATTGCTAAATCTGCAGACTGGTTCAATTTAGTAGGCGGGGGTTATGTCAAATTCCTGCAAATGATTGTAATGCCGCTTGTCTTCATTTCTATATTAGGTGCATTTACTAAGCTAAAATTAACTAATAATATTGGAAGAATCAGTGTGCTTATCCTTGGGCTGCTTGTAGGCACAACTGCAGTTGCTGCCGCTGTAGGGATTGCAACTGCTGTCGGCTTTGACTTGGAGGCAGTCCAAATCAGCGGAGGCGATGCAGAGACAGCCCGCGGCCAGCAGCTGGAAGAAACCTATCAGGGCATTGAAGGAAGGACATTCCCACAGCAGATGCTGGATCTTCTTCCGGCCAATCCATTCCTTGATTTTACAGGAGCAAGGCCTACATCCACCATTTCAGTTGTTATCTTTGCAGCCTTTTTAGGAATTGCTTACCTGGGTGTCAGACGGAAATCACCCGAGCAGGCTGACCTTTTTGCGAAAATTGTTGATGCCTTCTATGCAATTATCATGCGTGTTGTCACATTAATTCTGCGCTTGACTCCGTACGGAGTATTGGCCATTATGACGAAAACAGTGGCCATGAGTGATTTCGACTCGATTCTAAATTTAGGGAAATTTGTTATTGCTTCTTATGTGGCACTTGCCATCATGTTCCTGATTCACCTGCTGCTTTTAACAATGAGCGGTTTAAATCCAATCACATATATGAAAAAAGCATTTCCTGTATTAACATTTGCCTTTACATCCAGAACAAGTGCCGGTGCATTGCCATTGAACATTAAAACACAAAAGTCACTGGGGGTTCCTGAAGGAATTGCAAACTTTGCCGGGTCATTTGGCCTTTCCATTGGCCAAAATGGATGTGCTGGAATCTATCCGGCAATGCTGGCGGTAATGATTGCTCCGACTGTAGGCATTAACCCGCTGTCACCAGGATTTATTTTTACCGTCATTCTTATTGTAGCGATCAGCTCCTTTGGTGTGGCAGGGGTCGGCGGCGGTGCGACGTTCGCAGCGATCCTGGTATTATCTGCCCTTGACCTGCCAGTTGCACTGGCCGGCTTGCTGATCTCAATTGAACCGCTGATAGACATGGGACGCACAGCTGTTAACGTCAGCGGATCCATGACCTCAGGTATTTTGACGAGCCGTATCACCGGTGAAATTGATGGAAATCTGTATAGCGACATGAATGAAAAAATAGAAGCAGAAGCATAAGCATAAGAAAAGCGACAGGTGCGGGGGCATCTGTCGCTTTTTTCATTCAACGATATTCTGCTCTTTTCTTATAACTGTTAGCGATGTCATAGCGCCAACAAAAATGATGGTGATAAATGAGTACAGGAACTTTTCAATACCGACAATTTTTAAACCGCTTAAAATGACCAATCCATCAATTGCAAATATTAAAGCGCCGATATTAATAGGGAGGAGCTTTGTCATCAGCTGTGCCAGCAGGTCAGTCCCCCCTGTACTGGTTTCATAACGGAGCATAAGGCCGATCCCAAAACCGACCAGGCAGCCGCCTAAAATCGAGCTGGGCAATATGGAAAGATCGAAATGACCTCGGATAGCAGAAAGCAAATCAATTATGAAGGATGAAATCAGGAGTCCGTGCAGACTATAGAAAAAATATTTCTTCTCATAAAACCAGGCAAGTACATATAATGGAATGCTTAAGACAATCATGCTCAATCCAGTGGGAAGCTCGTAATAATAATGGAGGATCAGCCCAATGCCAATAATGCCCCCATCTAGCAAATGGTGAGGGACAAGGAAACCGTTAATGCCTATCCCTAATAATAAACTCCCAATTAAAGTTGCAAACAGCTTTTCATACATAAGCTATCACCCTAACTTGTCCAATTCTATACTTATAGAATATGAATGGTCAGGTATTAAATAGAAGCGTTAAAAAACAAAAAAGCTTGTCCGATTTGGACAAGCTTTTGTTATAAGGGATTCCGCTTTTCTTTTTAGTGCGGCAGGAATGCGAGCTGATAAAAGAATAGCACGGCAAATAAATAAACCAGCGGATGAACTTCTCTCCATTTGCCTTTTACCACTTTCATAAGAGGATAAGCGATGAATCCAAGCGCAATTCCTGTTGCAATGCTGGATGTCAGCGGCATGCTTAAGATAATCAGAAATGCAGGGAATGCTTCATCAAGTTCATTCCACTTAATATGTGAAATGCTGCCCATCATCAGGCTTCCAACGATGATCAGGGCTGGTGCAGTAATGGCAGCAAGTCCTGATACCGCACTGACAAGCGGTCCGAAGAAAGCTGCAGCCAGGAACAAACCTGCAACAGTCAAGGTTGTTAATCCTGTTCTTCCGCCCGCTGACACACCTGTAGAAGATTCAATATAAGCTGAAGTCGGGCTTGTACCAAACATGGCACCGATAGAAGTAGCGATGGAGTCTGACAAAAGCGCCTCACGAGCTCTAGGCATCGTATTGCCCTTCATTAATCCCGCCTGCTGGGCCACGCCGATCATCGTTCCAGTCGTATCAAAAATCGTTACAAGCAGGAAGGAGAAAACTACTGCGTATAAACTATGCTGGATAACATCTCCGATTGCTTCGAATGGATTTAAAATGATGATTCCATCCGGAAGCGTAGGCAGCGAAACAAATCCTTGTTCAAAAGAGAGCTGGCCGGTAAAGAAGGCAATTAAGGCTGTGAGAATCATTCCGAAAAATAAAGCCCCATTAATCCCAAGTGTCATAAGAATTAAAGTCACAGCAAGACCGACCAGAGCAAGAATGGATTGTGGAGAATGCAAGTCCCCGAGTGCAACAAGATTTGTTGGGTGGCTTGTAATCAGCCCGGTTAACCGTAAGCCGATAAATGCAATAAATAAGCCGATTCCAGCAGTAATTCCGTGCTTTAAATTATCCGGTATTGCAATGATCAGTTTTTCCCGGAAAGGGGTAAGCGACAATATAATGAAGATAATACCTGCAATAAATACTGCTGAGAATGCAGTCATGTAATCAATATTTCCATGTGTGCCGACAACGGAATAGGCAAAATAGGCGTTCAGGCCCATTCCCGGTGCGATGGCAATCGGATAATTGGCGAACAGTGCCATCCAAAGGGTACCTGCAACGGTTGCGATAATGGTTGCGGAAAAAACTTGCTCAAAAGGTACACCTGCATCAGATAATATGACAGGGTTAACAACCACTATATAAACCATAGTTAAGAAAGTAGTGATGCCTGCCAGAACTTCGGTCTTTACGTTTGTTTGATTTTCTTTTAATTTGAACATATAAAGTCCCCCATAAACTAAAACTTCTTTCAGCTTGTATGTGTTATCAATAAATACGAACGTTAAGAAAGCACAAATTATATAATATTCGTTTTTGATATAGATTTCAAGACCTTAATGTTATTATTCTATATATTGGCGGTTTCATCCTTATATAAAGAAAAAAGCTTGGATACGGAAACTTGCTTTCCGTGAAACAGCCATTATATAAAAATGTGTTGATTATCAATGGAGTATGCTTATACACTATTGTCAAACAGTAACGAAATGGGGTTGGCCTATGTTTGCAAATCTTAAAACAATGAACTTGAGTCAGCAGGCCGAATATTTAACAAAGGCCCTTGTGCAGATGAAGAGCTACAATCATTCGGATGGAGAAAAGCATAAAGCTGACTTATTAAAAGAAATAATACACTCGTACCCATCTTTTTATAATAATGATAATTTAGTATGGACTCAGGAAATACCTGGTGATGAATTGGGCCGCAAGAATGTGTTTGCCTTCCTCAAGGGGCGTTCCAGAGGCAAAAAAACTATTATATATCTGGCGCATTTAGACACGGTCGGTACAGAGGATTTTGGCCCGATTCAGGGCATGGCCCATGATCCCGATAAGCTGCAGGAGTTCTTTGTACAATATGGCTCTGATCCGGAAGTGCAGGAAGATGCCCGGTCTGAGGAGTGGCTTTTTGGCAGAGGAGCCTTGGATATGCAGAGCGGAATTGCTGTCCATCTGGCCAATCTCTTGTTTTTCTCGGAAAATCCCGACGAATTGGACGGCAATTTGCTTGTCATGTTTAATGCTGATGAAGAGGGCGAGCATAAAGGAAGCAGAGCCGCCCTGTCCGAATTGCTAAGGCTGAAAGAAAAAATGGGCCTGGAATATCTGGCTGCAATTAATAATGATTTTATCTCGCCATTGTATGATGGGGACACCACAAAGTATATATACACCGGTACAGCGGGAAAAATCCTGCCGTGTTTTTCTATTTTCGGAAGGGAGACCCATGCAGGTGAAAGTCTTGCGGGGATTGATCCAACTTTGATTGCTGCAGAGCTGACCGCCCGTATAAGCCAGAATTTTCAGCTGACTGAGAAGCTTGAAGGGGAGCTGGTGCTTCCTCCAAGCTGTTTATATATGAGAGATGATAAAAAACGCTATGATGTTCAGACGGCAGTCGGCTGCAGGGTTTACTTCAATTACTTTTTCTATGAAAAACCCCTGAAGCAGCTCTCGAAAGAACTGGGGATGATTGCCGAAGATGCAGCTATTGCAGTAGAGCACCGGCTGAAAGGTGCCTATAAAGATTTTCGGACTGTCAATAAGCTGCCGGAAAGACAGCTGGATTGGGGAACAGAGGTGACGCCTTTAGAGGATTTTCTTGTTTACCTTGAAGAGAAGGGCATAGATACAGTGAGTGTTATGGAAGAAGCAAGGAAGCAAAGCTCGCTTAAAGAAACCGATGCCAGAATGATTGCTTTTGATATTGTAGAAGCTTTACACCAATCAGATCCTGAGAAGAAACCTAGAGTGGTTTTATTTTATGGAACACCTTTTCTTCCTGCCAACACGGTTGATGTGAATGCAGAAAGAGGAATCTTTTTGAAAAATTGCCTGGAGGAAGTGCTTGCTGAAGAGGCTGAGAAAACAGGTGAAGCATTCAAGATCCGCAAATATTTTCCCTACTTATCTGACGGAAGCTTCCTATCTTTTGACGGCTCGGATGAGGATATACAATCTCTTAAAAAGAACTTTCCTGCTATAAAAAGCCTTTTTCCCATTCCATTAAAGGCAATGAGAGATTTAAGTATTCCTGTCATTAACCTTGGAGTTTATGGGAAGGCTGGCCATAAGTGGACTGAACGGGTCTATAAACCATATACGTTTAAAGTTTTGCCTGAGATCATCCGAAAGCTTACAAGCAAAATACTTCAAAAGCCGGGAAAATAGTTCCCGGGTTTCTTCAACCTAGTAACTTTAATATAGCAGTAACGTCTAATGTAAGGGGAAAGAATCAGGAGGCGGTGGCAGAATGATAAGAGCTGTAATTTTTGATTTTGATGGAACCATTGTAGACACAGAGTCTTTATGGTATGAGGTCTTTAAACAAACCCTGTCAGAAGATTATGGATTTGAGCTTGGGCTGGAGGATTTTGCGAAGGGCATTGGCACCACAGATGATATTCTATTTAATTATATTGACAGTAAATTAGGTATTCAAATTAATCGAGAATCTGTTCAGGAAAAAACAGAAAAAGCATTCAATAGTCAAAGGGATATTTTAATTCTGAGGGAAGGGATTAAGGACCTAATAGAAAAGTGCATTGAAAAAGGCCTTAAGCTTGGAGTTGCATCCAGCTCCGGCAGGGATTGGGTTAAGCATTATCTGAACCATTTTGGAATTGAGGGTCAATTTCAAACGATTAAAACAAAAGAAGATGTTGAAAAAGTAAAGCCTGATCCGGCTCTTTACATAAAAGCACTAGAAGAAATGGGCGTCGAGCCGGGAGAAAGTCTGGCCATTGAAGATTCCGTAAATGGATCAATCGCAGCTGTTCAGGCAGGAATGCACTGTGCGGCTGTTCCGAATGATGTGACGCATTTCCTCTCTTTTCACGAAAAGGTTATGCGGTATAAAGCTTTCTCTGAAATTCCCATTGATGAATTGATAACTGAAAAAGACAAGGGATAAGCCCTTGCCTTTTTATATCCTTTTAACTGAAATAGCATTCCGCATCTTGTGGAGTGCTTTTTTGCCATCTTCTTTTCTTGCCATCATGACGTTCACGTATAGCGCGTCAATAATACTTCAGCTGCGCAATCCGGGAAGATAGGGCCTCAGAGCGGTAATCGGTTTCTTCTGCTACTGTGAAAAGTGAGATATCAACATTCTGGCTGAGCGGTGATTTTGCAAAATTTGTAATGGCAATGGTTTTCACCTTATTTTGTTTTGCCACATTAAGAACCTGAATGACATCTTTTGTTGTGCCGGAGTGAGAAATAAAAACTGCCACATCATTCTCGGTCAGCTGCGAAGCCGACATTAGCTGCAAATGCGAATCGCTGTTTGCCAGCACAGTAATGCCGGTGCGGATGAATTTGTGGTAAGCATCCATCGCGATAATACTGGATCCGCCGCTCCCGACAAATTCGACTTTATTTGCATTCAATATTAGGTCGACTGCTTTTTCAAAAGCCCCCCCGCCAATGATTCCAAGGGTATCTTCAAGGGTCTTGATATTGGAGCGGAACACCTTTTCCGAAACAGTCAGGATTCCATCATCTTCATTAATGGTTTCATGAATATCCTTAATAGGTGTAACGATTTCCGACGCCAATGCTATTTTAAGAGCCTGATAGCCTTTAAAGCCAATCCGTTTGCAAAAACGGAATACAGTTGAATCAGCTATGCCAAGGTCATCAGCAAGCTGGTTAATGGAGCTGTGGACGATTTTTTCAGGGTGTTCAAGAATATAGTCTGCAATCTTTTTTTCTTTATCGCTGAATTTTGCATAATGTGTTTTAATTCGGGCAAAACAATATAAGTTATCATGAACCATTTATGGGCAACTCCCTAAAATAAATTTCAAAAAATTTTTTCATTAGGTATAGAAGATAGAAGGGAATAAAGCGCTTTCTAAATTCAATTTCTATTATAATCGAAAAATATTTTTTTGAAAACGATTGCAAACAGAAAAATATTTTGTATAATAAAGTCACATACGAAAAAAATTTTCTTCATCCAGGAGGCAATTATGCAAGTAGGAATGATCGGTCTAGGAAAGATGGGATACAACTTATCCCTGAATTTGAAAGACCATGGACATGAAGTGACAGCATTTGATAAAGACAATAATATAATCGAAAAAATTTCTGCTGAAGGGATTAAAGGAGTCCCATCTATTGCGGAAATGGTCAACAATCTTACAAAGCCGCGTGTGGTATGGATGATGGTGCCTGCAGGTGATATTACAGAGGCAGTTATTGAGGAGACATCAGCACTTCTCGAAGAAGGCGATATATTAATCGATGGAGGCAACTCCAATTATAAGGAAACGCTGCGCAGAGCTGAAATGCTGCAGGAAAAAGGAATTTATTTCTTCGATTGCGGTACAAGCGGCGGTATGGAAGGTGCACGCAATGGGGCATGCACAATGATTGGCGGGGATGCGGAAGCTTTTAAAACAATTGAGCCAATTTTTAAGGATATTACTGTGGAAAACGGCTATATGTATGCCGGAAGAACAGGAAGCGGCCATTTTCTGAAAATGGTACATAACGGAATTGAGTACGGCATGATGCAGGCAATTGCGGAGGGATTTGAAATCCTTGAAAAGAGCCCGTTTGACTATGATTATGAAAAAGTCGCTAAAGTTTGGAATAACGGTTCTGTAATTCGTTCATGGCTAATGGAACTAACTGAAAATGCATTCTCGAAGGATGCTAAGCTTGATGGCTTAAAAGGTGTCATGCATTCATCCGGTGAAGGGAAGTGGACGGTTGAAACAGCCCTTGATCTACAGACAGCTGCTCCAGTCATTACCATGTCATTAATGATGCGCTACCGCTCACTGGAAGAAGATACATTCTCGGGTAAAGTGGTCGCTGCACTAAGAAATGAATTTGGCGGACATGCAGTAGAAAAGAAATAAACTTTTTTGGGAACTGGACTAGCTGCCAATGGCAGCTTTCCAAATCCCGCAGATATATATTTTTATCAATAAATGAAAACGCTTCAAATACAAAGGGGGAAAATGAAATGTCAGGCTCAATGTTAATATTAGTAGCGATGGCTGGTATCTTCTTGTTATTATTCTTAGTTATGAAAACGAAGCTTCATGCTTTTGTAGCTTTATTGCTTGTGAGTTTGCTAGTTGGGATTGCAGCAGGGATGCCGCTTGATGGTGTAATTCAATCAGTCCAGAATGGGATGGGCGGAACACTTGGTTTCGTAGCTGTTGTTGTGGGTCTTGGTGCAATGTTTGGCCGTATGCTCGAGGTTTCTGGAGGTGCTGAACGTCTTGCACAGACAATGATCAAGAAATTCGGTGAAGATAAAGCTCAATGGGCGCTAGGTATTACAGGTTTTATTGTCGCAATTCCAGTATTTTTTGATGTTGGTTTTATCATTCTTGTGCCGATTGTTTATGGTCTGGCAAAGAAAACAGGAAAGTCATTGCTTTACTACGGGATTCCGCTTTTAGCCGGTTTGGCAGTTACACATAGCTTTATTCCGCCGACTCCGGGACCGATAGCTGTAGCAGATTTAATTGGTGCTGATCTTGGCTGGGTAATTTTATTTGGTGTTATTGCCGGTATTCCTTCTATGATTATCGCGGGTCCTTTGTTTGGTAAGTATATCGCGAAAAAAATACATGTATCGGTTCCAGATTATATGCAAATAGAGGAAAAAGAATATGACAAAGAGCTTCCGAGCTTTGCGCTAATTGCAAGCATCATTTTCATTCCGCTGGTTTTAATCCTTCTAAATACTGTATCAGGTGTTATTTTGGAAGAAGGAAATGGATTAAGAGCATTCTTCACCTTTATGGGTCACCCTTTTGTTGCCTTGACTTTGGCTACTTTACTGGCATTCTACAGTCTTGGAACAAAACGCGGTTACTCCCGTCAGGAAGTCCAGGATATTGCTACAAAGTCTTTAGAGCCGGCAGGGATTATCATCCTTGTTACTGGTGCCGGAGGTGTTTTCAAACAGGTCCTGATTGATTCAGGTGTTGGACAGGTATTGGGAGATATGATGGCTGCTTCCGCCCTGCCTCCAATCCTCCTGGCCTTTCTGATTTCTACTTTTGTACGTGTTGCCCAAGGTTCAGCCACTGTAGCCATGGTTACAGCTGCAGGATTGATGGCTCCGCTTATTGAAACAATGGGACTTGAAGGTCCGGTACTTGGATTGATTGTTATCTCCATTGCGGCCGGCGCAACGATATTCTCACATGTTAACGACTCTGGCTTCTGGCTTGTGAACCGCTATTTCGGCCTTGACGTTAAGGATACACTGAAATCATGGACAGTGATGGAAACATTAATTGCTTTAGTCGGGTTTGCGACAGTATTTATACTTGGCTTCTTTATTGCCTAAAATTAATATGAAGAAGAAGGGAAGTGGCGACTTGTTAGAGCCGCTTCCTTCTTCAGTTTTTAAGTGACGCTTTTTCAGAATTGTTTTTGAAAGGAGATTATCACAATGTCTGCAACAAAATATGTAATCGGTACGGATATTGGAACAACAAGTACAAAATCAGTATTATTTGACCATAACGGTAAAGTTCTTGGGAAATACACAATTGAGTATCCTCTTCATACTCCTAATCCTTCGACTGCAGAACAGGACCCGGAAGAAATTTTTCAAGCTGTTCTAGGAACCCTTAGAGGCTGCATAAAGGAATCAAATGTTAGAGCTGAGGATATTACATGCGTGTCCTTCAGTTCAGCCATGCATAGTGTCATAGCTGTCGACGCAGATGGGGTGCCATTGACAAACAGCATTACCTGGGCTGATAACCGCAGTGCAAAATGGGCTGAAAAGATAAAAAAGGAAATGAATGGCCATGAAATATACTTACGGACTGGAACGCCTATTCATCCGATGTCACCTCTGTCGAAAATCCTTTGGCTGAAAAATGAGCAGGAGGAAATATTCAAGCGCACCAGCAAATTTATCTCCATTAAAGAGTATGTTTTTCACAAATTATTTAGTGAGTACATCGTTGATTATTCAATAGCATCAGCTACTGGAATGTTTAATTTGAAGAAGCTGGACTGGGATAAAGAAGCGGTAGAGTCTGCTGGAATTACAGCCGAAAAACTGTCGAAGCCTGTTCCAACTACTTATTCTGTAAGAGGGATGAAAGAGGAATTCAGAAAACTGACTGGTTTAAGCTTGGATACCCCATTTGTTGTAGGTGCCAGTGACGGAGTCCTTTCCAACCTTGGAGTTAATGCGATTGATCCAGGAGTGGTGGCTGTAACGATCGGAACCAGCGGAGCGATCCGTGCTGTAACCGATAAGCCCGTAACCGATCCAAAAGGAAGGATCTTCTGCTACGCTCTAACAGAAAAACACTGGGTTATTGGAGGACCGGTAAATAATGGAGGCATGCTTTTCCGCTGGGTGCGCGATGAATTCGCTGCATCAGAAGTTGAAACGGCCAAGCGTCTGGGAATTGATCCTTATGATGTATTAACAAAGATTGCATCAGGAGTTGCACCTGGATCAGATGGCCTGATTTTCCATCCTTATATGACAGGAGAACGCGCACCTTTATGGAATGCCAACGCAAGGGGGTCATTCTTTGGTCTGAGCCTTCACCATAAAAAAGAGCATATGATCCGTTCTGTGCTTGAAGGGGTTATCTATAATTTATATACTGTATTGCTTGCTTTAGAGGAGCTGACAGGGGAGCCGAAGAGGATTCAGGCAACGGGAGGATTTGCCAGATCAGATCTTTGGCGCCAAATGATGGCCGATATTTTCAATCAGGAAGTTGTTGTGCCTGAAAGCTATGAAAGTTCTTGCCTGGGAGCGGCTATTCTTGGATTATATGCTTTAGGGGTGGTTGAGGACTTAAATGTTGTCTCCGATATGGTAGGTGCAACGTTTAGCCATCAGCCGAAGGAAGAGGATGCAAAAGTATACAGGGAGTTAATGCCGATTTATATACGCTTATCGCGTTTGTTTGAAAATGAATATGAAAGTCTTTCAGATTTTCAAAGAAAATATTTAGGATGAAAAAAAGGAGCGGGCTCAGCCTGCTCCTTTTTAAAATTATTATTAAAAAATGGCATTCAATATTAAATAGACAATGCCAGCTAAAGTAGCTGATATTGGCAAGGTGATTACCCATGTAATAAGCATTCTCTGCGCTGTACCCCATTTTACTCCCTTAAGTCTGTGGGCAGAACCTACACCCAGGATAGAAGAGGAGATAACATGAGTAGTACTGACTGGCAAATGGATATATGTAGCGCCAAAAATGATCATTGCACCTGTTAAGTCTGCTGCCACTCCATTTATTGGCCGGATCTTCATAATTTTTCCGCCCACCGTTTTGATAATTTTCCAGCCGCCGATGGAAGTCCCAAGCCCCATGGCTAAAGCACAGGAAAACTGTACCCAGAAAGGAATATCTGTTGAAGTGACATAATTGTTTGCAATAAGTGCCATTGTAATAATACCCATAGCTTTCTGTGCATCATTTGTTCCATGTGTATATGATTGCAGTGCGGCAGTGAAAATTTGGAACAGCCTGAAATTCCTGTTTGTTTTAGTGAGGTTGTTGTGTTTAAAAACGATCTTGAAAATGCTGTAAACAATAAAACCGGCTGCAAATGCAATTAACGGCGAAAAGATAAGTGCTTGAAGAATTTTTAAAAATCCCTGATAATTTAAAGCTGAAAATCCTGCTGCCGCAATCGCAGCACCGGCTATCGAGCCTATGATCGCATGGGAAGAGCTGCTTGGGATGCCATAATACCAAGTCAGCAGATTCCAGAATATCGCAGCGATTAAAGCGGCTAGAATGACAAGAGATCCATTCTGCAAGGTAAAAGGGTCCACAATATCTTTGGTAATGGTTTTTGCAACTCCAGTAAATGTCATGGCACCAACAAAGTTCATGACTGCTGCCAAAACGATGGCATGTCTTGGTTTAAGAGCCTTGGTGGAGACCGAGGTAGCTATTGCGTTTGCTGTATCATGAAAACCATTGATAAAGTCAAATGCCAGGGCCCCAATGACAATTAAGATCGTTATAATAAATATTGCATCCATTGTGATCGCCCCTTAAGCATTTTTCATAATGATGGTTTCAAGCGTATTGGCGACATTTTGGCAGCTGTCAGCAATTTCTTCCAAAGTTTCATAAATTTCTTTATATTGAATGATTCGAATAGGATCTTTTTCTGTAGCAAAAAGATGCTTGATTGACTGACGGCGGACTCCATCACATTTGGATTCGTAATCTTTTATTTTGATTGCATGCTCTCTGATCTGCAGTAATTTCTTAGTTGAAAGAAGTACCACACATTTTTCAATTTCAATTGCACAGTTTTTAATCGCATCAACGAACTTCAGCATAAATTCATCTGCCTGTGTCATTGAATACATTTCAAATAAATCTGCACATTCTTCAAAACCATCCAGCACATCATCCATGCTCATAGCGAGGTGGAGGATATCTTCCCTTTCAATAGGCGTAATAAAAGCGTTATTTAATTCTTTAATGACTTCATGAACATAGGAATCTCCTTTTGTTTCATAATCCTTCATTGTTTTTGAAAAGGTTTTTAAATCACTGACATTGTTAATCTTATAGTCGGCAAAGTAAATTGCACTATCTTTTAAATTCACGGAAATATTGCTTAACAATGTGTTAAACTTGTCCTTCTTCTTAAAAACCATTTTTTTACCCCCAATTATTTTAGGAAAAATTCAATCAAACGTAACTATTTTATACGAAATCGACAAAATATGATAGTTTTTTTTATTACAATAATATTCCCTAGATTATGGAGAATAAACGAAAAGCCCATTTATAACTGAAAGAGACACCGCCAAACTCGGCGGTGTCTTAATTATGGGGATAACTATCTATCCTTTCAGCCTTCCAATAAAATCCTGGAGCTTTTCCTGTGAATTCAAATTTTCATTGCATTTCTGGCTGTCCCGGCAAATGTAATTCCCTTTCTTTGTATAGGTGCCAAGCGAAGCCCCTTTGATTTCAGTTAAGAACAAGCCTGTTTCTTCGAATTTGCTGCAGATGGAACAGATTCCTTTTTTGCTCAGCGGTTTAAATGTTCCAACTAAACCAGTCAGTTTGCCATTCAGCAGGCTAATCATATACTTCCTGTTTGTGCCTTTTTCATCCCATCCCAAGTAGCTTATTTCCCTGAAATCAATATCTTCAAGTGCTGGTATCTTTAATTTTTTTGCTTTAGGGAACAGCTTTTTGATGGATTGTTCTGTCAAAGATGGAAACGGTATCACATAATCTTTTATTTGTGCCAAGAAGGCATCAGCCTGATCTCTTTCTTTTATATCAACAACTGGGGAAAGAAGCTGTTTTTGTTCCTCGCTAATTTCTTCAAAAAGGCTTAATACCTTCTCAGCCGAAAGTGATTTCAGTGCATTCAGCACTCCTGTATCATTGACAGAGGCATGGCCATTGATTAACACTTGCGTCTGAGATTTTATAAAATTATATTGATCATTTCTGATGAAAGGTTCCATTATTCCCACTCCTATACCTTCAGCACCTTTATATATCACCTTCACTTTAAAAGAATTACATAAAAATGTAAATGTATAGAACGATTAGGAAATGAACTTGGCATATGAAAAAGCACTGAACAAGGTTCAGTGCGAATAATTCACTTTTTATAAACTATTTTCTTGATTGTTTCTACTGAAAGAAAATGTTCTTCCGCCAATTGGCTGATTGTTTTGCCGTTTTGGAAGGCACCTTTAATAGAATGGTTCCTTTCCTCCAGTGCCTTTCTTGCTCCAGAGCGGGTGCCCCATTTTTGGTAGGCTTTTTCAGGCTTGGGGATATAAATGGCCTCACCCTGAACATATTTTTGAATTTCTGCTATCAAATTCTCCGGTAAAACGGCATTCGCTTTTACATAACTCATTTCTGCCAGCTCCTTATTATTTTTGACAATAAAAAATGAATAAGGTGCAAAGCCGATATCAGAAATGGTTTCATCTGAATGGGCGATAATATTTAGTCCATTACCGCCTCATGCAAAGTATCGCCACCAATATCAGGCTTTGCATGAGACGCTGCATTATCAGGCATTGCAATTGCAATGTCCACTTTCATCACCTCCTAAAAAGGGTTTTTCTATATTATAAATTAACATGATTCCCAATGCATTTAACACCCCAATTCGACAAAGCCAAATCAGTTCCTGACCCTTGCTTCTTGCAGATTTTTCTGATAATATATTTTTCTGCCCACGCGTACGCTCATATGTATTTCTCCATTGCGGCTGAAAAACAATTGAAAGGAGAAACATATGCCATCTGAATTCGAACACCCCGATTTTCAGCAGGAAATTCAGCGGCTGGAATTTACGAAACGTTATATTGATGTCGTAATTAAAACATCAGAATCCAGCAAAGATAAATTTCAGGAGAATATGAAAGAAGCTTTCGAAGACGTTGATTGGCTTGAATCAAGTTTAAGTTACTCTTCTTTACTGACAAATGCCCGTTTTTTTGAGATGTCCAAAGATGAATTAAAACAATTGAAAAAAGCACGGAAAAAGCCTTATTTCGCCAGAATAGATTTCCTAAGGGAAGATTTAAATGAAAAAGAGATTTTATACATAGGCAAAACTTCATTGTATTCAAGGGAGAACCAGGAGCAGATTATTGTTGACTGGCGATCTCCGATAGCCAATTTATACTATGAAGGCAGGCTGGGTAAGGTTCAATACCATTCCTATGAAGAAAGCTTTACAGGCCATCTCTCATTGAAACGGCAATATATGATTGAAGACGGGGTTCTGGATGAGATCCGGGATATAGACCTCACGACTACAGATGAATTACTTCAGGAATCACTGTCTAAAAGCTCAAGCAACCGCCTCACAGACATTATTTCAACCATACAGGAAGAACAGAACAAAATAATACGTGCTGATTTGAATAAGCCCATTATTGTTCAGGGGGCAGCAGGCAGCGGCAAGACAACAATTGCCCTGCACAGGATAAGTTATTTCATTTACCAGTACAAAGAAAATTTTGCGCCTGAACAGCTTATGATTCTGGCACCGAGCAGGCTATTCATTGATTATATTTCAGAAGCTCTTCCAGAGCTTGGGGTAGAAAGAGTCCGCCAGACTACCTACCAGGAATTTGTGCTGGCATGTCTTGGTGAAAAACTTAAAATGGATGATGACAGTAAATTGGTGAATTTGCTCGAAGGCCATGGCAGTGAAGAAGCAAACCTTGCAGCCTGGGCATCTTCCATTAAAGGATCGCCTGTTTTTCAGGTAATCCTCGCCAATTACCTAAAAGAAATTTATAATAGCTTTTGCCCAAGTGATGATTTTATGGTAGATAAATTCAGGCTGTTCAGCCATAAGAAGTTCTTCCAGCTTTTTTTGGTGGATTACAATTATCTCCCTCTTTATCGAAGGCTGGAAAAATTAAAGGCTGTGCTTCAAAACGATCTTGCTAAGAAAAAGAAAAATATCATAAAGAAAATGGAAGCGTATTATGACGTGAGGATCGAAAGGGCACTTTACAGAGGGAAAGACCCTGAAAAAAGAAGGCAATATGTTTCAGATGCGCTTGATAAAAAAGCAGCCAGACTGGAAGAATTAAAGAAAAGCTTCAGAACTGCTGTGCCAAAATACATGAAACAATTTCCGAAAAAAAGCCTGGTTCGTTACTATAAAGACCTGTTTGAAGACTCCATCCGTCTTTCAAGATTATCAGGCGGGAAATTGCCTGTAAGAGATGCAGAACTGCTATGTGAATATTGCCGGAAGTTGTTCAGAAAAAAAGTTTATGAGAGAGAAGACTTAGCTTTAATGCTTTACCTGCAGGAAAGCCTTTTTGGCATTCCTAAAGAGCTGAAGGCAAAAAATATCGTCATTGATGAAGCACAGGATTACAGCTTTATGGAGCTCCTCTCTTTAAAGAAGTCACTTGATACGGATATGTTCACATTAGTGGGTGATCTTGCACAGGGAATTCATTCTTACAGGGGATTAACAAGCTGGCAGGAGGTTCTAGACTTTATTTTTCCGCGTGCAACATATACAGAGCTTCAAAAAAGCTATCGTACTACAGTGGAAATCATGGAAAAGGCAAATGAATTGCTCAAGCTTCTTCCCTATTCATTCCCCGAAGTGGAGCCGGTTGTCCGCCATGGGAAAAGTCCTGAATTTATCAAGAGAGAGAATGGCCATGGGCTTGTACAGCAGCTTGAGGAACAGGTAATTTCATTAAAAAAAGAAAATTATAAAACGTTTGCAGTGATCGGGAAAACGATGAAAGACTGCCTGCTCATTCATGGCCTTTTTGAAGAGCATGCCAAACTCCCTTTTAAACTGCTGCAGGAGCAGGAAAGTATACCAAAGGATGAGATCGTCATCGTACCTTCCTACTTGGCAAAGGGCCTCGAATTTGATGCGGTCATGATTCTGTCACTTGAAGAAGAATTTTCCAAAGAATATGAATTGGATATTAAGCTTCTTTATGTTGCCATGACAAGGCCTCTGCATCGATTATATTTCTATGGACTGGAAAAAAACAATTTTATTATAGGATAGTACTTTTAGCAGCTGATTTTTCAGGCTGCTTTTTTTTGCTTAGATTGCTTCGTAATTCAAAAAAAAAATTTATAGTCCATTGTTTAGGACATTTTTTCTCCGGGAAAATCAATCTTACATATGAAGGGATGGCGAAAAACCGCGATATAACAATCCCGGCATTTGCCGTTTATATAGATCGGCGATTGCATCCCAGGGCAATCGCTTTTGTTTTGGCAGTGTAAAGAGTAGGTCTCCTTTTCATGCAAATGGTAAAATGAAGTAAAAACATAAAGGAGATGATTTCATCTTGAAGGATATCAGGAGCACTTTAACATTGCATAATGGAGTTGAAATGCCCCAATTCGGGCTGGGAGTATATAAAGTAGAAGAGGGCCAGCAGGTTGAAGACACGGTGAAAAATGCAATAAACATAGGCTACAGACTAATTGATACCGCTGCCTTTTATGACAATGAAGAGGGTGTTGGAAGGGCAATAAAAGAAAGCGGTGTTCCCAGGGAAGATCTTTTCATAACGACAAAGGTGTGGAATACGGAACAGGGATATGAGCAAACTTTAGGTGCCTTTGATAAGAGTTTAATGAAATTGGGTTTAGAGTACATCGATTTATATCTAATCCATTGGCCAGTTAAGGAGAAATACCTGGAAACCTGGCGAGCGCTTGAAAAGCTTTATAGGGATGGAAAGGTAAGAGCCATCGGCGTGAGCAATTTTCAAATTCATCATTTAAAGGACATAATGGAAAACTCAGGTGAAAAGCCTGCAGTCAATCAGGTTGAGCTTCATCCTCTGCTATCTCAGGAAGAAATAAGGGTATTTTGTGATGAGCACAATATAAAAGTGGAGGCCTGGTCTCCAATTGCAAGGGGCAGAGTGCTGGAGGACCCTGCAATAAAAGAAATTGCCGAACATCACAGCAAATCATCAGCCCAAGTTATATTAAGGTGGCATCTCCAAAATGGTATTATCGTAATACCCAAATCAGTTAAAGAAGAACGATTAAGGGAAAATGCAAATATTTTTGATTTTGAATTAACGGAAGAAGATATGAGACAAATGAATACATTAAATAAAAATCAGCGATTTGGGGCCGACCCGGACAAATTTGATTTTTAATTAAGCTATTTAAAAGCATCCTAAGGGGTGCTTTTTTTATATAAAATTTTTCCAGAAGAATAGTTTTTTATTTTTTGGTTTTAGATAGTGAATCCTGGGTAATTTAATTGTACAAGCAGATAAGATCACCAAAAGCTGCGCAGCTGCTGAATGAAATTCTTAATCTGAACAGAAACTAAATTAAATCAAAACGAGGAGTGATTTTCAATGTTAAGCTTTTTATGGGCATTAATTATAGGTGGTATCATTGGTTGGTTAGCAGGTATGATTGTGGGAAGAGATATTCCAGGAGGCGTAATTGGTAACATCATCGCTGGTTTCATTGGTGCATGGTTAGGTTCATTAATTCTTGGTGATTGGGGTCCAGTAGTAGCTGACTTTGCTATTATTCCTGCTTTAATTGGTGCTATCGTGCTTGTATTCATTGTAGGCTTCATTATGAAGGCTATGCGCAAATCTCATGACTAATAGAATCATCTGAAAGAAGTCCTATATGGGGCTTCTTTTTTTGAGCTGATAGCCACAACTTCTTTGTTTTAGTGAATTAAAAGCTGCCCCTGAAAGGGCAGCTTAAATCGTTATTAAAAGGCATACGGATCAATTCCCTTAAAAACCTCATGATCATCTAAAAAAGGTGCATGACAGACTATAGTTTCCTCTAAGAAAGGGTGTGGAATCTCAAGTTTTACGGCGTGCAGTGCCTGCCGGGGAAAAGCCGGTTTCCCGCCATATAAAATATCCCCTGCTAGAGGATGTCCGATATAGCTGAGATGAACACGGATCTGATGTGTTCTGCCTGTATCCAGCTGGCACTTAATAAGTGAAAGATTTAGCTTAGGAAAGTACTCGATCAGTTCATAGTTTGTGACAGCAGGCTGGCCGCTGGGAGATACTCTTCTTCTGGTTGGATGATGCCTGTCCCGCCCAATTGGCTCGCTGATGGTTCCTTTGATCTTTGAAACCCTGCCATGAACCAATGCTAAATATGTACGTTTTATTTTTCTGTCTTCCAGTTCTTTATCCAGGATTGCTCCTGCCAAGGCATGTTTGGCAAACAAAATGGCACCGGTCGTATCTCGATCCAGGCGATGAATATGTTTTATGCTTCTGCATTCGCCCTGCATCTGTATATGAAAGGCAGCAGCGTTTGCTAATGTATTATTTTGCTCTGGAGAATTAGGATGCGTGTCCATGCCTGCAGGCTTATTCAAAACAAGTAAATGATCATCTTCAAAGAGTACTTCGATGTCATAATAATAGGGTAGAATGCCTATATTTTCCTCTTCAAAGAAGTGGAATTTTAATTTAGTCCCTGCATTTAGCGGCTTTGTCCAATTGGCAGGTTCATCATTGATTAATACCTGCTTGTTCATCCTCATATTGTGTGTCTGTTTTTTGGGTGCTCCCCATAATGTCCGGACTATATATTGGACGGTATATCCTTGCCATTTAACAGGCACCTCTATTTCACACCATTCGCCAAACCTTTGTATTTTTACCATAAATTACTCCTATCCTGATTGAATAATCGTGACTTTCATACATATAAATTAATTACAATAATATATTAGCCTTTAAAAACAGCTGATAAAAGGAATAGGTGTTTACAAAATATTATTGTAATATTTAATAACACCTTTTATTTTGCTGAAAATGGAGTTAATATAGAACTTTAGAACCAATTATAAAGCATTAAACCTGTGCCATCTATTTCCTCAGGAGGAATAAATGTCAACAAATCCCTTCTCCATGGGTATAATTACCACCCTAAAGGGCTTTCAGAATATGATATTCTAAATTATATATTACGAACTGATTACAAGGATTACAAAGGTGGGTTATCAGTGAAAGTTGTATTTGCATCAACTCCTGATCAGGAACAAAAAATTCAAGAGTTAATTAGAAAATTCTATTCAAATGTGTTTCCTCTTTATTTCACAGATGATGACATAAGAGAATTTGAACAGCAGAAGATTTTACATACTTCTACACGGCACTTTGAATACTTCGGAACATTAAAGGAGGCTTACCAGGTTATAGCAGGGCTGCAGACGCTAATGGCTATTCTGGAATCCCGGCAAATGAATGACAAATATGAGATGATTTTCGTCAAAAATGTTCAAATACTTCAAGAATTCGGTTTGTCATTCCCATTTGACTACAGTCATTTTTGCGGAGAAAGGATGCCGCGGAATAGTTTGTTCAGTGTCTATGCCAAAGCCGCAAATGAAATGCTTGTATAAAAAAACGCCTGCAGCTGACTGAGCCGCAGGCGTTTTTGGTTATTTCGAATTCTCATTAAACCATTGTTCAAAGACTTCTTTTTCCTGGTAACCAGTAATTCTGTTAACCTCCTTGCCGTCTTTGAATTGAACAATTGTTGGAGTCTCCTTAATTCCATAATTATCCCAGCCGTCTTCAAATTCAAGCAGGTTGAATTGAACCAGGTCGATGCCCATATCTTCTGTGAGAGGAGACACAATAGGAGTTGTCCTCTGGCAATGAGGGCATGTCGGGCTATAAAAATACACAGTTACATCTTCATTTTCATTTAACTTTTTGTCCAATTCCTCAGGAAGAATCAAATTTTGATAATTTGGGTCTTCAAGCTGTTTGACTGTTTCAGGATGAAGTGAATCCTTTTCATATGGATTATCCCCTGACACTTTTTCTTCATTTTGCATTTTAGTTAAGATTCCAACAGCTGCGAATAACACAACGATAATGGCAAGGAAAATGATGACCTTTTTCATTAAACTGCTACCTCCTTGGTTTTCTTCCAGACAAGATAACTGCATGTAAGAATAATAATAAAAGCTGTCAATGCTAAAAACGGAATTGTGATAAATCCAAGCCAATTTATATATTGCCCTGTACAGGGAACTCTCCCGCATGCTGCAGCATGGTCTGCCATAAATGAAATTTTCTGGATGGAATAGTGGTATATCGATATTCCTGCTCCAACTGCAGATAGCACCATTGTATAAAGGCTGATGCGATAATCTTTCTTAATAACAGCCAAGCCTAATATAACAGCAAATGGGTACATGACAATTCTTTGATACCAGCAAAGCTCGCAAGGCTCGTATTGCCTGATTTCCGAAAAATAAAGGCTGCCGAACAGGGCCAGAATTGATGCTGCCCAGGCAATAAACAGCAAATTCTCCCGTCGGTCTGTTTGTGTTTTCTCCATAATAATCTCCTTATTAATATGTACTCTAAAATTATAAAGCTATTGGACATGCCTTGTAAATTAACATGTTCAAACGACCATCAGAAATAGGGCAATTGTAATATTGAAATGGTATTAGCATCATTACGGAAATTAAAAGAAGACATTCAGCCCCTTTATAGAAATATATATAAAGGAAAAGACGCAAGATAAGCATAAGGGGGAAATTGGCTGAGAAAATTCAGAGGGTGTTATGAATACAGTAAAAAAGGGAAAAGACCTGTATATCACTGGAGAGGATGAACTTTTTATCAGCCCCCAGGATAATTATTATTTCCAAAAGGAGTGCACCACCATTGACAAAGCTTGATTTAAAGAAGTTTGAGAAAAAAATGATTATCAGAAATACACGGCATTCAGATATAGATCATATCATTGCACTTCAGGAGCTCTGTTTCCCCGGCATGATACCCTGGAAGAAGGATCAGCTTGAAAGCCATCTGGATATTTTCCCAGAAGGCCAGTTTGTTGCAGAATATGATGGGGAAATCATTGGTTCGTGTTCGAGCCTTATAATCAATTTTGATGAGTATGATGATCGTCATTCCTGGGATGATGTAACAGATAAAGGATACATAACGAACCATAATCCGGAAGGCTATAACCTTTACGGGATAGAAGTCATGGTTCATCCGGATTACCGCAGAATGAAAATTGGCCATCGCCTGTATGAGGAGAGAAAAGAGCTTGTCAGATCTTTAAATTTAAAAAGTATCATCATAGGGGGGCGCATTCCGAATTATCATAAATACGCGAAAGAAATGAACCCCCGTGAGTATGTGAACGAGGTCTCTCTTCATAAAATCTATGACCCGGTATTATCCTTTCAGCTCCTGAATGGATTTACTCTGATGAGGATTAACCCGAACTATTTGCCTGATGATGTTCAGTCAAATAAATATGCAACGCTGATGGAATGGAATAATGTTGATTACAGGCCAATGACTAAGCGTTTTTATAAAACAAGCTACCCGGTCCGTATATGTGTGGTGCAATATTTAATGCGGCAGATTAAATCCTTCGATGAATTTGCCCATCAGGTGGAATACTTTACAGATGTTGCTTCTGATTCCGGTTCTGACTTTGCTGTATTTCCCGAGCTATTTACCACCCAGTTAATGTCATTTCTGGACGAACGGTCACCAAGCCTTGCGGTCAGGAAGCTGACGGAATACACTGAGCAATATATCGAGTTATTTACGGATTTGGCAGTCAGGTATAATATCAATATAATTGGCGGTTCTCATTTTGTTAAAGAAGATGATGATGAGATTTATAATATTGCTTATCTTTTCCGCCGCGATGGGACGATTGAAAAGCAGTATAAGCTCCATATTACGCCAAATGAGCGCAAATGGTGGGGAATCAGCCGCGGGGACGAAGTGAAAGTATTTGATACGGATTGCGGAAAAATAGCCATCCAAATTTGCTATGATATCGAATTCCCTGAGCTGGCGAGAATTGCCACTGATAAAGGTGCAAAAATTATATTTACACCTTTTTGTACTGAAGATCGCCAAGGATATTTGCGGGTGCGCTATTGTGCTCAGGCCCGCGCTGTTGAAAATCAGATATACACGGTAATTTCAGGAACGGTGGGCAATCTTCCGCAAACTGAGAATATGGATATTCAGTATGCACAGTCTGCAATATTTGCACCATCTGATTTTGAGTTTGCAAGGGATGGCATTGTGGGAGAGACCAATCCAAATATTGAAATGGTCCTGATTGGTGATGTTGATCTGGAAATTCTCCGGCGGCAAAGACAGGATGGCACAGTGCGCCAGCTAAAAGACCGCAGGCATGATATTTACAGCATTAAATATAAGAAGTAATATATAGTTGCAGATTGAGCGCCTTTCACCTGGCGCTCAATGCTTTTCAGCGGAAGCATACATAATTTTAGGGTGAATTTTGTCAAAAAAACTCGGATGTTTTTAAGAGGGAAAATCGCCTGGGACTCGAAAAGGAATATGAAGAAGCTTTTTTTAGGAGGTCATACGATGGAATGGAAGACAGCGGCAGAACGATGGATAAAACATGAGAATTTGGACAGTGAATTACTGGAACAGCTGAAAGGTCTGCAGGGAAATGAAAAGCTCCTTGAAGAAGCGTTTTATAAGGGACTGGAATTTGGAACAGGCGGTATGCGCGGGGAGATAGGACCTGGAACAAACCGCATGAATATATATACAGTCCGTAAGGCATCTGCGGGACTTGCCGCATACATAGAAGAAAAAGGATTGGAAGCAAAGAACAGAGGGGTGGCAATTGCATATGATTCACGCCGTATGTCCCCTGAATTTGCAATGGAAGCGGCTAAAACGCTTGCCAGCAGGGGCATTCAGACATATGTATTTGACGAACTCCGCCCAACACCTGAACTTTCATTCGCAGTCAGGTACCTTCATGCGTATGCTGGGATAGTCGTGACAGCAAGCCATAATCCTCCGGAATACAATGGCTATAAGGTGTATGGATCGGACGGTGCTCAGCTGACTCCTGCCGAAGCTGACATTGTTATCGGCAAAGTAAATGAAATAGAAAACGAACTGCTTATTGAAGTGATGGACGAGAACAATTTAAAGGAAAAAGGGCTTATCACAATGATTGGAACTACAGTTGATCAGGCCTATCAGAAGCAGCTCCTTACCATTTCCGAAAACCCTGATGCTGCAAATGAAACAGATGTTCATGTGGTTTTCACACCTCTGCACGGTACAGCCAATAAGCCAATTAGAGAGGCTTTGGCTGCTTTGGGTTATGAACATGTGCATGTAGTAAAGGAACAGGAGCTCCCGGATCCTGAGTTTTCAACAGTAAAGAGTCCTAATCCAGAGGAGAAAATTGCATTTGAGCTGGCCATGAGAGATGGAAAAGAGACAAATGCAGATATTTTAATTGCTACAGATCCAGATGCTGATCGTCTTGGCATTGCTGCAAAAAACAAAGATGGTGAGTATGTCCTTTTGACAGGAAATCAGACAGGTGCATTGCTGCTTCACTATATACTTTCTCAGAAGAAAGAGAAGAATACACTGCCCGACAATGGCATTATGCTAAAAACGATCGTTACATCTGAATTTGGGCGCAAGGTTGCTTCATCTTTTGGTGTAGAAACCATCGATGTTTTAACAGGCTTTAAGTTTATTGCAGAAAAAATCAAGGAATACGAGGAGACTGGAGAATACAGCTTCCTGTTTGGATATGAGGAAAGCTATGGCTATCTTATCGGCGACTTTGCAAGAGATAAAGATGCTATCCAGGCAGCTTTGCTTTCTGCGGAAATGGCTGCTTTTTATAAAAAGAAAGACATGTCCCTTTATGATGCATTGCTCAGCTTATTTGACGAGTATGGCTATTTTCTTGAAGGGTTAAAATCAATGACTCTAAAGGGAATTGAAGGAGCAGAAAAAATCCAGCAGACCCTGGCATCCTTCCGTGCCAATCCGATAAAAGACCTTCAAGGAATGAAGGTCCAGGCAGTTGAAGATTACTTAACAGGAATAAGAACAGAAGAAGATGGAATGGAGAAAGTAATAGACCTGCCGAAGTCCAATGTTATTAAGTATTTCTTCGAAGATGGGACCTGGATCTGCCTAAGGCCATCAGGTACAGAACCGAAAATTAAATTCTACTTTGGAATCAGTGCCTCCTCATTAGTCAGCAGCAAGGAAAAACTGGAATCTGTTCAAAAAGACTTTATGCAAATCGTAGAAGAAAGAATGGGCAGTTCAGTATTAAAATAGCTTTTAATATCCAGAAAGTTATTATCCGGAAAGGAAGATTCGATGTTAAAGGGACAAGCGGCAATCGTAACAGGTGCATCAAGAGGGATCGGCAAGGAAATTGCTGTTAAACTGGCCAAGCAGGGCATGAAGCTTACCCTGATTGGAAGCTCAGGGGAAGTTCATAAATCTGCTGAAGATCTCAAGAAAATGGGATTTGCAGATGTACTGCCCATTCAAGCAGATATTTCAGATGAAGCCCAAGTAAAGGATGCAGTTGAAAAAACTCTTCAGAAGTACAAACAGCTTGATCTTCTGGTGAACAATGCAGGGGTGGGCTTTTTTAAGCAGGTTGATGAAACAACACTGGACGAGTGGAAAAAGGTCTTTGAAGTAAATGTGCAGGGAGTCTTCCTCGGATGCAAGGCAGTACTGCCGTACATGAAAGAGCGTAAATCCGGTACAATCATTACCATTTCTTCAGACGTAGCCAGATACACCATCCCCAATGGATCAGCCTATACAGCTACAAAATATGCAGTGCAGGGCTTTTCGGGATCTTTAGCTCAGGAAGTCAGAGAATACGGTATCCGCGTCGGAACCATTAATCCCGGCATGGTAGATACGTTTTTTGCGGAATCTAAGCAGGGGCTTGAAGAGAAAAGAGATTGGCTAAAGGTCGAAGATATCGCCAATGCTGTTGTTTACATGGCGTCTGCGCCGAAACACATGCTGATAGACGAAATCGTCCTTCATCCATTTGTTCAAAACTATCCAATTGCATAATATATGCACCGGAGAGGCCTCCTCTTCGGTGTTTTTCTGTCTACAACTTTAGTCGCAGGCCGCTTCCTCCAAAATGCCAAGGAAGAAAGGGAATAAAAGTTATATAATAAAAGTACATAATATGAAAGTTCCAAGGGGGATAAGGGTGTTAGGGGAAAAAAGGCAATCTGAAATCAGAATTTTAAAAGAAATAGCAGAACTGTTGAATGAAGGAACAGAAATTGATTCCCTTTTAAAAGAGGTTCTGCAGAAATTGCTTCATATTACCAGTCTTGAAACGGGATGGGTATTTCTAATCGATAGCCAAGGGGAGTTTCGCCTGGCAGCAGAAGAGAAACTGCCGCCTGCTCTTTCAGCGGATAACTGCAGACCGATGTGCAAGGGAGACTGCTGGTGTATTGACCGCTATAATGACGGCAGATTAAACAAAGCTTCGAACATTATTGAATGCAAAAGAATAGAAGATGCCATTGCCGAGCAAAGAAAGGATACCAACGGGCTTACCCATCATGCCTCCGTACCGCTGAGAGCAGGGGAAGAAAAGTTTGGGATCCTTAATATCGGCTCACCTGATAAAACCCATTTTTCACCTGAAGAATTGGCATTGCTGGAATCGGTAGCTTTTCAAATTGGAACGGCTATAAAACGAATCAAACTGACGCAGCTGGAACAGGAGACGGCTCTTGCTGCGGAAAGAAATAGGCTGGCAAGGGACCTGCATGATTCAGTTAACCAGCTATTATTCTCCTTAAGCTTAACGGCAAGAGGAGGGGCTGAAATGACTGATAGCCCTGAAATTAAAGAGACCTTTTCTTACATGCAGGATCTCGCACAGGAAGCTTTAAGCGAGATGAGGGCACTTATCTGGCAGCTGAAACCCCGCGGCCTGGAAAATGGGATTGTATGTGCTATGCAGACCTACAGCCAAATGCTTGGCCTGAAGCTCAATTCAAAAGTAAATGGTGTGATCTGTCTGCCCGGAAAAGTGGAAGAGACACTATGGAGAATTGGCCAGGAAGCACTGGCCAATTGCAAAAAACACTCTGGTGGATCAACAGCAGATTTAGAACTGACAGTGGATGAAAAAACAGTTGAAATGGTGATTTCCGATTGCGGCAGAGGGTTTCATTATCGTGAAAATGATATCCCTTCTCTCGGGCTCAAAAGCATGAAGAAAAGGACGGAAGCACTGAATGGTTTATTTAAAATAAAAACAGAGCCAAACAAAGGAACGAAAATTGAAATTATCATTCCTTTGAAAAAGGGAGGGATGAAATAGATGGCCATCAAGGTTTTAATAGCGGACGATCATCATGTTGTAAGAAGGGGTCTTGTATTCTTTCTGAAAACACAGCCGGAAATAGAAATTATCGGAGAAGCAAAAAACGGCCGTGAAGCTGTAGAGATGATGCAAACAAACCAGCCTGATGTTGTATTAATGGACTTGGATATGCCTGTTATGAATGGTATTGAAGCCACAAAGCAAATTAAAGCAAGCTGCCCTGAAGTGAAGATCATGATACTCACAAGCTTTTCAGACCAGGATCATGTGATTCCGGCAATTGAGGCGGGGGCCTCAGGGTATCAGCTCAAGGACATTGAGCCGGATATTCTTGTTCAGGCAATTATCCAGCTGATGAAAGGGGAGAACCAGCTGCATCCAAAAGCCACCTCCCATCTGCTCACACATTTAACGAATAAAAACAGTATAGAAAGGCAGCCGCTGGAAGAACTGACAAAAAGAGAACTGGAGGTTCTGCGGGAAATTGCAAAAGGGAAAAGCAATAAAGAAATTGCTTCATCCCTTTATATAACAGAAAAGACAGTCAAAACACATGTTTCCAACTTATTGTCCAAATTGGAACTTGCTGACAGAACACAGGCAGCACTATATGCAGTGCGTCATGGTATTGCAGATTCAAATTGAAAAAATCATCCTAAAGTTGCAGAAGATATTTACTGAATTAGTCCTAAGATAAGCTTTATAAAACTCAGCCATACTGACGATGTTTAAAAGCGCATATTTCTATATACTAAAGAATATAGGAACTAAAAGGAGAGTTTAGAATGAAGCTTACGATTATTAATGGAAGCCCGCGAGCTAAGGGAAGAACGGGAATAGCCTCTCGTTATATTGCAAGGAAATATAATGCTGAACTGATCGATTTAAGTCTTGGAGAAATTCCTTTATATAATGGAACAGAAGATCAATATCAGCTGTCTGCCGTTAAAAAGCTGCGCCAGCAGATTGCAGATTCTGATGGGGTTATTCTTGCTTCCCCTGAGTATCACAGTGCTATGAGCGGAGCTCTAAAAAATGCGCTGGATTTTCTCGGAAGCGAGCAATTTGCCCATAAGCCAGTCGGCTTGCTGGTTGTGGCAGGAGGCGGAAAAGGCGGCATCAATGCCCTTAATAATTTGAGAATTGCGGGCAGGGGTGTATACGCCAATGTCATTCCTAAGCAGCTGGTCCTGGACCCGCATTGTTTCGATTATGAAAATGATGGCCTTTTTGAGGAACCTGCCCAGCTTGTTGAGGGATTAATGAAAGAACTTCAGCTTTATATGAAGGCGTATGGTCAAATTAAGCAGGAATTAAAATAAAACAAATACAAAAACACGGACCCAAAAATCCGTGTTTTATTATTGGTGGAATTCTTTTTTAAGTTAGTTCATAAAATACTGTGTTTGGCAGCAGTTTTTCCGATAATTCATTGGCATGGTCAATATATCTCAAGAGTGAATATAAATGTTTCTCAATAACAGAATAGTCTTTTTCGAAGTTGTAGGCATGAAGGAAATGTTCGATCTTCTTCGAAAGAAATTGATCATCTGTTCTGACCATCAGGATCAGCAGGTTATCCCATTCTGACCGGTGCGTGTAATATAGCGCACGGTCATAATCCACTTTATTCATTTATCCTCTCCTCCTCTTTCAGGAGTTGATTATAGTTTATGATGATGCAGAATTTTATTTCGAAGTAAATCTTGGACTTGTTGATTTCAAAGGGTTATCATCATTTACCTGTATATTGGCCACATGCATTTATAACACAATCCCATACATAAAATTGAAAACTGAGCCAAAAATATAATTAACGACACATGCTTTGGAGGATATATGAAAAAGTATTTAACGATGTTTATGCTGGTTTGTTTATTAGCCGGGGGAGGCTCCTTAGCAGGAGCTGTCCAAAAACCGGATTATGAAAAGTATGGAAGAATTGCCATCGCAGTTGTAAAGGAAGATTATCCTGGGGAAGAGGTAGTGGATTATCAGTACGGAGGAAGGAAAAAAGTTACCGAAACAGATGTGACAGACACCTTCACATTTACAGTAAAAGAAGATGGGAAGCCTGTAACTGTGATGGTTTTGGTCACACATAATCTCAAGGATAACAAAGCGGTTAGCCTATCTGTAGAGAGAAAGACTCAGTAAGCTCCTTCGGGGGCTTTTTTCATTGAATTTGGCCAGCAAACCCCTTATTTAAAATAATGATAAAAACAAATCTTTCTGATAATCTTGGATTATGAATATAAGCGTCAAATATGGGGAGTGAGTTTTTTGAAGGAATCAATTCTTGTTGCGGAAGATGAAGCTAAGATCGCCAGGCTTCTGGAAATTGAACTTGAATTCGAGGGCTATCAAGTGACAAAGGCAATGGATGGTTTTCAGGCAATGGAGTTTTATCGAACTGGCAGCTGGGACTTAATTATTCTGGATATCATGCTGCCGGGATTTAGCGGAATTGAAATTCTGCGAAGAATTCGCAGCAAGGATAAACAGACCCCCATTTTGCTGCTGACGGCTAAAAGCTCAGTGGAAGATAAAGTATCTGGTTTAGATTTGGGTGCGAATGATTACATAACAAAACCTTTCCAGATTGAGGAACTGCTTGCGAGGATTCGGGCGGCATTAAGGGTTAAGTCAGCGGCTGCCAAAGAAACGGCAGCTAATGATTGTCTGGAAGTGTCAAATTTAAAGCTCAATGAAAAAACAAGAGAAGTCAGCAGGGGAGATCAGTTCATAGAACTGACGCCCAGAGAATTTGATTTACTTGTGTATTTAATGACAAATAAAAAACAGGTCCTGAACAGGGAACAGATTTTGGAGGCCGTCTGGGGATATGACTTTTTGGGGGACACAAATGTCGTGGATGTCTATATCAGATATTTGCGCAAGAAAATAGACTTGCCTGAGATGCCTTCTCTTATCCATACAATCCGCGGAGTAGGGTATGTATTAAAGGAGACGAAATGAATCTTAGGAAGAAAATTTATTTGTATACAACCGTTCTCTTTGCCGTATTGCTGCTTGTCATGAATATCGCTGTTTATGCTGTTTTCAGCAAATTAATATATGAAAATGAGCAGGCGGCCATTTCAAATGAAATGGCTAATATAACAAAAATTGCACAAAGTTCAATCGGGAATGTTCCGGAAGCTGAACTGCTTAGGGCACTTGTTCCTTCAAGTGGGATGGTAAGACTGGTTCAGCCGGATAAAAAGGCAGTAACCTCAACATCTGCGGATGAAAAGGCGCTCAGTGAAATTCCTGCAGAGTATATCAGCAATGAATTGATAAAAACAATGGAAAGTGATAAGAAGGCCTATATGTTTGCGTCTGCACCAGTGATCCTTCCAGATGGTGAAATAGGGAGCTTTCAGCTGACCAGAAGCATGGAAAGTGCAGAAAAAATATTAAGGACTCTACGCTTCGTTCTAGGGATTGTCACAGTCCTGGCAATGATTCCCGTTCTAATCTCCAGCGCTATCCTTAGTAAGTTTATTACAAGGCCTGTTGCAACAATGACAGCCACCATGAAAGAAATTAGAAAAAGCGGCCAATTCAAACGTCTTGAACTGGAGGAAAAATCTCAGGATGAGCTGCATCAAATGGGTGAAACCTTCAACCATATGATAGATCTTCTTGAATCCAATTATGAAAAGCAAAAACTTTTTATATCAAATGCTTCCCATGAGTTAAAAACCCCATTAACTGTTATTGAGAGTTATTCAAGCCTGCTTAAGAGAAGAGGATTGAAAGAACCTGAATTATTTAATGAATCAATAGAAGCCATTCATTCAGAGGCATTAAGAATGAAGGAAATGACAGAACAGCTTCTTTTGCTTGCACGGCATGATGACCAGTGGATGCTCGATTTGAAATTGATAGATCTTAACAGTTTTTTAACCCAAGTTATTCGGACTTACGGAGATGCTTTTAAAAGGACTATACAGTTGGAATTCAGATTGGCTGATAATACCTTTATTCAAACGGATGAAAATAAGTTAAGGCAGCTCCTGTTTATTTTTCTGGATAATGCCAGGAAATACAGTGATGATGTCATAAGGGTTAATGCTGGGATAGAGAAAAGTGAAGTTTATATCCGGATTGAAGATCGCGGTATGGGTATTCCCCAGAAGGATCTGCCAAGGGTGTTTGACCGTTTTTACCGGGTAGATGAGGCAAGAAACAGAAAAACAGGAGGATCGGGACTGGGACTGGCTCTTGCCAAAGAAATCGCTGATGCTCTAGGGGTTGAGATCAGACTCGAAAGTACTGAAGGATTAGGAACTGCAGCATCCATAAGCATCAAAATAACTTAACCATTCTCATCATTTTCTCATTTTATTATCAGATAATGGAGAAATAAGATAAGTAAAGAGGTGTAAGGAAATGAAGCATAAACTTATAATAATTTCAGCTTCGGGGCTTCTGCTTGCTGCGCTCCTTGTATTTGCTGTAATACAATTCATTAATGTCTCTGCTTCTGAATCCATCACTGAAAGTGAAGCCAGGGAATTAATAAAAGACCGATATCAGGGAGAAATTCTGAATTTGAAAAAAGTGAATAGCACTTATTTGATTGAAATGAAAAGAGGAGAAGGGTTCTATGAAATAATGCTGAGTGAAAACAGGGGAGAAATTCTTTCATTTGAAAAAAAGGATCAGACTTCTAATGGTGAACAGAAACAGCTTGATGAAGAAAAAATAAAGGGAATTATTCAGGCAGAAGAATCTGGTGAATTACTCTTCCTGAAAAAAGTGACTCAGAAAGAAAAGCCAGCCTTTGAGGCAATCGTTCAGAAAGATGAAGAGAAGATTAAGATTATTGTTGATGCTCTGAATGGTGAAATTTTATCTCGTGCTACTGAGAAAACTAAGGTCCCTGTCAAAAATCTAACCGAAGAGGAAGCCGTCCAGATTGCTCTAAAAAATGAACCTGGGGAAGTGGATGATATCAGCTTTGGAGAAACAGACAAGGGATCTTATTATCTTATTGAGATAGAAAAGGATGATGGCAGGGAAGCAGCTGTCCAGATCCATGCTATTACAGGAAAAGTGTTGTCGGTTACCTGGGATGATTAATCCCTTTCTCATCAAATTTTAATTTTCTTATCCTTTTTCTCTCATTTTCACCGGTTATATTGAACATGTAGAAAAGAAAAAGGAGGAAGAATAAAATGAACAAAAAATTTGCAGTTATTTCTTTGGCAGGAGCTGTATTGCTGGGTGGTGCTGTTGCAGCAGGTGCAGCAGATACGAATGGAAAAGGAAGCACCGGGAGTAAAATAGAAGCAGTACAGGATTTGATTACTGTAGAAGAAGCGAAGAAGATTGCTCTTTCTGAAGCAGAGGGAAGAGTAGAAAGCATTGAATTGGAAAGAGCAAATGGCAATCAGTATTATGAAATTGATATTGAGAACGGGACAGAAGATTTCGATATTAAGATTAATGCCTTAGATGGAAAAGTTATATCATTTAATAAAGAGCGTGACGACGATGATGACAATGATCAGTCCGAAAAAGAGGTAAATGGGGAAAATATAATCTCCGAACAAAAGGCTATTGAAATAGCTGAAAAAGAGGTTAATGGAACGTTGAAAGAAATTGAAATAGATGAAGACGATGGTCAAATCCTATATGAAGTTGAACTGCAAACAAAAAAAGGCGAAGCAGATGTTGATATTGATGCTGAAACAGGAAAAGTATTAAAAGTCGAATTGGGTGACTAATTCTAAGTGGAAAGCGGGGCGGAATGCTCCGCTTTTTGCTGTAATTTGTAACAAGCTTATGAAGAGACTACTCATCAATCCTCTTGTTGGTTCATAGATTATGGTAAGGACTAAAAGGGGGAGTGGCAATGCGAGAAGAAGAAAATAAGTCATTGGAATATGCCATTCAGGAAATTACTGAAATTGCAAATGGGTTTGGCTTGGACTATTACCCGATGAGGTATGAAATCTGTCCTGCAGAAATCATTTATACATTCGGGGCTTATGGCATGCCGACCAGGTTTTCGCATTGGAGCTTTGGAAAACAGTTTCATAAGATGAAGCTGCATTATGATTTAGGATTATCAAAAATTTATGAGCTTGTAATCAATTCGGATCCTTGCTACGCGTTTTTGCTCGATTCCAATGCCCTTATTCAGAACAAATTAATTGTTGCACATGTTTTAGCACACTGCGATTTCTTTAAAAATAATGTCCGTTTTCAAAACACAAAGAGGGACATGGTAGAGAGCATGGCTGCAACTGCCGAAAGAATCAGGCAATATGAAATTGAGTTTGGGAAGAAGGAAGTGGAAACTTTCCTTGATGCAGTTCTGGCAATTGAAGAACATATTGATCCGTCTCTTATGAGGCCGAAGCTCTCATGGAGTACGGAAGATGAATATGAAAGCAGCGGTGATACGGCAGCGTCTAGCCCTTATGATGATTTATGGGGGTTGGATGAAAGGAACAAAAAGCATGAGCCAAAGAAGAAGAAAAAGAAATTCCCTCCAAAACCCGAAAAGGATTTACTGTTATTCATTGAAAGCTACAGCAGGGAGCTCACCGACTGGCAGCGGGATATATTAACTATGATGCGGGAAGAAATGCTCTATTTTTGGCCGCAGCTCGAAACAAAAATCATGAATGAGGGATGGGCTTCCTATTGGCATCAGCGTATTTTAAGGGAAATGGATTTGACATCTGCAGAAGCGCTTGAATTTGCCAAATTGAATGCAGGAGTGGTTCAGCCGTCCAGAACAGGAATCAATCCATATTATCTGGGACTGAAAATTTTTGAGGATATTGAAGAGAGGTATAACAATCCGTCGGAGGAAATGAAGAGACGCGGTGTAGTGCCAGGTTCAGGCAGGGAAAAAATGTTTGAGGTACGTGAAATCGAATCAGACATTTCATTTTTGAGAAATTATTTAACAAAAGACCTTGTCATGAGAGAAGATATGTACCTTTTCCAAAAGCAGGGGAAGGATTATAAAATTGTTGATAAACAGTGGGAGCATGTTCGCGATCAGCTTGTCAGCATGCGTGTAAATGGAGGATTCCCATATTTAACGGTTAATGACGGCGACTATATGAAGAATGGAGAGCTTTACCTTAAGCACTGGTTTGAAGGAGTTGAGCTGGATCTTAAATATCTTGAAAAAGTACTCCCATACGTATACCAGCTTTGGGGAAGAGGAGTCCATATGGAAACCATTGTTGAAGGCAAGAATATGCTTTTCACTTACGATGGGAAGAGCATTCATAGAAAATACTTATAATAATGGAGGACGAACCACATCTGAAGTGGTTCGTTTTTTTGGGTATTTAAAATAAACATGTTTATAAAGAAATGGGAACGATATAAACTAAATACTTTCTTCCTGGGGAGTATTGCAGTAATATTAACGAGTACAAGCGGGGGTATTGGGAATAGGCTATTTGTTGAATTCCCAGTTACTGATATTTAGCTTGGATCCATTCAGAAACTGCAGGAAGGGTGATAATCTTGAAAATTACAGATTCAGCTCGGGACCTATTGAAGCAAGTGTTTCAAGAGAAAGATGCGGCCGGCATTAGAGTATACTTCGCGGGCTTTGGCTGAGGAGGCCCACAAATTGGACTGGCTCTGGATGAGCCGGAAGCAGACGATATAATCGAAACAATCAGTGAAATCCAGGTTGCATTTGACCCGGAAATCAAGCCGCATACAGTAAGTATGATTCTGGACCATGATAAGGAAAATGAAAGACTGGTTTTGTTAGGCAATGAAAGCGATTGCTGCTAAGGCAAAAACAAAAGACACCCGTTTGGGTGTTTTTCTTTTGAAAAAATTCAAATATTGACTATATACCTTTTGGGGTATATAGTGTGAGTTGTAATGAATTAATATTGCAGATGATATTACGAGGTTGCTGCGCAAAAAGGGTTTTGAATAAGTAGTCATTCTCAATCCCTGATTGTCATTCCACCAAATAAATGGGGTGAAAAATATGGTATACGATGAAGGATCAAAAAACCGAATCAAAAGAGCTGAGGGGCAGCTTAGGGGTATTTTGAAAATGATGGAAGATGAGAAGGATTGCAAATCTGTTACTACTCAACTAACTGCTTCCCGTTCTGCTATTGATAAAGCAATCGCTGTTATTGTCAGTCAAAATCTTGAACAGTGCATTATAGAAAATGCTGAAAAGGGTACAGCAAACTCAAGTATTATTGAAGAGGCCGTCAATTTACTTGTTAAAAGCAGATAAAAGACTGTTGACTTCCTCATTTTTTTTAGTTACTATATACCCTATAGGGTATTAATGAGATCTATAATTGGAGGTTAACAAATGACCATTGTAAATGGAGTTATTATTGCTCTTCTTATTATCTTTTTAGTTCGAAAAATGATTCCAGTTAAAGGAGTCAGGCAGATGACACCTGCTCAGCTGCAAAACGAACAAAAGGATAATAACAAGCAATATATTGATGTGAGAACACCTGCAGAGTATAAACGATTCCATGTTCCGGGATTTGTCAATATGCCTCTTCATCAGCTTCACCAGAAAAAGAGCCAGCTATCAAAGGATCAGGAAGTAGTTGTCATGTGCCAAAGTGGAATGAGAAGCAGCAAAGCGAGCAAAATCCTGAAGAAAGAAGGCTTTAAAAATATAACAAATATCAGAGGCGGACTGAGCGCCTGGAGATAAGGGAGGATATTTCATATGAAAACTATGACTGCAAAGGATGCTGAGCAGAAAATAGCTGCCGGGAAACCTTTGAATTTAATCGATGTGCGTGAGGTGGATGAAATTAAGGAAGGGAAGATTCCATCAGCCATTCATATTCCGCTTGGATTAATTGAATTCCGCATGCATGAACTGGATAATAATAAAGAATATGTAATGGTTTGCAGATCAGGCAGCCGCAGTGGACTAGCTGCCCGTTTTCTTGAAAGCCAGGGTTTTAGCGTGATCAATATGAGCGGCGGTATGATGAACTGGGAAGGTCCCATAGAATAACTTGATGTTCGAAAAGAAAAGGGGTATTGACAGAAAGTAAAGCATACTTTAATATATACCCCGCAAGGTATGTAGACATGGTTACCAATAACAATATAAACTTTATTTTTTTTGATTATATGAATACCCATTAGGGTAAAAGGAGGAAGAAGAATGGATAAGAAGAAGACAACGATTGTTCTATTCAGCGGAGATTATGACAAGGTGATGGCAGCTTATATCATTGCGAACGGAGCAGCTGCTTATGACCATGAGGTAACAATTTTTCACACTTTTTGGGGACTGAATGCTCTAAGGAAAGATGAGCCTATTCAAGTGAAAAAATCATTTTTGGAAAAAATGTTTGGAAAAATGATGCCTAGGGGCCCTGAAAAAATGGGTCTTTCAAAAATGAATATGGGAGGCATGGGTCCAAAAATGATTAAAGATATAATGAAAAAGCACAACACGATGCCAGTAAAAGATTTGATTGATATGGCAAAAGAACAGGATATTAAGCTGGTAGCCTGTCAGATGACAGTGGATCTTCTGGGCTTTAAACCAGATGAAATTATTGATGGCGTTGAATATGCTGGTGTAGCAGCGTACCTGGCAGATGCAGAAGATGGAAATGTAAATTTATTCATCTAAACCAAATTTTTAAAATAGGGGGATATCTAAATGAAAACATTAAAAGCAAACTTTACGGTAGATGCAAAAGGCCTTGCTTGCCCAATGCCAATTGTAAGAACAAAAAAGGCAATTAATAATCTAAACCCTGGTGAAGTACTTGAGGTACTTGCAACGGATAAAGGTTCAAAGGCAGATATTCTGGCCTGGTCAAAAAGTTCGGGACATCAATATCTTGGGACAATCGAAGAAGGTGATGTACTTATGCACTATATCCGCAAAGCAAGTGAAAATGAAGAGCGAGAAGCAGCAAATTTTGAGACTATTGCTTCTAACGAAGATCTTAAAAAAGAACTTGAATCAAATTCAGAGATTGTTGTACTTGATGTAAGGGAACCCGCTGAATATGCATTTGGACATATTCCAAACGCTGTTTCCATTCCTTTTGGCGAACTTGAAGAACGAATAGGCGAGCTGGATAAAGATAAAAAGATATATGTAGTATGCCGTACAGGCAGCCGCAGTGATATGGCTTCACAGGCATTAACCAAAAAAGGCTTCTCGAACATAATTAATGTAGTGCCGGGAATGTCTGGCTGGAATGGACCGACAGAAACTAAAGTGAATTAAAAAATTTTATAATAAAATATACATCAGGGGGTATAAGTTTATGAAAGCAATGACTGCTAAAGAAGTAACAAGGAAGGTTATTCAAAATGAAGAGCTATTTATACTAGATGTGCGCAATGAAAGTGACTTTAATGATTGGAAAATCGAAGGTAAACATTTCGAACATCTTAACATTCCTTACTTCGATCTTCTTGATGGAGTAGAGCCTATTCTTGATAAAATTCCAGCTGATAAAGAGATTTTAGTAGTGTGTGCAAAAGAAGGTTCTTCCGTAATGGTCGCAGAAATGCTTGAAGAAGCAGGACGCGATGCTTCCTATCTGACAGGCGGGATGAAATCATGGAGTGAACACCTTGAGCCAGTTAAAGTGGGCGATTTGAAGGGTGGCGGAGAAATCTATCAATTCGTCCGCATCGGAAAAGGCTGCCTATCTTACATGGTGATTTCAAACGGTGAAGCTGCAATCGTGGATGCAACAAGAATGACAGACGTATTTACTGATTTTGCTGCCGAAAAGAATGCGGAGATCAAGCATGTCTTTGATACACACCTGCATGCAGATCATATTTCAGGCGGACGCAAAATTGCTGAAAAAACGGGTGCTTCTTACTGGCTTCCTCCTAAGGATGCAGAAGAAGTAACATTTGAATTCAGCCGTCTTGAAGATGAAAATGAGGTAATGATTGGTTCTGCTAAGATCAGCATTCAAGCTGTTTATTCACCAGGCCATACAATTGGATCAACATCATTTGTGGTAGATGATCAGTACCTTCTATCAGGCGATATTTTATTCATCGATTCAATTGGCCGACCGGACCTTGCAGGAAAAGCCGGTGACTGGGCTGGCGATTTAAGGGAGACACTTTATAAGCGCTATAAGGAGCTATCAAGTGAATTAGTTGTTATGCCTGCACACTTCATGATCATTGATGAGTTGAATGAAGATGGCAGTGTTTCTGGGAAACTTGGCACATTATTTGCTGAAAATCATGGTTTAAATATTGATGACGAAGGAGAGTTCAGAAAATTAGTTTCTGAAAATCTTCCACCTCAGCCAAATGCTTATCAGGAAATCCGCGAAACAAATATGGGGAAAATCAGCCCCGATGAAGAAAAACAGAGAGAGATGGAAATCGGTCCTAACCGCTGTGCTGTAAGATAATTACCTGAATTCAAAAACTTTAGCATAGATAATTTAAAAAACTGGAGGAATGAAAACATGAACACGGCAAAAGTACTGGATGCAAAAGGTTTAGCTTGTCCAATGCCAATCGTAAAAACAAAGAAAGCGATAGGGGAAATCGAATCAGGCCAGGTGCTTGAAGTTCATACAACCGACAAAGGCGCAGTCAAAGACTTGGCTGCCTGGACAGAGTCAACAGGACATGAACTTTTAAAACATGAGGATGACAACGGAATTTTAAAGTTCTGGATAAAAAAGGGCTAATCTATTGAAAGGTAAAAGGGGGTTTCTACTCCCTTTTATCGCTAAAAGGAGGAGATAGCCACATGGATTTAACTTTTTTTATCGTTATATTTTTAATTGGTTTTATCGGGTCTTACATTTCCGGCATGGTAGGAATTGGCGGCTCAATCATTAAATACCCTATGCTTTTATACATTCCGCCATTATTTGGATTAGCTGCTTTTTCTGCTCACGAAGTATCCGGAATCAGTGCAGTACAGGTGTTTTTTGCAACAATAGGGGGGGTCTGGGCTTACAGAAAAGGCGGATACCTGAATAAAACACTTATTATTTATATGGGTTCAGCAATACTAATCGGAAGTTTAATCGGAAGCTATGGTTCAAGGTTTATGACTGAAGGCGGCATCAACCTTGTATATGGTGTATTGGCTTTAATTGCCGCAGTCATGATGTTCGTGCCGAAAAAAGGCTTGGATGATATACCTTTGGATCAAGTAAAGTTCAACAAATGGCTTGCAGCCTTCTATGCTTTGATTGTCGGCATCGGAGCTGGAATAGTAGGTGCAGCAGGTGCATTTTTACTGGTTCCTATTATGCTGGTTGTATTGAGGATCCCTACCAGGATGACGATTGCGACATCACTGGCCATCACGTTTATTTCATCAATTGGATCTACAGCTGGAAAATTGGCAACTGGCCAGGTGGACTATATTCCTGCTGCCATAATGATAATTGCCAGCTTAATGGCTTCTCCATTAGGAGCTGCTGCAGGAAAAAGAGTAAACACAAAAATTCTTCAAGTCATTTTGGCAGTTTTAATTCTGGCAACATCAATCAAAATCTGGATGGATATTTTTAATTAATAGGGAGGGGGCAGCGGACGCTGTTCCCTTTTAGTTTAATCACTTTGATATTTATCTTAGTGAATGGCTTTCTTTTTGAATCTGCCTCCTCTCACTTCAGCAATATCTGCAACTGCTAAAAAAGCACTCGGATCTATTTCTTCGACAATGGATTTTAACTTTGCTTCCTCAAGTCTGGTAATGACACAAAAAATTACTTTTTTGTCATCCCCAGTGTATGCGCCTTCCCCATTTAAGTAGGTAACGCCTCGTCCCAGCCGTGCCATAATCGCTTCGCCGATTACCTTATGCTGGTCGCTGATGATCCATGCAGATTTAGATTCATCCAGCCCGCTGATGACAACATCAATTGTCTTGAAAGCAATGAAATATGCAAGGATTGAGTACATGGCCCGGTTCCAGCCGAAAACAAAGCCTGCAGTAGCAAAAATGAAGATATTGAAAAACATGATGATTTCCCCGACAGAGAACGGGAGTTTTTTATTTACGAGAATGGCCAGTATCTCAGTTCCATCTAAAGATCCCCCATATCTGATTACCATACCGACACCAACGCCAAGAACAATGCCGCCAAATACTGTTGCTAACAGCAAGTCCTCTGTAAACACGGGAACGTCATGCAAGAGGAGGGTGGTGGCTGATAATACCGCTATGCCCAGCAATGTAGACAAAGCAAAGGTTTTCCCTATCTGTTTATATCCGATGTAAAAAAATGGAATATTCAAGATAAAAATAAACCAGCCGAGTTTCCAGCCGGACAAGTGAGAGAGGATAATGGAGATTCCTACTATTCCGCCATCCAGAATTTTATTGGGGACCAGAAACTCTTCGATTCCGACACCCATAAGTATGGCACCAAGTATGATGAAGAAAATCCTTTTTGCAAGCTTGCCTTTAGTCAACCCTTTATGTACATTTGCTTCAACAGCAGTTTCAAGTGAAACGTTCATAAATGACCCCCATTTTAAGTGATGAAAAATTAATATATGTATTAAACACTGTCAGACTGAACGAGCATCTTTAATGAGCTAATAACATAATATGATAGCTTGTGCCATTATAGCTCAAATTAATTATTCGATAAGACTGATTAAGACTATATCTAATTATAACATTTCTTATATTAAATGAGGGATATCGAGTTTTATTCTGATAAGTTGTTTGCCCTTATAAGGATAAATCCCGTTCTGGCGGAAAGGGATCTTTTTTATTTATCTATCAAAAATGGAATGAATATTTTATTAAAATACGATTAGCTCAAAGGTCTTCGGGGAAATAAACACATACAAGCTTAAGCTGATTAAGGGAGGAGTAGTAAAATGCATAAGGTTATTCAATTTGGCAAGAAGCTCGGAAAGGAATTTAAGAATGATCGGGCAACCGGGCTTGCAGCCGAACAAGCCTATTATTATATGCTCTCCGTTTTTCCTTTGTTAATTCTGCTCATCTCCATTGTTCCATATCTTTCACTGGATCCTCAAAAAGCATTATCTTACTTGCAGAGTGTAATGCCGTCAGATTCATTTAATGTTATTGAAGATAATGTAGTGGATATCATTACGAAGCCGAATGGCGGACTGCTGACGTTCGGTATCATAGGTACTTTATGGTCCGCTTCTAATGGAATGCAGGCTTTCATAAGAGCCATGAATGACGCCTTTGATGTAGAGGAAACGAGGTCATTTATTAAATCAAGACTGATATCCATAGGTTTGACTCTGGGTTTGCTGGCAGCATTCATCATTGCTATGGTTCTTCCCGTGTTCGGAAAAATTATCATGAACTTTGTAGAGAATTTTATTAATATACCTGATGGGATGCAGATACTTATCAATGTATTGAGATGGGCTATTGCTTTTGTGATCATGGTTACAGTCCTGGCCATTCTTTATAAGGTGGCACCGAATAAACATTTTCCTTTCAAACAGGTCTTGCCGGGCGCAATAGCCGCAACTGTTATGTGGCAGCTTATATCTTTTGGGTTGTCCTTTTATGTAAGCAATTTTGGGAATTATTCCGCCACATACGGAAGCCTTGGCGGAGTAATTGTATTAATGCTATGGTTCTTTTTAACCGGACTTGCACTTGTGATTGGCGGGGAAATCAGTGCCCTCTATCACAGGAATAATACATTCAAGCCGGGCAGCGGAAAGAAAGATGACAAAGAAAGTTCCAAGGTACAAACAGATGCAGAAGCATATCGTACACTTTCAATAAAATAGGAAAAAATAAAACGAGGGCTCAGCCCTCGTTTTATTTGATCTGGTGGATAAAAGGTATCTTAATGTTCCACCATTTTTTAATTTTCTTCGGTGTTTCCTTTACAGCGGATACCGTATTATTAAAGGTTTGTTTTTTGTAATTGATATCTCTTTGAATTTCTTTCTGAGTTGCAGTCAGTTCGTCAACCCCATTTTTCAATTGATCAGCTTTTAGCTGCATAACAGTGCTTATAGCTGTCAGTTTCTTAATTGCCGGTTTGGCATCCTTGTAAGCTTTAAAAGCATATATGCCCAGAAAGATCAGAGATGCTGCAATAAGAATCAAGCTTGCATATACAATAAACATTGTGGCCTGCCTCCTTTTGCTGGTTTTTAAGAAAATTTTCGAACTGCAATTACTGCTAGTCCCGCCGCCTCTCCCCTCGAGGTGTCGGGGTAACCAAGGCGCCTATGTCTTCCTTATTGTTTACCCATTACAACAAAAAATTAACATTAAACCCCTTTAACCAACTCCAGGATAAAGGGGAATTCTCAGAATAAATTAAAGAATTGACCTTCATATTTGAGTTTGCTAGAATTGTTTTCATTATATCAATATATAATTTTGTTGGCACAGGACATTGATCGACTGGTTTTCTGAGGCCATACATTTTAACCTGTATATGTTCAGAGATAGGGTCTGAGCGTTTCTACCGGGCTGCCGTAAATAGCTTGACTACAGGGGATATAGCTTGTTCGAATCGGCATGCTATTTTCTTCTGTTAACTTATGGCAGCTTCGCACATTGCGGAGCTTTTTTTATTGTTTACTAATGGCTCTTTTCGTATAAATTGTTTTTTTTCGCCTATCAATGTTGTCCGTTGATTTCCGCTCCAGACTGCTCGCTTTCCGCGGGGCGGGCGGTGAGCCTCCTCGACGCTCCGCGTCTGCGGGGTCTCACCTGTCCCACTACTCCCGCAGGAGTCTCGCACCTTCCGCTGCAATCAACTCAGCAAATAATACACAAATAGCAACAAACCTTGCGAAAACAGTCTTATTAATTAAGGAGGGAATGGCATGTCATCTTTTTTCCGGTTTCGTGAAAGAGAAACATCGTACAAACAGGAAACAATCGCAGGTTTAACGACATTTTTATCAATGGCATATATATTAATTGTAAATCCAATTATACTTAGCCAGGCTGGAATGGATAAAGGAGCTGTCTTTACGGCTACGGCGCTGTCGGCAATTATTGGCTCTTTATTAATTGGCTTGCTGTCCAATTATCCAATTGGGATTGCACCAAGCATGGGACTCAATTCTTTCTTCACTTTTTCTGTCTGCATCGGGATGGGCATTCCATGGCAAACGGCTTTAACTGGTGTATTTGTTTCAGGGATTTTATTTGTGATTTTAAGCTTATTAAAAATACGGGAAAAAATTATTAACGTTATACCCAAGGATTTAAAGCATGCAATAGCAGGTGGGATTGGCTTTTTTATTGCTTTTATCGGATTGAAAAATGCCGGTTTGATTGTAGGAAATGAGGCGACATTTGTTGCAATTGGCGATTTTAAATCCCCAGTCACGCTGCTGGCAGTTTTCTGTTTTATCCTAACAATCGTGTTAATGGTAAGGGGAGTTAAAGGTGCCATTTTTTATGGTATGGTCATTTCAGCTGTTGCTGGAATGTTAATTGGCCTTATTGATAAACCGGAAAAAATTGTGGGGGCCATTCCGAGCCTTGAACCGACATTTGGTGAAGTTTTTCAGAATATTGATCAAATCTTTACCCCGGAAATGCTGGCAGTCATATTCACTTTTTTATTTGTTGCCTTTTTTGATACGGCTGGAGCCTTAATCGCCATTGCAAGCCAGGCGGGGTTGATGAAGAATAATGAAATCCCTAATGCGGGAAAAGCGCTTCTGGCAGATTCGAGTGCTACTGTAGTCGGTTCTGTGCTTGGAACTTCTACAACTGCCTCCATGATTGAGTCCAGTTCAGGGATTGCGGCCGGAGGAAGGACAGGCTTTACTTCTGTTATCATCTCTGCATGCTTCGCTATTGCATTATTCTTTTCTCCATTGCTCGGTGTCATTACGGCCGAAGTTACCTCTCCGGCACTTATCATTGTCGGAGCACTGATGGCTATGGAAGTGAAACACATAGATTGGGGGAAACTGGAGATTGCTATTCCGGCATTTGTAACCATCTTAATGATGCCGCTGACTTTCAGTGTAGCAACTGGGATTGCTCTTGGCTTCATCTTATACCCAATCACAATGCTGGCATTGAAAAGGCCAAAAGAAATTCATCCGATCATGTATGGATTATGTATTGCATTTATGGGTTATTTTGTTTATCTTGCATAAGGAAAAGGGCTGCCTGTATACTCAGGCAGCCTTTTTGTGAATCCTAAAGTTGCTTTGAAGAAAATGCATTTCTGCTGGAGATCATCAAAAAATGTTTGACTCCACTCTTTTAGTCTAAATAAAAAGAATACAATAAAAAATCATTGAACAATAAGCCAAATTCATACATAATATATATGAGCATATATTCATATAAAGGGGTTGAATGAATGGGACACAGTCATGGCCATGGGCAAGGGCATTCACATGATCACCATCACACAGGCAATAAAAAGGCTTTAATGTGGGCATTTATTTTGATTGCTTCATTTATGATTGTAGAAGTAATTGGAGGCATATGGACTAACAGCCTTGCGCTCCTATCGGATGCCGGACACATGCTGAGTGATGCAGCTGCGCTTGGTTTAAGTTTTCTGGCCATCAAAATAGGGGAAAAAAAAGCGACAAATTCAAAAACATTTGGCTATAAACGATTTGAAATTATTGCTGCTTCAATTAATGGAATCACACTGCTCTTGATTTCTCTCTATATTTTCTATGAAGCTTACCACCGCATTCTTGAACCACCGGCTGTTCAAAGTATGGGTATGCTGGTAATCTCATCAATCGGACTTCTCGTAAATATCGCAGCAGCATTTATATTAATGAGTGGGGATAAGGATCACAATTTAAATGTTAGGAGCGCTTTTCTTCATGTGCTTGGTGACTTGCTTGGTTCTGTTGGAGCTATTACAGCTGCGCTTCTAATTTATTTCTTCGGCTGGGGCATTGCGGACCCGATAGCCAGTGTAATGGTAGCAGTTCTCATCCTAATAAGCGGATGGAGGGTGGTAAAAGAGTCTTTTCATATTTTAATGGAAGGGACGCCTTCCCACCTGAACCCTGAGGATATAAAAAAGAAACTCCTTGGCCTTGCACATGTAAAAGATGTTCATGATCTTCATATTTGGACGATTACTTCTGGGTTCCCTTCCCTTAGCTGCCATCTTGTGATTGAACATGAAGGCGGCCACGATGCAGTCCTTCATGCGGCGCAATCGGTACTTCATGATGAATATGGCATTGAGCATAGCACAATTCAAGTGGAAGGAGAAAGAAAGGGCTGCCCCGGCCATAATGAAAGCTGCAATTAATAGGGGCTAAAGGACAGCTTATTCATGAAATAAGAAAGTATTAATCTTTAACAACGATAACTGTCTAGCTCTAGCGCCTACCCCCTCGAGGTCATAAGCCAATCCTCCCAGCAAGGCAAAGGACGCCTTACCGTGAGGCTCGTCTTATGCTTGAGGCCCGCAGGATGCGGGTCATGCAGACGTTGCCACAGGACGTGGCGATCTTAGTCTGCGTTCCTTCGTGGGCAAGGCGCTTCCGCTTTTATTATGAATGCTGGCTATGTTCGATTGCCTGGTTCAATAAACTAATGACGTGTTCATCATCATGGCTGTAGTAAAGAGTGGTTCCTTCACGGCGGAATTTTACAAGCCGCAGGTTTTTCAAAAAGCGCAGCTGGTGAGAAACCGTAGACTGAAGCAGTGATAGGTTTTCGGCAATCTCATTTACCGAATACTCTCCGTGAAATAATAAATGAAGAATTCTAAGCCTGGTTGGATCTGATAATGCTTTGAATGTCTGGGAAACCATGAATAAGGTTTCTTCATCCAGATCGGCTGGGTACGACGGGTTTTCTTCTGTCATTTTGTTCACCTCTGCCCTTCATTATAGTTCTGTTTTAAATAAAACGAAACCGCAGAGGTGTGGCCTCTGCGGTTTTAACATTTTATTTTGTCTTTCTGACTTCCTTGTGAATCTCATCAACCAGTTTTTTCATTTCTGCATGGATTTGTTCTTTTTCCAGGTTCAGTTCCTTTTTTATTTCAGGCATTGATTTTCCTTGTTCCTTCATTTGAATTATTTCGTTTAAATCCTTATTTGCCGCCTTTGCCATGGCTGCACCGGAAATAAGGAAACGAAGAGGGACTCCCTTGTCAAGATACCCCTGCAGTACTTGAGGGGACTTGCCGGAATACTCGGAGACCTTTTGCATAACAACTTGCTTATTAGTTTCAAGGAACTTATCCATGTGATGAGGATGCTTTTTTATTTTGTCTAAATCCACTCCATACTGCTGTGCTGTTTTTTCCCAGGAAGAGTTATTTTTTTTATAAAATGCCAATACGTCTGCAACCTGTTTATTTGAAAACTTTGCAATGTGGGCAGCTATGAAGATTTCCTTTTTGGTGAATCCTTGCTCCAGAAGGGATTTCATTTGGGATTCATCAATCATTCTGTGATGGTGTTCATGCTTCTGCTCTTGTGCCGGTGATTGTTCCTTTGGTGCGGTTTCGGCGTTAACGGATATAGCGGCCCCCATTAAAATAATGCAAAAAGACAATACTAATAGTAATTTTTTATTCATGATGCACTGCACTCCTTTCAAAATTATAATTCGTATATAGCATTTCCCAAGATATAACGAAAGCATGAATAAAATTGGCTATCTTTTTCACGAAAACATTAAGGACAGAGATATTCATTGAAAAAAAACACTCATTTCGATTACATTAAGAAAAGAAGACTGTTCGGGGACGGTGATGGGAAAATGAAAATACTTGTTGTGGAAGATAATGAAAGTGTCTGTTCAATGCTTGGGATGTTCTTTATGAAAGAAGGATACCAGGGAGTCTTTGTCCATGATGGACAGCAGGGGTTTGAGCATTTTAATAAAGAAAGATGGGACTTAATTATCGTCGACTGGATGCTTCCTGTCATGGATGGAGTGACTCTCTGCCGTAAAATAAGGGAATTGAGCAAGGTCCCGATCATTATGCTGACGGCTAAAGATAGCGAGTCCGATCAGGTTCTGGGACTTGAAATGGGTGCTGATGATTATGTGACCAAGCCATTCAGTCCCCTGACGCTAATGGCCAGGATCAAAGCGGTAACACGCAGGTTTCAGGCTGAAGCTGGATCAGTGGATGACCCACACTATGTTGCCAGTGAATACTTCAAAATCAGCAAAGATGCCAGAGAGGCCTATTGCAATGGGCAGCTTCTCAAGAATTTGACCCCAAAGGAATTTGACTTGCTGTATTATCTTGTAAAACATCCAAAACAGGTTTTTACAAGAGAGCAGCTGCTTGATAGTGTATGGGGTTATCAGTTTTATGGAGATGAAAGAACGGTCGATGTACATATAAAAAGGCTCAGGAAAAAAATAGGTACGGATGAGCAGCCTTTTATCCATACGGTATGGGGCGTGGGCTATAAATTTGATGAAACGGCAGCTGAAAATGAAAGTTAAATATTTTTATCAGCTGCTGATTAGCCATGTCAGCATCCTCATTCTGGCATTCCTGCTATTAAGCCTTCTTTTCTCCCAGTTTGTTGAGAATTATATTTTTGAAAATAAAGTGGAAGAGCTCGATTCCTATGGGGAACAGATCCTGACTGATTTAACAGTCAGGATAGAGGGGGATGAACAATTTTTAACAGAATACAGCCAGCTGCTCGATGCAAGGAATATAAAATATATTCTCTTTGATCATAAAGGGAGGGTCTTGTATCCGGAGCTTAAATCAGATCCGATGATTCAGCTGACCAAATCTGAGTGGGCAGAAATTTCGAAAGGAAGTAAAGTAACTGTAAAACATGATATAGAACGCTTTGGCCAAGAGGTGACTCTGGTTGCAATGCCTTATATGCAGGGGAGCACTCTGGTTGGCGGAGTTTTGCTTCTGTCTCCTATAACTGGAGCTATGGAGGTTGTCAGCCAATTAAATCGATTTTTATTATATACTATTTTTATTTCGCTCTCTGCGACCATCCTGTTAAGCCTGGTTCTCTCTAAAAATCTGATCAAGAGGATAACGGACCTCAGGAATGCTGCTTCTATGATTTCATCCGGGAATTATGATGTAAATGTTCCATACACCTATATGGATGAAATCGGCGAACTGGCTAAAGACTTTAACGATATGGCAGCCAGATTGAGGGAATCTAATGAAGAAATTAAAAGACTGGAGAATAGAAGGAGGAAATTCATTGCTGATGTCTCGCACGAGCTGCGGACTCCTTTGACCACCATCAGCGGTTTGGCTGAAGGCATTAAAGGGGGGCTGATCCCGGAGGCGGAAAAAGAAAAAGGGATGGTCCTGATTGACAGGGAAGCAAAGAGACTTATTCGTCTGGTAAACGAAAATCTGGATTATGAAAAGATCCGGTCCAATCAGCTGCAGCTGAATAAAATGGATATTGATCTCATGGAAGCCTTTGAAATTGTTAAGGACCAGCTGGAAATTCAGGCAGGAGAAAAAGGCAACAGGATTTATCTTGAGGCTGAAGAAGGGGTTTCAGTTCATGCAGATTATGACCGGCTTATTCAAATCTTAGTTAATATTGTAAAGAATAGCATACAATTCACCGATCAAGGCTCCATCTTTTTAAGGGGAAGGGAAGATCCTGACCAAACAGTGATCGAAATAGAAGACACGGGAATTGGCATCGATCCTCAAGAAATCGAGTCAATCTGGCTGCGTTTTTATAAAGCTGATCTATCCAGGACCAATCATTCATTTGGTGAATTTGGCATTGGGCTTTCCATTGTTAAACAGCTTGTTCAGCTGCACAGCGGAGAGATTGCTGTCAGCAGTGATAGAGGGGAAGGGACTAAATTTACGATTAGGTTTCCCCGGAAAAAACAATCTTTGCAATAAGGCAAAAAAGGAACAGCACTCTGATAGGCTGTTCCTTTTAATCATTTATGACAATACCTCTGTTTCAGTAAAAGGCACTTCTTTTGCGGGTGCCGGCTCTTCTGTTTCTGGTACTGCTGTTACTTCAATATACTTAATATGGTGTTCTTCCATATCCAGAATTTTGAACCGGTATTTTTCGTGTTCAATCATGTCGCCTTGTTTGGCTTCGTAGTTTTCAGTCAATATCCATCCGCCGATGGTATCGACATCTTCATCATTGATATCGGTACCCAGCAAGTCGTTAACTTCGCTGACAAGAACTTTGGAATCGATGATATATTGGCCTTCTTCCGTCTTTCTGACCATGGGCACTTCATCCATATCGAACTCATCACGGATTTCACCAACAATCTCTTCAATGATATCCTCAACAGTGACTAAGCCTGAGGTTCCGCCGTATTCATCCATTAAGATGGCCATGTGAATGCGTTCTTTCTGCATTTTAAGCAGCAGCTCATGGATAGGTATGCTGTCAATGACCCTGATGATGGGACGAATGTAAGATTCAAGGGTGCTTGATGATAATTCCCTGTTCATAATGAGATCTGTCATGACTTCTTTAATATTGACCATGCCAATGATATGATCTTTATCTCCATCTATAATGGGATATCGTGTGAATTTCTCTTCCTGAACGATTTGCAGGAAGTCTTCAAGTGTATCATCTTTTGAGAGAGAGACAATTTCTGTACGCGGAACCATTATTTCTTTCGCGATGCGATTATCAAACTCAAAGATTTTATTTACATACTTAAACTCAGATTGGTTGATTTCGCCGCTTTCATAGCTTTCTGATAAAATAATGCGAAGTTCTTCTTCAGAATGTGCCAGTTCGTGTTCAGAAGCAGGCTTTAATCCAAACATGCTGGTCAATAGGCGGGCAGAACCATTCAGCGCCCAGATAATCGGATACATAACCCGGTAAAACCAGATTAAAGGACGTGTTGTTAAGAGTGTAACCGCTTCTGCCTTTTGTATCGCCAGGGTTTTTGGAGCCAATTCCCCCACAACTACGTGCAGGAATGTGATAAAAGCAAAAGCAATGCTGAATGAGATAATATGCGAAATGGAAGAGGGCAATCCGATACTGTTGATCACTGGCCGCAGCAGGTGTTCAATTGTCGGTTCACCCAGCCAGCCAAGGCCGAGGGCTGTAATGGTAATCCCCAGCTGGCAGGCTGAAAGGTATTCATCCAAATTCGAAATGACTTTCTTCGCAGCAATTGCATTTTTATTGCCTTCTTCAATTAGCTGATCAATCCTGGAACTTCGTATTTTAACAATGGCAAATTCCGATGTAACGAAAAAAGCCGTTAAAGCAATTAAAATGGCTATAAAAACCAAGTTTAATATGTCCAAATAAGTTCCCCTTATCCCGCCTAAACGGGCAGGGTGTCACCTCCTGATTTTGTGAAAAATGGGATCAGCTGGTTAAGTCGGAAAGAGAACGGAGCAACGCAGTGCTTTCAATAGTCAGCTTCTTGGAAAATCCATCTTTCTGTTCATCATCCAGTGTATTAATAAGCGGCATGAGAACTGCTATTTCCTGATGAAGCTGTTTAATCTGCAATGTGACTGCGTTAATATGCTTTTCAACTTCCCCTGTCTGAATCTCCCTTTTCGTTTTCATTTCTAGTTTTCTCTTAATCTCTTCAAGCGGAAAATGCAGCAGTTTGCATTCCTCAATGAATCTTAAATCAGACAATACTTCTTCTGAGTATATGCGATAATTTGATTTTGAGCGTTTCGCTTTTATTAGGCCAATGCTAGTGTAGTAATCTATAGTTCTTTTAGAAACATTAGCAATATTGGCTAATTCGCCGATACGATAGTAAGCCCCATCATATCACCTCTGTTTTGAATACTTATATCTCATGAAAATGTGCTTTTCCATCAAGAGATATAGTTAGAATCAATTATACGTTAGCACAAACCATACAGTCAAACGTTGTAGTTTTGAAAAAGGGTTACATTTATTTTATGAAATTATGCATAAAATATGAAGTAAAAAGATTCGGAAAAATTAATTTTTTTAAGGTGCCCGGTTTGCATCATTTTGACTTACACAATCAGAAGGTAAGGCAGATTCTGACAGGCAGATGACTGCTTCAGCATAAGAAGCTCGAAGGCGAACAAAAACCAGGAGCAAGAAAATCGCTCCCGGTCATTAAAAATGCAGGTTATATTTTCACAACTTCAATATAGGAAATATGGTGCCCTTCCTTGTCCTTAATAATAAATCTGAATCCTTCTTCTTCAATAAAGTCTCCTTGAATCACATCATACTTCTGCGTCATTATCCAGCCTCCGATTGTGTCTACATCATCATCAGATAATGAAGTTCCCAGGAGGTCATTTGCTTCTGAAATCAGCAGCTTTGCATCCAGGATATAATGATTTTCTCCGGACTTTTGAACAAGCGGAAGTTCATCGGCATCAAATTCGTCTCGAATTTCGCCTACAATTTCTTCGAGGATATCTTCAGCTGTGACCACTCCAGCTGTTCCGCCGTACTCATCAAGGAGAATTGCCATATGGGACCGCTCTTTTTGCATTCTTAGGAGCAAGTCGTGAATGGGAATGGTTTCAATCACCCTGATGACAGGTTTAATATATTGCCGTAAAGGGTGTTTGCCTTCACACTTTTTTCTAACGCAGTCTGTTAAGATTTCCTTTACATTAATAATCCCCAGAATATTATCTTTATCACCCGCCGTAACAGGATATCTGGTGTATCGCTCATTCAATATGAGATCCAGGGTTTCTGCCAATGATGAATCTTCCGGAAGGGTAACGATCTCGGTTCGAGGAACCATTATCTCTTTAGCAATTCTATTGTCAAACTCAAAAATTCGATCTACATACTGGTATTCTGATGGATTGATTTCTCCGCTCTTTAAGCTTTCAGATAGGATAATCCGCAGCTCTTCCTCTGAATGGGCCATTTCACTTTCTGAAATAGGCTTCAGTCCAAATAACCCTGTGATAATTCTTGCTGAACCATTTAAAATCCAAATAAATGGATACATAATCCTGTAAAATACTATTAATGGTTTTGAAAAAGATAACGTTATTGCCTCTGCTTTTTGTATGGCAAAGGTTTTTGGCGCCAGTTCTCCAATAACCACATGAAGAAATGTCACAACAGAAAAAGCAATAACAAAAGAGAGGATATGAGTTATGGAAGCCTGTAAGTTAATGCTTTCAAATAGGGGATGGAGCAGCCTCTCAATAGTCGGTTCACCAAGCCAGCCGAGGCCCAGTGCTGTAATCGTAATCCCAAGCTGACAGGCAGATAAGTATTCATCCAGACTGCTTATAACTTGTTTTGCTGAACGGGCTTTAGCATTTCCCTCCATAATAAGCTGGTCAATACGTGAAGTCCGGACTTTAACAATGGCAAATTCAGATGCAACAAAAAAAGCAGTTAATGCAATTAAGAGAAATAATAAAAATAGGTTAAGGGTGATCATATAAAATCCTTACACGATATGTAAGGAGCCGGCACCTCCTTTATTATAAGTACTTTTCCCTTATTCATGAATTTTACAAATAAACCTGGAATAAAGGATTTCTTTAATAAGAAAGTACCCTTAATTAGGAGGAAGGTAACCAGTAAATAATAAAAAAGCCTGAAGGCAGGCTTTTTCGAAAGTGAAACGTATAAATTCTGAAGGTAGATAACTGTCTAGCTCCAGGCGCCATCGGCTTTTCTTTTCAATAATTCCATTCTCTTGCCAGAAGTCCATATACGGCAAGGTCGTGATATCGATTATAAAGGTACTCTCCATCCCGGATGATTCCTTCCTGACGAAAGCCGAGTCTCTCCGGTATCGCGCGGCTTTTTCCATTTCTGATCCCGCACCGTATTTCGATTCTGTTCAGTCTTAAATCAAAGAAAGCATGATTAATCATGGCTTGCACACTTCGTGTCATAATTCCGCTTCCCTCAAAATCCTTTGCAAGGTAATACCCAATGCTGGTTTGTCTGTTATTCCAGTCGATCTGGTGAAAACCAATAGAGCCTGCAAGTTTTCCCTGATAACGGATACCTGCATTAAAGCCGTTGTTATCTGCAAACTGTTTCAGCCATATTGGAATAATAGAGTGATATTGTACAGGTGAAGCCATATTATCTACCCATGGAAGCCATTCTCTTAAATGACTGCGGTTTGTGTCCACCAGGTTGAAAAGCTCTTCTGAATGATGCAGCTGGAACAATTGCAATTCTATATCTTCATCTGCTTTTAAGGAAAACATGGGGCAATCTCCTCCAATAATCAGTAAATATATTAATAATAATCTGAAATAAAATAAAAATATATATTTTTGGTTAAAATCATGAAAGCTTTTCAGCCAGTAATATAAAAAAGCTGCTCCTCAATTTGGAGTCAGCCTTTGCCTTTTGTCTGTTTTTCAGTTGGCAGGATTATGCTGAAAACGGTCCAATCCGACTCTGTATCACAGGTCAGTGTCCCTTGATGTTTTTCAATTATCTCTCTGCATACAAATAAACCCAGCCCTGTTCCAAGTGTTTTTGTTGTAACAAACGGTTCGAAAATGGAACTGACGAGATGCTCTGGAATTCTAGGCCCATTGTTAGCAATATCAAGCTTTATGTGTCCTTCTGGAGTCCATTTGCTTTTAATATGAATGACAGGGTCACTGCGGTACTGAGTAAGCACATCAATGGCATTGAAGATAATATTGATAAATACTTGACGGATTTCATCAGCATAGCCATTCAAATATATATCTTCGTTCATATCCTGTAGAATCTTAACCTTTCCATCCAGAATACTGGGGTATAAAAATATCAGGACTTCATCTATTAATTCATTTAGAGAGAAAGTGATTTTCTCTTTTCCAATCAGTTCCTTTTTTGAGAGAAGCAAAAATTGTGAAATTCTAAAATTCAGCTGCTCCAGTTCATTTGATATGATGTCCAAATATTTCATGGTGGGATTTTCGGACTTTAACAGCTGGATAAACCCCTGTACAGATGTAAGCGGATTTCTGAATTCATGAATAAAGCTGGAAGTCATCTGGCCGAGTAGCGTCAATCTATCTTTATGGGTCGAATCGATAAATTGTGTCTTTTCCTTTATGATCTGATCTTTTGCATCCGTGTATCTGGAAACAGCGTGGTATAAGAATTTATCGAAGCAATAACCGATTCGTTCGTACTGTCTTTGCAGTTCATGAAAATGTATTTCGGAACGATTCAATATATCGAGAACGATTGTTCTCCCCAAGTTGACATTATAAACAAAGTCTCCAATATTAATTTCTGCTTTCACTCGCTGCTCAGCCACAGAGTAGGCAAGTTTCTGAATATATTCTTCAAGTTCATCGCCGTCTTTTATCAAAAATTGAATAATTAATTGGAACATGGCGTTGCCATTATCTTTGATTTTATCTTTAAAAGGATCATCCTTATTAATGAGGATTTTTTCATTCCATTCACTTAAAAGGTCTTCTTTTTCCGTTAGCAGAAGTTCCAATATGGCATTATTTGTTTCAATCGTCATTTTACCCTCCACTTTTTCACATTAAAACAGTTATCCCATAGATTTCGATAGATTACGGCAAAATCCTCTGTTAATTTAATGGAAAATAACAGTAATTTTACCCTATGGATTATGGCCATACTTGTGACAAAAAGCACAGTCATTTTTTTGTGACAATTGGTATATTTAAATAACAAGGCAGTTTTTTATTTGTAAAATTGTCACTATTTCTTTTATAATATAGTAACAGGTGTAAATTTACACCAACAATGAAAAGGGAATGAAGCTGCATTGACTAGAGATGAAATTATACTGAAAGTTTCAGATAAGATCCGTCTTATCCGTACAGAAGCAGGATACACACAGGATAAGATGGCGGAAATTATTGGTGTTTCAAAGAAGACACTGGTTCAAATTGAGAAAGGGCGGGCAGAAGCAGGATGGTCGACTGTGGTGGCTGTATGTGCCTTATTCAGGGAAACGGAAACAGTCCGATTTCTGTTTGGAAACGAACCCCTTGAAGTTCTGGAGACTATTGCAAGAGAGGGAATCGATTATAGGAAGGAAAAGACTCTTGGCGGAAAGCTCTGGTGGCGGGAATTGAAGAGAAGCAACGGTTTGATCCTTCAGCAGAATATCATCAGCCAGCATTACAGGATTATTGATCAGGACCATTTTAGAATTTACAGCAGTTTTGATGAAGCATCTTCTAAAGAACGGTTTGAGGAGCTGGCTGCAGAGAATAAAGGCCTTCAGTAATAGGTGTATTCTATTAATTATAAGAAAGCAGCCGGCGGGCTGCTTTCCTGTTTTAGGGGATTTGCGGATTTTCCTTATCTTTAGCTATAAGCACTGGGCAAGGAGCATTTTTGGCAATTTTTGAACTGGTGCTCCCAAGGAACATCTTTTTAATTCCGCCTTTGCCTGAGCTCCCCACTATAATTAAATCGGCATTTTCGGCAGCTGCATATTCAGATATGCTGTCAGCGAGACTTCCTTCTATAACATCGAACTTTACATTAATGTTATACGGTTCAAGAATTTCCCTTGCATTAAAAAAAGTATTGTCAACACTATGTTTCACTCTTGCGTGAGTCGTTGCTGAGGATTCATCATGATATACCGGCAGGGGCGGTATTTGAATTCCTTCCAGCAGATAGCCATTTGTCCTTACAGGCTCTATTGCTTTCTCATTGCTTATGGGAACATTTTCAATTGTCTCCTCAAAGACTTGTGTAATCAGAAGCTGGGTTTCAGGATGCTGCTTAACCAATTCGATTGCCATATTTAATGCCTGTCTGCTTCCATCTGTATCATCATAGCCAACTACAATTTTTTCAAAGAACATAATAGTTCACCCCTTCTTAAGGTAAGGAAACTTATTCGTCATATACCCTTTATTGCAAGAAGTCAATCATTGTAAATCAAAGGGTTCCTGAAAAATTTGTGCATACCCCCACAAAAAACGATATTGCTTCGTAGATTCTAGTATTAATAAAAATGAGGCAAGCTCATATGGAATGCAATGAAGCACCCGAGTTCCAAGCGTCTGCAAAAATTCCATCTTATCAAAAAGCATTCGGTCAACGATTGCTTTTTTTCATTGATGCCGCATTGGGAGTTTTGTCATCTTTTAATCTGGAAAGTAAATTCCGGGTAATAAAGACTAAAAATTAAATGTACAAAAGATGATAAATAATTTGAGTTTTTGGGTACATGTATATGTCTGGGAGAATTATAGTTTTTAGCTGGGAACAAAATACTATATGAAAACATATTCTTTGCAGGTATGCTGATATCGGTATAGTCTAGAGGCTGCCGTTAAACCAGCAAAATGATATTTCAGCAAGAGGTATTGGAGGAAATATGAGAAAGAGAACTTCAGTTATTAAAAAGTTTCAGTCAACTTGGAAAAAGCTGCACCTGACACAGGTATCCATATTGCTTGCATCTACATTAGTCTTGGCTTTCTTAAGCTTCGTTTATTTTTCATACAAGGATGCGGATATAAGTGCACTTGAAGCAGGGCTGGCACAATCTACAGTCATTTATGACGCTGATGGGGAAGTAGCCAGCAAGATCTCGGCAAATAAAAATGAAGGCATTTCAATTGATCAAATTCCTGATCATATGAAGAATGCGGTTATTGCCATTGAAGACCACCGTTTTTATGATCATGGAGGAATTGATTTAAAAGGTATAGGCAGAGCCTTTTATACAAATCTGAAGGCAGGCGGAATTGTTGAGGGGGGCAGTACGCTTACCCAGCAGCTGACTAAAAACGCCTTATTGTCTGCAGAGAAAACATATAAAAGGAAGCTGGAAGAATTTTTCCTTGCGCTTGAGATAGAAAAAGAATACAGCAAAGACGAAATTCTTCAGATGTATTTAAACCAGGTTTATTTTGGAGAAGGTGCCTGGGGCATAAAGCGTGCAGCGATGAAATACTATGCAAAGGATGTGGAGGATCTTTCAATTAGCGAAGCAGCACTGCTTGCTGGGCTGGTTAAAGCCCCTTCAGCGATCAATCCTTACCAAAATAAAGAGAAAGCAATTGAAAGAAGAAACCTCGTGCTTGATCGCATGAAGGAATACAGCTTTATTTCAGAAAAAGAATGGGAAAAAGCTAAAAATGAAAAGCTTGTTTTTGAAGACGGCGGGGGAGATCCTCTTAAAGGGAAATACCCTTACTATGTTGATGTTGTTCTTGAAGAAGCTATAAATAAGTATAATATTTCCCTTGATGATCTTCTTAGTAACGGTTATCAAATTTACACAGAGCTTGATCAGGATATGCAGGGCAGTGTAGAAGAAACGTATAAAAATGATCAATTATTCCCTAAAGGTACGGGAGATCAGCCAGTGCAAAGCGGAGCCATACTTCTGGATCCCCAGAATGGCGGAATCCGTGCCCTTGCAGGGGGAAGAGGCGAACATACCCTTCTGGGCCATAACCGTGCTGTTCACAAAGTTGGCCAGCCTGGATCAACAATGAAGCCGATTGTACCGTACACAGCGGCACTGGAATCGGGTTGGGAAATTACGGATGAACTTAAGGATGAGAGAATGACATTTGGCAAAGATTATGAGCCAAATAACTATAATGGCCAGTTCCGGGGAAATGTGCCGATGTATGAAGCAGTCAAGGATTCTTTGAATGTTCCTGCTGTATGGCTTTTGGATGAGATTGGCGTGGAAAAAGGAGTGGATGCCGCGAAGAGATTTGGCATACCTGAAGCTGCCATCAATCAAAATCTGGCACTCGCCCTTGGGGGTACAAATGAAGGTGTTTCTCCTCTAACTATGGCTCAAGCATATGCTGTGTTTGCAAATGGCGGTGAAAGGCCGGAAGCCCACTCCATTACAAAAATAGTTGATAAAGATGGGGAGACAGTTGCAGAATGGAAAGGTGAAAACACAAGAGTCATATCAAAGGATGTTGCAGATAAAGTGACAACCATGCTTCTTGGGGTAGTTCAGCATGGTACAGGGAAGGCTGCCCAAATACCCGGCAGAGAAGTTGCCGGGAAGACAGGAAGTACACAAATGACCATTGAAGGCATAGATGGCGTTAAAGACCAATGGTTTGTCGGCTATACACCACAGCTGGTAGGTGCTGTGTGGGTTGGCCACGATAAGACAGATGCAAAAAACTATCTTACAACCTCCAGCAGTGAAGGCACGGCTCCAATATTCCGCGAAATCATGGGAGAAGCCCTAAAAAACCAGGAAGCAGAATCATTTAATGTCCCTCAAATTGCTGGCCTGATGGAACAGAGGCAAAGGGAGCAGCAAAGAAAAGCATGGGAGGAAAACATTAGAAAAGAAACAGCGAAGATAAAAGAAAAAATTGAAAAAGAAAAGGAAAAATGGAAAGATAAATGGAATAAAGGGAAGGAAAAAGGCAAAGAGAAAGAGAAGGAAAAAGATAAAAAGAAAGATAAAGAAAAAGAGGATGATTAACAATATACACGTAAGGAGTACAGTGAAAATCTGTACTCTTTTTTTAGGAGGTGGGCCGTCATGGCAGAAAAATTTTATGATGAATTAGCAGGAGATTATCACTTGATTTTTGAGGACTGGGATTGTTCCATTGCCAGACAGGGAGAGGTGCTGGATAATTTATTAACGGCAGAGGGCATAAAAAAATCCTCATCTATTTTGGATTGTTCCTGCGGCATTGGAACCCAGGCTTTAGGACTAGCTAAAAAAGGATATAAAATAACAGCGTCTGACATTAGCGGAAAGTCTATCGAAAGGGCAATAAGGGAAGCGGAACTGAGACACCTGAACATCCAATTTTTTCAGGCAGATATGAGGGCATTGTCATCTGTAAGCAGCGATTCTTTTCAAGCAATCATCTCTATGGATAACGCCTTGCCGCACCTCATTACCGATAAGGATTGCCTAGAGGCACTTAAGGAGGTATACTGTTCCCTCAGCCAGGAAGGCATTTTTCTTTTTTCTACCAGAAATTACGATGAAATACATAAAGAAAGGCCTTCGTCTACCTTGCCTGCAAGAAGGAAAAATACCATAACCTTTCAGCTGTGGGATTGGCATCAAAATTCTGACGTATATGATTTGCGGCATTTCACAATGGCGGAAAAAGACGGAACCTGGGATGTGTCGGAAAGAAATTCCCAGTATAGGGCCTATAAAAGGGAGGACCTAAAGCAGCTGCTGCTGGAAGCTGGTTTCCGGCAGGTAAAATGGCTTCACCCTGAAGAATCTGGTTTTTATCAGCCAATTGCCATTGCATATAAATAAAAAAAGGCCATTCGGCCTTTTTTTATAGAAATTATTTAGAATAACCAGCTGATTATCGCGCCAATTACCACAATCGCTCCAACTACCATAAAAATTGTACGTATCATCTATCTTCACTCCAATCACTTTGCAATAAAATGGTCATTTATAGCTGAAATGTTTCAGCGGAATTGATTAAGCGTTTTTCTGACATGCGCAGCACTGAAACATGGTTGCTGCACATTTCTTTGATGTCTTCCAGATGCTTCTGAACTTCATTTCCTTCAACAATGATCTTTAGGGTCGTCTGCGGCTTCACTGTTAATAGGAAAGACACTAATTTAGACAGGTTTGAGGCATCCACAGCTTTGTGTTTGCTGTAGAGGTATGTAGTGCCTTCAAATTGTTTTGCTCCTTGATAAATTTCAAGCATTTTCTTCATTGTGAACCTATTTTGGACTAAAACATTGGTAGAAATAATTTCTTTCATTTTATAAATCTCCCTTTCAAAAAGTATTTTATATATTGATCGATTAATGATGTGGTTGTACTAGAGATTTACCCATGTAATCTGAACCGTAAACCATCGTGAATCAAAGTGTGAATAATTACCTTTTTTAAGTCGTTAAATATATCGGGATTGAGGCACTTTCAGTCTCGAGAAGGAGATAAAAACCATCAGGAGCCGCTTAATCAATCGTTTGTCACTATTTAAACTGGTGATATAAACCGGGAAACTGAGGTAAAAGGGATGAAAAAATTCAAAGAAATCTTTCAAAATGCCAACTATGTTAAATTGTTTTTCGCTAACTTTACTTCTCAGATGGGCAGCACGATTGGTTTAACTGCATTCATGTTTTATTTGCTTGACCGTTTCTCGGATCAGCCTTTTTATGCTACATTAACTGAATTGATGTTCTCTGTTCCGACTCTGGCGGTGTTTTTTTTAGTTGGAGTGTTTGCCGATAGGATGGATCGCCAGAAAATTGCTTATTATTGTGACTGGATCAGCTCATTATTATCAATTGTACTTTTGCTGACTGTTATCATAGGCTGGATGCCGCTGGTATTTACAGTATTGTTCCTGAGGAGTGCAATCCAGAAATTCTTCTTTCCCGCTGAGCATGCAATGATTCAAGGAATATTGCAAAGCGAAGATTATACCACTGCAGCGGGTCTAAACCAGGTTGTGATGAGTCTTTTTATGCTGTTCGGAAATGGCCTTGGCATTTTTGTATACTGGACAGTGGGAGTATACGGCGCCATTATGACTGATGCTCTTACCTTTATCATTAGTGCATTATTAATAAGATCCTGCCGTATACCCGAAGAAGTCCGCCTGCCGAATGGCGGCCATAATCTTAAAGACTTAAATATCGCGATTGTCCTCAGGGACTTTAATCTTGGAATGAAATATATTCTAAAGCACAAGTTATTATCTTCCTTGCTTGTTGGTTTCTTCGTTTTCGGAGTGGTAAACGGCGGGTTTTCCATAATGCCAATTTTTATGCTGAAATATAAGCTGGAGCCGCACGCCTATGAGGAATATTCAGTCCTGCTTGGAATAACCTTTGGGATTGGCGTTCTGATTGGCAGCTTTGCTGCCTCTTTGCTTACTCAAAAATTCAAACTTTATCAGCTGATCATTGCCGGATTATTGTTATCCGGAAGTTTCATCATTGCTGCCTCTTTTGCAGAAAACACGTTCATTTTCCTTTCTTTATTATTTGCTGCAGCATTTGGACTTCCTTTAGTGAACATTGCCATTGGCGGCTGGATGCCTAGCATTGTTGATCCGAAGATGATGGGAAGGGTACAGGGATGGATAAGCCCGCTGATGATGCTTTCCCAATCCTTAACACTCGGATTTATTGCTGTCAGCTTTCCTGGACTCCTCAAAGTAGAAATGCTTTATTGGATGGTAGGCGGCTGTTTAGCACTTGTTGGTGTTTTTTACAGCCTTGTCCTTCCAAGATTGACGAAAAAGTCAGAAAAAAGCAGTGAAGCACATTCTTTGGAACAAACTGGTGCAGTATAATGTAATAAAAGACTAAAAGTCCCTAATATAGGGGCTTTTTATGTATGAAAAAAATTTAAAAATAAATATGAACGTTTTCATCTCTTGAGCGTCTTATGAGTGAAATAAATAGTTAACAATGGGATGATAGTGAAGAGAGGAAAGAAGCTGATGGAGGAGAAAGACCTTTTAATAAGCGCTAAACGAGGAGATCAGCTCGCTTTTGCCATGCTTTTTAAAAATAACTATCCCTTTCTGGTTAAATACTTAATTAAAATTACTATGAATCCTGATGCAGCTGAAGAGCTTGCCCAGGAAACAATGGCCAAATGTGTTGAAAAAATCGGCCTGTTCAATGGCAAATCGAAATTTTCTTCCTGGTTGATTTCCATTGCCACGAATTTGTATATTGATCAGAAGCGAAAATCGAAAAGAGAGAGGAACTGGAAAGCAGAGGAAGAAGTATCCAGACGAATGAAATGGCATCTTGAAAGCCGAAATGAAGAATGGAATGATGCCTTATCGGCTTTGGGGAAATTAAAAGACGGGATAAGGATACCTATCGTTCTTAAACATTATTATGGCTACTCATATGAGGAAATAGGAGAAATGATGAAGATATCTTCAGGCACTGTCAAGTCAAGAGTGCACAATGGAATCATGTCTGTAAGAGAGGAGTTGAAGCTTCATGGCAAACAGGAAAGTACTGCAGCTCGAACAAGATCATCAAGATGAGAATTTTCTGGCTGCTGTAAAGAAGATAGAAGACGGATTGGAATCGCTGGAAGAAAATGTCCCGGTTTATACACCTGATCTGCAATTTTTTGAACACTTAGTTGCAGAGCAAAAACAGTCGATGAAAAGGGAATTGATCAAGGACTTAGCTATCTTCACTGTTGCAGCACTCTTCATTGTAACTTCTGTATTATTCATGCTGTATCAGGTTCCAGCTGCTTTTTTTATTCTGCAGGGAATTGTTACTGTTTTTATTATGGCTTATAGTACAGTCAGCATTGTTAAGCAGGTGAATGGCACATGAGCAGCGAAGAAATTTCCCTCCCTTTGCTGATTGCTGTGGGGATCATCTTAATTGCACAGAGTACCTTCCTATTCCTGGATGCTAGAAAGCACGGCCACAATTATTGGCTATGGGGAATTATTGGTTTAATTCAGGCACCAATGCCGACGCTGTTTTACTTGATTTTCGTCAGAAAAATTTGGCAGAAAAAAGAATAATTGAGGGATGGAAGGATGAAAAAGTTAAAACAGATGCTGCTGCTTACAGCCACAGGAGGCCAGCTGCTTGGAATCGCCATGCTATTCATCAATATTAAGGCAGCGATTATGTTTTATATCTTATATGCTTTAATGATTTTTGCGATATTTATTGTGCTGTTAGCTGAGAGAAAAAAAGAAAAAGAGGAGGAAGAAAAAAATGATTATCGTGACTACTGATGTGGTACCTGGGAAAGAGATTAAAGAAATTAAAGGTTTTGTAAGAGGAAGTACAGTACAGACAAAACATATAGGAAAAGATATTCTAGCAGGGTTGAAAACAATTGTAGGCGGAGAAATTGGCGAATATACTGAAATGATGGATGAAGCAAGACAGAAGGCCATAGGCAGAATGGTTGAAGATGCAAAGGCAAAAGGGGCCAATGCAATTATTGGAATGCGGCTGCAGACTTCAGCTGTTATGCAGAATGCCGCAGAGATTATTGCATACGGAACCGCAGCTATTATTGAAGAATAACAGGAAAGAAACCAGCTGATGAATAGCTGGTTTTTTTTGTGTTTTGATAGATATGACAGGTTTTTCAATGTGATTAATAGGGAAAGTTTTGCAGGAGGATATTTGGCAGAAAATACTTGAAAAGAAACTAGTGAATTTTTTGTGATATTAAAAGCAATTTACGCTAAAATCCTTTACAATAGAGTGAAACTTCTTTATAAAACAACACAATGAAAATGACACATGAATGTGGATTGGAGTTTATATGCTATATTACCGTACGTATGTGAAAGATGAATCATTGCCATGGGTTACTTTTGTTCATGGTGCAGGAGGCAGCTCTGCAATTTGGTATAAACAAATGAAAGAGTACAAGAAGCATTTCAATGTTTTGCTGGTAGATTTGCGCGGACATGGTCAATCTGGAAGAGGCACCTGGGAAGAAGGGGATCATTTTTCAGAAGTATCTCATGAAATCGTTGAGGTGCTCGATCATCTCCATATCACCGAGTCCCACTTTGTAGGAATCTCACTGGGGACAATAGTGATTCAGACAATTGCACAGGATCACCCGGAAAGAGTGGCTTCCATGATTTTGGGCGGAGCCATTACAGAATTGAACTGTCGTACAAGATTTTTGATAGCCATTGCCAATTTGACTAAGTATATGCTGCCATATATGCTTCTTTATCAGCTTTTTGCCTGGATCATCATGCCAAAAAGAAATCATCTTGAATCAAGACATGCCTTTGTAAGACAGGCGGCAAAAATGTGCCAAAAAGAATTCATCAACTGGCTGTCCTTAACAAAGTCAGTCAATCCATACCTTGGAAAGATCCAGTCAACCATTTCCCACATTCCTACCCTTTTTATCATGGGGCAGGAAGACCATCTGTTTATTAAGTCTGTAAAGATCATTGCCCAGAAGGCAAAAACAGCTACAGTTAAAGTCATTACAGGTGCAGGACATGTATGCAACATTGATAAACCTGATGCCTTTAACCAGATAACCATCGATTTCATCAGGAGGCAAAAAAGAAGATTGGCTTCATAAAGGATCCCAGAGGATCCTTTTTTAGATGAGTTGATGACAGAAAATTTTTAAGAATAGGAAAAAAGCGGATTGACTTTTGTTGTAAGCGGTGATAATCTTACCAATATGGAAAAAAATGAAAAGGAGGGTTACAAAATGATCTTAGTTCATTATCATCAAAAAACAACTCAAAAAAGGAAATCTGTAACCTCTCCTTTAAAGCATATAAAAATGTAAACAGGATCTGCCTGTACATTTTATTTTGAAGGAGCCCGGGTTACATATTGTGACGTGGGCTCTTTTGTCTATTTAGACATATCGCATGCCGCGGTATGTCTTTTTTTGTCCGATTAAAGCTGAAATAGGAATTGCAGGCATAGCCTGTTTCCATATATTTACGCTTTTATAAGCGGCTGTTTCGGCAGCAATTACGAAAAAAGGAGGATAATTTTATGAATGCACTAAGAGTGAAAAGAAAGACAATACTGCCTGAGGATCTGGATGGAGGCTAGTTATGGATTGCTGATGTTTATGTATGAAGGCTCGTGATTAAAACTTGAGCTTCATGCGGGAAAGGAGAGAGAGCGTTGTTCTCGATTTTAGGAAAATTAAGCTGGTTTTTTAAAGAAAACTGGAAAAGGTACACACTTGCCATTACTCTGCTGATCATTGTCGGAATCTTTGATGTAATGCCTCCAAGGCTTGTAGGAATGGCAATTGATGATATCCATCTGGGTAAAATGAGCAGTGCTAAAATAATGGAATACCTTGGCTTATTGGCAATCATTACAATCGTGTCCTATGCAATAACTTATATCTGGATGTATCAGCTCTTCGGAGGGGCATTTTTGGTAGAAAGGAAACTGCGTTCACAGTTTATGGGACACCTGTTGAAAATGACCCCAACATTTTTTGAGAAAAACCGCACCGGTGATTTAATGGCCAGGGCTACAAACGATTTAAAGGCTATTTCGGTTACTGCCGGATTCGGAATATTGACACTGGTGGATTCCAGCGTATTTATGCTGACGATATTATTTACAATGGGATTTCTGGTTAGCTGGAAACTAACTTTTGCAGCAATATTGCCACTGCCTATCATGGCTTATCTGATAAAAATTTACGGGAAGAAAATTCATACACGATTTATGAGCGCACAGGATGCCTTCGGAGAACTCAATGACCGGGTTCTTGAATCCGTTTCAGGAGTTCGGGTGGTGCGGGCTTATGTGCAGGAAAGAGCAGATCAGCAGCGGTTCCATGAACTCACTGAAGATGTTTATAACAAAAACATTGAAGTGGCCAAAATTGATTCACTTTTTGAGCCAACCATAAAAGTGATTGTGGGTTTAAGCTATCTTATAGGACTGGGATACGGTGCTTATCTTGTTTTCCATCAAGCGATCACTCTGGGCCAGCTCGTGTCATTTAATGTGTATTTGGGCATGCTGATTTGGCCGATGTTTGCTATCGGAGAATTAATTAATGTTATGCAAAGGGGAAATGCGTCCCTCGATCGGGTACAGGAAACATTGTCCGCTAAGCAGGATATTAAGAATCCTGAAAACCCGTCTATCGTTGAAACCCCTGCAAGTGTTACCTTTAATGATGTTCATTTCCAATATCCTTCCTCAAAAACAGCCAACCTCCAAGGGATTAAGCTGCATATCGAACGCGGGGAAACGCTGGGGATTGTAGGAAAAACAGGAAGCGGGAAGACCACTTTTATAAAGCAGCTATTAAGAGAATATCCATCAGGCACCGGGAAGCTTGCAATTGCAGATGTTCCGATTGAAGAACAGGAGCTTGAAAGAACGAGGGGATGGATCGGTTATGTTCCACAGGATCATGTTCTTTTCTCCAGAACTGTCCGGGAAAACATCCTTTTTGGAAAAGAGGAAGCGACTGAAGAAGATATGCAAAAAGCAATTGATTTGGCAGCTTTTCGCAAAGACCTTGAACTGCTGCCTGAAGGGCTTGAAACTCTTGTCGGTGAAAAGGGTGTGGCCTTATCAGGAGGTCAAAAACAGCGGATTTCCATTGCACGTGCACTAGTGAAGGATCCGGAAATTCTGATACTTGATGACTCACTTTCAGCCGTTGATGCAAAAACGGAAAAAAAGATCATTGATAATATTCGGACTGAGCGCAAGGGTAAAACGACAATTATTACAACACACAGGATGTCGGCTGTCCAACACGCCGAGCATATTATTGTCCTTGATGAAGGCAGAATCGCTGAAGAAGGCACTCATGAAGACTTAATGGCTGCAGATGGGTGGTACAAGGAACAGTTTTTGAGGCAGCAAACTCAAGTCTCTGAGGAAGAGGAGGTGCTTTCATGACCACGGGGAAACGTTTAATCCGGTATGCACTTCATTATAAAAAAACAATTATTGCCGCACTGCTGATGCTTACGATAGCTGTAGCAGCAGATCTGGCGGGTCCATTCATAGCTAAGAAAATGATCGATGACCATATCCTTGGGATTGAATCTGTTTGGTATCAGACAGAAGGCGGAGAAAATGCTGTTAAATATGATGGACATTTCTACCAAAAAGAGCAAAACCTTGATCAGGATGAGCAGAAAATAGATCATGCCCGCATCCTGCAGGCTGGAAGCCAATTCATTTTTATCAGCGGTGACATTGCTTTTGATGGAGAGCGAACCTTTAAAGATGGCAAACTGATTATTGAAAAAAGCGGCAAGACTGAAACATATGCTGGTAAGGAATTGACTGGTGAAGAATTGATGCTTTTTTATTCACCTGAGATTCCTAAGATCGTAAAGCTTTTGGCCTTTTACTTTGGATTGCTGGTTATCGCTGCATTTTTTCAGTACGGCCAGCGGTTTTATCTGCAGAAGTCGGCAAATAGGATCATTCAGCATATGAGAGAGGATGTCTTCGGGCAGATTCAAAGACTGCCAATCAGTTACTTTGACAATCTGCCGGCAGGCAAAGTGGTTGCCCGTATAACTAATGATACAGAAGCCATACGTGAGCTTTATGTGACAGTACTGGCAACCTTTTTTACAAGTGCCATATATATTTCAGGTATTTATATCGCTTTATTTATTTTAGATGCCAAGCTTGCTGCAATCTGTTTAATCCTCCTCCCGATTTTATATGTATGGGCGATTGTGTACCGTAAGTATGCATCGAAATACAATCATGTAATCCGTTCCAGGGTGAGTGATATCAATGGCATGGTGAACGAATCGATTCAGGGAATGAACATCATCCAGGCGTTTGGCCGCGAAAAAGATACACAAAAGGATTTTGAAAAGCTGAATACAGAGCATTTTACCTTCCAGAATAAACTTTTGAGCCTGAATTCACTGACCTCACATAATTTAGTGGGGGTACTGAGAAACGTGGTCTTTGTTTCCTTTATCTGGTATTTCGGTGGAGAATCGCTAAATGCATCATCTGTCATTTCACTCGGGATGCTTTATGCATTTGTAGACTACATTAACCGCCTGTTTCAGCCGGTGCAGGGTATTGTTAATCAGTTGGCCAATCTGGAGCAGGCTCTTGTTGCAGGTGAAAGAGTCTTCAAATTGCTTGATGAAAAGGGCATTGATATTAGTGATAATAAAATATCCCGCTATAAAGGGGATGTGACATTCGATCATGTACACTTTGGCTATAAAGAGAAGGAATATGTCCTGAAGGATTTAAATTTTGAAGCAAAGCACGGAGAGACAGTTGCGCTGGTTGGCCATACCGGATCAGGGAAAAGCTCAATCATGAATCTTCTCTTCCGTTTTTATGATTGCCAGGAAGGCAAAATTATGGTCGACGGAAGGGATATAAAACAAATTCCAAGGCAGGAACTTCGCAAACATATGGGCATCGTCCTGCAGGATCCTTTTTTGTTCACAGGGACCATTGCTTCCAATGTCAGTCTTGATGACCCCGAAATAACGCGTGATAAAGTGGAGAAAGCTCTGAAGGATGTAGGAGCTGATAAGATTTTTCAGCATCTTGAAAAAGGCTTCGATGAGCCGGTTATCGAGAAGGGAAGCACGCTCTCCAGCGGGCAGAGGCAGCTTATTTCCTTTGCGCGCGCACTAGCTTTTGACCCGGCCATCCTGATCCTCGATGAAGCAACATCAAGTATCGATACGGAGACAGAATTGATTATCCAGGAAGCCATGGATGTGCTGAAAAAAGGGAGAACCACTTTTATTATCGCCCATCGGCTGTCGACGATCCGAAATGCTGATCAAATCCTCGTTCTGGATAGAGGTAAAATAGTTGAAAAAGGAAACCATGATGAATTAATGGATCAAAAAGGTAAATATTGTAAAATGTATCAGCTCCAGCAAGGATCAACACTTGCAGGATAGCAGGGAAGCGCCGGATGGCGCTTTCTTTTTTCGGTTTTTTTTAAATTGATATATGATGAGTATATCCACGAAAATATTAAATTTATCCTCGGATTCTTCATTTTATCCCGCAATTGATATAAACATTTTGTTCAATTAATTTTCACTTTTCGGACACAAAATAGTACCCGGCAAAGAATTTCTGTTCAATCATTTCATGGTATTTTGATATTATCAAACATTTGGAGGAGATCAAATGGAGGAATTTTCTATTACTTTGGTGATTGCAAGTATTATGGTGCTTGGATACTTCATAGGATATACAATTGTAAAAGCATAGCTGCCGGCTTTAGCGCCCGGCAGTTTTTTTATTCCATTTTTTATCATTAAATTTTAAAAATAAGGGAAAAGAATAAATATGGATCATAGTGATTATTTAAGGAGGTATGAAATTTGGCTGATTTTAGAATTGAAAAGGATACACTTGGCGAAGTGAAGGTGCCTGCGGATAAATATTGGGGAGCCCAGACGCAGCGGAGCAAGGATAATTTCAAAATAGGCATTGAAAAAATGCCGATGGAAGTGATTTATGCTTTTGCTAAGGTAAAACGTTCAGCTGCAGTAGTCAACAATAAACTCGGGAAACTGTCTGATGATAAAAAGGATGCCATCACAAGGGCTTGTGATGAAGTTCTTGATCATAAGTTTGACAGTCATTTTCCTCTGGCTGTCTGGCAGACAGGGAGTGGCACACAAACAAATATGAATGTAAATGAGGTTGTCGCTAAAAAGGCAAATGACTTGCTGACCGAGAAGGGACTGCAAGAGATTAAAGTTCATCCGAATGATGATGTCAATATGTCTCAAAGCTCGAATGATACATTTCCGACTGCAATGCATATCGCAGCCTATACAGAGGTGGAGAAGAAACTGCTTCCATCATTGAAGGAATTAATAAAGACGGTCAAATTGAAAGAGGAGGCTTTTAAAACAATCGTGAAAATAGGCAGGACCCATTTACAGGATGCAACTCCCCTTACATTGGGCCAGGAGATCAGCGGCTGGCGTGCCATGCTTGAAAAGAATGTAAAAATGCTGACGGATGCAAAGCAATATCTGCTTGAATTAGCAATTGGCGGTACTGCAGTCGGTACTGGCATTAATGCAGATAAGTCATTTGGATCTGAAATGGCAAACGAAATATCCAGACTTACTGGCTATTCATTCCGATCATCTGAAAATAAATTTCAAGCCCTGACCAGCCATAATGAAATTGTTCATGTTCATGGCACATTGAAGGGTCTTGCGGCAGATTTAATGAAAATTGCCAATGATGTCCGCTGGCTCGCAAGCGGGCCACGCAGCGGAATTGGGGAATTATCGATACCTGCAAATGAACCTGGCAGTTCAATCATGCCAGGCAAAGTAAATCCGACACAGAGTGAAGCCCTTACGATGGTGGTTTGCCAGGTTTTTGGAAATGATGCCTCAATTGGATTCGCTGCCAGTCAGGGAAATTTCGAATTGAATGTGTTCAAGCCTGTTATTATCTATAATCTTCTTCAAAGCATCAGAATCCTTGCAGATGGCATGGCCTCTTTCAATGAAAATTGCATGATGGGACTGGAAGCTAATAAAGAAGTGATTAATGGCCATGTTGAGAGGTCACTAATGCTTGTAACCGCACTTAATCCGCATATAGGCTATGAAAAAGCAGCGGAAATAGCCAAACTCGCTTTCAGGGAGAATACAACCTTGAAAGAAGCAGCATTAAAAACAGGGTATATTACTGAAGAACAATATGAGAATTGGGTTGTTCCCGAAAAAATGATTTAATATAAATGGCCCTCCTTTCAAGTAGGAGGGCCAAGCCATATTTATTCAATTGTTATATTGCTTTATTAAAAAGAACCGCCGCCAAGCTGTTGTTCAGCCATTTGTACAAGGCGTTTTGTGATTTCTCCGCCAACAGATCCGTTAGCGCGGGAAGTTGTTTCTGCTCCAAGGTTTACACCAAATTCAGTAGCGATTTCGTACTTCATTTGATCAAGTGCCTGTGCTACTCCTGGTACTAGTAATTGGTTTGAGGAATTGCTTCTGCTAGATGATTGGTTGTTCATGTGATTTCCTCCTCGTAATATAAGTGTTGGTTTTTTGGTTGGGTTAGCTGGAATTGCACCAGCTCAAGGATTTTATCCTGCTCCACTGCCTGGCGTAACCCATCGTTTTTTTAGTGCGGGTGCTTGATGCCGCTGTGTTTACTCTCTATTATGTTTGATTTATAAGAGTTTATTCTTTTGAGAAAACGGGAATTTTTTCCTGAAGGGACTTACTGATTAGGAGTTTTACATAACACTGCTTAAACAAACAAACCATATGAAATATCACCTAAGTTAACGAAAGGGAGAGGATTGAAAATGGCCATATGCCCTGTCTGCAACGGGTTTGAGAAACTGGAAGCAACATGCAGCTCCTGTGGAAGCAGTATGGAGGACAGTGGAAGATTAATGGATTTTTACGATGATTACAGTGCCTATATGCCGATCGATCAGATGAAAATGGAAGATGGCTATCCCTGGGATTTTCAAAAGGAAGAATGTCCGCATTTGCTAAAGTGTCCATCATGCGGTCAGGATTCAGTAAAGTTTATCAAAGAGTAGAATGGAAATAGAAAATAGGAAGAGCCTTGCCCGCCCCCGAAATTTCAAGGGGGGAAACGCTGAAGCTGGACAGTATTAAAAAACCCCGTCATCGACGGGGCATCAATATTATTCTTTTTCAGAACGGATTCTTCTTTCATTGTCTGCATCAAAGAAATGGGCTTTGTTCATATCGAAAGCCAGCTCAAGGTTTTGGCCAGGCTTAATATCTGTGCGGGAATCCACTCGTGCAACAAAATCCTGGCTCTCGATGCTTGAGTAAATCATTGTTTCAGCACCAGTCAGTTCGGAAACGTCAATGCGGGCATTAATTTTTGAACCCGCAGAAGCATCAATAAATACTGGCTCATCGTGAATGTCTTCTGGGCGAATGCCAAGGACGATGTCTTTGCCTGTATACCCTTGTTCACGAAGAACTTTCATTTTACCCTCTGGGACAGCAATCTGAGTTTTGCCAATTACAAATTTGCCGTCTTCAAGCTTTCCGTTGAAGAAGTTCATGGCAGGTGAACCAATAAATCCGCCTACAAATACGTTTTCAGGCTTCTCATAAACTTCTTTCGGTGCGCCTACCTGCTGAATCACTCCATCTTTCATAACAACCAGGCGGGTAGCCATAGTCATGGCCTCTGTCTGGTCATGGGTTACATAGATGGTTGTAGTTTGAAGACGCTGATGAAGTTTGGCAATTTCTGCACGCATTTGAACACGAAGCTTTGCATCAAGATTTGATAAAGGTTCGTCCATCAGGAATACTTTTGCATCACGGACAATCGCACGGCCCAAGGCTACACGCTGTCGCTGACCGCCTGACAATGCTTTCGGTTTACGGTCAAGATAAGGCTCCAGACCAAGAATTTTAGCTGCTTCCTTTACACGGCGGTCGATTTCGTCTTTTGGAAATTTGCGAAGCTTAAGGCCGAAAGCCATGTTATCGTACACAGACATATGCGGATAAAGTGCATAGTTCTGGAAAACCATTGCAATATCACGATCTTTTGGAGGGACATCGTTGACACGCTTTTCATCGATATAGAAGTCGCCTTTTGAAATTTCCTCAAGACCTGCAATCATACGGAGAGTTGTGGATTTTCCGCAGCCGGAAGGACCAACAAATACGATAAATTCTTTATCCTTTATATGAAGGTTAAAGTCTTCTACTGCTGTTACTTTATTGTCATAAATTTTATAAATATTATCGAGTTTTAATTCTGCCATCAGGGTAACCTCCCAGTATTCTTTATTTAATAACAGTTTAATGGATATGCTGGTTTTCCCATATGGCCAAACTGCACAAAAAAGCTGAAAGCGTTTTTATGCAATGTGCTCAAATCATTTTTGTTCAACCAGCAAACAAGCTAAATAAACAGTCAGCGCACTGTTGAAATCTTTTAATTGAATGCCGGTTTTCTCTGTGAACCTATCCAGCCTGTATTGCAAAGTATTGCGGTGGACATACAATTTTTTTGCTGTAAATGAAACATTGGAGCTGTTCTGTAAAAAAATCTTTATGGTGTGCAGGAGTTCTGGGTCTTCTTCCAGTAGAGCAAGGCGTGAAAGCAGGCTCATTTTTAAATTCTCATCCAGACTCCCGGTGACAAGGGAGGGAAATAGCGTTTCAAATTTTAGCACCCTTTCGGCGGGAAGAAGAGAAGAGGCTTGCTCAAAAAAACGCTGTTCTTCTTTAAAATAATTGCGCAAATGTGCCTTTAGCCTATTAGGGATGCCGATGTAAAAGGATATTTTTACAAAAAAATCACTTTCAAAAGCGTTGGAGATCGCAAGGAATTCTTCATCGGCAAGTGGGTCGTTAGCTTCCTCAATGATGACCCCACTAGCTGGCCCGTTCCATAAGATCATTATTTCCCTTTCAAAAAAACCTTTAAAAGCAGCCTCCATATCCTCGCGGATCCATTCGCCCTCAGACATTTTAAATTGGACAAGCCTATACGGAACATCTTTTGCTAATGGTGGAAATTCCCCATTTGAAAATAGGTATTGAAACCAGGCTTGGGCAGCGGGGGAATGGTGAATGGAACAGTCATGGAATTCAAATAAAGTTTTTAAGACCATCAGACTGTCCGCAGATACCTCTTGAGATGGGATGCCAAGCCATTGGCCAGAATCCTCATGATGAAGCCAGTACATATCAGCATTAAAGCTAAAATCAGGTGTTTTATTTTCAAGCAGAGAACCCTTATATTGGTCATGTAATTTTTTTAACATATCATTACCCTTTAGTTTGATAAATTTTTGTGTTTCTTATATTATAGCAGTTATAATTTAATTGAAAAAATGAACTTAATCTGTGAATGTTTCTATAAAGTGAATTGAAAGTGTAAGGGGGGAGACTCATGGAATATACACCGGAGATGAAAAACCGCTTGAAGAGGCTGGAAGGGCAGGTACGGGGTGTTATCCGAATGATGGAAGAAGAAAAACACTGCAAGGATGTTGTAACGCAATTATCTGCTGTCCGTTCTGCTGTTGACCGTGCAATGGGATATATTGTTGCTAAAAATCTGGAGACATGCATTCGGGAAGCTAATGACGAAGGCAAAAATACGGAGAGTGCAATCCAGGAAGCAGTGAATATGATTGTGAAAAGCAGATAAATAGAAAAGCGGAAGGCGCCTGGATTCAGATGCCTTCCGCTTTTCTTATTACTCTGCTTCATATGGAGGTTCTTCCTTATGCAGTTCCCTGGCCTGTTCGATATTAACATCATCACCGCGTCCATGAACGGAGCCTCCAGAAAGACCTTCGTTTATAATTCTGTCTATATCCATATAAGCTTTGTCCCTGCCTTCATAGGTCATGTCCTCTGAAACCTGGCGTTTCTTATCCATGTTTGAATCGCTCCTTTATATGAAATATCCTGGCGGGATTATTTTTCCAAAAGAGCTGTAGGGTCATGCATGAATCCTCCAACTTTTTCTCATTCATACACATGAAATAACATTAACTCATGTATCTGGGATTTTAAGTCTTCCTCCTGGGCAGCAGGGTCTCCGGATGTCCATTCAATTTTTCCGTCAGGATGATAGATGCCAGTCATTTTTTGCTTTTTAAAATAAAAAGAAAATGTCCATCCCGGCAATTGTTTATTTTCATATAAAGGTTTGAACTGAAAGTGTGTCAGCATTAGGATTCCTCCAGATGTTGTAATATCCCGTTTAATGTTCATGATAAGGGGAATGGAATAGATGTAGAAACATTTTAACATTAAAAGGAGGCAAAGATGATGAAAAGAAACAATAAATTTATGATGTCAGCCATGGCACTTGGAGCAGCTTATTTAATGAGAAACCCTGAGGCACGCCAAAAGATTAAAGACCAGTTTAAATCATTCTCCGGAAGTGCCTCAAAAAAAGAGAAAGTGAAGACAGCGAAAAGCCCTGTAACGACTTATTAATCCTTTTGCGGTTTTGGAGTGGCACTTGTGAAAAATCGCATAAAAATAGCCGCACGCTATGGGTGTACGGCTATTTTTATTTGTCTGTTAGAAACCCGCCAGCGAGAAAAATAAGCGGGTCAGCTCATCAATTCTTTTTTCTTCTATCCAAACTTCATCAAAACTCATTGGTTTGGAATTTATTTCATAAATCACATAAGTGCCCTGGTCAGTTAACCCTGCATCAATAGAGTATTCTCCATAAAAACCTTTCGTCTTTTCAAGGAGCTTTCCTGCCTCCGCTGCTGCAGTATGAATAAACTCATCATGTTCTTTCGTACGGACATTTTCATAAGGAATAATTACCCCGCCATTTGGAATGTGTGTTGTAATATCCTGTTCCTTAGACTGCCTGATGCCAATTCCTGTTACAGAATAATTGCCTTCGCTGAAGTGAGCCAGAATTCTAAAATCAAATCGCTTGCCATCAATTCTGGCTGGGCTGATCGCTTTCTGTGCCAAATAAGGTTTATTTGCCAGGAGAATATCCCATTGGTTCCAAAAAATATCATAATCTGCGTAGCTGAATGAATCGCGCAGACCTTTCATTTGTATTCCTTTTCCCAGCTGGCTTAAATGGTATATCCCTTTGCCTTTGGAACCGTTTGCTGGCTTTAAGTATACATTATTATATTTGCGGATAAAGTCCTTAAGTTCTTTTGGACAAGACACAAGAATGGTTTCAGGAATATACTCCTGCAAGGGAGGATAGTCCATTAATAGCTGGAAAACTTCGAATTTGTCCAGAAATCCCGGGTTGAAAAATGGAATATTATGCTCCTTAAAAAAACGGCTCGCTTTATGAAAGGCTTCTGTTTTTTCAATTTTCCGGAAAGGTACCCTGTTATAGACAAGATGCGGAAGAGGGCATCTTGCCTCAATCCACTTATCCTGCCGGACAGAATAAATATAGCCGTTCACAGAATTCTCCTTCAGGTCTTCTGCCGTAAATACAAAGGAAACGCCATTTTGCTGAAGTATGTTTTTCTGCAGTGCCTTAAATAAGGGGCCATTGCCGGCGATAGACTGGTCCTTTCCTTTTCCGGTCAGAATGCCTATCACCGGTCCTGCATTATCGTTTTGCATTGTCAATGAAAAGGGAATCGAATTTAGTTCCGCATGCGGACTTATGGTGCTTAAAGGTTGCGGATCTCTTCCCAGGGTACAGCTGGTGCTGCTGAACCACTTCCTGCTGGCCCAGTCATAATAAATCTTCATCTGTACATTTCCTGAGGTTTCATAATGGATGCTTCGGCAAGGAAGACTGCAAATGAAAGCGAAAGCTTACGGGTAAGAAAATCGAACTCACGGAGCTGAGGGTGTTTAAATATAGATCTGCCAGGCTTGGAGTTTGCTTCGAAAAGCCACACGTGGCCATTTCGGTCCAATCCAAAGTCAAAGCCGATTTCACCGATAATTCCTTCCATGCTTCGTTCCAGGGCCTTGCTGATTTTTAGTGCCGCCTCACTCAGCTTTTCCACTGCTGCTGCTTTTTCAGCATCCGATTCAAACACTTCTTCCAGGGTTTTTATTTCGCCGCCGCTCTTAACATGGGTTGTAACACTGCCAGGTCCCGCCATTTTTGCAGCTCGCAGCTGTTACTTTCCATTCCCCATTCTCATCTTTATTCGTATGAATCCTGAAATCAATAGTCCTCTGCTCATAACGGAGCAAATGGATTCCCTGCTGAACAAGCATTCGGCTTAAACTCCGCCCTGCAAAAATATTCCCCATCAAATTTTCCAGGCTGTTAAACTTTCTCAGCCGGTTGTCATCCCGCACTCTATATCGGCAATAATAATGACCATCCTTTTTATCATAAATAATTTGATGAATACCAAGGCCCAGGCTTCCATTAATCGGTTTTAGGAAAACATGGCCATAATCAGCCAGCATTCTTTCAATGACAGAAAATGAAGAAAAAGGGTGGGTTTCCGGCAAATAGTGATTAATATCATCATCGTTCTGCAGTCTTTCATAAACATCCAATTTATTAAAGAAACCAGGATTATACCAGGGAATTAAATAGTCTCTCTGCAGACGGTCACGAACTTCTTTAAGTTCAATCCTTCTTTCGCTTTTTCGATTGGGAAGCCGATCGTATACCACATTCGGAAAAGGCACTTCAAAGGTTTCCCATCCTTCCTCATGATAAAAAAGCCCCCTGATTGTTCTTTGTTCCCAGTTGATATGCTGGTCACCGAACAAATACGGAATTGCTCCAACCGTTTTTTTGACTGAAAGCAGTTTGGCAAAAAATAGGGTCCGATCCCCGACTGGCCTCAAAGGAAAGGAGGTGAATCCTGATGTGAAGATTCCTACGAGCGGGCCGAGGTACAGTGTCCCCTTATTGGCAAATGCATGCAGAGGAATCTTAAGGTCAGGAAAATGCAGTGCATCTGCCAAACCTTTACTTATGATGATGGAGTTTTTCTTTGTTTTCTGAAGTAAGAAAGCGGCATCTGCAGAATGTGTGCCAAAGGCCAGTTTCGTCAAATGAGTATGAAGGTTAAGCTCATTCGGAATATAAACTGTTTTGGAGGCTGAATCGGAAATTTCAATTTGATATTGTTTTCTCATGATTCGTTCTCCTTTCCAATTCCTTATTGGCTGCCAGGAATTTGGCATAGTGAAGGGGAGCAGTATATAGTTCTTCCTTCTTTTCAGGCTGGCTGTTTAGGATGGTTTTTCTGCCTGGTTTTGAGTTGATATCCAAAATCCAAATAGAGCCGTTGTTTTCCACTCCTATATCGATTCCCATTTCAAATAGCGGAGGAAGCTTTCGTTCAAGCGCAGCGGGAAGTGTATTGATAATGTCATTAAGCTCATCGCAAAGAAAACTCCTCAATGAAGATGGGTATTCAGTAATCCAGTCCTCAAAAGAAATGTTGATTCCGCCCGTGCTTAAATTGGAGACGATGCCGCCATTTCTGCCCGTCCGAATGCCCCGGCCAAGTTCCTTCCAGGTGCCATTCCTGTCCTTTTGAAGCAAAATTCTTATATCAAAGGGCTGTTCTTCCTTGTTCGATAGATTCACATATGGCTGGAAGAGGTACTGCCGTTTTGCGGTCAGGCTATTAAGCCAGCTCGCTGCCTTTTCAGCGCTTTCAAAGCTGCGGGTAACCTGAGTATTCTTTTTATCTGTTTTAACAAGAATGTTTTTGCCGGTTTTCTCAATATAATAGATTCCGTGCCCCTGTGAGCCGCTTGCGGGTTTTAAGATGAGGGGATGATCAGGCAGGAGGCTGCCTATGAACCTGTCGGCGCCAGTAAAGGGTGTTGTGTTTAGCAAATAGGGTGAAATGTTTGTGCAGGACAGGATTTCATATAATTCAAGCTTATTAGGCAAGCCGTAGCCAAGGAATTGGATGTCATTTCTTGCCTTGAGCCAATTCACGATGGACATGCATTGTTTTGAGTGGGAATCATTTCCGTAAAAACAGCGGTCATAAAGGATTTCGGGCACTGTAAATTCTGCTGGCTCCCATCCGCCTGAAGCAGGGTTAAAGAAATCACCTGTAATTCTTTCTGTAATAGGATTGATATCTGAAGGCACAAACCGGCAGCAGTTAATATTACATTCATTAGCTCTTTTGGCCAATTCCATAAAATATGACTGTTCACTCCGTTTATTCAATGTCATGATTCCGAATGAAAGCATGTTGTAATCCTCCTCTTTGGATGAATGATAAAGCCGTTGCATATTCCATCAGTGCCTTGGCTGAGGGCCTTACTCTTTTTTCTTTGTCTTCGAAATTTTTGGAGGGCTTAGAATTCACTTCGATGATCCATAGTTTTCCATTTATATCTAAACCAATATCAATTCCGAGTTCTCCGACAAGCCCTTCGCATTTCTGGCTGATAATCATTGCTGTTTCAAGTGCAAGCTCCTTCAATAATGCCAGCTGCTGAACCGCTGTTTTCTGATCAGACAGCATCGAGAAAATTCTTAGAGGTTTCATGATTTCCCCGCCTCTTGCAATGTTTGAAACAAATTGCTGCTCAGCTGAAACCCTTGCAACTGCAGAAGTGGCTTTCCAGATATCCTGAAAATTTTTGTGGCAGAGCACACGGAAATCAAGCTGCCTGTTATTATAGGTTTGCAGAGGGATGGCCTGCTGGGTCAGGAAAATTGTATTCTTTTGGTATTGCTGGAACCAATGTGAAAAGCGGGTATAATTTTTGAAAGTGAGTGTATTCTCTCTGCCTTTTCCGGTCGATAGTTCTGTCATGATTTCTTCGCCATATAAACTCAGTCTGATAATATTCCGGCCCTGGCTGCCGTGTATGGGCTTAAGGAATATTAATCTGTGTCTGGCCAGCATATCCTTGATGGTTTGTTCATCTGCTATGGCTGAATCAGGGAGATAAGGCTGCATATGATCCTCAGAAAAGAGCAGGTTATGAACTTCCTTTTTTGATAAAAAACGGTCATTAAACACAGGGATGTTATATTTTATTAGGCTGTTTTTAAATGATTGAAATGCGGAACTTGCTTCAAGCATTCTGGAGTGAATCCGGTTATAGATTACACTCGGCAAAGGAACCGGACGTTTTATCCACTTTCCATTTTGCAGGCAGTACCCTTGCAGACTGCCTTGAATGAAGTCCTGAAAGTGAAACACATAAAAAAATCCCCCCATATTCGAAACAACCTCATGCAATTCATCGCAAAAAGAATGAATAGAGCGGAAGTCAGGCTCTTCGCCGCTATCATTGAAATCTGTCATCAGCCCTATAATCGGTCCGGCAGTAATAGTAAAGTCCTTTCTGGAGTAACTGGCAACGAAATGGAGTTCTTCTATTGGCAAGCAGCATTCCTGAAAAAGCAGATCACTGACAATAACTTCATCTTTCGTAATGTTTGCTCCTTCAATGGTTATCTGAATGGTGTGCTTGCCGATCCGCAGCAAATGTGGCATATGCGGATCAATATTCCAATAATGGACGAGAGAATGGCTAATTTGAATGCGAAATTGATTTTCCTGAAACTTCTTTACCGGAACAATCGTAATAGGCAATAAAGAAACTGACATGATCATTCCTCATTTGCTTATCTTTATTTGAGCATTCTGGAAAGCCGAATGCAGGGTGCAAAATGAATGCTGAATTTTACCTGCGGCAGAAAGTGCAAAACTCCCATTGATGAAGTTTTCACTGTATAATGAAAAAATAGGCAAAAGCTGATACCATATCGTATGTTCTGGGCAATAAAATGGTGCGTCTGGAGAGGCGCTTGTAACTTAAGGAAGGTAGAGATGAGAATGGAAATTGCAATAACAATAATATTGATGATGTTAATAGGAGCTCTCATTGGCGGGTTTACTAATTACCTGGCTATTAAAATGCTCTTTAAACCTTATAATGCTGTTTACATAGGTAAATGGAAGGTTCCATTTACCCCGGGGCTGATTCCTAAACGAAGGGATGAAATGGCTGATCAGATGGGTAAGCTTGTTGTTAACCATCTTTTGACACCAGAAAGCATCAAGAAAAAGTTCATCAATGCTCAATTCCAGCGTGATATGACTGGGCTGGTTCAAAAAGAGCTTGAAACTATCCTGCTGTCGGAAAAATCAGCAGAGGACATTCTTGAAGCGTTTGGAATCGCGGATGGGCAAGCGAAAACAGAAAACCGCATTAACTTATTGATTGAGCAGAAATATGAAAAAATCATTAGTGAATATCGCAGCCGCCCCCTTAAAGAAGTTATCCCTCAGGCTCTTTTGGATAAAGTGGATGAAAAAATCCCGGCAATCAGTTCAACGATCCTTCAAAAGGGTATTGATTATTTTTCCAGCATTGAAGGAAAAATGAGAATACAAAGAATGGCAGATGATTTTGTCCGTGAACGCAGCGGCATGCTGAGCAACATGCTGCAGATGTTCATGGGGAACATCAATATTGCAGATAAAATTCAGCCGGAAATCATAAAGTTTTTAAATAATGAGGGAACGTCGGATTTGATTACAACCCTTTTAAAAAATGAGTGGAGTAAAGTTCTTGAAATGGAAGCTGCAGTTATTGAAGAGCAGCTTGAAAAAGAACAGATTCTTTCAGTAATAAAGAATATTGCCCATAAGGTCATTAATCTGGAAAATATATTTAAAAAGCCTATTTCATCTTTTATGGCCCCTTATAGGACTGTATTAATAGATGAACTGGCTCCTAAAAGTGTACAGATGCTTTCTGATTGGCTTTCAGGAAAAACTGAAATGTTCATGGAAAGACTTCGTCTCGCTGAAATTGTCCGTGAACAGGTCAGCAATTTTTCGGTGGAACGACTGGAAGAAATGGTCTTTTCCATAATAAAAAGCGAGTTAAAAATGATTACTAATTTAGGGGTCCTCCTTGGGGGGATTATCGGGCTCATTCAGGGATTTATAGCCATATTGATTAATTAAGGGTATCGCCTCGCGTTTACTTTCATAGTTTGTTATAGTGTAGTGGATGTTCAAAATGGGGAAGATGGATTTTCCTTTTGAACGAGAATCGGAAGGAGTGTTTTTTATGGCGGTAAATTTATATGATTCAGCCTATGAATTAGAAAAAGCGGTGCGGGAAAGCGATGAATATAAGGCTCTAAAACAAGCATACGATGATGTAAATGCAGATCCGTCTGCAAAAGCAATGTTTGATAACTTCCGTAAAATCCAGATGGAACTTCAGCAAAAACAAATGATGGGCCAGGATATTACACAGGAAGAAGTAGAACAGGCTCAAAAGACAGTCGCACTTGTACAGCAGCACGCCCAAATCTCAAAGCTTATGGAAGCAGAGCAGCGCATGAGCATGATGATTGCAGAAATGAACAAAATTATCATGAAGCCTCTTGAAGAGCTTTATGGTGCAGTTGAATAATTAGCATTGGAAGACTCCCGGAATTGATTTCGGGGGTTTTTTTATAAGAACAAGCATTATCAATATTAAACTTGACGAGGTTTGGGTACCTTTATGATAGATGTTGATTTTTCAGTAAGGGGGCTGCAATTTGAAAAAAGCCATTTTTCTTGATCGCGACGGCGTTTTGAACGAGGTTTTATCTGACAGGGTAAAATTCGTTAACAAGCCTGAGCAGTTATATTTACTTGAAGGGGCGGCAGAAGCTGTGGCAGAGCTGACCAAAGCAGGATATGAAATCTTTGTTGTAACCAATCAGGGAGGCGTGGGGCTTGGTTTTTTAAAAGAAAGAGAGCTAAGGAGAATCCATGAAAGGCTGCAAGAGCTTGTTGCAGAAATAGGCGGTAATATTAAAGAGGTGGCCTATTGTCCTCATAAACCGAAAGCAGGGTGCCAATGCCGCAAGCCAAATGCAGGGATGCTGGTGGATTTGGCGGAAAGGCACAATCTTGATCTGTCTGAGAGCATTATGGTAGGCGATCACGAGCGGGATATTGAGGCTGGCAAGAAGGCTGGCTGTAAAACTGTTTTTATCGGCTCTGATCCAACTAGTGCAGATATCCAGGCTTCATCACTTTTTGAGGCAGTGGAAGATATTTTGGAAATGCTTAAATAGGAGAGTAAAAAACCGCTTCCGGGATTGGCTGGAAGCGGCATTTTATTTAACTATGATTGCCTGGAAGGACTAGCGTGCTCCGCCAAGCTGCTGCTCAGCCATTTGCACCAGGCGCTTTGTGATTTCTCCGCCTACTGATCCATTTGCTCTTGAAGATGTTTCCGGGCCAAGGTTCACACCGAATTCTGTTGCGATTTCATACTTCATTTGATCAATTGCCTGGCTGACTCCTGATACTAAAAGCTGATTAGAATTGCTGTTTCTTGCCATGTAAATCATCTCCTTTGGTGTAGTTTTCTTGATTGTTACACTCATAGCTTTAGGAGAGAAAATAAGATTTATTCATAGGGGCGCATGGTAAATTAAGGTATTTTTTGCGTTGTTGAAAAAGTTTTACGCACATAAATTGGCTCTATGTGCACAGAAAAAAAATATGCGCACATAGACAACACTCGACTATTAAAGTTCGCCATTATAAAGCTGAAGAAACCCGAATAGCCACGAAATATAGGCACTTGCCAGCACTGTTATTATAAAAAAGGCGAAATATGCCCAATCCTTCCAGGAAACAGTGATTTTATGATAGAAATCCCGGTTTCTATCTCCGGTAAACCCTTTTGATTCCATCGCCATTGCCGTTCTTTCAGCTTTACGGATTGCTCCGGCAAGAAGAGGAACTAAATACCTCTTAAGTTCTGCCATTTTTTCCGAAAGTGTCCGGGCTTTGGGTACTCCCCTGATCCGGTGGGCGCTTCTGATAATTTCAAACTCTTCTTTCATTAATGGCAGAAACCGATAGCCTGCCATGATTCCATATGCAAGCTTCGGAGGGAGCCGGCATTGCTGCATGAGACTGAGCAGGAATTCTGTCGGCTTAGTGGTTAAAATGAACAGAAGGGACAGCGAGGTAAAACTTAAAACCCTCATTCCAAGTGAAAGGGCACGCTGAAAGCCCTCCTCAGTCAATGTGAAGATTCCCCATGTCCATAGGATAGTTTCTCCTTCAATAGTTTTTGAAAAAATCAGAGCTGACCAAATATATATTATAGCCATGAAGATAAATGGCGAGAAAAGCAAAATCCATCTTTTGAAAGAAACCTTACCGAAAATGAAGGTAGCTCCTGCAGTCACCACTAAGGTCAGAAAAGGAGTTACCGGGTCAAAGAAAATTGATAAAATCAATACGCAGACTACCACCGTCAGGGCTTTTATGCTTGGGTTAAATTCATGTAAGAGCAAACTTTTTCCTCCCTTCCACAGCCCCTATTTCGTTCCTGAGTTTTTCTGAGTAAGGAGCCTTTAGAGAAGCAACCTTCATAATCTCATGTTCCTTCCACAATGAATCAGGCACCCCCTCGTAAATTTTCTCTCCATCTGAAAGGATAATCACTTTATCAGCATAGGAATGCAGGATTTCCATGTCATGAGTGATCATCAACACGGAGCCTCCGCTCTGAATCTTTGTTTCCAAAAGCCCCATAAGCTCCGCAGAAGTCCTGGCATCCTGTCCAAATGTCGGTTCATCAAGGAGCAGCAAATCCTGTTCATTCACAAGCATTGATGCAACACTAAGCCGCCGCTTTTGTCCCTGGCTTAAGGAAAAAGGATGTATGTCAGCATGCTGAAGCAGGTTCACTTGGTCCAGAACAGCTAGAACCATTTTTTGTATATCGGCATCTGGTATGCGCTGAATTTTTAAACTGAAGGCAATTTCATTATAGACAGAATCTGCAATAAATTGGTGCTCGGGATTCTGAAAAACGTTACCTAATTTTAGCCTTAACTCTTGTTCCTTCCAATGGGAAAGGGAGCGGTCATTAAAAAGAATATTGCCTTTGGATGGAGCATATAATCCTGCCAGCAGTCTGGAAAGCGTTGTTTTTCCTGATCCATTTGAACCGGCTATTGCCACAAATTCACCTTTTTTAACCGAAAAACTAATATTTTTAAGCAGATCCTTCCCATCTTTATAAAAAGAAAGATTCTCTGCGGTTAGGATGACCTGTTCTTCAAAGCCTTGATGAATAGTCTTCCTTTTATCTAAAATATGAAGTGAAGCATAGGGATTTACAAATCCAGCAATTAATTCCCGATCAGTTAACGGAAGTTTTTCCCCTTTGTAAATCCCTGCTTTTTTTCCTAATAGGCCGGCTCTTACCGGGCTTGGCAGCCAGATACCCTCAAGCAGAAGTTCTTCTGCATACTTATCAAAGCAGTCGGCAGTGCTTCCATTAAATAAAATTTCGCCATCCCGGTTTAGCACCAAGCAGCGGTCGGTCAAATCAATCCAATCATCCAGCTTGTGCTCAATTATTAGAAGGGATAAGGATTGCTCCTCTTTAAGCTCTTTGATGATGCGGGTAAGTTCATAGCTTGAAGCCGGGTCAAGGTTTGCTGTCGGTTCATCCAAAATCAGGATATCCGGTTTTAATGACAATACACATGCGAGTGCAAGTTTTTGCTTTTGTCCCCCCGAAAGGGTGTGGATTAAGGCATGCTTAAATGGCAGAAGATGAACAAGTTCCAGTGCTTCATCAATCTTGTTCTCAATTTCTTCAGGAGGTGTTTTCATATTCTCAAGTCCGAATGCCAGCTCTTCTTCAACTGTTGTCATGCAAAACTGGCTTTCTGGATCCTGAAACACAATGCCGATGTGCCGATTAATTTCACCTGGCCGGAATTCCTCCAGCATTTTTCCCTTGAAAGAAATGGTGCCTTCCAGTTCTCCATCAATGGCTTCCGGATACAATTTATTTAAGCAGAAAGCAAGCGTACTTTTTCCGCAGCCGCTGGGGCCCAATAATAGAACAGCTTCCCCTGGATAAAGACTAAAATTCAAATTCTTAAAAACAGGATTCTTCTCATCTTCATGACGGAAGGACAGCTGTTCTGTTATTAATAGAGGCTGGCTATACTGTAATGCCATTTTCCGATTTTCCCCTTTTCAGCTCTTTTCCTATAGGAAAGCTGTTTAATGCACCAGTTTTTGCAAGACTCTCACTGAGCCATTTCCCCAGCAATCCGGCAAGCAAAGCGCCGCTAATCAGTCTCACGAAAAACATGGCAGCTACATAACCGGGTGAGAGGGCTGCATAGCCTGAAATGAAATAGCCCCAAATAAAGCTTGTAACAGAAGAGCCCATGCCGGCAGCAATTAAAACCCATGTCCGGTAGTTGTTCCATTTTGTTGCCGCAAACACCGCCTCTGCTCCAATCCCCTGTATCATGCCTGAAAGAATCAGGCGAGGGCCTACTGCATTGCCAATCATGACCTCAATGGCTGCAGCGACGGTTTCCGATAAAAAGGCGGCTCCGGGTTTTCTGATTATGTACGCTGCGATGATTGAAACAATAAACCAAATGCCAAAAATCAGATCATAGCCGATTAAGCCAAACATCCCATATAACACGTTCCCAAATTGCATGAACACCAGGTATACAACTGCAAACACAACAGCGAGTACAGACAGGACAATGACCTCACGAAGTTTCCATTTTTCGAGCATATTACACAGCCCCCTTCTTGGAAGGACTGTTCGCAGACATATTCACTGTCATGACAATATGAGTAGAATCGCTTTTCTTACAGCTTTGGAATGCATCTTCCAGCGTTTTAAAAACAGCATGTGCATCTCCATCTAATCTTGAAGCATAATGGACACCTTCAGTAAATGTTCCCTGATCCTTTGCGAGCTCGACCTGCTCCATAATGACGTTCATGTATGAAGGAATCCCCATCGGATACAGTGCGAACTGTACAGCGACTTCCTGGCTGATTCCAGCAGATTTATTTTCATTCGCCTTCTCTTCATTTTCAGCAAGATAAGCATCTCCGGCAGTATCCCCAGGGCAGCCATTTGAAAATGTGCCGTTAAATACCACATGATCACCATGCTTAGCAGCTTCAAGATAAATAGCTTTGACCACATCAAAAACATGAATGGATCTGCCGCGCACACAAGTGCTCACATCATCTGTTTCCATCCATACCTTGCTTGTATCCACTTCTTTTAGAGCAGATAAAATAACATCCACAAACCTGTCAGTCATTGGATAAATCGAAAACCTGCACCCTGTAATCTCACTTGTTCCGCATAGAAAATTTTCCTGCATCTTTCCATCCTCCTAGTTTAGTTTTCATGAAAGGCTATTTTCGCAAGGTTTGTTGCTTTTTGTATATGATTTACTGAGTTGATTGTAGCGGAAGGTGCGAGACTCCTGCGGGAGTAGCGGGACAGGTGAGACCCCGCAGACGCGCAGCGTCGAGGAGGCTCACCGCCCGCCCCGCGGAAAGCGAGCAGCCTGGAGCGGAAATCAACGGACAATATTAATAAGCGAAAAACAACAATTTACACGAAAAGAGCCTAATGAAAATAAAAAACTGCATTCCCATAAGGAAATGCAGTTGAATGATATCAATACACTAGAAATGATAGCCGTTCACCTGCACTTCCCCACGCTGGTATTATCCAGATCGGGTGATAAGAGTCAGAACGGATTGTTCTTCTCAGCCAAAAAGCTCCCCTAGTGCAAAATAAGATATGCAGTTTTTATTGACTCCATCTTAATACGGAGCATCCAAATTGTAAATGACTAATTTATAATTCTTTAAATCATTTGATCTATGAAAACAGACAAACGCCTTCACTAACACAGAAAAGCTATAAAAAATTTCTGCATTGTCCATGTCATGTTCTATTCCAATCCTTCCCTTCATAAAAGTGTAATAGGACAATTTTACACCGAGAAGAGGGGGGCAAATTGGATGATATACAGAATGCTTGCTTTAAATATTGACGGAACACTACTCCAATCAAATGGAAGACTTCATAAATCAACAAAAGAAGCCATTGAATATGTGCAGCAAAAAGGAATTTATGTAACACTTGTCACATCTAGAAGTTTTCCATCCGCGAAAAAAGCGGCCAAAGCATTGAAAATCAATTCTTTACTGGTCACACACAGGGGGGCTTATATTGCAGCTTCTCAGGAAAAGCCGATATATGTAAAAAGGATACAGGAAGATGAAACGTATGAAATCGTGCGCCTGCTTGAAGGCTTTACCTGTCAAATCAGGCTGGTGCACGAAAAATATTCCCTTGCCAACAAAACCAAGCTAAATACCAATATGCTTGCTAAAACGGTTTTTACAACCGGGGATCCCATTTTTTACTCGCAGCAATTTGTGGATTCATTAAGTGACACCATTCTAGATGAGCCGGTCACGCCGCCAAAAATTGAAGTGTATTTTGAAGATAAAGGAGACCTTGAGGATGCCAAGGCAGCCATTAGGGGCATGTTTGAAAATGTAGAAGTCATTAAGCTGGGTGATCTGCGGATGGATATCGTTCCTGCCGGAGTTTCAAAGCTGAATGGTTTGCTTTATTTATGTGAACATCTCGGAATATCCCGAAACCAAATGGTCGTTATAGGCGATTCGGCAGATGACCTGGAAATGATTGAAGCCGCCGGTCTCGGTGTGGCTATGGGAAATGCCCCTGCAGAAGTAAAAAAAGCAGCCGACTGGCTGACCCGATCCAATAACCAGAACGGGGTAAGCTACATGGTTAAAGAACATTTCCGGAAGCAGCATCCAATTGATTTTCTGAAGAAAATGAATCTATTAAAATAAAATCAATGAAAGAGAGTTCGATTAGGTAATCGGCTCTTTTTTTGCTTTGTGAAATTGCCAAAGGAGAAAGGAAGAAGAACCATAAATAATATAAGCAATCCATTAGGAATCATTCCGCCTATATTGACCTTGTTTCCCCATTTCTGTACACTAAAAGAAGTTTGTCAACATGAAAAATAGACACTTTACAGCTGCCGTCAAAAAAAGACATCGGCACATTTAATATATTTACTAAAAAAGGTGATCGATTTGAACATTTCAATTTTAGGTATACAGGATGAACGGTTCCATCGGCCGCTCCGGCTGATCGGGAACCTCTTTTTTGAAGAATGTGCAGTGTTGATGGGTGAGAATGCTGCAGCTGATTTGACAATTAATTTTCAGCTTGAACATGGAAAGCACATTAAGGCCATTGCAGAGCTTTCTGATAAAGATGGAAAGAATCTTTCAGCGAATTTTGAGAAGGAATTCGTTCCGGCTGAGTCAGAAAAAGAGAATTTCAAACAAATAAAAAATGCAGTATCCCATGTATATCTGACTGTTTTGCAGGACTGGACAGGCATTACCCAGAAGTGGGGAATTCTGACTGGGGTACGTCCCACAAAATTGCTTCACCGTGCTATACAGCATCAGACACCTCTCCATGAAGCCCATCAGCAGCTGAAGGAAGAGTATTTGATTACAGATGAAAAAATCCAGCTTATGCAGAATATTGTAAACAGGCAGCTTGCTGTCGTACCGGATCTTTATGACTTAAAAAATGAAGTCAGTATATATATTGGCATTCCATTCTGCCCGACAAAATGTGCGTACTGCACTTTTCCTGCATATGCGATTAATGGCAGGCAGGGTTCTGTCAACTCGTTCCTTGGCGGCCTGCATTTTGAAATGCGCAAAATTGGCGAGTGGCTGAAAGAAAATGATGTGAAAATTACTACTGTCTACTATGGAGGAGGGACTCCGACAAGCATTACGGCGGAAGAGATGGATATGCTTTATGAGGAAATGTATGACTCTTTTCCAGATGTAGAAAACATACGGGAGGTCACTGTGGAAGCTGGCCGTCCGGATACAATCACACCTGAAAAGCTTGAGGTGCTGAAAAAATGGAATATTGACCGAATCAGCATCAATCCTCAGTCCTATATTCAGGAGACCCTGAAAGCCATTGGCCGCCACCATACAGTGGAAGAAACCGTGGATAAGTTCCATTTGGCTCGCAATATGGGAATGAATAACATCAATATGGATCTGATTATCGGACTTCCTGGAGAAGGTGTGCCGGAATTTTCGCATACTTTGGATGAAACTGAGAAATTAATGCCGGAATCCCTGACTGTTCATACTTTATCCTTTAAACGAGCTTCGGAAATGACGAAGAACAAGCAAAAATATAAAGTTGCCGGGCGGGAAGAAATTGAAAAAATGATGGACATGGCTGAGGATTGGACAAGAGGGCATAATTACCATCCTTATTATCTTTACCGTCAGAAAAATATTCTCGGCAATCTTGAAAATGTCGGCTATGCCCTTCCGAATCAGGAAAGCATCTATAACATCATGATTATGGAAGAACAGCAGACAATCATCGGGCTTGGATGCGGGGCCTCCAGTAAATTCATTGATCCTCAGACTGGGAAAATCACTCATTTTGCAAACCCGAAAGATCCTAAATCGTATAATGACAGTTTTGAGCATTATGCAAACGAGAAATTGAAAATATTAAAAGAACTTTTTAATAAACACGAATCCCTGGCCGAATAGGCGGGGATTTTTTCAAAGTAAATATTTTAGAAAATTTAGAAAAATATTAAAGGAATTCCTGAAAATAAAGAGAATGAAATAGGTAATAAAGATCATAGAATTATTTGAATCCAAATGTAAGCGTTTTCTAAAGAGGGGGAATTGTAATGATGATGCAAACACCTTTGACTATGACGCAAATGATAAAGCGTGCTGAAAAGTATTTTCCAAGGAAGACAGTTGTTTCAAGAACAGCCGGAGGAATTCAGAGATTTACATATAAGCAGATTGCAGAACGTACAAGGAAGCTGGCAGAAAGCCTGCAAAACATAGGAGTGGAAAGAGGGGACAAGGTCGGGACACTTGCGTGGAACCATCATCGCCACCTGGAGGCTTATTTTGCCATTCCATGCAGCGGAGCCGTCCTCCATACGATTAATATACGTCTGTCACCTCAGCATATTACTTATATAATTAACCATGCTGAGGATAAGGTACTTCTGATTGATTCTGATATTGTACCCCTAATTGAGAAGGTTAAGGATGAACTGAAGACGGTCAAGGCGTTCATTATTATGACTGATAAAGATGAATTGCCGGAGACTTCTCTTTCGCCGGTTTATCATTATGAGACGCTTATCAATGAAGCAAGCGGTGCATATGAATATCCAGATGATCTGGATGAAAATTCGGCAGCTGGAATGTGCTATACCTCTGCAACCACAGGCAACCCAAAAGGTGTCGTCTATTCCCACAGGGGCATTGTCCTTCACAGTATGGCACTTGGAATGGCAGATAGTGCAGCGGTAAGCGAGAAAGATATCGCCCTTCCAGTAGTGCCGATGTTCCATGTAAATGCATGGGGGCTGCCTTTTGCTGCTGTCTGGTTTGGAACGACTCTTGTGTTGCCGGGACCATATTTTACACCTAAGCTCCTGGCTGAACTTATCCAATCAGAAAAAGTCACCATAACGGCCGGAGTGCCGACAATCTGGCTCGGACTATTAAAAGAACTTGATGAAAATAAATATGACATGAGTTCACTCCGATCGGTTCTTTGCGGAGGATCGGCGGCACCAAAAGGCATGATTAAAGCTTTCGAGCAAAAGCACAAAATTCCATTCATGCATGCTTACGGAATGACCGAAACAAGCCCTCTTGTTGTTATTTCGACTTTAAAAAGCTATCAGGAAGAGTTGTCAGCAGAAGAGAAGCTGGACATAAAAGCCAGGCAGGGCATACTTGTACCCGGATTGGAAATGAAGATTGCCGGCAAGGATGGGGAAGCAGCATGGGACGGAAAGGAAATGGGGGAACTGGCTATAAGAGGTCCGTGGATTGCTTCTGAATATTACAAGGATGAGCGGACAGATGAGGCGTTCCGTGATGGCTGGCTCTACACGGGTGATGTCGTAACCATTGATGAAGAAGGATTTATGAAGATTGTTGACCGGACAAAAGATTTAATTAAGAGCGGAGGGGAATGGATTTCTTCTGTTGATATCGAAAATGCCTTGATGGCTCATGAATCGGTATTTGAGGCAGCGGTTGTTGCTGTACCGCATGAGCAATGGCAGGAACGACCGGTGGCATGCGTTGTGCTGAAAGAGCCATTTAAAGGGCAGACAACAAAAGAAGAACTTTATGAATTCCTGAAGCCGCAATTTGCAAAATGGTGGCTTCCGGATGAAATTCTTTTCTTTGAAGAAATACCAAAAACATCTGTAGGGAAATTCCTGAAAATGGCATTAAGAGATCAGGTCCAAAAAGAATATACAGGTAATGCAAAGTAATAAGGGCCAAGTACAGCATCCTTCTGCGGATGCTGTTTTTTAGTGCAGGTTTTGGAACGTTAAAACTTACTTAATTTCTGCTATAGTTTGGATTTACAGCAAAAACTTGAATAAGTGACAAAATTAAAAATTTTTAGATAAAACACTTTTTAAATATAATAATACTCTTTATAATAAAAGAAGCACAAAAAGGAGGGAAAGGATTTTGACAACAGACTTTGTAACTGATACTGTCAGCGTACAGCTTGATGGCCGAGTAGCCACAGTTGAGATGAACAGGCCGGAATCATTGAATGCATTGAATGTGGAAATGATTAAGGGGCTCTTGACTGCTATGAAGGATATAAGCCAAATGGATGATGTGGATATCGTTGTATTAAAAGGAAAGGGCCGCGCATTTTCCTCAGGCGGGGATATTAAAACAATGCTTTTGGAAACAAATGAAAGCGATTTCCCGGTGGTGATGGATTGTATCAACGAGCTGGTTGTAACTCTTTATAGCATGCCGAAGCTGACAATAAGTGCTGTAACAGGGGCAGCTGCTGGTCTGGGCTTAAGCCTGGCATTGGCCACTGATTATGTTTTGGCAGATAAGGGCAGCAAGCTTGCCATGAATTTTATTGGAATTGGATTAATTCCTGATGGAGGGTCGCACTTCTTCCTGCAGCAGCGCATTGGCGAGGATAAAGCTAAGCATTTAATCTGGGAAGGAAAAGTGCTGACTGCAAATGAGGCTTTACAAATGGGGCTGATTCACGAAATAGCCGAAGCTGAATTAAATACCGCTGTTGATGAAAAATTGAGCAAATGGCTTAACAGCCCAACTGAAGCAATGATTAAGACAAAAAAAATTCTTGCAGATAAAAACCGGCCGCTCCTGCTGAAAGTGCTTGAACTTGAAAAGCTCGGCCAGCATAAAATGAGGCAAACAGAGGATCACAAAGAAGGAATCCGGGCCTTCATTGAAAAAAGAAAGCCTGTATTTAAGGGGAAATAATGACGGCAAGAAGAAAAAGCAAAGAGCTGAGCCCTTTGCTTTTTTACTATCTATGAAACAAAATCAGCTTGCCGGCCGGAGAGGTGCAGCGGTGCGTTTTTTCATCCAATCCTTTTTCCTTAAGAAGGTTTTCTCCCATACTCTTTGCAGCGTCATCTGTAGCTGCCTGGAAGGATTCATCCAAAATCTTTTCTCCGTCCTGTTCAAATGCAGTTAGCTTGTACGTTTTCATAATAAGATACCCCTTTATTATAAAATTCAGATAGTTACTATTATTCTTGCATAGTTTTTATAAATGTGCAAAATATTTTTAAAAGAAATGCCGTAAATTAAAATGCTAAATTTTAAAAAATAGTGAACCTTTTTTATGTTATGTCCGTATTACCAATTAGGCAAAGGAGGAGTTCGATATGGCATTAGAGCTTGAACATGTAACAAAGCGTTTTGGTAAGTTTACTGCAGTTGATGATTTATCTCTATCTATTCCCGAGAGCGAGATGTTTGGGTTTCTGGGGGCGAATGGCGCCGGTAAAACGACTACCTTCCGGATGATACTGGGGCTATTGGATCCCAGCGGGGGAAAGATTACGTGGAATGGAAATCCAATCGATTATTCAACCAGTCCGCTGATAGGCTATCTTCCCGAAGAAAGAGGCCTATATCCAAAGCTGAAGGTCAAGGATCAGGTAGTATATTTAGCTAAGCTGAGGGGGATGGCAAAGCAGGACTGTTTAAAGGAATTAACATATTGGCTTGAGCGCTTTAAGGTTCCCGAATATGCCAATAAAAAAATTGAAGAACTATCAAAAGGCAACCAGCAAAAAATACAGTTTATTACTGCAGTTATACATAAGCCTAAGCTTTTGATATTGGATGAACCATTCAGCGGGCTGGATCCGGTGAATGTAGAACAGCTGAAGGATGCTGTACAGGATTTGAAGGATAGCGGCACAACGATTGTTTTTTCCTCCCATAGGATGGAGCATGTAGAAGAACTTTGTGAGCATTTATGCATCATGCAAAAAGGCCGGCCAGTTGTGCACGGGTCTCTAAAAGAAATTAAACGCTCCTTTGGCAGGAAGAATCTTGTTATCCATGCAGACTATAATTTAAGCTTTTTGGCAGATAGCAGGGGAGTGGTGAAAGCCAGACAGACAGCTGAGGGGATTCAGCTGCAGATTTCCGGAGAAGAAGCAGCTGAAGGCATTTTCAGGGAGGTTGCTGAGAAGGGTTTTGTCCGTAAGTTTGTACTGGAAGAGCCATCCCTGAATGATATTTTTATAGAAAAGGCTGGTGCTTCCTATGAGTAATTTTATGACTATCCTTCTTCATACTTATTTAAGCAAGCTGAAGACCAAGTCATTTATTGCAACAACTCTCATAACTGTGTTGATTGTTGCAGGGCTTGCCAACTTATCAAGCATTATTGATTATTTTAATAAAGATGATGAAGAAAGAGTTGCAGTGATCGATGAGACTGGTGTGCTGTTAACTCCTCTTCAGGAGCAAATGGATGCTCTAAATAACAAGATAGCTTTAATTGCATACAAAGGGTCTGAGGCAGAAGGGGAAACTGCTGTTAAAGATGGAGATTATAAGGGGCTTTTACTGTTATCCTTTAGCACCGATGAGCTCCCTGAAGCGGCCTATAAAGCCAGAAGCATAGCCGATTCAGCCATCCCATCCGAATTGCAGGGCGGGCTGCAAGCAGCTGAAAACACAAATGGCTGCCACCCAAATTAATCTTAGTCCAGAGCAATTAAGCAAGCTATATGAGCCGGTGCCTTTTGATAAGACTGCTCTTGAAGAAAACGCCAAAACAGAAGAAGAACTGAATCAGGCAAGAGGGCTTGTGTATGTTCTATTATTCATCATTTATTTTGCAGTAATCTTATATGCCAATATGATTGCCATGGAAGTAGCAACTGAAAAATCTTCCCGTGTCATGGAAATCTTAATATCCAGTGTTTCTCCAATCAAGCAGATGTTCGCAAAAATATTGGGAATCGGGCTGCTTAGCCTGACACAGATGGCACTTATTCTATTAGTAGGCTATTTTTCAGTCAAACAAAACCTTGATACTATGGAAGGCGGCTTTTTTGAATTCTTTGGCTTTGGAAACATTCCGGCTTCGACCATCGCTTATGCACTCATCTTTTTCATTCTTGGATATTTCCTATATGCCACACTGGCTGCTTTTCTTGGTTCGCTGGTAAGCAGGATTGAAGATATTCAGCAGATGATTACTCCAATGACCATGATGGTTGTGGCAGGCTTTATGATTGCTATGTTTGGCTTAAGCCAGCCGGAAGCATCTTTTGTTACAATCACCTCTTATATTCCATTCTTCACTCCAATGCTCATGTTCATGAGAGTGGGGATGCTGTCACTGCCTGTATGGGAGCCAATTCTTGGAATCGTAATCCTTCTGGCTGCCATTATATTACTGGCCGTCTTTGGAGCGAGAGTTTACAGGGGCGGAGTATTGATGTATGGAAAGTCGAATTCATTTAAGGATATTAAAAAAGCCTTACAGCTTACTAAAAATGAATAATACGAAAAAAGCTCCGTCTTTTTGTGACGGAGCTTTTTTCAATGGGGTTTCATTAAATAAACAATGCCTTTAACCCTTCGAATGCAAAATAAAGCCCAAATCCAATCAGTGATATTCCTGAAAGAATCGAGATGATGATAATCCCTTTTGAAGTAAGGAATCGGCGAAACCCTGTGGTCAGTCCAGCCACAAACAAATCCCAGAGCATGAGACCCAGAAAAATCATTGTACTGTATAAAAAGAGCTCTGTTTTTCCATAGGCTGCTGCTGTTTTTGCAAGAACTGATCCGTAGATGCCCAGCCAGAACAGAATGGAAAGAGGACTGGATATGGACATAATAAATCCGGAAAAAAAACATTTAAACAATGAATCGCGGCTTCGCACATAGCTTAAGGATATTTTATTGGCATTTGCAATGCTCTCAATCCCTGTATATAAGAGTATAAATCCTCCAAAAAGCCACAGGAATATCTGTACGACAGGGGTGTCCAAAAAATGGACAAGACCAAGGTATACAACCAGCATATAAAAGGCATCAGCAAACATGGAGCCCACTCCAACAATCCACGCATGCCAAAATCCATTTTTAATCCCCTTTTCAAGCCTTACAGCATTTACCGGCCCGATTGGAGCTGCCAGGGATAGTCCGAGAAACACATAACTTAAATAAATTCCAATTCCCAATATACCACTCCGCCCTTAAATTTCCCCTGAAGCCGCAAACTTGCCCTTGAGGAAAGAGTACTTGTACATTTTTATGCACAAGCTTTCCAGTCTAAAACAAACTTCAGGAAAATTTTCAGACGGGCACATATAGTTAATTAATTTATGATAGGAACGTGCATTCGCTTTTTGGATGAGGTAAAATGAGAGAAAAGGAATGAAAGGAAGTTTACATGAAAAGGGTTACGTTTATTCATGCAGCTGATTTGCACCTGGATAGTCCAATGTCCGGTTTGAAGCATTTGCCTCCATCCATTTTCAAAAAGCTCCAGGAAAGTACATTTGAAGCATTTACGAAAATAGTTGATTTAGCCATTTTCCACACTGTGGACTTTATCATTTTAGCCGGAGATTTGTTTGATGGTGAAGACAGAAGTATAAGGGCACAAACACGTTTTCGGAAAGAGATGGAGCGGATGGCTGAATCAGGGATTGCTGTTTATGCAGTCCATGGAAATCATGATCATATGGATGGGAGATGGGCTCACCTGCCTATGCCGGAAAATGTCCATATCTTTTCCCATGAAGTTGAAGTGGCGAAGCATATTGCTAAAAATGGTACATCCGTTCACCTTTATGGTTTCAGCTATCCTAAAAGACATGTGGCGGAACGGATGATCGATCAATATAGCAGGGAAAATGGAGCTGACCTGCACATTGGAATCCTTCACGGTTCTTTTGAAGGCAGCAGTGATCACGCTCAATATGCCCCATTCCGAATAAATGATTTGCTTGAAAAGGACTTTGATTACTGGGCTCTCGGCCATATACATAAACGAGAAATCTTAATCTCCCTGCCACCCGTCATTTACCCAGGTAATATACAGGGAAGGAACCGGAAAGAAACTGGTCCCAAAGGATGCTATTTAGTTGAGCTGGATAGTTCTGGTGCAAAGACGGAGTTTCTGGAGGCTGCTCCTGTTATATGGGAGAATGCAGAAATAGATGCTTCAAAATCGGAAAGCTATCAGGAGATTTATGAACTTTGCTTAAGTTTGATTGAAGAAAAGCGCCAAAACAGGATGGGGACAATCATAAATCTGACACTCAAAAATGTATGCTTGTCTGATCATGAATTAAGAAGCATAACGAGCGGTGAGCTGCTCGAATCTTTGCAGGAGGAAGAGGCAGAAGAGGAATCCTTTGTATGGATTTCCGGTATAGAAGTGAACGAAAAAAGATTGTGGAATAAAGAAAAGCTGGCACATGAATCGGATTTTTTCAGTGAGCTTTTTAAAACTGCAGGTCATTTTGCAGAGGGCAGCGAAAGTCCTCTGATCTTGTATGCACATCCACTGGCAAGAAGATTTATAGGAGAGCTTACTAAGGATGAAAAACAGAGAATCGCGGAGGAAGCCGAAGCACTGCTTGTGGATCTTCTATACAAAACTGAAGGATATTGAATGGAGGTGTACCTTTGAGAATTACAGATATACATATTTACGGATATGGAAAGCTTACTGATTTTATACTAAATGATATTCAATCGTTGCAGGTGATCTACGGAGAAAATGAGGCAGGCAAATCTACCATCATGTCTTTTATCCATAGTATCCTTTTTGGCTTTCCAGCAAAGATCCAATCGGAATTAAGGTATGAGCCCAAGGAAGGAGCAAAATACGGCGGCAGGCTTACCGCCATTTTTCCTGATAGAGGGAAGGCGGTCATAGAGCGTGTTAAAGGAAAAGCATCCGGAGATGTCAGTGTCTTGCTTCAGGATGGAACAAGGGGAGGGGATGAGCTTTTACACGATCTCCTTCACCATATTGATAAAGGGCTGTATCAATCTATCTTCTCCTTTAATATCCATGGGCTGCAAAATATAAATCAAATGAAGGGTGAAGATTTGGGGAGGTATTTGTTTTCAGCAGGTTCACTGGGAACGGACCATCTGGTTTCTGCGGAAAACATACTGCAAAAGGAATTGGAAAGCCGCTTTAAGCCGAACGGAAAAAAGCCATCCCTGAATGTAAAGCTAAAAGAAATGAAGCAGCTGCATCAGGAGTTGAAAAAAGCGGAGCAAAATAATGAGCAGTATTGGGCATTACTTCGTGAAAAAGAAAATCTTGAAAACGATTTAAACAGATTGCATCAGAGACTGGACCAAGCTCAGCAGGAGCTGCTCCGTTTAAAAGAATGGCAGGACCTATATCCATTAATAGCAGAGGAGCAAGAGCTGTTTAAAGAACGGGAAAAATTTACAGACCTTTCCTTCCCCGCAAATGGGCTTGCTCTTTTGGAGAAACTCGAAAGTATGATCCAGCCCCTCGAAGGGCGCAGAGCTAGTCTGGAATCCAGAATAATTATCCTGGAACAGGAGCTGGAGAATAATCAGCCGGATTATTTGCTCCTTAAGCATGAGCATCACATCAATGCAGCTGTTGAAGGGCTGCCGTTTTTAGAGAAGTTAAACCAGGAAGAAAAAGAATTATCAATTAAGCTGGATAATATCACAGAAGAAATTTTAAATCTTCAGGAAAGACTTCATCTCCGAATTGATGAACAGCAGCTTGAACAGGCTGACACGAGTGTTTTTATGAAGGAAAAGGTTAATAATGCGCACATTCGCCGAAACCGTCTTCAAGCAATGAAACAGGAATTGGATGATCGATTTATCGATGAAAAGTCAGTGCTGGAAAACACGGAACGAAAAATTGGCGAATTGAAAGAACAGCTTCTTAAGGAAGAGGAACGTTCAGCCATTAAGGAAACATTAAACCACACTGCAGATAGGCATAATATCGAAAAAGAACTGAAGGATACACAGGAGAGACTTCAGTTCCTTCAGATAGCAGAAAAAAAGGAGCAGGAAAAAAGACGGCAGAAAAAATACCAGGAGAAAAGGCAGCTTTTGTTTTTTGGAGTTCTTTTTGCCGCTTTGTCCGGCTGGGGAATTTTTAGCCAATCATGGGTGATTGCAGGTGCAGGATTTATAGGTGCAGCCTTTTGTTTTGCCATTGCAAATAAAAAAGAGCCTGAGGGGCAAGACAGCTTCATTAAAAATGAGATAAAAGCTCTGAGTGAAAAGGAACGCTCACTGCTTGATAAATTAAAGCAGCCTGACATTCAGCATGCAGCCAGCCTGGAGGCACAGCTGAAGAAAGACAGCGACCGGCAAAATCAGCTTATCCAATTTCAGTTTCAGCTTGAACAGGCAAATGAAAAATACGAAAAGGTCATTGCTTCTTTTGAAAAATGGGAGAATGAATGTGCCGAACTTGAAAATGAACTGCTGCAGCTGGGTAAACAGCTATTTCTCCCTCATGAAATCTCCAAAACCTTTTTGAGTGAAGCTTTTAATCTGATTGAACAGCTAAAAGCCCTCTACAGGGAAAAGAAATACATTGCTGAAAGAAAGGCATCAGCAGAAAAGGGAATCAATGAGAAGCTCCATGCTTTTCATAAGCTAGAAGTCTTATTGGATAGCGAGCCGGGAAGTGTACAGGAAATCGGCTATCAATTGAAAAAAAGACTAAAGGAAGAAACGGAAAAACATATTAAGCAGGGTGAAAGGGAAGCCGCTCTTCATGAGTTAAAGCTAGAACACAGCACAGTGCTGGCAGAACTTAGCCACTTTCAAAAAGACTACGAACATCAGATTTCCCTTGCCGGAACCGATGCAGCCGAAGAGTACAGGGAAAAAGCTGCTGAAGCACAGAAATTAGCAGAACTGGAAGAACAGATTAAACAGGTCCGCAAGCAAATTAATCTTAACTCTTTTTCACAGAAAGAAATTAATAAATATTCCAATGTGATAAATCCAGAAGCAGAGATCCAGGCTGTCAGCGAAGAAGCTGTTCTGCTTCAGGAAAGCATTCCTGGCTTACAGAGCAAACTTGCAGAGGTCAAATATGAAATTCAAATCCTTGAAGAGGGCGGAACCTATGCAGAACTCCTTCATAGGTTCGCCTTGCTGAAATCTGAGTTTGAAGAAGAAGCAAGGGAGTGGGCAAAATATGCTGCTGCCAAGGATATATTAGATAGAACGATAAACAGTTTTAAAAATGAACGTTTGCCCAAAATTCTGGGAAAAGCAGAGCAATTTCTTTCTTTTTTAACCAATGGCGGCTATGTACGGATTTTTCCTAAAGAAGAAGGAAGCGGGTTTCTTATAGAAAGCAAGACAGGAGCGGTTTTTGAAGCAAAAGAACTGAGTCAGGCGACTGCTGAGCAGATATATGTATCCTTTAGGCTGGCACTCGCCATGACGATTTATGGCAAGTATCCCTTCCCCATTATTATAGATGACAGCTTCGTGAATTTTGATCAAGTCCGAACTGAAAGAATGATTAACCTTTTAAAGAAACTTAAAGGGAGGCAAATTTTATTTTTTACCTGTCATAAGCATCTTCTGCCGCATTTTCAGGAAGAACAAATATATTCGGTTGCAAAGGAAAAGCTGTCTGTCTAATATTACAGGCAGCTTTTTTATATGTATGGTAAGCAAATCTTACAAAAAGTCACAAGTATTATAAAAAGTGTGTAAAGAAACCTTACAAATATCAAGTTTTTTCTTTTTTAATCCAGTAAGATGATAAAAAGCGGTTAGGAAGGAGAAAATCATTTGCCCTGGCTGATTCAAATATTGTTACTCGCTATTTTTCTGATTGCAGGGAATTTTGCGGCTGCGTTTTTTCATATTCCGCTTCCTGGAAGTGTCATGGGAATGCTTATGTTATTACTCTTATTGGTAACTAATTTAATTAAATTAGAATGGATAGAGAAAGCAGCATCTTTTCAAATTAAACACATGACCCTGCTGTTTATCCCCTTTGTCATTGGATTATTTTTATCTCCCAATTTTATTCCTCTATTAAATTTTCATTTCCTTTTGGTGCTGATTCTAAGCAGCTTTTGCTGTTTATTGGGCACAGCGTATTCTGTTCAATTGTATGAGAACATAAGAAGGAGGCGCCAAAAATGAGTTCTGTTTTATTCAATAGTATAGGGTGCATCTTGATGACTCTTGCCAGTTATATCGCAAGCCTGCAAGTTTTCAGGAAGTTTAAGAAGAGCTGGCTAAATCCTTTATACACCGGAACTGCACTCTTGATTATCCTTCTTCTATTGGGCAACATCCCTCTATCAGTATATCAGAAAGGAAGCAGTCTGTTTGAACTGCTCCTCCAGCTTTCGGTTGTCTCGTTTGCGGTTCCTTTATATAAGGAGTGGCCCTTAATGAAAAGACATCTTAAGAAAATATTCTCAGGAGTCTTTGCCGGGACCTCCTTAGGCATATTTTCGGTTTACATTATGTCACAGGTTTTTCACTTTAATCAGGAGGTCATGGCATCTCTTATTCCGCGTTCGGTAACACTCCCGGTAGCCTTAACGGTCTCGGATGGCCTGGGAGGAACCACGGCCTTTACTGTTTTCTTTGTGCTATTTTCTGGTCTTTTTTCCGTTACAATGGGACCAAACCTATTGAAGTGGCTTGGAATAAATAGTAAAGCTGCCAAAGGATTGGCAATGGGTACTTCAGCACAGATGCTGGGAGCCAGCCGTTCACTCATGTGGGGAGAGGAAGAAGGTGCCATGGGGTGTATAGCCATGACAACTTCTGCAATTATCATTTCGTTATTCATTCCAATATTGCTGCTTTTGCTGTAACCCGCAATTATCAAAAAACCCATTCATGAAAAAGTGAATGGGTTTTTATGGCGGACAAAAGACATGATTAATTTAGGAGAGAGCAGGACCTGTGTGGTATACTAGGTTAATAGAATTGCATGTTTAATGAGGCTGCCAAGGATCTGTCTGTTTCTTAGTGCCCTTTTTAAACAACCTCGTGAAGGGAGCGTCGGTGCGCGTATGTCAAAAGGAATTGTTTATTACGAAGTAGGAGAACAAATCGAGCTTTTTCTGCTAATCAAAAGTGCAGCTAAAGGGATTGCAAGTAATGGAAAACCGTTCTTGACCCTAATTTTCCAGGACCAAAGCGGAGAAATTGAAGCAAAACTTTGGGATGTGTCTGATGATGATGCGAAAAACTACAGCCCTGAAACCATTGTAAAAGTGGCTGGGGATATTTTAAATTACCGTGGACGCAATCAGCTAAGAATCCGCCAAATTCGGCCGGCGTCCCCAACAGACCCGGTCAAACTGGCAGACTTTCTCGAAACAGCGCCCTTAAGTACAGATGAAATGATGAGTAAAATTACTCAATATATATTTGAAATGAAAAATCCGAATATCCAAAGGATTACTCGCCATTTATTGAAGAAGCACCAAAAGGACTTCCTTGAATATCCGGCAGCTACGAAGAATCATCATGAGTTCGTATCAGGTCTTGCCTATCATGTAGTTTCCATGCTGGATTTGGCAAAGGCAATTTCCGGTTTGTATCCAAGCCTGGATAAGGACTTATTGTACGCTGGAGTCATTTTGCACGATTTAGGAAAGATTACAGAACTGTCTGGACCGATTTCAACATCTTACACAATAGAAGGAAACTTGCTTGGACATATTACCATCATGATCAATGAAATTGGAAAAGCTGCTGAGGAACTGGGAATCAGCAGTGAAGAGATCATGATTCTTCAGCATATGGTTTTATCCCATCACGGCAAAGCGGAATGGGGCAGTCCAAAACCTCCGCTTATTAAGGAAGCAGAAATTCTCCATTACATTGATAATATTGATGCGAAAATGAATATGCTCGATAGAGCCCTTGAGAGGGTGAAACCGGGAGAATTTTCCGAGCGGGTATTTGCTCTGGATAACCGTTCATTCTATAAGCCCAGTTTTCATAAATAATTATTGCCATCCTTCCTAATGGGAACGGATGGCCTTTTTATAGATATTCATATAAATTTTGAAGCGGGGTAACTGTCTAGCTCCAGCGCTTTTCTTATTCTTGTCTATCATATTTTTCCTGGTTTAGCATACATTTTTAATAAATGGACAACCATTATGAAAAGAAAGAGGGGAAAATGATGATTCCAATTTGGGTATATTTTGTTGCAGCCGGAATCGTTGTAAGTGCATATATGGCGGTAACGACGGGCAGGGAAGAGAAAAAGGTGGAGCAGGACAGCATTGAACGCGAGGGTGAAATTTATATGAAGCGTCTTGAAAGGGAAAAAGAAGACCGGAAATCCGCTCAGCAATCTGCAGGCTGATTTGAATCAGTATAAAAAACACATAAATAACGGGACTCCAGCATGGAGCCCCGTTATTCATTATTTTTCTTCAGTTCCAGCTTCACCTTCTGCGCCTGCTTTCGGTTCATCAAGAACTCCTTTTAGTTCCTTATCTTTAATATCAACATCAGCAGCCTTTAATTCACGATCCATTGCCTGCTGAATTTTATCGCCGTCAAGCTTGGACACTTTCACTTGATATTCCATTTCCTTCTTCATTTCATCAAATGATTTCTTCTCTTTTTTCTCTGTTACTTGGATGATGTGGAAACCATGCTCAGATTTAACAGGAGCGCTGATTTCGTTCACATCAAGGGCATAAGCAGCCTCCTCGAATTCAGGCACCATTTTACCTGGGCCGAACCAGCCTAAATCTCCGCCATTTGCAGCAGACCCTGGGTCTTTTGAATATTCTTTGGCCAGGTCTTCAAATTTTCCGCCTTCGTCCAGTTTTTTCTTTACTTCGTTTGCAGTTTTTTCATCCTCTACAAGGATATGGCGTGCTTTAATTTCCGGCTTGTAGTTATCATAGTATTCTTTAACTTCTTTTTCTGTTGCTTCAATATCTTTAATAGCTGCTTTTCCTGAAGCAATCCTGTTTTGAAAGTTTTCTTTAGATCTTCTTCATCCTTATAGCCATATTGCATAAGCGCCATCTCAAAGTTTGCGCCAAGCTGCTGTTTTAGTTCGTCGATTTTCTCATTAAGTTCTTCGTCTGTTACTTCGTATTTATCAGAAAGAACTTTTTCATAAATGAGCTCCTGGAGCGCCTGTTCGCCGTATTTTTCCTTCATTGCTTCATAAAGCTCGTCCTTCGTAATGTTTCCGCTCTTTGTTTCAACGACTACATCTCCTGATTCGCCGCCGTTGCTGGTGCATGCGCTTAATCCAATTACTCCGGCTGCAATGGAGAGGGATAGCATCCATTTTTTCATGTTGAACACTCCTAAATTAATTTTCAATTCGGCTCTGGAGAGCTGGGGCTGGAATTTTTATACATATAAATAACAGCAATTGTCTTCACTGAGCCTGCATTTATCACAATCCCTACTATACCATAAATGTAAAAAATAACAAAAGAAGAAAGTAATGCTTGGTCTATAACACAGTGTTTTTTAAAAAATTTGGGTATTCGCCCATCCCATTCAGGACAATTGTACATATGATACATGGAACCCTCTGATGGGAGGTTTCAAAGCAGCCTAAAAAAGTTAGGATAGCCGGGATAGAAGCCTATCCGACCACAGAGGCAAATGAATAGGATATGGTAGCAACCTGAAGGGGAGGTGTTATCCATGGGTGCTGGATACGGCGGAGGTTTCGCGTTAATCGTTGTATTGTTTATTTTATTAATTATTGTAGGCTGTGCGTGGCTGTAAATCTATGGTGGGCATAGGGTCTATTGAAAGGGCCCTGTGCCGGAATTTGAGAGGAGGCAACCATATGTCTGGAGGACATGGATGCGGCGGAGGTTTTGCGTTAGTTGTCGTGCTGTTCATTTTGTTAATCATCATTGGAGCTTCTTGTTTTTGCTAAGCTTTTGATGTATATATAAAAGCGGCGGAATATTTCCGCCGCTTTTGCTCATTTTTAAGAGCTCTCAGGATATCCTAAGCATACAAGATTTCTACAAAAGAAGAGATTAGCAATATGGTAATAAGAATGTTAATGGTTCTGAATACTTTGGGCTGCCGTTCCTCAGGAATCTCTTTTTGGAGACAAAGCGAATTTGTCATCTTGTTGATATAAAATAAAATAAAAACGGCAAAAATAATAAAGATGGAGATCATCCAAGATTCCCTCCTTGGGCAGTCATATTATTGCTTTTACATGTTTTGTCTGTTATTTACAATATCAAAGTTCACAAAAAAAAGATAGTAATAAAGATTGGCTGTCCGGTAAGTAAAAGGTATCCTTTGTCAGGATACCCGGGATTTATGCTTATGCTACTGGTTCGAATGAAGCAATATCTCAAACCCATCTTCGTTTTCTTCAACATAAGATTGATTTGGGGCATTCAGCACATTTTTGGCGCACACAATGTCAGAAAAAGATAAGCCTGCATGGAAAGCAAACAGGATTATTAAATAATGAACATAGTGCGGAAAAATAAAGCAAGCAGCCAGAAGCATGCTGTTTATAATAAGCATAGGGGCCAGAGTTGCAGTCAGGAAAAGCCGTTTTGAAATAGGCTCCGTTATTCGAATATATATAATTGGCATAAAGCCATATTTAATTGTCAGCTGTTTTTTAACGATACTTCCAAGGTGTGCAATAGGCAGAAAGTGAATCAGCTTATGCACAGGATACATCAGCCATAAACCGGCTGCCAAGAAAATGAAATAATTATCGTAAAAGGAACCTGGCACAAATACATATGTTGCAGGAACATATGTAATTATGAAAGTAGCCAGCATGGTTAAGGAAGACAGTATAAAAAGTCTTTGCGATCCGTATTGCTTCGTGAAGTTAATCGTCTTCCAGCAATTCATCATAAAAATACCTCCAAAAGGAGTAAAATAGTAATCTTTCAAACTCACTTAAGATACTTTACGATGAATAAATAAAAAAATCAATAGGGAATACTAACACATTTTGTCGAATAAAATTTTAATATAATTAAATTAATGTGAAACTGTGAGCAACTGAATTTATAAATACAAAGCGAATATTATGCATTCGCTTTGTAAGGGTTTACATAATGAAGAAAGGAACTTAACTTATTTAAACAAGTTCCTTTTGTGCTGTTGGTTTTTTCTTTAATTTCCCCTCATCTTCATCAAATTGATTTTCAAGATTAGCAAAGGACTTTTCAAAAATCTCCATGAAATCATCACCATATATATTGCGGACTATCGCCATAATTTCAATGATATCTGGAAATTTCCCATACAGTTCCCTTAATGGCATCGCACCTGAGAACACGGCATTTTTCTCAGGTGAATAGGTTTCCATAAGACTTAGCAATACCTTTTCTCCATCCTCAGTCAATTTAATATAGGTATTTCTTTTATCGCTTTCTTTCTTTGAAAACTGAAGAAAACCTCGTTCTTCGAGCTTTTTTGAGAAATTGAATGCAGTTGAAACATGCATTACACCAAATTTGGCAACATCGGAAATCGATGCACCGTTTAAATGATAGGCAATCCATAAAATATGGTGTTCATTAATATTTAAATCGTAGGGTTTTATCCATTGCTGCCAATCTTTTTCTATAGACTTCCACAGGGCTTTACTCAGCTGTGCCACTCGCTGGCTGAAGATCATTGCTTCCTTCATAGAAACTGGTTTATCCGACATTCAAAAATTCACCTACTTTGTAAAATTAATTATTTCTGGTCAAACAGCCAGAAGTTCATTTTTCTTTTCATAGTATCATTATGCCAATAAAACAAAAATTAATAAAGATATAAATTTACAAAATTTTTAGAAATATAATTATATATTTCTATAAAAGGCTTAAGGACAAGGGATGAGAGCTTGTTCAAAGATCTATAAAATTTTGAAGCATTTTCATAATATATTGGTTTTCGTTCAAAAATAAAAAAATCCTTCTTTTTAACTAAAGAAAAAAGAAGGATTTTTTTATTACTTTTTATTTAAATTTGTTTCAAGCTCATGGATGGCTGCTTCAATTTCCTGCAATTCTCTCTGCAGCTTGTGCTGATGGGGAAGGATTTCGTTTTTCCAGTTGCTGATTGAATATTTAATGTCGTTTGAGAATTCCTTAAATGCGGTTTTTCCTTCCTTCGAAGCAAATGATGCTGAGTTCTTTATGGCCAGCAATTCGGATTTTAATTCGCTCAGCTGCTCCTTCAGGGTGTCTGTGGTTTCTTTTAACTGCTGTCTTGTATCCCTTCCTGAAGCAGGTGCGGTCAATAGGGTAGATATGCCGGCTGCAGCGCCGCCTGCTAATAATCCAAGCAATAGCGATTTGGCTTTCATAATGATCACCTCAAAATCTTGTTTATATGTCTATTTTACTGCATTACTCATTTTTATAAAGCAGAAAATGAAAAGTGCCCGTTCCTATATCTATATCACAAAATATAGAAGGGTAAACCATATCCTCATAGCTCCCGGGATACAGGCATACAATTCAGTAGAGGGATATAAAGCGAAAGGGGGAGAGAGGTTGTCCGGAGCGGCGGCTGGGATTTTTGCATTGAGTGTGGTGCTGTTTTTAGGAGGTATTCATTTTTTTCTTTCTATAAAGAAACCCGGAGTCTATCCTCCGAAGTATGTTCTGAAAAAAGGGCAGCTGCTCTAGCAGCAGCCGGTGCACTGTTGTTCCTGCTGGGAATGATTGTAGGGAGTTTCCAATAATGTAAATATAAAAAGCCCGCTTATTTCGCGGGCTTTGTCTATTACTGGCTGATCGTCTGCTGAGTCAGCTTCGTTCTGTTTGCAATTGATTGTGCTACTGGATAAAGGATAATCATTGCCACCGTGTTAACTGCAGCTGCGGGCAGTACAACTGCTGCAAATAATGCAGCGAATGGCCCTGGCAGTCCGACAATTAGGTATGCGGAAGTTAAAAACACAATTCCGGATACAATTGTTCCTGCTGCTGTTAAGACAGCTGCACTGGCGATATTCTTCCGGAATTTCTGTAAGATCAGGAACATTGCGAAAAAGGTGAATCCAGTAACAGGCTTATCAATAATATTTGGGATTAATCCTCCAGGAAAAGTTGTGGTAAGCCCGGATATCAGGCCTGTAACCAAACCTAAAAGCAAAACGCTTTTGCTGTCTGGATAAAGGATTATGCCCAAAAACATCATGGTAAGCATCATGTCGGGTTTCATCCCAAGAAAGAACCCTGGAACAACGGCATGAAGCACTGCGCCCATCCCGACTAATAGGGATAAGGCTACTAAATTTTTTGTATTCATTTCTAATCTCTCCTCTGCTATTCTCTGACTAAGCTCTGTTCGTCTCTCCTGCAGTGCACTCTTTGCCTGCAGCGAAAAACTTTAACTCATTATAACACATATACCCGGGATAAAAAGGTGTTATATTTTTAATTTTTATTCTTAAAGGCTTTCATAAATGCGGCCAGTTTTTCAACATGCTGTTCTGGCACAGCATTGTAAATGGAAGCGCGGCAGCCGCCTATGGAACGGTGTCCACCGAGTCCAACAAACCCTGCTTCATTTGCCTGGTGCAGAAATTCCCTTGAGAGGTCCTCTTTATGAAGGTTAAAAGTGACATTCATGAGGGATCTGCTGTCTTTATGAGCATGTCCTATGTAAAAGCCTTCGCTTTCATCTATAACATCATATAGGATTTTTGCCTTCTTTTCATTTGTCTTTTCTATCTGCTGCAGGCCGCCTATCTTATCTGCCCATTCAAGCACCAGGGACAGTAAATAAATAGCCAGAGTTGGAGGTGTGTTATATAAAGAGTTATTATTGGCAAACGTATTATAATTCAGCATTGCAGGGAGCTTTTCTGATGATCTTTGTAATAGTTCTTTTCGGATAATGACTACTGTTACACCGGAAGGGCCGAGATTTTTCTGGGCGCCTGCATAGATCATATCAAATTGTTCCACTTCCAATGGACGGCTTAAAATATCGCTGGACATATCTGCTACAAGTGGTGTTTTTTCATTAGAAGGAAATTCTTTCCATTGGGTACCGTAAATTGTATTGTTGCTGGTAATATGAAGATACGCGGCATTGTCAGGAATATTATCCTGATTGTATGCTGGGATGAAACGGTATTTTTGATCCTTGCTGGAGGCAGAAATAACGGTGTCGCCAATTTTATCTGCTTCTTTTAAGGCTTTCTCCGACCAGGAGCCACTGAGGATATAATGGGCTTCTTGATCTTTTCCCAGCAGGTTCATCGGAACCATTGAAAACTGGAGACTTGCACCTCCCTGGATAAATAGCACCTCATAATTATTCGGAATGGCCAGCAGTTTTCTCAATAGTGCTATTGCCTGATCATGTACTGCCTGATACTCTTTGCTTCTATGGCTTAGTTCCATTATGCCCATCCCGGTATTGCTGAAATTCAGTAAATTCTTTTCCGCTTTTTTTAATACCTCTTCCGGCAGGGCCGCGGGACCTGCATTAAAATTTAGAGCACGGTACATTTTTCTCCCTCCAAAAATATAAAATCAATGTACTATAACGCTGTAAAGAAATAAAGATATTTAATATGTTAACAAAATTTACTGATTTGTACAGAGAAAAAAATGAACATTTTGAAAATTAGGGGATGAAAGAAGCAAAAAAATTCCTCCTGAAGAAACAGGAGGAAGAGGAATTTATAAATGTTTTTTTATAGCTTCAGAAATTTCCTGAAGGTCGGACGCTGAATATTCCGATTGATGTGATTTCCATACAACTCCTAAGCCATCACCTTCGCCGTAGCGGGGAATAAGGTGGGAGTGAAAGTGGAAAACGGTCTGCCCGGCATGTTCACCGTTGTTATTAATTAAATTCAAACCAATGGGATCAAATTCATCTTTGATGGCTCTTGCAATTTCCGGAACAGCTTCGAAATAGCTTCGGGCTGTTTCCGCATCCATTTCATATAAATTTTCTTTATGTACTTTCGGAATGACGAGCGTATGCCCTTTAGTGACCTGGCTTATGTCCAGAAACGCCATCACATGCTCGTTTTCGAAAACTTTGGCTGAAGGAATCTCGCCATTGATTATTTTACAGAAAATACAATCGTTCATTATGTCAGCTCCTAACCAAATATTCTTTTACACAATTCTACCATATTCGCCAAAAAACAAAAAAGTGAAACATATTACTGGGGAAAGGATTATTGCATTGTCCTATTCATAAAATAAAAAGACAGGATTCACTTGGAATCCTGTCTTCGGTGAAGGGGAAGCTTCTATTGGAACGTTTCTGATTCAGGTAAATTCTCTTTAACAAACACCTCATTTATGAATGAATTGTGTTTATCTCTAGAGAAAATCGATCTTTGTTCAATCGGACCATCCCCTTATTTCTTTATATGCATTCACGGGCGTATAAAGCATGGATGATAGTCTTTAACAAACACCTCATTTATAAAATGACTTAGTGACCACTTTCGGGTGAAGCGATCAAGTGTTTAAGATCATCAGGTTTCATGTGCAATGCAACCATCCCCTTATTAGGAACGTTTGAAGCTTATACTGAAAGGAAACTGTCTGCGACAGACACCTCATTTCAAGTTTTGATCATCTGAATGTTGTTCAAATGATTTGTTTCCCCTTCATAGATTAGAATGTCCGGATTCGGGATTTATATGCAGGGATTTTCCCCAAACTGGACAATATCCTCTGGCTTTTTTTACAATGGTCTTACATATATAGTAGGAAGGACGTTGAAAAATGGCGCTGCTCGAAATTAAAAACGTTACCGGTGGCTATACAAGAAACCCGGTTTTGAAGGATGTCTCCTTTGATGTGGCAGAAAAAGAAATTGTCGGCCTGATTGGTCTTAACGGAGCCGGAAAAAGTACGACCATCAAACATGTAATTGGTTTAATGGAACCAAAGGAAGGCGAAATAACGATCAATGGCACGCTATTCCTTAAGGATAAGGAAGGGTATCGCAAGCAATTCACCTTTGTTCCGGAAACGCCGATTTTATATGATGAATTAACACTGGAAGAACATTTGCGTCTAACAGCCATGGCATACGGCCTGCCTGAAGCAGACTATAAATCAAGAGTGGCGACACTCCTAAAGGAATTCAGAATGGAAAAAAGACTGAAGTGGTTTCCTGCCCATTTTTCTAAAGGGATGAAACAAAAGGTAATGATTATGTGCGCCTTTCTGGTGCAGCCTTCATTATACATTGTTGATGAACCGTTTGTAGGTCTTGACCCGCTGGGCATTCAATCACTTCTTGATTTGATGAAAAAAATGAAAGAAAGCGGTTCAGGCATCCTTATGTCCACCCATATACTGGCAACTGCTGAAAGATATTGTGATCGTTTTGTGATTTTGCATGAAGGAAAAGTGAGGGCGAAGGGAACTTTAGCAGAGCTGCAGCAGCAATTTGCTATGCCGGGAGCAACCCTTGATGATTTATATATCCAGCTCACAAAGGAAGAAGATTATGTTTGATGAAAAACAATTATGGAAGGAGAGATTCGGGAGGACAGTCAAAGAGCTTTCCCGCTATCTCCGCTATATTTTTAATGGCCATATTGTCATTGTCATGGTGTTCCTTCTGGGCACTGCCGCTTTTTATTATCAGGAGTGGATAAAGGCACTACCCAGTCATTTTCCTGCTGCAGCGGTAATGGCACTTATTTTAGCTCTTCTGGTTACATACAGCCCGATTTATACATTTTTTTCTGAGGCGGACAAAATTTTTCTTCTGCCGCTTGAAGATAGGCTTTCAGGTTATTTTAGACGTTCCCTGGCAGTCAGCTTTTTAGTGCATGCATACATCCTGGTATTGGGGCTGGGGATTTTTATGCCCTTGTATGCCAGAGTGAATGATGGCAATTTTAAAACGTTTTTACCTTTTCTGCTTATTTTGCTGTCGTTAAAAATTGTCAATTTGCTGATCCGCTGGAAGATACAATATTACATCGAAACAAGCGTGCTTATTCTGGATGCATGTGTGCGTTATGCAATAAACACTGTGTTCCTATATTTTCTTTTTAGCGGTGCCTCCCCCATTTTTATGCTGGCGGCAGGCGTGCTCCTCCTTCTGCTGTATTTGTTCTTTAGTGTGAAATCCAGGGATAAAGGACTAAAATGGGAGTTTTTGATTGACCAGGAAGAGCGGAGAATGACGTCTTTTTACAGGCTTGCCAATATGTTTACAGATGTTCCAAAGCTTAAAGATCGTGTAAAAAGGCGGAGATGGCTTGATTGGCTGCTATCTGGCATTCCTTTCAAACAAGATGCAACGTTTAAAAACCTTTTTGTCCGAACGTTTCTCCGTTCTGGTGATTACTTCGGTCTATTCATTCGTTTAACGTTCATTGGTGCTGGAGCGATTTATTTAATTTCGTATGGAAAGGGACAAATACTGCTTGTACCGCTCTTCATGTACTTAACAGGCTTTCAGCTCCTGCCTCTATGGAATCATCATCAGGATAAGCTGTGGGTGAATTTATACCCGGTTAAAGGGGACATAAAGGAGAATTCCTTTAAACAGCTGCTTACAGGCATCCTATATGTTCAGGCACTTCTCTTATCGCTGGCTGTCCTGGCCAATGGCGGCTGGATGGCATCACTGCTGTCTTTGGCATTAGGGATTTTATTTGCATATGTATATACTCATTTCTATATTCAGAAACGGCTGGCGGGCAGCCGGGTATAAAATGAAACCATTTCTGTCTGGCATACGTATGTATAGTCATCCTGAATGAAGGCAGGTATGAAAATGAGGGAGTATGAATTAAAAGCGTATCACGAAATTGAAGAGTGGAAGAGACGAATTAACAAGCGCTCCAGTATGCTGAATCGCCTTTCGAAAAAAGCTCAAACAAAGGTAAATAGTATAATACCTGAAAAAGCTCATCAAATTATTACAGACAGCATAAGGAATATGGTGAAGGCAACCCTGATTGGATCAAATGCCACCACCAGAAAAAAACCATCTGCCAGCCGCGGCCTTGATGCGATGGATCACATGCTTGAAGAGAAGGTTTCGACCTACCGCAAAACAGCTGCGGTCGAAGGTGCCGGGACTGGGGCAGGGGGAATTCTCCTTGGCCTGGCAGACTTTCCTTTACTACTGAGCATAAAGATGAAATTTCTTTTTGAAGCTGCCGCCGTATATGGATTTGATACAAATGATTATGAAGAGCGCTTGTTTCTCCTGCACGTCTTTCAGCTCGCATTTTCCAGTGATGAAAAAAGGAAAGAAACCTTGAAGCTGATTGAAGAATGGGATGACCGTAAGGAAGCATTAGGAGACATGGACTGGAAGGTATTTCAGCAGGAATACCGTGATTATATCGACTTCGTTAAGATGCTCCAGCTTGTGCCCGGTATAGGTGCTGCTGTTGGAGCGTATGCAAACTATAATTTGCTTGATCATTTAGGTGAAACCGCTAAAAATGCTTATCGTCTTCGGATATTAAAGACAGCCCCAAGACCTGATTAGGCTTGGGGCTGTCTTCTCGGACTTTCTCCTTGCTATCCTACCTCAACAGAATCCTTGTTTTCCTGAAAGCTATGATAGTTTAAAGCTGCTGCTCCCAATGTTTTAGCTGCGATCAGCATGGCTTTTTCATCGATATCAAACTTTGGATGATGGTGCGGGTAATTTTCAACTGTGCTTTCCGGTCTTGCACCTGTAAAGAAGAAGGTGCCTTTCACATGCTGCAGGTAATAAGCGAAATCTTCTCCGCCCATCTCAGGGTCTGTCTCTTCCACCCATTTGACTCCATTAATTTTCCCTGCTAGATCAGCCAGGTATTCGGTTTCTTTTTTATGATTCACAACAGCAGGGTAGCCTCTATGGAATTGATACTCATAAGCGCTGTCTGCTGTGTAGCATGTTCCTTTTACTATGCGCCCGATTTCCTCTTCGATATTATTGCGGACTTCTTCGTTAAATGTGCGGACGGTGCCGATCAATTTTGCTCTATCGGCAATTACATTAAATGCGTTATCAGCTACAAATGATCCAACTGTTACAACTGCAGAATCAATTGGATTTACTTTTCTGCTGACGATTTGCTGAAGATTGACGACCAGCTGAGACGCTGTTACAATCGCATCTTTTGTTTTGTGAGGCTGTGCTCCATGCCCGCCTTTTCCTTGGATGGAAACTTCAAATCTGTCTGCTGCTGCCATAATTGGACCCACTCTATATTGAATTTTCCCTGTTGGTTCGGATGCCCACAGGTGAGTTCCAAAAATGGCATCGACTCCCTCAAGGCAGCCATCTTCGATCATCGATTTTGCTCCGCCTGGGGCATATTCCTCAGCGTGCTGGTGAATCATGACATATGTACCCTCTAATTCATCGCGAAGTTCATTGAGTGCCTTTGCCAGCACAAGCAAAGTTGCTGTGTGTCCATCGTGTCCACAAGCATGCATAACACCCGGTACCAATGATTTATATGGGACATCCTTTTCATCCTGGATAGGCAGTGCATCAAAATCTGCTCTTAAAGCGATGGTTTTTCCTGGTTTGCTTCCATGGATCGTAGCAACTACTCCATTTCCTCCTACATGTCCACGGACTTCAATACCCAGATTTTCATAATAGGTTTTTATATAGTGAGCAGTTTTTTCTTCCTTAAAGGATACTTCAGGGTTTTGATGAAGATAGCGGCGGATGGAGACCATTTCATCGTAATAGCCTTCCAGATTTTTAAATAATGTTTCGGACATGATTCCCTCTCCTGTCTGCATAATTTTTTCATTATTATAACATTCTTTAATAGGTTAAAGGAAAAAATCTTTTTTTTCCAAACTTAACATAATAAAAGTGAAGAAGAGATGTTACTATAAATTAAAGTGCAATATGGGAGGTATTAGTAAGGTTGGAAATGCATAAATCTAAATGGGCATACTTTTTCCTGGCTGTATCATCAGCAGTTTTTCTATATTTTTTGGCTGCTGTTAATAACGGAACATCACTGGATTTTGATCGTTATTTTTCGAAATATTTTACAGGTTTGTTTTCAGAAAACACCCATCCATTTTTTGAAGTCATGGACAGTTTGGGTGATAAAGCCGGTGTTGGAATCATCACATTAGCATTCTTATTGTGGCTTTGGCTTAAATATAGGAATTATGAAGCGATGGCAGCAGTTGTTTTTGCTGTGGCAGCGGGAAATGAAGTAAATAAGTGGCTTAAAGAGGCTATTGGAAGGCCGCGCCCTGAACAGGAACATCTGGTTAATGTTGCGAGTCTAAGCTTCCCGAGCGGACACGCTATGATTGGGATGATTCTGTATACATCTATTGCCTATTTCATAATTATAGAACTAAAATCCAGGTCTGCGAAATGGCTGACGGCAATTATAGCTGGCATTTGGATTTTCCTAATGGGAATCAGCCGGATTGTGATGGGTGTACATTATCCGTCAGATATTGCAGCCGGATTTGCTGCCGGATATATTTGGGTATTCATTTCAATTTCCCTTTACGCGGCACTAAAGTTAATGTTCAGTAGAAATTCACCCAAAAGAGAATCGGCATAAAAGCAAAGAGGCTATCGCCAGATAGTCTCTTTGCTGCTTTTTAAATGAGGAACATGGCTGCAATAGTTGTCACAATTAACCCAATTGTCACCGGAAGCAAATTCCTGCGAGCCAGTTCAAAAGCGTCTACATTACAGATGGCAGCTGCAGGGATGAGGGCCCAAGGAACAAGCGTACCGCCGCCTACCCAGATTCCGGCTACCTGACCTAGAGCTGTTAGGGTTGCTGCACCTGTGCCTATGGCAGCTGCGAAAAGGCTTGCAATCGAGCCGGCCAGCGATATGCCGGAAAAACCAGATCCGTCCAGGCCGGTAATGGCGCCAACCACTGTTAATGTAATGGCGCCTACTTCCTTGCTTAAAGGTACAGCTGAAGCAAGGCCAACTCCAAGATCATTAACGATTCCGTGAGAGTCTTTTGGCAGAAAGTCTCCTATCATTTGGGTAAATCCAGCATCCCCCAGATAAAAGAAAGCTGCAATTGGAATTACAGGTCCAAATACCCTAAAACCAAACTGGAAGCCTTCAACTAAATAGCCAGTTGTTTTTTCAAGGCCTTTATTGCGATGGGCAGTTAGCGTAATCATCAGAAGGATGAAAATCGATGTCCCGCCTACTAAAGCAGTTGCATCACCGCCCTGGAGGTCCAGTGCAAACATGGCAGCTACATCAGCAGCAAATAAAACAGGAATGAATACGGCGAAAAAACGCTTTTGATGAAGTGTTAGCAGATGTTGTTGACTGGCGTCAGATTGAAGTTCAGCAGGGGTATCCACGGTGAGTCCTGTTGCTGCAGTGAGCTTTCCACTTTTCATGTCTCTCTTAATAAGATAAAAAGCTGTAATAGTTGTCACTGCCCCCATAATAATAACAAGCGGAATACTGGCTGATATGACTTCCCCGACAGGAAGCCCTGCTGCATCGGCAGTTAACTTCGGTGCAGCCTGGATTATAAAATCCCCAGATAGTGCAATACCGTGCCCGAATAGGTTCATGGCCATTGCCACGCCCAAAGCAGGCAATCCAACCCGAATGGCCACTGGAAGAAGTACTGCCCCCATTAATGCAACTGCAGGAGATGGCCAAAAAAACCATGAGATGACCATCATCAAAATCCCAATTGTCCAGTAGGCAAGTGCTGGTGTTCTGATTAATTTGGTAAAAGGAGAGATCATGACATCATTAATTCCAGTTATGGTCAGTGTCCGGCTCATAGCGACGATTATCGAAATGACCAGTATTGTGGAAAGGAGTTCTGTAATGGCAAATATAAAACTGGTAAAAATACTGCTGACTGAACTGCTTAAGGAGCCGGTAGCCGTTATGGCAATTAAAAAGATGCCTGCAATACAGACAAGAGTTGTATCTCTCCTCATAATCATGAAACCAATGATAAACAGAATAAATAGAACATATATCCAATGGATGGCTGTCAGTTCAACTCCCATCTAAAGTTTCCCCCTTTCATAATTCCATAAGTGAAGAAGCGATTTAGGCTAATCACCCAAATTGGAATGTAGTACAGAATATGACGGAAAGAAATAAATGGTGATATGGATTGTATCCGTCCGGAGGCGGAGGCTGAACCACTCTGCGGAATGTTTCCATAAAATAGCTGAGTGATAAAATGATTATATTGGAGGAAAAGTTTTCTATTTTATCGAATACAAGATTAGGAGAAAAGAAGGATGGGAACGCCTATGAGATACAGGTCAGTTAATCAGATAATCTTCGCGGTAACTTTATCAGCAGTTGGAGTTTTGCTTCTGCTTATGAACATAGGTGTCATTTCCTTGGAAATAAAAGAGGTATTTGTCGTAATTTACCCATTTATTCTATTGGCTGCAGGATGCCATTATCTGCTGTCATACATGTTGAAAAAAAGCCGGAGCGGAGTGTTTCCCGGGTTATTTCTAATGGTATTTTCATTTCTATTAATCCTTGATCGTTTCGAAGTAATTGAATTCAGGTTTATGGAAATATGGAAACTCTGGCCCCTGTTTCTTATTTTTTTCGGCATTAGTATTTTATTGAAACGAGATCGTTTAAAGATTCATTTTGAACAGGATTTTCCGGCAGATATATATGAAAAAAACAAAGGTGCAGCTGAGAAGAAGGTTATTAATATCTCTAAATACGAAAGCCCGCAGCCGCTTAAAAATATAAGAGGTTTTTCGATTGGCGATGTGGATTTTAAACAGCCAAATTGGTCTCTGGAGCCAATGGATTTATATACAATGATCGGTGATTACTTTATTGATTTCAGCAAGGCTTTCATCCCGGAGAAAGAGACACCTGTTATTGTAAGAGGCTGGATTGGGGATGTAAAAATGATCATCCCTGAAAACATTCCGGTGATGATCCAGTCAAATATTAATATAGGAGATATCCGCATTTTTGATCAAAAGACAGGTGACGTTAACCGCAGTCTTCAATATAAGTCACCCGGTTACGATGAAGCATCAAGAAAGCTGAAAATTGCTGTACAAGTAAAAATTGGATCCATCCGGATCGATAAAGTATAGGGGTATGTGATGAGAAAAACCGGAATCAGGTATTGGTTTATACAGAGTTTCATTATGATGGCCGTTATAAGTTCATTAATCTTTTTTGTCGGATTACAGGTGTATCTATTTTATAATCCTGAATCGCCAATGACGATAAAGGGCACCTTCTGGCTTTTTTTGTATGCTTTAACCATTTTACTGCTTACGGGAGCCTACTTTGGGCTAAAGGGCAGCTACTTAATTAAAGGCAGACTCGGTGATATTTTATTATTTGTTTCAACATTAAGGAGCGGCAAGTATGCTGATCGGATGGAATCTTATGAAAAAGATGAGATAGGGTTAATTTCAGATGAACTGAATCAGCTGGCGGAAAATATCCAGGAGCAGGTTTTTTCCATGCAGCGCCTTGCTGATGAAAAGTCCATCCTGGCACAAACAGCCCATTCAGCTGCCGTGATGGAAGAACGACAGCGTCTGGCAAGGGATCTGCATGATGTAGTGAGCCAGCAGCTTTTCGCTTTGAGTATGATGTCTTCAGCTGCCCTAAGAGTTTTTGATTTGGATAGTGATAAAGCAAGGGAGCAGTTAAATGAAATCTCTGAAATCGCTTCAAAAGCACAGGGGGAAATGAGGGCACTTCTTCTCCATTTGAGGCCTGTGCAGCTGAGTGATGACAGGCTTTGCAATGGAATTATTAAACTTATACAGGAGTTAAAGGCAAAGACAAACATCGATTTTCACGCAAGCATTGATGAGATCGAAAATCTTTCGAAAGCAGCGGAAGAGCATTTGTTTAGAATTGTGCAGGAAGCGCTATCCAATGTGCTCCGCCATGCTGATGCAGGGAATATAAAAATAACCTTAACGGAAGAAGAAGATTACATTTATCTTTTTATTGCAGATAATGGAAAAGGGTTTAATCCTCATAAAGAGAGGATAACCTCCTATGGGCTGAAGACAATGAGGGAACGCTGCGAGGAAGTTGGCGGAATATTCAAAATACGTTCTAAGGAAAACGAAGGAACCTATATAGATATTAAAATTCCGGCAAAAGGGGAGAGGCTGAAATGATCAGGGTTGCTGTAGTGGATGATCATGAAATGGTAAGAAAAGGAATCATTTCTTATTTGGCAACTGAAGCTGGCATAGAGGTGATTGGGGAAGCAGAGAGCGGAAATGAAGCTGTAAAGCTTGTACTCAAAGAACGGCCGGAAATCGTTCTGATGGATCTGCTGATGGAGAATGGGAATGGAATTGAAGCGACTAGGGAGATTTTAAAAAGCTATCCTGGATGCAAAATTATAATCATAACCAGCTATTACGATGATGAACAAGTTTTCCCGGCAATTGAAGCGGGGGCGTTCAGCTATATGCTTAAGACGGCAAATGCTGCTGAGGTTGTGAATGCAATTAAGAAAGCTGCGAAAGGAGAGCCTGTTATTGAATCAAAGGTTGCGGGGAAAATGGTAAGCCGTTTCAGAGAAAAAGAAAAAAAGCCTCATGATGATTTAACTGAAAGGGAGTTTGATGTCCTGCTCTGCATTGGAGAAGGGATGACAAATCAGGAAATAAGTGAAGAATTGTTCATTGGCATCAAAACAGTCAAAACACATGTAAGCAATATCCTCAGTAAACTGGGCGTTACTGACCGTACACAGGCAGCGGTTTATGCCAATCGAAATGGCATAATTAAAAAGCAGGCATAGAGAAGGATGAGCTGATGCAGCTCATCCTTTTTTAAATTATAATAATGTTTGAATTCTTAAGTTAGGTAATTGTCTAGCTCCAGCGTCTACCCCCTCGAGGTCACAAGCCAATCCTCCCAAAAAGGCAAAGGACGCCTTTCCGTAAGGCTTGTCTTGTGCTTGGGGCCCCCAGGATGGGGGTCATGCAGACGTTGCCACAGGACGTGGCGTTCTTAGTCTGCGTTCCTTCGTGGGCAAGGCGCTTACGCTTTTCTTATTACTCTTCTTCAGGGATATAATATTGGGTTACATATGAAGGGCTGGAGAATATATTCGGTGTCTTATCGATGCCGCTTTCCGTCCCGCGTTTTTCATGTACTTTATCATATGCTTTGGAATTCTGCCAGTTCTTAAAGGATTTTTCATCCCGCCATAGAGTTAGAATGATATATGTGTTTGATTCAAGAGGCCGCAGAACCCGAATGGCTGCAAAACCCGGTTCATTTTCGATAAGTCCTGCCCTGTTTTTAAACCGGTGTTCAAAAAGCGGCCTGCCTTCATCTGTAACTGGAATATTATTCAGCACGGCAAACCCTGCATCCGTAAATGCCCCGGAAGAATCAATTACTTCATAGGATCTGGGTTCTTTAAAAATCGAGGCGCCTGCCGTTTCATGGATTAATAAGGCACTCTCAGTATTCTGCATTGCAACCATAGTTTCATCGGAGTGCTTTTCCTCAATTTTTTTCAAAAAATCGTAAGTTCCTCTTGCCATATATATCTTCATTTTTTCTCACTCCACCTGGAAAAGATTTATAGTGTTCTTTGAAGGTCAATTAGTGAATGCATCATGCTATTAATAGAATCTTCATTTAAAACACTTCATTAAAAAATTTGAATTTTTACTGTGCTAATATCCTTACAATCTTTAATTTTCCCTTATTTAGACAGTTAAAAACGTCAAATTTTTGACATTTAGCCTTCAAATCTATACAAAAACAGAGAAAAAAGGATATAGTCATAAAGGTAGATACTGGCGATTTCTAATTTTGGTATATATATATTACAATAATACGCAGACAAGTCTTGAAAGGTGGTAAAATTTAATGAAAAACTCATTTAATGATACATTTCTGAAGGCCGCAAGGGGGGAACAGACAGATTATGTTCCTGTTTGGTATATGCGGCAGGCTGGCCGCTCGCAGCCGGAATATAGAGCGATAAAAGAAAAATACTCCCTTTTCGAAATAACACACCAGCCTGAGCTTTGTGCATATGTTACAAGGCTGCCAGTAGAGCAATATAACAATGATGCTGCCATTCTTTATAAAGATATTATGTCACCGCTTCCAGCCATTGGGGTTGATGTGGAAATAAAATCAGGAATCGGCCCTGTTATTTCAAATCCAATCCGTTCCATAGCGGATGTAGAGAAGCTTGGGGAAATAAATCCTGAAGAGGATGTTCCATATGTCCTGGATACTATTAAGCTTCTTACTCAAGAGCAATTGACTGTGCCTCTAATCGGTTTTGCCGGGGCTCCATTTACTCTTGCCAGTTATATGATTGAAGGCGGACCATCAAAGAACTACAACAAAACGAAAGCATTCATGTATGCAGAGCCTAAAGCCTGGTTCGCTTTAATGGATAAGCTTGGTGAAATGACTATTACATATGTGAAATCCCAGGTCAAAGCAGGTGCAAAAGCCATCCAGATTTTCGATTCATGGGTTGGCGCATTAAATGTGGAGGATTACCGCTATTTTATTAAGCCAGTAATGAATCGCATTTTCTCTGCCTTAAAAGAAGAGAATGTCCCGCTGATCATGTTCGGAGTTGGTGCTAGCCACCTGGCTATGGAGTGGCATGATCTGCCGCTTGATGTAGTTGGGCTGGACTGGAGACTTCCAATTCAGGAAGCAAGAGCAAAAGGAATTACAAAAACGGTTCAAGGCAATCTTGATCCAGCTATCCTGCTTGCCCCTTGGGAAGTAATTGAGGAAAAAGCAAAAGGTATTCTGGATCAGGGAATGGCTCAGCCGGGTTATATATTCAATCTTGGGCATGGTGTTTTTCCTGAGGTTAATCCGGACACATTAAGAAAATTAACAACTTTTATTCATGAATACTCTGCTTCAAAATTAAGCAAGTAGCCTCCGGTTTTCTTTAAGCGATAGCATGCAGCATTTGCATATTGCTATGAGCATTAGTTTTGGTAATCGATTTGTTTTTTGGCACAATAAAAACTGGAGACAGATAGAATTTGAGGTGGATGACATGGGTAAAAAGACAATGGGTTTACTTGTAATGGCTTATGGAACTCCCTATAAGGAAGAAGACATTGAGCGTTACTATACACATATCCGCAGAGGAAGAAAGCCTTCTGAGGAAATGCTTGAAGATTTAAGAAGCAGATATGAAGCGATTGGCGGAATATCACCGCTTGCAGAAATCACCAAAGTTCAGGCTGAAAAACTTGAACAGCATTTAAATGAAGTTCAGGACGATTATGAATTCAGAATGTATTTAGGGTTAAAGCATATTGAACCTTTTGTAGAAGATGCGGTTAAACAAATGCATGAGGATGGGATTGAAGAGGCTGTCAGCATTGTTCTTGCACCGCATTTCTCAACCTTTAGCGTAAAATCATATAATGGCAGAGCCAAAGAAGAGGCTGAAAAGCTTGGCGGTCCTGTAATAAAATCAGTTGAAAGCTGGTATAAAGAACCTAAGTTTATCAAATATTGGGCCGATCGTGTAAAGGAAACATTCGATAAAATGCCTGCTGAAGAAAAAGATTCTGCAGTGTTAATTGTTTCTGCACACAGTTTGCCGGAAAAGATTCTGCAATCAGGGGATCCATATCCGCATCAGCTGCAGGAAACAGCTGATCTCATTGCCGAACAGGCTGGAGTCAAAGATTATGCCGTTGGCTGGCAAAGTGCAGGAAACACACCTGAGCCTTGGCTAGGTCCTGATGTGCAGGATTTGACAAGAGACCTTTATGAAAACAAGAGCTACAGGGCATTTGTGTATACTCCTGTCGGCTTTGTTTCAGATCATCTTGAAGTGCTGTACGACAATGACTATGAATGCAAAGTTGTCACTGATGAGCTGGGTGCAAGCTATTACCGTCCAGAAATGCCAAATTCACAGCCAGAGTTTATTGATGCGATGTCTGATGCCATTTTTAAGTTGCTGAATAGATAAGCAAAAAATTAGAAAAGAAGGCGATTTACCGTGCAGGGAGAGCGACAGAAAGTTGTGGTTGCCGGAGGAGGAATTACTGGTCTTGCTGCAGCTTACTATCTGCAGAAGGAAGCCAAAGAAAAAGGAATGGCCCTGGATGTAAAGCTTATAGAAGCCTCACATCGTCTTGGCGGCAAAATTCAAACGATAACACGAGACGGTTTTGTGATCGAAAGAGGGCCAGATTCCTTTTTGGCACGTAAACAAAGTGCGTCCCGGCTTGCCAAGGAAGCTGGCCTGGAAAAAGAGCTTGTGAGAAATACATCCGGTAAGTCCTATGTGCTTGTAAGGCAGCGTCTATTTCCAATGCCGGGCGGATCCATCATGGGGATTCCAACACAAATTGCTCCCTTTATTACAACCGGATTATTCACTCCCGCAGGGAAGGCAAGAGCTGCTGCAGATTTTGTGCTGCCGCGCTCCAATCCTTCCAATGATCAGTCACTGGGTGCCTTTTTTAGAAGAAGGCTTGGTGACGAGGTTGTCGATAATTTGATTGAACCGCTTCTCTCTGGCATATATGCTGGCGATATTGATCAATTAAGCCTTATGGCCACATTCCCGCAGTTTTATCAGGTTGAGCAGAAGTATAGAAGTTTAATTCTGGGAATGAAAAAGTCTACAGGCACTCAGCAGAAACAAGCCTCAAGCCGCAAGAGCAAAGAAGGGATGTTCCTTACTTTGAAATCGGGGCTTCAATCACTTGTCGATGCCCTGGAGAGCAAGCTTGAACCTGGAACTGTACTGAAAGGCCATCGAATTGAATCTATCAAGAAGACTGGCAGAAGCTATACAGTTGAATGGAATGGCGGAGAAAACCTTCAGGCAGACTGCATGGTCATGGCTGTTCCCCATCGTGCACTGTGCAGCATTTTCTCCGGGTGGGGAATATTTGAGCAGTTCAAAGACATGCCGTCCACTTCTGTGGCAACTGTAGCGCTGGCATTCCCTGAAGAAGCGATTGAAAGGGATATTGACGGAACCGGTTTTGTTGTTTCACGCCATAGTGATTACACCATTACTGCATGCACGTGGACACATAAGAAATGGCCCCATTCGACTCCAAAAGGAAAAGTGCTTCTGCGCTGTTATGTTGGCAAAGCTGGTGATGAAACTGTGGTGGATCTGTCAGATGATCAAATTATTAAAGTTGTACTTGATGATTTAAATAAAACAATGAATATTAAAATGAATCCGGACTTTGTTTATGTAACAAGATGGAAGGATTCTATGCCGCAGTATACTGTAGGACATAAAGAACGCGTCGATCTGGCAAAGAAACAGGCACAGGCAAAGCTGCCCGGCATTTTTCTGGCAGGAAGTTCATTTGAAGGTCTTGGCGTTCCTGATTGCATAGATCAGGCAGAAGAGGCAGTTCGAAATGCAGTTGAATACTTGCAAAGCAACAAGCAAAAAGCTGTCCGTTTGTGACAGCTTTTTATATTGGCATCATTTCAGGTTGCTTTTTCATTTGGAGTATGATAAATTACTTTTTGTACTAATGACCAAAATGTTCATTTAGTCATTTTATATGAGGTGAGTTCATGTCAGCAGATCGCAAACAGCAAATTATTGAGGCGGCCACTAAATCATTTTCTCTGTTTGGATATAAAGCAACCACTATGGATCAGGTTGCGAAGCTTGCAAATGTAGGAAAAGGCACTATTTATAATTTCTTTAAAAATAAAGAAGAGCTGTTTGATGAAATTATCCATACGCTCATCGTGGAAATGAAAAGCGCAGCTGATGAAGCGCTTGATCCCTCTTTGCCCTTTCATAAAAATGTTCATCGGGGATTGTATAAAATACTTGAATTCCGCATGAAGCATCAGTTAACAATCAAGCTTTTCCAGGAAGCAAAGGAAATGGGAACTCCTGCTGTTACAGATGTAATTGGGAAAGTAGAGGATGCGATATTAAATTATGTAAAAGACAAAGTTGCACAAGCGATTGAAAAAGGAGAAATCCGGGAATGCGATCCTGAACTGACATCTTTTGTGATGCTGAAGCTTTATATTGCTCTTATATTTGATTGGGAGCAGCGTCATGAACCTTTGGAAAAAGAAAAAATAGCTATGCTGTTTGAACAATATATTATGAAAGGATTATCGAACTAGATAGTCCTCTATTTTTTCAGCAAAATGACCAAATGAGGAAAATAGTCACTAAGTTATTGTGGAGGGATTTACGGTGAAAAACAAACTTTTCTTGAAGGAGTTTTCAGCAATCTTAAAAAACAAAAAATTGCTGATTCCTATTATCGCAGTAATGTTTATTCCTATTTTATACAGCGGAATGTTTCTTTGGGCATTTTGGGATCCATATGATCATTTAGATGATCTGCCTGTTGCTATCGTTAATGAGGATGCCGGTGCTGCATTTGAAGGTAATGACTTGCATCTTGGCGATGATCTTGTTGATAAATTAAAGGAAAGCAAGGACTTTAATTTTCAATTTGTTGATAAAGAGGAGGCATATAAAGATCTAAATGATCAGCATTACTATATGCTTGTTGAAATCCCTAAGGATTTTTCCAAGAATGCAACCACACTCCTTAAGGACAATCCGCAGAAAATGAACCTGATTTACGTTCCCAATGAGAGCTACAATTTTTTATCAGCTCAAATTGGAGGAACAGCTGTAGAAAAAATTAAAATGTCTCTGTCAGAAAAAGTGACTGAAACATATGCTGAAACGATGTTCGATAAAGTAGGGGAACTGGCAGATGGCATTGGACAGGCAAGTGACGGGGCCCTTCAAATCAGTGAAGGAGCTGCAGGTTTAAAAGATGGTTCTAAAACGCTGCATGAGAAGCTGGCGCTTTTGGCCGATAAATCCATTGAGTTCAATAACGGTGTAAGCTCAGCAAGCAAAGGTTCAGAGGAAATGGCAGAAGGAGCTAAAACCCTTTCAGAAGGATTAGGCAAACTGGCTGAAGGCCAATCAGAATTAAGTAAAGCATCCTATCAGCTGAAATCTGGGAGTGAAAAGCTTTCTGCAGGTGTTACACAATCAAAGGCAGGGATTGATACAGTAAAGGAAAAGCTGCCTGTTATGATTGATGGAACTGAGCAGCTTGAAAATGGAGCGAAAACCTTATCTTCATCTCTGGAGCAATGGCAAACGGAGGCACAAAAACTCAGCGGAGGCACTGCTCTTTTAGAGCAAAAGCTGCAGGGCTTTATTTCGCAGCTTCCTGAAGGATCTCCTGAAAAAGCTGAGCTTCAGAGTGTGCTTGCCCAGCTGAAGGCTGGAACAGCCCAGCTTGCTGAGTCAGCTGGCAAATTATCAGCGGGAGGAGCCGAATTGTCCCAAAAAATGGGACAGCTAAATGAAGGACAGCTGCAGCTGCAGCAGGGAATAAATCAGCTTGCCCAGGGGGCATCAGAGCTGGAAATTGGTTCTCAGCAGCTAGTACAGGGCCATAAAGATTTCGGTGCTGGAATGGAAACATTTGCTCAGAAATTTGGTGAAGCACAAGCCGGAGCAGACAGGCTAGCAGGCGGTGCAGCAGATTTGTCAGGAGGGCTTGGAAAACTGACCCAAGGTTCAGATGCATTGGCAGACGGCACAAAGCAGCTTGAAGATGGCGCAGGCAAAGTAGCTGAAGGTAATACACAAATTTTTGAAGGTTCTTCTGAGTTAGCAAATAAATTAGCGGATGGCGCTGAAAATGCATCAGCCGTAAATGCCAGCGATAAAACTTATAATATGATGGCAAATCCGGTAGAAATAGATAATGAGAAGATTACAGAAGTACCTAACTATGGTACAGGGTTCGCGCCATATTTTCTGTCGCTTGGCCTTTTCGTGGGTGCTCTGCTTCTTTCAATTGTATTTCCGCTTCGGGAGCCGGCTGGCGTTCCGCGGTCAGGATTTAGCTGGTTTGCAAGCAAGTTTGGGATTCTTGCTGGAGTAGGCATTATTCAGGGTCTCATTGCTGCCATGATATTATTGCTGGGACTTGGCCTGGAAGTGCAGAGTGTACCTTTGTTTCTGCTGTTTACAATCATAACCAGCCTTACTTTCATAGCTCTGATTCAATTTTTTGTCACCGTCATGGGTGATCCTGGCCGGTTTGCTGCCATAATTATATTAATTCTCCAGCTGACAACAAGTGCAGGTACTTTCCCGCTTGAGCTGATTCCTAATGCACTTCAGCCAATCAGTTCATACTTGCCTATGACCTATTCTGTTTCCGGACTAAAGGCTGTCATTTCAAGCGGAAATTTTGATTTTATGTGGGAGAATGCAGTAATTCTATTGAGTTTCGCCGCCCTATTTATTGCAGGAACTTTTGTTTACTTTACTGCAATGCACAAGAAAAGATTTGCAGCAGCTGCAGGGCAGGCTGATTGATTATTAGCAAAAAACAAAGCCAGCCCACAGGGCTGGCTTTAAATATATAATTCTATAAATCTGTAATTCCCATGCAATTATCACACTTGTTTCCGTAACATTCATGCTGCTCTTCGATCGACTTCCCGCATTCTGAACATTGTTTAGCCGGCAGGTTTCTGAAAAACTCCATAATGTTTTGAATCATGTTGAAGCCTCCTGATTTGTGATTTTGTTCTAAATAGTTTGATTATTTAAGTTAATTGTATTATAACAGAATTCATATGTCAACTTCTGTTTCAATACAATTTTAAAAAAGTGAAAAAATAGGCATAATCGAGTATATTGAACATAGCAAAGCTTGGTCTTTTCTTGAGATTTTGGTTACCAAGTCATAGCGTAGGAGCTTGAACTTTTTAATAAGGAGGAAACGTGATGAAGTTAACTGTAATCGGCAGCTGGGGCGGTTATCCTAAAGCTGATGGAGCCAGTTCAGGGTATTTGCTGGAGCATGATGGTTTTCATTTGCTGATCGACTGCGGAAGCGGCGTCCTTTCAAAAATGCAGAACATTTTTCAGCCAGAAGAATTGGATGCAGTGATTATCTCGCATTACCATCCAGATCACATTGCAGATATAGGGGTACTGCAGCATGCCAGGCTCATTCAGGGTTTTTTAGGCAGGAAAACAGATACACTCCCGATTTATGGCCATTCCCTTGATCAGCTTGAATTTGCTAAATTTACATACAAGGATATAACAAAGGGAGTCTGCTATGATCCTGATGGCACTCTCTCTGCAGGACCGTTTCAAATCCGCTTTTTAAAGACTAATCACCCAGTGCCATGCTATGCAATGAGAATTGAAGCAGACGGCAAAACGCTTATTTATACGGCTGATACCTCATATAAAGAAGAGCTGGAAGCATTTAGCGAGAATGCTGATTTATTAGTTTGCGAATGCAATTTTTATGGTCATCAAAATGGAAAGAATGCAGGGCATATGACAAGCCTGGATGCTGGAACATTGGCCAGAAAAGCAAAGGTGAAGAATTTGCTGCTGACTCATTTGCCTCATTATGGTGAACTGAGAAAGCTGAAGGAAGAGGCTTCAACAAAATATCCCGGTCCTATTTCGCTTGCGGATTATCAATGGTCCCATACTTTTTGAGGAGGAAAACAGATGCTTTTTATTGACAACCAGGGAATCACAGATCCCAGAATTAACCTTGCTATTGAAGAATATGCACTGAAAAATCTTGATATTGAAGAAACCTATTTGCTTTTTTATATTAATGAACCTTCCATTATTATTGGAAAAAATCAGAATACCGTTGAAGAGATCAATACTGAATATGTCGAGAACAATAGCATCCATGTAGTCAGAAGGCTTTCTGGCGGCGGGGCCGTTTATCATGATTTAGGCAATCTCAACTTCAGCTTTATCACAAAAGATGATGGAGAAAGCTTTCATAACTTCCAAAAGTTTACCGAACCAGTTGTAGAGGCTTTGCGGAAGCTTGGTGTTAATGCTGAATTGAGCGGCCGAAATGATCTGATGGCGGAAGGGAGAAAGATATCCGGGAATGCCCAGTTTTCAACCAAAGGCAGAATGTTTAGCCATGGCACCCTCTTATTTGATTCAGAAATAGAAAGTGTCGTTTCGGCACTAAAGGTAAAGAAGGATAAAATTGAATCGAAAGGCATTAAATCTATTCGGAGCCGGGTTGCTAATATATCAGAGTTCCTGGATAAAAAAATCACAATTCAAGAATTTCGCACTTTGCTGCTTAAGAATATTTTTGGTGATTTAGATGAAATTCCAGAGTACAAGCTCACGAATGATGATTGGGAAAAAATTCACCAGCTGTCCAGGGAGCGCTATCAAAACTGGGATTGGAATTATGGAAAATCCCCCAAATTTGATCTGCAGCACTCGCATCGTTTCCCAGTGGGGCAAATTGATATTAGACTTAATGTCACAAAAGGGCAAATTGTGGAATGTAAAATTTACGGAGACTTCTTTGGGGTTGGCGATGTAAGCGAAATTGAAAACAAGCTTACAGGAATTCGCTATGAAAAGTCAGAGGTTGAAAGTGCCCTTGGGGGAGTGGACATTAAGCATTACTTTGGAAATGTGACAAAGACCGAATTTATCAACCTGATTTATTAATGCGGTCATTTATTGGAAAGCTGGCATATTGCCGGCTTTTCTTATATTTATATAAAGTCTTGCGAAAGTCAGTCCGCTGTAAAAAAGAAATTGTGAACAATTCGCTTTCCTACTTGAATACAAAAATTTCTTTCAATATAATATATTTAGAAAATTTATTTAATAAAAATGAATGACTATTCATTCATTATAGGGGGAGTGTAAATGAATTTAACAGAGCAGCTGCATGAAACGGCGATCAAGATGGGCAATAAGACTGCCTATTATTTTATGGACCAGTCCAGTACATATGCGGAGCTTGATGGTGCTGTGACCAAATTTGCGGATGGGCTTTCAAAGCTGGGAGTAAAAAAAGGAGATCATATTGCTCTTTTACTGGGGAATTCACCGCAATTTGTCATTGGCCTGCATGGCGCACTGCGTCTTGGAGCAACTGTTATACCGATCAACCCAATTTATACACCTGATGAAATTGGCTACATTGTTAATAATGGTGATGTAAAAGCTGTTGTTACGCTCGATCTCTTAGTGCCTTTGATTGAGAAGATGCATCAGGCTCTTCCAAAGGTGGAGAACTTTATTATTTGCGAAACCCCGCAGGGACAGTTTACAAAAGCGGACCCGTCTGCATTAACAGCTTTTGAAAAAATGAAATCGTTTACACAGGTGATGGGTTCAGGAGATTTGGATTTTAAAGGCCCTGAACTCGAAGAAGAGGAAACGGCCGTTATCCTATATACATCCGGTACGACAGGCAAGCCGAAAGGTGCCATGCTGACACATAAAAACCTCTACAGCAATGCAAAGGATGTCAGCGATTATTTGCACATGAACGAAAATGACCGGGTTATCACTACTTTGCCGATGTTTCATGTTTTCTGTTTAACGGTTGCTCTCAATGCACCGCTGATGAATGGGGCTACTATTTTAATAGATCCAAAATTCAGCCCTAAAGAAATTTTTAGACTCGCAAAAAAATTTGAACCTACTGTTTTTGCCGGCGTTCCGACCATGTACAATTTCCTTCTTCAGTTTGATGATGGCAATCCAGAAGATCTGAAATCGTTAAGGCTTTGCATTTCGGGCGGTGCTGCCATGCCTGTTGCACTTCTCCATGGCTTTGAAAAAAAGTTCAATGTCATTGTCTCAGAAGGATATGGTCTTTCAGAAGCTTCTCCGGTTACCTGCTTTAATCCGCTGGATAAGCCGCGCAAAGCAGGCTCAATCGGGCAATCCATTATGAACGTTGAGAATAAGGTTGTAAATGAACTGGGAGAAGAAGTTTCCGTTGGCGAAGTTGGAGAACTGATTGTTCGCGGGCCTAATGTGATGAAGGGATACTACAAGATGCCTGAAGAAACAGCGGCCACTATTCGTGATGGCTGGCTTTATACAGGAGACCTCGCAAAAAAGGATGAGGAAGGCTATTTTTATATCGTTGACCGTAAAAAGGACCTTATTTTAGTCGGCGGATATAACGTGTACCCTCGGGAAGTAGAAGAGGTGCTCTATAATCATGAGGATGTAGTTGAAGTTGCTGTATTGGGTGTGCCTGATCCAAATCTGGGAGAAGCGGTAAGGTGCTATGTTGTATCTAAAAACCCTCAGCAGACAGAAGAATTGCTGCTTGCATACTGTGCTGAGCATCTGGCTAAATATAAAGTGCCGTCAACGATTGAATTCTTAGAGGAGCTGCCAAAGAACGCAACTGGTAAAATTTTGCGGAGAGCGTTGAAGAATCAGGTACTGCAGACTAAATAGGTTTTTATGGACAGGCAATGGATGTGTCTGTCCTTTTCTATTCCACTTCAAATTGACTAAACTTGAAAGGGTTTTCGCAAAATTCATCGAATTATTAGATAGCACTGGAAAGAGGAGAGATACAAATGAGTTCTATTGCAGTTGAAACAAAAGGTCATATTGCGGTCGTAACGATTAACCGTCCTGATGCATTGAATGCATTTAATTTTGAGACTTTATCGGAGCTTCAGGAAACAGTTGAGAAACTGCGAACCAGCCCTGATGTTCGTGCAGTGATTTTTACAGGGGCTGGAGAAAAGGCATTCAGTGTTGGTGCAGATTTAAAAGAGCGCAGGACATTATCTGAAGAGCAAGTCCGCAGGAATATATATAAAATAGGTGAAGTATTCTCACTGGTTGATCAGCTCCCGCAGCCTACTATCGCTGCTATAAACGGTTTTGCCTTCGGAGGCGGGATGGAACTGGCACTATCCTGCGATTTCCGCATCGCCGTTTCAGGCACTGCCATGGGACTTACAGAAACAAGTTTAGCCATAATACCAGGTGCAGGCGGCACTCAAAGACTTCCAAGATTGATTGGCCAGGCCAAAGCCCTGGAATTAATTTTGACGGCTAAAAGGCTTACTTCTGAAGAAGCGCTTGAATACGGCATCCTTACCAAAGTGACTGAAAAAGAAAATCTCTTAAATGATTGTTTTGAATTTGCCGGACAAATGCTTAATAATGGCCCTCTTGCCCTTCAGCAGGCTAAATTTGCTGTAAAGCATGGCATGGGCGTCGATTTGCAGACTGGACTTCAGATTGAAAGGAAGGCATATGAAGTCATTATCCCAACAGAAGATAGAGTTGAAGCTCTTGCAGCCTTTGCTGAGAAAAGAAAACCAGAATTTAAAGGGAAATAAAATGAATAAGCAAGTAATGGGACACGGCAGAATTGTGCTGTGTCTTTTCTATTAAAATAATAATTTTTAGAAAATTATTAAAAAACATCTTGAATAGTAAGACTGTTAACTATATAATTTAGTGAATAAAAGCATAAAAGCATAAAAGTGATGAAGTGGAAAGATAGAGATAAAAGGGGGATCAACTAGTATGTTAGAGAGAATAAAATTATTTAAAGCAGTAGCTGCAGCAGGTCTTATGGGAACATTGCTGCTAAGCGGCTGCGGCAGTGAAAGCACAAATGGAGATGCAGGGTCTTCTGATAAAGAAAAGGAAGAATCATTTAATATAGGAGTTACGCAGATTGTCGAGCATCCTTCGTTAGATGCGGCACTGGAGGGATTTAAAAAGGCTTTAGAGGATTCTGGTATTGAAGCAAGCTATGATGTCCAGATTGCTCAGGGGGACCAGAATAATAATCAATCCATTGCCAATAATTTTGCCGGAGATGGAGTAGACCTGATCTTTGCCAACTCTACCCCAAGTGCATTAAGTGCACTTAATGCGACGAAGGATATACCAATTGTATTTACTTCAGTAACAGATCCAGTGGGTGCGCAATTAGTAAAATCAATGGATACACCTGAAGGAAATATAACTGGTACAACAGATACACATCCTGATGCGATACCCAATATGGTTAAATTTATAGATGAACAATTTGAGGCTGGAACTGTGGGTGTTATTTACAATTCTGGAGAACAAAACTCAGAGGTGCAGATTGAAAAGGTGAAGGAAGCTCTTTCAGGTACAGATATGAAATTGGCCGAAGCTACCGTATCCAATTCTTCTGAAGTGAAACAGGCTGCAGAATCACTTGTCGGAAAAGCAGATGCCATCTATATTATTACGGATAATACTGTCGTTTCTGCTTTGGAATCTGTCATTCAGGTTTCAAACGATAATGACATCCCGCTATTTGTAGGAGAGCTGGATTCTGTTAAACGCGGGGGCTTTGCTGCTTATGGATTTGACTATGAAGATATCGGATATGAAGCTGGGGAAATGGCTGCAAAAATTTTAAAAGACGGCAAGAAGCCATCCGAACTACCTGTCCAATATCCGCAGAATCTAAAGCTGGTAATCAATAAAAAGGCTGCAGAAGAAATGGGAATTGACTTAAAAGAGGAATGGAGCGAACTTGCTGAGTTTGTGGAGTAATACCAGCAATAACCACCAGCGCTTACGCTTTTCACCTCGATAACTGTCTAGCGCAAGCAGCCTACCCCTTCGAGGTCACAAGCCAATCCTCCCAAAAAAGGCAACGAACGCCTTTCCGTGAGGCTTGTCTTGTGCTTGTCGGGAGTGGGCAAGGCGCTTACGCTTTCTAATAGAAAGGGAGATTACTATGCCAACAGCGATCTTTGGTTCCATTGAGGCAGGAGCAATTTATGCCTTAATGGCATTGGGAGTTTACCTATCATTCAGAATACTGGATTTTCCCGATCTGACGGTGGATGGAAGCTTTGTAACGGGCGCATCTGTAGCAGCTGTCATGATAGTAGGGGGATACAATCCATTTTTGGCAACAATGACAGCTTTGCTTGCGGGTTTTGCAGCAGGCTGCCTTACAGGCCTTCTTCATACAAAAGGAAAAATTAATGCCCTCTTGTCCGGAATATTAATGATGATCGCATTGTACTCTATCAATCTCCGGATCATGGGCAAGTCAAATGTTCCTCTGCTGTCTGAGGAAACGGCTATCACAAAGCTTACAGCATTCTGGCAGGGGCTTGGGATTGATCAGGCTATTCAAAGCCTGTTTGGGGCATTGGGAATGAGTTTCATCCCAAAGACCTGGGGTATTCTCATTTTAATGCTAATTTTAGCCTTTGCTGTGAAAGTATTGATTGATCTTTTCTTAAAGACAGATATTGGCCTGGCCATACGCGCAACAGGCGACAATGAGACGATGATCCGCAGCTTTTCTGCTGATACAGATCTTTTGAAGATAGCTGGCTTGGGCATTTCAAATGCACTGGTTGCTTTTTCTGGAGCATTAGTGGCACAGTATAACGGATTCAGTGACGTCGGAATGGGAATCGGGATGATTATCATCGGACTTGCATCCGTGATCATTGGAGAAGCAATCTTTGGTGCAAAAACTATTGTCCGGGCAACACTCGCTGTCATCGGAGGAGCCATCTTATATCGTATTATAGTCACTCTTGCATTAAGGGTTGAATTCCTTGAAACAGGAGATATGAAGCTAATCACAGCAGTAATCGTGATTGGCGCGCTGATTCTGCCAAAGCTTATTCAGCAGCAAAAAGAAAAGCAGAGAAAGCGGCGGAGATTAGCGGAAGCGAAAAAAACTAATGCTTACGGGAAAAGTGGTGAACATCTTGCTGCAATTAAATCAGATTCATAAAGTATTTAATGAGGGAACTCCAGACGAAAAAACAGCGCTTCACAGAATCGATCTTCATTTAAAGCCAGGCGACTTCATGACGGTTATCGGCAGTAATGGAGCGGGAAAATCTACTCTTATGAATATGATTTCCGGCAAATTGATTCCTGATATAGGAGAAGTGCTGGTTGATGGCACTGATGTCACTCTTGTGAAGGAACATAAAAGATCCAGGCTGATTGGACGCGTTTTCCAGGATCCGATGGCAGGAACAGCACCCTCCATGACGATAGAGGAAAATCTGGCCATTGCTTATTCGAGAACTATGGTGCGAGGCCTTCGCAAAGGTGTTTCCAAGAAACGCCGCGACTTTTTTCAGGAAAAGCTGGAAATGCTGCATCTTGGATTGGAAAACAGGCTTTCAGCAAAAGTCGGACTGCTGTCAGGGGGAGAAAGGCAGGCATTATCCCTTTTGATGGCGACTTTCACAGAGCCTAAAATACTGCTTTTGGACGAACATACCGCTGCCTTGGACCCTGCTCGTGCAGAATTGATTACCAGCCTTACGAAAGAGATTGTGGAAACATATAAACTTACCACGTTAATGGTGACTCACAATATGCAGCAGGCACTTGACCTGGGAAATAGGCTGATCATGATGGACAAAGGCCAGATCATTTTTGAAACAAATGAAGACCAAAAGAAAGATTTGACTGTCGAAAAACTGCTTGAAGAATTCCAAAAAATCCGCGGAGAGAAAATGAGCAGCGACAAGGCTGTATTAATCTAAAAGGAGACCGGACAAAAGGCTTTTCGCTTTGTCCGGCTTGTTTGTTCTTGGAGATATTCCAGTAAAAAGCATACCGAGCGCAGCGATATGCCTACTTTTTCATGGATAATACATGACTGCCTGGTAGCGAATCAGTTCGTCTCCGATATTTTTATACGTATGCACTTTATTTGCTGAGAATTTTATTGAATTTCCGGGGCGGACAGTGATTCGCTGGTCTCCGATCTCTATTTCAAGCGTTCCGGACATGACAGTGATATATTCTTCAACACCCTCATTATGTTTATCAGATGTATGCTGACAGCCCGGTTCAATTTCGACTGTGAAGATCTCGAATTTCTTGCGGGGATCAAAAGGGAACACGGGATAAACCCTGTATCTGCCCATGCTCTCCATTATTGGAGTTAGAGTTTTCAATTCTATGAGTTGGATATCTGATGGTTCCTCATGAATAAGTGAGGAAAATGAAACCTGAAGGCCGCTCGCGATTTTCCATAGGGTGGTGACAGTCGGGTTGGATTCCCCCCGCTCAATCTGCCCCAGCATCGCCTTGCTGACCCCGGTTATTTCTGCCGTTGCATCCAGGCTGTAACCTCTTGTTTTTCGAATATTCCTCAGGTTTTCCCCAATACTTTTTTGAATATTCTCCATTATATCCTCCAAACTTATTGTGTAATATAACGCACGAATGTATAATATACTATATCAATGCATCATTCTTTAATATTAAGTCTATTATAGTATATTTTTCAGGTTTAGTATTATATTTTTTAAGGCGGTGAGCATTATGGCAGAACTTGCAGTCGGCAAGCCTTCCGGAGAGTATAGGAAAGGGGTGCAGTCGGGAATCAGCATCGCGATAGGATATGCACCAATCGCTTTAACATTTGGGCTGCTCGCCAAAACAACTGGTCTTTCAATTGGTGAAACAGCTTTAATGAGTTTGCTCGTATTTGCGGGGGCAGCACAGTACATATCCCTGAGCCTTCTTTCATTGGGAACGGGTATATTTGAAATTGTTTTGACAACATTTATTGTGAATATCAGGCACTTCTTAATGTCAACCTCTCTTAACGAAAAGTGGGATGATGAACAGGATGCTAACAAGGTAATTTTGTCTTTTGGGATTACGGACGAAACTTTCTCAGTTGCAGCAGTACGTGAAGATAAGGTAACAAGCGGTTATATGCTTGGGCTTATTTCGGTTTCCTATGCAAGCTGGGTCATTTGCTCTGGGCTTGGGCACCTAATTGGTGCGAGCCTTCCGCAAACCTTGCAGGAAAGCATGTCTGTTGCACTTTATGCCATGTTTGTCGGCCTTCTTGTTCCGTCTATGAAAAAGAGTGCAAAAGTTGTATTTCTTGCGGCGCTGGCAGCATGTTTTAACATGATTTTTACTTTGACTAATATGTTATCGACAGGATGGGCAATTGTACTGGCCACGCTTTTATCGGCTGTAATAGTAGAATGGATTGAAAGTATAAAAAACAGGCAAAGGGGTCAGGGGCATGAGTAGCCAAGTCGTGTGGATGATTATTGGAATGGCAGCAGTTACTTATATCCCAAGGCTTCTGCCTTTTGTGCTTTTTAAGGGGAAGGAGCTTCCCGGGTTTGTTCAGGGGATATTAAAGAATGTGCCGTATGCGACTTTAGGGGCACTCATTTTTCCAGGCATTCTGTTTATAAATGAAGATCTTTGGTTTGGGCTGCTCGGGGCAGCTGCTGCCTTTCTAGCTGCCTTTTTAGGTGCAAATGTGATTGTTGTCGTATTAGGATCAATTGCTGTGTTATCTGTATATTCTTTCTTATTTTAGAAAAGATTATTATTGATGTTCTTTAGCCGGTTCCTTCGAGAACCGGCTTTTTCAATAGAACTGCTGGAATAGGCTATTATCTTTTAAGTAATGATTGTCCCATCAAAATAGTTCTAATTACAGATTTTTATACTAAACTAAATATAGAAAGGTTGTACCATAAGGGGGGATCAGATGGCGCGGAAATTAGGCTTTTACGGGGCGCTCGCCTTTTTTGTATACGGTTTATTTTTTTATTGGTATTTATTCTATTTTGCTGACAGCAGTCTGCCGTTTGAGTATGAAGGCTCACGTGCAGATCCGGCAACTTTCCTGAACGGCAGGGAACTGATGCTCAGTGAGGAATATTCTAAAATAAGAAACCTGCTGTTTTTTATTTCTACACCTTTTGAATGGATTTTCTATTTATTCATTCTTTTATTTGGATTATCGAAGGCTTTTAAGAAGTGGGCTGAGCAGACTGCGCCTTATAAATTTCTGCAAACGGCGATATATTTAATTTGGCTTTCTTTTTTCGCGTTTATGGCCACAATGCCATTAAGCTATATCAGCTTTTCACTTTCAAAAACGTATAATATCTCAACTCAGAGCTTTAGCGGGTGGATGAAGGATGAGCTCATAGATTTTTGGGTTAATTATGGAATGATGGTTCTTATTGTGTCTGTACTGTACTGGCTGATTAATAAGAGCAGGAAAAGATGGTGGCTTTATGCCTGGCTTTTGTCTGTTCCATTTACCTTATTTATGATGTTCCTGCAGCCGGTTGTCATTGACCCTCTTTATAATGATTTCTATCCTTTGAAAAACAAGGAACTTGAAACAAAAATTCTTGATTTGGCCAGCCAGGCTAAAATACCGGCGGAACATGTCTTTGAAGTCGATATGGCAGAGAAAACAAATGCGCTGAATGCATATGTGACAGGCATCGGATCAAATTCAAGAATTGTTCTATGGGATACAACACTGAATAAATTAACTGATGATCAGATCCTGTTTATAATGGCACATGAAATGGCCCACTACGTGGAAAAGCATATATACATCGGAATTGGCGGTTACTTGCTGCTTTCCCTGCTGGGGCTTTATATGACAGCCAAATTAATGGAGAAAGCAGTCGATAAATGGGGAAGGGCGCTAAAAATTCCTGCGGTAAATGATATTCGGTCCCTGCCGCTGTTTTTGATGATTCTTTCGATGCTGCTCTTTATTTCAAGCCCCCTATCCAATCTTGTTTCACGGTATCAGGAAACAAGGGCAGACCATTATGCCATCGAAATGACGAAGGATTCAAAAGCAGCAATAGGAACATTTCAGGAACTGACACGTGCGGGTCTAAGCCAGGTTAATCCGCCGCTTCTCGTAAAAATATTCCGGTATGGACATCCAACCATGCTTGAGCGTATTTCCATGCTTGAAGAATATGAAATGGAACAGAGGCAAAAAGAACGGGAGCAGGCGGCAGACTGATTTGACAATAACATGAGAAAAAGCAGGCCATGTGGCTTGCTTTTTTACGTTTCATTCTTATAAATATGTATGCTGCCTTCAATATCAGTCTGAATTTCATTATAAAAATAAATGCCTGCATCATCATCAATTCCATAACCAGTCGTGACATTGGCTTTCCAAACTGCCCTCTTTAAATTTTCCCCTTCATTCCATTTAGTGAAATGGACACTTATGACACAATCCCTGATTAACCCGATTCCCTTCAGAAAGAGATGCTGTTCTCTAGGCGTATCAATAGGGGGAATTATGCAATGCTCCGGGATGATTAGGGCACCTGCAGAAAAACCTGCTACAGGAATACCGTTCATGTACATTTTGCCAATGTGTTCTCCCACTTCAGTATCCACAATAAAACTTCTGTATTTTTCCGTTTCACCGCCTCCAATGATGATGCCGGAACAGGACGCCAATTCTTGAAGAAAAGATTCTGAAGGTGCAGGGGAAAGCGGCAGATAACAGAAATTCCTGGCCCCATTTTGAATTAAGCCAGCAGTATACTTATTAATATAGCCTTCCCAGCCTTCCCTTTCCAAAAAGAGTATAGCTATTTTGCCAGCCGCTCCGGAAGCCAGTTCTGCAAACTTTTTTCCAAGCCTTTGCCCGAATGGAGGGCTTCCGCCCATTAAAAATAAATGCCTGCTGTCCATTAATTTTCTCCTGCCTTATTAAAATAAAATACCCCGCTGATTGGCGGGGGCAAACTGTTTTTCTAAGTGCCAAAACGTTTGGAAAGTTCTTTGTACTGCTTTGATAAATTCATAAATGACGGTTTATTTCCTTCATCAATTGCTGCGTTTATTTTATTCATCAGCTTTTCTTTCTCAGTATTCAGCAGAATTTCGGAAATTAGCATATCAATATAAAGGTCAAGAACAAAAGAATCCTTATGGTTTTTCCGCTTCATCGCACTGGTTTTCATTAATTCGGTGTATGATTTTTCCTTCATGGAAATCACCCCTGAGCTTTTTAATATTATATGGAATTGCCGCTGAATATTCAACTAAGTTTTTTAAATTTTTAGAAAATATTTTCGGAATGTCTAAATTGTGAACAATTTAGAAACTATTGAATAAATTAGTAATTTTTAGATAAATTGGTGTTAATATGGAAAAGTGAGAGCGAAATAAAAAAGGAGATGAAAACATAATGAACCATAATACCCAAATGATCGAAGAGTATGAAGTCAATCCAAATACAATGATTATCAAACCCCTCTCTTATGGGCTAAAAGTTTATTCGCAAATCTGGGAGCTTGATGATGAGGTAACTTCCCCTTTTAAGCCGGTCGATATAATAAAAAGCAGCTGCAGATATTTTGGATCAAGCTATGAAGGCAGAAAAGAGGGTACACGCCAATTAACCGGCATTACCCATAAAGCTCCGATAACGATCGACCCCACAAATTTCATTTATTTTTTCCCGACGGCCTCTCCTAACAATCTTGAATGCATCTGGATTGCATTGGATCACATCAATTATTTCAAGCGAGCGGAAAACGCACATACTCAAGTGGTTTTTAAGAATAAGCAAAGCTTCATCATTCCTGTATCTTATACTACTCTTAATAATCAGGTGCTCAGAACAGCTTTACTAAAAACAACATTGATAAGAAGGATAGAAGATTCAGAGAGAAAAGCACTGTACTTTGTGAATGGTTCCAAAATAATGAATGCTTCGGAGAGAACTGGAGCCTACCAATAGAGAAGGGAAAGGATAACTAAGAAGCATGCGGAATTTCATGCTTCTGTTTTCCGTGTGTGTATTACCTTATTAGCTGCAGGCTTTTCTTATTACAAATATTAATTTGCCTTCAGATTTTTTCCTGGACCATGCCTAGGTTTTTTAATAAGATAATAGGTCATCAGCTCCTGGACTTTATTTCGGATGCGGGGGTTAAAGTAATTATGGTGCTCCTCATATCCTTTGTAAAGGAACATGAACATAGTAAATGCCTCATCTCTCTTTATTTCCTGTACCTTTAGCTGGTGTTTATTCATATAGCGTTTTACCTCAGAGAGTTCACTTTGAATGACCTTCATTGTTTCTTCAACCAAATCAATATAAGGCTGTTTTAGTTTAAATGGGCTTTTATTAATGACGATGGAGTCCCGATTTAGAATGGTTAGCACCATTGGCAAATATATAGCCTGCTCCATGATATTACGGTCTTCCTCAGGAATTCTGGTCATATTTTTTCTGCTCCCTTAATCAATAGTATCCTGTTAGTGACACAGAACAAGTGTTCTTATTTAATTTTACAAAGGAATGTTTTTTCTTGCAAGAGCCTATATTTGTCGAAACGCTGTTATTCTTCATCATTTCCAATAATTAAAAAAAATTTCAGCCAGCAGCTTATTGAGAAGGGATTTTATTTCTGATGTCGAAATAAATAGAACAGCACAGTTAGGAAGGATGGAGTAAATGACGCAAAAAAGAACAATTAAACCGGAAGATCTTTATCGGTTAAAATCTGTAGCTGATCCGCAGCTATCCTTGAATGGAAATGACTTAGCTTTTGTTGAGACCGGAATGCTTGATGCGGAAAATACATATAGTTCAAATATTTTTTACTTAAATACCATTGAAAGTAATATCCCGGTTCAGTGGACTTACGGCAAGCACCGTAATCATTCACCCCGCTGGTCTCCAGACGGGGAGTCAATCGCATTTGTATCCGACAGGGACGGAAAATCACAAATTTATGTGATGAGCAAAGCAGGCGGAGAAGCCAGGCAGCTGACACACTGTGCAAATGGCGTTTCAAATCCTGTTTGGTCACCGGATGGGAAGAAAATTGGTTTCAATCTTTCAATAAAACCTGGTGAAGATGCAGAAACAAAGGAAAATCAGGAAAAAAAGGCAGACAAGCCCGTTCCGCTTGAAATTGAAAAAATGAAGCACAAATCAGACGCCCAGGGTTTTTGGAGCGGAAGGTACAGCCAGGTTGCATTAATAGATATTGAAACTGGGGGGATGGAGCAGCTGACATCCGGGGAACATGACTACCAGCTGCAGAACTGGTCACCTGATGGAAAATGGATTGCTGTTACAGCAGATTTAAGTGAAGACAAAGATTTCTCTTTTCTAAGCGATGTCTATATTATCCATCTTGAAACAAAAGACATGAAAAGGATTACAAATGGAAAAGGTTATTTTGGAAGCGCCACATGGTCGCCGGATGGAAAATACATAGGAATGTTCGGGCATGAAAGGGAATACGAAAATGCTACGCATACTAAGGTCTGGGTGTATAATCTCGAATTGGGCAATCTGCAGTGCCTGACTGCAGAATCAGATATATTGGCTGGTGATTATGCCATCGGAGATTTCCAGCAGGGTGCAGTTACACCGGGAATTCTTTGGGCAAAGGACAGCAGCAGCTTTTATTTCCTGGCAACTGATCATGGCAATACAGTTGTTTATTATGGCACTTTAGATGGGGAATTATATCCTGCGCTGCTGGATCAGCAGCATGTATATGGATTGACAACAGGAGGAAGCATCAATAAAGCTGTTGTGGCCATTAGCAAGCCTTCATATCCAGGAGATTTATTTTTGCTTGATGTCCCATCAGGGGAATTAAAGCAGCTGACAAAAGTGAATGAAGAGTTCCTGAACGAAGTTGAGCTGGCAGATGCGGAGCCAATTCAGTTTAAATCTTCGGATAATTGGGACCTGCATGGCTGGATCATGAAACCAGCCTATCTGAAAGAAGGAGAAAAAGCACCGCTTGTGCTCGAAATCCATGGCGGCCCTCATGCCATGTATGCCAATTCATATTTCCACGAATTCCAATGTCTTGCAGCAAAAGGCTATGCGGTCTTATTTATCAATCCACGGGGAAGCCATGGATATGGACAGCATTTTGTAGACGCTGTAAGAGGAGATTATGGGGGCAAGGATTATGAGGATATTATGGATGCAGTCGATTATGCTCTGGAAAACTTCGATTTTATCGATAAAGACCGGCTTGGCGTAACGGGTGGAAGCTATGGCGGGTTTATGACCAACTGGATTATTGGACACACCAGCCGCTTCAAGGCTGCAGTCACACAGCGATCCATCTCCAACTGGATCAGTTTCTATGGAGTAAGTGATATCGGCTACTATTTTACTGATTGGCAGATCAAGAGTGATTTGAATGATATAGAAAAGCTTTGGAAACATTCGCCGCTTGCTAATGTGAATGATATGAATACACCGCTGCTGATTCTGCACAGCGAAAAAGATTATCGCTGTCCAATTGAGCAGGCAGAGCAATTATTCATAGCCTTAAAGCATCGGAAGAAAACAGCAAAATTTGTGCGGTTCCCTGAAGCCAACCATGAGCTTTCCAGAAGCGGAAAACCGAATTTAAGAATCAGCCGCCTGAATTACATTGCCGGCTGGTTTGATGAATATCTATAAAAAAGTTGCCGCAGGCCTCCGGGTTTGCGGTTTTTTGATTAAAGCTGTAAAGTAACATCAAAATAACCCGATATATCAATGAAATCAGTTTTCATATAGCGTAAAGAAACTGTTTAAAATAAATTGCAAAGAATCCAATTCATCTGCAGAATATAAGGGTATACAGGATATACCAGCAGTGATATCGAAACTTTTTTATGGAAACTGCAGTCGAATATAGGTGAAGGTATTTCCATACCCGCGGCCGAAATATAATTTAACTGCAAAGAAAGGACTTATTCTAATGAGATCAGATAGATATGAAAAGAAGAAAAAGAAAAAAAAATGGAAGTCCGTTCTCCTGGTTTTGTTTCTTATGATTGCAGGAACCCTTGGCTATTCGTATTTTCAGTTCAAGCAAGGTGTTTCCCAGACGGAGGGAGAGGCAAATATACAGACAGAAGAGTTTGAATTTAACGGTGAAAAAGATAAATATGGAGGAACGAATATCCTGATTCTTGGAAGTGACGCAAGGGGAAAAGAGAAATCACGGGCAGATACCATCATGGTTGCCCAATACCATCCTGAAAAGGGAACATATAAGCTTATTTCTTTTATGAGAGATATGTACGTGGATATACCGGGCCATGGACAAAACAGAATAAATTCAGCACTTGCTTATGGTGGTCCTGAGTTATTAAGGCAGACGCTTAAGGAAAACTTTGATATTGATATAAAATATTACTCTATTGTTGACTTTGAAGGCTTTGTTCATTTAATAGATGAAGCTTTTCCAAGAGGGGTAGAAATTGATGTGGAAAAAAGAATGTCTGCCAATATCGGTGTTACTCTGGAACCGGGTCTGCAGCGGCTTGATGGTGAGCATCTCCTCGGGTATGTCAGGTTCAGGCAGGATGCGGTAGGTGATTTTGGAAGGGTTGAGCGCCAGCAGAAAGTAATGAAAGAAGTAGCAAGCCAGTTTACAAGCCTTCAGACCATTACAAAGCTTCCAAAACTCATCGGGGTGGTAACTCCTTTTGTTAATACCAATATGAATACCGGCGATATTCTGTATATTGGGAAAGATTTCTTATCTAAGGATAACAGGGATGTAGAGACTCTTCGTGTTCCTGTTGATGGAACATTTGAAAATCAGAGAATTAATGGTGCTGCTGTTTTAGGCATAGATAAAGAGGCGAACAAAGCGGCAATCCATGAGTTTCTCTCGAAATAAAAAGTTAGAAACACAGTTTTTGGCGGATTAGGTGTACAATAAAAGGGGAAGTGGTAAAACTAGGAGAAGCTTCCCTTTAATGATAATCGAACGATAGGACTTTGCTGCATATTGGACAAGGAGATACTAAATGGATTTTGAACTGTTCAAAGATTGGTTTACATTAGATCATATAATGGATTTAATTCGGGAATATCGATCATTTGGGCCGCTTCCCGGTATTCTGCTTCCAATGCTAGAAGCATTTTTGCCTTTTCTGCCCCTGGTGTTATTTGTTATGGCAAATGCGAGTGCATTTGGTCTCTGGCTGGGTTTTTTATACTCCTGGCTCGGCGCGGTCGCAGGAGCGCTGCTCGTTTTCCTGCTGGTCAGGAAATATGGCCAGAAACGAATACTCCGTTTTTTGAAAAAGCATAAGCAGGTACAGAGGCTTATGAAATGGGTGGAAAAGCATGGGTTTGGGCCATTGTTCATCCTGCTCTGTTTTCCGTTTACTCCATCGGCAGTCGTAAATATTGTCGCAGGGCTTTCGAATATCAGCATTGCTCAATATATGCTTGCAGTCCTGAGTGGCAAAATAGTGATGATTTTTACAATAAGCTTTGTCGGATATGATATCAAATCATTAATAACACAGCCAATTCGGACAGCCATTGTGGCATTGGTCATTTTCATTCTTTGGTATGTCGGCAAAATCATTGAAATAAAGATGAATATGAGCGTAGAAAAAGACCGCGGGAATAAAAAGTATTGAATGCAGTACTGGGAGAGATGGAGTGTGAAAGAAGGCTTGAGAAAAGAAGGAGCGGAATGGCTGAAGGCTTTTGCAATTGGCATCATTATCTTTGCTTTTATACGGACTTTTTTCTTCTCCAATTATGTTGTGGAAGGTGAATCCATGATGCCCACCCTTCAGGATGGCAATAAGCTGATTGTCAATAAAATCGGCTATCAGGTCAGTGATTTAGAGCGCTTTGACGTAATTGTTTTTCATCATAATGATGAAGAGGATTTTGTAAAAAGAATAATAGGGATGCCAGGGGATGAAATTGAATACCGCGATGATGAATTATTTGTAAATGGCAAAAAAGTGAATGAACCTTACCTGGAGAAATACCGGAAAGAAACAGCAGGGGGTAAACTGACAGGTGACTTTACACTGCTGGAAATGACTGGCACCGAAACGGTTCCGGAGGGAAAACTATTTGTTATGGGAGATAATCGCCTTGGAAGCTGGGACAGCCGGCATTTTGGATTTATTTCAGCCGGCCAGGTTGTAGGGAAGGTAAACCTGCGCTATTGGCCGCTTGATGAAATGGATGCGTCATTCTAAACAAACTTATTTTGCGAAAAAGGGACTCGATAATATCAATTATTCGAGTCCCTTTTACTGTCTGGCACAAGAGCTATTCTAATTGCAGGCAAGACATCTCAGATTACATGCAAATTAGGATTATTCCTATATTCAGGTTCACAGTTTACACATACGTCTTCATCATAGTCAGTCATATTGACATCTTCACGATTGTATTCAATTCCGCAAAGGGAGCAGGCAACCATTGTTTCTTCTTCTATTTCCTCTGGGGGAATTGGGATAGCGTCATTAATAGTAATGGGCTCTACGGTAATTCCGCGTGTATTGACCATTTCGGCATTTAAATATTCCTTTGCGGATTCTTCAACTTCCCAAAATCCCAAATCCCATAACAGCTCCTGGGCGTCTCCGTTTTGAGCCATCAAGCCATAAACAACTTTCATGATAAATTCTCCTTTCAACTTGCTGTCTTTTGTTTTATATTTCTTAGCCTCTTTTTGCAGCGCATAAACCGATTCAAAAAATTACCATCAGTTCCCTTGGAAGACTGGGATCGTTTTTTAAACAATGAGAATATATTGCTGGGCACAGGAAATACTGCAGGCTTTGTCGAATAATAGCTTGTGTACACGTCAAAGGATCCGTTTCAGTATCCGATGTCGGAATATTTAAATATATCAGGAGGTGCAATTGATGAGGCTGAAGGATAAAGTAGCCATTATTACTGGTGCGGCTAATGGAATTGGTCTGGCTGCGGCCGAAAAGTTGGCAGGTGAAGGAGCGGTGGTAGCCATGGCTGATTATGATGCAGACACGGGAATTACCAGGGCTCAGGAGCTCAAGGGAAAAGGTCTTCAGGTTGAGTTTTTTCAGGTGAATGTCGCGGACAGGCAAAGCATAGACAATATGGCGGAAGCTGTAAAAAGGGCATTTGGAAAAATTGACATCCTGATCAATAATGCAGGAATAACAAGGGACGGGATGCTGGCAAAGCTATCTGCAGACGATTTTCAGGCCGTTATGGACGTGAATCTGGCAGGTGTCTTCCATTGTACACAAGCAGTGCTTCCATTCATGCTCGAACAGGGAAGCGGAAGAATTATCAATACGTCCTCTGTTTCGGGAGTCTATGGGAATGTCGGACAGACAAACTATGCGGCAGCCAAAGCGGGTGTAGTGGGAATGACCAGAACATGGGCAAAAGAACTCGGAAGAAAAGGAATCAACGTAAATGCCGTTGCCCCAGGATTTATTTCAACCAGTATGACAGCAAAAGTACCGGAAAAGGTAATAGGACAAATGCAGGGGATGGTTCCGCTGGGCAGACTTGGAAAACCGGAAGATATTGCGAATGCATACCTGTTTCTGGCTTCCGATGAATCGGATTATGTGAATGGCACAGTTCTTCATGTAGATGGCGGCATCATGATGTAATGACCTGACTTCGAGCGCCTGCTCGATAAGAAGATAAAATGAGGTGGAAAAGATGAGAAATGTTGTAATAACATCAGCAGTCAGAACACCGGTTGGAACGTTTGGCGGAGCGTTTAAGGATCTTCTGCCGACAGATTTGATTGTGCCTGTATTAAAAGAAGCTGCCGGGAGAAGCGGCCTGCAGAGCAATGAGGTGGATGAAGTAATTTTGGGACACTGCATTCAGCGTACAGATGAACCGAATACAGCAAGAACAGCAGCTTTGCTTGCAGGCTTTGATGATACAACAACAGGGTTTACAGTCCAGAGGCAGTGTGCATCCGGTATGCAGGCAATTATGTCTGCAGCGCTTGCAGATTCAGTCAGGGATGTCAGATATCGTGATTGCTGGAGGAGTGGAAGCCATGAGCTCCAGCCCTTATCTATTAAAACAGCATCGCTGGGGCGCCCGCATGCAGCATGGGCAGGTAACCGACACCGTGTGGGAAATTCTCGAAGATCCAATCCATCATATTATGATGGGGGAAACGGCAGAAAACCTGGCAGAAATTCATGCCATTACAAGAGAAGAGCAAGATGAAGCGGCCTTGCTTAGCCACAAGAGAGCCTTGCACGCGATTGAAAGCGGTTACTTTGATTCGCAGATCGTTCCAATTACTGTGAAAAGCAGGAAAGGGGAAGTAACCGTTAGAAAAGATGAGAACCCGCGTGCAGATTTAACAGCCGAAAAGCTGCGAAACTTGAAGCCTGTCTTTAGAAAGGGCGGCTCCGTTACAGCCGGAAATGCATCAAGCCTGAATGACGGCGGAGCAGCCCTTGTCCTGATGCCGGAAGAACTGGCTCTGGAAAAGGGACTAAAGCCTCTGGCAAGGATTGCTGGCTTCTCCGTGGCAGGAGTAGACCCAAAAGTAATGGGAATAGGGCCAGTGCCGGCAGTCAAAAAAGGTCTTGCTAATGTCAGCTGGTCACTTGAGGATGCAGACTTGATTGAGATCAATGAGGCTTTTGCAGCCCAATATTTGGCGGTGGAGAAAGAGTTAGGCTTAAACCGGGACAAAGTAAATGTAAATGGAAGCGGAATCAGCCTGGGACACCCTATTGGATGTACTGGTGCACGCCTTGTTGTGAGTCTTGTTCATGAATTAAAGAGAAGAGGCGGCCATAAAGGAATAGCTTCTCTATGTGTCGGAGGCGGGATGGGAGCCACAGTATTTGTCGAAACGTACGAATAAAGAGTTCCTTCGGGAGCTCTTTATTTATCCAATTAGCGAATCCCATCTTCTGCAGAATTAATTTTTCAGGGGGGAGAAAAGTGATAAGCTGTACGATATTGTCTGGAAAAAGGATCATTCTGGGGGCGTTTCTTGAGGAAGATATTAAAAAGATAATCCAGTGGCGTGCAGACGAAAAAATTATGCGAAACCTGGATGCTCAGCCGGTAAAACCCAAACAGGAAATGGAAATTAAGAAATGGCTTGATGAGTGTCCGCAAGACACCTTCAGATTCTCGCTCAGGTTAAAAGAAGCAAATGAACTGATAGGCTATGCGGAGTTAAACGGCATTTTATGGCCACACAGAACAGGCTGGATTACCATCGCCATTGCAGATAAAACAGAATGGGGAAAAGGGTACGGAAAGGAAGCCATGCAATGCCTTATTAGTTATGCTTTTATGGAGCTTAATTTGTATAGGCTTCAGCTTACTGTATTTTCCTATAATACCAGAGCAAAAACTCTTTATGAAAGTCTTGGATTCCAGAAAGAAGGCTGCTATAGAGAGTTTATTGAGCGCGATGGAAAACGGCATGATATGTATTTATACGGGCTCCTGAGAAAGGAGTGGAAAGAGTGACGAAGCGCGGAATGATTCCGCGCTTTACAAGATTTATTCTGGCTGACTGACAAAAATAATTTCTTTTGACAAGAAATAGCTAAGAACGATATTCGTCAGGAAAAAGGCAAGAAGCAGAAACAGTACATAATGATATTCCAGAATCATAACCGCTGGGGGCGCAAGGCTTGCTCCGGTTAATAGAAAAAAAGAATAGAGAGAAAGCGCTTTTGCACGGTCAGCTCCTGCAATCATGCCAATCAGTGTGATAACAGTGGGAACAAGAAGGGATATGGAAGCCACAAACATAATGGAAATTGCCATTAAGGCAATAGTGCTGCTGAAGAAAAATATATTAATAATGCTGAAAATCCCTAAAAGTAAACCAAGCTTTAATGTCGAATGGGCACCAATCCGCTCAATTAATTTTCCCGTAAAGAGAGACAGCAGCGCCCCGATTAGTCCCACAGCTCTTAATGTGAACAGCTCCTCCATTGTTCCCTCGAAATTCCTTCCTATTGCATCGTAAAAAGCTACAAAGGCAAACAGCAAAGTAAAGGTAATAGCATAGCTTTGGAGCAGGCTTCCCTTCATTAATAGTTTTTTCATAATTGAAATAACGGAAACCCCTGATTTGCAAGGAGGAGAAGTGCCTGGAAGTATTTTATACGATACAAGGAAAAGTATAAAATAGCAAAACGCAAAGAAATAAAAAGCATAGTTCCATTTAAAATAAAAAGTAATTGTCGAACTGATCAGCTGTCCAAGAATGCCGGCGACAAGGAATCCTGTATTGATAAAAACAAGCAGCAGGGTGCGGCTCCTCGGCCTGAAAAGATCAAAGGTATAAGCGAAGGCAACAGGAGCATAGCTCCCAAGTGTCAGCCCCTGAATCGACCTGGTTATATAGAGAGCCTCTACATTAGGAGAAAGCCCGACGGCACAAGTGGACAAAGCAGAAGCAAACAAACCCGTAATAATAATTTTGCGCCTGCCAAATGTATCTGAAGCAGGACCAAAGAACAGCAGGCCGGCTGCATAAAAAAATGCAAACAGGCTTCCCCCGCCAACAATATAATTTTCATTTACTTTAAATGAGTCAGCAATATCCCCGTAAATAGGGATTAGTGTATAAATGTTGCTGGCCACGAAAATTCCTGTAACTGTCAAAATGACTGAAGTTGCAATCAGGATCTGTTTTGAAATCATCCTTATCACCTGCCGATATACTTTATGCACGAAACCCCGTATAGGAAAGTTGTCATTTCCACAATTTTGAAGAACCCCATACAAAAAATTGAACAGCTTATATGATAAAATAATGATAGAGAGAGCTTTTTTAAGGAGGAAAAAAATGACCGTACGTTTATTGATAGGCCGGTCCGGAAGCGGCAAAACGGAATACTGCCTTAATGAAATCCGCGATGAACTGCGGCTTAATCCGGATGGAGATCCCATCATTTACTTAGTTCCGGAACAAATGACGTTCCTTTCAGAATATAAATTAATTACAACGCCCGGCCTTGGCGGAATGATTCGCAGCCAGGTATATTCTTTCACGCGACTTGCGTGGAGAATTCTTCAGGAAACAGGAGGCTTGAGCAGATATCATCTAAACAGTGTTGGCATCAGCATGCTTATCCGCAAGATCATCGAAGATAAAAAGGATGAGCTTAAGCTTTTTCAGAGGGCTGCAGATAAAAATGGTTTTATTCAGCAAATTGAACAAATGATGACTGAATTCAAACGGTATTGTGTAGCCCCCGATGAACTTGCTGAAAGGCAGCAGCAGCTCCCAGGAACAGGGAAATCGAATAAGGCACTTCAGGACAAGCTTCATGATCTTGAGTTAATCTATAAAAATTTTGAAGAATCCCTTGCCGGCAAATATACCGATTCGGAAGACTACTTCCGCCTTCTTGCTGAAAAAGCATCCCATTCAGAGTATCTAAAAAATGCCGAGGTTTATATAGATGGCTTTTACAGCTTTACACCACAGGAATATTCGATTGTTGAACAGCTGATGAAGCAGTGTAAAAACGTCACTATTACACTGACACTTGACCAGCCGCGTAAGCATAGTGCTCCTGAAGATCTTCATTTATTCAGAATGGCGGGAGAAAACTATCAGACAATCAAAGAAATGGCTTTCCGCAACAGTCTGGGTATTGAAGAAATGGTCCTTGCTGAGCAAAAAAGGTGGAGCAGCCCTTCGCTTAGACATCTTGAGGAATATTTTGACAGCAGGCCTGCTGAGGCATTTCCAGGGGAAGCAGACATCCACATCGGACAGGCTGTCAACAGGCGGGCTGAAATCGAGGGCGTTGCCAGAAAAATAAATAAGCTTGTTCGCACAGATGGCTATCGCTATCGTGATATTGCAGTACTTGCAAGAAACGGACAGGATTATCATGACAAGATTGAAACAGTGTTCCATGACTACGAAATCCCATATTTTATTGACCAAAAAAGAACTATGATGAATCATCCACTCGTGGAGTTAATTAGGTCAACTCTTGAAATCATCAATGGGAATTGGCGCTATGAACCGATCTTCAGAGCAGTAAAAACGGAGCTTATTTTCCCGTCCAAGTTAAACGCCGGCAAGCTTCGTGAGCAAATGGACAGACTTGAGAACTATGTTCTTGCCTATGGCATCCAAGGGGACAAATGGACGAAGAAGAAAAGATGGATATACAGGAGAATCAGGGGGCTGGAGTTTGAAGCGGTTGCCCAGACAGATGCCGAGAAGAAAATAGAAGATGAGTTAAGTGATTTGCGCGAAATGATTACAGGCCCAATATTAAGATTGCACAGGCGCTTGAAAAAGGCTGCTGATGGCCGCGGATATTGTGAAGCTTTATTTTTATATCTGGAAGAATTGGATGTGCCTGTGAAGATTGAAAAGTGGAAATCGGCTGAAGAGGAAAAAGGGAACCTTGTTAAATCAAGGGAGCATGGACAAGCATGGAATGCCATTATGGAGCTTCTCGATCAGTATGTAGAAATGCTTGGTGAAGAAGAGGTGACTCTAAAGCGCTTTGCTTCCGTTCTGGATGCCGGTCTGGAGTCGCTGCGTTTCACGCTTGTTCCGCCTGCCATCGATCAGGTCATGGCTGCCGATTTGGAAAGATCAAGGCTAACTGATATTAAAGCTGCCTTTGTCATTGGTCTCAATGAAGGAGTAATTCCTGCCAAGTTCTCAGAGGAGGGTGTGCTGGCGGATGATGACAGAGAAATTCTTAACACCAGCGGAATGAAACTGGCGCCTGGAAGCCGAACACGACTTCTTGATGAAGAATTTATTGCTTATAAAGCGTTTGTCACTCCATCAGAAAAACTTTTTATCAGTTATCCGCTGGCGAATGAAGAAGGTAAAGCACTTATGCCTTCTCCATATATTAAGAGATTGGGAGATTTATTCCCTGATTGCAGGCAGCTTTCCTTCATGTCGGATCCGGCAGAGCTGCCGGAAACAGAACAGCTGGAATATGCGGATAATCTTAATACAGCACTTTCGTATTTGACTTCTCAGCTTCAGCTGAAAAAACGCAGCTATCCAATCTATGACCTGTGGTGGGATGTTTATAACTGCTATCTTAACAATGAGCAGTGGAGAAGGCCGGCATTAAAGGTTCTTTCCAGCCTGAATTATGAAAACCGGACAATTCAGCTTGGCGAAGACATCAGTAAAGAATTGTATGGCGATCATATTCAGGCGAGTGTTTCCAGGATGGAATTATTCCATAGCTGTCCATTTTCCCATTTTGCACAGCATGGACTAAAGCTGCGGGAAAGACAGGTATACCGTTTGGAAGCGCCGGATATCGGGGATTTATTCCATGCCGCTTTAAAATTTATCGCAGAGACAGTTATGTCCCAGAAACTTTCATGGACAGATATGACAAGGGAACAGTGTGAGATCCTTGCAAAAGAAGCAGTTGAAATGCTTGCTCCTAAACTGCAAAATGAAATTCTTTTAAGCTCGAACAGGCATCACTATATTAAGAGAAAGCTTGAGCAAATCATCAGCAGGGCTTCCTATGTTATCAGTGAGCATGCCAAATCAAGCGGATTCTCGCCAGTGGGGCTGGAATTGGAGTTTGGTCCAAAAGGAGAACTTCCTTCGCTTGTTTTTCCTCTTAAAAATGGGACTAAAATGGAGCTTGTCGGAAGAATTGACAGAGTGGACAAGGCTCAGGATACAAACGGGACATTTTTACGGGTAATTGACTATAAATCCAGCTCCAAGGATTTGAATGTCAGTGAGGTATATTATGGGATTGCTCTGCAGATGCTCACGTATCTGGACATCATTATTGCCCATTCCAATTCTTTGATCGGGACTGAAGCCGATCCGGCAGGAGTCCTTTATTTCCATGTTCATAATCCAATCGTCAGCACTTCAAAAATGCTGACCATAGAGGATATCGAGCAGGAACTCTATAAGAAATTTAAAATGAATGGCCTGCTGCTGGGAGATGAAAATGTCATCAGGTTAATGGACCAGACAATTGAGACAGGAGATTCATCCATTATCTCAGCCGGATTTAAAAAAGACGGCACACTTTCAAAGCGATCTAAAGTGGCTAGCAAGCAGGAGTTTGATTATTTGCGGCGCTACGTAAGAAAGATGTATAGGAATACTGGCAATATGATTACAGAGGGCGATGTTAAAATTGCCCCATATAAAATGAAGGAAAAAACACCATGTACATTTTGTGCCTATAAATCTGTATGCCAATTTGACGAATCGCTCGAAACCAATGATTACAGGTTATTTGTGCCTAAGCCAAAGGAAGACATGATTGAAATCATCAAGAAGGAGGTGGAGGGCGATGAAAATGGCCATACCGCCTAAGCCGGAGGATGCAACCTGGACTGATGACCAGTGGAAAGCAATTATGGCCAAGGGCCAGGATATCCTGGTGGCTGCTGCAGCCGGTTCAGGGAAAACGGCTGTTTTGGTTGAAAGGATTATCAATAAGATTATCGCTGATGAAGATCCTATTAATGTCGATGAACTCCTTGTTGTGACCTTCACAAATGCCTCAGCAGCCGAAATGAGGCACAGAATCGGCGAAGCGCTTGAAAAAGCTATTGATGCCGATCCGAAGTCTGCTCACCTCAGAAAGCAGGTAAGCTTATTAAACAGGGCATCCATCTCGACTTTGCATTCATTTTGCTTAGAGATGATTCGTAAATATTACTACATGACCGATATTGATCCCGGATTTCGAATCGCTGATGAAACAGAAGCACAGCTCTTAAGAGATGAAGTACTCGAGGAGCTTTTTGAAGAGGAATACGGTAAAGAGGGAAACGAAGCATTCTTTGCACTTGTTGATACTTTTACAAATGACAGAAGTGACACTGCCCTTCAGGATATAATAAGGGACTTATACGATTTTGCCCGCTCCAACCCTTCACCTGATCAATATCTTGATTCAATTGTTGAGATGTATAACGTGGAGGGTGTTGACAGTCTTGAAAAGCTTCCATTTGTCCGTTCCCTTTTGGAGGATATAGATCTTCAGCTGAAAGGGGCCAAGCAGCTGCTGGAATATGGGCTGGAGCTGACCAAACTTCCTGGAGGACCGGCTCCGAGAGCAGAAAACTTTATCGCAGATCTGCACGTTGTCAATACTCTAATCGAAGCGAAAAACGATTCATGGCCGATGCTATATGAAGCGATGCAATCATGGTCTTTTGGCAGAGCCAAAACCTGTAAGGGCAATGATTATGATGAAGGGCTGGTTGAAAAGGCAAAGAAACTTAGGGACCAGGCCAAGAAAATCATAACCGGCCTGCAGGAAGAACTGTTTTTCCGCAAACAGGAAAGCTTCATGCGTGATATGGCGGAAATGAAGTCCCATATAGAATCGCTTGTTTCGTTAGTTAAAGAATTCTCAATTCGCTTTGACCAGGTTAAAACTGAAAAAGGGCTGGTTGACTTTGCCGATCTTGAGCATTATTGCCTTGAAATTCTCTCATCATCAGATGAAGAGGGAAGGCTTTTGCCATCAGAAGCAGCTCTTGCCTGCAGAAATCAGTTCAAAGAAGTCCTGGTTGATGAGTATCAGGATACCAACATGGTGCAGGAAGCGATTTTGCAGCTGGTAACGGCAGATTCAGAAGAAAACGGAAATCTTTTCATGGTAGGCGATGTAAAGCAGTCGATCTACCGTTTCCGCCTTGCAGAGCCTAATCTGTTTTTGGGTAAGTACACCCGGTTTGGCCGGGACGGAGAAGAGGCAGGGCTTAGAATTGATCTGGCGCGAAATTTCAGAAGCCGTAAAGAAGTCCTCCACGGGACCAACTATATTTTTAAGCAAATTATGGGGACATCTGTCGGTGAAATTGAGTATGATCAGGCAGCTGAGCTTGTTAAAGGAGCTCCTTATTCAGAGAGTCAGGAACACCCTGTGGAAATAGTCATTATTGATCTTGAAGGAAATGAAAAAAACGAACCTGAGCCTGAATCAATGGATGAGGGTTTTGACAGCGAAGAGTTAGCCCAGTCACAGCTCGAAGCCAGATTTATGGCGTCGAGAATAAAAGAAATCATTGGGAATCGGAAAGAAGTTTACAACACAAAGACCCAATCCGAGCGGCCTGCCAAGTATAGGGATATTGTCATCCTGCTTCGTTCCATGACATGGGCTCCGCAAATAATGGAGGAGTTCAAACAGCAGGGAATCCCTGTTTATGCCAATCTCTCCAGCGGCTATTTTGAAGCAACGGAAGTAGCGATTATGATGTCACTTCTAAAAGTGATTGATAATCCGTATCAGGATATTCCGCTGGCATCAGTTCTAAGATCTCCTATTTTGGGGCTGACCGAAGAAGAGCTGGCACAAATCAGAATCCATAATAAAAGAGGTTCTTTCTATGAAGCTTTGACTTCTTTTTGCCGGAATGACCCAACCCTGGAAGCAGAAGAATTATATGAGAAAGTGCGGCCGTTTTTTGATCAGCTTAAAGATTGGCGTGTGATGGCGCGCCAAGGTTCGCTTTCCGAACTGATTTGGCATCTGTATAGAGAAACCAGATTTTATGATTTCGTCGGCGGCATGCCGGGCGGAAAACAGAGACAGGCAAACCTTCGCGCACTGTACGACAGAGCCAGACAGTATGAAGCAACATCATTCAGAGGATTATTCCGCTTCTTAAGGTTTATTGAACGAATGCGGGACAGAGGCGATGATCTTGGCGCTGCCCGTGCTTTGGGTGAGCAGGAAGATGTTGTCCGCCTTATGACGATCCACAGCAGCAAAGGGCTGGAATTTCCTTTCGTTTTCATTGCAGGGCTTGCCCGCAGTTTTAATACGATGGATTTAAAAAAGCCGTACATGCTTGATAAGGAATTTGGATTCGCTGCAAAATATGTGAATGCCGAGAAGAGAATTTCTTATCCCTCTTTGCCGCAGATTGCTTTTAAACGAAAAAAGAAAATGGAAATGCTTGCTGAAGAAATGCGGGTCCTATATGTTGCTTTAACAAGGGCGAAGGAAAAGCTTTTCCTGGTATCGTCCGTCAAGAGTGCTGATAAAAAAATAAATCAGTGGCTGCAGGCATCGGAGCATAAAGAGTGGCTCCTGAATGAGTATGACAGGGCTTCTGCAAACAGTTACCTGGACTGGATTGGTCCATCGCTTGTCAGACATAGAGATTGTGAGGCATTGAGAGGGGAAGGGCAGGTTCATCCTCTCGTACCTTCTGAAATACTTGAACACCCTTCATGCTGGAATTTAACCATAATCAAAAGCGAAGAAGCTGCAGTTCTTTCAGAAGAAGCCAATGAGGGCGAAACGGATTTGCTGAAATTGGTTTATGAAGGGAAACCTGTTCCGGCTGAATCGGCTTATAAGGATAAAGTTGAGGAACAGCTTTCCTGGAAATATTCCTTTAAGCAGGCTGCTCAAGCTAGATCTAAGCAATCCGTTTCGGAAGTAAAGCGGCAGCGGGAGATTTTTTCAGAAGAAGACAGCGGTACTGAATTAATCCGTAAAATCAATAAACCCCTGCTGGGCAGGCCTAGATTCATGCAGGAAAAATCTCTTTCTCCAGCTGAACGGGGTACTGCTATGCATGCTGTCATGCAGCATATTGATTTAAGCAGGCCTGCAGCTGTGGAAACGGTAGCTTTCAAAATGGATGAGATGGTTCATAACGAATTGCTGACAGAAGAGCAGCATGCCAGTATTGAGCCGCAGCTGATTGTACAGTTTTTCGAAACCGAACTGGGAAAAAGAATTGTTCAGGCTAAATCGATACGAAGAGAAATCCCATTCAGTTTATCTTTCCCAGCCCGGGAAATCTATTCAGATTGGCAGGGAGAGGATGAAACGGTTCTCATTCAGGGGATTGTGGACTGCGTATTTGAAGATGAGCAGGGTCTGGTGCTTCTGGATTATAAAACGGATGGAATCAGGGGCCGGTTTAAGGGAGGCTTTGCTGAAGCTAAACCCGTTCTCGAAAACAGGTACAAAGTTCAAATTGATATGTACACCAGAGCATTGGAACAAATATTAAAGAGAAAAGTCAAAGAAAGATACTTATTCTTCTTTGACGGGGCTCATACAATTAAGTTATAGGGAAAGCCGGCAAGGAAACTTGCCGGCTTTTTGCGTATTAGCAGGAATGGTATTGTGCGCACTAGCCGAAAAGCCGCGCACAGCCAGTGAAATCCCGCGCGCAAACGAAGCATCTCCGCGCGTAAAAAGGAGAAATCCGCGCAGATCCAGGAGAGATACGCGCACTAGCTGAACAAGCGCGCACAACCAGAGAGTACCCGCGCGCAAAGGGGAAAATATGCGATTTTATTACCCCCAATATAAAGGGTAAATTAAATATAAAGGAGGCTAGCAATGGGAAAAAAGAAAACAGAGACGGGAACCTGCGAATTATGCATGCGGGAGGATACTGAAATAACCGTCCATCATTTAACGCCGAAAGAAATGGGGGGCACCTTCCTGCCGACCGCGAAAATATGCATACCCTGTCATAAGCAGATTCATGCTTTATATACGAATGCAGAGTTGGCTGTACGACTGAATTCAATAGAATTATTACAGCAGGATGATAAAATCGGAAAATATTTGAAATGGATCAGGAAGCAGCCTTCATCTAAGTTAACGAAAGCCAAAAAATCTAATGACAGGAAATCAAAAGGACGATAACAAATGTGCTATCGTCCGAAATTACTGAAAAATTAGTTATTTCCGACATTTGGCTGATCAACCAGACTGGTATCCAGAACATTGCTGGCGCTCAGGCCATTGTTTGTAATGACTAAGCCGCCCGTATTTGCGGCACCCTGTCCGGTCGTTGATTTTGAATTGCTTTTTGGAGAGATATAAAGGGAGTCTCCAAATTGCACAATTCCCCCGCCGACATTGATGATTTGTACCGGTCCGATTATAGCTGGCATGTAAAACATCCTTTATGAAAAAATTTTCATTCTTAAGAAGTGCTATTTTTTGGATAAACTTGACGGATATGCTTGACCCGGGCTTCCATTGAAATATTTCCACTGTTGCCAATATGAATGACAGAAGAGGAGGAAACCCCGATAATATCAATATTCTGTACTTTAATGATTGGATTCAGCTGTGTAGTTTGAATCGCAATTACTTCATCAATAGGAAGGAGAGGGATGGGCTCACTGAAAATAGGATAAGCAGCAAAATTGCCTTCATGGGCATCAAAGTACTCCGCTTCGCGCTGAACTGCAAGTGCCCTGGAAAAACCCTGAATTAAGCAGGAGTCCCCAATCTCAAATATCGATGAAAACGCAATAGTATCTATATGAATATTAGCAACTGACGAAGTTCTTTGAAGCATACGGCTACTCCGGTGTTAGCGGCACAAAAGGCCCAATCAGTAGAGATTCTACTGGGGTATCAAAGGTTGCTGCAAGCTGGATCGTCTGTGTATCTCCAACCATTAATACAGAAGAACTGGATACACCAAGCACTCTTATGCTGCCAACACACAAATCTCGGTTATATACCTGATAATTCATTCGTTATTCATCCCTTTCATATTCTCTGGCAAATGTGAGATAAAGGCATGGACTCCATTGTGAATTTCCTTTTTTATAAGCTCAATAATCTCTTTGTTATCATTTTCCTTCCCGGATCGATTCGAAGCCTGCTGCTGTTTAATATAGAAGTCAATCCTGTTAGGCAGCTGCTTTTTGATATCTTCTTTGATAAATGTAATATAGGAATCATCCACACTGACATTTAACTTCTTCTGTACAGTAGCTGTAATGTCAGGAAGTTCCTGTTCTAAATATTGATAGATGGCATCTTCAATTTCCATCGTTCTCTTCATCTGATTCTTAGGCGAAATAGGTGCTTTGATGTTTTTGTTATCGACGGCAAAATCTTCAATGTTTTGCAGCTCAGAAGGATTTAAGCCGATGTTTAAAGTACCTTCGAGGGACTCGACCTTTAGCTGGTCAAATTTATATTCAATCCGGTCGACCTGCATTGGCGGACGGTTCTTTAGAACTTCAGTCTCTTCCTGAAGTTTCTTAACCGCCTTTTCCAGTATTCGGATTCGTTTTTCCTGGGCCTCCACAAAAGCATGCAATTGGTGAAGATAGGTATTTATTTGCTGGTTCAAGCGCACCACCTCGCTTTGTTTAAAGATAACCTATCACTATGTTGTCAAAGGTACCGAAGGCATTAATAATAGACTGTCCGCCGGGCCCGATGGAACTGGTGATTCCGCTTCAGGTGCAGGTTCGGTAAATCCCCCTGTGTTATACAGATATGAAGCCGGCTTTATTATGCCTGCACTTCCAATCTGCATAACGGAAGAGTTTGAAATCCCGCCTATCTTAATAAAATTAATATGAATGGACTGCTGTATATAAAAATTCATATCATCACCCGTTTTAAGCATTGAAATAATTGCCCTGATCCACGCCATCACAATCATAAGTGTTTGTTGTGCTCCGGTGATTGTAAACATTCAGGCCATCCCCCGTGTTAAACGATCCAGCGCCTGAAAAGGTCTTAGCGTTAGAAACAGGCATGATTTTATAGACATCCCCAATGTTGAATACAGAACTGCTTCCAATTGATATGACCTGTGCGACTCCGACAATAGCTGGCATACATAACACCCTTTAAAATGATTTCTTGTATATCGTATGTGCCTGCTAGCTGATTGTGATTAATTAGCCCAAATATCTGAAATGCACTTTAATGAGAAGGTCTGCAAATGTTATATAACAGACAAAATCCAGGTGAAACTGTCATAATTTTTATGATAATATAAAAAATATAGAATTAACTAAATTTTCAGTGAGGTGGCCATAAAATGAATGTCCCATTAATAGTAACGCAGTTTTTAGATCGTGCTGTGTCTCTTTACGGTTCTAAGAAAGCCATTTTTGCAGATGATCGGGTTTTTACATATGAGGAATTGAATAAGAGAGTTAATCAGCTTTCCCATGGCTTAAAAGCTTCAGGGGTTGAAAAGGGGGACAGGGTGGCTTATCTTGCACCTAATTCCGTCGAAATGCTGGAGGGTTTTTATGGTGTTTTTCAGCTGGGAGGAATTATAGTCCCATTAAATATACGGCTGAAGCCGGAAGATTACCTGTATATATTGAATCACAGTGAATCCAAAATCCTATTTGTAGACCAGGACCTTTATCATCTTATATTACCTGTGAAAGATCAGCTGAAAACTGTGGAAAAAATCTTCGTGCATTATAAAGAGGAAGAGACGAATGAGAGCGATTATGATTCATGGCTCAGCAGTCAGGACAGCGGTCCATATCAAAGGGAGGTCCTCGACGAAAATGATGTGTGCAGCCTTCTATATACCAGCGGCACAACTGGCAATCCAAAAGGTGTCATGCTGACCCATCGCAACAATTACCTGCATGCATTGTCAACTATGCATCATTTAAGGGTCAGCGATCAGGATGTATTGCTGCATGTCCTTCCGATGTTTCATGTGAATGGATGGGGCTCTCCTTTTTATTACACGGCAAATGGCGCTTCTCAGGTGTGTATAAGAAAAGCAACTCCAGAAAAGATTTTTGATGCACTGCAAAAAAATAAAGTATCCGTCATGCATATGGCTCCTACAGTCCTGAATTCGCTGATGCAGTATTATGAACAATTTGTTCCGGCTGTTGAACAAAATGTCAGAGTTGTTATAGCTGGTTCCGCACCGCCGCCAGCTTTTGTAACAAGAGTAGAAAAGGAGCTTGGATGGGAGTTTATTCAGGTATATGGAATGACTGAATCATCTCCATTAAGCACTGTATCTACGATCCGGTCTCATCTTAAAGATCTTCCCCTTACTCAGCAGTACAGGATGAAAGCAAAGGCAGGACATCAGATGATAGGCTGTGAAGTAAGGGTAATTAATGAACATGGCGAAGAAGTGGCCCATGATGGATTGGAAATTGGTGAAGTCGTTGTCCGCAGCAACGGAGTTATGAAAGGCTATTGGAAAAATGAAGAGGCAACAATGGAAGCTATTCGAGACGGCTGGCTTCATACCGGTGATATGGCAAGTGTTGATGAATTTGGCAATATCGATATCGTGGACCGTAAAAAGGATATCATAATCAGCGGCGGTGAAAACATCTCATCCATCGAAATTGAAGGGGCATTATACGAGCATCCTGCCATACTGGAAGCAGCCGTTATAGCTGTACCCCATGAAAAATGGGGGGAAACGCCTCACGCGTTCGTCGTGCTTCGAAACGGCAAAACAACGAATGAGCAGGAAATTATCGATTTTACCAGGGAGAAACTTGCCCACTTTAAAGCTGTAACGGGAGTGACTTTTGTTGATGAGCTGCCGAAAACAGCATCGGGGAAAATTCAAAAAATTCATCTTCGGAATGATTACTGGGAGTCGAAAGGAAAAACAGGCCGTTTTGTTAATTAATTGAAAGCGGGACTTCAGCATTGCTGGGGTCCCTTTTTGAAAAGAAAGTTTGAGAGTTGATAGTTTGGGCAAGACGCATCCGCATTTCTTTTCTGGACAATTAGAATTCTGCTCTCTATCATTAATGTTAGATTTTCTTTCCAAAGAAGGAGGCGTTTTTATGGACAGGCAAGCCAGTCCGGTGCTGGAGAAGGATCGGATCATTTCGCTGGATATAATGAGGGGATTTGCCATCCTCGGGATCTTTTTAGTTAATATGCTTTCTTTCCATTCGCCATATCTATACATTGATCCTTTTGACTGGTGGGACAGCCCGGCAGATAAAGCCGCCTATGCCTTTATTGATATCTTTGTGCAGGCCAGCTTTTATCCATTGTTTTCCATGCTGTTCGGTTATGGTTTAGTTATTCTAAGGGAAAGGGCATTGGCTAAAGGCCTTGGATTTGGAGCAATGGCTGCAAGGAGATTTTCCCTTCTGCTGCTGATAGGCATCATTCACGCTTTTCTTATATGGCATGGGGATATTCTAATTAACTATGCAATCTTCGGCTTTATCTTTTTACTGTTTGTAAAAATGTCTGGAAAAAATATGCTTTTGACTGGAATATTGCTTTACATTATTCCCAATCTGCTATTTGCCCTTTTATTATTTGCAACGGTTCGGTTTGTTCCTGCTGATGAACTATCAATCTATGACCCTCAAGCGGCAACAGCTTCTTTACAGGCCTATCAAAATGGAAGCTTTTCCGAGGTTACCGCACAGCGGATAAAGGACTGGTCCGGTGTTAATAATCTTTCTTCACTGCCTATCATGCTGGCATCTATTTTTCCATTATTTTTAATAGGGGGAGGAGCTGCCAAACTGAAATGGCTGGAGGAACCGGATAAAAACCGGGCATTCCTTACGAAAATTATGCTGGTCTCATTGGCTGCAGGGTTATTGTTCAAATTGCTGCCTTACTTGATGGAAAGCAACCTGGGACTGGATTACGTGCAGGATATATTTGGAGGTCCGCTGCTGGCAATTGCTTATGGTTTAGGGATAGCAGTGATGATAAAAAATGATCAAGGTCTTGGATTCCTGCTGCCGCTCTCATATGTTGGGAAACTTTCGCTCTCAAATTATCTTTTCCAGTCCGTTATCTCGACTTTTATTTTTTACAGTTATGGATTAGGCTTCTATGGAAAGGTCTCTGCTTTTTGGGGGGCACTTCTGGTTATTTTCATTTTCGCTTTTCAGGTAATAATCAGCCGCTTCTGGGCTGCCCGCTATTACTATGGTCCGGTTGAATGGCTTTGGAGGAGCTTCACATATTTGAAAATCCCTAATTGGAAGAGAAAGGGTTAATATTTGCATTCACTTATAAATAGTCCAAAAATTTGAAAATTTATATTATACTTTAAAAGTGAATAAAAAAACGAGGTGATGGGATTGAAATTTGTTACTTTTATGGATAGCACCGGAAGTGTGGCTGGTTTATTGGACGAAACCGGCACAAAGGTTCTTCCGCTGAATGCAGCTTTAGAAAAAATGGAAGGCGAAAGCGATTTGCCAGAGACTTTGAAGGAATGTATTGCCTTAGGAGATAAATTCATTGAAAAGGTACATAGTTTAAAAGATTGGCTAAGCAGCAATCCTGACAGGGAAGAACTCTTCCGCCCGCTCGCTTCTGTTGCACTGGAAGCTCCGATTCCCCGTCCCGATAAGAATATCTTTTGTGTAGGCAAGAATTATGCCGAGCATGCAATTGAAATGGGAAGCAAAGAAGACATTCCGGAGCACATAATGGTTTTTACGAAATCGCCAACAACGGTAATAGGTCCTAATGAAACGGTATTAAATCATCATAATGTTACAGCAGAGCTGGATTATGAAGGAGAGCTTGCCGTTGTAATCGGAAAAAAAGGACGTGCTATCCCAAAAGAAGAAGCATTGAAACACATCTTTGGCTATACGATTATTAATGATGTAACAGCTAGGGATCTGCAGTCGCGCCATAAGCAATTTTTTATCGGTAAAAGCCTGGATACCACTTGCCCGATGGGTCCATGGATCGTTCATTCATCGGCTGTTGATAACCCAAATCAGCTTGATATTCAAACAAAGGTAAACGGAGAATTGAGGCAAAGTTCAAATACTGAAAACTTTATCTTTTCAATCGAAGAAATCATCTCGGTCCTTTCAAAAGGCATGACCCTCGAACCGGGAGATATTATTGCTACTGGGACTCCTGCAGGTGTAGGCAAAGGCTTTAAGCCTCCACGCTTTCTTCAGCCGGGAGATAAAGTGGAAATTACAGTTGAAAAAATAGGAACTCTAACAAATTGTATAGAAAAATAAAAAGGTGGCCTGTGTATAAAATCACAGGCCTTTACATATCAATTTAGATTTTCAGAGTGTCAATGAGATATATCACATATTGCCTTAAATAGTTCACAAAGTTATATATATTGAGATCTTTGCAGCACCATAATTTTAGGATTTTCTATGCCAATATGATATGATGGTATCGAATTTCACAATAGGAGGCACTGGAATGATACATGCCCATATAACAACATGGTTTTTGGCACTGGTTTTATTTATTATTGCCCTTATGATGCATAAAAGCGGCAAGCAAAAAGGTTTAAAAGTCGTTCACATGATCTTGAGACTGTTCTATTTGCTGATAATTGGAACAGGAGTTTGGATTTTAAGCAGCCTTAACAGCATCGATCTTCTTTATGTATTGAAATCACTGGTAGGCATTTGGGTAATCGCAATGTTTGAAATGATTATTATCCGCACTGTCAAAGGGAAAAAAACGTCTATTTTATGGGGGCAGTTTATTGTTGCTTTAATTCTGGTTCTATATTTAGGCTTTGTTAAATTGCCATTAACATTTATGACGTAAAATAAGGATATTTATTGAATAAGCTGCCAAAAAGGCAGCTTTTTCTAATTTTGTCATGTCAAGAGTTCACTAAATATGGTAATTTAAAAATGTAACTAACTTTTTGAATAAAAATTAGAAATTGGTCCCTCAGCTGTATAGGAGCGTTCCTTTTAGAGGGTAACTGGCATTTTTCTAATGATCTTACTATGATGGTGGGTTTTTATGGCAAAGACAATTTCATGTTTATATAAGAATACTAGCCAGTTGAATAGATTTATAGACTTGAACGAATTGGAGGAATACCCCAATTTGCTTGTGCAGGTTTTTACAGGAAACCCTGAAAGTAAATATATCGCTAAACTTCAAAAAGAGCTGGCAGAAAGGCTTCCATTTGCAAATATAGCAGGCTGTTCGACTTCTGGTGAAATTTATGATGGCCACATAACGGAAAAACAAACAGTAATCTGCTTTACTTTTTTTGAAAAAACAGAATTAAAATCTTTCCTTTTCAACAGGAGTGATTTTAAAGATAGTTATGAAATGGGAAAAGCCTTGGCACGGGAACTTGCTATCTTCAATACAGAAGCTGTAATCATTTTCCCAGCTGGATTTGATGTGGAATCCACTGCCTTGCTGGAGGGGATAAATGAAACTCATCCGGATATTGTGATTTCAGGGGGCCTTGCAGGAGATAATGGATTATTTCAGGAGGGCTTTTCTTTTACTCAAGATGGAATCACCAGCGATGGGCTTGCAGCAGTTGCTCTTCAAAGCGGCCATCTTTCAGTCCGTCCGTTTGCAAATTATCAGTGGCAGGAGATTGGAAAAAGCTTTACTGTTACAAAGGCGGAAGGATCTATCATCTATTCTTTAGATCATAAGAAGCCCTTAAATATTCTAAAGCACTATTTGGGAGAGGCTTTTGTTAAGGATTTGCCAGAATCAGGTACTGAATTCCCATTCCTGTTAAAGTACCGCGGGGAAAAAGTGTCCGTTTTTATTATTAAATCACTCGAAACTGGTGCTATTAAAGTAAACAGAAGGGTTGAAGAAGGAGACACACTCACGTTTGCTTATGCAAATCTGGAAGACATCATTGAACGGTCTTTACAGGAATTAAAAGAGCTTGACCATCAAGCTCCTGAAAGCATATTTATATACAATTGTATGGCACGAAAACAGTTTGCAAGAGATTTTACGGAAAAAGAACTGGAAATGTTCCAGGGGATAGCCCCAGCGAATGGGTTCTTTTCTTATGGGGAAATATCTTCCCGAAAAGGCGGAGTTCCGCAGATGGTCGGACATTCTCTTACCTATCTTGCTCTATCAGAAAATAGTGCAGAATCAAAAAAAAATCGTACAAATTTATATGCTTATGAAAAAACGCCCCAATTTAAAACGATTACTTCTTTGACTCATTTAATGCATGCTTCCCAGGATGATATTAATGCATTAAACAGCAGTTTGAAAATGTCTGAGCAATATTATAAATCTCTGTTTGATAACAATGCAGATTTTGTTTATTCAACTGATTTGAAGGGGAATTTCACAAGTGTAAACCCTGCATTCGAGAAAACTTTTGGGTACAGACGGGATGAAATAATCGGAAAAACAGCTCTTTCATATGTTCGTGATGGGGATGTGCAAAGGGTCAGAATGCATTTTTACCGGGCATTAAGAGGGAAAGAGCAATATTATAACGTTTATATCGATACAAAATCTGGTGAACCCAATCTTTTTCAGCTGAAAAATATTCCGATTACTGTTAATGGGGAATGTGTAGGCATTTATGGAATTGGCAGGAATATTACAGAACAGAAAAAGATTGAAGAAAAGATAACAGAACTGGCTTTTTTCGACCGGGATACAGGGCTGCCGAATAGAATGAAGTTTACCGAACAATTGGAAATGCAATTAAAGAGAGCCAAAAAAAAACAGAAGAAAATTGCCGTTCTTTCTATTGATATCGACCGCTTTAAAATTATAAATGACAGTTTGGGGCACTTTGCTGGTGATATGGTGTTAAAGGAGATTTCCGAAAGAATAGAAAGAGTTCTGCCATCGGGTTCTTATTTGGGCAGGTTCAGCGGGGATAAGTTTACTTTGGTATTATCAAGGGATGCAACTATCGAGAAAGTTATGAAAGTATCCAAAAAGATATTAGAGGAAATATCCCATCCTATATTTCAGTCGAATCAGGAGTTTATTGTCACAGCCAGCATTGGTGCGAGCCTGCATCCAGATGATGGGTCCGATGAGCATTTGCTGCTGAAAAATGCGGATATTGCCACGAATCGCTCCAAGCAGCAAGGAGGAAACAGGGTCACCTTTTTCTCGATGGAAATGAATCAGCAGGCAATGGTCAGACTTGAGCTTGAAAGCTACTTAAGAAAAGCTTTGCAGAAAAATGAATTCTATTTATGCTATCAGCCCTTAATTGATCTTGAAACAGGCAATTTATATGGAAGCGAAGCCCTCATCCGCTGGAATCATCCAAAACTTGGCCTTGTTTCACCTGGTGAATTTATTCCTCTTGCAGAAGAGACTGGTCTCATTGAGGATATCGGCAGCTGGGTATTGCGGTCGGCTTGTAAGCAGAATAAACGGTGGCAAATGCTTGGCTATGAATCTCTCTCCATCTCGGTGAATGTATCGGCCTATCAATTCCAGCAGCCGGGATTTCTTCAAGAAGTTAAGATGGCATTGGAACTTTCCGGTATGGAGCCGCAATATTTAACATTAGAGCTGACGGAGAGCACGATGCTGAGAAATGTTGAGTACAGTATTCTAGTCATGCAGTCGCTGCAGGATATAGGAGTCAAAGTATCTATTGATGATTTTGGCACAGGCTATTCCTCTTTAAGTTATTTAAAGGATCTTCCGATCAATACATTAAAGATCGATCGGTCGTTTATTAATAATCTGCGAATAAACACATCCGATGTTGCCATTGTAAAAGCCATCATTACCATGGGGCACGGGCTTGCCGTGAAAGTCGTGGCAGAAGGGGTGGAAACACAGGAGCAGATTGAGCTTTTAAAAGAATTAAAATGCCATTATGCACAAGGCTTCTATATTCATAAGCCGCTTATGACACGTGAGTTTGAGGAAGGCTTATCTAATTATGCCCAAACGCACAGCTAGAATAAAGAAACAGCAGCACTGCCATTAAAGGCAGGCTGCTGTTTTTTTCATGAAAATAGTATAAGTTTTGAACGTCGATAACTGTCTAGCGCAAGCAGCCTACCCCCTCGAGGTCACAAGCTTGTCTTGTTGCGGTTCCTAGGGACTAGGGGTCATAAGCCGTTTCCTTTCAGAAGGAAGAACACCTTCTTACAAGAACCGTCTTATGCCTGTCGTCCCTGTGCAGTCGCCTCCACATTTCGGGCAAGCCTCCCAAAAAGGCAAAGAACGCCTTTCCGTGAGGCTCGTCTTGCGCTTGAGGCCCCCAGCATGGGGGGCATGCAGACGTTGCCACAGGACAAGGAAAGCTACGGAAGCGATACTTCGCACGACCGAAAGCGTAAGCTTTTGGGAGGACGTGGCGTTCTTAGTCTGCGTTCCTTCGTGGTCAAGGTGCTTCCGCTTTTCTTATGAAGAAATTTTTTCAATAACCATCCTTTTTCCGCTGTTTAAGGTGAATTCAAACCGGTCACTCATTTTTTCGTAATAGCAAAAATGGTGCTGCACATTGCAAATATGATCCTGGTTATCAAAAACGATGAAGTTCACACCGCTTTTTCTGTCCTTATCATTGAAAAATGCCAGCTGGTTATAGCAATAAATGCAGTCATAAACCGAAAATTGCATGGAATTTAAAGTGGTTACGAACTGATAAAAAGCATCATCATTTACTTCCTCCAGTAATCTCTCGAGGGAGAAAACAAGATGTTTTCGGATGCGGATCGAGTCCTGATTCTTCAAGTGAAATATTTCATCATCAAAGGCCACTTTGCCATCCTCGAATAAAATGCCTTTCTTCCAGCGTTTAAAGCGGAATACTTCCATTTCCTGATGGAGGAATTCATCCAATAATGATGCTTCATCTGTTTCATTGTCGAAAAACACCCATTGTTCATTAATATACTCTACAGTGCCTTCTGTAAAAGCACGGGATTGATATTCAATAAGCTTTGTTCGCTGCTGTCTATTCATATAAAACCTCCATTAACTTCCTCAACTTCTTTTTAGACAGTTTTGGCGATTTTTATAACCGCTTGTATGTGGACAATTAACTTTTTTCTAGGCTGTGCATACAATAGCATCATGAAAAATGTGCCCATGCGATTCCGCTTTGAAAGGATGATGTAAAGTGTGTGGAATAACCGGCTGGATTGATTTCCAAAAGGATTTGAGAAAAGAAACGGCAGCAATTGGCAAAATGGCGGATACGCTGGCAAAGCGGGGTCCAGATGAAACAAACATATGGACAGATGTGCATGCTGGATTCGGCCATAAAAGGTTAATCGTTGTAGACCCGGCAGGCGGAAAACAGCCAATGACTAGGAAAAAACATCAAAACCGCTATACTATTTGCTATAATGGAGAGCTTTATAATACGGAGGATCTCCGTAAAGAACTCCTTATAAAAGGATATTCGTTTGATGGCCATTCTGACACTGAGGTTTTGCTGACTTCTTATATCGAATGGGGAGAAAATTGCCTTCAATATTTGAATGGCATCTATGCATTTGCTGTATGGGATGAGGAGAAAGAACAATTATTTATAGGCAGGGACCGTTTAGGGGTTAAACCTTTATTTTACAGAGAAACGAAGCAGGGCATTATATTCGGATCTGAATTGAAGGCTATTTTGGCCCATCCTGATGTTAAAGCTGAAATCGGCAGGGATGGCCTGGCAGAAGTCTTTGGACTGGGGCCATCAAGATCCCCGGGTTCAGGAGTTTTCAAAGGCATTGACGAATTAAGACCTGCACATGCGCTGACGTTTTCAAGAAATGGACTGAAGGTATGGCGTTATTGGAATGTGAAAAGTGTGCATCATGAGGATAATGTAGAGGAAACTGCTGAACGAGTCAGAGAATTATTTACGGATGCTGTAACAAGGCAGCTGGTCTCGGATGTCCCGTTATGCACGTTCCTATCCGGCGGTGTGGATTCGAGTGCCATCACAGCCATTGCGGCAAAAGCTTACGAAAGAGATGGAAAGGGTCAATTGAACACTTATTCGATAGATTATGAGGGGAATGAGGAGTTTTTCAAGGCTAATGAGTTTCAGCCAAATTCAGATGGAGCATTTATCCAAAAGATGTCCGATACCTTTAAAACGAAACATAACAGCTGTATAATCACCCAGCAGCAGCTGGCAGAGGATTTAATCGAATCCGTGCATGTAAGGGATCTTCCTGGCATGGCTGATATCGATTCTTCCCTGCTATGGTTTTGCAGGGAAATAAAAAAGGATTTTGTTGTAAGCTTATCAGGGGAATGCGCGGATGAAATATTTGGCGGCTATCCATGGTTTCACAGAGAGGAAGACTTAAAGCGAAAGGGCTTCCCATGGATGAGGTCTCTCGAAGCCAGACAGGGACTATTGAAAGAAGATTGGAGTAAGAAACTAAATATTCATGACTATGCCATGGAGAAATATCTTCAGGCAATCTCTGAAACCCCTGTCTTAGACGGGGAGAGCAAGGAAGACGCAAGCAGGAGAGAACTTTTCTATATTAATATGACTTACTTTATGACAACCCTATTGGACCGTAAAGACAGAATGAGTATGGGGGCGAGCCTTGAAGTCCGGGTGCCTTTTGCCGACCATCGCCTGGTGGAATATGTATGGAATATTCCTTGGGAGATCAAAATGCATGGAAACCGCGAAAAAGGAATCCTGCGCAAAGCACTCGAAGGCATCCTGCCGAATGAAGTTTTATACAGAAAGAAAAGCCCGTACCCTAAAACGCATAATCCGGAATATACGGGTACAGTCCAAAAGATACTCACGGGATACTTGGAAGACCGGTCATCCGCTCTGTATGAATTCTTTGATTACAGGCAGTTGAAGAATATAATTGAATCGGGCGGTGACTCATTCCAGAAACCATGGTTTGGTCAGCTCATGACTGGACCTCAGCTGTTAGCACACCTTGCACAGATTCATATTTGGTTTAAAGACTATAATATAAATATTGCAGAATGAAAAAACAGCGGCAGTCTTTACTGCCGCTGTTTTTATGGGGTCAAACAGGCTGCCACATGACAAGGAAAATAGCGGAAGCGATACACGCACGACCAAAAGAGGCAGCTTTTGGGAGGACGTGGCGTTCTTAGTCTGCGTACCTTCGTGAGCAAGGCACTTCCGCTTTTCTTATTTAAACAGCTTTTGAAGACACGAAAGACTTGTTAACCCAGACTCTGGATTTCCAGCGCCATAACATGAGCAATCCTCTAAGCCATTCATCGGCAATAAAGGCGATCCAAATACCGGCAAGTCCCAGTCCAAAATGAATTCCAAGAACATAGGAAAGGGTGACGCTTACGCCCCACATGGACAAGATCCCCATATAAACGGGGAATTTTACATCGCCGGCTGCACGGAGGGAGTTAATGACGACCAAATTAAACGATCTGCCTGGCTCCAGGAGGATGGTCAAAAGAATGAGTACACTTCCAACCTTTATGATGTCAGGATTAGAAGTGAATATGCCCATCAATTCTTTTGAGAACAAGGAGAAAAGAACGGCAGTTCCGAACGAAATTATAATGGCAAGGCGCAGGCTTTTCATGCACCTCTTATAGGCGGCCTCATAATCCTTTCCACCTACCATATGGCCTATCAGGATTTGAGTGCCCTGGCTGATGGCGACACTGAAAAGGAAAATGAACATCATTATATTTTGAGCATAAACTTTTGCAGTCAGAGCTTCTGTACCCAGAGCAGCGATGAAAATGGTAATGACCATCTGTGACCCATTATAGGATAAATGTTCTCCTGCTGAAGGGATACCGATTCTTAAAAGATTTTTGATATGTTCCTTTGGGAAGCGGAAAAGTAAGCGGAACGGAAGTGCTTTTTCTGTTCTTCTAAGCAGGACGGCAACAGCAGCAGCAAATCCGATCAATCTGCTGACGACAGTTGAGATGGCCACTCCTTCTACACCCAATACAGGAAAACCGAATGGGCCAAAAATGAATAAATAATTGCCTATTACATTTAAAATGTTCATGCCTATGGTAATGTACATAACATCTCTGGTAAATCCATAACTTCTGATGATGGATCCAATTGTCATAATCAATGCCTGGACAAAGGAAAAGCCGCCAACGATGACCAAGTAGGCGTTTGCCTGGCTTAAAAGTTCCTCCGGCAAATCCATCAACCGAAGCAGAGGTTTGCCTGATGCGAATAGAAGGATACTTAAGATGATTCCAAATACAAGGTTTGCCCCTAAGGAGACAATTGAAATTTCAGCAGCTGTTTTATTATTTTTTGCGCCTAAATTTTGAGCGATAAGGATGGAGGTCCCAGTTGCAACAAATCCAAACATGACGATCACGAGCGAAAGGATCTGATTTGACACACCGACTGCAGCTACGGATTCATCCGAATATTGCGAGAGCATAAGCGTGTCAGCATTCCCCATAAGCATGTGAAGCAATATTTCTATAAAGATCGGCCAGGTTAATGCAAATAATGTCAATTTTTTCTGGTTTTTAGTCATGGATATTCTCCCTGTTTGCAGGTAAATTTTCATGTAAATAGGAGGGGCCGACGACAATTTAAAAACGAAAAAAGAAAAGCCTTAAGGTCTTGCCCTTAAGAACTTTCCTTAGTTCAATCAGGTTTCCTATTTATTGAAGCTGGCGGGAAAGGACAGGATTTCAAACCCCCATCCATCAAGCTGAACTTTAAGGTTCTCCGCTTCTGCTGCAAATTCTTCGTCTGTAAGCATATTCGTAATCTTTACACCCTTCAGCGGGTAAGGCAAAGTAACTTCCGTACTTTCATCCGCAGGATTGGCGAGCACAATGATTGTTTTAAAATCATCATATTTGCGGTAGGCAACTATCTTAGAATCTGTTTGAATAAATTCAAAATGGCCTTCATTTGCCAGCAGCTTTTCTTCTTTCCGCAGCCTAATAAGCTTCTGAATATGAAAATGCAAATCTCGATCCTGTTTTTCCTCATCCCATTCCATGCATTTTCTGCAGCCTGGATCCATTTCACCGCTGAGCCCAATTTCATCTCCATAATATAGGCATGGTGAACCCATAAAGGTAAATAAAAGTGTATAAATAAGTTTTACCCTGTCTTTATCATCTTCACATTCCGTTAAAATTCTGGGTGTATCATGGCTTCCAACCAGATTGAATGCAGCTTCATAGACATTGGCTGGATAACTGTGGATTTCAGCGGTCATATTATTGGCGAATTCAGTTCCGGTAATGGATTTTTTTGCAATTAAATTAAGCAAGTTGGTGGTAAAAGGATAGTTCATGACAGCATCGAACTGGTCTCCGCGCAGCCAGGGCATGGAATTGTGCCAGATTTCCCCTAATATATAGATATCAGGTTTAATTCGTTTAACAGTCTGCCTGAATTCACGCCAGAACTGATGGTCAACTTCATTGGCCACATCCAGCCGCCAGCCATCAATATCAAACTCTTCAATCCAATAACTGGCCACTTTGAGCAAATATTTTTTTACCTCGGGATTATTTGTATTCAGCTTTGGCATCTGCTCAACAAAAGCGAAGGTCTCATAATTAGGGTACTCCCCGCCTTTTAGCGGGAAACTATGCGGATGATACCAATCTTTATATTGTGATTTTTCTCCATTCTTAAGCACATCCTGAAAAGGAGGAAAGAAGTATCCGCTATGGTTAAAAACGGCATCGAGCATCACTCTAATATCCCGCTTATGGCATTCTTCAACCAGTCTTTTTAATGTATCCTTTGAACCGAACTGGGGATCAATTTCCTGATAATCTATTGTATCATATTTATGGTTGGAAAATGCCTTAAAAACAGGCGTGAAATAGATGCCGGTAATGCCAAGCTCCTGAAGATAATCCAGATGTTCAATGACACCTTCGAAATCCCCGCCAAAAAAGTTATCCTGAGAAGGCTTTTCACTGCCCCAGGGAAGTACTCCTTCGGGGTCATTGCCGGGATTTCCGTTAGCAAATCTTTCCGGGAAAATCTGATACCAGACCGTATCCTTCACCCAGGCAGGAGCTTTAAATACTTCTTCATGATGGAGATAAGGAAAGTTGAAATAATAACCTGAATCAGAAGGAGCCTCCTCGTAAAAACCTTTTTCAGTCAAAATTAATTCTTCTTCACCAGATTTTAATCGAAAGCCGTATCTTGATCTTCTAAATGGCGGGTCAATATAGGCATGCCAATAATCATGAATGCCATCAGAGCCGGATTTCTTCATATCAGTATTTTCATACTGCCATTTTCCATCCGCCCACAGGTATTGGTCACCGTGTATTAATGTGACTTCAGAAACATCATCTTTCTTTGTTTGCAGTCTAATATGTAAGGTTTTCTTGTTGATAGGATAAACATAATGATCAGCTGGGTAATGTATGATAGCTGCCTTTTCCATTGAAATTCCCCTTTCAAAAGTGCAATCGCTTGCATTATACCATATGAAAGAAATGAAAATATAGAAGAGAAATGAGGATCAATCTTTTAAAATTTATTTTCGCTTAAAAATATTTAGAAAAAAGTAGTTGTAAAAGCCCAAAAACCTTGTATAATAAAAATTAGAAATTGTGCAATCGTTTTCATTAAGCGGTTTCATTGGATAATAGTTTAAGTGAACGCTCATTTTTTTAGAAATAGATTAAAGCGTTTACAATTTTGTGCAAACGGTTGTACGTTTACATTAATCAACAGATCTATTTAAAGGGGGCAATATCATGAAAAAGTCACTATCTTTCTTTATGATGCTGGTATTGGTGATCGGAATGCTGGCAGCTTGCGGTCCTCAGCGTGAGGCACAGCCGGAAAACACAGATAAAGATAACGGCACAGGCGAAAACCAGGCTGAAGAGCCAAAACCTGAAAAATTAGTAGTTTGGGAAGACACAGATAAAGGCGTAGCTTTAAAGCCTGCCATTGAGTCTTTTGAAAAAGAGTATGGAATTAAAGTTGAATTTAAAGAGTTGGGCATGGCAGATAAGATCCGTGACCAATTAAGACTTGATGGACCTGCCGGAAATGCACCTGACGTTGTTACACTTCCTCATGACCAAATTGGCCAGGTTGTAACTGAAGGTCTTCTTCAGGAAATCAAAGTAGAAGACAGCGTTCTTGATACTTTCACAGAATCATCCATCACTGCTCAAATGTTTGACGGAAAACTCTATGGTCTTCCAAAAGCAACTGAAACACCAGTTTTCATCTATAATAAAGCATTAATGGAAAAAGCTCCTGAAACAATGGAAGAGCTTTATACTCAAGCTAAAAAATTGACGACTGGCGGACAGTATGGATTCCTGGCTCTATTCGACAATTTCTATTTCGCACACGGACCTATTGCTGGCATGGGCGGATATGTTTTCAAGGAAAATGACGGTGCATTAGACCGTGAAGATGTAGGCTTAAACAACGAAGGCGCTGTTGAAGGTGCTGAGTTCATTCAAAAATGGTACGGTGAAGGCTTATTCCCTAAAGGAATCATCGGGGAAAGCGGTGGAGCAGCAATGGATGGCCTATTCAATGAAGGAAAAGCTGCTTCTGTTATGAATGGTCCATGGGCACTTCAAGGTATGAAGGATGCAGGAATTGAGGTTGGCGTTTCTGTAATGCCAAAGCTTCCAAACGGTGAGCCTGTTAAAACATTCATGGGTGTTAAAGGCTGGCATGTAACTGCATTCACTAAAAATCCTTATTGGGCAACAAAATTTGTTGAGCATATAACAAATGAAGAAAACTCAAAAATCCGTTTTGAGACAACTCAGGAAATCCCTCCTGTAAAATCTCTTATTGAAGACCCTGTAATTGCAGACAATGAAGCTGCAAAAGCAGTTGCTGAGCAATCTCAATATGCTGTTCCAATGCCAAACATTCCTGAAATGGCTGAAGTTTGGGGACCAATGGCCTCCGCACTTCAAACAATTGCAACAGGGAAAGCGGAGCCAAAAGCAGCACTTGATGATGCAGTAAAAACCATTAAAACAAACATCGAAACAAATCATCCTGCCAAGTAAAGCTTGACAGACAAAGGGCGGTACCTCCCGGGAGGTATTGCCCATCATTTTTATAGAAAGAAAATAAAAGCGGCCAGAAGCCGCTTTCCTGTTCTTCTTAAAAGCAACCGCTTGCACAAAAAACAGCCGCTATTATCTTGGAAATGAATTATACTAATAGAAAATACTTTCTCCTATAAAGAAAGGGGAGGCCAAGCCATATGGACACAGAAAAAATGACATCCAATTATGGAAGAAATGCTGCTCTATTATCCATCCTGCCTGGATTTGGACAGTTTTATAATAAACAGTTCGTAAAAGGTGCCATATTCTTAATTCTTACGGTTTCGTTCTTTGCAGCATTCTATGACACACTGAATTGGGGATTCTGGGGACTTATTACACTGGGGGAAATTCCAGTTCTGGACCACTCGATTTTTCTCCTGATCGATGGAATTATTGCACTGATTGTAACAGCTTTGGGACTTATCATATATGCATTCAATATTTATGACGCATATAATAATGGAAAAAAGCGTGATTTGGGGCTGAAATTAAACAGTGTCAGAGAACAGTACCACAATCTCCTTGATAATGGTTTTCCATACTTAATGATATCACCGGGATTTTTTCTCTTAGTTTTCGTAGTTATTTTTCCTATCTTATTCGTAGTTCTTCTTGCATTTACAAACTATGATCTATATCATTCTCCGCCTGCAAAACTGGTAGATTGGGTTGGCATACAAAATTTTATCGATATCTTTAAGCTGGATTTATGGAGAAAAACCTTCTTTGGCGTAATGGGCTGGACAATAGTGTGGACATTCGTAGCTACCACTTTGCAGGTGGCTCTGGGTATTTTCCTGGCAATTCTCGTTAACCAGAAGGATCTTAAAGGAAAAGCGATTATCCGAACAATCTTCATTCTTCCTTGGGCAGTTCCTGCATTTATATCAATCCTGATTTTCTCAGGCATGTTTAATGAGACTTTCGGTGTAATTAATAAAACGATACTGGATGCGATTGGCATCGGTCCCATTCCATGGATGACAGAGGAAAACTGGACACGTTTAGCCTTGATTTTTATTCAGTCATGGCTTGGCTTCCCATTCATTTTTGCCATGACAACAGGTGTGCTGCAGTCAATTCCGGATGAGCTTTATGAAGCTGCAACAGTTGATGGTGCAACAATTTTGCAGAAATTTTCAAAGATCACTCTGCCGCTGGTTCTTTTTGCAACGGCACCCATTATCATTACTCAGTATACATTCAACTTCAACAACTTTAATGTAATCTTCTTGTTCAATGGCGGTGGACCGGCCATTCCAGGCCAAAACGCCGGCGGTTCGGATATTCTTATATCCTGGATTTATAAACTGACAATGACTTCTGCCCAATACGGCAAAGCAGCAGCGGTAACCATGATTCTGTCACTCATCGTCATCACTGTAGCTCTATGGCAGTTTAGAAGAACAAAATCATTCCAAGAAGAGGATTTGATGTAGCTATGAGCATGAAGAAAAATAAAATAATCCGGCTGACTTTTTCATATGCAATCATTGCCTTAATGAGCTTTATAGTGATTTATCCGCTTTTGTGGGTAGTGGGTTCTTCCTTAAACCCAGGCCAAAGTTTGTCGGGATCCACAATGTTTCCTGAAAATCCGACCTTAGATCATTACAAATATCTTTTTGATTCAGATAAGTCCAATTATGTTAAATGGTACTGGAATTCTTTGAAAATAAGTACACTGACCATGATTTTAACCGTTATTACAGTGTCCTTCACTGCGTACTCATTTTCCCGTTACCGCTTTATCGGAAGGAAAAATGGATTATTAACTTTCCTGATACTGCAAATGATACCTAACTTTGCAGCACTGATTGCCATTTTTGTATTAGCGACAAGAACTGGTTTAATTGATACTCATCTTGGATTGATCCTTGTGTATGTCGGCGGACAGATTCCAATGAATACTTGGCTGATGAAGGGCTATCTCGATACGATTCCTAAAGAACTTGATGAATCTGCGAAAATGGATGGTGCGAGCCATCTGCGTGTCTTCTGGCAAATTGTTATGCCGCTCGCAAAACCAATTGTTGCGGTAGTTGCCCTATTTTCTTTCATTGCTCCTTTTGGGGATTTCATCCTTGCCAGAATTTTATTAAGAACAGATGAAAAGTTCACAATGGCTGTAGGTTTGTATGAAATGGTGGCGAAGCAATTTGGAAATGAATTCACAAAATTTGCAGCTGGCTCTGTTTTAATTGCGATTCCGATTGCTGCACTGTTCCTTATGTTCCAAAAATACTTTGTATCTGGTTTGACGGCAGGGGGAACAAAAGGCTAATCTTAAAGGGCTGAAACTTTACTGGCCGCTGCAGTCTGCGAACTGGATTGCAGGTCTCTCAGCGGCTTGAAAAATGAAGGAGGAGCGGCGATGAAAAAAGGAATCATAACCTTCATCTTAATCCCGTTTCTTCTTTTTTATGCCCTGCCGGCAGGAGCAGCTGAAAAAGAAGAGCGTAAATGGCAAGATGAAACATTTTATTTTTTAATGGTTGACCGATTTAGCAATGGAGATCCAAACAATGACTTTAAAGTCGAGGTTCAGGACCCCAAAGCTTATCATGGCGGAGATTTTAAGGGGATTACAGAACGCCTGGATTATATTAAAGATATGGGGTTTACAGCAATTTGGCTGACTCCCGTTTTCGATAATGAAGAGAAGGGCTATCACGGTTACTGGGTTAAAGATTTTTATAACACGGAAGAACACTTTGGCACAATGGATGAGTTCAAACAGTTAGTCCAGGAAGCTCACAAAAGAGATATGAAAGTGATTTTGGACTTCGTAGTAAACCATGTGAGCTCCAATCACGAATGGGTTAATGACCCCGGGAAAAAGGATTGGTTCCATGAAAAACAAGATATCATGAACTGGACGAATCAATCTGAGATTGAAAATGGCTGGATTTATGGACTCCCTGATTTGAAGCAGGAAAATCCAGAGGTGCAAAATTATTTAATTGATGCAGCAAAGTGGTGGATCGAAGAAACGGATATTGATGGATATAGACTTGATACTGTCAAGCATGTTCCAAAATCATTCTGGATTGATTTCGCCAAAAATGTAAAGTCAGTAAAAGAAGACTTTTATTTGCTTGGGGAAGTGTGGTCGGATGATCCAAAATATATTGCTGAATATGAAAAAACAGGGATTGACGGCTTTGTTGATTATCCTTTAAATGATCATTTAAGAACTGCCTTTGCAGAGCCTGGCAAGTCGTTAAGCTGGCTTTTTGCAAGCTGGGACCAAAATAAGGCATTTTATGAAAATCCCTATCTAATGGGAAGCTTCATGGATAATCATGATACTGTCAGGTTCACCAGGGATGCTATCACAAAAAATCATCATCCGGGCCCAAGATGGAAACTTGCCTTAACATACATGTATACCACACCTGGGATTCCCATTGTCTATTATGGAAGTGAAATAGCTATGGATGGGGGTGAGGACCCTGATAACCGCAGGCAAATGGATTTCCGAACAGATAAAGAACTGATTGATTATATCGCAAAACTTGGGGAAGTTAGGCAATTGCTGCCATCTTTAACAAGGGGCGACATGGAACTGCTGGAGGAAAAGGACGGTTTTGCCGTTTATAAGCGGACTTACGAAGATGAAACATCGGTTATAGCGATCAATAATTCAACAAAGTCACAGAAAGCGGTACTTGATTCCACTCAATTAAAAGCAGGAAAAGAGCTTCGCGGCATGATTGCTGATGATCTCATCCGAGAAAAAGACGGTAAATATGAGTTAATCATTGACCGGGAAGAGGCTGAAGTATATGTTCTGGCAGAAAAATCAGGATTGAATATTCCGCTGATTGCAGCTCTCGCAGCAGTTTATTCTGCTTTTATGATTTTTATCTATCTATTATGGAAGCGGTCAAAAAAGAAGAAATCCGAGTAATTTTGGCATTAGAGCCTCCCCTTCTTCCTATTCCTGTTAACTGTTTAAAAAAGGAAAGAAAATCAAACCTGTTTTGATTATAATATTAATAACAGAGACCTCACGGAGAGGGTGATTCTATTGGCAGTCACAATTAAAGATGTAGCAAAGATGGCAAAAGTTGCGCCTTCTACTGTTTCAAGGGTAATTGCCAACAATCCTCGCATCAGCGAGAAAACCAAGCAAAAAGTCAGGGAGGCAATGGAGCAATTAGGATACCATCCGAATTTTATTGCCCGCAGCCTTGCAAGCCAGTCTACCCGTGCAATTGGGCTGATAATGCCCAGTTCTACGGATGTTGTATTTCAGAACCCCTTCTTTCCAACTGTCCTTAGGGGTCTGAGCGAGGGAGCTCATGAAAGGCATTATGCCCTCCATATGACAACAGGGAAAACGGATGATGAGATTTATGAAGGTGTTGTCCAGATGGTACAGGGCGGCCGGGTAGATGGAGTGATTTTGCTATATTCAAAAGTGGAGGATAAAGTTCTGGCCTTCTTAAAGGAAAGAGATTTCCCTTTTGTTGTTATAGGCAAGCCTTTTTCAGACGAAGAAGAAATTACTTACGTAGATAATAATAATTTCCGTGCAGCCAAAGAAGTAACGGAGTACTTGATTAAGCTTGGCCATAAGCACATTGCGTTTGTCGGGGGGAACTTGAATCTAACCGTTACAGTTGAACGGCTGCTTGGCTATGAAAAAGCATTAAGGGATGCTGGCATTGAGCTGGTAAATGAATATATTGTTCATGAGGAATTCTTAAAAGAAGGAGGCCAGGAAGCTGTCAGAGGACTCAATTCCCTGAAAAAACCACCAACTGCCCTAGTGGTTGCCGACGACTTAATGGCATTGGGTGTCCTGAATACGTTGGATGAATTGGGTATAAGAGTTCCTGAAGATATGTCTATCATCAGCTTTAATAATGTGCTTTTGGCTGAAATGTCCAGGCCTCCCCTAACTTCTGTCGATATTAATATATTCGATCTGGGGTTTGAATCTGCACGAAGCCTCATATACAGAATTGAAAACCCGCGGGAGCCTGTAAAGCGAATTATTATTCCCCATAAAATTGTAAAACGCTGTTCATGCAGCAGTCCGAATACTGAAGAACCACAGATTGTGTCATAAAAAAAGGGAAGCCTGGGGCGGGCTTCCCTTTCGATTTGTCTGTTTATCCGTTTACAATAGTACCGCCATTGACATGGATCATCTGGCCGCTCACATAAGATGAATCATCACTGGCAAGATAGACATAGGCCGGAGCCAATTCATATGGCTGTCCTGCTCTGCCTATTGGGGTATTTGATCCAAATTTTGATACCTTATCCGCGGTGAATGTAGACGGAATAAGCGGTGTCCAAATGGGTCCAGGAGCAACTCCATTTACGCGAATTCCCTGTCCAGCCAGCGATTTGGCCAATGAGCGTGTAAAGGAGACAATCGCACCTTTTGTTGAAGAATAGTCGATTAGCTGCTCGTTTCCTTCATAAGCTGTTATGGAAGCAGTATTGATAATTGAGCTTCCTTTTTTAAGGTGAGGAAGAACTGCTTTTGTCAGGTGGAAGAATGAAAAGATGTTTGTTCTGAATGTTTTTTCAAGCTGTTCAGCAGTGATATCAAGCAGGCTTTTTTGAGGATGCTGCTCTGCAGCATTATTAACAAGTACATCAATTTTACCAAATTTATCAAGTGTTTTCCTGACAGCATCCTTGCAGAATGTTTCACTTCCGATATCACCGGAGATCAGCAGACAGTCCTGTCCCTCAGCCTGAATGGCCTCTTTAGTCTTTTCTGCGTCTTCATGTTCTTCCAGATAGACAATTGCCACGCTTGCTCCTTCTTTAGCAAAATAAATGGCGGCTGATTTTCCGATGCCGCTGTCTCCACCTGTTATTAAAACAACTTTTCCTTTTAATTTATGGGACCCTTTATAATTTGGATCAACCGTTTGGGGCTCAGGCTGCATTGGTGCCTCTGTGCCGGGCTGATGTTCCTGATGCTGAGGCGGAAATTCCTGTGGATTGTTTTGAGTATTAGACATTACGAAATCCCTCCAAATCATTAATACTCTTTTAATTCCATTTTATTATGGTAAAAAAACATGGAAATTATTTGCATAGCTTCATATAATAGATTTAAAAAAAGAGTGGGGGAACTGGAATTGCAGATTCGATCAGCTGAAAAATGTGATGCAGAAGCCATTTTGGCGCATTGCCGGAAGGCTTTTGGGGAAAGTGATTTTTTAATGACCGAAGCGGAGGAATTTAATTTAACAATTGAAGAAGAGGAAGCGTGGATTGAACAGAGCATAAGAAATGGGGATCTAATTTTATTAGCGGAAGTTGACAATGAAGTAATTGGAATGCTGAACTTTCGGCGGTCAAAAAGCAAAAAGGTGAAGCATCTGGGCTATTTCGGGATCACAATACAGGAGAAGCATTGTAATCAGGGACTGGGAAGCAAAATGATGGAGCAATTTCTGAAGTGGGCGCAAGAGGAACCGGGTCTGGAAAAAGTATGCCTGGAAGTCTTTGCTTATAACCAAAGAGCGATTCATATGTACAAGCGATTTGGATTTCAGGAGGAAGGACGCAAAATTAAACATATTAAAAGAAATGATGGGTCTTATGCAGATGAATTATTAATGTATAAATTTTTGAAATAATATTTAGCAAACTTCCTGAATTCAAAAAAAGCAAACGGATTTTCTCCGTTTGCTTAAACTTACCGATAGTTTACGAATTGAACATCTACAGTCAAATCAGCCTCTTTAACAGCTGCAATAATCTTCTGCAGGTCATCTCGGTTTTTGCCAGTTACACGGACCTGATCATCCTGAACCTGGCTCTTCACCTTTAAACCGCTGTTTTTAATAAGGGTATTAATCTTCTTTGCATTTTCTTTATCAATTCCCTGAACAAGCTTTGCTCTTTGGCGTACTGTTCCGCCTGATGCCCCTTCAATTTTGCTGTAATCAAGATTTTTTACAGGAATGCCCCTTTTTATCAGTTTACCCAATAAAACATCTTTAAGCTGTTCCAATTTAAATTCGTCATCAGATAGAAGCACGAGCTCTTCTTTATCCAGCTTTATATCACTTTTGCTGCCTTTAAAGTCATAGCGGGTGGAGATTTCCTTCATGGCAATATTAATGGCATTGGTTACTTCAGAAAAGTCAACTTTGGATACAATATCAAATGAGCTTTCTTTAGACATGACAGCCTCCTTGGAGATAACAATTTAAGTTTCACTTCTTGTCCTTATTATAGTAAAATATAGCAGTTCAAACAACTTTAGGAGTTATGTGATCTTAATTGGGAAAGATTTAATATAATGAATATTTGTTTACTGGAAACCAAGAAGGAGGAAAAGGGATGGCTTTAGAAGAGAATTTAGGCCGTGCTGCTAAACTGATTGTTTCAAGGGAAGCGGCATTTGGCTATTTTTTGACGGATGGAGAGGAAGATGTTCTTCTTCATCAGAATGAGACGGATGAAAAGCTGGAAGAAGGACAGGAAGTTGAGGCTTTTCTTTATATGGACTCACAGGGAAGAATTGCAGCAACAACTGTGATTCCCGAGGTTCAGGTTGGTACATATGGATGGGCACATGTAAGTGATGTAAAGCCCGGCATCGGTGTATTCATTAACATTGGCATTCAGAAGGATATGCTCCTGGGGGAGGAAGATTTGCCTGTACATGAAGCTGTATGGCCGATTGAAGGGGATAGGCTGTACATTACACTCCGGGTGAATAAGAATAACAGAATTTATGTAAAAATGGCTACTGATCCTGTCATTACAGATATTTCAATTAAGGCAGCCAAAAGTGATTTTAATAAGAATATTCACGGACATATATATAGAACCGCAAAGGTTGGGAGCTGGATTTATACAGCTGAAGGCTTTAAAGGCTTTATCCATGAATCCCAGCGCAAAAGGGAGCCCCGTCTTGGCGAAAAAGTTGATGGGAGAATTGTAGATGTGAAAGAGGACGGAACAGTGAATGTTTCTCTTGCTCCCAGAAAACATGAGGCACTGGACGATGATTCCGAAAAAATCCTATCATATCTTGAAAGCCGCAATGGTGCGATGCCTTTCGGAGATAAAAGCGCGCCAGAAGATATACAGGAGCGTTTTCAGCTAAGCAAAGCTTCTTTTAAAAGGGCTCTGGGAAGGCTTATGAAGGAAGGCAAGGTTTATCAGGAAGATGGATGGACATATATAAAGAAAGACTAATTTACAATCTAAAAAACGGACAAGCCAATGCTTGCCCGTTTTATTATTATAGATGGTCTGTCTTTTTAGAATATTGGTTTTTCCCGGCCTTGCGGTTTTTCTCGCGCATCATATTTTTTTCGTGAAGAAGCGCATTATTGTCTTTCGCTTTTTTATCATTATCGGAAGTATGCGGCATAATAATAATACTCCTTTCATACTAAGAGGTTTATCCTTCAGAATATTACTGAAGTACAATCATATTGTCTGTCAGAATGAAATGGAGTATGTATTCTTCACTTAAGGTTTATATTTGCTTTTGGTAGAAAACCGCAATTGTTCCTGGACCCGTATGGGAACCGATTGCAGAGCCTATGGATGTAATATAGACTTCTTTGGCTTTAAGCTCTTCCAGGATTAATCTTTGCATTTCCAGAGCTGTGTCTTCATCATCTGCATGGCTGATGCCGACCGTCTGGTTCTCAAACGAAGTCCCATTTTCTTTCATCAGCTCAATAATGCGGCGAAGAAGCTTTTTCTTGCCGCGCAGTTTCTCAATCGGTACAAGTTTGCCATCTTCTACAGTTAGGAGAGGTTTAATATTCAAAAGTCCGCCTAGAAATGCGGAAGCTTTAGAAACACGTCCGCCTTTTGCCAGGTATTCGAGGTCATTTACAGTGAATAAACTCTCGAGGTTCCGGCAGCGAAGTTCGATATCTTGCTGTATATCTTCCTTGGATGCACCTGATTGTGCTTTGGCAGCAGCTGCCTTCACGATTAATCCATATCCCAATGAAGCAGCCTTGGAATTGATAATGGATAATTTGAAATCCGGGTATTTCTCTTTTACCTGCTCCAAAATCATTACAGCGGTCTGGTATGTACCTGAGAGTCCGGAGGAAAAAGAAACATAAATACCGTCTTCATTTTGTTCTGCCATTTTCATGAACGTTTCTTCAAAATGTAGAGGGGATACCTGAGATGTTTTAGGCACCTGGCCATCACGGATAGCATCATAAACATCCTTAGGTTCTATGGTGACTAAATCTTCATATTCTGTATCATTCAGTTGAACCTTTAATGGGAAAAGTGTGACGCCATTTTCTTCATAGAAGCTTAGCGGCAGATCACACGCACTGTCAGCTAAAATTTTTACTGACATTTTCTTTCACCTGCTTTCAAACTATATGAATTAAGTTTATAGAAATCAAGGAGAAAAAACAATGAATTGTGTTGAAAATGACACTGACTGGGTAAAGAAAATAATAAGAAAATTCAGGGGGTAAAAAATGGTTTGGTTAGAAACTAAGAAAGTATTTATTGTTTTAATTGGTGCAATATTGAACGCGATTGCGATGAATTTTTTTCTGATACCTGCCAATGTATATGCGAGCGGTTTTACAGGTGTGGCCCAGCTCTTATCAAGCATTCTGGGGGATTTTGGATCAACAGGGATCCTGCTTTTCATTCTAAATATTCCCGTCACCATTTTAGCCTGGAAAAAGGTTGGAAGGTCGTTTACCATTTATAGTTTTCTCAGCGTATTCTTAATGTCTTTTTTCCTGGAAATAATACCGGTAATTCATGTATCAAAGGATATTTTGCTTAATGCCGTTTTTGGAGGTGTCATTGCGGCTGTTGGCGTAGGGATAACACTAAAATGGGGGGCTTCCACAGGAGGGATGGATATCATCGCGATGGTATTGTCCCGAATGAAAGACAAGCCTGTCGGTACATATTTTTTCACACTTAACGCCATTATTATAATAACTGCCGGCTTTTTGTATGGCTGGGAAAAAGCCTTATACACTCTTGTTACCCTATATGCCTCAACCAGGGTCATTGATGCCATTCATACAAGACATGAGAAACTGACAGCGTTGATTATAACGAAAAAATCGGAAGAAATGAAAAAAGCCATCCATGATCATCTTGTCAGGGGGATTACAACCATTCCTGCAAAGGGGGCTTTTACAAATGAAAACAAGGAAATGATGATGATTGTCATCACCCGTTACGAGTTATTTGACCTTGAAAGAATTATAAAAGAAGTAGATCCGAATGCTTTTACGAATATTGTCCAAACCGCTGGTGTATATGGTTTCTTCCGCAGGGATTAAATGGAATGGAGGGATGAAGGATGCTTCGGCTTTTGGCTGCTGCTGCTCTGATTATCTTTACTATGCCTTTGCAAAGTTTTGAAGCTTCTAAAAAGGAAATGCCATTTGATTTTAAAGTAACGCCTCAAGCAGGAACAGAAAACATGGAGATGGAATTAGTTCTGAGGAATACTGCCAATTACCCGCTAAGCTTTGAGTTTAGGACTTCCCAATTTTACGATGTGGATATATTCAATCAAAAGGGCGAAAAGGTATATTCCTCTTCAGAAGGGAAAGCGTATTTACAGGCTATACAGACTGTTGCCCTCAAACCGGATGAAATTAAGGTGTGGAAAGAGCAATGGGATTATCGGCACAAAGGCGTAAGAGTTAAGGAAGGGGAGTACATTGTAAAAGCCAGGCTTTTGGCATCAAACATAAATGGGAAAGAAATGGAGACGAAAGCGGAATCAAAAGCCTCTTTCTATATTCCAGGAGAAAATCCTGCCTTTCGCCATGTTAAGGTCTCTGGAGAGAATGGCTTTTATACAGTATCAATTGAAGGGCGTCTAAAAAGCGGAAAGCTATGGTATACAGTTGAAGATGGCCATAATGAACTGCTGCCTGAAAAGGGAGTATCAGCACGTTCAAATAACTGGGAGAACTTTAAGATAAAAGTAAGCATTTCTGTTGATAAACTGCCTGAAAACGGATCATTGATTTTGCATTTATATGAAAAAAGCCATGAAGACGGACATATTATTAATTCCTTTCCTGTTATCCTGGAAAGGAGATAAAAAAGAAGCTGGCAGCCATCGAGGCTGCCAGCTTCTTTTTAGCGATTCTGCGAATATTGTTCAAGCTCCTGCTGCATCTCCCGCAGCTGTGCCTGTTCAGCCGCATTGGAATTGGCAAACGCGGAACTTAAAGCATTTTTCGCGCGGGAAACAGTTTCTTCGCCTGCAGAATTTTTAGCTATTTCCACATATTTTCTGGCTTCCTGAAATAGTCTGTTTCCCATCGTTATATTCCTCCGAGGGATGATTCTTTCACATTAGCTAATTTTTGGGCTTCCGCCTCTGCATAGGTCATGTGGTACGGGATACGTTCATCATGCTTACTAACAGTATCAACACCCTGTTGTACGAAGCGTTTTGATTTATTACGTTTACCCATTCGAATCCCCTCCATGAAAGAGTTTAAAGCAGCATTGTGCTGCTCCATCCTTTAGTATGCTCTATAGGAATGATTTAAAAAGGGAATTTAATGGACTGATTACTATTTAATTCTTTTTGTTCATTTGCTTACAGTGCTTTAAGGTTTAATAATTCATTTAGATAGATTCCGATTCCATCTTCCTCGTTGGTTAGGGTGACTTCATTGGCAATATTTTTAACCTGGTCTATAGCATTGCCCATGGCAATCCCGTAGCCTGCAAATTCAAGCATTTCAAGATCATTGTCTTCATCACCGAAAGCTATGATCCGCTCAGGCGGTATTTGGAAGTAATCAGCTGCTTTTTGGAGGCCAACGGCTTTATTCAGACCTGTTTTTACGATTTCAATGACATGCCATGGAGCCGCCCAGCGACGGTGGTCAATCACTTCGGCATGGACTTCAGAAAGATGGGCTCTAATTGTTTTTACATGTTCTTCATCTGTATGGATCAGCATGCTTGTCGGATTATCATTAAGATAATTGCGCAAATCTCCAGTCGTAATTTTGGGATCGCCAAAACCGAAGATATCCAGAAGCTTTTCATCATGGTAATGCAGGTAAACATCATCTATAACTTCTGCTACAATATTATGAACTGTATAACTATTAACTGCTTCGACAATTTCCTTTGCAACGTTCATTTGCAAAGGTGTGTGATAAACTCCCCAATTATGATCTTTAGGATGATGTATATAAGCACCATTGAAATTGACTATTGGCGTAGTCAAGCCCATTTCACGATAGTAAATTTCGCTGGAGCGATATGGCCTACCTGTGGCAATCATCACTTCATGTCCTTGTTCACGTGCCTTTTGAATAATCATTTTAGTTTTAGCTGAGATGGTTTTGTCATCTTTTAATAATGTTCCATCAAGGTCCAGTGCAATTAAATGTTTTTCTGCCATAAGATCTCCTTCTAAGCGCTCAGCACTTTTTCTTAAGAATAAAACTGCAGATAGCGGACTGCAGCAAATTGCTTATCTTGAAGTATGCCCCGCTTTTCTTTTAAGTGTAAAGGTTTTGGAAAAAAAAAGTCTACATGTTAAACTGAAAAAATAGAAAGAATTTACATCATGACAAGAGCGTAAGCTTTTACAAAATCATTTTATACATATATGTTATCAATATTATTATAATTTTGTAAAAAAAATCACTTGTGCCCTAACAGATTTAGGAGGAAGAACTGTGGTTGTTATTGAACATAAGCATTTCAAAGAAATTCCTGTTCTTGAACTTGCCAGGCAGGAAGTAAAGGGGGAACGCTTGCCATTCATTATTTTCGTTCATGGCTTTACGAGTGCCAAAGAACATAATCTGCATTATGCCTATCTGCTTGCTGAAAAAGGGTTCAGGGTGGTGCTTCCGGACACTTTACTTCATGGGGAAAGATCTGAAGGTTTATCAGGCAGCGATTTAAATTTCAAGCTATGGGATATTGTTCTGAATACCATTGCGGAATTGAACATAATCAGGGATGTCTATGAGGATGCAGATTTGATCGACCAGGGAAGAATAGGGCTTGTGGGCACCTCCATGGGAGGAATAGTCACTTTGGGCGCCTTGACCCAGTATGAGTGGGTCAAGGCTGCAGTAAGCCTTATGGGTATGCCGTATTATGAAGAATTTGCACAGCTTCAGCTGGATGAATTGAAGAAGAATAAGGTTGAAATTCCGCTTTCCAGCGAAGAACTGGCAGATCTGCTGGGGACTTTAAGGGAGCGTGATTTAAGTCTTCAGCCTGAAAAACTCGGAGGAAGGCCTCTTATGTTCTGGCATGGCAAAAAAGACCCGGTTGTGCCTTATTCCTATACATACCAATTTTATGAGACCATTCAGCCCTTATATAGTGACTCACCTGAAAACCTCATGTTCATATCAGATGAACAGGCAGGGCATAAAGTAAGCAGGGAAGGGCTGCTGGAAACGGTTAAATGGTTCGGGGAACATCTATAACCAACATTTTTTCAATTCATTTAAATATTTGTTAAGATAAAGATAAAGTAAATAATGAAGGAGTGCTGCAGATATGGACCAGGATTTAAAAGACAGCATCATGGGTGCGCTTGAACTTGTTGTTGACCCGGAGCTGGGGATAGATATTGTAAACTTAGGCTTAGTATATGATGTTAAAATGGAAGAGGAAGGGAAAGCCGTAGTAGATATGACTCTTACATCCATGGGCTGTCCTTTGGCAGGAACAATTGTTGAACAAGTAAAGTCAGCTTTGGCTGATATTCCAGAAGTAAAGGACACTGAAGTGAACATTGTCTGGAACCCGCCTTGGTCTAAAGACAGAATGTCCCGCTATGCAAAAATTGCACTAGGCGTACAATAAGATTGAATCTTAAAAAACAGCTGGAGTATTTTCCAGCTGTTTTTTTATGCCCTTGCTTGTAATTTTTTGAACGTAACTCTGTACATGAGCATTGTATGTGAGGTAGTTCACTTATTTAACATGCCGATTATCCTATAATAACGATGGAAAGACAAAATTGCGTTGATGAAACAGCCAGGATTGAGCTGCTTAGGAGGCATTTCAAATGGGATTTGATAGAAATTTTAATAATGACCCTTTTATTGTGATATGGGAATTAACAAGGGCATGCCAGCTAAAATGTCTGCATTGCCGAGCGGAAGCGCAATACAAGAGAGATCCGCGAGAGCTTTCTTTTGATGAAGGGAAGTATTTGATTGACCAAATCAAGGAAATGAACAACCCTATGCTTGTTTTTACTGGTGGAGATCCATTAATGAGGCAGGATGTATTCGACATTGCCGAATATGCTGTAAAAAAAGGCGTGCGTGTTTCGATGACGCCCAGTGCGACACCCAATGTAACAAAAGAAGCTATTGAAAAAGCTAAAAAGGTCGGCTTAGCTCGATGGGCTTTCAGCCTTGATGGGCCAAATGCGGAAATCCATGACCATTTTAGAGGTACTTCCGGATCCTTTGATTTAACGATCGAAAGGATTAAATATTTGCACGAGCTTGAAATACCAGTCCAGATTAATACAGTTATTTCGCGTTATAATATAGATTATCTTGAGGAAATGGCTAAGGTTGTCGAAGAACTCAAATGTGTTCTTTGGAGTGTGTTCTTCCTCGTCCCAACAGGAAGAGGGCAGGAAAAAGATATGATTTCTCCGGTTGAACATGAGAAGGTATTTACATGGCTGTATAACTTAAGCAAAAAAGTTACTTTCGATATCAAGACAACAGCTGCCCAGCATTACCGCCGAGTAGTCATTCAGCAAAAAATGAAGGAAGCGAAGGCTCAGAATGAGGACATTCAATATCTTGATGCACTTACACAGCAAGGGCTAACGGGTTCTATAGATGGTTTAGGCAGGGCACCTAAAGGAGTAAATGACGGAAATGGATTTGTTTTCATTTCACATATTGGGGATGTTTATCCCAGCGGGCTGCTGCCTGTTAAAGCAGGGAATGTAAGGGAACAGCCACTTGCTGAAATATACAGGGAATCGCCAATTTTTAAAAACCTCAGAAATCCTGATAAGTATAAAGGGAAATGCGGACTATGCGAGTTCCGTTATGTATGCGGGGGATCCAGGTCACGGGCATTTGCCATGACAGGGGATTATATGGAAAGCGAGCCGTTTTGTGTCTATATTCCAAAGGCACATAGAAAGAAAGAGGCAAAATCATAAAAGAAAGAGGAGTGCAGTTAAGATGCACTCCTATTCGATGCTGCAATATACGGCAGGGCAGTTTTCACAGCCTATTTCATTTTTTAAATATTGAAGATCTTTGACTGTGATTTTTCCATTTAGAATGGTGATGATGCCGTCTTTTTTCAGTTCACCCAGTATCCGGTTGGTGCTTTCCCTGGAGGTGCCGCAGAAATTCCCAAGTTCTTGATTCGTAAGGGGCAGATCAATGAGTATGCCGCCCATAACCTTAATGCCATAGCTGTTAGTCATTCTGATAAGGGTTGAATAAAGGGCACCTTTTTTTCCATTAAGGACGAGATCTCTAAATTTGGTCTGTGTATTACGGAAGTGGTCGCTCATCCATTTCATAAATTCATAAGCTAATGTACTATTTTTAAAAATCTCCCTTTCCAGGACATCTTTTTTTATCACAGCAACTTCACCAGCTTCAAGCACTAAAGCATTTAATAAATATTTAGGGTCACTGGTAAATAGGGTCAGCTCACCAATGATTTCATTTTCTCCGCATATCCTGAAAGTGAGTTCTCTGCCATCTGCTGTTATCTTGCTGATTTGTATCTTGCCTGAAAGTATAATATAAAGCTCATCAGCATCCATACCTTCCTGAAAAATGTAGGCCCCTTTGGGGGTTTTCATACGCCGGTCTGCGAAATGAAGAAGCTCTTTAATCTCTATGGAATGTGTCGGTTTAATGGCTGTACGAGGCATGTTGACCCTCCTTCATAAAACAACTGTCTTTTTTCACAATAATATCATTTGTATAGTGAAAACATTGCCGGCTTTTGTGTCTTTATTGTGGCAAATTCTATTGAAATGGCGTGTCTTTGCTATTATACAAACAATTCCCTATTAACATTGAAACGATTGTATGTTCTAATAGTAGAAGCCCTTAATTTGAGATACTGGGTTATTTCTGTTATTTTAAGGGAAAGGCTAAAATATACATCTGTATAGAAAGCTTTTTTAAGTCACTCTTTATATGGAGTTGAACGAAATGGCTAAAACAATCGTAAAAGATAAATTGAATAGACCTTTAAGAGACCTTCGCATTTCTGTCATTGACCGCTGTAATTTCCGCTGTCAATACTGCATGCCGGCAGAAATATTTGGGCCGGATTTTGCTTTCCTTCCAAAAAACGAGCTCCTGAGCTATGAAGAAATTGAACGGCTGGCTAAAATTTTTATAAGCCTTGGAGTGGAGAAGATTAGGTTAACAGGCGGAGAACCGCTTATGAGAAAGGACATGCCTAAACTTGTAAAAATGCTTTCAGACATTGAGGGCTTAAAAGATATAGGACTAACCACAAATGGTGTATTGCTGCCCAAGCATGCGAAAGATTTAAAGGAAGCAGGACTGGTGAGGGTTAACATCAGTCTTGACAGCCTGGATGATGAGCTGTTTGGAAAAATAAACGGACGCAATGTGGGTGTCAAACCAGTTCTTGAAGGAATCGAGGCAGCAAAAGAAGCAGGGCTTGGCGTCAAGCTTAATATGGTCGTTAAAAAAGGCCTGAATGATTCTGAAATTGTCCCGATGGCTAAGTTCTGCAAAGATAACGGCTTACAGCTCCGCTTTATTGAATACATGGATGTCGGCAGTACAAACGGCTGGAAGATGGACGAGGTTGTTACCAAAAAAGAAATTTATCACATGTTAAAGGAACATTATTTATTGGAACCGGTAGATCCGGATTATTTCGGAGAGGTTGCCAAGCGATACCGATATAAGGGGACTGATGTGGATGTTGGGTTTATTACATCTGTTTCTGAATCGTTCTGTTCAAGCTGCACACGTTCAAGATTGTCAGCAAACGGCCAAATTTTTACATGCCTTTTCAATGGAGAAGGCCATGATCTGAAGGGATTTATGAGAAAAGGCGCAACGGATGAAGAAATTACCGATCGGATTATTAATATTTGGAACGAAAGAAAAGACAGATATTCAGACGAACGGACTGAAGAAACCATTGCCAGCAGGAAAAAGATTGAAATGTCCTATATTGGAGGATAAAAAAAGCATGCTTTGCTGTGTCATGAGAAATGGACATAGCCGGGCAGGCTTTTTATTTTGTCTTTTAGACTGCAAAAAAACTGCAGCCGTTATTGGCTGCAGATCAAGATGTTTATATATACCGTGGAAATAGAATGTTATTTTCAAGGTGAACATGCATGAAAGTTTGGCTTTCAAGATCTTCCAGCCGCTTATACACAAGGCGGTATGAGCCGCATGCATCTGCTGGAGGAGTATAATCAGAAGTAATTTCCCTCAATTCCTTTAAAATTGAACCTGCATGATCATGCTCTTTCTCAAGCTCCCGGATATAGCTGATGATTTCTTCGCGATTTTCAGCCTGGGGGTCATCAAGCTTCAGAAGCATTGGAAAAACTGACTCTTCCTCTTTAGAAGTATGTTCAAGAAGCTCGTGCTTCAGCTCAAAGAATAATTGATGGACTTGTAAAAGCTCCTCGTGGCTTTCTCCATGGACTCTTGAGACCTTTGTTACATATGGGCTTAATAGGGATAGTTCCTCCTCAAGAGGACGATGATATCGTTTGATGACATGTTCAATAATAACTTCTGATGTACTGTCAGTCCATACTTCTAAATCATCGGTTTGGTTTTCCTTCTGAATAACCTCGTTCAATTCTTTAATCAGAACGTCCATATTGGCAGACTGCTCTGAAACTGCACGCACCAGCGGAATATTTCCACCGCAGCAAAAATCAATGCGATGACGTTTAAAAACATCACTTGTCTTTGGAAATTCATTTACAATATCTTTTACCAGGGGGTCTTCTGTAAGCAGTATGGTCATTGAATTTTCCTCCTTCTATCTTGTGAACTATCTAAAGAATAAACGAATTTCCTTTTTTATTTGGTGACGGGCATCACACTTGCAGGCTTTTTATAAAGTTTTTTGGGTAGTCTATTTTCGCATAAATTGTTGTTCTTTGCCTATCAATGTTGTCCGTTGATTTCCGCTCCAGGCTGCTCGCTTTCCGCGGGGCGGGCGGTGAGCCTCCTCAACGCTCCGCGTCTGCGGGGTCTCACCTGTCCCGCTACTCCCGCAGGACTTTGAATAAGCTTCGTTGAGTAAACACCGCACGAAGAAAATGCGAATGCATTTTCGAGGATCTCGCACCTTCCGCTACAATCAACTTAGTAAATAATATAAAAAAAGCAACAAACCTTACGAAAACAGCCTTTAGGTAAAACCATGCACATATGTAACTGAAAGTGTGATGATTGTCATGTTATAAGTTTTCATGTACGTTTATAATAATTGAAATAGAAAAAGCGTTAAGAAAAGTACATAGGAGCTGATATCATGCTGGAAAAAAGAACTCCCATTCCTGTTGCTGATGCAGTAAAAAAAATCATGGCATATCAATTAAACGGAAGTGCAGAATACGTATCCATTAATGAAAGCAACGGCCGTTTTCTGGCAGAAGATTTAAAAGCGACACATGATGTCCCTCATTTTGATCGATCACCATATGATGGTTTTGCTGTCCGTTCTGCAGACACAAAGGAAGCTTCATTGGAAAATCCCGTCATATTTGAGGTGGTAGACCACATTGGCGCCGGACATGTGACATCCAAAAAAATTGGTCCATTCCAGGCAGTAAGAATTATGACTGGTGCCCAAATGCCTGAAGAATGTGATGCCGTTGTAATGCTTGAACTGGCAAAAGCATATGAAGAAGACGGTAAGAATTTTATGTCCATTAAACGCACCTATAATCCTGGAGACAATGTTTCCTTCAAGGGCGAAGATGCGAAGGAAGGAGATTCCCTGGTTAAAAAGGGGACAAAAATCAACCCTGGAATTCAGGCTATTCTTGCTACCTTTGGCTATGCCGAGGTACCGGTTGCAAAGAAGCCTGTTATCGGATTATTTGCAACAGGCACCGAGCTATTGGAAGTTCACGAACAGCTGCAGCCGGGGAAAATCAGAAATAGCAATGCCCATATGATAGCAGCGCAAATTGAAAGGGCTGGAGCAGAAGTTGTTTATTATGGAAAACTCCCTGACGAATTTGATACTTGTTTCAATGCTGTGAAGGAAGCTTTGAACAGTGTGGATATGCTGATTACTACGGGTGGCGTATCTGTGGGGGATTTTGATTATCTGCCGGGAATTTATGAAAAGCTTGCGGCAGAGGTCCTTTTCAACAAGGTTGCGATGAGGCCCGGCAGTGTGACAACAGTTGCCCAGCATGAAGGGAAGCTGCTGTTTGGACTTTCCGGAAATCCTTCTGCCTGCTATGTAGGGTTTGAGCTTTTTGCAAGACCGATCATCCGGAAAATGCTGTTCTCTGAGAAACCGCACTTAAGAAAAGAAACAGCAGAGCTCGTGGCCGAGTTTCCAAAAGCAAACCCATTTACACGATTTGTCCGGACTGCTGTGAACTATTCAAGAGGCAGACTGGAGGCAGCGCCAAGCGGAGTGGATAAATCAAACATTGTGATGAGTCTCGCCGGCGCGAATTCACTAATGATCCTGCCAGGCGGTACCAGAGGCTATGGCAAGGGCGACATTGTTGATGTGCTATTGCTTGAGGACCATGAAGGAAGCGAATGGCCATGGTAAAGGAACCTGTCATTTTTCAGGTATCCGGCTTTCAAAACAGCGGAAAAACAACCTTGGTAAATAAATTGATTTCCGGATTAAAAGGGAAGGGCCTTTCTGTCATTGCCATTAAGCATCATGGCCATGGCGGCAAGCCCGAGACCCCGGAAGGAAAGGATTCCAGCAGTCATATTGAATCAGGAGCAGCGGCTTCAATTGTTGAAGGTGGCGGCAGACTTCTTTTACAAGCTGAGAAGAAAAGCTGGAGCCTGGAGGAACAGATCAGGATTGCCATGCAGCTGCAGCCTGATGTAGTACTTATTGAAGGTCATAAAATGGCTTCATACCCTAAAGCACTCCTGCTCAGAAGTGGTGAAGATCTGTACCTTATGGAGGAACTGACAAATATCTGTGCACTCTTCAGCTGGGAAGATAAAGTGATTAAGCACAAGGCTGCAGATTTGGAAACTCCGTTTTTCAGCATTCATAATCCAAAAGGCACTGAGTGGATTATTGAGTATTTAGTGGGCGAAAGTAAGAAAAGGAAATAAGATTATTCAAAACAGTCCATTTTATTTTGGGCTGTTTTTTATAATTCTCTGAAAGTTGAACGTTTTGTGGCGATGTGTTTACCAGTGATAATCTTCACTTATTATTTACCGGGAAAATTATATATTATTGGCAGAAAGCAGCGGGGAGGTATTGAAGATGAAGTTATTTATGCCAAAGCAGCATGGAGCCTGGGCAATGCTGATTCTGCCATTTTGGCTCGGAGCGGCTGCATCTGATATTATTTGGTCTCATATCCCGTTCTTTTTAGGATGGATATTATTATATCTGGCTACTTATCCGGGCCTTCTTCTTTTTAAAAGAAAAAGAATGGCTTTTTATGCGAAGTGGACTTCTATTTATCTGGTTCCGGCTATTTTACTGCTATTAATTCCTTTACTGGTAAGGCCATCGATTATCATCTTTGGACTTCTTATGATTCCTTTTTTTATTATTAATGCAAGCTATTCGTCTAAAAATAGAGATAGGGCATTAGGTAACGACTTTAGTGCCATCTGTGCATTTTCAATAGCAGGCCTTGCAAGCAGCTACTTGCCGCATGGGGAAATTACACCGCAGGCCTGGACAGTATTTGCAGCTTCCATTTTATTTTTTGCCGGAAGCACTTTCTATGTAAAATCGATGATCAGGGAAAAGAGGAACATTTCCTTCAAATGGATTTCGTGGATCTTTCATGCTGCGGTACCGATTCTCTGGCTGCTGGCAGGCGGATGGATTGTATCTGCAGCGTTTCTTCCCAGCCTTTTTCGGTCCATTGCATTTTATGGGAAATCATTTACACCTAAAAAAATTGGGATATATGAAATTGCGAATGCAGCCATATTCTTTTTCATGTTATTACTTGCCATTCACAATTAATGACCGGCCTGACCAGGCCGGTTTTTCAATTTATCCAGAAATAGATATTCCGAGTAAAAATAAATATTAGAAATCTTTAAAACTTCAGTAAAATAGGTTGCAATTTTTTCTTACAGTTTCTATAATAAGAGAAACATAAATTCATAAATATGTATATAAATGATTAAATATACAATCGAGTGTGGAAGGAGCAATTATGAACGTTTCAATTATCGGAACAACCGGATATGGGGGTGCGGAATTGCTCCGTATCCTGAAACAGCATCCAGAATTTAATATTATATCGATCCATTCAACAAAAGAAAATTTCCCCATTTGGAATGAATATCCTCATCTATATGAAATTATTGACAAGAACTTACAGGGGATTGATTCAGCTCAAATAGCAGACCAATCTGATATTGTTTTTCTGGCAACGCCATCTGGAGTATCAGGGAAACTTGCTGAAAGTTTTTCTGGCAAGGATATAAAGGTAATTGACCTTTCCGGTGATCTTCGAATCCCGGCTCAAGCCTATCTGGAGTGGTATAAACACGCTCCTGCAAACGAATCTCTTGTAGAAAAAGCAGTATATGGGCTTCCTGAGTGGCATCATGACGAAATAGCTTCCGCAGAAATCATATCTAATCCTGGGTGCTATCCAACAGCTGCTCTGCTAAGTCTGGCACCAGTTGTAAAAGAAAATTTAATAAAACCAGAAAGCATTGTGGTCGATGCAAAATCCGGCGTTTCAGGGGCAGGAAGGGCGCTTTCAAGATCAACAAGCTATGCAGAAGCTAATGAAAACCTGCGTGTTTATAAGGTAAATCAGCATCAGCATACACCAGAGATCGAGCAGCAGCTGCTGAATTGGAATTCCGCAATAATGCCGATCACATTCACGACCCATCTTCTTCCTATAACAAGAGGAATTATGACAACCAGCTATGTTCAGCTGACAAAAGAATACACTTCTTCTCAAATTATTGAACTTTATCAATCAGTCTATGAAAAACAACCATTTATTCGAATTCGTCCTGAAGATTCTTTCCCTTCCGTCAAAGAGGTGGCAGGCTCTAATTTTTGCGATATAGGTGTCCATGTAGATTCCAGAACGGGCAGACTGACAATAGTTTCAGTGATTGATAATTTAATGAAGGGTGCTGCCGGGCAGGCTGTACAAAATGCCAATATAATGAGCGGATTGGATGAAGCAGCGGGTCTCGGATTTGTTCCGCTCTATCCATAAGGAGGAAAGATAAATGCAATTAGTATCTCAAACTGAAGTAACCGAACTGCCGACAGGCAGCATCATAACACCGAAAGGCTTTTCAGCAGCTGGCGTTCATGCCGGGCTGCGCTATTCAAAAAAGGACCTGGGAATTATATTAAGCGATACTCCTGCACAATGTGCAGCTGTCTATACAACAAGCCATTTTCAGGCTGCCCCTCTAAAAGTTACACAGGAAAGCATTGCAGCAGAAGGCCTCATACAGGCTGTCATTGTAAATAGTGCATGTGCCAATGCCTGTACAGGGGACCAGGGGCTAAAGGATGCTTATCAAATGAGAAAATCAGCTGCAGATAAATTCAATTTAAAGGAGCAGCATGTGGCGGTTGCCTCTACTGGTGTCATTGGGGAATATATGCAGATGGATAAGATAGAAGAGGGCATTAAGATGCTGAAGCCCGGCAATGAGGCAATACATTCAGAGGATTTTCAAACATCCATATTAACAACGGATTTAGTGATGAAGAAGTGCTGCTATTCGGCAGTCATCGATGGGAAAACCGTTACTATGGGCGGTTCGGCAAAGGGGTCTGGAATGATTCATCCCAATATGGCAACCATGCTTGCGTTCATCACAACAGATGCAAATATAGACTGCGGTGATTTGCAATTTGCATTAAAACAGGTTACCGATCGAACGTTCAATCAGATAACCGTTGATGGAGATACCTCAACAAATGATATGGTAATGGTCATGGCCAATGGAACCAGCGGTATAAATAAACTTTCGCCGGAACATCCAGATTGGGATGTATTTATACAGATGCTTTCTCAAACAAGTGAAAGTCTTGCCAAACAGATTGCAAAAGATGGTGAGGGGGCAACAAAGCTGATAGAAGTGGAGGTATCGGGGACAAAAACGGATGACGATGCAAGAATGATTGCTAAGCAGATTGTTGGCTCGAACCTTGTTAAAACTGCTGTATATGGAGCGGATGCCAATTGGGGCAGAATTATAGGGGCAATCGGACAGAGCCAGCCGTCTATTGATCCGTCTTCGGTAGATATCGCAATCGGACCTATAGCTATGCTGCAAAATAGTGTTCCACTTGCATTTTCTGAAGAAGAAGCAAAAGAGTACTTATCCAATGCCGCCATTCAGATTACTGTGGATCTTCATCAGGGAGCAGGCAAAGGGAAGGCCTGGGGATGTGACTTATCCTATGATTATGTCAAAATCAATGCAAGCTATCGTACCTGAGGGGGATGCCATTTGAAAAGTATAGTCATTAAGTGCGGAGGCAGTGTAATGGAAGAGCTGGGAGAAGCTTTTTTTGATAGTCTTTTAGTGTTAAAGAATGAAGGATACCAGATTGTTTTTGTTCATGGAGGCGGCCCCGCAATTAACAGCATGCTGGAACTCTATAATATCCCTCATGAATTTGTCAATGGGCTAAGAAAAACGACTCCGGAAGTTCTGGAGGTAGCAGAGATGGTCTTGTCAGGACAATCCAACCGCAAGCTTACCTCAATGATCGAACTGCATGGTTTGAGAGGGTTTGGCGTAAATGGAAGTGATGCGGGATTACTAAAGGCAGAATTTATCAATCAGGATGAGCTTGGACTTGTTGGTGAAATAACGTCTGTAAATCAGACAGTACTGGAAATGTTATTTAACGAAGATCTGGTCCCTGTCATTACTCCTATTGCAGCTGCAGAAGGCGGCACGAAACTGAATATCAATGCCGATTATGCGGCGGCAGCCGTTGCCAATGCGATTAAATCTGAACATTGCATCTTTGTAACCGATGTAAAAGGAATTTTCATTGACGGTAACCTCTCTCCCCAGCTTGACGCGGATGAAATAAAACAGCATATTAACGATAAAAAAATTACAGGCGGAATGATTCCTAAAGTTACCTCTGCCTTGAACCTAATCAGCAAAGGGCTAAATAGCGTAATGATTGTATCAGGAAAAGAAAAGTTTTATGAGGAAGGCATATGGATCGGTACGAATGTATCTGCCAAGAAGGAGGTTTTAACTTGAGTAATCTATTTCCAACGTATGCCCGGTGGGAAGTGGAGCCGGAAAAAGCAGAAGGAAGCTATCTTTTTGATAAAAATGGGAAACGCTATTTGGACTTCACATCAGGGATCGGAGTCTGCAATCTTGGTCACCGTCCAGCAGCAGTACAAGAATCAATCAATGAGCAGCTGAATAAATTCTGGCATGTTTCCAATTTATTTATGCAGGATCAGCAGGAGGCTGCAGCAAAGACTCTCTCTGAAGCTGCGGGCATGGACCTCGTATTCTTTGCCAACAGTGGAGCAGAAGCAAATGAAGCAGCGATAAAGCTTGCAAGAAAAGCTTCGGGACGGAAAAAAATCATTACTTTTCAGCAATCATTCCACGGGAGAACCTTTGCCACTATGGCCGCAACGGGCCAGGAAAAAATTAAAAAAGGCTATGGTTCCATGCTTGAGACTTTTAAGTATGTTCCTTTTAATGATATTAATGCATTGAAGGATGAGATTGATGCGGAAACAGCGGCAGTTATGCTGGAAATCGTACAGGGTGAAGGCGGGATTCACATTGGGAATCAGGAGTTTCTAACAAAAACAGAGCAGCTTTGCAAAGAATATGGAGCGCTGCTGATTGTAGATGAAATTCAGACCGGCATAGGCAGAACAGGTAAAGCCTTCGGATTTCAGCATTTTGACCTTTCTCCCGATATCGTAACCGCAGCTAAAGGCTTGGGAAGCGGATTGCCAATAGGCGCTGTGATTGGAAAAAAAGCATTAGAAGGAGTTTTTGGGCCAGGTAGCCATGGATCAACATTTGGCGGGAACCCGATCAGCATTGCCGCAGCTATTGCTACCATGAACACAATATTTAATGATGATTTTTTACAAGGCGTTCAGGAAAAGAGTGCATATCTTGCTGACAGATTGGCAGAATCGCTTGAACAGACTGCAGCTGTTAAGGAGATTCGCTATCTTGGTCTGATGGTCGGTATTGAATCAGATATTCCCCTTCCATCATTGTTGAAGGAATTAAGAGCCAATTGCTTGCTGGCATTGCCTGCAGGAGAAAATGTTTTGCGGCTGCTGCCTCCGCTGACAGCATCAAAATCTGAAATGGATGAAGCGATACAAATTCTGCAATCCACACTAAAGGAATTTTCAAAATCAGCTGTGTAGGCTGTATTATTTTTCAAATAAATGAATAAAAATTAACGAAGTTATATAAATATACAGATAGCTTAGAGGTGTTGATAATGGAAGGATACCTACATTTAAATAGCGGCCATTCCTATAAGGGCAAATGGCTGACAGATAAGCCTGAAAAGGATATAGAAGGGGAAATCGTTTTTTTTACAGGAATGACAGGCTACCAGGAAGTATTGACAGATCCCTCTTATAAGGACCAAATTATTGTATTTACGTATCCTTTAATCGGAAATTACGGAATAAATGAGTCTGATTTTGAGAGCAAGAAGCCTCATGTGGCCGGGGTTATTGTATATGAAGGAAGCAGAAATCCTTCGCATTACAAATCGGCTTATTCGCTTCAGGAATACCTTCAGAAATGGAATATTCCATTATTAGGGCATATGGATACCCGTTCCATTGTAAAGAAAATCCGTTCAGAAGGCAGCATGCCGGCAAAAATGTCTTCTTCGGAAAAGGCAGCAGCCGTGTTGCTGCTTCCAAAAGATGAAAAAGTTTGTAAAGTATCATCACAAACTATGGAGTGCTTTGGAGAGGGCGGCATTCATATAGTTGTCATGGATTTTGGAGCTAAAAAATCAATTGTGGATTCATTGCTGAAAAGAGCGTGCAAGGTTACATCTGTCCCTTATAATACAAGCTTTGAACAGATAAAAAAACTAAATCCAGACGGTGTGGTGCTTTCAAACGGACCTGGAGATCCAAAAGAATTAAAAAGCATCCTCCCGGAATTAAAAAAGGTGCTGGAGCAGTATCCGGCATTGGGAATTTGCCTTGGCCACCAGCTGGCAGCTTTAGCATTTGGAGGCAACACAAAGAAACTGTCCTTTGGCCATAGGGGTGCCAACCACCCGATTGCGGACATGAAGAAGGGCACTGTCTTTATGTCATCACAAAATCATAGCTATGTGGTTGATGAAGAAAGCATAAAAGATACAGGGTTTAAAACCCGCTATGTAAACCTTCATGATCAGTCAATTGAGGGACTAATGCATAAGGTGCTGCCAATCCATACGGTGCAATTCCATCCGGAAGCCCATCCGGGACCTGCGGATGGTGATTATATTTTTGATGAGTTTATGAACATGATTCAAGAGGAGAATAGGAGAGTTTTCGCTTATGCCTAAAGACACCAGTATCCAATCCATATTAGTAATCGGCTCAGGCCCTATTGTCATCGGGCAGGCAGCAGAATTTGATTATGCAGGAACACAGGCCTGCGCAGCGTTAAAGGAAGAAGGATATAAGGTTATCCTTGTGAATAACAATCCGGCTACCATCATGTCTGACAAAGCTTTTGCTGACAAAGTCTATTTCGAGCCGATGACAGCTGACAGCCTTGAGAAAATTATAAAAAAAGAACGTCCCGATGGCCTGCTTGCCACACTGGGAGGCCAGACAGGGTTGAATCTTGCTTTTCAACTTAGTGAATCAGGTGTGCTTGAACGTTATGGAGTGAAGCTTTTGGGAAGCAGTATTGAATCCATAAAGAAAGGTGAAGACCGGGAAGCTTTTCGTAAGCTGATGCATGAGCTTAACGAACCTGTTCCTGAAAGCATCATTGTCCATGAAGTGGAAGAAGCCATCCAATTTGCCCGCGAAATTGGATTTCCTATTATCGTCCGTCCAGCTTATACTCTTGGCGGAACAGGCGGAGGCATAGCAGGAGATTTCGATGAACTGACGTCTTTGGTGAAGGGCGGCTTAAAAGAGAGTGCGATCAGCCAATGCCTGGTTGAAAAAAGCATAGCAGGATTTAAGGAAGTAGAATACGAGGTCATGCGGGATTCACAGAATACGTGCATCACTATTTGCAATATGGAAAATATTGATCCTGTGGGGGTTCATACTGGTGACTCAATTGTTGTCGCACCTTCACAAACCTTAACAGATGATGAGTATCAGATGCTGAGATCAGCATCAATTAAGATCATTTCAGAGCTTGGTATTATTGGCGGGTGCAACATTCAGTTTGCCCTTGATCCGCATAGTAAGAATTATTACTTGATTGAAGTTAATCCCAGAGTCAGCAGGTCATCTGCCCTTGCATCCAAAGCAACAGGGTATCCAATTGCCAGAATGGCTGCAAAGCTTGCCGTCGGGTACACCTTATCGGAAATTATCAACCCTGTAACAGGAGATACATTTGCTAGCTTTGAACCAGCTCTGGATTATGTCATCGTTAAGTTTCCAAAATGGCCTTTTGATAAATTTCCTTCTGCAGACCGCAAGCTCGGAACGCAAATGAAAGCAACCGGAGAAGTAATGGGCATTGACCGGAATCTGGAACGCGCTCTCTTAAAGGCAATCCATTCACTTGAAGTAAAGGAAAATGATTTAAAATCACCTGGCTTATCAGCTAAATCGAATGCCTTTCTTGAGGAACTTCTGTTAAAGCAGACTGATGAAAGATTTTTTACCGTGATTGAATTACTCCGGAGAAATTATTCAGTGGAAGCTTTACACTCAATTACGAAAATAGATTATTTCTATCTCAATATACTCAATGAAATGGTAAAACTGGAAAAACAAATCTCTGCCTTAACACTTGATGAAGCAACAAAAGAAGAGCTGCAGCTATTTAAGGAAAAGGGCTTCAGTGATAAGTTTCTTGCATTGGAATGGAAAGTTGCGGAGAAAGCAGTCAGGGACAAACGCAAAAAGGCTGGAATTCTACCAGCCTATAAAATGGTTGACACATGCGCTGCTGAATTTGAAGCACAATCTAATTATTATTACTCCAGTTACTTTGGCGAAAATGAACAAGTGAAGAGTGATAAGAGGAAAGTCCTGATTATCGGAAGCGGCCCCATCAGAATTGGCCAGGGCATTGAATTTGATTATTGCTCCGTTCAGGGAGTGTTTGCTCTGAAAGATGAAGGCGTTGAGACAATCATGATCAATAACAACCCTGAAACGGTAAGTACGGATTATACAACCGCTGACAGACTTTATTTTGAACCGTTAATTCTTGAGGATATCTTGAATGTGATTGAAGCAGAAGGAATTTCAGATGTCATTGTGCAGCTTGGCGGGCAGACAGCTCTGAATCTGGCATCCGATCTTGAAGCTTATGGCGTTACCCTGCTTGGAACTGACTCAAATACCATTGATGCATTAGAGGACCGGAAGCTTTTTTATCAGCTATTGGATGATTTGAATATCCCGAGAATAAAAGGAGATGTTGTCCACTCAGAAGCAGAGCTGAAAGAAGCAGCCGAAAACATTGGATTCCCGATTCTTGTCCGCCCATCCTATGTTATTGGCGGCAGAGGAATGGAACGTATTGCTTCATCATCTGAGCTGGAGAGTTATTTAACGAAAGGTGATGTCCCTTATCCGATTTTAATTGATCAATTCGTTCATGCATCAGAAGCTGAGCTTGATCTGGCAGCTGACGGAAATCATATCTGTGCACCTGCAATTATGGAGCATATTGAAAAAACGGGTGTTCACTCTGGCGACAGCATGTCCGTTCTCCCGCCGCAAAATCTTTCAGAAAATGTTCAGAATAAAATGCTAGCCTATGCAAAAGCCATTGTGCAAAAGCTCCAGTATAAAGGACTTATGAATATTCAATATATCGTTAATGGCGAAGAGGTGTTTATTCTTGAAATAAACCCTCGCGCGAGCAGAACAGTACCAATTATCAGCAAGGTCACAGGCGTGCAGCTGGTGGAGATTGCGACAAAAATATTGCTTGGGAAATATAATTTGTCGAAAGATGAAATGCCGGGTGCGGCGAAACTCCCATTTGTATGTGTGAAATTCCCGGTTTTCTCAAATTATGCATTAAAGGGTTTGGACAGCAAGGTAGGTCCTGAAATGAAATCAACAGGAGAGGGGATTTCACTGGCACCAAATTATGAGGCAGCAATCAGAAAATCTTTCCATGCTGGCTTAAATAGTGCTAAAGGCAAATGTGTCGTAATAGCAAACTCTCCAGAAACAGAAGAATTAACTCACTATGTTAATCAGGCTAATGTTGTGCCTGTTTTTCTGAATCAAGAAAATATGGATTGGAACACCCAGGAAACCTTTGCTTTATATAATCCTGGCATGAGTGAAGAAGATAAGAGAATGAGAGAAATGGGAATCAAAAACAGAATTTTGACTTTCAGTGAAAAAGAAACGCTTATTGCATTACTAAAATCAATGTCAGCAGGCGAATGGGATGTTAAATCCATTGATGACTGGCTGGGCATTAAAAACAAATTTGGAGAAAAGGAAGTGGGCGTCTTATGATTTCAATTCAGGCCGCTGATAAGGGTTTAAATTTGAAAGGAAAGGATTTTCTAACACTTGCTGACTTTTCATCAGAGGAAATTAAGGGGCTGCTGGAAAAAGCAAAGCAATTAAAAGAAGCTCATCTGCAGGGTGCAGAAACTTCCATCCTAAAAGGCAAAATTCTTGGCATGATTTTTGAAAAGTCATCTACACGTACAAGAGTTTCCTTTGAAGCAGGGATGCTGCAGCTTGGGGGTCATGCATTATATTTAAATAGTCAGGATCTGCAGCTGGGAAGAGGAGAAAGCATTGCGGATACAGCTAAAGTGCTTTCACAATATGTTGATGCGATTATGATACGCACATTCTCCCATGCGAAGATCCAGGAGCTGGCTTATCATGCGGACATTCCGGTTATTAACGGCTTGACCGATCTTTATCATCCATGCCAGGCTCTTGCCGATCTCCTTACAATCGAAGAGAAAAATGGGGAGTTAAAAGGCCAAAACCTGGTATATGTAGGCGATGGCAATAATGTAGCCCATTCTTTAATGATTGCTTCTGCCAAGATGGGGGTAAATATCACGATTGCCTGTCCTGAAGGGTATGAACCAGATAAATCTGTTCTCAAGCAATCACAAGAGTTTGCAGAACAAAGCGGGTCAAAAGTAATCGTAACATCTAACCCTGGAGAAGCGGCTGCTAATGCCGATGCCATCTATACAGATGTCTGGACGAGCATGGGACAGGAAACTGAGAATGAACAGAGGCTGAAAGACTTTGCTGATTATCAGGTTAATGAATATCTTGTCCAAAAAGCAAAAAAAGATTACGTCTTTTTACATTGCCTTCCTGCTCATCGCGGTGAGGAAGTTTCAGCGGAAGTTATTGATGGAAACAATTCCGCTGTCTTTCAACAGGCTGGGAACAGACTTCATGTTCAAAAAGCCATTCTTTCAGAAATATTATAATGAAAAAGCCTTCTCAGCGCTGAGAAGGCTTTTTCATTAAGATAAGAAATAAACAAGCGGTCCAACAATAAAACAGTAAATCGCAAAATACTTCAAGTTCCCTTTAGCCATAATATTCATAAACCATTTCAGCGAAAAGTAAGATGCAATCAATGATGCAAAAAAGGCTATTGTATAGGGCAATGCCAATTCAGATAAATTGGGATCTGTTAAAATGTCGTTGAACCCCAGTATCATTCCGCCGGCACTTACGGGGATATATAAAAGGAAAGAGAACCTTAAAGCTGTTTCCTGTTTCATCCCCAGACCCATGGCGGCTACAATGGTGGCACCGGAACGGCTGATTCCCGGTATCAGGGCAACTGCCTGTGCAAGTCCTACAATTATTGCATCTTTATAAGATAATTCAGCATCATTTTTCCGTCCGCGTAAATTACGGATCAGCCACAGCGCAAGTCCTGTCACGATAAGAGTAATCCCAACTGTTTTTATATTTGCAAAGTGCAAATCGATAAAATCCTCAAATAAAATGCCGATGACACCTGCAGGAATGGTTCCAATAATCAAGTAAATGATAAACCGAAAGTCTGGTTCTGTCTGTTTATCTTTAGTTGTAATGTATGCAAGGCCATTCCGCATGAGTCTCATAATATCTTCCCTGTATATAAGCAGCACAGCTAATAATGAGGCAGTATTTACAAGGAGTGCAAAGCTAAGGCCTTTAATGTCAAGGCCGAAAAAGTGCTGTGCAATCTCCAGATGCCCGCTCGATGAAATGGGAATAGGCTCTGTAAATCCTTGAAATAATCCCAAAAACAAGTATTTAAGCAATATCAGAAAATCTGTCACAAGTAAATCCTCCATAATGAAATCTCATACACCCCATTTAACTATAAAAAGGAGAGCAGAGTAAAGTAATATCCTTTTCATTGCTTTTATGCGATGCCAATAGTTTCCCTCATGAGAGATGAAAGAGTGGAAATAATAATAAGTGATTTACGATTAAAGGAGGTATTCAGCATGGGGCAAAACAGACAATTTAAGCCTGGCCAGAAAGCGCCTAATAATGGAATTTATATAGAAATTGGCGAAACGGGAAGTAACGTCAATAATCCTCAAATGCTTAAAATGAGAGCTGGGGACCAATTTCCGGAAACATCCAATCATAACCGGCTTTGGACGTATAAAAGAAAGCCTTGATTTTGATTATTGATAAAGAAGATGGGGAAATAGTATAAAAATAGAGCCATCCCAATTGCGGATGGCTTTTTACACTGAGAATAAACTGCTGGAAACTTTACATATGAAAAGAATGGATTATAATAAAACTAAAGGTCAAAAAAGGTCAAAAAGGAGGTTGCATAGTGGATTTTAATCGGATGACAGAGCGGCTTCAGGAAGGATTATTAAATGCACAGTCCATAGCGTTGCGCGAGCAGCATCAGGAGGTGGATGAAGCACATTTATTCCTGGCTTTAATGGGACAGGAAAACAGCCTGATATCATTAATACTGTCAAAAATGCAGATTCCGGCTGATTCTTTTAATAATAAAATGCAGGAAGCACTGAGGAAAAAACCGCAAGTGTCCGGTTCAGGAACGGAACATGGAAAATTGTATATAACCGGTAAACTGCAGCGGGTGCTGGCGGAAGCAGAAAATTATAAGAAGATATTTCAGGATGAATTCATGTCAGTTGAGCATGTTTTCATGGCTGCTGCAGCAGCGGAAACCGAAACGGCAGCAGTTTTAAAGTCATACGGAATCAATAAAGAATTAGTGGAGCAGGCGATTAAGGAGATTAGGGGGAATCAGAGGGTGACATCGCAAAATCCGGAATCAACATATGAGGCTTTAAAAAAATATGGAAGAGATCTTGTTGCAGAGGTGAAACAGGGGAAAGTGGATCCTGTAATTGGCCGGGATAGTGAAATCAGGCATGTTATTCGCATCCTTTCAAGAAAAACCAAAAATAATCCAGTTTTAATAGGCGAACCTGGGGTAGGAAAAACAGCGATTGTCGAAGGATTGGCACAAAGAATTGTACGTAAAGATGTGCCTGAGGGCCTCAAGGATAAAACCATTTTTGCTCTTGATATGAGCGCTTTAATTGCCGGGGCCAAATTCCGGGGTGAATTCGAGGAAAGACTGAAAGCTGTATTAAATGAGGTTAAGAAAAGCGAAGGAAGAATTCTTCTTTTTATTGACGAACTTCACACCATTGTGGGAGCGGGCAAGACAGAAGGAGCAATGGATGCAGGGAATATGCTGAAGCCCATGCTTGCAAGGGGAGAATTGCACTGTATAGGAGCTACCACACTTGAGGAGCACCGCAAATATATCGAAAAAGATCCGGCTCTGGAACGGCGTTTTCAGCAGGTATTGGTGCAGGAGCCGGATGTAGAGGATACAATCTCAATTCTCAGAGGGCTGAAGGAGCGCTTTGAAATCCATCATGGTGTCAATATCCACGATCGGGCTATTGTGGCTGCCGCAACCTTGTCAGACAGGTATATTACAGACCGGTTCCTTCCTGATAAAGCGATTGACTTGGTTGACGAAGCTTGTGCCATGATCAGGACGGAAATCGATTCAATGCCATCAGAGTTGGATGAGGTTACAAGAAGGGTCATGCAGCTGGAGATAGAAGAAGCAGCTTTACGAAAAGAGAGTGATGAAGGAAGCAAGAAGAGACTTGCAGACCTTCAAAAAGAACTGGCCGAATTAAAAGACCAGGCTAACAGCATGAAAGCAAAATGGCAGCTTGAAAAGGAAGGAATCCAGAAAGTCCAGGAAAAACGGGAGCAGCTTGAGAAAATGCGCCGGGAACTGGAAGAAGCAGAGAATAATTATGACTTGAATAAAGCTGCCGAATTGCGTCATGGAAGAATCCCTTCTTTAGAAAAGGAATTGAAAGAGCTTGAAAATGCAGTTAACGGGAATCAAGGGGACCGGCTGCTGAGAGAGGAAGTCACAGAAGAAGAAATTGCAGGCATTGTGGCAAGGTGGACAGGTATTCCAGTGGTTAAACTTGTTGAAGGAGAACGTGAAAAGCTGCTTCGCCTTGAAAGCATCCTTCATGAAAGAGTGATTGGCCAGGAAGAAGCTGTGCAGCTTGTGTCAGATGCTGTCCTTAGGGCAAGGGCAGGAATTAAGGATCCGAATCGCCCCATTGGCTCCTTCATCTTCCTGGGCCCAACTGGAGTGGGAAAAACAGAATTGGCTAAGGCACTTGCACAGTCATTATTCGATAGTGAAGAACAAATAATCAGAATTGATATGTCCGAATATATGGAAAAACATGCTGTATCAAGATTGATTGGTGCTCCTCCGGGGTATGTAGGATATGAGGAAGGCGGTCAGCTGACAGAAGCTGTCAGAAGGAAGCCATACTCAGTAATCCTGCTTGATGAAATTGAAAAGGCCCATCCTGAAGTATTCAATATCCTCCTGCAGATGCTTGATGATGGAAGAATCACTGACTCACAGGGACGCACGGTTGATTTTAAAAATACGGTTATCATTATGACTTCCAATATTGGCTCCCATTTTCTTCTGGAACGTTCTGCTGGTGAAGAAGAAATATCTGAAGGAACAAGAGACAAAGTACTTGATCAGCTGCGGAGCCATTTCCGTCCAGAGTTTCTGAACAGAGTGGACGAAATTATTCTGTTTAAGCCTTTAGCTCTGAATGAAATAAAGAGTATTGTTTTAAAATTAATTATTCAGCTTCAAGCAAGATTATCTGATCAGCATATTAAGTTGAGTATAAATGATAATGCCAAAGAATATATTGCAGAAAACGGATTTGATCCCATATATGGAGCAAGGCCGCTCAAACGTTTTATTCAAAGGAACGTTGAAACAGCACTTGCCCGCAAAATAATCGCAGGTGAAATTAAAGAATACAGTGAAGTTGTCATATCTGCAGATAACGGCAAAATTGAATTGCTGGTAAAATAAGTCCGCAAATGAAAAGAATCATCCTGAATCAATCAGGATGACTCTTTTCATTTCATGCATAAGCTGCAGATTAATGAAGACCTTCTTTCTCAACAGGACCTTCAGGAATGATGGAAGCGACAACAAAAATTAAAACAGTTGTTCCAACCGCCAGAATGGTGCCGGTTACAAAATCGTAAGGCGCTCCAAGCATTGAAGAAACTACGTACGTTAACATTTGAACAAGAAGGAAAGTCCAGAAAAATGTCCAAAAGTATCTCATCTATTTCACCTCTAACATAATTAATCCCTTTTCATATTAGCATAAGCTATTAAAGAAATAAATTTATTTTTACATCCTATACATGTACTTTTCAGATCTCTGATTGGATGCAGCCAGCTTCATAATGAACTTGTCTGAAACTAGGCAAATCCCCCATTCATTTTAATTTTACTCACATACATTATTATGAACAAACTTGCAAAGGAGTTTTACTATGGAAAGCCGGAACTTCCAGCTGGATACAGAATGGTGCATGATTCATTACCCAGATAAACCTAGTGGTTTCGGTATCCTGATTATTGGGGATGATCGGCACTTTGTTGACAGAAACTGCAGTTTTTGGACTCAAAATGAAGGGAAATATTCATTAATTAAGAAGCTCAGGGAAGATGGCTATACGATTTTTTATTCAAATCTTTACGGGAGGCACTGGGGAAACGATCAGGCTGTCGATAAGGCTAAAGGCTTGTATGAACATATTCTGCGAACGGAAATTATTAACGAAAAGATCCATATTATTGCTGAGGGCATGGGGGCATTGGTAGCCCTTAGATTATTGCATGAAATGAGCGATTTAATCCGTTCAGCCGTATTAATCAATCCCATCCTTTCACTAAAGCATCATCTTGATCAGGAAAAGGAGCATAAGTTTTTTTACAAGAAACTATTAAAAGAGCTGGCAGTTTCATATGAAATAGAAACGGAGAAAATAGCGGACCTGCTCATCAGACATGAAAAAAACCTTACAACGGGCCTTAAAGTTCCAGTCAGAATCATTCAGGTACTGGCTGGCGGAAGAGCTTACAAGCAATCAGATTATTTAAAGAAACGATCAATACAATGGGAAAATGAAAATAGCCCTATCTCTGTGTTTTATATCCTACCAGATAAAAAACAGCGAATGTCTTCTCAAATGACAAACTTCTTTAGAAAATATGAAAAAGTTCTATAAAAATCTGCTGCCATTCCGCCAAGAAATAAAGACAATCCCTGAAGCATAGTATACATTAATATGCTTCTAAGGAGGAGTGAAAATGGACAGGGCAGTAATAGTAGGAACTTTTGAATTTATAGGATTCAGCCTGTGCAAGCATCTGCTTGAACAGGGCTGCGAGATAGATGGAATTCATTTCAACAAGGAAAAAGAAGATGCATTAATCAGTGAAAAACGCCTGGCAATCGGAAGGAATGCCAACTTCTATGAAAAAAATTATTCATCATGGATTAATTCTAAAAGAGAAATAATAAAAAATGATGTAATTTTTATAGATATATACGATTTATATATAAAGAATGAGCTCGCCTCTTTAAGGGAGAAGGAGCTTATTGAGGAATTTCTTATAAAAAATTTGCCTGTATTCAAGGACCTGCAAGTGAAAATTGCATTCCTTCTCCCTATTCAGTGGCTTAAAGACATCAGCAGAACACACAGCTGCTTGGAAGATGCTATTGAAATCCTTAGAGAAAACAATATTTCAGTTTCATGCTTTTACCTGCCTGCCATATACGGTCCCTGGCAGCCAGAAGAATTTAGTTTTCACCAGGCTCTTGCCAATGGAAAAAGAGTAATAATAAATGAAAGGGAATGGATACATGACGCTATTTTCATTGAGGATCTCATCTGTTTCTTATCGAAATGTGCAGATAAGCCTTTAGGAGAATCCTGCCTATTAATGAGCAGCGTTAATGGGCATTGGAAAAAATGTGCAGAATACCTTTCGATTGACTATAATGAAAATTGGCGCAGTCCCGATCTGGCAAAAGGAAAAGTAATTGAAAAAGCGATTATGTGTTCCGTGAAATTCTCCGAAGGGCTTGAGAAGCAAAGAAGCCATTTTCTTTCTATAGAGAGCCCGGATGGTTTCTAAACAAGAAAAAAAACTTTTCAATTAACATACAGACAAGGTAGAATTGAATTAGTCTGGTAAAATAAACCGGTCATACCATTAGTATGAAGCGAAAGACAGAGAGGCGGAGAAAAAGGAGATGCATAAGACTTTAGTGAAATTCGGGATCCTTCTTTTGTGCCTTCTTTTATTGGCCTCCTGCAGACAAGCGATGTCTACAGGAAAACTTGAAAAAGCTGGATTATTAGTGCCTGATACCGTCAATGATCAGGTGTGGGGGACCAAAGGCTATAAAGGCATGTTAAAGATTCAATCCCATTATAATGTGGAGGTTTATTATAAAGAGGGCATGAATTCTGAGATGGTTGTTGAAAGAGCTGTTAAAGAGTTTGATCAAAAAGGTGTAAACCTTATTTTTGGACATGGCAATGAATATGCAGCATACTTTAATAACATTTCTAAAAAATATCCTGACATTCATTTTGTCAGCTTTAATGGAGATGCCAAAAATGAAAACACCACCAGCTTGAATTTTGAAGCCTATGCAATGGGATTCTTCGGGGGCATGGTTGCAGGTCATATGACGAAAACCAATAATATAGGAATACTCGCAGCTTTTGAATGGCAGCCGGAGGTAGAAGGTTTTTATCAAGGTGTAAGCGAAATTGATGAAGGGATAAACGTGCAAATCCAATATGTCGGCAACTGGGACAATGATAATAAAGCCATAGCTCTTTTAGACAAAATGATTGCCAATAAGACAGATGTTGTCTATCCCGCTGGAGATGGGTATAATGTTCCTGTCATTGAGAAACTAAAAGAGGAAGGGCTCTATGCCATCGGCTATATTTCCGACCAGTCTGATCTGGGTGAATCAGTCGTCCTGACCAGTACGGTTCAGCATGTCGATGTTTTGTATGAACTTGTGGCAGAAAAATTCAACGATGGCGAACTGGAATCAGGAAATTTAACTTTCGATTTCCAGGATGAAGTTATTTCACTCGGGAAATTCAGCCCTGACGTTGACGAAGAATTCAAAAAAGAATTAAACGCCGCCATAGAGAATTACAAAAAAACAGGCAAACTGCCCAACGAGTAATTTCTATACATAGGAGGTACTACAAGATGCAGCTAAACGAAAAAAATATGGAATTCATGCAAATCGCCATGAAATACCTGCCAGAAGCCAAACAGCAGCTCGACGATGCAGGCATTGAACTATCCATGGAAATGATCCAGCCATTCATGAACCTATTTACTAAAGTCATGAACGAAGCCTACGAAATGGGCAAAGCGGATGCTTTGAAAGAGAGTGAGTGAACCAGCCATTAGGCTGGTTTTTTGTTTGGGATCGTGAGAAAAAAGAAGATCTCCTGCTAGTCAAGAAGATTCGCGCTGAAACGGGAAGAATCAAGGGAGGGCTCCGCGCGCAAACGGGAAGAAACCGCACACAAATCCCAAGAGCCCGCGCGAACAGAAGCAGTGAGCGCCTAAACCAGGAGAATCCGCGCGCAAAAGGAAGGAGTCCGCGCCGAACAGAGAAGAAACCGCGCCGAAACGTTAGGGTCCATCCTCAAAATTAAAAAGGCCGTAACAATAGACGATGAACCCATGCACAGAGAAGTAATTCATTATAGAAAAGAGAAGAGGCACATTAAATTTACATATTAAAGGATAATTCAGTATCCATACCGAATTCATAACTTTCGAGATAAAAATTCCAAAGGAGGTTTGCTATGTTAATGAAGTCTAGATCAAAGCCGCTAAGAATTTTACAGATGGAAGCACTGCTGCGCAGATTGCCTGATTACCATCGGAAAAGGGGAGAAATAGAAGCCGATTATAGAAACGGGCTATTAGGTTTTAATGGAGAGAAGCAGCTGGATTATTATTTTAGTTTTCTCCCAGGTAAAGATTTTAGAATTTATAATGATCTTCGTCTTATCCTTCATACTCCTTTTCAAATCGACTCCCTGCTTATTACCCCATTTTGCGCAGTAATATATCGAAGTCAAAAATTATTCTGGAACTCTATATTTTGAACCAATATCTGATCAAGTAATTCAAAAACTCGGACAGAAGGAAAAAGTGATACCTAATCCAGTTTCGCAGGTATTGCGTCAAGTTTATCAATTCAAAGAGTGGCTTTAAAAGAAAAGTTTCCAGATTTCCCAATAGAGTATTTTGTCACTATTACTAACCCTGCTACTTATATAAAAACAGAGAAAGAGAATAACTTTATTTTGAAAAGAGTTGTTCATACTGAAAAAATAATTGATAGACTTATTGATGCCAAATCAAAATATAACAAACAAATATTATGGCCAAACGACATAAATAGGCTGAATGAAAAGATTATGTGCAAAAATAGTCCTCTTAATAATGATATTCTAAATACTTACGGTATCAGTCGAAAGGATTTACTAAGGGGTGTTCAATGTCATTCCTGCCAATCATTTGCTGTTGTGAGGAAAGACGGAAAATGGTGTTGTCTTAAATGTAAAATGATTTCAAGAACGAGTCATATGGAAGCAATAACTGATTATTTTTTGCTTTTTAATTCAAAGATAACAAATAAAGAATGCCGGGATTATTTAAATCTCGAATCCAGGCAAACAGCATATAGGATATTAAAATCTTTAAATCTATCCGGTGATGGACCAGATAAAAAAAGGATATATTCTAAAGTTGACGTATAAGATATTGCCCCAGCCCCTACTTCTTCAAAAACATCTCCAGCAAAGGCCCTGCTTTTTTCAGCAATGGTTTTAACTGATGAGCTGAAGTCATGAGAGTGTCAATGTTGCCCATTAGTTCCTCCAAGTTGATATTGCTCAGGATATTGGTTCCATTTTCGTTAGGGGAATTGTCACTTTCATGAGTTTCTCTGCTTTTACCGCCAAGCAGCCATTCGTCAGCTTCATGTGCATTTCTGCTCCTGCCCCTGCCGCCGAAAAGCCAGTCTTCTATCCCCTTAGCTTCTTCAGCTTTTCTATTGGATACTTTTTCGACTTCAGCTGGCTCATGTCTTCTTACTCTTTCACCAAACAGAAAATGGGTTAAAGGGTCTCCTGTATTTTCTTTGGCTTTATCATCATTATCAAGCATATGCCGATTTCCTCCTTTCAGCTGCCTATATAACAGCATATGAAGAAAAATTAACTGGGTATAGACATTAGTGCAGTAATAAGTGAGGGAAGGTAAAAAGTGTTGCGTTATTATATATACTTTTGATAAAATTAGTACCAAGTCATAATAATTGATAATAATATATAAATAGAGAACGCTTATGGGTTTGTAAATATGAAAGGGAGTGGAACTCCATGAATGCTGGAATTATAGGAATCGGAAGATATCTTCCTGAAAAAGTGGTAACAAATGCAGATTTGGAGAAAATAGTTGATACTTCTGATGAATGGATTCGGACCAGGACTGGAATTGAGGAAAGAAGAATTGCGGATGACAGCATAGATACATCTGATATGGCGTATGAGTCAGCACTTAAAGCATTGGAAAATGCAGGTATAGAAGCAGAGGATTTAGACCTTATTTTAGTTGCAACGGTTACACCGGATTACCCGTTTCCGTCTGTTGCCTGCATGCTTCAGGAGCGATTAAATGCAAACAAGGCAGCGGCAATGGATATTAGCGCTGCATGTGCAGGTTTTATGTATGGTATCATAACGGGAAAACAGTTTATTGAAACAGGAACATATAAACATGTATTGGTAGTAGGTGTTGAAAAGCTTTCCAAAATTACAGACTGGAATGACCGTAATACTGCCGTTTTATTTGGAGATGGAGCAGGCGCAGCTGTAATAGGCCCAGTCTCAGATGGACGGGGGATATTATCATTTGAATTAGGTGCAGATGGCACAGGCGCAAAACATTTATATCAGGATGAATATATCATTATGAATGGACGTGAAGTGTTCAAATTTGCGGTTCGCCAAATGGGTGAAAGCTGCATCAACGTACTTGATAAAGCTGGATTATCCAAAGAGGATGTAGATTTCCTAATCCCTCATCAGGCAAATATCCGCATTATGGAAGCTTCCCGCCAAAGACTGGAACTTCCGGTTGAGAAGATGTCGAAAACAGTGGATAAATACGGAAATACTTCTGCTTCGTCTATTCCAATTGCATTGGTGGAAGAACTGGAAGCGGGTAAAATTAAAGATGATGATTTGCTCGTGATGGTCGGCTTTGGCGGAGGTCTTACCTGGGGAGCCATTGCGATGAGATGGGGAAGATAAGATACCTCATTTTAAATATGATGATAATTTAAAAGGAGCTGCATCAAAATGAATAAAAGAAGAGTTGTCGTTACGGGCATCGGAGCTGTGACACCGCTTGGAAATAATACAGAGACGACATGGAACAATATTAAATCAGGGGTTTCAGGTGTTGGCCCTCTGACTAGATTAAATGCAGATGAATATCCGGCTAAGGTTGCTGCTGAGGTAAAGGATTTCAATCCTGAAGAATATATTGACAAAAAAGATGCAAGAAAAATGGACCGCTTCACACACTATGCTGTTGCATCATCCTTTATGGCCGTAAAGGATGCAAACCTTCAGATTACAGATGAAAATGCACATCGCATCGGTGTTTGGATTGGTTCAGGCATTGGCGGTATGGAAACTTTTGAAAATCAATATGAAACATTTATGAAACGCGGGTACAGAAGGGTGAGCCCATTCTTCGTGCCAATGATGATTCCGGACATGGCAACTGGTCAAGTTTCGATATATTTAGGGGCAAAAGGGTTTAACTCATGTACAGTAACTGCATGTGCCACTGGTACAAACTCAATCGGCGATGCCTTTAAGGTTATTCAGCGCGGCGACGCCGATGCAATGATTTCAGGTGGAGCAGAAGCGCCAATAACAAAGATGTCTGTAGCTGGATTTTGTGCCAATACCGCGCTTTCAACCAATCCAGATCCAAAAACAGCCAGCCGTCCATTTGATCAGAATCGTGACGGGTTTGTTATTGGAGAAGGTGCGGGAATTGTCGTGCTTGAAGAATTGGAGCATGCACTTGCCCGCGGCGCAAAAATTTATGCTGAAATCGTTGGCTATGGCGCTACCGGGGATGCTTATCACATCACTGCACCCGCTCCAGGAGGAGAAGGCGGAGCAAGAGCCATGAAAATGGCGATTGAAGATGGCGGCTTAAAGCCGGAAGATATTGATTATATTAATGCACATGGTACAAGTACCGATTATAATGATAAATTTGAAACATTGGCAATCAAAGAGGTGTTCGGAGAGCATGCCTATAAATTGGCAGTAAGCTCGACTAAATCAATGACAGGGCATCTTCTGGGAGCTGCAGGCGGAATTGAAGCCATCTTCACAGTTCTGGCAATGAAGGAAGGGATCCTGCCACCTACCATTAATTTAGAAAACCCGGATCCTGAATGTGATCTGGATTATGTTCCAAATAAGGCAAGGGAAAAAGAAATAACAGCAGCAATGAGCAATTCACTGGGCTTTGGCGGCCACAATGCAACCATTGTCTTTAAGAGATATGAATAAAAATTAAAACGAAAGCCGATTCAAAGGAAGTTAACCTCCTAGAATCGGTTTTTTATTTTGATGAACAAAATGCGCTCACTTACATAAAATTTATTACATATCGAGTATGTGGAGGTAAGGTAATGGGATAGTTAAAACCGATTTATGGCTTGAAGAAAGCTTTAATGAACCGCTTAAAATATGTGAAAAACTTACAGGATCCTTCAATGATCATGATCCCCGGAAAATATACGAATACTTAATGGAATTCGGCATGTATAAACCTGATCGGTTCAGCAGCAATAATTTCAAGGAATTAAAAGAAAGAGAAACATGGGATTTTACAGAAAAAATATACTTAAAATATAAGAAGAAGTGGGCCGGTCCTAATATCGATGTTTATATCTTTCCTGCGGCAGGGGGAGGTCTTTTTTCGCGGCATTCTGGAAAATCGGGAGTTTCATTCGCAAATATGCTATTTTTGTTTCTTCCTTCTGATATAGCAGAAGACGAAGTAGAGGCTTTATTTGTACATGAATATCACCATACTTGCAGAATTAACTCACAGAAAAAAGATCTTGAAGAATTTACGCTGCTTGATTCCATCATATTGGAAGGGCTTGCCGAACATGCGGTCGAAATTCACTGTGGCAAGAAGTTCAGAGGATCTTGGTGCAGCAGGTATTCAAAAGAAGAAATCAGGAATTTATGGGATAAATTGATCAAGCCTCAGTTGAAATTAAAAAAGAATGAGAGGCTCCATCAGAAGATACTGTATGGTGAAAGACCCTACCCTCCATTAATTGGTTATGCTGCTGGCTACGAAATTGTAAGGGGATTTAGAGAGAAAAAAAGTTTTTCTACAAAACTATCTTTTAGTGCGCCATCCGAATATTTTGTGGACCAAACTTTATATAAACTGGAGTCGTAATCGCTTTAAAGCCCTAAAATGTGGGCTTTTTTTTTGTTATAGAAAAATGAATTTTAACAAATTTTAAAAAAATCTTGCAATTGTAATAACTTTGTAATAATATTTTAGACAAATAGAATGAATTAACAGAATAATTCGAAAAGGTAAGAGGTGTCCTATGAGCACAAATCCCCGTCAACATAAAGACGCACCATTACTAGAGGTGAAGAATTTAGAAACGGCTTTTTCCATAGATGGTACATACTATAATGCAGTTGATAATGTTTCTTTTAGAGTTAAACCTAGACAAATAGTTGGAATCGTAGGAGAGTCGGGCTGCGGTAAATCTGTAATGAGCCTCTCTGTCATGAAGCTCCTGCCTAAGGGCATTGGCCAAATCCGTAATGGAGAAATCATCTTTGACGGTGTTCATTTGGAGAAGATGACAGATTCAGAGATTAATAAAATCAGGGGAAAAGATATCGCGATGATATTCCAGGAACCTATGACTTCTTTAAATCCTGTTTTCTCTATCGGGTTCCAGCTGCAGGAAGTATTATTCAATCATATGAAAATCTCCAAAAGAGAAGCGCGGCTTAAAAGTATCGCACTTCTAAAAAGTGTGGGAATTTCAAGACCTGAAAAAATTGTAGATGAATATCCGCATCAGCTTTCAGGAGGGATGAGGCAAAGGGTCATGATCGCCATCGCCATTGCCTGCCAGCCGAAGCTGCTGATCGCCGATGAGCCGACAACTGCTCTGGATGTAACTGTACAAGCCCAAATTCTTGAACTTCTAAAAGAAATCCAGGAAGTCAATGATATGTCTGTTATTCTTATTACTCATGATCTTGGTGTTGTGGCTGAGATGTGTGATGAGGTAATTGTTATGTATGCAGGGAAGATAGCAGAGCGGACAGATGTAGATTCCTTATTCCACAATCCAAAACATCCTTATACTCAGCTCCTGATGGGAGCCATTCCAAAAATGGATGAAGAAGTGGAAAAGCTAAGCACAATAAAAGGAATTGTGCCTTCATTAAAAAATATGCCTAAAACAGGGTGCAAATTTGCGGCTCGCTGCCCTAAGGCAATGCCGGAATGCCTGACAGTTACACCTCGATTGGCAGAAAATGAAGAAGGACATGAGGTAGCCTGTCTGCTTTACGAGACAAGCCAGCCGAAACATGAGGTGAACGCATAATGAGTACAGAGCATAATAATACAGCTGTTTTAAAAAAGGATAAAAGCAGTAATGATGTGCTTTTAGAGGTTAAGAACCTAAAAACTTACTATCCAATAAAAGGCGGAATCCTTAGAAAGACGGTAGCGGTCGTTAAGGCAGTTGATGATGTTTCCTTTGAAATTAGGAAAGGGGAGACATTGGGGCTGGTGGGAGAATCAGGCTGCGGAAAATCAACCGCAGGCAGAACAATCCTCAGACTTCTAGAACCAACAGACGGACAAATCATATTTGACGGACAGGATATCACAAATGTGAGAGGGACCAGTCTGAGGAAAATCCGCCAGGACTTCCAGATGGTTTTCCAGGATCCTTATGCATCATTAAATCCCACCATGATGGTTGGGCACCTTGTGTCAGAGCCAATCAGAAACTATAACAGCAAATCCGAAAAGGAACTGAAGCCGGAAGTAATGGATCTTCTTGCGAAAGTTGGGCTGCCTGAAGATGCTTACTATAAATACCCGCATGAGTTTTCCGGCGGGCAAAGACAGCGTATCGGAATCGCAAGGGCACTGGCTTTAAGACCAAAGCTCATTATTGCGGATGAGCCTGTTTCCGCCCTGGATGTATCGGTCCAATCTCAGGTATTGAATCTGCTGAAAGAGCTTCAGGATGAATTTGATCTTACTTTCTTATTTATTGCCCACGATTTGAGCGTAGTTAAACATATGAGTGACCGGATAGGGGTTATGTATCTCGGAGGCCTTGTAGAAGTCGCTGAAAAGGACAGCCTCTATGCAGATCCTTTGCATCCTTATACTCAAGCTCTAATATCCGCAATCCCAGAACCGGATCCGCGCAAGAAAAAAGAAAGAATCATTTTAGAGGGCGATGTGCCAAGCCCGATTGATCCTCCAAAAGGATGTACATTCCATCCGCGCTGCGCACATGCAATGCCGGAGTGCCAGAGTATAAAACCGCACTTAAAGGAGGTGAAGCCTGGGCATAGAGTCGCTTGTCACTTATATAAATAAGGCTTTGTCAAAAAATATTTTTCGGGGGGAAACCAATGAAGAAGTCAGCATTTTGGCTGCTTTCGCTTCTGCTTGTCATGTCTGTATTCCTGGCAGCATGTTCCGGCGGCGGAGAGAAGGCCAGCACTGATAAGGAACCAAAAGATGATGGGAAAGCATCAGGAGAAGCTCAAGAGGGTGGAACAGTAACATTCGGTTATACTCAGCCATTTAAAGGTGTTTTATCTTTTGCTTATTACGAGGGTGAAGATGATGTTAATGCCCTTCAGTTTATGCATGAAGGTTTGCTCAAAGTAAATGATGAGCTTATATCTGAACCGAATCTGGCAGATTATGAGTTATCTGAAGACAAGACTAAATTAACTTTCAAGCTTAAGCAAGGCGTTAAATGGCATGATGGTGAGGAATTAACAGCAGAAGATATGGAATTTGCATGGTATTTAATTGCAGATCCAACTTATGAAGGTGCACGTTTTGCTAACGTAGCAATGATCAAAGGTGCTCAAGAATATAAAGATGGAAAAGCTGATACAATTGAAGGCATCAAGGTAATTGACGATTATACGATTGAAGTGACAGTAACTGAGCCTTCTGTTAACTTATTGGAAAATATCTGGATTTATCCTGAGCCAAAGCACCATTACGGGGATATTTCCTCTAAAGAGCTTCCGGACTCCGATCAAATCCGTAAATCGCCAATTGGTGTAGGTCCTTTTAAAGTGAAAAACATCGTACCTGGCGAAATGATTGAATTTGAGCGTTTTGATGATTACTGGCAAGGACCAGCTAAATTGGATGGTGTAGTTTACAAAATTATTGATGGTTCTCTTGCGCAAGGTTTAGTGCAAAACGGAGAAATCGATGTTATTGAAGCTCCAAAGGATCAGTGGGAAGCGATTAAAGCTCTTGACAATGTAAATCCGGTAGAAGCAGATGCGATGTCTTACAGCTATATTGCTTTTGACTGGGGTCACTATGACACTAAAAAAGGTGTAGTAGTATCTGATAACAAGAAGTTCCAGAATAAGTCCCTTCGCCATGCAATGGCACATGCAATTGACCGTCAGGCATTTATCGATGGTTTTGCAAACGGCTTAGGAAAACCATTAAATACTCCTTTCCCATCAGTATCTTGGGCAAAAATTGATGATTCAGAAATCAATCCATATGAATATGATCCAGAAAAAGCAAAGAAATTACTTGACGAAGCAGGATATGTTGACAAAGACGGCGACGGCTTCCGTGAAGATCCAGAAGGCAAGCCATTTACAATTAACTTTGATGCTATGGCAGGCGCTGAAACTTCAGAGGCACGTGCTCAATTCATCCTTCAATCCTGGCAGGAAGTTGGCTTAAATGCTAAGCTAAACGGCGGTTCATTAAAAGATTTCAACTTATTCTATGACACTATTGAAGCAGATGACCCATCTGTTGAAACATTCATGGGTGCTTGGGGACTTGCTAATGACCCAGATCCAGCTGGCATCTGGTTGTCTACTGACAAATGGAATATGTGGAGATGGTACAGCGAAGAGTCTGATGCACTTATCAAAAAGGGTGTAACATTCCCTGAAGATTCCAGTAAAGATGTTCAAGAGCACCGTCAGGAAGTCTATAATGAATGGCAAAAGCTTGTTAACGAAGAATTGCCAATCATCTTCTTCGAACAGCGTGTAGATCCATGGGCGATCAACAAGCGTGTGGGCGGAGTTAAAGTAACTCCATTTGGAACTGATGAGTTCCACAAGTGGCACATTGTAGAGTAATAGGATAAAAGGAACCTGTATTCCTTGAGGGATTTTGTTCTCCCAGGGAGTACAGGTTTAACCAGCGAATAAATTTTTGTTTGGTAAGGGGAATGGAAATGCTACAGTACACAATTCGACGACTCATAGGTATGATTCCAATAATTTTCCTTATCTCAGTAGTGGTTTTCACACTGGCGAAGCTAATGCCTGGTGATGCACTATCTGGAAAAATTGACCCTTTAAACTCAGATCCGGAGTATATTGAAGAAATGCGTGAGCAGATGGGATTGAATGATCCTATTCCTGTACAGTATGTCCGCTGGATGAGTGGTGTGGTCCAAGGAGATTTTGGAGATTCATTTGTTCATAAGCGCCCGGTTATGGAATTAATTGGTGACCGTTTGCCGAACACAATCATATTAGGAATATCAGCTCTAATAATTACTTATTTATTGGCCTTTTTAATGGGAAGATACTCTGGGCGTTTTGCCTATAGTATTGGAGATTATTTAATATCAGCTTTTAACTATTTAGCACTTGCAATTCCCAGCTTTGTTGCAGCTTTAGTTGCCATTTATGTTTTTGCCATCAATCTTGGATGGGTTCCAGCCAGTGGAAGTATCGGCAGCGGGGTAGAAGCAGGAACACTGGAATATTACTTAAGTAAAGCAAAACATACTGTATTGCCGGCTATTGTCCTGGGAGCCATGGCTACAGCCGCTTATACACAGTTCTTAAGAAATGATATGATCGAAAGCTCTCGCAAGGATTATGTTCGTACAGCAAGAGCTAAAGGTACGAAAGAATCTGCGATTTATAATAAGCACATTCTAAGAAACTCCATCATACCTATCGTTACTTTACTGGGATTCGATATTGCCAATCTTTTTGGAGGGGCAATTATCACAGAAACCATTTTCACATACCCTGGCATCGGTTATTTATTCGTAGAATCAGTTAATGCACGTGATTATTCTGTCATGATGGCTATTGCCATGATGCTGACGATTTTAACCCTTATTGGAAATTTAGTTGCAGATTTACTATACGGTCTAGTAGATCCGCGTATTCGTTTAAGTTAGGTAGGTGAGAGTATGGAACCATCAATTTCACAGCAAACTTCGCCTGGTTTAGCAGACCCTGTTAAACCGCCGAAAAGTCAATCACCATGGGCTCTCGCCCGCCGCAAGTTTTTGCGCAATAAAGTGGCAATGATCAGTCTGGTCTTCCTGCTGCTGGTCTGTGCAATGTCCATATTGGCTGAGCCGCTAACTATGCCGGTTGAGGAGACAGCTAAGATCAATTTAACACAAATGAGCAAAGAACCATCTGCTGATCACTACTTTGGCACCGACAAGTCAGGCAGAGACGTTTTTGCCAGAACTCTGCATGGAGGCAAGACTTCACTCTTGCTTGCATTCTCTATCACACTAGCTGTTATTACTATTGGTACTCTTGTTGGTGCTACTGCGGGATATTTTGGCGGCTGGGTCGATAATGCCCTAATGAGATTCACAGACTTTATGATGAACTTTCCATTCCTGCTTTTTGTTATCGTATTAAAATCAATTTTTATCGAATCAAGTACAGGAACCCTTATATTCGTAATAAGTGTACTCAGCTGGACAGGAACTGCCCGACTTGTTCGAAGCAAGGTCATGGCTGAGAAGGAAAATGAATATATTATGAGTGCTGTTTCCATCGGATGCTCTGCACCAAAGACCATCTTTAAACACTTGCTGCCGAATGTAATGTCAACCATTATCGTTCAGGCGACCATTACACTGGCAGCTATGATTGTAGCTGAGACAGGCCTAAGCTTCTTGGGATTCGGTGTACCGATCAACATCCCTACCTGGGGGAATATGCTTCAGGAAGCAAGAAGTCCGGATGTTTTGACCAGTAAATGGTGGATATGGATTCCGCCAGCTGCTGTTCTAACATTTACAATCCTATCGATCAACTTTATTGGAGAAGGCTTAAAAGATGCCTTCAATCCTAAATCCAACAGATAGCAAAGAAACGCCTATAGTCAGGCGTTTTTTTGTTGTCTTTAGGACAATAGCTTGTACATATCCGAACAAATTCCTTCATATACATGTAAAAAAGGACTGGGAGTGAGTTTATGGCAGCATTAAAACCTTTTGGGACTCACGCATATAGTAAAGAATATGTTATTTAGGGCATTTTGGCTTTTAACCGGGTTTGGGATTTCTGTTTCAGGAGGAGTCAGTGTAATAGGGTATTTAAATTTGCTTACAACTGGCCATACCTTCAAAGAATATTTCGATTTTATTATCTCGCGTCCAGAATGTTATCTGCTTCCGATCGGAATCATTATAATAACTTTAAGCATATATTTTCCTTATACTAGTGAGAATGAATAGAGGGAAGGTATTTATTACAGCAATGTCATTCCAAAATTTATTACAAAAAATGGATTGCAAGTGCAATATAGGAATAAATTTACTTCCTACTGCCCATACTGAGTGACAAATAGTTTGTTGAAGTGGGGGTTGAAAAATGTTGTATCTTCATGATGTTTGGGTGAATTGGTTTGAAGGAGAAGAGAATGGATACAATGTATGCCATTTTCATGAATGGAGAAAAGATGATGGCGTAGAACTGCTTGATCAGGTTCCGCTGCTGAAGATTGACCCGGTTCTATTTAATTATATTGAAAACGATCTTTCTGAGCTGCCACAACAACTGCTAGATGATATTTATCAAAAAGCTTACTTAAGGAAAAATCATGAACGTATTCAATTGGAGTATTGTTTCGTAGTTTCGGATGGGACAGGCATATTGGCAGTCGATACAATCGGCTATAATATCCCTATCAGGAAAAGCAGACTTATCCCGCGGCAGGAGCAGCTGGCATATGAAATGCTTGAAAATCAGGAAACGGCAAACTATTCATTTAATGATCAAACAGCATTAAAGGAATTTCATATTCTTTCTCCATCTCCGGATTTGATGGCAGGCCTGACGAGAAAAGAAAGACAGCTTAAGCAGCTGCTGTTTATGGCGCTGGATCAGCTTCATTCCTCCAAAAATGATGCTGAAATCCGTTATTGGTATACGGAGTGGAGCCCGGAACGCTATTCCAAAATTCAGTCAATGAACTTCGAAGAAGCATGGTATGAACTTTACGATGAAAGTAAATACGGCTGGTCAGGTAAACACGAGAAGTTTTGTGAAAACTTAATAAAAGGACAGCCGTTTTTTGAGAAGTTGTGGGAAATGGAGCACGGTCCAAAAGTGAATTAGAAAAAAACAGCCAAAAGGCTGTTTTTTATTTAAAGAAAGGAATGTATAAATTCTAAACTAAGATAACTGTCTAGCTCCAGGCGCCATCGGCTCGCGATCATAAGCCAATCCGTCCAAAAGGTTAGAGACCAACCTTTTAGCCGGCTTGTCTTATGCTTGTCGCCCATAAGCTGGAGCCTTCCGCTTTTCTTATCTCTTTCGGCCGAGTCCCATGGCACTTTCCATTTTTTTAATCATTTTGTATGCAGCCTTATTCGCTTTTTCAGCTCCCTGATCAAGTACCAGATCAAGTTCTTCCGATTCCATTAGCGCATAATATTTATCCTGAATAGGTTTAATTGCTCCAACAACAACATCTGACAGGCCGGCTTTAAAATCTCCATATCCTTTGCCTTCGTATTCCTTTTCAATCTCCGCAACAGTTTTCCCTGAAAGGATTGAGTAAATGGAAAGGAGATTGGATACTCCCGGCTTGTTTTCCTTATCATATTTAACGATGCCTTCAGAATCTGTTACGGCACTTTTTATTTTCTTTTCAATTTGTTTTGGATCGTCTAATAACGATATAAATGACTTTTTATTAGGATCAGACTTGCTCATTTTCTTTAATGGATCCTGAAGGGACATAACCCTCGCGCCTGTTTTGGCGATTCTGACATCAGGAATAGTGAAGATGTCGTTGTACTTCTTATTGAATCTTTCTGCAAGATCGCGAGTTAATTCCAGGTGCTGCTTTTGATCCTCTCCAACTGGGACCAGATCAGTGTTGTATAGCAGGATATCCGCAGCCATCAGAGGTGGATAGGTCAGCAGTCCTGCAGATACAGCATCTTTACCTTCTGATTTGTCTTTGAACTGGGTCATGCGTTCGAGCTCACCGATGTAGGAAACACATTGCATCATCCATCCCGCTTGGGCATGGGCTGGAACTTCCGATTGGATGAATAGGATGGATTTCTCAGGGTCGATTCCAACAGCCAAATATAGAGCAGCCAGGCTTCGGATGTTTTTTCTTAATTCCAGTCTGTCCTGTGGAACTGTTATTGCGTGCTGGTCAACAATGCAGAAATAGCAGTTGTAATCATTCTGCAGTTCAACAAATTGCTTCATGGCACCGATGTAATTTCCAAGTGTTATAGTCCCGCTGGGCTGGATGCCGGAAAATATAGTTTTCATGTTTTTCCTCCTTTAATCGGCCTAAAAAATCATGAATTGACAGGCAGTAAAGAGCTATTTTGGTGCTGAAAGCATAAAAAAGAACCATTCGTCCCTATAAAATAGGGACGAATGGTCCGCGTTGCCACCCTAATTACTCAAATACTGAGTCACTCTGCCCTATGCAGAACAATGCATAGGTCCCCGATAACGCAGGGTAACGCCTGAAAAATTCAGAAGCTCAAAAGTCCATTCGATTTACCGGGCTGCCTGTTTGCACCTTCCACAGACTCTCTGCTAAACCCTCAGTAAATGTACTAATCTTTTTCATTGCCGACTAAATAATTTATTTTTATTTATATTATATAATAAGTTAAACTATCCGGATACAAAAATCAAGTTAATAAAAGGAAAATGAAAGTCACCGATAGCCTCCAATATCGGGTTGAATTTTACAATATATGGGTGGTTATTCCTATTAAAATAGCAAAAAATCTTAAAATGAAAAATTTTTTTATTATCTCAAAAATCTTAATTTATAAGACTTTTTGACGAAAAATGTCATACTCGATTGAATTGCATGTACAAAAAGCCACTTGCAATAAGTTTTTAAACTATTTATAATAAACGTAACAAACATATTCTTTACGAATTTGTTACATTTAAAACAAAACTATATCACTCCAGATAGCGAGAGTATGGTGCATATTGAGTAAGTTTATAGCTTACATCTTATAGATTACTTCTTTTAATCTGAATTATCAGAATATAGGAATAATCTATCTTTAAGAGAATATAAACTTGCTTTTTTTGTTGCCTTCTAAATAGTCTGCAAATTTTTTAAATTGAATTAACAGACTATTTGAGCAATATATCTGGGGCGCACAGTTGTGTTTTTTGTGAATGGCAAGCGTAAGAGTATTGTTTGAGGAAATTAATAGGGGGTTAATACCGTGAACAAAAGATTATCGATCTTTTTTAGCATGCTGCTAGTGCTAAGCATGTTCCTTGCTGCGTGCAGCGGCGGCGGAGACAATGCTGATGGCGGCGACAAAGGCGGAGATGACGGCGGAAAGTCCGATGTACCGCAGGAACTACGAGTAAATATCAACACTGAACCACCATCTTTAAACCCAGGTTTAGCACAGGATTCAACTTCTGGAACTGTTCTGCGAAATGTCTTAGAAGGTCTTACTCGCATCAATCAAGATGGTAAGCCTGAAAATGCAATGGCAGAAGACATCAAAATTTCTGAAGACGGAAAAACTTATACATTCACAATTCGCGATGCTAAATGGTCAAATGAAGACCCAGTAACAGCCAAAGACTTTGAATATGCTTGGAAGTGGGCATTGGATCCTGCTAACAATTCAACATATGCATACCAGCTTTACTACATTGAAGGCGCTGAAGCTTTCAATACAGGCAAAGGTGAAAAGGATGCTGTTGGCGTTAAAGCTATCGATGACAAAACTCTAGAAGTAAAATTAGTAAACCCTACTCCTTACTTTGAAGAATTAACAGCTTTCTATACTTATTTACCGGTTAACAGCAAAATCGCAGAAGCTAACCCAGAATGGGCAACTGATGCTGGTGAAAACTTTACAACTAACGGGCCTTTCCATATGGTTGAATGGTCTCACAGTGACAAGATTGTTCTTGAAAAGAGCAAAACATACTGGGATGCTGAAACAGTTAAGCTTGACAGCATTGAAATGGTTATGATCAATGATCCTAATACTGAATTATCTATGTTTGACAATGGTGAACTAGATTGGGCTGGAGCTCCAACAGGTGCCCTTCCAACTGACGCTATGCAGGCTCTTAAAGACGAAGGCCGCTTAGTGACACAGCCAATCGCAGGTATTTACAATTACAAGTTTAATACAACTGTAGAACCATTTAATAACGTTAATATCCGTAAAGCATTTGCACATGCCATCAACCGTCAGGAGCTAATTGATAACATCCTTCAGGGTGAACAGCTTCCAGCAATGGCGATTGTCCCTCCATCAATGTTTGAAGAAAACGAAAAGGGTTATTTCCCTGACAATGATGTAGAAAAAGCAAAAGAATATTTACAAAAAGGTCTTGAAGAGCTTGGATTGAAAGATGCTTCTGAACTTCCAGCTGTAACTCTTTCTTATAATACTTCTGAGGCGCACCAAAAGATTGCCCAGGCAGTTCAGGATATGTGGAAGCAGAATCTTGGTGTTGAAGTAACTCTAGATAACTCAGAGTGGAATGTATACCTTGATAAATTAGACCAAATGGATTACCAAGTAGCTCGTTTGGGCTGGTTGGGTGACTTTAACGATGCAATCAACTTCTTAGAAATGTACCGTGACGCTGATGGCGGTAACAACAATACTGGATGGGAAAGCAAAGAGTTCCAGGATCTGCTTGCTAAATCTGCAACAGAAACTGACCCTGAAGCTCGCCAGCAGTTATTGAAGGATGCTGAAGCAATCTTCATGGAAGATATGCCAGTAGCTCCAATCTATTTCTATACTAATAACTGGGTACAGGCTGAGAACCTTAAAGATGTTGCAGTATCCGGCCTGGGTGATGTCCAGTATAAGTGGGCACACTTCGAATAAACATAGCTAAACTTACGAAAGGTATATGGGATGCACAATCCCATATACCTTCGTTTCTGATTAAGGCATTGTAATAAATTGGAGGTGTTTGACAATGGCGAAATATATTGGAAAACGCTTGGTGTACATGCTTCTGTCTCTATGGATGATTGTTACAGCAACGTTTTTCTTCATGCGCATTGCACCCGGAAACCCTTTTGCATCTGAGAAAAAACTTCCTCCCGAAATTGAAGCAAACCTGAATGCCCACTTTGGGCTGGACAAGCCATGGTATGCACAGTATTGGGAGTATCTGGTTCGAATTGTCAACTGGGATTTTGGACCATCATTTAAATATAAAAGCCAAACTGTAAACGACTTGATTAATGAAGGTTTTCCTGTTTCATTTCTTCTTGGAATGGAGGCCATTTTTATCGCCGTTGCAGTAGGAGTTCTCTTAGGAATCATTGCAGCATTAAAACATAATAGATGGCCGGATTACACAGCGATGATTGTAGCTGTCTTAGGTATCTCTGTACCTTCCTTTATCATGGCATCATTCCTGCAATATTTCCTGGCAATAAAAATGGGTATTTTCCCTGTTGCACGATGGGAATCATTTATGCACACCGTTCTTCCAGCCGTTGCACTGGCTTCGACACCGATGGCATTTATAGCCCGGTTAACTCGTTCGAGCATGCTTGAAGTTCTGGCGAATGATTATATTAAGACTGCTAAATCAAAAGGTTTAAGCAGGGGAGTAATTACAGTAAAACATACGGTCCGTAATGCCCTTTTACCTGTTGTAACATATATGGGACCATTAACCGCAGGTATTTTAACAGGAAGTTTCGTTATTGAAAGAATCTTCGGTATTCCTGGACTTGGTGCACACTTTGTAACAAGTATCAACAATCGTGATTATACGGTAATTATGGGTGTAACAGTTTTCTACAGTATTCTGTTGCTTGTATCTATTCTCCTTGTTGACATTGCATACGGAATCATCGACCCACGCATCAAACTTGCTGGCGGGAAGAAAGGAGAGTAATTATGCAGATTTCGAAAGATAAGTTCAAGTTAGTCGGAACACAGCTTGGTGAAGCTGAAAAAATTTCAAAGCCTAGTCTTTCTTTTTGGAAAGATGTATTTATTCGATTTCGAAAAAACAAGCTTGCCCTGTTTGGATTAGTATTATTGGGACTGCTAATCTTCATGGCAATCTTTGGACCATATATGACTCCATATGATTATGCATCAAATGATCTGGGCAATAAAAACCAGCCGCCTTCTTCTGAACATTGGTTTGGCACAGATGATCTTGGCCGTGATGTATTTGCCCGCACATGGGAAGGTGCACGAATTTCCATCTTCATTGGAGTTGCTGCAGCTGTAATTGATTTGATTATTGGTGTACTTTGGGGCGGTATAGCCGGTTATAAGGGCGGACGCACAGACGAGGGTATGATGCGCTTTGCCGATATTTTATATGGTGTACCGTATTTATTATTAGTAATCTTGTTAATGGTTGTGCTAGGACAGGGATTGTCTACTATGATCATAGCAATGTCCATTACAGGTTGGATCAATATGTCCCGTATTGTCCGCGGTCAGGTGTTATCTCTGAAAAATCAGGAATATGTCCTGGCAGCCAAAACGCTTGGTGCAAATACAAGCAGAATTATGGGCAAACACTTAATTCCAAATTCAATGGGACCTATTTTAGTCACAATGACGCTGACGATCCCTTCTGCCATTTTTACTGAAGCATTTTTAAGCTTTATTGGCCTTGGATTAACACCGCCGATAGCAAGCTGGGGAACAATGGCCAATGATGGATTGCCGGCTATGCGTTACTACCCATGGCGTTTATTCTTCCCTGCTACGTTTATCTGTTTAACGATCTTTGCTTTTAACGTAGTTGGCGATGGCTTGCGTGATGCTCTAGATCCAAGAATGCGTAAATAAAGGAGTGAGAACATGGAAAAATTACTTGAAGTAAAAAATTTAGAAGTCTCATTCCAAACATATGGAGGTACAGTAAAAGCAGTCCGGGGAGTCAGCTTTGACCTTCATAAGGGAGAGACGCTAGCGATTGTTGGTGAATCTGGGTCAGGCAAAAGTGTTACTTCCCAGTCTATTATGAAGTTAATACCTATGCCGCCAGGCCGAATTTCAGGCGGGCAGATCCTGATGAATGGTGAAGACATTGTACCTAAAACAGAAAAACAAATGGAAAAGATTCGCGGTAAAGAAATCAGTATGATTTTCCAGGATCCGATGACGTCTTTGAATCCAACGATGAGGGTTGGAAATCAGATAATGGAAGTGCTGATTAAACACCAAAATATGACGAAGACTGATGCCAAAAACAGAGCAATTGAATTACTGAGACTTGTTGGTATTCCGATGCCTGAGAAAAGAGTGAATCAATATCCACATGAATTCTCTGGCGGTATGAGACAGCGTGCCATGATTGCGATTGCTCTTGCAGCCAATCCAAAGCTGCTTATTGCTGATGAGCCGACAACAGCACTTGACGTTACTATTCAGGCGCAAATCCTGGAGCTAATGAAAGATCTTCAAAATAAAATGGATACTTCCATCATCTTTATCACGCACGATCTGGGTGTTGTTGCAAATGTCGCGGACCGTGTTGCTGTAATGTATGCTGGCCAGATTGTTGAAATGGGCACTGTTGATGAAATTTTCTATGATCCGCGCCATCCTTATACATGGGGATTACTTGCATCAATGCCAAGCTTAGAAAATGATGATAAAGCTGAATTAGCTGCAATACCTGGAACACCTCCAGATCTGACGAATCCTCCAAAGGGAGACGCATTTGCAGCCAGAAATCAATATGCACTAGCAATTGACTTTGAAGAAGAGCCGCCAATGTTCCAAATTTCAGAAACACATTTTGCAAAAACTTGGCTGCTTCACCCGGATGCTCCAAAGGTTGAGCCGCCGGAAGCAGTAAAAAGACGTATGCGCCAATTATCCTCCACATTTGAAAAGCCTGTATTAGTGAAGGAGGGAAAATAATAATGGCAGAAAAATTGCTTGAAATTAAAAATTTAAAACAGCATTTTAATGTAGGCCGTCCAAATATGGTAAAAGCAGTTGATGGGATTACTTTTGATATTTTTAAGGGAGAGACCCTTGGACTTGTAGGTGAGTCTGGCTGCGGTAAATCAACTACTGGACGAACCATTATCAGATTATACGATGCAACAGATGGTCAAGTTCTTTTTGAAGGTGAAGATGTTCACGGCAAAAAGTCTGCAAAAGAACTAAAAAAGTTTAACCGGAAAATGCAAATGATTTTCCAGGATCCTTATGCTTCCTTGAATCCGCGTATGACTGTAGCCGATATTATTGCTGAAGGCATCGATATCCACGGTTTGGCAAAGAGCAAAAAGGAACGTATGGAGAGGGTTTATGAGCTTCTGGAAACAGTTGGTTTGAACAAAGAGCATGCTAACCGTTACCCTCATGAATTCTCTGGAGGACAGAGACAGCGTATCGGGATTGCCCGCGCGCTTGCGGTTGACCCGGACTTTATTATTGCCGATGAGCCAATATCAGCATTGGACGTTTCCATCCAGGCTCAGGTAGTAAACCTTATGAAAAAACTGCAGCGTGAAAAAGGATTAACATACCTGTTTATCGCTCATGACTTATCTATGGTTAAGTACATCAGCGATCGTATTGGTGTAATGTATTTCGGCAAACTGGTAGAGCTTGCGCCAGCAGAAGATTTATACGCCAATCCAATGCATCCATATACTCAATCACTGCTGTCTGCTATTCCTCTTCCAGATCCGGAAACGGAACGTGCCCGCAGAAGAAAGTCTTATGACCCAGCAGTCCACAATTACGCTGACAATGAAGAGCTGGAAATGCGTGAAATTACTCCGGGACATTTTGTTTACTGTTCTGAAAAAGAGTATAACGAATTAAAAGCCCAATATGCCAAATAACAAAAAACGATCTCAACTGAGATCGTTTTTTACATCCTGGAAAAGTAAGTGTTTGCTATACTTATGCTTATCCTTTTTGATAATAAAAAGGAGTTACCAAGATGTATGTTGCTCAGTCAAATATGTAGAGAGTAGAAATATCTCTTTAGCACGTTTATTCGCTAATGTAAGCTTTAGTATATAATACAACATTTTCTAGAATATTACTATTAGAATTTTCGATTATTTATATTTTTCCGTCAATTTGTCTAATTAAGCAGCATTTTAATATTTTTTTAATATTATTGGTTTAAAGAACACTAAAAAAGATAATTTAGTATAAAGATAGTTCTTAATTCTTTGAATTAATCTTATAATGGAGGAAACAACAAGCAGAACTTCATAAAGGGGGCATCACATTTGAAAAAGTCAGTACCTCTTGCTGCTGCCTTAATGTTAGTGTCAGGTCTGTTCATTTCTGCCCAATCCGGGGATGCAAAAGAACAGGAAACCGAGGAACCAGGCCAAAACCCGCAAAGGGAACATGTTTCGCTTGTAAAAGCACTGCCAGAAAAAATAAACCGGTTTCAATTTGATTCTGGCTATCATTTTCAATATCCTGATGCTGTAAGAGGGATATATGTTACCGGACATTCTGCAGGCGGCGAAAAGTTTAATAACCTGGTGAATTTGATGGATGAAACTGATTTAAATGCGATGGTAATCGATATTAAGGACGATTGGGGTAATCTTACTTATATTCCTGAAGATAGCTCACCATATCATGAAATTGGAAAACCTTACATAAAGGATTCAAGTAAAATCCTGAAAGTCATGGAAGATAAGCAAATATATCCGATTGCACGGGTAGTTGTTTTCAAAGATTCTGTCCTGGCAAATAAAAAGCCGGAATGGTCTTATAAGGAAGGAGACAAAGTATGGAAAAATGGCAGAGGTGAATCATTTGTTAATCCATTTATAAAAGAAGTTTGGGATTACAATGTGGGAATTGCAATTGAAGCTGCCAAAATGGGATTTCAGGAAATTCAATTTGACTATGTCCGGTTTCCTGAAGGGTTTGAACACCGCGATAGCTCTTTGAAATATAGTATGGGTGAATATAAAAATCTTAAAATAAAAAATGTGCAGAAGCGAGTAAGCGCTGTAACAGACTTCGTTGAGTATGCAAGGAAAGAGCTTGAGCCATATGGAGTAAAGGTATCGGTTGATATCTTTGGTTACACGGCTACCCTCCCTGAAGCTCCAGGAATTGGTCAAAATTTTTCTAAGATCTCAGAACATGTAGATGTAATTTCTTCTATGATTTATCCAAGCCACTGGACTTCCTATTTTGGAATAGCCAAACCAGATCTGGAACCTTATAAGCTGGTTTCTGAATATGCAAAGCTTGAGAATAGGAAATTGGAAGAGTTGGATAGTCCGCCTGTTTCAAGACCGTGGCTGCAGGATTTTACAGCTTCTTATTTAGGAGCCGGAAATTATAAGGAGTATGGAAGAGCCGAGGTTGAAGCTCAAATAAAGGCATTGAACGAACAGGGAATTAATGAATTCCTTTTATGGAATGCGGGTAATTCGTATACACCAAAAGTGGATTATACACCATAAAAGCCAGAAAGAGGCCGATTATTTTGGCCTCCTTCTGGCTTTGTTTATCAATAAATTAAGTTAAATATCATTTGACACCAATCTTGAATGCGGTATCATAGTATAGAGGCATAGGTTACTGCTTTTTCTTACCGCCTACGCTTTTCCATCCAGTCTGCACCCTTGCAGATTGATCCACGAATTCGGATTTATTTTTACCGCCAAACACCTTTTCTCCAATACCATTAGTTAGTACACCTAATAAGGCAGTAAATCCAATTATGAGCAGTGCAACAATTGTTAAATCAGTTATGTAACCAACCATGATAAACCTCCATCTTTCTTTTCACAGTATCCTGTGATTAGTGTATAAAACATCCCTAATCTTATTTTATTCGAAATTTTCCAGTATTAAAAGGGGTAATTCCACAAATACTTTATCTGATTGGAAATAGTATAAAAGGCTAAAGCATAAAAGTGAGTGGAAAGGAAAGCTGGGAGCTTATCATGCTGGAATAAATATTCATGTTCAATAAACAGTTTATCGTTTGTGAGCAAAAAAAGGAGAAGATCCATGCATTGGTATGAAAAACTGAATCAATATTTCCCTATTGAAGAAATGAAATCGAGAGAACATATGGAAACCTTATTAAAGGAACGGTCAGACATTTATCATAAAGATGAAGGTCAACACCATGTACTTATGTATGTGGAATTGGATAACTTTGTGTTTATTGATTATCTGTTTGTTTCAAAGGAATCCAGAGGACAAGGGCTTGGCCATAAATTACTTCAAAAGCTGAAAGCCAAAGGCAAGCCGATCATTTTGGAAGTTGAACCAGTGGATTATGAAGACACGGATACAGAGAAGCGCCTTCGGTTCTATAAAAGAGAAGGGTTTGAGCATGCACAATCAATCGGATACAGCCGCCGGTCTCTTGCAACAAATGAAATCAATACAATGGAAATTCTATATTGGTCTCCTGAGAATGAAAGTGAAGAAATGATTTATGAAGCTATGAGGAAAACATATAAAATGATACACACATACAGAGATGAACATTTCTATGGAAAGTCCTATCAGCCTGTAGATGAGGTCCTGACCTATGAGGAAAATAAAAATGGGACGGATGTATTGGAGGATCTTTAAGAATTGGGAAAACACAGCCATTTTTGTAAATGGCTGTGTTTTCATTTTCATTTATTAATTGAGAAAATGTTAATATCAATTTTAGGTTTAATCAAAATTAATAAGGGTATACAAAGTATAAATAAAATAATTTAATACATAAAATTCCCTTGAGCTAAAGGCTTAAGAATCTTATGGAAGAAATTATAGCAAAAAAGATATAAAAAAATGAAACTTTTTGCTTGTTCATTCGTCTTATTAAGTAGATTCTAATTCTTAATCCATTTGTTTAATAAATGTTTAATACTTTTATCATATTTATAAAAAGTTATACCAAATAGATATTGTTTGGTGTATAATAAATAATATAAATTCCTTGATTAAAGTTATTTTAATCTAGAAAACTCTAGAAATATTTGATTAAACAAATATAAATCTCAGATAGTTTCATATATGTCTAATTTAAGGAGTGTGAATTTGTAAAATGGTCACATTATACACTTCACCAAGTTGTACATCTTGCAGGAAAGCTAAATCATGGTTAGAAGAACATGAGATTGCCTATAAAGAAAGAAATATCTTTTCAGAACCGCTGTCAATTGATGAAATTAAAGAAATTCTGCGCATGACTGAAGATGGAACCGATGAAATTATTTCTACTCGGTCAAAGACATTTCAAAAGCTTGATGTAAACCTTGAATCAATGCCTCTCCAAGATTTATTTGAGTTGATCAAGGAAAACCCTGGGCTGCTTCGCCGTCCAATCATTCTTGATGAAAAACGTTTGCAGGTTGGATATAATGAGGACGAAATAAGACGTTTCCTTCCAAGAAAAGTTCGCACCTACCAGTTGCGTGAAGCACAGCGCATGGTAAATTAACAGTAGTTTAATTTAAATCTGAAAGATTTGCTCAAGTCCAGATTGTGAATTAACAAACTTATTCAATTATACTTAAAATTAAGAGGCCTTCTTTCTGTTAACAGAAGAAGGTCTTTTTGTTTGTTATGTGAAAAAGAACAAGGAATATGGATATAATAAGAGAATATATAGTTACAGTAAAATTTGATAAGGATGGAAGCTTGGGACAATATAGGCATTTAACGGTTTTTCTAAACATATGACTTTTTAATTCCCTTTATGCTCAATTTGTCATAAAATAAAAGTACAAGGTACAAAATACAGTTTACCTTCAATTAAATCGGGGATTAGCCAATTGATTTACGGGTAAATGGATAACACATGACTGCTGGGGGTATTTAGTCCCTTCAATCATAGCCAGAAGGGAGAGTTGCTGCATGGAAATCGAACGTATTAATGATCATACAGTTAAATTTTATATTTCTTATCTTGATATAGAAGAAAGAGGCTTTGACCGTGAAGAGATTTGGTACAATCGTGAGCGGAGTGAGGAACTCTTTTGGGAAATGATGGATGAAGTCCATCAGGAGGAAGAATTTCTTGTTGAAGGACCTTTATGGATTCAGGTACAGGCATTGGATAAGGGTCTGGAGGTTCTTGTAACAAAGGCCCAGCTTTCAAAGGATGGTCAGAAGTTTGAACTTCCTGTCCCGGATGAAAAAGTGAAAGATTTGCCTGTGGATGAACATATAGAGGAAATGCTCGATCATCATTTCCGTAAATCCGATGAAGATGAGCCTGGATATGAAGGCGATCTTGAGTTCCTATTATCATTTAAAGATTTTGAAGACGTTATTTCATTATCAAAGCAGTCAAGTCTTGATTCCATTACTACAAAGTTATATTCCTTTGAAGGGAAATATTATTTATTCGCAGAGTTCCCTGAAGAGCTTTTTGAAGAGGATGACATAGATAACATGCTAAGCATTCTCCTTGAGTACGGGCACGAAACGAGCACAACAATTCACCGTGTAATGGAATATGGCAAATTGATTATAGAAAATGATGTTTTTGAAAATCTGAGAAAACATTTTAAATAGTTCAGCAAAGCCGATTTCATTTTTGAAATCGGCTTTATTTTAGTAAGGGCATCCGCGTCAGACAATGCAGCAAGAAACGTATGTATATGTTTGCATAAAAAGCTCAAAAAGAATTTGCAGAATATAAAGGAATTTAGCAATTAAATAAAGAACGTTTATCATAGAAAGGAGATGATCATTTGTTAGTTGCCGCAACAGAGAAGGGGGTTCGAATAAGTCTCTTAGGTCCACATAGTATCCCTGATTTACAGCAGTATAGGGAAAAGCACACTTTTTTCTGCCCCGAATGCAAAGAGGAAGTAATTATGAAGATCGGTAATAAGAGAATCCCGCATTTTAGCCACAAAAAGGGTTCTGAATGTCCGGAAAGCTATGAAAGGGAATCTGAATACCATATTTCTGGAAAGCTCCTTTTGTATCAATGGCTAAAGAAAAAAGGGTTAGATCCAATTCTGGAGCCATACTATCCGGACATTTCACAGCGGCCAGATATAAGTGTCCATTTTGAAGGTGTAAATTATGCTCTTGAATATCAATGTTCAATTATCTCAGAGGAGTTATTTAAAAAACGAACAGAAGCTTATTTTCAGTCAGGCATCGTTCCAATATGGATACTGGCAGGAAAAAATATTAAGCGCATTGGGAAAGCAAAAATTTCTTTATCTGGGTTCCAGTACTTATTTCTTCGGCAAACAGCTTCAGACAATTGGGTAATCCCTTCATTCTGCCCCAATACAAAGTCCTTCATCAATGTCCGCCAAATCCTTCCCTTAACTGTCAGAAATGCCTACGCGCATTATGATGTGAAAACAATCTTCCATGCTGATCCAGGTTTTTTATTTGATCCATATTTTAAAAATGATTTAAAAATAAGTGAATGGAAAAATGAAATTCGAAAAATAAAGAATTTCCTTGCTCAGAATAGCAGTGCATATAAAAATACCTTTCTTCAGGAAATATACTCCCGCTCAATTGCTCCTGCTTTACTCCCGCCTGAAATTGGCCTTCCTGTCCGCCATTCTCCATTTATTGAAACCCCGCCTATACAGTGGCAGTCCTACTTGTACATGGATGTCATCGGCAAAGATAGACCGTTTTCTCATGCGCGAATGGTTGCTGCCTTTCGCAATAGGGTAAAGAACAGCGATATTAAAGTCAGGTCAATTCCACTGATTCAAACAGGATCTGAAGTTTTGGCAGTTAAAGAATATATGGATGTCCTTATTAACTTAAACATTGTTAAACAAACTGGAAACGGTCTGTACAAAAGAACTGCGTCTTGTGGAGAGCCTGACCATTCCTCCTGTATTCTCCAAAGAGAGGAGGATTTTTATAGGGGTATCACGCAAAGCATTTTGCAGGGCAATAAATGAAAAAGATCTATTTAACATAAAATAATCAAAGATTTGCACATTCGCTCTTTAAAAAGAAGGAATTTGTTTTTTGAAAGAGAAGATAGTGTAATGGGACTTTTGAATGGAGGATGAATGAATGGCTAATGAGACAACTGTAAAGAAACTGCCAGCAAGGAATGAGATTTCACCAGAAGATACCTGGCGTTTGGAGGATATTTTCCCTTCTGATGAGGAATGGGACAAGGAATATAATGATGTGCAGAAGCTGATCCCTAATGCAGGCAAGTATCAAGGCAGGCTTGGGGAAAGTACTGAAACATTATATGAAGCGCTGCAGTTCCAGGATCATTTACTCTCGCGCCTTGGGAAGCTTTATACATATGCCCATATGCGTTATGACCAGGATACAACGAACTCATTTTATCAGGGCCAGGACGACAAAATCAAAAATTTATATTCGGAAGCTGCAAGTGCACTCGCGTTTATTGTTCCTGAATTGCTGGCTGAAGATGAAGAGAAGATTGCCGGGTTTTTAGAGGAAAAAACGGAGCTGCAATTATATAAACATTCGCTTGAGGAAATTAATCTTCAAAGGCCTCATGTATTATCTGCTGAGCAGGAATCCCTGCTTGCCCAGGCTTCCGAGGTGCTTGGGGCTTCAAGCAATACATTTGGCATGCTGAATAATGCTGATTTGGAGTTTCCATCCATTAAAGATGAAAATGGTGAAGAGGTAGAAATCACTCATGGACGGTTCATCCGTTTTCTCGAAAGTGATGAGCAGCGTGTGCGCCATGATGCTTTCAAAGCGGTATATGAGACTTATGGGAAGTTTCGCAATACATTCGCAAGCACTCTAAGCGGGAATGTGAAAAAGGATAATTTCAATGCAAAGATCCGGAATTATGAATCTGCGCGCCATGCTGCCCTATCTGCGAACAATATTCCTGAAAGTGTTTATGAAAATTTAGTCAATACCATTAATGATAATCTGCATTTGCTTCATCGATATGTCAAACTCCGCAAGAAGGTTCTTGGGGTCGAGGAGCTTCATATGTATGACCTTTACACTCCTTTGGTGAAGGAAGTAAAAATGGAAATCCCCTACAATGAAGCAAAGGATCTCATCTTAAAAGGACTGAAGCCGCTTGGCGAGGACTATTTGAAAATTTTAAATGAGGGCTTTGAAAATCGCTGGGTAGATGTTCATGAGAATAAGGGCAAAAGAAGCGGTGCTTATTCATCTGGAACATATGGAACTAATCCATATATACTGATGAACTGGCAGGACAATGTGAACAATCTATTTACCCTTGCTCACGAATTTGGGCATTCTGTTCACAGCTATTACACAAGAAAATACCAGCCATATCCATATGGAAATTACTCAATTTTTGTCGCAGAGGTTGCATCCACATGTAATGAGGCCCTCTTAAATGATCATCTGCTTAAAACAATAGATGATGATAAGAAGCGCTTGTATTTGCTGAATCATTATCTTGAAGGCTTTAGGGGTACTGTTTTCCGCCAGACAATGTTTGCAGAGTTTGAACATCTCATCCATCAAAAGGCGCAAAACAATGAAGCTTTGACTGCAGATTCATTGACGAAAGCATATTATGAACTCAATAAGAAATATTTTGGGGAAGAAGAGATCGTGATTGATGAGGAAATCGGTCTGGAATGGTCCAGAATCCCGCATTTCTACTATAATTATTATGTTTATCAATATGCAACAGGCTTCAGTGCGGCAACGGCATTAAGCAAGCAAATTCTTCAGGAAGGGCAGCCTGCTGTTGACAGATATATTGAATTCCTGAAATCCGGCAGCTCAGATTATCCGATTGAGGTGTTAAAGAAAGCCGGTGTTGATATGACAAGCAGCAAGCCGATTGAAGATGCCTGCAAAGTATTTGAAGAAAAGCTTAACGAAATGGAAAGCCTGCTTTCTTAAATAGAAAAGTGGAAGCGCCATGCCCGCCTACACCTTGAGGGGGGGCATGGCGCTAGACAGTACATAAAAGGTGCCTGGCGTTTCTCGGGCACCTTTTATGTATTGTTCAAAACCCCTTAAATCTCCTTCGGTCATTCAAATATAAAAATAAAATCAGGAGAGAAATAAATAAAATAGGTGAAGTGATGAAAATGGGGATAAGTTTCATCAATCCGAGAATATTTAAAATAAAGGAGAGCAAGATGAGCAGCAGCATCAATAATACAGGCAGTTTTTTCATATTGCATTCTCCTCCTGGCCAAGGTTTACATCCGTATTATTTTATGCGGTTGTCCAGAAAGTGATGACTTGATTTTGACAATATTGTGAAAAAAGGCACAAACTCATTGTCGTTTTCTTTCACATCATGATATATTACAGATGTGAAGTTGATCACATGCAAACATTTACCCCTTTTGTTTGGAAGTGAAAAATTTCTCCCATCCCCTTTGTTTGTATAAAAACCCTGAAAAAGCCGTGCAAATGAAGTGCATGGTTTTTTTCAGCGAAAAAATAAAGCTGTGCATTTTGCACAGCTTTACATTACCCTGAATATCTCCAGAAATTACCGTATTTTGCAGGTACATACTCAGCTATTTGCTTTAGTTGAAGCTTTTTCATTTCCCTGTTCACTTCGCTGTCCGACATATTATATACAACTGAGATCTCCTTGCTGGCCACTAGCTTAAAGTATTTTAAGAAATATTCAAGGGGCGGAAGAGGAGCACGCTCAGGTTTAGCAGGAAGCATTTCCTCTAAAATCTGTTCATAAATTTCATATGGATAGTATCCAGTGACTTTGATGCCTTCATCTTCAATATTTTCATTAAAAAAGACAAGAGTGGGTATTTCTTGGACATCCATTTCAGAAGTAATTTTTAAATCGCATTGAAAAGCCTTTGCTGCACTATCTGAATGAATATCAGAAACAAATTCTACTACATCCAGACCGACTTCCTTAGCACAATCCTTTAGCACTTCAAAATGAGACACATTCTGCTTTTCAAGAAATAAGACCTCTTGAAGCTTGCGTAAAAATCTGATGCCAGCTTTTCTCCCTTGCAATTCCGCAGCTTTAATTGCAACCGAAGCCAGGTGCGGGGAAGAAATCGGATTTTCGAACCAGACGTTCCCGTCACATGACATTCCAGAGCGGCTTGCTGTTTTCTCCCATAAATCAGCAATGTTTTCGTAGTTTTGCCTTTTCCCCATATTTAACGTTGCCAGCCTGCCGCTTAATACATGCTTTATGGAAAAATAGCGGCCGTATTCAATCAGGAGCTTTTTTAAGATTGGCTCCAAAGCCCAGCATTCTGGGCAAAGGGGATCAACAAACATATAGACTTCTACGGGCTTTTTTTCACTGCCGTGGCAATGTGGAGATGTAAGCTTGTTTTCATTGGATTCTGGCTTATTCACGAGCTTTCACCTTTCACGCCGTTTTCAGGTGTATTGATCATATGCTGGGCAGTGAGTACAAGCCTTGCAAAAAAGTCTTCTCTCAAGCGGCCTTCCAGCCTAATTTCGTCCATTGCTTCATTCATGCATAAAAGCCAGGCCTTTGCCCGCGTTTCCGTTATGGGAAAAGGCATGTGCCGCGCCCGAAGCATCGGATGTCCATGTTCTGAAGTATATAAAGGAGGTCCCCCTAAATACTGCGTCATAAACTGCTTTTGTTTTCTGGCTGTCTCTGTCAGGTCATCTGGAAAAATAGGAACGAGATCAGGATGTTGTCCTACGCGCCGGTAAAAAGCGTCAATTAGATGGTGAAGTTTTTCCTCACCAATAGCGTCGAAGGGAGTGTGCATTTTCTCGGCCATATTTAAAACTCCTTTTATGAGTTAATTCGTTTGTAAAAAAATCTTCCTATTTAATATTGAGTGGTGTGATCTCTTTATATTCTATCAATGAGGGATTTATATCTCAAACAAATAGCTTACTGAGCCCTTTTGACTATAGTATGGATTAAGCACATGCCGTCAATCCGGAACATTTGCTGAAAAGGTATTGAAAAAGCCGCCCGGTAAATTCGGGCGGCTGAAATAAGCCTTAAGCCATAAACGATGAGGTAACTTTCTTTATGTAATTCAGTGTTTCTCTAAAAGGCGGGACTCCTCCGTATTTATCTACATTTCCAGGTCCGGCATTATAGGCAGCCAATGCAAGTTCAACATTATCCCCATACCTGTCCATCATTTGCCGTAAATATTTGACTCCGGCAAAAATGTTCTCTGCAGGGTCGAAGATATTTTTAACGCCGAGCCCCTTGGCTGTATCAGGCATAAGCTGCATCAACCCGGAAGCACCTGCATGGCTTACTGCATTCGGATTGAAGTTTGATTCCTGTTTAATGACTGACTTAATCAGATTAACTGGTACATTAAACAGATCTGATGCTTTTTGAATCAGATCATCAAAATCACTTTTTGAAGTTTTGGCAAATTTGGTTAGTTTTAGGGGGGGAAGAGCTTGAGCTGTATGGGTATCTGTTTGTAAAGCGCTAATATAAGGTTCCAGAGACGCAACTGCTCCAAGTCCACCTGTGACTTGATGAGATGAACCGGGACTTTCCGGAACTAACCCGGCCAATAGCTCTTGAAACAGAGGATTTGAAGTGTTCGTTTGCTTAGAACTATTAAATCCTTGCAGTGCCTGCAGCTCCATCAATATTTTTAACTGATCTACGTTCATTATATTGCTCCTTGGCAAAAGCTGTAATTCTATTAAGCCTTTTGCTGTCTGTATTTTTCGTTATAAAATCTCTTAATTTTATTTTCGGTCTTCCTGACAGGAATGTTAAGCTGTTTAAGCAAATTTAGAAAAGTCAATTCACCTTCATTCCTGTTATCCACTTCATATTCTAACTCAAAATCTTCCTTATTTAAATAGCTGCTGTGATCAAGAACAGCCAAACCTTTCATGTACTCCTTTTCGGCACGTTTTGTTGCGAGAGTACCAAAGTATTGAAGTCTATCTGTCTTTATGCCCAGCTTTTCTATGGATATTATTATCTGTTCTTTGGGAATTTTTCCAGTCTGGATCATCTCTGCAGCTTCGGACTCAGTAATGTTTTCATTAGTCTCTAAAAGCCCTTCAGGGTGGGGCTGTTTAAGCGTCAATTCAAATGAGCCGTTTTTCTGCCTAATCCTTAAGGCACTCCCTTTAGACTTCAATAAAAAATCCGGTGTATCAAAGTAATGATTCTCCTGTTCAGAAAAATCCTCGCTTCTTAAGTAAAAAAAATCTATTAATGAGGAAAACTCTTCACTGGTCAGCATGTTTTTAAATTCAATTTCAATATTTTTGTTAGACAAGCCTCTACACCTCAGCTATTAGTAATTTCCTGTATTATCTCCTTAATTAGCATGGACTTCAATCTTTGAAGTTTTTTTTATTATTGTGATAAAGTCAATCAGGGGAGACTCAACTATCGGGGCGCAGGACTGTGGCTATGAAAATTGAATCAGGGGTTTTACTGTCCATAAAATCTGCGATAGAATAGGTAATGACAATGGAGGTAGAAAAATGAAACAGAAACTTACAGTTTTAAATGCAGAATGGATTGAAAATGAATTAATTTTGGAAATAGAAGCTGGAACAGTCTCAGGCTTAACAGCCATGCGGCAAATATTGGCTGATTCCGACAACCTTTCATTTATTTACATAGCAGAACAAAATGATGATTATACATATATTTCCCTTCCGGAAACAGTCTGGACGGAACTTAAAAAGGCACTTGATGGCCAGATGCGTGTTTTTGCTTCTGATCGTAATCATGATCGTATTGAACTGGCAGGCTTTCATGAGGAATTAGGAGATTTAATAGAAAATATCCGTGGGAACAGCAATTATGGTAATGAAATGGTAGAAAAAGTAGAGAACATATTTTAATTAATGTTTAAATTACGAAAAACTTGGATAAAGAGATAGGCTGTGTTACCCCCTCTCGAAGTCGGGGGTAGTCGAGGCGCTTGCGCTTTTCTAACTTCGGATATTTGGTGGTGTTGCAGGTGAAGCATTGGGATTTATTTTTGGCGCCATATAAGCAGGCGGTCGAAGAATTAAAAGTAAAGCTAAAAGGCATGAGAAGCCAATTTGAAATGGATTCTACCCATTCTCCGATTGAATTTGTTACTGGGAGGGTAAAGCCAATTGCAAGCATTCTTGATAAGGCAAACCAAAAAGGCATTCCTCTCGACAAATTGGAATCTGAAATGCAGGATATTGCCGGTGTTAGAATGATGTGCCAATTTGTAGATGATATTAAGAGAGTGGTTGAGCTATTAAGAAAAAGAAATGATTTTGAAATTGTTGAAGAAAGAGACTACATATCTCATAAAAAAGCAAGCGGTTACCGCTCTTACCATGTCGTGATCCGCTATCCTGTTCAGACAATAAAAGGAGAGAAGAAAATTCTCGCAGAGATTCAAATCAGAACACTTGCCATGAATTTCTGGGCCACGGTTGAACATTCCTTAAATTATAAATATAAGGGCCAATTCCCTGAAGATATTCAAATGAGGCTCCAGAGAGCGGCAGAGGCTGCTTTCAGGCTGGATGAAGAAATGTCACTCATTCGCGGTGAAATTCAGGATGCACAGGCATTCTTTACAAGGAAAAAGGAAAAGCAGCAAAAGGGAGAAAACTAACGTATAAAAGAGGAGCTTGGATAAGATGAAATTTGCCATTACCTCAAAAGGAGATTCAAAATCTAATACACTCATGCACAAAATGAGAACCTATTTATTGGACTTCGAGCTTACATATGATGAAGAAGAGCCTGATATTGTCATATCGGTAGGCGGGGATGGCACTTTACTTTATGCCTTTCACCGATACAGCAGCCGTCTGGACAAGACCGCGTTTGTGGGTATACATACAGGCCACCTTGGGTTTTATGCAGACTGGGTGCCGGAGGAAATCGAAAAGCTTGTCATTGCAATTGCCAAAACCCCATATCAAGTGATTGAATATCCGCTTTTGGAAGTAATTATCCGCTACCAGCATGGCGGCAAAGAAACCCGTTATCTTGCATTGAATGAATCAACAGTTAAAGCGGTGGAAGGTACTTTAGTAATGGATGTGGAAATACGCGGCCAGCATTTTGAAAGGTTTCGGGGAGATGGCCTTTGTGTTTCTACACCATCTGGAAGTACAGCTTATAATAAGGCGCTGGGGGGTGCCATCCTGCATCCATCCTTGCCTGCCATCCAGCTTGCTGAAATGGCTTCCATCAATAACAAGGTATTCCGTACAGTTGGCTCTCCGCTCGTATTGCCGGCACACCATACATGCATGCTTAAGCCTGTAAATGAACCGGATTTTCAAATTACCATTGATCATTTGACTCTTCTTCATAAAGATGTAAAATCAATACAATTCAGAGTGGCAGATGAGAAAATCCGTTTTGCCAGGTTCAGGCCATTCCCATTCTGGAAAAGAGTTCACGATTCATTTGTTGCTGATTGATAAAGGAACCCTGCAGTTTTTAGAATCACTTATTTTAATAATCCCGTTACTTCTTATAGAACAGGAGCCAATTGCTCATGGAGCGTTTTAAATTACAATGGAAAATTACTGCCCCGCAGGCGGGCTCGTTAATCAGGGAATTTTTAAAAGAGAATGATATTTCTAAAACTGCACTTACTGACATAAAGTTTGCTGGCGGCTTCATTAAAGTGAACAATGTGGAAGTCAATGTCCGCTATGAGTTAAAGGAAGGAGATATCCTTCAGGTTGGTTTTCCGGAAGAAGTTCCCAGTGAAGGCATGAAGGGTGAAGACTTGCCCCTTGATATTCATTATGAAGATGATTATCTTCTTGTAGTAAATAAACCGGCAGGTGTTAGTACCATTCCTTCGAGAGAACATCCTTCGGGAAGTTTGGCTAATCGGCTGATTGGATACTATCAGCGAATAGGCTTAAAGTCTGCAGCACATATCGTGACTCGACTGGATCGAGATACTTCCGGCTTGGTTTTAATTGCGAAACACAGGCATGTGCATCATTTGCTTAGCCAGCAGCAGCGCTTCCGTAATATCGAGCGCACTTATGAAGCCTTTGCAGAAGGGGCAGTCATCTGGGATGCCGGTACTATAGAACAGCCGATTGCGAGAAAAAAAGACAGTATTATTGAGCGGGAAGTTAGTGAGGAAGGTCAATACGCATGTACTCATTATCAGGTAATCAGCCGCCGCAAAGAATTTACTCATGTAAAATTAAAGCTTGAAACTGGCAGAACTCATCAGATCAGAGTCCATTTGGCCTGGCTTGGTTATCCTCTTGCGGGTGATGAATTGTATGGAGGCACAAGACAGATTATCAGGAGGCAGGCACTGCACTGCTGCAGCCTTTCCTTCAATCATCCCTTTCTGCACAGAACCCTTTTGTTTGAACAGAAGCTACCAGAAGATATGAATTGCCTATTATAAAAGCCGGCATTAACATTTGCCGGCTTTTTGGATTAAATCTTCCTAAATTTTTCTTCCACATAAGGCATGCCTGACTGGACTGACATGAATTCCATTTCAGGATATCTAAGTGCAGTTAATTTATTGCCAAAAACAGCACCTGTATCAATATTAAAGGTGTTATTGATTTTCCTGACTTCCTTTACAGGAGTATGCCCATAGACAACTGCTGCCTTACCCTCATACTGTTTAGCCCAATCCCGTCTTACAGGTGTACCGTCAGGATTTTTTTCTCCAGTTATATCTCCGTAAAGAACAAACGTTTTAACTTTGGATGAATGTTTCCCAATATAGCTTTCCTTAATTCCAGCATGGGCGATTACCAGTTTATTGTTGTCGAGTACATGGTATAGCGGTGCATTTTCATATAATTCAATAAATTTCCTTTTAATTTCCTTCTGTGATTGCGGGTCAAGCTGCTCATATTCAGCTGCTGTGGTTTCCAGGCCATGTGTAATTTGAACTTTATTTCCTAAAAAGAAGCGGTATAGTTTATTGCAATGATTGCCCGGGACATAGTGTGCCAAGTCATTTGCGACAAGGTTATATACTGCATCGATGACTGCCAGAGATTCTGGTCCTCTGTCTGTTAAGTCTCCTACAAAGGCAAGTTTTCTATTACTTGGGTGTACAGGAAATCCCCTCTTCCAGCAATAGCCCATTTCCAATGTCAGCTGTTTAAATTCAGCAAAGCAGCCATGAATATCACCAATAATATCAAGTCTCATAATTAGGCTCCTTTAATAGTTCTACTGTTATGATATCAATTTTCATAATATTTATCATGACGCTCCATTTTTCAAGCTGAAGAGAAAGCTTGGACGGTTTTTAGTTCAAGGAATGGGAAAATTAAAAATAAGAAAAATTCTTCATTAACGTTCATCTGATCTTATGGTGGTTCAGAGACGACAAAAAAACAAAGATTTGCTAGTATAGTGAAGTACGTTTTCCTGTTATGCGTTTTAATGGGCAAAGAGCTTGTGGTTTGTGCAGGCAATATCAATTCCACAGCTAGAATGAATTTGTCCCCATTTTCTCAGAATTCCTGTGCTGGGGATAACATTCCAAAAGGATGGTTTCATTGTATGAGAGGAGGTAAATTCTTATGGAAGATCACGCAGAGGAAAAGTCTGATTCCCACATCAATGCCGGTCTTTTAATCCAATCTTTACAAAATGAAGAAATTGATATCTTCAGGAATGAATTTCTTGATATGCACCCTTATGATCAGGCTTCATTTTTTAAAGATCTGGATGAGGACATCCGGGCAAAAATTTATCTTTATCTCTCTCCGGAAGAAATGGCAGCTCTATTTGAAAATCTGGAGATTGAGGAAGAAGAATATAAAGACGTCCTTGCTGAGATGAATCCCCACTATGCTGCGGATATGCTTTCAGAAATGTATGCCGATGATGCCGTTGATGTTTTAAATGAACTTGACAAAGACCAGGTTGTCAGCTATTTGACAATTATGGATGATGAATCGGCAAAAGAAATTAAGGATTTGCTTCATTACGAAGAATATACAGCAGGAAGTATCATGACGACGGAATTTGTCTCTCTGTCAGCCAATCAGACGGTTCGTTCTGCTATGTATATCCTGAAAAATGAAGCTCCAAGGGCGGAAACCATTTATTATGTGTACGTTGTTAATGACGAGAAGAAACTTATTGGCGTTATTTCATTAAGGGATTTAATAGTAAGTGATGATGATACGATGATTTCGGAAATTACAAATGACAGAGTAGTTTCCGTATCAGTTGGCGAAGATCAGGAAGAGGTCGCAAGAAAAATTAAAGACTATAACTTCCTTGCCGTTCCGGTTGTAGATTTTCAAAACCATTTGCTGGGTATTATTACAGTTGATGATGTTATGGATGTTATGGAAGAAGAAGCATCTGATGATTACTCTAAATTGGCTGCTGTATCGGATATGGATCATATTGACCGGAATCCAGTTTCTGCAGCGCGTAAACGGCTTCCCTGGCTTATCATCCTGTTGTTTTTGGGTATGTTAACTGCAAGCCTTATCGGAAGATTTGAGGATACATTGGATAAGGTTGCGATTCTGGCTGTTTTCATTCCTCTTATTGCAGGGATGGCAGGAAATACAGGGACTCAGGCGTTGGCCGTTGCTGTCCGGGGTATTGCTACAGGAGACCTGGAGAAAGAAAATAAGTGGAAACTGGTGATAAGGGAAGCCGGGACTGGGTTAATTAATGGAGGCATTTGCGGTATTCTTGTTACTTTCATTGTTTACTTCTGGAAGGGAAACTTCTTTCTTGGTGTTTTAGTTGGCGTATCAATTTTGTTTACATTAATAGTAGCCACTCTTGCCGGTGCGCTGATCCCTCTGCTTATGCACAGGATGAAAATTGACCCGGCTGTAGCATCAGGTCCATTTATTACAACTATTAATGATCTAATCAGTATTTTAATTTATTTTGGAATGGCGACATTATTTATGAGCTACTTAACAGGCTAAGGAGGTTATTTTATGGAACATGGGGCATCGGTAGCATCACTGGTCATTGTTATATTGGCTGCTTTTATCACGCCCATTTTGCTGCACCGGCTGAAAATTAATTTCATCCCTGTAGTGGTTGCAGAAATTCTTATTGGTTTGATTATCGGTAAGAGCGGTTTTGATATCGTGCATGAAGATATGTGGCTGGAAACTCTTTCAACTCTTGGATTTATATTTCTGATGTTCCTGAGTGGTCTGGAAATTGACTTCACAGCTTTTTCTTCTGCAAAGAAGAGAGAAAAGCTCCCAAGCGGGAAGCTTGAGCCAAACTCTTTTGCTGTTTCTTCCATTGTATTTATAGGAATATTTCTGGTTTCATTGGGTCTATCATATTTATTTGTCTGGGCAGGATTCATTGATAATGCTTTTTTAATGACTTTAATTATTTCGACCATCTCTCTGGGAGTTGTGGTTCCTACACTTAAGGAAGCGCATTTAATGAAAACAGGTATAGGGCAAATCATTCTGCTGATTGCCGTTATTGCAGATTTGGCTACGATGATTCTGCTGGCTGTGTTTGTTTCATTAAATGATACAGGCGGAGGGAATACCTGGCTGCTTCTCGTCTTATTTGGCGTAGGTGTATTGCTTTATTTCCTGGGAAGAAGGTTCAAAAACCTAAATTTCCTTGAAGCGATGTCTACAGGGACTGTTCAGATTGGAACAAGAGCAGTATTTGCTCTGATCATTTTCCTTGTGGCATTATCAGAAACAGTTGGGGCAGAGAATATATTAGGTGCGTTCCTGGCCGGGGTTCTTGTATCATTGCTGGCACCAAATCAGGAAATGATTCATAAGCTGGATTCTTTTGGATATGGATTCCTCATCCCGATTTTCTTTGTGATGGTAGGGGTTGATCTGAACGTATGGTCATTGTTTGGGGATCCCAAGATGCTCATGCTTATTCCATTGCTGCTGATTGCTCTACTGCTCTCAAAACTGATCCCGATTTATATTTTAAAAAGATGGTATGACATCAAAACGGTTATTGCCTCGGGTTTCTTGTTAACTTCAACTCTTTCACTTGTTATTGCTGCAGCAACGATAGGTGAAAGAATGGACGTCATAACCGCAGAAATGAGCGGAACATTGATCTTGGTTGCTGTCATAACAAGTATATTTACTCCTGTAGTCTTTAAAAAGCTATTCCCTCAGGAAGCGGCAGAAGAGAAAAAGCTTAAAGTGTCCTTCATTGGTGCAAATCAGATGACTATGCCAATCTATAATGAACTTAAGTCATCCCTTTACGAACCAGCTTTGTATCATAAAAAGCAGGAAAAGGCGGAAAAGCAGATAGCTGACTCTTTGTTTGATATCATTGAAATTGAGGAGTTTGATATTGAAAATTTTGAAGGTACAGAAGCATTTAATTCAGATATTGTAGTAATCTCCACAGGTGATGAAGAGACAAATGCCACATTATCCATTGCTTTTAAAGAAAAGGGAGTAGATCGTGTCATTTGCCGGATGGAAAGCCCTGATATGGAAGAAACTCTACGGGAACATGATATTGAGCTATTTTCAACCATTCTTTCGTCTAAGGCGCTGCTTCGTGCTTTAATCGAGTCACCAAGTGTGGTGAACATTTTAACGAACCAGGAGACAGCTTTATATGAGATCCGATTAAAGAATGAGCAGTTTGAAGGCATGATGCTTCGGCGATTCCCTTTTACAGGGGATGTAATTTTCGTACGCATATTTAGAGGAAAAGATTCAATTGTTCCGCACGGTGATACTGAACTGCATGTCAATGACCGCCTGATAGTTACGGGATCTAAGGAATACGTTGATGAATTAAAAAGGGAACTTGAATTTTGTGAGTGGTGTTAGGGCTGCCTGACATCTGTCTTGCCGAAAAAGTTCTGCTTTTAGAGCAGGATTTTTTCGGCTTTTCTTTTCAGATGAATTGATGTACAATTAGTACTAGGTACTAATAACATGTAATAATAAATCAGGAGGATTTTAAAATGACTCTTTCACTAAATGGAAAAACATTCGTTGTCATGGGTGTGGCAAATAAAAGAAGTATTGCATGGGGAATTGCCAAATCACTTCATGATGCTGGTGCCCGCTTAATCTTTACATATGCGGGAGAAAGACTTGAGAAAAGTGTGCGTGAATTGGCAGACTCACTGGAGGATGTACAGTCATTAGTTCTTCCTTGTGATGTAACAAGTGATGAAGATATCGCGAAATGCTTTGGCACGATTAAGGAAGAAGCTGGTGTAATTCATGGAATTGCCCACTGCATCGCCTTTGCCCATAAGGAAGAACTTCAGGGAGAATATATGAACACGACAAGAGACGGGTTTCTATTAGCTCACAATATCAGCTCTTATTCACTAACTGCAATTGCCAAGGAAGCAAAAGGATTAATGACAGAAGGCGGAAGCATTGTGACTCTCACATACCTTGGCGGTGAAAAGGTTGTGAAAAATTATAATGTTATGGGTGTAGCAAAAGCCTCTCTTGATGCAAGTGTCAAATATTTAGCCAACGACCTTGGTAAGGATGGAATTCGGGTTAATTCCATTTCAGCAGGTCCAATCAGGACTCTTTCTGCAAAAGGGATCAGCGAATTTAATTCTATCCTGAAAGAAATTGAAGAACGGGCTCCTCTCCGTAAAACAACTACTCCGGAAGAAGTAGGGGATACAGCATTATTCTTATTCAGCAGCCTGTCACGCGGAATTACCGGGGAAAATATCCATGTGGATTCCGGTTATCATATACTCTAATAGAAATTGCCTGCTCTAATGTGAGCGGGCTTTTTTTATTTACATCAGAAACGAAAGCCCATCTTCTGCATACATATAATACGATGAAACATTAAGATTGCGGAGGTGTGCAAAAAAATGGCTGAGAAAAAAGAGAAGGAACCATTATTTTATATACAGCAGCCGAGTTTTAAATTTCCAGAGACGAGGATGCAAACAGTCTATTCCAGCAGAAAAGCAGAGCTGGAGCGCAAACAGGAACAAAAAGGCAGTGTACCGGAACCCGCGAAAACAATAAATGACCAGACGGAGTCCGATGAAAAGATCGAAAATATGACCGAAGTAAAGGTGCAGGCAGCTATTGAAGAATTTGAATCAGGCAGGGAAGAGAAAAAAGAAAGTGCATCCTTTGCTTTCACCACTGAAAAAAGAAAGCCTGCTTTCAATCGTGTAAAAAGTTTTAAGGAAATGGATACGCTTGAGCGCCTGGAATACTTAATTGAATTCCCTAAACAGCTCCCGCCCATACCATGTATATTTGAAACCGGCGATAAGGCTATAAGGGGATTTTTGGTTTCAAGAAATGAAGAATGCATCGAGGTTAAGCTGTTTGATGATACAATCGAACAATTAAATCTTCAATCTTTAAATGCAGTAAAAATGATTGGTCTAAGACGGTAAAACTGGATGCTTGAGAATGTCGGCCAAAAAATAGCCAGCCGAATGGTCGGCTGGCCTCTTTTAATTAGTCTTCACAGATATCCAGGTCAACATCTGCAATACATTGAACAGCGCAGAAGCATGTTAAATCAACAGTTACGCAGTCATCAGTGGCTAAGAAATAGTCTACCTCACAAACTTTCTTCAAGTCTATGCAGCAATCATCAGCCAGGTTGACTACTTTGTCACGACCTTCTTTCCTATTTACTGGAAGAAGTACTCGGAGCACGGCACAGCAATTATCGAAAACTTCTTCTACTCTGAAGAAGATGGATACGCATGCACAGTCATCTCCTTTAAAGAATGCATGGAATGGTGTACCATCTGCTGTCTTTAGTGTGAAGACTCGAGTATCCGGACGCTTATGACGGCGTTTGCTTGAAGGTGATATCGCTCCAAGCGGCTCCAGGAAACAGTTTGAAGGGCATTCGCACACATCTTCTGCGTTATCTTGAATATCTTTTATAGCACGAACTACTTCACATACACAGCTTTTGCCTTTGAAGTCGTCTTTTTTTCCACAACCCATTTTTGTTTTCCTCCTTGTTTGTTTCTTGTGGTCTACACTACTAACATATTGCTGGCGGGCCCTTTGGGATACGGACAAACGCCTTATTTTCAAAAAAATAGGCTATTTTTAAAATTGAGGTGAAAACATGGATATATCAGCTATGGAACTGTTGATTCTCTCACTTGCGAGCTTCAGGCTGACAAGATTAATGGTATACGATAAAATAACTGAGTTTTTGCGCAAGCCTTTCCTTAAAGAAGTAGAAGAAAAAAATCAAGTTGGAGAAACTGAGATATATTTGGTGGTAAGAGAAGGAAGAATTCGGGGATTTTTCGGGGAGCTTTTAAGCTGTTACTGGTGTACAGGGGTTTGGAGTGCCATATTTATATATGCTGTATATTACTTTTATGCATCCTGGTCAGCTCCAATACTGATGATTTTGGCAGTTGCCGGACTTGCAGCTATAATCGAATCCCTGGTGCAAAAATTAATAAATTAGCATATAACTTTTTGTACAATCGCGTAGGCATTTGTTTTACACAAGCATTGAGGCTCAGCATAAATTAAATAGAGGAAATTATTGATTAATGGAGGGCCTCATCAATGCTAAATGATTATAAAAATCAGCAAACGGAAAAATCACAGCCTGTCAGCAAGAAAAAGAAAAAGGGGTGCGGATGCGGAAAAAAAACGAAGAAAGCTCAATAGCCGGATATACCGGCTTTTTTTATTGTTTAATTTCTGGAAAAAATAGGATGGATAGTGGTGTAAATAAATCCAAAACAATTCGAGGACAATATAATTAAAGATTCTACATAGGAAGGGACTATTATGAAAAAAAGACTTTTATCATTTATTGCATTTTCACTTATCTTATTATCAGGCTGCAGCGGAGACGGAAAGGTGACGGAAAGCGACCTTGCGCTCCTCAAAACGACTAATCCCCCTGCTGTATTAATTGATAAAAATACAAAGGGAAATTTGGATTTAGTTGAAAATATTGAGCATGATGTCGAAAAAATGAAAGAACTTTATGATGTTGCAGTGGTCAAAAGCAATGGGGATACACTTGTTGCTTATAAAGTGAAGCACTTGCAGCGATTCCACATGAAAAAAATTGAAAAGAAAATGACAAAAATGCTTGAGGAAAAATACCCTGATGAGAACTTCATTGTTTCAAGCGATTATAAAATCTTTATTGAGGCAGTAGAACTCCAGGAAAAAATGAAAGATCCCGATTTTACAGACAAAAAGGCTAAAAAGAAACTTGATAAAATCATTAAGCTTAAAAATGAAATGACATAGGAAGGGAGAAGGGGTATGAGTAAAAAAGCAAATAAAACACCTGAACAGCAGCAATATGAGCAGCTTGAGCAAAAACATGAGCTGAAGCGCCCGGTCTTGAAAAATTGTATTCGTGCTTTCTGGGTAGGAGGGCTTATCTGTGTTGTCGGACAGGCAATCACTTATTTTTATATCTACTTTTTTAACTTCACGGAACAGACAGCTGGAAATCCAACAGTTGCTACCATGATTTTTATCTCCATGCTGCTGACAGGTTTTGGCGTTTATGACCGATTGGGCCAGTTTGGCGGAGCAGGCAGCGCAGTTCCTGTAACTGGTTTTGGAAATGCTGTGATTTCAGCGGCTATTGAGCATCGTACGGAAGGTTTTGTGCTGGGAGTAGGCGGGAACATGTTCAAGCTTGCTGGGTCGGTTATTCTATTTGGTGTGTTTTCGGCTTTTGTAGTGGCCCTGATTAAAACGCTATTAATTATTTGGGGGGTTATTTAATGCTAAAGGGAAAACAATCTTGGGTCTTTCAAAACCGCCCGGTAATTACAGCTGCTGGTGTATCCGGCGGGCCATTTGAGGCAAACGGCAACCTGTCAGAGGATTTTGATGTTCTTCATGATGATTTATGGATGGGTGAAGACTCTTATGAAAAAGCACACCGAATCCTTTTGGAAGAGGCGGGACAGACGGCCTTAAATAAGGCAAATATCCAAAAGGAGGATGTTCAGTTTTATATTGCCGGGGATTTAATTAATCAGATCACACCTTCAAGTTTAAGTGCAAGAACGATTCAAATCCCGTATTTCGGGATTTTCGGAGCTTGTTCAACTTCAATGGAAGGACTTGCGCTCGCATCCTTTATTGTTAATTACCAAGGTGCTGATTACGTTTTGACAGGTGCTTCCAGTCATAATGCCGCTGTTGAAAAACAATTCAGATACCCGACAGAATATGGAGGCCAAAAGCCCCCAACAGCCCAATGGACAGTAACTGGTGCAGGTGCGGCTCTGATTTCAGCGAAAGGAGTTGGTTCAAATATGCCGGTTACCACTTCTGCCACAATCGGCAAAGTTATCGATATGGGACTGACAGACCCTTTTAATATGGGAGGAGCCATGGCTCCTGCAGCAGCAGATACCATTACTGCACACTTCAAAGACATGCAGCTGGATCCATCGCATTACGATTTGATCGTCACAGGGGACCTGGGGAGAATTGGTCAGGAAACCGCTTATGAACTGCTCACAAATAATGGATTGAAAATAGACAGAGAGAAATTTAAGGATTGCGGTTTAATGATTTATAAAGATGATCAGCCAGTCCAAGCTGGAGGAAGCGGTGCAGGATGCTCGGCTGCTGTCCTTTATGGACATCTATTGAATCGAATGAAACAGGGGACTTATAGGAGAATTCTTGTCGTCGCTACGGGTGCACTATTATCCCCATTGACATTCCAGCAAAATGAGAGCATCCCTTGTATTGCTCATGCTGTTTCTATCGAAATGACTTAAAGGAGGAATTTGTATGCTGCCTATGTTTTTCTGGGCTTTTGTAATTGGAGGCCTATTTTGCGTATTTGGCCAGCTAATGTTTGATGTTTTTAAGCTAACACCTGGCCATACATTAAGTCTTTTGGTTGTAATAGGAGCTGTTCTTGATGGAGTTGGACTCTATGAACCACTTGCAGACTTTGCGGGAGCCGGCGCGACGATCCCCATAACCAGCTTTGGGAATTCCCTTGTCCATGGAGCCCTTCAGGAAGCTGATCAGCATGGGCTTGTCGGTGTATTGACCGGAATGTTTGAAGTAACGAGCTCCGGTATTTCAGCTGCGATAATCTTCGGATTTATCGGTGCCCTTATTTTCAAGCCAAAAGGCTAAGTGGCATTAGGTATAAAAAATTTACACAAGAATGATCTTCAAGTTAATTAAAAACAAGCCCTTATTACAATTTGACCGAATAAACCAAGCCTGCCTTGGGAGCTTGCCCATACCCCCTGCTTAATTAACACATATGTTGTAGGGAGAAATCTAAGTGAGGTGAGAGGCATGGGCTATGGCTATGGAGGCTGCGGATATGGCGGGGGCTATGGAAATACGTTTGTTCTGATCGTTGTTCTTTTCATTTTACTCATTATCGTCGGAGCAAGTTTCTACAATTAGATTTACACAGGCTGACTCAGAACCGGCAGCAGGTTTTGTGTTGGCTTTTTTGCATATATGGTACATAAATTATTAATACATTTCACGTTTTCCGCCTACCTTCATAAGATATAAAGGAGTAAATGAAGGAGCGTGAGTGTTCAGGATGGATAATAACTTTTTTAAAAACCTTGAAAAGAAAACAGGCGTAAATATGAAGGATGTTTTTGAACTGGCCGGCTCTTTGCAGAATGCAAATTTTAAAGATGAAAAAACAGTGCGAAATGTAATCAAGAGGGTTTCGCAAATTGCTAACAAACCCGTTTCCAAGGATACGGAAGACAAGATTGTGAAATCGATCGTTGCTGATGGAAAACAGCTTGACTTTAATACCATTTCGCAGATGATAAATAAAAAATAACAGGAGAAACCTGGCGATATAAATCAGCCAGGTTCTTCTGTTAATTACTGCCTTTATTCCTGCCGCTTCTTGTAATGGGAGCAAGGAACCTTGAGGCATATGACTTTCGTCCGCGCCTTTTTTCCGGCACAGAAATATACAAATCCTTCCTGGCTCTTGTTACTGCAACATACATCAGCCTTCTTTCTTCCTCTAATGGGGAAGATTCACCTGAACGGTAAGCTTCTAGTGCGTGATCATGCGGGAGGTTTCCTTCAACTGCACCGGCAACATAAACAACGTTATATTCAAGCCCTTTTGCACGGTGGATTGTGCTTAATGTAATAGCATTATCCTTATTCCTGCTGAGGCGCTTGATTTCTTTGTTCATGGCTTTCATATGTTCAGTATGTTCCAGAAACTCATGAAGAGATTGAAAGTTACGTGCAGCGACCTTTAAATCTTTTATATCATCAGAGCCTTTATCCATTTTATTGCCTTCATTACCTCGTTTTTTTAAAAAGTCCTGGAAGCCAAGCTCTTTTTCAACCGTTTCAATTGCAGTGAGGGGACTGAGTCCTGAGATGGATCTGGTAACAGGAATCACTTTTTTTAACTTGCTTTCCTGAAAAGCAAATCCTGTTTTTATAAACTTTAGGCACTCCAGCATTGAGCAATCCTGCAAGATGCTCTCTGCCTTAATATCCTGAAGGACTGATTGTTTAACAAACAGAGACGGCAGCATATCTTTCAAAGCATTCTGGTCATCCTCATTTAACGATAACTTTAGAAAAGCAAGCATGCTTCGAACAATAAACCGATCATAAAATGATTCGGCATCCTGATCTAATTTAAACGGCAGACTGGAATTGGCCAGCCTTTCAAAAATGGCCCTGCTCCCGGTATGGGTACGGAATAATACTGCGAAATCCTGCGGCTCATATCCTTCTTCAATTTTTTCCTGCATATCAGTCATGATCATCGTAGCTTCTTCTTCCTCATCATAAGGAAAAAAGAGGAAAGGATGCTGTTTACCAGAAAATTGGGCATTCATGCTTTTTGCGCGTCTATGTTTATTTAAAGATATGATTTGGTTTGCAGCTGATACGATCTCGTGAGCAGAGCGGTAATTCTGATTCAATGTTATAACCTTAGCACCAGGGAAATCTTTTTCGAAATCTAAAAGATATTGGGGATCGCTTCCTCTGAAAGCATAAATAGATTGATCATCGTCACCCACTGCACAGACATTTTTTGTTTTATCGGACAGCATTTTCATAAGCTCATATTGAACATTATTAATATCCTGGAACTCATCGATCAGGAAATAATGAAAGCGATTCTGATATTGTTCAAGAATTTCAGGCTTTTCATGAAAAAGAGAATGGCAGCCTGTCAGCATATCATCAAAATCAAATAATTCTTTTCTTAATTTGGTTTGTTCATACCTTTGATAAAGAATCGCGGTCTGTTCCTCCCAATCATTCTTTGGATGAACCTTCCCAGGTATCATAAGAGAATTTTTCCAAAAGCTAATTTGCTGGAGGGCAAGGTCAAAGGCAAATTCCTTTTCATCGAGCTTTAAGTCTTTGCTGGATTCCTTAATGATCTGTTCCCTCTGCCATTCTTTATTAAGCAGCTTGCCGGAAGACCATTTTTCTGGATTGTGGAAGGAGAGAATCCGGTAAAACAAGCTGTGAAAAGTGCCGGAAACGATTTGCCTGACTTTTCGTGAATCCATTCCGGGATATTGGGTAAGGCGCTCCTTCATTTCAGCAGCAGCCTTAGCTGTAAAGGTAACGAGCATTATGGATTTAGGATCGATATCTTTTTCGCGCAGCATAAAAGCAGTCCTGGTTGTTAAAACTCTGGTCTTGCCGCTCCCTGCACCTGCAAGAACGAGCAGAGGCCCATCAATATGTGAGACAGCAGCTGCCTGCTGTTCATCCAAAAAGACTCCTGCTTGTGAAAGGGACTTTAAGTATTCATCAGGGAAACTTGGATTCTGAGTGCTTTCTTGGATATATGGGGGGATATTTTTTGCCGGCTGAGCTTTTTTAAAGGCTGATTCGATTTCTTTTACCGCAGCAGAAGCAATTTGCCTTGAAACAGGCATATTAAAGCCATTTCTTTCTATATATTCTTCAGTCTCAATCTTGGCCGATTCTTGTTTCATCATCTTATCCTTGCACATTCTGCTGCTTTGCTGAATATGATAAAAATGAGGCTCATCCATAATTCCTAAATACAAACGGACAGAAGCTCCGCAATCAGGGCAAAACAGCTTTCCTTTTTTGCCTTCTTCATAAATATGCTGAAAACTTTCTCGATTTAATTGTTCCAGATTCACTGTTTTATTAAGTAAAATTGCTGTCTTCATAAAAAATACCCCATTTTTATAAATTGCCGAGTTTAAGTTATTAATCATCTTCTAACAATAAGACCGATTTTATCATAACAAACCGGTAAAGGATTCTAAAGTGCTTTTCTGTTTAAAGTTTTATGTAAACGGGTACATAAAAATAAATATTGTTTCGTATTCCTTTAATAAACAGATACATAAAGAATGGAGAGAGGGGCATTCATGGGCTACATTTTACCTGTAACTTCATATCAATATAATCAGTATGCAGAAAGAGAGATTGGCACAAAATATGATCCATTTCGTTTCGTGCCAGTTGCCAAAATATCGGCACAATCCAATTCAAAAGGTTTCCGTCATGAGCTTCCTCTTGAAATTCAAAGAAGGTTAACCAAATCAAATCCTCAGCAGCGGGCAGATATCCAAACACGCAGCACCAGAAAAAAAGCAGAAGAAACATACGGCGAGCTGACGGGCAAAGGCCGCTATATCAGTGAATGCATCTAAGAAAAGCGGAAGTGCCTGCCCACCCCTGACAAGCACAAGACAAGCTTGTGACCTCGAGGGGGTAGGCGCTGGAGCTGGACAAGTTATCTAACTTATGGTATCTAAACCCATAAAAAAGGAAGGAGAGGCTTAGTACGTTTGCACGTGCAAAGCCTCTCCTTTTTTCCACTCAGCGTATAAGACACCTTTGACATTATTTGCGCCGTTGTTTTTAATTTCATTAATAAGCTTTGCTTCGTCCCAATTGATGCTTTTGAGATTATCCCAAATCACTTCTCCGTCTAAAATTAATGTTACAGGCAGCTCGATCATATTAATAGGGAGATTCAAATCCTGTATGGTTGGTGTCGAGTAAAGCGGTTTTTTCAATGCACTGACCGTTCCATCTGTTTCAAGAATAGCATATTCGCATTCCCTGATTGAAAAAACGTCCTTTGAACGGAGGAGGTGCTGGAGCTGATTAATGTCGAGATGATTTTTCTTCAGTTCTTCATAGACGATTTTTCCTTTTTTTATAACAATAGAGGGCTCACCCTCAAGGAGTTTACGTGCCCTTTTAAATTTCTGGGTAAGGATTTCAGTTGCGTAGATGAGAATCCCCCATACTGCAACAGCAAAGAATATTTCCGGGATTCCAGTCTCCTGATCGTATAGGGCATTTCCCACCAGCTCGCCTAGCACGATGGCAGAGATGAAATCAAAAGGAGTAATCTGTGTAATCTGTGTTTTGCCCAGGAGTTTTGCCATAATAAATAAGAAAATATATCCTATCACAAGTACACTTATGATATGTAAATATTCCATTCAAACCACTCCTTAAATTGCTGTATCTGGAATAGTGTTTGCAGAAGGCCCTAAAATTATTGCATACAAAAAGCTCCTGCCATTCCTGGCAGAAGCTTGTCGGTTATATCGTTTTTTTCATTGTACGGTGGGGAATCCCAGCATCCATGAATTCTTCGGAGATTACCTGATAGCCCAGCTTTTCATAAAAAGGGATAGCCTGCGTCTGGGCATTTAATTTTAAGGCAGGCAAGCCTTGTTTCTTAGCATGCTCTTCAATTTTATCCATTATTGCTTTTCCTGATCCGCTCTGGCGGTTCTCCTTCAGAACGCATATTCTTTCCACTTTGCCATTGCCGTCAACTGTGCGGAATCTTCCGGCACCTGCGGGAATGCCATTATTATATAATACAAAATGGACTGCTTCGTCTTCGAACTGATCAATTTCCTCTTCTTCAGGAACATTTTGCTCGTTGATAAAAACTTGTTTGCGGACGGAGAAGGCATCGTCCAATTCTTGTTCAGATGAGACAACTTTAACTTCCACTTTTTTCACTATTCCTTTCCTAGCCTGAATGTTTCATAGACGGTCCATGAGCCATTTTCCAGCTGATATAAAAGATGAAAACGATCCACAACCTCTTCATGATTCACAGGCTGCATTCTTAAGCTCCCATATACATCTGAATGTTCATCATTGGAGAGTTTTTGTCCGATGGTAATATGGGGGACAAAATTATATTCAGGTGTTTCGCCAGTAATGTGATCATTCAGTTCAATATGTAACTCTTCGAGCTGGACTGAAGGTTCAATTTTGAAATAAATGACATTGTTGACAGGCTGGAAAGAGCTTATTTTTGTAGCGTTTATTTGAAATGGCTCGTGTTTCTCAGCTATTCCATGAAGTGTTTCCGTCAGCTGTTTTATTTCTTCTTCAGATGCTTCAAAGCGCGATCTTAAAGTTACATGAGGAGGAATTAAAGCATAATGCGGATCATACCGCTTTCTAAAAGAATTGGCCAAATCCTGCAATTTTTTTGACGGGAAAATAACTATGCCGTAATTAGTGTTCATACAACAACCTCCATGTTTATTAATATTTTTTTAACTGGCAGGCTAAACGAAATGAAAAACACTTGGTTGGACTATTATAGCAAATTTTCTAAATTCATTATATAATTATACCTTTTTTCATAATAAAAAACAGTGTGTCGAGGTAATCTTTTTATCGCGAAAGAATAGTGCTTTTCACACAATTTCAAATTTAAAACATTGTCTTTAGCGCTCTTTTTAAATCTGGCTGCCAGTATGTCCATGTATGATCCCCATCGAATTCATCATAGAAGTAAGGAAATTGTTTTTGCTTAAACAAACTGGATAGATCCCGATTTGGAGTAAGAAAATCTTTCTCTGCACCTCCTGTGGTTTTTACAGATGTCTCGCCTTTCCCGATAACGTGATAAATATTAAGAAGGTGGGTCTGCGTAAATTCATGCACTGCCTCTGTAACGGAGGTATCAACATAAGGTGATTGAAGAATTAATCTCCCAAAAGTATTAGGGTATTGCAGGGCCGCCATTAATGAAACAGTTGCCGCAAGGGAGTCTCCCATAAGGGCACGTCCCATTCCCATTTGATAAGTAGGGAATTCACGGTCAAGATATGGAACAAGCTCATGTGCAAGAAAACGGATATAAGCATTATGCTGTTCACCGTCCGGATGATATTTCTTCCATCTGTCTTTGACGTTTTTATAAGGGACTCCAACAATGATGATATTTTCGATTTCTTTTTCGTTTAATAATTCATCTGCGATGCGCCCGACTCTTCCCAGCTGGAAGTAATCCTTGCCATCCTGGGCAATAACAACAGTGTATTTATATAAAGGTGAAAAGGAAGCGGGCAAATAAATGAGCAGCTCAACCTCTTCGCCAAGTTCCTTGCTTTCGATTACAGTATCTTGTATTGATCCTCTAGGGTAATCCATCATTTCTGTTCCTCCGTTTAGTTCTGTTATGTAAGAGTTTACATAGAGATTTTATCATATATATATAGGAATTGCTTTTTACATGCATTCTCATTCATGGGCCATGGTGCTTTATTATAGGTAAAATTTACAGAGGAGGGGAATCAGCATGCTATAAGAACAATTAACAGCAAATATAAAAAGCAAGGAGGGATCATTTGACAATTCAGATAAGGTTTATGTTAGTATATAATTGATAAAATCTAATCTTTATAAGGGGGAAATAGGATGAAAAAGAGAAGTATATTCCTAGCCACAGCTTTGCTGTTAGCGCTTTCTATGGTTCTTGCAGCCTGCGGCGGCGGAAAAGATGAAGGCGGCGGCGATGGAGAAGGCGGCGCAGACAAGCCTAAATTCATGAGCATTGTAACTGGTGGAACAGGCGGTACATACTATCCGCTGGGCGGATCATTCGCTGAGATTATTTCTGATGCTACAGGCATTGATACAAATGCTGAAGTTTCAGGTGCATCTGCAGAGAACATGAACACACTGAAAGACGGCAATGCTGAAATTGCTTTCTCTCAAACTGATATTGCTTCATATGCACAAGAAGGAAAATTAATGTTTGAAGGTGCAGCAGTTGATAATGTGAGTGCGATTGGAACGCTTTATCCGGAAACAATCCAGATCGTTACTACTGCAAAATCTGGCATTAAATCTGTTGAAGACTTAAAAGGCAAAAAAGTTTCAATCGGAGCTCCTGGTTCAGGAACTGCTGCAAATGCAGAACAGATTCTTGAAGTGCACGGAATCAAATTGGATGACATTCAAAAGCAGGATCTTTCCTTTGATGAGTCAACTGCCGGAATTCAGGATGGCAATATTGATGCAGCATTCGTTACAGCAGGAACTCCTACAGGTGCTGTTGAAGGACTTTCTGCAACTGAAGATGTTGTGATCATTCCGATTGAACAGGACAAAATCGATGCATTAATCGAAAAATATCCTTACTATGTACAGGATGAAGTGCCATCAGGAACATATAAGCTTGCAGAAGCTGTGCCAACAGTAGCAGTACAGGCAATGCTTGTTGTTTCAAATGACCTTTCAGAGGATGTAGTTTATGATGTTACGAAAGCAATCTTTGAGAACCTTGACAAAGTTACACATGCCAAAGGGAAAATGATTAAGGCAGAAAATGCTGTCAAAGGTACTGGCATTGAACTGCACCCTGGTGCTAAAAAGTACTTTGACGAAAAAGGCTTTAAAGCTGAATAATCTTTCAATAACATAATCCAATGATGAAATTTGGCCGGCTGTAAAACCTGATAAGGTTATTGCGCCGGTCAATTAATTTTAAAAAAATTATTGTATAAGCTGACAATTTTTTAGGTGGAGGTTCCATGAATTTTTATAAGCCAGGGAATAAAAAAGCGGTCCTGGCACTCCTCGTTATCATAACCATCGCAATCATGTTCTTCATACCCATTAAGCAGGCAGTTGTTTTTGAGTATCAAAACAAAGGAAAAGTGATTGCTTATTTCCCGATTAAAGAGGACAGAACCTTTAAAATAAAGTATACACACTCCATCCATCTTACAGATGTTGTAGAAAGCTATAGTATAACCGGGGATGGAAGTATTAAATTGTTCGAACTCATGTATGAGGATTTTGCCATCGGCATGCCTGATAATGCCTCAGATGGAGAAACATTTGAACAAAAGGACGGCAAATATTATATTAAGAATATGAAAAGGGTTTTTCCTTCATTTGACTTAAGGCTGGGTAAGGTGAGAGCAAATCACAGATTGATTTTGAAAGGCGAAGAATATGTCCTTTCAGATTATATCGAACCTGGCACATGGGTACGGATAAAGGCGAAAAAAATAAACTTATTCGAGGTGTTGAAAGGAGTGAATATCCTTGGAAAATAAAGGGGAAACGTTATCTCTTGAGGAACAGCAGAAATTGCTGGAAAAATACGATCCAGAGGCTGGTACAAGGAAATTAGGAGGCGTATTAGGCTGGATTGTCTTTTTGGGGCTATTAGCATTTTCATTGTTCCATTTATATACAGGGGTTTTTGGGATGCTTACAGCCCAGCTGCAGCGTTCGATTCATTTAGGCTTTGCATTAGCCCTAATATTTCTATTATTCCCTGCAAGGAAGAAAGACAGAGGAAGAAAGAATAAAGTTGCCTGGTACGATATCATTTTAGCCATACTGGGTATTGCTGTAGGTGCTTATTGGCCGCTTTTTATTGATGAAATTGTCATGAGGGCCGGCCGTTTGACCGAGATAGATTTTTATGTAGGACTAATTGCAGTGCTTCTGGTTCTGGAAGCGACAAGGCGAGCGGTAGGACTTCCAATAACCATTATTGCTGTCATTTTTCTCGCCTATGCTATGTTCGGGCCATATATGCCGGCATTTTTGGCGCACCGGGGTCTTGATTTAGAAAGATTGGTGCAGACCATGTTCTTTACGACAGAGGGAATCCTGGGTACCCCCTTAGGCGTATCTGCTACGTTTATTTTCCTATTCTTGTTATTTGGTTCATTTCTTGTAAAAACTGGTGTAGGGCAGTATTTTAATGATTTAGCTGTGTCCATCGCCGGAAAGAGAACTGGCGGGCCAGCGAAAGTTGCCATTTTCTCAAGTGCTCTACAGGGAACCATCAGTGGAAGTTCTGTAGCTAACGTAGTAACTTCAGGCTCTTTTACCATTCCAATGATGAAAAAGCTTGGATACAAGAAAGAATTCGCTGGCGCAGTTGAAGCGACTGCATCAACCGGCGGCCAAATAATGCCTCCAATCATGGGTGCTGCTGCATTCCTGATGGTTGAGTTTATTGGAGGCGGCATTACTTACTGGGATATTGCAAAGGCAGCAGCAATTCCTGCACTTCTTTATTTTGCCGGTGTCTGGATAATGACTCATTTCGAAGCAAAACGTGTAGGACTTAGAGGGCTGAAAGATGAAGAGATGCCTAACCGAAAGGAAGTAATGAAAAAGATTTATCTGCTGCTGCCAATTTTGGCAGTTATCATCCTGCTAATGAGCGGAATGAGTGTAATACGTGCTGCTCTTTGGTCAATTGTAATTACGGTTGCAGTAAGTATGATAAGCAAGGAAACGCGCATTGGTTTCAGAGATGCTATCGATGCATTAGTTGATGGTGCACGCACGGCTTTGGGCGTTGCTGCAGCAACAGCTGCTGCAGGTATTATTGTTGGAGTAGTTGTCAAAACAGGTCTTGGATTAAAGATGGCGAATGGCCTTCTTGATCTTTCAGGAGGGCTGTTGATCCCAACTTTGATGCTGACAATGGTTGCAGCAATTATCCTTGGAATGGGGTCACCTACAACTGCAAACTATGTTATAACATCAACAATAGCCGCCCCGGCAATCATCCTACTTGGGGTACCTGATTTATCTGCTCACTTATTTGTGTTCTATTTCGGTATTGTAGCAGATGTCACACCGCCAGTTGCTCTTGCAGCATTTGCGGCGGCTGGTGTATCTGGCGGAGATCCGATAAAGACGGGAGTATCAGCGTCCAAGCTTGCGATCGGGGCATTTATAATTCCATACATGTTTGTCCTTTCACCGGAGTTATTGATGATTGATACAACCTGGTATTACCTAATTTGGGTAGTATTCACCGCTTTGGCAGGTATGATGGCAATTGGCGCTGGCGTAATTGGCTACTGGCTGCGTAAATTGAATATTTTTGAGAGACTGCTGGGAATTGCAGGGGGTCTATTGCTTATCTACCCTGAAGGGGTTACTGATATTGTTGGATTAGTAATTTTTGTCCTGTTGATTGCATTGCAGGTTTTCATTAAAAAAGACGATCAGGCAAAACCGCAAACAGCATAATAAATAAATTAAGAAGGAAGGATGCTCACATGATGAGATCCTTCCTTTTTGTTTCTGCAGATTAGCCTGTCAGGCTCCTTGATCGCTATGGCCGATTGAAAGGGTGGCATTAACATAATCGTTTTCGCTGCTGGTTAATAACACAGTGAATGTACCAGGTTTATCTCCTTCATATACTTCATCACTGAGGGTTTCTTTTAATAGTTGGCTTTTATACTCAATGATTTCACGCTGATTGTTATCATCTTTAAATCTGTTCACCTCTTCAGCATCTTTCGGAATGCGTTTTTCGATAAAAGCAAGAACCTCTTCATTACTCATATCTTTTTCCATATCTTCAAATTGCAGCTCAACAGTTACTGCCCGATGAGTTTGAAACTCTACCAGCATACTGTCTCCATTGAAGCGGGCTATTTCATCATTATTTTTATTTTCCCCATAAGCCTTTGTGAAAAGATCCCGTGTGTCTCCTAAACCAACTTCTTCAGTGATCTTTTTGTTATCTTCCGGAGCTTCCTCTGTTTCCGCCCGCTGTTCTTCCGTAGAAGGATTATTCTTGTCTTCATCCTCTGCAATTTGCTCTTCATTCTGATTACAGCCTGCCAGTATAAGGATTGCTGAAAACAAAGCAGCAATCAATGAGTAGCATTTCATAAAATCCTTCCTTTCTTTAGCTTAAATTATTTAAGGGCCAAATCCCGATTAGAGAGTATATACCCGAATGAGGACCAGATAATCGGAGAAAGAAAGGAGCATAATAAAAAGCCGTACTTCCCATGTGAAATACAGGCTTTGATGAATAAAATGAAATATTTTGAAAGAAGGCTCCTTTTAGCTAATCTGGCGAGCTTTCTTTTTGGGCAAAATGGACATGATATGGTTCAAGTTGAAGATGCGCATTTGTTTTCTATATAAACAATAGGCTAAAATCGTGCTGCCTCGAAGTTCTTTGATTAATATTCTTCTTTGTGTAAATGAATTGCGTTTGGAGAGATAAATGATTTCAACAGGCTTTCTCTCTTCCATAGCTCGATAAAGAATTCCTTTCATTAGAGAAATCCCTCCTTACTTTTATTTACATTATACACGAACGCGTGTTCTTTATCAAGCGGGATGCGAAAATTTGTTCGTATAAAAAAAGACTTCACAAATGAAGTCTTTTAAATAATCTTTAATCCCTTATCTTTTAAGTGATTTAGCAAGATGGTTCCGTATTGTATGGCAAAGCCTAAAAAGGTGGCTACGAACAATGTGCCCAATCCAACTGGACCGCCTAAGATAAGGCCAATGGCCAAAGCTAAAAATTCATTAATGAGACGTGCAGTCTTAATGCTGATATTGAGCCTTTTGGCAGTTGCGATCATTAATCCATCAATTGGGCCGCTGAATAGTTGCGGACGGATATATATAGATACCCCAAAGCCAAGGAAAGAGACACCAATGATGAAGGCAATAATCTGAACGGGAAAGTTTGTCACTGTGATGCCGCTGAAAACAAGCTCCATCCAAAAATCGATGCCCACACTCGCTAAAATGGTTCCAATAAATGATTTAAACTGCGGTTTTTCCCAAATCAGCAGAGCATTGAAAAAAATAAGGGATGCTGTTACCAGAAATGACCATGTTCCAATAGTCAGACCGAACTTATTAAAAAGGCCAACATAAACAGTGTCCCAGGCACCTGCACCAAGATTGGATAATATAATTAATGAGACACCGAGAGTGAGAATTAAATAACCTGCAATTATTTGAATGAATGCTGTGTGTTTAATCATGTTGTATCCTCCCCAATACATATTACCGTATATAAATAAATTCTCAAGGGAAAGAAAAGGAAGAAAATAAAACAGTATTCATAACAGGGCACTATAGGAAATAGCACTTATCAGCTTAATGAAATCTCAAACAAATAAAAACAGCTCCCATAAACAGGAACTGTTTTAAAGATTCTTATACCTTTATATCAATTTTTGCACTTTTCTTCAATTCTTCTACATGCTTAACCAGCATTTCCTGCTGTTTTTGCTGTTCGAGCTGCTGTTTAATCTGAGGTTTTACTTCCTCCAATTTTGGCGGCTCCTGTCCTTCAGCACCACCCTGGCTGGCATATTCATCATAGAATTTCTGAATTTCAGCATCTGTGACTTTCTCTGGTTTTATCTCGCCGTTAATATATTTCGTATATTTAATATTGTTGGCAATTTCCTTCTCTAATGAGTCGGGGTTAAGACCAGCCTGTTTCATTGCTGTTTCGAATTCCTTGTCGTCCTTGAATTGTCCTTTTGTTTCTTCCAGCTGCTTTTTGACTTCTTCATCAGAAGCTTTGTAGCCTTTTTTGTCTGCTTCCTGGAGAAGAAGTGTCTGGCCGACTAGACTGTCGAGTGTCTGCTCTTTGATTTTCTCTGCAGCATCTTTAGTAGTAGGGTCTTGTCCCATTTGCTGATACATCATTTGTGATGAAGTAAGAACGCTGTTATACTCACGGCCAAGAATTTCCTGGTTATTAACAATGGCAACAGTCTTTTCTTCTTCAAGCTTTTGTTTGTCCATTTTCTTTTGCATTTCTTCCATTTGCTTCTGCTGGTCCTGCTGTTCGGTTTCAGCTGTTTTCGCTTCCTCTTTTTTATCTGCACTCTTGCTTTCATCATCAGCTCCACAGGCAGCTAAAACGGCAGATATTAATACTAGTAAAAAGGGGTACATTAGTTTTTTCATTAAAATTTCTCCTTCCGTAACCCTGTATGGTTTGATTCAGCTAACAAAAGAATCATATAGAGGGCATTATAAAGCAAAAATTCTTAAAAAGATACCTTTAAGGCATAAATGCAGAATTTGTAATGGGAATGTAATCTAGTTTCCCAGCTGCTAACTTTATAGTTTATGGATGAAATATAGGTATTGACTTTTATGAGAAAAAGAAGTATATTTTATATTGTCCCCAATACAGGGGAATGTTATAACGATTCCGTAGCTCAGCTGGGAGAGCGCTACCTTGACAGGGTAGAGGTCGCTGGTTCGAACCCAGTCGGAATCATACTTAAAGTGTCTGAAATCCTTGATACTAAAGGGTTTCAGGCTTTTTTGTATTTATAGAGATTTTTTAACATCCATTATTGGTCACAAATTTGGTCACGAACACAATAACTTAGTTATTAAATAGATTTTGAGCGAGCCGATTTGATGCCTCTTGCTGGGTATTGGGTAGGATATGGGAATAGGTATCTAAAGTAATCCTTACGCTGCTATGCCCCAGGCGTTCTGATATTAACTTAAAATTTTCTCCTTGCTGTAACATGAGACTTGCATGGGTGTGTCTTAGGTCATGGAATCTGATTTTCGGGAGATTTACTTTAACAGTCAGATTATAAAATGTTCTAAGTAGGTTTCTGGGATTGATTGGTTTACCTTGAGTAGTGCAGTTGACAAGGTCATAATCATTGTAAGCAACTCCGTATTTAAGTTTGTTAGCTATGACTATTTTTCGTTGCTGCTTAAGAGAGGAGAGTGTATTAAAATCTAAACCGATTGAACGGTTACTAGCCCTACTCTTAGCTCCTTCCTTGAACCCTTTGCCATCGTGCATGAGAGTTTGCCTAATATAGAGACATTCATTTTCAAAGTCTACATCTCTCCAACGTAAACCTAAAATTTCACCTTGACGCATACCTGTTGTTATTGCTAGTAGAAAAGCGATGTGGTAATGGCTGGATTTTGAGTTTTTAAGGAACAAAGAAACTTCTTGAAAACTCCAAATAACATTTTCCTTAGCAATCAATTTGGGTTTTTCCGTAACTGCAGCAGGGTTTTTTTTGATTAACTCCATTTTTACAGCACTATTTAGAGTAGCATTTACGACACTAAATATACGCTTCGTAGTTGAATCAGAAAGTCCTTTTTTTCTTAACTCACCAATGAAGCTTTGGATGTGCATAGGGGTTAATCCAGTGAGTGGTAAATGTCCAAGTTGAGGAAGAATGTGTATCTTCATATATGATTTATATGCCTTTATTGTTTGATTGCTAAAATCATATTTCTTTCCCTTTAGCCATGCATTTAGGTAATCTCCATATGATTGCTTGGAGGGGTCAACATAAGTTCCCTCATTCAATTCATTTAAAAGAGCTGTTAGTGCTTTCTCTGCATCTTTCTTAGTTTTGAAGCCACGCTTCTTTTTTTGCTTTCGTTTTCCTGTTATTTTGTCCTTTCCTACGTCAACTACAAAATCCCATTTGCCCGTTTGATTATTCTTTTTTATACTTCCTTTCATTCTTCAAGAGCCTCCTTGGATAGCTCTTAAGACTGTAAAAGGTTTCCTAATTATATTTTATCATATAAGGGTTGTTTTGAAATGAAAATGGAATCAATGGGGAGGGGGGGTGATTAACACCAAACATGAAAGGTATGAGGTAAATAAATGCTGCAGCACTTCTTTTCTCCAACTCTGCAATATATGCAGCTCGAATCCTATTAAATTTTACTAACCTGCTTCTGGATTTGAGCTTTGTTTTATATTCAGAGTAATTTATAATAATCATAGAATTCTTCACAATAGAGAGGTTAATTAGATGAGGTAATAAAATGGACTATATCACGTTTACTGAAGCAGAATTCAATCAACGTACACGTACGAAGGGAAAGTTTATAGAAGGAGAAAGGTGGGCTTTTATAAGTGACTGTGATTGGGAAGGGTTGGAATTAAATTGGACCTACCACGTTAGTGATTTTGGCAGGATACTCTTTAACGATTGGCTCTTATTTAGAAAGAGGAATTACATTGACCACACCAAAGGTTATACTCAAGTGAGTATTGGAAATAAGGTACTTTATATGCATAGACTCGTTGCGTTTTATTTTGTCGAAAATCCAAACCCATCCGAAAATACTCAAGTAAACCATAAAGATTTAAATAAGAAAAATAACCATTTTACCAATTTAGAATGGGTCACTCCTAAGATGAATATAGCTCATTATAGAAAAGCAGCTATGAGTATTAAAAAAATCAATTGCTAGAATTAAAGAATTTCAATTACAACTTGAAAAATCTAATGTATTATTAACCAACTCCTCGTGAAAAACTAAATTATCCCCCTTGAACTGCAGTTACTCAATTATTATTCACCTTCCAATGACATATTTGTATAATTCTATACAAATATTGTTTTATTTAAGGACATATTTGTATTGATTTATACAAAAGCAGAAGACTTAAGTAGACATTTTTGTTGTTTTATATTCAAAATCGACCTAGTAAAGACAGGAAAGAAACTAGAAAGAGAAACAAACTAAACAGAGAAATGCAATCGGTCCTTGTCTTATCGCTTTCGCTCTCCCCAATCGGGCTTCGCCCTCTGGTGTGCTTGCACACTCTAACCTTAATTATGAACTACGTTCTATTCTTAGTTATCTCATAAGAACCATTCTCACTTGTATTATAAAAAACTGATATAATAGTAAAGTATAATTCTTTGATGGGGATGATTTCTTTGAGAGAACTCATTAAAAACTTTCGAGTACATGGCGATAGAGAAATTATTAATCATATATTAAACCTTGTTGAACAAGATATGTTACCTAATCGTACAGTGGATGAAAAAGGTAAAGTTTATGCTGAACTGGATGAACCATTACAATATGTAGCCTATAGAATTAAAGCAATGAGGGAAATGATAACAAAGATAGCACGTTCTTTGCAATCAGGTAATTTGGGGAATAGACGTGACCTTTTAGATTTTGCACAAACATTAAGTGAAGATTCAGCTTGGTTAGGTGTTAAATATGATGAAGTGTATGTTGGAAATTACAAATCAATAAGAGAAAATTGGAAAGAGATTGCAGAATACCTGGGTTCTGAGGTAGCAGCGGATTTAAGAAAACTACTTGATAATTTTGATGGGCTAAAGGTAATTGTTGAAGGTGGAAAACAAGAAATAAGAGATAAACTGCAACCAATCATTATTGAAGCCTTGGAGCATGCTCTCACTTTTGTTGATGAAAGGAAGTCCGACAAAGAAATAGTTAAGTATATCAACAAAGCTTGGTTAACTCAGTTCATTAAAATACAGGTAGAACAAAATGGATTAAAAAGGGTACAGAGAAAGGGATTATCCAAATATGTACATCCAATTTTTAATCCAGATGAAGTTGATTTAGGAGAGTTATTGTTTGGAAAAAATATAAAGCATATCGGAGGAATTGAATCCTTCAAAAGGTTTCTTAACAAAAATCAAATCATTCTTGTTGAAGACCTATATACTTTGATAACAATTGACCTAAAGAATAATAATCATATGTACTATTATTTTGATGAAAAAGGTAAGCCTATATTGAAAAAGAGATATTTAGCTGGAAGATTAGGCTTAGAAGAAAGTAATTTTAAACACAAACTTAGCAGAATTTGTCGTAAAATCAGTGAAAACTACGACACAGTTGTATATGAGAAACTCGCAGAAATTAAAAACGTCACACTTTAGGATATATTTTATTAACTAGTGTGGGGGATTTACAAAGCTATATTTAATGACTTACGAAAACCAAAATATATTACAAAAACATCCAATTATTATATTGGGTGTCTTTTATTTTTAGGAGGATTTTAATGAAAAGAGATAAGGAACAAGAATTTTATTATTGCTATTCTACAAACTTATCCAATTTCCTTAGGAACAGCAAAGGAATTAAATACATTAGTTGTGGACTTCATGAGAAGTCTTACCATAAGTTTTGGCAGTTTAAGAGGGATGAGAAATTACCTTGCAGCACTAACAGAATACAAAAGGATTGGTAAGACGAAATGCTATGCAAAAAGCATAATTTTTATTTTTAATAAAAAAAGTTAATTTAAAGGAGATTGATACTATGAAGAATTTTGTAAAGATGCCAATGGCAATGTTAGCATATGGAACTAAATGGTATGTGACTGATGACGAAGCGATTGTTTATGCCCACTTAGTGTTAGAAAGACCATATAAAATGGAAACGAAAATACATACAAACATTGAATTAATTTATGGATACTTAAAATGGAACGATACAAACCCGGGCAGAGGAAAGAAGAGAATCCTTACAGCTTTAATAGGGCTTTTTAACAAAGGTTATATAACGATAAGCTATGATGACGAAAAACTGAAAAATAATTCTTTCCTCACTATTGAATTTTATCTTGTTGAGGATAACTTGGTGGTTATGTCTGCAGATAGCCATAATTCCAAATTTGCAGGTTTTGTGGCTGTGTATTATGATACCTATTCAATGGCAGGTATGAGTGGACGTAATATAAAAGTTATAATGCATACTATCTATAGAGAAAGAATTGGCTATAGTATCTCTAATTCTGAATGGGCTAACGTGCTTCAGGTTAGTGAAAGAACAATTACAAGAGAAAAAGACAAGTGGGCAGAATTTGTAACTGAAACAAAAGGTAAGAAGTTTACGGATTCCAATGGTAATGCCAGGCAAGAACCTAGCAATTACACAGTTGGGGAAAGTAAAATCGGTTTAAGTAAATATCCCTTAAAAGAAGACAAAGCACACAATGCTTATAATGGTGTTATGGGGGATATGGAAAAATGTACTGATGTCCGATTTAAATCGAATCCTAATCTTTTCATTCCGGGAAGAAAATTAGGGGTAAATGATATGTATTTATGGAAAACCACTACATGCTGCATTGCAAAAGAGTTCGGGCAAAAGCGATGGGATTCTATTAGTAAGTCATCTGCGGGGAAAGCGATGATTGAGGACTGGAAAAGAAAAGCAGATTCAATGATTAAAAAGGAAGAGGCAAAAACACATGAAAAAAAGGTCAGAAAGGCTCAACAACAAGAACAATTTACTAATACTTTTCTTAATGATGAACTACCCAAATACAAGCAGCAGAAAAGGATGGACGATATTTCGGAATTTTTAAATTAATGGTATTAACCAAATTGTGTAACATTGTGTTATAAAAAAGTCTAAAGCTATACATAGATTATAGATGATAGGAAGGGGGACTAGTGAAGATTAAGTTTCTCTTCTCACTGTTTTTTGAGAATTAGTTCTTTTTCAGTTATTGATTCAAATTCTGATTATTAGAATAAGATTATTATTTTAATTGAATAGAAGGTATACAAGTAGCAGCTTCTGTTACGATAACCGATACGAAACAAATATTGTTTAATAAAAGTATAGTTTTATTTAATATTTGTTCCGTATAAAACCCAAAACAATAACTTGCAACCTATTGAACGCAGAAATGGTAAACTTCTAATTCAAGAAATCGAATTTATTACAGCTATTGATGAATTGAATGTAAAAAAATAAATGCATCTTATTATACCTAGTCAGTTTTTTAAAAAAGAACTGGAGTTAAACAATTTAAATCATATGGCTGTTTCTATGTGCAGTTCAATTTTATTAATTAATAGCATTAGTTTGAAAAAAGAAAAACATCGTAAGTAGTTTTTAACAGTTTAAATTTTCCGTACACAATTTAAGTCTATTAATTTTAAATTTAAACTCGCCTCTTTTAATTTAGTAGAAACTAATAATATACTTCGTTATAATTAAATTGGAAAATAAAGGAGGGGGTTTATGATGAAAAAACTATTTAGTTTTAACCATCTTTGATTTCTCCTTATTATCTCTTCGTACAAACCTTGGTCTTCAACTTCCTCTAGTGTTAGATAGCTGCAATCAGCATGCAAAATGCCTTTAAAAGTTCCATCCAAAACCACTTCTTGACTCACTTTCATTTCTTCCAAACAAATAGGACAATGCGGTATGACTTTCTTCTCCATGCATATATTTAGCTTTATAGTATAAAAGTCTTGTGTATAATTTGTAAAATGTTAAGTTCTCTAGAGTTACTTTTATTATCTAACTATTATAAAAGAGCTAATTTATGAGCGTTAAAGAAAGAAAAATATGGTATAATTTCTAGTTAAGGTGTAGAAAAAATTTTGCGTTTTAGTTTTTAACTCCTATTAAAAAATTATTTTATATGATAGAAAAAAATGATATTCAAGGAGGAGGATTTCTAATTAATGAAAGCAACAGAGTCTATTATTCAGCCGATGATTGAAGGAACAAAACAATATGTAATTCCACTTTTCCAAAGAACATACAGTTGGTCAAATTCACAGTGGAAACAATTATGGGATGATATTTTAGAGATTCGTATTACTCATGAACACAGAAGCCACTTCATTGGTTCCATAGTAAGTATGTCGATGGATTCAGAGCCACACGAAGTCCAAAAATACATAGTTATAGACGGACAACAAAGGCTTACAACTTTATCTATCCTATTAATTGCTATAAGAGATGCAGCGAGAGAAAGTGGTGATAAGGAACTAGCTGAAGAAATTCATGAAAACTTATTGGTGAATAAGTGGAAAACAGGAGATAGCTTCTATAAACTTCTTCCCACACAAGTAGATAGACAAATTTATAAATATCTAATAGATTCATCCGAACAAAATTATGAAAAATCAGGTATTAAACAAGCCTATGATTATTTCAGAAACAAAATTAGTAAGACAGAAATTGATTTTAGGGAACTTAAGACATTGCTCTCAACCAGGCTTTCACTCGTAAGCATTGTTCTTGCATCTGATGATAATCCTTATTTAGTATTTGAAAGTCTAAATGCAAAAGGTAGACCTTTAACTCAAGCTGACCTAATCCGAAATTTTTTCTTTATGAGAATCAGCAGTGATAAACATGAAGAGGTTTATCAGGAGTATTGGAAACCGATGCAGGATTACTATCAAGACTCTCTGACTGAATATATAAGGCACTTTTTAGCGAGAAAAGGAAAAATTGTTAGAAGTTCAGAAGTGTATTTAGAACTAAAAGAATCAGTTAGTACTGGGGATATAATTGAGCATGTTAAAGAGCTACACAGGTTGTCAGAGTATTATAGATGTATACTAAATCCTGATTTAATTGGTGATTTAAAGCTTAGAAGTGCATTGAACAAGATAAACAGAATTGAGGCAAAAACTTCTTATCCATTTCTATTGAATATGTTTACCCTATATAGAGAAGGAAAGCTTTTATCGGAGGAGTTTGTAAATATTGTAAGCGTAATAGAGAACTATTTAATAAGAAGGTTTGTTTGCGATATTGCCACAAATGAATTAAATAAGATTTTCCTTTCGCTAATTCAGAAGGTTAATGGTTTTTCTACAAAAGAGCTTCTTGAAGAGGTTAAAGCATTTCTACAAAACAAAGGTTATCCTAAAGACCAAGAATTTAGAGACAAGTTACTTACAACCCGTTTGTATGGGAGCGGTGATAGAGCAAGGAAGACAAAGTTTATACTTGAATCTATTGAAGAGTCGTACCGGCATAAGGAAAAAATAAATTATGGTAATCTGACAATTGAACATATAATGCCCCAAACACTTTCGGATTCTTGGAAAATTTCTTTAGGTGAGGAATGGGAAAACATTCTCGAAGAATATTTGCATGTTTTAGGAAACCTTACCCTTACTGCTTATAATTCTGAAATGTCAAATGAAACTTTTCAAAAGAAACGAAAGAATTTGGGTGAAAGTCATTTGGAAATAAATAAAACCTTTCGGAACTTGAACAATTGGGGGATTGATGAAATAAAAGCAAGAACGAACTTATTAGCTGATAAGTGTTTGCAGGTGTGGAGTTATTTTGGCTCTCACAATAATGAAATAAAAGACGTTAAAGGCACTTCCCCTAGATTGTTAACTATTCTTGGTAAGAACCTTGAGGTTTCTACTTGGAGAGAGGTATGGATTACGACCCTTAATGAAGTTATTCAATTAAAAGAAGGAAACTTTTTTGTTATTCAGGAAAAGTATCCCAACCTGTTCTCTTCTGATATTAATAAATTTAAAAGAAGAAGCGTACTGAAAAATGATATATATGTTAATGTTGATTTTAGTGCAAGGGATATATACAGGTTAAGTCTTAAGATATTAGAGATTATTGGAGTCCCAAAGGAAGAATGGAATGTAGAATTTGTTGTAAATTAATTTTAATATAGTAGGTCACCATGTACCAATTTTATTTATACTTTGGATTATTTGATAGCAGCTTTTCTCCTCCTTTAATTCAAACACATATCAGTTTACTATGGTTATAACGTCCATGATAGACGTAGATGAGTTGGCACAAGGCTATATTATAAGAAAAAGCTATTAATGATTTAAGTAAAACAATCAAATCACATTTAAATTTTAAATGGTCTTACCGAGTAAACGCTCTATAAATCGAGATACATTAAATACTATAGAAAGCTCCGAAGTGGATGAACTTTGGAGTTTTTTTGTTATGAAATTAAATATTGTAGGTTATCCAAAAATAGTAATTTATGCGGTATAATTTTCCTATTGGTATCTAAGTATTCTTTTTTGTTTTATAAATAGGTATAAATGGAGGTGAAAATTCGTGGATTTACGTAGGTATAATAATAGTTTTGCTAATAAAGAATATATGAAGAAGAGAGTTAAAGAAACTGAGTATTATATTTTAACTACGAAACTGAGCGAAGGTAGATATAAATTAACCATACTAAGAAACCATTCAATAATCAACGAAAGCTATCATAATGGTCTGACAGCTGCTAAATACAGTGCATTTGAATGGCTAATTTCCATTGACCCTTTAATTTTTGAGTTGAATAAAGTATCAATGGTTCATTATAAAGAGGACAGACCCAATGGAGAACCATGGGTAAAGGATACAAATATTGAGCTGCGTAAAAATTTTGAGGCTTATTTTAAGAATAAAATCACTAGCCAAAATGCTAGACTCCCTATGTCAAGAGAATCCACCCAAGAGTCTAAGACCTGGATATTTCAAGGGAATCCTAAGATATTCGATATTGATAACTATGTTAATAATCATAAAATCATATGGTGGTCATTAAGGCAAGAGCATTACATTGACAGAATCCAAAAAGATGACGAAGTCTATTTGTGGAGGTCAGATGGTGCGAAAAAAGGGACTGGTGGAATATTAGCAAAGTGTAGAATTAAAAGTTTACCTATAAAGAAAATTGATGATGAAAGTTCTAAGGCATATTGGCACACAAATGATTGGGAAAACTCATATCATGTTGTAGAGTTAGAAGTTCTGGATGTTAGACTTGAAGATGGATTTATTAGTAGAATAACTCTTTTAAAGCATCCTGTTTTAAATGATTTATTAATCCTAAGGCTAAGACAGCAGACGAATTATTTGCTACCTGTAAAGCAAGCAATGGCACTTCAAAAGTTATGGGATTCTAGTAAAGGCAGCTTACAAGGTGTTGCAACCTTAAATGCTATTGGAAAGCTATCAAATAATGACATAACAGACACAGAGAAAGAGCAAATAATTAAATCTAGAATCGGTCAATCAGCTTTCAAAAAAGAGCTTTTAGCAAATGAGGGAAAATGTACATTATGTGGAGTTTCAGATGAGCGTTTTCTTATAGCGAGTCATATAAAGCCTTGGAGTCAATCTAATAATCAAGAGCGGTTAGATGTAAATAACGGTTTGTTGCTTTGTCCTAATCATGATGCGTTGTTTGATAAGGGATATATTAGTTTTGATGGTGATGGAATAATTTTGGTTTCTGAGAGTCTAGATGTGGCTACAAAGGTTTTTCTTAATATTAATGGAACTATGAATATTGATATAAATGAGAGACAACAACACTATATGGAGTGGCATAGGGAGTATAAATATAAAAAATAATACTTTTATAAAAATATAATGGAATGTGTGTAATAGAAGTTGTTAAAGTCGGAGGATTCAAATTTCCTAAGTCACCCAAGATAAAGTATGGTATTAACTTGAACGAACTTCTGTTTATATTGACCAGTGAGGTGACATTGAAAAATGAAGAATATTATTGATTATTACCTGGTTTTAGGTGTTTCATATTATGCAACTTCTGAAGAGATAAAAGATGCCTATAGAAGAAAAGTTAAAGAAGTTCATCCAGACAAAGACCTAGGGAATGCAGTAGAGTTTAAGATTGTAAAAGAAGCATATGACGTTTTGAGTAATGAAGAAAAGAGAAGGCTATTTAATGATATCCTCTTTAAGGCAACTAACTTTAACGTACTATCTAAAGTTTCCTACAAACAGGAAGAACCTAAAGAAAAACATCCGTCGCAACCAAATATACCACAAACGAATAGTAATGCGAAAAAATGGAAAATTCTCGCTGTAGTTTTATTGGTATTTTCTATCGGTATCATTTCTATTGGGGTTTGGGGTTTTGATTATTATGAAAGACAGATAGCGGAAGTGGAAGATGAAAAAAATACAATTATCCAAAGGTTGAGTGAAGCAGAAAATGATAATAGTGTTCTAGATAAAAGGCTAGAGGATGTCACAAAAGAAAATATGAGACTCACAGAGGAAAATGTAGAGTTAAGTAATGAGCTATCAGATGTTTTAATTGAAAAGGAATTTAATGGTGATTTAGCTTCTAATACATATACTGAGGAAGTATCATCAACCAACGTAGAAGAGTTTGAAGATGCCTTTACTCAAGGTTCCACTAAAGAACACGTGAAAAAAATAATGGGTATGCCATCTAGTCTCAATAAAATGCCTTTAGGTGGTGAGACTTGGTGGTATGGAGGGGCAGCTTACATTAACTTTGATGCAAACGGTCTTGTAGAAGGGTGGACCGATATTAATGGAGATGTATTGAAGGTGCAATAACCATATATAGAATTCTATCCTAAAGACCTCTAAATTTGCTAAAATGGTTTTAATTATATAAATACGCAAAAATGAAGAATTAAATGTGGAAGAATAGGCGGCTGTGAGAAGGTATTTAAAGAGGAACTTAGTAGAATGAAAGAATGTTAGCAGTGTTAGCCATGATGGAAAGGGATTTAATTTCTAAGTGCACCAGGGCAGGACTTCAGAGTGTAAGACCAAGAGGACGTAAGGGTGGAAGACCTAAAAAGGAAGTATAAAGTACAAAAGGCTCAAAAGTTATATGACACAGAACCATATACAGTAATTGAGATTGAGGAAATGACTAAAGTATCAAAAGCAACCTTATATAGAGAAATTAGAAAAAGATAATTGTAAAGTTTATAGAATCTATTAGGTACACATATTAAATAATCGTTGATTCGAAAGGATTAAATATGTCAATTAAGGAAGCAATAAAAAAAAGTGCTGGAAAAGTAAGAGGAAATGCTATTACAAATAATGAAGAGGAATTTCGTAAACAACTAAGGGTAGAGATATCTAATCAAGGATATAGTATTAAGGAAGATTGCCCTAACTTCCCGATAAATAAAGGAGACATCCATTGTAATGTCGATTGGTATCTAGAGGTTCAAAGTAATGATGGAAAAACAAAAAAATTAGGTGTAGAGGTATACACGCACTTTCATTCTTTAGATAAAGAAGTAAAAAGTACAGATAAATACAAAGTAGCCTACGATATTATGAAACTAATAGCGTTAAAAAAGAAAAACATAATTGATGAAAGTTACGTTTTGCTAGATGAACAATTAGTAGATGCTTTAATGGAAACAATTATAGTTACATCTGCTAAGTTACATAAAGTCAACGTCTTCAAAATAGGTATTACTAGACAAATGGAAGTAAATAAGGTAATAGAAACTACTGCTTATAAATTGACCCAGAGCTATGAGATATGTAGTTACTTTGGTTGCGATAAGAAAGCAGAGATTTCATCAATTTATTGTATCAAGCATAAAGATTTTGATGGACTTTGTATCAATTCTGGTTGTACAAAACCAATAGTAGAGGGAAGATTGTTTTGTAAAGACCATCTTATTGTAACTGTTTATGATATTTTTAAAGAACTAGAAGAAGAAGGCAATTACAACGAAAATATAGATTTAGAAGAAGTGGTTATGGAATTAAATAATTTGCTTAAATAATAATTTACTTTGACTATGTGAACAATTTTATATAAATGTTTTTAGGGGATGAACTTTTTGGGGTTTTTTGAGAGGAAATCCAACTGAATTCTTAAACCGCTGGGAAAGTAGGAGGAATGAAAGGGACATAGTTGGATTAATGAATACTGCCTCTGGTAAGACTCTAACTGGTTTATTAATGTAATATTCCGAAACTTTGGTTTTTCCTTATTATTTCTTCGTATAATCCTTTAAAGAGAAAAATTTCCCACGGTGATTCGAGGGGAGCAACTAGTATCATTATGTTGATTTTTATGGAAGAAGTCCTGTTAATTTTAATCAATTAGACTATAAAGAATTGAAAAAACAAGCAAATTTTGATATGAGTTTATCTATGATTGCAGATTTTGGATTTAGTTATTCAAATGTAGATGTTGAACCTGGTTTAGGGAATTATAAAGAAGAGAAAGATAGAGGAGATTACATTTATGCCAGTGCCAAAGTCTTTACCGAGTAAACCAGGTTTAAACAGAAATATTTTTAATACTAAAAAGAAAGCTCTAAAGTTGATAAGACTTTGGAGCTTTTTTTGTTAAAATTATAAAGAATGATAAGTGATGAAAAAGTATGAGTATCATATACAAGCTAGAAAAAGGGGTTCTTACCCTCTACTCTTATAATTAATTTCTCCAATTGTTCCTTTAAAACAAAAATTCCTAATACAAATAAATGACAATTTTTTTATAACACTATACCAAGTACCTTCTATGGAAAAGTCTTCAAAAATAGAGGGTGTAGTTAATTCAAAATTTGCATCGTTTTTTCCATGTGCTATGCTGTTTCGATAGCGGTATAATCGCTTGCAAATTTATTGGGTGTTTTTGCATCAATTAACCCATGGTTAAAAGCCTCATCAAATAAGTTATTTAAATCATCTTTTAAGAAATCAACTAAATACTTTAAATTATCTTGCTCATTAAGATTGTATTTTTTGTAAGTTTTTGAGAATCCCTCAAAAAGTGCATCGATGTCGTCTTTATTATCTTCAATTAATTTTTGAAATTGCTGCTTTCTAGGTAGAAGGTAAAAATGTTCAATTACCTTATAAAAATAAATAACTCCAATTTCATCAGGTATTCTTACTCCTCTATTATAAAAAGCAATTGCATCGGGAAAATTAATATGAGTAAAATGGTTTGATACTAATTCCATTTCAAGTGAGTCAAAGAGAATTTCTTCATCTGAATATCCATAATCTTCTCCAAAATACATTTCTATATAAGGCCACTCATGTTTGTAATATGAAGGATTGAAGAATCCCAATAAAAAAATAGCTCTCTGAATATAATTTTCAACATTTGTTTCTGTTATCCCATTAAGTGATAAAGTCACCATATTCCAACTAGCAAATGTATCATCATTTTCAATGTTCTTATGAAGTAAGGTAAAAAGTGAAGATGGATAGTTATTTATAGTAATTCCAACATTATCTATCATTATGTTTTTTAATTCAACATCGTTATAATTCCAATTAAAAGGTTCATGCCACAGAAAGAACTCAGCATAATCATCTATTATTAACCCTTTTCTAAATAAAACTTTTAAGTTTTTATTGCTTTCCTCAAAATCTTCTCTTTCCAATTCATTCAGAAGGTCATCCCATAAAAGATAAGTTTCATTATCCAAGTTTTTAATCTTTTCATAATTCTCTTCGTACCAGCTGCTAAGTGACATATTTTTTAAAATACTAACCCAATTTAGTGCCAATATTTTATTTAATAAACTGTCTTTAATTAGAAAACCAAAATCGTCTACTTGTAGCAAAGTAATTGTGTTTAAATAGTTGCTGCTTTTTAAGTAAAAATCTAAGGAAGTGCTAATATCTTTTATCAAGCTTTATCACCTCTTATAAGTAAGTGAATAAAATAACAATTTACACCTATGCATAATATATCTAAATCATCTTAGTATTTTAATACATTTATACAAATTATGAAAACTTTACATTAAGTCATGTATATCTTATTTTAAACTAACAAGAGTCAAAGGGAAATTACACTTAGTAGAAGGTTGCGATATAACAAATCAAAGTGATTTTCCAAATTTCACAATGTAATCAAAAACAACTTGGCAACTTAACGTAAAAGTTGTATAAATAAAAAAAAGCTATTATATTATGGGAGAAATTAGTAAAATAATACTGTAGTATTTTGTAATTTGGAGGGGATTTCCTATGGCAGTATTATATTATGCAAAAGTAAATGTTAATTCTAACATTCATGAAGTTGATGAGGGTTATAACTCTATAGAAAATATTATTAATAGATTATACGATGCACTTGATGATAAGAAGGAGTTTATCAAAACAGAAGAAGCTAATTTTTTGGATGACAATGGAGAACTAAAAACTGTTATAAAAAAAGAGATTTATAATTTTTCACAGTTAGAAAAAGTAGAAAAAGAGAATGAAAAGTATGTTACTGGTTGGTTAGTTAAGAGAAGTCCAGTATTTGCGGAAGAATTTGATTCAAAGACGAGGGTTTCAAAAAAAGTGGTTCGTGAGAATGATTCTATAAGTACAATGTTTTATTTTGATTGTCAATCGGAGATAATTTCATTTTATTCTCGTTTGAAATTAGGTCATAAACAATTTCTTGAAGGATTTGAAGGACTTTTAGATACATTTCTTAATGAGGTTGGATTTAAAGTAATTCTTATTAAGAATCCTTTTTCGCTAAAGGAAATTATAAGTATGTTACAGAAGGTAAATAAAATTGAAACTACAATCATACCTCCGAATGCAGTTAATAGAGAAGCTTTAAAGAAAATATTTGAAAATGAGAATAAAGAAATGGAAGAAGCAAACATTACGAAAAAGACTATACTTTTAGAATCACATATTAAAAATGTAAAGGGAATGAATATTGATTCATCTTTAATTAAAGAAACGTTAAACGTCAGTGAAGCTTATATGGAATTTGGATATAGCAGTGTAGAACTAGAAGGAGTAACTAAAGATGGAAATCGATATAAGTATGTTTCTGACAAAGATTCTCTTTATCAAACTGATATTCCAGATAGTGTGAAAGATGATAGAGAAAATTTGATTGATTATGTACAAAAAGGGTTAAAAAGACTTTTAGCGAAATTTACTATAGAAATGCACAAAGCTAGAGAAATGGATTCAAATACTGAGAATAAAGAAGTATAGATTATTCCAGGCTAATTAAAATTAAATGTAGGAGAAATATTATGGACAAGCAATCGTTAGAATTTCATGATTTTAAATCTCTATATAAACTAACAAAGTCCATGCGAGAAGTAAAAGGGAAAGAGCCTATTATTAATTATAAAGAATTTGAGGTTTATTTTTCTTTATTTTGTTCTTTAATTTTGACGATAGTGATTGTACTATTTGTTATTACAAATATGGATAATAATATGCAATTTATAGTAACAACAACCCAAAATATGCTTTTATATACAATTGCTGGTTTGATTGGTATGTTAGGTTTTATAGTGAGTGGTTTAGCAATAGTGGCTGGTACTACATCCTCTAAAGTTATACACGCATTGATAAATGAAAATAAATTCAACTATTTATTAACAGTCTTATTCAGCTTTTTTTATATAGGAATAATTATAGGAATACAAATTTTTTTAAATATAATATTGTATTTTGTAATGGGAATAAATGTTGAGTTTCAATTTTATATATACATACTATTGGTATTTATTATGTCTTATGGCGTATTTTTCACACTATTTTACATAGTATCTTTGCTAGGCACTTGTATAAACATTTTTATCATTAACTATAAATTTTCTCGAAGTGAATAGCAGTATAAGATACTTAATACCCCTATTTTAATACTACAACAGAAATTTCTTATTTTTAGTTAAGTTAGGACATTGATTATAGAAAGGTAACCTCCTACAGAAAGTACGGTAATCATGGTATTCTTAGGCACTCTTATTTGGAGTGCCTCTAACTTTTTCTAGATAAAAAGTTAGAGAAAAACAAGCAAAATCAAGGAATTTACTAGTTTTTTTATTTTTTTGGAAACCTTTTACACATTCTAAGAGCATATTTTATTTGTTAATAATTTGAGAAGATATCCTTGGTCACAAAGTGGTCACAAAAGCCATTATTAACATAACAATAAATGTTATAAGTAGCTTTATATTCATCACGATTCCGTAGCTCAGCTGGGAGAGCGCTACCTTGACAGGGTAGAGGTCGCTGGTTCGAACCCAGTCGGAATCATACTTAAAGTGTCTGGCCGCTGATCGCCAGGCACTTTTTTTGTTTAGAGGGATCTTGTTTTTTGAGCTGGGAACTCCTGCAATGTTTTAACGAAATAGTGATGGGGAATCGTTAAAATATAAAAATTCACAAAATAATTTTTATTAAAAATCTATGCTATAATTTCATTGTGAAATTACAAGAGTTAGGGGATATTTCTATGTTGAAAGATCTGTTTATCGGCCTTTCCCAAAACGAATTTCTGAATAGCGCTGCAAAGAAATATGGGTTGAAATTGGGAGCGCAGAATGTAGTGGCGGGAACAAATTTAGATGAAGCAATTCAAAGCATAAAAGAGCTTAACGCTCATGGCATCTCTTGTACTGTCGATAACCTCGGGGAATTTGTTTATAAAAAGGAAGAGGCGGCAGAAGCGAAAAAACAAATTATTGAAGTGATAGAGGCAATTTATGAAAATAAGGTGGATGCACATATATCTATAAAGCCTTCCCAGTTAGGCTTGGATATCGACTACTCTTTCTGTCTTGAAAATGTTAGGGAGATAGTAGAGAGGGCAAGCCATTATGGTATTTTTGTGAATATGGATATGGAAGACTCTAAGCGTTTGCAGCCTTCCTTTGATTTACTGGATGAATTATCTAAAGAATATAATAACATAGGAACAGTTATTCAAGCCTATTTTCTGGCTGCTGAAGAAGATTTAAAGAAATATAAGGATTTCCGCTTGCGAATTGTAAAAGGGGCTTATAAGGAGCCTGAAGAAATTGCTTTTCAGGAAAAAAATGACATCGATGCTAATTTTATAAAATTGATAGAATGGCATTTGCTGAATGGCAAATTTACATCCATTGCAACACATGACCATGTGGTAATTAATCATGTAAAAGATTTTTTAAAGGCCAACAATATCCCTAAAGAGAAATTTGAATTTCAAATGCTTTATGGCTTCCGTAAGGATATGCAGCTGAAGCTTGCTGGTGAAGGCTATAATTTCTGTACGTATGTACCTTTTGGAAATGACTGGTACGGCTACTTCATGAGGCGTCTGGCAGAAAGGCCCCAGAACTTAAACCTTGTTGCCAAGCAAGTATTTAATAAGAAAACCAATACTGTGATTGGAGTGGCCGCTGGAGCTTTCCTGTTAGGCAGATTGACAAAGAAACGGAAAAAATAATACTCCAAAAGTCTCCCTGTTTTATTAAGCAGGGAGGCTTTTTTATGTTATCATTTTTGTGCGGAATTGCGAATTAAATTTGAGAATGATTAGAGGGGAGATATGGAATGGACATCGACCTTCCGGCTATTCGTGTTTATGAGAAAGTCGGTTTCGAACCAACAGGTGAGATTTTTTAGGCCTTCCATCCTGAATCCATCTACAGGCTAAAAATGTAGAAAGAAGTCCCTGACTGAATTGTCAGGGACTTTTGCCTACATTTCAATTTCCACACCATAATGATCCGAAATGATGGGTTTGTGTGTGCCGTTAAAGATAACCCGTGAATATTTCGGCTGGACAGGCTGAGCCGAAAGAATTAAATCAATCCGCATATCATGTTTATTGTTATCCCAGCCGGCAATCTTTCCTTTAACAGTAACACCCGAATCCTTCCTGGAAGCTAATTCATAAGTGTCGTAGAGCCCATTGCCTGTCAAAAAGTCATAACCTTCATTGCGGACATAAGCCGAGCTGTTGAAATCTCCCATTAAAAAAGCGGATTCATCCTTTGGGACTTTTGCAAGAAGAGATTCAACCTGGAATTTATAGCATTCTTCTTCATCGTGCCACCAGCCAAGATGACAAGAATAGAAGGAGATGGGTCTATCTTGAAGAACTAATTTTATACCAACTATTTTTCGTGTCTTCCAGTTTTTCCGGTCTCGGTTATTTGTAATGAAAAATGAATGGTCCTCTTTAATTTCATGCCTGGTCATGATTGCAAGACCTTCTTCATATATATCATAGCCAATATGGGAGAAATCCCATATAAAAACGTAATCGTCCACACCTATTTTTCTCAATTCTTCAATTAACAGCAGTGCATAATTATCTTCTCTGATATGGCCGTCTATCAAAGGGGCTTTGAAATGCTGGCTGACTTCCTGCAGTGCGATGACATCATAGCAGTTCTCTTTAATAGTCTCTGCAAGAATTTTAATTTTTTCCAGCTGCTGATCCTCCTGCCATGAGTGACAGTTTAGAGTTAATAATTTCATTATTAAGCTCCCAGCAGGTCTTGTATATCTGATTTAAGGACATCTGCTTTTGGGCCATAAATTGCCTGAACGCCTTTGTCCTTAACGATAAGACCTAAAGCTCCATTCCTTTTCCAGTCCTGTTCACCAGCAACTTGTGAAGTGTCCTTTACTGTGACACGCAAGCGGGTCATGCAGGCATCTACATCTTCAATATTTTCTCTTCCGCCCAATAATTCAATTAATAAAGGGGCTAGTGAATTTTTCTGAACTGCCGATTCTGATGATGAAGCGGAGTTTTCTTCTTCAATGTAGTTTCCATTGCGCCCTGGAGTAGGGAAGTTGAATTTCTTAATCATAAAATTGGCAACACCAAAGTTTAATCCGAAGAATACAATGCAGGCAATTACAAAGTTTACAAGGTCCAGCCATAAGCCGGCTTTTAAAATCATTGGTGTTCTTGTAATCAATTCAATGATGCCAAAAGAATGGACACGGATATTAATGATGTCAACGATTGCAAATGCCAGACCTGTCATAACTGCATATATGATATAAAGAAGTGGAGCAGCAAACATGAACATAAATTCGATTGGTTCGGTTACTCCAGTCAGGAATACTGCCAAACCAGCAGAAAGGAACATCGATTTGTATTTCTTCTTTTTCTCAGGATCTACATTCCGGTACATTGCAAGCGCAATTCCCAATAAGGCAGCAGCGGAAAGAATCATTTGGCCTACTTTAAAGCGGGCAGGAGTAACATCATTCAGGAGCTGCTTATAGCTTTCTCTATCACCTGCAGCCAAAAAGTTATTAAGATCGGCAATCCATGCCAGCCATAGCGGGTCTTGTCCAGCCACGGTTGAACCTGAATTAGAGCCTGTCAGGATTTTGTAAGTTCCGCCGAGCTCAGTATAATTAATTGGGACAGTCAGCATATGATGCAATCCAAATGGAAGAAGCAATCGTTCCAGTGCCCCAAAAACAAAGGGAGCTATAACTGGCGCTGTGTTACGTGATGTAGCAATCCATTGACCGAAGTCATTTAATAATCCTTGTATAAATGGCCAAACAATCGATAAGACTAACGCTGCTGCAACAGAGCCGCCAATTACAGTGAAGGGCACGAAGCGCTTTCCATTAAAGAAGGAAAGTGAATTTGGCAATTTATCATAGTTATAATACTTGTTAAATAAATTTGCTCCAATAAAACCTGAGATGATCCCGACAAATACTCCCATATTCAATGCTGGTGCACCTAAAACAGAAGTGAAATAGTCAGTCACAATGAGATCTTGCCCAAACAGGGATTTTACCATGGCGTCCGGATTATCTAACATGTCGGACTTTACTCCGAATATGGCGCCTGTAATTCTATTAATCAGAATGAAAGCAATAAGAGCTGCGAATGCTCCGCCTGCACGTTCCTTAGCCCAGGAACCGCCAATTGCTACTGCGAATAAGATATGAAGATTTGTAATAATGGCCCATCCTATATCCTCCAGCACGCGTGCAATCGCTTGCACAAATGCTATGTCAGCACCCGTCATGCCAACAAGCTTGCCAAGTGAAATCATGATACCTGCAGCTGGCATTACGGCCACTACAACAAGTAATGCCTTACCAAACTTTTGCCAGAAATCAAAAGAAAATAATTTTTTCATCGTTTTTCTCTCCCTTATTGTATGGGCTTTCATTAAATGGACTAAAAAAGCATTCCCAGAATTTCACGAAAAAAATTTCGATTAATGCATGGATTTCTCCTATGAAAATACTAATTAGCTTTATTATTATCTTAAAGTAACACGGGTAGAAAAATGATGCAACCGTTTGCGTAAAAAATATTCATTCGGAGGTATAGAAGATGATAAAAGGAAAGATTCTTAAAACAATCGTTCCTTTAATATTATTTCCAAAGTGGAATTGGGGAGCAGGATTATTAAAATGCAGAAAACGGACATCTATATGCCCGTTTTCCAGAGTTATTAAAAAGGAAAGTGTCTGTCTTTAGTTTGTATCGATACCCATTTGGTGACGGTAAATTCCTCTACAACCCATGGATTGCCAAACCTTCCTAATCCGCTGGCCTTATTTCCTCCAAATGGAATATGTGGTGCGTCATTTACCGTTTGATCATTCACATGAGTCATTCCGCTATCAATTTTTAGAGCTAATTCTTCTCCTCGAGCAAGATCGCTTGTAAAAATAGAAGAGCTTAAACCATATTCTGTATCATTGGCCATTTCAATAGCATGATCATCTGAATCAGCTTTAATAATGGTGGCAATAGGGGCAAATAATTCAGTCTGTGCCAGTTTGCTGGAATTATCCACATCAGTAAAAACAAAAGGTGTAATAATATTGCCGATCCGCTGGCCTTCTAAAGAGAGTGTCGCGCCTTCCTGCTTTGCTGTTTCGATATACTGAATAGCCTTTTCCAATTGGCGTTCGTTAATAAGAGGACCTATCACAGTCTTAGGGTCGCTTGGATCCCCATAGGCCAGAGACTTCGCTCGGTCTATAAATTTTTCTGTAAAATCATTGTATATGTCTTTATGGACGATGATCCGGTTTACAATCATACATATTTGGCCCTGGTGGATGAACTTGCCGAATATTGCAGCATTCACTGCCTGATCGACATTTGCGTCGGAAAGGACAATCAGCGGGCTGTTGCCTCCCAGCTCCAAAGCGACTCTTTTCAAATTTCGCCCAGCAATAGCTCCGATATGCCGGCCTACAGCAGAGGATCCAGTAAAGCTAATTAGTTTTGAATGCGGATTAGTCAGCATGCTCTCTCCGATTTCAGTAATATCAGTTAAAATGATGTTAAGAACACCTTTTGGCAGACCCGCATGTTCGAAAGCTTTGGCTATAATCGAACCGCCAGAAAGGGCAACTTGAACATCAGGCTTATGAACAACACTATTGCCTAGAGCAATGGCAGGTGCAATAGTTCTCATTGAGAGATTCAATGGAAAGTTAAACGGAGAAATTGAGGCAATGACCCCAAGTGGTAAGCGATGGATGTGGTTATGCTTTTCATCTGATCCTGCTACTTCTCTTACCTTATTAACTTCATCAGCGTATTTAATAGATTCTTCAAGGAATTCAATGGCAAGATGCAATTCAATATTGCTCTTAAGTATAGTACTGCCAGTTTCTCTTTGAATAATTGCCGTAATTTCATCTCGGTTTTCTTTTAAATAGGCAGCCGCCTTTGAAAGGACCTCTCTTCTTTCCTCAACAGTAGAGGCAGCCCATTTCTTTTGGGCACTGCTGGCAATTTCGAAAGTTTCTGCCAGCTGATCTTTTGTCGCCAGCTTCACGGTGGTGACGACACTGCGGTCATAAGGATTCAAAATTTCATAGGTTCTCCCGCTTTTTCCTTCAGTCCATACTCCGTTAATAAAGCTTTTGCTAATCTCTTCACTGATGAGGCTGTTTGCAATACTTTGTGATTGCTGCATTTCATTACCCCCTCCTTAATAATGGTAACGCTTACACGTCTACTCGCAGTTTAGTATAACAGCATGGATTTTATGTAAGAATAGCAAAGTTGCGCTATATGAAAATCATAAAAAATTCTTCACCGGATTAAAAGGAACTTGAGATAGGTTCCATTAAAGATGACGCCCCTTTGGTGTTCTTATAAATTGGAGGGTTTTCACATAAGTCAAAAGGGTAATCTGATCCAGGAACCACTCTATTCTCTCCAACTGTTTTTACCAGGAAATCCAATCCTGCAGGGTTCCACAAAACTGTATCAAACCAAAATCGTTTTATATATTGGGATGGAGGTGCATTCAAGTTTGAGGATACCTGATCCCATTGTTCATAGCCTTTATCAAGCCGTCCAATCTGGTAAGGAAGGAAACCTCCACCATGAGCAAATAAAATCTTTACATCTGGAAAGTTATCAATCATCCCGCTAAGTAAGATATCTGTTGCACAAACGGTAGTTTCCCAAGGAACCCCAATTAAATTTGGCATCATTTTTGTTTTGAGGCGAGGATCTTCACTTAAAAGCGGGTGAATGAAAAGAATGGCTTTCATTCTGTTTGCCGTTTCAAAAAATGGTTTGAAATATTCATCCGAAAGCATTCTCTCTGATAGACCAGGTCCAATAATGGCTCCTTTTAGCCCTAGATTAATGGCTCTTTCCAATTCTGCAGCTGCTATTTCAGGGTTATTCAATGGCACGGTTGCAAGAGCAGCTGTTTTTTCTGATGAAGAGGATGCCAAATTAGCTAATGATTGATTATATACATGAGAAATTTCTGCTGTAATTTCTTGAGGAAAGTCATACATAAATAGCTGAGGAATAGGTGATATCAAAGAGTGAGTTACTCCGGAATTAAATTGTTTTTTGTTAAATAAATCAAAGTGATAAAATTCTGGCTTTAATTCAAAACCCCATTTATTATTGACTATCAAAAATTCATCTTTATCAGGTGATTTCTTAACCCACTCCGCTTTTACTGCAGCTTGATTGTCTTTTACCCAGTCAAGCACCTCCTGTGGAATAAAGTGTGTATGAAAATCGAACATATAAATTTCTCCTCTCGTTTTTATTAATCTATTATTTCCAATATCCCATTCGGCTGGATATTTCATTGGCAGCAATTATGACCCTTTTTGAATAATTCTTAATCTTGCTCTGCTGGATTCTTTGTTTTGGGCCTACAATCGCTAAAGCCGCAATGACTCTGCCCTTATAATCATAGATTGGTGCTGCAATAGAATTTACCCCTTCAAGATACTCTTCATTGCTCCAGGAATACCCTTGTTCTCTAATTTGCAATAAATGAAATTTAAGCTTCTCGGGGTCAGTAATCGTCGTTTTAGTATGTTGTTCTAGCCCTTTATTTAGAACTGCATTGAAAACATCTTCTTTTGCATGGGCAAGCAATGCCTTCCCTGAGCTTGTACAGTAGAGGGGATTTCTTCTTCCGACATGTGTCAGGAATCTAACTGGGTGATTGCATTCAACCTTTTGCAAATAAATGACTTCATTGTTATCTAAAACCGAAATATGGGCAGTCTCTCCCAACTCCTGTACGATTTTATTTAAAACAGGCTGGGACTCTCTGTATATATCCATTTGGCTGTTTACAATACCTCCAAGGGACAGAATTGACAGCCCCAAACGATACTTTTTGCTTTCAGGATCTTTATACACGAATCCCTCACTGGCTAATGTAGCCATTGTTCGGCTGACCGTGCTTTTATTAAGACCAAGAGATGCCGAAATGTCACTGATTTTTTTTTCCGGTTCGTCCATTGAAAAGCATCTCAATATACGTAATGCATTTTTTACAGATGAAAGGTGACTATCCTCGTTTGTCTTTAAAGTCATTTCGTATCCTCCTTAAAGTTGCTATATGTTAAACATGGTTGCTTTATAGTGGAAAATATATCAAAGAAGTTTAAAAAAGAAAAGGGAATGTTTCAAAGATTTAGAAATTTATAAAGCCAAGCTATTGTCCTTTCAGGTTTTAGAGTGTTTTTAAAAAGTTTCAAAAATTTACCCCTTGTTGCATATAGAGCAATTAACGTGTTGTGAAGCCTGAAAGTAAGCGTTAACATAAAATTGCGAAAATAAAAAAAGTTATTTAGGAGGCTAACATGCAAACAGAAGCTAAAATCAAAGCTATTAATTGTCAGCATTTTATTAACGGACAGTTTGTTGATTCTAAAAATCAAAAAACATTTGAAAATATTAACCCCGCAACTGAAGAAGTTTTGGGTACAGTCGCAGAAGGCGGTAAGGAAGAAGTGGATTATGCTGTAGCAGCAGCAAGAAGAGCATTAAAAGGCCCTTGGAAAAATACGACTCTGCAAGAGCGTTCAAAAATTCTTCGCCGAATAGGAGACCTGATCCTTGAAAGACAGGAAGAGCTGGCACACCTGGAAACTTTGGATACGGGAAAACCTTTTTCCCTTGCAAACAGCATTGATATTCCAAGGGCAGCATACAATTTCCATTTTTATGCTGATTATATTACTTCAATCGGAACGGAAGCTTACCAGCAGGATCAGCAGGCACTTCATTATGCATACCGCCGTCCAGTCGGTGTTGTCGGTATTATTAAGCCATGGAATCTGCCATTATTATTACTTACCTGGAAATTGGCACCATGCTTAGGCATGGGCAATACAGCTGTCATTAAGCCGGCAGAGTGGACACCAATGACAGCAACAGTATTAATGGAGATTTGTAAAGAAGCCGGTGTCCCTGATGGAGTTGTTAATCTTGTTCACGGGTTCGGACCTAATTCTGCAGGTGGCGCGATCTCCGAACATCCTGATATTGATGCCATTTCATTTATCGGTGAACCTGGAACAGGTTCAGCGATTATGAAGTCGGCAGCTGATTCACTGAAAAAACTTTCATATGAACTTGGGGGCAAGAATCCTAATATCATTTTTGCTGATGCAGACTTGGATGAAGTAATTGAAACGACTATTAAATCCAGCTTTGTTAATCAAGGGGAAGTTTGCCTGTGCGGATCACGTATATACGTAGAACGACCGATCTATAATGAATTTGTCAGCAGGTTTGCTGAAAGGGTTAAAGCACTTAAAGTTGGCCACCCATTGAATGATGATACAAATGTTGGGGCACTGGTCAGCAAAGAACACTATGACCGGGTCATGGGCTATGTTGAAATCGCCAAAAGTGATGGGGGAACCATTGTAACAGGTGGTAAGCGTCCAGAAGGGCTTGAAAAAGGATACTATCTTGAGCCCACCATAATTACAGACTTAAGCCGCAATTCCCGCTGTATCCGTGAAGAAATCTTTGGGCCTGTTGTAACAGTCACCCCATTTGATATGGAGGAAGAAGTAGTTATGCAGGCAAATGATACACACTATGGATTAAGCGCAACAATTTGGACCAGCAATTTAAAGCGTGCCCACCGTGTTTCCCATCAAATTGAAGCAGGAATTATCTGGGTGAACACATGGTTCCTGCGTGATTTGAGAACACCATTCGGAGGAATGAAGAACAGCGGTATTGGAAGAACAGGCGGCATGCACAGCATTGATTTCTACTCCGAATTATCCAATATTACCATTAAATTGTAGATAGGAGAGCATGTTATGGGTGCAAATATAAAACAATATGCTGCTCAGCTTGAAGGGGCAGAGTTTTCAGGTACTGGGGTCCTGCCAATCACTTCCGATAATGCCGGGCTTACGATAGAAGAGGCTTATCAAATTCAACTCGAAAATATTAAGCGTAAAATTGAGAGAGGCAAAAAAATTGTCGGCAAAAAAATTGGTTTGACTTCCCTTGCTATGCAGCAGCTGCTGGGAGTGGATGAACCCGACTATGGTCATTTGCTTGATAGCATGGTTGTTGAGAATGGAGGAAAAATTTCAATCGAGAAGGTTCTTCAGCCTAAAGTGGAGGCGGAAATTGCGTTTGTTTTAAAAAAGGAATTAAAGGGGCCAAATGTCACAGCTTTAGATGTAATCCAGGCAACAGATTACGTAGTTCCTGCATTAGAGATTGTTGACAGCAGAATCAAAGATTGGAAGATTAAACTTCCTGACACCATTGCAGATAATGCTTCTTCCGGCTTCTATGTTTTAGGAGGAAAGCCAGCGAGGCTTTCGGATATAAACCTGGAGTTAATCGGAATGGTATTGATGAAAAATGGAGAGGTTGCCAATACAGGTGTTGGTGCGGCAGCATTAGGCAATCCGATCAATTGCGTAGCATGGCTTGCAAATAGATTAGCAGATTTTGATATTTCCCTAAAGAAGGGGGAAGTGATTCTATCAGGAGCCCTTTCTGCAGCTGTTGAAGCTAATGCAGGAGATATATTTACAGCACGGTTTGCTCATATTGGCCAGGTAAGCGTACATTTTTAAAAAATCATTGTTATCCTCTTCCGGTAAACACCCGCGGGAGATGGCGGTTATGATTAATTAGCCTGAAAACATTTCTTTAATAAAGAAAGGGGAGCGTTATGGGAAAGGTTAAAGTTGCTGTATTGGGTTCCGGTAATATAGGGACAGATCTAATGTTAAAGCTCCATCGTTCTGAAGTGCTTGAACTCACGACAGTTATCGGAATTGACCCTGAGTCTGATGGGTTGAAAAAAGCAAGGGAGCTTGGCTATCATACCATTGATAATGGAATAAAAGGATTCCTCGAAAGACCGGAATTGGCAGACATCGTATTTGATGCCACTTCTGCAAAAGCGCATATCAGACATGCAAAGCTATTAAGAGAAGCCGGGAAGCAGGTTTTGGATTTAACACCGGCGGCAGTCGGCCCCTTTGTGGTACCTCCTGTAAACATTTCGGAGCATTTGGAAGCAAATAATATCAATCTAATAACATGCGGAGGACAGGCGACAATTCCAATGGTTCATGCCATTAATAGGGTGCAGCCTGTAAAGTATGCAGAAATTGTTGCCACAATCTCTTCAAAAAGTGCAGGTCCCGGTACAAGGGCAAATATCGATGAATTTACACAGACTACTTCCAGAGGAATCGAAAAAATCGGCGGGGCAAAAAAAGGGAAAGCAATTATCATATTAAATCCTGCAGAACCTCCGATATTAATGAGAGATACCGTTCATGTTTTAGTTGAAGGAGAAAAAGTCAAGGAAGAAGAGATTATTGCTTCAATTCAAGAAATGGAAAAGCAGGTTCAGTCCTATGTTCCAGGTTATCGCTTGAGACAGGAGCCAATTTTTGACGGCAATAAGGTAACCGTTTTTCTTGAGGTGGAAGGCGCAGGGGATTATTTACCTAAATATTCCGGAAACCTTGATATCATGACAGCTGCATCCGTAAAAGTGGCTGAAGAGTGGGCAAAGAATAAAATCAACAAGGTAACTGTCTAAGAAAGGAGATGAGCTGGAAATGACTCTAAACAGAGATATTTTAATAACAGAGGTGGCATTGCGTGACGGAAGCCATGCAGTAGGACACCAATTTACAGTTGAGCAAGTAACACAAGTGGCCCGTGGATTGGATGAAGCAAATGTCCCTTACATTGAAGTGACCCATGGCGACGGTTTGGGCGGTTCTTCTTTACAATATGGCTTATCGCTTATGAATGAAATGGAGTTAATTGAAGCAGCTGCGGCTTCGGTTACTAATTCTAAAATTGCTGTTTTGCTATTGCCTGGAATTGGGACAATGCCGGAGCTAAAAGAAGCAGCCCGTTTAGGCGCAAAGATGGCAAGAATCGCCACCCATGTTACAGAAGCAGATGTTTCACCACAGCATATTGCATTGGCAAAAGATTTGGGTATGGAAACGGTAGGATTTTTAATGATGTCCCACATGGCGCCAACAGAAAAGCTTGTTGAACAGGCAAAGCTGATGGAAGGCTATGGAGCAGATACAGTATATGTAGTGGATTCTGCAGGTGCCTTGCTGCCGCATCAAGTGACAGAAAGAATTTATGCACTGAAAAACAGCTTATCGGTCAATATTGGATTCCACGGCCATAATAACCTTTCTTTAGCAATGGGTAATACTCTTGCTGCTATTGAAGCAGGGGCTACAAGGATTGACGGAAGCATTCGCTGTCTAGGCGCAGGAGCAGGAAATACCCAGACTGAAGTGCTTGTTGCTGTTTTAGACCGTCTTGGAATTAAAACTGGTGTGGATATTTATAAAATGATGGATATTGCAGAAAACTTGGTAGCGCCAATTTTACAAAAACCCCAAGAAATAACAAAGGATAGCCTGGTTCTTGGCTATGCAGGTGTCTATTCCAGCTTTTTGCTGCATGCACAGCGGGCAGCAGCAAGATTTGGAATTGATTCACGGGATATATTAATAGAACTTGGAAAGAGAAATGTTGTTGGAGGCCAGGAAGATATGATTATTGATGTGGCAGCAGAGATATCAAAGAAAAAACTAGGTGCCGGCGTCTGATAAGGAGGAAATTAAATGCCTAATCAAGAATATAAGGAAATTGCTCAATATTTAGTAGCAGCTGAAGTTGAAAAGCGTGAAGTAATTAAGATTACCTCAGAAATCAACCCTAATCTAACAGTTGAGGAAGGTTATCTGGTCCAACAAGAGCTGGTAAATATCAAGATGTCAGAGGGGAAGAAGATTATAGGCCCTAAGATGGGCTTAACCAGTCAGGCGAAGATGAAACAAATGAATGTGGATGAGCCGATATATGGATATGTATTTGATTATATGCTCATTGAAAATGGCGGGGAATTGTCTTTCCATGAGTTGATACATCCTAAAGTAGAGGCTGAAATCGCGTTTGTGATCGGTGAAGATATCGAAGGGCCGGGTGTAACAGGTGCCCAAGTGCTTGCAAAGACAGAATATGTGCTGCCGGCTCTGGAAATTATTGATAGCCGTTATGAGAACTTTAATTTTACCCTTCCGGATGTAATTGCTGATAATGCTTCAACATCACGTGTCGTATTTGGTACATCATTAAAGAAACCTGATCAACTGGATCTTGATTTAGTAGGCGCCACACTATCAATCAACGGAGAAATGAAAGATTTGGGAGCAGGTGCAGCAGTTTTAGGTCATCCTGCTAATTCAATTGCCATGCTTGCAAATATGCTTTCAAGAAAAGGCGAAAAAGTGCGAAAAGGTGATGTGATTCTCACTGGGGCACTTACTGGGGCAAGTATGCTTGCAGCAGGCGATTTTGTCAGCGGCAAATTTGATGGTCTTGGCGAAGTGACATTCACAGTAAAAGAGTGAGGAATCCGTCTAACATTTAATATAGAAAGAAGATGAAAAGAAAATGCCAATTATCAATGTTCAAATCATTGAAGGCAGACCGAAGGAAAAGGTTGCTGAAGTAATTCAGAATATTACAAATGCGGTTTCAGAAACATTAGATGCCCCTAAAGAAACAGTAAGAGTGATTGTGACAGAAATCCCTAAAACGCACTGGGGAAAAGCGGGGAAGCCAATGTCAGAAAAATGAAAGCTAATCGTTTAGTTATCTTTTAGCGTGAAAAAACTTTTTAAAGGAGGATCAGATGAATGACAATTGAGCTATGTATGCTCGTACCCCATGTTCCAAGTATTTGCCATGAAGACCAGGTTCCTGACTTCCAGCAGCCAATGGTAACTGCAATGAAGGAATTGGCCAAGGATATTGAACAAATTAAACCGGATGCGATTGTGCTTGTTTCATGTCACTGGCCGTCGACATTTTTTCACTATGTTGATGGTACACCAATACATAAAGGGATCTTAACAGCAATAGAAGCACCTGACTTAATTAAAGATGTTCCCTACTCCTATCCAGGAGATGAAATGCTGGCGAATGAATTGGTGAGTGCTGGAAAAGCTGCCGGCCTGCAAGTGCAGGGCGTAAATGATCCATATTATGTATGGGATTATGGGAGTGTGGTACCTCTGAGATACCTTGTTCCAAAAGAGGATATACCAGTCATTAACCTTTCAGTTACATTAGCGGCAAGCATTGAGGAAACCTATCAATGGGGACAGGTAATTGCAAAGGTTCTGCGTGAAAGCCAAAAGCGGATTGTATATGTTTCGAGCGGTGCCTTATCTCATAATCTGGTTAGGGGCAGGCATAACAAGCCGACTATCGCAGAACATGCCCTTGATAAGCAGTTTGTAGAGTATGTAATGAATAATGACTACAAGTCTGCTTACCAAATGCTTCCTGAATATGCGAGAATGGCGAAAGTTGAATCGGGTGGACGCCATTTGGCGATGCTTTTCAGCATGCTGGAAGATAATTGTACCCCATCCTATTTGGCGGATGGACAATCCTCAGGAAGCTGGAATGCACTTATTACCTTTGAAAAAGCAAATGTATCATGTAATGGTGAGACCACAGAACGAGAATATGCAAACTAATAAAATGATAAAGAAGCTGTGTAAATGCAGATTTATACAGCTTCTTTGTGCTTTAATTACCGTTTTGAATCTTTGCTCAATTTTAAAATTTATTTAGGATATGATGGCTGTTCTTGTTGAATGTTTCCAGGAAGCGTTTGGCGATCTGTGATAAATAACCGTTTTTCAGCCAAATAGCATAAGTTCCTGTGGTAAGGCGGCAATCATTAATTGAAAGAACTTTAAGATTATCTCGGGAGTAAGATGCCGAAGCTGATAAGGGAAGAATAACTGCACCGGCCCCTGACTCAACTAATGATAATAGGATGGTGGTATTTGGAGACTCTGCAACAATTTTTGGCTTTAATCCCCTTTTGGTGAATTCTTCAAGAAGCATTTCATAAATACCTTCTCCGTTTACTCGATGCAAAGCTACTAAAGGCAAAACAGAGAGTTCTTCCATAGTCACAGAATTCGTATTACTGCCAACTGCCCACTCTTTAGGAAGTATGCAAACAAAGGGTTCTTCCTCGATTGAGATATATGAGAAATTTTTCTTTTCGATTGGGGAACGAACGATTGCAAGCTCAATTTGCCGGTCAAGAATGTAATCAGATAAACGAAATGGATCGCCTTCCCATATTTTAAAAGTGATGTGAGGATAATATGCTTGAAAGTGGTGTATTCGTTCCGGCAGATGGCATATACAAGAAATAGCTGTACCGATATTGAGAGTTCCGCGCAATCCTCCTCCTGCTTCTTTTACTTCAGTGATAATATCATCGAAGTTATATAAATGCTTTTTCCCTTTTTTATATAGAATTTCTCCGGCTTCAGTTAATTCAAGTGTTCTTCCATTACGAATAAGCAATTTTGTTCCAAGCTCTTTTTCTAAATTTATTAACTGCTGGCTCAGGGGAGGCTGCGCCATATTCAACTTTTTCGCTGCAAGGGTAATTTGTCCTTCTTCTACAATTGTAATGAAATATTTGAGCTGCCTTAAATCCATACAAACCGGCTCCTTGTCTTAAGTATACTTAAAAAGTATATAAATATTAGAAAATTAATATTTTTCATATATTTTACCATGTGATAGGATTTAATTAAACAGTTATGTAAGCGCTTAAAAATGGTTTAGGCAAAAACGATTACGATAGGAGGAGAGAATGTGAGTGTTCAGGAAGTGAAAAAAGAAACAAGCATAGCTTCAAACTATAAGACAATATATACAACAGCTGACGCAATGCTGGAAACTTTACAGGAAAATGGGGTGAAATATATTTTTGCCAATTTGGGAAGTGACCATCCCGCCATCATTGAAAGCTTTGCCAAAGCTAAATTAGAAGATAAGGATACACCTCAAATTATTACTTGTCCTCACGAATTTGTTGCTATGAGTGCTGCACATGGATATGCCATGCTTACTGGAGAGCCGCAGGCTGTTATTGTTCATGTTGACTGTGGGACACAGAACTTGGGCGGGGCTATACATAATGCTGCAAAGGCAAGAATCCCAATTCTGATATTTGCTGGAACATCACCAGCTACACAGGAGGGGGAATTAAAGGGAAGCCGAAATGAGTATATTCATTGGCTACAGGATTCGTTTGATCAAAGGGGAATCGTAAGAGGATATGCGAAATACGACAATGAAATACGAACTGGTAAAAATATCAAACAAGTGGTAACTCGGTCAATTCAAATTGCTAAGAGTGATCCTAAAGGGCCTGCATACTTAATGGCTGCGCGTGAAGTAATGGAAGAAGAAATTGACCCTTATGAAATTGATCATAATAGATGGGGGTGCATATCTCCTTCTGCCATACCAGATGATAGAATACAGGAAATAGCAGGCCGATTGCTGAAAGCAGCAAAACCTTTAATTGTTACTTCATACGCAGGGAGGAACCAGAGAAGTGTACAACAGTTAATTAAGTTATCTGAAAGACTGGCAATACCTGTACTTGAATCAGTGCCCAGCTATATGAATTTCCCATCTGATCATCCGATGCATATAGGTTATACATGGAATGAACCACATCAGAATAAACATTTGGAAGACGCCGACTTTATTCTTGTAGTAGACAGCGATGTTCCATGGATTCCATATAAAAATAAACCCTCTGAGAATTCCGAAATTATAATCATTGACATAGACCCTTTAAAGGAAAAAATCCCGCTTTGGTATATCCCGGCGGAAGGATTCTTTAAAGCAGATTCCTTCATTGCCCTCTCACAAATTAATTCCTACATTAATAAGCATCAGAGATTAATAGATGAATCGTCCGTTTCAAATAGATATACAGCCATTTCAAGGATTCACAAAGCACAAAGACTTGAATGGGAGGCAATGGAGTATCCCGGCGAGGAATCAGCCATTACACCACAAATGCTGACTGGCTGTTTAAGGGAGGTTCTCAATGATGAAGACATAGTCATTAGTGAGACCATAACAAATTTCTCAACAGTTACAAGACATCTGCCAAGGAATAAGCCGGGTACTTACTTTAGCCCTGGAGCAAGCTCCTTAGGCTGGAGCGGGGGAGCTGCATTTGGTGCAAAGCTGGCCGCACCAGATAAGCTTGTTGTTGCATTGACAGGTGATGGAAGTTTTATGTTCAGTAATCCAACTCCTTTGCACTGGATGTCAGGAAAATATGAAACTCCTTTCTTAACGATTATTTACAACAATGAGGGCTGGACAGCACCAAAACTTTCTACATTAGGAGTGCATCCAAATGGAATCGCTCAACAAACAGATGAATTTTTTGTTAAATTCAATCCAGCGGCGAGGTACGCTGATATCGCTAAATCTGCTGGCGGGACATTCGCCTTTATTGTTGAAAAGCCAAAAGAACTAAAAGATACCCTGTTAAAAGCTATTCATGCCGTCAAACATGAAGGCAAGTCAGCGGTAGTGGATGTCAGGCTGCCGCAAGGCTAAAATTTCAAAGAAAATGGTGAATAGGCTCATTCCAATGAAGCACAAATCGAGAATTGCTTAACATCATTCTAAAAAAATCAGAAAATCTTAAACTGCCAAAAGAAAAAGGGGTGTAACGCAGTGGGAAAGAATCAGCAATTTATTAGACGTATTGGCATTTTGGGAGTTGCAAGTTTAATGGCTTTTGCTTTAACAGCATGTAGCGGCTCTTCCAATAATACCGCAGCGAAAGGTGAAAAAACTGTTGATCTGGCTGTGTCCAGCTTTATGCCAGGCCAGCATCCGCAGCATTCGGATGTTATTGAGCCTTTTTTGAGAGAGGTTGAAAAAGTAACTGAAGGAAGAGTCAAAGGGACTATTTATTCCGGGAGTGCCCTGGGAAAAGCAAATGAACAATATGACTTGGCGGTTACAGGTACGGCAGCTATGTCAATGGCACTGCATGCCAATACTCCTGGGAAGTTCCCTTTAACAGGTGTCACAGAACTGCCGTTTATGGGGGAAAATGCGGAAGACGGTACCCGTATTTTCTGGTCATTGTATGAAAAATTCCCTGAAATAGCTGAAGAACATGCAGAGACTAAAGTCGCCTGGTTATTTAAGAATGATGCAGCCCAAATTTTCACTACGAAAAAACCTATAAAGAAAATGGAAGATTTAAATGGATTGAAGATTCGAACCCCTTCTCCTGCTGGAACAGCTATTCTTGAGACGTTTGGAGCTACCCCTGTATCCATTCCTATGGATGGTGTATATGAAGCCATGCAGAAAGGAGTCGTTGACGGAGCTTTAGCTCCTGCATCGGTGATAACAAACTTCCAATTGTCTGATGTCACAAAGTATATAACCAAAGGGGATTTCTATACGAGCAGCTTATTCATGGTTATGAACTCCAAAACCTGGGAAAACATATCCCCTGAGGATCAAAAAGCTATAGAGAATCTAATGGGGGAATCAGTGGCTATGAAAGCTGGTGCTGTGTATGATGAAGACGGTGATCTGGGCTGGAAGCAAGCGGAGGAAGCCGGAATAGAAGTTTATGAGCTATCTGATGATGAAAAAGCAGAATGGGAAAAAGCCCTGCAGCCTGTTTATAGTAAGTGGATTGATGAAATGAAAGCCAAAGGGCTTCCTGGCAAGGAGATCTATGATGAAGCTGTCCGTTTGAAAAATCAATGATCACATAATTAATGCGCCTGTCCCCAAAGGGACGGGCGCATTTATATTTTAGTCAAATACATAAGTTGCGATTTATTATTTTTTCAGAAAGTTCATTTGCAGCCCTCTTTACTATCTTCGCCAGCTCAGGGGCACTTTGATGATTGATTCTCGAGGAGGGACCTGCAATGCTTATTGAATAGGAGGCCATTCCTGGTTGAGAAAACACAGGAGAGGCAATAGATGATACACCCTTATGCATTTCTTCCCTGCTAAAAGCATAGCCGTTTTTTTTAATCAGAGAAAGTAGGAATTTTAGTTTTTGTGGATTAGTAACCGTGTAATCAGTTAACTTTGGCAGTCCTTTTTCAATTAATCCCTTAATCACTTCCTCAGGCTGGAAAGCTAGTATTGCTTGTCCTGAACTTGTACAGTGGATGTAGTTTCGCTTGCCAGCATGTGAAAGGAGGTGTACATAGTTTACAGCATCCATTTTTTGTAAGTAGATGACTCTATTATCTGTCAAGGTAGACAAATGTGCGGTTTCACCTGTCTCTTGAACTAATCTCTTCAGAATGTCAGGTGAACATTTACAGATATCATATTGGGACAGAATTGTCGTTCCTTTTGCTAAAATAGAGGATCCGAGCCGGAAGTTTTTAGATACAGGATCTCTCGCAAGGAAGCCTTCTTGCATTAGTGTAAATGTCAATCGATAAATGGTGCTGTTTCCAACGCCTAACTTTTCGCTAAGTTCGCTTAAACTTAGTTCTGGCTCCTCCATTGTGAAGAGATTTAATAGTCTTAATGCATTCCTTAGTGAGGAAACTCTCCCAGCTGGCAAATTCTCCATTTAATCTCCCCCTTACTTTAAATATCAATAAAAACTGATTCAAGATACCCTAATCTTTTTGAAATAGCCTCTGCTGTTTTGGTGATTTCCGATACGATTTCCATCATTTTGCTTTCCGAAATTCTTTGTCTTGGGCCGGCTGCACTAACTGCAGCAATGACCTTACCGGTATAATCTTTGACAGGTGCAGCAATACTGACTGCATCTGTATGAAGTACATCTATACAAATTGCAAACCCTTTTTCTTTTATGTAATGAATCTCTTGTAAAAGTTCTTCCTGGTTAGTAAAAGTGTTCGGTCCCATCTTCGGAAGCCCATTGCCAATCACCTCTATCGTTTTCTCCATAGGCTGGTGAGCTAACAACACCAGTCCAGAACTCGTGCATACGGCAGGATTGTCTTTGCCTATGTATGAAAGGAGCCTGACTGGGTGTTTACATTCAGTTTTTAGTAAATATATGATTCTGTCACCTTCCAATACGGAGATGTGAGCTGTTTCTCCTATTCTATTTACCAGTGAGTTTAATGGCTCTGCCGCTTCCCGATGTATTTCCAAATGAGTAGTCAGGACGCCAGCTAAACATAAAAGGGTTAATCCAAGGCGGTATTGTTTTCCGTATTTTTCCAAATAACCTTCCTCTGTCAAATCTGCAACTAAGCGGCTAACAGAACTTTTGGGTACATTTAGCTCGCGTGAGATTTCTGTTATCCCCCATAGAGGCTTATCTTTTGTAAACAATTTGATAATGGAAAGTCCGTTTTGGACTGATTGTAATAACGATTTACTGGTAGCCAAACAAACCACTCCAAAAAATTCATAATTGTTCCATATAGAAGAAAAAGTTTCTTCTATTCAGAATATTCATATTATAACATGGTGTTGAAAGCGTTAACATATAAAAAGCAAAAAAGGAGATTGGTAGTTTGCGTACACAAGTAGGAATTATTGGAGCTGGACCTGCAGGACTAATGTTGTCTCATTTACTGCATCTGCAGGGAATTGAAACTATTGTTGTTGAGAAAAGGTCGCGGGAAGAAATTGAAGGCACCATCCGTGCAGGAGTGCTGGAACAGGGGACAGTGGATTTGCTGAATGCATCCGGAGTAGGAGAAAGAATGTTGAAAGAGGGGCATATTCATCAGGGCATAGAGCTGCAATTTAATGGAAATAGGCATCGGATCAACATGGAAGAATTGACAGGCGGCAAAAAGATTACTGTATATGCGCAGCACGAGGTCATCAAGGATTTAGTTGCTGCAAGGGTGCAGGCTGGCGGGGAAATTATTTTTAATGCTGATCATGTGAGTTTACATGATATTGAAACAGAAGAGCCTAAGATTCGCTTTAAGAAGGAAGGAATGGGAAATGAAATTGTATGCGATTTTATAGCTGGCTGTGATGGTTTCCATGGGCCCAGCCGCCAGGCCATTCCAAATATCATCCGTACAGAAAAGCAGAAAGTATATCCTTTTGGATGGCTTGGTATCTTGGCTGAAACCCCGCCGGTAAATCCCGAACTAATTTACACAAACCATGAAAGAGGATTTGCCCTAATAAGTACACGTTCACCAGAAGTCCAGCGCCATTATCTTCAGGTAGATCCAAATGATGATATAAAGAATTGGTCAGACGACCGGATATGGACGGAACTGCATGCCAGGGTTGATAGTGAAGATGGATTAAAAATGAAGGAAGGTCCAATCATACAAAAAAATATCGTGTCTATGCGAAGTTTTGTTTGTGAAACCATGCAGCATGGACGTTTATTTATTGCCGGCGATGCAGCACATATCGTACCGCCTACAGGAGCCAAGGGATTAAATCTTGCTATCTCGGATGTATACGTCATGTCAAATGGCCTGCTGCAGTTCTATCAATCAGGCAAACAAGAGATTCTTGACCAATATTCTGAAATATGCCTGCGCAGAATCTGGAAGGCACAAAGATTCTCCTATTGGATGACAACCATGCTGCATCGAGATGTCAACCATTCATCCTATGAATATCAAATTCAACTCGCAGAACTGGATTATGTGACATCATCCATTGCCGCATCGACTAGCCTGGCAGAGAATTATGTTGGTCTTCCATTTGAAATTCCTGGATATAATTTTAATATGAATTCTGCCGGTTTGACAGTTTAATTATTTCTTTGCAGCTCATAATGAGGCGCCTTTAGCACTCATTATGAGTTTTTTTATTTTATGGAAAAAATAAAAAATTTTTAATATGTTGCACATAGAGCAACTGACCCCTTGTTGCTGAATAAACAATGAAATAACATAAAAATAAGAAAATATAAAAAATTTAATATATTCAAAACGGAAGGAGGTCTATAAAATAGTTGGCTGTTTATACATTTTTAATGATTAAAATGAAAGCGTTTTATTTATAAAAATGCCAGTATTTTAATGAAAAATTTAATAGGCAGAAAGGGAGAAAAGAAGTGAAAAAAACTACAAAGTTTTCATTTGCGATTTTGATGATATTGATGCTGATGGTTTTCACTGCTTGTTCAAGCACTTCTGGCGGTAAGGCTGAGGCTGATGGGAAAGGGCTCGAATTTAAAATGGGACATATGAATTCCCCAGATCATGTCCAGGACAAATTAGCTATGGCACCTTTTAGTGAAGAGGTTGCAAAGGTTACAGAAAATAGAGTGAAATTTAAAATATACCCTGGCGGAGCCTTGGGAGGCCCTAAAGATACTTATGACAACATAGTTACAGGGATCATGGATGCAGGTTGGGGACTACAGGGATACAATGCAGGGAAATTCCCAGTTCATTCTGTTCTGCAGCTGCCATTTCTTACTGGGGGCAACGGTGCTGAATTAAGTGTTGTAGCTCAAAAACTGTATGACACTTTCCCGGAAATTCAGAAAGAATATGACGACGTAAAGCTGCTTTGGGTACATGCTGCTGATCCTTATGCAATTATTACAAAAGGGAAAGCTGTAAGAAGTTTTGAAGATGCTAAGGGCTTGAAGTTAAGAACACCATCAGTAGAAGCTGGGAAAATGATCGAGTCATGGGGAGCAACTCCTGTTTCACTTCCTGCGCCGGAGATTTATGATGCTATGCAAAAGGGAGTGATAGATGGTGGCGTTCTGCCAGTTGCAGCAATCAAAGACTTTAACTTATTTGATGTAGTGGATTATGTTACTCTGGGGGATTTTAATACGAGCATTTATTATGTTGCAATGAATAAGAATAGCTGGGACAAGATCCCTAAAGAAGATCAAGAAATGATAAATGAACTAATCGGCGTTCCAATGGCAGAAAAAGCCGGTGCTGCATTCGATAAACAAAAAGAACTGGCAGAGAAAGAAGCAAAAGATGGAGGCACGGAGTTCATTAATTTATCAGATTCAGACTTACAGAAATTTAAAGATGCATCAAAAGGTGTAACGGAAAATTGGTTATCCGAAATGGAGAAAAAAGATGTTGATGGCCAAAAAATCTATGATGAAACGATTAAGTTAATAGAGAGCAAGTAGTAATACACTGTGAGGTGATATAAATGGAACAAGAATTACAAAAAAATATCTCGTTGGGCAAGGTAATTCCCAGCGAGCTTTCCTTTTTTCAAAAATTGACACTTTTTCTAGAAAAACTAACCCTGGCAATTAACAATATCCTGCATAAAGTCTCCAGCATATTGCTTTTCTTGTTAATGTTTCTAACTACTGCAGATGTAATAGGGAGATACTTTTTCAATAATCCGATAACAGGAACATATGAATTAACCGGTCTGGCACTCGCTTTGATGATTTTCTTTAGTCTTGGCTCAGGGCAAATATTCAAAGATCATATTGAGATTGATTTTTTGACAAGTAAAATGCCTAATAAGGTTCAGGCCGTATTGAGTGGAGCGGCTTCTCTTATTCTATTCACTCTAATGTCCCTAACAACCTGGCAATTAATCGAGTATACCAAGAGGACCTGGCAGGGAAATGAGTTAAGTGGAGATTTAGGATTACCGCTGTATATTTTTATAGGTTTGACAGTAATTGGTGCTTTTTCTTTTACCCTGACTTTTCTATTAGATGCTTTTCAGTCATTCATAAAGGCGGTGAATAAAAATGAGTCCTGAGGTAATTGGTGTTATTGGCATCTTGTTGTTGCTCACTCTGATTCTTTTAAGGGTATCAGTTGGTCTTTCACTATTCCTCGTTGGTTTTTTAGGTGTTTCATGGCTGTCTGATTGGAGTGTGGGTTTATCCCAATTAGGCTCTTCTGCATTTGGGTCTGCCAATAATTATGGTTTAAGTGTTATCCCCCTATTTATTTTAATGGGAATGTTTATGTCAAATACAGGTTTAGGCAAAGATCTTTTTGTTGCTGTTGATAAGTGGATTGGCCATTTTCGAGGCGGATTAGCAATTGCAACAGTTGGTGCAGCTTCCATCTTTTCTGCAATTTCAGGCTCATCTAATGCCACAACAGCGACATTGTCAAAAATATGCATTCCTGAAATGAATGAATATCAATATAAAAAACCCTTTTCTACAGCAGCAGTAGCAGCTGGCGGTACATTGGGAGTGCTGATACCTCCGAGTGTCCTGCTGATAATTTACGGTGCACTAACTTCTGAACCCATTGGGCCATTATTAATAGGAGGTCTTGTGCCTGGTATCCTAATGACACTCTTATTTATGCTGATGATTAATATACAAGTCCGCTTGAATCCTGAAATCGCTCCAACAAAACAGGTAGTTTCTACCACGAAAGAAAAATTCTCTTCTTTAAGAGGCATCTGGCCATTTCTGCTAATATTTGCAATAAGCATTGGCGGTATATATTTTGGCGTATTTACTCCGAGTGAAGCTGGAGGTATTGGTGCAATTGGAGCATTTGTACTTACTCTACTAACTAAACGTTTGAAATTTAAAGGCTTACTATCATCTTTGGATGAGACTTTGAGATTAACAGTTATGTTATTTTTGATTTTAATTGGGGCGGCTTTATTTGGGAAGTTTTTAGCTTTAAGCCAAATTCCAATGTATTTGACTACGCTGGTAGGAGGGCTTGATGTATCTCCGTACGTAATATTGGCTTTAATCCTGGTTGTTTATTTCATATTAGGGATGTTTCTTGAAGGTATTGCCATAATGACACTTACACTTCCAATTGTATATCCGATTATTACTCAATTAGGCTTTGATGGCTTATGGTTTGGCATCATTATGATCATGCTTATTAATATTGGTGTATTAACTCCGCCTCTGGGATTAAGTGTTTATATTATTAGTGGGGTAGTGAAGGATGTTCCGATTGAAAAAATCTTTAGAGGAGTAATTCCAGCAATTTGTACGATGGCGGTGTTAACTATCATACTCATTATTTTCCCAGAAATAGTAACATTTTTGCCGAGCATGATTAAGTAAGGTGAGAAAAGGTTATGAATGAATTTTAATATAATCGGAGGGGATCCTGAGACATGATAAAAAAAACATTGGACGAAAAGGCATTTCAGTTATTGAAGGAAAAAATGGAGCAGGGCTTGTTTCCGCAATGGGTGCTTACAGATCCAGATATTTATGAACTGGAAATTGATAAGATTTTTGGGCACACTTGGCAGTTTCTTGCTCATGAAACAGAGCTTAAAGATTCAGGCAGTTATGTTACCAGATGGATGGTTAATGACCCGGTCCTGCTTGTGAAAAATAGGAAAGGTGACATTAAAGGTTATTTAAACTCCTGCACCCATCGGGGGACACAGTTATGCACGGCTGATCATGGAAATAAAAAAAACTTCACTTGCCCTTATCATGGCTGGAGCTATAACTTAGATGGTGAATTAATTGGAATTGTAGCAGGCAATAAGGTTTATGGAAAAGAAATGGATAAATCAGAGTGGGGTTTAAGAGAAATTCCTCAAGTCGCAAGTTATCAGGGAATGATTTTTGGTTGCCTGGACTCTGCAGCTATGCCATTGGAAGAATATTTAGGTGATATGAAATGGTATTTTGATATATTGCTAGGCAGAAGTGACGGTGGAATGGAAGTGAGAGGTCTTCCGCAGCGTTGGGTTGCAAAAGCGAATTGGAAGGCAACGGCAGAAAATTTTGCAGCAGATCCTTACCATGTCCAAACAACCCACAGGTCCACAGTCGAGCTTGGAATCAGTCCGGAAGATCCCCTATATGCCGGATATGGGCACCAGATAGTTACCGAAAATGGACATGGCATAAATGTTATCACTTCTAAAACAGGTAAAGCCAGAGTTCCTTATCAAGGCACTCCTGATTCCATGTGGCCGATGTTTAAAAAGAATCTGACACCGGAACAGGATGAAATCTTATCTGGAGTAACCGTTTTTGTTGGAGGAGTTTACCCTAATCTTTCATTTGTAAGTCCTATTCATGGGACTGAAGGGCATCTGCATAATTATTTGAATTTTAGGATGTGGAGGCCTATAGGACCTGAAAAGGTAGAGGTTTGGTGCTGGTTTCTTATAGACAAGGCAGCCCCGGAAGAGTATAAGGAAGCTGCTTATAGGGGATATTTAGGTTCCTTTGGCCCTACCGGCACTCTTGAACAAGATGATACAGAAACGTGGGCAAGGATTGTTGAAGTCAGCAAAGGCCTAATGATGAGGGATAAAGAATTGAATTATAATAATGTCAGCAATTATTTAATGGGTTTTGATAGGGTTGAACCGGATGAATCCTTCCCAGGGCCGGGAATCGCCTATCCAACCACTTATTTAGATGCTATTTCGAGAAGTATGCATGAGAATTGGTTTAAGCTAATTTCAAAAGACCTCTTTGTAAAGGAGGCTGTAAAATGAGTTCATATTTGTCAATTCCAATTATAGCCCACTTGCAAATGGAGATAACTAATCTTCTTAACCTGGAAGCTTACTATTTGGATAATGGGAAATATAAAGAGTGGCTTGACCTATTGTCTGACGATCTCACATATAGAATGCCTCTTAGGGAAACACTTGAAGGAGTAGGAGCCGATAATGTATCCAAAGATGCTTCATTCTTTGAGGAAACAAAGAAGTCGTTAATTACACGGGTAAATCGACTATATACAAAGTCTGCATGGGTGGAGAATCCGGCCACCAGGCAGCGTCACTTTATCTCAAATATCATGGTTGAGAGCACGAAAGATCCTGATGAATTTAAAGTGAGAAGTTATTTTTTATTCAAAAGAAGCAGAGGGTCAACCCATGATATAGAAGAGATGTTTGGCGAGAGAAATGATATCGTAAGAAAAGAAAGTAATCAGTGGAAAATTGCATCAAGAACAATACTTCCAGATCAATCTGTTATTACGACAATGAATATGAGCATGTTTTTATAACACCCAAACCACTAAAGGCACTCTTTAGTGGTTTTCTTAATTATAAGGAGATCACTGAAACTTCTGGCAGTTTTTAAGGGTTATAATGCATAAAAATAAATTATTTTTGTTAAAAATGCATTTTTCTCTTGCTAAAGAAGTATTTCATCCTTTAAAATTCTCTTAAAGAAGGATTCCCTTCATGTAGAAGATAGATTCCTAGATGGATATAGATAAAAATAATTTAGAATAGTGGAAATTCTTCTTGTTCGGGAAGCATTTCATGCTTTATACTTTGCATAAGAAGTTTTTCCTTCACTATTCATGAGGAGCCGGCATGGATAAGAAAACAATGAGCCAGATGATTAAAGAAAGCTATTCCTCACTCTCCCCAGGACAGAGGAAAGCTGCTGAATTTATTTTGGAGCACGCTGATGAAGCAGTTTTATTAACAGCATTTCAAGTCGGGAGAAATGCAGGAGTCAGTGAGACAACAGTCATTCGTCTTGCGTATGCACTTGGGTTCAGCGGTTATTCCCAAATGCAGGATCGAATCAGAAAAGAGTGGCTTGCCGGGAAACAGCAGGATTACATTGAAAATGACTCAGTCATAGAAAATGCTGAGAAAGAGAACCTGTTTAGGAGAGTCATTGATCAAGAGAGGAAAATACTTCGGCAATTGCTTGATCAGGTTGATGAAAGGGAAGTTTGGGAAGCGATTAATGCATTAATACAGGCAGACAGGGTTTATATTGGGGGTTTTGGCAGTTCTTTTGCCGCTGCATACTGGTTTTATTACACACTTAAACAAATAAGGGGAAATGTTTTTATCTCAAGTCCTGGCGGCTTTCTTCCTGAGGATGTGTGTGATTTAACAGAGCAATCGGCCGTTGTCATTTTTTCTTTTCCTCGATACCGGAAAGAAGCGTTAAAGCTTGCTTCTATTGCTGAAAGGCAAGGTTCCAGGATTGTTGCCATAACAGACCGCCAGCTTTCGCCAATCGGGCAGATGGCAGCAGTTACACTTACAACGGATGAGCTTATGGATTCTGGACATCATTCAATAGCTTCCGTAATTAGTTTACTGGAGGTAATGATTGCAGGCATCGAAGAACGGGATTATGAAAGAATTGCAAAAAGACAGCAGGAACTGGAAGTTTTGTATGCTGAACAAGAGCTGTTTTTTGAGTAAGTCAGGACAGCAGGGGAGTTAAAACAAGAAAAATAAAAGGGGGCAAAACGAATGAGCAGTCTTTCAAAGAAGGTTCAGCAGGAGGAAAGGGCATCCTACACAACCGGGGACTATTTAAAATTTTTAATTCCTTCACTGGTCGGGGTTTTACTTTTTATGGTACCGATTCAAGGAGATGATGGGATTACCATCCCGGTTGCTTATTTAGCAAATCAAATTAATGGATTACTGGGAGATTCCATTCCTTCAATTACTGTTATTATAATGGCTCTTTCAGTAATTGGCTCACTGATGGCAGTAATTTTTAAACCGGGATTTATCTTGAACAGCCCATATTTGAACAAATTACTGAATGTCAGTAAATTTTGGGTGGCAGCCCGTTTGCTTGGAACAGTTTTTGCTATTATTACATTATTTGAGTTTGGTCTGGAACCGGTATATTCAGAGAATACGGGCGCGCTTTTAATCTATGATTTGATCCCTATACTATTTACTACATTTCTCCTGGCAGGTTTATTGCTGCCGCTTCTATTAAATTTCGGTCTCCTCGAATTTTTTGGTGCATTATTGATTAAAGTTATGAGGCCTGTTTTTAAGCTGCCGGGGCGATCTTCGCTTGATTGTCTGGCATCATGGGTAGGTGACGGGACAATTGGAGTCCTGTTAACGACAAAACAATATGAAGAAGGATATTACACAAAGCGGGAGGCAGCAGTGGTGGCAACAACCTTCTCAGTTGTTTCCATTACTTTTACGATTGTAATTATTCAATATTTAAACTTAGAGCAATATTTCGTTCATTACTATTTAACGATTATCCTGGCTGGTCTGGTGGCAGCTATAGTAATGCCTCGAATTCCCCCTTTATCAAGGAAAGCCGATACGGCGTATGAAGGGACAGAGCTCAAGGCGGAAACGAATATCCCTTCTCATACTACACCTGTAAAATGGGGATTCAATAATGCCATTAAGAAGGCGCGTACAAATAATAGTGCTGCAGCAGTTGTAAAAGAAGGTTTTGAAAACGTTTTGGACATGTGGATGGGAGTTCTGCCAATTGTTATGGCGATTGGAACGGTTGCACTGGTAATTGCTGAATTCACCCCTGCATTTACCATTCTTGGCAAGCCGTTTGAACCGGTCCTGGCTTTAATGCAAATTCCGGAGGCGGCAGAAGCGGCCCAGACAATGGTGGTTGGATTTGCAGATATGTTCCTTCCAGCTGTCATCGGCAGCGGCATTGAAAGTGAAATGACAAGATTTATTATTGCCTGTGTTTCTGTAACACAGCTGGTATATATGTCTGAAATGGGCGGTCTGCTATTGGGTTCAAATCTGCCTGTCAGCATTAAGGACTTAATTCTTATTTTCCTTCTGCGTACAATTATAACGCTGCCAATTGTAGCAGCTGTGGCTCACATTATTTTTTAGGGACTTTATAGCATTTCGTAAAAAGGGCAGCATATTGGCCGGCGTATTTTTGGATATGCAGGAAAGGGGAAGGTTATGCAGAAAGAAGCGTTACCATCATTGGAAATTAAAAACCTTCATACAGTTAAGGACCTTGAAGCTGTATACGAACTTGAAACTCGAATATGGAGTGTGGAAGAAGCTGTGCCGGTTAATCATACAGTGGCAACGGTTAAAAATGGCGGGTTTGTGTTAGGTGCGTTCCTGGAAGATGAACTGATCGGCTTTCAATACAGCTTTCCCGGCTTTGACGGCACAAAGGTATATCTTTGCTCTCACAGTCTTGGTATTCACACAAAGTACCGGGCATTCGGGATTGGGGAAAAGCTGAAAAATGCGCAAAAAAAGACAGCGCTTGAGAAAGGCTATGATCTCATTTCGTGGACATATGACCCTCTTGAAACGGTTAATGCCAATCTCAATCTGCATAAGCTCGGGGCAGTGTGCACTCAATATATTGAAAATGCTTATGGTGAAATGTCAGACCATATGAATGCAGGCATACCATCTGACCGATTTTTAGTGGAGTGGCGAATTAAAGAGGAATGTCCTGAACGTCAATGGTCTGAAGATGTTCTGCCACTGGCTTTAGAAACAGGTATGGCGAATGGTGTTTATGTTCCTGAAAATACAAAGTTGTCCCATGATAATGAAAAAATTCTTATACCTGTTCCTGGGAATTTTCAGGATATTAAAAAGAAGGACTTTGAATTGGCTCTGAAATGGAGAAAGAGCACGAAAGAAGTATTCGTTCATTATCTTAGTAAAGGCTGGATTGTAACGGATCTGAAAAAGGACGTAACCGCGGAACACCAATACTTTTATCTCTTGGAAAAAGAGAAGGGATACTGCTAGGAGAATGGGAAGATGGAGATTAAAAGCATCGTTTTAAGGCACGTCAAAATGGAGCTGCTGAATCCATTTACTACAAGTGTCGGAACAGAAGTGGATAAGGACTTTATTCTGGTAGAAGTAAAATCAAAAAGCGGAGAGTCAGGCTGGGCTGAATCGGTTTCCATTATAGAGCCAATATACAATGAAGAAACAGTTAAAACAAATTGGCATATAATGAGTGATCACTTAATACCGATCCTTTTTGCATCAGAAATTCGGCACCCTGATGATGTTTCAGAGGCTTTCAGGCCAATCAGGGGGAATTTCAATGCCAAAGCAGCTCTCGAGGGTGCTGTCTGGGACCTATATGCGCGGGAGAAGGGGTTATCTCTCGCAAAAGCATTAGGCGGAGTAAAGGAAAAAATTGAAGTTGGCGTAAGTGTGGGTATACAGGAGTCAGAAGTAAAGATGCTCAAGCAAATTGAAGGTTATGTAAATGAAGGCTACCGGCGAATTAAGGTAAAAATCAAGCCGGGCTGGGATGTGCAAATTCTAAAATCCATCCGTTCCCAATTTCCTGAAATACAGCTTATGGCTGATGCCAATTGCGCCTATACACTTAATGATATTGATCACCTTCAAAGGCTGGAGGAGTTTAATCTAATGATGATTGAACAGCCTTTAGATCATGATGATATTATCGACCATGCCAAGCTTCAAAGTCATCTGAAAACGCCAATTTGCCTTGATGAAAGTATACATACCTTTGAGGATGCCAGAAAAGCGATTGAGCTTGGAAGCTGCAGAATCATAAATCTTAAAATTGGCCGGGTTGGCGGACTGACAGAGTCCAGAAAAATTCACGACCTTTGCAAAGATCATAACATTCCAATGTGGTGTGGCGGAATGCTTGAAGCTGGAATAGGCCGTGCGCACAATATTGCCATTACTTCACTGTCCAATTTTACGCTTCCTGGCGATACAGCCCCATCCTCCCACTACTGGAAGGAAGATATCATCGATCCTGAAGTCACTATGGAAGATGGATTTATATTCGTACCTCAAAGTCCTGGAATAGGCTATGAACCTAATCGTTCAAAAATAGAGGATGTCACTCTTTATAGCCGGACTTCCTCTAAATAATAAGATTTTCTTTGGTTATCTAACAAAGTCGGTGCAGTTCACCATTGCGGTGAACTGTTTTTGTTTTTAGAGCTGTCAATAGGCATATTCTAATCCGTACAGAAACAAGATAATAGCAAGGTAAGCATAAAGGGAGGGTTAATCGTGAAGGAAGAAGATAAACAAGACATTGAAGGATTAAATCAGATATTTGAAATCATAAATGCAAAAGGTGATAAGGGAGAAATTAATGAAATTTTGAAAAGGCAAAACAGTAAAATGTGTGAATCAGAAAAGGAAAAGTAAAGGATATGGTTTATTTTAAAATCACAAAAAAAGGCAGTCAAGTGACGTGCCTTTTTTGTGTGAGCCAGTTTATTTTTGCAGATCTTTTTTTGTCACTTCGCTTCTGATATCTGCCTCTCTTGAGAACTCCGTATCCTGTTTTTTGTTATTAGGATATTTGTTTTTTCTTTCGCGGTTGTCATTTTTGTTGGTCATGGGTATGCCTCCGTTCGGTCAGTCTCCTGTTGTGTGAAACTATTTTTTTAATAACCGGCCCATGGATAGGGCCGGTTAAGTCCAGCAAAAACATCCTCTACTGATTCTGCTGGTTTTTAAGCTGCTGTTCTGCCATTGCGACAAGACGCTTTGTCATCTCCCCGCCGACAGAACCGTTTGCTCGTGCGGTCGTATCAGCACCAAGCTGAACTCCAAACTCATTGGCGATTTCCTGTTTCATTTGATCCAATACATTTCCTGCACCGGGTACCAAAAGTTTGTTTCTTGCCATGATACATCACTCCCGACGATTATTTGAGCAAATGAATGCTCGTTTTTAACTTAACCGATTAATGTCAGACGGATGCAACTATAAAATTGCCAATCATTTTAATCCAAAAACAAAAACGATGTTAGATTATCTGACGTAAAAATTAAAAATTTTCTAAAAACAGATTGACTTCCATAAAATTTAGAGTAAAATAAGGATTAAATTAAAAGATGTTAGATAATATAACATTAATTTTATATTAAATCTTACATCAAAAATAATAACAGGGAGGAATTACAATTGGATGCCACATTTTTAATGAACAGTCTGTGGGTTATGCTGGGAGCAATTTTAGTCATTTTTATGCTTGGCGGATTTATTATGCTGGAAGCCGGTTCTACCAGGATGAAAAATGCGGGGCATATTGCAGGAAAAACGATCTTTACCTTTGGTTTATCATCATTAGTGTTTTGGGCTGTGGGCTTTGGTTTCATATTTGGTGATAATGCAAATATCCTCGTTGGGCTTACAAATTTCTTTTATTCAGGTGCTGAACTTGAAGAGATGGGCTTATCTTCTTCGGTATTCTTCGTATTTCAGCTGGCATTTGCCGGTATTGCCATCACGATTGCACTTGGCGGATTTGCTGAACGTGCAAAACTATCAGTTTACCTCATTTTTACCGTATTATTTTCCGCAATAGTTTATCCTGTCGTTGCTCATTGGATTTGGGGAGGAGGCTGGCTTGCAGAACACGGCAAGCAGGACTTTGCCGGTTCAACAGTTGTTCACTTAACAGGTGCAATGGCAGCCTTGGCTGCTACTATATTACTTAAGCCCCGAATTGGAAAATTTAATAAAGATGGTTCGGCTAACAATATCTATGGGCATAACCAAGTATATACAGCTCTGGGTGTGCTGATCCTGTGGGTAGGCTGGTTCGGGTTTAACGCTGGGAGTACATTGACTGTGGAAGATGGGTTCTTTGGATTTGTAGCTCTTAACACAAATCTTGCTGCCGGAGCAGGTGCAGTATCAGCTCTGATCATTTCCTGGGTGGTTATGGGGAAATCCGATGTGCCGACAATGCTTAATGGTGCGCTTGCAGGCCTGGTCGCTATTACAGCTTCCTGCGCATTTGTGGATACATGGGCAGCTGTTGTCATAGGGTTTGTAGCAGGAATTCTTGTATTCTACAGTGTGCGTTTCTTTGAAAAGAGAAAAATCGATGATCCCATCTTTGCGCTATCTGTTCACGGTGCAGCTGGGGTTTGGGGAACATTATCCACTGGTTTCTTTGCAACACCTGAATTGGCAGCAGTCGGAAAGCCTGGATTGTTTTATGGCGGAGGTTTTGAACAGCTGGGAGTCCAGTTCATGGGTGTAGCTGTCTCTGCTCTTTATGCTTTTGCTGTATCCTTCATTATTTTGGCAGCTGCCAAAAAAGTATTGGGAGGACTTCGGGTAACAGAGGAAGAAGAAATTATGGGATTAGATTTAAGTGAACATGGAAGCTACGGATATCCGGAAGTCTTCATGGCTGATGAAAACAAAAGTTTAAGCTCGTAAGCAAGACGCGAACTTTCCTTAAAGGAAGTGCCTGGATGGAATCATCATTTAATTCATATCAATCCCTGAAAAAGTGGAAAGAGGAACAGATAATAAAATATCGTTATGATGCCAGTGCTCTGAATGAATTTCACGACCTTATCATGAAAGCTGTTATTAGCATAGCTTTGGAGCGATTGAATATAGTAAAATCACCTTCATGGAAGTTTGCCTGGTTTACAATGGGAAGCGGCGGAAGAAAGGAACAGGGCTTTCTGAGTGACCAGGACCATGGATTGGTATTTGAACCGGGAGCGGCTGAAGCAGAAGTGTATTTTTTGCAGCTGGGGGAGGAAATTTCAAAAGGTCTGCATACAGTGGGATATCCATATTGCGAAGGGAATGTGATGTGTTCAAATCCGCTGTGGTGCAAGTCGCTTTCTAAATGGAAAGAACAGATCCAAACATGGATGCAGGAGGAGACTCTGCAGACGATAAGAAATCTCCACATTTTCTATGACAGCAGAGTGCTTGCAGGCCAGGAGGATTATATATCCGAATTAAAGTCTTTTATCCACATGAACATTCAAAAATCCCCCCATTTGCTGACCAGGATGATGGAAACCAGCATGCATATAAAAAAATCAGTCGGTCCATTTGGCCAGATTCTGACAGAGGAAAAGGGGAGCCATCAAGGAGAGCTGGATCTTAAATATGCGGCATTTATACCTTATGTAAATGCTGTTAGAATTCTTGCAGTCAAAGAAGGGTTATCGGAGACGTCCACTATTGCCCGAATGAGTAAGCTCAAAGAAATGAATGGCTATGAGGAGGAAATGGGTAAATATAAAAGTAATTTTGCTGCATTGTTAAAATGGAGACTCCAGTCATACAGGCAAAGAGATACTTATGATGATACCCATTACATTCAGCTGAAATCCTTATCAAAATCTGAAAGAAATGAATTGAAGAATATTTTAAAGGATAGCAAAAAGCTTCATCAGTTTGTGATTCGGGCCATTGAAAAGGGTGCAGGTTAGTGGGATTCCATCCTTTCGTCCAATTTGTCAGAGGTATTCAGGGAAAACTTCAAACTAATATGTTCGGTGGGATGAATGGTCAAAATCCGCAGCATATCGCATTTATAAGGCAAATGCAGAGGGAACTGGAGAATACCGATTCAATGGATATTCCATTCGGAAAATTGAATGTGGCTGTCTTTGATATTGAAACAACTGGATTTTATCCCGATAAAGGGGATCAGATTATATCGATTGGTGCGGTTAAAATTATTAAAGGGAAAGTCAGTGAAGACAGTTTTTATTCATTAGTCCGATTCGAAAAGCCTCTTTCAAACCAAATAAAGGAACTGACAGGTTTATCTGAGGGAGATTTAGAAAAAGCTCCTCCTCTCTCGGAGGTATTGATTAGCTTCCTTGAATTTGTGAAGGATATGCCGCTTGTGGCACATCATGCGAACCATGAGAAAAGCTTTATGCAGCACAGCTGCTGGAAGCTTTTCCGCACGCAATTCAAGTATAGAATATTAGATACCTCCTTCCTTTACAGGATAGCAGACCCTAATAAATCATTCTGGAGATTAGAAGACCTTTGTGAATTTTATAGCATTCCTGTTTATAACCGCCATCATGCCCTGGGGGATGCAAAGCTTACAGCTCTCTTATGGTGCCGCTTGATCGAAGAAGTTCATAAATTAGGATGCTCCAACTTAAATGAGGTTTACGAGCGCCTAGCCAGGTTTTAGCTAAAAAGAAATAGGCCAAACACAGTACAGACAGAAATTACAAAGGTCTGCGTACAAATCAAAATATAGATTAAAGCCCCAATCACAAGATTGGGGCAAATTTGTTATTCCTAAGGCTCGCAGCACAAAGCAAAAAGTTCTCCCTTAGAATTCCCCGTCAAATGGAGTAAAAGGAATGTTAAGTCTATTCTCAACTGCTCTTAGCCTTTGGTTCAGCCTATTAAGTCTTCGTGTATGGCGGTCAACGGTCTGATTCAGCATCTTAACCTGGTCAGTCAAATTTACCAGCTGCCTGTTCAGTCGTGTAATCTCTCTGGATTGGTCCTGATTTTGCCTTTCTAAAGCTGTAACCCTTCTTTCGAGCTGCTGGGGCTGTCTGTCAGAATTATATTGTTCGAACTGCTGAAATTCATATTCAGGGGTGAAGTGGGCTGCTGGCTGAGGAAGATAACCTTGATAATAGCCATATGGATACATTGGGCACTCTCCTTTTATACAAAAATCCTATAACTCCTTATAAGTTATGCATAAATGGGCGGAGAGACACGGCAAATGCCTATTTTAATTGCCGGCTGCTAATTTGTGATCGGTATCATCTAAAGGGAAGGTCTTTAAACAGCCGCATCTGTCTTTACATTAGGGGGGGGACACCTTTGCTGATTTCTGAAACAAGGGAAGCGAGTGATTGCATCTGCTGGTCATCGAGGTCAAAAGCAATTTTAATCTTGTTTTCAAGATCAGCTGTTACTCTTCTCTTGCCTACCTCAACCAGAGCTATTAAAGAGAAGCTGGAGCTGACAACTCTTGCGAAATCACGCTGTGTCATGTTATAGCTTTTTCTGATTAGCTTAATAATTTCTTTGTTCATTCATATTCATCCTTTAAAAATTCACCCTATTTTATCAGGGTAAGATTTTTTACTCTTATAGCTATTAAATTAGCATTGTGCCATAGGTTTGTCAAAGTAATTTAATTACAATGGAAAAGCAGTTTAATAGATTGGCTCCAGGTATAATGACTGAAATTAGGGGATAAAAAGAAATTAAAAGGGGGCTTTGCCTGGTGAATATACTTTGGGATTTTGATGGTACTTTGTTTAATACATACCCAGCCTATACAGCGATTGTCAGAGAAGTAATGGGAGACGAAAAGATTTCAGACGAAGAGATCTTTTGGCAGTTAAAAGTTTCATTCAGCGTTGCTTTTGAACATTTCGGATTGAATGACGAACAAATTAAAGCAATCAGGATGATGGCGAGACAGCTGCGGCCTAAAGATTTAACGCCTTTTCCTGAGGTTGAGCATGTATTAAAACAGGCTGATAAGAATGTTATCATGACTCACAAGGAAAGAGATGATGTTCTATCTATATTAACCTTCCATAAATTAGATGGATACTTTGCCGATATGGTAGCAGGAGACGATGGCTATCCCCGCAAGCCTCACACTGCATCTTATGAATTTCTTCATGGGAAGCATAAGGTTGATCTAGCAATAGGAGACAGGGAAATAGACATTCTGCCGGCAAGGGAACTTGGCATAAGAACCTGCCTCTTTCAGAATAATGCTCCAGGTGCAGATTACTATTTGAGTCACTATAAGGATTTTAATAAGATAATTAAATAAATCCTTCATAGAAATACACTGCTTGTAAGATTATGAGGGCATAAAAATAGACGCCTGACACTTTATTCGCTGCCAGGCGTCTTAGTTAATAAATCAAGTGTTCTTGGTGAATTTTCCTTTGTATTCATCAGAGTTATTTTATCCGGTTTAATTTTAAGAGCAATTAAATTGGAATTTGACCCATAGTATTCTGCCTTTCTTACGTCCTTGTTCCATCGTCATATTTATCGCCAAACAGCTTCTTCTTTTTTATCGTTTCAAAGTCCGCTTTGTACTTTTCCTCTGTAGAAGAACTGTTCTTTATTTTTGAGCCGTTTTTTTCTTCTTCTTTTTCTTGTTTTAAGTCTTCAACTGGAATAGGATCTACATTCTTCTCACTTTCATACTTGTCAAATAAACTTTCTTTTTCGGTTTTATATTGCTCAGGATTATCCATCTTTCCGTTCTGTATGTTTTTGTCAGCCATTTTTAGACATCCTCCTTAATTCCGCTTCTCTTCCTGAGGTTTTGCCGGTTCTCTTTGGGGCTCGATATCTTTGTTGTTTTTTTTCTTTTCTTCTTGTTCTATAGAATTATTTTTGTCTGATTTTTTTTTATCTGACATCGTAATAAAACCTCCTTTAACTGTTAGTATTCATTACCCGCTATATGAAGAGTAAAACGCAGCGGGACAGATATCCAGAGTGCAGTGCTAACCAAATAGAAAGACAGACAACAACTAAATTTGAAAAAAAGGATTGGTCTAAAGGATATCAGCCAATAAAAAAATGCACCTTCACTTTGTTGAATGAGGTGCATTTTTACAGTTAAGCCGCTGTTAAGCTGAAACTATTTTTGTTAAGCTGTCTATGTTTTATAATCTGGTAGACATACCACACTGCTATCGCAAGCGTAATGACTGAACCGATGATCATCGATAATTGATAATTCATCCGAAAGCCTTCAGGTGCATAAAAAATATATGTGGATACTACACCTGTCATAAACAATGCAGGTACACCGCAAATCCAGTGAAATTTCTTATTTTTCAAGAGGTACATCGTGGCGGTCCAAAGCATGACTGCAGCCGTAACCTGATTTGTCCACCCAACATATCTCCATAGGAAAGAGTAATCAATTGTTGCAAGGTATAAAGTTGGAAGAGCCACTGGCAAAGTGGTGATGACAACCTTCCATCTGCCATTGATTTTCATAAAAGATGACAGTGATTCAGCCAGCATCATTCTTGAAGAGCGAAGAGCTGTATCACCGGTTGTAATCGGGAGAATAATAACTCCTAAAATAGCAAGTATCCCTCCGAATGTACCAAGGAGGCTGCTTGAAATTTCATTAACGACTCCAGCTGGGCCTCCAGCTGCTAATGCTTCCTGAAGACCTCCTGTTCCGCCGAAAAATGTCATGCCCGCAGCAGCCCAGATTAAAGCGATTATCCCTTCTCCAATCATTGCTCCATAGAAAACCTTTCTTCCATCGCTTTCCTTTTTCAGTGTTCTTGAGACAATCGGACTCTGTGTTGAATGAAATCCAGAAATGGCACCGCAGGAAACGGTGACCATCAGTAAGGGCCAGATAGGAAGCTCTCCGGGATGAAAGTTAGAAAGCGTTACATTCGGTATGGATTTTTCGCTGAAAAGCAATGCGATTGCAATGGATACAGCCATAAAAATTAAAATAGCTCCAAGAAAAGGATAAATTTTTCCGATAATCCTGTTTACAGGCAGCACAGCTGCCAGGATGAAGTAAGCAAAAATAATGAACAATGAAGCCATAAAACTTAATGGTGTTATGCTGGAAATAAGCTGTGCCGGTCCAGCGGTAAAAGCAGCGGCAACCAATACCATTAAGAGAATAGAAAAAATATTAATGGCTGTTTTGGCCGGTTTTCCTAAATATCTGCCAACAATAGAGGGAAATTGCTCACCTTTATGCCTCAAAGAGAGCATCCCTGAAAAATAATCATGAACAGCGCCGGCAAAAATGGAACCGGCCACTATCCAGATAAAAGCAACTGGTCCATATAAAGCCCCCATGATAGCACCGAAAATTGGACCCAGTCCAGCAATATTCAATAATTGGATCAAGCTGCCTTTCCACCAGCTCATTGGAACATAGTCCATTCCGTCATTTTCTGTGTAAGCCGGTGTAGGACTGCTATCATTTATACCAAAGATTCGCTCTACTACTTTGGAATAAATGGCGTATCCTGCCACAAGCAAAACAATCGATCCTAAAAAAGTCCCCATGTAACAAGCCTCCTGTTGTGAATAATTATTGTTAAAGTCTGAAACTTATGAATATGTGGAATATTGTACAAGCAAATTGGAAGGAAAAGCAAGCATATTTCAGAAAAAAGATATTTTCCGATAATAAATAACGCTTACATTTTTATAGATATCAAAAAGGCGGAGACAAATAATGGAGGAACCCTCCTGCAAAAGAAACCATAAGCTACTATAAGTTCATTTGAAGGGGGGAAGACAATGATTATCCTTTCGAATAATCAAAATAAACCGGGGGCTTCCAGCTTCTTTGGTGTTCAGCGTGAAATTTATCTTGCTCTGGAGAGCAGTCCGGAGACTCATCAATATGATTCAATGCATGAACTGCTATTTGATATCCATTTAAGGGAGAATATCATCAAAGCAGCAAGGCAGCTTCATGCGAGCCGAGTAGAATTTGCACCCTTTAACACATCACGTTTCAATCCCCGTATATGGAGAAAGACAAAATATGGATACCTGCTCGATCCATCCATCTTACCGTCAGCTGCGATTATGGATGTGTTCACCAACAGCTGGGAATATGCTTTTGAATGTACAACAGCCATTGTGCTGATTTTTTATAAAGCTGTCTTGGACTCCATCTCTGTCAGCCGCTTCAATACACTATTTCAGGGGCTGCTTGTATGGGACTGGAATTATGATCATGATCTATCGATTGTTACAAAACGGGGCAGGCACTTCATACCTGGTGATGTGGTTTATTTTTATAATCCTGATTATGATCACCCAGTTTGGACAGGTGAGAATTCTGTTTATTTGGGCGGGGGTATGTTCTTTGGACATGGGGTTGGCATGGAAAGCGAAGCAGGGATGATAAGAGCCCTTAATACGTTAAGAAAACCAGGTGCTACAAGGGATGCATATCTTATTTCACAGCACAGCCGTTTGAATGTGAAGTATTTATCCCAGTTTGCAAAGCGGCCATTATCTATAGCGTAAAACGCAGGTAAGCTGGCATTTCAATAGGGTGAATCGCTTATTTTTCAGAAGCCATTCACCCAAATTTATCCTCAATTCTAGTATATTAAGACGATTTTCCCGTTCTTCCGTTATTTGTGTCCTTAAGAGGCATATTTCCTGTAAATATGGGAAAACAAAAGATAATGAATATAGACATATACACCAAATTACTTGATGTTTAAACATTAAAGGAGACAGAAATATGAAATTATCCCAGGTTATTAATTGCCTAAAGGATAGCAGGGAGATGGATGTATTTACAAACGAGCCTGAAATTACTGGGGTTGAAATGGATTCGCGCAAAGTGGGGAAAGGAAGCCTTTTTGTTGCAATTAAAGGCTTTCAGGCAGATGGACATCATTTTATTGGACAAGCTGTTGAAAATGGGGCGGCTGCCGTTGTAGGTGAAGAAGCCCTTGAATTGGATGTGCCCTATATAAAAGTAACGGATAGCAGAACCAGTTTGGGGAAACTGGCAAGCTGTTTTTATGATCGTCCATCAAGGAAGCATAAAATAATTGGCATAACAGGAACAAATGGGAAAACAACCACTGCCTATATATTAAAGCATATTTTGGAGACTGCAGGCAGGACATGCTCCCTCTTGGGAACTGTATCCAACATTATTAATAACAAGGAATATAAGACCAGCAATACTACACCAGATGCATTACAGATCCAAAAAATGCTGAGTAAAAGTCTTGATGAGTTTGTCGTTATGGAGGTTTCTTCTCATGCACTCGAACAGTCAAGAACAGAAGGTCTGGAATTAGACTACGGACTATTTACTAATCTGGCTCATGACCATCTTGATTATCATGAAAATATGGATCAGTATTTTTATGATAAAAAGAAAATCTTCACCTTGTTAAAAGACTGCGGTAAAGGAGTCATAAATCTCTATAATTCATGGGGAGAAAAAATGGCAGTGGATCTGCAAAAAGAAAAGATTCCTTTGATTATGCTTGGTGATGAAGAGTGCTGCTCAATAAAAGACGTTGCTATTAATGGGAAAACAGTATTTATTTTGGAGATGAAAGGTCAGTCTTTTGAAATTGAATTTCCTCTTCCGGGCCACCATAATGTCTATAATGCAGCAATGGCTTTTATGACAGGCGTTGATCTGGGGATAGACCCTGCAGATATAATTAAGGCCCTGGCTGCATTCCCAGGCATACCGGGCCGTTTTGAAACTATTCTCCATCCTGCAGGAGCTAAATTCGTTGTGGACTATGCCCATACAGTGGATGCGTTTGAATATTGTCTGGAAGCAGCGAGAGAACAGGGAGCTGAAAGAATCTTTCAAATCTATGGCTTTCGCGGCGGCAGAGATCAATCTAAGCGTATGGACATGATTAAGGCATCAGCAAAATACTGCCATAAATTTTATTTGACCGCTGATGATTTAAATGATGAATCTGAGGATGAGATGATAAGCCAATTGCATGGGCTGAATAAAGAATTTGGAGGCGGAAAGGGTGAAGTGATTCCCGACCGTACTTTGGCTATCCAGAAAGCATGGCGGGAAGCCAGGGAGAATGACTGGATTTTTATTACCGGAAAGGGGCCGGAAGCTTACCAAAAGACATTTGCTCTTCCGGCTGAAAGTGATTTGGGAACCTTAAAGCTGCTCCTGGAATCTGGAAAAAAACAGGCGGTGCTATAACAAAAAGGATGCAGACCCTTATTCGGTCTGCATCCTTTTTGTTATTTAATAAAATCTAAGTAATCGGCAACAATCCCATCCAGTGGATAATGCTTCAATTTTTCGGCTTCTTTCCGGGAACGCACAGTCCAGGCTATTGCTTTCATGCCATTCGAATGAATTAGATCGATCACGCGTTTATTAACCACAGTCCATTTAGGGTTCAGGTAACTGGCATATTCGGCAATATTTTTAATCTCAATTTTGTCGGGCGGATAGTTAATTAAGATGGCGACAGGGATTTCCGGCAGCAGTTCATGGAATCTTTTCATTGATTCGGTTTCAAATGACTGAACAATAATATGGTCGTCCCTTTTATTGTGTAAATTTCTTTTCTTTAGTTCTTCTGCGATCATCTTTTCAATGCCAGGGTATAGGGCAGGTTTTTTTAATTCAATCAAAAGCCCGACACGATCTGCATATTTGTCTAATACCTCTTCAAATGAAGGGATGCAGGCACCGCGGAATTCTTGGGAAAACCAGCTTCCGGCATCCATCTTTCTGAGTTCATCAAAGGTAAAATCGGACACCTTTCCTATATGATCAGTTGTCCGGTCGACAAGTGAATCGTGAATCACGACAATCTTTCCATCCTTGCTTAATTGGACATCAATTTCCAGATAATCTGCTCCCATTTCGAGTGCACGTTCATAGGAAGGGAATGTATTTTCAGGACAGTAGCCGGCTGCTCCCCGATGTCCTATTCTTTTCATTTTGTGAGTGTTGCTTGTCATTTTTTTTATGCCGATAAATGAAATAACCGTAGCTAAAGCTGTAAAAAAAACATTTTTTATTACCTTCAAAGTCATTTCTCCTCGCCATTTTTTGCTCATCTTAAAGGATTTGAAAACATTTTGTCAACTGCAGAGGATTTCTTAAAATAAATATAACTCTGCCCCCGGGATGAGGAGGAGAGTTAGTTTATCTCTGTTTATTCCCATTCTTCATAAACAATAGTACCGCCAGTCAAATCCAGAGTATTTCTTTCTCCCTTATAAAAAAGCTTTCCTTCTTCTTTAACAACCAGGTTCTCGTATGTAAATACACTCTTTCCGGAAGGAAGCTGGATTATAATTTTTTCACCTAGTTCCTTTTTGGGAGCTTCTATAGTAATGAGGCTTTGAGAATAAAAATATAATGCTGTAAAGACAGCAGCAAAACAGCCCAATAGGACAATTGACATCAGAATAAATTTGCTCTTTGGCTTCTCCATGTGCAATTCAGATCTTGTCATGTTTCCTATCCCTCCGCTAACTAGATATATTCGTCTATTCCACCAATTTTCGGCACTTAATCCCCATTGGTGATTTTTAATCCCAAAATAAGGTATGCAGAAATAGTGATGAACATGACAAAAATGGGCTGAAAGTTAGACAAGCTGAAAAGATATAAGTATGAATTTGGAAAAAACCCGCGAAAAATGAAACAATTACAGGTTTTTGTCCGTATATAAATTAATCCGTTAAGAGAAAAAAGAAAGGAGGCATGGGATACAGCAGCTGGACAATAAAAAATGGATAGGGTGCATGTTATGGAACTATTTGGTTTTCCTATTCAGACAATTTATCTCTGCACACTTATTTTTTCGGGCATCTTAATTATTTTGTATGTGTTTTTTGGAGATATTGCTGACGGAATTGGGGAGGGAAGCTTTTTAAATCCTGTACTGATTCTTGCATTTCTAACTTTTCTTTCCGGTGCAGGCTACATCTTTGAAATGACAACCTCTCTTAATAGCGTGGTTATTCTCTTGATAGGAGCTGGAATTGCAGCACTGCTGGATATACTGCTGAATATCTTTGTTCTTATACCATTATCATCTGCTGAGGAATCTCTCGTTTACACAGATGACTCATTAAGGGGAAGAGTTGGTACTGTATTAATTCCTATACCAGAGAACGGTTTCGGTGAGGTTTTGATTGAAAATATAAGCGGGAGAATTTCCAAGCCTGCTCTAAGCTATGAAAATATGTTCATAGCAGAAGGCAGCAAGGTGCTGATCGTTGAAGTCAAAAATGGGGTTATAAAAGTTATCGATTATAAAGAATTATAGACAGGGGGACATAAAAATGCTAATGATTTGGGTTGTAATAGGAATTGCAGCATTTCTGCTAATTGCGCTTCTTGGTGTGTTCATTACAAAATATCGGACTGCCGGGCCGGATGAAGCCTTAATCGTAACAGGCAGTTATTTAGGCAATAAAAATGTCCATGTGGACGAATCAGGAAATAAGATAAAAATAATTAGAGGCGGGGGAACATTCGTACTGCCGGTCTTTCAGCAGGCAGAGCCATTGAGTCTCCTTTCAAGCAAACTGGAGGTTACCACTCCGGAAGTATATACAGAACAGGGAGTTCCTGTCATGGCAGACGGTACTGCAATCATAAAAATCGGCGGGAGTATTGGGGAAATTGCTACTGCTGCAGAACAATTCCTTGGAAAATCAAAGGAAGATCGTGAAAATGAAGCGAAAGAAGTTCTCGAGGGGCATTTGCGATCAATTCTGGGTTCTATGACGGTCGAAGAGATATACAAAAATAGGGATAAATTCTCTCAGGAGGTTCAAAGGGTTGCTTCGCAGGATTTGGCTAAGATGGGCCTGATCATCGTTTCTTTTACAATCAAAGATGTCCGCGACAAAAATGGCTATCTGGATTCACTGGGAAGGCCAAGAATTGCCCAGGTTAAACGGGATGCGGATATTGCCACAGCTGAAGCTGAGAAGGAAACCCGGATTAAACGGGCCGAAGCAGCCAAGGATGCCCAAAAGGCAGAACTTGAAAGAGCTACTGAAATAGCAGAAGCTGAGAAAGAAAATCAAATGAAAATGGCTGACTACAGAAGGGAACAGGATATAGCCAAAGCCCGGGCTGACCAGGCATATGACCTCGAGACAGCCAGAGCAAAGCAGGAAGTTACGGAGCATGAAATGCAGATCAGGATCATTGAACGCCAAAAGCAAATTGAGCTTGAAGAAAAAGAAATCTTAAGAAGAGAACGCCAATATGATTCCGAAGTGAAAAAGAAAGCTGATGCAGACAGGTACGCTGTTGAGCAGGCAGCAGAGGCTGAAAAGAAAAAACAAATTGCCGAAGCGGATGCAAACCAATATCGGATTGAATCACAGGCACGTGCAGAAGCTGAAAGAGTAAGGGCAGATGGGATGGCGAAGGCTGATTCACAGCGCGCTCAAGGTGAATCTGAAGCCGAAATCATTCGCCTAAAAGGTCTGGCGGAAGCAGAGGCAAAGAGGAAAATTGCCGAGGCATTTGAACAGTATGGTCAGGCGGCCATGATGGATATGGTCATTAAAATGCTTCCAGAATATGCGAAGCAGCTGGCAAGCCCATTATCGAATATTGATAAGATAACAGTGGTTGATACAGGTAGTGACAGCAATAATGGCGGGGCCAATAAAGTAACCGGCTATGCCACCAACCTGATGTCCACGATGCAGGAGAGCCTGAAAGCTTCTTCTGGCATAGACGTGAAGGAGCTTCTCCAAAACTTTTCAGGCAAAGGAAACGTCAGGCAAAGCCTGGAACAGCTGACTGAAGAAATTAAAGAGAAAGAACCACTTCAATCCACTATGGGAACCCAAGGTGCTCTCGCTCATAAAAAATAATGAATTTGCCTATTTTTCTCTAGGGAGATATCCTGGAAATACTGCTATATCAACAATAATCAGAAGCCTTCACACGGAAGGCTTCTTTTTTGCGATGAAAACTGTGTATTCGTCTATCGCACAAATTGGGTGAATTGAATAGGATATATTGAATCAAACAAAGGAGGTAATTGACTATGTCAGACGGATTCGGACACGGCGGCGGTTTCGCCCTTTTAGTTGTATTGTTTATTTTACTGATTATTATCGGTGCTTCTTGGGGTTACGGTGGATTCTACTAATAAAACATGGAGACAGATTTTATTAGTAAGGGAGGGGATTCTATAATGTATGGCTACGGATATGGCGGCTGTGGATACGGTGGAGCTGGATATGGCGGAGCTGGATACGGCGGCGGTTTTGCGCTAATCGTGGTTCTGTTCATCCTGTTGATCATCGTAGGTGCTTCTTGCTTTAAGTGGTAATAGATTAAAAGAAAAGCAGGGGGCACCTGCTTTTCTTTTATATGCATACATACCTTTGGATGTGAGTGCAGCAGCCCCGGTCCATTCCGCACAGAACAGAAAACATCCACACAAAAAGAGTCTGTCTCCGCGCAGAAAAACGAGAATAGTACGCACAAAATGAAAAATACCGCGCACTCAGGCACGTTACGAGCGAAAAGGGAGAATATCCGCGTGAAAAGAGTCTTTCCCGCGCCAAAAGATAAACACCCGCAAAACTGACAAATATCCGCTCCACGCGCACAAGACCAGAAATCAGCCCGCAAACTTGTGTTTCCTAATAAGCCAAATAGGGAAAAGAAGCAGCATAAACGTAAGGGGAGGTTATCTAAAATGGATGAACTTAAAACACAGGATCGGGAAAATACGATGAGGGAAATTTACTCCATATTGGAGGGCGGACTTCAGCGGGAAATGCATAAAGGCGAGTACAAGCTTGTTTCAGAATGGGTAAGCGGTTTTAACTTGGAGGAAAGAGCAGCGATATTAAATATGCTTAAGGAGCTTACCAACAAGCATATCCGAATTGATTAATGAAAAGCAGGCAGATGCCTGCTTTCAAGCTGCCGAACATTAGCCTATTGACAATAAAAGCCAGAAGCTTATATACTACAATCAAATAGTTTGAAAGGATGATTTAGGGGCATGAAGTTATAATCTTATTTTTTCTGGTATCTTTTTATATTAAAAAGTTTAACCCGGAGAACATAGGATTAGTGTGCCCTTTTTTAGTCATCCCTTATCGGAACTGACATTTTTAATATTTGTCTGTAAGCGGATCAAATTTTATTTAGGCGCGCATTTTTTATGTATTTGCACCATTTCTAATGATGGGTGCACAATCCTCTCCGGGTAAGGGGAGGTTTTTTTATGTGTGCAAATAAACGTATAACTAACAATCAGAACAATAATAATCTGCGGATTCTCATGGCCAGGGATCTTCAAAAGTCATTCGGTGATAAAGCGGTGTTTTCTAATTTGGACTTCGATATTTATCAGAAGGACCGCATCGGGCTTGTTGGCCTAAATGGCACAGGTAAAACTACATTGGCCAATATTTTGTTCGGCAGTATTCAAATGGATAAAGGCACTATCGAGCGGATGAAGGAGCCATGCAGAATTGGCTTCCTGCATCAATCAGCAGATTATACTGTCAGTGAATTTCATAATATTAACCAATCTTCCGATGAAGAGATTCTTCAGCGGGCAAGTAAGCTGGGCCTTTCAAAACTCAATGAATGGAAGCCGGATAGACTTGATGCTTTGAGCGGGGGCGAAAGACTGAAGCTTTCTTTAGCTAAGGTATGGTCATCAAACCCGGATATGCTGATTTTGGATGAACCTACTAATCATTTGGACTTACAGGGCATCGAGTGGTTAATTAGCGAAATCAGCAATTTCTGCGGCCCGGTCCTAATCATTTCCCATGACCGTCATTTCCTTGATCAGGCAGTTCGAAAAATTTTTGAACTGCAGGAAGGCATCCTCACGATATATCAGGGGAATTACACAGCCTACCGGGAGCAGAAACAGAAAAACTTTGATGAGCAGCTTCATCAATTTAATGTTCAGCAAAAAGAGATCGAACGGATTGAAAGCCAAATGTCAAATTTAAAAAAATGGTCTGAAAAAGCTCATAGGGAATCAACTAAAGGCGGAAGTCCTTCTGAGAATAGGCAGATGGGCTTCAAAGAATATCACAGAGTAAAAGCCAAAAAGATGGATCAGCAGATTAAGTCAAAAATGAAAAGGCTTCAACAGGAGCTGGATAAAAATAAAGTTGATAAGCCGACAGAAGAAGCGGGCGTACATTTTCACTTTGATTCGTCAGGCAAAAGAGGGAAGAGAATAATCGAAGCTAAAAACCTCTCAAAAAGCTTTGGCGATCGGACTCTTTTCAATAATAGCAATTTTTATATCAAGCATGGTGAAAATATAGGGATTCTTGGAGCAAACGGGGCAGGCAAGACCACTTTTATCCGGATGCTTTTGGGTGAGGCATCACCTTCTGATGGAGAACTTTGGGTCAGCAGCACTTTAAAGGTTGCTTATTTGAACCAGGATGTCAATGATTTGCCTTTAACAAAAAATGCTGTTGAGGCACTTGATCTCTCCGATCGGGAGCTGATTTTCAAGGCAAGGACTCTGTTAGCGAATTTGGGAATGAAGGAAGCGAAATTAAATCAGCCGATTGAACAGCTTAGTATGGGGGAGCGAATTAGGGTCAAGCTTACAGACATGCTTTTAAAAGAGTATGATGTGCTAATACTAGATGAACCGACGAATCATTTGGATTTGCCGAGCAGGGAACAATTTGAAAAAACGCTCATGGAATTTTCAGGGACGCTCATCATTATTTCTCATGATTTATACTTTCTGGAGAAGTTAAGCTCAAGATTACTTGTATTTGAAGAAAATAAAATTACCAGATTTGAAATGGACCTGAAAGAATATCAAATGAAATCCAGATCTTCTAAGCAGGAAAAAGATTATGACTCCACGAAAGAGCAAATTATGGTTATAGATAACCGCATCAGTGCGATACTCGGAGAACTCAGTCTGCTTGTTCCGGGTGACGGCAAATATGCGGAATTGGATAAAGAGTTTAATGGCTTAATAACTGAAAAAAGAAAATTATTAAATCAATAAGTGCAAAAAGGCGGGCCCTAATAAAAATGGGCCCGCCTTCTCATCTGATTATTACTGCTTTTTAGTGCTGTTATTTTTCTTTTTCGCATTAATCCACAGTTTGCCTTCTGCTGTTTTGCGAGTTTCATTGCCGTAAGCATCCGTTACTTTCACTTCAATTTCGGCACCAGGTGCCATTACATTTGAAGTGGCAGTATAATAGCCGACATATTGGCCTGGGGAAGTTTCCATCATTGGAAGCTCAGTTGCATTATTCAGCTGTCCCCCGGCATTTGTTAAAGGCATTCTGATGGCAAACGTTGCTTTTAACCCTGGTTCGCTATCAAATTCGATTTTTACCGATTCGCCTTTTTTAAGTTCCTTGTCTTCTTCAGGAAGAAGATTTTCTATGACTGGAGCGGTGTATTTAGCATCGACCGTGATTGTTTTTTCTTCGGTGTTCTTCGCTTTATCCTGTGCTGTTACCGTTATGGTGTTTTCACCTTCATCCAGCAGGATGCGAAGAGAGTATTCACCATCTGTAATCATTGCTGCCTGGCCGTTTACTTTAACCCAATCAAGGTTATTGTCCGAAACGGTACCTTTCACAGTGACTGTTTCTTTGTTTGTTTTAGATTTATCTGCAGGACTTGTTATGGCCAATTCCGGCTTTGTTTTGTCATATATTACTTTTACAGGTTCAGAGGCATCAGTAGATCCTGACTCTGTAGCAGCCTTGGCTGTAAGAGTATTTTCCCCTTCAGACAGTGAAACTTCACTTGAAAATGTACCTTCTTCAGATGTTTCTGCTGATGCGATTTCCTCTCCATTATTAAATACTTTTACAGTAGTTGTAGGAGCTGAAGTACCTTCAACTGTAACCTTCCCTTGGTTTGTGAAGGCTCCGTCAGCTGGAGAAGTGATGACTGGTGCAGTTACTTCATAGTTCACTGTGGCACGGATCATGTAGTTTCCTTCATCCTCAGGAGCAGGAGACCATGCTCCGCCTACAAGCTGCCAGCTGCGTCCTGCATTTTCTCCATCCTCATCTGTGCCAAGACCAGGAGCATTAGGATTCGGTGCTGATTGGATATATACCAGATAGAAGTCGCCATTTGTAACAATTCCTTCGTCACTAAGATCTACATGTGTCCATTCACCGTTTCTTAAGGCTGTCGCTTCAAATGGACCTGCCAGCTTTTTGCCAGGTGCTCCATCTGGTCCGCTTGCATCATATACTTCCACTTTGAAGTCTGTTCCGCCCGGGGTCGGCCAGCTGGTATCCCAGAAGCGGAATAAACCGCCAGTAACCATCGCGCTGTCATGGCCGGATGCAAGGGACATCTTAACTGCCCATCCGTTTCCGGCATCGTAGAATGCACGTGCATTTTCAGCTGTACCATCATCATATCCGATTTCACCCGGGTATCCGATAAATGGCTTTAGCTCAATATTTTGCTCTAAAGAAGAGCCGCCTTCGATCGTGATGCTCTGCTCCTTGCTGTAGTAGGAAGGTGCCATAGCTTTTAAAGTGTATGTGCCTTCGTAGGCTGTGATTGTATATTCACCGTTTTCATTAGTTGTTACTGGCTGTACAGCTGCATCTTCTATTAAAAGAAGTGTAGTATTCGCTACAGGCTCCCCAGTTGCTTCATTTATCACAACACCTGTGACTGTACCTTTTGGTATTTCCTGAAGGACGAAGTTTGCAGTCGCTTCCCCATCCTGCGGGATATTTACGCTCTGCGTTTGAGAACGATAACCGTAAGCTTCTGCTTTTACAGTAAAATCGCCGGAAGCATGTGTCATTTCAAATGAACCATTTTGCGGATTTGTAAAGGTGGATCTGCCTGATTCCAGCACACTTACTTCGGCAGTAAGCGGAAGCAGCACAGGTGCAGGCCTGCTGTTTATCATCATCTTTTGCAGGAGCATTCTTTTCAGGCACAATGCTATCCGGATTTACCTTTTCTGTCTTTAATTCTGCAGATGGTTTATCTTTGCTGATGCCAAGCTGAGCTTTACCTGCAGGTTCAACTGGAGTATCAGATAATTGGACATCATCGATATACCAGCCTTGCTTCTGTACTGATCCATCGGTAGTTACATTGAATGCTACATAAATTCTTTGTCCTGCATACGCACTTAAATCTACTTCTGCATTAACCCAGTCTGTTGTATTACCGTTTACGCGAAGAGCCTGTTCCCAGTTTTCCATGTCAGTTGAAACGAATACATGGCCGTAATCATAACGGTTTTCAAGCTCGTGCCACTGCTTGAACTGAAGGTAGGCATTGCCTTCTGGCAGGTCAATAGGAGGCATCTGCAGATTCATGTTTGCTCTATTTGCATAGTTGCCGTCAAGTTTAGTTGCATATACTTTTTCCCCGGATGCTGCATTTCCAGGACCTGTAGTTGGCATACCCCACTCCCAGCTGTTTTCCGGTCCATATGAAGTCCAGCCGGCCGGCTGTGATTCAAAGTCCTGAGAATAGCCGATGCTGATTCCAGGTCTTACCGCAACTTCATAGGAGTCAGTTTCAGTTAAATTTCCGCCAAAATCATTGACCTTCCATTTATAAGTTACTGAAGGTTCGGCGATGTCTTCTCCAGGAATAACTGCCTGGTAGGTACCATCTTTATAGTTTCCAGCTGTTCTTTCGGCCTCAATGGCTGCCCAGCTGCCGTCAGCTTTTAAGTATTCAAGATCAACTCTTGTGACGCTTACATTATCTGATGCCGTCAATTCAAGTGCAAGATCCATTCCTGCATATGTTTCCTGAGGTGCTTCGTGATTGGCTTGAGGAGCTTCTGAGTCGTCTCCTTCTTTTGCAACCTGGCCTTTAATTTTTCCAAGGCCGGTCAGTACGGAAGAAACCGCATCGAAGGCATTGACAAGCCCATATCCAAAACCATTATTTGGTGTCTCAGGATAAGTACCATTTGTCAATGGAGTAGAGGTAGTCAGTAAAATTTCCTCCATCTCTTCAACAGTCAGACTTGAGTCAACCTGGCGGAGCAGAGCGGCAACTGCAGAAACATGCGGGCCAGCCATGGAAGTTCCATTCCAGCCGCCTTCATATCCGCTTCCAGGAACTGATGAACGAATGTTGACCCCTGGCGCAGATACATCAGGTTTAATTTCATCGTATGGTGAAGGTCCCAGCAATGAGAAACTGCCTAAACCATTATTAATATCTGTCGCACCAGTTGCGAATGATTCCGGGTAGTTAGCCGGTGTAGCAACAGAACCAGGTCCGCCAGGATTAAACAAAGTTGTGTTTCCGGCAGAGAATTCTGGGAAAATTTCAGCTGCCCGCCATGCCTGAACCATTGGGCGATACCACTCATCCAGCCCAGGCCCTCCGCCCCATGAATTATTGACAACATCCGGAGCTTTCTCAGGATGCGGGTTTCCTTCAGCATCCTTTGGAGCTAGAATCCATTCACCGGATTCAAGCAGATCTACGTCAGTTCCTCCGCTTGCAGTGAAAGCTTTTACTGCAATCCACTTCGCACCAGGTGCAACCCCGATTTGATTGGCTCCATTGGGCTCGGAACCAACCATTGTTCCAGTTACGTGGGTCCCATGCCCCTGATCATCATATGGTGCTGTCTGGCCTGCAGTGGCATCAAACCAGCTGAATTCATGTGTTGGAGAATCGGGTTGTGCAAGGGTATAGCCCCGGTATTTTTCTTTTAACGCCGGGTGGTTCCACTGAACACCTGTATCAATGGATGCAACGACAGTACCCGATCCGTCGATCCCCATTTCCCATACAGCAGGAGCGCCGACACGGTCAATATTCCACTCTATTGAACTGGTTTCTGCTTGTGTTTTGAGAGCTTTTTCGGCTTCCTTTACTGGCTTATGAAGCTGTCTTGTTTCGTTTGGAAGGATTTTTTCTACTTCAGGGAACACCGCGATTTGTTCCATAACGTCCTTTGTAGCTGTTACTGCAATGGCATTTACGATGTAGAAGGATTGAACATCTTTTGCCTTGCCGTCTTTCTCCTGCTTTTGAAGGAAATCTGTGACATGGCCTTGAGTCTCAATTGCTGTAGATCTTAGTGAGGATAGGACTGCAGAGCGTTTCATGTACTTGGATTTAGAGGCTGTCAGTTTTTGGGATGCAGCCGCTTTTTCAGCTTTCTTGGCTGCTGCTGAAGTATCAGCTTGTTCTTTAAACTTTATCAGGAATGTTACTTTATCTTCTTTATCAAATTGTTTCAGCAATGAGCTGTTTATTTTGCTTTTTGCTGTCTGAGGTGCAGCTTTCTTAACTGAGGTATGCGGAGAGCTCTTACTTTCGGCTGATCCCATGCCTGGGAACATCAGCGGCAAAATCAGAAAAGCTGTCAGCATCACATAAAGTATGCGATTCAATGATTTTCTTTTTCTTTTCAAAAAATTCCCTCCTTGTTTTGTTTAATTCCTTGAAAAGTGTTTTCTGGCAGAATGAATTCAATCACCTCCTAAGGGTATTTTCCAAAAATGGAAAACCCTTCCGCTAACAAGAACTTTAGCTGAAGATTCAGCTGGAGATTGTCGAAAAATGAAGTTTGCTGCTGTGGAATGAATAAAATAGCTAGAAGGTTTTAGAGCATTCAAAAGGTTACAGTCTTAAAGAATCAACTTAATCTGGTTATATCTGGATGAAAAGAATCATTTTCATACGGAAAGATTGGAATAGTAATAATTTTTGGAAAAAATAAGAAAAAGGAGGGAGGCAGTATTTTCCCAGAATGATAAAATGAATAAAAAGAGGGGGAGCTTTAAAAGGTCGCCATTCATCAAAACCATAGAAAAATAGGAAAACAATTATCTGGAAATGGGTATTTTGAAGTGTAACTTTCTCTGAATTTACTTGTTAATTGCAGCCTGAAGAATGGATACAGTGAAAAAGACTCCTTCTTCGGAAATTGTCTAAATCCATACGATTGAATCAGAACAATTAGATAAAATAGGATAATTGAATGGGAAATTGGAGATTGGTTTACCTGAAAGTTGAATTGAACATTTTACATAAATATTAGAAAGGTGTTTCTTTTCTATTTTCCATTCGTCTAATAATACGCGAGGGGGCGCCACAATGGAGAGAATATCGGCAGAAGCATTTGAAGATATATACAGCGAATACAGCGATCGAATTTATGGATACATATTTCTTCTCGTGAATGATAAGGAAGTTGCCGAAGATCTGACACAAGACACCTTTATAAAAGCTTATAAATATATGAGTCAATTTAATGGGGAGTCCCAGATCTTTACGTGGCTGGTCCGTATATCAAGAAATGTTGCCATTGATTATTTGCGGAAAAAAAACAGATTCAAATTTTTCTCAATTGAAAAATTCCAGCTCGAATCAGATGAAGATACTCCAACAGAGATTATGATAAAGGGTGAAAAAGTTACACTCTTATATGAAGCAATCCGCCATTTGAAATTAAGCTATCAAGAAGTGCTGATTTTGAGAAAGATAAAGGAGTTTTCCATCAAGGAAACGGCCGAAATCTTGAATTGGAATGAAAATAAAGTAAAAATCACCACTTCCAGGGCACTCGCAGCACTAAAAAAAGAATTGCAGAAAAGGGGGGAAATCCATGAAGAACTCATTCGGATTCGATAATTCTTTTCGTGAATTAGACCGTATTCCGCGATCGCAAAAGCAAAAGCAGGATAGCCTGCAAAAAATATGGAGTGGAATAGAGGATAGGCCAAAAAGAAAGAAAAATATTTATCCGCGATTTTTATCTGCTGCCGCTGTAATTGCTGCTTGTATCATGTTCGCTTTTATTATTTTTCCTGAGGATTCAATGACAAGAGGAAGCGGCAGTGCAAAAATGCTTGGGAATAGTTTTATCAGTCAAACAGCTATTGCTCTATCAGAAACGGAGAATACGTTCTCTGCTGAAGGAACGTATTCTGCTGAGACTGCAACTGTAAAAGATGAAAAGTGGGAAAACGCCGCAAGAAATGCCATAAATTCGGCAAAACCTGCTGAGGCCGTCATTGACTCCAAACCATTATACGATATCCAATTTATTATTAAAGGCAAAGACCCTGTAAAGGTGAAAGTCTGGAATGAGCATGGTGAGGTATATTTCAAGTCAATGGACAGTGAGATCATGTATGCAGTTCCTTCTGAAGAAGATGCCATATTTATTGAGTATTTGGAAGCCATTGCGAAAAGCATTCAAAAAACTCCTTAATTCAGACTCCTTTTTAGGGGTTTTTTTTATTAGGTAAAAAGGCATGAAAATTTACATATACCGAGAATTTTTTCAAAATAATGTTTTATCCCTAAATAACAGGGTAGTACTATCTTAGTTGATAAGTAATTTAATTGCTGGCCGGTATTTTTCCTTTGCGCAGGGGTTAGGCACATGCTTAAAGCTGAAGATTAAATATTATTTAGGGGGAGCATCATGAAAAAGGGAATAATCTTTATCATTTCTGCCATCCTGCTAATTGGCATTTTGGCAGGATGTTCGGGTGAGGAAAGTGTTCAGGCAGAAAAAACGAAGGATGGAAAAGTAATTGTTGATTTTTGGAGCTTCTGGGGTTCGGAAACGAGGCGTCCGATCATAGAAAAAATCATAGAGGATTTTAACAATTCACAGGATGATGTTTTTGTAAAGCATACATATTTGCCCTGGGGAGATATTTGGACAAAGAACCTGGCATCCGTTGCAGCGGGAAACCCGGCTGATGTTATTATAAACGATATTAATTCAGTCGCCCAGCGAGCTGAAAACGCACAATCCGAAGATCTGAGCAAGTATATTGATGAATCCTTCAAAGCTCAATTTTATCCTCATTTATGGGAAACGGTAATGTATGGGGATAAACCTTATGCAGTTCCATTCAATACAGATACAAGATTGCTATTTTACAATAAAGATGCTTTTAAAGAAGCTGGACTTGATCCGGAAAAGCCGCCAGCGACATGGGCGGAACTGGAGGAGTACGCCGAAAAGCTTGATATAAAGGATGGAGACCGCTATGAGAGAGTTGGCTTTTATCCGCTATGGGGCAGCATTGGTGCTGCCAGCTGGATGACAAGCGCTGACGGCGGAAAAGGATTCATTCAAGATGGAGAACTTTATATCAATACACCTAAAAAGCAGGAAGCTCTTCAATGGCTGCTGGGATGGAAAGAGCGTCTTGGTGAGAAGACAGTTCAATCCTTTGAAGCTGAATTTGGAAGTGAACAATCAAATCCATTCATTGCAGGAAAAGTGGCAATGTGGGTTGATGTCGGCACGTTTTACACACAGATTCGTGACTACGGAGAGGATATGAACTTTGGAGTAGCCCCAATTCCTGCATTTGAAAAAGGTTCTGGGAATTGGAGCGATGGCGGCGGTTTCGTAGCTGAAATACCGAAAGGAGCCAAACATCCTGAGGAAGCTATGAAATTTATCAAGTATTTAACTGGCCCGGAAGCACAAAAATACTGGGCTATGAAAAACTATGATAATGTCGCAAACAAAGAAGCTGCAGAAGCAGTGGTTAATGAGTTAAAGGGCGATGATATGTACGTATATGAAGCTTCAGTGGCAAACCTTGATCAAACGCAATTGTTTCCGGTTCCTGTAAAGTATCCAGATTACCAGAGCCGCATCAATCCGCATATAGACAATGCGCTGCTGGGAAAAACAAAGCCGGAAAAAGCGCTGGCAAAAGCAGAGAAAGATGTTGAAAAACTAAAGAGAAAATAGAACAAAGAGAGAAGGATTCCTCCTTCTCTCTTTAAAAATAAATAAAAGAAGGTGTATGGGTTGAAATCATATGATACAACATTTGTGCGCCGGGGAGCGGATCTTGCGGGCAAGAAAGTAAAGACTTCACGCAGACGGATGTCCCGCCAAACAAGAGAAAATATCTTTGGCTATCTATTTATCAGCCCGTGGATAATCGGATTTCTGGGACTGACACTTGGTCCTCTTATATTTTCCTTATTTGCAAGTTTTACAGATTATAATATTACTTCAAGAATGAATTTTATCGGCCTTGATAATTTTAAACGCATGTTTACAATCGATGATCTTTTTAAAACGTCTTTATGGAACACACTTTATTACGTTTTATTCTCTGTCCCGCTGACTACTGCAGGGGCGATTTTTCTGTCGGTTCTTTTAAATCAGAAAGTAAGAGGCATGAAATTTTTCCGCACACTTTATTATCTGCCAGCTATCCTTTCAGGTGTTGCGGTTTACTTTTTGTGGATGCAGCTTCTAAGTCCTTCAACAGGGCTGGTTAATACGTTCTTAGCATGGCTTGGGATTGAAGGGCCAGCCTGGCTGTTTGACCCCGAATGGACGAAACCAGCTTTGCTATTGATGAAAATGTGGAGTGTCGGCGGAGGGATGCTGCTTTACCTTGCAAGTCTGCAGGGAGTTTCAGCTTCCCTGTATGAAGCAGCGGATCTGGATGGGGCAGGTGTTATGCAGAAATTCTTTTATATCACCCTGCCAATGATTTCACCAATCATTTTCTTCGATGTGCTGACCAGTACCATAGGTGCCTTCCAGATCTTTCAAGAAGCATATGTCATGACAGAAAACGGAAGCGGAGGACCAGGAAACTCACTCCTATTCTATAATCTGCATATGTGGAATAATGCGTTTGAAGTGTTTGACATGGGCTATGCATCTGCAATGGCCTGGCTGCTGTTCATTGTCGTAATGGTACTGACAATCATTAATATGAAACTCGGCAAAAAATGGGTTCATTATGAGGGGGGAGATAATAAATGAGGACTGCCGCTGCAACGAAGTTTTATGAGACAAAAAAATTCAAAGAAAAATTAAAGCATACGATTATTTTTATCGTTTTATTAGCAGGAAGTGTACTGGTATTATCTCCGCTGTGGTGGATGATTTCGACATCATTGAAATCTCCTGCTGAGATTGCCCAATATCCGCCTACCTTTGTGCCAAAAGAATTCCATTTTTCCAATTATGTTGAAGCCTGGAAAACAGCGCCGTTTACACGTTGGGCAATGAATACGTTTTTTATTGCCTTTTGCGGAATGGCTGGAAGTGTTCTTGTCAATTCGCTCGTTGCTTATGCATTTGCGAAAATCCGTTTTAAAGGAAGAAATGCTTTGTTTATAGTCGTGTTATCAACCATGCTGATTCCAGGGTTTGTTACGATGGTACCCCGGTACATCTTATTTTCAAAGCTTGGCTGGGTAAATACGTACCTGCCGCTGATTGTTCCAGCTTTTTTGGGGAGTGCCTTTTTTATCTTCCTTTTGCGTCAGTTTATGATGACCATTCCTAATGAACTGATAGAGGCAGCAGTACTTGATGGTGCGAATCATCTGCAGATCTGGTGGCATATCATGCTGCCGCTGACAAAGCCAGCGCTTATTACAGTAGCCATTTTTTCATTTAATGGGGCATGGAATGACCTGCTTGGACCATTATTATATATAAATGATGAAAGTCTGTACACACTGCAAATCGGGCTTCAGACCTTCAAGGGAACAGTACAGACACAGTGGCATTACCTGATGGCCATGTCAGTCATGGTTCTCCTGCCTGTTGTACTGCTATTCTTCTTCTTCCAGAAGCACTTTATAGAAGGTTCAAACATCACATCAGGCTCGAAGGGATAACAAAACCGGCTAAGCACCTGCTTAGCCGGTTTTGTTACTGTCCTGCTCCAGGCGAAACCGGGTTATGATTGTACCCGATTAGCAAAAGCCTTCCGCTTTTATTATTGAATAGGACAATATGTTCTCCATTCCCCGCTCACACATACTTTATGGCGGGGTACATAACAGTCAATGATTACCGTATCTGGATTAAGTCCACTTTCTTTTAGCTGGGAAGAAACTGAAACTTCAGGCTCAGTATTTGCGGATGAACAAGGGTATCCGCCACGCCATTCGTATTTTGTACAGTAGTAGCATAACTCTGCTGCTGCTGTGATTTTATCGGAGGAGTCAGCATTGCTTTTCACTGTTCCTTCAATCAGCTGTGTTTTTTTCTTTTCAACCTCGAGCAAATAATCAGTAAAGGTACTGTCTTTCGAGATATCTATTTTGGTCTCTGCATCCGTTTTAAGGTCTTTTACATAAAAAGCCTGGTCCTCTATAAGCCTGCTGTAATCAACAAGCCGGACTTTTAATCCTTTTCTGTCGGACTCATATGAAAATGATAGAAGTGACGAGAAATTTACAAGGGCTTTTTTATCTAAGAAAACATTATTTTCTTTGTATTCAATTTCATATTGAACTGTCCAGCCATATTGTTTTCCTTTTTCATCAATAAGAGCTTTTGGCTTGGCGGCTGCATCTTTTAAAATGGAGGATTTAAATTCCTTAAACTCATCAGCCTTCAACACGGCTTTCATGAAATCTTTCTCAGTCAAATCAGCAGAACGGCTTTTGGGCTCTGCAGAAACATTGCCTGAAAAGACTAGTAAAATAGTCAATAACAAGAAAATATATCTTTTCATCACATACCTCCTAAAAGTATTGTCCTATATAAGATTAACCTACATTTCCAAAATTAGGAATGGTGCGAAATGATTATATTTATCTAGTATATTTTATCTAATATGAATAAAAAACAGACTTATGGTAAAAGGCCGCAAGGCTGTTTGATCAGTCAATATTATAGAAGCTTTTTGTATTTTCATATAGCTTCTTAAGAGCTTTGCTGAAACCTATTTCTTTTAGTTCAGCAAGGGATTTGATGGAACGGGCCATCATTGCTGGATGGGTAGGCTTGTTTTTAAAAGGGCCTTCGAATTTCCATGGACCATCTGTTTCTGCCATCAATTTATCCAGCGGGTAAGCCCGTACAAGGTCCTGTATTTCTTTTTCGTACACGATATCTGGAGTAAAGGAGATGTAATAGCCATTGGCAATCAGCCTGCTTACGGCTGCGGTGTTACCTTTAAACCAGTGAAAATGAGCTTTTTTAATCGAATGCTTTTCCAATAAATTGCACACAATCGGTGCATCATCATAAATTGCATGGAGGGTAATGGGCTTATCCCACCTTTTAGCGAGCTTAATGAATTCTTCGAGAAGTTCAATATATCCGCCATGATGCTTGCTTCCATCAGACCTTAAATAGTATGGGAGGCCAACCTCGCCAACAGCAGCCATCTGCTCTCTGTGAACCTTTATCCAGCTGAAAAGCTCTGAAATATCATGATCACTGGGGAGAACCTGTTCAGGGTGAAAACCAAAGGCAGGTTTAACAAAGGGATAAATTTCTGCAAGAGCAAGATTTCTTTTGCAGGATGCTAAATCGCTTGAAACTGTTACAAGTGAAAGCTGAAACGGCAGCTCATGAAACATTTTCTCTAAATCAATATTGCTGTACTTATCAAGATGAATATGGGCATCAATATACTTATCCATGCTGTTGCCTCCTAATGATTTTTCAGCGCATGATGGATGCTTCTTTTGCAGGCAAGGAAATTCTCATTGAGAAAAAGTTCCTCCATTCTTGGCCTGTTAAAGGGTACTTTATATTCATTTATTACTTTAGCAGGCTTGCTGCTAAGTACTAAAATTCGGTCAGAAAGGTAAATGGCTTCTTCAATATTGTGAGTTACGAACAGAATTGTGGGTTTATGCTCATTCCAAATATCAAGAAGCCATTTTTGCATATCATGGCGGGTAAGTTCATCTAAAGCAGAAAAAGGTTCATCCAGCAAAATGATTGGCTGCGGGCTTAATAATGCCCGGATAAAGGCAGCCCTTTGCTTCATCCCCCCTGATAATTCATGAGGATATGCATTTTCATAGTCACCGAGACCAGCTTTTTGAAGCATCTTTTTTGCCGTTTCCGAATCGGATTTACCCATTAGCTCCTGGCCAAGCAGAACGTTTTGAAGAATGGTTCTCCATGGCATCAGGGAAGGTGTCTGGGGCATATAGCTTATTGAACCGCGTTTGCCGTTGATCTTCACATTCCCAAGCGTTATGGACCCTTCGTCAGGCAGGAGCATCCCGCCAATGAGGTTGAAAAGGGTGCTCTTGCCGCTCCCTGAAGGGCCTAAAATCGAAACAAATTCCCCTTCATTTATATGAAAACTTAAATTGTCTAAAACCTGATTTGAATCAAAACTTTTGGTTAAATGATTAACTGATAATTGTATCATTTCCTGGCACTCTCCCGTGACTTCCATTTAATCAGCAAACGTTCAGCCAGTAATATTCCTCCAAAAAACAGCAAGCTTAACAGCATAATGGTAAAAATGGCAACAAAAACACGGTCCGTCCTAAATGAAGAAGAGGCTAAAGTCATATAAACACCTATTCCTGCTTTAGCTCCGAGCCATTCGGATATTACAGCACCCATCACACTATAGGTTGCGGAGATTTTTAGCCCTGAAAATAAAGAAGGAAGGGAATAGGGAAGCTCCAGCTTCCAAAAAAGCTGACCTTTGCTGGCACCTGCCATCAGCATATAATGCCTAAGTTCTCCGGGGGTTTGGCGAAAGCCGTCCAATGCAGCAACTGTAATGGGGAAGAAACAAACCAGCGTGATGACAATCAGCTTTGGAAGTATCCCGAAACCAAACCATACAACCAGCAAAGGAGCCAGTACAATTATAGGCACATTCTGTGAAAGTATGAGGAGAGGGTAAACCGACTCCCTTATAAAAGGCAATAAGTGCAGAATAACAGCTGTGAGTAATCCTATGACGGCGCCAATGAGAAATCCCAATAGGGAAAGCATGACTGTCGATTGAAGATGAAGGCGGAAGCCCTCCCAGCCCGAAATCGCTTCATGAACGATATCTGTCGGCGGAGGCAGGAGCCATGCAGGAACTTCTGCCAGATTTACTGCCAATTCCCAAAGAATGAATAAAAGAAGGAGAACCGCAGCCGGCCTCCATCCTTTTCTGAATACATTTATCATGAACGGTATTTCTCCGTTAAATCACTCATTTCAATACCGTCCGGCTGATATAGAACCTTAACCTGTGAAATTACATTGCTGCTTCCTTTTTCAATCATTTTTCTGTTCATATCGGCTATGATTTTTAATAAATGGTCTAAATCGCCTTCCATCGTGGTTTCTAGGGGATGCACCTCGTGCTTAACACCAGATTGCTGAATAACATTAATTGCTTCATCAACGTAAGGTATAACATTTTCCCCATCTTTTGTTTTCGGTATGATCTGAATGCTTACAAGTGCGTTTGCCATAGTTGAACTCTCCTTATTCCGGCAGGAAGTCATTTGTAAATGCTTTGCCGGCATCTAATTCTTTATCTAATAGACCATTATCATGCATCCAGTCTGCATAGTTTTCCCAGACTGCAAGCTTTTGTTCACCCCATCTTGGAGCATCATCCTGATAGCGGGGGGATAGCCATTCCTGGCTCTTTTTGACCAATTCGCTGTCAAGGTCCGGAGCATTTTTTAACAAAATATCTGCTGCTTCGCCAGGCTGATCGATTGCAAATTCATAACCTCTGGATGCTGCTTTTACAAATGCTTTGACAGTATCCGGGTCATCTGCAATCATTTTTTCGCTGGTTGCGAGAACGGGCGTGTAGTAATCCAGTTTTTTTGAGTAGTCGGTAAGGTAGACCATATTAATCTTTTCCCCCCGAAGTTCTGCTTCTACACCTGTCCATCCGTAATAAATCCATGCGAAGTCTATATCTCTTTTAACAGCTGTGAAAAAGTCAGCATCTCCCATGTTAACAATTGAGACATTATCAACATTGGCGTTTTCCTTCTTCATTAGGGAATCTATTACAGATTTTTCTACAGGAGCTCCCCAGCCGCCATAAGTTTTTCCTTCAAAGTCTTTCGGCGATTTAATGTTTTTTTCAGCAGGGGATGCAAAACCGGAAGTATTATGCTGTATTACAGCTGCTATTGATACAAGGGGAACTCCCTGTACACGGGCTTCCGTGATGCTTTCCTGATAGCTGACACCGAAATCAGCCTTGCCTGATGCAGTCAATTGATCTGCACCTGCTTCACCTGGCATTATAATTTCGACATCGAGCCCTTCTTCTTTAAAATATCCTTTGTCCTTTGCGGCATATAAGCCGGTATGATTGGTATTGGGTGTCCAATCCAATACAACAGTAACTTTTTTCAAATCTTGTTTGCTGTCTGCATCTTTGCTTCCAGTCTGATTATCCGCTCCATTGCCGGCACAGCCTGAAAGAAACAGAAGTGAACAGATAGCCGCAATCCACTTTTTCATAAATAATCCTCCTAAAACCTTTATGTAATAAGGAAAGTTAATGATAGTCTGCCCTGAAAAATAAAAACGCCCCGGTATAAACCAGGGCGCATATAAAAACATTTAGTATGTTTAAGAATATGTTCCCTACGCTGCTATGAGCCAGATCAGGTTCAAAGGGTCAGCATCTTAATGATGAAGTCTCAACCGGCATACCGGTTCCCCTACATTTCCTGCTATTTAATTTTGACAGCATAAATACTTTCCATCATTATTATAGCAAATAATATCAAAATGGACAGAAAATAATTATTTCATCTCTATCGTCCTGCTTTCTTTCCAGATTTTGAATTTTTCAAGTTCACCTGTAATTTGGCTAACGGCAAAACCAAGTACTGCTGCATCATCTAAAATTCCCATTCCTATTAAAAAGTCAGGAACAAGGTCTATAGGGGAAACAAAGTATAGGACGGAAGCAATAATAAAGATAACCGATTTTCTTGAAATATGCCGGTAATCGCCTTTAGACCATGCCTTAACCAAATCGATCAGAAGCTGAAACTTTTCCCATATATCACTTAATGAAGATTTATTTTTATCTGCTTTAAGTGTAGCCTTTCTTAGCAGTACTTTTGTTTTTTCAGGGTCTTCCGCATAACGTTTGGCCCTGGCAGAAAATTTTTTATAGCCGTCCTTATAATCTTTCGTTTCTATTTCAGGCATAGCTATCACTCCTATATTTGATAATTCGCATAAACAGTTATAATCTAGTATTTACCGCATACCTGACATGACATAAACATTTCACCGGGAGAAATAAATGGAAATCAAATTTAACCTGTGACAAAACCTTATTGGGGGCTGATATCTATGCTTGAGAAATGGCTTCAGGAATCAAATTATACAGTAATATTAACTGGAGCAGGAATGTCGACGGAAAGCGGACTTCCTGATTTCAGGTCTGCCAATAATGGATTATGGAATGGGAAAGATCCTGGAAAAATAGCCAGTACAGAAGCATTAAATGAAAATGTGAACGAGTTTATTGAATTTTATCGGCACAGGGTAATCGGGCTTAAGGAGTGCAATCCCCATAAAGGGCACTATATTCTTGCAGATTGGGAAAAGAGAGATATTATTAAGAGCATTATCACCCAGAATGTGGATGGATTTCATGGACTGGCGGGAAGTAAAAAAGTATCAGAGCTCCATGGGAATTTGCAGACACTCCATTGCCAGAAGTGTAAAAAAGAGTTCCCGAGCGAAGGGTATTTGCATGGACAATTCCAATGTAATTGCGGTGGTGTGCTCCGTCCTTCAGTAGTTCTGTTTGGGGAAATGCTTCCTGAGGAGGCTTTAGATTTCGCAGAAGATGAAACAGAAAAGGCAGAACTTTTTATTGTTCTGGGATCATCCTTGAATGTAACACCTGCAAATCAGTTTCCGCTGATTGCCAAACAAAACGGGGCAAAACTGGTGATTATTAATTTGGAACCTACGGACTTCGATATTTATGCTGATGAAGTGATCCATAACCGCAAAATTGGTGAAGTATTAGAAGATCTTGATAGAGTCTTTAATAGTGAAAAAACGTGAATTCATAAAAATAGCTGCCATGCTATGATTTTTTAAGTCAATCTACTATAATGGACAATGAACATGATTGCTACTGCCCATGCGATATGATATATAAGGAGTGTTCAGCATGTTATCAAACATCGGTATTCCAGGTTTAATTCTCATCCTGGTTCTGGCTCTTATTATTTTTGGTCCTAAAAAACTTCCTGAAATAGGGAGAGCATTTGGGGAGACCTTAAAAGAATTTAAGAAATCTACCCGTGAACTCACAAAAGATGATGACGATGATAAAAGGAAATAAGATTATTCAATAGGTTTAGAACCGGCTTTGAAGACAATTTAGTCTCGAAGCCGGTTTTTTTATTTTCTGACATCCAGAGAGATTGAATGGGTATATAAAAGAGAGAAAAGAAAAAGTGGTTGACTGACATGTATATACAAGATAGAATGAAAGCGTAAACAGTTCATGTATATACAAGTCGAATTCTGTTAATTGGATATATTTGTAAAGTTAGAGAACAATAAACAAAAACCTTATAACTGTTTTTTTCTTTTATATGAAAACGGTAACAGGAGGAGAGCGAAGAATGGCTACAAATAAAGAGTCAGCAGAGCAAATTGTAGAAGCTATCGGGGGCAGGGATAATATTGCAGCGGCAACTCATTGTGTTACACGGCTGCGTTTTGCGTTAAAAGATGAAGGAAAAGTCAATAAAGAAAAACTCGAAAATATAGATATTGTAAAAGGCTCATTTTCCACAAATGGACAATTCCAGGTTGTCATTGGACAAGGCCTGGTTGATAAAGTGTATAAAGAAATGACAGATGCGACAGGAATTGGCGAATCGTCTAAAGAAGAAACAAAAAGTGCTGCTGCTGAAAACTTAAATCCATTGCAGCGCGGAATTAAAACACTTGCAGATATTTTTATTCCAATCCTTCCGGCTATCGTTACAGCTGGTTTGCTGATGGGAATCAATAACATTATGACCGCACCGGATATTTTCTTCGATGGTAAATCGTTTGTTGAAGTTTATACAAACTGGGCCGATCTGGCGGGCATCATTAACCTGATTGCCAATACTGCTTTCGTATTCCTTCCCGGTTTGATTGGCTGGAGTGCCGTAAACAGGTTTGGAGGAAGTCCTCTTCTTGGTATTGTGCTAGGTTTGATGCTTGTGCACCCGGAACTTTTAAATGCATGGGGCTATGGTTCAGCTGAAGAAGTTCCGAAGTGGAATTTATTCGGTCTTGAAATTGAAAAGGTAGGTTACCAGGGGCAGGTATTGCCTGTATTATTTGCTTCATACGTATTGGCTAAGATAGAAGTATTTCTGCGAAAAAGAATTCCTGATGCTTTTCAGCTTCTGACTGTTGCACCGATCGCTTTACTGATCACTGGTTTTCTTTCTTTTATTGCCATTGGACCGATTACATTCACGATTGGCAGCTGGATTACAAATGGAGTTGTCGGAATCTTTGATGCCGTTCCAGCCCTTGGAGGCTTGATTTACGGAGGATTATATGCCCCTCTCGTTATCACTGGTATGCATCATACTTTCCTTGCAGTTGATCTGCAGTTAATCGGCAGCATTGGCGGCACGTTTTTATGGCCGATGGTTGCACTGTCTAATATTGCACAGGGCTCCGCTGCTTTTGCCATGATGCTGTTAAGCAAAGGGAACGAAAAGCTGAAAGGGCTTGCGCTTACTTCGTCCGTATCAGCATGGCTTGGAGTCACCGAACCTGCTATGTTTGGGGTGAATCTTCGCTTTAAGTACCCGTTCTTTGCAGCGATTATTGGGTCAGCAATTGCAGGCATCTTCATCACTATTAATGGTGTTAAGGCACCGTCAATAGGTGTAGGAGGCTTGCCGGCATTCTTCTCCATCTTTGCGGAAAACTGGGGTGCTTTCTTTATCGGAATGGGTATTGCACTTGTTGTACCGTTTGTATTGACTTTAGCTTTCTCGAAATTAAAAAAAGCAGAATAGAAAGGTTGATGCCATGGGGTTTTATAATTCCGTGGTATCGCCATTTTATAAGGCTTGCACAAAAATGTAAATATCGGAGGTCACCATATGAAGAAGCAATGGTGGAAAGAAAGTGTAGTTTACCAAATTTACCCTCGGAGCTTCATGGATAGCAATGAAGATGGAATTGGAGATTTGCAGGGAGTCATCTCCAGGCTGGATTATTTGAAAGAGCTTGGGGTTGATGTGGTTTGGCTTTCACCGGTTTATAAATCGCCAAATGATGATAATGGATATGATATCAGTGATTATCTGGATATTATGAGTGAGTTTGGAACAATGGAAGATTGGGAAGTACTTCTCGGAGGGATGCATAAGAGAGAGATTAAACTCATTATGGACCTGGTGGTAAACCATAGTTCAGACGAACATATCTGGTTTGCAGAGTCCAGGAAATCCAAAGACAATCCATACAGGGATTATTATATATGGCGCGAAGGAAGGAATGGAAAAGAGCCGAATAACTGGGGAGGCAATTTCGGAGGATCCGCCTGGGAGTTTGATGATAATACAGGAGAATATTATTTGCATCTGTTTTCAAAGAAACAGCCAGATTTAAATTGGGATAATCCGGAATTAAGAAATGAAATATACGACATGATGACTTGGTGGCTCGAAAAAGGAATTGATGGATTCAGAATGGATGTCGTCAACTTCATCTCCAAAGTGGAGGGACTTCCTGACGATGAACCTAAGCATGGGAAGAAATATGCATCTGGAAGCAAGTATTATCGAAACGGCCCAAGAATTCATGAATACCTGCGGGAGATGAATGAAAAGGCCTTATCGAAGTATAATGTTATGACTGTTGGCGAAATGCCCGGTGTGACTCCTGAATGGGCCAGGCAATATACAGGAGAATCACGCAATGAGTTGAATATGGTCTTCCAATTTGAACATGTTAGCCTGGATAACGGGCCAAATGGCAAATGGGATCTTAAACCGCTTGATCTGTGTGACTTAAAAACAAATCTGACAAAATGGCAAAATGAGCTGGATGAAGATGGCTGGAACAGTCTTTACTTTAATAATCATGACCAGCCGCGTTCTGTTTCAAGATTCGGCAGTGACGGAGAGTATCGGGAAAAGTCGGCTAAGATGCTCGCAACATTGCTTCATATGATGAAGGGAACTCCTTATGTTTATCAGGGAGAAGAAATTGGAATGACGAATGTCCGTTTCTCAAGCATTGAAGAATACAGAGATATAGAAACACTTAATTTTTATAAAGAATCTCTTAACGATGGGTGGACAGAGGAAAAGGCCCTTGAAAGCATCTATGCAAAAGGGCGTGACAACGCGCGGACACCGATGCAATGGGATTCATCAGAGCATGGGGGATTTACAGCTGGAACCCCATGGATAAAAGTAAACCCTAACTATAAAGACATTAATGTGGAAAAGGCAATGAAAGACCCTGAGTCTGTTTTTCATTACTATAAAAAGCTTATTGAACTTAGGAAGAAACATGAAATTATTGTTTACGGCAGGTATAATCTAATACTTGATCATCATCCTGAAGTGTACGCTTATACAAGAACAATGGGCAATCAGATTCTTCTGGTCTTGTGCAACTTCTATGGAGGAAACCCAGAAGTAGAACTCCCAGCATGCATCCAGGAAAAGAAATTTGAGGCGCTGATTGGGAATTATCAAGATATACAAATTAGCAGACCAACTAAGCTGCGCCCCTATGAAGCTCAGGTCCTTCTTTTTAACAGCTAAAGAACCTCAATTTATAAAAAACTAAAACAGGTGTGATTCTAATGAAACAACCATGGTGGAAAAATTCAGCAGTATATCAAATTTATCCGAAAAGCTTTAACGATACGACAGGAAATGGGGTTGGAGACATTCCTGGAATTATTGCCAAGCTTGATTATTTAAAAGAATTAGGTGTGGACGTCGTATGGCTGACGCCAATCTATAAATCTCCGCAGCGCGACAACGGATATGACATTAGTGACTATTTCAGCATTCACGAAGAATACGGAACTTTAGCTGACTTTGAAAAGCTTCTTGAAGAGGCCCATAGCCGGGAAATAAAAATCATTATGGATATAGTAGTAAACCATACCTCCACTGAACATCATTGGTTCCAGGAAGCAAAAAAATCAAAAGACAATCCATACCGCGATTTTTATATCTGGAAAGATCCTAAGGACGATGGAAGCGAACCGACAAACTGGGAATCTAAATTCGGAGGGAATGCATGGCAATATGATGAAGCAACCGGCCAATACTATCTCCATCTTTTTGATGTCTCACAGGCGGATCTAAATTGGGAAAATGAAGAGCTTCGCCGAAAAGTGTATGACATGATGGAATTCTGGTTTGAAAAAGGTGTAGATGGCTTTAGACTTGATGTAATCAATCTGATTTCTAAAGACCAGCAGTTTCCCGATGACGACGGGTCTGTGCCTCCAGGCGACGGCAGAAAATTCTATACAGACGGACCTCGTGTGCACGAATTTTTGCATGAAATGAATGAAAATGTATTTTCAAAATACGATAGTATGACAGTTGGCGAAATGTCCTCCACATCCATTGATCATTGTATAAAGTATTCCAATCCTGAGAGGGAAGAGTTGAGCATGACTTTCAACTTTCATCATTTGAAAGTGGATTACCCTAATGGGGAGAAATGGGCACTCGCTGAATTTGATTTTGGAGCGTTAAAGCAGATTTTATCCAAGTGGCAGACTGAAATGCACAAAGGAAGGGGCTGGAATGCTTTATTCTGGTGTAATCACGATCAGCCCCGTGTTGTGTCAAGATATGGTGATGACCGAAAATATCATCGCGAATCTGCTAAGATGCTGGCGACAGTTATTCATATGATGCAAGGTACCCCTTATATTTATCAGGGTGAAGAGTTTGGCATGACAAACCCGGGCTTTGATAGCATTGAAGACTACAGAGATGTAGAATCATTGAACGTTTATAATATCCTTAAGGAAAAAGGAATGACTGAAGAAGAAATAATTAATATTCTTAAAAGCAAATCACGCGACAATTCCCGGACGCCAGTTCAATGGGATGGTTCTGCAAATGCAGGTTTCACAGATGGGACGCCTTGGATTAATATTGCATCAAATTACAGTGAAATAAATGCCGAAAGAGCATTGAATGACGGGAATTCTATTTTTTATCATTATAAAAAGCTGATCCAGCTTCGCAAGCAGTATGATATTATCACTTATGGAGACTATGAACTGATTTCTGAGGATCATCCTGATGTGTTTGCTTATGTTCGAAATGGTGATAATGAAAAGCTTCTGGTTGTGAATAATTTCTATGGGAAAGAAACTTCATTTATCATTCCTGAACATATTCAAGCAGATGAATATAAAGAGGAGACCTTACTGTCCAATTACAATCATTCACCTTCTGCAGCACAGACCATTAACTTAAGGCCATATGAATCCGTTATCTACTATTTAAAGAAATAAAAATAAAATCCTCCCGCTGTTAACGGGAGGATTTTCACGTGATTTTTTTAAAACAGCATTCCAGCTATGGCAGCACTTAACATAGATGCTAGGGCACCCGCTGCAACTGCCTTCAGTCCAAGCCGTGCAATGTCCTGTCTGCGGTTTGGTGCCAATCCCCCAAGTCCTCCAAGCAGAATACCCAATGAAGAAATATTGGCAAATCCGCAAAGGGCGAAGCTGACGATTGCAACCGTTTTATCAGATAAATTTGGAATATCGGGTGCAAAAGCTGAATAAGCAACAAATTCATTCAAAATTAATTTCTGGCCAATATAATTTCCGGCCTGCACAGCTTCTGACCATGGAACGCCAATTGCAAATGCAAGCGGTGAGAAAACATAACCCAGAATGGTTTCGAGCGTTAATCCTTCGAGGCCAAATAATCCTCCAACCCATCCGAGAAGACCGTTAATCAATGCAACCAGAGCAATAAAGGCAAGAAGCATGGCCCCGATATTCAAAGCCAGTTCCAGCCCGACACTTGCTCCTTTTGCGGCCGCATCAATGACATTGGCAGAATCGCTATCCACTTCCATATCAAATTCTTTAGGCTCTTCTTTATCCTCCGTTTCAGGAAGCATGACTTTGGCCAGTATCAAACCTGCAGGTGCTGCCATAAAGCTTGCGGCCAGGAGATATTCGAGAGGCACTCCCAAAAGGGAATATCCGATTAAAACAGATCCTGCCACAGATGCAAGGCCGCCGGTCATAACAGCAAATAACTCAGATTTTGTCATATTGGCAATATAAGGCCGGACAACAAGCGGAGCCTCTGTTTGGCCCACGAAAATATTTGCTGCTGCCGACATGGACTCAGCTTTTCTGGTTCCGAGAAGCTTTGACAGCCCTCCGCCCAGGATCTTTATGAAAAACTGCATAATCCTTAAATAATAGAGAACAGAAATCAATGATGAAAAAAAGATTACCACAGGCAGAACCTGAAGTGCGAAAACGAAGGTGATTCCAGATTCATCTGTAAAAAGGCCGCCAAATAAAAAGTTTATTCCCTGATTAGCGTAATTGATGATATCGTTTACCTTCATTGTAAGCCATTCTAATCCTTTTCTGCCGCCTTCCCACTTTAAAACGAGAAAGGCGAAAATCAGCTGAATAGCAAGCCCTCCTGCAACAGTTCTTAAACTGATTGCCCTTCTATTGCTTGAGAGCAGGAAAGCGATTCCTAAAACGACAATGATACCGAATATTCCCCAAATAAAATTCATATTTACACCTCTTAACTATGTAATTTTCCCTTGCAGAATGCTTGAGGAAGGGTTCTGGCAGTACTCCTATTCCCTATTGAAACAGCCTATAAAAGCTCAATAGTTGTATTATGTGCAAAAGAAATAAATTAATGAAAAAATTCTATGCATGCAGCATGTATGGGGAAAATAGAAAAAGATGAGCAAGATGCTCACCTTTCCGTATTTTTCTCAATATATTCAAACAGAAAAGACTGACCGTTTCTGTAAAACCGGGGGTCATAGAGGCCAAGCCTTTCATCATCATCAACCAGGACGACAAATGGGGACCATTCATATAGGGTCCTAGCTTCAGGCCGCTGAGAAAACAATTTATCTAAATCGGCAGTTTCTCTTGATTGAAGCACATATTGGGTTTCCTCTTTCTTAAAAAGGTTATCATTAAAGATGGTTACTTCATCCTCTTTTTTGGCAATGACTGAAAAGGTCCATGGAATAAAGTCTGCCGACAGGGCAACTTGATCATATTGATCATTATACTGCTTATAAATAATAAATCCCTGTGTGCTTTGGATCATCACATGAAGAAACATAAAGGCCCATGCCATTTTAAAGTAATAAGGCGATTTTAGCTTGTTTCTTCTTGAAAAAATGTAAGCAATTCCCAGGATGGTCCAAAACACTAAATCAACAATAGGAATCGTGCCAAACGTAATCCTCATATTTGAAAATGGCTCCAAATAACCCGTGCCCCAAGCATTAAATAAATCGCTTGTATTATGTATGAAAACTGCAAGCCATCCCAGCAGAAAAAGCTTCTTATCCTTTACTTTGAAGAGCAGGAAGGACAGGAGAAGAAACAGCAGGGCCCAGACCGGAGTGAGGAAAACTGAATGGGTAATGCCTCTGTGCCACATCTGGTAAAGTCCTTCTGTATCCCATAAGCGGGAGATTACATCAATATCCGGAATTTGGCTTGCCCCGACAGCAGTAAGCAAATACGCCCTCTTGGAATTTTTATCCATATTCCGTTTGTCGACTGCACCGAAAAGGCCCAATCCGAATAATGTATGAGTAATTGTGTCCATTATTAACCTCCTTTTTTATATTTAGTTTCACTATTATAAGCCTGAAAAAGTTTTATAAAAAGAAATATGCAATCTTAAAATGCGTTGCAAACTTTACTTTGGAGCGATAAAATTGAAGGTATTGCAATAATTAAGTGACACATTGATTGCTTTTTAACAAAATTTTCATACAAGTAAGTGAGGAACGAAAATGTCCAAAAATTTTAAAGAAGAAGTTTTATCCCGCCGCACCTTTGCAATCATTTCCCACCCGGATGCCGGTAAAACGACGCTGACTGAAAAACTCCTGTTATTCGGGGGTGCCATTCGTGACGCTGGTACAGTTAAAGGGAAGAAAACAGGCAAGTATGCGACAAGCGACTGGATGGAAATTGAAAAGCAGCGCGGAATTTCTGTTACCTCCAGTGTGATGCAGTTTGAATATGATGGTGCACGCGTTAATATTCTAGATACTCCTGGTCACCAGGATTTCAGTGAAGACACGTATCGTACGCTGACAGCCGTTGATAGTGCTGTTATGATCATTGACTCAGCGAAAGGCATCGAGGAGCAGACACTTAAATTATTCAAGGTCTGCCGAATGAGAGGAATTCCGATTTTTACTTTTATGAATAAGCTTGATCGCCAGGGGAAGGCACCGCTTGAGCTCCTTGCAGAATTAGAAGAGGTCATGGGAATTGAATCATATCCAATGAACTGGCCAATCGGGATGGGAAAAGAATTCCTCGGAATTTATGATCGGTTTAATAATCGAATTGAGCAATTCAGAGTAGAAGAAGAGGACCGCTTTATTTCCCTGAATGAGGAGGGCGAAATAGAGGGAAACCACTCTATTAAGGATACTGGGCTATATGATCAGACTCTTGAAGAAATTATGCTGTTAAATGAAGCGGGCAATGAGTTTTCAAGAGAGAGAATTGCAAAGGGTGAACTGACTCCTGTATTTTTTGGAAGCGCGCTGACCAACTTTGGCGTACAGACATTTCTCGAGTCATATCTTCAATTTGCACCGCCGCCGCAGCCTCGGAATTCTACAGCAGGGGAAATTGATCCGCTGTCAGAAGAATTTTCTGGCTTCATATTTAAAATCCAGGCAAATATGAATCCTGCTCATCGCGACCGGATAGCATTTTTGAGAATTTGTTCAGGCCAATTTGAACGTGGCATGGCTGTGAATATACCAAGAATCGGCAAGTCCATCAAGCTTGCTCAGTCCACACAATTCATGGCTGATGACAGAAGTACAGTCGATTCTGCAGTAAGCGGTGATATCATCGGAATTTATGACCCGGGAACCTACCAGATTGGCGATACGTTAACCGCTGGGAAAAATAATTTCCAATATGAACGTCTTCCCCAATTTACACCTGAGCTATTTGTAAAAGTAACTGCAAAAAATGTCATGAAGCAAAAACATTTTCATAAGGGCATCCAGCAGCTGGTGCAGGAAGGCGCCATTCAGCTGTTTAAAACAGTTAAAATGGAAGAATACCTTCTGGGAGCGGTTGGGCAGCTGCAATTTGAAGTTTTTGAACACCGAATGAAAAATGAATATAATACAGAAGTTTATATGGAAAGACAAGGCTCAAAAATTGCCCGCTGGGTAGAAGGCAATGAGGTCAACGAAAATCTTTCCAGTGGAAGAAGTCTCCTGGTTAAAGACCGTTACGACAAAAACGTTTTTCTATTTGAAAATGACTTTGCACTCCGATGGTTCCAGGAAAAAAATCCGGATGTAAAACTATATAATCCGATGGACTCAGAATAATCATGCGGCCTCTTTTAGGGGCCGTTTTTGCTGTTGGTCCCCGTAAATGACAGAGCCTCTCTTCTCTTGCCTTAATTCCTGTATATTCCTATGTCAATCCTATTGACATATTCATCAATAGATAATATAGTATTAACACACATGCTTTAGTGCTAAAAAGCGTTTAAGTTAAAAAGCGGGAAGTTCAATCTCGATTAAAATATAGACTTTGTCCGCAGAAGAAAGTAGAGCAGTTGCCGGCAGCAGATAGAAACTGGATGGGTGATGAAAATCCAGGCAGCAATTGGTCGAAATACAACTGCATCTCAACAGGACATTCTCTTTAAGCGGGTAAGCAGAAATGGCTTATCAATTAGGGTGGTACCGCGGAGCTCCTTCGTCCCTATAGGCGAGAGGGCTTTTTTGTTTGCTCCCGAACTCTGATATTTTTTAGGAGGAATACATTATGCATCAGGAACATGCAGCATTGAATTTGAAGCCGCTGGAGGCGCTTATTGTAACTTTAATAATCCTTGGCGGGATTAGCTATTCTATTATTTTCGCAGGGGCAGTGCCTCATATTCCGGTTGTTTTCGCGATAATGGGGTTAATTGCTTATGGTTTAATAAAAAAAGTATCCATTACACAGCTGGAAAAAGGGCTGATTGAAGGTGCCCAGTCTGGATTAGGGGCGATTTTCATTTTCTTTTTAATCGGCATGCTGATAAGCAGCTGGATGGCAAGCGGAACCATTCCTACATTTATTTATCTGGCTTTGGAAGCTGTTAATGGAAAGTTCTTTTATGCCATTGTGTTTGTGGTAGCATCTGTGATTGGCATGAGCATTGGAAGCTCACTTACGACGGCTGCTACATTAGGAGTGGCCTTTATGGGAGTCAGCTCTGCTTTGGGTCTATCGGATGCGATTACTGCAGGTGCGGTTATATCCGGCGCATTTTTTGGAGATAAAATGTCTCCGTTGTCAGATACAACAAACCTGGCATCATCGACAGTTAAGGTGGATTTATTTGAGCATATTAAGACTATGGCATGGACAACGATTCCTTCGTTTATCATTTCTTTGGCAATCTTTGCTGTGCTGTCACCAGGCGAGGCAGCGTCTGATTTTTCAAAGATTGCCCAGCTGAAAACAACTCTGCTGGATGAGGGGCTGGTACATTGGTACTCCCTAATTCCATTTGTCATTTTGACTATTATGGCCATTAAAAGAGTATCAGCTATCATCACGCTGTCTGCCGGAATTTTATCGGCATTAATCTTAGCCATATTTGTTCAAAACAGCTTCGCGTTCGAAAGAATGATGTCATTGCTGTATTCGGGATATGCCTCAAAAAGTGGTTCAGAGGAAGTTGACGCACTATTATCAAGAGGCGGCATGGAAAGCATGATGTTTTCTATTTCTTTGGTATTGCTTGCACTTTCTATGGGTGGTTTATTCTTAAAGCTTGGCATTCTTCCAGCTTTGCTTGAAGGCATCAAAGGAGTATTGAATCGTGTGTCCGCTCTGGTGGCGGCAGCAGCAGGAACAGCAATCGGGATTAACTTCCTGCTTGGTGAACAGTATCTGTCGATTCTCTTAACTGGGAATGCTTTCACGGAACCTTTTAAAAAAGCCGGACTGCACCCGAAGAATCTTTCGAGGATTCTTGAGGATGCCGGCACCGTGGTAAATCCGTTAGTCCCGTGGAGTGTTTGCGGAGTTTTTCTAACAGGTGTACTGGGAGTGGAAACATCAGCTTACCTGCCGTTTGCTTTCTTCTGTATACTAAGTCCGGTTATTACTCTTATCTATGGATTCACTGGTATAAAAATCGAAAAAATTGAGAAAAAAGCAGCTGTGTAATGCTGCTTTTTTTCTGTGGGCAAAGAACCTTATTATTTCGAATTTTGAATGATAGAACCTCTTTAAAGTCAAATATAATGTTCTTTATCCCCATTTAACAGCACATTGATTTCTTGCATAGTGATTGCTGCTTTAATATAGTTAAAATGTATTTTAACCAATCATTGCAGCGTCATTTAATTACTGACTTTGAAAGGAGCAGAATGTGTGCGAATAAGTGATTTTTCAATCAAAAGGCCAATCTTTACATTGGTTACGATGTTCTTAGTGCTTATTTTAGGGGTTGTCTCCCTCTTGAATATTCCATTAAAACTCATACCCGATCTGAATCCTCCTGTAGGAGTAGTAGTAACTTCATATCCAGGAGCAAGTCCTGATGAAGTGGTGGAAAAAGTAACAAAGCCCCTCGAGGAAAATCTGGCAACATTGCCGGGGATTAAAACCCTAACCTCCACCTCTCAAGAGAGCGCAAACTTCATTCTGATGCAATTTTCCTGGACTACAGATATAGATGAAATACAAAGTGAGGTTATTCAAAGGCTGGACCAGACACAGCTTCCTGATGAAGCTGATAAACCCCGCTTTATGAAGTTTGATCCTGCCCAGTTTCCGATCATACAATTATCCCTCAGTGCAGATGAGGAGACTGAAGCATTAAGAAGGCTTGCAGAACAACTGAATCTGGAGCTGACCAAAGTTGAAGGAGTAGCAAGCGTAAATCTCTCCGGAACAGCTATTAAGGAAGTAAGGGTGGAACTTGATCAGGAAAAACTAAGAGATTTCAAACTAAGCCAGGCTGATGTTGTGGATGTAATTGAATCCAATAATATTTCAATGCCAGGTGATCCGGTTTTGACTGAGGGAAAAGAGCTGACAACCAGGATCATTAGTTCCATTGATTCCCTAAATACGCTTAAAAAACTTACCGTAACAGTTGACCCTGCAACTGGCGATAAAGTAAGCCTTGAAGATATCTCAAAGGTTCAGCTGGCCAGCCAGGATGATCGAACCATCACGCGCACAAACCAGTCTCCATCCGTCTTACTGAGTGTCCTGCAGCAATCAGATGCTAATACGGCAGAAGTTTCAAATCAGTTCATACAACAATTGTATGATCTTCTTGAGAAAGAACAATTTGAAAATATTGAATCAGAAATTCTTTTTGACCAGGGAGATTACATAAACCTTGCAATAGGGAATATTTCCAATTCACTGATTCTTGGCGGTGCTTTTGCCATGATTGTGCTATTTTTCTTTTTGAAAAATGTTAAAAGCCCGCTTATTATTGGCATCTCTATTCCCTATTCTGTTATTTTTACCTTTGTTTTAATGTATTTTTCAGATTTCACCTTAAATATTATGACACTCGGCGGATTGGCGCTTGGAATTGGAATGCTGGTGGATAATTCCATCGTAGTTATTGAAAATATTTACCGCCATTTATCAATGGGGAAAGATTCTAAAACGGCTGCCAGCGATGGAGCTAAAGAAGTAGGAGGTGCGATTACTGCTTCAACACTGACGACTGTCGCTGTATTCCTCCCTGTAGTATTTATAACTGGAATCATCGGTGAATTGTTTAAGGAGTTTGCCCTGACCATTTCCTTTAGCCTATTTGCATCTCTAATTGTTGCACTGACAGTTGTGCCAATGCTGGCGAGCAGACTGCTGAAGTCCCCAAAAACAAACATTGAGACAAAACGGCAGGAATCAGGCTTAATGCGTTCACTTGAAAAATCAATTAAATGGTCTTTGCGGAATCGTGCTGTGGTAATAGCGATTACCATGCTGTTATTGGCAGCGGGCAGCTTTGGAATGACCACAGTAGGCACACAATTTCTTCCGAATGCAGATGAAGGCTTCTTTACGGTGCGTATGGAGCTTGAAAACGGCACTGCACTTTCAGAAACAGAAAAGGTTATATCTGCTCTAGAGGAAGAATTAAAGGATGAAGAAGAGGTAGATACATATGTAAGCCTCATTGGAACTACACAGGAAGGATCCTTCCGGGGCTCGAAGAATGCCAATATCGCTGAATTGTATATCAAAATGAAAGGGCTTGATCAGCGGGAAAGATCAACATTTGAATTTGCCGATGATGTCAAAAAGGATCTGGAAAATGCTGCAACAAAGGTTAATGAAACTGCCGAACTCTCATTTAACATGCAATCTTCATCCGGTACAGCTCCGAATACACTGACTTTCAGTGTAAGAGATACAGATCCAAACCGCTTAACGGATAATGTAGATAAAATCTATAATTCATTGAAGGACTTGGATGATGTAACAGAATTATCGACTGACCTTATGGATACCGTTGAAGAAATTCAAATTACTGTGGACCGTGAAAAGGCGCTTGAGCACGGCCTGGCTCCTGCCCAGGTGGCCATGGCAGTAAATGATGTAACAAGGGGCAATCGGGCAACACAAATGATAGATGAAGAATCAAATATATATGGTGTCTTTGTTGAGTACGACAGAAAAGTCACACAGGATATAGATAATTTAAAAAAATTGCTTATAAAAAAGCCTGATGGAAATTATACTTCTCTCAGTGACGTAACGAAAATAGAACGCGGAGAAGGACCGGTCAATATTCAGCGAATCAATCAGCAGGATGCTGTCCAATTTACATTAAAGTACAAGTCTTCAACAAACATGGGTGCCATGTCAAAAGAAGTGGATAAAGAAATTGCTGATCTGGATTTGCCGGATGAAACGGAGATTGTTTTTAGCGGTGACAGGGAGCTGCTGGAATCATCCATTGATGACCTGATTCTGGCCTTTGTACTGGCAATCATCTTTATTTACCTTGTCATGGCAGCACAATTTGAGTCGCTGAAGTATCCGTTAGTTATCATGTTTACTGTGCCTCTCATGGTGATAGGGGTGGCAATTGCTCTTACTGCAACCCAAACACCTATCAGCTTAACTGCAATTATCGGGATTATTGTGCTGGCAGGAATTGTCGTTAATAATGCAATAGTCATAGTCGATTATATAAATCAAAAGAAAGAGAATAGCCTTAGGACCTACGATGCGATAATCATTTCAGTTAAGGACCGTGCAAGGCCAATACTTATGACAGCTCTAACAACTATACTAGGGCTAGTTCCTCTTGCCCTCGGAATAGGAGAAGGAACTGAAATTAACCAGCCTATGGGGATTGCTCTGATAGGCGGGCTGATCAGCAGTACGTTCCTGACTCTATTTGTGATACCTGTTGTATATAGTTTCTTTGACAAGGATACAAGGCGGTTAAATAAAATGTATGCAACACCGGATGGCCATTTAGTGCCAGCTTACCTGCTTGAAGAGAGAGTGGGGGAAGACTGGAATCACAATAAAGGTGCAGACGACAAAAATCAGCTACAATCCCCTGAAGAAAGATCCTACAGCAGAGATGATATGGCTGGCATGCTTGAAGAGTTATTAAAAATTGTAAAAGAAGATAATAATGAAAAAAAAGAACACAACAGGGATGAAAATACCTAAACGTATGCGGGCTCCTTCTATTAGAAGGGGCCTTTTGGCATGCTTGTGTCAAAATTGAATTCATTATTTTAATGGGGTTTCAGGAAAATATCTGGAAAATTCTTTTGATAATTGGCCAATAATCAGAGCACAATAAAAGTATCGACTTGTAGCTGGTGGTAATGAAATGAAAAAACTCAGTAAACTAGAAGCAGTTTTTTGGAGTATTGCATTGCCTGGTTTTAGCCAATTATTAATGGGGCAGCTGTGGAAGGGAACATTATTTGTCGCGCTTGAATTTATCATTAATGTATACAGCCATTTTAATTCAGCCATCATGCTCAGTTTTATGGGAGAAATTGATAAAGCGGTTCATGTCCTTAATTATCAGTGGCTCATGTTTTACCCCTGTCTTTACATGTTTGCGATGTGGGATGCATATCGTACTGCTATGCCCGAAAATGAAGAATTATCTTTCCTTCCCTTTGTGTTTAGTGCCTATTTTGTGACAGTAGGACTTATGTACTCAACTAAGCTGAAATTATTTGGAGTCTTTTTTGGGCCGGTCTTTCTTCCCATGCTTTTTGTTATTCCGGGTGTATTAACCGGTCTATTGATCAGATGGATTATTTTGAAATGGAGAAAGCACCCGGTGCAAAGTTAAGATGGCACAAGATTTTATTAATGAAAAAAGCTTTGGCACACTAATCAATTTAGTGATTGTTAAAGCTTTTTTTCTTTTATAAAAATAAAATTTTTTATTAACCCCCAAAAATCTCTTTCATGATTCCGTACAGTTGTAATGAACAAGCGGCCGCTTTAATTAAATTCTGAGGTGAAATCATTGAAATTTTTATCCAGCAAAGAAATGAATAAAATCGCAAAAAGCGCACTAGCGCTAGTGATTGCAGGAACATTCACATTTTCAGCCGCAACAGCTTTTGCGAATGAAAACAAGGAAGATGCAGATTTTGAAACAGTTGAAATAAAAAATGATCTGTCAGCTGAATCCACTGAAAATGCTAAAGAAAAGCTTGATGAAAATGAATCAGAAGCCCCATCTCTATTGCCTGGAAGCTTCTTCTACTTTGCAAAGCTTGCATTGGAAAAAGTGAAGCTTGCTTTAACTTTTGATGACATTAAAGATGCAAAATTGCTTGCAGGATATGCAGCAGAGCGCATGGCTGAAGCAGAAGCACTTTTGGCTGAAGGAAAAGAAGAAGAAGCTTTAGAAGCAATAGAAAAAGCACTGGAACAGATGGAAAACGCTGATACCATCGTTGATGAAGCGAATGAAGACCAAGAAAAATCAAAACCAGGTGAGGAGGACAACGGTAATCTAATTAGCGAAAGCGAATTAGCTGAAGATGCTGATCCTGCTGAAGACCCTGCAGACAATGTGGATATTTCTGATAATGGCACGTTGGAAAAGGAACCTGAAGATGAAGTAAAAGAAGCCCTTGCACAGAATATCATTGCCCTTCAGGCAAATCTTGCTAAGTTTTCAGAAAGATTCGATGAAAATCATCCTGCCATTTTAGCGATGCAAAAAAACATTGCTAAGTTCTCTGAAAAATGGTCTGAACAAGTGATAGATGAAAAGGAATCTGGGCAAGCTGCAGAAATTGCGCCTGCACCGATTAAATCTGAAGATGCTTCTTCTGGAACTGAAACAGCAGAAAATCCGGAGAAAAAGATTGATAAATCAGCTCCTGAAGAGACAAATGTGTTACCTGAAGTTTCCGTGAAGGTGTCTAAAGAAGCAAAAGATGCAGCTAAAGCTGAGAATAAAAAAGCTCATGAAGAGGCAAAAGTTATAGAAGCCCAAAAGAGAGCGGAAGCAAAGGCGGCACGTGAAGAAGCTAGAAAAGCAGAAAAGGGAGCACGCGAAGCAGCTAAACAAGCTGAAAAAGAAGCACGTGAGGCAGCTGGGAAAGCAGCAAAAGAACAGCAGGTAAAGAAGATTCAAGAAAAGCAGGCAGAAGCAAAGAGACATGCCGGCAAAGGAAAAGAGAAAGCTGAAGCAGCAAAAGGTCAAGGCAAAGAGAATAAAGACAACTGATTTTAGCTGGAAAGTAAAGCACTTCGAGGCTTACATTTCCTTAGCAAATAAAACCACCCTAAAAAAAATAATCTGGACACCGTATGATATAATGTGTTTTGAAAAGAGGTGGGGCTATTGCTAAGTTTATTGTTTATGGCGAAGAAGCGTAAAAGAACGCTCGAAGAAACGGTAGAGTTAATACAGCATGGAGATACAGCATTAAATAATGAGCTAATTGAGTCATATAAGCCGTTTATTGCTAAAACAGTATCATCAGTCTGCAAGAGATACATACATGAATCAGATGATGAATTCAGCATTGGTCTCATCGCATTTAATGAAGCCATTCAAAAGTACAGTCCTGATAAAGGGAGTTCATTGATCAGTTTTTCGGAAGTGCTGATTAAAAGGCGGGTTATTGATTATATCCGCAAGCAATCCAAATTTCAGAATCTTAGTTTTAATGGAGGCTCTAATCTGGATGATGATGATACAGGTTCGGCGATTGAAGACGAATTGTCCATTGAAGACTTCAGGAAAAAAACGGATGAGGAACTGAGAAAAGAAGAAATCCTCCAGTTTACACAGATTCTTCAGGAGTTCGACCTTACTTTCAGCGATTTGATCGAGCAGTCTCCAAAACATGCTGATGCACGAAAAAATGCGATGACTGTAGCCAAAATTCTGGTTGAAAATGATGAACTCAAAAATATTCTTTATGATAAAAAAAGCTGCCGATAAAGCAGCTGGAGAGCTATGTATCCTTAAGCAGAAAAACAATAGAGAGAAACAGGAAATATATAATTGCCATTTCACTAATATTAACGGGTGATTATGTCTTTCTGAAGGATTATATCAAAGGGGTGTTGGAAACGTGAAAACAGGAATTATCATGGAAATAAACGAACGTTTTTTAACACTATTAACCCCGGAAGGAGAATTTCTGCGTGCTCGAAATCAAGATGGGGCATATGCACTTGGCCAGGAAATTGAATTCTTCCCAATAGAACTGAAAAACGGAAAAAAGTCATCGCCTTTAACTATTTTTAATCTATTTAAAGGAAAAGGATTAATGGCAGCAGCTTTTGCACTAATGCTCGCAATCGTTTCTTTTTTGCCGTTCCTGCAAAACGATGAAGTGTATGCATATATGTCAATAGACGTTAATCCGAGTATTGAATTAGGGGTCAATCAAAAATATCAGGTAGTAGAACTCGTGCCTTATAATGAATAAGGAGAATTCATTATCCAAAACATCAAGGACTGGAAAAAAAACAGTATTCATGAGGTAGCTGACAAAATTCTTCTTCAGATAAAGAAACAGGGCTATTTTAAGGAAAACAAAGAGGTAGTCATTGCTGCCGTTTATACAGAACAGAGTAAAGAAGCGGATAAGCGCATTCAGGAGGAACTGGCAGATATTAAACAGGCTGCACAAAAAGAGCAGCTTGAAGTAACTTTACTGGAAGCAAGTGAAGAGGAAAGAGAAGCTGCTATAGAAAAAGGGCTCTCACCTGGATTATATAAAGAAAATAAATTAAAAGCTGACGCTGACAAGAAAGAAAAACCTGAACCTGCGAATCCGGTTAAACAGACAGATAAAGAAATTCATCCTCCGCAAAAGCCGGAAGAAAATACGCAAAGCCAATTAAAAAAGCAGGAGAAAGCAGAAGATAATAAAGAACAACCTGCTGTTCCAGGGCAAATAAAGAAATCTGAGAACCAGCAAAATAACAGCGGTAATTACAAAGGAAATAATCCTGGAAGAGGGCACGATAATAAAGAAAAGAAAGATCAAGGAAATAACGTAAAAGCCCAAAAACATCAAAATCATCCAAGCGAAAAAAAAAATAATAAAGCTAATGAAAAAAGAAATAACCCCGAGAGAAATCCCAAAGAAAAAGAAAATGGGAAAAACAAAGGCGGGAATGGTCCTGAGAGAAACCATAAAGATAGGGACAATCGCAATAATTCAAGCGGAAATAAACAGGGAAAACACCATGAAAGAGGAAATCGATAAGAATAAAGTCCGGAGACAGCTCCGGACTTTTTCCATTATATGAAGTTGTTATTTATTATTTTGACCGGACATTTGTGCCTGGGCTTGCTGAACTAATCGCTTAGTAATTTCTCCGCCTACAGATCCGTTAGCCCGGGATACAGTATCAGAGCCTAATTGAACACCAAATTCCTGGGCAATTTCATATTTAACCTGGTCCATGTATTGTTCAATCCCAGGAACTAAAAGCTTATTGCTGCTTCTTGCCATTGTATTCAACTCCTTTTTATTGGTCTTACAGAGTTTATTTTCCCTCTGTATTTGTAGTATGAATTAAAAAGGGAGTTTCATAAGTGGAAATATTTCGGCATAAGCAGTTTCTTTACTTTTCTTTATCAACAGCAGCTTCCAGAAGAATATCTGCGATATGAACAGCCTTTACGTTTCCGGATAAACCTTCCCGTTCTATCCCCAGCTTCATTTGCAAAAGACATCCCGGATTAGAGGTTACAATTACTGCCGCATCTGCCGACTTGGCCTGGATCATTTTTTGATCAAGTATTTGCATAGACATTTCAGACTCAACAATATTATAAATACCGGCAGAACCGCAGCATCTGTCTGCATCCTTCATTTCCCTGAATTCGATGCCCTTAATTGAATTCAGAAGGGTGCGCGGGGCTGTTGAGGTTTTCATGACATTTCGCAAATGACAGGAATCCTGGTAGGTTATGATCTTCCCTGGAAGCACAAGATTAACTTTTTGGTGAAAGTCAAGATCGTATAGAATTTCGCTGATATCTTTGAGTTTTTGTGAAAACTTTACAGCTCTTTCATGCCATTCCCGGTCATCTTTAAGAAGATGGTCATAGTCAATAAGGAATGCTCCGCATCCGCCTGCATTTGTTATGATATAGTCTGCGTCCAGTTTCTCAAAAGCCTCTATGTTCCGCTTTGCCAAGTTTTTGGCTCCCTGTTTTTCGCCGCTATGGCCATGAAGAGCGCCGCAGCAGGCTTGATTTTGAGGAATATGGATTTCACATCCTGCAAGCTGCAGAAGTTTTATTGTCGCATTATTGGTTTCCAGGAACATCGTATCCATTAAACATCCAGTAAAAAACGCGGCTTTTTTTACAGGTTTATCTGCTGAGAGATAGGATGGCCTATTTTTCATTTCTTTTAGTTTTGGCACTTGAGGAAGTACCTTTTCCATGGCCGTGAGGTTTTTTGGAAGCCAATTCAGCATTCCTGTTTTTCTGGCGGCCGATTGCAGACCTGAACGCTGATAAAAGCCTAATAGGCCGGCAGCTGCCCTCATTCTGTCCTGGTGGGGGAAAAGCCCATTAAAGACCAAACTGCGAACAGCTTTGACCGGAAGCGAGTGTTTCTTATTCTGATTAATAATATCCCTCGCTTCTTCCAGCAAGTGGCCATATTTTACTCCTGAAGGACAAACAGGCTCGCATGCACGGCAGCCCAGGCAAAGATTAAGAGATCTCTCTACATCTTCATCCGGTTCAATTAATCCGTCAGCAACAGCTTTCATTAAAGCGATTCTTCCCCTTGGGGAGTGAGTTTCTTTAAAGCCTGACTCGACATAAGTGGGGCAGGAAGGGAGGCAGAAGCCGCAGCGCATGCAATTCAGCATCTCATCTTCATCCATTCGGTTCTTAAATTCTTCCTGAATGATTGTTTGTTCTTTTAATGTTGTCATTGGGCAACCACCACTCGTTTTCTGTTATCCTTGGCAAAAACTTTGCCAGGATTAAGAATGTTATTGGGGTCTAATGCAGACTTAACTGCTTTCATTGCATCAATCCCTGCCTTGCCCAGTTTTAGTTCAAGATATGGAGCTTTCATGACCCCTACTCCATGTTCGCCTGTTATTGTCCCGCCAAGTTCAATCGCCTTGATAAATATCTCTTCAAAAGCTTTTTCAACCCGTTCCATTTCATCACTATCCCGGGCATCTGCGGGGCAAGTAGGGTGCAGGTTTCCATCACCGGCATGGCCAAACGTACAGATGGCAAGTTCGTATTTCTTGGAAATTTCATTAATTGCCTTTACCATGTTAGCAATTTCAGATCTTGGTACTGTGGCATCTTCAAGAATGGTTGTCGGCTTAAGGCGTGCAAGAGCCGATAAAGCGGCACGCCTTGCAGTCCGCAAGGCTTCTGCTTCCATTTCAGAATTTGCGAGCTGTACAGATACAGCCCCATGTTTTTTGCAGATTTCTGCCATTTTCTGCATATCCTTTTCTACAACCTCAATCGGACCATCCTGTTCAATAAGGAGTATAGCTTGGACATCTGTTGGCAATCCAATTTGTGCAAAATCCTCAACTGCCTTTAATGTAGGCTGATCTAAAAATTCAAGGGTGGCGGGAATGATTTTGTCTGCGATGATTTTTGAGACTGATTTTGCAGCTTGTTCAAGATCCTGATACAGAGCGAGCATTGTCTTTTTTGACTCTGGAAGCGGGATTAGTTTTAATGTTGCTTCCGTAATAATTCCCAATGTTCCTTCAGATCCAACCAGCAGTCTGGTAAAATCATATCCTGCCACGTCTTTCGCAAGCTTGCCGCCCGTTCTAATGATGTCTCCGCCCGCAAGTACAGCTTCCAGCCCCATCACATAGTCCCTTGTAACTCCATATTTCAGTCCGCGCAGTCCGCCTGAATTTTCATTGATGTTTCCTCCGATTGTGCTTATTTTCATCGAACTTGGATCAGGTGGATAAAAAAGCGCTCTTGCTTCAACCTGGTTAATCAAGTCAAGCGTGATGACACCGGGCTGTACTGTAACCGTAAGATTTTCTTCATCAATTTCAATGATTTTATTCATATGCTTAAACAGGAGAACAATCCCGCCTTCTGTAGGGCAGGTTCCTGCACATAAATTGGTTCCTGATCCCCTTGGTACGATTGGAATTCCTGAGCTGCTGCAAATCTTGAGGATACTCGAAACTTCCTGAGCATTTCGCGGACTGATCACTGCATCGGGCATCGATTGGAAATTTGGTGTTGCGTCATATGAATAAGCAAGACGCCCTGCTTTGGAGTCATCATAATTATCAGCTCCGACAACGGCAATTAATTTTTCTTTTATTTGAATATCAACCAAATGGATCCTCTCCTTTATGAAGCTGGCCTTATCTATTTCTTTAAGTATAAAAAAAGCAGGGAACTCCCTGCTATGGTTAACAATACAAATATTGATGTGTATTTTAATTATTTTTTGTACCTTCATCCAAAAGTTTTACCGCTATGAAAAGTTTCATTAAATCATTCAAATTAGATGTATATAGCCCGGAAAGATCTGATATTTTCTTGAGTCTGTAATGAAGGGTGTTAATATGTATATGCAAGGCTTCAGCAGTATTTTTCAAGGAGTGATTTTGCCTGAACAGTTCCTGAAGGGTTATCATAAGATCCTGTTCATTCATGAATGTGCCGATCGTTCTTTCTATAAAGTCCTTTTTAGTTTCTGGAGACAGATCATCAAATATCATTTCAATGGTTAAATCCTGATCAAATATGATGGTGCCTCGGTCTTTTGCGATTTTTAAAGCTCGCTCCGCCTGCATAAATGAATCAGAAAGGCTGAAGGGGGGCAATGGTTTACCGGTGCCAATGCTTACTTCAGCAGCTAGAAGATTTTCAAGAAAACGATGGAAGCGGGTGACCCTTTCTCTTATCCTATTTTCTTTTTTTGCTGAAGATACCCCGGCTAAAAGCACAATTCGATCATTGCCCCAGCGAATCAGAATGTCATGCGGACCTGCTTCTTTCCAGGATAAAATTCTATTCCATAAATCCCGATGAAGCAGTTGGCTATTTTGCCTGAATTCTGCGATTGAAACCTGTCTGTCTACAGCCAGATTTATTTTCAGCAGATGAGCCCGTTCTTTGAATGCAGGATCCCAATCTTTGGTCTGCAGCCAGTCGAACATAAAACCTTCCAGTGCACGGGCCTGCCAATCGAGCTGCTCTGCAAAGTAACTTTCACTGATAAATAACTCTGTTAGTTTGCGGATGATTTCTGCGAATGGGGAAATTTTATTGGGATTTCCGGTTATGCCAATAACTCCAACTGTTTCTCCGTTAAAAAAGATCGGCAGGTTAATGCCCGCTTTTACACCCTGAAGGCGTGACTGATCCTCCCTGGTAATAATCAGCTTTTCTTTATTTTTCATGCTAAGAAGTGCTCCTTCATGAAAACTGCCTATTCTGTCTGCATCTGTACTTGCTATGATTACCCCGCTGGTATTGGCAACTATGATATCTTCCTGAAGAAACAGACGAACTTCAGCTATTATTTTTTCAGCCAGGTCAGGCAACAACATGTCATATCTCCCTTTGATTTTTTGACTTTATTATATATAAATAAAAAACTTCCTGCGAATTTTCTAATATCCCTTTTAAAAACCGGGTATATTCATTATGATAAGGGTTAGAAAAATTTTGAAGGGGACAGGTATGATATGTGGAAAGACGTAAGAAGTTGGCTGGATAAACTAACACCTGCCCAAGTAATATCCGGATATTATTTATTGGCAGTATCTGTATCGGTACTTTTATTAAGAATACCGGCTGTACATAAAACAGGAGTGGAGGTTGCATTTATTGATACGGTTTTCACAGCTGTCAGTGCAGTCAGTGTGACCGGTCTGTCTGTGGTTGATATATCAGAAACATACAGTGTTTTTGGTTATTTTGTCATCATGTTCATCCTTCAGTTTGGAGGAATAGGGATCATGGCGCTGGGCACATTCTTTTGGCTCCTGCTTGGCCGCAAGATTGGATTAAGAGGACGCCGCCTCATCATGGTCGATCATAATCAATATGCCTTGTCAGGCCTTGTCAATTTAGTGAAAGAAATCATTAAAATAATATTGGTAATTGAAACGCTAGGTGCGCTCATATTGGGTTTTCATTTTCTAAAATATTACCCTGCATGGGATGATGCATTTCTGCATGCGCTGTTCGCCTCTGTCAGTGCAACAACCAACGGAGGCATGGATATAACAGGAGCCTCTCTTAAACCATATGCCGGCGATTATTTCGTGCAGCTGATCAATATTATTCTGATTACGTTAGGAGCTATAGGTTTTCCTGTACTTATTGAATTAAAGCAATATTTATTTCGGAATAAATGGGATCAGGAACCATCTTTTCGCTTCTCCTTATTTGCAAAATTGACGACTGTGACGTATGCCGCCCTTCTTGTGTTTGGTACGGTTATATTGCTCATCATGGAATTCAATCAATATTTTAAAGGCCTGAACTGGCATGAAAGCTTCTTTTATGCATTCTTCCAATCCGCCACGACCAGGAGCGGCGGACTATCAACCATGGATGTAAATGAGTTTACAATGCCTACCCTCATCATAATGAGTATATTGATGTTCATCGGGGCGTCCCCGAGTTCTGTCGGAGGGGGCATCAGGACGACTACCTTTGCGGTGAATATCCTTTTTATATATCACTTTGCCAAAGGAAATCGGGATATAAAAATATTTAAAAGAGAAATTCATGAAGATGATATTCTGAAGTCCCTTGCTATCACATTGCTTGCTATTGGAATGTGTTTTCTCTCTGTTGTCATTTTAAGCATTACAGAGAAGCAGATGGAGCTAATAGAAATAATTTTCGAGGTTTGTTCAGCTTTTGGTACTACGGGTCTATCGTTAGGAATCACACCTGAATTATCAATGATCGGGAAATGTATCATAATGGCCTTAATGTTTATTGGAAGAATTGGATTAACGTCCTTCTTATTTATTATAGGCGGCAAAGAAAAACAGCCTAATTTTCATTATCCTAAAGAGCGCGTTATTATTGGCTGAAAAAGCAGCCCGGAAGACTATTCCGGACTGCTTTTTTCCGTCTCTAAGCCCATTGCGTATAAGCTTGGGCTTTTCTTATTAATCCGTCCCGCGGCTGACATCTTTAGTAGGATGCATGAATGGGTATCCTTGAGGCGGCTTTTTGCTTTCAAGGAGTTCTTTGTTTTCAGATGTATTCCAGCCAATATCATTTGTCGGATGAATCCAATCCTCACCTGCCATCACCGCAGGATCTGTTTCATCGCTCCAGTTTTCCAGCGGTGAACTGTCCGAAGAATAATAACTGTCCCCAATGGTTACGCCAAAAGAATTCTTGAAAGGAGGCTGAAGTTTCATGCCTGTGTCTTTAAAGCTCGGTGCTTCTATTTGATGTGGCAGTGTCTCATCAATGCCAATGCTTTTGTTACCTTTCTTCTTTTTATTAGTCATATCGCTCATTCCTTTTTACTTTATTTTCTGCACCGCAGCAAAATTTATGATTGTAAAATAAGGAAGACTCAGATAGGGATGAAACCGTGTTTTTTACTAAAAATAAAGCTGTGTTAAACCTTAAAATGGATTTAACACTATGAATTATAATTCAGGAGGAGATTGGGATGGCCAAACGAAAAGCTGAGTATAATGCCGTTGAAAAATACAGCAAAACGCCTAAGAAGAACCTTCAGGAATCAGAGTTTTCAGCAGAATTCAGCCAGGGAGAGACTCCCATGAAAATGGCTAACCGCAACTCCAAGCATGGGAGAGAGGGAAGAGCCTAAGTGGATCATAATAAACCACGAAAAAAAGACCGCCAAAATGGCTCGGGCAATGTAGAATTCGGTATGGAGTTTGGTGATATAAATTCCGGAAAACTTTATGAACTGCCATTTATGAACCGTGATAAAGATAAAAAGAAAGATCGGGATAAATGCTAAAAAACCGGCAGATTCCTGCCGGTTTTATCAATCATGTAAAGGGCCAGTAAAGATGGAAACTTTTTCTGTGCTTGAGTCGAAATAGGCAAGCAGAACAGAGTCATTCTTTTCAATTATTCCATCTTTATTATATTTTTCAATATCAAAAGAAAATTTTTCACTTAGGGTATGTTTGTAAATTTCTTTTTCATTCAGCTGAAGGCTTAAGAAGCCTTCTCCCAGCTGGATTGGATTTTCAAGCAGGGACTGGTATAGCTTTGATCTCTCGGATTTTTCATAGCTTGGCTGCCACCAGGGTTTTCTAGGTTTGTATTTTTGTTTTGAAATATAGTCAATCTTCATAAGGCCTTCTGCTATATCCAAATCAGCAATTTCTTTTGATTGCAGGAATTCAAAAAGGCGTTTGAAAAGATCCTCAAGCTGATGGCCAATTCTGGACCATCCTTTTTGCTCCCAATAACTTCCGAATTCCTGGAAGAAATCGAATGGAGTGGGAAATACTTTTGTAACCAAATATTCAACGGTCGCATCCATCCTATGATCATTCCAATATTTCTCTAAAACATCTTCAACTTGTTTAATGCGGATGATGTCATCAAAGGATAAAACATTATTTCCAAGTATTTCATATGGTGAATGGTCCATATAAATATATTGATGATCTTCTGCTCTCAATCGAAGCCCGGTGCCTCTCAGCATTTTTAAGAAGCCGAGCTGGAGCTCTTCGGGCCGCATTGCAAAAACATCATTAAAGGTTCTTTTGAATGAATCATAATCTTCCTCAGGCAGTCCAGCAATTAAGTCAAGGTGCTGGTCGATCTTTCCACCATCCTTTACCATTGTGACTGTGCGGCAAAGCTTTGCAAAATTCTGCTTCCTCATGACCAATTCATTCGTATAGTCGTTTGTCGACTGTACGCCAATTTCAAATCGGAATAATCCTGCCGGAGCTTCCTTGTTTAGAAATTCAATTACTTCAGGCCTCATGATATCTGCAGTGATCTCAAATTGAAAAACTGTTCCCGGCAGATGTTCATCGATTAAAAATTGGAACATTTCCAAAGCATAACTGCGGCTTATGTTGAATGTACGGTCCACAAATTTAAGGGTTCTTGCACCATTCTTCATTAAATATCGGATGTCGTCCTTAATTTTTTCCCTGTCAAAGTATCGCACACCTACTTCAATTGAGGAAAGGCAAAACTGGCAGCTGAAAGGGCACCCCCGGCTGGTTTCTATATAAGTGACCCGTTTAGAAAGGTGGGGAATATCTTCTTCAAAGCGGAATGGTGAGGGCAGCTCGCGCAAATCCAGCTTATTCCGCTGCGGATTAATACGAACCTTGCCATTTTCCCTGAAAGCAAGACCATGCACATTTTCCATATTCATTTTGCCATTCAGCTCTGTCAGCAGCTGTTTGAACGTTTCCTCACCTTCACCGATAACAATGTAATCAAATTCTTTTATATTTTTCATCCAATCTGCAACATCATATGTCACTTCAGGTCCTCCAACTGCAATATGAATGGAGGAGTCAATCTTTTTTATCATTTTAATGACCTTTATGGTCTCTTCGATATTCCATATATAACAGCTGAATCCGATCACATCAGGTTTTTTGCGGACCAGATCTGTAACGATATTCATCACCGGATCTTTAATAGTATATTCGGCTAATTCCACATCGAAATCAGGCTGTGCGTATGCCTTCAGATAGCGGATCGCTATATTTGTATGAATGTATTTGGCATTAAGCGTACTGGCGATAACTTTCATTTATTTTGAACTCCCTTTTTAGCAACTTAAACATCATATAATTGTATCATATTTTTGAATGAAAAAAAGGAAGTAAAACATTGACATATGCTAAGGGAGATAAACTATACTAATTATTATAATATTTATAAAAATTAAACGATTTTCATTAAACCTATAGTAAGATAGTAGAAAAATATAGTATTTAGCTGGGAGAGGGAATGAATGAAGGTAAGTCTTTTTGCAACATGTCTGGTAGATATGTTTCAGGGAAATGCAGGAAAAGCAGCTGTTGAATTGCTTGAGCGCCTGGGATGTGAAATAGATTTTCCGGAATCACAGGTCTGCTGCGGCCAGCCTGCCTATAACAGCGGCTATGTGAAAGAATCAAAGGAAGCTATGAAAAGGATGATTACAGCATTTGAGCATGCAGAATATGTTGTTTCCCCTTCTGGATCTTGCGCCTATATGTTTCATGAGTATCCGTACGTTTTTAAAGGTGACTCTGTTTGGGAACCAAGAGCAAAAATGCTTGCAGAAAAAACATACGAACTTACTCAATTTATCGTTGAAGTTCTAAACGTGGATGATGTTGGAGCAAAGTTAAAAGGAAAAGCCACTTATCATACATCCTGCCATATGACCAGGCTTCTTGGTGTAAAGGAAGCACCTATGAAATTATTGAAAAATGTGAAGGGCCTGGAATTCGAAGAGCTTCCCGGCAAGGAGCAATGCTGCGGTTTTGGCGGTACCTTTTCCGTGAAAATGGCTCAAATATCTGAACAAATGGTAGATGAAAAGGTTGGGCATATAGAGGAGACTGAAGCAGAAATTCTCATTGGAGCTGACGCAGGGTGCCTGATGAATATTGGAGGCAGGATCGGCAGGCAGGGAAAACCAATAAGAGTAATGCATATTGCTGAAGTGTTAAATTGCCGCTAAGCAATTAAATGGACATGCTTTCCTGCAAGAAGGAAAGACAATTTTGAACGTCGATAATTGTTTATCGTAAGCAGCCTGCCCCCTTGAGCAGTCGGGGGTGGGCAAGGCGCTTGTGCTTTTCTAAAGGGGGAATAGAAATGGCTATGAAAATAGGAACAAATGACTTTAAGGATCGTGTGGATTCCGGAATAAACAATTCCTTTATGAGAGGGGCAGTGTCTGGTGCCCAGGAAAGGCTTCAGACAAGAAGGCTTGATGCTGCAGCAGAACTTGGAAATTGGGAAGAATGGCGGTCGCTTTCAGAAGAAATTCGCCAGCATGTACTTGAAAATCTTGATTTTTACTTATACCAGCTCAGCGAAAATGTAGCTAAAAGGGGCGGGCAGGTTTTTTTCGCTGAAACTGCAGAAGAAGCATCTTCCTATATACGGGAAGTAATTGAAAAGAAGAATGCAAGAAAAGTGGTTAAATCAAAATCTATGGTAACCGAAGAGATACATTTAAATGCGGCATTGGAAGAGGCCGGATGTCAGGTAATTGAAACAGATTTGGGGGAATACATCCTTCAGGTGGACGATCACGATCCTCCTTCGCATATAGTTGCGCCTGCTCTTCATAAGAATAAAGAGCAGATTCGGGATGTGTTTGCAGAAAAACTGAACTATCAGAACACAGAAAAGCCGGAAGAACTTGCATGGCATGCGAGAGAAATGCTGCGGGGTGAATACTTAACCGCAGATGTTGGCATAACGGGCTGCAACTTCGCTGTTGCTGAAACCGGTTCAATCACCTTAGTGACTAATGAAGGCAATGCAGATCTCGTCACAGCCTTACCTAAGACACAAATTACGGTAATGGGCATGGAAAGGCTGGTCCCGACTTACGAGGAAATGGAAGTGCTTGTCAGCATGCTGACGAGGAGCGCTGTTGGACAAAAGCTAACGAGTTATATTACTGTTCTGACTGGTCCAAAAGAAGAACTCGACGTCGATGGTCCTGAAGAATTCCACCTGGTTATAGTGGACAATGGCCGCTCTTCGATTTTAGGAGGGGAGTTTCACTCCATTCTCCAATGTATCCGCTGTGCTGCATGTGTAAATGTTTGTCCCGTATATAGACATGTAGGCGGCCATTCCTACGGATCCATTTATTCAGGCCCGATTGGAGCTGTGCTGTCACCCCTTTTAGGAGGCTATAATGATTATAAGGAATTGCCATATGCTTCAACACTTTGTGGAGCATGTACGGAAGCCTGTCCAGTCAAAATCCCTCTTCATGAACTGCTTCATAAACACCGGCAGGTAATTGTCGAAAAAGAAGGAAGGGCTCCGATATCGGAAAAGATGACTATGAAGGCTTTTGGGCTGGGGGCAGCTTCACCCTCGCTTTATAAGTTTGGGTCAAAGCTGGCACCGGCAGCCATGAATCCATTTACCGCAGGGGACAAAATTACAAAGGGACCAGGCCCATTAAAAGCATGGACAGAAATTAGGGATTTTCCAGCTCCCAATAAAGAAAGATTTCGCGATTGGTTCAAAAATCGGCCAAAAGGAGGCGGACAGCAGTGAATGGAACAATTCAGAATCGAGATGCTTTTTTAAATAAAATTGCAGGCAGATTGGGCAGGGAAAAAAGAATTACTGGAGTCGAAAGACCGGAATGGAGCTTTAACCCGCAGGATGCAGTCTTGAAAGAAGCGGATGCTGATGAGCTTCTCGAAGCTTTAAAGACTCAGTGTACGAAAATCCACACTGACCTTGTTGTAACCAGTGCTGCCAATTTGACTGAAACGCTCAAAGAAATTGTAGTCCAATATGGCGGGGGTCCCGTTGTGACCTGGAAGGATGACCGCTTTAGACAGTTTGGGCTTACAGCGCTATTCAAGGAGATTTGGCCAAAAGAGAATATAGATGTGTATGAATGGGATTATTCTGAAGAAGGAAGAAATATTGAATACGCAGAACATGCTAACATCGGCATCACGGTCAGTGAAATAACTCTGGCTGAATCTGGCACAGCAGTCTTGTTCAGCAGCAAGGATCACGGGCGGACAGTTAGCTTTCTCCCTGCTGCTTCTATCATCCTTATTCCGAAAAGCACCCTGGTTCCGCGCATGACACAGGCAGCAAGGATCATTAGGGAGCGGGTAAACTCAGGGCAGCAGGCACCTTCCTGTATTAATTTCATTACTGGACCAAGCAACTCCGCTGATATTGAGATGAACCTCGTTGTTGGTGTACATGGGCCTGTTAAGGCTGCGTATATAGTTATTGATGATTTATAACTCGTGGGGCACCTGGCATCCGGTTTTTGTAAGTACGAGAAAAAACGCCAAACTTTTGTTGGCGTTTTTTCTAAAAGCGTCCCAGGCGAGATTCGAACTCACGACCTACAGCTTAGGAGGCTGTCGCTCTATCCAGCTGAGCTACTGGGACAAAATAATATAACACAGTTACTTATTATAATCCAATAATCAAAAATGGTCAATGGTTATGCCTAAAGTAAAAAACCGGCCAGTAATCCATGACCGGTTTCTGCTCTAACTTGTAAGTTTTTTACGATAAAATCTGGCATATGCCCTTGATCTATCTTTAAGCTTCTTTAGCTGTGACGTTTTCAGTTCTATAATTGGCTGTGCAAATGAAGTAATCAGTTTGCTTGAGAGAAGCAAAGTAAGCAGCAGCGATATTCCGGCAAGCAGCAGGAAGTTTTCCGGTTTGTTAAAAAAGCCCTGTACATCACTTTCCCTGAATACTCGTATAAAGAAACCGTGGAGCAGATAGACATAAAGTGTATTTTTTCCTAAATTAGTAAAGAAATATTGTTTACGGGGCACAAAAGCAAAGAAGCTAAATACCATTATCAAACTTAGGACATAAAAGCCCAATCTCGTAAAGACTGCCCCAATCGAAGCTGTCCCCATTTCAGTATATGGTTTTGAGCCAAGCAGCCATTTATAATCCACTTCAGGATAGAGATAAAAGCCTGCAAAGACTACAGCAAAAATAGCTAATGCACTAATTCTGAACTTTGGCTGGAATAGCGCATAAAAATGCTCCTTCTTTAAATAATACCCCATTAGGAATAAAGGAAAGAACACAAATGTTCTGGATAAGCTTAAATAGTTTGAAATCCAATCGGCATATCCGACGGCAAGCCCAATGATAAAAGCAGCAGCCAGGGAATATACAGGTTTATACTTTGCAAAGAATAGAAGCATGATATTCCAGAAGAACATGCTGATCAGGAACCATAAAGACCAATGCGGGTTAAAAGGATCCAACTCAAATGTGCCTTTATTATATAAAAAATAATAGAAAATCGAATAAATAACCTGAAAAATAATATATGGCAGTATGAGCTTTTTTGCAATTTTCTTTATATAGCCTTTTTTATAAAAGCCTTTTGCAAAAAAGCCGGAAACCAGTATAAAAGCTGGCATATGGAACGTGTAGATTACCTTATATAAAGTATAGATTGTTTCATTATCTTCAATAAAAGAGCGGAGTAAATGTCCAAAAACGACAAAGAAGATCAAGATGAACTTCATGTTGTCGAAGTAAAAGTCACGTTGTTTCATAAGTCCTCCTCTATTAAAGACCCCCAAAAATTCTCTTTCTTTCTTTACCCACTTTAACATGAAGCAAACTTCTTTTCTCGTGTAAATAGAAGGTTTAATTTACAGATAAAGTAAAATGTTTGACCGTCGAAATTTCTGTCATACTATCTATAAATTCCTGTTATACAAAGAATGTTTGCTTGTTAGCTCATATATTATATGGCTTGAATGGCTTCTTGTAAATCTGTTTCAAATCTCATTTGTGAAAATTCATTTTTGTCGCAGATAAAAGGGAGTAGTTCGATTAGTATGTCATAGCTGACGATTTAGTGAGACAATCAGGGTTTTAAAGAGAAGATTCTTAAATGGAAAATGTGCAGGGAAGGCTGTATTAAAATGAAAAATTGGAAAAATAATCTTCAAATGTCTTTTTTGTTCTATTATAATGAATTGAAAGAATAGTAAAAAAGAATTAGATACAAACTAGTTCAATTGTTCGCATCTGGTTAAATCACAAAGGGGGAAGCAATGTTGAAAGGGGTAAGAAAATTTATACCGGGCAAGAAGGAAAGAAAAGAATCGTCCAAGCCAATAAAGCTTAGCATAGCCAAGTATTTAAACAAAATGGCCAGCACTAGATGGTGGAAGAACCTGAAGCTTGGCCAGAAATATGGGGTTGCGCTTTTTGTGACCATTGGGCTATTCACGGTTTCCACCGTTCTTACTTTCTTCTTGCTGACAATTGCCAATTCAAAACTGGAGATAGTTAAGGATTCTGGGGAAAAGGCCATTAAGATTACTGAATCAGCGGCCACTTTTCATCATAAAGGGAGCACGATTGGAAACTTTATCATTGACTCCAACCCAAAACATTTAAAAACATTCGATGAGCTGACAGAGGATTTTAATAATTTGAAAGAGGAAATTTCTCCAGAACTGAGCGATTCAAAATTAAAAGCCCTTTTTAGACAAATTGATGAAAATGATCAAAAAATCACCAGTTTATTTCATGATGTCATTGAGCCAGAAGTGAAACTCCAGCATGCAAGAGAATATAGGCTGGGAAAATTGCAGGCCGATAATATCATTTCTGAAACGGTCGATAAATTAAATACTCTCAGCAGCATGATGAAAGAGGATCAGCAAAAGGCTGTGACTTCTGCTAAATCTGGCCTTATCCTTACTTTAATAGTACTTGGCATTTCAATCATCATTTCTGCTATCCTGGGAATCGCAAGTATCCTTTTTATAGGACGTATTATTTCTAAAAAACTGACTGCCATTGTACAATTCTCAAATGATATTGCAGGAGGAAACCTCAATGCAGATTCGGTGGAGTATGAGGGTGATGATGAAGTAGCCCAGCTTAGCAGAGCCATGAATTCCATGAAAATAAAACTGAAGACCATGATTCAGGAAATTAATGCAGTTTCTGGGTATGTGACAGAAAGAAGCGGAGAACTGAATATTGCTGCAAATGAAGTGAAAGCAGCAAGTCAGCAGGTTGCTTCAACGATGCAGGAACTATCCGGAGGCGCTGAGGATCAGGCGGGCTCTGCAACACGTTTATCTTTAATGATGGACGAGTACCTGGAAAAAGTGAAGGAAGCTTCATACAGCGGTAATGAAATAAAGAGTGCTTCCACAGAGGTGCTATCGCTCACTGAGAATGGAAACAAGCTAATGAAGGAATCCCAGGAACAAATGGGATTAATTAACCAGATAATGAAGTCATCAGTGGACAAGGTAAATGGACTCGATGATCAGACAAAGCAAATATCCAGATTAGTTAAGGTAATAAAGGAAATTGCAGACCAGACTAACCTGCTGGCATTAAATGCAGCCATTGAAGCAGCCAGAGCCGGTGAGCATGGAAGAGGTTTTGCAGTTGTGGCAGATGAGGTGAGGAAACTGGCTGAGCAGGTATCATTCTCGGTTTCAGATATCACTAGAATTGTCGTGGGCATTCAAGCAGAGTCAAACAGTGTGGCCACGTCGCTTCAAACAGGCTATGTTCAAGTTGAAAAGGGAACTGAGCAAATTCAATTGACGGGGCAAACATTCCAGAATATTTATGAGGCAGTTAACTCAATGTCAACTAATGTCAGTGACATTTCCCGCAGCCTTGAGCAGGTCTCCATTAATTCCTCCCATATGAACCAGTCCATTGGCAGTATTGCCGCAGTATCTGAGGAATCTGCTGCAGGCATCGAACAAACGAGTGCATCAATGGCTCAGACTAACCATTCAATGGAGGAAATCTCAGACAATGCACAGTCCTTGTCGGAATTGGCAGAACAATTAAATGAGATGATTGCGAAATTCAAATTGTAAATTCCAGGCATACTCTTGACAGGGTATGCTTTTTCTTCTCCCCCAGAACCCTTTGATATGAAAAATTAATAGGACAGTTTTCTCAGAGATTTAAAGGTTTTAGTCAGATCTTGTAGAAATATTTAATTAATTGCATATCCCAATAGGAGGAAATAGAGTGGTCATTATGAATCAGGAAATCAGGAAACTCTATGCCAGGATTGAGACTTTGGAAAAGGAAAATAATATTTTGGCCAATGATAATTCACCTAAATATAATATATTCTCACGCTCGAAAGATGGAATTATAATTTTTGATAGCCAGGAGAGAATTGTGGATGTCAATCCATCATTTGCTGAAAGCTTGAAAATGGATAAACAATATCTGCTAGGCAGGAATTTGTCTGATATCGTGCCGAAAAATAGGCATTTCAAGCTTGAAAAGCAAAGGGAACTGTTGAAGAGGAAGGAAAGTGTCAGGGGCATTCTTCCTATTTATAACGGCAGAACGATAATAGAGTTTGATTTTACTACCAGCATCCTTAATGAGGGCAGTCTTTATATGTGCATATTAAGAGATGTAACGAGTAAGCGGCTCCTGGAACGGAAAGTGAAAAAGAATGAAGAGCTGTATGCGGACCTATTTACCGAAGCTCTGGATGGGATCATTTTTTGGGGTGGAGATGGCGAAATCATCGATGCGAATGAATCTGCTTGCCGAATTTTTGAATGCACTCATGAGGAGCTTCTCAAAAAAAAGATAAAAGATTTTGTATATGAAAAATCGGAAAGATACAGAAGCATTGTTAGAGAGATGTTTGTTAAGGGAAGCATACGGGATGAGCTAGTTTTTCTTATGCCAAATGGCCAGTTCAAATCTTTGGAGTTTACAGTGAAATTAAACTCCGTTGAAGGCTACCATATGACTATCTTCAGAAATGTCAGTGAGCGTCATGCCATGGAGAAAAGCTTGAGGGAAAGCGAACAAAAATTCCGCATGATATTTGAAGGTGCCCTTGAAGGTATTCTTCTTTGGAACGACCAGTTTGAAATAGTCGATATTAATCAATCAGGTCAGAGATTGCTTCAAATGACAAAAGAGGAGCTTATAGGTGTATCGCTGCATAGTATTTTGAATGACTGCAATATAACCGATGATGAATTAAAGGAGCAGATAAAAAACATACATTCAGCGGGGCAATCAGACGGTAACCTTTCCATTACTCTGAAATCAGGCAGAAAGAAGTTCTTTGAGTTTTCCAACAAGCTGAATATTTTTTCTAATATCAGTATGACAACATTTAAAGACATAACTGAGAAGCTGGAAATGGAAGAACAGCTTCGGAAATCAGACACTTTGAATGTCATTGGAGAATTGGCAGCAGGAATTGCCCACGAGATCAGAAACCCAATGACAGCTCTTAAAGGCTTTATACAGCTGCTGGAGGGCAGTGTGAAGGAAGATCATTCTATGTATTTCAATGTGATTACCACTGAGCTTAGCAGGATAGATTCAATTATTAATGAATTTCTCATACTTGCTAAGCCTCAAGCTGTCAAATTTGTGGAAAAAGACATATCTCAAATCATGAAGGAAACAGTCGATCTCCTGAGTGCTCAGGCTGTGCTGCATAATGTTCAATTCAGGACTTATTATGAAAAGAATTTGCCCAATGTTTTCTGTGAATCCAATCAAATGAAAAAGGTCTTTATCAATATAATAAAAAATGCGATTGAAGTCATGCCTAAGGGTGGATATATTACTGTATCCATTCAGAAGGGGTTAAATAATAAAGTTCACATATCCATTAGGGACGAAGGAACAGGAATTCCCGCGCATAAAATAAAAAAGCTTGGTGAACCTTTCTATACTACAAAGGAAAGAGGCACTGGACTTGGTTTAATGGTTACATATAAAATTATTGAAGAACATAAGGGAACAATTGAAGTGGAAAGCAAATTGGGGGAAGGAACTGTATTCCACATCTATTTGCCCTATATTTTAAAGGCGGGAATGAAATGACAGTAAGAATTTATTCTAAAAAAAACACACCGGCAGGAGACATTTACATTGTCATTGAAAAGGGGATCCTTTCGGCATTATACATGGGGAAAGAAGATTTTCTCGAAGGGGAAGAAGTTTTATCATTGCAATTTGATCCCTCCGATCCTTTAATCAAAAAGTGTTCGATCCAGCTTGGGGAATACTTTGATGGGCAAAGAAAAAAGTTCGACATCCCTATAGAACCTCATGGCACTGAATTTCAAAAAGCAGTCTGGAAAGAGCTTTGCCTAATCCCATTTGGTGAGACAAGAAGTTATCAGGACATTGCTGTCAAAATAGGGAAAGAAAAAGCAGTGCGCGCCATTGGACAGGCAAACAAGGCCAATCGCCTTCCGATCATTATTCCATGCCATCGGGTAATCGGAAAAAATAAATCGTTAACAGGGTATGCAGGAACCCGGACTGAAATTAAAGAAGTACTGCTATCCCTCGAGGGGGCTAATTATATTAAATAGCTCTTTCTTAAATCACCTCTAAGGGTGATTTTTTTATGCGATATTATATATATGGTTGACTGGAGGAGGTTAATTCGATTATTATCTAATTAGATGATAATCGAAATGAGGGTGCTGGTATTATGCAATTAAATCGTTTAGTAGCTTTTTATAAGACAATGGGAGACCCAACCAGAATCAGGATTGTTTTTCTTCTTGCCAAAGGGCCTTTGCATGGACAGGCGATAGCTGGGAAGCTTGGATTGACCCCGCCAACCATTACCCATCATTTAAATAAACTCAGGGAAATAAACCTTGTTTATCAGAGAAGAGATAAAAATACAGTTTATTTCTATCTAAATGAATCCGTACTGAAACATCAGTCGGGTGTTCTTGCGAAATTGGCAGATAAAGAGGAGATTAAGAAAATGGAAGAACAAAATTCAGAAAGCCAGAAGGTTATTGAAAACTTCTTTACAAAAGATGGAAAACTGAAGAATATACCTGCACAGAGAAAGAAGAAGCTCATGGTTTTTGAACATCTAATCAAAGGGTTGAAAATGGGAAAAAAATATGAAGAAAAAGAGCTCAACGAATATATTAAACAGTATCATGAAGACTATGCTACAATACGCAGAGAGTTTATTATTAATCATTATATGTACAGGGAAAATGGCATTTATGAATTAAATCCTCCAGAAATGTGGGCAAAAATAGAAGGGTAAAAAAGTCAGGGGCCCTAGTCAGGGCCCTGTATGCCATCAGCGGTAAAAATCCGGTTTGCGGTCAGTAAAAATCGGAATCATGCTGCGGACTTCTTTCACTTTATCCAGGTCTATCTCAGCATGGAGGATTTCTTCTGTTTCAGAACCTTCAGCAAGCACTTCTCCCCAAGGATCTATAATCATCGAATGGCCTGCAAAGACATTGTCAGGATCAGAGCCAGAGCGGTTGCATGCAATTACATAGCACTGGTTTTCAATGGCACGTGCAATCAAAAGCGACCGCCAATGTGCCAGCCGGGCCAATGGCCATTCTGCTACTACAAATAAAGCTTCGGCACCTTCCGCTGTATGGGTCCGCACCCACTCAGGAAAACGGATATCATAACAAATCATCCCTGCAAACTTCCTATTTTCCAGAGAAAATACTCCCTTAGCTGTCCCTCCTTTCAGATAGAGGTGTTCATTCATAAGCTTGAATAAGTGCAGCTTGCTGTATTCATGTATGAAGTCACCTTTGTTATCTACAATCAGCAGAGTATTGTAAATGCCTTCGGATGTTTTCTTTGCAACAGATCCTCCTATCAGATGAACCCGATTGCTCTGTGCTGCCTCTTTTAAAAAAACTAGTGCTGACCCGGCATCCTGGTCTGCAATTTCACCCAATCTGGTCAAATCATAGCCTGTCGTCCAAAGTTCAGGCAGCACAATAACATCCGGATTAGCCTTAAGCGCCTTATTAATCATGGTTTCGGCTGTTTTATAATTCTCCTCAGGTTTTCCAAATGAAATATCCATTTGTAAACAGGCAATCTTTAATTTCATAAAACTCCCCCGCAATCATCTTATCCATATGGTAAAATTAGTCCGATAGATGGAAATTTTCAAAATTTTACTTTACATCTTATCATTTACGTTATATCATTTGTGACTATATTTTCAATCTTTTTTTTAAGCAGGTGAACAATTTGGTAAATTATCCGCAATCAGATCTTTTGAAAAGTCTGCCTAAACAGTTTTTTGCATCTCTGACAGCCAAAGTGGGGAAAAAACTCGAACAAGGTTTTGATGTCATCAATCTTGGACAGGGAAATCCTGATCTGCCTACCCCGGAGCATATTGTCAAGAGTCTTCAAAGTGCAGCCGAAAATCCGCAAAACCATAAATATTCTCCTTTCCAGGGGTTCCCTTATTTAAAAAAGGCCGCTGCATCCTTTTATAAAAGGGAATTCGATGTTGAATTGGATCCCGAAACCGAGATAGCCATCCTTTTTGGAGGTAAAGCTGGCCTGGTTGAAATCCCTCAATGCCTTTTAAACCCTGGGGACAGCGTATTGGTTCCGGACCCGGGATATCCTGATTATTGGTCAGGTGTAGCACTTGCTAAAGCAAACATGGTGACAATGCCTCTAAGAGAAGATAATAACTTCTTGCCCGTATACAGTGAATTGTCAGCAGATCAGCTTAATTCAGCTAAACTGATGTTCCTTAATTATCCAAATAACCCGACAGGAGCAGTGGCAAATAAGGATTTTTTTCAGGAAACAGTTAATTTGAGCCGAAGTCATGGTATTTGCATCGTCCATGATTTTGCATATGGCGGAATTGGTTTTGACGGCAACAAGCCTGAAAGTTTTCTTCAGGCAGAAGGGGCAAAGGAGGTCGGTATTGAAATTTATACCCTTTCAAAGACCTTTAATATGGCAGGCTGGAGAATAGGATTTGCAGCTGGAAATGCAAGTGTCATTAAAGCACTGAATCTAATGCAGGATCATCTATACGTCAGCTTGTTTGGTGCTGTTCAGGAAGCTGCAGCAGCCGCTCTGTCAGGACCCCAGGATTGTGTTAATGAGTTGAATTCTATCTACGAATCCAGACGGAATACCTTCATCTCTGGCCTCAGGGAAATTGGCTGGGATGTACAAGCTCCTAAAGGCTCCTTTTTTGCATGGCTCAAAGTCCCTGAGCAATTTACATCGGAAGAGTTTGCTGACTATCTCCTGGATAAAGCGCATATTGCGGTTGCACCTGGCATCGGATTTGGTGATTATGGAGAAGGGTATGTGAGAGCCGGATTGCTGACATCTGAGGATAGACTTAAAGAAGCAGTGGACCGAATAAAAAAATTAAATTTGTTTTAAATTTTTTTCATAATTCAATTGACAAAAATATTAAGCACTGTCATAATTCTAATTAAATTTTAATTCGAAATTAACTGAATACTCGTTTCGTTTTCTTATCAAGAGCAGGCGGAGGGACTAGCCCTATGAAGCCCGGCAACCGACTTATACCTGAGCACGGTGCTAAATCTTGCAGCTTTTAGCTGAAAGATAAGAAGATGTTAGATTGCTATGCTAACCTCTTCTTATTTGAAGAGGTTTTTTATTGTTCCCATTCTTTGATTTTTGAAAGGAAGAATATACATGAGTGAAATTATTGCAACGTATCTGATTCATGATGAAAAACATAACCCGGAGAAAAAGGCCGAGGAGATCGCTTTAGGCTTAACGGTCGGGTCATGGACCCATTTGCCCGAGCTTGAAAAACAGCAGCTGGAAAAGCATAAAGGCAGGGTCGTTGCTGTTGAAGACCTTATTAAAGATGAAGAAAGAAAGGAAACAGCTGCAGTCATTAAGATTGCCTATCCCACTGTTAATTTCAGTCCGGATTTACCGGCAATATTAACAACAGTCTTTGGAAAGCTGTCATTGGACGGAAAGATTAAATTGTTAGATTTACAGTTTTCCAATGAACTTAAAAGCTTTTTCCCTGGGCCTCGATTCGGGATTGACGGACTGAGGGAAAAAGTGAATGTATATGGCAGACCCCTTCTAATGAGCATCTTCAAAGGGGTGCTGGGCAAAGACATGGATTTTTTAACTTCGCAGCTTAGGGAACAGGCCCTTGGCGGCATCGACCTTGTAAAAGATGATGAAATTCTATTTGAAAACCACCTTACACCTTTTGAAGCCAGGATAACCGAAGGCAAGGAAGTACTAAGGCAGGTTTATGAGGAAACAGGGCACCGTACCCTATATGCTGTAAATTTAACAGGCAGGTCTTTTGAATTAAAAGAAAAGGCAAGGAAGGCATCCAGACTTGGTGCAGACCTTCTTCTGTTTAATGTATTTTCTTATGGGCTCGATGTTTTGCAGTCATTAAGAGAAGATGAAGAGATTGGGCTGCCTATCATGGCACATCCTGCAGTTAGTGGAGCACTTTCTGCTTCAAATGTTTATGGGATTTCCTATCCTTTGCTTTTAGGGAAACTTCTCAGGTATGCAGGTGCAGACTTGTCTCTATTCCCTTCCCCTTATGGATCGGTTGCCCTTGAAAAAACTCAGGTATTATCAATTGGGGATGCCCTGACTAAGAATGATTTCTGCAAAAGAACCTTTCCGGTTCCATCAGCCGGCATCCATCCGGGTCTTGTGCCTCTTCTTTTCGAAGACTTCGGAATAGAGAGTGTAATCAATGCCGGAGGCGGCGTACATGGGCATCCGGATGGGGCAAGAGGAGGCAGTTTGGCATTCCGCCAGGCAATTGATTTAATATTAAAGGGGGCTTCTTTAACAGATGCTCCATCAAACTTCCGTGAATTAAAAAAAGCGATTGATCTGTGGGGGTACAAAGAGGTGGCTGTCAAGAATGGCTAAAATAGCGGTTTTTTGTGATTTTGATGGAACTATTACCGAAAATGATAACATCATTCATATCATGAAGCACTTTGCTCCTTCCAGGTGGGAAGGGATAAAAAATCAAGTTCTGGCACAGGAAATTTCCATTCAGGAAGGAGTAGGAAAGATGTTTTCCCTTCTCCCAAGCAGTCTGAAAGATGAGATCACCGATTTCATCTTGGAAAATGCGAGAGTAAGAGAGGGATTTCAGCCATTTATCGATTATCTGGCAAAGGAAAATATACCGCTTTATATAGTCAGCGGAGGAATAGATTTTTTTGTGGCTCCTGTATTGGATAAGTATGGACCCTTTGAAGAGGTGTTCTGCAATAGTTCTGATTTTAGCGGCGATACAATTAAAATCTTATGGCCGCATAGCTGTGATGAGAATTGCGATAATAATTGCGGCTGCTGCAAGCCTTCCATTATGAGAAAACTGGAGGGTGAGGAAACCTTTAAAGTGGTGATCGGGGATTCAGTAACTGATCTGGAGGCTGCAAAACAGGCAGACTTTGTCATAGCAAGAGACCTGCTCCTGGAGAAAAGCAAAGAGATGAACCTAAATCATTGTGCCTTTGAATCGTTCTATGATTGCATTGAGCTTTTAAAAAGATTAAATGAGGTGAGGGTATGAGCAGACTTGAGGAAAAATGGAATGAGCTTGCAGATATTAAGGACGAGCTTGCAGAAAGGGACTGGTTTATGGGAACGAGCGGAAATCTGGCCATTAAGGTCAGCGGGCGTCCCCTTCAATTCCTCGTTACAGCAAGCGGAAAGGATAAAAGGAAACGAACTGATGAAGATTTTCTCCTTGTTGATGAATATGGACACCCGGCAGTGGAAACACATCTAAAGCCATCCGCTGAAACACTTCTGCATACTGAGATATATAGAAGAACAAAAGCTGAATGCAGTCTCCATGTACATACAATAGATAATAATGTCATCTCAGAAATTTATGGTGATCAGGAGGCAGTTACATTTAAAGGGCAGGAGCTGATTAAAGCATTTGATAAATGGGAGGAAGATGCTGTTCTTAGGATTCCGATTATTCCGAATCATGCACATATTCCCGCGCTGGCTAAGTGTTTTTCTTCCCATATACATGAAGATGCAGGTGCTGTTTTAATAAGAAATCATGGAATTACTGTATGGGGCAAAACCTCCTTTGAGGCTAAAAAGATCCTTGAGGCTTCAGAGTTTCTTTTCCGCTATCAGCTAAGGCTCCTGGAACATAAGCCCAATCAGCTATTTAAAGTAGTCTAGTACCCAAGCTTCTGTTCTAAAACATGCTAGAGAAAGATTTTAATAGAAAGGGTTGATTAGTTTGGCATATATTGTACTGAAAAATTCAAAAAAAGAAATCAGGAATCAGGAAGAGGTTGCAGCTTTTCTGGAAAAGCAGGAGGTTATCTATGAGCAATGGGCAATAGAGAAATTGCCTGAAAATCTGCAGGAAAAATATTTACTTTCCGATAATGAAAAACAAGAAATTTTGGCTGCATTTGCTGAAGAAATTAAAGATATTTCAGAAAGAAGAGGATATAAGGCACAGGATGTAATTTCGCTTTCAGAGAATACGCCGAATTTGGAGCAGCTTCTTCAAAATTTCCAGCAGGAACATCATCATACTGATGATGAGGTGAGATTTATTGTCAGCGGCCATGGAGTTTTTATTATACAAGGAAAAGATGGGGAATTCTTTGAAGTATTCCTGAATCCAGGCGATTTAATATCCGTACCTGAAAACATCCGCCATTATTTTACCCTCCAGGATGATCGAAAAGTAGTAGCCATCCGTATTTTTGTTTCTGCAGAAGGATGGGTGCCAATTTATGAAAAAAAGGAAGTCCATCAATAATTTGATGACCCATTGCCACCGGCATTGGGTTTTTATTTTCTCACTATAACAATTGGATATTTTTTACATGTTTTAGTCTGGCAAATTTTTTATCAAATCCCGTTGATGCCGCATGTGTAATTTAGCAGAATGTGTCGAAACCGCATAATGGCGAATTGAAATTGATGTCGATAAAAATAAGTTTGGAAAAAGATTGTCTAATATTGCGAATCTATTTACATTTATAGAAATTCTTGTAATAATGCTTCAAGTAGACACATTTATATCGGATAAAGGGATAGGAGTAGGAGGAAGAACGTTGCGCTATAAAAGAATACAGCTGCTGACTGAAATTCAGCAAAAAAGGGAAAAAATGATAGAAACAGCCAAGAAAAATGGAATGGCGAGCCAGGAAACTGTGCGCTGCAGCCAGGAACTTGATCAATTAATTTTTGAATATCAATGCGTCATTAAAAGAGAGAAGGAACAAAAGAAAAGAATGAGGATTTCCTTCCGGGAAATGATTCTCTCATGGAGGAAAGCAGTTGTATAATATTAAAAAGCCGAGCATATAAATTGAGGAGCATATAATAAGGAAGCAAAAAAAAGGATCCATAATGGGTCCTTTTTTTTATTTGGGGAGCCTGCTTCCTTTTGAGCAGCACATTTCTTATTAATTCCTTATTGCAGTACTATGCCTGTATCGAGAATCATATATCGTAATACAAAGCTTTTTTATAAATCTCTTAAAGCGAACAATACTCATACAAGTTTTAAGTTAAGAGGAGGGAAAGTAAAAAATGCACATAGTTGTGTGTGTCAAGCAAGTCCCAGATACAAAAATTATTAAAATCAATCCCAAGACCAATACTCTTGACCGGCGAAGTGCTCCTGCCATTTTAAACCCTTATGACGCCCATGCAGTGCAGGAAGCAGTGAAAATAACAAAGACCTTAGGAAAAGGCATTATTTCGGTTTTATCCATGGGGCCTCCACAGGCTGTTGCTGTTATTAAGAAAAGCATCGAAATTGGAGCAGACCGCGGTTTTTTAATCTCGGACCGTGCATTTGCCGGTGCAGATACACTCGCAACAAGCTATGCTCTTTCTAAAGCATTGGAACGCATTTCAAAAGATATGCCTGTGGATTTAATCATATGCGGAAAACATGCTATTGATGGAGATACCGGCCAGGTGGGACCAGGAATAGCAAGAAGGCTGGATATTCCGCCAGTTACAAATGTTATAGAGGTATCCGAATTTAATGAAGGTGAAAAAACGATCCTGATCAAAAGGAAAATTACGGACGGGTATGAATTGATACAAGCTCAAGTCCCTTGTCTGCTGACCGTTGAAAAAGAGATTAATAGCATAGAATACTCTCCTATGCCTAACATGATAAAAGCTGCCAGGTATGAGCCGGTTATCTGGTCTGTAAATGATCTCGAGGATGTGGATCGTACACAGCTCGGTTTGAAAGGGTCTCCTACGATAGTTGGAAAAATGTTTACCCCTCCCAAGCCGGAAGGCGGAAAGAGGCTTGAAGGGAATGCGGACGAACAGGTTAAGCAGCTGATGGAGCTTCTTAATGATAAGAAAGAGCTGTTTGTAAGCCGATAACAGAAATAATTAGGGGGTAATTTACATGATGGATGAGAACCGGGGAGTGTGGGTATTCATAGAACAAAATGATGGAAAAATTGAGGGGGTATCCCTTGAATTGCTCGGTGCAGGCAGGAAGCTGGCAGATAAGCTGGATGTGCCTCTTTCCGGTGTGCTGCTTGGTTATGAAATAATGCCTTTAAGTCAGGAGGTAATCGCTTATGGAGCTGATCAGGTATATGTAATAGACCATGAAGTAATGAAGGATTACCGGACAGAATCATATATGAAGGCAGTTATCAATCTTGCAGAAAAATATAAACCTGAAATATTTCTTTATGGGGCCACTTCCAATGGTAAAGATTTGGCCAGTGCTGTTGCTACAGATCTTAGCACAGGATTGACTGCAGATACAACCATGCTGGATGTCGAAGTGGATAAGAGGCTTCTTGAAGCAAGCCGCCCGGCGTTTGGGGGAAATATAATGGCAACCATCCTTTGTAAAAAGCACCGGCCGCAGATGGCTACTGTCCGTCCTAAGGTTATGAAAGCCATGGAGCCAGATCCAGATAGGCAGGGAGAGGTTATAAAAGAAGCGATTGCTCTAAGGGAAGATGACATGCGCACTAAGGTGATTAAAATTGTGAAAGATGTCACAAAAAAAGTGAATTTAGCAGATGCTCATGTTGTCGTTGCAGGCGGAAAAGGGATGGGTGATTTTCAAAACTTTCAGCTGATCCATGAGCTGGCTGAAGCAATTGGAGCAACCGTAGGGGGTACTAGGGATGTAGTGGAGGCTGGATGGCTGCCGCATGAACAGCAGGTAGGGCAGACCGGGGAAACTATTACACCAAAGGTCTATTTTGCTATTGGGATTTCAGGGGCAATTCAGCATGTCGTAGGCATGAAGAATTCAGAGTTCATTATTGCGATTAACAAAGATCCGGAAGCACCAATATTTGATGTAGCAACTTACGGAATCGTGGGTGATGCACTTGAAATTGTGCCGAAGCTAATTAAAGAGTTAAAGGAAGCAAGGGAAAGAGGGGGTGAAATGAGTTATGTCTGAAAAGTTTGATGTCATTGTGGTGGGGGCTGGGCCTGCAGGGACTTCCTGTGCATACACATGCGCCAAAAACGGTTTAAAAGTCCTGCAAATTGAAAGAGGAGAATATCCCGGCAGCAAAAATGTAATGGGCGGAGTTTTATACCGTAAGCAAATGGAGGAAATCATTCCGGAATTTTGGAAAGAAGCACCGCTGGAGAGGCCTGTCATAGAGCAGCGGTTTTGGATGATGGATAAAGAATCGACAGTGAGTTTTGGCTATAAAGGTCTTGAGTGGGGGAAGGAGCCATATAATAATTTTACAGTACTCCGGGCGCCATTTGACCAATGGTTTGCAAAAAAAGGGATTGAACAGGGAGTACTTTTAATAAATGAAACAGTCGTGCTTGAGTGTCTGACTGAAAATGGAAAAGTAGTTGGTGTAAGAACTGACCGGCCGGATGGTGAGGTGTATGCAGATGTGGTGGTTTTGGCAGATGGTGTAAATTCACTGCTGGCAAAACAGCTGGGCTACCATAAAGAATTTCGCCCTGATGAAGTGGCACTAACGGTAATGGAAGTCATTAATCTTTCAAAAGACAAAATTAATGACCGCTTTAACCTGGAAGACAACCAGGGCTGTACGATTGAAATATTTGGGGACTCTACGAAAGGCAATCTGGGAACTGCCTTTATTTACACCAATAAAGAGAGTATTAACATTGGTGTGGGAACCACACTGTCAAGCATGATTAAGGCAAAGCTTAAGCCTTATGACCTGCTGGATTATTTAAAAACACACCCTATGGTAAGACCTTTAATAGAAGGGGGAGAATCTGCTGAGTATCTGGCTCACTTGATTCCTGAGGGTGGCTACCATTCAGTGCCTAAAGTGGCCGGGGATGGTGTCCTTCTTGCAGGTGATGCTGCCCAGCTGGTTAATGCCATACATCGCGAAGGCTCCAATATGGCAATGGCTTCCGGAACGATGGCTGCAGAAACCATCATTGATGCCAAAAAACGGGGTGATTTTAGCGAAACAAGCTTGAATCAGTACAGGGAAACACTGTATCAAAGCTTTATTATTAAAGACCTGGAAAAATATAAAGATGCAACTCACACGTTTGAACACTATCCTCAGTATTTTAAGGAATATGTTCCAATGCTGAACAGGGCAGCAAGCAAATTCTTTACAGTTGATGGAACTCCTAAGAAAGATAAGCAAAAGGAAATTATGAAGAGCTTCACCAGTGAGCGCGGGACCATTCGTGTGCTTCAAGACATGTACAGGGCATGGAAGGCGGTGAAATAATGTCAACAAAAACGATCGAAGAAAAGCAATATTTAGTTCGTTTTAAGGCAGACACCAAATCACATCTTACCGTATTGGATCATGATATCTGCATGACAAAATGCCCCGATAAAATATGCACTATTTTCTGTCCGGCTGAGGTGTACAAGTGGGAAGGATTGAGAATGCAGGTGGGTTATGAAGGATGCCATGAATGCGGCAGCTGCCGGATTGGATGCCCATATCAGAATATTAAATGGGAATATCCTAAAGGCGGTCATGGAATAGTATTCAGGCTTGCATAAGTAAACCCCTATTTCATACAAAAACCGGCCATATTTGGCCGGTTTGAAAAGGGGGGTAATGAAAAAGGTTTTATCTTTCGGTACATTTATATTATAGATTAGAAATATTAACAAAATGTTAACAACCTATATCAAAACTATTAATCCTGCAGTATGTTATTCTGTTTTTATTATAAATTACCGCGTTAAAGCTTTTAAGTAATAGTACTTTAGTATCTTAATTTTATAGGCAGGATCTGTTAAACTAAAAGTGGTCGGACTATTATAGTTGACCCCCTATAATCTGGAGAGCTTAGAGATGTCTAGGCTCTTTTTTTTATAATGAATTATGAATTCAATTTTCTGAGGGTTTTGATTAAAAGTAGAAATTACCTATATGTATGTTATTTCACATTCGAGGGTAAAAAAAGAGTAACGCATAGGGGAATAAAATTTGAGGTTAGCTGATTCTCTCTTGTCTCTTTAAAAAATTAAACTGTGAGTTTTTTACATTGGCTTCAAGCTCTTTAGCATGTTCAAACGCTTTATGGATGCATTCGTACAGAGATGAAGAATAAAGCGCCTTATTCCATGAAAAACCTCCTTCTGAATTGGACGGATATAGGGTTACTTTCCAGACGTAGAATTCATTTTCCTGTTCTTTAAGCTGTCCTTCCAGTGCGATTAGCCAATGGGTTTGCCCAGCCGTAAGGAATGGCTCAGCTGCCTTTGCTGGAATAAGGCATTTTTGATAAAAATCAAAGTAGTTTGGCAGGTGCATATTTAATCCCTCCTAACATTTTACAGGGTATTTAGCTGCGCAAAGAGAGCTAATATCTTACCTTTATTATATGGCAAAAAAGGAGAAGATTGCACACAATTGTTAAAATTTTTAGAAAACTTTTAAAAAAGAATTCGCAATCCTTTTGAAAAAGGAGGGGTGACCCCTCCTTTTTATCTATTTATTCCATTCTGAAACAGTTTCATCCGGCGGGAGCAATAATGTCAGCAAACCCAGTACGGGAAGAAAGCCGGTTAATATAATCATATTTATCAGACCAACAGTGTCAGCAATATAGCCCAGAGCAATTGAGCCTATTGCCCCCATACCAAAAGCCAGCCCCACTGTAAGTCCTGCCATAGTGCCGATTTTACCCGGAACTAATTCCTGAGCGTATACTACCGTCACCGAAAAGCTTGACATCAGTATGAATCCGCTAGCCACGAGCATGACAAATGCAATTGGAGATGGAACGAAAGGAATCAGGATGGAAAGCGGAACAGTCAGGATCATGGACAGGAAAATAATCCTTTTCTTTCCAAACCGATCTGCAAGCGGCCCGCCAAAAAATGTGCCCAAAGCACCTGATACTAAAAATGCAAATAAGAAGAGCTGTGCCTGACTAATGGAGAAAGAATATTTTTCTATTGCATAAAAAGCGTAGAAATTTGTCATCCCGGAGATATACCATGAACGGGCAAATATCAAAAAGAGAACCAGGGTCAGTGCACGCCATACTCTTTTTGATATCTTTTTATTATTATGTCCACCAGCTAGTTTTTTAGCTCTGCCGGCAATTAGTTCTTCCTGAAGGCGTCCAGTATACCAAAATGCTATATAGATCAGCAGTCCGACTGCAATTGCAGCAACTGCAGTAAACCAGGCAGCTCCCATTTGACCGAGCGGAACTAGAATGAGCGCGGTAATGATAGGAGCAAGTGCCTGTCCTGTGTTTCCGCCGACTTGATAGATAGATTGAGCCAATCCTCTGCGCTGGCCAGCTGCCAAATAAGCAACCCTGGATCCTTCCGGGTGGAACACAGCTGAACCGAAACCAATCAATAATACCGATATAATAATCCATTTATAATCCGGGGCAAAGGCCAATCCTAATATGCCAAATAAAGTGAAAGTCAGGCCGATTGGCAAGGCGAAAGGGAACGGCTTTTTATCAGTGGCCATTCCAATAACCGGCTGCATGACAGATGACACGATATTCAGTGAAAAGGCAATCATTCCTAGCTGTGAGTATGAAAGCCCCATAGATTTTTCTAAAATGGGAAACATGGCTGGAATAACTGATTGTATAGAGTCATTCAATAGGTGGCAAAGGCCAATAATGAATAAGATTCGATAGGCCGTTTTCTGCTGCGGCTCATATCTTGGGCTGATTGAAGCAGCGGTAGTACTCATGATATAGTCTCCTTTTTTCTGAACATTTCGCAAAGCTAAATATAGTTTACCTTATTCATTAGTCTTTCAAAATAGTTATTTTGGAAATCTATTAAATATTATATAATTTACATTATTCAGATTATATAAAAGGGCAGGGGAGCTAATGGAAAAAGCAGTTGATGCTTTAATGACGGACGATATTCTCAAAAATTTCCTTAGAATCTATTCTTTGAATATCGGGAATTATAAAAAGCTGGGTGACTTTGAAAACTATGTTTATGAGGTTCATAAAGATGGAATAGCATATATTTTGAGGATAACCCACTCATCTCACCGCATGCTGGAGGAGCTTCTATCAGAAGCAGACTGGATGAATTACCTGAAATCGAAGGATTTAAAGGTTTCAGAAGTTTTTCCATCACAGAATGGGAATATGGTTGAGAGGTTAACAGCCGAGGGCGGTTCTGCCTTTTATGCCAGCCTGTTTTCAAAAGCAGAGGGAAAACCAATAAGTGTTCGGGCACGCGAATTCAATCAGGAGTTATTTCAAGCATGGGGAAGAGCGGTGGGGAAAATGCACGCAGCCACAAAATCATATGTTCCATCAGCTGGAATTTTACCGCGAATGCATTGGGATGAAGAAGAACTGCTTTTAGTGGAGAAATATATACCGGCAGAAGATCAATTGGTCATTAAGCATACAAAGGATTTATTGAATCTGCTTCAAAATTTGCCGAAAAATATAAACAGTTTTGGCCTTATTCATACGGATCTTCATTCGGGAAACTTTTTTTATGATGGGAAAGATATTCATGTATTTGATTTTGATGACTGCTGTCATCATTGGTTTGCATCTGATATAGCGATTCCGCTGTATTACTCACTTTTATATAAGTTCAAAGAGGTGGATACAGCAGAAATGAAAATATTTGGTAAACATTTCCTGGATGCGTTTTTGGTTGGCTATCAGCTGGAAAATGAAATTCCTGATGGTTTGGAAAGGCGAGCTGCCCTTATTTCTGAGGCTGAGAGATATCACACTTTATTCCGTCCTTCATAAAAAAATTGCTCCTGAAGACAGGAATTCGCAGCTATTATTTATGATGGAGACGATAAAGAAAAGAATAGAGAGAAATGATCCTATCTATCCGATTTAAAAAAGAAGGTGCCCGTCAGTGTGCACCTTCCTTTTTTATGCGTTTTTAATAGGAAGAAAAATATCTACATGCGTTCCTTTAGTTTCTTTGCTTGTAATAAATATTTCACCGCCGAAAGAGTGCAGAATGCGTCTGCAGACCACGAGGCCAAGGCCCGTGCCCATTTCCTTTGAAGTGTAAAATGGATGGAAAATTTTTTCAATCTCATTTTCAGGGATTCCTGAGCCTGTGTCCGCAATCTTAAGCTGACACTTGGAATGCATTTTATTTAGCTTGATTGTCAGCTTTCCTCCGCCCTCCATCGATTCAAAAGCGTTTTTCGTTAAATTCAGGACAACCTGCTTCATCTGGTCTTTCGTACAATCGACCATGACAGGTTCATCTGAAAGAGCAGATTCAAAAGTGACATTGTGTAAATTAGCTTCGGAGCGTATCAAGGGTTCTAATTCCTTTATGATATTTCTCAAATCCATCGTTTCCATCTTTTGAGCTGCAGGTTTACCCAGTATTAAAAATTCACTTACAATTTCATTAATTCTGCTTATCTCATCATTAATAACTGAAAAGTAATACTGGTCATGTGTATTCGTATATTTTTCACTTAATAGCTGTATAAGGCCTTTTATTCCTGTTAAAGGGTTCCTGATTTCATGGGCAGTGCTGGCAGCAAGAGTACCCACCAGTTCCAGCTTTTGGAGCTCATTTTCCTTTTTTTCCTCTTCATTCTGCTTTTTAAGCCTTAAATACTTAATAAAGAGAAATAGAATATGGCTTATAATCATTAATACAAGGATAGCCTTAAAAGCATCTTTGGCAATTTCCAGCATATCTCTTGGCGGCAATTCTACTTTTACACTCCAGGGAAGCCTGTCAATTGGAATTGAGATGCTATTATGCCTGGAAAACGATGAGTCACCATTCATGTTGATGTCCATAATCGTTTCCCTTTCTGAATTAAGGACAGAAAGCCGTGCTTCAGGAGTAAGAAGTCTCATAATATTTTGTACGTAATCCACCCTCATATGTGCCACAATAATAGAGATTACCTCTCCATTGTCGTTGAATACGGGCTTTCCTATCCCAACTACTGTTTGCCCATTGGTGAGGGTTTCAGGTGAGTTAGAGATAACAATATCTTTCGTGCGTGAAACCTCATTTAGATATTTCTTTTTAGATAAATCGGAGTTCGCTAAAAATTGATTTGACCCTGTAAGAACCTTTCCGCTGGGATCAAGAAGGTAAATCCCGCCATATCGCGGATCCAGCTGATTGGCTTTTTGGAGCAGAGGCTCCAGTTTATCAGATGGCGTGTCAGCACTTCCTGCAGTCAGTGATAACATCTCAAGTGTGGTCACAGTTTCAGATATAAACTGATCCCAGCTCCTTTGGTGTATGGAGCCAATCCATTTTGCTTCTTCCAGTCTTTTTTCATCGTTTTGATTAACAGAGTCAATAACGAAAAAGATGCTGCCGGCCAAAGTGGGAATAATTACTGCGATTAAATATAGTAGTAAATTTCGTTTTCGACTATTCATCAGGTTAACTCCAGCATAATTAGGTTGATTTGTTCTTATCTAAGTGACATTATCAATATTATACCATTTTGTGTTAAAAGTGGTTTTTTTCTTTCAAAGGAATGATATTTTATATGTAAGGAGGGGTTATTTGATGAAATCAGAGGTTTTTCTCACGATTTTAGCTACAAGTGATGTCCATGGACATGTTTATCCATATTATTATGGAACTGGAGAGCACGCTGATCATGGGCTGGGTAAGCTTGCAGCAATAATTAAGAAAGAAAAGGAACAATCTGAGATCTCCATTCTTATTGATAACGGCGATCTGATCCAGGGAACTCCTCTAACTTATTATTATTCCAGATACTTAAAAAACCAAAAAAATCCCATGATTCAAATATTAAATGAACTTGAATATGATGCAGCTGTAATCGGAAATCATGAATTCAACTATGGAAAGAACATACTTGCAAGAGCTGTCAGCGAGTCCAATTTCCCATGGCTGTCAGCCAATATTTTATTCAATTCAACAAAGGAAACGTATTTCGGGCTACCTTATAAAATAAAATCTTTTCCAAATGGTTTGAAAGCAGCGGTAGTAGGTGTCACAACCCAGTATATCCCCAATTGGGAGAAAAGGCAGCATATTGAACATCTTGTTTTTGAATCTGCGGTGATCAGCTTAAAGAGGTGGGTTTCATATATTCAGGAGGAAGAGAAACCAGATTTGATTATTGTCTCTTATCATGGCGGCTTTGAAAGGGATATCAGAACAGGTGAAGAGACAGAAGAACAAACTGGAGAAAATGAAGCATATCGGATTTGTACAGAAGTTCCTGGAATTGATGTTCTGATTACCGGGCATCAGCACCGTTATATTGAAGGAGAACAAGTAAATGGTGTGGCTGTTGTGCAGCCGGGATTTAATGGTCAAGCGCTTGCAAAGGTTACCGTTAAATTCAGAAAGAAACACAATGATTGGCTGATTGATGAAAAACACTCTGCCTTAATTTATCCGGACGGAATGCCGCCTGATAATGAGGTGCTGCAACTTGCCGGGTATTATGAATCTAAAACCCAGAAATGGCTGGATAAGGTGATCGGTGAAATTGATGGGGATATGCTGATTGATAATATATTTGAGGCGCGTACAGGGGAGCATCCGCTGATTGAATTCATTAATAAAGTGCAGATGGAAGCGTCAGGTGCTGATATTTCCTGTACGGCCTTATTTCATGAGGGGGCACCGGGATTCAAGTCTAAAGTAACGATGAGAGAAATTGTTTCTAACTATATTTATCCAAATTCATTATGTGTTCTCAAAGTTACAGGAAAAGACATTAAAGGCGCTTTGGAGCGGTCAGCAGCTTATTTTGAATTGAACAGTGACGGAAAAATTATGGTGAATCCTGATTTTTCGTATCCAAAGCCACAGCATTATAATTACGATATGTGGGAAGGTATTGAGTATAAAATAGATATTTCACGACATAAGGGCAGCAGGATCACAAAGCTTCTCTATAAAGGGCATCCTATCAGGGAAGATGGCGAGTATCATGTAGTAATGAACAATTACCGTGCTGCTGGTGGTGGAGGCTACAATATGTTCAAGGATAAGCCAGTGGTGAAAGAAATTTTAACCGATATGACCGAATTGATTGCCGACTACTTCTTTGAAAAGAAAAAGGTAATTCCAACTCTTAATCACAATTGGGAGGTTGTAGCGGGCAAATGATCCGAATGTGTTAAATTGACAGCTTTCTTCCTGTTTTCTATAATGATTGAGAATTGAATTTAGGTAAACGCTACTAATTAAATGGTAAAGGGATTGGATAAAATGGGGTCTGAACAAATTGACCAATCGTTGAAATTGTTTATTGTCCTGTCCAGGGCATATAGGGCAATAAATGAAAATGTAAATAAACTAATACAAACTTATGGATTGAACCCAACTGAATTTGCTGTTCTGGAACTGCTTTACCATAAAGGTGAGCAGCCTTTGCAGCAGATTGGCGGGAAAATACTGTTGGCCAGCGGAAGCATCACATATGTAGTGGACAAGCTAGAGCAGAAAGGCTTGTTAAAAAGGGTCGCATGCCCGAATGACAGAAGAGTTACCTTTGCACAAATAACAGATAAGGGAAAAGACTTTATCGAAAACATATTCCCTGACCATGAAAAGCATATCCATTCATTAATGTCCGAGCTTACTCCAGAAGAAAAAGGTACGGCCATTGAGTTATTAAAGAAGCTTGGACTGTCTATCTCCAATGATAAAAATGGGGTACAGTAATTAAAACAGCCTTAACCGGCTGTTTTTTATTTTGTGCTTTATAGATAGGTTCAGGGGAGGAAATTAACCAAATATTGTCGAAATAGTTTAGTGGTTTGTTTAAAATCGATTTACATATACATGAGGGGGCAATAATGTGAGATTTGAAGACTATGCATATGTTCGTCCGAATCTTGAAAAAGTAAAGGGGAACTTCGAAGCAGCGCTTGAGAAATTTGAAAATGCAGCTTCTGCAGAACAGCAAAATCGAGCTATGAAGGAAATTAATGATATTCGCAATGATGTCGGCACGATGTTCAACCTTTGCTATATCCGTCATTCAGTTGATACAAATGATGAATTCTATAAAGCAGAGCAGGAATATATGGATGAAATTCAGCCTGAAGTAGAAGGGTTTGTTACAAGGTATTATCAGGCTTTGGTTAATTCGAAGTTCAGGGCAGAGCTTGAAGAAAAATGGGGGAATCAGCTGTTTGCGCTTGCTGAAGCACAATTGAAGGTGTTCTCGCCAGAGATTGTTCCCCTTTTGCAAAAAGAAAATAAGCTTTCTTCAGAGTATACTAAATTAATTGCTTCAGCCAAGATTGATTTTGAAGGTGAAGAACGCACTCTTGCCCAATTGGAGCCATTTACTGAATCTACAGATCGCGAAATGCGCAAGAAAGCAAGCGAAGCACGCTTTGGTTTCCTGGGAGATAATGAGAATGAGCTGGACCGTATTTATGATGAGCTTGTCAAGGTTAGAACAGGGATTGCCCATAAACTTGGATATGCGAATTTTGTTGAACTGGCTTATTTCCGCATGTACCGGACAGATTATAACGCGGAGATGGTTGCAAATTTCCGCAAGCAGGTGAAGGATTTCATCGTTCCAATCGCCACAAGGCTAAAGGAAAGGCAAAGAGAGCGGATTGGCGTTGACAGGCTGAAATATTACGATGAAGGATTTGAATTTAAAACAGGAAATGCTGTACCGAAAGGCGATCCGGAATGGATTATTGAAAACGGACAAAAAATGTATGACGAGCTTTCCAGAGAAACCAGTGAATTTTTCACTTATATGAGAGAAAATAATCTAATGGACCTGGTAGCCAAAAAGGGAAAAGCAGGGGGCGGCTATTGCACATATATTGAAAACTATAAATCCCCATTCATTTTCTCTAACTTCAATGGGACTTCAGGAGATATTGATGTTCTTACCCATGAAGCAGGCCATGCATTCCAGGTGTATTCAAGCAGCCATTTTGAGATCCCTGAATATAACTGGCCAACTTATGAAGCTGCTGAAATTCATTCCATGAGTATGGAGTTTTTCACTTGGCCGTGGATGGAGGGCTTCTTTAAAGATGATACCGAGAAATACAAGTTTTCTCATTTGAGCGGAGGACTGCTATTCTTGCCTTACGGAGTATCAGTTGATGAATTCCAGCATTGGGTATATGAAAACCCGGAAGCATCACCTCAGGAAAGAAAACAGGCATGGAGAGAAATTGAGAAGAAATACTTACCGCATAAAGATTATGATGGGAATGAGTATTTAGAGAACGGCGGATTTTGGCAGAGGCAGGGCCATATCTACAATTCACCTTTCTATTATATCGATTACACATTGGCGCAGATTTGTGCATTTCAATTCTGGAAAAGGTCTCGGGAGAATCAGGAAGCGGCATGGAAGGATTATTTAAAATTGTGCCAGCTTGGCGGCAGCAAGCCTTTCACAGGCCTTGTTAAAGATGCTGGATTGATTTCTCCTTTTGAAGAGGGCTGTGTCGAGTCTGTTATCGGAGAAATTGAAAACTGGCTGAATTCCGTGGATGATAAGAGTTTATAAAAAAATAAGAAAGAGCCGGAAATTCTTGATTCCGGCTCTTTCTTATTTTTTAGCGGAGGGGTTTAATGACAATTGAACCGTCAACAAGATCGGCCTGTAATTGGCTATTTCCGCCATGATCAATGATGAAATCAGCAATCTTGTCTTCAAGTTCATCCTGGATGATCCTTCTTAATGGCCGTGCGCCAAAAACGGGATGATATCCATCCGCAGCTAATTTCTCCTTGGCTTCCTTGGTAACAGTCAATTCAATATCCTGTTCAATTAATGTTTCCTGAAGCTCATTAAGCATTAAGTCGACAATTTTCAATAAATGCTCTTTTTCCAAAGCTTTAAATTCAATAATGCTATCAAAGCGGTTCAGGAATTCCGGCTTAAAGAAGCTGCCGAGCGATTCAAGAATGTTTGACTCCATGACGGCGTCAGCTGCACTAAATCCAACATGGATTTCTTTTTGCCCTGCTCCTGCATTGCTTGTCATGATAATGACTGTATCTTTAAAGCTGACAGTGCGGCCATGGCTATCTGTCAGGCGCCCATCTTCCAGTATTTGAAGGAACATGTGCTGTACATCTGGATGTGCTTTTTCTATCTCGTCAAGCAGAATGATGCTGTATGGGTTTCTGCGTACCCGCTCAGTAAGCTGTCCGGCTTCTTCATGGCCCACATATCCTGGAGGGGAACCGATAATTTTTGCTACGCTGTGTTTTTCCATATATTCACTCATATCAAGCCTGATCATGCTGTCTTTTGAGCCGAATAGCTCTTGGGAAAGTGTTTTGGTCAGCTCAGTTTTGCCGACGCCTGTTGGCCCGACAAATAGAAATGAGCCAATTGGGCGGTACTTTGATTTAAGTCCTGCACGGCTTCGGCGAATTGCCTTTGCAACTTTCCGCACGGCTTCCGCCTGTCCAATTACTTTTTCTGCAAGACTTGCCTCAAGGTTCTGCATTTTTTCCTGCTCATCTTCTGCTAATTTGCCGACAGGAATCCCGGTTTTCTTTTCAATAATCTCCTGAATATGGCTAACGTCAATAACTGGCCGTTCTGCCTTGTTGTCCCCGTTTAGTGCCTGCTGGAGTTTTAGTTCCTTTTCACGGAGTTTTGCAGCATCTTCATATTTTTCTTCTTTTAAAACAAGTTCTTTCTGCCTGCTGATTTCTTTCAGCTGTTTTTCAATATCTTCTGCTGGTATATATCCTGATTGAAGATTCATTTTAGAACCTGCTTCATCCATTAAATCAATGGCTTTGTCAGGAAGGAACCGGTCCTGAATATATCGGCTTGACAGCTGCACACATGCTTTAATGGCATGTTCAGTAAAAGAAACATCATGGTAATCTTCGTATTTTTGTTTCAGTCCCATCAAGATTTCAATTGCCTCATTTTCAGCGGGCTCTTCTATTTGAACAGGCTGGAACCTGCGTTCCAATGCTGGATCTTTTTCAATTTGGCGGTATTCTTTCAATGTGGTGGCTCCGACCACTTGAAGCTCTCCCCGTGCAAGGGCGGGCTTTAGAATGTTGCCTGCATCCATTGATCCTTCGGCTGACCCTGCTCCAACAAGCAAATGAATTTCATCTATAAAGAGAATAATATTCTTGCGTGTCTGAAGCTCCGAGATCAGCTGCTTCATGCGTTCTTCGAATTGGCCGCGAATGCCTGTGTTTGCAACCAGGGATGCCACATCCAGCAAATAGACTTCTTTATTTTGAAGTTTCTTTGGTGCATTTCCTTCGGCAATCTTAATGGCTAGCCCTTCGGCAATAGCTGTTTTACCTACTCCTGGTTCACCGATTAAGACCGGATTATTTTTGGTTCTTCTATTTAAAATTTCAATCACACGATTTATTTCTAAATCCCGTCCGATGACTGGGTCAATTAAACCTGCTTTGGCAAGCTGTGTAAGATTTCGTCCGAATTGATCGATAAATCCGCCATTGCCATGATTGTGTCCCGGCGCTTCTTTTAGATCATAGTTTTCATTTCCTTGAGAGGCAGCCATCTTCTTGAAGAAATCCTCCAAAGGCATTTGGCCAAAACCTGAAAAACCACTCAAAGCAGGCCCAAAGGAAGTAAGGCTATGTTGCTTTTCAGTTTGATAACAGCTATGGCAAAGGTTTAGATTTCGTTCATTTCCATTCAATTTCAGTCTTAATTGTACATTTGCTTGTTTTGTTTGACATTTTTGACAAAGCATTTTGCATACCTCCATAAAAAGTTTGGTCTGACTTTGACTATATTTGACTTTATACCTGCATTATAATTTGACCTTCTTTGACTTTCAAGTATTTTTGTTTTGGTATTTTTTCCCTTAACTGTAGTTTAGCCTTATTGCAAAAAAGCTCGTCTTTGTTTGTACCAGCCTACATATATTGGAAAGGAAGGAGGAGATTAAGTGAAAACGAATTGGGGGGCAGCTTTCCAGATCGCTGCCGTTTATGTGGGAACCGTGGTGGGAGCGGGCTTTGCCACTGGCAGGGAGATTGTGGAGTTTTTTTCCCGATTTGGTTTTATCGGTTTAATTGGGATCTTAATGAGCGGCTATATCTTTATTTTTCTCGGCTCCAAATTAATGAGAATCTCTGCCCGAATAAAGGCTGCATCTTATCAGGAATTAAATGAATATTTATTTGGAAGATTTTTTGGTTCTGCCATTAATATATTGATGCTGTTTATGCTGCTGGGCGTTTGCGCCGTCATGCTGTCAGGTGCAGGAGCAGTGTTTGAAGAACAGATCGGCATCAGCAAGACTGCAGGATTGCTCATAACGATAGGGTTAACGATTATTACAATGATAGTGGGTATCCGCGGATTATTCGCTGTGAATACGTTTGTTGTTCCGATGATGATTGCATTTAGCTTTATTTTGTTGTTCATAAGCATGAAACTCCCTAATTTTGCAGAACAGGTTCTATTTATCCCATATGCTGAAGATGGATGGAAAGCGGTAGTGGCTCCGTTCTCTTATACGGCTCTGAATTTGACATTGGCCCAAGCAGTATTAGTGCCTGTGGCTTCAGAAATAAATGACGATCGGACAATAAAGTGGGGTGGATACCTTGGAGGAGCCGCATTGACTCTCATCCTGCTTTCCAGCCATTTGACGCTGATGATGCTCCCAAATCTGGAAGCTTATGATATCCCAATGGCTGCTATTGTTAAGACGTTGGCATCATCTTTCTATTGGATATTTGTTTTTGTCATCTATGGTGAAATTTTCACTTCTGTGATTGGGAATGTGTTTGGGATCGAGAGACAGGTAAAAAAGTATATTTCAGTTCCGAGTATTATTATTGTGGGCTTTATTTTTGTAGTATGTTACTTTATCAGTTTGATCAATTATGGAACACTGCTTTCCTATTTATATCCGGTATTCGGATATGTAAGTTTAACATTTATTATTCTTCTGTGGATGAAGCCATTTGATGATGGAAGTAAGGGCAAGAAAGCTTGATTAAAGCTAAATAAAAGAGATCCGTTTTGCACGGATCTCTTTTTCATTTCATTATTTTTGCGGCTCTTCCTTCATAATGGTTTTCGCCATCTGAAGGAAAGCATCTTCATGGTCAGCTTCTTCCTTATTGAATAGGGTAAGCTTCAGAGAAAGATCTTCGTTTTTCACAAGATAGGCTGAAACCAGCTCACCGTTTCCTTCAGCTTTCATTACAGTAGCATCTTTGTAAAAATCATCTGAAGGAGCTTCAGATGTCTGCACATTTTCGCTAACAGCCCCTAATTGTGCTTTTGTATTTTCTTCGATCATATTCCAGTCTGCATCATTCGGAAGAAGTTCAATACGCATGAATACCTGATCATTTTCTGAAAGGTATAAGACATCTTTATTTGGCTCCTCGGCCGTTAGTTCATAGGCGGGCAAAACGTAAATAGAATAATTTTGATTATCACTATGCTTCAGGAAGGCAGTCTCTTCCTTCGCTTCACCCTCAACCATATAAGCCATATTCTGCTCAAGGATTCTGATAACACTGTCTCCTTCACCAACAGAGTCATCTTCTTCTGGATTCTGTTCTTCAGTCTGTTCCTGTCCTTCTGAAGCAGTTTCTTCTTCATTTTGCCCCGGATCTGCTCCATTGCCGGAATCATCCTGAGTCGTGCCGCAGCCTGTCAGGATAGCAGCAAATAATCCCAGCATTAAGATTAATTTCGCCATATTTTTCATTAATGTTTCATCCTCCCGTTGTCACTCCTAGCGCTTTTGCATAATTAGACGTAAATGGAATGAAAGAGTTACATATAAATTCCTATTAATTAGTACATTACCATTTATGTAAAACATCGACAAGACTCAATAAAAACTAAAAAAAATAGACAATCCATGATGGAATTGTCTAATCATTATTGAAATCTGCACGAGTCCATTTAATAAAAGGGGAGCAGGACGAACATCAATAAGTCAAAAACCAGGTGGGATACGATTACAAGCGGAAGGCTTCTTTTCCAAGCGTATAGCCATCCCCAGAAGAGGCCTGCGATTAACGCTGCAAAGGCTAGCATCCAGTATCCTGAATAAAAATGAACAGAAGAATAGAGGAGAGACGATAGTATGATGGATAACTTAACAGTCGTAAATTTCATCAATCTCTTTTGAACGAAACCCCTCCAAAAGACTTCTTCTCCTGGAACAATGATTAAGATCAGCGCAATATAGTGCCAGATAAAGGATGGTGAAAAACGGCCGTATAGTTTTTCAACCTGATTAACAAAGGGAAGATTGAGTATTTCAAATAAACTGTATCCGGCCCAAAAAAGACCGTACAAAAGGAAACCCGAAAGGACTCCATAGGTAATAAATGTTCCAAAAGTGGCCTTGTCTTCCACTTCCTCCATTATGATGGAATAACTGATTAGAAGCAGTAAAGAGGCAGAAAAGATATACCAAAAAATTGATTTATCCTGAAATGTAAAATACATAAGCAGATGAGCGAGTAATATCCCGCCAATAAATCGGACATCTGCGGCAACACTCTTCAATTTTTAATCTCCTTTCAATAAGAAAAGCCGAAGCGCCTTGCCCACGCCCGCCCCCCCGAAGGGGCAGGCGACGCTGCTAGACAGTTCTCAAAGCACAAAAAACTTTCTTATCTTTTTAAAAATAACCAAACACTATTTTAACAAAAAACAATCCTAAAAAGTAAGGAAAAGATTTCTTTGGAAACGTTAAGATAAAATAATGCAGATATGCTAATCATAAACCCATGAGAAGGGAGGTATGTATAATGACGAAATCAAAAAGAGAAAAAGAGCGTGCATGGACGGTAAGAAAGCAGGACCAGCACCCGCATGGTAAAGTGAAATCATTAAAAGAACTGTCCGGGGAAAAGGAATAAAATCTGGGCCCCCTAATCTGGGGGCCGCGAATGTGAAGAAATTCAAGGGCGCGCCATTTTAAAATGCAAGCTGAAAAGGGGAGAGGAAGGTGGAGAATGAAACTGATAAAATGCAGAATAAAAAAAGCAGCAAGAGAGCTGCTTTTTTTGGATCCGAAAGAATGCGCTTTCATTTTTTCTTTTATACTGCTGATTCTCTTACTACCTTATAATTTTTATGATTGACAACTGTTCTTTGATCTAATTCCAAATCACGGTAGTTATCCATGTACGTTAAATCTACAATAACAGAATTCTCATTTACTTTTTCTACAATCCCTTGTAATCCGTCACGAAACTCAATAATATTGCCAACCTCTGCTTTCTTCAAAAAGCATCTCTCCTTTTGTCCATTTCTTTCGCTGGTAATAACAGTTTGCACTATATTATGAAATGCGTAAAGAATTTTGCAATTCACTGCTGATTAGGTAATTTATTACAGCATTTGGTTGGTAATATTATACCAGATAAAATACTTTTGTACATTAAAATTATTTAATATTCAGAATAAATGATTGATGTACAGATATAATATTAGATACTTCAAAATTGACAGCACTTTAATTATGATAGAAAAAGAATAGAGTAAAAAGGAGTTCTGAGTAATGAATCATGAACAAATTATAGAAGTGCTCGATCAATTAAAAAATGGAATCATCTCAGAGTATCATGTGTCAAAAGAAGACTTTCTTCCTTTTCGCAGCATTATTGTGAAAAGGGAGGATTTTAAGCACTTCCGCGGAATCGCACAAAGAGGCGGCCATGTTATATATCGATATTTAGATTTACCCCGAAGCTAAAATAGAAATGGGGCTGAAATATAAAGCACATAGAAAAGACACTTGAAAATCTCAGGTGTCTTTCCTGTATGTCCTCATGAAAAGTTGAAAAGAAGGCATACCAATCTGGGTTTGAAAGCAATATTACTAATTTGAAGGGGCTGAACAAGTATGGGCAATTTTATAGGAAAAACGGTCATCATTACAGGAGGAGCCAGCGGAATTGGAAAGGGAATTGCCGAGACGTTCTCAGGGGAAGGGGCCAATGTGGTCATCGTTGACATAGATGAAATGAAGGGAAAAAAGTTAGAAGAAAGCTTGAACAAACAAGGCCAGACATGCATGTTTATTAGAGCAGATGTTAAGAATGAAGCAGAAATCAAGGGACTTTTAATAAAAACTTATGAATCATTTGGAGCAATTGATATTTTAATAAATAACGCTGGCATCTCAAAGTTTCATTCATTTTTTGAACTGACTGTGGAATTGTGGGATGAAGTAATCAATACGAATCTTCGCAGTGTCTTCCTGTGCAGCAGGGAAGCTGCCAAGTTGATGAAACAAGGATCCTGTATTATCAATCTATCTTCTACGAGAGCAGTAATGTCTGAAAGCAATACAGAGGCATACTCGGCTTCAAAAGGCGGAATTATGGCAATCACCCATGCTTTAGCCAGTACGCTTGCTGAAAAGGGAATCAGGGTTAATTGCATAAGTCCCGGCTGGATTGAAACAGGGGATTATGAAAGTCTCAGGGAGATTGATCATAATCAGCATTTTTCCAACAGAGTTGGAAAACCAGCGGACATTGCAAGAACCTGCCTATTTTTAGCTGATCCAGAAAATGACTTCATAACAGGAGAAAATATAACAGTAGATGGAGGCATGACAAGGAAAATGATTTATGAACAATATTAACTGTCTACTTTCTTAACAATACGATATTTAGCACCAAAACAGCACCAATGAAAATAAGGCAAAGCAGGATATTAATCATTATATCGCCTCCTGTCGTTAAAGACATTGTAAAACAGCCTCGTTAAATGGCATTGAGTTCTTTGTAAATTTACTGTGAAAAAATGATAAACAAGTTAGAAACAGGAACAAGCCCCTTGTTCTAAATGGTTCAAAAGGCTCATATCCTTTTAAAGCTTTAGTATAATTAGAGGGAGGGGCTCTAGTGGGAATTACTATGATTAAGATTTCGTCCGTTTACTTTGCAGTGGGAATTTTACTTGGGTATTATATGTCAAGTACTCATTCATACCTGTTAACACCTGTCCATGTCCATATAAATTTACTTGGATGGACATCCCTGACTCTTGCAGGAATCCTCTATTACTTGTTTCCTTCTCTTGCTGAAGGGAAGGCAGGGAAGTGGCATTTTTGGCTTCATAATATTGGGCTTCCAATCATGATGCTGTCACTGTCCCTGGTCCTGTTAACAGAGAATAATGCCTTTCTTCCAGGTACTGCTATTGGAGCTACTATTACTGCTGCGGGTATATTAATTTTCGTATGGAACATACTGAAAAATTTAAAAGCTGAATAGCTATGTAAATAGCGTATGGATTTAGTAATCCATGCGTTTTTCTTTTACTGGCAGCTGAATTATTAGATAATTGTAAAGATAGATATTATTTAGTAAAATTATACCAGTCAATCTAAATAGGATAGAGATCAGCATGGAAGTGAACAGGAGGGCAATAATGGGATATTTGGACAAGCTTAAAACTGAGATTGGGAAAGTAATTTCCGGGAAAGACTGCGAAATTGAATTGATGGCTATTTCATTATTATTCAATGGCCATATCTTGTTGGAAAGTGTTCCTGGAACTGGAAAAACAATGCTTGCCAAAGCATTTTCACGCACCATTAATGGGAATTTCTCGCGCATTCAATTTACACCGGATGTTTTGCCGAGTGATGTCACAGGGATCCGTTTCTTCAATCCGAAAAATCAGGAATTTGAATTCCATCCTGGGCCAATAATCGCGAATATTGTACTTGCTGATGAAATTAATCGTGCAGCACCAAGAACACAGTCAAGTCTTCTCGAAGTAATGGAGGAGCGTCAGGTCACCATTGACGGACACACAATTAGACTTGACTCACCTTTTATGGTTATAGCTACACAGAACCCGGCTGAATCTCAGCAGGGGACATTTCCGCTTCCAGTTGCTCAGCTTGACCGGTTTTTTATGAAACTTAAAATGGATTATCCGAGCAGGGAAGAGGAAAAGGCAATGCTTCAAATGTATCGAAGCGGTGCAGACCCTGCGGAAATCAATGCAATTTTAATCTCAGACCAAATCATTAAACTAAAAAAGGCTGCCGGAAAAGTTATTCTAAATGAGCCTGTCGAAGCTTACTTGCTGGATATTGTAAGGAAGACACGGGAACATGCGGATATTGAACTGGGGGTCAGTCCCAGAGGAATGCTTGCCTTAATGAGAGCTTCTCAAGGCAAAGCTCTAATGGAGGGAAGAGCCTATGTGATACCTAATGATATTAAAAATATGGTCCCGTATGTGCTTGGCCACAGAATTTTCCTTTCCACTGAAGCTTCCATGACAAAAAGCCCAGAGTCAGTTCTGAAAGATGTGCTGGAATCTGTGCCAGTTCCAGTAGAGTCAGGTGCTCTCTAAAATGGAGTGGAAAAAGTATCATGCTGAAGACGGATATTTGTCCCTTTCAAGTGTATTGGCCGTATTCTTATTAATAGCAAGCTTTTATTTGAAATCATGGGAAGTTTTTCTGGCATCCATTCTATTTCTGCTAATAATATTTGCCAATACATATTACATGAAGCTCCTCGGTGAAAAGCTGAGCCTGCGGAACCCGAAGGTTAGATATAAACTATTTGCCGGACAGGAAGCGAAATGGATTTTGGAATTTGAAAATAAAGGGCTTCCTATTTTAAAGGGTGAACTTAGGGTTTTATTTGGCGATAGTATTAGCCCGATGGATCAAAATCTGGAGCCCAGGCTGGGGAATTTTGAGCTTTCAATCCCTTTCTCATTGAATCATAATGAACGGAAAAAAATAACAATCCCCTTTTCTGCTATGAAAAGGGGAGTTTCAAAAATAAGAAAACTGGAATTATATATTCCTAATTTTATAGGGTTTGGCGAAACCATTCTTGAATACCGGGCACAATTGCTGCAGGATGCATTGGTTTATCCGAGTCGTCTGCCAGTTAAAAATACACTGCCACTCTTAACAGACCGCCCGGGCACTTTTCTTTCTGCCTATTCACTTTTTGACGAAAATTTATCGCCAGCAGGAACAAGGCAGTACGTTTCATCAGATAGTTTTAATCGGATCAATTGGAAGGCAAGTGCGAGGAAACAGTGTTTACAGACAAAGGTCTTTGATAAAGCTGCAGAAACAGGCTGGAATATTTCGCTAAATGTTTCAGCTGGACATTCGATATCTGCACAGCTGGAAGAATGCATCAGCAGTGCAGCGGAAATAGCCTTTATCTGTGTGAAAGAAAATATTCCTTTTTCCATATGTATAAATATTCGGACTGCCGGCAGCACCCCCTTTTATTATTTGCCTGCAGCATCTGGAAAAGATCATCTGCAAAAGGTGCTTGAAATGCTGGCTCTTGTAGATAATCATTCTTCTGTTTACCCTTATGAAAAAATGCTTTCATTTTATGAAAGACATTTGACTCATCAGCCTTTTTTCGTTCACGCAGGAGAATTGAAGCAGGCTGCTGTCAGCTCAATAAATAATATCAGCCGAAAAGGATCTTTCCTATTTGAACTGCATCTGCTTAATGAGGAAGCCGACTTGAGGCCGCTTCAAGTGAAAGCGAAGGAAGTGGCGGTACGATGAAAAAACTGTTTGAAGTGAGTTTTCTGCTTGGCATTGAAATCATTTTTGGAGCACTAATGTTATTCCCTTTTTATATGGCAAAAGAAGGGGCTGTTCCTCTCACTGAATATTTTGTATTTGTTTTTCCTGCAGGAATGGCATTTGTAGTTCTGCTCATCAGATTTAGAGAAAAAGGGAAGGTTCTTTTTTTTCTTGTTGAGCTTCCTTTATTATTTGTAATCGGAAATATTCTCTCTTTTTCCTGGTTTTTTATTGTGCTGATGAGCTTTTTTGTTTTTTGGAGAACTTATGTTCATTTCAATGAACATAATTACCGGCCAGAGGGCTGGTGGATTCTGCTTACGGTTTTCTCCGGTACTTTCCTGGTTATCTTTTCAGCCATGAAGGACGGTGCCTATACCGGAGAAATTGTGGGACTAATGATATTGGAACTGTTTTTTATCATCTCGGGAGGTTTTATTAAACGTATAATTGAATCGGATGCAAATGCAGGAGAAAAGAAAAGGTTTTTAATTCACTTCTTGTCACTGACTGCTGCAATTCTTGCAGTTGGCATAATAGTTTCCTTCGGTATGGGAACTCTCAAGTTCTTTTTCTTTGGTATCCTAAAATTAATTGCCTCAGCAGCTGCCTTGATTGCTTCACCGCTGTTTAATTGGGCAGAGGGACAGGACTGGGAAATTCATGTGAAGTTTTTATCTGAGAATGAAAACCGTGATAAAGATGAACGCTTCAAGGTACCTGCTGATTTGGGAGAAGGCGGGCAATTTTTTGATCCTGCAGTCTTAACATCTATCTTCTTTATAGGGGTAATCACTTCCCTGTTCATTTATATTTATAAAAAAAATATAAAGGTAAAAAGCGTAAGAAATGGAGCTGTATTTGCCTCTTATAATCAGCAGATTGAAGATAAAGGAACATTGCTGTCAAGGAGGTTTCAGCATATTGCCCCTGAAAATCAGATCCGGAAAGAGATTTTTCAGCTGGAAAGATATGCAGTAAACCTAGACCTGGGAAGAAAAGAATCCGAAAGCTTGCCAGAATGGCTTCAAAGGATAGGGCTCAAAGACCCCGGACAGATTGTAGATGCATATGAAACAGTCCGATACAGCAATAACGTGTCCACTCAAAGCGTTGAGAAATATAAATATGCAGTGGATCAAATGAAAAAAGAAATGAAAAGGATTCATAAAGACAATTTGAAAAAGAAACAGGCTAAGAAAAACGCTAAATAAACAATGTGTAAAGTCTTTTCTCATATGGGAAGGGCTTTTCTTTTTAAAATCAGAAAATACTTCTATCCTTCACTGAAGTAAAGTAATCATGCTGTTGCAGGTTTCAATCTTTCCATGCAAAATAAAAAATACCTGATTACTTAACGGTAAGCTGACATCATTTCACTCTTACGGCCCGCATATAATTGAACAATCAATCAAAAAGGCGGGATAATATCATGAAACTTGAAAACGAAAAAGCATACAGAGTGAAAGGCTTATCTCAAGACATTTTGGAGCATCTGATGGAAGACAATACATCTTATAATAGCGAAGACTTAAAACATGTTATAGAAATGCTGGCGCGTACTGTGTCGGATCTTGTCACAGTGTATACGGACCGGGAAGGCGATCATGACACGGTCCTGAAGGGGACCATATCAAAAATGCGAATCAGCTATAATGTCCTTCAATACAAAGAAATTTCAAAACTGGTTAGAAAACAAGATAAGTATCATCCACAGCCATAAATCAAAAGAAAAATTGCATCTGAAAAATTAAGTAGAAATCATTGGCAAATGAAAGCGTTTTACTGAAAAAAGTGTGAACAAACGTGAAAAATTAAGGGTTTTTCATTGTCTAAATGAATGTGAAATGCTATTCTTTTGTCTGAGATGTAAGTTGTCCGATGACTTAATTGCAGCCAGGTAATATTTCCTGATTCTATGGAAGTTTTCAAAGTGCAGAGAAGCTTTAAGACGAAGTGATCTTATTAATTTTTTCTCAGCCTTTTTGAACAACTATATACATGAATAATAGGGTGTTGGAAAAAATATAAAAGCATATAGGAAGAAATATCCCGGCATTATACTGTTTCATCCTGCTGCTGATTTTGCCGAATAAATTCCAGTTCCCGTCTTTAAGTTCGTGAGGCAACGCCTTGCACATCTTAATACAATCATTAATAAGAAGGAGATTGATCCCATATGGTTCAAAAACAATTTAAAGTAATTGCAGAAACAGGAATTCACGCTCGTCCAGCTACAATGCTTGTACAAGCTGCCAGCAAATTTGACTCAGAAATTCACCTTGAGTACAAGGAAAAGAAAGTAAACCTAAAATCAATCATGGGTGTTATGTCTTTAGGTGTTGGACAAGGTGCAGATATTACAATTATTGCTGAAGGAAGCGATGAACAGGATGCACTTAACAGCCTTGAAGAAACACTGAAAAAAGAAGGTTTGGCTGAATAATGAGCTTTTTAAATGGAATTGCGGCGTCAAGCGGTATTGCAATAGCGAAAGCTTACCGTTTGGTTGAGCCGGATCTCTCTTTTGATAGAAAGACTGTAGAAAATGCTGAACAGGAAGTGGAGCGCTTTCAGTCAGCATTAGCTGAATCTAAAGGTGAATTGGAAGTCATCCGCGATAATGCCCATAAAGAGCTTGGGGCTGATAAAGCTGCTATTTTCGATGCTCATCTTCTTGTATTAAGTGATCCGGAATTAATTTCGCCAATTGAAGATAAAATTAAAACAGATAAAGTAAATGCTGAATCTGCATTAAAAGAGACAGCAGATATGTTCATTACAATGTTCGAACAAATGGACAATGAATACATGAAAGAGCGTGCGGCGGATATTCGTGACGTAACTAAACGCGTACTTTCTCATTTGCTTGGGGTGCAAATTGCAAATCCCAGCATGATTGCAGAAGAAGTAATCATTATTGCTGAAGACTTGACCCCCTCTGATACTGCTCAGCTAAACCGTCAGTTTGTAAAAGGGTTTACAACTGACATCGGAGGCAGAACATCTCATTCTGCCATTATGGCCCGTTCCATGGAAATTCCAGCAGTAGTGGGAACAAAGGAATCTACAAAGCAAATTAAAAATGGCGACCTGGTTATCGTGGATGGATTAAAAGGTCTGGTACATATTAATCCGACTCCAGAGGCTGTAGCCGAATATAAAGAAGAACACCGCAAATTCGAGGATCAAAAAGCTGAGTGGGCTAAACTTGTCAACGAAAAATCAGTTACTGCTGATGGCCATCATGTTGAATTGGCTGCCAATATCGGCACTCCAAAGGATCTGAAGGGTGTAGTTGAAAATGGCGGAGAAGGCATTGGCCTATATCGCACGGAATTTTTATATATGGGAAGAGACCAGCTTCCAACAGAAGAGGAGCAGTTTGAATCCTACAAGGCTGTCCTTGAAGGAATGAGCGGAAAACCGGTTGTTGTCCGCACGCTTGATATTGGCGGGGATAAAGAGCTTCCTTATCTGAATCTTCCAAAGGAAATGAACCCATTCCTTGGCTTCCGGGCGATTCGCCTATGTCTGGAAGAACAGGAAATGTTCAGGACACAATTAAGGGCTTTGTTAAGAGCAAGCACTTATGGAAAACTGAAAATCATGTTCCCTATGATAGCAACTCTTGATGAATTCCGTCAGGGCAAAGCAATCCTTGAAGAAGAAAAACAAAAGCTTGTGAGCGAAGGCTCAAAGGTTGCCGACAATATTGAAATTGGAATTATGGTTGAAATACCATCAACGGCTGTTATGGCTGAGCAATTTGCTAAAGAAGTTGATTTCTTCAGCGTAGGCACAAACGATTTAATTCAGTACACAATGGCTGCAGACCGAATGAATGAGCGTGTTTCTTATCTTTACCAGCCTTATAATCCTGCAATTTTGCGTTTAGTTAAAATGGTTATTGATGCAGCACACAAGGAAGGAAAGTGGGCAGGCATGTGCGGTGAAATGGCTGGGGATGAAACGGCAATTCCATTGCTGCTGGGATTAGGACTTGACGAGTTCTCCATGAGCGCTACGTCAATTCTTAAAGCTCGTTCTCAAATCAGTCACCTAAACAAGAAAGACATGGAAGCACTGGCTGAAAAAGCGCTTCATATGAATACAGCAGAAGAAGTAGTTCAAGCTGTAAAAGAAGCAGCCAAACTGTAATCAAATTGAAACATTTAATAAGTTTTAAATATAATTTCCCGGGTAAATAAGAATTAAGCACTTAGGTTAGACTTAAGTAAGCTGATCATTCTCATTTTCCCCCCTTTTAAGCCGGCCTATGATGGCCGGTTTATTTTTTATCCTTCTTCAGGCAATATTGCCATTCAGCCTTAAGGATGACAGAAATCACATCTTATGATTGTTATCCGGAATCTGAAACTCTCCTATAATGAAGCTACAGAATAAAAAGGAGAGATGGAAAATGGTTTCCATGATAATCAGCTTTCTCTTTCATGATCGATATAAATGCATTAAAGAAAAGCAGAAAAACGAGTTATATGAAAAACAGAGTCCATTTTTAAGCCGTGTCCTCCACTAAAGAAGGAAGCCTGGAAAGGGCTTCTTTTATATTTTGTACGCTTATTTTCGAAGGTAACGTTGTAATTGGGGTTTATTGTAAGGCGAGAAAGGAAAAGGTAATGAAAAAGGAGGAATTCTTCATGAATAAAAAGATCATTAGCCTAATACTTACCGCCATATTGACCCTGTCCCTGTCAGGCTGCATGCAGGGTGCCACGGACTCCATCGTCAATAGGCATGCTGAAGCATTGCTGACTAAAAACAATGAGCTGCAGTTCCGGTTTAAAATTAATGATAAAATCCTTTCAGAAGAAGAACTATACAAAGTAAAGGTTTCCATACATAATGAAAAACTGGCCGCTGCGCTGGGTACGGATGAGTTTGTTTATGGGGAGGACACAATAATCGATGGGGAGTATATAGAAGTCAATAATGAAAAGGGAAATTACATTTTTATGAATCCCATTCCTCTTACGCAGGACCTGCATGTTTTCGAAATAGAAGAAATGATCGTGAATGAAGATGCAGTATCTGTAGAAATCTTAAATGAGGATGAAGTGATTGCCAGAGCATTCTTAAATAATTTTTCATCACAGCTTTAAAAAGAATCAATGTAATGACCGGTGGTTTTGTTTTTATCTAACTTGGGTAAAAGTAATTACGCGCATAAAATTGGGGATGGACCAGGTATTTGCCTGGTCTTTTGTCTTTATTGGGACATCTAATATTTTTAATCTAAGAAAAGTAATGGTAAAATTATTATAAAAAATTCAGATATTTCAAGGGAGTGGGTACGTTGATTTCACCTGAAAATACAGTTATCGGTTTTGTGGGAACAGGGGTTATGGGCAGGAGCATGGCGGGACATCTGTTGAAAGCAGGTTATCCATTAGTTGTTTATACAAGAACCAAAGAAAAAGCTTCTGGACTAATAGAGAATGGGGCAGAGTGGGCTGAGACGCCGATGGATGTTGCAAAGAAAGCAAATGTCATTATTACGATTGTTGGGTATCCGGCAGATGTAGAGGAAGTGTATCTTGGAGAAAATGGCATTATCACAAATGGCAGAGAAAATACATATGTAATTGACATGACCACATCGACACCTACATTGGCCAAAAGGATATATGAAGAAGCAGTCAAAAAAGGCATCCATGCAATAGATGCCCCTGTTTCAGGAGGAGATATCGGTGCCAGGGATGCAAAGCTTTCAATAATGGCCGGAGGAGACAGGGACGCATTTCTGTCTGTAGAGCCAATTTTCAATCTTCTCGGAACAAATATCGTCTATCAAGGAAAAGCAGGAGCCGGACAACATACGAAAATGTGTAATCAAATCGCGATTGCATCAAATATGATAGGGGTGTGTGAAGCGGTAGTGTATGCAGAAAAAGCAGGTTTGGACCCAAGGACGGTGCTTCAAAGCATCTCATCTGGTGCAGCAGGCAGCTGGTCACTATCCAATCTTGCACCGAGAATCATTGATGGAAACTTTGAACCAGGCTTTTATATCAAACATTTCATTAAGGACATGAATATCGCCTTGGATGAAGCAGAGGCAATGGGCATGATGACTCCAGGGCTTGCTCTTGCAAAAAAAATGTATGCCGAGCTTTCTGAATTAGGGGAAGAAAACAGCGGTACACACGCTTTATATAAATATTGGAAAAAGTAATTAGCACCTGTAAATGTATAAAGCCTCTTTCTTCACTTCAAACTAATAATGAAAGTGAAAAGGGGGTTAGACAGGTGGCTAAAAGAAATAAGAAAAATGATCCTCAGCAGAAGAACAAAAAAGGTTTCGATTCCGCTGTTATTGATTCTGAATTCTCCCACGAATTTGGAAGTGCTGACACGAATAAAATTCATAAAGATAAAGCCAAAAAGGAAAAAGCATCAAAAAACAACGGGCAATATCAGGGGCAGTAATAGTGAAAAAGGCAGGCAGAGGTCTTGCCTTTTTGCTTTTTTCGGATTTGAATAAGAAGCATTGAATATGAATAAAAGCGCCATTCCTCCAAAAAGGAAACTGGCGCTTTCGACAGAGTGAATCTTGTTACATTTTAATACCTTCAAGATACTTTTCGATCCGGTCAAGCCCTTCTTGTAATGTGTCCATGGAATAAGCAAAGGATATTCGGAAATAACCTTCTCCATATGAGGAGAAAGCACTGCCAGGAACTACTGCGACTCCTGCATTTTCAACAAGAGAAAGGGCAAATTCAAAGGAGTTCATTGAAACATCTGGTATTTTTATAAAAAAATAAAATGCGCCATCAGGTTTGACTACATCCAGGTTCATCTGTACTAAACGTTCATATACATAATCACGGCGTTTGGCATATTCATGCCTCATTGGCAGGGCGTCATTAATTCCTGTTGTAAGCGCATCAAGAGCTGCCATTTGGGAGACAGAAGCTGCGCATGTCACATTATACTGATGCACCTTCAAGATATGTTTTGCCAGGTTTTCAGGCGCGAATAAAAGACCAATGCGCCAGCCTGTCATTGAATGGGATTTAGAAAGTCCATTAATTACTATAGTTTGCTCCCGTAAAAGGGAAGCGATTGAGTGGTGCGTTTGATCATAGATCAGTTCGCTGTATATTTCATCAGCAAGGATAAAGATATCTTTGCCTTTAACAAGAGCAGCAATTTCCTCAAGTTCTTCCAAACTCAGACTGACACCTGTCGGATTCGATGGATATGGAAGAACAATGCACCTTGTTTTATCACTCATATGTTCTGCAATTAAATCTGCAGTAAATCTAAACTTGTTTCTGGAAATATCAGTATGAACCGGAACGGAACCGCAAAGCTTTATAATTGGCTCATAACCGGGATAAACTGGACCAGGCAGGATTACTTCCGATCCCTCATCCAGAATAGTACGGAATGCAATATCGATAGCTTCACTTGCCCCTGATGTCACAATGACTTCTAATTCAGGGTTATATGTAAGGTTGTATTTTGTTTTTACAAAAGAAGCTGCAGCTTGCCGCAATCGAATATCGCCCGCATTGTGTGTATAAGAGGTAAAGTTCTCATCAATTGCCTGTTTAGCTGATTCTTTAACATGTAATGGCGTCGGGAAGTCAGGCTGTCCAATTGTAAGAGAAATCATGCCTTTGGTGCCGGCAACCATATTGAAAAACTTTCTGATTCCAGAAATTTCAATGTCCTTCACCCTCTGATTGATTAAATGTTCCAATGTATTCACCTCGCATAATTCTAATGTTTATTCTATCACTTTGATGCGGAGGCAAACAGTAAAAAGTAAAACAGGCCCTGTATTCTATTCAGGGCCAGCAAAAATAAAATTAATATCCGTAATCCCAATCGACTTCGTCTTCATGCCATAATACCGGGGATACAGCACCAAAATCGATTACTTTATTTTCTATATGGCATCGGCAATGGTTGTCGCCGCATTGATCTTTCATTTCCTCAAACACAGAATGCTCCACATCTTCCAGGATCGTAACTTTATGTTCATCATGGTAAAGGATTGCTGTACCTTTCATGCCTGATCGCACCTCTTTTTTAATTTAGGTAAAACTGACTTTCAGCTTTACAAACTTATTTTATGACTTTGGAAAAATAGTGTCTACACTGTAATAAGACTGTTCACAAAAAAGTCAAGATGAAAACGTTTTAGTGAGATATTTGCATAAAAATAAATGAGTGTAAAATTTTTCAAATAGTTGAATATAATTCATTTAGAGATTAACATTAGTAGATAGTGGAAACTACAACATTTTTAGTTTGTTAGTTTTCCAGCTAACTATTTAAAGGAGGTTATAAAGTGGAGACATCTTTAGAAAAGCAGCCTTATGAAAGCACAAAAGAATATGGCGGGTTCTGGCTCCGATTTGCGGCCTATTTAATCGATTCTATTATTGTTGGAATTCCGCTTACGATTCTAAGCATTGTTATCTTTATGATTTTCTTTGGCACTTCTGACGCATTTAATACGATGATAAGCGACCCAACTTATATGGAAACAGAAATGACCGATGAAGAAGCTTTTGCATTCATGGGATCTTATTTTGGCGCACTTGGAGTAACCTTTCTTGTCAATCTTATCGTTGCTGTTGCCTATTTTGCAGGCCTGCATGCATCCAAATGGCAGGGAACTGTGGGCAAAAAGCTGCTGGGACTAAAAGTGACTGACTTAAATGGTAACCGTATTTCTTTCTGGAGGGCGCTTGGCAGATATATGGCCATGGCCATCCTGTCTGGAATTTTCCTTATAGGGTATATCATTGCTGCCTTTACAGAGAAAAAACAGGCATTGCATGATTTAATCGCAGGCACTGTCGTATTAAAAAAATAATTCTTAAAAAACCTGAAGGGCAACTCAGTTGCCCTTCAGGTTTTTTTTGTGGGACTGCAATAAAAAGGATTTATTAACTGCATACAGAATATATTTTTAGGAAGGGAGGATGAAAATGAAGAAGCAAGATATTATTACTCATTATGAAGCTTTTTCTGCATGGCTTGAGTCGCTAAGAGATCTTGACCAGGAAAGTTGGCTAAAGCCTGTCTCGGCTGGAAAATGGCCGGTTGCGGCAGTAGTTGCCCATCTGTTATTTTGGGATAGATATTCTCTTGATGAGCGTTTCCCATTTTTTAAAGAGGGTGCAGTACTGGTGAGCTATCCTGATTTTCAAAGTGTGAATGATGCTGCAGGAGAATACGCTAAAAAGCATGCACAACTAGAGATTATTGAAGAACTTTTATCAGTTCGGAGACAATTTCTTCAGATGCTGGAAGGCATGTCAGAAGAAAAACTGGATACTGCATTTAAAATTGGCAGCACTAGCTTAACTATGCGCGATTATTTTGCCGATTTTATTGAACATGACATTCACCATAAAAAGCAAATAATGCAGGTATCCGGCATCAGTGTTTAACACCGGCTGACAGTTTCACTTTTAAGAACTGTAATTTAGAATGATATAACGTCATGCAGTAAAACAGGCAGAGACTCCTGATCCGATGATGCACCCATTAAAACAAAGTGCCAAAGAAAGAATTCAACATCAATTCGGCTATTCGGGAAGATTCTGCCTGTTCATTAAATTCCCCCCTGTTTTTGCCTTCACCAATAACATAAGTAGATTAATAGCTTTGAATATTCTTTTTGTTCCTTCCTTTTCACTTTTCCTCACCTTAAATTAATTTCTGGCATTAATTGTTATTTGAATATTAATTATTTTTTCAATAAACTGGATTTAATAAAATTTGGTAAAATAAAAGGGTTTTACAGATAGGTCTTGAATAAGGAATAAGGTGTTTTTTACCTGAAGGAGCTGATGGCATGGAAATAGAAAAAACGGAGCTGCAGAAACAGGGGAAATTCAATTCCTGGCGGCTGTATATGACACTGCCCATTGTATCATGGGCACTTTACGATTTTGCGAATACTATTTTTTCCTCAAATATCAATACCATCTTCTTTCCTTTTTACCTGCAGGAAGTAATTGGAGAGAATGAAGTTTTAAATCAGATAGCGAGTACCTTTATTTCTTATTCTAATGCGCTGGCAAGTTTTTTTCTTGTCCTGTTCTCTCCATTGTTTGGAGTTATGATAGACAGGACAGGAAGAAAAAAGAAGTATATTGTAATCTTTACGCTTATTACTGTAATGGCGACCATTTTAATGGGGGTTTTTGCTTCAAGTCAGATTAGCGGGAAAATATTTGGGCTTCCTGTTTATCTTGCGCTCGTTATTATATGTTTTATTATTGCAAAGTTTTTTTTTCATTCCAGTCTGGTTTTTTACGATGCAATGATTTCCGATCTGGGAACAAAGCAGGATATACCTCTGATTTCAGGTTTTGGAGTGGCAGTTGGCTATATCGGAACCCTGGTAGGCCTGACAGTTTATTTATTTGTAGGAGATGACGGTTTTCACGAATCTTTTATACCCACTGCTATTTTATTTCTGGTGTTTTCTTTGCCGCTGTTTTTCTTTGTAAAAGATAAGCCTAACAAGGCAAAAGAAAAACAAAAATTTTTATCAGGCTATAAGGAAATTTGGCAGACTTTTAAAGATATGAAACATTACAAGGCGATTTTCACATTCATGATTGCCTATTTTTTCTTAAATGATGCAATTGCTACAACGATTGCCATGATGGCCATTTACGCAAAAACGATTGTCGGCTTTTCAACTGGCCAATTTATTTTGTTATATCTTGCTTCAACGGTGTCCAGTATAATTGGTTCTTTTGTATTTGGCTATATTACCAAGGCGAAAGGGCCCAACAAAGCGGTTAAGTACGTTGGGATCCTTCTTCTTGTTGCTCTGGCAATTGCTGTTGGCGCTGTCAATGAAACTATGTTCTGGATTGCGGGCAGCATGTTTGGCGTCGCTCTGGGGTCCATGTGGGTTACCACAAGAACTTATATTGTGGAATTGACTCCAGAAGATAAAAGAGGGCAGTTTTTTGGTTTGTTTGCATTTTCAGGGAAAGTATCTTCCATAATTGGACCCGTTATTTATGGAAGCATAACTTTGATCTTTGCCAGCTATGGAAACCTGGCAAGCAGACTTGCTTTAGGTTCATTGATGATTTTAACGATAATTGGTCTGTTTATTCATTCAAAAATTAAGGACGACAGCATTCCTGAATAGGTTTCCATCTGTATTGCATTTAAAAAGCAAGCCGCCAAAGGCTTGCTTTTTGCTGTTTTTGCAAAGCAGTTGACTTCCTGTTGGTGAAATAAGGACTTTTTTCATAATAAGCTGAAATTTTCATATGAAATTTTATCCATTCATGGTATATTAATAGAGAAAAAGATTCACGATTTATATAAGCTGCTGTCTTGCTGCTCTTAAAACAAGCGTCATACAAACTGGAGCCGCGACTTAGATATAAGCATATGAAAAAGGAAGGGCGAAAAAAGTGGAACAGAAAAAAGGCATTTTACTGGAAAGCGGAACGAATGAATTGGAGATTGTTGAATTTTCAATAGGAAGGAATAAATTGGGGATTAATGTTATTAAAGTGAAGGAAATTATTAATCCTGTACCAGTCATTCCTGTCCCGCATTCTCATCGAAATATTGAAGGGATCATTGAACTGAGGGGAGAGGTTCTTCCTGTAGTTGATGTAGCATCATCATTAAATATGGCACCTTCAGAAAGTCCTCAGCAGGATAAATTTATTGTGACAGAGTTTAATCAGCAGAAAATTGTATTCCACGTTCATAGTGTTTCGAAAATTCACCGCATTTCCTGGAACCAAATTGAAAAGCCTTCTGAATTGTATCAGGGCCAGGAAAGCCAGATTATCGGCATCATAAAGCTAGAAGATGAAATGGTGCTGCTGCTTGATTTTGAAAAAATGGTCACTGAGATCAATCCGGCTTCAGGGATTAGCATCCAGAAGGTGCAGAAACTTGGAAAGCGTGAGAGGTCCGACAAGAAGCTGCTTATCGCAGAAGACTCGCCACTCCTAAGAAAGCTTTTGAATGATACATTGAATGAAGCTGGATTTTCACAAATTGAATTCTTTGAAAATGGATACGATGCTTATGAATATTTGCATTCTTTAGCCGAGTCGGGGAGCGATATAACTAAGGAAGTGCAGCTCATGATCACTGATATCGAAATGCCGCAAATGGACGGGCATCACCTTACTAAAAAAGTTAAAGAACATCCTGTGCTGACAAATATTCCAGTTATTATTTTTTCTTCATTGATTACCGAGGATCTTCGCCATAAAGGCCAAATGGTTGGAGCCAATGCGCAGGTAAGCAAGCCTGAAATTGCAGAATTGGTGCTTTTGATAGATCAGCATGCATTATAGGACCATAACAAAGAAAAAGCTGGAATTTCCATTCCAGCTTTTTCTTGTTAGTAAGAAAGAATAACTTTGAACTTTGATAACTGTCTAGCTCCAGCGCCTACCCCCTCGAGGTGTCGGGGGTGAGCACCTAGGATAAGCTTCTTTGGATGTTCTTCCCAGGAACAAACGGTTTTGGCTTGTTCCTAAGGCGCTTGCGCTTTTCTTGATTAAAAGTAACTTTCTCCTAATTTCTTAAATACAGGTTTTTCATAGCGGTGCTTTTTTGCGTTTGGCTTGCTATTAAGCTCTTTTAACCCTGTATATGTCATAAGCAATTTTTTCGCCGCATTAAGAGATAAAGACGATTTTGGATTTCTTACGAAGGAATCGAGTTTACCCAAATGGGGAAGCACTGAAAAATCCTCTTTAGATGGCGGAAGGTGGAAAGAATAATTCCCGCACTTTACAAGAACATCTGACTGCTGCTGGCTGTTTTTTGGATTGCCGGAATAGTGAAGGCCTGCTTTTTGGGCTTTTCCTTCTTTAATTAACTTTTGAAGTGCATCGTGCTTTAATTTATACAAAAATTTAGGGTTTGGTGCTGTCTTTGCATGGCGGTTAACGGTGAAGATGGCTTGAGAGAGGTTTTCAACCGTTGGTTGCAGATGGGGATATTGTTTCTTATCAGAATTCAATTTCCAATCTCCTTTCAAGTTATAAAGGGGTATAAAAATATTATACCCTTTTTAGCCTATAAAACCAACTTAGTATAGGGCTTTTCTTACAAAAGCTTATCCATCCAGCTGCTTTCCGCTTATGGGTTGGAAGGTTCCTGATTTTTTACATATAACCATCAGCATAGTTACACCTAATAATGTTGTTGCCAACCCTGCACCAATCATAACAAAAGATGCGCCCAGCTGTTTTGCAAGAAGAGCTCCTGCCGCTGGTGCAATAAGCATGGAAAAAGTCTGGAGGGACATGGCGGCAGCCGAAACTCTGCCCATCATTTTCTTTGGTGTTTCAGATTGGAGAACATACCCGTAAGGAACAGATTCTCCTGCACCTAAAAGACCCAATAGACATGCGCCGATTATCCAGACAAGTGGAGGGAAATTAAGAAAACCTAAGCCGCCAAGACCAACAGCTACAATAAAAGTGCCGCTTAATATGGCCGAAGAACTCATTAAATGGACTGGTTTTTGGTTCCACCCTGTCCACTGGCCCAGCAAAAGTGAGCCGGCCACACTGCCTGCTCCCACTGCACTGATCAGCAATCCGAAATTTCCCTCATTAAAACCAATCTGTTTTGCAATAAAAATAAATAACCCATCATAAAGAAAAATGATGAAAAATGCTGCAGAAGAAAGGATAATTGAAATCCTTAAAAGGGGAGTATAGAAAATATGTTTTATTCCCTCGGAAAATTCTTTCCAAAAACTCGATTTGACAGTATAATCTTCAGCTATCCTTTTATCTGATTCCTCAGAAGATTTTAAGCTGGGAAGAAAAATCAGGAAAATAATGGATATTACAAATCCTGCTGCTTCAAATAGAAAAGGGCTTTTTGGTCCGAAAACTGCTATAATCCCCCCTCCTAAAGCCGGCCCGGCAATTTTCATGGTATTGACTGACAGCTGGCTTAGAGTTACAGCTTCAGGCAGCATGCTGTCAGGTACAATCATCCTGATCGCGCTCTGTCTTGCCGGGTCGTAAAGGGCTGATACGGTTCCCTTTAAAAACACAAATAATAGCAGAATGTATAGGTTGGGAGCGTAAAACAAGCCTGCGACAAAGGCAATTCTTAAAAAGAGGCAAACGATCATAACAGCTTTTTTCGGCAATCTGTCTACAAACACACTCGCAAATGGGCCGATTATGACCCAGGGAAGACCGAGAACAATGATGACAGAAGCAATGGCCGTTTCATCAAGCCCCCAGTGATAAGCGACAATAACCTGTAATGCAATAAAATCGAGCCAGTTACCCAAATCGGAAAATAGCTGGGCACCAAAAAGAGAGCGAAAGGATTTCAGCTTGAGTGGTTTAAAAATACCGGGTTTCATTGGCCATTCCCCTTTTCCATGCCTAAGGCCATCCTTCGCCTGTTTAACAGCTTTTCTGTATTGCTGTTAGGATCCTGGCCAACTGGCAGATTATTATTTTGCAGCACTTCAATTGATTCCTCGATCCATTTCATTTCTGTTTCGAGCTTCATTTCTGCATATCGAATCGACAGGCTGCCAAGCTTGCTGACATAGGAGTACCCATTTCGCGGCCATTCCTGTACAAAGTTTAGTATATCTGAGGCTTCTTCTTTTCTTTTTAATAAATGGCTAATTAACACTTCATTATCCATATCTTCATGCCAGGTTGACATTTTCATTAGCAATTCATCTTTAATAACTGGAAAAGAGGGAGGAGTCTTTAGCCAGTTCTCAAATTCTTTCCAGCCTTTTGCCGTGAGCTCATACATCTTTTTCTTTCTACCTTCTTCTTCCTGCTCGATTGCATAGATAAATCCTTCTTCCTCCAGCTTTTTTAATTTCGGGTAAATGCTCCCATAGCTCATTCCCCAATAAAGGCCAGCAGCTTTGTGTTCAAATTCAGATTTAATATTATATCCTGTGCTGGGCCAAAAGCTTAGGACAGCAAGAATGGTATGTTCTATAGACAATAATAAAACTCCTTTCAATGTATCAATTTGATATATCAATATGATATGTTGTGCTTAAAAAAAAATCAATAAAAAAATAAAAACTTTCGCAATTTTTCAGCGAAAGTTTTGTTGAAAGGACGATTGTAAGCAGCATTTATGGCTGTATCCGTACCCTGGTGCCATTTGGCACTATGCGTGACAATTCGAGCACATCCTGGTTATACATGCGTATACAGCCTTTGGAAACAGATTGGCCAATTGAGGAAGGGTTATTGGTTCCGTGAATTCCATAGCCGGCTTTTGACAGGGAAAGCCACATGACCCCATATGGTCCGCCGGGATTGGGTTCTCTGTTCACAATAACAAACTCTCCAACTGGAGTCTGTGTTAGCATTTTTCCGACGGCGATGGGATACACTTTTTGAACGGTACTGTTATTTAGAAGCGTTAAGATTCTTTTGCCTTTTGAAACAATGATGGTATAAGGAATGGAATCAGGTTCCGGCAGCCCTGGTATTACTATTTGCTGGCCGGGATAGATCAGGCCTGGATTTACAATGGAAGGGTTTGCCGCGAGAAGCTCACGTAAAGGGCGGCGGTAATTTTTTGCGATTACAGACATTGTCTCACCAGGTTTTACTATATGGTAAATAACAATCACCTCTTTCTGAAAGGTCTATTCAAATATATGTCTGCAAAAGTGAACTTGTAACTAATTGGATAAAATGTGCCCCCAATGCAGCAAAAAAGGGAAAGCTGCAAAGAATTGCTTTCCCTCTACTTTCCGCTGTTTGATTGTAAGGTAAATACCGTCAGTTCAGGTTTGGATAAAAACCGGAAGGGGAGCCGGGTTGTACCAAGCCCTCTGTTTACATAAAGAGTTAAAGGGCTTTGGCTGCCGATTTCATAGAAGCCTTCATAATATCTTTCAGCATGCGGCGGTTTAACTAATGCTCCAATGAACGGCAGTTTTATTTGTCCTCCATGACTATGGCCGCTCAACTGCAGATTGATGCTGAAAGCTGAAGCTGCATCTGCTAAATCCGGTGCATGGGATAATAAAATATTATAGGTAGAATCGTCCAAACTTCCGCTGGCAAGCTTTATGTCTGGTCTGCCGAGCATGGCATCGTCAATGCCGATGATCTGGATGCTGCTTCCGGAGAACTCGATTTTGCGATTTTCATTCAGCAAAAGAGTAAACCCGGCTTCTTCCATAATAGATTTATAAATATCAGAACCATAGCCCCCGTGATCATGGTTTCCATAAATAGCAAACCTTCCAAGCGGCGCCTGAATTCTTTTCAGGAGGGGCGCAATTTGGTTCGCCTCTATATATTTGTTGGGTTCATCCATCAGGTCACCTGTAAAAAAGACAATATCAGGCTTCAAGCTGTTTATCTTTTCAATCAATTTTTCAAGCTGTTTCAGGTCATAATGAAATCCTAGATGGGTATCGCTGAATTGGATGATCTTTTTATTATTGAACGCTTGTGGAATAGCGTTGTCAGAAATTTCGTAGTTTGTGATTTCCAAGAGCCGCGGCTCAATATCCCGTGCATAATAATAGCCGCCTGCACTAATACCAAAAACAGCAGCAAAAAAGCCGAGAACTCTTTTAAAAAAAGATCTTCTGGAAACTTTTTCCGGCATATAGCATACCAACCTATCTATTGAAATTTTTTTCTGAAGTATTGGGCATGAGAAAAACAACTGTCTTCTCATTGCAGTATCTTTAATACTATCAAACTATCCTATTAAAAAGAAGAATTAACTATGCCTTTTTCTTATCCTTCATTTTCCTTAGAAATATTAATTTATTTGTAAATAAAAATTCGAAAATTCTATATTTAATGGTAAAATGTAAATGAATGATCATTCATTTTTGAGAGGGGAATTAGAATGAAGAATAAAACTGTCATTGTTACTGGCGGTTCCAGCGGCATGGGAAAATATATGGCAAAGAGGTTTGCTGAAGCTGGAGCGAATGTGGTGATAACAGGAAGGAATCTGGAACGCCTCGAGACAGCAAAAGCCGAAATTCAAACATTCCAGGGACAAGTGTTGACAATTCAAATGGATGTCCGTGAAATTGAACATGTTAAACATATGCTCAATGAAACAATTAGTGTATTTGGACAAGTTGATTTCCTTGTTAATAATGCAGCGGGAAATTTTATATGTCCTGCAGAGCAGCTGAGTGCAAATGGATGGAATTCTGTTATTAATATTGTCTTGAATGGAACCTTTTATTGTTCGAGTGAAGTCGGTAAATACTGGATTGAAAAAGGAATTAAGGGAAGTATCATTAACATGGTGGCTACATATGCATGGGATGCTGGAGCGGGTGTTATACACTCGGCAGCAGCAAAAGCAGGTGTATTATCCATGACAAGAACTCTGGCTGTAGAATGGGGAAGAAAATACGGAATTAGAGTGAATGCAATAGCCCCAGGTCCGATAGAAAGGACAGGAGGGGCTGACAGGCTTTGGGAATCAGAAGATGCTGCAAACAGGACACTCCAAAGTGTGCCCCTAGGCAGGCTCGGGAAGCCGGAGGAAATCGCAGAATTGGCATTTTTCCTTTTTTCAGAGCATGCAGGTTATATTAATGGGGAGTGCATCACGATGGATGGAGGACAGTGGCTGAATCAATTTCCATTTTGATGTTAATAAATACCGGCTGAATTATTTTCAGCCGGTTGACATTATCTATTGATAACTTACTGCTCTGGATTGTAATGCTTTCCATGATGAGATGAATTGTTCTTTAGAAACCTTCACCTGTTTTTTCCCTGAGAGGGGATCGTTAAGAATAACAAACTGTTCATCATAGCCTACTAATACGACTGCATGAAGATCTAATGGAGTTTTAATGGTTTTGCCGGAGTGAGTCCAGGATTCCCAGCGGTCAGGAAGCCTATAATCTCCTGTTGTCCAGACCACAGCAGGGTATCCTTTGGATACATGCATTAGAACCGCTTCAAAATTTTGGCCGGATAAATTAACGGCTCTTCCGGGAAGGTATCTATTCACTAATTCTTCAATTGGTTTATCAAAAACAGCGTAGCCTGCACTTGTTCCGGTCATATCTCCTACAAATCCTTCTGCTGGATTACCCCATTTCAATATATCACCTTTTGAACGTATCAGCGGATCAATATCTTTCTTTACTGCATTATACAAATCCATTTTTCCCACTTGCACACCTGCATGCCGCAGTACCATTGCCAGGCTGGTTACTTCGCATCCATACTTCAATTCGGGGTTTTGCCTAATTAGTGGAACATCAATGATTACAGAGTCTTTTTTAACAGCCGCAGGTGTTTTCGAAGACGGGGCTGTTACTTTCTGCTGTACCTTCTTTGCCTGGACTGGTATTTGTGCATCCAGCTCTTTTGATGCTATGTCAGGTCTTTGGAAAGAACCGGATGGTTCAGAATGGCCGCAGCCAAGCAAAGGAATAAGAAAGGATATAAATAGGAAATTCCTCATGAAATACCCTCTTTCTTTGATGTCCTGATATTAGCTTGTGAGAGAAGGCACGGCAATATGATGCAAAGCTTTTGCCAACCAATGATGTTTTATCAAAAAGTGGAATCTATATTTTGAATAGTAAAAGTTTTAAGCGAATATGGTATAATAACTCATTAATATACATAGGGAGGCTAGGACATGGATGCATTGGATATACTTACAGATTTGGAAAATGTATTTCCTTATTTTCAGCCAATATTCAGTGCAGATGAGCATCGTGTCATTGGTTATGAGGTTTTAGGCCGATATAGAGGATCTGATGGAGTTGCCAGTCTGGGGCCATTTTTTCAGGATGAGAATATTCCTGAAGAATATCGGATTGAAGTAGATTATGAAGTATTAAAAAAGGCTTTGGATAAGGCCCGGGACCTGGATAAAGATATCTTGCTTTTTATCAACAGGGATGCTGACTTGCTTATGTACAATGATGGGGAACAATTTTTAGATACCCTTAAAGAATATGCAAAAAAAGGAATAGGCCTTGACAGGATTGTTTTGGAAATTACAGAACGGAATTATAAGGGAGATATTGACCATCTGGACCATCTATTGAATTATTATAGGACATATGGAATCAAATTAGCCATAGATAAACTTGGCAATGAAAGCAGTCATCTCGATAGGATTGGGCAATTGGCTCCCGACATTTTAAAGGTGGATCTGGAGTCCATGAAATCAAATGCTTCTGCTTATAATTTTAATGATATCCTCTATTCTTTATCCATGCTTGCCAGGAAAATAGGAGCAAGCATGCTATTTGAAAATATTGAAATGGTTTACCAGCTTCAGTATGCCTGGAAAAATGGAGGCCGTTACTATCAAGGTTATTATTTGCAAAAACCGGCTGAAGATTTCACTGATAGAGATATTTTAAAGGAAAAATTACGAAGTGAATGCCATCGGTTTATTGTGCATGAAAAGAAAAAATTAGAGTCCTTGTATCAGGTTACCCTTGATTTCAACGAAAAGATGATTGATTTTGCAAATAAAAATAAAAAGGTATTTGTATATGAAGAAACATTGGAGCAGATTGCGGTTCTTCTGGATGGTGCAGCGTTTCGCCTGTATATTTGTGATGAAGATGGATTCCAGAAATCTGCGAATTACTTCAAACGGGATGGGGGATGGATAACCCAGGAAGAATATCTTCACAAAAACTGGAGCTGGCGGCCATATTTTCTTGAAAATATAATGAAAATGCGAATAAATAAAAAAGGAATCCTTTCTGATTTGTATACCGATATTGAGACAGGTGAAACGATCAGGACGTTTTCCTTCCCGCTTAATACCAATGATTACTTATTTGTGGATTTATCGTACGAATTTCTATACAACCATGATGGATTATTATAAGCATGAAATTTTAGAAGTATAAACAATCTTGATTTGAGGAAATGTAAGTGTAGAACTTTCCTTGAGGAGAGATTAGACATGAGCATGTACACAATGATCATATTAGTAATCGGTTTGGGGATTCTCGGTTACGCCCTGGCTTACACCCTTTTTGCTGCAAAAGAACGAAAGGCTGTAAAAGGGGATATTGACGCAGAACTGCCTGATAATGTTCAAAAGCATGCATATATCAGAAATCCAATCTTTCTGACATATGCGATTTGCTTTGGAATTCTTCTTGTTATGATCACTTATTTTGCACTTACATGGAATTGGTAATGACCCTGCTTAAGCAGGGTCATTTTTTTATAGAAATGAATACATGCTGCTGATTAACAATTTTTACATCTGTTTTTATATATGCTTTTCCGCTTTTTGCGTTAATTCTTTGTCAATACGGGTAGATTCATAACAAGAAAAGAATTTTTATGTCAAAATATAAGTGAATTTCGGGTACGAAAACCGGCAACAGCAGAGTTGTTTGCTGGTAAAATGGATGGTACACAAATAGTGAACGATAAAGAAAGGGAGAGTGGAATGTACAAGCACTTAACAGGAATTATTATAACAATTGCAGTCATGGCAGCAGCGATTCCTTCCCATACAAATGCAGAGAGCCTTAACAATAAACAAGAGGTATACAAATTTTTGCAAAATGCATTTCATATACAGGTTTCACTGAGCGAGGAAGAGCGAAGTATGAAGGAAGTCGATGAATTGCTTGAACCATATTTTTCTGAAGAACCAAAAGCTGAATTTCTGAATGAAAATCTTGTTTCAGAGAATGGCAAGTATTTTACCCTTGGATCTGATGCTGCTGCATATTACATTCCGTTCTTTACGTATTCAGTTAATACAAAAGCAGTTAAAGAAGGAAACAAAATTTATGTGTTTGAATACTTTAAAGAAAATCATGACGGCCCAGTCGCATATGAAGGTCACTATGAGGGACTTTTGCTTGCGGAACAAGAAGGGGAATTTAAAGTCGCCAAATTCCTGGGTGAAAATATACCTGAGAAAATTTTAAAGAAAGCCGAGAGTAATGAAGAAGCAGCAATACAAAGCTCATTTAAAACTCCTGAAAATTGGATTAACAAATCGTCATATCAATTTGGATTCCTGCTGAATCCATTCAACGCTTTGTTTCGTTCAGGAAGTATGCTTTTAACAGATGATAAACAAGGTATATTAGCTTTATTTGAACAACAGGAATTAAACGGGCAGCTGGCATCCAATTAAATGATAGGAGCTTAAAAGCTTAGCTTTTAAGCTCCTATTTTTATGGCAGTCTAACGGGCAGTTAGATCTCCGCTAATTGAAGATTCACTTCAAATCTAATGCAGATTGGAGTTTTTCCAGGTCAAATCCCCTAATGACAGTGTCCCCGATGACAATTGTCGGTGTAGAAAAGGAATTATATTGCCTGGTCAGCTCCTTGTGGGCTGTTGCATCTTTTTTTATGTCTTTTATTGTATAAGTATATCCATTTTCATTCAAAAACAACTTTATTATCTCACAGGGCGGACAATCCGGCTGTGTATATAGAACAATTTCTTTCAAAGTGCTTCCCCCTGAGTTTTTTTGTTATTCAATCATAATGCAGGATCTTAAGATAAGCAATCAGTTTGTTTTTTGCAGAAAGTCGATTAATCCCATAGAGCAGACAGCAATATCAACAGAAAGGATCTTATATACAGGGTGGTCAGATGAGATGCCTCTGCTATTTAGATAAGATTTAATTTTTTCTTCAAGCATGGCTTGCGCTGCCTGTGTCTGCTGATCTTTAGTGCCGCCTTCGGAAAGGGCATTTTCACCTGCATGGATGAATATCTTTAGCCAATTTTTAATTTGTCTGTAGACCTCCTTGGGGTTTGAACTCTTTCCGTAATGCCCAAAGAAAATATAATCAAGATCCATTTTTTCGTACATGGCAATCGATTCGAGCATTTTGTCGGGATCGAATTGGTTTGGTGAAGTTGAGGGCAGATACATTTCAATTCCATTTTCTTTTAATTGAGGGTAATATACACCAGCAGTGTCTCCTGTGAACATTCCATTAATAGCAGGGTGAAAGATGCTGAAATGGTGATTAGCGTGTCCGGGTGAATGATAGAATTTAAGCGTGCAATTTGGCCCTATTTCAAGCTCTTCTTCATGTTCTTTTTTGATAATCTTATCCTCCGGAACAGGCAAAATAGGATTAAATAATCCATCGAATTTATCTCCATAAACAGCTTTTGCACCAGCAATTAAGCGTGAAGGATCCGCTAAGTGTCTGGCACCTTTCGGGTGGACAATAACCTTTGCATTCGGACAGTGTGTCAGTAAAAGACCTGTGCCGCCTGCATGGTCAAGATGAATATGGGTAACGATGATATATTCAACTTTCTCAGGTCGAATCTGAAGCTGGCTTAGTCCTTCCAGTATGTAGGGAATTGAAGGGCTTGCCGAAGTTTCGATTAATGTCAGCGCTTCTTCTTTTAAGACATATGTACCGGTACGTTTTTCCAATGAAAGATCAAAATCATCAATTAAATAAAGATTTTCCGCCAATTTTTCAGGTTTTGCCAAAAAAAATCACATCCTTTATTAAGCTTTTGCTTGTACAAACACCTGACAATATTTTATTCTGTTAATATTGGTATGTAAAGCATCGAGCTTGAATATTCTGAATTTAATTCTTTAGGATAGAAACATGCCAAAAGAGAAACCTAAATGTAGAATTATGGGTTTTGTTTTGGAAAGGAGAGAGAGCATGTCACAGCTTCAAGGTATATTAACACGCTTAAAGAGCTTACAGGAACAAGCAACAGGCGGAGAGCCAATGCAAAGATTTTTTGAGGTGAATGGTGAAAGAAAATGCCAGGTAACTTTTCATCCAAAAAATGAAACGTTTGAACTGGAAGTATATTACGATAAAGAAAAGCCAAAAAGATATCAATTCGACAACATTGATATGATCACGATCGAAATTTTCGATTTGATTCAATAATCCACCACATACATAAGGGGCCTTCTGGGCCTCTTTTCTTATTAAAAATAGCTTAAAGAGAAAGCGTGCTATAATATGGAGTATCAATCTCACAGAGGTGTGGAAATGTATTATCTGCTCATGATTTTGCTGTTTTTTACAGTTCTTCTTTTGCTTGCAGATTTAATTAATACAAAAAAAGAAGTAATCAGGATCAGGAAAACTCTTGAAGATCTGAAAGAAATTTTAAAAGAAATTAAGGACTCGAAAAATTAGGCATTGAGAACAATAAATAATAAAGGACCCTTTGATAATGAGGTGAAGCAGAATGATGCCAGTTGTAACATGTCCAGCCTGCATGGCTGAAAAAGACATCGAAGCCGTTTTAACCGCACAGTCCAATCAAAATGTTATTTTTCGCTGTCCAGACTGCGGCTATGAAGTAAAAGACATTCAAACCTGCAAAGGTTAATGGGGCAAAATGCAGGAGACTATGATAAAATGGTTATGAAGTATAACTAATTTTTGAGGAGTTTTCGGCGATGATCAGTCTCCATAGCGAGGAATTTTTAGAATTTAACATTAGTGATTTCATGATTCCTTCTGAACGGGTAGCACATGTTCAGGTTGGCAATAACCTGGAGCATGCACTCTTAGTGCTAACGAAAAGCGGATATACAGCAATACCTGTACTAGACCCGCAATATAAGCTGCATGGCTTAATCAGCACACCCATCATCATGGATTCCATTCTCGGGCTAGAGCGAATCGAATTTGAGCAGATGGAGCAAAAAAGGGTTGAAGAGGCAATGAACAGAAAGATCCCGCGGCTTGATGCTGAGTCTTCTATACAGCAATCGATCGAACTTTTAGTTGACCATCCCTTTATATGTATAGAAAACAAGGAAGGCTACTTTGAGGGAATACTGACTCGCAGAACTGTTTTGGATCAATTAAATAAGCATATTAGACGATTAAATAAGCGATAAAAACCATTCAGCTCCCCGCAGTGGGAGCTTGCTTTATTTTCAATGATGGGAGTCCTGGTGATTTTATTGCCGTCACTTGCTGGTGTTAATCATGTTTTTATTCATTTTGGAGGGGAAATGTTTGAGTCAAACTTTACATAAAAAAATGCCGCAAGGAAAGAGAAAAGTTACGAAAAAGCCTTTTGTGCTTGCTTCAGTTATGCTTGCCATGTTTATGGGGGCTATAGAGGCAACCATTGTTTCAACTGCAATGCCTGCCATTGTTGGAGATTTAGGCGGATTTGCTTTATATAGCTGGGTGTTTTCAGCTTACCTGTTAATGAATGCTGTGACTGTTTTGATTTACGGCAAGCTCTCAGACTTATTTGGGCGGAAGCCTGTTTTGACATTCGGGATTATCATATTTTTAATAGGTTCAATTTTATGCGGTTTTGCTGAATCGATGACAGCTCTAATTATTTTCCGATTAATTCAGGGGTTCGGTGCTGGAGCAGTCATGCCGATTGCAACCACCATTGTCGGGGATATATACACAAAAGAGGAAAGGGCGCAGGTTCAGGGTTATTTATCAAGTGTATGGGGTATTTCAGCCATCATGGGTCCTGCAATAGGCGGGCTTCTTGTTGAATTCGTCAGCTGGCGATATGTTTTTTGGGTTAACATTCCGCTTGGCATCATGGCTATTGCAGGCTTATGGCTTTTCCTTCATGAGAATGTGGAAAGGAAAAAGCATCAGATCGATTATGCAGGTGCTGTGCTATTAACGGTTTCCATTTCATCTCTAATGTTTGTGCTTGTTGAGGGAGGTACAAATTGGGCCTGGAATTCCATTGAATCAATCAGCCTTTTAGCGGTTAGTGTGATTGCCTTTATTTTATTCATCCTGCAGGAACAAAAAGCAGCAGAGCCAATGATGCCTTTTAATATTTGGAAGGAAAAACCGATATTAATTGCTAATTTAGCTTCACTGACAACTGGTGTGATGCTGATCGGGATTTCCAGTTTTCTGCCTGCATTTGTCCAGGGTGTCATGGAAAGATCGCCGATTGTAGCCGGCTTTACACTTACGACCATGTCGATTGGGTGGCCAATAGCTTCTGCAGCTGCAGGCAAGCTTCTCCTGAATATTGGTTTTAGAAGCACCTCTGTAATAGGGGGAGTATTTTTAATTGCAGGGAGTATTTTATTCGTCACACTCACTCCTGAAGCAGGACCTGTCTGGGCGGCGGCTGGAAGCTTTTTGGTCGGGGCCGGCATGGGATTAACGAGCACTGCTTTTATTGTATCCATTCAGAGTACAGTGGAATGGAAGCAAAGGGGAATCGCTACTGCTGCCAATATGTTTATGAGAAATCTTGGCAACACTATAGGAGCAGCCTTGCTGGGCGGAATCCTGAACAGCCAGATCAAATCGTATATACAGAAGAATGGTGAAGGCATAGATGACAGCTTATCTTTAGATTCAGCAAATGTACTTTTAAATGAAGAAGCGAGAAACAGCCTAAATACCGGAGTGAAAGAAATCCTGCAAAATGGTCTCACCGTTTCACTTCATTCAGTGTACTATGCAGTGCTATTATTTGCTGTTATAAGCTTCTTATTGGTAATTGCTCTTCCAAAGCATGAAAAGGAAGTTGCCGATTAAGCGGCCAGAGATCTCTGCATTTACCGTGCAGAGATTTTTATATTCTTAAAGAACTGTATGTATTTTTGGTGCTTCTTTCCATTTTAATGATAATGAAACTTTAATGCGATTAAGATACACTATAAGAAAAAGTTATGAAGGGAAGATGTTTATGTCTTCACTTACGGAATTTCACCTTTTATCAGTGCTGGCACAGGAAATGAATATGAGGAAAGCGGCTGAACGTTTATTTGTTTCGCAGCCAGCCCTTTCACAGCGTCTTGTAAATATTGAAAAAGAATGGGGCAGCAAACTATTCCTACGCTCACAAAAGGGTTTGTCACTGACGCCCGCTGGCGAAATCGTACTACAATTCATTAATGAAGTTCTTGCGAAGGAAGAAAAAGTCAGGGAATCAATTACAGCCTTGAATTCAGAGGTCCATGGGACCTTAAAAATAGCTGTTGCTTCCATCGTAGGGCAAAATTGGCTGCCTCAAGTTCTTAAGAAGTTTGTCAGCCGCTATCCGCAGGCAAAAATTTCTCTGATCACCGGCTGGAGCAGTGAAATATTAAAATCGCTATATGATGATCAGGTTCATATTGGAATTATTAGAGGGACTCCGGACTGGAAGGGGATTAAAATCCCTTTATTTAAGGATAGTCTTTATCTAGTGGATACAGAGATTACAAGGCCGGAGCAGGTCCTTGAAACAGACAGGCCCTTTATTCAGTTTAAGAGTGATTCCAACTATTATCAGGAAATTCAGGACTGGTGGCTGCGGCAGTTCAAAACGTCGCCAAAACGGACGATAGTCGTTGATCAAATTGAGACGTGCAAGCAAATGACTTTCAATGGAATAGGATATGCCATTCTTCCGGCCATTACGCTGAATGGTGCAGAGAAGAATATTTTTAAGATCCCGCTGCTGGATGAAAATAATTTGCCGATTAAGCGTGATACGTGGCTGCTGGGATATGAATCCGCCTTCCAGCTCAAGCAAGTTCAGGCATTTGTTGAGTTAATTAAGGAACATATTGAAGAAGAAGGAAAATGATATCAACCAGTACTTCTATTTTCATTTATTTTTCTTGTTTTCAGCGCTTTTGTTTGTTAAAGTAATGCTAGTTGCAATGTTATACATAGAGGAGGATTTTTAATATGAAAATGATGGATGCCAATGAGATTATTTCATTTATCCAAAACAGCACAAAATCAACACCTGTAAAGGTTTATATTAAAGGTGAATTAGAAGGAATCGACTTCGGTGCTTCAGCAAAGGCCTTTATAAATGGCAGCACTGGTGTGGTATTTGGTGAATGGGCTGAACTTAGCCAGGCGATTGAAGCAAACCAGTCTAAAATTGAAGATTATGTTATTGAGAATGACCGCAGAAACTCAGCGATTCCATTGCTTGATATGAAAAATATTAAAGCCCGCATTGAGCCGGGTGCAATCATCCGAGACCAGGTTGAAATCGGTGATAACGCTGTAATCATGATGGGCGCATCCATTAATATTGGTTCAGTAATCGGTGAAGGTACAATGATTGACATGAATGTTGTCCTTGGCGGAAGAGCTACAGTCGGCAAGAATTGCCATATTGGAGCAGGAACTGTGCTGGCAGGGGTTATTGAGCCTCCTTCAGCAAAACCTGTTGTTGTAGAAGATGATGTTGTAATCGGAGCCAATGCAGTGGTTCTGGAAGGTGTGACGGTTGGGAAGGGAGCCGTAGTTGCGGCAGGTGCGATTGTCATTGACGATGTACCTCCTTTCACTGTGGTGGCAGGAACACCAGCTCGTGTAATTAAAGAGATTGATGAAAAGACTAAGTCTAAAACAGAAATTAAGCAAGAGCTTCGCCAATTATAAGAATTTGAAAAGCGTGGATTGCGATCCGCGCTTTTTCTAAAGGTGAAAATCTTTTGGTTAATTATGACGACTATAGCGTGAATGAAATATATGGGGCATTTTTACAAGGGGGAAGAGTTTTGGTCACAAATAATCCATTCGTTGCATTACGGCGGGAGCTGCACAAAATACCGGAGTTAGGGTTCCGTGAATTTAAAACACAGAAGCTTCTATTAGATTACCTGTATTCCCTTCCTCAGGACTACATGGAAATTAAAACTTGGAAAACGGGTATTTTTGTGAAAATCAGCGGCAGGAATCCTTCCAGGATGATTGGGTATCGTGCTGATATAGACGGCCTCCCAATCATTGAGGAAACTGGTCTGCCGTTCAAGTCCGTGCATAGTGAACAAATGCATGCCTGCGGACATGATTTTCATATGTCGATTGCACTTGGCCTAATAACAAAATTCATTGAAGAACGCATTAACGATGATTTACTGTTTATATTTCAGCCAGCTGAAGAAGGGCCTGGCGGAGCAGAACCCATGCTTAAATCTGAGATAATGAAGGATTGGAAGCCGGATATGATAATGGCCCTACATATTGCTCCAGAGTATCCGGTTGGAACAATCGCATTGAGAGAAGGATTGCTGTTTGCAAACACCTCGGAACTTTTCATTGATATAAAAGGAAAAGGGGGACATGCGGCATATCCGCATAATACCAATGATATGGTCGTGGCAGCATGTACACTGGTCAGCCAGCTTCAGTCCATCATTTCAAGGAACATAGATCCATTGGACAGCGCAGTCGTTACAATCGGAAAAATCACTGGCGGCACCGTGCAAAATATTATTGCTGAAAAAGCAAGGCTTGAAGGTACAATCCGAACGTTATCCCCTGAATCAATGAAAAAAGTAAAAAGCAGAATTCAGGCGCTAGTCAAAGGAATTGAAGCCGGGTATGAATGTGAAGCTTCAATCGATTACGGAAGCATGTATCATCAGGTTTACAATGAGGCAGCCTTAACAAAGGAATTCATGGAGTTTGCCCGCTCCAGTACAGACATAAACGTGGTTGAATGCAGGGAAGCGATGACAGGTGAGGACTTTGGATATATGCTTGAAGAAATTCCAGGCTTCATGTTTTGGCTTGGCGTCAATTCAGAATACGGACTTCATCATGCCAGGCTGAATCCAGATGAAGCAGCAATCGAGAAAGCGATTGAATTGATTGCAGCTTATTTAAGGTATAAAGGTTAACCATTTGCAGCAAGCATTTACTAAATAAAATTGAAAATGTTAAAAAAGCTGATTTCAAAGAACCTTTTTAGGTTCTGCGAAATCAGCTTTTTGCTTACGGCTTTATCCGGCAGCACTTTCTGATCCTGCCTGTTTTTGAATGAGCACCTGATGAGGGAATGGGATTTCGATTCCGTTAGCTTCCAGCGCTTCCTTCAGTGCTTTTCTCAGCTGTCGTTCGACAGCCCACTGTTCCATGTTTTCTGTCTTGGCAATAATTCTTAATACAACATCAGATGAGCCTAATGTTTGTACGCCAATGACATTAGGTCCCTCAACAATCGCCTGGTTTTCTTCGGCTATCTTGTCGCAGGCTTCCTGGAGAACTGTTATAGCTTCATCAATATCGTCATCATAGGAGATTCCTATATCAACCAGTGCGCGCATATTGCCGCGGGAATGATTGCTCAGACTGGTAATCTCCCGGTTGGGGATATAATGCAATGTTCCGTCAAAACTGCGGATTTGTGTAGTTTTTAATCCGATTAGCTCCACTATTCCTGAGTAGCTTCCAGTTGTAACATAATCCCCGACATCAATTTGCCTTTCCAGCAATATAAAAAACCCTGTTACTACATCGCTGACAAGGCCTTGAGCTCCAAAGCCAACCGCTAATCCGACTACACCGGCACCGGCAAGAATGGCAGTTGCTTTTATGCCGAAAATCTGCAGTATCGTAACAGCAAAAATAAAAATAAGTACGTAAGAGAAAATGTTTTTAGCTAGACTTTGCAGTGTCTTCGATCTTCCTGGAGATATTCTTTCCTTCCTTCCGATTCCCTCAAAACTTTTATGTATGATTTTATTCCCCGCAGACTTAACGATTAAAAAGGCAAAATAGATAGCTGCGAGCTTTAATAGAATAAGTCCGGCATCAATCAGCAGGGCTTCCCAATTTATTTGCGATAAATTTAGATTCTCCATTCTAACGCTTCCTTTCAGTATGATTAAAGTCATCATTTTATCTCAACAGCGCTTTATATTCAAACGGTTAGCCTTTCTATCATGTGGACAGCACTAGATAATGGCTGGATGGGGAATTCTAAATTTTAATGCAGTTTTCTAGATTGGAAGCCATATTATCGACTTTCAAGGGCATTAATAATGATTAGGAGCTTTCATAGACTCACTAAAAAGATAGACTTCAAAAAAAGTGGAAAAATCAAACAAAAAGGGGTGGAAAAATAATTCGAAACTCGATATATTTAATATTACGTTCTAACTTTTCTAATTTTTCAGCAAGTTAAAGGGGGAATGCAAATGGAAACATTTAAAAAATTAAAGCAATATTATTGGCCATTCAAACATTATTTTATCTGGTCCATATTCTTTCTGTTTATTGTGACAGCGATAACGGTTGTGTATCCAATGATCCTGCAGCTGACAATTGATGAGGTTGTCATAGGGGGGAATTATGGGTGGATACCCTATTTGGCCTTAGGCTTCATTGCCATAATGGCTGTAAAAGGGGCAGCGACTTATATCCATCAGTACACCGGTGATTTGTTTGGGATCACATCGGTCTATGAACTTAGAAATGTACTTTATGAAAAGCTGCAGTTCTTGCCGTTTAGATATTATGACAATGCAAAAACAGGCGATTTAATGTCGCGGCTTACTGCAGATGTTGAGGGGTTCCGTTTTTTTCTTTCATTCGGATTTTCTGAACTCATTCGTTTTGTTTTACTGATCCTTATCAGTGTTTCTGTCATGTTTTATTATTCTATTCCGCTGGCGATTGTTACTCTTATTACGCTGCCTTTCCTCGCGGTAGTCACCTTTAAATTCGATAAAGCTGTGCATCCGGCATTCCGGAGCATCCGCAAATCCTTTGGGCGGCTGAATACAAAAGTCCAGGAAAACATAAGCGGAATCAATACAGTGAAGTCATTATCACGAGAAGATTTTGAGATTAATAAATTCAATGACTCTAACAGTGACTATAAGGATAAATATCTTTTTACTTCTGATATTTGGGCTAAGTATTTTCCGTTAATGGAGTTTCTGGGCAATTTAAGTGTTGTATTGCTCCTGGCTTACGGAGGTTATCTTGTTATGGCAGACAGTCTGAAGCCAGGGGAACTAGTCGCTTTTTATAGCCTTGTCTGGTATATTATGTGGCCTATTATGAATCTTGGTTTTATCGTTAATCTATTTTCGCAGTCTAAAGCTTCCGGAGAGCGTCTCATTGAGATCCTTGAGGCAGATAATGAGATTGAGGATATAGAATCATGTGTGAAGGCAGAACGTTTGCTGGGTGAGGTGGAATTTCGCAATGTTACGCTGAAATATAGCAAGGATGATAATGACGCTTTATCCAATATCTCTTTTCATGCTGAGCCAGGAAAGGTGATCGGGTTAATAGGCTCGACGGGATCAGGGAAAACGAGCCTAACACAGCTTATGACAAGATTTTATGAGCCAACTGAAGGTCATGTGATTATTGATGGGGTTAATGTGCAGGAGTACTCTCTTCAATCACTGAGAAGAAACATTGGCTTTGTTCTTCAGGAATCTTTTTTGTTTTCTTCTTCGATTAAAGCGAATATTGCATTTGGGAAACCTGATTCCACCATGGAGGACATCATTGAAGCTGCCAAACGTGCACAGGCACATGATTTTATCATGGAACTTCCTGATCAATACGATACCGTACTTGGCGAGAGGGGCATGGGGCTTTCAGGCGGTCAGAAGCAAAGGATTGCGATAGCAAGGGCCATCTGTGCAGATCCCAGCATTTTAGTTTTGGATGATGCAACAAGTGCTGTGGATATGGAAACAGAATTCAGAATACAAAAAGCTCTGAAAGAAGTAATGGCTGATCGAACTACCTTTATCATTGCCCACCGGATTTCTTCACTAAAGCATGCAGATGAAATCCTTGTACTGGAAAACGGGAGAGTGGCTGAACGGGGGACACATGAAAAGCTCCTTAAAAATAATGGCCCATATCAGCGGATTTACGATATTCAATATCAGGACCGCGATAAGGTTCTCCAATCAAATGCAGGCTAGGAGGTGCCCCCTTGAAAAAAACTAAATTAAGAAATGATAATGTGTTAAATAGATTTCAATACTCAGCAGACGAAGTCATTGAGAAGCCGTTTAACTGGAAGCAGATGCTGCGCTTGTTCAGTTATATGGAGCCATACAGAAAAAATTTGCTTCCGCTCTCTATTATAATGGTATTAATAAATACAGCAGTCAGACTGATTATTCCGATCTTAATCGGTGTGTACACATTAGATAAAGCTTTGATTGAAAAGGACGGTCAACTGCTTGCCTTTCTAGTTTCAGTGATTGCGGTTCTCTACACCATTTCATATGCTACAAACTATTTCAGGATTAAATGGATGAATAAGCTGGGCCAAAGTGTAATTTATGATCTGCGGAAACATTTATTTACACACGTACAAACGCTTTCGCATCGTTTTTTTGATCAGCGTTCGGCAGGATCCATACTGGTAAGAATCATGAATGACATAAATTCGCTTCAGGAGCTGTTTACCAATGGAGTCATAAATCTTCTGATGGATCTGATCATGCTTGCAGGGATTTTTATTATTTTATTTACACTTAGCCCTGAACTGACTCTGGCTATAATGGTTATTTTGCCTATCATGTTTTTTATTTCCACTAGTTTGCGGAGAAATATCCGCAGATCGTGGCAAACCGTCCGGTTAAAACAATCCAAATTGAATTCTCACTTAAATGAAAGTATTCAGGGGATAAGGATTACCCAGTCTTTTACACAGGAAAAAGAGAATATGGCATTCTTTGATGGTGTGAATACTGAGAATTTTGAAAGCTGGAGAATTGCATCCCAGAAAAATGCGATGTTCAGGCCGCTGGTTGAATTGACCAATGCCCTGGGTACGGCTGTACTGATTTGGTTTGGGGCACATCTGATTCAGGATGGGTCAATCTCGATCGGTGTATTTGTTTCTTTTGCTTTTTATTTAGGGATGTTCTGGGAGCCTATTTCCCGGCTTGGTATGGTGTATAACCAGCTGCTCATGGGAATGGCTTCATCTGAAAGAATCTTTGAGTTTCTCGATGAGAAACCAATCGTTTCGGAAAGGAACGATGCCTTTCTTTTACCGGAGATAAAAGGTAAGATTGAATTTGAGAATGTCACATTTTCTTATGATGAAAAAAGAACAGCCTTAAATGGGGTTTCCCTTGAGATAAAATCAGGGCAAACTGCGGCGTTAGTCGGGCATACAGGATCGGGTAAAACGACGATTGCGAATTTAATCAGCCGTTTTTATGATCCTTCGGGAGGTTTTGTGAAAATTGATGGCTATGACTTAACGGATGTTTCCTTATCAAGTTTGCGCAGGCAAATCAGTGTGGTGCTGCAGGATACTTTTATATTTTCAGGAACAATCTATGATAACATCCGTTTTGGCAGACCTGATGCAACTGATGAAAAAGTAGTGGAAGCAGCCAAAGCTGTTGGTGCACATGGATTTATTGAAAAACTTTCAAAGGGATACGAAACTGAAGTGGAAGAAAGAGGAAATATATTATCAGTGGGAGAGAGGCAGCTCGTCTCCTTTGCCCGTGCTTTGCTTGCAGATCCGCGGATTCTTATACTTGATGAAGCTACTGCCAGTATTGACACTGAGACAGAGGTGAAAATTCAGCATGCTTTAAAAACACTTCTGAAGGGAAGAACAGCCATTATTATTGCCCATAGGCTATCTACGATCCGTGAATCCGATCAAATCTTTGTGCTGGATCATGGAAATATATTAGAACAAGGAAATCATGAAGAATTGATGAATGCAAAAGGTGAATATTATCATTTGGTAAAAGCACAGTTCAATATGCTTGATGCAATGTGAATGAACAAAATGAAACCTCCGAGCGGAGGTTTTATTTTGTCAGGAAGGAACATATTATGGATAGACTCCTGTCTGTGCTATTATGGTATTATTGTCTATATTGCTAACTTTGCTGGGGGAAGATAGGATGAAAAAAGAATTTGCTGTTATCGGACTTGGACGTTTTGGAGGAAGCATCTGCCATGCTCTGGCAGAAGAAGGCATGGAAGTAATGGCGATTGATGTAAATGAAGACCGTGTGAACGAATTTGCGAGAATCGCTTCACACGCAGTGGTTGGCGATACTACGGATGAATCCGTTATCAAGAGTTTGGGAATACGCAATTTTGACCATGTTATAGTGGCGATTGGCGATAATATTCAGGCATCTATCCTGACCACATTAATTTTAAAAGAGGTAGGAGTTAAAAGGATTACGGTTAAGGCTCAAAATGATTATCATGCAAAGGTATTGAGGAAAATAGGAGCAGATCATGTTGTTCATCCTGAAAGGGATATGGGCAGAAGGATTGCCCATAGTATCGTTTCAAATAATGTTCTGGATTATTTGGAACTATCGGATGAGCATAGCATTGTAGAAATCGTGGCTAATGAAAAACTTGCCGGCCATAGCATTATTGATCTTGATATCCGTGCAAAGTACGGTATCAACATTGTTGCAATCAAAAGAAAAAATGAAATTATCGTATCTCCGCAGGCGAATGAAAAAATACAATTTGACGACATCCTAATTGTTATTGGAGCAGACGTAGATATCAACCGTTTTGAAAAGAAAGTGATGTCTTAATTTGAAAAGGCTGTATCTCTCAAGTGAGTGATACAGCCTTTATTTTATACAAAATACATTATAGATCTACACACGCCAATAAAGGTTTTAAACTTCCATGATAATCGGTAAAATCATTGGACGGCGCTTTGTTTTTTCATAAAGGAATGGTGCAAGTGTGTCAGTGATTTCATTCTTGATTTCTGACCATTGAGTTGTTCTGCGTTCCATAACCTTGCTTAAGTGTTTTGTAATAAGTGCCTGTGCATCATTGATTAAATCTCCGGATTCCCTCATGTAGACGAATCCGCGGGAAATTAAGTCAGGGCCGGCGGCAATTTTGAAATCCTTCATATTGATGCTTACTACGACAACCACTAAACCTTCTTCAGAAAGAATGCGGCGGTCCCGTAAAACGATATTTCCGATATCACCGATTCCGCTTCCATCAATATAAACAGAACCAGACGGTATTTTTCCTGCTACTTGAGCAGAATCTTCGCTGAGGGCCAGTACTTCACCATTATCCATGATGAAGCAGTTCTCTTCATCCACTCCACAATCCACAGCTAATTTGGCATGCATTTTCTGCATTCTGTATTCACCATGAATCGGCATGAAGAATTTTGGCTTAATTAAGCGAAGCATTAGTTTTTGTTCTTCCTGACCGCCATGACCTGATGTATGAATATCGCTTAGCTTGCCATATATGACTTCTGCACCTGCACGGGAAAGTCTGTCAATGGTTCTGCTGACACTAATTGTGTTCCCGGGAATGGGAGAGGAAGAGAATACAACAGTGTCGCCAGGAATGATTTGGATCTGGCGATGCGTTCCGTTAGCAATTCTTGATAGGGCTGCCATTGGCTCTCCCTGGCTTCCTGTACATAGTATAGTCACCTGATTGGCTGGAAGTCTATTAATTTGATGCGCATCAATAAAGGTGTCTTTTGGTGCCTGAATATAACCCAATTCCTGTCCGATATTTATAGCTGCTTCCATGCTTCTTCCAAAAACAGCAATTTTTCTGCCATTCGTGACGGCCGCTTCAGTCACCTGCTGAAGACGGTGGATATTTGAAGCGAAAGTGGCAAAGATAATCCGTCCTTCAACTTTGCGGAAGATATCATGAATACTGTCGCCAACCCGGCGTTCAGACATAGTGAATTCAGGTATTTCGCTGTTTGTGCTGTCAGAAAGCAGGCAAAGGACGCCTTCCTTTCCGATTTCAGCCATTTTTGTCAGGTTGGCCGGTTCTCCCACAGGAGTGAAGTCAAATTTGAAATCCCCAGTGTGAACAACTTGTCCAGGCGGTGTTTTAACAACGATGCCATATGAATCAGGGATACTGTGAGTCGTCCGGAAAAAAGTTACGGATGTTTTTCTGAACTTAATGATATCGTCTTCCTTGATTTCATGAAGAGTGGTTTGTCTCAAGAGTCCGTGTTCTTCAAGTTTATTTCTAAGCAGGCCAAGGGCCAGCTTTCCGCCGTAGACCGGAATATTAACTTCTCTTAGGAGATATGGAATTCCTCCAATATGGTCTTCATGTCCATGAGTGATAAATAATCCCTTGATCTTATCTTCGTTTTTCACTAAGTAAGTGTAATCAGGAATAACATAATCGATTCCGAGAAGTTCGTCCTCAGGGAATTTAATTCCAGCATCAATTAGGATAATCTCATCCTGGAATTGCACAGCATAAGTATTTTTTCCGATTTCACCCAGTCCGCCCAGAGCAAAAACGGCTGTTTGATCATTTTTAACAAATTTCATAAATTACTCAATCTCCAATACTTTAAAGTCTTCATTTTGTTTTTCATATTCCAGGAATTCTCCTTGGACAGATGTTACAAATTCAATATTATAGTTGCGGTCAGCCAGCTTTTTGCGTACGTCTCTTTCAGAATCGCCTTCCACAAAAATAGTTTTTGTTTTTTCTCTAACCGGTACCTCTGTCTTAGAATCCTGATAATATACCTTGAAAATCATTTCTATCTCTCCTTAATCCGATAAAAAACTTTTATCTAATATATAAAATAATAACATGTATTACATGTTTTTTCCTGCCGGATATGAATAATAAATTCATCTCAGTCCTAATATGCTCCCGAATCTATGTAAAAAAGTATACTGATAACCAATTTACAATAAGGAAGGAGCCCTTCGCAAGTTTGAAGGGCTCAAATTTGTCAGGCAATAGATTTTTTTCGAAGCATTTCATTCCACTGTTTTAAAAGCTTCTTTCTCAGCTTCTTTAACATAGTGGATCAACTCCTTACTTTCTATTTTAAACGATCCTTGTCCAAAGTAAAGGCAGCAAGGACGTTTTAAACAGATTTTTGTAAATAATGAGGTCTTTTTACTAACGGTCTAGCGCAAGCAGCCCTGCCCCTCGAGGGTGTAAGTGGGGGAAGGAGCTTCCGCTTTTCTTAATTATATTATATGGTAAGATAGTTAAATCTCTCGTGGATAAAAATGGAAATATCCATTGTTTATAGCACGGAAATTGACTTTTTAACTTTGTGGGTTTAGTGTTTTATTACGGTAAATCATATGGAAATCATATAATAGCAGCCAGTAAAATAACGCTTGAAAGGAAGTTAATTTTTAAATGAAAAAGATTGTTTTCTTTGATATAGATGGGACTTTATTAGATCACGATAAAAACTTGCCGGACAGTACGAAAGAGGCAATCGTCAAGCTGAAAAAGAATGGGACTTTCGTGGCAATTGCTACCGGCAGGGCTCCTTTCATGTTTGAAAGTCTTCGCAGCGATCTTGATATTGATTCATTTGTCAGCTTTAATGGTCAATATGTAGTATTCGAAAACGAACCTATTTACCGGAATCCTCTAAAATCATCTGAGATTGAAAAGCTATACCTGCATGCACAGTCAAACGGGCATCCATTGGTGTTTATGAATGAGAAAACGATGAAATCTACTGTACACCACCATGCATTTATTGAGGAAAGCATGGGGAGCTTAAAGTTCCCGCATCCGGAGGAAGATCGTGAGTTTTACAGCGGCAGGGAATTATATCAATCGCTGCTGTTCTGTGAGGAAAAGGATGAGGAAAAGTATATTTCTTCTTCTATATATCCTGATTTTGGCTTTATCAGGTGGCATCCATACTCTGTTGATGTTTTGCCTGCAGGCGGGTCTAAAGCTGAGGGAATAAAACAAATGATAAAAAGGCTTGGGTTTGATTTGAAGGATGTATATGCGTTTGGAGATGGACTAAATGATATAGAGATGCTTAACGCTGTCGGAACCGGGATAGCAATGGGCAATGCAGAAGATGTGGTTAAGAAGGCAGCAGACCATGTAACTTCCGGCGTGGACGATGAAGGAATTTGGAAGGGACTAAAGGAACTTCAATTAATATAGAAAATGAAGGAAAGCATCCGTTTAATTATCTGGAGGCTTTCCTTTTGTTATGCTATGCAGCAGCAATCTACCGTTCTATAGCAATTGCATTTTCAATCGGCTGAAACGGATTTTGTTTATTAATGTGATCGTAAAACATGATTCCGTTCAGATGATCAATTTCGTGCTGAAATACAATGGCTGGCAGCCCTTTAAGCTTAAGTTTAACTTCTTTGCCCTCCAGGTCGGTACCTTTTACAGTCACTTTTGCATATCTGGGCACAAAACCGGGTATGGATTCATCAACAGATAGACAGCCCTCCCCAGCAGCCAGATAAGAACGCTGCACAGAATGGCTGATGATCTTAGGGTTAAAGAGAGCATAACTGTATAGCTCCTGGTTATAGGTAACATGAACAGCGATCATCCGCCTCGAAATATTAATTTGAGGAGCAGCTAAACCAATGCCGGCCCTTAAGCCATATTTTGCAGAAAGCTCTGGATCCTGGCTGTTTTTTACATATTCCATCATTTCTTTTAAGATTTGTATTTCTTCTGAAGATGGAGGCATGTTCACTTCCGCGGCAATTTTCCTTAAAGTTGGGTGGCCGTCGCGAATAATATCTTTCATGCTCAGCATGATTATCACTCCCGCTAAGTAATAAAGAATAGAAAAATGGCTAAATTATTGGCAAGAAGATCAAATGGCATAGCCCAAAAAAGCCATGTGTCTATTTAATTATATTCAGTCTATCAGAGCGGGGCAAAAAAGTTAATAAGAGAAGGCGCCCTTGGCACCTTCTCAAGTAATTAAAACTTCCAGCAAGCGCAGCCAACTATGATTAAGAGAATGAATAATACTACAATTAACGCAAATCCTCTGCCGCAGCCGGCTCCTGCTACTGGATAACCGCATCCATAACCGTATCCGCCATATCCGTACATGAAGGATAACCTCCCTAAAGTAAGATTATCGTCCATTTTTTTTTGACTTGCCGCATCGGACGATTAATATAGCCTATGTTTCATATGATGTTTGGTGTAGGCCTTTGCCCAAGTCATAAAGGAAAAATGAAGTGAATAGATTTAAATTATACTTGTAAAAAGGACAAGCTCTGCAATGGTGCGAAGTGTGTCAAACCAAAGGGCTATTGTCAAACCGGACAGGTACCTTTATAGTTAAAAATGTTATTAGTAAGGAGGTTTCAATGTGTCGATTTTGAACAAAAGCAGACTGCTGCTTGTTTTTATCATAGGGGCTTTCATCCTCACAGGCTGTATGAACAGTCCTGATCCGGAGGAAAAAATGTATGATGTGCTGGAGGATGTAGTAGCTAAAGAAAAGGAATTTGAGAAGCAGCAGGAACCGCTCGTAAAGCTGGAGAAAAGAGAAAAGGAATTATACGATAAAATTATCAACCTGGGAATGAAGGATTTCGAGGAAATTAAAAAGCTGTCTGATGAAGCTTCCTCCATTGTGGATCAGCGGATAACTCATATGGAGAAAGAGCAGGAAAGCATCCTGGCGTCAAAAAATGAATTTGAATCATTATCTCCGATCATAGAGGAGATAGAGGATCAAAAATTAAAAGATAAAGCCAAAGAGCTGTATGAAATTATGATGGACAGGTATAAAATCCATGACACTCTTTACGAGGATTATTCGAAAGCGACGCAATTAGATAAAGAGTTATATGCCATGTTTAAAAAGGAAGATCTTACTCTAGAACAGCTGGAAGACCAGGTAAGCAAAATAAATGACATGTATGAAAAAATACTGGCTTCAAATAAGCAGTTCAATGAAAAAACAAAAGAGTATAATGAATCAAAACTGGATTTCTATAAAGAAGCAGGTCTTGAAGTAAATACAGAAGAATAATATTAATGCCGGCATATTTATGCCCGGCATTTTTTTGCTTTTTGGCTATTCTAAAAGCATGAATGGAAGGAAACAGAGACTCACAATGAATCCGCTTTCTGTTTGGGAGCAGTTCTTTTTATTTTAAGATAATGACAGGTGATTTTTCTTTACTATAACACATCAAAATATAAGAGTTTTTTATAGTACAGATAGAAATAAGCAGATAATACAGTTTAGGTTATCAATAAAAAATATAAAAAGTATGCTTACTGTGAAAAACAAAAAGCAAGGTAATTGACTAAGGTCTTGAAGGTGTATTAAACTAAATCTCGTAATTATTTCTGTATCAATTATGTTGCAAAATAAATTGATACAGAATATGATAGTTAAAGATGAACAGAAAGACGTTTTTTTAGAAGTGATCTGTGGAACACTATTTAAAAGTATGCATATGGCAGTCACATGTTCTGCTATTTAGAGATGCTTAATAAAACATGCCTAAATGAGAAAACTTTATGCCTTTGAAAGAGTATCTAATATGGCTTCGTTTTGGGTAACCTAAATTTTGTGTATAAAAACTCTTAATTAACGTCTTTTTATGAAAGGAAAGGGTGACTGATATGGCTTCTAAAACAAAGAAGGCACAATTCGATGCTAAAAAACAGCTCGAAACAGTTGAAGAACAGTTCCAAACTCTACAAATTTTAAACGAAGAAGGCAAGGTTGTTAATGAATCAGCTATGCCTGACTTAAGCGATGAGCAGCTTCAGGAATTAATGCGCCGTATGGTATATACTCGCATTCTTGATCAGCGATCTATTTCACTTAACAGACAAGGCCGTTTGGGCTTCTATGCTCCTACTGCAGGACAGGAAGCTTCTCAGCTTGCATCCCATTTTGCATTGGAGAAAGAAGATTTCATTCTTCCAGGATATCGTGATGTTCCTCAAATCATATGGCACGGCCTTCCGTTATACCAGGCTTTCCTATGGTCCCGCGGACACTTCGAAGGCGGAAACATCCCTGAAGGTGTAAATGTCATTTCACCTCAGATTATCATTGGAGCCCAATATATTCAGACTGCAGGGGTCGCTCTTGGAATGAAGAAGCGCGGCGAAAAGAAAGTTGCCATCACTTATACTGGCGACGGCGGTGCTTCACAAGGTGACTTCTATGAAGGCATCAACTTTGCAGGAGCATTCAAAGCACCTGCAATCTTCATTGTTCAAAATAATCGCTTTGCCATCTCTACTCCTGTAGAAAAGCAATCAGCCGCGAAAACAATTGCACAAAAAGCAGTGGCAGCCGGAATACCTGGAATTCAGGTTGATGGTATGGATCCGCTTGCTGTGTATGCAGCTGTTCGTGAAGCGCGTGAACGTGCATTGAATGGTGAAGGTCCTACACTAATCGAAACTTTGACTTACCGCTACGGTCCACACACAATGGCTGGTGACGATCCAACACGTTACCGTACTTCTGATCTTGATAATGAATGGGAAAAGAAAGATCCGCTTGTTCGTTTCCGCAAGTTCCTTGAAGATAAGGGCATCTGGAATGAAGACATGGAAAACGAAGTAATTGAACAAGCAAAAGAAGATATTAAAGAAGCAATTAAAAAGGCTGATGACACACCTAAACAAAAGGTTACTGACCTTATGAACATCATGTATGAAGAAATGCCTTATAACCTAAAAGAACAGTATGAAATATACAAAGAAAAGGAGTCGAAGTAAGCCATGGCGCAAATGACAATGATTCAGGCAATTACTGATGCTCTTCGCACAGAATTGCGCAACGATCCGGATGTTTTGGTATTCGGTGAAGATGTGGGCGTAAACGGCGGCGTTTTCCGTGCTACCGAAGGCCTTCAAAAAGAATTCGGCGAAGAGCGTGTATTTGATACACCACTTGCTGAATCCGGAATCGGCGGTCTGGCAGTCGGTCTTGGTTTACAGGGCTTCCGTCCGGTACCTGAAATTCAATTTTTTGGATTCGTTTACGAAGTAATGGATTCTATCTCCGGCCAGCTTGCACGTATGCGTTACCGCTCTGGCGGAAGATACAGCGCACCTGTTACAATCCGCTCACCATTTGGGGGAGGCGTACATACTCCTGAAATGCACGCGGACAGCCTTGAAGGCTTAATGGCTCAACAGCCTGGCCTTAAAGTTGTTATCCCGTCAACACCTTATGATGCAAAAGGGTTGCTTATTTCAGCTATCCGTGATAACGACCCGGTTATTTTCCTTGAGCACATGAAATTATACCGTTCTTTCCGCCAGGAGGTCCCTGAAGAAGAATATACTATTCCTCTAGGCAAGGCAGAAGTAAAGCGTGAAGGTTCAGACTTAACAATTGTGACTTACGGCGCAATGGTTCATGAATCATTAAAAGCGGCTGAAGAGCTTGAAAAAGAAGGCAAGTCAGTGGAAGTAATTGACTTGCGTACTGTTGCACCGCTTGATATCGAAACGATTATTGCTTCTGTTGAGAAAACAGGCAGAGCAATAGTTGTTCAGGAAGCGCAAAAACAAGCTGGTATTGCAGCAAATGTCGTTGCAGAAATCAATGATCGTGCAATTCTCAGCCTGGAAGCTCCAGTCCTGCGTGTAGCTGCACCAGATACTGTATTTGCTTTCCCGCAAGCTGAAACGGTTTGGCTTCCAAACTATAAAGATGTAATCGAGACAGCTAAAAAAGTTCTTGAATTTTAATTGTATATAACTGATAACACAAGGGGGGAAATATCCCCCTGACGTGTTTTACTATGAACGAGCGAAATAATAGGAGGGTGAATTCCATTGGCATTCCAATTTAGATTGCCTGATATCGGTGAAGGTATCCATGAAGGTGAAATCATCAAGTGGTTTGTAAAGCCAGGCGATGAAGTACAAGAAGATGACGTGCTTTGTGAAGTTCAAAATGATAAAGCAGTTGTAGAGATTCCTTCCCCTGTTAAAGGTAAAGTTGAAGAAATTCTTGTTGAAGAAGGTACAGTCGCAACTGTAGGTCAAGTATTGATCACTTTTGATGCTCCAGGATATGAAGACCTTAAATTTAAGGGAGACCATGAAGATGAGGCTCCTAAAGAAGAAAAAACAGAAGCACAAGTACAGGCAACAGCTGAAGCTGGCCAGGACGTGAAGAAGGAAGAAGCTCCTGCACAAGATGCACCAAAAGAAGGAGTAGTTATTTCCGAGGCTGATGTTGATCCTAACCGCCGCATTATTGCGATGCCTTCTGTTAGAAAATATGCTCGTGACAAAGGCGCGGACATTCGCCAGGTAGCTGGAAGCGGCAAAAATGGGCGCATTCAAAAAGCTGACATTGATGCCTTCCTGAATGGCGGGGCACAAGCTCAGTCTGCTGAAGCACCTGCAGAGGAAGCTGCACCAAAAGCTGAAGCAAAAGAAACTGCACCTGCAGCTGCACAGGCGATTCCTGCTGGACAATATCCAGAAACACGCGAGAAAATGAGCGGAATCCGTAAAGCTATTGCGAAAGCTATGGTAAACTCTAAGCATACAGCTCCACACGTTACATTAATGGATGAAATTGATGTTACAAAACTTGTTGCACACCGCAAGAAATTTAAAGAAGTTGCAGCTAATAAAGGAATTAAGCTTACATTCCTTCCTTATGTGGTAAAAGCATTAACAAGTGCATTGCGTGAATTCCCGGCACTAAACACTTCAATCGATGATGCAGCAGGTGAAATCATTCAAAAGCATTACTACAACATCGGTATTGCAGCGGATACTGAAAAAGGTCTTCTTGTGCCAGTTGTTAAGGATGCAGACCGCAAGTCTACATTCGCCATTTCAAATGAAATCAATGAGCTAGCTGGTAAAGCGCGTGATGGCAAGCTTGCTCCAGATGAAATGAAGGGTGCTTCATGCACAATTACAAATATCGGTTCTGCCGGCGGTCAATGGTTTACTCCGGTTATCAATCATCCTGAAGTTGCGATTCTTGGAATTGGCCGCATAGCTGAAAAGCCAGTAGTGAAGGATGGAGAAATTGTTGCTGCTCCAGTATTGGCATTGTCACTAAGCTTTGACCACAGAATTATTGATGGAGCAACTGCACAAAATGCATTAAATCACATCAAGCGTTTACTGAACGATCCAGAACTATTGTTAATGGAGGCGTAATAACAAATGGTAGTAGGAGATTTCCCAATCGAAACAGATACTATAGTCATTGGTGCGGGTCCTGGTGGATATGTTGCAGCGATTCGTGCAGCACAGCTTGGACAAAAAGTAACAATCGTAGAAAAAGCTAATATGGGCGGAGTTTGCTTAAACGTTGGATGTATTCCTTCAAAGGCTTTAATCGCAGCAGGACACCGCTACGAGAATGCAAAGCACTCAGATGTAATGGGTATTACAGCTGAAAATGTAAAAGTTGACTTTACAAAAGTACAAGAATTTAAATCCGGTGTAGTTAATAAGCTTACTGGAGGAGTAGAAGGTCTTTTAAAGGGCAATAAAGTCGACATCGTACGCGGGGAAGCTTACTTCGTTGATTCGAATACCCTTCGTGTAATGGATGATAATTCCGCACAAACTTATACGTTTAAAAATGCGATCATTGCTACAGGATCTCGTCCAATTGAATTGCCAGCGTTTAAATTCTCTAAACGAGTTCTTGATTCAACAGGTGCCCTTGCACTTCAAGAGATTCCTGAAAAAATCGTCGTTATTGGCGGCGGTGTAATCGGAATTGAACTTGGCGGAGCTTATGCGAATTTTGGTTCTCAAGTAACAGTTCTTGAGGGTGCAGATGATATCCTTATCGGTTTTGAGAAGCAAATGTCATCACTTGTTAAACGGAACTTAAAGAAAAAAGGCGTTGAATTCATTACGAAGGCACTTGCTAAAGGTGTTGAAGAGAATGAAAACGGAGTTACCGTTAAGTTTGAAGAAAAAGGCGAAGAGAAATCTCTTGATGCAGATTATGTATTTGTAATGGTTGGAAGACGTCCAAATACAGACGAACTGGGCTTAGAACAAGCCGGCATTAAAATGACTGAACGCGGTGTTATTGAAATCGATAAACAATGCCGTACGAATGTAAGCAACATTTATGCTATTGGTGATATTGTTGCAGGTCCTCAATTGGCTCATAAAGCTTCTTACGAAGGTAAGATTGCTGCAGAAGCAATTGCAGGCCATAACGCAGAAATTGATTACTTAGCAATCCCAGCTGTGGTATTCTCTGAGCCTGAATTGGCTTCTGTAGGATATACTGAGCAGCAGGCTAAAGAAGAAGGAATCGAAGTTACGGCAGCGAAGTTCCCATTCGCAGCTAATGGCCGTGCCCTTGCGCTTGATTCCACTGACGGCTTTTTAAAGCTAGTGACACGCAAAGAAGACGGCCTAGTAATCGGTGCCCAAATCGCTGGCGCAAGTGCCTCTGATATGATTGCTGAGCTAGGTTTGGCTATTGAAGCAGGCATGACTGCAGAAGATCTTGCCATGACTATTCATGCTCATCCAACATTGGGTGAAATCACAATGGAAGCAGCAGAAGTTGCTATTGGAAGCCCAATTCACATTGTAAAATAATAATTAAAAAAATCCTTCCTGCCAGGGGAGGATTTTTTTGTAAATGATGATTATTTTTCATCCATAGCATCGGCAAGTGGATTAATAATCTTCTCTTTGGGTACAGTGCCTTTTATTTCTACAATCACTTTATCCTGATATACCAGCAGCATGGCAGGGCAGTTCTCTACATTATAATTGCTTATATGGCTGGATTCAGATGCTGTAATGACTTTCATATTCTTAATCAGTTCCGGATAGTTGCTCTTTAATTCGATGATGGCATCATAATAGGCAATTTCCTGTTCATATTGTTTATTATCCGTGAAAAAAATGAGCTGTTTAACACTATCGTCTATCTTCAGCTCTTTTTTTACTTCCTTATGATTGCATGAAGAGGTCACAAACAAGAGTGCAGTAATTAATATCAGCGGCAGACCTTTCATCATTTTGCCCTCACTTTATTATAAATTCCACCGTATGACATAAGATTGTTTTATCTGAAGCAGTATAGAAGTCTTGGTAATTTTCCAGTCTTCTAACAGTTGATGAGCAATTCATAATAAGCATCTAATATTAATGAGTATTTTATCATATAGCGATAGAAAATTTTGGCTTGTCATTCAAATGTTACAGAAATGAAAAATAAGAATATCCTTTTCAACATATATTACATACACAAGTGTTTCTTCTATTAAAATAACGGGTAAGGATTAAAAAATTTGGTGGTGGAGTGTATGAAGATTTATACAGCTCTTTTGCTGCAGATGTTAATTTGGAGCGGATATACTTTCATTGAATGGCTGTCAAAATATGACCAGCTCATATATAAAGTCATTATGTTTTTTGTTTTTTTCTATTTGGCAATAAACATTGGAAATTGGGTAATTAAGTCTGCTAAAAAAACATTTATGGTAACTGTTATGAGCCTAAGCTTATATGCATCTTTCCATTTTGCAATGTCCTACTTGTCTCATTGGTAAAGTTACGGGAAAAGAGAAAAAATCGGCACCTTTTGCAGGTGCCGATTTTTTTAGGCTTTATCAGCTGTTTTTTTTCGGGATGACTTCTTCTTTAAACGATTTAGCCAGCGAAACCACAATTAGAAGCATAATGATGGTAAATGGAAGTGCAGCTATAATGGAAGCCCTTTGGAGTGCTTCGAGACCTCCTGTCCATAAAAGGATGGCTGCAGATGCTGATTGAATAATGCCCCAGACAAATTTTACTTTACCCGGAGGGTTCAGGCTTCCGTTCGTCGTCTGCATTCCCAGAACAAAAGTAGCTGAGTCTGCAGAAGTAATAAAGAATGTGCTGATTAAGAAGATAGCCAATGAGCTGAGAACAGTGCTGAAAGGGAAGTTATCAAACACAGTAAACAGTGCTACTTCCATTCCCTGCTGCTCAATTGTTTCCATAATAGGCTTAGCCTCGAAGAATTCAAGGTATATACCTGTTCCTCCAAAAACAGAGAACCAAAGTGCCCCAAATAGGGTGGGAACAGCAAGTACACCAATAACGAATTCTCTTATTGTCCTTCCACGGGATATTCTGGCTATGAACGTACCAACAAATGGCGCCCAGGCAATCCACCATGCCCAATAAAAAATGGTCCAATCCTGAAACCATGTCAGCTCCTGATCAAAGGGGCTGAGCCTGAAGCTCATGGATGGAAGGTTTTGAAGATAAGAGCCAATCGTCGTTGTGAACAGGTCCATTATAAAGTTAGACGGACCTACAAACAGCAGAAATAATAATAAAGAAATTGCTAAGATAATATTTAAATTACTTAAATATTTTATTCCTTTGTTTAATCCAGTCTGTGCTGAAAGCATAAACAAGACGGTTACAACGATAATAATAATTAATTGAGTGGTGAAATTATTACCGATACTGCCGAATATTCCAGATAGTCCTCCGGAAATCTGAATAGCACCCAGACCTAATGATGTTGCAACTCCAAAAACAGTAGCAAAGACGGCAATAAAATTAATTATTACGCCCAGCGGCCCATCCACTTTGCTCCCTAAAATTGGCCTCAAAATGGAGCTGATAACTCCCGGTGCACCTTTTCTGAACTGGAAATACGCGAGTGCAAGCCCAATGACAGTATAAATAGCCCATGGATGAAGACCCCAATGGAAAAAGGAGTACCTCATGGCTGCCCTAGCTGCTTCTGGTGTCTGTCCTTCCAGAAATGGAGGTGCATAAAAGTGATACATTGGTTCTGATACTCCCCAAAAAACCAGGCCTATTCCCATCCCGGCACTAAAAAGCATGGCAAACCAGGATAAATAGCTATATTCTGGCCTATCTGCATCCTTGCCCAGACGAATATTCCCGTATTTGCTGAATGCTAATAGGATTGAAAAAATCAAAAAGATAGAAGCTGATAATAGGTAAAACCAGCCGAACTTCTCCAATATGAATCCTTGAACAGTTGATGTAACAGAATCAAGATTGCCTTTTGGCAGTATGGTCTTTGGGACAAGTCCCCATAAAATAAATATTGCTGTGAATATGACTGAAACCGTAAAAACGGGTGTCAGTTTCTTCATCCAATCCCTCCAATTCTTAATAAAATGAACCTAAATAAAATAATTCTGTAAAACTCCCAATCCTTAAAATGCAGGAAAATAAGTATTCCGCATTTCTGACAGTATAGCTTGATTTTTTAAAGCATTTTGAAGCTCAGCAGGGGAGAGCAGCTTCCCGAAAAAGATCGCCAATGTAAAATCGAAAGGATGTAAAGATCAAAAACTGAATTCTGAATTTTACTTTTGAATGTTCAAAACGGACCTGTTTCGGGTAAAATCAGTAGGTAATGGTAAGGTGTCAAAAAGGGGAACAACTCTTTTAAAAAGGCCATTTTACATACTAACACTTATTGGTGTGAGTTTAAAGGAATATGCACTGCAGGAGGTCAATATGAGAATAACAGGACTTGTCATAGGTGTTTTCTTTCTAATGATTCTGGCATCGTGTACGGATCATACTGCGGTTGAAAGTCAGCCATCAGAATTGGAAAAAGAAGAGTATAAGCAAGAAGAAAATAATTCGGATGACCATTCCAAATTTCATGAATCGAAATCGGAGAAGAATAAAGAAGATGCCGAAGAAGAGCCGGAAGAAGAAGCAGTATCCTTATTAGAACCGCAATATAGGATAAATGCAAGTAATTGGACAATAGAACCAATGAATCAGGCAAATTCAAAAGTTGTATTACTGACCATTGACGATGCGCCGGATAAAAATGCATTGGAGATGGCCAGGATCTTAAAAAAACTAGCTGCACCGGCTATATTTTTTGTTAATGGGCACTTCATTGATACTCCGGAAGAAGCAAAAGTTTTGAAGGAAATACACGAACTTGGGTTTGCTATCGGTAATCACACATACAGCCACCCCAACCTGAAAACCTTATCAGAGGCACAGCAGTATAAAGAAATTGTTGGTCTTAATGACCGAGTAGAAGAGATTATTGGAGAGAGGCCAAAGTTCTTCCGGGCACCATTCGGATCCATTTCTGACTACAGCAGAAAAGTCGCCAAGGATGAAAACATGCTCCTCATGAATTGGACATACGGATATGACTGGGAAAAGGAATATCAGTCAAAAGAAGCTTTGGCAGATATAATGATTAATTCACCCTTTTTAGTGAATGGTGCAAACTTATTGATGCATGATAGGCAATGGACAAAAGAAGCTCTAGAGGATATTGTGAAAGGTCTGCAGAATAAAGGATTTACCCCAGTTGATCCCGCTCAAATCAGCCAGGAAATAGAATGAGAACAGCAGCTGCTGTTCTCAACGTTTTTATTGGAATCAATTATTTTCTTTTATAATAGTACATGATTCTTCCATTGAAGAGATGCAATTCACCTTGCAGCTTTTTAGCGAGAAATTTGCAAAATTCATTTGCTTTACCTTTATCTCCAAATGTTGCACCTTCCGGCAATGTAACCTGTATGTACGCCTGCTCCCGTTCAGAACCGTCTTCCTCAATAACTTTTTCTTTATCAACGCCTAGCAATATGGCGTTATATCGGTCATGGTCAGAATAAAGGTAAAACCAGGTTCCTTTTGCATCAGGCTTCTCTTTAATTTCATAAGGAAAGGCTGCATCATTATAGTCCCAATTTATCTGATTGCCTGTTTTGCCTGTAATATCCTTATAATATAAGAAAAGTTCTTTAAGCTCTTCTGTTGAAATATTTTCCTTAGCTGATGAAGGAACCAGCTTGATAAAAGAATTAGCCGCCAACATCTATCCCCCCATTATCCCCATAATTATGGTAACGAACGTCCTCTTTCATTCTAGCATTAGATAAAATCTTATGACAACTTAAAATAGTAAGGCAAAATTAAATTACTTGTCAAATCGCCTATATTAAATTATAATAATATTCTAAATATTTATTTAAAAAGGAGGAATTTTATGGATTTATTTGAGAAGCTCTATGATGAGCATGAAAACGTGAATGTCCGTTTTGTTGGCTTTACGACAGAGTCAACCCGTTATGATTTTGGAATTGTCTATACAAACCTCTTCTTTTCCAAGCCTCTGGTTATTTGTATGCAGACTGGCCGCTCAACTCTCCTCGACCCTAAAGATCTCGAAGACATCGAATACTTGCAAAAGGCATTCAAGCTTGATTTATATGAACAGGCGGCTGATTTAAGCGAGTTTTTCTCAGAAGCAATCCCCGGTGCGCGTTTTGAAGAACAATACGATTAAGCAAAAAAAAACAGGCCAAATTGGTCTGTTTTTTTTATTATGTCATACTAATAATAAAGGTTTATAAATGACGTTAACGTAAATACCAATAAAAAACAATAATTATGTTATACAATTAGGCTTGATAAATTAATAGTGTTATATTATTATTGATATATAGATAAAGCGCTTTCAACTAAAATTAAAACTCAATGAAAAGGAGAATGAAAAGATGGGTACAATCGTATGCCAGGCTTGCAATTCAACTATTGATCATTTTGAGGATGAAAAAGTAACTGTACTATATTCAAAAAAATGCAATTGCTGTGACGGAGAAAAAACAGAGAATACAAAAAATAATCGTTAATCATAAAAAGAGCCTTTCCTAAAAGTGGAAGGCTCTTTTGCATTATCTGATGGCCCGGTGCTCTTCAATAACACGAAGATATTTAAAGTCGTAATCTTCAGGCCCTTGAACTGGAAGTCCCGCTTCCATATTCGTTTTTATATAACGCAGGTTTTCCTTAGTAATGATTTCTCCTGGAATAAATATAGGTATTCCGGGTGGATAAACCATAATGAATTCGGCGATAATTCTTCCTTCTGACTCGTCAAATGGAACCAGTTCTGTATCAGCATAAAATGCGTCACGGGGTGTAAGTGATAAAACGGGAATATCAGGCAGCAGCACTTGAGTTTCAAGCTTTTCAGTATTTCCTTTGCGCTCAGTAGCGAGTTCGGCAAGAGCAGAAACTAAAATATCAGCTTCTCTTTCAGTGTCACCGGGGGTAACGATGCAAAGAATATTATATAAATCAGACATTTCTACTTCAATATTATGATGTTCCCGGAGCCAATTTTCCACATCGAAACCATTCATGCCAAGTTCTTTGACAGAAATAATCAATTTGGTCGGATCGTAGTCATGCGCCGCTTTTGTTTCCAGTATTTCTTCACCGACACAATATAGCCGGTCAATATCATTGATGCGGCGGCGAATGGACTGGGCCAAATCAATAGTCTTTTGAATAAGGTCCTTTCCTTCAGTCGCAAGACGTTTTCTGGCAACATCCAAGGAGGCAAGCAATAAATAAGAAGTGGAAGTTGTTGTCAGCATGCTTAAAATGGATTGTACCCTTTTGGCCGAAACAAGATTCCCTTTCATATTTAATATTGAACTTTGTGTCATCGATCCGCCTAGTTTGTGGACTGACGTTGCTGCTAAGTCAGCGCCGGCCTGCATGGCTGATAATGGAAGTTCGTCATGGAAGTGAATATGCACACCATGTGCTTCATCCACAAGTACAGGCACATTGTATGAATGGGCTATTTCAACAATTTTCCTAAGATCTGCAGATACACCGAAATAAGTAGGATTAATCACTAATACCCCTTTGGCGTCCGGATGAAGTTCCAGTGCTTTCGAGACTGACTCAGTTGTAATGCCGTGAGATATACCCAGGTTTTCATCAATTTCAGGATGTATAAAAATAGGGGTTGCCCCTGAAAAAACAATTGCAGACATGACGGATTTATGAACATTCCTCGGAACAATGATTTTATCCCCTGGCCCGCAGACAGCCATAACCATGGTCATGATGGCTCCGCTCGTTCCTTGTACAGAGAAGAATGTTTTATCCGCCCCAAAAGCCTCTGCTGCAAGATCCTGTGCTTCTTTTATAATGCCTTTTGGGTGATGAAGATCATCGAGTGGACCAATGTTGATCAGGTCAATGGCGAGTGCATTATCACCTATATATTCCCTGAATTCCGGATCAATCCCGGCACCTTTTTTGTGGCCGGGTATATGAAACTGTACCGGATCCTTTTTTGCGTGTGCAAGCAAACCGCTGAACAGCGGTGTTTTGTATTGAGACAACTTATTCCCACACCTCTTTAAAATTAATATTTCAATATGCTCATGCTGTTATAAAACATTTGCATTATAGCATTATTCAATCCCTTTGCATAGAAAGTTTTATTGCATATTCATCCTGATAAAGCCTGTCTGGTTACCGCTCCTGGAGACGAAAGGTTTGCCCAATCCCGATTGAAGGGTTCGTCATATGCTTGTCGTCCCTGGACAGCCGCCACCACATTTCGATTTGCCATTAGTTTTAGAAGTTAACAGGAATTTTAACCTTATAAATAGAAATAAAAAGTCAGGAAGAAATGGAGGGTTTATAAATGAAGTGGAACACACGTGTGACAGAATTATTAAAAATTAAATATCCAATTATACAGGGTGGCCTTGCCCATCTTGCTTATTCAGACTTGGCAGCAGCTGTTTCAAATGCAGGAGGATTAGGGCAGATTACTGCAATGTCTCTCAGCAGCCCGGAAAAATTAAGAGACGAGATCCAAAAGGTTAAGAAATTGACAGATAAACCATTTGGGGTTAATTTTGCTATTGGGCAGCATGGAAGGCCATTTTCTCATTACCTGGATATTGCAATTGAAGAAGAAGTTCCTGTTATTTCTATGACAGGGGGGAATCCTGCGCCTATTTTTGATCAGTTAAAGGGTGTAAATGTTAAGAAACTTGTACTTGTGGCGGCAAAACGGCAGGCAGTAAAGGCAGAGGAACTTGGGGCAGATGCTGTGATGGTCGTTGGACAGGAAGGCGGAGGACATTTAGGCAGGGATGATATTGGAACCTTCGTTCTAGTTCCTCAGGTGGCTGATGCTGTATCCATTCCTGTTATTGCCTCAGGAGGAATTGGAGACGGCAGGGGCCTGATGGCAGCTTTAAGTCTTGGAGCAGAGGGTATTGAGATGGGGACAAGATTTGTTGCGACAAAGGAATGCGTCCATGCTTCTGAATTATATAAAAATCGTTTAGTCGAAGGAACAGAAAATGACACAGTAGTAATAAAAAGAACTATAGGTGCACCTGCAAGGGTAATAGCTAACTCATGGACGGAAAAAATACTCGAAATCGAAAAACAAAACGGCGGCTATGAGCAATTAAAAGACTACATTAGCGGGAATGCTAATAAAAAATATATATATGAAGGGAACGGCCATGAAGGATTTGCATGGGCTGGACAAGTTATGGGATTAATTAAGGATATCCCCTCAGTTGAAGAACTATTCCAGCGGATCGTTGCAGAAGGAGAATCAATCAGGGGAAAATGGGTTTAATATTGATAAAATAATGTGAAAATACATCATGACTATCATAAATGAGGTGAAGTGAAATGGAATATCAGTACCCGATTGACCAGGATTGGTCAACCGAAGAAATAGTTGACGTTATTAAATACTTTGAAAGCATTGAAATGGCATACGAAAAAGGAATTGAGCGGGAACAATTCATGAATGCATATAGACGCTTTAAGGAAATCGTTCCGGGAAAAGCCCACGAGAAAAACATTTGTGATGAATTTGAAGAACAAAGCGGTTATTCCTCCTATAGGACCGTTAAATTGGCCAAAGAACGTTCAGCAGGGGATAAAGTAAGAATGCAGAAATAGACTTAGTAAAAAAACAAAACCTTCAATTTGAAGGTTTTGTTTTTTTAGCTGCCTATTCCACGATATGCGAAACATGTTTATGCCATTTTGTATAGGGGTAATAAATTTCTAAATACAGATTCAGCTTTTTGAATAAACTGATCAGATGACATCTGAACGGCATCTTCTCGAGAAATATGATAGCCGCAAAGAATTTCAGCTTTTTTAACATTTTGCAGGCGCTGAAACATGGATTTTAATTCTTCTTTGGAAATTTGATTATGAGGAACAGCATCTGGTTTTGTGTGATCGCCTGACCAGACATAATCCTTGGGTATTTCTTTATAAAATATATCCAGGCTGTTTTCAAAAGATTTGCCTGCAGCAGCTTTATTCGGTGCTTCATATATGATGGCAAACCAGATGAATACATGCGTTTCCCATAAACCTATCTGGAAATGAGGAACCATTTTGTATCCCCGCGCATTGCCTGCAAATGCAACCCACGTATCATTTGGCGGATTCTTTGTTCTTCTGGCATGCTTAGCAACATGAGGGAATATTTCATCTCCGGACATGTTTGAGAGAGAAGGTGCAAAATGGCGTCCCAAGTCTTCCAACTTAGGCCTAATAACAGATTTTAACCTGTCCATTCTTTCATCAAGTCCATCTATTTTGAAGACATCGAAATCATCGTTTGTAAAACCAGAAAAAGACATAAGCTAACCTCCTATATGCTTTGTCAAATATTGTAGCATAACCTCGAACAATCCAAAAATTTTAAGCTCTGAAGAAGCGGCTAAATAAAGTTTTAGGTTATCGCACAAATTAGTTGCAACTGAGAATTGTCCTTCATATGATAATAGTAAAAATAATCAGAAAATTAATCACTATTGGAAGGGGTGTACTGTCTAATGAAACAACTTATGAATACAGTGAAGAAAAAAAATGGTGATAGGGAAAGAACAGCGGTCTTAAGGCTGGAAATGGATTATGAGTTAGCTACTTTGTTTGATGCCATGTCAGAAAAAAATGAAGATCTCCAGAAACAATCTAAGCTAAAGCTTGAAAAAATCAGGCAGGAACTTCTTAGATTAAAAGCACTTTAAGATTAATTGTGACTAAAGGAGAAAAGGCAGAAAAAATGCAAATGAAAAGAAAAAATAATTAGAAACGGACTCCCTGATTTCATGAGGAGTTCGTTTATTATTTTGGCAATTGTTTTTACCTGCAAATGATAACCCGCATCATAGGAGAGTATATAACTTGAAGAACCCAGCTAATTCATTTAAGCTAGTTATATTTTAAGGATATACCAAGCGGAGGGCGGACCTATGACAAATTGGAGTGAAATTCATACATATGCCAAAGCCTTGATTAGAGAGGCCGGCGAAAATATTAAAAATTCTTTCAGCAAAACTTTGACCATCACCACCAAGTCAAATGCAAACGATTTAGTGACAGATATAGATCAGGAAACAGAACAATTCTTCATAAAAAAAATTAATGAAAAATATCCTGGCCATCGAATCCTGGGTGAAGAGGGTTTCGGTAATAAACTAAGCGATATGGAAGGAATTGTGTGGATTATTGATCCAATTGACGGAACAATGAATTTTGTCCATCAGCAAAGAAACTTTGCTATATCAATAGGCATTTATGAAAACGGAAAGGGAAAAGTTGGTTTAATTTACGATGTAGTCCATGATGAGTTATATCATTGCATGAAGGGGCAGGGTGTTTTCCTGAATGATTTGGAACTTCCGCCATTAAAGGAAACGGATGTATCAAAGGCAATAATCGGATTGAATGCTACCTGGGTTACGGAAAATAGAAGAATTGATCCATCACTCCTGGCTCCCCTCGTAAGAAATGCAAGAGGAACGCGATCCTATGGTTCAGCAGCAATTGAAATGGCATATATTGCATCCGGTAGGGTTGATGCATACATAACAATGCGTCTGGCTCCATGGGATTTCGCCGCTGGTGTGATCATGATTGAGGAATTGGGAGGAATTGCAACAACCGTTAAAGGTGATCCTCTGAATTATCTTGAAAACAATTCTGTTTTTGTCTCTAAGCCTGGGCTTCATCAGGAAATCATGAAAGAATACTTAAAAAATGGCAATTGGTAATATATCAAGCAGCAGGTTCACAGATGAAGACTTGCCATTTTTTTTAGAGGTCATTAAGGATAGTGCTGCCTGGGAAGAAGAAGAAAAAAGCGGGCATAATCTGAGGGATTATATGGCGAGGTATCAGGAATTAAACGGGGAGTGGAGAATTTGGAGGCTCGATGGAGAACGGATAGCCGTCACATTCCACTTAAATTCATCTCCTTCTAACCGGAAACCCTGGCTAGGTACCATCCTGGTTAAGAACAGTATTCGCAGGAAAGGAATCGGTACTAAGATTATTGAGCTGTTAGCCGAAGAATTAAAGCAAAAAGGAGAAAAGTCTTTCTTTTCAGGTGTTCCTGAGAACCGGCATGATTGGATATATTTTTTAAGTGATGCCGGCTTTGAGCAATTCAAAATGGAGGCTTCTCCCGATGGCAAAGACTTCTTAATAATGGTCTGTCCATTAATTTGATAAAGCTGCAGCTCAGAGCTGCAGCTTTTATTGCCGTTTCTATAATAAACCGTCTTCTCTCATTTTCTTCTTTGTTTTAAAACCGTATCCCATTACAAAAATTAAAGCAATGATGGCAATGATCATCCCTATTATGCTTCTTTCAGCTACAGCAACGCCTATGCCCATCATGCATAGAGCTGCCCCAATCGCAAAGGCTAATAAAGGCCACTTGATTTTGTTCATAAATTTTTTACACTCCCAAGCGGATTATTTTAAGTAAATACTGGCGAAAAATATGTAAAGAGAATAAAAATGAACAGCATACATCAGAAATAATTCCTTTTCAACATTATTTTACACAAAAAGCTTTTAGGTTTCTATAGTAATTGTGATATAATGTATCAGTTGTGAAAAATGTTGAAAAAATGATTCAGTTTTTATAAATAGGAGGAAATCTTTTGAAATTAAGAGAAGATATTCGAAATATTGCAATTATAGCCCACGTTGACCATGGTAAAACAACATTGGTTGACGAGCTTTTAAAACAGTCCGGGACTTTCCGTTCAAATGAGCACGTGGAAGAGCGCGCAATGGATTCAAACGATCTGGAAAGAGAACGCGGTATTACGATCTTAGCTAAAAACACTGCAGTTAAATATAAAGATACCAGAATTAACATTCTGGATACGCCTGGACACGCAGATTTCGGCGGTGAAGTGGAACGTATCATGAAAATGGTTGATGGTGTTTTATTGGTAGTTGATGCATATGAAGGCTGTATGCCTCAAACACGTTTCGTACTCAAAAAGGCTTTGGAGCAAAAATTAACACCAATCGTAGTAGTAAATAAAATTGATAAAGAATCTGCACGCCCAACAGAAGTTGTTGATGAGGTTATCGATTTATTTATCGAACTTGGTGCAGACGAGGACCAGCTTGAATTTCCGGTTATTTATGCTTCTGCTATTGCTGGGACTGCAAGTACAACTCCTGATAAACAGGATGATGATATGCATTCTGTTTATGAAGCAATTATAGACCATATACCAGCACCTATTGATAATCGTGAAGAGCCGCTACAATTCCAGGTTGCACTTTTAGATTACAATGATTATGTTGGAAGAATCGGAATTGGCCGTGTATTCCGGGGAACAATCAAGGTTGGCCAGCAGGTTGCCTTAATGAAGCTTGATGGTTCAGTTAAGCAATTCCGGGTTACAAAAATCTTTGGCTTCTTCGGTCTTAAACGCGAGGAAATTCAAGAAGCGTTTCCAGGAGATTTGATCGCTGTTTCCGGAATGGAAGACATCAACGTCGGGGAAACAATCTGTCCTGTCGAACATCAGGAAGCACTGCCTGTTCTAAGAATAGATGAGCCAACATTGCAAATGACTTTCGTTGTAAATAACAGCCCATTTGCAGGAAGAGAAGGCAAGTATATTACGGCCAGAAAAGTTGAAGAAAGATTGCGTGCCCAGCTCGAGACAGATGTGAGTCTTCGTGTCGAAAATACAGATTCACCTGACGCTTGGGTTGTATCTGGACGTGGAGAACTTCATTTATCAATCCTCATTGAAAATATGCGCCGTGAAGGTTTTGAATTGCAGGTTTCCAAGCCTGAAGTAATTATTAGAGAAATTGATGGTGTTCGCTGCGAACCGGTAGAACGTGTTCAAATTGATGTGCCAGAGGATAATACCGGCTCAATCATTGAATCAATGGGTACACGTAAAGGTGAAATGCTTGATATGGTCAATAACGGAAATGGCCAAGTGCGACTAACATTCAACGTCCCAGCCCGCGGACTAATTGGCTACTCCACAGAATTTATGACGCTTACTCGCGGATATGGTATTATCAATCACACATTTGACAGCTACCAGCCTGAAATTAAAGGACAAATCGGAGGCAGAAGCAAGGGTGTGCTTGTTTCCATGGAAAGCGGAAAGTCATCCACATATGGTATTATGCAAGTAGAGGATAGAGGTACCATTTTCGTTGAACCAGGTACTGAAATCTATGAAGGAATGATTGTTGGAGAGCATACTCGCGAAAATGACCTTACTGTCAATATTACTAAAGTGAAGCATGCAACCAACATCCGTTCTGCTAATAAGGATCAAACGAATGTAATTAAAAAGCCGCGTATTTTGACTCTTGAAGAAGCTCTTGAATATTTGAATGATGATGAGCTGCTTGAAGTAACACCTGAGTCAATCAGACTGCGCAAAAAAATTCTTGATAAAAATGAACGTGAAAGAATGGCCAAAAAGAAGAAATACGCTGAAACTAACTAAGGCTAAGAAGGGGAGGAGAGAAGGATATGGATGTTTCACAGCGCCTGTCTTTTTTCGCTGCTTTGTTCAAAGTCCATGAGAATCCCACAACTGGAATGTGGCTTCTATATATAACAATTGTTCTACTGTCCATACTGGTTTTTAAATTGGGGTTTGCCAAGAAACTTCCTATAATAAAATCAGCTGTTATATATACCTTCTTGATTTTAGGATGTACCGTGCTGACATTTCTTGGGGTATTCCTTCCTGTAGCAGAAGGCCTTGTGGTTGCTGCGTTAATTTTGATTATCTATAAATTCCGCCTTCACCAGGAAAAGAAGGAACAGGCAAAGGCGGAATAACCGGGAGAGACTGAGATGAAATCTTTGCAGGATTCACTGTATAACTGGTTAACGATAAAAATTGTCTGTGATGAACGTCCGGATGATACAGCAGCAGCAGACACAGAAAGAATGTTTTTTGACATTCTTGCACAAGAGCATAAGATTTCTGATATCGAAGTTGAAAAAGATGAAGTAATGTACTTTGTGCATTATACTAAGGATACAGAACGGAAGAAGAGCCGTTTTCCACGTGAGTTAATAGAAGTGATGCTTGATCAGATTCAAAATGAACCTGAAAAGTATGTGAATTATCCAGAGAAATAAGAAAAGCCGTCCCTAAATGATGTTAGGGACGGCTTTTTTATGCTTCGCCTGATTTACCATTCTTCCTCCTGGACTTGGCTTCGATAGAGCTTAAAGTTTCCGGTATCTGCTCTTTTCTGAGTATTTTCGGTAATTCTTGTTTCGCATGGTTTGCACATATATGTGTGAATAGGGCGGTTTCGAAGCCGTTTAGCCTGTAAGGACTCGTTTTCAATTGATTCGATTTTATCACAAAGTACACATTTTACTCGCATAGGACACCTCATATTGTTTTAGCTGTTGTTAATACCATTATAGTATAAGTTAAGGATTGATTCGAATGCTTTGCGGCAAATTACAATTTTTTTGGGTCAGGCCGTATCGGGTTTATTGTGTTAGTTCATATTAGTATAGAAAGAGCCAAGGCTCTAACAGACTTGAGGTAAAGGATGTTATTGGTTGAAAGAAAAGCGTTATCATACTATGATTAAATTATTAAAGGAGGGAATAGAATGGCAAATCAGGTAGAACCCAAATTAATTAAACCATTATATGACGAACTGCAAAAGGAACGTTTTGTTACTCTTGCCACTATTGATTTTGAAACCGGCGGACCAAACGTTAATGCGATTTCATGGGTTTTGGCAAAAAATGAGGAAACATTGTATTTTGCTGTCGATAACCGTTCCAGGATTGTTCAAAACATAAATAACAATAACATGGTTGTGCTGAATATTATTGCGAATGAATCTACATACTCCATCGCTGGTGAAGCTTCGGTTAAGGCAGAAAAGATGGACGGAGTACCTCTTAAGCTTGCACTTATGGAAATCACTGTGAAAGAAGTCCGTGATGTCATGTTTTACGGATCTAAAATCACTGTGGAACCGCAATATGACAAAACATATGATAAAGACGCAGCAGCCCGTTTGGACAAACAGGTTATGGAAGCGATGAAAAAAGCTTAGTTCCCTCGGGAACTAAGTTTTTTTTGGCTAAAAAGGGGCAGGCACCTATGCCACTTAGTTAAAATGGTATAGGTGCCTGCAGCCCTTTTATTTATGATAATTCGAGTGTTTTTCCTGTTTTTGTTCGAGCTGTTTTTCCTGATTATTGTCGAGTTTTTTCTTTGGATCTTCAGTTGCGTTTTTCTCATTTTTCTTTTTTGGATCAACTAAATCGGCAGGAACTTCAGGCATAAGCCGGCCAGCGATATCTGCCAGTTCATTCATGATTCCTTGCAAGGGTTCGCCGTTTTGAATGTCTTCAGCTATTTCCCGCAGCCTTGCGTTAATATCCGGATCAGCCACTACAATTGCTCTTGCACCATGAGGATCATTTTTGAGGCTTTCGGCAACTGAATATTTAATTGTTCCAACCTCAGAACGGTCGAGGTTTTTGTTCACATCTACTCCGACTATAGCAAAACGTCCAAGGACAACAGCAGTCGCATCATTTACATTAGGAACTCTGGTAGCCAAATTGACAAGATGCCTGGAAACTTGCTGTCCAGTTTCCCTGTCAACTTCCTGTATTGTACTATTTTTAACATTTATGGTGTTGGCATTTTGCTGTTCCTGATTGTCCAGCGCCTGATTGCCGTTCATACCGCACCCTGATAATAGCAATCCTGTCATGCATATCAGCAGCCATTTATTCATATTTAACACCTCCGGGCGATCAAAATTTCCCTGAAATTGAAAGTGGACACTTGAATTTTCAGGTTCAGGAATAATGATTCTTTAATGTTATTGTGCAAAATTTCTTCTATCTTTATTCGGCATTACATATATTTTTACCAAGATAGATTTGTCCACTTCATAAGAAAGCTTTATTCCTGATTAATCAACATCTTTAAAAGAATGAATAATATAAAACAACAGGAGAATATTCCATCAAGATTGAAGGTGATTCTTTCATGAAGCTGCAAATCCGCATGCAGGGGACCCCGCTTTTGTAATTTGCTTTATAAAGACACAAGAGGAGCAGGAGGCATCATATTGAGTAAAATTTACGTATTAGATACCAATGTCTTGTTGCAGGATCCTAATTCCATATTTTCATTTGAAGAAAATGAAGTAGTCATCCCGGCTGTAGTTCTAGAAGAAGTTGATTCTAAGAAAAGGTATATGGATGAAATTGGGAGGAACGCAAGGCAAGTATCCCGGCTGATTGACAGCATGAGGGAGACGGGTAAGCTGCATGAGAAAATACCTCTTGAAAATGGCGGAAGCCTGCGAATTGAGTTAAATCATAGATCATTTCATGAACTTCAAGAGATTTTTGTTGAAAAAACAAATGATAATCGGATTTTGGCAGTTGCAAAAAACTTATCACTTGAGGAAGAGACAAAAGAAAATGGACGAACGGTTATTCTTGTAAGCAAAGATGCCCTTGTCAGAGTTAAAGCGGATGCTATCGGGCTAATTTCAGAAGACTTCTTAAGTGACCGTGTGGTTGAAAATGATCATTTATATCCTGGATTTCTGGAACTCTATATCAGTCTCGATATTATGAACCGCTTTTATGAAAAAAGTGAACTGCCGCTATCAGAAATAGCAAACCATCCTTTCTACCCGAATCAGTTTCTGGTGATGAAAGATGCGCTGGGTTCATCTTCGTCTGCACTTGGTATTGTGGACAAAAGTGGGAAGAAAGTGAAAAAGCTCATTTTTGACCATGATCATATTTGGGGGATTAAGCCCAGAAACGTCCAGCAGACAATGGCTCTTGAGCTATTGCTGAGAAATGATCTGCCGCTTGTTACGCTTATCGGGAAGGCGGGGACTGGGAAAACTCTTCTGGCGCTGGCATCCGGCTTAATGCAGACAGAAGATTATGGGCAGTACAAAAAATTGCTGGTGGCTCGCCCCATTGTGCCGGTAGGAAAAGATTTGGGATTCCTTCCCGGAGAAAAAGAGGAGAAGTTAAGGCCATGGATGCAGCCAATTTTTGATAATTTGGAGTACCTGTTTAATGTCAAAAAGCCAGGTGAATTGGATGCGATATTGGCTGGTATGGGCTCTATTGAGGTTGAAGCTCTGACATATATTAGGGGCAGAAGCATACCAGATCAATTTATTATTATAGATGAAGCACAGAACCTGACAAAGCATGAAGTAAAAACCATTTTAACCAGGGTTGGTGAAGGAAGTAAAATTGTCCTGATGGGAGATCCTGAGCAAATTGATCATCCATACCTGGATGCTTATAACAACGGTCTCACCTATGTCGTGGAAAGGTTCAAAGATCAGGTTATCTCAGGCCATGTCAAGCTTGTTAAGGGTGAGAGATCAGGCCTTGCCCAGCTTGCGGCTGACCTATTATAGCCAGCCTGGAAGAGACTGCGAAATCTGCAGTCTTTATGCCGGGGAGGTCTATTATCTTTAAATAAAAAAGGGCGATGCACAATCGCCCTCTCCGGTCATTCCACTCTAAATGCCTTCACTCTTTTTATGGGGGAGCTTTGATTGCTTCCATCCCCATAATAGACATGAACTGGTCCATCTTCTTTTAAAGGTTTACCATCCTGTGAAAACCCCAATATTAATTCCTCGGCTTGAGATAGAGTTAAACGGGCCTCCCCATCTTCGCTTTCGATGATAACGATTTCTGCATTGTCCTTCGGTTCTGCATTCTTTAGGAATGGTTTAAAAGGTATGCCGAATGTGCCTGTAAGAACCTTTTCTTTTTCAAATTTCTTTTCTGTTTTAAGTGTTGGAGGAAATACTGCACCTTCCATGATTTCTCTATCCCAATGCTTTGAGACTGCTTTGGTATATTCCTCAAGTTCATTTTTCCTGATATATTCCTGATTAAAGTATGTTGTTAAATCGATTCTCCGATCATCGAATATCCAGACTCCTGGATCTAAGGTGATTTGGTATTTAACGTTTCCTTTAAAGGCAATTATATTCTCCATTTTGAACCTCCTGGCAGTTCCATGTATGCTTTAAGTATGTATGTTTAAGTATACAGATTTTTAAACTGCTTGTCAGTCGTTCAATTGGTAAAGGCGATATTAATGAACAGGACGAATCCTGGAGTGTGGCTGATGACATGCCATATTAGCGGTGTTCTGCTGAAAAATCAGAATCATTTCTCTTCGGAATCCCTTATTATCCTTGCTTTTTTCCAAGCTTAAGTATAAAATTTATAGATAGGATAATCGCTCGGAAATGGAGGGATTGAAAGTTGGCTTCTGACATGATTATTGATCACAAAGAAAAAGCAAATGCTCTATTAAAGGCGGATGCTGCTAAAATATTAAAATTAATTAAGGTGCAAATGGATAACCTTACTATGCCTCAATGTCCTCTATATGAGGAGGTTCTTGATACCCAGATGTTTGGTTTATCCAGAGAAATAGATTTTGCTGTCCGTCTTGGATTGATTGAAGAGGCTGAAGGCAAGGCTATTTTAGATGAATTGGAAAGGGAGCTATCCATTCTCCACGAAGCCTCAGTAAAAAAATAAAAAAAAACTCAAACATCTTTTAAAGATTGTTTGAGTTTTTTTATAACTGGATGAACTTTTAAAAGAATTGAAATAGTATATCTATAAGAAAAGAATAGTCCTATTTGTATAACTTAATTTTAAATTAGTATGACATAATTATAGAATTTTTTTCTTTGCTGTGTTACAGTTAAATTAACTTTTCTTTTCTTCAAAGCAGGATATTCAATACTATAGTAGAATAAGTAATAAACTTAGAAGATAAGGGAAGAGGGCTGGATGTTTAAAAAAATATTAAAATCATATGATTATACCCTGATTATTGCAGTAGCCCTGTTATCTGTTTTTGGACTCATTATGGTTTTCAGTGCAAGCATGGTAACAGCTGTTCAGATCTATGGTCAGGAAAGCGACTTTTTTTATAATAAGCAAAAAATGCATTTAATTATCTCAGCAATTGTTTTTATTATTGTCGCTCTATTTCCTTACAAAGCTATGCAAAGCAATAAATTTCTTGTTCCGATGGTGTTCATTTCGTTATTCGGCCTGATTGCGCTATTTATCTTTGGAAAAGTAGCCGGAGGGGCGATGAGCTGGTTTGAAATCGGGAGCAGAAGCCTTCAGCCTGCAGAATTTGTCAAGCTTTCAGTTATCATATATTTAGCAGCTGTCTATGCAAAAAAGCAGCCCTATATTAATGAGTTTAATAAAGGGGTTCTTCCCCCGCTTGCATATCTGATTCTAGCCGCTTTGCTTGTTGCAGTTCAGCCAGACTTTGGTTCCGCGATGATTATTTTTCTGGTAGCTGCTGCCGTAATTTTTACATCAGGCATGAATTTCAAAAACATATTTAGACTTGGACTATTCGGAGTATTGTTAGCTGCGCCTTTTATCCTTCTTCTAAAAGATAAGATTTTTGCACCTTATCGAATGGGAAGGGTTGAAGCTTTTAGAGATCCTTTTGGTTCCGAATTCGGGTATCAGCTTTCGAATTCCTATATTGCCCTTGGTGCAGGCGGATTAAAAGGGCTGGGCCTTGGTGAAAGTATACAAAAGCTTGGTTATCTTCCTGAAGCTCATACAGACTTCATAATGGCTGTAATCGCAGAAGAGCTTGGGGCGTTTGGAGTAGGTTTTGTGATATTGCTTCTCGGGTATATTGTCCTGAGGGGAATCTTTATCAGTTTAAAGTGTAAAGATGCTTTTGGCAGCTTATTGGCTATTGGCATATCCGCGATGATAGGAATTCAGGCATTCATCAACCTTGCAGGGATTTCCGGTGTTATGCCGCTGACTGGTGTCACACTTCCTTTTATCAGCTATGGAGGTTCATCTCTGCTTCAGCTTTCGATTGCTATGGGGATTTTAGTAAATGTCTCAATGTTTGTGAATTATGAACAAAAATACAAAAATAAAGATGAGCAGACAAAACCGGAATCCATGGAACTGGCTTCCGAAAAATCATTTTCCATTCGTAAATAAGCACAGAAAATTTTTCAGTGCTTTATTTATACATCAATCAGCAGAAGCTGATTACATAATTGCTTCCATCAGGGAGCAGCCAATCAAGGTAAAATAGGCCGGCTAGCGGGAAACCGACCCGGCCTCAACTTGAATTTGGCAGAATATTGCCAAAAAATACATAAAGACGGGGTGTTTTGATTGAGCCGAAGAATTAACAAGGTATTAGTAGCCAACAGAGGAGAAATTGCCATTCGTGTGTTCCGTGCCTGCACAGAGCTGGATATCCGGACGGTAGCCATCTATTCTAAAGAGGACTCCGGATCCTATCACCGCTATAAAGCAGATGAAGCTTACCTGGTAGGAGAGGGAAAAAAACCGATTGATGCCTATCTTGATATTGAAGGAATTATTGACATTGCGAAAAGCAGTGATGTCGATGCCATTCATCCAGGATACGGATTTCTGTCTGAAAATATAGAATTCGCAAAACGCTGCGAGGAAGAGGGCATCATATTTATCGGTCCTGCATCTAAGCATCTGGACATGTTTGGAGATAAAGTTAAAGCAAGAACGCAAGCACAGCTTGCTGAAATTCCGGTTATTCCAGGCAGTGATGGCCCTGCCGAAACTCTGGATGAAGTGATTAGCTTTGGCAAAAATCATGGATTCCCGATTATCATAAAAGCTTCACTTGGCGGTGGCGGAAGAGGCATGCGCATCGTAAGGAGCCTGGAAGAAATAAAGGAATCATATGAGCGTGCAAAGTCGGAAGCTAAAGCTGCTTTTGGCAATGATGAAGTTTATGTTGAAAGATTCATAGAAAGGCCAAAACATATAGAGGTTCAAATCATTGGTGACCATGAAGGAAATATTATCCACCTATATGAAAGAGATTGTTCAGTCCAGAGGCGTCACCAAAAGGTTGTAGAAGTAGCACCTTGCGTATCCCTTTCTGAAAAATTAAGAGATGATATATGTCAGGCTGCCGTCAATCTTATGAAGAATGTAGACTATATTAATGCAGGAACTGTGGAATTTCTGGTATCAGGTGATCAGTTTTATTTCATTGAAGTAAATCCGCGCGTGCAAGTTGAGCATACGATCACCGAAATGGTAACAGGAGTTGATATTGTACAAACACAAATTTTAGTAGCTGAAGGATATGCGCTGCACAGCAAAGAAGTGGGTGTTCCTGAACAGGAAAATATTCATATTCATGGATTTGCCATTCAATCACGTGTTACAACAGAAGATCCTTTAAATAACTTCATGCCTGATACTGGCCGGTTAATGGCTTACAGATCGGGCGGCGGTTTCGGTGTGCGGCTTGATGCGGGGAACGGTTTCCAGGGGGCAGTGATTACACCTTATTATGATTCACTGCTTGTTAAACTCTCAACACACGCTATGACTTTCCAGCAGGCAGCATCAAAAATGGTGAGGAACCTGCAGGAGTTCCGTATCAGGGGCATTAAAACAAATATTCCTTTCCTTGAGAATGTAGTAAAACACGAGAAATTCTTAAGAGGAGAATATGATACATCATTTATTGATGAAACTCCTGAACTATTCCTGTTCCCGAAAAGGAAAGACCGCGGAACGAAGATGCTTAATTATATCGGGAATGTAACTGTTAATGGATTCCCGGGAATTGAAAAGAAAAAACGTCCGGTATTTGATGAGCCGCGGGTGCCAAAATTAAAATACAGCACAGATTACCAGGACGGGACAAAACAAATTTTAGATAATCAGGGTCCTGAAGGACTAGTTAAATGGATTAAAGAGCAAAAAGAAGTTTTAATTACTGATACAACCTTCCGTGACGCCCATCAATCATTGCTGGCGACAAGAGTAAGGACAAATGACCTGAAGCATATCGCAGAACCGACAGCAAAATTGCTTCCTGATATGTTTTCCTTTGAAATGTGGGGCGGTGCAACTTTTGATGTAGCATATAGATTCCTGAAAGAAGATCCTTGGGAAAGGCTGCTGACATTGCGCGAAAAAATGCCAAATGTTTTATTTCAGATGCTTCTTCGTGCTTCAAATGCAGTGGGATATAAAAACTATCCGGATAATGTAATAAGAGAGTTTGTTGAAAAATCAGCCTATGCTGGCATTGATGTCTTCCGGATTTTCGATAGCCTTAACTGGGTTAAAGGGATGGAAGTTGCAATTGATGCTGTCCGCCAGACAGGAAAAATTGCAGAAGCCTCCATGTGCTATACAGGTGATATTTTGGATCCTGCCAGAACAAAGTACAATCTTAAATACTATAAAGACCTGGCAAAAGAGTTAGAGAATCAGGGAGCCCATATACTGGCAATCAAAGATATGGCTGGTTTATTAAAGCCGCAATCAGCCTACACCCTTATTTCTGAATTGAAAGAGACTGTTGACATTCCGATTCATCTTCATACTCATGATACGAGCGGAAATGGAATTTTCACATATGCAAAGGCTATTGAAGCAGGGGTGGATATTGTGGATACGGCCCTAAGCACAATGGCAGGCTTAACATCCCAGCCAAGTGCTAATTCTTTATATTACGCACTCCAGGGGAATGAAAGACAGCCAAAAATTAATATTCAGGCGCTTGAGCAGTTATCATACTATTGGGAAGATGTGCGCAAATACTACCAGGACTTCGAAAGCGGTATGAAGGCTCCTCATTCAGAAGTCTATCAGCATGAGATGCCTGGCGGACAATACAGTAATCTTCAGCAGCAGGCTAAAGCTGTTGGCCTTGGAGAGAAGTGGGATGAAGTTAAGGACATGTATTCCCGTGTGAATCAAATGTTTGGTGATATTGTTAAAGTTACACCTTCTTCCAAGGTAGTTGGTGATATGGCGTTATTTATGGTCCAGAATCAGCTGACAGAGCAGGATGTTCTGAATAAAGGCAAATCTATGGATTTTCCTGACTCAGTTGTAGAATTGTTTGAAGGCTACTTAGGACAGCCATATGGAGGATTCCCGGCAGAACTGCAAAAGGTCATATTGAAAGACAGGGAGCCAATCACTGTCCGCCCGGGAGAACTTCTTGAAGATGCGGACTTTGATGCCTTAAAAGAAAAACTCTTTAAAGAATTGGGAAGGCAGGTTACAAGCTTTGATGCGATTGCCTATGCACTTTATCCAAAAGTATTTATGGACTATATTAAGACCTGTGAACAATTTGGTGATATTTCTGTTCTTGACACCCCAACATTTCTATATGGTTTAAGACTGGGTGAGGAAGTGGAAATTGAAATTGAGACAGGTAAAACGTTAATCGTAAAATTAGTTTCTATTGGCCAGCCTCAGGCTGATGGCACAAGAATTGTGTATTTTGAGCTAAATGGCCAGCCTCGTGAAGTAAGCATAAAAGATGAAAGTATTAAAGCAACTGTAGCCTCCAAAGCAAAAGCTGACCCGCATAATGAAAGTCATATTGCTGCCAGCATGCCGGGAACTGTAATCAAGGTGCTTGCAGAAAAAGGTGAAAAAGTCGAAAAAGGCGATCACTTAATGATTACAGAAGCCATGAAAATGGAAACAACTGTACAGGCGCCATTCTCTGGAACAGTTAAAGACATCTATGTCTCGAACGGTGAAGCAATTCAAACTGGAGACTTATTGCTGGAGCTCTCAAAATAAAGTGAAACTTCAAATGGGAGGGCTTTTCCCCCGCGTATCCTCCATTATTGATTCCACTCTGTCATGAAGTGGGGGGGTACTGCCCGTTAGACTGCGATAAATAAAACAAAAGAGCTTCGGCGATTGCCGAAGCTCTTTTGTTTTAAGCAATTATGGAATGGAAGTAACGGTCGGGATAGGAGATTCATCATTTTTCTCTTTTTCCCTGACAGCTGAAACAGCAAGCTCATTCTTCCTGCTCCGTGAGGACAGAAGGATAAAATAGCTTAATAGCCCAAATAAGCAGGAAATAAAGAAGGCGTGGGCAAGAGCTATATACAAGTTAAGTCGGGTTAATACAACTAATGCACCAGCAGCAACCTGAAGCGTTACTAAGATAAATGAAATGATCCAGCCCCAATAAACGACTTTCTGTTCCTTGTAATGCTTAATTGCAAGAAAAGTAATGAAACCGATCCATATGAAAATTAATCCGGCAGCAGCCCGGTGGCCCATTTGCACCCATTCATACATATTTTCCGGAAGAGCGAAAGAACCGTTAAAGCAAAGCGGCCAGTCACGGCAGACTAGACTTGCATTAACATGGCGCACAAGCGCGCCTGTGTATACTACGGCATAGCTGTATATAGAAACTCCAATAATATGTTTCCTCATTCTTTTATCAATAATGAGCTTCTCGGCCTCGAATTTCTTATCTACTTCAAAAATAAGCAAAGTCAAAAGCAGTACTGCTGCAAAAGATATTAAAGAAATCCCGAAATGAAGGGCAAGTACAAAATCAGATTGCCCCCACACTACTGCGGCCGCTCCGATTAAAGCCTGGAGGACAAGGAAGAAGAACGAAGTGAGTGATAAAAATTTTGTTTCCCTTATATGTCCCAATTTTCTCCATGTCCAAATCGATAATATCAGGACCATAAAACCAACTGAGCCTGAAACAAGTCTGTGCGCCAGTTCGATAATCAATTCAGGAGTAATGTCGCTTGGAACAAATTCACCATTGCAAAGCGGCCAGGATTTCCCGCATCCCATTCCGGATTCAGTTTTAGTTACCAGGGCACCGCCGAGCAAAATTAAAAGCATGCCGATAGTTGTAAGAACGGCAAACCATTTTAAAGATCGTTGCAAAGCCTTTCACCTTCTTTAAATATTCTATGTCTATCAATGGGAAAACGATTTAATTACTAAGTATTTGTCCGTTATCTATCTTATCAAAGATTCTATAAAAAGCCATATAGTAATGTGCGTCATTTTACTTTTTCGATAGTACAGGAATAAAGCTTTTTTTACAACAGTAATAAAATTAATAAAGTTAATTATAGTAAAAAAGGTTGAAACTTGTAATGGAGTTTGCTAGAAATATAAAGGGGGTATAAAATGGTAAACCCCTGTCGCGGAAAGTATCACAAAATACATAAAAGTGAGTATATTTTTTCTTCCTTAGTTTTCTGAAGCAGTTTTATTATCTCAAAAAAGCAACCATTCTTTAAGTGAATTTAATTTTTGACACAAATTAGTCATAAATTATTCTAAAAAAATTCACAAAAGAGTTTTAAAGTGTGATTTAATATACAGAGAAATGGTTTAGTTTCATTTAGATAATAAACAGTTTGAATACATTATTAATGGTAGAAAACTATTAGGATTATTATTATTCATCAAGGGTTTACCCCTCGTTTTTTATCGCGAACATAGCTTTGCAGGCATTTATGCTTTATAGTAAGTGTAGTGCAAAGATGCTATTGTCTGCGATAAGAGATAAAGGAGGAAAAGATATGTCTAACTCACGGGCTTTGAGTGATGCTGCTATTGAGGACAGTGAGCGAAGCCTTCAAAAAGATATACCTGAGACTACAGTTTGGAAGGATTTCCTTGCCCTTATCAAAATCGGCATTGTAAACTCCAATCTGATTACAACCTTCACCGGTCTTTGGCTTGCACTGCATTTTTCCGGAAAGGGATTTTTCAATAATCTTGATCTGGTTCTTTATACAGTCATTGGCTCCTCATTGATTATTGCAGGCTCGTGCAGCTTAAATAATTATATTGACCGCGACATTGATCCATTAATGGAAAGAACAAAAGGGAGGCCAACTGTTACTGGGAAAGTAAACCCGGGCAAGGTTGCACTTTTGAGCTTTCTGCTTATTGGCCTTGGTACGGCCTTTTTAATGTTTACAACAGCAGCAGCAGCTGCAATTGGATTAATTGGCGTTTTCAGTTATGTTGTTTTATATACAATGTGGACGAAACGCAGATTTGTATCCAATACGATTGTAGGCAGCATTTCAGGAGCGGTTCCCCCGCTGATCGGGTGGGCAGCTGCCGATGGCAATCTCGACCCAATGGCTTGGGTGCTGTTCGCTATCGTTTTTATCTGGCAGCCTCCTCATTTTTATGCTTTAGCAATGAGAAGGGTGGAAGAATACCGGGCTGCGGGAGTTCCCATGCTTCCAGTTGTAAAAGGGTTTAAAACTACCAAAAGGCATATTTACATTTGGGTTGCAGCATTATTGCCGCTGCCATTTCTTATGCCATCGCTTGGATTGCCTTTTTTAATCCTTGCCACAGTTTTGAACATTGGATGGTTATTGACGGGATTTTATGCAAGGAAATTTAACAATGATATAAAATGGGCTACATTAATGTTTGTATACTCCCTGCAATATCTGACCATCATGTTTGTAGCTATGGTGATCATCACACTTATCTAACTTAGTTAGGAAATTCTTTCTTTCGCTAGTAACGAGAGAGGATTTATCCATATTTTTTGATCAAACAATTCAAAAAATGAAATTTTTACGAAAGAGGGGTTTGATTAAGCTATGAAAAGGCTTGCAAAGTGGCGTCTTTTTTCTATGTTTGCAATGATGGCGCTCATTCTTTCCGCTTGCTCCGGCAAACCGTATTTATCTACGCTGAATCCTGCCGGCGAAGTGGCGCAAACACAATTTGATTTGATGGTGTTAAGTACTGCAATAATGGTAGGAGTAATTGCGGTCGTAACAGTAATCTTCTTTATTGTTGTTTTTAAATTCCGCCGCAAGGACGACAGAATTCCAAAACAAGTTGAAGGAAGCCACAAACTGGAAATCATTTGGACTGTTATTCCTATTCTTTTGCTTCTAATTCTTGCTGTACCTACAGTTTCTGCTACCTTTAAGCTTGCAGATGTAAGCCCAATGGAAAAGAAGAATGAAGAAGGCAAAACAGATGCACTTGTTGTTAATGTGCGTGCAAACTTATACTGGTGGGAATTCGAATATCCTAACCAGGAAATTATCACTGGCCAGGAATTAGTTGTGCCAACTGATGAAAAAGTTTATTTCAATCTGATTGCTTCAGATGTTAAGCACTCCTTTTGGATCCCAGCTGTAGGCGGTAAGCTGGATACGAACACTGACAACGTGAACAAATTCTGGCTGAAATTTGATGGTGAAAAAGCTGCTGAGGCTGATAATTTCTTCTATGGAAAATGTGCTGAGCTTTGTGGTCCTTCCCACGCTCTAATGGATTTCAAAGTTAAAGCGGTTCCACGTGATCAATTCGATCAATGGGTAACTGCCATGCAGGACGTTAAAGAACCTAAAAAGGCAGAGACAGATCTGGCTCAAGCTGGTCAGGAAGTCTTCAACAACAGCTGTATCGGCTGTCATGCTGTAACACCGGCTAACACTGCTCCTGAAGCAGCTCGTCTAGCTCCTAACTTGACGAACTTCGGTGATCGTGACCGTATTGCTGGTATCCTTGACCATTCTGAGGAAGATCTTAAGGATTGGTTAAGAGATCCAGAGACATTCAAGCCTGGAAATAAAATGACAGGTACGTATGGCGAATTGACTGAAGAACAGCTTGATGCCCTTACAGAATACTTAATGGGCTTGAAAGTTACCGAACAATAGGGGATTTTTGAAAAGGGAGGTAAAATTGTGAGTACCTTAGCACAAAAAAAAGGTGTCGGAGCGGTTTTATGGGATTACTTAACAACGGTTGACCATAAAAAAATCGCAATCCTTTATCTTATAGCTGGCGGATTTTTCTTCTTGCTTGGCGGATTAGAAGCCATGTTCATCCGTATCCAGCTTGCAGTACCAAATAATGACTTTGTAAGTGCCGGATTGTATAATGAGATATTAACAATGCACGGTACAACGATGATCTTCTTGGCGGCAATGCCACTAATTTTTGCTTTTATGAATGCAGTTATGCCACTGCAGATCGGTGCGCGTGACGTAGCATTTCCATTCTTGAATTCTTTAGGATTCTGGCTGTTTTTCTTTGGAGGAGTTTTCTTGAACCTATCATGGTTCTTAGGCGGAGCTCCTGATGCCGGCTGGACTTCTTATGCTTCTTTATCAATTGCTTCTGAAGGGCATGGGATCGACTTCTATGCACTTGGGCTGCAGATATCAGGTGCTGGTACTTTAATCGGGGGTATCAACTTCCTTGTTACCATCATTAACATGCGTGCTCCTGGTATGACATATATGCGTATGCCAATGTTCACATGGGCAACTTTTGTTACATCTGCTTTGATTTTATTTGCATTCCCTGCTTTAACAGTAGGATTGTTCCTGTTAATTTTCGACCGTATGTTTGGATCTAACTTCTTTGATCCTGCAATGGGCGGTAATACAATTATCTGGGAGCACTTCTTCTGGATTTTTGGTCACCCGGAAGTTTACATCTTGGTATTGCCGGCTTTCGGAATTTTCTCTGAGATATTTTCGATTTTCTCAAGAAAGCGCCTATTCGGATACTCCTCCATGGTATTCGCAACGGTTCTTATTGGATTCTTAGGATTCATGGTATGGGCTCACCATATGTTTACAACTGGTATGGGGCCGATTGCTAACGCGATTTTTGCCGTTGCCACAATGGCGATTGCAGTACCGACTGGTATTAAGATATTTAACTGGCTATTTACAATGTGGGGCGGAAGCATAACGTTTACAACTCCAATGCTTTGGGCTGTTGCCTTTATTCCTTCATTCGTAGCTGGTGGTGTAACCGGTGTAATGCTTGCATCTGCTGCACAGGATTATCAGTACCATGACAGCTACTTTGTAGTTGCTCACTTCCATTATGTTATTGTCGGCGGTGTTGTGTTTGCACTATTTGCTGGTGCACATCTATACTGGCCAAAAATGTTTGGAACAATGTTAAACGAGTTCCTTGGAAAAATTACATTCGTATTATTCTTTATTGGATTCCATTTGACATTCTTTATCCAGCATTTCCTGGGGCTTTGGGGAATGCCGCGCCGCATCTTCACTTTCCTTCCTGGACAGGGACTAGAAACGGCAAATATGGTTAGTACTGTCGGTGCCTTCTTCATGGCAGCTGCAGTAATCATTATGTTAATTAATATTGTCATTACAAGTGTTAAAAATGAAAAAGTTGGCAATGATCCTTGGGGAGATGGCCGTACTTTAGAATGGGCCATTCCATCACCGCCTCCATTCTACAACTTCAAGCAGCTTCCGCTGGTTCGCGGTCTTGATGCATATTGGCTTGAAAAGATGGAAGGCAAACAAGGCATGTCACCTGCTGAACCGCTTGGTGATATCCATATGCCAAATAACTCTTTCATTCCATTTGTAATTTCTTTAGGTCTATTTGTTGCTGCGTTTGGTGCAATGTACCGTGCGGAGCACAGCTGGGGTATTCCAGTTCTAATCGCTGGTATGCTTATTACCTTAGGTTCAATGTTTGTTCGTTCTGTTAAGGATGATCATGGATACCACATTCATAAAGAAGATTTGGAAGATAATAATGATAAGGGGGTTAAGGCATAATGGCTGCTGAACAAAAAATGACTTATGAAACTTGGCCGGCGTCGCCTGAAAAGCAAACCCTCGAAGCCAAGAACAAATTCTTAGGTTTCTGGTTTTTCCTTGGGGGAGAGACGGTTCTATTCGCATCCCTCTTCGCAACATACCTTGCTTTAAAAGATAAAGTACCTAGCAGTGATATGGCTTTAGCGAAGGACTTGTTTGAAATTCCATTGGCATTCATTATGACGATGCTATTATTAACAAGCTCGTTAACAAGCGTGTACGCTATGTACCATATGAAGAATTTTAACTTTAAAAAGATGCAGCTATGGCTTGGAATTACTGTTTTGCTTGGACTTGGATTCCTAGGATTGGAAATTTACGAGTTCAATCACTATGTGCATGAATTTCATCATAGCTTTACAAGCAGCGCCTTTGGTTCAGCTTTCTATACATTAGTCGGCTTCCATGGCGGTCACGTTGCATTTGGTTTACTGTGGATCACTACTTTAATGATCCGCAACAGCAAGAGGGGATTAAGCCTTTACAATGCTCCTAAGTTCTATGTTGCCAGCCTGTACTGGCACTTCATCGACGTTGTTTGGGTATTCATCTTCACTGTAGTATATTTAATGGGAATGGTGGGATAAACTGATGGCCAATCAACAACCAAACTCAGGTAACCCAAGAGTAGACATTGAATATAGACGCAAAAAAAGTGCAGAAGAGATGAAACATCAAGTTATCACATTTGCACTTATGATCTTCCTGACAATTGTTGCGTTCGTAGCAGCAGGTTATGAAGGTTTCTCTGGATGGTTTATTGTTCCATTCATCCTGATTCTTGCTCTCGTGCAAGTAATCTTTCAATTATATTATTTCATGCATATGAGTCACAAAGGTCATGAAGCACCTGCATTGTTCTTATATTCCGGAGCATTAGTCGGATTTATCACAATCATTGCTTTCTTGACTGTTATTTGGTGGTAGTATAAGAGAAAATCGGCTGATGGCCGGTTTTCTTTTTATGTAACGCAGCTTTGGCAATTAATAAGCATTTACTGAATTATTGAGATTGCAGGCTGAAAAGAGTATAATGATACTTGTCAATCTGGAAAGCAGAATATTCATGGCAGGATGCGTTTTTGGCAGTTTGAGCAATATTGAATGAGGTGAAAGCATGTCTTTAGAAATATTCGGTTTTCGTGCACTTTGGAGTCCATATTTCTTTTTATTTGTACTATTGATACTTGCAGGCTACTATATGATTACAATAAAGTACCGCGGAAAGTTCAAAAGTAGTGAGCCTTTAACTAGAAGGCAGGGAGTGTATTTTACAGTGGCGATGGCAGTGTTATATGCCATTAAGGGCTCCCCTGTTGATCTTATGGGTCATTTAATGTTTTATGCTCATATGATTCAAATGGCAATACTGTATCTAGTTGTTCCTCCTCTTGTTGTTATGGGAATCCCTCAGTGGGTGTGGAGAGCAGTGATTAATCATAAAGCTATTAAACCGGTATTCCGTCTTTTTACAAAGCCTTTAGTAGCAATAATCCTGTTTAATGGAGTATTTTCCATGTACCACATACCAGATGTTTTTGATGTGGTCAAAACGGATATGATGCTCCATACTGTGTATACATCTGCTCTATTCCTGCTTGCGATCTTTATGTGGTGGCCAACGATTAATGAGCTTCCTGAAATGGAGTCCCTTGACGGCCTGAGAAAGGTAGGATATGTTTTTGCCAATGGTGTTTTATTGACACCTGCGTGTGCACTGATCATATTTGCAGATACTCCAATGTACAACACATATTCTGATCCGAATGCCTGGGCGCAGGCCCTTCAGTTATGTGTCCCTTCTGCGACACTGGCAAGCCTGAACCTCAGCGGTCCTGAAATGTTTAACTCAATGTCACTTATACATGACCAGCAGCTTGGCGGAGTAATTATGAAGATCATTCAGGAAATTGTCTATGGCATCATCCTCGCACAAATCTTCTATGCATGGTATAAAAAGGAACAGGAAATTACACCTTCAGAGGAAGAACCATTGTTAAATCCGCATTTAGTAAAATAAATGGAAACTCCAGTGTGCAGCTGGAGTTTTTTTTATAAAAAAATGAGTTGCCTCTTTCTTATACCAGCAATGAAATCTATGCTTACTTATTGATAAATATTGAACATTTAAGGAACTTTTATTAAATGCCCTTACAGTTTGTTGAAAAAAACAGTGCACTCTACTAAAATTAACTTTGTAATAATCAATAACATGCTATTGAATTTCAAACCGATATTGGAGAGAGGAAGAATTTATGGAATACTCATTGCCTATACTGCCTACCATCAGCACGACTTTTATTGTGCTAAGTGCAATAACAGTTGCGATTGGCTGGGTTCAAATTAGCAAAAAGAAGCTTGAAGCTCATAAAAAAACAATGACTTTGGCTGCTGTGTTTGCTGTTATTTTCTTTATCATATATGCCAGCAGAACAGTTTTTATAGGAAATACTGCTTTTGGGGGCCCTGATGATATAAAAATTTATTATACGATTTTCTTAATTTTCCATATTACGCTTGCAACTGTAGGAGCAGTGTTAGGGATAATCTCATTATATACAGGCTATAAAAATAAATTGGCTGCCCATAGAAAGTTAGGCCCAGTTACCAGTGTGGTCTGGTTCTTTACTGGCATAACAGGTGTCGCAGTTTATCTGCTGCTGTATGTTTTCTATCACGGTGGAGAAACAACCTCCGTTATAAAGGCGATTTTGGGTACTTAATCGGTTAAGGATACCGCTATCTATTTAGCGGTATTTTTTATGCTCGAAATAATATCCGCTTCCCTATTTTAAAAGGACTTATTAAGTATATGGCGAATATTTATAATGATATATAATTGGGAGTGAGTTTGGTGTCGGTAAGAAAATTATCAGAGAATGAATATATAGAGGCCATGAAGCTTTCCATGTATGCCTTTCAGTACAATGTGCCTGAAGCTGAAATTCCAGCCCGGAAGGAACGATTAGAAAGTCATTCCATTTTTGGTATTTGGGAAGAGGAAAGTTTGGCTGCCAAGCTTCACATCATCCCCCTTAAAGTTCATATTAATGGATTTGAATGGGACATGGGAGGTGTTGCAGGTGTGGCAACATATCCTGAATTCAGAAGAAAAGGGTATGTAAGCAGACTGATTAAGCACGCTTTGGCCGAGATGAACAAAAAGAATCAGCTATTTTCATTTTTGCATCCTTTTAATATTTCTTTCTATCGGAAATACGGATGGGAGATATTCACCGAATATAAGAAAACAATTATTAACAGAATAGATTTAGTAATGGCAGGAAAATCTTCAGGGACCATTAAACGATATACTAAGAACCAGCACACAAAAACCATCGAAAAGATTTATAAAGAATATATGCTGAGGTATTCAGGCGGGCTTGTGAGAGACTCATATTGGTGGGAGAACTTTGTGTATTCTGACTACCAGATTGCTGTGTATTTTGACGAAGCAGGTGAAGGACAGGGCTATATATTATTTAAGGTAAAAGACAATAAAATGGATGTCGAAGAATTTGCAGCATTAAATCAGGATGCCAGAGTGAATTTATGGAATTTTATCTGTCAGCATGATTCGATGGTTGAGGAAGTAAAGATCATTACATCGGTACACGATCCATTTCCTTATTACCTGAATCAGCCTAATTTAAAAATGGAGGTTTTTCCGTACTTTATGGGGAGAATCGTCAATGCTGAAAAGTGTCTCGGCCAATATTCATTCAATGAAAATAGTGAAAATGTCTTTCTGCATATTGAGGATCACCATGCACCATGGAATAATGGAAGCTACTTAATTGCTGACGATGGTGTCAGGGTGTTTAAAGAGAAAGAAGGAAGCCAATGCACAAACCCTCCTGCACGAGGTCTGCATATGTCTATCAATGCTCTTTCAGCGATAATAATTGGCTATAAGAGGCCAATAGAGTTGTATGATCTAGGTGCAATAAAAGGTCCAAGAAATGATGCAGAAATACTTGAAAGAAAAACTCCTGTGCAAAAATCCTTTTTCTATGACTTTTTTTAAGGAAACTCAGTTGAGATGTATTCAGGAAAGAAAAAGCGTCCAGGCGGACGCTTTTTTGCATTTTCATTAAGTTTATATTTTAAAATTCATCTTAATAAGTCCTGCTTCTTTTGCGGAATTAAAGGCAATGACCAGTAATGGGCCAATTATGAAGCCCAGTATTCCAATGAGTTTCAGGCCAAGATACATCGCTATTAGCGTAGCAAGCGGAGATAACCCTATATGGGTGCCCATTACCTTTGGCTCAACTGTCCTGCGGATGATTAAAAGGACGGCTGCGAGAATGGCTAATTGTGTCCCCATAGCTAAATCTCCTGTCAATAAATGAAACAATGCCCACGGGCCAAGAATGACAATGGAGCCAATAATAGGGATAAAGTCAATAACCCAAATGATTATTGACATGATCAATGCCATTTCTGGATTGATGAATAATAATCCAATCAGGGAAACGATAAAGATAATCACACTTACTAGGAATTGAGCCTTGAAAAAGCCAAATCCGACATAAGAGAGCCGTGAGGTCATAAATTTGACTTTATCTGCAGTTCTTTCTGTAAGGTGATTATACAAACCTTTTCTTAATCGCGGAAGATCTATTAAAAACAAAAATAAGGCAATCAAATATACGATGAAACTGACAAGATAGTTCGGGATGTTTGTCAGAAGTGCTTTTAAGCTATCAATATTTACGTATGCGACAAGGTCATTCTTCGTTTTATTAAGGAAGGATTGAATCTGGTTGCTAATTTCAGCAACAAGGTCTTTAGGAAGGTCCTTGGCAGCATTGGAAAAGTCCGCTTCTGCCCTGAGCCATGCTTTTGTAATTTCATTAATGTACATAGGAGCATTTTCAACAAGTTTAATGGCTTCTGTTATCACTTTTGTCGTAATAAAGTAGCCTGATAATCCAATGAAGAGGACAAATCCCAGAAAAGTAATCAGCACGGATACTCTTCGGCTTATTTTTATTTTATTTTGCAGCAGTTTCACAGCTGGCTCCAGGATTAATGCCGTAAAAAATGCAACAATTAGCGGAACAGAAACAGGCAAAATGAAATAAAAAAGGACAGTTATAAGAATTACAGCAATCAATATTAATAAAAAACGTTTTGTGAAAATCGCAGACAAAATAAGTCCCCTTTCCCAATGTTGTTAACCATCAAAAGACCGTAACACTTTGATTATAGTATGCATTAAATATTATAAAAACTAAAAATAATTGGTTTGAAACTGAGAGATTATTGCCCGGAATATAATAAATCGTACAGAAAGAAGTGAAAGAAGGATGCATATTGATCATCTTGACTTCGAGACGATTCAGGCAGCCAGTGATATAATCTCCGCAATCGTAGAATCCAGTCTGCAGGAAAGAGAAAGCGTCATTCCGCTCAATCATAAAAGATTCACATTCTTTAAGAAAATAAAAGATCCGATCTCCATATCTTTTAGGAATACTGAAGTATATTTGAAGATCAAGATTAACTTAATAAAGGGAAAAAATATTTTGGAGGAAACTCTCCAGATTCAGAAAGAAATCAAAGATGAAATTGTTCATGTAACCGGACTGGAAGTTAAAAGAGTTGATCTCTCGATTAAAAAATTATACCTGCCTGAAACAGTCTTCCGGAGCACTGATTACTGAATTTTGAACTCATACAGCTAATGTAAAAAGACGCATGATGTACATGCGTCTTTTCCATGCAGAAAATACATTCATTAATCATAATGAAAAAGCAAAAATTACTCAGCGAATTGGTCAATCTCTGCTTTGATCTCACTTAGAATTTTCTCGCATTGACTTACTAATGATTTTGGGAAGCTTTCACCTTCACCGTATTCTATCCCATGCGGATAATAATGCTTGCCAAGCAGGGGAGTCATAATCTGGATGGTTGCTCTATGTGCTCCTACATCACCTTCAGCAGCATATCCAAATACACGAAGGTAAAAAACACCCTCTTTTAATTCGAACTTGCGGTCATATGTAACTCTTTCATAATCCCATTGCCCTTCACGGACAAGGCCGTGTGAAAGCATTACTTCATCTAAGCGGGTTAAGTCTGCTTTTTTATTTTCCAGACCTGTGTTTTCAAATTTCATTATTGTCCCTCCTGAAAACAATCCATGGTTCAGATGAACGATCCATGCATAATTTTAACAAGTTTATCTCAAATTTAATAATAGTAGAAAAAAGCGTAACATGCAACGGATTCATGCAAGAAAACATCCATATCTCAAAGAACGTTAGTTGAAAAGGAATTAATTTAGGACTGGCTGCCTTATGATAAGCAAATAGAATTCAGAGCTGCCAAACTGTGAAAGGGGAAGCGTCAATTGCAGAAATTCAAAACAATCATTATCTTCTTATTTCTTATATTTTTAACAGCAGATCCTGCGGGCGCTGCAGCAGATTACAGGGTTGAGCAAAAGGACACTCTTTGGGAAATTGCCCTAAGATTCCAGCAGGATTTACAAGATATTATTAATAGCAACCCCCAGATAGAAAACCCTGATTTAATTTTTCCAGGTGAAATTATTATCATTCCTGGCCATGGAAGGAAAAGAGCTATTCCTAAAATGGATGTGAATGAAAATGAGCTTATGGAGCTTGCCAACCAAAAACGAAAAGAATTAAGGTTAAAACCATTGTCTGTAGATTTGCATCTGAATGGTGCAGCAAAGAAAAAATCTTTTGACATGATGAAATTAGAATATGTTTCACATAATTCTCCTACGTATGGAAATCCTACAGAAATGTTAAGGAATCAGCAGATTTCTTTTCTGACCGTAAAGGAGAACATTGGGGCGGGCTATAAAACAGCTGATGAAATGTTTGCTGCCTGGATGAATTCCTTAGTCCACCGGGAAAATATTCTAAGCAAAAAGGCGACACATATTGGTGCTGGATATATTCAAGGAGGCTTGCACGGTCACTATTGGACCATATTCATTGTTGAGAAAAATGAAGGAGGATAAAAAATGGAAAAGATTCGTGATATTATGACCGGCCATGTTGAAAGCTGCTCTCTATTGGACAATGTCTATGAAGTGGCAGTTAAGATGAAAGAATTAAACGTAGGGGCTATCCCGATTGTGGATAACGAAAAGCTAGTAGGAATGATTACTGACCGGGATATTGTTCTCCGCTGTGTTGCAGAAAAACACCCTGCTTCATCCAAAGTAGAAGATATTATGAGCAGCCATTTAGTAACCGTTACCAGGGATACAGAGTCTCGGGAAGCAGCACGCTTGATGGCTGAACATCAGATTCGCAGGCTTCCTGTTGTGGAAGGTGACAAGCTTGTGGGAATCGTATCACTCGGAGACTTTGCCGTCCGTCATTTAACAGATGACCAGGCTGGCGAAGCACTTACTGATATTTCAAAACACGAAAGTGAAGCACATCATTAAGAGGACACCATTAGGGTGTTCTTTTTATTTTAAGTAAAACATTACATACAAGATGTTGTGAAAAGAATAGATAAACAATACACCTAATGGTATGATTAATAGTAAATATTGAGAGAATTTTATTCGGATTTCATTACTCAGTACACCCTGCATGTTATACTTTTAAATACATTGTAAGAGAGAAGGGAGGGACGGTTCTCTGCAGGCACTTTTTCGAATTTTAATATTAATTTCCATTTTTCTTGCAGTGGGCTTTTACATAGATATTGGACGTAATGAGAATGGGGAAATACTTGTCAATCAGGAAAATACACAGCCTGGTGCAGTTAAGGATATAAATAACAATGACAATAGTTTATCTTCCAATACAGGGTTTCCTGAAAAAGGTCTGGCATCACTAATGGGAAAATCCGCCGCGGGACTTAAAGAAAGTTTAGGAGCACCGTCCAGAATAGATCCTTCTTTTTATGGTTACGATTGGTGGATTTATAATAAAAGCAGCACTGAGTATATTCAGGCTGGGGTAAGTAAAAATAAAGTGGTTAGTTTGTTTGCGACAGGTGAAGATGCAGACATTTATCCTTTCAAAATAGGACAGCCCATCGGTGAATTATATGCTTCCGTCTTTTTTGAAACAGATTTCAACTTAAAAGTAAAAGATAGCTCATATCGTTTCGAATTGTCTGAAGATGACCTCAATACAAGGCCCTTGGTTATGATTGGAGAATATTATGCACAGCTGAATATAGATAGATTTACAGGGACACTCTCCAGTGTGAGGGTAATGGATGCAGCCGCCTTAATTAAGCTTCGTCCGTATGAAATGGTTTACCGCGGTGAATTGTTGGAGCCCCCACAGCCATCTCCTGCTTTTGAGGAGGATGTAGAGAGAGCGAAAGAGAAGCAAATTTTTGACCTTACAAATATTATAAGGGTCAGACATCATTTACAGCCGCTGATATGGGATGATATGACTGCAGCCGCAGCTTTTGGCCATAGTAAAGATATGTATGAAAGCAATGACTTTTCGCATACTTCTAAAACTTATGGCGATTTGGCAGACCGGCTCGAAGCTGAAGGAGTCTCATTTGAGGCTGCAGGGGAAAACATAGCTGCAAATTATACAGATGCCCCCGCTGTCGTTGAAGGATGGCTTAACAGCAAAGGCCATCGGGATAGTCTGCTGAACGAAGAATTTACCCATCTTGGAGTTGGAGTTTATAAAAAGCATTATACGCAAAACTTTATAAAAAAAGCTGATGGAGAACCCTGAAATTAAAAAAGAGCCTAAGTAGGCTCTTTTTTTGCTCTAGCATTTCGAATACGGCCAACATGAAAGAAGTCATCTTTCCAATTTCCATATAGGTGAACTGCATCGCCAATTTTCACAGAAGGGATTATGGTATTTTTCATTAAAGGGGTGATTTTTTTTAAATTGGATTGCGTGCTGCTCTTTGTTTGGATGGTCAGCTCAAGAACATGAACATAGCGGCTGTAATTATAGCGCTGCCTGTTTTCGCTGATTTGGACGACTTCACCCGATATTATGGCCTCTTCAGGAACATTTTGTAAACTTGCCCACTTCTCATAACCCTCACGCATTTCCTTTTTTGTCAGCCAAAAAAAATAAAGGCAGATTATTGGTATAACGATAGCGGTGACCATCTTCCCACCTGCTTTTAATTATTAACGTTTTTCTTTTTGATGATAAAAAAGCTGCCTGTTGCCTGTGCAATTTTTCTTCCATCCGAACGGAGTACATCTGCAGATAATACCATGCTTTTTGTGCCCTTATGATCAATCGTCGCTCTGCATGTCACGTATTCCCCTTTACCAACTGCAAGATAATGAATGTTTAACTGTGTCGTAACAGCCCCAAAGCCTTCCGGTAGCAGTGAAGATGCAAGTGTTCCCATGGCAGAGTCAATAATGGTTGCGGTTATTCCCCCATGGACAATGCCAAGCGGATTATTAACTATCTGACTTAAAGGAACAGTCAGAATGCATTCATCCTCAGTTATTTGCCGTTCCATATGAAGAAGTCCCCCGATATAGGAACTGTTTTGACCGGTCTGTCTTTTATGAAAACCTGAAAGCAGGGACTCTAAAGCGTTTAATTCTTCCTCAGTTGCATTCTTGGTGCACTGATCAAATAATTCCATAAGATCTCTATTCATTATAATTCACCTTTCGATAACTTTCTGCATTCATATATTATCATTAATGGCAGAATTTTTGAATTTATTTTAATGACTGAATAGAGCAGGCATTTCATTCACCTTTTCCATTCACTGTCATATGGTATTATAGGCATTTGTATCAGAACGAGGTGATATGGCATGACCAAAACGAAACTTCATCCCTCCGTCGATAAGTTTAAAGAGTTTGTTAAACAGAATCCGCGAATCATCAAGGAAGTCAGGGCTGGAAATACAACCTGGCAGGAATTATATGAGGATTGGTATTTGCTTGGGGAAGAAGATTCAAGGTGGGATTCCTATAGAGAAAACAAAGAAGAAGCACAAAAGCCAGAAGAGAAAAAAAGTGACTGGATGGGCAGTATTATGGGGACTCTTAAGCAAATGGATACGAATCAAATGCAGGGGTACATCAGTAATCTCAGCCAGGCGCTTTCAGCAGTACAGGGTGTTATTTCCCAATTCCAGGGCGGTGGCCAGAAACCATCGGGAGGCTCAAAGCCAAGTGTGACTAAACCAAGCAGCCCTTTTACATTTAAAAAGGATTAAGGGGTTAAAAAGATGAGAAAAGATATTGTCGAGTATCTTGAACAAAAAAAGGAACTAAAGCAATTTATCCGTGAGCAGCCTCATTGGTATAGAACACTAAGCAGAAATCCAAATGAAATTCAATCTCTTGAAGTTGCCGCGCTGCATTATTACAAAAAAACGATTCCCCACCAAGTTGAAAAGTTTACTAATGGTGTGCAAATGGCTTCCATGATGATGAGCATGTTTCAGGCTATGAATTCTCAATCCAGTTAGGAAGCTTTCTCGTAACCGAGAGAGCTTTTTATTGGTTCTGTCCAGCTTTTAAAGCCATTGACTTCTCGAGGGTGGGCAAGGCGCTTTCGCTATAATAATTAAAGAGTAAAAATTAGCTGCGGGGCAAACACTATCTTTATGAAATGGTTACGGATGCCATCATAAGGAGTGTAAAATAATGAAAAGGCAAAAATGCATCTTTTTATCTCTGGTTATTTTTTTACTTGCAGCATGTCAGAAAGATTTACCAGAACCAGAAACAAAAATGGAAGCCATTCCAGTAAAAGAAGTTGAAGCAGCATCGCTTATGCCTCTTTCAGGTGTGGAAAGCGCAGCCAAAGATCCCTTTTTTGTCAGGCACCAGGTGAAAGGAAGAGACATTTTCGTTGAATGCATTGTGCAGGACGTTTCCTTTAGGAAACAAAGCAGCAAAGAAAAGGGAAAAATTCTGCTGTATGTGAACGGAAAGAAGAAGGATGAAATCCATTCAGCTGCTTTTATAGTAAAAGGACTTCCATCAGGCAAACATCGAATTGGACTGGAGCTCATAAAAGGCAACAGTGCTGAGGCATCTTCAAAAAGAGAGTTTATTGTAGTGATCCCTTAGTTTACTTGCTTTAGCTTTAAACCGTTTCATGATAAAATAAGAAACGGAGGTGAGCTGTTTTGCTTGCTACATTAGAAAGAATGGCTATTTTGGACAAAGCTGACGAACTTGCAGCGATGATTACAGAATCTGAAGAAGCGGAACATTACCGCAAAAGTTTATATAAATTAAAGAACAGCCGTGAAACACAAAGGAAGATTCAGGACTTTGTCAAAATGAAAGAACTGTATGAAGAAGTTCAGCGATTTGGCAAATATCATCCCGAATACAAAATGGTGATGATGTCCATAAGGGAGCTAAAGCGTGACATGGATATGGATGCCCATGTGGCAGAGTTCAGAAGAGCCGAAACGGGCCTGCAAAACCTGCTCGATGAGGTAAGCATGCTGATAGGGCGTTCTGTCTCTGAACATATTAAGGTTCCTGCCGGCAATCCCTTCTTTGAATCAAGCTGCGGAGGCGGCTGCGGTTCTGGAGGCAGCTGTGGGTGTTCTGCTTAAAAAAACCAGCATATGCTGGTTTTTGTTTTGAATTAATGCACAGTTTGAACCTTCCCATTGAAAACTGTCATTTTTCTATGCTAGACTAAATAAAACAAACGATCGCTGAAGGGGAAAACTATATGCTTGGTCAAAGGCAAGGAATAATTGTATGGCTTTATTCATTAAAACAGGCGAAAATGTTAAGAAGATTTGGAAATGTACATTATGTTTCAAAACGGCTGAAATATGTAGTGCTATATTGTGATCTTGCCGATACGGAAACAATTATGGAGAAGATAAATTCCTATTCTTTTGTTAAAAAAGTGGAGCCATCCTATAAGCCGTACCTTAAAACGGAATTTGAAAATTCCAAACCGGACAAGGCTAAAGAATATGATTATAAGATGGGAATCTAAAAAGGCGTGAGCATAAGCTCATGCCTTTTTGTAAAATCTTTTATTGCAGTGGTGCAATATAGTGATTAAGCCTTAAGATCCCAATCAAATACTGAAAATATAATTCCTTTTCATTAAAGATAACAGATGGTTTTACTGTCAGCTGAATAATTTCCTTATTCAGGTTTTCCGCAGCATCCGCGAATAATTCATATCGTTTATTTGGTGCTGCCTTTGGATTCGGTATTCCTTCCCGGCATAAATATATAGGCTGAAATCCGCCAGGGTCTGTCGGCTTCAGTATGACTGCCAGGGAAGTCACTTCTTTATTATCAATGCTCGTATGGAAAGCAGCCATGTGGGACAAACGATGCTTATTTCCACGGGCGATTTCAATTAATTCATAAATATCAGAGTATCCTTCACCAATTTCTATAAAACGCTGTATCAAATTAGAACCCCCTTAAAACTCTTAGCATTCACTTCTTAAAAATAAAATACATTTTGTCCATCCATACTTTATCATTTTCAGCATAAAAATAGAAGTAGCACCTAAAAAGCAGAGGGGAGAGTGATTGAATGCTTTACCTTTTTCTTTCGATGACATTTCTTCTATGGGCAGCATACTTAGTAAAATCGGATATTTCTGCTATTGAAAAAAGGGATATTCATCATATGAATGGTTTTATTGTGGTCTCCATCATCGCAGCACTCAGTGCAAAAGGGATGCTGGCAGCAGCAAATAATATGGATGTCTTTTCCCTGACCCTTGGCGAACTTGAAGAATTTATATCGTCACAAGGTGTATCGTTTAATGATTGGGCATCTACCTGTATGAGTATTGGGGATATGAGCTGTATTTTAGATCATGGTATGGACTTTGACTTTGCATAAAATGTACTTAGGAATGCGGCGAAGAAATTTTATGATCATATTATCACCGTTGTTCATGAAAAACTCTATCCGGGCATAAAAGATGAAATTTCATACAAATTATACAAAATAAATGTGACGGATGACCTTCCCTTTGGTATTGTTAGGTTAAAAGAAATTGATTAAGAGGGCATAGCAATGTGGAAGGCATCTTTATTTATTTTTTTAATTTTGTCTGGAATTATTTCAGGCATGCTGTTTTGGCAGTGGCAGGCTTATTCTGAGCATGCGATTGCCTTGGAGAGTTCCGAGGCTATTACACAGGAAATCACAGTAGAAACACGTTTAAAGGAACTTAAAATCACTCAAAAGATAAACGGACTCATGGCACATGAAGAATATAGGCTTGTTATTCCCGACACTCTATTTAAATGGAAATGCAAGAATGGAACGGGAGAAGCCTGTGATTCAGCAGACGAAAATCCTTTTACCTTTTTTTCTTCTGATGATCAGATGATATTTGAATATGCTGTACCGATAAATGAAAGAAATAAAGCATTATTGTTAACAAATTGGTTTGTGAAAATTCCCGGCAAAAAGGCTGAAGGCTTGTCCATAACTCTTACGGATTCTTTCAAAAGAGAGGGTTCATGGGCTGCGGGAATCCGGCTAAAAGCCCGAAAGAAATTAGACCATATTGATTATTATTATTTCGAGGGCAGAGGGGATGTTCCAACACTTTACTGGCAGCAAAAACCGCTGTTGAAGAAAGCTATTAACAACGCAGAGGTATACTCAGAAGACATACAGGCAGCCAGCTTAAATTTCCAAAAACTAAATGACATTGGGAATTTTCCATTCTTGACGATTATCTTTACTGATCAATATCCTGAATATAAGGATGAAAATATCCTTATTGCATCTTCTCGTACTGAGGCCAAAATGCTGGAAAGGGATATTATTACATTGCAGTTTCAAAGAAAGTTTGCAGAAAACACTCAAATGTGGATAATCGATGTTTTAACCTCAGGCTTATTAGATATGAATCCCATTTCATCGAAAGGAAGCGCAGCACTGCAGGAATTGCAGGGCGAGCTAACCGAAGATGAGCTGAAAGCCTTTCTTATGAAAGCAATAAAGGTGAATTCTTTGAATGCAGAAAAACTGGACAAGCTCTTAAGTGATGTGAAAGGTCTTAATACACATTTTTTCACGATGAATACCAAAGGCGATGCTCCAGTTGTTCCTCTGTATTTTCAGAAAGAAAAAAAACTATTGGTGTCTGGTGCTGAGAAAGCAAGCATTGATTTAATCTATAGGGATGGAAAGAGGCTTCTTCCGTTTGCAGTGACGATGAAGGCATTAGGTTATGAGGTTAAGTTCCTATCCAGTGAGGAAACGATGCTTTTGTCAAAGGGGAATAACATTTATCGGTTTTATTTAAATAAAAATGTTTTTATTTATAATGAAGAAGACTATGGACTGCTTGAAAATCCATTAACCAATCAAAACGGAACCGTATTTATGGAATTTCAATGGTTTAAATCTCTCTTCGGAGTCTCTGCTGAAGATAAAGAAGGCGAGATTCAGCTGAATTCCGAACCGGGCTAAATAAATTCAAAATAAAAAGCCCTGCAGATAACTGCAGGGTCCTTCTATATCCTTTTCAGGATAGAAGGCAAAGGGAGAGGAGAAACCGGAGGAAGAACTTATGGGGAAACGTAAGTCTTCTCCGCGGTTGGCAACAACATCCTCGAATAGATGCTGTTAATTACATTATTTCCACAATCCTCACCAATATACACTTCATGTTATATTTTTTTCGGATGATGATTCCGCTTACAATTTGCCGGGTGGCTACCATTTGTAAGATATGGTAGGATAGGATAGAAAAAAGCAGTTTTCCCTTCTCAGCAGGCAGGGAAATTGAAATTTTGCAGGTTAGCGGTGATAGTATGCGAGTGGTATCAGGAACAAGAAAAGGGAAAATATTGAAAGCTGTTCCGGGCAGTTCAACCCGTCCGACTACTGATAAAGTAAAAGAAGCTATTTTTAATATAATTGGGCCGTATTTCGACGGGGGCTATGGGCTTGATCTATTTGCGGGCAGCGGCGGTCTTGGCATCGAAGCCCTCAGCAGAGGAGCAGACAAGGTCATTTTTGTGGATAGGGACGGAAAGGCCATCCAAACCATCCATGAAAATATTCGGACATGCGGTTTTGAAGAAAAGGTGGAAGTATATCGAAATGATGCGGATCGTGCCATTAAGGCAATATTAAAAAGAGATCTTGTTTTCGATTATATATTTCTCGATCCGCCTTATCGCAAGCAGCAGCTTCTTAAGCTTCTGAACGTTATTGATGAGAATGATTTGCTTTCGGGTCAGGGAACGATTCTATGCGAACATGGTTCTGATGTAGAGCTCCCTGATACAGTGGGGAGACTGGTTCAGCGGAAACAGGAAAATTACGGGATAATATCTATCTCTATTTACAGCTGGGCTTAATAATACATACTTAGAATGCTTATGGAAAACGATACATAATAAGAACATGACAGGGGGATATCAATGGGCGGCATCGCGGTTTGTCCAGGCAGCTTCGATCCAATAACTTATGGCCATCTGGATATTATTAAGAGGGCGGCAAAGGTATTTGAACAGGTTTATGTAGTTGTATTGAATAACTCTTCAAAAAAACCTCTTTTCACTGTTGAAGAAAGAATTCAGCTGATAGAAGAAGTTACAAGGGATATTAAAAATGTTAAAGTAGATTCGTTTCAGGGGCTGCTGATGGATTATGCAAAATCTGTTAATGCGAATGCTGTCATCCGAGGCTTGCGGGCTGTTTCTGATTTTGAATATGAAATGCAGATAACATCCATGAACAGAGTCTTGAATGATGAAGTGGAAACCTTTTTTATCATGACTAATAATCAGTATTCGTTCTTAAGTTCAAGCATTGTGAAAGAAGTCGCAAAATATAACGGGGACATATCAGAACTCGTTCCTGACACTGTAGAAAAAGCTCTTAAGAACAAGTTTAGCTAAACATAAAGCGGGGTGTCTTACCCGCAGATTGTACTTTGAATAATATAAAACGGGTGACCGATTGATAGGTACCCGTTTTTTGTTATCTCTTGTCCAAGCGCCTTGCGAGCATAAAGGTATAAACAGAAAGTGCAAGTATGGTTATAAGCGGTCCTGAAGCGGCTATTCCATCAAATAATTTTCCGAAAAATGAATTATTCTCAAAAAACCCGACCGGTATGGCATTGGATGGCTGCTCCGTATTGTAAAACCGTTCATAAATTGGCTGCCAAAGGATGAATGCATAAAAGGCAGCTGCAAAGCCATGAACGATTCTTGCAAAAAAGAAAGGCTTGAAATTAATATCAGTTTGGGCCAGGATGCTTGCAACCTGAGCCTGTACGCTGAAGCCGCTGAATGCGAGTATAAAGCTGACAATAATGACCTGCTGCATTAATGTTGCCTGCTGAACCTGGCTTGTCATCTGGCTGCCAAGTGTTATTTCAAATAAGCCTGAAATGAATGGGATGCTCAATTCTGCTGGCAGACTGAATATTGACAATACAGCTTCTATGCCTTTAGCAAGGAATGCCGTGATTCCAAGATGATATAGAAGTTTGTTAATAACAGAGAATAATATGATAAATCCGCCTATCATCAAAAGTGTTTGGATGGATGACATGACTGCATCCCCAAGAAGCTTGCCTATCGGGCGATTATCTTTTATTCTTGTCCGATGAAGAGCTGATAAGGCTGCCCGTAAAGATGGTTTTGATGTCTTTGCGCCAGGGGGAGACTGTCTGGTTTTTTTTCCGTAGAACCTCATTAATAAACCGACGGTAATATTGCCGAGATAGTGAGCCAGGGCCAATATTACCCCAAGCTTGGCATTATTAAAAAAACCAACTGATACAGCACCGAAGATAAACAAAGGATTTGAACAATTAGTAAAAGAAACCAGGCGCTCTGCTTCTGTTTTTGAGAGCTGTCCTTCCTGCCGCAGTCTTGCGGTCAGTTTGGCGCCGGCTGGATAGCCTGAAGCCATTCCCATTGCCCAAACAAACCCTCCAACTCCAGGTACTCTGAATAAAGGTCTCATCAAAGGTTCAAGGAGTACCCCAATGAATTTTACTACACCGAAGCCGATCAGCATTTCTGATACAATGAAGAAGGGCAGCAATGAGGGAAACACAATTTCCCACCACATATTTAATCCCCTGATTGATGCATCAACCGATTCCTGGGGAAAGGAAATTAATGAGATGGCCATTAAGGTTACAGAGAGTGCAAGAGTAACCGTTTTTAATTTGGAACGAAACACGGACAAGCCTCCCTCAAGTTGTACTGACTGTGAAATGATTTTAAACAATGATAAAATAAAGAAGCGTTTGAAGATATATTTTCTCTGGCCTTTTTCATTTAATGTTAAGGGTATACAAGGGTCAAATTTTTGCTGTAAAGTCTTGTCCCCATATAACTCAATATACTCATAGAAGTTTAAAATAGACCATAGAATTAGGTACAGGCAAATGTGAATTTTCAGCTGAAGATTTTTATTGTATGCTTCTTTTGGAAATAAAAAGAATAGAATAACTTAAAGGCAAAGTTCGGCCATTGGCGTTTTGAGGGGGGAGTCTTTTGCAGCGACCGAAAATAGGTTTGGCACTTGGTTCGGGAGGAGCTCGGGGATTCGCCCACCTCGGTGCCATCAAGGTCTTGAAGGAAGCCGGCATACCGATTGATTATATTGCCGGCAGCAGCATGGGTGCCATGGTAGGCTGCTTTTATGGGGCTGGGCTTGATGCTGACCGTTTATATAAGCTTTCCAAGGCTTTTAAAAGGAAGTATTATTTAGATTTCACCGTGCCTAAAATGGGTTTTATTGCAGGGAAACGAGTAAAGGAACTCATCCGTATATTTACCCATGGAAAAAATCTTGAGGACCTCGATATTCCTGTCAATGTTGTGGCTACTGATTTAATGACTGGAGAAAAGGTTGTTTTTAAGAGCGGCCCGATTTCTGATGCTGTAAGGGCAAGCATTTCCATCCCGGGCATATTTGTGCCTGAAAAATTAAATGGACGCCTTTTAGTGGACGGAGGAGTAGTGGACAGGGTTCCTGTGTCTGTTGTTAAAGAAATGGGGGCTGATATTATCATCGCAATCGATGTCTCACATGTCAAAACGAATGCCGAAATAACTTCAATCTATGACATTATTATGCAAAGTCTGGATATCATGCAGATGGAGCTGGTTACTCACCGGGAAATAGCTTCTGATTTTATGATCAGGCCCCGGGTCGAGATGTATAGTTCCCGTGCATTTACCAATATTGAAGAAATCATCAAAATCGGCGAAGAGGAAGCAAAAAAGCATATTGACAGTATTTATCATTACATAACTAAATGGAAGGAGCATCCTGATAGATGAGAAGCAAGTTTTATACCCGTTCCTTCTTGGTTCTGGCTGTTATTCTTCTGGTCAGTTCGTTTTATTATCTGCCTTACTATGTATCAAAGCCAGGTATGGCTAAAGAGCTGGAACCAATTATTGAGGTTGAAAACGGCAATGATGAACAGGGCAGTTTTATGCTGACGACTGTAAGAATGGGCCGGGCTAACATATATGCATACGTAGCTGCTAAATTCAGCAAGTATCAGGAACTATATCCTGAAGAAGAAATACGTTCCGAAAATGAAACAGAAGAAGAATATAATGTACGGCAGCTGCATCTTATGGCAACTTCCAAAGTGGCTGCTATTGAAACTGCCTATAAAAAAGCTGGTATACCTATTCATTACCATTATAATGGCGTATATGTCCTTAATGTGCTGCCTGATATGCCTGCTCACGGCAAACTGCAGGCTGGTGACCGCATTTTTAAAGTGGGCGGCAAGGAGTTCAAGTCCTCTGATGAATTTATCAGCATGGTATCAAATAAACAGGAAGGCAGTGAAATAACATTAACCTTTGAACGCCAGGATAAGACTAAGGAAACGTCGATTCCTTTAAAGACACTTAAAGAAACAGGAAAGCCGGGCGTGGGAATCACCCTGGTCGATGACAAAGAAATAGAGGTCGAACCAGCCGTGAATATTGACAGTAAAGAAATTGGCGGCCCATCAGCCGGGCTGATGTTTTCACTTGAGATTTACAATCAGCTTATAAAAGAAGATTTGACTGGAGGCTATAAAATAGCTGGAACCGGAACTATTAATTCGGAAGGGACAGTCGGAAGAATAGGAGGCATCGAGCAAAAAATAGTGGCCGCTGACAAAGCCGGAGCAGAAATCTTCCTTGCCCCTAATGAAAAAGGAGCAGAAGACTCAAATTATGTAGCCGCTGTTGCAACAGCCAGGGATATCAAGACTGATATGAAAATTATTCCTGTGGACACTTTTGATGATGCGGTTGAATATTTAAGGAACCTGGATTAATTGGAACATGCACCAATCAATGAAAAGCCAGCGGCAATTAAGAAATGCCGCTGGCTTTTCATTTTTATAAACTGACAAACTCTGCTGTCAGTTTATAAAATTATATAGTTAATGATTTAATCAACCATAATAGGCGGCTGATTAAATTCTTTCTGCATTAGATTTTGGTCCCGAGCACCCTCTATACCCATTGCATATACCCGGGAAGCTTTGATATCCAAATGCAGCTTTTGTGCATTATGTGAAGAAATTCTTGAAATCAGCGGCAGTTTTAAGTCGGATTTATGCCTGTTTAAATACTTTCTGCCGTTCTTGGACATCCCCAAAAGATGCAAATATTTCGCTTTTAATGGTTTATTGGGCATCTCTGATTTTTCTGTATTCGTGAGGATATGTACACAAGCCCGCTGAAGCCTTGTCCAGGTGTACCTCTTCGTTTTAATTTTTTCCATAAACTGCTGAAAACTTTCTGCCTGGAGTGCTGCTGATAGAAATCTATGCTCAAGGCCTTCCTCCATTTCATAAATGCCTCTTAACTTTTCTGGCTGAAGATGGACCAGACGGAATTTTAAAAAAGGCCAGTATTGTTCCCATTGGTGAAATCCGCCAAACTCTTTTTTATAGTGGAGTAAACCCTGATATGTAGTTTCAGGAACATATTGGCGAATGCATTCAATCTCTCCATTCTCGGAAAAAAGTGCTTTTCTGATGCTTGTCGCACTTGCTATGGAATCTGAAGCAAATTGTTCATCATGGTAACCTGCGCTTTTTCTTGCAATTGTAAAAAGCTCCATCGATGAATTTTGTCTTCTGGCTGATTTTAAATATTGAAAGCCAAGAATATTATTTGGTTTTGAAAGGTCTACCAATTCACCTTGGGGGTTCAGGTCCAGGAACGCCATGGATGTTGCTTTTGGATAGCTGAAGCCTGCATCCAGATGCACTCTGACCTTTTCCTGATAATCGGCATTATGTTCCTCCAGAAAAGATAGCGTTTGGTGAAAGCTTTCCATATTACCGGATTCACTTCCGAAACAAAGGCTCCTGCAGCCGGCAGCTTCTAAAATGGATACAGCGCCGCTGGCAAAAATATCTGCCTGCTGAACTGCAAACTGGTATGGAAGCTCAAACACAATGTCTGCACCAGCTCTTAGCGCCATTTCTGCACGCTTCCATTTGGAAACTAATGCAGGTTCTCCCCTTTGCAGAAAGTTGCCGCTCATGACAGCAATGATGGTTTCTGCACCTGAGAATTCTTTTGCCTGCTCCAAATGAAAGGCATGGCCATTATGAAAAGGGTTATATTCTACAATTACACCTGTTGCATTCATATTGACATACTCCTCGAAAAGGTTTAAAAAGAAATGTATTGGAAAAAGTATTAAGAAACAAAATCTAAAAATCCTGCAAAAACTTTTTTACTAAAGAAGCCTTCAATAGTAGGATATTAGCTACATTATAGTGTAAAGAAAAAATATTGACAAATAATTATAGGAAGGCTATAATTACCTTTGTTGCCTTGGGGTGATTCGTATGAAATGGACTTTAAGTCAGTTACAAAAATATCGAAGCAAGGATTTTCCCATTGATGAAACTGTCAATGTTGATGAGGTCATGAAACTGAATCCGGAAATACGCGGTGCATCACCAATGCATGTGACGGGCCGTGCGGATATCGATTCTGCCAAAGTGACTTTTCATTTAAATATAAAGGGTCATTTAATACTGCCTTGTTCTCGTACTTTAGTTGACGTAAATTATCCAATTAATGTTGAAACAACCGAAACTTTCCTCTTAAAAGGTCTTGATTATGAGACTGAAGAGGAGGTTCACCAGGTAAAAGGGGATGTGATTGATTTAAATCCGATCCTTCATGAAATCCTTTTACTCGAAGTCCCAATGCAAGTTTTCTGCGAAGACAGCAGTGAAGAAGGAGCTCCTCAATCCGGCAAGGATTGGGAGGTCATTCAGGAGCAGGATAAACAGGATAAAGTAGATCCTCGTCTTGCCGGACTTGCTCAATTTTTTGATCAGAATGATCCTTCTTCCGATTCATAACGGAAGAAAAACAAGAAGCACTTGAAGACACCAGCTTGCTCTGGCCTTCATAACTTTCTTAATGGGTGTGTCCAATTCCTATGGACATCCTCTAATACTCTTTAAGGAGGTGGGAAGAATGGCTGTACCTTTTAGAAGAACATCTAAAACTGCGAAGAGAAAACGTCGTACCCATTTTAAATTACAGGTTCCTGGTATGGTAGAATGCCCAAACTGTGGTGAAATGAAACTTGCTCACCGCGTTTGCAAAGCTTGCGGAACTTACAAAGGAAAAGAAGTAGTTAACGACTAATCCTTTAGATATAAAGCACAAGAACTTAGTTCTTGTGCTTTTGTCGTTTTTTTGGCATTGATTTGGCTCATCGATAAGTACAAGTCTATGAGTATTTTTGCTAATATTAAAAATAGTTTAACCAAATACAAGGAGGCAGCCATGAACCCTTACATAATTGAAGAATTCGAGAATGGACTTTTAGTATTTAAGATTAACAGGCCTGAGAAAAGAAATGCCATAAGCTATGAAGTTATGGATGGTCTTGAGATCTCACTCCGTAAAGCAGGAGAGAAATCAGTTAAGGCACTTGCGATTACCGGTGAGGGAGGCCGTGCTTTTTGCTCAGGAGGTGATCTATCTTCCTTTCACAGCTTAAAGACTGAACATGAAGCATTTGGAATGTTAAGCAGAATGGCTAGTCTTTTAAAAAAAATACTATTTCTTCCAAAACCAACTATTGCCATATTGAATGGAACAGCTGTCGGCGGCGGCTGTGAGCTGGCTGCTGCATGTGATTACCGGATTGCCAATGCAGGAATAAAAGCCGGTTTTATCCAGGGAACCTTAGCCATAACAACCGGATGGGGCGGCGGTTCCATCATTATGGAAAAGATGCTTCCTGCCAATGCCCTAAGAATGCTGATGGAAGCAAAATTATATTCTGATAAGGAATTAAAAGAATTAGGTTTCATACATTCTGTCATAAAAGGGGATCCAATCGACGGGTGCAGGAGCTTTCTGGAAGAAATGCTCAGGCTTGAGAGTGAGGTTTTGGAAGCTTATAAAGACCTTCTTGTAAAAAAGTGGACTGCTGCTGGCTTAGAAGAGAGAATCGATCAAGAAGTGCGTCGCTGTTCGGTTTTATGGGAGGGAGAAGCGCACCATAATAAAGTTGACAGTTTCCTGAATAAGCGCTAAGCATATTCTTCCGATATAGACAATAACCCATTAATTTCCTGATGATGAATAAAGTTACACTTTATAATATGATATCAGTCTATCTTTTCTAGCATTGGCATATGTATAAAGAAAAACACTAGGAGGGATACACTGATGTCTTCTACACGTCAGGATGCTTGGTCTCAAGATGAAGATTTGCTGCTTGCAGAAGTTGTGCTCCGACATATACGTGAAGGAGGAACTCAGCTTCAGGCATTTGAAGAAGTTGGCAAACAGTTAAGCAGAACCGCGGCTGCCTGCGGATTTCGCTGGAATTCCTATGTAAGAAAACAATATAAAACAGGAATTGAACTGGCAAAAAAACAGAGAAAAGAAATGAAGAAAAACCCGGAGGCTGTTCAAAGAGATCATGAGCTACCTGCTGTTCCAGAGGAAAAGACGGAAAAAAGAAATGAAAACTCAGTTCAGGCAATTAAAAGGACTATCGAGTTTGAGGAATTAGTCTCATTCCTGAAAGAGTTATATGAAAGTGCTCAGAAGCCTGCTGTCTCAGAAGATCCTTTTCCTAAAAAACGCATTCAGGAGCTTGAGAAGCAAATGTACTACCTGGCAGCGGAAAATGAAAAATTAATTAAAGAATTGAATACGATGGAGCAGGATTACAAAGCACTGGTAGAAATTATGGAAAGTGCAAGAAAGATTGTCGGTCTAAAAGACGGCACCCGCCACAAAAACTTGAATTTTACTGTGAATCCCGATATAAAGCCTGAAAAGGTGGAGAAATAGATAACGGTAAATAAATAGAAATAAGCGGACAAAATTAGTCCGCTTATTTAATGTCTTAGCTTTAGTGGACAGCAGCTTAATGGGTTTGTTCTTTAACTCCTGCCGGGAACCAGGCCAGCGGATTCTCACCCAAATCGCGTTCCATATCATAATGGACGGGTTCGAATCCCATTTTCTCCCAGAAAGCTTTCGATTTTACGCGTGGATTTGTTTTGATAGGAAGTCCAAACCCTTTGGAAAATTCTACAAGTGTCTGGCCATAGCCTTTGTTTTGATAGTCAGGCAGGACTTCAAGCTTCCACAACTCCAAATAATCCTGTGCGGGTTCGAAATATCGGTCGAATCTTGCTTCTATCTGGTAAAGGCTCATGCGTGCTACAAGCTTATCCCCAAAATAAATGCCGTAGAAAGGCGACTCGCTGTCATTTTCAATAATATTAGCTTCAAGGTCTTCAAGCATTGACAGCTCCTGCAGTCCATACTCTTTGAATTTCTTAAACTCTTCCAGTGTTTTATAATTTACTTTTAATTTTTCAACTTTATATTTCATAAAATTTCCCCCTTAGCCATAGATGTATAGGAATTCTGCTGATGTAACCGCTTTATAATGCCTTCCTGATAATTGAAAGTTTTTTTCTATATCTATTATTATATAACAAGTAAACAAAAAATTCTGCACATATGAAAAACTTAATATATTTTTAGTTTTTTTATAAAAATCAGAAAGCGTTTACAAAAACAGCAGGAAATAGGCAGAAGATTGTAGAAATATATATTATTGCAGGAATTACTACATTGAGAAAGGGGACAGATTGTGCGAAAAATTCTGATTGCCAACAGGGGAGAAATTGCTTTAAGAATAATAAAAACCTGCCGTGAAATGGGAATTGAGACTGTTGCTATATATTCTGATGCAGACAAAGACCTTCCGTTTGTTAAAGAAGCTACATATGCTTTCCGTATAGGTGAGCCGCCTGTTAATAAATCTTATTTAAAGACAGAAGCCATTCTGGAAATTGCAAAGAATGAAAATGTGGATGGAATTCATCCTGGATATGGATTTTTATCAGAAAACTCCGGCTTTGCAAGAGCTGTACTTGATGCAGGGATTGCTTTTATTGGACCAGATCCTGAAACCATTGAATTGATGGGGGATAAAATTGTATCCCGCAAAACTATGAAGGACGCGGGAGTACCGGTTGTCCCAGGAAGCGGAGAGGGAACATCCACACTTGAGGAAGCATGCAGTCTTGCAAATTCTATGGGCTATCCAGTCATGCTGAAGGCCAGTGGAGGAGGCGGAGGAATTGGAATGGTACGCTGCGAAAATGAGCAAGCGCTCACTAAGTCTTTCGACTCCACAAAAGCCCGCGCCAAAGCTTATTTTGGTTCTGATGAAGTATTTGTCGAAAAATATATAGAGAATGCCAGACATGTCGAAATACAGGTGTTTGGTGACCGTTATGGGAATATCGTACATTTATTTGAAAGAGATTGCTCTATTCAAAGAAGACATCAGAAAGTAGTGGAGGAATCACCATCACCTTTCCTTTCAGAGCAAACAAAACAAAAGATGTATGATACTGCTTTGACTGCAGCCAAAGCGGTCAATTATAAAAATGCCGGAACAATTGAATTTATTGTGGATGAGCAGGAGAACTTTTATTTTCTTGAAATGAACACAAGACTCCAGGTTGAACATCCCGTAACTGAACAAGTAACTGGGCTGGATCTTGTAGAGTGGCAGCTGCTTGCAGCAAGAGGTGAAAAGCTGCCGCTGCAGCAAAATAGCATTAAGCAGTCTGGCCATTCAATTGAATTTAGACTGTATGCTGAGGATCCCGTAAGCTTTATGCCTTCTCCTGGCAAATTGTCTAAATTTGAATGGACAGATTCTCCGCGAATACGCGTTGATTATGGATATGCTTCGAATACAGCAGTCAGCCCATTTTATGATCCAATGATCGCAAAATGCATTATATTTGGTCAAACAAGGGATGAAGCGATAGAAAATGCCTTGCAATTCTTTGATGGACTTAAAATTGAAGGCATTAAAACGAATGCACCTTTATTTAAAGAAATATTAAAAGACGAAGATTTCCGTAAAGGGAATTATTCTACATCATTTCTAGCGCAGAAGGCATTTGCCGTTAACTAAAAGGAGGAAATAACAATGAAAGAAATTACATCATCAATGGCAGGTACTGTATTGAATGTTTTGGTCGAAGCGGGTCAGGAGGTTAATGCAGGCCAGGAAGTATTAATGCTTGAATCAATGAAAATGGAGATTCCGGTTGAAAGCGAAGCTGCTGGAAAAGTAGCTGAAGTGAAGGTAAGCATAGGAGATTTTGTTAATGAAGGCGATGTGCTGATCGTATTCGAATAAAAGGGCTGGGACACGGATATCCAGTGACAGGGGGGCTTGCGCTGAGCAATCTTTGCACCGTGAAGCAATAAGCAAGTTTAACGAAGTATGGAAAATTCATATTTTAGGAGGATGGGAATGACCACTGCAAAGACATTAACTGAGACGCTGCAGGAAAGAAGCAGGGTAATAGAAGCTGGCGGACATCCAAAATATCATGAAAAGAATGAAGCCCAAAACAAACTCTTTGTCAGAAGACGGCTTGAACTTCTTTTTGATGACGGATTCTACGAGGAAGATGGCAAGTTTGCGAACTGCCAGGAAAGTGATCTTCCGGCAGATGGAGTTGTAACAGCAGTTGGAAGAATAAATGGCCAGACAGTTTGCGTAATGGCTAATGATTCCACAGTAAAAGCCGGTTCCTGGGGTGCGAGGACGGTTGAAAAGATCATCCGTATACAGGAAACAGCAGAGAAGTTAAAAGTTCCGATTCTTTACCTGGTTGACTCTGCCGGTGCCCGTATTACGGATCAGCTCGAGATGTTCCCGAATAGACGCGGAGCAGGCAGAATTTTTTATAACCAGGTAAAACTTTCAGGCATGGTACCGCAGATTTGTCTGCTTTTTGGACCCTCTGCTGCAGGCGGAGCTTATATCCCTGCGTTTTGTGATATCGTTGTTATGGTAGATCAAAATGCATCTATGTATTTGGGTTCGCCAAGGATGGCGGAAAAGGTTATAGGAGAGAAGGTTACCCTTGAAGAAATGGGCGGCGCCCGCATGCATTGTTCTGTCAGCGGCTGTGGTGATGTGCTTGCATATAGTGAAGAAGAGGCTATTGAATCAGCAAGAAGATATTTGGCGTACTTCCCTGCAAGCTTCAAAGAGAAATCAGTGAAGCTCGAGGCGGCAATGCCCAAATCCGGCCGCAGTCTTGAAGAAATTATCCCTAAAAATCAAAATGCCCCATTTGATATGTATGAGTGTATTGATTCCGTAATTGATGAAGGCAGCTTTTTTGAAATTAAGAAACTTTTTGCTGCGGAACTCATTACGGGACTTGCTCGGATAGGGGGGAGGCCTGTAGGGATTATTGCCAACCAGCCAAAAGTTAAAGGCGGGGTTTTATTTGTAGATTCCGCTGATAAAGCCGCGAAATTTATTCAGCTTTGTGATGCTTTCCATATTCCGCTATTATTCCTTGCAGATGTCCCTGGATTTATGATTGGGACTAAGGTTGAAAGAGCGGGGATTATCCGGCATGGTGCCAAGCTTATTGCTGCGATGAGTTCTGCAACAGTGCCGAAAATTTCAGTTGTCGTCAGAAAGGCATATGGAGCCGGATTGTATGCTATGGCCGGGCCAGCGTTCGAACCTGATTGCTGTATAGCCCTGCCTACAGCACAAATCGCTGTAATGGGTCCTGAAGCAGCAGTAAATGCGGTTTATTCCAATAAAATCAATGCGATTGAAGACCCGAAAGAAAAGGTTAAATATGTACAGGAAAAACAGCAGGAATATAAAGAAACAATTGATATCTATAAGCTTGCCTCAGAATTAATTGTTGACGATATTGTTGCACCTCAGGAATTAAGAAATGTTTTAATTAACCGTTTTAATCTGTATGAGACTAAAGAATTGACATTCAGCGTTCGCAAACATCCAGTTTATCCAGTTTAATACTTTATCCTTTAAAAAAATCCCTTTTTCGATTTTCGAAAAAGGGATTTTTTTAAAGGATTTATCTGATGAAAAATGGAATTAAGAAAATATATATTGGAATTAATAATTAAAACATTCCATTTTACCCATGAATTTATCTTAATTTGTTAAAATATGCTTAAAAAGTAAAAATGGTGGAGTCAGTTATGAGAATAGCTATTATCGGAGGAGGCGCCATTGGCCTTCTGTTTGCTCATTATTTGAATGAAAATCATGAAGTCCGTGTTTATATTAGAAGAAATAGTCAATTGCAAAAGCTGCGCATTAATGGACTTACAATCGAGAGAAAAGGCATTCGCAGTAATGCCCCCGTCAAGGTATGCCATTTTAAAGCATGGAAGGGGGAAGAGGATTTAACAATCATTGCGGTTAAGCAATACAGCATTCCTGAAGTTGTAAAGGAATTATTGGAAATGAATACCAGTCAGTCTGGATCATTTTTGTTTTTGCAAAATGGCATGGGGCATTTGAAGTGGGCTGAAATGCTTGAAGCGGAAAATCTTTATGTGGGCAGTGTAGAGCATGGAGCTTTAAAGTCAGAGCCTGACACAGTGCGGCATACTGGGATTGGGGTCACCAAAGTGGCTGCTTTAAAGGGGGATGTGGATCTATTATCGAAAATATCCGATTCGGCATCTAGTTATTTTCCTTTTAAATTTGTCGGGGATTACAAAGAAATGCTAATTGAAAAATTAATCGTAAACTGTGTTATAAATCCTCTTACAGCAGTTCTCCGTGTGAGAAATGGTGAGCTCTTAGCAAATAAATATTATCATCAGCTATTTTTGAAGTTATTTGACGAGGTAAGTGCCATATTAGATATTCCTGATAAAGCAGGTGCTCTAACCCATGTGAAAAGTGTTTGTGAGGAAACAGGGATGAACAGATCCTCAATGCTTAAGGATATCGAAGAAGGCAGAGAAACAGAGATAGATGCTATTTTAGGATATATCCTGGAGAAAGCTGAGAAGAAGAAGATGTCTGCTCCATATTCTGAAAGTCTTTATTGTCAGATCAAAGGCAGGGAGAAAAGGGGGAAATGAGTTGAACACTGTGTTCTCAAGCCTAATTGCAACATTGGTGACCATACCGCTGCTCGGATATCTGGCTGTTTTTATTATCAGCAAACAAATTACTAAAAAACACAAAAGATCTGTCCATATTGCCCTGGATGTCAGCACATTATTATTAATTATGGCGGTTCACTATCTAATTATCGTAATCTGGGATAAATCCTATTTGTGGATGATAGTCCTATCCCTGCTGATTACAGCGGTCACTTTTATTATTATGCATTGGAGAATTAAGCAGGAAATCAATCTGCGTGTCTTATTCAAAGGATTCTGGAGATTCAATTTTTTACTCTTTTTCACCGCTTATATAGTTCTGATATTCATAGGGCTTGTTCAAAGGGTAACTTCTGTTGTCTTTATTCCATAGTAAGCATTCTGAGAACATAATTATTTTACATTTAGAATTAAAGCATTTAGGTAAGCAAAGTTTTTTTATTTTCATTTAAGACAATGCTATACTCATAAGATGAAAATTAAAATTGATCAGCTATGAGAAAGGAAGTTCATTAATGGAGATTCTTAATCTCTCATTGCCGGCAACAAACCGGTTTGCAACAGATTATATAGCACAAACAGAAGAAATTATGCAGTTTTTTCATTATCGTTATAATTCCGACTCTGATTATAAAGCACGATTAGCTGAACTGAGGGGCCGGTCGTTTATGAGAAATGAACTTTCTCAATATATTGGAGAGTTTATGGATCAATTTCCTTCTTCCCCTGCTGTTCATGACTCGCTTAAGAAGCTAAAGCAGGAAAATAGTGCAGTGATAATCGGAGGGCAGCAAGCAGGAATTCTGACGGGACCTCTTTACACTATACATAAAATCATCTCAATCATAAATCTTGCAAAGCAGCAGGAAAGTGAGCAGGGAATCCCGGTTGTTCCTGTATTCTGGATTGCTGGGGAAGATCATGACTATCACGAAGTAAATCATATTTTCATCGAGAAGAATAATAAAATGGAAAAAAAGACATATCCTGAAAAAGTTTTAGAGAAGAAGATGGTTTCAAATATCCCTTTGAACCGTGAAAAGTGCAGGGAATGGGTGAGAGACATCATTGAGACTTTCGGAGAGACAAAACACACAAAAAATCTCGTTCTGCGATTAGAAGAAATTATTTCGCATTCTCAAACCTATGTGGAGTTCTTTGCCGGCATAATTATGCATTTATTTAAAGAATCAGGGCTTCTTCTGATTGATTCCGGTGACTCAAAGCTTCGCAGACTTGAAAGCAGCATTTTTGGCAAACAAATCAAAGGTTTTGAATATATTACAAAACGTGTGAAAAGCCAGCAGCAGAATTTAGAGAATTCAGGCTTTCCAAATGCCATTGACTTAAGTGAAAATGCTGCCAACCTATTTTATTATGACGAAAAGCATAAAGAAAGAATTCTTTTGGAGTTCAATCAGGAGAAAAAGGTATTTACGGGTAAGGAACACACTCATGAGTTCACAATGAATGAGCTTCTGGAGATTGCAGAAAACCATCCCGAACGACTGAGCAATAATGTGGTGACGAGGCCCATCACACAGGAATGCCTGTTTCCGGTTCTTTCCTTTATAGCCGGGCCTGGCGAAATTGCCTATTGGGCTGAACTAAAAATGGCATTTGAATGGTTTGGAATGAAAATGCCTCCTATTATGCCCCGTTTAAATATCACAATCTTAGAACGTTCTGTGGAAAGTGATTTGCTGGAATTAGGACTTGATTTGCAGGGCGTGCTTGTATCTGGTACGGAATCAGTTAAAGATGAGTATATGAGGAGTATTAAAAATGAAAGCATAGAAGCTCATTTCCGAAAAACAAAAGCTCAAGTAAAACAAAACTATGAGCTAATCGAAGAGCTTACTATGAAAGAGGTTCACGCCCTACTGCCAATGTTAAAGAAAAATGAAGATCTTTTAATAAGGCAGATGGATTTCATGGAGAATAAAATCCAGAAATCCATCCAGCAAAAACATGATGTAATCATTAAGAAATATGAAAAAGCTGAAAACTCCCTGAGACCGGGTGGAGTTCCTCAGGAGAGAGTTTGGAATGTCCTCTATTACCTTAATAAATATGGGATGGATTTCCTTGAAGAATTTATTGATTACTCCTTTCGTTTTGATGGGACACACAAAGTCATAAAAATTTAATATTCGCCATTATTCTTCGGACCTTTTCCATGCGGATGAGGTCTTTTTTTTGATAGAAAAGGGGTGAATTCCCTTTATCTCCTGACTATTTCCCCACATAAAAATTCTGTGAAAAAACAGTAAAGACTTTAAAGAAAATGTAATAAAAAGACGAACGATAAATGGGGGAATACCTTATGGGAAGCAGGATTTTATATGAAGTGGTAGAATAATTAAAAACATGTGGAGGAAAGTGGGGGATTGTGGTACATTTGAGTTAGAAAGTGGGTGCAGTGGGTATGTTCATGGGTGAGTTCCATCACAACGTTGATAATAAAGGCCGTCTCATCGTGCCAGCCAAGTTTCGTGATAACTTGGGTGAAACATTTGTTTTGACACGAGGACTTGATCAATGTTTGTTTGGCTATCCCATGGATGAGTGGAGGCAGCTTGAAGAAAAATTAAAGGGCCTTCCGCTGACCAAAAAAGATGCCCGTGCATTTACCCGTTTTTTCTTTTCAGGTGCCACTGAATGTGAAATTGACAAACAAGGAAGAATAAATATTGCTTCCCCGCTTCTGCAATATGCAAAATTGGAAAAAGAATGTGTAGTGCTGGGCGTTTCCAATCGGATCGAGATATGGAGCAAAAATCTTTGGGAAGATTATTTTGCAGAATCAGAGGAATCTTTTTCTGATATTGCGGAAAACATGATTGGGTTTGATATATAATGGGAATGTTTTATTAATATAATTTCCCATGATACAAAGATATTTGTTTAGCTCCAGATGCCTATTATGCGTCTCGTGCTTTTCGGATTGGAAAGGTGGATTCATACAACAATGTTTGAACATACAACAGTGCTATTAAAAGAAACAGTAGAAGGCTTAAATATCCATCCTGATGGAGTGTATGTGGATTGTACACTGGGCGGCGCAGGCCACAGTGAATTAATTCTTTCCCAGCTGTCTGAAAAGGGAAAGCTGTACGCATTTGACCAGGATGACACAGCCATTGCTCACGCAAAGGAAAGACTGGCGGAATATGGTGACAGAATTACGATCATCAAAAGTAATTTCAAGTATCTGCAGGAAGAGCTTTCAAATCTTGGTGTATCAAAAGTAGATGGTGTTTTATATGATCTTGGTGTTTCATCACCTCAATTGGATACACCTGAAAGAGGTTTCAGCTATCATAATGATGCCCCGCTTGATATGAGAATGGATACAGGCGCTGACATTTCCGCTTATGATGTGGTAAACAGCTGGGAATATGGTGAACTTGTGAAGATCTTCTTCAGATATGGAGAAGAAAAATTCTCGAAGCAAATTGCGAGGAAGATTGAAGCGGCCAGGGAAGTTTCCCCGATAGAAACAACAGGCCAGCTGGTTGAACTGATTAAAGAGGCAATACCTGCTCCTGCCAGACGAAAAGGCGGACATCCCGCCAAACGTGTATTTCAGGCCATTAGAATAGCTGTTAATGATGAACTCGGTGTATTTGAGGACTCTCTGCACCAGGCTATTGACATATTAAATCCCAATGGAAGAATCAGCGTGATCACGTTTCATTCATTGGAGGACCGGATTTGCAAAGCTGCCTTTAAAAAAGCCAGTGAAACACCAAATCTGCCTCCCGGCCTCCCGATTATTCCAGATGAATATAAACCAATCCTAAAGCTTATTAACAGAAAGCCGATTCTGCCATCAGAAGAAGAGCTGGAACACAATAATCGTGCAAGGTCCGCTAAACTGAGAATAGCAGAAAAGCTTTAAGTAAATACCTATACCGCAGCAGACCATAAATAAAAAATTACAGGAGGGGAATTATGAGCAATTTAGCCCGAAAAATTCAGGAAGAAAAACAATTTGATGTGCAAACCCAGCCCGTCCAGGCCCCCAAAAAATTAAAATCAAAAAAGTCATGGCTTTCCCCCGGGGAAAAAATACTGGGACTGGCTTTTACTGGTATTGTATGTTTTGGTGCAGTGCAAATGGTCTCAAATCAGGCAGCCATCTACGAAGTGAATAAAGAAATTCAGCAAACAGAGGAAGCAATTCAAACGCAGAATAAAGTGAATACAGATCTGAAAATGCAAGTGAGCGAATTAAGTACATACGAGCGCATTAAAGCAAAAGCTGAGGAAATGGGACTTAAATTCAGCGGAAATAATGTCAAGGTCGTGGAAGATTAATGAAGAAACAGCCAAATATCAATTTTGGAGCAGCGATATTATTTTTAATATTCAGCCTGCTCTTTTTTGTATTAATTTTCCGCTTTGTTTCCATTCAGGTTACAGGTGAAGCAGCGGGACATGCACTTGCAGCAAAAGCTCAGCAAAAATATGAACGGGAAAAGACAATTCAAGCCAAAAGGGGTACTATTTATGACCGCAATGGTGAAGTCATTGCCGAGGATACTATTTCCTACAAGCTTGTAGCAATCCTCGATAAAAGCATGAAACCGGATTATGTGAAAGACCCTGAAAAAACAGCAGCGGCGCTTTCAAAAGCTATTGATCTGGAAGAGTCGGAGATATATAGGATCCTAACGAAGAAAACAAAAGATGGGGAAACACCATTCCAGGTGGAATTTGGTAAAGAGGGTCGCGATCTTCCTTTAAAGACTAAAAGAGAAATTGAAGATTTAAAATTACCGGGGATTACATTCATAACTGATTCAAAACGGTTCTACCCGAATGGGGTCTTCGCCTCACATTTAGTCGGATATGTAGAAAAGAAAAAATCGAAGACAAATAAAACCGATACAGTAGGGATGCTGGGCCTTGAACAGAGCTTGAATGATGTGCTCACAGGAAAAGATGGAATGTTCAGCTACGAAAGTGATATATGGGGCTATCTCCTCCCGAATGGAGATCAAAAAATCCAGCCTGCTCAAAATGGTAAAGATGTGTATTTGACAATCGATAAAAAGATCCAGACTTTCCTCGAAGATTCCATGAATAAAGTAGACGAAGAGTATAAGCCGAAAAAGATGGTTGCCGTAGTCGCGGATGCCAAAACGGGCGAGATTCTGGCAATGGGACAGAGGCCATCCTTCCATCCGAAAACAAAAGAAGGCATTGAAGATACGTGGCATAATGAAGTGATCGAAAATTCATTTGAGCCTGGCTCCACGATGAAGATCTTTACTTTGGCTGCAGCCATTGAGGAAGGAAAATTTGATCCGAATGAATGGTATAAATCAGGAAGTTATAAAGTAACAGAAAACTCACCAGCTATACGCGATCATAACCAGGGACGGGGCTGGGGGTCCATTACTTACCTTGAAGGCGTTCAGCGTTCGTCGAACGTGGCTTTCGCGAAAATAGTTAAAGAGAAGCTTGGTTATGAAAAATACAGGGAATATATAACAAAGTTTGGATTTGAAAATCCAACTGGAATTGACCTGCCGAATGAAACAGGCGGAAAAATCGCTTACGAGTGGCCGCTTGATAAGGTAACGACCGGATTCGGGCAAGGTTCTGCCATTACGCCGATTCAGCAGGTACAGGCAGCTACTGCCATTGCAAATGACGGCAAAATGATGGAGCCTCATGTGATCAGCAGTATTGTTGATGCTGATAAAAATGAAGTCTTAAAAAAAACAAAGCCGGAAGTGAAGGGGAATCCAATCTCGGCAGAAACGGCTAAGAAAACAAGGGATATCCTGGAAACGGTGGTATCTTCCGAAAATGGAACGGGCTACAAAAGGTATAATATTGAGGGCTATGAGGTTGCCGGAAAAACGGGGACTGCTCAAATCCCTGACCCAAATGGCGGAGGATATTTAACGGGACATGAAAATTTTATCTTCTCCTTTTTAGGCATGGCTCCAAAAGATGATCCTGAGCTGATCATCTATGTAGCGGTCCAGCAGCCGGATATTGACCTCAGTACAAACGGTGCTGAGCCGGTTTCCAAGATTTTTACTCCTGTGATGAAAAGCAGTCTTCAATATTTAAATATTGAGCCGGCAAAGGAACTGAAGGCAAACTCTGAACAAGCACCTGAAGTGGAAGGCAAAACAATTGAGGAAGCAAAAGCAGAATTGAAAAAATCCGGTTTCGAAGCTATTGTACTGGGAAAGGGAAGCAAGGTTGAAAGACAGGTCCCTGGAAATATGTACAATTTGCTGGAAGGAGAACGTGTAATCTTAAAAACGGAAGGCGAGTTAACGGTGCCTGAAATGAATGGATGGTCGCTTAGGGACGTTATGAAGGTGGCAAAGCTTGCTGACTTAAAGCTGAATACTGTAGGAAGCGGATATGTGGTGAAACAAAATCTGAAGGCTGGTTCTGCACTCAGGGAAGGTGACTATTTAATCGTAGAACTTGAGCCGCCTGCAGAGAAATACAATGAGGAAAACTTAGAATCAGAAGAGCAGAAGGATGAAGAGGAAGCAGTGCTGGATTAATTTAGAACGTACTGCCGGATGAGCGGCAGTGCGTTCTATTCATTTATGTACAAGCATATATTGGAACGAGCCATAATCTAAGGAGGTTCGTCCGTACATGCGTGTTTCAAATGTAACCGTTCGAAAACGGCTGACTGCAGCGTTGTTTGTTGGTATTCTCGTTTTTTTTATTATTGATTTGCGTCTTGGATATGTTCAATTCTTTCTGGGCAATTTGCTTACAGATGGCGCAAAGGAACTGTGGAGCAGAGACATCCCTTTCGAACCGGAAAGAGGGGAAATCGTCGACCGCAACGGTGTTCCGCTGGCTACGAATGTCAGTGCCCCAACTGTCTATGTTGTCCCCAGGCAAATAAAAGATCCTGGGGATGCTGCAGAGAAATTGGCTGCAGTGCTGAATATGTCAAAAGAAAAAGCTTACCAGCTTATCACAAAAAGAGCATCAAGTGTGAAAATCCCTGAAGGCCGAAAGATTTCCCATGAAAAAGCGAAAGAAATCCGTGCCCTGGAAATTGAAGGCATATATATCGGAGAAGATTCAAAACGCCATTATCCTTTCGGGAATTATCTCTCGCATGTTTTGGGATTTTCGGGAATTGATAATCAGGGTCTTATGGGTCTTGAATTATATTATGATGAAGAACTAAAGGGAAAAAAAGGATCTGTTAAGTTTTATGCGAATGCAAAGGGTGAACGGATGAACGATATGGCGGATGACTACAAGCCGCCAGTTGATGGAATGGATTTAAAGCTCACCATTGATTCCAAGATTCAGACAATCGTAGAAAGGGAGCTTGATATTGCCCAGGCTGAATACAACCCTGATGGAATAATAGCAATTGCCATGAATCCGAATAATGGAGAAGTTCTTGCCATGGCCAGCAGGCCCGATTTTGACCCTGCAAATTTCAGGAATGTACCCCCGGAAATTTACAACCGCAACCTGCCAATCTGGAGTACATACGAGCCTGGTTCTACATTCAAAATTATCACTCTGGCAGCTGCGTTAGAAGAGGGAAAGGTAGACTTGGAAAAGGATCATTTCCACGACCCGGGGTCTGTTGAAGTTGGCGGTGCCAGATTAAGATGCTGGAAAAAGGGAGGCCATGGCAGCCAGACTTATCTGGAAGTAGTCCAGAATTCCTGTAACCCTGGTTTTGTAGAGCTGGGTGAGCGATTAGGCAAAGAAAAACTGTTTAAATATATCCGCGACTTTGGGTTCGGCGAAAAGACCGGTATCGACCTGCAGGGCGAAGGGAAAGGGATTCTATTTAACCTCGATCGGGTTGGTCCTGTTGAGCAGGCAACTACTGCTTTTGGACAGGGAGTTTCCGTTACCCCGATTCAGCAGGTAGCAGCCATTTCGGCAGCCGTTAATGGCGGAACACTATATACCCCTTATATAGCCAAAGAGCTTATTAATCCTGCTACCGGGGAAATATTGATGAAAAAATCACCTGATGCAAAGAGAAAAGTAATCTCAAAGGAAACATCAGATGAAATCCGAAAAGCGCTGGAATCAGTTGTAGCAAAAGGATCAGGAAAAAAGGCTTTTGTAGACGGGTACCGAGTAGGCGGTAAAACTGGGACTGCACAAAAAGCGCAAAATGGCCGGTACCTGGAAAATAACCATATTGTATCATTTATAGGATTCGCACCTGCTGATGATCCGCAGCTTGTTGTTTATGTGGCTGTGGATAATCCAAAAGGAACTGTTCAATTTGGCGGCGTAGTTGCTGCACCTATTGTAGGGGAGATCATGGGGGACAGCTTGCGGGCAATGGGAGTAAAGCCGCGGAAAAATCAAATTGAAAAAGAGCTTACATGGATGGATTCCCCAATGATAGAAGTTCCTGATATGGTCGGTCTGACAAAGAAGGATCTGGGTGAGCTCTACCTTAACCTGAAAATTGATGCGAGCGGCACAGGAAATACAGTGGTCAAGCAAACGCCTCAGCCTGGCATCAAGCTAAAAGAAGGGTCAACGATCCGGTTGTATTTTGACGACAAATAAGAATAGAACTGAGGGCGGCATGATCCTGCGCCGCCTGAATTTTTTTTGTTTGTAAGGAAACCGCAACATACTTTCTGGGTTTAGGTTCTATATATTAAATAGCTAAATAAGCAATTATCATGTACAATATATATCGCCATCATTTAGAATATTAGTTTGGGGATTTAAAAATGAATATGGCCAGAATCATTAAAAAGGATTAGATTTTTTTGTTTAACACGAGAGGATTGGTAGAAATGGAATTACATAAATTGCTGCGATTTTTGCAGCCTTATATGACTTATAAAGGGGAAAACCCGGAAATTACAGCAATTGTTAACGATAACAGGAAAGTTACACCTGGAAGTCTGTTTGTTTGTATTGAGGGGTATACGGTGGATGGCCATGACTTTGCGGCTTCTGCAGCAGAAAAAGGTGCTGCAGCTGTCATTTCCCAAAGAGAATTGGATTTGGATATCCCAGTTATAGTGGTAAAGAATACAAAACGGGCCATGGCCGTGCTGGCTGATGCTTTTTATGGACAGCCGAGCAAGCAGCTTCATTTAATTGGCATAACAGGCACGAATGGCAAAACAACAACAAGCCATTTAATAGAGAAGATACTTGCCGATGCAGGAAGGCAAACAGGCTTAATTGGCACGATGTATACGAAGATTGCCGATGAAACCTTTGAAGTGAAAAATACCACTCCTGAAAGTTTGACTCTGCAAAGTACATTTAGAAAAATGGCAGATGCAGGTGTAGATTCAGCCGTAATGGAAGTGTCTTCGCATGCACTTGTTGAAGGGCGTGTTCATGGCTGTGATTTTAATATAGCCGTATTTACAAACCTGACTCAGGATCATCTGGATTATCATAAAACAATGGATGAATATAGGAGAGCAAAAGGGCTGCTTTTTGCCCAGCTCGGAAGCGCCTATAATCATGGGGAGCCTAAGTATGCCATATTAAATTCAGATGACCCCGCTTCTGCAGAATATGAAAAATCTACGGCTGCTCATGTCATAACCTATGGGATTGATCAGGAAGCTGACATTCGGGCCATTAATATTCAGATGACTGCTGGCGGTACGGAATTTGACTTGATCTCTCCATTCGGGAAGCATAAAGTTTCTCTTAAAATGATAGGCAAGTTCAGCATCTATAATGTTCTTGCCAGTATAGGTGCAGGAATTGCTTCAGGAATATCAATCTCGCAAATCATCAAATCTGCTGAAGAAGTTAAAGGTGTAGCAGGCAGATTTGAAACCGTTGATGCAGGTCAGGATTTTTCTGTGATTGTTGATTATTCACATACTCCCGACAGCCTGAAAAATGCTTTGGAAACAGTAAAGCAATTTGCCCAGAAACGCATTTTTGCCATCGTAGGATGCGGCGGAGACAGAGACAGGTCCAAGCGGCCGCTAATGGCTGAAATTGCATGCCAGTACAGTACAGACCCGATCTTTACTTCTGATAATCCCCGAAGTGAAGACCCAATCCAAATCCTTAGGGATATGGAAGAGGGAGCAAAAGGTGAAAGTTATAAAACAATCGCCGATCGAAAAGAGGCCATTCACTATGCCGTGAAAAATGCCAGTAAAGGAGACGTTATTTTAATAGCTGGCAAGGGCCATGAGACATATCAGCAGGTAGGGAACCAGGTTTTCGACTTTGATGACCGTCTTGTCGCAAAAGAGGCTATAGAGGAGCGATAAAATGTATTTGATGTATCGGGATATAGCGGTATTGTTTCCGTCCGTAAAAGGGATAAAGGATAATGAGCTTGAATTTCATACGGTCGCTTCCTCCTCTTCCGCTCTGCAGCCAAAAGGAATTTATATTCCTTTTGGAGAGGCCGGTAATCTGAAAGAAGCTATAGAAAATGGGGCTGTTGCTGCTCTCTGGCATGAGAATGCAGAGACACCGGCATATACCCCAAATCATTTCCCTATTTTTTATACTAACGACTTAACGAAAGGCTTAAAGGACATCATGAAATTATATATAGAAAAATTAAACAAATCAGAAGAAAAGATGAACACAACTAATTTCCTTATTTCAGGTGAAAAAAGTCTTAAAGAAAACGAAGCAACATATGATATTGCTGTGATGGCTGAAAGATTAGCGGAAGCTGCAGGAAATGCCATGCGGGAAAGGAGGGGATAAGTATGATGGAGCAAGTTATTTTTTTCACAATATTGGCAGGCTTTTTAATAACTGTTTTGCTGTCTCCCATTTTTATTCCCTTCCTGAGAAGACTGAAATTCGGGCAGAGCATCCGTGAAGAAGGCCCTAAATCCCATCAGAAAAAGACAGGTACCCCGACAATGGGCGGAATCATGATTCTTCTTTCTGTTACGGTGACCACTTTGCTTATGACCGGGAAATTTTCAGGGCCTACTGTAGAAACTTATTTGCTGCTGCTGGTTACCCTGGGCTTTGGACTCCTCGGTTTTCTTGATGACTTTATTAAAGTAGTATTAAAGCGCAACTTAGGTCTGACTTCAAAGCAGAAGCTTCTGGGCCAAATCATTATTTCTGTTATTTTTTATTTTGTTTTCAAGCAAAATGATTTTTCAACAGAAGTGCATATTCCGCTGACAAACATTTCGATTGATTTGGGCTGGTGGTATGTTTTATTTATTATTTTCTGGCTGGTCGGATTCTCGAATGCTGTCAATCTGACAGATGGACTTGATGGTCTTGTTTCAGGAACTGCTGCAATCGCTTTTGGAGCATTTGCAGTACTGGCATGGAATCAATCCCAATTTGAAGTTTCCATTTTTTCTGTAGCTGTAGTGGGAGCGGTATTGGGTTTCCTTGTCTTTAATGCCCACCCTGCAAAGGTGTTTATGGGAGATACAGGATCACTGGCTTTGGGAGGGGCTATTGCGACCATAGCCATCTTGACAAAACTTGAAATCATCCTGATTATTATCGGCGGTGTTTTTGTTATTGAAACATTATCTGTTATTTTACAGGTGGCATCTTTTAAGGCCACCGGGAAGCGGATCTTCCGTATGAGCCCGCTCCATCATCATTATGAATTGGTGGGCTGGTCAGAATGGCGTGTTGTCGTTACATTCTGGACCGTAGGCCTATTATTTGCAATCTTAGGAATCTATATTGAGGTGTGGGTGTAAGTGAAAGAAGTCAATCGCTATCGACATAAAAAAATATTAGTACTGGGTCTGGCCAAAAGCGGAGTGAGTGCAGCTTCCCTTTTACATAAGCTTGGAGCATTTGTAACTGTTAACGATTTTAAGCCTCTTGCGGAAAATCCTGAAGCTCAAGGACTGCTTGAACAAGGGATCACGGTTATATGCGGGGGCCATCCAATTGAACTTCTGGAAGAGGGGTTCGAGCTGATTGTAAAAAATCCGGGTATTCCTTACCATAATCCAATGATAAAAGGAGCTCTTGAAAAGGGCATACCGGTCATTACAGAGGTAGAGCTTGCCTTTCAGGTCTCTGAAGCTCCTTTTATTGCGATTACAGGTACAAATGGTAAAACCACCACAACTACTCTTGTGTTTGAAATGCTTCAGGCAGGAAGCAAAATGCCGCTGATAGCAGGAAATATTGGAACAGTAGCTTCCGAGGTTGCCCAGAATGCTGCAGAAGAAAATAATATCGTGATTGAGCTTTCATCGTTTCAGCTGATGGGTATTCAGGATTTCAGGCCGAGAATCTCCATTTTAACAAATTTATATGATGCCCATTTGGATTATCATGGCACTAGAGAAGAGTATCATGCAGCCAAAGCCAATATTACGATGAATCAGACTGAAAAGGATTATTTCATAGTCAATGCCGATCAAGATAAAGTAATGGAAGCCGCTGCACGGTCAGAGGCGAAAATAATACCTTTTTCAACTTCCAGAGTCCTGTCTGAAGGGGCATATGTCAAAGATGGCTGGATTTATTTTAATGATGAACAAGTGATGAAAAGAAAAGATGTTTCATTGCCGGGAGAGCACAATCTTGAGAATATCCTGTCCTCAGTGGCTGCTGCCAAGCTGACCGGTGTCGGGAATGAAGCCATTAGCGAAGTTCTAAGTTCGTTTACCGGGGTCAAGCACCGCCTGCAGTATGTAGGCGAATACCAGAGCAGGAAATTTTATAATGATTCTAAAGCAACGAACATTTTAGCAACGAAGAATGCAGTGTCAGCATTTGATCAGCCTGTCATTCTTCTTGCAGGCGGTCTTGACCGCGGAAATGGCTTTGATGAACTCATCCCATCTCTCAAAAAGGTAAAAGCTCTTGTAACCTTTGGACAAACAGCTGAAAAGATTGAAAATGCAGCGATGGAAGCGGGAATAAAAACAATTGAGCGTGTCGATAATGTTGAAAAAGCCGTACCTGCCGCCTTTAAGCTTTCAGAGCCAGGAGATGTGATTCTGCTTTCTCCTGCTTGTGCAAGCTGGGACCAATATAAAACTTTTGAGGTTCGGGGAGACATGTTTATAGATGCGGTGCATAAGCTTAATTAAGGGCTTGTCTGCGGGACTATGGGAACTTCAGCAAAGGCATACATCTGCTTCGCGTGACATTTAGAGCTTTAATAAGGAACGCAATAAGACTTCCGGAAAACAGGTAAGTTTATTTGCGGCAGGAAAAAGGTTCCTTGATAGCCCTAAAACTTGCATTCGAGGTGTTTTCGTTGCCGACCAAAAAAACCACTCCCGATGTTATATTAATGATCGTCACTTTTATGCTGCTTGCTGTAGGATTGACTATGGTATATAGTGCAAGTGCAATTTGGGCAGATTATAAATTTGATGATTCTTTCTTTTTTGCGAAAAGGCAAATGCTTTTTGCCGGAGTTGGAATTATTGCGATGTTTTTTATCATGAATGTGGATTATTGGACCTGGAGAACATGGGCAAAGGTTTTAATCATTGTCTGTTTTGTACTTTTGCTCCTGGTGCTCATTCCGGGAATCGGCAATGTACGTAATGGCTCGCGGAGCTGGATTGGTGTAGGAGCATTTTCTGTTCAGCCTTCCGAGTTTATGAAGCTTGCCATGATTGTGTTTATGGCAAAATTCCTCTCTGAAAAACAAAAGCTGATCACCTCTTTCAGAAAAGGTCTTGTTCCATCTTTAGGGCTTGTATTTTTAGCATTTGGATTAATAATGCTGCAGCCTGATTTAGGCACTGGAACAGTAATGGTGGGTACTTGCGTCGTCATGATTTTTATTGCGGGAGCGAGGATCAGCCACTTTGTCTGGTTTGGCGTTGCAGGCTTGGCCGGATTTGTCGCACTTGTTCTGTCGGCCCCATACAGGATAAAGCGGATTACTTCATTTCTAGACCCATGGGAAGATCCTCTGGGCAGCGGATTTCAGATTATCCAGTCCTTATATGCAATAGGGCCTGGAGGATTGTTTGGCCTTGGTCTGGGACAGAGCAGACAGAAGTTTTTTTATCTTCCTGAGCCGCAGACAGATTTTATTTTTGCTATTTTAGCTGAGGAACTGGGATTTATAGGCGGATCCTTTGTCATTTTATTATTTGCACTTCTTTTATGGCGAGGCATCCGCATAGCACTGGGCGCCCCTGATTTATATGGGAGTTTCTTGGCTGTTGGGATCATAGCAATGGTCGCTATTCAGGTAATGATAAATATTGGAGTAGTAACAGGACTGATGCCTGTTACTGGCATCACACTTCCGTTTCTGAGCTACGGGGGATCGTCTTTGACACTGATGCTCATGGCTATAGGGGTTCTGCTTAATATAAGCAGATATGCAAGGTACTAGCGCATTTTATAACATGCATTTCGGAAACCCTGTGAAGCAGGGTTTCTTTTTTGGAAGAAATAATTTATCCAGCATAGGAGAATTATCAAACTTCTTTGCAATTTTGCACATTATTACATTTCTTTAACATTATGATGTACGTTCCTATCTATTTGTTTTGAATATAGTAGAATAGGGAAAAGAGGGGGAGTGTTTTCCGCTCGAACGCTGGATGACCTTCACTAAATCTGTAAGCTTTATATTTGTTCATAAAATAAAGCTTTGATTTCTTTGATAATTAGACTCTTTTTTGAGGTGAAAGAATGAAAATTGCTGTTAGCGGCGGAGGAACTGGCGGACATATATATCCGGCACTTGCGCTTATAAGACAAATAAAGAAAGAACACAAAGATGCCGAATTTTTATATATTGGAACTGAAAAAGGGCTTGAAAATACGATTGTCAATCGTGAAAATATCCCTTTTAAATCAATACATATTACGGGTTTTAAAAGAAAACTTTCTTTGGAAAATGTTAAAACTGTTTTAAGGTTCCTGAAAGGCGTTCGTGAAAGTAAAAAGATGCTTAGGGAATTTAATGCGGATGTCGTCATCGGCACCGGCGGTTATGTTTGTGGTCCTGTTGTATATGCTGCATCAAAGCTTGGCATCCCAACCATAATCCATGAGCAAAACAGCGTCCCGGGATTAACCAATAAGTTTTTAAGCAGATATGTTGATAAAATCGCAGTCTGCTTTGAAGAAGCAAAGGCTTTTTTTCCGGATACTAAAACAGTCATGACAGGGAATCCGCGTGCTTCAGAGGTGCTGGGACAGGATGGAATCAGGGGGAGACTTTCAGCAGGATTAAAAACGGGTGTCCCTGCTGTGTTAATTTTTGGAGGGAGCAGAGGGGCAAGGCCAATTAATGATGCAGTTCTAAAAACTCTGGCTGAGCTGGGTGAAAAGCCTTATCAGGTTCTATATATTACAGGGGATGTCCATTATGAGGATGTACAAAAAGAAGTAGTACTGGTCGGAAGCCCTGAAAATGTAATGATTAAACCATTTATTCACAATATGCCAGAAGTGCTGGCCGGAGCAGACCTCGTCGTATCACGTGCGGGAGCCACCACTTTGGCAGAGATCACCTCTTTAGGAATACCGAGCATTTTAATCCCAAGCCCATATGTTACAAACAACCATCAGGAGAAAAATGCAAAAGCGCTAAGTGACCATGGTGCTGCAGAATTATTGCTTGAAAAAGAGTTAACAGGCAAAAAGCTTATTGACAGCATCGACCGAATCATCCTAGATAAAGAAAAGATGAGTAACATGAAGGAAGCTTCGAAAAAACTTGGAATACGTGATGCATCAAATAGGCTTTATACAGTAATGGCCGAATTGGTTTCAAATAATGGGAAGTAGCCCTGAATAGTAAATTTGCATAGAATAAATAAATTTAGGTTGAAATCAATAGAAAGGGAGGTAAATATGGACGAATTTATCAGCAAGCTTAGAGAGTTAAACATCGGAACAGTTAAAGAAAATGAGCCGATGGCTAACCATACAACAATGAAAATTGGCGGACCCGCCGATTTGTTTATTGAGCCTTCTTCCATAGAAAACCTGGCAAAAGCGATGGAATTGATCCATCGCTATGAACTGAAATGGAGAGCAATTGGAAGAGGATCTAATTTGCTCGTATCTGATGGAGGCATAGAAGGTGTGGTCATTAAATTAGGCCGGGGCATGGATCACCTGGATCTTAATGAAACGGAGCTAAGGGCAGGCGGCGGTTATTCATTGGTTGCCCTCTCCACAATTATCAGCAAAAAAGGCTTGTCAGGTCTTGAATTTGCCAGCGGGATTCCCGGGTCTGTAGGCGGAGCAGTTTACATGAACGCTGGTGCTCACGGTTCTGATATTTCACAAATCCTGACCAAGGCACATGTCCTTTTTGAGGATGGGAAGATGGAGTGGCTCACGAATGAAGAAATGACATTTTCTTATAGAACATCCGTCCTTCAAACGAAGCGTCCAGGGATTGTTCTTGAGGCCGTTTTCCGGCTTACAGAGGGAGACCGGGAGAGAATATCCTCTGCAATGCAGAGGAATAAGGACTATAGGAAGGAAACCCAGCCCTGGAACTTCCCATGTGCAGGCAGTATTTTCCGTAACCCGCTTCCAGAATATGCTGGCCAGCTTATTGAAAAAGCCGGCATGAAGGGGCATTCCATCGGCGGTGCGCAAATTTCAAATATGCATGGAAATTTCATCGTGAATGCAGGAGATGCCAAAGCGGAAGATGTACTTGCTCTTATCCAGCATATTAAGGATACAATCTTTGATTTGTACGGAGTAAAAATGGAGACAGAAGTGGAAATAATCGGTCGAAAGTAACGGGGAATAATACCTTACGGATACCATTTATTGTGATATAATAATTTATTAGATAACAGTAAATGTAGTAAAAACGGCATGGCTCACATGCCGTTCTCTTCCCTAATTTGGTATTGCATAAGTTGTGCTGGGACAAGCTGCTAAATTGTTGTAATACATTGTCCTTGCGCTTTTCTTAATGGGGTGATAAAAGTGGAGAAAAGTAAGGTTGTCTCGCTGGAGGATCGAATACCGAAGCTTAAACAGCAAAGAAAGAAGAAAGCGAACAGAAGACTGATCTTTTTGCTGCTGCTTTTTTCTCGCTGATTGTTTTAGTTATTTATTTTCAATCGCCCTTAAGCCATATTAAACAAATCAAGGTTTCCGGCAATTCAATTTATGATAATGAAGAAATTATTCAAATCAGCGGTGTTACTGAAAAAACAAATATTTGGAAGGTTGACGAAGAGGGCATTGAGGGTAAGCTTAAAGAGCTGCCTGAAATAAAATCTTCAAGTGTTAAAGTTCAGCTGCCAAGCACAATTAACATACAGGTAGATGAACTGAAGCGCATTGCCTACATAGCGAAAGAGAAGCACTATCTTCCTGTTATGGAGAATGGGAGCATATTAAAGGATGAAAAAGTTGCGGAGATCCCTGTCAACGCTCCTATCCTCAATGACTTTTCTGAGGGTGACATCCTTGATATGATGATTGGAGAGCTTGAATCACTGCCTGAAGAGGTGTTAAATTCGATTTCCGAAATCCATCATTCTCCTAAAAAAACTGATTCCAACCATATTACTTTGTATATGAATGATGGTTTTGAAGTCAGTGCTACTTTAAGAAGTTTTTCAGAAAAAATGGCACACTATCCTTCTATCATAAGCCAGCTGGATCCCGAGAAAAAAGGAATCATCGACCTGGAAGTAGGCTCTTATTTTAAAGCTTATGAAACAGAGGGAGCTGAAGAAGTTGAAAAAGAAAATGAAGGTGAAGGGTAATCATGTAATATTCTCCCTGGTGTTTCTAGTACTGGGTTACATGATGGCATTTTCCTATCACCTTACACAGGGAGAAGAAGAAAAGCCGGCACTAAGCGGAAAACAGTGGGAAAGAGATTTGGAACTTCGTAATCAGCTTGTTGAACTGGAGGAAAAAAACAGAGCTCTTCAAAAAGAATTAAATACAAAACAGGAAAACGTTCTTGATATTGAAAAAGAGCTTTCACAGGAAGCGCAGGTTTATTTTAATCTTGCTGAGGATGCTGAGAAATATAGGATGCATCTTGGCAAAGTAAAAGTAAAGGGCTCAGGAGTGGAAGTCACTCTGGCAGATGGTGACTACGATCCGGATGAAGATAATATTAACAACTATATCGTCCATGAACACCATGTCTTTAAGGTGATTAATGAACTCTATATTTCGGGTGCTTCCGCAGTTGCCATAAATGGCCAACGACTATCGCACAGTTCCTATATTGTTTGCAATGGACCTGTAATAGAAGTTGACGGCTACCAGCATCCTGCCCCTTTTGTCATTACTGCCATTGGTGATGCCGAGGTGCTTTCTTCTGCTCTGAACCTGACAGGCGGAGTAAAAGACACATTGGTAGATGAAAATATCCAATTCACATTAGAGAAAAAGGGCGAAATCATCATGGAACCATTACTGGGTTCGTAAAGCCAAACCAGCATTTGTATATAGTAAAATTTGTCCACAGAATAATTTATTCGGGAAAGCAAGGTGGAATGAAAGTGGACAGCAATAAGAAATTCAGCTTTACCTTTATAACAGTTGTAATTGGCTTTATGATTGCCATACAGTTTCAAACAGTTAAGGAACCGGCTGTACGTGATACAAGGGATACCTGGCAGCTTAGAGCTGATATCCTTAAGGAAAAGGAACTGCAATTAAAACTTTTGCGTGAAATCAGTTCAAATGAAGAAAAAATTGCCCAATATGAAACAAAGCGCAAACAAAGCAAAGAGCAGGTGCTTCGCGATACGCTGGAGGAACTAAAAATGGAAGCCGGATTAAGTGAAGTGACGGGACCAGGCATAATCATAAGCATTGAACCGGTACATGAGGAGCTTCTTCTGGGCAAGCAGGCTGATTCTGTTTCCCCGGATTTGCTCAAGCGCCTTGTCAACGAGTTAAATATGTATGATGCCCAGCACATTTCCATTGGAGGAAGAAGGATCATCAACACTACTGTCATAAGGGATATTAACAGAGAAACCATGATAGACGGTTATGCCTTAAATCGCCTGCCTATTGAAGTGAAAGTAATAACTGAGAATGTCCAATCTGCGGAGAAGCTTTTTAATCGCATGCAAGTATCAAATTCTGCTGAAGAATTTTTCATTGATAATTTGCGGGTAAAGGTGGAAAAATCTGCAGAGCCTATCACGATTCCTTCATATGACGAGGCATTGAGAATCAGATATATGGAGCCTGTGAAACCCGAAGAAGGAGGCAAATCATAATGTGGCTTCCCGTATTAGGATTGATCATAGGTGTGATACTAGGACTTATGACAGAAATAAAAGTGCCGGATGAATACTCGAATTATCTTTCCATTGCTGTTCTTGCGGCATTGGATACTCTATTCGGCGGGATCAGGGCACAGCTTCAAAATATTTATGATGAAAAAGTTTTCGTTTCCGGTTTCTTTTTTAACATCCTGCTGGCAGCAAGTTTAGCTTTTCTGGGTGTCCATCTTGGTGTAGACTTGTACTTAGCAGCAGTATTTGCTTTTGGGGTCAGACTATTCCAAAATATTGCCGTCATCAGAAGAATTTTAATCGCAAAATGGTCCCAAAACAGAGAAAAAACAGAAAAAAATGATATTTAAAAAAGGGAAAATATTAGTTTTGACGAATAATTTTATAGATAAACTAACTTATTAAATCACGCAACAGCAAAAAAATGATTGTTGTTCAATAATCGTAATTGCAAAAAAAAGGAGGTGCCAGAGAATGAACAGCAATGAAATATATGTTAGTCTTGACATCGGTACATCCAGTGTAAAAGTAATCATTGGGGAAATGGTCAATGACTCTTTAAATATTATTGGTGTTGGCAATGTACATTCAGAAGGGTTACGCAAGGGGTCCATTGTTGATATAGACGAAACCGTTCATTCTATTAAAAAGGCAATCGAACAGGCTGAGAGAATGATAGGAATGGAGATAAAAAATGTGATTGTAGGAATTACCGGCAATCATGTTATGCTTCAGCCATCCCATGGTGTTGTTGCAGTCTCGAGTGAAAATAGGGAAATTACAGACGAAGATGTTGCTAGAGTTATAGACGCGGCACAAGTTGTATCAATCCCGCCGGAAAGAGACATCATTGATGTCATTCCAAAACAGTTTATCGTTGACGGATTGGACGAGATCAGTGATCCCCGCGGAATGATTGGTGTGCGGCTGGAAATGGAAGGCACCATTATTACAGGATCGAAAACGATTTTACATAACACCCTGCGCTGTGTTGAACGCGCTGGCCTTGAAATCATGGATATTACACTTCAGCCACTGGCAGCAGGTGCATTCGCTTTATCAAAGGATGAGAAAAGTCTAGGAGTTGCACTTGTTGATATTGGCGGCGGCTCCACAACCATTGCCATATTTGAAAATGGGTCTTTAAAGGCAGCCAGTGTTCTACCTGTAGGGGGAGACCATATCACAAAAGACTTATCCATCGGACTCCGCACATCTACAGAAGATGCAGAAAAAATCAAAACAAAGTATGGCTATGCGTTTTATGACCATGCATCTGAAGATGAGGTATTCAGTGTTCCCATCATCGGAAGCGATCAGCACCAGCAATTTAATCAGCTGGAAATATCAGATATTATAGAAGCACGCATGGAAGAGATTTTTGATCTTATCCAGCACGAAGTGAAACGTCTTGGAGCAAAAGATCTTCCAGGGGGCTATGTATTATCTGGAGGCGTAGCGAATACACAGGGAATCCTCGAACTGGCACAGGATGTTTTCCAAAATAGAGTCCGCATCGCAATTCCTGATTATATTGGCGTGAGGGAGCCGCAGTATACGACTGCTGTTGGATTGATTAAGTTCGCGTATAAAAATGCTAAAATACAGGGCAGAAAAATGGAACAGCCAGTGACTGTCCCTGAAGCAAAAGAAAAACGAGTGCAAAAACCGCAACCGCAACCGAAAACAAAGCCGGAAAAACAGCCGGAAGAAAAAATCACATCAAGAGTTAAAAAGTTCCTCGGATACTTTTTCGAATAACTTGATTTGATTCGCAAGGGTTAGGGAAACGGAATCAAAAGCCATTCGGCGGATAGAAAAAAGCACTGAAAAACCATTTTGGGAGTGCGAATAAAAAAGCGAATCAAAAAAGGTGTTCTTAGGAATATCGACGAATTAGGAGGATTAGTCATGTTGGAATTTGATACAAATTTGGATTCATTAGCAACTATAAAAGTCATCGGCGTTGGAGGCGGCGGTAACAATGCAGTAAACAGAATGATTGAGCATGGTGTTCAAGGCGTTGAGTTTATTGCTGTTAACACGGATGCTCAGGCGCTGAATTTATCAAAAGCAGAAGTGAAAATGCAAATCGGAGGCAAACTTACAAGGGGACTAGGAGCTGGTGCCAACCCAGAGGTAGGTAAAAAAGCTGCAGAAGAAAGTAAAGAGCAGGTAGAAGAAGCATTGAAGGGTGCGGATATGGTCTTCGTCACAGCTGGAATGGGAGGAGGAACTGGAACAGGGGCGGCTCCAGTAATCGCCCAGATTGCACGAGATTTAGGAGCTCTGACTGTTGGTGTTGTTACGCGCCCATTCACTTTTGAAGGCCGTAAGCGATCCACTCAGGCAGCCGGCGGTATTGCTGCTATGAAGGAAGCGGTTGATACACTGATCGTTATTCCTAATGACAGGCTATTGGAAATCGTGGATAAAAGCACTCCGATGCTTGAAGCATTCCGTGAAGCGGATAACGTTCTGCGCCAGGGTGTTCAGGGTATTTCCGACTTGATTGCTGTTCCGGGATTAATTAACCTCGACTTTGCAGATGTAAAGACAATCATGTCCAATAAAGGTTCTGCACTTATGGGTATTGGTGTCGCTGCAGGAGAAAACCGTGCAGCAGAAGCTGCGAAAAAGGCGATTTCATCACCTTTGCTTGAAACATCAATTGATGGTGCACAAGGCGTCTTAATGAATATCACTGGCGGCTCAAATCTAAGCCTGTATGAAGTACAGGAAGCAGCTGACATTGTTGCTTCTGCTTCAGATCAGGATGTGAATATGATCTTCGGTTCCGTTATTAATGAAAACCTTAAAGATGAGATTGTTGTAACGGTCATTGCGACTGGATTTAATGAAGAAGTGATCCAGCCTAAGCCATTAAGGCCAACTTTCGGACAGCCTAAATCTTCTCCAGGCATGGGAGCTCCTATGAAGCGTGAGCAAAAGAGAGAGGAAGCTCCGCAAGAACCTGTGAGAAGCAGCCAATCTCAACAGCCTGAAGAAACTTTGGATATCCCGACGTTCCTCCGCAACCGCAACCGCAGAAGATAATATTTGATGTAAAAAACCCTTGGAATCAACTCGATTCCAAGGGTTTTTTACAATTTTCATCAGGTTTTTACATAAATAAGCATGGCTCAAAGTTTGGGCCATGCTTATTTATATTTATACAGTCTGAGTTTCCTTTAATTGCATAGAAGGCCCAAAGAATTCGTAGCGGATATTTTCCTTCTGGAAGCCTGCCTCAAGCAATGCCTCGTACATTGCCTGCATAAAAGGAACTGGCCCGCACATATAAACCATACTATCTTTATTAGGCACTATCATGTTTATCCATTCTGAAGTAATATAACCATCCTTGCTGTAGATTTTTTCGACTTTATCTTCTTCTGTTGGACTTTCATAACAGAAATATGTCTTTACCAATGGATTCTTTTTTTCAATTTCCTGTACTTCCTCTGAAAATGCATGTACTTTCCCGTTGAGTGCAGAATGAACAAAAATTGTTTCATGCTTTACTCCTGTTGCATCAAGATGACACAGCATGCTGTGCATTGGTGTAATGCCTACCCCGCCGCTAAGCAGAACAACAGGACTATCCATTTTATCCAGAACGAATTCTCCTGCAGGAGCACTGATCTCTATACAGTCGCCTTCTTTCAGGTCATTGTGAAGATAGCTGGAAACCTTTCCGTCCGGCTTTTCAGAATTACCTTCTTCTTTCTTTACAGAAATTCGGTAATAAGATTTTTCCGGAGAGTCGGATAGGCTATATTGGCGGATATGTGTATATTCTTCTCCTGGAATTGTTAATTTCACACTAATGTACTGGCCCGGAAGGTAGCTGGAAATATTTCCTCCATCTTCAGGTGTAAAATAGAAGGAAGTAATTACATCACTTTCTTTCTCCTTTTTTGCAACAGTAAATGTTCTGAAGTCATCCCAGCCTCCTGGCTTCTCTGCGGCATCAACATAAAGGCTCCTTTCTAATCCGATGAATGCATCCGCAATCACACCATATGCTTTCATCCAGGCATCAATAATTTCTTCGGTAGCAGCTTCTTTTAGCACTTCCTTGATTGCAAGAATTAAATGTTCTCCAACAATCGGATAATGTTCAGGCTTAATGCCTAAAGATCGGTGCTTATGAGCAATTTGTGTGACAACCGGGAGAATAGCTTCCAGGTTATCGATATATTTTGCAGCAGCATATATTGAGTTTGCCAGAGCTTTTTGCTGACGGCCCTGTTTTTGATTAGCATGATTAAAGATGTTCAGCAGTTCAGGGTGATTTGTAAACATTAACTTATAAAAGGTTTTCGTTATATCTTCGCCATGTTTTTCAAGTACAGGTACAGTACTTTTAATAATTTCAATTGTTTTTGTGTCCAGCATAACAGCAAAACTCCTTCTTATTATTTTCACTGTCATTATAGTTGATATAGAGAACAAAAAATGTGATATAAATCACACCCAGCGAAAAAATGAAGGAGCAAAAAATAGAAATTTAATGACAAAATCCGTTGGGAATAGGGAAAATTTCTATCTTTTTGCATACAGAAAGCGACACACTTCCATTACTGAAATGCGCTATACTTTTTTCTAACAGAATCATAACACTTTTAATATACGAGAGAATTTAACCTTAAAGTCTATCTATCAAATGCTGAATTTGAAGAGGAAACCAAAAGAATAACTTTATCTTTGATAACAGTCTAGCTCCAGCGCCTGCCCCCTCAAGGTCACTTGTCGGCGGTGGGCAAGGCGGTTGCACTTTTCTACTAAAGGGGGAAGATAATTGACGGTCTATTTGGATATTATCTGGGCGTTAAATTTTATGTTTGACAGCCTTCTCCTTTATTTAACAGCCATAATACTAAAAAGAGAAATCAGGCTTTGGAGGATTTTTGCAGGCGGCTTAATAGGATCAATCATCATTTTATTAGTATTTACACCATTTAATGAATATTCAGGCCATCCGGTCACTAAATTATTATTCTCGGTTGCAATGGTATTGGCTGTTTTTGGCTTTAAGCGTTTGCGCTACTTTCTAAAAGGGCTCATGACTTTTTATTTTGCTACTTTTTTAGTTGGAGGCTCCTTAATAGGCATTCATTATTTTGTTAACTTTGATTTTCAGCTTTCTTCATCCGTCATGCTGGCCAGTGTTAAAGGCTTTGGTGATCCAATCAGCTGGCTGTTTGTTCTTCTTGGTTTTCCTCTTGCCTGGCATTTCTCAAAAAGAAACGTTGAAGGAATTGAGATGACAAAAATTCAGTATGACTCACTAATTAGGGTGCGTGTTGTCATCAATGAAACAGAATACCGTTTCAAAGGCCTGATTGACAGCGGCAACCAGTTATATGATCCCATATCGAAAATGCCGGTGATGTTTATATCCATTAAAGACAGGCTTGACGAGTTCCCGCCTGAAATTATTAAAATGGCAGGGCAGCCAGAAGATATCATCATGGGCAATGATTCAATTGGCGGAGATTGGGAGCATAAAATGAGGGTTATTCCATGTAAGGTTGTTGGACAAGAACACCAATTGATTATAGGATTTAAGCCTGACTGCATTTTCCTTGAAAAAGAGAATGAAATAATAGAAGCGGAGCGTGGATTAGTTTCCTTTTCCATGCAGCAGCTTTCTGCCGACGATGCGTTTCAGTGCATCGTTCACCCTAAGATGCTTACAGGTACAAGTACAATGAAGCCGGATGCAAAGGTAAGTTAATATACTATACTCTGCAAAAACATAATTTAGAAGGAGGACAAATCATGAAAAAGTTAAAACTTCGCTTATCCTACTATTGGTATAAATTATTGATTAAGCTGGGGATTAAAACAGATGAAGTATATTATATAGGCGGCAGCGAAGCACTACCTCCTCCACTCAGTAAGGAAGAAGAAGAAATGCTTCTGATTAAGCTTCCAAAAGGAGATAAAGCTGCAAGATCCATATTAATTGAAAGAAATCTGCGTCTTGTTGTATATATCGCCAGAAAGTTTGAAAATACTGGCATCAATATAGAGGACTTAATCAGCATTGGAACCATTGGGCTTATTAAAGCTGTAAATACGTTTAATCCAGAGAAAAAAATCAAGCTGGCTACATATGCATCCCGCTGTATCGAGAATGAAATACTAATGTATTTAAGAAGGAATAATAAAATCCGTTCTGAAGTTTCCTTTGATGAACCTTTAAATATCGATTGGGATGGCAATGAACTGCTTCTATCCGATGTGCTTGGCACTGAGGATGACATTATCACAAAAGATCTCGAAGCAAATGTTGATAAAAAGCTGCTGTTAAAGGCATTGCATCAGCTTTCAGATCGGGAAAAACAAATAATGGAACTTAGATTTGGCCTCGGATCGGGTGAAGAAAAAACTCAGAAGGACGTGGCAGATATGCTGGGTATTTCCCAGTCCTATATTTCGCGTCTGGAAAAACGAATAATAAAAAGACTAAAAAAAGAATTTAATAAGATGGTTTAGAATTTAAACAGGAATATTTTTTTTACAAAATTTTGCAAGGAGAAAACCTAGTGTTTATGATGCTTTGACCGATTCCCCATCCGGCAGTTGAATTTGCCGGTGCATATTTTTCCTTTCCAAGGAGATACTGTTTTTTGTACAGCAGCTCCTTTGAGGAGGGAAATGGATTGACTCGAAATAAAGTAGAAATTTGCGGTGTTGATACTTCAAAGCTTCCAGTTTTAAAAAACGAAGAAATGAGAGAGCTCTTCAAGCAAATGCATAAGGGGGATATTACCGCACGGGAAAAACTCGTCAACGGCAATTTGCGTCTCGTATTAAGTGTGATTCAGCGTTTTAATAATAGAGGCGAATTTGTTGATGACCTTTTCCAGGTCGGCTGTATCGGTCTAATGAAATCTATTGATAATTTTGATCTAAGTCAAAACGTTAAGTTTTCCACCTATGCAGTTCCGATGATCATTGGGGAAATACGCAGGTATCTGCGTGATAATAACCCGATCCGCGTATCGCGTTCATTAAGGGACATTGCTTATAAAGCTCTGCAAGTAAGAGAACGCTTAATGAGCAAAACATCAAGAGAGCCTACAGCGGAAGAAATAGCAAAAGAGCTGGATGTGCCTCATGAAGAAATCGTTTTTGCATTGGATGCGATTCAGGATCCTGTCTCCTTATTTGAACCGATTTATAATGATGGCGGGGATCCGATCTATGTGATGGATCAGCTGAGCGATGAACGGAACAAAGATATTCAATGGATTGAAGAGATAGCGCTAAAAGAGGGAATGAGAAGACTGAATGAACGGGAAAAACTGATTCTTAGAAAACGCTTCTTCCAGGGCAAAACTCAAATGGAAGTGGCCGAGGAAATCGGCATTTCCCAGGCTCAAGTCTCACGGCTTGAAAAAGCGGCAATCAAACAAATGAATAAAAATATTCAAAGCTAGCAGCCAATTTGGCTGCTTTTTATTTTTACAAACATTTTTCCTATAGGGGCAAACATATATTGAATAAGAACATAAATTGGGAGTGAAGTGTCGATGGTGAAAATATCTGAATTTCAAATGAAGGATGTTGTAAATGTAGCTGACGGCAAAAAGCTTGGAAATATTGGGGATATAGATATTAATATAAATACAGGGAAAATTGAAGCCGTCATAATCGGAGGAGCGGGGAAGGTGTTGGGTTTTTTTGGGAGAGATGCTGATATTGTCATACCGTGGAAAAACATTATAAAAATTGGTGAAGATGTCATACTGGTCCGCTATCAGGATGCGAGTGAGCCAAAATATATTGAGGAGGAAGCATAGGAGTTGTTAATGGTGTCATCACTGCCTGCCTTGTGGTAAACTATAGAAAAATATGATGGGGTTAATCTGATGGAACCATTTTCTTTAAAAACTGAAGAGTATTTTGTCATAAAAGAGTGGGCGGATCGTTTTCCTAATATTACGGCCGGTTTTACAACTAAAAATGGCGGATACAGCCGTAAAGAATACAAAACGCTTAATGTAGGATTGCATGTGAACGACAGCTATGAAGCAGTCAGCCGAAATCGGCAGCATGTGGCTGACTTGCTTGGATTTTCTCATGAAAAGTGGGTTGGTGCTGAACAAACTCATGAAATAAATATAAAAAAAGTTACCAGAAATGATAAAGGGAAAGGTGCACTAATTTACGAGGATTCTTTTTCTGGTACTGACGGGTTTTTCACTTATTCTAAAGATGTCATGCTGACCCTCTGTTATGCGGATTGTGTGCCGCTTTACTTTTTGCATGAAAAGACAGGAGCCATAGGTATGGCACATGCAGGCTGGAAAGGTACTGTCGGGGGGATTGGGAGGAAGATGGCTGAGCTATTTGCAAAAGAAGGAATGGACATAAGTGAGGTTCAGGCTGTAATTGGCCCTTCCATTTGCGGAAATTGTTATATAGTTGATGATCGTGTTATTTCAAAAGTGCAAAAAATACTAGAAGATGTCGATATAAAGCCATATAATCAAATTAGTGACAATCAATTCCAGCTTGATTTGAAGGAACTAAACCGGACAATTCTGATAAATGCAGGAATTCCTCATGAAAATATCATGATTACTGATTATTGCACAAGCTGTCATGAAAACTATTTTTTCTCTCACAGAAGAGATAGAGGAAGTACAGGCAGAATGATGAGCTTTATTGGCTGGAAGGAGGAAGACGGAAGCTAAATGAGAGTAGAAGAAAATTTAAAGCAAATTGAGTCAGCTATTCAGGAAGCGTGCATGAAGGCCAACCGTAAGCCCGAAGAAATTACCCTCATTGCTGTTACTAAGTACGTATCAGCGGAAAGGGCACAAGAAGCCCTTGAAGCAGGTATTGTTCATTTAGGTGAAAACAGAGATGAAGGACTCCTTGCCAAGTGGGATGTGTTAAAGGACAAGCCAACCTGGCATTTTATTGGTACGCTGCAAACGCGCAAAGTGAAAAATATAATTGATAAAGTGGATTATATCCATTCACTGGACAGGCTTTCCCTCGCGAAGGAAATCGACAAGCGGGCGAATCGAAAGATAAATTGTTTTGTTCAGGTTAATGTCTCAGGAGAAGAGTCGAAACAGGGGATAAATCCTGAAGAGGTAGCTGACTTTATTTCATGCCTGGCAGATTATAAAAATCTCAATATCATCGGCCTTATGACAATGGCACCTCTTTCATCAGACGAGGATTTGCTTCGTTCCTGTTTCCGTAAGCTTAAAGACATGCAAACAAAGGTAAAAGATCTGGGATTTGATTTTGCTCCTTGTACTGAGCTTTCAATGGGCATGTCCAATGATTTTTCCCTGGCAATTGAAGAAGGTGCCACAATGGTGAGGATTGGTACTGCTTTAGTAGGCCAAAAGAGTCAGGAGGTTTGATAAAATGAGTATAAAATCAAAATTTAAAACATTTTTCTTCCTGGATGATGAATATGACTATAAGGAAGAGGAAATCATCGAAGAAGAAAGAGAGCCGGTGAAGCAGGTGCAAAAGCAGCAGCCAGTTCAAAAACAGAACATCGTCAGCCTCCAAAGTGTGCAGAAATCTTCTAAAGTAGTTCTTGTTGAACCGCGTGTCTATGCAGAGGCACAGGATATTGCGGATCAGCTGAAAAACAGAAGAGCTGTTGTTGTCAATCTGCAGAGAATAGAAAAAGATCAGGCAAAGCGGATTGTTGACTTCCTAAGCGGAACCGTTTATGCCATTGGCGGAGATATTCAAAAGATTGGAACTGATATTTTTCTATGTACACCTGACAATGTTGAGGTATCAGGAAACATCTCTCAGCTGATGAAAGAACAAGAATTAGAAAATACGAGGTGGTAGCATTTAATGGAATTAGTATTTGGAATATTGTCATCTGCAATTTATTATTACTCGTGGGCACTGATTATTTATATTCTGCTGTCCTGGTTCCCTAATGCCAGGGAATCAGCATTTGGCCAGTTTCTTGCAAGGATTTGTGAACCGTACCTTGAGCCTTTCCGCAAAATCATTCCTCCGCTTGGAATGATTGATATTTCTCCAATTGTGGCTATCTTAGTTTTGCGATTTGCCACTGGAGGATTACAGCAGCTTTTTTATTGGATATCATAAGGTCTACAAACAGGGCTATCAAAATGGCCCTTTTTTATTTGCTTAAAATGGAGGTTTACTTAAAAATGACCATTTATCAGCACTTCCGACCGGAAGAAAAAGAATTTATTGACCAGGTTCTTAACTGGAAAGATCTTGTAGAAAATACATATGCACCAAAGCTTACTGATTTTCTTGATCCAAGGGAGCAGCAAATCCTTAAAAGCGTTATTGGACAGGATTCCGGAATCTTATTTTCTTTATTTGGGGGAACCCCAGATGCAGAGAGAAGGAGAGCCCTGATATTTCCGGATTACTATGAAAGCGATGAGAGCGATTTTCAAATTCGGCTGTTTGAACTGGTATATCCTATAAAGTTTGTCACCATAGAACACCCGCAAGTCCTGGGAAGTCTAATGTCTTTGGGGCTAAAAAGAGGGAAGTTCGGTGATATCCTTTTTGAAGATGACAGAATCCAGTTTTTTGCAGCACAGGAAATTGAAGATTACATCAGCCTGCAGCTGCAGTCGATTGGCAGGGCTTCCGTATCGCTGAAAAAACAGCCTTTTTCAGAGGCGATCCAATCAGCAGAAGTGTGGAAAGAAAGCTCCATCACCTCTTCATCCCTGAGATTGGACACAATCATCTCTGCCATCTACAACATCTCAAGACAAAAATCCCAGCTCTATATTCAACAGGGACTAGTCAAAGTCAATTGGACGCAAATAGAAAACCCCTCATTTGAATGCCAGCAAAGCGACATCATATCAGTCAGGGGACAGGGCCGTTCCAAAATCATAGAAATAGATGGAAAAACAAAAAAGGACAAATGGAGGATTATTGCTGGGAGGCAGAGATAACAATTTATTTTTTATAAAATTGAAGGAATTTGAAACAACCTGTCGAATAAATAATCAAAAGACTACGGAGTCTGCTATAATGAAAATGAACCAGCAGGCTCAAACCAATTACATAAGATCAACAGACCTGGGAGGTGGCACACATGCCATTAACACCGTTGGATATTCATAACAAGGAATTCAGCAAAGGATTCCGCGGGTATGATGAAGATGAAGTAAACGAATTCCTTGACCAGATCATCAAAGACTATGAAATCCTGATCAGGGAAAAAAAAGAACTTGAAGAAAAGCTTAATGATACGAACGAACGCATAGGCCACTTTACCACAATTGAAGAAACACTTAATAAATCGATTGTGGTTGCACAGGAAGCAGCAGAGGATGTAAAGCGCAATGCCCATAAAGAAGCGAAGCTAATCATTAAAGAAGCTGAAAAGAATGCTGACAGAATTGTGAACGAATCCCTATCCAAAGCGAGAAAAATCGCGCTGGATATTGAAGATTTAAAGAAACAGTCTAAAGTATTCCGGACACGTTTCAAAATGCTTGTTGAAGCACAGCTGGATATGCTGAACAACGATGATTGGGATCATTTAATGGAATATAAGCTGGATTCCACTGAACTTAAATCATTAAGAGAAGAAGAAGAATCACTGGCTTGACGAAAGCTGGAAATATCGCATATAATTTTAAAACAAAGTAAAATACGATGTTTATCAACAATGAGAGGGACAGTACAGACTTTTCAAAGCTTATGAACAGAATGGATACTCACTCTGTAAGCGAGCCGGGGATGGTGGAAGCCCGGGTATAAGCAAAAGCTGGAAAATCACCCTTGAGTTCCTTGCCGAACATACAACCATCAGTAGGCCAAGGCGGATCATTCACGTTAAGAATTCTTTGAGCGGATGAAATTTAATCATATTTCATCTACAAGGGTGGTACCGCGGGAGAATATAACCTTCTCGTCCCTTTTTGGGATGAGAAGGTTTTTTGTATTTTTCTGTGGTTTTTCTCAGCTCTCATTGGCTATCATGGTATTTAATGAGTTACAAACAGGAGGCAAAGGAATGGATTACAAAGATAGTTTATTAATGCCAATAACAGAATTCCCAATGCGCGGCAATCTTCCAAAGCGCGAACCTGAAATTCAGGCAAAATGGGAAGAAATGAATATTTATGAAAAGGTCCAGGAACGGACAAAAGGCCGTCCGATGTTTGTACTGCATGATGGTCCTCCATATGCAAATGGCGACATCCACATCGGCCATGCGCTGAACAAAATCCTAAAGGATTTCATCGTACGCTCTAAGTCAATGACTGGCTTTAATGCTCCATATGTTCCTGGCTGGGATACACATGGTCTCCCAATTGAGCAGGCTTTGACAAACAAAGGCGTAAAGCGTAAAGAAATGAGTGTTGCTGAGTTCCGCAAGCTTTGTGAAGAATACGCATATGAGCAGATTGACAGCCAGCGCAGCCAATTTAAGCGCTTAGGAGTCCGCGGTGATTGGGAGAACCCATACATCACTCTGAAGCCGGAGTACGAAGCTCAGCAAATTAAAGTATTTGGGGAGATGGCGAAAAAAGGCTATATCTATAAAGGGAAAAAGCCTGTTTATTGGTCTCCGTCATCTGAATCAGCTTTAGCAGAAGCAGAAATTGAATACAAAGATAAGCGTTCACCGTCCATCTATGTAGCATTTAAAGTAAAAGATGGCAAAAATGTATTGGATCAAGATACACATATTGTTATCTGGACTACTACTCCTTGGACCATTCCGGCAAACCTCGGAATTTCAGTTCATCCGGACCTTACCTATAGTGTAGTTGAGGCAAACGGCAAAAAGTTTATGGTTGCTGAAGATTTACTGGCTTCAGTGGCTAAAGAGTTTGAATGGGAAGACTATAAAGTTGTTCAATCAGTAAAAGGGACAGAGCTTGAGAATGTAGTTGCCGAACATCCCCTTTATGGCCGTGATTCCCTTGTCATGCTGGGTGAACATGTTACAACTGATGCTGGTACGGGATGTGTTCATACTGCTCCTGGCCATGGGGAAGACGATTTCCATGTTGGCATGAAGTACGGGTTGGACGTATTATGCCCGGTTGATGATAAAGGAAACATGACTAGTGAAGCACCTGGCTTTGAAGGTTTATTCTATGATGCAGCCAATAAGCCGATTACTGAAAAACTTGAGGAAGCTGGGGCTTTATTAAAACTTACTTTTATTACTCACTCTTATCCGCATGACTGGAGAACAAAAAAGCCAGTTATTTTCCGTGCTACTGCCCAATGGTTTGCATCCATTAAAGATTTCCGCAATGAACTTTTGGAAGCTGTTAAGGAAACTAATTGGTATCCTGCGTGGGGAGAGACAAGACTATTTAACATGGTCCGGGACCGCGGTGATTGGTGTATCTCCCGCCAGCGTGTATGGGGCGTGCCAATTCCTGTTTTTTATGCGGAAAATGGGGAAGAGATTATCACAGATGAAACCATTGAACATGTATCCAACCTTTTCCGTGAGGATGGTTCGAACATCTGGTTCGAGAGAGAAGCGAAAGAACTGCTGCCTGAAGGGTTCACACATCCGGGAAGCCCGAATGGCTTGTTTACAAAAGAAACGGATATCATGGACGTTTGGTTCGATTCCGGTTCTTCCCATCAGGCAGTTCTTTTAGAGCGCGACGACTTGCAGCGTCCTGCAGATTTATACCTTGAAGGCTCGGACCAATACCGAGGCTGGTTTAACTCTTCACTTTCAACTGCAGTAGCAGTGACAGGAAAAGCACCTTATAAAGGTGTGCTGAGCCACGGGTTCACACTTGATGGTGAAGGAAGAAAAATGAGTAAATCCATTGGAAACGTAGTGGTTCCGGCAAAAGTCATGAACCAGCTTGGTGCTGACATTCTGCGCTTATGGGTAGCTTCAGTAGATTATCAGGCTGATGTCCGTGTATCTGATGCTATTCTGAAGCAGGTTGCAGAAGTGTATAGAAAGATCCGCAATACGTTCAGGTTTTTGCTTGGAAATCTGGATGATTTTAACCCGGCAACAGACTCGGTTTCATTTGAAAGCCTGCGTGAAGTTGACCAGTTTATGCTGGTTAAGCTGAACAAACTGATCAAGAATGTTCGCGAGTCTTATGACCGCTATGAATTTGCCAGCATCTACCATGCTGTAAATAATTTCTGTACATTGGACCTTAGTGCATTCTATCTTGATTTTGCAAAAGATGTCCTATACATTGAAGCGAAAGATAATGCAGAACGCCGTGCTATCCAAACTGTTTTATATAAGAGCCTGATTGCTCTGACAAAACTGGTTGCACCTATACTTTCCCATACTTCAGATGAAGTTTGGAGCTTTATTCCGAATGTGAAGGAAGTAAGTGTACAATTGACGGATATGCCTGAATATCAAGAGCTTCCGAACGCAAAGCAGCTGGAAGAAAAGTGGACTGCATTCATGAAGCTTCGCAATGATGTTCTTAAAGCATTGGAAGAAGCACGTAATGAAAAGGTGATTGGCAAATCTCTGACTGCAAAAGTAACCCTTTATGTAAACGATCAAGCAAAAAGCCTTCTGGAGTCAATTCAGGAAAATCTTCAGCAGATCTTTATCGTTTCTGGATTTGAAGTAGCAGGCGGCCTGTCAGATGCTCCTGAAAATGCTGTGAAATTTGAAAACACTGCAATAGTTGTTTCTAAAGCAGAAGGGGAAACTTGCGATCGCTGCTGGACAGTTACTCCAGACGTCGGCCAGATAGAAGGCTATGACACTCTTTGCCCTCGCTGTGCTGAGGTTGTAAAAAATAATTATAGCCACTTGGCTTAAATACTGGCAGTCCCTCAAAAATTGGGGGACTGTTTTTTAATTGGACTTCTTCAAATCCTTTTTATAAAGGCTGTATTCGCAAGGTTTGTTGCTTTTGTATTATATTTACTGAGTTGATTGTAGCGGAAGGTGCGAGATCCTCGAAAATGCTGGCGCATTTCCTTCGTGCGGTGCTTATTCGAGGATGCTTATTCAAAGTCCTGCGGGAGTAGCGGGACAGGTGAGACCTCGCAGGCGCGCAGCGTCGAGGAGGCTCACCGCCGCCCCGCTGAAAGCGAGCAGCCTGGAGCGGAAATCAACGGACAACATTGATAAGCGAAAAACAACAATTTATACGAAAAGAGTCTTAATAAATAATTCCACCTTCACTAAATGTTGTGCCGTTTGCTAAAAGTTTATCCGTGTCTGAAATCCGTTCCGAGAAAATAATAAAGTAAACATCAGAGAACGGAGGAAAAAGCATGGATGCAAAAGCAGAAGGGCTATATACAGAACTCCGTAATACAAGACAGGAAATACTGGAAAGGCTAATGGAAGGCAATAGTTCCGCTTTGATAAAACCGATTTTATTGGAAGAGCTGCATGATATTGAACAAACACTCAGCAAAATTGAATCTGGAAGTTTTGGCAAATGTGAAATTTCAGGTGAACTGCTTCCGCAAGATTTGCTGCAGGTGATCCCTACTTTAAAAACAATGGAGGACTGCAGCAGGCTGGGGAAATTCTACAGAAAATCTATTTTCCACTGAGTTTAGGCGTGTGCTGTGTTTTTTATTCAGTTTGTGCTAAAATGCAAAGGTAATGATATGAGATATGGGGGTTGCCTTTGTGTTTTATTACATAATTGCATTGTTCGTGATTGCACTTGATCAGTTTACGAAGTGGCTGATTGTAAAGAACTTTGAATTAGGGGAAAGTGTTAAAGTTATTGAGGACTTTCTTTATATTACATCGCACCGCAACCGTGGCGCTGCCTGGGGCATCCTGCAGGGGCAAATGTGGTTTTTCTACGTAATAACCGTTATTGTCATAATTGGTATCATTTATTACATTCAAAAAGCTGCCAAAGGCAAATTGCTGCTTGGAGTCTCTTTGGGCCTGATGCTGGGCGGAGCGATTGGAAACTTTATTGACAGGGTATTTAGAAAAGAAGTGGTGGATTTCGTTAACACTTATATTTTTGGATATGACTTCCCCGTTTTCAATATTGCTGACTCGGCTCTGGTTATTGGTGTAGGGCTACTGATGATTCAGATGCTGCTTGAAGAGAGAGAAGCAAAGAAGAAGGAGAAATCTTATGGAGAAAATGGAACACATCATTCCTGAAGAACAGGCAGGAGAAAGAATAGATAAAGTGTTATCCACATTGAATGCGGATTGGTCAAGAACGCAGGTTCAGCAATGGATTAAAGACGGCAATGTTCTTGTAAACGGGCAGAAGCCGAAAACCAATTACAAATGTACGGCAAATGATAAAATTGAAATAACAATACCTGAACCTGAAGAACTGGATGTTGTGCCGGAAAAAATGGAGCTGGATATTTATTATGAAGATAAAGATGTCCTGGTGGTAAATAAACCAAAAGGAATGGTGGTCCATCCGGCAGCCGGGCATGGCACTGGCACTCTTGTAAATGGACTTATGGCGCATTGCACAGATCTTTCAGGAATAAATGGGGTCATGAGGCCAGGAATTGTTCACAGAATCGATAAGGATACATCGGGACTTCTTATGGTTGCAAAGAATGATATGGCACATGAAAGTCTTGTGAACCAGCTGATGAATAAAACCGTTACACGTAAGTACTGTGCCATTGTCCATGGAGTCATTCCCCACGATTATGGTACGATTGATGCCCCAATTGCCCGCGATCCCAAAGACCGTCAAAGCATGACCGTTGTTGACAATGGAAAACATGCGGTTACGCATTTTCAGGTCCTTGAGCGTTTCAGGGATTTTACACTGGTGGAATGCCAGCTTGAAACGGGAAGAACCCATCAAATCCGTGTTCATATGAAATACATTGGCTATCCTCTGGCAGGAGATCCTAAATACGGTCCAAGAAAGACTCTTGATCTTGGAGGACAAGCACTGCATGCAGGTGTTCTTGGATTTAATCATCCAAGAACAGGTGAGTACCTGGAATTTGAAGCACCTATGCCTGCTTATTTCGAAGAGCTATTAGGTAAACTGGCAAATAATCGTTGACAACTGTCCAACTGTGCTATATGATGACTATAGTTGAATAAGTCCTTTAAAACAGTCCCGTGAGGCTGGGAAGGAAACGGATTGAATAAGGAGCATTGTATCCTTATTCTGCAGCAATAAAATCGTTTACCCTCTCGCCAGATCGGTGAGAGGTTTTTTGTATATAACATTAACTGAAGAGAATCAGATAATAGAGGTGATCAGAATGCCGCAGCAAAAGGCAATAGTTTTGGATGACCAGGCAATCAGGAGAGCGCTGACAAGGATTGCTCATGAAATTATAGAGAAAAATAAAGGGATCGAAAATTGCATCCTGATTGGAATCCGTACCAGGGGGATATACCTTGCGAACCGCCTGGCGGAGCGGATCGAACAAATCGAAGGTGCCAAAATTGATGTAGGCGAACTTGATATTACTCTATATAGAGATGATCTTACGAAAAAGACTGAAAATCAGGAGCCGCTTGTCAAAGGCTCAGATGTTCCAAAAGATATAAATGAACAGAAAGTGATACTGGTCGATGATGTTCTTTATACAGGAAGAACAGTTAGAGCCGCCCTTGATGCGCTGATTGATATCGGACGGCCATCGCAGATTCAGCTGGCAGTCCTCGTGGACCGGGGCCATAGAGAGCTTCCGATAAGAGCTGATTATGTTGGAAAAAACATTCCAACCTCCAGTTCGGAAAAAATTGTTGTCGAGCTGAAGGAAGTGGATGAAAGCGATCAAGTTAGCATTTTTGAAAATTAAATAGCCCTTTTAAATACAGTCCAGAGAGGCTGGCAAAGGGGGACTCAGCAAAATCAGTCTATCTTTTGCTGTGCTCTTTTACCCTCTTTGCGACTCTGGCAAAGAGGGTTTTTTAATAAATTGAAGAGGAGAGATTGGCATGCATAAGCCTATTCTAGATATAAAAGATGTTCCAAAACCAGCCCATTGGCTGACATTAAGTTTACAGCACTTATTCGCAATGTTCGGAGCCACTATACTTGTACCTTTCTTAGTAGGATTAAATCCTGCCATAGCTTTAATCTCAAGCGGACTTGCAACCATAGCTTTCCTCATCATAACAAAATGGCAGGTGCCGGCATATTTAGGGTCATCTTTCGCTTTCATTGCTCCAATCATCGCAGCAAAAGCTGCTGGCGGACCAGGTGCTGCCATGATCGGAAGCTTTATGGCAGGACTAGTATATGGAGCCGTAGCGTTGATCATCAAAAAAGCGGGCTACCGCTGGATTATGAATCTGCTTCCGCCAATCGTGGTCGGCCCGGTAATCATTGTAATCGGATTGGCATTAGCAGGCACAGCAGTCGGTATGGCCATGAACAACCCTGAAACGGGTGAATACAGCATGGTGCATTTCTCAGCAGCGCTCATCACTTTAGGTGCAACAATCATCTTCTCCATCTATGCAAAAGGAATGCTCAGCATGGTGCCGATTCTTGCAGGTATCATAATCGGCTATGTATACTCACTGGCAGTGGGCCTGATAGACTTCTCGCTTGTACAGCAGGCATCCTGGTTCGAGATGCCGGAATTCTTAATCCCCTTCGCTGATTATGAAGTGAGGGTAACCCTTGATCTGGCTCTTTTAATGATACCAGTAGCTGTTGTGACAATCTCTGAACATATCGGCCATCAGCTTGTCCTTGGAAAAGTAGTTGGGAGAGATTATATTAAAGAACCGGGACTTCACCGCTCCATCCTTGCTGATGGAACAGGAACAATGATCTCGGCATTAATCGGGGGTCCGCCAAAGACAACTTACGGTGAAAACATAGGCGTACTGGCCATCACGAAAATATACAGTGTCTATGTACTGGCAGGTGCTGCAGTCATCGCCATCATCTTCGGATTCATTGGTAAGGTAACTGCACTAATCAGCTCGATCCCAACTCCAGTAATGGGCGGCGTGTCGATCCTTCTGTTCGGGATCATCGCTTCATCAGGATTAAGAATGCTTGTTGACAGCAAAGTGGATTTTGGAAACAACCGTAACCTGGTTATTGCTTCGGTCATCCTAGTACTCGGAATTGGCGGAGCCCATATCGAAATTTGGGCATTTAAACTGGAAGGAATGGCACTGGCAGCGATCAGCGGCGTTCTCCTGAACCTGATTCTTCCTGGCAGAGAAGAGGCCAAGGAAGATATGTTTGAAGCTGAAAACGAAAAAAAAAATAATGTAGCTTAACGCTTTTTAACTAAGTTCAGAGAGACTTAAAAGGGTGTTGGCGGCAAGCAGGCTATACGGGAACAGTGTATCCGTATATCTGGCTGCCTCAACTATGCAGCACCCTGACCAAATTGTCAGGGTGTTTTTTTACTGAAAGAGGAGGGATAATCTTGAAACATTTGCTCACTACCTCAGAGTTAGAAATTAATGAAATCAATAAAATCCTGGAGGATGCACAATACTTTTTAAACGGCGGGACATGGAGTCCTGAACAAAAGGTGTTTGTCGCAAATCTTTTTTTTGAAAACAGCACAAGGACAAAATGCAGCTTTGAAGTGGCGGAAAGACGGCTTGGACTGGACATAATCCCATTTGAGGTCAGCACATCAAGTGTATCCAAGGGTGAATCATTATACGATACGGTAAAAACGCTTGAAGCAATCGGTGTTCATGCAGTCGTCATCCGCCATAGCCTGGATCGATACTTTGACGAATTGGCAGGTAAAAGCGGTGTTTCCATCCTGAATGCAGGGGACGGCTGCGGCCATCATCCAACACAATCACTGCTTGACCTGCTGACAATTAAACAGGAATTCGGTTCCTTTGAAGGATTAAAAGTAGCCATCATCGGTGATATTGCCCATAGCCGTGTCGCAAGATCCAATGCAGATGCACTTGTACGGCTCGGTGCGAAGGTTGTTTTTTCAGGTCCAAAAGAATGGTTCAATGAAGAATTGCTTGAAAATGGCATGTATGAAGATGTTGACACAGCAATTGAAACTTCTGATGTTGTCATGCTGCTGAGAATTCAGCATGAGAGACATGAATCGAAAGCCAATCAAACGGCTGAAGAATATCACCTGGCATACGGCCTTACAGAAGAGCGTGAAAGAAAAATGAAGCCAAACAGCATTATCATGCATCCGGCCCCTGTAAATCGGGGTGTAGAAATAGCAGATTGCTTGGTGGAATGCGAGCGCTCCAGAATCTTCAAACAAATGCAAAATGGTGTGTACATTCGAATGGCTGTACTAAAAAGATCAATTGAACATATTGAAGGGGGAGCTAATCATGTCAACATTAATCAAAAATGGCCAGTTGCTTACTAAGGAAGGGAATTTTGTAAAGACCGACATTTACATAGAGTCAGGAAAAATCACCGGGATAGGTGCAGGTATCGAGAAAAAGGCACAGGAAGTGATTGATGCAGAAGGCTTATTGATTGCACCAGGCTTTATAGATCTGCATGTACACTTGCGTGAGCCTGGCGGTGAAAAGAAGGAAACCATTGAAACTGGCACAAAGGCAGCAGCCAAAGGCGGTTTCACAACGGTTGCGGCGATGCCGAATACCCGGCCTGTACCTGATACGAAGGAACAGCTTGAAAAATTGAACAGCCGAATTGAAGAGACTGCGTTGGTCAAGGTTCTGCCGTATGCATCGATTACAATCCGTGAGCTTGGCCAGGAATTAACAGATTTTAAAGCACTGAAAGAAGCTGGAGCGTTTGCTTTTACTGATGATGGAGTTGGGGTGCAATCAGCTGCCATGATGCTGCAGGCAATGAGGAACGCCGCAGAGATCAGCATGCCGATTGTTGCGCACTGCGAAGAAAATACCCTCATTAACAAAGGCTCCGTACATGATGGAGTTTTTGCTAAAGAGAATGGTTTAAATGGTATTCCTTCCGTCTGTGAATCAGTGCAAATCGCAAGGGATGTACTCCTTGCCGAAGCTTCTGGCTGCCATTATCATGTCTGCCACATCAGTACGAAAGAGTCTGTCAGGGTGGTAAGAGATGCAAAGCGTGCAGGCATCAAGGTAACGGCCGAGGTGACACCTCATCACCTCCTTCTATGTGAAGAGGATATCCCGGGTTTGGATGCAAACTTTAAAATGAATCCTCCACTTAGAGGTGCAGATGACAGAGCTGCCTTAATAGAAGGGTTGTTGGACGGTACGATTGATTTTATCGCGACCGACCATGCACCTCATACTGATGCAGAAAAAGAAGAGGGGATGGAGCTGGCGCCTTTTGGAATTGTTGGACTTGAAACAGCCTTTCCGCTCCTTTACACACACTTCGTCGAGAAGGGAATGTTCACACTAAAACAGCTGATTGATTTTTTAACAATCAAGCCAGCTGAGGCATTCGGCTTACAATCAGGAAGAGTGGAAGAAGGTAATATAGCAGATCTTGTCCTGCTTGATCTAAACCGCCAGGAAAAAATTGACCCATCCCAGTTCTTATCAAAAGGGAAAAATACGCCATTTACTGGCTGGGATTGTAAAGGGTGGCCGGTTATGACAATAGCAGGCGGAAAAATTGTTTGGAACAGAGGGAGTGTAAGAGCATGAAAAAACAGCTGATTCTGGAAGACGGGACAATTTTTATTGGAAAAGGGTTTGGAAGCGATACGAATTCGATTGGAGAGGTCGTATTCAATACAGGAATGACGGGTTATCAGGAAATCCTCTCTGACCCTTCCTACTGCGGACAAATTGTAACATTGACATACCCTTTAATCGGAAATTATGGAATTAATCGAGATGATTTTGAATCAATCTCTCCTGCAATCTCCGGGTTCATTGTTAAAGAAGCAAGCGAGTTTCCTTCAAACTGGAGAAATGAACAAACAATTGATGAATACTTTAAGATGAAAAACATCCCCGGAATTGCTGGGATTGATACTAGAAAATTAACAAGGATTATCAGGCAGCATGGTACGCTGAAAGGTGCTATATGCAGCATAAATGAAAGCCCGGAATTAATCATCGAAAAACTGCGTGCAACAAAGCTTCGGAACGATCAGGTTAAGCAAGTTTCCACTAAGACACCTTATCCAAGCCCTGGCCGCGGCAGAAGGGTAGTCCTTGTGGATTTTGGCATGAAACACGGTATCTTAAGAGAACTGAACAAACGGGATTGTGATGTGATTGTGGTACCTTATAATACAACAGCTGAAGAAATACTCAGCATGAGCCCGGATGGGGTTATGCTTTCAAATGGACCTGGAGACCCGAAGGATGTTCCGGAAGCTATCACAATGATTAAAGGTCTGTTAGGAAATGTGCCGATTTTTGGGATTTGCCTGGGACATCAGCTGTTTGCCCTTGCATGCGGTGCCAATACAGAAAAAATGAAATTCGGCCATCGCGGTTCAAACCATCCGGTTAAAGATCTGCAAACCGGAAAAGTAGCTTTAACATCTCAAAATCATGGATATTCAGTGGAAGAAAACTCAGTTTCGGGTACTCTTCTGGAAGTAACACATATTGCATTAAACGATGGAACGATTGAAGGCTTAAAACATAAAGAAGTCCCTGCGTTCACTGTGCAATATCACCCTGAGGCTTCACCGGGGCCAGAGGATGCAAATGGATTATTTGAACAATTCCTGCAAATGATTGAATCACATAAAGAGGAAGGTGCTGCAGCATGCCAAAGCGTACAGATATAAAAAGCATTTTAGTAATCGGATCAGGACCAATTGTTATCGGACAGGCAGCAGAGTTTGATTATGCTGGAACACAGGCCTGCATTGCATTGAAAGAGGAAGGTTATCGCGTCATTCTTGTAAACTCAAATCCTGCTACCATCATGACAGATACTGAAATTGCTGACGCAGTATATATAGAGCCGCTTACGCTGGAATTCGTCAGCCGCATCATCCGAAAAGAACGCCCTGATGCCCTTGTGCCTACTCTTGGGGGGCAGACAGGATTAAACCTGGCAGTAGAGCTTGCTGAATCAGGAGTTTTGGATGAATGCGGGGTTGAAATCCTCGGTACAAAATTATCTGCTATTCAAAAAGCGGAAGACCGGGATCTTTTCAGAAATCTGATGAATGAACTTGGCGAGCCGGTGCCTGACAGTGAAATTATCCATAACCTGGAGGAAGCGTATAAGTTTGTAAATAGGATTGGCTATCCGGTCATCGTACGCCCTGCTTTCACATTGGGGGGAACAGGCGGGGGAATCTGCCACGATGAAGAGGAGTTAATCGAAATTGTGACTAGCGGCTTGAAGAACAGCCCTGTAACACAGTGCCTGCTGGAAAAGAGCATTGCGGGCTTCAAAGAAATTGAGTATGAAGTGATGCGTGACTCTAATGACAATGCGATTGTTGTCTGCAATATGGAAAACTTCGATCCTGTAGGTGTCCACACAGGTGATTCCATTGTAGTAGCTCCAAGCCAAACTTTGAGTGATCGTGAGTATCAGCTGCTAAGAAACACTTCATTAAAAATTATCCGGGCTCTTCAGATCGAAGGAGGATGCAATGTCCAGCTGGCACTTGATCCGGATAGTTTCAATTATTACATCATCGAAGTTAACCCGCGTGTCAGCCGTTCATCAGCACTTGCATCAAAGGCAACAGGCTATCCGATTGCCAAATTGGCAGCCAAGATAGCGGTAGGGCTGACACTTGATGAAATGATGAATCCTGTCACAGGAAAAACATATGCCTGTTTTGAACCGGCGTTGGATTATATTGTCTCAAAAATCCCGCGCTGGCCGTTTGATAAATTCGAATCGGCTAACCGTTCGCTTGGAACCCAAATGAAGGCTACAGGTGAAGTAATGGCGATAGGGCGCACATTTGAAGAATCTCTTCTGAAAGCAGTCCGTTCACTTGAAGCAAACATTTATCATCTTGAGCTGAAGGACGCTGACCAAATTTCTAATGAACTGATCGAAAAGCGGATTCGAAAAGCAGGCGATGAACGTTTGTTTTATATCGGAGAAGCCATCAGAAGGGGAGTTACCATCGAGTTGATCCATGAATGGAGCAGGATTGATCTATTCTTCCTTTATAAGATTAAGAAAATCGTAGATTTTGAGAGTGTATTAACAGAAAATCCTTTTGACCCTGAAACAGGGAAAGCTGCAAAGGAAATGGGATTTGCCGACCTGGTAATTGCGAGGTTCTGGGATTCAAGTGAAATGGCAGTTTACAGCTGGAGAAAAGAACAGGATATTGTACCGGTTTATAAAATGGTTGATACGTGTGCGGCAGAATTTGAATCTGAAACACCGTATTTCTATGGAACATACGAGGAAGAGAACGAATCGGAGGTAACTGGCCGCAAAAGTGTTGTTGTCCTGGGCTCAGGTCCAATCCGGATTGGCCAGGGAGTGGAGTTTGACTACTCAACTGTCCATGCAGTATGGGCAATCAAGGAAGCAGGCTATGAAGCAATCATCATTAATAATAATCCGGAAACTGTCTCTACTGACTTTAGCATCTCCGATAAGCTTTATTTTGAGCCGCTTACGATTGAAGATGTTATGCACATCATTGACCTTGAGAAGCCGGAAGGTGTAGTTGTGCAATTTGGCGGACAAACAGCTATTAATCTTGCAGCGGATCTTGTAAAGAGAGGTGTGAAAATTCTCGGGACTTCTCTTGAAAACTTAGACCGGGCAGAAGACCGTGATAAATTTGAGCATGCCCTTGCAGAGCTGGGCATTCCGATGCCAAAAGGAAAAACTGCCCTATCTGTGGAGCAGGCAGTAGCGATTGCCGGTGAAATCGGTTATCCCGTGGTTGTCCGACCATCATATGTACTTGGCGGAAGAGCCATGGAGATAGTTTATAAAGAAGAGGAGCTTCTGCATTATATGGAAAACGCTGTAAAAGTGAATCCGGAGCACCCAGTATTAATCGACCGGTATCTGACTGGGAAGGAGATTGAAGTGGACGCCATTTCGGATGGAGAAAATGTGCTCATTCCAGGCATCATGGAGCATATTGAAAGAGCTGGAGTGCACTCAGGAGATTCCATAGCAGTCTATCCTCCGCAAAACATTTCCGAGGCAATCAAAGACAAGCTCGTTGAGTATACCGAGAAGATGGCTAAGGGCCTTGGCATTATAGGACTCCTGAATATCCAGTATGTAGTGGCAAAAGGGGAAGTATTTGTCCTTGAAGTCAACCCGCGTTCAAGCCGGACCGTTCCTTTCTTGAGCAAGATTACAAATGTGCCAATGGCCAAAATCGCCACGAAGGTTATCATGGGCCAAACTTTGGCTCAGCAGGGCTGCGGTTCCGGACTTCTGCCGGAGAGAAAAGGCGTGTTTGTAAAAGTACCGGTGTTCTCATTTGCGAAATTAAGAAGAGTAGACATCACTTTAGGGCCTGAAATGAAGTCAACTGGAGAAGTTATGGGGAAAGATTCAACGCTTGAAAAAGCCCTTTATAAAGGCCTTGTTGCTTCCGGCATGAAAATCCAGCCGTTTGGAACAGTATTAATGACTGTCGCAGATAAGGATAAAGAAGAAGCTCTGCAGCTGGCAAAGAGATTTGTATCCATCGGCTACAGGCTAATGGCGACAAGCGGAACAGCTTTATTCCTTAAAACTGCGGGCATTCCTGTAAAAGTGACTGGAAAAATAGGGTCAGAAGGGCCAAACCTTCTGGATGTGATTAGAAATGGCGAAGCCCAATTTGTGATAAATACTCTAACAAAAGGAAAACAGCCTGCCAGAGATGGCTTCCGCATCCGCCGTGAATCTGTGGAAAATGGGGTGCCATGCCTTACTTCTCTAGATACGGCAGAAGCAATCCTTCAAGTAATCGAATCAATGAATTTCTCAGCAGATGCGATGGATAAACCAGAACAAGTCCGGGAGGCGGTTTTATCTTGATCAGACAGGAACAATGCACTGTAATATCGCAAAAAAAACTAGCAGAAAACATTTTCGAGCTCACCCTACAAGGTGAGCTTGTTCATGAAATGAAGGAGCCCGGGCAATTTGTACATTTGAAAATTTCCGGGGGTTATGACCCGATGCTAAGAAGGCCGATCAGCATTGCTGAGATTTTACCTGATGAAAGCCAGTTTAAGATGATATACCGTGCTGAAGGCAGAGGAACGAATATGCTTTCAGAAAAAAAACCTGGCGATTACGCAGATGTACTGGGGCCGCTGGGAAATGGGTTTCCTATCAGTGAAGCAGGCCGGGGGGATACAGCACTTCTTGTGGGAGGAGGAATCGGAGTACCCCCTCTATATGAGTTGTCCAAACAGCTTGTAAGCCGTGGTGTTAATGTGATTCATATCCTTGGCTTTCAGTCAGCAAGTGCCGTTTTCTATGAAGAAAAGTTTGCACAGCTGGGCGGGACCTATGTGGCTACAGCTGATGGAAGTGCAGGAACAAAAGGCTTTGTTACAGATGTTATTAAAAGATTTAATATTAATTTCGATGTTTTATATTCCTGCGGCCCGACTCCGATGCTGAAGGCGCTTGAAAATCAATACTCTCATAAAAACGTATACCTGTCATTAGAAGAACGGATGGGCTGCGGCATAGGGGCGTGCTTTGCATGCGTTTGCCATACAGGGGATGACCCTGATGGATACAGTTATAAAAAAGTCTGCAGTGACGGACCGGTCTTTAAAGCAGGGGAGGTAGTTCTATGAACTCGATAAATGTCAGTCTGCCTGGACTGGAATTAAAAAATCCAATCATGCCTGCATCTGGATGCTTTGGCTTCGGCAGAGAATTCAGCCAGCTGTATGATTTGAGCCAATTGGGTGCGATCATGATCAAGGCGACAACCTTTGAGCCCCGTTTTGGAAATTCAACACCAAGAGTGGCTGAGACCTCTGCAGGGATGCTGAATGCAATTGGGCTGCAGAATCCAGGCCTGGAAAAAGTGGTGAATGATGAGCTGGTCTGGCTTGAGCAATTTGATGTACCGATTATTGCCAATGTAGCCGGTTCGCAGGAAGAAGATTATGTTGCAGTTGCCAAAAAAATTTCTGCAAGCCCTAATGTACATGCACTTGAACTCAACATTTCCTGTCCGAATGTAAAAACAGGCGGAATTGCATTTGGCACTATTCCTGAAATTGCTAAAAACTTAACGAAAAAAGTAAAAGAGGTTTCAGAGGTACCTGTTTATGTGAAGCTTTCACCAAATGTCACAAATATTGTAGAAATGGCAAAAGCAGTGGAAGATGGCGGAGCTGACGGTTTAACGATGATTAACACGCTTGTTGGCATGAGAATAGATCTAAAAACAGGCAATCCGATTTTGGCAAATAAAACTGGGGGACTTTCAGGGCCAGCCATTAAGCCTGTCGCGCTCCGGATGATATATGAAGTGAGCCAGCGGGTGTCCCTTCCGATCATCGGAATGGGCGGCATTGAATCAGCAGAGGATGTCATTGAATACTTTTATGCAGGTGCAAGTGCAGTAGCGGTTGGTACAGCTAACTTCGTTGATCCTTTTGTGTGTCCAAAAATTATCGATGGGCTGCCAGAGCTTATTGGGAAGCTGGGATATGAACATATTTCAGAATGTGTAGGAAGGGGCTGGAAGAAACATGAAAAAGCCGCTCATTATTGCTCTTGATTTTCCGGGAAAAATGGAAGTTAATCATTTTCTGAAAAACTTTGAAAATGAAAAATTATTTCTAAAGGTCGGCATGGAGTTATTTTATCAGGAGGGGCCTTCTATCGTTCACGATTTAAAAGAACAAGGACATGAGATTTTCCTTGATCTCAAGCTTCATGATATTCCTAATACCGTTAAAAGTGCCATGAAGCGACTTGCGGGGCTTGGCTGCGATATGGTTAATGTACATGCCTCAGGTGGGAAAGCCATGATGGAAGCAGCATGTGAAGGACTTGAAGCCGGGAGCTCAGGGAAAAGGCCGTCTTGTATTGCTGTGACGCAGCTGACAAGCACATCCGAACAGCAAATGAAATCAGAGCAATTAATTCCTGCTTCATTAAACGAATCTGTTCTTCATTATGCCAATCTTGCCAAAGAAGCAGGACTTGACGGAGTAGTATGTTCAAGCTTTGAGGCAAGGGAAATAAGTTCGCGAATAGGATCTTCTTTTTTGACTGTAACACCGGGAATACGCCTTTCATCTGACGACTCCGGAGATCAGAAAAGAGTAGCCACACCTGAATTCGCCAGAAATGAAGGGGCTTCCGCAATAGTAGTAGGCCGATCGATTACCAGAGCGGAAAATCCTTTTGAAAAATATATGCTATGCAAGCAATCTTGGGAGGGCGTTCTAAATGAAGCGTAAAATAGCAGAAAAATTATTAGATATAAAAGCAGTTGCATTAAACCCAAACGATCCATTTACATGGTCTTCGGGATTGCGTACTCCAATTTATTGTGATAACCGTCTCACATTGTCTTATCCTGAAGTTAGAAAAGAAATTGCTGCCGGCCTTCAGGCAATCATTCAGGATAAATTTCCTGAGGCAGAACTAATTGCAGGAACAGCAACAGCGGGTATTCCGCATGCTGCCTGGGTAAGTGACATTATGGAACTGCCAATGTGCTATGTCCGATCCAAGGCAAAGGGCCATGGGAAAGGGAAGCAAATTGAAGGAAAAGCTGACAGAGGCCAGAAGGTTGTTGTTGTTGAAGACTTAATTTCAACAGGAGGAAGTGCCATTACTGCTGTCAAGGCTTTAAGAGAAGCAGGCTGTGAAGTGCTGGGTGTTGCGGCTATCTTTACATACCAGCTGGAAAAAGGAAAGGAAATGCTGGACGAAGAGAAAATCGAAGCATATACTTTGACTGATATTGAAGCTCTGACAGAAGTAGCCGTTAAAAATGGCTATATCCAGGAAAAGGATATGAAGAAGCTGATTGAATGGCGAAAAGATCCTGCTGAGTGGGGAAAAGTAACACAATAAAGCAGTTTTTGACAAATGAAAAAAGCAAGCATCTGAGCTTGCTTTTTTTATTTGTTTACATACGTTGTTTTAATGACAGAACAGTTTCATCATCAGGCGTAACGTAAACGGTTTGCTGTTGGTCATATATGACAAATCCAGGTTTCGCACCACTTGGTTTTTTTACATGACGGACTTGGGTGAAGTCAACAGGAACCGAACTGGAATGGCGTGCTTTGCTGAAGTATGCTGCTAGGGATGCAGCTTCAAGAATTGTATTTTCTGCTGGTTCCTTGCTTCGGATAACCACATGTGAACCGGGGATATCCTTTGTGTGCAGCCATATCTCATCCCTTGCGGCCAATTTGTTCGTTAAATAATCATTCTGCTTATTGTTTTTTCCAACCAGAATTTCCGTTCCGTCTGAGGCGGTATAGCGGTCAAGTACAGGCTTAAGGTTCTGCTGTTTCTTGTTGCCCCGTTTTTGCCTTTCTCTAATATAACCTCCTTCAACAAGCTCCTCTCTTATTTCAGCAATGTCTCTTGTTGATGCAGTTTCCACTTGCTGCAGAAGAGAATCAAAGTATGACGCTTCCTCTTCTGCTTTCTTTATTTGCTCTTTTACTGCGATTACGGCATTTTTTGCTTTTTGGTATCTTATAAAATATTTTTGAGCATTCTCTGATGGGGTCATCAGGGGATCCAAAGGAATGGTAACTGTCCCGCCATTTTCATCGTAATAATTGATGACTTCGGTTTCCTTCATTCCCTTGTGAATCGCATAAATATTGGCTGTGATCAATTCTCCATACAATTGATGTTTATCAGCATTTTCCGCTTCATGCAGGGTTTTTTTCAGCTTCTCAATTTTTTTCTCATTCTTTTCTTTCTCATTTACTATGAAACGTTCAAGGTCATTGGACTGCTGTTTGACCCGGTCTCTTTCCGCTTTACCAAAATAAAAGCGGTCCAGCATTTCGCTCAAGGTATTAAATTCCCGGCTTTCCCCTTTTATATGCTGGAGGGGCAATAAATAAAAGCTTTCTTTTTGTTCGCCAGCTGTTATGGCCGGTCTTATAGCATGGTCTTTTAGGGAGCTTAATAAATGCTGGAAGCTATTTGGAACAGTTGTCCTGTTAACAAGGCCAGCCTGGTGTATAACTTCTTTTGCAAGTAGCGGTGAGATTCCTGCGAAGTTCGCTACTAGCTGTTTATCAACTTTCCCGCTGTTAAAATCGATCTTTCGCAATAAATCGTTTTTATCTGCCTCAAAAGGATTCATTTTATCCTGAGAAGGGGGGAGAATGTACTCCTGCCCGGGCAAAATCGCACGATGGCTATTAACAGCAAAAGAAACATGTTTGATGCTGTCGAGAATAATATTGCGGGATTTATCCACCAGCGTAATATTGCTGTGCCTGCCCATAATCTCAACAATCAGCTGTTTATAGGATATATCACCAATCTCATTCCTGCCTTTAACTTCAAACACGATTATACGGTCAAGCCCGATTTGATGGACATCTTCAAGTATGTAGCCTTCCAGATGCTTTCTTAAAAGCATGCAGAACATGGGCGGCTCTGAAGGGTTTTCGTGTGCTTCATTAGTAAGCTGGACTCTCGCATAACTTGGATGAGCTGACAGCAAAAGCCTGTGATTCCTCCCATTTGACCGCACAACTAAAATAATTTCATTCTTATAAGGCTGCTGAATCTTATTAATTCTGCCGCCCTTTAAAGTATCTATAAGCTCTTTCGTCATAGCTCTTGTAAACAAACCATCAAATGACATATTGGAACATCCTCTTCTATTAAAAATAACAGCCTATCACTTGCTGCAGATATACATTATTCTTTCATTTAAATAATATAAATCAAGTTTTAAGGCTTGGCTTCAAGTCTGCACAAGGCGCTTCCGCTTTTCTAATACTGTCTAGCTCCAGGCGCCATCGGCACGAGGTCATAAGCTTGGCTAGTTTCGGCTCCTAGGGACTCGAGGCATAAGCTGTTCCCTTCCAGAAGGAAAGAACTCCTTCTTACAGGAACCGTCTTATGCTAGTCGTCCCTGGGCAGTCGCCTCCACATTTCTTTCAATCCGTTCAAAAGGTTAAAGAACAACCTTTCTGCCGGCTCGTCTTATGCTTGAGGCCCGCAGGACAAGGAAGGCTTCGTCAGCATAAACATCGCACGACCGAAAGCGTCAGCTTTTGGGAGGATGTGGGTCATGCAGACGTTGCCACAGGACGTGGCGTTTTTAGTCTGCGTGCCTTCATTAAGCGGGCGCCTTCCGCTTTTCTAATAATAATAGCATTTTTTTGGACAGGGCTGAATATGCTTTCTTTAGAGTGAGATTGGACAACTCTGCTTCACTTGATTTACCAGAAGAAGCAGGACGGTCTGCCATCTGGCGGATTCTCTTAAAGTCTGGCTGTGAGTGCTGATGAATTTCTTTACTATTGTATCCCTTCTCCATGCAGCTCATGGCTTTTCTCAAACTACAAAGGAGGAAGTGTGATGTCCGGATGAAGTTCCATGAAATGAATGAAAGGGAGGTTGAGCAAGCCTTAAATACAGATATTAAGGCGGGCTTAACAGAGGATGATGTAAAAAAACGGCATAAACAATATGGGTATAACGAGTTGAAAGAGGGAGAAAAGCAGTCGGCTTTACTCTTATTTTTTAGTCAATTTAAAGATTTCATGGTTCTTGTCCTATTAGCAGCAACCTTAATATCGGGGCTGCTTGGTGAATATATTGATGCAATTGCCATTATTGCAATTGTAGTCATAAATGGCTTCTTGGGCTTCTTTCAGGAGAGAAAAGCGGAAAAGTCTTTACACGCACTTAAGGAATTATCAGCTCCTCAAGTTATTGCTTTACGTGATGGACAATGGAAAAAGATCCCCTCCAAAGAAGTGGTGGCAGGGGACCTATTGAAAGTTGCAGCAGGGGATAGGATTGGAGCGGATATGAGAATCGTAGAGTCCAATAGTCTGGAAATTGAGGAATCCGCTTTGACGGGAGAATCTCTGCCTGTCCAAAAGAGAACCGGTTCCTTGAAAACTGCAAATCTGGCTATTGGGGATATGGAGAACATGGCTTTCATGGGAACTATGGTAACACGCGGCAATGGGCTGGGTGTAGTTGTCGGAACAGGGATGAATACTGCCATGGGACAGATTGCTGATCTTCTGCAGAATGCGGAAACCATGACCACTCCGCTTCAGCGAAGATTGGAACAGCTGGGCAAAATCCTCATAACGGCAGCTATTTTACTGACTGTTCTTGTCGTTGTGGCTGGTGTTGTGCAGGGGCAGGAATTATATACAATGTTCCTTGCTGGCGTTTCTTTGGCAGTAGCAGCCATTCCAGAAGGACTCCCGGCCATCGTAACAGTAGCTCTGTCGCTTGGGGTACAAAGAATGATAAGAAAAAAAGCAATCGTCCGAAAGCTGCCAGCGGTTGAAACACTGGGCTGTGCATCTGTGATATGCTCAGACAAAACCGGCACAATGACTCAAAACAAAATGACTGTCACGCATCTCTGGAGCGGCGGGAAAGAGTGGAGAGTTGATGGTATCGGCTATGAGCCCCAGGGCCTTTTTTATAGAAATGAGAATCAAATTGAACCGAAGAGTGATAAAGCACTCCAGCAAATGCTGATGTTTGGCATGTTATGCAACCATGCTGAAATACAGCAGAAAAATAATGAGTTTGTGATTGATGGAGATCCGACCGAAGGGGCTCTGCTGGTAGCGGCCATGAAGGCGGGCTATAATCGGAGCAGTCTTTTAAGCCAATTCCAGATTATCAATGAGTTTCCGTTTGACTCTGCCCGAAAAATGATGAGTGTTGTGGTAAAGGATCATAATGGAAGGCAATTTATTGTAACCAAAGGAGCACCCGATGTATTAGTCGGGAAAAGTGAATCGGTTCTTTGGGAGGGCAGGCGGCAGATTCTTTCGGGGGAGCTCTCAGGTGAAATTCAGGGTGCTATAGAAGATCTAGCTTCTCAAGCCTTAAGAACGATAGCAATTGGCTATAAGGAAATCCCTTCAAAAAATGTCATTCTTGATGAAAAAGAGGCTGAGAAGGGATTAACATTTATCGGGCTGCAGGGGATGATTGATCCGCCAAGGCCAGAGGTTAGGGAAGCAGTCAAGGAATGCAAGGAAGCAGGAATTAAAACCATTATGATCACAGGGGATCATGTGATTACAGCACAGGCTATTGCTAAGCAGTTAGGCATTTTAACACAAGGCTCTAAAGTCCTTCAGGGCAAGGATCTGGCTGAGATGCCGGTTGAAGATCTTGAAGATGTGGTTGAAGATGTCGCAGTATTTGCCAGAGTATCACCTGAGCATAAATTAAAAATTGTAAAGGCACTCCAGAATAGAGGTCATATTGTTGCCATGACAGGTGATGGAGTCAATGATGCCCCTGCCATTAAAGCGGCAGACATCGGAATATCAATGGGCATTACAGGGACCGATGTTGCGAAAGAGGCATCCGCACTGGTACTGCTCGATGATAATTTTGCTACCATAAAAGCGGCAATAAAAGAAGGAAGAAATATTTACGAGAATATTCGAAAGTTTATCAGATATCTGCTTGCATCAAATGTTGGTGAAATTCTGGTTATGCTGTTTGCCATGCTACTTGCCCTTCCGCTGCCCTTAGTGCCAATCCAGATTCTCTGGGTGAACTTAGTAACGGATGGACTTCCGGCAATGGCTCTTGGCCTTGACCAGCCAGAGGAAAATGTGATGAAGCGAAAGCCAAGGAGCCCTAAGGAAGGTGTTTTTTCAAGAGGGCTTGGCTGGAAAGTGGTGTCCAGAGGATTTCTAATTGGACTTGTGACATTACTGGCATTCATTTTTGCCTATAGGGCAAATCCTGATCATCTTGCTTATGCACAGACAGTAGCATTTGCTACATTGGTAATGGCACAGCTGATTCATGTATTTGATTGCCGCAGTGAAAAATCAGTGTTCTCAAGAAATCCTTTCGGCAATAAATATTTAGTCTGGGCCGTCATTTCGTCCCTTGCTTTAGTGCTGATGGTCATATACTATCCGCCGCTTCAGCCAATTTTCCACACCGTCCCTATTGAATTGCGCGACTGGTTTATGATCACAGGACTCTCAGCCATTCCAACATTTTTACTGGCAGGCACATTTTTGGCAAGAAAAACAAAATGAAATATGTTATAATCCTTTAGGTAGTAGAGAAGAACTCTATTACCTTTCTTTTTTGCGCAAACATAAATATCTTTGTCATTACTTGATTTTTATACATAGACTGCACAGGCATCATGCCGCTAACTGAAAGTAATAGTGCTTTTTACAAGCTGTGCTTTTCCCAAAAGGAAGTGTGAGAAATGGCAGTAAGCATGACTGGTTATGGAAGAAGCAAGAAAGATTCCGGGCAAAGATCCATTACGGTTGAGATTAAGACTGTAAACCATCGTTTTTCCGAGTTTCAGATAAGAATGCCCAGACAGCTGATGCATATTGAAGACAAAATAAAGAAAATGCTTAACAGGCATATCAAAAGAGGCAGAATTGAGGTTTATATCACCATTGACGGCGATGGCCTGTCCAGCAGGAAAGTTAATGTTGACTGGGAACTATTAGATGAATATTATCAATACATAACTGCAATTCAAACAAAGTACCAAATCCAAACGGATCTATCCATAAGGGATGTTATACGCGAAGAATTGATTGGCATAGAGGAAAAGGATTCCGGCAATGAGGAATTGAGCCAGCTGGTCCTTTCTGCAACTGAAGAGGCGTGCCTGCAGTTAACGGATATGAGGAGGCTTGAGGGGGATGAACTGGAAAAAGATCTCCGTAGCCATCTTAGTCTTTTAAGCAGCAGAGTCCTCAAGCTGAGAGAGTATGCACCACTGGTCGTGCAGTTTTACCGGGAGAGATTGGAAAAGCGTATGAGAGAATTTCTTGATGGCCAGGTGGATGAACCGAGAATCTTAACAGAGGTAGCGATGTTCGCTGATAAAGCGGATATCAATGAGGAGCTGACAAGGCTGCAAAGCCATATAAGCCAGTTTGAGAACACACTTCAGCTTACAGATCCTGCTGGCAGAAAGCTTGACTTTATTCTGCAGGAAATGAATAGAGAGGCCAATACGATCGGCTCTAAGGCAAATAGTGCAGAGATTGCTGCCGAAGTGGTTGAAATAAAGAGTTTATTGGAAAAAATGAAGGAACAAGTTCAAAATATTGAATAGCAGTTGTTTAGATTGCGGCTCTGAGGGTCAAAATAAATAACTGATGATTGGAGGACCCAAATGTCAATTAAACTGATCAATATCGGATTTGGCAATATTGTTTCTGCCAACCGGATAATATCAATTGTCAGTCCAGAATCTGCCCCGATTAAACGGATCATTCAGGACGCACGTGACCGGGGCTCTTTAATAGATGCTACGTATGGCAGGCGCACCCGGGCTGTTATCGTCATGGACAGTGACCATGTTATTTTGTCTGCGGTCCAGCCGGAAACTGTTGCGCACCGATTAAATGACCGTGATGAAATTGTTGAGGAAGGGTAGGATTTTATAAATGAATGAAAAAGGATTATTGATTGTTCTATCCGGACCCTCAGGTGTAGGAAAGGGAACAGTAAGAAAAGAGATATTTGCTCAGCCTGATACTGCGTTTGAATATTCTATATCAATGACAACGAGATCTCCGAGAGCGGGAGAAGTCAATGGAGTTGATTATTTTTTCAAAACGCGTGAGGAGTTTGAAGAGCTGATCAGGCAGGATAAGCTGCTTGAATATGCAGAGTTTGTCGGGAACTACTACGGAACGCCGGTTGATTATGTAAGAGAAACATTGGACCGGGGCAAAGACGTTTTTCTTGAAATCGAAGTTCAGGGTGCACGTCAGGTACGCGAGAAATTCCCGGACGGCTTGTTCATCTTCCTGGTTCCGCCTAGTTTATCTGAGCTTAAGAACCGTATTGTAACCAGAGGGACGGAGACAGAAGATATAATCAACAATCGCATGAGTGCAGCGAAAGAAGAGATTGAAATGATGAACTTATATGATTATGTTGTAGAGAATGATCAAATCGATCTTGCCTGTGAAAGAATAAAATCCATTGTAGTTGCAGAACACTGCCGCAGGGAACGTGTAGAACCTAAATACAAAAAGATGCTGGAGGTAGAATAAATATGCTTTATCCTTCTATTGATTCTCTAATGACGAAGATTGATTCCAAATATTCACTTGTTTCTGTTGCTGCCAAGCGTGCCCGCAAGCTTCAGCTCCATGCCAAACCGCAGCTTGAGAGCTATAAATCACATAAAAATGTGGGGAAAGCACTTGAGGAAATCCATGCAGACCAGCTTCATTACCGACTGGGTGAAAAGACGGCAAATGAATCATACGAGTAAAATCGCTGAATAACAACCTTTTAAAAGGTTGTTATTTTTGTTTGAGGTTTTATTAGATGAAAATTCACTGCTCTTCTTGCATAATAAAACTATCATGAAAGCTAATAGCCATTAAAGGCCAGTGCTTCTTATAGAAATATATAGCCAGGCCGCTTTTCATAGAGATGAATTATTTTTGAGATTGGTGGGGTCATATAATGTTGAGTGGCAAGAAAATATTATTATGCGTAACCGGCGGAATTGCTGTTTATAAAGCTGCAGCCTTAACGAGCAAGCTTACGCAGGCCGGAGCGCATGTGAAAGTTATCCTAAGTGAATCGGCCGCAAAATTTGTTGCACCATTAACTTTTCAGGCTCTTTCAAGACATGATGTTTACACCGACACTTTCGATGAAAAAGATTCGAAGGTTATTGCTCATATAGACCTGGCTGATTGGGCCGACTTGATCCTCGTTGCTCCGGCTACAGCAAATGTAATCGGAAAGCTGGCCAATGGGATTGCAGACAATATGATTACAACAACCCTTTTGGCGGCATCATCACCGATCTGGATTGCGCCTGCAATGAATGTACATATGTACAGCCATCCGGCTGTCCAGAAAAATATTGAAACCTTATATCGTTTTGGCTGCAGATTTATAGAGCCTTCAGAAGGGTATCTTGCATGCGGCTATGTTGGAAAAGGAAGACTGGAAGAACCAGAGAAAATTACAGAAACAATTGGTGAATTTTTTAAGTCTTCCAGATTGGATCTAACTGGACGGAAATTGGTCATAACTGCCGGTCCAACTAGGGAAAAAATTGATCCTGTCCGTTATATTACCAACCATTCTTCGGGCAAAATGGGTTATGCAATTGCGGAAGCAGCTGTATCTGCAGGAGCTGAAGTTGTATTGATATCCGGTCCGGTTACAATTAATGCTCCTGCCGGCTTAAAACTGATAAGGGTAGAATCTGCCGAGGAAATGTATCAAGCAGCAATAAGCGAATTTGATCTTGCAGATGTTGTCATTAAGACCGCTGCAGTCTCCGATTATCGTCCAAAGGTGCCTTCTGACCAAAAAATGAAAAAACAGCCTGGGGATGAAGTACTGGAGCTTGAAAGAACAAAAGATATATTATTCGAACTGGGACAAAAAAAGAAGAAGCAAATCCTTATAGGGTTTGCGGCTGAAACCGAACAGGTTGATGAGTATGCACAGGGCAAGCTAAAAAGGAAAAATGCCGATATGATCGTTGCCAATAATGTAACTGCTGAAGGCGCAGGCTTTGGAACGGATACTAACATAGTGACATTTTTCAAAAAAGATGGGTCTTTAGAAAAGCTCCCCCTTATGTCAAAAAAGGATGTAGCTGTAAAAATTCTTGAAGAAGCTGCGACCTTGCTAAAGGATGAGCATGAATGAATATTGCTAGTGTAATTGTCGATGTACCTGCCAAACAGACTGACCGGGCATTTGACTACAAAATACCCTCTCATCTGAAAGGTATCATTCTCCCCGGCATGAGGGTTGTCGTTCCATTTGGACCAAGAAAGATCCAGGGGTTTGTAACAGCATTAAAAGCAGAGTCGGATTTTCAGCAGTTAAAATCCATTTCAGAGCCAATGGACTTAAATCCAGTTCTTAACCAGGAGCTTTTGACACTTGGTGAATGGCTGACTGAAAAAACATTATGCTACAAAATTTCTGCCTTTCAGGCTATGCTGCCTGCAGGATTGAAGGCAAAATATGAAAAGAAGCTTGTAATGGCAAGGAATGCAGATTGTAAACTGCTTCCTGAAAAATTATGTACTCTCTTCCAGAAAACTGAAGAAATTACATGGGATGATGCAGTAAAGAGCGGAGTTTTGCCGCTTCTTCAAAAGGAAGCATCCCATGGAAATATCGAGATTATATACCAAGTAAAAGAGCGGGTGAAAAAGAAGAAAGTAAGGCAGGTATTCGTGGCTGCTGCCCCTAATAAGCTTGCTGATTACCTTAAGCAGCTTCCAGGCAACGCAACCAAACAGAAAGAAGTACTTGAGTATTTTCTTCATGCGGAGGGACCGGTCGATCAGAAAGAGTTATTTTCCTTGCTTGGAATAACCTCTTCCACCATAAAAGGGCTCATGCAAAAAGGGCTGCTTGGCCAAAGGGACGTGGAAATTTACCGAAACCCATTTGGAGACCGCGAATTCGAAAGAACTGAACTGCTTTCTTTGACCGATGGACAGAGAAAGGCCATAATCCCCATCCTTAATTCTATTGAAGATAACAGGCATGAAACTTTTTTGCTTTATGGGGTAACAGGAAGCGGAAAAACTGAGGTGTATCTGCAATCCATTCAGCGAGTGCTGGAGGATGGCAAAGAAGCCATTGTCCTTGTTCCTGAGATTTCCTTAACTCCGCAGATGGTCAAACGCTTTAAGGGAAGGTTTGGCAATCAGGTTGCCGTCATGCACAGCGGCCTTTCAGCGGGGGAAAAGTATGATGAATGGAGAAAGATTCAGCGGAAGGAAGTCAAGGTTGTTGTCGGAGCGCGATCGGCTATCTTTGCCCCTTTTGAAAACCTCGGAATCATTATCATTGATGAGGAGCACGAAACCAGCTATAAGCAGGAAGAAAACCCAAGATACCATGCAAGGGATGTCGCCATCAAGAGAGCGGGAAATCATAAATGTCCTGTGGTGCTTGGCAGTGCAACTCCCTCCTTGGAATCTTTTGCGCGAGCACATAAAGGAGTTTACCATCTCCTCACTCTCGAAAATAGAATGAACAATCAGGCTCTTCCTTCCGTTGATATCATTGATATGCGGGAAGAGCTGCGTGAAGGAAACCGCTCGATGTTCTCAAGAAAGCTTCTCGAAAAAATTAAAGACCGACTTGAAAAAAAAGAGCAGATTGTATTATTTCTAAATAAAAGAGGGCATTCCTCATTTGTTATGTGCAGGGACTGCGGGTATGTTATTAATTGTCCTCATTGTGATATATCTTTGACTTATCATCAGTATAACCAGCAAATGAAATGCCATTATTGCGGCTATGAGGCACCCGTTCCGAATGCTTGCCCGGAATGTGAAAGTGAGCATATCCGCTATTTCGGAACCGGCACCCAGAAAGTGGAAGAGGAATTGGCAAAAATTCTGCCGGAAGCGAAGGTAATCCGTATGGATGTCGATACAACCAGCAGGAAAGGTGCACATGAAAAGCTCCTGGATCAATTCCAGGAAGGGCATGCAGATATTCTTCTTGGGACTCAGATGATTGCTAAAGGCCTTGATTTCCCCAATATTACATTAGTAGGCGTACTCTCGGCAGACACGATGCTGCACCTGCCTGATTTCCGCTCTTCTGAAAAAACCTTTCAGCTCTTGACTCAGGTAAGCGGGCGTGCTGGAAGGCATGAATTGGAGGGTGAGGTAATTATTCAGACCTACACTCCTGAACATTATAGTATTGAACTGGCGGGGGAGCAGGATTACGATAAATTTTATGAAAGAGAAATGATGGTCCGCAAAATTCATAGATATCCCCCTTTCTACTATATATCCCTTGTCACCGTCAGCCACGAGGAATTAATGAAGGCTGTTTCGGTAACTGAGAAGATCACGCAGTACATTCAGTCAAAATTATCTGCAGAGAGCATAGTCCTTGGTCCAGTTGCATCGCCGATACCGCGGATCAATAATAGATATCGGTATCAATGTCTGATAAAATACAAGCGGGAGCCGGAACTTGGCCAAGCGCTGAAGAAAATTCTGGATAATTATCAGCAGGATATGGCCACTGGGGGCCTTTACGTCTCCATTGACCTGAATCCATATATTTTAATGTAGTTTCTTAAAGCCTTAATAAGGTTTTAATTTTTGAATTTTGAGAAGTGCTGTCCTCGCAAGGAACGCTTCGACAGCTTCATATCGCACGACTGGGCGTCAGATTTTTAGAAGGAGCGGCTCAAGAACTTCCGCTTTTGTGGTTATGAATAAATCCGAATTGGTTGAAAATAGATAAAAATGGAGGAAATGTTTTGGCGGTAAAAAAAATTGTAACTTATCCGGCTGAGATTCTGGAGGCAGAATGCGAACCCGTTAAGGTGTTTGATAAGAAGCTGGGCAAATTGTTAAATGATATGTATGATACGATGATCGAATTCGATGGTGTCGGGCTTGCTGCTCCACAAATCGGAATTAGCAGGCAAATTGCCATTGTTGATATTGATGATGATTTCGGAACAATTGAAATGATTAATCCGCAAATCCTTGAAATAAATGGGAAACAGACAGGCCCTGAAGGGTGTTTGAGTTTTCCTGGGTTATATGGTGAAGTAACAAGGCCTGAATATGTCAAAATCAAGGCGCAGGATCGCAAAGGGAAATATTTCACACTCGAGGCTGAGGATTTCCTGGCAAGAGCGATCCTCCATGAAATTGATCATTTAAATGGGGTGCTATTTACCTCAAAAGTTACAAGATACTTGAACGAAGAAGAGTTGGAAGGATTGGAAGCTGAATGACAAAAATCGTATTTATGGGCACACCCGATTTTTCAGTGCCTGTACTGAAGCAAATAATAAAGGACGGATATGAAGTAATCGGAGTGGTTACTCAGCCTGACAGGCCCGTTGGAAGGAAAAAGGTCCATACTCCCCCGCCTGTAAAAGTTGAAGCAGTAAAACTGGGAATCCCTGTGTACCAGCCCGAAAAAATCCGCAAGCCAGAAGAGCTGGAGAAAGTTCTTGCTCTTAAGCCTGATCTGGTTGTTACAGCTGCGTTTGGGCAAATTTTGCCGAAGGAGCTTTTGGATGCACCCAAGTTCGGCTGCATTAATGTACATGCATCATTGCTTCCTGAATTGCGAGGCGGTGCACCCATTCACTACTCCATTCTGCAAGGGAAAGAAAAAACAGGAATCACCATTATGTATATGGCTGAGAAGCTTGATGCCGGTGATATTTTAACACAAGTGGAAGTGCCGATTACGGAAAAAGATACAGTTGGCACTCTTCACGATAAACTTAGCGCTGCAGGGTCAAAACTTTTATCTGAAACCCTGCCAATGCTCCTGAATGGTGAACTCACTCCCATCAGGCAAAATGATGAAGAAGCCACTTTTGCTTATAATATTAAAAGAGAACAGGAAAAAATCGACTGGGGCAAAACTGGAGAAGAAATCTATAACCACATTAGAGGGTTAAACCCATGGCCGGTTGCTTATACCACTTTTGACGGCAAAGTGATTAAAATCTGGAACTCGGAGAAGGTTAAATCTGCTGAAAGCATAGAACCGGGAACAATTATCAGGCTTGAGGAAGATGGAATCGTTGTGGCAGCAGGGAATGAGACAGCCATTAAAATTACTGAACTGCAGCCTTCCGGTAAGAAAAAGATGCCAGCAGAACAATTTTTAAGAGGCTCAGGGTCCCATCTAACTGCCGGCGGCCGTTTCGGAGACACCGAATGAAAAAGCTAAAAAAGAAAAATGTAAGAGAAACTGCACTGGAACTTCTTGAAGCCATTGAAAAAAATCAGTCCTACAGCAATCTTTTACTGAATAACGCCATAAAAAAGAACGAAATAGACCAGAAGGATATCGGGCTTCTTACGGAGTTGACTTATGGTACCCTTCAGCGCCGGATGACACTCGATTTTTACCTGCAGCCGTTTCTGGCAGGCAATAAAAAAATTGAAAGCTGGGTAAACCAGCTCTTAAGACTGACTCTGTATCAGATGGTTTATCTTGATAAAATTCCCGACCGCGCAGCTATTTTCGAGGCAGTAGAAATAGCAAAACGTTGGGGGCATAAAGGGATTTCCGGCATGGTCAACGGCGTGCTCAGGAATATTCAAAGGAAGGGACTTCCTGATCTTGAACAAATTGAAGACAGTGTTGAGCGTCTTTCCATTGAGACCAGCCATCCCGAGTGGCTGGTAAAAAGATGGGCCGATCAGCTTGGGTTTGAAGAAACTAAGAAAATGTGTGAAATAAATTTGACTGCTCCACTGCAGACTGCAAGGGTAAATGAGGTAAAGGCTTCCAGGGAAGAATGCCTGTTACTTCTAAAGGAAGAAGGATTTGAAGTGGAACCAAGTCCGTTTATACCAATTGCCATTAAATGTTTAAGAGGCAACCTGGCCAATTCCCGTGCCTTCAAAGATGGCCTGATTACGATTCAGGACGAAAGCTCCATGCTTGCTGCTTATGCCCTTGGAGGAAACCCGAATGAAAAGATCCTGGATGCCTGCGCAGCTCCCGGAGGAAAAACCACTCATATAGCAGAAAAACTGCAAAATACCGGACAGGTCATTTCATTGGATCTTCACGAACATAAAGTAAAGCTGATTAATGATAATGCCGATAGACTGGGACTATCAAATATTAAAACAAATGCCCTTGACAGCAGAAAAGTCCAGGAGCATTATGAAAAAGAATCTTTTGACCGCATTTTAGTGGATGCCCCATGTTCAGGCCTTGGAGTTATGAGAAGAAAGCCGGATATGAAATACACAAAAAAAGAAGATGATTTATATCATCTCCATAAGATTCAAAGAAATCTGTTGAATGCCGTTTCACCTTTGCTGAAAAAAGGTGGTATTCTAGTTTATAGTACGTGTACAGTGGACAAGGAAGAAAATCAGCATGTTGTCCAGTCATTTATAAAGGAAAATGCGGAATTTGAGGGGGACGTATCTGTTCGTGAGCGAATGCCTAACCCAATTGCTCCGTTTATAGAGGGTTTTGAACTGCAGATATTACCGCAGGATATTGGTTCGGACGGGTTTTATATTGCCTGTCTGAGAAAGAAGGTGCAATAAATGGAACAAACAGCAGCAGAGAAAATAACAGCAGCCGAACAAAAACCATCCATTTATACTTTACAGCTGCTTGAGCTGAAGGATTGGCTTAAAGAAAATAATGAGAAAGCTTTCAGGGCTGAGCAAATTTTTGATTGGCTATACACAAAAAGAGTCACATCATTTGAGGATATGACGAACCTGTCAAAAGGGTTAAGAGATACGTTATCAGCAAATTTTTCGCTGACAACTCTTAAAACGATCATTCAGCAGGAGTCAGCTGATGGGACAATAAAGTTTTTATTTGAACTTCATGATGGCTATTCAATTGAAACGGTACTGATGAGGCATGACTATGGTAATTCGGTATGTGTAACTACTCAGGTTGGCTGCCGAATCGGCTGTACATTCTGTGCTTCAACTTTAGGCGGATTAAAACGCAATCTTGAAGCAGGAGAAATCGTTGCTCAGGTCGTAAAAGTACAACAGGCACTAGATGAGACAGATGAACGGGTCAGCTCGGTTGTTATTATGGGAATTGGTGAGCCATTTGATAATTATGACAGTATGCTGTCATTCCTGAAAATTATCAACCATGATAAAGGGCTGAATATCGGTGCACGCCATATCACTGTTTCGACAAGTGGAATCATCCCAAAAATCTATAAATTTGCAGATGAAAATATGCAGATCAATTTCGCGATTTCATTACATGCTCCAAACACCGAAATCAGAAGCCGCCTAATGCCAATCAATAGAGCTTATAAGCTGCCGGACCTTATGGATTCAATCAGGTATTATATAAATAAGACAGGCAGACGGGTGAGTTTCGAATATGGGTTATTCGGAGGGGTCAACGACCAGGTGGAACATGCTGAAGAGCTGGCGAAGTTAATAAAAAATGTAAAGTGCCATGTTAACCTGATTCCAGTAAACTATGTGCCTGAACGAGATTATGTAAGGACACCAAAGGATCAAATTTTTGCTTTTGAAAAGACACTGAAGAACCACGGCATTAATGTAACCATTCGCAGGGAGCACGGTCATGATATAGATGCAGCATGCGGACAACTTCGTGCAAAGGAGCGAAAAGAGGAGACGAGGTGACAGAATGAAAGCTGTTTTTATGACAGATCAAGGCAAAGTCAGGCAGCATAATGAAGATAATGGCGGCATCTATGTGAACAGCAAGGGGCAGCGCCTTGCCATCGTAGCAGATGGCATGGGCGGCCACCGGGCTGGCGATGTGGCAAGCGAAATGACATTAACAAGCTTAAAAGGATTCTGGGATGAGACAGATGACTTTCAGACTGCCGAAGAGGCGGAGGGATGGCTGCTGAAGCATATTGCAGAGGTCAACACCATTCTTTTTGAACATTCGAAAGAAAATGAACAATGTGAAGGCATGGGAACAACTGTTGTTGCTGCAATATGTACAGATCGTTTTGCCACGATTGCCAATATCGGTGACAGCAGATGTTATATCTTGAATGAATCGGGTTTTCAGCAGCTGACGGAGGACCATTCCCTGGTGAATGAGCTTGTAAGGTCCGGGCAGATTACGAAGGAGGATGCTGAGCATCATCCAAGAAAAAACGTGCTCCTCCGGGCATTGGGGACTGAAGCAGCGGTTGAGATGGATATCAAGACCATTATTTTTGAAGAAGGCGACTTATTATTATTATGCTCCGACGGATTGTCCAACAAGGTACCTGTGGCTGAAATGAGTGAAATCCTCAAAAGTGGACGTACTCTTGAGGAAAAAGCCGCAGTGCTGATTGATCAGGCCAATGATAATGGCGGCGAAGACAATATTACGCTCGTGATTGCTGAGTATGATGAAAGCAATGAGAGCGGGATGATAAATGATGATTAAGGGAAGAAGATTAAGCGGCCGCTATAAGATTCTTGATATGATTGGCGGAGGAGGCATGGCAAATGTCTACCTTGCCCATGACATGATTCTGGATCGCGATGTTGCCGTGAAAGTGCTTCGGATGGACTTTGCCGAAGATGAAGAATTTATCCGCCGTTTTCATCGTGAAGCCCAGTCTGCTACCAGCTTAGCCCACCCGAACATCGTCAATATCTATGATGTTGGCGAGGAGGATTCAATCTATTATATTGTGATGGAATATGTAGATGGACAAACCTTAAAGCAATACATACAGCAAAACAGCCCGATTCGTATAGATGATGCGCTGGAAATTATGAAACAGCTGACCTCTGCCATATCTCATGCACATCAAAACCATATTATACACCGGGATATTAAACCGCATAATATTTTGATAGATAGGCATGGTAATGTTAAGATTACTGATTTTGGAATTGCCATGGCATTAAGTGCAACCAGTATAACCCAGACCAATTCTGTGTTAGGCTCTGTTCATTATCTTTCTCCGGAACAGGCCAGGGGGGGAATGGCCAACAGAAAATCTGATATCTATTCCCTTGGCATTGTTATGTTTGAGCTTTTAACAGGCAGGCTTCCGTTCTCAGGTGAATCCGCTGTATCAATAGCTCTCAAACATCTGCAGTCAGAGACGCCTTCCCTTAAGAGATGGAATCCCTCCATACCGCAAAGTGTTGAAAATATCGTTTTAAAAGCGACAGCTAAAGATCCTTTTCACAGGTATGATTCCGTTGAAGAAATGGAAGAGGATATCAGAACAGCTCTTGAACCCGAAAGGCTTCATGAAGAAAAGTTTATGGTCCCGATTGACGATGATGCTACAAAGGCTATCCCTGTTATTACAGATGACCGCCCATATCAAAGCATGGACGAAACACTTGTGCATGCAAAGGATCCAAAGGGAGACACGCAGCCTGTGGCAAAACCTCTCCCTGAAAAGAAGAAGAAGGAAAAAAAGAAGAAAAAGAAAAAAAAGAAATGGCCAATTATTCTAGTGTCAGTCTTTTTGTTTATGGCTGTATTAGGCGTGCTGGCCATAACTGTGTTCCCCGATCTTATTGAGCCAAAGGATGTCCAGGTTCCTGATGTGTCCGGTAAAGAGGTGGAAGATGCAGTAGCAGAGCTTATTGCCGCAGGGTTTACGGTTAGGGATACAAAGCCGATAAGTGACCCTGATGTGGAAGAAGGTCTGGTGGTTAAAACCGATCCGAAAGCAGGCAGAACCGTCAAAGAAGGAACTTCCATTGATATCTATGAAAGCACTGGCAAAGAAAAATTTGAATTAGCCGATTACCAGGGAAGGCAATATGATGATGTAGTCCGATTGCTTGAAAGCAAAAATTTTAAAAGCATTGAAAAAACAGAAGAAAATAATGAGAGTGAGCCGCCTGGGACCATCCTGGACCAAAACTTCTCAGAAGGCGACCTTGTCGTTCCTGATGATACGGAATTGATTTTCACTGTAAGCAAAGGCCCTGCGCCAATTGCCTTAAAAGATCTGCGCGGTTATAACGAAAAGGGTCTGCAGGAGTATGAAGAATCGTCCGGATTGAAAGTAGAGTATGGTGAAGAAGAATATCATGAGGAAGTCCCTGAAGGACTAGTCATCAAACAGGACCCGGCACCAGGCACAAACCTGACAAGGGGACAGAAAGTGACAGTGATTCTTTCAAAAGGGAAAAAAGAACTTCTTCCAAAAACTGAAAATATTGAGATCAGCGTTCCATATGAGCCTGCAGCCGAAGGTGAGCCAAATGAAGTTCAGATTATAATCAAGGATATGAATAATCCTGGCTCTGAACCAGTTCATACGGAGCTGATTTATGAAGATACTGTAATACCAATTGATATTACGATTGCTCCTGGACAGAATGCTACTTATAAGGTTCTGCGGGATGGACAGGTTTTTGAGGAAAAGGAAATCCCTTATCCGGAAGAAGAATCATAAGCAAGGAGTGTTGCTATGCCTGAGGGCAAAATTATTAAAGCCTTAGCCGGGTTTTATTATGTTTTAAGCGGAAATGAAACCATTCAGTGCCGAGGCCGCGGAGTTTTCCGGAAAAATAAGGTTAACCCGCTAGTCGGTGATGAAGTTGTGTTTCAGGCAGAAACTATTACAGAAGGATACATCTTAGAGGTAAAAGAACGGAAAAATGAGCTGATACGTCCCCCGATTGCAAATGTTGATCAGGCCATTCTTGTATTTTCAGCTGTTGAACCAGGCTTCAGCACCTCTTTATTAGATCGTTTCCTGGTGCTGGTTGAATTCAATTATATAAAGCCAATCATCTGCATTACTAAAATAGACCTGACAGACGAGGATGAGTATAAGGAAATTCAGCAATATGCATCAGATTACCGCAAAGCCGGCTATGATGTTTTGCTGACCTCCTCGGAAACAGAAGAAGGTGTTAAAGAATTAATGCCATATCTGGAAGGCGAGATATCCGTTTTTGCAGGACAGTCAGGTGTGGGGAAATCTTCTTTGTTAAATGTTTTAAGACCAGACTTGGAGCTGAAAACAAATGATATTTCTTCACATTTGGGCAGAGGAAAGCATACAACCAGGCATGTAGAGCTGATAGAGGTTGGAAAAGGGCTTGTTGCTGATACACCGGGATTCAGCTCCCTTGAATTTACAGATATCGAATTGGAAGATCTAAATTATTGCTTTCCAGAAATTCAGGAGAAAAGCGATCTATGCAAATTTAGAGGCTGTCTGCACATGGCAGAGCCGAAATGCGCTGTAAAGGCCGCCAGTGAAAACGGTGAAATTCCTTCCTATAGATATGAGCACTACAAAACCTTTCTGCAGGAAATAAAAGATAGAAAGCCGAGGTATTAATTCATGATAAAAATCGCACCTTCTATTTTATCGGCAGACTTTTCTAAATTGGGAGAAGAAATTAAAGATGTAGAGATCGGCGGCGCTGATTATATTCATGTTGATGTAATGGACGGCCATTTTGTGCCGAATATTACAATTGGCCCTTTAATTGTTGATGCAATCCGTCCTGTAACAAAGCTGCCCCTGGATGTTCATTTGATGATAGAAGATCCGGATAACTACATTGAGGCATTTGCTAATGCGGGGGCAGATTATATCACTGTACATGCAGAAGCTTGCAAACACCTTCACAGAACAATTCATTTAATTAAATCTTTTGGCGTCAAGGCAGGTGTGGTTCTTAACCCGGCTACACCAGTTAATATGATAGAGCATGTTATTGATGATATTGATATGGTATTGCTTATGTCTGTTAATCCTGGTTTTGGAGGACAAAAATTCATCCATGGGGTTCTTCCTAAGATTGAGGCCGTTAAGAAAATGGCTGACGCAAAAGGTCTAAATATTGAAATTGAAGTGGACGGCGGAGTGAATGAAGAAACAGCACAATTGTGCATTGAAGCTGGAGCCAATGTGCTTGTTGCAGGGTCGGCAATTTATAATCAGAAAGACAGAGCCGGGGCGATTGCTGCTTTAAAAGGTTCAAAATAAAAAAGGGCCAGCTGGAATACAGCTGGCTTTTTATAATTTAAGATATGATAGGAGCAATGTGAAATGATTATAAATATTTTAGCTGGCGGCCCTGAGGATTTGCTGCCTGAACTGTCTTCGTTCAGTGTTGCTTGTGACTTCTGGATCGGAGTAGATAGAGGAGTGCTTACTCTTATTCAAAATGGCATACAGCCGAAAATGGCATTTGGCGATTTTGATTCTGTGTCAAATGAAGAACTATTAACTATTGAAGAAAATGTAAAAGAGCTGAATAGATTCATGCCGGAGAAAGACGAAACCGACATGGAGCTTGCCCTGAATTGGGCACTGGGCCAAAATCCTGAAAAAATCCGTTTGTTTGGCGCCACAGGGGGCCGGCTTGACCACTTATTTGCAAATATTCAGCTGTTAATAAAGCCTGTACTTGCAGAAAACTTTGTTCCTGTCGAAATTATTGACCAAAAAAATAAGATTTATATTAAGGGTCCAGGTGAATATAGAATAAAGCAAAATCCATATTTCAAATACATTTCTTTTGTCCCTATCACGATGGAAATTAAAGGCCTCACTTTAAGAAATTTCAAGTATCCGCTCACATATCGGACCGTCCCTGCAGGTTCTACTCTTTGTATCAGCAATGAACTTATTGATGATTGTGGTACTTTTTCTTTTACTGAAGGCATATTAATGGTTGTAAGAAGCAAGGATTAAGTGCCGGGCCAGTGCTGCCCTGCAAGGTTCTGGGAAGCTAGATATGAGTCTTGGCATGAATTGCTTTCTGATCATTTTTTTTTAATCATGAGTACTCATCTTTCATTATTTGAATAAGATGGTAAAGACGATTTAAGGACAGAATGGATGCGTAGATTGTGAGGAGGGACACGAGTAATGAGATTTTATACAATCAAACTTCCTAAATTTTTAGGGGGCATTGTGCGTGCCATGTTAGGGACCTTCAAAAAAGGGTAAACGCCCATAAATGAAAAAGAAAATAGCATCAAAAAACTGGGCACCTCTATGGGGTGCTTTTATTTTTTGACTGAATGGGGGAGAATGATAGTGGATTATAAAAAGGGAAAATAAAAAGGACATCCTAAAAGGATGTCCCTGAGCAGATTAAACGCGCTCAACTTTACCTGATTTAAGTGCTCTTGCAGAAACCCAAACACGTTTAGGTTTACCGTCTACAAGAATACGTACCTTTTGAAGGTTAGCACCCCAAGTACGCTTGTTAGCGTTCATTGCGTGAGAACGTGCGTTACCTGAAGTTGTTTTTTTACCAGTTACAACACATTTGCGTGGCATGTATGTTTCCCTCCTTACTAAAAGCATAAGCTGAAACTATTTTTCAATGCTTTCATTTGCAATAGTCAGATTCATCCATCTGAATTAATGTGGAATTCCTTTTCGGATTTCGACATTAAAAGATACTTTAATAATTTATCATACAACCCTTCTGATTGCAATAGTTTGCTTTCAAGAAAATTTCCTTGACATAGGGGCATGGAACATGAGCTATAATAGAGATGGGGAAGTATGACTTTCAATATTACAGCCCATATAGTAAAATATCATAAGGTATGCATAAAGCTTTGGAGTTAGTAACGCTGCCCAGCTGAAAAAGGATGCATTAATCCTATAACAGCAAGCTTGCCTCCATATTACAATTAATGGGGAACGCCAGCGCTTCCGTTAAGCGGGAGTGCCTGAAGAAGCTTTTATTAAAAGCAATTTCCAAAGGGGGAACGAACCATGTCCATCGAATTAAAAACGAATTTCGGGCAAATTGATATCTCTAATGACGTAATTGCAACAATCGCAGGCGGAGCAGCAGTTGACTGCTACGGCATCGTAGGGATGGCCTCTAAAAATCAAATTAAAGATGGCCTTACAGATATACTTCGAAAAGAGAATTTTACTCGCGGTGTAATTGTCCGCCAGGAAGAAGATGAAGTACATATCGACATGTATATTATTGTAAGTTACGGAACGAAAATTTCCGAGGTTGCCCACAATGTGCAATCTAAAGTGAAATACACCCTTGATAAAACAGTTGGGCTAAGTACGGACTCGGTTAATATTTACGTTCAGGGAGTTCGTGTAACGAACCCGTAGTGAGGAGGAAAGACTTGTGTCAAAAAGAGATTTAGATGGGAAGCTTTTTGCCGAAATGGTCATACAAGGAGCGAACCATTTATCTGCTAATGCAAAATTAGTGGATGCGTTAAATGTTTTCCCTGTTCCTGATGGAGACACAGGAACAAATATGAATTTGTCAATGACTTCCGGTGCAAAGGAAGTAAAAGCTAATATTCAGGAACATATTGGTAAGGTGGGCTCTGCTCTTTCTAAAGGGTTGCTGATGGGGGCACGCGGGAACTCTGGAGTAATTCTCTCCCAGCTGTTCCGAGGGTTCTCAAAGCACATTGAACAGAAATCATCCATAAATGGCAAAGAGTTTGCTGATGCCTTGAATTCAGGTGTAGAGACTGCTTATAAAGCAGTGATGAAGCCTGTTGAAGGAACGATCTTAACCGTTGCGAAAGATTCCGCCAAAAAAGCGGTGCAGGCTGCAAAAAATGAAGATGATATCGTAGTGATTATGGAGGAAGTTTTAAAAGAAGCCCGGGCTTCTTTAAACCGTACTCCGGATCTTCTTCCAGTCTTAAAGGAGGTTGGGGTTGTAGACAGCGGCGGCCAGGGTCTTGTTTTTGTTTATGAAGGATTCCTTGCCGAGCTCAAGGGCGAAAAACTTCCTGATACACCAGCAGCCCTTCCAAAGATGGATGACCTGGTTAGCGCGGAACACCATAAAAATGTTCATAGTTTTATGAACACTGAAGATATTGAATTTGGTTATTGCACTGAGTTTATGGTAAAGTTCGAAGCTGAAAAGCTATCTGCCAATCCTTTTTCAGAAGACAAGTTCCGCCAGGACTTAAGCAAATATGGCGACTCACTTCTTGTGATTGCAGATGAACAGCTTGTTAAAGTACATATCCACTCTGAACAGCCTGGAGGTTGCCTGACATACGGACAGCGCTATGGCAGTTTAGTCAATATGAAGATTGAAAACATGCGCCAGCAGCACACTAATTTGATCGAAGATGTCCCTACACCATTGGCAGCTGAAGCTAAGCCAAAGGAAAAGCAGGAGTACGGAATAGTGACTGTATCAATGGGCAGCGGTATTGCGGATCTTTTCCGAAGCATAGGTGCACATGCAGTCATTGAGGGCGGCCAGACGATGAATCCCAGTACGGAAGATATCGTAAAGGCCATCAAAGAAGTGAATGCCAAGAAAGTAATCATTTTGCCAAACAATAAGAATATCATCATGGCTGCACAGCAGGCTGCAGAAGTGACTGAAGAAGAAGCAGTGGTTGTTCCTTCCAAGACAGTTCCTCAGGGAATGGCAGCCCTGCTTGCTTTTAACCCAAGTGCCGGACTCGCGGAAAATGAAGAAGGAATGACAGGCGCCCTTCAGCATGTGAAGACTGGCCAAATTACATTTGCAGTCCGTGATACAAGCATCGATGGCCTTGAAATTGAAAAAGATGATTTCATGGGCATCGCAGATGGGAAAATTGTTGTCAAGAACAAGGATAGAGTGCAGGCTGCCAAAGATCTTCTCGATGGAATGATCGATGAAGACTCTGAGATCCTGACCGTATTAAAAGGTGAAGATGCGGCAGAAGAGGAAATGGAGGCACTTATCAGCTATATTGAAGATAAGTATGAAGATGTTGAAGTCGAAGTCCATGATGGCAAACAGCCGCTGTACTCTTTTATTTTCTCAATTGAATAACTAATAAACAAAGCGAGGGCCCAGCCTTCGCTTTTGCCATTTTAAACGTTTATATTTTAGAGAGCTTCGGAAAAATTTATTATTTGGTTAAAGATTACTTACTTGCCTATTTAAATGATAATGTGCTAGTTATAAAGCAGGCGCTGCATAAGCCTGCAGTTAAAAGTAATTGAGCAGGGAGGGGTGGCGGACTGCCTTGAGAAAATATATTTGGCAGCCGTTCAATAAACGTGAATCCAAATTATAATCAGTCTGTTACAGCTGTTAAAGGCATCGGAGAGGAAACAGCAGTATCACTTGCTGAAATGAACATAAATACTGTAAAAGATTTGCTTGAATATTTTCCATATAGATATGAGGATTACAGGCTCAAGGACCTGGAAGAGATTAAGCATGATGAAAGAGTAACTGTGGAAGGAAAGATCCACAGTGAACCTTCACTCGCCTATTATGGAAGGAAACGGTCCAGGCTGACTGTGAGAGTTCTTGCAGGCAGATATCTGATACAAGTGGTCATGTTTAATCAGCCATATATAAAGAACAAAATTACATTGAACGAAACTGTTACTGTGACAGGCAAATGGGACCAGCACCGCCAAATCATAACAGCCAATGAATTAAAAATAGGAAGTGCCTCCAATAACAAGGATTTTGAGCCGGTTTATGCGGTGAAAGGAAGTATCACTGTCAAGGGAATCAGACGTTTTATAAAACTGGCTTTCTCACAGTATGGGAATGAGATATCAGAAACTTTGCCTGAAAAATATCTTTTGAAATATAGGCTTTTGAATAGGCGAGATGCTATGAGATCGCTCCATTTTCCTGCCAATGATCAGGAACTTAAACAGGGAAGACGGCGCTTTGTTTATGAAGAATTCTTCTATTTTCAATTAAAAATGCAGGCACTAAGAAAGATTGAAAGAGAGCAGTCTAAAGGGATTGCGCAAGCTTATGATCTTTCGAGGCTTATAGAGTTTATAGACTCTCTGCCATTTGCCTTAACCAGTGCCCAGAAAAGGGTGGTTAATGAGATTCTGTCTGATATGAAATCGCCTTATCGGATGAACAGGCTATTACAGGGGGATGTTGGTTCCGGTAAAACGGCTGTTGCGGCGATCGCCCTATTTGCCAGCAGGACAGCAGATTTCCAGGGAGCATTAATGGTGCCGACCGAAATCCTTGCAGAGCAGCATGCGGAATCTTTAAAAACGATGCTTAAGCCATTTGGCTTACGATGTGAACTCCTGACAAGCTCCGTCAAGGGAAAGCGCAGAAGAGAAATTCTTCAGCATTTAAAGGATGGAGAAATTGATGTTCTTATAGGCACACATGCACTCATCCAGGAAGAAGTGGAATTTAATAAACTGGGGCTTGTTATTACTGATGAACAGCATAGATTTGGTGTCGGGCAGCGGCGCATCCTCAGGGAAAAAGGCGAGAGTCCGGATGTTCTGTTTATGACTGCCACGCCAATCCCGAGAACATTGGCCATTACTGTTTTTGGGGAAATGGATGTTTCCATCATAGATGAAATGCCGGCAGGGCGAAAAGCGATTGAAACTTATTGGGCAAAACCTGAAATGCTGGACAGAGTTCTTGGTTTTATGGAAAAGGAGCTTTCAGCAGGTCAGCAGGTATATGTGATCTGTCCCCTTATTGAGGAGTCAGATAAACTGGATGTTCAAAACGCTATAGATGTCCATGCAACATTGATGCATCATTTTCATGGCCGCTATGATGTCGGCCTCATGCACGGCAGGCTTCATCCAGATGAAAAGGAAAATGTTATGAAAGCTTTCAGCCGAAATGAAAAGCAGATTCTTGTTTCAACGACGGTTGTCGAGGTGGGTGTAAATGTTCCGAATGCAACGATGATGGTGATCTATGATGCGGAGCGCTTTGGACTTGCACAGCTTCATCAGTTGAGGGGCAGGGTAGGAAGAGGAGATAAACAATCTTATTGTGTGCTTCTGGCTGACCCGAAATCGGAAGTTGGAAAAGAACGCATGAAAATCATGACAGAAACCAATGATGGTTTTGCTCTAAGTGAAAAAGACCTTGAGCTGAGAGGTCCTGGAGACTTTTTCGGAAGAAAACAAAGCGGGCTTCCGGAATTTAAAGTCGCTGATATGGTCCATGATTACCGCGCGCTCGAAACCGCCAGAAACGATGCAGCTTCTCTTGTTGAATCACATGAATTTTGGCATTCAGATGAGTACCGGCCATTGAGAAATTATTTAAAGGAAACAGGAGTGCTGGAAGGGGAAAAACTGGACTAGGCACAAGGTAAACAAGCAGATTGCAGAAAAGTTCTTTCTTGCAATCTGCTTTTTTTGATTATATACTACTATTAGTACCTAGTCTTAATATCTCGGACGGTGGGATTTTTAATGAAAAGAAATAAAAAAGAACGCCAGAATTTATTAACGGACACAATAAAAGAAAATCCATTTGTCACGGACGAGGAACTTGCAGAAAAGTTCTCTGTCAGCGTCCAGACAATCAGGCTCGACCGCTTGGAATTATCTATTCCGGAATTGCGGGAGAGAATCAAGCATGTTGCTGAAAAAACTTTCGAGGATGAAGTCCGATCTTTACCCATAGAAGAAATAATCGGTGAAATAATAGATATAGAATTGGATAAAACGGCAATATCCATTTTCGATGTGAAAAATGAACATGTTTTCAAGCGGAATGGAATAGCCCGGGGTCATCACTTGTTTGCCCAGGCTAACTCACTGGCGGTTGCAGTAATAAATGATGAATTGGCATTGACAGCAAAAGCCAATATTCAATTTACAAGGCCAGTGCGATTAAGTGAACGTGTGATAGCAAAAGCCAAGGTTCTTACAATCGATATTGATAGCGGAAGGACGATTGTTGAAGTCAATAGCTTTGTAAATAATGAACAGGTATTTAAGGGCGAATTCGACATGTTCAGAAAAAAATAATCACTAAAGGATGAAACATCATGAAAATTTCCATAGACGCAATGGGGGGCGACAATGCCCCAAAGGAAATTGTCCTTGGCGCAATGAAAGCTGCCGCGGAGTTTAAGGATATACACATTACCCTTGTTGGCGATGAGTCAAAAATAAAGGAATACCTTACTTCAAACGAGCGTATTGAAATTTTACATACAGATGAAGTCATCTTGCCGGATGATGAACCAGTAAGGGCTGTGCGCAGAAAGAAAAATGCTTCAATGGTGCTTGCAGCACAGCTTGTCTCAGATGGTAAAGCGGATGCATGCATTTCTGCAGGAAACACGGGTGCTCTTATGGCTGCAGGCCTTTTTGTGGTAGGAAGGATAGAAGGCATTGAACGCCCGGCATTATCACCTACACTTCCAACGATAGGCGGGGAAGGGTTCCTTTTGCTGGATGTAGGTGCGAATGTAGACGCGAAACCTGAGCATCTTCTTCAATATGCGATTATGGGATCCATATATACAGAAAAGGTCCGGGGTGTCTCCAATCCGAGAGTGGGCCTTCTAAATATCGGAACTGAAGAGAAAAAAGGCAATGAGCTGGCGAAAAATACATTTGACCTTCTGAAGAATGCTGATATCCATTTTATCGGCAATGTGGAAGCGCGCGATTTGCTTGAAGGAGCTGCAGATGTTGTAGTGACAGATGGCTTTACCGGAAATATGGTGCTAAAGACAATTGAGGGTACTGCTCTATCTGTATTTAAAATGCTAAAAACAGCTCTGACCAGCAGCTTTAAAACGAAATTGGCAGCAGCTGCCTTAAAGCCTGACTTATACCAGCTTAAATCCAAGATGGATTATTCGGAATACGGCGGTGCTGGATTATTCGGATTAAAGGCGCCGGTTATTAAGGCTCATGGTTCCTCAGATGCAACAGCTTTATTCAGTGCAGTCAGACAGACCAGGAATATGGTAGAAAACAATGTCGCTCAAACGATTAAGGAAGCAGTTGAAAAAGAAGCAGAAAAATCAGCCATTAAATAAACTTATTTTACTTGGGGGGAAGCACGATGGGTAAAATCGCCTTTTTATTTCCTGGGCAGGGATCGCAGGCTGCAGGAATGGGAAAAGCACTAGCAGAACAGGATGAGAAAGTAAAATCATTTTTCGAGAGTGCTGATCAAAAACTTGGCTTTTCACTATCAGAACTTATTTTTGAAGGGCCTCAGGAAAAATTGACGCTAACAACAAATGCCCAGCCAGCTTTGTTGACTACTAGCATTGCTATCCTCGATTACTTTAAAAGGTCGGGCGTAGCACCTGATTTTGTGGCTGGCCACAGCCTTGGTGAATATACTGCACTCGTTGCATCGGAAGCTATATCCTTTGAGGACGGTGTTTATGCTGTCCGTAAAAGAGGAGAGTTCATGGAAGAAGCAGTTCCTAATGGCGAGGGAACAATGGCAGCGGTACTGGGACTTGACAGGGACAAGCTTACTGCAGTCACAGAAGAGGTATCTGCAGGCGGCAATCCGGTTCAGCTCGCAAATTTAAACTGTCCTGGACAGATTGTGATTTCAGGTTCAAGGGCAGGTGTTGAACTAGCTTCTGCAAAGGCTAAAGAAGAAGGTGCCAAGCGTGTGCTTCCACTGGAAGTAAGCGGTCCATTCCATTCTGAATTAATGAAGCCTGCTGCGGAGAAGTTCAGGCAGATCCTGGACGAGATTGAAATCAAAGATGCATCTGTTCCTGTCATTGCAAATGTTACGGCTTCTGAAATGACTTCCGCTGCAGAAATAAAAAGCAGATTGATTGAACAGCTCTATTCTCCTGTACTCTGGGAGGATTCAATCCGCAAGATGATAGAGCTTGGAGTAGACACATTTATAGAAATAGGACCTGGAAAAGTACTGTCAGGCTTAGTGAAAAAGGTAGATCGTTCCTTTAAAACGTATGCCGTTTCCGATGCTGAATCCTGCCAGACGGTTACAGAATCCTTGAAGGAGGAATTGAGATGAAGCTAGAGGGAAAAGCCGCTTTAGTAACGGGAGCTTCCCGCGGAATCGGAAGGGAAATCGCTTTGGGTCTTGCTAAGCAAGGTGCAGATATCGCGGTTAACTATTCCGGAAATGAGGCAAGGGCGAACGAAGTAGTTGATGAAATAAAAGCATTAGGCAGAAATGCATTTGCTATCCAATGCGATGTATCCAGCAGTGATTCCGTGGCAAGCATGGTAAAAGAAACAGTAGACAAGTTTGGCAAGCTTGATATTCTGATTAATAATGCTGGGATTACGAAGGATAACCTGATTATGAGAATGAAGGAAGACGAATGGGATGATGTAATTAACATTAACCTGAAAGGTGTATTCCTTTGTACAAAAGCTGTTACAAGGCAGATGATGAAACAGCGCAGCGGGCGTATTATCAATATTTCTTCGATTGTTGGAGTAAGCGGCAATCCTGGTCAGGCTAATTATGTCGCCGCCAAATCAGGTGTTATTGGCCTGACAAAGACCTCTGCAAAGGAACTTGCATCAAGAGGCATAACGGTCAATGCCATTGCACCAGGTTTTATCACAACTGATATGACTGATAAGCTGAACGAGGATGTAAAAGAGCAGATGCTTAAGCAAATTCCATTGGCGCGTTTTGGCGACCCTGCAGATATTGCGAATGTGGCAGTGTTTCTTGCTTCCGAGGACAGCCGCTATATGACAGGGCAAACCCTTCATGTTGATGGCGGAATGGTCATGTAACTTGTAACAGGCTTGTAATGCAAAAAACTTTTATAAAACCTTTCAATTAAGTCTAAAAATAATCTATAATACTTGAGGGGAGGTGAACAAGCATGGCAGAAGTATTAGAACGTGTAACAAAGATCATCGTGGACCGTCTTGGTGTTGAAGAATCTGAAGTTAAATTGGAAGCTTCTTTCAAAGATGATCTAGGTGCTGATTCCCTTGACGTAGTAGAATTAGTAATGGAATTAGAAGACGAGTTCGACATGGAGATTTCTGACGATGATGCTGAAAAAATCGCAACAGTCGGTGACGCTGTAAATTACATAAAAGCTAGCCAATAATCGTTAGTTGAACCACTCTGCAGTGAGGGTATGCCCCTCGCTGCAGCAATTTTTTTATCGCAGTCTAACGGGCAGTAAGACTCCCGTTTCTAGACTTAGAGGAACTCAAAAACTAATAAGCGTGAGCCAAACTGCCCGTGATGGCCAGATTGGTTCAACTAACAATCATTGTGGAAAAGCACCCCACTGATTGAGTTTCAATTTATCAGCAGATGTTTACTGTCCGGTGTTACCTGTGGCATTGAAGGCAGCATGAGAAAAATCTGCAGCCCGGAAGCAGGTGGCTGTGGACAGTAAATATGTAAGGCAAAAGCTCCGTTGAATAACGGGGCTTTCTTCTGTGAAGATGGCTGTACCCAAATGAAACTAAAATTGCTTTGGTAAATAGAAGTTTTTTTGCGTTTTTCATCTTTATTCCGTAAACTTAGGGAAGACCATTTAAGCTTTTTACTTATGCAGAATATTAATTTTTAGCAAGGTGGATGCATTATGCGCAGCAATAAGGATAAGGAAAGAAAATCATTTCGCGCAATCGAAAAACAATTTAAAGAATTCCAGACGGAAATCGGAATTCAATTTGAAAATGAAAAATTATTAAAACAGGCTTTTACCCATTCATCTTATGTGAATGAGCATCGGAGAAAGCCCTATGAAGACAATGAAAGGCTGGAATTTTTGGGTGACGCTGTCCTGGAACTGACTGTTTCAAAGTTCCTTTACCTAAAATATCCTATGATGAGCGAGGGGGAATTAACAAAGCTGAGGGCCGCGGTTGTCTGCGAACCCTCCCTGGTCTCATTTGCCCACGAATTGTCATTCGGCAGCCTTGTACTGCTTGGAAAAGGGGAGGAAATGACAGGGGGAAGAACCCGTCCTGCCCTGCTTGCAGACGTATTTGAAGCCTTTATAGGTGCACTATACCTGGATAAAGGATTAGATACGGTTGTCGGTTTTTTGGAAAAAGTTGTTTTTCCAAAGATTGATTCAGGTGCTTTTTCGCATGTGATGGATTTCAAGAGCCAGCTGCAGGAACTTGTTCAGCGGGATGGTGCAGGTGCAATTGAATATAAAATCCTTCAGGAAAAAGGGCCTGCTCACAATCGTGAATTTGTTTCCACTGTTTCCCTAAATGGCAGGGAGCTTGGGACAGGCACTGGCCGATCAAAGAAAGAAGCAGAACAGCATGCAGCCCAAATGGCCCTTGAAGTATTGAAGAATCATATCAAGTGACATCAAAGAATAGAAACTTGGAGGAGACAGAGGGGGAGCAGGGTTGTTTTTAAAAAGGCTTGATGTTATTGGATTTAAGTCATTTGCTGAGCGGATTACGGTTGATTTTGTTCCTGGCGTCACGGCAGTTGTAGGTCCAAATGGAAGCGGAAAAAGCAATATAACAGATGCCATACGCTGGGTATTGGGTGAACAATCAGCTAAGTCCCTTCGCGGCGCGAAAATGGAGGATGTCATATTTGCGGGCAGTGATTCCCGGAGAGCGCAGAATTTTGCTGAGGTGACACTGACCCTTGATAACGGCGATCAGGGTCTGCCGATCGAGTACAGCGAGGTCAGTGTTACAAGAAGGGTCTACCGATCTGGAGACAGTGAATACCTAATCAATAAGCAAACATGCAGATTAAAAGATATCGTAGATTTATTTATGGATTCAGGCCTTGGCAGGGAAGCTTTTTCAATAATAAGCCAGGGCAGGGTAGAGGAAATTCTAAACAGCAAAGCTGAAGAACGCCGGACGATATTCGAAGAAGCGGCTGGTGTGCTTAAATATAAGACAAGAAAGAAAAAAGCGGAAGGCAAACTTTCTGAAACCCAGGATAATTTAAACAGGGTGAATGATATTCTTCATGAACTGGAAAGCCAGGTAGAGCCTTTGAAAATTCAGGCTTCGATTGCGAAAGATTATCTGCAGCAGAAGGAAGAGCTTGAGAAAATAGAAGTTGCCCTTACAGTCTATGAGATAGAAGACCTGCATTCAAAATGGGAGCAGCTTTCACGTCAGCTTGAACGGCATACAGAAGATGAAATGAAGCTATCGGCAGTTATTCAGAACAAAGAAGCCAAAATGGAAGAGTTAAAGGATCATATTGCTGCAATCGATGAATCAGTAAATGATTTACAGGACGTACTCCTTCATGCCAGTGAAGAGCTTGAAAAACTGGAAGGCAGAAAAGAAGTCCTAAAAGAGCGAAAAAAAAATGCCAGCCAGAATAAAGACCAGCTTCATCGAAATATGGAAGAACTTTCTTCGAAGATAACTGAGTTAAAAGAGCAAGAAGAAAAGCAGTTGACTCTCAAAGGAAAAGTAAAGGCAGAAGCAGTTAAACTTCAGAAAGCATTAAAGGAAAAGCAGGATCAGCTCAAACTCTTCAGTGAAAATACGGAAGAGAAAATTGAATCGCTGAAAAGTGATTATATTGAAGTGCTGAATAGCCAGGCGGCTTCAAGAAACGAACTGCAGAATATTGAACAGCAGCTCAGCCAGCAGGGTCAGCGCAGTTCTAAGCTTGAGATGGATAACGAAAAGTATATTGCCGACCGCAAGAAAAACGAAGAGAAAAAGCAAAAGATACAATCAGAACTTGAAAGCCTGCAAAAAGAAATAGAGAGTCAGGTACATGTGTTCCGCAATGAAGACCGCAAGCTTGAATCATTAAAGAATAATTATCAAAAGCAGGAAAAAACATTGTATCAGGCTTATCAGTATTTGCAGCAGGCAAAATCCAGGCAGGAAATGCTTGAAGAAATGGAAGAAGACTTTTCGGGCTTTTTCCAAGGTGTAAAGGAAGTATTGAAAGCAAGGGGCAGCAAGCTGCAGGGAATTGAAGGAGCCGTAGCGGAATTAATTCAGGTGCCAAAAGAGTACGAAACGGCGATTGAAACGGCTCTTGGCGGTTCCATGCAGCATATCATCGTACAAAATGAGCAGGATGGGAGAAGTGCCATCCAATTCCTGAAAAAGAATTCATACGGAAGAGCAACTTTCCTGCCGTTAAGTGTAGTGAAGGGGAAAAGGCTTAATACCGGGCAACTGCAATCGGTTCAAGCCCATCCCGCCTTTATTGGTGAAGCTGCTTCGCTGATCCAGTTTGAAGGAAGGCATCAGTCCGCTATTGAAAACCTGCTTGGCAATGTTGTTATTGCCCGTGACCTTAAGGGAGCCAATGAACTGGCGAAGCTTCTTCAATACCGTGTGAGACTCGTTACTATTGATGGAGATGTGGTTAATCCCGGCGGGTCCATGACGGGAGGAGCCATGAAACAGAAAAGCACTTCTATTCTTTCACGCAAAGGTGAACTTGAAGAGCTGAAATCACGAATTGTGGACATGGAATCCAAAACAGCTAACCTCGAAAAACAAGTGAAACTGCAAAAAAGCGAAATTCAAAAACAGGAAACACGCATTGAACAGCTTAGAAAAACAGGTGAAGAGCTTCGTTTGATGGAACAGAGGGTAAAAGGAGAGCTTCTGGAAGTAGAGTTTGAGGAGAAAAGCATTAATGAGCGCTTATCTCTTTATGATATGGACAAAGCACAGTTTTCGGAAGATAGAGAAAGACTGCTGAACAGAAAGAGTGAGCTTGCAGATCTATTGGAGCAGCAGCAAAAACAAATAGCTGATCTTGATAATGAGATTAAAGCATTAACAGAAAGAAAAAACACCCAGCAGACTTCAAAGGAAACTGTTGTATCTGAAATAAATGAGCTGAAAATCGGCTTTGCTTCCAAAAATGAACAGCTGAATCATGCTGAGGACAAACTAGCCGCACTAATTTCTGAGCTTGCTGTTAACAGGGATAAGCTGAAGACAGTAAAAGAGGATTTAGAACTGCTATCATCCGAAATGACGAATAGCTCTTCAGGTGAGCAGCATCTGGAAGAGGCAGCACAGCAAAAATTAAAGGAAAAGAATGAAACGCTTGAATTAATTGCTTCAAGAAGGGATGAGCGCTTAAAGCTCCAAACATCCTTAGAGGAACTGGAACTTGAGGCAAAAGAATTAAAACGCCAGCATAAAGGCCTGGTAGAAGTTTTGAAAGATGAGGAAGTTAAGCAGAACCGGCTTGATGTTGAGCTGGAAAATAGGCTGAATCATTTAAGGGAAGAATATCTGCTGTCTTTTGAAGGTGCTAAAGAGGAATATCCGCTGGATATTGAGATTGATGAAGCGCGAAAAAAAGTAAAACTCATAAAGCTGGCAATCGAAGAGCTTGGGGCTGTGAACCTTGGGGCAATCGAAGAATATGACAGAGTATCTGAACGATATGAATTCCTGCTTGAACAAAAAACAGACCTTCAGGAAGCAAAAGATACGTTATTCCAGGTTATCGATGAAATGGATGTTGAAATGAAAAGGCGATTTGAAGAAACGTTCGAAGGGATCCGTTTTCATTTTGAGTCGGTTTTCCAATCTTTATTCGGCGGCGGCAGAGCCGATTTACGCTTGACCCAGCCTGATGATTTATTGAATACAGGTGTGGAAATTGTCGCACAGCCTCCAGGCAAGAAACTGCAGAACCTCGGATTATTATCGGGAGGAGAAAGGGCGCTTACTGCAATTGCATTGCTGTTTTCCATTTTGAAAGTACGTCCTGTTCCATTCTGTATCCTTGATGAAGTAGAGGCAGCCTTGGATGAAGCAAACGTGCAAAGGTTCAGCAAATACTTAAAGAGATACAGCGACGAAACCCAGTTCATCGTTATCACCCACAGAAAAGGAACAATGGAAGAAGCGGATGTCCTTTACGGTGTAACCATGCAGGAATCCGGTGTTTCCAAACTGGTATCTGTACGTCTGGAAGAAACCAGGGAACTAATTACTCAATAGCAGCTTTAATGCGGGACAGCTTATAACACTGTTCCGCACCTATACATATTGCTTTTAAAAGGAAGTGAAAACATGAGTTTCTTTAAAAAACTAAAAGATAAAATCACACAGCAGACAGATAGTGTTACTGAAAAATTTAAAGACGGATTAACCAAAACGCGCGATAATTTTTCAAATAAGGTAAATGACCTTGTTTCAAGGTATCGTAAAGTGGATGAGGAATTCTTTGAGGAACTGGAAGAAATCTTAATTGGGGCGGATGTTGGATTCGACACTGTCATGGAATTGGTTGAAGAGCTGAGAAGAGAAGTAAAGCGCAAGAATATTCAGGATCCTCGCGATGTGCAGGCTGTCATCTCAGAAAAGCTTGTAGAAATTTATGACAGCGCAGGTGAAACCTCCACAGAATTAAATATTCAGTCTGAGGGACTAACTGTTATCCTGTTTGTTGGTGTTAACGGAGTCGGAAAAACGACGACGATAGGAAAACTTGCCCATAAATTCAAAAATGAAGGGAAAAATGTCCTGCTTGCAGCAGGCGATACCTTCCGTGCGGGAGCGATTGAACAGCTTGAGGTGTGGGGCGAACGTGTCGGCGTTGATGTTATTAAGCAGGGAGCTGGCTCTGACCCTGCAGCTGTCATGTATGATGCCGTTCAATCTGCAAAGTCGCGCAAAGCTGATATATTAATCTGTGACACTGCGGGACGTCTGCAGAACAAAGTCAATCTGATGAAAGAATTGGAGAAAGTGAAGCGTGTAATTGAAAGGGAAGTACCTGGTGCCCCGCATGAGGTATTGCTTGTTCTGGACGCTACAACTGGACAAAATGCCATGATTCAGGCTAAGACCTTCAAGGAAGCCACTGATGTTTCTGGTATTGTTCTTACAAAGCTGGATGGAACTGCAAAGGGAGGCATCGTTCTTGCAATCAGAAATGAACTTGAAATCCCGGTGAAATTTGTAGGTTTAGGAGAAAAAATGGATGACCTGCAGGAATTCAATGCAGAACAATATGTCTATGGGCTCTTTGCCGACATAGTCGAAAAAGAAGTAGAAGAAGAGGAACAATAAGAATAGAAAAACAGCCGGAGAGCGAGTTCTCCGGCTGTTTTTCTATCGAAAATGATATATATTTCAATTTAATAAATAGTTTGAAATTTATATTTTTTAGTGTAAAATTACACTATACTGATAAATTTATTTCAAATGAGGTCCTGTAAACGAATTAAATAATTATCCACAGGAACTTTTTGTCAGTAAGCTGCGTCTATACTATGGAAGAAGTCATCAGGCTGTAATAAATTGTAGTTTTAAAGACTGCCTATAAAAAAACAAAAGGCTGATACTTACGATTTTTAATGGGGGAGATTGGGTTGTACAGAAAATTAAAAGTGATCATTATGGCTTTATTCTGCTTTGTGTTAATGATTTATCCATTCCAATCAGCAGAAGCTGCCAGCACAGACATCAAAGTTTCTCTAGATGAGGGCTTTGGAGGAAAAGTGAAAAGAGGAGAGGGGTTTCCTCTGCGGATTAAGATGGAAAATACAGGAGAGGCATTTAGCGGGGATTTGCTGATAAGTTACCATCCATCTTACAATACGAGCGGTGCGGTTACTGTAAAAGTAGAGCTTCCTGCCGGAACAGCTAAGGAATACCTGGTTTCCATCCCTGGCATGACAGAGGACCACCCTTCCATGTATCAGAACATTCCATTGCTGACTCTTTATGAAGGAGATTGGAAAGATAGAAAAAAGGTTAGTTTTAAAGGCGAAAATACATTAAAGCCGAAATTTATAGATATGGCAACTGAAGTAATTGGTGTTCTCAGTGAAAACTATGACCGTGTAAAAGAATTGAGGACACTTCCTTCAAAAACGATGATTGAACTCAATAAGGAAGATTTGCCGGATGAAGCGACAGGATTGGAAACACTCGATTATTTGCTGATTGATGAATACAAGATTTCCCAGCTTAGTGACAAACAGCAATCTGCTATAAGGGAATGGGTCTACAACGGTGGAGCATTGATTGCCGGAGGCGGACCTGATGCAAGTGGTGCCTATGGAGAGCTATATTCATTGCTGCCAATGAAATCTCAAAACGAATCCGCTGGTGCAGTGAAATTCCTGCAGGCGGCAAAGGGAGAGGAGCCGGATTTTAAAGAGCTCAACTTCTATACTGGTCCAGTTGATACGGGTACGGAAGTTATCGCGGAAAGCGGAGATCTTCCAGCAGCGGTGAAAAAGGAGTATGGAAGCGGGACGGTCCTGCAGACAGCTTTTTCACTTGGAGATGAGCCTTTATCTTCATGGCAGGGATACGACACATGGTTTGCCGACTTTATTAAACAGTCATCAGGTGCGGCCATTGGATCCAGCCCATATTCTCAGGATTACCTGGACCAGCTTTATTGGGAATTTGCAGAAGTGAATGAATTCTTCCCTGCATCCAATTTTTCTATAGGGCAGCTTATTGGGCTTTTTGCCGGTTATATTATTCTGATAGTGCCTGTTCTTTATTTTGTCTTAAGAAAGCTTGATAAGCGGGAGCATTCCTGGTGGATCATTCCTTCCATCGCCATATTAATGGGGACAGCTGTCTTTGGAATGGGAGCAAAAGACAGAATTTCTCAGCCTCAGCTGAACCAGATGGGGATCTATAAAGTGAATAACAATCTGCTTACCGGATATCAGGCTTCAACCCTGCTTTCAAATAAAAGCGGTGAATATATCCTCTCAATGCCCAAAGGTGAATTTAATGCAGTGGTTTATTCAAACAATTCCACTTCATCAGATCCCTTTAGAAGCGGAATTATGGCTGAAAAGGTAAAAAACAATGAGATTATTTTCCCTGAGGTAGAATATTGGTCATCCAAAACAATATACGGAAAGGCCAAGACCGAGATCAATGGGAAGTTTAAAGCGGACCTCACCCTTAAGGAAAAAAGATTAACTGGAACAATCAAAAACGAAAGTGAGTATGATTTTGAAGAATTATATATATGGTCAGGCAATGAAGCGATCAAATTAGGGCCAATCAAGAAAGATGAGACAATTAAAGTGGATAAAACCACAAAACAATCCCTGCTGAGCAGACCATATGGAGGAACTTTTAATGGCGCATACCCTGCCAATGGTCAAAATGATATAAATAGGTTAAGAAGAGAAAAGCTGGAATATGCATCCACTACATTTCTGCTTGGGGATGTTGCTCAGCCAGTCATTGCGGGAATCACAAAAGAATCAATTATTGATGTAGCCATGAGAGGGAAAAAGGAAAAGCAGAATAACACAAATATGATCCTTCAGCCATTTGAGGCCATAAATGAGTTCTCCGGAGCCTTTACACTGAAAGATGGAATGATGGCAGCTGATTGGAATGTGATTCAGGGCCAGATTTATGAAAAAGGCATGGGCAGCACGAATGCAGAAATGATGCTTGAAGACGGAGAATATGAATATATTCTCAGCCTCCCGAAGCAGCTGAAAGAGAAAACATATAGATTAGAAGAAATATCGGTAAGGATCAATAGCCAAAACGTACAGTATTCAATAAAAAACCAAAAGACAGGTGAGTGGCTGCCGATTGAATCGGATCAAAGGAGCGTAAAGCTGACAAGTAAAGATGACTTAACCCAGTTCGTTTCGAAAGAAGGCCGTTTTATTATGAAGCTGAATAAATCAGCTCAGGGTGATCCATTCGTTCAATTGCCTGCTATTACGATCAAAGGGGAGGTGGCGAAATGATCGAAATTATGGATTTATCAAAAAGATACGGAAAATTTACAGCACTTGATTCTTTAAATTTAAATATAGAAAAAGGCAGTGTATTTGGTTTTGTCGGACAGAATGGTGCAGGAAAATCCACAACCTTCTCCATTTTGGCAACCTTACTTGCTCCCACTTCGGGCTCTGCTTACGTAAACGGGTATGATGTTCAAAAGGATTCAAAGCTCGTGAGGAAGCAGATAGGCTATATGCCGGATTTCTTCGGGGTTTATGACCAGCTTAAGGCTGATGAATATCTGCACTTCTACGGTGCGAGTTACGGAATACCATTTGCAGAACGTGAGAAGCTGATACCGCAGCTTCTCGACCTTGTCAACTTGTCAAATAAAAGAGAATCATATGTAGACCTATTATCAAGAGGCATGAAGCAGCGCCTCTGCCTGGCCAGGTGCCTTATCCATGATCCTGAAGTGCTGATTCTGGATGAACCTGCATCAGGACTTGACCCAAGAGCTAGGGTTGAAATGAGGGAAATATTAAAAGAATTGAAAAGCATGGGCAAAACTATTTTAATCTCTTCACATATTCTGCCTGAACTTGCAGAAATGTGCGATACCATAGGTATTATTGACCAGGGAAAACTGGTGGCTCAGGGGTCTGTTGCTGATATTCAGTCACAGCTGAGGGGAGAAAGGCTGATCATAGTAAAAGTTCATGGAAGCTCGGAAAAGGCCGTCTCTTTCTTTGAGGATGATCCTAATATATTTAAAATGGCTTTACTGGAGGACGGAGCATCGTTTCAGTTTATTTATAAAGGGACAGCTGAAGAACAAACAGATCTGCTGAAAAGAGCCATTTTAAATAATTTAGCGATCACCAGCTTTGCTGAAGCAGAAACGGATCTGGAAGATGTCTTTATGGAAATTACAAAGGGAGTTGAGCTGACATGAAGAATTTAGTCGTAAATCCTGTTCTGAATAAAGAGTTTAAGCTCCGCTTCCGCAGCTTTAAAAGCTACCTTGGGGTACTCTTTTACCTCCTGGCATTAGGCCTGATCATTGTTGGATTTATCTTTATAGAATCATTGTCAAATAACATGCAGGGCTTTTTTAAACCTGATCAGAGCCGGACAATGTTTATGGTCCTATCAATATTGCAGCTTGGCTTGATTCTGTTTATTACTCCCGGTTTAACAGCAGGGGTTATCAGCAGTGAAAGAGAGAGGCAGACCTTAAATATCATGCTTACAACGACCCAAAGCTCTTCTAGCATTATTTTGAGCAAGCTGATTTCTTCCATTTCATATTTGATTTTGCTTATTGCGGCAAGTTTGCCTCTTTATAGCTTTGTGTTTTTATTTGGAGGTATTTCCCCAGGTCAGCTGCTTACGACAATGGGATTTTATTTATTTACCATCCTGGTTTATGGAAGTCTCGGGATATTATTTTCAACGCTCATTAGAAAAACAATTGTCTCGATGGTTACCACCTATGGGGTTACTTTATTCCTAGCTGGAGGAACGGCATTCCTGACTTTGATTTTTATGCAATTAACCAATGCATATGGCTATACAGGGACTCAGCCAACAAATCCTCTTGCATACTTCCCGGCTATGCTTAACCCGGTCATTATTCTAATGAGCACATTTGAGCCGGAAATGACCAATGAAATTGCCAGATCAACTGGCATTGAATTTCCTTTATGGATTTCATACTTAATATCGTACACTTTGATTTTCATTGGAGCAATTCTGCTGAGCATAAAAAAACTCCGTCCCAATATGAAAAAGGGCTAGTATTTATTCGGGCAAATCCCTGGAGACGGGATTGCCCGTAAATTTTAATAAGGGAATGATATCGGTGGAAAACCGCAATCAATATCTTAGACTTTTAAGACCGGTAAAAAGACAGCTCCTATTTCAGCTGTTCGTTAAGGAATTCCAGGTGTTCCTTTTATCAGCGGCTGTCTTAGCCTTTTTACTTATGATAGCAGCAAGATTTTTTGTTATCCCATTTCTGCAATACTATCTCCTGATGATTTTATTTCTGTCTGCTCTTTATGCAGCTTTTCGAATTTGGAAGAAGCGTCCTGGCATGATCCAGGCTGCATCATTGTATAACACATTTGTAGCGGAAGACAGGGTCATTACGGCCCATTCTTTCCTTCATGATGATGGCATTCTTGCAAGATTGCAGCTGGCAGATGCAGTAAAGCATATGAAAAAGGTGCACCATCATGTTTTAGGCAGGAAGAAGAATCTCCTTCTTCCCAAACCTTTTTTAATGTTTGTGGCTTTTCTTGGTCTTGCAGTCCTCTTATACATGGTTCCAGGTGAGAAAATGGAATTGGCTTTAAAACAGGAAAAAGAAATCAAGATTGTTGAAAAAGCAATAGAAGAACTAGAGAAAAAAGCTGATAAGGAAAAAAATCCTAAAGTGAAAAAAGCATTAGAGGAAGCAAAAGACAAGATTGCAGAAAAAAAGTCAGCTGATGAAGCTTTGAAGGAATTAGCGAAACAAACAAAAAGCTTGGAGTTAAAAGCAATGAAAGAAAAAGAAAGATCAATAGCCCTCCAAAACATGAAAAACAATCTTGATAAGAGCGGGTTAGAACAATTAAGCCGGAAGCTGAAAGAAAAAGATTTGGCTTCCTTCAGGGAAGAGTTGTCAAAGCTTGATAAGCAGAGGACGGAACTGGATGAAGATCAAAGAAAGGCTTTGAAGGAGATTACTGGCAGTGATTCGCAGTTGTCTGAAGAAGAGCTCTCAAGTCTCCTGGATCAGCTCGAAAAGGCATTGCAATCAGAAGAGCTTTTAAAACAGCTGGCTGCAGCACAAGAAGCCCTGCAGAGCTCAGGTGTTTCATTACAGCAGCAAATGGCTTCGAATGGAATGCCGCCTAACCAGCTCGCGTTTTCGCAGCCTGGCCAGACAGGCAGTTCAGGAAACGCTTCAAATACGTCTCAGCAGGGGCAGCAGAATAATTCAAATCAGCAAAATAATCCAAATCAAGCTGGCAATAGCACAAACAGTGGCAATGGCAGCGGAGCGGGTTCAGGCAGCGGCTCAGGCAATGGTTCGGGTTCTGGTACCGGATCTGGATCTGGTACCGGGGCAGGCTCAGGGAATGGGTCGGGCAGCGGTCTTGGAGGAGGTGCCGGGCTCGGACAGGGAGCCAGGGATCTGCTCACCATTCCATCTGGCATGGAAGGGAAGACGAATATTGAAAATGACAACGGCAGCCTTGGACAGGGGAGTACAGGACAGCAGTTTGAAGGGGAAGGTCCTGTCTTAAAAGGGAATATCAGACCGTACAGTGAAGTGTTTGGGAATTATGAAAAGGCATACAGGCAAAGTACGGACCGGTACAAGCTTCCGGCTGATTTAGAGGAAATCGTTAAAAGTTATTTTACTAGTATAGATCCTGACAAGGAGTGAATGCAATGTCGGTAATACAGGAAAAAGAACAGCAATTCGCACAAGCAACAGCTATTATTGCAAGAGTAAAAGATGAAATTCAATCATTTATAGTCGGCCAGGAAGAAGTGGTCGAACATGTACTATGGAGCATATTCTCAGGAGGGCATGTTTTGCTTGAAGGATTGCCAGGACTTGGTAAAACTATGCTGATTAAAACCATTGCTGAAGTACTTGATCTTAAATTTTCACGCATTCAATTCACCCCTGATATTATGCCATCCGATATAACTGGAACCATGCTGCTTCAGCCTGATGAAGCCGGCAGGCAAACATTCAGTTTTCATAAAGGGCCCATTTTCGCCAACATCATCCTGGCAGATGAAATTAACAGGGCAACACCAAAAACACAAAGTGCCCTGCTCGAGGCAATGGGAGAAAAAACGGTCACGATTATGGGCGAAACCAAAAAGATGGAAAAGCCATTTTTTGTACTTGCAACTCAAAACCCGATTGATATGGAAGGGACTTATCCCTTGCCGGAAGCACAAACGGACCGGTTTTTATGCAAGGTGAATGTAGTGTATCCGACGAAAGAAGAATTAAAAGAAATTGCCAGGAGGACTACGGGGACGCAAAAAATCCATTTAAATAAAGCTGCCGGATTGAAGGATGTCATTGCTCTTCAGGAGCTTTCGAGAGAAATTCTCCTATCAGATGAAATCCTGGATTATGCCGTTTGGATGGTCACTGCCACGCACCCGGATTCAGAGGGGGCACCAGAAACAGTGAAAAAGCACGTCCAATATGGGAGCGGTCCACGCGGCCTTCAGAGTCTGATAAGTATGGCAAAAGCAAGAGCCATGTGCTCCGGACGATTCCATGTATCAATAGGGGACATTAAAAACGTTGCCTATCCGGTTTTGCGGCATCGTCTTATTTTGAACTTTGAGGGAGAAGCAGCGGGTATTTCAGCGGATTCAATTATTGAAGCTTTGTTAAACGAAACTTCCTGGGGAGCTAAGAGCTGATGAACAGCCATCATGCTATTCTTGGAAGGCTTCAAAAACGAAAGATTGCTGCAAAGACAAGGAAAAGAGGATATCATTCAGGGTCCAGGAAATCCCATAAATTCGGATCTTCCATGGAATTCTCTGATTTCAGGGCCTATCAGCCCGGTGACGATATTCGGCAAATAGATTGGAATGTCTATGGCAGAACACAAAAACATTATATCAAGCGCTTCCTGGATGAGCAGGAGCTTTCTATTGCAGTTTACCTGGATGCAACGTCTTCAATGACAAAAATCCAGCAGAAATGGGAATATGCCAAAGCGCTGGCATCAGCTTTAAGCTTTATGGTGCTTTCAAGTGAAGACCGGCTTTTCTTTTCAGCTGTTTCTTCAGCAGGCGTACAGCCTATCAAAAGGAAAGGCTCTGTTTACAGCAGGCGAACGTTCATGGAAATCCAAAAAATTGAACCTGCAGCTCAGTCCACAAACTTTCTGGGCTGTCTGAAAGAAACTCTTTCTAAACATCAGCAGCTTGCTGTAATAATAGCGGATGGCTTTGAGCCCCTTCAGGATTGGGAAAGCCTTTTTAGGAAGCTCAGGGGGTTAAAACAGGAGTTCTGGCTATTTCAAGTGCAGGCAGATGAAGAGCTTACTCCTGCATATTCTGGAGATATAAAGTTGATTGATAGTGAAATAGGGACTGCTGTAAATGTCAGCATGAGCCCTTCCATATTAGCTGAATATGAAAAGCGCCTAAAAGAACATAATGAACAGCTTGAGATTTTATGCAAACGGTATGGCGGCCAGTATATCTTTGCTCCGGAAACAAGAGATCTTCAGTCCGTTCTTTTCAGGGATCTGTATGCGAAGGGGCTGGTCAGGTGAGGACACAATGCAATTCTTAAATCCTATCTATTTTGTATTAGCCATTTTCATAGGGGCAGTTATCTTATTTTATTTCTTTCGGAAGCAGTACACTGAAAAGACCGTTTCATCCAATCTGCTCTGGGAGCAGGTGATGAACGAATGGCAGGCTTCCCCTTGGCTGAAAAATCTTCAGCAGAATCTATTATTTTGGCTGCAATTATTGGCTCTGATCTTATTGATGCTGGCCCTTGTGCGCCCATTTTTGCTTGAAGATTCTTTAAAAGGAGAACATTTAATCATCATTATAGACCCATCCGCCTCTATGTCGGCTGAACACGGAGGAAAGAGCCGTTTTGAGATGGCAAAAGAGGAAATGCTTGACCTTGCCGGCAAACTTAATGGCCAGCAGGTAACCCTGATTAAAGCAGGAGAGAAAAATGAGATCCTATTAAGCCGTGAAGATGATCCAAATGCCATTCGCAGAACCATTGATGGGCTGAAACTTACTTATGAACATGAAAATATGGATAAAGCCATTCTTTTGGCAGGTTCCTTATCTTCTGGAAAAGACACAGCTCTTCATATTTTTTCAGATTCTGCTGTAAAGAATGATTTAATGGAGGAACTGGCTGGCCTATACACTGTTGCACATAATATCGGAGAGGGTGCAAGGAACGTCTCGCTGCAATCGTTTGGGACAGCTGCAGCTGGTGATGGTATCTCAGCCATTGCGGTGATAGAAAACCAGTCTTCCGAAAATATAGAAACAGGTTTTACCGTCCAATTTGAGGATGAAGTCTTGTTTGAACAAAACTTATCATTGAAAGCAAATGAACAAACAACCGTCCAAATTAAAAACCTGCCTGAAAAACCTTATTATGAGGCATCCGTTTCCATTAATGACGGCTACAGAGCAGATAATTTCGCAGCCTCTATTTACACAGACCCAAAACCAAAGGTATACACAATGGGGGATGTAAATCCGTTTGCGGTGAAGGGCTTTCAAACCATAGGAGCCGAATTGCTGCAGACGGATCCAGCTGCTCTCAAAGGTTTTGAAATGAAGGGTGTGGTTGTAGCAGAAGGAAGCACATTATCGGAACTTCCAGAGCTGCCAATGATCTTTTTTAACACAGGTAAGGAAAAAACAAAACTAAAAGAGGCAATTTCGGGGGATGAGGATCCTTTATTTGAATATGCAGACTTTGAGCGTGTGTATATCAGTTCCGTTTCCGCTGCATTGAAAGGAGAATGGGAGACTGTTTTGAAAAGTGGAGACATTCCTTTAATACAGAGGGGAATGCAGAATGGACAGCCAATTATTATTGTCAATTTCGATCTATCTGACACAGACTGGCCGCTCCTGCCAGGTTTTCCGATCTTTTTGTATAACTCTTACCAGTGGTTATCCCAACAATCAGATTTCCTTGGATATTTCAGCGCCGGAGAAGAGAGATGGATAAATATTGGCAAAGGAAATGGAAGATGGGAGATTTTCAATAATAAAGACGAAAATCTCTACTCCCTTGATTTAAACCAAGAAAACTTTAAAGCTCCTGTGATTCCCGGAACTTACCAGGCGGTATCAGGAAATCAAATTTATTATTTTTCTGTCCTTCTGGATGAAAGGGAGAAAAATGCAGAAATAGAAGAATCTTTCATAGTGAATGACAAATCATCTGAAAAAAACAGCATGATCCAAAGGCCCAACGAAAGCCTCTGGTTCTGGCTGGCTTTAATTGCTTTTATCCTGATTGCTATCGAATGGGAGGTATATCGCCGTGGGCATCGAGGTTAAATATCCCTTCCTGTTTCTGTTCCTGATTCCTGCTGTCATTATGGTTTTTTTGTTTATTCGAAATCACAGAGGAAAAGGCAACGAAAAATTTTGGATTGCCAGTCTAAGACTGGTCATTTTCTCATTGTTGATTTTTGCACTAACCGTCCCGCAGGTCCTCCTTCCGATTAAGGGGCAGACCGTCGTATATCTCGCAGACCGCTCTGCAAGCATCGGTTCAAATGATGAATCACTTGCCTGGATAGAAAACAGTGCCAGCAACAGGAAAAGTGAGGATCAATTTGCGGTGGCGGCTTTTGGCAAAAATGTAGTGCTTGAACAGAATTTGGGCAGGAACCGTGAAGCTATTACCGAATTTAACGGGAAAGCAGATGATTCTCAATCGAATCTGGAAGCAGGCCTGCAATTTGCCGCTTCACTCATTCCGAGGGATTCTTCTGGCAGAATTGTCTTGATGACGGACGGAAATGAAACGGCAGGCAAAAGCCTGGAGGCTGCCTCAGTTTTAAAGAATCGAAATATCCAGATTGACCATGTGCCATTAAGAACAGCAGCAGGTGACGATGTATCAATTTCAGAATTAAAGATGCCTCCATCACTTTATTTAGGAGAAGAGGCTCCGATTACAATAGAAGTTACCAGCAATATTGCCAAAGAAGCTGATATCAGATTATCTGTAAATCATAAAGAGGTTTTAAAGGAAAGCGTTCAAGTGAATGAAGGGAAAAATGTATATACCTTTACTCACAAGGCAGATACTGCAGGGTTAACGGTATATAAAGCAGAGATAGCTGCTGACCAGGACACCTTCTCTGAAAACAATACACTGCACTCGGTTGTTAATGTTAAGGGAACTCCTAAGGTCCTGATCGTACAAGGGAAGGACGCGGGTGATATTGCGAATCTGTTAAAAGGTTCCGGCCTGGAGACAGACACGGTTCTCCCAGAGAAGCTTCCAACCGTTCTCTCAGGGTATTTGCAATATCAGTCGATTATTTTTAATAATGTTCCTGCAACAGTTATCTCAGAGCATCAAATGACGCTGATGGAGAAGGCAGTTAAGGAATTCGGCACTGGTTTTATTATGTTCGGCGGTGAAGAAAGCTTCGGGCTGGGGGGCTATTTTAAAACTCCGATTGAGAAATTGCTGCCGGTGGATATGGATATCAAGGGCAAGAAAGAAATGCCTTCCTTAGGCCTGGTATTAGTTATGGACCGCTCTGGAAGCATGGCCGGTAATAAAATTGAATTGGCAAAAGAAGCGGCTGTCCGATCAGTGGAACTGCTGCGTGATGAAGATACACTCGGATTCATTGCATTTGATGACCGGCCATGGGAAATCCTTGAAACCGAGCCTCTCAAGGATAAAAAGAAGGCAATTGAAAAAATCAGATCTATAACTTCAGGCGGGGGGACAGAAATCTTTACTTCTCTGGAACAAGCCTACAGTGAGCTTGAAGAATTGCAGCTTCAGAGAAAGCATATTATTTTGCTGACAGATGGCCAATCTGCCACAAATGGAGACTATGAGCTTTTAATCGAAGGTGGGAAAGAGAAAAATATCACTCTATCAACTGTTGCACTTGGTCAGGATGCTGATAGAGGGCTTCTTGAAGATCTTGCGGGAATGGGATCAGGGCGTTTTTATGATGTTACAGACTCTTCCGTCATTCCGAGCATTTTATCACGTGAAACCGTAATGGCTACGAGAACCTATATCGAAGACAATCCATTCTTTCCAAGTGTTCAGCCCTACCCGGACTGGTCCTCACTCTTTGAAAAAGGTGTTCCAGAAATGAATGCCTATATAGCTGCTACGGCCAAGCCGCGAGCACAGGTGCCGCTGTTAAGCGAAAAAGAGGATCCTGTACTTGCTGAATGGCAATACGGAATGGGGCGGGCAGCTGCCTTTACATCCGACTCCTCGGGCAAATGGTCAGGAGATTGGGCCAGATGGGAAAAGTGGCCATCATTTATTAATCAGCTTGTCACCAAAACCCTGCCGCAATATGAAAGTGAACCATACAGGGTTGCTGTTGAGAATAAGGATGGCAATACAGTGCTCAGCCTGGAGTCTGCGGCAAGCAGATCTTTGCCAATTGAGGCATCCATCGTATCGGAAACGGGCGATCAGATAGAAGCCAATATTAGGCTTACTGCTCCAGGTAAATATGAGGCGGCAATGCCTGAAAGTGCAGGAATGTATTTTTTAAATATTAAACAGACAGATCAAAATGGGAATATACAGGTTCATCAGACTGGTTTTACTATTCCCTATTCAGAAGAGTATTTGCAAAAGGGAACAAATAAAGAGCATTTGGAGACACTCTCAAAAATGACTGGCGGCAAGGAGCTGAAAAGCGGAGAAGAAGCTTTCCGACCGCTGAAAAAACCAGCCAGCACCAAACAGCCAATCAGCGAATGGCTGCTTCTCGCTGCATTCCTGATCTTTTTTTCAGAAATCGCTTTAAGGCGCTTTGGCTTAACTGCTATCGCTGCGGGAATTTTGAAGAAAAACAGAAATAAAAAGGAAAAGCCAGAGGCTCCTATTAAAATTCAAAACCTTAAAGCTTCCGGGGAAAAAAAATCTCCTTCCGTGCAGATGCCTGATAAACTTCAAGGGGGAACTTCTGTAAAAGAAACACCGGAAAAAACAAAAGAAAAGAAGAAACCAAACCGGCCAAAACCTCCAGCAGAATCCTCGCCGAAAGAAAGAGAAGAACGCATGAAAAGGCTGCTGGATGCAAAAAACAGGAAAAAGTAAGTGGGATTTTTCAATAACGTATGCTGGATTTAGAAAAGTATTATAGATCGCTGAGCTGATTGCAGCGGAGGGCACTTGACTCCTGCTCAGAGGCTCCCCGCGGAAAGCCAAGTGCCCCGTACTGAAATCAACGGGCTAAATTATAAAGTGAAAATAAAATGAATAATTAACCCTGTAAAGATATTTTCTTGACATGCTATGAACTTCTATGTAAACTTACTTTGTAAAGGCTTTTCACTTAACAAGGGGGAATAGGGAATGCTCGAAAAAACAACGAGGATGAACTACCTATATGATTTCTATCAATCGTTGTTAACTCCTAAGCAGAGAAGCTATATGTCCCTGTACTACCTGGATGATTTTTCGCTTGGAGAGATTGCCGAGGAATATGATGTTAGCCGGCAAGCGGTATATGACAACATTAAAAGAACAGAAGCAATGCTTGAAGAGTATGAAGAAAAGCTATTATTATTTCATAAATTTCAAGAGCGCAGCAAGCTGATTGCAGAAATAAAAGTGATGCTTCAGGAAGGCTCCCCTTCCCGAGAAGCATTGGAAGAAGCAGTGGCAGAGCTTGAGAAATTAGATTAGGAGGCGGCATATATGGCATTTGAAGGATTGGCCGACCGACTGCAAAATACAATTCAGAAGATCCGCGGAAAAGGCAAAATCAATGAAGCGGATGTAAAAGAAATGATGCGTGAAGTCCGTCTCGCCCTTTTGGAAGCGGACGTAAACTTCAAAGTCGTCAAAGAGTTTGTCAAAAAAGTCAGCGAACGTGCTGTCGGACAGGAAGTATTAAAGAGCCTGACGCCAGGACAGCAAGTCATTAAGGTTGTTAAAGAAGAATTAACGGAACTGATGGGCGGAGAGCAAAGCAAAATTGCTGTCTCCAATCGTCCCCCGACTGTCATTATGATGGTCGGTCTTCAGGGTGCCGGTAAAACGACTACATCCGGAAAGCTTGCAAACCTGCTCCGCAAAAAGTATAACCGCAATCCGATGCTTGTTGCTGCAGATATTTACCGCCCTGCGGCGATTAAACAGCTCGAAACACTTGGCAAACAGCTTAATATGCCGGTCTTCTCCCTTGGTGATCAAGTCAGTCCTGTTGAAATTGCAAAACAGGCAATCGCAAAGGCAAAAGAGGATCATCATGATTATGTTCTGATCGATACAGCAGGAAGGCTGCATGTGGATGAAGCCTTAATGGATGAGCTAAAGCAAATCAAAGAGCTTTCCAATCCAGATGAAATATTCCTTGTTGTCGATGCAATGACTGGTCAAGATGCGGTTAATGTAGCGCAAAGCTTCAATGATCTACTGGGTCTTACTGGGGTTGTCCTGACGAAGCTGGATGGCGATACTCGAGGCGGTGCGGCTCTATCCATTAGATCCGTGACGAACACGCCGATTAAATTCGTCGGTCTTGGGGAAAAACTGGATGCGCTTGAAGCGTTCCATCCAGAACGGATGGCGTCCCGTATATTAGGTATGGGAGATGTCCTATCCCTAATTGAAAAAGCACAGGCCAATGTGGATGAAGAAAAGGCAAAAGAGCTTGAGCAGAAGATGCGCACGGCTTCTTTCACATTCGATGATTTTTTGGATCAGCTTGGTCAGGTCCGCAGCATGGGACCGCTCGATGAGCTGCTGAAAATGATGCCTGGTGCAAACAAAATTAAAGGCTTGAATAATATCCAAATAGATGAGAAGCAAATCACTCATGTTGAAGCGATTATTAAATCGATGACGAAGGAAGAGAAAACTCATCCGGAAATCATCAATTCAAGCCGCCGCAAACGGATTGCCAAGGGAAGCGGAAGAACCGTTCCTGAAGTAAACCGTCTGCTGAAGCAATTTGAAGACATGAAAAAGATGATGAAGCAAATGGCTGGCATGCAGCAAAAAGGCAAGAAAAAAGGCGGATTTAAGCTTCCTTTTAACCCTTTTTAAGCTGTCAGTAAAGCTTTTCATAAGATGTAAAGAAAAAAACCTTTACAAACTAATTAACTATCTGATATTATACTATCTTGTGTGAAACTATTCGGAGGTGCTTTTTAAAATGGCAGTAAAAATTCGTTTAAAGCGTATGGGTGCTCACAAAAACCCTTTCTATCGTATTGTTGTAGCTGATTCTCGTTCTCCTCGTGACGGACGTTTCATTGAAACAGTAGGAACTTACAACCCGGTTGCTCAGCCGGCGATCGTTGAAATCAATGAAGAGTTGGCTCTTAAATGGCTTCAGACAGGTGCTAAGCCATCAGATACAGTACGCAACCTTTTCTCTAAGCAAGGCATTATGGAGAAATTCCATAACGCTAAAAACGGTAAGTAATTCATTATAAGATGAAAGAGCTTATCGAAACGATTGTTAAGCCCCTTGTTGATTTTCCGGAAGATGTTCAAGTGAATGTCCAAGAAGAGGATCAGCGCGTAACCTATCAGCTTTCCGTCAACAAGAATGACATGGGGAAAGTAATTGGGAAGCAAGGGCGCGTTGCGAAAGCAATACGGACCGTTGTCTATGCAGCAGGTTCATCAGAACAAAAGAAGATCTTTTTAGAGATCATCGAATAATTATCCTGCACTGAGCAGGGTATTACCAAAAAAGGAGGGGCTTCCCCTCCTTTTTTTACAATCTAAAAAAATAAACATCGCCAACTAAGAATTTGACAGCAGTCAGTAAAGCCGTTTTTTAATCGGATCAATTTGGGAGGCGCTGTACATGAACATTATTCAATCGGTTACAGTTAAGCAGGTGCTGACAGAAAACAGCAAGAACGAACTGCTGGAAGGCTATATTGCCCAAAAAAAACAGCTGCAAAAAGAAAGTGATCAGTTGAGGTTTGAACTGAAAAAACAGGAAAAAACCAAAAAACTGCATCCGGCCAGTCTAAAAAAGCATTTTGAAAAGGAAATTCAAATGAGGCAGGAAAAAGTCCAGCTGCTCGATTTTCAAATAGAACAATTACATATGCTACCATTAGGAAGTGAATTAAAGGAAAAAGAAGTCCAGGCGATTATTGAGGTTCAAAAGGGTACCCGCTGGGAAGACATAGAAAAAGGGAAAACAATCATCATAAGAGATGGAATTGTTGATGAAATTCGCTAGAGGTGATAGTTAATGCAGAAATGGTTCAATGTAGGAAAAATCGTGAACACCCATGGCATTAAAGGAGAAGCAAGAGTCATCTCCAAGACAGACTTTGCAGAAGAAAGGTATAAGCCGGGAAATAAACTTTATTTGTTCATGCCTGACACAAAGGGTGATCCAATTGAGCTGACAGTGAAATCTCACCGTACCCATAAATCCTTCGATCTGCTTACCTTTGAAGGATACGAAAATATTAATGGGATTGAAAAAATGAAGGGCGGCATCCTGAAAATTTCAGAAGATCAGTTAGGCAATCTGGAAGAAGATGAATTTTACTACCATGAAATCATAGGGTGTACAGTTGAAACGCTTGATGGTGAAGAAGTAGGTAAAATCAAGGAAATTCTTTCTCCTGGAGCAAATGATGTTTGGGTAATCAAAGCAAAAGGCGGGAAGGATATTCTGATTCCGTATATTGCAGATGTTGTCAAGGAAGTTAATGTAGAAGACAAACTTGTGAAAATAAATGCGATAGAAGGATTGCTTTCATGATGAATATTGATGTGCTCACGCTGTTTCCTGAAATGTTTGAAGGAGTTTTTGGGCATTCCATTTTAAAAAAAGCAGCTGAAAATGAAGCAGTGAAATACAATGTGGTCAACTTTAGGGAATACGCCGACAATAAACACAAAACGGTAGATGATTATCCATATGGCGGAGGGGCAGGAATGGTTTTGAAACCGCAGCCCATATTTGATGCTGTAGATGATCTTCGCAGTAAAAGCGGGGCATCTCCGAGGGTTATTCTTCTGTGTCCTCAAGGAGAACGCTTTACACAGAAGAAAGCTGAAGAGCTTGCAAAAATGGATCACCTGATTTTTGTTTGCGGCCATTATGAGGGGTATGATGAAAGAATACGGGAACATGTGGTAACCGATGAAATTTCGATTGGTGATTTTGTGCTTACTGGAGGAGAGCTCGGAGCCATGGTCGTAATCGACAGTGTGGTCCGTTTGCTGCCTGGAGTATTGGGCAACGAAGAATCACATATGAAAGACTCTTTCAGCACAGGTTTTCTTGAACACCCTCATTATACCCGTCCGGCGGATTTCAGGGGAATTAAAGTGCCGGATGTCCTCATGTCAGGGAATCATCGCCTTATCGATGAGTGGCGAGCCAAAGAATCCTTGAGAAGGACGTATGTAAGGCGTCCTGATCTTCTTGAGCACTCTGAATTAACAAAAGAACAGCAAAAATGGCTGGAAGAAATAAAAAAAGAAGATAAATAACATTGAAGTTGCCGTCCAAGTATGGTATGATACTTTTTGTGACTTAGGCTGAACCTGTTCAGTTTACGTCTGATAAAGATGTTCCGCTGCAAACATATAGGTTGTGCATGAGCGTCTGCTGAGAGGAGTTGAAAACGATGCAAAAATTAATTGAAGAAATCACAAAAGAACAGCTTCGTACGGACCTTCCGTCTTTCCGTCCTGGTGATACTGTACGTGTACACGTAAGTATTGTTGAGGGAACTCGTGAGCGTGTTCAGGTATACGAAGGTGTTGTGATTAAGCGTCGTGGTGGTGGAATCAGCGAAACTTTCACAGTTCGTAAGATTTCTTACGGTGTAGGCGTTGAGCGTACATTCCCTGTACACACACCTAAGATTGCGAAGCTTGAAGTTATCCGCCGCGGTAAAGTCCGCCGTGCGAAACTTTACTACCTGCGTAACCTTCGCGGTAAAAAAGCTCGTATCAAAGAAATTCGATAATAAAGAAAAGAAGGAGCTTGATAATCAAGCTCCTTTTTCTTTCATGAAGCAGAATGCAAATAATATTACATAAATGTTAAATAATATATAAATGAGATTCCCATCGTGTTTATTAAGATGAATTTTTGTACAATAAACAATAGAAATCACTTACTGCGGTACATGCAGGGATATAAGCATAATTTTTGACGGAAGAATGGTGGGGAAGGCTATGGCAAAAAAGAAAAATGAATTGTGGGAATGGACAAAAGCTCTTGTAATTGCAGTCCTGTTAGCGGCAGTCATCAGATATTTTTTATTTGCGCCGATTGTGGTTGACGGCTTATCCATGATGCCAACATTGCATGATCAGGATCGGATGATTGTTAATAAGTTCAGCTATAAGATTGGAGAGCCGGAGCGCTTCGACATCATTGTATTCCATGCACCGGAAAACAAAGATTACATCAAAAGAGTAATAGGTCTTCCAGGAGATAAGATTGAATATAAAGATGATACTCTTTATGTAAATGGAAAAGCTTATGAAGAGCCATACCTGGATGAATATAAGAAGCAGGTAATTGACGGTCCGCTGACGGAGCCGTTTACTTTAAAAGAAAAGATAGGACAGGAAACAGTGCCAGAAGGCCACTTGTTTGTAATGGGTGACAACCGCCGCTTCAGCAAGGACAGCCGTCACATTGGCCCTGTTGCTATGGAAGAAGTCCTTGGCGATGCCGGAGTAATATATTGGCCTATAGAGGACATTCGAATCGTTGATTGATTCTTCCTATTGTAAATACATATTGGATGGAGGTGGCCAGCTGTGACGATACAGTGGTTTCCCGGCCATATGGCGAAAGCCCGCAGGCAGGTTACAGAAAAATTAAAACTGGTCGATATCATCTTTGAGCTCGTTGATGCAAGGATTCCTTATTCATCACGGAATCCGATGATAGATGAAATTATTCAGCACAAACCCCGGCTTGTTTTATTGAATAAAGCTGACATGGCTGATAAAGAAGCGACAAGAAAGTGGATCAAACATTTTGAAAATAAGGGCATAAAAGCGCTTGCGATAAACTCACAGGCGGGACAAGGCATGAAGGAAATAGTCTCCTCGTCTCAGGGAATTCTTCAGGAAAAGTTCGATCGAATGAAAGCGAAGGGTGTTAAGCCAAGAGCAATCCGGGCAATGATTGTAGGTATTCCAAACGCAGGAAAGTCCACCCTTATCAATCGCCTGGCCAAAAAGAATATAGCCAGGACAGGAAATACTCCCGGCGTTACGAAAGCCCAGCAATGGATTAAGGTAGGGAAAGAGCTGGAGCTTCTCGATACCCCTGGAATCCTATGGCCTAAATTTGAAGATCAGGAAGTAGGTCTTAAGCTTGCTCTGACTGGAGCAATAAAAGATACTATATTAAATCTTCAGGATGTTGCAGTATATGCCCTCCGCTTTCTCGGCGACAAATATCCAGATCGCCTGAATGAGCGATATCAGCTTGATGAAATCCCGGAAGATATTGTTGAAGTATTTGATAAAATTGGCAGGCTGCGCGGCTGTCTGATGGGCGGCGCAGAAATTGATTATGATAAGGTAACAGAGCTCGTAATCAGAGAATTCCGTGCTGAAAAATTGGGGCCAATCACTTTGGAACTGCCTGAAGAAATGGCTGTTCGGGGTGAAGCTGAATAATTTAGATGAAGACCTTCTGTCCACAGGAGGCCTTTATTTTTTTGAAAAAATGCCGATACATACCATAGATTGAAAAGGAGAAGGCCATGGAAAAGTTAACTATCCGCCAAATAGAAGAAAAGATCAAAACAATTAAATTAGAGGATGACCCCTTCCTTCACTCTATAAAACACGATGACAGAAAAGGCGTACAGCAGCTTTTAGCAAAATGGAATTCCCGAAAGCTGCAGCAAAAGAAGATATTTGAAAAGCATATAGAAATGACCCGGTATGAAGTTCGGTACAGGAGCCAGGGTTTTCAGTTTATTGCTGGAATTGATGAAGTAGGCAGGGGGCCTCTTGCAGGGCCAGTGGTAGCTGCAGCAGTTATTTTGCCTGAAGACTTCTGCCTGCCGGGTTTAGATGATTCAAAAAAAGTGCCTGAGAGGAGAAGAGAAGAATTTTTTGAGTCAATTAAGGCTAAGGCTGAAGCAGTCAGCATTGGAATCATTGAGCCTGAAGAAATTGACCGCATCAATATATTTGAAGCGACTAAAAAAGCAATGTTATCAGCAATTGAAGGGCTGAACCCAAAACCAGACTTCCTGCTGGTAGATGCCGTAAAACTTTTAACGCCTTACCCAATGGAAGCAATCATTAAGGGAGATGGCAAAAGCATATCGATTGCAGCGGCCTCTATCATAGCTAAAGTCACGCGAGACAGAATGATGGCTGAAATAGGTGCAGAGTTTCCCCAGTATGGATTCGAGAAAAATATGGGCTATGGGACGAAAGAGCATCTTGAAGCCATAACAAATCATGGAATTTCTTCTTATCATCGAAAGAGCTTTGCGCCAATAAAAGATCTTATTAGTGAAATAGAATAGAAGGTGAAGGCATGAAGCCGTCTGATATTATCCAAAGAATAATAAGGAATGACCAGAACAATGCAGTAAAAACAGCTGCATTTAGGCCTGGGCAAATTGTCAGCGGAAGAATAGTTAAGCTATTTCCAAACCAGAGGGCAGAGGTGCACATCGGGTCTCATAAGGTGATTGCGCAGCTTGAAACCCCTTTGTCAGCCAACAGCAGATATTGGTTTAAAGTTGAGCCAGATGAAGGAATGCTGCGCTTAAAGGTAATGGAATCAGCAAACAGACCAGGTACGTCAGCTCCGGCTGAAAGCCTTCTAAGCCAGCTTGGAATGCAGTTATCCAGAGAAAATAAAATGCTAATTCAATTTTTTCTTAAAGAACAGCTTCCAATAACAGCTGAAACTTTAAAAATGGCATCTGAATGGATCAAGGAAAGCCAATCTGCTGAAGATGGCCTGAGGACAGTAAAAGAGCTGATTGTAAGGCAGCTTCCTTTATCAAAGAATATTTTTTTAGCGCTATCCTCAGTCTTGCATGGTGATACTCTTTCTTCGCTTATGGGAGAATTACAGGAAGAGTTAAGAGATGCTGATTTATCACCCAAAGGGCAGCGATTATATTCGCTCCTTGGGGATCTGATAACGACTTCAAGAGAAAAACTGGGCCAGCAGGCGATATTCCGATTGTTTTCTGAGTGGCTGGATACAAAAAACCTGGCAAGTTCACACACTGCTTTCCAGCTCCTGAAAGTATTGGGGCTGATGCCGGGTGAAGCAGATGAGGATGCGGCTCTAAAGCAGCTTACGGAAGGAAGCCTCCAAAATAAACCGATTAGTCATGTCCTGACAGAACTTCTGAAAGCAAACGAATCGGAAAACAGGCAGGAATTTATATTGAACTTTGCCAAGCTCAATGGGATTATTTCACAAAGATCGGAAAGCATTGGACAAGCTCAAACATTAGAAACCTTATTCAAAGATATTCGAAATGGAAAGATTTCTTTTCCTGCAGAAAAGAATCTGCTTAACGCCCTTTTCAAATCAGCTCTTTCTCACACATTAAACGCTGATTTGGGCCAATTATTGTCAGGTGAACCTGAGTTTAAGCAGGCTGCTGTTCAGGCGGGGATATTACTGGCCGGTGAGAAACCTTCGGCAGCAGCGGCTCTCACTCTGCTGGAAAAGACAATGCTGGATGAACTGAAAAATATCATGCGAACAGAGTTGAATTTCACATATGACCAGGGGAATATTCAAAGTGAATTGAAGAGAATAATCAGAACATTGGGGCTTTCTCATGAACATGACGTTCTAAATTTAATAAAACATCACGATGAGGAAGCCGCCGAAAAGCTGGACACCCTTAAACCGCTCCTAATGGGCCTCTTAAATGAAGAAACATCACATTCAGCTAAAGATGCAGCCGAACGGCTACTGCATAAATTAACCGGCTTTCAGGCTCTCTCACAGGAATCTGGCCCCTTGCAGCACTATATCTTTCAGCTGCCGGTTTCCTTATGGGGGAAGATCACCGATTTGACAATGCAATGGAGCGGCAGGAAAACGGAAAAGGGAAAAATTGATCCCAGCCATTGCCGGGTAATATTTTATTTGAATTTGGAACATCTAAATGAAACGATTGTCGATCTTCAAGTCCAAAATAGAATCATAAATATTTCAGTTATTAATGAGAACAAAGAAATAAAGGACTTAACAGCTCCATTTGCCGCTGACTTAAAAGAAAATCTTTTGAAAATAAATTATAAGCTGTCCTCAGTTTCCTTCCAAAAGCCGGAGTCTGCGGGAGATACACTTTTGGCAAGGGAAACAATGACATCGATTGTGCAATCAAATCAATTCAGCGGAGTAGATATAAGGATATGAAAAAAGATCATGATAGACAAAGGAAAGAAGCGATAGCATTAACCTATGATCCTGTGAATCAGGTTGCTCCAAAAATATCTGCAAAAGGAAAGGGACTGGTTGCTGAGAATATCCTTGCAAAAGCTAAGGAACATGATATTCCGGTTCAGGAAGATCCGGCCCTTGTGGAGCTTCTGGGCAAGCTTAATATCAATGAGGGAATACCAGAAGAACTTTATCAGGCTGTTGCTGAGGTGTTTGCTTTCATCTACAGGGCTGATCAGGAAGCTGGGAATAAGGAAATTAAAAAATAATCTATTCTGGTAAACCAATATGGTTCTTTCTCATCAAATCATTTCGAAGGGGAGAGAGCGGGATTTTACTTGAGTCTAATAGAAAAGAAAACTGTCGAAAAGGCGGTTTTTCTTTATTTTAAAAAAATGTTTTTATAATAAATAATGTTCAAAACAGGTATTATGACTGGGTTTCTGCACTTTTTAATATTTTTAATTTTTAAAGAAATATAATATTTTAGAGTAAATGGTAGACAAGGGGTTTTTCATTTAATAAAATGAAAGCGCAGTCTATTTTTTTGAAGAGTTAGATAGGAGGATGGGAAATGAATATACATGAGTATCAAGGTAAAGAAGTCCTCAGACAATACGGGGTATCAGTTCCGAACGGAAAAGTGGCATTTACAGTAGAAGAAGCTGTTGAAGCTGCTAAAGAACTTGGCACTGAGGTATGTGTGGTTAAGGCACAAATCCACGCCGGAGGACGCGGTAAAGCTGGCGGTGTAAAAGTTGCCAAAAATCTTGATGAAGTTCGTACATATGCAGGTGAAATCCTGGGGAAAACACTTGTTACACATCAAACAGGCCCGGAAGGCAAGGAAGTAAAGCGTTTACTGATTGAAGAGGGCTGTGACATTAAGAAGGAATACTATGTTGGTCTAGTATTGGACCGCGCAACATCACGCGTAGTATTAATGGCTTCTGAAGAGGGCGGCACAGAAATCGAAGAAGTGGCAGAACAGACGCCTGAAAAAATCTTCAAGGAAGAAATCGATCCTGTACTTGGATTAACAGCATTCCAGGCGCGCAGAATCGCTTTTAATATCAATATCCCGTCAAAACTTGTCGGACAAGCAGTTAAATTCATGATGGGCTTATATAGAGCTTATATTGAAAAAGATTGCTCCATCGCTGAAATCAATCCATTAGTAGTAACTGGTGACGGCAAGGTAATGGCTCTGGATGCAAAGCTGAACTTTGATTCAAATGCTCTTTACCGTCAAAAAGATATCATGGCTCTTCGTGACCTTGAAGAAGAGGATGCAAAGGAAATCGAAGCATCAAAATACGACTTAAGCTATATTTCTCTAGATGGCAACATCGGCTGCATGGTTAACGGTGCGGGATTGGCGATGGCTACTATGGATATCGTTAAGCACTATGGGGGAGACCCGGCCAACTTCCTTGATGTTGGGGGCGGAGCTACAGCTGAGAAGGTTACTGAAGCTTTCAAAATCATCCTTTCTGATAAAAATGTAAAAGGTATTTTTGTTAATATCTTTGGCGGAATTATGAAGTGCGACGTCATCGCCACTGGTGTAGTGGAAGCAGCGAAGCAAGTAGGCTTGAATGTGCCTTTAGTTGTACGTTTGGAAGGTACGAATGTTGAATTGGGCAAGAAGATCCTTGCTGAATCCGATATCGATATCATCGCAGCTGAATCAATGGCTGACGGCGCACAGAAAATCGTTTCTTTAGTAGGCTAAGAATCAAAATTGAGCGGCCGTTCAGTGCTAATGTAATTTAGCGGATTCCTAATGGCATTTTGCCTGATAGTTTTATGCTGAAGCCTTTTGAGCGCAGGATGGCACTCTTTAGACCAGAAAGGAGAATTAACGTGAGCGTATTTATTAATAAAGATACTAAAGTTATAGTTCAAGGGATTACTGGTTCAACAGCCCTTTTCCATACAAAGCAAATGCTTGAATACGGAACGCAAATTGTCGGCGGTGTAACTCCGGGTAAAGGCGGTACTGAAGTAGAAGGGGTTCCTGTCTTCAATACTGTGGAGGAAGCCGTTAAGGCGACAGGAGCCAATGCCTCCGTTATCTATGTTCCAGCTCCATTTGCTGCAGATGCTATTCTTGAGGCGGTAGATGCAGAATTGGATCTTGCCATTTGCATCACTGAGCATATTCCTGTATTGGATATGGTTAAAGTTAAGCGTTATATGGAAGGCAAAAAGACTCGCCTTGTAGGTCCTAACTGCCCTGGTGTTATTACTCCTGATGAGTGTAAGATCGGCATTATGCCTGGATATATCCATACTAAAGGTCATGTAGGGGTTGTTTCCCGTTCTGGAACATTGACTTATGAAGCGGTACACCAGCTTTCACAGGCTGGAATCGGCCAGTCTACTGCTGTTGGAATCGGCGGAGACCCGGTAAACGGAACTAACTTCATCGATGTATTAAAAGCATTTAATGAAGATCCAGAAACGTATGCTGTAATCATGATTGGTGAAATCGGCGGAACAGCTGAAGAAGAAGCTGCAGAGTGGGTTAAAGCAAACATGACTAAGCCTGTTGTAGGCTTTATCGGCGGACGCACTGCACCTCCAGGAAAGCGTATGGGCCATGCCGGCGCCATTATTTCAGGAGGCAAAGGAACAGCTGATGAAAAAATCCGTGTAATGAATGAATGCGGTATTCAGGTAGCAGATACTCCATCCGTAATGGGTGAAACCCTGATAAAGGTTTTAAAAGAAAAAGGCCTTTATGATCAGTGTAAAACTCATTAATCTTAATTGATTGACTTAAGAGTAGTCCCTCTTTTTGAGGGGCTATTTCTGCATTGTGAAAAACGGCTATCCCCGCCCATACCCCGCTTTTTAAAAAATTCAGGAGGCTCCCCATGAATGAATTTAATATGAGGCTCATCCATCTCCATCATTGCAGAGGAATGAGCTGGAAGATGATTTATTACATTCTGAAGAAAGATCCCCAATTGAAATTTATGTATAATGATGCAACGCGCCGAATGATGCCCCAGATTTTCACCACTCTAGATTCACTTTCCAATGCACTCCAAGACCTTCATTCCGATCGAATCCAGAAACAAATCCGCCAATACTCAACAAATGGCATTAGAACCATAACTATTTTTGATGAGGAATATCCAAGGCTATTAAAAGAAACGTACCAGCCGCCATGGGTTATTTATGCTAAAGGTGATATCGGTCTTCTGAATAGAGGAACTAACCTCGCCGTTGTCGGATCCAGACAGGCAACAGAGTATGGAGAAAAAGCCATTCAATACATGATTCCCAAGCTTATTGAAAAAGGGATTATTATTGTAAGCGGACTGGCGGCTGGCATTGATGCCATTGCGCATAAGGAAGCAATCAAAAATAAAGGAAAAACAATTGGTGTCATAGCTGGCGGACTGTTCCATATTTATCCCCAGGCTAATCAAAAGCTGGCATATGAAATGATGAAAAATCAGCTGGTTATTTCTGAATATCCGCCAGACACTAGACCCTCAAGATGGCATTTTCCAATGAGAAACCGAATCATCAGCGGCATTAGCAGAGGCACACTGATAATCCAGGCAAAAAGCAAAAGCGGCTCCCTTATCACAGCTAATTATGCAGTTCAGGAAGGAAGAGATGTCTTTGCAGTTCCCGGAAATATATTTAGCCCGTTTTCAGGGGGCACTAATGAATTAATTCAGCAAGGCGCCAAACTGGTAAAATCAGCTGAAGATATTTTAGAAGAGTTCCTTTACTGATCAGTCAATGAAATAGGAGCCTTGATATTAATTAAGTGCTCCTTTTCTTATATCAGCCATAATAATTGTGTTAATTTAAAGGATTTTTTATAAAAAGGTTGAAATTCTATTAAAACTGTTATACATTTTGCAACAGGTATTATGGAAAGAAAAAGACTGCTTCTTTATACATTTTAGAATTTTTTCTTGGAAACGGTTGCGGAAATATTCCTCTTAAGTTTGACAAACTTGAATAGAATGTAGAATAATAATGAATATTTCAATACGCAGGCAGTAAAGCTGATGATAACAGCAAGCTGATGAAGAATAATTCTAATTAATTCAAGTATGCTAAAAAGACACTTAAACCGCTCCTCAGGATATAAATATCCAACCTGAGGCTGTTTTATAGGTTATTGATAAATGAAAGCAGGCAAGTATATCATGGCAACAAATACTGCATTTCAAGATTGATTTTGCCTGAATGTTTAAAAATCCCTCTCAAGGAGGACTATTGATGTCAGAGTTTCTTGTAATCGTTGAGTCACCTGCAAAGGCAAAAACGATTGAGCGTTATTTAGGAAAAAAATATAAAGTTAGAGCTTCCATGGGACATGTCAGGGATCTTCCTAAAAGCCAAATGGGCATAGATGTGGAAAATAATTTTGAACCAAAATACATAACCATTCGTGGAAAGGGCCCTGTTTTAAAGGAACTTAAGTCAGCGGCCAAAAAAGCCAAGAAAATTTATCTCGCGGCTGACCCCGACAGAGAAGGGGAAGCAATTGCCTGGCATTTGGCACATAGCCTGGACATGGATATTACATCGGATTGCCGGGTTGTTTTTAATGAAATTACGAAAGACGCCATTAAAGAATCTTTTAAGCATCCAAGGCCAATCAACATGGATCTTGTTGATGCCCAGCAGGCAAGACGGATGCTTGACCGTTTAGTCGGTTATAATATCAGTCCCTTATTATGGAAAAAAGTGAAAAAAGGATTAAGTGCTGGCAGAGTACAGTCTGTTGCAGTCCGTTTGATTATCGACCGCGAAAAGGAAATTAAGGACTTTATACCAGAAGAATACTGGTCCATTGATGGAGAGTTCCTAAAAGGAAAAACAGCCTTTGATGCAGCTTTTTACGGGCTGGAGAATGAAAAAGTGGAATTGAAGTCTGAAAGCGATGTTCAAAATATATTGAGTAAAATGAAGGGCAATAAATTCAAGGTGGTATCGGTTACCAAGAAGGAAAGAAAGCGGAATCCCGCCGCCCCTTTTACTACGTCCTCACTTCAGCAGGAAGCTGCAAGGAAATTAAATTTCCGCGCCAAGAAAACAATGATGCTTGCACAGCAGCTTTACGAGGGGATTGACCTAGGCAAAGAAGGAACTGTCGGATTAATTACCTATATGAGAACTGATTCAACACGCATATCTGAAATTGCGCAAAATGAAGCAGCAGATTATATTCAAAACTCTTACGGGAAAGAATTCCTTCAGGGTGAAAAGAAAAAAGAAAAGAAAAACAACAATGCTCAGGATGCTCATGAGGCCATCCGCCCGACGAGTACATTAAGGTCGCCTGCAAGTTTAAAAGAATACTTGTCGCGTGATCAGCTTCGATTATACAGGCTCATTTGGGAACGATTTGTTGCAAGCCAGATGGCACCAGCCGTTATGGATACGATGAGTGTGGATTTAAAGAATGGAGAAGTGATTTTCCGTGCAACAGGGTCAAAAGTGAAGTTCCCTGGATTCATGAAGGTCTATGTTGAAGGCACAGATGATCAGTCAGAGGAAAAAGATAATATGCTCCCAGACCTTAAGGAAGGGGATGAAGTCCTTAAAAAAGACATCGAACCCAAACAGCACTTCACACAGCCTCCTCCAAGGTATACTGAGGCAAGACTCGTAAAAACACTCGAAGAACAGGGGATTGGGCGGCCATCCACTTTTGCTCCGACTCTTGATACAATTCAAAAACGTGGTTATGTTGCTCTGGACAATAAACGTTTCGTTCCGACTGAACTGGGGGAAATTGTTCTTGAGCTAATCATGGAATTTTTCCCTGAAATCCTTGATATCGAGTTTACTGCAAAGATGGAAAAAGACCTGGACTATGTTGAAGAAGGCAAAGTTAACTGGGTGCAGATCATTGATGAATTCTATAAAGATTTTGAAAAGCATCTTGAAATTGCGGAAAAAGAGATGCAGGAAGTCGAAATTAAGGATGAACCTGCAGGTGAGGATTGTGAGCAATGCGGAAATCCAATGGTGTTCAAGATGGGTCGCTATGGAAAATTCATGGCATGCAGTAATTTCCCTGATTGCCGCAATACCAAGCCGATTGTAAAGGATATAGGTGTGAAGTGTCCGAAGTGCAAAGAAGGAAATATAATAGAAAGAAAAAGCAAAAAACGCCGGATTTTCTATGGTTGTGATAGATTCCCTGAATGTGACTTTATTTCATGGGATAAGCCGCTGCCAAGAAGCTGTCCAAAATGTGATAACCTTCTAGTTGAGAAAAAACTCAAAAAAGGTGTCCAGGTTCAGTGTGTTGAATGCGACTATAAGGAAGAAAAGCAAAGTTAAGGGTGGGCTTAAATGCTCACTCTTTTCTATTGAGGGATGAGCATCCAGATTACTTCCAGCCCGATTTCTTTCTTTCGTTTATCCCAAGGTAATGCAGCTGCAATTCGTTCATGAAACTTTTTTATTTTTAAATCGTATTGTAAAATGGCAAAATGAATAAGAACAGGGTAAAGTAAGAGAGACTGTTTTTAAAAATACTAATTAATCAGGACATTGTCATCATAAGTATATATGGAGGTTCATTTAATGAGAGATACAGCAGTAAATGTAATAGGAGCGGGATTGGCAGGCAGTGAGGCCGCGTGGCAGCTGGCCAGCAGGGGCATAAAAGTTAAGCTTTATGAAATGAGGCCAGTAAGGCAGACTCCTGCCCATCACACAGATAAATTTGCGGAACTTGTCTGCAGCAACTCACTGCGTGCAAATACCTTAACAAATGCAGTAGGGGTATTAAAAGAAGAAATGCGGAAGCTGAATTCTGTTATCATCCATTCAGCTGACAGCAGTGCCGTTCCTGCTGGCGGAGCCTTGGCGGTTGACCGCCATGATTTTGCCGCTCGTGTAACGGAACAAGTCAAAAACCATCCGAATGTAACGGTAATCAACGAAGAAGTGACAGATATTCCGGAAGGGCCAACAGTGATTGCTACTGGACCGCTGACAAGTGAAGCACTTTCAGGAAAATTAAAAGAGCTGTCCGGAGAAGATTATTTATATTTTTATGATGCTGCTGCTCCAATTTTAGAAAAAGACTCAATCGATATGAATAAAGTTTATTTGAAATCACGATATGATAAGGGAGAAGCGGCATATTTGAATTGCCCTATGACAGAAGCAGAATTTGATCGTTTTTATGAGGCTCTTACCATGGCCGAAACAGTTCCATTAAAGGAATTTGAAAAGGAAATCTTTTTCGAGGGCTGTATGCCAATAGAGGTGATGGCAAATAGAGGAAAGAAAACAATGCTTTTTGGCCCGATGAAGCCGGTTGGTTTAGAAGATCCGAAAACAGGAAAAAGGCCATATGCAGTTGTTCAGCTTCGACAGGATGATGCCGCCGGAACACTTTATAATATTGTAGGTTTTCAAACTCATTTGAAATGGGGGCCGCAAAAAGAAGTAATCCGCTTGATTCCAGGTCTCGAAAATGCTGAAATAGTAAGGTATGGCGTTATGCACCGGAATACATTTATCAACTCTCCAAAAGTCCTGCGCGCAACATATCAGTTCAAGAACCGGGATGATTTATTCTTTGCAGGGCAAATGACAGGGGTTGAAGGGTATGTCGAATCTGCTGCCAGCGGACTTGTGGCAGGCATCAATGCTGCAAGACTTGTTAAAGGAGAAGATCCTATAGAGTTTCCTCATGAGACTGCGATTGGAAGCATGGCGCGTTATATTACTACAGCTAACCCGAAAAGTTTCCAGCCTATGAACGCTAATTTTGGTTTATTTCCTGAACTTCCTGAAAAAATCAGAGGGAAAAAAGAAAGAAATGAAAAACATGCGGAAAGAGCATTAGGAACAATTCAGAACTTTGTGAAAAATTTGTAAATTATGTTGCGTTGGGCTGCTTAGTTGTGATACTATTTAGTAGCCCTTGCGAGGTGAACATTTAATGTCTGAAAATGTGAACGTTTCTTTAAAGTTGTTTATTGAATATTTACAAATTGAGAAAAATTATTCACAATATACAATTGAGCATTACCAGCATGATATTAGTGAATTTTTTATGTTCATGTCTGAACAAGCCATTGCAGATATAACAAAAGTCGAGTATCAGGATGTCAGGATATATCTTACTGATCTATACGATAAAAAGATGTCCCGTAAGTCTGTTGCCAGGAAAATATCAAGCTTAAGGAGCTATTTTAAATTTTTGCTCAGAGAAGAGAAAGTGGCTGAAAATCCTTTTGCACTTGTTTCCATTCCGAAAGCGCAGAAAAAGCTGCCGGAATTTTTCTATGAGGAGGAAATGAAGCAGCTTTTCGATGCTTGTGAAACAAGTACTCCTCTAGGGCAAAGAAATAAAGCACTTCTTGAACTATTGTATGCAACCGGCATCCGCGTTAGCGAGTGCAGCCAAATCCGCTTAAAAGACCTGGATATGTATTTATCAACGGTTCTTGTCCGCGGCAAGGGCAGTAAAGAGCGGTATGTCCCTTTCGGAAGCTTTGCCCAGGACGCACTGGACAAATACATAAACCATGGACGTAAAGAATTGCTTTCTAATGGGAACGTGCAGGATAATTTGTTTCTGAATGCCCGAGGCGGTCCGCTTACAGCAAGGGGAATCAGGACTATACTGAATAAGATCATTGAAAGATCATCCTTATCAGGCAAAATCCATCCCCATATGCTTCGTCACACATTTGCGACGCATTTAATGGCAAATGGGGCTGATATGAGGACAGTTCAGGAATTACTTGGACACGCATTTCTATCTTCAACCCAGGTGTATACACATGTTACGAATGAATACTTGAAAAAAACTTATATGGCCCATCATCCGCGGGCTTAGCAGCAGAATTTAATTACCCGATAGTCTGCAGAAAAATCAAAGGCAATATGCTCCAAAGGAGGAGTCTTTCATGTCCGAATTTCATGCTACAACAATATTTGCTGTGCATCATAATGGAGAATGTGCAATGTCTGGCGACGGCCAGGTTACCTTTGGAAACGCAGTTGTGATGAAACACACTGCAAGAAAAGTCAGAAAGCTATTTAATGGTAAGGTGCTGGCTGGATTTGCAGGCTCAGTAGCCGATGCATTTACGTTATTCGAAATGTTTGAAGGAAAGCTTGAAGAGTATAATGGAAACCTTGAGAGAGCAGCTGTTGAGCTTGCAAAAGAGTGGAGAAGCGATAAGGTTTTGCGCAAACTCGAAGCAATGCTTATTGTTATGAATACCGACAGTCTGCTGCTTATCTCTGGTACAGGTGAAGTTATTGAGCCGGATGATGGAATTCTGGCTATTGGATCAGGTGGCAACTATGCTCTTGCAGCTGGACGATCTTTAAAGAGATTTGCAGGCGAGCACTTATCAGCAAGAGAAATTGCGAAGGCCTCGCTTGAAATGGCTGCGGAAATATGTGTATATACAAACCACAACATCATTGTGGAAGAACTCTAATAAAAGGAGTGCTGTTGTATGGGTAAAGGAACAAATTTAACTCCCCGCCAAATTGTTGAGCGTTTGGATCAATTTATCATCGGTCAAAAAGATGCAAAAAAAGCAGTTGCTGTAGCACTTAGAAATCGCTATCGCCGCAGCTTGCTTGAAGAAAAATTGAGGGATGAAGTAAATCCTAAAAATATACTGATGATCGGCCCGACTGGAGTCGGAAAAACTGAAATAGCACGCAGAATGGCTAAATTGGTTGGTGCCCCATTTGTCAAAGTGGAGGCAACCAAATTCACGGAAGTCGGATATGTAGGAAGGGATGTTGAATCCATGGTCAGAGATCTTGTGGAAACATCCGTCCGTTTGGTTAAAGAAGAAAAGATGATCAGTGTAAAGGAAAGAGCCGAAGAAAGTGCCAACCGCCGCATTCTTGAACTGCTTGTACCGGGTTCCAAAAAGGCAGCTAATTATAAAAATCCTCTTGAAATGCTATTTGGCGGAGGTAATGATCAGCAGCAGGATACGTATCAGACAGAAGATTTAAACCTCCAGGAAAAGCGCAAGATTATAAAAGAAAAGCTTGCACTTGGCGAATTGGAAAATGAAGTTATTACCGTAGAAGTAGAAGAGCAGCAGCCTTCAATGTTTGACATGCTGCAGGGCTCAGGTATGGAGCAAATGGGCATGAATATGCAGGATGCTCTGAGCAGCCTTATGCCAAAGAAAAGGAAAAAAAGAAAACTGACTGTACGGGAAGCGAGAAAGATTTTAACAAATGAAGAGGCCCAAAAGCTGATTGATATGGACGAAGTCAGTCAGGAGGCTGTATTCCGCGCTGAACAGTCAGGAATTATTTTCATTGATGAAATCGATAAAATAGCCAGCAAAAATAGCGGCGGTTCTTCGGCTGATGTTTCAAGGGAAGGGGTTCAAAGAGACATTTTGCCGGTGGTAGAAGGTTCAACAGTAGTAACCAAATACGGTTCTGTAAAGACAGACCATGTATTGTTTATTGCTGCCGGGGCATTCCACATGGCTAAGCCTTCAGACCTGATTCCTGAATTACAGGGACGTTTTCCGATCCGTGTGGAGCTCACGAAGCTAACCGTTGAAGATTTCTATAAAATACTCGTTGAGCCTGATAATGCATTAATAAAACAATATGAAGCATTATTGGTAACTGAAGGTATACAAATTGAATTTTCTGACGATGCTATTCGTAGGATTGCACAATTTGCATTCGAAGTTAACCAAAATACAGATAATATCGGTGCAAGGCGTCTTCATACCATCATGGAAAAACTGCTGGAGGATTTATCGTTTGAAGCACCGGATATCACAATGGAAAAAATCACAATTACCCCTCAGTATGTCGAGGAGAAACTGGGAGCCATTTCCCGCAACAAGGATCTAAGCCAGTTTATTCTATGACCCATTGTTTAATTTTCCGGGTCATAGGGTACACGAGGAATGTATCCAAAATTTTATAAGAATGATCCAATAAGCAATAAGATAATTAATCTTAACAAAATATATGTTTATGGGTTGTAGCAAATAGGAGGAAATACAATGGATTTATTAACAAAAACAAGAAAAATTAATGCAATGCTCCAAAGAGCTGCCGGAAAACCGGTTAACTTCAAGGAAATGTCAGAAACACTAAGTGAAGTAATCGAAGCAAATATCTTCGTAGTGAGCCGCAGAGGTAAACTGCTTGGATTTGCTGTAAACCAGCAAATTGAAAATGAGCGCATGAAGCAAATGCTGGCAGATCGCCAATTCCCTGAGGAATATACTAAAAATTTATTTAACATCCAGGAAACTTCATCAAATCTGGATGTAGAAAGTGAATATACTGCGTTCCCGGTTGAAAACAAAGATCTTTTCGCAAATGGTTTGACTACAATTGTTCCTATCATTGGCGGCGGTGAGCGTCTGGGCACATTAATTCTTGCCAGATTGCAGGAACAGTTCCATGATGATGATTTAATTCTTGCTGAATATGGTGCTACTGTTGTTGGTATGGAAATTCTTCGTGAAAAAGCTGAAGAAATTGAAGAAGAAGCACGCAGCAAGGCGGTTGTACAAATGGCAATCAGTTCTCTTTCATACAGTGAGCTGGAAGCGATAGAGCATATCTTTGAAGAGCTTAACGGCAACGAAGGGCTTCTTGTAGCATCGAAAATCGCTGATCGTGTAGGCATTACACGCTCTGTAATCGTAAATGCCCTAAGAAAACTGGAAAGTGCAGGAGTTATTGAATCCCGTTCATTAGGCATGAAAGGTACTTATATCAAAGTTCTTAACGATAAGTTCCTGGTGGAATTAGAAAAACTTAAATCAAACTAATATAGTCCGTTAAAAACCCGTCCTTAATTGACGGGTTTTTTTATTACAAATAGATTACATTAAATTTTGGTAAATTTATGTATTTTTATCATTTTTTATAAGTATTTTAGTCTTAGTTTACATAATTTGTGATTGTGGTGTTAATCTTGTATGGTCAAAAAGACCTATTGTCGGAATGTAAGATAAAATTAGATGGGAGAATGAAATGGAGGGTCTTTGGTAATTATTAGAAAAATTCAATATAACTTTCAGCATATTTAAAAGATTTGTCGAAAATAGGACAAAAGAATCATTAAAATTAACCTTATGTTCATAGACATATTATTTCATATTCATTACAATAATGTTTATGATGACATATTTTGTCCATTATCACCAAATTTCTACAAAAATTACCAAGATAAAATTGTTTTATATGAGGTGTTATGATTGAAACTGTTTTCAGGCACTATATCAACATTAGAACAAGCATTGGATTACTCTTCGCTTAAGCAAAAGGTAATATCTCAAAATATTGCAAATGCAGATACTCCAAACTATAAAGCAAAAGATGCAAGCTTTAAAGAGGCTTTTCAGAGCGCTCTAGATGGATCAATGGAAGCAAACAAAAGTGATTTCAGGCATTATGACTTTAAGAATGCATCATCCTCAGGACAAGGTGTAGTGACAAAACGCAATGCTTCTTACAATCATAATGGCAATAGCGTCGATGTAGATAAGGAAATGGCTGATCTTGCTACAAATCAGATTTATTATAATGCATTGATTGAACGAGTTAGCGGGAAGTTTTCCAGTCTGCAAAATGTATTGCGGGGAGGAAAATAGTAATGTCTATGTTTCATAGTATGAATAACACAGCATCGGCTCTTACTGCCCAAAGGCTCCGCATGGATGTAATTTCTTCAAATATGGCCAATGCGGACTCTACCAGAAGTGTGAATGGAGATGGACCCTACAGAAGGAAGTCAGTAGTATTGGAACCGAAAGAAGGCCAATTTTCTTCTTTTTTAAATTTGGCAATGAGCCGAAAGGGCGGGAGCTCTCCAGGATACGGTGTAAAGGTGTCAAGAATTGCAGAAGATCGGGAGACGCCAACTAAAATGGTTTATGATCCAACACATGTCGATGCTAATGAGAATGGATATGTTGAAATGCCAAATGTGGATCCTTTAAGAGAAATGACGGATCTGATGAGTGCAACTAGATCTTATGAAGCCAACGTAACTGTTTTTAATGCCTCTAAAGGCATGATGATGAAAGCTTTGGAAATCGGCAAATAAGGAGAACTTTAAATGAATACTGTAACTTTTATGCCAGTGAATGCTTTAAAGCCTGCTGAAAATCAAAAGACTCATACATATACAGCATTCGATGCTCAGCAAAGTTTTTCGTCCGTTTTAAAGCAATCAATTGAAAAAATAAATAATGCGCAAATTCAGTCAGATGTAATGACTGAAAAGCTTGCAAAGGGAGAAAACGTAGACCTTCACCAGGTGATGATTACATCACAGAAAGCAAGCATTACGATGCAGGCTGCGCTGGAAATTAGAAATAAAGTAATTGAAGCCTATCAGGAAGCGATGAGAATGCAAGTCTAATTCTTAAATTTAAAAAATTGAAAGAATCTACTGAATGGTGAGGTTTTTTCAATTTTTTAATGAATGAAAATGATTAAAGCTAAAAACTAGTTAAGGCGGTTATTAGCTTAGACAGAATAACCGGAGGATTGTGATGAATGAGACGCTACAGAGATATATAGGTAAAGTGAAAGAATACTGGGGCAGCAGGACTAAAAAACAGAAGACGTTTATGATTGGTGCTGCTGCAATATGTATATTGCTGATTGCGGCTGCTGCCATCTTAAGTACCAGGACTACTCTTGTTCCACTATACAGCAACTTAACACCGTCGGAGACTGGGACGATAAAAGAAAGTCTCGATACCAGGGGTGTTGTATCTGAAATCGCAGATGGCGGAACAACGATTAAAGTTCCTGAAGAGGTAGTAGATACTCTGAAAGTAGAACTGGCAGCAGAAGGAATCCCGAAATCTGGAAGTATTGATTATTCATTTTTCAGCCAAAATGCCGGCATTGGCATGACCGAAAACGAATTTAATGTCCTAAAGCTGGAAGCAATGCAGACTGAACTGGCAAATTTGATGAAAGGGATCGACGGAGTAAACGATGCCAAGGTAATGATAAACCTTCCGGAGAAAGGCATTTTTGTAAATGATTCTTCTGAGGAAGCATCTGCCTCTATTGTTCTTAACACAAAACCAGGCTACCAATTTGAAGAATCGCAAATCCAGGCGCTTTATCACCTGGCGGCGAAAAGTATACCAAATCTTCCCACAGATAATATCGTCATTACTAATCAGTTTTTTGAGTATTTTGACTTAAAAAATAAACAAAATTCTTCACCGGAAAGCACCTTTGCAGCTCAGCACGAAATTAAAAAAGAGATAGAACGCGATGTACAGCGGCAGGTGCAGAATATGCTGGGCACTTTAATGGGGCAGGATAAGGTTGTTGTGTCTGTAACCGCCGATATTGACTTTACCCAGGAAAACCGAGAAGAAAACCTCGTTACACCTGTTGATGAAGAAAATATGGAAGGTATAGCTATTAGTGCTCAAAAGATTACGGAAACGTTTACTGGCAATGGCGATGCTGCTGGAGGATTTACTCCGGCTGGCGGCAGCGATGAACCTGCAGGCACTGATTCGGCTACTTATCAGGAAAGCGGAAATTCTAATGGGGATTATGAACGGATAGAAGAGACAATTAATAATGAAGTAAATAAAATCCGCAGGGAGATTGTCGAAAGTCCATATAAAGTCAGGGACCTTGGCATTCAGGTTATGGTGGAACCGCCGACAGCTGATGATCCTGCATCACTTCCGCAGGAAAGAATTAATGATATTACCCAAATACTTGGGACTGTTGTTCGTACAACCATTAATAAGGATGCTGCTGATGCTGAATTAACAGACGAAGCAATCCAGGACAAAATTGTCGTCTCAGTACAGCCTTTCAATGGAAAAGTTGAGTTTTCTAATGAGACTAGCACCAGTATTCCTTGGTGGATATATGCAATTGGCGGAGTATTGCTCTTAATCATTGCTCTATTAATCTTCCTTTTTGTTAAAGCTAGAAAGAGGCAGAAGCAGGAAGAAGAGATGGAAGAACAAGCTGCAGAGACATTCAATCTTCCGGATGTGAATGAAGAGCATGAAACCGAAAGTACAATGAGGCGCAAGCAGCTGGAAAAAATGGCGAAGGAAAAGCCTGAAGACTTTGCAAAACTGCTTCGCACCTGGATCGCAGAAGACTAAGGGGGATGAAAAATGCCAAAGAAAGAGCAAAGAGAACTAACAGGTAAACAAAAAGCGGCAATTCTTCTTATATCACTTGGTCCTGATGTAGCATCCTCTGTTTATAAACATTTAAGCGAGGAAGAAATTGAGAAATTGACCCTGGAAATCTCGGGAGTCCGAAAAGTTGATTCGTTTGCTAAAGAAGAAATACTTGAAGAATTCCATCAAATTGCCCTGGCACAGGACTATATCACTCAGGGCGGGATTGGTTATGCAAAAACAGTTCTCGAGAAAGCACTCGGTACCGAGCAGGCATCGGCCATTATTAACAGACTGACGTCTTCTCTGCAGGTAAGGCCATTCGATTTTGCCAGAAAGGCAGATCCGGCACAAATCCTGAATTTTATTCAAAATGAGCATCCGCAAACGATCTCATTGATATTGTCCTATCTTGATCCAGCGCAGGCGGGGCAAATCCTTTCTGAGCTGCCGCAGGAAATGCAGGCGGATATTGCAAGAAGGATTGCCGTTATGGATAGCACATCTCCCGAAATTATCAATGAAGTTGAACAGATTCTTGAGAGAAAGCTGTCATCTACTGTAACACAGGATTATACTCAGACCGGCGGCATTGAATCGGTTGTGGATGTTCTTAATGGAGTTGACCGGGCGACAGAAAGGACCATTCTGGACGCACTGGAAATTCAGGATCCAGAGCTTGCTGAGGAAATTAAGAAAAGAATGTTTGTATTTGAGGATATCGTTACCCTTGACAGCCGCGCCATACAGCGTGTGATCCGCGATTGTGAAAGTGAGGACCTCATGCTTTCTTTGAAAGTGTCCAGTGATGAAGTTAAAGAAATCGTCTTTAAAAATATGTCATCCAGAATGGTTGAAACCTTTAAGGATGAGATGGAATACATGGGTCCTGTGAGATTAAGAGATGTTGAGGAAGCCCAATCAAGAATAGTCGGCATTATCCGAAGATTAGAAGAATCAGGAGAGATCATCGTCGCTCGCGGCGGAGGGGATGATATTATTGTCTAGGCTTATTAAATCATATACTTCCGCAGTGCCAAAAGAAGAAAAGAAAGTCATTTCTATCAGACTGGTGCAAAGCAATTTAAATCATATTGAAGATGTATCTGAGCAAAACACGGATAGAACAGATGAAGAGCTTCAAGCCATGATGAACAGTGCCCGTGAGGAAGCTGAAAGGATTGTAAATGCTGCGAGAATAGATTCAGAAAAAAAGACTCGGCAAATGGAGGAGCAGCTTGAAGCGCTGGAACAGGAAAAACAAAAGGTTCTTGAGGAAGCCCGCTCTGAAGGATTTGCTGCTGGCGCTGATGAAGGCAGACAAAGCTCTCTCCGGGAATACAGTGAACTGATTCATATGGCAAGAGAAGTTGTAAACTCAGCCAAACATGATTATCAGCAGCATATCGAATCATCAGAAAGGACCATTCTAAATTTGGGATTAAAGGTTGCAGGAAAAATTCTTGGAGAAGTTCTAGATCAAAATAGCGACCAATTCCTTTCTATAGTAAAAAGAGCACTAAAGGAAGCGAGAGAATACACTGAGATTCAGCTCCATGTACACCCTATGCATTATGATTTGATTCTATCCCATAAGGAAGAACTAATCCGGGTATTTCCAAAAGAGACGGATTTATATATTTATCCCGATGAGGAACTGAGCAACACAAGCTGCATAATTGAATCGGCAAATGGACGAATTGAAGCCAGTGTTGACAGCCAGCTTGAAGAAATAAAAAGAAAACTCTTTGAGATGCTGGAGAGTGAACCAAATTGAAACTTGAACAGCTGATCAGCGAGGTGGAAAAAATTGATACCTTTAAGCGGTTTGGCAGAGTAAAAAGAGTTGTCGGTTTGATGATTGAGTCTCAAGGGCCTGAAAGTTCTATTGGGGATGTATGCATTATTCATATAGGCAAAGGGCGCACAAGAAGGATCCAGGCGGAAGTAGTCGGTTTTAAGAATGAGAATGTGATACTTATGCCTTATACAGATGTACAGGATATTTCACCAGGCTCTCTTGTCGAGACAACCTCAGGTCCTCTTGAGGTGAAAATTGGCCCAGCTCTTATAGGACAGGCAATAGACTCACTGGGAAAGCCTCTCGATGGAGGGGATTTGCCAAAGGGTTTGACACCGGTTCTAACTGAACAAACACCTCCTAATCCGCTCAAAAGGCCGCCAATCTCAGAACCTATTGAAGTAGGAGTAAGGATGATTGATAGCCTGCTGACAGTAGGAAACGGGCAGAGGGTCGGAATATTTGCGGGAAGTGGTGTCGGTAAAAGTACCCTTCTTGGAATGATAGCCCGCAATACCAATGCAGATTTAAATGTGATCGCCCTTATTGGGGAGAGGGGCAGAGAGGTTAGGGAGTTTATTGAGCGGGACCTCGGTCCGGAAGGTCTGCAAAGGTCCATTGTTGTGGTAGCTACGTCAGACCAGCCGGCACTCATGAGAATTAAAGGGGCATACACCGCCACAGCGATTGCTGAGTATTTCAGGGACAAAGGCTTAAAGGTCATGTTAATGATGGATTCAGTAACCCGGGTTGCAATGGCACAGAGGGAAGTCGGCCTCGCAGTCGGTGAACCGCCAACAACAAAAGGGTATACTCCTTCTGTTTTCGCGGTCCTTCCTAAACTGCTTGAAAGAACAGGAACAAACGAATATGGCTCTATAACTGCATTTTATACTGTATTGGTCGACGGTGACGACATGAATGAACCAATCGCAGATACAGTCAGGGGAATACTGGATGGACACTTTGTTTTGGATCGGGCGTTAGCGAACAAAGGGCAATATCCGGCTATTAATGTCCTGAAAAGTGTAAGCCGGGTTATGAACCATATTGCAGATGCCTCCCATATAAAATCAGCTGAAAAAGTAAGAGAAATGCTGAGCACATATATAAATGCAGAGGATTTGATTAATATTGGAGCCTACAAGCGCGGGTCCTCAATGGAAATAGACGAAGCCATTCGGTTGTATCCTTCGATTATCTCTTTCTTGAAACAAGAAACGAATGAAAAAATTTCTATCTTGGAAAGCATCGGCCAATTAAAAGGATTAGCTGGAAAAGGGGAATAAAAATTGCAGTATCAATTTAAGTTCAAAAAAATCTTGAAGATAAAAGAAAGAGAAAAAGATCATGCGTTTGATGTATACAATCAGGCTGTCAAACGATTTGAAGAAACTGCCAATAAACTGTACGATCTTCTGAAAAAGAAAGAAGATCTGGAGGAATATCAGCATTCAAGACTGGCTGAAGGACTTCCGGTTCAGGAAATCAGGCATCACCAGCATTTTGTAAGCAGTCTTGAGAAAACAATTGACCATTATCAAAAGATGGTCGCCAATGCGCGAACCCAAATGAATTTCCAGCAGGAAAAACTAATGGAAAAGAATATTGAAGTTAAGAAATATGAAAAGATGCAGGAAAAAGATTTAATTGGCTTTTTGGAAAACATGAAGCAAGCAGAAGGAAGGCAAATGGATGATATCTCGATTCAGATGTATATGAATCGGGGAAATTAGGTGGTTAAATGGAAAAAATGCCAGAAGAACAAGAGACACCCAAAACCAGCAGGTTTCAATGGTTTATATTCGCTTTCCTGATTCCGATTCTTTTCGGAATAACAGTGGCCCTGCTGGTTTTTACATTATCAGGAAACAATATTTTTGAAACAGCCAGAGAATATAGCCAAAAAGTTCCATTTTTAGCTTCCGTTATTGATGGGGATAAATCCCATTCGCAGGAGGTAATGGAGGAGCAGCTCATCGGACTGCAGGCAGAAGTTAAAGATCGAGAAGCAAGGATATCTCAGCTGGAAAGCCAGCTTGACAGCAAAGATCTGGAATTAGAAAGAGCAGGACTCGAAAAGCAGAGGCTGGAAGAAGAAATCAGCGAGCTTACGGCTATAAAGGAAGAAAACAAGCGAGCATTTAAAGATATCGTAAAGACCTATGAAAATATTTCCGCTAAAAAAGCAGCACCCATTTTAACTGAGATGAAGGATGAGGAAGCTGTAAAAATATTATCAAATGTTAATTCTGACACGCTGGCCGCCATTATGGAGAAGATGAACCCGGAGGATGCCGCACGTTATACTGCACTCCTGACCGCTGCCAAAGAAAAAAGCGGATCGGATAATTAACAAAAAGTCTTGAGAGGAGGTGAATTTAAGTGCAAATCGGAGGATTAGGATTTATTCAGGCACAATATTCATCCGAAGCTAAAAGATCTCTGCAAGATACAAGCAGAACTGGCTTTGGGAGTCTTTTCTTTTCTTTAACCGGAACCGCCAAACCGCAAGCAGAATGCTTACCTGCATCAGCTGATGAGGAAAAGATCGAACAGTTAACAGAATTAATGGAGTTTCTTAAAGTGAGTGAGATCACCGAATTAGAAAACGGAAGCGAGCTTCTGGAGAAGATTTCCTTTCAAACAGAATCTGGCATCATAGAGGTCATTTCAGAGCAGCTGAATCTTTCACAGGAAGAATTGGTGCAGATGCTGGAGGGGTTTATGGACCAGGTTCTGCCAGGTGTAAAGCTTGAAGATGTATATTCTAATGAAGATATAGGTGATGGCAGCAAAATCCAATTATTAATTTCAGCAATTTTAAATTTTGATCAAAAAGAAGGTATCATCCTGCAAGGGAAAGATTTTAGCGGAGCACTAAAAGTTTTGAAATTGTATGACATTCTGTCTGCAAAGAAGGATTTTTTCAGCAGCAAAATAAATCTGAAGGAATTTCTAAATTATGTCCAGGTAAAAATTGATGGGTTAATAAACAGTACTTCTGTTGATAAAGGCAGTATTATACAAAAAGTTTTTGCCCCGCTTGCAAACGAATTAAATTCTGCAAAGCCACAAAATAACTCAGCTAATGAAAATTCGGGTCAGGCAGCCATTAAGATCATTAACAGACCGGAAACTGCTTTGCAGGGATTTATTCAGGTTCAATCATTTTCAAAACCGGAACAGATGTCTCTGCTGAATCCGCAGGGAAGGGCAGTAAGTCCAGATCAGCTTATGCATCAATTTGAGAACATATTATCCAAGAGCAGCTTTCTCAAAACAGGAGGAACACAAAAGTTGTTTATCAAGCTGAATCCTGACCATCTCGGAGCGCTGCGCATAGAGATTATTCAAAAGGACTCTGCGATGATTGCCAGGATTCTTACATCAACTGGCTCAGCAAAAGAAATTCTTGATTCACATATTAATGGCCTAAAGCAGGCTTTCAGTTCACAAAACATTCAGATTGAGAGAATTGAAATCTCTCAGCAAATGACGCAGCAGGATCGCTCCTTTAACAGGGACCCCCAGCAGCAGGAACAGAAGCATCAGCAGAACAAGAATGAAAATAATCAGCAGCAGCCTGAGAGTGAATTTAACAGCTCTTTTGAAGAAGCCCTTCTTAATACAGAAGCATAGGAGTGATAGTAATTGGCAAACACAATAGATTCTTCCCTAATGCTATCAAACTACCAAAGCCAAAACCGCAAAACGGGCTCAGATATATTAGGCAAAGATGATTTTCTTAAGATTCTAATGACACAGCTGCAAAACCAGGATCCTATGAACCCTATGCAGGACAAGGACTTTATTGCACAGATGGCAACCTTTTCGTCATTGGAGCAGATGACTAATATGAATAAGACGATGGAGAAGTTTGTTCAAGCCAATGAGCAAAATCAATTAATTTCATACAATCAATTTGTGGGGAAGGATGTTACATGGCATAAACTTAAAGAGTCAGATGATCCAACTCAGCCTCCCACAATTGAAGAGGGCAGAGGGAAAATAGCTTCTATTCAGTTTAAGAATAATAGTGTTGTATTTATCTTAGAAGACGGCACAAATCTGGAACCAGCAAATATTTCAGAAGTAAATGAAGCATCAAATGATAGTCATATACTGCAGGCGAGTTTGATGATTGGCAAAAAGGTTACTTTTTTGGATGCTAATGATAAAGAGGTTACTTCCCTAATCAAGTCAGTTTCTTTTAGAGACGGCAAGACACTTTTCCAATTAGATGATGGAGAAAAGAGTATAACAGCGTCACAAATTATAGGTGTCGAATAACCAAAGGAGCGTGGTTGGATGGATAAATTGATGTTTCGTCCGATCCATACACAGCATGTAGTCACCAAACAGGCAAAAGCTGTTCCTACAGCATACCAGGTGCAAAATGGTTTTTCAAAACATTTACAGACTGCCCTGGAAAATAACAGCACACTAATTGTCAGCAAGCATGCTGAACAGCGGATGAACCAAAGAGGCATAGAAATTACAAGCGACCGCTGGCAGCAAATTGAAAATAAAATCCATGAAGCAAAAAAGATGGGCGTAAATGAATCCCTTGTAATACTAAAGGATGCGGCACTCGTTGTCAGCGCAAAAAACAATACTGTAATTACTGCTATGGATCGACAAGAAGCAGGTGCTCAAATATTCACCAACATTAATGGAACTATTATTCTTGATTAAATAAACAAGGCTGGACCTTCATAAAGGAAGCCTGGGCTGCGGACTGACAGAAGCAGCCAATAAAGAGAGGAGCCATTTAAGATATGCTACGTTCGATGTACTCAGGAATAAGCGGAATGAAAAATTTTCAGACGAAGCTTGATGTCATTGGGAATAATATTGCGAATGTAAATACATTCGGCTATAAAAAGGGCCGCGTAACGTTTAAAGATACAATGAACCAGACAATTTCTGGAGCAAGTGCCGCACAGGATAATCGCGGTGGTAAGAACCCGATGCAGGTTGGACTTGGTACAACACTTGCAACTATTGATACGATTCATACTGGATCAAGTTTGCAGACCACCGGCCGCTCATTGGATCTGGGGATTGATGGTGATGGTTATTTTGTTGTAAGACAGGGTGATGCACAATTTTATACTAGGGCCGGTAACTTTTATCTAGATGATAATGGAAATCTCGTAAATGCAGATGGCCTTAAAGTCCAAGCTTATGGAGTTAATCCAGCAACAGGAGATGTAACAAATCAATTAGGAGATATTGCAGTAAATGTAAATTCTATTATGTCACCAACACCTACTTCAAATATTCCTATTGAGGGGGCACTAAGTGCGACTGCTACTGAAGACTACGAGTATATGCAACAAATAAAAGTAGTCGATTCGAAGGGTGTTTCCCATACAGTGGAGGTTACGTTTAAGAAATTAAACGTTGCGAACCAATGGAATGTTTCAGTTAATGGAACGAGTGCCGGAAATATTAACTTTCAAAACACTCCTCCTACTGGGCCAATAACATGGCCACTAGATTTAGATGGTTCTGGAAATCCAGATACAATAACTCTTGATATATCCAAACTTGTGCAAAATGGAAATCAATCAAATGCGTTAGTTAACCCTAATGGAAATACTGAGGGTTCTCTTGAGAGTTTCAACATTGGAGCAATGGGTGAAATAAATGGTGTTTATTCAAATGGTTTAGTTAGGACACTTGGTGTCTTAGCCTTAGCGAAATTCAGTAACACCTCAGGTCTTACAAAAGCTGGAAACAATCTTTTCCAGGAATCTATTAACTCAGGTACGGCAAATATCAACGTAGCAGGTGAAGGACGAGGCTCAATTGCTTCGGGCTCTTTGGAAATGTCCAACGTAGACCTTTCAGAAGAATTCACTGAAATGATTACAGCTCAGCGCGGTTTCCAGGCTAATACCCGCATCATTACAACATCAGATGAAATCCTGCAGGAGCTTGTTAATTTAAAACGATAATCTAAAGGAGGGTCAGGGCTGAAGGCACAGAATTCTTTAGCCCTGGAAATGACATTGATTAAAGTATCTCGCCTGAACGGCAAATCATTTGTATTAAATGCTTTGTACATAGAAACAGTAGAATCTTTTCCAGATACGACGATTACGCTCACTAATGGAAAGAAGTATGTTGTAAAAGAATCTGAAGATCAAGTAATGCAATCGATTTTAGGATTCTATCAATCTGTTAATCTTCTGGGGCAGCTGGCGGAGGGAAATGAAAATGAAGAACAATAAGCTGTTAATGATAATGTTAATGATGCTTGTAGCGATCACACTTGTAGGAGCTATTGCCCTGGTGATTGTAATGAAATTTTCGGGAGATGATGAAACAAAAGAGCCGACCATTGATGATGTACTGGAAGCCTCTGTTGATATCCCGCAAATAACAGCCAATTTAGCGAGTGATGATTATATCAGGATTTCTTTTAAAATCCAGACTGAAAACAAAAAAGCTAAAGAGGAATTGCAGAAAAGAGATTTTCAGGTGAAAAACCTTATCATTCAGGAATTGTCTGAAATGAAAGCTGAGGATATACAGGGGAAAGAAGGTCAAATCAAGCTGCAGGAAGATTTGAAAGCCAAAATTAACGGTTTAATGCAAGAAGGAAAGATCGTTCAGGTGTACATTACTGAATCTCTCCTCCAGTGATAATCAAATAACTAACTGCAATAAATGGAGGTGAGGATTCATGTCAGGTGAGGTTTTATCGCAAAGCGAGATTGATGCACTGCTTTCCGCTCTCTCTACCGGAGAAATGGATGCAGATGAGCTGAAAAAAGAACAAACAGAGAAAAAAGTAAAAGTTTATGATTTTAAGAGAGCATTAAGATTCTCTAAAGATCAAATTCGCAGTTTAACAAGAATACATGAGAATTTTGCCAGGCTCTTAACCACCTTTTTTTCTGCCCAGCTGAGGACCTATGTGCAGATATCGGTTGCTTCTGCAGATCAGATACCATATGAGGAATTTATCCGGTCCATTCCGAAAATGACAATACTTAATGTAATCGAAGTGCCGCCTCTGGATGGAAGAATTCTTATGGAAGTGAATCCAAATGTAGCCTATGCCATGATGGACAGGCTGATGGGCGGCAGGGGGACAAGCATAAATAAAGTTGACAACTTAACAGAAATTGAAACAAAAATCATGTCTGCTACATTTGAAAGGGCATTTGAAAACCTAAGGGAAGCCTGGAGCACAATCGCGGATATTGATCCGCTTCTGGCTGATTTTGAGGTGAATCCGCAATTTCTGCAAATGGTCTCACCGAATGAAACAGTCGTCGTTATTTCATTAAACACGACTATTGGGGAAACGAGCGGGATGATTAATATATGTATACCTCACGTGGTTCTTGAGCCCATAATTCCCAAGCTGTCTGTACATTATTGGATGCAGACTGACAAAAAGGAAAGGGAGCCTGAGGTCATTGCCCGGCTTGAACGAAATATTCATAAAGCGGAAGTTCCAGTCATATGTGAACTCGGCAGTTCCGACATAGCCATTCAGGATTTCCTATCTCTAGATATTGGTGATGTCATTGAGTTAAATCAGGGAATTGACCAGTCGCTCACTATTAAAGTCGGGAATATTCCAAAATTCATCGGTCAGCCTGGAAAATTGAACAAAAAAATGGCCGTGCAAATTTTAGACACAGTGAAAGGGGGAGATGAGGATGATGAGTGATGATATGCTTTCACAAGATGAAATTGATGCTCTGTTAAGGGGAGCAGCTGACGACAGCGATGAAACAGAAAGTTATAATGAAGCATTTTTTCAAACCGAAGATTATCTGTCCCATATGGAGCAGGATGCGTTAGGGGAAATCGGCAATATCTCTTTTGGAAGCTCTGCAACAGCATTGTCTACGTTATTGAATCAGAAAGTTGATATTACAACTCCAGCTGTTTCAGTTGTCTTGCGTCAGAAATTAGCTGAAGAATTCCCACATCCTTATGTAGCAATTCAGGTGAATTATACAGAAGGTTTTTTCGGAAGCAACTTGCTTGTAATTCAGCAGTCTGATGCAGCCATCATTGCTGACTTGATGCTTGGGGGAGATGGAACCAATCCGGCTGAACTAATGGGGGAAATTCAGTTAAGCGCGGTTCAGGAGGCAATGAACCAGATGATGGGTTCTGCAGCAACTTCGATGTCAACCATCTTTGGAAAAAAGGTTGATATTTCACCGCCGGCAATTGATATTCTCGATTTGCCGCAGGGAGAAGGTGCTGATCGAGTTCCTGCTGATGACATGCTAATAAGAATTTCATTCCGATTAAAAATAGGAAGTCTGATCGACTCGAATATTATGCAGCTGCTTCCTCTGGAATTTGGAAAAAGCCTAGTTAATGAATTATTAAATCCGGGTCAGGATCTTCCAGAAGATAGCGCTGTTTCTGATGAGAAGACAGCGGCTCAAGTACAGCCCGATTATCAGGAAAGCCAGCTTTCGTTTGATCAGAAAAATGAAGTACACTCAGGCAGATTTGACCAGCCATACAGTCAAACAGGTTATTCCGGAGAGCAGACGGCATATTCACCGCCGGTTATGAATCAGGCATCAAACAATCAAAGCTATATACCGGCTCAAAACCAGGCTCAGCAATCCGGTCCGCAGCATTTCGGAGGCTCTTATTCAAATGGAGTGCAGCCGAATGTACAGCCGGCTGCTTTTTCGAGCTTTGAACCATACCACATGCAGGAGAATGAAACAAAGAATTTAGATATGCTTTTGGACATACCGCTTCAGGTAACGGTCGAACTCGGAAGGACCAAACGCTCCGTTAAAGAAATTCTTGAACTGTCTTCCGGATCGATTATTGAACTGGATAAACTGGCAGGGGAACCTGTTGACATTCTGGTTAATAACCGATTAATCGCACAGGGTGAAGTGGTTGTCATTGATGAAAACTTTGGTGTGAGGGTTACAGATATTATCAGCCAGAGCGACAGAATAAAAAAACTAAGATGATAAGCGGGGGTTATTAAAATGGCACATAAAATATTAATAGTTGATGATGCAGCTTTTATGCGAATGATGATAAAAGATATTTTGTCCAAGAATGGCTATGAGGTAGTGGGTGAAGCTGCTGACGGTGCACAAGCTGTTGAAAAATATAAGGAAACTCAGCCTGATCTTGTCACAATGGATATAACCATGCCGGAAATGGATGGAATTACAGCTCTAAAAGAAATCAAAAAATTAAATCCGAGTGCAAAAGTCATTATGTGTTCTGCTATGGGCCAGCAGGCAATGGTCATTGATGCCATTCAGGCAGGTGCCAAGGATTTTATCGTAAAACCTTTCCAGGCTGATAGGGTACTTGAGGCAATCGGCAAAACTTTGGGCTAGTGATAATTCTTTTTAGAGGGTGCAAAATGGTGTTGAATGTAAAGAAAGTAATTTCTTTGCTGCTGTTGTTTTCAATTGTTCTGCCGGGCGTGCAGCCGCTGGCCCAGGCAGAGCAATTGAATAATAGTGTTAAAGAATGTATGGAAAATCCCAAGGAATGCGAAAAGCAGGAAACAAAGGAATCAAAAGATTCAAAGACAGACGAAGGGCAGACTCAGCAGGATGAAAGCGGCAAAATTGGTCTTACTTTCTGGGACTTTATAAAGATGATTTTAGCAACAGGTTTCACTATCGGACTTTTGTATGCTCTTCTAAAGTTCATTAACAAAAAAAGTAAGGTATATAACAGGTCGCAGTTAGTTGAAAACCTCGGTGGTACAGCTTTAGGTGCGAACAGGTCAGTTCAGCTGATAAAAGTGGGAAATCGCATTTTTGTAGTAGGGGTAGGAGAAAATATTCAGCTGTTAAAAGAAATAGACGATTCGGAAGAATACAGTCAAATCATCAAAGAACATAATGACAAACTGGAACAGCTTATCCGTCCAAGCGATATTGTGACAAAGGTGATGAAAAGAACACAGCAAACAGAAGGAAGCAAGCAAGGCAGCCCGAACTTCAGCTCGCTGCTCGGTATTCAGCTGGATGAGATCAAAAAGGGCAGAAAGAAACTGTTTGATGAGTTAGAAAGAAAGGGCCAGAAGAAAGATGAATGAATTCATGGAGTTTTTTAATAGCAGTTCTCCTGAAAATGTATCTGCATCTGTGAAGCTTTTTTTATTGCTGACGGTACTTTCTCTCGCGCCAAGTATTCTAATTTTAATGACGTGTTTCACAAGAATTGTCATCGTTCTTTCCTTTGTCAGAACGGCGCTGGCTACTCAGCAGATGCCACCGAATCAAGTTTTAATCGGCTTATCCTTGTTCCTGACATTTTTTGTAATGGCACCGACAATGCAGGAAGTGAACGAACAGGCTTTAACACCTTTATTTAATGAAGAAATAAATCTGGAAGAAGCTTATAACAAAGCTTCAATTCCTTTTAAAGAGTTTATGAGTGCCCACACAAGACAGAAAGATTTGGCTTTATTTCTTGAATATTCCGGGGCTGAGACGCCATCTTCCATTGAAGATATCCCGCTTACGAGTCTTGTTCCGGCGTTTGCCATCAGTGAAATCAAAACAGCTTTCCAAATTGGTTTTATGATTTTTATTCCATTTCTCGTTATCGACATGGTTGTCGCCAGTGTATTAATGTCCATGGGGATGATGATGCTTCCACCAGTCATGATTTCTTTGCCGTTTAAAATATTATTATTTGTACTTGTAGACGGCTGGTATTTAGTTGTTAAATCCCTTTTACAAAGCTTTTAAGCAGGTGAACATTCAGAATGACTCCAGAAACCGTTATATCCATTGCAGAAAGAGGAATTATTACCGTACTTATGATTTGCGGTCCCTTGCTAATTCTGGCTCTAGTAGTCGGCTTGGTTGTCAGCATCTTTCAGGCAACAACTCAAATTCAGGAACAGACGCTGGCATTTATTCCTAAGATCGTAGCAGTCCTAGTAGGTGTTGTTTTCTTTGGGCCATGGATGCTTAGCCATATGCTCTCCTATGCAAATGAAATTTTCTCTAATTTGACCAGGTTTGTTGGCTGATGACATGTTAGATTTCCTGCCTTCTTTTCCTGCCTTTTTACTTATTTTTGTTAGGGTGACATCTTTCTTTTTAATGATGCCCCTTTTTTCATACAGATCCATTCCGGCTGCACATAAAATCGGCCTTGGCTTCTTTCTGGCATGGATAATGTTCCTGGGAATGGACGTGCCAGTGATTGAAATTGACGGCACTTATTTTCTTTTAATAATTAAAGAATCATTAGTAGGGCTGATGGTCGGATTTATAGCGTATTTGATTCTTTCTGCAATTCAAATTGCCGGGGGATTCATTGATTTCCAGATGGGTTTTGCCATTGCAAATGTGATTGATCCTCAAACAGGTGCACAAAGTCCATTAATGGGCCAGTATTTGTATACGATAGCTCTCTTTTTTCTATTAACTGTCAATGGGCACCATTTAATGCTTGATGGAGTATTCTACAGCTATCATTTTATCCCTTTGGATCAGGCATGGATTTCTTTTGGGGATGAGGATATGGCTGAATATGTTATAAAAGCCCTGAATACGATGTTCGTTATTGCCTTTCAGATGTCCATTCCTGTTGTCGGCAGTCTATTTCTTGTAGATGTCGCATTAGGGATTGTTGCAAGGACAGTTCCGCAGCTAAATGTTTTTGTCGTCGGCCTTCCTTTGAAAATTGGCGTAAGTTTTATTGTTCTAATCATTGTAATGAGCATATTAATGTATGCTGTATCCCTTGCGTTTGAAACGATGCTGCAGACAATGAGAGGGCTTATGGAGCTTATGGGAGGTTCTTAGAATGAAGTTTTTGCTCTCTTTAGATCTTCAGCTTTTTTCCGGAGAAAAAACAGAAAAAGCCACTCCGAAAAAGAGGCAGGATTCCAGAAAAAAGGGGCAGGTAGCAAAAAGCCAGGATGTAAATACAGCCATCGTCCTAATTGCGGTGTTTCTGTTTCTGCTGTTTGCCGGATCGTATTTGAAGAATATCATCCTATATATTTTTACGCACTCATTTAATGATTATATGAGGATGCCGCTGACGGAGGCGAATATACAGGTAATCTTTCTCGATGTCTTAAAGGAATTGATTCTTTTTTTAGGTCCAATCATGCTGGTTGCTATGCTGGCGGGTATTGCTGCAAACTTCATGCAGGTGGGCACTCTTTTTTCAACAGAAGCTATACAGCCTAAAATGGAGAAACTGGATCCAATAAAAGGATTCAAGCGGATTTTTTCCATGAGAGCAATTGTGGAGCTGTTGAAGTCGATGCTCAAAATAGCTTTTGTGGGTGTCGCTGCATTTGCTGTTTTATGGCTAAGAATAGATGAAATATTAATTCTCTCGCAAAAATCGGTTGGAACGGCGATGGCCACTCTTGCCAGCCTGACCGTTCAAATGGGTTTGATTGCTTCAGCGGCACTCTTGTTTTTATCCGTGCTGGATTATCTATATCAAAAATATGATTTTGAAAAGAACATTCGAATGTCAAAACAGGATATTAAAGATGAGCACAAAAATATTGAAGGGGATCCATTAATTAAATCCAAGATTAAACAGAGGCAGCGGGAAATGGCGATGAGAAGGATGATGCAGGAAGTCCCTAAAGCGGATGTGGTCATCACCAATCCAACTCATTTTGCCATTGCCCTGAGCTATGATGAATCCAAAAGTGATGCCCCCATTGTGGTAGCGAAAGGCGTTGACTTTGTTGCCCAGAAAATTAAATTAATTGCCAAGGAACATGATGTGATTGCTGTTGAAAACAGGCCGCTTGCCAGGGCACTATACAGCCAGGCGGAAATAGGGCAGGCCATCCCTGAGGAATTTTTCAAAGCTGTCGCAGAGATTTTAGCTTATGTGTATAGAACCAAAAACAAAATTTAACCAGAGAAATATTTATTAGAAATAGCTGGTCTTAGGGGGCTGTTGAATGGCTGCCAAGGCGTTTTCACTATTTGTGAAATAAAAAGAGTATTGATCTTTGAACTGTGATAACTGTCTAGCTCCAGCGCCTACCCCCTCGAGGTGTCGGAGGTGAGCAAGGCACTTGCGCTTTTCTTGTAAGGAGAGAGTTTCGATGCAAGTAAGAGACTTATCAGTATTGATGAGTGTAATTCTAATAGTAGCCATGCTTATTATTCCTTTTCCGCCTTGGCTTTTAAGTGTACTGATCATTATTAATATTGCGCTTGCACTTATGGTTTTGCTGACAGCCATGAATATGAAGGAAGCGCTCGAATTTTCCATTTTTCCTTCATTAATATTGTTAATGACTTTATTCAGGCTTGGGTTAAATGTTTCTACGACCAGATCCATTCTATCAGAAGGGGAAGCAGGGAAAGTTGTTGAAACATTTGGCTCTTTCGTAACAGGGGGAAACGTCATTGTCGGTCTCGTTGTATTCTTAATACTCATCATTATCCAGTTTATCGTCATTACTAAGGGATCTGAGAGGGTTTCCGAAGTAGCAGCGCGTTTTACACTTGACGCGATGCCAGGTAAACAAATGAGTATCGACGCAGATTTGAATGCAGGTATGATTTCTGAGCATGAAGCCAGGGAACGCCGCGAAAAAATCAGCCGTGAATCTGATTTTTACGGTTCGATGGATGGTGCCAGCAAATTTGTAAAAGGTGACGCTATTGCCGGGATCATTATAACTCTAATTAACCTTCTATTCGGTGTGGTCATTGGGATGATGCAGCTCGGACTTCCGTTTGGAGAGGCAGCCATGAAATACTCGACGCTAACGGTTGGTGACGGAATTGTCAGCCAAATCCCGGCACTGTTAATATCCACTGCAACGGGTATTGTGGTAACAAGGGCAGCATCTGATGGAAATATTGGTAAAGATATTACATCCCAGCTGTTTGCTTATCCGAAAATGTTATATGTTACTGGCGGTACTATTATTCTTTTAGGCTTACTGACTCCAATCGGGCTCGTACTAACCTTGCCGATTGGCGGTTTAATGATTTTCGGAGGTTACACGATTGCAAGGACTCCTCAGCCTGATAAGGAACAATTGCTGGAGATGGAAGAAGAAATTGAAACCGACGAAATGAAAAGTCCTGAAAGTGTGGTTAACCTTTTAAATGTAGATCCAATTGAATTCGAGTTTGGCTATGGGCTAATTCCACTTGCTGATACAAATCAGGGCGGCGACCTTCTGGACAGGATTGTTATGATCAGAAGGCAGCTGGCAATCGAGTTAGGGCTTGTCATACCTGTGGTAAGGATCCGTGACAATATTCAGCTGCAGCCGAATGAATATAGATTGAAGATAAAAGGAAATGAAATGGCACGCGGCGAGCTTCTGCTCGATCATTATTTAGCCATGAGTCCTGGTATAGAAGATGATAGCATCGAAGGTATTGATACGATTGAGCCATCATTTGGTCTGCCAGCTAAATGGATAACAGAAGAAATGAAAGAGCAGGCAGAAATATTTGGCTATACAGTCGTTGACCCGCCATCTGTTGTGTCTACTCATATTACAGAAGTAATTAAAAGCAATGCCCATGAGTTATTAGGCCGCCAGGAAACAAAACAGCTGATTGACCATGTCAAGGAAAGCTATCCAATCCTTGTTGACGAGGTGACCCCAAATCCATTGGCAGTGGGTGAAGTTCAAAAGGTACTTGCAAAATTATTAAGAGAAAATGTTTCCATCCGGAATTTACCGGTTATTTTTGAAACACTTGCTGATTTTGCAAAGGCTACCAGTGATACTGACCTTCTTACCGAGTATGCCCGCCAGGCATTGGCCAGACAAATTACTAACCAGTTTTCACAGCAGGGTGACTCCATAAAAGTCGTAACCCTATCAGGGAAAGTCGAGAAAATGGTTGCAGAAGGCGTTCAGCAGACAGAGCATGGCAATTATTTATCCATGGACCCAACGGTATCGCAGAATATCCTGGAATCCATTGCATCGCAGGTAGAACAGCTCTCACTGATGGAGCAGACGCCAATTGTCCTTTGTTCTCCTGCAGTCAGAATGTATGTAAGGCAATTAACAGAAAGGTATTTTCCGCAAATACCGATTCTTTCCTATAACGAACTGGAAGCAAATGCGGAAGTTCAAAGTGTCGGGGTGGTGAATATTGATTGAAGGTAAAAAAGTTTATGGCAGCATCGATGCCTGATGCGATGAAACAAATCCGTGCGGAGCTAGGCAAGGATGCTGTAATTCTAAATTCAAGAATAGTATTTACCGGCGGAGTCCTAGGTTTTTTTAAGAAGAGGAATATTGAAGTGATGGCCGCGGTAGACTCGAATCAGGAATTAGAGCAAAAGCCAGCAGTAAAGCCTGCTGCGGTTCCGTCTCCTTTAGACCATAACAAGTGGAATGAAAGAGAAGCTCAATTTTCCAGTTCGAAAACTTCAGATGAGCTGATTAGGGAGATAAGCAGCCTGAAAAAGATGATGTCATCTTTGACCAGTACAAAGCAGGCAAGTACTGTTTACCCTGAAGCGATAAGAGAAGTCCTGTTCATTCTTGATGAGCAGGAAATTGAAAAGTCCGTACAGGATCTGGTGCTTCAAGGGCTAATGGAAAAGTGGTATCTGTGCAAAGGGAACGCTAAGGATTCTGAAATAATGGCCTGGCTGCACGATGAACTAATAAAGCAAATTGAGGATATTCCATTCAGCGGGATTTCTTTCAGCAAAAAATATATTAATGTAGCAGGTCCAACAGGTGTAGGAAAAACTACTACATTGGCAAAAATGGCAGCAGAGTGTGTAATTAAACATAAAAAAAAGGCTGCATTTATCACAGCAGACACATACAGGATAGCTGCAATCGATCAATTAAAAACCTATGCAAGTATCCTGAATGTACCTTTGGAAGTTTGCTACACAATAGAAGATTTCAGACATGCAGCCGATAAACTGAAAGAATATGACTTGGTTTTAATTGATACAGCAGGGCGGAATTTCAGAAACAAACAGTATGTAGAAGATTTAAAGAATGTCATTGATTTTGAGAATGATATGGAAACCTTTTTAGTGCTTTCGCTTACCGCGAAACAAAAGGATATGGAAGATATCTATAACCAGTTTTCCATTATAGACATTGATAAGCTTATCTTCACAAAGGCAGATGAAACCTCAACTTATGGTTCCATGTATAACATAATTCACAAATATAAAAAAGGTGCTGCTTATATTACAAATGGACAGGATGTTCCTGATGATATCCTGATGGCAGGGCCAGAGGTTATTGTTACTCAACTAATGGGGAATAAGAAATGAACGATCAGGCAGAAAGGCTAAGAGCCAGGCTGAAAGAAGTAGACAGCCGAAATCATCAATTTAAAACAATAGCAGTTGTAAGCGGAAAAGGGGGAGTAGGGAAATCTAATTTTTCATTGAATTTTTCCATTTCCCTATGCAAAAACGGGCACAGGGTATTGTTATTCGATTTGGATATTGGTATGGGAAATATTGAGATTCTAATGGGAAGGTCGGCTAAATATTCAATTGCTGACTTTTTAGAAAAAAATATCCCACTGAAAAATATTATTTCTGAGGGACCTCAGGGACTTGACTATATTGGCGGAGGGTCTGGCCTTTCGCATTTTGTGAAACTGGATGATGAGCAAATTTCCAGATTCACAGGAGAACTTGCTGATCTCATTCAAAATTATGATTATATCATCTTTGATATGGGTGCTGGCATTACAGAAGAATCGGCGAAGTTCATACTCTCAGTCCAGGAAATTGCGGTTATTACTACACCCGAACCAACGTCAATCACTGATGCATACTCAGTAATGAAGCATATACATCTTTTGGATGATAATATTCCATTTCATTTGGTCATTAATCGATCTGAAGGAGAGAGAGAAGGGCAGGAAACGTATAAGAGGATTTCTGCTGTCGTCTCAAGATTTTTAGGGAGGAAAGCTGACCTCTTAGGAATCATTCCGGATGATCGCAGCTTACAGCAGGCTGTTAAACGGCAAGTCCCTTTCATTTTGCATCATGGGAATTCAGCGGCTTCGAAAGCAATTCGGAATATGACTGAGAAAGTTGGCGGAAGGCCTATCGGCCATACTGGTGAACTCCATTCTGCCCAATTTATTACAAAACTGAAAAAATTTCTTTTTAATAGGGGGTGAATCAGCATGAAGATAGTCAGAGTGCTTGTAGTAGATGATTCAGCCTTTATGAGAAAACTGATAGCGGATTTCCTTTCTGAAGATGTCAGAATTCAAGTTGTCGGTACAGCCAGAAATGGGGAAGAGGGACTAAGGAAGATAAAAGAATTAAATCCTGACGCAGTAACCATGGATGTTGAAATGCCGGTTTTAAATGGCCTGGAAGCTCTCAAAATTATCATGAAGACCATGCCGGTCCCTGTAGTAATGCTTTCAAGCACCACGAAGGCAGGAGCTGAAAACACCCTCACAGCTATGGAATATGGTGCAGTAGATTTTATTGCGAAGCCATCAGGTCCAATCTCACTGGACCTGCATAAAATAAAAACTGAATTAACTGAAAAAATAGTACAGGCGAGCAATGCTAATTTGAAAGGGCTGGTTAAATTTTCAGCTATTGGAAAAAAATCTGCCGTACTTCAGCAAAATTATAGTAAAATAGAACCATGTCAATCTATACAGATCAGCCGATCTGCTTCCATACCGAACTCAAACTCAAATCTCAGAAAGCTAGTTTGCATAGGTACTTCGACAGGCGGACCGCGTGCTCTTCAAAGAGTGCTGAGTGACCTTCCTGGAAATCTTAGTGCACCGGTCCTGGTTGTACAGCATATGCCTGCCGGATTTACGAAATCGCTGGCAAGCAGATTAAACGGTTTATCAGATTTAACGGTAAAGGAAGCTGAGGAAGGGGATATTCTTCAGAACGGCACGGCATATATAGCTCCAGGTGGCTTTCATCTGACTGCAGCAAGATCAGGCAATGATCTTGTTATTCATCTGGATGATTCACCGCCAAGGAACGGACACAGGCCATCGGTTGATGTGATGTTTGAGTCATTAGGTGAAATTAATGGGATTCAAATAACTGCTGTTATCATGACAGGAATGGGTGCAGATGGAAAAAATGGCCTGATGGCAATGAAGAAAAACGTTGAAGTAAAGGCCATTGCTGAATCAAAAGAAACATCGATTGTATTTGGAATGCCGAGAGCAGTGGTTGAGTCCGGTCTGGCAGATGATGTGCAGAATATTGAACGTATAGCAGAATCCATATTGAAATTTGTTTAAAGCCGAGGGGTGCAGGCACATGGAGATGAATCAATATTTAGAAGTATTTATTGAAGAAAGCAAGGAGCATTTGCAGGCGTGCAATGAACAGCTTCTTGAATTAGAGAAAAATCCTGAAGATATAAAAATAGTTAATGAGATATTCAGGTCAGCGCATACGCTTAAAGGCATGTCAGCCACCATGGGGTACGAAGATCTAGCAAATCTAACCCATCAAATGGAAAATGTGCTTGATGCAATCAGAAATCAGAAAATTAAAGTAAATGCTGAAATTCTGGATGTCGTTTTTCTGGCTGTTGATGATCTTGAAGCAATGGTCCAGTCAATTGCGGAAGGCGGTGACGGCAAAAGGGATGTTTCCGAAGCAGTAGAAAAATTAATGCTGATCGAAAAAGGGGAAAGTCCGGCACAGTCTTCGGCAAGAGCTGAAACGGCGGCAGCCATTGCAGAACCGCAAGGACTGATCAAGACTACATATGATGATTTTGAATGGACAGTTATTCAGCAATCGAAGGAGCAGGGCTTTGAGTCCTATGAAATATCAATAGCATTGCGGGCAGATTGCCTGCTGAAAGCTGCCAGAGTATATATGGTTTTTGAAGTACTCGAGAAGAGTGGGGAAGTGATCAAAGCAACACCATCAGTTGAGCAGCTCGAAGAAGAGCAATTTGATCAGGAATTCTCCGTAACAATTGTGACAAAAGAAACAACTGAAGCTATCCGTCAGAAACTCTTGAAGGTATCGGAAGTGGAAAGAATAGAAGTGCTGCCGCTATCTATGGGGGACTATAGCCTTCAGGAAGCTGTGAAAGTGGAAGAAGCTGCACTGCCTGCCGCAGAAGAGGTCGCAGAGGCTGCTTCAGATATGCCAAAAGAGGAGAAGAAAGCCACGGCAGCAAAGCAAGTCAGCAATAAAACGATTAGGGTAAATATCGAGAGATTGGATATCCTTATGAATCTGTTTGAAGAATTGGTGATTGACAGAGGAAGGCTTGAACAAATATCCAAGGAATTAAACAATCAGGAACTGCATGAAACGGTTGAGCATATGTCAAGGATCTCAGGAGACCTTCAGAATATTATTCTGAATATGCGAATGGTCCCAATTGAAACGGTTTTTAATCGTTTTCCAAGAATGGTCAGACAATTGGCAAGGGATTTAAATAAAAAGATCAATCTCGAAATTGTCGGGGCAGAAACTGAACTTGACCGGACGGTTATTGATGAAATTGGCGATCCGCTTGTGCACTTAATCCGAAATGCATTGGACCATGGGGTTGAAACACCAGAAGTCCGCAAAGAAAATGGAAAAAGTGAAGAAGGAAATGTCGTATTAAAGGCATATCACAGCGGCAATCATGTGTTCATTGAAATAGAGGACGATGGTGCAGGCATAAACAAAGATAAGGTTATTAAGAAAGCACTGAAAAACGGTATCATTACAGAGCAAACGGCTTCCACTCTAACGGACAAACAAGCTTATGAACTGATTTTTGCTTCTGGCTTCTCGACTGCGGATAAAATCTCAGATGTTTCCGGTCGGGGTGTGGGGCTTGATGTTGTAAAGAATACAATCGAGTCATTGGGAGGATCAGTTTCAATTGATTCAAAAGTGGGACAGGGATCCATTTTCTCCATACAGCTGCCATTAACCTTATCCATTATTTCAGTCATGCTAGTTGAGATTGAGAAGGAAAAATATGCAATCCCTCTATCGTCTATTATTGAAACAGCTATTATCAGAAAAGAAGACATCTTAAGTGCACATAATCAAAAGGTGATTGATTTCAGAGGAAAAGTGGTTCCGCTCCTTTCGTTAAAGGAAATCTTTGAGGTGCCATCCGAGAGTCTGGAAGACGAATTCATTTCTGTTGTCATTGTCAGAAAAGGGGAAAAGATGGCCGGGCTTGTTGTAGATTCCTTTATTGGACAGCAGGAAGTAGTTTTAAAGTCCCTTGGAAACTACTTAACCAGTGTGTTTGCTATTTCCGGTGCAACCATATTAGGTGATGGACAGGTGGCTCTGATAGTGGACTGCAATGCATTGATTAAATAAATTAATTTGACGTTTATAAAGGAGTGAACAGGATGACTGAGACGGCAGCCGCGGATTTAAAATTGATTGTATTTCAGCTGAAAGATAAAGAGTATGCGATTCCGGTTAATCAGGTGCGTTCAATTGAAAAGGTTGAGCATATAACCCGGGTTCCACGAACAGCAGGCTTTGTAAAAGGAGTAATCAATTTACGGGGTGTTGTGACGCCGATCATTAGTCTCAGAAGCAGATTTAATCTGGAAGAGGCTGAATATAATGAGCATTCACGAGTAATTATCGCGGTATTGGATGATATGGAAGTTGGGCTGATTGTAGACTCTGCAAATGATGTCATTGACGTGGCCTTTGAATCGATTGAACCCCCGCCGGAGGTAATCGGTTCTGAAGAGGCCGATTTTATCAAGGGTGTAACGAAAATCGAAAAGCGATTATTTATCCTTATAGATTTGGAAAGAGTCCTCAATCCTGAAGAATTGGCAGCTCAGGATGGACAAGGGATAGCGGGATGAATTTTTTAGACAAGAATATCAGCAGCCTGAAATTGGATATTCTTAAAGAAATCGGGAATATTGGAGCAGGACATGCGGCGACTGCATTATCAACTCTTCTTAATAAAAAAATTGATATGTCTGTCCCGGATGTAAAAATAGTTTCTTTTGATGAAATGATCGATATGGCTGGAGGGGCAGAAAATGTAGTGGCCGGGGTGTTTCTGAGGATAGAAGGAGACGCCCCTGGCAGCATGTTTTTTGTCCTGCCTCTTGAACAGGCTGAAATCTTTATTCGGGAACTGCCTGGAAACATACCTTTCTGTACAGATGAGCTGCCATATGATGAACTTGCATTATCGGCACTTCAGGAGCTTGGAAACATTCTCTCAGGTTCTTATTTATCTTCTTTATCGGATTTTACGAAACTATCACTTTTTCCTTCAGTGCCGATGCTAAGCATCGATATGGTGGGAGCAATAATTGGCACGGGGCTGCTGGAAATTTCACAAGTGAGCGATTACGCTATAGTCATTGATACAGCATTAAATGAAGAAGTCCATAATACGGATGCTGTAAATGGCCACTTTTTTTTGCTTCCAGATCCTGAATCATTTCAAATTATTTTTAAGGCCTTGGGAGTCTCAGAGCATGAATAATCTTCTTGAAGTTGTAAAAGTTGGCATCGCAGATATGAATATTGTGAAAACCCCCAGCTTAATCAGGACATCAGGACTTGGTTCCTGTGTTGGTGTGGTTCTATATGACCTCAGTGCAGAAATTGCCGGGCTTGCACATATTATGCTGCCTGATTCATCTCTTGCCAAAGGTACGAGCTTTAATTCAGCTAAATATGCTGATACAGCTATCAGTGACTTAGTGAGCCTTCTTTTGAAAAGTGGAGCAAGACCAACAGGATTAAAAGCGAAAATTGCCGGCGGAGCTCAAATGTTTAAGTACTCTTCTGGAAGTGATTTAATGAGGATTGGCCCAAGGAATGTTGAGGCAGTAAAAAAAGAACTCTCATCTTTAAAAATTGCCATTTTAGGGGAAGATGTGGGGGGCCATAGCGGCAGAACTATCGAATTCAACCCTCAATCAGGAGAACTAATGATTCGGACTGTAAACAAAGGCCAAGTGATTATTTAAGCTCCAGATTTATGAATTTGCAGTTAGTGAATCAGCTTTTTTATTTCGGCTTTATAAATCTTTAAAGCAAAATCGCATATTACAAGATTATCACCGCTAGCCATAAAAGCAGATTTTTCTCCGGCTTATTTATAAATCTCTACAATAACTCTTCGAAGAAAACCTCCCCTCTTTATCGATTAAAAAGTGAGCGGTGAAGGCTGAAGTTAATATTTTTATAGGAAACATTTTGATATACTAACAATAGTTAATAGAAATGGAAACGTTTGAGGAGGATGGCCATGGCAGACCTGATAACTGAAGAAAGCACATACTGGGCTAAATGGGTCGACTCTCGAGATGCTCAAGCGGGGAATTTTCTTGTGAAAAAATATTTGCCTCTTGTAAGCTATCATGTACAGCGGATATCCGCTACCCTGCCGAAGAATGTTTCAAGAGATGATATTCGAAGCCTGGGGCTAATGGGGTTATATGACGCGCTGGAAAAATTTGATCCTGCAAGAGATTTGAAATTTGATACATATGCTTCTTTTCGCATTCGCGGTGCAATTCTTGATGGATTAAGAAAAGAAGATTGGCTTCCCCGAAGTACGCGGGATAAGGCGAAAAAAATTGAAGCTGCCATTGAGAAGCTGGAGCAGCGGCTGATGCGAAATGCAACTGTTCATGAAATTGCTGAAGAAGCAGAGATGCAGGAAGATGAAGTATATTCTGTTATGAACGAACATTTTTACGCAAACATCCTTTCAATTGATGAACAGCCCGATGCTGAAGAAAAAGATGGCAGTTACTCCATTAAGGATGAAAAAGCAATTATTCCAGAAGAAAAGGTATTAAAGAATGAAATTTTGGAAGAAATGGCTGAAAAAATCTTACAATTAAATGAAAAAGAACAGCTGGTGCTAAGTTTATTTTATAAAGAGGAATTAACGCTGACAGAAATTGGCGAAGTAATGGGTTTATCTACCTCCCGTATATCTCAAATACATTCAAAGTCAATTTTTAAGCTGAGGCAGCTGCTGGAAAAAGCAATATAATCTTATGTCATTTCTTTCTGCAAAGGAAGGAATCAGCATGGAAAAATTTCAAATTTTAGTCGATGCTCAACGATTAGCTGCATTGATTAAGCCGTTAGATATTAATAAGCTGGATGGAGCCGTTCACTCTGAATATTTGCACAAATTGCTTACTGACGAAAAAATCACATTTGGTGTAAGCGAAGAAATAATCCAGAGTATCTGCAAAGACCCTTTCTCAGTGGAATATCCCATTTTAGTAGCAAAAGGAATTCCTGCAGAAAACGGCAGTGATGCATACCTGTTAAATGAAGTCTCTTTTGACCAGCAAACGAGGAGAAAGGGGTTTAATTTTAGAGATATTCTCCATATTCCTTCTGTTAGACAGGGACAGCTCCTGGCATCTGTAATTCCTCCTACCCCCGGTGCTCCCGGAAAAGATATTTTTGGACAGTCCATACCAGCAAGGAATGGAAAACCTTTAAGAGTCAAAGCAGGAAACAATGTATTAGAAAATGGCGGCAAATATTATTCGCTAATGGATGGTCAGGTTAGCTTTACTCCAATTAGCATTTCTGTAAATCCGGTGTTTGAAGTGATAGGCGACCTTGATTTGAAAACCGGGAATATAAATTTTGTTGGGAATGTTATGATACGCGGCAATGTTCCTGCCGGTTATGAAATTAAAGCTGGAGGCGACATCATTGTTACCGGTCTGGTGGAAGGCTCTTTCTTGCAGGCTGATGGCAATGTGCTTATTTCTGGCGGAATTTCCGGAAGTCATAGAGGTTCAGTTATATCGGGTGGCTCTGTTCAGGCAGCATATCTAAATCAGGCAAAAGTGAAGGCTGAACAGGACGTAGTTATTACAAAGTCAATCCTTCACAGTCATGTACATGCTGGCGGAGCGATCAGGTGCGGCGGCGCTTTGGTCATTGGAGGCAAGCTTCTGTCCGGCTCTGATATGGAGATTAAAGAGCTGGGGAATCACTTATTTACTAAAACGGAGCTTTTTGCAGGGATGGACTCCAAATTGGCTAAGGCCGAAAAAGATCTCTTAAACGAATCAGCCAGACTGCAGGAAACAATCAAAAAGCTGGATAGTATTGAAGGAAGACTGACAGAAATGGCCAGGCTTACAGGAAATCTGTCGGAAGAGCAAAGAACTATTATTCTCAAACAAAGGGCCACAAAAGCCCATTTGCAGGATAAATTGTCCAAACTTAATGAAGAGCTTGCCGAACTGGAAAAAGAAAAAGAAGAAAAAATAAATGCTTCGATTCTTATCTATGGGAAGGTTTATCCAAACACTACTATGCATTTTGGAAAATATTCAAAAGTGATCCGGCAGACAGTTAAATCATTTAAGTTCCGTTGTTCAAATGGAGAAATAAGAAGTGATCCTTTAGAAACAGCCAAAAACGATCCTTTAATAAGGAAGTGATCCGGGATGAGTTTAAAATCAATAGAACTGCAGATAGCACTGCCAAGAACGTTTGACGCAGGTAAAATCCAGGATCAGCTTCAGCAGAGGGGACAGGCAATCAGCGGGTTTGCTGCCGAAAGCACACGGGAAAATGCTGAGAAGCGGCGGACGACCGTGATAAAACATGAGCAAAAACAAAATGTCACTCTTTTCAATGATGAAAGCGAAAGCCAAAAAGAGGCCGGTGGACATGATCGGAAAGAAAATCAGAAAAAGGATAGCCATGACAAACAGAACCATCCATACAAAGGGAAGGTTATTGACTACAGCGGATAGAGGGATATCATGACAGCTTTTCTATTAGCTATTAGCCTGCTGCTTAATATTGTAGCGTTATTAGCCATTATTCTGCTGTTTCTGCGTCAGAACAAATTAATGGAAACAGAGAAAAAACAGGAAAGAGTGCTTGTTGAAATGGAAGAAGTCATATCTTCTTACCTTATTCAAATGAAGGAAGAAAACGATGATTTTATAAACAAATTTTCGCAGATAAATGCTAAAAACCAAATATCTGTAAAAGAAAAAAGTATCCAGTTAAATAAGGAAAGAAAAAGTGATGAACATATAGCTGGAGCTGAGGAGAAATCAATGCGATTAGCCAGAGCATCTGTATACCAGGCTTCTAAAGCCTACAAAAATAATTTAAGGGCTTTAGAGGAAGAATTGAATGAAACAGAAGGTTTGAAGGAAGCTGAATCTGTAATGCAGTCAGACAGCAGTCAGCGGGCTAAAGCAGCGATTTTTTCATCATTAGAAGATCAAGTGTTTATGATGAAAAAACAGGGAATGAATGTGGAGGATATTGCAAAAAAATTAGGAAAAGGGAAGACAGAAATCGAATTAATGCTTAAATTTCGTCAAAATCAGCAAGAATAGCTTGATTGTGAAAAACACTTATGCTATATTAACAAATGGTGTTAATACACACGCTTATGGATTTAGCCGGATGGTGCTGTTCACATGCAGTTGCCGGCTGAAAATGATATGGGCGGAGGAAATAAAAACCATTAGGAGGAAACACAAATGTCAGTAATTTCAATGAAGCAATTGCTTGAAGCTGGTGTACACTTCGGACACCAAACACGCCGCTGGAACCCTAAGATGAAGAAATACATCTTCACTGAGCGTAACGGCATCTACATCATCGACCTTCAAAAGACTGTTAAGAAGGTAGAAGAAGCTTACAACTTCGTTAAGGAGCTTGCTGGAAACGGCGGTACAATCCTTTTCGTAGGAACTAAGAAACAAGCTCAAGATTCTGTTAAAGAAGAAGCAATCCGTTCTGGTATGTTCTTTGTCAACCAGCGCTGGTTGGGCGGAACTTTAACAAACTTTGAAACAATCCAAAAGCGTATTGCGCGTTTAAAGGATATCGAAAGAATGTCTGAAGACGGAACTTTCGAAGTTCTTCCTAAAAAAGAAGTTGTTCAATTAAAGAAAGAGCAAGAGCGCTTAGAGAAGTTCTTAGGCGGAATCAAAGACATGAAGAGCCTTCCAGATGCTCTATTCATCATTGACCCGCGCAAAGAGCGCATTGCTGTTGCAGAAGCACATAAATTAAACATCCCTATCGTTGGTATCGTTGATACAAACTGTGATCCGGATGAAATTGATGTTGTAATTCCTGCAAACGATGATGCTATCCGTGCTGTTAAATTGTTAACAGGCAAAATGGCAGATGCTATCCTTGAAGCTAAACAAGGTGAAGAAGTTACAACTGCTTAATAAAAAAGCGGAGGCGCCTTGGAGCGCGTGGAGCTGTACTGCTCTAAGGTGCTTTTTCTTGATTTTAAAGAAGGTGATAAGAGGGAGCACCCTTTATCACCTTTTTTTAAAGAATAGGCAAAGTTTAGTTTTCCATACAGGTATAAATGGTAAAGATATTATTACATAACTCATTAAGGAGGATCTCATAATGGCAATTACTGCTCAAATGGTTAAAGAACTTCGTGAAAAAACAGGCGCAGGCATGATGGACTGCAAAAAAGCACTTCAGGAAACTGATGGTGATATGGAAAAAGCAATCGACTTCCTTCGTGAAAAAGGAATCGCTAAAGCTGCTAAGAAAGGTGACCGTATTGCTGCGGAAGGTCTTACTTCTGTTAAAGTTGACGGAAACGAAGCAGTTATCCTTGAAGTAAACTCTGAAACAGATTTCGTTGCCAAAAACGAAGGATTCCAAACTCTTGTAAAAGAAATCGCTGAGCATTTGCTTGCTAACAAGCCGGCTTCAGTAGAAGAAGCAGCTGGCCAGACAATGGCTAACGGTGCAACTTTAGAATCTCACATCAACAGTGCAATTGCTAAAATCGGTGAAAAGCTTTCTCTTCGCCGCTTCGAAATCAAAACAAAAACTGAGAGCGATGCTTTCGGTGCTTATCTTCATATGGGCGGACGCATTGGTGTGTTAACAGTTCTTGAGGGAACAACTGACGAAGATGCAGCGAAAGATGTTGCAATGCATATTGCTGCCCTAAACCCTAAATATGTATCTCGTGATGAAGTATCACAGGATGAAGTAGAGCGCGAGCGTCAAGTATTGACTCAGCAAGCTCTTAACGAAGGCAAGCCTGAGAACATCGTTGCTAAGATGGTTGAAGGACGCCTTGGCAAATATTTCGAAGATGTTTGCGTAAACGACCAGGCTTTTGTTAAAAACCCTGATCAAAAAGTAGGCAAATTCGTTGAATCTAAAGGCGGAAAAATCCTTGAGTTCGTTCGCTACGAAGTTGGAGAAGGCATCGAAAAGCGTGAAGACAACTTCGCTGAAGAAGTAATGAACCAGGTTAAGAAGTAATTTTTGAATAATAATTAATTCAGCTATGATTCAGGGAACACTTTGTGTTCCCTGTTTTTCAAGAATGAGATAAAATTAAAGAAGCTATGGTGAGTTTTTATACTACATATGGAGGTTCTTATGAGCAGCCCTAAATACAAACGCGTGGTCTTAAAATTAAGTGGAGAAGCTTTAGCAGGAGAGCAAGGTTTCGGAATTAATCCTTCAGTGATTAAATCAATAGCTGCACAGGTTAAAGATCTGGCTGCATTAGGTGTTGAGGTTGCCGTTGTTGTCGGCGGCGGAAACATCTGGCGTGGAAAGATCGGAGAAGAAATGGGGATGGACAGGGCAAATGCCGACTACATGGGAATGCTTGCTACTGTCATGAACTCATTGGCGTTGCAGGATAGCCTCGAGAATCTCGGTGTAGAGACGAGAGTTCAAACCTCAATCGAGATGAGGCAGGTCGCTGAACCGTACATCCGCAGAAGAGCCATCCGCCATCTTGAGAAAAAGCGGGTTGTGATCTTTGCTGCAGGAACCGGAAATCCTTACTTCTCTACTGATACAACAGCAGCATTGCGAGCTGCAGAAATTGAAGCAGAAGTAATTCTAATGGCGAAAAACAATGTAGATGGTGTTTATTCAGCTGACCCTCGCATTGATAAAAATGCTAAGAAATATGATGAGCTTTCCTATCTTGATGTTTTGAAAGAAGGATTGGCTGTCATGGATTCTACAGCTTCATCTTTATGCATGGATAACAACATTCCATTAATTGTGTTCTCAATTATGGAAAAAGGCAATATTAACCGCGCCGTAATGGGTGAAACAATCGGAACAATCGTTAGGGGGAAAAAATAATGCCAAAACAAGTTATTGCAGATGCAAAAGAAAGAATGACTAAGGCAATTTCAGCTTATACAAGAGAGCTTGCAAGCATCCGTGCAGGTAAAGCAAATGCTTCATTACTTGATCGCATCACTGTTGATTACTATGGTGCGCCGACTCCTGTAAATCAGCTTGCCGGGGTGTCTGCTCCAGAAGCACGCCTTTTAGTCATTACTCCTTATGATAAATCCATTCTTGGAGAAATTGAAAAAGCCATTCTTAAATCTGATATCGGCTTAAATCCGTCAAATGACGGCAGTGTTATCAGACTGGCTATTCCTCAGCTTACTGAAGAACGCCGCAAAGAGCTAGTAAAGGTTGTCAAAAAAGAATCTGAAGACGCAAAAGTTGCTATCCGGAATGTTCGCCGCGATGCCAATGATGACCTTAAAAAGCTTGAGAAAAATGGAGAGATCACAGAAGATGATCTTCGCGGTTTTTCTGACGACATTCAAAAACTTACTGATGACCACATCAGTAAGATTGACGATTTAACTAAAGAAAAAGAAAAAGAAATTCTTGCAGTCTAATGACTCTATACCAAGAACCCTCTATCAATAGGGGGTTCTTTTACTCTTTGGGAGCATACATATTCAGATTGTGTGTTTACGTGCTGACATCAATGAAATATGCGCAGAAGTCCAGCAGCCCTATCCTGAATTTAGTTTCTGGCAACATACTCTTTTATAGAGATATATTTAATTATTTTTGGTATGATATTATCATGCGGAAAGAGGAAATATCATAATTTTACCATTAGAATAATCTCTAAAAGATACTATGACTGAATATCAGCTATCAATCAGCGGGGAAAAACCCCCCAATGACTGAAGTTTCACTTTATCTTTTATCGGAGGATTAACCTATTTTAAAGGAGCAGACTTATGTTTGATAAAATGAAGTTATGGAAGTCCCAAAACAGTTCTTCCAATCTCCGAGAGAGAGTTGAAAAAATAAAAGAATTGCAAATTCCTGAGCATGTTGCCATCATTATGGATGGAAACGGAAGATGGGCAAAAAAAAGAGCTTTACCAAGAGTTGCCGGCCATCATGAGGGAATGAAGGTTGTCCGAAAAATCACAAGATTTGCGAGCGATATTGGAGTAAAGACCTTAACTTTATATGCATTCTCTACTGAAAATTGGAAAAGGCCTAAAATGGAAGTGGACTTTCTTATGAAACTGCCTGAGGAATTTCTGGGAACTTTCCTCCCAGAACTGATAGAAGAGAATGTGCAAGTAAGAATGATTGGTTATTTTGACCACTTGCCTGCCCATACCCGCAATGCAGTTTCCAAAGCGATGGAAGAGACAAAAAATAACACTGGTCTGGTATTGAACTTTGCACTTAATTATGGAAGCAGAGCCGAAATACTCGAAGCCGTCAAGCATGTCTTAAATGATTGCAAAAGTGGTATAATGAATGAAAACGAATTGAATGAAGAAAAATTCTCATCCTACCTCATGACGGGCGGGCTGAAGGATCCCGATCTGCTGATTCGTACAAGCGGTGAAATCAGATTAAGCAATTTTATGCTTTGGCAGCTTGCATACACAGAATTCTGGTTTACGGATGTATTATGGCCGGATTTCAATGAAGAGCAAATGCTCGAAGCAATCGAGGTATTCCAAAGCCGCCAAAGGCGTTTTGGGGGAGTACAATAAAGGTGTTGAAATATTGAATGAAGCAGCGTATTATCACAGCAATTATATTTGGGGCAGTCCTCCTGCCAGTCATTATCTATGGAGGCATGCCAATCATCATCCTGGCATACTTGCTGGCATCTATTGCACTATATGAACTATTGAAGATGAGAAATCTAAACTTATTCTCGATTCCAGGCATTATTTCTTTACTATTATTGTGGATTTTCCTTTTGCCTAAAGAATTTCAGTCAATCCTGGATGATTTGAATTATACAAAAATTGAGGTTGCTCTTTTTGGGGTGCTTCTTTTCTTAACGTATACAGTCGCAACAAAAAATAAATTTACTTTTGATGATGTGGCGTTTTCGATTATGTCTACTTTATATGTTGGAATTGGGTTTTACTATTTTATGGAGACCCGCTTCGCAGATCAGGGTCTGACCTATCTCTTTTTTGCATTATTCCTTATTTGGGCAACGGATTCTGGTGCCTACTTCATAGGGAAAGCGATGGGAAAGAAGAAGCTTTGGCCTGAAATCAGCCCGAATAAGACTGTGGAAGGGTCACTTGGTGGTGTGGTCTGTGCTCTTGCCGTGGCGGTATTGTTTATTATCTTCACAGATATTGATGAGTCCATGCTGGGATTATTAGTGATTACAGCCATCTTGTCGGTGTTCGGGCAAATAGGGGATTTAGTGGAATCAGCATTAAAGCGTCATTATAATGTAAAAGACTCAGGGAATATTCTTCCTGGCCATGGCGGGATTCTGGACCGTTTTGACAGCTTATTATTCGTCCTGCCATTGCTCCACTTTTTTCACTTGCTGTAATGCATTGGGCAGAGAGCAGTGTGCGAATACCAGATATCTGCCTAGCTCCAGCGCCTGCTCCCTAGAGGTGTCTGGAGTGGGCGCCAAGGAATGCTTCCTTGGACTAACTTTGCAGGAACAAGCTATCTTTACTTGTTCCAAAGGCGCTTCCGCTTTTCTTATAGGAGGAGACTATGAAACATATCAGTTTAATGGGTGCAACAGGGTCCATTGGTACACAGACTCTTGATATCATTAAGGAAAACCCAGAGGAATTTAAGCTAGCAGCCATGTCTGCAGGCAGAAATATAGATCTTGCCCGGAAAATTATCTCTGATTTTCAGCCGGAACTTGTTTCACTATCAGAAAAAAGTTCTGCAGATATTCTTAAAGCTGAGTTTCCCGGCATAACATTTACATATGGACATGAAGGTTTGATAGAAGTAGCTGTTTACCCAAAATCTGAAATACTGGTTAATGCAGTTTTAGGCAGCGTAGGACTTGATTCCACATTGCAGGCGATTGAGGAAAAGAAGACAATCGCCATCGCAAATAAAGAAACCCTTGTGACTGCCGGCCATCTGGTTATGGAAGCAGCAAAGCGAAACGGTGTAATGCTTCTTCCTGTAGACAGTGAACACTCAGCTATTTTTCAATCCCTTCAGGGGGAAAAAGAGAAAAATATTGAAAGGCTCATTTTGACAGCTTCTGGAGGAAGCTTCAGAGACCGCTCCCGCAAGGAATTGGAAAATGTGACAGTTGAACAGGCACTTAATCATCCGAATTGGTCAATGGGAGCAAAAATAACCATCGATTCAGCCACAATGATGAATAAGGGGCTTGAAGTAATTGAGGCACATTGGCTTTTCTCCATGGATTACAGTAAAATAGATGTCCTTCTTCATAAAGAAAGCATTATCCATTCCATGGTGGAATTTCATGACAGCAGTGTAATCGCACAGCTTGGCACTCCTGATATGAGAGTACCTATTCAGTATGCTTTAACTTATCCTGACAGGCTTCCGCTCCGAACAGCAAACCGGCTGAACCTTGCTGAAATTGGCAAGCTCCATTTTGCAGAAATGGACTTTGAACGCTTTCGCTGCCTGAAGTTTGCCTATGAAGCCGGAAAAGCTGGCGGGTCAATGCCAGCTGTATTAAATGCAGCAAATGAAGCTGCGGTTGCTGCATTCTTAGATGGAAAGATTACCTTTCTGCAAATAGAAGATTTCATCGAAAGAGCACTGGGCAGCCATGACATAATTTCAAATCCAAGTCTTGATGAGATCCAGGAAACAGATTTGGAAACGAGGAAATATGTTAACTCGCTTCTATAAGCTAGCGTTCAAGTGCAGAATGGTGGAAGCAGTATAAAATCATTAACACTCACCAGCGCATTTGAACGACCTCTAAAAAAAGGTGGTTAAAACTTGAGTACAGTAATAGCCTTTATTGTTATTTTCGGGGCACTGGTATTTTTCCATGAACTGGGACATTTAATATTTGCAAAAAGAGCAGGAATTCTCTGCCGGGAGTTCGCTATTGGGTTCGGCCCTAAAGTGTTTTCCTTTAAAAAAGATGAAACAGTTTATACGATTCGTCTATTGCCGATAGGCGGGTTTGTGCGCATGGCCGGGGAAGATCCCGAGATGGTGGAAATTAAACCGGGATACCGCATTGGCCTGATCCTTGATGACAACGAGGAAGTAAGCAAAATTATATTAAACAATAAAGAAAAATATCCAGATGCAAGAATAGTTGAAGTTGAGGATGCTGACATTGAGCATGACCTTGAAATAAAAGGATATGTTGAGGGTGAAGAGGAAGAGTCAATCCAGATCTTTAAAATCAGCCGTTCAGCGGTGCTGGTAGAGGATGGAACAGAGACGCTCATTGCCCCTTATGACCGTCAATTTGCATCAAAGACATTAGGCCAGAGAACAATGGCGATTTTCGCAGGCCCTATGATGAATTTTGTTCTTGCCTTTATCGTTTTTGTTCTAATAGCCTTACTTCAGGGTATTCCGACTAATGAACCTGCGTTGGGCAAGCTGACCCCTGATGGTGCAGCTTATGAAGCCGGGCTTAAGGAAGGCGATTTGGTTCAAAGTGTTGATGGAGCAGAAATTTCAAGCTGGTCAGATGTGGTGGAAATCATTAGACAGAATCCAAGTGAAGAATTGGAGTTTTTAGTGGAAAGAAACGGCCAGGAATATACAATACCGGTTACTCCGAAGGTTCAGGATGTTGAAGGCGAAAAGATTGGAATCATTGGCGTATATAGTCCAATGGAGAAATCACCTTTAAAGGCCATAACATATGGAGCTAAGGAAACCTATTTCTGGACTAAAGAGATTTTTGTCATGCTAGGCAAGCTTGTCACTGGACAGTTTTCCATTGATGCATTATCTGGTCCGGTAGGAATCTATGTTTCAACAGATACAGTAGCCAAATCAGGCATATATTACTTAATGAAATGGGCAGGCATCCTAAGTATAAATCTGGGAATTATGAACCTGCTTCCAATTCCGGCTCTCGATGGCGGAAGATTAATGTTCTTTGCTGTTGAAGCTGTAAGAGGGAAGCCAATTGACCGCCATAAAGAGGGGATGGTCCACTTTATTGGGTTTGCCCTTTTAATGCTATTAATGCTCGTGGTCACTTGGAATGATATTCAGAGATTTTTCCTGTAAAAACTTAGAAGAGCTGCATGAAGAAGAAGGGTGAGGGCTCAGGTCTTTAGGAAGCTAATAGCTTTTTCTGAAGACCGGGAGACCCTTCTTTTGTTTAGAAAGCAGTTTCAATACATATTTTTAATTGAGGTGCAAATAAATGAAACAGAGCATGATGCTTATTCCTACATTAAAAGAAGTGCCTGCAGATGCGGAAACAAGAAGCCACCAATTATTGCTTAGGGCTGGTTTTATCCGCCAGAACGCAAGCGGAATTTATAGCTATATGCCTTTAGCGAAAAAAGTTCTGCAAAAGGCTGAAGCGATAATCAGGGAAGAAATGGATAATGCAGGGGCTGCCGAGCTTCTGATGCCAGCTCTCCAGCAGGCTGAACTATGGCAGGAATCCGGGCGCTGGTATACATATGGACCTGAACTGATGAGAATGAAGGATCGCCATGAGCGGGAATTTGCTTTGGGTGCCACTCATGAAGAAGTGATTACCAGCCTGGTTCGTGATGCCGTAAAATCATATAAGAAATTACCATTGGCTCTTTATCAGATTCAGACCAAGTTCCGGGATGAGAAGCGTCCTCGCTTTGGGCTTCTTCGCGGGCGTGAGTTTATCATGAAGGATGCTTATTCATTTCACTCAAATCAAGGGAGCCTTGATGAAATGTATAATAAACTTTATACAGCTTATTCCAATGTGTTCAGACGCTGCGGCCTGAATTTCAGAGCTGTCATTGCTGACTCGGGTGCAATGGGCGGTAAAGATACACATGAGTTCATGGTTCTTTCGGAAGTTGGAGAAGATACGATTGCTTATTCAGATACTTCCGACTATGCAGCCAATATTGAAATGGCCCCAGTGCTTGCACAATACTCAAAGAGCAATGAGGAACCTGAGGAACTGGAAAAGGCAGCGACAGAAAACCAGAAATCAATTGAAGAAGTTTCGGCTTTCCTAAACGTTGCTAAAGAGCAGTGCATAAAGACGCTTCTTTTTAAGGCTGATGAAAAATATGTTCTTGTTCTTGTCCGCGGCGACCATGAAGTAAATGACATCAAGCTTAAAAATCTGCTTGAGGCCTCTGCCGTGGAGCTTGCCGATGCCGGAGAGACGAAGCAAATTCTCGGCTGTGCAGTTGGTTCTTTGGGACCTATTGGAGTGAAGGATATTGATATTATTGCAGACCATGCAGTGGAAGCTATTGTGAATGGTGTATGCGGCGCCAATGAAGAAGGAATTCATTATGTCAATGCTAATCCAGAGCGTGATTTTAGTGTAACCCAATATGCAGATCTTCGTTTCATTCAAAAGGGCGACCCTTCACCAGATGGACAAGGAACGATTCAATTTGCAAAAGGAATTGAAGTTGGACATATCTTCAAGCTGGGAACTCGCTATAGTGAAGCAATGGAAGCGGTTTATTTAGATGAAAATGGCAGAACACAGCCAATGATTATGGGCTGCTATGGCATCGGAGTTTCCCGCACTATGGCTGCAGTTGCCGAACAGTTCAACGATGAGAATGGCTTTATATGGCCGCGCTCACTGTCTCCATTCGACTTGCATCTCATCCCTATTAACATGAAGGACGAAGCTCAGGCTGCAGTTGCTGAAGAATTATATACAATGCTAAAGAGGGATCGCTATGAAGTATTACTGGATGACCGTCAGGAACGTCCCGGTGTCAAATTTGCAGATTCCGACCTTATCGGTTTGCCAATCCGCATAACTGTCGGCAAAAAAGCTTCAGAAGGCATCGTCGAAGTGAAAGTTAGAAAAACAGGTGAAATGCAGGAAATTCACAAAGATCAGCTTGCAAATAAAATCGCTGAAATGATGTCTGCACTATAAAAATATGGGCAGTGTTCCTTTTGATTTAGAGGAAAAAACGGGTTCCAAAATGGAATCCGTTTTTTCAATCACTATCTGATTCGATATGTTATAATTAAGTCCGTCTGTCTATTTTCTAAATTGTGATAGAGTTTTGCTCTGTTTTTGAACGGTGAAACTTAATTTTATACTGAGTTGATTGTAGCGGAGGGCACTTGATCCTCGAAAATGCATCCACATTTTCTTCGTGCGGTGTTGATTCTTGGAAGTTTATTCAATGTCCTGCGTGAAGTGAGGGATGTGAGAGACCCCGCAGGCGAAGCCGAGGAGGCTCTCATCTCTCCCCGCGGAAAGCAAGTGCCTGAGGCGGAATCAACGGGCAGAATTCATAAGCAAAAACAACTTTAAATAATAGAAATGTAAAAACTAAGTTTATAAGATGGGAGAGAGAAAGATGAGCGAACCTTCTAGATTTCAGCTCTTGCTCCAGCAGATGCAGCTAACTGAAGATGCCTTTGTGCAGCACTTTCATGATGCCCAGATCGAAAGGGTCATAGTCGAGAGACAGTCACGGAAATGGCATTTTTATTTTGCTTTTCCAAAGATTGTGCCTTGCAGTGTATATAGCCGCTTCACAGATCAGCTGGAAAAGACATTTTCCCATATCGCAGAAATTTCTTACAGCATAACTGTGAAGAATCAGGACTTTACTGAAAAGCTTGTACTTGAATACTGGCACAACTGCATCAGAGAAATGGATGGCATGGCGCCGCCTCTCATAAAGCTTTTGAATGAACAGGTTCCATCTGTACAGGGGAACAAAATTATTATTAAGGTCCGAAATGAATTGGAAGGATTGTCTATCAAAAAGAAGTATGCCGGCACTATTTCAGATGTTTTTCAAGTATTTGGCTTTCCTGCCTTAACAGTTGATACAGAATTATCTTCAGAAGGTTCCAATGAAGAATATGAAAAATTCATGGAGGCCAAACGCAAAGAAGACCAGGAGCGCGGTCTTCAGGCTGCAATCGAGATGCAGAAGAAAGAGGCCGAAGCAGAATCAGCAGATTCTTCAGCACCGCAGGGGCCGCTTACAATTGGTCTTACCATTAAAGACGATTCAGATTACCGCAAATTGATTGATATCGTTGATGAAGAGCGCCGAATAGCCGTTGAAGGCTATGTATTTGCTGCTGAAACAAGAGAGCTCCGAAGCGGCCGGACACTCTTAACTTTCAAAATTACTGATTATACCAGTTCCATTCTTGTAAAAATGTTCTCGCGGGACAAAGAGGATGCTGCGTTATTTCAGCATGTTCAAAAAGGGATGTGGCTAAAGGTCCGGGGCAGCATACAAAACGATACATTTGTCCGCGACCTGGTAATGATCGGGAACGATATCAATGAAATTAAACCTATTCAACGACAGGATACATCGCCTGCTGATGAAAAAAGGGTTGAACTTCATCTTCATACACCGATGAGCCAAATGGATGCAGTTTCATCTGTCAGTGCACTGGTTTCACAGGCGAAAAAGTGGGGACATAAAGCTGTTGCCATTACAGACCATGCTGTTGCTCAATCATTCCCTGAAGCCTATGGTGCCGGGAAGAAGAATGATATAAAGATTTTATACGGAATCGAAGCGAACCTTGTGGATGACGGTGTGCCGATTGCCTATAATGATGCGCATCGCAGGCTCACTGAAGATACTTATGTTGTATTTGACGTAGAGACAACCGGCTTATCAGCTGTATATGATACGATCATTGAGCTTGCTGCAGTTAAGATTCATGATGGGGAAATCATTGATCGGTTTGAATCCTTTGCCAACCCTCATCACCCACTGTCGGCAACAACGATCAATCTGACTGGAATCACAGATGATTTGGTGGAGAATGCACCGGAAGTGGAAGAGGTCCTAAAGAAGTTCCATGAATGGACAGGAGATGCTGTTTTAGTAGCCCATAATGCTTCCTTTGACATGGGTTTCCTAAATGTCGGCTATAAAAAAATGGGCATAGGCAAAGCGCCTAACCCTGTTATTGATACTCTTGAACTCGCACGCTTTTTATATCCGGACATGAAAAATCACCGTCTGAATACGCTGGCCAAAAAATTTGATGTTGAACTCACCCAGCATCACCGTGCCATATATGACGCGGAAGCTACGGGTTATCTGCTTCTTAAAATGCTTAAGGGTGCAGAAGAAAAAGGGATCGAATATCATGATCAATTCAATGATAATATGGGACAGGGAAATGCCTATCAGCGGGCAAGGCCGGCGCATTGCACCCTGCTTGCACAGACAGAAGAAGGCCTGAAAAATATCTTTAAACTCGTATCCATATCGCATCTTGAATACTTTTACAGAGTGCCGCGCATTCCTAGGTCAGTCCTGCAAAAGCATCGTGAAGGAATTCTGGTTGGATCGGGATGCGACAAAGGCGAAGTTTTTGAAGGCATGATGCAGAAATCTCCAGATGAAGTGGAAGATACAGCACAATTCTATGATTATCTTGAAGTGCACCCAAAAGCCGTCTATGCACACCTTTTGGAGCTTGAACTTGTAAGAGATGAAAAAGCGCTGGAAGAGATTATCGGCAATATTGTAAAACTGGGAGATAAACTTGATCTGCCGGTAGTCGCAACCGGCAATGTACACTACCTGAATCCCAATGATAAAATTTACCGGAAAATCCTTGTTAATTCACAGGGGGGCGCAAATCCTCTGAATCGCCATCAGCTCCCGGATGTTCACTTCAGGACTACCAATGAAATGCTTGACGCTTTTTCATTCCTTGGTAAAGAAAAAGCGAAGGAAATTGTGGTAGAGAATTCGAATAAAATAGCGGATATGATTGAAGAAATTAAGCCGATAAAAGATGATTTGTATACGCCGAAAATTGAAGGCGCAGATGAAGAAATGCGCAGCATGAGTTACGGAATGGCAAAAAAAATATATGGTGATCCGCTTCCAGAGATCGTTGAAGCCCGCCTTGAAAAAGAACTTAAGAGTATTATCGGCCATGGGTTCGCGGTGATCTATCTGATCTCCCATAAGCTTGTAAAAAAATCACTGGATGATGGCTATCTTGTTGGTTCCCGTGGTTCAGTCGGCTCTTCTTTTGTTGCGACGATGACTGAAATAACTGAAGTAAATCCGCTTCCTCCGCATTACGTTTGCCCGGAATGCAAGACATCCGAGTTTTTCAATGATGGATCAGTTGGCTCCGGTTTCGACCTGCCTGATAAAGACTGCACGAACTGTGGAGCAAAATATAAAAAAGATGGACATGATATCCCGTTCGAAACCTTCCTTGGTTTCAAGGGAGATAAGGTTCCCGATATTGACTTGAACTTTTCAGGGGAATACCAGCCGAAGGCACATAACTACACAAAGGTGCTATTCGGGGAGGATTATGTATACCGTGCAGGAACAATTGGTACTGTGGCAGACAAAACAGCTTATGGTTACGTCAAAGCATACCAGCAGGATAATAATCTTCAAATAAGAGGTGCCGAAATTGACAGGCTGGCTTCGGGCTGCACAGGGGTAAAGCGGACAACCGGACAGCACCCGGGCGGTATTATTGTTGTGCCGGATTACATGGATATTTATGATTTTTCGCCAATTCAGTTCCCAGCTGACGACCGGACTTCTGAATGGAAAACGACTCATTTTGACTTCCATTCAATTCATGATAATCTATTAAAACTCGATATACTGGGGCACGATGATCCCACCGTCATCAGGATGCTCCAGGATCTTAGCGGAATTGATCCAAAAACGATTCCGACAGATGACCCTGAAGTAATGAAAATCTTTAGCGGGCCGGAATCGCTTGGTGTGACAGAAGAGCAAATCATGTGTAAAACCGGAACACTTGGCATACCTGAATTTGGTACGCGATTTGTCCGCCAGATGCTTGAAGATACAAAGCCGACAACTTTCTCAGAACTTGTCCAGATTTCGGGTCTTTCTCATGGTACGGATGTTTGGCTCGGAAATGCCCAGGAATTGATCCATAATAATATTTGTAACTTAAGTGAAGTAATCGGGTGCCGTGATGATATTATGGTTTATTTAATCTATCAGGGTCTTGAGCCTGCCTTTGCTTTTAAAATTATGGAATCGGTCCGTAAGGGTAAAGGCCTGAGCGATGATATGGAAGCGGAAATGAGAAAGAATGAAGTGCCGGAATGGTATATTGATTCCTGCAAAAAGATTAAATACATGTTCCCTAAAGCCCATGCGGCTGCATACGTTTTAATGGCTGTTCGTATTGCGTACTTTAAAGTGCACCATCCGCTTCTTTACTATGCAGCATATTTCACTGTCCGCGCAGAGGACTTTGACGTTGATGCCATGGTTAAAGGATCCCAGGCGATACGTGCGCGCATCGAAGAAATCAATGCAAAGGGACTTGATGCCTCGACGAAAGAAAAAAATCTATTAACAGTGATGGAGCTGGCTTTGGAAATGAACGAAAGGGGCTTTAACTTCCAAAAGGTGGACTTATACCGCTCAAGCGCAAATGAGTTTATCATTGAAGGGAATTCTTTGATCCCGCCGTTTAATTCTATTCCGGGATTGGGTACAAACGCTGCATTCAATATTGTTAAAGCAAGAGAAGAAGGAGAATTCCTATCCAAAGAAGATCTGCAGCAGCGCGGAAAAGTGTCCAAAACAATTATCGAGTATCTGGATAACCACGGCTGCCTGGAATCCCTTCCTGAACAAAATCAGCTTTCTCTATTCTAAAAAGAGTGCAGGCATATGTTCCAAACCCTTCTGCTGACAGCTATTCCATTTGCATAAAAAAATTGGTTATGGTATAGTTTTATTGGAAATACTAAGAATAACTCTCGCAAAAGGAAGAGTGGGGCAACCCACTCTTTCGTGTTGTGTACGGTTTTTTCCTTATATCGGATCTATGTTAAAACTATATGTTAATTAAAGTTTAGCAGGGCCAATATCTAATTTATTAGTGTAAAACAAGAGCTAAGAATCCAGTAAAAAGGAGGGAAATGAATGAGCAAAGTGACTGAAACGGTGGAACAACTGGTCACCCCTATTGTGGATGAACTTAATTTAGAATTAGTCGACATTGAATATGTAAAAGAAGGGAAAGACTGGTTCCTTCGCGTATTTATTGATAAAGAAACAGGCGTTGATATCGAGGAATGCGGATTGGTCAGTGAAAAGCTAAGCGAAAAGCTTGATGCTGAAGATCCGATTCCATACAACTATTTCTTGGAAGTTTCATCGCCGGGAGCTGAACGCCCTCTAAAGAAAGACAGTGATTTTGTTAAAGCAGTCGGCAAGAACGTTTTCGTTAAAACATACGAACCGATTGATGGAGAAAAGACGTTCGAAGGTGTGTTAACCCAATTTGACGGGGAGACCGTTACGGTTGAAGTGAAAATCAAAACAAGGAAGAAAAGAATCGAAATTCCTTATGAAAAGGTAGCGAATGCCCGTTTAGCTGTTGTTTTCTAACGACAGCTGATTGCGGGCTTGCTTATTAATATAAGCAATTGCTACTCAGTGTTGATCATTTGATAAGAGAAATAAAGGGGGATATAAATCTCATGAGCAGTGAACTTTTGGATGCTCTGACATTGCTTGAGAAAGAAAAAGGCATTTCTCGCGATGTGATTATCGAAGCAATTGAAGCTGCATTGGTGTCAGCCTACCGCAGAAACTTTAACCAGGCACAGAATGTGCGCATTGATTTAAACCTAGGAAACGGAACGATGAGAGTCTTTGCACGCAAAGATGTAGTGGATGAAGTATTTGATCCGCGTCTTGAAATCTCAGTTGAAGATGCTCAAAAGATCAACCCAAACTACCAGGTGGAAGATGTGGTTGAAATGGAAGTAACTCCTAAGGACTTTGGGCGCATCGCTGCCCAAACGGCCAAACAGGTTGTTACACAGCGTGTCCGTGAAGCGGAGAGAGGCATCATTTATTCTGAATTTATCGACCGTGAAGAAGATATCATGACGGGAATTGTTCAGCGTACAGATCCTAAGTTCATCTATGTGAGCCTTGGAAAGATTGAAGCGATCCTTCCGGCAAACGAACAAATGCCAAATGAGCGTTATCAGCCCCATGACCGCATTAAAGTCTTTATTACAAAAGTAGAAAAGACAACAAAAGGACCGCAAATTTTTGTCAGCAGAACACATCCTGGCCTGCTGAAGAGATTATTTGAAATTGAAGTGCCTGAAATTTATGATGGAACTGTTGAAATCAAATCCGTTGCCCGTGAAGCAGGGGACCGTTCTAAGATCTCCGTTCATTCAGACAATGAAGAAGTTGATCCGGTAGGTTCATGTGTAGGACCTAAGGGCACACGCGTACAGGCAGTAGTAAATGAGCTTAAGGGCGAAAAAATTGATATTGTAAAGTGGTCTTCTGATCCGGTGGTTTTCGTTGCCAATGCACTAAGTCCATCTAAGGTGCTTGACGTAATCGTAAATGAAGATGACAAAGCGACAACAGTTGTAGTTCCGGATTATCAGCTTTCCCTGGCAATCGGAAAGCGCGGCCAGAATGCAAGACTTGCAGCCAAGCTTACAGGCTGGAAAATTGACATCAAATCAGAAACAGATGCCCGTGAAGCCGGAATTTACCCGCGGGATGAAACACTGTTGAACTTTGATAATGATGATTATGAAAACGAAGACTACGAAAATGAGGAAGACTTCGATTTTCAGGATGAACTTTTAGAGGGAAAAGAATAGGGAAGAGGTGAATGATCGTGAACAATCGTAAAAAAGTTCCTTTGCGAAAATGTGTCGCTACCGGTGAAATGAGGCCGAAAAAAGAACTCGTTCGCATCGTTCGCTCCAAAGAAGGGGAAGTATCTGTAGACCCAACCGGTAAAAAATCAGGGCGCGGGGCTTATCTTTCCAAAGAAAAGGAAGCAGTTTTGTTAGCAAAGAAGAAGAATATCTTAGCCAATCATTTAGAAGTTTCCATTGATGAAGCTATCTATGAAGAACTCTTGGAGTTAATAGAGAAGGAGAAACGGCAATCCAAATGAACTCAAATCAATGGATGTCATTGCTTGGCTTAGCCAATCGGGCACGGAAAATTACTTCGGGAGAAGAGCTTGCTGTTAAAGAGATCAGAAACGGTAAAGCAAAGCTTGTTTTGCTGTCTGCAGATGCATCCGCAAATACGGCAAAGAAAGTTACAGATAAATGTAAATCATTTGGGGTTCCTTATAAGCTGATTCAAAACCGGGAAATGCTCGGTAAGGCTATAGGGAAGGAAGCCCGCGTTGTTGTGGCAGTGTTAGATGCCGGATTTGCAAAAAAGCTGTTAACGTTGCTCGATTAATACTAGCGGGGGTGAAAGTATGAGTAAAATGCGCGTATATGAATATGCGAAAAAACATAACATTTCAAGCAAGGATGTTATTACAAAATTAAAAGACATGAATATAGAGGTTTCAAATCATATGACTACAATTGAGCCGGCTGCAGTCCAGAAACTTGACGGAATCTTTATCAAGAATGACAGCCAGTCTCAAAAACAGAGCAAACCTCAAAGCCAGCAAAAACCGCAAGGGAATCAAAAACCGGCTTCAAATAATAGTGCTGTCAACACAACAGCTCCTAAAAGCAAGCCTCAGAATAAACCAGCCGAAAACAGAAACCAGGGACAGGGCAGCCAGTCCGGCAAAAGCTTCTCCGGAAATAACCGGGGCAATAGCAACAATAGAAACAATAATAACAACAACCGAAACAATAACCGAAACAACAATAAGAATAAAAATAACAAAGGAAAACAGCAGCAGCAGACTCATGTGGCCCCAGCTCCTAAAAAGGTGAAGGAGCTTCCTTCAAAAATTACTTTCAGCGAATCACTGACTGTAGCGGAACTGGCAAAGAAGCTGCACCGCGAACCTTCTGAAATCATTAAAAAGCTATTCATGCTGGGTGTTATGGCAACAATTAACCAGGATCTTGACAAAGATGCCATTGAGCTGATTGCAGGTGAATACGGTGTGGAAGTAGAAGAAGAGATACTGGTTGATACAACTGATCTTGAAGTATACTTCACAGAAGAAGAAAATGCAGAACTAGTGGAACGTCCATCTGTTGTAACCATCATGGGACACGTTGACCATGGTAAAACAACATTGCTTGACTCCATCCGCAACACGAAAGTAACAGCAGGAGAAGCAGGCGGTATCACTCAGCATATCGGAGCTTATCAAGTTGAAGAAAACGGCAAAAAGATTACTTTCCTTGATACTCCTGGACACGCTGCGTTCACGACAATGCGTGCCCGCGGTGCGAAAATTACCGATATTACAATTCTCGTTGTTGCAGCAGATGACGGTGTAATGCCGCAAACGGTTGAAGCAATCAACCATGCAAAAGCAGCAGAAGTGCCAATCATTGTGGCTGTTAACAAAATGGATAAGGAAGCAGCAAACCCTGACCGTGTTATGCAGGAATTGACTGAACATGGCTTGGTTCCAGAGGCATGGGGCGGTGACACAATCTTTGTTCCAATCTCAGCTATTAAAGGCGATGGAATTGATGAACTGCTTGAAATGATTCTTCTCGTAGGTGAAGTGGAAGAATACAAAGCAAATCCTGACCGCAATGCCGTTGGTACTGTTATTGAAGCACAGCTTGACAAAGGACGTGGTTCAGTTGCGACTCTCCTTGTGCAAAATGGTACATTGAAGGTAGGAGATCCAATCGTTGTCGGTAACTCATTTGGACGTGTACGTGCTATGGTTAATGATCTTGGCCGCCGTGTGAAAACTGCTGGACCTTCAACACCTGTTGAAATAACAGGTCTTAACGATGTTCCTCAAGCTGGTGACCGCTTCGCTGTCCTTGATGATGAAAAGACAGCCCGCCAAATTGGTGAAGCTCGTGCCCAGCAGGCATTGCAGGCCCAAAGAAACGAAAAGACAAGAGTAAGTCTGGATAACTTGTTTGAACATATGAAACAAGGGGAAATGAAAGACTTAAACATCGTTGTTAAAGCGGACGTCCAAGGTTCAGCGGAAGCATTAACTGCTGCGCTTCATAAAATTGATGTAGAAGGTGTTAATGTTCGTATCCTTCATACAGGTGTCGGTGCCATAAATGAGTCTGACATCACTTTAGCTGCAGCTTTCAATGCCATTGTAATAGGATTCAATGTCCGTCCTGACAATAATGCCAAACGGGCAGCAGATGCAGAAAATGTTGACATCCGTTTGCACCGCATTATCTACAAAGTAATCGAGGAAATTGAATTGGCGATGCAGGGTATGCTTGATCCTGAGTTCGAAGAAAAAATCATCGGCCAGGCTGAAGTACGCCAGACGTTCAAAGTTTCCAAAATCGGTACAATTGCAGGCTCGTATGTTACAGACGGAAAAATCACTCGTGATAGCGGTGTCCGCTTAATCCGCGATGGAGTTGTTATTTTTGAAGGGGAAGTTGACGCTCTAAAGCGATTCAAAGATGACGCTAAAGAAGTAGCCCAAGGCTATGAGTGTGGTATTACCATCAAAAACTTCAATGACGTTAAAGAAGGCGACGTTATCGAAGCATATATTATGGAAGAAGTGGAACGTTAATGATAATTGGGCTTGCAGCCTGTGAATGTATCATTTATGACACACATTCTTTGAAAGAAAAGCGGGCTGTTTTGCAGCGGATTTTAACCCGGCTTAAGCAAAAATACAATGTATCTGTATCTGAGGTGGACTATCAGGACCTATGGCAGAGGACAAAAATTGCCATAGTGTCCGTTTCGTCTACCCAGGTTTCAACGGAACGCGAGCTGCAAAATGCGCTGAAGATGATTGATTCGTTTCCGGAAATTGAACGGACAATTACAGATTTAGAGTGGCTTTAAGAAGAGGTGATATAGAATGAGCCTTAGAGCAAATCGAGTTGGAGAACAAATGAAAAAAGAACTGGGCGAAATCATCGGCCGGAAAATAAAAGACCCGCGGGTTGGATTTGTAACAGTCACTGATGTTCAAGTTACTGGGGATCTCCAGCAGGCAACTGTATTTATCTCTGTTCTGGGTGATGAGGAACAAAGGGAAAATACGCTTCGCGGGCTGGCTAAAGCAAAAGGCTTTATCCGATCTGAAATTGGCCAGAGAATCCGGCTGAGAAAAACGCCGGAAATTCTATTCGAATTTGATGAATCAATTGACTACGGAAACCGTATAGAATCATTGCTCCATCAAATTCAGGACGAAGGCCGTTCCAAAGATGAGGAACGCTCCAAAGAAGAAGATTAATGGAATGGATAGACAATTTGTCTATCCATTTTTTTCTAATTACAAAAGACAAGGTGGTATTTAATATGGAAGGAATTTTACCGCTTTTCAAACCAAAAGGAATGACATCCCATGATTGTGTCTTCAGGCTGCGGAAAATTTTGCGGATGAAAAAAATCGGCCATACAGGCACACTTGATCCTGACGTAACTGGGGTACTCCCAATCTGTCTCGGCAGAGCGACAAAGGTGGCTGAATACATAACAGATGCAGGAAAGTCCTATGAGGGAGAAGTCACAATAGGATTTTCTACGACAACAGAAGATGCCTCCGGAGAAGTCGTGGAGAGAAAAGATGTTGCAGCACCTATTTCCAGACATCAGATATTGGAAGTTCTTCGAAGCCTGACCGGGGAAATTACGCAGACACCTCCTATGTATTCAGCAGTAAAAGTGAATGGAAAACGCCTCTATGAATATGCAAGAAAGGGAATAGAAGTGGAACGGCCGTCCAGGAAAGTTACTATTTACTCTATCGAACTGCTCGATGACAGAGAAATGTTTGAGGGTGAGAATATTACCTTTCGTTTCCGTGTAGCCTGCAGCAAAGGAACATATATCCGAACGCTTGCTGTCATGATTGGGAGTGAACTGGGATACCCCGCCCATATGTCCGAGCTGGTTAGAATCCAGTCTGCCTCATTGACAATTGATGACTGTCTGACTTTTGAAGAAATAGAAGACAGAGCAGAGAAGGGGACAATGGCCGAGGTTCTCCGACCTATGGAAGCTGCGCTTTCTCATTTGCCGAAATTTCAAATAAGTGATAAAGTAGCAGAGAAAGTAAAAAATGGGGCTGTATTAACTATCCCTGATCATTTACTCGACACCAAGGGCCCAATCGCATTGGAAGCAATGGAAGGCCTTGTTCTGGCGATTTATGAGCATCACCCCAGCAAACCTGGGTTAATGAAGCCAGTAAAGGTGTTAAGGAATGATCAATAAGCACTCGTTATAAAGCTGTGCATTTTTATAGGTCCAGGCTCTGTAGAGAAAAGGTGAATTAATAATATGGAAGTTATTCATATACATCATCCCCATCGATTGGATAGAACCGGCATGCCTGAACTGGCAATAGCACTTGGATATTTTGATGGTGTTCATTTGGGTCATCAGAAAGTCATCCGTGAAGCAAAATCTATAGCTGAACAAAAAGGATTAAAAAGTGCTGTTATGACATTTGACCCGCATCCATCGGTTGTTCTGGGGAAAAGCGTTCAGCATGTGGAGTATATTACTCCTATTGAGGATAAAATTGCTATCATAGCGGATCTGGGCATCGATTATTTGTTTATCATCAATTTTACAAGGGAATTTGCAAACCTTCTTCCCCAGGAGTTTGTTGATCAATACCTGATTGGTCTTAATGCAAAGCATGTCGTAGCAGGCTTTGATTATTCCTACGGGCGGATGGGACGCGGCACAATGGAAACGCTGTTGTTCCATTCCAGAGATCAATTTGATTATTCGGTTGTTGCAAAGCTTGAAAAAGAAGACGAAAAAATCAGCTCTACGTTAATAAGGAAATACATCCGGGAAGGGAAAACAGCTGAGCTTCCCGACCTTTTAGGGAGATTTTATAAAACATCAGGAACCGTTATCCATGGTGATAAGAGAGGCCGTACAATCGGCTTTCCAACTGCGAACGTGGATGTTTCGGATGACTGCATCATTCCTCCGCAAGGTGTATATGCTGTGAGATTCTTAGTAGATGGCAGCTGGTATGAAGGTGTATGCAATGTTGGCTACAAACCTACCTTTAATAAGGAAAAAGGGGACAGGCCATCGGTTGAAGTCCATATTTTTGATTTCTCTTCAGATATTTATGGCAGGAAAGTTACGGTTGAATGGCATAGACATCTTAGAAGTGAAAGGAAATTTGCTGGCGTTCAGGATTTAATCGCCCAAATTGAGAAGGATAAACAGCAGACTGAGCAATATTTTGAGAAAAACAGGGTTTAGCCTTGCTTTTTGTCATAAAAAGTTGTATTCTAAGTAACGTACCAAATGAACCTTTGCTTGGCAAGTCGAGTCACCGACGCTTGCTCAGTAACAGGGGATTGAAAATTTAGGAGGTGAACCGGATGGCAATCACTAAAGAACGTAAAAATGAGCTAATCAATGAGTTCAAAACTCATGAAAGCGACACTGGATCTCCAGAAGTTCAAATCGCTGTCCTTACTGAAGAAATTAACAATTTGAACGACCATTTACGTACTCACAAGAAAGACCACCATTCACGTCGCGGTCTTTTGAAAATGGTTGGTAAGCGCCGTAACCTATTAACTTACCTTCGCAACAAAGACGTTGCTCGTTACCGTGAGTTAATCAATAAGCTTGGCTTACGTCGATAATCAACAGAAGCGGGATTTTTTCCCGCTTTTTTATTAGCTTTAAAAACTTGAATTTTGTTCCTAATCATGTACATACATAAGTTATTCTTATTTTAGCAAACAGAAAAATTGTGCATACTATAAGATGCCTAATTTTATTATGATTAAAGAGCATTTCATGCTTTTATATAAAACTGGACTGCTGGCAATGCAGAGCTCTTAAGCCTCTGCTGCTGTCATGGCAGGATTATCTGCAGCTTATGCAGGATAAACAACAATTGGAACGGACCAGGCAGAACTGACGCCTGTCCTTAAGTGAAAGCAGAGAGGGGTACAAATATGGGACAAGATAAACATGTCTACAGCCTTGAGTGGGCTGGGCGCAAATTGACCGTTGAGATTGGCCAGCTGGCTAAACAGGCTAACGGTGCGGTTTTAGTGCGCTATGGCGATACTGTAGTATTAAGTACTGCTACAGCATCAAAAGAACCAAAAAATCTGGATTTCTTTCCGCTGACAGTTAACTATGAAGAACGTTTATATGCTGTTGGTAAGATTCCGGGCGGTTTTATTAAGAGAGAGGGCCGTCCAAGTGAAAAAGCAATTTTGGCCAGCCGATTGATTGACAGGCCAATCCGTCCATTATTCGCTGACGGTTTCAGAAATGATGTACAGGTTGTAAGCATGGTGATGAGTGTGGATCAAAACTGCTCATCTGAAATGGCTGCAATGTTTGGGTCATCTTTAGCCCTTTCTGTGTCGGATATCCCATTCAGCGGTCCGATTGCAGGGGTCAGCGTAGGGCGCATTGATGGAGAATTCATCATTAATCCATCTGTGGATCAGGCTGAGAAGAGCGATATCAGCCTTGTTGTAGCCGGTACAAAAGACGCGATTAACATGGTAGAAGCAGGTGCAGATGAAGTGCCTGAAGAAACAATGCTTGAAGCGATTATGTTTGGCCATGAGGAAATCAAGCGCCTTATTGCTTTCCAGGAAGAAATAGCATCAGAAATCGGCAAAGAGAAAATGGAAGTTGTCTTATACCAGGTTGACCAGGACCTTGAGGCTGAAGTTCGCGGCATCTGTGAGAAAGAAATGATTCAAGCAATTCAGGTGCAGGAGAAGCATGCCCGTGAAGCTGCCATTAAAGCAGTTAAAGAAGAAATTACAGCTAAATATGAAGGTGAAGAAGCAGACGAAGACAAGCTGAAGCAAATCAGGCAGATCCTTGATAAAATTGTTAAAGCTGAAGTGCGACGTCTTATCACAGAAGATAAAGTTCGCCCGGATGGACGTGGATTGGATGTTATCCGCCCGCTATCATCAGAGGTAGGCATTCTTCCGCGCACACATGGTTCAGGTTTATTTACACGCGGACAAACTCAGGCTCTGAGCATTTGTACCTTAGGAGCTCTTGGCGATGTACAGATTCTTGATGGGCTGGGAATTGAAGAAGAAAAAAGATTCATGCACCACTACAATTTCCCTAACTTCAGTGTAGGTGAAACTGGACCAATCAGAGGGCCAGGACGCCGCGAAATCGGGCATGGAGCTCTTGGAGAACGTGCTCTTGAGCCTATTATTCCATCTGAAAAGGACTTCCCTTATACAATGCGCCTTGTATCTGAGGTATTGGAATCAAATGGTTCAACATCACAGGCAAGTATTTGTGCAAGTACTTTGGCTATGATGGATGCAGGTGTGCCTATTAAAGCGCCAGTTGCCGGTATAGCAATGGGTCTTATTAAATCAGGCGAGCATTATTCAATTCTGACTGACATTCAGGGTATGGAAGACCACCTGGGTGACATGGACTTCAAAGTGGCGGGTACTTCCAAGGGTGTTACTGCTCTCCAAATGGATATTAAAATTGAAGGCTTGTCACGTGAGATTCTTGAGGAAGCATTGCAGCAGGCGAAGAAAGGCCGCATGCAGATACTTGATTCCATGCTTAGCACTATTGGGCAGCCAAGAAAAGAGCTGTCTGAATATGCTCCTAAGATTCTGATGATGTCAATCAACCCTGATAAAATCCGTGATGTTATTGGGCCAAGCGGAAAGCAGATCAATAAGATCATTGAAGAAACAGGCGTTAAGATTGATATCGAACAGGATGGAACAGTATTCATCTCATCAGTAGATGAAGAGATGAATCAAAAAGCGAAGAAGATTATAGAAGATATCGTACGTGAAGTAGAAGTTGGACAAATGTATCTTGGCAAGGTGAAACGAATTGAGAAATTCGGTGCATTTGTTGAAATCTTCTCCGGTAAAGATGGATTGGTTCACATTTCTGAACTTGCTGAAGAGCGTGTAGGGAAAGTGGAAGATGTTGTATCCATCGGTGACGAACTTCTAGTAAAAGTTACTGAAATCGATAAGCAAGGCCGCGTAAACCTTTCCCGCAAAGCCGTTTTGCGTGAACAGCGTGAGCAAAAGGAAAAAGCACAGCAATAATACTAACCTCTATTTAGGAGAGAAGCATTTTGCGGGGCGAAATTTCCTGAAAGCCAGGGGAAACCCTGGCTTTTTACATATATGAATATCCATGGGCGTTTGCCCTATACAACATACCTTTGTAATACGCTTCCGTTCTACCTTGTCCCTTTGAATCATACTATGAATTGAAGGAGGCATGAAGAATGAGAAAGTTTATCCATATTGCTATCATGTTTGTTATGGCACTTGCTTTTATCAATAATCCTTTTACTGATCAGTATGTATCAGGCCTCAAACAGGAGACAGGAGCCGTAACGGTTTCCAAGGCTAAGGATTCACTTTATGAAGAGATTACAGCAAAAAAAGAGGAATACAGCATTCCTGCACAGGATGCTAAAATAGACCGTGTATGGAAAGCCATTCCAGGGCTTAACGGAATTGAAATAGATGTTGAGGCATCTTATAGAAAGATGAAATCAGAGAATGAGTTCAATGAAGATAAACTTGTATTTAAACAAATTGAACCGAAGGTGAAGTTAAAGGACCTCCCACCGTCACCTGTATATAAAGGCCATCCCGATAAACCGATGGTCAGTTTCATTATTAATGTGGCATGGGGAAATGAATATTTGTCAGGTATGCTGGCTACTTTAAAGGAACATAATGTGTCAGCAAGTTTTTTCCTTGAAGGAAGATGGGTAAAGAATAATCCGGAACTTGCCAGAATGATTATAGATGCTGGACATGAAGTGGGCAACCATTCGTATACTCATCCGGATATGAAAGTGATTTCTTCTGCAAAGACAAGGGAAGAAATCCAAAAGACAAATGATGTGATCGAAGCCACGATGGATGAAAGGCTGAATAAGCCCATTACTTGGTTTGCTCCTCCCAGCGGCAGCTATAGGGATGAAACAGTGAAGATTGCTGCTGAGAAGAACCTCGGCACCGTTATGTGGACTGTTGATACAGTGGATTGGAAAAAGCCACCCCCTGATGTCCTGATAAATAGGGTGTTATCAAAGGTCCATAATGGAGCACTGATTCTGATGCACCCTACTGAATCCACCGAAAAATCACTCGATAGACTTATAACAGGTCTTAAGCAGAAGAACCTGCAGATTGGAACAGTATCTGAATTGTTAAGCGAGAAGAGAATCCAGAATCGGGAAAATAATAATCAGGATTTTGGAAAAAATAACAATAATAATATAAACTAATGGAAGCATATGTCATTGGGTTTCAGAACAGGAGGAATTTATTTGATCAAGAAATATACATGCCAAAACGGAGTAAGAGTCGTTCTAGAAAACATTCCAACCGTCCGTTCTGTTGCGATCGGAGTATGGATCGGAACAGGTTCGCGAAACGAAATTCCTGAAAATAATGGAATCTCTCATTTCCTCGAGCACATGTTTTTTAAGGGAACGAAAACAAGATCAGCCCGGGAAATTGCCGAAAGCTTTGATAGCATTGGAGGCCAGGTGAACGCCTTCACATCAAAAGAATATACATGTTACTACGCAAAAGTACTGGATACCCATTCTGACTTTGCTCTTGAAGTGCTTTCTGATATGTTTTTTAACTCCACCTTTGTGGATGAGGAACTGAATAAAGAAAAGAATGTTGTTTACGAAGAAATCAAAATGTATGAAGACACGCCTGATGATATCGTACATGACCTTTTGAGCAAAGCAATCTATGAGAACCACTCTCTTGGCTATCCGATCCTTGGCACAGAAGGAACGCTGGCCACGTTCAATGGTGATACATTAAAACAGTATATGCATGAAACATACACACCTGAAAATGTAGTAATCTCCATTGCCGGAAATATCGAGGAGTCTTTCATCAAGGAAGTAGAAAAATACTTTGGATCCTATGAAGGCGGAAAGAGAGAAAGCTCTGAGCAGAAGCCTGAATTCCATTCAAACCATCTTGCGCGTAAAAAGGATACTGAGCAGGCACATCTTTGCTTGGGATTCGAAGGATTGCAAGTAGGGCATGAGGATATATACAATCTGATTGTTTTAAATAATATATTGGGTGGAAGCATGAGCAGCCGTTTATTCCAGGATGTTAGGGAGCAAAAAGGATTGGCATATTCTGTTTTCTCTTATCATTCTGCCTTCCAGGATAGCGGAATAGTGACGCTATACGGCGGAACAGGCGCTAAACAGCTGGACGTCCTGTTTGATACGATTCAGGAAACCCTTGCTACTCTTAAAAAAGAAGGCATTACAGATAAAGAGCTGAATAACAGTAAGGAACAGCTCAAAGGAAGCTTGATGCTTAGCCTTGAAAGCACAAACAGCAGGATGAGCCGAAATGGCAAAAACGAACTGCTTCTGGGCCGCCACCGTTCTATGGATGAAATTGTTGAGGAAATCGATGCAGTTTCCATGCAGGGAGTAAATAACATGGCGAATTCCATTTTCACAGATCAATACTCTGTTGCTTTAATCAGCCCAGAGGGAGAACTTCCAAAAAATCTTTAATAAATTTGTTGTGGGCCGTTTGCAAAAGCGGTGGACTAAAAACAGCCTGTTTTCCTGCAGGCTGTTTTCTTTTGTCTTGGACTTCTAAAACTACTGGCTGAACGATAAAAATATAGAGAAAGAGAAAAGAGGAGGGCAGATGATGAGATTAAGTGAGCTGAGCGGAAAGGAAATCGTGGATGTGAAGCGGGCGGAACGACTGGGGGTACTTGGGCAGACAGATCTTGAAATAAATGAAAAAAATGGTCAGATCCAGACCTTGCTCATCCCTTCATTAAAGTGGTTCGGCTTCAAGCGCCAAGGTGACGAAATCCGGGTTTCGTGGCAGCATATAAGGAAAATTGGCAATGACATGATCATTATTGATATTCCGGAAAATGCTGATCAGCAGGAATAGTCTTGAAAGAAGGGCCGATTAGGTCCTTTTTGTTTTTAGCTGTTTTTAGGCAATCTCCTTAATATCTTCAAAAATCCCCTTCCATAGCTGAACCATTTTCTTTTTAGTGGAAAACTCACCTATTGCCCCGTTCATACATAAGATGTTGAAGTAGTTCAATACACAATTCCATTATGGTTATTAGATGAATTGCCGGCCAAAAATAACGCCACATTTCGTTTAAGATAAATCTGCTTGTGCAATTGCTGTCTCGTGCCGCAGCTATTGTATAGTGGCGTTGCCGGTGCGAGGTTACTTTTTACCAGGAGTCATGCGGTCATTGGCTTCAAAAATATATGCTTTCTAAAAAGAAAGAAAAAAGAAGGTGAGTGTTGCATGCTGACAGGAACCCAAATAGCAGTCATCGGCGGTGATGCACGGCAGCTCGAAATCATCCGGAAATTGACTGAGCTTGATGCAAAGCTCTCATTAATTGGATTTGAGCAGCTGGATCATGCGTTCTCTGGTGCGGTAAAAGAAAAAATAGATGAAGTGGATTTTTCCAATATAGACGCGATTATCCTGCCTGTTCCCGGCACGGGTCTGGAGGGTCAGATCGAAACGATTTTCTCCAATGAAAAAGTGACTTTTGAAGAGGAAATTCTTTCGCAGACTCCAGCACACTGTACAGTTTATTCCGGCATAACCAATTCGTATTTAACAGGAGTTACTAAATCGGCAGACCGCCGTCTTGTGCAATTATTTGAACGGGACGATGTTGCTATTTACAATTCAATTCCAACAGTAGAAGGAACCATCATGATGGCTATCCAGCATACTGATTTCACTATTCATGGATCTAATATAGCCGTAATCGGCCTTGGCAGAGTAGGAATGAGTGTAGCAAGAACCTTTCATGCACTGGGTGCAAAAGTGAAAGTGGGGGCGAGAAAAAGTGAACACATTGCCCGGATAACGGAAATGGGTCTTACCCCATTCAACCTGAAAGAGATTGAGGATGCGGTAAAAGATGTGGATATTTGCATAAATACAGCTCCTCATTTAGTTGTAACAGCATCCGTCATTTCAAAAATGCCTACACATACGCTTATCATTGACTTGGCTTCAAAGCCGGGAGGAACCGATTTCCGCTACGCGGAAAAACGGGGAGTGAAAGCCCTGCTCGCACCAGGCCTGCCGGGAATCGTTGCTCCGAAAACAGCCGGGCAAATATTGGCGAATGTTCTTTCTCAATTGATTATGGAAGATTTGCAAAAGAGAAAGGGGAATTCAATATGAGTTTGAAAGGGAAAAGAATCGGATTTGGTTTAACAGGATCACATTGCACGTACGATGCAGTGTTTCCGGAAATAGAAAGGCTTGTTCTTGCAGGGGCTGAAGTGCTTCCGGTCGTTACCTTTACGGTAAAGAGCACTGAGACAAGATTCGGGAAAGGGGAAGACTGGGTTCAAAGAATTGAAGATCTGACTGGCAATAAAGTGATCGATTCAATTGTGAAAGCGGAGCCGCTTGGACCTAAGATTCCTCTGGATTGTATGGTGATTGCCCCGCTTACTGGAAATACCATGAGCAAGTTTGCCAATGCCATGACTGATTCGCCCGTACTGATGGCAGCCAAGGCAACCCTTAGAAACGGCAAACCAGTTGTGCTTGGTATCTCCACAAATGATGCGCTGGGTTTAAATGGGGTAAACTTAATGAGACTAATGGCTACAAAAAATATTTATTTTATCCCTTATGGCCAGGATGATCCTGTGAAGAAGCCAAATTCAATGGTAGCAAGAATGACAGCATTACCTGAAACAGTTCTTCATGCCATGGAAGGCAAGCAGCTGCAGCCTGTTTTAGTGGAAAGATATAAAGACGAAAATTAGCCCCCTATTTTTTCTAGCAAAAATTTTAGTCCTTTAGTGAGCGAATATGTTAGAATAAAGATTATTAAGATAACCAACCTCCAAGCTATGTTTAAAATAATATTAACCTCTTGGAGTAATGACAATATGCTGATAATATAAATGGAAGCCTGCCATCTTTAAAATCAGGCAGGAAAACGGCTGCCAATTGACTTTGGCTGCCGTTCTATTGAATTTTGGGCATATAGTTTTTTCACTAAAAAACTAATTTTGCTAGAAAAATATAATGGTACTGGAAGGGGAAAAGGAATTTGGAACAGAAAAAAGGATTTCATGTCGCGGTAGTTGGAGCAACTGGTGCAGTTGGCCAGCAAATGATCCAAACACTTGAAAATAGAGATTTTCCGATCTCTAAATTAACACTTTTATCATCAGCCCGTTCTGCAGGCTCGAAGGTAGCGTTCAAGGGCCAGGAGTATACGGTTCAGGAAGCAAAGCCAGAGAGCTTTAAAGGCGTGGACATCGCATTATTCAGTGCCGGAGGAAGCGTTTCCCAGGAACTTGCTCCTCATGCGGTTGAGCATGGTGCCATTGTGGTAGACAACACAAGTGCATTCCGTATGGATCCAAATGTGCCTCTTGTCGTACCTGAAGTAAATGAAGATGACCTTCATTCGCATAATGGCATAATCGCTAATCCAAATTGTTCTACGATTCAAATGGTTGTTGCCCTAAAGCCGGTAAAAGAGAAATACGGTTTGAAAAAAGTGATTGTTTCTACTTACCAGGCTGTTTCAGGTTCAGGAGCAGCTGCAGTTCAAGAGCTGAATGAGCAGACAAAAGCCATAATAAATAATGAAGAGTATGTGCCTGTCATTCTTCCTGTTAAGAGCGATAAAAAACACTATCAGATTGCTTTCAATGCGATTCCGCAAATTGATAAGTTCCAGGATAATGGCTACACATATGAAGAAATGAAAATGATCAATGAGACAAAGAAAATCATGCATATGCCCGAGTTGCAAGTGGCTGCTACATGCGTTCGTCTACCAGTGGCAACTGGGCACTCAGAGTCCCTTTATTTTGAAGTGGAAACTGACAGTGTGACTGCAAATGAAGTAAAGAGCCTTCTTGAAAATGCGCCGGGTGTTGTCCTGCAGGATGATCCGGATAACCAGATTTACCCAATGCCTGCTGATTGTGTTGGTAAAAATGATGTTTTTGTCGGCCGTATCCGCAAAGATTTGGATGAGGATAAAGGCTTCCATATGTGGGTGGTTTCTGATAATCTTCTTAAAGGGGCAGCATGGAATTCCGTGCAGATTGCCGAAAGCTTAATTAAACTTGGCATAGTGAAATAGTTAACGTATTCTCTTCATGTTGAGAGGTTAGAGGTGTTTTAATGAATATCATCGTTCAAAAATATGGGGGCACATCAGTCCGCGATGAAAATAGCCGCGAACATGCGCTTAAGCACATAAAAAAAGCGCTGGCTGATGGATATAAGGTTGTTGTCGTTGTTTCGGCGATGGGCCGAAAAGGCGATCCTTATGCAACAGATACACTGCTTGCGCTTGTACAAGGCAATAACAGCAAGATCAGCAGACGCGAAACGGATCTGCTTTTATCCTGCGGTGAAGTCATCTCAAGTATCGTTTTTTCAAACATGCTAAATGAACATGGAATCACAGCAGCAGCTCTAACAGGGGCACAGGCAGGATTTAGAACAAATAATGATCATACAAATGCAAAAATTATCGATATGAAATGCGACAGACTTTTGAAAGAGCTTGAGAATCAAGATGTTATCGTTGTCGCGGGATTTCAGGGTTCTTCTAAAACTGGTGATGTCACAACGATCGGAAGAGGCGGCAGTGATACCTCCGCAGCGGCTCTTGGCGCAGCCCTAAATGCTGAGTGGATTGATATCTTTACAGATGTGGAAGGCATCATGACTGCTGATCCGCGCATAGCTGAAAATGCACGTCCATTATCAGTTGTCACTTATACGGAAGTCTGCAATATGGCGTATCAGGGTGCAAAGGTGATTCACCCTCGTGCTGTCGAGATTGCCATGCAGGCCAAAATTCCGATCAGAATCCGCTCAACCTACTCCGACAGTCTCGGAACACTTGTCACAACATTAAATAAAGACAGGCGCGGTACAGATATTAAAGAGCGTTCGGTAACAGGAATTGCCCACGTTTCCAATGTCACACAAATAAAGGTTCTTGCGAAGAAAGATCAATATGATCTTCAGTCTGAGGTCTTTAAAGCCATGGCAAACCAGGGGATCAGCGTTGACTTTATCAATATATATCCAAATGGCGTCAACTACACGGTTACGGAAGAAATGACGGATAAAGCGATTAGTATTCTTAAAGGTCTGGGTCACGATCCGCTGGTTGAAAGAGAGTGCGCAAAGGTTTCGGTTGTCGGTGCAGGAATGCAGGGTGTTCCTGGCGTGGCTTCACGAATCGTGACGGCATTGTCCGAGCAGGGAATCCGCATCCTGCAATCTGCAGACAGCCATACAACAATATGGGTTCTTGTAAAGCAGGCAGATTTGATAAAGTCTGTTAATGCATTGCACGATGCTTTTCGCCTGGAAGAAGAATTGGCAGAGTATGAGAGAAAAGACATTTAATCTTAGAAATCTTAGAAAAATATCATGTTTAAAAAGGGGAAGAAAGCCCTTCAGGGGGTAACGACTGACTTGCATCTTAATCGGCAGATCCGCCCGTGTCTTCCCGGTCTTTTAAACATCTGCAAGGAGTGTAAACATGATTCTATTTGGCCGAGTATCAACAGCAATGGTAACGCCATTCGATCATAAGGGACATATTGATTTCCCTAAAACGACACAGCTTATCAATCATCTTATAGAAAATGGTACAGATTCATTGGTCATTGCCGGAACTACCGGCGAGTCGCCAACACTGACAAAAGAGGAAAAGCTGGCATTATTCAAACACGCAGTGAAGGTGGCTGACAAACGTGTGCCTGTTATTGCCGGCACTGGAAGCAATAATACGTACGAATCCATTGAATTAACGAAAAAAGCAGAGCAAATTGGTGTAGATGCCATCATGATTGTAGCACCTTATTATAATAAGCCAAATCAGGAAGGGCTCTATCTGCATTTCAAGGCAATTGCGGAAAGCACGAGCCTTCCAGTAATGGTTTATAATATTCCGGGACGCTCATCCGTCAATATTTTACCTGAAACGATCATCCGCCTTTCGGAAATCCCTAACATCGCTGCTGTTAAAGAAGCAAGCGGAGATCTGAATGCAATGGCAAAAATCATTGCCAATACGGATGATGACTTCATGCTTTACAGCGGTGACGATGGCCTTACTCTTCCCTGCATGGCAATTGGCGGAACTGGAATCGTATCTGTCGCTTCCCATGTGATTGGCAATGAAATGCAGGAGATGATCACAGCTTACCTGAATGGTGAAAATGAAAAAGCTGCAAAGATCCATCAGCGAATTCTTCCGATCATGGAAGGCCTTTTTGCTGCCCCAAGCCCAGTGCCTGTAAAAACAGCGCTGCAGCTTAAGGGGCTCGATGTCGGATCCGTCCGTCTTCCAATGGTTCCGTTGACAGAACAGGAACGCAGCGCAGTTGCTGACCTATTTAAATAATTGCTTGCCAACCAGTGTTTTGCTGGTTGGTTTTTATTTTTTAAGGGGTTCATTAGGCAGCCTCAACTTTTCCCATGTATAAATTTGGTTGTCATGGTTTTATGACTTCAAGTATAATATGGATAACTGATCTTGATCGGCTGAACATGCATGGGAGGATACGTACATTGAAAAAGAGACAGAATGAAAGCATCAAGCTAGCAGCACTCGGAGGAGTCGGAGAACTTGGGAAGAATATGTATTTGGCAGAGGTGGATGAGGAAATATATGTTATCGATGCCGGATTAATGTTCCCTGAAAATGAAATGCTCGGAATTGACATCGTTATACCGGATATTACATATTTAGTTCAAAACAAGGAAAAAGTGAAAGGGATTTTTCTGACACATGGACATGAAGATCACATTGGCGGGCTGTCTTATGTGCTGACAAAGGTCAATGTTCCTGTCTATGGAACAAAGCTGACTCTGGCACTTGCCAAAGCCAAAATGAAGGAACAGGAATACAAAGGCAAAGCGCAGTTTATTGAAATTAATTCAGACACCAAAGTGGAATTTGATTCGGCAGATGTAACTTTTTTCAGGACTTGCCATAGCATACCGGATAGTGTCGGGGTGGCTATCCATACGTCCGAAGGTGCGATTGTGTATACAGGAGATTTCAAATTCGATCAGGCATCGACTGCCTTATACAAACCTGAAATCGGCAAAATGGCGCGCTTGGGGGAAGAGGGAGTTCTTTGCCTTCTATCTGACAGTACAGAAGCAGAAAAGCCGGGATACACCAACTCAGAATCGAAAGTGGCCAGAGAGATGACAGCCGCATTCTATGCAGCAAAGGGGAGAGTCATTGCTGCTTCATTTGCGTCTGACTTAATCCGTATACAGCATATTTTTGATGCTGCTATGGAAACGGGCAGGAAAGTGGCAGTGGTCGGGAGAAGTCTGCAAAAGATCTATGATATTGCCATGCAGCTTGGTTATTTACAGGTAGGGGAAGATGTGATTATACCTGTCGCTGAAATCGGGAAATACAGGGAGGACCAAATCGTTGTACTTACCACAGGTACTCAGGGGGAGCCAATAGAGGCCCTTCAAAAAATGGCGAAGCAGTCTCACAGACAGGTGAATATAAAGAAGGGTGATACCGTTTTACTGGCGGCATCCCCTTTAAGAGGAACAGAGGTATTAATTTTTAAAACGATCGATATGCTGTTTAGAGCGGGAGCTGAAGTCATTCCTGGGAAGGGAACTTTTAATACCTCCAGCCATGGCAGCCAGGAAGAACTTAAATTTATGATTAATCTGATGAGCCCAAAATTCTTCATCCCGGTTCATGGGGAATACCGAATGCTGAAAGCGCATGCTAACATTGCCATGGACTGCGGATTATCAGGCGGACAAATTTTCATCCCGGATAAAGGTGATGTAGCAGAAATTAAGGATGGTGCAATCGTTCCCGGAGGAAAAATTCCTTCAGGAAATGTGCTGATTGATGGGATCGGTGTTGGCGACGTCGGAAATATCGTATTAAGGGACCGAAAGCTGCTATCGCAGGATGGAATCTTATTAGTGGTGGTCACTCTCAATAAAAAAGAAAAGAAAATATCCGCTGGCCCTGAAATTATTACTAGAGGTTTTGTATATGTCAGGGAATCAGAAAAGCTTCTCGAGGAAGCTGTAAAAATCGTGAGGGAAGCTGTAGAGCAGAACCTTGCCAGAGAATCCTTTGACTGGTCCGGCATTAAGCAGGATATGCGTGACAGCCTGAATCAGTATCTGTATGAAAAAACAAAACGCAGACCAATGATCCTTCCAATTCTTATGGAGGGATAACAATAAAACACAGCCCGTCATTCAATGCCGGGCTGTGTTTTTTACGCTCACTCTTCAGCAATAAAGCGCATGAAAAAGAATCCCGCGTTCATACTAACAATATATTGCTTGAAGGGAGAAATAAGGATGGAAAACGATTTGAAAAATAACCGCAATGAGAGCGGGGAAGGGCAAGAACAGCCGAAAGAGGATAAACCGTCTGCCCTTATGGAGAAGATTCAGCAGCTTGGACAGACGAATGTGCCGCAGCTGTCCCAGGACTCCAAAATTCATTGCTTGACCATTGTCGGACAAGTAGAAGGACATCTGCAGCTTCCGCCGCAAAATAAAACAACAAAATATGAACACTTAATTCCTCAAATTGTTGCGATTGAGCAAAACCCAAAAATAGAAGGTCTTTTGGTCATTTTAAATACAGTAGGCGGTGATGTGGAAGCCGGGCTGGCAATATCAGAAATGCTGGCTTCTTTATCAAAGCCAACCGTCTCCATTGTCCTGGGAGGAGGCCATTCCATTGGTGTGCCTATTGCTGTGTCATGCGATTATTCATTTATTGCAGAGACGGCTACGATGACCATCCACCCGATCAGACTGACTGGCCTGGTAATCGGTGTGCCGCAAACCTTTGAGTATATGGATAAAATGCAGGATCGGGTAATTAATTTTGTAACGAAGCATTCAAATATTTCGGAACAGAAATTTAAAGACCTGATGTTTGATAAAGGCAACCTAACCAGGGATATTGGTACAAACGTGGTCGGCAGGGATGCTGTTGAATATGGCCTGATTGATGAAGTAGGCGGGGTAGGGCCAGCGCTGGCAAAGCTGAATGAGCTTATTGATATGAATAAACCTAAAGAAGAAGTGATGGTTCAATGATCCTTTATACCATGATGCCACAGGAACTCATTTATCAAAATGAGCAGGATGATTTTGGAAAACAGAAAATTGTGTCATATGAAGGAATTCCCCTCCTAGTGGAAATGAATGCAGGACAGGAATGCCGTATCTTAAGAATAATGAGCAGTGACCCCTCCCATTATATGGATGAAAGATATACTCCGGGGTCCATGATCACTTTAACTCAGTAAAACTGAGAAATACATTCAAAAAACAACTTAATTAAGAATCGATATGATATAATAAAAGTAATTTTAGAAGCAGCCAAAAAATGGCTGCTTCTTCTTTCATAGCTAACATGATGTATTACATAATGGGATTTTGATGATGATGTTAATAAGAACAATGATAAGGTGATAATATGGCCAAAAGAAAGAAAAGAAAATCTAAAAAGAGCGAAACACTAAAACGGACAATGAAATTTGAATTAATAGGACTTACAATGCTGGCACTTGGGATAGTAGCATTAGCTAATTTTGGCAGAGTAAGTGATTGGACTGTATTGTTTTTCCGTTTCTTTTTCGGGAACTGGGATATTATAGGCATAATAGGTATGATGCTATTTGGGACCTATCTATTGTGGAAGAGGACTATACCTCTCCTCTTTACATCCAGATTATTTGGGATTTATTTAGTAATAGGAGCAATTCTTATACTTAGCCATACGAACTATGTTGAATTAATAACTACTGATGGAAGAACAAATAATCCGAGTATCATCAAACATACATACGAATCATTTGTCATGATTAAAAATGGGGAAACAAGTTCAGACCAATTAAATGGAGGTATGATAGGAGCAGTTCTGCTAGCAATTCTCTACTATTTATTTGATGTATCGGGATCTAAGTTTATTTCTTTTATAATGATTATAATTGGTTTTATTTTAATCACTGGTAAGACATTTGGCGAAACTATTGGGAAGTTTTTTAATCTGGTAATAACCTTTATTAAAAAACAGTGGTTTGGTTTTGTTGATGACTGCAAAGGATGGATACAGAATCTAAAAGATAAAAGTGAAGAGAGAAGGTCACAAAAGGAAGAAAGACGTGCCCAAAGAGAAGAACAGCAGGCTCTCCGGGATGAAGAAGAACCTGACACTGTCATAACCATCAATCATACTCCTGAACCGGCACCAGAACCGATTATTTCAAGCTTTGCCGAAAGAGCTTATCAGGAGGATCCCAGGGAAGCAGCTTCTAATCAGCCTCAGGAAGAAGCAGATACTGAGCCGGAGGATGTGACTGCGCCGCCAATTGCGTTTACTGAAGTGGAAAACAAAGACTATGAGCTGCCGCCAATCAGACTATTGAAATTGCCAAGGCAAACCGATCAAAGCGGTGAGTATGAGCTTATCCATGCGAATGCTGCTAAGCTCGAAAGAACGTTTCAGAGTTTTGGGGTTAAAGCGAGAGTGACACAGGTTCATTTAGGACCGGCTGTTACAAAATATGAGGTGCACCCCGATGTTGGGGTAAAGGTAAGCAAAATCGTTAGTCTCAATGATGATTTGGCCCTGGCACTGGCAGCTAAGGATATCCGGATAGAAGCACCAATTCCCGGTAAATCTGCCATTGGAATAGAGGTCCCTAACTCTGAAGTGGCCATGGTTTCTCTAAGGGAAGTAATTGAATCCAAGCAAAATGACAAACCGGACTCCAAGCTTCTGATCGGGCTTGGCCGTGATATCACCGGGGAAGCTGTCCTCGCAGAACTTAATAAGATGCCCCACCTGCTTGTTGCCGGTGCGACAGGAAGCGGGAAGAGTGTGTGTATTAACGGAATCATTACCAGCATTTTGATGAGGGCAAAACCTCATGAAGTAAAATTAATGATGATCGATCCTAAAATGGTTGAATTGAATGTATATAATGGGGTGCCGCATTTGCTGGCGCCGGTTGTGACAAATCCGAAGAAAGCAGCCCAGGCGCTGCAAAAAGTCGTCAGTGAGATGGAAAGGCGCTATGAGCTTTTCTCCCATACCGGCACAAGAAATATCGAAGGATACAATGAGTATGTAAAAAGGCATAATGCCGAAGAGGAAGCACAGCAGCCCCTTCTGCCTTACATTGTGGTCATAGTGGACGAGCTTGCAGATTTAATGATGGTAGCGTCTTCTGATGTCGAAGATGCCATCACGCGCCTTGCTCAAATGGCAAGGGCAGCAGGCATCCATTTAATCATCGCAACCCAGCGTCCGTCAGTAGACGTTATCACAGGTGTAATAAAAGCGAATATACCATCAAGGATTGCATTTGCCGTGTCATCCATGACGGATTCCAGAACCATTTTGGATATGGGCGGAGCGGAAAAACTTCTGGGAAGAGGAGATATGCTCTTTCTGCCTGTAGGTGCTTCCAAGCCAGTCCGTGTACAAGGTGCCTTTCTGTCTGATGAAGAAGTCGAAGAGATTGTGGATTTCGTCATCGGTCAGCAGAAGGCACAATATCAGGAAGAGATGATTCCAGAGGATATTCCTGAAGCGGCAGGAGAAGTGGATGATGATTTATATGAAGAAGCTGTTGAATTGATTCTGGAAATGCAGACTGCTTCTGTATCCATGCTCCAAAGGAGATTCAGGATCGGCTATACCAGGGCTGCAAGGCTGATTGATGAAATGGAAGCCAGGGGCATTGTCGGTCCATATGAAGGCAGCAAGCCTAGAGCTGTGCTGCAGGGCAAGCCTTCGGAAGAAGCAAGTTCTTAAATTTTATAAGAATAACACATTAAAAAATGGCCAGTCTTCGGACGGTCGTTTTTTAATGTTTTTGAGAGATATATAACCAAAAATTGACGTCAATAAAAAAAGGTATCGGAATATGCCATACTACTAAAAACGCTTACATAAAATGAAAGAGGTATGGTACTTTCAACTCATCATAAAATAAGATTTTTTGCCAGGTGCATTTATCACTAAAAACCAAAATGTAATCGTTTTCAAAGTAGTATTATACCAGAAAAAAGGAATTGGTACAGAGGGATTCACAAACATTTTGTTCTTTTCACCTTTTTTCGACAAATTGATAAATTTCTATTTCTTTATTGGGTAAAAAGTGTTATAGTATTTTCGATTAGTAGGAATGATTGAACATCAGAGGTCTGATGTCTTGAGAACTGAAGTTGGAGGAACCCTGCATGTCTATTAAGTCAGATAACCGGCATTTATATTTGCAAGTCATCGATCGATTAAAACAAGACATTGAAGATGGAGTGTATAAAGAAAAAGAAAAACTTCCGTCCGAATTTGATCTTGCCAAACAGCTTGGTGTTAGCAGAGCTACACTGCGGGAGGCGTTGCGCATTCTTGAAGAAGAAAACGTAATTATCCGCCGTCACGGTGTAGGCACCTTTGTCAATGCAAAGCCGCTTTTTACATCAGGCATCGAACAGCTTAATAGTGTCACAAATATGATTTTGCAGGCAGGGATGAAGCCGGGAACCGTTTTCTTAAGTTCTGTAACTATGGGACCGACTGAAGACGATATCCGCAGATTCTCATGTTCGTTAGACCAGGAGATTGCTGTGATTGAGCGGGTAAGAACTGCAAATGGTGAACCGGTCGTTTATTGCGTGGATAAAGTTCCTGAGAATATTCTTCCAGACACATTTTCCCACGAACAAGAGTCGATCCTCAACATGCTTGAAGAAGAGGCAAACCGGAAAATCACCTATGCTGTTGCCCAAATCGAGCCTATCGGCTATCACGAGAAAATTTCACCTATTCTGGAATGTGACCCGGAAACCGCATTGCTTGTATTGAAGCAGATGCATTTCGATGAAGCGGATACTCCGATTCTCTATTCGGTCAATTATTTCAGAGCTGATAAGTTCAGTTTCCATGTCCTCAGAAAGAGAATCTAGCTTTGGGGGGATACACGAAAACACAATCACTCATTCCGCTAATGCAAAAACAATTTCTTAGGGGGTACCAACCTTGAAAAAGCGTAAATTTGGATTGGCGCTATCTTTAGTTCTTGCTGCTGGAACGATTCTCGGTGCTTGCGGCAAAAGTGAAGAAAAAGGCGGAGAAACAGCTGGCGGAGACGAAAAAGAAAAAGCATTCTCTGTAGCAATGGTAACAGATGTCGGCGGTGTAGATGATAAATCATTTAACCAATCTGCCTGGGAAGGTTTACAGGCATTTGGTGAAGAAAATGGCCTTGAAAAAGGAAAAGGCGGATTTGACTACCTTCAATCACAGTCAGATGCTGACTATTCTACAAACCTTAATACATTAGCTCGTCAAGATTTTAATCTTGTTTTCGGTATCGGCTTCCTAATGGAAGGCGCGATCAATGAGATTGCTCAACAGCAAAAGGATGCGCATTTCGGTATCGTTGACGCAGTTGTCGATCAGCCAAACGTAGCAAGCATCATGTTCAAAGAGCAGGAAGCTGCATTCCTTGCAGGTGTTGCTGCTGCCAAAGCAACTAAAGAAAACAAAATTGGTTTCATCGGCGGTATGGAAATTCCGGTTATCGAGCGTTTTGAATCTGGATTCCTGGCTGGTGTTCAAGCGGTAAACCCTGATATTAAAGTAGAAGTTCAATATGCTGGAGCGTTTGATAAAGCTGAATTAGGTCAGACAATTGCTTCGAAAATGTACTCTTCTGGCGTAGACGTAATCTTCCATGCTGCTGGCGGAACAGGCAATGGTCTATTTAAGGAAGCTCGTGACCTTAAAAAGAAAGACCCGGCAAGAGAACTTTGGGCAATTGGTGTTGACTCAGACCAGACAGCTGAAGGTGTAGTTGAAATCGATGGCAAAGAGCACAATGTAATCCTTACATCTGCACTTAAGCGTGTTGACAATGCTGTTAAGGACCTTTCTACAAAGGCAAAAGACGGCAGCTTCCCTGGCGGAGAAACGACTACGTACGGATTGGCTGAAGACGGTGTAGGCCTTGCTCCTATCAATCCGGAAGTAGCTGCAAAAGCAGAAATCGAAGGTGCAGTTAAAGAATGGCAGGAAAAGATCAAGAGTGGTGACCTGACTGTTCCATCTACAAAAGATGAACTGGCTTCTTTCTCAGCTGAATAATTAACTTACAAGGAATAAGCAGGTTGCACTGCGGCCTCTTATTCCTTTTTTTAAAAAATTAAAATTTTAATTGAAGGACAGAAAGAATTCTGTATTTCACTTAGATTTTTAATGCCTTTATATTATTCAATTCTTTAAGGGGAACTTGGCGTTTTGGCCAGGTTTTTCTAAGAATTGCCAAGGTCTGACCTCTTACTACTAATGATTTCCTTATATTTTGAGCAAGGAGTGAAACAAATGGATTATGTTATTGAAATGCTCAACATCCGCAAGGAGTTTCCTGGAATCGTAGCCAATGATAATATCACGCTTCAGCTGAAACAAGGTGAAATTCATGCGCTGCTTGGCGAAAACGGTGCGGGCAAATCAACATTGATGAACGTCCTTTTTGGCTTATATCAGCCTGAAAAAGGTGAAATAAAAGTTAAAGGAAAACCGGTGCGCATCACCGATCCAAATATAGCAAACGACTTGGGCATCGGGATGGTTCACCAGCATTTTATGCTAGTAGACCGTTTCACCGTCACTGAAAATATTATTCTAGGAAAAGAAACGACGAAAAGCGGAAAAATAGATATTAAAAAAGCGGAGAAGGAAGTCAGGGAAATTTCCGAGCGATATGGACTTGCTGTAGACCCTCAGGCGAAAATTTCAGATATTTCTGTAGGAATGCAGCAGAGGGTAGAGATTTTAAAGACCCTATATCGGGGAGCGGAAATCCTTATTTTTGATGAGCCTACTGCTGTGCTGACTCCACAGGAAATTAAAGAGCTTATTCAGATCATGAAAACCTTAATCCAGGAAGGCAAATCTATTATTTTAATCACCCACAAGCTGAAGGAAATTATGGAAGTTTGTGATCGTGTAACAGTAATCCGCAAAGGGGTAGGTATCGGTACGGTTAATGTCAGCGAGACGAACCCTAATGAACTTGCCAGCTTAATGGTGGGAAGGGAAGTTACTTTTAAAACGGATAAAACAGACTCGAAACCGCAGGAGCAAGTGCTTGAAATTCAGGATTTACATGTAAAAGATTCCCGGGGGCTTGGCGTGGTTAATAAGCTTAACCTCAATGTACGGGCCGGGGAAATTGTCGGTATTGCCGGTGTAGATGGAAATGGACAGTCTGAGTTAATAGAAGCAATCACAGGTTTGAGGAAGTCTGAAAGCGGTTCAATTAAATTGAATGGCAAGGAAATTATGAATATGTCTCCGCGTAAGGTAACGGAGAAGGGGGTAGGTCATATCCCTCAGGACCGTCATAAGCATGGACTTGTCCTCGATTTTCCAATTGGAGAGAATATGGTTCTGCAAACCTATTACAAAGCTCCATTCTCTAAAAAAGGTGTTCTGAACTTTAAAGAAATCTACAGCAAAGCAAAAAAGCTGATTAAAGAATTCGATGTCAGAACCCCAAGTGAATATACACTTGCAAGAGCACTTTCTGGAGGAAACCAGCAGAAAGCCATAATCGGACGCGAAATTGACCGAAATCCAGATCTCCTGATCGCTGCTCAGCCGACACGCGGATTAGATGTTGGAGCGATTGAATACATTCACAAGCGTCTGATTGAACAGCGTGACCAGGGGAAAGCAGTGCTGCTTATTTCATTCGAATTGGATGAAATTATGAATGTCAGCGACCGTATTGCTGTTATTTATGAAGGTGAAATTGTAGCAGTAGTTGATCCGAAACAAACAACTGAACAAGAATTAGGTTTATTGATGGCCGGTTCTAAACGGAAGGAAGCGGGTGGCGAAAACCATGTCTAATCGCATGAAGAATATTGTCGTACCTCTAGTTGCCGTTCTGCTAGGTGTATTAGTAGGTACAATCATTATGATAGCAACAGGTTATAATGCCGGATCTGCATTTATTGCCCTATGGAACGGTGCTTTCGGAGAAATCTACTACGCCGGTGAGGTAGTCAGACAGGTGACTCCATATATTCTTGCCGGTTTGGCAGTTGCATTTGCTTTCCGTACAGGCTTATTTAACATCGGAGTTGAAGGACAGCTGATCGTCGGATGGCTAGCAGCTGTTTGGGTAGGAGTTGCATTTGAACTTCCAAAGTTCATCCATCTGCCGCTTGCTGTTCTTGCAGCAGCAGCAGCGGGTGCGCTATGGGCATTCATTCCAGGACTGCTGAAAGCCAAGTTTAAAGTCCATGAAGTAATTGTCACGATCATGATGAACTATGTTGCATTGCATGTAACGAACTATATAATCCGTACAGTTCTTTCAGAAAAAAGTGACCGTACTGAGATGATTGCAGACTCTGCATCACTGCGTTCCCCGTTTCTTGAGGGATTAACTGATTATTCTCGTCTGCATTGGGGTATTTTAATTGCTTTAGCTTGTGTGTTTATTATGTGGTTCCTATTAGAAAAAACATCAAAGGGATACGAATTGCGAGCTGTAGGCTTTAACCAGCATGCATCTGAATATGCAGGCATGAGCGTCAGCAAAAACATAATTCTTTCAATGGTCATCTCAGGAGCATTTGCTGGTCTTGCAGGTGCGATGGAAGCTTTGGGTACATTCGGATATGCTGCCATCAAGGGCGGTTTTACCGGAGTAGGATTTGACGGTATCGCAGTTGCACTTCTAGGCGGTAATGGTCCAATCGGAATTATTTTTGCAGCATTGCTATTTGGAAGCTTGAAGGTCGGCGCATTAAACATGCCGCTTGAAGCTGGAGTGCCAAACGAACTGGTAGATATTATCATTGCTCTTATAGTGTTCTTTGTTGCAGCAAGCTATATGATTCGCATCTTTATTGACCGTATCAGCAAAAAGGGGGTGAAGTAAGTGGGCTTAATGGAGATCCTATTAATTATTATTCCATCAACTTTGCTTTGGGCAGCCCCGCTTATTTTCACTGGATTGGGCGGAAATTTTTCAGAAAGCTCCGGTGTTGTAAATATTGGTTTAGAAGGCTTGATGGTAATTGGAGCATTCACTGCCATTGTCTTTAACCTTACGTTCGTGGATGTATTTGGCAGCATGACGCCATGGGTGGCATTACTCGCAGCTATGGTTGTCGGGGCTCTTTTATCCATCCTGCATGCTGTTGCTTCTATTACGTTTAGAGCAGACCAGGTAGTCTCAGGTGTTGCGATTAACCTTCTGGCAATTGGAGCTGCACTGTTCCTTGTTAAATTCATTTATGGGAAAGGCCAGACGGATATCATTCAAAAAGGTTTCAGCAAGGTGGATATACCATTTTTAAGCGATATACCTGTAATCGGTAAACTGTTTTTCTCAAACACATACTATACTTCATTTGCAGCGATTGCCGTTGCATTCCTTGCCTGGTTTGTGATGTTTAAAACTCCATTCGGACTAAGGCTGAGGGCGGTTGGTGAACACCCAATGGCTGCCGATACAATGGGTATTAATGTTACCAGAATGAGATACATTGGGGTATTAATCTCCGGTGCCTTAGCAGGAATTGGCGGCGGTGTGTATGCACAATCCATTTCTTCAGATTTCGGCCATGCAACAATCAGCGGCCAGGGCTTTATGGCATTAGCAGCATTGATCTTTGGTAAATGGCATCCGCTTGGTGTTATGGGTGCGGCTTTATTCTTTGGATTTGCGCAAAGCTTGAGTATCATTGGCTCAAGCCTTCCATTCCTGGAGAATATTCCAAATGTATATCTTCTCATCGCACCATATGTTTTAACGATTCTGGCATTAACTGGTTTCATAGGACGCGCTGATGCTCCAAAAGCCTCTGGTACTCCATATATAAAAGGAAAACGCTAAACAGGAAAGCCTCATTTCTTTTGGAAATGGGGCTTTTTATTGCTTATTGAAACCCTGTCTTCTTATCTTTTGTTCCTCATTTGGAGATATGCAGTTAATCTGCAAGCATTCATCGGCATAGCTTCCCGATTTTCTTATATAACCTTCCAATACAGCCAATAACTTGAAATAAAGAAATAGGGCAAGGTATAGTAAGAATATGATTTAATACAAAGGATATTATAGAAGATAGCAGCAAAGTGTTTACATATAGGCGATATTCCCTATTCTTCATATTGACCGTACTTTGGATTCATCAATTTACCGACAGGAGGAAAAGAAATGGCTGTAATCTCTGAATCCGTAAAAGCCATGAATGGCTATAAGCTTCATGTAGTTAAAACAGAGAAATATAAAACCAACACACTGGTTTGGAAAATGAAAGCCCCGCTTGAAAAGGATACTGTTACATTAAGATCTTTATTGCCGCATGTCCTGCAAAGCAGCAGTTCGTCTTACCCTGCAACCGGAAAGCTTCGCTCTTATCTTGATGAATTATATGGTGCAACTCTTTTTGTGGATTTGGCGAAAAAGGGCGAGTATCATGTCATTACCATTTCAATTGAAATTGCGAATGAGAAGTTTCTCTCAGACCCAACTCCTTTATTGAAAAAAGCGTTCCAATTTTTATCGGAGATTCTGACAAAGCCAAATGTGCAAGGCGTCGCTTTTGACCAGGATACGGTTGAAAAAGAAAAAAGGACGCTGAAACAGCGAATTCAATCCGTTTATGATGATAAAATGCGCTATTCGAATTTCCGGCTGGTACAGGAAATGTGTAAAGATGAGCCTTATGCGCTGCATGTGAATGGCGAAAAAGAAGATGTGGACAAAATTACGCCTGAAAGCCTTTATGAATATTATCAGCAGGCAATGGCGCAGGATGAGCTTGATTTATATGTTATAGGTGATGTGGATGAGGCAGATGCCGAATCCTATGCAGGTGAACTATTATCTTTTGAGGAAAGAACACCTCAGTCAGCTGCGGCATCTGCAGGAAGAGCCAAGGAATCTGTTAATGAAGTCAGGGAAGAACAGGATGTGAAGCAGGGGAAACTTAATATCGGCTACCGGACAAATGTCGTTTACGGTGATCCTGGTTATTATGCCCTTCAGGTATTCAATGGAATTTTTGGAGGCTTTTCTCACTCAAAATTGTTCTTGAACGTCCGCGAAAAAGCCAGTCTCGCATACTATGTAGCCAGTCGCCTTGAAAGCCATAAAGGCTTAATGATGGTTATGTCGGGAATCGATAACAGTAATTATGACCAGGCAGTGAATATTATTAAAGAACAGCTGGAAGCCATGAAAAACGGGGACTTTACGGAACAGGAAATGGAGCAGACCAAAGCAGTCATAAAAAATCAGCTTCTGGAGACTGTTGATACAGCCCGCGGAATTGTCGAAGTCCTCTATCATAATGTTGTGTCAGGCAAAGAAATTACGCTTCAAACCTGGATGGATGAAATGGATAAGGTAACTAAAGAGGAGATTGCCGAAACAGCTAAGAAGGTCAGTTTGGATACAGTGTATTTCCTGACAGGAAAGGAGGAGGGGAAGTAATGGAAAAAATCACTTTTGACCAGCTTCAGGAAGAGCTGTATTATGAAAGCCTCGAGAATGGGCTGGATGTATATATTTTGCCGAAAAAGGGATTTAACAAGACTTATGCCACGTTTACAACGAAATATGGTTCGATTGACAATCATTTCCTGCCTCCCGAAAAAGATGAATTTGTAAAAGTTCCAGATGGGATAGCTCATTTTTTGGAGCACAAGCTATTTGAAAAAGAAGATGGCGATGTATTCCAGCAATTCAGTAAGCAGGGAGCATCAGCTAATGCCTTTACTTCTTTTACAAGGACGGCTTATTTATTCTCCAGCACATCTAATGTAGAGTTGAACCTTGAGACGCTGATTGATTTTGTACAGGATCCTTATTTTACAGAAAAAACTGTTGAAAAAGAGAAAGGCATCATCGGTCAGGAAATTACCATGTATGATGACAATCCTGACTGGCGTCTATATTTTGGCCTCATCGAAAATATGTACAAAAACCATCCGGTTAAAATCGATATCGCAGGTACGATCGAGTCCATTTCCCATATCACAAAAGATATGCTGTATGAATGCTATGAAACCTTCTACCACCCAAGCAACATGCTTCTGTTCATCGTCGGACCCGTTGATCCGGATCAGATAATGTCCCAGGTGAGGAATAATCAAAGCAAGAAGAATTATAAAGAGTTGCCTGAAATAAAACGCCAATTCGAAGAAGAGCCTGCTGAAGCGGCTGAAAAGAAAAAAGTGCTTGAGATGAATGTCCAGACATCAAAGTGCCTTGTTGGGATAAAGAGCAGTAATGCAAACCAGTCCGGCAAGGAAATGCTTAAAAATGAGCTGAGTCTGAATGTGCTTCTGGATATCCTATTCGGTAAAAGCTCTGAGCACTACAGCTCACTGTATAATGAAGGATTAATTGATGACACGTTCTCTTTTGATTATACACAGGAAGAGGGCTTTGGTTTTGCCATGGTCGGCGGGGACACAAATGATCCTGACCGTTTGGCAGAAACATTGAAAAAGATGCTGCTGGATGCGAGGGAAAAGGGAGCTGTTTCACAGGAAACACTGGATCGGACAAAGAAGAAGAAAATAGGCGCATTCCTGCGTGCTGTCAATTCTCCTGAATATATTGCCAATCAATTTACCCGGTATGCTTTTAATGAGATGGATTTGTTTGATGTAGTGCCGACGCTTGAAAGCATTACACTTGAGGATGTGGAAAATGCGGCTGGTAATTTGATAAGCGAAGAACGGTTTACGGTTTGTCAGGTCGTGCCTAAGAAATAAAAAGCTGTTTCAGCAGAGCGCCATAAAAGGCGCTTTGCTTTTTTTGAGGAGTGTATGAAATGAGAAAATTTGCGTTAATAACTGGAGCGAGCGGAGGAATCGGCCAGGCAATCAGCATCAAACTGGCGGAGGAAGGCTATTCACTTTATTTGCATTACAATCAAAACAAGCAGAGTATAAACAGTCTGCTGGACCGCCTGCAGACCTTTGACGGAGAATATATTCCGATCAAGGCTGACCTGTCTGTACAAGGCGGCTATAAAAAGATTATACCAAATATCTTCTCTCTTGATGCCATTATCCATAATAGCGGGTCAGCACAATATGGACTTCTTACGGAATTGCCGGAAAAGGAAACAGAGTCGCTGATGAATCTTCATGTGACCTCACCGCTCCTGCTGACCAAAGAGCTTCTGCCAAAACTTATTTCAAAGGGCAGCGGGAATGTCGTAGTTATTTCCTCTATATGGGGCCAGACGGGTGCGGCTTGTGAAGTTGCATACTCAGCAGCAAAGGGTGCACAAATTGCTTTTGCCAAAGCTTTAAGCAAGGAAGTTGCCTTAAGCGGGGTGAGGGTTAATGCTGTTGCACCAGGTGCCGTCGAGACCGCCATGCTGAATGATTTTACTGAAGAAGAGCTCGATGCCGTTAAAAGCGGCATTCCCATGGGCAGGCTTGCACTGCCTGCTGACATTGCCAACTCCGTTTCCTTCCTTCTTTCAGAAAAGGCAACCTATATTACCGGACAGGTCTTGGCTGTAAATGGCGGCTGGTATACGTAACTCCCAAATGTTCAAAAAAGTGTCACTTGTTTTTTGGTTATGTCTATTAGTGCATGCATATTTTACTCAGCCCCTAAGCACAATATAATTGTACAACATTTAAAGGAGGCAAAATTATGTCTGTACTAGATAACTGGCAGCAGTGGAAAGATTTCCTTGGCGATCGTCTTCATCAGGGAATGGATCAGGGAATGAATAAGGAAACTGTAAATGACCTTGCTTTTCAAATTGGCGATTATTTAGCCAAGCAGGTTGAGCCAAAGAATGACCAGGAAAAAATCCTTGCTGATCTTTGGTCCGTAGCAAGTCCAGAAGAGCAGCATGCCATTGCAAATATAATGGTAAAGCTTGTTCAAAATGACGGTACTCACTAAGAATTTTATAGCAATCAGCGAAAAGAGAGGAAATCCTCTCTTTTCGTTTTTCCCCCAGAAAGATTTCCTTACCGGTCAAACGGGTTTTTTCTTTCATATTAGTAAAAAATCATATATTATAGAACCTAGATGAAAATTTAGGATAAGTTTAATAAAAATTTACATAACCAAAAGTTATATATATACATATAAAATGTGCAAATAGGTGCGCATCATGCAGGAGGAGGTTTTCCGGTGGAGAAAACAGAATGGTATTTGGAATATGAAATCCAAAAGAATCGTCCCGGCTTGCTTGGTGACATTTCTTCCCTGCTGGGTATGCTTTCAATTAATATTGTCACGATCAATGGTGTGGATGAAGGCCGAAGAGGCTTGCTGATCTTGGCAAAAGACCACGAACAGATTGAACGCTTAAAGTCTATTCTTAATACAATGGATACGATTAAAGTGATCAAACTACGGGAGCCTAAACTCAGAGACCGTCTTGCCGTGCGCCATGGAAGATACATTCAAAGGGATGCAGATGACAAGAAAACGTTTAGGTTTGTAAGGGATGAGCTTGGTCTGCTGGTCGATTTCATGGCCGAATTATTTAAACAGGAAGGGCACAAGCTAATAGGGATCAGAGGAATGCCAAGGGTTGGAAAGACAGAATCCATTGTCGCTTCAAGTGTCTGTGCGAACAAACGATGGCTATTTGTTTCATCCACTCTGCTTAAGCAGACGATACGCAACCAGCTGATCGAGGATGAGTACAATGAAAACAATTTGTTCATAATAGACGGAATTGTCTCAACCAGACGTGCAAACGAACGGCACTGGCAGCTTGTCCGGGAAATTATGCGCCTTCCTGCAGTAAAGGTAGTTGAGCATCCGGATATTTTTGTGCAAAACACTGAATACTCTCTTAATGATTTTGATTATATTATTGAGCTCCGTCATGATCCTGAGGAAGAGATTACTTATGATGTAGTAGAGAAAAACAATATGTTCTCGGAATCTGATTTTGGAGGCTTTGATTTTTAGTAAGTTGGAAGGTGTTGTAAATTGACAGAACTAGGCAATCGTTTAAAAGAAGCGCGGCTGGCTAAAGATATGAGCCTTGACGATCTGCAGAAGGTCACAAAAATACAAAAGCGCTATTTGATGGGAATTGAAGAGGGCGATTATAGCATGATGCCCGGAAAGTTTTATGTCAGGGCATTTATAAAGCAATATGCTGAAGCGGTTGGAATTGAGCCGGAAGAAATTTTCGAGCAGTATAAAAATGACATTCCGGCACAGGTGGATGATGATATTCCGGAAAAGCTTTCCCGTGTTCAATCCAGAAAAGATCTATCGGGCAGGACTTCAAAGGTATTCGATATTCTTCCAAAGGTACTCATTGGTGTCTTTATAATTGGTCTCATCGCGGTCCTTTATAATTTCCTTGGGGCCAAAGATCATGCGGATAATGATGAAAAGCCATCAGATCGGACAGATGGGCAGACGGTCATAGAAGAGTCTGAAAACCTTGCTGATAGTAAAAAAGATGAAAATGATAAAGATGAATCAGCAGGTAAGAAAGAAGAATCTGCTGACAAAGAGACTGCTGAGGATAATTCTGAGGAACAGGAAGCCGAGGAAGCGCCAAAGCAGGAGGTTTCTGTGGTGCAATCCAGCGGAAATGGAACAGTTTATGAATTGAAAAATGCGGACAAGTTTGAACTGGAGGTTTTGTCTACAGGAGAAACTTGGGTGAATATCAAGAACGGCAAAGGGGATTCCCTCTTCCAGGGAATGCTGACTTCGAGTGGCACGAAAAGCCAGAAGGTAGACTTTTCAAAGGAAACGGAAGCTTCCATTGTAGTCGGAAATTCGACTCAAACTGAAATCTATGTAAACGGCGAAAAAATTGAGTATAAGGTGCCGCCTTCACAATCCGTCAAGCAGGATATAACCATAAAGTACGCGCCGAAGAACGAATAGTCATCTTTAGATGACTATTTTCGCTTTTTATGTAAAAATTATCAGTAAAAGGATTGAGCAATTGTCTTAAACTTTTTCTGCAAGAAGCTTCATTTATAATACTTGGAGGTAAAACATGAATCTGCCAAATAAAATTACAGTGTCCCGTATCTTGCTGATACCAATATTTCTGCTCGTTATGCTCATCCCTCTTTCATGGGGAAATGTAGAGTTGTTAGGAGCTGAAATGCCCGTTACGCATCTGATTGGAGCTCTTATTTTTATTATTGCTTCAGTTACCGATTGGGTCGACGGCTACTTTGCCCGCAAGTACAATCTGGTTACAAACCTGGGCAAGTTTCTTGATCCGCTTGCAGACAAGCTTCTCGTCTCTGCAGCATTAATTGTTCTGGTTGATCTTGGTATGGCTCCATCATGGATTGTCATTATAATAATCAGCCGGGAATTTGCTGTAACAGGTTTAAGGCTTGTTCTGGCGGGGGAAGGAGAAGTAGTCGCAGCGAATCAGCTTGGCAAAATCAAAACCTGGGCACAAATCGTGGCCATTTCTGCACTGCTTTTACATAATATTATTTTTGAAATGGTTTCAATCCGGTTTGACCTGATTGCCCTTTGGGTTGCGATGTTCTTTACGATCTGGTCCGGCTGGGACTACTTTGCTAAAAACAAGCAGGCCTTCATTAACTCAAAATAATTACTTTACCCAGAAGGGGGCTTTTGAATGAATGCTGAAATTATAGCTGTCGGGTCTGAGCTTTTACTTGGACAAATAGTTAATACAAATGCCCGCTTTCTGTCCCGGCAGCTTGCAGAACTGGGCATTAACGTTTTTTACCATACAGTGGTTGGAGATAATCCCGAGCGCCTAAAATCGGTGATCAAAATTGCCGAAGGCCGTTCTGACCTGATCGTCTTCACGGGCGGACTGGGACCGACAAAGGATGATTTAACGAAAGAAACGATTGCCCGCCATCTTGGCAAAGAGCTCGTCATGGACGAACAGGCGCTTGAATCTATACAGCTTTATTTTAAACGCACCAACAGAGAGATGACTGAGAATAATAAAAAACAGGCCCTGGTTCTTAAGGATGCGCAAGTGCTTCCTAACGAGCATGGAATGGCACCCGGAATGATTGACGATAGTGGCCGGCATGTTTTTATGCTTCTTCCGGGTCCGCCAAATGAGATGGAGCCAATGTTCCTCAAACATGCCTTTCCAGCCCTGCAATCCAAGCTGGGCACCGAGGATGTGATTGTTTCCCGGGTGCTGCACTTCTTCGGGATTGGAGAAGCCATGCTGGAAACGGAGATTGAAGATATTATCGATGCGCAGAGTAATCCAACCATTGCCCCGCTTGCATCTGATGGGGAAGTTACACTGAGGCTCACAGCAAAGCATAGTCAGTCTAACACGGCCATGATGCTGATGGATGAAACTGAAGCCAAGATCCTCGACCGTGTCGGAGAATTTTTCTATGGCTATGATGACACTTCCTTGATGCATGAGCTTACCAAGCTGATCAAGGAAAACAATATGACTATTTCCGCTGCTGAGAGTTTAACAGGAGGGATGTTCCAGCAGGAGTTTACCTCTATTCCGGGAGCAGGCGGTCTTCTAAAAGGCGGAGTGGTTTGTTATACAAACGAAGTTAAGGCTGAAGTGTTAAAAGTCCGCAAAGAAACGATTGATAACGACGGGGTCGTCAGTGCTCAGTGTGCAGCAGAGCTTGCTGAGAATGTCGCAAGTCTGACTAACTCAGATATCGGGATCAGCTTCACAGGAGTTGCAGGTCCTGACGAACTGGAAGGCAACCCGGTGGGAACCGTATATATAGGCATCTGGATAAAAGGAAAGCCAGTCCAGACTGAAAAGCTGAACCTTGGGGGAACCAGGGCAGCAAACCGGGTCCGTACGGTAAAATACGGCTGCCATTTTCTTATAAAAGCATTAAAAGAAAGTCAGAACGCCTAAAAGCGTTCTGATTTTTTAATAGCCTGAAAAATAGGCAGAATTCTTATCAAAATGCTATTTCTTCTATTGATTTACACCTGAAAATTTCATTTTCCTCCGCATGAATTAATATTTTCGGGCAAAACGTCCCGGTGAAAAAAATCGAATGGATGTTCGACTTTTTGCTCGACAAATGCATTGAAAAGGTTTATAGTAGAGTTAGGATTTGAGATGAGACAAAACGAATCTAATCAAAAGATAGATTCGTCTATATAAAAGGAGGAACTATTAGTGAGTGATCGTCAAGCAGCTCTTGAAATGGCGTTAAAACAAATAGAAAAGCAATTTGGTAAAGGTTCTATCATGAAGCTTGGTGAACAGACTGACCGCAAAATTTCCACTGCACCAAGCGGATCCCTTGCCCTTGATGCAGCTCTTGGGGTAGGCGGCTACCCAAGAGGACGTATTATTGAAATTTATGGACCTGAGAGCTCAGGTAAAACAACAGTTGCCCTGCATGCAATTGCAGAGGTTCAGGCAAGCGGCGGACAAGCTGCTTTTATCGATGCTGAACATGCTCTAGACCCTGTTTATGCACAAAAGCTTGGTGTAAATATTGATGAGCTTCTTCTTTCCCAGCCGGATACAGGTGAGCAGGCGCTTGAAATTGCAGAAGCTCTTGTTCGAAGCGGCGCTGTTGATATCCTGGTAATTGACTCTGTTGCAGCTCTTGTGCCAAAGGCTGAAATTGAAGGGGAAATGGGTGACTCCCATGTTGGTTTGCAGGCCCGCCTTATGTCCCAGGCACTTCGTAAACTATCAGGTGCAATCAACAAATCTAAAACCATTGCGATTTTCATTAACCAGATTCGTGAAAAAGTCGGAGTTATGTTCGGGAATCCTGAAACCACTCCTGGCGGACGCGCATTGAAATTCTACTCTTCTGTCCGTCTTGAAGTGCGCCGTGCAGAAACCCTTAAGCAGGGCAATGAAATGGTTGGTAATAAGACAAAGATCAAAGTTGTCAAAAACAAAGTCGCTCCTCCATTCAGAGTAGCGGAAGTAGATATCATGTACGGTGAAGGAATCTCGAAGGAAGGCGAAATCATCGATCTTGGATCTGAACTGGATATTGTCCAAAAGAGCGGTTCATGGTACTCATTTAACGAAGAGCGCTTAGGCCAAGGCCGTGAAAACGCCAAAGTATTCCTAAAAGAAAACCCGGAAATCCGCCTCACTATCCAAAAACAAATCCGTGAACACTACGGACTTGACGAAGATAAAGTAATCAGCGGAGACGAAGAGCAGGAAGAATTCGAGCTTATCGATTAATACTAAGAAAAAGCAAAGCCCGGGCGGCTTTGCTTTTCTTATGGATAATTAGTGATTCACTAAGCATTTTTTTTATAGCCAAAACTTGCTTATAATTATTAAGAGTTCAAACCAATCGAAATATTAAGAAAAGCCTTTAGGACAAACCCTTGACAATAAAATTCCACAGCTTTACAATTAAAAATGTATATTTTACATTTTATATGTAAAGAAATTCTTATTGAGTTAGACATTGTCTGGCTCCAGGCTCCATTGGCTATTCATACGTTAATATAATGCCAGCCCAAAATGGATGCCCAATGCTTTTTTAAGATTGAAACGTTTAAAAGCCTTAGTGCTGTATGTTGAATTGGACAATGTACATGCCGACACTTTAAAAAACGTAACACAAACAAGTTCATAGCAAGAGGAGGTGAAATGATGGATCTAGTAACAGCAATCATCTCCATTTTGCTTGGCCTAATCGTCGGTGCTATTGTTGGCTATTTTGTTCGCAAATCTATTGCCGAAGCAAAAATTGCAGGAGCTAAAGATGCTGCTGAGCAGATTTTGGAAGACGCAAAGCGAGAAGCTGAGGCTACGAAGAAAGAAGCCCTGCTTGAAGCGAAAGATGAAATTCACAAGCTTCGCACAGATGCGGAAAGTGAAGTTCGTGATCGAAGAAATGAACTGCAAAAACAAGAAAATCGCTTAATGCAAAGAGAAGAGAACCTTGATCGTAAAGATGAAACGTTAGATAAACGTGAAGTGCTTTTAGAAAAGAGGGACGATTCTCTTAGCAAAAGACAACAGCATATTGAAGAGATGGAAAGCAAAGTGGACGAGATGATAAAAGAGCAGCAAGCTGAGCTGGAACGTATCTCAGGCTTGACTCGTGAAGAGGCAAAGTCCATCATTTTAGAGCGCACGGAGCAGGAAGTGGCTCACGATGTCGCTATTATGGTAAAAGAGAGCGAGACTAGAGCGAAAGAGGACGCAGATAAGAAAGCGAAAGAAATCTTGTCACTGGCTATCCAAAGATGTGCAGCGGATCATGTAGCAGAAACTACTGTATCAGTTGTCAATCTGCCAAATGATGAGATGAAAGGGCGCATTATTGGCCGTGAAGGCCGTAATATCCGTACTCTGGAAACTCTGACTGGAATTGATCTCATAATCGATGATACGCCGGAAGCGGTTATTTTATCCGGTTTTGATCCGATTCGCCGTGAGACTGCACGCTTAGCTTTAGACAAACTGGTTCAGGACGGACGCATCCATCCAGCCCGAATTGAGGAAATGGTTGATAAGGCCCGCCGTGAAGTGGATGAACACATCCGTGAAATCGGTGAACAAACTACTTTCGAGGTTGGTGTTCACGGTCTACATCCAGATTTAATCAAAATTCTTGGCCGTTTAAAATTCCGTACAAGCTACGGTCAGAATGTGTTAAAGCATTCAATGGAAGTGGCTCAGCTTTCAGGTTTGCTGGCTGCCGAATTAGGACAGGACGAAACATTGGCACGCCGTGCAGGATTGCTTCATGATATCGGTAAAGCAATCGACCATGAGGTGGAAGGAAGCCATGTTGAAATAGGTGTGGAGCTTGCCACTAAGTATAAGGAGCATCCTGTTGTCATCAACAGTATCGCTTCCCACCATGGTGACACAGAGCCTACATCGATCATTGCCGTACTTGTCGCTGCAGCTGATGCTTTATCAGCAGCAAGACCTGGAGCAAGGAGAGAGACGCTTGAGAACTATATTCGCCGTCTGGAAAAGCTTGAAGAGATTTCAGAATCCTATGATGGCGTTGAAAAATCTTTTGCCATTCAGGCAGGACGCGAAATTCGCATTATGGTTAAACCTGAACAAATTGATGACCTTGAAGCTCATCGTTTGGCAAGGGATATCCGTAAGAAGATTGAAGAGGAACTTGATTATCCAGGCCACATCAAGGTCACGGTTATCCGTGAAACGAGGGCCGTTGAATATGCAAAATAAAGCGATGCTCATGCATCGCTTTATTTCTTTTTCGGGTGTGCTTTATATTGATGCAGGAAACTGTGTTAAACTAATAAAAATGACTGGGAAAGAATACATATATCTTTAAAAACAGAAAGGGATATGACATGAATATATTGTTTGTCGGAGATGTAGTGGGATCACAGGGGCGGGATATGATCACTGAATATGTACCGAAGCTAAAAGAAAAATACCGCCCGCATATCACAATTATTAATGGGGAAAATGCAGCGGGTGGAAAGGGTATTACGGAAAAGATTTACCGCAGCTTTCTTGAGGCTGGTGCTCAGGCGGTAACTCTCGGTAATCATACCTGGGATAACCGGGAAATTTTTGAATTCATTGACCGCGCTAAATATATGGTTCGTCCGGCCAATTTTCCTTCAAATAATCCTGGAAAAGGCATGGTGTATTTAAAATTTAATACAGAGGAAGTAGCGGTGATCAGCCTTCAGGGCAGGACTTTTATGAATACAAGTGATTGCCCTTTCCAAAAGGCGGATGAACTGATAAAAGAAGCCCGTGAAAGGACTCCGTTCATTTTTGTTGATTTTCATGCGGAAGCAACAAGTGAAAAACAGGCAATGGGCTGGTATTTGGATGGAAAGGTATCAGCAGTCGTGGGTACGCATACACACGTGCAGACAGCCGATAACCGTATTTTGCCTGGCGGGACAGCCTTTATGTCTGATGTGGGAATGACAGGCCCTTATGACGGTATCCTTGGTGTTGAAAAAGAAGCTGTAATCAAAAGGTTTTTGACTGGACTGCCGGTTCGGTTTGAAGTTCCGAAAGAAGGAAGGACCCAATTAAGTGCAGCATTCATTGAGCTGAGTCCAAAAACGGGTTTGGCAAAAAAAATTGACCGGATCTTGATTAATGATGACCATCCTTTTTACTCATAAACTGATAAAAACTGCATTCGGATGTCCGAGTGCGGTTTTTTTGGTTTTTGCAGAAAATTCAGCCTAAAACCATGCTTTTTTTGTCCAAGCCGGAATATGTGAATTCTAAGCTGAATATAGTAGCAATGGAATGATATATAGACCTGGTGCTAAATTCCATCAAAGCGGGATGTGCATGAACGGAAAGTAATTGCTTATCTGAAGGCATTCAGCCTTTACAGAAGGCGAATCAGCGCTTTGAGCAATGCATACAGGAGGGGTAAAACGAGGAGGAGCTAGGAATGGAAATATTAAAAGTTTCAGCAAAATCTAATCCTAATTCTGTAGCTGGTGCGCTTGCTGGAGTTCTTCGCGAAAGAGGAAGTGCGGAAATCCAGGCAATTGGTGCGGGTGCATTGAACCAGGCTGTTAAGGCAGTAGCGATCGCAAGAGGATTCGTAGCGCCTAGCGGAGTGGATTTAATTTGTATCCCTGCATTCACGGATATCCTGATTGACGGCGAAGAGCGGACTGCCATTAAGCTGATTGTGGAACCGCGTTAGGCAAAAGCTTCAGAATGGGAAATCATCCTTTGTCATATGCATAAGTCAGCAAAATATAAATTCGTGCAAAAATATTAAAACCTGTTTGCATCATAGGCAAACAGGTTCTTTTTTTAATAAGATAAAGCTATGCAGAAAAAGGGAGGAAAACAGCATGAAAATATTTGATGCACATTGTGATGTCCTATATAAAATGTTTATGGACAGAAAGGTTGACTTTAATAATTCAGGCAGTCTTCAGGTGAACCTTGCTGGGCTGCAGGCTTCCAGTATAAAAGTTCAATGCTTTGCCATATATGTTCCTGAATCTGTCCATCCAGAAATGAAGTTCAACGCAGCCCTATATATGACCGATCTGTTTTACGATAAAGTGCTTAAACCCAACCCGCAATTAAAGCTCATTAGAAGCAGCCGGGACATCGACCTGCTGCAGGATGATGAAGTGGGGGCAGTGCTTACACTGGAGGGATGTGATGCTGTTGGCTGCGATCTGCTTAAATTGAAGACGCTTCTCAGGCTGGGAGTGTCTTCAGTGGGATTGACCTGGAATTATGCTAACTGTGCAGCTGATGGAGTGCTTGAAGAAAGGGGGGCAGGGCTTTCTTCATTTGGCAAACAAGTGGTCTATGAATTAAATGCCAGCAAAGCATGGTGCGATGTATCCCATCTTTCTGAACGCGGGTTCTGGGATGTGATGGAATGGGCGGATTATCCTTTTGCCTCTCACTCGAACTGCTATTCGCTGTGCCCGAATCCACGCAATTTATCAAACGAACAGATTGAAGCACTGATTGATCGGGACAGTGTGATGGGCATTACATTTGTGACGGAGTTTTTATCAGGAAAACAAACAGCCACGATTACAGACATCCTAAGACATCTTGAACATGTATGTTCACTTGGAGGAGAAAATCATGTGGGCTTTGGTTCGGATTTTGACGGTACGGATGGAAGAGTTGCAGGTTTGGAGGATGCAAGAAAATACGATAGCCTGATAAATGAACTAACAAAATATTATTCCGATATACAAGCTGAAAAATTTTCATTTCGGAACTTTTATAACAGATTTCCAAGGTGAAAATGGTGAAAAAACTGTATATCAAGGGATGTGAAAGACCTGATAAATCCAAAATGAAATAATCTTTTTAGTATTTTTCAAAAAATAAAAAAATATTCATCTTTTAGCCAATAAATATTCAGAAAGGGTTGCTTTTTTAGACACATAGGTCTAGAATTGAAAGCGTTTAGTACCCATCCAGCTTCCAGAATATAGCCTTTAAGGTATGGTGAAATAACAGGATTGACTGGACAAGTACTACACTTAAATTAAATAAACGTTTTTACATAATTTCTTAACGTATCTAAAGGGGTGTAAGACATGATCAATCAACTTTCATGGAAAGTTGGAGGACAGCAAGGGGAAGGTATCGAAAGTACCGGGGAGATTTTTTCCATTGCATTAAATCGTTTAGGCTACTACCTGTACGGTTACCGCCACTTTTCATCACGTATTAAGGGCGGGCACACGAACAACAAGATTCGCGTCAGCACGTCACAAATTCGTTCTATTTCGGACGATTTAGATATTCTGGTAGCTTTTGACCAGGAAACAATCGATTTAAACTACAAAGAACTTCACGATAATGGGATCATGATTGCAGATGCGAAATTTGATCCAAAACAGCCAGAAGATACGAATGCAGCTTTGTTTGCAGTACCTTTTACAGAGATTGCTACAGAGCTTGGAACATCCCTGATGAAAAACATGGTTGCTGTTGGTGCGACATGTGCAGTTCTAAATTTAGATATTAAAGTATTTGAAGAAGTAGTTCAAGAGATTTTTGGGCGAAAAGGACAGCAGGTTGTCGATAAAAACATGGAAGCCATTCAGGCTGGCTTTGATTTCATGAAAGAAAAGCTCAGCGATGATGTGGAATTAATGGAGCTTGAAAAAGCTGACGGACTGAAGCGTTTATTCATGATCGGAAACGATGCAATCGCTCTTGGTGCTCTTGCAGGAGGATGCCGCTTCATGGCCGCTTACCCAATCACACCTGCATCCGAAATCATGGAATATCTGATAAAAAAACTTCCGGCGCTTGGCGGATCTGTCATCCAGACAGAAGATGAAATTGCCGCAGTAACAATGGCAATCGGTGCAAACTACGCCGGTGTCCGCTCAATTACAGCATCTGCGGGTCCTGGACTTTCCCTTAAAATGGAAGCTATCGGCCTTTCAGGAATTACTGAAACACCGCTTGTTATCGTAGATACACAGCGTGGGGGCCCTTCTACAGGACTACCTACAAAGCAGGAGCAATCTGACTTAATGGCAATGATTTACGGCACTCATGGCGAGATTCCAAAAATCGTACTTGCTCCAAGTACTGTACAGGAAGCATTCTATGATACGGCTGAAGCTTTCAACCTTGCAGAAGAATACCAGTGTCCGGTTATTGTCCTCTCAGACCTGCAGCTTTCTCTTGGAAAGCAGACAGTGGAGCCGCTTGATTTCAGCAAAGTTGAAATCCGTCGAGGAAAGCTTGTTACAGAAGAACTTCCTGAAATTGAAAACAAAGGCTACTTCAAGCGCTTTGAGGTTACAGAAGATGGTGTTTCACCTCGAGTGATCCCTGGCATGAAAAACGGAATCCACCATGTGACGGGTGTGGAGCATGATGAAACTGGAAAACCTTCAGAATCAGCTGCAAACCGCAATGCTCAAATGGATAAGCGTTTCCGCAAGATTGAAAATATAAAATTCAATACACCTGTTCACAAGAATGCTCCTCATGAAGAAGCAGACTTGCTGATCGTCGGCTTCAACTCAACACGCGGTGCAATTGAGGAAGCAATGAGCAGACTTGAACAGGACGGTATTAAAGTGAACCATGCACAAGTTCGCCTGATTCATCCTTTCCCAACGGATGAGTTATTGCCGCTTGTGAAATCAGCTAAAAAAATCGCTGTAGTAGAAAACAACGCTACAGGACAATTAGCGAACATCATGAAGATGAACGTCGGACATGCTGAGAAAGTACATAAGCTATTAAAGTACGACGGAAATCCATTCTTGCCGCATGAAATTCACACAAAATGCAAGGAGTTGTTCTAAATGGCCACATTTAAAGACTTTCGAAATAATGTAAAACCAAACTGGTGTCCAGGCTGTGGAGACTTCTCCGTGCAGGCTGCGATTCAGCGTGCGGCAGCAAATGTTGGTTTAGAGCCGGAGAACTTAGCTGTAGTATCAGGCATTGGATGCTCCGGACGTATTTCCGGCTATATCAATTCATACGGTTTCCACGGCATTCATGGGCGTTCACTGCCGATCGCTCAGGGTGTGAAAATGGCTAACCGCGATTTAACAGTTATCGCATCCGGCGGTGACGGAGATGGATTCGCGATCGGTATGGGCCATACGATTCATGCGATCCGCCGTAATGTGAACATCACTTATATCGTAATGGATAACCAAATCTATGGTTTAACAAAAGGCCAGACTTCACCGCGTTCTGCGGCTGGTTTCAAAACGAAGTCTACTCCTCAAGGTTCTATTGAGCAGGCGATTTCTCCAATGGAAATGGCATTAACAGCAGGTGCGACTTTCGTGGCACAAAGCTTCTCAACTGACCTTAAAGATCTGACAGCGTTAATCGAAGCAGGCATCAAGCATGATGGCTTCTCTTTAATTAACGTGTTCAGTCCATGTGTTACATACAATAAAGTCAACACATATGACTGGTTTAAAGAAAACCTGACAAAGCTTAGCGATGTGGAAGGCTATGACAACTCAAGCCGTGAAATGGCAATGCAGACTCTTATGAAGCACAGCGGCCTTGTAACTGGCTTAATCTACCAGGACACAGAGCGCAAGTCTTATCAGGAATTGCTTTCAGGTTACTCTGAAACTCCTTTATCACAAGCGGATCTGGAACTAGATCAAGCTCACTTTGATAAACTTGCAGCTGAATTTATGTAATCATAAGAAGTCCGGGAATCCCGGGCTTCTTTTTTCTTGTATTGAATGAGATTAGATGTGACAACTATCACACACAATATATTAAATTTAGTCTAGTATAAGTAAATGTGGAGGATTAAAATTATCTCTGTTCGTACATACAAGTAATAGCTGCTGATAAGAGACCGAGTGCTGTTTTCTATTGTTTTAACTATCAGAAAGCCTTATACTATAATAATGTGCACATATATAAATTGCACAACTTAATAAAAGCTGAAAATGGAGTTTAAATGATAGATGCAGCTCAGGAGAAAGAGAAAGGGGATACATGATGAACGAAAAACAGCGTTTAGAAAGCCAGCAAGTGCAAACAGCAAATCCTTCGGACAAAAAATCCGTAAAGGATTACAGCAAATACTTTGAAACTGTTTATACTGCACCTTCCTTAAAGGAAGCGAAAAAACGCGGTAAAGAAGAAGTGAAATATCATAAAGATTTTAACATACCAGAAGAATTTCATGGAATGGGAAAAGGCCGCAAATTCTATATCCGCACTTATGGCTGCCAAATGAATGAGCATGATACCGAAGTTATGGCTGGTATTTTCCTTGGTCTTGGCTATGAGCATACAGAATCTGTAGAAGATGCAAATGTCATTTTGCTTAATACATGTGCCATCCGTGAAAATGCCGAGAATAAAGTGTTTGGAGAACTTGGCCATCTAAAACATTTAAAAAAGGAAAATCCCGATCTTCTAATTGGTGTCTGCGGATGTATGTCACAGGAAGAATCAGTTGTTAACAAGATTCTTAAAACATATAACCAGGTAGATATGATATTTGGAACACACAACATTCACCGTCTTCCTAACATTCTTCAAGAAGCGTATATGTCGAAGGAAATGGTAATTGAAGTTTGGTCTAAAGAAGGGGATGTTATTGAGAACCTTCCAAAAGTGCGCCGCGGCAATATTAAAGCATGGGTCAACATTATGTACGGCTGTGATAAATTCTGCACATACTGCATCGTTCCTTATACACGGGGAAAAGAGCGGAGCAGACGTCCTGAGGATATCATTCAGGAAGTGCGTCAGTTAGCTGCACAGGGCTACCAGGAAATTACCCTGCTTGGGCAAAATGTAAACGCGTATGGAAAAGATTTTGAGGATATGAAATACGGTCTTGGCGATTTAATGGATGAAATGCGCAAAATCGACATTCCGCGAGTACGCTTTACAACCAGCCATCCACGAGATTTTGATGATCATTTGATTGAAGTGCTTGCCAAGGGAGGCAATCTGGTAGAGCATATTCACCTGCCAGTTCAATCTGGTTCTACAGATGTCCTGAAAATCATGGCCCGTAAATATACAAGGGAACAATACTTGGAGCTGGTTCGCAAGATTAAAGCGGCTATTCCAGAGGCTACTTTCACAACTGATATCATCGTAGGCTATCCTAATGAGACAGAAGAGCAATTTGAAGAAACAATTTCCCTGTATCGGGAGGTAGGGTTCGAAGCTGCTTATACGTTCATTTACTCACCTCGTGAAGGCACACCAGCGGCCAAAATGGTGGATAACGTGCCAATGGAAGTGAAGAAAGAACGTCTTCAGCGCCTGAACGCAGTTGTTAATGAATTATCTGCAGAAGCAATGAAAAAATATAAAGGTCAGACTGTCGAAGTTCTTGTGGAAGGGGAAAGCAAGAACAATCCTGAAATTCTTGCAGGCTACACAAGAAAGAACAAGCTCGTAAACTTTAAGGGACCGAAAACAGCGATCGGCAAAATCGTGAATGTAAAGGTAACCGATGCGAAGACTTGGTCCCTAAACGGAGAAATGGTAGAAGAACTAGATGCGGTTGAGGTGAAGCAGTAATGGCTAAATACACAAAAGATGAGATAGTAGAACGTGCGAAGGAACTGGCACGCATGATTGCAGAGACAGAAGAGGTAGATTTCTTCAAGCGTGCAGAAGCACAGATTAATGAAAACGAAAAGGTTAGTGCTACCATTACAACAATCAAAGGCTTGCAAAAACAGGCTGTCAATCTTCAGCACTATGGTAAAGCTGAAGCATTAAAGAAAACGGAAGAAAAAATTGCCCAATTGGAACAGCAGCTGGATGAAATTCCGGTTGTCCAGGAATTCAAGCAATCCCAGGTGGATGTTAATGAATTGCTGCAGATTGTGGCTAATGCGATTTCCAACACTGTAACAGACGAAGTCATTACTTCTACAGGCGGAAATCTCCTAAGCGGTGAAACGGGATCAAAAATCAGCAACAGCAGCTGTACACATTAATAAACAGAAAGCGGAACACCCTGCACCAATAAGTGCAGGGTGTTTTTTACGTTCTATATTTAAGGGAGGAATTGGTATTGGCCATGGGTTGTGGGGGGCCTTTTATTGGTTTCGCAATAATTCTACTGCCTTTAAAAATTCTTTTCTGTACTCCTGCTGTTCGATGATTGCAGCATTTAACGTTGACAGCAGGGATTGATTCAGCATTTTAGTCCCTGCATCATCAGATTTTTTGTCCAAAAAGTTGAGGAGAAAAGTATATACAAGGAGCAATGTCGAGTAATTATCCACATATGTGAGATTGATAGCCCGTCCGCCCTTTCCGCCGGCAGCATGGTTATTGATAGACGGTATTCCGGCTTCTGCAGCCATATCAATAAACTCCTTTGGAATACCCAGCTGTTTGAGGACTTCCGGATCCAAATCCAACTTTTGCATATTTTGACTTAACATGGTACTCCCTCCCTTCTTTTTGGACATTTAAGACTCTGCATAGAAAAAATTGCTTTATCTTTAATTACGCTTTATTGCTTTGCTGCTGAGTTGTAGTGTTCACAGAAATGGCTGTGGAGTCTCCTCCATTTGCAATATTGTATTGAGCTGAAAGAATTGGAATGTTGATCAGTGCAGCGTTAATAGCAAAGCCTCCACCAGAAATCGGCAATTGGCCATTTAGGTTTGTTTGAGGTAGGTTTGCTTGTGCAGCGAAAGTAAAAGCTTCCGCTTCATTGCCGCTGTCTGCTCCATTTACTGCTCCGCCGCTCGGCAATACGCCATTGTCTTTTTCGTAATCGTCATTGCATCTTGATAGCATATTTTTCACCTCCTTCAATTGATTGAAGTGGCTGTTTTCTAGATTATGAGTCTTTCTTCATCATGTCTGAAAGATCCAGATCCAGAAGTTTTTTTCCGTTTACAGAAAGTTTCACCTGTTTATAATCCTCTGATGTTTCCACAACAGGCAGCAGATTTTTTAATGCAGGAATCATATTCCCGATCCCGGAGGAATTTTTTGTGAAGAGCCCTTCTAAGTTTTTCAACGGCTTAAGAGATTCCATAAGATTTCCTTTTAACTCTTCAGACTGAATTTTTTCTAATCCTTTTGTATAGAATTCGCCCAATGTTTCAGTAAACTTGGCTGCCATTTGTTCAGCATATTGTTTTGCTTCTTCTCCTGTCAGCTCTTTGCCATTGATTGAAACTTTATAGTTGGAGTTCTCCTTGTCTGCCATTCCTGTTCACCTCCTTATCGATAGTTTATTATATTGATTCATGAGCCAAGCTGTCTCCGCAGATGGAGCAGGACAAACGTGCATTTTTCAATCACATACCTATCAGTGAGTTTTAAGGCCTTACCATAGGCAGGCACTTTCCTTATTTATATAGAGAATTCTCCTGCTGGATTTGTTCAGACCGGAACATTCGCCCGCTCCCGGCATACTATAAATCATGCCAATACTTTTGCCTAACATTCATCAAAATTATCGCACACTAGTCTAATATCCCGCATAGGATGAATTGAAAATGAATGAGGAGGGTTCGCTCGCAATGGGAGATTACAGAGAGATTATAACGAAAGCGGTCGTTGCGAAAGGACGTAAATTCACACAGTCCAATCATACGATCTGCCCGTCACACCATCCGTCAAGCATACTTGGCTGCTGGATCATAAACCATACGTACGAGGCGAAAAAAGCTGGAAAAACAGTGGAAATCTGCGGCCATTATGACATTAACGTTTGGTACTCTTTCAACAACAATACAAAAACCGAAGTTGTTACCGAACGGGTTGAGTATAAAGATGTCATTAAATTGAAGTACCGTGATCCGGACTGTTTGGATGATCATGATGTCATCGCCCGTGTTCTGCAGCAGCCGAGCTGCTGTGAAGCAGTCATTTCTCCAAACGGCAACAAAATCATCGTCACTGTGGAAAGAGAGTTCATGGTCGAGGTGATCGGCGAAACAAAAGTTTGTGTAGCTGTTTACCCAGACAAGTGCGAATGCGATGATGACGATTGGGGACTTGATGTGGATGATGAAGAATTCGAGGATTTAAATCCAGATTTCTTGGTGGGAACTGAAGAAGAATAATGACAAACTAGGAGGTTTTGCTTCCTAGTTTTTCTTTTTATATTTTCATAATGGGAGCCATATTCCAGCGAATTATCGACTGTATCTTCAGCCTTTAGTCTGAATTCATCTGCAGAGTCTTTCCTTAGAATGGAGGTATAAGATGTAAAGGGGAGAGGCAAGGATGAAAATATTTCAATTGAATTTGAAGTGCAATGATTTAGACAGGATGAAAGAATTTTATACAGATGTGCTGGAAATGGAGCTGCTGATGGAGACTGAAAGTTATTTTACGATAATGGCCGGTTCAACAAAGATTCTTTTTGAGAAAGATGCAGCAATTCCATTTTATCATGTATGTTTCCGGACTAATACTGGATACTTTGATCATATGTATCAAAAATTAGGGGCTGAAAGCGTGCTGCTGGCAAATGAGAGCGGTGAGTACAGTATGTTTTGGAAAGGAAAGCAGGCCTATTTTATCGATCCGGACGGAAATATTATGGAGATGCTGGAGCGCCCATTGGATGGTGTAAAAAAGGAGGATATCCGCTGGCATGATGTTGGGGAAGTTGGCTTGCCTGTCAAAGATGTTTCCGCAATGGCGCGGGAATTAGATCAGTATTTGTACAATGAACAGATGGATTCCAGCGAGACGTTTGCTTTTTACGGAGACAGGAAAGGGGTTTTTGTGCTTGTGAAGGAAGGGCGTAACTGGTATCCAACTGAAAGGGCTTCCGTTATTTCTCCGATTAAGATATTTGCTTCGGGACCAGAGGATGCTATGTTTCAGCATCAGGAATATCCTTACGAAGTGATCGTGAGAAAGGAGTGGGAAGGGAGCATTCCAGCTGTGCAATTTCGCATTGCACGTCCCACAAACCAGCTTGATAAACTCATTTCCTTTTATGAAAAAGGACTGGGTCTGAAAAGAGTCGGCGAGTTTCGGAATCATGAAGGCTATGATGGCATTATGATTGGTCTGCCTGATAGCCAGTACCATCTTGAATTTACTCAATCCAGGGAAATAATGGAGCTTCCGAAGCCAACAAAGGAACATCTATTAGTCTTTTATGTTGGAGACCGCCTGGAGCGGGATAACATTGCCGAAAGGCTTGCAGCTATTGGGTATTTGGAAACAGATCCGGAAAATCCATATTGGGGCAGAGGCGGAGTGACGATAGAAGATCCTGATGGATGGCCGATTGTATTGATGAATACGCCAGGAATATGAAGCTTCCGGTTTGCCGGGAGCTTTTCCAATGTTAATTAAAAAATGAATAAGCCATCGTTTTCCTAAATATGTTAAAATAGCAAAGTAGTATAATGAATAATGAAAGGTTGAGGGTTTATGTTTAAAAAGGTTGCATCTGATGTGCTGGGATTAAGCGATGTGGGAAGCGTCATCCAGCCGGCTGATTATGACAAGGTTGATGCTGACGATTATGTCCTGCACGAAGATAATGAGAAAATTTATTTCCTGATCAAGTCCAAGTCGGATGAATACTGCTTTACGAATAAAGCGCTTATTCATCTGGATGGTACAAGTGCAGTCAGCAAAAAACGAACTCTAAAGCGCTACAGCTACCGTGAATACAGCATTTCCAATGTGATGCTGGAAACAGCTGGTACAGTTGATTTAGATGTAGAAATCAAATTCGTGATCGGATCCCAGGCTTTCTCTATTGACGTACATAAAAAGCATATCGAAGAATTGAAAGATTTATATAAAGCCCTGATCCGCATTTCCGAAATCTGCCGCGAAAATGAAGTGTCGATGGAGTATGCTGAAAAAAGCCTGAATTTGGCATCAAGCACTCTTGGTCGTTCAGTGTCCAGTCAGGACGCCAATGTAGTGGATAATTTCCGTGTATTGAATGAAACAGCCTTCAATTGGCTGATGAACAGCCGCAAGAAATATAATGTGAAAGATTTCGGTTATGTGTTTGAAAAATACATCAATAACTAAGAAATACTGGCAGCTCTCCATTTGGGGAGCTGCTGTTTTTCTAAAATAAGAAGTTTTAAGTTTTGAACTTCGATAACTGTCTAGATCCAGCGCATACCCCCTCGAGGTCACAAGCCAATCCTCCCAAAAAGGCAAAGAACGCCTTTCCGTGAGGATCATCTTGTGCTTGTCGGGGGTGGGCAAGGCGCTTCCGCTTTTCTAATCGCCAAATATTGCACGTCTGAGTCAGCCGATAATCTATGATATAATGAAAAAGACGTTTTTAGAGAAAATCTCTAAAACAGGATTATAAAATAATAGATTATGGATCGTTGGAGGAAGTTATGGCAGCAGCTTACACGCCTATGATACAGCAATACTTACGGGTAAAGGCAGAATATCAGGATGCCTTTTTATTTTTTCGCCTTGGCGATTTTTACGAAATGTTTTTTGATGATGCACTTAATGCATCACAGGAGCTTGAAATCACATTAACCAGCCGCGAGGGAGGTACGGAAGAAAGGATTCCCATGTGCGGGGTGCCGTATCATTCAGCACCGGTTTATATTGAACAATTGATTGAAAAAGGATACAAAGTCGCAATCTGCGAGCAAACAGAAGATCCGAAACAGGCAAAAGGAGTTGTGAAGCGGGAAGTCGTTCAGCTTATCACACCTGGAACAATGATGGAAGGCAAAGGCCTTCAGGAAAAAGAAAACAACTATATTGCATCGATTTCGGTCTTTGAAGATGAAACCTTTGGATTTGCCACCAATGATTTATCAACAGGTGAGACGAAGGTAACGATGTTAAGCAGCGGGTTTGATGAGGTCTTGAACGAGCTGTCTATGTCAGGTGCAAAGGAAGTAGTCATCTCTTCCGACTTTGATGGAGAATGGCAGAGGAGAATGAAAGAACGCTCCGTCATGGCGATTTCATTCGAGGATGATTGCGGAGTCCGGGACTCTTTCGAGGGACTTCTGGCTGGTTTAAATCAGGACAAGCTCAGGACAACTTCTTGCAGACTGATTAATTACCTGTACCGTACGCAAAAGAGGAGCCTGGATCACCTTCAAAAGGTGGCTACTTATCAGATTAATCAATACATGAAAATCGATTATTTTTCAAAAAAGAATCTTGAGCTGACAGAAACCATCCGCAGCAAAGGGAAGAAGGGCTCACTGTTATGGCTCTTGGATGAAACGAAGACTGCCATGGGAGGACGCCTGTTAAAGCAATGGATCGACAGGCCGCTTATTGATGAACAGGAAATCAAGCGCCGCCATTCGCTGGTTGAAACGCTTATTCACTCTTTCTTTGAACGGGAAGAAATCCGGGAAAAGCTGAAGGAAGTTTATGATCTGGAACGCCTTGCAGGAAGAGTGGCATTTGGAAATGTAAATGCCCGCGACCTTGTACAGCTTAAGAAATCTCTTCAGCAGATACCTGTTTTAAAAGAAATGGTCTCAAATCTGCCGAGTGAAGAAGCAGTGAGGCTTGCTGAGCGCCTGGATGCCTGTGAAGAAGTCACTGATACTTTGGAAAGCGCGATAATGGAAAATCCGCCGCTGTCTTTGAAGGATGGAAACATCATTCAGGACGGCTATCATGAAGAGCTGGATAAATACCGTGATGCCAGCCGCAACGGGAAAACCTGGATTGCCCAGCTTGAAAAGCAGGAACGTGAAAAAACAGGCATTAAATCATTAAAAATAGGTTTTAACCGTGTGTTTGGCTATTATATTGAAGTAACCCGCGCCAATCTTCATCTATTACAGGAAGGGCAATATGAGCGCAAACAGACCCTGACCAATGCCGAAAGATTTATTACGCCTGAATTAAAGGAAAAAGAGGCACTCATACTGGAAGCGCAGGAAAAGTGCGTGGAGCTGGAGTATGAATTATTTACTAATGTCCGCGAACATGTAAAAGAATTTATTCCGAGATTGCAAAAGCTTGCGAAAACAGTAAGTGAGCTGGATGTTCTTCAGTGCTTCGCTGCTGTCAGCGAGCAGAGGCATTATATAAAGCCAAACTTTTCAAATGAAAGACGGGTTAATATTAAAGACGGCCGCCATCCAGTCGTTGAAAAAGTACTGAATGCACAGGAATATGTGCCGAATGACTGTTATATGGATGCCGACCGTGAAATGCTGCTAATTACAGGGCCGAATATGTCCGGTAAAAGTACGTATATGAGGCAAATCGCCCTAACGGCGATTTTAGCGCAAATCGGCTGCTATGTGCCTGCTTCTGAAGCCGTGCTGCCGATTTTCGACCAGGTATTTACGAGAATCGGAGCCGCCGATGACCTAATTTCCGGCCAGAGTACGTTCATGGTCGAGATGCTTGAAGCGAGAAATGCGATTGTGAATGCCACTCAAAACAGTTTGATACTATTCGATGAAATCGGGCGCGGAACATCCACCTATGATGGGATGGCATTGGCGCAGGCAATCATTGAATATATTCACAACCGGATTGGTGCGAAGACTTTATTTTCCACTCACTATCATGAATTGACGGTGCTTGAAGAAGAACTGCAAAAGGTGAAAAACATCCATGTCAGCGCAGTCGAGCAAAATGGACGGGTTGTGTTCCTTCATAAAATTAAGGAAGGAGCGGCAGATAAGAGTTACGGAATCCATGTTGCCCAGCTTGCAGAGCTTCCGAATGAACTGATTGTAAGGGCAAATGAAATATTAACGGGGCTGGAATCGAACGATCCTCATCCTGTGAAAAAAGAGAGTCCTGCCGCAGAAAAAATGGCAGAGCCTGCTGGCCAATTATCTTTTTTTGAGGAGCCTGAAAATGTGAAGAAACCTTCAATAGGCTCTAAAGAAAAAAAGATAATTGATAAAGTCAAAGCGCTCGATATCCTGGATATGACGCCAATGCAGGCATTAAATACATTATATGAATTGCACAGGAAATTGAAAAATTAGTAAACAGGGGGTGACGAGATGGGGAAAATCATTCAGCTGGATGATGCTCTTTCTAATAAAATCGCTGCCGGCGAGGTGGTGGAGCGGCCTGCATCAGTGGTAAAAGAATTAATGGAGAACTCGATTGATGCCGGTAGCACGATTATTGAAATCGAAGTGGAAGAAGCCGGCCTGGCTAAAATCCGTATCATCGATAATGGTGATGGCATTGAGGAAGATGATGTCCTGAATGCCTTTCATCGCCATGCTACCAGTAAAATTAAAGACGAAAATGACCTTTTCCGCATCCGCACTCTCGGATTCCGCGGCGAGGCATTGCCAAGTATTGCGTCTGTTTCCAGGATTGAGATGAAAACCTCAACCGGGGTTGCCGGCACACGGGTTGTCATCGAAGGCGGAAAAGTGGAAGTAATGGAAAAGGCGCCCGGCAGAAAAGGGACTGACCTGACCGTGACGGATTTATTTTTCAACACGCCGGCACGGCTTAAATATATGAAGACGATTCACACAGAGCTGGGCAATATTACAGATGTGGTTAACAGGCTGTCGCTCGCCCATCCTGAGGTCGCCATCCGCCTGATCCATAATGAGCGAAAGCTTCTGCAGACGAACGGAAACGGGGATGTCCGGCAGGTGCTTGCGGCTATTTATGGGCTCAATATTGTGAAAAAGATGGTTCGGATTGAAGCAAGCTCACTTGATTTTAAAATCAGCGGCTATGCCGCACTGCCTGAGATTACAAGGGCATCAAGAAACTATATTTCTACCATGATCAACGGCCGCTTTATCAAGAATTATTCGTTGGCCAAAGCCATTCAGGAGGGGTATCATACTCTGCTGCCAATTGGCCGCTACCCGATTGTGCTCCTGAACATTGAAATGGATCCGCTCCTTGTCGATGTGAATGTCCATCCGTCGAAAATGGAGGTACGCTTAAGCAAGGAAAATGAATTGAATGAGCTTGTATCAGGTGCCTTGAAGACAGCATTTAAAAAAGAGGAACTTATTCCTTCCGGATTTACACAGCCGAAAAGCATGAAACCTAAATCGGAACAGACTGCTCTTGATTTGGATCATCTGCCGGAGCATCGGGAGCATGTGCCTTCTTATGTGCGTGAAACAAGGGAGGAAGCTGTCCGGCAGTACCCGAATGGGAGAGTTCTGAAAAGCCCGCAAAGTCCTCCAGCTGAACTGCCAGCAGCAGAATCACCTGATGTGCAGAATACACCTTTCATGGATATTAGCACATCAGCAGAAGAAATGCCTGAAGCGGATCAGCATTTATTCCAGCCTGAAGAGCCGAGAGCTGCAGGACTGAAACAATTTTTTGCAGAGACTGCAACAGTGGAAGAGCCGTCCCGGGTGCCGCCGCTCTATCCGATCGGGCAAATGCATGGGACGTATATTTTTGCCCAAAATGACCGTGGCCTCTATATCATTGATCAGCATGCCGCGCAGGAGCGGATCAAGTACGAGTATTTCAGGGAGAAAGTAGGCCAGGTTGAAAGCGAATTGCAGGATATGCTCATACCGCTGACCTTTGAATACTCAACAGATGATTACATTAAAATTGATGAATACAAAGGCGAGCTTGAAAAAGTGGGGGTATTTCTGGAGCAATTCGGACATAACAGCTTTATTGTCCGTTCCCATCCGCAATGGCTGCCTAAAGGCGAGGAACAGGAAATCATCGAGGATATGATTGAACAGCTCTTAGCCATGAAGAGAGTCGATATTAAAAAGTTGCGTGAGGAAGCTGCCATTATGATGAGCTGTAAAGCTTCCATTAAAGCGAATCACCATCTCCGCAATGATGAAATCCAGGCGCTGCTTGATGAATTGCGGAGGTCTTCCGATCCGTTCACATGTCCGCATGGACGGCCGATCATTATTCATTACTCCACTTATGAGATGGAGAAAATGTTTAAGAGGGTAATGTAGAAAATTGGGACGCTGAACCTGAGTGGTTCGGCGTTTTTAATCTATAAACTATAATAATATTATGTAAACTAAAATAGGTTTTCGCTTAAAAGTACTATCTTTTCGCTCATAAATTTAGAAATTCGCTCATAAAGAATTCGAATCGCCGATAAAATCCAATTTTCGCTCATAAAAACGAAATACCGCTCAAAATGTCACTCTATTAAACAAAAAAAGCATCCATTCCGCAAAATGGGTGCTCTTAATCTATAACCTTATCTTACCAATGTATGCATCTTATCAATATATTTTAATGCAACCCCTGTTCCAACCGCTACTGATTCAAGTGGATTTGGAGCAAGGTGCACAGGCACTACAATTTCTTGGGATAGCCAATCCTGCATGCCATTAAGGAGAGCGCCGCCGCCGGATAAAATAACACCGCGGTCAACGATGTCACCGCTCAGTTCGGCAGGACTGTCTTCTAAAGTGGCACGGATAGCCTCCAGAATATGCAGGAGTGCTTCTCTCATTGCATCACGAATTTCATATGAAGACAATATAATTGTTTTTGGCAAACCAGTCACAAGGTCCCGGCCACGGACTTCCATTGTCATTTCTTCATGGTCGACTAATGCATAGCCTATTTCCATCTTAATTTTTTCAGCTGTTCTTTCCCCTATAAGGACATTGTATTCTTTGCGGACATGCTGAATAATGTCATCATCGAGTCTGTCACCGCCAATACGGATGGAATGGCAGGCAACAACGCCGCCAAATGAAATGATGGCGACTTCAGTTGAACCTCCGCCAATATCTACAACAACGTTCGCAACGGGCTCATCAACAGGCATGCCTGCACCTATTGCAGCTGCTACAGGTTCTTCAATAAGATGTACTTTTTTTGCCCCAGCATTTCGTACTGCGTCCTGAATAGCTCTTCTCTCTACAGAAGTAGAACCTGAAGGAGTACATACGACCACGTTAGGCTTTCTGATCGCGAATCCGACTTTTTTCGATGCTTTTCGCATAACCTGGCGAAGCATTTCAGTCGTCGTATCATAATCCGCGATAACCCCGTCTTTTAGCGGACGGATGGCAATGATACGGCCCGGTGTTTTCCCAATCATTTCTTTTGCTTCTTTACCAACAGCTAACACTTTTTTCGTTTCTGTATCAATTGCTACTACAGACGGTTCGTTTAAGATAATTCCTTTTGTTTTGCTGTATACAAGGATATTAGCAGTCCCTAAGTCAATTCCAATTTCAGATGTATTTATCATGAATTATTCACCCAATTTCAAATTTATATTGTCACGATATAACCTTCTAATAAATTAACATGATTTTGGGGGTTAGCCTTGATTTGTTATGGAATCGTTAATAAAATGTAATTTTATAAGAAAATTTTAGGAAAATTGTCGAATAGAACGGACAAAACTTGTTCATAATGCATAAATGTTCTGTTTTTGTAAAAAGAATGGTAAGATGATACCTGAAAAATTTTCCTGTCATATGGTAGGATAATAAATAGAATGGCAGTAAAGGCAGTGAACAGATGAGTGAGAAAGAAAAGCTGGCAGTGCTTATTGGCCCTACAGCAGTTGGAAAAACAAAATTAAGCATTCTGCTGGCGAAAAGATTTAATGCCGAGATCATCAGCGGAGATTCTATGCAAATATATAAAAGCATGGATATCGGCACAGCAAAAATTAAGGAAGAAGAGATGGAAGGAATTCCGCATCATCTAATCGACATCAAAAATCCTGAAGATCCCTTTTCTGCAGCTGAATTTCAGGAGCTGGTCCGAAGCAGAATCACAGAGATAACTTCAAGAGGCAAACTTCCCATGATCGTTGGAGGCACAGGATTGTATATTCAATCTGTTATTTATGATTACCAATTCTCTGATGCGCCTTCAGATGAAGAATTCAGAAAAACATTGGAGGAGCGCGACGAAAGGGAAGGGAAAGATGCCCTTTTTAAGGAGCTTTTGGCAATAGACCCTGAAAGTGCAGAAAAAATTCACCCCAATAACATTCGAAGAGTGATCAGGGCATTGGAAATTTACCATTGCACAGGGAAAACAATGTCTCAGTATCAGGAGAATCAGGATCCGGAACTTCTTTATGATACGGCACTGATTGGGTTGACCATGGATCGGGAAACCTTATATGAACGCATCAATCTCCGAGTTGAGATCATGATGAAGGAAGGCTTGCTTGAAGAGGTGAGATCACTATATGATCAGGGATTAAAGGATTGCCAGTCCATACAGGCTATCGGGTATAAAGAGCTGTATCAATACTTTAATGGACGTGTTTCTCTGGAGGATGCAGTAGGAAATCTGAAGCAAAATTCAAGAAGATATGCAAAAAGGCAGCTAACATGGTTTCGAAACAAGATGAATGTGGAATGGTTTGATATGTCCGATACAGCCGACCCTCATGAGTTTGAAAAAAAATTCGCTGAAATTTCTGCTCATATTGAAGGAAAGCTGAAAATAAAATCGAATACATAATGTTAGAGATAAAAGAGGAGGATTATAATGAAATCAGCAATCAATATTCAGGATCAGGTTCTTAACCAGCTACGCAAGGATAATACGAATTGTACCGTGTTCTTATTAAATGGATTCCAAATTAGAGGCTGTATTAAAGGCTTTGATAATTTTACTGTACTATTTGAATCAGAAGGAAAGCAGCAGCTTGTTTACAAGCATGCGATTTCAACATTCGTCCCCCAGCGCAATGTTCAGTTGGATTTAGAAAACCAGCAATAAAAGATAATAGAGTCAGCAAGAAAAGCCCGCTTTAAATGAAGCGGGCTATTTTCTTTTGCGGAGACCGATAAGAAAGACAAAAATATTTAATGAAATGGACGCCATCTGAATACATATAGGTATGGGAATTTATTGTTTCTATGTGGGCAAGCTGACTGCGGGCTCGTTTCCCTTGGCCATCATGAACGGTTTATTTACTCTTTGCCATACTGAAAGGGAGTATAGCCATAGCTGATGGAAGTTTCACCTTATTTCTCGGGAAACCGCATGAACCGACACTCCTGCATCATTGATTGCTGAAATGGACGGGAACTTGTCGTATTTTAGCCTAATAACCGTAATCTCGCGGATGCATATAGGCTTTTGTCACAACGATTACTTCTATGCGTATACTGTGCTAAGAATGTGAGGTGATAGCTTTTGGACCAGCCGATTCGCCTGAAGAATAACGGACAGATCAGCATCGTGCTCAATTCACAAAAGCGAAAAACATACACAAAAGAGCTTCCCGAATCCCAAGCGGCTCCAAAAGCCATTCCGGCTGAGCATACAGCTCTGAAAGAAATTGAAGAAGAACTTGGCGCTCTTGTGGGAATGGAAGAGATGAAGAAAATGATCAAGGAGATCTATGCCTGGATTTATGTGAATAAAAAGCGGGAAGAAGCCGGTCTCAAAGCTGGAAAGCAAGCATTGCATATGATGTTCAAAGGAAATCCCGGCACAGGTAAAACAACAGTTGCCCGATTAATAGGCAAGCTTTTTCAAAAAATGAATGTGCTGTCAAAAGGCCATCTGATTGAAGCAGAGCGGGCCGATCTTGTCGGTGAATACATTGGTCATACAGCCCAAAAGACAAGGGATTTGGTGAAAAAAGCAATAGGCGGGATCCTGTTCATCGACGAAGCATACTCTTTAGGCAGAGGCGGAGAAAAAGACTTCGGCAAGGAAGCCATTGACACCCTCGTCAAGCATATGGAAGATCGCCAGCATGAATTTATTTTGATTCTGGCGGGCTACTCAAGAGAAATGAATCATTTCCTGACACTGAATCCAGGTCTTCATTCCCGATTCCCCCTGGTTGTTGACTTTCCTGACTACTCGATTGAACAGCTGATGGAAATCGGGGAGCGGATGCTGAAGGAACGGGAGTATACCTTAAGCCACGAATCCGAAAGAAAGCTAAGGGAACACTTACACTATGTAAAAAATAATCTCAGCCCGAACAGCTTTTCGAACGGGCGCTACATCCGAAATATTATAGAAAAATCAATCCGGACTCAGGCCATGCGCCTGTTAATGCAAAACAGCTATGACAAACATGATCTGATGACCATCAGAAGCAATGATTTGGTGTTTGAAGAAGCTGATTAAGGGGATATTGTAAAAAAAGACAGTGTCAAAAAAGCATTGTTTTTTATTGAAGGAGGAATATAAAATGAACAATATTACAGTTTATACAACAAATACTTGCCCTTACTGTACAATGGTGAAGAATTTTCTGGATGAGAAAGGGCTGGAGTATATAGAGGTTAATGTGCAGAATGATCAGAGAGAGGCACAAAAATTGGTTGCAACAACCGGACAAATGGGAGTTCCGCAGATCAATGTGAATGGCAAATGGGTCATTGGCTTTGATCCAAATACAATTATGGCGAATGTGAAGCAATAATATAGGAGGCCTGCTCATGGATTGAGCAGGTCTTTTAATATAGTTCGACAAATAAAAGCACCAGCTTAAGCCGATGCTTTTGTCCCAAGCCTCTTAACCGGAAGCTTCCAATTATATGTGTATGATAAAACCCGCAAAGCAGTAATAATGATAAACAAAGTGTATAACTCAAACGGAGCTGAGGCGATTCCGAGTCCGACTGCGAAACCGCAAAGGATAGCCCAGACCGCATAGATTTCAGACCGCAATACAAGCGGTTTTCTCCTTGCCAGAAGGTCACGGATGATGCCCCCGCCGCTTCCTGTCAATACAGCAGCCACAATTACAGCGCTTAAAGGATGATTCATTTCAGTTGCGTATAGTGCTCCTTGGATAGCAAAGGCGGATAATCCGATTGCGTCAGTGAAATTACCCCACTTTTGCCAATGTTTGAGCAGATTGTTAGGGAACAGCATTACTGCTGTGATGGATAAAAGGGCAATCTGAAAAAATAAACCCTGTTCCCAAAGGGCAGAGACAGGAACACCTATTAGCAGGTTTCGGATGGCCCCGCCGCCAAAAGCGGTAACAATACCCAGAATATAAACACCTAAAATATCATATTCTTCTTCCATGGCCACAATTGCTCCGCTCACAGCGAAAGCAACAGTGCCGATCATACTTAAAACTTCCCATGTCATATGCCATTTCTCCTCTTGATGCAAATCTATAAATATATTTTTATTTAAGTTAGTAAAACGTAAATTCTTTCCAAACAATATGATTTTAACACGGGAAATAAGAAATACAACCATTTTTTTATTCATTTATTATGGGCGGTGCAAAAGCCTATGAATAGCGGTAAAAATTAGTATTTGAATATGTTTTTTGTTATGATGTTATCAATTAAAATAAGCATATGAAAGAGGGATGCTGGTTGGAACATAAGCCAGATTATGAAAAAGTCATTCTTGTCGGCTGCCATACTGATGAAGATGACCAGCGGTTTGAATATTCAATGGAAGAATTGGAGTCGCTGACTGAAACGGCAAACGGAAAAGTTTTAGCTTCGATTACTCAAAAAAGGGAACGGGTTCATCCGTCTACATATATAGGAAAAGGGAAAGTGGAGGAACTGGCTGCGCTTCAGGAAGATATGGAAGCAGATATTATCATTTTTAACGATGAGCTTTCACCAAGCCAGGTTCGCAACCTATCTGCAGATTTGGATGCACGGATAATTGACCGCACACAGCTGATTTTAGATATCTTTGCGCAGAGGGCGCGCTCTAAAGAAGGGAAGCTGCAGGTCGAATTGGCACAGCTGCAGTATTTGCTGCCGCGCCTGTCAGGCCAGGGTGTCCAGCTTTCAAGGCTTGGAGGGGGAATCGGCACAAGGGGACCGGGTGAGACCAAGCTTGAATCAGACCGCCGCCATATCCGCCGCCGAATTGATGATATTAAGACCCAGCTTTCTGTCATTGTGCAGCACCGTGACAGATACCGTGAACGAAGGAAGAAAAATAAAGCATTCCAAATAGCGCTTGTCGGCTATACAAATGCAGGGAAATCCACTATTTTTAATAGATTGTCGGAAGCGGATTCCTATGAAGAAAACCAGCTGTTTGCCACACTTGACCCGATGACCCGCAAGCTGATATTGCCAAGCGGATTTATCACACTTGTGACAGATACAGTCGGATTTATTCAGGATTTGCCGACTACGCTCATTGCAGCCTTCCGTTCCACTCTGGAAGAAGTAAAGGAAGCAGATCTTCTTCTTCATGTAGTCGATATGTCCAATCCGGATTATTACCAGCATGAGCAGACAGTCAATAAACTGATAGAAGATTTGGAAAATGATAAAATACCGCAGCTTACGGTATATAATAAGAGAGATTTAAGGCATCCTGATTTTGTCCCGACCGCCAGAACAGAAACGATTCAGATCAGTGCCTTTGATGAAGATGACCGCAATGAACTGAAACGGAAAATCGAGCAGATGATCCTGGGAATGATGAAGCATTACCATGTGGAGGTGCCTTCGACAGAGGGAAAACTGCTGTCACAGCTCAAGAACGAAACCATCCTGAGGGAATTGACTTTCAATGAAGATAAAGAGCTCTATGTTTGCAAGGGCTATTACCTCGAAGACCATCAGATTTCAGGGCCTTTAATGAAATATACCGTATAGTTAGGAGAACATCATGTTTCAACAGTTATCAAAAGGAGAAAAGCTCCAGCCGATTGTAAAAGAAGTGGAGCAGCAAATTTCAGAGGTATTAAAGAGTATTGATGAGCGGATTGATGAGAATCAATTCCGTGTATTAAAGAGCTTTCAAAATTTCAAAGTCAGCGATTCGCATTTCATTCCTTCAACCGGATATGGATACGATGATATCGGCAGGGATACATTGGAGGAAATATATGCTGAAGTTTTCGGCGGGGAAGCAGGATTGGTCCGCTCTCAGATTATATCAGGGACGCATGCCATTTCCATTGCACTCTTTGGCGTATTGCGGCCGGGTGATGAATTGCTGTACATCACCGGAAAACCATATGACACACTGGAAGAAGTTGTTGGAATCCGGGGAACTGGAAACGGTTCGCTGAAAGAGTTCGGGATTGGATACAATAGCATCCCGCTGAATGAAGATGGAAGCATTGATTATCCTGCAGTTGAAAAAGCAATTAAACCGAATACGAAAATGATTGGCATACAGCGTTCTAAGGGATACGCAACAAGACCATCATTCACAATCGAACAAATAGAAGAAATGATTCATTTCGTAAAAGAAATTAAGCCGGATGCGATTGTTTTTGTTGATAATTGCTATGGAGAGTTTGTTGAAGACCGAGAGCCTTGCCATGTTGGGGCAGACTTGATGGCCGGGTCGCTTATTAAGAATCCCGGCGGGGGAATTGCCAAGACAGGCGGTTATATTGTCGGGAAGAAGGAATGGGTCGAAGCTTGTTCCTTCCGTATGACTTCACCGGGAATTGGTGCAGAAGCAGGTGCGTCCCTTTACAGCCTTCAGGAAATGTATCAGGGCTTTTTCCTGGCTCCACATGTTGTCGGTCAGGCTTTGAAAGGGGCTGTTTTTACAGCAGCACTGCTTGAACGGCTTGGAATGAACTCCAATCCAAAGTGGGACAGTAAAAGAACCGATTTAATCCAATCTGTTCAATTTGATGATAAAGAAAAAATGGTGGCTTTTTGCCAGGCGATTCAATTTGCATCTCCTGTTAATTCCCATGTAACTGCCTACCCTGCTTATATGCCAGGATATGAAGACGATGTTATCATGGCAGCGGGTACTTTTATTCAGGGTGCAAGCATTGAACTGACAGCTGATGGCCCCATCAGGCCGCCTTATGTTGCTTATGTTCAAGGCGGGCTGACTTATTCCCATGTGAAAATGGCTGTATGCATCGCGCTGAACCAATTGCTGGAAAAAGGTTTAGTCCAAATAAATTAGGTGAATATTAAGAAGGACAGCTACATAGTTAGTTGTCCTTTTCTGTTTCTTTATTGAGATTTATATGAAAATATGAAAGGCAAAATTTTTTTGAAAAAATCATGTTATAAAAGCTAACATATTGTTGACAGATAATCTGACATTACATATAATAAACTCAAGAAGTAATTGAAAAGGGGGAGAAATAGTTGACTGGAAGCGAAATTCGACGTTCCATGCCGCTTTTCCCAATTGGTACTGTCATGCAGCTGACTGACCTGACCGCCAGGCAGATTCGCTACTATGAAGAGCACCAATTAATTTCTCCAGCTAGAACTGACGGAAATAGAAGGCTTTTTTCCTTAAACGACATCGATGTCCTTCTGGAAATTAAAGATTTGATTGATCAAGGCGTGAACATGGCTGGGATCAAGCAGCTATTTTTCGTAAAAGAACAGCAAGCGATAACTGAAAACATGAATAAGCAAGCAGAAAAAGCGAGACGCGATCTATCAGATGAAGAAATCCGGAAACTCCTTCGCAAGGAAATAGTGCAGGCGGGCCGATTTAATCGTTCATCATTGCGTCAGGGCAACATGCACCGTTTTTTTCATTAAAAAAAGCCGTTTTTAAGCTCGTTGATATTGTCTTGGATTTCTGAGCGCACATTAACAGAGCAAAAAATAAATCACTCATGTAAATTTAAGGGAGGAACTACCAGTGGCAAAGTTTACTAAAGAAGATATTAAGCGAATTGCAGAAGAGGAAAATGTAAAATTCGTCCGTTTACAGTTTACGGATATTCTTGGAACTATCAAGAACGTGGAAATTCCGATCAGCCAGCTTGAAAAAGCCCTTGATAACAAAATGATGTTTGATGGATCTTCAATCGAAGGCTTTGTACGTATTGAAGAATCAGATATGAACCTTTATCCTGACCTTGATACCTGGGTGGTATTCCCTTGGACAGCTGAAAAAGGGAAAGTTGCACGCCTTATCTGTGATATCTACAATCCGGATGGAACTCCATTCCTCGGTGATCCCCGCAGCAACTTAAGACGAATCTTACAAGAAATGGAAGAGTTGGGATACTCTGATTTCAACTTAGGACCTGAGCCGGAATTCTTCTTATTCAAGCTTGACCAGGCTGGTGAGCCGACTCTTGAATTGAACGATAATGGCGGATACTTCGACCTTGCGCCAACTGATCTTGGAGAAAACTGCCGCCGCGATATCGTGCTTGAGCTTGAAGAAATGGGCTTTGAAATTGAAGCATCCCACCATGAGGTTGCACCTGGACAGCATGAAATCGACTTCAAATATGCAGATGCATTAACAGCTTGTGACCAAATCCAGACGTTCAAGCTTGTTGTTAAAACAATTGCCCGCAAGCACGGCCTGCACGCGACATTCATGCCAAAACCGCTGTTCGGTGTTAACGGATCAGGTATGCACTGTAACGTTTCCTTATTCAAGGATGGCAAAAATGCATTCTTCAACGAAACTGGTGATCTTCAATTAAGTGAAGATGCACGTCACTTTATCGCAGGCATCATCAACCATGCGACAGCATTTACTGCAGTAACAAATCCAATCGTTAACTCTTATAAGCGTTTGGTGCCTGGTTATGAAGCACCTTGCTATGTTGCATGGTCTGCTCAAAACCGTTCACCGCTTATCCGTATTCCGGCTTCCCGCGGTGTAAGTACACGTGTTGAAGTAAGAAGTGTAGACCCTGCTGCAAACCCATACCTTGCAATGGCTGTACTTCTAAAAGCTGGACTTGACGGAATCAAGAACAAATTGACTCCTCCGGCACCAGTAGACCGCAACATCTATGTAATGAACAAGCAGGAACGTGAAGAAGAAGGCATCAAGGATCTTCCGGCTACATTGGCTGCTGCACTTGATGAGCTTAAGAAAGATGAAGTCATCGTGTCCGCTCTTGGCGAACATATCTTTGAACACTTCATTGAAGCGAAGGAAATTGAGTGGGATATGTTCCGTACGCAAGTGCATCCATGGGAGCGCGAGCAGTACTTGAGCATGTATTAAAAAGTAAACCCCTTGACACCATTGGTGTTGAGGGGTTTTTATTTTCGGGCAAAAACTGTAATGTGGCTTTAGTTTTTGCTTTGCCCTAAAAATGCCCGATTTTAAAGCAAAAAATTAATTCAAGGACATTTTTCATGTTTTCCTCGAATATACTCATTCTTTTAGTTTCAATCTTTTTACTAATATGCGAATAGACATCTGCAGTTATTTGAATACTTCCATGAACCAATCTCTCTGGGATGTATTTCATGTCTGCCCCTGCTTCTAACTGGAGAACCACATGAGTGTGTCTTAATGAGTGAATTGGTAAAGAGGGGAGATCACAGTTCTTTAGGATCCTAAAAAATGATTTAAATAAGGCCAATAAAGCCAAACAGAAAAGGCCGTTGGGCAAATCTCTTGCCCGCCGTCGCAAAGAAGGGTGCCAGGGATTGGAGAAATATTTTCGTTAAAGCATTATTCCTCCAATACTGGATGAGTGATACAAATAAATACAATGAAAGTGCTAAGCGTAAGAAGATTCAACTGGTTGTTCACCATATCAAGGAGCTTGAGCATCATCAAGAGTTAGTACTTGATGAAAATAACCTAGAGAGTGTTGTTTGTGTCGTTTGCCATAACATAGAACATGGCCGAGACTTCAGGAATATAAGAAGCCAAACAAATGGCAGCATGATGAAAAGTGGTGGTATCGATTTATTTAATTATGTGAACAAATAGTATTAAATGGTTTCGATGAAAGGTGACTTAAATGAATCTTGAAAGATGGATTATATTGGGGATATTAATACTAAGTATCATGTGTCTCAAGATACTAGTACCGAGAGAAAAGGTTAGAGATACGTGGGTTATCTTTTTTTTTCTACAAGTCATTACATGGCCAGCCGGTTTAATAGCAGTAGAAATGGGTTGGATTGAATATCCGATTCAATTGTATCCTAAGGCAAATTTATATAATAGGACTAGTTTTTCCTTTGAGTTCTTCTTATTCCCGGTAGTCGCCATTATTTTTAGTTTGTATTTTCCAAGGAATAAAAAATGGTTTGGCTCACTATTGTATTATGTTTTCTTTGCTGGATTTTTTACCTTCTTAGAGGTTGTATTAGAATCAAATACTGAACTGGTTGAGTATCATAAATGGAAATGGTATTGGACACTGGTAACAGTAATGATTTCTCTCTATATAAACGATAAATTTTATCGATGGTTTTCTAAAAGATTAATTTTGGTGGAGTTAAAATGAACAGAGAAGTTCTTATTTTAATATGTTCGTGGATTTTATCATTGTACTTGCTGTTTAGATATATTCCAATCGAAAGTAAAAGGTTAGCGTGGATAACCTTTATATTTGTTCAAGCAATAACATGGATACATGAATATATACAATTAGTATTTGGATTGGTTGAGTTTCCGTATAGAGAATTTAATAAAGCAACAAATATGAGCTTTTCATTACATTATATAGTTTATCCTGCAATTGCCGTGTTTTTTATACTTTTTTATCCAAATGAAAAAGGGACAAGAAGAACATTTTTGTACTACTTACTATTTTCAATGGGGATAACAACTTATTCTTATCTTCTCGAAAAATTTAGTTCATTGTATCACTATATTCACTGGAACTGGTTCATTGGTTTAATTACCAACGTGATTATTCTTTATCTTGTAAAGATATATATATTTTGGTTTAAAAAAGGTCTGGTGTAACCAGTTGTAATATCTAGGCTCCCCCAGGTCAAGAAATTTGGACTTTTTTTCAAAATGGGACACTGGGGAGATGGAACCTATTTTCCAGATTTATGAGCAATCATTAAATTTCTGGAGAAACATGTTTTAAGTCATGACGATTTTTTATCTCTGTATGTTCTTCCGTCAGAGTAATAATACCAAACTTGTATAAAAGTAAACCTCTTGACACCATTGATGTTAAGGGGTCTTTTTTTTGGACAAAAAAGATTTAGTTTTAGTTCTTGGCCGTCGTTGTAAAAAAGTTTTTCAGGACCATCCAGTTAAGGCTTAGAGAAATATTGTTGTTTAGTTCTGTTTTTTGACGAATATTAAAACAAGGCAGCGGGTGTTAATTGATAAAAAAGAATTATGAGTCAGGTAAATTGCAATAGACCGGCGGGCATAGGGATGAAAAAGATTAACATAATGAATATGGATATGACTAGTAATGTGACTAAACAGTATTGAGTCCAGCGTTTTCCGTTTTCTAATGATTTTCCATAAAGCCAAAGACCGGGCATGACAGTAATCATGCCAACTTGAGCTGCTATTCAATGCCAAAATAGATTTATATCAGCCGGTATAAAGCCAGAAACAATATTACCTAAAGCTAAGATAAGAATGAAAATTGTCGCTAGCCGGTTTAATCTTGTCTTCTCAAGGTTTTGTGAAAGGTGCAAAATACCAAATGAAAAGGTTAATCTGTTAATAATAAACAATACATTCATCCAGAAATGGTAAGGAGAACAAATCTCATGAGGTGCAATTGAATAGGTGTATTCCCCGCAAGAAGTAACGCCAAGTTCGCTCATTGCAAATGTTCTAAAAAACTGTACGGAGCTGTAGAAGTCAAAATGAAGATTGGTTCCATTAAAAAATACAAGCAAGTAGCAAACCAATATAAAATACCGAGCCATTTTGATATGCTCAGACGACTCACCCTTTACAAAAGTGTTATACATGAATTATAAATCCAAAAAATGTTAAGAGGGATAGTCTTGGAGACTATATTTGAATAGGGCTAGAGGTTGATACAGGTGATATTGAAATTATTTTTAATAAACACAAGATAGAATTAGTTAATTACGTGATAAAGGGACCGAATAAGAATAAAAGATATAAAATTTGAAATATTAAGGATTAGACGCGAAGCAAGGAATGTAAAAGGTGGGTGAATCATGACATTCCAGGAAGGATTAATTCAACTTGATAAGGCGAATAAGATTATTACAGAAGCAAATAAATTGATTACCGAGGTGAATTTAAACACTTTCTTATTTACTTTAAGTTGGTGGGTAGCCTTAGCTATGTTACTTGTTCCTTGGGTTTTGTGGGCAATTTTTCGGAAAAAGGAGAGTTCAGCCCGGCTGTTATTTGCCGCTTTTATAACGATGATAATCTCTACAACCATTGATGGATTAGGTGTTGACTTTGGAAAATGGTCCTATCCCATTAAGGTTATTCCAATACCAACGATCAGCTACTCATTTCGATACGGAACTGTTCCAGTGGCTATAATGTTATTAATTCAATTTAAACCAAATATGAATGCGATAGTTAAGGCTGTATTATTCGGTGGGTTTGGTGCTTATGTAGGAATGCCTATTATGGCAATGCTGCACTTGTATAAAAGAATCGACTGGGCCTATACTTATTCCTTTTTTATATTAGTTTCACTTTATTTAATTGCCCATTGGTTCAGCAGAAGGAGCAGTTTTGAAAAAATAGTCGAAAAATAAAAAAGGCAGGATTTCTCCCAGCAGGTGGTGTGTTTTTTCACGTATGCGAGTGCATTCTTGGGAGGGCGGGCAGTACATGTTCTCGTACTAAGAAAATTTGAAATTCCCTGGCCACTTTAGCCGGGGAGTATTTTTAAAAAGGCAAATACAAAAACCCCGTTTACAGATGAACGAGGTTTTAACTAATTCGTATTTCTCTGCATCTCTCTATTCTTTATGTCTGATCTTTAAGAAATCGAGACATGTCAGCAGTGCATCTCCTCCAAACCCTGCAATCACCGCCAGGAGAACTACCTTTAAGGCAGAGTCAGGATCTGAAGATACGACCAAAAAAACAGCCGCTAAAGCCCCCATGATTACTTCTTCAAAGACCCCCAGATAGATGAACTTTTTTGTTCTTCTGGGTTTGACCATTTTGCCTTCTTTCCGAATATGTCCAACGACACCAACCAGCCCACCAATCAACAAAGCGAAGGTAATGTTCAAAAACATTTTTTCTTCACACTCCTAAAGTCGAGATTTTGGACAAGCGACCTTAGGTTGATTCTCGGTGTATTACCATTATATAGAAAGTGGCTATAAATTAATATGCATAAAAATACCGAATTTTCAGAACAATAAAATAGTCATACTTGACTGTAACTTTATGCCAAAAGAAAAAGTATCCGTTACTTTCGTATGATTTCGCTAATAGCATCAGGTAATAGGAACTGATAACCTTCTTAAAATTGGAAAAAATAAAAAGCAGGCAGAGGCTGCTTGCTTTTTATCACTCTATTAATGCATATGGCGGTATACACCTATAACCTTGCCAAGGATGGAAACATTTCGAAGGATGATAGGTTCCATTGTAGAGTTTTCCGGCTGAAGACGGATAAAGTCTTTTTCTTTAAAGAATCTCTTGACAGTTGCTTCGTCTTCCTCTGTCATGGCAACCACGATATCTCCATTATTGGCAGTGCTCTGCTGTTTGACGATGACATAGTCGCCATCAAGGATTCCGGCTTCAATCATACTTTCTCCCATGATTTCAAGCATGAATACATGCTCGTCAGCTGGTGCCATTCTTTCTGGAAGAGGGAAGTATTCTTCGACATTTTCAATGGCCGTTATCGGCTGCCCTGCAGTTACTTTACCGACGATCGGAACATTAACTGCACTGACTTTAGGAATGTGAGAAGACTCGTCCAGGTCTAAAATTTCAATGGCGCGCGGTTTAGTAGGATCTCTGCGGATCAGCCCTTTGCTTTCAAGTCTGGCGAGATGGCCGTGAACTGTTGAGCTTGAAGCAAGGCCGACTGCTTCCCCGATTTCCCTTACAGAAGGCGGATAACCCCTCAATTTAACTTCTTCTTTTATAAACTCTAATATATCTTGCTGCCTTTTTGATAATTTCACCATCTTTACGCACCTCGTATGTTTTTGTTGTCTCAATTATAGCACCAATTACCATATGATACAAACATAAGTTCGAATTTTTATTGACACAAAACAAATGTTCGGTCTATAATAAAATCATCAAATGCGAACATATATTCTTTTTAGAGGTGGTATATCATGTTTAAAAAATTGTGGAAATCATATTCTTATGCTATTATTCTCTTCGTTTTAAGCCTGGCAGCATCGTTTATTATGCTCGTGCAAATAGAAACACCCGATACGGAAAAGTTTGTGAAAGTCACTGTTGCAGAAGGCGACTCTTTATGGAAAATTGCTGAGAATTTTTCGGCTGAACATTCGCTGTCTACAGATCAATTTATTAATTGGGTGGAACAAAATAATGAGATTGCGTCTGGAAGGATTTTTCCGGGCGATGAAATTGTAATTCCAGTAAAAGCTCTGGATGACGAGCCTTATAAAGAGCTTGCCAGTTCAGACCTTTATGAATAAGGAGAAGTTATGAAAGCTATTATTTACTGCAGGGTTAGTACAACAAAAGATACTCAGGAAACGTCCCTTTCAAGGCAGGAAGAAGAGCTGGTGATTCTGGCGAAAAAGCATAATTTTGAAGTGGTCAAGGTGATTCGCGAACAGGCCAGCGGATACGATCTTGAAAGAGACGGTATATTGGAGCTTTTAGACTTAATTAAAGAAAAGGATATCAAGGTTGTCCTCATTCAGGATGAAACCAGGCTTGGGCGGGGCAATGCAAAGATTGCAATACTCCATTGCATTTTAAAAGAAGAAGTCCAGCTATACAGCATTTCGAATAACGGCCAGCTCGAACTTTCGGAATCAGATTCGATGGTGCTGAACATTGTTGGAATGGTAGAGGAGTATCAGAGAAAGCTTCATAACATCAAAATCAGACGCGGCATGCAGCGGGCTATTGATAAAGGTTACCGGCCCGAGAAGAACTTAAGCAATCAGGGAGCAAATGGAGGCAGGGAAAGAATAGAGGTGCCGATAGAGGAAATTGTCAGGCTAAGGAAAAACGAATTAACATTTGCAGAGATTGCTGCAACGCTTAGGGGTTTTGGCTATAATATCTCAAAAGCAACTGTCCATAGAAGGTATAAAGAACATATTGAATTACTTCCTGAATAGAGCACTTTTCTTGTCAAAAGTGTTCTTTTTTAGTATGATGGCAGTTGAGTTTCAGTATTGTTCTATATTTGAAGCTATTGTATAATAAGAACTTCTATTTAGAATATTCAAAGGTAAACTTTTGATATAAAGGAGCTTTAATATGCTGCCAAAACAAAAACTTGCCCGAATTAATGCACTGGCAAAGAAGGCAAAGGAATCCGGATTAACAGAAGCAGAAGCGAAAGAGCAGACTTCTCTCCGCAAAGAGTATTTGGAGACTTTTCGCTCTGGCATGTTAAACACGCTTAAAGGTGTTACAATTGTTGACCCGAAAGGAAACGACGTTACTCCTAAAAAGCTGAAAGAATTCCAAAATAAAAACCGCCTTCACTAATATTATAAATGCAAGGGATACACAATGCTGTATTCCTTCTTTTAATAGAATGCGGAGAAGACTTTACGGATTTATTGCCGGATATCTCCGCTTTTTTACATATGCCGGGTCTATTTGTGTCAATATAGTAACAAACCGGCTTTTTTTGTCCTTTTCTGACCCTATTGGTTGTGAAAAAAAGGGACACCCGATAATATAAAAAGAGTAAAGAATTACTACTCGAAAGGATGTATTGAATGTTTAATCACACAGATGAACTATCCATCAGTTCCATTCGTACTTTATCAATCGACGCCATTGAAAAGGCGAATTCCGGCCATCCGGGCATGCCGATGGGTGCAGCGCCAATGGCTTATACACTTTGGACACGCTTCATGAACCATAACCCGAAAAATCCAGAATGGTTCAACCGTGACCGGTTCGTCCTTTCTGCAGGACATGGCTCTATGCTTCTATACAGCCTTCTTCATCTTTCCGGCTATGATGTTTCCATGAATGACATTAAAGAGTTCAGACAGTGGGGAAGCAAGACGCCTGGCCACCCTGAATACGGCCATACTCCAGGTGTTGATGCAACAACAGGCCCATTAGGTCAAGGTATTGCAATGGCTGTTGGTATGGCAATGGCAGAGCGCCACCTGGCTGCAACATACAACAAAGACAACTTCAATGTGGTTGATCACTATACATACAGCATCTGCGGTGACGGAGACCTTATGGAAGGCGTTTCGGCTGAAGCTGCTTCCCTTGCTGGCCACTTAAAGCTTGGAAGACTGGTTGTTCTATATGATTCAAATGATATCTCACTTGATGGTGACCTTGATAAATCTTTTTCTGAAAGTGTTGAACAGCGCTTCAAGTCATACGGCTGGCAGTATATCCGCGTAGAAGACGGCAATGATCTTCACGAAATCGCAAAAGCAATTGAAGAGGCGAAGCAGGATGAAAACCGGCCAACAATGATTGAAGTCAAAACAGTCATTGGCTACGGTTCTCCAAACAAATCAGGCAAATCTGATGTTCATGGTGCTCCGCTAGGTGCTGACGAATTGAAATTAACGAAAGAAGCCTATAAGTGGACTTTCGATGAAGATTTCCATGTTCCACAGGAAGTATATGATCACTTCAAGCAGCAGGTTGTGGAAAGCGGCTCTAAAAAGCAGCAGGAATGGGAAGACCTTTTTGCACAATACAAAGAAGCACATCCTGAGTTAGGAAAACAGCTGGAGCAGGCAATCAATGGCGAGCTTTCTGAAGGCTGGGATAAAGCCATCCCTGTTTATGAAGAAGGAAAGAGCCTTGCTAGCCGTGCTTCTTCCGGAGAAGTGCTAAATGCAATCGCACAAAACCTTCCTTCATTCTTTGGCGGATCTGCCGACCTTGCAGGCTCCAACAAAACAATGATCAAAGGTACAGGAGACTTTACGGCTGAGTCATTTGACGGCCGCAACATCTGGTTCGGTGTACGTGAATTTGCAATGGGTGCTGCATTGAATGGTATGGCTCTTCACGGCGGATTAAAAGTATTCGGCGGAACATTCTTCGTGTTCTCTGATTACCTGCGCCCGGCAATCCGTCTGGCTGCACTTATGAATCTGCCTGTTACGTATGTTTTCACACATGACAGTATCGCTGTCGGTGAAGACGGTCCTACACATGAGCCTGTAGAACAGCTTGCTGCATTGCGTGCAATGCCAAACCTTTCTGTTGTCCGCCCTGCTGACGGAAACGAAACAGCAGCTGCATGGAAAACAGCAATCGAATCAACAAACAAGCCAACTGCACTAGTATTGACCCGCCAAAACCTTCCTACATTAAAAGGAACGGATTCAGCAGCATACGAAGGCGTACAAAAAGGTGCTTATGTTGTTTCACCAGCTTCCAACAGCAGCGCGGATGTATTATTGCTTGCTGCAGGATCTGAGGTAAGCCTGGCTGTTGAAGCACAAAAAGCGCTTGAAGGCGAAGGCATCCATGCATCTGTTGTAAGCATGCCTGCTTGGGACCGCTTCGAGGCTCAATCAAAAGAGTACAAAGAAAGCGTAATTCCTAAGACAGTCAAGAAGCGTCTTGCCATTGAAATGGGATCTTCACTTGGATGGCACCGTTATGCAGGAGACGAAGGCGATGTTCTTGCAATCGATACCTTCGGCGCATCTGCTCCAGGTGAGAAGATTATGGAAGAATACGGATTCACAGTTGAAAACGTTGTAGCACGCGTAAAAGCATTGCTGCAGGGATAATATTAACTGACGAGGGAGAGCTGAGAGGCTCTTCCTTTTTTGTGTGATGTGTTAAAAAAAAGGATTACATTTCAGTAAAACCGGGAAATTGACATAGTAAATATTTTGATCAGCTAATTTAGCAGCTCTTCCACCAAGAATCCTCATAATCAACTGAATTCTTCGTTTTCGACAAAATTAGTGAAATTTTTTAACATCTTCAGACACATTCCTTATTTTTGGTTGCTTATAATTGAAAGAAATGGATTGTCCCGGAAGGAGGGGCCAGATGAGAGCTTATCAATTGTATTTAATAGAAGATGAATTTGCGTCCCATTATTTTGGCAGAGAGCGAATGTTTTTTCAGTTGTTTGAAGAGTATGAGTGTTCATCAGGTGAAATGAAGTCTATTCTATCGAAGCAAATTGATTTTGTGACTAAGCCAATCCCGGGTTTGAAAGTGCATCAATATATCCATCAGCAGCTGCAGCGAAAAAAAGACTTTATTATAGAAAAAAGTGCATACTATATAGAGATGAGCAAAAGAAGCAGGGCGAAGCTTGAAGTATTTGAACGGAGCCTGGTTTTAGAAGCAGCTGGCAGCTATGAGGCAGAGACGGTATTTTTCGAAGTGCTGCGAAAAAGCGAGTCTTCCTTCCTGGCTGTTGACCTCCAGCATAAGCGCTATGGGTGGCTAAAACCGATAAAAGAGAGAAAATTCGTCTAAAATAAGAGAAAAAACAAAGCAAATATTGTATAATAACCTTTGGTCTAGTACACTGTATGATAGACAACATGAAGGAGGAAGTTAGTATGGGTATGTACATTCTAGTTGGTGTACTGGCGCTTCTTGCCGGTGTAGCACTAGGATTTTTCATTGCTCGAAAATATATGATGAGCTACCTGGAGAAAAATCCGCCAATTAATGAACAAATGCTTAAAATGATGATGATGCAAATGGGCATGAAGCCATCTCAGAAGAAGATCAACCAAATGATGAATGCCATGAACAAGCAGACTGGCAAATAATCAGGGACAAGCATCCCATCGGAAACCACTTTTCTGTTACAATACAAGGAAGGTGGTTTTTTTATATCCAAAATGAAACCTTCTTTTATACTGACCGTATATATACTATGACAAATCATGAAAGGAACGAGCAAATGAAAAAAGTAATACTAATAGGGCTCCTTACCGTTTCTATGTTATTAAATGGCTGTTCCGTTCTGGGTGAAGTGAATAATTCCATTGACTATGTTAATGAAGCGACTGAGCATATCAATACATTAAGCGACTTTGCTGAAGAGGCGCCGCAAATGATTCAGGAGGCGGCAGCGGATCCGGCATTAAAGCAGGAACTTGAAGACAGATTGACGACGCTTAAGCAGGAAGTTGAAGAATTTATCGCCCTTCAGGATATCCCGAAGCTGGCAGAAGATGTTCATCAGGAGCTGGTGACACAGAATGAAGCGCTTCTGGCTGAAATAAATAAAGTATTGGAGAACGGCAACCTTGCGCTGGATCAGCTGGAGAACTCAGAGCTGTTCACTACCATTCATGAAGCAACAAGCCTGATAAACCGAATAGAAGCATTAGGACAATAAAGCATCCAAATGAATGGGTGCTTTTTTCTTTTCGAGAAAAAATCTTCCTTATTTTCTCAATATTTGTTAAACTATTTAAGCTATTATGTTTCGAATTTCGGAGGATGGGGTATGAAGGTTTTTTGGGATTTGATGTGGTTTTTTAAGAAGGAGAAAAAGGCTTATGTAAACGGGATTATTCTGCTGTTATTTGTGGCAATGCTTCAGCTGGTGCCGCCAAAGGTGGTCGGCATTGTGGTCGACTCGATTAAAAATGGCGAGCTGACTTCAAAGGCATTATTAATGTGGATAGGACTTCTTGCTGTTACAGCCCTCATGATGTATGTGCTCCGCTATTATTGGCGCATTATGATTTTCGGATCAGCCGTTAAGCTGTCCAAACTCCTGCGCAACAGGCTTTATCAGCATTTTACGAATATGTCACAGTCCTTCTACCAGAAAAAGCGAGTGGGGGACTTGATGGCCCATGCGACAAATGATCTGCAGGCAATTCAGCAGACGGCAGGAGCGGGGGTCCTCACATTTGTCGATTCACTGGCGACAGGCGGTTTCGTTATCATCGCCATGGCGACAACAATCAGCTGGAAGCTTACACTAATCAGTCTGATTCCGATGCCGTTCATGGCACTCTTAACGAGCTGGTATGGAACACTGCTTCATAGACGGTTCCACAAAGCACAGGAGGCTTTTTCTTCACTGAATGACAAAACTCAGGAAAGTGTTTCAGGAATTAAAGTGATTAAAACATTCGGACAGGAAAAAGAAGATATTGAAGATTTCCGCAGGCAGTCTGAAGATGTAGTGCAAAAAAACATTTCTGTTGCACGTGTTGATTCTTTGTTTGATCCGACGATCAGCATTATTGTAGGAATCTCTTTCTTCCTATCTATTGCTTTTGGGTCCAGATATGTTATTGCAGGAGAGCTGACCATCGGGCAGCTGGTTTCATTTACTGCCTATCTGGGTCTCCTGATTTGGCCAATGCTCGCATTTGGCTGGCTGTTCAACATTGTCGAGAGAGGCCGCGCCTCCTATGATCGAGTCTCTGTGCTTCTTGCAGAAGAAATCGATATTAAGGATGATGAGACTGGCATCAATGAAGTTCCGAGCGGTGATATTGAGTACAAGATTGAGGAGTTCGCCTATCCGGGTGAACAGGAAGCGCTGCTTAAGGATATTCATTTTAGGCTGGAAAGAGGAGAGACTCTCGGCATAGCAGGTAAAACGGGTGCTGGCAAAACCACACTTCTGAAGCTTTTGATCCGTGAGTTTGAAGGCTATGAAGGGGAAATTCTTTTTGCAGGACATACTATCAACCGCTATAAAATCGAAAAGCTGAGGGAAGCGATTGGCTATGTCCCGCAGGAGCACTTTCTGTTCTCTGCCACTGTTGCTGAAAATATAGCTTTCACGAGGCCGGATGCAGATCTTGAAGATATTTATGCAGCAGCGAAACTGGCCAATATCCATGAGGATATTCTAGAATTCACAGATGGCTATAAAACCGTTGTGGGTGAAAGAGGGGTCTCGCTTTCCGGAGGGCAGAAGCAGCGTATTTCCATTGCACGAGCCCTTCTGATGAAACCGGAAGTATTGATTTTGGATGACTCACTTTCCGCCGTTGATGCGAAAACAGAGGAAGCTATCCTTACTTCATTGCGTGGTGAGCGGGCAGGCAAGACAACGATCATAACCGCTCACAGGCTGAGCGCCATTCAGCATGCGAATCTCATATTGGTGCTGGATGAAGGGAAAATTGTTCAGCGGGGTTCACATGATGAACTGATGGCTGAAGAAGGCTGGTATAAGAATATGTATCTGCGCCAGCAGCTGGAAGAGCTTGTGGAGCATGGGGGATAAGCCGATGGAAAAGACACCGATTATGAAAGGGAAAGAGCAGCGGAAGGTCCTTTTCCGGCTGCTTTCCTATACAAAACCGCATAAGAAAACAATCATACTTGCCTTCAGTTTGCTTCTGCTAACGACGATTGGAGACATATTGGGGCCGATTCTTGTCAAAATTTTTATCGATGATTATTTAACACCAAGGAACCTGGTTTTCGAGCCGTTATTTGCTCTTGGTGCAGCATATCTGGGCATTCAGATCATGAATGTGCTGGTATCCTATTTTCAGCTGCTGAAATTTCAGGAAATTGCGCTTAAAATCATTCAGCAGCTGCGTGTGGATGTCTTTTCAAAAGTTCAGTCACTGGGCTTGAAATACTTTGATAAAACGCCTGCCGGAAGTATTGTATCAAGAGTTACCAATGATACAGAAGCTATTAAGGATATGTTTGTCAGTGTCCTGGTTACCTTTATTCAGGGTGCCTTCCTGCTGACAGGGATCTTTGTGGCGATGTTTATCCTGAATGTGAAGCTGGCACTATTTTGCCTGGTGATTCTCCCGATTCTTTTTATGATCATTCATACGTACCGTAAATACAGTTCGGTATTTTATAAGGACTTAAGGGAAAGGCTGAGCCAGCTGAATGCTAAGCTGAGTGAATCACTGCAGGGAATGTCCATCATCCAGGTATTCAGGCAGGAAAAAGGCTGCGGAAGGAATTTGGCGATATCAATGAGCAGCACTATCAAGCAGGTATGCGCAATATCAAAATGGATGGGCTGCTGTTAAGGCCTGCCATCGACCTTGTGTATGTACTGGCACTTATTATTGTATTGAGCTTCTTTGGCATTTCTTCCTTTAACAATCCGATCGAAATCGGTGTGCTGTATGCCTTTGTCAGCTATCTTGACCGTTTTTTTGAGCCTGTGAATCAGATCATGATGAGGCTTTCCATGTATCAGCAGGCAATCATTGCCGCTTCAAGAGCGTTTGCGCTGCTGGACGAGAAGGAACTTGCTCCTGAACAGGAGGATAACCTGTCTGCTGGAATTAAGGAAGGAGAGATTGAGTTTAGGAACCTCAGCTTCTCCTATGACGGCAAACGGGATGTATTGAAAAATATTTCTTTTACAGCCAAACAGGGTGAAACCGTTGCCCTTGTTGGCCATACCGGCAGCGGCAAGAGCTCAATCATTAATTTAATGATGCGATTCTATGAATATGAGCGCGGCGGTATTTTCATTGACGGAAAAAGCATTAAGTCTTATCCAGCGGAAGAATTGCGCGCGAAAATGGGACTCGTCCTTCAGGATCCTTTCCTATTTTACGGGACGATTAAGGATAACATCAGACTTCATAATGAGAAAATGACAGATAAAGAGATCAAAGCTGCGGCTCAGTTTGTTCAGGCCCACACATTCATAGATAAGCTGGAAGACGGATATGAGCATGCGGTGGTAGAGCGCGGATCGACTTTTTCGAGCGGGCAAAGACAGCTTATTGCCTTTGCAAGAACGATTGCTGCCAATCCGAAAATTCTTGTGCTGGATGAAGCAACAGCCAACATTGATACAGAAACAGAGGAAGCGATTCAAACTGCACTGGAGAAAATGCGGAAGGGCCGCACGACGATTGCGATTGCTCATCGATTGTCTACGATACAGGATGCAGAATTGATTCTCGTTCTTCATCAGGGGGAAATAGTAGAAAGAGGAACGCATCAGGAATTACTTGCCAAGCGCGGTTTGTATCATAAAATGTATCTGCTGCAGAATGGGTCCGCTGAGAAAGTGGAGGATGCAGTAGGCTAATAGAAAAGACGTGTGAATGGCCACACGTCTTTTCGTCTCTTAAAAGGAGTAGGATTCTCCATCTTCAGGCACTAATAATTGATCGGAAAAGTCTTTGTCTTTACTGTAGCTTTTTAACTCTTCCTTTGATAGTGTCCAATGGTTGACGGCCTCCATATGGACTGAAATAATCTTAGCATCCGGGGCAGCCTTGGAAACTTCATAGATATCCTCTTTCCCCATAACTAGCGAGCCGCCTTCAAGAAACTGGTTATCTCCGCCATTTACAACAATGACTTCAGGATTGTGTGTTTCAATGACTTCCTGAACAGCATCATACCAAACTGTATCTCCAGCTACATAAAGTGTTTTTTCACTGTGATGTTTGAAGACAACTCCGCAAACAAGACCGGCCAGTTTTAAAATTTCGCCCCTGCCATGTTCGCCCTTTGTTTTGATTAGTTGGATATCTTCAAAAACATTATCTTCATGGAGCACTTCAATATTATTAAAACCAGCATTTCTCACTTCAGCAGCATCTTCTTCATTTTGCACAAACATTTTAATGTTTTTTGGCAATGCTTCTTTGGCTGCATCATCAAAGTGGTCTAAATGCAGGTGGGTAACAATCACTGCATCCACATTATGAATAATTTCATCAATGGAAACCGGAAGCTCTGTTAAAGGATTGTTTTGATCTTGTCTCAATGAATTTGGAAAAGGCGGGTAAGTTCCTTTTTCTGCTAAAAAGGGATCAATTAAAATCTTTTTGCCTGCATATTGGACAACTAGTGTAGCGTTGCGGATTTGCTGTATATTCATATAAATGTACTCCTTTTCTTTGATTTAGGTTTAGTTTATACTAAGACCCATTGGTACTTACATAGATAAAATCAAGTCTTTTTGCCGTTTAACTTGAAAAGTGAAAGGAGTTGAAAAAATGCTGGATCACACGGATTGGCGTATTTTGGAGGAACTCTCCAAAAACAGCCGGATCACCATGAAGGAGCTGGGGGAGAAAGTCCATTTAACTGGCCAGGCAGCCGCATCAAGATTGGCAAAATTAGAAGATCAGGGCGTAATTGAGGGATACACAATCAAAGTGAACCAGGAGAAATTAGGGTATTCCATCCATGCTTTTATTACGGTTATTACTCAAAGTATGAATCATCAGCCGTATCTGACCTTCGTAAAAACACAGCAGGAAATCATACATAATTATAAAATCAGCGGGGATGGCTGTTACATACTTGAATGCAAATTCCAGTCTAATGAACGGTTAGATCAATTTTTAACAGACTTGAATAAGCATGCAAATTATAAATTATCGATTGTTATTAATAAATAACTGCTTAGATTCAGAGGGATAAATGTAAGAAACAGCCTGCATAGGTTGCATGGCTGTTTCTTAATGTGTCTGCACTTTTTTTATAAAGGTTCGGTTATATTCATTTAATAGGGCATCCAGCTCCTGGCTGTACCGGATTGCTGCGGCAGAGCTTAAGCCGCTTTTCATGGCCACTTGAATTAACTCTGTTCTTTTCTGTTCAATCAATGTAAGCAGTTCCTGTTTACACATGGCCAATAGTTCCTCTCTGATTATTTCTTATATGTAGGCTTTACTCTGCCAATTCTATTCCATGTCAAAAGATGAAAGATAATAACAGAATTTGTTAAGTCCTATACTAGTATATCGAATAATGGTAATTAATTCAAAAGAAACTTGTTTTAAACTTTAGTAACATTTACATTAAAAATACATGTTTTATGTTGAAATCTAATATGAATTAATATAATAGCCGGTGGTTTATTCAGAAATGTGTGAAATATTCGGGGACACAAAATGTTCACATTCTATCCATTATCTTTTCTATATGGGATTTGTTAGAATGAAATGGGAATGAATGAGTATCAGGAGTTGTGACTATGACAGATTTGAATGTATTTATTGCCTTAGGGGCAGGGTTTTTAAGCTTCATTTCTCCTTGCTGCCTGCCGTTATATCCAGCATTCTTATCGTATATTACAGGAATGTCTGTAGGGGAGATAAAAGAAGAGAATGCGATGCTGCAAAGACGGAGCATGCTGCACACGTTATTCTTCCTTCTTGGATTTTCGGCTATTTTTATTGCTATTGGGTTTGGCACTACTTTCATAGGCCGTTTCTTTACTGAATATCAAGACCTCATCCGCCAGCTGGGAGCTATATTTATCTTCTTCTTTGGATTGCTGGTAGTGGGAGTCATCAAGCCGGAATTCTTAATGAAAGAAAGGCGGTTCGAGTTTAAAAACCGTCCTGCCGGATTGCTTGGTTCGGTACTAATCGGGATGGCGTTTGCTGCCGGCTGGACCCCATGTACAGGACCAATTCTGGGAGCTGTGATTTCACTCGCAGCTTCTAATCCAAGCTCAGCAATGGTTTATATGATTGCCTATATTCTTGGTTTCGGAATCCCATTCTTCGTGCTTTCTTTCTTTGTTGGCAAGCTGCAATGGATCAGACGAAACAGTGCCAAGATTATGAAAATCGGCGGCGTATTGATGATGATCATGGGTGTTGTCTTATTCTTTGACTGGATGACAAAAATCATTGCGATTCTTTCACCGCTATTTGGCGGATTTACAGGTTTCTAAAAGCAGGAGCACATTCAAATTGGGAATGTGCTCTTTTTTTGTTATATGTAAAAAGGGCTATGTGACGTGGTCGAAATTTGTCATATTCTTTCAATTGAAATTTATCTGATACTTCGATATATTGAAATATGTGTTCTTTGGGCGTGGAAAAATGTGTCTCTCTTAAGGAATTTTGTTCGATTAGATGTTTAATAATTGTTTTTATGGGTATTTTTTACTATGAATGTAGTATAATAGAGATATAGCTTCCAATGCACTACAAGGGGGAAACAGTGGTGGCGAGAATTTTAATAGTAGACGATGCAAAGTTTATGAGGGTTACCCTTGGCAGCATTTTAAAAAAAGCCGACCATGAAATTGTGGGCGAAGGGGAAAACGGTAAAGAAGCCGTGCACCTATTTGAAAATCTGAAGCCTGATCTGGTAATGATGGATATCACAATGCCTGAAATGAGCGGGCTTGAGGCTGTCAGGGAAATTAAGAGGGAAAACCCTAATGCAAAAGTAATCATGTGTTCAGCCATGGGCCAGCAGAAGGTAGTGGTTGAATCCATTGAAGCTGGCGCGAAAGATTTTATCATAAAACCATTTGATGAAGGCCGTGTATTAGAAGCTGTGAATCGGGTATTAAGCTAAGAGCTGACTCAGGGTACCCTGGACATACGGATGTGTCCGGGTATCAGCTGGAGTGGCTTTTTTTATTGAACTTTTATCCTTCTGAGTACCTAAATCAAGCCTATTAAGATATAATATGGTTAGTAATCAAATGAAATAGAGGATGAAATCGAATGGACTTTGTATTAATTTCATCAATCGGTGCCGTTTTTATGGCGATCTTCGTAATGTTCATCCGCATGAAGGCCGCAAAAAAGCCGGCTTCCGCCAAGAAAATCATCTTGCCGCCGATTTTTATGAGCACAGGTGCTCTTATGTTTGTCGTTCCTTATTTTCGCGTTACCCCAATGGAGATCCTGGAAGCAGCCGCAGTTGGAATGCTTTTTTCCATCCTTTTAATTAAAACATCCTCCTTTGAAGTCAGAGACAGCGATATTTATCTGAAACGTTCCAAAGCATTCGCTTTTATATTGATAGGCTTGCTTATAATCCGGATTATTGGAAAAATGGTCCTTAGCTCAACGATTGACTATGGCCAGCTGAGCGGCATGTTCTGGATTCTCGCATTTTCAATGATCGTGCCGTGGAGGATAGCGATGTATATGAATTATCGGAAGCTTCATCAGGAGCTGCATGAATCGGGGAATCCGAAAACAACTTGATAGAATGAAATCCGCCGGGCATAGGCTCGGCGGATTTTTTGTTATTGATTAATGGACACCATTTTTGGGGTCCCAAAGTCCGTACATCTTCCGGATTTCGACAATCTGTCCGATGTGATAGGCGTTGTGGATGGTTAGATTGGAAATGACAGACGACCAGGGTTCAATTGGTTCCTTATAGGCGGATAAGAGGAGCTTTTCTTCACTGCATTCTTCCAGGGCTTTGATCCACTCAGACAATACGTTTTGAAGAGCTTTTTTAGCAGATTGCCAATCCTCTTCTGTAACGGATTCTTTTGTGCTGAATGTATCGTCATTGGCGATATGGGTTTGGGCGAGCGGCAATTCTTTGAATCTTGTTAGATAGCGGTCATTCCAGAAGGTAAGGTGGGTGACGATCTGCCAGACCGAATTGGCGGTTCCTGACTTGAAAGATGCTTCTTTTGCTGATAGTCCTTCGATGGCAGCTGATAAAGGGACAAACCAATTGGGCTGGTCGAGGCAGGCGGATAGTTGTTTTAATAAGACTTCTTTTGTGGTCATTGGACTTCTCCTTTTTGGATAGAGTACTCTTCATTTCTATTCATTAGATATTCTGACTATCCTATTTAATTTCAAGAATTGAATTAAGCATGTGTGGATTTCCGTTCCAGACACTCGCTTTCCGCGGGGCTACCGGGAGCCTCCTCGACGCATTCGCGTCTGTGGGGTCTCCCTTGGTATGCTACTCCCGCAGGAGTCGAGTGACTTCCACTCCAATCCACACGTGCTGAAACTATGTGTGGCTTTTAAAAGCCCGTATAATAAAAAACCATTCCGATGATACGAAATGGCCTAAAATAAGTGCTCGTATGGAGTCATATTTATCTGTTTTTCCGTCAATTTCTTGCGGAGAAATTTATGATCTCTTTTTGGAGTGGCTAATATATAGCCGCGAATCAGGAGGTCCTGATCGATTTGTGCTGCCTTTTCCTTTAGGGCAAGTTCACCGATTTTGCCGGCTATTTTCATTCTTGCTACATCTCTGAACAGTTCAGGAACTGGACTTACCAGATCCTCCAGCAGATCTTTTTCCTTCTGCTGCCATAGATGGCGCGTTTCATTGACATAATGCTCTTCCCAATCCAAATCTGATTTGCCATCTTCTTTGGGCATGCGCTTTAAGAATTTGCGGAACATAAAAAATCCGCCGATCGCGAAGAACGAAATCAGAACGACAACCCAAAACAATATAAAATACATAAACCAGCCTTCTAGCATTTCCTTCACCTACACACATTTTTTCCTGTCCTTATTATAAGCCTTGTCCCGCGATACGACAAGAAAGGAAGCATTAGTCTTGAAAACAGCATCAATTGCCCTTATAATAGGAAGAGTCTTTACGGGGCTGATTGGGGTGCTGGTGCCCTCCACGGTCTTCAAAACCGCTTGTGACCACCGTGTGTGGTCAGCTGGGTTCGATTCCCAGGCGGTCCCGCCAAATATACATATAATGGCCGCATAGTGGGACGCTGTGCGGTTTTTTGTGCTATCCACTTACTCGCTTTTGGTGCTAAAGCATATTAAATGGATTGTTTCCGTTCTACTCATTGTGAGGCTTCGGCTATGATAGACTTAAGATATTTAAATGCATACTGTTGTAATAAAGAGCAGTGAAAAATAGGAGGAAGTAAGTTGATGGATAATAATGATATATTAATTCGATTGAGATATGCGCTAGAAATCAAAAATAGTGAAATGGCAGAAATCTTTAAACTTGGAGGAATAGAAGTGACCGTACCAGAGGTGGTGAAGATCCTCAAAAAGACAGATGATGAAGAAGAGAATGGCAGCCAAATAAAATTGACAAATAATATGTTAAATTCATTTTTGAATGGCTTCATTATTTATAAAAGAGGTAAACAAGAGCCAAAACCAGGTCAAAATAATACGCCAGAACCATCCATAGAAAAAACTACAAATGTAAACAATATCCTTTTAAAGAAAACCAAAATCGCCTTGTCCTTAACAACAGAGGACATGATAGATGTATTCAAAAAAGCTGGATTAAACGTATCAAAAGGAGAACTCGGAGCGTTTTTAAGAAAAGAAGGACACAAAAATTATAAAATATGCTTAGACAATTTTGCCAGAAATTTCTTAAAAGGACTGGCAATTAAATATAGAGGATAATGAATGAAAGAATTCGAGTGATAACATATTAATAGTCTATAAAGAAAAGCTGTCTGATATCATTGAAAAAGTGAATTGTTCATGAAATTAATTTTTCTTTAGTAGTTACATAAGTGGACTATGGACAAAAACGAGCCTCAGAAATGATTGAGGAGGCTCGTTTTTAATATTGGTGCCTGACCCTGCGGGGGTTAATCCGTTATGTACTGTTGGAAAGGCTCTGGTCAATTAGAGACCCCTTTTTTCCTTGTTTACTCCTCATATTCTTTATAAAAATTAACAACACTCTCAGCCATTTCCCACACACTTTTCCTAAGCGAAACAGGCCTTACAATCTTAATCTGATTCCCAAACCCAAGTATATACTCTCTCGCCTCTTGTTCAGTATCAAAGCTAAGGCTTACAGGAATCCATCCATTATCCCTAGGGTTATCCATGTGTATCACCCGTACAAATCGCCCAGTAAAATTAATCCGCTGAATAATGGATGGAGACATCTCCACTTCCACCTCAAACTTAGGAAGGCTGCTAATAAATTTCTGCTTAGATTCCTGCCAATAATCAGCGAGATCAAAGTCACTCGGCCTGCTGAATTTCTCATTAATAAGATCTGCATCCACTATTCTCGAAGCACGATAGCTCTTTATCTGTTCGTCAGAAGCAGCGATTAGATACCAAGTGTTCCCTTTAGCGACCAGTCCTAATGGCTCAACAATTCTTTCACTCGTTTGTTTATCAGCCTTTTCGTATTTAATCTGAAGTTTTTTCTCCTCCCAAACCGCCTGCTGCAACATTCCAAATGACTTCATTTCCCGTGGTGTTTGCCTCCAGGTGCTGGTATCTATATGAATTCTGTTTGAAATGTCTTTTACATCCTCTTTTAGGGGAGCTGGAATGGCCGCCAGGAGTTTCTGGCGTGCTTCCTTCCAGTCTTCGCTGATTCCAAGGTCCGCAAGATGCTCGAAGGAAGGGGAGAGAAGCAGTGTTTTGATTTCATCTGCCTTTAATCCCGTTAGATTTGTTCTGTATTTTTCAAGCAGTCTCCATCCGCCAAATTTTCCGCGTTCAGCCAGGACGGGAATGCCTGCAGCGCTTAAGGCTTCCATATCCCGGTGTATGGTGCGCTCAGTTACCTCCAATTCTTTTGCCAATTCCCTTGTGGTCATTCTTTCGTTATTTTGAAGCAATAATAAAATAGAAATGAGTCTGTCTGCCCGCATTCAGTTCACTCCTGAACAATAAAAATGTTAAATATGACATTGGATGTCAACATTAAAGATTATAGTATAGATATAACACAAAAGGGGGCAGATAGGAATGACGTCATTAAAAGGCAAGGTAGCATTGGTAGCCGGAGGAACACGGGGAGCTGGCCGCGGCATCGCCATGGAACTGGGAGCAGCAGGTGCGACAGTGTATGTTACAGGGCGTACGACACGAAATCAGATGTCGGAATATGGCCGTAAGGAAACCATTGAAGAAACAGCTGAATTAGTCAGCGAACTGGGAGGTAATGGTATTGCTGTCCAAGTGGATCATCTGATACCTGATCAGGTGCAGTCATTGATTGAAAGAATAGAGAAAGAACAAGGAAGGCTGGATATCCTTGTCAATGATATATGGGGAAGTGAAAATTTGATGGAATGGGATATTCCTGTCTGGGAGCATTCCCTGGAGAAGGGGATGAGAATGCTTCGTCTGGCGATTGATACGCATATTATCACAAGTCATTATGCCCTTCCGCTCCTGATCAAAAACAAAGGCGGATTAGTTGCCGAAATCACAGACGGAACAGAGGAGTATAATCAAAATCGCTACCGACTGTCTCTATTTTATGATTTGGCTAAAAGCTCGGTTATCCGGATGGCCAAAGCACTGGCACATGAACTTGCTCCTTATGACTGCACAGCGGTAGCTGTTTCACCCGGCTGGATGCGTTCTGAAATCATGCTTGAGGTATTTGGGGTAAAAGAGGAAAACTGGAAAGATGCGGCCATTAAGGAGCCTCATTTCGTGATTTCTGAAACACCAAGGTATATAGGGCGTGCAATTAGTGCCATAGCAAAGGATCCTGATAAAAAACGGTTGAACGGAGGGTCCTATTCCAGTGGCCAGCTGGCCAAAATGTACAACTTTCATGATCTGGACGGTTCTCAGCCTGATGCTTTCAGATATCTGGTGGAGGTCCAGGAGGCGGGGAAACCGGCCGATGTGGAGGGATATAGATAGCTTATCATTCGAATAACTCCTTTGCAGAACTTCTGCAAAAGGAGTTTTTTTATTTGCCTGAGGGAACATGAATTTCTTATCCAAATTTTGGTGAACAATTCCACACTAATCGTTATAATTAAACCAGGTAAATAAATAATTAGACATACATAGAGGGGAGACTGGTCTTGATTATCCCAGCAAAAAACAATCCCAGTTTACCAGTGATGATAAGAGTAAAAGGTATAGAATCCATCGTTAACTGGTTTGAACAGCATCAGCGATCCTTATATGCAATTGGCTTGTCCTATCTTGGGAACCAACGCAAGATAGAGGAGCTTTTTTATCGGGCCATTTTACAGGTGCACAAGGAGCTGCCAAGGTTTAAAAGCAGCACATCTTTCGAAATATCGGTTTTATCTATTTTTATCCTTATCTGCCGGGAGCTTTCTCTTAATAAAAGTATACAAGCTTCGGAGGTAAGTGATTACCATCAAGAGATATTTCATGCACTCCATCCGTTAAAAGAGAAGAAAAGAGAAGTACTGGTTTTAACATACATAAAAGGACTCTCAAAGGACGAAACAGCACAGCTTCTCCAGGTTTCAGCCGAACAGGTTAAGGCGCTTATATTCTCAGGACTCCAGTCACTCAGAAACGGAATGGGAGATGGAGAGCACTATCACGGCTGTAAAGAATTCCAAAAGCTTTACGTTGATTATCTGGAGAGAAACATGGACCGGCCGCGAAAGATTGATTTTGAAATACATATCTATCATTGCCAGGACTGCCAGGAAGATTTAGCAGCCTTACAGGAAGTTATGCTGGGCTTTAATGAAGCCATTGCGAAATTCAGTGAACCGCCTGGTTTTATGGAAAATGTCAAAGAACGAATTGCAGAAAGGGAAAGTCTCAATCAGCAAAAGAAGAATAAACGTAAAAGAAATGGGTTTATTGCCGCAGGTATATTCGCTCTGGCCATTTTTGCAGGGCTTTTTACAGGCGCCTTTTCAAAGCTCTATTACACCTGGACCGAGGAAAATCAGGAGCTGCGTGCCTTTCTGCAGGCGGATGTGGGTGAGAGGCTGAACCTGGAAGCAGAAAGTGATGGGGTGAAAATAAAGATTAAGAGTGCGATAGCTGATGATGTTCAGACTCTTATTTTTTATGAGATTGAGGATACCAATGAAAATAATCAATACATGATTAATTTTGATGACGGTGTTTTTATTGAAGACGAACGTAATATCATGAATGATCATACTTCTCAAAGGTACTATCCGCCTGATTTTGGATCGGAGCTTAACAATGAGGAAAAGAATACTTATCATGGGAAGATTAGTCTGCCCCCACTTAAAGAGGATAAAAGCACAATTAAGCTCAAAATTAATAAGGTTATGAAAATAGTAGGTGACTCATCTGATTCTTACAAGAGTATTGAGCCGGAAGAAGGAGAGTGGAATTTTGAGATTCCCGTAACAAAACAGCCTTCTACCGAGTATGCATTGGAGGAAGATATTGAAATTGAGGGAGTACCGGTTCGGTTCGATAAACTAATCCTTGCTCCAACAGCGACAATACTGCAATATGGCCTCAAAACTGAACAGAAGAAGAAGCGGATAGACATGATCAATTTTAAAAATATGAAAATTAACAATAAAATAACGGAAGCCGATTTATTTGGAAGTTCCTATGTATATACACAGCCGGATTTTAGATGGAGTAACTTCCAGGCGCACTTTGAACCTCTTTTTGAAAAAGAAACTGATGAGGTCAAAATTCAATTTCATAGTGTGAATTTATCAATTGAAGAGCTTAAAACTGTCGAACTGGATACTTCCAAAAAGTATCCTCAAACCTTCGAATATGCAGGCAGTACCATCTCAATTGACAAGGTGGAAATTGGCCAGCCTACCAGAGTTGTCTTTAGCAATCATGAAATTAAAAATCGAGAGTATGAATCACTTCATTTCAATATTGCTACTGAGGAAGAAAATATTTCAATGGAAGGGGATTATGAAGGAGTCATCGTTGATAAGAATGGAAAAGAATATGATATGAATAAAGCACCTTTTATTTACGAAGATATTGAACAGCCTCGTCACTTTTTTACAGTTCAAAGCTTTAAGATACAAGGGGATAACGTGGTTCCGAAGAGTCTGGATATTTTCGGATATAATACAACGAAATATTTGGATGATATAGTAGAGATTGAAACTGAGCTGATAGTAAAAGATAAAGCAGGAATCCGATAATGGTTTCCTGCTTCTTTTCAATTAAAGCCTTAGCTGCATTTATGCCTTCATCTCCCTATATCAATCACCATCGACTCCACCAATTCGGCCCTAATATTCGTAATGTGCCCCTCCATTAATTCCTTCGCTCTATCCCCATTTCCAGAGGCAATAGCCAGATAAATTTCCTTATGTTCTTCCATTGTATCCTCGTAACGGGACGGATCCTTAAAGCGATGATTCTGTGTAGCTCTAATGGTATCTTCCATATGTCCTTTTAGAGTATGTATTAATTCAATGAAAATCGAATTATGAGTGGCCACGGCAATCCCAATGTGAAAGTCAAGGTCGGCTTTTAACGCTAATTCCGGGTCTTGTTTGGACAGAGCCATATGATTCAAAGCTATCCGTAGCTTCTCCAGGTCTGCCGAAGTGGCTCTTTTGGCAGCAAGAAAGGAGGATTCGACTTCCAGTGCACGCCTGAGCTCCAGCATTTCATATACTAGGGGATTTTCCGATTTGACAGCTGTGATGATTTCTTCTTTTCTTGCATGGACATCAGAGACTTTAACGTAGCTTCCGCCTCCCTGGCGGATATCGATGAGCCCGTTCAGTTCCATGGTTCTCAGGGCTTCTCTGATGGTTGTCCGGCTGACATTGAATTGGCCTGCCAATTCTCTTTCTGAAGGCAGTCTATCACCCGGTTTCAGATTTCCTCCTAAATAGCATTCTATAATTTTATCTACTAAAACCAGATAGGTCTTTTTTTTCTCTGCCATTCCCCGTAACCTCTTTTCAAAATAGGCCTCATTCACTTTTCTAAATGTAACAGACCTAAAATCTATTAATCAATACTGAAAAATAAATAAAATTAATAATTGAATTTTTCTGATAAGTTAGTATAATTGACTTAACTTGTTGGACCAATTATAACATTGGTTTGACCAAATTTTTAGCAGAAGAAAGAAGGAGTATAGGATGGAAACAGCTAGTATGAGCCTCGTACATGCTTTAAAAGAGGTTCTTTCTGAGCAGCAGGTAACAGAAAATCAGACAGTCAGAGAATTGCATGGAAGGGATGAATCATACCACAAGGAGAGCCTTCCCGATATTGTGGTTTTTCCTGAAACAGCCCAGCAGGTCAGTGAAGTGGTCAAGCTTGCAAATCAATATAAAGTGCCAATCGTTCCTTTTGGTCTGGGGTCCAGTCTCGAGGGGCACGTCATACCGTACGAACATGGAATTACAATTGATTTTTCCTTAATGAATAAAATCCTCGAAGTGCGTGAAAATGATTTCCTTGTCCGGGTACAGCCTGGAGTAACCCGCACGCAGCTAAACAAGGAATTGAAAAAATATGGTCTGTTTTTCTCTGTGGATCCGGGGGCGGATGCTACGCTTGGCGGAATGGCGGCAACTAATGCCAGCGGAACAACATCGGTAAAATATGGAGTGATGCGTGATCAGGTGCGTGATTTGGAAGTGGTTCTGGCTGATGGTTCGATCATACATACAGGAAATTTAGCTGCTAAATCCTCATCGGGATACCATTTAAATGGTTTATTCGTTGGTTCTGAGGGGACGCTTGGCTGCTTTACGGAATTGACTTTAAGAGTATATGGTATTCCGGAGCATGTGATGGCGGCAAGAGCTTCTTTCCCTTCATTGAACGATGCGGTGGAAGCGGTTGTTTCTATTTTACAGGCAGGGGTTCCGATTGCAAGAGTGGAGCTTGTGGATGAACCATCCATGAAGCAGGTGAACCTGTTCAGTGAAACAAACTATAACGAAAGTCCAACACTCTTTTTGGAGTTTCACGGCAATGAAGCCGGTTTGAAACAGGATGTCGCCTTCACAAGAGAAATAGTCGAGGACCATCGTTGCCTCGATATTGAATTTGAAACCGATAATGCCGCAAGAAATCGCTTGTGGGAGGCCCGGCATAACCTTGCTTATGCTTATATCCATGGCCACCCCGGGAAGAAAATGATGGTAACAGATGTATGCCTGCCGATTTCAGAACTTTCTGGCGCTATCAGCCATGCCAGGGAAGCAGTCGATTCACTGAGACTACCTGGAGGGATCGTCGGACATGTAGGAGATGGAAATTACCATACACTTCTCATGATTGATATGAGTAATCCGGAAGAGGTGGCAAAGGCAGAGAAGTTCAATGAACAAATTGTCATCTATGCGCTTGAGCGGGGCGGAACATGCACAGGTGAGCATGGAGTGGGTGTAGGCAAGCAGAAATACCAGCAACAAGAACATGGCCAGGCTCTTCAGGTTATGGAAAAAATCAAACAGGCCCTCGATCCAGATAACCTTTTTAACCCAAATAAAATCTTAAAGACAAGAGAAGGAGCGTGATGTAATGAAGGTATTAGAAGCGGTCAGTACCATTGCCGGAAAATATTTTGCCGTGTGGGTGATCTTCACATCGGTTATTGCCTTTATGTTTCCTGACCCATTTTTGGGGTTGGGAGGCTATATCACCATCCTTCTCGGTGTCGTCATGTTTGGAATGGGGCTTACACTGAAGGCAGTCGATTTTAAAATCATCTTTACCAAACCGCTGCCTGTGTTAATCGGAGTTTGTGCACAGTTCATTATCATGCCGCTGGTCGCTTTCGTCATTGCGAAACTTTTGAATTTGCCGGCGGAATTGGCAGCGGGACTTGTTTTGCTTGGCTGTGTACCTGGGGGAACGGCTTCTAACGTTATGGTGTATCTGGCAAAGGGAAATGTACCGTTATCCATCGCCATGACTTCCGTTTCAACTCTATTGGCGCCGATCATGACACCGCTGCTTCTCCTGATGCTTGCCGGCCAATGGATGCCGGTTGATGCTGTTGCCATGTTTATGTCTATTGTGCAGGTTATCATTGTACCGATTGTTCTAGGCCTGGCCATCAAGAAATTCTTCCCTGTGGCTGTGGAAAAAAGTTTAACTGTTTTACCTCTTATTTCCGTAGCAGCGATTATCACGATTGTGGCTGCAGTCGTTTCGGGCAATTCGGCAACCATCGCCGCATCTGGGCTTCTGATTTTTACAGCCGTCATGCTCCACAATGGATTCGGACTCCTGCTTGGCTATTTTGCAGGAAAAGTGCTTGGTCAGGATGAAGTAAACCGAAGAGCGATTGCCATTGAAGTTGGCATGCAGAACTCCGGTTTAGGTGTTGCCCTTGCAACTGCCCATTTTGGGCCGTTGGCAGCACTTCCAAGTGTGCTGGCAGCTGCCTGGCATAACATTTCAGGGCCGATTCTGGCGACTTATTGGTCGAAGAAACCTGCTGTGAAAAGTGAACTAGAAACGGCAGTTAAGCCAGTTGAGGTGAAACTGTAAATATGGGTTTAGGTGTCTGGCCCTTAAAGCTTAAGAGGGCAGGCACCTTTTTTGTACGTATCGAAAACAATCTAAATAGTTTTATAGGCTATTGACAACGTTTACAAATAATACTAGAATGTGACATAACAAGTTAACTATGGTGGAGAAACGGAGAACCCATGCTTTTTGCACTTCCATTCCTGGAAGTGTTAATAAAGTATGGGTTTTGTTTTTTTTAACAGTTAATATTGTTGTCAAATCTATCTTAGGGGGAACCTGAATGTTCAAACTGTTTAAGCCTGCTCCCCCAATTGAAAGATTGCCTGAAGAACAAATTGATTCTGAGTATAAAAAACTTAGATTTCAAGTATTTCTGGGAATTTTCATTGGTTATGCAGCGTATTATTTGATCCGGAAAAACTTCTCATTGGCCATGCCGTACTTTATTGAAGAAGGTTATTCCAAAACAGAACTTGGCTTTGCGTTATCTGCTATTTCTATTTCCTATGGCATCAGTAAATTTGTCATGGGGACCTTTTCAGACCGGAGTAATCCAAGGATATTCTTGCCTGCAGGTTTAATTCTTTCTGCTATTATTTCTTTATTAATGGGGTTTGTTCCTTTCTTTACTTCATCTGTTGCTATTATGTTTATTATGCTTTTCTTAAATGGCTGGTTCCAGGGAATGGGCTGGCCGCCTTCTGGCCGTGTTCTTGTACACTGGTTCAGCATCAATGAAAGAGGAAACAAAACAGCCATTTGGAATGTAGCCCATAATGTCGGCGGGGGGCTAATGGCACCTCTTGCCGTGGCTGGTGCGGCGATGTTCGCAGGCATAGCCGGAAGCTCTTCTTCAGGCTATGAAGGTGTATTTATATTACCTGCTCTTGTAGCCATTGTTGTTGCATTCATGGCCTACTTCCTCATTCGTGATACTCCTCAATCGGTAGGACTGCCAACCATTGAAGAATATCGCAATGATTATCCAAGTAAAACCAAGAAAACCTTTGAAACAGAATTAACAACTAAAGAAATTCTGTTCAAGTATGTATTAAATAATAAATGGGTTTGGGCCATTGCTATTGCTAATATTTTCGTTTATTTCGTCCGCTATGGTGTACTGGACTGGGCACCAACTTATTTGAGTGAAGAAAAAGGCTTCGATATGAGCAAGTCCAGCGTAGCCTATTTTCTATATGAGTGGGCGGGTATACCAGGAACACTATTATGCGGCTGGATCTCAGATAAGTTTTTCAAAGGGCGCCGTGGTCCTGCAGGCTTTGTGTTTATGCTGGGAGTATTGATCGCCGTTCTTATTTATTGGTTTAATCCGGCAGGAAATCCAACGATCGACATGATTTGTTTGATTGCAATCGGTTTCCTTATTTATGGACCGGTAATGTTAATTGGCCTTCAGGCACTTGATTTCGTTCCTAAAAAGGCTGCCGGAACTGCAGCAGGATTAACTGGTTTGTTTGGCTACCTCGGAGGTACTGTAACTGCTAATGCGTTAATGGGTGTTATCGTAGATGCATCTGGATGGGATGCAGGATTTATGCTGTTAACCGCATCTTGTGTCCTTGCAGCCATCATATTCGCTGTAACGTGGAATGTCCGTGGTCAAGAAGTTGTTAAAAATCAACATTAAGATAAAAAAGAAAGTGTCTAATCATTAGGCACTTTTTTTTTATGCTCAAAAATGCGTTAAAAAACTAAGGTAATAAGTATCTTTTTCTTAAAAGAAAATCTTTTTTTAAAACTATCTTGACTAACAGCAAATTATGGAATATATTTTAATTAACAATTAACAAAATGTTAATTAAAAAAGAGGTGAACAAAATTGAAAAAAATATATATTACCCCAGACGGTTACACAAGCGATATAGCGGTTTTTACAATTACATCTGAGCTCTCGGGAGAATATAAACCTCCAAAAAAAGAACTGAAAATCATGCTTATAAAAAGATCCGAGCTGGACCATGAAGGAAATCCAAATATAGAAGCAGGAAAGTGGGCACTCCCCGGGGGTTTTGTACGTCCCAATGAGACAGCGTTTCAGGCAGCTTTGCGAAGGTTAACCGAGGAAACCGGGGTGGAAGGACTGAAAATAAAACATTTTGGTGTCTATGATTCTTCTGGCCGGGATCAGCGGGGATGGATAATTTCTAATGCTCATTATGTCATTGCAAATGAAGCGGCATTAAGGAGCCGGAAAAAGACTTTTGATGCTTCTGAAATTGAGCTGTTTACTCTTGAAGAGGCACTTGAACTTGATCTTGCATTCGATCATCGGACCATTATGGATGATGCACTTTGGTTTATTAAAAAAGATATGGCGCTCACAACACTTGCTAAGCACTTTCTTCCTGAGGAATTTGTGCTCTCTGAACTGCAGGGGGTATTACTGACGGTCTTGGATGATCCTTCGATCTCGACTGATGCTGCCTTTTTCAGAAAAGCACCGACACTGCCTTTTATTGAAGCGGTATCGGAAGACGGAAAGTCTAAGAAATCAAACCGCTATTCCAAAACGCCTGCCCAGCTTTATCGATTCAATGATTTCCAGCCGATTGTGTCCGTGTATAGAAATAAGCTGCAGGGGTGAAAAGCAAATCATAAAAGGGGAGATTCACATGGGGATCTTTAAGAACTGGACGCGGTTCGAAATAATATGGCTGATCACGTTTACATTTGTTAACATTTATCTTTTCTTTGCCTGGTCGGATTCAATGCTTGGCCTGATTTCCTCCATAAGCGGCATGTTATGTGTGGTGCTGGTGGCAAAGGGGAAGATTGCAAACTATTACTTTGGCATTGTTCAAACTTTAACCTATGCTTATATTGCATACGGCTATGGTCTATATGGAGAAGCCATGCTCAATGCACTGTTTTATTTTCCGGTGCAATTTATCGGTATTTATCTGTGGAGACAGCATAAAACAATTCGGGATGTTAAAGGGGAAGATGTAAAAGTTAAAAGCCTGACTAAAAAGGGCTGGCTCTATACATTAGTAGCTATTGTCGTACTTACAATTGGATATGGGTTTTTTCTTAGATATTTAGAAGGCAATTTTGTCTGGACGGATTCAGCTACAAATGTCCTTTCGATAACTGCACAAATATTGATGCTGAAGAGATTTGCGGAGCAATGGCTCCTGTGGATTTCCGTTAATGTATTATCGATTATTCTTTGGGCGAGTGCTCTCATCTCACAGGGAGGCAATGACTTTTCGATGCTGGTCATGTGGACTGCTTTCCTGGTCAACAGCATTTATGGTTATATCAACTGGCGGAAATTGTATGTGAACCAGAAGAAGGAGGCGATTTAAATGACAGTTGGGTTTATTGGAGGCAAGTTTCTCCCCCTCCATCTTGGCCACGTCTATGCCATCGTGCAGGCCTCATCCATCGTCGATGAACTGTACGTTGTGCTGTCCCATAGCGAACTGCGTGACAGGCAATTGTGCCAGCATTCTAAAATGAATTATATTCCGCCTCATATCCGTTTGCGCTGGCTCAGCCAATTAACAAAAGATATGCCGCATGTTAAGGTCATTTCCATTAAAGACGATCAGGGGAATAACGATTACAATTGGGCTGAAGGTGCCGGGAATATAAAAAAGGCAATTGGAAAGCGCATTGATTATGTATTTAGTTCAGAGTATGAATATAGCGATATCTTTAATGAACTTTACCCTGAGGCGAAACACGAATTGATTGATCCGAATCGGGGACATGTGAATATATCAGCAACAGTGATCCGTAATGAAGGCGTCTTTCATCATTGGGAGTACATTCCTGACTTTGTTAAACCATATTTCGTTAAAAAGGTTGTTTTGGTTGGAACCGAAAGCTGTGGAAAATCGACACTGACAAGGAATCTTGCTAAAGTTTATAATACTTCCTATGTTGAGGAATATGGCCGAAACGTATGCGAAGAACTAGGCGGCTGCGAAGGTATCATAGTTAAGGAAGATTACCACAAAATTGCTTACGGCCATAAGCTTAGTGAAATTAAGGCGATTGAAAAAGCGAACAGGGTTGTTTTTATCGACACAGAGGCAATCGTGACCCAGTTTTACTCCAACCTATACAACAATGAGCATCAAACAGTGCTGGATGAAATAGCGAACCTGCAGGATTATGACCTATGGCTATATCTTGAAACTGATGTGAAATGGGTGGATGATGGACTTCGTGTTCATGGAGAGCATGAAGTAAGGCTCCAAAACAACGATGCTCTAAAAACACTGCTGAACAATCATAAGATTGATTACAAAACCCTTAACGGAGATTATAAGGAACGGCTTCAGAGTGCAATAGGGCATATTGAAGAGCTGCTGAAATGTTAAATAAGTGATTGACAAAATAGATAATATTATTTATCCTTTTAAAAAACCTAATGAAATACTTTTATTCGTATAACTCCAATAATATGGTTTGGAGGTCTCTACCAGGAACCAATAATTCCTGATTACGAAGAAGATACATGTGCTGTATTTTCTTCGTAATCAGGAATTTTTTTTTGTAAAAAAATCTAGGAGGTCCAGCTATGAATTTTACTATTTTGCCTAAAATTGAACTTCACTGCCATTTGGACGGGAGTGTCAGACCAGAAACCATCATTGATATCGCGAAGAGAGAAGGCATCAGCCTGCCTTCTTTTGATAAAGAAAAAATCAAAGAAGAACTAATTGCACCGTTGGATTGCGAATCCCTGGATGAATATTTAAAAAGATTCTCCATTCCTAACTTAGTTATGCAGTCAAAGGAAAATTTAAAAAGAATTTCCTTTGAGCTCTTTGAAGATGCAGCAAAGGAAAATGTGAAGTACATGGAGGTCCGCTTTGCCCCATTACTTCATACGCGAAAGGGATTATCCGTAGTAGAAATCATCCAAAGTGTGATTGAAGGGATGAGAGAAGCAGAAGAAGAATTTGATATTAAAGGAAATATCATTTTGTCATGTATGCGAACGATGAGTGTGGTAAGTGCATTTGAGGTCGTCGAAAAGGGAAAGGCATTCCTTGGGAAAGGGGTTGTCGCAATCGATTTATGTGCTTCCGAGGAGGAAGGGTTCTGCGAAAAATTCATTGAACCGATCGCGCTGGCCAGAGAATATGGATACAAAGTCACCATCCACGCCGGTGAAACGGGAATCGGTCAAAATGTGCTGGAGGCCGTAGAATGGCTGGGAGCTGAAAGAATTGGACATGGCGTATTTATTAAGGACTGTGAAAAGGCTTATAAGCTTGTAAAGGAAAAACAGGTTGTGCTTGAAATGTGCCCAACCAGCAATGTCCAAACGAAAGCGGTAAACCAATTTAGCGAACACCCAATTTCCGACTTCCATCGGGATGGAATTAAAGTAACGGTTAATACGGATAACAGAACAGTATCGGATACAACGATGGCAAAGGAATGTGATATTGTTTCCAATGAATTTGCTATGAGTGCTGAGGATTATAAACAAATTTATATGAATAGTGTAGAAGCAGCTTTTGCAGATGAAGGGACAAAGGAAAAACTGAAGAAATATCTACTGGACATTTAAAGTTAATATTGCCTAAAAAAGAAATTTCAACTTGAGCAAGAAAGATGCATGACCCTGGCTGCATTAATACAATCATGAGCAAGGGACATGAATAGGGGGACAGTACCTTTATTTGTTTCCAACAATATTAAAAGTAAAAAGGCACTAGTAAATGCAGCTTTTCCCTGAATACTTTTTATAAAGTAATCTTATCAGATAAGCATTTTAAAAAAGCAATGCGCCTGATTGATGCTTTATACTTTTGATACTCCTTCTTACTAGCTAACCTTTCCATTACTGAAACTAGTAAAAACATGTGATTATTCTTTAGGCCACTCTTTATAAAGGGTGGCTAAATTATTCACAAAAAATATCGAGAGATACGGGGGGATTGGAATGAATATTTAGGTATACTGATTAAAGAATATAATCGAAGAATACAAAATTAAAAATCAAACTTAATAATTTACAGAATAATGTGTATCATTAAGATAGAATTCTAGATTGTATCATTATTATTATTAAAGGAGTGCTTGTCTATGTTAAGGGTGGGGGTCGTCGGTCCACAATCCACTGTAGAAAGAATCATACATATCGCACAAGACTTAAAGTTAGATGTAATTTTTTTAACGTATCCGTATAAAGAAGTGCGGGAAACTGAAGATATAATAAGAAATAATAATAACAATGTTGATTTGTGGATTTTTTCAGGGAAAATTTCTTATAACATTGCATGTGAAGCGGTAGGAAATACGGAAAAACAAATTTATATCGAACATACTGAAGCTGGAATTTTCAAAGGGCTCTTGGAGTTTGCATTCAAAACGGGTTCTTTTTTAGATCATTTAAGTATAGATGAAATTTCAAAAAGTCATTTAGAGACTGCTTTTAACCAACTCAATATTAATCCCGAAAAGATTTATGTGAAAACTTTTTCCGAAAAAACTTCAACAGAAGAATTAATAGGTTTCCACAGTCATTTATGGGAAAATGGTGAGACAAAAGGAGCAATCACTTGTTTTGAAGAAGTTTATTTACAACTTAAAGAAATGAGTGTTCCTGCATTCAGAATTTCAACAAGTGATATTGAAATCCGCCATACATTAAACATCCTTTCTGAAAAAATAAAGACTTTCTACTTTATGGAGTCCCAAGTTGCAGTTCAGCTATTTGAAATGGGACATTTGGAAAATCATTTCAAAAGTTCGAAACAAACATATCAGCTCCAGTATATGGAATTGAAGTTAAAAGAGATTTTAATAAACCTAAGTGAACGGTTGAATGGATCACTAATAGAAAAAGGGCTTGGCCGCTATTTAATATTTAGCTCGCGCGGTGATAGTGAACGGGAAATACAAAGAATTGAAGAGACAGTAAACAAATTGATTTTGGAGTCTGGGTTGAAGGTGGGTGTAGGCATAGGGTTTGGTGAAACTATATTTTCAGCGGAACTGAATGCAAACAATGCACTAAAACAATCCAAAGAGAGGTTTGGTTCAATTATTATTATTCACGAAAATGGTGAAGTCGTTGAAGTTGATAGTGAAAACATAGAAAAGATGGATTTTCCGTATTTTAATGATAAAAGCTTTATGACTAAACTTAAAAACGAGAAAATCAATGTTAAACATTATATTGAACTATTTGCTTTAATAAGGAATGCAGGAATAAAAGAATTTACAGTTAAAGACATTTCAATTCAACTATCCAGGGATGAAAGAAATACAAGACGTTTCATAGAAAGTTTATGTGATGCCGGTTTAGCTGAATGTACCGGGGTGGAAGAATACCCGGCGAGGGGAAGACCGAGACGCGTTTACAAACTGACAAACTCACCAAATAAAGTTGTTTAAGACTGTTGGGAATTATCACCTCAACAGTCTTTCTAATTTTAGGATAATAACTGATAAAAAATTGTCTAAAAATTTTAAATTGTTATTGCGTTTCATGGATGCGTTAAAATATAATTTATTTTAGGGTAAATATTAATTATTTACCCATATGTAAAATGATGTATTCGATAATATTTAGTTTAAGGGGAGATTTGTTTATGGATCACATGGGTTTGGTGTCTTTAATACCACCGATTATTGCAGTAATTCTCGCAATACTTACAAAGAATGTTATCGTGTCCCTGTTCTCCGGAGTGTATATTGGAGTCCTGATTCTTGTCGGTGGCCGCCCTCTCGAAGCGACAATGGAAGTAATCGGAAACTTTATTTTTCCGCAAGTAGCGGATAGTTACAATGCAGCAGTTTTAGTTTTATTATTCTTTATTGGCGGGTTTGTAGCCCTTATGGAGAAGTCGGGTGGAGGGGCAGCACTTGCCTCAGGTGCCATAAAGTACATTAACACACGCGCAAAAGCACAAATCTCTGCGTGGTTTGGAGGAATTATCATTTTCTTTTCCGATTTGGGCACACCACTAATCGTTGGACCGGTTTTTGAAAAGATTTTCGATAAAGCCAAAATCTCAAGGGAGAAGCTTGCATGGATCATCGATTCAACGTCATCTCCCGTCGCAGTATTGATCCCATTCATCGGATGGGGCGTATATATAATGGGGCTTATAAAAAAAGAATTTGAATTGCTGAACATAAATACATCTGAATTCAGTACGCTTATTCAAGTCATTCCATTTCAGTTTTATGCACTATTGACCGTTTCAATGGTGCCTATAGTGGCGTTGACAAAATTGGACTTTGGACCGATGGCAAAGGCGGAAAAAAGAGTGCAGCAAACGGGCAATCTGTATTGGCCTGAGTCGAAACCTCTTAGAAAACCAGAAGATGTGGAGGGGATTACCAAAAATGGACATGCCGTATTAATTTGGCTGCCGCTATTGGTATTATTCATTACCCTTTTCGGATTGTTAATTTCATTCGGCTTCCCGTTTGAGCCGGTACCAGGAAATGAATTCAGGGTTTCGTTAAGTGCTGCATACTTATTTGCGGCGTTATCGATTGTCGTCTTAATGATTATGTACAAAGTGAAAAAGTTCGGCGAGATTATTGATATTTATACAACTGGAATGCAGAAAATGGTTTACGTTGCAGTCACACTTGTCCTTGCTTGGTCGCTTGGCAAAGTAATTAATGAAATGGGAACGGCAGCGTTTATAGTTGAGGCGATGAAAGGAAATGTTCCATCGTTCATCATACCTGCAATCTTATTCTTAGTTGGAGCGGGGATGTCTCTTGCATCAGGGACGTCATGGGGGACATTTGCGATTATGCTCCCAATAGCCATTCCTATGGCTGTAGGTCTCGATGCGCATTTGTTAGTTTGTATAGGAGCTGTATTGTCAGGTGGTATCTTCGGAGATCACTGTTCACCAATTTCCGATACGACGATCTTATCGTCAACAGGGGCAGGAGCGGATCATATCGATCACGTAAAAACACAGTTTCCATATGCACTCATTAATGCATCGATTGCATTAATCGGATTTCTCGTTGCCGGGATCACAGGAAGTGCATTCACTTTAATCTTGACGATAGTACTGCTAATAGCAGCTGTTTTTGTGATATCCAAGATACACACAAGAAAGTATAGTGAAAGGGTTGAATTATAAGTGAAACTTTGGGGCGGACGATTCACTAAACGTGAAGATGAAATCATGGAGAAATTCAATACATCTTTACCTGTTGATAATAGGCTGTATTATGAGGATATAACGGGAAGCATTGCACATGTAAAAATGCTTGTAAAATGTAAATTACTCACAGAGTCTGAAGGTGATTTACTTATTAGTGGGCTGGAATCGATCATGAGCGATATAGAGTCCGGTGTATTAAAAGTGGAAGGCGAATATGAAGATATCCATTCTTTTGTTGAAATGAATCTGACATCGAGAATTGGTGACACAGGAAAGAAACTTCATACTGCACGAAGCAGAAATGACCAAGTGGCGATTGACATGAGACTTTATGCAAAAAATAAAGCCGGAGAAGTGGTGTCTGTCCTTCAGCAACTTATCCATTCGTTAAATGAGAAATCAGCAAATAATAACGTCATTATGCCTGGATACACACATTTGCAAAGGGCACAGGTCATAACATTCGGCCATCATCTCGGTGCATACGTACAAATGTTTAGCCGGGACAAAAAGAGAGTCCAGAATGCCATTGATATTTTGGATGAAAACCCGCTCGGATGTGGTGCATTGGCGGGAACAACACACAACATCGACCGTCAAATAACTACAGACCTGTTAGGATTCGCTAAACCGGTAGACAACTTTTTAGATGGGGTAAGTGATCGGGATTACTTACTGGAAATCATGTCAAGTTTTTCAATAATAATGATGCACTTGAGCCGCTTGAGTGAAGAACTCATTCTCTGGAGCAGCCAGGAATTCAAATTTATTGAAATGGATGATGCCTATTCAACGGGCAGCAGCATCATGCCTCAAAAGAAAAATCCGGATGCAGCTGAACTTATTAGAGGCAAGACAGGCAGAGTATACGGTTCCCTCTTTTCATTGCTTACGACACTGAAAGGATTGCCGCTCACATACAACAAAGACATGCAGGAAGATAAAGAACAGTTTTTTGATGCAGTCGATACAGTGATAGATTGCCTTGATATTATGTCAAAAATGATTGATACGCTTCTTGTAAAGGAAGAAAACATGAAAGCTGCCATTAAAGCAGGTTTCTTGAACGCAACCGAAGTTGCAGATTATTTAGTGAGCAAAGGGACTGCATTTAGAGATGCTCACGAAATCGTCGGCAAGCTCATTATTTATTGTGAAGAGCAAAAGAAGGCGATTGAAGATTTAACGGTCGAAGAGCTGGCGCAGTTTAGCAGCAGCATAACAGACGATATTTACGAATACATTGACTATGAGAACATATTAACCAAAGGGAACAAAAAACTAATCAAGCAGATTTCGGGATAAAAATTAAGCAAACGGGACCAATCGAAGAGGGTTGGTCCTGTTTGCTTGCCCGTTATCAATCGTATCGGTGTCGGCCCCAGGCTTAATTTTTATTGGTTGGGAGGAGACACCTTTTTTCAGGATAGAAATATACTCAAGAATTCATTATTCGGATACAAACAATTTAAGCTCTTCCTTATCCAAAATAATTGTTCCTTCATATTTCATGCCGATTTTTTCAAGCAGTCTGGAGGAAGCATGATTTGCCAAGGATGTGATGGCAAGGATCCGTTTCAGATCCAGCTGCTCATGACCATATTTCAATGTAGCAGAAGCTGACTCGAACCCATAACCTTGCGTTTGATATGTAGATAAAAAAGCAAAGCCAATATCAACATTGTCTAGAGTATCTCGTTTTATCAATCCGCACATTCCAATAGGAGTGTTTCCTTCCTTCCGTTCAACCATAAAAAGGCCATAGCCCAGCTGAGAGTACATTTTCATTGGGCCGGTAACAATATAATTCTTAGCATCCTCTAGTGTACGTACACCTTTATCGCCAATATAACGAATCCATGCAGGTTCATTTAAAAGATCGAGAATGAATGCTGCATCATCTGGTGTTAACCAGCGAAGAATTAATCGATCTGTTTCAAGTACTTTCAATTAAAGTAGCACCTCTTTCAATTTTTTATAACTGTTGAACCGATTCATAAAAAAATTTGTTCATCAGTCATGCTAGTACAAATATATAAGTTAAGTTATTATATGAGCAAATTAAAAATTCCATTTTCTAGATTGGTAATTCTCCCATAGATTCACTAATGAGTTACCACTGTAAACCTGTTAGCCTTATAAGTGGCCTGTTTTTGCCTAAAAACTACAAACAGGAGGTTTACAAATGAAGAATTTAGTAACGTTTGTTGCTGCCATTTCACTCATTATGGGTTCATATAGCGTGTTTCCTGCAGATCATTTCGATGCTGAGACAGTGGATCAGAAAGCTGCAGAGACACTAACATTTAAAAAAGTTGAGGTTGACGTGAAGGAGTCATCATCAACAGATCATCGTTTCATCAAAGAGGAAGAAAAAAAGTCCTTGCCCGTCTTGTACAGGCTGAAGCAGAAGGGGAGCCGTTCGAAGGGAAAGTAGCGGTTGCTGACGTGGTGCTGAATCGTGTTGAGCATGAACAATTCCCGGATACAGTCAAGGACGTTATTTATCAGAAGAATGCTTTTGAACCTGTTCAAAATGGTTCCATCAATGAACCGGCGAGTAATGAAGCAGTTCAGGCCGTTGAGACAGCTCTTATTGATAAGGAGCAAAATGAAGAGCTCCTTTATTTTTATAACCCTGACACAGCTACAAGCCAGTGGATCTTTTCACGTGAAGTTGTGAAAAAAATCGGCAATCATGCATTTGCTATATAAAAGCGCGTACAGCCATAAAAGCTGCGCGCTTTTTTTATTGGAAAAAAAGCAAAGGAAGGAGGAAATTTAAATATGGTGCCGAAATTTGTTTGAGGTAAATACTTCCATAAAGGAGATGTGAAAATGAATATCATTGTAATGGAATTACCCCAAACTGAAGTTGCATTTATCAGGCGCACCGGAAGTTATTTTGAACTGCAGGATCATTGGAGAGATTTGATTAGCTGGGCAAACACCAATGGGCTGTTGCCGCCGAAGCAATCTTTTATCGGCATTTCATTGGATAATCCTGAACTGGTGGAAAGCAAGGTTTGCCGCCACGATGCCTGTGTTACCATACCCGAGGGATTTGATAAAGAAAAACATCAAGAAGTGAAATTTAGAAAGCTGCCTGGCGGAGATTATGCTCTGTATCATTTCTTTGATATCCCTGATAAATTGAATGGTGCCTATCAGTACATGTTTGGGGAATGGCTTCCAAATAGCGATTATGAACCGGATTACGATCGGCACAGCCTTGAGTATAATTTAAATAATCCCGCTGAAGATGAAGAGGGGAAATGTAAGGTTGATTTATATGTTCCAATCAAAAAATAATTTCATATGCAGAGTAATGCCTGCAGAATCTTTACATAAAATTCACCAATTATCAGCAGGATGTAACTGACTTCCAGCGAATAATAAAGCACATCTTTGCAGGAGGTGTATTTTATGCTTAACTTTGCATGGGGCTTTCTATTATGGGTATCAGCAACAATATTATTCCGTTTATTTGGACAGATCTTTTTAATTCCTGGACAGGCTTTTTTAGCGCTTTCGATTTTTATTCTGGCGATCCCTTTAATTTCAATTGCAACCTATCCTTACTATTATTTTAGGCATATTCCAGAAACAGAACGTCTGAAGGCAGCAGTGCAAATTGCTCTTCCAGGAATGCTGCTTGATATCATAAGCATTATTTATTTTGCAAAAGTGTTTCCGAATTTAACTAATGATTCACTTCCTTTATTCGCTTCCTGGCTGCTTTGGGCGTATAGCCTGATTTTATTGTCAGGGTTCACAATAAAGGTAAGATCAAAGGATGCCTTTTGAGAAAAAAGTGCCGGGCCCTGGTTGCAGGGCAGGCATTTTTTTCGTTTATTGCATCTTAGGCCATTTACTTCATCAATTTTAAAAATCAAAATTACCATCAATTCTTCAACTAGTTTATAATAAAAATGATGTCCTTATGGATAATAGAGGTCTCTACTGACCCCAAGATGTTTAAGAAGGTGAAAAAAATCAACATCATCGAAACTAGGGTGAGAAGTTTCATTGAAGATATTCAGCACCCGAAGCAAAAGAAGAAGTTAAACATAAACGATTTAGAATTTCAGCTGCGAAAATTGCTGGATGATTACTATGAAATGGATGGTTATTCGCAGTTTTATGAAGCCATAGAATCATTGCAAATTGATGGGCAGCTGACTCCTATACATAATAATCAATACAATGGGAAAACACCGTCTTTGCCTTTATATTACTGGGTTAATGTGAAGGCTCAAGCCGACAAATGGGATCGGCTCGGGATGATGAAGCTGAGTGATCAGTTCGATTTTTCATTTTATGAACGGCACCCGGAATGGCAGACGAAAGAGGAGTGGAGCCGTATTCAGAGTTTATATGGTTTTCTCCAATCCAGCAATGAACGGGAAATCGTTTCACTCGAGGAAAGAAGCCTGGAACTGTTCGGCCATGAAAAATTCCTGCAGGACGGGATTAGTTTTCCTGATGGAAAAGGCTTTTTAGCGCGCATTGGAATATCTGAAGAACAGCTTAAAGTTGTGAAATACGGGGAGCCTTTTGTATTTTGGATGAAGCAGGGAAAAGAAAGGAAAGAAATTCAGAGAGTGCTGATTGTCGAGAAACTATCATTCTTTCATACTTCCATTCAATTATTGGAAAGTGAACTGCTTGATTATGAGCCGGAACTCATCATTTATGGGGAAGGCACGAAAATTGAACGGAGCTTTTCGTTTTTCTTTAAAATTTTCCCGGCAAAATCGTATCTCTTCTACTATGCAGGAGATCTTGATGCAGCAGGTTACGGGATCATTTCCCGGCTGATTGAAAAATATCCGCTTTGCTGCATTCAGCCTGCATTAAAGATTTATCGTAAAATGCTTGAATGTCTGGATCAAAGAAATGAACAGAAATCCGGTCAGCTTCAAAATCTTAAGTACCGTGATGCGTTCTTCCAGTGGTTTACAGAGGAAGAGCAGGAACTTTTAATGACATTATGGAAGGAAAATAAACGGATTCCCCAGGAAGTCTTAACAATTGAAACATGGAGGAGATGGATGTGAACGAATCATGGGAAGGATTCGCCCAGCGGATGCAGCGATTGAATCCGCTGTTTGAGCTTGGGAGAGGAATGGAAGTCGGAGAGCTGAAGCCTCATATCCAAACAATTCTGATGCAGGTGCTCCTCACCATTTTTTATCGGGAATTGAATGATGATGATCATCGGGGGAAATCGGATATCAAGTATATGGTTGAAGATTCAATCAAGCAAATGAAGCTTTTAGCCGATGAGAAGCAGATTGAACGGATCACAAGCGGGCTTCTGTATCAGGGGAAAGAGGAATACAGCAGACCTTTTGAAGCCCTCTATTACGATGAAATCAGGCAATCATGGGAGACGCAGGTTTTCCGCTATGTGACGATGGATGAATTATATACGAACCTGGAGATGGGCGGATCCATTGTCTACAAGCTCACAGATGTCTCACAGGAGATGATCTTCATGAGCAGGGAAATGGCAGAGGAATTCTCAATCACCATTGAACAGCTTTATAGTATGCAGCTGATAAAAAACGGTAATTTCCGCAAAGCCACTCGAAACCTCGATCACCTCATTTCACGGGTCAACCGCTTAATGGCAAAAGAATTTTCCTTTCAAAAAGAAATGATCAACAATCCCAAAATCTTATTGATGGAAGAAGAAATGCAAAGGGCTGATAACCGTGGGGAAATTGAAAAGCAGTTCGAAGAAGAGAAGAATCACTTCCGCACCATCAGCAGCATGATAGAGAAAACGAAACGAAGAAATAAGGAAGATGATCTCATTCAAAAAGAATTAATCCTTCTTCAGGAAAAGATCGGCCATACGAGGCAGCTGCATGACCGTTTCGCCAAGCTTGTGATTCAAAATATCTCCTATGAAATGAAGATGAAAGCAGAAAACCCATCCCTGTTTTGGGAAACGAGCCTTGTTTCATTCAGGGAGCATATTTATGAGAACTGGTTCATGAAAGAAGGGTTTTCTTCATTCGATAGGGTTGAAAAAGTATTAGGTCCTTTATTTTCGCCAAAGAATGAATTTATCTTGCCTTTGGACTGGATTTGGGGAGAGCAGGAATTTGATGAAACGCAGCTTACAGAGGTAATGGAGGAAGAAGTGCAAGAGGAAAGCATTACCCATCAGAGGGTAACGAACTGGGATTCTGTCATCAATGCCTGGAGCTATGTGTTTCAATATTTGCAGACATACGGAGAGTTTTCACTGGCTGATTTAACGACATTGCCGCTTGAAGTACAGGATTTATGGTTTGAAGAATCAGAAACGATTGATTTATGGATGATGTTTGATAAAAAGCCGCTGAAGGTCCAGGTACTGCAGCGGAAAGAAGAGACGTTAAGTGATGAACGGGAGATTCTCCTCTATAAACTGATGCAGGAATATCCGCAGTTCCAGGTGTTTGAAGGCTTGAAAATATATACTGAGTTTGATCATCGGGCGGAACCCTTCCTCTGGTATCAAATGAAAATCACTCCCTTTAAAATTTGTGTGCAGGAGGAGAAATGATGAGTGCAGAAAGTATCAAAAAAGCATCAGCGGTTTATTTTACGCTTTTAAAAGATAAGGTCATCGACGAAAACAGCGAGTACTTTCAGGCGTATTTCGATCCTGATGTAAGACAGACGGTTCTCTTATTGGCAGACGAATCCGGCACCTTTATCATTGAATCGCCAAAACGGATTCAGCTCGTCGTGCAGCCGACCGGCTCTGTTTTTGCTACAAATTTTACTCATATGAAAGACCGGCATAAGCAGATTGAAACGAAGAAACACTTTCACCTGATGAGCGTAGTCATTATGGCATTCCTGGCAAGCATCGACCGCAGCCAGGCGGCGAAAATCCGTACGAAACGCGAAGGGATTAGCTTCTATACCCTGGAACGGCAAGTGAATGATGTTATCATGAATTGGGATAGCATTCTTAAAGCAAAACCGGATTTCGGAGCAGATGAAAAAATTGATATGAAGGACGTTGTGACTACATGGAAATACATGGAGGTCGACACGGATGATTATGGATCTAAGAAAGCCAATCGCAGGACGCGTATCGGTTTGATAGCAAGCAGCATGCGTCTTTTGGAGACAGAAGGACTTATCGTCATTCTCGATCGGGAGGATATTCCAAAGGCGATTCCTAAACAGGAATTATTTGAGCGGATTGAATATCTGTATCATGATTATGACCGTTATGAAATGTTCAAGGAACTAATGAAGGCAGAGGAGGAGCAGCATGCCGAAAATCCATCGAATTAGAATTGCCGGCCTGAAATATGATGGCATGCAAAAGCAATACAAGGATACAACATTTAACTTCCATAATGAGGAGACCTCCACAAACGGCCTTATTTCCATGATGAATGGAGGCGGGAAAGGGGTGTTCCTGCAGACCATCTTCCAGATTCTCAAGCCGGGAACGTCTTGGGGAAAGCAGAACAACCGCTATTATCAGCAATTCTTTTTTAATAATAAAGAGCAATTCATTCCTTATACCTTTCATGTTCTCATTCAATGGGAACTCGACGGGGCTGACCGCAGGCATTTGGTGACGGGCGGAATGTTTTCAGCAGAACAGCGGATTTCCATGAACGAAGAAGGCGGAGAAAGCAAAACGCTTGAACAGGAAGCGAAAATTGTCCCGAATATTGCGTTTTATACAAGGGAGTTTGAACGGAAAGAAGAAGCATCACTTGAACATATTCCGCTCTATGAAGATGGTGAACTGGCTGATACGGATGGCCTGAAGGATTATTTAAAATGGAATGGCTATGATGTCTACCGTGATACAAAGAAGCACTACCGCATTCTTGATACATACGGCATTAACCGCAAAGACTGGGATATTATGAAAGACATTAACAAGGATGAGGGAGGCGTAGGAAAATTTTTTGAAGGTGCTGAAGATGATCACTCCCTGTTCCAAAAGCGGATTATTCCTACAGTCAGCCAGGTTCTGCACCGGACTGAGCATCAGAAGAACGATCTGGTGGAGATTTTTAAGAGTCAGGCAAGCATTGCAAAGGACCTGCCTGTTTTGCTGAAAAGAGAGCAGGCTCATAAAGAGTTCCTGGAAGATATTCTTCCATTTGAAGAGAGTCTGGCAAAGGGCATCGAGCATAAAGAAATTGTTGAGGACAGCATTAAGGTCGGGAGACAGCTGCTTGGTGCTTTAGAGCATTTGAAGAAAACGGAAGAAGAAACACTCATTGAGCTGGAAAATGAAAACGATAAATTAATGGGCAAGCAAGTGGAACTGCGTTTTCAGAAAGATAACCTTGAGTACGCAAAAGCTCACAGGGAAGTGCTGGATTGGGAGAAGAAACTAGGGGAAGAGCAGAAGAAGCATAGCATTCTGCAGGAAACGGTGAAAGAAAAGCAGGAGAGAAAAGATGAGCTGGCTTTTCAGCTGTTATTGAAAGAATGGCATGAAGGGGAACAGAGCATTCGCGCGCATTCCCAGCAGATTGTGAAGCTTGAGCAAAACAGCGGCCTAGAGCAAGTGAATCAAAGAATGGATGAAATCAAAAAAGAAGCGGCTCAGCAGTGGGAAAAATCCTCCGCGGCTATTAGGGAAGCCGTTCAGCATTATGCCGGATATCAGAAATTTTTAAAGAAAAAAGCAAACGATCTGTCTAAGCAGGATAAACAAAAGACCCAGAAGATTGCCCAGCTTCGTACGGAAATTGATTTTCTTTATACCCAAATTCATGAATTTGAATCAAAAGAAGAACAGCTTATCAAAGAATTCGGTGATCGCTTAACCTATGATTTAAAGGGCTTTATCGAAAATCTTAACAAACAGATAGAAACCAAAAAATCTGCTCTCGAAGATTTGCAGGCAAAAGAGAAACAATCCAATGATAAGCAGAACCAGCTTGCATCTTCACATGGAACGCTCGCTCAATCCATTCAGTTTTCTGAAGAAAAGTGTGAAGAGTTTAAGATGAAAAGTGAAGAGCAGCAGCGAAAAGAAGGGAAGCTGTACGATAAGCTGCAAGGTGTGCTGGATGATGTCACAGCACAGTTTACGAATGCTCTTTTATCCAAATATGCCCTGCAGGTGGAAGAGCTGCTCGTTCAAAATCGTGAGCAAGGGGAAGACATTAAAAAAGTGCTCTGGGAAAGGCAGCTGGATTATGCTTTGAATGATGAGCATTTCTGGATTGCGAATAATGATGTGAAGGAACTAAAGGAATGGATTGATGAGAAAACAGGGATAGATGTGTTTTACGGCTCACAATTTCTCCAATCCTTAAAACCGGATGAAATCGCGAGCCACATACTTTCTCATCCTCTCCTGCCCTATGGCTTAGTGGTAAGCAGGCCGCAATGGGAAAAAATGAATAAGCAGGTCCTTGCCGGAAGAATGTTTAAGAACCCGGTTCCGATTTTTATGCGGGAAGACATGACGGGCGAAAATCCGCAGTATTCCTTTGTGATGATCACCGGTACGGAGAAGGAACTGCTGACAGATAAAAGTCAGTTCATGAACTGGAAAATTAAGATTGCCAAACAAATAGAAGAAAAGAAAGATACACTTCTAGAAATTGAAAAAACGGAGAGCTCTCTCCGCCGTATTTTAAAAGAAATCGACCGTTTCCTTTCCAATGACCTTGCCGGTGATATCGAAAGAGCGCTGCTTCAGGAAAAGGAAGCCATGCTTTCCAAGAAAACGGAATTGCAGGCCATCATCGTGCAGGAGGAAAAAGAAAAAGAACGGCAGCGGGAACTTAGAGAACAGCTGGAAAAGACGAAGGTAAAGATTGAGAAGCTATTAAAAGATGTGGAAACATTAGAGAACTTTAAACATGAAAAGTCGCTGCATCAGGAAAATAAACGGGTAAAGCAGGAAAAAGAGAAACAAAAGGAAGCTTTCGAAAGTGTACAGAATGAGCTTGCAAACGAGCATCAGACCATCGCTGAACTGCAGGAAGAGTGGAGCCAAACGTACTTGGAATGGAAGCTATCAGCGGAGCAAAATATTAAGGAGATTAGCTTTTTTATAGATGGTGCTGTTTTTCCAGCCGCTGAGAAAGCAGAAGCCTCTGAAGAGGTCCCGCGATTATCATCTCATATGCTGGAAGAAACCATTGGAAGCATTGAGGAGCTTAAACAGCTGCAAAAATCAAAAGAAGTACAAGCCAGTGAATTGCTGGCGATCCAGGCGACAAAAGAATCGGAGCAAAAACAGCAAAAGAAGCTCGAGAAAAAACTTCATGCTCTTAACGTAGAGTGGAAGGATGCGTCTGTACCGGATGAACCAATGAGTATTTTGGAAAAGATGGTTCAGACAGCTGCAAAGGAAACAAAGGCAGCAGAGAAAGAAGAGCGAGAGCAGGGAACAGCTGTAACAGTTGCTGATACGTCTTTAAAGCATGCGAAGGCGCAGCGTGATAAGACTGTTAAAAAGGTGGCCAAGCATGATAAACATCCTGAAGAATGGGAAGAACTTGATCTGGAAGTGAAGACGATTGAAATTACTGACCAGACCAAACAGACGAATGCAGAAATAAAGAAAACGGAAGAGCGCAAAAAAGAGACGGAGCAAAACATTGCTGAGTTTGAAAACAATCAATTGCATCTATCCGTAATCCTTAAAGAGGAAGCAGGCAGCTTTTACGGATGAAGATATTGAAAAAATAAAGAGCCAGGGAAAGCAAAGCATCATTTCCTGGAGTGAAAAACATCAGGGTATCCAGGATGAAGGCCAGGAGAAGCACGCAAAAATTGAACAATCCCTGCGCAATTTAAAACTCAATATTGAAGGAAAGGATTGGGAAATCCGCTTTAAGAATGAAGTTTTAACTACGCTTGATCATATGGATACCAGGCATTATGCGCATATTCAAAGTGTGGTCCAAAACATGAAGCGCTTTTCACAGAGCGGCTTAGAGCAGCTGGAACGAGATAAAGAACGGGCAGAAAAAGCGCAGAACTTCTGGGCCAGCCGTGCGAGCATGAAGGTAATGAGCATTTCAGAAGCGATTCGCTCGATGATTGCGAAAATGAAGCTGAAGAATGAACGGGGTTCTTTCCCGCTCGTTCAGCTCAAAGAAGACATCCTTCCTAAAAAAGCGGAAGATATTGAACCTTTACTGAAACAGCATTTCGTTTCGGCCATTAACAAAATTACGAAACGATTCGAGATGATTGATGACAATAGTCTGGAGCAGGATCAGGAAATCAAACAGCTCATCAGTGATGAGCAGATTTTATTTGTCTCCCTCAGGAATCGTTACCCGGAGCTGCTGGTATATAATATGCGTACTGATAATGCATTCATGTACGGAAAACCGCAGCGAGAGCATTATTCAACCTGGCAGACGATCAACCAGGGTTCAAAGACTAAATCCGATGGCAGCGGCGGTCAAAAGCTATCTGCCCGCATGGTCATGATGATGATGCTTCTTTCGGTCAAGAGTGAAACCGATCAAAGCTGGGTCCCGTTAGTCTGTGATAATCCGTTCGGACAAGCTGCTTCTGCCCATGTACTTGACCCGATTTTCGCAGTAGCAGATAAGCTGAAGTTCCAACTCATCGTCGTTACTCCTCCTGAGTTGGTGAAAACAGAGATCAGCCAGAGATTCGATGCGTATTATAAATTGGACTTCATCCGGGAAAAAGGGAAAGAGATTGTATCGGATACGATTATTCCGGCATTCCGGATTTATCAAGGGGAGGAAGCTGTTCATTAGATTAAAAGAATTAAAGTGTTGCCATTTTGCAAAAACTATGCAATACTTGGTTGAAAATATAAAATTTTATACAAATTCTTATCCAGAGAGGTGGAGGGACTGGCCCTGCGAAGCCTCAGCAACCCCTGATTATGTCAGGAAGGTGCTAATTCCAACAGAGTTGATGCTCTGGGAGATAAGAGGTCGTTTTGATAAGTAAAGGCCTCTTATAATGAGAGGCCTTTTTTTGATGCTCTTTTATGATTTGATAACGAATAAAGAGGAGGAATGGCAAAATGGAAAACGGTGTTATACAGGTACCGGAAGCATATTCGAGGATATTGCAGGATTCTGATGTGCTCGGCTTCGGGCAGTCATGTGATCGAAAAACAGGATTTTTACTGAAGGGGCTGGCTGCCTCAAAACCAGGAGGAAGCTTTTTGGAGCTGGGAACAGGAACGGGAGCGTCTGCTTCCTGGATCATTGATGGGATGGATGAAGGCAGTAAGCTTACAACCGTTGATATAGATTCTAGTGTGCAATCGATCGCGAGAAAGTACCTCGGGAATGACAGCAGAATCACATTTTGCTGTGAGGACGGAGCAGCTTTTATACAAAACCTGTCAGAAGGCTTCGATTTTATTTTTGCAGATACATGGCCGGGGAAATTCGAGCTACTGGACAAAACCCTGGATCATTTGAATATCGGCGGTTTTTATGTGATTCATGATGTGTTTCCGCAGCAGAAATTGCCTGAGGAATTTAGGATAAAAGCCACTAAACTTCTTAAAACTCTGCAGGACAGACCTGACCTGGACATAACAGAATTGGATTGGTCTACCGGGCTGATACTTGCAGTGAAGACAGCGGTTTGATAGATGAAATTATTTACTGAAAATGAGGGGGATAGTTCCATGCATAGCGTTAGAAGTCAGGTTGAACATGTATTGAATGAAGGTGAAAACATTATTGAATGTTTAAGCTGTTCATTAGTTGCCCATTACTGTTTAACTCCGCACGCAGGCTTCTTTGCGGCAACGAACAAAAGACTGCTATTCATTGGAATCCCGGTATCAGAAACAAATAAGGAAATAATTGAAGAATTTGCGTATAACCAAATTACTTCCATTGAAGAAAAAAGGGGAATCACCGGGAAGCATATTCATATGTACTATAAGCAGGACTTGTATAAATTCCAGCAAATCCAGGGGATGAATTTGTTTGATTTTATGGTGGCTGTTAAGGAAAAGATATGCATGTTTACCGCTTCACCAAAAGAGCGTTATCCTGTTTGATAAACGCTCTTTTAGTTGAATATATGACTTAGTCTAAAAGATAACCTTTCCATGCTTTAGCGATTAACTGGACTCCTCTCTCAATCTCGTCCATCGATGGTGCGCCATATCCAAACATCACATGATTATTTGGCTTGTGAAGCTGATACATAGGCGAAACAGCATCGATTTCAACTCCCGCCGACTTTGCCAGAGCAATTGCTTTAGGTTCATTCAATCCATCTGGTAATGTCACGATGATATGCAAGCCCGCTGTATCTCCAATTATGTCAAAGTGTTCTCCTAAATGCTTTGACAGGCTATCTATTAAACAGCTCCTTTTAGCTCTATATAAAGTTCTCATTTTTGCTATATGAGATGAATAAAGTCCTTCTTCCATAAATTTTGCAGCAGCTCGCTGATCGATTCTTGAAACAGTCGACTTTTGATAAGCATTAAATTTTTCGAAGTTCTGCTGCAGTGCTGCTGGCATAATCAGATAGCTGATCCGAAGTGATGGCAACAGTGTTTTTGAAAAGGTGCCGAAATACAGTACCCGCCCGGTGGAATCCATATGTGATAATGCTGGGATTGGTGCCCCTTTGTAGCGAAATTCAGAATCATAGTCATCCTCGATAATGAAAGCATCCTGATTAATTGCCCATTTCAACAGTTCAACCCTTCTGGCAATAGACATAATTGTACCAGTAGGGTATTGATGAGCAGGTGTCGTATACAATAATTTTATTGGCTCATCAGGCACACAGCATCCTTCCTCATCCACAGAAATCGAATAACAAGGCAGCTGTAATTGATCAAAAACAGATCTTGCCCGACTAAAACCTGGATCTTCTATTCCGATGGCTCTCCGTTTAAAAAACAAACAGACATTTAGCAGCAGCTGCTGAAACCCGCTGAAAATATACACTTGCTCCGGCTGGCAGGCCAGCCCTCTAGCTTGCTGTAAGTATAGTGCAATTTGAACACGCAAAGAATATTCGCCCTGCCACGGTGCATTGCTGGCATTAGATTCATTAAGCTCTTTTCTGTATAATCGGTTCCAATGTTTATAGGGGAAGGCAGAGGCATCAATTTGCCCATTTTTAAAATTTATGAGGAACTCATTCTGAATTCTTTTCTCCAAGTCCATTGTATTAATCTGATTAAAGTGCATTTCACCCTGAATTTCAGAAACAAAATAGCCTTTGCGTTCTGCTGAATAACAGTAGCCTTCACTCTGCAATTGTTCATAAGCCATCTGAACAGTTATGATGCTTACGTTTAATTGTTCAGCCAGCCGCCGCTTTGCAGGAAGTCTTGCATGAGCTGACAATTTATTATCTAAAATCGCCAGCCGAATTTGTTCATAAATTTCTTTGTACTTTATTCCATTTTCCGAAAGCAGAATTTGAATTTCCATCGAATCATTCCCTGGTATTATATTAAAATTCATTTTTGGTTATTTTTATCATACCAGAATTCGGCTTTAATAGATTCAAGGAGAGTGATAGCATGCAAAAATTAGAAAACAATGTTGTGCAGTTAATTCCCATGGAGCTTGAGCATGTTGACGTAATTTATGAAGCAGCTCAGGATAAACGCATATGGGAGCATATGTCTGTTGATTTAACAGAGAAAAGCAGGGTCATTCATTATGTCAAAGATGCCATACAAAAACGGGAGAGAGGCACCGATTTTGCTTTTGTCATTGTCCATAAAAAATCAGGGAAAATCATTGGCGCTACCTGGTTTCTTGATATTTCAGCCCAGCATAAACATCTTGAAATCGGCTCCACTTGGATGAGCCCTATTTATTGGCGCACGGATCTTAATACAAACTGTAAATATTTATTATTAAAATACTGTTTTGAAGAACTGTCACTTAATCGCGTCCAAATCAAAACCGGACATGAAAATGTCCGCTCACAGAAAGCGATAGAACGAATCGGTGCGGTAAAAGAGGGCGTTCTTCGAAATCATATGATACGAAAAGAGGGGACTATTCGTCATACTGTCCTGTATAGTGTCATAAAGGAAGATTGGGTAAAGGTAAAAAGACATTTTCAGGAGCACTTGCTTTTATAGTTTTTGTGGAGCATCTCTTGCAAGAGGTTTATAATGAATAAATAAAACTGCTGGAAGGGTGTGGATTCAAGTGAATGCCGCTTCTTTTTTTCCTGACAACATCAAATTAGCACTTCAGAATAATCCCCCTGGGGAGTGGATTCCGGAGATTCCAGATGAGTGTATACGCCTGCATTGCGGCTATCCAGCTCCTTCCCTTATGCCTGATGAAGAGGTAAAGGCAGCTGTTAACAGTCTATTAGAGGAAGAGCATGATTTGCCGCTCCATTATATAGGAAGTCCCAAAATAATAAAACTCAAGGAACAGGTTTTAATGAGATTGAAAGAGCGGGGAATATCTGTTGCTGAAAAAGAGCTTTTGATCACTTCGGGTGCATGCCAGGCGATCGATTTGATTGCCCGCATTCTCCTTGATGAGGAGTCAATCGTGGCAATAGAATCTCCTACTTATATGGAGGCTTTAGAAATTTTCCAAAACTACACAAAACATACAATTAGTATTCCTGTAGACAAGCACGGACTTCAAACAGATGTATTGGAAGAGATTCTAGAGGAAAGAAAGCAAAAAGGGCTCGCTCTGCCTCGTTTTCTTTATACGATCCCAACCTTTCAAAATCCTACAGGCACGACAATGACAGAAGAGCGCCGGCAGCATGTATTGGAGCTTGCCAATAAGTATAATTTCCTAATAGTTGAGGATGATGCTTATGGGGAATTATCATTTAATAAAAGTCTCCCCACTCTTAAAGCAATGGATCAAAGCTCCCGGGTTCTGCATGTCGGTTCGTTATCCAAGATAGTGGCCCCCGGCATGCGTATAGGATGGATAGCGGGAGCAAGTGAAATCATCCATGCATGCGCCTGGTTTAAAAAAGATCTGAACCATCCGTTTGCTCAATCTGCCATGGCTGTTTATTTGGCAAACACGGATTTTAATAATAAACTAGTAACCTTGAGAGATACATACCGGTCCAAATGCAATGTTCTGATCTCAGCATTGGAACAGTACTTTCCTGATTCAGCTTCCTGGTATGTGCCTGAAGGGGGTTATTTCGTGTGGATGAAGATTCCCGGTGCCGATACATCGGAACTGCTGACACTTGCCCTTGCAGAGGGGGTATCTTTTATTCCTGGCAAGTACTTTTTCAAAGATCAGGGAGCCGGAACTGAATTTCTGCGCCTTTCCTTCAGTTATGCGGATGAGAAGGAAATAACAGAGGGGATTCGCAGGCTGGGAAAAGTCGCAGAGGCCTATCTTTAAATGTATTTCTATGGAACTTTTAAAAATGAAGAGGAATAAAGGAAACAAAGGCCTAATTTTCTTGGTTTTGTAAGCCAGAAATTAGGCTTTTTCTTTAAATGCCGAATAGTGATAGATATAAATAAATTAAAGTCTTACATGAACCTCAGAACCGTCCTTAGCTTTGACATCTACTATCACGATCCCCTTTTGATTTTTCAGTTCCTTGACAATAGGCTTGAGCGCTTCTTTATCTATTAATGGAAAGGTAAAGTCCAGTTCTTTTCTTTCGAAGTGCTCTTTTGTCCATTTGTTTACATTTTGATGAAACATTTTTGAACAAAAAATTGAAATGGCAATGTTTAAAATTGCATATGGAATTGGGATGGTTAACCGAACGTCTTTTGCTTTCACTTTTACTTGCAGCATAGGCATTCACTAATCGATGATGACAGAAACGGTATCCCCGTTTGCCGATTTAATATCAACAATTTGGCCATCTAATTCGTTTTCGATTGCTTCTATAATAAGGCTTATGTCTATATCTTTAACGTATTTTTCTGATTGGGGGATACTAGCTGCGATGCTGTGTCCAGCCATTAATACTGCCTTGACAAGTTTTATTGGCAAATTGACCGTAACGTTATCATCTTCGGCGGATACAACACGAATTTTTAAAGTTTTATCTAAATATTTAGCCGTTTTCACTGCCAGCTTATTACCCGTTTCTTCTTTCTCTTTTAATACCTGGATCAGTTCTGATCCCTTATCGGCATCAATTTTCCCTTCTTGAACCATTGTTAGCACTCTTGAAATTTCCTCTTTCATGATAACTTCCTCCCTATTCCTCTTTTAAAAGCTTTATGGCTTCTTCTGGTGTGATCTCGCCATTTTCCAACATGGTGACAATTTTTTTCTCGTCTGCTTCATTCTTCTTTTTCTGCACATATCCGAGGGATGAAATGATGTCTGTTAGCTTGCCTCGTACCGTAGGATACGAAATACCCAGTTCCTTTTCAACTTCTTTGATATTTCCTCTGCATGTTAAGAATACTTCCACAAAATGAAGCTGATCCTTTGATAATGATGCCAGCTTAGATAATTCAAACTCATTTTCAATGGTCGTGTGACAATGAGAGCACTGCAGCTTCGTAATTTTCAATGTTTTACTGCAGACAGGACAATCAGTTATTAATTTATAAGCCATAATGAAAATCCTTCCTTTTATTTGACTTGATTATATAACAATGAATCAAAAAAATAAATAATTATAATTAAAAATATTAATAATTTTAATTGGGTATTTAATTTTATTGATTGTTAGGCGGTGGTGCAGATGTTTTGTGAAAAGAGCCTAATAAAGGGAAAATAAAATATTAATAGAAAATAATCAGTGATGTATTTAAATATTTTTCGTGCTGAAGGAGTGATTTTCAATGCATTTTCGAAAAGCTAATGAAGAAGATTTACAAGCTATTGTCCGCTTGCTTGCCGATGATGAATTAGGAGCAAAGCGTGAGAGGTATGAAGAACCTCTGCCGGATTGTTATTATAAAGCATTTAAGGCAATAGAAGTACAGTCGGGAAATCAGATCATTTTAGCTGTAGACGGTCAGTCGGTGATTGGCTGCCTTCAGTTAACAATCATTCCTGGTTTAGCGCGACAAGGGATGAAACGTGCACAAATTGAAGGTGTGCGTGTTGATCAGCGCCACCGTGGTAAAAGGGTAGGAGAAGCCTTGTTTAAAGAAGCGATTGCAATAGCGAAGTCTGAGGGGTGTGGCCTTGTCCAATTGACAACAGACAAGCAGCGTGATGATGCACATCGTTTTTATAATAGGCTGGGGTTTTTTGCGAGTCATGAAGGGATGAAATTAATTTTTTAATTTGATAGCTTTATTAAACTGGCGTGATTTTTGGACCAGCTAGAATACCAGTTTAATACTGAATAATAATAATGAAGGAAGGCTGAATAATTTTTCGTTAAATGGAAATTATATAGTTGAATTCAAAAAGGAGGAATGATGTGGAAACAAGCATGAGTGTTGAAGAAGTATTGACCGGGATCTCAGAACTGTTGGAAAAAGAAGGGCAGCCGCCCCGAAAGAAGCAAGTAAAAAAATCAAATCCAGAGCTAATGAAAAATGCATTGTATTATTTTCCGAGCTGGGAAAATGCAGTAGAGCAGTCTATGGGATCTTAACCTCAAGGTGTACATAAGATATCTGCTTTTTAAAATTGGAGTTCTTCGTAAGTGTTTTTCCAATTTAAAAGGTAATGATGAAACCACAGAAGATGCCTTCCTGATGGGAAAGTGCTGACATCTTCTGTGGTTTTATTAATTGGAGGAATGTTTCGCAAAGATTAGAAAGTCACATGGGCGGGTTAAAAAGCCCGGTCACCATTAAAGATCGAATTTTTTACAATAACATAATCAACATGACGGATGGCATCCAGCTTGTTGCCGCCAGCGTAAGAAATGGAGGACTGGAGATCCTGCTCCATTTCTTTTAGAGTATCTGCTAATGATCCTTTGTGCTCTACTAAAATTCTTTTGCCTTCAACATTTTTCTTTTCGCCTTTTTGAAATTCAGAGGCTGAGCCGAAGTATTCTTTATAGAGCTTTCCGTCTTTCTCATTCTCAATGGTTTTACCAGGTGACTCCTCATGTCCTGCAAACAAGGAACCAATCATCACCATGGTTGCACCAAATCGAATTGATTTAGCAATGTCACCATGGGTGCGAAGACCTCCATCTGCAATGATCGGTTTGCTTGCTGCCTTTGCACACCAGCGAAGTGCAGCTAATTGCCAGCCGCCCGTTCCGAATCCTGTCTTGATTTTTGTGATGCAAACCTTGCCAGGCCCAATACCAACTTTTGTGGCATCAGCACCAGCATTCTCTAATTCTCTGACTGCTTCCGGAGTTCCGACATTGCCGGCAATCACAAAGCTTTGAGGAAGGTTTTTCTTAATATGCTGAATCATTTGGATGACAGCATTGGAATGGCCATGAGCAATATCAATAGTAATGTATTCCGGTGACAGCTCTTCATCAGCTATTTGCTGTATAAACTCATACTCGCCTTCTTTGACGCCAACACTGATCGAAGAGTATAATCCGCGTGCCTTCATATCTTTCATAAAAGATATTCGCTTCTCTGGTTCGAATCGATGCATGATATAGAAATACCCGTTCTCTGCTAAATATATGGCAATTTTCTCATCTACAATCGTCTGCATGTTGGCAGGCACCACTGGCAGTTTAAAAGCACGGTCCCCCAAGAAGACCGTTGTATCACATTCAGATCGGCTATTGACGATACTTTTTGCGGGAATTAATTGAATATCTTCATAATCGAATACATTTTCCATTGTAATCCTCCTATTGAACGAAGCTGAATACGTACGGCCATTGCAAGGATAGGTTTTTCAGTTTCAGTCGATCTTATACAGGCTGGCAGGGAAGCATCATTAAAAAAGAGCTTAGAAAATTCCTAAGCTCAATGGATAATAGGGGGTCGAATTGTGAGGGTTCGACCACTTTAATTTTATACAATTCTGTTTATTATTTCAACTTATTAAAGTAAAAACGCATAAAAGTGATAATGCAATAAAAACTTTCCCTCTTACTAACATGAATTATAAGACAATTATCGCTTTGGCTATTCCCCCAGTATTTCAACTATAGGGGCCTTGAGATAGCGATAGCAGGACAGATGAGGATCCTTCATACATTGCTGCAGGAGCAGTAGGCATTTTTAATTATGTTAAAACATCCCATTCTCATTAGGCGATTCATCTGGTATGGGCTGTCCTACATCCCACAGTTCAGCAATCTTGCCGTTTTGAAACCGAAAGATATGTACTACTGCTCCACCGAGGTCCTCGGGGTTTTGCTTCACGTGGGAATGAACGGCAACGGTTTCATTTTCCTGGATTGCGAGTTTGACTTCAAGTAATTTGCTGGGGTTTTGCGCTGCATTCTCTTCCATCGCGTGCATGAGAGATTCTGCATCGCCACGGAAATAGGGATTATGGTGGGAAAAATCTGGGCTGATGTAACGCTTGTAGGCTTCACGGACCTGGCCTGATGCTACCAGCTGCAGAAAAGAAACAGCTTTTTCTTTCAGTGATAGGTTTGACGTTGATTGCTGCTCTGTACTCATTTGTATCATCCTCTCATCTCATTAATGAATTTAATTGAAGTATAAGTTATAGATATCCTAATGACAATATGTTGCGATAAGGAGAATCTCGATTCGTTAACTTATTTTAATTTAGAGTGAGCACTTTATTAATTTGTGATATATTTTAGAAAAAAGTTATAAAGGAGGCAGTTAGCTTGAGTATCCATTTTGAAGTGAAAAGATCCATTCAGGTATCTGCACAAAATGCCTACAAAGCTTTAATCGATCTTGATTCGGCAAAGGACTGGATGAATGGTCTAGTTGGAATAGAGCGGGAGGAGAGCGGGCCATTAAAAGTGGGGAGTCAGTGGAAAGAGACAAGGAAAATGTTTGGAAAAGAAGCTGCTGAACATTTTGAAGTTGTCGAACTCGATGAGCCCAATAAAATTGTACTGCGCTGTGATGGAACCAAAGGAACAACAGGCAAAGGAGAATTTTTATTTACATACATAATCGTTTCAGCAGATGATGCTTCAGAAGTTACTTTACTTGGTGAGATTAAGGGACTCACAGGCTTTTCAAAATTGTTTGGAAAGATGATGGCTGGAGCCTTTAAGAAAGCCTGTGCGAAAGATTTGGATGCTTTAATAAACTATTTAGAAAAGTGAAAGTAATAATTAAAAGGAGCAGTATGTTATGTCAATCATTGATAAATTAAAGCTTAATAAATATAATAATTTGGCTGTGCTCAACCAGCCAATTGACTATGCTGTATTTAATGAATACAAAACCACTTTATCAGGTGAGCATGATGCAATCTTCATCTTTGTTGAAACCATTGATGAAATGACAGAGTTTACCCGAAAAGTGATCGATGAGGAGCAGCTGCTCGAAAAAGGATATTTATTTTTCGCTTATCCTAAAAAAGGAAATAAACGGTATGATACATACGTTCATAGGGATGATATTTTTCCGGCGATGAAAGTGGGAGAAGATGGGTATGTGGAAAATAGCGATGTGAAATTCTCGCGGATGGTGAGCATGGATGATGTCTTTACGGTTGTTGGATTGAAGCGTGAAAAGAAGAAGGAGAAAAAATCAGCCGCTCCTAGTCAATGTGTGGCTGATTATGAAAATAACGTGAATGATATTGAAGAGATCTTAGCAGATCATCCAAATGAATTGAAATTTTATCAGGAACTAACCCCAGGTTACAAAAAGGATTGGGCCCGCTACATCTTTTCTGTTAAACAGCAGAAAACCCGTGAGAAACGCGAAGCACAAATGGTCGATATTTTATCACAAGGGTATAAATCGGCTGATTTGTATAGGCAGAAGAAGAAATAATATGGTTCCTGCCCCAGGTTACTTTAGTAATTAGGGGACAGGAACTTTTTTAAACTATAAATTATTTAATTCACCTATAAATACTTTTAATTCATCATCAGAAGTAAATTTGTATGCATACCCATAGCAGATCGTTTCATTGCCAGTATGTTCACGTTTTAGGAATTCCCGGAGAGCTGTGCTATGTGCAGTTAATGCTGGATTTGATACGGTTAAAAAAAGACATCTGTCTATGCAGTAATTTTTTTTTACAGCATGGATAGCATGTCTTGATTCTATGAATAATGAGAGATATTTTAATTTGAGGTATTATTAATTTAAAGTTAAGTCAAAAAAGGAGCGGATCACAATGGCACTTAACAAAATTACTCCAAAGGAATTATATGAAAAAATGAAGCAAGAGAATGTCACCTTATTAGACGTACGTGCAGAGGAAAAATACAAAGCGTATCATTTAGAAGGTTCTAATATCGAAAGCTTAAATATACCAAAAACACACATCTTAAATCACACTTTTGAAGCTGAAACTGATTCATTGCCAAAGGGGAAAGAAATAATTGTAGCATGCACAACAGGGAATTCCGCGGCAAGGTGTGCAGCCATCCTTTCTGAAAAAGAATTTAATGCTACTGTTTTAGAGGGTGGGATTACTGCCTGGAAGGAGTTTATAAAAACAAAATAAATGTTAAAAGCTATTGACTTAAAATAAATTCAGGTGCTATAGTCTATTTAAATTCAAAAAATTCCGGCGATTACTGCGGGAAGTTACAGCCTAGAGGTGTGTTTTGTGGTTAGATTAAAGGATATTGCGGAGTATGTTGGCGTTTCTATTTCTACTGTTTCCAGAGTTATTCAGAATGACCAGACAAGGAATGTTAACCAGGAAACGAGAAATAAAATCTGGCAGGCTGTCAAGGAGCTGGGGTATACACCCAATCAGCATGCAAGAAATCTGGTTAGCAACAGACAGAATAAAAGTGATGCCAGGACAATGAAAATTGGCTGGGTTGCCAATCCTACACAGGCTGAAATAAATCCATATTTTTCCAATATCTATACAGGTATTCGTGATACTTTAACAGAAAATGATTATACATTAATAAGTATCACTAAGGATGAGATTGAAAATGAAGCACTTCTTCTCAAGACCATTCATGATCTCGGGATTGAAGGACTTCTGCTGATCGACAGTATTGATGAAAGCCTAATTGATTACATACAGCAAACGATTCCTGTTGTGGGACTTGACTTCTACTATTCCGATAAAGATATTGCGATTATAGATTATAACCGTGTGGCCGCATTGGAAAAAGTTGTACAGCATTTAGTGAATCAGGGTCATCGTGATATTGGGTTTATCGGCGGGGGAATTAATGAAGCTTACCAGGACTTAAATGAAGAATTACGATTTAAAGGTTATCAATCTGCTATGAAAGATGCAGACCTTTCTATTCGAGATGAATGGGTTATCAATACCAGATGGAAAATGGAAAACAGTTATGAGGGAATGAACCAGCTCATTAAAAGCAGTTCGGGAGATTTGCCGACAGCTATGGTTTGTGCAAGTGATTTAATGGCTCTGGCTGCAATGAGAGCAGTTATAGAAAATCAGCTGAGAATTCCAGAAGATATTGCATTCTTTGGAGTGGATAATATTGAAATGGGGAAATATTCATCACCGCCGCTTTCAACAGTAGAAATCCCCAAATATGAAATGGGAAAAATGGCCGCGAAAACGATTATGGAAATGGTAGAGGAAAAAGTGGTTTTGCCAATCAAAATTATTTTACCATTTGATTTAGTTATTCGTGAATCATCTTCTAAAAAACGGACCTAAGCGGTTCTTTTTTTGAAAACGTTTGGAAAACGTTTGGATAAATTACGGAAATTTTCCGGGGTTTATACGGCTAAATAGAGAGGAGAAATATACATGAAGACAATGACAGCGATCCTTATAGGAGCTGGAGACAGAGGGGCGAGAGCATATGCACCATATGCTCTGGATTATCCGCATGAATTAAAAATTATTGCTGTTGCAGAACCGAATAAGGAAAGGAGAGGGAGAATACAGCAAGAACATCAAATTCCAAATGAAAATTGCTATGAATCATGGGAAGAGATCTCACAGCTGGACAAACAAATTGCCGATATTGCCATTATCTGTACCCTGGATAGAAACCACTTCAAAGTGACCATGAGAGCTTTAGAGCAAGGGTATCATGTCCTCCTGGAAAAACCAATGTCACCTGACCCCTTAGAATGTATATTAATGGAACAGCAAGCCAAAACATTTAACCGTCAGCTGACCATCTGCCATGTGCTCAGGTATACCGATTTTTGGAAAGCAATAAAAAAGGTAATTTCCCAAGGGGAGATCGGTGATGTTGTATCTCTTCAATTAAATGAAAATGTTGAAGTTATGCATATGTCACACAGCTTTGTAAGAGGCAATTGGAAAAACAAAGAAAAATCAAGTCCAATGATTCTCCAAAAGTCCTGTCATGACATGGATATCATTTCATATGTACTCGGAAAACCATGTAAAAGACTAAGTTCGTATGGATCCCTGATGCATTTTAAAGCAGAAAATGCCCCGGAAGGAGGCCCGCTGCGATGCTTGGATGGATGTCCTGCCGAGCTTGAGTGTCCATTCCATGCAGGACGGTATTACCTCGGTGAAGGAAGAGGCTGGGCAAAAAAATTTACAGAAGATTATACCAATGAAGGCATAATTGAAGCCTTGAATAGAACGCCTTATGGAAAGTGTGTATATCGTTCAGATAATAATGTCGTCGACCATCAGGTTGTCAATATGGAATTTGAGGGAGGAGCAACCGCTGCCTTCAGCATGTGCGGTTTTACAAGAGAACAAACTCGAATCGTTCAAATAATGGGAACCAAAGGTGAAATTCGCGGAAACATGGAAGAGAATAAAATCTCAATTTTTGATTTCCTAACCAGGCAGGAAACAGTGATTCATTTTGATCAGCCAGTAGGCGGGCATGGCGGTGGAGACCGCGGAATTATGAGACTATTCCTGGAAGAAGTCCGGAATGGCAATAAAGAGGACAGTGTTTCTTCTGTTTCCGCATCTGTAAGAAGTCATCTAATGGCATTTGCGGCGGAAGAGTCACGGTTAAACCAGGGTCAATCTATCAATATAGATGAATATTATCATGGTTTAGTTGGGAATATTCAAGTTTAAAAGATTGTAAACACAGCTCTTTAAGCAGTGTTGCAATATATTTAGCCAGTTAAGATTATATCTTAATGCAGAAACCTGAGTGTTTGGAAAACGTTATCCGAGGAGGTGGTAAACGTTATAAATAACTTTCGTCCATAACATTTTTATTCATCTAGAGATAAACCCCTTATGTTTTGAGTTAGGCAAACAAAAAACTTTAGGAAAGAAGGGAAATGGGATGAAGAAATGGATCATCATGCTATTAACCGTTGTATTAGGTGTGATTGGCCTATCAGGCTGCAGTGATAATGATGCAGCATCCGGCGGAGGAAAAGATGGCAAGGTTGAGATTACGTATGGATTCTGGGATAAAAAGCAGGTTCCTGCGATTGAAGAAATTATAAAGTTATTTAATGAAAAATATCCGGACATTCAAGTGAAAACAGAAATCACACCTTATGGCCAATACTTTCAAAAGCTTGAAACAGCGGCAACGGGCGGTGCTTTGCCAGATGTTCTATGGATGAATGGAGCACACGTTGTTCAGTATGCAGAAGGGAAGGTCATTCTTCCATTAAGTGAAATGGCGGAAAAGGACAATTATAGCTTAGAAAATTATCCGGAATCATTGATTGATCTGTACACAGTAGATGGAGATATTTATGGGATTCCAAAAGATTACGATACAACTGGGCTATGGTATAACAAGAAAATCTTTGATGAAGCCGGAGTATCCTACCCGGATGAAACATGGGATTGGGAAAAATTGAAGGAAGCTGCGAAACAGCTGACTGACAAAGATAAAGGAATTTGGGGCTATGCGGCATTAATGGGCAATCAAGGCGGATATTATGATTTCATCTGGCAGAATGGCGGCTATATCATTTCTGAGGATGGCAAGTCCGCAGGGTTCGACAAACCTGAAGCAATCGAGGCATTAGAATACAATGTCAGCTTTATTAAAGAAGGACTCTCTCCAACACAAGCGCAGATGACCGAAACGGCTGCTTCTGAATTATTCTCATCTGGAAAGATAGCGATGATGTTTGATGGTCCTTGGATGGTTCCTGAATATAAGAAAAATCCCGATTTAGATGTAGCGGTGGTTCCACAAGGGAAAAAACGTGCCGTTTCTATTCACGGGCTTTCCAATGTAATATCTTCGAATACAAAACATAAAGAAGAAGCTTGGAAGTTTGTTCAATTCCTTGGTTCCAAAGAAGCAGCAGAAGTCTTTGCCAAAACGGGAACCGTCATTCCGGCATTTAATGGTACACAGGATGCATGGAAAGAATCAGTCCCTAATATAAACCTTCAGGCATTTATTGATGGAGCCGAATATTCAGTGCCTCTGCCAAGTGTGGAAAACACAGGGGAAATCTGGCAGTACGAAACAGATGTACTTAAAAAGGCCTGGAGTGAGGAAATAAGTATTGAAGAAGCAGCAGAAGAGCTGACAAAGAAAGCAAATGAGGCATTGTCCAAGTAACTACTAATTGAAGAGAAGGATTTTGCAATTCTTCTCTTCCATTTATATAAGGAGGGATGACTTTGAAGGAAGTACCTCTTCAGACAGAAGTAAAAACAGCCAAAAGGATAAAGGTTTCGAGCCTCGCCAAAACAAGGAAGCGGTCAGACTATTTTTGGGCTTATCTTATGATTGCACCAACAATGCTTGGATTGTTTATTTTTTATCTCTGGCCCATTATTCAGAATTTTTACTTTAGCTTCACCGAATGGGGTTCATTTGGACAGTATGAGTGGACAGGCTTAGACAATTATAAGAGATTGCTTGAGGATGCAACTCTTCTTCAAGCATTTAAAAACACAAGCATCTATATTATTTTTACAGTGCCGATTGGAATTTTCCTGTCCATTATTGTGGCTGTTCTTTTAAATCAGAATATCAAAGGTAAATCTATTTACCGGACTTTGTATTTTTTACCAGTCATCACAATGCCAGCTGCCATTGCGATGGTCTGGAAATGGCTGTATAACGCAGACTACGGGATGTTTAATTATATATTATCCTTGGTCGGAATTGAAGGGCCGCAATGGGTAAGTGATCCCAATATTGCTTTATATTCGATTATTGCGGTAGCGATTTGGAGCGGTATTGGCTACAATATGGTCATTTTCCTTTCAGGGCTGCAAGGCATTCCAAAGATGTATTATGAGGCAGCAGAAATAGATGGGGCAGGTCCTGTCACCGTGTTTTTTAAAATTACACTGCCGCTGCTTTCACCGGTTATTTTCTTTGTGTCCATTATGTCACTGATTGGTGCATTTCAAGTATTCGACTTGATTTTCATGATGATTGGAAAAAGCAGCACGGCGCTTGAAAGTACACAGTCTATTGTTTATTTGTTCTATCAGCATGCATTTGTACTAAATGATAAAGGATATGCTGCGGCTATTGCAGTTCTTTTATTAGCGGTCATTTTAATAATTACAGCCATCCAGATGGTTCTTCAGAAAAAGTGGGTTCATTATGATTAAAGGAAGTGATGCCGATGGACAGAGCACTCAAGCTTATTGCAAGTAGAACATTCCTTTTCCATTTCATCCTGATTATTGGGGCTGCAGCAATGGTACTGCCTTTCCTATGGATGATCCTTACCTCGTTAAAAACGTATGCTGAATCGATTCAAGTACCCCCGGTTTTGATACCCGAAGATTTTCAGTGGGGAAATTATAAAGAGGTATTTGGACTCCTGCCCTTTTTCAAATTTATGTACAATACCGTAATTATTACAGTTCTGCGGACAGCAGGCCAATTGTTCTTATGTTCATTAGCTGCATATGCCTTTGCCAGAATTGAATTTCCGGGGAGAAACATTCTATTTTTGTTAGCGCTTACTGTGTTAATGGTGCCTGGGCAAGTTTTCCTGTTGCCGCAATATATGATTATGGTGAAATTAGGATGGCTCAATTCCCTGCAGGCTGTCATTGTACCAGGGTTGTTCAGCGCGTTTGGCACGTTTCTATTGCGGCAGTTTTTCATGGGACTGCCCAAAGAATTGGAGGAGGCAGCCAGACTTGATGGCTGCAACCATTTTCAAATTTATTGGAGGGTGATGCTCCCGCTTGCAAAGCCGGGTTTAATCGCTCTAGGAATCTTTACAACACTCTGGAGCTGGAATGAATTGATGTGGCCGATGATTGTCAACAGTTCTCCTGAGTCTATGACTCTATCAGTGGGATTAACCTCGCTTCAGGGGCAATTCTTGACAAATTACCCAATTCTGATGGCGGGATCTTTCTTAGCCATCCTGCCAATGCTGATCTTGTTTATCTTCCTGCAGAAGCAGTTTATTGAAGGGATTGCTGTTACAGGAGGGAAATAAGCTCTTTGCTTAAATAACCTCAAGCTTGCAAGGGCAACCATATATTCATAGCTTTTTTGTCTATGAGTTTTTTATTAGTAAATTGGATATAAAACCGTCCTTTTAAGGTCGATTCCTATTATTAGTTTCGGGGTGAGGGATTTGAAGAAGGCTATTGGCATTGATATTGGCGGGACCAAGATTGCAGCTGGGATCATTTCAGAAACAGGGGAGATACTGAATCGGGCAGAAGTAAAAAGCGATCCATCAGATAGAGAAAAGATGTTTAAGAAGGTAATAGATGCGGTTGAACGACTTTTTACTGAGTCCTCTATGTCTATCCATGACATGGAGGGACTGGGCGTGGGTATTCCTGGAAAGGTGGACAGGGAGAAGGGAATGGCTATTTTTCAAAATAATTTGCCATGGGCTCTATTTCCCATCAAGGAAAGGCTTCTTGATCAATTTGGACTTAAGCGGGCTGTCATAGACAATGATGTTTATATGGCTGCATTTGCCGAGTGGAAGGCTGCCGGGGCAAACAGTAACGAGACATTTGTTTATGTAACGATTAGCACAGGCATTTCCTGCGCCATTATCAACCAGGGGACATTTTATAGAGGAGCTGGATTTGGAGGGGAGCTTGGTTTAATACCCGTTTTGTCAGGAGCAAAAGGAACAAAGTGGAATCGTCTGGAAACTGCAGCAGCTGGTCCGGCTATTGAGAAGCTAGCTAGAAGGAAATTACAGGAAGAATCGCTGTCATCGAAAGATATTTTCGAACACTATAAATCGGGAGCATTTGAGTATCAGTCCATCATAGGTGAGGTGACAAACCTGTGGGCTCAAGGACTCTACTCCATATCATGCTTATTGGACCCGCATAGAGTTGTGTTAGGCGGAAGCGTGATTGCAAATAATCCCTCTTTGCTTAACATCATTAAGGAAAAACTGGAAACCTTCCAAATCAGTGAACAAAAGCATCTCTTAGGAAATATGACGATTAGCACCATCAGACAGGATAATGGAGTAATTGGTGCGGCCTTACGGGTGTTTGAAGAAATCTAATAGATTAAGAGGGGTGTAGAAAATGTTCACATTAAGCCGAGAAAAATTAAGGACATTAGGAGCAGAAATTACAACTGCAGAAATCAAACAACAGCCTGATTTATGGGCTGAAACTATAACTATTTATAAAGAGAAAAGAGAGCTCATTAATGAATACTTGCAGAATTTGAGTGAAAAGCACCAACGGGTCCGGGTGATCTTTACAGGTGCCGGAACCTCTGCCTATGTTGGTGACACCGTTACTCCTTATTTAAAAGGGAAAGCGGATGAAAATCAGTGGGACATGCAAAGTATTCCTACGACGTCTATTGTGTCCAATCCATATCAATTTCTTAAAGCTGAAATCCCGACCCTGCTCGTATCTTTCGCCAGAAGCGGCAATAGCCCTGAAAGCATTGCTGCAGTCGAGCTGGCAAAACAAATCGTCACGGATCTATATCAAATCACCATTACTTGTTCAAAGGAAGGCAAATTAGCTCAGCTGGCAGCTGGAGATAATTACAATCTGCTGGTATTAATGCCTGAAAAGTCTAATGACCAGGGATTTGCGATGACTGGAAGCTACACCTGTATGACGTTAACTGCCTTACTTATTTTTGATTCCCTAACTGATGAAGAAAAAGAAAACATTGTCAGAACCATTCGCCGTATGGGAGATAGTGTCATTGGCAGGAAAGTGGAAATTGAAAAGATAATGAATGCAGAATTTGATCGGATTATTTATCTAGGGTCAGGGGGATTTGAGGGCTTGGCAAGAGAAGCGCAATTGAAAATCTTGGAGTTGACTGCCGGAAGAATTGTGACCGCATACGATTCATCCATGGGATTCCGGCACGGTCCAAAGTCTTTTATCAATGATAGAGCCATTGTATTTGGCTTTGTCTCCAACCAGCTTTATACCCGCCAATACGATTTAGATATCTTAAACGAGCTGAAACAGGACCAGATTGCCAGCACTGTTTGTGCTATTGCTGTTGAGGGGGACATCAATTATGCCGGAAATGCATTCTTGTTCGAAAGGGAGGCGGGGGCTGTACCAGATGCCTATTTGTCTTTGCCATTCGTTATGGTCGGTCAAACGATTTCTTTGCTGGCTTCCGTTAAAGTCGGGAATAAACCGGATACCCCCTCACCAAGCGGAACTGTTAACCGCGTTGTAAAAGGTGTCACAATCCATGAATTCAAGTGTAAATAGCAGAAGGGCTGAATTAAATGGCCCTATCGGAAAGATAGGGCCGTACAGGAAGAAAGAAGGCGGCGCTAAGCTTTAAAAAAACAGAGGTGCTGGTATGAAAAAATTTGTTTATGCTGACAAGTTCTTTTTGGAGGACGGTGTTGCCGGTCCAGGCTATCTGGAAATCAATAAGGGGAAATTTGCTGGTTTCATTGAAACATTTCCGGAGGAGTCGGAAGTGCTGAACTATACAGGACATTGGATTGCTCCTGGCTTAGTTGATACACATATTCATGGATTTATGGGCCATGATGTTATGGATAATGAATTGGTTGGATTAAACGCTATTTCTAATGGATTGCTCGAATGTGGAGTGACATCATTTTTGCCCACTGCTTTAACCTCTTCTTTTGAGACATTGTCCGATGTGGTGGCAATGATTGGCGAAAATTATTCAAAGGTGCAGGGGGCGAAAATAAAAGGAATTTTCCTGGAGGGTCCATTTTTTACAGAGGTACATAAAGGAGCACAAAACCCAAAGTATTTTTGTGATCCTTCGATTGAAATGCTGGAAACATGGCAGAAGCAATCGAACCATTTTATTAAAAAAATTGCCATTGCTCCTGAACGAAAGGGAGCAGCTGAATTTATTGAGCATGCTGTGAAGCAAAGGGTTACTGTAGCGTTAGCCCATAGTGATGCCAGTTATAAAGAAGCAAAGCGGGCAGTTGAAAAGGGAGCTTCCGTATTTGTTCATACGTTTAATGGCATGAGCAGTTTTCATCATCGTGAACCTGGCATGGCAGGAGCTGCGATGAACCTGCCTAATGTGTTTGCTGAAATTATATGTGATGGACACCATGTCCATCCTGCAGCCGCAGCCATTTTAATGAATACCCGGGGACGGGATCAAACGGTCTTGGTGACCGATTGTATGATGGCTGGAGGCATGCCTGAAGGCTGCTATCAGTTAGGGGAATTCCGCGTTGATGTGAGGGGAGGAGCAGCCAGATTAAAAAGTGGCAGTTTAGCAGGCAGTATATTGCAATTAATACATGCAGTAAAAAATGCTGTAGAGTGGGGGATTGCTGCACCTGAGGAAGCGATCTATATGGCAAGTACTGCACCTGCGAAAAGTATTCAGCTTGATGGAGAATGCGGAAAGATTGCGGCTGGATATGATGCGGATTTTATTGTACTGACTCCACAGCTTGAGTTAATGGGAACGTATCTTAATGGTATTTGCAGGTATCAAGCTGAAAGCTTTATTCAGAAAGAGGGAGAAGGATGATCTTAGCTGTTACGATGAACCCATCGGTTGATATTTCTTATCCGATTCCTGATTTCAAACTTAATGATGTGAACCGTGTCGAAGGAGTCTGTAAAACCGCAGGCGGAAAGGGCATTAATGTTGCCCGCGTCGTGAAGCAGATGGGTGAAGCCGTTTTGGCTACGGGTGTACTTGGTGGCACAACTGGAAACTTCATCGTTCAGGAATTGACGAATGACAGGATTGATAATCATTTCTTAAAAATCAACCAAGAATCCCGAAATTGTATAGCAATTCTCCATCATGGCAAACAAACGGAGATTTTAGAGTCAGGACCGGCTCTAATGCCTGAAGATGGCACGGACTTTCTCGAAAAGTTTGAAATCCTGCTGTCAGCTGCATCTATTGTGACGATTTCAGGCAGCTTGCCAAAAGGGTTGCCCTCTGAATTTTACCGGTATATGTCCGAAATGTGCAGAAGAAAGAAAATCCCTGTGATTGTTGATACATCTGGGGAACCTCTGAGGGAGGTTCTGCTGCATAAGGATAAACCAAATGCCATTAAACCGAATATTACGGAGCTTTCACAGCTTCTTGGTATAGAAGTAGATCAAAGCCTTAGCAGCCTGAAACAAGTCTTGAACTCTGATATGTTTCTTGGGGTTGACTGGATCGTTGTATCGATGGGCGGTAAGGGAGCTTTTGTGAAGCATGCAGGAGATTTTTTTCAAGTTACCATTCCTGAAATTGACGCTGTAAACCCTGTTGGATCGGGTGATGCTACGGTCGCAGGGTTAGCGGTATCTCTGAATAACAATGTTTCTGTAGATGCTGTACTGAAAACAGCCATGACCACTGGAATGCTCAATGCGATGGAGGCAAAGACCGGTCATATTAATATAGCTAAGTTCAAACAGTTTTATGAGTTCGTTCAGGTGAAAAAAATAGATTCATAGAGGTGATTGGCATGTTACAGCTTACGGACAGCAAAATTTCTGCCCTAAAGCGTTTATCTAGTGAAAATGGGATTATTGGAGCATTGGCGATTGATCAGCGCGGTTCGTTAAAAAAGATGCTTGCTGAAGGAAGCACAGGTGGAGTCGGGGATGAAGGAATCGTCCTCTTTAAAGAATTAGTTTCTCAAGAGTTAACTCCCTATGCAACTTCGATCCTATTAGATCCTGAATATGGCCTGCCTGCTGCAAAAGCCCGGCATCCTGAGGCTGGCTTATTAGTGGCTTATGAAAAAACGGGCTACGATGCAGCCGCTGCGGGTCGATTGCCAGATCTATTGGAGGACTGGTCCGTTAAACGCTTGAAGGAAGCTGGAGCGGATGCAATAAAGTTCTTACTGTATTACGATGTGGATGAAGATGAAAAAATTAATGCATATAAACATGTTTATATGGAACGTGTGGGATCAGAGTGTATGGCAGTGGACATACCGTTTTTCCTTGAGATTATCACTTATGATTCGGAATTGGATGATGTAAAAAGCATAGAATACGCAAAGGTCAAGCCGCGTAAAGTGATTGAGGCTATGAGGGAATTTTCAAAGCCTCAGTACCAGGTGGACGTTTTGAAAGTTGAAGTTCCGGTCGATATGAATTTTGTCGAAGGGTACACAAATGGAGAAACAGCCTATGACAAAAAAAGAGCTGCTGCATATTTCAAAGAACAAAGCGAAGCAACAAAGCTGCCGTTCATTTTTTTGAGTGCAGGGGTAAGTGCAGAACTGTTCCAGAAAACTTTAAAATTTGCTAAGGATTCAGGTTCCACTTTTAATGGCGTATTATGCGGACGTGCTACCTGGAAAAATGGTGTAGCTCCATTTTCTGAAAAGGGGCCAGAAGCAGGACGTGCATGGCTGCAGGACACTGGCAGAAAGAATATCCAGGAACTCAATGAGGTCTTGAATGAAACGGCAAGCCCATGGTTTGAGAAGTTATCATAGAAATACTGGATAATTAACATTATTAATTGATATTATTCCCCTTTATCTTAATGGATAAAGGGGGTTTTATGGTTATCTTGACTGGTAATGATAGATATGTTACCATAAGGTCACATAAAACACGTTACCATTTGATCACGTGTAAATGATCATTTTGGAAAGGGCCGATGGAATGGACGATGAATTATCTACCGTTTTTAAAGCATTGGGACATCCGATCCGCAGGGAAATTCTCGATATTCTTAAGGTATCGCCAAGAACAACTGGAGAACTAGACGACCATTTTCCTGAAGTCACTAGGTATGCCATTATGAAGCATCTAAATATTTTAGAGGAAGGGAATTTGGTCCTGGTAAGGCGTGAAGGAAAATATAAAAGGCATTTTCTTAATGCAATTCCACTTCAGGAAGTGCATGAGCGCTGGGTTGACAAATACATGCAATCTACAGCAAACTCGCTGCTTAATTTACGGAAGACAGTAACAGAAAAAGGAGGAGAGAAAACGATGGAATCAACTAAGGATTTTCGTATTGAACAGGAGATTATTCTTGATGCACCACGTGAAGAAGTATTCAGAGCATTAACCGAAAAGGTGGAAGATTGGTGGGAGTTCCGCATAGCTCCAAAAGGAGTAGATTCTCACTTTACTTTTGAGCCAGTTATAGGCGGACAGTTTATCGAAAGATGGGGTGAAAAAGAAGGTGCAGTGTGGGGGAATGTTTATTATGTGAATGCTCCTGAAGAAATACGGCTGCATGGCCATCTTGGCATGCAGGGAGCGGTCAACAGTGCCTATACGTATCGTCTTCTTGAAAAAGAAGGTGGTACACTGCTTCAGCTTTCCCATACAGCTTCTGGTGTTATTCAGGACCAATGGGAAGAGGAGCATTCCAAGGGATGGGAATACTTGCTTGGCACCCTATTAAAAAACTACGTAGAAGACAATTAATTTAGGAGGCCGAGATGGTAGATGTTTTTACAGAAATAACAATTAATTGCCCTATTACACAAGTTGCTGAATATGCCGCTAACCCTGATCATGCTCCTGATTGGTATGTGAATATACAATCTGTTGAATGGAAGACACCAAAACCGCTTCAGCTGGGCTCCCAAGTTGCTTTTAAAGCAAAATTTCTTGGCAGGGAGCTTGAATATGTATATGAAATTGCAGAATTCATTCCTGAAAGGAAAATGGCAATGAAAACAGCAAACGGCCCATTTCCCATGGAAACCATCTATACATGGCAAGCTATAGATGAAAACCATACTCAAATGACTATAAGAAATAAAGGAAACCCAAATGGCTTTAATAAGATCATGTCTCCATTCATGGCACCCATGATGAGAAGAGCAAACATGAAGGATTTGAAACTAATAAAAGCCATTCTTGAAAAATAATTTTTATTGCAGGTTTCCTGTAGGTTGAATAAGGGTGTCTGCCTCAAGTATACAGAGGCTGGCACCTTATTTTTCATCAGTAACAATAAGTTAGAATAGTGTTACTTGATTATTATTGAGATTTTGGTTAAGGTAATTACAGATATTAAGGGTCTTTAATGTATTAATAAAGGAGACTGCAAATGAAATATTCAAAAGCCACCAATTATGCATTGCACACGATGGTCTATTTAACTATAACACCGAAGGGGAGATCCGTTGGCGTTGAACAGCTGGCTAAAATCCAAAATCTTTCGCCGACCTACCTGTCCAAAATTCTTACAAAACTAGTAAAAGCAGGACTGATCGAATCAACTCCTGGTGTTAAGGGCGGATACAGCATTGTAAGCCGTACTCGTAAAACCTCTTTTTTGGATGTAATTCATGCCATTGAAGGGCACACCACTTTGTTTAATTGTTCTTTGGAGCATGAGGATTTTTCAAATGAAGATTGCCCAATTGAAAAGGTGATGATCGAAGCAGAGAAAAGGATGAAAGATGAGCTGAACAATAAATATATCGCTGATATTGCAAAAGAAATTGAGTTCACAAAGAATCACAAAATGAATTTTAATCAATCTGTGTAATTTTTTTTGGGGAAATTTATATGATTATGCAAAGAAATTATCATTGAGTAATAAGAAGAATGGTAAAGTTCTACATGTGAAGGGTGCCTTTTTAAGTTGTACTTTTTTCCACAAGCCTTATAATTAACTTGTAAGCGATTACGAGTATAAGGAGGAGACTATGGGCAGATTAGTTCATTTTGAAGTTCATGTAGACGACATGGAACGGGCCAAGAAGTTTTATAGCGAGGTATTCGGATGGTCATTTCAGGATTGGAGTGAGTATGCCGGAATGCCTTATTATGGAGCAGTCACTGGAAATGAAGATGAGCAGGGCATTAACGGTGCTCTAATGAAGAGGCAGGGACCACCTCCAGAGGCTAATCAAGCGCTAAATGGATATGCCTGCACGATGGGTGTGGAGGACTATGATGCAGCTGAAGCCCGAATCCTTGAGAATGGCGGCACTGTCGCATTGCCGAAGTATGCTCTTCCTGGAATGGCTTGGCAGGGGTACTATAAGGATACTGAAGGGAATATTTTCGGTATTCACCAGCCGGATGCAAATGCCAAGTAAACTTACCTAAAACTTATAGCATCATATGGGAAAATACATAAATGAAAAAAGCCTTCTCCATCGCGAGAGGGCTTTTTTTCATGGGGGAGCCAGTCAGAGGACTGGCTCCTCTATTTTGTTATCAGGCACTGATTTTCACAATCTTGCCTTCCTTGCGTTTCTTTGCATATTCAGCAGTTGCGGTAAATAGAACATCTGATGACGAGTTAAGGGCCGTTTCACATGAATCCTGAAGAACTCCAATGATGAATCCTACACCGACAACCTGCATCGCGATGTCATTCGGTATTCCGAATAAGCTGGCTGCTAAAGGAATTAGAAGAAGCGATCCGCCTGCTACACCTGAAGCACCTGCAGCAGAAACTGCTGCTAATACGCTAAGGATAAGGGCAGTTGCAAAGTCCACTTGAATGCCCAGCGTATGGACAGCTGCAAGAGTCAGAATAGAAATCGTAACAGCTGCACCTGCCATGTTAACCGTGGCGCCTAATGGGATGGATACAGAATAAGTATCTTCATCCAGCCCTAGCTTTTCGCATAAGCTCATATTTACAGGGATGTTTGCTGCTGAACTGCGCGTAAAGAATGCTGTAATTCCGCTTTCTCTCAGGCACTTAAATACTAGAGGATATGGGTTCCTGCGAATATTTAAGAATACGATCAGCGGATTTACAACAAGGGCAATAAAGAACATGGAACCCAGCAGGATTGCAAGCAGTTTTCCGTAATCAAGCAGTGCAGAAAGACCATTGGTGACAATCGCATCAAACACGAGACCCATAATCCCGATTGGGGCGAAGTTAATCACCCATTTTACTAGAGTCGAGATGGCATCCGAGAAGTTTGCGAGCATGTTTTTTGTTGTATCAGCAGCTTTTCTTAAAGCCATGCCGAGGAGAATCGCCCAAGTCAGAATACCGATATAGTTGCCGTTGATCAGTGCATTGACCGGATTGTCCACCACGTTTGTCAGCAGGGTTTTAAGAACTTCTGCAATCCCTCCAGGAGGTGTTACATCCTCAGCTCCGGGAGCAAGTGACAGGGTAACCGGAAAAATGAAGCTCGCAACAACTGCGACAAATCCAGCAAGAAATGTACTTAAACCATAAAGGGCGATAATAGATTTCATATTCGTTTTATGGCCGCTTCTATGTTTGGAAATGGCGTGCATTACCAAGAAAAATACCAATACCGGTGCTACAGCTTTTAATGCACCTACAAAAAGAGTGCCGAAGATGGTGATCCATCCCGCTGCTTTAGGAATAGTCAAAGCCAGGGCAATACCTGCAATGATACCCAGCAGAATTCTTTTTACCAGGCTTATTTGATTCCACTTGCTGAGTGCGTTTTTCATAGAATTCCCTCCGAAGTCCTTATTATATAAAAGAGAATAAATGCCTTTCACTGTTATTCGACAGTGATATTAGTTAGTTTAACACAAATATTATAAATTGTGCGATAAATTATTATATTGAAATATCTGTTAAACGGTCTTTTTTGAGATAGAATGCTGATGCTGTTGGTTTCACTAGTTTATTTTTGTGGAATGATACTAAAAAATTCAATACTTTTTTGCTTGTGGAATAGAAGCCTTTCTATAACCGCAATCTAAAAATGTACATAAAGCGAAAGATGGGGTACACACCATGACAGGAATTCTATTAGCCCTCATAGCAGCGGTTTCCTGGGGCAGCATTGTATTTGTCAGCAACAAGCTTGGCGGGGATGAGGACAGCCAGACACTGGGTACGACAATAGGAGCCCTGTTATTTGCCATCGCTGTTTATCTTTTCAAAAGGCCGGATTTGTCCAATATTGTTTGGGCAGTCGGCTTCATTTCTGGCTTATTCTGGTCGATTGGGCAGAAGAATCAGTTTGGGGCAGTCCGCTATTTGGGGGTTGCCAAGACAGCTCCGATGTCCACAGGCCTGCAGCTTATAGGAACAACTTTCTTTGGGGTATTCATTTTTAAAGAATGGGAAACAACGATGAGCATTATAATAGGGGTCGGCTCTCTGGTCTGCATCATTGTCGGTGCCGTTCTGACGTCTCTTAAACAGGGGGATGCAAAGGAACAGGGAAAAAGTCTCAAGAAAGGCCTGCTTGTACTGCTTTTATCTACGGCAGGATTTGTAGGGTATGTCGTATTAATCCGCTGGTTTGAAATTGACGGCTGGTCTGCGATTCTGCCGCAAGCGATTGGGATGGTAACAGGAGCCTTCCTCATTACTTTGCGCCACAAGCCATATAACAAATTTGCTGTCCGGAATATCATTACGGGGCTTATTTGGAGTACGGGGAATCTGGGATTGCTGCTTTCACTTCCAAAGATCGGAGTGGCCACCAGTTTTTCACTCTCTCAGACCGGAATTGTGATATCGACCATTGGCGGTCTTTTCTTTTTAAATGAACGCAAAAGCAAAAAGCAGGTGTTTATGGTTCTCCTTGGCTGTTTGTTTATTATCGCAGGGGGAGTTTTGCTGGGATTTACGAAAAAATAAAAATAAGGGAGCGGATTTTATGTATCCAAGTCTTGAAGGAAAAGTTGTCGTTATTACAGGCGGAGCGACCGGGCTCGGGAAGGCGATGGCTGAGCGATTCGGTGCTGAAAAAGCGAAGGTAGTCATCAATTATTTCAATGAGGATCAGGAACTGCAGGGGATTATTGAAACAATTGAAAGAGCAGGCGGAAGTGCCTCAGCCATCAAGGGGGATGTTACAAAGGAAGAGGATATTAAAAGAATGATCGCCCATGCTATTAAAACGTTCGGGTCTCTCGACGTCATGATCAATAACGCGGGAATCGAAAATGAAGTCCCATCTGAAGAACTCACCCTGGAGGATTGGAACAAGGTCATTTCGACGAATTTGACGGGACAATTTTTAGGCTGCCGGGAAGCCATTGATTATATGCTGGAAAACAAAATAAAAGGCTCGATCATTAATATGTCATCTGTTCATCAGGAAATTCCGTGGCCGCATTTTGTTCACTATGCAGCAAGCAAAGGCGGGGTCAAATTGATGACCGAGACTCTTGCTCTTGAATTTGCCCCGCACGGGATCCGCGTGAACTGCATTGCCCCAGGTGCTATTGATACACCGATTAATGCTGAAAAGTTCTCAGATCCTGAATTGAAAAAAGGTGTCCTTGAGCTCATTCCTATGGGCTACATCGGCAAGCCCGAAGAAATCGCAGCTTGTGCAGTGTGGCTGGCTTCCACAGAAGCGAGCTATGTCACCGGACTGACATTATACGCTGACGGGGGCATGACACAATATCCCGGATTCCAGGCGGGAAAAGGATGATGGAAAAGGCCCTTCTCGATTATGAGAGGGGCTTTGAAGTTTTAATTCAAATCAAAAAACACTGTATTACCGACCGGGGAATCATATTCCATTTTGGCATCGTCGCCGGTTTTTACTAAACCGGCTATATACCCTTCCTTCTCGTTTACTTATACATTTCAATAAAAAAATCCGGCACTTAATATGGGCCGGACCTGAAGGGGTAAAGAAAAAGGGCTGTATGATGTTTCGGTACAATTATATTGTAATGCGTAAATATTAACAAACTATGAACAGGATGCAGACAAATTATTAAATATGCAATGTCGCATTTCAGTTGGTCTCACAGGCGGTGCAGTTTGCTTAAAGCAATACCAGAGATTACTTATAGTGATAAAAAGATATACAGCCCAGAATTCTGCCTTTTCCCGGCTAAGCTAAAAAGGCAGGCGAATATTCCTGCCTCTCAGTCATTTATTTTCTTTTTTGAGCTTTCATTTTGTTCGCTTCCAGTTCTGCAGCATACTCTTCGTATGTTTTACCCTGCTTCTGGCTTTCGGATTGAATTTTCTTGAACTTGTTATCATTTAGATTCGGCACGTCTACACCTCCCTTTGGACATGAGTATTTTTTTACAAAGGGAAGAACTTTATTCGAACAAATCAATGAGGGACTTTTTCCGAAAAAAGGTTTAATTTCCATTTAATGGGGTATCGTAACACCGGCAGTATTTTTGTTTTGGAAGAATATCCAGTACATAACATTGCAGGTAAATTCGGGTATAGATTTCTGAAGCAGAGGTAAAATATGGTCATAAAAATTAAGGAGGTTCGATCTTGGAAGAGAACAAAGATCTGAATTCTGCAAATGAGCAAGATGTGAAGCGGGAGACACTGACGACTCGGCAGGGGCATCCTGTTGCTGATAACCAAAACATCCGCACGATTGGCAACCGGGGACCAGCGACCTTGGAGAATTACCATTTCATTGAAAAGATCTCCCATTTTGACAGGGAAGAAGTACCGGAGCGTGTGGTGCACGCAAGAGGAGCCGGGGCATTCGGTTACTTTGAGACTTACGGAAAAGTTGGGGATGAGCCGGCCGAAAAGTATACCCGCGCAAAGGTTTTTTCCGGTGCAGGAAAGAGGACTCCCCTAATGGTTCGTTTTTCTACCGTTGCAGGGGCAAAAGACTCACCGGAAACTGCTCGTGATCCGCGCGGCTTTGCAGTAAAAATGTACACCGAGGATGGAAACTGGGATTTAGTCGGCAATAACCTGAAAATCTTCTTTATCCGGGATGCGATGAAATTCCCAGATATGATTCACGCCTTCAAGCCTGATCCGGTTTCAAACGTGTCAAATCCCGAGCGGATGTTTGATTTTGTCTCCAGGACACCTGAGGCCACACACATGATAACATTCCTGTTTTCACCATGGGGAATACCCGCTACATACCGTCACATGCAGGGATCCGGTGTCAACACGTATAAATGGGTGAATGAAAAAGGAGAAGCGGTACTGGTGAAATATCACTGGGAGCCGAAGCAGGGAATTCGCAATCTGACACAGGAAGAGGCAAGCATTATTCAGGCGAAAAATGTCGGTCATGCCACCCAGGATTTATTTGAGTCGATTAAACGGGGAGATTATCCTGAATGGGAGCTATTTGTACAAATTATGGAGGATGATTACCATCCTGAACTGGATTTTGATCCCCTTGATGATACTAAGCTTTGGCCGGAAGATAAGTTCCCTTGGCTGCCTGTTGGCCGTATGGTTCTTGATCGCAATCCAGAAGATTACCATGCAGAGATTGAGCAGGCTGCCTTTGGTACAGGGGTACTTGTTGACGGAATGGATTTTTCCGATGATAAGATGCTGCAGGGCCGGACTTTCTCATATTCCGATACGCAGCGCTATCGCGTAGGGGCGAACTATCTGAAATTGCCGGTGAACGCACCGAAAGCACCTGTGCGCACAAACCAGCAGCGCGGGCAAATGGATACTCGTGACCCGAAAGAGTCTGGAGAAAATCCGCATATTAACTACGAGCCATCGATGAAGGGCGGCTTCAAGGAAGCACCTGAAGAAGGGCGCACACCGCATCGGCCAACTTATAATGCGGCAGCCATGAGCGCACCTATCGATCGTCCAAACAATTATGGCCAGGCCGGCCATACCTACCGGAGTTTTGAAGACTGGGAGCGCGATGAACTGATCAAAAACCTTTCTGAAGCACTGGCGGTATGTGACAAACGGATTCAGGATGCCATGTTTGAGCATTTTACACAGGCTGATGAAGAATATGGCCGCCGCGTGAAGGTAGGAACCGAGAAAGTCATGAAAGAATTGCTGGCAATGAACGGTGAAGAGCAAGTTCCTGGCCGTGACGCCGGAAGGTCTAAATATGGCCAGGGTTCGATCGCTGAGAACCAGGCAGCAAAAGAAGCCGTTGAGAAAAGCCGTGAAACGGATCCATATTAATTATTAACAAGGGCTGTCCAGAAAGTTAGTGATCCTGACTGCTGGACAGTTTTTTTGTCTTCGCTCTATCATTTTTCTAATGCAGGCAGGTAGGACTTCTTCCCGGCAGTGTAGAATAATCTCCTAAACTATATAGCCAGAGGTGCCAAATGAAACCAATTATAGGGGTTACATCAAATTTAGATGAAAATCAGCTTTCTGTTTCAATGGATAATATCTATTCATTATTAAGCGCTGGGGCCGTTCCGATTGTTGTACCTAATCTGCTGGAAGATGACAAAATTGAAAATTTAGCTGAAGAACTGGATGGGCTTCTTCTTACGGGTGGAGGGGACATCGATCCCACCCTATTTGGTGAAGAACCTCATAAAAACCTGGGAAGCATCTGTCCGGAAAGAGACACGTTTGAAATCAGCATTATTCAAAAAATGCTGGCTCTTGATAAACCAATTTTAGCCATATGCAGAGGGTGCCAAATCCTCAATATTGCTGCTGGAGGCGATATGTATCAGGATATCTATTCCCAGATGAGCGTCCCTCTTTTGCAGCATGGCCAAAAAGCACCCCGGTGGCATGCGTCCCACTTTGTGAATGTAAAAAGAAATTCTCTTCTGCACAGAGCCACTGGAGCGGAAAATTTTAAAGTAAACAGCTATCATCATCAGGCTGTCCGCAAGATGCCTGAAAACTTTGACGTATGTGCTGAAGCAAATGATGGAGTCATTGAGGCTTTTGAGAGTAGGAAGCATAGCTTTGTATTAGGGGTACAGTGGCACCCTGAATGCATGACACAAAAGAATGATGACCCATCTATTGCTATTTTTGAAGCATTTACAAAGGCTTGCAAACAATAAAATTAGAAGGTAAAATCCCATCGCATTCTTTAAATTGCGGCGGTCTTTTCATAGCCCTTTCTCCAAATAAGTCTCTGCACCGGCGATAAACTCCCGGACGGCATACGATAAGTACTTATCCTTTTTCCAGATCATCCCGAGCTCCAAATTTACAGCAGATTCAGAGATTGGCAGAACCACCAGGTCTTTGCAGTTTATATTTTGACAGATTTTGCTTGGGAGCATAGTGATCCCAAGTTTTCCTTCAACCATTCCAAGGAGGAAGTCCTTTTGTGAGCTTTCACAGACGATCTTGGGCTGAAAGCCGTTTTTCGAGCACTCTTCAATAATCAGGTCGTAAAGGGTGAAATCTTTCCGATACAGGATAAAGGGCTCATTACCCAATTGTGAAAAGTGCACCACACTTTTTGAAGCAAGAGGATGTTCACGGTGGACAATAAGCATTAAGGGGTCCTTTAAAACATTAATAATTTCAAAGCTGCTGCCTTGTGCAGGAACTGTGCAAATAAGGCCAATATCCAATGTGCCATCGTCTACTCCCTTTTTTATCTTTTTCGTGCCAACCTCTGTCAATTTAATTTCGATCAATGGAAACTTCTCTTTATATTGGCTGATGAGCTTCGAAAAAAAAGCGGCTCCTACAATAGGAGGGATGCCAATTTTGATTTCGCCGCTCTTTAGCTCCGTCACATCTGTTAACTCCAAAGTCAGGTTTTTAAATGCGTCCAGGACTTTATTTGCATTGATCAGCACCGCTTTTCCCGCGTCTGTTAATTCCAGCTGTTTTGAGGACCGGTAAAAAAGCGGCACTCCCAGTTCGCCTTCGAGGTTTTTTATGGCTTTGCTTATGGAAGGCTGGGTGACATGCAGTGTCTGGGACGCTTTTGTGAAGCTTAAGTGCTGGGCTACTTCAGCAAAATATTCTAAATGCCTTATATCCAAAGATCTCACTCCTGTTATATAACCAAAAGGCATAATGATTATAGATTATATGTATTTCATTTATAGATACCACTCATTATATAATATTCTACAACAGTATAATACTGAAAATTAACAATATTCAATAAGGGGAGATGGTTAGGATGGATTTGCAGAAAGAATCTTTATTGCTTCATGAGAAGTTTCAAGGGAAGTTAACAGTCGATGTGAAAATGCCGCTGAACAGCATGAAAGATTTAAGCTTAGCCTATTCCCCCGGAGTGGCAGAGCCCTGCCGGAAAATTCATGACCAGCCTGAAAAAGTCTATGATTATACGATAAAAGGTAATTTAATCGCCGTTGTTTCTGATGGGACATCGGTGCTCGGTCTTGGCGATATTGGTCCTGAAGCCTCCATGCCCGTCATGGAGGGGAAGGCAGCCCTGTTTAAAGCTTTTGCAGGGATTGATGCTGTTCCGATTTGCCTTGATACGAAGGATCCCGAAGAAATTATTAAAACAGTCAGGCTGCTGCAGCCTTCGTTTGGCGGCATCAACCTGGAAGATATCGCAGCACCGAATTGCTTCTACATTGAAGAACGACTGAAGCAGGAAATGAACATCCCCGTCTTTCATGATGATCAGCATGGAACAGCAATCGTAACGGCTGCCGGTTTAATAAACGCTCTAAAGCTTGTGGATAAAAAAATGAATGATATAAAAGTCGTTATTAACGGCGCTGGTGCCGCAGGAATCGCGATTATTAAGCTGCTCCTTAATATGGGTGTAAAAGATATCATCATGTGTGATACAAAAGGAGCGATTTACGAAGGAAGGCAGGAGCGGATGAACCCTGTCAAAGAGTCTGTGGCGAAGATCACCAATTCAGCCAAACGCCAGGGTCCGCTTGAAGATGCTATCATCGGCGCTGATGTATTTATAGGGGTATCATCTGCAGGAGCCTTAACAAAGGAAATGGTCCAGACAATGAGTCAGGATTCCATTATTTTTGCCATGGCCAATCCGGTTCCTGAAATCATGCCGGAAGAGGCGAAAGCGGCAGGTGCCAAGGTGGTTGGAACAGGCCGTTCCGATTTGCCGAATCAGGTGAATAATGTCCTCGCATTCCCGGGGATTTTCAGAGGAGCTTTGGACGTAAGGGCTACTGAAATTAATGAAGAAATGAAGATGGCAGCTGTCAAGGCCATCGCCGGATTAATCGATGCTACAGACTTATCACCGGATTATGTAATTCCAGGACCGCTTGACAGCAGAGTTGTCCCGGCTGTAAGAGATGCAGTAGTAAAAGCCGCCCAGGAAACCGGTGCTGCCCGGATCGAAATCATAAAGAGCGAGACCATAAGCCAATAGAATAAAATTTTGCATGCGGAGGCATGTTCAAGCAAAGTTAATCATAGTATCCAAAATATAAAGCTGCTGGTTTTGCCATGGGGATTGATTTTATCACTTTCGTCACTCTGAATTCATTAAAAAAGGAGATTGATACCGATGAAAGTATACGAAGTAATTGAGGCGCTGGAAATGTTCCGTGGTGAAATCATTGAAGACTATTACATTATTTATGAGCAAACAGAAAAGAAGGTCTTTGAAAATCGAAATAATCATCTGTTTCAGCAGGAAAGGTTTTTAGAAGAGTCAGTTAATGTCTTTCAAGGCAACCCGCATTCTACCCTGAAAAAAGTAAAAGCCTATCCTGTTTGTCATCTTGCATATGGAGATATCCGCGAAACGATCAGAAAAGACTTTCCTTACCTATTTAAGAACTTGAACCGATCTCTTGCATAATAACAGGCAGCCTCTATTTTTAATGGAGGCTGCCTTTTTTAAGGACCTCATAATGGAAAAGTATCCTATCTATCTGTATGATGGTATAACGGTAAAAAGAAAACTTCGGCATCGCCGTTTTTCAGTAAAATAATTAGGGAATAATCCAGATGTGAACTTATTAGAGGGGTGGAGCAATGATCCAATTTGACAATGTGTCAAAACAGTATGGGGATGGAACAAAGGCTGTTAATTCAATTAACTTACATATAAATGAAGGCGAGTTCTTCGTTATTATTGGTCCGAGCGGCTCTGGAAAAACTACGGTTCTGAAAATGATTAATAGACTGATTCCTTTGACTTCAGGAACGATATCTATTAAAGGCAAACGGATAAGTGACTATGATATTCATGAGCTTCGCTGGGATATTGGTTATGTCCTCCAGCAGATTGCCCTTTTTCCTCACATGACAATTGGGGAAAATATCGCGATCGTACCGGAGCTAAAGAACTGGGAACAGGGGAAAATCAAAGAACGGATTGATGAGTTATTGGAAATGGTCGGTTTGGAGCCTGACATCTACCGCAGCCGAAAGCCGCATGAACTCTCAGGGGGACAGCAGCAAAGAGTGGGTGTAACAAGAGCGCTGGCAGCCAATCCGCCCATCATCCTGATGGACGAGCCTTTTAGTGCGCTGGATCCCCTTAGCAGGGAAAAGCTTCAGGATGACCTAATCCATCTTCAGAAAAAAATAAAGAAAACAATCGTCTTTGTCACACATGATATGAAGGAAGCTTTAAAGCTCGGTGACCGCATTTGCGTCATGAAGTGCGGGGAAATCATCCAAATTGGCACCCCAGAGGAGCTGCTGGCTAACCCGGAGAACGAATTTGTCCGGCAGTTTGTCGGGGAAGACCAGGGACCGTACATAGAGGGATTCAGCCTTCATGATATCCTCCTGCAGAATTCAGAAACCGAACAGAACGGTGTAATCATCTCCGTCTCGGCTTCGCTGGAAGAAACGCTTAGCTTATTGGCTTCTCATGATGAGCTTGCTGTGGAAGAAGGCGGAAGTATCATTGGAATGGTTAACAGGCAGGCTGTTATTCGTAAGCTGGCTGGAAGCAAACAGAAAGAGGTGAGGTCATGAACACCTTCAGCTCTGTTTTTAATGAAAGGAAAGGTCAATTATTAAGTGTACTTATTGAGCATATACAGATTTCGCTTATTGCATTGTTTTTTTCAGTACTGATTGCGATTCCGCTTGGGATTTATTTGACAAAAAAACAAAGAATCGCAGAAGGGATCATTGGAGTGACGGCCGTATTGCAGACTGTTCCGTCATTAGCTTTGCTTGGACTTTTGATTCCTTTATTCGGCATTGGGAAAGTTCCGGCTATTATCGCATTAGTCGTGTATGCACTTTTGCCCATTCTAAGAAATACATATACAGGCATTAAGGAAGTGGATGATTCCATTATCGAAGCGGCTCGGGCGATGGGAATGAACAGGCGGAAAAGGCTCATGAAGGTAGAGCTTCCTCTCGCCATGCCGGTTATTATGGCCGGTATCCGCACGGCTATGGTGTTAATTGTTGGAACGGCTACTCTTGCTGCATTAATTGGAGCAGGAGGCTTGGGAGACCTGATTCTGCTTGGAATTGACCGGAACAACACGGCCTTGATTGTTCTGGGGGCCATACCTGCGGCCTTATTGGCGATCCTTTTTGATATGCTGCTGCGCCGCTTCGAGAATATGTCATTTAAAAGATCCCTCACTGCGCTGGGGGTATTCATCGGGGCGATGATATTGGTTATGGCGCTTCCATTACTGACAAATAAATCGGATGAAAATCTTGTTATTGGAGGAAAGCTTGGTTCAGAACCGGAGATCCTAATCAATATGTACAAATTGCTAATTGAAAATGAAACGGATCTTAATGTGGAATTACAGCCTGGATTAGGGAAAACATCGTTTGTCTTCAATGCGCTGAAGTCAGGTAGTATTGATGTGTATCCTGAGTTTACCGGTACAGCTATTGCGGAGTTTTTAAAAGAGACAGCGGTAAGCACAGACAGTGGAGAGGTTTATGAGCAAGCGAGAAAAGGGATGAAGGACCAATTCAATATGAAGCTGTTAGAACCGATGGCTTACAACAATACGTATGCTTTGGCAGTGCCAGAACAATTGGCTGAGGAATATAGCCTGCAAACCATTTCAGATCTAAAAGCAGTCGAGCAAAACATAAAAGCAGGCTTCACCCTTGAATTCTCTGACCGGGAAGATGGCTATCGAGGCATTCAAAAGCTTTATGGCGTGGATTTTCCAACTGTTTTAACCATGGAGCCAAAGCTGCGCTATGGAGCAATTGAAAATGGTGAAATCAACTTAGTGGACGCATATTCTACTGATAGTGAAATCGCAAGGTACAATCTCACTGTCCTGGAGGATGACAAGAATCTGTTTCCTCCGTATCAGGGTGCCCCATTGCTAAGAGCTGAAACAGCAGAAGAACACCCCGAATTGGTCAAAGTCTTAAACAAACTGAGCGGTAAAATTAGTGACGATGAAATGCGTGAAATGAATTATAAAGTCAATGTTGAAGGAACAAGTGCTGAAGAAACAGCCCGGGACTATTTGCAGAAGGAAGGATTGCTGAAGTAAAGATTAACAAAAATATCAGAACAGCGCCTGAACGAATTCGTGCAGGCGCTGTTCTGATTTACATATGAATCTAAATGGATTGGACTGAATCACCCGAAATGAGTGTTACATAGATACGCTCATTTTCCACTGGTTCGCCAGTAATCAGCTTCAGGAGATGTTCAGCAGACACAGCTCCCCATTTTCGCTCCGAATAATCGATAGTTGCCAATCTGGGCTGGGTGTAGTGAGAAAGCTCAATATTATCGAAACCGATGATGTGAATATGCTTCCCAATCTGATACTGTGTTTTTGCCAAATAATTGTACATACCGATGGCCATTTCATCATTCAGGCAGAAAACCGCAGCGGGATCTGTAAATTCTTTTACGATTTGCGCAGCTGCCTTCTCGCCTGCATGTTTATTAAAATTACCCGGGAGTTCGTGGTAATCGATATACTGATATCTTTTGACTGCCTGCCGGACTGCTTCAATCCGCTGAGCAGCATCATACGAGCCATCCGGCCCATTTACAGCATAAATTTTGCGATGCCCTTTTTCAATCAGAAAATCAATAGCAAGTGTTGCCCCGGAAGTATTATGCAATAAAACCTGGTTAATATTAGGATGGTTTAATTCTCTATCCATCACGACTATCTTATGTCCTGCGTCTGCGTGCTTCAGCAGTTCCTCACTCGAGAAGGAGAAATCCAAAACGATGGCCCCGTCAATCATGCGTTCTGGTATAAAGCGGTGTGACTCTTTACCTCCGCAAACAATCATCTCGTATCCTTTACTGTTAAGGGCGTCCTGAATGCCCTGCAGGAGCTGTCCATAAAAAGCACCGCCAAAATTAGTTAAGAAGACGCCAATTATTTTCGTTTCTCTCTTCTTTAATGATCGTGCTGCAGCATTCGGCACGTAGTTTAGCTCCTTGGCAATGGCCAGGATTTTTGCAGCAGTCTCCTCTGTAACCTTGGGGTTTCCGTTCAGAGCATAGGAAACAGTTGATATGGAGACACCCGCTTTTTTTGCTATGTCTTTAATACTTGTCACGATTCTCTCTCCAGTCTCTGCAGTAGGCTCTCCTTTTATTATACATTGTGAGCGCTTCCAGCTATAGTCAATTTTTCATTTTATAAACAACTGCTTCATAAGGGCGCAGCTTCTGATCGCGGGGAGGGGAAAGATAATTATGGATAAGCAGTTTGCCACTCATACTGCTGAGGAGGAGAGACCTCACTTCTTTTTTTGTAAAATTGCAGATTATCAACCATTTTTCACCCTTATATCTTCTTTCATACGCATAGATTCCCGGCTCACTTTCCAGCAGCCGATAGTCGCCATATAAGATAATGTCATTTGATTTTCTCAATTCTATCAGTTTTTTATAGAAGCGGAAAATCGATTGACGCGCATCTAAATCGCAAGCTGCATTAATTGAAATATAATTTGGATTCACATCAATCCAAGGAACACCGTATGTAAAGCCGGCATTCTTGTCTGCATTCCACTGCATTGGTGTTCTGGCATTATCCCGGCCTTTCACATAGATGGAATTCATTATAGAATCATGAGGATAGCCCGCTGAAATTCGCTCATTATACATATTGAGTGTTTCAATATCGCTGTAAGAGTCCAAATCCGGGAATTTGATATTTGTCATCCCGATTTCTTCCCCCTGGTAAATGTAAGGAGTGCCTTTCATGAGATGTAAAAGGGCGGCAAGCATGGTGGCACTTTCATAGCGGAAGTCAACATCATTGCCCCACCTGGAAACAATGCGCGGCTGATCATGATTGCTCCAGAACAGGCTATTCCATCCTTTATCTGAAAGACCGGTCTGCCAGTTTGATAAAACACGTTTCAGATCTCCTAATTCGAGCGGTTTTAAATCCCATTTCTGCTTTCCTGGCAGCTCATCCAATGCAATATGTTCGAAGGAAAAAACCATATCCAGTTCTTTTCGCGAAGGATCAGTATATAACATTGCCTGATTGAGATCTGCCCCGCCGGTTTCCCCGACAGTAACAACGTTTGTTCCCTCCAGTACTTCCCGATGCATTTCCTGAAGATACTCGTGGAGGAGGGGACCATTTGCTATTACATGTTGATCCAGATCCTTTGCAATCAGATCAATGACATCAAATCGGAATCCTTTAATGCCTTTCTTAATCCAGAAACGCATCACATCATAAATGGCCTGACGGACAGGGGGATGATGCCAATTCAAATCAGGCTGTTTTTTACTGAACATGTGCAGGTAATACTGTGCTGTCGCAGGATCATATTCCCACGCGCTTCCGCTGAAGATCGACTGCAGGCCGCTAGGCGGGCCATCTTCAAGAGCATCTTTCCAAACATAAAAATCCCTGAAAGAATTTTCTTTACTGCTTTTGGATTCAATAAACCAGGGGTGTTCATCCGAGGTATGGTTGGCGACAATATCCATCATGATGCCTATTCCGAGGCTGGCAGCCTCGGAAATAAGCCGATCCATATCATCCATAGAACCATATTCAGTGTTTATGCTGTAATAATCGCTGATGTCATACCCATTATCATCGTTTGGTGAAGCATAGACAGGACAGAGCCAGATTAGATCCGCTCCCAATTCCGCAATATAATCGAGCCTCGTAATAAGCCCTTTTAAATCACCAATGCCATCTCCATCAGAATCTTTGAAACTGCGAGGGTACACCTGATAAATTACACTCTTATGCCACCATTTCATTTCCATATTCAGCCCTCCAGGATAAAAAGGAAGCGGCCAAAGTGGCCGCCGCTCCTTTATTACAAGTAAATTTCGATCGAATTATTGTTTTCTTTCAAATGCTTTTTAAGTTCAGGACTGCTGATTCGATACCCGCCTGTGCGGTAAAGGTTGGATATTTGTTCTGCATCCGCCTTGCTGCCGTTAATCATGACTCCGGCTTTTCCATGATTGCCGAGATGATAGATAAAAGTCACTTCTTTTCCATCTATCCTGAATTGGAAATCCATACCGTCGTTTTCTTCAGGCAGGACCGGATCAATAATTAAATTCTGTCCATCACGCCGGATTCCCAGGGCATTTGAAATCAGCTGATTCATATAAATTCCTGGACCGCTGGAGTAGATTCTCCACCCGCCTTTTACAGGGGCAGAGCCATCGCGCAGCTTATCAAAATCTTCGGCTGCTTCATAGCGGGTATTGAATTTTCCGTCCGAGCTGCTGAAGTAAGAATTGCTTTGACGGAGCTCTGCATTCGGCACCACTTTTTGTATGCCAATCGGATTTATTTTCTGCAGGCCAGTCCAAACCTCGTCTGATTTCCCGAGCTTGGCCATCGCCTCAACAAACCGAATATGGGCATGAACATATTGGAGGCCAATTTCGCGTCCGAAATTAGCTGCCTGCTCGGCACGTTTGAAGTTTGCGCTGACTCCTCCTCTATAGGAAGCAGGGCGGTCCATTAAGCGGACTCCATCTGGGTGATACAGTTTTTGTCTGATAATCTTATAGTGTTCTTCTGCCTGTTCCGGAGTCAGAAGCTCGCCAATCATGCTTCTTGTCATCGGGAGAAGGCGGTATTGTATGCCTGTCTTCGTATCGGAAGGGTGTAACATTAATTCAGGTTTTTCAGGATTTTCCATGTACACAAAACCAGGAATCGTTTCGGAAGAAAGCATGTAAGTGTTGAAATCTTTTTTAATACCCTCAGCCATTTCATTAAGTTCAAGAGACAGCTTTTTATCGCTGTGCTTTAATAATGAGGAGAATTGGCCGATTACCTGGTATGTCAGTGCCACTGTCCAGCTGCTTGCCATATACTGCTTTAATTGCGCGTTTGCCGGCTGAAGTGTATCATCCCAGTCCCCGTCTCCATATGAAGATAAATACGTGTCGTGTAAAAAATGATCCTTCATGTACTGAATCTGTTTTTTAACATGATCCAAAAGAGAGGCTTTCTCTTTCGTAAATTCAAAGCTGCCTTTTTCTGTGAAAGGGAGTGATTCGTTTAATATAGAAAAATCATTCGTTGCCTTCAGATATTCAGCAATCACCTTTAATGGCCAGACAATGATATCCCCATGGCTTTCTTCCTGCTGGAATCTGAAATAGTCATCAAACATAAACCATTGCGGCCAGTTTCCATCATCTGCGTATTGGTGTGAATAGACAGTCAGGATAATATTTTTTACAGAATCATATTTTTGTGTTGCTATAAAATATTCAGTTGGCCCCTGGCAGACATCGCGTGTTCCCCAGGCTGCCCCGCCGTACTGCTCAAGTCCATGCGGTGCAGAGTAGTGGACGAGCATGTTGTGGGTATACCACCATGCAAGAGCATTAATTTTATTTAATTCTTCTGTCGCTGCTCCATTTTTGGCAAGGCGGAAGCCGTTCATTGTTGAAGCTAGAAATCCGTGATACTTTTTCTTTTCAGTTTCAAGATTGGTTTGCTTTATGGCAAGTTCCTTTCCATCAAGCAAACCTTGAATTGCCATACTCCATTCGCTAGTTGTATCCATTTCTAAAACTGCAAGTGAAGCGGCATCATCTTCCAGGTTTTCTCCGAAGAAACTGGAGTCCTTCAATTTGAAATCAGCACCGTTTATCTGCATTCGGTACGTAAGGTCAGGAAAAACCCTTGAACTGTCTGAGTTTTCGCCTGCCTTGAAGATAAGCTCATTTCCTTCATGCTCTATTTTGAATGGCTGAGCGTACTCATTATTATTCATAGATACTTGGTTAGTAACGAGATAGCGGTAAGCTTTTCCTTTATCCGAGCGGACCTGAAGCTCCAACTGGGAAGCATCCGCACAGGTATAAGAAGTTATAACAAGCAAGTCATCTGCTGTTTTATAGTACCATCTGCCGTAATTAAATCCCATTTCAAACATGGAAGGCATAGTCAGCAGCCGGTACTGACCGTCTACTTCCACATAAATCCTTTGTCCCGAGGTTTTCATGATATTTAAAGCATTTCTTGCGTTGGTAAGCATTTTATTAAAGGATGTATTGCCCATAACAATATGAGAGTTAAAAATTCCGTACATATATAAAGTAGAAGTAAGCACGTTTTTGATATTCTCAACATTTTCCCCAGTCATGATGATGTGCCCATGGGGACGTTCAACCAGCAGTTCTTTCTCCTTTAAGACTACATGCTCATGCTGTTCTGTAAAGAAAGATAACAGTGTATCTCCAGAAATCTCTTCCTGATGGCGGCGAGGGAAGAGCACATTGATTTCTGCTTTGGTCATCGAAACCGTTTCAAGCGGCTTTCCGAAAGTAGGGGAGAAGCGGACTGATTCTAACTTCTTTGCTTGTATTTCTGCTGCGTTTGGAACCTTCTCCCAGGCTTCCAATATCTCATTCTCAAATTCCAAATCTGTAATTGCCTCTTGATGATTTTCTTTGAATATACCATAGAATATTACTTGTGCCTTGCCAGTCAGTTCGATTTTTTCTGATTGAAGTGCAGTATAGGCGAATTCGTATTGATAGATCTCGTTTGCAAGGGAGACTCTGTCCAACGCTTCAGGGATGTCTGTTTCTTTGTAGGACAATCCAAAAAATTGGAATCCATCGGTGGAGTAACCAATAGATTTCGTAAGTGACCCCTGCTGTATATAAGGGAAGCGGCCGCCGCTCGTTGGCTGGTTTTGCCTTGAGCAAACGGCATACCCATTTTTTGTGCCGTTATATACTTTATGGTCAATGTATTGAGACATGTAAGCTTCATTCGTTCGGACGGCACCTTTGTCAGCAAGACCTAAATCCTGTCCGTAGATTACGTCAGCCAAATATCCATCTCCATGTAATTCAATATTCCAGAACCAGGTTGCTTTTTCAGTCAATGTAAACGTAACCTGGTAGGAAATCCCGCCGGCTTCACCTTCCCAGACAACCTGGTTATCTGCAGTTCGCATCCTGCTTTGGGACTTGACTCCAAGCAGGGGGAAGGCCCTGATGCCAGTATCGTCGTGAACGCGTAAAAACAAATTATTTAATGAACCATCTATAGGATTGGAAAGCCACTGGTTGATCATAGTAGAATGATGGGCGATTTCGAATATATCGCCGCTATTCAAAAACGTAAATGATAAATCATTAGCCTGAATGGTGAACTTTGACCGGGTCATCGTTGTCAACTCTTTCCTTTTTAGGTTTATTAAAACCTCATACACTGGTTTTAGTTAGCTTAGGAGCATGTTAATAGTTATTATAAGTATTTCAGTCTTTCAACAATTCAAATGGCAGCGAGATAACGTCTCTGCTGTTTGCGCCGACATACGCGATGAATTTCCCGCTATCACTCTTGTATGATAAATCGGTATGATAATAACGCAATTGCTGTTCCTTAATTTCAAAGGTTACAGCTGCCTTTTCGCCTGAATCCAAGGCAATCTTTTTGAAGCCCTTTAGTTCCTTTAAAGGACGGACGACTTCTCCTGAAACGTCCCGGATATAGAGCTGGACAACCTCTTCTCCCGGATAGCTTCCGGTATTGGTTACCTGTACAGAAAGCGAAATCGGCTTTGAAGGGGACAGCATGGAATCTGAAAGTTTCGCTTCAGCATAAGCAAAGGTTGTGTAGCTTAATCCGTACCCAAACGGCAGCAAAGGGTCATTTGGACTATCTAAATATTGGGATACGTATCTTTCCTGTGCATCCGGAGCTCCTTTAGGGCGTCCGGTATTAAAATGATTGTAATAAACAGGCACCTGGCCAACAGAATAAGGGAAAGACATAGTCAGTTTTCCTGATGGATTTGCATCGCCCAGCAATAGATCCGCAATAGCATTTCCGCCTTCCGTACCTGGATACCATGCTTCCAGAATGGCGTCAGCTTCATCCCAGATACCATGTAAATCAAGCGGGCGGCCATTGAAGAGGACGGCGATGAGGGGTTTGCCAAGCTGTTTCACCTTGGCTGCCAGTTTAAGCTGGGCTTCAGGAAGCCGGATATCGGTGCGGCAGCCTGCTTCTCCGCTCATTTCAGAATCTTCCCCAAGTGCCAGGATGATAATGTCTGCATCCTCAGCTGTTTTAAGAGCTTCATTTATTTGTTCTTCTGTGCCGGACTCAATGTCACACCCCTTTGCGGCTGCAAGAAGAGAGGAACCCACTTTTGCTTTTATGCCATCATAAAGCTGAACAGCTTTTTCCTTTGATCCAAGAAACGACCATGGGCCAAGGATATCGCCGCTTTGTGCGAATGGTCCGATCAACGCCAATTTCTTTTCCTTTTGTATAGGAAGTACGCCGTTGTTTTTTAATAATACGGAGGATTTTACTGCAAGCTCTCTGGATGCTTCTCGGTGGGCTTCGCTGAGGACAAGTTCCTTTTCAAGAGCTTCATCAGCACCACGCGTTGGATCTTCAAATAACCCCAGTTTATCCTTCAGACTTAAGATTCTAAGTACCGCTTCATCAATCAGTTCTTCATCCACTTTTCCATTCTGCACGAGTTCTTTTAAGTGATCGATATAGCAGGAAGTCATCATTTCAATGTCCACACCAGCCTGGATGGCTTTTAGTGCAGCCTCTGCTTCGTCCTCGGCAACCCCGTGAGGGATCAGTTCCTTCACTGCACCCCAGTCGGAAATTAGAACTCCATCAAATTTCCATTCGTCTCTAAGCAGTCCGCGCATCAGTGTACGATTGCCGGTTGCGGGGATTCCATCGACCGTGTTGAAAGCTGTCATAACCATTTCGCAGCCTTCATCAAGAGCGGCTTTATAGGCTGGCAGATAGGATTCCCTCAGCTGCCGTTCCGACATATTCACTGTGTTATAATCCCTGCCGCCTTCTGGAGCTCCATACGCTGCAAAATGCTTCACACATGCTGCTACAGATTCCTTATTATTTTTTAAGTCTTTACCCTGGAAACCGCGGACAAAGGACCTGGCAAATTCACTGTTCAAGTATGGATCCTCACCTGTAGATTCCATGACCCGGCCCCATCGTGGGTCACGGACAAGATCAACCATGGGGGCAAAGGTTACATGTACCCCGGATGCAGCCGCTTCTTTAGCGGCAATTTCGGCACTCAATTGTGCACCATCCAGATCCCAAGAACAGCCAATTGCAAGAGGGACTGGAAAAATAGTTTTATATCCGTGAATAATGTCTGCCATGAATAATAAAGGGATGCCCAATCGATTATTTTTTAAGTGAGCCTTCTGTATGCTTATTGCTTCTTTCGCGCCGCCGGAGGCTCCGAGAACCGATCCGGAGCTGCGGATGCTATTTTCAGTGACTTTCATTGAGGCAAGAGGGCCTGTAATTTGCCCTTCATCCTTTGAACCTTCAAAAAATGGCGTGGCCAGCTGCATTAATTGGGCAATTTTTTCATCAAGTGTCATTTCTTCAAGTAATGATTGTAGCTTTTGATTCATTATCAGGGTGACCTCCCCAGTTTTTTATAGTAAAATCATAAAAATTATAGAAACGTTTCGAATTAGGATACAACTGCATTATAAGCGCTTTCTTTTTTTGAGTCAATTTAAAATCGAAACGTTTCTATTTCTGGTTATTCACTTTTGTAAGTTCTATAAGGAATTTTAAATATTTACTGAAAAATTTTACTTGAAAACGATTACACATTGAAATATAATAGCCCTATCGAAACGTTTCAATCAATTTAATTAGGAGATTTGTTATTCTGATTTAATAATGTTGAATCGTTTCTATAGTTTCAGATTAATATTTTTTTATCAAATATCGAAACGTTTCACTGCAAGGGGGAATTCGTTAGCCATTTACCAGATGGCAGATTTTTTGCGTTTGTTCTTAAGGTAGTAATGTTGCAGCACAATAGCGGGAAACTTAAAGCAAAGCCTATTAAATTATTGGGGGTTTTACGTATGAGTCAAAAGTTGTTAAATGTTTTCAGTAAAAAATTTGCAGCAGCTGCAATGGTAGGTACAATGGTGGTTTCAGGGGCATTGGCAGGCTGTTCTTCTGATTCCGGATCTTCTGCGAAGGAAGGGCAAAAAACGATAACGGTTTGGGGCATGGGAGAAGAGGCAAAAACACTTCCAAAGATTGCAGATGAATTTGAAAAAGAAAACCCGGAAATTGATGTGAAAGTTCAAGCCATCCCTTGGGATCAGGCGCATGATAAGCTATTGACAGCAGTCGCTTCTAAAAAAGGTCCTGATGTTGTGCAAATGGGTACGACTTGGATTCCTGAGTTTGCATCTGCGAATGCGTTGCTTGATTTAGCTGAGCATACTGAAGAATACCCTGAGCTTAAAGCCGATAATTTCTTCGAGGGGTCAGTGGAAACAACAAAATATGAAGACAAAGTGGTTGGCGTGCCTTGGTATGTTGATACACGTGTACTTTTTTACCGTACAGATTTATTGGAAGAAGCTGGCTATAAGGAAGCACCTAAGACTTGGGATGAATTAAAGGATGCAGCCAAAAAGTTGGCTGACCGCGGTGATGATAAATATGGAATCAGCATCGATACAAATGAGCAAAGCTTATCATTTATGTTAGCTCGTCAAAACGGATCCAAATTATTAGAAGGCAATCAGTCTTATTTCAATGAACCGGAATTTGTTGAAGCAGTCGAGTATTTAAATGGATTCTTCAAAGATGGATCTGCTCCTGTAGATCTTGGACTTGATATCGTCCAGGCATTCAGAGGCGATGGAATCCTGCCGATGTTTATCAGCGGACCTTGGATGGTCAAGCTAATCAATGACCAGGCACCGGAACTTGAAGGCAAGTGGGCAACAGCAGTCCTTCCGGCTAAGGAAACAAACACATCTACACTGGGCGGATCCAATTTATCCGTATTCCAGCATACTGAAAATAAAGAAGAGGCACTTAAATTTCTTTCTTATATGAGTAAACCTGAAACTCAGGTTAAATGGCTTGAATTGACAAACTCTTTACCAGCAAGCAAAGAGGCTTGGAATGATGATCAGCTTCAGCAAAATGAGTATTATAAAGTATTTGGAGAACAATTAGAAAATGCACAGCCAATGCCTGTCATCAAACCTTTTGAGAAAATTGCACAGGATTTCTTAAGCAGATTTGAAAAGATTTATCGTGGCGGAGCTGATATTCAGGCCGAAATGGACGACTTTGATAAAAAGTCTGAAGAAATTTTAGCCAAGTAATTTTTAACAACAGGTACTGGCCGGCGGGTGTCTGCCAGTTGCCTGCAATAGTCCGGAATAATTGGACTAAGAAGGAAGGGACCTACAATGAAAAGCTTTATGGCAAACAAAACTCCATACTTTTTTATAGCTCCTGCACTTATCTTACTTACATTATTCTCCATTCTTCCTATATTTGTGGCGCTGATCATCAGTTTTACTGACCTGGATCTGGTTGGGATAGCAGACTGGTCATCCATTAGTTTTGTTGGTTTAGAGAATTATAAAGAAGTTGTAAGTGATCCGATATTTGTAAAATCCATTTTTAATACACTGTTTTATGTGGTCTTTGGTGTCCCGCTGGTTATCGTTTGTTCCCTGGGAATTGCGCTCCTGATCAATTTTGGGAAAGCCCGCATCTTTAAAGCTTTCCGGGTTGTTTTCTATATGCCTTCCATCACAAACGTGGTTGCGGTTGCTGTTGTTTGGAGCTATCTTTATAACCCTCAGTTAGGCTTGTTTAACCATCTGCTGGAGTTTCTTAACTTGCCGCCTGTTCCATGGCTGCAGGATCCAACAATGGCAAAGGTTTCGTTAATAGCCCTTGCGCTTTGGAGAGCTATTGGCCTTAATATGATTATTTTTCTTGCTGCGCTTCAGGGGATTCCAAAAACTTACTATGAAGCAGCACAGCTTGATGGAGCCAACAACTGGCAGCAGATGTTCAAGATTACGATTCCTCTTTTGAGATACGCAATCTTTTTTGTTTCAATCACGACTATGATCGGCTGGCTGCAATTTTTCGAAGAACCATTTGTCATGACAAATGGCGGTCCATTAGACAGTACGACTTCAGTTGCACTGTTTATTTACCGGAATGGATTCCAATTCAGCAACTTTGGTTATGCAGCAGCAGGATCTTTCATATTGTTCATTGCCATCATATTCATAACAATGATTCAATTTAGGCTTCAGAAAAAAGGGCAGGATTATTGATGAAAGCTGAGGTGAAAAACAAAATGAAATCCAATGCAGTTCAAAAACAGTCATTAAGCAGCAGTGTTAAGCAGGAAAGAGCTCAGCAATTGGCAGCAGCTATTATTCTTACAATTGGAGGAGTGCTGGTTTCCATTCCATTTATTTGGATGATCCTTTCTGCCTTTAAGCCTGAAAGTGAAGTTATGCAGCTGACACCAACTTTGCTGCCGCAAGATTTCACATTGGAAAACTTCCAGAACCTCTTTGTGAATATGAACTTCGCTCTCTATTTGAAAAATACTCTTATCATCGTTCTTTGGTCGTTTGTAGGCTTATTCTTAAATGCGATGGCCGGTTATGCCTTTGCCAAATTTGAATTTAAAGGACGCAATAAATTGTTCTTTCTCGTACTTGCAACCATGATGATCCCCGGGCAAGTAACCATGATTCCGGTATATCTGATTCTGAATCAGATGCAATTGACAAACACGATGGCGGGCATTGTGCTTCCTGGCCTGGTGGGTGCATTCGGGATTTTCCTGTTCCGGCAATTTATGACTACCATACCGGATGAATTGCTGGAAGCAGCAAGACTGGATGGTGCCAGTGAGTTAAGGGTGTTCTGGCAGATTGTCTTGCCGATGGCTAAACCGGTCATGGCGGTGCAGGGGATTTTAACCTTTATTGCAGGATGGAACAGTTTCCTGTGGCCGCTGATCATTGCCAACGATGAAAGCCTTTATACTCTGTCGGTAGGACTCCAATTATTAAAAGGCCAATATGGCGGAAACTTTGCCCTTCAGATGGCCGGATCAACCTTCATGGTTGTTCCAATTATCATCATCTTCATTCTCTTCCAGCGATATATTATTGATGGTTATACCATTTCGGGGATGAAGTAAATCGCAAAAGGCCAGGAATTTCAGTTTCCTGGCCTTTTGTGGTGTTAAGATAATACTCTCTCTCATAGATTCTTTGTAAGCAGAACTATCTATGAAGGGGAGTATAAATGTGAAACCTGAAATGCAGAAAGCAACTTTACTCGCTGAAAATATTCGGGATTTTCTAACCTTTCTGAATAAGAATCTTGAAAACAATATTTTCTATTTGGACACTGACAAATTAAAACAAATAAAATTGATTGCTGAAGACTATAAATTTCATATCCTCTCAGATGAGCTGTTCAGAATCAATCGTTTTGTCTGGGACCCAAAATACACAAATTATTTGGTGGACCGGTTTGCAAAAGGGCTTACTATTATTGATGAGTATGTACAAAGAAACTATAACAGCCTTTTTATGGTGACTGGAAGGCTATATACATTGAAGAATCTCAGTGCATTATTCAGCAAAGATTAACAGTCAGAACTGCGCCTATTTTCATGATTCCAAAGAGTTTTCGTATCGAAAGGAAATATTGCCTCTCTTCATTTTTCACTATATGAATTATAATAGTTAAAGTTCATTCATTTATTTTAAACAATTAGGGGTATGAAAATGGAGAAGCACAAGATCTTAAGAGTTCTGGAAAAAGAATTAGTGGTTGCCCTTGGATGTACGGAACCTGTTGCAATAGCACTTGCTGCAGCAATGGCAAAGAGCCATGTAAAAGGGGAAATAAAAGAGCTTTGCTTAAAAGCGAGCGGAAACATCATCAAAAATGCAAAATCAGTCGGAATTCCCGGCATGAATTCCTATGGTCTTGATTTCGCAGCTGCAATCGGCGCTGTGGCAGGGAACCCTGCAAGAAAGCTCGAAGTATTAGAGGGAGTGGAGCCAGAAGATGAGCTCCTGGCTCTGAAACTTATTGAAGAAGGAAAAGTAACTTCCCTTCAGGCGGAGACACCAAAAAGGCTTTATATCGAAGCGGTATTAAAAACAGATATGCAGACTGCCAGAGTGGTAATCTCTGATAACCACAGCAATATTACTTTAATAGAGGTTGATGGAGAGATTATCTACCAGGGCGGATTTGAAAATTTAGGAATCCAATCTGAAGAAGATGAATTAATTGCACTCACCATTGAGGAGATATATGAATGGGTGCTTAGTGTGGAAGTCAGCTCCTTATCACTGATAAAAAAGAGTATTGAGCTCAATCGGGTCATTGGAATGGAAGGCCTATCGGGCGAGTATGGCCTAAAGGTAGGGAAAACGATAAAGAGGAATGTGGAAATGGGCATCTTATCGGATGATATTGCTACTGCGGCTATGTCTTTGGCTGCAGCCGGATCAGATGCGAGAATGGCAGGATCTACACTTCCAGTTATGGCAAACACCGGAAGCGGCAACCAGGGAATCGCAGTCACACTTCCAGTTGTTGCAGCTGCAGAAAGACTTAAGGTTGCAGAGGAAAAAATGATTCGGGCAGTTGCACTCAGTCATCTGATAACCATTCATATAAAATCCAAATTTGGCCGGCTCTCGGCTTTATGCGGTGTAACTGCTGCAGGTATGGGCGCAAGTGCAGCCATCGTATATTTGCTGGATGGACAGCTTCAGCAAATCAAAGCAGCCATTCAAAACACAATCGGGAATGTTTCCGGAATGATCTGTGACGGAGCAAAAGCCGGGTGTGCCATGAAAGTATCTACCTGCTCCAATGTAGCAGTGCAGTCTGCCCTCCTTGCTCTCAACGATCAGGAAATCAAATCAACCGATGGATTTATTCACGATGACGTTGAAAAGAGCATCGAGAGTTTCTGTAAACTAGGAAATGAAGGAACCCGTCATACGGATGAGCTCATTTTAAAATTAATGATGGAAAAATAAACTGAAAAAAGGTCCTTTCTTTATGAAAAGGGCCTTTTTGGCGTGCAATATGAATAGGTGAAAATTACGAAATCATTCCTCGTCGAAACATCTCCGCAATTGCCTGTGACCGGTTTTGAGCTCCCACTTTCCTAATAGCTGTTTTAATATACTGGTTGATGGTGACTTCACTGATATACATGGAATCAGCCATTTCTTTAATGCTTTCCCCCCAGGAAATCCTCTTCATGACCTCCATTTCTCTTTTGCTTAATAGCCGGGTATCTTCTTTTCCTTCCGTTTTTTCAAGGGTTTTTCCTACCTGTTGACCAAATTGAGTATAAGAAGAAAGCTGCTGATCAGAAATTTTTATATGATCATCAAATTCGTTCGTGCAAATATAACCGATGGGAACAGCGCCAAAGCAGATGGGGATAGCCAGGAAGGAGTTGACATTGGAAGTTGTAATGTATTTGATGTTTATTTGCTTCAGGTATTCGATCCCCGAACAATATTTTGCTTTCCTTTCATAAAGGGCAGAATAAATAAGCGGCAATGAACGAATATCATCCCTGATATCTCTGATATGTATTAATCCTTGGCCCGTAATAGCGATGATTCCTTCACCAATAAAGCCTAAGGGTGAATACCGGAATAAATAGGCGTTTTGAACAGGAAAAATGTTCATATAAACCTCTAGAATTTTATACAGTTTTTCTTCATGACTCTCGATATCTTCTATATTCTGGATATTATCCAAAATGGTAGATTCTATTGCCATATTAACACCTTCCTTATAGGGATATTATATATAGAAAATTGTGAATATTCAATATAAACGAATGATAGTAAGCTTAAAATAGATTAAAATATATGTCCTGGAGAGGAGGTACTTTTAACAAGAAAAATGTAATCGCTTTCGACTAAATTAATATCATGAGGAGGAAGAAAGTATGTCAACATTTCAAAAATCGAACTCTCTCACGGATTTTGATGCTGTCGTTGTAGGGGCTGGTTTTTCTGGATTGTATATGCTGCATCTTTTGCGGGAAGCCGGTTTTTCCACGAGGGTATTTGAAGCGGGCGATAATGTCGGTGGGACATGGTATTGGAATCGGTATCCAGGCGCAAGATGCGATGTTGAAAGCATCTACTATAATTACACTTTTTCTGAGGAACTATTGAAAGAATGGAGCTGGTCGGCAAAATACGCAGAACAGCCTGAAATACTAAGCTACATAAATTATGTAGCGGATAAGTTTGAACTGCGGCGGGATGTGCAGTTCAATACAAGGGTGCAATCCGCGCAATTTGACGAAAAGAAAAATAGGTGGGACGTTCAATTAAATAACGGTGAAAAGGTTTCTGCCCAATATTTTATTACAGCTGTAGGATGCTTGTCAGCGTCCAATGTACCTAAATTTAAAGGGCTGGAAAACTTTAAGGGCGAATGGCATCATACCGGGCAATGGCCGCATGAAGGAGTGGATTTCCAAGGCAAGAGCGTTGGCATCATTGGCACAGGGTCCAGCGGTATCCAGGCAATCCCTGTCATTGCAAAAGAAGCCAAGCACCTGACCGTATTCCAGCGGACCCCGCAGTACAGCAGTCCAGCCAGGAATACGCCGAATGATCCTGAACACCTGAAAAATATACGGAAAAATTATAGGGAAATCAGAGAGAAAATGCGCCATTCCGTTACAGGCATACCGGAGGAGCCAAGAAACATTTCCGTGTTTGATGAATCTCCTGAAGAACGGCAAAAAGTTTTTGAAGAAGCCTGGCAAAAAGGAGGTCTGCTAAATCTTACTTACACATATAATGACTTGTCCATTACTCCTGAAGCTAATGCCATCGTGGCGGAGTTCATCCGCTCTAAAATCCGCGAAACAGTCGCAAAGACAGAAGTGGCTGAAAAGCTCCTTCCGAGATTCTATTACGGCACCAAACGCACCATCATTGATACAGATTATTTCGAGACCTATAACCGCGATAACGTATCGCTGGTGGATGTGAAAGAAGCGCCGATTCAGGAGATTACCGCAACAGGGGTTAGGACTGCAGATGCTGAATATGACCTTGACATGATCGTGTTTGCCACAGGTTTTGATGCGATGACTGGACCGCTGTTTAAGATCGATATCCGGGGAAAAGACGGCGTCTCCCTGAAAGAGAAATGGACTGGCGGCTCACATACTAGAACCTATTTAGGCTTAGGCACAGCAGGTTTCCCGAACATGTTCATGCTGACAGGACCTGAAAGTCCTTCCGTATTAAGCAATATGATGGTTTCGATTGAGCAGCATGTGGAGTGGGTATTTGATTGCATCAGCTATATGCGCGACCAAAACCAGGCTGTCATTGAAGTAAAAGAAGAGGCGGAAAATACATGGAGCAAGCACTGCCGTGAAATCGCCGATCAGACTTTATTTACCAAAACTGACTCATGGTACATGGGTGCCAATATTGAAGGAAAAGCCCGCGGCTTCCAAATTTATCTAGGCGGTGTTGGAACCTACAGAAGGATTTGTGATGAAGTCGCCGAAAAAGGCTATGAAGGCTTTAGCCTGACAGCCTCTGAAAAAAGTGCTGTGAATTAAGTGGGGATTGATAGGGCAGGCTTACTCCTGCCCTGTCTATAAATATATTATTAGGGGGAAATAATTATGGCATTAGATCCGCAGGCAAAATTTTTATTGGAACAGATGGAGGCAGCAGGAGCTCCGCCGATGAGCCAGCTATCACCGGAGGAAGCCAGACTTACCACAGATTTCAGCGCTCTGGCTGGAGAACCGGAGGAAGTAGGGAAGATTGAAAATAGAAAAATTGCGGGACCTGGAGGAGAGATACCTGTCCGAATTTATACTCCTAAAGGAGAAGGACCTTTTCCAGCACTCATCTATTATCACGGCGGCGGCTGGGTAATCGGTGACCTGGAGACAGTAGAGGTTCCTTGCCGTCTTTTAACGAATCTGGCGAATTGCGTGGTCGTTTCTGTGGATTACAGACTGGCTCCGGAACATAAATTTCCTGCGGCTGCGGATGATTCGTATGCTGCAGTCAAATGGTTGGCTGAAAATGCAGCTTCCATTGGAGTGGATCCGAGCCGCATTGCCGTCGGAGGCGACAGTGCAGGCGGGAACCTTGCAGCCGTTGCTGCCCTCATGGCAAGAGACAAAGGTGAAATCTCACTCGCCTTTCAGATGCTGATTTATCCTGTAACCAACCATTCCTATGCAACAGAATCCTATACTGAAAACGCAGACGGCTATCTGCTTACGAAAGACAGCATGGAATGGTTCTGGAATCATTATTTGCGGAATGAAGAGGATGGGAAAAATCCATATGCCTCTCCACTGCAGGCAAAAGACCTAAGCGGACTGCCGCCGGCATTGGTGTTAACGGGAGAATTTGACCCGCTGCGCGATGAGGGTGAGGCCTATGCTGAGCGTTTAAAGGATGCCGGTGTCCCGGTTGAAGCCAAACGTTATGATGGCATGATCCATGGCTTCTTCTGGATGCCTGGTGTACTGGATCAGGGAAGAAAGTCGATTGAGCAGGCGGCAGATGCTTTAAGGCGTGTCCTCCAGGGCAGTGTTGCTTCGAAGTAATATATATCGCAGATTGGACACTTCTGATTGGGGGAGTGTCCTTTTTTGTTTTTAAATTCATAATAGATTTTCTGAAGAGTCATGGCGATTATAGGGAAGTAATACTGTCGCCAAGGAGTGTTCATGTCGACGAAAATGCAGGCGAGGAAAGATATGAACCCCACGGCAAATAAAGAATTAAGGAATAGAGAAATTCGTCATAAAGCCAATGAAATAAAAGTTTCCCTTCAAAAACCCCCGATCACCCATTTGGGGTAATCAATATCCCATTCTTCCAAATTTATATTTTTCTCTATCCTATCAAGGTGCTCTTTATCCTATTTTCAAGATAAATATCAGCAGAAAACAAGAAATTTAGTAGTAATGTACCTCTTTAATTACCCCAATTTACTGTTCACAACTATCCCCTTTAAGATAAATATAGTAAGTATTCTTACTTTTCCATCAATTAAAGAGCAGGAGGAAAAATATGAAGTCACGCAATAATCTATTAAAAGGGGCACTAGCTGCAAGTTTATTGTTCTCTGCTGCCATTCCATTTAATGTGCTTGCACAGAAGCAGGAAGTCACAGTAGATGAAGCGGAAAAAATCCTAAATGGCCTCTCGAAAGAACAAAGGGAATCTTTAGAACAGCTTGAGATAGGGCCGGGATTTATTATTTCCCCTGAAGTAAATACAACCACTCCTGAGCTGGTCGAAGTCATTGTGGAATTTAACCAGGCTCCTGCAAAGGTGGAGGTAAAGAAAGAAGCTTTGAACGGCAAAAAACTCTCTCTTCACTCAGCTAAAGAAAAAGTAGAAAAATCCCACAGTGAATTCAAAGCCCATATTAGCAAACTGAGGGCTAGGAAAAGCATTTCATTGTATGAAGCCAGTAAAATTGAAGTGAAACGCGAATACAAAAATGCATTCAATGGGGTTTCAATGAAACTGCCGGGTATAGCGGTGGAGGAACTCCTGCAATCAGGCGAAGTAAAGCGGATTTGGAGCAATGCCCAGGTCCAGCTGGATCTTCCTTCAGAAGAGGAAACTAAAATGAAGCCGAAGATGGCAGACAGCATTCCCCAAATCGGTGTGGATAAGCTTCACGATGAAGGGGTTACCGGAAAAGGAATCAAGGTTGGAGTACTGGACACAGGTATTGATTATACCCACCCTGACTTAAAAGATTCTTATAAAGGATACCGTGCTGAAAACGGACAAGATCCAGAAGCAGTCGATCCTGCCTCTGTGAAAGGCTGGGATTTTATCAATAATGATGCTGACCCAATGGAAGCGACCTATGATGAATGGAAAGCAGCGAGTATGCCTGAGTTTCTAAATAGCTCTGCCTATTATACTTCCCATGGTACGCATGTCTCCGGCACAATTGCTGCGCAAAAAGACAATGCAGTTGATTATGCTGTAAAAGGAGTTGCACCTGATGTAGATTTATTTGCATACAGAGTTCTCGGCCCGTATGGTTCAGGTACGACAGATGGAGTGCTTGCAGGCATTGATAAAGCTGTTGAGGATGGCATGGACGTGATTAATTTATCCCTTGGTGCCAGTGTAAACGATCCTTTATACCCTACATCAGTGGCGATAAATAATGCGATGCTATCAGGTGTCGTTTCCGTTGTGGCAGCCGGAAATGCCGGCCCAAGTGAAAAGACTCTTGGGTCGCCAGGTACGAGCGCGTTTGGGATTACAGTAGGTGCGAGTGATGCAGCCATTTCCATTCCGGCTTTTAAAGCCAGTGCAGGCGACAAGGTTTTTGAATCTATGAAATTACTTGCCAAGAATTTTTCTGATGACTTAAAAATTCTGGAAGGCAAATCGTATCCTGTTGTGTTTACTGGATTGGGTAAACCAGGAGATTTTACAGGGAAAGAGTTAGCTGGCAGAATTGCATTAATTGAACGAGGAGAGCTTACATTTGAGGAGAAAGTGAAAAATGCTAAAAATGCAGGCGCAGCAGCTGTCATTATTTTTAATAACACTGAAGGTGAAATACCTGCCTATATAGGAGAAAACGCCAAATATATTCCAACGTTCCAGCTTACGAAAGCAGCTGGAGACTTTTTAAAAGGGAATCCTGAAGCAACTATTACATTTGATCAGCTTACCCAGGTTAAAACAGAAGGAGATTCTCTTGCAGACTTCAGCTCAAGAGGGCCTGTTAACAGTAATTATGATATAAAACCGGATCTTGTGGCACCAGGAGTGTCCATATTCTCCACTTATCCGGAATTCATGAACCACCCGGAAGAGGGGCAGGATTATAGCTCTGCCTACGCGAGACTGAATGGAACCTCTATGGCGACTCCTCATATTGCGGGTGTGGCGGCACTTATGCTTCAGCAAAATCCAGACATGGACCCTTTCACTGTAAAAACATCTCTAATGAACACATCTGATGATTTAAAGAGCGATTACTCAGTATATGAAGTGGGGGCTGGCCGGGTAGATGCCTATCAGGCTGTTCATTCGGACATATCATTCAAAGTAAAGGATCAAACCGATCATATAGAAAACGGAGAATACATCCAAGTAGATGAGATTACAGGCTCCATCAGCTACGGCAGCCATTATCTGGACAATGCAGATATTGAGGACAGCCGAAGCATACAAGTGGCGAATAATAGCAAACAGGATCAATCATTTAGAGTAGAAGTGGAATATCATGCAGCACGGGAAGGCGTACAGGATGGAAATAAAAATAATATTAAAGTCCATATCCCTGAATCGCTGACAATTGGAGCAGGGAAAACAGAGCAAATTGAGGCTGGAATTGTCATTCCAAAATCGGCTGAAATCGGCCGTTATGAAGGCTATATTCATGTGGTTAATCAGGCAAATCCAAATGACCGCTACCAAATTCCTTTTGCTATAAGAGTTACAGACAAAGGGATTTCCTATGCCGAGCCGCTCTCACCTTCTGTTACAACAGATACGCCATTCCATCAATACTATGCACCAGGTTCTCACTTTGTCTTTAAGTTTAAAAGTCCAATGGAAACGTTCGACCTGATTGTCAAAGATGCCAAAACAGGCAAGGCTGTAGGGCTCGTAGGAAGCTATGACGGCAGCCAGGCAGTCCCTGACAAGGAATACCTGATCTTTTTTGGACACAGGGGACTTGTTTATCCATTCACTGGGAATAAGAAGCAGCCAATAGCTGATTACATTCAAAAACTGCCAGAGGGCGATTATGTACTTGATCTGATCAGCCGGGATGCCGAAGGGAAAAGTTATCACTACGAGAGTGTCGGTATCGTAGATAATACCCCGCCGGAAGTGGATCTGGATATTGAACCGGGAGTCATCGAAATAAATGATGGCATGTTAACTGATGAAGATGGCCATCACGCATTCTGGGTACATGGAAATATTACAGATAAAACAGTTGACCTGCTGCAGTCAAAAGGAATGGATTTTACTCAAAAAACCAATACAGCTGCTTACTATGAAAATGGCAGCCCATTTATTAGCGGATTTCTCAAGCTTGAAGATGATGGAGCTTCAAAATTTGGTGTGCTGCCGGAAGAATATGAAGCCAGACCTTATCAGTTAAAGCTGTTCCCTTGGGATATGGGCACAGCGGCAAACACATTTTCAAGTCCTCAATATGTGTTCATGAAGGAAGGCACCGAACATGCAACCAGCCGATTTGATAAGAGCAGTGTAAAGCTGAATGATGAGATTACCATGACCCTTGATTTAAATAATGTGAAGAAATTTGTTTCAGGCTCATTTGAGGTGCAGCCTTTCCTTAATTTCTTTGAATTCCAGGAAGTTAAGGTGAATTCAAAGCTTCAAAAATTTGCTGATGAAGAAGGAATTTCTATAGAATTGGATGAACCTGTTGTTGCCCAATCAGGAGTTAAGGTCGGAGCATCACTTTCAAAAGCTGATTTCGAAGGCATCAATGGGGATATGCCATTCCTAGATGTCACTTTTAAGGTCGCAGATGATACGAATTACTCGAGATACTCTTCCATTGGTTTAAAGGAGTTATCTTATAAAAAACAGGGAGAAAGTGAAGAAAAGAAAATTCCGGCATATAGCTTGAATCATTTTGAATTCAATTCCTCACATTCAAGAATAACCGGGAATATAGCACCGGAAGCTTTCTTAACCTCCGGAGGCTGGATTGATAACAAATACGATTTTACCAAGCTTAAGGCAACAGTCTTCGCTAAAGCTGCAAATGGAAAGATATATGAGGGAACAATGGACAGCAGGGGCCTCTTTGAAGTGATTGTACCAGCAGATAAAAAAGCCTATACCGTCTATGTCGAGGTGCCTGGCCATATGGCTGAATATAAGAATGTAATGGCAAGCATTGAAAAAGAGGGAGAGCAGCAAGGCCTGTATGTGAGAATTAACCCCGAAGATAACCTTGCAGGGGATGTTACCCAGGATCAGATTGTTGATATCCGGGATCTGAAAGAAGCTGTTGATCATTATGGCAAGAAAGCTCCTGAAAATTCCCATCTCGATATTAACCAGGATGGGGTGGTCGATGAAACAGATGTCAGATGGATTGAAAAGAATTTCTTAACGAAAGGCTCATTAGCAGGAAAAGGAAATCAGCCGAAAGAAACAATAGGGAAAAAAGGCCTTGGAGATTTCCTGAAAATGATTGGATTGGAGCCAAAAGAAAAATAAGAATTGCACAGAAAGGCGGGAGAAACGTTCTCCTGCCTGTTTCTATTAACCTATAGAAAATTACTGGTGATTTCACTATAATAATAGAAACTTTAATACCGAGGTGCAGCATGATCATTGGGAAAATAATTAAGTTTTACAGGGAAAGAGAAGGCCTGACTCAGGGTCAGCTGGGGGAAGGGATTTGTTCGGTAACCCATTTGAGTAAAATTGAACGGGGAATTACCGAATACTCGGGAGAAATAACACATCTTCTGGCCAGGAGGCTCGGCATTAATGCCGAAGAGGAAATACTGCGATATCAGCAGCTTGCAAAGAGGCTGAATGAATGGCATGAGAGCATGATCATGCAGCGTGTACAGGAATCTGAACAGATAAAAAAGGAACTGCAGGTTGAAAAACTGATTCATATGCCTGATTTTCAGACTCTATATGGCCTGCTTTCAGCCAGATACTATTTATCTGTAAGTGATTTGGAGTCAGCATCAAAGTTGATTTCGGATCTTAGTAAAACTTCTCCTGCCTTTTCACCTCATGATGCGAATCTGTTGAAGCATATCCAGGGCATCTATTACTTTCTTACAGGCCAATACCGTGACTGTATCAGCTGTTTAGCTTCTATTGACAGAGATCAGTACAGCTATGATGAATACTATTACCATTTAGCAATTGCTTACCATTCCATCCATTCAAATATCACAGCCTATTATTATGGCAAAAAGGCTCTTCAATATTTTCAAAGAACCTTAAATATCCTCCGCATTATCGACACAGAAATGCTGCTGATTGTTCAGCTAAATGCCAAGGAACTGCATGATTTTAATGATACCAAGGAAAAATATGAACAGTTAATTAAGCTATGTGATGCGTGTAATTCAGGTGACCGAAAATCCAAGCTTTATCATAATCTGGCATTTGAATATTTTCGCCGAAAGAAATACAGGGAATCAGCAGGCCTTTATGAGGAAGCACTGAAGCTTACGGCCGAAAATGCTCCTCACTATTTAACTGCTTTAGATGGATACATCCATACCTGTTATAAAGGAAAACTTCAGGCCGGCAGTGCGCTAATAAAATTAGCTGAAGAAGGCATGGAGAGGGCAAAAGCAGCTGATTCATATACCTGGATTTATTTTCAGCTTCATCTCCATCTATTGAAAAAGGAAGAACAGCAATACTATCAATTTATTGAGGAAACAGCCTTGCCGTACTTTAAAAAAATTGGCTATGGCATTTTAATCGACCATTATGAGAAAAAGCTTTTCCACTTTTACTCAGAAAAAGGCGAGGCTCAAAAAGCGATAGAGCTCGCACGTTCTTTTATACATAAACAGAAAAGCTATTATGATCACGAGTAGAATTTTTTTGAGCAAAAAAAAATGAGACTGCATTTTATGCTGTCTCATTTTTCATTGACTGTTTAGGCAGCTTTCTCTGAAACATTTTCGCATTTGTTCCTATATAAACACCAGTCAGAACAAATGCTGCCCCTATTCCATGAGCCATGGTGAACGTTTCACCCAAAAAGACCGTAGCCATTATAACGGCAGATACAGGCATCACATTAATAAAAATGGAGGCCTTGGCCGCACCGACCTCTTTAATCCCGTTATAGTACATCACAAATGAAACCACTGTAACAAAAATGCTCATATGGGCGATCGCGGCCCATGTCGTCATGCTGGCTTGCCGGATATCCATCCACGATGTTTCAGCCGAAGCGAATGGCAATAGAAATAAGGTTCCATAGGCAACTGCATAAGTAGTGGATTCCACTGAGCTGAATTTTTTCAATACCACTTTCCCCACAACACTATAGATGGCCCAGCTGATCACAGCACCCAGCAATACGAAGTCAATCGGTTCAAAGCCGTATTGGAAAAGAGTGAGCAAATGGCCATCTGTAATAATAAACACTACACCTGTCAAAGCAACGGCCATTCCAATGATATGATTCTTTGTAATTTTTTCTTTTAAGAATAATCCTGATAAAAGGACGATCAGCACCGGGTTTGAAGCAATAAATAATGAGCTTTTAATGACTGGCGCATGCTTTGTGGCCAGGAAAAAACAAATATTATACAGCGCAATTCCAGTCAGGCCCAAAAGAGCAAACAATCCATGATCCCTTAAATTCGGTCGTTTCCGGTCTTTCTCCATGATCCACATGAGCGGAAAAAGCAGGATGGCAGCTCCAAAAAACCGCAAAAAAGCAACTGTTGCAGGCTCAAAGCTTTGAACAGCAAACTTGCCGGCAATAAATGCGCTGCCCCATGTAGCAGTAGCCAAAGTCAGCATTCCATAAATAAGCCATAATCTCTTTTTCAAACTACTCGCCTTCATTTCTGTAAAATTTTATAAATAGTATTATAACACCTTTTTCGAAAGGCGAAATAGTTAATTTTTACTGGGATTTTTCAAAAAGTGTGGAAGATAAAAAAGATGAACTTTAGCTTGGGCTTCGATTATGATTGTAGAAAGATAATTAAAAATTTCGGATAAGCCGCCTAATGCAGGGGTAGTACATTTAATATATTCGTTAAATAAATTTACAATTGCCGCTCTAATTGTATACACTAAGAATGATTATCAATTAAAAAATAAATAAGATTCGGAATATAAATATCGATTAACGGAAAGGAGGGACCAAGATGTGGCCATTTTCATCAAGCAAACAGAACAAAAATGTCGTCGATGCAGCCAGTTATATTTCCATTAAAGAAACGACCGAAGAAGCAGAAATCGAAAAGATGGTAACTAAGCTGAAACAGATTTTTTACAGCACATCCAGGGACATTGTTATTTTGTGCATTGGTTCTGACCGCTCAACAGGAGACTCTCTTGGGCCATTGGCAGGAAAAATTCTCAAGGAAAAAAACATTACTTATCCAGTTTATGGGACTTTGCAGGAGCCTGTTCACGCATTGAATATCAAGAAAGTAATTAATGAAATCAAAGAAACCCACCATGATCCGTTTATATTTGGCATAGATGCCTGCCTTGGAGACGAGCGGCAAATCGGCTATCTTTTAATAAGGGAAGGGTCATTTATCCCGGGAAATGCAGTGAATCGGGCTCTTCCAAGTGTGGGTGATTATCATTTGAAGGCAATTGTAAACACGCTGGATCCATTATCACCTGTTCATTCCTTAAATAGCACGAGATTATACATGGTTTTAAAACTGGCTGAAATCATTGCGGAAATCATTTCGCGTGTAGCGGCAAATGACCGTACTTCCAGAGGAATGATTGAAAAAATGAATGTTCCGTAAACATGAAATGGGTAAATCAGCCAAAAAATTGCTGTACCCCGATAGGTAAGTTATAATGAGCTAAGGATACTAAAGAGAAAGAGGGAAAGGGATGGGGAATAACTGGACGGAAGATAATCTGATCTCGATACGCGAGAGGGTTTATCTGCATATTAAGGATCTTATTTTGGACGGAGAATTTAAAGCGGGAGACCGGCTGGTGGAACGAGAACTTGCTGAGAGATTAAACATCAGCAGGACACCCATTCGGGAAGCGCTGTTCCGCCTGGAATCCCAGGGGTTTGTTAAGACAGTCCCAAGAAAAGGCGTAATTGTTGCCGATATTTCTGAAAAGGAAATTATCGAAGTGTTTACCATTTTATCATCACTTGAAGTTCTGGCAGCAAAATTGGCTGTTCAAAAGCTCGATAAAGAAATGGAAAGCAAATTCACTGATAGCATAAGAAAGGTCGAGGAATACCTGAACAATCCTGAAGAGGATGCTTCTGAATTACATAGGGAGCTCAATCATCTCCTATATAGCTCTGCCAAAAATGTGAAGCTTTATGAGATGCTGAGCGGATTATCCGATTACATTCGCGCATTTGCCAAAATCGGGCATAAAAATCCGGGAAGGGCAAAGCAGTCAATGGAGGAGCATTTGAAAATCATGGAAGCAATCGTCAATAAAGAAATGGAAATGGCTGAATATCTGACCAAAATACATATTGAGAATTCAAAAAAAGCATATATTGAAGCGGTGCAGCAAAGTGAAAAGAAAAATTAAGAAAGAGCAGAAGCCCTTTCTTAATTTTTTTACACTCCAATCACAATTGGCGAAGTAAAATTTTTTAAAACCTTGGCCACACTCATGGCGACAATCGGACTGGATTTTGGATTTTCCTCATAAGGAATATTCGAAACGGATATCTCAACTTCGCCAAAATAACCTTTTGCTTTAATAGTATGAGTGTTCGATTGGATAGTTGGATCAGCATACACTTTTACTTTTGTGTCTTCAAAGCCGATTCCTGCAAGGCTGAGGGCCGCTGATACATTCACGCTCTGCGGAAAGAGCTTGGACGACTCGCGTGCATTGCCTTCATAAATACAAAATGGTTCTGTCAGAGTATGTAAATCCACTTTTTCTTCTGCTATCGTACCTTTCCAGCTGCGGGGATGCTTTCTAGTAATTAAGGTAATATCTTCAATTTCCCCCAATGCACCTGCCGCAATCCGGTCCAGGCCCGCGATAGCTGCAGAGGGAATAAAGATCTGCCGGTTCTGCTGCATGGCCACAGTCTGCAGCTGTTCAAAAAAAATGTTGTCTCCCAATGCTCCAACGGAAAGTACTACAAGATGGCTCCCATTTGACAGCACTTTCTCCGCGAACATGTGTAAAGCCTGATGACCCGCTGCCTCTATAATAATATCTAAATCCCCATTAAAAAATTCTGCTTCATTTGATATAAAAGCAAATGTCTGTTTGTCTGCATGTTCTGCACTCTTTTTTCTTCTAACAAGCACAGACTTTAACTCCACTTCACCGGCATGGCCGGCTTCAATTAATTCTGCAATAGTCTTCCCCAGCGTTCCATAACCGATTATTCCAGCTTTAAGCATATTTATCACTCCTTCATGGGATCACCCCTAACAATAGGAGTCTCGAATTTTGGTATACGATATACTTTGTGCAATTTTATTCTAGATTTTAACTTAAATTTATTAAGAGAGCAATATATTTTATAGAAAATATTAAAACATCTAAATTTTCAAAATTATTTGCACAATATTCTTTTTTAGTGTTATTATAGTATACAAGTTAAATATAGTGAAAAAGGGAGGTGGTCAAAATTCTCATGTACCAGAGGAAGAAAGGCTGATCTTTTGGTAAGAACTTCTGAAGGAGCATAAGAAAATAGTATAGTATGATTCGAATGGCGTACATGCAGATAACAAACACATCAGAGATTATCGCTTTTTTGTTTTTCGTTTAGTTTGGTATACAATCCACCAAATGCAGTATGCTTTTTGGAAAAAGTTTCAAAACCTCCTGAATAAGCCAAGTGTTGAGGTATTACATAGTCAGCTGTAGAAAAACAGATCATGCCTCCTGCAATCTGTCTTTTGCAATCTATTTATAAAGAGATTTTTTTATAACGAAAAACGGAGGGGAATATATGGAGTTAACATTTGCTCATTGGGTATATGCAATTGTTACTGTGTCTGTAATCGCAACGATGCTTTTCAGAAGAGGCGTTGTCCTGCCTGTTATCATCGGAACTTTCTTTGTGGCAGTCATCTATAAAGGAAGTCTGATCGCTGGCTTCCAGGCGGTCTTTAACGCTAATCTCCTTGCGGCAAAAGAGCTATTCAGTATATTCTTGATCATCTCCCTCATGATTGCGCTTCTTAATTCTTTGAAAGATCTGGGGGCTGATAAAAGGCTTATCGGACCAATTGAGAAGGTAATGATCAACGGGCATGTGTCCTATTTAGTATTAATGGTTACCACTTATGTTATTTCACTCTTTTTCTGGCCTACTCCTGCTGTCCCGCTTATCTGTGCATTGCTGGTCCCGGCAGCGGTCAGGGCTGGCCTGCCTGTGATGACGGCTGCCATGGTTATAGTCATTGCTGGCCAGGGAATGGCGCTTTCTTCTGATTATATCATGCAGGTAGCACCGATGCTAAGTGCCAAAGCGGCTGGAATTGATAAAGCACTGGTTGCAGATAAGACATTAGTTCTTTCCCTCATTACAGGAGTAAGCGCATTGGCCTATATTTATTTGGCGCATAGAAAATCTATTGTCAAAAATGGCCACCATGACTCCTCGCTAAATCCTGAGGATTCAGCATTTTTTGGTGTAGCCAATGAACTTGCGGCCACTGCTGAAGAAAGTGCTGAAACCATCCAGAGAAAAAACACATGGGGTAAGGTCTTTGCTGTATTAGTGCCTTTATCCATGCTGGCTGTTATGGTGTATATGTTCTCAACAAAGTTAACAGGTGGATCTGGATTTGAAGGAACAGATGGAGCTGCCTTTATCGGCGGGGTAGCGACACTTTTATTAGTGCTTGCCACCGTTGCATTTAATCGCATCCATGCCTTGGATAAAATAAGCGAGCATTTAACCGAAGGGTTTGTATTTGCCTTTAGAGCGATGGCCCCGGTTATTCCAATAGCAGGTTTCTTCTTTATGGGAAGCTCAGACTTCACCGGCACGATACTATCCTTAGATGAAAACGCTTCCAAACCTGCGTTTTTGTTCGATATGATACAGGCAGGCCAGGCTTATATTCCTGAAAATGCCTTTATTGCCGGTTTTGGTCTCTTGATAGTAGGTTTAATTACTGGCTTGGATGGTTCAGGCTTTTCTGGGCTGCCGTTAACAGGTGCCTTATCCGGTGCTTTGGCAAATGGAAGCCATATCGACCCTTCCACATTGGCAGCGATCGGGCAGATGGGCGCCATCTGGGGTGGAGGAACGATTGTTGCCTGGTCCTCCCTTGTGGCAGTAGCAGGGTTCCTCCAGCTTTCACCTTTGGAACTGGCCAGGAAAAACTTTATTCCTGTTGTCGCCAGTCTTTTTATTGCCACATTAATTGCTATATTAATTTGGTAAAACAGTAATCTTGAAAAATAAAAGGCTATCCTGCAAAGTTAGAATATACTAACTTAGGGGATAGTCTTTTTTTCAGACAGAATAGGAGGCACATGATGAAAATAGGTTTAGCAGGGATTGGAAAATTGGGGACTGCCATGATGACTCAATGGCATAAATCTAATCTTTCAATCGGCTTTTATCATCCCGACAGGTCAAAGGCAGAACAGTTTGCTGAAAAATTCCCAAACGGACGCCCTTTAACCGATGACGAGCTGAAGCAAATGGATGTGATTCTGCTCGCTTTACCTGCCGGAAAAGTGATTTCTTTTATAGAAAGTATGTTTCCTGTGGAGTCTTCTATCGATTTCATCAACATGGCGACTGCGCTTTCAACGAACAGTATTAGAGGAAGATTCCCTTCCTGCAAGGTATACGGATTAAAATACATGGGGCATTCGAGAGATTTAATGGAGAATGGAAATGGGTTGTTTATTTCAGAGGACCAGCTGCCGGATCCGATAGTGGATCTTTTCAAGCCTTTGGGGGAAATAGTAAAGGACAGTGAAGACAGATTATCAGAAATAAACAAACTGGCTACATTTTTTGCTGTCAAGACAGCAGTCGAAATCGAGGATGATTTTATCCGCAAAAATTATCCCCCTGCATACATCAAAAGAGCTCTCGCCTCCCTGGCACCTGAAGTTATCCGCTCTTACAGTGAAGGCACCTTGGGGCATTTTGCACAGGAGATTGTCAATGAAATACAAAAGTCCACTAAAAAAGCTGCTGATTAAACTAGTTGATCAGCAGCTTTTTCTATTAGAACAATCTTTCCAGTAAAAACAAATAGAGCATCACACAAGCAACATAAACTGCCGCGAAAGGCATATTCCAGTTGGAGACTTTATAGGAATCTACTTTGATAATGTTGGACATGAGTCCAAGAGTGGCATTATATGGACCCACTAAGAAGGCGGAAACAGCCCCTGACAGCATGGCAACTGTCAGAATGTGAGGGGAAATCCCGATGGCTGCCGGGTTTACGCCTTCAATCATCAATGCAAGTGAGACAGCTGGATGAAGCCCCAGAAAGGCAAGCCCTAAAGGAATCAAAGGCAGGATAATCAGGAAAACTTCGACCCCTGCAACGTTTATAAAAGCTGCAATCCAGCCATAAAGGACTTCATTTGCCTTAGAAAAGTTAATAGCTGAGATAAAAAAGCCAGTTGATAAAAAGATGAAAAATTGATCCTTCATGCTCATGGCGAAGGAATTGAAATGGCTGGCAAGCTGATCGCCAAATTCTCTCCCTTTTTTTAAAATAAGGGACCAGCTGAATGCAAATGGAATAACGATCAAAGAAACAAGGATTAAGAAAGGCAAAGAAAACTGCGTCTCAGCAAGGGAAACAAGAACATTAAAAATAGCGATGGCAAAAAGGATTTGAAAAACTCTGCCCGGCCGGCCGGCATTGTTCACTTCCAGGGCTGCCGCTGTTTCGTGCACAGATTCTTCTCCAGCGTGCTGGAGTTTCATAGGCTGGGATTGACGGGAACCAATAAACCAATCCATTGCTAAGCCCAATATGCTCAGCGGAATGACATAGGGGAGGATGGATACCCAGCTGACTCCCGTCATCGTAATCACTATTCCCACAATAGGCGTTACTGGCGCCCAAATTAAAGGCATGGCAAACCCCCTGGAAATCGCTCTGCTCATGAATCGTTCTTTATTTCTCACGGGAAAGCCCCCGAGTGCCGGCCGGATTGAATAATACGTCATGGGAAGAGTGGCAAGATTCATAAAAATGCTAAAAAAGTAAGAAATCCCCGAAGTCATCATATATAAATGACCAGATGTTTTTATTCGTTTTTGAATGATAGCCTGGATGCCTTCCCCGTACCGCCCAACTTTAATCGGGATGCCCAGGATCGGTATTAACGTAAACATGGTAAGCAAATCAAGCATTGGCCCAAAGGCAAGAATATATTGCTGCCACTCTGAGCCGCTTGTCCAAAGCAGGACAGCACCAAAAGCCAGGAACACGCCACCCAGAATCTGAACAAATTTCTTCGCAAGCCTAAAGGTCAAAACGACTATGATAAAACTCAGGACAGAGAGGAGGGGATCGATATTCCATTGCGGAAGCAAAGTGGACAGCAAATATAAACCAATCACAGTCAAAAATAAAACTCTCAGCATATCAGACACCCTCGCGATCTTTAATGAAGTGAATATTGAATTGTATACCAAATTGCAATAATCTCTTTATTTGTTCAAAATTCAGCCGCGTTTTATATGAAATTTTGGTATTTGGTATACAATTTTGTTGTAAATTTTTAAAATCCATAATATAATAAAAATAACAGGTTAGAGAAAAAAGGAGGCTGCCCCCATGTTCCATTTTTTATTTGGATCCAAATATGCAATTGAGAAAACAGAAAGAAAATTAGCCCGTTTAAGAAGAACATTAAAATTCTAGTCAGGCCGCCATTATTTGGCGGTTTTTTCTATAGAATAAGAAAGTTAGAAACTTTGAACTCAGAAAACTGTATAGCGCAAACACCCTACCCCTCGAGGTGAGGCCACCAGGACAAGGAAGGCTTCGTCAGCCTTAAACATCGCACGACCGAAAGCGGTAGCTTTTGGGAGGAGATGGCGTTCTTAGTCAGCGTTCCTTCTTGGGCAACTCGCTACCCCTTTACATGTGAACAGAAAACCCGGAAGAAGAGCGGCTTCCTCCGGGTTTAGTAATGACATTTATACTGCTGCTTCATCGGTTTTTACCAGTTTGGAATGAATGGAGTCTTCGCTATTGCCTGAAGCTTTTACTATTTCATCCAATTCTTCTCTGGCAGCTTCCAGCGTTTCAAACCGTTCAAAAAATTTAACACCAATATGATTCACATACTCTTTACCTTCATACTCTTCATAAAGCTGGATTTTCATATTCTCATCCAAAACTTCCGCGATTGTGTACTTTGCCTTCAGGTTATCGAAGAAATAAAAATGATATGTCTCAACCGGCTTTAGACCCTCGTTTTCAAGTATCGTCTGGAAAGTATCTTTATTTGTTAATACAATATATTTACCCAATTAAAACACTCCCTTAGTTTTGTTTGAAATTAGTTACAAAATCCAGAATTGATCATATGTAGCTCGTGAGGCAACCTCCTCTTCTTTGGGATATTGTATACCATTCCACTTAAGTTTATTTTATACTATGGTTTTGAAATATTCAATAATATATTCTAAATTTTTTAATAATTCGGTGAAAATTAGTTCTACTTTTCTTTAAAAAGATAGAGGTGAGTAAAAAGAGTGGGAGTCAATCTGGCAGATTAACGACCAAAAATAATGATCTCAAGAAAATGGCAGTTAATCCCGCTGATTAACGACGGAATTAATCGAACTCAAAGAAAAAGGTATTTAATGCGGCCGGATAACGACGAAAATAATAAAACTCAAAGAAAATGGTAGTTAACCGAGCTGATTAACGACGAATTTAATCGCACACAAGGAAAAACGGTACTAATTGGGGCTGGATAACGGCGAAATTAATCGCATTCAAGGAAGAATGGCAGTCAATCCAGTAAAAGACACCTTCCTATATTCGCCAAACACAGAAAAATAAAAAACGAGTTTGCTAATCTTCCCGAAAGGTTGTATACTTTGAAAAAGTATCTAAATTTTTAGAATAAACTGAAAGGGGTAATTTTATGCCGAAGGTTACGCTTCATGTGGATGGGGAGATTGTGGAAAAGCAGGTAAAGGATAATGCTAATTTGGTTGTTCTGGCAGGGATCCGCCAGTTTCCGGAATTAAAATATGGATGCGGCATGGGAAGATGCACAAAATGTACGTGCATTGTATTAAATGGGGGAGATGATCTCGCTCCGCCAAATTGGAAGGAAGAAAAAATGCTTGGCGACAAAGTGAAGGAAGGGTACCGGTTAACCTGTCAAATGACCATCCAAAACGACATTGAAATATCCCAGGAAAACATCTCTATAATGCCGCCAAAGAAAACAACTGCAGCTATTTCAAAGTAGTTTTTTATTTTTATTATTAGATGGTATACAAAATACCTAAAACAAGCGGGGTATCAAGAAAATGAATTGTTTTGATCTTACTAAGATGACATGGAAGGAAGTCGAAAAATCACTGGAAACAGTAGAGTTTGCCATTATTCCTGTGGGAGCACATGAGCAGCATGGTCCACATATGGTGGAAAGCTGTGATGCGGTGCTTGCGGAGAGAATGGCATTTAAGCTGGGGCAGCGAATGTTTCCATATGCTATTGTGGCGCCGGCTGTTAACATGGGGGTTTCCGAGCATCATATCCATTTTCCAGGAACAATTGCACTTCAGCCTGCTACTTTGATTGCAATTCTTACAGACATGGTTTCTTCACTGAAACAGCATGGCATTAAGAGGTTTTTATTTTTGAATTCACATGGCGGAAACCAATCTGCATTGAATCTTGCGGCCATGACCATTACAAAGGAATTGGAAGTAGAAGTCTACTATGCAAAGACCACTGCATCTGCAAAGGAATCTATCGGGAAATATGTAAAATCTCCTTTATTTGGCCACAGCTGCGAACGTGAAGTGTCTGAAGCCCTGTATCTTGCTCCTGAACTGGTAAGAGAGGACCTCTTGGAAAAAGGAGATATCAAGGAAGGGGGAAGATGGGAAAGACTTCGGCCTGGGAGAGCTGTCCAGGGATTTTATTTCTATGAAGAAATGACTGGAAACGGCTGTATTGGTGATGGCCGGCAAGGGAGCAGGGAAATTGGAGAGCAAATCGTTGAAGAAGCCCTGGATAATCTCTCTGAAGAACTTTCCGAACTGCTTGATCTGAAAGAGGAGCTGCTTTATTAATTTATTGGAATCTATCATCAGAGAAAAAATAATCTTTAAAAAATTCTAAAAATTATGTTTACAATTTAAAAAGAATAGGTTATGATTTCCTTAAGGTATACCAAAGACCAAAAAAAACAGAATTAAATAGGGTTGTAAATTAGCAACCTATTATTTTTTAATAAGTTTTGGTATACAAAATATCAAGTGCCAATTGGTTACATAAATTTCGAGGAGGAGTTTACAAATGCCAGAGTTATTATCGAAAGATGAATTTCGCAAAGAACTAGAGGAAGCCATTAAAGGAAACCATAGCCAGAAAGCTCCATTCACTGTAGCATGGGCTGAAGGAAAACTGGAAAGAAAGCACTTTGCCAAATGGGCAGAAAACCATTATCACTATGTTGGACCTTTTGCTGACTACTTAGCGTACATCTATCACAACACTCCAACCGACCCGAAATTCGAAGCAGCAAAAGATTTTACACTTCAAAACATGTATGAAGAAGAAATTGCGGCAGACCGTCATACAGACTTGCTGATTCGCTTTGCTGAAGCATGTGGAACAACCCGCGAACGAGTGATTGACCCAGAAAACATGGCTCCAACCACATTAGGCCTGCAAAGCTGGTGCTATGCAGTAGCTGCCCGTGAAAACTTCGTTGTTGCAACGGCTGCTCTGGTTGTCGGCCTCGAGTCCCAGGTTCCGGACATTTATCGAAAGCAGACTCCAGCTCTCCGTGCACAATACGGATTCACAGATGAAGAAATCGAATTCTTCGATCTGCACATTGTATCTGACGAAATCCATGGAGAACGCGGCTACAAGATTGTTTTGGACCATGCAGATACTCCTGAATTACAGCAGCGCTGCCTTGAAGTAGTCCGCACAGGTGCGAAAATGCGCCGCATGTACATGGATGGCCTATGGAGAGAATATCTTGAACAGGATCTTGGATCTCTAGTAGAAGCAAAATAATAAGTATTATCCAGGCCGTCACACTAAATCTTGTACATCGAGGTCTATGTGGCGGCCCTTTCTATAATAGGAGAAGCTGGAGCAGGAAAGGGAGAATTTAACAGAGAGTAAGGTGATAGGTTTGATTACAACAAAGGTAGAAACATTTAAAAACTATATTAATGGCGAGTGGCAGGAATCCGCGAGCCAGAAGAAGTTTTATAGTGTGAACCCTGCAAATACGGAAGATGTTGTCGGTGTTTTTCAGGCATCCAATGAAAACGATGTGAACGAGGCAATTGAAGCAGCCAGTGAAGCTTTTCCTGGCTGGGCAAAAACCGCTCCATCCAAGCGCGCTGCCATTTTAAACAAGGCCGCAGCACATCTCGAAGAAAATGCGGCCCAGTATGCAGAAGAACTGACAAGGGAAGAAGGAAAGCATGTCAATGATGCGAAAAATGAAGTGCTGCGCTCCGCACAGACACTTCGCTATTATGCGGTCGAGGGACAAAGCTTTACAGGTGAAACCTTCCCGAATGATGATCCAAATATGAAAGTTTCGACGGAAAGAGAGCCGCTTGGGGTGGTAAGTGTGATCACGCCATGGAACTTTCCAATCTCCATTGCTGCGAGAAAAATTGCTCCGGCTTTAATTACTGGAAACACAGTTGTGTTCAAACCTTCTTCAGATACCCCTCTAATTGCCGTTCGGCTTGTTGAAGCGCTGCACGAGGCCGGTATACCAAATGGCGTTTTGAACTTTGTTACTGGGAAAGCATCTGATGTTGGTGATTTACTGGTCACCCATCCTGCAGTCAAGGCTGTCACTTTCACTGGTTCTACAGCTGCAGGAGAGGACATCCATAGTAAATGCTCATTCACCACCCGCACTCAAATGGAACTTGGCGGAAAGAATCCGCTTTTAGTTATGGACGATGCTGACCTTGACCTTGCGGCTACATTAACAGTGAATGGCGGGTTTTCTTTGACTGGGCAGGCATGCACAGGAACAAGCAGAGTGATCGTGATGAAGGAAGTAAAAGAAGCATTTTTGGAGAAATTGATTGAAAAAACCAGCGCCCTTAAAATTGGCAGCGGTTTTGAAGAAGGAGTTAAGATCGGCCCGCTTGCAAATGAAAGACAGCTGAAAAATGTCCTGAATTATATTGAGTTTGGCAAGGAAGACGGTGCTGATCTCGTATATGGCGGTGATCACCTCACATCAGGTGAATATGAAAAAGGATATTATGTGCAGCCAGCCATTTTTACTAATGTTAAACCAAATCACCGCATTGCCAAGGAAGAAATTTTTGGCCCTGTCATTGCCGTGATCGAGGCAGATACATATGGAGAAGCCATTGCGATTGCCAATGACGTTGACTATGGATTATCTGCTTCTATTGTGACAAATAACTTAAAAACAGCCAGCCAGTTTACGAAAGATATTCAGGCAGGCACCGTAAAAGTGAACCGGACAACAACCGGCAACTTAATCAATGCACCGTTTGGAGGATTAAAGCAATCCAGCACGGCTACTTTCCGGGAGTCAGGAAGAGTCGGCCTGGAATTTTTCACTCAGGTGAAAACCGTTTATATTGGCTATTAAATCAAAAGGAGAACGATGATGAAAACTGCTCTAAAACTTGAATTAGAAGAAGCAAAATTGATGATTGAAGCAGCAAAGGAAAAATCTGCGGAAATTAATGTGTTTGAAACCATTGCAATTGTCGATGACGGCGGAAGTGTGATTGCCCTGGAGCGCATGAATGGTGCAAGAATTACCGGGCCTGAAATTGCGATTGCTAAAGCTTACACAGCAGCAGGCCATAAACGCTCCACCCATCTATTCAACAAAGAACCGAATGGGCCTGCTCTTCCAGGCAATGAGGCATTTGGCATCCAGCATATGCTTAATGGCAAATTTGCTGTGTTTGTCGGAGGGTTCCCGATTGTGGTTAATGGTGAAGTCGTTGGCGGAATCGGCATCAGCGGAGGAAATGGCGAGCAGGATACGGCTGTTGGGACCGCTGCATTAAAAGCCCTTCAATCTTATTTGGAGAAAGACGGCTATGAAGTCGTAACCGAGGCAGATATTAAAAAATAATAGAAAGGGACCTCATTCGCTGTTAATAGATAGCGGAATGAGGTCCTTCTTCAGTCAAAAGCACCTAAATAAGGGGAGGAACGCATGAAGCCTTATCTTGAATTGGCGATTGGTTTTGCACGCACCGGTGTGACAGGGTATGGAGGAGGTCCTTCGACAATACCTTTGATTGAATTTGAAGCAGTTAAGAAATATAAATGGATGACGGAGGAGGAATTCGGGGAGATTCTGGCATTAGCTAATACGCTGCCAGGACCTATTGCTACGAAAATGGCTGCCTATATCGGCTATAAAGTGAAAGGCAGCATTGGTGCCGCTGTAGCCATCCTTACGCATATCCTGCCCTCCATTATTGCCATGCTGGCTTTGCTTGGCGTTTTATACTCATTCCGCCAGTCCCCGATTGTAAGCGGAATGGTGCAGGGTGTGACACCTGTCATCGGCTTAATGCTGGCAGAGATGGCATACCGTTTTTACCAGAAAGGAAGCCAGGGCTTAGGGGTGCCGAAAAATCTCATACTGGCTTCCGTATCACTGGTATTTGTTCAGTTCTTGGAATGGCATCCCGGTATTTTAATTGCGATAGTCTTAAGCACTGCATTTTATATTGCCCATCAGAAGGAACAGGCGAATAAAAAGGCAACTGAAGAGTACATGCCAGTAAGGGAGAAAAGTTCATGATATATTGGGAGATCTTTTGGGCATTTTTTGTAGCGAATCTATTAGGTTACGGAGGGGGACCAGCAACGATTCCCCTCATTCAAATTGAAGTAGTGAACAACAATAACTGGATGACACTCTCTGAATTTGGGGATGTTCTCGCCATTGCCAATGCGCTGCCGGGTCCCATAGCAACGAAAATGGCCGGATTCATCGGCTATGAATTAGGCGGGGTTTTAGGAGCGGCAGCAGCTTTAGCAGCTACCATCCTTCCATCCGCTATGGCTGTCATTGCGCTGTTTAAGTTTGTTAATTTATTCAAAGATTCCCCTAAAGTGAAGCTAATGACCAAATCCGTACAGCCGATCATTGCTGTCCTCCTGGCTGTCATGGCCTACCAGTTCTTTTTGACAGCCTTTGAAAACAGCGGAATGCTGCATCTTATACTTCTTGCAGCGGTTAGCTATTTAACATTAATCAAATTCAAGGTTCATCCTTCGCTTGTTATATTTGGAGCTTTATTTTATGGAGGGATCTTTTTATCTTAACCTATAAAAATAGGAGGTGAAAAAATGGATAGAACATGGGAGGAAAACAACTTAATATCCATACGCGAACATGCGTATTTGTACCTGAAAAAACTCATTTTAGAAGGAGAATACCAGGCAGGAGACAGACTGGTAGAAAGAGAGCTTGCAGCCAAGCTCAACATTAGCCGCACACCGATTCGGGAGGCTCTGTTCAGGCTGGAATCTCAAGGTTTCGTGAAAACAGTTCCCAGAAAAGGGGTCGTCATCTCCAATATTTCAGAGGATGAAGTATTGGAGGTATTTACGATTCTTTCTTCCCTGGAAGTACTGGCTGTAAAGCTGGCAGCACAAAGAATGGATACAGCTACTCAAAAAGAACTGGATCTCAAAATTAAGGAACTGATGGAGTTAAGTGAACAGGATGAAGAAAACTTCAATTCCGAACATATTCAAATGAACAGGCTGATTAATAAGGCATCCAAAAGTCCAAAACTATATGAAATCCTATCAGGGTTGATCGATTTTATTCATATGGCGGCCAATATGGGATATGAAACACCAGGAAGAAGGAAGGACTCCTTAAAAGAACATATCGATATAATGAGGGCACTGCGCGATAAAGATGCCGAAATAGCTGAATACCTGATGAGGATTCATATTGAGAATTCGAAAAAGGCGTACATGGCCTATGTGAACCGAATTAAAAAGAGAGGGACTATTAAAAACTAAAAAAATAAAAAGTTTAGTATTGTCTGAATATTAAATTTATGGTATATTGTATACCAAGAACCAAGAAGCGAAATTACAGGGAGGAATTCATTCATGCCGAACATCCATTTTGTCAACAGCAACAAAACTCTGGAAGTGCCTGAGGATTCTAATATATTACGAATGTCGCTCCGCTATGATGGAGATCTGCCAAATCGCTGCGGCGGCGGAATTTGCGGCACTTGTGTTTTTAAAACCGAAGCAGGAGCAGAAAACCTGGACAACGTAAAAATCCAGGAAAGAAGAAAGCTGGGTGAAGAGTGGCTGGAGAAAGGCTATCGTTTAGGCTGCCAGACATTTGTTACAAACGGGGATATCACCATTTCATGGGACGATGAAGTGACAGATCAGGTGAAAAAGAGAAAGCCGGATAAATTAAAGCAAACCGTTACAACAGGAAAATGAGATTACAGATACTGCATTCTGTAATGGACGAAACGAAACCAACGGCGTTAGCCCGTTACAGAATGTAAAGTATATAGAATCCCAATAAAATAGAAGAAGGTGACATTATGTGGGTTTGCAGTACACACTTGAAAGAAGCCATGCAAATATTAAAAACTCCTCATATTCGAAAAGCTCCATATGAAATCAAATGCTCACTTTGTGAAAATCATGCTTTCGCCAAAGTCTATTATACTCACCGCTCATTTAAATTCACTAAACAACTATATTCTTCATTAAAACAAAGTGTTTCCCAGGAGGCATAGCCATGAAAGGGGTAAAAAAGGGAATAGAAGAAAGAATGGAAGAGCTGAATATCCAGCTCCCTGTCTTAGCTGATATCGGAATGCCTTTTGAACCGGGCGTTATCTCTGGCAATATAGTCTTTTTATCCGGACAAACACCAAGAGTAGATGGTGCGCAAAAGTATGCAGGTATTGTCGGGGCAAACATCTCGATCGAAGAAGCAAAGGATGCGGCACGTATTTGTACGCTGAATTTGCTGGCAGCCCTTCAAGGAATCATTGGAGATTTAAATAAAGTAAAAAGAATCATCAAAATGGATGGATACGTTGCCTCAACAAGCGACTTTAATTATCATCCTATGGTCATTAATGCTGCATCAGATTTGCTTCATGACATTTTCGGCAAGGAAAATGGACATGCCCGCAAAGCAGTGGGGCTAGCATCCCTTCCAGGCGGAGCCCCTGTAGAAATTGAAATGATCGTTGAAATAGAATAACTTCCAAACAAGGGCTGCTCATGTATTGAGCAGTTTTTCTATTTATGCTCCATAAATAAAATGCTAGTATGTTTTCAAAAAGGATAAAGGAGGATGTAAGCTCAAATAAATATATGTAAGGGTTTTCATGTTATCCAGCTTTAAATCTGCTATATTTAAATAAATATATAAGATAACCTGAGAATAGGTGATTCATATGAAGAGCTTTCTTTCTTATTTTAAAAAATTCAATACACTCCGGAACCAGATTCTAGCAGTGTTTTTAAGCGTCATGCTGTTTGTCCTGTCATTTGTTTCAATCGTTGTCTATGACCAATTAGGCGGCTTTTTCAGGCAAAATGCAGAACGCCAGGTTCAGCAAACCGCTGCAGAAGCCAACGGAAGAATGGAAACGCTTTATAAACAAATTGATACTCTGACTAATCAGCTCATGACAAATAGTACTGTTCAGCAGATGCTGCTAAAGATGCTTGAAGGGGAAAGCATGGATTATGGAAAATTGGAATCCCTGATAAAAATCATCAATAATACATATGCCTACTCAGATGGAATATCATCAATTGAACTGTATAATGCAGAAGGCAAAAGGATTTATCCATTCGATGGGAAAAATATTTTTAAAGTCGTCGAGTCAAAGTGGGTAAAAGCGGCTGACAAGGAAAAGGGGAAGCTTGTTTGGACAGGGAAGGATCAGGGGAACAGCAGTTATTCTGCTGCCATACGGAGAGTCAGTCTGATGGATCGCTGGTTCACGAATGGAGGTTATCTTGTCGTACGTATTTCCAACAGTTATTTTCAAGTACAGGGAAATAAGGAAGAAAACGGAAAGAATGATTATATGATGCTTCTTGATCGTGACTTAACCCCTATTACCTATGATTATGGACTTGACATAAAAAGCATTATCCAGCAAGAGGAAAAATCGATTATGATCCAGAATCAGGAATATATGGCTGTTACCGAAAAGTCAGCTCTGACAGGCTGGACTTTTGTCATCCTGAAGCCGATGAGTTTTTTGCTGCAGGGCGTTTCAAAAGTTCGTGCTGTAATCATTTTAGCAGTTTCCATTGGATTCTTTTTATTTGTCATTTCCTCCATAGTGCTTGCCACCATGATCACCAGACCGATTAAGAAACTGACTAAAACGATGAAAAATGCCAGAATGGATGAATTAAAACTGAATCCTGAGAGTAATTCCTCACTTGAATTTATTGAATTAAATAACACCTACAATAAAATGGTTGAAAGGACCAACCACTTAATACAAGTTGTATATGAAAAAGAATTGCTCCGGTCCCGAACTGAACTGAAGGCACTGCAGGCCCAAATTGATCCGCATTTTCTTTACAATACTTTAAACGCACTTTACTGGTCCCTGGAGGAGAAAGAGGAAGAGGAATTGGCTGAGATTGTTATTTCAATGTCGGAACTTTTCCGATATACAATCGGGAATCGCAGCTCAGCTGAATGGGTTACCATACATGATGAACTTGATCATATTGAACGGTATATGCGCCTAATGAAAATGCGGCTTGGCGAAAGACTGTTATGGAAAATTGCTGCACCGCCCAAGCTCCTTGGTGTGAAAATACCAAAACTGATTTTACAGCCATTAGTTGAAAATGCTATACAGCATGGAATTGAAAATAAGAGAATACAAGGAACTGTCCTTATCAAATTAGAAGAATCAGCCGGTGGGGACTCAATCAAAATTACGGTGCAGGATAACGGCCCGGGTATTGATCAGACCGAGCTTCATCAGTTAAACGAAGAGATAAAAAAAGAGAATGTTTCTTCATTTAAAGGGATCGGGATGGCGCTGACAAACGTTAACAAAAGGCTTAGCCTTTATTATGATGCCTATTCTCTTGGCGGACTTCATCTGGAAAGTGAGTTGGGTTCAGGCACTAAAGTTGTATTCGAGATACCTGCGGGGGAGGGAAATAAATGTGAATACAAAGATAATCTTAATTGTGGATGATGAAGAAACAACAAGACAGGGGCTGAAAAAGACACTGGAAGGATGGTCAGCAGGGAGATGTGAGATTCTAAGCGCAGCTGATGGGCATGAAGCTTTAGAGTTATTCAGGAGGGCCAAAGTGAACCTGCTTATTACAGATATATGCATGCCAGAAATGACTGGATTGGCACTGCTGAAAAACATTAGAAACCAAGGATACAAGCCGGCTGTCATGATTATTTCAGGCTATCCTGATTTTGAATATGCCCAGGAAGCCATCCGGCTCGGTGTTCTCAACTATCTGGTCAAACCACTGCGGAAGGAAAGTCTTATAAAGGCTATTGAAGAGGCACTTGAAACGGAAGAACATATGGCCAGGGCAGATTATTTGGAGAAAGTCGCAGACCAGGGCCTGTTAGAACTGGAAGCAAAAAAAGAGTATGTAAATTCATCTGTCAAACAGGCCATTGCTTATGTGAACGAAAACCTTCCGGAACAAATTTCTCTTAAAGAAGTCGCTGATGCCGTGCACCTGAATGCCAGTTATTTCAGTGTAATGTTTAAAGAGCAGACAAGCATTACCTTTAGTGAATATTTGACAAGGAAAAGGCTGCAATTGGCGAAAAAGCTGCTCATAACCACGGTTTTGCCGATAGATGAAGTGGCCAGGCAAGCTGGGTATCAAACATCCAAGTACTTTATTAAGCTTTTTAAGGATTCGGAAGGTGTGACCCCAGGAAAATACCGGAAGATGACCGAACTTGATGAAACTCCTATCTAAAAATAGTGGAATTTTTCCCAATCGCGGTTACCTTACCGCGATTTTTTTGTGGTGTTATCATTAGAATTGTTAGAATAATCGAGAAATAGGGGGTTGGGAAATGTTTAAGAAAGCGCATTCATTATTACTTATTGGAGTGCTTATCCTGGCAGCAGCACTGGCAGGATGCAGCGGAAACACCGATACTGCCAGCGGTGATAACGGTTCCAAAAAAACTATTAAATTCATGCACTTGTGGCCGGCAGGAAGCTCCAAGCAGCAAAATCAGATTGTCACAGACATTATTGATCAATATGAAGCTGAGCATGAAGATGTGAAAATTGAAGTCGAAGTTCTGGAAAATGAACAGTACAAAAATAAAATCAAGGTCCTTTCATCTTCTAATGAATTGCCGGATGTAGGGTTTACCTGGGCAGCGGGATATATGACTCCATTTGTAAAGGGCAATCTATTTGCAGAGCTGGATGATGTATTAAATGATGGTTTGAAGGAGTCTTTTGTCAGTGGGACTACGGAAGCCTACGCTCTCGATGGAAAAACCTATGGGTTGCCTCTTGAGCTGAACATTGCACCTATTTACTACAATAAGGAAATTTTTGAGAAATATAATCTTGATGTCCCCCAAACTTACAGTGAATTTGAAGACATTGTTAAGACATTGACAGACAACGGTGTTGCCCCGATTGCACTTGGAAATAAGGACCGCTGGACAGGATCCTTGTGGTACATGTATCTGGCAGACCGAATTGGCGGGGCTGAAGTTCTAAATAAAGCCATTGACCGCTCCGGTTCGTTCGAAGATCTGGCACTGGTATCAGCAGCTGAAGAAATTCAAAACCTTGTCAAAGAGAACGCATTTAATAAAGGCTATAATGGACTTTCAAATGACGAAGGAAAGGCTGAGTTCCTGAACGGCAATGCGGCAATGTATCTTATGGGAACCTGGGAGCTCCCTAATTTTACGACGAATGAAGAAATTCCCCAGGATTTCAGGGATAGCGTTGGATTCTTTAAATTCCCGACCGTTGAAGGCGGCAAAGGAAATATCGACAGCTGGGTGGGCGGCCCGGGAGTAGGGTTATTCGTAGCTGAGAATTCAAAGGTTAAAGATGAATCAAAAGAATTTGTAAAGTTCTTTGTTGAAAAGTGGGGAGAGCAATCTGTTGAAAAAGCGGGTGTAATTCCTGCGACGAAGGTTGATACCGGTAAAGTGGATCTTCCGGACCTGTATATTGATGTCTTAAACGAGTTAAATAAAGCCAGCAGCTTAACCTTATTTGCTGATGTCCAAATGAGTGCTTCGGTTGCAGAAACACATTTAAACCTTATCCAATCACTGTTCGGCAATGAAGTAAAACCAGCTGATTATGCCAAACAGCATGAAGAGGCTCTTAAGGCTGAGGAAGGAAATTAACAGCATTCCCGGAAAAGGATATATCTGCTGATGGGGTATATCCTTTCTAATTTTAACAGGAAGGAGCTGAAATGAAATGAATAAAGTGCTGTCCAATAAAAAAGTCATTGCACTGTACATCACACCTGCCCTTTTCCTGGTCCTTGCGCTGATCTATGTGCCGATTGTGCAGACGGGCTACTATGGTTTAATGAAATGGAATGGCATTGGAGAAATGGACTTCATCGGCTTAAAGAATTACAACTTATTGATGAAAGATGCACTCTTTTGGAAAAGTGCATTGCATTCCTTTTTGCTGGCCCTGTTTTCAGCATTAAGTCTGATTGGTTACTTGTTCATTTCGATTATCCTCGCCTCAAAAATCAAAGGTGCAGATTTATTAAGGAAGATATACCTGATCCCCATGCTGCTGGCATCAGTCGCAATTGCACAGCTTTGGATGAAGATATACCACCCTTCAAATGGCATGCTGAACACAGTGTTAATGGCTATTGGTATTGAAGATCCGCCTGCATGGCTTGCGGACGCCAATCTCGCACTCTATGCCATCATTATACCAATTATATGGCAATACGCCGGTTTTTACATTCTCATTTATTATGCAGCATTAAAAAATATTCCAGAAACACTTGTTGAAGCAGCAAGAATTGACGGGGCTTCTCCCTGGCAGATTGCCCTTAAAATAAAGCTTCCTTTGATTCTAAATGTAATTAAAGTAACAATTGTTTTGGCAGCCGTAGGCTCGCTGAAATACTTTGACCTGATCTATGTCATGACTGGAGGCGGTCCGAATGGAGCAAGCGAAGTAATGGCGTCTTATATGTATCAAAAAGCATTTAAAGGATTTGACTTTGGATATGCAAGTGCCATCGGATTTTTTCTGCTGGTCATTTGTCTTGTTGTTACCTACATCATCCGCAGATTTACAGCTGCTAATGAAGATATCTATTAATGGAAGGGAGGAAAAGGTATGGAAACAGTAAAACCTGATGGCACTCCGCGTTTAGGAAATGGACTTGTCACAAAGCTTGTCTCAAAACCGATCATGAACCGTATAGCATATGGCATTATGTATGTGTTCCTGGTTCTTGTCGCCGTGTTTCAGATTTTCCCGATTATCTGGCTATTTCTTTTTTCCTTGAAAAACAACCAGGAAGTATTCAATAGGTCTCCATTCTCATTGCCTGAAAGCCCTAAATGGGAAAATTACGCAAAGGTTTGGACGGAAGGAAACATCAGCCTCTATTTTATAAATAGTGTAACGTACACCCTTGCAGCTGTCATTCTGACTGTTGTTTTAGCCAGCATGGTCACTTTTGCCATTACAAGAATGCATTGGAAAGGCAGCAGACTGGTGCTGGGACTGTTTATGGTCGGTTTAATGATACCGGTCCATTCAACATTGATTCCTTTATTCAGCACTTTTACCACTATCAATCTGATTGATAATCCGCTATCCATTATTCTAACTTACACAGCTTTTAACCTTCCGATCACCATTATGATTTTATTGGGCTTTTATGAAGCTTTGCCAAGGGAGGTAGAAGAAGCAGCAGTTATGGATGGGGCATCCATTCATCACATTTTCTTTAAAATAACACTGCCTATGACGATGCCGGTAATGGCAACGGCTGCGATTATTAATATGATCTATAACTGGAATGAATTTGTTTTTGTGAATACATTTATCAGTTCGGATAGCTTTAAGACACTCACTGTTGGAATCCAGAATTTCATTGGCCAGTATACTACGGATTGGGGGGCTATCGGTGCCACGCTGGTCATAAGCATCCTGCCAATATTAATCGCCTTTCTGATATTAAGCAATCGCATCGTTGAGGGGATAGCATCTGGCTCGGTTAAAGGCTAATGATTAAAAGCAGAGGAGGTCATAAAAATGCATAATACTCTGGGCAAGCTATTTACAATATGCGAATGGATCATGAAGCTTGCTTATGTTAACTTGCTCTGGCTTTTATTTACGGTGGCGGGGTTAATTGTATTTGGCTTTATGCCGGCAACCGCATCCCTTTTCACTATCGTACGCAAGTGGCAGATGAAACAGACAGAAGTGCCTGTTTGGGATACCTTCCTATCAATCTATAAAAAGGAATTCGCTAAATCTAATTTGCTTGGTTTCATACTTGTCATCTGCGCGGGGATCATTCTTTTGGATTTACTTTTTGTAAATGGATTAGAAGGGGGTCTGCAGCTGCTATTTTTTGTACCGCTGCTGATTATATCTGCTCTCTATTTCATTACTCTGATGTATCTTTTTCCGGTTTATGTACATTACGATTTAAGAGTAACCGAATATATAAAAAATTCATGTCTGTTTGGAATCCTGAACCTGCATCTTACCCTAATTTTAGCAGCCTCTGCCGGATCGATTATTTTTCTGCTGCTGAACAGTCCTGCATTTATTCCCTTCTTTAGCGCTGTTTCCATTACTTGGATTCTGATGTATGGGGGAATGTCCAGTTTTAGGAAAATTGAAGCGAGGCAAAATCACCGGCAGCCTGAACCGTTCAGGTATTCGGGCTTAAGCAGACATATTTAAGCAATTATAAAATGAAAGGTGTGGACAAATGGCACTCATACGCAATCCGATTTTAACAGGATTTAATCCTGATCCGAGCATATGCCGGGTGGGAGAAGATTATTATATTGCTGTTTCCACTTTTGAGTGGTTTCCAGGTGTTGGAATCTATCATTCTAAGGATCTGAAAAATTGGCGTCTGGCTGCAAGGCCATTAAACCGGATAAGCCAGCTGAATATGACAGGAAATCCGGATTCAGGCGGGGTTTGGGCACCTGCTTTATCCTATCATGATGGTCAGTTCTGGCTTATTTATACGGATGTAAAAGTGGTGGATGGCCAGTGGAAGGATTGCCATAATTACCTTTCAGTATGTGATAGCGTTGAAGGGGCATGGTCTGATCCTGTTTATTTAAATAGTTCAGGGTTTGACCCTTCTATGTTCCACGATGAGGACGGGAAAAAATATTTGGTCAACATGGTGTGGGATCACCGTGCCGGCCATCACAATTTTTACGGAATCGCTTTGCAGGAATATGACGAACGGAAGCAAAGGCTGACAGGGAAAGCGGAGGTAATCTTCAAGGGGACTGATATCAAACTGACAGAAGCTCCGCATTTGTATAAAATCAATGGTTATTATTATTTGCTGACTGCTGAAGGCGGAACAAAATATGATCACCAGGCCACCATTGCGAGATCAAAAAATATAAGGGGGCCATATGAAGTACACCCTGAAAATCCGCTTATTTCATCTTTCGGGTCACCGAGGAACCCTCTGCAAAAGGCCGGTCACGCCTCAATGGTACAAACTCACACAGGTGAATGGTTTCTTGTCCATCTTACAGGACGCCCCCTAACAAGAGAGGGTCATCCCTTACTTGACCCGCGCGGTTATTGTCCTCTAGGAAGAGAGACGGCCATACAGAGGCTGGAATGGAAGAATGACTGGCCTTATGTAACTGGCGGGAACGAGCCTTCCCTTGAAATAGAAGGTCCAAAGATTAAGGAAGCAAAGTGGGAAAGAGATTATCCAGAAAAAGACGATTTTGATAGTGAAACTTTAAACCTTCATTTCCAGAATTTAAGGATTCCACTTGGAGACCATATTGTTTCATTGAAGGATAACCCGGGCCATCTTCGGTTATATGGGAAAGAAAGCTTAACATCCAAATTTACACAGGCTTTCATAGCGAGGAGATGGCAGCACTTTTCTTTTACTGCTGAAACTAAGGTGGCATTTGAGCCCCAAACCTTCCAGCAATCTGCCGGGCTCGTCAATTATTATAATACTGAAAACTGGACATCCTGCCAGGTCAGCTGGAATGAAGATAAAGGACGAATCCTTGAATTAGTTTCATGCGATAATTTGACATTCTCTCAGCCGTTAAAACGGAATGAAATAGAAATCCCGGCAGAAGTGAAATATGTTTACCTGCGTGTTAATGTCCATATACATGAATATAATTATTCTTATTCATTCGACGGTGAGAACTGGACCAAACTTGCAGTTCCTTTCCAATCCCATAAGTTATCGGATGATTACATAAAGGGCGGCGGGTTTTTTACAGGCGCATTCGTCGGCATGCAATGTCAGGACAGTTCCGGCCAAAATCAGTTTGCTGATTTTGATTATTTTGTATATAGAGGCGAATCTTAATGTAAATTGGGCTGCTCAGGTATTGAGCAGCTTTTTTCTATATAATAGAGAAAAAGGAATCTTTTCATTTTTACCGAATTAATGTACGAAGAAACATAGGGAGGATTTTATGCAAACATTTAAAAAACTTAATCGCAGGGTTTGGTATCAAACTCCTGTTTCCGAAACAGACCGCCCCATTTTAGGGGCAGTGGTTGGAGATCGAATGACTATGATGATTGATGCAGGCAATTCTGAAGCTCATGCCCAATTGTTTTTAAGCGAGCTGGAGAAGCAGCGAATACCTTCACCCACGATGGTGGTTCTGACTCATTGGCACTGGGATCATATTTTCGGCCTGCCTGCACTGGATATTCCATCTGTTGCTTCGTGCCTCACCAAAGCGGAAATGGAAAAACTAATCCCTTATCGATGGACAGATGATGCATTGGATGAGCGTGTGGAGAGCGGGGCTGAAATAGAATTTTGCGCGAACGCCATTAAAAAAGAGTATGGTAAAGATCGAAGCATTAAAATTAAACTTCCAGATATTACGTTCGAGAAAAAGCTTGAAATAGATCTTGGCGGAGTGACTTGCCAGCTGCAGCAAGTCGGCGGGGACCATTCTTCAGATTCGGTGGTGGTATATATAAAGGAAGAAAAAATATTATTTTTAGGTGATGCGATATACGCGAATCTTTACGCAAGTAAATGGAATTACACAGCAGACCGCGTACTTCAGCTAATGGATGCACTGGATCAGTTTGATGCAGATACATATATTTTATCCCACGGGACTGCCATCTCAAAGTCAGAGTACCAGGAGGAAGCGGCCTTAATGCGGAAGTCTGCACAGCTTACAAAAGAATTCGAAGGGCAGATGGAAGAAATGAAGAATGCCTATCAATCCTATGTCAATCGTGAACTGAATGACAATGAGCTTGAAACGATACAGTACTTTGCAAATGGTTATGATTTGCAAAAAACTTATGCAGATTAATTTTTAAATCAAAAATCCTTTTTAAGGGAGGGTGTCATGAATAATTACTCTGTTAATCTATCAACTGTTTTTACAGAAGTTCCTTTTTTGGATCGGTTCAAAAAAGCCCGTGAAGCTGGTTTTGTTTATGTGGAGTGTCAGTTTCCATATGTATATACAATAGAAGAAATCAGGAATGAGCTTGAGAATAATAATTTATCAATGGTCTTAATAAACCTGCCGGCAGGTCATTGGGAAGATGGTGACAGGGGACTGGCGGCAGACCCGTCGCGCATAAAGGAATTTAGAAAATCAGTTGAAAGAGGAATCTGTTATGCGAATGGCCTTGGAGTTAAAAAGATACATTGCATGGCAGGGATACACCCGGATAATAATTGGGAAGTGTTTGTTGAAAATCTCTTTTATGCGGGCACTGCAATGTCTAAGCACGGGATTACTTTATTAATTGAGCCTATCAATCCATTCGACATGCCTGGTTATTTCTTAAGTGATCTCAAGCAGGCTGCCGGCATTATCCAGCGTGTCGGTTTGCCTAATGTGAAGCTTCAATTCGACTTTTACCATATCGAAAGAATTCATGGCCATTCTCTTTCCGTGTATCAAAAATACGCTGAGATGGTTTCGCATGTGCAAATTGCTGACCATCCGGGCAGACAGCAGCCGGGGACTGGCGAAATAAATTATACCGAAATCCTTCAATATTTGAGTAAACACTACCGAGGCTTGATTGGTCTTGAATATAATCCACAAGGCAGAAGTGAAGGAAGTTTTGCTTGGATGAAAGGGGTGACACCATGAAGATTGGATTTATTGGTACAGGAGTAATGGGTTCGCGGATGGTTAAGCGTCTTCTGGACAATGGCTTTCACGTCATGGTTCATAATCGCACAATTGAAAAAGCACAGCCCCTTATTGAGCTGGGAGCCATATATTCGGAAACGATCAGCTGCCTGGCCAATCAAAGTCAAGTTGTGTGTACATGTCTTTCTATGCCAGACGATGTTCTGAACGTCTATACAGGTAAAGAGGGGATCATTCATAGTGCTCAGCCCGGAACGATATGCATTGACTTTACATCAGTAGGGGCCGACACGAGTAAAACAATCTTTGAGATGTCTTATGCCAAAAAGATCAGTTATCTGGATTGTCCGGTTAGCGGCGGTCCAGAAGGAGCTGAAAGCGGGACATTAACGATCATGGCAGGCGGTAAGAAAGAGGCTTTTCAAAAAGTTAAGCCGGTACTGAAGGTGCTCGGTGACACAATAGAACATCTGGGACCTTCGGGTTCAGGCAGCATTGCCAAGCTGATTAATCAGTATCTTGTTGCTGTACACTCTCTGGCTGCATCAGAGGCAATGGTAGCCGGATCTGCCTATGGACTGGACTCCGAACTGCTCTTGAAAGTCCTGAAGGCAAGCTATGGCGACAGCAAAATCCTGCGCAGGCATATGGAACAATATGTATTCGACCGCCAATTCACACCAGGAGGGGCAGTGAAATATGTCCATAAGGATGTCCGGCTCGCCAACCAGCTTTTAATGGAAGCTGGCCTAAGCAGATTTACAGGTCAGATGGCCGAAAAAGCATTCCAGACAGCAGCTGAGCAAGGCCGCTGCGACCAGGATATGTCGGCAGTAATAAAGGCGCTGGAGGAAGAGACAGGAATTATTGTGAAGAGAAAGTCATCATCGGAGACAGAAAGGCTTGGTTATTAGCATTCATTTGATATGTATAGCAGAATGCACTGTGAACAAACTGAATGCTGGGATGTGCCAAAATTCAGGATGATATAATTTATACCCCGACGATAAAAACCGGAACTTTCCGATTCTTCCGGCCCCCTTAAAAGGAGCTATTTCTATTAAAATATCAGTATTTTCTGCTATAATGATAATCTGAAATAATAATAGTGAAACCGGGAGAGCAGCAATGAAACGCAAAAAATGCAAAAAGCGTACAAAACGCAGATCAAATGTAGCATTCCTGTTATTTTTTTTGGTTCTGATTTTTGTCCTATTTGATCAATTCAAGCAGCTTAATATTAAGGAAACAGCGATTTCCTTACTGCCTAATACTGTTTCAAGGGATGTTCAGAATTATACGCCGATCCTTCAGAAGGAATTGAAGGAAGTTAACCTTGAAGAATATACCCTCGTATTGGCCGCAATCATGCAGCAGGAAAGCAAAGGAAAGGGCGGAGACCCGATGCAGGCTTCGGAATCCGCAGGACTGCCCCCGAATTCCATTCAGGATCCGGAACAAAGCATTAAGCAGGGTGTTAAACATTTTCAGAAAGCATTAAATTATGGCAGTCAAAAAAAGGTGGACTTCCCTTCCGTTATCCAGGCTTACAATATGGGAATCGGATATATTGACTTTGTTGCTGAACAGGGAGGAAAACATAGTGAAGAAATTGCGAAAGAATTCTCTCTCAAACAGGCCAAAAAAAAACCGGAAGTTTATAATTGCGGAGGCGACAAGAATAATTTCCGCTATCCATACTGTTATGGGGATTTCTCGTATACTACAAAGGTAACGAAAAATATTGAGATTCTTACAGCGAGTAACACAGGAAAATCCGGAGAATTTAAATCAGTATGGTGAAGTGAAACATAATAATATTATGGTAAACTAAAACCGCGCTTTTTAAAAAGTGCGGTTTGTTTTTTATTTCCATCATACCGAAGGGAGGTTTGAATAGCCAGATTTTATGGATCCTCTCTCAACCTGGGTATTCGTGGTTATGAATAAAAAGGTTTAAAAATACTTAAAAAGAGGAATGGTTTTAGGTCATAACCGGTCTAAGAGGTGCATAAATTTCCTCCATTATATTCATTTAAATGAATTGGCTTTTATGTATAATTTGATTAAACGAATCATATATATAGGCTGTTGTCTGTTTTTTATCCTTCCTTGAAAATTATAGATCTATAAGTTTTTTACATAAAAAGTGAAACCAAATTGCATTTCATTCGTCTATATAGACGTGCAGCTTTAATTAAGGTGCAACAGCCAGCTAAGGCTGTGAACGGGGCTTACCCTCTGTCCATAGTCATTAAAGAGCATTTTATCTGGACATGCTTGACATTTTGTGAAATGCGAGTATAGTTATATTCTTGTGCAGTGCTTTTTTTGCATGTTCATAGTTTATTAATATTTATCAGGTAAACTAATAATTGGGCTGATTGCCAACATTAGATTTTTAAATTACTAGCGAAATATGTTAAAATAATGTGCTAGAAGGCAGGTGTATGATTTTGAATACTTTACTTCATAAAAGTCAGGATATATTAAATAAATATATTGGCTTTTTCTTTTTAGCAGTAGTTCTGCTCTGGATGAAAACGTATATTACTCAAATGACACAATTTAACCTGGGCATTGAAAGTGCCTTGCAGCAGTTCCTTTTATTCATTAACCCGCTTGGGTCTTCATTGCTGTTTTTAGGAATTGCATTCTTTTTTAAGGGCAGAAGAAAATATATCGCCTTGATGGTTATGTATTTCTTGCTATCGTTCCTGCTGTTTGCCAATGCAGTGTACTATCGTTTCTTTAATGACTTTATTACATTGCCGACCTTGACGCAGACACAGAATTTTGGTGACGTCAGCGGTAGCATCAGCTCATTATTACAGCCGACTGATATCTTTTTCTTCCTTGATTTCATCGTGCTTGCCGGCTTGCTTGTATTTAAAGCCGTAAAAATTGAAACAAAGGATATGACGCGCCGCAGATCAGCAGCTTTAATTTATGCTTCTCTGGCCATTTCCTTTGCTAACCTGGGATTGGCTGAAACAGACCGCCCGGAGCTTTTGACAAGAGGTTTTGACCGCAACTATATTGTTAAGTATTTAGGCATGTACAATTATACGATTTATGATGCAGTACAAAGCACGAAGGCATCCGCGCAAAGAGTTATGGCGGATAGCAGTGATACAACCGAAGTCATCAACTTTACGAAATCGAATTATGCTGAACCGAATCCGAAGTACTTCGGAAAAGCGGAAGGCATGAATGTGATCTACCTTCACCTGGAATCAATTCAGACATTCTTAATGAACTATGAACTGCACGGTGAAGAAGTAACACCATTCTTGAACTCACTGATTGAAGAAGAAAATACAACGTATTTTGATAACTTCTTCCATCAGACTGCACAAGGGAAAACAGCAGATGCTGAGTTTATCCTGGAAAATTCCCTATATGGATTGCCGCAGGGCTCTGCTTTTACCACTAAGGGCATGAATACGTACAATGCTGCGCCTGCAATTCTGAAAGATAAAGGATATACATCTGCAGTCTTTCACGGTAACTCAGGCAGCTTCTGGAACCGTAATGAAATTTATAAATCATTTGGATATGACAACTTTTTTGATGCAGATTACTATGATTTAAAACCTGAAAACATGGCTGATTACGGTCTAATGGATAAACCTTTCTTTGAACAATCCATGCCGTACCTGAAGTCGCTAAAACAGCCGTTCTATTCTAAGTTTATTACCGTATCTCATCACTATCCGTATCATATGGATCAGGAACTGGCGACAATTGAGCCTCATACAACTGGGGACAAATCAGTGGATAATTACTTCCAGACAGCCCGTTATGCTGACGAAGCGCTTAAACAGTTCTTTGAACAGCTTAAAGCTTCCGGCCTGTATGAGAACTCAGTAATTGTCATGTATGGTGACCATTATGGTATTTCCAAGAATCATAATAAAGCTATGGAGCAAGTGCTTGGCAAGGAAATTTCAGCGTTCGATAGTGCCGGTCTGCAGCGTGTGCCTCTGTTCATCCGCGTACCTGGTATGGAAGGCGGAGTAAATCACGAATTTGGCGGACAGATTGACCTGATGCCGACATTGATGCACTTGCTTGGCATCGATACTAAACAGTATCTGCAATTCGGTACTGACTTATTATCAGAAAATCATGATGACCTTGTGCCGTTCCGTAACGGAGATTTCATGAGTCCTACCATTTCATCTGTTGACGGCAAGTTCTATGACTCAACAACTGGTGAACTGCTGGAGGAAAGCCGGTTTGAGGAAGCGAAAAAACTTCAGGAAAGTGCCGAGCAGAAATTGGCGCTATCTGATAAAGTTGTAAACGGAGATCTTCTCCGCTTCTACACCCCGGAAAACTTCGAACCGGTTGACCGTTCGAAATACGATTACAAAGCTGAAAACAATGGAGTAAACAAGAAAAACGAAGTAAATGAAGAAACTGCAGAAGCAGATAAGCCATCAAATGAATAACTAGTAAAGGCTGCCTGGATTGTCCACCAGGCAGCCTTTTTATAGACTGTAGGCCTCATAAAGCCTTTTGTTCGCGGATGCTTTCTTTGGCCTGTGCAGATGTGCTATGCTGATGATCCTGTTGGGATAAATAGTATTCTGAGCTGAACGAGTTTCTTGGCTCTTCAAGCCAGAACACACACATGGAGAAGCTTATCAGAGCACCAGCTGCAAGAATAAAAAAGAATGTCTGCGGTGAAACAAAGGTATAGAGTGTTAAATATATCGTTGCGCCGACATTGCCGTAAGCGCCTGCCATTCCGGCTATCTGGCCAGTTATCCGTTTTTTTATCATTGGTATAACCGCAAAGGTTGCTCCCTCTGCACCCTGTATGAACATGGATGTCAGAATGGTCATGAGAACAGCAGCAGGGAGGGGCCAGCTGGAATCGATAAAGCCCATTCCAAGAAGGCCAGCAGAGATTCCTAGCATATATACAAGCATCACCCGTTTGCGATTTCCCATCCGATCTGAAAGGATCCCGCCAAGAGGCCGGGCTATTAGGTTAATAAAAGCAAATGAAGCTGCGATTAATCCTGCTGTCGATGGAGTCAGGGAAAAGGTCAGCTGAAAAAACATGGGCAGCATGGATACAATGGCGAGCTCTGCTCCAAAATTTGCAAAGTATGTACTGTTCAATGCTGCCACATTTTTAAAATTATATTGATCTTCATCTGGCACTCCTGCTTTCAGGATTGGGATGTTCACTTCCAATATCTTATAAAGCTGTATGATGAAAGCTATGCCAATCAGGCTCCAGACAATATATAAAGTGTTTTCCTCAATAAATCCCAGATTTTCAATCCTCCATGCACTGATTGCCAGAGCACCTCCAAGCGGAATCGACCACAAGATTAGTCTGAACATATCCCCCCAAGTGCTGACTTCCATTGCCCCCGACTTTTTTGGTTTAATAAGGGACTTTCCCTCAGGAGTATCCTTAACTGCACAATAATAGAAGATTCCATAAGCAAAACATATGACACCTGTCAGGGCTATGGCATACCTCCAGCCATTTTCTCCGCCGAAAAGCGTAAGTCCTATAAAGGGCAGTACCATCGCTGCTGCTGCTGAGCCGAAATTTCCCCATCCTCCATATATACCTTCTGCAAACCCTACATCTTTTGGCGGGAACCACTCTGAAACCATGCGTATGCCAATAACGAAGCTTGCTCCTATGCTGCCGAGAACCAAGCGGGAAATCATGAGCTGCAGCCAGTTATCTGCAAACGCAAAAACCAATGCAGGAACGGACATGACAATTAATAAAGAGGAATAGATAATTCGAGGTCCGAACCGATCCAAAAGATTGCCAATAATAATTCTTGCCGGAATGGTTAAGGCTACATTCAAAATTCCTAGCGCGGCCATATGCTCGGCAGTAAGCCAATTCATTTCACTCAGCATCGTCGTGGCTAAAGGTGCCATGTTGTACCAGGTGAAAAATGAAATAAAAAAGGCCATCCATGTTAAATGCAAAATCTTCATTCGCTCATCTTTAAATTTAAAAATGTCAGCTAACTTCAATTAAAATCCCCCTTCAATTACCTGAATATTTTAATATCATTTCATATAATTTAATTGAATGTAACTGTTGTGTTAGGTTTTCTAACATGTAACAAAAGATCTATAATTAATCAAACCTCTTGATATCACCAGGATTAAACGCTTTCATACCAATGTAAATCAGGGTAATAAGAAGGGGTGGTGCCAATTGGAAAAGATAGGGCAAAAGTAGAGGAATACTAAAAATAATCAAAAAGTTATGTTAATTACTATTTTGATGTGATATTATCTAACATAACAAAAATGAAATGAGGAAAGGCGGGTAATAGCATGGGGAGTGAGTATGATGGCTAAAGAAAAGCTAGTTGTCATTGGAAACGGGATGGCAGGCGTACGCTGTGTGGAGGAAATCATTCAGAATGATCCGGACAGATTTTCGATTTCGATTTTCGGAAGTGAAAAGTATCTTAATTATAATCGCATCTTATTGTCCTCTGTCCTGCAAGGGAATTCTTCAATCGAACAGCTGACCATTCGACAATCAGACTGGTACGCCAGAAACCACTTCAATGTCTTTACAAATGAAACCGTATTGGTTATTGACACCGCCAGAAAAACAATAACCACTAACAAAAAAAGAATAGTTTCATATGACAAAATGATTATTGCGACCGGATCAACACCTTTTGTCCCCTCACTGCCAGGAGTCAGCAAAGAAGGAATCCTGACGTTCCGTACGATAGAAGATTGCAGGCGGATTATGAATGAGTCAGAAAAGGGCAAAAAAGCTGCAGTTATTGGGGGAGGTTTGCTTGGGCTTGAAGCTGCTCAGGGCCTGCTCCAAATGGGTATGGACGTTCATGTCGTTCATAATGCTGACAGAATTATGAATAAACAGCTGGATGATAAAGCGGCAAAACTCCTGCAAAACTCACTCGAAGCTCAAGGGATGAACTTTTTGCTGAATAGGAAAACGGGATACTTTGAGGGAAGAGAACGAGTCGAAAAGCTTATTTTTACTGATGGATTGGAACTTGTGGCAGATCTGGTCATTATTGCTGCAGGTGTGATTCCAAATAGTAAGCTAGCCAAATCATCTGGATTAAAAACAAACCGGGGAATTGTTGTCAATGATTTTATGCAGACAAGTAACTCTGCTATTTATGCCGTAGGGGAATGCGCTGAACATAGAGGGGTGATCTATGGGCTGGTAAAACCGCTGTATGAGCAGGGCAAAATACTCGCTGCACATATTTGTGAAAAGGATGTACCGCCATATCAGGGTTCTATTCTATCTTCAAAGCTGAAAATATCAGGAACAAATGTATTTTCTGCAGGCAATATTTTTGAAAAAGGCTTTACTCAAGCCATGACACTTTATGATGAGGATGAAAAAACATATAAAAAAATAGTGTATAAACATAACAAAATTGCAGGATTTTTATTAGTAGGGGACCTAAATGGACATGTGAGGCTTATGGACATGATGGAAAAAAAGCAGAAGGTTTCAGATGAGGAAAAGCTGCTTTTGCTGAATTCCTTCCAGGAAGAATACCCTATCAGCTCAATGGCTAAGACCGGTATCATATGCAGCTGTAATAGTGTGACAAAAAAAGCAATTATTGAAGCTGTTTCAGCAAATGGGCTGGAAACTGCTGAGGAAGTGAAAAAATGCACAAAGGCTTCGGGTACATGTGGTGGCTGCAAACCTTTATTAGAAGAGCTGCTTTCCTATATAAAGAGTGATGATTTCCATGAGGATATTGATCCCTGCGCATTCTGTTCCTGTACAAATTTAAGTGAAGAAGAAGTAATAGAGGAAATTCAACTTCGAGGGCTAGTAAGCATAAACGAAGTCTTTGCTGTTTTGGGATGGCGTAATCAAAATGGCTGCCGCTTTTGTGTGTCTGCTCTACATTATATTCTTCGAATGGCTGTTCCTGGTTATGAAGGAGATGGGCAATCGGTCTACTATGGAGAAACACACAATGCTGTTAAGGAGGAAGATGGTACCTTTACCATAATCCCTCAAATATATGGAAATGAAGTGTCTGGCGGCCTATTAAGGAAGATAGGAGAAGCAGCCGAGCTATACAGCATACCTGAAATTACTTTGAGCCATGATGGACGGATCCTATTAAAAGGGATCATACAAGATAATCTGCCGGCCATTTGGGAGACCCTAAATACGAAATTAATCCCTATTCCCTTTGATAATGCCGTTCGTGTTTTGCTGCTGGCTGGCTTCAAAGACTGCAGCTGCATAAAAGACTGCTCAAGGAATATGGCTTTACAGCTTCAGAAAAAAACGGAATACTTGCTGTTGCCAAACAGGCTCGAGATTGGAATCGCGGCTTGCGTTCATGGAAAAAATAGCATGGCCGGTCATGATATCGGGATAAAGGTGCACGGTGAGGAATGGGAAATCCATATCGGAGGGACTGGAGGAAACCAATTAAGGGGTGAACCTTTGGCTATTGCTTCAACTGTAAAAGAAACGGAAGAAATGGTATGCTCATTGGTTCAGTATTTCAGAGAATCTGCCAGATACCGGGAGACCTTAAAGGAATGGGCAGAACGAATGGGGATTATTCATCTGCGAGAAGTGGTGTTCGACTTAGATCTGAGAAGCATCTTGCTTCGCCGACTTGAAAATGATTCATCTGACAGACAAAGTAGATTGCACGATCCTGTCTTTATCAATGAAACTATATAGAAAAGGCGGAAAGGAATGGACTATGACAGAACTGTTATTAAAATATTTCCGAACAAAGCAGCGGGAAGTTCAGTCAGAAAGAATTTATGATACGCAATGTCCTTTCTGCAGTATGCAATGCAAAAAGCAGGTGATTGAACAGTCCGTCGTAACAAGGAAAAAATATCGGGTTCTAGGAAAAGAGAATCCTGCATCACATGGACGTTTATGCATTAAAGGGATGAATGCCCACCAGCATGCAATGCATCCGGACCGCCTGCAGTATCCATTGCTTAAAGTAAATGGTAAGTTCGAACCGATTTCCTGGGATAAAGCGATGAGAATTATGAAGGAAAAATTCCAATGCATACAAGCTATGCATGGATTTAATGCCTTATCCGTGTATGGAGGGGGATCCTTAACGAATGAGACAGCGTACCTTTTAGGCAAATTTGCTCGAGTGGCATTAAAAACGAAATATATTGATTATAATGGGAGGTTCTGCATGTCTTCAGCAGCGGCTGCTGCTAATCATGCTTTTGGCATGGACCGGGGAATGACGAATGGACTGAATGATATTCCGCTGGCTAAATGCATTATACTGGCCGGCACGAATATAGCCGAATGCCAGCCAACACTTCTTCCTTATTTTGAAAAAGCAAAGGAAAACGGATCCTTAATTATAGTAATAGATCCGCGGGAAACTGCGACAGCGAAAATGGCTGATTTGCATTTAAAACCGAGGCCAGGCACTGATTCAGCATTGGCAAACGGGATATTACAGGTTTTGCTTGCAGAAAACGAGATTGATCTTTCTTTTATTTACGAAAGAACGAACGGCTTTGCAGAGCTTAAGGCTTTTGTTGAAACGATTAAGCTGGAAGACATTGAGGCATTGACCGGAGTGCCATCCAGCCAAATTAGAAAAGCGGCTATCCTGTTTGGCAAAGCTGCAACCGGGATGGTTTTTACAGCAAGGGGCGTTGAACAGCATACGGATGGATACCAAACTGTAAGGAATTTTATAAATATTCTATTAGTTACAGGAAAAATCGGCAAAGCCGGCTGCGGATATGGGGCAATCACCGGCCAGGGAAATGGCCAGGGCGGACGGGAGCATGGCCTGAAAGCAGACCAGCTTCCAGGATACCGTTCCATTGAAAATCCGGAACACCGACGCTATCTCGCACGAGTATGGAATATAGACGAATCGGATTTGCCCGGCAAAGGTGTTTCTGCATATGAAATGATGGAGAAAATCGGCCGGGGTGAAATAAGAGGAATGCTGTTGATGGGCTCAAATCCAATTGTTTCGAATCCCAATGCAGAGTTTGTTAAAAACGCATTGGAAAAACTCGAATTCCTTGTTGCGGCTGATCTATTTATCTCTGAAACTGCCGAGCTGGCAGATCTGATTTTGCCGGTGAGTTCTTATTTGGAGAATGAGGGAACAATGACGAATCTTGAAGGACGTGTTATGCATCGTCCCTGTGCCATGCCCAGCACAGGATTAGTAAAACATGATTGGCAAATACTTTGTGAGATTTCAAGATTTTTAGGGAAGGAAGAGTATTTTTCTTTTTCAGGTCCTGAAGAAATCTTCAATGAACTGAGAGAAACCAGCAGAGGCGGTATTGCAGATTATTATGGAATTGACTATAAGCGTCTTAAAAATGGAGATGGGGTTCTGTGGCCTTGTCCTGATTCTGCCCATCCGGGAACAGATAGGCTTTTTGAAAACAGTTTTGCCCACAAAGACCATAAAGCAGTCATGATTCCTGTACCCAGCAGGGCAGAAGCAGAAAAAGAGACACCTAATAGGAATTATCCCCTTTACCTTACAACAGGCAGAGTCGTTTCACATTATTTGACAGGAGTTCAGACAAGAAAGAGTGCTTCACTGGCAGCCAGGAATGTTGAATCTTTTGCCGAAATACACCCTGAAACTGCCAAACGATTTGGCATTGGGAACAAGACGCTTATCAAGATTGAATCAAAAAGAGGCAGTATTGTGGTTAGGAGCCATTTGACGGCGGCTATTAGGAAGGATACAGTTTTCGTTCCATTTCATTGGGCTGAGACTCAAAACGTCAATCTCCTGGTATCGAATCAGCTCGATCCAGTTTGCCGTATGCCTGGTTTTAAAATAACAGCTGTTAACATAAGCCGTTTAGAATGACCATTAGCAGGACGAGAATGATCCATAAAAAAATCAAATGACCGGGAGGCTTTTTAATGGGAAAAAAGAAATTGGTTCTTGTTGGAAATGGAATGGCTGGCGTCAGGACTGTAGAAGAAATTTTAAAAGCTGCTCCTGAGAAATTTGAGATTACTATATTTGGCAGCGAGCCCCATCCCAATTATAATCGTATTCTGCTATCAAAAGTTTTACAGGGGGATACAGATGTAAAAGATATTACACTGAATGATTGGGAGTGGTATAAAACAAATAACATTACATTATATTCAGGAGAAACGGTGGTAAAGGCAGACCCGGACAGGAAGGTTGTCATCTCTGATAAAGGGAGAATAGAGTCTTATGATGAGCTTATTCTTGCAACAGGCTCCGTTCCATTCATTCTTCCTATACCCGGATCAGATAAGGAAGGGGTAACAGCTTTCAGAGATTTGGAGGATACTGATAAAATGCTTCAAGCATCCAAAAAATATAAAAAGGCGGCGGTCATTGGCGGTGGCTTGCTTGGTTTGGAGGCTGCGAGAGGCTTATTGAATTTAGGTATGGAAGTGTCAGTGATCCATATATCACCTTATTTGATGGAAAGGCAGCTGGACGAAACAGCTGGAAAGCTTTTGCAAAAAGAGCTAGAAGATCAAGGAATGAATTTTTTGCTTGAAAAGCATACAGAGGCCCTCATTGGGAATGAACGAGTAGAAGGATTAACGTTTAGTGATGGCACAATGCTTGAAGCTGATCTGGTAGTCATGGCAGCTGGCATCCGTCCAAATATAAAGCTTGCGCAGGAGATCGGTTTACAGGTCAACCGGGGCATCGTGGTCAATGATTATCTTGAAACGAGCATTTCCCATATTTATTCAGTCGGAGAATGTGCCGAGCATGAAGGAATTCCTTATGGCCTGGTCGCCCCGCTCTATGAACAGGGAAAAGTGCTGGCCAAACATATCTGTGGAAAGAAAACAGATCCCTATAAAGGTTCCGTTCTCTCTACTCAGCTAAAAGTATCGGGAGTAGAAGTATTCTCCGCGGGAGATTTTTTGGAGGATCAAGAGAAAAAAGCATTAAAAATATTCGATGACCATGAAGGAGTTTATAAAAAAGTCGTGTTTCGTGGAAATAAAATCGTTGGTGCCGTTCTGTTTGGCGAGAGCCAGGATGGAAATCGCCTGTTCTCAATGATTAAAAAGCAGGCCGACATTTCTGATACGGCAAAGGTTTCCCTATTGCAGCCGATCGGGAGTGAAGAAGGAGGAAGCCATGCTGGTGAAATGACTCATGAGGAAATTATTTGCGGATGCAACGGTGTTACCAAAGGAATGATCGTTGAAGCCATACAATCGGAAGGCTGCACAACAGCAGATCAAATCAAAGCATGCACAAGTGCTTCCCGTTCATGCGGCAGCTGTAAACCACTTGTAGCTGAACTGCTTCAGCATACTCTTGGCGCGGTTTTCGACGAGAGTGCTCAAAAGGAGGGGATTTGCAGCTGTACTTCCTTTTCGAGAGATGAAGTGGTAGAAGAAATTCGATCGAAGGGACTAACCCATGTAAAAGAAGTAATGAGTGTCCTTGGCTGGGATTCAGAAGAAGGCTGTTCTAAATGTCGTCCTGCCATCAATTATTATTTGGGAATGGTCAACCCAACCAGCTATGATGATGAACGGGAATCTCGCTTTGTTAATGAAAGGATGCATGCCAATATACAAAAAGATGGAACCTATTCGGTTGTTCCAAGAATGTACGGAGGAGTGACAAATTCGAATGATTTGCGCAAGATTGCCGACGTCGTTGATAAATTTGCAATTCCGCTGGTAAAAGTAACAGGGGGCCAAAGGATTGATTTATTCGGTGTAAAAAAAGAGGATTTGCCTAAAGTTTGGTCCGATCTGGATATGCCATCAGGGTATGCATATGGAAAATCACTTCGCACTGTCAAAACATGTGTCGGTGAGCAATTCTGCCGCTTCGGAACACAGGATTCCATGGGCGTTGGGATAGCACTGGAAAAGAAATTTGAAGGACTGCAGACGCCGCATAAAGTGAAAATGGCAGTATCCGCCTGCCCGAGAAGCTGTGCTGAATCAGGCTTTAAAGATATCGGCTTCATTGGAATTGATGGAGGATGGGAAATCTACGTTGGCGGCAATGGAGGCACCCATGTAAGAGGGGGAGATTTACTATATAAGGTAAAAACAGATGACGAATTAATGGAAGTCACAGGCGCTTACCTTCAATACTACAGAGAAACGGCTAATTATTTGGAACGTACCTCCGCGTGGGTGGAACGGGTTGGTTTGACTCACGTCCAGTCTGTTCTGAATGATAAAGAGAAGCGAAAAGAGTTAAATGCACGAATGAATGAGGCCCTGTCAGTTCACAAAGACCCATGGAAAGAGATTATTAATAACAATAAAACAAAAACGGAATTGTTTGAGAATCTCGTAAGAACTTAAAAGGGGGAGTTTCGTTTGGTTAATAAAAGCATCATTAAAGTTCTGGTTGGCTCCATACAAGATTTGCCCGTGAAATTGGGGAAAACAGTGAAGGCTGGCGGAATAGATATCGCTGTGTTCCGTTTATCTAATGGCAAGGTCCGTGCAGTGGAAAACCGCTGTCCACATAAAGGCGGTGTACTGACTGAGGGCTTGGTCAGCGGAGACTCCGTTTTTTGCCCCATGCATGATTGGAAAATCTGTCTGGAAGATGGCAAAGTTCACGCGCCAGATATCGGCTGTGTCCAGACTTATAAAACAATTGTTGAGAATGAGACAGTCTATCTTATAATAGAAGAATAATAAGATCAGGCTGGAGGTATACGGATGAAAAAGCTGGAAGGAAAGAAAATTGCTCTATTGGGGTCTAGAAAAATCGAAGAAATAACAAAAATTGTAGAAAACCTGGGAGGTGCTGCCATCAGCAGGCCAGCGCAAGGAACGTCCCTGCGTATAGACACAAAATTGAAAGAACATATTGGCCTTATTACCTCAGGTGAGTTTGATTGGATTATTTTTACAACTGGAATCGGAGTAGAGACCTTGTATTATACCGCTCAGGAAATAGGAAAGGGAGAAGAATTTATTAAGGTTCTTCAAAATTGCCAAATTGCAGCAAGAGGGTATAAAACAGTTAACATGTTAAAAAAACTGGGTGTCACACCAAAGGTTCGGGATGATGATGGAAGCACGGCAGGACTTATCAGAAGCCTCGGAAGCTATTCACTGGAAAACAAGAAGGTGGCTCTTCAGCTTCACGGTGATCCTGCACCTAAGCTGATTCAATGGCTTGATGTGCAGAAAGCTCAATATGAAGAAATTCTTCCCTATATTCACAATCCGCCGGAAACTAAAGTCATGGAAAAACTTCTTTCGGAGCTGCTGGGAGGGGAACTGGATGCGGCTGTTTTTACCAGCACCCCGCAAGTGAGACATTTATTGCATTTTGCGCGTGAACAGGGTGCTGAAAACCAATTGACAGAGGTTTTCTCGCAAAAAGTAATTGCGCTGGCAGTCGGAAAAGTTACAGCACAAGCGTTATTTGATGAAGGAATTGACCGGGTTATTTATCCGGAACACGAAAGGATGGGCAGCGCAATTGTAGAGCTGTCCAGCTATTATCATAAAAACTCCGAGAGATAATAGGAAGCATAGGGGTGGGATTTTGAAGAAAGGGAAAGTATATCTTGTTGGTGCAGGCCCTGGGGATGAAGGCTTAATTACTGTTAAAGGGTTAGCAGCCATAAAAAAAGCTGATGTAATCTTATATGACCGCCTGATTAATCCAAAATTGCTGGAATCTGCGCCTTCTCATTGTGAGCTGATTTATTGCGGGAAGTTTCCGAAACAGCATTTTCTGAAACAGGAAATCATCAATGAGATTTTAATAGACAAAGCCATTAAGGGATATAATGTAATCCGTTTAAAAGGCGGTGACCCGGGAGTTTTTGGCCGGGTCGGGGAGGAAGCGGAAGCACTGGCGGAACAAGAAATCCCATATGAAATTGTACCAGGCATTTCTTCAGGAGTTGCTGTGCCTTTATATGCAGGAATCCCTGTGACACATCGTGAATATGGAATTTCTTTTGCGCTGGTATCCGCCCATGATAAATCCAATGAAGGGAAACCTGATATTGATTGGAGCGGATTAGTCTCAAGCGTGGACACGATTGGCTTTTACATGGGAGTAACCAATATTTCATATATTGCAGATAACCTCATCCTTCACGGCAAGCCGAAAGAAACTCCAGTGATCCTTATCCAATGGGGAACCTATGGCAGACAGAAAACAGTGCAGGGTACAATAGGGGATATTGCAGAAAAAGTAAAGGAAACAGGAATACAAAATCCGGCAATTACTTTAGTTGGCGGTATTGTTTCTTTAAGAGATAAATTAAAATGGTTTGAAAACAAGCCTCTTTACGGAAGGCAGATTCTTTTAGCACGTACAGGCACTGCAAGAAGCACTTTGGCAGCACAGCTGCAAGAACAGGGGGCAGATGTAATCGAGATTCCGAAATGGACGAAAAAAGATGTTCCTTCAAATGATAAAATACTCAATCAGCTTTTCACGTATAAACGCATTTTATTCACATCCCCGGAATGCACGAATGAGTTCATTGATTTATTGATTAATAGAAATATAGATATAAGAAATGTTCAGGCCGATTTATATTGTTTGTCCAAAAAATCATTGAAAGTCATGAACGAACGGGGATTAACCGGCCGGCTTGCAGCTGAAATGAACTTGGGTGGACCGTTGCTGATCGTGGGGAATCGGAGTTTGAATGTAAAAAAAATCCCTTATATCGAGCCGGATGGAAATCATGATATTCTCCAAACCAGTGATACAATCCTTGATGAATCTTTTATTCCTGTTGTTGGACATATGCTAAGGGAGGCAACTTTAGACACCATCATATTCCCCAGCAGTTCCTCTGTCGATGCCTTTATGGAGAGTGTGGGCTATTATGGCATAGAGCCAGATGACTTGATCAAAAAGCTATCAATCGTATGTATGGGAAAGAGTTCAGGCCAGCAAATAAACGCATACGGTTATACACCTGATTTTGTCCTGTCAGCCCCAAATGAGTTTGAATTAGCTAAGGCTTTAATTCAGGAGAAAGAGCTGGAAAGCATAAAATGATCATAACGGTACTCTAATCCGGCCACCTATTTAGGTGCCGGCTTTTATTTTATTGGGAAGCCTATATTTTAGAAAAATATTGAAAAGGCTTACACAACCTGATAATATTACAGCGTAAACGTTTTCGTAACAAATATAATACAGCAATTTAAAGCAGGTGGGATATGTCCTATACAATCAAAGATGTTGCCAAAAAAGCAAATGTATCCATTGCAACAGTTTCCAGGATATTGAATGGCCAGGGAGGCTATTCGGAAAAAACAAAATTCAAGGTTCTTAGAGTGATTGAAGAGCTGGGATACCAGCCAAACGCAGTGGCAAGAGGATTAATAAACAAAAGAACACATACGATTGGGGTGCTTTTCCCTAAGCTTTCCAGTTCTCTGGTAACCGATCTCCTGGATGGTATTGAAAAGGCAGCAAATGACAACGGTTCCAGTGTGATCGTCTGCCATACAGAATCAAATGGTGAGAAAACGATGAAATATCTCCAGCTGCTTTTCGAAAAAAGGGTAGACGGGATAATTTTCGCAAGTGAAGTATTAAAAGATGAGTATTATCAATTTGTAACCAAAACCAAGATGCCGATGATTCTGCTTTCGACAGAGTCCTATGCGTACCCGGTGCCTTTTGTAAAGGTCAATGATCTTCATGCAGCATATGCTGCAGCTAAGCATTTAATCGACACGGGGCATGCAAAAATTGGAATGATAAGCGGAAACAAGGATGATATCATCGCGGGGATTCCAAGGATTGATGGCTTTAAAAAAGCTCTATTTGATCATGGCATACCACTGGGTTCCGAAAATATTGTGTTCAGCAGGGGGTTTACATTCCTTGATGGGGTTGAAGGCTTTAAAAAGCTTGTCGAACAGTTCCCGGATGTAACGGCGATATTTGCAGCAAGTGATGAAATGGCTATCGGTGCCTTATCAGCAGCTTATCATTTGGGATTTAAGGTACCTGATGAGATATCTGTTATGGGGTACGATAATTTGGACCTTGCTGAGATGTCCATTCCGCCGCTGACCACAGTTGAACAGCCTCTCGCAAAAATGGGTGAGGCTGCTGTGGAAATGCTTTTTACCATAATGGAAACTGGCGAAACTCCTGAAAGCCGCATTATGCCGCATAAAATTATTGAAAGAATGAGTGTGAAAGAGAGGAAATAACAACTCTCTTTTTCTCAGCACAAATTACGTAAACGTATACGTAATTAAGCTAAAAAAAACAGTGGTTGGATTAGTCATATTATATATCGTTTTCAATCTTTCCTTTAATGTGTTTATCTATTTTGACTACATTCGTGCTAATCCGGAAGGTGCAACGGCATGTGGTGTTTTCTGGAAAGTCATTTTCCCGCTGCTTGCGCCAATGATTACTGTGTACATTTTGCCCAGATTTGGATTATCTGCGGTGTGAGGAAGGTTCAATAAAATAAAATTATTCTTTGATCGGAGTTGTAAATATTGAACAAAACATGGTGGAAAGAAAGTATCATTTATCAAATCTACCCAAGAAGCTTTAATGATTCCAATGGGGACGGAATTGGCGATATCAACGGAATTACTGAAAAAATTCCCTATTTAAGCGAACTGGGGATCGATGTCATATGGCTATCCCCCGTTTACCAATCGCCTAATGATGATAATGGCTATGACATCTCAGATTACCGCAATATCATGGACGATTTCGGAACGATGAAGGACTTTGACGGTATGCTGGGTAAAGCCCATGAGCACGGCATCAAAATCATGATGGACCTTGTAGTCAACCACTCTAGCGATGAACACCAGTGGTTCCAGGAATCACGAAAATCTAAAGATAATCCCAGCAGAGATTATTATATCTGGAAAAAAACTGACAACGGGGAACCTCCAACGAATTGGGGCGCTGCGTTTGGCGGAAGTGTATGGGAATATGATGAACAAACAGGCGAATATTATTTGCACCTTTTCAGCAAAAAGCAGCCTGACCTGAATTGGGAAAATCCTGTTTTAAGAAATGAAGTGTATGAAATGATGCGCTTCTGGCTGGACAAAGGCATTGATGGATTCCGCATGGATGTCGTCAATTTCATTTCAAAAGATACCAGCTATCCACAGGGGGAGATTCGTGAAGGACACAAATATGGGGACGGCAGCAAGTATTATATGAATGGACCAAGAATTCATGAATTCCTGCAGGAAATGTACAAAGAAGCCCTTAGCCCATATGACACCATTACGGTTGGCGAGATGCCTGGTGTAACAGTTGAAGAAGGCAAGCTCTATACAGGCAAGGACAGAAATGAATTGAATATGGTCTTCCATTTTGAACATGTCGGGCTTGGCGACGGTCAGTACGGCAAATGGGATCCACGACCTTGGAAACTGACTGAACTGAAAGAGATTTTCAGCAAGTGGCAAAAGGGTCTTGAGGAAGATGGCTGGAACAGCTTGTACTGGAGCAACCATGACCAGCCTCGCGCCATCTCCAGATGGGGAAATGACTCTGACGAATACCGCGTTACTTCTGGTAAGATGATTGCGGCATGCCTGCATATGATGCAGGGGACACCTTATATATATCAGGGCGAAGAAATTGGCATGACAAACGTCAAGTTCAATGATATCAATGATTACCGTGATATTGAAACGTTAAATGCATACCATGATCTTACACCGGATTCCTTAACACATGATGAAATCTTTAAAGGCATTCATGAGAGAGGCAGGGATAATGCGCGAACGCCTGTTCAGTGGGATGCCAGCCCGAATGCAGGCTTTACAGGCGGAACCCCCTGGATCAATGTGAATCCAAATTATGAGGGGATTAACGCCGAAGCAGCTTTAAAAGATGAAGATTCCATCTTCCATTTTTATAAGAAGCTCATTCAGCTTAGAAAGCAAAATGAAGTGATTGTTTATGGAGCATTCGATTTAATCATGGAAGAAGATGAGGATATCTTCGCCTATACAAGAACTCTTGGTGATGACCAGCTTCTTGTGATCTGCAACTTCAGTGAAGAAACTCCTGACTTTAAGCTGCCAGACCATGTCCGGTACTATTCTAAGGAACTGCTGATTTCCAACTTGAATGCAGATGAAAATGAAGAAATTGAGAACCTGCCGCTAAAGCCATATGAAGCTAGAGTGTATCGTTTGAGGAAATAAAGAAGGGCCTGTTTAGGGCCCTATTTTTAAGTAGAAATGTTGAAAAATTGATGCAGAGCATGAAGGATGCCAGCCCAGCAGCTGATTTACCGAATACTGGGAAAAATCGGCAGTAAAAGGAGATAAACTGAAGACAAAAGAGAATCTGGATGAATAACGACGAAAAAGAAGAGGGTGCACTAAGAATGGTAGTTAATCGGAGGAAATAACACCGAAAAAGAAGAGGGTGCACTAAGAATGGTAGTTAATCGGAGGAATAACGCCGAAAAAGAAGGTAGTGCAGTAAGAATGGTAGTTAATCTGAAGGAATAACCACAAAAATAGTAGCCATGCCTCCCAATATGCGAGTCAATTACAATAAAAAATAACAAAAATTAACCCGCTCCCGCTCCTTCTTAAAAAGCATCTTATCCAAAAAAATCCTGCAAACCACAGAACATCATTTCTTTCTCCCCAACCCTCCCTATGCTATCATTAACAAATAGTCTATTCTGGGAGGATTCATCTTTGAAAAAGGACTTACTTGAAAATGCAGCAGAATTTATCAAAATGTTTTATAGTGAACAGAATAAAAGTCCTGCTGAACTAAACAACAGACTAAAGGAAATTGAATATTCAATTGCAGAGCATGGGTTTTATGAACAAACTTTTGAAGAACTGGAATTTGGTGCAAAAGCTGCCTGGAGAAATAGCAATCGCTGCATAGGAAGGCTTTTTTGGGATCAGCTGACGGTTTTGGACAAACGGAATGCGAAACAAGAGGATGAAGTATTTTCTGCTCTGTTTGAACATATACAATTTGCCACGAACAATGGCAGGCTCCGTTCGGCCATCACCATCTTCTCTCCAGACAATTCCGAACACAAAATCAGAATTTGGAATCATCAGCTAATCCGGTATGCAGGCTATGAGACTGCCGATGGAATTATTGGCGATCCCCATTCCATCCCTTTTACCAAGCAATGCATGAAATTGGGCTGGAAGCCGAAGTACGGCAAATTTGATGTGCTTCCATTAGTAATACAAATAAACAATCAAACTCCCCAATTAAGGGAAATACCTGAAGAGCTGATTCTTGAAGTAGGGATTGAGCATCCAGAATATAACTGGTTCAGTGATCTCGGTTTGAAATGGTACGCAGTCCCGATGATATCGGATATGAGACTGGAAATTGGGGGCATTTCTTATAAGTCAGCCCCTTTCAATGGCTGGTATATGGGTACTGAAATCGGTGCACGGAACCTTGCAGACGATTTTCGTTATGATATGCTCCCGCAGATTGCATCATTGATGGGGCTGGATACCAGGACGCATTCTTCGCTTTGGAAGGATCGGGCACTGGTGGAATTGAATGCAGCCGTATTGCATTCCTTTAAAAAAGAAGGGGTCAGCATAGTTGACCATCATACTGCTGCACAGCAATTCAGAAAATTTGAAGAGAACGAAAAGGGTCAGGGAAGGGATCTGACCGGTGATTGGACCTGGCTGATCCCGCCCGTATCCCCTGCTGCTACACAGATTTTTCATAAACAGTATAATAATGAAGTGAAAATGCCTAATTACTTCTATCAAGATACTCCTTATCAAAAATAAAAGCCGGCATCGATCATGCCGGCTTTCTTCATTGGTTACATCATTTCTTCATCACTGGTTCTCCGGTCTGTCTTCTCAGGAGGAATCTTTGAAAGCTGATCTATGGGCTCCATCATTGATTCAAGAAGACCTCCTTTACCTTGATTCTGTTCTTCCGTACTAGCTGGCTGAGTATGCTCGCGTTTGTCCATCATTTCACCTCATTTAATATTTTTCATAGAATTTACTTCCCGCTTCATGATTATTCCAAAAATCGAGAAGTCATAGGTTAAATTCCCTGCCAATGGAAATAATGGAGGCTAAAAGAACTTTTGGAGAAAAAGTATGACAAATATATTATTGATTGCAACTTTGGCTATGATTTTTATATTATTTATCTTTTTAATTTTAATGCTGATCGGCTGGCGCTGGATCATGAAGCGGCTCGTTAAGCAGGCAGGGAAAATAATAATGACAGACAGCTACCAGGAAAATCTGATTGAGCTGATCCCTGGTTTTAAGCATATGGGCATTCAAAATGCACTTGAAAACAACCTGCGTGCCGAAACGGGTGATGTCCTTCACCGCCCATTTGGTTCATCGAAAAAATGGCCTCATTTTGATGAGATTACCTTTATTCCTGCTCAGACCTCGCCATTTCCCATAGACGGGGATGAAGATGTTGATGTGAAGGTGACCATCGGGCCAAAATCGAAAAAACCAATGAAAATCAAAATACCTCTGATGATTAGCGGAATGGCCTATGGAATCGCATTGAGTGAGCAAGTGAAAATTGCCCTGGCAACAGCTGCCAAGAATACAGGTACGGCTGTCAATTCCGGCGAAGGAGGTATTCTTCCTGAAGAGCTTGAAAGTGCAGGAAAATATATCCTTCAATTTTCCAAAACCGAGTGGGGAAAGGAAGAAAAAACCATCAAGCGTGCTGACATGATTGAAATTAAGCTGGGGCAGGGAGCAGTAATGGGGATGGGAGGAAACATATCTCCTGAAAATCTAACCGGCCGTGCAAGGGAAGTAATGGGGTTAAAGGAAAATGAAACTGCCCATATAATGGAACATTTTTTTGATAAACAGACATTGAAGGATTTAAAGGAGCTGGTGGATGAACTCCGCAGTATGACCGGAGGTGTCCCCATTGGTGCAAAAATAGGGGCAGGAGGAAAAATAGAAGAAGACATTGACCATCTAATCGAAATCGGGGTTGATTTTATAGCAGTTGACGGGGGACAGGGAGCTTCTGTGGGTGCGCCGCCTTTATTGGCGGATGATTTTGGAATTCCAACCTTGCATGCTCTCAACCGTGCATCCAATCACCTTGAAAAACGAAAAAAGAAAGGGGAAGTCAGCTTAATTGTATCAGGCGGCCTCTTCACACCAGGACACTTTTTAAAAGTCCTTGCGCTTGGTGCGGATGCTGTCTACCTTGGTTCTGTCATGCTGTTTACTGTCTCCCATAAGCAGACTTTGAATTCGCTGCCTTTTGAACCGCCGACACAATCTGTCTGGAACCAAGGTAAATTCAAGGATACCTTTAAAATCGAAGATGGGACAAAATCTGCAGAAAAGTTTTTAACCGCGAGCACGGAGGAAATCAAAATGGCATTGCGAGCCATGGGGAAAAAGTCTTTAAAAGAATTGTCCAAGAAAGACCTTGTGTCCTATGATGAGCTGACAGCGAAAATGATCGGGATTCCATTTTCCTTTGAACCTTGGGAAGACAAATCAAAGAAAACAGAATAGCAGCCTGGCTTATGGAGCCAGGCTGCTATTCATCAATGTCTCTTTTAACTTTTGTTTTCTTCGGGGGCTGAAACCGATGCGGATTTTGCGTTCTTAAATACACAGGCCTTAAAGGCTGAAAAGGGAATCTCAGAAATGAATCTTTCAAGTCCCGGTATCTTGGCGGGTAGAACGGCTCCAAAAACGGCCTTCCAAGAGAAGTAAGCCTGATCATATGTGTCAACAAGATGCATGAACAGAACAACACACCTACAAAACCCCATAAATTTGCGAAAAATAAAAACGGAAATCTTAGAAATCGAATCGTATTATTCATCTTGTATACAGGTGTAGTAAAAGAGGCAAGAGCTGCCAGTGCGATAATGATTAACAGGACATTACTTGTCAGCCCTGCCTGCACAGATGCAGTCCCAATAACAATCCCTCCTACGATACCGATTGTCTGCCCGACTTTCGTGGGCAATCTGGCTCCAGCTTCTCTTAAAAGCTCAATTACCAGTTCAAGCATTAATGCTTCATAGAAAGGCGGCAGAGGAATATGCTGTCTTGAAGTCACCAGTGTTCCTAACAAATCCGTGGGGATGAGCTCCATATGATAAGTAAGCGTTGCAACATAAATAGACGTGATCTGTATGGAAAAAATAACTGAAAAGGCCCGCAGAATTCTTGCAAAAGACGCGATAGTCCAATTTAAAAAATAATCTTCAAAGGAACTGAAGAATTCAGAAAACGTTGTAGGGGTAATCAGCACATGCGGCGACCCTTCTATGGCGATCACGATTTTTCCTTCAGCAAGGACAGCGGCTGCCCTGTCCGGCCTTTCTGTATCCAGCAGCTGCGGGAATGGAGAGTTCTTATTATCAGAAATGAGCTGTCCAATATATGAACTGTCAGTAATTTCATCAAAATCGATATTTTCGATTCTTTCTTTAACCATGCTGACATAATCTGCATTCGTGATTCCCTCAATATAGAGGACGGCAACCACTGTTCGGGATATACTTCCGATTATATATTCCTCAATGATCAGTTCAGAGATGGGCAGCCGTTTGCGGATTAAGTTCAAATTATTGCCTAAGGACTCAACAAATGCTTCCTTCGGTCCAATCACCGTTTGCTCGACTTCCGGATGAGTCAGCTCCCTTACGTATGAACATTTAGCAGCCATAAAAGCCGCTTTTTGTTTTTCGGCTTCCACTGTAACCATCACATAGCCATTCAAAAGCAAATGTTCTGCTTTAGAAAGATCCTCACAAATTTGTATGCTTGCGGACGGCAAAAGCTTTTTCAAATCATCGATTTCGCTGAACTTACCCTGAAGAAGCTGAGGGAGCAAACTTTTGGTGATCATTTTTTGGTCTGTTAGTGTTTTAAAATAAATAAAAGAAAAACAGAGGCCTGTTTGTCTATTGCTGTAATATACTTTTTGAAAATCATGAGATCGTGAAAATGACTTCTCCAGCTCGTTAAATTCAATCTCGGATATACTTTTCTTCTTTTTTAACTCTTTTTTCATACACAAATCACCAGTTTGTTAAGGCATTATGTGTTAGTGTTACCGTTTTTGGAAGGATTATGAATGAATAATAACTAAAAAAAAGCCTTCCTGATCATGAGGAAGGCCTTGATAACTAAACGGATTCTTCTTCCGGCTGTTTAAAACAGGCAGAAACAAGAATTTCAAGATTCTCAAGTTCTTTAGCATCCAAAAAGGAGATGCAGCTGCGCAAAGTATTCAGTGCGCTATCAATGAGAAATTTTCTTGGTTTTTTCGAATGGACCATTTCTTCTTGAATAAAGTCCAGAAGATCAATGCAATCGTTCTGTTCTTCCTGTTGTATGGACTTTTTTATAGTCAATATGGATTTACAAAGAATATGCACATTTCTATGATCTGTCTGCTTAAATCTGTTTTCAATCAGTTCAGGCTTCAGCAGATACTCATCGGCAGAACTGACCTCTTCAACGACCTTCCTGATTCTTTCTACACTATAACGGACCACAGGATTAATGCTTGAAGAGAACTCAAAGAATTTTGTATAGTATTTTACGTTATGATGGAGGATTCCAAGGAACATCACGGCGCAGTCCAGTAAATATGGTTTCTTGTCTTCTCCAAAAATCTCAATAAACCGGTTGAAAATCCAATCCACCATTCTAAGCTGACCTTCCTTAATGAACTGCTTGAGTTCAGGGTCATTTGAAACAAGCACTTCTTCAAAAAGGGCCACCAATTTATTTGTTCGATTCATATTCATTTGTAATTCTATCTGCTGTGTGAAGACTTCTAAGCTGCTTGGATCCTGGCCAATAAGAAGCTTATTGCGTTCATCTTCCATTTTTTTATGCAATGTTTTAAAAATGGACATAAGCAGCTCATTTTTTGAAGAAAAATAATTATAGAATGTTCCTTTGGAAATGCCGCTGTATTCTAAAATATCCTGAATGGAGGTAGCTTGAAAACCTTTATCCAGGAATAATTGATGTGCTTTATTTATTACATGAAGTTTCCTATCATTCATTTATTATCACCTGTCATTTTATTTGAACTGTGTGTATAATCTAATAGTACATCATTCTGAGATTTTTCACAAACCCTCTATTTAACAAGGATTTTTTTGTTGCATAAATTGTACTCATGGTATATTATATGGTTTGTGTGTAACGCGAGTATAAAAGAATGAACTGATAGTACAGGAGGAAAAATGCAATGGAACAAGCAATAAATAATAAAACAGATCGACCGCCCTATGGGATTCTGGCTGTTTTAATGATTGGGGCATTTATTGCCTTTTTGAATAATACATTGTTAAATATTGCCTTGCCATCTATTATGGCAGATTTGGAAATTGAAGCGGCAACTGTGCAGTGGCTGACCACCGGTTTTATGCTGGTAAATGGTATTTTAATCCCGGCTACTGCATTTTTAATTGAAAAATATACAGTCCGCAGGTTATTTATTGTGGCAATGGGGCTATTTACAATTGGTACCCTTGTAGCGGGGGTTGCTCATGCATTCCCGGTATTGCTTGCAGGCAGGATGCTGCAGGCATCAGGATCGGCTATCATGATGCCATTATTAATGAATGTTATGCTGATCAGCTTCCCGGTGGAAAAACGCGGGGCAGCCATGGGTGTATTTGGCCTGATCTTAATGTTTGCCCCTGCAATTGGGCCGACTCTTTCCGGATGGATTATTGAACACTATGATTGGAGAATGCTATTCCATTTCCTTTCGCCGATTGCCGGAGTCATACTCGTGCTTGGCGCGGTCATGCTGAAAGACAAAAAGGAAAAAGTGAATATTCGTCTGGATCTGTTTTCCCTTATTCTATCAAGTATAGGTTTTGGCGGAATACTTTATGGATTTAGTTCTGCAGGGAATAAAGGCTGGGACAGTCCTCACGTGTATTTGACCATTGCTGTAGGTGTTATCAGCTTAGTATGGTTTATCCTAAAACAATCAAAATCTGATCGTCCAATGCTCAACTTTGGCGTTTATAAGTACCCGATGTTTGCCTTGTCATCAGCTATCAGCATGACGGTTAATATGGCGCTGTTCTCCGGGATGATTCTGATTCCGATTTATGTTCAGACATTAAGGGGAATTTCACCGCTGGATGCAGGATTGATGATGCTTCCAGGAGCCATTGTTATGGCCGTGATGTCGCCATTAACAGGAAAGCTGTTCGATAAAATAGGCGGGCGGATATTGGCGATCATTGGGTTAGCCATTACAGTAGGAACTACTTATGTATTCAGCAGGCTGACTCTGGAAACAACTTATACACAGTTGATTATTCTGAACTCAATCAGGATGTTCGGGATGTCCATGGTTATGATGCCAGTTTCTACGAATGGCTTGAACCAGCTGCCAAGAAGATTATATCCTCATGGAACAGCAATGAACAACACGCTGAACCAGGTGGCAGGTGCCATTGGTACAGCCTTATTGGTAACAGTTATGTCAACAAGGACGGAAACTCATGCTGCGGAAATCGCGAAAGAAGCGATGAAAGGCGGGGCTATGGCTAATGGCGGTCAAATGACTGAAGCCGCTGTGGCGGAAATGCAGCAGCAGGTATTAACGAAAGCCATGCTTGAGGGAATCAACGATGCTTTCTTCGTAGCAACCTTTATCGCTGCAGCTGCACTGGTTCTGTCCTTCTTCATTAAACGTGCAACACCAATGGAAGACGCGGTCGAAGAGTCAAAGCAGGAGAATATGGTGCCTAAATTGGCAAAAAGTTAATTACCAGAGGGGGAATCTTAGGATTCCTTCTTTTTTATATAGGTTTTAAATGAAAAAGCCTGCAATGCTTTCTGAGCATTTGCAGGCCTTCTTATTATCTATTTTTTCCAATTAATTTGATTGATTGATGTCCGCTGTGAGGGTGAGGTGAAAATAGAATATGATCCAGATACAGAGCTTCCAGCTTTCTGTCACTTAAATTAAACAAGCTGTGATTATGCTGGAATTTAGATAGAGATAATAATTTGCTGATTAACGTTTCTCTGTTTAATGGCATGTATTGAACCCTCCCTTTTGTTAGTTATATTTTAATTCATATTTATCCGATTAGTCAAGTAGGGATTAAGCAATTTTAAAACTAGCTGTTTTCGCAAGGTTTGTTGCTTTTGTATATTATTTACTGAGTTGATTGTAGCGGAAGGTGCGAGGTCCTCGAAAATACATTCGCATTTCCTTCGTGCGGTGTTTATACAAGATGCTTATTCAAAGTCCTGAGGGAGTAGCGGGACAGGTGAGACCCCGCAGACGCGCAGCGTAGAGGAGGCTCACCGCCTGCCCCGCGGAAAGCGAGCAGCCTGGAGCGGAAATAAACGGACAAAATTGAAAGGCGAAAAACAACAATTTATACCAAAAGAGCAAAAAATTATAATAATAAATACCGTTACTATTTTTAAATTTAAAAAATTCAGAAAAGTATAGACGTTTTTTGTTGGATCCAGTATCCTAATATTAGATGGCTAAAGTTTTCTTAAGATAGGAGGGTTGGGATTATAAACGTGAATGCAGCTGCCAGCGATATTTTAAAAAAACTTGAGAATTTCTCAAGCGAAGAATTAGATCAGATCTACCACGTTATAAGGGCACTAAAAGAGCCAAAAAAGGAACTGCATTATACAGGGAGGCTTTTAGGAATCGGTTTTGAAGAAAATGGAGAAATGAGCATGGAATTGGGCATGCAGAATGCCAATACATATGATGTTGCCCAAGGTGGAGCTCTCTATACATTGGCAGATGTATCTATTGGATTCCACATAATGACCCAGATACCAAAAGATTCCGAAGTCTACACCTTGGAGTTGAAAATGAATTATATTAGGCCTGGCAAAGGAAAAAAGTTGTATGCCGAACCTACAATAGTTCATCTTGGCCGAAGTACTGTTGTTTCAGAGTGCAAAATTCTGGATGAAAAAGGACAGCCAGTGGCGATCGCATTGGGAACATTTTTTTTAAAACATAAGGAGGGGAATTTATAATGAGTGTAAAATTTGATGACGGAATACAAGTAAGGCGTGAAGTTTTAGGGGCTGAGTATGTTGATAACTCCATAAATAATGCAACCAGTTTCACAAAGCCTCTTCAGGAATTAGTGACAGAGTATTGCTGGGGAGAAATTTGGACTAGAGAAGGTTTGCCTAAAAAGACGAGAAGCATGATTAATTTAGCAATGCTGACTGCACTAAATCGCCCCCATGAATTAAAGCTTCACTTACGAGGCGCCATCAATAATGGTGTTACAAAAGAAGAGATTCAGGAAATATTTTTACAGACTGCCATTTATTGCGGAGTACCAGCATCATTGGACAGTTTTAAGACTGCCCAGGAAATTTTTAAGGAAATGGGAATAGAAGAATAATAGTTTGTCTTAGCCATGCTTCTAGTTAGAAACACCATTCTGCCAGGTTAAAGAAGAATGGTGTTTCCCTATTTATAAATTATTTATTGAATCTTTTGATAATTAATACTATTATAAAATTAAAGCTGTCGACAGCCGACAGATTACCAATTAAAAAGTGAAAGGGGTGGGAATATGAGCCAGAAACCTCTTGAGAAAGCACTTCCATTTTACCTTCAAATTCAGCAAACTATTAAAGATCGAATTTGGCACGGAGAATATAAACCAGGAGACCGGTTATACGAAGCCCAGCTTGCCAAGCAATTCTCCATCAGCCGCAGCCCTGTTAGAGAAGCGATCCGGATATTAATTAATGAGGGCCTTCTGTGTATGGATGAAAAATCTCAAATCACGGTATATAAGCCAACATTGAAAGATGTTAAAGATATCTATGGCTGCAGGATTGCACTGGAATCGGCTGCTGTGGCTCTGGCAGCAGAGAGGGCAACAGAGGCACAAATAGCAGAACTGGGAAGTATCATAGCTGGAACAGAAGCGGCAATCAAAAAAAATGATAAGGAAGAAATTGTAAATTGGAACACGAAGTTTCATGAGAAAATCATTTTAATAAGTGAAAATGAAAGGTTAAAAAAACTAGTGGATGAACTTCATTCATTAATTTATTATTACAGGCTTTTAAATATTGAGGGTGATGAGCGTGGACCTATTATTTTAAAAGGCCACAAGGAAATCTTTAAAGCGATCAGTGAAAGAAATCCAGAAAAAGCAGCACAATGTTTAATGGAACATACCCAGGAGGATTTAAAAAACCTGATATATCTTATTGAGGGAAAAGAGGAGATTAAATGAGGATTGTAGATGCTGAGGTTTTAACTGAAAGCGTTGCCAAGCTTTGCTGGGAAGCATGCTACTATTTGCCTGATGATGTTTTGGCAGGGTTTAAACGAGCCGAAAAAACAGAGGCTTCACCTATCGGGAAGTCCATTCTTCAGCAGCTGATGGAGAATGCAGAGGAAGCTAAAACTAATCATATGCCTTATTGTCATGATACTGGCATGGCTGTTGTTTTTGTTGAGATCGGGCAGGATGTGCATATTATAGGCGGAAATTACTTAGATTGCATTCAAGAAGGAGTTCGGACTGGATACAGGGAAGGGTATCTACGCAAATCTGTTGTAGGTGATCCTTTGCTTCGTGTAAACACAGGAGATAATACCCCAGCAGTCGTACATACGGAAATTGTGCCTGGTGATCAAATTAAGATTACCGTTCTGCCAAAGGGCGGCGGAAGTGAGAATATGAGCGCTATGAAATTTCTGCTTCCAGGGGAAGGTGTCGAAGGTGTTAAGAATTTTGTCCTTCAGACAATTAAAGATGCCGGGGGGAAGGCGTGCCCGCCCGTTGTGGTAGGAGTGGGGATTGGCGGCAGTTTTGATAAAGTAACATCTCTTGCGAAACATGCTGTATTAAGAGAAATTGGTGTTCACCACCCTGACCCACATATTGCAGAGCTTGAAAAGGAATTACTGGAAGCCATTAATAATACAGGGATTGGACCTCAGGGACTTGGCGGGACGAGCACAGCATTATGGGTGCCTATCGAAACATTCGCATGCCATATTACAGCCTTGCCTGTGGCAGTTAATATTCAGTGTCATGCTGCAAGAAAGAAAACAATTGTTATTTAAATGAAAGCTGGGAGGGATTCGATGCCGGAATACAGGCTGCAAACACCTATAAACAAGGAAGATATAAAGAAATTAAAAATTGGCGATACTGTATCGCTGACAGGAACGATTTTCATGGCCAGAGACGCTGCGCATAAAAGAATGGTAGAGCTGCTTGAAAATAATAAGCCTTTGCCAGTGGAACTAAAAGGGGAAGTCATCTTTTACGCAGGTCCTTGCCCTCCAAAACCTGGACAGGTAATAGGACCGGTAGCACCGACTACTGCATTTAGGATGGATCCATACGCACCCGCAATGTACGAATATGGCGTTGTCGGAACGATTGGGAAAGGCCCGAGGAGAGATATGGTGAAGGATGCCTGCAAGAAACATGGCGCAGTTTCATTTGCGGCGATTGGTGGATTGTCAACCATTCTAAGCAGGAGAGTGAAAGCTGTCCAGGTGGTTGCATATGAAGACTTAGGACCAGAAGCGATAAGAAGACTGGAAGTTCAGGATTTCCCTTTGCTTGTAGCATATGATTCAAACGGTGACGATTTATACCAGCAAGAGATTGCAAAATATGAAAATTTCAATCAAAAAACAAATAAGGGAGCTGTATGATGATGAAAAAATTTGAAGTTGCCGTAATACCTGGGGATGGAATTGGAAAAGAAGTAGTACCTGTATCTTTAAAGGTATTAGAAACGGTTGCAGAAGTTCACGGTGGAATAAAATTTGATTTTCAATCTTTCCCTTGGAGCAGCGATTATTATGTGGAACACGGAAAGATGATGCCGGATGATGGCTTACAAACATTAAAAAACTTTGAATCTATTTTTCTTGGTGCCATCGGTAATCCAGCTTTAGTTCAAGACCACATTGCCTTATGGGGTCTGTTAATTAAGATTAGAAGGGAATTTGAACAATCTATTAATATTCGTCCTGCAAAGTATTTTAAAGGGTTAAAGTCGCCGCTGGTCAACCCTAATGATTTTGATTTAATTGTAGTACGGGAAAACAGTGAAGGAGAGTATAGTGAGGTAGGAGGAAGAATTCATAAAGGTGATGATGAACTGGCCATCCAGAATGCTATTTTTACTAAAAAGGGAACAGAAAGAGCGATGCGCTATGCCTTCGAACTAGCAAAGAAAAGAAGAGGCCATGTGACATCAGCTACCAAGTCTAATGGGATTTTTCATTCCATGCCATTCTGGGATGAAGTATTTAACGAAGTCAAGGGAGAGCATCAGGATGTACAGACTGCTTCTTATCATATTGATGCCCTTGCTGCATTTTTTGTAACTCGTCCGCAAATATTCGATGTCATTGTAGCCAGCAACCTATTTGGGGACATATTGACCGACATTGGAGGAGCAATTATGGGAAGCATTGGGATTGCTCCTGCAGCAAATATCAATCTTAACGGAAAGTATCCATCCATGTTTGAACCGGTTCATGGCTCCGCACCAGATATAGTAGGGAAAGGAATTGCTAATCCAATCGGACAAATTTGGACTGCCAAAATGATGCTGGACCACTTCGGTGAAGAGGAATTGGGCAGTAAGCTGCTTGATATTATAGAGGAGGTCACAAATGATGGTATAAAGACTCCGGATATTGGAGGAACTTCATCAACAGAAGAGGTTGGAGATGAGATTTGCAGACGGCTTAAAAAGGCGGTTTCAGTTTAACTCTTAATATCGTAATTGTAGAATCCCAGAATTCGAATCTGGGATTCTTTTTTTAGGGATTGTTATTTTTTTACTTTGGATTGATTCTCATGGCTTTATGCTATAAGGGACGGTCCGGCGATCCTGCTCTTTCTTTTCGAGTGAGAAAGGGAGCCTGTACTTACATGCATAATTGATAGACATGTCTTTAAATAATTAAAAAACAACCGCTCCTTGATTGGTGCGGTTGCCCTTTGCGTCTTACTATTAAAAAAGCAGTTTTATTTGCTTTCAGCGTCCTCAATGATATCCTTGCCGATTTTTTCAGCCCACTCATTGTAAATTGGTTCAAGGGTCTTCTTGAACTCTTCGATTTCAGCATCAGAAAGCTCATTGATTTCAACTTGCCCATTTTCTTTTAATTTTGCCAATGCATCGTCATTAAGCTTTTTAGCAGACTCTCTTGCAAGCTTTGTTCCTTCGTCAACGCCTTTTTGTACAATTGCTTTTGTTTCATCATTTAAGCCTTCCCAGAATTTTGTATTAGTCAGCAAAGCATAATCAACACGGGTATGCCCCATAATCGTCATATACTTTTGCACTTCATCAAACTTCTTGGATTCAATGTTGCTGAAAGTGTTTTCCTGTCCATCAACTGTTCCCTGCTGAAGGGCAGTATATAATTCACCGAAAGGAATAGAAGCAGACCCAGCTCCCAGTTCAGCATAGATTGCTTCAAGCAATTGTCCGCCTTGTGTCCGGATTTTCATCCCATCTAAATCCTCCGGCTTCTTGATTGCCTTTTTATCATTAGTCATGTGCTTTGCACCATTTGGCCACATAGCCTTTCCAAGCACTCCGTCTTTTTCAAGACGCTTAAAGATTTCCTGCCCTTTTTCTCCATCCCAGAACGCATTAGCAGCTTCGTCGCTTTCAAAGAGGAAAGGCATTGCAGGAATATTGAATCCAGGGTCGTTCCCAACAAGCTTAGACATATCAGGTAAAATGAATTGAACATTATTTGCAACAAGGTTCTGATATTCATCCTTATCGCCAAATAAAGAGCTGTTAGGATATACTTGTACTTTAATCTTGCCGTCTGACTCTTTTTCAATGACCTCTTTCATTTTTAGAGCACCTTGATGTTTTGGAGTATTTTCAGCTACAACGTGAGCAATTTTAATTGTTAGTTCTTGTACTCCATCGCTTTCAGCACCGCCGCCTGAACCTTCAGTTTTCTCAGAATTGCCGCACGCCGCCAGGGCGAACATCATTACCAGAGCCAGAGCCGCCAGGAACAACTTTTTCATTTTCTTCATTTATAATCCCCCTTTTTAATAAGTAATTTGATACGAATTTATTTATCTCTGTATGGTCAGCTTCTTTGTCTAAGGCAATGCTTGCTTCACTAAATTTTTGAAATACGATCTCTGGAAGTGAAGTAGCAGCATCTGCATCTTTAAAAAGCTGACTTGCCATGCCAATGTCTTTTTTGATCAATTCAAGAGAAAATCCGGAATTATAAGTTTCTGTCAAAATGAAACTTGGGAACTTATATTCTGTCGAGCCGCTCCTGCCGGTACTTTGATTAATTACATTGATTGCCTTCTCAGGCTCCACACCAAAGTTCTCCAGCAATTGCACAGCCTCACAAGATGCTAAAAGATGGGTGGCTGATAAGTAATTATTAATTGCTTTTATTAAATGGCCGCTTCCGGATGGGCCAACTAAAGAAATATTGCTGCCCAAGGCACACAGCAAACGCTTACATTTTTCGAATTGCTCTGCTGAACCGCCAGCCATGATCGTCAATGTCCCATCAACTGCTTTTTTTACTCCGCCGCTTACTGGAGCATCAACAAAGCATATATTATAAGGTTCCAGTTTTCTGCTATTTTCTTTTGTATCCGCAGGATAAGAACTGCTCATATCAATTATCATGAGAGAATTCTGATCTTGAAGCGGAACCAAAGATCTTGAATCAATGATTTCTTCCACTACCTTGTTAACGATGACAGAGGAAGGGAGCATTAACACAACATACTGTACTTTATGAATCCACTCTTTCATATTGCCGGTAGTGCCACCCAATGCCCGGAGTTCGATTAATGCGTTTTCATTTACATCTGACCCAAAAACATGGTATCCGTTCTTAAGGAGATTCTTTGCCATTGGCAGACCCATTTTCCCCAGTCCGATAAAGCCAATATTTTCTTTCATAAAAGAACATCTCCTTTAAGCCCCTTATGTAAAGAAGGAACCTTTTTTCTTCTTTGGTCAAGAGAATTATTTTCCAGAGTCTCATTGACTAAAGAGGGTTTTTTCTTTAGTGCCAAAGTACTTTCTTCTAATACCACCTTTCGACCTCCTTTTTGGATTTTGGATACAAAGTAAAATTTACGAGGTGCTAATACAGGATGATAAAAATAGTATAACAAATCAGTCGAATATTGTGAATACACTAAAAATAATAAAAAAATAAAATTTTCTGTTTATTTTTATTGCTATTTCTTGTATATTGAAAAAGAAACCAAGCAAGGATTGGATACAATCCAAAAAAGGAGTTGATTGTATGAAGCTCTTTAAATGGCTTGATCACATCGAAGAAGGCGCAGCTGGATTGCTATTTATAGGAGGAGTAGTTGTCAGTTTATATGGTGTATTTACCAGATATGTGTTAAATGCACCACAGGCATGGGTCACTGAGATTTTTGAATTTCTACTCGTATGGTCCATTTTTATCGGGTTTGGAATGGCTTTAAAAGACAATCGTCACATTCAGGTAGAGTTATTGTTTGATATGCTGCCAAAAGGATTAAAAAAGATCGTTGCAGGTATTAGTAATATCATTGGAGCGTGCTTCACCTTTTATCTAGCTTTTTCATCCCTCGAATTGATAACGCTTTCAAAAGAGCAGGGGATCACTACCATCGATGTCGGAATTCCGATTTGGATTACGTATCTGGTTCTGCCAGTGGGAATGAGTTTGCTGGGGGTTTACTTTATTGTGAAGGCTTATCGGGCATTTACAGGTGATAAACGTGAAATTACAGGAGAACTTGAGCACCTTTATGAAGAAATGCAGGAGTTAAATAAGAAAGAATCTGATCAGAAGGGAGTAGGAGCATGAGTCCGGTTCTAGTATTGTTTTTGGTCTTTGCCATTCTTTGCCTTATTAGAGTGCCTATTGCGGTCAGCTTAGGGCTTTCAAGTGTTGTAGCTCTGTCCATGATCGACTTTACTCTATATACTGTCATCCAAAAAATGTTTAACTCCTTAAATTCAGCAACACTAATGGCTATTCCAGGGTTTGTATTTGCTGGAATTATTATGTCGAAAGGCGGTATATCCTTTCATTTGATTGAAGCTCTTAAATCGTGGGTTGGCCATATTCGCGGTGGACTCGCGGTTGTTACCATCCTTGCATGTATGATTTTTGCTGCAATATCTGGTTCAAGTCCCGCTACAGCAGCAGCCATCGGGAGCATTATGATACCAGGAATGGTAAAGGCTGGTTACAGCAAGCGCTATGCAATGGGATTAGTTGCAGCAGCAGGGACACTTGGAATTCTGATTCCACCCTCCATACCATTAATCATCTACGCGTCTGTTGCAGAAGAATCTGTAGGTAAACTATTTGCTGCGGGGATTATCCCGGGTTTATTGCTTGGCGGTATTTTACTTGTTTCTGCAATTGTTAACGCACGCATTCATAATTATGGAAAATTGCCGAAAGAGCCAATGAATGTACGCTGGAAAAAGACCTATAAGGCCATTTGGGGGTTTCTTCTTCCTGTTATTATCCTCGGAGGAATATACTCTGGAATTGTAACCCCAACTGAAGCAGCATTTGTTTCATGTTTCTATGGAATCATTGTTTCAGTATTTATCTATAAAGAAATGTCGTTTCCTAAATTCAGGGAAGTACTTAAGGAATCCATCAATATTACTTCGATGATCTTCCTGGTTATTGCCTCAGCTATGATCTTTGGAATGTTCTTAACGACAGAGCAAGTACCGCAAAGTTTCGCGGCATGGATTGAAGAAAGCACAACGAATAAATGGATTTTTATGATTGGTGTTAATTTAATGTTCTTCGTGCTTGGAATGTTCCTGGAAGCTGTAGCGATTATCTTAATTACCTTGCCAATTTTACTTCCGGTTCTAGTGATGTTTGATATTAATATTATTCACTTTGCGATTATAATGACGATTAATATGGAATTGGCAATGATTACTCCTCCTGTAGGATTGAATCTTTTTGTAGTAAGCGGAATCACTAGGGAAAAAGTAGGGGAAGTAGTAAGGGGAGTCCTGCCTTTCTTCGCTCTTATGGTATTGGCCCTTATATTAATTGTTATTTTCCCGCAGATTTCACTGTTATTAGCAAAATAATTCTTGGCAGTTTTTACAATGCTTAAGGAGTTTTTAAATGAATCAGGTAAAAGAGTTTCATACATTACAAGAAAAAGTTACAGATATGATTAGGGAATCTATTTTCAACCAGGTTTATAAACCGGGGGAAAGATTGATTCAAGATGAATTAGCTTCAAGATTTGGGGTGAGCAGGATGCCTGTAAGAGAGGCTCTCCGCTGTCTCGAGAGGGAAGGACTAGTAGCCTTTCTTCCCCATAAAGGAGCACAGGTAATTGGCTTTAGAAGGGAAGATATAGAAGAGCTGTATTATCTGAGAGCACTCCTGGAGGGCATCACTGTTCAAAAATCAATGAATTTTCTTACAAATGAGGATAAGTCAGACTTACATCTATTTGTAAAAAAAATGGACCAGGATATTGAAAACAATGATATGGATTCCTTTATTAGCCATAATCATCAGTTTCACATGCTGTTGCAAAAGGGATGTGATTGGAAAAAGATTAAATTGCTGACGAAGGAATTTATTGAGGGATACCCAGCTCATGTTCCAAGTCTCATTCCAAAAACAATGTTTGTTTCGAATGAAGAGCATAAACAAATGTTAAGAGCCCTTGAATTAAAGGATCCTATCATGCTGAGACAGCTGGTCGAAAGCCATATCATGAGGGCAGGGAATGCGCTTACTCAAGTAATTGAGTAAGCTATTCTTCCATGAAATTGGATCCAATATCCGCGAAGGAGGAGTTAACAATGGCACCTAAACGATCCTACTTATTTGTACCGGCAGTTTCTGAAAAAATAATGGGAAAAGCATTATCCAGTGCAGCAGACAGTGTTATTTTTGATCTGGAGGATGCCGTTGCCATTAATGAAAAAGAGATTGCTAGAGAAAGGGCAAAAAATTACTTGCTAAATTACCCAGCTGAAAAAGATGTGTATATCAGAATCAATGACTTTACAACTGTGTATTGGAGAAAAGATATCGAGTGTGCAGTTGAATCAGGTGCGAAGGGAATCATTGTCCCGAAAGCTGAAAGCGGCAGCAATATGAAAGTTATCTGCCTAACAGTGCTTGAGCTCCTTGAAAGGGCGGGAAGAAAAGGAGATCATTTTGAGGTGCTGCCACTTATCGAAACAGCTTCAGGTGTTCACTTTGCCTATGAAATTGCAAATTCTCATTCTTTGGTTCCGAGGCTAGTGTTTGGTTCAATTGACTATTCACTTGATATAGATTGCGAGCTAACTGATGGAGGTGAAGAGCTTTATTTTGCAAGGTCACAAATTGTTAATGCATCAAGGGCGGCAGGGATCGGCAGCCCAGTGGATGCGGTATATCCAGATCTATCCAATGAAGAAGGGTTATACAGAGAGGCCGTCCGGGCTAGAATTTCAGGATTTAAATCCAAGCTGTCTATTCATCCAAAACAGATAAATGCCATTCATCAGGTTTTTACTCCGGACGAAAAAGCCTTGGAAGAAGCAAGAGAAATAGTAGAAGCGTTTGAAGAGGCTGAACTTAATGGGAGTGCGTCCATTTCGGTAAGAAATAAATTAGTGGATTATCCAGTATATAAAAAAGCAAAAGGGCTTTTAAACTATTCATGTTTATAAGAGGAGAGATAAAATGGTAACCACCCAAATTGCTAGAAATATCAATCATACAAATTTTGAACAAATAAGCGGAAATGCTGTATATGAAGCTAAGAGAAGTCTATTGAACTGGCTCGGTGTTGCTATGGGAGCAGCCTATCATGAATCAATGGATAAAGTTTTAAATGTTTCAAAATTGATGGAAAGCACCCCGCAGGCGTCTATTCTTGGAAGAAATGAAAAGACTGATATGCTTTTCGCAGCTTTGCTAAACGGCATGTCATCCCATATTTATGACTTTGATGACACACTGCTTGAAACAGTTCTTCACCCTTCTTCCCCTGTTTTTCCTGCTGTATTAGCATATAGCCAATATAAGAAAAAAACCGGTAAAGAGGTTTTAGAGGCTTTCATTTTAGGCTGTGAGGTTCAGGCCAGACTTGCCCTGGCTGTATACCCTTCCCACTACTGGCGGGGCTGGCATATTACCGGAAGCGTTGGAGGAATTGGCGCTGCTGCAGCAATGAGCAAGCTCTTAAGGCTTGACGAGGAGAAAACTTCCTTTGCTATTGGGATAGCCGCAACCGATCCTACCGGATTAAGAGAAATGTTTGGAACAATGACAAAGCCTTATCATCCGGGAAAAGCAGCGATGAATGGGATGCTTGCAGCATTCATTGCAGGCGAAGGGTTTACAAGTTCTAAACAAGCATTGGAAGCAGAGCGCGGATTTATCAATGTTTTATCAGAAGAATCTAAAATGGAACTGCTGACAGATAAATGGGGAGATAAATGGGAAATTGAGAAAAACAGCTATAAGCCATTTGCCAGCGGCATTGTAACCCATCCGTCCATTGAAGGAATCATTGCCATACAGAGAGCACATAACTTAAAAGCAGAAGAAGTAGAAGAAATTCATATTACAGGACATCCTCTAGTTAAAGAACTAACCGGCAAAACAGATTTTAAAACAGGTCTTGAAGGGAAATTTAGTGTTTACCATTGCGTCGCTGCAGGATTCCTTCATTTAAGAGCTGGCGTGAATGAGTTTACTGATGATTTCGTTAATAAACCTGAAGTAAAGGCTTTAAGGACAAAAATACAGCTGAAGATAGATGAGAATATTAAAGAAGACCAGGTCAGATTAACAGTAAAATTGAAAGATGGCAGGGAACTCAGCCATTTCGTTGAACATGCTATTGGCAGTATGGATAAGCCTATGACTGATCAGCAATTGATTGATAAATTCAAGGATGTTACGGGAAATATCATTAGTGAGGAAGCAAAAAAATTACTTATTGATCAGGTATTCCGCCTGGAAGAAATAGAGGATTTGGAAGAATTTTTCCAGATGTGTACACCAGTTGAATCAGCCAGCCGTATTTAAGCAAAAGAAAGAAGGAGAGTAAATTGGGTTCTCCGAATACCAAGGCAAAAGTAAATTTTATGCCAAAGTCATCCTGGGTAAATTCCATTGGGTCTTCAAAAACATTTACCCTAATGCTGGGTGCTGCTCTGTCTGCATCTGTCTACGCTGTTTTGCCTGGAAGCAGTGTTTCTGCCAAAATCATGCTCGCCCTTTTGGTCTTAAGTGTCTTTTACTGGACATTTGAGCCCTTGCCGCTTGGGGTTACTGCTGTACTGCTGCTGGTGTTAATGCTGTTATTTAAAATTGTGACCATGGATATTATCTTCAGCGGTTTTTCCTCACCAGCCATTTTTTTGATAATTGGGGGAATGATGCTGGCAAGAGGAGTTAATGATACCCCACTTGCTAAAAGACTGGCATATTTGATTTTGGCAAAGTGGGCCGGCACAGCAAAAGGTTTATTAGCAAGCATTTTGCTCATCCCTCAGGTGCAGGCTTTTTTTATCCCTGCAGTAGCTGTAAGAGCTACCCTGATATTACCTGTTGCTTTAATGGCGCTCGATCATATAGGTGTTAAGAAGGATGGAAATCTGCGGAAAATGATTCTGCTTGGTGTTGCATTTGGCGGAACAATAAGCGGAACGATTGTCATGACGGCAGCAATCGGAAATATCTTGACGGTAGAATTATTAAAGCAGTTTTTGGGGATTCAAATAACTTATTTACAATGGTTCATGTACACGGTTCCAATATGGCTGCTTTTAATTCCCCTATCCTGGCTGTTATTAATCAAGGTATTTCCCTTGCCAAAAGAAAATGAAGAATTTCATCATTTGAAGGAGGAAATGGACAAAAAGCTGAAAGAGTTAGGTGCTATCAATACAGATGAAAAAAAATGCATCGGTATTTTAATTCTTATTGTATGTTTATGGTTTACCGAACCGCTGCATGGACTTCACCCAAGCATTCCAACCCTGATAGGTGTTATATTAATGGCATTTCCAGGTGTAGGCTGTTCGAAGTGGGATAGTATGGTAAAAATCAATTTTGATACTATTCTCATTATGGGTGTAACTTTATCGCTTGGCTATGCTTTTAATCATTCGGGGGCAGCGGAACTTGTAGGGACTACTTTAAGTGCGGGATGGATTATTGATCTGCTTCGCACACCGCTTACTGCTGTTGCATCCATTTTAATTATCACACAAATCCTGCATTTGGCTGTTGCCAACGTATCGACAGCAGTTGTGACGCTAATTCCTATTTTTATCGGGCTGTCTGGCAAGGCAGGTGCCGATCCGGTATTAATATGTATTACGGCTTCACTAGCCTGCCTCCATGGATATATTCTTGTAGTTGAAGCAACTCCCAATATTATTGTCCATAGCACTGGGCAGATCCAGCAAAAAGAGTTTATTATCCCGGGAATCTATATGACTATTATTATGATGGTCGTTACAATATTAACGGCTGTAACGTGGTGGAACTGGCTCGGTTTTTTGTAAAATAAACTTAAGTGTCAGAAAAGTGTAGACAATAATATTTGGATCCTGTATCCTAAAACTAAAATAGGATAAGGAAAGGTATTTGAAATATGTCTATGAATCAGGACTTACGAATTGAGAATAGGGATACACTCCATTTAAAAGTGTGCAATGTAATAAGAGAAGCGATTATCAGAGGGGATTTCAAGCCGGGTGAAAGGTTAAAGCAATCAGATCTGGCAGAAAAAATGGGCGTTAGCAGGATGCCTGTTCGAGAAGCATTTAGAAAACTGGAGTCAGAGGGACTTATTAAGCTGGAGCCGCATAAAGGTGCCGTAGTGAAATCAATCAGCATTAAGGACATTGAAGAAATTTATGCCTTAAGATCTGAGCTGGAGAAAATGGCTGTTTACCAAAGCGTTGATTTTTTAACAGACGAAGATATCACCCAGCTTTCTTCGCTTGTAGCAGAAATGGAAAAGGCCGATGATGCAGACACTTTTGTACAGTATAACATTGACTTTCACCGTTTGCTTGTAAAAAGATGTAATTGGGAACGTCTTAATTCATTTATTGGCACATTGTGGAATGGCCTTCCGCAGCAAACACCACACCTTCTAACCGGACAAATTGAAACCTCAAATACAGAGCATAGAAAAATCCTTGAAGCAGTTGTAAAAAAAGATAAAGAAACCGCTGCTAATATTGTATCGGAGCATATCTACCGAACAGGAGAATCATTAATAGAAAGCCTGAAGAAAGAAGGGAAGTAAATTCCCTTTCTTTATAAATTGGATCCAATATCCAAAAAGGAGAAATGAAAAATGGGCAGAATGCTGGAGGATGTTAGTAAAACTATTCTAAAAGAACATGGTGTCCCTGTGCCAGGCCATGCAGTTATTTCAGGTAGTGAAGAAATAACTGAACATCATTTATCAAAACCATGTGTTTTAAAAGCTTTGGTTCCCGTAGGAAAAAGAGGAAAAGCCGGGGCTATCAAGTTTGCAGACACTGTTGAAGAGGCAAGGAGCAAAGCAGATGATATTTTCGGTATGACAGTTAGAAATTTTCCTGTAGATAAGGTCTTGTTGGAAGAAAAGATTGATATTGATGAAGAATGGTATGTTTCTATTACAATTGACCCTCAAAAACAGGTTCCGGTAGTTATTGCTACCACAGAAGGTGGAGTTGAAGTAGAAGATCTTGTTAAAGATTCTCCTGAGAAAGTTGTAATTTATCATGTTGAACCTTTTGCCGAGCTTCAGCCATACCAGTCAAAGGAAATTTGGAGCAAACTCGGAGTTACGGGCAAGCCTTTAGTAAAAGCTGCAGCAATCCTATGCAAATTATATAATATCTTTCTTAGGTATGACTGTTATATATTGGAAATTAACCCGTTGGTACTTACAAGGGACGAAGAAGTAATGGCAGCGGCTTCGGTAATGGGTATGGATGATTCAGCGCTATATCGCCACCCGGAACTTGAAGGCAAGGTGGAATCAGGCAGTGAACGTTCCTGGAGGCCTTTAACCCAGCTTGAGAAGGATATGGTAAAAGTTAATGACGCAGATTATCGCGGAACAGCACGCTATACTGAAATGGATGGCGGTGAAATTGGTTTTATGTGCGGAGGCGGAGGAGGAAGCTTATTAAGTTTTGACGCCCTTATTAATTTAGGAGCCTCTCCTGCAAATTACACAGAAACGGGAGGTAATCCGCCAGAAGAAAAAGTAACGGGATTAACAAAAGGAATTCTCTCCAAGGAAGGAGTAAAGGGCCTGTTTGTGGCACACAACATAACCAATAATACACAAATCGATGTCTTTGCCCGGGGAATTGTAAAGGCCATTGAAGAATTAGGCGTAGACCCTGCAGAGTTTCCCATAGTTGTGAGGGAAGCAGGAGTTAATGACGAAGAGGGAAAAAGAATTTTTCTTGAAGCAGGTATTACTTATTTCGGAGAAGATTTAACAATTGAAGAAGCAGCAGCAGAAATGGTTAAAAAGATGAGAGGGGTATCCTAAATGTCAATTCTAATCAATCAAAACACTCGATTAGCTGTACAAGGAATTACAGGCCGGGAAGCTTCTATGATTGTCAGCCATACTCTTGCCTATGGTACTAATATTTTTGCAGGCATTACACCAGGTAAAGGAGGACAGCATGTACAAGGAGTACCAGTTTACGACACGGTTGCAGAAGCTGTTAAAAAGCATGATATAAATGCATCTCTGATTGTTGTGCCTCCTGCGTTTGCATTGGATGCTGTTCTCGAAGCAATTTCAAGTGGAATTAAGCTGATTGTTGTTACAACAGAAAATATACCTCAGCATGATGCAGTAAAATTGCTATACGCTGCGCGAAAACAAAATGTTACGATCATCGGTCCTAATACGGTTGGCATGATCAATCCAAAGGACCGCATAAAGATGGGATCAATAGGTGGAGATCGGCCTGAACGATGTTTCGTTCCTGGAAATGTCGGAGTGATTTCAAGAAGCGGTGGGATGACTGCTGAAACCTCCTGGATGGTTAAGAGGGCCGGGTATGGTGTTACAACAAGTATAGGAATTGGCGGAGATAGTTTGATCGGAACCACTATTAAAGACCTTCTTGTTCTGTTTGAAAAAGACGATGAAACAGAAGCTGTTGTTACTTTTTCAGAGCCTGGAACCTCATTTGAAGAGGACGCTGCCCAATTATTAAAGGAAGGCGGTTTTACAAAGCCGTTAATATCTTTTGTTGCCGGGAAGTTTACAGAATCCATGCCGGAAGGGACAGTTTTTGGCCATGCCGGTGCAATGATTTCCGGAAACTCAGGACGTCCCTCATTAAAGATGAAAGCGCTTAAAGATTCAGGTGCACATGTTGTGGAGAAGTATGATGATATCATTAGCGTTTTAAAAGCGGTATTAGGTGCAAAAGTAGGTGAGGTAAAATGACATTAACCCGAATGTTAGCTGAATATGCGAGTAATGTTAGATTTGAAGATTTGCCTGATGAAGTTGTTGAGTATACCAAACTATGTATTTTGGATTGGTATGGCTCAGCACTTGCGGGAAAAGATGAAAAACCGATTCTATCCATATTGGAATTGACTCAAGAATGGGGCGGGAATGAACAAGCAACGCTTATTACCGGGGGAAAGTCTTCGATTGGCAATGCCTGCTTAGTCAACGCAGCTGCCAGCCATATTGTAGAGTTGGATGATATTCATAAATCATCCATTATCCATGCAGGCACGGTGGTCATTCCAGCAGCTGCAGCTGTTGCTGAAGCATATGGATTAAGCGGAAAAGACCTTATTACTGCCGTAGCTGTGGGTTATGAAATTTGCTACAGAATTGGAGAGGCTGTTTCTCCTTCCCATTATTATTACTGGCATAACACAGCAACCTGCGGGACTTTTGGTTCTGCTGCAGCAGCAGCTAAGCTTCTTAACTTAAATGTAGGGCAAATTATGTATGCTCTCGGAAATGCTGGCACACAAGCAGCCGGTTTATGGGAGTTTATTGAGGATGGAGCTAACACAAAACAGCTGCATACTGCAAAAGCAGCTTATAATGGCGCACTTGCTGCCTTGCTTGCAAAAAAAGATTTCACTTCAGCATCCAAAATTCTGGAAGGCAGAAGGGGCTTTTTTAATGCCATGTCAGAGAAATATGATGCAGATAAAATTACAAGGAATCTTGGCAAAGAATTTAAAATTATAGAAAATAGTTTTAAAATCCATGCCTCCTGCCGCCACACACATCCAGCGATGGATTGTATATTAAACATCATGAAGGAAAACGCCCTCACCCATCAGCAAATACAGAGCATCTCAATTAAAACCTATCAAACTGTCCTGAATATAACAGATAACCCAAACCCTGATACAGTGTATGCTTCTAAATTTAGCAGCCAGTTTTGCGCGGCTCTAATTGCAACGAAGGGTTCTGCCTCATTAATCGATTATAATAATGAAATTTTACAATCACCAGAGTTAAGAAATCTGATGGAAAAAGTCAGTGTTGAAGCCGATCCCTATTACGAAAATGCTTATCCTGAAAAATGGGGGGCAAAGGTAGTCATTAAAATGAAGGATGGCAGAACATTCAGTGAAGGAACAGATTATCCAAAGGGTGATCCGGAAAAACCTGCGGATAAGGAAGAACTGATTCAAAAATTTATAACTATGACTTTAGACAAAGTATGGAACGCTGAAGAAAAGGTTCAGGCAATTTTACAATTAGAAGAAATTAGCGCAGCTGAAATGATGGAAGCGGGGGAAGAGTCGTGCAAACAAATACAGTAGCGCCTCTTTCAAATTCAAGAAGATTTGTTCTTACAAGACTGCATTCACTAGCGGGGCTTATCCCGCTAGGCCTTTTTTTAATACAGCACTTAATGGGGAATGCATTGGCTATCCTAGGAAGCGAGAAATATGACGAACATATTCAATTTATGCTCAATCTCCCATTTTTGCTCTTGCTTGAAATTGGATTAATAGCCATTCCCCTATTATTTCACGCTATCTACGGAATCTATCTATCTTTCATTTCCAAACCGAATGCACATGTATATAAATACAAGCGAAATATAAGTTTTCTTCTCCAAAGGGTTACAGGAATTATTACCTTTATTTTTGTTATCTATCATGTCTGGTCACTTAGAATTAGTCCTGTAATCAGTGGAAATGAGGTTAATCATCAGGTGGTTGGGGAACATTTGGCAAACCCTGTTATGATGATTTTTTATATGGCAGGTGTATTAAGCACAACCTATCATTTTACAAATGGAATTTCCACTGCTCTCATAACTTGGGGGTTAACAATTGGTCCTTCATCCCAAAAAACGGTCAGAAATCTGTGCTTTGGATTGTTTATTATTTTAACTGTCTTGGGATTGGGAAGTCTAATTTCATTTGTTAGTTAACGTCACCTAGGATAGTAAGTTTTATGCTTTCAGACGGAAAGGGGGATATTATGAAAAACCAGGAAATTATTGTGATTGGCGGCGGCCTGGCAGGATTGATGGCCACTATTAAAATAGCAGAAGCCAAAAAGAAAGTGAAATTGTTTTCTCTTGTCCCGGTTCGCCGTTCCCACTCGGTGTGTGCGCAAGGTGGCATCAATGGGGCTGTAAATACAAAGGGAGAAGGGGACTCTGTATGGGAGCACTTTGATGATACGATTTATGGCGGTGACTTTTTAGCCAATCAGCCTCCTGTAAAAGCAATGTGCGAAGCTGCACCGGACATTATTTATTTATTGGCTAGAATTGGTGTGCAATTTAACCGTACAGAAGAAGGCCATATTGATTTTAGAAGGCTAGGAGGTGCTAAATATTCCAGGACGGCTTTTGCTGGATCGACAACAGGTCAGCAAATTCTTTATGCGCTGGATGAACAAGTTCGCAAATATGAAGCTGAGGGTCTTGTTGAAAAATTTGAATACTGGGAATTAGTATCGCTTATTAAAGATGATGAAGGAAGATGCAGAGGCATTTCTGCTCAGAATTTAAAATCGATGGCAATTCAGACATTTAAATCAGATGCAGTCATTTTAGCATCAGGCGGCATAGGCAACATCTTTAGAAAAAGTACAAATTCGATCATCAATACAGGAAGTGCACATAGCATTGCATACCAGCAAGGTGCGAGATATGCAAATGGCGAATTTATTCAGATTCATCCAACTGCAATTCCAGGGGATGACAAACTTCGGCTGATGTCAGAGTCAGCCCGCGGTGAGGGTGGAAGAGTATGGGTCTATAAAGAGGGTAAACCATGGTATTTTCTCGAGGAGAAGTATCCTGCTTACGGAAATCTCGTGCCAAGAGATATTGCAACAAGGGAAATCTTCCATGTATGCGTTGACCTCAAGCTTGGCATCAACGGAGAAAATATGGTTTACCTTGATCTTTCCCACCTGCCTGCAGAATTACTGCAGAAAAAGCTTGGCGGAATACTTGATATCTACGAAAAATTTGTGGGCGATGATCCAAGAAAACTCCCGATGAAAATATTCCCAGCTATGCATTACTCAATGGGCGGCCTCTGGGTTGATTATGATCAGATGACAAATATACCCGGCCTTTTTGCATGCGGAGAATGTGATTACCAATTTCACGGCGGAAACCGTCTTGGAGCTAATTCCTTAGTTTCTGCTATATATGGCGGGATGGTGGCAGGCCCTAATGCTGTCAGCTATATAAATAGCCTTGAAAAATCTTGTGAAGACCTTGCACCATTCATTTTTGAAAAGGAAAAGAAAAAGCAAGAAGAAGAAGTTGAAAAAATCTGCAAAATGAACGGGCATGAAAATCCATATCAGCTGCACGTCGAGATGAGTGACTGGATGGTGGATAATGTGACTGTTGTCAGATATAATGACCGCCTTCAAAAAACAGATGAGAAACTCCAGGAACTTCAAACGCGTTTCAGAAACATTGGAATTGATGATGCATCAAGGTGGCATAACAGAACCGTACCGTTTGTCCGTCAGCTTAAAAATATGCTTGAGCTTGCCAGAGTCATTACGCTTGGCGCTCTTAACCGGAATGAGAGCAGGGGTGCTCACTATAAACCTGAGTTCCCAAATAGGGATGATGAAAATTGGCTAAAAACTACTATTGCTACATATACCCCGTTTGGTCCAAGCCTTTCTTATGAACCAGTTGATCTTAAATATATTGCTCCAAGGCCAAGGAGATATGACATTGTAACATCAGGACAAAAAGAAGAGGAATCAAAAGTATAAGGAAAAGAAGGTGAAAAGATGGGTGCTGCAGTAGATATCAAGCTTAAAATAAAGCGAAAAGACTCTTCTGATTCTCCCTTTTACTGGGAGGAATTTAACATACCTTTCCGGAAGAATATGAATGTAATATCTGCCTTAATGGAGATACAGAAAAATCCGGTTAACGCAAAGGGAGAAAAAGTAAGATCAGTAGCTTGGGAATATAACTGTCTGGAGGAAGTCTGCGGAGCTTGCAGTATGAGAATAAATGGAAAAGTTCGCCAGGCGTGCTCTACCTTGGTGGATCGGCTGGAACAGCCAATCCAATTAGAGCCAATGGAAACATTTCCTGTAGAAAAGGATCTGGTTGTAAACAGAGACCGCATGTTTAGTGCTCTCAAAAAAATAAAAGGCTGGATCCCTATAGATGGAACCTATGCATTGGGGGCTGGTCCTCTAATTTCCTCAGATGTTCAGCAAGAAGCTTATAAGTATTCAACCTGTATGACATGCGGATGCTGCCTGGATGCATGCCCAAATGTTAATAGCAGTTCACCATTTATTGGCCCGCAGGTATTAGGGCAGACTAAATATTTTAATATGCACCCTACTGGAGCACAGCAGAAGAATGATAGATTATCAGTAATGATTGGGGAGGAAGGGTTAGCTAACTGCGGAAACTCCCAGAACTGTGTTCAGGTTTGCCCTAAGGAAATCCCATTAACAACTGCCATTGCTGAACTAAATAAAGATGCAAATAAATTTGCATTATGGAGCTGGTTAAAGAGATGAGGGCAATTCAATATAAACAATATGACGTATTGGTAATTGGCGGGGGAGAGGCTGCTTTGGCTGCTGCCATTTCTGCTAAAGAAGAGGGTGCGTCAGTGGTTCTGGTTACAAAAGGAAAAGCAGGGCTTGGGGGTTCATCTGTTATTTCAGATAGTGTGCATTCCGCCATTTTTTCTCCAGGAGATTCACCTGATATGTTCTTAAAGGATCTATTAGAAGGAGGCAGGCATTTATCAGATAAAAGGTTAGCTAGAATTTTAGCTGAAGAGTGTACTGTCAGAGTCAATGAATTAGAAAGCAAATTTGGAATTCATTTAGAAAGGGAAAAGGTGGTTAATACTCCTGGCCATTCTCATCCAAGAAGAGTTTATGCCGGAACAGGACTTGGAAAAAATATTACAAAGCCGATGCGTGATTATGCAATAGAAATAGGTATTGATTTTCATGAACAATCTGCAGTTGTTGATTTAATAAAAGATAATAATGAAGTAAAAGGTGCGCTGTTCCAAAAAGACAAGAAGTTTTATATTATTTATTCACCGGCTGTTATATTGGCAACCGGGGGTTTTGGAGGACTCTATCAATCTTCGGATAATCCAAGGGATGTATCGGGTGAAGGAATTGGCATGGCATGGAGACATGGCGCTATTCTTGTTGATATGGAGTTTGTGCAATTTTATCCATACCGTTTGCAGCATCCGGGAAATATTGATATCATGACAAAAATTTTTGCGAAAGGAGCTTTTCTTGTAAACGAAAGAGGGGAACGGTTTATGGAAAAGTATCCTAAAAAAGAGCTTGAAACAAGAGATAAACTCAGTTATGCGATGTTTAAGGAAAATAAAGTACTTCTGGATTTTTCTGCGGTGGCGGGGAATGTTCTTCAGCTTGACAGTCCATATCTGTATCGTCTGTATCAAAAAGGGCATGAGGGAGAATGGGTTATGAGTCCTGTACAGCATTATTGTATGGGTGGAATCCAGACTGATGAATGGGGAAGAACAAACATTCCAGGTCTATACGCTTGCGGAGAAGTGACGGGCGGACTACATGGGGCGAATCGTTTAGGCGGGGGCTCTTTAACTGAATCACTGGTTTTTGGATACCGTGCGGGAAAGATGGCTGTACAGGAAAAATCGATGGAGAGCATTGCCGGCATTATGGCCTCAGGAACAGAAGAATTAATAGATAACTCTCCAATAATTGGGGAATCTGAAATGATCAAAAAAGTAAAAGACGTTATGTGGCAGAAGGTGGGGATTGAAAGAACCTCCCTTTCTTTGAAGGAAGCTGCAGATGAATTAAATTTAATCGCGTTAAATTTGGAGAATGAAAATAGTATTCAGGCTCTCCAGATTTGTGATAAAGTACGATCCGCATGGGCATCAGCAATCTCCGCAGCTGCAAGGAAAGAAAGCCGCGGAGCACATAAAATTCAGGATGTTAAAGAAGAAAAGAAGGAGTGGCAGGGCAAAAACAGAATACACAAAACTAGCCTGCAATTTACTCCGTTATCTTCCAAAGTTGAGATGCCTTAAAGATGAAAAAGGAGAAGATCGTATGAGAACAATTACTTATGAGGAAATTGTTGAACGAGTTTCGAAAATGTGTCAGGAAGCAAATTTTGATTTAGGGCAGGACGTAGTGGAAGCTTTTCAATCAGCATTAAAAAATGAATCTTCTGAAACCGGCAAAGACATACTGGAACAGCTAATCTTAAATGCTGATATTGCAAAAAGCGAACGGGTTCCAATGTGCCAGGACACTGGAGTATCAGTATTTATCGTTGAGGTTGGACAGGACTGCCATATTGCTGGAGGCAGCATTTATAATGCTATAAATGAAGGCGTTAAAAAAGGTTATGAAGAAGGGTATTTGAGACATTCAATCGTGGATCACCCTATTACCCGGGAAAAAAGCAAGGGCTATAACACTCCTTCCATAATCCACATTGAACTTGTACCTGGGGATCAAATCGTCATCCATATGTCTGCAAAAGGGGGCGGAAGTGAAAACATGAGCAGTCTAAAAATGCTCAAGCCATCAGATGGTCTTGAAGGCATTAAGAAGTATATCCTTGATACGGTTGCAATGGCAGGGCCAAATGCCTGTCCTCCTCTTGTGGTGGGAGTTGGAATTGGAGGCAATTTTGAAAGATGTGCCTATTTAGCGAAGAAATCACTGTTCAGACCAATTGGCCACCGAAGCGAACGCCCAGAGCTTGCCCAATTAGAAAACGAGTTAATGGAAGAAATCAATAAACTGGGTATTGGGCCACAGGGCATGGGAGGAAATACAACTGCACTTGATGTGAAAATTGAGATAGAGCCTTGCCACATTGCTGCATTGCCTGTAGCTGTTAATTTAAACTGCCATGCAAGCAGACATAAAGAAGTCAGATTGTAGGAGGAATTCATTTGTGTGCTAATATAGTTAGCAGCCCAATAGATGAACAAGTATTGATCAGTTTAAAAGCTGGTGACCGTGTCTTGATCAGCGGAACGATATTTACAGCGAGAGATGCAGCTCATAAAAGAATGTCAGAAGCCCTCCAAAAAGGGGAAGACCTTCCTTTCAAAATTAAAGGCCAAACCATTTATTATGTTGGACCAACCCCAGCAAAGCCAGGACAGATTATTGGATCAGCCGGGCCGACTACAAGCGGAAGAATGGATAAATATACACCCTCACTGCTGGATCGGGGCTTAAAAGGGATGATCGGAAAAGGCTACCGGAGCCAGGAAGTAATCGATTCAATGAAGAAAAATAAAGCGGTCTATTTTGCAGCAATTGGCGGTTCTGGAGCATTGATCGCCAGATCTATTAAATCAATGGAAGTAATTGCTTATGAGGATTTAGGACCTGAAGCGATTTATAAACTGACTGTAGAGAACTTCCCGGCAGTCGTAATTATTGATAGCGAAGGAACAGACTGGTATCAAGTGGGGAAAGAGCAATTTAAGCAGCAGGCAGATCAGTAAAATGCAGCAGGAAGATTGCTGATAAAACAAAACCTCTGAAGTGTTTGTCCGGGGTTTTGTTTTTTTAGTTATTAAAGGCATTTTTTATAATTAAGGAGGGGATTTGAATGAAAATAGAAAGATTGGACCATTTAGTGCTGACGGTACAAAGTATTGAAAAGACTTGTGACTATTATAATAAAGTATTGGGAATGGAGATAATAACATTTGGTGAAGGCAGAAAAGCCTTGAGGTTTGGAATCCAGAAAATAAATCTTCACCAAAAAGGGAATGAATATGAGCCCAAAGCCCTTAATCCAGCAGCTGGATCAGGAGATTTATGCTTCATTACAAAAACTGGTATGAATGAAGTGATAAAACATTTAGAGTGTTGCAATATTGCAATAGAAGAAGGGCCAGTTGAAAGAACGGGGGCTCTTGGAGCAATTACTTCAGTCTATATTAGAGATCCGGATGGAAATCTTATCGAACTATCAAACTCCAATTAATACCGCATTTATAGCATTCACTAAAAGAAATCCCAAAGCCATCATAGCTTTGGGATTTCTTTTATAGCTTTATTGAAACATATTTTACTTCCAAAAATTCATCAAGACCATGGTGTCCGCCTTCTCGGCCCAGCCCGCTTTCCTTTAATCCTCCAAATGGTGCCTGTGCAGTAGAAGGGACCCCATCATTAATTCCGACTATGCCAAATTCCAATTTCTCATATGCTGTAATCGCTGTCTTTAAGTTTTCGGTAAAGGCATAGGCAGCAAGGCCATAACGGGAGCTATTTGCCTTTTCAATTACTTCCTCTATACTCGTAAATTCAATGATCGGGGCAACTGGGCCGAAGGTTTCCTCCTGCATAATCACCATCTCCTCATGAACCCCGCTCAAGATGGTAGGTTCAAAGAAATAGCCATTGCTATATTCCTTAATCCTGTTCCCTCCATGCTCGATAACTGCACCTTTTTCAACTGCATCATCGATATGCTTCTTTACTTTCGTATAGGCTGCTTCATTAATTAAAGGTCCAATTTCCGCATCTGGTTCATAGCCCAAACCTACTTTAATTTTCGCCACTTCCTCTTTAAGCTTAGCTGTAAATTTAGGAAGAATTGATTTTTCGACATAAATTCGATTTGCACATACACAAGTTTGGCCGCAGTTTCTAAATTTTGATCCGATTACTCCGCTGACCGCTTTATCCAAATCTGCATCGCCAAAAACGATGACAGGTGCATGACCTCCAAGTTCAAGTGAAACCTTCTTAACAGTTTCTGCAGCCCCACGCATCAGAAGCTTGCCTACTTCTGTTGATCCGGTAAATGTAATCTTGGCAACACGCTCATCCTGAAGCCAGGTTTGCCCGATTTGTTGGGCATCCCCGGTGATAACATTGATAACGCCTTTTGGGATGCCTGCCTTTTCTGCAAGTTCAGCTAGTTTTATGGCTGTCAAAGGAGTTAATTCTGCTGGTTTGATTACGGCTGTACAGCCAGCAGCCAGGGCAGGAGCCACCTTTCTGGTAATCATGGCTGCCGGAAAGTTCCATGGTGTTATTGCTGCTACAACACCAACTGGCTGTTTAATCAATAGGATTCTCTTATCATGAAAAGAAGCGGGTACTGTCTCACCGTAAATTCTTTTTGCTTCTTCTGCATACCAGGAAATGAAACTGGCTGCATATCCCACTTCACCCAGGGCCTCGGACAAAGGCTTCCCTTGCTCTTCCACTAAGACTCTTGCAACTTCTTCTTTATTTTCAATAAGAAGATCATGCCACTTTTTAAGCAAGGAGCTTCTTTCATAAGAGGTTGTCTGGGACCAGCTTTTTAATGCTTCATGAGCGGCATCAACAGCAAGTTTCGCTTCTTTTTCTCCGCCCTTTGGAACTGGGCTGACAATTTCTCCGGTAGCCGGATTGATAACATCAAAGCTTTTCCCTGATTCGGCCTGAACCCACTTTCCATTTATATACAACTTATTAAGATCTGCAACTTTACTGCTCAAAATAATCAACCCTTTCAATTAGTCTACTATAATAGAAGCCCGAGTAACTTCGCGTGCTGAGGATTTATCTAAGGCTTCCTGTATTTGATCAAGCGTAAACTCGGCATCAAGCATTTGATCAAATGGGTATTTTTCAATTGACGCAGATAAGAATTCAAGTGATTTTCTTAAGTACCATGGATTATACCTAACTATCGGCAGTATTTTAATAGATTTTCTTGTTAATAAGCCTGGATCAAATTCAACAAATTTGCCAATGGAAACGTTTCCGATTGTAACATATTTTCCGCCTGGGCGAATTAAATGTATACCTTCAGCAAACGCAGCCGGCACACCGGCGAGCTCCATGCCTATGTCTGCTCCCTTGCCGTTAGTAAGCTGGAGAATGGCATTCTCCCTGGACTCAAGAGTGGAATACTCATTCATGTCTATAACATGGTCTGCACCAAACTTTTTCGCTTGCTCAAGCCTGTTCTTAATGCTATCTATAACAATCACTTTTGCACCTTTTTCTTTTGCGATTGCAGAAGCGTATAAGCCTAATCCGCCAGCACCCTGAATTACAATGGTCTGATTATATCGAAGCTCAGCCTCTTCAATGCCAAAGTATACCTGGGAAAGGGCACAGTTGGCACTTGCTGCAGCAACATCTGATACATTTTCTGGTACTTTATAAAAGTATTGATTTTCGTGAATATAATAGTGAGTAGCAAATGAACCATGAAAATGAGGTTCAATTTCCGGCTGTTTTGTCCAGAACTCATAGGCATTTTCACAAAGGTGAAACCTGCCTTCCTGGCAAGGGCTGCATTTACGGCATGTGAGGAAATATGTTGAAACAATCCGATCCCCGACATTTACGGGATTACCAGCGTAATCCTTTGTTACCCCTTCTCCAAGCTCATGAATAGTTCCAATCATTTCATGTCCAAGAACTCCCCGTTTAATACTGGGATGATGCCCTCTCCAAATGTGCAATTCAGATCCGCAAACATTTGTCCTGGTTACCTTAACTACAAGTGAACCTGGCTGTGGAGAAGGGATGCTGTATTCCTGGTATTTGAGATTCAAAGGTTCGGTCATTACGGCTACTTTGCCAGTTTTTACGGCTGTTTTTTCTGACATTTTTAACACTCTCCTATCATCTTAATATTTATGCCGAGATATCATTGCTCCCGAATACTCTTTCAATTTCTTTCTCACTAGGTTTTGCAGTTGCTAAAGTAACTATATACATAGTTGCCATGCCAATTAACACGGAGATACCTGCTGCACCAAACGGATTAGTAAAGCCGAAGCCGATTGGCAGGTAGATAACCCAATAAGATATGGAACCCGCAAGCATCGATGAAATGGCAGCTGTCTTTGTTGATCTTTTCCATAAAGTTCCCACACATAATGGTCCTGCTGTCGCTGAAACAATTCCTCCAATGCCTATCCAAAGGAAGACTGAAAGTGATTGAGGAGGGTTCCATGCCATCAAAATAGCAACTCCTAATACAACAAATGTCCCATAACGGCTGATTATCATTTCTACTTTCTCTGCTTTCTCCGGGTCAATTCCTTTTCTGGGCACGATTGTTTTACGGTAGATGTCGTTAGCCAGAATTTGAGTCAGAGAAACAATTAGTCCATCAGAGGTTGACATAATGGCTGAAAGAACAGCTACTGCAAAAAGTCCGGCAATGATTGGAGGAAACAGTTCGTTGAACAGAACAGGGATTACCTGGTCAGCTGCAATATTGGCACCGGGGTCAATTAAGGCAATACCGAGCAAACCTCCTAGTGTCATAGCCGGCAAAGTAGTTGCCACAATTGTGCAGAACATAATTAGTCTTTTAAGTTCTTTCCCTGATTTAATGGCCATGAATTTATTTCCGATGTGCGGAAGGATGCTGAATGGGATATGTGCCACAAATAACAGGAACACAAGCCATGCACTGCCATAAGTAATATCGCCGGGCTTAAATAATACATCTAAGGAGCCTTCTGGTCTTCTTTCCTTAATTAGGTCCATCATGCCTGAAAAACCGCCTTCGACCCCGCCTCCAGTAAGGAAAGTCACTATAACGACAACGGCGATTACAAGCATTAAAAAGCCCTGCACTGCATCAGTCATTATATCTGAGTGCGACCCTCCCATAAACACATATGCTGCTAACACAATGCCTGTTAAAAACAGCCCTAAGTTATAATCAAGCCCCAACATGGTTTGGAACATAGTTGCAGCAGCAACAAATTGGGAGACTACGTAGAAAATTAACAAAACTGAAACAAGAGCTAATACTATTCTCAAAAAATCACTATTAAAACGTTCTCCCATAAATTCAGGAATGGTCCTGGTGCCAAATTTATCTCCGAACTTTTTTACATAGGATGCGATCAGGAGCATACCGAACACAGTTGCAATAGGATATAAAATAGGGTACCAAAGACTTGGAGCACCCATGCTATAGGCTAATCCCGGCATACCCATGAAGGTTGAGCCGCTAGCAATTGTTGCAGTAATAGCCAAACCCAGTGTAATAAAGCCATATGAGGAGCGAGCTGTTGCAAAATCGTCGGAGTTTTTTGTTTTCTTCATGCCCAGCCAGCCCATATAAATCATTGCAATTAGAAAAAGGCCCATAAAAATCCAGGAATACATAATTGTTGTATTATTGACCATTTCATACACCTCCAAGAATCTAATTAGTCATCATTGATTAAGTCTGTTTTAAATAATATGAATCCCATAATAATCCAGGAAGCCAATACTAATCCAAGGTACCAAAACAGAATCATAGATTGTCACCTCCCTTCAAAACACCTAAGCAACATTCTTTAATATGAGGGTAGTTGGAAAGAAGGTCCAGATTATTGGAGGAATGCTCCAGCAGAAAAAATTTTGTCCTTTCAGTTTTCCCGTTTGAATCAATCAAGATGGTATAAGGCATATGAATAACTTCTTCTTTAGACAATTCGATGACAGGCGGTGTCCAAATTCTTTTATAATGAATATAGTAAGTCCTAATGAACTCCCTGCTTACTTTCTGCTGCTCAGTTAATGAATGGGAAGGGGGAATTATTGCTGTTTCATCTGCCTCAAATTCCCCATAAACAGGGAAATGGTCAGAAAGCCCTGTGCTGCCTCTAACTAGATCTGCCCCAGTGATTGACCGGCTTTTTCGATCCTTCCGAAAAAAACTCTTATATCCAATGTTCCAAACTGAGAATAGGACGGGAAAAAAATATGTTCCTTCTTTCTCAAGTTTTTTTCCCTTTAATTGTGAAGATGACTTTTGTATTTCTTGATCGCTTAATACTTTCAAGCTATTAATCTTAATCATCAAATCCCTCCGAAAGCGCTGTCATATTTGATAATGCAAGAGCCGTGCCAAAATATATCGCTGACTTTATATTTCCTCTTTGATATAATGAAGGTATTGATATTTGACAGAAAATAAAATTTATTTACACAACTCTGAATTTAATCTCGATCGGTTTATGTTGCGATTTTGCAACGGATATTGCTGTTTTGCAATAGAAAGGAGCTATATGAAGTGATGGTTGAAACTGAACAGATTAAGCATCATAATCATTATGAAGATTGTCTTGAGCTTGAAGCAGCAATCCATGCATGTCAGGAAGGAATCTATATTTGCAATGCAGACCTGAAATGTGTCAGGTTAAATTCTGCCTATACAAGAATTACAGGTTTAACAGAAGTAGAGTTAATTGGCAGGACAAGCATTGAACTTGAGGAAAACGGGACAATTTCCAAAGCTGTTGGAGTTATTGTTAAGAGAGAAAAAAAGGTGGTTTCTTTGATACAGAAGTTCCGGAGCGGCAAAAACGTACTCGTTACAGGGACTCCTGTATATAAAGAAGGTAAACTTTTTAGAATAGTCATAACTGCAAGAGATTTATCTGAATTAACTCAGCTGGAAAATCAATTAAATGATGCTGAGGAAAGGTCTGAAAGATATTTGAGGGAGCTTAGTTTATATAAAGAACATTTAAAAAGGGTAAAAATAGTTGCAAATAGCCCGCAAATGAAACAACTCCTCAATTTAGTTCCGAAAATATCCAAAGCGGATTCTCCAGTATTATTATTAGGGGAATCTGGTACAGGCAAAGAAGTTTTAGCCAGGCTTATACATGAGACAAGTCATGGCGGTGACAGTCCTTTTATTAAAGTGAACTGCGGGGCCATTCCCGGTGATTTATTGGAATCTGAACTTTTTGGCTATGTAAAAGGGGCTTTTACAGGCGCAAGTGAAAAAGGAAAGCCCGGATTGATTGAGATAGCAGAAAACGGAAGTTTGTTTTTGGATGAAGTAGGAGAACTTCCATTAAAGCTTCAAGTAAAGTTATTAAGGGTTATTCAGGACTTCGAGGTAACAAGACTTGGAAGCACAAAACCCAAGAAGGTGAGTTTCCGCCTTATTTGTGCCACGAACCGGCCATTAAAAGAAATGATGGAAAAGGGAGAGTTCAGGGAGGATTTATTTTACCGTATAAACGTTCTGCCAATTACTTTACCTCCATTGAGAGAAAGAAAGGAAGATATTATCCCTTTAATAATAAAAACAACTGATAAACTATCCTCCAGGTATGGAACACTCAAAACAATTTCTCCAGACGTAATAAAAATACTCGAAAGTTATCAGTGGCCAGGTAATATCCGGGAACTGGAAAATGTGATTGAACGGATTTTTATCATGACAGATGAAAGCACGATTCAAGTTAAGGATCTTCCGGCCAACATTGCTGCAGATAAAGTTAGTAAAGATGCTAATACATTAAAAGAAAAGATGCAAATCCTTGAGAGGGACATAATTGAAGATATGCTGAAACAAAGTTCAAGTTTAAGAGAGGCAGCCAAAAAACTAGGGGTTGACGCATCAACATTGACAAGGAAATGCCAGAGGTATGGGATATACGTACAATAGAGATAAAAAAAGTTAAGCGCAGAGATCGAATAGATTTTATTCGGTCTTTTTTGTTTTTAAAGTTGTCTAAATCACAACTTATTGATTATAAAAAAGATAAATATATTTGTAATATTTACAATATTTAAAATATATGATAATATCAGTTTTGAATAAAATATTGTCGACAATATTTTATTTAACATTATTGAGATTCCTTTCAATTTTTTGTATTTCGAGAGAATGTAAACGCTTTATATTTGCCGATTAATTGTTTTACAGCTTACAAGAGAAAGACTTTCATGAAAGAAGGGCATCTTTTTCTGTTTAAGAGGAAGGAGTGTGAAAAATTTTTTTAAGTTTATTTAAAGAAAATTGATCAAGGAGGGAGAAAATATTATGAAATTTTTTAAAGGTTTGTTAGTTATTTTTCTTATGGCGTTACTAGCTGCTTGTTCCGCAGATGTTAATGGAGAAGAGGGCAAAGGAAAAGGAGAAATTATCAGCTTATTTGCAACAGATAGTTCTTCTTCCTATTATGGCTACAATGTAGGTATAGCGAACGCAATTGGTACATTAAACCCGGAAATTCAGGTATCAGTAGTTGAAACTGGCGGTTCAAGTGATAATATGCAGCGATTGAGTAAAGGTGAGGGAAAGATGGCTTTGGGTACTTCTCCAAGTGACTACCAGACTTATTTTGGTGAAGGAGATTTTAAGGATATTAAAAATAATAGTATTAGGGCATTATGGTATTTTGTACCATCACCATTTAACTTAATTGTCTCAGAATCAGCAAACGTGAATAGTTTTGAAGATCTAAATGGAAAAGACTTTTCTTTTGGTGGATCAGGAACCTCAACTGAAAAAGTAACAACCGCTGTATTTGAAACTCTTGGTATTCAACCTAAATCTTATGCTGGAAGTATGTCAGATGCACAAGCTGCTTTTGCTGACCGAAGAATTGTAGGTTTGACAAAGACTGGAACTCCTCCCGATTCTTATGTTCAAAAAACGGCAGCAGAACAAAAAATTAAGCTTCTTGGTTTAACAGATGCGCAGATCGAAAACATTACTGAAAAACTCCCTTATATCGGAACAAGTACCATTCCAGCAGGCTCTTATGAAGGAGTGAATGAGGATGTTCAAACAGTGCAATTTACGATGAGTATCCTTCTGGATAGCTCCGTTTCACAAGAGACGGGGTATAAAATGTGGGAAGCTATGTGGTCAGAAGAAGGGAAGAAAATCTGGCTGAATTCTTTCTCAGCAGCAGCCGATGTGGACATACCAGAGCTTACCCTTGAATCTGCCATTCCTCTCCACTCAGGAACTGTTCAATTTCTTAAGGAAAATGGATATGAAGTTCCCGAAGAGTTAATTCCGCCAGAATATAAAGAGGTTAACAATTAATCTAAATGGTTCCTTCTTCCCTTGTAGAAAAGAGAATTTTTACAAGGGGAGTCACTATGAAAGGAGGTTTATTATGTCAAAGTTAGTAAACCAACTAGGTGATTTATTTACTGAAGATGAATCAGAGATAAAAAAGAATAGCCGTAATTTATCAAAAAATTATCTTATTTTTATCGGATTAGCAGGACTAATATGGGCTCTTTTCCATATCTATACAATGGGATTTGGGACTTTGCCAGGCATTATTCAGCGCTCTATCCATTTAATTGGTGCGATTATCATCTGTTTCCTCATTTTTTCAGGTTCTCATAAGTTAAAAAACAATAAGTGGCTTTTGAGATTAGATATTTTGTTAATCCTATTAGCATGTATGGTTACTATTTATGTTATTTCCATTTATCCAAGAATAATTGAACAGCATGGAGTTTATAACACAACAGATATTATAATGGCAACGATGTTGTTAATTATTGTTCTTGAGGGTGCTAGAAGAGTACTAGGCTGGTTTATTCCCTTTTTAGTGATTTGCGGGATCGCATATGCCGTCCTGGGACCCTATTTTCCTGGAATATGGAGACATGCTGGGATAGGCTATGAGAGACTGATGCAAACCTATTTATTGGGAACGCAAGGGATTTGGGGACAATTAATGTCTATTTCTACAAATATCTTAGTGATTTTCGTCTTATATGGATCTTTAATTCTTAGCTTGGGATTAGGGAATGCTATTTTTGATTTAGGTTCAAAGTTAACTGGTAAGTGGCGAGGGGGAGCTGCGCAACTTGCTACAGTAACAAGTGCGTTATTCGGCTCTGTTAATGGAAGTACTGTTGCTAATGTAGCAACAACTGGAAATTTCACCATACCTCTCATGAAAAGGCTTGGCTACGATAAAAACTTTGCTGGTGCTGTTGAATCTGTCGCCTCATCCGGCGGACAAATTATGCCTCCTGTTATGGGTGCCAGTGCTTTTCTTATGGCTGAACTACTGGCTCTCAATTACGTGGATATAATGATTGCAGCATTGATACCAGCTTTATTGTTTTTTGTGTCTATTATGATATCAATCTATTTTTATGCACGGGCGAATAAATTAACTGGTCTTTCCGATGAAGAGATTCCTACTTGGAAGCAGGCAATCAATTGGAGAACATTTATTCCTTTATTCGTTCCATTAATATTATTAGTCGCATTGTTATTTTCAGGATACACGGCAGGAAAAGCTGGATATTCGATGTATATCGGCACAATTGTTTTGTATTTTATCTGCAATGTAAGATCGAAAAAGGAATTTAGAGCAACAATTAAAAGGATTATATCTGGATTGGACAGCGGAGCTAAGAGCATGGTGACTATTGTAATGCTGATAGCGGCAGCACAGACTCTTGTGACAACGATTAACACCAGCGGTTTGGGAGTAAAGTTTTCCTTAGTGACAATGTCATTTAGCCAGGGAAATCTCTTTTTGGCTTTAGTTCTGGCAATGGTCATTACGATCATACTGGGAATGGGTGCTCCTACTCCGGCTGCCTATGTGCTATCTGCATCTGTTGTTGGTTCTGCATTAATAAATCTGGGTATTGAAGGTATAGCAGCACATATGTTTTTACTTTATTTTGCTGTATTATCTGCCATTACCCCACCAGTATGTGCAGCGATATACGTTGCTTGCGGAATATCTCAAGGAGATTGGATGAAAACAGCAATGTACAGCTTAAAAATTGGTTTAACTGCTTTTATTATTCCGTTTATGTTTGTTCTTGACCCGGTTCTATTAATGAAAGGAGAACCAATCGACATTATTTTAAGTGTCTCTACAGCCCTTGCAGGCGTTGTGATATTAGCAGTGGCTACAATGGGGATTTTAATAAACAAGGCTAACATAGCAGAAAGAATATTTGCGTTTGCGGCGGCGATATTATTGCTCATCCCTGGTCACATAACAGATATTTTTGGTATAGGCATATTTGTAATTATGTGCCTTATACACTGGAAGGGTGCCATTGCTTCGCGGAAAAATGAGCATGCAATAAGCAAATAGCAGGTTGAAAATTAGGAGGTAAAATGTCAATGTCCTACTTCGGTAAAATATACTCTCAAATAGAACGAGCAAATCCAAAAGTAATTGAACAATTTAAAGATCTGGGTGTATCAACAGTTTACGAGGCAATGGATCAGGAGACACTAATGGACCCTTCCATTAGGCCTATCTGCAATGGGAAGGTTATCGCCGGATCAGCTGTTACAGCTATTAATACACCAGGGGATAATCTCTCTATGCATCTTGGCTTATCCCTTACTCAGCCAGGAGATATTTTAGTTACTGGGTTTATGGGCAATCATTCATCTAATGCTATTTGGGGAGAAATGGCAACACTTTCCGGAATTGGAAGGAAAATAGCCGGTGTTATTGCAGATGGAGCCGTAAGGGACGTCAAGGCAATAGTTGAAAACCAATTCCCAGTGTGGGCTAAATCTATTTACTCAAAAACCAGCAGTGTTGAGAAAATCGGTGGAATAAACGTACCGGCAGTTTGTGGAGGAGTTCTGGTCAACCCTGGTGACATCATAGTCGCAGATGATGATGGAGTGGTTGTTGTACCTGTTGAACAAGCAGAAGAAGTTTTAAAGAAGGCCCAAAAAAGAGCTGACAGAGAGAAAGAAATAAAGGAGCTTTTACTTCAGGGCAAAACGCCTTATGAAATTTTTCATATGGATATTGCACTTGAAAAAAGTGATATCCCAATATTTAATGATAAATATCATTCTATGAAAGTATGAGCGGTTAAAGGGGGAAAACAATGATTACTGTAAGTGCAAAAGGGCTGCAGAAATTTGTACAGGACGCATTTATAAAAGTCGGGTTAAATAATGAAAACTCAAGGTTGGTTAGTGAGGTTTTAATAGATGCTGATCTGAGAGGAGTACATTCCCACGGGGTGCAAAATTTGCCTCGGTGGGCACGAGGGTTTTTAAAGGGGCATCTTCAGAAGGAAGTTAAATATGAAGATATGGACAAAGGACCCATTACAGTGATTGATGGGCAAGGGAGCCTTGGAGTTCTTGCTTCTGATATCGCAATGAATGCAGCGATCAAACGGGCAGAAAAATACGGTATAGGTATTGTTGGAGTTAAAAACAGCAGCCACTTCGGACCTGCTGCCTATTATACAAGGAAAGCACTGCACCATCATCAAATTGGATTTTGCACGACAAACGGTCCTGCGGTTATGGCTCCATGGGGCGGAAAAGAGGCACTACTAAGCAATAATCCATTTTCTTACGCTATACCAGCTGGAGACGAACCCCCCATCGTACTTGATATGGCATGCAGTGTATCTGCCAGAGGAAGAATCAGAATGATGGCACGTGAAAATGAATCGTTGCCTGAAGGCTGGGCAATTACGAAAGATGGGGAACCTACAACTGATCCGCGTGAAGCAGTCGAGGGAACCGTATTGCCATTTGGAGGTTATAAAGGCTATGGAATAGCTGTGATTAACGAAATTTTATCTGCGGCATTAACAGGAGCGCTATTTTCTTTTGAAGTTGGAGGAATTTCTAAAGGGCCGGCTGAAAGTGAACTGCAGAACCATGAACAGGCTGCATGGGGCTGTGGACATGTCTTTGGTGCTATAAATATAAACAGATTTGGAAATGGTGAAAACTTCCAGAGTAGAGTTGCCTATTTAAGCCGTACTTTACGGGGCTCCCCTAAAGCAAAAGGGCATGAAAGAATATACTTACCGGGAGAAATAGAAGCTGAATTAAAGAAAAAAAGGGAAGTTGATGGAATTCCATTGAAGCAGACTACTGTTTCTCTAATTAATTCATTTGCCCGTGATGAAATCGGAATAAACCTACTGGAAGCATATTGTAATAACTGAGTCTATATATGAAACTTTATAATCTATATATAATAGAAGTAAGTAAACTTTATAAAAATTAATTACCAGGGAAAATTTATTGCCTGGCCTTATTCATCCTCCACATTGAGTAAGGTTCAAATAATAAATTAAATTGTCGACAATATACTTTATAGCCTGTTATTTTTTGGAGGGGACTAAATGGAAGCAAACAATAGGAAAAATATTATCGATGCTGATGTACATCCTTGGATTACCGGGGATATTAAAGGCCTGCTGCCTTATTTAAGCAAATCTATGCAAAAAGTTTTCGATGGCAGGTTGTCATTACCTGATCACCCGCTGCGTCCGCCATTGGAAAAATCAACCTCCATCAGACTTGATGCAAAACCCCCAGGTGGAGGTGCTGGTGGATCTGATCCAATCTATATGAGTGAAGTTTTGCTGGACCGGTACTATATTGAACATGCAATTCTAACTTCAGTACAGGCAGGGAAAATAGTTGTCTATCCCAATCCTATCGAAGCCACAGCATTAGCCAGGGCCTTTAATGATTATTTTATAAATGAATGGCTGACAGTAGACTCACGGTATAAATTGGCGATGTGTGTAGCAGTTCACGATCCGTTGAAAGCCGCAGAAGAAATTAGGCGAATTGGCCATGAAAAAGGAGTGGTTGCTGTCTTTATGCCTTTATTCAATATTTTAATGGGGAACAGCTACTATTTTCCTATTTATGAAGCTGCAGAAGAGCTGGGATTACCAATACTTATTCATCCTACAGGCACAGAAGGCGGCTTTTCAACAAGTGTTGCCATGGCTGGAGGTGTACCTTCCAGTTATATTGAAAGACATACAGATTTCCCTCAAATTGCATATGGAAATTTGGTTAGTATGGTATTTGAAGGAGTATTTGTGCGTTTCCCCAAACTAAAAGTCCTGGCCGCAGAATTTGGTTACAGCTGGGTTCCTTCCATTATGTGGAGAATGGATCAAAACTGGCGTAATTTCAGAAAGGAAGTTCCATGGCTTGAAAAGGAACCTAGTAAATACTTGTTAGATCATGTCCGTTTTACCTCCCAGCCGGTAGAAGAGCCTGAAAAAGGAAAATATCTAATGCAGATTTTCGAAATGATGCATGCAGAGAAAACATTAATTTTTAGTACTGATTACCCGCATTGGGATAATGATTTTCCAGATAACACCTTTTCATCAATGCCCGACACATTAAAACAGAAAATATTTTATGATAATGCTGCTGAACTATTTAATTTAGATAAAGCAGGAGTTACCAAATAATAAGGAGGTCACATAAGGGATGGCATATTGTATAGGGGATCTTAACCAAATTCCGGAAGGAAAGGCACTGATCACTGATTTAAATGGAACTTCTATCGGAGTCTTTTATGAAGATGGAAAAGTATATGCAGTTAGAAACGTTTGCCCCCATAAACTTGCACCAATATGTGAAGGTGCAGTATGCGGAACTATGCTTCCAAGTAAGCCTTCAGAGTTTGAGTTTGGTCTTGAAGGAAAAGTGTTGAGATGTCCATGGCATGGATGGGAGTTTAGCTTGGAGACAGGGGATGCACTTTTTGGCATAAGTAATAGAAAAGTTAAGACCTACCCTGTTCAGGTTAAAGATGGTATGATTTACGTAGAAATGGGATAGTTAGTAACTTTCTAGAATCATACTGTTATAAGTGAGGAAACTAAAACAATGAGCTTTGAAAATACAACATTATCACAGCGAATTTCTGAAGAAATAGCTATAAAAATTTCTGAGGGTGTCCTTAAACCGGGTGACAGGTTATTGGAATTAGAACTGACTGAAGAATTTGGCACCAGCAGAGCTCCAATCCGTGAAGCATTATTCATTTTAGAGAAGGACGGAATTGTAGAGAGGGTACCCCGAAAAGGCGTCTTTGTAAAAAAAAGAACCAAAAAAGAGCTTCTTGATCTTTATGAAGTTGTGTACAGGTTATTAGAAATAGCCTTAACCAAACTGAATGATTCATGTACCGATGAACAATTGGAAGAAATTAGTGTTCTAATTATTAAAATGGGGGAAACACTTGAAGGCAATAAGGTTAAGCAATGTTTTGACCTGCTCGAAGAATTACAAATGAATTTTTTTATCTTCTCTGGAAACACAGTTTTAAAAGATTTATATATGAGAATTAATAGTCAATTGATTCCTTTTAGATATATTTCTCTTTCCTACCCTACCAGTATGGAACATTCAATAAGGGAATACAGCGAAATACTGAATGGCTTAAAAGAAAAAAATCAAAATAAAATACTTGATAGCTTAAAAAGGAAGGAAAAGCGGGCTCTGGCTATATTGGAGAAATTCGTAAACAACCAATGAACAACAAACTAACATCCAGTTAAGACGTTCCTGATTATTTTTTGCCCAGAGCGTGACTTATTTACTTCCGTTAATACGGGGAGCGTGCTGAAAATGAACGTTGGATTAATTGGTTTAGGAAATTTGGGCGGACGAATTGCCCGTCATTTAATAAAAAAAGGGTATAAACTATCTGTATATGATTTAGATCGGGGATTGTTACAAACTTTTGCAGAACTTGGTGCAATTACATATGAATTTCCCTCTGAGCTGGCAAGGAACAACGACTATGTTATTACTGTGCTGCCAAATGCCAAAATAGTTAAAAACGTAACTCTGGGTCCTAACGGGCTGTTATCCGGATTTTCAGGAGGAAGCACCTTAATTGACATGACTAGTTCCGTCCCGGAAATCACAAAAGAAGTTGGCAATGAGCTGCTGAAATATGATATCCATATGCTGGATGCCCCAGTAAGCGGGGGTGTTAAGAAAGCCGAAGATGGAACCCTGGCCATTATGGTTGGTGGATACGAGGACGTTTTCTTGGATGCCTATCCTCTATTAAATGACATCGGCTCCAATGTAACACATGTTGGAGAATTAGGGGCAGGCCATACAATAAAAGCTCTTAACAATATGCTTTGTGCTGCTACTTTAGCCGCCACTGCAGAAGTCCTTGCCATTGGCACCAAGCTTGGCCTTAATCCCGAAAAGATGCTGGAAGTAATTAATACAAGCAGCGGGAGGAGCCACTCGAGTGAAATCAAATTTCCTCAGCAAGTAATATCAAGAAAATTTGATGTGGGCTTTACAATTGATTTAATGTGTAAGGATCTTGCCATTGCCAGTGGTATAGCTCAAGGAGCAGAGGTGCCTGCATTTATTTCCAGCGCTGTGTTTCAAGTATGGCAATATGCAAAGTCTCAAGGCGGAGGGGAGATGGATCATACTGCGATTGCAAAATTTATAGAGGGAATGGCGGGTGTTGAGATTAAAGTGTGAAAATTAAAGTATATAGTAAATAGATTCTGAGTGCGTTTTTTAGCCAAAAGATATCTTATTAAAGCCCCTCTTTTGCAGGGGCTTTTTTCTATAGATAACCTTTCAATTAAAAAAAATAGGATTTAATCCTTTCTATTAGTCAGTTACTAAAGTAAGTTACAAAGCGATACTCTTGGGAAGGCATCACACTTTTTGATATTTCAATATTTAGAATAATCAATTTTTTAATTGACGAAAAACTTTTTTATATATAAAATAATTATTAGAAGTAAATATATTAACTTTGCTTAGTTTATAGCTGCTTCTGTTATAAATTTACCAAATTTGTTAAGTCACTACAACTTTGTCAGGAGGAAAGTCAATGGAAAATAAATTAAGTGAAGCGGAAAGTAAAGGAAAGAGAAAATACAATGTTCCAGCAGTTGATAGCGCTTTCAAAATACTGGCGCTTTTAAGCAGAAAAAAATTTAATAAAAGCAATTTAACAGAAATTGCAAAAGCTACTTCTTTAACTCCGACAACATGTTATCGTATCCTGCAGAAATTAGAGGAGCTTTCAATTGTTCGTTATGATAAAGGCTCAAAACGGTATAGCCTGGGACCTTATTTAGTTGTTCTTGGAGAAAGGGCAAAAGAAAATCTGTTTGATATTTCAGTTATTCTCCCTTATTTGGAAAAACTCTCTGAGCAAACTGGACTTACTACGTTTCTTGTTAATAGAATTGGCAAAAAGCGTTCCACGATATTGGCTAAAGTTGAAGGTGAAGAATTTGGAATTAACGTTTCAGTAGGAAGACATTTTTCAGTAGTTGATGGGGCATATGGAAAGTGTTTATTAGCTTATATGGATGAAGAGGAATCAGATGAGTTATTACGAATGAATGATGGCCTGCGTAAGCTAAGTGAAGAAGAAATTATTGAATTAAAAGAAGAGCTGCCCGCTATACGAAAAAATGGATATGCTACTACATTTGGTGAGTACATTGAGGGTATCGTTGGTGTTTCAGCTCCCATTTTTAATAATGAGGAGAGTGTGGAAATGGCCATTGCGATTATTGGAATGACTGCCCAGCTGAAGGATCAGGATATTGGGAAGATGGGAGAGAAAATCAAAGGTGTTGCGACTGAAATCAGTATGAGATTAGGCGGAAACTTTCCGCAATAATATAATGACAATTTAAGTACCTAGACAAATACTCATAAATTGTATTTGCATATTCTCCTTTTATTTTGGATCAGCAAGAGTTTTGCCCACATCCAAAGTTTGAGGAGATTATTTTTTGAATTTTGAATTGACTTTCTGGTAATATCCCCTATTGAAAATACGCTGTTCAATTTTCCGGCCATAAAAAGACACAGCAAAATTCTCTTTAATACAGGTGATTTTCAATGGATTCCCACTAGTCCAAATTTTCTAAAATTTCATTGACAAAAACTTTTTTCTTATATAAAATTTAATTAAGATAAATGTAAGCCCTTTCTTAGTGGTTTTCAACAAGCATCACTGTTTTAAATATCAAATAAAAATGGGATGGAGTGGAATTAGATGAATCTGGAAGGAAAAGTTGCAGTAGTTACGGGAGCCGGACAGGGAATTGGAAGAGAAATTTCATTGTTTTATGCAAAGCACGGAGCAAATGTTGTTGTTGGAGATTTAAACCTGGATTCTGCAGAACAGGTTGCCCATGAAATAGAAGAAATAGGAACTAAAGGTTTTGCACAGCAAGTTGATGTTGCCGAAAAAGAAAGTGCCCAAGGACTAATCCAAGCTGCAATCGACCATTTTGGTGATATTGACATTTTAGTAAATAATGCAGGGATTACTAGAGATGCTATGCTACATAAAATGACGGAAGAGCAATTTGAACAAGTGTTGGATGTTCATATGAAAGGTACATTTCTGTGTATGCAGGCTGCCGCCGTCCATATGAGACAAAAGCAAAAAGGAAAGATTGTAAATATTTCTTCCATTGCAGGAAAAGTCGGAAATATGGGTCAAGTAAATTATGCAGGAGCAAAAGCTGGTATTGTTGGCATGACAAAGGCTGCAGCGAAAGAGCTTGCTAAATTCCAAGTTAATGTAAATGCTGTTCAGCCTGGTTTTATCGATACTGACATGACACGTGCAGTCCCTGAGAAAGTTCGGCAGCTTAAAATTGCCGAAATACCTATGCAGAGGGTCGGCGAACCATTGGATATTGCTAAAGCTGTTCTTTTCCTAAGCTCTGATTATTCCGATTACATGACAGGGAATGTGCTCGAAGTAACCGGTGGAAGATTTATGTAGTATTTGTTTAGAAGATTTTAAGTTTTACATTATCCCAAAAATTGTTTGAGGTAAGTATAAATAAATTTTCAGAAGTGAATGCAGAATACTTAGATAATCATTTGGTCATTTACGATAATCTAATAGAAAAGCAGGTGAACAAAACTGAGTGCTGTCAAAGAGCTAATGGGTTTGGAGCTTGCTCCATATACGTATTCAGTAGAAAAAGGAAAAATTAAAGAGTTGGCTGCGGCAATTGGTGATCCTAATCCTATTTATTACGATGAGGATGCAGCAAGAAATGAAGGCTTTGATGGAATACCTATTCCATTAACCTTCCTCCAAGTGATTGATTTATGGGGTGGATATAGTTTTGAGCAAAAATGCCAAATGCTAAATTTAAATCCGGTTAAAATCTTACACGGGGAACAAGGTTATCAATTTCTTAAAACAATATATGCGGGTGATAAACTTACTGTTTCAGGCAAGGTTGCTGATGTTAAAGTCAAGCAAGGGTCCTCTGGAGGGATGAACCTGATTACTTTGGAATTTGAATATAGAAATCAGTTTAACGAACTGGTCGCCCGTTCTAGAAATGTAACAATTGAGCGGCATTAAAAAACATTTTGGATGTGATATTCATGTGGAAGTATTACGATGATTTGAAAGTTGGAGACCATTTTCCCAAAATTTTAAAGGAACCGATTTCCCGTGTTCAATTAGTGAAGTATGCTGGTGCTTCAGGAGATTTTAATCCCCTCCATACTGTTGAAAAAGCAGGTGAAAAAGCAGGGACCGGCATTATTGCACATGGAATGTTAATTATGGGAATGGCTGCACAAGGTGTAACCAGCTGGATTCCCCGCATGTATGTTAATTCCCTTCAAATTCGCTTTCGGAGTATGACATTTCCCGGTGAGCGGATTCATGTTACTGGAAAGGTATTAGAAAAGAAGGAAAACAATCTAATCGTAAGTGAAGTCATTGCTATGAATGACGAGGGTGAAGTTAAAGTAGCTGGTACTTTTGAAGCCACATTGCCTTCAAAAATTGCACATTAAGGAGGAAAAAGCATGAACTTTGAATATTCACAGGAAGCTGAGGGTTTTCGTGACTCTTTTCGAAGGTGGTTAGAGGCGAATTTTCCGAAAGAATGGAATCAGGAGGTAACAGGAGAGAAGTGGGTTCAAAGGCGTAAGGAGTGGGGGAAAATGTTAGGTCAGGGTGGGTGGGTGGCACCAGCCTGGCCAAAGGAGTATGGAGGTCTGGGTCTTACTATTGAACAACAATTAGTATATATAGAAGAATTGGTTCGAATAAATGCTCCTGAAGTATTGAATTCAAATGGAATAGGTATTTTTGGGATGACTTTAATCCGTTATGGAACAGAGGATCAAAAGAAGTATTATCTTCCTCGTATGCTAAATCACGAAGATATTTGGTGTCAAGGCTTCTCGGAACCGAATGCTGGTTCAGATTTGGCCGGACTACAAACAAAGGCGAAAGATAACGGAGATCATTATGTGTTAAATGGCCAAAAAGTATGGACTTCTTATGGTCCATATGCGAATAAATGTTATATCTTAGTCCGTACAGCTGAATCGAGATACAAAGGGGTTAGCATGATGATCCTGGACCTGGATCAGCCGGGCGTGACTGTCCAGCCGATTAAAAATATTGCTGGCGAATCAGAACTAGCTGAAGTTTTCCTGGACGATGCAATTGTTCCCAAAAGAGATTTAGTTGGAGATATAAACGATGGCTGGGAAATGGCGAACTATGCTCTTGCACATGAGCGTGGGATTCACTTCGCTCAACGTTCCTTAAAAATGCAGCAGGAATTCCAGCAGCTAATTACACTATTCCAAGAGCAGATACAAGCTGGAAGCTCTCCCGCAAATAGCCCTATCATGCAAAGTAAATTAGTCCAATCCTATTTATCCTGCGAAATATTAAAAAGTGTTTGTTTACGTAATATTGCCTTAATTGCACAAGGAGATGATACCGGTGCATTGCCGGCAATAGCAAAATTGGTTTGGAGTGAAAGCCATCAGGATTTACTTAATGTAGGTGTAGAGTTATTAGGAGAAGAATCCTTATTGAAAGGTGAAAATCAAGTTTGGATGGAAAAATTCCTCTTATCAAGGGCTGAAACCATTTATGCAGGAACAACACAAATCCAAAAAAATATTATCGCAAAATCTTTAGGGTTGCCTAGTTCGAAAGGAGGAAAATAAAATGGAATACCGATTCTCTGAGCAGCAGCAAATGTTAAAACAGGCTCTTCATTCATTGTTAAAAAAGGAAATGCCTATTGAAGTTTTTAGTGAAGTTGCTGAGAATAAAGATGGGTTTTCTAAAGGTGCATGGAAGAAGCTTGCAGAAAATGGATGGCTGGGCGTCCTGGCGAAAGGTGAATGGCAAACCTTAGAAGACGTTGGCCCCCTTGACTTAATGTACCTATCTGAATCGGTTGGAGAGAAACTTTTTCCTGGTCCGATTTCTTTGGTAGCCGGATTTATCGTCCCATTATTAAGTCAAATGAAATTAACGAATCAGCAGCAGGATTTATTGAATATAGTTATTTCTGGAGAAAAACTCATAACTTCTGCTTTACCTAAACTGGAAAAATCACAAAATAAGATTGAGTTCATTTGGCCTGAAATAAAAATTCTAAATGAAGAATTCGATAAAATTCAATTAAGCGGCGAAATTAAACACGTACAGTTTTTACAACACTCAGATGTTATATTATTACCGTTAAAAGGCAAATTTGGACATACTTCAGCTATTTTGTTAAATGCCAAAAATGAAGGAGTTAACATAATTTCTGAGCAATCGGCGGATTTGTCCAAACCTCAGGGTACTTTAGTACTAGATGGAGTGTGGATAAATCACGATGATTTTATCGGAGGAAATGAAAGCAACCATAAAGAATTATTAAATAAACAACTTATTGATTATTTATTATGTTTAAACGGTGAAATGATAGGCGGAGCAAATGAAGTTCTGAATAGAACGGTTAATTTTGTTAAAGAAAGGAAACAATTTGGCGTTCCTGTGGGCTCCTTTCAAGCAGTAAAACACATGATTGCAGATTTGCATATAGCAATTGAAAAAGCCCGCAGTTATAGTGTGTATGTAGCATCTCAAACTGGGAAGAGATCAAATGAAACCCTATTAAATGCTATTTCCAGCCGCCTTTTTACTACAGATATTTATAAGAAAGTATGTGAAGATGCTATACAGCTGCATGGCGGAATGGGGTTCACATGGGAAGAAAGCATTCACTATTGGTACAAAGCATCAATGTTTCAACAATCCCATATTACACATCCAGCAATCATGACTGAATTTATTCTCCAGCACTTGCTATCAAAGTCTGAATATTCAAGAGAATTCCAATACAACCAAATGGAGTAAAAAGAGTATTTTTGTCTTCTATAAATATTTAAGGGCAGGTGGAGAAATGTCAATTAAAAACGCAGCGGCTATTGTTGGTGTAGGGGATGTTGAACTTGAAAAAGGGAAGGTAAAAGACGGACAATCAGTCCTGCAAATTCAGGCTATTGCGGCAAAACGGGCTCTTGAAGATGCAGGATTAACCAAAGATGATGTTGATGGCATTTTTGTTGCCGGGCTCTGGGGATTACCTGGTGTTGGCTCATTTCCGTCAGTCATATTGTCTGAGTACTTGGGAATTCAGCCAAAATATACTGACTCAACTCAAATAGGAGGATCTGCTTTCGAGGCTCATGTAGGGCATGCTGCAGCAGCTATTCAATCAGGGTTATGTGAGGTTGCTTTAATTTTATATGGAAGTACTCAGCGTTCAGAGAAATCGCGTTCATTAGCTGGAAGACCGCCTGTACTTACTGCTCAGTACGAAACACCATTCGGATTGCCATCCCCTGCGGGTGCATATGCCATGGCAGCAAACCGTCATATGCATCAATACGGAACCAAACCTGAGCATCTGGCGGAAATAGCGGTAGCTACCAGGAAGTGGGCACAATTAAATCCTCATGCGACAATGCGGGATCCATTATCCATTGAAGATGTATTAAATTCCCCAATGATCACAGATCCGCTCCATCTCTTGGATTGTTGTTTAGTTACAGATGGAGCAGGCGCACTTGTACTAGTATCTGCTGAAAGAGCGAAAGACTGCAGGAAGAAACCTGTATGGGTTTTAGGACAAGGTGAATCACATAGTCATTGGTCCATACAGGCTATGCCAGATTTAACTGTTACTTCAGCAGCTCAATCCGGTAAAACGGCATTTGAAATGGCAGGAGTTACACATGACGAGATCGATGTAGTTCAAATTTATGATTCCTTCACCATCACTGTCCTATTAACTTTGGAATCTCTTGGTTTTTGTAAACCTGGTGAAGGAGGAGATTTTATTAGTAATCAGCGTACTGCTCCTGGCGGGGATTTCCCTATGAATACAAATGGCGGGGGCTTATCCTACGCTCATCCAGGGATGTATGGCATATTTCTCTTAATTGAGGCTGTCCGTCAATTAAGAGGTGAATGCGGAGAGAGACAGATAAAAGATGCAAAACTCTCACTTGTAAATGGTACAGGCGGAACCCTGTCTTCTACATCAGTTGTTATTTTAGGGAGGGATTAATCATGGCTGAACAGAAAAAACCAATGCCCATACCTGATGGTGATTCACACATCTTTTGGCAAGGCTGTAAAGAAAATAAATTGCTGATTCAACAATGCAAAAATTGCTCTAAACATATTTTTTACCCGCGAATATTATGTCCGCATTGTTTTTCTGAAAAAGTAGAGTGGGTCGAATCAACTGGAAAGGGAAAAATCTATTCTTATACAATTGCCCGCAGAGGCGGAGGACCAGCATTCAAAGATGATTCCCCATATGCAGTAGCATTAATTGAATTGGACGAAGGAGTTCGAATGTTTAGTAATATCATTAATATTGATGTTGAAAAAGTGAGATGTGATTTACCTGTTGAAGTGGTGTTTGAAGAACAGGGAGATTTTTCATTACCTAAATTTCAGCCTCTATTTGATTAATTTCAATTTACATTAAGTGGGCTAATGAACCATCCGCTAAGTGTTTCATTAGCCTTTATAAGAAAAACACATACCCCTCCTAATATAATGAAATTTATTTAGACTTAGTTTTTTTTAGTATATTAGAAAAGTTGTAAGACTCCTCAAGTTCTATCATAAAATCTCCACCATGAGAACCACATGAAAAAAGAAAATAAATTTCTAAAATACTCCTAATCGCTTAATCACTATATCCATAATTAAAACAAAGAATTTTTTACTGAATATACAGAATCTTTTAAAATTTCATTGACGAAAATAAATTTTATATATAAAATACTTTTAGAGAGATTAATGAAAGCGATTTCTTTTCGGGAGGTGTACCAGTAAATCCATTCTTTGCTTTAAAAGATGAGTTAAATTAAGGGGGATAATGATGTTTAACAAACCAGTTAGCTTTTTGTTTACAATCTTTTTGCTATTAATTTTGGTAGTAGGCTGTAGCAGTAACCAAACACAGAAACCTGCTTCTAATGAAAACTCATCCTCAAGTAATGATTCTGGCTCACTCCCTAAACAAATGACCTGGAGTGTATATGATGTTGGATCAGGCGGTTACGCAGAGATGTCAGCAATCGCAAACACGCTAACAGAAGAATATGGTATGCAAGTCAGAATGCTGCCATCAGCCAGCGGTGTTGGCCGTATGGTTCCTTTAAGAGACAAAGTAGCCTCTATTGGTAAATTAGGTGATGAGATACAATTTGCATTTGAAGGAAATGAAGAGTTTGCACAACAAGATTGGGGTCCTCAGAACGTTCGTGCGATCTGGGCACCTATCAGTCAATTTGGATTCGCTGTTAGGGAAGATTCAGATATTAAAACTATTGCAGATTTAAAAGGCAAGAAGGTACCGAAGGTTACTGGAAATGCATCGGTAAATATAAAAAACGAGGCAATATTGGCATTTGGCGGATTAACCTGGGATGACGTTGAAGTTGTTGATATTACTTCTTATGCAGGTCAAGGTGAAGCGCTGATTCAAGGACAAATCGACGTTGCAGGTATTAATCCAACTGCTTCAGCTATGTTCGAAGCAGACAGCAAAGGCGGCATTCGCTGGCTTGAAATGGACCCTGAAGATGCTGAAGGCTGGAAGCAAACAGTAGAAACTGCCTCCTGGATGATTCCTTATACAATGGATAACGGGGCTGGAATGGAAAAAGACACAGACATCATGGGACACGGCTATTTAATTGGAGGTTATGCAGATCAAGATCCAAATGCTATCTATGAATTGATAAAAGCGATGGATGAACACTTTACCGCCTATAAAGATGCCATGCCTAACTTAGCTCTATATTCCAAGGATGAAGTTGTGATAGAACCGAAGGGCATTCCATTCCACGAAGGAACTATCAAATTCTTTAAGGAAAAGGGTATGTGGGATGATGAGAAGCAAGCAAAAAATGATGAATTAGTTGCAAGATATGACAATCTAAAAGCTGCATGGGATCAAGCAGTTGAAGAGGCTAAAAAAGAAGGAATCTCTAAAGATGATTTCCCTGCATTCTGGTTAGAGAAAAAAGCAGAACTTGTTAAGTAATTCCCGATATAAAAAATAATGTCAGCCAGCAAGGGTGGCTGACATTATTTTTTAATACGGATTTAGGAAAAGGAGAGTAATAAAATCAAAAATATTACTTGTTCGGAGGGAAATTTAATGAATGTCGAAAGGTTAAATAAAGTATTAAAGATTATTGTAGTTGTTTTTACTATCATTGGCCTTTTACTTTCGATAAACATGCTTTTTTATTTGGAGCTTTTTGGTTTTAATCCGATACAAAATTCCTATCTCTACTATATTTTAGCTTGTTTTATACCAATATCTTTTCTTATTTTTCCAGCAAAAAAAGGGCAAAAAGTAAAGTGGTTTGATTACATTTTTGCACCAGTTTCTTTATGTATATTGATTTATTTTGGGCTAAACGGAGAACGAATGATTTTAGAAGGGTGGGAATGGACAGCACCTCCTATTGCCACATATTTCAGTATCGTTATCTGGGTTCTTTTACTTGAAGCATTAAGGAGAACAGGCGGACTAGTTTTATCAATAGTTTGTTTTCTAATTTCGCTTTATCCTTTAATAGCTACAAGTGTGCCAGTTAGTTTCCTTCAAGGACAATCATATGATTTCTTAACTATAGCAAGAAATCATATTATGAGTTCCAATAGTGTTTTAGGAATTCCTTTAATAACAGTTGGTAATTTAATTCTTGGTTTCCTTGTTTTTGGGGTAGTATTAACTCACTCAGGTGGAGGAGATTTCTTTTTTAAATTAGCACAATCCTTATTTGGGAGATACCGGGGCGGAGAGGCAAAAGTTGCAATTGTGAGTAGTGCTTTCTTCGGCATGTTAAGTGGGAGCGCCATTTCAAACGTTATTACAACTGGCGCAATGACAATACCTGCAATGAAAAAGTCAGGATATAAACCTCATTATGCGGGTGCCATTGAAGCAGTGGCATCAACAGGAGGATCAATTACTCCACCGATCATGGGATCAGCAGCCTTTATCATGGCCTCCTTTTTGGCTATCCCTTATTATGAAATAGCCCTGGCAGCAGCAATCCCTGCCTTATTATATTACATGGGGTTAATTGTCCAAGCCGATGGATATGCAGCTAAAAATAATTTAAAAGGATTACCCAAAGAAAAGATTCCTTCTTTGCTCCAAACATTAAAAAGTGGCTGGTATTATTTATTTGCTCTTGTTTTATTGGTTGTCTTTTTAGTCGTTCTGAATTCTGAAGGACAGGGAGCTTATTATGCAAGTTTAGTGCTGTTAATAATTGCAATGATTAACAAAAGCACAAGAATGAACAAAAAACAATTATTTAATATGTTTGTAGATATAGGAAAAGTCCTAGCTGAAATTGTTTGTATTATTGCAGGTGTAGGTTTTATTGTCGGGGCATTATCAGCAACGGGGGTTTCGTTCTCGTTTTCAAGGGAACTCGTTGCTGCAGCTGGAGATAGTATGATTCTAATCTTAATTGGCGGAGCTATAACTAGTTTTATCTTGGGAATGGGTATGACCGTATCTGCTGTCTATGTGTTTTTGGCTATTATTATGGCACCGGCACTCGTGACAATTGGTGTGGATCCTGTAGCAGCTCATTTGTTTGTAGTGTATTGGGCAACCGTTTCATACATCACGCCACCAGTCGCCTTAGCAGCTTTTGCAGCTTCCGGGATCGCGAAGGCCAGTCCAATGAAAACAGGGTTCACAGCAGTTCGTTTAGGGATTGTCACGTTTCTAGTTCCATTTTTCTTTGTTTACCAGCCGGCATTAATTGGCCGCGGTGATCCGCTTGAAATTGTGACCAGTGTAATATCAGCATTAATAGGAGTTTTTATTCTTGCATCTGCATTAGAAGGTTATCTTGTGGGGATTGGGAGATTACAAAATTATTTTGTACGTTTGCTGGTCTTAATTTCTGGTCTCTGTATGCTAATTCCTGGACTGATGACTGATATTATCGGTTTAACGATAGCTCTACTTATTTTATTTTCACATAAATTTATAAAACCTATAAATGTAAGTATAGAAAAAAATCAGGAGGTTTAACATGTCGAAAGTTGATGCGATTGACCGTTTTTTAAACCCAAAATCAATAGCTATTGTAGGAGTTTCAAAGGATTTCTCATCCATTAGCGGCAAGCCTATTAAAAATTTGATTCACCATAACTTTAAAGGAAACATCTATCCCGTAAATCCTAAATATGAAGAAATCGAGGGCATACCCTGCTTTTCAAGTATTTTGGATATACCGGGTGAAGTGGATGTTGCATTAATTGCTGTAGCTTCCAAAAGAATGCTGCAAATTCTGGATGAATGTGAAAAGAAACAAGTTCACCACTTAATTCTTTTTGGTTCAGGGTTTGCAGAGGTTGGTGAGGAAGGAAAGGCACTTCAAGAAAAAGTTTTTGCAAAGGCCAAGCAAGCAGGGATTCATATTTTAGGTCCAAACTGTGTCGGTTTGCTTAACGTCAAAGAGAGCATTCCATTAGGGTTTGCAACCTCCTTTGAAACAAAAAAAGGTTTTAAACCTGGGAATGTCGGCTTTGCATCACAAAGTGGAGCAATAGGTTTTTCGCTGTTTGGGTTAGCTCAAGAGGAAAACATTGGTTTTTCATATGTAGTTAATACGGGCAACCAGATGGATATACATTCCTTTGATTGTATCGAGTATATGCTGGGAGATCCGGATACAAATGTTGTTGCAGGCTATCTTGAAGCAATCCCGGACGGAGAAATGCTGATAAAATTATCAGAAACTTCTAAATCGTTAAAAAAACCTGTCATTTTATTAAAGTCTGGGCGTTCGGAATTAGGCAGACAAGCAGCAATGTCCCATACTGCTTCATTAACAGGATCTGAAGATGCATTCCAGGCTATTGCAAAACAGTTTGGATTAATTACAGTAAATGACGTGGATAACATGATTGATGCAATGAAGATTTTTTCGAGGGGTAAACAAACAAATGGGAATCGTATTGTTACGGTTTCAAACTCTGGTGCAGCAGGGATTGCCATGGCCGATTATAGTGAAGTATTGGGATTAGAGATGGTACGTTTGTCCAAAGAAACGGCAGCCAAAATAGAATCAATTATTCCATCATATGGATCTGCATTAAACCCAATTGACGTTACTGCACAAGCTCTTAAAGAACAAAATATTTTGACCGAGACACTAGAGGTATTAATCGAAGATGATCAGGTCGACGCAATAGTCTTTCAAACTACTTTTGGAGGAGAACTTGGAACGAAGATTTGCCAGAAAATAGTTGAGATCGATCGAAAAACAGATAAACCAATTATAGTGACGATAACCGGAACAAATGAATTAACAGGAAAGGGGCGTACAATTTTACAGGAAGCAGGGGTCCCTGTATATCCTACATCTTATAAGACAATGTTGTCCTTAAAATACTTAGTGGAGTTTTCGCATTTTAGTAACGACCAGATGTTAGATTCGTCAGCACCAGCATTTTTACAAGATGACGGATCGAATGAATTGACGGGAATATGGACAGAAGAACGCGTTAAGAAGGAACTTTCAATATTAGGAATTCGAGTTCCAAATGGAACGATAATAAAAGATAGAAGCCACCTGGAGAAAGTAAAAGATAACCTAAACTATCCATTAGTATGTAAAGTGATATCCCCAGATGTCCTGCATAAGACAGATGCAGGTGGTGTTAAGGTTAACATTCATAATCCTGTTCAATTGGAAAGAGCATATAATGAAATTTTGCAGTCAGTGCTTCAATATTCTCCAAATGCCCAAATTGATGGAATTCTTGCAGAAGAGATGATTCAGGAAGAAGGAGCTGAAATGTTTATCGGTGTAAAGGAAGATCCTCAATTCGGACCAATGATTGTTTGTGGGCTTGGAGGTGTTTTCATAGAGGTACTAAAAGATATTTCCATTAGACGGGCCCCGATCCAAATTCACGAAGCACATGATATGTTAAAAGAATTAAAAGGATATCCATTGCTTGAGGGTATAAGAGGTGGAAAAAAGCGAGATATTCAAGCTCTTGCTGAGGCACTAGTAAAGGTATCCCAATTTGCCTCACATCATAGGAGGTCAATTGGTGAAATGGATATTAATCCTATATGGGTTTTTGAAGAGGGTAAAGGGATAGCAGCATTAGATGGAATTATTGTTTGGAAGAGTAGAGTCGAAAGATCTGTTTCTGTTTAATTCATTTTTAGACTGGGAGAGATAAAATGGAAAATACCAGTGCCAGTGCGTATTTACAATGGTTGAAAGATGAATTTGAAGAGTCACCCTTTTGGAAGCATATGGGTATATCTTTTGACCGCTTAGAGCCGGGGGATGTCATTATCAAAATGCCGGTAAAAAAAGAGCTTTTGAATTCAAATAGCGTAATGCATGGAGGAGCATTAACTTCTATTTTAGACTCAATTATTGGAGCAGCAATTCGATCTAAAAGAGAAGTGCGAGTTGCGACCATTTCTCTAACAACTCAATTTATTGCACCTGTTAAGGAAGGTACTTTGTATGCGAGTGCTGCTCTAATTAACTCAGGTAACCGCATTCAATTTGTAGAGTCAAAAGCTTTTAATGAAAAGGGACTAACTGTTGGATCTGCATTGGGTACATTTGCCATTTTGAAGTAGTGATTATGTTTTCTAAATTTAACGTATTGGAGGAAAAGAAAAATTGGAATTTCAAACTAAAATCGGAAAATCAGCCACAGATAAGATTTTTGTACATGGGTATAACTTGACCGAGGATTTAATTGGAAATATTACACTTGCAGATATGGCTTTCCTGGGTGCAAAGCATCGAAAACCAACAGAAAATGAATCCAAAATGCTTAACGCAGTATTAGTGGCTATCTGTGAGCATGGTTTTACGCCAAGCTCCATTTCAACCCGTTTAACTTATCTGGGTGCACCCGAGTCTGTTCAATCCGCAGTAGCGGCTGGATTGCTGGGAGCAGGAACTGTTTATCTTGGTGCAATGGAGTATGTTGCCGAAATGCTTCAAAAAGCATTTCAAAAATATGGAGAAGAATACGATATTAAAGAATTAGCTTCTATCATAATAAATGAAAGACAAGAAAACGGGCAACAGCTCCCAGGGTTTGGCCATCCCGTTCATAAACCCGACGACCCCCGAACTGTCAAATTATTCGAGATTGCTGAAACGTTAGGTTTTAAAGGGAAAAACTCACAACTTCTTCAAGAGATTCATAGACAATTTTGTGAGAAAAAAGGAAAAACAATAACTTTAAATGCTGTTGGTGCAATTGGTGCCATAATGGCTGACATGGAGATAGATTACCGTGTTGTAAAATCATTTGCAGTTGCTTCAAGAGCTGTTGGATTAGTGGCTCATATTGTAGAAGAAATCGAACTTGGCAGAAAGGAAAGTATCGGCCAGCAGCTGTTCGATTACATTGAAGAACATACTGATTATAAAGGATAAACCTTCCTTTATTTAAAGGGTCATACTCTAAATTCAGAGTATGATCCAATTTAAATTTTCCATATTACAGGAGGGGAGCTTATGACAATCCAAACGGATATAACTAAATTGCTGGGAATAAAATATCCTATTATACAAGGCGGCTTACAAGGATTAGGGCGTGAGCCCCTCGTTTCAGCTGTTTCAGAAGCAGGATGTTTAGGATTAATAACTGCAGGTACATATCCTTCAAAAAAGGAAATGATAGATGATATAGAGCTCGTTCGTAAAAAAACAAACAAACCATTTGGTGTGAATCTGGCGATCGGAATTCGGAAACCTATGGACGAATATGTTGAGGGCGTTATTGAATCTGGGGTTAGCATTGTATTTACATCTGGCAATAGCCCGGCTAAATTTATGGATCCATTAAAAAAAGCGGGAGTAAAAGTTGTTCATGTCGTACCATCTGTTAGATTTGCACGAAAAGCTGAGGAATTAGGATGTGATGCTGTTGTAATCGTTGGTTACGAATGTGGCGGGCACCCTGGAGCAGATGAAGTTACCTCGATGGTAAAGATTCCTCAAGTTGTAGAATCAGTTAATATCCCAGTAATCGCAGCTGGAGGTTTTAATGATGGGCGTGGGTTGATTGCGGCCTTATCTCTTGGAGCACAAGGTATACAAATGGGAACCAGATTTGTAATGAGTCAGGAATCACCCTTGCCTGAAAATATTAAAGAAACATTAACAAACGCCAATATAACAGACACTTTAGTTATTAAACGATCTATCAATAAACCAAACAGGGTTTATAAAAATAAAGCTGCCCTTAAAGTACTTGAATTGGAAGACCAGAATGCCAAAATAGAAGAATTATTGCCGATTATTGGAGGTGAAGCTTATAAAGTACTGATTGGTGAAGGTGATATTAATGCAGGTGTATTATCAATTGGGCAGGTAATTGGCCGGATCAATCAATATCCAAGCGTTCAGGAAATCATTGATGGAATCATTATAGAAGCAGAATCGGTAATAAAAAAAATGAATCAATTTTGGCAGCCAGTGGGGCATTAATGCTGGGTAACTATAAATAAGCTTTTCTTTCCCTATAAGGAAAACACTTTAATTCCTCTTCTGCATTTTCTCCTTATATATAGATGTTTTCGCTGTTTTATATTAATAAAACTTTTTGTTAAGTTTAGCTTCTTAAAATTCATAAAAATTAGGAAGGAGAGGTTCTATTGGAATATAAATATCTTTTGGAGGAAAAACTAGGCAGCATTTCTCTTCTTCGGCTGAATAAACCTGAAATGCGCAATGCTTTAGTAATGGATATGAGAATGGAATTGCTCTCTGCATTGGAAAAAGCAGAAAATGATGACGAAATAAAATGTATCATCCTTACCGGTCAGGATAAAGCATTTTCTGCAGGAGGAGACCTATCTGCTTTGAAAGAGTTAAAACCCCTTGAAGGCAGAAAAAGGCTTCAAAAATCTTTCCCCTTATTATTAAAGATACTTGAAATTGAGAAACCAATTATTGCCGCAGTCAACGGAGCAGCAGCTGGAGCGGGTTTTAGCCTTACTTTGCTGTGCGATTTAATTATTGCTTCAGACGAGGCATTTTTTGTCCAAAGTTTTGTAAACGTTGGATTAATTCCAGACTTCGCAGCCATACATTTCCTTCCTATGCTAATTGGACCCCATCGGGCAAGAGAGCTAATGTTTTTGGGTGAAAGAATTTCTTCTTTTGAGGCAGAGCGTATAGGTATTGTTAATAGAGTTGTACCTGCTGAATCTTTACTCCAAGAAACAATAAATATAGCAGAAAAGTTAACTAAAAAATCAGGCATTTCTATAGGGATGACAAAAAAAATGATGAATCAGCACTTGCATAAGGACTTAAAACTCCTTTTGGAATTGGAAGCCCAGGGGCAAGATATCTGTTTTCAGACAGAGGATTTTAAGGAAGGCGTGAAAGCATTTTTTGAAAAAAGGGAACCTAACTTTTCCGGAAGGTAACTTAGATAAATTCGTTTATTCTTGAGGACAGGCAGAGTAATTAATTTCGTCATAATTATGGCTATTAATTTTTTGCAAAGGGGTTAAAAGATGAAAGAGATATTTAACGAACTGAAACCAAAAGCTAAACTAGGTGGAATGCCAGAGCCTAGAGGAATTAATTTTTATGACATTGATTCGAATTTGGATTTTTTAATTCATTTCTACGTTCCCCAAGAAGAATATAAACGCGCTCTCCCTCTTCTATCGTGTCTTGGCGCTGTCGCCGGAGGAAAATTAGATGATTTATCCAGGGAAGCGGATCGCCATCCACCGGAATTAAATCATTTTAATAAATACGGAGACCGGGTTGATCAGGTGAATTATCACCCAGCTTATCAACAAATGGAGGAAATTGGGTACAGTCAGTTTGGGCTTGTAGCAATGTCTCATCAGCCTGGTGTAATGGGGTGGCCAACTCGGTTTTCAAGACTATTAAAATATTCCTTCTGGTATTTATTTGCTCAATCCGAATTTGGACTATGCTGTCCTATGAGCATGACCGATTCTGCAGCTAGAGTCATAGATCAATTTGCCTCACCAGAAATTAAGAAATCTTTTTTATCCCGGCTGACAAGTACAGATATGAGCCAGCTTTGGACGGCTGCTCAATTCATGACAGAAAAACAAGGCGGCTCCGATGTTGGGGAGAATACTTTAGTGGCTAAAAAGGCTGGGGATCATTGGGAGCTTTGGGGTGATAAATGGTTTTGTTCAAATGTAAGTGCTGATGTTGCTTTAGTATTAGCTCGCCCAGAAGGAGCTGAAAAAGGAACAAAAGGATTGGCTATGTTTTTGGTGCCAAATAAGCTGGAGAACGGAGAGCGGAACCGATATCGTATAAACAGGCTGAAAGATAAGCTGGGCACAAAGGATATGGCTTCGGGGGAGGTTTCTTTTGAGGGGGCCACAGGATATGTGGTCGGTAATATTGATAAAGGATTTAAGCAAATGATGTCTATGGTAAATTCATCCCGGCTATCCAATGCAGTTCGTTCAGCTGCGATGATGAGGAGAAGCTTTTTAGAAGCGCTATATACAGCCAGAGGGAGAAAAGCCTTTGGCCATGCACTTATCCAATTGCCATTGATGAAAGAGAACATTTTTGAAATACTTCTTGATACTGAAGCAGCAGCTTCAATGATCTTTTACACCGCTGATGTTTTTGATAAATCAGATTGCGGAAATGAGGAATATAAACTCATACTTCGAATATTGACACCTTTGCTTAAAGGATATATCTGCAAGCGCGCTCGCTATATAACAGCAGAAGCAATGGAAATACGCGGAGGGAATGGATATATAGAAGAATGGGTTAACCCTAAACTAGTCCGGGACGCCCATTTAGGCTCCATTTGGGAAGGTACCACAAATATTGTTGCACTGGATGTTTTAAGAGCCATAAATAAAGACCATGCAGGAAATGCATTCATGACTGATTTTGAAAAACGGCTATCCAGTCTAAACAATGCTTTTGTACAGCGTGCTGCTAAACTTTGCCTGAAGAAAGCAGAGAAACTGCAAAGACAATTTGATTCAATCACTTTAGAACAGACCATGGAACATGAAATATCAGCAAAACGCCTTATGAATAATATGTATCATATTTGTGCTTCCAGTCTGCTGCTGCAAGAAGCAGATTATCAGATCTCGGAAAATGGCGGATACAGAAAGTTGTTCGTATTTATGCATTATTTTCAAAGATACGTTCAACCCCCAGCTGAAACAGGTGTTTTTGATAGATCATTAGATAAGTGGTTAGAGTCAATAATTGATTGGGAGGACATACCTTCTGAAGCTGTAAATGAACTTTTAAATGAATTAGAGGCATGCATATTAAAAAGCTGTGTTTGAATGAACTGCTTCTGCTTAGTTTATTGTTTATAGAAAGATATATTTAAATAGGGAGGAGCTATAAATATGTATAAAAAAATTTACACTTTCGATACAACGTTAAGGGACGGGGAACAAACTCCAGGTGTCAATTTAAACCAGAAGGAAAAAGTTGAAATAGCCCTGCAGCTGGAGAGATTGGGCATTGATATTATTGAGGCAGGTTTTGCTGCTGCGTCTCCCGGAGATTTAAATGCAGTGCGCGCTGTAGCAAAAGCTGTAAATGAACCGATAGTGGTGAGTTTGGCACGAACAAATAAAGAGGACATTGATGCTGCTGTAAAAGCTTTTGAAGGGATAAAAAATGTTGGAATTCATATTTTTATAGCGACCTCTCCTATTCATATGGAGAAAAAATTAAATCTAACAGAGGAACAAGTGATATCTAAATCAATAGAAGCAGTTCGATATGCTAGGCAATTTTTTGATCATATTGAATTCTCATTTGAAGATTCAACCCGTTCCGATATGAACTTTTTATGTTCTATTTCTGAAAAAGTAATTGAGGCTGGAGCGAAAGTATTAAATTATCCGGATACCGTAGGATATACAACTCCATGGGAATATAGTGAAAGATTTAAAATACTTAAAAATCGTGTGGAAGGGATTGATAAGGTAATATTAAGCTGCCATTGCCACAACGATTTAGGAATGGCAACCGTGAATTCGCTTGCGGCGATTGAAGCTGGAGTTACTCAAGTCGAAGGCTGCCTGAATGGTATTGGAGAAAGGGCGGGTAATGCTCCTTTAGAGGAAGTAGCTTTAGCACTGGAGACTCGCTATGACTACTTCCGAAAGAGAACAACGATGAATCTTAAAGAAATAGCTAAAACGAGTAAGCTTGTTAGCCGTTTAACAGCCATGCCAATTTCCGCTACAAAGCCAATTATTGGGGATAATGCCTTTGCACATGAATCCGGCATCCATCAGGACGGTGTATTAAAAGATAAAGGGACTTATGAAATTATGAAACCAGAAACAGTTGGCTTAAAAGAAAGCAGCCTTATATTAGGGAAGCTTTCCGGCCGGCATGCATTAAGGGGAAAATTGGCTGAGCTTGGCTATAGTTTAAGTGATGAGGAATTATCCTTTGTATTTAAAAAGTTCAAGGACCTTGCAGATCGAAAAAAACAGGTTTTAGATGAGGACATAATTACATTGCTGGATAAGGAGATAACGAATGAAATTGAATACTATAAATTGAAAGCACTTTATATCTCGTATTCCACACCAGAACAGCCATACGCATCCGTTCAATTACTTGATAAATACGAACTGGTGCAAGAGGAAGGCGCATTTGGGAATGGTGCAGTTGATGCTATTTTTAATGCTATTGATAAAATCATTGATTTGAATATTGAATTACTTGATTATAAAATTCTTTCAGTTACAAAGGGGAAGGATGCTCAAGGAGAAGTTTATGTGCAAATAAAAAATGAAGAGGCAGTCTCGCAGGGGCGGGGAATTAGTATCGATATCCTTGAAGCAAGTGCTTATGCATACATTATGGCAGTTAATCGAATTAAAAATAAAATTGAACAAAATGTTACATTATAAATTTACTTTTAAAATATATTGGTGATCCTTTTTAGAATATAAATTTAATACTGCCATCTTGAAAAAGGAATGTTAATCATAATATTCCTTTATTTTTTATTGCAGTAAGCACCTTTGAATTAAGTACCGATGATGGAAAAGGAAAGAATTTAGGAGTGAAGAAGAGGGAGGAAGTTATATGATTGGGGCTGTTGAAATCATAGATTTGTATGGTTTTAGTGATAAGAGGGATTCAGCATTAACTTTAATGAGAATCACGCCATGACAAAGGATATATATTATGGATGGTACATAGTTGCCTCAGCTTCTGTGATCGTGCTTCTCACCATGGGACTTCGAATGGGAATTGGTCCGCTTGTTAATCCGATAATGCTCGATTTTGGATTGTCCAGAACTGAGTTCTCCATAGTCGCTGCAATTGGCATGATTATTTATGGCATTGGAATGCCTCTGGCTGGATTGCTTTTAAAACGTTATAGTACTAAATTTGTTTTGTTAACCGGCTTACTTACAGTTTGTTTATCAATATTATGGACAATAAATTCAATAGGATTTTTCTCATTACTCTTTTCATTTGGAATTTTTCTTTCACTGGGTCTTTCCTTTTTAAGCAATATTACTTTAGCTCCAATCGTCAGCAAGTGGTTTGTTCTCAAAAGGGGAAAGGCACTCTTCTACCTTTCTACAGGCGGTATGGCTGGAATCGCAATCATGACTCCTGTTGAAGCTATATTAATTGATTTAGTTGGCTGGCAGCAAACTCTTCTATTGTTTGCAGTGTTATTCATATGTGTAGTGCTTCCTTCGGCAATTTTTGTAATGCGGGAAGATGTACCTGAGGGGGCAGATGGTTCCGTTGTTCACAGGGATACAATTTTGAAGGATATACTGCCGGAAATTACTTGGAAAGATGCTTTTAAAACAAAGGCGTATTGGCAGATTGTATTTGGGATGTTTGCCTGTGGTTTTGGCATGAATCTGATGGGATCCCATGCGGTTCCTATGTTAATGGATCATCATTTTAAGCCTATGACTGCTTCCTACGGTGTCGGGACAATTGGAGTTGTAGCTATATTCAGTACTTTATTTTTAGGATCGATTGCAGATCGCTACCCAAGAAAAAATATTCTCTTTTGGATCTATTTGGTCCGCGGCGGAGGTTTCCTTGGTTTAGTATACGCGGCAAGTCCATGGCAGCTGTTTCTTGTATCAGTTACTGGGGGCTTGGTATGGGCAGGGTCCATAGCAATATCGTCTGCCATTCTAGGCGATTTTTATGGAATTCAACTTTTGGGAATATTAAATGGCTGGGCTTTTTTAGTACATCAGATAGGAGGTGCTATTGGATCTTTTATTGGAGGGTGGGGATATGAAAGGTTTGACACTCATTTAATATCTTTTGGATTAGCGGCTGTTTTTGCGTTACTTGCAAGCTGGGCGTCCTTTAAATTACCTGAGAAACTCGGGCACGCTCAAAATACGAATATTAGTGGCGGTCAAGCTGTCGTAAATACCAAGAGTTAAATTGTTCAAATGCATTTCAGATTGCATTCAGCCCTGAAAATATTATTCCCAAACACTATTGATAATAGTGTATTAGTTGAAATATCGAGGAGGATTTAGATGATATATAAAAACATTTTAGTCAAGAGAAATAGTCAGATTGCTTATATAATAATAAATCGTCAGGAGGTTAGGAATGCACTTAATTCGGAAACGGTTAATGAATTTCAAACCGCTCTTAACGAGTTGGAATTGGATGAATCAATACGATGTATTGTTTTTACTGGGGCGGGAGAAAAATCCTTTGCTTCAGGTGCAGATATTTCACAGTTAAAGGATAGAACAGCATTGGAAACTTTAAGAAAAAAAGGGATGCAGCAGGTTTATGAATATATTGAAAGCTATCCTAAACCTACTATTGCCATGATTAATGGCTATGCTCTAGGAGGCGGATGCGAGCTTGCAATGGCATGTGACATTCGAATTGCTTCAACAAATGCAAAAATGGGCCTGCCGGAATTAAATTTGTCCATCATCCCAGGAGCAGGCGGCACACAAAGATTGGCACGGCTTGTAGGGAAAGGAAAGGCATTAGAAATGATCCTGACAGGAAAAATCATCTCTGCTGAAGAGGCAAAAATGTGTGGGCTTGTCTCAGAAGTCGTTTTACCTAATAAACTTCAGGAAAAAACAGAGGAAATTGCTGAATTCATTATTAATAAAGGCCCGCTAGCAGTCCAGCTCGCTAAATTATCAATAAATATCGGAACAGAAACCGATTTGAAAACAGGACTTATGTTAGAAAAACTAGCCCAGGCATTTTTAATGTCAACTGAAGATAAAAAAGAAGGAACGCTGGCATTTCTGGAAAAGAGGAAGCCAAAGTTTCATGGGAAATAGGTGTAAATGGATAAAAGTAATGCCATAGTATGCTTCCCAAGAATGAAGGAGGAAAAACAAAAAACAAAGGTCATAAGATTTAAATATATAAAAATTTAAGAATATTCATAATAATAATTGAAATTGTAGATTGGATACAGTATCCTATTTATATAAAGCTAATATTTTTCCAGCTGTCTATTGGGGGAATAATTCTATGAAGTTAGTAAACGAAGTAATGATTTATGAAGTCGGTCTTCGGGATGGCCTTCAGCTTGAATCCATGATACTGACACCAGAAGAGAAGCTTGATGTATTTAATTTATTGCATGAGGCAAAGGTTTCTGAGGTAGAGTTTGGTTCTTTTGTCCATCCCAAGTTAGTGCCGCAAATGGCGAACACGTCAGAGTTCTATTCTCAGATTCAGCAGCATGAGGCAAAGATGGAGCTTGTTGCCCTTGTCCCCAATTTAAAAGGGCTTGAAATTGCCAAAGAAAATGGAGTCAGGTCTGTTAATTATGTTTTGTCAGCAAGTAATACACATAATCAGCAAAATGTCCGCCAGTCAACGGATGAATCTCTGAATAGCTTTAAGGTTTTATCACAATTTGCATCTAAGTATGATATTGGATTAAATGTAACAGTCGCAACTTCATTCGGCTGTCCTTTTGAAGGAACAGTCCCTCAGAATCGCATCATGAAAATTGTAGATACCCTCCTTTTACATAACATCAAAAGAATTACACTAGCAGATACAACTGGCATGGCTAATCCAAAACAGGTATATGACCTAGCAAAAGCGGTTTCAGATGAATGGAGAAATTTTGAATTCGGCTGTCATTTTCATAATACAAGAGGGATGGGAATGGCAAATATACTCGCAGGTATGGAGGCGGGCATCAGACTTTACGATGCATCAATTGGAGGAATCGGAGGCTGTCCATTTGCTCCTGGCGCTACAGGCAATGTATGTACAGAAGATGTTGTTCACATGATGGAGGAAATGGGAGTGAGAACCTCCATTGACCTTGATACACTAATTGCTGCTTCTGAAAAATTAAAGGATATACTTGGCCATGATTTGCCGGGGCAAGTAGCCAAAGCAGGAAAGAGTTCCCGAAGGTATCCGGTACCGAACTGAAACAACTATTATACATTTGAAGGGATGAGTAAGATGCTGGTGCAAACATATGAAACGATTAAACTCGAAAGTCCTGGCCAACAGGAAGGCATATTCTTATTAACTTTAAACCGGCCCGATTCAATGAATGCCTTGAATACAAAAATGGCATTGGAATTAATTCAAGTGCTGGATGAATTAAAATATGACGAAAATGTAAGGGTACTCATTTTGACGGGATCTGGCACGAAAAGTTTTTGCGTTGGAGCTGATCTTAAAGAACGAAATGGCATGTCACAAAAAGAATGGAAAAAACAGCATGACTATTTTGAACAAGTAACAGAGAAAATCCATGAGTTTCCATATCCGGTAGTTGGAGCAGTAAATGGATATGCATTAGGAGGCGGTATGGAAATTGCCCTAAGCTGTGATATTAGAACTGCGGCCCGGCATGCAGGATTGGGCCTTCCTGAATCTAAATTAGGCCTTATTCCGGGTATTGGGGGAACACAGCTTCTCCCTCGCATCATTCCTATAGGGATAGCTAAGGAATTGCTTTTCACAGGCAAACGGATTGGCGCTGAAGAAGGAAAGCAGCTTGGAATCATTAATCATATTTTCTCAAGCGAAACACTCATTGAAGAAACGGTTAAACTGGCCGAAACTATTGCTGCTAATGCACCGCTTTCTTTAAAAGCATTAAAAAAAGCAGTAAATAAAGGAACAGAAACAGATTTAGCAACAGGGCTGGCATTTGAACTGGAGGCTTATTATAGATGTGCAAATTCCGAAGATCGTTTGGAAGGGATCTATGCATTTAATGAAAAGCGCCCACCCCATTGGAAAGGTAAGTAAAGAAATTCTTAAATATATTTATTATTTTGGAGGGAACAGAGATGGCAAATAATACACAAACAATGGAAAACACTGAACATGAAATGATTCGGAAAAGTGTTCGCACTTTATGTGAGCGCTTTCCTGAAGAGTATTGGAGAGATACAGATGAGAGAGATGCCTACCCTACAGCATTTGTCAAAGCCTTGACTGACGAAGGCTGGCTGTCAGTGCTCATTCCTGAAGAATATGGCGGAGCTGGCCTTGGGATGAAAGAAGCAGGCATTATTTTAGAGGAGATAAATCGCTCAGGAGGCAATGCTGGAGCTTGCCATGCTCAAATGTATACAATGGGTGCATTGCTTCGGCACGGAAACGAGGAGCAAAAGCAAAGATTTCTTCCCAAAATTGCCAGTGGTGAATTAAGGCTTCAGGCATTTGGCATTACAGAACCAACAGCAGGCAGTGATACAACGAGCATCCAAACTTTTGCTGAGAGAAAGGGAGACAAATATATCGTTCATGGCCAAAAGATTTGGACTTCCCGGGCTGAGCATTCAGATTTAATGATGCTCCTGGCTAGAACGACTCCGAAAGACCAGGTGCAAAAGAAAACGGATGGACTTAGCCTATTTATCCTGGACATGAAGGAACAGGCAGATAAAATTGATATCCGGCCCATTGATACGATGATCAATCATGCAACAACTGAAGTCTTTTTCGAAGGAGCTGAAATTCCAGCTGAAAACCTGATTGGCGAAGAAGGCAAAGGCTTCCGCTATGTGCTTGGAGGAATGAATGCAGAACGCATTTTAATATCCTCAGAATCGATTGGGGATGGGATGTATTTCGTAGATAAATCGGTTCAATATGCAAATGAGCGTGTGGTTTTTAACAGGCCAATCGGGCAAAATCAAGGAGTGCAATTCCCAATCTCAAGGGCCTATATGGATATTCAGGCAGCGAAGCTAATGCGTGATAAGGCAGCCGAGATGTTTGATGCAGGTATGGATTGCGGTGCAGAAGCAAACATGGCTAAATACCTTGCATCAGAAGCGACCTGGCGTGCAGCAAATGCAGCCATGGACACATATGGCGGATATGGTTTTGCTAAGGAATACAATATTGAACGTAAATTTAGAGAAGCCCGGCTGTTTATCGTAGCTCCTATTACCAACAACCTCGTCGTAAGCTATGTTGGCCAGCATGTTCTAGGGCTGCCGCGTTCATTCTAAAAACCAAAACCCGAGGGCCATAATATTATTTGGTCCTCTCTTTAATAAGAAGGAGGAACAAGGATGGCAGGACCGTTATCAGGTATTACTGTTGTGGATATTACTACAAATATTTCCGGCCCCAGTTTAACTATGATTCTCGCGGACTTAGGAGCTGAAATCATCAAAATTGAAAGGCCGGTTACTGGAGATGACTCAAGAGGCATGGGACCTTTTTGGGAAGGGGAAGGCGTTTATTTCCTTCATATAAATCGCAATAAAAAGTCTGTTGTCATTGACCTCAAGCAGGATGCTGGCCGAAGAATTGTTTACGATCTTGTTGAGAAAGCTGATGTGTTTGTAGAGAACTTCCGTTACAAGAAAGCGGAAAAAATGGGACTTGGTTACGAAAAATTAAAAGAAATTAATCCTTCCCTTGTTTATTGTTCTTTATCGGCTTACGGACAGAACGGACCTTTGCGGGAAAGATCCGGGTACGATGCAATCGCCCAGGCAGATTCCGGCATTATCGGGATTAACGGGGCAGAAGGGTCAGAGATTGCAAGAGTTCCAGTTTCCGTACTGGATCAGGGAAGTGCAATGTGGGGAGCCATTGGCATTATTTCTGCCCTTTTTCATAAAGAAAAAACGGGAGAAGGCCAGCTGGTAACAACCTCTCTTTATGAAACAGGTGTTTTTTGGGTTGGCTATCATATGCTATCCTGGCTTGCTACAGGAAAGGAACCCCGAAAGAATGGTGCAGGCCATACTGCCTTTGCACCATATGGGGCTTTTTATGCAAGCGATGCACCCGTCATGATTGGAATATCCAATAATTCATTATTTAGCCGTTTATGCAAAGTGCTGGGCAAAGAGGAATGGGTTACAGACATAAGATATGAGACGAATCCTAAAAGAGTTGAAAATAGAGAAAATTTGAGAGTTGCCATTGAAAACATACTGCAATCAAAACCAGCTGATGAATGGGTAAAACTTTTGGCAGAAGCCGGGGTGCCGAGCTCAAAGGTAAAAAAGATTTCAGAAGTTGTTGAGGATAAGCAGGCTCAAGCCATTAAAATGTGGGAGAGTCTGGCACATTCGAACATCGAAGGGTTTAAGCTTCCCCGGCTTCCCTTTGAACTAAGCATGTCACCAGCAGAGATTAAACAAGCTCCTCCAAAGCTGGGAGAAAATTCTAAGGATATCTTGAAAAAGATTGGGTATGATGAAGCGAAGATTGAGGACCTGTTAAATAATAAAATTGTTCAAACATATGAAGAAAAAGCACAAACCCGGTAAATGAGAGAGATTACTGTTATATCCAGGTAAGTATTTGTACAGAAGCCAACAGGAGAGTTTAATTGATTTCTAACCTCCTGGCCAAATAGCCAGGAGTTATTTTAATGGTCTTCTATATATTTTTGAATTTTTCTATATGCAGTTGATTGATTTATGCCAAGGGCTTTGCCGACTTTATAGGAGCTTCGGTATTTTTTATAAGCTTTTATGATTAATTGTTCTTCCAATTCCTCGTGTGCCTGCTTTAATGTGCAAATTTCATTAATATGGACTGTATATTGCTTATGGCCGTTTGTTGAGCTAACAATCTTTTGCGGCAAATCTGATAATTGAATTTCATCCCTGTCGGCTATAACAACTAAACGCTCCATTAAATTTTCCAATTCTCTAACGTTTCCAGGCCAACTGTAATTAATTAGCTTGTTTTCTGCTTTCAGGCTTAGATAGGCAGATATTCCATATTTTTTATTGAATTTTTCTAAAAAGTGGTCCATTAAGTATGAAATGTCCTCTGGTCTTGTACTTAAAGGAGGAATATAAATGGGAATCACATTTAACCTGTAAAATAAATCTTCTCTGAATGTTCCGTCCTCCACCATTGTTTCCAAGTCTTTATTTGTTGCAGCAATAATTCTGGTATCTACGGGTATTGGTCTGGTGCCGCCAATCCGCTGAATTTCATTTTCTTGAAGGGCTTTTAATAGTTTTACCTGAAGGTTAAGGGGCATCTCGCCTATTTCGTCCAAAAATAATGTACCGCCATTTGCCGCTTCGAATAATCCTTTTTTGCCTTCTTTTTTCGCACCTGTAAAGGCGCCTGGTTCGTACCCAAAAAGTTCTGATTCAATAAGAGACTCCGGTATTGCACCGCAATTAATATGTATGAAAGGCTGCTTACTTCTTTTGCTTTTTTTATGGATGTGAGATACGATTACACCTTTTCCGACACCGGATTTTCCTGTAACAAGAACAGTTGAATCGACCTTCGCAATTTTATCTGCCATTTTCACTATTTTTCGCATATCGGGTGAAAAAGAAATAAAATCTTCTTCATCTTTATTATGAAACCGCCTTAATTCTTCTAGCTCTTCCTGAAAGCTTTCAAGTAAATGTTCGGTACGCTCAATCTTATTGCGAAGCTGTCTGATTTCAGTCAGATCCCTGGAGGTAAAAACAATGAACTCTATATTTCCTTCTGTGTCCAAAGAGGGGTTTCCGATGCAATGAATAGTTTGCCCTGTTCTTGTTCTTTGTATCATTGATACCCTCTCTTTCCGCTCTTTAACAATCGGAAACAAAGAGGGGGAAAACAGCCCTTTTCTCGCCAGTTCTTCCGTATTTTTTCCTACTATTTCAGCTGCCTTCATCCCATAAAATGCCTCTCCGGCCGGATTCACTCTAAGGACTGTACCAATGCCGTCAGTAACAAAAATTTCATCAAAACAGGTATTAATAATTGTCTCCAATTCATGGTTCAAATTCTTATAATGTGTGAGCTCGCAAATTTCCATAAATTCACCCGCATTTTTTAATAAATTGAGGTAATAGAGTCTGGTAATGAAATAATAGCATATTAAGCAGGCATCAACAATTCATAATATTTAGAATAATGAATATTAATGCAGAAATGCATTATTACTAATGCACAGAAGCATTAAACTCGCAGCTGAAGCTCATTGATTCTCTATCTAGCACTAATAGATTGTTGGCATAAAACTTGCAAAATACTTTTTTATGTAACTTTTATATTATTCATCATAATAAGGAGGTAATCGCAATGACCACGTATAATAAAGATCAAATCATGAAACTTTTAGAGTTAGATAAAAAGCATTATTTGCATCCAACATCTTCATTAAGACAGCATCAGGAGAGCGGTCCGAAACGGGTTTTTACAGAAGGGAAAGGGATATACTTAACCGATGTAAATGGCGTAAGTTATATTGATGCACTGGCATCACTGTGGAATGTAAATGTAGGACATGGCAGGAAAGATCTCGGGGAGGCAGCGAGCCAGCAGATGGGCAAGCTTGCTTATAGTTCCTCTTTCAATAACCTATCCCACGAATCGGTTATTCAGCTGTCAGAGAAGCTGGCAAGCATTACACCCGGTGATTTAAATGTGTTCTTCTATACTTCTGGCGGATCTGAATCAAATGATACTGCATTTAAGCTTGTGAGGCATTATTGGAAAATGAAGGGGCAGCCGGAGAAAAACAAGATAATTGGTTTAGAGCGTGCGTATCATGGAATTACAATAGGGGCGACAAGCGCAACGGGAATTCAGCAATTTCAAAATATGACAACCTCACTGGCCCCAGATTTTCTCCATGCTGCAGCCCACAAAACGAATTGTGAATTAGGTGACAAGAACGATCCGGACTTTGCCAGAAGCATTCGGGGGATTATTGAAAATGAAGGTCCCGAAAAGATTGCTGCGGTTATAGTGGAACCGATTCAGGGGGCAGGCGGAGTTATTATCCCGCCGAATGGATATTTAGAAGCTGTGCGGGAGCTTTGTGATCAATACGGCATCTTAATGATAGCTGATGAAGTTATTTGCGGTTTTGGCAGGACAGGAAAAATGTTCGGAGTCGATCATTGGAATGTTATACCTGATGTCATGTGTATGGCGAAGGGAATAACGAGTGGTTATATTCCGCTGGGAGCGGTCGCGATTACTGAACGCTTAAGGGACAGCTTGGCTGAATTGTCGGATGATGTCTTATTCCATGGATTTACTTATAGCGGTCATCCCGCTGCCTGTGCAGTTGCTTTAAAAAATATCGAAATTATTGAAAAAGAAAATTTGCCGGCTCATGCAAGTAAGATGGAAAAAGAACTGAAAAAAGGCTTTGAATATTTGACTGAGAATCATTCGCTGGTGACAAAATCACGGGCAAAGGGTTTGATTGGCGCATTTGAATTGTTTGAGGATAGGGAAAAGGGAATTCCCTTTAAACCTGAGAAAATGGCTGCCCAACAGCTGGTTGAAGAATGTCTAACCCGAGGATTAATTGTGAGGGCCGTTACCTTTGGAGGAACAAACATAATAGCCCTCTCACCACCGCTTATTATTAATAAAGAAGAAATTGAAAAAATGATTTCGATCTTCTCGGATGCCATTCAGGCGGTTGAAAAGAGTTTAAAATTACAAAGTGTTTAATAGTTAATATTGATTGGTGCCTATTCATTAGAGTAGGCACTAGAAACAGATAAAAAATCAGAAAATTAATTATATTTAGACTAATAGAGGGTTTGCTTGGGTTTTCTTCATCAAAAAAATTTGAGTGGAGGTAAGCGAATGAGTGAAAACAGGTTTATAAAAACACTAGGAAACCGTGATGTACTTACTCTTGCATTTGGGGCAATGATAGGCTGGGGCTGGGTTGTTACTGCAGGCCTATGGATTACAGAAGCTGGCTCATTGGGTGCTATTCTTGCCTTTGTTATTGGAGGCTTGCTTGTTACTTTTGTTGGTCTAACCTATGCAGAATTGGCATCGGCTCTTCCATTGGCAGGCGGGGAACATGTTTATAGTTTTAAAGCCATGGGCAGGGTAGCCAGTTTTATAACTACATGGGCAATAATTTTAGGGTATGTTTCTGTAGTTGCGTTCGAAGCAGTTGCACTGCCAACGGTTTTTGAGTATTTGATCCCTAATTATAGTAAAGGCTACTTATACACAGTGGCAGATTGGGATGTTACGATAACATGGGCAGGGGTAGGTATCATAGGCTCTATTTTTATCGCCTGGATAAATTATCGCGGCATTAAATTCTCTACTGCTGCCATGTTCATTTTAACATTATTAATTTTAATTGCGGGTGTTTTATTAATAACAGGCAGTTCTTTTTCAGGAAACACACAAAATATGCAGCCATTATTTGAAAAAGGAATGGCAGGGATACTTACCGTTGTGATCATGACGCCATTCATGTTTGTTGGGTTTGATGTCATTCCACAGGCAGCAGAAGAAATAAAGCTTCCACAGAAGCAAATTGGTAAATTATTAATTGTATCTGTTATTATGGCAATTGTTTGGTATATTGCGGTAATTTTCGGCGTTTCCCGTGTGCTAAGTCCCTCTGAAATTGCTCAATCCAATCTTGTTACAGCTGACGCAATGGCAAAAGCCTTTGGAGATAGTCAAATGATGGGAAATCTTCTAGTACTCGGAGGAATAGGCGGAATTCTGACAAGCTGGATTGGGTTCTATGTAGGGGGAAGCCGGGCAATCTATGCACTTGCAAGGGCAGGGATGCTTCCAAAATCTTTAGGAGAACTCCACCCAAAATATAATACCCCTCATAAAGCCATTTTATTGATTGCTGTTTTATCTACAGCTGCACCATTGTTAGGAAGGCCCGCCTTAGTCTGGCTGGTTGATGCAGGCGGTTTGGGTCTAGTAGTAGCTTGGTTTATGGTAGCACTTTCTTTTGTTATTTTGCGTAAAAAGGCTCCAGATATGTACAGGCCATTCCGTCTTCATGGAGGAACCGCGATTGGTTGGATTGCGGTCTTTATGTCTCTTGGCGTTAGTATTTTATATATGCCAGGAATGCCTTCAGCATTAATCTGGCCTTACGAATGGGCCATCGTATTTGCCTGGATTATCCTCGGCTTTGTTTTTTATAAAACCTCCATGTCTAAATACGGAACAGAATACTCTAATAAACATATGAATGACGAAATAGCCCGAGTCATAACATACGACAACCAAACCGACATAAAGGAAAAAAGCAGCTAATGGGTCAGGTATCTATAGCACTAAAGCAAACTGGTATAGGTACCTGGTACATTTTTTGAGTATAAAAAAAGTGCAGCTGTTTCAAAATAAAAACACTTTCAACTATGGAGGGTCCATGATGGGTGAAAAGTGTTTTTATTGCACTGATGAGATTGAAGGAAATCAATTGCATCTGATTACATTTGATGTGGCCGATCAAGAGAGAGAAGAAGTTTTATGTAAAGGCTGTTATCATGAATGGCTGCATGGGATTAAGGAATAGAAAAGAGTATTGGGAGGCTATTATGAAAAAAGATAATAATCAGTTCCGCCCTGAAAGCAGCAATGAGGGATTTAGTTGTGAGTCTTCGTCAAAAGGGACACTTGAAATTAGTTCAACAGGGTATGGGCTAGAGTCTGTTCCGAAAGAAGAAGCCGGCCATCGGGAAAATTCACCCGGCTGTGGGGGATTATAATGAAAGCGTCTGCTGCTGCAGGCGTTTTTTTAATTCAGGAAAAAAGGTACAAACTGAGCTGCTGTTATGCAGGAATACCTCTTTCCCGACTTGAATACAATATGAAAATGGAAACGACTTCCTAAAAAGAGAAAGGAAGAATACAAGAAAAAGCTGGGGGAAAAATGAGGAAGCTAAAATGGGGAATTTTATTAATGTTGATTGGTAGTTTAATAGGATTAGCCGGGTGTTCAGGGAAAGCAGCAGGAGATAATGAGCCGGAGAAAAAGCCGGCAGAAGAGAAGGTAAAGGAGGAAGAACTGGCCAAAGAGGAGGCAAGGGAAGAAGAGCAGGCAAAAGAGGAGGAGAAGAAGGAAGAAGTAAAACCGATTGTGGTTAATGTTACCGATCCTAATACAAAGGCTGTGCTTAAGACCTTTAGCCCTGCTGAGATGGGGTTTGGAAATGACGATGAAAAATATAAAGCAAATCTGGCCCAATGGGCCAAAGAACTGGCGCGTGGTACGGATACAAAGCAAGGCTATGACCAAAGGATGACCCTTGATAAAATAGGACCGGATGGGAAGGTAATTAAAGGGCAGCCCGAAATCATTCTTGAAGAAAATGAACTAGTGGATAAGATTATTGCTGCGTCTGTAAGCGGAGGGGATGTTGAATTGCCTCTCTATGTTACTGAAAGCGGATATAGCCCTGAAGATGTTCCGAGCTTGGATGAAGTGGTAGTCGCCTCTTATACGACCTACTTCAATAGCGGAGTAGCCGGCAGAACGAAAAATATAGAGCTTTCCGCCGAGGCCATTAATAATATTATCCTTGGTGAGGGCGACCATTTTTCCTTTAATACAACAGTGGGTCCAAGTGACGCAGCCCATGGTTATCAGCCGGCAGAAGAAGCTATCAATGGTAAGCTTGTTATGGGAATTGGAGGCGGGATCTGCCAGACTTCCTCCACTTTATTTAACGCAGTTGACAAGGTCGGGGTAAGCTATGTAGAAAAGCATCACCATTCCGTAACAGTAGGTTATGTTCCAAAAGGAAGAGATGCAACGGTATCTTATGGAGGCAAAGATTTTAGATTTGAAAACACAACTGGCATACCCCTCCTTGTAAAAGCACATTTCGGTAATGGCGTACTGACTATCGAGCTAAGAACCTCCAAGGAATATTCAGGAATTTTGAAAAAAGCTGTTTAATAAGTGCCGGGTACCTGGACCCTTTAGCAAACTGGTATAGGTACCTGGGAATTAATGTTGAAATATTCAGTTAATTATTATATAATGAGCTTAACAAACCGATGACAGCAATTTCCTTGCTGCATGCACGGCTTGAAGTTTTAATTCAAATTAATGCCCCAAGGATTGACTTTGTTCACTTGAACTTCCTTTCCGGAAGACGAGCCTTGAATAAGAGTCAGTAAGGCTTTCAATGTCTTAATTGACATTGTCTGTTTTGCTGACTCTTTTTGTTTTTTTAAATTTATGAAAGAGGTGAAAAAGTGAAGGGTGCTTTAGCGGGAATCCGAATAATCGATGTATCAAGGGTGCTGGCCGGTCCTTTTTGCTCCATGATTCTTGGTGATTTAGGAGCCGAGGTGATTAAGATAGAGCATTATAAAACCGGTGATGAAACACGGGGCTGGGGTCCGCCTTTTTTAAATGGAGAAAGTGCCTATTATTTATGTGCGAATAGGAATAAGCAGAGCATTTCACTAAACCTAAAAGCTGAAGAGGGGAAAGAAATTTTCAGGAAACTTGTCTCAACAGGAGACGTAGTTGTGCAAAACTTCAAATCAGGGACGCTGGAAAAAATGAACTTGGGCTACGAAAGTTTGAAAGAAATGAACCCTTCTTTAATTATGGCTTCCATTACTGGATTTGGTTTAACCGGACCATATAAGGACTTGCCGGGATATGACTACATTATTCAGGCGATGAGCGGACTAATGAGCATAACTGGAGAGCCGGATGGGAGCCCATTGAAGGTAGGTGTTGCAATTGCGGATGTACTAACCGGCCTTTATACATGTATAGGCATCTTATCTGCTCTCCAGCATCGGAACAAAACAGGGGAGGGGCAGGAAATTGATATTTCCTTAATGGATTGCCAGGTTTCTTCACTAATTAATGTTGCCAGCAATTATTTATGCAGCGGAGTAACTCCAAAACGTTTAGGAAACCATCACCCAAATATAGTTCCATACCAGGTGTTTTCTGCAAAAGATGGTGAACTTGTTATAGCAGTAGGGAATGATGAGCAATTTAAGCGATTTTCAGCTGCTTTGGGCAGGCAGGACTTATCTGAAATGAATGAGTTTATTCATAATGAGAACCGTTTGGAGAATAAATCGAAGCTTATTCCAATACTTGAAGAACTGCTCTCAAAAAAAACAAAAAAGGAGTGGAAAGACATTTTGGATAAAGCGGCAATTCCCAACGGCCCTATCAATACTGTTCAAGAAATTTTTGATGACCCGCAAATAAGATCCAGAGAAATGGTAGTCGATATGGATCATCCTTATATTGAAACTCTTAGACTTACCGGTTCACCGATTAAGCTCTCTAAATCACCTGTAAAAATGAGGCATCATCCTCCCATGTTTGGTGAGCACACAGAAAGCATTTTGGAGCAACTCGGTTACCATCCCGACCAAATTGACAGGTTTAGAAAAAATCAAATTATATAGGAGGAATTGAAATGATGAACTTCGAATTATCTGATGAACAGCAAAGTGTGAAAAAATTAGTGAAAAGGTTTGTAGACAAGGAAATTATTCCAAATATTCAGGAGTGGGACCGACAAGGTCAATTTGAACCTTCAATACTAAAAAAATTAGCTGAATTGCATTTAATGGGTGTTTGTATCCCTGAGGAATATGGCGGTGCAGGGATGGATTACAACACTTTGGCAATTGTCTGTGAAGAGCTGGAGCGTGGAGATACTGCCTACCGTACTGCGGTATCTGTCCATACAGGATTAAATAGTATGACATTGCTTCAATGGGGAACCGAAGAGCAAAAACAGAAGTATTTAGTGCCGCAAGCACAAGGCAAACAGGTAGGAGCATTTGGCTTAACCGAGCCCAATGCAGGGTCGGATGTAGCTGCAATGAATTCAACTGCCATGCGGGATGGAGACTCTTATATTCTAAATGGATCAAAGACGTGGATTTCACTTTGTGATGCAGCGGATAATTTCCTGATTTTTGCTAAAACAGAACATGATATTGGGCACAAGGGTATTACTGGATTTATAGTTGAACGAAACTTCCCGGGTGTAGAAACCAAGGCCATTAAAGGAAAGCTGGGAATAAGGGCAGGCAACACGGGAGAGGTATTTTTGTCTGATGTAAGAGTGCCTGTATCAAATAGGCTTGGTGAAGAAGGAGAAGGTTTTAAAATTGCCATGTCAGCATTAGATAATGGCCGATTTACTGTAGCAGCAGGGGCGGTTGGCTTAATTGAAGCCAGTCTGGAATCCAGTCTAAAATATTGCCATGAACGCAAAACTTTTGGCAAGGAAATAGGAAGGCATCAGCTCGTTCAGCAGATGATTGCAAAAATGAGTGCCAATTTGGAGATTTCCAGATTGCTTGTGTTTAAAGCAGGCTGGCTAAAAAATCAAGGGAAAAGGAATACAAAAGAAACGTCCCTTGCGAAATGGATAGCATGCAATGCAGCTTTCGAAGCTGCCAATGATGCCGTTCAAATCCACGGTGCATATGGCTATTCAGATGAATATCCGGTTGAGCGCTTTTTAAGAAACTCAAAAGCTCCGGTGATTTACGAGGGAACAAGAGAAATTCACACTATTATGCAAGGAGAATATGCTCTGGGATACAGGGAGGATAAGCCGCTTCGAAAGCAGCTGCCAGCGTGGCCATTTGAAGAAGTATCAGTCCATTAAGTAAGGGAAACATGACAGATAGCATTCTGTTTAATTGGCAAACACCCATTTTCCTGAGAGTGACAAAAGGGAGAACAATAGTATGAACACTTATTTTATTGCCGGCCATGCCAAACTTCCGCAGGGTATGGCTGCGAGAAACCTATATGATTCTATTACAATTACATTGGAACTTGACTTTAAATATGGCGTGATAGTAGATTCATCATGTACACTCGCCACTCAGCATGGTCGTGAATATATCCGCCAGCTTCTTAGAGGCTATTGTTTGGGGGAAGGGGTTGAAGAACTCATAGAAAAGGTTCAGCACCATTATCGAGGGAAAGCCGGACAGGCGATTCAGGCAGCACTTAAGGATGTCTATCTCCAGTATGAGCTTGTTTTGTCTAAATAAATTATCAGGAGAACCTAGCCAGGTAAAGGCTGTAGAAGTGTTTGGACTCTGTTCGATGAATAAATAAGCAAAAAGCGGAGGGGTTTGTCCACACCTTTTCAGTCCCTTTTAATACAATAATATAGAAGATCTCCTCCCTAAGGATCTTTGGTCTGCATAGTCGCCGCTAATCTGCCAGCCGGATTAGCGGCATTTTTTTATTTTTGATGCAAATAATCGTGAAAGGAAGAGAATTTTCTGTAAATATATGAGTTAATAGGTAAAAAGAACCTGACTTACCGGGTGCGTTCATGTTAAATTATAAGTAGAATATCCTATTTTATCTGGAAATGAGGAAAAGTCATGAAATTATCTGTGGCAAAAAAACTGTTCCTCGGGTTTTTATCTGTCCTTTTATTATTTGGTCTTGTCTCCGGTTTATCGAATTTTGAACTCAGTAACGTTAACCGAAATTATCAGAGCTTACTAGATGAAAATGTCTCTGAAGTGATGCTTGTAAAAACCCTGAAGGCAGAGCTTATGAATGAAGCAGGGGGAATCCGCGGCTATCTCCTGACAGGTGACTCTACATATCTTAGTGACTATGAAAGTTCCCGCAAGAGAATGGAACATCATATCAATGAACTGAATAAATTAACCAGCAATAAAGAAGAAAAGGAATTGGCGAAGGAGCTGAAAGTGCTCCATGATCGCTACCAGAGCATTATTGATAAAGAAATTAAATTTAAGCTGGAAGATAATAATGCATACATGTCATTAGTTGAAACCTCTGATAAACAGGTCAGCCAGGAATTCAACAAAAAAGCGGATGAACTTGTAAAATTTTATGAAGCCCAATTAGATGCTGGGATAAATGAAACAGTTTCCAGCGTAAAATCAGCTAAGTTCATTACTTTAATCATTACGATTACTGCCATCCTGTCTGCGATGACGATCGCTTATTTTATAAGCAGAAAGATTTCAAGGCCGATAAATCTGGCTGCAGCTATGATAGACAAGGTAGCTGGAGGAGATTTAAGCCAGGGCTCCATTAAAGTGAAAAACAGGGATGAAATAGGAGCGTTTATTTTATCTTTAAATAAGATGGTAAAAGATTTGAGATCTGTGGTCAGCCAGGTAAGAAGCACTTCAGAACAAGTTGCATCAAGCAGTGAGGAACTGGCTGCGAGTGCAGAGGAAAGTTCATTGGCTTCTGAACAGGTTGCAGCTATTTCACAAAAAAATGCCCTTGGCACTGAACAGCAGCTTTACCGTTTTAGAGAGGTATCTTCTTCAATGGAGGAGATTGCTTACGGAATGCAGCAGATTTCTTCTAGCAGCGAGCTAATGCTTGAAGCAGCAGAAAAAACTGATTACTTGACTAAAAAAGGCACTAAATCAGTCGAAAATGTTGTAAGGCAGATGAATGAAATAAATACTTCTGTAGGAGAAGCCACACAGTATATTTATACGCTCGAATCACGATCAAAAGAAATCAGCAATATCGTGGAACTGATCACCGCTATCGCGGAGCAGACCAATTTGCTTGCACTCAATGCAGCCATTGAAGCTGCAAGGGCTGGTGAACATGGCAGGGGCTTTTCGGTTGTAGCTGATGAAGTCCGCAAACTCGCAGAGGGTTCCAAACAATCTGCTGTTCAGATTCAGCAAATGATTGGAATTGTTCAGGAAGAAACAAAGCAGGCTGTTCAGGCAATGGAGAAAGGGAATGAACAGGTAAAAGATGGCCTTGAAGATACGATGGAAGCAAGTGCTGCTTTTGCCGAAATCAGCCATTCAATGGGCGATGTAACACATAAAGTCGAGGAAGTTTCATCCTCAGTGGAGGAACTGACGGCCTTAACCAGCCAGATCATTGAAGTCATGACAAATGTGCAGGACATTTCAGAAAAAAATGCAGCAGCTTCACAGGAAACGTCTGCCGCAACAGAAGAACAGCTTGCTACAATGGAAGAAGTATCATCATCATCCGGGTCACTTGCAAAACTAGCTGAAGAATTGCAGGAAGTTGTGTCGAGATTTAAATTATAAAAGGGACTCAGCTGAGTCCCTTTTGTACTATAAGATTTTGATGGTTAATGGATACAGATATGGAATAAACGGCTCCTCAATTTCTTTCCATTCCTTAATTTTAATCAGAGGCAGCTCTGTCCCATTATAGGCTGCCTTGTCTATGACTCCGCTAACTTTGACCCACATATTATCATAGAGTTCCGGAGCTTCCTCCATTTCTGATAGAAAGCCAATCATACTTGCATCTGCCACACAATGTGTAATCAAAAACCTCGAAATGACAAGCTGATTGGAACCAAGTCCTTCTTCTTTATATATAAATCCCTGAAATTCAATTTCCCTGCCAATGAATTTATCAATATCTTTACTGATTTCCTCATAATACAAACTAAAAACTTTATCATCCATCTTAATAGCAGGAGCCGAATAAAGGTCCTTTTTTAATTGCTCAAACTCTTCATTGGATATTTCCTCTACTTCTTCATTTACAGAAAGGTCATGCTCCAGCTCCTCTCCTTCTTCCAGCTCTTCTTCAAATGAAAAGTCTTCAAGTTCAAAGTCTGATACATCTGCCTTTTCATCAGAGCCAGCCGATGTATTCACCTCTTGTTTTTGATTGCCAAGTATGGCCAGCCCGCCTTTCTTTTCAGCAATGGAAGCATCAAGCGTCTTTGCAGGCAAGAAGAATCCTGTTAATAACGGAATTAATATAATGGAATATGACAGCAGCTTTTTACCAGTAAACGGTGTATCTCCATGGTCATGATCATGAGAACAGCTTTGATCATCATGGCGGGAGCAGTCCTGACCGTGGTGGTGTTCGTGAACAACTTCTTCTCTTTGGTAGGTCCATATCCTGGTAATCTGAATAAAAAATAAAAATAAAAATAGAATGGAAGCGGATTGGCTTAACCGGACATATTTTGGATTAATATATTTAGTTATGTCTCCTGTATAATGGAGCTGAAAAATCAGTCCGCAAAAAGCCAGTAGAATCAGCGCCCTCAACGCCTGCTGAAAATGGATTTTCATAGCAATCCTCCTAAATGAAATTCTGTACAAGAAGTAGCGTGAAAAAGACAACGGAAGCAGTCAGCGCTAATACCCCAAGAACAAACTTCATCCTAAACACACTAAGCATCATGATTGTATTTTTAAAATCGATCATCGGCCCGAAGATCAAAAACCCCAGTATGGAAGACTTAGGAAATATGCTGCTGAATGAAGCACCAATAAATGCGTCGGCCTCGGAGCATAGTGACAAAACATAAGCAAAACCCATCATGATCAGCAAGGATACTACCGGATTATCTGCACTTTGCAAAAATGTTTTTGCCGGCATATAGACTTGTACAATGGAAGCTAATAAAGCACCAATAATTAAATATTTGGCCATGTCAAAAAATTCATCGATTGAATGGGTCAGCATCGACCAAACCCTGTCAAGGAAGGAACGATTTTTTTCGCTGCTGTGGGGCAAGTGAATACTTTCCTTTAATTGCCCGGACTTAAAGATGATGCTCACGCTAAAGGCAACTATTATGGCAATTAGGAATCCCAGTCCCATTCGTAAGCCCGCCATTTCAAAATCGTTTCCAAAAGCCATGTATGTAGAAGCAATGACGATGGGATTAATCAGGGGGCCAGTCAGCATAAAACCAATCGCTGCATATACTGGAACACCCTTAGACATAAGCCGCCGGATGATGGGGACAATACCGCATTCACACGCTGGAAAAAGGGCGCCTGCCACACAGCTCATGACAACAGCAGCCGTTCTATTTTTCGGAATCCACCTTTTTATATGGTCTTCTGTAATGAAAATTTGGATAAACCCTGCAATCAGCACACCTATCAGGACAAAAGGCAACGCTTCTATTAGGATGCTGATAAAGATAACATTCAGATTTAACAGAGAAGGGGGAATATCAAAAGATAAACCTAAGCCAGAGCTGAAAGATATGAAATATACCAGAATGGCTATCAAAATTATGCCCGTTATATCAATGATATGGCTGCGAAAAACTCGGTTCATAAGTATCCTCCTGTATTTAAAAATCGTAATGATTTCGTTTTATACTCTATATTAATTTTATGAAAATGTAAATGGGATTATGAGCATTTTGAAAGGATAGGAGAATGGAAGGGGAAAAAAATATATAGTTAATCCTTGCAATCGAAAGAAAATTTTAATATGATTTAAATCGTAATAATTACGATTTATTAAAAACCCACCAATATTTTCGAGTCAACACTACATCTAATCAGATGAGGGGGTACTAACCTGCTGTAAATCGTAATGAATACTATTTATGTTAAAAGGAGAGAATCCATGACACAGAAGATACCCGTCACTGTACTGAGCGGCTATTTAGGTTCAGGAAAGACCACTCTGCTGAACCACATTTTAAATAATCGCGGCAATAAGAAAATGGCAGTTATTGTGAATGATATGAGTGAAGTCAACATTGACGCATCCATGGTAAAAAAAGGCGGGTTTTCCAGAACCAATGAAAAACTGGTGGAGCTTCAAAACGGCTGCATCTGCTGTACTTTGAGAGAAGACTTAATGATAGAAGTGGAAAGGCTGGTTAACGAAGGAGATATCGAAAATATCCTGATTGAATCCTCAGGCATCTCAGAACCTGTTCCGGTTGCTCAGACCTTTACTTATATGGATGAAAGTTTAGGAGTTAATCTTTCGGAAAGATGCACGCTTGACACAATGGTAACAGTTGTAGATGCAAATCGATTTTGGCATGACTTTGCATGCGGAGAAACTCTGCTGGACCGTAAACAGGGCACAGATGAAAGTGATGTACGGGAAGTTGTTGATTTATTAATTGACCAAATAGAATTTGCGAATGTCATAGTGCTGAACAAGATGGATTTGGTTGATCCGGAAAGCGCTGATGAGCTTAAGGCAGTATTAGAAAAGTTAAATCCTGAAGCGAAAATTATTAAAGCCGTACATTCAGAGATTGAACCGGAAGAGATCCTTAATACTCGTCTTTTTGATTTTGAAACGGCGAGCCAGGGAGCAGGCTGGATTAAGGAGCTTAATGAGGAACACACACCGGAAACGGAAGAATATGGAATTTCATCCTTTGTATATAAAAGGAAAAGGCCTTTCCATCCAGAAAGATTCATGCAATGGCTGGAGGATTTCCCTGCAGATATTGTGAGAGCCAAAGGCTTTTTCTGGTTGGCGTCACGTAATGACATGGCCGGGCTCCTGTCCCAGGCAGGACCGTCCATAACACTGCAAGGTGCTGGCGAATGGATTGCAGCCCTTCCAGAGGCGGAAAAAAACAAAATTTTAAAGGAAGAACCAGAACTGCTTGATAGATGGGATAACGTTTTTGGAGACAGGATGACAGAACTTGTATTTATTGGCATGGGTATGAAAAATGAAGAGATTGAATCAAGACTGGATGATTGTTTACTAACGGAAAAAGAAATGTGTTCAGACTGGAGCATGCTGGCTGACCGGCTGCCAGCTTATTATTCTAATATGATGGAGGAAGTGAAATGAGAGTGAAAATTACTTTGGCATGCACAGAAACAGGGGATCTCAATTATATTACAACCAAAAATAAAAGAAATAATCCTGATCGGATTGAAATAATGAAATACTCTCCAAAACTAAAAAAACACACCCTTCACAGGGAAACAAAATAACATTATCGTTCCCTTTAATGTTTGGCGGAGTACTGGCGAAAACTAACAGAGCACTCTGAAATATTATCTTGCTTTTTCCTGTTCTTGCAGATATGCTCAAAATAGGAGATATACGGAAGGGGAATTGAGATTCTATTATGTGGCAGAACTTGTAATCATTTAAAGCTTATATAGAACAGCATCTCTTAATAAAGGGAGAGATTTGTCTATTCTTATAAATGATAAAACAAGGAATGCCTGCTGTGGAAACTCAAACCATGAATGGCAGATACCTTGTTGTGTATCTGCCTTTTTATTGGAATCTTTATCTCCAGGCTAGCTGCAGCAGGCCCAAAATGGAGGGAACGCTGAATGGATCAGCAGAATAAAACTGCAATTGTTACAGGCGTCAGCAGCCATAAAGGCATTGGTGCTGCTATTTGCCGAAAGCTAGCCAGCCGAAGTTTTAATATATTTTTTACTTATTGGGATGCCGAGCCCCATTGGGAAAAAGAATTCAGCAAGGTAATATCGGAAAGCGGTGTTGCATGCAAAGGCCTTGAAGCAGACTTATCGGATGGTCAATCAGCAGAAAAGGTGCTGGAATCCGTTGCCTTAACAGTTGGAAAGCCGATGGTCCTCGTTAATAATGCAGCACATTCAACTAGAGATGGTTATCTTGATCTTGACGCAAAAACTCTGGACGCACACTATGCGGTTAATATGAGAGCCGTATTTCTTCTTTGTACAGAATTCTCCAAAAGATTTCCGGAATGGAAGTTGCCATATGGAAGAATTATTAATATGACTTCAGGACAGGAGCTGGGACCAATGCCCGGTGAACTGGCCTATGCTTCTACTAAAGCAGCCATTACGACATTTACCAGATCTCTGTCAACAGAAATTGCTCATTTAGGAATAACCGTCAATGCGATTAACCCTGGTCCCACCGACTCCACATGGATGAATGCGGAGATAAGAAATCACCTTTTGCCTAAATTTCCTGCCGGCAGAATCGGCCAGCCTGAAGACGCAGCCAATCTGGCAGCATTTCTGGCAAGTGAAGATTCAAAGTGGGTAACAGGGCAGGTGATTCATTCCGAGGGAGGGTTTATTCGCGGGTAACCTAAAGGCAAGTGACATTTATTTAACAAATCTCTGCTATTTATATCATTTTTGATACAAAATACCCAAAAGGGTTTATTGATCTCCTCCAAATGTGTATAAATAGAAGTTATAGAGGAGAGAGACCTATGTTAAATTTATTAAATGACCCTGATTTTGTGCAAAAGTGTGAAACTGCTTCCCCGCTTGAAATAGTTGAACATTTAACAGGCGGCAATATTAGAGGATTGGAAAAAATCGCTTTGGGTACGCTTGCAAACAGAAAACAGCTGCCGCAAAATGTCGTGAATGTCCTGATTGTTTATTTTTTCAGCACATTTGCCAATAAAGTATATGACCGAAATGATCTTGCAAGGCTTTATGATTCCTGGGCATCGAATCATGTATACAGTTTTGCAAAAGCACAGGAAATGACAGCAGAAGATATTGAAAAAGTCCTGGCCGGCTTAAAATAATAGAGTAAATAAAAAGTTCAGCCCAAGCGGGATGAACTTTTTTTGATATAACCTATTTCTTTTTATTGCTGTATGCACCTTCTATTGTCTGTTTCATCATTTGATGTCCGAGCACTGCAACACCTGCCGCAACAATTCCGTTAAGGAGCCCTTCAAAAGAAAACCCAAATGCAAAGCTGCCTGCGGAAACCGAAATGATCACAAGAATCCATACGATGGACCAGTCAGGGACTTTTGGTGTCTGTTTCAATGCATAACCAATTACCCACAAAGCAGGCACCAGCATGTAATAATTCTGGTTTAAAAAATCATATAAGTTCAATGCACTCACCTCCTGATATTATTTTCTATATTTTATGAAAGCCTCATATAATTGGTTTGTTTGCTCGCCTCTAAAATAGGAGAAGCTATCTTTAATAGATATATATATAATTGAATGCTGATAAATGGCGGAATAGTTTGAAAATTACCTTCTTCAGACGGCCATGCTAGTTGACATTTCTCCCTATAAATGCTAAATTTGAATCAGCCGTTATGCATCGTGTTTATATTTTGCTAGCTGCTTTTTCAACCGTTAGGCAATGGTCTGGATGAGTAATGAACGTAAAGTTATAAGCGTGTATATGGTGAATTTACACATGGCTTTTTCTAGCCAATAGGAGGATTTTTTTCATGAAAAACGGTAAAGTAAAATGGTTCAATGCTGAAAAAGGTTTCGGATTCATCGAAGGTGAAGACGGAAACGACGTATTCGTACATTACTCTGCTATCCAATCTGAAGGTTTCAAATCTTTAGAAGAAGGCCAAGAAGTTTCTTTCGAAGTTGTTGAAGGTGCACGCGGACCTCAAGCAGCTAACGTAACTAAACTATAATCGACAGACCCATACAAAAACAGCCTGGCCATATGGTCAGGCTGTTTTATTTTTCACCGATTGTATATATGTACCTGCTATGCCATACCCTATGAGAAAAAGGGAGGTGGCAATAGATGAACTTTATATGGGAATCAGTCCTTTTAATATTTTCAGGGGTATTGCTTTTGCGTGTGGCCGGAAGAAAATCCATCTCGCAAATGACACTAGCCCAAACAGTTGTGATGATTTCAATAGGCACCATCATTATTCAGCCGATCGTTGAGACTAGTGTTTGGAAAACGATTGTGGCAGCAGCTATCTTAATTGGATCATTAATATTAATGGAATATCTTCAGGTTAAGTTTAATTTTGTTGAAAAATTTATCACGGGCAAATCTAAAATAGTGATTGAGGATGGGAAACTTAAAACAGCAAATATGAGGAAATTGCGCTTTACAGCTGATCAGCTGGAAATGAGGCTCAGAACCAGCGGAATCACAAAAATTTCAGATGTCAAAATGGCAACTCTTGAACCGAATGGACAGCTTGGGTATGAGTTAATGAATGATGCGAAGCCTTTAACTGTTGGAGAGTTTAAAAGGCTTATGGGAGAAATGATTTTGCAGTCACCCGTTCAGCCTGCACCTCAAGCCTCAGATGATATTTTTCAGGAGCTGAAAAAGGGGCATAACCCTCCAAATTCTAAAGAACTTCACTAGTTTTTAGCCGCATTGCGGCTTTTTTTAATTTCAATCCCCGTTATTCACCTTTAAAGTATTATTCAGATTCTTAATCCACAACAAAAAAGTGCTTGAAGTTTCACGAGTTTCCTGTATAATTTTCAAACGTGAGTTATTTCAGAATAATTTCATATGAATCGCTTATCAAGAGAGACTGAGGGACTGGCCCGAAGATGTCTCGGCAGCGGGCTCTATAGAGCGCTGTGCCAAATCCAGCAAGCATAGGTGCTTGGCAGATAAGAAGAGAACGATTGATTTGTTAAGATCTCTTCTTGCTTGAAGAGGTCTTTTTATTTTGCTGGAAAATTTATTCGGAGAGGAGATTTTTAATGAAAAACAAAGGCAATTCCTGGGCTTTATTGCCGCTTATGGCTTTCCTTCTAATTTTTATTGGAAGCGGCATAGCAACAGGAGATTTCAATAGCATTCCAATCATTGTCATTGTATCCGCTACAGCCGGAATAGCACTGGCAATGAACAGAAAAAAGCCGTTTATGGAAAAAGTGGAGATATTCACGAAAGGAGCAGGACATCCTGATATTATTTTAATGGCCATCATTTTTATCCTGGCAGGGGCCTTTTCTGGAACGGCTAAAGGTATGGGTGCGGTTGATTCGACCGTGAATCTTGCACTCTCATTCATCCCTCAGAATCTGCTGATGGTCGGAATTTTTATCATTGCCTGCTTTATTTCACTATCGATGGGAACGTCCATGGGGACCGTTGTGGCACTTGCTCCAATTGGTATAGCTCTTTCTGCAGAAACAGATATATCTGTAGCATTGGCCATGGCAGCAATAATAGGCGGTGCCATGTTTGGGGATAATCTTTCCGTTATTTCTGATACGACCATTGCAGCGGTCAGGACACAAGGAACGAGAATGACCGATAAATTCCGTGTGAATTTCTTAATCGTCCTGCCTGCTGCATTGCTTACAGCTTTGATTCTTGGGATTTTAACTGCTGGTCAGGAAAGCGCGGTAACAAGCGGGGATTACAGTTTTTTGAAAGTTGTTCCTTATCTGGGCGTATTGGCTGCAGCTTTACTTGGCATGAATGTCATTCTTGTGCTTAGCGGGGGTATTCTGCTTGCAGGACTGATCGGAATCGCAGATGGCAGCTATACTTTTGTTTCATTCCTTCAGATGATTGCCGAGGGAATGGCCGGCATGCAGACCCTTGCGATAATCGCCATACTCATTGGCGGATTGGTTGAGATCATCCGTTTTAATGGCGGAATCGATTACTTGCTGCACATGGCTACAAGCAAAATAAAATCCCGCAGGGGAGCTGAATTTGGTATTGCGTCACTTGTCTCTCTGACCAATTTATCTACAGCCAATAACACAATTGCCATCATTATTGCAGGGCCGCTTGCCAAAAAAATTGCAGATCAATATGAGATTGATCCGCGTAAATCAGCAAGTATTCTTGATATATTTGCCTGTTTTGTACAAGGGACTATCCCATATGGGGCTCAGATGCTGGCTGCTTCCGGGCTCGCTGCCATATCTCCTGTGAGCATCATGACATATTCCATTTATCCAATATTAATTGGCATTTGCGGCATTATTGCCATTTTGATCAACTTTCCTAACCTAAAAAAGCAATAGAAGAAAGAGCCTAGGTTGGCTCTTTTTCTTTTTGAACAATGCTATGTTTTGGAAAAAATTCCTGATATAATTAGAACGAATGTTCTAATAAATTTTGCTGAGCCTCTGCCGTTTTTTGATTTGGTATAATGGTAACATTGCAGAAAGAATCTCAGGCAAGGAAAAGAGGGTGTAAGATATGAAATTTATCCATACCGCTGATTGGCATTTGGGCAAGCTGGTCCATGGTGTATATATGACCGAAGATCAGCGTCATTTTTTGCATCAATTTATTGATGTGGTAGAGGAAGAAAAGCCGGATGCAGTCGTCATTGCAGGAGACTTATATGACCGGTCCGTACCTCCGACTGATGCTGTAGAATTGCTGAATGAAATTCTATTTAAAATAAATGCAGAGCTCAATACACCTGTTGTTGCCATAGGCGGAAACCATGACAGCGCTGAAAGACTGTCCTTTGGAAGCTCCTGGTATAAACAAAGCAAGTTCTACCTGTCTGGAAAACTGGTAAATGATTTTAAGCCCATACATATTAATGGTGTGAATTTTTATCTGGTTCCATATGCTGAACCTGGAATGGTAAGACATTTGCTTGATGATGACCGTGTGTACTCCCATGATGATGCAATGAAAGCGATTGTGAGCAGAATTGAAGAGAACCTGAACCCAAATGAACCGAACGTTCTTGTCGGACATGCTTTTGTACTGGGCGGTGCTACCAGTGATTCGGAGAGGACACTCTCTGTCGGAGGATCAGGCTGTGTCCATTCAAGCAGCTTTGATCCTTTCTCATATACCGCACTTGGACATTTGCATAGTCCTGATGCCATAAAGCATGACAAGATCCGCTATTCAGGCTCCCTATTAAAATATTCTTTCTCAGAAGCTAAACAGGAAAAATCCATTTCTATTATAGAAATGAAGGAAAATGGGGAATTTGACTTGCGTACCCGTTCATTAAAGCCCAAAAAAGACTTGAGAGAGATCGAAGGGCATCTGGATGAACTGATGGATCCGGCTTTCTATGAAAAACAGAACCTTGATGACTATCTGAAAATCACCCTTTTTGATGAAGGTGCATTGCTTGATCCAATTAATAAGCTGAGACAGGTCTACCCGAATGTTCTTCACCTTGAAAGAAGAATAGCCGTTACAGATATGAAGAAAAAAAGCTCCTTCCTATCGATGAAGGAAGAAAAAAAGTCGGAGAATGATCTGTTTAAACAATTCTATGAACAAATGACCACTTCCGAATTTACAGAAGATAAACAGCAGGTTATGACCGATGTGATCGAAAGAGTGCTGAGAGAGGAAGCGCTGAAATGAAGCCATTAAAATTAACGATGCAGGCGTTCGGCCCTTACGCAGACAGTGAAAGCATTGATTTCACCGAGCTCGGAAACCGAACCATGTTTGTCATCTCCGGAAAGACAGGTTCAGGAAAAACCACTATTTTTGACGGCATAAGCTATGCGATTTACGGAAAGGCAAGCGGGGAGGATCGAAATGGTCCAGAACTTCGAAGCCAGTTTGCGAAAAATAATACACTAACCGAGATTTCCCTCGAATTTATTTTAAGAAATAAAAGGTATTACATTGCAAGGTCTCCTCAGCAGGAAAAGAAAAAAGAGCGCGGCGATGGCACGACAACAGTAAGCGCCAAAGCAGAACTGTATATGTATGATGAAAATGGAGAGCAAAAGCTCCTGGCTTCAAATGTGAGGGATGTTGATGAAAAGATAAAAGAAATTATGATCATTGACAGCAATCAGTTCAGGCAAATTTTGATGATTCCCCAGGGAGAGTTCCGAAAGCTCCTTACTTCTGAAAGCAAGGATAAGGAAATCATTCTTCAGCGGTTATTTCATACTCAAATATACAAACGCATTGAAGAAAAACTAAAAGAAGATGCAACTGAATTAAAAAGAACGGTAGAGGAACAGGTAAAACTGAGAGATCAGTATTTTAATCAGGTGCAGGCTGTATATAGCGAGGAGCTGAAATCTTACCTCGAAGCAGGAAGTGTCAATGACACCCTGCTCCTGCCGCTTCTTGCAGAAGAAATCAAGGAGATGGCAAGTGGTCTTGATGAACTGACAGAAGAAGGAAAGAAGAAGAAGGAACAGAGAGATCATCTTCAGCAAAAGATCTATGAAGCTGAAATGGTGCTCAAACAGTTGAAGACGAAAGAAGAGTTAAAGAAAAGGAAAGAAGAGCTGGAAGGGCTAAGAGACCAATATACTGCAAAAGAGAATGCCATTGTACTTGCTCATAAAGCAGCCCTGCTCAATCAGCAGGAGCAACTCTGTCATGAATTGAAGAAAGATCTGAATGCAGCAAATGCCGACCTTCATGAGCTTCAGAAAAATATTGGCACTCTTGAAACCTTCCTAAAAGAAAAGCAAGTTAAATGGGAATCTGAAAAGAACCGCGAGGAAGAAAGAAAACAGGCTGCCGAACAGGTTAATCACCTGCAAAGTATGAAAGAGGACATTCATTCTTATGCAAAAGTGGAAAAGCAGGTCCGCTCTCTTGAAAAAAATCTTGAAAACCTCCGGCTTCAAAAAAAACAGAAAGATGAAGCCTATCAAAAAGCTGATCTGCAAATAAAAATACTGGCTGAAGAAAAGCAGGACATTGAAAAGAGTAAGCTTGCACAGATTGAGAATGAACGAAACCTGGAGAAACTGACAGACGAAATAGAACGGCTTCATAAATATGAAGAGCTGCATAAAGAGCATCAATTATTATTGGATGCATGCAGCAATAAGAAAAATTATTTTGAACAGACTTCATACAGGCTGAATGATGCCAAACTGCTTGTGGAGGAACTGGAGGGCAAGTGGCTTCACGGACAGGCATCAATCTTAGCAGACAGGCTCCAAAACGGGGAAGCATGCCCAGTCTGCGGCTCAGACCACCATCCAAATCCGGCTGTATCGCCACATGATATTCCGGATGAAAAAGACCTGAAGGAAGCAAAGAAACAGGCAGCCCAAATTGAAGCTGAGAAAGCAAAAGCTGAGTCGGCATTTTATGAAGCCCAGTCCCGCATGAATTCCAGCGAGAGTGGATTGGCTGAAATAAAAGCCCAAATACAAAAACAGCGTACTGATTTTAAACAGGAAAGTTTGCTTGTGCTGAAAAATACACTTGCCGATCAAAAAAAGGATCTTCTTACACGTCATGCTGAACTGAAGAAGAAATCTTCAAGGCTGGAAAACTGTACTGCTGAGTTAGAAAAAACACAGCAGATGAAAGAAGCTCTGGCTGCAGAAATAGACCGGCTGCAAGACCAAATTAGTGACGCAGCCATTATGCATGCGGAAAAGAAAAGCAACTTGGTGAGGATGACGGATGCAATTCCTGAAAACCTGAGGTCTATTGAAGCTTATGAGTCAAATTTGAATAATGCGGCTGAAAAAATTGAAACTATGCAAAGACAGCTGGAAACAGCCCAGCAGAATTATCAAGATGCAAAGTCGGCCCATATCGCAGAACAGGCAAAGCACGAGACACTCCAAAAGCAGGCTGTTAAAATCGAGCAAAAGCTTGCAGACGAAAGGCAGAATTTTGTGCAGCGCATGAAGGACCAGGGCTTTGAAGTCTACGGAGAATACCGTGATGCCAAAAAATCAGAAGATCAAATCAGGCATCTTGAAGGTGAAGTAAGGAAATATCGGGAAGAAGTCCGTTCTGTACAGGATCGATACGATGAGCTGATGCAGGTTTTAGAGGGGATTGAAAAACCTGATCTGGAAAGCTTGCAGGTATCATTACAAGAAACAGATGATCAATTGAAACTGATGCAGGATCAATATACAAATCTGTTTATGAAGAAGAAGCAAAACGAAGATACAATGCAAAAAATTACAGAAATAAATGAAAATATGAAAGCCCTTGAGGAAAGGTACAAAGTAATCGGGCACTTGTATGAAATTTCAAAAGGGCAGAACACTTATCGAATTACTTTTGAACGATTTGTCCTTGCGGCCTTTTTAGATGATATACTGAGGGAAGCCAACGGACGTTTATCAAAGATGACCAGCGGAAGATATATGCTGCTTCGAAAAACAGACCGGTCAAAGGGTAACGCACAAAGCGGCCTGGAATTGCTTGTGTTCGATCAATACACTGGACAGGAGAGGCATGTGAAAACTTTATCTGGCGGAGAAAGCTTTAAAGCCGCGCTCGCACTTGCTCTTGGCCTGGCAGACGTGGTGCAGCAATACGCAGGAGGGGTATCCCTTGAGACAATGTTCATTGATGAAGGATTTGGGACACTTGATCCCGAATCATTAGATCAGGCAATAGAAGCATTGATCGAAGTCCAAAGCAGCGGAAGGCTTGTAGGCATCATCTCTCATGTTCCTGAGCTGAAGGAAAGAATTGATGCACGTCTGGAAGTAACTGCAAGCCAGACAGGAAGCCGAACACAGTTTCAATTTTTAAATTAGGAATAAGGGGAAAAAGGATAGACCATCTTTCCTTTTTCCCATACTATTAAAGTTGGTGATGACTGTTGAAGAAGAAAGTCGTTTTATCTTGGAGCGGAGGCAAAGACAGCTGCCTGGCTCTGGATGTGCTGATAAAAAAGGGGTTTGAGGTTGCATGCCTTCTTACAACGGTTCCGCAGGAGATTGGCAGAACCTTCGGGCATGGTGAAAAAAAGGAATTAATTCAGCTTCAGGCAAAAAGCTTATCCATACCTGCAGAGTTTATTTATTGTACTTTTGAAGATTACTCAGAACGTTTCGTGAGTGATTTAAGAAAAATAAAAAACACATATGGGGTTACAGGCATTGCATATGGGGATCTTTACTTGGATGGACACCGCGAATGGGGAGAAAAAACAGCAGCTGATGCAGGATTGGATGCAGTATATCCTCTATGGATGGAGGAGAAAGATAGTCTTAAGGCATTAAAGGCATTTGTGGAATCAGGCTATAAAGCGAAAGTCATACGTGTCCGGGAAGATGTATTGGACAGCTCCTGGCTGGGCAAGGAACTTAATCAAGACTTTGTAAGCAAAATTGAAGCTAAACCTGTATGTCCAATGGGTGAATCAGGTGAGTATCATACGTTTGTTTATGACGGTCCGCTATTTTCTAATAGCATTCAGCTGGACTCTCCTGAAGTGATTCAGCTTGAAACCACAAATAAATTGGAATTTGTCGAGTTTAGGCTCGCTGAAAAATAAAACGTCATTGACGAGAATGTGCAGGTAACGAAATGATTGAAATTAAGACATCAGCAGTAAGCGATGGCGAACATAATAGAGGAGTCTTTGCTACTCGCGATATTAAAAAGGGTGAACTGATTCATGAGGCCCCGGTCCTTCCTTATCCAAACAAAGAGCATCAGCATATTGAAAAAACGGCTCTAGCTGATTATGCGTTTGAATACGGGAAAAATCACAGTGCTATCTTATTAGGCTATGGGATGCTTTTTAACCATTCCTACAAGCCAAATGCAGTATATGATATCAATTTTGACAACCATACCTTTGACTTTTTCGCCTATAGAGATATTAAAGCAGGTGAAGAGGTTCTGATTAATTATAATGGGGAAGCAGATAATGATGATCCCCTTTGGTTTAATAAATAATTTAATTGGAGACTGATTCTTTCCCTGGCCCGGAGAGCAGTCTCCAGCCCGGAAGGGAGAGAATAGTTTGTCCAGATTATTTTCTCATGATTATAAAGCCTTCCCTTTTATGGTTTTTTCCGCATCCTCATATTGCCATGATTGTCTTATTTGCCGCAGCAGCCGTACTTTTATTCATATTCAGAAAAGTTTTATACCGGCTTGATCAAGAATTCAGGCTGTATATGTTTCTATTGCTTTTTACTTTGGAACTCCTTTACCATTTCTGGCTTTATCATGGCGGGAGATGGGATATTTCCTTCACTCTGCCGCTTCAGCTTTGCTCCATAAGCTTAGTTCTTTGCTTGTTATTATTAGCATCGAAATCTAAGACTGTCTTCCAGATTGTCTATTACATTGGCGTCACAGGGGCATTAATGGCCATTCTGACTCTGAGCTGTTTCTAGGCTTTCCTCATTTTCGCTATTTTCAATTTTTATTACTCATAATCTAATCGTTTGTACCTGCCTTTATTTCGTGTTTGTTCATCAATTCAGGCCAACAGGAAAGGGTTTGTTCCAATCATTTACCTTCCTGAATTTCTGTGCAGCGGCGGCATTTTTCGCAAACAAGCTAACAGGAGGAAATTATATGTTCCTTTCCCGTAAGCCGGAAAATCCATCATTAATAGATTACTTTGGACCTTACCCTTATTACATAATAACACTGGAAATTGCGGCAATATTCCTGTTTTCATTATTGCTGCTGCCATTCAAAATGATTGGAAAAGATAAAGCTGGAAAGGCGGAATCTGCTTGAAACCTGCTAAAATAGGAATTGATGCTGGAGGTTCTCTGCTGAAAATGGCTTTTGATGAACATGGTCAAATTCATTACAAAAGATATTCAATTGATGAACTGGATAGTTCTCTGAAATGGCTGAGGATGATTGCTGGTGATGCGCCAATTGCCCTGACAGGCGGGAAGGCTGAATACCTTAAAAATGAGTTTTTTCAAAATGCCCGGATTGTTCCTGAATTTGAGTCTAGCGGTATAGGTGCATCCTATTTGATGAAGCAAGATGGTTTATCTTATGAAAAATTTCTCTTAATAAGTATAGGCACAGGAACTTCGATTTGCCTGAACAGCGGCGGGAGAATCTCAAGGGTGTCCGGGAGCGGAATCGGCGGTGGCACATTGATGGGCCTGGGGAGATTGCTGACAGGTGAAAAAGATTTTTCCGCGTTTGTTTCGCTGGCAGGCAGCGGGAAAGCAGAGAATGCAGATTTAATGGTTAAAGATATATACGCACCATTCAATTCACCGATAGATGGCAGCCTGACTGCCAGCAATTTTGGGAAATTTAAAGATGATCATGTAAGCAAGGAAGACAAAGCTGCCAGTTTAACAAACATGATTGCAGAAACAATTGTGCTCCTAAGCACTCAGGCAGCAGTTCAGCACCGGATTGGCGATATTATTTATATAGGAAGCACGGTTCAGCATAATGAACCGTTAAAGCACCTTTTAAAGAAATATACCGCCATGCTTGGCAAGAATCCTGTCTTTATTCAAAATGGGGCGTATTGTGGAGCTATAGGTGCGATGCTGTCTTTATAAAACCAGATGATTGAAAGATTCTTTTTTTCAGGATACAGTGGAAAAAGAATGCAAAAAGAAGCAGGTGGCAGATTTGATGAAAAGATACTTTACAATCGGTATGGCCGGCCATATCGATCATGGAAAAACTACATTGACAAAAGCATTAACAAATGTGGATACAGATAGGCTTAAAGAAGAAAAAGAAAGGCAAATATCCATAGAACTGGGATTTGCCCCTTTACATGAAGATGAGGAAATTCAAATTTCAGTAGTGGATGTACCGGGTCATGAGCGTTTTATCAGGCAAATGATTGCAGGTGTTGCAGGAATAGACTTAGTCATTCTGGCTGTCGCAGCAGATGAGGGTGTTATGCCGCAAACAAGAGAACATTTGGAAATTCTCGATTTTCTGGGGATCCGAAATGGCATTGTCGCCATAACAAAAATTGACCGTGTGGACGAAGAGTTCGCCAGCCTTGTTAAAGAGGAAATTCTTGAGGAACTGAAAGGCACTGTTTTTGAAGGTGTTCCATTTATTTTAACAGATAGCCTGTCAGGCAAAGGGATTGAAGAGTTAAAGGGTTTGATTATTCATACGCTGAAAGAACAGGACACACGGGATGCAAAAGGTGCATTCCGCCTTCCAATCGATCAGGTCTTTACGGTGAAAGGCCAGGGAACTGTAATCAGAGGCACTGTTTATGAAGGAAAAGTCGAAGAAGGACAGCTTCTGAAAATCATGCCAACTGGTATCGAGACCAGGGCACGCCAGCTGCAGGTACATCATCAGCCTGCAAAATCGGCATTTGCAGGGCAAAGGGCAGCCATTAACCTTTCGGGTGTTTCGAAGGAGGATATTGAGCGGGGCGAGGTCCTTGTATCGTCTGAGCATTTCAGCGTCACGAAAACCATTGATGTAGCTGTAAGGATGGTGGTAGATTTAGAGCATATCGTCAAACAGAGAATGCCGATCAAATGCCATATTGGTACAGCTGAGGTCATGGGTAAAATCGTCTTTTTTGACCGTAATGAATTATCCAATTCAGAAGGAGAAATTCTCTGCCAGCTGCGTTTAGAAGAGGAAGTCGTCGCCAAAAGGGGAGACAGGTTCATTTTAAGACGGCCGAGTCCCAGGAGACCATTGGCGGGGGCTGGGTGATTGATCCGAACGGTGAAAAATACCGGTTCGGCCAAAAAACCATTGAGGAATTAAGCAGGAAAAAAGAAGGGACACCGAACGATCGCATAAAAGCTGCGTTGTCAGAAAATAAGGTGCTTTCGCTTTCGGAGGTTACAGCAAAAACCTCGCTGGATGAATTGACGGTTAAGGAAATACTTCAAGAAGAAGATTTCCTGAGAATTAACAGTAAGGAATTCACTTTATTAGCCATCAAAGAGGCAATAGAAGAAGAAATAGCTGACCGCCTGAATGAGTTCCACCTGGAAAATCCAATGAAGCAAGGGGCCAATAAAGCAGAATTGCTGCAGGCAATGCAGAATAAATATCCTAAAATGCTGGTTGAATTTGTCTTAAATTCAGGGATTGAAAAAAGTGCATTTCAAAGAAAAGGACAGTTTTTACAGAATAATGGTTTTTATCCTCATGTACCGAAAAGCTGGCAAAAACGAACTGACAATCTTCTTGCTGAATTAAAAAAAGATGGCTATAAAGTAAAGCCTTTTGACGAGTATTATGCTTCCGCCGGGATTCCTGAGAATCTCAAAGGCGATTTAAAACGATATTTAGAAGACCAGGAAATCGTCGTACCGTTGGATGCACAAAACTATTGGCATGGTGATCATTTTAGAGGAGCGGTAGAAGAACTGAAAAAGAGCACAGATGCTGAATTTGAAGTGGGCCACGCAAAGGAAGTATTGGGCCTTTCCAGAAAGTATATGATTCCATTTCTTGAAAAGCTTGATTCTTTGGGTATTACACGCAGAGCAGAAAATAAGAGAATATGGATTTAAAGAGTTTTCTTTAAATAGATCAGCTTAAGAATGCTGATCTATTTTTGTTTAGAAAGAAAAAAGTTTAATTAGAATAATCTGAAATATGATGAAAAACGACCCGGTTTCTTCTGATAGTTTGGAAATTACCACCAATAAATGCAGGATAAATTTACTACAATTTAACCATTCGAGGCAAAACTATGAAAATATGGTTGATTATGCCTATTAGCCCATTATTTTCAGATAGGATTTTACTAGAATTATTACTAATATTAGGTTGTCAAAGAAATTTAAGGAGTGTACAACTTGAAGAAACAACTACTTACAATGGCTGCGACAGCTGGTTTTTTGATTACACCGTTCAATGGAGAAGCAAGTGCTCATGAAAATAAATATATAGTTCAGTCTGGCGACACCTTATGGGGAATCTCCCGCTCTAACAATCTTTCAATTGAAGAGTTAAAGACATGGAATCATATATCAGGATCGATAATTTACAAAGGACAAGCCCTGACTCTGCTCGCACCGCACAGCCATGACGCCTCAACAGGCGGGTCTTCTAGCAGTACTGTCAGCTACACAGTGAAATCAGGCGATACTTTATGGGGAATTGCAAGAACACATGGCCTTTCCGTCAGTACACTAAAAAGTTTAAACGGAATCAGCAGTGACACGATATATCCAGGTCAAAAGCTAAAAGTAAAAGGTTCGGTTAACACTGCTGCACCTTCTGCTCCTGCAAGCACTGGATCTTATACCATCAAAAGAGGCGACACTCTTTCAGGTATTGCATCTCGCCATAACTTATCGGTTTCACAACTAAAGGCAATGAACAGCCTTTCTTCTGACTTGATTTATGCCGGCCAGACTCTAAAAGTAACTGGTTCGGCATCAAGCAAGCCGGCAGAATCACAGGTAGCAGGGCAAACGACATCAAAGGTGAATGAACTAATCGATGAAGCAAAGAAATACATTGGTTCACCTTATGAATGGGCAGGAAGCTCACCTGCCGGATTCGACTGCAGCGGCTACCTGAATTACGTATACGGTAAAGCAGGAATCTCTATTCCACGTACTGTAGCATCCATTTGGAGCGCGACAAAACATGTATCAGCACCAAAAGTGGGCGATTTGGTTTTCTTTGAAACATACAAGTCCGGCCCATCACATGCGGGAATTTATCTTGGCAATTACAAATTCATTCATGCCGGTTCATCACGCGGTGTAGAAATCAGCGATATGAATAATTCATATTGGAAGCCTCGTTATTTAGGGGCGAAAACGACTTTTTAATTAATTAATCTGCTCATGGAAAAGTACTCAACGCAATAAAGCTGCGTTGAGTACTTTTATTAATCTCTGCGATCATTGAAAGTCTTCGACAGTGCTTCTTTTGCATCTCCCCATTTTTCCTGTGCCTGTCCTTTTAATTTATCCATATTGCCTTCAGCTTCTTTGGATTCATTATTGGTCAGCTTCCCGTATTGCTTTTTAAATTCACCTTTTAATTGATCAGCATTGCCGTTTGTTTGATCTTTGTTCATAAGTATTTCCTCCTCTGTTGACTTTCTATTTTGTATACCCAAAACCTATATTCCAAAACAAATAAATAAATTTTTTCTTTCTGGCAAAGGGATTTATTTCGCTTATCCAGCTGTAAGGATTGACTTCCTATTGTAAATGATGGAATTCAATCTCTTAAAAGGTGAAGTTTCGATAAAGTCTTGTTAAAATAAGAAGGATCTATCTGCGGAACCCTCAAAGAAAGGAAAATAAACCTTGCTTTTAAGACAATTAAGAAGACTTTTTGTTTTATTATTATTCATATCAACTATCGGACTTTTGTTCTATCAATATATTCATTTTATAGAAGAACCTGACTTAACAGAAGTTCCACCGCCAGCTGCTCTGCACCCTGCCGTTGCAGAAAAGAAAGAGGAACTTATTGCTCAGGCTGCTGACAAAGGCATTAACGTAGTCATCACCCAGGATTTCAGAAGTATAGAAGAACAGGATGCCCTATACGAAAAAGGGCGCTCAGTTGAGGGGAATATTGTTACGCATGCTAAAGGGGGAGAGTCTTACCATAATTTCGGTCTGGCGATTGATTTCGCCCTGATGTCGGTAGATGGCCAGGTTATCTGGGATATGCAGTATGACGGCAACGGCAACAGTAAGTCGGATTGGATGGAGGTCGTTGATATGGCAAAGGATCTTGGTTTTGAATGGGGCGGGGATTGGACACAATTCAAGGACTATCCTCATCTTCAAATGGACTTTGGGCTCTCCATCTGGGAGCTGCAAAGAGGCAAGAGGCCGCCTGGAACTGAATGATAATACAAAGAACCTGCACTCATGGGTGCAGGTTCTTCTTTCTTTCTTAAAGTACCATTTCTGACTGTACATAGTGATATAGCAGCTTAGCTGTATTTTCAATTGAATCCTCATGTGTACGCTCGAATGCATGGGAGGAATCAATCCCCGGTCCGATTAAGCCATGAACGATATCATGTCCGGCACGGATGGCTGCCGATGCATCAGATCCATAAAAAGGATAGATATCAAGCTTATACCCAATTCCGTTATCCTTGGCAAGCTGAACCAGACTCTTTCTTAGTTCATAGTGATAAGGACCGCTTGCATCCTTAACACAGATGGAAACGGTATACTCATCAGTCGATTGGCCATCACCCATAGCACCCATATCAACAGCCAGGTATTCCACAGTCTCCGGTGTAATATTGGAATTGCCGCCATAGCCGATTTCTTCATTATTTGAGATAAGGAAATGGGTCGTGTACGGCAGTTCAATGTTCTCAGACTTCAGCTGTTTAATCAGCTGAAGAAGGATTGCGACGCTTGCCTTATCGTCCAGATGGCGTGATTTAATGAATCCTGCCGGTGTCGTCTGCACCCGCGGATCAAAGGAAACAAAGTCCCCAACTTCAATGCCCAGTGCACGGACATCCTCTGCATTATGTACTTTTTCATCAATGCGGACTTCCATGTTGTCCTGGTTTCTTTCAGCTTTCCCGGCATCTTTATATACATGAACAGAAGTTTGATGCATCAGGATGGTGCCGGTAAACTTATTGCCTGAAGATGTTTCGATTTCGCAATATTCGCCTTCAATCGAGTTATATTTGAATCCCCCAATCAGGTCAATCTTCAGGCGGCCGCTAGGCTTAATTTCTTTCACAATCGCTCCAAGGGTATCAACATGGGCAGTCAGCATCCGGTGACGAGTTTGGTCTTTACCGGGAAGGGAAGCAATAAGCCCTCCTTTGCGGTTGCGATTTGTTTCAACATTAAGCTCATTAAAAAACTTTTCCACATATGTAATCACTTCATTTGTATTACCGGATGGGCTTGGAATAGAAACGATTTCTTTTAGTAAGTTAATGGTTTCTTTTGTATTTGGGTATGCCATATAAAAATCTCCTCTCGAATTATTCACGCGCAATTCTTATTATACTGTTATTTCTTGGGATAAGCATTCCTTATAAATAAAAAACTGCCAGAACGGCAGTCGGTCACTTATATTTCTTCTGAGAGCAAGCTTTTCCTTGTTCTTAAACGGTAAAATCTTCTAAAGTCTTTTACAAGTACCTTAACGACGGAATAGAACGGTATGGCAATGAGGATTCCGATAAAACCATAAATTGATCCTGCAGCCATTAAGATAATGATGACTGTAAGCGGATGGAGGTTAAGCCTTTTGCCCATCACATGAGGGGAAACGAGATTGCTTTCAAGCAGCTGAACAGCGATAAGCACTAATACTATTTTTAATACCATTCCGGGACCTTGCAGTAAACCGATGAAGATTGCGGGTATAATGCCAAGTACCGGGCCAAGAAATGGCACGACAGTAAGGAACATCGCAAAAAATGCTAATATTAATGCATATTCCAAACCTATTATCTTATAACCCAAATACATTAACACACCATCTACGACTGCCACTATAAACTGGCCGCTAACATAGGAAAACAAGGTCTTATCAATATCTCCGAGAATTTTATTGCCTTCTTCCTCGTGTTTATCAGGCAGGTATTTTAACAGAAAAGGCCGTAGCTTGTGGTCATCCTTAAGGAAGTAGAAAAGAATAAAGGGCACCACAACCAAGACAGTGACAATGCTTGTAATGGTAGAGAAGACCTTCATCACGTTCTCGCCAGCGCCTGATAAAATAGTCTCTAAAAAGTTCAAGGCTTTGTTTTTGACTTGGTCATAAGAAAACATGCCCATATTGTTATTTTCAACCACTTTCTCCGTTTCATCCGATAAATCTTCCATCTTTGCCGGCAGGTTTTCGCTTAGTTCAGTAACCTGGCTGCCAATCAAATTGCCGATTGCGTTAAATCCTAAATACCCTGCACTCAGCACCAAAGCAAAAATGACGATTATACTGGCTGTTTTGGGTAAAGACCTGGAAACCAGTCTAACCAGGGGCCTCAATATGTAGTAAAGAATACCGGCGATCAATACCGGAAAGAAAATGGTGGCAACCAAAGCTTTAATTGGCCATAGGAAGTAATCAATCTTACCAAGCAGAAAAATGATGATTAATACGGTAATAGTGCCTGCTGCATATTTAAAAAATGGTTTATTGATCCACATTCATATACCCCAACCTTATTATATGTATTTAGTAATCACCTTTCCTTTTTTCAAACAGTATTAAACACAGCCGTTTAAGAATCGATGTAAGAGGAATAGGTAAAACATTAAAAACACAATGGTGAAGGAGTATAAATATGCTGTTTATAAAAAATGTAACCATTAAGGAAGCAATGCTGTTTTTATTGTTTGCAGGAGTGATATTGGCTGCCAAATGGGCACTTAACTTACTCGTGAATAAGAGAAAGGGCAAGTCAGTACAAAACGACCGGATCATGCAGGGAATTTCTTCACTCGTGAACTGGGCAGCTTTTTATGGAATTATCATTCTATTTTTGTTTTATTTTTCAAGGGAGAAATGGCTTTTTTATACCTTATTCACAGCAGGGGAGGTAGATGTGACACTATATTTAATAATTGTAGCGTTTTTGACAGTCTCTCTTGCAAATCGGATCGTAAAAGTATTCACCAAATATGTATTAACATCTGTTTATGAATTCTATGGTGTTGACAGGGGGCTCGGCTATTCATTCAACAGAATGATCTATTATACCGTCATGATTGCAGCGCTCGCCTTCAGCCTGACAACGGTTGGGCTTGATTTGACTGCAGCTGCTGCCATACTGGGTGTTCTCGGCATTGGTATAGGGTTTGGCATGCGCAATATTGCCGGTAACTTTATTTCAGGCATCATCATCCTTTTCGAACGGCCGATTGAAATTGGTGAAGTGATCGAGATCAATAATAAGATTGGTAAAATAGAAAGCATTCGTCTCAGATCCACTATCGTCCGCACAGCTAAAGAGGGAACCCTCATCGTCCCGAACCAATACTTCATCGAACAGATCATTAAGAACCGGACAGGCTCTGAAATGCTTGCACAGGTTCTAATCAGCGTTGCGTATGGCACTGATACAGATAAAGTTGAAAAGCTTCTTAGAGAAGCAGTAAACGTGGAAATGCCTAAAACAGAAGGGGTTTTAAATGCACCTGCACCAGATATCCGTTTTGTGGATTTCCGCAATAAGGCCATGGACTTTTTAATTGAAGTGCCTGTTGCAAACTTTGATGCCAAACAGAAATTTGAAAGCCGGCTAAGACATGTAATTGCAGAGCATTTTTTAAAAAATGGGATCGAACTTGCCTCAGCACAGCTGCTGTCTGGTGAATGACGGGTTCAGTTAAAAGGAGGCAAAACGAAAACACCAGCCGCTCAGGGCTGGTATTTCCTAGGTGTAAACTATTTCCCTAACAAAGCTTTCACGCCAAGATAAAGGATGGCAAGACCAAAGATGATCATAGCCAGACTTCCGACAATGGTGAAAAAGCTGGCAATGCCTGAAGTAATAACTGCAGTAACAGGTACCATTGTCATGCCGTAGCCAGCAAGCATACAAGCAAGATATAATAATGCCAATTGATACATTATATATCCCTCCCTTCCAATACTATGGTATGAAAAAGGAGGAATCTTGCTTGGTCTAATATCCCAAATCTTTCGAATAAGACAAAAACAGTTCTTTAGAATTATTTAGTGCTAATGATTCCTTTTTACTTCCTGAATAGCAATGAGTTTTAAAGCAGTTAATTCTTCCTCTGATAACCTTTCAGTTAAAAGGCTGTATATTTCATTCTGCTCTTCAGCAGTCAGTCCGCCTTTTAATTTAGAGACACTCTGCTGGATTTCCTTCATCGAAAAGCTCTCTGAAATCTTCTTCACAGCCTCTTCTTTTGTCTTGATCGGCAATGATGTCTCTTCAAAATCTATAGCTTTTAAATCATCCTGGCTGCTTCCAAGGAGGGCCTCGACATTTGGATCATTGGCAAGCATCTCCAGATCATTCTCAGTGATGCTGCCGGCAACTTCTGTCATTACTTTATTTGATATCAAATCCATTGAAGCAAAATAGATGAGGAATCCCAATAAAATAAAAGACCCTCCAGTTATTGTCCAAAAAATAATTTTTTTCAACTTTTTGGGCTGCTCAAAAAACGAACAGAACCGCTCACTCTCCTCCCATTTTTTATCTCTTTAAATTGTAAATGGTCTTTTCCTGATTTTGCAAATCTTTCTCACTAATAGAACGTATGTGCTATAATGAGGGAATAATAAAGCAAGGAGCCGTTTCAATGCCTAATAAGATAAAAATATCGGTTAGATCGTTAGTTGAATATGTTTATAAAAGCGGCAGCATTGAAACAGGCTTCCGTTCTGCAGTTGCGCTTTCAGAAGGAACCAGGATTCATCAGAGAATCCAAAAACTTTATGGGGAAGAAGATCAAAAAGAAGTGTACCTGCACGCAGCCTTAACTTTCAATCACATCGACTTTCAGCTTGAGGGCAGGTGTGACGGGCTTTTCATCAGAAATGAAGAATGCATGATCGATGAAATTAAGTCTGTTTCCCTCCCGCTAACTGAAATTGATGAATTTGCTTATCCAGTCCATTGGGCTCAGGCTAAATGCTATGCTTTCATGTATGCAAAAGATCATTATCTTTCAGAAATGACGGTTCAATTAACCTATGTACAGTCTAAAACAAATGAAGTCAAGAGATTTCAGCAAAGCTATTCTTTTCGTGAACTTGAAGAATTTATACTTTACCTTCTGGAATCCTATTTTCCTTACGCCGATTTGAGGATTCAGCATCAGCAGGAATTAATAAGGAGCGTAAAAGAACTGGCTTTTCCTTTTCCTGCATACCGAAATGGCCAGAGAAAATTTGCCGTGGCAGTATACAAAACCATTGCTGAAGGGAAAAACTTATTTGCCAACGCACCTACAGGCATTGGCAAAACTATTTCTACACTTTTTCCGGCATTAAAAGCTATTGGGGAAGGACATATAAATAGGATCATTTATGCTACAGCCAAAACCATTACCCGTCAGGCTGCTGAAGGGGCCATTGCCATGTTGGAGGAAGATGGATTGAATCTAAAATCGGTCACAATCACGGCCAAGGAAAAAATTTGCTTTAAGGAAGAAACCAATTGTCAAAAAGACATCTGTGAGTTTGCCAATGGATATTACGACCGAATAAACCATGCCGTTCTTGACCTCCTGAAGAATGAGAACATGATAACAAGAACGACCATTGAAAAATATGCTATGAGGCATAAAGTCTGTCCTTTTGAATTTTCATTGGATGCTGCATACTCCGCCGACGCCATTATTGGTGATTATAACTATATTTTCGATCCGAGGGTCTCACTTAAGAGATTCCTGGATGAGGATAAAAAGAAAACGGCGCTCCTCATCGATGAAGCGCATAATCTTGTGGACCGTGGAAGGGAAATGTATTCAAGTTCCCTGGAGAAATCATCCTTTCTTCAATTGAGCAGGAGCTTTAAGGGGAAGGATGAAGGGATCCAAAAAAGCGCAAAACAGGTTAATGGAATTTTTATTGCATTAAAAAAGAAATGTGGTGAAAATCAGGAGATCGCAGAAAAAGATCCCCCTGAAGAACTTTTTGAAGTTCTTGAGGGATTTGTTCAATATGCGGAAAACTATCTGGGGCAAAATCGAAATAATTCAGATGAAGAATTGCTGGAAGTATTCCTTGCTGCCCAGAACTTCATCAGAATTGGGAAACTGTATGATGAAAGGTTTGTAACGTATATTCAAAAGCAAAGAAATGACCTGATCATCAAGTTATTTTGCCTGGATCCATCGAATCTTCTGCACAAGGCCAGAAAAGGATACAAATCGGCTATCTTTTTTTCCGCTACCTTAATGCCTCTCAATTATTATTTGGACATGCTTGGCTTTCGAGAAGAAGATTTTATTGTATCCATTCCTTCACCATTCTCAAAAGATCAGGCAAAGGTATACATACAGCCGCTTTCCACAAGATATCGTGACCGTGAAGGATCAATAGGACCAATCGTCAGCACCATTAAGGACATGCTTAAGGATCAAAAGGGAAATTACCTGATTTTCTTTCCATCATATCAATATATGGAGAATGTTTATGGAAGGTTCCTCGATGAGGAAATGCCAATGCAAACAATCATTCAAAAGTCGGGAATGGATGAAGGAGAAAGGGAAAAGTTTCTGGAGGCATTCCAGCCAAATGCTTCTGGAACTCTGTTAGGATTTGCAGTCATGGGCGGGATTTTCTCAGAAGGGATTGATTTACAGGGGGATAAACTGAATGGTGTATTTGTGGTGGGTGTGGGTCTTCCCCAGATCTGCTTTGAACGCAATATTATGAAAGCTTATTTCCATCAGCAAGGAAAAAACGGCTATGATTATGCCTATACTTATCCTGGAATGAACAAAGTTCTTCAGGCAGGAGGCAGACTTATTCGTTCTGAAAACGATACAGGCATGATTGTCTTAATGGATGACAGGTATGTACAGGAAGAGTATCAGGCATTGCTGCCAGAAGAATGGAAGGATTCTATTTTGTTTAAAAGTTAAAAATATCCTGCTCAGAAAGAGCAGGATGAGGGTGATCATTTGGTAATAAGCGGGCCTTTGGGTGCCTGCATTTTTTCAAGCGTTTTTTCAAAAATAGGGTAAAAGAATTGTACCACCAAACCAAGTGTTAATGTTACTACAATCGTGCCTACACCGATTGCGCCTTTGAATAAAAACGCAAGAAGCAGGGCGAAGCTTTCGCTGATGATCCTTGAATTTCTTAAATTCAATCCAAATCTTGTGTGAATGGCTACCATCAATGTATCCATCGGACTTGCCGGAAATTTGGCCTGAAGATAGATGGCAACTCCCATTCCCATCGAAAGAATGCCAAAAAGTAAAATGAATGATTGACCTGCTAATGTTTGCGGCGAAAGGTCACCAAAAATAACGAGAAGCCAAAAGTCAATTAGTGCGCCAATTATTAATATGGAAATGGCTGCGAGGACTTCAGGCTTTTTTTTCATTAAAAAAGCATTTATAAAAATAAGAGCGATTCCATTAATAAAAACAAAGGTGCCAACTGTTAAGTTAAACATTTGAGATTCACCAACAGCCAGGGCATCCCAGGCAGAAGCTCCAAGGTTTGACCTGATAATTAAGGCTACACCCATTGTCAGGATAAGCATCCCAATAATAAAAAATACGAAACGTTCCTTCATGAAGACTCTCCAATCAACTATGTTTAATATTTAGCTTGACCCTATTTAAAATCAATACTCCCTCAGCACTGAAATTATGAAGGGAAAATCCATTTTATCATCAGATTGCGTGGGTTAACAGAAAATTATTATTAAAAGTTGTTGGATTTTGCAGGAAAAAGGCGAAAGATCAGTTTTCATTCATTTGAAACTGTGCTATATTATTTTACATTCATTCACCATTTATTAATGCTGGCTTTACATATTTTTTACATATAAAAACTTAGCCGCTGCTAAGTTTTTCGCATGTTTACAATTTAAGAGGTGAAACCACACTTATGGGAAAGTTATTTAAATCACCTAGGAATTTGGCGAAAACCAGCCTAGCTGTGTTCTTTCTGTCTGTTATCCTTTTATGGCTAAAAACGTATATAGCCTACCGAATCGAATTTAATTTAGGGATCAACAATGACATACAGCGATTTCTGCTGTTTTTGAATCCATTAAGCTCTACACTGGTATTTCTGGGATTTGCTTTGTTTTTCAAAGGAAAATGGCAATCAGGCATGCTTATTGGCTTGAATTTATTTTTATCCTTCCTGCTTTATGCAAATGTCGTTTATTATAGATTCTTTAACGACTTTATTACAGTTCCCGTACTAATGCAGGCAAAAGTAAATGGGGGGCAGCTGGGGGATAGTGCTCTTTCTTTAATGTCTCCATGGGATATTTTTTACTTTACAGATACTCTGCTGCTCCTTTTCCTGGCAGTAAGGAAATGGTACAAACCAGGAAAGAAAATTAGCAGAAAACCCGCATTGGCTGTTATCGCTGCAGGTATCATTGTATTCTTCATTAATCTTGAAATTGCTGAGAATGACCGGCCTGAACTGCTTACACGTTCCTTCGACCGCAATTATTTGGTGAAATACCTTGGAGCATACAATTTCACTGTATATGACATTGTGCAAAATGCGAAGTCTGCCAGCCAAAGGGCACTGGCGGATAGTAATGATGTAACTGAAGTGGAGAACTATGTGAAAGCCAAGTATGCACCTCCGAACCCTAAATACTTCGGAATAGCTAAGGGCATGAATGTTATTTACGTATCCATGGAATCTCTTCAGACTTTTATCATTGACTACAAGCTGAATGGAAAAGAAGTTACTCCATTCCTGAACTCACTTGCACATAGCGGCAAGACGTTTTATTTTGATAATATTGTGAATCAAACAGGACAGGGAAAGACTTCCGATGCCGAGTTCATTATGGATACATCGCTATATCCAATGTCACAGGGAGCGGTTTATGTAACAAAAGCGCAAAATACCTTCCATGGCACACCTGCTATTTTAAAGTCACTAGGCTATACTTCAGCAGCTTTCCATGGAAACTACAAGACATTCTGGAACCGTAACGAAATGTATAAAACCATGGGTTATGACAAGTTTTTTGATGCTGAGTATTACAATATGAGCAATGAAAATACTAAAAACTATGGGTTGAAGGATAAGCCGTTTTTCAAGGAATCCATGCCGATGCTGACCAGTCTGCCAGAGCCATTTTATACAAAATTCATCACTCTTTCTAATCACTTCCCCTTTAAAATGGATGAGTGGGATACTGATTTTCCTTCTGGCGAAACGGATAATGATGTGGTTAACCACTATTTCCAGTCGGCGAATTATATGGATCAGTCACTCCAGCAGTTCTTTAATGATTTAAAGGAGTCCGGGCTGTATGACCATACAGTCGTGGTTCTGTATGGCGATCACTATGGAATTTCGGAAAACCACAATGAAGCTATGGCGGAAGTGACCGGAAAAGAGGTTACGCCATTTGAATATGCCAAGCTTCAAAGAGTGCCAGTATTCATCCATGTACCAGGAGTGGATGGCGGCATTGTTCATCATGCTGGCGGACAGGTGGATGTGCGTCCGACTTTACTTCACCTGCTGGGCATTGATACAAGAAATCACCTCGAAATGGGGTCAGATCTATTATCAGATAAGCACCGTGAAGTAGTCCCGTTTCGAAACGGCAACTTCATTTCCCCGGAATATACACAGATTGAAGAGACCTGTTATTTTACTAAAACTGGCGAAATAGCTGAAGCTAATGCCTGTAAGCCGTTTTCCGATCAGGGGAAAAAAGAGCTTGAAATGTCAGACAGCATTGTTTACAAGGACCTTCTGCGCTTTTATAAGCCGGAAGGATTTATTCCGGTCAACCGGAATGATTACTCATATGTAAAAAAAGAGGTGCCATTTATAGAGGAAAGAAATGGGCCGGGTATGCAGAAGTAATATTTGGGAGCAGAGAGATAATTCTCTGCTCTCTTTTTTTGCATCCGCAATCTATGCAGAAAATATGCAGTTTACTAAAAAAATGCACGGGTAGAGTAACTTTGTAAAGAAATAAAAGGAAGGATGATAGAATGTATAGCCAATCTTTTGAAGAATGCATCCAGGCTTGTTTAGAATGCATGGAGGCATGTAATGTTTGCTTTGATGCATGCTTAGGTGAAGAGGATGTTAAAATGATGGCGGATTGTATCCGCCTGGACAGGGAGTGTGCTGATATCTGTGCATTTGCAGCTAAGGCGATGCAGTCAAACAGCCCTTTTGCCAGGCAAATTTGCGCCCTATGTGCAGAAATTTGTGAAGCATGTGGAAACGAGTGCAAAAAACACGATCATGGCCATTGTCAGCGCTGTGCTGAAGCATGCTTTAAGTGTGCGGAAGAATGCCGTAAAATGGCTGCTTAATTTAAGTTAATATACAGACATCCAGCAGGGTGTCTGTTTTCAATGCTTTTTATATTCAATACTTGGCTCAGAAATGTACATATTTTCTATTAGTAAAGGGAATTAATTAGACTTTTTATATACCTGTTCCATAATTTCTGCACAATTTATTGCCATACTAACTTCATGAAGAAAAGGAGGAATAGATATGCTGACAAGTAAAAAATTCGCCATCTGGTTTGTTTCTCTGGCTGCAGCTTTAACTTTAACTGCCTGCGGCGGAAATGATGAGAATGCCGGACAGGAAGGTACCAGCAATGAAGAGAGCACAACGAATAATGAAAGCAGCGGCCATTCTGGAGACCATTCAGGCATGGACCATTCAGGCTCCGGAGAAGTCCCTGAAGGAATAAAGGAAGCTGAAAACCCAAAATATGAAGTTGGAAGCAAGGTCTTTATAACAGAAGGACATATGGAAGGGATGGAGGGAGCTGAAGCCACAATTACAGGCGCCTATGATACAACCGTATATACGGTCTCTTATACACCAACCACTGGCGGTAAAAAAGTTGAAAATCATAAATGGGTAGTTCATGAAGAGATTGCTGAAGCAGGAGAGGAACCATTTAAAGAAGGAGACGAGGTAAAAATAAATGCAAGCCACATGGAGGGAATGGAAGGAGCAGCAGCTGTAATCGATTCAGTGCAGAAAACAACTGTCTATACAGTTGACTTTACTACAGCTGACGGGCAGGAAGTAAAAAACCACATGTGGGTAACAGAAAACGAGCTTTCTCCATCTGAATAATATAAAAAGTTAAGGAGTTTATCTGCCGAAGATAAGCTCCTTAACTTAATTTATAATTTTTGCATAAATAATAAACCAAAAAGGAAAAAGCAGCTAAAAGGAATATGGTAATTTGCAGCTCCAATTTTAATTTTAATGCATGTGAAACCGCAAAGGCTTCAATAAACAAAGCAGGTATTTTACCGATGGTGCTGGCAATGCCAAAGGGCAGAAGCCTCATCTTGCTGAATGCTGCTGCCAGCGTGACTGCACCTGATGGGACAAAAGGCAGGACTCTCAGCAAAACAACCATGAAATAGGCATCTGGTCCTTCTGTATTCTGGAGCTTAGTAAATAATTTGTTATTCTTAAGCTGAGGAAAAGAGGAGGTTAGCTTAGTGATTCCTTTACGATAAAGAATAAAACTTATAATTGCTCCGGCAGCTTCTCCGATGATCAATAGGACTAGGCCCATTTTTAAATCAAAAGCGGCAACTGTTCCAGCAGTAATAAAGGCACTTGGGAGGAATCCCGTTATAGATGCAGCAATGTTCATGGATATGCTAAATATGGCTGCCAATATCGGTTCATCTGAAAACCATTTGATGATATCAGAAAACATCCATTAATCCTTTCCGGCCCATTTATAGCCCATACCCCAGACAGTCGTCAGATACTCATCTGCAGGAAACCCGGCTTTTCTTAATTTTTCCCGTAAATTTCTTACATGCGAATCGATGGTTCGGTCTTCGATTGACACTCCATAGCCCCATACAGAGCCTATTAAATGCTCACGTGAAAAAACTCTGTTCAGGTTTGAGAGGAATAGGCTTAACATGGAAAACTCTTTGGGAGTCAAAAGGATTTCCTTATTTTTATAGGATAGCTCAAAAGAATCTTCTTTAAGTTCCAGCCCTTTGAAAGTTTTGGTTTTTCCATCTTTTTTGCTTCTTCTCAGAACTGCTTCAATCCTAGCAGATAATTCTTCTTCATCGAATGGCTTTAAAATATAATCATCTGCTCCGATGTTCAATCCTTTTACAATGTCCGGCTTTTCGCTTTTGGCAGTAAGCATGATGATGGGAATATCCCAATACTTTTTTACCTCCTCGCATACCTTCCATCCATCCATTTCAGGCATCATAACATCCAAAAGGATGAGATCTGCAGAATGGGTTTCCAAGTAAATCAACGCATCTGAACCTGAAGCCAATTTAATGCAATTGTAGCCGCGTGGTGTTAAGTATAAAGAAATTAGATCAAGCATTCTAGTCTCGTCGTCAACCAAAAGTATTGTTTTCACATTCCGTTTCTCCCTTAAAAACAATTTCGAATTCAGTTCCGTCACCTTTTCTGCTGCAGACCGATATAGTCCCTCCATGTGCATGGACAAGTTCCTTAACAATGGCGAGTCCGAGACCTGTCCCTCCAAGAGCTCTAGCACGTGATTTATCCACTCGGTAAAACCGATTAAAGATAAAGGGCAGTTCCTCTTCAGAGATCCCTCTTCCGGTATCATTTATTCTGATGGTGACATGTTTTTTGGTCCTGCTTATATTAATTGTTGTTTTATCTCCAGCTGAAGAATACTTAATGGCGTTATCCAGAAGATTAAATATGATCTGTTCCAGCCTTGATGCATCCGCTGATATAGTGATTGATTCACGGCAAATAACAGACAGCAGCATGCCTTTTTCGGTGAAAGCCGGTGAGAATTTTGTTTCAATTTTTTTCATGAAATCCTTCAGATCAATAGGGCTTTTTTTTATGTCAAAGGTATTTTTATCGATCTTAGCCAGATCGAAAAGATTTTTAACCATATCTGAAAGCCGGTTGGTTTCCTCCAGGATAATTGATAAATACTGATTTCTTTCTTCCGGGCTCAGGTTCCGCTTCTGAACGATATCCGCATACCCCTTTATATAAGTGAGAGGAGTGCGAAGTTCATGCGATATGCTGGACAAAAATTCATTGCGTTCTTCTCTAAGATAATTCAGGTCACCCGCCAATAACTGAATGGACCGTGCTAAATCCCCAAGTTCATCGTTACCGGTTTTAGGAAGGGAAACTGAAAAATCACCGCTGCTTATTTGTGAGGTGGCTTCCTTCATTTTAATCAGTGGTTTTGCCAGTGCCTTTGATAAAAAGATGATGATAGTAATGGTAAAAATGACGGCAATGAACCCGGCGATTAAAAATTGTTCATTTAAGCGTGAAATTAACGACTGAATCCAGGCTGTATCCTGAAACATATATACATGGCCTATCAGCACTCCATCCTTTTCAATAGTGCTGACTGTTGAAATATAATCTTCTTCTTTCCAATTGTCCTCGATGGTCTTGCCTTCCCTTATAGAAGATGTAAGCGGCCTTTCTATGTACCTTTGGATCAAACTCCTATCAACAGAAGCACCAAGGATCTCTTTATTCGAATTTGTAATGACTACATCTGTATTTGCTTCGGATTCCATCAGAGCCACATGGGAAATCGTATTTTCATCAAAATGCTTTTCGAGTATAGCACGGTGTGAATTGCCGCGTGTCTGCAGAGCTATAAGCTCTTCCTCCACACGTGATTCAACAAGGGTACTATGTAAAAAGAAGAACATAATTGTTTCTAGCCCAAAAAGGATCAGAAAGAACAGCAGGCCCAGCTTCATGGAAAGTTTATTCAAAGATCTCACTCATTTCAAATCAATTACTTCTATTATAGTCGAAATGTTTGAAGAAACTATGCAGAAGAGGTATATGTTTTAATAGGACTGTAGAAGGTAAAATAGAATAATGATTTATCATAATGAAAAAAGCAAGTAACAGTCATAAAGGAGGTTTTTTTTATGAGTGAATGCAAATTGGATCACCCACCGGAAGATGTGCAAAATAAGTTTGAACAGCAAAAAGAATTTCTGCCGGACGATATGAGTTCTTTGTTTCAATCTTTTTTTCAGGAGGAACATACACAGGATATTTTAAATGAGGTATTTCATTTGCTGAAAAAATTTGATCTTGCTTCCGAGGAGGAACAAACCGAGAGAGTCAACAGGCTTTATCTTGTATTAAAAAATGTATAATATTATAATATTGAGTTGCCGCATCTGAATAATTGTTGCGGCAATTTTTTATGTATCTTACAATTTTTTTGTAGCTATTAAAATTTTATTTTAACAATGTATGTATTTATGTTAATATGAAATTATAGAGAAATATAGAGTAGTATAATAATGAAAGCGATTACACAAAAGGGAGTGACAAAGTTGAAGGAATGCCATAGACCTGTTTTTGACTTGGCGATCCGGACCGCAGATATGCTAGTTCGAATGTTTGGTTCCCGCTGTGAAGTGGCAGTGCACGATTTCAGCGACTTAAAAAAATCGCTTATTCATATTGCAGGAGATATAACGGACAGGAAAATCGGCTCACCCATCACAGATCTTGTATTGAATGAATTAGCCAAACATAAAAACGAAGTTAATGATATAGCCAATTATAAAACACAATCCAAAAAAGGAAATGTCATGAAATCATCCACGATTTTTCTCCGTGATGATGAAAATAAAGTAATTGGTGCATTGTGCCTTAATTATGATATTAGCCTGCTCATGCAATTTGGAGGAGAAATTGAAGAGTTTATCAGCTTTGATGAACATTCCTCTAAATCGGAGACCTTTTTTAATTCCGTCCAGGATGTTATTCACGAGATGGTGGATCAAGTACTTCAAGGCTTTAGGAAGGCACCTTCATTGATGACGCTCGAAGAAAAAGTTGAATGTGTCCGCCAGCTTGAAGATAAAGGGACATTCCTCATTAAAGGGGCAACTGATTATGTTGCATCTGTGCTTGGGGTTTCCAAATTCACCATTTATAATTACCTGCAGAAAATCAGAACGATTAATGAGCTCCAGCCGGAAGCTGTGGAGCATAAATAAAGACACGTTTTTAATTTTGAGGAAGAGCTAGCTGCTGTAATTTTATTGCAGCTATCTGAATTTAAAGACCTTAAAAGTAAAGGGGCATAAAAAATGAAATACAGATCTGCATTTGATATTATTGGACCGGTTATGATCGGACCTTCAAGTTCACATACAGCCGGAGCTGCACGCATTGGGCGTGTTGCCCGGACTCTTTTTGGAAAACAGCCGTCCAAAGCCGAGATTTCTTTATATGGTTCTTTTGCAAAAACCTATAAAGGACATGGTACGGATGTTGCCATTGTTGGCGGAATCCTCGACTTTGATACTTTTGATGAGCGAATTCCTTCTGCCCTTCAATTAGCTGAAAAAGCAGGGATTGAAGTCATTTTTACAGTTGAAGATACCGTTACAGACCATCCTAATACTGTAAGAGTCAAGCTTACCGAAGGAGATCGTGACATTGAACTTGTAGGAATATCCATCGGCGGCGGCACGATTGAAATAACCGAGCTGAACTCATTTGAGCTTAAGTTATCTGGTGAACATCCTGCCATTTTAGTTGTTCATAACGATCAGTTTGGAGTTATCTCCGCTGTTACGAATATTTTATCAAAGCACCAGATAAATATTGGACATATGGAAGTTTCACGCAAGGAAAAAGGAAAAATGGCAATTATGGTCATTGAAGTAGATCAGAAGATCGGCCATGATGTGATGACAGAGCTTGAAGGGCTTCCGAATATCACGCAAATCATCAGAATGGTTGACTAACAGTTAGCTGGTCATCAGGAGGGAAAGTCTAATGTTGTTTAGAAATATTGCTGAGCTTGTTGAGCTCGCTGAAAATAAAGGTGTAAAAATTGCTGAAGTCATGATTCAGCAGGAGATAGAAGTAACTGGTCTAACTCGTGAAGAAATTATCGCTAAAATGGACCGCAATCTGACTGTCATGGAACAGGCTGTTGAGAGGGGACTTAAAGGTGTCACGTCTGTTACAGGTCTGACTGGCGGTGATGCAGTCCTTCTGCAAAAGTACATTCAGAGCGGAAAGGCGTTATCAGGAAATATCCTATTGGATGCTGTCAGCAAAGCAGTTGCAACCAATGAAGTGAATGCGGCAATGGGTATAATCTGTGCCACCCCTACAGCAGGTTCGGCTGGCGTGGTGCCAGGTACACTGTTCGCTGTAAAAGAAGTTCTAAATCCAACACGAATGGAAATGATAGAATTTCTGTTTACTTCAGCGGCATTTGGCTTTGTGGTGGCAAACAATGCCTCCATATCCGGTGCAGCAGGAGGATGTCAGGCTGAGGTAGGATCTGCAAGCGGCATGGCTGCAGCATCCATTGTAGAAATGGCAGGCGGGACACCAAAACAGGCTGCTGAAGCGATGGCGATTACTCTTAAAAACATGCTGGGCCTTGTGTGTGATCCAGTTGCCGGCCTAGTAGAAGTCCCATGCGTAAAGCGAAATGCCATGGGAGCTTCCAACGCCATGACAGCAGCAGACATGGCCCTCGCCGGAATTACAAGCAGAATTCCATGTGATGAAGTCATCAACGCCATGTTCCTTATCGGGCAATCCATGCCTTCAGCACTCAGGGAAACAGCTGAGGGAGGACTGGCTGCAACGCCAACCGGAAGAAGACTGCAGGAAGAGATTTTTGGGAAAAAACAGTAAATTTAAATTGGCTGTTTTGTAAGATTGTTCCTATCTAACTTTCAACTAAGTTTAACAATTTGAGTTGATTGGAGCGGAGGGTACTTGACTCCTGCGGGAGGAGAGGGAGTGAGAGACCCCACAGGCATAGCCGAGGAGGCTCTCATTCCTCCCCGCGGAAAGCAAGTGCCCGCAGCGGAAATCAACGGCCGGGTTCATAAGCAAACAAAATTTGAGAAAAGAGCTTATGTTTAACACCAGTTCTTTAGTGAATTGGTGTTTATATCTGTATAGAAAAAAGTTATGCTTATTTAGGATAAATGTAAAAAGAGGAGAGAAAAAAGAGTTTGAAAGTTATAAGAGGGACTATTATCACTATTGTTATTGTGTTTATGCTGTTAATGGGAATTGCAGTTCCTGCCGCACTTATTGGGTTAGCTGTCTTTTTAATTGGATTATATTTGAATAATCAGTACCGGAAATATAAGATAAATTTTAAAAAATCTGGCTGGATTATGGCTGCTGGCTTTGTTTTATCCATTTTTTTAGCAACTGCAGATTCTAATGCAACAGAAACAGGAAGTGAGCCTGAGAAAGAACAAATAATGACAGATCAGGATGAAGCAGATAAGAAGGCTGAAGAAGAGAAGCTTGCTGAAGAGAAGGCTAAAGAAGAGGAAGCCAAGAAGCAGGCAGAGGAACAGGAAAGGCTGGAAGAAGAACAGGAAGAAAAACAGAAACAAGAAGAGGCTGAAAAGCAAAAACAGGTACAGGATCAAAAACAGGCTGCAGAGAGCTTAGGCCTCGAACTAGTTACTGTCGGCAGAGTAGTAGATGGTGACACAATAGAAACATCAGACGGGAGGAAGGTCCGCCTGATTGGAGTGAACACTCCCGAATCAACAACAAGAGTAGAAGAATACGGAATAGAAGCAAGTCAATTTACCGCATATGAGCTGACTGGCAAGAAAATCTGGATGCAAAAGGATGTCTCAGACACAGACCGGTATGGCCGCCTGCTGAGAATCATTTGGGTAGACATCCCCACTGATGATATGGACGAAAATGAAATACGTGAAAAAATGTTCAATGCCCATTTGGTTCTGAATGGTTATGCCGAGCCATCCACCTACAATCCGGATGTGAAATACAGTGATTACTTCAGAAAATTCGGAAGGGAAGCAAGAGAAGCCACTAAAGGATTATGGGCTCTCGGGGATGAGGGAACAACTAAAGGAGACCTGGATTCTGCAGCAGCAAGCGGTTCCTCTTCAGGTTCAGGAAATGCCGGCGGCAGCGGGTCGAATGACAGCAGTGGCACAGCCGCCAATTCGTCATCCGCAGAAGGCAGCACTGAGTCCTACCAAAACTGTACAGAGTTAAGAAAGGTTTATCCAAATGGTGTGCCGTCTACACATCCTGCCTATGACTCAAAACATGATAGAGACAAGGACAACTTTGCTTGCGAACGATGACATAAGGGCCGGCTCCAGATACAGAGCCGGCTTCTACCTTGTAAAGACCATTTAATAAAATAAATGAACACTGGCTTACTCTGCCAGTGTTCTATGATGTTCTTTTATGATGGTCATTCAATTTAATAAGGGAACCTCTTTTAATCCAATAATGAAAATTATCGGCCGGGAAAACCCCGCGTCCATTTGATCTGTCCATCTGGATGACAACACTGTTTGGAGTCACCTCCAGAATTCTAAGAGTTTCGGAACGGTAAAGATTCGGCGCGAAAGTACTTTTGATTTCAAATTGCATATCCTTATCAAGGTTCAATGATGACACCTCCTAATTAGTTAATTATGTTTAATGTCCCCATTCTTTGTTTTTCTATCCAATTATTGGCCAGTATATTTTTGTTTATTAACTTAATAGAGAAATTGCATCTTTAGAATTTTTTTAATAAACTGTATAATTCAATGGGGAACTATGAATTTTAACAAGCAGGTGAAGTGTGTTGAAGGAAAAAATTAAAGTTGGATTAATAGGAATGGGTGCTGTAGGGGAAAGGATACTGCGTCAATTTCGGCAGCATGAGGAGTTTGAGATTGCAGCGCTTTGTGATCGAAATGCCGAACGCTTAGATAAATTTAAGGCTGTGCTGCCAGATGCAGCATTACATACCAATCATTTGGAACTGCTTCAGGATGAAACCATCAAAATCATCTATTTAGGTGTTCCGCCAAAATTTCATTATTCAATTAGCATGGATATTATAAAGAGCCGCAAGCATCTTCTTTGTGAAAAACCTCTGGCCAATTCCATTGAAGAGGCGAAGGATATGTATGAAGCTGCCGAAAATGCAGGAATCATCCATGCCATGAATTTTCCGATGGCATACAGCCCGTCCTTTAAAGTGTTTAGGGAAAAGATACAGAATGGTGAACTGGGTGAGATTAAGAAGGTAGAACTGCACCTGCAATTTACACACTGGCCGCGTGAATGGCAAAAGAACGATTGGATTTCCAGCAGGGAACAAGGGGGCATTATCCGGGAAGTATCTCCTCACTTTATTCATATGATTCAGGATACCTTCGGAGAGCTGCTCCATGTCCGATCTTTTGTGGAATATCCGGATGATGAACGTTTATGTGAAACCAGCTTTACCACATCATTAAAGCTTCCTGGCGGTATTCCTGTTCTATTTAACGGAATTGCGGGAATTGGGCAAAAAGAACATCTGTCTTTTAAAGTTTTTGGTGATAAGGGTACTTTAGATATGCAGAATTGGAGTGTTCTTGTACAGAGTACGTCAGAAAACAGCGGAGAAATTTTAACGCTTGATGAGCCGGTATACAGTCTGCCTTCAGAACTCTTCAAAGCAATAAGAGGAGAACGTGCATTATTGGTTTCCTTTAAAGAAGGGTATCAGGTGCAGAAGGTGCTGGAAAAAATCCTATTAAGCTAATTAGAGGCACATTTGTGTCTCTTTTTTAATTATCAATACCCAGGCCAATCCCATGCATCTTCTTATGAAACAATACTCGAAAAAATCAGGTGTTTTAATGTATAATAATCAGGTGAGAGTTCTTCCAAAGAAAGAAGACTCTATTTCTAATCATAAATTTCATAGATCCAAAGTTGAAAGAGAGTGGGACATATGGGCCGTAAATGGAACAATATTAAAGAAAAGAAAGCATCCAAAGATGCAAATACGAGCCGTGTATATTCCAAGTTTGCACTTGAAATATACGTGGTTGCTAAGCAAGGTGAGCCTGATCCTGAAGCAAATCAGGCTTTAAAATTTGTGCTCGAACGTGCAAAAACATATAATGTGCCAAGAAATATCATTGATCGTGCAATTGAAAAAGCAAAAGGCGGAGCGGAAGAAAACTATGATGAGCTTCGCTACGAAGGATTCGGGCCTAGCGGATCCATGATTATAGTCGATGCATTAACTAATAACGTAAATCGCACAGCTTCAAATGTACGTGCTGCATTCGGTAAAAATGGCGGGAATATGGGTGTGAGCGGATCTGTTTCCTATATGTTCGACTCAACCGCTGTGATCGGCATTGAAGGCAAATCGGAGGAAGAAGTGCTGGAAATCCTGATGGAAGCAGACGTAGATGCACGTGATATTCTGGAAGAAGATGATACGGTAATCGTATATGCAGAACCTGATCAGTTTCATGCAGTTCAGGAAGCATTCAAGTCAGCGGGCATCAATGAGTTTGCTGTTGCTGAATTAACAATGCTCCCACAAAATGAAGTCACCCTTGATGCTGATGCACAGGCGCAATTTGAAAAGCTGATTGACGCCCTTGAAGACCTGGAAGATGTCCAGCGTGTTTATCACAATGCAGACCTGGGTGAATAACTGAGAAAAGGAGTCCACTTAATTGATGGACTCTTTTTTTGTAAAATAATTTTATTATGTTAACTATTTATGTTACCAGATTTATCATTTGGAAGAAAAGGAATTTTAGATATTCAAATGAATTTACTCTCATTTGAAAAACCGCTGAAATAAATGTGGCTTTATGGTGATATCAGCCGATATCTGTCGAATAGCATTTTGCTATCAAGTGCTACCTCCTCGCAAAATGTAATCATTGGCCTTAACTTCCGTCTAAAGATATATTGACTAAATGGAAAATAACTGCAATATAAATTTCTGCGTTTAAACTTTGTATGCACGGGAACATGAATGGTGAAAGGAGAGCTTAGCACACATGAATACGTTTAAGGTTATTTATACTTTTGAAAAAGGTGTTACCGTAACAGAAGAAGTTGAAGCAGAGAATAAATCTGAAGTAATTGGAAGCATTAAAGACCTGGAAGGATTTGTAGAACTAACATGCTCTGAAGGTCACTATCATCGATTTGATTTTGCAGATGTAAAGGTAGTCACAATTACAGAATAAAAGGAAGGCCAAAAATGGCCTCCCTCTAAAACCCGCTGGTTAGCGGGTTTTTATTTTCTTACAAGATCTCCAACAAGGATATACCTCTGCGGTGCATCGCCAATAAAGTCAAAAGGATAGCAGGTTGTGACAGTAAGGGTTGCTCTTTGCTTAGGTACAATTACAGTTCTGTCGTCTGCATCGACGATTCTTATTTTACGAACTTTATAGGTGAATTCTCCAGCAGAAGTGTTCACGACAAGGAAATCGCCAATCTTTACTTCTCCAAGTTTGCGAAAGACCGTATCCCGGTGGCCGGAAAGGACTGAATTGTCTTCTTCTCCTGGAAGGACGCTGCCTGCATAATGGCCAACTCCCTTTTCTAACTCATCTTCATCCGTACCATGGAAGATTGGAAGATGGGCCGATATATTAGGTATTGATAGAACGCCCATTTCTTCTCCCTTTTTAGGACGGACAGTATATAGGCTATGCTGTTCCTTTTTTTGTTCAGTCTTCACATCTGTACTACCAGTGCTGGAGGGGTCTATATGGGCTGAAGTTTTTTGACTATGCAAATATGGCAAGAGATTTGAAGCTGCAATCCAAATTCCGCCCAAAATAAAAGTTAGTCCAATTGCTCCTTTTAATGTGAGTTTCCTTTTCACGCAGCTTTCACTTTCCGCCTGTGTAAAATGGCAAATCCTAAAAGGATCAGACCAATGCCTGCAAATACTCCTTCAATATAATTGCCTGCTGTGTTTGGCAGTTTTCCGCCTTTTACAGTTTTTACGTGTTTGGAATCTGGTTTCACTTTAGCAGGCTCCTGTTTTTTGATTACAGTTTCCGCCTGATTCAAATCTGTCACTGTGTCTTCAATGAGCTCTGAACTGAACATCTCTGCTGTAATAATCATATCTGCCAGGAAATTGCCATGAGTATTATAAAGTTCAATAAGCAGGTCATAGCCATTTGTCTCTTCCAAAGCCACCATTTCATCTGTTGTTAAAAGGATTTTTTCGCCATCTTTTACAAGATAAAACTCGGCATCAAGCTGGAACAGATCCATCATTTCCTGCATAATGCTGATAAGTTCAGCTATTTCTGCTTCTGTTAAATCCCCGGCACTGTCAAACTCACCAAAGGCCATTAAACGGCTTTCAAGGTCCATCATTTTATCAAGCAATTCGGGATTCTCGAAATCCAAAGTCATAAAATGTGCAAATAATGCTTCAAGTTCTTCATCTGTCAGATCTATATCTGCGAATATTTGGTTTATTTCGTCTTCACCAGGCAATTCATCTCCACCCAGATAAATGGAAACCATGATATCAAGGTCCTCAATATATTCATAGTTTTCAAGGGAGTCATCGTTTTCCTCAAGCAGGGAGATGAGCTCCTCTTTTGTAAGTCCGTAATCATTTAATAGCTGCTGAAGTGTTTCATCGTTAATTTCAGTGCCTGTATAGGTTAAAAAAGAAACGGTAGAATCTAAAGCATCAATATATCGGAAAACATCCCGAACATTGTCAGTCGTTTCCATTTCTCCATTCTCCGCAAGCAGTGCAATTAACTCTTCCTCATTTTCAAAATCATAGTCAGCTAATAGCTGCTGCAGGTTTTCTTCAGTAATAGGCTCACCCAGATATTCAATCAATTCCTCCATTGTATCGAAATCTTCGATATTCATATCCCAAAAATATTCCAGATGGTCATTTAATCCTTCTTCAGACCAATTTGTTTCCTTCAGGAATTCAGCCACTTCATCATCGCTTGGTGCTGCAAGGCTGACAGCCGGAAACAAGCTCAACAATAGGATGGATGCAATAACAATACTTAGTCTTCTCAATGATATTTCCTCCATATAAGATAATAAATTCTAGAATAATATAATGGAAAAAATATTTTTCGGATAGAATTGTTATTTGAAAATTTATTAGATATAATATTTGGATTTTTTTGCAGCAGAAAGAGAGTGGGGAAATGCTGATTTATCAAGGGATAAAATATTAAGCTGAGAAGATTCGGTTAAAAAGAGCAATGGATAATTCCTTATTAATCCATTTTTTCCTCTAATTAAATAATTATTATATACCATACATGTGAAGTAAAAAATGCCAAATCAGGTATTGATTAATTATTTCAAAATGTGTAAAATTACACTAATCGAACCAAGCGAATATATAAATGAGGTGAATCCCTTGAACCCCGAAACAGAAAAATATCATCAAAATATATTTCAATTTGAACTCACGAAGTTGAAAGAGAAAGACTATATTTCAGCAGAACATTATGAAATCACCTTGAGCGCCCACCAACTGTACTATCAGGACCTGGAAGAGCTGAAGCAAGTGCAGGTTATGGCAGCAAAAGCTGCAGAAGAAATCAGGCAAATGCCAGTTCAACAGGCAAAAAAAACTGCGAAAAAGAAAATATCTCTGGAAGAAGTCCGTGAAAGAAACATTTCCTGGCTGCTGAATGTTGGAGTCATCCTGCTCCTTATCGGCGGGTTATTTGTTGCCACAAGCAACTGGGATACCATGTCTAATTTTATGAAAAGTGCATCCATTGCAGTGGTTTCGCTTCTTTTCTATTGTTTTGCTTTTATTTCCGGAAAAGTATTAAAAATTGAAAGAACATCGTTTGCTTTCATAGTTCTTGGGAGTTTATTTTTGCCTATATTTATTTTGTCTATCGGCTGGTTTGAATTGCTCGGCCCTTATTTTTCCTTTTATGGGGAAGGACGCTATATACTCGGAGCGGCTGGCAGTTTACTGGTCGTTCCAGTATACAGTATATTTGCACAGAAGCTGGGTTCACGTCTTTTTGTATGGTTTGCTTATATTGCCCTGTCTGCCGGGGCTGGTTATACCCTGGCAGCATTGAAGCTTGAAAATGACAGTTTCTTTCTTGGATTGATGATTTTCAATGCTCTGCTGTCAGCAGCTTATCACCGCCTGAAAAAACAGGCTTCCCTTAAACTGTTTTCGGGAGAATTGATTTACTTTGCTCAAATCAATTTAGTGATCTCTACATTATTAATGCTTTTATTTTTTAATAGCCACGTTTTATATAGTGTGAATATTATGATAACGGCAGCCGTTTACTTATCAATGGTGTATGTAACAGGCAGGAAGGAGTTTCATTTCGTTTTCAGTTTACTGATTGTCTATGGTGCCTATCAGCTGATTGAAAATACAATTTTAAATTCGGCAGGACCTGTTTTATTTGCACTTGTAGGGATTGGTTTTCTGTTTGTTCCTAGAGTTATGGATAAGCACTATTCCTGGGATAAGGTATTTAGACTGACCAGTGCAGCGGTTTCCATACTTGCTTTTCTCTATATTTCAGTTGAAGGTATCCTGTTAATGGCCGGCGAACCCTCTGCAGCACTGCTGCTGGCTTACATTATTCTTGCCGTGCAGTTTATATATTTGGCAAATGTTATGGGAAACGGGCTATTTGCTTACCTGGCACCCGTGTTTTTAGCCTCTGCTCTATTTGAAACAGTATTAATGCTGGATAAAGCCGCCCCGTTCAATAATCTATCTTTCCCTGTTTTCTTTATTGGCTTTGTGCTTTTTATAAGTCTCGGGTATTTGCTAAAGTACCCGCTCTTAAAAGTGGTGGAATCAAGCTCACGGGATGTGGCTGTTAGTATTATGTTATTTTCAGTTGTGACTGCAGCAGGATTTCTTGATTGGCTTGCTGCTGGCTCCATGCTATTAATCTTTAGCTTTGTCATGTACCTCATGAATAAGGCTGAAAATAGGATATTTTATTTAGAAGCGATTCCCTGGGCCATCCCTTTGTCAATCGGGTTTGCCTTTATGTTTTATGGTGAACATCTGCGAAGCTGCTCAAGCTTTTATCAGAATCAGTTAGGTATGGCCATGAATACCATAATGGCAAGTATTGCCCTGCTTATACTTTATGGCGTTCTGTCTAAGAAAGGGCACAAAAATCAAGCCGGAAACGTGTTTTTAATCTCATTGGGATTTTATACAATCTCACTATTTACAGCAGCTGCTTTGTCAATCAATGAAGTCTGGATGAGACCGGCAGTATTTATTGGGGGCATTATTATGTATCTTGCCTTGTATCGATTCCATAAACAAAGCTGGATTCCGTTTGTATCTGGAGCGATTTCACTTTTTGCTTATTTTATGATCTTGATTGGTTTGCCATTTAACTTTACATTTTTTAATTGGGTGCAATTTCCGCTGGGGGCATGGATCCTGCTTTGTGCGGCTTTCTATATTTCTAATAAGGACCTTGTCCTAGCCAGAGGGTTCAGCTGGATTGGCCATATTTACATGCCGTTTGCCATGATCCTGACATTTTTTATCTATAGGGAAAATAGTATTTGGCCCTTCCTGGTCACCCTTGCGGTCTATTGGGTCAGTTTCAGGTTATCTGTTAAAGAGTGGAAGGTAAAGATATTCCTTTACAGCTCATTCTTAACTTTATTCATGGTAATCTTGACGGGAATGGATCATATATTGGAAGAGAACTTCAGTGAGTATGCCGTTCTTTTAGTCAGCTGTGCCGTATTCTTATTCTGGCTAACCGGAAAAACTCAAGATAAAATGAGAAGTGTTTACTTTCTCATACCCTGGTCTGTGATTGGGATCCTGGCATTTTTAACTTCATATCCCTTTGGTTATGTGCCGTTTTTCGTTTCTATTATCTATTCTGCAGGATTGATCGTATATTTGCATAGAACTAAACTTGATATATTGGCTGCTGTTCCATTGGTATTACTATATGCGGCAGTACTCAAATTCCTGTTCATAAACGGAATCGCTCCAGATATGAAAATTCTGGTTGTGGCTGGTTTCGGCCTGGCATCGGCAATAATCGGCAAAATGGTATATGCCAAAATTTTAATGAATAAAAAAGCTGATAGCTACACTATAATCTCGCTGTTATTTTTCCTTGCCGCCTATCTTTTTCCGGCAGTTTCCCTATGGGCGGAAGTTCTCCCTGGACTCCTGATCAGCACACTTTTATTTTTACAGAGGGGCAGAATGGCATCAAAATACTTATGGCTGCCTGGATTGCTGTCGGGAGCAGTATTGCTCGAGCCTTATTATAGTTTATTAAAGAATATTGAGCTGTCTGACCTTTTCATAAGGGAGGCATACGTGCTTCCATGGATCATCCTGATTATTTTTGTCCGAAAAGTGCTGAAAGGGCAATACGCAGCACAAACAAACAAAATTCAGTGGGCAGTCCTAATAACGGTTTCCCTGCTGCTTGTACAGGATGGCCTTGCAAGCAATACGGTTTATGATGCGCTCATAGTTGGCACGCTCTCCCTGATTTCGATGCTTTCTGGAACCTTCTGGAGAATAAAATCCTACTTCTTTGTTGGCTCCGGGGTACTGCTCCTGAATGTGCTGCTACAAACAAGACCTTATTGGGGAAATCTTCCTTGGTGGGCGTATCTTTTAATTGCAGGCTCTATTCTCATTTCTGCAGCAAGCTATCATGAATGGCAGAAGCAAAAAACAGCAAAAGGCGAGAAGCCTTTAATATCTAAATGGAAAAATAGCATTATGAATAAATTAAAAGAATGGTCCTAAGAAAGTTAACCTAGCCCTCGGGCTAGGTCTTTTTATTATTTTCCAAACAAATGAGTAAATTTTCAGAAAATAAGTTGACTTTTTCCTGTTTACACGGTATCTTTGTGTTAAACATATAACACTTATTTCATCTAACGATATTTTAACGTTATATAGAATTATTATCTCAATATGATGAAAATCTGGGAGGTCATGTCTTGATTCTGCATGATATTGAAACGGAAAGCCGTGATTTTATAGAAGAATTACAGTTGAACCGGCTCAAGCAGACAGTGGAAAGAGTATTTAATCATGTGCCTTTTTATCGGAAAAAGTTTTTGGAAAGTAATTTTGCACCTGAAGTTGTTAACAGCCTGGATGATATTCAAAAGCTGCCCTTTACTGTTAAAGCAGATTTGCGGGAACATTACCCATTCGGGCTTTTTGCTGTGGATAAAAAAGAAATTGTCCGTCTGCACGCTTCTTCCGGAACGAGCGGAAAACCGACTGTAGTGGGCTACACACGAAATGACATCAAAATGTGGAGCAATCTGATAGCCAGGGCAATCTCAATCGGAGGAGGCAAACCTGGCCAGACATTGCATAATGCTTACGGATATGGTCTCTTTACAGGTGGATTGGGACTGCATTATGGCAGTGAACAGCTTGGCATGGCTACAGTACCTGTTTCCGGAGGAAATACTGACAGACAAATTATGCTGATTCAAGACTTTAAGCCAGAAGTTATTTGCGGAACTCCTTCCTACATTCTCCATTTAGCAGAGAAGATGGAAGAGAGGGGAATAGACCCGGCGGATACATCATTAAAGTTTGGGATTTTGGGTGCAGAGCCCTGGTCTGAAGAAATGAGGAAAACACTGGAAGCTAAGCTTGGGATTAAAGCATGCGATATTTATGGACTGAGTGAAGTTCTGGGACCGGGAGTAGCTATGGAATGCCATGAATCTCAGGACGGGCTGCACATTGCTGAGGATCATTTTTATGCAGAGGTCATCGATCCGATAAAAATGATACCGCTTCCATACGGGGAGGAAGGTGAGCTTGTTTTTACAAGTTTAACGAAGGAAGCTTTTCCGGTGATCCGCTACCGGACGGGTGATATCGCCTCCCTTTCTAAAGAGAAGTGTATTTGCGGGAGAACTACGATTCGCATGAGCCGTGTGAAAGGCCGTTTAGACGATATGCTTAATGTAAATGGTGTAAACGTCTTTCCATCCGAAATCGAACGGTGCATTCTTCAGATGCCTGAGCTTTCTCCCCACTACTATATCCAAGTGTATAACAAGGGAAGTTTAAAAGTTTTAGAGCTTCATGCTGAATGGAGCGAGGAGTTTTATAGAGATATGGGAGAAGCAGAGCATGTACAAAAGAAGATCAAGGAAGCAGTGAAGCAAAATTGCTTTATTAACATTGGCCTTGTTCTCCATCCGCCGAAAACGCTGCCAAGATCGGAAGGGAAAGCTGTCAGGATTGTAAATACGGCAGTGAAAAAAGCAGTAACCTGAATGAATGATTTTTTAACTTGATAGGGGTGAATCACGTGTCAGAAGCTCTTTTCTTTGAAGAGATGACGGAAGAACAAAAATACGAGCAGTTCATGAAACGCATAAATACAGGAGAAAAAATTGAAGCGGATGATTGGATGCCGGAAGATTACAGAATAACATTAATCAAATTGATTTCGATGCATGGAATCAGTGAGATTATGGGAGCACTTCCTGAAAAGGAGTGGGTGCCAAAAGCCCCTACATTAAAACGAAAGCTGGGAATTATGGCAAAGGTGCAGGATGAGATGGGACATGGACAGCTGCTGCTTCGTGTTGCAGAGGATTTAATGAAGCCTCTCGGGAAAACCCGCGAAGATATTATGCAGGATTTATTCAGCGGAAAACTGAAATTCCACAATGTTTTTCATATGGAGGCTCCAACATGGGGGGATGCCGGGCTGATCGGCTGGCTGGTTGACGGTGCTGCTATCATTACCCAGACCAATATGCTAAATGCTTCATATGGACCCTATGCAAGAGCACTTAAAAGGATTTGCGCGGAAGAAGTTTTTCATGCCCAGCATGGTGAAGCAATCATCATGGCGCTGGCTGAAGGAACCGAGGAGCAGAAAGCGATGGTACAGGATGCGGTTAACCGCTGGTGGGAAGCGCTGTTAATGTTCTTTGGCCCCGGTGATGCCTCTACTACCGGCACTTCCAAACAGGATATAACGATAAAATACAGAATCCGGACAAAGACGAACGAAGACTTAAGGCAGGACTTTTTTACAAAGTATATTCCCCGCGTTCTCTCGCTTGGCCTCAAACTGCCGGATGAGACAATGCATTTTGACAAGGATCAGGAGCATTGGATTTATAGACAGCCTGACTGGAATAAGTTCAAGGACATTATTAAAAATAATGGTCCAAAATCTCAGGAGCGACTCGGACTCCGCCGTACAGCTTATGAGACTAACAAATGGGTGCGTGAAGCTCTCAATCCTGCAAACTAAACTGTTCAGATGGGGGGGATCCCTTTGGGAAACGAAGGATTTTATCAGGAATTCGAAGTCTTTAGTCAAAGAACCGATACCTCGCCTCTGCAATATCAATTTTCCCTGCTGGCGCCAAATCGAGAGCTTGCACTGGTCATGGCACAGGAAAATTTTATGAGGAGAGAACCGGTTGCTGATATCTGGGTCGTCAAACGCTCTGATATCCGGAAGCTGACACCGGAAGAAAAGCAATCACTTCAGCGTCTGGACAACAAAGATTACCGCACGACAAAAGGATACGGATATTTGAAGAAAAAGTGGCGCCAATACGAGCAGGAAATGCTTGATGAAAAGGAAATTCTGTCATGGGGAGGGATGAAGAAAGGTGACTGAGCCAGTTAGTAAAATGCCAATCGATGCCAGGATTAAGCCGGCACTGACATCATTATTATATCAGCTTGCTGACGATGACTTCATACTTGCCTACCGGGGTTCAGAGTGGCTTGGCCTGGCACCTCATATAGAGGAGGATGTCGCCTTTTCATCCATCAGCCAGGATACCATGGGCCATGCGGCCATGTTTTATCAGCTGCTGGAGGATCTCGGAGAAGGCAATGTAGACAGACTTGCACATGCAAGAGGAGCTTCTGAAAGGAAAAATGCTGTCCTTTTGGAGGTGGTCAATGGACCAGGTCATTACTTGTCTTCAGCACAATATGACTGGGCATTCGCTGTAGTAAGAAATTATTTTTATATCCAAGCGAAAAAAATCAGATTGGACTCACTTAAAAATTCTTCCTATCGGCCTTTAGCCGAGGGGGCATTAAAGGTTAATATGGAGCTGTATTATCATCTCCTTCACTGGAAAACATGGTTTATCCAGCTGATGCAGGCTGGCGGGGAAGCCAGAACGAGGATGGAAGCAGCCACTGGGAAGGTTTTAGCTGATTTTGAAGGAGTCCTAACATTGGGAGCGCTGGCAAAAGATATGGCGGAACATGGTCTCATTGATAAGGAAGAAATATTAAAGCAGCGCTGGCTGCTTAACATGAAGCCTGTTTTTGAATCTATCAATCTGGCAGTCTCAGAAGCAGACCTTGCAATGAAAAATGGAAATGGCCGCATAGGAGAGCATACTGCCGACCTTGAGGCGGCTTTAACCACTTTGAGCGAGGTGTATAACATAAATCCAGCTGCAAGCTGGTAAGTTTTTTTAAGGGTGATGTAAATGGAGCAGGATCAAATGTTGATAAAAACCGCGTTAGAAGCGCTTCATAATGTTAAAGACCCTGAAATAGATACCATTTCTATTGTTGATTTAGGAATGCTGGAGCAAATTGAGGTGGAGGGCAATTCAGTATTGGTTAAACTCCTGCCTACTTTTATGGGATGCCCGGCACTGGATATCATTCGAAAAAACGTTGAAACCGAGATAGGCAAGGCAGGGATTTTTGAAAAAATAGATGTCCAGTTTATCTATCATCCGCCCTGGACGTCTGACCGGGTAACAGAAACAGGAAGGATAAAGCTAAAAGAATTTGGGATTGCGCCGCCTCCAAAATTAATAAGTGAAACAGGCGAATGGCATGTGGATTGTCCTTTTTGCGGGTCCACATATACGACGATGGAAAACCTTTTTGGCCCTACAGCCTGCCGCAGTATTTTATACTGCAAATCCTGCAAAAACCCCTTTGAAGCTATGAAGCCTGTATCAACGATGATGTAGCTATAAGGACTGTTATGAAAGCAGGTCAAATTTTTGTCTAATGCTATTTTTAAGATGCTTGTAAACTGTTAATCCTTCAATGATAAATTCCTGGAGACAGCACAAATAACATATGAATCCGGCTCCAGGAATACTATTAAATGAATCAAATCCACTAAACATGAAAGGAAGATGGCAAATGGTAAAATTAATCGCTCTTTATAAGCACCCTGAAAATAAGGAGGCATTTGATGACCATTATTTTAATAGGCACGCGCCGCTTACAGCCAAAATTCCGGGTCTCCGCAAAATGGAGGTTACAAAAATTGTCGGCAGCCCTATGGGGGGCGAAGGGAAGTACTATTTGATGTGCGAAATGTACTACGACAGCCATGAAGCTTTACAGGAGGCTATGAGAACAGATGAAGGCAAGGCATCAGGAAAAGACGCCATGAAATTTGCAGGTGATATTATCAGTCTTATGATTGGTGAGGAAGCAAAATGAGTAAAAGCTATGAAGCTATTGAAGTTTCACAGCTTGGGAAGCTTGGTTTAATTGCATTAAACCGGCCAAAAGTCTTAAATGCAATCAACCGCCCTATGGTTTCAGAGATTCTGGATGCGATGGAAGGGTTTGAGGCTGACAGCAGCATAAAGGCTATCGTATTAAGCGGCAATGGCAGAGCCTTTGCAGCCGGAGCAGATATTGATGAGATGGCAAACGACCAGGCAATAGATTTTGAGCTTCGCAATCAATTTAAGGATTGGGATCGCCTTGCCATGATCAAGAAACCGATTATCGGGGCGGTTCATGGTTTTGCCCTTGGCGGGGGCTTTGAGCTTGCTTTATGCTGTGATTTGCTTTATGCCGCTGATAACGCGGAATTTGGCTTTCCTGAGGTAAACCTGGGAGTAATGCCAGGTGCAGGCGGAACGCAGAGGCTTACTAAGCTTGTCGGAAAAACGAAAGCAATGGAATGGCTTTTTACCGGTAAAAGAATCACCGCCAAAGAAGCGCTTCAACATGGCATCGTAAACCAGCTTATATCAGAGGAGCTTCTTTTGGAAGAAACGATGAAGGCGGCTGAACAAATTGCCAATCAGGCGCCAATTGCCATACGCCTCATAAAGGAAGCAGTTCTTAAAGCTGTAGATACTTCTTTAAATGAGGGAATGGAATTTGAACGGAAGAATTTTTATTTATTATTTTCGACAGAAGATCAAAAAGAAGGAATGAATTCCTTTATTGAAAAACGTAAGCCGCAATTCAAAGGAAAGTAGAGGAGGTGTACATAGCAAATGTTTGAAACGGTGAAATATGAGGTCGCAAACGGTGTTGCTTGGATTTCATTAAACCGGCCGGATAAACTGAATGCATTCACAGAACAGCTTAATAAAGAGGTTCAGCAGTCCATAAAACAGGCAAGCCGGGATAAAGAAGTCAGATGCCTTGTTATCACAGGCGAAGGACGTGCATTTTGCTCTGGCCAGGACCTTCAGGGTGTAAATGAGGATATGGATCATGGCGAGGTACTCCGCCGGTTCTATAATCCAATGATAATGGAGCTTCATAAATGTAAAAAACCGGTTATCGCTGCAGTCAATGGGGTGGCAGCAGGGGCAGGCATGAGTCTCGCATTAGCATGCGATTTCAGGCTTCTTTCTGATAAAGCCAGCTTTTTAGAAGCTTTTATCCATGTTGGGCTGGTGCCTGATGCCGGGAATCTCTACTTTCTGCCAAAACTGATCGGTCATGCGAAAGCCATGGAGCTTGCAGTGCTCGGTGAAAAGGTTAATGCACAGGAAGCCAAAGAGCTTGGCCTGGCTACCAGGGTAATTCCTATGGAGAAATGGAAGGATGAAATAACAGCTTTTGCAGAAAGGCTGGCCGGCATGCCGACAGCGGCCATTGCGATAATTAAGAAGAACCTGAAAGCGAACTGGGAATCCACTTTAGAAGAATGTTTGGAGAGAGATGCACAGGGTCAGCGGCTAGCCGGCCTTACTCTTGACCATAAAGAGGGTGTAGCCGCATTTATGCAAAAGCGAAAGCCTGTGTTTCAAGGGAAATAGACTTTACTGGATGAAAGGACTTAGAATCCATTAAATTCTTTGCCCGTTTTTATGTTCTTCTTGCGAGCATCTCGTTTTGGGTGCTCGTCTTTTTTAAACTGAAAGGAGGATTACACCATGAAAAATATTGTCGTAATCGGTTCAGGCGTAATGGGGCGGGGGATTGCGTATGTCAGTGCAGTAGGGGGATTTCACACCACCCTTGTAGACATCAGCCAAGAACAATTAATCCGTGCGGAAAAAGAGATTGATAGCATCTTTGAAAAAGGACTCATCAGGAATAAAATAACAGCAGTTGATATGGAAGCAGGCAAAAATCGTCTTACCTATTCTGTAAGTCTTGCTCAGCATGTAAGTGCAGCTGATCTTGTTATTGAGGCTGTCCCTGAAGTGATGGATATTAAGAAGAATATTTTTGAGGTGATTGATCAGCACGCACCTGAGCACTGCTGTTTTGCAACAAACACCTCTACCATGAGTCCAACCGAAATTGGATCATTTACAAAACGTCCGGACAAAGTGATTGCCATGCATTTCTTTAATCCCGTCCCCAAAATGCCGCTTGTTGAAATTATTAAAGGGCTTGAAACAAGCGAAGAAACATCACAGTCAATTAAACGTGCTGCTGAGTTAATGGGGAAAGAAACAGTAGTCATTAATGAATTTCCAGGCTTCGTAACAAGCAGGATCAGTGCGCTCGTTGGAAATGAGGCATTTTATATGCTTCAGGAAGGTCTTGGCTCACCTGAAGAAATTGATAAGGCAATTAAGCTTGGGCTAAATTATCCGATGGGGCCATTCGAACTTGGCGACCTTGTCGGCCTTGATACGCGCCTGAATAATTTAAAATACCTTCACAGCAAGCTGGGTGAAAAATATCGGCCGGCACCGCTCCTTGAACAATATGTTAAAGCAGGAAGGCTAGGGCGCAAAACGGGCAGGGGTGTTTATGATTACACTGCCAGAGAGGAAGTTAAGCAATGAGAAAAGCAGTAATTGTGGATGCTGTCAGGACACCGATAGGAAGATATAAAGGTGTGTTAAAGGATATTCGCCCGGATGATTTAGGAGCCATCGTCATAAAGGCTCTGCTTGATAGAAACCCGATCGTGAATCCAGCAGAAATAGAAGAGGTCATACTGGGAAATGCCAATCAGGCAGGAGAAGATAATCGCAATGTGGCCAGGATGGCAGCTTTGCTTGCCGGATTGCCTGTCGAAGTGTCTGCTTCAACTGTTAACCGGCTTTGCGGGTCTGGTTTAGATGCTGTTAATTATGCTGCACGGGCCATTTTAGCCGGAGAAGGAGATATTTTTATTGCAGGCGGAACGGAGAGCATGACACGTGCCCCATTTGTAATGGCAAAGCCAAGCAGCGAGTTTCCAAGAGGGAATATGGAGATGTATGACACAACCATTGGATGGAGATTTACAAACAGCAGGCTTGAGAAAATGTACGGTGCTGAAAGCATGCCCAAGACAGCAGAAAATGTTGCAGAAAAATATGGCATATCGCGTGAAGAACAGGATCTATTTGCTTTTGAAAGCCAGAAGAGAGCAAAAGCAGCTATTGAAAAAGGCAAATTCGACGATGAAATCATTCCAGTTACATACATGGATAAAAAAGGGGATGAAATAACCATTTCACGTGATGAGCATCCCCGTCCGGAAACTACTTTTGAAAAGCTCGCAAGCTTAAAACCGATTTTTCAAGGCGGAACTGTAACGGCGGGCAATGCTTCAGGGGTTAACGACGGTGCGTCTGTATTGCTGATGATGTCAGAGGAAAAAGCGAGTGAACTTGGATTACAGCCCCTTGGAACTTATATTGTATCGGCAACAGCAGGGCTTGAGCCTTCTATTATGGGGGCAGGTCCTGTTTATTCCACCCAGAAAGCTTTGAAGAGGGCTGGTCTTATGATGACTGATATAGACTTAATCGAGTTAAATGAAGCTTTTGCTTCACAATCCATTGCCTGCATAAAAGAACTTGGCGCCGATTCGGAGCGGGTAAATGTAAATGGCGGAGCGATAGCATTGGGCCATCCGCTTGGAGCGAGCGGTGCCCGTATTCTGACGACTTTATTGCATGAAATGAAGCGCAGGAATTCAAAATACGGCCTGGCAACGATGTGTGTGGGAGTTGGCCAGGGGATTTCTACAATTGTTGAGCGCTGACCATAGAGCTTTTTCACTCTATGGTTTTTAGGGTTTATAAGGACTTTGGCGTGTGTATGATGGCAGAGACAGTTAAATTATTTAGTATGCCGAAAAAGTATTGTTCAAAACTATCTACTTTTAGTACAATTGTATATAACGAATTTTTTCCGTTCAACCCACAAGATGAAATGAGGATGAAAGCAAGTTGAATACAAGGTCAATGATTTTCACACTTTATGGCGATTATATTTCACATTATGGAAGCAAAATTTGGATTGGAAGCCTTATAAAGCTTTTAAGCGAATTTGGTCATAATGATCAGTCTGTAAGAGCAGCGATTTCAAGAATGAATAAGCAGGGATGGGTGAGCGCAGAAAAGATCGGCAATAAAAGCTATTACTCCTTAACGCCTAGAGGGCAGAAAAGAATTGAGGAAGCGGCTAAGCGAATTTTTAAATTAAAACCTGAAGAGTGGGATGGCAAGTGGCGCATACTCATGTATACTATTCCGGAGGAAATCCGCAATGTGCGGGATGAATTGCGGAAGGAACTTGTTTGGAGCGGTTTTGGCTCCATGTCCAGCAGCTGCTGGATCTCTGCTAATAATCTTGAGAAACAAGTATTTGATTTGATTGAGAAATATGAAATTGCCGACTATGTTGATTTCTTTATTGCCAGGTATGCAGGACCGCATAAGAATATCGAAATAGTTGAAAAAAGCTGGAACCTGACAGAGATAAATGATAGATACCAGGAATTTATCTCAGAATACAGCCAGAAATATATCATCGATAAAAATAAAATCCAGAAGGGGAATATGACTGATGCAGAATGTTTTGTGGAAAGAACAAAGCTTGTGCATGAATACCGGAAATTCCTCTTTGTGGATCCGGGGCTCCCGGAAGAACTTCTTCCAGATAAATGGCTGGGCAGCCATGCTGCTGCTTTATTCAGTGAATATTATAAAGAACTGGCAGAACCGGCATCAAGATTTTTTGAAAGTGTTTTTAAGGAAGGAAATGAACTTAAAAACAGAGATGCCGATTATGACGCATTAAATCATCCCTATATGGTGGAATAAGAAAGAGCCATCTTGCAGACGAGCAGGATGGCTCAATTTCTATTTTTATCAGTATATCTATTAAATCCTGCCGCAGTATCAATATAAAGATCTAACGTAAAAGATCTATCGGCATCTCAAACGTTTTCCATAAAAATAAAATCCAAAGGAACCCGATTCCCAATGCTGCCAGCGGCCGTTTATGATGAATTCTAAGAATAATAAACATGAAAAGATTAAAAAAGAACGACCATTGGATTGACCAGCCATTTGAATGCTCAATGAGGTCCAAATAGTAAAGATTGATAAATTCAATGGTGGTATATAGAAACACCCATAGTAGAATCCATCCTGCCTGCTTAAAGAATCCAGACGGATAGCGGCCGATGAAGATTAGAATTGTTACCGGATATACGATGGCCATAATCATGAGATTAATGACAGGGTGCCCAATAAGAATATTCTCAGCAAATATAGTCTCTTTATATTGCCACATTGGGTAATTGCGAAGAAGAAAGTTTTTTAACAAATCTCCTCCAATTAAAAAAAGGATGGTTGGGTAGTATACACGCCAGTTTCTCCAATCCCCCCATTTCAATCCCGCCAATAAAAAGAGCAAATTATAAAATAAGTGCATCAAATCCCTCTTTCAATACGAATCACAAAAATAAAACATCGCATTAATGAATAAATATATCATTCCTTAACAATATTACTTTTATGATTCTTTTCTTCATGAGAGCTTATTAATCCCGATAATCCATCAAAATAAGGTGATTTTATGGTTCTGCCTGCAGCACTTGTAATTGCATTTTATACACTAAGTTTCTTTTTCTTTATAGAAAAAAAGCTTTCCTTTTTGCAAAATTCTCTGGTTCTTATGTTAATTTCAATTGCAGCCCGAAATTACACAACCATACTTGCTCTTCAATTAAATTGGATTCATATTACAGAAGATTCTATTTTATTTATTGTGTTCTTGATTCATCGTGAAATTATTGGACCCTTTCTAGTTCTTATGTTTATAAATATTTATTGGAAAACTCAATCTCGCATAAAAAGGATAACTTTATTCGCCATATTCTTAATCTGTCTTCTTGGTATGGATCTTTTCAGCTTCACATCCGGAGTAATTACCTTTTTAGACTGGAATTTAATTAAAGCAGGCATAGGAAATTCGGCTTTTTTGATTGCCGGGCTCGGATTGTCCAGGGGGATAATGTATCTAAAGCAGGAGCCTACTAATTATGGAAAAGATATATGAAAAAGCTTTTGACGCAAATGAATGGTTTGTATTAGCAAATTTACTGCTATCCCTAATTCTTATATGGAAACTGCCCAAAAAACTATCTGGCTTGGAAACGGCAGTTCATCTCACCATCGGCGTATTTATAGGGATGTTCTTCGATCATACCATTAGTATCAGGCCGTGGGATTTTTATGATGTAAATGATACATCGAATTATCAAATCATTGATCTTGTGAGCTATATTATGTACGGGCCATACAGTTACTTTTTTATATATTTATATGTGAAATTAAATCTAAAAGGATATATGAATATCCTGTATGTCACCATCTGGTCTATTGTTGCTGTATTGATTGAATGGTTCTCTGTTAAGCTCGGCATATTTCATTATGAAAAGGGCTATCAGATGGCCTGGTCATTTCCTATTTATGCATTTGTTCAAACACTGCAAATCATGTTTTATAAAATTTCACTAAAAATGGAAAAGGGGACTGAATAGAGGCCTGTCTGCAAAACGGCGATGTGAATGAAAGGGTATTCTACCTGATGCATTGATTGCATCCTTCGATGTTTAGTATATGTGTTCCTAATTGTCAAACTATTAAAATTAGTATAACATTATTTTAACGGAGGAGGAATTTGATTGAATATATTAACGGACATTTTAAATATCAAATATCCAATTATTCAGGGCGGCATGGGGAATATTAGCAATGCCATTTTAACAGCGGCAGTTTCGGAAGCTGGAGGGCTGGGCACCATCGGAGCAGGAACAATGCCTCCTGAGGAAGTTGAGAAGATAATTGAGGAAACAAGAAGTTTAACAAATAAGCCATTTGCTGTTAACGTTGCATTAAGTGTCTCACCTTATGTAAAGGAAATCCTGTCCCTGGTAATTAAACATAAGGTTCCAGCAGTTTCCCTTTCGGCCGGAAACCCGGCTCCCTTTATCCCTAAGCTGCATGAAAATGGTGTGAAGGTCATAACCGTAGCAGCTTCGGTCAGACAGGCGCTGAAAGCAGAGGCAGCCGGTGCGGATATTATTGCAGCTGAAGGGTATGAGGCAGCAGGAATCAATAGTTCACTTGAAACTACTACACTCGTATTGATCCCTCAGATTACAGGCGAGGTTTCAGTTCCAGTCGTGGCTGCCGGGGGAATCGGTGATGGCAAAGGGCTTGCTGCCATGCTTGCACTGGGGGCAAGCGGTGTGCAAATGGGCACTAGATTCATAGCTACCAAGGAGGCACCATTCCACCCGCAGTATAAACAGAAAATTATTCAAGCATCCGATTATGAAACCGTTATTGTAGGGCGTTCAGTTGGCAGAATACGAAGACTGCTTTCCACAGGTTATGCCAAAAAATTGCTGGACTATGAAAAACATGGCATCAGTCTTGATGAGTTTAATAAACTCACTTCAGAAGACTATCATAAAATTGGAGCGATAAATGGGAACGGTGATGAAGGGTTTATGAACAGCGGACAGATAGCTGGCCTGATTGCTGATCTTCCAAGCGTAAAGGAGCTTTTGGATAATATGATAGAAGATGCTAACCTTCAGCTTCATAAGGCTAAAAAACTTTTACACTAGCAAGCAGGCAGTTTTATTCCTGCTTGCTTTTTTATGGAAATATATTTAATTTTTAGAATATTATTGACACTTCAGCGTTCTGGGTGGTAATATAACGTTGTATTTACGATATTAAAAGTAAATATCATATAAATGGTGAAAAACCATTTTGTGTACTATTTCCACCTTAAGATGTAAGCGTATACATAATAGGTTTAAACTACCAGGAAGCTGATAGTTAATAAATTTGAATAGGGGGTCATATAATGAAAAAATCGTTTAAAGCTCTTTCCTTAATTATGGCTGCAGGGCTGCTTGTTTTGAGCGGCTGCGGACAGGAAAAATCCAGCGGGTCTTCTTCAGAAGGTGATGAGAAGAAACAGTACACAATTGGCATCACACAATTTGTTGAACATCCATCCTTAGATGCTGCGACAGAGGGTTTTAAAAAAGCATTGGAGGATGAAGGCTTTAAAGAAGGCGATAATGTAAAATTCGATTTCCAAAATGCTCAGGCTGATATGAATAATACCCAGTCGATTGCAAATAATTTTGTCGGCGATAAAGTGGATATGATTTTTGCAAATGCTACTCCGAGTGCCGTGAGTGCTCTAAATGCGACGAAGGACATTCCAATTCTATTCACATCTGTTACAGACCCTGTTGGAGCCGGCCTTGTCCAATCCTTTGATCAGCCCGGAGACAATATCACAGGTACTACTGATAATCACCCGGAAGGAACTTCAAAAACAATTGATTTTATGATTGATGAAGCTGGTGTTAAAAATATTGGCATCATTTACAATTCTGGAGAGCAAAATTCCGAGGTACAGGTTAAACAGGTAAAAGAGCTTGCTGAACCAAAAGGAGCAAAAATTGTTGAAGCATCTGTTTCAACCTCTGCTGAAGTTAAGCAGGCGGCCGACTCTCTTGTTGGAAGGGTAGATGCCATTTATATCCCTACAGATAACACAGTTGTGTCTGCGCTTGAATCGGTTATTTCTGTTGCTGACAGCAAAAAGATTCCTTTATTCGTGGGTGAACTGGATTCCATGAAACGCGGTGCTATAGCAGCCAGCGGATTCAGCTATTTTGATCTTGGCTATCAGACAGGCAAAATGGCAGCTGAGATCTTAAAAGGAAATAAAAAGCCATCTGAAATTCCGGTTGAGCTTCCTGGAAGCCTCAAACTGGTTATCAATAAAAAAGCAGCTGACGCACAAGGACTGGAAGTAAAAGAAGAATGGGCAGATTTCGCTGAGTTCCATGAAGAATAAATGAGAATATCCGCCGGCTGGAAGCACAATATCCTGCCGGCTGCTTTATCAACTTAGCTATAAAGAATTAAATAAAGGGTGTGATTCTTAGTGTTTACAGCCATATTCGGTGCGTTCGAGTCAGGGATTATTTACGCAATTATGGCACTTGGAGTTTATTTATCGTTCAGGGTCCTTGACTTTCCTGACTTAACGGTAGATGGAAGTTTTGTGACTGGAGCGGCGGTAGCCGCAACCATGATTGTCAGCGGTGCGAATCCTTTTCTGGCTACGATCACTGCCTTATTTGCAGGTTTTATTGCCGGCTGCCTTACTGGTATTATTCATACTTTCGGAAAAATCAATGCGCTGTTATCAGGAATCCTTATGATGATTGCTCTGTATTCAATAAACCTTCGTATAATGGGTAAATCGAATGTTCCGCTCTTGAACACAGAAACTGCTATTACACATGTCAGGGATTTTTGGGATAAAACAGGAATTGATTCTTTTTTCAATAGTATATTAACCATGGCGGGACTTGGCGGCAGCCTCCCGAGAACATGGGGCATTATCCTATTTATGTTAGTTGTAACACTGGCAATAAAGTTCTTGACAGATCGGTTTCTTCAGACGGAGATTGGTTTAGCTTTAAGGGCTACAGGTGACAACAAGAGGATGATCCGCAGTCTTTCTGCCAACACCAACATGATGGTGATTTTGGGGCTTGGCCTTTCCAATGCAATGGTCGCTTTCTCCGGAGCATTGATTGCCCAGCAAGGAGGATTCGCCGATGTTGGCATGGGTATCGGAATGATTATCATCGGTTTGGCTTCAGTCATCATCGGTGAAGCGTTATTTGGCACAAAATCCATTGCCAGAACTACTCTGGCGGTTATTGGCGGAGCGATTATCTACCGCATCGTAGTGACCATGGCGCTGAGAGTGGAGTTCCTGGAACCTGGTGATATGAAGCTGATTACAGCAACTATTGTCATCCTTGCTTTAATAATGCCGAAGATTATTGACCGTACAAAGGAGAAGAAACGGAAAGCCAAAAGACTGGCAGGAAGCATGAACATAAGTGAATTGCCATCAGGCGGAAAGGGTGAGACTGGTGCTGCAATTAAATCAGATTCATAAAGTCTTCAATGAAGGTACTCCAGATGAAAAGATTGCACTGGATACGATCAATCTCACATTGAATGAGGGGGACTTTGTCACCGTAATCGGAAGTAATGGGGCAGGGAAGTCCACTTTAATGAATATAATTTCCGGTGTCATGATCCCTGATGTTGGTTCCGTTTATATTGATGGCCAAAATGTCACGGGCATGTCTGAATATAAGCGGGCAAAACTCATAGGCCGGGTTTTTCAGGATCCAATGGCTGGTACGGCTCCATCTATGACAATTGAAGAAAATCTCGCGATGGCATATTCAAGGAATAAAACAAGAACATTAAAAAAAGGAGTTACGAAAAAGCGCAAAGACTATTTTCGTGAAGTTCTTGAAACTCTCCATCTTGGCCTTGAAAACCGCCTAAATGCAAAGGTTGGTTTATTATCAGGAGGAGAACGGCAGGCACTTTCATTATTAATGGCTACCTTCACGGAACCATCCATTCTTTTGCTCGATGAACATACCGCTGCTCTTGATCCGGCTCGCGCAGAGCTTATAACGAATCTGACAAAAGAAATTGTTAAAAAGTACAACTTAACTACTTTAATGGTCACTCATAATATGCAGCAGGCGCTGGATTTAGGAAATAGGCTGATTATGATGGATAAAGGCCAGATTATTCTTGAAGTAGATGATGGACAGAAACAGCATTTAACAATTGAGCAGCTTCTGAACGAATTTCAGCGGATTCGCGGAACAAAAATGGCAAGTGATCGTGCTCTGCTTTCTTAGAACAATAAAAAGGATTAGCCAAATTTGCTGGTTAATCCTTTTTTTATGGGTATGAATGAAAAGAATTTTTAAAGTTTTTACAATTTATTGACTATTTATTTAACGTAATGGTATCATATCGTTAAATAAACGTCATACATATTTTTATATATAACAGGGAGTGATGGAATGAAACCTGGGCTGCAAATTGGAAATCAGGCAGTTGTCCATGCAGTGGTATCTCCTGAGATGTTCGCACAGTTTGAAGGGGAGGTCATTCATCCTGTCTATTCAACCGTAACGATGATCTATCACATGGAGTGGGCATCCCGCCTGCTGATCATCCCTTACTTGGAAGAGGGAGAAGAAGGGATGGGGGGAGCTGTTTCTGCCAGGCATTTATCCCCATCACCTGAAGGCTCATCCATTATCATTACGGCTACCGTATCCAAGCTGGATGGAAATTCAGTTTACTCAACTGTAACCGTCCATAATGGAAAAATCCTGGCAGGCAAAGGTGAAGTCAAACAGGTGATTCTGAAGAAAAGCAAGATTGCAGAAATGTTAAAGAGAGTTTAAAAGATTAGAAGCATCTGAGCCTAAAAAAGGCATTTTAATTTAATCTTATTGTAAGCGCTATCATAAATAAAGGGGAGAATGAAATGACAGATATGTTTCAAAAAATTAAAGATCATGAACAAGTCGTTTTCTGCAACGATGAATCTACCGGTTTAAAGGCTATTATTGCAATCCACAGCACCAGATTGGGGCCGGCATTGGGAGGCTGCCGTATGTTTCCATACAACAGTGTCGATGATGCCCTTGAAGATGTCCTCCGATTATCAAAAGGCATGACCTATAAATGTGCAGCTGCCGATTGTGACTTCGGAGGCGGGAAGGCTGTAATTATCGGGGATCCATTAAAAGATAAAACACCCGAACTATTCCGTGCTTTTGGCCAATTTGTTGAATCATTGAACGGGAGATTCTATACAGGAACAGACATGGGTACTTCTACAGAAGATTTTGTTCATGCCCTAAAGGAAACGAATTGCATTGTAGGGGTTGATGAGGTTTATGGAGGAAGCGGCGATTCTTCGGTACCAACTGCACAAGGTGTTATTTATGGCCTGCAGGCAACCAGTAAAGCCCTGACAGGAGCAGAGGACCTTTCAGGCAAAAGTTATGCCATTCAGGGACTAGGCAAAGTTGGATATAAAGTGGCAGAAAGACTGCTGGAGGAAGGGGCAGATTTATATGTGACAGATATCAGCCGGCAGGCAATCGACCAGCTCCTATGCAAAGCGAAAGAAATTGGTGCCGGGGTGAAGGTACTATCCGGAAATGATATATATGAGGCACCTGCAGACTTTTTTGTTCCATGTGCAATGGGCGGGGTCATTAATGATGACACAATCGGCCTGCTTAAAGTAAAAGCGATCGTAGGTTCTGCCAATAACCAGCTTATAGATATGCGACATGGTCAGATCCTAAAAGATAAGGGCATATTATACGCTCCCGATTATATTGTGAATGCAGGGGGATTAATCCAGGTAGCAGACGAATTATACACACCTAATAAGGAAAGGGTACTCCGCAAAACAAAAGCTATTTATAACTCTCTTCTGAACATCTACGAACATGCTGAAGCAAATGGTATAACAACAGTGGAAGCAGCCAACCAATTCTGCGAGAGCCGCATTGAAGCGCGCACACGCAGAAATAGCTTTTTCTCCCATATGAAACGCCCGAAGTGGTCAGTAAGGACCTAATTTTTTTGCTTGGATAACAATGTATGTACCGTATAAAAGTGATAAAAATAATTCAATAGCCAAAGGGTGAGAAGATGGAAAATCACTTTCCGATCAGACGGATAATGGACGAAAATGGAAACATCATCAATTCCGATTATGAAGAAAAAATAACTGAAAAACTTGTAAAAGAGTTTTATAGACATATGGTAAGAATCCGTATTTTTGACCGCAAGGCTATTTCACTCCAGCGCCAGGGCAGGATAGGCACATATGCACCTTATGAAGGACAGGAGGCTTCCCAGGTCGGAACTGCAGCTGCCCTAAGGGAGAACGATTGGATGTTCCCTACCTATCGCGATCACGGAGCAGCTATGACCTTTGGCCACTCACTGCGAAATATCCTGTTGTTTTGGAACGGAAGAAATGAAGGGTGTGTGCCGCCTGATGGAAAGAAAATTTTTCCTCCGGCCATCCCGATTGCGACACAAATCCCTCATGCGGCAGGAGCTGCTTTCGCTGAAAGGAAAAAAGGTACATCAAATGCCGCTATTGCTTATTTTGGAGACGGTGCGACTTCAGAGGGGGATTTTCATGAAGGGTTGAATTTCGCCAGTATTTTTAAAGCTCCGGTTGTCTTTTTTAATCAAAACAATCAATACGCCATATCTGTTCCATTTAACAAGCAGATGAATACAAAAACAATCGCCCAGAAAGCCCTGGCTTACGATATTCCGGGAGTCAGAATCGATGGGAATGATGTTTTCATGGTTTATTTTGAAACCTTAAATGCATTAGAAAGGGCTCGTAAAGGTGAAGGGCCGACACTAATCGAAGCAGTTACGTGGAGATATGGGGCACATACCACTGCAGATGATCCATCTAAATACCGTGATCAATCGGAAAGCACCAATAGAAGACAGGAGACTGACCCTATTTTAAGACTGGAGCGCTGGTTGAAAAATGAGGGGAGATTCGATGAGCAATGGGTGCGGACAACTGAAGAGAAAGCTGCTGCTGAAATAGATAAGGCTATAGCTGAAATGGAGGATTTTCCTCCTGCCGATCCAGCAGTTATTTTTGACCATGTCTTTGCAGAGCCGACATGGCAAATCAGGCAGCAGAAAGAGGAGTACCTGAAGATGATGGGAGGTGACCGATAATGAAAACGGCAGTAGAAGCAAAAACCATGACATTGGTTCAAGCTATTACCGATGCACTGGATACCATGCTGAATGAAAAGGAAGAGGTTTTGCTGCTGGGCGAAGATATCGGAAAGAACGGTGGTGTTTTTCGCGCAACTGATGGTCTTCAGGCTAAGTATGGCGAAGGCCGTGTAATTGATACTCCTTTAAGTGAAGCGGGATTTGTCGGAGCGGGGATTGGCATGGCTGTAAATGGGTTTTTGCCGGTGATTGAAATTCAGTTTCTGGGTTTTATTTATCCTGCATATGAACAAATCATGACACATGCTTCGAGAATCCGAATGAGGACGATGGGACATTTTACTGTTCCGATGGTTATAAGGGCTCCATATGGTGCAGGTGTAAGGGCTCCGGAAATTCACTGTGATTCAACGGAAGCCATTTTTACACATATGCCAGGCATTAAAGTAGTCTGCCCTTCCAGTCCCTATGACGCGAAAGGACTGCTGATTGCTGCCATTGAAGACCCGGATCCAGTTCTGTTTCTTGAGCCGATGCGCTGCTATCGTTCGGCCAAGGAGGAAGTTCCTGAAGGGAAGTATAGCATTGATATTGGCAAAGGCAATAAGCTCATGGAGGGTGATGATGTGACGGTCATTACATGGGGAGCCATGGTGCCTGAGGCTATGAAAGCGGCAAAGCTGATGAAAGAAAAAAACACTCATTGTGATGTGATTGATTTAAGAACTCTTTTCCCTCTGGATAAAGATATGATCGCAGAATCTGTCCAAAAGACAGGGAGAACAGTCATTGTCCATGAAGCTCATGCTACCGGCGGAGTAGGAAATGACGTGCTTGCCATTATTAATGATACATCGTTTTTATATCAGAAAGCACCTGTTGAACGGGTTACTGGATTTGATGCACCAGTGCCATATTTCGGTTTTGAGGACCATTACCTGCCAACTCCGGCAAGGATCCAGCAAGCAATAGAAAAAGTTATGAAGTTTTAGGAGGAGAGACTGTGGAAGTGAAACTTCACGATATTGGAGAAGGCATGACAGAAGCAGATATCAATTGCTTTTTAGTCAAACCTGGTGATGCAGTCAAAGCCGATGAACCGCTAGTTGAAGTACAGACTGATAAAATGACTGCTGAAATACCTGCTCCCAGAGCGGGAATTATTAAGGAATTTAAAGTGGAGCCTGGCGATAGGATTACAGTGGGGACGACCATCTTAATTATAGAGACTTCGGGACATGATGGCATTGAGAAAGTGAAGGTCACTTCTCATCCTGCAAACACTCCTAAGCCGCAGGAGCCAGTGCAATCTTTTTCGGCATTCAAAGGAAAACGGGTGCTTGCTTCCCCATTTACGAGAAAAATAGCACGCGAAAATTCGATAGACATTGAGAATATTACAGGGACTGGTCCTGCCGGCCGTATTTTGGATGAAGATATCTATCAATACTTAGCATCTGCACAGAGTAAGCCTGACCCAGCTGAACAGGAGCTAACGGTTTCGATAGATACTATAAAAAGCCCGCCTGCTGAGAAAGGAATCATTCCGTTTAGGGGCAGAAGAAAACAGATTGCCAGGAAAATGGCACAATCCCTCAATACCATTCCGCATTGTACCCATTTTGAAGAAATCGATGTAACCGAGCTGATCACTTTCAGAAAAGAACTTAAAATTCTGAACGAAAATATATCTGCAACAGCCTTTTTCCTGAAGGCATTGTCAATTTGCCTGAAAGAATTTCCTGTGTTCAATGCAGTCCTGCATGAAGAAAAAGAAGAAATACATTTGGCAAGTGTACACCATATCGGTATTGCGGTTGATACGGATGAGGGGCTCATCGTTCCGGTCATTACCCATGTTGAGAATAAGACAATCAGAGAAATTCATACGGAGATGAAACTGCTCACGGAAAAAGCGGTGGAAAATAAGCTTTCTGTCAAAGAAATATCTGGAGGGACATTCACGATCAGCAATGTGGGACCCCTGGGCGGAAGCTTTGGAGCGACACCGATTATTCAGCATCCGCAAACCGCACTGGTATCTTTTCATAAAACAAAGAAGATGCCTGTTGTGACAGACGATGACCAGATTGTGATCCGGTCAATGATGAATATATCTATGTCTTTTGATCATAGAGTTGCAGACGGGGCGACAGCTGTACGCTTTACTAACCGGTTTGCTGAATTGATTAAAAATCCGAAAATGCTTGTTCTGGAGATGGTATAAATGGTAGTTGGAGAACTGGCACATGAGCGCGATGTCATCATTATCGGCGGCGGTCCCGGAGGGTATCATGCTGCGATCCGTGCTGCACAGCTTGGACGCAGTGTTACATTGGTTGAACAGGACCAGCTTGGCGGGATTTGCTTAAATAAAGGCTGCATACCTTCAAAGATCCTAACACAGTCTGCAGAAAAATTCACTTCATTTCAAGAGGGGGAAAACTGGGGGCTTGAAGGAGGAGATATATCGATTAATTTAAACAAGCTTAAGCAATACAAGCAGAAGAAAGTTGAACAGCTCCGGGCAGGAATTGAAGCACTCTGTAAAGCCAATAAAATTGAGATGCTTAATGGTTCAGCTTTTTTTCTGTCGGAGGATAAGGTTGGCATCGAAAAAGGAGACAAATTTGATGTTTTCAGATTCAGAAATGCAATCATTGCGACCGGAGGAACACCTGACAAACCACCTTGGATCAGAGAGTTAAGTGAAATGGTATTAGATCAGCATTCCATTTCAGAGTTGAGTGAATTACCCGATAAACTATTAATCTATGGCAGTGACTATATTGCGCTTGAAATAGGTATGGCTTTTCAGGCACTGGGATCTAAAGTGACTATGATCCTTAATGATGGGAAAGAGGATTTTGATTTTGATCAATCCATTTGCCGGGAACTGAAGAGGATTTTAAAAAAGAAAAAAATAGACATTGTAAGAAATTCGGATGTAATGGAATTACAGCAAAATGAAGGCATGTTTACAGTGTCCTTCGAATTAAAGGGAAAAAAAGAAACAATTTCAGGCTCACATTTTTTTGTTTCAACACCCATTAAACCAAACACTGATCAGCTGGGACTATCCCGAATAGGGGTTGAACAATGTGCAGCGGGGTTTATAAAGGTGGATGCCCAAAGCAGGACTACACAGAATCATATCTTCGCAGTGGGTGATGTAACAGAAGGTCCGGCCCTTGCTGTTAAAGCAATTAAACAAGGAAAAACAGCTGCAGAAGCTATTGCTGGGATTCAATCTCAATCAGATTTCCATTTCATTCCAATTGTAGCTCATACACAGCCTCCCATTGCAAGTGCAGGGTTAACGGAAAAGGAAGCAATTAACATGGGCAACGATATTGAAATTGGCCAATTTTCATTGTCCGCCAACGGATTTAGCGCTCTGACCGGAAAAAAAGAAGGATTTATAAAAGTCATCAGCTGCAAGGAAAAACAAGTTCTTCTGGGAATCCACATGGTAGGCACTGGGGCAATAGAGCTAATTTCCGCCGGCATTACTGCATTGGAAATGGCAGCCAGGGATGAAGATCTAATTTTCCCAAACTATCCCCATCCAAGTGTAAATGAAAGCTTGCTCGAAGCTGTAGAAGCTTTAAGGAATCAGGCTATTCACAACCCGCCCAAAAGTATAAATGAGCAAATATTAAAAGTGTAGCTTACTTTAATGCAGAAGTGCATTATAGCTTTAACTTGAACTCTTGAGAACGTTTGCAGGTTTCATATATGATAAATTCAAAATATTACTAATATTTGAAATGGAGGGGTTAGCATGAAAGATGAAAAAATGTTAAAGGAACAAAATAAAGCCGATTTCTTTCCTGTGAAGGAGGTAGATTATTTAGAAATCTACTCAGGGAATGCGAAACAGTCCTGCCATTTTTTCTGCACTGCTTTCGGCTTTAAGCCAGTTGCTTATTCTGGTCTGGAAACAGGCAATAGGGAAACGGTGTCTTATGTTCTTCAGCAAAGAAAGATCCGCCTCGTAATTACCGGAACTTTAAATGATAGTTCCAGAGTATCGAATTTCATTAAAAAGCATGGGGATGGCGTAAAAGATATTGCTTTAGCCGTCGATGATGTTGAAACTGCCTACAATGCTGCAGTCGAAAGAGGCGCAATTGAAATACAGCCGCCTTTTGAGATAAAGGATGAGCAAGGAACAGTAAAAAAAGCAGTTATTGGTACATATGGAGATACAATTCACACACTTGTCGAACGCAATAACTATAAAGGCGTATTCATGCCTGGCTTTGAGCCTTATCAAACGGAAGTTCCATTTGAAGATGCCGGTTTTATAGGAATCGACCATGTTGTTGGAAATGTAGAGAGAATGGAGGAATGGGTGAATTATTATGCAAATGTAATGGGCTTTAAGGAAATGAAGCACTTTACAGATAAAGACATTACAACAGAATATTCCGCACTGATGTCAAAGGTCATGCATAATGGCGGCAGGATAAAGTTCCCGATTAATGAGCCTGCAGAAGGGAAACGCAAATCCCAGATTGAGGAATACCTTGAATACTACAACGGCCCAGGTGTGCAGCATCTGGCCATCCTGACAGAGGATATCGTCAGCACTGTCAGCATCCTTCGCAAAAATGGGGTGGAGTTTTTAAGTACACCTGATTCTTACTACGAAATGCTTTCTGAACGCGTAGGAAAGATTGATGAAGAGATTGATAAACTGAAAGAATTGAATATACTCGTTGACCGTGACGACGAAGGGTATTTGCTGCAAATCTTCACGAAGCCAATAGTTGACCGCCCCACCCTTTTTATTGAAATCATTCAGCGTAAAGGTGCAAGAGGGTTTGGTGAAGGCAACTTTAAAGCACTCTTTGAATCAATTGAGAGGGAACAGGAAAGACGCGGGAACCTATAATTTTTCAGCCTAAAAGGGAGATGCTTTCTCCCTTTTTTAATAATTAAGTAAGGAGGCAGCGCAGATGTCCAGAATCCAGACCAAAAGCGCAGTGGAGAAGATTGTTTCTTATCCTCTTGGCAGCTCGCCGGAAGAGATCAAAGAAAAGTTCAATTTAATGGCTGTCCGGAAAATGTCTGATAATGAAAATGTGTATGGGTGTTCACCAGAAGTGAAGAACAGCATCAGCAGATCAATGAACAGTATTTATTTTTATCCGGACGGAACTGTTTCCGTGCTCAAGCGCAAACTGGCCGGGTTCTACAATATTGGTGAAGATAAATTTATAATAAGCAATGGTTCAGAAGAAATCATCCGCTTATTGACTAGAGCATACATAAGTCCTGGAGACGAAGCTATTATGGCACAGGTAACCTTTCCGAGATATGAAACAAATGTCCTGATTGAAGGCGGCAGTGCTATAACTGTCCCGCTGCATAATGGCACTCATAATCTAAATGCCATGTATGCGCAGATCAGCAAAAAAACAAAAATGGTATTTATCTGCAATCCTAACAATCCTACCGGAACCATAGTCGGTAAAACAGAACTTCTGCAATTCATCGAAAAAGTTCCTTCGAATGTCTTGATTATTCTAGATGAAGCTTACTATGAATATGTGCAATCTGCAGATTACCTTGACTCTATTTCACTTTTGGAAAAAAAGCCAAACTTGATCATTCTGAGGACTTTTTCAAAAATTTATGGTCTAGCCGGACTCCGTGTCGGCTATGGAATTATGGATTCCGAGATAGTGAATGAACTACAAAAGGTAAAAGATGTTTTTAATGTCAATCATCTGGCACAGGCAGCCGCTGCAGCAGCATTACATGATCAGGGCTTTATAAGGGAATGTGCTGACAAAAATGCCAATGAGATGGAATTTGTGAGCCAAAAGTTAAAAGATTTACACGTTGGCTTTTTTCCTTCCCAAACCAACTTTATTTATATTTTCAGTCAGTATCCTTTGGCGGAAAACTTGATTGCAAATGGCTTAGTTGTACGGCAAATGAAGCTTGAGGGATATCTTGATGCTTTTCGGATGACTTTAGGTACAAGAGAAGATAATGAAGCAGCCATGAATGTGATAAACAAACTTTTAAATGAAAAGGCGGTGTAAAGTGTATGGAATTAACTCCTGCCAGTCTGGAATGGAATGACGCTTATAAGCTGCTGGTTGGTTCTATCCTGCCGCGTCCCATTGCGTTTGTTACCACGATGGATGTGGATGGAAATGTAAATGCAGCTCCATTTAGCTTTTTTACTGCTATATGTGCAGATCCGATGCTGATTTGTTTTTCACCTATGCGAAAAGGGATGGATGGCTCTAAGAAAGATACGCTCGCCAATATCGAAGCGACAAAGGAATTCGTTATTAACATTGTCAGTGAGGACTTTACTGAAAAGATGAATATTTGTGCAGTGGATTATCCTGCTGGTACAGACGAACTAATCGCCGCCGGGCTAACTAAAGAAAAAAGTGCGACTGTGAATCCTCCTCGGGTGAAAGAATCAAAAGTCCACCTGGAATGCAGTCTCCATCAGGTGCTCCATTTTGGAGAACAACCTGGTTCAGGAAGCCTTGTGATTGGAAAAGTGGAGCATGTGCATGTTGCTGAAGGAATATACGAAAATGGAAGGATCAATTCAGAGAAATTGAAGCCAGTTGGCCGGATGGCAGGACATATATATACCAGGCCGATGACGGATATATTTGAATTAATCCGAAAAACAGACCCAAGGTGATGCTATGAAATTCATAACCTTCCAAAAATCAGATGGATCCATTAGAGCTGGCTGGCTGAAGAATGAGGAGCATGCCGTTGATATGCATGAAGCAACCAATGGTGTTCTTCCTAAAACAATGCTGGCATTCCTGGAGAATCATGAATTTTTTATGGAATACTTATCTTCCGGCAAAAAACTGAAGGACACTGATAGAGGGGTTTATCCTTTATCAGAAGTCACCTTAAAAGCTCCACTTCCAAATCCAAAAAGCTTCCGGGATTTTTATGCTTTCGAGGAACACGTGAAAACAGCAAGAGCCAACCGCGGTCTTGATATGATACCCGAATGGTATGACATACCAGTTTTTTATTTCTCAAATCATTTAAGCATCAAGGGGCCGAATGAAGAAATTTTACGACCAAGCCATTGCGAATGGCTTGATTATGAGCTTGAAATTGGCTGCATCATTGGAAAAGAAGGAAGGGATATCAAAGCTTCTGAAGCCGATGATTATATTTTCGGGTATTGCATCTTAAATGACTGGAGTGCAAGAGACATTCAGCGCAAAGAAATGAAGGTAGGCCTTGGCCCTGCAAAAGGGAAGGATTTTGCCACTTCTGCAGGGCCATATATCGTTACAAAAGATGAGCTTGAGGATTTCCGTGTTGAAAACGGCTATGATTTGCCGATGACAGCAAAAGTAAACGGGACTCTTCTATCTGAAGGGAATATGCAGGATATCTACTATTCTTTTTACGAAATGATTGAGCGGGCTTCTGACGGTGTAACCCTTTGCCCAGGTGAACTGATAGGCTCCGGGACTGTTGGCAGCGGCTGCATCCTTGAGCTCGGCACAGATGTTCACCGCTGGCTTGAATCAGGAGATGAAGTGGAGCTTGAGATTGCAAGTCTTGGAGTCTTAAAAAATCGAATTGCAAACGAGTGAGGTGGAAACATGTTTTATCGCCAAATGGGTAGAATCCCGCACAAAAGGCATACGACTTTCAAAAAATCGGATGGAACTCTTTTCAGGGAACAGGTTATGGGAACAAAAGGTTTTTCCGGTACCCAATCCATTCTTTATCATCACTATATGCCTACAGAGGTAGCACGAAGTGAGCTGATAGGAAAATATGTTCCCGAGTATGAAGAGCAGGAAAGCTTGAAGCACCGCCATTTGTTTACAGATCAAATCGAAAAGAAAGGGGATGCGCTTTCAGCCAGGGAATATCTGCTTGGGAATGATGATCTTTTAATAGGCACTATAAAAATTACAGAGCCGATGAAAAGCTTTTACCGGAATGGTGATGGCGATGAGATGCTCTATATTCACTATGGCACAGGAAAGATTGAGACCATGTTCGGAACATTAACCTATCGTCCGGGGGATTATGTCATTATTCCGATTGGCACAATTTACAGGGTGATTCCGGACAAAGAGCAATTGACTAAAGTGCTTCTGGTGGAGTCCTTCAGCCAAATTACAACCCCAAGAAGATACCGGAATGAATATGGACAGCTGCTCGAACATAGTCCATTCTGCGAAAGAGATATTCGGGGACCGGAGACCTTGGAAACATATGATCAAAAAGGGGAACATGAAGTTATTACGAAAACAAGGGGATATTTGCATTCTCATATCCTGAACCATCATCCGCTTGATGTGGAAGGCTGGGACGGCTATCTCTATCCGTGGGTATTTAATATTGAAGACTTCGAGCCGATTACTGGAAGGGTCCATCAGCCCCCGCCAGTTCATCAGACATTTGAAGGACATAACTTTGTTGTATGTTCTTTTGTTCCCAGGTTATATGACTACCATCCAGAGGCCATCCCTGCCCCTTACTATCACAGCAATGTCAACAGTGATGAACTGCTTTACTATGTGGAAGGCAGCTTTATGAGCAGAAAGGGTATCAGGGAAGGCTCTATCACCCTTCATCCAAGCGGGATTCCACATGGGCCTCATCCTGGGAAAACAGAAGCCAGCATCGGAAAAAAGGAAACACTCGAGCTTGCTGTAATGATTGATACATTCAGGCCATTAAAATTGGTAAAGAAAGCTAAGTCAATAGAAGATGAAAAGTACATGTATACGTGGGTTGAATAGTAAAAAGCACTTTCCCTTTTTCCTTAGGGAGAGTGCTTTTTTCTACTTTTCATTCTGCCAAATGATAGCGATGGTTCCTTCACCTGCATGGGCAGCAATAGTTGAGCTTATTTCACCAATGATAATATCGAGGCGGGGAAAGTGTGATTTTATTTCCTCCGCCATTTCCTCCGCTTTTCCGGGCACATTCCCGTGCATGATTTGAACCTGAGGAATGGTGTGGCTTTCGTATGCATCCCCGAGCAATTCTATCATTCTTTTAATTGCTTTTTTATCCGAACGGACTTTATCAAACAATTCAAACTCCCCGTCCCGGTTAATTCGGATTATTGGCTTTATTTTCAATATGCTTCCCAGCAAGTATTGTGTTCCTGACATTCTGCCGCCTTTATAAAATTGCTCAAGGCTTCCAAGCAAAATATAATTCTCAGATTTAGCTGCCTCACCTTGCAGGATATCAGCAATCTTATGTGCTGGCATATCATTCTCAGCAAGCTTTAATCCTTTGTACATTAAAGACGTAATGGCATAAGACATGCATTTTGAATCAACTGCCGATACAGGGAACCCTGCCAGCTCTGATCCAGCCAGGCAGCTGTTCATCGTGCCGCTTAATTTGCTGGAAACATGTACGGCAACCGCAGCATCATATTCATTCTTCAATGATTCAAATAGCTCAGCAAATCTCCCGGAAGATGGCTGTGAAGTTTTAGGAACTTCTTTTTCAGTCCGGATTCGGCTATATAGCTGCTCTGTGTTTAAATCAATGCCATCTTCAAACGACTCCTCACCGAATGTTATTGATAGAGGCACAACATAAACATCAGGATGTTCGAGCAGCTCCTCAGAAATATAAGCTGTGCTGTCTGTAATCCAGGCAATCTTCTTTTTTATCATGAATGTTCTAAGTCCTTTGCCAATTATTTTTCATCAATATTAACCGCTTCCATTATTGAAAACTTCCCTTATTATACACGAAGAAATCATTGCCTGTATTGCTTTTGAGTGATCCATTTATAGGAAATGACCAGAGTATGCTATTAGAATGTTTATATGGAGCTCCTGAAGGCAATTAAGTATCTTTTGTGAACAATGTTTGAACCTGATAAAGGGGCCTGAAATGAAAAATCCCCTGCTTGGCAGGGGAGTGTGATTGTGTTTACTTTATTGACCTGATACCGTTTAAACTTGTTTATTGAAATTAAAAAACTTTCGTAGTCCAATCCTCACAATTCCAAATATCGGTCGCAATTTCACGATAGAAATCAGGTTCGTGGGATACCATCAAGATACTTCCGCGATATGCCTTTAAAGCACGCTTTAATTCTTCTTTTGCATCCACATCCAAGTGATTGGTAGGTTCGTCCAGAATTAATAAATTCGTTTCTGTGTTTAAAATTTTACACAATCGAACTTTGGCTTTTTCGCCACCAGAAAGGACTTCGATTTTACTTTCAATATGTTTCGTCGTTAATCCGCATTTTGCAAGAGCAGCACGAACTTCAGCCTGATTCATACTTGGGAACTCGCTCCAAATCTCTTCAATACAAGTGTTGTAGTTGGACTGTTTAACTTCCTGCTCGAAGTAACCGATGTATTGATACTCACCGCGTTCCACTTTACCCGAAATGGGACTAATCAATCCAAGAATACTTTTTAAAAGAGTAGACTTACCAATACCGTTAGCACCCACGAATGCAATTTTTTGTCCGCGTTCCATTTTCAAATTCAGCGGGCGGGAAAGTGGTTCATTGTAACCAATAACAAGATCTTCAGTCGTGAAAATCCAACGACTGGCTGCACGAGCTTCTTTGAAAATAAACTCTGGTTTCGGCTTCTCTCTCCCCAATTCAATAATTTCCATTTTGTCGAGCTTCTTTTGACGAGACATCGCCATATTACGAGTCGCAACACTTGCCTTGTTGCGAGCAACGAAATCCTTTAAATCAGCAATCTCTTGTTGTTGACGCTTGTATGCAGACTCGAGCTGCTGCTTTTTCACTTCATATATTTTTAAGAAGTTATCATAGTCACCAACATAGCGATTCAACTCTTGGTTTTCCATGTGATAGATCAAGTTAACAACATTGTTCAAGAATGGAATATCATGTGAAATCAAGATAAATGCATTCTCATATTCCTGTAAATAGCGCTTCAGCCATTCGATATGCTGTTCATCCAAATAGTTTGTAGGCTCGTCCAGTAAAAGGATTTCAGGCTTTTCCAGCAAAAGCTTAGCTAGTAAAACTTTCGTACGCTGCCCACCGCTAAGATCATCTATATCACGATCAAGTCCAACATCGTCTAATCCCAGGCCACGAGCAACTTCCTCAACTTTTGAATTAATTTGATAGAAATCATTACTATCTAAAGTTTCTTGCAGCTCGCCAACTTCTGCAAGTAATGCATCGATATCAGCGCCTTCATCACCCATTTTTGCATAAAGTTCATTAATCTCTGATTCCGCATCAAAAAGATATTGAAAAGCAGTACTCAAAGCATCACGCATCGTAGTGCCTTTTTTAAGTACAGCATGCTGATCTAAGTAACCAACACGAACTTTCCGTGACCACTCAACTTTCCCCTCGTCGGGTTGCAGCTTCCCGGTAACAATATTCATGAAAGTAGACTTACCCTCACCATTTGCCCCAACTAGTCCAACGTGTTCACCTTTTAAAAGTCGAAAAGACACATCATTGAAAATCGCACGATCACCGAAACCGTGACTTAAATTTTTTACATTTAATACGCTCATTTTTTTACCCCTTCTCTAATATTCCATGTGGATATCTTACTAGATTTAGACTGTTTTTTCTATCTAAAGTTATTTCCTGTGAAAAATGTAATTCGATTATAGGGATAAATTGAAAGTAATGTTGGGGGGATTATCAAATAGGGGGTCATACTAACACTTTACCGGGAAAAAAGGTGCCAATTAGGTTATTGGCACCTTTCTCTGTTTCTAATGGTTCACTTAGCTCCCTGCGGAACTGCCAGGCCAAGACCTTTAGCAATACGTGTACCGTAATCAGGATCCGCTTTAAAGAAATGCTGAATCTGGCGATGCTTAATTTCTTCTTTTTCTACAGGCTTCATGGCAGCAACAATGTTTGCCACAAGACGGGAGCGTTCCTCTTCACTCATTAAGCGGTATAGATCACCGGCTTGTGTGTAGTGGTCATTATGATCATACGCAACGCTTTCGGCTAAACCGGAAACAGGGTATGCAGCCTGCTTGTGCTCCGGTGCCTCAGTAGGTCCTCCAAAGCTGTTCGGCTCGTAATAAACAGAACCTCCGCCATTGTTGTCAAAGCGCATCTGACCGTCACGCTGATAGTTTTGCACTTCGTTCTTAGGGCGGTTGATTGGCAGCATCTGATGGTTTGCACCTACGCGGTAGCGGTGTGCATCATGATAGGCGAACAGACGGCCCTGGAGCATCTTGTCAGGTGAAACATCAATACCTGGCACGAGCGTTCCAGGAGAGAAGGTAGCCTGCTCAACTTCAGCAAAGTAGTTTTCAGGATTTTTATTCAGTACCATGCGTCCTACTTCGATTAAAGGATAATCTTTCTGTGACCATACCTTTGTTACATCGAATGGATCGAAGCGGTAAGTATTTGCATCTTCTAGCGGCATGATTTGCACGCATAGTTTCCACGATGGGAAATCGCCATTCTCAATTGCATTAAATAAATCCTCTGTATGGTAATCAGGGTTATCTCCAGCCATTTTCGCTGCAGCGTCCACGCTAAGGTTTTTAACGCCCTGTTCAGTTTTAAAGTGATACTTAACCCAGACACCTTCTCCTTGTTCATTTACCCACTTAAATGTATGGCTGCCGAAACCGTGCATATGTCGAAGGGTTGCAGGTATGCCGCGGTCTGACATTAAGATGGTTACCTGGTGCAGAGACTCAGGGGATAAGGACCAGAAGTCCCAAACGGCTGTCGGATTTTTCAGATGTGTCTTTGGATCACGCTTTTGTGTATGAATGAAATCAGGGAATTTAATTGCATCCCGGATAAAGAATACAGGCGTATTATTTCCTACAAGGTCGTAGTTTCCTTCTTCTGTATAAAACTTAACGGCAAAGCCGCGCGGATCGCGTACAGTATCAGCAGAACCAAGTTCGCCTGCTACAGTTGAAAAGCGTACGAATAAAGGCGTTCTTTTGCCTACTTCAGACAGAAATGCGGCTTTTGTATATTTAGTGAGGTCATTTGTAACTTCAAAATAGCCATGTGCACCCGCACCTTTTGCATGAACAACACGCTCAGGCACACGTTCTCTATTAAAATGGGCGAGCTTCTCCAGTAAGTGAACATCCTGAATCAATGTTGGCCCTCTTGAGCCTGCAGTCATTGAATTTTGGTTATCGCCAACAGGGGCGCCCCAGCTTGTCGTGAGATTATTCTTTTTTGTCATTCGATAATCACCTCATAAAAGTTTTAATAACTTGCTTATATTTGTAATGATAACACTTCTCAAAGTAAAATCAATACTTTTTTATAATTATTATAAATAAAAACCAATTATTAAGAAGAAAATCCTATAAAAAGGTGAGGAGAATGCTTGTTTTAAATGGCATTAATATATTTATATTTGCGTTTTTTCTTAAAAGAACTGGTTTTTTCAGAAGGAGGAGAGGAGGATGATCATATAAATTTATTGGAGTACATAAAAAAATCGGGCGGTATAGGGAACCGCCCGATTTATTGGCTAATATTTTCTCTTATAATCGGCATGCTCATGCATCTTGGGCCACCCCGTCCTCTTGAGAGTTCTGAGCTGAGAATTTCAATGACCTCAACCCCATTTTGACGGAGGATGTCGTTTGAGACATAATTCCGGTCATAAGTTACAACTACACCTGGAGCAATTGCGAGTGTATTGGATCCATCATTCCATTGTTCACGTGCCGATGCAATCGGGCAGCCTCCTCCACAAGGGATTAACACTAATTCATCAAGATGAAGAACTTCTTTTAGAGTTTCCTTCAAAGAGTTTTTCTCTGTAATTTTAAGAAAGTCGGAATTCTCCTCCTGTTCCAGTATGTAAATCTTCATACTGCCATCTCTATCTTCAATAGCTGGATGGTAGGTGAACTTATCGTGGTCAATCATAGTAAATACAGTATCCAGGTGCATGAATGCCCGGATTTTGGGAATTTCAACTGCGACAACTTTTTTTATGGATTTCTGGCGGGCGAATAGTTCCATTGCAAGTTTTTCTATCCCTTGTGCAGAAGTTCTTGCGCTGACACCAATGGCTACCGCTTCATCGCTCAATATCAGTTCATCCCCGCCTTCCAGTGAATAGAGATCATCACGTTTAAAGTAAGCAGGGATTTCATGTTTATTGAAACGGGGATGATGATTCACTATGTAGTCCATAAAAATGGATTCCCGTCTCCTTGCAGGTTCATGCATTCGATTAATGGTAATCCCTTCACCTATAACCGCAGCAGGATCCCGGGTAAAATAGAGGTTTGGCATCGGGTCCAGATAAAAAGGATAATGATCCGGCATCAGTTCATGAAGATGAATTTTCTTATCCTGATCAATATCCGATTTTACGACACCTGACATCACTTTCCTTACCAGCTCATCTGGCGGAAGAGATAAGAGATAGTCTTTTACTGTTTCGTAGGAACCATTTATATTCGATTGACTTTCCCATAAGACCTTTTCAATAAAGGAAATTCTCGTCTCGTCCTGCTGAATGGCTTCTGTCATCAATTTATCAAGATATAAGACCTCAATTCCCCGATTGCTTAGTATATTGGCGAAATAATCATGTTCTTTTTGAATGGCAGGCAAAAAGGGAATGTCATCGAATAAAAGTCTTTTCAAATATTGAGGTGTAAGATTTTCAATTTCCTTGCCAGGCCTGTGCAGAAGGACCGTCTTTAATTCTCCAATTTCAGAAGTTACATTTAATGGATGTTTCATTATAAATACCTCCAAAGGCAAAATGCCTGACCTATTTTTCTATGTTTGATTGGTTCCCTTTGTTTTCATAGAGTAAACAGCTCATTTGTGTGCATATTTATTCAATGGGGCTAAAATGGGAAGGGTAAATTTTTTCAAACTAAAAGGGCAAACTATATAACAGGCAATCATAATGAAACTGAAAGAAAATCTGTCCTTCATAAGTGTACAAAATGAAAAAATGTGTTAAAGTATAAATTGAAAAAACCTTTACATAGCTTTATTTGTTTCATGAAATAATGTCCGTGCTGAAAATACAGTTGTGTATGAGTTGGCGACATTCAATAAAAATGAACTGGGGGATACTGAGATGACCAGCAAAATTTTAGATGCTTTTTTACAGGAAAACCTGGAGGATTTAAAGGATAGAGGACTTTACAACGTAATCGACCCTCTTGAAAGCCCAAATGGCCCTATAATCAAAATCAATGGAAGAGAACTGATTAATCTTTCATCCAATAACTATTTAGGTTTGGCCACTGATGAAAGACTTAAAAAATCAGCCATCGAAGCAATTGAGAAATATGGGGTTGGAGCAGGTGCTGTCCGTACTATAAATGGAACGCTTGAACTTCACACAAAACTTGAAGAAAAGCTTGCTGAGTTCAAACATACAGAAGCAGCCATCGCATACCAGTCTGGTTTTAATTGTAACATGGCAGCTATTTCAGCTGTAATGGATAAAAACGATGCTATTCTGTCTGATGAATTAAACCATGCATCCATTATCGATGGATGCCGTCTATCGAAAGCTAAGATTATTCGCGTAAATCATTCTGATATGGAAGATTTAAGGGCGAAAGCGAAGGAAGCAAAAGAATCTGGACAGTACAACAAAATCATGGTCATTACTGACGGTGTTTTCTCAATGGATGGGGATATCGCAAAGCTTCCTGAGATTGTGGAGATCGCGGAAGAATTCGATCTGATCACTTATGTTGATGATGCACACGGTTCAGGAGTGCTTGGAAAAGGAGCAGGGACTGTTAAACACTTTGGCCTTTCCGATAAAATCGACTTCCAGATCGGAACACTTTCTAAGGCAATAGGTGTTGTCGGCGGATATGTGGCCGGCAAAAAGGACCTGATTGATTGGCTGAAAGTCCGCAGCAGACCATTCCTATTCTCAACTTCTTTAACACCTGCTGATGTAGCAGCAAGCACGAAAGCCATTGAGCTGCTGATGGAAAGCACAGAGCTGAATGAAAAGTTATGGGAAAATGCCAACTATCTTAAGGATGGTCTGGAAAAATTAGGATTTGATATCGGGGACAGTGAAACACCAATCACTCCTTGTATTGTTGGAGATGAAGTAAAGACACAGGAATTCAGCAAAAAACTCAATGAAGAAGGCGTTTATGCGAAATCAATCGTCTTCCCGACTGTCCCAAGGGGAACGGGACGTGTCAGAAATATGCCTTCTGCGGCACATACGAAAGAAATGCTGGATCAGGCTATTGCCATTTATGAAAAAATCGGCAAAGAAATGGGAATTATTTAAGTTTGACTATAAAGCAAAATCTAGAAGGCAAAGAGGAAATGTTGGAGGAATAAGATGAAACGAATTATGATTACTGGAGCTTTAGGCCAGATCGGCTCTGAACTAACCTTGAAATTAAGAGAAATCTATGGAACAGACAATGTTATTGCAACAGACATCAGAAAAAATGAGTCTGAAGCTGCCCAATCAGGACCGTTTGAAATGGTTGATGTTACTGATGCAAAATCAATGCTGGATACGGCTAAAAAATATAATGTGGATACAGTCATCCATATGGCAGCCCTGTTATCAGCAACAGCTGAAGCCAACCCAGTATTTGCATGGAATTTAAATATGGGGGGGCTTATGAATGCACTTGAAACGGCTAGAGAGTGCAACGCACAATTCTTTACGCCAAGCTCCATTGGCGCATTTGGCCCTTCTACGCCAAAAGACAACACACCTCAGGATACAATTCACCGCCCAACTACTATGTATGGCGTGAACAAGGTAGCGGGCGAATTACTGTCTGATTACTACTATTACAAATTTGGTGTTGATACCAGAGGCTTGCGATTCCCTGGTTTAATTTCTTATGTTACTCCTCCAGGAGGCGGAACGACTGATTACGCTGTTGAGATCTACTACGAAGCGATTAAAAATGGCCGCTATACTTCTTATATCGACCAGGGCACATATATGGACATGATGTATATGCCGGATGCATTAAATGCCATCGTTGATTTAATGGAAGCCGATGCAGATAAACTCATTCACCGCAATTCCTTCAATGTAACTGCAATGAGTTTTGAACCTGAACAGATTGCGGCAGAGATCAGAAAGCATATTCCGGGGTTTGAAATTTCCTATGAAGTGGATCCAGTGCGTCAGGCGATTGCCGACAGCTGGCCAAATTCGATTGATGCAAGCGCAGCAAAAGAAGAGTGGGGCTTCAAAGCAGATTTCGATCTAGCCAAGATGACTGCTGATATGCTTGATAAACTAAGAACAAAGTTATGAAAAAGCAAAAGGGACGCCGTATGGCAGTCCCTTTTTACAATTTTATATTGAATTGCTCGCGGAGAAATTCCTTTTTTTCCTCCTCGGTTAGTTCATATTTTTCTTTTGTGCCTTCTCCAGACTTAGTGACAGTCAATCCTGAGAGTGTAACACGGCCATTCTTTGTCGCAATAGTGGCCAGGTCGCCATGTGTAAAATGGGATTCAGGAGAAGTCTGATTGAAAAAACATGCATCATGAAAGTCACTCAGCTGCTTTGGCTTATCAGAAAAACGGTAAAGAATCCTCCATTCACCATCCTCAAGTCTTTGAAGGTCATATTTACCTTCAACGGACTCTCTTATCCTGTAAGTTCCGCTTACATCTGTTTTTTCCTCACCCGTTAAAGGTAAAGGCTGCCTGACAGAATCGCCGAATCCTACATCCGCCAAATATGGAATTTGATTCAAATAAACCAGTATGGCTGCATGGGAATCTTCTCTAACCCATCCATCCGGCTTTTTGACGGTGCAGGAAATCAAGTGGGATTGAAATCCCAGTTCTGACAGCAGGTATTGAAAAAGGCCGTTTAATTCATAGCAAAAGCCTCCCCTGGTTCTTTCAAGAATTTTTTCATAAAACGCATCTCTGTCCAGCTGAATAGGAATTTTTCTTGTTACGTCCAAGTTCTCAAAAGGAATTTTGTGCATATGGCTGCTCTGAAGTTCTTTCAGATAATCAAGATCCAGATTACGTTCAGCCGATACTGCAATGCGTTTTAAATATTTTTGTGCATCCATTAAATCACTCCATAATCTTTTTTTAACCATTAAGAAGGAAAAGCAAATCAATTTGCAGTAATGAAATAATTATACTAAAATGTCATTATATTTACATTTTAGCAAATTACACACGGGGGTTTTAATATGGCATATGAAGTAACTGTTGAATTTTGCATGATGTGAAACTACGCACCAAAAGCCGCGAGTTTCGCGGAAGAACTTTTTACACATTTTCGCTCTGAGATTTCAAAAATGGAACTGGTTCCAAGTAAAGGTGGAGCTTTTGAAGTGATAGTTAATGGAAAAAAGCTATATTCCAAGCTCGAGACTGGCATTTTTCCTAAAACCAAAGAAATAATTGAAAAGATGCAGTTATAAACTGCCAAACCTTCTCCTCAGGGAGGAGGTTTTTTACTGATCCATAATAATATTATCGCAGTCTAACGGGCAGTAAGACTCCCGCTTCAAGACTCAGAAGAATCAATGGAGGATTATTAGGGGTCAAACTGCCCGTAAAGGCCCGATTGGTTCAACAAACAATCAGTGGGGGATAAAACCCCGCTGATTGAGGTTTCACTTTATGTAAACAAAGGGCAAAAAGGCTACCTCTATCTCAGTTTATCAATCGATGCTGATATCTCTATCGCATCCTGGACCAGCTTCATTTTTATTTATAAAAATCTCTAATATCTCATTTGAAAAATCTGCGCTTACCCTTTTATTAATAACTGAAAAAGGCAGCTTTACCTTACGCATACATGGCTGGCCGCAGCGAATTGGACCAGTTTCATCTATTTTAACCGCTTTAATGATCACGGTGTTTTCTTTTAAGGAAACGGTTACATCTTTTGAAACGCAACCTGTTAAAAGCGCCTCAACGATAATTTCCGCTTCCGTATCATATAAGTCGATGCGAAAAGTAATTTGATCCAAATACGATGAAAGCGGGTCCAAGTAATAATCCTCCATCCATTTTTCCAATTCATCCAAATTAAACGGATGGAAATCTTCCTTTTTGTTCAATTTCAAAACCCCCTTGTTTCAATCTATAGTATTCATTTAATGTAAAATAGTGAAAAATGATATAATAATCAGGCAAGTGCTGGAGGGATCTTTATGAAAAGTACAGTCAGAAATATTTTGCCGGTTCATGAACTGCAACAAGACCGGCGATTTACTCATTTAATGAAACAGTATGAACTTGACTTTATACATACAACTAACGTTTTTAAAGAGGTCATTGCTGAGATCAGGAATAACATTCTTGATGGGAATTGGGCCGGTGAGGAGCCTGGTACAGAAGAATTTACGGCCGCTATATTTAAAAAAGCAGAAGAGGTAATCACTGTTCGGTATGGTTATACACTTAAAAGGGTTATCAATGCCACTGGCACTATTCTTCACACTAATCTTGGCCGAGCGCGTTTAAGCAAATCAGCAGCCGAACATATGCTTGAAATTGCCAGGAACTATTCCAATTTGGAGTATAACTTGAATGAAGGAGCACGGGGATCCAGGCACAGTCACCTGGAAAGCCTGGTCAAAGAGCTGACAGGTGCAGAAGCTGCTATGGCAGTTAACAATAACGCTGCTGCCGTTTATATCATTCTAAAAGCGCTTGCTGAAGAAAAAGAAGTAATAGTTTCCCGCGGCCAGCTTGTTGAAATCGGGGGTTCCTTCAGGGTATCAAGCATAATGGAAGAAAGCGGTGCAAAGCTGGTTGAGGTAGGAACAACGAATAAAACCCACTTGGAAGATTATGAAAAAGTCATCAACGCAGATACAGCGATGATTATGAAGGTGCATACGAGCAATTTTAAAATTATTGGCTTCACCAAAGAAGTTGGAACTGACGAACTTGCCCGCCTGTCAAAAGAAAAAAGTATCATATTCTATGAAGACTTGGGCAGCGGTGCACTATTTGATTTTAAAAGCAAGGGAATCGGCAATGAGCCAGCTGTCAGCGATGTGGTAAAAATGGGAGCAGATATCGTTTCTTTTAGCGGGGACAAGCTTTTGGGCGGTCCGCAGGCAGGCATTATTGCCGGTAGAAAGGACTTAATCGAAAAGCTGAAAAAACACCAGCTTGCCCGGGTTCTTCGGGTTGATAAAATGACAATTGCTGCGCTTGAAGGCACGCTTATGGATTACTTAAAAGGGGAAGAGGGTCTGAAAAATATTCCGGTGGTCCATGATGTATTGACGACCAGTGATGAACTCGAAGCGAGAACAGCACAATTTCTTCACAGATTACAAGCAGCTGCGAAGGATTATGAATGCTCTATGAGAGAAAGTACAGGGCAAGTTGGGGGAGGCACAATGCCTGATGTTGAACTGCCGTCCTGGATTGCCGTTTTAAAGCACAGGCGCTACTCAGCGGAGCATATTGGCCGCAAGTTAAGAATAAATTGTACTCCTTCTGTAATAGTCAGGATATATAAGGAAGAAATACTGATTGATCTCCGGGCAGTAACTGCAAATGAGGAAGACATCATTATAAAAGCATTAACTGCCATTTAATTCTTGCAGCTGCCTGATCTTTAGGCAGCTGCTTTTGATTAAATTTTACATATCATGGTGGGAATTATGTTTTTGTCTGGTATGGTTACGGTTTTTCACTTTTTTCGAGCCGCTTAATGGTTCAGGCTGTCCATCGTTATTATGTCCTTTGGGTGCATTTTTTCGCATGTCTTTGCCATTGTTTTTGTTCATTTGATGCCCTCCTCATAATATAGGATGCTGACTTCCGCTCCAGGCAGCTATTGTACTGTGCTGCCGTCTTACTGGCTGATGGGCAATAAGATAGAAGGAGATATTCACCTTCATCTCATGTGTTAGTTTGGCTCTTTTACATGAAAAATTGCCTTGCAAATTGTGGTTGAATTTCAAGATTTCCGCCTGAGTGATTTGGCGGAATATTTTATGGGTCAATTGCGCAATTTAATGGTACAAATTTTGTTAGGAGTGAACTAAGCATGCCATATCATAAAGATAAACAGCAGGCATTTCAGGCAGCACAGCAGGGAATGGAAGATGCACAGGAGCTATATGCTGAAATTGTAAAAGATTCTGCCAGTTACGGCCATCAGCTTAAACATCTTAAGCAGGAGGTAAATGAAGCGTACGCTCAAATTGAAAATGCCTTAGAGGTTGCATCGGATCATCAACGGGCACAATTGGAGAGATTTCAGCAGGACTTGCGATCCATGGTTGATGATGTGAACCAATACTAGAAAGTTATGAATGAATAAAATCAACCAAACCCGGCTGAAGCCCAGCCGGGTAATTTAATAAGCAGATAAAGGATTGTGCATTTCGATATCTTTACGGCAAAAGCAGCCTGCCTCCTCGAAGTGTCCTGGGGCAGGCAAGGCGCTTCCGCTTTACTTATTTACTGATTCTTTTTCCTTTTTTTATTATTTTGCTTTTGCGCTTCTGTTAGGGGTTCATTGGCAAATTCCTCATTGTAGCCGGTGCCCATGCCCTGCCCTTTTGCAGCATTCATACCCTCAATAATATGATTAGCCTTTCTTTTAGCCATAGCGAATCACCTCCGTAGGACTATTTTTCCGTGGATGATGTCATTTTATGTTGTTTTTTAAAAGAGACATTCCTCTTTTTCGTTTTATCAGTATAATAACCAAGCAAGAACCGGTTTTATCTTCTAATTGAAAAACGCTATCAATTACGGCATTTAAAAGGCTAGAAGAAGTAAATAAGAAATTATGATAAGAAAAACTTATCAAAAACAATAACTTTCTTGTTATTTACTTATATAACAGGTTGTATTAATATAGGAATTGTGAGAAAAGTAAGGATGGATGAAAATTCAAACTTTTCGACAATTACCTAACACTTGGTATATGATGTTTATTGAAAGAGGGGGTAATACATTTGGCAAAGAATGATGTGTTCAATTCCCGCAAATCCTTTGATCTGGACGGGAAGCGCTATCACTACTATCATTTAGGCGCTCTGGAAGAAGCTGGAGTGGGTAATGTTTCCAAATTGCCTTATTCTATTAAGGTATTATTGGAATCAGTACTTCGTCAATATGACGGCCGTGTAATTACAAAAGAGCATGTTGAAAACCTGGCAAAATGGGGAACTTCTGAAGTAAAAGAAGTAGATGTTCCTTTCAAACCATCACGTGTAATTCTGCAGGACTTCACTGGAGTTCCGGCAGTAGTTGACCTGGCTTCATTGCGTAAGGCAATGGCTGACATGGGTGGGGACCCTGACAAAATCAATCCTGAGAAGCCGGTTGATCTGGTTATCGACCACTCTGTACAGGTAGATAAGTATGGTACGCCTGATTCTCTTGAAGCCAACATGGAGCTTGAATTCGAACGCAACGCTGAGCGTTACCAGTTCTTGAGCTGGGCACAAAAAGCATTTGACAACTATCGTGCAGTTCCTCCTGCAACGGGTATTGTTCACCAGGTGAACCTTGAGTTCCTTGCGAATGTTGTTCATGCACTGGAAACAACAGAAGGCGATTTTGAAACTTTCCCTGATACCCTTGTAGGTACTGACTCCCATACAACCATGATCAACGGTATCGGCGTTCTTGGATGGGGTGTAGGAGGTATTGAAGCTGAAGCTGGTATGCTTGGACAGCCTTCATATTTCCCTGTGCCTGAAGTTGTAGGGGTTAAGCTTACTGGCGAGCTTCCTAACGGAACAACTGCCACTGACCTTGCTTTAAAGGTAACCCAGGTACTGCGCAGCCAGGGAGTGGTTGGCAAGTTTGTAGAATTCTTCGGCCCTGGTGTTACACAGCTTCCATTGGCTGACCGAGCTACAATTGCTAACATGGCACCAGAATACGGAGCTACTTGCGGATTCTTCCCTGTTGATGCGGAAGCCCTGGATTACATGCGCCTGACTGGACGTCCAGAAGAGCAAATCAAAATTGTGGAAAAATACTGCAAAGAAAATGGAATGTTCTTTGATCCGGCTCTAGAGCCAGTATATACGAATGTAGTTGAAATCAATCTTGCCGAAATCGAAGCGAACCTTTCAGGTCCTAAGCGTCCACAGGACTTAATTCCGCTTTCAGCTATGAAAAAGGAATTCAATGACGCTATCACAGCTCCTCAAGGCAACCAGGGCTTTGGCTTGGATAAGAAAGAAATCGACAAAGAAATCACTGTTGAGTTTGCAAATGGCGATTCAACCAAGATGAAAACGGGTGCAGTTGCCATTGCGGCAATCACTAGCTGTACAAATACTTCAAACCCTTATGTTTTAGTTGGTGCAGGTTTAGTGGCGAAAAAGGCAGTTGAACTTGGAATGGAAGTTCCTAAGTTCGTAAAAACTTCCTTGGCTCCGGGATCTAAGGTTGTTACTGGATACCTGCGTGATTCAGGTCTTCTTCCATACATGGAACAGCTTGGATTCAACCTTGTAGGTTATGGCTGTACAACATGTATCGGTAACTCCGGCCCATTAAGAGAAGAAATCGAAAAGGCTGTAGCTGAAAGCGACCTTCTTGTAACATCTGTTCTTTCCGGTAACCGTAACTTCGAAGGGCGTATCCATCCGCTTGTAAAAGCTAACTACCTGGCTTCTCCGCCATTAGTAGTTGCTTATGCACTAGCTGGAACAGTCGATATCGATCTTCAAAACGAGCCAATCGGAAAAGACAAGAATGGCAACGATGTCTTCTTTAACGACATTTGGCCATCTACTGCTGAAGTTAATGAAGTGGTTAAACAGACTGTTACACCTGAATTGTTCCGTAAAGAATATGAGCATGTATTTGATGACAATGCCCGCTGGAACCAAATCCAGACAAGCAATGAGCCGTTATATTCATTTGATGATAATTCAACATATATCCAGAATCCTCCGTTCTTTGAAGGCTTAACTCCTAATGCTGATGAAGTTAAACCTTTATCAGGATTGCGTGTTGTCGGCAAGTTCGGTGATTCTGTCACAACTGACCATATTTCTCCGGCAGGTGCGATCGGCAAAGATACACCAGCAGGAAAATACCTTCGCGAGAACGGTGTTGAACCACGCGACTTTAACTCTTATGGATCCCGCCGCGGTAACCATGAAGTTATGATGCGCGGTACATTTGCAAACATTCGTATCCGCAACCAGATCGCACCTGGTACAGAAGGCGGCTTCACAACATACTGGCCAACAGGCGAAGTAACTTCCATCTATGATGCTTGCATGAAATACAAGGAAGATGGAACTGGCTTAGTAGTTCTTGCCGGCAAAGACTATGGAATGGGATCTTCCCGTGACTGGGCTGCAAAAGGTACGAACCTGCTTGGAATTAAAACAGTTATTGCTGAAAGCTATGAGCGTATCCACCGTTCTAACCTTGTTCTAATGGGTGTACTTCCGCTTCAGTTCAAGGCAGGCGAAAGTGCAGAAACTCTTGGTTTGTCAGGAAAAGAAACAATCGATGTTCAAATCGATGAAAATGTTAGACCACGTGATTTTGTTAAGGTTACAGCTACAGATGAAAACGGCAATCAGACTTCTTTTGAAGCTCTTGTTCGTTTTGACTCTGAAGTTGAAATTGATTACTACCGTCACGGCGGAATCCTGCAAATGGTTCTTCGTGATAAACTGGCTAACTAATTATGACTGCCGCTATGTGCTCGTTCACATAGCGGTTTTTTATTTTACAAAATATACGGGTTCAGGTATGTTAACTATATATTAACTTTGGGGGGCTGACTTTGGGTGCATTTTTAATTGGGCCTTTATTAGTGAAGTATGAATGGGCATTAGTCCTGCTCTCAGCTATCGTTGCTTATTTTACTATTGCAAATGCATTAAGAGATAACGGGGAATATAAAAAAATCTTTCTGAATGTCATAATAAATGCAGTTCTAATTGGCTTTTTTACTTATAAATTTAGTTCAATTCTCTTTCAGACAAAAACCATTCTAAGCAACCCTATGGGGATTTTATATTTCTCAGGAGGAAGTAAAGGAACCATGTTAGGGGCTTTTTTGGCTCTTTTCTATTTAGTAAAGGAAATGATGAAATACAAATATCCGCTCAAAAATTGGATTTATGGAATTGTTTACGGATCTGTCACATTTATGCTGTCTTATTGGCTGTTTAGAACCTTATTAATTTTGCTTTTCTAGGTTAAAATACAATCAAGGAAGCAAAAAGCCCTTAATAGCCGGGAGGGAATACAGCATGTTCAAAAAAATGTTTTCAGCTGCTGTGTTATTAATAATTACTACTGCAATTTTTGTGGTGCAGGCAGTTGAAAAAGATGAAGTCAAGAGTCATCCCGTTAATCAGACTGGTTTAGGAATTGGCTTGAAAGCCCCAGATTTTGAATTGAAAAACCTTCAGGGGGATAAAGTAAAGCTCTCAGATTATAGAGGAAAGAAAGTCATGCTCAACTTTTGGGCAACATGGTGTCCTCCATGTAAAGCTGAAATGCCTGATATCCAAAAATTCTATATTCAAAAGGGAAATGAAGTTGTTATTTTGGCAGTGAACATCGATCCTCAATCTGATGTTGCCGGCTTTGCAGAAGAAATGCGCGTGAATTTTCCAATTCTCCTTGATGTGAATGATAAAGCATCCAATGCCTATCAAATAATAACGATTCCTACCACTTTTTTTATTGATGAAGAAGGAATTATCCGGAATAAATATTTAAGTGCGATGTCCCTTGAAATTATGAATCAGTATATAGATGAAATGTAAAAAACATCTGCCGGGAGCAGATGTTTTTTTGTATAGGTTTACACCGCCATAAAAAAGGAAATTTAGATGAAATGATTTTTTTCTGAATATTTTACCAATAGCAGTGAACCTTATGTACTTTTTTCACGTATTCTGGGTATATGCGGATTAAATTTTCGAAAAGTTGTAATAATTTAAAGAGTTTCTGGAGATAATGACTGTTACAATGTTATTAAAGGAAGGTGAAAGATTTATGAGAAAGCCTAGAAAACGCTCCTTTGCAGAATTAGTTTCAGAAAATAAACGCCAGCTGCTTAAAGATCAAGATGCAATGGAAAAAATCGAAGAACGCCTCGAGCTTAAACGACTTAACAAGGCCGAATAGAATTACTTGCCATTCATGAAACCCTCTGAATTTGACCATACTTAAAATGAGGAGGGATATCCATGAGTAATCAAAAAAGACACCCTAATCATTTTGCCCCGAACCATATTGGTACACAATCACGCGGATTTGGCGGCAACAAAGGCAAGAAAATGCAGGACAAATCCGGGCAGCATGCTCAAGTGATTCAAACTAAAGGCGAATAACTGTAATTAACCTGCTGTTTCATTTACGGCAGGTTTTTTGTTTCAAAAGTCAGGCATACTTTCAGGCAAGCTGCCCACACATTTCCGCCAATATTTTTCTTGTTCTTTCACAAACTAATTTTGTACCAACACCTAAAAAAGGGAGGAACAAACCATGGCACATAACAGACCAAATCCAGATGACCGCAGCGATAACGTTGAAAAGCTTCAGTCCATGATCGTTCATACGATCGAGAATATGGACGAAGCTGAAGAATCAATGAAGTATGCAAATGCAGAGGACCTAGCCAGGATTGAAGCAAAAAATGAACGCCGCAGGGAAAGCCTTGCTTCATTCCGTTCTGAAATAAAGGACGAGTATCAGGCACAGCAGAACGGCAATACCAGCGAGAACAATAATTATTAACAACCAAAAAAGACCTAATCCAGTGTGATTAGGTCTTTTCCTATTGAAAGATCATGATAAGGAGCTCATTCTTTATAGATCATTACAGAAATATGGTAAGATAAGTTGTGGAAACTAAGAAGAAGAAGTGATAATCGATGACACAACAGAAAAGACAGGCAAAACCGGCGGAGGGCCAGGTTTATCATTGGAAAAATGAGCTTGATCAGTACGGATACATACAAAATGAAGCAGAATTGCTAAATGTTATTAAAAATATCAATGAAAAAGCAGATCCCCGGCTTCTTTCGGAATTACTGACCATCGCTGCTATATCCAGGTTAAGCAAGTATACCGATGATACTCTTGCCAGTGCGTGGCTTCAGAAGGCTGTTGAACTGGACACAGGCAATAGTTTGGCGGCTGCCCAATTAGGAAAATCCGAGTGGAAAAATAAAAGCAATCTTCTTGAAACGCTGACTTTCCCGCCGATTCGGGAAACCGATAACAGGGCAGCAAAAAAGAAGACAGCTGAGCAATTCATAGAAATTTGCAGAAGCTTTATCAACAAATCAGATGATGAGTTGGAAGATCTGCAAAAAAAGCAGCATGCCTATGAGGATGTGGAATACCGGAAGCTGACTGAAATACTTGAAAAAGCTATTGAAGAAACAGCTTTTCTTTTAAAAGCTGCTGAAGAATATGAGCAATCTATATCCGGTGTTTTCCATACTTCAACCTATTACACCGATATGAAAAAGCACTTGAATGCCATCAACAGACTTAAAAATGAATGGAAAGAGATATTTGAATCGGAGGATGAAGAGTCTGATTTACCAAAAGACCCTCTGATTGAACTCAATGAAATGGTTGGCCTGCACTCGGTCAAAAACAGAGTACATGACTTTTACCGTTTTTTAAAATATCAAAATGAACGCAAGTCACTTGGTTTTCAAACGAAAGATGAACTCAGCCTTAATATGATTCTTACTGGCAATCCAGGTACAGGCAAAACAACTATCGCCCGGCTTTTGGCAAAGATTTATCATAGCCTGGGTGTATTGCCGCGGGAAGAAGTAATAGAAGCAGATCGGTCACAGCTGGTTGGGGGATTTGTCGGTCAAACGGAGGAAAATGTCAGGGCGGCCGTGGAAAAGGCTATCGGTGGAGTGCTGTTCATTGATGAGGCGTACAGCTTAAAGCGTGAGGGACAGACCGGCAGTGACTATGGACAAACAGCCATTGATACTCTCGTATCACTGATGACCGGTACGGAATATGGAGGAAAGTTTGCGGTTATCATGGCCGGTTATCCAGAAGAGATGAGACAATTTCTGGACAGTAATCCTGGCCTTCGCAGCCGTTTCCCAGAGTCGAATTTTATTGCGCTGCCTGATTATTCTAATGAGGAGCTTCTCCAGATTGCAGAAAAGCTGTCTGCGGATAATGATTATGTCCTGACGGAAGGGGCAAAGCAGGAACTTGGAAAGCGAATTGAAAAAGAGCGGGTTGATGATACGTTCGGAAATGCCCGGACTGTCAGAAACATTGTTCTAGATGCTATTTTTAGAAAAGGCTCACAAGCTGAAAAGAACGAAAACATCATGGCATATACACTCTTGGAAAAAGAAGATTTTGAAAGTGAAGAAGAAGAAAAGCTAATGGATCCACAAGAGCAGCTTGCCCAATTAATCGGACTTGAAACAGTTAAAATAGAAGTTCATAACTTAGTGTCATTTGTTAAGATGCAGCAGCTGCGCCGTGAAAAAGGGCTGCCTGTTGTCCCTATCCAGCTGCATTCAGTATTTACCGGGAATCCGGGGACTGGGAAAACAACTGTAGCAAAGATTTATGCAGAATTGCTGAAGGAATGCGGATTTCTGAAACGCGGACATTTGATGGTTGCGAGCCGTGCTGATTTTGTAGCTGGCTATGTAGGCCAAACCGCCATTAAAACAAAGAAAAAGATAAGAGAAGCGTTAGGCGGGGTCCTTTTCATCGATGAGGCCTATTCACTTCTTTCCCAGACATCAGGAGATTTCGGAAAAGAAGTCATCGATACATTAGTGGATGAAATGACAAAACATAATGAAAATCTTGTCGTTGTTTTAGCGGGTTACCCAAATGAAATGGAAAAACTAATGTCAAGTAATCCGGGGCTAAAGTCCCGCTTTAAAAAGTTCTTTCATTTTAAGGATTATTCAACGGCAGAGCTATTGGAAATTATAATATCGTATGCTGGACAATATGAATATACGCTTACGGAAGAAGCAGGGGACTACCTTAACCGCACTTTAGCAAAGATCGAAATAAATGGGAATGGACGCTTTGCCGCCAACCTTGCAGATGAGGCTATTCAGGCACAGGCAATGAGAATCGTATCAGCAATTGATGAGGATATAGAACAGGTTAGCATTTTGGAAAAAGAAGATTTTGAAATCGCCTTAAAAAAGATCAGCAAAGGGGAATAGGTATGCTCATTTCAACAAAAGAAATAGAAGTAAGATATGCAGAAACAGATCAAATGGGAGTCGTGTATCACGCCAATTATCTGGTATGGATGGAGCTTGGCCGGACACAGATCATAAAAGATCTGGGGTTCAGCTATGCTGAAATGGAGAAGGATGGCATCATTTCGCCTGTTCTGGATATCCTGGCTTCCTACAAAAAACCACTGCGCTATGGTCAAACTGCGACGATAAAAACCTGGATTGAAGAGTATGACGGATTCCGCGTCAGCTATGGATATGAGATTTACAATGATGAAGGAGATCTTGCTGTAACAGGCTTGTCCAAGCATGTTTGCGTCAAAAAGGATAATTTCCGGCCGATCTCAATTAAAAAGAAATATCCTGATTGGCATGAAGCATATGAAGAAGCTAAAAAACAGCCGGAGAGTGCTCTCAGATAATTTTGCTTACTGCTCAAAGAATGGAGAAAATATATGGCATTCGGTCTTCGCAGAAAAGATCTTCAAGAATGGAAGATGAAAATAGATCGTGGAGAAATTGCTTTTTTAACCCATTATTGGATAGATGATCGCTTCCCAGGCTGTAAAACGGTCACAAAGGTCGGGTGTTCGGATCTGAAGAAGTTGATAGAATGGGGAGAAACACATGGCCTTAAGCCTGAGTGGATTGATTATCGGGATGATGGGTACTCGCATTATGACTTGATTGGTGACAGGCAGAAAGAAATACTTGAAAAGGAGAAGCTCTGGGAGCAGCTGGAACGGCTGCAGTAAGAAAAGCGGAAGGCGCCCTTGAGCTAGACCGTTATCTATCTTCGGAGTTTGCTATTATCTTTTATAGAAAAAAGAAGCAGGCCGGATCTGCTTCTTTTACCCATTGTTATATTTGAATTCAGGTTCCCGTGCTTTCTCATTAAATGTTACCAATAAATCATGATTATCAAAGTACCATAAGTCCTTTTCTTCAATAAAGTAAGTAATTCCGTTTTTTTCAGTCTGCACTCCTGCGTTATGCGGGTGTTCATTAGAGACTCCTAATGAAAATCCTTGCTGGACAGTACTGCAGCCGCCATATCTTGCAAAAAAGCGGACGAAGTCACCATTATTCAAGAGCATTTCCTCCTGATACCATTGGGCAGCCTGATCTTCAATATGTATGTTCATTTGAAATTCCTCCTCCTGGGTGATAGTCATATTATAGGCTAGTTTTTCCCTGTGCGCGAATAAAATGTCTGTTCCAATACCTTTAATGATGGATTGAATCAATATTTATTCATCCTGGGAAGGGGATTAAACCGCTTAAAATCATAAATACGTTCATGGCCATGTGCCATATGGCAGCAGGGAAAATACTTCTGGACCTAACAGTAATAGCCGCATAGAATATTCCCCCAGCAGCAAACAGCAGACATAGGCCAATAGAGTAGCCAAGCATGATATGAGAAAATCCAAACGCCAGCCCAGAAATAAGAACAGCTGCCTTATCGCCTGAAAGCTCCGACATTCTAGATAAGATGATTCCTCTCCATAAAAGCTCTTCCATTATTCCATTAATGATGGAGAAGCCAATCAGGAATATGATAAAGTCCATGGTAAAGGAGTTTTCAGCAGTAAAAATTGAATAGGCAAATGAAGCAAAATTAATCATGATGGCAATCACTAGAAAATGTTTTATTTTTAATGAATGGAAGCCGCTCCATATGAATGGGAAATATATTTGTGAATTCCAATCCGGTTTGCGCAATAAGGGGATGGCAGTTTTATTAAATTTTATAGAAATATAGACAAGCAGAAGAATAGGAATTAACAGAAGAACCCGATTGAATATCATTAAGATATAGTGTTGAAATGGCAGTGCATCAAGCATTTTATCGCCATAAAGAAACAGTAGACTGCCTGTTAAGTACCCTGCAATGATCCAGGCAAACACACGCTCCAGCTTTGAAGTGAATAGTAAAAAAAGGATAAGTCCAAAGGAAAGTATAAAAGCGAAAGCAAAAAGTTTGTATTGAAAAAGCACTATTGAAGCTGTGAATATACATAATTGCAAATAAGGAAAAGATTTAGTAACATAAGCGGTTTTCATGATCATAGCTCCTTTGCTACAATATATTTTACCATTTTTTACATAAAAAAAGCGCTAAAAAGCGCTTTACTGAACATGATCGAGCATATGTGCCATAATTTCATTGTATTTGGACTCTGCATTGGGAAGGCCATAGCCGCCAGCATCCTTCAACGGTACGACCCGATATTTTTCCTGCTGTTTATTGCTTACGTATGTCGGGATGAACCCCGGATTGGAAAGTTCAATATTGACACCGGTTTGATCAATATACTTCGTTATCTCTACAGTTGCAATACCGCCTATGTCCTTGTAATCATTAATCTGGCCGGATAAAAAATTGCCTAGAGAGTATACAACAAGAGATTTCCGTCCGTCTTTCCTGTCAATCCATTCCATTGGCTGCAGTACATGTGGATGGTGTCCAAAAATAATGTCCACACCATCATTTGCAAGGACCTCTGCCAGTTCCTTTTGTTCCTCTGTGGGCTGAAGCTGGTATTCATTTCCCCAATGCAAACTCATAACAACTACGTCAGCTTCATCTTTTGCCCGGTTAATTTCCTCTTTCATTGCTGTTCTATCAATAAGGTTAACGAGATAATCTTTTCCTGCCGGAACGGGCATTCCGTTTGTACCATATGTGTAAGAAAGATAAGCAACTTTAATTCCGTTTTTGTTTAGTATTTTTAAGGTTTGCTGTTCGCCGGGGGTTCTGCTCGTTCCTACATGCGGCAATCCTATCTGATCTAAATAATCCAGGGATGTTTTCAATCCTTTTTCTCCCTTATCAAGTGAATGGTTATTGGCTGTTGAAACAATGTCAACACCAGCCTCAATGAGGGCGTCTCCCACTTCCTGAGGGCTGTTGAACATGGGGTAACTGGAAATGCCTATTTCCGGACCTCCCAAAATAGTCTCTTGATTGGCAAGCAGGATGTCGGGAGTTTTTAATAGCGTTATTGCATGCTCAAACATCGGCTTGAAATCATAGCCTGTCTTTGTTTTTGCAACATTATATACCCTGTCATGAATCAGTATGTCGCCAATTGCTCCCAATGTCGCCTTCTCTATAAGCATTTTATTAACCGCGGTGGTTTCTCTGTTTTCCATATGCAATTGAGCTGGTTTGGCTTCAGCTGCCTCAGCCTTATTTTCAGTGTGCATTTTAAAGATGAGCAGGCCCGAGCAAATTAAAAATGTGGTAAAGAAAAATGCGGATAGCAGGAAGGCTTTGGTGAATTTCATAAAAATTATCCCCTTAATATAAAGCATCAGATATATTAATAGTCTAATTTTAATATGAATTTTTACATTTTTCATCATTTTTTTTCTATTTTGCAAATTCCATTATTTGATATATTGAGATAAATGCCTCAGCTCAAGATTGCAGGGAGTTCAATTTCAAAAATGGTGCCATGCGAATATTTGGAATGGACTTTAATTTTGCCATCATGTTCTTCTATTATCTTCCGGCTTATTGATAAACCGATTCCAGTTCCTTTTTCTTTTGTTGTATAAAATGGCACAAATAATTGGTTTATGGTTTCTTCTGTCATTCCAGGTCCATTATCCTCAATAATGATTTGCGTTTTCTGGTTAATTGTTTTGACAATAAGACATACCTTACCTTCCGTTGCATGAGCTTCTTCACATGCTTCAAGTGCATTTTTAATAATGTTAATCAGCACCTGCTTTATCTGCTTCAAATCACCATAGAAGAGGGGGTTTCTGGAGCTAAGGCTTACTGTAAGGTGTATATTTCTAATGTTAGCCTCGTTTTCAAATAAGATATTCATTTCCTGAATCAATTTGTTTATATCAATTTCCGTTTTTTTGTTTTGAGCAGGTTTGGATGCATTTAAAAATTCATAAATCATATCATTTGCCCGATTTATCTCTTCTATGGCAATTTCTGCATACTGTTCTTTGCCGATCTCAATTAAATAAGGCTTCAAGAGCTGAATAAATCCTTTTACTGTTGTAAGCGGATTTCTAATTTCATGTGCAATACCCGCAGCAAGTTGTCCAATATCTGCCGAGTAATCAGATGTCATTTCGGTTTCTTTAATTTCTTCCGCTGCTTTTTTTAGGTACTTCTCTTTTTCCTTTTCCATTCCATAATTCATCCTTACTTTAACGTTTTTGGCTAAAATTTTTTGCCTAAACTAATGTATGGCGAAAGATAGCAATTTATGTTTTTTTATGTATAAAAATTTGATTGTTATAAAATTTTATAATATTAAGCTTCTGGGTCTTTGTGATTAGTATAATATCACTTTAACACTTTATTCAAATAAACTATACTGAAATATCTGAAAATAATTCAAATTAAATAAAAAAAACAGCAGATGAAGTCTGCTGCTTTGCGCTGCTGGCTGTTTTTTCAGCCAAGCCATTTTATTTTGGGCTCAGTTTTGTCCTTTATTCGTTTAATGTTTGCTCTATGCCTGTAAATAACAAAGAATCCCAGAATTGATACAACTATAATGAGTGGTATGTCTCCCAGAATAAGTGCGTAAATAATGGAGGCAACTGCTGCCAGAATAGAGGACAAGGACACGTACTTTGTTATGTAAAGGCTTAGAAAGAAAACACCCAATATGATAAGAAACATTAGGGGTACATAGGCTAACAGCACTCCCCCAGATGTGGCAACTGCTTTACCGCCGCGAAAGCCGGCAAACAGCGGATACATGTGCCCTATAACTGCAAAAACACCTGCTGCAAGATGATGCATGTCCGAACCAAAGAATAAGGGGAGGGCTGCAGCAAGGGTGCCTTTTAAGATATCAGCTATGGTTACAATCATGCCTGCTTTAACCCCAAGGGTCCGGAATGTATTGGTACCGCCTAAATTTCCGCTGCCATGCTCCCGGATATCCACTCCATAAAAAACTTTCCCGACAATTAAACCAGAAGGAATGGAGCCAAGTAAGTAAGCTAAAATAATGATAATTCCATAAATCATAAAAACTCTCCTTCATACTTTCTATGTTAGTATATTGTACCATGTGAGCAAACCTGCATACCATGTACAAATAAAAAGTTGTCCAATTTATTTCAGTGAAGCGCCTCAAACTCTCTGCCCGGTGTTTGATATAAATTCCAGCAGGGTATTAGTAGACTGTCACAGCAATCAAATCCATATAAAGGAGAGATTCAGCATGGAACAGAATATGAATAATGTAAATGGACAAGCCGGCAATGTAGAGGAAAAGCTAAGCAATATGGGAAGCGAAAAGAAAGATGAAATTCTTTCAAGCTTTGACGGTTTTAAAGAATATTTAAGCGGTAAGGTCTCCCTGGGCCAGAAAATGGGCATGGATGAGGAACAGCTTGCAAACACAGCTCAAAAGGTAGGCGATTATCTGGCTTCCAAAGAAGATCCAAGAAACCGTGAAGAAAAGCTTCTGCAGGAATTGTGGAATGTAGGGACTGAAGAAGAAAAGCATAAACTATCTCATATGCTTGTAAAGCTTGTAGGCTAAAAAATATATATCATTCAAGGCAAAGGCGCAGCCCTTTGCCTTTTATTTTGCTTGCAAACGCATAGATGAGTTTACAATAGTCAAAAATGGTCTATATATAGTTATCGCAATCTAATGGGCAGGGGGAGTCCTGGTGAAAAAGGTTCGGGGAAAGTTAAATAGAAAAGCGGTATGGATACCCATTTTGAGCCTTGTGCTGGTATTGACAGCAACCATCATCTATCAATCCAATAAACCATTGCCAAAAGGCCTTTCTTTCGAAGGGGAAGTTCACACTGTAGAAGATATTAAGTTCTTATACGATTTAACTTTTGAAAAAGATAACGGCAGAAGAGAAAGTGATCAGCAGATTTTTAACCGGATATTAGAAGCAATTGGTGAGGCAGAGGATTTTATCGTGATGGATATGTTTTTATTCAATGGTTTTAATGATGGTGATAAAGAATATCCGGATATTAGCGGTAAAATAACTGAAGAGCTCATCGAACAAAAGCAAAGCCACCCCAATATGGATATTACGGTGATCACAGATCGGATTAACAGTACATATGGATCGCATGATGTACCAGAATTCAAGAAACTGAAAAAGAATGGTATAAATGTAGTTAATACCTCATTAGTTCCATTAAGAGATTCTAATCCTATCTATTCGGCATTTTGGCGTGTTTTTTTACAATGGTTTGGCCAGGGTGGCGAAGGCTGGCTTCCCAATCCGCTTGCAGAAAATGCTCCTGAAGTGACATTTCGGTCCTATCTCGATCTCATGAATATTAAAGCAAATCACCGGAAAGTTTTTGTAACGGAGAAAACAGGAATTGTCACATCTGGAAATCCCCATAATGCCAGCGGTTTTCATTCAAATATCGCGTTTGAAGTAAAAGGGTCAATTTTAGCTGACCTCGTGAAAACCGAGCAGGCGGTGGTCGATTATTCAGCATCAGGCAAACTGACAAATGCTAAGCCTGCAGACAGCAATAAAACAGGCACGGTTAAAGCCCAGGTGCTGACTGAAGGCAAGATTTATAAACACATTATTAAAGAAATCAATAAAGTCAGGAAAGGTGAAACCATCTGGCTTGGCATGTTTTATCTTGCTGACAGAAAAGTGGTTGATGCACTAAAAGAAGCAGCCGACAGGGGAGTAAAAGTAAAAATGATCCTGGATCCAAATCAGAACGCTTTCGGCTCTGAAAAAATTGGGCTGCCCAATATACCTGTGGCAGCTGAATTAGACAAATTAGGCCATGAAAACATAAAAATCAGATGGTACAATACGGGCTTTGAACAGTACCATGCGAAAATCATGTATGTAACCGGGAAAGAAAATAATATGATCATAGCTGGTTCAGCAAATTTTACAAAGAGAAATCTGGATGATTTAAACCTGGAGACAAATTTAAAAATTAGCGCTCCTGACCAATCGCAGGTTATGAAGGATGTCGACAGCTACTTTAATATGCTTTGGAATAATAACGGTGCAATCTATACGAATAACTATCCATCCAATGAAAAAATGCCAGTGGTAAAATATTTTACTTACAGACTGCAGAAGCTAACTCACTTTACAACATACTGATAAAAACTTGAAACCTTTCCTATATTAATTCCGTTAATATAGGAGGGGTGAAAATAAGTTAAAGACATTCTAAATTTTCTTCCCATTATCTGATTATTTCGATACGATGGTTTAAGGGAGGAAATGGAATGTATAAAATTGAAACAAATCCACAAAAGTCTCCCGCTAAAAAGCTTATTTTAGCGGGGCTTTTGCTTGCTCTTATACTGATAACGTCAAGCATATTCGCGTTTTTATATCCTTTTGCCTCTAAGGAAAAGGTATCCTACTTTAAAGAAGTTCATCCAATTTTGTTTAATGGCAAACAGACGGGCAATGCTTATATAGAAGGTGAATCGATCTACCTGCCTTTAACGTTTTTGCAGGAATTTGTCGATGAAGACATTATATTTGATGAACATTCACAATCCATCATAATCGCCACAAAAAATAATGTTGTACAGATGCCACTTGAATCTTTGAGCTATTATGTGAATGAGAAACCTATGAAACTGGATTTTACAGCTGCTAAACAGCTGGGAAAAGACAGATATTTGTCGATCGAGCCGCTATTGGCTTTCTATCCAATTACTTATTCAATTCTATCTGATACAGGTGCAATATGGGTTCAAAAGAATGGGGAGTCAATGGTTTCCGGTAAGGTGAAGGAAAAAGGTATTCATGAAGAACTGCTTCGGCTGCGGACGAAAGACAGCCTGAAATCCCCTTATACGGCTTCAGTTTCTCCAAACGAGAATGTTTTAATTGAACAAGAAAAGGGAGACTACTATTTTATTAGAAAAGAAGACGGTACAGCTGGATATTTGAAGAAACAATACATCAAAAAGGGTGAGAGCAAACAGATTGCTATTTCCCTTGAAGAATCAGTTAAAGCAGCGCCAGAAATGGAAGGACCTATACAGCTGACCTGGGAAGCTGTATATTCAAAAAATCCCAATACATCTAAAATTCCGAAGATGCCTGGCGTTAATGTCATTTCGCCAACATGGTTTGAGCTTGCGGATGGAAAAGGTTCCATCAAAAACCTGGGATCGAAGGATTATTCATTATGGGCAAGAAAACAGGGATACCAAATATGGGGCTTATTTTCAAATGCATTTGACCCTGTTTTAACACATGAAGCATTTGGTTCTTTTGAAACAAGGCAGAATATGATTCGGCAGCTTCTGCATTTCAGTCAATTGTATGAATTAAATGGGGTCAATCTTGACATTGAAAATGTTAACCCGGAGGATGGTCCATTAATAACGCAGTTTGTGAGGGAAGCCGCTCCGTACTTTCATGAAGCAGGTTTAGTCGTATCAATGGATATCACATTCATTTCATCCAGCGGTAATTGGTCAGCTTTTTATGAAAGAGATAAACTTGCCGTGATAGCAGATTATTTGGTTGTCATGGCTTATGATGAGCATTGGGGAAGCTCGCAGGTGGCAGGAAGCGTTGCGAGCCTGCCGTGGGTGGAAGAAAACCTGAAACATCTGCTGGAGTTTGTGCCCAATGAAAAATTAATATTGGGAGTGCCATTATATACTAGATTATGGGAACAAAAATCAAACGGGGATGTTTCTTCTAAAGCGCTTTCTATGAGCAAAGTGAAAGAATGGCTCAGTCAAAATAAAGTTACTCCAGCATATGATCCGGAAAGCGGGCAAAATTATGCTGAGCATTTTTCAGAAAAAGATAAAATCACATACAAAGTGTGGCTTGAAGATGAAATATCATTAACAAAACGGGCTGAATTGGCAAAGAAATATAATTTGGCCGGTGTGGCAAGCTGGAGCAGGTACTTTGCAGATGAAACAGCTTGGGCAGCATTATCATTAAATAAGAAGGAAGTTACTAAGAAATGAAATAAGGCCGGAGAAAATCCCGGCCTTATTTTTCTGCTTCTACGTTAATGTGACAAAAAGATCTGACTGAAAATAATCCTCTATCAGTTAACTTTAGCTCAGGTATTACTGGAAGCGCTAAAAATGAAAGCGTCAAAAACGGGTTGAATTCCATGCTGCATCCGACTGTTCTTAGCGCATGATTCAATTCAGACAAACGTCCGAAAATAAATGAAGAATCCTGATCACTCATGAGCCCCGCAATAGGCAGGGGCAGTTCCGCAAGGATTTCTCCATCCTGGACAACAGCCAGGCCGCCTTTCATCGATGCAGTATGCTTAATGGCCGCCAGTAAATCTTCATCAGAGGTGCCAGCTGCCACAATATTATGGGAATCGTGGGCAACCGTTGAGGCAATGCCACCTCTTGTAATCCCCAGTCCCTTAATTATGCCAAGCCCGATGCTTCCGGTGAGATGATGCCGCTCCACCACAGCCAATTTTAAATAATCTTTTTCAGGATTAGGCTGGAAATAGCCATTAAGTGAATCTGCCTTTTCCAACAGGTGTCTGGTCACAATGCTGTTCGGTATAATGCCGATAATATTGGCATCACCAGTTCCAATGTTGATGTTTAAATCTTCACCCTTTAAGCTGCCGATTTTGACGCTGTCCAAGATGGCAGGCGCAGGTTCGACGCTAGCCGGAGCTGGATCCTTAATGATCCCGTTTTCTGCAGCAAGTATTCCGCTCTTTATTACTTTTTCAATCTTAACCTTCCTAAGATCACTAATAAAAACCAGGTCGGCTTCATAACCCGGAGCAATAGCCCCTTTATTTTTCAGACCGAAGCATTCTGCTGCATTCAGTGTGGCGATTTGAACGGCAAGGACAGGATCCATCCCTTCCTTAATGGCCATTCTGACATTATAATCAATGCTGCCTTCTTTGATCAGGTCATCCAGATGCTTGTCATCCGTTACGAATAAACAGCGCCTTGCGTTATGTTCGCTGACAGATTTAAGAAGTGCTAATAAGTCCCTAGCCGCAGACCCTTCCCTCAGCATCACATACATCCCTTTTCGCATTCGGTTCAGCGCCTCTTCAGGGTTTATGCATTCATGGTCTGATTTAATGCCTGCTGCCATGTATATATTAATTTCATCTGCATTAAGTCCTGCTGCATGCCCATCGATGTTTTTTCCTTTGCTATGTGCGTCTTCCAGTTTTTTTAGCATTTCTTCATCATTGTTCATAACAGCAGGGTAATCCATTACTTCGCCAAGACCGAGTACTCTCGGGTGGCCGTAATATTGTTCAAGATCCTTATAACTGAGGGAAGCGCCGGCATTTTCAAATAGAGTTGCAGGCACACAGGATGGAAGCATAAAAAATACATCAAGCGGGATCGCATTTGAAGATTCCAGCATGAAATCAATGCCTTTTGTTCCACTGACATTGGCTATTTCATGAGGGTCTGCAATGACAGTCGTTACTCCATGCGGAAGGACAACATTGCTGAATTCTGCAGGGGTAACCATCGCTGATTCAATATGGACATGCCCATCAATGAACCCGGGGGCTATATAGCTGCCCCCAGCATCAATCATTTCCTTCCCTTCATAGCTTCCTAAGCCTGCTATGAATCCATCGGCAATGGCTATGTCTTCCTCGATGATTTCACGTGTAAAAACATTTATTATCTTCCCATTTTTAATAACCAGGTCGGCAGGAGTTCTTTTGGCTGCCACGTCAATTCTTTTTCGTAACGTTTCAATGGTAAGCTTCATATGGACTCCTCGCTTTTTAAATAATGACAGTCATCAGTTTAATGTCCGCCCATAATGAAATTAATAATAAAGGCAGCACTGACAAAATACATGATCCAGTGGATTTGATGATGCTTGCCTGTAAGAAGCTTAAGCAGTGTATAAGAGATAAAGCCGAATGCCAGTCCCTGGGCGATACTGAAAGTTAATGGCATGAGAACGATTGTTAAAAAAACAGGAATGACATCAGTGAAGTCATCGAAGCTTATATGTTTAATTTCACTGAGCATTAAGGCACCAACGAGTATAAGAATAGGTGCTGTGGCTACAGACGGTATGAAATAAATGAGAGGAGCAAAAATGAGTGACAGGAAAAATAGTACAGCTACAGTTAAAGCAGTTAAGCCAGTGCGTCCGCCTTCCGAGATCCCTGTGGCGTTTTCCACATAAGCGTTTAAGGCAGTGCTTCCGAAGGCTGCACTTGCCATCGTGCCGACTGCATCTGCCTGAAGGGCACGATCCAGATTTTCGATTTTCCCATTTTTATCAGTAAGGCCAGCTTTTCTTGATAATCCGATGAGGGTAGCTAAATTGTCAAATAATTCTACAATAGTAAAGGAGAAAATGACTGAGATGATGCCATATTTTATTGCTCCCATAATATCCATAGCTAAAAACGTCTCAGACATGCTTGGGAGACTGAGAGATACAATATCACTTACGCCCTTTGGGTAGGCAATGAAGCCAACAATCATGGCCAGCGTACTTGTACCCAATATACTAATAAGCAGGGCGCCTTTTACTTTCTTTGCCATCAGGAGGGCGGCAATAATTAATCCGAATAGGGCAAGAAGCGGCCCCTGGCTTGTGATGCTTCCCAGGCCGACAAATGTAGCTTCATTTGCGACCACAAGTTCTGCATTTTTTAAGCCAATAAAAGCAATAAACAAACCAATTCCAACACCAATAGCTGACTTTAAGACATCCGGGACACCATCTACGATTTTTTGGCGGACTCCCGTAACGGTCAAAATTAAAAACACAATACCCGATATAAATACAGCTCCAAGGGCTGTTTGCCAGGATAGACCTTGGCCAAGGACGACTGTGTAGGCAAAAAAGGCATTCAGCCCCATCCCCGGAGCAACCGCTACAGGGAAATTTGCCCACAGTGCCATTAGAAGAGTACAGAAGACACTTGCGTAAATAGTTGCAGCAAGTGCGGCTTCTTTTGGTATTCCTGCGTCAGCTAAGATAATCGGGTTGACAAAGATGATATAACTCATTGTCATAAACGAAGTAACACCTGCAAGAATTTCTGTCTTTACATTGGTTTTTCGTGCGGATAGCTTAAAGAGCCGTTCTAAAAGGTTCCCATCAGAGGCAGGCGGGAGGCCCGACCCAAGATCCTTTCCGATCATCGACATGAAAAGTCACTCCTTCTTCATGGTAAATGTCCATCCTGCAAAACAAACTGACTTGAACCATGGAATAGGCGGGAGTTATACATTATTTTGGTTAAATAGGTTCAATAAAGACATCCATAATTCCACCGCAGATTCCGCCATCTTCAAAAAATAGCCCTTTTGTTAAATCAACGCGCTTTTGACCTGGAGCATTCGATTGGATGACTTCGAAAGCCATCTCAATCACTTCGGCTTCACCGCAGCCCCCGCCAATTGTACCTTCGATTCTTCCGCAGGGAAACACAATCATTCGGCTTCCCGTTTTCCTCGGAGTGGACCCTTTGGTGCGAATAATGGTGGCGAGCGCTGCTTTCTCACCTCCTTTCCTGACTTCCATGGCACGCTTTATGAGCTGCATTTGGTCCATTCGCCAGCCCCCTCATGGAAACCCATCTTTGCATACTTCTTAATTTGTGTACTTAAAGAGTTTCCAGATTTTTGATTTTTTACTTTCAGAATTTCTGCCATGATACTGACTGCAATCTCTGCAGGTGTTTCTGCTCCGATATCAAGTCCCACAGGGGTGTATAGATTGGCAAAGGTTTCATCCGGAAAATCCTGCTGGAGTTCTTGAAATACACCAGAGATACGTCTTCTGCTGCCAATCATTCCTATATAGCCTGCCTGGCTGTTCCTTTTTAAAAGTTCATTCAAACTGAGAACGTCATATTTATGCCCCCTGGTAAGAAGGAGAATATAGGTTTTTTCCGATATTTCAACATGCCTGAAATAATGCAGGTAGGATTGGCAAACCACTTCTTGTGCAAATGGAAATCGTTCTCTGTTTGCGTACTCTTCCCGATCGTCTATTACTGTGACGAAAAATCCCAGCATCCGTCCCATTTCTGCCACGGGTTCACACACATGGCCCGCCCCGGCTAAAATCAAGTGGAGCGGAGCAGGGAAGTATTCTGCAAAACATTCAATTATCCTGTCCTTCCACACAAATTTCACAGTGCCGGAACGTTTTTTGCTCACTAGTTTACTGCATTGTGTTATTAAAAGATCTTTCACATCCTGTGGCAGCAGCAGTGAGTCTTCAGTGCAAAAGCTCCCATCTGGCCATAATAAAGCTTTGGCTCCGAGGACCTTTTTATCAGGATAATCTGTTATGGTAAGCAGAAATGTGTCTTTCCGGTTATTGGCTGACTCATTTAATTTGGCAAATAAATGGGGGCTCATCAATTGGATCACCTTGCAGATTGGATTTTTTGTTTTTTGAGATCTTTCAGTGCATTAAAAACTCTTTCGGGAGTAGCGGGCAGATAGCAGATTCTAGCTCCTGTTGCATCATATATGGCCGACATGATAGCTGCAATAATCGGAATCATCACAACTTCGCCAATTCCCTTTGCCCCAAAAGGACCAGATTGTTCGGGCTCTTCAACAGGGAAGGTCTCAATCAATGGAGTCTCGCGAATAGTGGGGATGATATAATCAGTAAAGTTTCGTGTCTTATGGTAACCATTTTCTATCAGCACATCTTCAAAAAGGGTATAGCCGATGCCCATTACTGCTCCGCCTTCAGCCTGGCCCTCTAACCCCTGGGGATTAATGACTTTTCCTGCATCAGGGATGGAAACAACCCGCAAAACATCCGTCTCGCCTGTTAAAGTATCTACTTCAACCATCACGACATGGGTCAAATATCCGTATAAATGATGGGGAGCACCCCCAGAACCTTTGATTTCTTCCTTTTCTTTTGGCAGGTAGAAGTGTCCTTCTACTCTGGCAGACTGATGATGGTCAAAAAGGTACTTATAGATAGACTTATAGGGTACGATTTGTCCATCGGCTGAAATATGGTTTGGTCTTAAGTCAATTCTTGATGCTTGCAGATTCAGCATTTCTGCAGCTGTTTGAATAAGAAGTTCAGTCATCTTGGGCGCTGCTGCCGCAACAGCTCTTCCGCCGGTATAGGTGGAGCGGGAGGCAGTTACAGTACCGCCATCAAGTGTTTTCAGAGTATCTCCTTGAACGATCATGATATTGCTGATATCACAGTTCAGCATCTCAGCCGCTATCTGGGCGTACACAGTGCTATTGCCTCCGCCGATTTCCTCGCATCCGACACCTACAAGAAATTTTCCGTCGGGCAGAAGTTCGATAGAGGCGGCTCCATAATCAGGCAGTCCAATTCCCATTCCAATGCCATGAAAGGAAGTTGCGAGGGACACACCCCGTTTTTTCCATGGCTCACTCACTTCGGATTTATACTTTTCACGGTTCTTCCACAGATCGCAATTTTCTGCGGTTTCAAGTGTTTTATAGGTGCCTACACTGGATTTGACAATGTGGCCGACACTTGAAACGTCGCCTTGATGATAGACATTTTTTTTGCGCAGTTCAATTGGATTCATTCCCAGTTTTTCTGCAATCATATCCATATGGGTTTCAATTCCCATACATACCTGGTTGACGCCAAAGCCTCTGAAGGCACCGGCAATGCCATTATTGGTATAAACACAGAAGCCTTCAAGATCCACATTTGGAATTTTATAAGGACCGCAGGAATGTTCGATTGCCAGAGCGATGACTGCCCCTCCGAGTGAAGCATAGGCACCGGTATCTCCAATAGCAGTTACCTGATTAGCGAGCAATGTGCCGTCTTTTTTGGCAGCTGTTTTCATTTTGACTTTAAAAGGATGCCTTTTTATGCCCGCAATAACAGATTCTTCTCGGCTTAAATGAATTTTTACCGGCCGCCCGTTTGTATGCATGGCAAGGAGGGCCAGATAAATTTGAACCGTAATCTCATCCTTCCCGCCGAATGCTCCGCCAATAGGACTTGAAATGACTCTTATTCTTTCAGGATTATAGGCAAGGGACCTTGCAATCTGCATTCGATCGCGGTACGCGTATTGGCCAGGGCAGCGAATTGTGATGAACCCTTCTTCATCCATAACTCCCCAGCCGCCTTCTGTTTCAATAAATGCATGCATTTGGCGGGGGGAAAAGAAGGTATTCTCCACAACGATGTCAGCTTCTTCGAAGGCTTTTTCAATGTTTCCGTTTTTTATTTTCACATGGCTGTGCAAATTGCCATCAGGATGAAGCTTTGGAGCAGAATCTGTTAAGGCATATTCTGCATCAGCAACAACTTCGAAAGGCTCATAATCCACTTTGATTAAAGTCAGTGCCTGTTCGGCAATTTCAGTGGTTTCAGCTGCAACCAAGGCTACAGCATCTCCGGTGCACCGTACGACATCTGAGCACAGAACAGGCTGATCGGGAACAACAATCCCAAATCCATTAAAGCCGGGTATATCTTTATGGGTGAGTACACAAATAACACCAGGGAGGCTTTTAGCTGCTTGAGTGTCAATGGATTTAATTTTGGCATGCGGATATACAGACCGCAGCACTTTGCCCCAAACCATATCGTCAAATTGGTAATCGGTCATATATTTTAATTCTCCGGTTACTTTTTCCGGACCATCAATTCTTTTTACTCTCTTTCCAACCCATTTGGTGCTCACTGGTTTTCCCACCTCCTGATTAGACGGTATAATCCTCTTTCCAGCAAAGCACTTGCCATATCTCTTCTATATGCAGCAGTTGCTCTTCCATCTGAAATGGGCATGACCTCTTTCCAGGCAATTTTGGCGATGTTCTGGATTAAATCATCGTTTAGCTGCCCCAGGGTAAGCATTGATTCACATTTGCGTGCACGGATAATAGTCGGTGCCACAGATCCAAAGGCGATTTTTCCTTCGATGCATTTGCGGTCCTGGTCCATTGTGAGTGAAATGGCAATATTCACAATGGAAATGGATTGTGCTTTACGGGGGCCAAGCTTTTGGAAAATGCCTATTTCATTTGGTTTTTGCGGTTTAATTAGGATTTTTGTAATCATTTCATTTTCTTTTAAAATGGTCCTGCCTGGACCAATGATAAACTCTTCGATTGGAATGATTCTCTTTTTCGTCAGCGAGGCGAGTTCAAGCATTGCACCGAGAGCATACAAAGCCGGAAGGGTATCGCCTGCAGGAGAAGCAGTACCAATATTGCCGCCGATTGTTCCCATATTCTGCATTTGAGTGGCCCCGACTTCTCGGGCTGCTTCTGCGAGAACATCCGCTTTTCTCTGCAGAAGCGGTGAATGAATCAAATCGGTATGTGTGGTCAAGGGGCCAATATGGATAAAATCTTCCCTTTCTTCGATATAGCGCAGCTCTTTTACGTTTTTAATATTAATCCATATTTCTGGCCGCCATTTGCCTTCCTTCATCCGGACTGCTGCATCTGTACCGCCGGCTATCAATCTATGTTTCCTGCCTTCCTTGGATAGCTGGGTCAGACACTCGGATAGAGAGGAAGGGGTAATCATGTCAATTTCAGAAACGAGCATTGATTTACCTCCAGGTTATTTTTTTAGTGCATTTATATAATCATCCTGATTATTCAGGTTAAGATGAATCTGATCATTTTCCACGGGCACCTCAAGAAGAAATTTTTCATGCTCTTGAATTACATCTCTCAAACCCATACTTTCTTCCTTGATAGATAAAAGATCGTTCCTCAATTGGGCGGAAAAGAGGATAGGGTGCCCTCTTTTTCCTTGATGGCTTGGAACTGCAATCAGGCTGCCTCTTTTTACAAGTGATTCTGCAAGCATGTTAATGGTGAGTGATTGAAGCGGCTGGTCAACGGATGTAATAAGAATCGTTTCTGCTGACTTTACAGCGGTTTTAACCCCAGAAATGATTGAGGAGCATTTTCCTTCATAGAATTGTTCATTAATGATGATTTTGATAGGGTATTTCTTTGCGATGGGAATGAATGCTTCGGCTTTGTAGCCCAAAACGACAACAATGTCAGAAAATACTGATTCCCTGAGGTTTTGCAGCTGATGCTCAAATAAGGTCGTTCCTTTCCACTGCAGCAGTCCTTTTAAAGTACCCATCCTGCTGGATCGGCCTGCAGCAAGAACAATAGCTGTATGTGTCATAGACTATCTGGCTGTTTCAGGTTTGGATATTTTTTTTGCAGCAGCGGTCTGAACTGCCTTGATAATTTTTGTATAGCCTGTACAGCGGCATAGGTTGCCCCCTAATGCTGTTTTAATTTCCTCAACAGATGGAATCGTGTCAATTCTATCTAAGAAAGCTTTAGCTGATACGATGATTCCCGGAGTACAGTAACCGCACTGTGTTGCTCCTTCAGCAATAAATGATTCCTGAATTACATCCAGATTTGGTGATAAGCCGACTCCTTCACAAGTCGTGATCACCTGGTTTTCCGCCTGGCCAGCGAGGACTAGACAGGAGCATACAACCTCTGTATTGATTAGTACAGAGCAAGATCCGCATTCTCCCTTTCCGCAGCATTCCTTGCTGGCAGTCAATCCTAAATCTTCCCTCAAGACATCCAGGAGCGTTTTTGCAGGCGGGCAAACGACCGTACGTTCCTTTCCATTAACAATAAATTTAATGCTTTTCAAATCTTCGCCTCCTCAAAGAACTTTGAAACTTTAAATGACGATGAGAAATTATGTGAGTATTTTGTAAGGGTTAATAGCCTGGCGAGCAAGAAGAGGTATTTAAGCTATGATATTATGCATATTCTTCTAAATAGACTAATAAGCACAAAAAAATTCCTGCACAAAAGGTTCCTGGCTGCTGTCCACAGGAAATATGCCTTTCGTAGATAGGAATTCCGGTTCCTAGTAGAAACCCTCAAACCGATTATTGAGGTTATACGAAAAATTCTATTTGATTTTTCAGTGTGCTGGAGGGAGGTATTATCAAGACAATTATAGAAATAGAGGGGGAGTTGATTTGTAGTGTAATAGTTAAGTTAATATTTTGTCAAGTGAGAATTTTCTGATAAATGGTATTGACTTATAAAACTGCCTTGTTTAATATAGTGAATAACAGGAGGACTACATGACTGTAATAACCTCAAAATTCCATCAATCATTAAAAAAAGATCTCGCTTTTCTTTATAATCGTGTCAATCAGGAGATCTATGGTACAGGCGTAAAAAAACAGCGTCTTGAAACTTTTGATGATAGAGTCATCATATTTGCACAGCATAAGCGTGTTCAGGCACTGCATATGCTAAGCCAGAACTTTCATCACCTGACAATATCGGTTGATTCAGCATTGATTGTTGAATTTAAATCGCTTTTAAAGGGGCTGATTGAAGATTCTCTCCATTTGAAAGTCAAAACGATTTTAAAAGATTACGATCCTGATACCGAAGAAGCATGCACAGTTATTTATTTTAAAGAATAGCAGTTTTACATTATGTTTGGGGAAGCTGTGCATGCCGCGGTTTTTCTTAAACCTTCATATCGGAGCGGTTCCTTTGCCTTTTGTTTAACGGAAGCTGAATGAAGCCGCAGTAATAGAACATCTATGTGTACTTTGATGTTATCTATTGCTGCGGTTTTTTTTATACACATTTTTCTTATGGGAGGTGATGTCTGTTTTTATCCGCTGGAGTCGGGCTGAGACATAACAAAGAATTAAACCTGGAGGGGAAGTCTTTGGAAAAGCTAAATCCTTGGAAAGTAGGGACTTTGGGATTTCAGCATGTGCTTGCCATGTATGCAGGTGCTGTTATTGTTCCGCTGATTGTTGGACCGGCAATAGGGCTCACTGCCCAGCAGCTTGCTTACTTAATTTCAATTGATTTATTTACTTGCGGGATTGCTACATTGCTTCAAGTTATAGGGGGGAGGCATTTTGGCATCCGGCTGCCGGTGATACTTGGATGTACTTTTACAGCAGTCGGACCCATGATTGCCATCGGGAATCTGCAGGGCATCACAGCCATCTATGGGGCGATTATTGCTTCAGGAATTATCGTCATGATCTTATCTCAATTTATGAGTAAAATAATGAGATTTTTCCCTCCGGTCGTAACCGGTTCAGTGGTAGCTATTATCGGGGTTTCCTTAATCCCTGTTGCCATGAATAATGCTGCAGGAGGACTTGGTTCCCCAGAATATGGAAGTGCCCAGAATCTATTTCTGGCTGCATTTACACTGGTTCTGATTATTTTAATGAACAGGTTCATTAAAGGCTATATGAGAGCTATATCTGTGCTGCTGTCATTGGTGGCTGGAACGATCACTGCTTCTTTTATGGGGCTTGTCAGCTTTGCCGAAGTAAGCCAGGCTTCCTGGTTTCATGTTGTTCAGCCATTTTATTTCGGATTCCCGACATTCAATGCCTCGGCCATACTTACAATGACTTTAGTAGCTATTGTGAGCATGATTGAATCTACTGGGGTTTTCCTGGCTCTAGGAGATGTCTGTGAGAGAAAGCTGGGCTCCAAAGACATTAAAAAAGGGCTGCGTGCAGAAGGGCTGGCTGTAGTGATAGGGGGAATTTTTAATGCGTTTCCTTATACATCCTTTTCACAGAATGTGGGACTTGTAGCGTTAACTAAAGTGAAAACGAGAAATGTAGTTATCGCAGCTGGCGTTATTTTGATGATTTTGGGGCTTCTGCCTAAAGTGGCAGCTCTGACAACGATTATCCCTATGGCTGTTCTAGGCGGAGCAATGATTCCAATGTTTGGAATGGTGATCTCATCCGGAATCAGAATGCTTTCTGTTGTTGATTTCAGCAAAAATGAAAACTTGCTTATCGTTGCCTGTTCCATAGGAATCGGACTTGGTTCGGCAGTTGTCCCGCAAATTTTTGAAAGTCTTCCAACAAGCGCACGCCTGCTGGTTGAAAATGGGATTGTACTGGGAAGCATCACAGCAATTTTATTAAATTTGGTATTTAATTATAAAGATTTAAATATAAGTGAAAGTGAAAGAATTGAACAGCTGAAAGGAGATCATTCAGCTGAAGCGATTTAAATGCAACTGCTGAAACCATCTGTCTCTTTTTTGCGAGACAGAAATCCAAATAATAGATAGGAGCAGGAGAAATGGATTTAATTCTGAAAAATGCCAACATTCCCCAGGGAGATCGTCAGGTTTTAACAAATATTCTGGTTAACGAGGGGAAAATTGTTGGCTACACCAATGACATTTCTTTTCTGAATGCAGCCAGGGTAATTGATATTAAAGGAAAATTAGTCGTTCCTGGCTGTATTGATCCGCATACTCATTTTATGGATCCAGGCTTTACTCATAGAGAAACCTTTGCAACTGGCAGCCGTTCTGCAGCCGCGGGAGGCTTAACAACCATTATAGATATGCCATGCTGCAGTAAGCCATCCGTTCGTGATGGGGAGAGTTTCAATAAAAAAATCGGACCAATCAGAGATCAGGCTTATATTGATTACTGTTTCTGGGGCGGCATGACAGGAGAAGATGCACGTGAAGGCTGGATCGATAATATTTATCCGCAGATCGACCAGGGAGTTGTTGCCTTTAAAGTTTACATGACTCCTTCTGTCCCTACCTTCCCTAAAGTATCGGACGCAGAAATGCTGGAAATTTTCAAAAACGTTGCAAAAACCGGACTCCCAATTGGAGTTCATGCTGAAAACTATGATATCTGCACATTCAATTCCAAGAAACTTGAAAAAGAAGGGCGCCTTGACGGTCCAGCATGGGCGGAAGCACGTTCAAGCCTCGCTGAGAAGGTAGCCATTGAACTGATTCTAAGCTTTGCAGAAGCTACAGACGCACGTGTACATGTGGTACATATGAGCACGAAAGAAGGCGTCGAGCTGGTTAAAGCAGCAAAGAAGCGTGGTGTTAAGGTTACAGCAGAAACCTGTCCTCACTACCTTGTTCTCAATGCAAAGGACTCCATGTCAGAGCGCGGTTCCTATGCAAAGATTGCTCCTCCTTTACGAGGAAAAGAGGATAACGAATCTCATTGGCAGGCTCTGGCTGACGGAACAATCGATTTTGTCGGTACAGACCATGCCCCATATGAAATTGCCACAGAAAAGGATTATCCCGGGGCAACGATCTGGAACACTTTCCCCGGCATACCTGGTGTAGAAACGATGGTACCGATCCTTGTCAGTGAAGGATTAAATAAAGGCCGTTTATCCCTATCAAGGTTTGTCGAGGTAACAAGCCGCAATGCTGCCATTCATTATGGCATTTACCCTAAAAAGGGATCAATGGAAATTGGCAGCGATGCTGATTTCACTGTGATTGATCTTGAGAAAGAGTATGTAATAGACGAGCAGAAAACAGAATCAATGGCTAAATATAACCCTCTGCATGGCATGAAGCTTAAAGGAAAGCCAGTCCAAACGATCATACGCGGAAAAGTGATTTACGAGGATGATGAAGGCATCGTTGGAGAAGCAGGCTATGGCGAGTATGTTCCCCGCCAAAATATCCAGAGACTTGAGAGAACTTTAAAATATGAAAAATACGAAGCGGTAAAAGCAAAAACAAAAGACCCAGTAGCACAGCAATAAATACTTATAAAGAGGGAGGCTGTCCGGATTGGAACTTAGGGGAAAAAAGCACTGTGTGGTCATTATTGATATGTTAAACGACTTTATCGGTGAAAAAGCAGCATTAAGGTGTGAGAATGGCGAAAAAATAGTTCCTAAAATACAAGAGCTTATTCAATTCGCTCATGAACACAATATCCAGGTTGTGCATGTTCAGGAAGCTCACAGAAAAAATGACCGTGATTTTCGCGTGAGGCCAGTCCATGCAGTTAAAGGAACCTGGGGTTCGGAATTCATTCCAGAGCTCCAGCCTGATGAGAGCAAAGGGGATTATGTGGTCCAAAAGAGGCGGCATAGTGCATTCAGCTACACCGATTTTGATCTCTTTCTGAGAGAGGAAGAAATAGATACTGTGGTACTAACTGGAGTCTGGACCAATGTATGTGTTCGCAGTACTGCTTCTGATGCTTTGTATCATGGCTACAACGTCATTTGCATTTCAGATGCCACCGCTTCCCAGGATAACGATATGCATGTATCAGGTTTAAGAGACATTGATATCTTCGGGGATATATTATCAACAGAAAATTACAAAAAGCTGGCTAAAAAGAAATTCTCCCAAGACGAATCTGTTGTCTAACTCCTCTTTAGGAATAAGAAGAAAGCGAATTTTAGTTGGCATTACCGGAGCAAGCGGATCATTGTACGCCTATACCTTGATCCGCGCTCTTCATCAATTAGAGATCGAAACGCATTTAATTGCTACGGAGATGGGAGAAAAAGTAATGCAATTTGAATGCGGGATCAAGATGGACGAGCTGAAGGAGTATGCCACTATCCACAGCAACCGGAATCTTTTCGCTGCGGTTGCCAGCGGATCCTTTAAGACAGACGGAATGGTTATCGTACCATGTTCGATGAATACATTGGGAGCTATTGCGAATGGGGTCGGCGATACGCTATTAAGCAGGGCTGCCAGTGTTGTATTAAAGGAAAATAGAAAGTTCATTATTGTTCCAAGGGAAGCACCTTTTAATTTGATTCATCTGCGCAATATGACTCTCCTTGCTGAGAGTGGAGCATGTATAATGCCTGCATCACCAGGCTTTTATCATAAGCCGACAGAAATATGGGAGCTGGCCAACTTTATGGTGGCGAGGATATTGGACATGCTGGATATTGACCATGAGCTGCTGGAGAGATGGGGGGAAAAGGCATGAACCCTGTAACAATGAGGGCATTGCTGGATAGATGGGAAAGCATGGGGTTTCTTCATCGGGTAAAAAAAGAGGTGGATCCTATGCACGAGCTGGGTGCAGTGATTAATGCCAAAAATGGAAAAGAGCCTTTTTTATTTGAAAAAATTAAAGGCTATCAATCTTCCATGGCTGCCGGTTTGGGTGGTGACAGAGAGCTGATGGCTGACAGCATGGGTATCCAATCTGAGGAACTTATCCCTAAAATCATCGACTCTATTGTTAATCCTATTCCAACCACATTAAGGCAAACGGGCCCTGTTCAGGAGAATCTGGTGACCGGGGAATTCGATCTTGCAGACTTGTTTCCTATCCCAACCTATCACGCGGAAGACTCTGGTGCTTATTATGTTTCAGGAATATTGGTGGTTAAAGATTTATCAGGGAGAAAAAGATATACCTCCATTCGCAGAATGCAATATCTTGGCGGAAATCGAACAAACATCCTCATAACCTCCCCAGAGCTGATGGAGCAATATGCCCATTATGAAAGTATTGGCGAACCGATGGAAGTGGCTGTTATGTTTGGCGTAGTTCCAGCAGTTGTATTAAGTTCTCAGATTAGTACACATTTGTATCATACCGACAAATTGGATGTAGCAGGTGCACTGCTCGGTCAGTCCCTTGATGTTGTTCAATGCAAAACAGTTGATCTGGAAGTACTGGCTGAGGCGGAAATTGTATTGGAAGGCAGAATGCTTCCATATGAAAGAGAACTGGAAGGACCTTTTGGCGAACTGGCAGGCTATTATGGCACCAGAACGCCTCAGCCGGTTGTAGAGTTTTCAGCCGTTACTTACCGCGATAATGCTATCTCACAGACTATTTTTCCATCAAGCTATGAAGAAAGGCTGCCAATGGCGCTTGTAAGGGAAGCCACTCTTTTAAGCACTGTCCGGCAGGTGGTTCCAAATATAAAAGCTGTACATATCCCGATGGGCGGGGTGGCTCGCTATCATGCAGTCATTCAGATTGAGAAGAAGCATGATGGTGACGGCAAACAGGCAGCACTTGCAGCTTTTGCAAGCGATAAGGATTTAAAGCATGTGATTGTTGTAAATGATGACGTCGATATTTTTGATTCAGATGATGTTGAATGGGCCATAGCTACAAGAGTCCAGGCAGGTGATGACATATTTATCGTACAAGGTGCAAAGGGATCGCCGCTCGAATCGTCCCATCATTTAAAAGGAGTCAGTGATAAGATGGGCATCGACGCAACCTATCCGCTTGGAAAAGAAGAGTTATTTAAAAGGACTTCGATCCCCATTGAAGTGAATCTCGAAGACTATCTTTAAGCTTCTGCAGTAGAGGAGGTCAAAAATGAAGGCAATTGGCTTGATTGAAACAAGGGGTTTGACAGCGGCTGTTGAAGCGCTGGACTCAATGGCAAAAGCGGCAAATGTCAGTTTAGTTGATTTAAAGAGAGTCGGATCCGGACTTGTCACCGTCATTATCGAAGGCGATGTCGCAGCAGTCACTGCAGCTGTTGAGGTTGGGAAGACTGCTCACACCATGACTGGAGGAGAACTGGTTTCTTCTAACGTTATACCCCGTCCTCATTCAGAACTTCGCAAAATTCTTTAATGGAGGTGCATAATGTGTGTCTGACTTTATTAAAAGTGTTGTAGAAGAAGTGATGAAGCCTTACAGCAAGACAAAAGTAAATCCTATTCCTGGAGTTTCCAATCAGTCCCCTCCAGGCAGGCACCAGGAACCAGAAAAGAATATACCGGGCATTAGCAGACCTAATTACCAGAGGGAAAAAATGAATAAAAGAATATCAATCCATCATGCAGAGCCGGTCATGAATGCTGATCCAAATCCTTACAATAGAAGGCAAACAGCTTCTCTTTCTTCACCCAAGCTTTCGGCTAAGGAGAAAATTGCACAGCTTCAAACCCTTTCCCTGGTACAGGGGAAACAGCCGGTTTCTTCTAAGGCTGACTTTGCTGATATAAGACCTGACCGAAATGCAAGAGAAAGCCAGCTTATCGGACAAACGCCGGAGGGAGTAAAAGTCTGGCTGTTCTCAGACCTTCATCCTGCTCTTGAAAGCTCTTTTCAGCGGGAATTAAAAACAGCCTCAGTCGGTGTAGTCACTTCAGAAAAATGCTCACCGGGCCAGCTATTTATGCTTAATGACCTTTTAAGGGAGTTTCCTTCTTTACGATATTGCCTGACATGGGACAAAAACAGCGGGCAATCCTTTTCGCTGGAGCTATATGAAGATGAACGTAGAACACTATTAAACGCTTTAAAGAGCTTCTTTAAAAAACTTTCCCAAAAATCCTTTAAAACTACTCAAATTTATCGAGAAAAATCCCCCAGTCCATGGCTTACAAAACAATTGGGGCTGAACTCTTCAATTGGCGGTGTCGCTGTCATTGAAGGAATCGACTATTATTCGGGTATTTTAATTCTTGACCGTTACATGAAAAAAAGCACTTCTGAACAACTCCATTTTTTAATAGAAAAGAAATATTTGCTGCTTCACGGACACTATGATGAGGTATCAAGCATCTCAGATCAGCTTCATAAGGAATTCGACAGAATTAAATAGGACTTAGCCAGCATAGCTGTCACAGTTCAGCGCTATTTTTATCCCGCAAACATCTTATAGGCACAGAGAGACGATTTTGTCTATTTCATAAGAGGAGGATTTTTCAGTTGCAAGCATTAGGTTTGATTGAAACCGTTGGTTATTCAACAGCAGTTTCTGCTGCAGATGCAGCCGTAAAAGCAGCAGATGTAGAAATTGTAGGAATTGAAAAAGTAATAGGAGTGGAGGGCTACCTGGGCGTTACCATCCATTTTAACGGGGATGTAGCGGCGGTGAAGTCTGCTGTCGATGCTGGTTTGAGTGCTGCAGAGAGAATTGGAAAAGTAATTTCTGCTCATGTCATCCCTCGTGCCCACAGTGAAGTAGCAGGGAAGCTGCTTCCGCATTTTAAACTGGAAGATTTGCATCCTGGAAATGATGCTGAGGGGGATAAAAAACTTGAAGCAGAGACGAAAAGAAAAAAGCAAACGATAGAAAAAAACAACCTTAATGATAATGATACAGACCAACCATCAGTTTAATAAATTAAAGGAGGAAACACACAATGGGTGAAGCATTGGGATTAATCGAGACAAAAGGTCTTGTAGGCGCAGTAGAGGCAGCGGATGCAATGGTTAAAGCAGCTAACGTGGAGATCTGCGGATATGAAAAAGTGGGATTTGGTCTTGTAACGGTTATGGTCAGAGGAGATGTAGGAGCGGTTAAAGCTGCTACAGATGCAGGGGCGGAAGCGGCCAGCAGAGTTGGAGAACTCATTTCGGTACATGTTATTCCAAGGCCGCACAGCGAAGTTGAAAGAGCTCTATTATCAAAAAACATCGGTGAATAAGCATGAGCAGCAAAAAGCAGAGTGTTATGGCAAAAAACACTCTGCAGGAGCTTTACCTCCGAAATGACAGCTTCAGAGACAGAAAACCTCACATCCTGGCTCTATTAACCTCTCATATGATAGGAATGGAACCAGGATTTTCTTACTTGAAAGAATTAACAAAGGAAGATATTACACTAAGGATGACTGCTGAGGAAGAAATGCTTAAACAAGTTCAGCTGCAGAAGTTAGTTCTTCTGACTGGAAATGACGATTGGATCTCTCCTTCAATGGTTCATGAGCAGCTTATTGATCATTTTGACGAAATCTTTTTGCCTATTCTATCCTTTTCTTTAATAACAGACATATTGTCCCTTAACGAAAAAAGACCAATGGTGAGGATCATTCTAAAGGGCTTATTAAGGGGAAAACGGGTAACAGCTTTAAAAGCTGGAGGTGATCCTTTCAGCCAATATTGGAAACTGAAAGGAATGGATAAAGGCCCGGACTTGTTAAAAAGAAAGCTTAATCAGCAGTTGGCAGAGCTGAAGATGCTTGGAATCAGATTATTAGACTTCAATGAACCAGCAGACTTTGCTGTTCAGCCTTTGAAGAAAACGGTTATTACCGATGAATCACTCCGGTTTGCCCACTTGAATAAGCTTGATCAAATAGCTGTTCCAAAAGGGGCTATCATTACCCCTCTTGCAAGAGATACAGCAAAGGAACTGAAGATCGAAATCATTTTACATTAAGGAGAAGATCTTTATGCAAATGGGAATAGTGGTTGGTCGTGTAACTGCCACAAGAAAAGATGATAATCTGGTGGGCACAAAATTATTAATTACCCAGCCTATAGGATTGGACGGCTCGCTGTTACCGAACCCCATTATAACCGTTGATACTGTTGGTGCCGGAATAGGCGAAAAGGTCATATATGTGACTGGAAGCATGGCATCAAGAGCCGTCCAAAATAAAGATGCTCCTATAGATGCAGCCATTATCGGAATTATTGACAGTGTAGAAGGAGAGACAGGGGGTTAATAAATGGATGCAAAAGACATAAAAAAAGCAGTGCAATACCGCAAGCTTATTGACGTGCTGCTTGATTCCAGCCAGTTTGCTGATGTAGTTCTAAAAGGCGGATACTTCATTAATGTCATCACCCGGGAGATCTATGAAGCAGACGTTGCGATGAAAGGCGAATATATTTTAATGGCTGGAGATGCAAAAGACTTAATCGGGCCAAAAACGAAAGTTGAAAACATTCAGGGGAAATTCGTATGTCCCGGGTTTATTGATTCTCATATGCATTTTGAAAGTGCAATGCTGACTTGCACGGAATTCTCCAAGCTTTCCATTCCGACTGGAACCACCACGCTGATCGGGGATCCGCATGAAATTGGCAATGTCCTGGGAGTTCACGGGATGCAGGCGATGATTGAAGAAGCAAAGACACTTCCAAACCGGATACTTTTCACGGTTCCCTGCGCGGTGCCTGATGCTCCCGGACTTGAAACCTCCGGATTTGATGTGACTTCCAAGGATATGAAAGAGCTATTGGCTGACCCAAATGTGCAGGGAATTGGGGAGATCCAAAGCTTCAGCAATATCAGGCCGGTATATGAGCATGCCCCGGAATTAATAGACGACCTTGTTGCCGCAGTTTCGTATGCAAACAGTATAGGAAAAACGGTTGAAGGGAACGCACCAGGATTGCTTGGCAAAGAGCTTGCCGCCCATATTATCAGTGGAGGCAACCATGTGTCCTGCCACGAGACTACAACGAAAGAAGAGACAGTCGAAAAGCTGCGCAATGGTGTAAGTGTGTTCATGCGTGAAGGCTCTTCCCAAAGAAATATGGCTGAATGTATCCGTGCCATAACAGAGGATGGTCTAGATTCCCGGCGTGCAATCCTCGTATCAGACGATATGGTGCCAGCTGATTTGTTAAATTACGGACATATGAATGATATTGTCCGCAGAACTATTGCTGTAGGAATTGATCCTGTGGAAGCCATCCAAATGGCGACCATAAATCCGGCTGCCCATTTCGGCTTTAAAGATGTTGGGATAATTGCACCAGGCAAACGGGCAGATGTCGTCGTGATCAGCGATCTGAACAATATGACCGTTGACCAGGTATATCTTGCAGGGAAAAAAGCAGCTGAAAAAGGCGAATTAACAATAGATATTGCTCCTTACATATATCCGGAAAGTGTGAAAAAGTCAGTGAAGAGAAAAACTGTAACACTTAATGAGCTGGCTATTGAAGCCCCAGGCACCCGTGCAAAAGTAAGGGCAATTGAAGCTATACCTTTTCAGAACTTAACCGGCGGAAGCGAGTTCACTCTGAATGTCAAAGACGGCATTGTGCAGCCTTGCCTTAAACAGGATGTTCTGCCGCTTCTGGTTGTAGAACGCCACGGCAGAACAGGAAAAATCGGCAAGACTTTCCTGCATGGCTTTGATTTGAAAAGCGGAGCCATTGCTGAAAGTGTTGCTCATGATACCCACAATATCATCGTAACAGGGACAAACTACGAAGATATGGTAACGGCGGTGAACCGTGTAATTGCCATGGATGGCGGAATAGCCATGATAAAGGATAGCAAAGTAGTCGGTGACCTGCCTTTGAGGATTGGCGGTTTAATGACAGATGAATTATCCGGAAAAGAAATGAGTGAAAAGGTAGACGAATTGTCGCAGCTTGCGAAAGAAGTTCTTGGCTGCGGCATGGAAGTTCCATTTATGCATTTATCATTCTGGTCACTGGTAACAAGCCCTAAGTGGAAAATTACAGATATGGGCCTAATCGATGTAGATAAGTTTGAGGTCATTCCGACCATTATTAATTGACCTTAAAAGCGGCGATCCCTGCCGCTTTTCATATATAAAAGAATTAGCGGGCAAGGAGGAATATCATGGGAGTTAAACTAGTCGATTTAACGCAGGAAATTTATCAGGGGATGCCTGTTTTTCCCCTCCATCAAAAAACAATGATCTTCCCAAATATCTCTCACGAAGAAAGTGAAAAGCAAGTTGGATTTATGTTTGCAACCAATAATCTATTAATCAATGAACATGGCCCTACCCATAGCGATGCAACCTATGAATATGATCCAAACGGAAAATACATCGATGAAATGCCGCTTGAATTTTTTTACGGGCCCGCCGTTTGCCTTGATGTGTCCCACGTCCAGCCTGATCGGTATATTACTGACCGTGTTCTCGAGGCAGCATTGCGGAAATCACAGCAGTTTATTGAAAAAGGAGATATCGTCCTCCTCTATACCGGCCACTACAATCGGTCTTATGGCACTGAAAAATGGCTCACAACATATACTGGCCTGGATTATCAGGCAGCAAAATGGCTGGCTGAACAAGGTGCAGTCAATATAGGCATTGATGCCCCGGCCATTGACCATCCGGATGATCCAATGTATTCCGGACATCTCATTTGCCGTGAATACGGAATAACTAATACGGAAAATCTCTGCAATCTCGACCAGATCGCAGGCATGCGATTTCTATATTTTGGACTTCCGCTCAGAATTCGGAATGGAACGGGATCTCCGATTCGTGCGGTTGCGGTATTCATTGAATAACAACAAAGGCTGGTGATCAAATGAAAGAGGTTTTTAACAGAGGCAAGATCCGGGACGAAATTATTATTCCACCGTATGAAGGAAGAAGCGCACTGATTCACAAAGGGGAAGAGCTGATTATTATTGATATGGAAGGAAAACAGGTCGGGGACTTTGTCTGCTTTAGCTATGAAGATCCCGGGGAACATGTTTCACCTGTCCATATGCGGGCTTCACTAAGCAGCATACGGCTTAAAACGGGAGACTGGCTTTACAGCAACCGCCGCCGTCCGCTAATGCAGCTTTTGGAAGATACTGTTGGAAAACATGATTTCTTCTTCCCGGCATGTGATTATTACCGCTACAAAGTTGATTTCGATAAAGAGGAACACCCTAATTGCCATGATAATATTGCAGATGCATTGAAAAAGTATAATATTCATCCTACAGTTATTCCAGATCCCATTAATATTTTTATGAATAATGTCCTTGATGATGCCGGGGATTATGTCATTGCAGAACCCCTTTCCAAGCCTGGCGATTACATAAGGCTGAAAGCACTGTGCGATGTTGTCATTGCCTGTACAACGTGTTCCCAGGACATGGCGCCTGTTAATGGGTTTAAGGTGACCCCTATTAAAATGCAAATTATGGAGGCGGATTAATGAATGATATTCAGTTTCTTCAGCATCTGCTCCAAATTGACAGCTCCAATCCGCCCGGAAACGAGCATTTAGTGACCGAAGCTTTTATTGACAGATGCAAGCAAAATGGTCTGCCGTTTAAAGTGACCATGCTTGATGAGACTCGAAGCAATTTTGAAGTTACGCTTCCAGGAAAAAGCGGTAAACAGCTATTCTTATGCGGTCATATGGATACAGTTTCACCTGGAAATGGAGAATGGGTTTACTCCCCTTTTTCAGGGGAAATCGCAAATGAGCGGATTTATGGCAGAGGAGCTTCTGATATGAAAAGCGGCCTTGCAGCAATGTTCCTGGCTTTAGAGGAGCTGTATCTAACCAATACTGTTCCACCTGCAGACGTTACCTTTCTGGCAACAGCCGGGGAAGAAGTCGACAGCTGCGGGGCCAGGACTTTTTTAAAAGAAAATGATGACCGAAAAATCGATGCACTTGTCATTGCCGAACCGACAAATGAAAAAATTGTGATTGGCCATAAGGGAGCTCTTTGGCTTGAGATCACAGCGTATGGAAAAACCTCTCACGGTTCGATGCCGGAACAGGGAATCAATGCAGTAGATCATATGCTGAAAATAATCCGGGTATTGGATGAAATGAAAATTGAATGGAAGACAGAAAAGAAGCCCCTCGGACAAAGCAGCCTGGCTGTTACCATGATTGAAGGCGGAGTGCAGACTAATGTCATTCCAGATAAATGCAGCATCAGAGCAGATATTAGAACGGTTCCCCCTCAATCCCATTCCCATTTTATAAATAAGCTAAAATCCAAACTTGATGTTCTATTGGATCAGGGAGAAATTTATAAATACAGTGTAGAAACCCTTCTTGACCGTCCGTCTATTTTAACGGATCCTGCTCGGGACATTATTCAAATTGCACAGATGGTAAAGGGCGAATCGGCAGCGGACCATTACGGGGTGTCCTACTATACAGATGGTGCTGTACTTAATCCAAGGAGTGAAATTCCTACCTTGATTTATGGCCCGGGGGATGAAAAGCTGGCCCATCAGCCAAATGAGTGGGTTAGTCTGGCGGCATATCAGCGCTCCATTCAATTTTACAGGCAGCTTATTATGTTATATGGAAAACTGGAGCCGTCAGTAGCAAGGCCAATGCGAGGGGGAGGAAGAAATTGAGCAGTATTCTGATAAAAAACGCTGAAATTATTACAATGAATACAGCTGAAGAAATCATTTTCGGAGATTTATATATTGTAGATGACCGCATTGCCGAAATTGGACAGAACTTAACACATAAAGCGGATAAAGTAATCGATGCCAGCGGAAAGACGATCATTCCGGGATTTATTCAGACTCATATCCATCTGTGCCAGACATTATTCCGCGGACAGGCTGATGATTTGGAGCTTCTTGATTGGCTGAAGCAGAAGATCTGGCCGCTTGAGGCTTCGCATGATGAAGAGTCCATCTATTATTCTGCTATGCTCGGAATTGGTGAATTGCTCCAGAGCGGAACAACAACTGTGGTGGACATGGAAACCGTTAATCATACCGAATATGCTTTTCAGGCCATTGCCGAAAGCGGCATACGGGCACTTGCAGGAAAGGTCATGATGGATAAAGGGGATGAGGTCCCTGTTCCGTTAAGAGAAAATACCTCCAAATCCATCCAGCAAAGCGTGGATCTCCTTGAAAGATGGCACAATCGTGATAACGGTCGCATACAATATGCCTTCTGTCCCCGATTTGTCGTTTCCTGCACAGAGGAATTGCTGACAAATGTCAGGGACCTTTCTGCACAATACAATGTCAGAGTTCATACGCATGCATCTGAAAATGCCAATGAAATTCTGCTTGTTGAAAGAGAGTTTGGGATGCGGAATGTAGTCTACCTGGACAGCATTGGGCTTGCCAATGAAAGGCTGATTCTGGCCCATTGTGTTTGGCTTGATGAAGAAGAGAGAAGGATAATCAAAGAGCGCGGCGTAAAGGTCAGCCATTGTCCGGGATCCAATTTAAAGCTGGCATCCGGTGTAGCAGAAATTCCTTCATTATTGGATCAGCAGGCTTTTGTCAGCCTGGGGGCTGATGGGGCTCCCTGTAATAACAATCTGGATATGTTCAATGAAATGAGATTGGCTGCCATCATTCAGAAGCCAGTACATGGACCAACAGCAATGAATGCGAGAACCGTCTTCAGAATGGCGACGATTGGCGGAGCTAAAGCAGTTGGAATGGAACAGGAAATCGGCAGTCTGGAGCCCGGCAAGAAAGCAGATCTTGCCATCCTGAATCTGAATGATTTTCATGTGTATCCATCCTTTGATATCGACACAATTAGCAGGATTGTCTATTCAGCGACTCGTGCAGATGTAGAATCTACCATTGTAAACGGGAAATTTGTGATGGAAAATCGGAAGCTGAACACCGTTGATAAAGAAATGGTTTTAAAAGAAGCGAACACGAGCATACAGAGGCTTCTCAAAAGATTAGAGACAGCCGTTTATTAATCTTCTAATTCGGCTGAAACAAATCAGCCGTTTTTTTTATGGTAAAATATAGTAAAGGGGTGGTGTTGTGAAAGCCGAAATTTTAGATCATGCAAATCTAATGCAGGCATCAGAGTTTATTGCAGAAATGAATGCCTTGCCAGAGTGTCATATAGGGTATTTGGGGACAAGCCAAAACGATATTTTTCAAAGTCTGGAAGAAATGAGTCGTGACGCTGAATCAGCTGCGTTTATTATCAGGGAGGGTGATGTTCTAGCTGGTTTTCTGGGTGTAGATGCCGATCTTTATAAAGGGACAGCGGAGTTATGGGGACCTTTTATCCAGGAAAATGAACTTATGAGACTATTATGGGAAGAAGCACTCCATTATTTTGAAGGAAAGCTGCATACATACTTTTTATTTTCTGATACCTCAAACCATGCTGCAGCCGAATTTGCATCAAAAAACGGATTCATGCTGCAATCGGCTCAAACATATATGGAACTGAAAGAAAATTCAAGCAATGGTTTTAGAAAGGTCAGTTTATTGCCGATTCACTTTCATAGTGAATTTATTCATTTGCATGATTCCTTGTTTCCCCATACCTATTATTCAGGAGAAGAGATAATCGATAGAATTAATGATGAACACAAAGTCTACACATTTGAAGATGTGGATGGATTAAATGGCTATTTATATGCAGAATACAATCGTGAAGGAAAAGAAGGAAGCATTGAATTCATTGGTGTGGATCCCGGTAAGCGCCAAAAAGGCATTGGACGGAATTTGCTTGAAATGGCAGTTCATGATCTTTTTATGAGTAGTGGAGCTAAAAGCATTAAGCTTTGTGCAGGGACAATAAACGGGAAAGCGCTGTCTATTTATAAAAAAGCAGGGTTTAAAGTTGAGAGATCATTGAATTTTTATAAGCTCGAAATTCGGGAATAAGAGCAATAAGTTAGTGTGCTTTTGGGTTTTTAGGTAATATATAATTAACCAGATAAAATTGGAGGGAACAAAATGGCTATTGAAAACCCAAGCAGGGACGAAATCGGAGTACTATTAAAAAAGTCAAAGCGGATTGCTGTTGTGGGGTTAAGCGGAAACCCTGAACGCACATCCTATATGGTGTCAGAGGCAATGCAAAAAGCCGGCTATGAAATCATCCCGGTTAATCCGGCTGTCGATGAGGTACTTGGTGTAAAGGCTGTCGCAAATTTAAAAGAGATTGAGGGGCATGTAGATATCGTCAATGTATTCAGGCGCTCAGAGTTTCTTCCGGAAATTGCTCGGGAGTTTGCTGAAATAGATGCTGATATCTTTTGGGCACAGCTTGGAGTGGCAAACCAGGAAGCATATGACTTTCTAAAAGAAAAAGGCTTCACTGTCATCATGGACCGCTGTATTAAAGTTGAACATGCACTTACGAAGTAAACTCTGCATGAGGTCTGCTTAAGATCTCATGTTTTTTATTTTTTTATTGAATCCCTATAAATAAAGGGTTTATGCAACGGAAATAATCAGGATAAATCTTTTAAATCCCAAGATCTTATTTGCCAAAACCAAATAAATAGATAAAATAAAGCATAGACCATCCTAAAATATATGGTAAAATATGAATACAGAACATCTGTTCCTGATTGGGTTTAGTAAAGGGAAAATGGCATTAACGCCGAATTCTCATACGGGTGTTCCAGTGCCGTGAATTGGACGGCAAGTGTTTTTGCAGGAAATGAAAGGGGTATGTTCGTGGCAAGAAATCAGGAAGCTTTTGACTACAATGATGATGCCATACAGGTACTCGAAGGGCTTGAAGCTGTTAGAAAACGCCCTGGGATGTACATTGGAAGTACGGATGCAAGGGGTTTGCACCATCTTGTATATGAGATTGTCGATAATGCTGTCGATGAAGCACTGGCAGGTTACGGGGATCATATCATTGTCAGAATACATAAAGATAATTCAATCAGTGTTCAAGATAAAGGACGCGGTATGCCTACAGGTATGCACAGAATGGGCAAGCCGACTCCAGAAGTCATATTGACTGTCCTTCATGCAGGAGGAAAGTTTGGCCAGGGAGGCTATAAGACAAGCGGCGGGCTGCATGGTGTTGGGGCATCCGTGGTCAACGCCCTCTCCGAGTGGCTTGTTGTTAAAATTAAACGTGACGGCTTTGTGTATGAACAGCGATTTGAGCTGGGCGGAAAGCCGGTGACCACACTGGAAAAGGTGGGCAAGACAAATCAAACAGGGACTACCATTCACTTTAAGCCAGATCCGTCAATTTTTTCGACTACCACGTATAATTACGAAACACTCTGTGAGCGTCTTCGCGAATCTGCTTTCCTTCTTAAAGGAATGAAAATAGAAATCATAGATGAACGAAATGACTTTCATGAGGTTTTTCACTATGAAAATGGCATAGAAGCATTTGTTGAATATTTAAATGAAGAAAAGGATGTTATTCACCCAGTAGTCAGCTTTGAAGGAGAGAGCAATGGTATTGAAGTGGACTTTGCTTTTCAATTCAATGATGGATACTCCGAAAATGTCCTTTCATTCGTCAACAACGTCCGCACAAAAGACGGCGGTACGCATGAGGCTGGATCCAAAACTGCGATGACAAGGGCTTTTAATGAATATGCCCGGAAAGTGAATCTTCTGAAAGAGAAAGATAAAAACCTGGATGGAGCAGATCTGCGGGAAGGATTCACGGCTATTGTATCTGTTCGTGTCCCGGAGGAGCTTTTGCAGTTTGAGGGCCAGACGAAAGGCAAGCTGGGGACCAGTGAAGCGCGTTCGTCTGTTGATTCTGTTGTTTCCGAGCATTTGTCTTATTTCCTTGAAGAAAACCCTGAGACAAGCTCCCTGTTAATTAAAAAGGCGATAAAAGCTTTTCAGGCAAGAGAAGCAGCCCGCAAAGCACGTGAGGAAGCAAGGAGCGGGAAGAAAAGAAAAAAATCTGAAGCCATGCTTTCTGGAAAACTTACCCCGGCACAATCAAGGAACCCCCAAAGAAACGAATTATATCTGGTTGAAGGCGATTCTGCCGGGGGATCTGCTAAACAGGGCAGGGACAGGCGCTTCCAGGCTGTACTCCCGCTTAGAGGTAAAGTAATTAACACAGAAAAAGCAAAGCTGCAGGATATCTTTAAAAATGAAGAAATCAATACCATTATCCATGCAGTTGGGGCAGGCGTTGGCACGGATTTTAATCTGGACGATGTCAACTATGATAAGGTGATCATCATGACAGATGCTGACACTGATGGAGCGCATATCCAGGTGCTCCTGCTCACGTTCTTTTACAGGTATATGAAACCGCTGCTTGAAGCGGGAAAGGTATTCATTGCGCTGCCTCCTTTATATAAAGTCAGCAGGGGGTCAGGCAAAAAAGAAGTGATTGAGTACGCATGGAGTGATGATGATCTTCAGGATACCATTAAAAAAGTGGGTAAAGGCTATATGCTCCAGCGCTACAAAGGGCTTGGGGAAATGAACGCCGACCAGCTATGGGAGACAACTATGGATCCAGAGTCGCGCACATTGATCCGCGTTAAAATTGATGATGCAGCCAGAGCTGAACGCCGTGTGACCACCTTGATGGGCGATAAGGTTGAACCCCGCCGCAAATGGATCGAATCGAATGTGGCATTCGGCCTTGAAGAAGATGGAAGCATACTTGAAAATGAAAATATTTCAGTACTAGAGGAGGAGGGTGTTGATTCATGAGTTCTGCAGAAAAATTCCGGGACCTTCCTCTTGAAGATGTATTAGGCGACCGCTTTGGGCGTTATAGTAAATATATTATTCAGGATCGTGCCCTTCCTGATGCACGTGATGGGTTAAAGCCTGTCCAAAGACGGATTCTTTATGCCATGCACGTAGAAGGCAACACACATGAAAAGGGCTTTAGAAAGTCCGCTAAAACAGTCGGGAATGTAATCGGCAATTATCATCCGCATGGCGATACTTCAGTTTATGATGCGATGGTGCGGATGAGCCAGGATTGGAAGGTCCGTAACCTTCTTGTGGAAATGCACGGCAATAATGGGAGCATCGATGGAGATCCTCCAGCAGCTATGCGTTATACAGAAGCCCGTTTATCCCCCCTTTCTTCCGAATTGCTAAGAGATATTGAGAAAAGAACCGTTGAATTCATCCCGAACTTTGATGACACGTCCAATGAGCCAACCGTTTTGCCGGCAGTTTATCCGAATTTGCTTGTCAATGGCTCGACAGGCATCTCTGCGGGATATGCAACTGATATTCCGCCCCATCATCTAAATGAGATTATTGATGGTGTTATTTTACGAATGGATAAGCCTGATTGTTCCATAGATGATCTGATGGAGCATATTAAAGGGCCGGACTTCCCTACTGGAGGCATTATCCAGGGAATCGATGGAATTAAAAAAGCTTACGAGACAGGAAGAGGCAAAATCATTGTCCGAGGAAAGGCTGAATTTGAGGATTTGCGCGGAGGGAAAAAGCAGATCGTCATCACTGAGATTCCTTATGAAGTGAATAAAGCCAATCTGGTTAAGAAGATTGATGAATTCCGCCTTGACCGGAAAGTGGAAGGCATTGCTGAAGTCCGTGATGAAACAGACCGGACCGGCCTCCGTATTGTGATCGAGTTAAAAAAGGATGCAGATCCTGAAGGCGTCCTTCATTACCTGTACAAAAACAGCGATCTGCAGATTCCATATAACTTCAATATGGTCGCCATCCACAATCGCCACCCGAAATTAATGGGGTTAAGAGAATTGCTGGATGCTTACATAGGCCATCGTAAAGAAGTTGTTACACGCAGATCCCAGTTTGAGCTGCAAAAGGCCGAGGCGCGCCAGCATATTGTTGAAGGCCTGATGAAGGCTCTTTCTATCCTGGATGAAGTGATTGCTGCGATCCGCGCTTCCAAAGATAAACGGGATGCGAAAGATAATCTGATTGCAAAGTTTGAGTTCACTGAACCTCAGGCAGAAGCAATTGTTTCCCTGCAGCTTTACCGCTTAACCAATACAGATATAACCGCTTTAAGAGCAGAGGCTGAGGAGCTTGCTAAGCTAATCGGCGAGCTTAAAGCTATTCTGGAAAGTGAGAAGAAGCTTCTCTCTGTTATTAAAAAAGAGCTAAGGGATGTCAAAAAGCGTTTCGCCGATGAACGCCGGACCAGAATCGAAGCGGAAATCGAGGAAATCAAGATCAATCTTGAAGTTCTGGTAGCGAGTGAAGACGTTATTGTAACGGTAACAAAGGAAGGCTATGTCAAGCGTACAAGCCAGAGATCGTTTGCCGCCTCTAACGGACAGGATTTCGGCATGAAGGATACAGACAGGCTGATTGCAAAGCTTGATATGAATACGACTGATGTTCTCCTTGTATTTACTAATAAAGGAAACTATCTATACTGTCCTGTACATCAGCTGCCTGATATCCGCTGGAAGGACCTTGGACAGCATATAGCCAATATCATACCGATCGACCGGAATGAATCAATAGTCCGGGCTATTCCGATTAAAGATTTTGAAACAGAAGAATACCTGCTCTTTATGACGAAAAATGGAATGGTCAAGAAAACCGAGCTGAAAGCTTATAAAGCCCAAAGATATTCTAAGCCGCTGGTTGCAGTTAATGTAAAAGGCAATGATGAAGTTCTCGACGTCTATTTAACAGATGGCACAAAGGAAATATTCCTTGCCACCCATCAAGGATTCGGCCTCTGGTTCCATGAAGAAGAAGTGAGCATCGTTGGTGCCCGGGCTGCCGGCGTAAAAGGCATTAACCTGAAAGACGGCGATTTTGTTGCAGGTGCTCAGCTTATTGAGGATCAGAAAGAGCAGGCTGTTGTGATTGTTACACAGCGGGGCTCCATTAAAAAAATGAAGCTGAGCGAGTTTGAACGGACTTCCCGTGCCAAGCGCGGTGTAGTGATGCTCCGTGAATTGAAATCGAACCCTCATCGTATTGTCGGGTGTGTGATTGTACGCAGCAAAGATGATATATACATTGAAACGGAAAAAGGGCATATAGAAGCAGTTAATGTTTCATCAATCCGTTTTAATGACAGATACTCTAATGGATCGTTCATTATTGATGAATCCGAGAACGGGAAGGCAAAATGCATCTGGAAGACTGAAGTCCAGGAAGATGATGCCGGCCTGCCGATTGAATAAGGTTTATTTTCCCCTGTGAAAGCAGGGGCTTTTTGTCGATGTTAGCTGCAGGGAATTTGGTTCATCCGGTTTTGATGTCAAAATTAAATCAATAAAGATTCATGAACATAAAAAGAATTTAGAATAATGTTATTCTTCTGTTAGTTGTTTTGTATAAAAAATTAATATAATCTCCTGTGAAAACGATTAAAAAATATTTGTTTTGAATTGGGAATAACGGATATTTTTCGCTTAATATCAGGGTTTTTGATAATTTTTAAACCATTGGAATGAATATTCGACTTGTCTATTAAAAATTCTTTTGATAGATTATAAGGAGTGTGTTGTTTTTGTGAAATAACAATAGAGTTGATTAGGGGGAATAGTATGGGTTTATTGGAATCAATCGTAGGCTTTCTAAATGATCTTTTATGGACTTACATTTTGATTGCCGCATTAATCATTTTAGGATTATATTTCAGCTTTAAAAGCCGGTTTGTTCAATTAAGATATTTTGGTGAAATGTTCAGAATATTGGGCGATAAAGCAATGGTATCTGCAGAAGGCAAGAGAGGGATATCATCATTTCAGGCTTTTACTATTAGTGCAGCCTCCCGTGTAGGTACTGGTAACATCGCCGGTGTAGCGACTGCAATTGCTGCAGGGGGACCAGGGGCTGTCTTTTGGATGTGGCTCATCGCTTTTATTGGGGGAGCTTCCAGTTTTATTGAAAGTACTTTGGCGCAGATTTATAAAGTGAAAGATAAGGATGGTTTTCGCGGCGGTCCAGCCTACTATATGGAAAAAGGTCTGAATAAGCGATGGATGGGAATAATCTTTGCTATCATCATTACATTCTGTTTTGGTCTGGTTTTTAACTCTGTTCAATCGAACACCATCTCTTTAGCTTTTAATGAAGCGTTTGGTGCGAGCCGTCTAACCATCGGACTTGTGCTTGCGGCTTTAACGGCGATCATCATTTTTGGCGGCGTTAAACGGATTGCCTATGTATCACAAGTCGTTGTGCCGATAATGGCAGTCATATATTTAGCTGTCGCTATTGTAATTGTCATGATGAACATTACTGAAATTCCTAATCTGGTTGGCGGCATTGTTAAAGGAGCTTTTGGGCTTGATCAGGCTGCTGGCGGCGCAATGGGTGCTGCAGTGATGATGGGTATTAAAAGGGGTCTCTTCTCAAACGAAGCAGGAATGGGCAGCGTGCCAAATGCAGCTGCTACAGCTTCAGTTTCCCACCCTGTAAAACAAGGATTGATTCAAACCCTTGGGGTATTTGTGGATACGATATTAATATGTTCCGCTACAGCCTTTATTATTCTGCTGTCAGGTGAATATGCTAATTCTGACCTAACAGGCATTGAATTGACACAGGCAGCCCTTAGCACACATGTCGGATCATGGGCACCTATGTTTATAGCTGTTGCTATTTTCTTATTTGCGTTCACATCTGTTATCGGAAATTATTATTATGGTGAAACAAATATTGAATTTATTAAAGAAAGCAGCTCTGCGTTATTTATATATCGCATTGCTGTACTAGGAATGGTAATTTTCGGATCTGTAGTTGATTTAGCAATTGTCTGGAGCCTGGCCGATTTATTCATGGGCATAATGGCCATCATTAACTTTATTGCAATTGTATTGCTTGCTAAAATTGCCTTTGCAGCTCTAAAGGACTATAAGGCACAGAGAAAAGAAGGAAAAGACCCTGTGTTTTATGCAGACTCCATCCCGGGTCTAAAAGGAATTGAATCATGGGAAACCAAAGAAAATGCTTCAAAGAAGAAGGCAGCTGAATAATTTATCTGCAAAACTGCAAAACCTCTTATCCTTTGGATGGGAGGTTTTTTATGTTTTTACATGTTATTTCCATAATTGGGCAGGATAATAAAAAAAATAGGGAGGATTCGTAAATGAAAAAGGAATTGCTTTTTGCGTTTGCGGCTTTCTTTTTTATGTCTCTATCCGCCATAACAGGCGTATATGCTGGTGAGAGAGAGCAAAAAGCTGTAACGGTGTCAAAAGATAAAGTGGATGTAACCGGTGATAATAAGGCGGATACCGTCTATATTAAGGGTGTTTATTATGAGGATGGCGCATCATTTTTAAAGGAGATATCACTCGAAATAAAGGCTTCTGACGGTAATACGTATAAAGCGGAGCTTGCTGGAGGGTATGAACCTCAAATACAGTTTGAGGATTTAAATCATGATTCCATTAAAGATATGTTTATAAGTATTCCAACAGGGGGAAGCGGCGGCCTGTCAAATTTTTATTTATATACGTTAAAGGACTTTACGTTGACTGACCTGTCGGTTCCAGATCCTTTAGTGATCAATAGCCAATTTGAAAATGGCTACAAAGCCAATATTAGCATTCAGGACACCAAACAATCATATACCTTTGATTTAAGGGACCGTAGTGAGGAATATGAACGGCTTGGTCTGTATGTAAACGGAAAACTAAGTGAACCAACCGAACTAATGGTAAATCCATATAGCACGCTAAAGATCATCCCTGTTGAAGGGCAGAATGGATTAATGGGAGTTCAGAGAATAAGCGGTGCTTATAATGCAGATACCATCGCATTTGTAGAATCTTTCTGGCTGTATGAAGAAGGGAAATGGATGTTAAAAGACACCAAAGTTATGAAAATGAATTCCCGCAAGCGTTAATGATATGGGCATTTGTCACGTTTCTTTCAGTGCCCCATATACTGGGCATAAGGAAAATTGTATATGGGGGCGCTTATTATGAGTAATTTTAATCCATCTAAGCTGTCGGTTAAATATTTGCCTCCTGCGACGGAATTCAGACCCGTAGACAGCAGGAAATATACACTTACACACTCAGATGCAACAGGAGAATTATTTTTGGCGATAGGCGGCTGCTATGACTTTAATGCAGTCAATCCTAAATTCCGTGATGAAGTATTTGCTGAATGGATTCCACAAATGGGGCAGTATGTGCTGAGCGGAAGGGTATATATCAGCGGCGGTGAATTCGATCAGCAATACGCTAAAATAAGGTTTCTTATCTTCCAGAAGGAATTGGATCTGGCGCTGAAAGCGATAGTTTATGGAGACAGATGTTTTTATACCAATTATCCCTGGCTGCTTGATTCGCCAATCTTTATATATTTTGAATCTGCATACCCGGAGTTCAGCAAACTACTTTATTACGGGACTCCGAGAAAATATTTAAGTGCAGCATTGCAGCCAGTATGAAAATGCGCGTTAGGGAACGCATGTTCTGTTTTATGAATAATGGCTCTAAACGCAGCAACAAATGTAAAAGAAGCTGTATTTTATCCTAAAGCAAAGGAGCGACTAGAATGAAGAAAGAACAGGAGAAAGCATTTGGATTAAGTTATGAATCGGATGGAGAGATGGGAGAAAAAACCAAAACCAAAAGCAAAAACAATATTAAGGATAATAAAGAACAAGATGATCTGTTTTTTAATACAACACAGGATAGTGAATAAATTAAATGGATTTGAACACATGGTTGTATATAAAAATATTATGTAAACTAGTCTTCAGCAAGAAAAACACGAATTAGTTCTTTAAAAATTAAACTGAAAACTATTCAAAACAAAATTTCTTCGTTTGCAGTTTAAACCATTTAAGTAATAATTGACTGTAAATTTTCATGTTGTCTCACTATCTTAAGTATACTTTGATAATGAGACAACAATTCTATTTCAATCCATTACTTCCTATAATATATATTATGTAAACTAGAATAAAAATGCTAGCCATAAGACGCTTTACTTCCTTCCTTCTTTTTTCGGATTGCAGATTTGAAAAATAGATATTGGATTTTGAATTATTGAACATACAAAACCTTCTCTCAGTATATACCTGAGCGAAGGTTTATGTTTTGTTATAAATCACCAGCTAAATTGGCCCAGGGTTTATCTAACAATTTTGCATGGTTTTAGGATTGCATTTTTGCTGATATTTTTAATAAAATGATTCATTAACCTCCCAGGATTCCACCGTTTTATAAGCTGTTTGCGGGTCATAGCCCTTTCCAAGCAAGTACGCAATTGCTGCAACTTCAGTCATAGCATGGGAAACTGAAGTGAATTTTGCTTCTGATAGGCCATAATTCACAAATGGTTTTACGTTCATTAAGGTCTCGTTTTTTAAATTTCTGTTTGGAATAAAGTAACCATAATTCATGTTTTGATAATAGTGCATTTGTTAAGCTGCCTCCCCATTTTTTTACTTGATGTTATTTTATGATTGGTTTCAAAAAATGTTTTTGTCCAGGTGAATACATTTCTTTACAAAAAATAAGCATACTGAAATTAAGGCAGCCGGGAATGGATAGATTTAGGGATATAATTAAGGAGCAAATTTGATGCGCAGATGGTGGATTGCAATAGCCTATGTCATTTTATTGATTGTTGGAATTACCAATAAAGAATATTTATTAGAATGGCTGCGAACCAGTGACCCATCATGGCTTCCTGCGATGTTTTTATTTTCTGTTCTGATTGCATCTATTCCATTCTTGCCATTTACTTTATTTGCAGGATTAATGGGAATGAAATTTGGTGCTTTAGTTGGTCTGCTGATAAATTGGTTTGGCATTCTTTTGACTTCGTTAATTTACTTTTTTTTATCAAGATACTATTTCAGAAGTTATTTCACTGCCTATTTGGGAAAGTATAAAGCAATTAATAAATTTCAGGACCTATTTGAAAAAAAAGCATTTATGGCTATTTTGTTTGGACGAATGATTGTTATTATCCCTCCTCAGGTGTTTAATATCTATTGTGGAATAGCAGATATTCCATTTAGGCATTTTTTTATAGCTACTGCCTTTGGACTGCTGCCTCCAATGTTTATGCTTGCATACAGCGGGGAGCAATTGTTTTTATCACTTCATAATTTTTTGCTGGGAGTAATTTCGTACCTTCTATTTCTTCTCTGCCTGCTCTTTTGTTATAAATTATGGTTCCATAACAAGCTGGATCAATCAAAAAGATGATTTGATTAAAATGAAAAAAAGCCCACAAAATACGTGGGCTGTTATTCGTTATTTGTTTATCGGGTTCTTATTCGATGTTAGCTCCTCCGCAAACTCAGTTAACCCCGCCATATTTGACTTCTGGAAATTTGTCGTTTGGGCTGTATTATTGAATTTGTTGTTTATCGGGTTCTTATTCGATGTTAATTCTTCTGCAAACTCAGTTAACCCCGCCATATTTGGCTTCTGGAAATTTGTCATTTGGGCTGTGTTATTCATTAACTTTTGAAACGGGCGAGCCATATTTCTGCCGCGATTTCTAGTAAATCCATATGCAGCTGCACTTAAGCCAAGGCTTAATAAAGATCCCCATAACATTCCTCTGTTTCTCCTTCTCTTTCTGCCAAACATATTTAAAAGTGGCTGCATTCTGCCAGTATTAAAAAGCGCACTTATCCAGTTATTCAAGTCATAGCACTCCCCTTTAAGTAATAAGAAGGAAACGTACTTCATATTCCCCTTCTCCATATATAATTTTTACTTTTAGGGTTTCGAATATGCTGGCAAAAAGTTTGAAGGCATTGTAAATAATATTTGCGAATATCCTTTAATTTTCTTGTGTTTAAAAAGAATGTGTTTCCATTCATAAATAGTCCTGTTTTAAACGCAAAAAACCTTGCTATGGCAAGGTTTCAAAGTTGCATTAGGATATTTCATGAAAAGTGATTTCAGGACGGCTGCCAATACGGATATTGACCCCTGTCTGGCCTAGTCCTTCACTTATATAAAACGGTTTCCCGCCATGATAATGAAGACCTTTAACCATTTTCATTCGGACAAGCTTCCCCATTTTTATCAGATGGTATGGCTTTGGCCAATGAATCTGGCCACCGTGAAAATGCCCCGATAATAAATAATCAAAAGGTACGTTTTCCATTTCTAAAACAACATTGGGATCATGTGTCAATACCAAATTGTAGCCTTCAGGAATTCCATTATAGGCCTTGTTAACATCACTGTGCTTGGTGCTGAAATTATCAATTCCAATGATGTTAAGGTTTTCCCCCTTAACATGAATAGTTACATGCTCATTTTGCAGTGTTTTACAGCCATTTTCTTCTAGTGTGTTTTTCAATGTTTCAAAGTTATGTCCTTTTAAAACATAATCATGATTACCAAAGACGGCATACATGCCATGCTTTGGATTTGTCTTGTGCAGGGCATGGAGATAGCCCGCGAGTTTAGGAATACTTCGTTTGCGGTCAAGAAAATCGCCAGTAAGAGCAATTAGGTCGACTGGCTGTTTTGAGACCATTGCAAATAATTCATCCGGACTGACAGATATATTTTCGAGGTGCATATCAGATATATGAAGAATTTTAATGTTATCTCCCGAAACTGAGATATTAGGACGGGAAACAGAAATTGAATTTATAGTTACGTTCTTTGTGTTTTTATTGGCTTTGAAAATAATAAAACAGAAAACGGCAGAAAAGATTAAAGTAATAAATAATGCCATATTCAAATCCCCTCCCTCCTTAAAAGTATAAGAGGATTGAGGAGATAGTCCTAGTGGGAGTTAGAGGAAACAGTCCGCATCATTTATTTATATTTTTTCATGAGGTTTTCTTTAGACATCATCAAGTAAACAGTGCGATGTTTTTTTATATTTACAGCAGAAATTTTTGAACACGATAAAAAAAATATAGGCAATTGAAATGTTTTTTTAAACCAGCAGTATAGTTTATTTTTTGGAAGAATACATTCAAATCCAAGCGTGCTGAATCCCTTGTTTATAAGGGTGATGCCAATAACCCCTTTTATTTTCGTTTCTTCCGGATGGTTGAGGATAAAAGCAGTCAAAAGAGGCATAGAATCCTTAACTCGTTTATAGATGGCTCTTCCTTTTAATAATTCATTTTTCATATAGTTAAATTCATTTAACAGCCTGACATTATGCAGATGGATTTTAAGTAAAAGATCATTTTTTCTTATGATAATACCGTCAGATAATTCAATGTCATTCCCTTTATATTTTGTTAGCCGTACACGAAAAACCCCTCCTTTTTCCGGATCTGCTGTAAGATGCTGTAACCGTGTAAAAGGATAATAAAGAGGATCCAGGAATACCCATATTGATAATAAAATATTGCGGAACATGATTTTTTTAGGTCTCCTTCCTTTCCTAACCTATAGTAAATAGGATGTTAATCTAATGGTAATTTTAATAATGGAAATGAAAGGATGTATTCCCTTTTTTAATAAGGGAGCTCGCAGGGAGGTCAAGCCAAGATGAGATCCGGACCGCCATGTATGTTAAGCTTTTTGAAATTGGCATGAAGTTTATTACATAAGCATTCAATAAAAAGTAATAATACATGGTGTAGTTTATATTCTTATTTGAAAGAAGGAATTAAAGATGACAGTTGGAACTCAAGTAAAGCAAGCGATTGTTGGATTGAAGAGCGCACAGGCCAGTCTTGAAACGTTTGCACTTGCTACGGACAACCAAAATGCTAAACAGCTGTATCAGAATGCTGCACAGCAAACACAATCGATTATAGACAGCCTTGAACCAAGACTGCAGGAGATTCAGCAGGAGGAGCCTCAATATAATCAGTAGACATTAAGGCTGGCAGATGCCAGCCCTATTACAATTTAAATTTTATCCTGAATGGTGTGATCCCAATGACAATTGCTTCGAATGTAAATCAATGTCTTGCAGCAATTCGTTCTATAGAAGCACAGTTATCAAATTTGGCCTTAACCTCAATGGATGAAGAAGCAAAGCGCCTTTTCCATGAATCCATGCTCGAGGTAAGCGAGATAAAAACCGATCTTGAAAACCGGAAAAAGGTTATAGAGTTTGAGGAACCCCAATATAAACCAAATTAAATGAACTTGGAGATGAAAATATGCCTGAATGGCTGCTTATCGGTGCTCGTTCTATTTTATTCGCAGGTGTTTTATTTGCTATAACCAAACTGATAGGAAAAAAACAAATATCAGAGCTTTCATTTTTTGAATATGTATCAGGTATTACAATCGGAAGTATAGCCGGTGAAATTATTATGGGGCTGGATAACCATTGGGCCAGCGGTATCCTTTCTATTTTCATCTTTGGTCTTGTAACATTATTTGCCGATATTCTTTCCCTTAAAAGTAAAAGCTTCCGTGATTTCTTTGAAGGAAAAGGTACTATCTTTATTAAGGATGGAAAAATATTGGAAGATAATCTAAAAAAAGAAAGATACTCGATAGATGACTTATCCTCCCTGCTTCGCCAAAAAAATGTCTTTAAAACAGCAGATGTGGAGTTTGCTGTTTTAGAGCCGCGCGGAGATCTTAGCATCATGCTGAAGAAAGAGAACCAGCCGCTTACCCCAAAGGATCTTCAATTGAATTTACCTCAGGAAAAAGAGCCGCAAACGGTTATTATGGATGGGAAAATTCTAAACGATCCCCTTGCTGAGTCAGGGAAAACAAGAAAATGGCTTAACATGGAGATAGAAAAACTGGGCTTGACCATTGATAATATCTTTTTTGGTCAAATTAATTCTTATGGAGAACTGACTGTAGATATTTTTGATGATTCACTTAAGGTTCCTGCACCACAACAGCGTCCTCTGCTTATGGCAATGATAAAAAAGTGTGCAGCTGACCTTGAAGTATTTTCCCTGCAGACTGATTCCAAAAAGGCACAGCAAATGTATGAAAAAAATACTCAAAAGCTGAATCAAATCATTCAAAAATTATCTCCATATTTAAAGTAAGACAAACACCAGAATGAAAACTGGTGTTTGTTTCTTTTTGTTAACAGCTGCTTCCGCCTTCTTTTTTCCATACTTTTTTTTGCAAAATTAAGGCCACGATCGCTATTAATGCAACAAATATTAAACTGACAAAAAATCCAAGCCTTATTGACTTTTCAAGTAATGTGCCGCTTACCGCAGCTAGGATCAGAAGTAATCCCGCCGCAGCACTTATCTTACCGAACACTTTATTTTCCAAAATCCGAAGAGCTGAAATGATGATGAAAGACCAATTGAATAAAATTAATATACCAGCAGCAGTAGTGATATACTCATATATTTTGCCTGGCAGCAATAGGGCGGTTACGATGGATGCAATTAAACCGGCTGTAGCCAGCCCCAGCGAAGGTAAAGGAAGGTCCTTCCATTTCTTTATCTTTTTTGAAAATACCGCTGGAGCATCACCATCATTAGCCAAAGTAACCAGCAATGCCGTTACTCCAAACAGCGAAGCGGTCATGGTAGAGAAGCCGGCAATAATGATTGCTGCATTAAAAACGTGCGGGAAGAAGTCCAGATTATACTTATCCATTGCAGTTACGAAAGGACTTTCTTTTTCGTTAAAAGCACCATGTGAAGCCATATACACGGCTAACCCTAGGGAAATGACATAGATGATGACAAGGACAATAAGCATGATGATGCCAGCCTTAGGTGCATCCTCCTTCTTTTTTAATCTTGTTGCCATTAACCCAATTACTTCAATACCTCCATACGCATAAAAAGCATAAATCAGCGATGACCAAAAGCCCTTAAAGCCTTCAGGAAACCATTCCCCTGAAGAACCGGGGAATCCTGGGTGCCTTGCATCTCCATCAATCACTCCGGACAAAGCAGCGGCTGCGAGAATGATAAACATAATAATGGCTGCTGTTTTAATTACCGCAAACAGGTCCTCCACCTTGTCAAAGCCTTTGTTCCCAGTTAACACTACAATAATTGAAAGAATGGCATAGCCCGCTGCAAAAATCCAAAGCGGTACATGGGGAAGCCAGAATCTTGTTAAGATGGAGAGTGCGGTTAACTGGCTGCCCATGATTAATATATTCGAGCACCAGTAATTCCACCCGCAGCTGAATCCTGCCCACTTTCCATACGCTTTATTGGCATAATAGCAAAAAGATCCTTCCTGAGGGTCTTCTGCGGTCATTTTAGCTAAAAGATTATAGACTATATAGGTTCCGACAGCAGCTAATATAAATGAAAATACGATCGCAGGTCCGGTAATCTTAATCCCAATGGCAGATCCAAGGAAGAATCCGGTCCCGATCGTGCAGCCGACTCCAATCAGTGATAATTGCCACCATTTTAAATCACCTGCTTCACTTTCCTTCGAGGAATTGCCGCTTGGAAGAAAAAAATCCATGATGTACCTCCCTTTCAGCTCGGTTGCTTATTGGCAAAAAAATAAGCCGATTCAGATGATGATCGGCCTCTGTTTTCATGTCGAAAGTAAACTTGCCATAATTTTTATTTCTTTTTTTCAGAACTGTCGCTCTTTAATCCTGTTACAGACCTGAACATCTGTGTATGCATGCTTCCCTGGACAATATCCTCAAGGAAGAATTGCTCGATCAGCTTTTTGTATTCCTCATCTTCAAACATCTTTTTGTTTTGCAGTTCCATCTCGGCCAGACCCTCATATGTGGAAAGAAAAGCATATGTATGATCATCTCCTGATATTGGTGATAATAGCTCAACCTTGTGCTGGTAATTTTCATTCCGATAGCTTTGGATCATCCTCATATTTTTTAAGGCCTCAACAAAATTATCCTGCTTCACTTCAAATGTTTGGTAAACGAAAACAGACATATTATTCTCCTTCTCAAAAATTTTAGAATGGATTATTTACCTTCACCGCTTTTGCCATTTGGGTTTAGGGGAGTTAGGTCCTCGGAATTTTCAGTAATATAACGAAGGTTCCCTTGGTTTATAGTGCCTTTTTCTACCTTTGTTTCAGTTAAATTACTTAAGAGATATAAATGGAATGCATACTCGAAAATGGCTGTTCCAAAAGCTGCAGCCAGTGACATGTTAATGAGCTCATTTTGAAGTGTTAAAATAGAGCTCAAAAACCATATGAGCACAAAAGCCCATCCGAAATCAGCAATGGATGCCAATGCGTTATTTGTCCGGCGAAGTATCAGCATATCACCCAATATGTATGAGGTGATCACAAGCAAGGCTGTAATGATAAAAATGTTTTCAAAGCTCATGCCGTACCTTTTACCAAGAATAATATAGAAAAGGACAAGACAGGCCATAAATTTCAGCGATATTGCCTTGCTATGCAGCATAACACTCCTCCTTTACTGCTTAGTGTGTTTATTAGCACATAAAATATTCCTTTGACAAAAAACAAAAAACAGCCCGATTGATTCGGGCTGTTAAAACGGGCTGTTAAACCATTACTTTGCAAATATCATTCGTAAACTCCACAGGATCACTGATAGGCAGGCCTTCAATCAGCAGCGCCTGGTTATACAGGAGGTTGGTATACAGATCTAATTTTTCTTTATCATTTTCCAATGCATTTTTTAAAGCTTGGAAAACTTCATGGTTTGAATTGATTTCCAAAACCTTATTTGCTTTTACGTTTTGATTATCCGGCATGCTGCTAAGGACTTTTTCCATTTCAATGGTAACTTCTCCATCAGCTGTCAGGCAAACCGGGTGGCTTTTAAGCCTTTTGGAAATTCGGACATCCGTTACTTTTCCTGACAGAATTTCCTTCATGCTGCTGAACAATTCCTTATGTTCCTTTGCTTCTGATTCGGATACCTTTTCATCCTCATTTTCTATGCCAAGATCTCCGCTTGAGACAGACTTAAATTCTTTTTCTTTATAGGACATAAGCATCTTAATGGCAAACTCGTCAATATCTTCTGTAAAGTACAGGATTTCATAGCCTTTTTCAGCCACAAGTTCAGTTTGTGGCAGCTTTTCTATTCTTCCATGTGACTCTCCAGCTGCGTAATAAATATATTTCTGGTCATCCTTCATCCTTGATACATATTCATCAAGTGATGCCAATTTCTTTTCTTTTGAAGAATGGAACATCAATAAATCCTGGAGCATTTCTTTATGGGTTCCGAAATCGCTGTATACACCATACTTTAATTGTCTGCCAAACGACTTATAAAATTGTTCATATTTTTCCCGCTCATTTTTCATCAGATTTTGAAGTTCGTTTCTAATCTTTTTGCTGATGTTTTTCGCAATGAGTTTCAGCTGCCGATCATGCTGAAGCATTTCCCTTGAGATGTTAAGCGATAAATCTTCAGAGTCCACCATCCCTTTTACAAAACTGAAATAATCAGGAAGCAGGTCTCCGCATTTATTCATAATTAATACGCCATTTGAATAAAGCTCGAGTCCTTTTTCATATTCCTTTGAATAATAATCAAATGGAATATTCTCAGGAATATATAAAATCGCATTATAGCGGATGGTGCCATCCACATTTATATGAATATGCTTTACCGGCTTGTCAAAGCCATAATGCTTCTCCTGATAAAATTTTTCATAATCTTCGTCTGTCAGTTCACTCTTATTTTTCCGCCAAATCGGAACCATACTATTGATGGTCTGCTCTTCAGTGATTTCTTCATACTCATTTTCAGCGTCTTCTTTTGGTTCTTTGATTGCGGTATCCATCTTAATTGGATAGCGGATGAAGTCTGAGTATTTCTTTATGATCGATTTTAAGCGGTAATCTTCGAGGTATTCATCAAAGCTTTCATCTTCCGTATTTTCTTTAATTTTAAGGATAATTTCTGTGCCGACTGTCTCTTTTTCACATGGCGTTATCGTATATCCCTCCGCCCCATGGGATTCCCATTTGTACGCCTGCTCACTGCCCAGGGCCTTGCTGATCACTGTTACAACATCAGCGACCATGAATGCCGCATAAAACCCTACTCCGAATTGGCCGATAATATCATGGCCATCTTTAATCACATTTTCTTTCTTAAAAGCCAGAGAACCGCTTTTAGCAATGATGCCAAGGTTGTTTTCAAGCTCTTCCTTTGTCATTCCAATGCCTGTATCTTTGATTGTTAATGTTCTGTTTCCTTTATCAGGAATGACCTTTATGTAGTAACTCTCTTTGTCAAACGTTAAGGAATCGTCTGTAAGTGCTTTATAGTAGATCTTATCGATCGCATCGCTGCTATTGGAAATAAGCTCCCTCAGGAACACCTCTCTTTGAGAGTAAATGGAGTTGATCATCATTTCCAATAATCTCTTGGATTCTGCCTGAAACTGTTTCGTTTCCATATTCGTCTCTCCCCTTAAAATTTTTAATACATTAGCACTTAAACCTTAAGAGTGCTAACCAATATTTAAATATCATATTAGCTATATTGTGTCAATCAACATGACCTGACTTTCGTTCTAAATGATTTCTTCAGCACATTCAACAAGATTGCGTACTGTCTCTTTTAATTGCCCCGATAGCTGTTCTGGAGTCCATTTCGCTCCCTGATTGTCCAGATCATATTGTATTAACATCATCATCCAAACCGAAAAGACAGCTGAAAACAAATAATATTCCTGTTTGAATTTTTCCCTGTCAGGCGCAGATATTTGGGATTCTTCACAATAACAATCCAGAATCATATTTCGCAAAGTATGGTTATTAGGCTTAGGGAAATCCGGATGTGAAATATCGATTAAATGATACAAATCCCAAAAAGGTGTGTTCAAATGGCAATGTTCCCAGTCCAGAACCACTGTCTTATCGCCCGCATACCCAAAATTCCCCTGGTGCAAATCCCCATGGCAAAGAACCTTCACAGCAGAAAAGGGTTTACTGGTAAATGCGCTGAAAATGATATTTCCTAAACGCTCTGAAACATTATGTAACCTAAAAATTGTAAAAACTTTCTCTTTGTTCTGCAGAATATGGTTTGCCATTTCCTCAATAGGCGGTTTAGGGCCTTTAAGCTGTTTATTGGAGAACCGCTCAGCGGGCAAAGAGTGCCATTTGGCCATTAATGCAGCCAGTTCCAGTGCAATATTTGAATCAAATGTATGTGTGATGGTGCCAAGGTCCTCTAAAATAATCCAATTATTGTTTAATTTGTTTTGAACGGAGTACGACAGGATTTTTGGATGCTTTAACGGGAGTTCTGCCAGTACATTTTCGAAAATCCACACTTCTTTTCCCAGCTGGGTATTGTTTGTCAGAGGTTTGAAAATATAGCTTTTTGAAGCATCAATAAAAAAGCGCTCGACAAACCGGCCGTTCGCTCCCTGATATATATTCTCTCTTCTTAAAATGTAACGGTCATTCAGAGTCCCGTTGGCAGTCACAATATTAGTAAACAAGCTAGGCGCTCCCCCTTAATAGGCATCCTATCTCCACAATATATCAATCTGATTTAAAAAATAATACTGCTTTTTTCACAGCACAAAAAAAAGTATCCTGCACAAGGATACTTTTTAGAGCAAACTGAATTCATAGCCTTTATTTCGAATCTCAGCAATTAAAGCAGGAAGAGCTTCAACAGTCTGGGCTAATTCATGCAAAAGAATGATCGCTCCCTCTTCCAGGTTCTCTATGACATTTGCGATAATTTGTTCAGGCTGTTCTTTGAGCTCCCAGTCCATTGACGAGATTCTCCACATGATGGTTGAGAGCCCAAGCTGTTTGGCTGCAGCTATCGTGTGTTCATTGTACTGCCCAAATGGGGGCCGGAAAAGTTTTACATCCTGGCCGATGATGGACTCAATCTTAGCTTTGCTGCTGCGGAGATCCTGGACTTGTTCATGTGGAGTCAATTTAACAAAGTTGGAATGCTTTGAAGAGTGAGTACCAATCTGATGACCTTCGTCAATGACTCTTCTCCACGGGCGCTGAGGGTATAAAAGCCTGGATTGCCAGAAGAATACAGCTGGAACATTCTCTTTCTTCAAGATATCCAATATTTCAGGAAGAACTCTTGCTGGTCCATCATCAAAGGTCAACACCACTGTTTTCTTCGATGTAAGGCCCTCATTAAATAATTTGATTTCAGGGTCATTCGAAACGTACACGACGTTCGAGCTATCCACTACTCACGGACAATTGGCCATTTACTTTGCCTCCTTTTTTAAGTTGAACGGATAAATGACTTTTCGCTATAACTTTCAGCATCATATGTAAATACATACATATCGTCTGTAAACTGCTCTGGTTTATCATCAAAAACGACTTCCCCATCTTTTAAAGCGATAATGCGGGTTGCATATCGTTTAGCTAACTGAACATCATGGACATTTATAATGGTTTGAAGCTTATGCCGCTCATGCATCTCCTGAAGCAGGCTGAATATCCGGTCTGAAGTTCCCGGATCCAGGCTCGCAACAGGCTCGTCGCCTAGAAGGAACCTTGGCTTTTGAAGGAGAGCCCTTGCAATGCCGACTCTCTGTTTCTGCCCTCCGCTAAGATGCTCGACCCTGCGGTCGGTGAAATCGGATAAGCCCACCTCTGCAATGACTTTTTTAGCCTGAGCCTTTTCTTCATCTGTGAACCATCCGATGAGATTTTTGAAGCTGCTCCTATAGCCGAACATCCCTGTCAGAACATTTTGCTGGACAGTCAATCGGGGAATTAAATTAAAATGCTGAAAGATCATTCCCATTTCCCTGCGGATTTTTCGAAGCTGTTCATCACTCAGTGCAGAAAAGGATAGGCCATCCCAGATGACTTCTCCTGATGATGGTGTCTGCAAGCCATTTAAACAGCGGATCAAAGTGGATTTACCAGCACCGCTTTTACCTAACACACAAACAAAATCCCCAGGATGGATCGTCAGGTTTATGGAATTCAGGGCATTATGCTTCATGCCGGGATAGCGGACTGTTATATTTCGAATCTCAAGCATTTCAGTTCAGGCCTCCTTTATATCACTCGGTTCCTAACATAGCTTCCGAAAAGATCCACTAGAATTACGATGATCATTATAACCAGTACATCGAGTGAAACTGAACTGTATTGGAAGGTTTTAAAATCATTAAAAAGTCTCTGGCCAATTCCTCCACCGCCAATAAACCCCAATATGAGAGAAGTTCGAATGGCAACCTCAAACCGGTAGAAATAATTCGACAATACATTTGGCCATATTTGTGGCAAAATGCTGAACAGGGAAGCAAACCAGCTTTTGGCACCAACTGCTTTCATGGCCTCCTGCGGGCCGGGATCGGATGCTTCAATGAGTTCTGAGATCAGTTTTCCCAGAACTCCAATGTTATGAAACATAATGGCCAGGACAGCAGGAAAAGGACCAAGTCCAAGAGCCGTCAGTAGAATCAGACCGAATACAATTTCAGGAATAGAGCGGACAAAGCTGAGGCCGACTCTGGTTAGATGGTAAATAAGTTTAGAGCCGGACGTGTTTTTAGCCGCCATAAAGCTTAAGGGAAGTCCAATAATAAGCCCGAAGAAGCTTCCCAGAAAAGCCATGGCCAATGTTTCCAGACTATCTTCAAGTATCTTTGGAAGAAGAGAGAAATCCATCGGAAACCAATGGGACAGAAAGTCAATCATATTGCGGAAGTCTTTGAATTTCGATAAATCGAATTCCGTTAGCTTCATGCTTAGATAAACAAATAAAGCCAACACCAAATATGTTAAAATGCTGCGTTTTTTAAACCACAATCTTATCAGCCCTATTCTTTAATGAGTCCCTCTTTTAGGGCAGCCTGGCGGATGCTTTCATAATCTTCATTGCTTGCCTCTGTAAATCCGCTTGCCCCGAAAGCATCCAGAATTTCCGGATCTTCAATCGCGAGAAATGCTTCTTTCAATGCTTTAATCGTTTCTTCATCGGTATTTTCATGTACAGCCCAAGGGTACTGAAAAAGCTTTTCTGATTTCCAGATCGTTTTAATCTGATCAGCTTCCACTTTTCCTGAATCCACTAATTGATTGTAAATAGCGCTGTCGATCGCACCTGCATCAACCTGCTTATTTTGGACTGCCAGTGCAGTAGCATCATGCGAGCCGGTAAATCTGACGGACTTAAAGCTGTGGTCATCCTCTGATTTGTAAACTTCGCGGTCCTTCAGTTCAATGGATGGGATAAGTGATCCTGAAGTTGAATTGATATCGCCGAAGGCAAAGTCAGCTTCACTGCTGTTTTTCAGTAAATCTTCAAGTGAATTCCATGGATTGTCTTTATGGGTGATGATATATGAATAATAGAATGGCTCTCCATCAATCAGCTGCGTAATGATGGCTTTTGCGCCACTCTTCTCATGTGCAACAACATATGTTAACGGGCCGAAATAAGCCATATCAATTTTATCGTAGTTCATGGCTTCTACAACTCCGTTATAATCCGGGTATACTTCGACAGCTACATCCCTATCGAGTTTTTTAGATAAAGTGGACTGCAGTTTATCCATTGCAGCTTCCATGGACCCCTCTGTTTGAACTGGGATAACCCCAATGGTAAAGGTTTCTTTCGATTGTTCTTTTTCGTTTCCGCCTGTGTTATCTGCTTCATTACCGCTGCATGCTGACAAAAGCAGCAGTGAAAAGATAGTCATGAGCATTAAGAATTTTTTCATGTTTGCACTTCCTTGTTTTTGAGTTTGGCTCTATTGCCATAATTGTAGTTTAGCTTGTGAATATTGCTCGTTGATCTCCGCTGCAGGAACGCAGCGAACCCGCGGGGAGAGATGAGAGCCTCCTCGGCTTAGCCTGCGGGGTCTCTCACTTCTCTCACTTCCCGAAGGACATTGAATAAACTTCATAGAATTAACACCGCACGAAGAAAATGCGGATGCATTTTCGAGGATCAAGTGCCCTCCGCTACAATCAACTCTATTGTTAGATTTAGTTGCAAGTAAAAACTCTAACTAAAACTGCCTTATTTTAGTAAAGGTAAAAAAGGACTCTTTTCGAGTCCTTTTTTCAGATAACCGTAATCTTTCCAGGATTCTGATCTGTGACAGTCCCAATGATGGAAGCCCATTCTACTCCTTTTTCCTTAAGGTCTTTCAGGAGCAATTCAGCTTCTGTTTCAGGAACGGTTATTAAAAGTCCCCCTGATGTAATGGCATCACAAAGGATCACTTGATCAACATCATCAATATTTTCGTATTGAATCCGGCCGGACAGCCATTTATGATTCTTTTTGGAGCCGCCAGGAATAATATTCTGTTCAGCAAGCTCTCGTGTTTTTGGAAGGATTGGCACGGCTTTGCTTTCAATGGTAATGCCTGTACCGCTTCCTTCCGCAATCTCCATGGCGTGGCCCAGAAGGCCAAAACCAGTAATGTCTGTGCAGGCATTGACCTGGTAGTTATCCATAGCTTCAGCAGCGTCTTTATTTAAGGCAGCCATAATTTGCATTACACGCTCGATGCCTTCCTGATCCAGCATATCCCTTTTAATCGCTTGAGTAAGGATGCCGACGCCGATCGGCTTGGTTAAAATCAGTTTGTCACCAGGTTTGGCTCCTGCATTTGTTCTTACTCGTTCAGGATGTACTGTACCAGTCACAGATAAGCCGAATTTTGGCTCCTGGTCGTCAATGGAGTGCCCTCCAACTAAAACAGCACCGGATTCTCTAACTTTATCGGATGCGCCAGCCAGAATGTCTGCAAGGATGTTTTTATCCAATTTGCTGATAGGAAAGCCTACAATATTCATAACAGTTATCGGCTTTCCGCCCATAGCGTAGATATCGCTCAGTGAATTGGCTGCGGCAATCTGCCCGAACATATACGGGTCATCCACGATAGGAGTAAAGAAATCAAGTGTCTGCACCAGGGCAGTTTCATCATTTATTTTATATACGCCTGCATCATCTGATGTATCCAGTCCTACTAATAGGTTGGGGTCAGGTACAGACTTTGGCAAATGACGCAGAACCTGCGCCAGGTCTTCAGGACCAATTTTGCATCCTCAGCCGCCTTTTGTAGATAAAGAAGTTAGTTTAACGATTTCTTCTCTCGACATATTTCTCTCTCCTTGCCTATTCATTATTTACTGGGGACTTTTCTAAAATTGTTTTGTAAATTTTTTGAAGTGTTTTCGCTTCATATTCTGAAGAATGGCAGCACTCAACATAGAACTTGGCAGCCCGCCCCAATTTTATCCTCAACTCGTAATTATTCACTAGTTTGTCTGCATAATCAAGAAATTCGACCGGATTAGTATAGATTAAACCTGTTTCCAGATGGTCAATGATATTTCGGTTGCCCAGGTTATTGGCTGCAAGTACTGGAAGGCAATATTCCATTGCTTCTAAAATAGCAGCAGGCTGGCCTTCAGAATGGGATGTATTCAATACGGCATCAGCTTGCCTGTATAGCTCCCCCATATGATGGTGGGGGATTTGCCCGAGATATTGAATCCACTCTTTATTCTCTTCTGCGAGGGCCTTTACAATATCCCCCTCTTCTACTTCAATAATAGGGCCCGCCAGCCAAAGTCGTACTTTGGGATTTTTTTCGTAAATCATTTTCAGCTTTTCAATGGCAAAAGGAATATTTTTCACCTTGCGGATCCCTGCAGGCAGCAAAAATAAAAAAGTGCCAGGCTCTTTCTTATAATCGCCTCCAGGTTCAGGAAATATTACAGTGCCCTGATGGATAACGCTGATTTTATCTCTTGCTTCGGGAATTTCTCTTGACAGTACAAGCTTGGCTTCTTCATCAAATACATGTATAGCCTCGGCATGGATTATCGTTTCGATAACATCGTTTTTTTTCGCCGGATCATAAAGATCGATATTCAAATCAGTGCCTGTCATGGTTACGACATATCTTTCAGGCCTTTTACCAAGCCCTTTGATAAATTCGCCAAACCTGTAAGCGTTAAAGCCATGCACAATATCAGCTTTTGGCAGGCAAGTGAATTCGTGATCGTCTGTGATATTAATGATTTTAGTCTCGATGCCCAGCTTATTAAGTCCATCAGAAATACGCTGAACGGTAACTGTATTTCCTCTTGCCTGGTGAAAATTCGGGCTTGCCAGTAGTACTTTCATCCTTTCATCCTTCACAATTATATTTGCACTAGCTTCTTATTAATTAAAGTTTGCATCAATTATTGCAGGAATATTTCATCCTGTCCATTAATTGTATTTCAGCAGGCTGTTCTTTTATCTATGACAGTAGAAAAGCCTGTTTCTAAGTTAAGAAACAGGCCGGATTCTTCTATTGGTTTCCGAATTCTTCTACAAGTTCTCTGAATTTCCGAAGTGAGTTTTCAATTGGGTATGGGGTAGTCAGATCCACTCCGGTTTTCTTAAGCAGCTCAAGAGGATAATCGGAACTTCCGCTTTTTAAGAATTCAAGATAGCTTTGCAGCGTTTCTATGTCCCCCTCAAGGATTTTTGCTCCCAAATGAATGGCAGACGCAAATCCTGTAGCGTACTTATAAACATAAAATGGACGGTAAAAATGAGGAATCCTTGCCCACCCGAATTTCACCTCTTCATCAAAGACTATTTCATCCCCATTATATTCGCGGAATAACCGTTCATAGATTCTGCTGAAAACTTCAGCGTTAAGCGGCTCTCCCTTTTCCGCTAATTCGTGCGTTTTCATTTCAAACTCAGCAAACATGACTTGCGTGAAGAAGGTTCCTTTAAACTGATCAATAAAATGATTAAGGAGGTGCCTGCGGACTTGTTTATCCTTTTCCCTGTTCAGCAAATAATGAATCAGCAGCACTTCGTTCACTGTTGATGCCACTTCCGCTACAAAGATGCTGTAACGGGCGGTAATCTGCGGCTGGTGCTGTGAGCTGAGCTTACTGTGGACGCCATGTCCGCATTCGTGTGCAAGTGTGAAAAGGCTGTCCAGATCATCACGGTGATTCAGGAGGATATAGGGATGAACGCCATAGATGCCCAGGTTATACGCCCCTGAGCGCTTCCCTGGAGTTTCCCGCACATCAATATAGCGCTCAGATTTAAACTCCTTGAGAATGTTAATATAATCCTCTCCAAGAGGCTCCAGTGCTTTACACATTGTGTCATAAGCTTCTTCATAGGTTATTTCGGGTTTGACTCCCTTTACTAAAGGAACACTTAAATCATATTGCCTCAGCTCGTCAAGTCCTAACTGTTTCTTGCGGATTGCAGTATACCGATGCATTGCCCCAATATTCTTTTTAGTCGTCTCAATAAGATTTACATATACTTCCTTTGGCACCTTATCTCCAAATAAGCCTTTTTCAAGGGCTGAAGGATAATTCCGGATTTTGGCCGTTGTCACATTGTTTTTAATTGCGGCAGAAAGAGTGGAAGCAATGGAATTCTTTAGCTGCACATAAGGCTGGTAATACGCCCTGTATGCTTCTTTCCTCTTTTCCCGGTCTTCCTCTTCCATAATTTTCGCATACATGCCGCGTGTCAGTTCAACCTTTTCGCCATCATCATTTGTTACATCGCCAAACTTTATATCTGCATTATTCATCATTCCAAATGTATGACTGGGAACTGAAAGTGCTTCGCCTAGGCGGGACAGAATTTCTTCCTTGTCTTTATTAAGGACATGCGCTTTATAGCGGAAGGATTCGAGCAGGTCTTCCTCAAAGTATTTCAAGCCTTTTTCCTCAGTAATAAAGTTTTTCAGTGTTTTTTCATCAAGGCTTAAAAGAAAAGGCATAAAAAAAGAAGTGGATGAACTGATTTTTACGCTTAATTGCTTTGCCCTGTCCACCAATGCCTGTGAGTCTGACACCCGTGTGTCTTCATCTGTTTTCAGCATCACATATGCATATAGCTTATTAAATATGTAAGAAAGTTTTTCTTTTTGTTCAAGATATTGATACAGAGAGCAGCCGTCATGAATCTGCCCATCATAGGTCTTCAGCTTATCAGCTAGTTGTTCAATCCTCTGGTAATCTTCCTCCCATTTTTCCATGCTTGAATAAATGTCTTCCAGATTCCATTTTTCATTAAGCGGAACGTCATTTCTGTTTTTGAATGTCTTCATCTTATAGACTCCTTTGCAGCAAAACTGTCGTTCATTTATTAACTATATTCAAAAGTTATCGGAAAAACCCTTCCTCATTTTTGATTTTATCACGAACGGCCATTAAAATAATCTTGAAAGGATGTGGACGGATTGGCAATAACTCTCCCTCATATTGAAGACTCAAACAATACGGCCTATTTTCCGCCAGTGGGGAATTTTGAAACTTTTCAGGACGATGCCCATTATGAAGAGAAAGTCAGGGAATGGGGCTTATCAACTACAAGGGAAGTGAAGAAGGAATTCTGGTATAAAGAAAAATCACAGCAGCGGCTTGTAACCGTGAAAGGTTATCAGGCATACGGTGAGTCTGGTGATTATTATACAATCATAATCGAATTTCAGGACGGAAATCTGAGCTGCATACACCCGGCTTATCTTAAAGAGATGCAGTCTCCAAGCTTTGGAAAGGCACTGGCTGCTGAATTTGCGGACAACTCCTCTGCTCCTTCTGAAAAGGATGCTCCTAAAAAAGACAGTGAGAAATCCGAAGACGTTTCTAAGAATTCGTCTGAAAACAGCAATAAGACTAAGCCTTCAGCAAAAAAAGCCAAAAAGGAAAAACAGCCTGCTTTGGAATTGCCTGCAGAAAAGGTCCGCTTTACTGCTAAAGTAAAACAAATTGCCTTGAGCTGGAACCATTTCAATGAAGATAATGATGAAGTCATCGTCTTAGAAGATGTTGTCATTCAAGAGAATGAACCGATTGAAGTGGGGCTAGGCTGGTGCTCCCACTCAAAAACTCTGAAGAAATACGAACTCCAGCCAGGGGAAAGCCTTGAATTTGACGGGAAAATTGTCAAGAAGAAGCTGCCTAAAGGCAAAGACTGTGACGAGGAATTCATAGTAGAAGAAACAGTGACATATAAGATTAATAATCCTTCAAAAATCAAAAAAAGCTAAGAGCCTGGACGCTCTTAGCTTTTATATAATTATGAAAGAATCCTTTTTTCTCCCTCGATTTCCTGGATTGGGCTGATATTTTGTGTGAATTCAAGGGTTCCTGCATAGCTTCCGTTTTCATCCCTTACGGCAAAATAACGAATATAAACATATTTATCTCTGAATTTTATCCAGAAATCTTCAGAGTCTTTTCGGCCAGCCTTGAAATCCTTCAGCAATTCTTCCACAGCATGCATACTGCGGGGGGGATGGCAATTCTGCACGGTTCGCCCAATCACTGCTTTGATTCTGCCGAAGATTCTTTCTTTTCCGTGAGAGAAATAGCGGACTACGTCTTCATGATCAATAAATGTGATATCAACAGGCAAGTGATTGAATAATAGTTCCAGCTGTTTTAGTGTTAAAATGCCAGTTTCCATTTTGATATAGCCTTCTGATATTCCATTCCCTTCAATCCCTCTTCGTTCAGGCTTCCACTCACCTTCAGGGCCGGTCAGACATAAGCCAATCGCGTCACTCTCAGAGGCAATCTTAACCCATTCATCTTCTGTAAGATTCTTTAAAGCCATGGGGAAAAGGATGTTTTCCTCCCTGTAAATCATGGCGCTTATTTCATTGAACATGAACCGCACGGCATTGATGACCTTTTGCCTGTCCCCATCGTAATCGCTGAGCAGGTTCCTGGCATCCTTGATTCCATCCCTGATAAAGTCATCGATGCTCCACATATTATTTGTTGGACCATAGATTCCGTACTTCTCCAAGTATGGGAAAAGCAGATTTTCCTTGCGGCTGTAATGCTTATCAAGATCAAGCAACAGGATGCAGTCTTCTAATAGTTTATATGCATTTTCCCCGTTATCCTCCTGGATGAACGACTCGAGATGGACTTTTACTTTTTCCCTCAGATGCTTATCAATAGCCCTATTCTCCCGGATAAATGTATGTATGGGGTGTCCAGGCTGTTCTTCCGGCTTCAGATGAGCAGTTTCACCTTCACTGTGCCGAACAGGACTGCTGTGATGGCCATGTTGTTCACGGTTATTAATCAGTTCACTCACTGTACATTTCCTCCCTTATCAATCTTTTACTAGGCTGTTTTTATTGCTTATAAGGAATGTACCATGGGGGAAAAGCTTGGGATGTGATGAGAATCATATTTATGTATTATTTTATGAATGGAATGCAAGCAATAAATTACCACCCCCTCCTTGTTCTCTTTTTTGATACACTTTTATAGGATTGAATGATGGAGGGTTACTATTTGTGAAGAGAATACACCGAGTGCTGATATTGATTGTTCTTATATTTTCCAGCGGTTTTGCTGCAGGCATTTACTATACAAACAACACGGATCAGATCCAGCCTTTAAAACAGCCTGTGCCGGTTTCTCAATCCAGCAAACTTCCGGTCAAAAAAGGAATTCCGGAGCTTTCTGGGATTCCCGAAAAAGTGCTGATGGGTTATGTCCAGGATTACCGTGATCCAAAATCGATCGATTATTCAAATCTGTCTCATATCCTATTTTCTTTCGCTCATCCCGAAAAGGACGGAAGCATTTCTTTAAATGGTGATTCAGCCCTGAAAAACCTGAGAAGTGTAGTGAAAAATGCACACCGGCAAGATGTAAAGGCCATACTTGCCGTTGGGGGATGGTTTCATATCAATGGCGGGGAATCTTATGATTATTTTAAACAAGCCATAACTGATGACTCTTCGAGAGATAGGCTGGTAAAAGAATTGGCGAAGCTGGCTCAAAACGAAAACCTTGATGGCATTGACATTGATTTTGAGCATCCGCGTTCCAAAGAGGATGCAAAATACCTGGCTGTCTTTATCACTAAGCTTAGCGAAGTGCTTCATGCAAACGGCAAAGTGCTGTCTGTTGCGGTCCATGCCAAAATTCATAGTGTAACTGGTACAGAGACGGGCTATGTCGTATATGAGCCTGATATGTTCATGAAGGTTGATTATGTAAATATTATGGCTTATGATGGCCAGTGGGATGGCGGATACAACGCTGCTAATCTTTCTCCGTACTCCTTTACAGAGAGTATTGCAAACTATTGGGGACAACTATTTGATTCAGAGGGTATTCCAAAAGATAAGCTGGTTCTGGGGGTTCCGCTTTATGCTCAGCCAGCAGATCCTGCCATTAAGCCTGTATCATATAAGGCAGTCATAAACGATAATCCCGAAAACGCAGCAAAGGATAGGATCAGCCTAAATGGCACCAACTACTACTATAATGGTGCCAATACGATGAAAAAGAAAACAGCACTGGCTCTCAATCACGGATTCGGAGGAATGATGATCTGGGAAGTTGGCCATGACGCCAAAGGGCCATACAGCCTTATGGGTACGATTGCTGAAGCTCTCCAAAATACAGAAGAACCCGTGAAGTATTATTCCTTGAAAAATACAAAATAAGAAAAAAGAGCATGGGCAATACCCTTGCTCTTTTTTACGGATTTCAAATCACGATAGTAAAAACTTTTTTATTTCCTTCCGTCGGTCCTGATAGACCTTCTCTCCAAGCATGACCAATTCCTCCACAAACTTTATGTCATCAAATGGCATTTCTTCTCCCAGTTCTTCATTTATGCGCAAGTAATTTTCTCCGAGCAGATGCTTGCAATGGTACGTAACAGATTCGGAAGATAAATGAAGGGCCAGGTCCAAAAGCTTCGGCGTAACTTTCATGGACGGGAGCTGGAAAGGCAGCCAATGCTTCACACCCCAGTATTTATTATTGTCAATTGTAAAGTCAATTTTTTGAAGACCGGTTCCAAGGGAAAGGATTTTAATATTTTGCAGTTCCTCCTTGAAGTGGTACATAGCCTCCGTAATACAGACGAGTGATGGATTATTCGCCCAAAGTCCTCCGTCTATCGATAAATAACTGTTGCTGATGTTATTCGGAGGGAAATATACAGGTGCTGAACAGGAGGAAAGGACTGCATCCCAAAGCTTCATTGATAGACTTTCATTTCCAGTACTGCCGTAATTGGAACGGTGGATAAATGGCTTGCCATGAGTCACATCGACAGCAGGAATTAAAAGGGGCTTTTTAATATCGGAAAGCTCCGTTTCGCCAAAAGCTTTTCGGATAAAACGCCGCAGGTACTTATCACTGTATACACTTTTAAAGAGGCCAACCTTTGCCTGTTTTACAAAAATTTTCTTCCCGAATGACTCGTATCCTTTCAAGACTCCGCTCATATCTTTCTTCAGGATCAGTGAAGAGGCAATGATCGATCCGGTGCTTGTGCCAGCAATCATATCAAAATAGTCGCCTGCTTTCAGTTTCAGTTCCTCTTCGAGAGCTTTTAAAATGCTGACAGCAAAGACACCGCGTATTCCACCGCCATCGATGCATAATATTTTCATTGGATCACCTGCTGTTTCATTCCTTTTGTGAGATTTGCGCATTAATTTTGAAGAAAATTACGTTTTCTGAAGATTAGGAGCTTAAGCATTTTCCTATGTAAAAAAAGAGAAGGAATCATTCCTTCTCTTCTATTCCTCGTTTATCATTTCCTCGAATACGGCAGAGACTTTGGAAAATTCTTCATCGCTTTCAATGGGTGTGAAGTCGCCGTCTTCATCCAGTTTTAAGAAGAACACGTCGATATCTTCTTCTGTGTCTTCTTCAAGATCTTCTACGAAGCTGACAGCAGCATATTGATGGCCATCTACCTCTGCAGAAGCGAGGACCTCCACTTCCATTTCCTGATCATTTTCATCACTGATTGTAAACACTTCTCCAACTTCTATCTTGTCCATTTTTTATCTCCCCTCGTAATAGGTTCTTTCTTTATTTTCCCATTTTAGCAGATTTTCATGCCTAAAATAAAAAAGGATCGGCTTTATGATGCCGATCCATGCCTGCATTGGGGATTACTTAATGCCTGCTGCCTCTTTTTTTTCCACTTTTACACTCCACCCAAACGGGTCTGGTGCGATTCCTTTTTGAATGCCTGTCAAAGTATCATAGATTTTCTTGGATAATTCCCCGGTGATGCCACCGCTGATTTCAATTTTCTTATTGTCCCAGAAAAATTCGCCAATTGGAGAGATAACAGCAGCAGTGCCTGTTCCAAATGCTTCTTCAAGCTGTCCATCCGCATGTGCCTGGTAAATTTCTTCAATGGAGATTCTGCGCTCTGCTACAGGGATATTCCAGTATTTCAGTAACTCGAGTACAGAGTTTCTGGTGATTCCTTCTAAAATGCTTCCATTCAGCTCAGGTGTTACAACTTCACCGTTAATTTTGAAGAAAATGTTCATGCTTCCCACTTCTTCAATATATTTATTTTCTTTTCCGTCCAGCCATAGAACCTGTGAATATCCAGTTAAGCTGGCAAGCTCCTGTGCTTTCAGACTCGCTGCATAGTTTCCTCCGGTTTTAGCAGTGCCTGTTCCCCCTTTTACAGCACGGACATATTCGTTTTGAACAGCAATTTTAACAGGGTTGATGCCTTCCTTATAGTAGGCGCCTACTGGAGAAAGGATAATGATGAATTTGTATCTCTTTGATGGTGCTACTCCAAGGTATGGCTCAGTTGAAATGACAAATGGACGGATGTACAGTGAGGTTCCTTCAACATTGGGAATCCAGTCACGATCGAGTGATATTAATTCTTTTAAGGCATAAAGAGCAAGCTCTTCATCAATTTCAGGAATGCATAACCTGGAGTTGGATTTATTCAATCTCTCCATATTCTTTTCAGGCCTGAACAGCAGTACTTCATTATCGATTGTAAGATATGCTTTTAACCCTTCGAAGACACTTTGACCATAATGGAAAATCATTGCAGCGGGATCAAGTGAAAGAGGCTGGTAAGGTACAATTCTTGGATCATGCCATCCCCGGCCGGCAGTATAATCCATTTCAAACATATGATCGGTAAAATTTTTGCCAAACTCCAGGTTATCAAATGCAGGTTTTTGTTTTTTCTCAGGTGTGCGATTGATTTCAATTTTAAATTCAGTCATTGTCAAAACTCCCTATCTGTAGATGATTTAAAAACCTCATGCCTGCTTTTCCTGCTGCTCTTAATAGAGGATAAATAAAAACGCCCAGTCATCCCCCGAGCGTGGACGAAAGGGCTTGCTTCCCGGCAACAACCATATGGATGTTCAACAGCTGCTTACAGTTATTGTAATAAGACTCATATGCTGTTTTTGAAAAGGTTCCCTTTCGCTCTTTTCTACTTCAAGGCAGTAGTGCAGTTATCTGTTAAAGTTTTTATAAGTTTTTCTAATATTATGATATTCTCCTATTTAATTGTCAATATGAATTAACAATAAATTTAGAATTAATTCGGATTACTGAAAATTCTATCTGCAAAAGAAATGGCAATTAAGATGAAAAATCATGGATTTATATCTATAATCAATATATAAATACATAAGGAGATTTATGAAAATGAACAGCAAAGAGCTTGAAGAAAGAATTATTCAAAACTATCAGGGCGAAGAAAAAATGATGATTCTCGTTTTTGCCCAGTGGTGCATTAATCACAATTTAGATCCCGAGGAAATCTATTTAAAGGCATACCCTGATCAAAGCAAAAATATTTCACTGCAGGAAGCGCTGGAGCTGACAGTTCCAAAAGAAGAAGCGGGCGATGTGCCTGATGAGACATTGCTTGGTGTTCTATCAATGTTTGGAAATGATGATTTGGCCTTCGTTGTTATGGAAGAATTAAAGAAAATGAAAAAGGACAGCTAAGCCTGGGTTGGCTGCTGCCTTTTTATGCAAGAAACACCTTTATTTAAACCAGCCCTTCTCTTTGGACTGGGTAATGGCTTCAATCCTATTCGTAACTTCGAGCTTGTCAAGAATAGCAGATATATAGTTACGGACGGTTCCTGTTTTAATGCTGAGCTGGTCGGCAATTTCCCTGGTGTTTTTGCCGTCGGCAATCAGCTCAAGCACCTCTTTTTCACGGTCGGTCAGCGGGTTTTCTTCTCCATATACATCATCCATTAATTCAGGTGCATAGATGCGCTTTCCTTCCACGACGTTTCTGATTGAACTGGCGAGCTCTTCACTCGGGCTGTCTTTTAATAAGTATCCCCTTACACCGGCCTTAAGGGCACGCTGAAAATAGCCTGACCTTGCAAAGGTTGTCAGAATAATAACTTTGCATCCCATGCCTTTCAATTCTTCCGCCGCTTCCAAGCCGCTCTTTTCCGGCATTTCAATATCCATGATGCATATATCCGGTTTGAGCGATTGGACAAGAGATATGGCTTCCTTGCCATTCGATGCTTTGCCAATGACCTCCATATCGTCTTCGAGATTTAACAGGGATCCTAAAGCACCAAGCACCATCCGCTGGTCTTCAGCTATGACGATTTTAATCATGCCTTTTCCTCCTTATTTGTTTCCTTTACGACTGTTGGCACCTTCATTGTAATCGTTGTTCCATTTTCAGATGCGATTTCAAGGCTTCCATTGACAAAGTCGAGCCGCTCTCCTAATCCAAGCAGTCCTGACCCCTTTCCGACATCTGTTGCAGGATTCATGCCGACCCCGTTATCCTGGACAGTAATGCTAACTTCATTCCAGGTTTGTTCAATGCTTATTCGGCATTCTGTTGCATTACTGTGTTTTACTACATTTGTCACAGCTTCTTTCATGCACATGCTTAGGATATTCTCAAGGAATAGTGACACATTCTTTAATTTGATTTCTTCTTCCCCGATAAATTCGATAGAGGCGGCCTTTAAAATTTGCTTAACAAGTATAATTTCTTCCTTCAGCCTGATTCCTCTCATCTGGGAAACCATTTTTCTTACTTCGTTTAATGCTGTTCTGGCCGTTTGCTGAACGTCTACAAGCTCTTCCTTTGCCTGGTCAGGATCCTTGCTGATGAGCTTCCTGGCCAGATCGCTTTTTAACCCGATCAGAGACAATTTTTGTCCAAGGGTATCATGAAGATCGCGGGCAATCCGCTGCCTTTCTTCCTGTTTGACAAGCTCCGCAATCCTTTTGTTGGCATCTTCGAGCTGTTCTTCAAGCATTTCCTGCTTTTTCTTATTGTGGATGTTAAAAGGAAGCAAAATTACACTGATCCAGATGATAATGATAAAAGGTATCTGCTCAAGAAATAATGGCTTTTGTGTGACAAAATTAATGTTAATTGAGATGGTAGTTGCGACCAGATGGATGACATATAACGTTAGAAATGCAATCCTGTTTTTGATATGGCCATTGTAATAAGCAATATAAAAAGCAAAATAAATAAACGAAAAAAGAATGGTCATTGTAATCGATATGCTGATTAAGATGCCAGTCCATAGATAGACAGGCCACTTCCGCGATATAAAGGCAAAACGCAATGATATAAAAAATAAAATGGTCAGGATAATCCCTACGGCTATGGCGATTTTTGAGGTGGATCTGAAGATGAAATAAAACGGCAAAATGCTGAATACACTCCATATATAGGGAGAAATGCCTGAACTTTTCAATGTGGTGAAATACTTTTTAAACATGTGAGGTACCCTCTTTTTATTCGTGAAATAATAAAACAGCTCCTTTGCTATCATATCACAAAGGAGCTGTTCTTCAGTAGACTATAGACTAAGTTATGGCTTCACAGATGCCGTTTTTGCTCTGCTTTGTTTTTTTCTGAGTGCAGACTGCCTGGCTGCTCCATAACCCGTGAAGTCCTGGGCTTCTTCATCCCATAAGCGGAATCGAAGGGACTTCAGGCTGGTCGAAAGCGTAATGGTCGGTACATTCTGGAGCTCAGCTGTATTATAATGTGCGCTTTCTAGATTATAGTTAGGCACGCGCGGGCTTAAGTGATGAATATGATGGAACCCGATGTTCCCGGTCAGCCACTGAAGCACTTTTGGAAGCTTGTAAAAGGAGCTTCCTTCTACTGCCGCTTTTACATACTCCCACTTATCATCTTCTTCAAAATAGGAGTCTTCAAATGTATGCTGTACATAGAAAAGCCAAATTCCCGCTGCTCCGGAAATTAGAAAGATTGGTCCTTGCACCATCAGGAATGCTTCCCATCCGATGGCCCAGCACATGAACGCATACAAACCAGCGATGGCTGCATTTGTAAGATAAGTATTGATGCGTTCATTCTTTCTTGCCCCTTTTCTGTTAAATCGGTTTTTCAACAAAAATACATAAATCGGGCCTAACCCTAACATGACGAACGGATTGCGGTAAATGCGATAAGCTGCACGTGTCGGCCATGACGCATCCTGGTATTCTTTCACAGTCAGTGTCCAGATATCTCCTGTACCACGCTTGTCCAGATTACCGCTGGTTGCATGGTGAACATTGTGGTCATGCTGCCATTGGTGATAAGGGAAAATGGTAAGGATCCCTGTGAATGTGCCAACGATTTTGTTTGCTTTGCGATTTTTGAAAAAGGAATGGTGGCAGCAATCATGGAAAATGATGAAGATCCTGACCAGAAAGCCTGCTGCAATGACAGATATGCCAAGCGTCAGCAGGTAAGAAATGCTCAGGCTCTTATAAGCAAGGAACCACAGCAGGAAAAAAGGTCCCAGTGTATTGACCAGCTGCATGGTGCTGCGTGTTAAATCTGATTTTTCATATGGTGCCATTTGTTTTTTTAAGTTGAGTTGTTTTTCTTTAGAAGTCATTTTTTAATTCCCTTCTTCATGACGTTAACCTTATGATAAAGGGTTTTCAGAAGGTTTTGTAGACATGAGTGTCATGTACAAACCATGATAAATGTCATGGTTGCCTGGAAAATTGTGATGAGATCCTATAAACAGGCTATAATTTTTATGTTTCATTAAAGTTTTTTTTATTTTATAGGATTATTTTGCCTCGCACATGACTTCTAATTCCGAAGGACATAATGAAATTGATATTAAATAAAAAGGAGAGTTTATGTATGTACAATCATAATCAACACGGCAAAACGAATATTGATTCACCCATACAAGCTTCTATTGAACAGATTTGGCAGAACATATGCGGAGGCTGGGATCAATTTAATCAATCAGCCGTACAGGATTTTTTAAGCCAATGTGAGGAAAAAGGCATTGATTCCCAATTCGCAATGAGCTGGATTGAAAAATTTAAGGATAAGATTCCAGATTGGCAGACAGTTTCCAAAGTATCTCTTGAATGGATGAATCAGCATACATCTGCTGGCTCTCCATTATCGAATGAAACCTTTAAATAACCACATATGCAAAAGAATGCAAGAGCCCCTGGCATTTTACCAAGGGGCTCTTTTTTTAATGAGGAATATTAGGATTAGGCATTTGCCCTTGAGCAGGAGCATATGCATTTAACATTTGCTGCATATCCTGCTGTGTAAACTGAGGTACCTGGTAAAAATGATGTTTGTTTTGATAAATCGAAAGTTCATAAGCCATCTCAATGCAATTTGGGATTGAATCAGCCAGTACTCTACGAACAACAGGATTTGTTGTTTCGAGTGCAGCCATTGTTTTCATGGAAGCGGCCGATTTTAATGCTCCCAGAAGGCAGCCGGAAACTGTTTCTTCATTCATTTCGGAGATAGATTGGATTGGCTTCTTTGGCTGAGCAGGCTTTAAACCATAAATAAAATCATTATCCTGGTTCATTTTATAGCTCTGGGTTGGTTTAGAAGGATCTTTACCTGTCTGGAAGCATTCCAGTGTAGTATTGTACTCCTCTTGAATAAATTGATATTGGCGGTCCATTAGACTTGCCAGTTCCTGATCTTGTACGTGCTGACGCAAAAGTGAGTATGTGTTTAAGGTGCCGACTGTACCTGATAAAACTTCATGAACATCTAGAACTTCATGTGCTCCATGGTTGAGCTGCTGAGGTATATTTCCCGTATGCATGTTTTGATGCATTTGGTTAGACTGATTTTCCATTTTGATTCCTCCTTTTTTATTAACAATCTATATCATGCAGAATTTCACAAAGAAATATCCATGGTATGGGAAATAAAATAAATAAAAAAAGCAGTTCGATTGAACCGCTTTTTTAGTTTGCTTCCTCAATTTTTTCTGCCAATAAGAATAGATATCTGTAAATTAGATTGTAAGCTTCGTTTATGGTCATATCTTCTTTAAAGCCCTCTAGGTCATCCAAAGCAAAATTGAGTTCCCATAACCCATCTTGCTGGTTAAACATTAAATCAAATGTTGCTGAATCACCTTGTAATGTCCTTTTTAAATATAACCTTATCGCTTCTGCTTTCTTCTTAGGCAATTTAAGTCCAAGCATGACATCATAGTTTCGGAACAGGTCATCGAATTCAAATGAGATGGCTTCTGCCCCAATAATCCCAAACCATTCAGACTCAAGGTACATAAACTCTTTAATGTTTTTTACAAAATAATCGATAGGCTGGTTTAGAAAATCGAAAGTCTCCTGTGAGAGGACTTCTTCTGTTTCCTTGTTTCCTCTCTCTATATAAGCATTTGCAAAGCGGGTTTCAGGATTTTTGCCTATTAAAGTTTCAGCATTTGATAATAGCTGATGCTTTTCAGCAAATTCCTTTTCTTCTTTGTATATTTCGTTTTCTGGTTTTTTAAGATGATTTTCAATCCGTTCTTTTAACATATTGTTCCTCCTTTAATTATGGTCACCTTCCGCGTCTTTTTGACATGTCACTCACAGTTTTAGGCGCTGAAGTCTTCTTTTTGGATTGTGATTTACTGCGGTTTACATTACCAGCTGAATTCAACGGTTTGGATTTTTTCCTTTGGCTTTTTCTGCTCTTTGTTGGGGAAGTTTTGCCTTCATTCTTTTTTCTGTCTGCATCGTCCCAATTATCCTTTTTCTTTCTTCCACGTGAAGATGGGCTTTTTTGCAGGTGAGAGTTTTTTTCTGGTGGCCTGGATGGCTTTTGCTTTTCCTGGCTTTTGCCAAGGTTCTGCCTTGATATTGAAATGTTCAGCCCTTTTTCAATTGCTTCGAGAAGCGGTTTGTCTGCGGATGAATAAAAAGTGATTGCAAGCCCCTTCATGCCAGCTCTTCCCGTTCTTCCGATGCGGTGAACATAGCTTTCCGGATCCAGTGGAATATCATAATTAAATACATGTGTGACACCTTCCACATCAAGTCCCCTTGCTGCTACATCAGTTGCTACTAATAGCTGTAATTCTGCGTCCCTGAATCGTTTCATCACTTGTTCCCGTTTGGACTGGGATAAATCCCCGTGCAGCTCATCACTTTGGAAGCCATTTGATTTTAGTACATCATTAAGCTTGCTGACCCTGCGTTTGGTCCGGCAAAAGATGACGGCTAAATAAGGTCTATGAGTTTGAATTAATTGCATGAGTGTAGCCTGCTTGGCACGGTCGATAGTATGTATGGCGATTTGCTTTACTGAATCTGCCGGTCCCTGTGTTTTTTCAACTTGAATATACTGTGGTTCTTTCAGATGTTTTCGTGCCAGTTTTTTTATTTCTGCTGGAATTGTGGCTGAAAAAAGCATGGTCTGCCTGCTTTCGGGAGTCTCATTAATTATATCTTCCACTTCTCCCAGAAAACCGATATGCAGCATTTGATCGGCTTCATCCAAGACTAAAAAATCTGTCTTTGATAAATCAATAGTTTTTCTATTAATATGGTCGAGCAGCCGTCCGGGAGTTCCGACAACAATATGGACATTTTTCTTTAGTTTGTTCAGCTGTTTGTCTACATCCTGGCCGCCATACACAGCTAAAACCTCTATATCATCAGCCGCAGTCAGTTTTTGAACTTCTCCCGTGATCTGCAGGGCTAATTCTCTTGTGGGTGTAACAATCAGTGCTTGTATATGGGATGCTGCCGGCTCCAGCTTTTCAAGAATCGGCAGGATAAAAGCAAATGTCTTTCCTGTTCCGGTCTGTGCCTGGGCAATGATATCCCTTCCCTCCATTAAAGCGGGAATGGCTTTCTCCTGGATGGGGGTAGGATTCCCGATGCCAGCCTTAAGCAAAAGCTCGGTTCGTTTTTTTGAAATGCCAAGTGTTAAAAAATCCTGCAAATAAGACCCTACTTTCTTTTCTTTGGATAAAATGCACCTTATTAATATTGGGTGTTTGATGACAAAATAGCAAGAGTATTCTTTTCTTATGAATGAATGAGAAAAACCCAAGCAGCCGTAATGTCCGCATTGGGTTTAGCTGCTTTATGATTTTCAATCCCAATCCCGTGTCGGCTCTTTCTCCTCCGCCATTTCCATTCCATAAGCAAGGCGGGGGTTCAAGACGGCTTCCTCCCGGTTATCCTGGTGATTGGAAGCTGCGGTTTTTAGCAAATAGCGGTGGATAAAGACTTCGGAAAAAGTGATAATTCCTGCCGCAATGATGCTTCCCCATGCGATTTGCAGGTAGCTGTTAAGCAGCACACTCCCAAACACCCATACAGATGCATAAACCAGGAAAAAGTCTGCAATAAGGGCATTCCGGTTTCCCAGCCTTGGAAGTATGATGCGGTCTCCGAGTAAATAAGACATGACTGTTACCAGAAGACTGAAAGAAACAATATCCGCCAATGAGGCATCGAAGAATAAATCAAGTGCTATGGCAAAAGCAATCAAGCTTGCTGCTGATTTAAGGATAAAAATGAGTGTTTTGTTCATAAGAGCTCCTCCTTTTACCATAGCTTTCATCAATCTTCAAATTCCCATTCATTTTCCGTTCATCCGCTGCAAAAACAATTTTTTCAAAAAAATAAACAACTTGTTCAGTGTCCCTCAATATAATGGCAGTAATAGGGATTACATTTTAAGTTAAAGGTTGTGGAAGAGTGATACTCCGAGACAAAATACTTAATGTGGTGATAATAGGTGAATGCTGAATATACATTTCAAAATCTTCAGGAGAGGAATATGACTTTTGAGCAGGTATTCAACCGTATCTTACTTTTTATAAAGCGAAATCCTGATGGGAACTTCAGGCTGATGATTGGAACAGATTCACAGGTGCATTGCAATCGCACTGTGTTTATAACCGGGATTGTGATTCAAAATGAGCGAAAAGGCGCCTGGGCATGTATTCGAAAAACCGTTATCTCCAGGAAAATGCTGCACCTTCATGAGAGAATCTCCTATGAAACCTCGCTGACTGAAGAAGTGGTCTCTTTGTTTACAGAGGAGTACAAAGACAAAATGTTTGATATCGTTCTTCCATTCCTTTACAAAGGCGGTTCGTTTTCTATGGAAGGACATATGGACATCGGATCAGGCAAAAGAAACAAAACGCGGGAATTTGTGAAGGAAATGGTCTCCAGGATCGAATCGATCGGCCTAGAGCCAAAAATAAAGCCGGAAGCTTTCGTAGCCTCCAGCTATGCTAACCGATATACGAAATAAAAGAACTCAAGTTAATGAGTTCTTTTCAATGAGAGACAAACTAAACGCCAGCATGCTCCCTGTATTCCTGTTCCGCTTTTAATGCAACAGTCTCTGTCAATTCTGCAGTAATTTCCGGAAGAGCTGTATTTAGCAATGAGTTAGCCACTTTGGCCATCATTCCCTCGGCTGATATTTCAAGTGACCCTGTCATGATGTTAATATTATTGCTGCCTTTTTCCGCAAGAAAATATCCATGTCCAGTAAACTTCTCATTAAGCCCTGTTAATTGAAAGGTCACCTTTGTGGGCTCCTGCCAGCTGGTTATAGCCACTTTTAATTCAATCTTTTTCTTAATAATCCCCATATCGCTTTTAAAGCTCCAGGTTGATTCTTTGTCACTTAGTATCTCATGTGCAATATAACCGGGTACTAAGGGTGCCCAGTTCCCAATATCACTGACAAAGTTCCAAATTGCCTCAACCGGTATGTTTACTTCAGCCTGATGTGCGCAGCTTGCCATTTTTACCGCCCCTTTAAGACTTTCTTAGTTGTTTTCCATGAATATCTATTCGTAATGGACGGGTAAAATTCATAAATTTAATGATTCGCCCAGTTGCCAAGCTAATATTAACCATCCTCATCTCTGAATGAGCCGAATAATAAGAAGAATTTAAGTGAAACTTATAATATTGTTAAAAGACACTTTCCATAAATTTAACAAAATTTATTCGCAATCGAGAACAAAATCTCAGAACAGGAGTGCTAAAAATGAAGGCAGTAACCTATCAGGGACCAAACCGGGTAGCTGTGACCAACGAAGATGACCCGAGGCTGGATAAAAAGGATGACATTATTGTCAGGATTACTTCCACAGCAATATGCGGTTCTGATTTGCATCTGTATCAGGGGAATATGCCGCTGCCGGAAGGATATATTATTGGTCATGAACCAATGGGGATTGTGGAGGAAGCCGGGCCTGAAGTAACCAAAGTAAAAAAAGGCGACAGAGTGGTCATTCCCTTCAATGTTTCCTGCGGAGAATGTGCATACTGCAAGCAGGACCAAACAAGTCAATGTGACAATTCAAACCCGCATTATGATTCAGGAGGCTATTTTGGGTATACTGAAAAATTTGGGAATCACCCAGGGGGCCAGGCGGAATATTTAAGAGTCCCCTTTGGCAATTTCACTCCATTTCTTGTACCCGAATCATGCGAGCTTGAAGATGAATCACTGCTGTTTTTATCTGATGTCCTCCCTACAGCTTATTGGAGTGTCGTGAACGCAGGAGTTAAAAAAGGAGATACAGTCATTGTACTGGGCTGTGGTCCTGTTGGATTAATGGCACAGAAGTTTGCCTGGATGGAAGGTGCAGAACGTGTCATTGCCGTGGATTATCTGGATTATCGGATGAATCATGCCAAGGAATCAAATAAGGTCGAGGTATTTGAATTCACAAAGTATCCTGATATGGGAGAGCATTTAAAGGAAATTACACACGGAGGCGCTGACGTTGTTATTGACTGTGTTGGAATGGATGGCAAAAAGTCACCTCTGGAATTCATTGAACAAAAGCTGAAGCTTCAAGGAGGTACGCTCGGGCCAATACAGATTGCAGCTAAAGCGGTAAGAAAAACAGGAACGGTTCAGCTTACAGGTGTTTATGGGGCTAACTATAACATGTTCCCGCTGGGTGCCTTCTTCGCCAGGAATATCAATTTGAAAATGGGACAGGCTCCTGTTATTCCATTCATGCCCATGCTGTATGAAAAAATTGTCAATGAAGAATTCGATCCGAAAGACATCATTACCCATAAAATTAATCTTGAAGACGCAAGTCATGGATATAGAATTTTCAATGGCCATGAAGACAATTGCATAAAAGTAGTTTTGAAGCCCTAATACTTAAAAGCCTGCTGTCTTGCCAGCAGGCTTCTTAAATGGAATGAGGGATATTACCTTCTATAGTAATGAAACCTTCTTCTTGAACGTGAAGAATGACATTCATCACAGATTTGATATTCGTGTTCCCAGGGCAATTTTTTGCCGCATTTTCTGCATTTTCTTGAGAGCTCTTTAATATCGGTTTTCAGTCTCTCGTGAACATGGTCGCTGATCTCTTCCCTTAATCTTTCCCAGTATAACGCTTCTGTTCTCTGTTCAAGACGATACAGGAACAGCAAATGCAGGCCAATTGCTTTATAAGTCAATTCCAGCTCTTCCAAATTCCGGTTCTTGATTCTGGGCTCAGGAAGCTCCTCCCCATCAATAATGGCATACATGGTTTCTTCCCATTGACGGACAAGATCATGTTCTTTTTTGGAGAATGGCAGATGGAGAAAACCATATAAGTCCATTAGGCCAAGCTTTGCTTCAATTTCTGTGCCGCGTATCCTTTCATACAGGTCTCTCTCCTCTGTTAATGCCGCTTTTTTGGTTCCTCTGGGGCTCTCAAACTTATCCCAAAGCTCAAAGAATGATCCGAGATCACGGTAATACCTTTGGAATCTTTCAAATACTGTATTTGTTGGGGCTATGGCAAAACTGTGGACTGGGGCATCCTCCATTTCAAGCAGGGCCTTCATTCTTTTAATATCTTTTGTAAAAGCAACTTTCCCTATGTTGTAAAGCCCTTTTCGCCCTGCCCTTCCAGCAATTTGCTTAACTTCCTGTGAAGTAAGGGTTCTCCTTTTCGTTCCGTCAAACTTATCATTTTCCAAAAAAACAATTCTCCGGATAGGCAGGTTGAGTCCCATCCCAATGGCATCAGTGGAGACGATGACGGAAGTTTCTCCATTTATAAAACGCTGGACTTGTTTTTTTCTGGTTTCAGGAGGCATCGCTCCATAAATCATACTTACTGAGTGCCCTTCCTGCTGCAGTCTGGAGGCAGTTTCAAGTACTCTCTTCCTTGAAAAACAGATGAGTGCATCGCCTTTTCGCACATGACTGAATTTGAATTCCTTTGCTTCGACCTCAAGAGGAATATCCCGGCTGTATTCATTCAGTTCAATATTTGCTTCGCCAAGAAGCTGGAGCATCATGCTTTTAGCGCTGCGGCTGCCAATGATATGGACTTCATTGGCATTTGCCTTGGTAATTGCTTTATACCAGGAAAAGCCTCTGTCTTTATCCGTGATCATTTGGGCTTCATCAATGACAATGACGTCATAATAGTCCTTTTCATAGAACATTTCTACGGTGCTTGAAAGATGCTCAGAACCGGCAACTGACTTCTCCTCTTCGCCGGTTTTCAAAGAACAGGGTATCCCTTCGCGGTTCAGTTTATCATATACTTCGAGTGCCAATAGCCTTAAAGGTGCCAAATACATGCCGCTTTGGGCCGATTTCATTCCTTCAAGGGCATGATGTGTCTTCCCTGTATTAGTTTCACCAATATGAAGTACATACCTTTTGGCCCGTTCTACAGAGGGGCTGTATTCCTGCCCGAATATGTATTCGAGCATGCGTTCCTCTTCTTCTTTCTTCCGCTGCTGCTCAGCCAGTTCTTCAGCAATTTTTCTGTCCCTGTCAGCAATATCCTTCTCGAGCAGAACTTTATGGACTTCAGGGTCAAACGGTATATCCGCAAGCCTCAGCAGATCTTCAATATATTCCTCCTGAATGCTTTCAAAAAAACTTTCATCAAGATCCTGAAGAGTATGGGCCATTAACTTCTTCACCGACTTACCGGTAAGAGGTTTCTGATAAGCGTCTTCATATTCCTCGAATAAATGATGCGGAAGGTTTTGAAGGACGAACGATTGCAGAGAATCGGACAGAAATCCCGATATATGGTTCTTATAGACATAGTAATAGGCTTCATATTCAAAATAGCCTTTGCCCCCATACAAGGCTTTATGAATATTTCCAGTCAGCTCCTCAAAGAATTCCCCCATTACTGTATAATCACCTGCATCAAAGCTGCCTGTCTCCTCAAGTTTTTCCTCTAGAGCAAAGGTATCCGCTTTTTGATATCGTATCTTGTTTCTAAAATCGGAGGCCAGCTGCTTTGAAGCCTTATGTCTGACATGAAGATATAGAAGGCTATAATCTCTTTCAATAATTTCATCCATTTTCTTTTCAATATCTTCGCGGATTCGATACTTCTTTCGCTGAAGAAGCTCCTCTTCTGCTTTCTGCAGATAATGAGCCCGTGCATTCTCATAGCGCTCAGCCCAAGCTTCATTATTGCTTTCAAATAGGTCATTAAGCCAGTCCAAACTGTTAAAAGGCTGATAATCCCTCATTTCAGTCCGGAAGAGGTGATTAATTATTTTCCTGTCTGCATTTTCTGTGTCATACCCTTTTTCACCTAGATATTTCTTTTTTTCATGCTTGGATATTTTGGCAGTGATTTTATTCAGCCACACATTTACCCAGATTTGATCGATATAATGAAATCTTTCAGAAAGATATTCCTTATAGGATGGCATCGGCTCTTTACTTCCCAGATAGCGGTCGGCATCCTCCAGGATTTTTATTTTTGTATGCTCTGCAGCATTATTGTAAATCTGTTCAAGCTGATTCATGGTCCGTTCCCCTTTAAACATCACCAAATCGTGATGAAATCATTATGACTTAGGTTATGTATGAAATCGAAAATTTAAGTAGTCTTCATTTTACCATCTTTTGAAAAAATATCATTGACATAAAACTTGAACCAGCATATAATTTATTTAGAATTAAAATATCTTGAATTCAAAACAAATGAATTCGAACTATTGGAGGAGAAAAATATGGCTAAAACAAAATGGGCAGTTGATCCTGCGCACAGCAGTGTGGATTTTTCTATCAAACATATGATGATCGCTAACGTGAAAGGCAGCTTTAATAGCTTTGATGCAGAAATAACTGCAGATCCTGCAGATTTAACAACTGCTGATATTTCTTTCAATGTTTCACTTTCAAGTGTTGATACACGCAATGAAGATCGTGACAATCACCTGCGTTCTGCTGACTTCTTTGATGTTGAGAACCATCCGAAAATGACCTTTAAATCAACAGTCATTGTAAACAAAGGTGATGATGAATATGATGTTACCGGCGATCTTACTATTCATGGTGCAACAAATACAGAAACCTTTACTGTGACATATGAAGGGTCAGGCAAAGATCCTTGGGGCAATGAAAAAGTCGGTTTTACTGCTGCTGGAGCAATCAAGCGAAGCGACTATGGCTTAACATGGAATTCAGCCCTTGAAACAGGCGGAGTACTTGTTGGAGATAAAGTGAAAATTGACCTGCAGATACAGGCAGCAAAAGCAGAGTAAGAGCGAAAAAGGGCAGGTTTACCGGCGAAACGGTATCCTGCCCTTTTCTAATGTTTTATTGATCGGCTAATAGCGTGGCTATTTTGTCCTCAATAACTTTACCTTCACTCCCATCAGTTAAGTTATTCAGAATAATAGAAAAGATAAGCTCTTCCCCGCTGGATGTCTTAACATATCCTGATAATGAACTGACTGTTGAGATGGAGCCAGTTTTTGCTCTCACGTTCCCTGCGGCATTGGAGTTTTTCATGCGATTTCTAAGAGTTCCTCCCGCCATCCGGTCTGTATTGCCCGCAATCGGCAATGAGTTCAAATAGGAGCTGAACCATTCTTCGTCCTGTACTTCGAAAAGAAGTTTTGAGATTTCATTTGCCGGAATTAAGTTCACATGTGAGATTCCAGAACCGTCCCTGAGTACGAGAGTTTCCTTATTCATCCCAAAGGCTTCTGCTTGTTCTTCTAATACCTCCAGCCCTTTTTCCCAGCTGCCTTCTCCTTTGGCAACTTTGCCCATTTCCTTGATTAATGTTTCCGCATGGCCATTATTGCTTAATTTCATAAATGGTATGAACAAATCTTTGATCGGCATGGATTTATGCTCAGCAAATAGTGTTGCGTCTTCTGGGGCAGTGCCAGCTTCTGTTTTCCCTTTGATTTTAATGCCTTGTTCAGCGAGAGAAAGCTTCAATAGATCCAATGCGTAGCCAGTAGGCTCCCATACAGCGATCCATTCCCTTGAACGGCTGCCTTCAACTGGAATTTCTCCTTCGATTGTAACGGTGTTCGTTCCGTGATCTCTTTCAATATGGATATCCTTCTTTTCATCTTTAGTGACGGTTTTAGCCTTATTGACGATTTTTATGTAATCTGTTTCCGGGACCATTTTTACAATCGGTTCCTGCCCGGCTTTTTCTCCGGGATAAACCTCTACAATTACTGTGCCAGCGTCATAGTCCTCGTTTGGGGAGGCAGTTAGTGCCGAGACTTGTCCGCCATAATACCATGATTCATCGCTCCATGACAGGTCGGTTGAATAGCGTACATTATCATACCACGTGTCATCACCGATCAGCCTGCCATGAATAACTTTGATGCCTGCTTCTTTTACTTTAACGGCAAATGAATCAAAATCCTTTTTTAAAAGGGTTGGATCCCCTTTTCCTTTTAAGATCAAGTCACCTTGAAGTGTATTTCCCTTTATTGAACCTGTGTGAAGAAGTTCTGTTGTGAACTGATAATTTTCTCCTAATGTTTCTAGAGCTGCAGCTGCTGTTAGAAGCTTCATATTAGAAGCCGGTCTTAAACGTATATCTCCGATATGGTCGTATACCAGCTCGCCTGTTTCCGCATTGCGGATACTCACTCCTGCAAGTCCTCCCTGAAGAATTGGATCATTATTAAGCATTTGGTTTAACTGCTGTACAAGTTCGCTGCCTTCTTCCGTTGCCTGGACTTGAGGCGATTCGGGCTGAGCAAAAGGAACAAGTGCCAGCATAAATACCAGCAATAAACTGATATTTATTTTTACACTCTTTTTCATATGTATTAAGCCACCTTCCATTTTGTTTCTTAACCTTTTCTTCTTAGAAAGGTGTGTTCCCTTTATTTCCATAATGAGGAAAAAGAATCAATTTTTGATTTACTTAACTATTTTATTCTCCACTGTAAAAGTTATGAGGACTGGCTATTATTTCCTATTTTTATTTAAAATAAATATTATGCTAATAAGAATATATTTACTCTTAAAATGCTATTAGAAAATGGTATGATAAAAACAGGTGAATTTTATAAGGGGTGGAAAGAATGAGTGTACATAAAGCAATATCAGAACATGTAGGAAAGCAGAATAAGATTATTACGAAATTTGCTGCCCTGGAGCAGCAGCGCGAATACTATATTGAGCAAGCATTGGATTTATGCAGGAGGGGACTTCCATTTTCTGCGGATAAGATAAATGAAGTAACTGCTGAAATCAATGAACTTTCTAAACAGGGAATTATACCTGCAAGAAAGTATGTAACCGTTGAGATGATTGAGGAATATGCATCAAAGACAAAATAGGTACTTATGATTATTAAGAAGCGTGACTTCCAATTGGATGGCACGCTTTTTTATATTTGCTGTGATGATTCATGGGCAAATTCCTGCAAATCAATTCTATTATTTATATTAAAGTAAATCCCCTCATTTTCTAATTGTTCTCTCTGAATGTCATGCAAATCTCCGTCTTTAAACCCAATTTCCCCTTTCCCATTGACAACCCGATGCCACGGAAGCTGATGCTTTTCACTTTGGGTATGAAGTATCCGGACCACCTGTCTAGCTCCCCTGGGGCTCCCGGCCAGCCTTGCTATTTGTCCGTATGTCATGACTTTTCCTCTTGGAATGTTTTTAATGATTTTTATAACGTTTTCTGTAAATGGCTGCACATGATTGCTCCTTTTTTATCTTATATTATAAAACAAACCCGCCTGAGTTTCAGGCGGGCACATTTATTATCCTATATTATCCTAACATTTTCTTTGCACGTTCCGGAAAATCAATAAATGGGTTGCGGTTTCCCTGGAGCTCTTGAATGGCAGCGTTCCTATGCTTCTCATATACAGTCACTGGATATTCTGCATGCCATCTCAGCAAAATCTGCATATCCATCTTTTCTTCGATTTTAATTACTTTTTTATATCTGACAGCAAAATAGAATACTGCTCTTGCGGCAATACCCTTTCCATATTCAGGCTCAAACTTTTCCTGTTCTGCCATTCCGCATCCGGTCCTGACACTCTCAGCCTCGAATTCCGGAGTATAGGCTTCAAAATCATAGTAGGGGAAGTTGCTTCTCATACTGTTGCATGCCGGTTCACATGCAAACAGGTGATGAAGATCCCCTCTCATTGGCTGACTTTCTTCAAACCAGGATTGCGGAATGACATGCTCAGTATTAAAAATTACTCTTTCTCTGCTGCTAAAGCCGCTTTCCTGAACCGACTGCAAAAGCTTGAGATCCTGGTCAATGGCTTTAAGCGGGTCCATCCCTTTCCCGGAATATAAACTTTTTAGCTTGAGATTTTCCTGCAGATCCACCCATGGATATACATATTGGTGAGGGGAGTAATCCAATTGCCGGTTATGGCTGCGAACCAACAGAGTATGGATTTGTTCCGGGATGTCTTCTTTTTCAAAATCAAGGCTGCTGTAGTAGTCCTCCAGATTGAGGATATCCTTCTGAGCGTCATAATACGGTTCATTCTGAACATTTTCAATATACTTTGACTGAGCCTCTGCCCATGCTGCAGAAATATTGTTCACTTTAATCATATAGCATTATGAACCATGGATTTGAATTTTTGGTCAAAGATCCCGGCTAAATGCTCAGGTACGGTTAAATAAACAAGTCCGTTTCCTTCCAGTTTAGGCGAATTGCCTAACGGAACTGTCCTTCTGATTAATTGTGCATATAATTCCGGTTCTGAAAGCTTTCTTTCAAATTGCTTGTTTGCTAAATCTTTGATTAGAGCCAGCGCACCTGAAACATGCGGGGCTGCCATTGAAGTGCCGCTAAGCGTTGCGTATTTCCCGTTCAAAAAGGTAGATAATATCTCTTCACCAGGTGCCACTAAATCTATTTCATTATGAGAGTTTGTAAATTCGGAAGAATCCCTTTCAAGGTTAATAGCCCCTACACTAATCACCTCATTATAGCAGCCGGGATAAGCAAACTCGTCGGTTGAGTCGTCCCCATCCCCTTCATTTCCTGCTGCGCAGACCACAAGGATATTCTTTTTAACAGCAGCTTTTATCGCATCATGCAGTTCAGGAACATCAGCTGGTCCGCCAAGTGACATGGAGATGATATCAGCATTTTGTTCGATGGCATAATAAATGCCATTGATGATCCATTCGTATTGGCCGGAACCATCCTTGTTTAAGACCTTCACAATAAGGAGATCAGCTTCAGGCGCTACCCCAATGACACCAGCATCATTTTCATACGCAGCGATAGTTCCTGCAACATGTGTGCCGTGGCCGTTATAGTCTTTGAAAACATTTGGATCGCTGTTATCGTCGTCTGTAAAATTCCGTCCTCCTGTTATTCGATCCTTCAGATCAGGATGGCTTAGGTCACATCCGGTGTCCAAAACAGCAATTTTAATTCCTTTTCCTTTTGTTGCGTTCCACATCTTTGGCGCCTGAATCAATTCCACGCCTTTTGGAACTTCCATAACTTCCTCTTCCTGACGAATCACCTTAAAAGGAATAACACGAACATATTGCTCCATTTCTTTCCCTCCTTAAGAGATTAAATTGAAGCTGGTTCTTGCTGTTGAATTCATTTTAACAATTCTGAATATTAATTAACAGTACCGTTGGTAGGGGAAAATACTAGAAAATTGTTTGTGAATAAGGAAGAGTTTGTGCTATTTGCCCTATGAAACAGCATGATGCTGACCAGGCGGCAACCATTCAAAAATTGGTTTTATCAGAGAGTTTTTAATAGCTTCGGAATCTCCGCATAGATTTGAATAATTTCATCCATTTTCATTCGGACCAGTCCAGAAGACGAAGGAGCAGCAAAATCAATCGTTCCGGGAACCACAGATTCCTCCTGCACTCCCCATGGCAGCCTCTTTTTGCGGCTGTATTCCTGATATACTCCTTTTCCAACAAAGCAAATGACCTTAGGATTAAATTCACTTACTTTTTTAATCAGCTCTTCTCTGCCTTCTTTATATTCTTCCTTTGTTATTTCGTCCGCTGCTTTAGTAGGACGGGGTACAATATTTGTCATGCCATATCCCAATTCCAATAACTTGTAATCTTCAAATGCATCAAATTTACGAGGAGTCAGCCCTGATTCATATAGGATCTTCCAAAATCGGTTGTTTGGATTTGCAAAATGATGACCTGTCTCTCCTGATCGAATACTTGGATTGAAGCCGACAAACAGCAAATCAAGATTTTGTTTCAAATGGTCTTTAATAGGCTTCATTTAACCATCCTCTCTTTATATCAAGGTATAGTTATTTTACATAAAATCCAATTGGGTTTAAAAGAAAAACTCTTAATAGGAAAATAGGGCAGGCGCCCTTCTTCATACCGAAGGACGCCAAACATAGAGGAATTTCTACAAGCCATGCCTAATGCAATACTGAGCAACCAACTCTTCTATTTGGTCGTTTTCGGGGAATTTTCCGGAAAATTCGAATTTAAGTTCTTCTACAAATTTTCCATTATGAAAAACATGTATGGCACCGTTCTGGCTGATGACGCTAAATTCAGGCTCAAACCGGTAGCCGTTTCTTTCAATGGCACCCAATCACATCAACTCCAATACAGTTAGTTTTTCTTAGTATAAGGAATTTCCAGCCAGGTATTTATGGCAAAACAAAAAAGAGCCATTTCGGCTCTTTTTGCTGAACTATTTATCCTTCAAGAATTTCAACTTTCTCCATAACATCGCCGTTTCTCATTGCCTTAACTGCTTCCATCCCGGAAGTAACTTTTCCAAAAACAGTGTGAACACCGTTCAGATGCGGCTGTGGCTCATGTACGATAAAGAACTGGCTTCCGCCTGTATCGCGGCCCGCGTGAGCCATTGAAAGAGATCCTTCTTCATGCTTATGAGGGTTTCCTTCTGTTTCACATTTGATTGTGTACCCTGGACCACCAGTTCCTGTTCCGTTCGGGCACCCTCCCTGACTTACAAACCCAGGAATTACACGATGGAAATTCAAGCCATTATAAAAGCCTTCATTAGCAAGCTTTTTGAAATTTTCAACTGTCCCTGGTGCTGCTTCAGGATATAGTTCAAATTCAACCTTTTCACCGTTTTTCATTAATATGTATCCTTTTTCTGCCATACTAATCATCTCCTTATGTAAAAATCAAATTAATAATACCATTAATCTCATCAGGAATAAAATCAAAAGACGTTTTTTCACTGATTGAACATAAAAAACAAAGGGTAAAGTTAAGATAGCATGATACCATAAAAAGCATAAATGTCTTATTGGAGGTTATAGAATGAAAAAGTGGGCTTTTGTCTCAGATTTTGATGGAACAATATCAAAAAGAGACTTTTATTTGATTATGATGGATAAATATTTTCCGGAGGGGCGAAGGCTGATGCCCCAATGGAAGGCTGGAGAGATAAAGGATATCGACTTTTTGAATAAAGTCTTCACTTCCATCAATCAGGATGAAGAACAAATTATCAGTGATATTTATTCAATAGAAATAGATGAATATGTACCTGACTTTATCAAAAAGATTCAGCAGAACGGCGGAGATTTTTATATTTTGAGTGCCGGCACAGACTATTATATTTATCACTTATTAAAAAAATATGGAGTGGAGCATGTGAAGGTTTTTTCGAATGAAGGTCATTATCATGAGAAGAATGTGCACATGAATATAGATAAGAATCATCAGCATTACTCTGAGAGATATGGCATTGATAAATCGAAGGTCATTCAGGACTTAAAGAAGGAATATGAAACTGTGTTTTTTATTGGGGACAGTGAACCGGATTCACACCCGGCGGAGTATGCTGACATTACTTTTGCCAAAAATGGGCTTCAGGATCTTCTTTGGAAAAAAGACATATCTTTTGTGCCGGTAGAAGAATTTAGAGAAGTGGAGGATTATTTAAAGGAACAAGGAATATTGCCAAAAGTATAACGTTTCACACCAGGGCAAAGCCGCTTTTTTGCCCTGGCATTTTTGTATGTATTTTAACCAAATAGCTCCAAGAATAAAATTAGGATAAAAATGATAAAGGCATAAAATGAGAGATGCAGAAATACTGTTGTTAATTTAAATTTGATTTCTTCCACATTAAATGACTGTTGTCTTCGAGTCCTTGCTCTCACTGCCGCAACACCATCCCTGCTTATAATAATATTAATAATCTGATTATTTTCCATGAATTATATTTCTTCATGAAACAGGCGCTTCCCTTTAAAAAGCAGCAGTTTATTTGTAGCGAATTTCCTGGGGAAGCGCATAACATGACAGAAATTTAGGTTATTCTGCTTTTTTCTTAAGATAAATATCAATCTTATTATCGAGATTATCGAGGCTTTTCATCGCCCGCTCAAAATCGAGTTCACGGTAATGATGCGCTCCTCCTGGCTCTTCATCCTTTTCATCTGCCAATTTGACTATGGATTGCAGAGGAGTTCTTACAACCTCACCGCCAGGCAGAAATGAATCCGTGTGAAAAAGGATGGCTAAGGCAATTTCTTTTGCTTTAATCGGGTTTTCTCCAAGTCTGATCAGGAGTTTATGTGCCCGTTCAGCACCTTTAATGGCATGAATGTCATTCTGACGGTAAAGGTCGTAATCCCACTTTCCATTTTTGTACCAGGTATAATGGCCGATGTCATGCATGAAACCTGCTTTAGCCGCTGAATCAACATCCTCACCGAATTCTTTTGCGAGCTGGAAAGAATGATAGGCAACTGCAATAGCATGAGCGATGCCTGAGCGTGTAATATATTTCTGTGCGATCCGATGCTGATAAATATCGGTTAGTTTTACATCTCTCATGTAATCCCCCTCTAAACAGGATTAAAATTTCTTATTGAGCTTTTTTTGTTTATTCATTACTTCATATGATTTTTCAATAATATCTGTTAAAACATCGCCTTTATAAATCCTGCCGAGTTTCGTGTTTTCCTGATAATAATCAACAATTTCATCAAGCATATTCGAAGTCTCTTTTGAAATGCGTACATTAAGCTGAATCCGTGTTTCTCCACTCATATGAATCCTCCTAGCTATTAATATCTGTAAGCTAGCAATTCGCTAGCGAATGCTGTCGTTTTGTTAGCAGGTACTATAACTACTTAGATTACACTGTTTTGCTGAATTATTCCAGTATAAAGATTGCACAGCAAAAAAAGAGAATGGCTACTTTGGCCATTCTCTCTTTCTTTTTAATTGTTAATTACTGAATTGATCCAATTTGTCTTTCAGGAACCTGCCGAATTCCTCAAGTTCCTGCTTTCCTTCTCTCAATTTTTCCTTCCAGATTGGAAGGTCTTCTCTTATTTTGCCTTCAAATTTTTCAGCCTGTTCTTTAATGGTCTGTCCAATTTCTTCTGTTAATTCCTTTTTTTCCAGCTTTTCGTTTACCGATTTAGTAGTAAATTCCCCTTCCTGCATATATGGCAGGCTAGATTCCATTATCGCCCTAAAAACAGGAACAGCTGTTTCAGAACTGCTTTTTGACAGATAATGTTCTCTGTCTGTCTGGTCATACCCCAGCCAAACTGCACCAACCAAATTCGGTGTATAGCCTACAAACCATTGGTCTTTCGTTCCGTTAATATCTTTATAAGGAAGCTGGGTTGATCCCGTTTTTCCGGCGATTTGAACTCCCTCAATCTTCGTTGCGCTGCCTGTGCCTGTTTCAACCACATTTAACAGCATGGAAGTCATTTGATTCGATACCGTTTTTGTCGTAACCTTAACTGTTTCTTTATCACGTTCGGCAATGATGCTGCCTGTTGGGCCAACTATTTTCGTAATTAAATGGGCATCCTGCCGCTTGCCGCCATTTGGAAATGCGGCATATGCTTCTGCCAGCTTTAAGGGTGAGACCCCTTTTCTCATTCCGCCTAATGCAATCCCTAAATATTCATCTTCCTTCTCAAGCGGTATGCCGAACCTGTCAAGTGCATCCAGTCCTTTATCAAGTCCAATTTCATTAAGGAGCCATACGGCTGGGACATTTATAGAATCTTCCACAGCTTTATACATGGACACTTCGCCCGCATATTGTCCGGAAGCATTAGCTGGAGTGTAATCTCCGTATGTTACTTGTTCATCTTTTAGCATGGATGTTGGTGAGTATCCTTCTTCAAGTGCAGGCGTGTAGACCGCTAATGGCTTGAGTGTAGATCCAGGCTGGGCTTTAATGTGTGTTGCCCTGTTGAATCCCCTGAAAACATGCTCACCCCTGCCCCCGACAAGCCCTCTGACACCTCCTGAAGCAGGATCAAGAAGGACAGCACCACTCTGTACGATTTCTCCATTCATGCCTGGAGGGAAGATTGAATCCTTTTCATAAACATTTTCCAGGCTTGATTGCAGGTTCTGATCCATTTCCGTATATATTTTGTACCCTCTTGTAAAAATCTCTTCCTGTGTTAATCCGTACTTATTTATAGCTTCATCCAGGACAGCATCAACATAGTAAGGGTATTTTCTTTCTTGCTTGCTTCGTGTCCCTTCCTTTAATTGGATCTTTTCATTTACAGCGTTCTCATACTCTTCAGCTGAAATCATCTTGTGCTCTTTCATCTTTCCGAGGACAACATTCCTTCTTTTCATTGCCCGTTCGTAATGATTATAAGGGTCGAGTGCTGAAGGCGATTGAAGCAATCCTGCAAGCAGTGCACTCTCGCTTATGTTCAGTTCCTTTGGTGTTTTGCTGAAATACTTATTGGATGCCTGTTCAATTCCCCAAGAACCGCTTCCGAAATATACCTGATTTAGATACATTTGCAGGATTTCATTTTTTTTATAATTTTTTTCGATTTCTACTGCAAGGAACAATTCTTCGGCTTTTCGGCGGTAAGTCTGTTCTGGTGACAGCAAAGCATTTTTAGCCAGCTGCTGAGTAATGGTGCTTCCCCCGCCCGTTATGCCGCCAGCAAATAAATTGCCAAAAAAGGCTCTTGCAATTCCTTTAATATCAAATCCATTATGCTTATAAAAGCGTTCATCCTCAATCGCAATAACGGCATTGCCTACATGATCCGGCAATTCTTCAATATTTGCACCCTCCGCCCTATTTTCCGCAAGTCCTGCAGCAGCATCTCCGTCTTTATCGTAAATAACAGTTGACTGCCTTAAACCTTCTTTTAAGGTCTCCACGTTTGCTGTAGCTGCCAGAAACGCAAAAAATAGAATGGTTAAAAGTATTATTGTTAGTGTTAAAAGAAGCAGAATTTGTGTCAGGTGCTTTTTGCGCCAAAACCCTGCAAAAGCTTCTTTGAAACGCTGAAATTTTTCCATGATGACTCCTTCTCTATTTCTCTAAGTTCCATTATTATTATCCCCTATTATATATTAAACGAATAAACTCTATAAAAAGTTTCAACTTCAAAAGTAAGGGGACGAACACTTCGGTTCATTCTCTTACACCATTTATTTAATTTTTCGTATTCAGCGGCTTTATGTTTGCCTCGATTTCTTCCCGCCTGTCTTCAATATAAGGAGGAAGTGCAAGCTTTTCTCCCAATTGCTCGAAAGGTTCATCTGCTTCGAATCCAGGTCCGTCTGTTGCCAGCTCAAAAAGAATCCCGTTCGGTTCCCGGAAATATAAAGATTTGAAATAATACCTGTCTACAAAACCAGAGCTGGCAATCCTCCATTTTTTCAGTTTTCGTACCCAGTTTCTTAATTCCTCTTCATTTTCCACCCGAAAAGCAACATGGTGGACACTCCCCCGGCCTGGACGCTGCTGCGGCAAGTCAACCTGTTCTTTAATATGGATTTCTGCCCCGTTTCCGCCTTCACCGGTTTCAAATACAGCTACAGTATCTTCATCCAAAGAATATTCTCCTGTTCTCCAATATTCCATTACTTCTGTAAGCAGATTTGTGGTGGGTTCAAGCTCAGAAACGGTGAGCATTACGGGTCCAAGCCCAATTATTCCGTGGCTGGGAGGAACGGCAGCTCGATCCCATGGCTTCCCGCCTTTTACTCCTTTATTATTTTGATCAGAAATCAGGGCCAAACGCTGGCCTTCGAAGTCTTCAAAGAACAGCATCTTCTTTCCGTTTGCTTCTCTTATTTCTTCATGTAAAACATCTTGTTCTGACAGTCTCTTTTTCCAATAAAGAAGCGATTCATCAGATGGCACACGCAGAAAAGTACAAGTTATACTGTCTGTCCCCCTGTAAGTGCGGCCAGCATTTTTGATTTCAAAGAAAGTTAAGTCAGTACCAGGGTTACCCCTTTCATCTGCGTAAAATAAATGATACATTGTGGTATCATCCTGGTTTACAGTCTTTTTTACAAGCCGCATTCCAAGGATTCTGGTGTAAAACTCATAGTTCTTCTGAGCATTGGCTGTTATGGCAGAGACATGATGCTGACCTTTTAATGGTTTCATATTCATATGATCACAACCCTAATCAATGTATTTTAGGTATATTTTGATTGAACAATGAAAGGAATGCAACGGAAGCGCACAATAAACACTTGTTTTCTTTATAGAATAATGCTATATTAGTAAAGCGATGAGCTAATTGCATAAGACGACAGACAAGCCTTATTGGCAATGCACTATGTGGAGTGCAGTCGGGTCGCCGCAATACGTATAAAAAGACGCCTCTCTGGGGCGTCTTTTTTATTGGATAAGAATGTAAAAATTCCGCAGTTAGATGACTGTCAAGCGCAAACAGCCCACCCTCCTCGAGGAGGCCCCAGGATGGGGATCATGCAGACCTTGCCACAGGACGTGGCGTTCTTAGTCTGCGATCCTTTAGTGGGCTGCTTGCGCTTTTCTTATTTTAATTGAGATGAAAGATACGACCCTGCAGCAGCTGACTGAAGCCTTGCAGCTACATAGGGGGGCCGTGCGTTTTTATGGGCCTCGGCCGGCATGCCAAGCCACAAAATATGTCCGTCAATTAATATGCAAGGGAATGGGAAGCCTTTTGGCAATATCTTATCAGGATCACCGGAAGGGATAGAATGCTCGGTAAGGATGGTAAGCTTTGTTTGCGGACCTCTTTTGGAAAAAGCCTGCCCCCACTCGTTCCCCAATTGTTTGCCATTAGGCAGGGAAATGATAATCTCCTTTCTGGCTTTGGAAATATCCTCAAACACTTTTTCCAGCTTTTTTGCATGCATCCATTGCAGGCGTGGATGCTGATTTTTGATCCACCTGCCAATCTGATCAGGATGAATGGCCTGTCCATTGTGCAGCTGATGGTCCGCAAGTTTCCGCCATGTTTTGTTTTTATATACCTTGTTCTGTATAAATTCTAAATCGCAAATATGAATAAATTTACCCTTGGTTCTCGTTATGGCAACATTCATAAGTCTTTCGCTTTCTTTCCCAACTAATAGCATTCCAGCTCTGTCATGGGGCGGAGCATCGACAGAGTCAAAAATCATGACATCCCGTTCACTTCCCTGAAAACGGTGAACCGTTGCAGCAATAATATCAGCAGCAGTTCTTTCTTCCCCATAAAGCTCAACCAGAAGCTGTTCCATTAATAATGCCTGTGCACGATAAGGAGTGACATAACCTATGGATCTGCTTCCTCCTGCATAAGCTTCATGTATCAGCTGAAATCCCAGCAAAAGATCCCATAAATTGATTCTTGAATTCGAGCTGCCATCTTTTATGCCATATTCACCTGATCCAGCTGTATTAAGCAGGATCGAGGCTTTGCCGGGAAAAGGCGTACAGGAAGCGATATCAGATCTTGCTGCAAGAACATCCGGATGGTCACCTACAAGTGAATGGTAGATATGTTTATTCGAAAAAGCTGAAATGTCCGGGTGCATACGTCGCTGCTCTTTTAATAGAAAAAGGTGCGGATGTAAGTGACCATCCTTGACTGCGTCAGACACACCAGAGTGATGAAAGATATCTTCTCTTAGCCATTTTTCCGACAATTTATGTTTTGAAGCAGCAATAGGAGGAAGCTGTTTAAAATCCCCGCAAATGATGACTCTTTTGCCAAGTGAAGCTGCAAAGGCAGCCTGTGGAACATAAGCCATGCTGGATTCATCGATGATGACTAAATCAAAATTTTTCTCGTATATTGCCGGATCGCTTGCTGTTTTTGCCAGTGTTGCTCCTATAATAGAAGCATTTTTTACAAACTCTATTTCCTTTTGCCTGATTTTTTCAAGTACTCCAGACAGCTTCTTTTCTATTTCAATAAGATGATCGGAATCTCTCTTGCTGAAGGATCGGGATAAATCCTGTTTAAGCAAGCGGCGTTCCTCAAATAGAGCAGCTTTTTGGTCCGAGAGATTAGAATGCTGCTTATTTAAAAGATATTCGGCTGTTAATGAAGAATGATCGAATAGTGCCGGACCGATTTGTGACCCGTAACGAAGCAGATCCCCATCAGGAATTTTTCGTTTGCATGATGCAAAGGATGAAATCTCTGCCATAAGGACATCTATTGCTTGATTTGAGTGGGCCAGAATGAGAACACTTTGACCTTTAAAGTATTTGTTGGCGGCCACACGTGCAAGTGTATAGGTTTTTCCTGTGCCCGGCGGACCCCAGACATATGTGACTGGATTATATTTAGAACGCAATATCAATTCATGGGCACCAGTCTTTACCTTTTCGGCAGGGTGTAGGGGAGGCATGGAAGGATCCATCAATTTTTTTATTCTATTTCTTTTTCTTTTGCTGTCTTTTATGTCCTCTAAGCGCTGAAAAAGCTGATCCAACAGCTCCCAGGGATCATGAAGCAAATATGCTTCCGATAGATCGATTCCAATATCCTCTTCTAAAGCCACTATGACATTATTTCCTTCCGCAGAAAGGATTCTTCCTTCCACCCTCTTTCTTCCCCATTCGATTTTTATGGAAGATCCAGTTGGAATTTTAATGGCAGAAGGTGTATCGAAAAAATAAGTATATGCATCTGATTTTGAAAGCAGCTGCCCATTTAACATTAAGTAGCGGGAGCTCCCATATTTTTTTAAATGTAAGATCTCAGCCTGGATGGCTTTTTGCCACTCTCTAATAAAGCCAAGTGTTGATGTCATTTTGTATCTTCCTTTGCTCACTATGGTATTCAATTAAACTAATATATCATTTACTTGCCGATATGCAAAAGAAATGATGGAACCTGCATGGTTCCACCAAAGTCAATAGGGTTAATTCCGCAGAAGTATGAGATAATGTGTTAATAACACTTTATATGTTAAAGAAAGAGGGATCAGTGTGAAGCGCAGAAATAAGTTTGAGCATAATGATATTGTGATTCTGATTGACACGGGAGAGAAAGTTACGATCAACAAAACCTGTTATGTGGCGAAAATGAAGAAATACACATATACAATTAAAGAAAAACCAAAAATGTTTTATTTTGAAGAGGAAATGAAGGAGCTTCTTTAGAAAAGCACTATAGAATAGTAAAATTTTTATCCGCAAATGCCCAGTTCTGCGGAAAACGCAAGCTTATTTGCCAGTATGTCATCCCTAAAAGATTATACTGGTCAATTAATTTATATTTTTCTGTAATGCTGCGGATATCTTCAAACCAGACCACATGTTCTTCTTCTCCGTTCCAATATCGGAACCATGGGGATGCTGCATAAGCATCGAATTGAATAATTGCTCCTCTGCTTATAGCTAAATTCTGAATGGCTTGCATGGAAAATGAGCGGGTTAGATTATCCTCTGTTCTCCAATCATATCCATATAATGGCAAAGCTATTTGCAGTTTTTTCGGGTCAATCTGGGTGATCGAATATTTAATGACTTCTTCCACCCACCATAGTGGAGCGACGGGATTAGGAGGACCGGTGGGATAACCATAGTCCATGGTCATGACTGCAACAATATCGGCACCCTCTCCAATTGCTTTATAATCATATGCCCCTATTATCCGGTTTGCCGGGATATCTTCAGTCTTAGCATGTACATTGACATGAAGAATTTTTGGCCCTAAGGCATTCTTTAATTCTTTAATGAATGAATTGAAATCCTGGCGCCTTAATGGCGGGATAAATTCAAAATCAAGACTGATGCCTCCATATCCTTTTTGAGTGACAAAATTTATCAGGCTTAAGATTAAGTTCCTCCTATTTGCCGGACTTTCAAGCACCCCGCCAATCAGTTCTGCATTAAATTCACCTTGTGCAAGATTTCTGATCATCAGCAGCGGAATGACATTCAGCCGGCGGCTTTCTGCCAATATAGCTGTATCGTCCAATTCAATATATGCGTAACCTTCCCTTGTTAAAGAATAGGCAGAAATGGCGATGTAGGTTAAGTACTTTGCTGTTTCCCTGAAAGCGGGTAAAAAAATATCAGGAGAATACGGGACTATGAACCCTAATGTTTCCATTACTAATCTGCTTGGTGATGGAATATTTATCCTCTGTCCGATATATAGCCCCTCCGGCCTTATCTCCGGGTTTGCTGATAGAATAGCATTAATTGTAGTTTGATAACGCTGGGAAATGCTCCATAATGTATCTCCCGGCTTTACAAGATAAGACCTGATAACTGGTCCGCTTACCGGAATGTATAGCGCTAAACCAGGGATGATACCTGGTCCATTCTCAAGGCCATTAGCCGTTATTATATCCTGGATAGGAACCTTATACCTTTGAGAAATGGTCCAAAGGCTATCGCCTGCCTGAACGATATGAATCCCCATAATGCACCTCTTTTCACTTGCTTTTAAACAGTTTATGGGGGAGGCAAGCCTGAATAGTACCAACTGAGAAATCCAGCCCAATATTAAAATGGTTTTTAAGTTTATCCGGGGACTGATCGCTGAATGAAGGAGGCATTTTAGTTAGCACAAAAAACAAGTGGCTTCAAGAATTCTTGATAGCCACTTTCTCATTTCGCATTAAATCATTACTGATAATCCGCTTCATGCCCGCTCAGGGAATCCATGTGGCTGGCAATCATTGCAATGATTGTGCTAGCCTCTTCTTTGCTGAAGATAAAGTGATCTTCATCTTTGATCATTTCTTCGTCATCTGTCCAAATGCGATTAACTCTGCGAAGGACTCCATCACCGGTTTCCTGCACCACTCCAAACTGATAGGATACCTCCACTTCGTCTTCCTTGAAAAAGGCAGTTACTTCAGGAGTTTCCCACTCTACATCAACTTCTTCAAAGACATCACCTTCGCCGTCAAAAGCATATTCGCCGGCAATGTCGAAATCTTCCTCTTTTGAAACATATATTTCTTCCTCATCTTCAAATTCAAAATGATCCTCATCTTCAACGTTCATATAATCGTGAAGGCTTTCGTGGACTGTATCGATGATGTCTTCAATATCAAAAAGCATCGTTTTCGAAGTATGTCCAAGTTCAAAATCAAAGTCTTCTACATAGAATTCTTCATTATGCGGATCAAAGAAAAGTGTGCAAAAATATTCTCTATCATTATCACTGGTTTCAATAAAAAACTCCATTCTGGGATGCTTGGCACCCCGGTCAATCGACATATGGCCAATCTGATCATATTTACTGCAAATCGATTCAAGATGGTCCTGCAACTCACCGCTTACTCTGTCAAACCATTCAAGTGACATGCTGCATCCCTTCCTCTCAAGGTTTTTCTCACACCTATTTTGCCCATTCGCTATTTATTAAGTATGGGATTATTACCCAATTGAATGGGCCGGGGGATTTCGCTTGATAAACAAAAAGGCACCCAAAACCATTTGGGTGCCAGAAAGAAAAAATTAAACCTGCAGTCCATAGTTGCGGCAAAGAGCTGCCAAACCGCCTGAGAAGCCGCTGCCAATGGCATTGAACTTCCAGTCATTCCCATGGCGGTATAATTCACAGAAAACCACTGCTGTTTCAATGGAAAAATCCTCTCCAAGATCAAAACGCAGCAGCTCCTGATTATTGGATTCATCCACTAATCTTACGAATGCATTGGAAACCTGGCCGAAATTTTGCTGCCTTGATTCTGCATCATGAATCGTAACAGTTATGCCAATACGATGAACATGTGAAGGTATTTTGGTAAAGTCGACAACAAGCTGCTCATCGTCGCCGTCTCCTTCACCTGTACGGTTGTCTCCTGTATGTATAACTGCTCCGCTTGGATGCTGCAGATTATTATAGAAAATAAAATCATGATCGTTTACACATTTACTGGTGTCATCAGCAAGAAATGCAGAGGCGTCAAGGTCGAAATCATGTCCGCCGCTATATCTGTTCGTATCCCAGCCCAGTCCGATAATGGCTTTAGTCAGGCCAGGATTTGTTTTAGTCAGATCAATTCTTTGACCTTTTGATAATTGAATACCCAAGATAATCACTCCTTCATAACACAAATCCTTTTTTCACGACAGATCATTGATAAGTGGGGAATTTACCCTAAAGAGGAAGCCAGGAAAAGCGGCTGCTCTGCCTGGCATAATGAAACTTAACCTATCTGCAGACCGAAGTCAGTCGCAATACGGGCAAGTCCTCCCTGATAGCCTGAACCAACGGCAGAAAATTTCCATTCTCCATTATGACGGTATAATTCGCCTACAACAATGGCCGTTTCAATGGAGAAGTCTTCTCCTAAATCATAACGGATTAATTCTTCATTTGTTTCTTCATTAATGATTCTTGCAAATGCATTGGAAACCTGTCCAAAATTTTGACCGCGGCCCTCGCCATCATGAATCGTAATGACAAAGGAAATCTTCTCAATGGAAGCAGGAACAGCGCTAAGGTTAACTTTGACTTGCTCGTCATCACCATCTCCCTCACCTGTTCTGTTATCTCCTGTATGCAGGACCGAGCCATTGCCGCCTTCAAGCTGGTTGTAGAAAATAAAATCTTTATCAGATGCACACTTGCCGTTTGCATCTAATAAAAATACACTGGCATCAAGGTCAAAGTCCAATCCTCCATCATATTTATTCGTATCCCAGCCGAGTCCAACTATTACATTAGACAACCCAGGATTAGTTTTTGTTAAATCAATTTTCTGCCCTTTCGATAAAGAAATACCCAACGTTCATCCATCCTTTCAAGTTCAATAATTTTACAAGAACTATCGCAATCATATTTGCGACTAAAACTATGTACCCTTTAAGTGTAAACGTTTCAATAGAAATCGTAAACCGATTTGCCATTGGGCTGGGAAAAAAGTTTCAATCCCTCCATACATATCTTAATGGATAATTCTGTTCCTTCCTTTTTTGCCGGTCATTCTTTATAATATCTTGTTGGATAGCTGGATATTAGAAAAGGGGTGAAGGCGTATGGCCGAGCTAAAGCAGCTGATTTTTTTTGATTTTGAAATGCTATGCAGCAAAAATGGTATGCTTTTTGAAGATATGGAGGCCATTCGCCTTGGTGCTGTAAAATTTGAACTTGAAACGGGTAAGGTTACTGGATTTGACAGCTTCATCCGTCCGCAGCAGGACTCACCGCTAAGCCCATTCTGCAAGGAATTGACGGGGATATCCGACTCTGATCTCAAAACAGCAGATGACTTTTCTGAGGTGTTTAAAGATTTTCTCTTTTGGGTCGGCGGAGTAAAAAAAACAAGATTTTATTCCTGGTCAACCAGTGACATCTTAAGATTGAAAGCCGATGCATTCAGGCATAATCTTCCGCAGGCAACTATTGATAAAATTACTAAAAGATATGTCGACTTTCAGGCTATTTTTACAAAAAGAGCTTCCCGGACTGCAGCTTCAGTTGAAAAAGCATTGTCATTCTATGAGCTTTCTTTTATCGGCGAACCGCATCATCCCATGTTTGACGCTTATAATACTTTAAGGATATATCAATCATTTGAAGAACAGGATGTAAAGACTGATTTAATTATGCTGCAGCAGTTTATATTTCAGGAAGATGAACTCCCTCCTATTGAAAGACTCAGCCAGGAACTTAAGAATATTTTCCAAAAAGACTTGATAGAATTCTACTCCCATTTAAATGATGCATTTCGTATGAAGGATGCCTGGAAATTGATAAAGAAAACTAAAAAACTTGTTGAAAAATATGAGAATATCCTTCTCAGCCGTTCAGGCATTTTTGATGAAGATATAACTTCTAACGTTGAGGAATTAATCACTTTTTATCAGGAACTTCAAACAGCCTACAAAGAGCATTGTTCCTACACATCAAAAATTATGATTCTGCATGAGCAAATGGTTGAACCGCTGCAGAAAATATGCGGATAAAATGAGGCGACAAATCAGTTGCCTCTTTTTTTTATGCTGAAAGATTAATTCGGTTCAGCACCCTTTGCGATGCTGAACTTTTAACTTGGTATTCTTTGAAATTTTAGAGATAATAACAATGCAAATAAAATTGGGAGCTGATACGTTTGGATAGAGTGCAGATGGCAGAGGATCTGTCGTTTTCAAGAATAGTACATGGTCTATGGAGACTGGCTGACTGGAAAGTTTCAGATGAAGAAATAATCACTTTAATAGAAAGGTGCTTTGAGCTGGGTATAACGACATTTGATCATGCCGATATTTATGGCAGCTATACATGTGAAAGCCTTTTTGGAATGGCTCTTGAGAAAAAGCCGGAGATCCGCGGAAAAATGGAAATTGTAACGAAATGCGGGATTGTACTCCAATCACCAAACCGCCCTGAGCATAAATCCCATCATTACAATACTGGAAAAAACCATATTATTGCTTCGGTTGAGAAGTCTTTGCAAAATCTGAAAACAGATTACATAGATACCTTGCTCATTCATCGTCCCGATCCTTTTATGGATCCGGAAGAAGTTGCTGAGGCATTTTCAGCTTTAAAGGCTGCCGGCAAGGTAAGGCATTTTGGAGTATCCAATTTTAAAAGCCATCAGTTTACAATGCTTCAGTCATACCTTGATATGAATCTGATTACAAATCAAATTGAACTTTCTGCTTATCATCTGGAGAATTATGAGGATGGCACATTAAATCTGTGCATGGAAAAAAGAATCGCTCCGATGGCCTGGTCCCCTTTGGCCGGCGGCAAAATTTTTAGCGGTACTGAAGAAAAATCGGCACGCCTTAGAGCAGCATTACATAAAGTCGCAGAGGAAATCGGGGCAAGTGATATTGATGAAGTTTTATTTGCCTGGCTATTAAATCATCCTGCCCGAATCATGCCAATTGTCGGATCCGGCAAGATTGAAAGAGTTGAACGTGCAGCCGGGTCATTATCTTACAAACTTAACAGGGACCAGTGGTTTGAGATTCTTCAAAGTTCAATGGGGCATGATGTGCCTTAATACATACAAACAGCCCTATTCCTTTGAGAATAGGGCTGTTTGCTGCATTTATTGGAAAACGCTGTTGAAAGCAGGAGCAGATAGTTCCACTTCTTTAAAAACTTTAGTAATTGAATTGATATACTCCTTTTTAAATGGCTCGGCTTCCGCCATGTCCTCAGATCCTGCTTTTACCAGCTCAGCTTTTTTAGCATAGTATTGAGATAAGCTATCAACTGCAGCTTCAATATCCTTAGTGTAGTCTGTTAATTCTTCTGGTACTGACACGGCTTTCGCTTCCTTTTCAAAAGCTGCAGCTGCTTCAGCCGGATCCTGACCTTCAGCGGTCAAGTTTGCATCGGTGTTTCGGATTACTTTTGTCACTTCTCCCTGATAGTTTAGCAGAGCCGAGCGCACTTCTTTCGCTTCATCAGCGGCCTCTGTCTCTGTCGCCTCTGCTGCCGGCTCTTCTTTTTCTTCCCCTTTAGAAGCTTCTTCGTTTGAGCATGCTCCAAGCATTAGTGTCAGTACAGCTGCTGAAAGCAAGAACGATAATTTCTTCATGTAATGATCCTCTCCTTCTTTTTGTTTTAGAGGTAGTTTTGGTTGATCCCCTATGTAGTCAGATCCATGACATTTACTGCCAATTTACTGACAATTAATAATTTACCTATTATTTGAATTTTTTGCAATACTTTTATTGCGATTTACGAAATTTTTTCCAGGGAGCGGGAGCATCCTGCTCATTTGTGTGTATCAATATCAAATTTCAAATGTTTAGGCTTTTATAGGATAGTGCCCATCCATCTCAAAAAGGGCTGGCATAGCCTATAAAAAAAGTGAAAATGAGGAGTGTTCCTATGGCCAAACAATCAAATGAGGCTGTATTCCCTAAGCTTTATCTAAGCCATCCAGATACTGTTTCCAATCAGGGTACTTATCGCCTCAACTATCTCCAGGAGGTTTTGAAAGAACAGCAAGCTGTTAATACCCGATTATCTGAAACATATGACAATATGAAAAATCAGCTCGATGATTCCTTTACTGACATGAGTAAACTCGTAAAAAGAGCAGCTGGTAAACAAAATAATCATATTGAGCATTTGGCAGCTAAGCTTAAAAAGCAGGATGCTTTTTTAATGAGTTTTCTGGAAATAATGAACCAGCGCGAAAAGGAAAATGATACTTTGAATAAAAGGCTGGCTGCATTGGAGGAAATAAATAAAGCAATACTGGAAACTCTTGAAAATGAAGAGCCGGTAAATCAGAAGATACTTGAACATGTATCATTCCAGGAAGCGGAAACTCAGGCACTTTCCCGAAAGTTTGATAAATTTGACGATTTTACTGAGGAAGCTGTTTCAAATTTTAAAGCACAGGAAGAAATGAATGCAGAATTATGCAAAAAGCTTGACGTACAGGAGGTATTTCATAATACCGTAATGGAACGTTTAGAGCAGCAGTTTACTGCATTTTCAGAGGAAGCTGAGAAAAAGTTTAAAACACAGGAGCAAATGAAAGAAGAATTAAACAAACAGCTTGGTGTACAGGAACAGGCAAGCAAGTCGATAATGGAACGCTTAGATCGACAGGAAGCAATCACAGAAAAAATCAGCAGGCAAGTAGACAATCTTAAATCGGCTGTCTACGAGAGGGCCTCCCACCTTTCTGAACGCTTTGAAAATAGTTTTAAGCTGCTGGCAAAACCAGTCCACAGTTTCTTTGTAAATCAAGAGGAAAAAGCAAAACAAAGGAATGATAAAGAGTAAAAGAAAGAAGGCACCCGGTAAAGTGCCTTCTTTTCTGGTATTAATCTAGAATCGTAACTTTAACTGTTTTTCTGCCGAAATTAATGGCGTCTTCCTGAGAAGGCATAAAGATATCGATCTTGTTGCCTTTAATGGCTCCGCCAGTATCACCTGCGACAGCATTACCATAACCTTCAACATGGACTTTAGTTCCAAGAGGTATCACATTTGGATCCACAGAGATTACTTTTTGATCCGGATTTTCTTTTAAATTGATTCCTGTAGCAGTAATTCCTGAGCAGCCTTCACAATTGGCCGTGTAGGCTGTTGCTTCCATATTCAGCACTTTTTGAGCTTTTTCTTCATTTGCAGTTTCCGCCGGCTTTTCTGCTTGAGGCTCAGCAGCAGACTGGGATTCCGCAGCAGGCTTGGCAGTCTCAGATGCAGGCTTTGATTCCGCAGCAGGTTTAGCTGGTTCTGGATTTGATGCTGCTGGCTTTGCTTCCGGAGCAGGCTGTGATTTTTCAACTGGCTGTGCAGCTTTCTCAGCTGACTGTGTTTGATTTGCTGCAGGCTGTTTAGTCTTTTGCACAGGAGCTGAAACTGTCTCTGCAGGTTTTTCTGATTTGGCTTCAGCTTCCTTAATTGGAGAAACTGCAGCATTAACTGCTTTAGCATTCGGATAAAGGATTAACTCATCGTCCGGCAGAATTAGATCAGAGCTTAAGCTGTTCCATTCTTTGATTGCCTCTGCTGTGACGTTATGTTCTCTTGCTATATCCCAAAGTGTATCGCCTTTTGATACTATGTATTTCTTTTCCGGATATACATTAAGTACATCATCTGGATGGATGATATGAGAAGACAGCCCATTCCATTCTTTTATCATGTCAACTGGTGTATTATATGTTTGGGAATAATCCCAAAGTGTATCGCCTTTTTTTACTGTCACTTCTTCTGCTTGTACATTAGCACCAGCTGTTCCGGTAATTGCCGCAGCAGCTACAAAAGATAAAATTGATTTTTTCATGTTGTTAAAACCTCCCGTATAGCTCGTTTTTAGCTAACGGGGTTAATAATAACATGGAATCTTTACTAAAAAAGAACAAACAGATAATAATCCGGTTACGCATATAACAGAACGATAACAAACACATTTCAGAGAAACGGGCTCTAAAAAACGAAATGAATGTTTTTCCTTGATATCATGGGAATCTCTCCAATGTTATGATGTTTTTCCTATAAATTGGAACATCAATTATTAAACAGCACAGGAATTAATTTCTAACAAAAAAGCCAATCCTTTTGGATTGACTATGCAGATTTCGCAGGCAGTACAATATTGAATGTTGTACCTTTATTTAATTCACTCTCGATAAATACTTTTCCGTTATGGCTTTCGATAATTTTAAAGCTGACCATCAGGCCTAAGCCGTTCCCATTTTTTTTGGTTGTAAAAAAAGGCTCTCCGATATTTTTCAGTTTTTCCTGCGGGATTCCTACACCTGTATCCTGAATTGCAATTTGAACCTGGTTATTGATGATTCCGGCTCTAACGGTGATGCATCCTCCATCAGGCATCGCTTCAATTCCATTTTTAATAAAATTAAGGAAGACTTGTTTTAGCCGATTTTCGTCACATTCAATCTGAATGATATCCTGTTTATATTCGAAACCAATTTTCACGTCTCTTTTTCGAGCTTCAAATTCCAAAAAAGAAACGACATTTTTAATAATTGGTATGATATCCCTTTCTTCCAGTTCTGCGGCTTTTGGCTTAGCGAGAACCATAAAATCTTCTACTATATTATTAACCCGGTCAATCTCATCTAAAATGATGCTTAAGTACTCCTGCCTCTCTTCATCTGTCTCATCCAGCTGCAGGAATTCTGTATATCCTTTCATGGTTGTGAGCGGATTGCGGATTTCATGGGCAACCCCCGCAGCAAGCTGGCCAACTGCTGCCAGTTTGTCCTGCCGATGCAAAACTTCTTCTGTTTTTTTTCTTTCTGATATATCGTTTCTTATTGCTAAATATTGATAAGGTTTTCCGCTTGCGTTCAGGAAAGGCACAATCGTAGTATGAACCCAGTAATAAGATCCGTCTTTTGCTTTATTGCGTATTTCCCCTTTCCATACTTCTCCCAGGCCAATTGTTTTCCATAGGTTCTTAAAGAATTCTTTTGAATGAAGTCCTGAATTTAAAATAGAGTGATTCTGTCCTATCAGTTCTTCCCTGCTGTACTGAGAGATTTCACAAAATTTCTCATTAACATTGGTTATGGTTCCTTTTTCATCTGTAAAGGCAATAATGGAAGACTGATCAAGCGCAAATTTAATATCGTTTACCTCTTTCAGAGATTTTTTAAGGCTGGCTTCAGCAGATTTCAAGGCTGATATATCTGTCCGGATGGAAACATACTGATAGGGTTTATTCTTTTTATTAAGAAAAGGGACAATTGTAGTTTCAACCCAATAAAAGCTTCCGTCTTTTGCTTTATTGCGTATTTCCCCTTTCCATATTTCCCCTGATCCAATTGTTTTCCATAAAGTTTGAAAAAATTCCGACGGATGAAAACCCGAATTTAAGATATTGTGATTTTTGCCAAGCAGTTCATGTTCTTCATATTTAGATATCTCAACAAATTTATCATTCACATAAGTGATGATGCCCTTTGGATCTGTAATTGCCACTATAGAGGATTCATCGAGCGCAGCCTGAATATCATGTAAACGGGTGTCGCTTGCTTCCAGCCGCTTGCTGATTAAAGTGCTTGAAGCAATGAGCCCGCTCAGGATAAGAATCCCTGCAAAAAATACAAGATAAATCAGAAAAGTTTCCGGTGAGCCTCCTCCCGTGCTAATTTCTCCATTTGAATAGAACGATGACGATCGGATCAGCAGAAAATAACCCTCCACAATGGCTCCGGTGAAAATGAGTGCACTTAAGGGCTTAATCCAGAAAGGTCTGGAGTTCGAAAGACTTTTCGAATAAAAGAGCATCCATAGTGAAAATAAAAAAGAAACAAAAATGACCAGTGCGGAAATGAAAAATATGATAGGGCCAAACTGCACATTCATCCCCACAGCAAACATTCCCGTTACATGGATAGATAGGACCGCCATTGTTAAAAAGAAGCTTCCCGCAAATAGATTGCCTGCTTTCAGCTGCCGGTCGATTACAGTATTAAAAGCCATACCGGTAAAGGAAATGCCAAAAGCCATGGACAATAAAGTTAGCGGAATATTATAACTTCCTGAAGCACTTATGTTGATGGCGACCATGCCAATAAAGTTCATAATCCATATCCCGATTCCAAGGGAAAAAGTTCCGCCTAAGAACAAAAATTTCTGGTTTCTCTCAGATGATTTAATCAGTGTAAATAAATCTAATGCTGTATAAGAAGCCATAATCGTAAGTATTACGGCCACGAATATTAATATCGGATTAAAAGAAACAATTATCTCAGTCATCGCAGGCTGTTAGCCCCCTCCATTTTACTTTATTAAATATGATTGTAATGGAATCATTCCAGCCTTGGAAGGGGCTGTGCGAAATAAAGTCAGAAGTTCATTGGAAGAGATTTTGCAGTTAAGCTAGAAATGATTAGATGATTTTACCCCATGTTTTCGGACTTGTTCCTATGGATTTCCCTTTCTGCCGTCCGAATGGTGACCAAGTTCGGACTCGTTCCTCCGGATTTCCGCTTTTCCTGTCCGAATGGTGACCAAGTTCGGACTGGCTCCTCCGGATTTCCGCTTTTCCTGTCCGAATGGTGACAAAGTTCGGACTCGTCCCTCCGGATTTCCGCTTTTGCTGTCCGAATGATGGCCAACTTCGGACACGTTCCACCAGAATTCGGCTTCTGCTGTCCGAATGTTGGCCAGCTTCGGACTTGTTCCACCAGAATTCCGCTTCTCTTGTCAGAATGGTGACCAAGTTCGGACTCGTCCCTCCGGATTTCGGCTTCTGCTGTCCGAATGATGGCCAAGTTCGGACTTGTTCCACCAGAATTCCGCTTCTCTTGTCCGAATGGTGACCAAGTTCGGACTTGTTCCACCAGAATTCCGCTTCTGCTGTCCGAATGCTAACCAAATTTTTTTACCCAAAAAAACATAATAAATAAAATTTTTAAAAAATTTAATCAAACCACTTCACATTTAATTTCGTTTGGTATATACTGTACTACAACAGATGAACACAAAATAAACTGTATTATAAAAAGGAGGAAAATTCATGATCAAAAGTCCAGTTGAATTTTTTAGAACTCTTCCCAAAAAGGTATGCCCGGAGTGCGGCCAAACAGTCAAGGAACAGGCAGAATCCTATTTAATGGAATGTGATCGGTGTCTTTCAAAAAAAATGGAGTAGCACAAAAAGCGGAGGGCTTCAGGCCCTCCGCTTTTTTATTTACTGTTATTATCCGCCATTTCCCCTTAAAAGCAAACTCAAGCTGTTACAGTACAGTTAATTTAAAATGTTTGAAAAGTCTATAAATTCACCAAACCTTCCTGTATAATTGTCCCATAATCTCTTTATTTAGAGAATCGAAATAGGAGGGATCGTTAATGGTTCAAACAGAAGTAACCCGATTAAAGCGTGTTGAGGTACCGGAAGATCGTACCTGGAAAGTGGAGGATTTATTTTCTCTAGAGGAAGATTGGCATAAAGAAATTAGAAATATAGATAAGGATCTTACTGTTTTTGAGCAGTTCAAGGGAAAGCTCCATGAAGGCCCGCAACTATTACTGGGCTGCCTTTCCGCTCAGGAAAAGCTCTCCATCCGATTGGTTCAAGCTGGAACGTATGCTAGTTTGCGTCAGTCGGAGGATGGAACAAATCCAAACAATCAGGCAAATTCATCCATACTTGCATCTTTAAGAGCAAAAGCAGCCTCCACTCTTTCGTTTATTGACTCTGAATTAATTTCCTTGCCTGAAGGCACGATTGAAAAATACATAGAAAATGAAAGCGGCCTGGAGCCTTTCAGGAAACAGCTGACAGATCTTCTTGAATCAAAGAAGCACAGGCTTTCTCCAGAGACGGAAGAAGCTCTGGCAGCATTGGGTGAAGTCCATGGAGCTCCGTATAATGTGTATCAGGCTGCAAAACTTGCTGACATGCCATTTTCCTCTTTTAAAGACAGTAAAGGAAACGATCTGCCAAACTCTTTTGCTCTTTACGAAGATCGTTACGAGTTTTCGTCAGATAAGGCTATCAGAAGGAATGCCTATGTCTCATTTACAGATTCACTGGAAAACTATAAGAATACAATTGCCTCCGCCTATTCTGCTGAGGTGAAAAAGCAGGTAACACTTTCTAAGCTGAGAAAATACAGTTCAGTCACCCAAATGCTCCTGGATTCCCAGCATGTTACAGAGGAAATGTACAATAATCAGCTGAATATTATCCAAAAAGAGCTTGCCCCCCATATGCGCAGATATGCACAGTTAAAAAGAAAAGTTCTGGGATTGGATAAGATGCTTTTTTGTGACCTAAAGGCACCTCTAGATCCTGAGTTCAATCCTGAAACAACATTTGAAGAAGCATCAAAAGTCATATTAGAGGCACTCAAAGTAATGGGACCAGAGTATACAGATATAATGAAGAAAGGCTTGACTGAACGCTGGGTTGATTTGGCTGACAATGTGGGCAAATCAACAGGTGCATTTTGTTCAAGTCCATATGGATCGCATCCCTTTATCCTGATTACATGGACAGACACGATGCGCGGTGCTTTCGTTCTCGCACATGAGCTCGGCCATGCGGGTCATTTCTATTTGGCCAATAAATATCAGCGTATAATGAATACCCGCCCTTCGACTTATTTTGTAGAAGCTCCCTCAACACTTAACGAATTGCTGCTTGGACAGCATTTATTGGCGGGCACTGAAGATAAGAGAATGAAGCGCTGGGTAATTCTTCAGCTGCTTGGAACTTATTATCACAACTTTGTCACACACCTTCTCGAGGGAGAATATCAGCGAAGAATTTATAGTCTTGCTGATCAAGGGGTTCCGTTAACGGCAAAAACACTTTCAGATCAAAAGATGGAAACACTTGCTGAATTCTGGGGTGATACGGTTGAACTGGATGGTAAGGCGGCTTTAACCTGGATGAGACAGCCTCATTACTACATGGGACTCTACCCATATACTTATTCAGCTGGTTTGACTGCTTCCACTGCTATGGCACAGAGCATTCAAGAGGAAGGGCAGCCTGCCATTGAACGCTGGCTTAATGTATTAAAAGCAGGCGGAACGAAAAAGCCGCTTGATCTGCTTAAGAGCGCAGGCATTGATATGTCCAAGCCAGATCCAATCCGCAAAGCTGTAAGCTATGTGGGAACATTGGTGGATGAATTGGAAAACAGCTATGTTTAACAAGAACCCCCTCCGTTTTTTGGAGGGGGTTAAGTTTAGAATTTATAGGTTTTATGTGAGATTTATTCAGTCAGAAATGCAGGTTATGACTTTCTCAAAGGCATATTAAGCGGGTTTAAACTATTGGTCTTCTCTATAAAAATGAAGCCGTCATACCTGAGTGAGATCTGAGTGGGCACATAATTTCCATCCTGTTCATATTCAGGATTATAGACAACTCCGATAGCCCGGTGTCCGATAGAACCTGTGAATAAATCCCGGTTCTCTTCGGTAAACAGCAAAGCCTTATCACCCGGGCCTGCCTTTTGAAGGGCATCTTCCCAGCTCCCTGCCTGTGCTGTGGGCACCTCCATAACCTGCATCTCCTCCCCCCATTGCTCTGCAGCTATAACGGTACCTGCGTGAGTGCCAAATCCTAGTGCGAAAACCTGATCTTCCCCATACTTTTCCCGGAGGATCTGCCCAACATTAACAAGCCCCTCTTCTTTCATATCTGTTGCCCTGGCATCTCCGATATGGGTATTGTGTTCCCAAACGATGACTTTGGCATCTTTTCCATAATACTCCGATACTTCCTCCAGTGCATTCACCATATGATGGTCCCTAATATTCCAGTCGTCAGGACCGCCTTTTACCATTGCTCGATAATAGTTTTCTGCATTCAGGGCAACAAGGCTATTTATTAAGAGGTTCAGTGATTCTTCTTCATAGTTCCTGGTATGTTCCCACTTATTTTTTATTTTTAGTAAAAGTTCGGCAACTTCCTTGTCGCAAGCTTCCCCATAAAATTCTGCAGCCACTGCATAATTTTCAGGCTTTCTGTGAAAGGGTTCAAAGCAGGCAAATGCTCTTTTAGCAGCTCCCAGCTCTGCTGCACCCTTTGTCTCCAGAAGTTTTATTATCTCATCCATCGATTCCCATAGGCTATATATATCAATGCCATAGAAACCTGCCTTTAGACTATGTTCGTTAATCAGCTGATTATGATTATAAAGCCAGGTTATTAGATCTTTAATTTCCTCATTTGCCCACATCCATGTCGGCCACCGGTTAAAATCTTTCAATGCATCAAGGGGGCTCAGTCGCGCATAGCCTTTAACATACTTGTTTACAGTAATGCAGGAAGGCCAGTCTCCTTCCACTGCGATACAATTGAACCCTTTTTGTTCAATTAGCCTTTTAGATATTTCCGCTCTAATTGTATAAAATTCTGATGTTCCGTGTGAAGCTTCTCCCAATAATACAAATTTCGCTTCCCCGGCTGCTTTAATAATCCGGTCAAGCCCATATGAATCGCTTAACAAGAATGCTTCTTTTTGAATAGCTGTAATCAAGCCCTTATTTTCTTCGATTTTTATCACCTCATTCAAAACCTATATGGTTACTTTGCCCATTTTAATTAGGATTAATATGGTTGAATATAAGAACAATGCGGAGAGAAAACTTTAAAGAAAGATGCTCGAATATCTATACCAGAAGGAGTTTTACTAATGAAAGAAAACGATGAGAAGTACCTGACATATGCACCAAAAGAGGAGATGGTAACCATTGAAACAGGTGGCATATTTCCAAATTTAAAACATGCAGCTGGGGATTCAGTTGATGAACATGAACAGCAGGAAATGGCAAATGCTATTATAGGTGCAAAAGAAATTGGACAGCAGAACGAAAACCTATAAATTAAAGGAGTGAGTGGATTGGAGACAATCGATCCTAAAAAGGTGAAATCTGGTGATGAGGTTTTTGTTATATATCATAACCCTCATACTCCAAGTGTAGCAAACGTCAGGCCGGCTGAAATTGTACAGCATCCTAAAGATCCTAATGCAGTGGCCCTCTTCCTTAATGAATCATTCCATTTAATAGAAGAAGATGATGCCTTATTTTCTTCTGAAAAAGACGCAGAACAGGCCTTTCAGGAATTATATGGAGATTATTGAAATTAATAAAGAAAGACTGTTATTTACCAGACAACAGTCTTTCTTTATATCTTGATTATAGAATTTGAGGCAATTCCCTCATTTCGGCAGTTGTTTCATCACCGCATAATGGGCATTTTAAATCTGAAGAGGCAAAATCTTTTCTCATCCAGCCATTGCAGCTATTACAGGAATACACCTCTGTGTCCAGCATTACAATTTCTGGCTTGTCATCTTGGCCTTTTTTATTGAAAAAAATTGGAAACGCCCCCTTTTTTTCTTAGTATGGCCAAAAAAAGAGAAAATTATTGAAAATGTTTTGAACAAAATTTTGAATAGGAGGTGATCCAATGGACCGCCGAGAGAAAAAGCGAAATCTTACTATAGCAGGAACTGATATTGATGAAGTGAAAAGGCTGAATAGCCAATCAGGGCTATCGTACAATGAAGCAAAAAAACTGCTTGCAGAACTTTACTTTAAGAAATGAGGTATTGAATGGGTTACACCATTAATACGATCAAATTTTTGTTATGGTGAAGAAACCTTTATCAAAGGCCAGAAATAAGCATGTTTTTCCGGAGAGTAGTGTACTATTGGTTCGCCTTCAAGGTACTTGCGGGGCAAAAATGCAGCTAAAGTGTTTTGATGTATCGTACAAGAAGCTTTCTGCAGCTGCCATTTTGTATGATGGATATCCCCGCGGAAAACTTTTTCACCTTTTGTTACCCATAAGCAATACCTTTCAGTGAGCCATTCATCAAGTGTTCCTGCTTTTGAATTAAAGGGGCTTGATATTGGCTTATAATTGGCTTTGAATTGGCTGCTCTCAGAATGGCTGTGTGTTCGCCTGCTTTCATAATTAATTAATCCTTCAGACTTACTAACTTGCATTTCAGCATTCATATACGGCAGGAAATACAACATTCTGGCCCCTGTTACGGCTAAAAAGTTGTCTGCATCCAGGCTAAAAAAATATACTCCTTTCATGCCCTCATACTCCACATAAGTCCTTACATTCAATTCATTCATCGATTTCATAATTGGCAATGGCGGCAAGCCGCGCACCCTCATTTTACTGATCCAGAAAGGTACGATTCCAACCCATGCTGTACCGTTGTATGTATCTAATGTTAACTGTGAAGGGATGTGTTCTTTCATTATTTCTGCAGGTACCGGCCAATGAGCAAATAATACATCATTCCATATTTGTTCCATAACCCAGGGTTTATCAGGCAGTGAAAAAGGCCTATGTCCTGTTATCCTCAATTCTTCTTTCAATTCCTTACCGCCCTTCATCATGTTATATAAATGATTATTCCTCATAATGCCGGCATTAAACTTAGCATAAATGAAGTGTTGATTGTCTATAGTTCTAACGCTGGGCATTGCATTGTATTTATGAATGGAGGTGATGGTTCATGAATAGACAGTTTTCAGCACCTTATCTGAAAACGCTAAGTCTGTCTCCTGAAAATCAGGAGTCTCCCATTCATTTTTTGGAGAGCTGGAAAACACCGCAGGATTATTTTTATTTAAGAAACCATTTTTCCTACCCGATAATTAGCCCTCATAATTTGTTTTTGTCCATTAGCGGGAACGTGAAACAAGCGATGGAAATATCTTTAAGTGAACTTTCCCGCTTTCCTACCAAAACCATTCTGGTCCCTCTGGAATGCGCTGGCAATAACAGAGCGAAATTTAAACCTAAGGTTTTTGGTGAGCAATGGGAAGAAGGAGCAGTCAGTCAGGGGAAATGGAAGGGAGTGCCATTGAAAGAACTGCTGGATAAAGCCGGACTTTTGGATGGAAGTAAAGAAGCCGTGTTTGCAGGAATGGATTTTGGTGAGCGAAAAGATTTGAAAGGATCCTTTTACTTTGCCAGAAGCCTGCCAATTGAGAAGGCACTCGGTGAAGATACGATTGTAGCTTATGAGTACAACGGCAAGCCCATCCCTTATAAGCATGGATATCCATTCAGGCTGATCGTGCCTCAATGGTATGCAATGGCCTCCGTCAAGTGGCTAAGAAATATTTTTATTATTCGTCATGAATTTAATGGTCCTTTTCAATCAAAAGATTATGTTTATTATCCCTATAAAGACAGCGATTTAGATAAAAAGCCTGTTACAGCCATGAACGTTAATAGCACAATCCAGCAGCCATTGAATTATTCCATTTTGAAAGAAGGATTTCATGCTATAAAAGGAATTGCCTGGACTGGCACTGGAACAATTAATGAGGTGGCAATAAGCATAGATCATGGTGTTACTTGGAGAAAGGCCACTCTTAAATACAGGGAAAACGAAAAATATTCCTGGGTAAAGTGGCATTTTGATTGGGAGGCATATAAGGGTGAGCATACCATTCTTATAAGGGCCAGCGATTCTACGGGCAATATGCAGCCATTAAAGCCTTACTGGAACAGAAAAGGATATGGATATAATGCTGTGCAAAAGATAAAAATTCAGGTAGAATAATTTTTCAGGTGCAAATTCCCGAATTTCTTATATAGTCATAAACAAAAGAGAAGATGTCCCAGCATCCTCTCTTTTGTTTATCAATTTTATCACCGCTGCAATCTAAATCAGCAATCCATGTTGAACAGATTTTAATTTTCCTGATCTGTTCTCTTACCTGCTTCAGGTTCACCAGGTGTCTGGTTGCCTGTTGTAGCCTGGTATCCCACCCGATAGGAGGAATTCCTCTTTTTTCTGAGAACTTCCGGCATTTTGTACTGGCCGAGATCATCTTGAGCATCTTTTGGTGCCATTGAATTGCCTCCTTACTTTGCGTTATTCATCATACCCTTTGCGCGGAATGGAAATATCCACCCCGACAACGTCTTCAATTACGGCATCAGCTTGTCCTTCCATATATGCGTCACTCACTTGTTCATGGGTTGTCGCCAGGCCTGATGAAAGCTGATCATTCCTGTTATAATCTTCAGTTTCATAATATCTGCCCGCAATGTTCGTGCCATCATTTTTGTCTCTTTTGTTCATGCTGAATACCTCCTTCTAAATTTTAAGAACTATCCTTATTTTGGACATTAAAACGATTATCATACTGATTCATTTTAAACAGGAAGGCTGAAAAAAAATCTGCCCAAGTACGGGCAGATTTTTTGCGCTGTAGATTTTTTAGATATTAATAGTAGCCTCCACCAACGAAAGCAGCACCAACAATGATTAGAAGTATAAACAGGACAACGATTAAAGCAAAACCGCCGCCATACCCTGCACCTGCGCCCATTCTAACACCTCCTGACATCTAGTGACAGTGTATGAAAATGATGTTTGTCCCGAATGGGCAATTATACCGGGGAAAGAAAATAAAATCGAAGGTATTTTATTTAAGCACTGAAAGATTTTAATGTTATTGGCAACTTTAGAGAGAATAAAATCTTTGAAAATGTGAACAAAATAGGAGATTAATCAACAAATTTAACTTGGCAAGAAAAAAACTCTTTACTGCAAGCGGATTCATGTTAAAATGGACATGTAATCAAGTTAGATGTCTGACGTCTATTCACAAACCTCTTTAATGAGAGGTCTATATTTTTGGCGTTTCGTAAAAACGTTTTCATAATTCTAAATTCAACAAATGAGGTGTCAACATGAATTTTTTCTGGGGTTTATTAGGGGTTGCTTCTGTATTGGGGATTGCTTTTCTCCTTTCTTCAAATCGGAAAGCGATCAATCTGCGTACAATACTTGGCGGACTTGCCATACAGTTTGCATTTGCATTTGCAGTCCTCAAATGGGATCTTGGCAAAAAAGCATTAGAAAAACTAACATTTGCAGTAAATGATATTGTCGGTTATGCAAATGAAGGCATTAATTTTCTATTCGGAGGATTATTCCAGGAAGGATCTGGAGTTGGGTTTGTCTTTGCTTTTCAGGTGCTGACTACTGTAATCTTCTTCTCTTCCCTAATATCTGTGCTTTATTATACCGGGGTCATGCAAGTGATTATTAAGGTCATTGGCGGAGGTTTGTCCAAACTGCTTGGAACAAGCAAGGCGGAGTCCATGTCCGCAGCAGCCAATATTTTTGTCGGACAAACGGAAGCTCCATTGATTGTCCGTCCATTTCTTAACAAAATGACGAAATCTGAACTGTTTGCTGTTATGACCGGAGGCCTTGCATCAGTTGCCGGTTCAGTTCTTATAGGATACTCCCTTCTTGGGGTACCATTGGAATACTTGCTTGCCGCAAGCTTCATGGCTGCACCTGCAGGTCTTGTCCTGGCTAAAATTATGATTCCTGAAACAGAAGTTTCAGAGACAACAGACGACATAACTATTGAAAAAGATACTGATTCAGTAAATGTGGTAGACGCTGCCGCACGCGGTGCAAGTGTAGGACTTCAGCTTGCATTAAACATCGGTGCAATGCTTCTTGCTTTTATCGCTCTTGTTGCTCTTATCAATGGTATTATCGGATTTGCAGGCGGGATTTTCGGATTTGAAAATCTTACACTGGAAACCATTCTTGGATTTATTTTTGCACCGCTCGCATTTGCAGTAGGAGTTCCATGGGCTGAAGCTGTACAGGCTGGCGGGTATATCGGCCAAAAACTTGTTTTAAATGAATTTGTTGCTTATTCAGCATTCGCTCCGGAAATCAGCAGCCTGTCTCCTAAGACGGTTGCAGTAGTGAGTTTCGCTCTTTGCGGATTTGCCAACATTTCCTCTATGGCCATTCTTCTGGGCGGACTGGGCAACCTTGCTCCTGACCGCAGGAACGATATAGCAAAGCTTGGAATACGTGCGGTAATAGCTGGAGCACTTGCTTCTCTATTAAGTGCAGCAATTGCAGGAATGCTAATTTAATAGTTTTATAGCATACCGGATGAATCCGGTATGCTTTTTTATTGCTGAAAATAGAAATAGGCGAGAATTGTCGAACATTATCTGAAAATTATTTTAATTCAGAGTTGATTTTATATTTTTATTAATGTTAAAGTATGGTTGTAAGCGTTACCATAGGTATTCTTCTAAATGTTTTGCACCATGGAAATACATAGATTACTATTTTAAGGAGGAATTATATGAGTCAGCTAACTGCAGGTTTAAAAGAAAAGGTAGAAAAGTTTTTAAGCGGAAAGAAGAAATTATATATTAATGGTGAATTTGTTGAAAGCAAATCACAGAAAACGTTTGATACGTATAACCCGGCTACAGGAGAAGTTCTTGCTTCTGTTTTCGAAGCCGGTGCAGAAGATATTGATCTGGCAGTAAAAGCAGCCCGTAAGGCATTTGATGAAGGCAAATGGTCAAAAATGAGCGCCTCAAAGCGCAGCCGCCTGATGTACAAGCTTGCTGATCTGATGGAAGAAAACAGTGAAGAATTAGCGCAGCTTGAGACATTGGATAATGGTAAGCCGATCCGTGAAACAACCAATGCCGATATTCCTCTGGCTGTTGAACATATGCGCTATTATGCTGGCTGGTCTACGAAGATTGTCGGTCAGACGATTCCTGTAAGCGGTCCATTCTTTAACTATACCCGCCATGAGGCAGTTGGTGTAGTGGGACAAATTATCCCTTGGAACTTCCCTCTTCTTATGGCTATGTGGAAACTGGGTGCTGCGCTTGCTACAGGATGTACGGTTGTTCTAAAACCAGCGGAGCAAACACCTCTTTCTGCTTTATACCTTGCCGAATTAATGGATGAAGCCGGCTTCCCTCCTGGGGTTGTCAATATTGTTCCAGGTTTCGGAGAAACAGCTGGCCAGCCGCTTGTCGATCACCCATTAGTAGATAAAATTGCGTTTACGGGTTCTACTGAAGTAGGCAAATTGATCATGTCCAATGCTTCAAAAACATTAAAGCGCGTTACGCTTGAACTGGGCGGTAAGTCTCCAAATATTATTCTTCCAGATGCTGATTTATCAAAGGCTATTCCAGGAGCTCTGAACGGTGTTATGTTCAACCAGGGTCAGGTGTGCTGTGCCGGCTCCCGTGTTTTCATACAAAAAAAGCAGTTTGATAATGTTGTAGCTGACATGGCTTCACATGCCAAAAAAATTAAACAAGGTGCAGGTATTCATGCTGACACAGAAATTGGCCCGCTTGTTTCTGCTGAGCAGCAAAACCGAGTTCTTGGGTACATTGAAAAAGGCCTAAGCGAAGGTGCTCAGCTTGTAGCGGGTGGCGACAAGCCGCAAGAGCAAGGTTACTTTGTCTCTCCTACTATTTTTGCAGATGTTCGTGACGAAATGACAATTGCAAAAGAAGAAATATTCGGACCAGTTATTTCGGCCATGCCTTATGATGACATAGACGAATTAATTAACCGGGCTAATAACAGCGAATATGGTCTAGCTGCAGGTGTTTGGACTCGTGATGTGGCAAATGCACATTATGTGGCCAACAAACTCCGCGCAGGTACAGTCTGGGTGAACTGCTACAACGCATTTGACGCTGCATCTCCATTTGGCGGGTATAAGCAATCCGGTATCGGCCGTGAAATGGGATCATATGCTCTGGATAACTATACAGAAGTTAAGAGTGTTTGGATTTCAATGAAGTAATAGACGAAACAAAAAAGGAGCCTTGCGAGGTTCCTTTTTTATTTACCAGAATTTCTGTCTTTGATTCCTGAGCACTGTCTAGCTCCAGCGCCTACCCCCCTCGAGGTCACAAGCTTGTCTAGTTGCGGGCTCCTATGGACTCGGGTTCATAAGCCGTTTCCTTCCAGAAGGAAAAAAAGCCTTCTTACAGGAACCGTCTTATGCCTATCGTCCCTGGGCAGTCGCCTCCACTTTTCAAGGAATCCTCTCAAAAAGGTTAAGAACGACCTTGTAATAAAAATGGTACTGTTTTTGAATTTGTTACTTAAATTATAATTATTTAAATACTATTTAAAGTGTAATGACGTCCTCTTGCCTCTTTTGACCATTTTATCTCTCATTCACCCATTTGAACATCTATCAAAGTCATTTCATCGGCCAGCTCCAAAGCTTCCTTTAAAGTCTGTTCAAATTCACCCAATTGATGAGGTCTTACACCTTTTACTCCAAAACTGTTGGCTAATTGCACAAAGTCAGGGTTGCCAAAAGCAGTTCCAAAACTGCTATTGAATTTTTCCTGCATCATTTGTTCCTCTAATTTTAATGCTGCATTATTTAAAACAATGATGATAAACGATAGGCCTAATCGTTGGGCCGTTTCTAATTCGGTTATATTCATTAATGCCCCTCCGTCTCCGGTTATGCAAATAACCGGAGCATCTGGACAGGCTATTTTGGCACCAATGGAACCTGGCAAGGCAATCCCCATTGAGGCTAAGCCATTTGATATAATGAGTTGTCCGGCTTGATTGGGTTGGTAGGTACGGGCAATAGATACCTTGTGGGCACCTACATCAGAAATGATGATGGTGTTTTCTGGTGTTATTGTTTCAATCACCTTTAAGACATTTTCTATCGTTAATGATTGATCTTTATTTGAATCTGAAACGATTTGGTATGCTAATTTAACCCTTTCTCTTAAATTCCCTATCGGAACCCATGGTCTAAATGGAATTTCCAGTTGATTAAGTGCCTGTAAGGTCTGTTTTAAATCACCTACCAATTCTACCTTTAAAGGATAGTGTTCATCCATTTCGGCTGGAATTGGATCAATATGTAAAATAGGACGCTGCTTTTTATTCCAATCCTTAGGAGGCTTTTCAACAAAATCATACCCTATGACGATTAACAAATCTGCTTCCTCTATGATTGGTAAAACTTCATCCTTTTCATTAAATCCAAATGTATAAAAATTAAGGGGATTGTCTTTAGGTAAAACCCCTTTCGCCATAAAACTATGAATAACAGGTGATTTTAGCTTCTCCACAAATGTGATGAATTCCGAAACAGCTTCTTGTCTTATTATCCCGTTGCCTGCTATGACAAGTGGTTTCTGGTATTGATCTAATATAGTACATGCACTCTCTAAAGCTTGTGAACTTGGTGTACTTCTTGGAATAGGTGTCACTGGTAATGTGTGATTAGAAATCATCTGTGCGGCAAGATTCTCTGGAAATTCAATTAAAACAGCACCAGGTTTTTCCATTTGAGCTAATCTAAAGGCCTTCCGAATGATCTTTGGAATGGTTTTTGAATCTTTTATCTGAACACTCCACTTTGTTACAGATTCAAATATTTTAACGATATCTAAATATTGATGGGATTCCTGGTGCTGCCTATTAAAGTCAGTTTGTCCTGTTATGGCTACAACTGGAGAATGGTCCAAATTTGCACTCGCAATTCCAGTCAAAAGGTTTGTCGCACCAGGTCCTAATGTCGCTGTGCACACACCAGCCTTTTTTGATAATCTACTGTAAACATCCGCCATAAAAGCTGCTCCTTGTTCATGACGAACATTTACAAACTGAATTTGTTTCGATTTTGACAATGAATCAATCAGATCAAGTGTTTCCTTCCCGACAATCCCAAAAATATACTCTACGCCCTCATTTTCTAAACATTGAACAAGTAAATCGGTTGCTTTCATACGACTCCCCTTTTCAAACAAGCTTTTTCCTATTTTTCCCCTTCATTTATTAAAATAACCTTTCGATCTTAGGAGGAAAGGTTGTAAGCATGACGTAAATCGGATATGTTGGAAGTAAAGTAAAGCAAGTTAAGGCAAGCAATTCTCAGCAGCTTATCTGCCTAATACAGATACTGCCGCTATAAAAGCATCCAATTATATTTACCTCATCTCATATATAACTAAGTCTCCTTTAGATATCTACTAATACGAACAGTTAAAAATTAAGTTCCGTTTAATAGTGTTTAAGGTTAACCAATACCTTTAGTTTAAATTAACAAGGCGCTTCCGCTTTTCTTATTGCTTCACATTCCCTTGTAATAAGAATAAGTTCACAGATTATCCATAGGATTTTTGATGGATATTATTTATCCTTATATTGGGAGGGGAAATAATGAAAAAAGTATATATGATATCCGCTATTATTGTAATATTAGGCATAGCCGCCGGCATTTCTTTTTTTATCATTCGTGATATGACAGCAAAGATACCTGATCATATTACACTTTTAACCGATGATGAGAAGGTCTACAACTTTGCAGAATCGGATAAAAAAATGAAGCTAGTTGAATTTATTTATACGCACTGTCCGGATATTTGTCCGACTACTACACAAAGAATGAATCTGCTGAAAGGCGATCTTAGCAAAGAGGGTGTCTTTGGGGAGAAGGTGCAATTCATAACTGTAACGATCGACCCCTATAGAGACACCACAGAGGTTCTTCGAACATATAGAAATACCTTTGAAATCGAAAATGATGGCAATTGGGTCTTTCTTACTGCAGAGCCGGATAAACTGAAAAAAGATCAGGCTGAAATTCAGGAGCTCGCTAACACTTTTCAATTTCAGTACCGTGATCCCGGTGATGGTTTCTACGTTCATAGCACATTTGTGTATTTGCTTGACGAGAATAATAAGTTTATTAAGAAGTTCCCAATGGGAGAAGATTTTGATAAGAATGATGTTTTCAATAAGATAATGAAGCAAATATAATAAAAAAGTGGCGGATACTGAATCCGCCACTTTTTTTAACCTAATTTGCTGAAGAAGATAAATTTTTGTTTTGGTTAATGAGTATTAAAGTTTTCGATCTTGGCTTTGAAAAGCTTACTTTAATACCGGATTTCTTTAATCTGTTTACCAAATCAACCAGCTGCTTTTTAGCCATTTGAAAAACTCCTTTTTCCCTGCCTGTATGTTTAATATTGTACATGAAAAATATGAAAAAACTATGAACAAAAAGAAACATTTTATGATTTTTGGGAAGCATTTTCAAGGTTTTAATAAGACTGTATGCCTGGTTTTCTCTTCAGTGAGAGCTGTCTTATGATAGTTCCCATCTGCCCAGCCGTTCATCTGGTCATGATACCAAGGGCTTAGAGGATGTCCTGATTGTCCTGGTCCCACAAGATGATAGGCAGTATTCATGTTTTGCGTATCAATCACAAATCTCCATGAGCCCCCGTGATTTACAGTGCCATCCTCTTTATTAGCTGCCGCCTGGACTGTGACTGAGCTTCCGCCAACAGGAATCCGCCCTTCTCTATTAAACAGGAAGTTTAAAGGTTTTACACTTGAAAGCGGGTGGGCAAATGCTAATTGGTGATAGTCTCCCCATTTCCACTCAGACAGGTTATTTCCTTGAAGATCTGCTGCTTTCTTTAAAGCTGAACTCAATGATTGTGAAAGGACCTCCTCAAGTCCGCCCTTTTCTTCAATCCAGCGGCTTTCCCTGCCTTTTGCTGCATTTCTCAATAATTCATCCACCGCCTGCTTTTGCCCTTTAAAGAGATTCCTCATCTCGGATGATATCTGATCCTCAAAAAGAACATCGGATATGCTTTTCATCCAAAGATTGAAAATGAGAGGGGCTGCTTCATCTTTGCTGTCGTTATAATCCCATTTCCTCAAGGCGGATAAAGCTGCCTTTTCAAGATTGGAAGATGGTTCTCTAATTTTCGACAGGAAAATGGGTATAAATTCCTTTGCCTGCAGGTTTTTCTGATCCATCTGCAGAGACATCATGTCTTCAGGTGTAAGTTTATCCCTGCTATCCAGGAATTCCTGAATGCGCATTTGCCTGTACGGCTGTGCCCAATCATGACTTATATGGTAAGGGTAGCTGTCGTCAATCACTTTATTGTTTGCAGTAGATATGAAGCCTTCCTTTGGATTGATGGTTTTTGGCAGTTCATCATAAGAAATATATCCTTCCCATCCATAATCTTCTGTCCAGCCTGGCACTGGCAATAGCCCGTCTCCTTTCTTTCTGATGGGGATTTTACCGTTTGCTTTATACGCTATTGTTCCATCTGGCGAGGCAAATACAAAGTTCTGTGCTGGTGTATGAAATAACTCCAATGCTTGTTCAAATTGATTCCAGTCCGATGATTTATTCATTTTTAGAATGGCTTCCAGTTCTTTTGAAGGTTCAAGGGCTGTCCATTGCAAAGAAAGAACGGTATCTTTGCCGCTGTCTGCAGCAAATTCCGAAATCACTGGTCCGTGGCGTGTAATCGTTACTTGATAACTGATCGGATCTTTGTCTTTAACCTTAATTGGTTCTTCAATTATTTCTGCCTTTTCCCATTTATCATTGAATAGAAACTCATTTTTATTGTCAGGATTCCTTTTTTCGATGTACAAATCCTGAACATCTGGTCCTGTATTGGTTACTCCCCATGCAATGTCTTCATTGTGACCGAGAATAATGCCCGGAATGCCGGCAAAAATGACCCCGCTGACATTCATTTCCGGGGACTTCAGATGCATCTGATACCAGATGGAAGGTGTGCTGAGTGATAAATGTGGATCATCTGCAAGAATCGGCTTCCCGGATGCTGTTTTGCTGCCTGCTGCTACCCAGTTATTGCTTCCGTTGAATTCAGGCGGTGTTACTGCATATGCTAAGCTTTCTTCAATATTCAAATTGTGTTTTCCTATTATGTAAGGGGCTTCCTTCGGATATGAGGGGAATAATTCATACGCTTTATCTTCCGGAAAATGCTGAAGGAGATAATAGCGGAATGCCTGGCTCTCCCAGTGTCCTCCAAGATCATATGCCATATATTTGCCTATAGTGAGTGAATCCACGGGAGTCCATTCTTCAGGCTTATAGCCGAGAATAGAAAATTCAGGCGGCCATTTTCCGTTTTCTTTCACCTCTTTCATATAAAGATTTACTCCTTCAGCAAACCAGCCTAAAATCTGTTTTGCTTCCGGGGAATATGCTTCATAGGATGCTTCTGCGGCCCTTCTCAGTCCAAGTGTCCTAAAATATTTATCATTGTCAATTGTCCCTTCCCCGATCACTTCACTTAATCTGCCGGATGCCTGCCGCCTGCTTAAATCCATTTGAAAAAGGCGATCCTGTGCCTGCACATATCCCTGTGCAATAAAAAGGTCTCGTTCATTATCCGCAAATATGTGGGGAACGCCATTGCCGTCGCGATTCACCCTGACTTCCGCAGCGATGGATCCAATTTTAATCTCTCCTTCTGTTTCAGGGAGTGAGCGCGATAAATAACCAAACATCACGAAAAATGCCGCAGCCAGTAACACTAATATGATTGCAAAGGTCCAAAGTGTGTATTTCCTCCACTTTGATTTTGGCTTGAGCTGGACCCCAATATGACCTCCCATAGAAATCCTTCCTTTATATTATATTTTTACTTCGAACTGTCCGGAGAGCTTTACTTCACCAGTTTCATTTTTAACTGAGACTTCTCCTGTCAGTCTCTTCTCATCTTCTTCCATTCTCTCCCCTGTCACTTTTCCTTCTATTGTCAGTTTCTCGCCAGGACGAGTCATTTTGCTGAAGCGCACTTTGAACTTTCTCAGGTTTCTTCTCGGAAACCAATCAGCCAGTGCTTCGCCTGCCATTCCCATAATGAGCATCCCATGGGCAATCACACCGTCCAATCCCGCTTTTTCCCCAATGGGTACTACAGTATGAATTGGATTAAAATCCCCGGATGCTCCTGCATATTTGACCAGCTGTGTATGTGTGATCTCGGGTTTATGAATCGCTGTTAATTCGCTCATTATATTGTTCCCCTTCTTTCGATAATGGTAGATTCCGAATATAAAACCTTGATTCCTTCACTGTTTTTGTAATGAATTCCTATTGTGATAAAACGGAGATTCCTCTTTTCAAATGCTGAGATTAACTGAGGAGCTGCAGTTATTGTATCGCCGGCGCATAATTCCCCCATATAGCGATATTCCTGTCCCCCGTGAAGAACTTTGAGCGGGTCAAGGCCGAATAGCTCGATTAGGGTTTCAAAATCCAAGCCTCCCCACATCTCTATGGCCGTCGGAAATGTAGGCGGAATGGGGATGTCCCGGTACCCTTCTTTTCTCGCGATGTCCGCATCATAATAAATAGGATTCCTGTCTCCAATGGCCATAGCAAATTCCCTGATTTTTCCCCTCTCAATTGTGAAGCGGAAAGGTTTTAATTTTACATCTTCTTTTAAAAGAGAATCCATTACAAAATGCACTTCCTCTCACTATGTTTATAATCTTTATTATTCGCCTTTTACCTGATGCTTCCTTTTAATTTTCTGAACTTTTATGAAGCCGGCAGATTACATTAAGAAGAATTCGCGATTACGCGCTGAAAGTGGTATACTTTTAGGGATTATGTATTTGGAGGAATAAAAATAATATGATAACTGTCAGTAATGTAGGTCTTCGATACGGCGACCGCAAACTATTCGAAGATGTTAATATTAAATTCACACCTGGCAATTGCTATGGATTAATTGGAGCAAATGGTGCAGGTAAATCAACTTTTCTTAAAATTTTATCAGGTGAAATCGAGGCACAGTCGGGAAGTGTTCATTTAGGTCCCGGCGAGCGCCTTGCTGTCCTGAAGCAGAATCATTTTGAATACGAAGAGTTTGAAGCATTAAAAGTAGTCATCATGGGACATGCACGCCTTTATGAAGTGATGCAGGAAAAAGATGCGATTTATATGAAGGCCGATTTCACTGATGAAGATGGCATGAAGGCTGCGGAACTTGAAGGTGAATTTGCAGAACTGAACGGATGGGAAGCAGAATCTGAAGCAGCTATTTTGCTGAAAGGGCTCGGCATCGAAGAAGAACTTCATGACAAAAAAATGGCAGACCTTTCCGGTTCGGAAAAAGTGAAAGTTCTTCTTGCGCAGGCCCTTTTCGGCAAGCCGGATGTTCTTTTGCTGGATGAGCCGACCAACCACTTGGATATTAAAGCAATTCAATGGCTTGAGGAATTTCTTATCAATTTTGAAAATACGGTTATTGTTGTATCCCATGACCGTCACTTCTTAAACAAAGTATGTACTCATATTGCCGACCTTGACTTTGGGAAAATTCAAATTTACGTTGGTAACTATGACTTCTGGTATGAGTCGAGCCAGCTTGCACAAAGGATGGCACAGGATGCCAATAAGAAAAAGGAAGAAAAAATCAAGGAACTGCAAAGCTTTATTGCGCGATTTAGTGCAAATGCATCAAAATCAAAGCAGGCAACTTCGCGTAAAAAGCTTCTTGATAAGATTTCTTTGGATGACATTAGACCGTCCTCAAGAAAATATCCGTATGTCGGATTTTCCCCTGACCGTGAAATCGGAAATGATTTGCTTCGGGTAGACGGCCTCAGCAAAACAATAGATGGTGTTAAGGTTCTGAACAATGTCAGCTTCATCATGAACAAAGATGATAAAATTGCGTTAGTTGGGACAAACGAATTGGCGAAAACTACCCTATTTAAGATACTGACTGGTGAAATGGAGCCGGATGAAGGAACGTATAAGTGGGGTGTTACTACATCTCAATCTTATTTCCCGAATGATAACTCGGAGTTCTTCGAAAACTCTGATTTGAATCTTGTAGACTGGCTGCGCCAATTCTCACCTGCTGACGACAGTGAAAGCTTCCTGAGAGGTTTCCTTGGAAGAATGCTGTTCTCTGGTGAGGAAGTTCTAAAGAAAGCAAGCGTTCTTTCAGGTGGAGAAAAAGTCCGCTGCATGCTTTCCAAAATGATGCTTAGCGGTGCAAATGTACTAATGCTGGATGAGCCGACTAACCACCTTGATTTGGAATCCATTACGGCATTGAATAATGGTCTAATTAATTTCAAAGGGTCTTTGATTTTTGCATCACATGACCATCAGTTTATTCAAACCATTGCCAACCGCATTATTGAAATTACACCGGCTGGCATTGTGGATAAGCAGATGACTTATGATGAGTATTTAGAAGATACATCCATTCAAAAACAAGTTGCTGAAATGTATCAGTAAAAAGTAAAAGCAGGAGGAATAACCTCCTGCTTTTCGTTTGGTTAAAAGTCTTGTTTTTTCTTTTTATGCCGTGCGGAAGAAGCCGTTCTGCTTCCCGTTTCCATATTAGTTGTACCTTGCCCTTCGATATTTGGAGAACTTAGTCCAGCCTTTGAAGGGTCTTTTTTGCGTTTGCTCATATTAAACACCTCCTTTCTTACTGTTTCGTGATTAGGCTTTTTTTATCCATGGAATAAAATTGGAGCACAAAAGCCAATCTAACAAACGGAGGAGGTGTTAACATTGACGAAAAGAGTAGCGGTTGAACAATCCTTAACAAATGTTTCGGAAGCGCTTCGCCAAAAAGGATATGAAGTGGTTGATATGAAGTCGGCGCATGATGCTGAGAACTGCTCCTGCTGTGTAGTGAGCGGTGTTGATTCAAATGTGATGGGTATGCAGGATGTTTCTACAAAGGCTTCTGTCATTGAAGCAAGCGGCCTATCGGCGGATGAAGTATGCCGTCAGGTGGAGCAAAGAATGCAATAAAAGAATGTCCAAAAATTAAAGAGAAATTCTTTAGTCTTTTTCTGAAGAACATGCAATAAAAAGACGGGCATTAAACCCGTCTTCTTCTTTTGGCTTTTGCTTTAAGATTTTTCCTTAATAATAGAATAAAGATCCCGAATAAAAATATCGTTAACCCGACTCTTCCATAGTACCCGGTTGTCTCTTTTTCAGGCTCCTTATCTGTTTTCAGCTGGCTTGAAACCACTTCATCCTGTTTGTCTTCAACGAGCTTTACGGATTGAATGATCGTTCCGTTTTCATTCTTTATCTGCAGTTTTCCTTTTGCTGTAATGTTTTCTTCGTAGTTTCCTTTTGGCAAAGTTATGGCTACATTTTCACCGCCAGTTGTATAGGTTTTTCCATCAGAAGGAAAAACATCAGTGCTGCTCAGTGTCGCAGTTTTAAAGTTGCTGAACCCATAGTTCAATAGGTTTTTTGTATCATTATAAATATCCCGCTTGAATTCAGCTTTTAAGACAATGGCCGTTAACTTTATTGAATCGTTTTCGGCAGAAGTGGCGAGGGTCTGCTTAGCTTCATCTACGAAACCGGTTTTTCCCCCTGTCACTCCTTCAAATGGAACCTCACCTTTAAGCATCCTGTGATGAGTAAAGATGGTGGTGTCCCATGATTTTCCTGACCACTTCATTTCCTTTGTTCCATAGATTTCTCGAAAGGTCTTATTTTTCAGGGCGTAATTAGTTAATTTTGCAAGGTCCCTTGCCGTTGTATAGTGGTTTTCATCATACAAGCCGTGAGGATTAACAAAGTGAGTATTTTTTAACCCTGCACTCTCTTCAAGATAGTGATTAAGATTCTCTGAGAATGTTTTCATATTGCCGTCAAGATGCTCAGCAATGCTCCAGGCAGCATCATTTCCTGAATTAATCAGCATGCCCTGAACGAGTTTTATTAAAGGCACTTTTTCTCCTTCCTCCAAATAAACTCGTGTTCCTTCAACCTCTGCAGCTTTCTTGCTGATAGTTACTATGTCCTTTAAATCTCCATTTTCTATGGCATATATGGCTGTGGCTATTTTCGTCAAGCTGGCAGGGTACATCTTATTATCCGCATTTTTCGCATACAGAACAGCACCTGATTCAGCATCTGTTACGATAGCGGCTTCACTGATAATTTCAGGGTCTTTTGTTTCCTCAGCTGCTGTATATGCAGTCGGAAAGCTGAATAATAGCAGGATGAAAGCAAGCAATTTCTTCATAAATACACATCCAATTCAAACCGATAATCAATACTGATTCTACCAGACAATTCATGCATACTTATATCATATTTATAAATTGTTACATAATTGAAAATTTAGTGCCGTAATTTGAGAAGATTGATAATGAAAGGAAATTACCTGCTCTTATCTTTTCCAAAACAGCAGGAACCTAAAATTTTGAAAACAAAAAAGCAATCCAATTGGACTGCTTTTTAGCTTGAACATCCCCCTCCACAGCTCGAACAGCTGGAGCCGCCAGAATCATGTCCTCCTCCAGAATCATGATCACCATGGCTGCTGCAAGAGAAGCCGGTGCAGTAAACCATTCCGGCAGCACTGTCTTTTGCGAGTTCCGGGGGAAGAAGTTCGTTCATATGGTCCTCGAACCCATCTGGTTCATAAACCGAAAAATAAACGGCCGGAAAGAGCAGATAGGAATACTGGCTGCCAGATGCGGGCTTCGTAAATTCCAGCGGCTTTTTCCCAAGCTTCAATGATTCTGATTCAGAAATTTCATGCTTCAGTTTTTCTATCATTTTCTTTTTCAGTTCCACCCAATCATTTCCTGTCCTGAAATACTTATTTAACAGTTCAGCCTCATTCATGCTTCTGAAATCCTCAAGTATTTCCTTTTTAATCGGATTTTGCAAAAAGTTTCCCCAAATTCTTCTGCTATTATGGCCTGCTTCAAAAAGACTTAAATACACCCAGTCAAAAAAAGCCCTTTCTCCTGGAATGGGGGTGCTGTCCATATTTGGTGAATGGTGCAGGTATTCACCGAAGAAGTTTTTTGAAAACTGATCATAATCACGGGTGAACATGAGCATTTCATGCCATATTTCATCCGCTTTACTGCTGAACATAGGCACTGTTTTCAGTATGGCATTCATCACAAAATATCTTTTCAGCTCAAAAAATGTCCAATCATATGCGTAGTCTTTCCATTTCGGATGCTCCCTCAGGACACGATTTTTTATATTCTCCCTGTACCCTTCAGGCAAAGATTTTTCTAATTTTTGTATCATTGGAAGATAGTCTTCGCACCACATTCCCAGATGTTCAGGAAATGGCTCGTTTTTAATAAAGGGATCTCTTTTCGAACCAGCAACTAGACCTTTAATGATTATGGCAGCGAAAATCACACCAAAAATTAACAGAAATATTTCCATAGAACCTCCCCCAATCTATATATATCTTAATTATATATGAAATTTACAATATTTAGCAGGGGTGGTTTTTAAAAAAATAAACCGCCCAATAAGGCGGCATTGCTAATTTTTTGTCTTTATATAAAAACGCTTTAAAAATTCTACATAAATATCATCATGAACAAGCCATGCCTGGTATTTTCTTTTAATGAAATTTTCTGCCTGCTGAAAGTTCTGATAGGATTCATGGACTGGCTTTCCGTTCATTTCCAGAATCCAATTGTCCTCGCCAGCAGCAAAAATAAAAAATTTGTCTCCTTTCTTATTTTCGTAAAGGGATCCCTGCATAGAACTTTTATTATTGTATTTGTTCCTGAATGCGTCCTGTCTCATGGGATCCAAAGGAAAAATATCCTGAACGAATAATTTATAAGCATCTTTTCCCATCGAACATCCTGATGCTTTTGCATGTCCTCCCCCTCCGAACTTTCCGGCGACAGCAGATACATCAACGTGGTCATGTATTGTCCTGAAACTGATTTTTTTGCCCCCCAGGTTTAAGATTGCGATATAATCCAAATGGGGAAAGTCTTTGCCAAGTTCGTTTCCCAGTTCAGAATGATAGGATTCAGCATGGACGATGCCGGCACAATATTCACCAATGAAAGTTTGGACAATTTCCCGCTTCTTCCGTCTAACATAACGCTCAATCTTTTCCTCTTCCATTTCCAGCAATTTTTGTTCAAAATCATCAAACTTGAAATGGTCTGAGTTTATGATTCTTTCCGTCATTTTTTCTTCGAATTCTTCAATGGAAACCATAAAGAATAGATCGTTCAGATTCTTTGCTTTAATATTCTCATTTTGATCCCATTCCCAGGTATCATACTGGCGGACAAGTTCAACGAATTCATCCAGAGCCTGGGATGATTTAATCAGTTCATGTTCCAGGAGATACTCATACAGCAAAGAGGTTGCAGCGGTGAGTCTGCCATCATCATATTGAACCTTCACTCTGCCCCAGCTGTAATCATTAAAGTGCAGGGCTGTTTTGTGATGGTCAATCAATCTGACCTTGCCTCCGCCTTTTTCCAGATCATCAAGCCTGATCAAATTTTCATCATTAACTGATAAATCCGTGATTATTAAAAAGTCATCCTTCAAGTTCTTTTCGTTTTCAAATAATTTTTCAATCTGATAATCAAGTCCCATTACAGAGTTATAGCGTACCTCGACGTCTTTTCCAAAAGCAATCTTGGCAACGATGCCGCATCCGACACCATCAAGGTCATTATGTGTATACAGTCTGTACAATATCAATCACCTGCTATTCTTAGACTCATTCCTCTGTTAGTTTGGTTGTGCAGGAAAATTCTATGCGGAAAATCCCCGCTGCAAGGAACGGGGATATGCCGGTTATAGCAATATATAGGCTAGAGGCGCAGCAATCAGTATTGTTAAAATTGTTCTTTCTGCCCAGATGACAAGCAGCTGCGGAATGGTTATAGGGATCTCTGTTGATAAAATACACGGGACAAGAGCAGAAAAGAAAATGATGGCTGATACTGAAACAACTCCGATTACAAATTTAGTAGCCAGTGCTGCCTCTGCTGCAAGCAATGCCGGCAAAAACATTTCAGCAATCCCCACTGCACTTGCTTTTGCTGCCAGTAATGGCTCAGGCAGCTGCACTAGAGCCGTAAACGGATAAAAGATATATCCAAGCCAGTCAAAAACAGGGGTGAATTCTGCAAGAACCAGGCCTAATAAGCCTACTGACATAATGGATGGCAAAATGGACATCGTCATGACAAACCCATCTTTTAAATTATCTCTGATGTTGTTCCATAATGCCGGGGACTGTTTGGCTGTATCCATTGCTTCCTTCCAGGCTGCCTGGAGACGACTCCCTGAAAAGGTTTCCATTGGAGGCTGCTGTCCATTGTAATATTCTTCGCTCATTGATCTAAGAGGCCAGATTCTTACTGTAATAGCCGTTACGATGAAAGTGACAGCGAACGTCGTCCAAAAATAGGTGTTCCAGATTTCCATCAATCCAAGTGTTTTGGCAACAACAATCATGAACGTTGCGGAGACGGTTGAGAATCCGGTAGCTATAATGGCGGCTTCCTTAATACTATATTTTCCTTCTTTGAATACCCGGTTTGTAATGAGCAGCCCGATTGAATAGCTTCCTACAAAAGATGCCACCGCATCGATAGCAGATTTCCCTGGTGTCTTCCAGATCGGCTTCATGATCGGCTGCATTATGACACCGAAAAATTCAAGGAGACCATAACCAACCAGCAGTGCCAGAAAAACGGAGCCGATTGGAACGAGCAGCCCGACAGGAACGACAAGTTTGTCAAACAAAAACGGTCCCATACTCGGGTCGAATAGCCAGGATGGGCCGAAACCGAATACAATCATGAGGGCGGTAAATAACCCGGCCACTTTAAAAATAGAAAATACAATATTTACTTTATTCTTGTTCCAGGATTTTGTATAGAACGGATAAATGGCGCCAAGCAGGATGACGAGTAAGGCATAATAAGGGACAGCTGAAGGTATGGAAGTCTGAATGGCTGTGACAATATGGTCAAGCATGATGGAGGATTTCTCATTAACGGTGACGGGAACAAAAAACATAAATAGGCCAATTGCGCTGAAAAGAAAAAATTTAACCTTATTTTTCAAAGCTGTATTTGGATTCTTGAGTTCAGGCTGGTGAGATTGATTCACTGCAGTGTCTTTTTCCATTCTCATTCCCCCTAGTAATTTAGCGGTAAGGAGCAAAGTCAGCCCCTTACCTTCTGTTCATTAATGCTGTCAAAAAGGTCAGAAAAGTGTACGTACCTGCTTTAACCGTTGGCTGTGCCTGGTGATCTCTTGTTGGATCGAGGCAAACTATATCCATGGCTGCGGTTTTGGAAGAAAGTCCTGCAGTATATACCGCACTGAATAATTCTTCGGTGCTCATGCCGCCTGGTGTGGAAGCAGGAACCCCGGGAGCAAAGCCGATATCAAGCACGTCCATGTCAATCGTGACATAAATTTTATCCACTTTTGACTCCAGCTGCAAAAGTGCTTCTTTAACCGTTTCTTCAATTCCCCGTCTTCTGGCTTCCTTCAGCGTTATATAATTGAGCTTGTGCTCTTTTGCATACCTGATAAGGGACTGGCTGTTAAAAAAGCCATGAAGGCCAATATTATAGACATTTTCCCCTTTAATCATGCTGTTCTGAATCAGGTTGCGGATGGGTGTCCCATTAGTCGGCCCGTGGTCTTCAAGGCTTCTGAGATCAAGGTGAGTATCCAGCTGGAGTATGCCGATTTCTTTTTCCGGCTCCAGTTCTTTCAGGCCGCTGACGAGCATGGCTGTAATGGAGTGGTCTCCTCCAATCGCAATTGGAAATGAATCAGGAAATTGTTTCCTTATATCTTTCATTGTCTGTTTGATATTGGAATGGCATTGCGGAATATCCGTGAAATGCATTTTTACATCGCCAAGATCTGCAACCTTCATCATTTGAAGATCACTTTCAAAATCCAGATTGTACGTGGAAAAGCCTTTCCAGGATCTCCTGAATGATTCAGGGAATTCAGAGGCTCCAGATGCGCTTATGGATGAGCGGGAAAGAGGGACACCGAAGAGCACGACATCCCATTTTTCTTTTTTCAACTCCTCTTCCCTCTGGATTTGGCGAATCCATTCACTCACCTTTACGTCAGTTCCTAATTCGGCTTGCGGCCAGAAGAACCCGGGAGGATTTATTGTTGGCAGCATAAGCTTCCTCCTTTAACGACCACTTTCCCATTTTTAATCACTGTGTCTGTATGGTTCATTCCGTAATGATATTGCATTTGCATGTAGTTCGGGACATTAAGCATAAGCAGATCAGCCTTTTTCCCGGCTTCAATACTTCCCACTTCTTTTGCCCTATTGATGGCATGTGCTGCATTAATTGTAGCGGCAGTAATGGCTTCTGCCGGAGTTAAACCCATGTGCATGCAAGCGAGATTCATCATAAATGGCATGGAGCAGGTTGGCGAAGAGCCAGGGTTGCAATCGGTTGATAATGCAACCGGCACACCTTTATCGATCATCCGGCGGCCCCTGGCGGCTTCAGCCATCAGGAAGAATGCTGTCCCTGGAAGAAGCACACCGATTACTCCCTTTTCAGCCATCATTTCCATGCCTTTATCAGATGCTCTAAGCAGATGATCTGCAGAAATGGCACCAACTTCTGCGGCAAGCTCCGCCCCCTCATAAGGTTCAATTTCATCGGCATGGATTTTCGGAGTCAGGCCAAACTTCTTCCCTGCTTCCAGCAGCTTTCTTGACTGTTCCGGGGTGAACACGCCTCTTTCGCAGAAAATATCGTTGAATTCTGCAAGCTTATCTTCCGCAACTTTCGGCAGCATTTCTTCAATGACCAAATCAATAAAGGCATCTGGATTCTCTTTGTATTCAGCAGGTACTGCGTGTGCACCCATAAAGGTGCGGACAACATCTACCGGATGCAGTTCATCCGCTTTCCTGGCTGCAATCAGCTGCTTGCGCTCTGTTTCCCAATCAAGGCCATATCCGCTTTTTGCCTCTATTGTGGTTACTCCGTGTTTAAGGAAGCGATCAAGACGGACAAGGCTCGCTTCTACTAATTCCTCTTCAGTTGCTTTTCTGGTCATCGAAGTGGTGGCGTGAATTCCGCCGCCATTGTTCATAATTTCCATATACGTCGCCCCGTTCAGGCGCATATTGAATTCCTCTTCCCTGCTGCCAGCATATACGAGGTGTGTATGCGGATCAACCAGTCCTGGAAGGAGGACTTTTCCTGTGGCATCAATGATTTCAGCTTCCTGAAGCCGGCTTTGATATTCAGCTTCGAGTTCCGCTGTTGTACCAGCCGATTTGATCCTTCCTTCTTCAATCCATACCGCCCCGTCTTCAATAATGTGAAGCTCGCTCATTTTTTCTTTTGTCAGCGGCTGTTTGGAGCTGCCCTTTAAGGTGATCATTTGATTTGCATGTTTGATAAAAATAGGTTTTGAGTGCATTTTGTGCTCCTCCTTAAAAAATGGAAGTTCCAATCCGCTAAAATCACGGATTGGAGGTCTTCCTCATTGAAGATATTAGTGGTTATTTGCAAGTTTAAGAGTTTTCTTTGCTGAATTGAGTGGCTTCTTTGCAGATTCGAAGTTTTCTTTGCTGATTTTTCGTTTTTATTTGCAAAGTTCATAAAATACTAGAGAAAACTTTTATTTCATCATTGGAATGTTTACGCCTTTTTCTTTTGCTGTTTTGATAGCAAGGTCATAGCCTGCATCTACATGGCGTACGATCCCCATTCCAGGATCAGATGTGAGGACACGTTCAAGGCGCTGTTCCGCTTCTTTCGTGCCATCTGCAACGATGACCATGCCAGCATGGAGGGAGTATCCCATTCCGACACCGCCTCCATGGTGGACGGAAACCCAGCTTGCTCCGCCCACCGCATTGATCAGTGCATTAAGGATTGGCCAGTCTGCCACTGCATCACTGCCGTCCTTCATAGCTTCTGTCTCGCGGTTTGGAGATGCAACGGAACCAGAATCGAGATGATCGCGGCCTATAACGACCGGTGCTTTCAATTCACCTTTTGCCACCATATCATTAATGATTTTTCCGAATTTGGCGCGCTCCCCATATCCAAGCCAGCAAATTCTTGAAGGCAGGCCCTGGAATTGGATTTTCTCCTGTGCCATCTTGATCCATTTGCAAAGGTGTTCATTATCTGCAAATTCACGCAGAATCACTTCATCTGTTTTATAAATATCTTCAGGATCTCCTGATAATGCTACCCAGCGGAAAGGCCCCTTCCCTTCACAGAATAACGGACGGATGTATGCAGGCACGAATCCAGGGAAATCAAAAGCATTCTCAACACCTTCGTCTTTTGCCACCTGACGGATATTGTTTCCGTAATCAAATGTGACTGCACCCTTCTTCTGCATGTCGAGCATAGCCTGAACATGGACGGCCATGCTTGCTTTTGATTTCTGAACATATTCAGCAGCATTTTCCTTTCGCAGAACAGCTGCTTTTTCTAAAGAATAGCCGATTGGAACATAGCCATTTAAAGGATCATGTGCAGAAGTCTGGTCAGTCAAGACGTCCGGGATGAAGTTCATTTCAAGCATGTTTGGCAGAATTTCAGCTGCATTACCTAATAGACCGATAGAAAGCGGACGGCCTTCCTGCTTTGCCTCTTGTGCTAATTTGATTGCCTCTTCAATTGAATAAACCTTTGTATCCAGATATTTCGTTTCAAGTCTGCGGTCAATGCGGTGTTCATCCACATCAATGGCAATGCAGACACCATCATTCATTGTTACTGCAAGCGGCTGGGCGCCACCCATTCCGCCAAGGCCTGCGGTTAAAGTAATAGTCTGTTTCAGTGAGCCGGAGAAGTGCTGTCTGCCTAGCTCTGCAAATGTTTCGTAGGTTCCTTGTACAATTCCCTGGCTACCGATGTAAATCCAGCTTCCGGCTGTCATTTGGCCATACATCATCAGGCCTTTCTTATCAAGCTCATGAAAGGTATCCCAATTTGCCCAGGCAGGCACAAGATTCGAGTTGGCGATTAATACCTTCGGTGCATCTTTATGTGATTTAAAAACGGCAACCGGCTTTCCGGATTGGACAAGAAGTGTTTCATCGTCTTCTAATTCATGCAATGTTTTGACAATCGCGTCATAACAATCCCAATTTCGCGCTGCCTTTCCGATCCCGCCGTATACAACCAGCTCTTCAGGGATCTCTGCAACCTCTTTGTCCAAGTTATTCATCAGCATGCGGAGTGCTGCTTCCTGAATCCAGCCCTTAGCATGAAGCTCACTGCCTTGATAGTTTTTTATTTCTCTTTTTGTTTCCGCTTTCATTGTTATCCCTCCAATGTTATCTCATATTTAGATTTTATAATGGGAACTATCTGAAAAGTATAATAATTAAGTTTGATTTTTTGTAATTTTGTTAGATTCTTATAATGTTTTTTTCGATTTTTATATAAATATTAGTATTTTTATAATTAGAACAAAAATAAACCCCCGGTTAAACGGAGGTTTTATGCATGCTCTTTCTATATTGATTTGGCGGCATTCCTTTAATTTTACTAAAAACTTTATTGAAATATTGCTGATTGCGAAAACCGCAGACAGACGCGATTTCCTTAATGCTTATTTCTGATTCCATCAAAAGCTTGGCAGATTGCCTGATCCGGGTTTCATTAAGCAGCTCCCGGAACGACTTGCCGCATTTTTTTGCGAGCGTGGAGCTGATATAATTCGGGTTTCGGTCTGCATATTCAGCTGCCCTTTCAAGAGTAACCTCAGGGTCCCAGTAATTCGTTTCTATATAGAATAAGACTCTGTCAGTAAGTTCCAGCTTCAGCTTTTTATCAGAGCGTATGGTTTCAAAAATAAGGGAAATAAAGCTAATCATTTCGTTAATCACCCGGTAGATCAGGGGGGAATAAAGGATAGTCTGGAATAAACGCAGATATTCTTTCTCCATATCCCCGTCTGCCAGCCGGAAAGTTTTCATATGCCTGCGAATTTGCGCAAGGATACTGGTCAGTCGAATTCTGATGAGACCTGGTTCCGGATAGGGGTCCTGCAAAATAAGGAATTCCTTGTAAAACCATGACTTCAGCGCTTCTAAATCAGATTGATTCAGGAAATCAATCCATTTGGTCTGTTCCTCGGGGGTCAGGAATGGATCAATTGATAGCCATTTAGGCAATGATTTCTCCTCAATTACCTGATTAAATCCCCTGTAAAAAGTTAACTCCATCAGTTTCCTGTTTGCAAGATAGTAGCTTCTGACGGTTCCGCTGTCCTCCTTGCCCGTATAAATGCTGATGGCGATTTGTTCTGCTGACGTCTCCTGCCAATCTCTCATAAATCTGAGGCCCTCCTCTTTCCAGGCCACATCAGATTTTTCAGCCAAAATCAAAATCATATCACTCAAAATAAATGAGTGAACTGTTTTTTGAAAAGTATAGCTTTCAAGAAATTTATATAGTTTTGGAAGCTCCAGCGGATTTTCAGTCTTTATTCCAATAGATACAAATGGTTCTGCCGAATCATGACCTTCTAAAAATAAGTCCTGATATTTGAAGTCTTTTTCAGCTTTCTGAATGGAGTTTTGTTCAGCAGTCCGATTATTCATCTGATTACGTCTATGAATCTTTCTCGCTGATTTTAATAAAGTATCTGCAGAAATTGGCTTAAGTATTAAATCGGATACACCCATGTCGATGGCTCTTTTTGCTTGTGAAAAGGTCGCTTCCATTGTTAAGGCAATCAAATCCGGCCCTATGATCTGAATGGTTTTAAGGAAAGAACTATAACTTTCTTCATTTATCAGATCAAGTTCAAAAATCAATAGGTCTGGCTGAAAAGTTTCAAGCTTATAAATAAGCCCTGATTCATTTTGGGCGGAATCTACTTGCCATGCGTTCATTGATGATTTAAGAAGCCACTCTATGCCTTTCGTATCGTACTCATCCCGATTGGCCACAAGTACTTTGTACATGCTGCCACATCCTTTTTTAATTCTATTATGAAATAGTATTTTGGCAAATGTAAAGAAATTATCGTGAAAATCTCAGAAATAGTAGACAAGTTATGATGCCCTTCCTGCATATCTATATAGGGACAACCAATTAGGAAGGAGTATGAGCATGCCTTTTCTTGTATTAAAGAAACGCAGCATTATTGCATTTGTCATCATATTTTCAGTAATCGTTTCTGCATCAGTATGGTTTTTTTCAAAATCTGATAATTTGACAGTATTCAACCAGACGGAGGGCGAAAAAGTCCGGGAAATTCATATGGTTACAGGAGAATTTAAAGCCAAGCTGCCTGATGGCAGAGAAATTGAAGCTTATCGCTGGGATCCTGGAACTATATTTCTTGAAAAAGGTGAAAAGGTAAATCTGAAGATTTGGGGAGTTAATGGAATGGAACATCCATACATCATTGAAGGAACTGATATTAAAGGTGTGGTAAAAAAAGCAGAAGAAACGGTGGTCCCTCTTCAATTTGATAAAGAAGGCGTTTACCGTCTGGTGTGTCTTACTCATCCGGATAAGGATAATAGCGGACCAATGATTGCTTATATTGTAGTAGACTAATGCGAAAAGCAAAAGCACCGGATAATCCGGTGCTTTTCTTAACTGTCTAGCTCCAGCGCCTACCCCCTCGAGGTCACAAGCTTGTCTAGTTCCGGCTCCTAGTGACTCGGGGTTATAAGCCGTTTCCTTCCAGAAGGAAGAACGCCTTCTTACAGGAACCGTCTTATGCCTGTCGTCCCTGGGCAGTCGCCTCCACATTTCGGGCAATCCTTTCAAGAAAGCAAAGGTCGCCTTTCCGGAAGGCTCGTCTTGTGCTTGAGGCCCGCAGGACAAGGAAGGCTTCGTCAGCATAATCATCGCACGACCAAAAGCGGCAGCTTTTGGGAGGATGCGGGTCATGCAGACGTTGCCACGGGACGTGGCGTTCTTAGTCTGCGTTCCTTCGTGGGTAAGGCGCTTCCCCTTTTCTTCTTACCTCCCAATAAACATCTGTGTCCAATAGTGGCCATAGTATCCGCCCTGTGCGTATCCCACTCCGATTTCTGTGAAATTGGCTGATAGGATGTTCTTGCGGTGACCCTCGCTGTTCATCCATGCTGTTACAACTTCCTGAGGTGTTTTTTGACCTGCAGCAATGTTTTCTCCAGCGGTTCTGTAAGTAATTCCAAAGCTCTTCATCATATCAAACGGGCTTCCGTATGTAGGAGAGTTGTGATCGAAATAATTCTTGCTGATCATATCCTGAGATTTGTATCTTGCCACTCTCGCAAGCTCCCAATTTGATTTTAATGGCTTTAACCCATACTTTGCCCTTTCCTGGTTTACAAGCTGAACTACCTGCTCTTCAACACCGGTAGTGGCTTTTGATAATGTAGGGATATTCACCTTTTGCCCAGGATAAATGAAGTTTGGATTTGAAATCTGCCCGTTGGCATTTATGATTTCAGGAACTCCCACCTGATACTTCAGGGCGATCTTCCACATTGTGTCCCCTGGCTGAACGGTATGTACTGTTGATGCTTTTGCATCGAAATTGAATCCAAAGACAAGTGCGACAGACAACATTAGAATGAATGAAAGTTTTGATAGTGTTTTCATATTTATATTTAATCAAAATCTCTTATTCTATTAAACAGGTAATTGTTGGCGCTGATTGTAAGAATTTCATGATTTCCTCTTTATTCTTCTTCTAGTGGGATTTTCAATATATATATAACAGTTCAAAAGTACGAGTGGTTTTATAGTACACATATGCATTATTAAATATAGATTTACTCTATTTCACAATACGTTCAAAAAGTTTGTGATTTATTTCACATTATCTCTGTTATATTGAATGTATAGTTAAGTTGTAATAACTGTTATACACATTGATTATATGAGGTGAAGGAATATGGAAAGTTGGAATGGCTTTAAAAAAGGAATCTGGACACATGAAATTGATGTTAGAGACTTTATTTTAAAGAATTACTCACCTTTTTTTGGGGATGAATCATTTTTGGAGAAGCCAACAGAAGCTACTACTTCATTATGGGAACAAGTGATGGATCTTACGAAAATGGAACGTGATAATGGCGGAGTGCTCGATATGGACACAGAGATCGTCTCAACCATCACCTCACATGGTCCTGGTTACCTGGACCAAAAAAAAGAAAAAATTGTGGGTGTGCAGACTGACCGTCCGTTTAAGCGCTCTCTTCAGCCATATGGCGGAGTCAGAATGGCTGTGGCAGCTTGTGAAGCATACGGCTATGAAGCCAGTAAAGTGATGGAAAAGATATTTACAGATTACCGCAAAACACATAACCAAGGCGTGTTTGATGCTTATACCGATGAAATGAAACTTGCCCGCAAAGCCGGCATTATTACAGGCCTGCCGGATGCATATGGCCGAGGCAGGATAATCGGTGATTACCGCAGGGTTGCTCTTTATGGAGTTGACCGCTTGGTTGAAGCCAAAAAAGCGGATTTGAAATCAACCTCAAGTGTGATGACGGAAGACAATATTCGCCTTAGAGAAGAGATTTCAGAACAGATAAGGTCTCTGAAAGAACTGAAGCAGCTGGCAAACAGCTATGGTTTTGATATTTCAAAGCCTGCAGAAAATGCTCTCGAGGCTTTCCAATGGCTGTACTTCGCCTATCTTGCAGCCATCAAAGAGCAAAATGGAGCAGCTATGAGCCTTGGCCGTGTCTCGACTTTCCTTGATATTTTTATAGAAAGAGACATTCAGAAAGGAATGCTTACCGAGAAGGAAGCCCAGGAACTGGTCGATCACTTTGTAATGAAGCTGCGCCTTGTCAAATTTGCGAGAACTCCTGACTATAATGAATTATTCAGCGGTGATCCTACATGGGTTACAGAGTCCATTGGCGGGAAGGCTCTTGATGGCCGTCCGCTTATAACGAAAAATTCTTACCGCTTCCTTCATACTTTGAATAATCTGGGGCCGGCACCTGAACCGAATTTAACAGTATTATGGTCCAGCAAGCTTCCCGAGAACTTCAAAAAATATTGTGCCGGGATGTCCATAGAAACAAGTTCAATCCAATATGAAAACGACGATATCATGCTTCCTGAATATGGCGATGATTATGGAATTGCCTGCTGTGTTTCTGCAATGGAGATCGGGAAACAAATGCAATTTTTCGGAGCAAGAGCAAACCTTGCAAAGGCCCTGTTATATAGCATTAATGGAGGCAAGGATGAGAAACTTAAGCGTCAGGTCGGCCCTTCCTATGCCCCAATTACCTCAGACATCCTTCAATATGAAGAAGTGATGGCGAAGTTTGATTTAATGATGGAATGGCTGGCAGATCTTTATATTAATACGCTGAATATCATTCATTACATGCATGATAAATATAGCTACGAACGGATCGAAATGGCTCTGCATGACTCCAAAATTCTTAGAACGATGGCCACTGGCATTGCGGGTCTGAGTGTAGCGGCCGACTCACTGAGTGCGATCAAATACGCAACTGTTAAGGCAATCCGTGATGAGAACGGGCTAGTGATTGATTTTATGACAGAAGGAGATTTTCCGAAATACGGGAATAATGATGATCGCGTTGACAGCATAGCTATAGACCTGGTTGAACGGTTTATGAAAAAGCTCCGCAAGCATCCGACATACAGAAACTCTATGCATACGATGTCTATATTAACCATTACATCCAATGTAGTGTATGGAAAGAAAACAGGTAATACGCCTGATGGACGGCGAGCCGTTCGCCCCGGGAGCAAATCCGATGCACGGGAGAGATACGAAAGGAACGCTTGCTTCCCTGTCTTCTGTTGCAAAACTGCCATACAAACATGCGCTGGATGGCATCAGCAACACTTTCTCCATTGTCCCTAAAGCACTCGGAAAGGATGCTGATAGCCGTATCCGCAATCTGGTATCTATACTGGATGGATATGCCATAAAGTCAGGACATCACCTAAATGTAAATGTATTCAATAAAGAAACGCTTCTGGACGCCATGGAACATCCGGAAGAATATCCACAGTTGACCATCAGGGTATCAGGCTATGCTGTGAACTTCATTAAGCTGACTAAAGAGCAGCGCTTGACGTTATCAATCGAACATTCCATGATTCAATGTAACAAATAGGATGGCGGGCCTTTATAAGAGGCCCTCTCTTCAAAAAAAGATTGAGCAATGGTGCTGCTGCTGCGCCGGCTGCATTTGGAAAGGAAGATGCTGATGTACGGCAATATTCATTCAATTGAAACATTTGGTACAGTAGATGGGCCTGGCATTCGATATGTCATTTTTACACAGGGGTGCCTCCTTCGCTGTCAATTTTGCCATAATGCGGACACTTGGGAAATTGGGTCAGGGAAACAAATATCTATTTCAGAAATCATGAATGATCTGCAATCCTATCTCCCTTTTTTGGCTGCTTCCGGAGGCGGCATTACAGTTAGCGGCGGTGAACCTTTGCTTCAGATTCCTTTTCTTATAGAACTTTTTAAAGAATGCAAGAAACATGGCATTCACACTGCAATAGATTCATCGGGAGGCAGCTACTCCACCTCCCCGTTTTTTCAAAAGCAGCTGAAAGAGCTTCTGGACTATACGGACCTGGTGCTGCTGGATTTAAAGCATATTAATAGGGATAAGCATAAAAAACTGACAGGTCTTACAAATGATCATATCCTCCAATTCGCCCAGTATCTGTCTGATCATCAGGTGCCAGTGTGGATCCGCCACGTGCTTGTGCCTTCAATCTCTGATGATGAACGTGATCTGGAACAGCTTGGGCGTTTCATTAAAAATTTAAATAATGTGAAAAAAATTGAGGTTCTTCCCTATCACAAGCTTGGTGTATATAAATGGGAAGCACTCGGATTGGAATATCCGCTGAAGGATACTGAGCCGCCAAGTGAGGAAATGGCAGAATGGGCTTATCACATACTTACAGGACAATGAAAAAAAATCAGTTCCGATTGCTGGAACTGATTTTTCTTTGTGATAAATGCTTATTTCCACCAATTATCGTGCATGGATGCAGGCAGCTGGCGCTTGTGTTCTGATACCAGGTAGCGTTTTTCGATTTTTTCTGCCGCTTCCGGACTTACTGGTTTTCCTTCAAGGTAATCATCCAATTCATCGTATGAGATACCTAATTCAGTTTCATCAGCCTGTCCGGGTTTCTGGTCAAGAAGATCTGCTGTAGGCACTTTTAAGTATAGTCTTTCCTCTGCCCCAAGCTCTTTAAGAAGTGCTTTTCCCTGTCTTTTTGTCAGTCCGGACAGCGGCAGGACATCTGCGCCGCCATCGCCATATTTTGTGAAGAATCCAGTCACTGCTTCTGCAGCATGATCCGTGCCGATGACCAGCAAGCCATACTGGCCGCCAATGGCATATTGGGCAATCATTCTCATGCGGGCTTTAACATTGCCTTTATGATAATCCTTCAGCGGTTCTTCCGGAATTATTCGATCATACTCGGTTTTCACTTCATCGACTGCATTTTTAATATTAAAGACCACTTCTTTGTCGGCCTGAATAAAGGAAAGGGCAAGCTGTGCATCCTTCTCATCCTGCTGAACGCCGTACGGAAGGCGGACTGCGATGAATGTTGCGTCCTTCCCTTCTTTTCGAAGCTCTTCAACCGCAAGCTGCGCAAGTCTTCCGGCAAGAGTGGAATCCTGGCCGCCGCTTATGCCTAATACATAACCTTTTGCATTTGTTTTAACAAGATAATCCTTTAGAAACTCAATTCTTTTCTTTATTTCTTCCTTTGGATTGATAGTCGGATTTACATTTAAACTTTCCATAATTTCTTTTTGCAGATTCATTGCAGGTTCCTCCCTCTTCTTAAAGCTTCAGCCATTTATATTTTCTTTCACCTGGCTGATCATTTTCATCTTATTATCCCAGCACTCTTGGCTAAGGTCGACTGGGTATTCCTCCGGATTCAGAGAACGGCGGTACTCATCCCATAATACATTGAGATTATCCTTTGCAAACTTCTGCATCTCTTTTAAAGATGGAATTTTATAGGTAAGCTTGCCTTCGTGAAATATCACTTTATGCAGCTCCCTGGCTTCGAAATTTGTAACGAACTTGCTTATAAACGTGTGAACAGGATGGAACATCTTAAGTTTTTGCTCAGCTTGAGGATTTTCATGATCCAGCGCAATATAGTCCCCTTCTGATTTATGGTTATCTCTGTTAATAATCCGATAAACCCTCTTTAATCCGGGAGTTGTCACTTTTTCCGGGTTGCCGCTTATTTTTATCGTGTCAGCCATTTTGCCATTTTCATCTTCTATTGAAACGAGTTTGTAAACAGCCCCTAATGCAGCCTGCTCGTACGCTGTAATGAGTTTTGTGCCTATGCCCCAAATATCGATTTTCGCCCCTTGAGCTTTCAGGTTTATGATGGTGTATTCATCCAGATCATTTGACGCAATAATCTTTGCTTCAGGAAAACCTGCATCATCCAGCATTTTTCTTGCTTTTTTAGAAAGGTAAGCCAAGTCCCCGCTATCAAGCCTTATACCTTTAAAGTTAATTTGACCCTGCATCTCCTTTGCCACTTTAATTGCGTTCGGTACTCCTGATTTAAGGGTATCATACGTATCGACGAGAAAAACGCAGTCCTTATGGGTCTGGGCATATTTCTTAAAAGCAGTATACTCGTCCCGGTAAGCCTGAACAAATGAATGGGCATGGGTTCCTGCAACCGGAATGCCAAACTTCTTGCCTGCTCTAACGTTAGATGTGGCATCAAAGCCGCCGATATAGGCTGCTCTTGTTCCCCAGATGGCTGCGTCCATTTCATGGGCTCTTCTTGAACCAAATTCCATGGCTGTTCCATCGCCAATTACTTCTCTGATTCGAGTTGCTTTTGTAGCAATCAATGTCTGATAGTTAATGATATTCAAAATAGCAGTTTCAATAATCTGGGCCTCAGCCAGGGGAGCTTCTACACGCAAAATTGGTTCATTGCCGAATACAAGCTCACCTTCTTCCATTGATTTGATGGTCCCTGAAAACCTCATGTTTTTCAAGTATTCGAGGAAACCTTCTTCATAGTTCAATTCGTTTTTTAAGTACTGCAGATCAGTGTCTGTAAATCTGAAGTTTTCTATATACTCAATAACTCTTTCCAGGCCGGCAAAAATTCCATAGCCGTTGCCAAAAGGCAGCTTCCTGAAGAACACTTCAAAGACCGCCTTTTTAGTATGTATGTTGTCTTCCCAGTAAGTCTGTGCCATATTTATTTGGTACAAATCAGTATGCAAGGCTATACTATCATCCGCAAATTCCCTCTGCATTATCTTAAACCTCCTGTGACAAATATAACAATTCCTATTAAAAATCTGTTATCTGCTATAATCCCCCATTCAATATTTTATCATCTTAAATAGATGAAAAATTTGGCTATTATTTTAATAGTAGTGAAGTTTATCACCTTAATCAAATTTTTCAGCCTCAAGTCATACAGTTATTTACCCATTAAGGATTTTTTTACACATTCTTCTTCAATTGTTCGTTATATTGAACAGTGATATTATCCTGTTATAACACTTTGGAATTATTTCCCGAGTGTCGCACGCTGAAATGTTATTTTGAAATATGAGCAGGAATATTCCCTCGGACTGTCGGACTGCATTTCCCGATTACGGCAATCACCAACTTTCTGCCCTCCGCATAGGATGTCATGAACTGACAAGGAGGGCTGTGAGCTATGGAAAGACGGGACCTTTTGCCTTTCGTTGTGACCGCATTTTTTGCCGTAATGATTTCGCTCTTTGCTTTCTCCCTGATGGATTCAAAGGATGACACGCCAATAACCAAGACCATTCCAGATGGCCAAAGCAAAAGCAATGACAGTGATATCAGCAATCAAGTAAAAAATAATATAAAAGGAAATAAAGCTAATGTTAATAACTCAATCGACAACGATTTGAATAATGGTGAAGATAGCCAAATTGATAATAATGTTACGAATGACATTGAGGTAAATGTAGACGTTAATGTAACAAATACAATCAAAAATAAAGCTGATAAAAATCAGGACTCCGGTCAAACAGGAAATGAAAATGAAAACAGCGGCAGCGATAAAGGTGCGAAAAATGAACAGGATGGCAAGTCTGAGGATGATGAAGTCGTTTGGGGTGTAGACTCTGCAAGTCTCACCACAAGCGACTTGCTTTCATGCGTACGGGAGAATTTCGGATCTCCTAAAGTCTGGGGACGCTATTTAGGTGAAAAGGAAGGTGTATCAGCGGGCATTACACCACAAGAGGCCAAACTGCTGCAAGATAATAATATTAAATTACTCGTGATTTGGAATCGATTTAATGATGCAACAGGCATTGAAAATGGACAGAGTGAGGCAAAAGCAGCTGTTCAATTGGCACAGGAGCTGGGAATACCGGAGGGAGTAGCGATTTTTGCGGATATTGAGCCAAATTATCCTGTTGATTCTTCCTTTATTGAGGGCTGGTTTCAAGCAATGGAGGAGTCACCCTATCATCCCGGCATATACGGGATTTTTGATAAGGAACAGGCCCTGACTAAATCTTTCAGTCAAGCTCGGAGCTGAAAATTCTTCCCTTCTTGAAAACACATTCATATGGACTGCTGCGCCAAATATTGGAATCACTGCGCAGGAACAGGCACCTGGATATAAACCTGAAGCTCCTGCAAACTCCTTGATTGCAGGCTGGCAGTATGGAATTGATGCGGAGGCGTGCAATATAGATACAAATTTATTCAACAAGGACATTCTGGATGTTCTGTGGTAAATATAAAAAAATAAAGAGCCCACAATGGCTCTTTTATAATTTGAAGCTGTTTTTAGGCATTCCGGTATTCCAGAACTGGCTCATGACAAACGGAGTGCCAATAAACACAGGAACTACATAATAGCTGAGACGATAAAACATGAGAATCAACAGCCCCAATTCGGTGGGAACACCCTGTGATTCCAGTCCGATCAAAAATACAAAATCAAAGGAACCAATGCCTCCAGGGATCATACTCGCTATGCCAGCGCATGCTGAAATGATGACAATGGGAAACAGCACAAAAAATGAAATCGATACTTCCAGGGCCCGGGCAATTCCCCAGATGCATATAATAATAAATAGCCACTCCGATAAAGAAACAGCCAGCAATTCTCCTGCAAATCCTTTTTTGATGTGTTTCATATTCCAAAAAGACGCCTTAAAAATGTAAACGCCAAGCAGCAGAGGTGTATATGCCGCAACGGCCCAAACGGCAATCTTTATAAGTTTAACATCATCGTATAAATGTAAATCTGTAAAAAGGACCATCCATGACAATATGGACAAGCCCGTGAGGTAAAAAAGCGACAGCTTGGCAATAATTTTGATATACGGAGTATTGCCAGTCAAGTAATCCTTATAAAAATAGGACCTGAGTGTTGCTCCGGCCACACCTCCAAATCCGATAAAGTTAGAGAATGCGTTGGCAGATAAAGAATAAAATAATAGCTTTTTTTTAGGCACTTTAATCCTGAAAAGCCTTTGGAGTATTTCATCATAAAAATACATTGGAAAAAGTGCAGCCAGTCCCAATAAAAGGATAAAAAATAGTCTGCGGAAGGTTAGCCGGTCAACATAAAGCTCAAGGAGAGCCCAATTAAAATCATTGAATATCCCTTTTGCTTCCATCATGACAAACAGCAAAATGAATAAGGGTACGAGGAGTTTGGCAAGCGTTATAATTGTTTTTTGTTTTAACAAAGACAAAATACCCCACCATTCATGTAGTGAACTAGAGATAATGATTATTTAATCTCCCTGATAGAGTGTAGCATACTAAAGCGGACAATATATACCTTCTCCTATTATATTCCTGCATAGATACAATAGAATGGGACAAACGATAACTTTTTTGCAATTGGTTCATATCTGCAATTGTTTTCAATGCAGCATTCAATTATACTTAAATCTGTGAATAGAGGTGAAATAATATCTTTGAAATATTAACTGAATCGTCTTTTATTTCATCAGAATATACTCTTTATTTAACATATATTATTGGTTTAGCAGCAAAGCTGTTAATCATTTGGAAAATAGAGCCGACTTTATACAATACCAGATATATTGAGAACGAAAAAAGACAATTTGAAAGCCTTCCGGGTTTTTACATGGTTCGGGGCTTTATTTGCGATTCAATTCAGTCCTGGATAGCAAAACTTATTCTAAAAAAAGGCCAAGAAAGTGATGAGCCTGAAGGTCTCTCCCCTATTTAAAGAAAAAAATAGCGGGAGGTTTGACCTGTATGAGAAAAATTAAACTGTTATTAGCCATTACCATGATTACTGTACTGCCAATATTCTTATCTGCCTGTCAGGCTCAAGGCGGACAAGGAACAGGTTTTTTCCATCATTATTTTGTCGATTCCTTTGCTTTGGCAATACATGGAACAGCCGTTTTCTTTCATGGTAATTTCGGCCTGGCCATTATCTTCATTACCATAATGATTAGGCTGATATTAATGCCCTTAATGCTGAAACAATATAAAAATCAAAGCGAAATGAAAGAAAAAATGGATAAGTTAAAACCTGAACTTGAAAAAATTCAGCAAAAGCTGAAAACAGCGAAAAAACCACAGGAGCAGCAAAAGCTGCAGCAGGAAATGTTCGGTTTGTATCAATCTCACGGAGTAAATCCTTTGAATGCAGCGGGATGTCTGCCAATCTTTATTCAAATGCCCATTCTGATGGGGTTCTATTATGCCATAAGAGGGAATCAGGAAATAGCTGCACATTCATTTCTCTGGTTCGATCTTGGTCATTCTGATATTTGGATCACAATCATTGCAGGAATTGTGTACTATCTTCAGTACCGGTTCACTCTAACGAATATGACTGCGCAAACGCCAAAGCAAATGAAATTGATTGGTCTTTTGTCTCCTGTAATGATTATGCTTGTTTCTTTAAATGCACCTGCCGCTTTGCCGCTATATTGGACTGCGGGCGGATTATTTTTAGTTTTTCAATCATGGCTTGGCAGAAGATTGTATACGAAAAATAAACCTGATACTATGCAGTTCATGTCAGAATCATAATTACATGGGGAGCGCGCTTAATGCCTGCTCCTTTTTTGTTTATTTTATAAAAGAAATCTGAATAACCTCACCTTTTATTGGAAAGATAAGAGGGAAAAACGGAAGGAGGAAAGTTTATGATTAAACGCAAATTAATGATGGCGGGGGCTCTGTCAGCTGCATTACTTGCTGGCTGCGGCATGAATGACGCGGATATGAATGAAACAGCTCAAAGAAACAGAGACTTGACAGAGCCTACAAAAGTGAACGACAGCAATTATGGCGAAAATGGACGCACCACTGAACCCGGGATTGATCTTACCCGCACGGGAACAAACAATGAGAATCGAAATGAATCCCCGCGAATGAAGGTTGCTGATAAAGCTGCCGATAAAATTACCTCTATTCCAGAGGTTGAGTCTGCGAATGTAATTGTGACAGACAATAATGCATATGTTGCCGCACGCTTGAATGATGGAAATGGAGAATTGACTAAGGATGTCGAGAAAAAGATTTCCGATCAGGTTAAAGCAGTCGATCAGGACATTGATAATGTATATGTTTCTGTTAACCCCGACTTTTATGATCGAATGACTGGATATACTGAGGATATTCAAGCCGGTCAGCCAATTGAAGGATTTTTTGATGAATTTACAGAAACAGTCAGGAGAATTTTTCCTACACAAAGGTAAAGGAATATTAAAAACGGCCCATTTTAACAGGCCGTTTTCTTCTTTGGATTAAGCATCCTGGAAATAATCTTTATAAAATCCGCTTACTTTTCCGGAATTGTCTGTAATGAAATAGAATTCTTCAGTTTCATTTTTTACATCATAGGTATTCCCTGCTGTCAAAGCCCGGTTTACAATGTATTTTGCTGCATCTGTATGCACGCATTTTACTTTTTTCAATGTTTCTCGTTCATGCCATTTTAAATGAATCATAATTGCCACTCCTTCATAATCTGCATTACTTACTATGATTAGTTTTTATTATAAAGAATACGAACTGTTGTCTGCAACTGGATTCTCATTAACTGCTGGCATTAATTTCATAAATTTCCGGAATCGGCTGATTTTATCCGCCTCAAATGTATACACTTCTCCGGTTAGCGTGTTTTTCATTGTTATATAATTAATTTCACAGATTTGGTCTATTCGTACAAACTCTAAATGATCATAATGTTCGTTATCATATTCCACTTCATAAAAGCCATTATCTGCTAAAATTTTCATTTTGATGACCTTCTTTCTAAGATGATGGCAAAGGTAATATACCACCCGCTTAGCCTGTTTCAAACCACCAAATAAAAATTTTGCGCTATTTTAGCAAATTTCAATAGATGAAAACGGGTCAGCACAGAGAAAAATCAATATGGGCTAGTACTAAGCATCCAATCTAATTTGAACACCCAGTTTTTCCAGCTGCTGTTCAAGCTTTCTGTAATAATCGTCACTTACTCTGCCTCTTGCTCCCCGGAGAATTTCAAGCGCGTAATGGTCAGGCGGGGGCAGCTCCCCCTTTTTATTGTAGACATGAAAAGTCAGGACATCTCCAAAAAACTTATCTCCAACTTTGACATTCACAAAGGCAGGACGATACCATTGTCCATAAAAACCTTCTCTATGAAACAGGTATTCTACTGCTTCATAAGGAAGTTCATATAGAACTCCTTCCGTGACGCCGCCATTTTCGATAATGTCTGCCCTTCCTCCATCCTCCCTGGAAAATAGGTATTGCATCGAGTAACCTGCCAGCGTTCCCCCGCCGACTATGGTTTTGAAGTGGTGATCTATTTTTGCCACGCAAAACCGCTCATCATCCATGCAGGAACCGTAAGCAAAATAAAACGTCTTTTCGGGCTTTTCCTTCATTAAGCGATAAAGCTTCCAATCTCCATGTAGAATGGGTTCGGCTAAAAGATCATCCCGGCAGGAGACATATACTAGTGCATTTACTTCTCCGGTATCAGTATGTACAGTCTGTTCCACACGGTCATATAAATTATCTTTTCTGCCCGGGATATAATCCTCAAGTTCATCCAGGTCAGTGAAATGATCTAAATGCACTTCATAAAGCTCTCCATACACTTTTTGGTCAAGTGATGATTTCATAGAGGGATAGCCAAGTCCTGTATCAAATAACTCCCCATATACCCATGCCTGCTCGGCAATGCAGGTACTGCCTTTTAAAACGAAGTGATTCGACTCATGTTTTCTTAAGGTTCCATAAACAAACAGCTTTTGTGTTGTCATTAGTGCTTGCTCCCCCTTATTCTTCTCTTTTGTTTATTATACTACCATTTTCTGAAGATTCTTTTCAAAAAAATAAGACGGAGAGTAATCTCCGTCCTAGCTGCATTGGCATACTGTGAACTTCTTTACTAAAGGAAGCTTGCAGAAAAATTTTTCCTTCGTATTTTCCTGGAACGGATTAATTTGGTTAAGTTCAGCAAATTCCTTCCGCTTAGCATTATTCAAAACTTCAATGACATAAATTTCCTCGTACATCTTCTATCTCTCCCTTCAATTTATCTTTAATCTCATTTTAAATACTTTACGCAGTAAAAACATTGGCAATGGGATTGAGATTTATTAAGACTTATGAATGAAGGAATGAGGAGTTCTTTAGGAAAGCGGAAGGCGCCCGCCTATTGGCTTATACCCGAGAGCCGAAGGCGCCTGGAGCTGGACAGTTATCTAGCTTCAGAATCTATACATCTTATTACATAAAAAAACCTGCTGGAATAGTCCCAACAGGTTAAATGTACTTTATTTCAACGTATTTGCTTTTTCAATGACTTCTTTAGCCTTTTCACGCAGTCTGAATTTCTGGATTTTACCAGAAGCTGTCATTGGATACTCCTTTGTAAATTCTATATAGCGAGGGATTTTATGGCGTGAAATTTTCCCTTTGCAGTATTCGCGAAGTTCGTCTGGTGTTAATTCAGAGCCTTCTTTTACGATTATCCAGGCGACCACTTCCTCCCCATAGACGGCATCTGGAACTCCAACCACCTGAACGTCCAGAATCGCTGGATGCGTATAAAGAAATTCTTCAATTTCGCGGGGATATATATTCTCTCCCCCGCGAATGATCATATCCTTTAGTCTTCCAGTGATTTTGCAGTACCCGTTCTCATCCATAACAGCGAGATCACCTGTATGCAGCCAGCCATCTTCATCAATGGCTTCTTTTGTAGCATCAGGATTTTTATAATATCCCTTCATGACATGATAGCCTCTTGTACACAATTCCCCTTGTTCTCCAAATGGTACTTCGTTATTGGTGCCTGGTTCCACAATTTTCACTTCCACATTCGGCAGTGCTCTTCCGACTGATTCCACTCTGAGTTCAATCGGATCATCCGTTCGAGTCTGCGTTATGACGGGAGAGGACTCTGTTTGACCATAGGCAATGGTTATTTCGCTCACGCCCATCCTTTCAATAACGCCTTTCATGACTTCAATAGGACAATTGGAGCCAGCCATTATGCCAGTACGGAGAGCCGATAGATCATACTTTGAGAAGTCAGGATCATTCAGCTCTGCAATAAACATTGTCGGCACCCCATGCAGGCCTGTACATTTTTCATCCTGGACCGTCTGCAGAACAGCTTTAGGACTGAACTCCTGCACAGGCACAATGGTTGCGCCGACGGATATGCATGCCATCGTCCCCAGCACGCACCCGAAGCAATGGAAAAACGGAACAGGAATACATAAACGGTCATCTTTTGTTAAACGCATGCAATTAGCAATATTATAGCCATTGTTAACAATGTTGTTATGGGTTAGCATAACCCCTTTTGGAAACCCTGTCGTCCCTGATGTATATTGCATATTGATGGCATCATCCGGGTCCAGGCTCTCCATACGCTCATTGAGTTCTGCGTCTGTAACTGATTCGCCCATCCTGATAATATCTTCCCAGCTGTAAGTCCCGGGAAAGCGTTTTTCTCCCATCACGATAACATTTTTTAAAAAAGGAAGTCTTTTGCTTTTCAGCTGTCCCGGCTCAGAATTCTTTAGTTCCGGAACAATACTGTATAGCATTTCTATGTAGGAGGTTTCTCTGAACTTTTCCATTAGAACAATAGTTGTACTGTCAGATTGCTTTAATAGGTATTCAAGCTCGGCAGCTTGATAGTTTGTATTAACTGTTACAAGGACAGCACCCATTTTGCCTGTTGAGAACTGGCAGGTAAGCCATTCTGGCGTATTGGTTGACCATGCGGCAATATGCTCTCCTTTTTCAAGACCCAGCTTCATAAACCCTTTGGCAGCAAGCCTGCAGTATCCATTAAACTCCTTATAACTCATTCGGAGCCCGCGATCTGCGTAAACTACAGCTTCATGATTCGGGTGAAGACCGGCTTTCTCCTCCAGGAGCTTCCCTACTGTTAGATTCAATAATTCCGTCATCCAGAAATCCTCCTTGGTATATGATGATCTAATTAATGTGTGAAGAGTTCTCTAAGATGCTGATATAAAAACGCTTTCATTTTATGTTATCATATATTGCTGAATATTCAATATTTTCATATATTAATAACTTATAAATTTTTCCGGCTGCAATTTCATATCTCTTAATTTATCAAATTTGTATTCTTTAATAATAAAAAGCCGCCCCTTGTTATAAGAGCAGCTTCCTTATGTTGAAACTAAAATAGTTCCGTCCCATTTAAAAATAAACAGTTTCAAATAGATTTATTTCTTTTTCAAGACCAGGAGAGAACTGGGCAGCAAATGGCTTCTCCCCCCTTTTTTTCAGGACTTCAATAGCCTTTCCTTCATCCTGCAATGGCTGGCAAAAGGTGATATTAGCTGATCCAATTTCAATGGATGCTCTCTTCTCTTTTCCATCGTTGCTAATGTAAACATCACCCATGGAATTTAGCATAATAGCCTTCCAGGACTCCGCAGACTTTTCACAGTCATGGGAGGCAATAAATACTGCTTCGATTTTTTTATTTTCAAGGTTTTCATCAATAAAGCCAAGATGTCTCAGTTCTTCAAATCTTCTATCGTCTTCCACGCCCCAGTCAATAAAGAAAGGATATTTATAATCGGGGTTTTCTTTAAAGAACAGCATCTTCCATGAAAGCATGCTGCCATCCTGCCTCTTTCTGCTTCCTTTAAAAATCGGAAGGGTCTCAAAGCCCTTTTTCTTTAATTCAATCCTTAGGTCTTCAATATTACTGGTTCGGAAGCAAAGCTGCCCGAGGCCATCCCCTAAAGGGAGTTCATCTGTCAGCTGGTTAATGAGCGGATTTTCAGCATCAGCGGCAATATGATTTTTTTCAATTGATAGAAATTCAATGTATGACTGTCCGATATATAAAAGGCTGTTATATGTCCCCCAGTTTTCATGGCTTCCTCCCAATACTGCTTTATATCCCTCGTTCCTCCACCTCGCCGCTGCTTCAGATGGATCAGCTTTAATAAAGTGGACGAGATGGTCCAGTGCCAGATTCATTATCGGCTTCCTCCTTTATACAATCTATTTATATAAATCTTACCTTCGGTTTGTATTCCAGTCCACTATAAGCTGCTGAAATGGGCCTGCAGAAAATGTCATCATAATGAAATAAATCTTTTCTTTATAAAGGGTTCACAAAAACTTAAAAAACCTTTACAATAATTAAAAATAGAATATTCAATCCATTTAACCAGGAGGTATGCATAATGAAAATTATGAGTAATGAACAGCTGGTCTTCTCGTATCGTGATGCATTGAAGTCGGGGTCTGAAAAGGAATGGATTAGGATATTAAAAACGGAGATTCAAAAACGGGGATTGAAGCCGTTTAAAGAGTAAGTTTCAACTTAATATTAATTTGCCAAATACTTAGTGGGTATGTAGAGCGGGAGCTATTCCCGCTTTTTTTAATATTTTCGCAAGGATTTTGGCAGTTTATTTGCTTTTTTAATATTTTCATATTCTTGTTCACTTAGAACTCCTAGTTTCTTTAACACTGTACTATATTGGAGTATCTTCATCTGCCTTCTTCTCAAGCTGATCACCTGCTTTTTTATTATAATATTCATAACACGTACAATGTTTCCTTAATGCAAATAATTTTCCATAATAAAAAATAAAACCAGAGCGAATATCCGCTCTGGTTTGTCATTTTATTATGCTTCAAAAAGAAGGCTTTCAGGATCTTCGATCAGTTCCTTGACGCGTTTCAGGAATGTGACAGCCTCTTTGCCGTCAACAATTCGGTGGTCATAAGAAAGTGCGATATACATCATAGGACGGTTTTCCATTCTTTCAGCATCAATTGCAACCGGGCGCAATTGAATGGAATGCATTCCAAGAATACCAACCTGTGGTCCGTTAAGGATTGGCGTAGACATCATGGATCCAAATACTCCGCCATTTGTGATAGTGAAGCTTCCACCCTGCAGGTCTGATAAGGCAAGTTTGTTGTCTCTGGCCTTCACCGCAAGGTCCATAATATCCTTTTCGATTTCAGCAAAGTTTTTGCGGTCTGCATCACGTACAACCGGAACTACAAGACCTTCTGGTGCTGACACGGCAATACCAATGTCATAGAATTTTTTTAGGACAATTTCATTGCCTTGAATTTCAGCATTTAAATAAGGATTTTTCTTAAGGGCTGCAACTACCGCTTTTGTGAAAAATGACATGAAACCAAGCTTAACATCATTTTCTTCGAAGAATTTATCTTTGCGCTTCTTGCGAAGGTTCATCACATTTGTCATGTCGACTTCATTGAATGTAGTCAGCATCGCTGCAGTTTGCTGAACTTCTACAAGGCGGTTTGCAATTGTCTGGCGGCGGCGGGACATTTTGATTCGTTCCACTTCTTTTCCGCCGGCCTGCTGTTCTGCAGGTTTTGAAGCTGCTGCCGGTTTTTGCGGCTGTGCTTGCTGTTTTGCTTGATTTGGATTGAAGGACTCAACATCCTGGGTTCTGATTCTGCCCAGTGGATCAGCTGTCGGCACCTGGCTTAGGTCAATCCCTTTTTCTCTTGCCAGCTTGCGTGCTGCCGGAGAAGCGATCGGACGCTGTCCGCCAGCTTTTTCTTCAGCCGCTGGCTGTTCGTGCTGAACCTCTGCTTTTGGCAGTTCAGCTTTAGGAGCCTCAGGCTTTTCTTCCGCTTTTTCTGGAGCAGGTGCAGCTTCTCCGCTTTCATTAACGATAGCAATGGTTTCACCTACATTAACCGTGTCGCCTTCCTGGGCTTTAATTTCCTGTAAAACACCGCTATGTTCAGAGATTATTTCAACGTTTACCTTATCAGTTTCAAGTTCTACAACATAGTCACCCTTATTTACAGTGTCACCAGGCTGTTTTAGCCACTGTGCCACCGTACCTTCTGTAATGGATTCTGCCAATTCCGGAACTATGATTTCTGCCACCTTAATTTCCTCCTTATTGCTTGCGTGTTAAAGTGAAACTTCAATCAGTGGGGGAATTTTCCCACTGATTGTTAGTCGCGTTCTAGTGTCGCTAATATCTCCGCTAACGCTTCGATCTATCGACACTACGAACCCGATTGGTTCAACTAAGCCCCTGCCTGCGCATCGGCAAGTTTCACTGTATCTCACCAAACGGGCCTATACGGGGAGTTTGACTCCTGCTAAATCTATTTCAATCCATCTATCTAGTCTTAATGCGGGAGTTTTACTGCCCGTTAGACTGCGATAGGGTTTCATCTATTATGCGTGCTTGTTCTTTCTTATGAACAGTCGGGTCACCTTCAGCAGGGCTTGAACGTCGTCTTCTTCCGATATATGTGACGTCTATATCACTTCCGGCAATTTCCTTCAGTCTTGGTTCAACGAAATTCCATGCACCCATATTTTTTGGTTCTTCCTGAATCCAGACGATTTCTTCCACATTCGGATAGCGGGTTAATATTTCTTTAATTTGATCCATTGGGAACGGATAGATTTCTTCCACACGTAAAATGTGGAACCAATCCTGATCCTGGTAGTTTTTCAGGTTTTCTGATAAATCGATTGTGATTTTACCTGTTCCAAGAATGATGCGTTTCACTTTTTCGTGATTTTGACCAAGGCCAGGCTGTTCCATAACAGACTTGAATTCTCCTTCGCTCAATTCCAGTCCATTTGAAGCGACATTCGGATTGCGCAGAAGACTCTTAGGAGACATGATCACTAACGGGCGAACTTCCTCTTTTCCGAGAATGGCAGCCTGTCTTCTTAAGATATGGAAGTACTGTGCTGAAGAAGAAAGATTGGCAACTGTCCAGTTGTTTTCTGCTGCAAGAGTCAGGAATCTTTCCAGGCGTGCACTTGAATGTTCAGGTCCCTGTCCTTCATAGCCATGTGGAAGAAGCATGACAAGACCTGATTTTTGGCCCCATTTCGCACGGCCAGCAGCAATAAACTGGTCAAACATTACCTGTGCCGCATTAGCAAAATCGCCATATTGAGCTTCCCATAGAACAAGCGTCTCCGGAGCGAATACATTATAGCCATATTCGAAGCCTACTACAGCAGCTTCAGATAATGGGCTATTATGGACAGCGAAAGATGCCTTGGCAGTTGAAAGCTTGTGTAAAGGTGAATACGCTTTTCCAGTTGTATGATCGTGCAAAACAACGTTTCTTTGGGCAAATGTACCTCTCTCAGAATCCTGGCCAGTCAGTCTGACAGGGGTACCATCAGATAGAATGGTTGCAAAAGCCAGTGTTTCGGCAAGTCCCCAATCAATCTTGCCGTCGCCTTCAAGCGCTTCCAATCTGCGCTGCAGAATTTTGCCGAGTTTATCAAACACTTTGAAATCCTCTGGCCATTTTAATAATTCTTCGTTAATTTGCTTTAATTTATCGACAGACACAGCTGTTTTAATTTTTGGCAGACCCTTTTCGACTGTTTCAGGCGGATTGGTTAACTCTGCCTCCTTTTTTTCTTTTGGAACTTTTTCATAGGCAGCCTTCATTTTTTCCAGTACATCATGATGAATGCCTTCTGCTTCTTCTTTGGAAATGATCTTATCATTTAAAAGCTTATCAGCATACAGCGCTTTCACGGTTGGACGCTTGCGAATAATGTTATACATAAGAGGATTAGTCGTCATAGGCTCGTCCATCTCGTTATGTCCAAAACGGCGGTATCCGATTAAGTCAATAAGGATATCTTTTTGGAATTTAGCACGATATTCACAAGCAATTCTTGCCGCTGCGACTACTGCTTCAGGTTCATCTGCATTAACATGAAGAATTGGCATTTCATACCCTTTGGCAAGGTCACTTGCATATCTGGTAGAACGTGAATCATGTGATTCTGTTGTGAAACCAATTGTGTTATTGGCAATGATATGGATTGAACCGCCCGTATTATAGCCAGTCAGCTGCCCAAGGTTAAGTGTTTCTGCAACAATTCCCTGTCCTGGGAAGGCTGCGTCTCCATGAATGATAATGGCTAAAGCAGCTTTTGGATCTACTTCAGGATAACCTGCTTTTGTTCTATTATCCTGTGAAGCTCTGGTGTAGCCCTCAACCAGTGAACCAACAAATTCAAGGTGGCTCGGATTATTTGCTAATGTCAGTCTGGCTATGGTCGTATTCTCATCTTTGATCTGTTTATCAAGACCAAGGTGATATTTAACATCGCCTGTCCATCCGTAATTGATTCCGATAGATCCTTCGGAAGGAACCAGTTCTTTATTTGGCGCATGCTGGAATTCCGCGAAGATCATTTCATATGGCTTTCCAAGCACATGTGCAAGAACATTTAACCTTCCGCGGTGGGCCATGCCGATATTAATCGTTTTGGCTCCATCAGAAACGGATTCGGAAACAATTTCATCCAGTAATGGAACCATTGTATCCAGACCCTCAATTGAGAATCTTTTCTGACCAACGAATGTTTTATGAAGGAACTTTTCAAATTCCTCAACTTCAGTCAGTCTTCTTAAAACTTTCAGTTTTTCCGCCTTCTGCATTGACAGTTTGTGGCTGTTGGCCCCTATTTTACGGCGAAGCCAGTCTTTTTCGTTTTCATCAAATATATGCTGGAATTCAAACGCAATTGGTCCCATATAAGCACTTTTCAGGAATTCAATTGCTTCAAGTCCGTTGCGTAATGGATAGGTGGCGTCTTTAGTAATGACACCGGCAGGAATCTCTTTTAAATCATTTTCAGTTAAGCCATATTTACTCAGTTCGAATAATGCACTTTCAGATTTATTGTTACCAAGCGGATAAATATCTGCAGCCAGGTGGCCATATGTGCGGATATTATCAGCAAGGCGAATTGCAGCAAGTGTTTTTTCAAGCTGTCCGGCATTCATTGGCTGATTTGCTGATGAAGCCATTTGCGGAGTTCCTTCACTCGCTAAAGGGGAACCGTTTCTTTCAAAGTAGTCTTTCATTTCAGGATCAATAGATGATGGATCCTCTAAGTATCTTTCATATAGTTCAATAACGTAGCCAAGGTTGGGGCCATGAAATCCTTGTTCAAAAGGTCCCTCACCATTCGATGGCTTTTTCATGGAAAATTACCTCCATAACTGTTTTAAGTAAATAATTCAAATACATTTTTCTCCCCTGAAAATACATTACCCATCTATAAGATGCATTAACGTTTTATTTTTACGAATAATAATATTTTTCAGAGGATAAAACGTTTCCACAGTTATTCTAACACGGAAAATCTAGTTGTACAAAGATAAAAACATGAATATAGTGGAAAACTATTAAAAAAATTTTTTTCGTAATTACTTATTCTAATAAAATGTTTTGTTAAATGTTAAACAATTATAAATAAGAAATAACTGGGTGGTTTTAAAAAGAGGCAAAAATAAAAAGCCGAAGTGCTGTTCGGCTTTAAAAAGTCTCAACTAAGTTAATATAAATTTGTTTCGCTGCATTCGCATTTTTTCTGTTTTCTTTTAGGGAAGATTCAATTGCTTCTCTCGTTTCCACAGGAAAATCAAAATGGCCGCAAGTTGTACATTTTTCGAACATGGAACCAGAAACATTTACTTCAATGCCATCCATGGTCTGGAATACTGCTGGTCCTTCGGATTCCGCAAACCGGTGGCGGCAGTGGCTATGTTCTCGCATATTAGCTTCCCTCCAAGAATTATATCATTTGCCTTCATTATAAAACAAATATTCTGAACTTTAAAGCCATTCACTTCTAACATTTTATGCCATGGTTTTTTTAAAAGAATAATTTGAGTGTTTTTAAGACACATTAAAGTTATTCAAATTCAGGAGGTTTTTCCATGAATATTGGCAGAGCAAAAGAGATTGCTGAGTCTGCTGAAATGTATAGTGTTACTTTCAATGGCAATCCGGTCATCATTCAGCATGTAGATGAGCAGACTAAGACAGCACGTATTTACACAAAGGCAGATTCTGAAAAAGAAATTGATGTGCCGGTTAACGATTTGATTGAAGAATAAATACCCTTAAAAACTTTCCAGAATATGATGGAAAGTTTTTTTGTTCAAATTCTTCTTCATTCCCCCTTAAAAACGGATGCTTAGGGCAAACAGACTCAAAACAACTGAGCGGAAATTTTTTATAACATAAAATATTCAAAAAAGTGTTGACGATTAGCGGTTTAGTGTAGTAAAGTTTAGAGAAAATTTAATATTTGATTTCTTATCCAGAGAGGTCGAGGGTAAGGCCCGACGACGCCTCAGCAACCAGCAATCATATATTTGATTGAAAAGGTGCTAATTCCTGCAAGTTTCTTAAAAACTTGAAAGATAAGAAGAATGGCTGATCACATTAAAAAGTCTTCTTCTTATAGAAGGCTTTTTTTATTTTTACTAAGGAGTGGTTACAAGCATGTATAAAATTGACACCAGATTAGCGCAAATCGGCAACAGAAGCGAGTCAGCAACAGGTGCAGTCAATCCGCCTGTATATTTTTCCACGGCATATCGCCATGAAGGCATTGGGCAGTCAACTGGCTTTGACTATAGCAGAACAGGCAATCCCACCCGCCAGCTGCTTGAAAAGGCAATTGCCGATCTGGAAGAAGGCGATCAAGGCTATGCCTGCAGTTCTGGAATGGCCGCAATTCTTACCATACTATCTCTTTTTAAATCCGGAGATGAATGGATTGTATCCAAGGATTTATATGGGGGTACATATCGTCTGCTAGAACAGGGCTTCAAGAAGTGGGGACTTCAGTGCAAATATGTAAATACCAGCAATCCGGAAGATGTGGAAATTTTAATCACAGAAAAGACCAAGGCAATATTTCTGGAAACTCCAACTAATCCGCTGATGGAACAGACTGACATTCAATCGATTGCAGACATTGCCCAGAAGCATAATATCCTCCTTATCGTCGATAACACGTTTTATACCCCTCTCCTTCAGCAGCCGTTAAAGCTTGGAGCTGATATTGTTATCCATAGTGCAACAAAGTATCTTGGCGGGCATAATGATGTCCTTGCCGGCTTAGTTGTCGCAAAAGGCAAAGAGTTATGCGAAGCCCTTGCTATGAATCACAATGCCGCAGGTGCTGTCCTCAGCCCGTTTGATTCATGGCTGCTCATCAGAGGCATGAAGACACTCTCCCTCCGCATGGAACGGCATGGAGAAAATGCGAAGGAATTAGCAGAATTTTTATCGGGCCACGATGCAGTAACGGATGTCCTTTATCCAGGCAAGGGAGGCATGATATCTTTCCGAATTAAGGATGAATCCTGGGTGAATCCATTTCTGCAGAGCCTCTCCCTTATCTCCTTTGCAGAAAGCCTTGGCGGAGTCGAGAGTTTCATAACGTATCCAGCAACCCAGACACATGCGGACATTCCTGAAGAAATCCGCATTGAAACCGGTGTCTGTAATAGGCTTCTGCGTTTCTCGGTTGGAATCGAAAATGCAGAAGATTTGAAGGCGGATCTTGAACATGCTTTTGCAAAGGTTGTTAAGGAGGCAGTACGATGAGTTCGAATTACACATTCCAAACGAAATTACTTCACAATAATCAAAAATTCGACCCGGAAACAGGAGCTGTCAGTGTACCAATCCAGCATGCCTCCACTTTTCATCAAAAAGATATTGATGTGTTCGGAAAATATGATTACAGCCGCAGCCTGAATCCAACAAGGGAAGCACTTGAAGAAGTCATCGCGGAGCTTGAAGAAGGTATTAAAGGGTTTGCCTTTTCTTCTGGTATGGCTGCCATTTCTACAGCATTCCTGCTCTTATCACAGGGAGATCATGTAGTCATTACAGAAGACGTATATGGCGGAACCTATCGCATGACAACAGAAGTCCTGTCCCGTTTTGGCATAGAGCACACATTTGTTGATATGACAAATCTTGAGGAAGTAAAAGAAGCAATCCGTCCAAACACGAAGGTTTTTTATGTAGAGACTCCTTCCAATCCGCTGCTGAAAGTGACAGATATACAGGCCATCAGTTCACTTGCAAGACAGCATGGAGCCCTGACATTTGTGGATAATACATTCCTGACCCCTGCCCTTCAAAAACCGCTCTCTTTAGGTGCAGATATAGTGCTTCATAGCGCAACCAAATTTTTATCCGGACACAGCGACGTCGTTGCTGGCCTGGCGGTTGTGAAGGATCCTGAATTAGGTGCAAAACTTGCTTTTCTTCAGAATTCCTTTGGAGCTGTTCTGGGTGTTCAGGATGCCTGGCTTGTGCTGAGAGGTATTAAAACGCTGCAGGTAAGGCTTGATCAGTCTGTGAAGTCAGCTAAAAAAATTGCTGGTTTCCTTAATGATCACCCTGCAGTTAAAAAGGTGCATTATCCAGGGTTTGCAGATCATCCCGGATATGAAATCCAGAAAAATCAGGCAGTAAACGCAGGTGCCGTCCTATCTTTTGAGCTTGAAGATGAGCTATCGATGAGAACATTTGTTGAGAATGCCAAAATACCCGTTTTTGCAGTAAGTCTGGGAGCTGTTGAATCCATCCTCTCCTACCCTGCAAAAATGTCACATGCAGCCATGCCTGCATCCGAACGGGAGCAGCGTGGAATAACGGACAGTCTTCTTCGTCTATCTGTTGGCCTGGAGAGTGCAGATGATATTATAGAAGATTTCAAGGCAGCTTTATCTGCTGCCGTACAAACAAAGCATTCGATTTTACAGCGGGGGTGATACTTTGAGTTTCCTTAATAAATTAAAGAATGAAATCATCATAGCAGATGGCGCGATGGGAACTCTTCTGTACTCCTATGGTACCGACAGCTGTTTTGAGGAATTAAATCTCTCACAATCTGAACAGATCCAGCACATCCATGAAGCGTACATTGGCGCAGGTGCTGAATTGATCCAAACAAATACGTATGCGGCGAATTATCTGAAGCTGCAGCGATATGGACTGGAGGACTCCGTTAAGGAGATTAACAGTTCTGCAGCAAGGATTGCAAAAAAAGCTGCCAAGGGAAAGGCATATGTCACTGGTACAATCGGCGGGATCAGAGGATTCAAGCCCAACATGATTACCCTTGAAGAAATAAAAAGAAGCTTCAGAGAGCAGCTTTATTGCCTGCTGCTAGAGGATGTAGATGGTATTTTACTGGAAACCTATTACGACCTTGAAGAACTTGAGACAGTTCTTGCCATTGCCAGAAAAGAAACTGATTTGCCGATTATCGCACAGGTATCTCTTCAGGAAGCGGGTGTTCTTCAGAACCAGACTTCTATCGCTGATGCTTTAACAAAGCTTGAGGGCATTGGTGCAGATGTTGTGGGAATCAATTGCAGGCTTGGTCCGCATCATATGCTCAAAACTCTCGAAAGTGTACCTTTGCCAAAGCATGCCTATCTTTCTGCCTATCCAAATGCCAGTATTCCAGCCTATACGGACGGCAAATTTCATTATGAAGGAGATGCAGAATATTTCCGCCAGTCAGCAATTGAATTCCGAAATCAGGGTGTCCGCCTGCTTGGAGGCTGCTGTGGAACAACACCTGACCATATCAAGGCGTTTTCTGATGTTTTAAAAGGACTCCCGCCAATCGAGGAAAAAGAGGCAAAGGCAATTAATAAAATCATTGTTTCTGAAAAGCCATCATCATCAAGAGAGCTCCCCCCTCTCCAGGATATTGTCAGGGAAAGGCCTTCTGTCATTGTTGAGTTGGATCCCCCGAGGAAGCTTGATACTTCACGCTTTTTCGAAGGTGCAGAAGCATTGAAGGAAGCCGGAATAGATTCTATTACACTTGCAGATAACTCCCTTGCTTCCCCCCGGGTTTGCAACTCTGCGCTTGGCTATCTCGTCAAGCAGCAGACAGGATTGCGCCCGCTTGTTCATGTGACCTGCAGGGATAGAAATATAATTGGACTGCAATCCCATTTAATGGGGCTGCATGCACTTGGATTAAATGATATTCTTGCTGTTACGGGTGATCCTGCACGTGTCGGTGATTTTCCAGGAGCATCTTCCGTATATGATGTCTCATCATTTGAATTGATCAGTATGATCAAGCAGTTGAATGAGGGGTTATCTTTTTCAGGGAAAGATCTTGGCCAGAAAGCTGCTTTTTCAGTTGCAGGCGCTTTTAACCCCAATGTCCGCTCATTGGAAAAAGCTGTTGGACGGCTTGAAAAGAAAATTGAACATGGTGCGGATTATTTCATCTCGCAGCCAGTTTTTTCTGAAGAGAAGCTGCTGGAAGTTCATGAGGCTGTGAAAGATTTAAAAGCACCTGTTTATATAGGCCTAATGCCCCTTACCGGCAGCCGGAATGCCGAGTTTCTTCATAATGAAGTACCGGGAATCAAAATTTCCGACAGTATTAGAAACCGAATGGCTTCATTGAAAGATGATCCTGCGCAGGCTGGAGCTGAAGGCATTGCCATTGCGAAGTCACTGATCGATGCCGCGGCAGAGCTGTTTAATGGCATTTACCTTATCACTCCATTTATGCGCTATGAAATGACGGTCGAACTATCAAACTATGCCCGTGAGACAACCGAACGGCTTTCAAGGAGGAAACAACATGCATAAACCATCACTGCAGGAGCAGCTGAAAAAGAAGATCCTGATCATGGATGGAGCAATGGGCACCATGCTGCAGAGAGCCAATCTTACCGCGGATGACTTTGGCGGCGAAGAATATGAAGGCTGCAACGAGTATTTAAATATAACAGCTCCTTCTGTGATTGAACATATTCACCTTGAATATTTAAAAGCCGGCGCAGATATTATTGAAACCAATACCTTTGGCGCAACCAGCATTGTTCTGGCAGATTACGATCTGGAAGAAAAAGCTTATGAACTAAATAAACTTGCTGTTGAAATTGCCAGGGAAGCTGCAGACAGCATTTCAACCCCTGAATGGCCGAGATATGTGGCTGGTGCCATGGGACCTACTACGAAGACGCTGAGTGTAACCGGCGGGTCTACTTTTGAAGAAATGATAACAGCTTATGAAGAACAAGCCAGAGGGTTAATTGACGGCGGAGCCGATCTTCTCCTCCTTGAAACCAGCCAGGACATGCTGAATGTGAAGGCTGGTTTTATCGGCATTGAAAATGCATCAAAAACGACGGGAATAAAACTTCCGCTCATCGTTTCGGGAACGATTGAACCGATGGGCACAACTCTTGCAGGCCAATCGATTGAAGCATTTTATATTTCTCTGGAACATATGAAACCTCTGGCAGTTGGTCTTAACTGTGCGACAGGCCCTGAATTCATGCAGGACCATATCCGTTCCTTATCAGGATTGGCATCCACTGCTGTCAGCTGCTATCCCAATGCAGGACTGCCTGATGAAGAAGGACAGTACCATGAAACTCCCGAATCACTGGCGAGCAAGCTTGAGGGCTTTGCCAAGGAAGGCTGGCTGAATATTGTTGGCGGCTGCTGCGGAACCACACCTGAACATATCCAGGCAATTGCTGAGTCGGTTGAAAATTATAAACCAAGGAATTATGAGGGGAATTCACTGCACAAAGTTTCTGGAATTGAACCTCTGATTTATGACGATCCGACATTAAGGCCCATAATGGTCGGCGAGCGCACAAATGTAATTGGCTCACGCAAGTTTAAAAGACTGATTGCTGAAGGTAAATTTGAGGAAGCTGCTGAGATTGGCCGAGCACAGGTAAAAGGCGGAGCCCATGTAATTGATATATGCCTTGCAGACCCTGACCGTGATGAAATGCAGGATGTTGAAAACTTTATCAGGGAATTAGTGAAAAAAATTAAGGTCCCGCTGGTCATTGATTCAACAGACGAACTGGTTATCGAGAAGGCCCTTACCTATTCTCAGGGGAAAGCCATCATTAATTCCATTAATCTGGAGGATGGTGAAGAAAGATTCGAAGCTATAGCTCCTCTCATCCATCGATATGGTGCAGCTGTGGTAGTAGGTACGATAGATGAAGTCGGAATGGGCGTTACGGCTGAACGAAAACTTGAAATTGCAAAGCGTTCGTATGATTTGCTTGTAAACAAGTATCAAATTCCGCCTGAGGATCTTATTTTTGACCCTCTCGTCTTCCCTGTCGGCACAGGGGATGAGCAATACATCGGGTCTGCAAAGGCAACTGTAGATGGGATAAGACTTATTAAAGAAGCTTTCCCGGAGGTACAAACCATACTGGGAATCAGTAATGTTTCATTCGGCCTTCCTCCTGTCGGCAGGGAGATATTAAATTCAGTATTTCTGTATCACTGCACTCAGGCAGGCCTCGATTATGCGATAGTGAATACGGAGAAACTCGAAAGATTTGCTTCTATTTCAAAAGAAGAGGTCTTAATGGCTGAAAAGCTTCTTTTTGAAACTACTGATGAATCACTTGCCATTTTCACAGATTTTTACCGGGATAAAAAGAAAGAAAGCAAAAGTGTTCTTCCGGATATGACACTTGAGGAACGCCTCGCTTATTATATTCTGGAGGGAACAAAAGAAGGGCTCCTGCCTGATCTTGATCTGGCCCTGCAAGCATACCCTGCTCCCCTTGATATCATTAATGGGCCTTTAATGAATGGAATGAAGGAAGTAGGAAGATTGTTCAATGATAACCAGCTGATTGTTGCAGAAGTCCTTCAAAGTGCAGAGGTAATGAAAGCATCTGTTGCTCATCTTGAACCTTATATGGAAAAAGACGCTGCACAATCTTCTTCCAAGGGGAAAATCATCCTCGCAACCGTTAAAGGCGATGTCCATGATATTGGGAAAAATCTTGTAGATATTATTTTAAGCAATAATGGATATGAAGTAATAGACCTGGGAATCAAGGTCTCCCCTGCTGAACTGATTGAAAAAATCAGGCGTGAGAATCCGGATATGGTCGGCCTGTCAGGTCTGCTTGTTAAATCCGCACAGCAGATGGTCATTACGGCCCATGATATGAAGCAGGCAGGAATCGATATTCCGATATTAGTAGGCGGAGCTGCACTGTCGAGAAAGTTCACAGATACTAAAATCTCCAAGGAATATGATGGACTTGTACTGTATGCCAAGGATGCGATGAATGGACTCTCTATAGCCAATCAGCTTCAGGAGCCCGAAGAAGCGGAGAAACTGCGGATCCAGCAGGCAGAAAAACAGGCAGCCGTGCTGAATGCAGTCCCTTTTGACCGCGGATCGGTTGCGGTTGCAGTAAAGCCTAAACCAACAGTCAGCACAAAAGTGCCAGTTTTTGTTCCAAAAGATTTAAAGAGGCATCTGCTGAAAACATATTCCCTCTCGCATATAGAGCCGTATATAAATAAGCAAATGCTCATTGGCCATCACCTTGGCTTAAAAGGAAACCTGCAAAAGCTTCTTGCGGAAAAAGATGAAAAAGCGATTAAGATTAACGCAATGGTTGATGAACTGATTGCTGAAGCAAAAGAGAAAAACTGGATTGAGCCTAAAGCAGTTTATCAATTCTTCCCTGCCCAAGCAGATGGCGATAAGGTGTATATCTATGATGAAGATGAACAAACGGTCATTGAAACGTTTGAGTTCCCGCGCCAGGAAACAGAGCCATTCCTGTGTCTGGCAGACTTCCTTAAATCAAAAGAAAGCGGTCAAATGGATTATGTTTCCTTCTTTACTGTTACAGCCGGGAAAGGAATACGCAGTATAGCAGACCGTTTAAAAGGGGAAGGCAGATTCCTGGAAAGCCACGCTCTGCAGTCGCTCGCTTTGGAGACAGCTGAAGGGCTTGCCGAGCTGATCCATCGTCAAATACGGGATCGCTGGGGATTCCCTGATCCAGTTGAAATGACTATGAAAGACCGTTTTGCAGCGAAATACCAGGGACAGCGCTTTTCTTATGGATATCCTGCATGCCCAGAGCTTGAGGATCAGAAAAAGCTATTTAAACTAATAAAGCCTGAAGATATCGGAGTTAAGCTTACGGAAGAATGCATGATGGAGCCGGAAGCTTCTGTATCTGCAATGGTTTTTGCCCATCCGGAAGCAAGATATTTTAATGTATTAAGATAGTAAATAACCCGGCAAATAAAAAAATTGCCGGGTATTTGCCTATCCCTTTTTAAAACCTTTACAATGGTTACATAGCAAGGAGGGAAATTTATATGAATGTTCTCTGGGATTTAGATGGCACCATTCTGGATACATGGCCTACTCTGGTCCAGTCTTTTATTCGCATATCTGGCAAAGAGCTGGATCCTCAAGAAGTTCTTACGCCTCTTAAAAACGGGACAGCCTATCAGAAATTTAATGTTTCACCGGAAAAAATTGCTGATTTTCGTCAAATGGAAGCAACTTTTAAGCATGATAAGAAGCCATTATTCCCATATGTAAGGAATATTTTAGAACAAAATAATGTAAATGTGATGGTAACCCATCGGAACCGGCAATCCACAGAGGAGCTGCTTGAATATTGGAAACTTAATTCCTATTTTGCAGAAGTCATCTGCCCTGAATTTGATGGGTTCAGCTTAAAACCACATCCGGAATCCTATGAATATCTTCATCGGCGATATCATATTGATTTGGCGATTGGCGACCAGGATACAGATTTAATGCCTGCCAGACAGATTGGCATCAGCACCTGTGCGTTTCGCAATCCTAACCCCTATGCAGACTTCGCGATTGATTGCTATTCAAAATTTGAATTTGAGAAATAAGGAACCAGGGCTTCACTATGATGAAGTCCTGGTTTGATACCGAGCAGTTTAATTAGCTGATCTTCGCGTATTAATCCTGATTACTCTCTCAGTTTTTGAATCAAACTCAATATCAATATATAAACCGAATTCTTTGCCGCTATCCTCTATCCATAGCTTGAACTTTTCAATGTCTGTCGTTTGTCTCTTTTCTCTGCCGATATGCAAGTAGTCCAGAATTTTAGCTTTAGGGTATTTCTCTTTTGCTGTTTCCATAGCCAGTCTGCCCCATTTTGCATAGGCTGGTTCTGGTCTTTCTGCAAACGCTTCTCCAGTGAATGTCCGAATGGGAATATACTCCGATAAGAACATCAAAACCATAAAGCTGATAATTAATTTCTTCATCTTTTACCTCTTTCCCAAAAGATCCTAATCAGTATTCCCGCTATTCATGGTTTCTTCCTTCATCCGTTCTTCCTCTTCCTCTACACAGATATAAGCAATTTGTTCTTCCATTAGATGATGGAGAATATCTTTATCATCTGTACAGGAAATGTCTTTTCTTTTTTCCATTATCCTCTCTCCCCTCCTCATTCATTCGGGATTTATTAAAATAATTTCTAAATCTAACTACTAACGCCGACAATATTTTTTTATCCACAAATGCCAAATGAAAAACATACATGAATATTGATTTCATCAAGAACAGCATAAATAGCTTCAGCTGTGAAAAACGGAGAAGCTTCCATATCCCGATCTTTTTGAACCACGTATAAAAAGGATAGGCGAAAAAGGCGTCAACAACTGTATTCAAAAGGAAATACAGCAAGGGCCTGCCATAGGTTAATTTTAATATCCATATAGATCCCGCAAAAAACGGCCCTAAAATCATTGGCAATTCACCACTGAGTTTTGGAAGAAGCCTTTCCTTAATAGTCCACCATTTGTTTTTTTCAGCAATAAATCCTTCTAATAAAACATAAAGGCACATAAAAATGGCTGCCGGATAAAAACGTTTAAAGTCCCTTTTGCCTATGAATGGAACAGTCAGCCAGGAAAGGAGAATTATAAGCACCAAATATAGCTTCTTTTTCATCTTACCCCACCTTTTTTTTAAGGTTTTGTATTTAAAGGAAAATTATTCATTCCTTCCGCATGAACGGCAGATATTTTTAAATTTGCTTTAAATTTGAGGTTTGAACATTTAAATATGTGTAATAGATTAACAACCAAAGAAGGAGCTGATCAGCATGTTAACAATGTATAAATGCAAAAATTTTAATAAAACTGGGAAAATTCTGCTCCCCAGCAAGTGGCGCTGCCAATTTGGGCTTTTGCCGGGAAAACTGGCTGATCTTCGCTTCGACCAGGATCAAATTATTATTGAGAAGGCCGATTATAAATCAACCCATAATAAAAGACTTATATCTGAAAATGGCTCTATCCATATTCCAAAAGAACTTCAGCTTCTTCTTGACATTACGGAGGAAGAAGAATATTGCCTTTTTATTGATGAGGAAGATAAGAGTTTTGTCCTTAAGATGATTTCAGAACACTAAAAAAGCTGCAGCTATTTCCTAAGCAGCAGCTTTTTAGCAGATATATTTACCTGTCAGCTTTGAAAGTGCCTTGCAAAACTTTTCCCAGCCCTTAGGGAATGCCTGTATTCCCTGACTCTCAAAAATATTTGCCTTTGTAATCAGCTTTATGGACCATGTCACACTATCCAATATTATTCCAGGGTTTTGGTATTCCTTCTGCCACTTCCAAATTTTCAGCCGATATAATTCCTTCTTAAACTCCTCAATGCTGCCTGAAGCTGCAGGCAGTTCATTTCTAGGTGAGAACGAACTTAAATGCCATTCAAAATATACAAAACGTCCGTTGATAAAGTCCACTTCAATTTTGTACCATGGCCCGGGATAACCGCCAAGGCTGACACTTAAAACGATGGGATCTTTATCAGGATCAATCGTGACAATATTATTTTTTATATGGAAAATTTCTCTTTTTCTGCTGATAACAGATTTTACATGTGATAATTCAAGCGGTTTCCGGTTGGTATTCTGAAAGTTACTTTGTCTATTTATTTCGTCAAGCAAGGAAGGGATTGATATAGCTCCCTTTTTCTCCAGGATATCCAAAATATTCTCGTAAATACTCATTGTTTCTTCCTCCATCAACACAAGGTGGGTTTATGTACCAAAGAATGTTTTCTTCCCTAATATCCTTTTTTCCCCCTGTGCAAACATTAATTAGTTATCAAGGTACATGAGTGAATAAATTCCGCCTGCTTATTGCACGCTATGGATTGGGAGGTGCAGCCATGGATCCAATAAAACCAGGAAGTAAAAAGCTGCCGGATTTCGAAGAACTGGATGATCGGATGATTGCGGGGCATACTTCGGGGCCAACACTTGTAATAAAGACAAATCTTGATCCGGAAAATTCGACTGAAGATAATCCTTACTTTAAGAATAAAGGCGAAACGGATACAGAAGAATTTCGGGATTATTTTGAGGAATAAAAGGAAACCGGCAGGCTTTTTGCCTGCCGGTTTCCTGCATTATTTAGAAATCGAAGTTGTCAGGGTCAGGACCTACTCGTCTATTTTCATTTAAGCCGCTGATTTTGTCCATATCTTCTGAAGTAAGCTCAAAGTCAAATACATCAGCATTTTCAATGATGCGATGTTCTTTTACTGACTTGGGTATTGTTACAATTTCGTTCTGAAGATCCCATCTTAAGATCACTTGTGCAACCGATTTGCTGTACTTTTGGGCAATTTCCTTCAATGCTTCGTTTTCAAGAAGCTCTCCTTGTGCAAGTGGTGACCATGCTTCTATTTGAATATCCTGTTTCCTGGAGAACTCCCTAAGCTCAGTCTGGTTCAGCAAAGGATGAAGCTCTACCTGGTTAACCATAGGGTTTATTTCAGCATCCTGCATCAGATCTTCAAGGTGATGAATCTGGAAGTTGCTCACGCCAATTGCCTTTACTCTTTTTTCTTTATAAAGAGTTTCAAGGGCTTTCCATGTTTCTTTATATTTCCCTTTCACAGGCCAATGGATCAGGTAAAGGTCGATATAATCGAGACCCAGCTTTTTAAGACTGGTTTCAAATGCCTTGATTGTAGAATCATAGCCCTGGTCAGAATTCCAGACTTTTGTGGTAATGAATAGTTCTTCACGAGGTACGCCTGCTTCCTTGATTGCCTGGCCTACACCTTCTTCATTCTGATAGACAGCTGCCGTATCAATGCTTTTATATCCTGCTTTAATGGCTGATTTAACTGACTGGACAACTTCGTCTCCGTCCTTAACCTTGAAAACACCCAGTCCCAGCCACGGCATTTTGACACCGTTATGTAATGTTGCAGCAGATTGTAAATTTTCCATTCTTTCACCTCTTTTTAGGAATTAGGGTACTGGATAATTTTCTCACATTATTTTCAGTTAACAAAATCTTTTGCTTAAAAAGAAAAACATTGCCCCATATTAGGCAATGTATGATCAGATACTTTTATCCCCCGAAGAAAAAATCCAGAACGTTTCCTGCAGTGGAAGAGTTTTTATTATAGAATTCTGAGTATCCGCAGTTTTTACAGTAAACTACCAGAAAGCGGTTATGCTGAATATCAAACATTTTGGAAAGTCCTGTACCAGTCATGGCAACTTCTTTTTGGCCGGCATCACTGCTGCCGCATTTAATACAGCCCTTTTTCTCCATATTCTCACCCTTTCGATTTCTTTCCTTACTTTACGTTCACAGCTGAAAAAAGTTTCGCCAATAATCGTACTGTGATTTTAATCACACTTAAGCTAAAATAACTTCTATATAATGACAAATATAATTAATGTAATTAAAGCAGGTGAAGAATTGTGCATGACTTTAAAACACTTTTTGAAGAAATTGGCGGAGCTGAGACCATTGAAAAGCTTGTGGAGGCGTTTTATCCGCGTGTGTATGCTGATCCCGTATTAAGTCCCCTTTTTGTAGGAGACATAGAGGACATTAAGCGAAAACAGAGGATGTTTCTTACACAATTTCTTGGAGGCTCTCCCCTCTACAGCCAGGAGTTTGGACCGCCGGCCATGAAACAAAGGCATCTGCCATTCGAGATTACACCTTTAAGAGCACAAAGATGGCTTGCCTGCATGAAAGAGGCCTTCAAGGAAACGGGGCTCGATCAAATTCCAGCATCGGTTCTATTCTTTGATCGATTAATGCAGGTGGCGGCCATTATGGTCAATAGCCCGGAACGAGAATAGACCTTCCGATTCGGAAGGTCTATTCTCTGTTAAATGAGTAAGTATATAGTTTTAAACATCCAGTCCAAGCGATTTTCCAGTTATAGCGATTCAAAATATTCTTTTACATGTTCTACCGACTGGAACATCTTAACTTCTGTCACCTCTTTTTCATCATAAGCTACTCCGAGAAATCCATCTGCAAGCTGAAGGATATCAGCAGATGAGGTGTTTTCATCTTCGACGATAACAGTGTCTTCCATTTCAAGCTGCCCTTTTTCCGCCCATGATTGAACTTCGGCCGAGTAAGTATCAATATTCATGCCCTCATCAATACGATCATCCAATTCAGCTACTGACAGCGGCTTTTCTTCACCTTCTGTATTCGTAGCATCATTATATTCCTGGCTATTAGTTGAATCATTCGCTGCTTCTTCCTTATTTTCTTCCTCTGTACTGCATGCTGTCATCAGTATGCAGGCGGTAAATGCAAGAATCCATTTACGCATATGTGTTCATCTCCTTTTATAATTCTTCTATGCTAGTAACCTATTACCCCAAATTTTGGTTTGCATTCATATTAAAAAAATAAAGCACCTATAAAAAGGTGCTCTAGCTATTTATTCCTGAGCTCTTCTCTATCAAGTGATTGAGGCGGATTTTCAAGCCAGCCGTTGTCAATCATAATCTTTGCTCCATCATCTGCAAAATCACCGACTTTGATCATCATTTTAGCATACTGAATAGCCAGGTCTTTTCTGATGCTTGCACCGATAGCTATACCAAAGTCCATTACGCCGACCGCCGTTATGCTGGCGATTAGAAACATCATTAATCTATCCGAAAAAGGTGAAATGGTTGAGTCTGTAATGGAACCATCCCATGTGCTTGGATAGGCTACATCGTCATTTTTTAAGACATTGAGAAAATATTCGACATGCTCCAGGCTCATTTCATAGCCTTTTTTAAAATAATCGCTTATATCTTTTTGTTTAGCTACCTGGCTGAAAGCCAAAAGCATGGTTTTGGCAATATTGGATAACTCGATATTTGTACCCAGATGGGCAATTTCGATGGCCAGCAGCTGCCTCCTTTTGCCTACAATCCCGCCCAGAAAACGATGGTCTGATACATACTTAACTTTCTTGGGATATTCTATGTATGGTGATCGAATGAAAATTCCCTTTTCTTGCATAGCCTCAGCTGCCATATCAAAAAGTTTTTCTGTTTGTTCATAGTATTTTTTAAACATACTGCGAACGTCTTTTCTTGCAGAAACTGATTTAGCAAGTGAATAGGCACTCAATCCGGTTCTTCCCAAATGATGCATGAATCTTAAATAGGTTACGTCCGAAAATAATTTAGGAGTGTCATTGTGCAGGTCTTTTTCATTAAATCCATCAGGTATTGGAAATTCTTCTTTTTTAAAGAGCGAGGCAATGTCGTCTATGTGATCCTTGGCGATGGAAAGCGCGTATTTCAATACTGGCAGGACATCTGGATCTTTATTTGTTTTTATATAGTGCCTTATGCAGCAGACTGCTGCAGTATCTGCTACATAGGTATTCCAGAGCAATGCCATTTCAGACGAAATTAATTTAGGAATACTGCTGCCGTTCATATTCTCACCAGCCGTTAGTAAAATTATATTTATATACTATCAGCTTTATATTTGCCTTCATTCAGCATTTTCATTCAAAGATATGGAAATTAATTTCCATCATACTGTTTTACAGGCACATTAAGAAAAAGAACCAGCCAGAAAAGAGGCCGGTTCCTATAAATTAATTTAACTCGAGCTCTCCTGCTTTTTTGAATCCATCAATATGGTAGGCATCAACTTTTTTAGGAGAAATGCTATAAATGTGATCACCGATATAAATAAGCCTTTCTATTGTCTCTTCCCATTCTTCATAGATTGCATTTTCTGTCTGATGGGTAATTTTACTTTGAAGCTCGATTCCACTTTGGGCAGTAATTTTGTATACTAACGCACCCTGGAAGTCGAATGTGGATTCAAACTGGCTTCCTTCTTTATTCTGGTAAATCGAAATGGGAAATCCATATAGATTCTTCTTTTTATGAATGAGCAGAGCTTTGTGATCGTAATTTAATGGTGAATATGTTCCGCGTCCTCCTATTATTTCGGTATCTTTTTCCACGGGCTTATTTGTATTGCTTACATCGAATAATGATATTTTAACACCGTCCGTAGTAATAACAGGCTGGCTGCCTGTACCTTTGCCTCCTGTTATCTTCGTATCATACCCGAAGCCTATCAGATGGTTTTCATCCAATGGGTGCAGGTAATTGCTAAAGCCGGGAATTTTTAATTCACCCAGTACAGAAGGTTTTTTCGGATCTGATCCATCAATGACAAAGAGCGGGTCAGTTTCCTTAAAAGTAACCATATAAATTCGGTCATTCATAAACCTTGCAGAATAAATCCGTTCCCCTCTAGCCAGGTCTTCAAGCTGTCCAATCTGTTTTAAATTCTTATCCAGTATATAAAGGCTGTTGGATGAAGGGGTTCTTTCGTCCCAGGCTTCACCCCTGGTTGTTACCACTCTGAAGTTTTCATTATACTCATCCATTGAAAATTGATTTAAAACGGTGCCTTCTATTTCAGCTGATGCCTGGAACTCTACTTTTCCATCTTTTATATTGAACTTATAGATGCTCGTATCCGGCTGGGGCATCTGTCTGTCTGCAATGATTTCATTGCTGTAGCTGACGGCTGATAAATATAGATTATTATGGGACATATAGAATTCGTTTCCGCTGCCTAAGTAGCTTGTGATAGATAGTGGCTCTCTGCTTGATCTTACATTCAATACAGCTATATTAATATAGTTTGCGTTTTGGGAACCAGGAAAATATTTTATCTCATTATAATCAACGATCTGCTGCTCACTGCTCTTGGCAGTATCAAAATAACGAGGACGCAGATCTGCATTTTTATTTCTTTCCAGAATCCAATATTCAGGATAATAACTTGTAATAAAATATACCTTTCCATCCATTAGCCTGGAAGCAAGCAAACTTCCTTCGATGTCTGCCTCTCTAATTTGTACCGGTTTTTGTTTATTTTCGATATTGAATACAATCGTTTTTGTGGAATGAAATGCAGGTGCAATCTTTTTTTCTGAAGCCGCTTTTCCAATATGATCAGGAGCATCTATATAGCTGTGGCCCACAACTATTAATTGATTCCCTTCTATAAATAACTGATAGGGAGAGAAGGCTTGATTAAATGTTAATACAGAATCCATCTTCATTTTATCAGCAGGCATGGCCTTAATAATCTGGACTTTATTATCAGTGATTTTGTAAATATGCGTGCCATCCGTTTTTACCACATCAGCTTCATCTATACCCGCTACTTGAATATTTGTCCCGGAATAGTCTGCACCTGCAGAATCTGATGAGCTCTTTTCACTGCTGTTCTCCTCACTCACTGCCATATCCCTTCCAGCAAGGACAGTCCTGTCTTCATTGGACATTTTTGAAAAGTAATTGTTCAATTTTTTTCTTGAGCCGATTGCCGGCAGAGTATTTATAACTTTGAAAGCAGTTTTTACTGATTGATTCAAATTTTGCCCGCCCTTTGTTTTGATATCCTTTGTCAGGACCAAGGTATAATGTGGAGAATTTAAATTATAACCTTTAGAAGGGGGCTGAATTTCAATGGATTTATTAGTATTTTCCAGAGAGATTTTAACCTGCTCTTTTTCCCCCTTCTCATTTAAAATATAAACCGAGCGGCTGTTAACACTATCTGGATTAAGTTTTTTTGAAAACGTAATTTCCCATACTTTATTATTTAGAACTATAACTTCTTCATTATTTTCTGCCAGATTACCGACAATTTTTAATCTGTTAAGGAATGAAAAAGACGCCAAAAAAATAATAATCATTGTGACTCCGCCTAGAAAAAGCCATTTTTTCTTCATGAAAGACACCCCTTTTTAAGTAAGTTGACGGGTTAAATCTTCCAATAGTTACAAATTATTATTTATTAAATTTCTGAAATTAATGAATTTTCCTGGCGGTAAAGGTAAAATGTAATTTATTACAGTGCAGGAAGAAGGTTTTCTCAATTGCTGGGAGAGACAAACAAAAGGTACGGTTTTTTAATGCTGATTTTAGCGAACATGATTTGGGGCGGTAATTTTGTTATTGGGAGAATTGGTGTCGATTATTTTCCTCCAATCCTCTTTTCCCTATTAAGATGGATTATTGCATTCTTGCTTTTAACCCCTTTTATGGTCAAGCAGCTAAAAAAAGATTGGAACATTATTTGGCAACATAAGCGGATCATTTTGCTTTTGGCAATGACTGGTGTTGCCGGTTACAATACAATCATTTATTTTGCCCTGCAATACACCACTTCCATTAATGCATCAGTGGTAAACAGCACAACACCACTTTTTATCGCCATTCTGGCCATATTTATTTTAAGAGAAAAGCTTCTAGCCCACCAGGGAGCTGGAATTCTCCTGTCAGTCTTGGGAATTTTATTCATTATTTCAAAGGGATCGATTGAAGTGTTTCTTACATGGAAAATAAATGCGGGAGATTTATACGTTTTGGCTGCAGTCATTATGTGGGCATTGTATTCGGTCATTGGCAAAAAATATTCAGGCGTATTGCCTGTACTATCTTCTTTTTATGCATCATCATTTCTCGGCATATTACTATTGGCGCCATTAAGCTTGATTGAATATTCTGTAATGGAAGAAGAGCCTGTCTTATCCTTAACTTCCGCAGGAATCTTGCTGTATGTTGGTTTCCTGGCTTCAATTATGGCTTTTCTATCCTGGAATTTTGGAGTTTCCTTAATAGGAGCTGCCAAAGCAGGTGTTTTTCTGAATCTTCTTCCTGTTTTCGCTATCATATTCTCATTGTGTTTTACGGAGGAAAAATTGTATTTGTATCAGATAATCGGCGGAGGAATTGTCGCATTGGGCGTTGTATTATCTTCTAAAAAATCTCTTCGACTTAAGAATCACTTTCAAGAAAATAAGTCTTCAGCATAAAAACTCCCCTCAGTTCCTGACTGCGGGGAGTTTCCATATATATTACCAATCCTGGGTTCGTTCTAATAAATGATCAATTTCTACATGTCTGATCATATAGCCAAGATCTTCTTCGGCAATTTCCGATGTGGATTCCAATAGCTGATCAATATCCATTTGCACCAATCTCATAACCAGACCTCCTGATTTAATAAATGAATCTATATTCTCTTTCCTGCTATACTATTCGCTATGCACTAGACTGGTATGGGGGCAGATGAGAAATTTTATCAGTATTTATTACCCGACTTTTTTTGGACCTAAACATAAATTCAAAAAACAAGATTGAATGGCTGTTCATTATTCGTCACGTCTACTCCGGAAAATAGATAGTATATAATGTTTTAAAAAATCGCAACAGGGAATAGTGTCATAAATACATTGCTGTTTGAAGGTGGCTATTATGAAAACTAACTTTAGTGATTTTGCGAAGCTATTGGAATCTGCCCTTGATAAAGGGCAAACAGATAACGAAGTGACCATTCATGAATTGCTTGATGAAATAAAAAATCAGCTTGAACCTTTAATTAATAAAAAGGAAATCGGCTAATGTGCCGATTTCCTTTTTATTTTGCTATAAACATTTGTGTCCAATAGGAGCCATTTTCCGTATATCCAACACCAATATGTGTGAAAGTGCTGTTTAATATATTTTTCCGATGCCCTTCACTTTCCATCCATGCTTGAACAACTTGTTCAGGAGTCTGCTGTCCCATGGCAATATTTTCGCCAGCGCTGCTGTAATTGACCCCAAAATCCCTCATCATGTCAAATGGCGACCCAAAAGTTGGGCTTGTATGAGAAAAGTAATTTTTCTGCTGCATATCATTTGATTTCGCTTGTGCCACATTACTTAGCGGATTATCTGATTTTAATGCATTTAGGCCATTTTTCTGACGTTCTGCATTTGTTAATTCAATTACTTTCGATTCAAAGTTGTTAATTTCATCATTTTGAGCTGCAGGTGCCTGTCCTCTATCGCTATCTTCTTGAGGCACTGCTGATTTCGGCTGCTGTTGTCCGCCTTCCTGCTGATCTGGCTGCGCAAATTGGCGGCTTTCAGGCTGCTGGGGTGTCATACCCTGTTCTTGCTGCTGGTCTTCTCCGAATTGGAATAAGGGCATTCCGCCATCATCTGTTAATTGGCTGTGTGGAAATTCCTGACTTGGTGTTGCTGTACTATAAGAATTCGGGTCAATAGTTAGATAGCCATTATTTACACGCTGCAATTCCAGAGGAGCTGCTCCCCGTCTTTCTCTATCCACATTCACATTATTTGCATTGCTTATTTCCTGGAGATCTTCATCTGTCAATGCCCCGGAGTGCATTCCCTGCTCTGTGTTATTATTACATGCCGTGAGCATGAGAATCAGGAAGAGACCTGGCAGAACATTTTTCTTTAAGTTCATTTTTCAATTCTCCTTTAGAAAGTGTTTTATAACGTTCTTATCATATGGAGACATTCATAAAGTATGGGTGGAAAAATAGAGAAGTCATCGAGAGAGAACGTAAACATTGTTTGGCCATATCTTATTGATAAAGATAAATAAGGAGGAATATCTTTGAGGCAATATATAATTACAGGCATAAATGGAGCACATTATTATGGATATCCTCAGATGCAGTATGGGCCCTGGTGGCAGCCAATTCATCAAGGCTATCCTTATCACAGCATTTGGCATCAAAGTCATTTTCATTCACAGCATTACAATGCTGTTCCGATGCAAAGAATAATTTGAAACAGAAAAACGCATGTTTAAGGGAAACATGCGTTTTTACATTTTATTATGAAATTTGAACAGAAACTCTCTGTATGGCATTAATTGCATCTTCAAGCTGGTTTTTAGTAACATCATAGTGAGTAACAAAACGCACATAAGAGGGTCCAAAAGTTCCTGAAAGCACGCCTTCAGCTTTTAACCTTTCAACAAACTCCGATGAATTCATTTTAAGTTTTTTTACATCAGCCACAATGATATTTGTATCCACTTGATTTACGATTTCTATCCCTTTGATTTGCCCAAGCTGCTGAGCAAGAAGTTGAGCATTTTCATGATCCTCGGCTAAACGCTCTCTCATATTCGTTAATGCAACAATTCCCGGGGCTGCTATGATCCCAGCCTGGCGGAGTCCCCCGCCTAATCTTTTGCGCCATTTTCTTGCTGCAGCAATAAACTCCCTGCTGCCTGCAAGAATGGAACCAACTGGAGCTCCGAGCCCCTTTGAGAGACATACTTGCACTGTGTCGCAGTGTTCAGCCAAGTCAGAAGCCGGCAGATTTAAGGCTGCGGCTGCATTAAACAGTCTTGCCCCATCAATATGTAAGGGAATATTATTCCTTTTTGCAATGCTGTATATTTCTTTCATATTATCAATAGGTATTACGGCACCGCCAGCTCTATTGTGAGTATTTTCCAGACAAATCAATCCAGTTTCCGGATAATGCTGATCTTCTCCCCTAATGGCATACTCCACTTCTGATGGATTCATTGCACCTCGTGTCCCATTTAGCGTCCTTGTCTGGACTCCGGCAAAAGCTGAAGAAGCACCGCTTTCATAATAAAAAATATGGCTTTCTGCTTCAAGAATGATTTCATTGCCCGGTCGGCAGTGTGTTAAGATGGCAATCTGGTTTCCCTGAGTGCCGCTCGTTACAAACAGAGCTGCCTCCTTACCAAGCACCTCAGCAGCGGTCTCTTCCAACTTATTGATTGATGGATCCTCTCCGTATACGTCATCCCCAACTGCTGCTTCATAAGCAGCTTTCCTCATTTCTTCAGTTGGCTTTGTAACTGTATCACTTCTTAAATCAATCATACCCTCACCCTGTCCTTCTCTATTTTTAGTCCATGTTACTGTACTATTCAGTATTTTTCAACAAAGAGAGTAATTAGGGTGTCGCAATAAAGTTCAAAATTTGTTCAAAAGTTGTTTTGATGGCCAAAACCCTGCAATAATGCTATTTGTGCAAAATTATCAGCCACTCTAACACCTTACATTTATTTCCTTCTCACTTTTGTCACAACTTTTCATATTTGCTTATGTTAATATCATTTACACAGTGATAACTAAGTTAAATAAAGGTTTTAAGGATGTTTATGTTTATCAGCTATATATTTTTTTGGCATCTTTGTGAAAACCCGCACATTATTTGTGAATTATTTAACAATAGTTTTTGTCAAAAAGGAGATGAAACATCAGATGAAGAAAATGCTGCTCTCTTTAACAGCTCTATTGCCCTTAATGGTTCTCAGCGGCTGTAATATGGTTGTATTTGAACCTCAGGGCCCCGTTGCAAGAAGCATAACCGAATTAATTAACTGGTCCCTGATCTGGATGCTTCTTGTCGTTGCAGTTGTATTTGGATTATTCGGCTACATTGTCTGGAAATACAGGGAACGACCTGAAAATAAAGATTATGAACCCCCGGAGGAGCATGGCAGTACACTCCTTGAAATTATCTGGACCGGGATTCCGATATTAATTGTCATTGCCCTGACAATCCCGACAGTAAAAACTCTTTATGCTCTGGAAGAAACACCAAAGGGCTATGAAGAAAAAGAACCTATTACAATACATGTAACATCTGCAGACTGGAAATGGATCTTCAGCTATCCTGAAGAAGGCATTGAGACAGTGAACTATGTAAATATACCGGAAGATACGCCAGTTCTCTTTAAGATGACATCTGCAAGCACCATGCAATCTTTCTGGGTGCCAGCTCTTGGCGGACAAAAGTATACCATGCCAAAAATGGAAACAGAATTGTATCTTGTTGCAGACAACCCTGGATCTTATGAAGGCCAGAACACGAACTTTAACGGCCGTGGATATGCGGATATGAAATTTGAAGTGCTTGCACAAACCCAGGAAGATTTTGACCAATGGGTTGACGACGTTAAGGATACAGCTCCCAAGCTAACGGAAGATGAGTATGAAGGGCTGCTGAAGCCTACTCATTTAGGAAGACTGACATATTCCAATACTCATTTAGAATGGGTCAATCATGCTGATCCAAATTCGAAGGCTTATACAAATCCTGAGCTCTACAGAGGGCATGGATATCAAGGTAAAACCTTCGAAGAAGATGACAATTATAAAAATGAGAATCCAAACGTAATCGAAGGTCATGGCGAAGAAGAAAGCCATGATAGTCAAGAAAACCATGGAGGTGACCATCATGGGCATTAAATGGGATGAGTTTTTTATTACTGGGGACCCCCTTATACTAGGTTCACAGATTGCTATATTGTTAACGATGATTGGTGCAGTCGCTGGCATCACTTACTTAAAAAAGTGGAAATACCTTTGGACAGAATGGCTGACTACAGTTGATCATAAAAAAATCGGTATCATGTATATCATCTCCGCAGTATTGATGTTTTTCCGCGGCGGAATGGACGGCTTGCTGATGAAAGCTCAGACAGCGAGACCTGAAATGGAGTTTTTGAATTCCCAGCACTATAATGAAATCTTTACAACACACGGCGTTATTATGATTCTTTTCATGGCTATGCCGTTCTTAATTGGTTTAATGAACGTTGTCATTCCGCTGCAGATCGGTGCGCGTGACGTTGCTTTTCCACAGCTGAATGCTCTAAGCTTCTGGCTGTTTTTCAGCGGAGCTATGCTATTTAATATTTCCTTCGTCATCGGAGGATCGCCTGATGCAGGCTGGACATCTTACTTCCCTCTTGCAGGCAAGGAATTCAGCCCGGGAATCGGCAACAACTTTTACGCAGTCGCACTGCAAATTGCTGGTATCGGTACTCTAATGACAGGTATAAACTTTATCGTCACGATTTTGAAAATGAGAACAAAAGGCATGACACTGATGAAAATGCCGATGTTCACATGGACTACCTTTGTAACATCCATTCTGATTGTGGCTGCTTTCCCAATTTTCACAGTTGCATTGGCGTTGATGACATTCGACCGTCTGTATGGAACACACTTCTTTACAGTGTCAGGCGGAGGAATGGATATGCTTTGGGCTAACCTGTTTTGGCTATGGGGACATCCTGAGGTTTACATTGTTGCCCTTCCTGCTTTCGGGATTTTCTCAGAAGTTATTGCAACATTCTCAAGAAAATCTTTGTTTGGATATAAATCAATGGTATTTTCCATCCTTGGAATTGCCCTTTTAAGTATGGTTGTATGGGTTCACCATTTCTACACAATGGGATCAGGCCCTGCAGTTAACTCTTTCTTCTCCATCACGACGATGGCGATAGCCATACCGACCGGAGTTAAGATGTTCAACTGGCTGTTTACGATGCGTAAAGGCCGCATAAAAATTACTTCCGCCATGCTTTGGGCACTGGCATTCGTCCCATGCTTTGTTATAGGCGGGGTTACAGGTGTAATGCTTGCAATGGGTGCAGCGGATTATCAGTATCACAATACATTATTCCTTGTTGCCCACTTCCACTATGTATTAATTCCAGGTGTAGTATTTGCCGTATTTGCAGGTCTGTACTACTGGTGGCCAAAAATGTTCGGTTTCATGCTGAATGAAAAAATCGGAAAATGGCATTTCTGGCTCTTTGTTATTGGTTTTAACGTAACATTCATGCCTATGTTCTTCCTTGGATTAAACGGAGCTGTGAGACGTGCATACACATACTCTGCGGAATCAGGATTTGCACCACTCTTCATGCTATCGGCAATTGGTTCGATCATTCTGGCAGCAGGGTTCGCGGTATTCTGCTACAACATTTACTGGAGCATCCGCTATGCTGACAGAAACATCTCAAGCGACCCATGGGATGCAAGAACATTGGAATGGTCTACTGCTTCACCAGTTCAATTCTATAACTTTGCAAAGCTGCCGGAGGTTAAATCCCTTGATCCTTTCTGGCACATGAAGAAAAAGAATGAAGGCTTAACGTTATATGACAGTGAAATTGAAGAGATTCATATGCCAAGCAATTCCTGGCTTCCGATTTATATGGGTGTCATCTTCGGCATCGCAGGCTTCCTCCTTGTATTTGAATGGCACATTGCTGCAGCTGTAGCTGCCATCGGCATTTTTGCTGGTTTGATCATCCGTTCATTCGATTACAATGAAGGCTTCCATGTTAAAAAAGATGAAATTCACAGAATTGAAAATGCCTGGAGAAAAACAGAAGGAGAGGTGCATGATCATGTCAGCTAAAGTGGATACTTCCTTGCCCCTTGAATATCAAACTGAACAGGATCGGATGAATATTCTTGGCTTCTGGGTTTTCCTTGGCGCTGAAATCGTTCTATTTGCCACTCTGTTTGGAGTATATGGTGTATTATATGAACGCTTTGCAGGAGGTCCAACACATAAAGACATTTTTGTGATCAAGGATGTCATGATTCAGACAGTCCTCCTTTTGACAAGCAGCTTTACAATGGGGATCGCCATTTTTGAAATGCGCCGGCATAACCTGAAAGGGCTAATTACCTGGCTGGTGATTACCCTTGCTCTTGGCGCAGGATTCCTATTCATGGAGATTAATGAATTTATCCATTATGCCCATGAAGGCGCAACGATGCAGACAAGTGCGTTCCTTTCCAGCTTATTTGTCTTGCTGGGTACACACGGAGCCCACGTTACATTGGGTATTGGCTGGGCAACTATGGTCATTATCCAGCTTTTAAAAAGAGGCCTTACCCCTACTACAGCAAGAAAAACATTTATTATCGGCCTTTACTGGCACTTCCTTGATGTAGTCTGGATCTTTATTTTCACATTCGTGTATTTGAAAGGACTGGTGGCTTAAATGGAACATCATCAATCAAAAAGCTTCCCGATAAGCCATGTCATTGGATTTGTTGTTTCCCTTGTGCTGACATTTGCAGCAGCAGGTATTGCCTTAAAAACGAACCTCTCTTTTAAAGTTATCATGTGGATCATCGGCTCACTGGCTGTCATTCAGGCAGGCATGCAGCTTTTCATGTTCATGCACTTAAGAGAAGGCGAAGACGGCAAAACGAACTTGGTAAATATGATTTATGCCGTATTTATGGTTATCGTTATTGTAGTGGGTTCAATTTGGGTTCTGACTTCTGGGCACGCTGCTCATTAATTAAAGATAAGCAGAAGCGCCATGTCCAACCGATGAACCAAATAATACAAAAAACCGGTCTCCCTATTGGAGGCCGGTTTTATTTGTATTGTCTGATTCCCTTGCTTCCCTTTGTCATTTCTTCCATTACATTGATAAAAAATCCAAATCCAAAAATTAGCATGGATGATACCATAATGCTTAAGCCGATTGATAAAACATACTCACCCGTGATACCGCTTACAAAAAAGCTGGAAATAAAGACAATTAATCCTAAAAGTATACCTGCTGCTGTAACATTCCTAAAAAAGTGAAGAACCTTTTGCTGTTTTAATGTCATGTTTTTCATCCCCTTTTATTTAATATTCTAACTATGTTCACAAATTTGTCAAACTTTTTGTCACAAATTTGTCAAATTTAATTTGGCAAGAAAAAAAGCCTTGCAAGATGCAAAGCGATTTTCTACTGATATAGTTTTTTAATGTTCTCCAAATCTTTCTTTAAACTGCATATTTCCTGCCTGGTCAGCATTAACGGCATTTGATCGTACAGTGTAATAATTTGTCCTCCCTCATCTTCCTCATGGATGGCTAAATAGTTATACAAATTTTCACATTGATTTTTGTTGAGAATCGACTGGGTAGTGAAACTTTTAACCTTTTGGATCTCAAAGGCACTGGTTTCTGCATCAAAGACACCTGTTATGATGTTACCCTGCAATGTGTTTGACAAACAATCACTCCCCTTTTTGAGTAATATACCCATTTTTCATAAGGAGTTTCCTAAGATATGAAAAAAACCTCTTTGAAATATATTCAAAGAGGCAGATTATAATCAGGAAGCATGTTTTTGCGATTGAATAATTTCATCTGATTTTCTCATGATTAATCCAGGTGCCGAAGAAATAATTAATGCTGCTAAAATGGAACAAAGAATAGCAGCACCAAGCATTGTTGCGCCATTTGCCATGAAGGAGAATAATACAGGCGACATCCCTTCTGGCGCATAGCTTCCAAAGAAAAATACACCTGCTATGAAATGCCAGAAATACCTGGCAAGGCTTCCGGCAAACACAGCTAAAACTATCCAGCCCAATGCTTTGTTCTTGTTTCCCCTGTGCAGCTGATTTTGAATTGGCCGGAAAAACAAACCGGCAAAACCAATACAGGCAAATGCGACAAAGTACTCAATAAATGCCTGAAGCGGAGTGGCGATCCAGGCATCTCCCATGGAAATCTGCAAAATTCCCCATAAGAGGCCTGCGATGAAGCTTACCTTAAAACCCCACCTGAAAGCCAAAATAAAGATCGGAATCATCGCGGCGGAAATGGAAATAGACGGTGACAGCTTGATTGATGGCAGAAAATCCAGAATGATGGCAAATGCTGCAAAAAATGAAGCTTCAATCATCGCAGTTAAGCTTAATTTTTTCATAAAAAAATCCCCCTTTAATCGTTGACGATACCCCAAGGGAGAACAAGCAGGCAGAAAATCTCCTTCCGCCTTTTATTCCACATTCCTGCGCTAGCATTATCTAACAGGTTCAAAGGGTCAGAACAGCGAACTATTCACTCTCAGCAAAATGCTCCCCTTGTGGCACGTTATTGAATTATCCGATTTTAGTATATATGAAATGAAACATTGTGAAAAGGATTCTTTGAAAAAACTTTTTTAATTTATATGCCAGGTTTTCACCCTGCTTGTCACATTTTTTTCACATATTTATGCCATCTGATAGCTGTTGTAGCACACTTTCTTATAAACTATACTATTTTTCCATAATTTACAACGTTTAAAAAAAGTAAAACCCTGTTATTAACAATACTATTTCCTTATAATGTAGGTATGTTCAATGAGGAGGGAAATAGTTGAAATCACGTCTAAAGAAGCCTTCGACGATTGTTTCTATTGCATTGGTGATCACGGTGATTTTGGCGGCGGTTATTTGGACCGTACAAGCAGGAAATAAGGATGTGACAGTTCCGTTTTCTTCTGTGGAAAAAATTATTGCCTCCCAGGATGGAAAGACTGTTGCAGTACAGGAATACAAAAATGGGAAACTGCTGATCACAGCCCCTGATGGCGAGTACATCTCCCATGTGCCTCCCAACAGTGAGATGGTTGATAAATTAGTAGAAACCTATAATATACAATATACGTTCGCAACCACAGGACCTTATACCCCTTGGATTCTGGGCGGTGTAGTCCTTTTGTTTATAGCCATTGGCATTTACCTGTTTAAGTCAGGAAAAGGCGGAATGGGTGCTACAAATACCATGAAACAAAGTGTATCTAAGCCAAAGGCCCTTCCTTCCATTTCACTGGAAGATGTTGGCGGAATTCAGGAAGAAATGAAAGAGGAAATCATGCAGACTCTTTCTATATTAAAAGAACCTGAGCGCTCTCTGAAAATGGGGATTAAGCCGCCGAAGGGAATTCTATTATACGGGCCTCCTGGAACAGGAAAAACATTGCTGGCTCAGGCAATCGCTAAAGAACTTGGAGCCACTTTTTTCTCAACCAGCGGTTCCGGTTTTAATGAGTTGTTCGTTGGTGTGGGAGCTTCCCGAGTAAGAAACCTTTTCCAAAATGCAAGAAAGCATTCTCCTGCCGTCGTCTTCATTGACGAAGTAGATGCATTGGCAGGCAGAAGAAAGCAGCATGGCGGAGAAGAAAGCGAAAAGACGTTAACTGAGCTGCTAGTCCAGCTGGACGGCGGCCATTCCAATGATGGAATACTATTTATTGCAGCGACAAACAGGAAGGATATGCTTGATGAAGCATTCCTCCGTCCGGGACGGATTGACTTCTCCTTCAATGTCCCTCTTCCTGATACAAAGGGCCGAAGAGAGATTATCAATATTCACACAAAAAATAGATTACTGGCTGAGGATGTCATGACAACACTTGGTGATTTAGCAGAAAGCACCTCTGGTTTCTCAGGTGCAGATCTTCATTCCCTTTTTGAAACGGCAAGCCGCAGAGCTGTCCGTAACGGCCAGGAAATTATCTCAAAAGAAGATTTGGATTATGCGCTTGACCGGACCATTCTGGGAACAACCACCCGGGCATTGCAGGATCACGGTACAAAGCAGCGGGTTGCCATACACGAAGCTGGCCATGCATTAGTGGCTGCTTTAACAAAACCCGGATCCGTCCGCAAAGCAACCATCATTCCGCGCGGCGAAGCACTTGGGTATGTAGCACCAATACAAAAAGAACTTCACTTATCGACAACAAGTGAATTGCTTGATCAGGTTGCCATGATTCTCGCAGGCGGTGTATCAGAACGAATGATTCTTGGCGAGCACAGCATTGGAGTAAGCGGTGATGTTAAACAAGCCAAGCACATCATTGAGCAAATGGTTGATACCGGTTTACTTGATAACGGCTTTGAGCTTACCTTTAACAAAGGTCAAAAAGAAGCAAAAATGCAGGATCTTTTCCAGAAAGCACTGGAAAGATGCGAATTGATCATTGCAAATCATCACCCTCAATTTGAAACACTGGTAGAGGCCCTTCTTGAAAAAGAAACTCTGGAAGGCAGTGAAGTCCAGAAGATTGTTGGAGAATTGAAGTCTGAAATGGTAATAGCATGATGAGAAACCGGCCCCCCTGCAGGCCGGTTTTTATATTGGAAATGCAGTTCATTAGTAAATATTCAAAAATTAATCCATAATAATGTTATGTAAACAAATGGTTATCTCCTATAGTTCAGAATAAATAAATGTTCCCATATAAAGGATTCTTCCTCTCTTTTGTTTAATTACTAATATACCTGCATGTTGGAGGGATGGTTCTTTTGTATGATTTTACAGCTGACTTGATTTTTCACTTTCTAATTATGATAATGATTCCTTTTATCCATAAAATCTCTTCACATCGGGGGGATGGCTGGAAGACTTCTGCCCCGCTTTTATCTGTTCTTTTTTTAGCGCTTTTCCTGACTATGACTTTTCCGGTGGAAATTGCAAGCGGTCAGTTTTTTGACTTGAAATTTATTCCTGTTTTTGTCGCCTATTTTTACATTAAGCCTCTTGCAGGCTTCCTGGTTATTTTAGTATTGATTACTTTTAAGGGCTTTTTTTCACCAGGAGATATTTCGATTGCGCTCGTAAATTACGCAATTATGTCTGTGCTCTTTTTCTATGCTTCAAAATTCTATAAAAAATGTACATTTAAACAAAAACTCAGTATAGCTGTTTTATTTTATCTTCCCATTACGGTAACCAGGTATGTTATTTTCCTCCAAAAGGATATTAAAGAAGACGCTGTATACTTGCTATTGTTTTCAGCAGTTTCTATTGTGACTCTTTCTATGATCATCTATTTAATTGAAATGAATCTGCTTCAGGAAATGATGATGCAAAAACTGAGAGATGCGGAAAAAATCAATGCGATCAGTCAGCTGGCTGCGTCCGTCGCCCATGAAATTAGAAACCCAATGACTACTGTAAGAGGTTTTCTGCAAATGCTTAAAAATGAAAAAAACCTGACTGCAGATCAAAAGTCCTTTATTAAAGTTTCTTTGGAGGAACTGGACAGAACCAATCATATTATTAGTGATTTCCTCTCACTTGCACGCCCGGAAACTCCTGTTGTCAGTCAAGTTTCTCTTTCCGGAGTATTATTGGAAGTGGCTGATTTTATGCGGCCATATGGACTGATGACAAAGGTTGAAATAAGGACAAGTATTTTTGAAGGCATTTTTATCATTGGTAACCCAAATGAAATTAAGCAATTATTTATAAACTTAATGAAAAATAGTATAGAAGCAATGCCTGATGGCGGAATTCTAGAGGTTTCAGCATTCAAAAGAAATACTACAGCCGATATACTAATTAAAGATGAAGGTGTCGGAATGTCAAAAGAAAAACTCCAAATGCTCGGTCAGCCCTATTACTCAACAAAAACGAAAGGAACCGGCTTAGGATTAATGATATCTTTTGACATCATCAATCGTTTGAAAGGAAAATATGCAATAGAAAGTACACAAAATATAGGAACCTGCTTTACTATTTCGCTGCCTCTATATTACTCGTCCGAAGTGATCCGGCAGACTTCATTCCAGAACAGGTCTGAAAGTCAGCGTATAAATGAGAGTTAACTCAAAATGACTGAATGGGAATCCTGCCGAAAATTAATGCTCGACAGCACAGGTTGGTGATGAATCAAAACATTAACTTAAAAATAAACCACAGAAAAAAGCCTCCAAAAAACTGAAGGCTTTTTTCATTTATCCCCTGCCGGATGCACGGCCTCTTATAAAGTTTACAACAATGATGATCACTGCTATTACAAGCAGTATATGAATGATGCCTCCCGCTATTTTAAATATTAATCCGAGTATCCATAATACAAGCAGAATACCTGCTATAGTCCAAAGCATGCAATTCACTCCTTCCTGTTGATTTATTATTTACATACCCCTTACAATCGGGACTAATTCATGAGTAATTGAAAAACACAAAAAAACATTGCCCCACTTTTTACAGTTCTGACAATGTTATATTTTGCAAAGAATGGATACTTCTATTCAGAAAGTATTTCATGTTCAAGCACTTTTGCAGCAAGATTATACAAAACCTTCCTGTATTCAAGGAAGTTTTGCTGCATCCTTTTTGCATCACTGCATATACTATATTCACGGTCGCCCACCTCTTCTAACATCGCTTCGTTGCGGGACTAACCAGACCGGAATGTGGGCGGCCACCTTTTAGGATTTAAACCGTATTTCACCATTACACCGTTTTATTACACACCATGAACAAAGCTGCAAACCACACCAGGCTTGCAGCTTTTATTAATAGGATGGAACAGTGTGAATCACTCTGTGGAAAGATTGCATCTATCTCCAGCGCCTAGCCCCTAGGGTCATAAGCCAAATCACTCCAGAAATTAGGACAAGGAACGCTTCGTCAACGGATACATCGCCCGACTAAAGCTTGCTTCGGAAGGTTTCCTGCGTGATTCGTCATATGCCTGTCGGACTTGCACAGGATGTGCTGGCTTCAACGTTCGCCACAGGACGTGGCGGTTTTTAGTGGAAGTTCATCTGATCAGGAGCTTAAGCTTTAGTTCAAGGTCCTTCGTCAATAAGTTCATAGCCTGGAATCAGTTCTGACAGCGGCACTATTTCTGCTTTCTTTTTATAAACAGGTATATACTCTTTAAGCACATTTACCATCTTTGTTCCTGTGATGCCAACATGGCCGATTGCGATGATGCGTTCATTTTTCACCAGTTTTTCAGCGAGTCTGTCTGCCTGTTTTGTGATATGGGCAGTAGTATAGATATCATCAAAGAAAATATTGTTTTCAACATATGGTACACCCAATTCATTCGCCAGTTTCCCGACTACACTTTTGCCGGTTGTTTTGCTGTCGAGATAAAATAATCCGTGTTCTTTGCATACTTCCAGGACAATTCTCATGACCCGCTCATTTTCAGTGGCTCTTGAACCCATATGGTGATTCATCCCGACCGCATGAGGCACCTCTTTAATGGCACTCTCCACCCTGCGGCGGATTTCTTCATCGGTTAAATCTGTTGTGATGGCCCCCGGCCCAAGCCAGCTCCTCTTTCCTCTTTTCGGCTCCATCGGCATATGAACGATCACTTCATGCCCATTTTTGCTTGCCAGTTGTGCATCTTCTTTTGTCGTTGGCATGAAAGGCATGATGGCAACCGTTAAGGTCACCGGAAGCTCCATCATTTCTGCTGTTCCCTTCATGTTGTTTCCAAGATCATCAATGACAATCGCCAATTCAGGTTTTACTGGGGCAGCAGTTGTGTGAGTTCCTATACTTGCGAATGAAAAAATCAATAAATATATGCCGAAGAATATTTTCATTTTCCATCCTCCTTTTGGCTAGTATTCCCTGAATCATTTAATCAGTTCCAATGCAAAAACTGCCAGGAATTAATCCTGGCAGTACATTACTTTGAATGCATTTTAAACTCAAGGAAAAGCTCATTATAATAAGCAAGCATCCTTTTTCCCAGATTCTCATATACCTCCAGCCGGGCTGTCATTTCTTCATCCGGATAGAATCGTTCATCTGAGATTGTTTCTTCGTCCATATATTTCAGTGCTTCTTTATTCGGCGTTGAATATCCAACGTATTCTGTATTTTGTGCCGCATTTTCCGGGTCAAGGATAAAATTCATGAACTGGTGGGCCGCTTCCGGATTTTTGGCAGTCTTAGGGATGACCATATTATCAAACCAAAGATTGGAGCCTTCATTCGGAAGCACATATTCCAGATTATCCTTCTCCCACATAAGCTCCTGTGCCGTACCTGACCATACCACGCCAATGCCGGCTTCATCATTTTCCATCAGCATTCTGATTTCGTCACCCACAATAGCTTTAATGTTAGGTGTAAGACGATCGAGCTTTTCTTTAGCTTCGATCAAATGGTCTGTATTTTTGTCATTCAGGGAATAATGAAGACTGTTGAGACCCATGCCCATTACTTCCCTTGCCCCGTCTATCAGCAGGATCTGATTCTTAAATTCAGGGTCCCATAAATCATTCCAGCTTGTGATTTTTTTATCTCCTAAAATATCCGTGTTATAAAGAATTCCAACTGTGCCCCAGAAATAGGGAATCGAATATTTGTTCCCCGAATCAAAAGGCAGGTCCATAAAACGCTGATCTATATATTTCAGATTCGGAATTTTCGAATGGTCGACCGGCAATAAAAGGTCTTCCTCTTTCATTTTTTCAATAGCATATTCAGATGGAACAGCAATATCATAAGCTGTGCCGCCCTGTTCAATTTTCGTCATCATCGCTTCATTGGAATCGAATGTCTCATAGATGACTTTTATGCCTGTTTCCTGTTCGAACTTTTCCACCAGCTCTGCATCTATATAGTCGCCCCAGTTAAAAATGGTCAAAGTATTGCCGCTTGTGTAGCCCTGGGAGGAATTCAGCCTTAAAACGATGTACAACAAGGCAAATGAAACAATTAAAACGGCAGCGAGCGCCTGAACAAGCTTCTTCATTGCCTTACCCCCATTCCATTCGGCTTCTCATTTCGTTTCGTAATAAAGTAATAGCCAGTAACGAGAATGATTGTAAATAGGAAAAGCAAAGCAGATAAAGCATTGATATTTAAAGAAACTCCCCGTCTTGCCAGTGAATAAATCTCAACAGACAAAGTGGTAAAGCCGTTGCCTGTAACAAAGAAAGTTACGGCAAAATCATCGAGGGAATACGTCAGGGCCATAAAAAAGCCAGCGAAAATTCCAGGAGTAATATAAGGGAGAATGACCTTAGTGAGCACATCAAACCTGCTTGCCCCAAGATCCATGGCTGCATAAATCATGGATGAGCTCATTTCCTCTATTTTAGGCAAAACCATCAGCACGACAATTGGAACACTAAATGCTATGTGTGCAAGCAAAACAGATACAAATCCAAGCTTAAGCCCGATCATTGTAAACAGAATCAAAAACGAGGCTCCAATAATGACATCCGGACTGACAATCAGCACATTATTCAGTGAAAGAAGCGTGTTTTTCACTCTGCGTTTTCTGGCATAGGCAATGGCAAGTGCTCCAGCTACTCCAATAATCGTCGAAATAGCTGCAGATAAAAGGGCAATAATAACGGTATTAAGGACAATGATGAGCAATCGGCTATCAGCAAACAGCTCCCGATACCAATCCAAGGTGAAGCCTTCGAATTGATACATGGTCCCTCCGCTGTTGAATGAATAAAATATCAAGTAAAAAATCGGGGCGTACAGGATGATAAAAATAAAAGCCAAATAAAACGCCGGCCATTTCCTGTTCTTTTTCATTATAAGATCCCCCGCTTTCTTCGGCCTGTCAGCAACATAATGATTACCATTGCGATAATCAGGAATACAGCAATGGTCGAGCCCATTCCCCAGTCCTGTGTCACAAGGAAATGCTGTTCAATGGCTGTTCCAAGAGTGATGACACGGTTTCCTGCAATCAGCCTTGTCAGCATGAATAAAGACAGTGCAGGGATAAAGACGATCTGGCATCCCGCTTTTACCCCATCAAGTGTCAATGGAAAAATGACACGTTTAAATGTTACCCAGGAAGACCCGCCTAAATCATTGGAAGCATCAAGAAGGGTTGGATTCAGTTCATCCAAAGAATTAAATATCGGCAAAATCATAAAAGGAAGGAAGATATATACCGACACAAAGATAAAGCTGAAATCAGTGAACAGAATTTGCCTGCCCCCTATTCCCATCGCATCCAAAAAAGCATTCGCTGCCCCATATGTACCAAAGATGCCCAGAAAAGCATAAGCTTTCAAAAGCAAATTAATCCACGATGGCAGGATAATGAATAAGAGCCACAGCTGCTTATGTTTAGTCTTAGTAAGCAAATAGGCCGTCGGATAAGCGATCAGCAATGAAAATAATGTAATTAAAAAGGCATACCAAAAGGAGCTTAGGGTCATTTTTAAATAAACGGGTGTAAAGAACTTTCTATAATTCTCCAAAGTGAATTGCCCTTCAATATCAAAAAAAGAATAATACAGAACTAGAAGCAATGGAGCTACAACAAAGAGAGCAATCCACAGGACATAAGGAATTAAATAAAAGTTGCGGGAATTAGTTCTCATGGCTTCCCTCTTCATAAGCTTCAAGACGCTTATCAAATTCCTCTTCTGTTTCCCCATGTCTCATGACGTGTATTGCTTCGGGGTCGAAATGAAGGCCAATTTGATCCCCGACTGTCGCCTTTTTGGTTGAATGGACCAGCCACTCATTGTCATCGCTGTCATAGCAGCTGATCTCATAGTGGACTCCCCTAAAGAGCTGTGAGTCAACTTTCACTTTCAGTTTCCCATCTTCCGGTGCGGTAATAGCCAGATCTTCAGGCCGGATGACGATCTCAACATCTTCATTTGGCTCAAAGCCGCCATCAACACACTCAAATAATTTGCCGGCAAACTTTACCTGATAATCCTGGATCATCGTTCCGGCAACAATATTGGATTCCCCAATAAAATCTGCTACAAAACGATTAATCGGCTCGTCATATATATCAGTAGGAGTTCCGCTTTGCTCGATGCTTCCGCTGTTAAGCACGAAAATTTCATCTGACATGGCCAAAGCTTCTTCCTGGTCATGTGTGACAAAAATAAACGTAATGCCCAGATTTCTCTGCAGTTCCCTCAGTTCATATTGCATTTCGGTCCGCAGCTTTAAATCAAGTGCAGACAAAGGTTCATCCAGGAGAATAACCTCTGGTTCATTGACAATCGCACGCGCGATGGCAACACGCTGTCGCTGTCCCCCTGACATTTCTTTAATTTCACGATTTTCGTAGCCTTCAAGGTTCACAAATTTTAACGCTTCTTTAACTTTCTTCTCAATATCCGCTTTCTTCATTTTTTTGATTTTTAAGCCGAATGCAATATTTTCATACACATTCAGATGCGGAAATAGAGCGTAATCCTGAAAAACAGTATTTACTTGCCTTTTGTTGGCTGGAACATTATTTATTATTCTTCCATTAAAATAAATGTCCCCCTCAGAAGGTTCAGTAAAGCCGGCAATCAATCGCAATATGGTCGTTTTCCCGCAGCCCGATGGCCCTAAAAGGGTATAGAACTTCCCGCGTTCAATTTCAAAGCTGACATCCTTTAAAACTGGCGGGTCATTATCATATCTTTTAGTAACGGAATTAAACCGAATAATAGTGTTATCTGTCATCTAACTCTCCCTATCTATCGAAATTTACAGCACTTATGTAATGTTAAGTTCAAACGTATAATATCATATATTTCCCGGAATCTGACATAAATTGTTGTATATACTTAACATAAATAAACCCCGCATCCTTTGATGCGGGGTTTATTTATGTTATACTCCGCGCTTATTGCCCCATACATAGGTATGCAGCTGCGGAAGTACTTTCACATCCTTCAAATCACTGTCATGTATCGTTTTTTCAATTAGCCAATCATATTTGTCAAGCAATCTCTGCAGCAAATTTCGATCATCAGCTGTAACGGTATCATCATTTCCCACCTGCAGATAAAACGGAACACCGGGATAGCGCTTATGAACGTTTTTTGCATACTCATAATCCTTATCATCAAAAACAACAATCTTCAGTGAGAACTGCTGGCCAGCCTTTCTTTTGGTCTGAAGATTATTCACAATATAATCGAGAACATCAAAGTCTGTATCCATGCCTGAGCTTGGCGGTTTTGGGGAAAGGGTCAGTTCATCAATTTCATAAAACCAATCCTGCCATCGGCTTCCCTGAGTTTCCAGGCAAATCTTAATTTTCTCCGCTTTCAGCAAAGAAATGAATTCACTCAAATTTTTTAAAAGAGCAGGATTACCTCCGGATATTGTCACAAAGGAAAATCCATCGCCGCCAAGCTCTTTGAGCTCCTTCCAGATTTCATCCGGCTCCATCTGGCGGATGCTGTCTTTTGCACTTCCATCCCAGGTAAAGGAGGAATCACACCAGCTGCACGAATAATCACATCCTGCTGTACGGACGAACATCGTTTTCTGGCCGATCACCATCCCTTCACCCTGAATGGTCGGCCCAAATATCTCGAGAACAGGAACTTTACTCAACCTCCATCCACTCCCTTCTTGCTTCCGCATAGCTTGTAGGAGTTTCAAAAAGGCGCACAAATTCGACTCTTGCACCGCTATATTGCTCTTTTCTGTTTTGGAGGCTTTCTGCCATTTTTTCATAAATCCAGACAACCATATTCTCTGCGGTCGTATTCATTGGCGGCAGTGTTTCATTCAGATACTTGTGGTCAAGGAATATTTCAATTTCGTTTTTCCAGATTTCTTTAATGTCTCCGAAATCAATCATTAACCCTCTGTTATCCACGAATCCGCTTAGGCCAAAAATCACCTTGTATGTGTGCCCATGCAGGTTTTTGCATTTGCCTTCATAGCAATGCAGATGATGGGCTGAATCAAAAGTGAATTCCTTGCTGACCATTACACGCTTATGATGGTATTTCAGCTGATCGGGTTTAATATCCTCATTAATTTTCTGCAGTTTTTCAACAATCCTGAAACCGTACATGGCTTAAAGCTCCTCCTTTTCTTTGAGGTATTCTTCAAGGCCATTTTTCCTTAAATGGCATGCAGGACACTCACCGCAGCCATCAGCCGGAATTCCGTTATAGCATGTCAGGGTTTTCTCACGCACATATTCAAGGGCATTTAATTCATCTGCCAGCTTCCATGTCTCAGCTTTGTTAAGCCACATTAAAGGTGTATGGATTACAAACTGGGCATCCATTGATAGATTAAGTGTGACATTCAATGATTTTATAAACATATCTCTGCAGTCAGGATAGCCGCTGAAATCTGTTTCACACACCCCGGTTATAATATGCTTTGCATTAGTCTGACTGGCCAGGACACCTGCAAATGACAGAAATAAAAGGTTTCTCCCAGGCACAAATGTGGATGGCAGCCCGCCTTCCGCTCCGTCCTTTACTTCAATTTCATCCCGGGTCAGTGCATTTGGTGCCAGCTGATTCAATAGGGACATATCCAGAATATGGTGCCTGATCCCCAGCTCTTTTGCTATTTGCTGTGCACATTCTATCTCCAGCTTATGACGCTGATTATAATTAAAAGTGACTGCTTCCACTTCTGCAAAACGTTCCTTTGCCCAGAATAAGCAAGTTGTACTATCCTGGCCGCCGCTGAACACAACGATCGCTTTATCATTTTTCATATTAATATTCTCCTTTAAAATAGAAAAACAGGACCACTAAGAAAGCAGACCTGTTTTCCTTAGTTTTTTAAAGAGGGTAGCTAGAACCTCTACCGTGTACACGGATTTTGCTATTGAACTATCAGTTAATATTATCATCTTTATTGGCATTTTAGAAGGTTTTAATATATACAGCAAAAAAGTTTAACTATTCCAAAAAAAAGTGCAGCTATTGCTTGCACTTTTTTGCGTTTTAATTTTCGGAATCGGCTTCCAGGAGGTCCCAGGCTGTAATCATGCCTTTTGGTTTTTCAGTCGGCTTTCCATTCTCGGTAACAATGATCCCTTCAAGCTTTTCATTTTTATTTCTGGATTCCTCAAATGTATCCTCTAATTCAAAGATAGATGTATCCTTGCCGGCAAAAGAGATTTTATGTTTTGATTTCTTGTTGAAAAGCTCTTTTATTTTCACCTTTTTCAACTGGATTGTTTCTTCAGTAAAGTGCTCAGCCATCCATTTCACGATATCCGCAGAAGTTAATAGCCATGAGTATTCGTCATTTCTCGAGTAAATCGGGAATTGGGAGTGTGAAAATTTGTTGATGATGGCCAGTACATCAGTTAGCTTGCCATCTTCATAGAAATAAAATACCGGGGTTGCAGCTATGGAGAGGGCGGTTTTAGGCTTTTCAAAATAGCCGGCAATTCTTTCAATCTTCTCTACCGTCTTGAAATGAGGCTCCGCAATATAGTAATCAAGGTCTATTTTTTCATGAACAATAGCATTTCGCAGCTTTGCAAACTGGTGCAAATCTTCTTCGTATAATCGAATCAGCGAATGATTTTTCTGTATTTCTATAAGTTTATAAAATTTATCTGTTCTGGCGTTTTTAGCAGATTGTTTTAAGGCCTTGTGAATACGGTTAAAGGCAGCCTCAAACCTTTCTGATAAGTTTTTTTCTATAGCTTCTTCCAATATGATCTCTCCCTAAATGGTAATGTACCTCCTCTATTCCCAAAATGATGGACCAAATAAACTTTGAAGATATTGGTTCGCCTGCTAAAAGAATAATTTGCACAAATAGAATTTTCAGTCTATTATAGAATATTATATTCTTTAGCTGGGGACATTGCATAAATATATAACTTTACTAATAAATTTTTTCGTTCTAGCGTTAAAAAACATGACTTTACCTTTTTTTAGGAAAGAATATTGAATGTATTTCTTCTGAACGAAAATGAATATTTATTATTACCGAATAATATTTTATTCCTCAGGTCAACAAATATACTATGAAAGCTGGTGAAATCATGAGATACACTTTACACCCCTTGGGGGATGACGCTGTTCTTATTGAGCTTGGGACAGAAATCAGCCTGGAAACACATCAGAAAGTTCAGTCGCTGACTGCCTTTCTCGAAAAACATCCTCCCGAATGGATGATTGAATACATACCTGCTTACACAACTGTAACCATTTTTTATAATCCAATTGAGGCCTTTCAGCTTTCAAACGGACAGCTCCCGTTTGATTTCGTGTGTTCACTGATAAAACCGCTTATTGAAGAGCTGAAGGAAAATGATTTGCCGGAACCTCAAATCGTTGAGATCCCGGTTTGCTATGGCGGGAAATTTGGGCCGGATCTTGATTTTGTTGCGGCACATAATGGGATTACCCCTGAAGAAGTAATTGAAATTCACTCTTCAGGCAGTTATCTGGTCTATATGATTGGATTCGCACCAGGGTTCCCTTTTATTGGCGGAATGTCAGAACAAATTGCGGCACCAAGACGCGATACACCGCGTTTAAAGATTCCCGAGAGAACGGTAGGGATTGCCGGGATGCAGACAGGAATTTACCCCATTGAGACGCCAGGAGGCTGGCAGCTGATTGGGCGTACTCCTGTTAAATTGTTTCGGCCGACCGAACACTCCCCTACCCTCCTGAAAGCAGGCGACCATATCAAATTCAAGCCAATCAGTCTGGAAGAATACCATCATTGGGAGGAGACGGAGCAATGATTAACGTTTTAAAGCCTGGACTCCTTTCAAGCATCCAGGATCTTGGGAGAACCGGCTATCAAAAGTATGGCGTGATTTCCAGCGGGTCTATGGATCCTTTTTCACACCGGATGGCCAATCTGCTGGCTGGAAACGATGAAAATGATCCTGTTTTAGAAATAACGATGATGGGTCCAGTACTAACATTTGAAGAAGATATACTCATTTCGATTTGCGGCGGGGACCTTTCCCCTTCCATCAATGGCCAGCCTGTTCGAACATGGAGATCCCTTTTTGTGAAAAAAGGCAGTGAACTAAAATTCGGCAGGTGCCGTAAAGGGTGCCGGGCCTATCTGGCTGCTGCGGGCGGATTCGCCGTTCCTGAAGTAATGAACAGCAAATCCACTTACCTGAGAGCAGGCATTGGCGGCTATAAAGGCAGAGCATTAAAGTCAGGAGACCTGCTGGAAACCGGCAAACCCTCTCTCCAGTCATTGAAAATAACGGAGTATTTGTCAAAACAGATTCTTAATAGGCCTTTTGTTGAAAACGACTGGGGTATTGCATCAGAACTAATACCGGACACAGCGGCAGAAATCAGAATAACAAGGGGCCGCCAATTTGATTTATTTTCTGAGGAAAGCCAGGTTCAGCTTTTTAAACACGCCTTTGAAGTGACCTCACAATCGGACAGGATGGGATACAGACTAAATGGCCCTTCCCTTTCGCTATCAGAACATGCTGAGCAAATATCTGAAGCCGTAAACTTTGGTTCCATTCAAGTTCCTCCGGATGGAAATCCGATTGTATTGCTGGCTGACCGGCAAACAACGGGGGGGTACCCAAAAATTGGACAGGTTGCTGCTGTCGATCTCCCTCTTCTGGCGCAGGCCAAACCCGGAGATTCCTTAAGTTTTGCAGAAATATCAAATGAAGAGGCTCAGCAGTTATTAATTAATAGAGAAATAAAATTAAAGGAATTAAAGCAAGGCATATTTTTAAAAACCAGAGGAGGAAATTAAGATGCACATTGTAGACATTAATTGTGATATGGGAGAAAGCTTTGGCTCTTACAAGATGGGGCGCGATGAGGAAATTCTTGATTATATTACTTCTGCAAATATTGCATGCGGCTTTCATGCCGGCGACCCTGCGACCATGCGAAAAACAGTTAAGATGGCACTAAAGAAGAATGTTGGCCTGGGTGTCCATCCGGGGCTCCAGGATCTGCATGGATTCGGCCGGAGGGATATAAATATAACCCCTCAGGAAGCTTATGACTTAGTGGTTTATCAAATTGGCGCTTTGAACGCTTTTGTTACATCAGAAGGCGGAAAGCTTCAGCACGTAAAACCGCACGGTGCATTGTTCAACATGGCCTCAAAAAGCGCACCGTTATCTGAAGCAATCGCAGAAGCGGTCTATAAAGTGGATCCTGAACTGATTCTTTTCGGGCTCTCAGGAAGTGAATTAGTAAAAGCCGGAAGGAAAATTGGACTCCGCTCTGCAAATGAAGTGTTCTCAGACCGTACATACCAGGAAGATGGATCCCTCACTTCAAGAAGGGAAAACAATGCACTTATTACAGATCATAGCGCAGCTGTAAATCAGGTAATCCGCATGGTCAAGGAAGGAAAAGTTCATTCTGTCCAGGGCACTGATGTTTCCATTGAGGCCAATACAATATGCATCCATGGTGACGGGGAAAGCGCACTTGAATTTGCTCAATACATTCCGAAGGCATTGAATGAAGCGGGAATTCAGGTAGCAAAAATCAGCGAGTTTTTGAAATAAAATAGGTATTAATGGAGATAATGTAAAATTGGTGCTGCTGCTTATATGCTCCTGAATGACCGTATAAATCAAGCTATTTATTGCAGAGATTCGAATGTTCTCATCGGCTTGAAATAGTCCAAATGAATTTTGATAAGATAGTGTGAAGGCATTCACTGGCGACTGTCGGGAATAGTTCTTTTGAAGCTGAATAATTCAAGCGCCAATGGCACTTATCACCCGGAATAGTTCCGTTGAAGCCGAATAAGTAAGCGCCAATGGCACTTATCACCCGGAATGGTTCCGCTGAAGTCGAATAAGCAAGCGCCAATGGCACTTATCGCCCGGAATAGTTCCGTTGAAGCCGAATAAGCAAGCGCCAATGGCATTTATCAGGGGGTATAGTTCCTCTGGAGCTGAATAAGCAATTTCGAATGAAGCTCAATCAGACTAATAGTGTTGGTGCAAAGTAAAAAAGCACGACAGATAACCACAAATAGAATTATTGGGGGAAAATGAATGAAAAAGCAATCAAATGCCAGTCTACTGCTTGGTGCCGCATTCCTTATGGCCACTTCTGCCATTGGACCAGGCTTTCTGACACAAACAACAGTATTTACAGAAACCCTGCTTGCGAGTTTTGGGTTTGTCATTTTAATTTCTATTATTATTGATATTGGAGCACAGATGAATATCTGGCGAATCATTGCCGTTTCTGAAAAGCGCGCACAGGATATTGCCAATGATGTTCTTCCGGGTCTTGGTCATTTCCTTGCTGCCCTGATTGTCATGGGCGGTCTTGCTTTTAATATTGGGAATATTGCCGGTGCCGGGTTAGGTACAAATGTTATTTTCGGCATATCCCCTGAAATGGGCGCCCTTTTAAGCGGAATTTTGGCAATCGGCATCTTCCTTGTAAAAGAAGCGGGCAGATTAATGGACCGTTTCACACAGATTTTAGGGTTTGTCATGATTGGATTAACTCTTTACGTAATGTTTACGGCACAGCCACCTGTTGGTGAAGCTGTTGTCAAAACGTTTGTGCCGGATAAAATTGATATCCTGGCCATTATTACGCTTGTAGGCGGAACGGTTGGCGGTTATATTACCTTCGCTGGCGGGCATCGCTTAATTGATGCTGGAGTCAAAGGAAAAGAAGCTCTTCCGGAAGTCACGAAGAGCTCTGTCAGTGCAATCGGGATCGCATCCATTATGCGTATCTTCCTGTTCCTTGCAGCACTAGGTGTGGTTTCACAGGGCCTAGCACTCGATCCATCCAACCCTCCTGCTTCTGTCTTTCAGCTGGCAGCAGGCAATATTGGATATAAGATGTTTGGAGTAGTCATGTGGGCAGCTGCCATTACTTCTGTTGTCGGTGCAGCCTATACTTCGGTATCATTCATTCGGACATTGAGCCCAGCTGTCGAGAAACATCATAAATGGGTCATTGTCGGTTTTATCGCCATTTCTACATTTGTTTTTGTTTTGATCGGAAAACCGGTAAAAATATTGGTTTTAGTTGGTTCCTTAAACGGTCTTATTCTCCCAATTGCATTAGGTGTAATGCTGATTGCTGCTTATAAAACCAAAATTGTCGGCGATTATAAACATCCTCTTTGGATGACGATTTTTGGAGTCATTATCGTGATTGCCATGTCTTACATGGGGGTTTATTCATTAATCAATGGAATCCCTGAGCTATTTAAATAAGCATGAAAGGAGATTTTTATATGAACTCCCCTTTTCAATTGAATCCCGATGAGGCACGCAGATTGATCCGTGTCCAGGATTGGGATAAACCAACTGCAGGAATGGCAAATGGCTTTATTCAAGCCAATCTGGCTATATTGCCAAAGGAGCTGGCCTTTGAATTTCTGCTCTTTTGCCAGCGTAATCCTAAATCCTGTCCAATCATCGATGTGACTGAACCAGGATCACCGGTGCCAATGCTGTCAGCTCCAAATGCTGATATTAGAACCGACCTGCCAAAATACAGGGTATATAAAAACGGAGAGCTCGTTGAGGAGCTTTCAGACATAACCTCTTATTGGAATGATGATATGGTAGCATTTCTGATCGGCTGCAGTTTTACGTTCGAAGACGCATTGCTCAAAAATAATATCCCTATCCGCCATATTGAGGAAAATCGGAATGTCCCGATGTATAAAACAAATATTGGGTGTGTGGGTGCAGGCCAATTTGAAGGCCCTATGGTAGTGAGTATGCGGCCGATGACAGAGAAGGAAGCGATTAGAGCTGTACAGGTGACAAGCCGCTTCCCATCTGTCCATGGGGCTCCTGTCCATATTGGAAATCCTGAAGCAATCGGAATTAACAATATTCAGCATCCTGATTTTGGAGACTCTGTGACCATTAAGGAAGGAGAAGTACCAGTTTTCTGGGCCTGCGGGGTTACCCCTCAGGCAGTCGCCATGCATGTGAAGCCGGAGATTATGATTACTCATGCTCCGGGACATATGTTTATTACTGACTTGAAAAATGAAGAATTTTCGGTTTTATAGGAAAAAGGCGTCCAGTGGGCGCCTTTTACTTTTTATTTTTCAAATAATTAAGGGCATCATGATGATCCTTTTTCATAATCTGTTCAATTATTGGGTCTGCGGGTATGACTTCCCTGCTTTTTTTATTGATTGTCCGGTAAACGGGCCTGATCGACGAAACACTGCTTTTCACTTTCCATTCGCTATCCTGGAAGACAATTTTCAAATCGATGAGACCGAGATGATTGCCCCAGTATCCAGCCTGGACAGCAGCAGTCCCGTTAATGGTACCAGCCTTTAAGTCAATGCCAGGCAGCTTTTGCAGTTCATCTTTGACAGGAAAAACTGAATGGCTGTGCCCGAATAGAATGGCATCTAATCCTTTAACTTTGCTGAGGGCATGAACTGAATTGCCCTTTTTTTCATCCAGCCCTTTATCAGATTGGAGACCGGTATGGGCTAGAGCCACAATGATATCTGCCCCTTTACTTTTCATAATAGGAATAAAATGCTCGGCAGTTTCCTTAATATTTTTCACTTTAAGGTTTCCGCGAAAATACTCTTTATTCCATTCCGCCACAATCGGTGTGATAAAGCCGATGACTCCAACTTTCAGCTTATGCTTTTCCCCGGCTGTATCTGTGACCTCTTTCTCTATGATGGTATAGGGATTAAAATAATTCAGATCATCCTCATCGATCTGATTGCTGTCTTCAACATATATATTGGCATTGACATAAGGAAAGTTAGCTCCCCTGATACTTTCTTCCATAAAATCAATTCCGTAATTAAATTCATGATTTCCCACCGTCGCAGCATCATAAAGTAAAGTATTCATGGCTTTAAAAACAGGATGGACATTAGCCATGTCAAGCGGATGGCTTCTATAGGCATATTCATCCAGTCCATTCCCTTCAAGAATGTCTCCATTATCAAATAGAAGGGAGTTAGGCGACTCATTTCTTGCCTTTTTAATCAAGCTGGCCGTTCTTGAAAGCCCAAACTCCACTGTCTTCCTGCGGTCTTCGTAATCATAACCAATCATGTTCCCATGCAAATCAGTGGTTTCCAACAGGCGCAGATGGATGGTTGGCGGTCCGGATACTTCAGCTTCCGTCTGGTTCCAGACAATCAGCAGGGCTATGAATAATAACAGCGTGATTAAGTATTTTTTCATTCCCTTTTTCATTCCATCTCCCCCAGATGATCAAAGATTAGTTTTCTTATTTTCTCTAGATGCAAGAAAATTAATCAGAGATTGGGGACTTAAGTAAAAAGAAGATAAAAAGGAAAATTTTGAAACTTTTTATCATTCTATTCGTTATAAAAGAAAAAGAAAAAAGGAGGTCATGCATGGTTAAACAAAAAAAGTTCCTGGTTTGGTCATTGTTATTTTTTATTTTAGAATCAAATTTAGCAGCAGGTATTTCATTTTTTCTTCACTTTCCTCTGCTTGATACTCTTGCCTACAGCAGCTTTATTCTTTTTGCATTCAGCTTATTTGCTTTTTCACAGGGTGATGCCTGGACAAATAATGTGATTGCAGATTCAAAGCTGAATCTGATGACTCATATGAATGAAGAAGAAAGAGCGGATTTCTTCATTCATTTCAATCCGTTTCTTACAGGGACTTTTGCTTTTTTTATCGTTGGAATAATTATTACCGGGTATTTGTTTATAAGTTAATTTTATTTTTATGATAGGCTGTTTTTTTAGTTTTTAATGATGTCCGTTACGTTCCGCGGGGAGGAATGAAAGCCTATTCGGGTTCGCCTGCGGGATCTCTCATTCCCCTCTCCTCCCGCAGTACATTGAATTGTCTTCCGTAAATCATCACCGCACGAAGAAAATGCATAAGCATTTTCGAGGATCAAGTACTCTCCGCTCCAATCAACTCAGCAGATTAAATAAAATTTAGAGTTAAAACTTTAAAAAAACTATTATTGTTTGTAGAGAGTTTTTAATATGATTTTCTCCCAGCTTTTCCAGTTCATAAGGTTTTTCAGGCGTATTCTTGTGCGGACACCCTTTCCTGCCGGATACCTGAGTGCAGGTTCTTTTTCTCTGAGGATGCTCACTGCTTTTTTCGCAACGATTATCGGATCTTCATAAAATGGCTCTCCTTGTTCAAGGTAATGTTGAATTTTTGTCATATATGGATAATAAGGTGAGTCTTTTTTCAAGGATGATTCAGCTATCTTTTTTCCAGTTGTCCAGATGCCGGTCCTGAAGGATCCTGGCTCAATCAGCACAACATTTACGCCAAACGGTTTCATTTCAAGTCTAAGTGATTCACTCCATCCCTCTACAGCAAATTTTGATGCGGCATATGGCGATAAGCCTGGAAACCCGATTCTTCCGCTTATAGAACTCACATTTATGATGGTTCCTGTTCTTTGTTTCCGCATAAATGGCAGAACCGCCTGAGTAACTGCAAACGTTCCAAAAACATTTGTCTCAAATTGATTTCTATACTCCTCCAGCGGTATTTCTTCCGCAAATCCTGCTCCTGCATAGCCGGCATTATTGATTAGAACATCAATGGAAGGCAATTGAAGGATCAGGTTTTTAAACATTTCAATGGATGAGGACGAGGTGACATCCAATTCGTGAATGGATATCTGTTCATGAACTCCCTCTTGTCTAGCTTTCTCCATTAACTTATTGCTTTTATCCGTGTTTCTCATTGTTGCAATAACTTGAAAATCATCCTTTGCGAGCTCAATGGCCATCAAGGCTCCAAACCCGCTGGAACAGCCTGTAATGGCAGCATATTTCCTATCCAACTATCATCATCCTTTCTGCGTAATGATTTTTTCCATTTCGACTGTAAATAGATATATAATTAAATGAAAAAGTATTATAAAATAGTAAATATATTGATAATAAGAGGATGAACAAGGTGGCACACATATTTTTCAGCATTTTCCTGCTTGTATCCGGTTTGTCTTCATCTGTGCAGCAAAGCCAGGAGCCGATTGATTTCAATGTACATCTGAAGGAAAATGCCATTGTTATTGATTTACCTGCCCTAAAAAGCCCTGCTTTGAGTAGCACTTTAGCAGCTCCAGTAAAATTAACGGTGAAGCTGACCTATTATAAAGTATACCGGACACATTTTCAGGCACTAAACTCCGATGCAATTCACAGAAGTAATCAATATATGATCCCATATATGTTCCAGAGTAATTATCTCCGCATTTCCTGAAATTTTAAAGAAACTTAAAAAGTGTGGAGGAATGAAGTTGGAAACGATTAAATCATTTTTAAATAATAACGGCATAAAAAGATTCATCATTTTTGGAATTATAGTCCTGGCTCTTTACCTGTTGAGGAGCATGATTAATTTAATTCTGATTACATTCATATTTTCATTTTTGATGGATAGGCTTGTGAAGCTTGTCCTTTCGAGATTTAAACTGAATAGAAAACTGACTGTCATTACCCTTTACATGGGAATTATCGGCCTGCTTTCTATAGGGATAATCAAATATCTTCCTTTGATTGTATCTGAAATATCACAGCTGTTTAAACAGGTTGAAAGCTTTTACACCCAAAAACATGACAATATAGTAATTACATATATTGTTCAAATGCTCGAAACAAATGAAATTACGAAATATCTTGAACAGGGATTTGCCTTCCTGCTTCAGTATTTTTCCGATATTAGTCATATTGCCATCCAGGTATTGCTGTCTCTAATACTTAGTTTGTTTTTCCTGCTCGAAAAACCGAAACTTATCGAATTCACCTTGAAATTTAAACACAGCAAAATCGCTGACTTTTATAATGAAATCGAGTATTTTGGAAGTAAATTTGTGCAAACATTCGGAAAGGTAATCGAAGCGCAGTTTGTCATTGCCACTGTGAATTGTATCCTGACAACACTTGCACTGTGGATCATGGACTTTCCTCAGCTAATGGGATTGTCGATTCTTATTTTCCTGCTGGGATTAATTCCTGTTGCGGGTGTCATCATTTCGCTTGTCCCGCTATGTACAATCGCCTATTCTCTCGGCGGATTCATCCAGGTATTTTATATAGTACTTGTCATTATGGTGATCCACGCCATTGAAGCGTATATTTTAAATCCGAAGCTTATGTCTTCCAAAACGGATTTGCCTGTCTTTTATACCTTTATTGTCCTGATTTTTTCTGAACATTTCTTCGGTGTTTGGGGATTAATCGTAGGTATACCAGTGTTTGTGTTTATGCTGGATGTTCTTGAAGTCAAGAGCAACCCGCCGAAAATACAGTAATTTAAAAACACACAGTCCCGCTGTGTGTTTTTTTATCTTTTTAGAATCCCTCTTTTATTATCGGGCTGCTTCAGCCAATGCCTGAGCCCTTTTCCTGCGTGTAGTTCATCATTATATCTGGGAATGACGTGCAGGTGGCTGTGAAGAATGGATTGATTTGAAGCATCGCCCACATTCCAGCCAAGCGTATATCCATCTGGAGCATACTTTTTATCTAAATAATCCTTGGCTTTTTGCAGAAGTTCATATGTATCATTCCACTCTTCCGCCGTCAGGTGAAAAGCATCGGAATGGTGCGCTTTTGGCACTATGACCCCACAGCCCTCCAATACGTCCTGTTCTTTATCGTGCTGAAGAAAATAACAAGTGCTGTTTTCAAAAATGATATGTTGAAGAGGGTCCTGGTGCGGTCTGCAAAAAGGACAATGCTCCTGATAAGGCACTTAATTTTCCCCTTTCTGTGCAAGGTGATTTATCAGCAAATTCACTAAAGCGGCTTTATGTGAATTCTCATCGAATGCTGAGTTATTGATTACAGCCTTTCGGATGGACAGCTCCTTCAAAATTTCCTCTTCAGCCTTCCTCCTGGCTTCAAGAATCTTTAAAGTGCCTTCTGCCCCGCTTAAATGATTTTTCTTACCATATCCTTGACCGGTATAATAATGGATAAAACCTTCAGACCAGGATGGCGGCCGTTCATTTATCGCTTTCCTGAAAGACAAGTCAAGGTTATCCTGACTGACATAAATTAATATCGGATTCAGCTTTTTCACGGATTTTTCCAATGCTAATACATAATTCCGAACCTTTGTAAGGGGAGCTCCATATTTAATCATACCGACTGTAACTGGATTCTGTAAAAAACAGCATTCAAAAATATGTACCTTTTTGCCGCTGGCAGCTCGATTGGAAAATCGTTCCCAATTATTGATTATAAGTTTCATATTTTGCTCCAAAGGAAGCTCATAGATATCATTTTTAGATACTTTCTCATAAAATGTGTCTGGCATATCAGGTCCAATCTTTTTATACGGCACTAAATAGCCAGTATCTTCCGGAAAACTTTTTTCAATCATCCGGTCTCTGAATGCACTGTATTCTTCAAGCAATCGATGCCACTGGTCGTTTTCAAAATAGGCGACGCTCTCATAATCTGCCGGGTGATCCAGATCACCTTCGCAGAATAGCTCTGATTCAATACCGTTTTGCATCAAAACTTCATGAACCAATCTTGCGGTAGTAGATTTGCCTGAACCAGGGAGACCCTCAATTAAAATTAATTTTGTATCCATAGAATCACCTTCATAATATTTAGAATTCCCATTCTATTGTAATGCATAAAAAGAAAAACAAACAGCATTATTAACTGTTTGTCTCTTGGATGATGTTTATTTTATTTCCGTAAAAGCATTAAACAGATTTATCCAGACAGGCAATCAGGCGCTGCTCGATATCTAAAGCCAATTCTTTTAGATTCTGGTTATCAATCATGCTTATTAACGCGCTTGGCCTTGGCAGCCCTATCTTTGTTTTCCCTTTTTCTTTATATACGACAATTTTACATGGGAGAAAATATCCAACAATTTTATCTTCTTTCAGTACCCGCTCAGCCTCCTGCGGGTTACAGACTTCTAGCACCTTAAATTCCTCTTCCAATTGAAAGCCTTTTTCTTCAAGCTTTTCTTTAATATCAAAAGTCCAAAGCACACCAAACTGTTCATCTTTTAAATGTATTTCCAATGCTGTAATTGCTTCTTCAATGGATTTCTCTGTTTCAATAGTGTAAGCAAAATTCATGGCAGTCACCTCTTTTTATTTCCTTCTTAATGTAAACAGGCTGCTGTTTTTTACTATGGAATATTAATGGTTTTGGGGAACTGCCAAAATGTTTTTTATAACAACCATTTGTTGGTGTGCGGCTGAATTTCCGTCGCCATGATCATATAAAAGCCGGCACTCAAATTATTTGCGTTGTTTGTTAATTTCCATTATCAAAACAGTCAGTGCATCGCTCATTGGGGAGGCTTGCATGTTATTAATGATTTGTCCTCTTCTTTTTTCAAGTTTATCCAGGGACTCAATCAGGCTGTCTTTTGTTAAGTTCTCTTCTTTCAATGTAAGCGAGAATCCTTTTTTTAAGAAAGATTCTGCATTTAGTATTTGGTCTCCCCTGCTTTGTTTTTTGGTTAGCGGGATGATGAGCATTGGGATTTTTAAAGACAGGAATTCAAAGATGGCATTTGATCCTCCCCTGGTGACGACAGTATCTGTAGCAGCGAGGATATCAGCAAGCTCATTGCTAATGTATTCGAATTGTCTGTACCCTTTAACATTTATTAAACTGTCATCCTTCTGCCCTTTGCCGCAAAGATGAACAATTTGGTATATAGCAGTCAGCTCCTGAAGGGATGCCCTGATTGTTTCATTAATTTTCTTAGCGCCCAGACTGCCTCCCATTACAGTCATAATTGGTTTTTCATCTGTAAACCTAAGAAACTCCTTCCCTCTCTCCTTATCACCTGAGAAGATTTCCTTTCTGATCGGAGATCCTATGGCCTTAGTCTTTTTCGCAGGAAAATGTGCTGCTGCTTCATCAAATGAAGTAAAAATCCTGTCAGCAAACCGCTGGGAAATTTTGTTTGCAAGTCCTGGCGTCAGATCACTTTCATGAATATAAATAGGTATTTTTAATGAGCTTGCCGCAATAATAACAGGCACCGATACAAATCCGCCTTTTGAAAAGACAAGCTTTGGCTTCAATCTTTTGAGCAGCTTTCGAGCTTCGATAATCCCTCTTAACACTCGAAAAAAGTCTTTTGCATTTTCTTTATCCATGTAACGCCGGAGCTTTCCGCTGCTAATTCCGTAATATGGTATGTTAATCTCAGAAATCAATTCTTTTTCGATTCCTCTTATCGAACCGATATAGTGAATATCCCATTCTTTTTGAGAAAGTTCATTTATTATGGCAATATTCGGAGTCACATGCCCGGCAGAGCCGCCCCCTGTAAAAACGATTTTATTTTTCTTCATTTCCTACCTGCCTATACAATTTTTAATTCCATTATATATCTAAGATACCAGTTTAAGTCCGATTGCTGCACTTAATACCATTGCAATAAAAAATATCCGTTTGGCATCTTTGGGCTCTCCGTACAGAATCATGCCAAGAACAGCTCCTCCAGCGGCACCAATTCCAGTCCAGACCGCATAAGCTGTACCCATTGGCAGCTCTTTCATGGCCAGCGCAAGGAACAGGAAGCTGGCGCCAAAACCGCCAACCAGCAGGAATAAGGATTGCCAATTCCGTTTTTTGTGCAGGCTGTTAATCATGGTTACACCTGTCATTTCAAAAAGGCCAGCCAGAATTAAAAACACCCAGCTCATGAACTTTCAGCTCCTTTTGATTCATCTTCATTTGTCACTAGCTTTAAGCCCAGAACACCTAATAACAAAATAAGAACCAGTATTATTTTAGATAATTTCAAAGGCTCTCCGAAAAATATGATTTCAGATAAAACTGTACCAGCAGTGCCTAAGCCAACAAAGACAGCATAAACCGTTCCCACAGGCAGGACTTTGCCAGCCATGATCATCAAATAAAAACTGACTGCTATGCATAGAATGGTCCCTGCCCATGATAATGGATCATCCGAATGCTTTAAACCAATCACCCAAAACACTTCAAAAAATGCGGCTATAAATACCTTCAGCCACTGCATGAAATCAGCCCCTTTTAAACGAATAGTATTCCCGGAAAAAGAAAAAAGCCCGGAAGATATCTGATGAACAGTATCTCCCAGGCTTTTATCCTTCCGTGGCATAGCTAATATTGCTATGAGTTTTCTCTCGGACCAGGCCAGCAGCTGCTGCGGAACCCTAGAAAACCTTTTTATTAGATTTACTGGCATTATAACAAAATAAAATCAGCTTTTCCATAATAATAGATGAAAATAAATATCAAGACACATGATCAGCAAGGACATATTCTTTTTCCCATTTCCTGCTGTCTGACATTTCAGCTGATAAAGAATGCGGTGAGCACGTGGATGCAAGATGGCTGATTGATGGCGGATAGGGACTTATCCTAATATGGCCTTTAATATAGCTCAAAGCCATTTCATAGTCGAAATCACGGCAATAATCAAAATAATAATGAACGATTTCGTTTTTAATCCGAAATGAGGGATAGATTCTTTCAATAAGAACCAAAAGCTTCAGCATCTCTGTTTTGTTCATTTTACCAATCCTTTATTATTATGTTAATTCAATTATTGCCTTTTTTACTAAAACAAAACCCCTGCATCTCCGCAGGGGTTTCGCTTTACATATCCAATTCAAGCGCTACCGGGCAATGATCGCTGCCCATAATGTCGCAGTGAATCTGTGAATCTAGTATTCTTTCTTTTAGCTTTTCGGACACGATAAAGTAATCAATCCTCCAGCCGATATTCCGCTCTCTAACCTTGGCCATATATGACCACCAGGTATAAGCTCCCTCAGCATCAGGATATTTATAGCGGAATGCATCAACAAACCCGGAACCCAGCAATCTGGTCATTTTTCCGCGTTCTTCATCCGTAAACCCTGAGTTGCCCCTGTTGGATTTAGCATTTTTTAAGTCTTTTTCGAAATGTGCCACGTTTAAGTCCCCGCACATGATCACAGGCTTAATTTTATCCAGGCCGAATAAATACTCCCGAATCCGCTCTTCCCACTCAAGGCGGTATGGAAGCCTGGCCAGGTCACGCTGTGAATTCGGAGTATAGACATTGACGAGATAAAAGCCATCATACTCAAGCGTGAGGATCCTGCCTTCAGGTTCTGTTTCCTCATCATTCAATCCATAGCGGACAGAAAGCGGCTCTTTCTTTGTAAATACAGCTGTACCGGAATACCCTTTTTTTATCGCATAATTCCAGTATTGGTAATAGCCTTCCAGTATAAGTTCGATCTGTCCTTCCTGCAGTTTGGATTCCTGAATGCAAAATATGTCTGCATCCACTTCTTTGAAATAATCCATGAATCCTTTTTTCACACATGCCCTTATGCCATTCACATTCCATGAAACGAGTTTCATTGTTATTATATCCCCTTATGTTAAAAAATCTGCCTGATTACAACATTACCATGGAAATTCAATACTTGCACAGTTAAAGTACTGTAACAGGAACGGCAATTCACAAGAAAATGCATCCTATTTTTATAAGCGTTGCTTTATTGCCTGAATATCATGGTACCGGCATTCATCTGCACTAATTTGATCTTTTCCCCCCGCTTAATACTTTCATATAATGATGCCGTCAGCTCAAAGGATTTGCCATTATCCAGCCGTATCCAATATTCTTCATGGGTGCTAAAGTTGCTTAAGTAATTATCAACCGAAGTCAGACGATATTTCTCATCTATTTCCCCTTCGTATTCAGTCATTTTGGTCTCCGCAGCTACAAGACCTGAAATGAACCCGTAATAGACGACCAGCAATACGGCTGCCATTTGAATGTAAAGACCTGATTCCATCCACTTTTTCAATTGTTCATCCCTCTGTTTCTATTGTTTGTAGTGAGCTACCCTCAATAGATTGGGATAAACCTTAGAATTTCAAACGTCTATACAATAAAAAATGCCCAAATTAGTGGGCATTTTTCACATTATTCTCTTACTGCATCATATAACAGTATGGCTGCTTTTTCAGGTGAATCAGCCTGGCTGATTGCAGAAATAACAGAAACACCGTCAGCCCCTGCCTTAATTATAGGAGGTGTATTTTCAGGAGTAATTCCGCCTATTCCTACAACAGGAATTTGGATATGAGCAGATCTTAATTCTGTCAAAAAAGTAAGTCCCTGAACGGCTTTGGCATCTTCCTTTGTGGATGTGGGATAAATAGGACCTATCCCAAGGTAATCTGCGCCTTGACGGATCGCTGTTTCCGCTTCCTGCATGCTGTGCACTGAGACTCCCAGGATTTTGCTGCCAATTTTCCTGCGGACCGCATCGGCTGGTTCATCGTCCTGGCCTATATGGACACCATCTGCATTTATTTTAAGTGCCAATTCGATATCATCATTTACAATAAAAGGGATACTGCTCTCTTTGCAGATTGCTTGAAGCTTTTTTGCGAGCGATTCCTTTTCTTTGCCATGAAGGCATCCTGCTCCTTTTTCACGGAATTGAAATAACTTAATTCCTCCTTTGATGGCCGATTGAAGGACTTTTTCAGGATCCTGATGGCAATTAGTGCTGCCCATTATAAAGTATACTTTTAATAAGTTTCTCATTGCCTGCGGATTAACGGCCATAAACTTCAGTCTCCTTCTTCCTTCTATTGAACGCCCAGTGATTGGTAGGACCATGACCGCTGCCAATTCCCAAGTCAAATTCAATGGCGGCCTGGATGAATTTTTTCGCTCGATCAACAGCTTCTGGCACAGAAAGACCGTCTGCGAGGCCAGCGGTAATGGCAGCCGAAAAAGTGCAGCCTGTTCCATGTGTATTGGCGGTTTGTATTCTGCTGCTCTTAAATTCCGAAAAACTTTCTCCGTCAAATAGAAGGTCTGCTGCTATGTCCTTTGCTTCGTCATGGCCGCCTTTTATGATGACATTTTTTGCTCCAAGGTGATGCAGCTTTTTTGCTGCTTCTCTTTTATCCTCCAGCGAACGAATCCTTATGTCCGTTAAAACCTCTGCCTCTGGAATATTCGGGGTAATCACCATAGAGAGCGGAATAAGACGCTTCTTCATCGCTAATATCGCTTCATTCTGAAGAAGACTTGCTCCTCCCTTTGCAATCATCACTGGATCTATGACGACATTTTTCCATCCGTATCTCACGATTTCATTGGAAACACTCTCGATTATATCTGCACTAAAAAGCATTCCTGTCTTTACAGCGTCAGGTCTGAGGTCCTCTCCTATCGACTGAATTTGAGCAGACACTGCCTCTGCTGTCATTGGATAAACTCCCTGAACGCCCTTGGTGTTTTGAGCCGTAACAGCAGTCAAAGCAGACATGCCGAAAACACCGAGTTCCTGAAATGTTTTTAAGTCTGCCTGAATGCCCGCGCCGCCGCCGCTATCTGAACCCGCTATGGTTAAAGCTTTATTCACTTTCATTTAAAAGCCTCCTATCCGATCGTTTTTTCAAAAGATCCATATGCTTCAACATCTGCAGCAGAAATGTTATATAAGCTATTCAAAAACTCTGCTTGGAAAGTTCCTGGGCCTTTGCCATCCGATTTTACTGCTGCAATTTCTGCGGCAGATCCATAAACGATCAATGAAGCTGCTGCCGCTTTTACAGGATCCTTTTCAACAGCAGCGAAAGCTCCTATTACAGAAGTAAGAAGACATCCGGCACCTGTTACTTTCGTTAGAAGAGGATGGCCATTGTTAATGGCAAATGTGGATCTTCCATCTGAAACGATATCCTGTTTTCCTGTGATAACAGTGACTGCACCAAGTTCTTTTGCTGCCGACTTAGCAAGCTCAGAAGTGTTCCCTGCTGCTTCAACTGCATCTACGCCCTTAATACTCCATTTCTGTCCTGCTGCGTTGGCAATTTCTGCTGCATTGCCTCTTATGATGGTAATATCTAATTCTTCTAATAGTCTTTTAGCTGTTTCTGTACGATAGGCCGTCGCGCCGACACCAACAGGGTCAAAAATGACCGGCACTCCATGCTGATTTGCTGACTTACCCGCTATGAGCATGCTTTTTACTTCTTTTTCAGTCAGTGTTCCCATATTGAGAACCAATGCGCCAGCTATTTTAGCCATGTCAGCTGCCTCTTCATGTGCATATGCCATCACTGGTGATGCCCCAATAGCCAGAAGGCCATTTGCCGTAAAGTTGGTTACCACCACATTGGTGATATTATGTACCAGAGGATTTGTATCTCTTAGTTTTTCCAATAGGCTGCTAATCTCCTGAATGTTCACATTAATTCCTCCTTTAATTCATAACTAGTCCGCCATCCACAACCAAATTCTGTCCTGTAACCGCCCTTGCCCAGGGAGAAGCGAAGAAGACTATTGCATCAGCCACTTCTGCAGGATCTGTGACTTTTTTTAATGGAGTTGAGTTTTCGATAATTTCAAAGACTTCCTCGGATGTCGAAGCACTGGCGTCTGTCGTTCTTAACAAACCGCCTGATACCATATTCGCAGTAATCCCATATTGGCCCAGCTCATTCGCCATATTCCTGGTGAAGCCTAATAGAGCAGCTTTGCTGGTCGTATAGTCATGGTAGGGTACAACTGGATTCTGGAATAGATTGGTCCCAACCGAGATTATCCTGCCAAACTCCTGTTTTTTCATATCTTCCAGACCAGCCTGGACTGTGTTTAAAGCCCCAAGAATTGCACCTTCGAGCTGGTTTTTGTAATCGTCCCATTTAATTGTTTCTGCATCTTTTTTTGAAATAGGGTCAAATTGAAAGTTCACCAGTGCATTATTGACTATGGTTGTAATGGGGCCTCCAAAGTGTTCCTTCGCCTTTTGAAACATTGATTTCACTTGACCTCTGTCCCGGATATCAGCACGAATGGCAATGGCTTTTTCGCCAATTTCCTTCTGTAGAGCATGTGCTTTTTCCTCGCTATGGAAATAGTTAATGACAACTCTCGCCCCTTCCCTCGCGAATGCTTTTGCTGTTTCTTTGCCCAGCCCTCTGCTGCTGCCTGTAATAATGACAATCTGATCGTTAAGATTCATAGAAAATCCTCCTTATTGATAGCCAATTCATTTGTTTTTGAGAACAAAATAAAAACCAGATCCGAAATTGGACCTGGCTGAATAATCTAAGAGAAAAAACATCGTTCCCCGCAATTACTACTTTCCTACGCTGGTATGATCCAGATCAGGTCCGAAGGGTAAAAAACAGTCCGGTTTCTTTCTCAGCCCGCGAGCATCGGGCACCCCTAGCAGTAAAACTATTAAGTTGGCTGATTTCATCTTAGCCTGAAACGTTAAATCTGTAAAGTCTTGCAATTCTGCCTGTTCCTCTTTAAGGTTTAAATAGAAATACATAACTTGGAGGAATCAAAGAATGGCTGAACACCAATTCCATTTAAAAGCACATTGGCCTGGACTTCGTAATGATGTTGGAGAAATTGAGACTGGAGGGCTGAAAACAAAGGTTTCCATTCCCCCAGAAATGGAAGGTCCCTGAATCGGAACAAATCCGGATGAAATGCTGCTTGGGGCTGCAGCAACTTGTTATATCATTACCCTGGCAGCCATGATGGAACGAAGCAAACTCGAAAAAGAAGACCTTACGATGGAATCAATTGGAATTGTGGATGTAACCAAAGGAGTGATTACGTATAGGAAAATTATTCATCGCCCCCTTATCTTGTTAAAAGCTGATGCGACAGAAAAGGATCATTCACTTGCGCGAAAGCTGGCGCAAAAAGCTGAAGCATCCTGTATGATTTCCAGGGCGATTAAAGGAAATGTGGAAATAGCACTGGAAGAAACCATTCTAATTGCCAAAAGAGCATCCAAATAAACCAAAAACCGGCATGTTAGCCGGTTTTTAATCTTAGAGAGCCCACTTTCGGATTGCTTTTGCAACACCAGCGTCATCATTAGTTCCCGTAACAGCATTGGCTGTTTCTTTCACAATATCCTGGGCATTTCCCATTGCTACTCCCCAGCCAGATTCCTCTATCATGGCAATATCATTTAAGCTGTCTCCCATTGCCATTACATTTTCCATCGAAATGCCAAGAATCTCAGTTACCTTCTGGATACCTCTGGCTTTATTGATGCCCAGAGCATTTACCTCAATATTAGTTAAGCTGGAATTTGTAATTTCCAGGTCCCCTTTTGTTCGAAGCTCTTTATGAATGAGTTCCCTGATCTCATCATCTGATATATCAAATCCAAATTTAAGCCATTCATGGTCATGAATATTTTCTGGCATTTCATTCATCCAAACTTGTTCGCAGCTGGTTGCCCAGAATTTGGTCTTATGTGACTGGGATAAATTCCACATCCATTCCATTACTTTAGAATCAACAGGAGTCCTTGTGATTAATTCTCCACCAGGGCCAAATATTTCACTGCCGTTGACCGTGATCAAATAGGAGTTCAATTCCAAAGAATCAGCATGATCGCCTGCCGTGAGCCTGGATCTTCCCGTGCTTAAAATAACTTCAATCCCTTTTTCCTTCGCCTCCCGTATTGCCTTGCGGTTTTCATCTGGAATTTCCCCTCTGGAATTCAACAAGGTTCCATCCATATCAAGAGCGATTAATTTGATCTGTGGAGCAATATTTGATTGTGACATAATAATCTCCCTTCTTTCTTGCACAATAAATCCATTATATAAATAAATAATCGTCCCATCAAAAACAAAGCATTTGGGCAGAATCATTTATTCGAAAATAGCGATCATTATTCCCAATCTAATTGTATAGGCCAGAATTACTCAATATGAACAAATGAGGAAATGATGAATGTTCCTTGTTATTTTTGCTCCTTCTGTTCTTAAGCTATGCATGGATGTGGTTTTATTTAATCGGATTAAATAATCAGGCGCAGACCAAATGGTATGCGCTTTTTTTGTATAATCTTAATAGATGCCAAAAGTTGAAGCGATTTACTTGTATCTGTCGTCTAACTGTCAGGAAACAAAAGGCAGCCGGAATCGGCAGCTGGCAATTTAGCAAGGAGGCAGTCATGTGAGCTCTGATGATTATGTAAAACGGTCAATTGCTGATCAAGTGGATCGTGCTCTCGTTCTTGAAATGATCATGGATGAGTATGGAACCGTTTTGAAGAGATTGATATACAGCTATGTGAATGATTGGAATGCGGCCAGCGATTTAACACAGGATACCTTTATTACTGTTTATGAGAAGCTGGAAAGTTTCCAGCAAAGATCTTCTTTTAAAACATGGATTTTTACAATCGCTATTAATAAAAGCAAAGACTATCTTAAAAGCTGGCATTATCGAAATATGGTCCTGAATGAAAAGGTTTTTTTCCTGAAGAAGGATAGAGAAAAAGATCCGGAAGCTTCATTTCTTGAACGGGATGAACATCAGGAATTGCTAAAAACGATTGAATCCCTCACAGTAAAATACCGGGAAGTCTTCCTTCTCCATTATTACCAGGATCTCAGTCTGGCTGAAATAAGTGAAACCCTTAATATTCCTATTTCTACTGTTAAAACAAGACTGTACAGAGGACAGGAAAAAGTGAAGAAGATACTATCTGCTGCAGAAAGAGGTGAACAGCATGGCTGATCTGAATCAGGAAGTGAAGAAAGAGTTGAATGCTGCATGGACGAAAGATTCTGTTTTCACAGAAGAAGAAAAACAGAGAGTCAGAAACCGAATCGCCACTTCTGCTGCTAAAGGCAGGAAAAAAGACTATGTTCCTAAGCTTCTTTCTGCCGCTGCAGCTGCTGGGTTTGTCCTGTTGATTGGCGGGATTGCCGGAATCCAGACAGATGACTTTAACAAGCAAAATGGACAGGAGACTGTCATTTCAAATAAAGATTTTTATTCCGGCCTTACAGAGGGTGCTATGCTAAATAACTGGAAACTGAATGGTTACGAGAAGGATTCATATGGCCGCATAACTGCAGTTTTTACTGGAAAGGCAGCGGTTACAGGCATTCTGGATTTTCAGGATGAAATTGTATACTTTCAGCCTGATCGTGATTCTTTAAAATTGCTGCCGATCATGGATGGCAAGACCATAAAAATAACTTTTAATGAAACCGATCAGGAGATGCTAAAAAAGGTATTTGGCACAGCCGCACCCATTAAAGCAGAAAGTGTTTCTTTAATTTTAGATGGATATCGCGCACCGGAAGGCGCTGTACATCAGGCTGAAGTCTTGGAGCTGGCAGCCCCAAAAGAACCTCAATTCCATGCTGTTCCATTCCAGCTGGCCCTAAATATTAATGCGGAACTGGTCCTGCCGGAGCCTTTAAACCATGTGTATAAAGAATTTTCTTTAAGAGGAACGGATGAGATCTTAAGAGGTTTAAGCCCGGCAGAAGTATTCCAGCTGTACTTATTTGCTGAAGAAATTGAAGATTATTCTACTCAATATGCATTGTTTAACCATGATCCGGAAATCGGAAAACCATTCCCTACCCTGAATCATTACCTGAATGCTATAAGCGAGTCGCCATCGATCCCAGAAGAACAGACATTATTGCATAGGGTGAAGAATGCACATTTAGAAGAAGTCATTAGCGATGACTCTTCAGCATATATTTCCATATCTGAAGAGGATGGCTTTGGATTCGGCCTCAGCAAAAACAGCGAAGGAATATGGAAAGTAAACTGGATGCCAACCCAATAAATTGGCTGAGCTTGTACCGTTAATGGTGCAGGCTCTTTATATTTACCTAAATAGGCCACCAAAGAACACAATGATTGCTAATACGGATGAAAGAAACAGGGTGAGGATAATGGAAAATAATACATGAAAACCCGCTTGCCAGTTTTGGACTTTCTTTAAAACAAAAACACTCACGAGGAAGACAATGACTGTCAGAAGCAGAAGAAGCGAAAATGGACGATGGCCGATATTATTCAGATAAATATCATACAGAGGCGAAAAACCCAGCAGCAAAAATAAACCAAGACATATAAACGATAAGATGAAAACAAAATGGCTTAGTTTTTCCGGCATGGTTAGTCCCCCTTCTATAAAATGGACTTCTCTTAATAAATTGTATGAAAACATATGATTTTATAAAACTTGTAATTTATTCATTGTTTTTATATGGTATAAATATCTTTAGGTATACTAAATAAAAAGAAGGTTTTTTTGTGAATAAAAATTTATTGATCACTTTTCTTACTGCTGTATTAGGTGCAGTATTATTTTCATTAATGCATATTCCGGTCGCCTTTTTGCTTGGTGCATTGACTGCTGTTATGATTGGAAGCCGGCTCAGCAGGATTCCGTTTTATTGGCCAGCCGGATTTCGTGATGCGGGGATTATCATCGTCGGATACAGCATCGGGCTTTCATTTACACAGGAAGCAGTTCTGCTTATCCTGCAGAAGCTCCCTTTTATTTTGCTCGTTACCGTCTGCATGGTTCTCTTTAGCGGCATATCTGCACTTCTCATTGCGAAATTAATGGGCATCGACTATCCCACGGTTTTAATCGGCAGTATTCCCGGAGGTCTGTCTCAAATGATTCTTCTGGCAGAGGAAGTCAAAGGAATCGATATCACGGTTGTTACCTTTATGCAGGTCGCACGGCTTTCCATGATTATCTTCATTGTTCCTGTACTGGTATTCGGACCTTGGCTGAATGTCCCGAGCGGTTCCGGTTTTGAAGCCGCAGAACCTTTATGGGGTCATTTATTCCCAGATATTTTACTCTTTGTCTTTGTTTCTTTTGCCGGCATAATCCTAAGCAAACGCCTGAAGCTCCCTACCCCGTACCTTCTCGGTCCGATTATGGGAACAGCGGCCCTTGTCCTTTCCGGTATAAATGGACCCGGACTCCCGCCTGCTGTTTTGGATTTATCACAGCTATTAATCGGGGCTCACATCGGCATGATGATGAAGCCTGAAAAGCTGGACAGTAAGGTCAAAACCATTTCTCTGGCTGCCTTAAGCGGCCTGCTGCTTATTGCGTGTTCGGTGCTGCTTAGTTTTATGATTATGCACTTTTTTCACCTTTCCCCTGCCACCAGCTTTTTAAGCCTGGCACCCGGAGGAATGGACCAAATGGCCATAATGGCTCATGAAACCGGCGCCGACTTAGCCATAGTAACAGGCTATCAGCTATTTAGGCTGTTTTTTATCTTCTTTGTAGTACCTCCGTTTTTAAAATGGAGCTTTTTAAAGTTTAAGAAATTGGAATCCACAAGCTAAAAGAAGGGACTGCTAAGCGGCAGCCCCTTCTTTTGCTATTTATTTAGTTAATGACAATGGCCTGTGATCCCATTAGCTCCCAGGCTTCTATAAACTGCTGTTTGGGCACCTTTTTATTTTTTGTGCCATACGGGTCGTTAATATAAATATATTCCTCATCATATCCGGTAATTGCAACACTATGCATCTGGAATGTCACTTCAACTGGCCCCCCCGGTGTATTCCAGGTTTCAAAGGATGCTGCTGGCGATAGGCTTGCAGTTGTAATAATCCAGACTGGCGATCCTTCTGCAATTTTTTCAAGAAGCACATCAAATGGCTTGCCAGTCAGATTCTCGGCACGTTCAGGAAAATACTTTTTCGCCAGTTCGAAAATCGGCCCCTGATAAACGCCTAATCCTGGTCCATCCTCCATGTTGCCGACAAAGCCTTCATTGGGATTCCCGTATTTACCTCCGTTATATCTAAGCGGCACCCGGTTAATTTCCTGTGCTAATTTATTTTTAGATACTTGAATGCCTTCATAACTTATAATCATTGCTAAACTGGTAATCTCACATCCATTATACAGACGGGGATTATCCATTTGATTGTACAATGGCACATCCAGGAGAACGGATTTCTTCTGAATTTCCTGCTTTACAATCGGTACATGCTTTGCCTCGGCATGCGGAACTGCACTATAGTGAATTTCATTTTGTTTTGACGGTTCATTGCTCCCCATCTTTATGCTGCCAAAAGTAAGCGTCAAACCGACCCCGGCTGCAACAGACATAGCAATAATTCTATTACCCAATTTACCCTGCTCCCTCTTAATCTAGCTGTTTTTTTTATAACATTCCAGTTTGATAAACTCAGCTTCCATTGTGACATAGCCGCCCTGATATGACAAATAGCTTGCTGACTGGCAAATTCTTTATGTTTTTTGTCAAAATGAATCCTTTTTGCTTTTTTCTGATGAATATCGTCTTCTTTTGATAGCTTTTGTCAGGCGGCAGGAAAAAACGGGATATCATGCTGAATAGTTAGTTAGAAGTTGTTTCGGAACTGGCATCCGAAGGATTCAGAATCTATTTTTTATGAAAGGGCTGAGTAAAATGGATACGCAATATATGAAAGCTTATACAATTAAAGAGGTTTCGAAAATACTGAATGTGCCTCCTGGAACATTAAGGCAGTGGGAAAAGGATTTAAATGGACTTTTGCTGATCCCCCGGTCAAAACAGGGAGCCCGCTTTTATACAGACCATGAAATTGCATTGCTTGAAAAGGTGAAGCAGATGCGCGACAAAAATTTAAGCAAGGATATGATCCGTGAATTAATGCAGAAACATATGGACTTTGCTTCTGAAACCGGTTTAGAAGCAAATGAAACATCTTTGGCGGCTATAAATCAGGAAACAGGATTACATACAGAGCATCAGGCTGCAATGGACGCCGAACAGTTCATGGCATTGATGGATAGTTTCAGGGACAGTTTAATTGCAGATGTCAGAAATGAAATTCGCAGCGGCGTTCGAAAGGAAGTTTTAGACGAAGTGAAAAAAGAAATTAGCAAAGGATCATTGCATACTGTTAAAAGCCTGTCGGATTCGATCTATAAATCAGGAGAAAAAACGAAAGCAGAAATTGAATCACTTGGCGCAAGGATTGAGCAGTCTTCTGAGAATACTTCCGAAGCGTTCGGAACCCTATCAAAAAGGGTGGCGAAAAATACGAAACGCACTTCAGATCAAATTCATCATTTGACAAACAAGCTGGCAGAATCCTCGGAAGCATCTTCTGAAGAGTTCAAAACCATGATTCATTACATTTCATCTTCTGCAGAGGTGACCAGCACCGAAATCAGCTCGCTGATTGAAACGTTAAACACAGACAGAGAAATTTATATCGATACCATAAATAAAGAACGCGAACAATACTGGCATGAGGTAAAGCAGCGGGAGGAGGTTTTTCAGGATATGATTGTCTCATTCCGAAGCGCGGCTGCTGCACAGGAACCCGGGAAAAAATGGTGGGAGTTCTGGAAATAGGTTATGTGATTTATTTTTGTTGTGTGTCAATTAATTTATGTTCATTCATAAAAGAACCAGGAGAATATGTTCTTCTCCTGGTTTTAATTTTGCCTTCTATCTGATGCTTTTTGGTTTGGGTTTTAATAGAGGCCCATTTACTGGGAGCCTTCACATTCAATCTGATAATGAACCCGGATTAATGTTTTTCCCGTAAAAAATTTCGTCCATCTCCGTTGTGAGCCGCTCAGTGATCTCTTCAGCTTCCTGGGGATCAAGCTTGTCCTTCGTGTAACCAAATAAATAATTATCCAAATCAAAATCCCTTATTTTACATTTTGTGTGAAAAGTGTGTGCCTGATAAATATTCACGTCAATCATATCAAAATCTTCTTTTGCTTCTTCAGGAATATAATTTTGGATCGAACTAATATCATGGTCGATATAGAGTTTTTTCCCGTCCTTGTCCCGTGTAAATCCCCTGACTCTGTAGTCGATTGTCATGATATCCGTATCAAAGGAATGGATGAGGTAATTAAGGGCTTTTAGCGGGGAGATTTCTCCGCAGGTTGATACATCTATATCAGCCCGGAATGTGCTGATTCCTTCGTCCGGATGATATTCAGGATAGGTATGGACGGTAATATGGCTTTTATCGAGCTGCATGACTACATTATCAGGCAGCGGGCCAGGAGATTCATCATAAGATTCATCCGGGACTTCTACTACCGGTCCTTCAGATACCAGGACGGTCACACTTGCGCCTTGTGGCACATAATCCTGCTGTGCAACATTCAGGACATGGGCTCCAATAATGTCGGAAACATTCTTTAATATTTTTGTAAGCCGCTCCGCACTATATTCCTCATCAATATAGTCTATATAGGCTTCTCGCTCTTCCCTCGTCTTGGTGTAACAGACATCATACATATTAAAGCTGAGTGATTTCGTCAAATTATTAAAGCCATGGAGTTCAATTCTTTGTTCCGGTGTTAATTTCAACATTTCTTCCCCCTTTGCAGCAGCTATGCATCTGTTCATTTTTATAATTATGTTACCCAAACTATCCTTTTAAAAACAGAAAATATCTAATCGCGCAGCCAAAAGCGTTAGAGAAACTGCCAAACGGGGTAGAAAAATAAGGAAGGCATCAATGTTTTGCATTTCCGTATTTTTAAAACTTATAATGAATGGGCATACCTTTGATATGGGTAGAAAGGTATATGGGAGGAGATTTATTGAGGAAGTTTTTATTTATTTTTATCCTGTTAATTATCGGTTTTGCCTTTTCACAGCCAGATGGGAAATTGGCAGATGAATCTAATTCAGGAACTGTAATTGATAATATAAAATCTGAAATTCAGCTTTTAAAAGACAATGAAGATGTTCTAGCTATTTTAAGCGGTGTTATGGAAGAGGCACAAAGCTGGGCAGATGAATTCCTTCAGACATTCGGGCAATATACCGGCGAGAAAAATCAAGCTCCAGAGGATAAAGCCGAAAAGCCTGTTTTGGAAGCCCCTGATGAGCAAACCTTTTCTATTCATAATATAGAAATAGGCGATGATAAGACGGAAATCGAAAGCAAGCTCGGCCCCTCGAAACGTTCCTCCGCAAATGAATTTGGAACAGATTGGCATGCTTATCATGATCAATATCAAAATTTTGTAATGGTCGCTTATGACAAGCAAGAGAAAGCTGCAGGCATATATACAAATCAGGATTTGATTTCTTCATCAAAAGAGATTGCCTATGGAACGCCAAAGACTTCAGTTTTGCAGCAGCTTGGAGAGCCGCTGGACAAAATGAGAAAGGGCTTTGTCATCTATCAGCTTGAAAAGAATCGGGATTATGATCTATACGAAATGGATGGGAATTATGTAACCATATTCTATGATAAACATCGTGACAATACTGTAACTTCAATACAAATAATCAGTAAATCACTTGAGGAACAAAAAAATTCCTTTTATGCTGATGCCAGCAGCTCTCTTAAGGAAGGGTTTGAATATCAGCTTTTCGATATTACCAATGCCGAGAGAGTAAGTCACGGAGTGCCTGTTATGGAGTGGGATGATACTGTGAAGGAAACGGCGCGAAAGCACAGCAGCGACATGGCGGAAAACAATTACTTTGACCATACCAACCTGCAGGGCCTATCCCCTTTCGACAGAATGCAGGCGGATGAAGTTTCATTTATGGTCGCCGGGGAAAACCTTGCTTCCGGCCAATTCAGCAGTATCTTTGCTCATGAAGGATTAATGAACTCACTCGGCCACCGCAAAAATATTCTTCGTGCCGATTATGAATTTTTGGGTGTTGGCGTTGCTTTTAATTCAAAGTCACAGCCTTATTATACGGAAAATTTTTATGCCAAATAAAAGCTCCCGCTTCTGCAGGAGCTTTTTTCGTGGCTGTTCACCTTTATGTTCGTTCAGCCTAGTGTGAAAATGACGTATTTAACATTTCCCTCTTTTGTGCATACCATATATCATCCTATTTAAAATTAGGGAGATGAGGGTGACACAGATGGCAGTTGTGAAGGCACGTGAACAAGATATAGATTTGCTTGCCCGCCTCCTTCGTGCTGAAGCAGAAGGAGAAGGCCAGCAGGGCATGTTAATGGTAGGAAATGTGGGGATTAACAGAGTCAGGGGCAATTGTTCTGATTTTATAGGAATTCGTACTATTCCGGAAATGATTTATCAGCCGCATGCTTTTGAAGCAGTCCAGAAAGGCTATTTTTATCAGCGTCCAAGAGAAGTGGAAAGAAGACTCGCAAGGAGGGCTGTAAGAGGGGAACGGATTTGGCCAGCCAAATTTGCTCTATGGTATTTCAGGCCTCCTGGGGATTGTCCAGCTACATGGTATAACCAGCCTTTGGTTGGAAGATTTAAGCTTCATTGCTTTTATGAGCCTACAGCGGAAGAATGCGAGAACATTTACAATACATTTTAAGAAAAGCGGAAGCGCCTTGCCCAAAAAGGAACGCAGACTAAGAACGCCACGTCCTGTGGCAACGTCTGCATGACCCGCATCCTCCCAAAAGCTGCCGCTTTTGGTCGTGCGATGATTATGCTGACGAAGCCTTCCTTGTCCTGCGGGCCACAAGCACAAGTCGAGCCTCTCAGAAAGGCGTTCTTTGCTTTTTGGGAGGATTGTCCGAAATGTGGAGGCGACTGCCCAGGGACGACAGTCATAAGACGGTTCCTGTAAGAAGGTGTTTTTCCTTCTGAAAGGAACGGCTTATGACCCCGAGTCCCTAGGAGCCACAACAAGACAAGCTTGTGACCTCGAGGGGGTAGGCTGCTTGCGCTAGACAGTTATCGACGTTCAAAATTTTATACTTATCTTTTAAAAGAATCCCTGCCACTTATTTTTGGCGGGGATTTTTTCCTGAAGATTATATTTCGAGATCGATCAGAATGCCCTTTTTCACGTAGTCAATTATTTTCCCGGCTTCATTTAACACTCTTTTTCTCCCATAATGATCCTGCATCCATTGTTCCTTCCCTGTTGCACCATCATCAGAACATACAAGAGAATAGTGAATCCACTTCGGCATATACGTCAATAATGTCATGTGCAGCCTTCTCATGTGAAAAGGAGCCGTCACAATGATGATATTGGATATGTTCTCCAGACCGCACATCCGATCCATAACCAGCATAGAGGCAAGCACATTTTCTTTTGTATGAAGAGAGATATTCTCAATGAAAAGGTCTTTTGAAGGAATTCCGTATCCTATTGCTTTTTTCATTAACATTTCTGCTTCCGTCAATTCATCGCCAGGCCACTTTACACCGCCGGAGAAAAGTAATTTACTTGCCCTGCCCTCCTGATAGAGTCTGATGGCCTGAGGAAGTCGATATTTTGCTGCTTTGCTGCTTCCTGGCACAAAAATTAAATCCCCATTTTGCAGATTATCTTCAATCCCATAGTACAGCAGCTTGGATATATCATCCTCATTTAAATGACTGGGGCTGAATTCCGAGATTTTCACAAATCTCCCTCCTTTCGTTCCCAGCTTTTTAACTGCCTATATTATACTATTCATCAAGGACAAGAACTCTACTATATATGCCTAAAACATAAGAAAAAGCAGCGGAAATCCGCTGCTTTAGATTAGAATGTTTTGCCTTTGTCTTTTGCACGTGCAATAGCATCAGCTTTGATTTCTTCAGCTTTATCTGGCATAGCGTTGTGCCCTTCCACGAAAAGACCCTCGAATGAAGGAACACCGAAGAATTGCATTAATACGTTCAAATAGCGGTGACCCATTTCCATCTCTGCTGCAGGACCTTCTGAATAGATGCCTCCGCGCGCCTGGATGTGAATTGCTTTTTTATCAGTCAGTAATCCAATTGGACCTTCTGCCGTATACTTAAAAGTTTTGCCGGCTACTGCCACAGAATCAAGATACGCTTTCATTACTGGAGGGAATGAGAAGTTCCAAAGCGGTGTAACGAACACATATTTATCGGCTGCAACGAATTGTTCGCTTAATTCTGATAAGCGGCCTACTTTCGCCTTTTCATCTTCTGATAATTCCTCAAAACCTTTACCGGACTGAAGCTTACCCCATCCGCTGAATACATCCACATCAATTTGCGGGATATTTTCCTTGTATAAATCAACATGAACTACTTCATCATTTGGATTGGCTTCCTTGTAGGAATCAATAAAAGCCTTTCCTGCTGCCATGCTATATGACACCTTATCGTCATGTGGGTGTGCTGTAATATACAATACTTGAGCCATAATTCAATCACCTTTCCATTTTGAGTTGACATTTTAGTTTGAATCAGAAATAAAGTATGTATTCATCTGCAGTATGAACTTTTTTATTCTTAATCCGAGATAATCATATTCAAAATAAAATAGAATTTCAAGTCATCTGCTCATGCCTATTTTTATTACCCTTATTATTTGAAAATTAATCCACTGAAGATAAAAAAAAGACCCAATACGGGTCCTCAATTATTCTTGTTCTTCAGTTGAGTATGGATTAGTTCCGATATTTTTTCTCATATCGTCTGTCAGTTCAAAAGGAATGCTTGAGTTTGCTTTGTCATCTTTTTCATAGTTCATTTGCACGCTACCATCATAATGGAACGGTTTATTTTCCATGCCAAGGTCACCCCGAATAGTTTATTTTTATTTTATTATACACTGAAAAGGACCTATTTTATCAGAAAAATTCAAAAATTATATATTTATTTTCCTGCTTCTATTGTCCCCATGAAGCAGCCATTTTTATTCGGATTATCAAGAATTAAAAAAAGCATTATTCCCAATAGGAAATAATGCTCAAATTTCATCAAGGGGTCTTTTTCTTAATTTCCACCAGTTTAAGCCTGTTATCCTCAATTGATTTTACTTCAAAATGAAGGTGATGATAATCCAATGTTTCCCCTTCTGCAGGGAAATGGCCTAGTTCTTTCAATAAGAATCCGGCAAGAATATCCTCATCTTCAGGAATTTTTGTTTTAAAAGCTTCATTAATTCTCCGGATTGAGAGTTTCGCGTGTACAATAATATGATTTTCAGTCAATTCATCAATAAGGATCTCGCTGCCTTCATCCGTTTCATCCTCTATTTCCTGCCCCAGCATGGCTTCAAGAATATCTTCATGTGTAATGATCCCTTTTGTTCCGCCATATTCATCAAGAACAATGGCAAGATGTTTCCTTTCTTTCATCATCATTTTGAATACCTTGTCAATGCTATGAAATTCATATACAAACAAAGGCTCCAGGTCAGTAAAATCTTTTAAGGTTTTTGCAGGGTGACTGGACCAGGCCAGCAATACCTTTGAATGAAAAACTCCGACAATATTGTCCATATTGTCTTTATATACCGGATACCTAGTAAAACGGTTATTCATTACAATATCCTTTGCCTCTTCTATCGTCGCTTCAATAGGAATGCCTTCAATGTCCATTCGCGGGGTTTTCAGTGCGTCGCTGACATCTAAATTATAAAAATCAATGATCCCTTTAATTCGCTGTGTTTCTTCTTCATGGAAGGTCCCTTCGCTTGTAGCGATATCAACCATGGTAATGAGCTCTTCTTTTGAGACAGATACAGAATCTGCTTCATTTTTAGAAAGGAATTTTATGATGACTCTTGTGAACTTTGATATTAAAAATGTTACCGGCTTCAAGATAATCATAAGAACTCGAATTACCGGAAACACAAGATAGGCAATTTTGTCGGCAAAGCTTGCAGCAACTGATTTTGGCAGAACTTCTGCAAATAAGATAAGTGCTACAGTTAAAATCCCTGTCGCCACACCCACATTAAAGCCATAATCCAGCGCGATGATGGTAACCAGTGTCGGCAGCATGATATTTGCAATATTATTGCCGATTAATATAGAAGTAATCATCTCATCTGGTTTCGAAACAACCTCTAATATTCTTTGGGATTTTTTATCATTGTTATCAGCTCTGGATTTTAATTTCATTTTGTTAACAGCAGTCAATGCCGTTTCACTTCCCGATAGGAAAAAGGACATAAACATAAAAAACAAAATAGCAATAAACAAAGTTGGTTTCCTCCATTTTTATCAATACATTCATTCGTAATTGTTTTTACCCGATTTGCACAAGCAAAAACTGTGCCCGGCAAATTTGAATAATTATCCATTCATTATAAAGTAAATGAAAGCTTATCGAAAATAATAAGCATTTTCGATAGGCTGTTGTTGAACAAATATTCGTTTTATCAAAAAAAAAGCTGACTAAAAAGCGGTTCCAATTGGAATCGCTTTTGGTCTTATCTCGATTTTTGTGTGAATTTAAAGGAATGCTATAGTCATAACATGAACTTTTTCAGCACTTATAATACTTGTTCCTTTATAACTAATAATGCACCCACTGTCCGGAAATAACATTCCTGCAGCCTTTCAATTCTAAATAGACTGCCAGAAAAAGGATTCCATTTTCATTTTGTATCTTGTATAATTTATTTTAAGTTGAGTTTTTATTTATATTTAATGGCTCATTGTGGCCTTACCGTCGTCTTCACCGGTCTCAGTTACCTTCAGGATGGCGACGGCTCCTTTTTGTGCGTGGTTAAACTGGTGAGTCACAATTGGATAGCTGCCTGCCTTGGTAACTGTAAATTCGACTACTGCACCGCCGCTTGCAGGGAGCATAACCGTTTGGAGACCTTGATAGCGGTTATAAGGGTTGCCATCAATGTATACATTATCAAACACAGTACCAACTACATGGAAAGAGCTTACTTCATTTGGTCCTATATTATTAACATATATCCTCACCTTATCCCCTACTTTAGCCAGAAGCGGATTATCCTTAAGGGTGAACGTATCCCCATTAGTATTGGGGTCTCCTTCCTTTAAAGCTTTTGTGGAGAAAACCACATGACTGGGAACGCCGTTTGTAAAATCCTCCAGATCGTTGTACTTATACCACTCGTTTTGAATAATTGTATATTCCCTATCAATCTCTTTGTCAGTCGGATATCCGTCTTTGGGCTTTACAATTATAGTTCCGTGCATTCCATTTGCTATATGTGATAATACCGGTGTCGTACCGCAATGATACATAAACACGCCTGGTTTATTTGCAGGGTAACTGAATGTTCCCGTTTCATCAGGATGAACGTTGGAGAAATCTTTTGAAGGAGCTGCGTGTACAGCGTGAAAGTCCATGCTGTGCGGTATTGCAGGATCCATATTTTTTAAGGTGAAGTTGATTGTGTCCCCTTCATTGACGACAACTACAGGGCCTGGTGCTTCACCATTAAACGTCCATGCTTTATAGAATTTTCCTTTGTCGATTTCAACATTCGTGATTTGGGAAGTCATTTCCACATTTACTTCATTCGGTCCGACTCTATCAATTTTCAATGGGATGGGTTCCTGATTTAAGTTTTTATGCGGAGCGATTGCCTCGGGCTGAGCTGTTTCTGCCGCCAGAACCTTTTCCTCAGGCTGAAGGGAACTTTCCAGTGCTGCCCCTGGCTGCATCCCGTTATTAACCCTAAGCCAATAGCCGAAGTAAGCAGATATTTTACTCCTTTTTTCATCTTGATTTCCTCCTTATACTCGATTGGTATATCTGCTTTTATCATATGGTAAATATGGACTGAATTTGGTGATTTTTCTCACAAGGCATTGAAATTCTGTGAAGAGTTTGTGAATTAGTGATCAACATTTTAATATTAAAAAGGATAGAAGTGTTATTGCTTTGAACAGCGATTATGATGCTATAATCGCCTGGTATTTCAATCATGCCGACGATATAAGTGCATTTCAGCTAATTAATTGACACTTTACATCTATATTACTTTGTAAAAAATTGTTCCTATCTATCATAAATGGTTTATAATCATTAAATGGAGTTTAGTTGCATCAGATGGATAAAAGGAGAATTAATTAGAAGATGGATTTTATTATGATATTAAAAGCGATTATTTTGGGATTTGTTGAAGGAATGACTGAGTTTGCTCCTGTGTCCTCTACAGGACATATGATTATTGTGGATGATATGTGGCTCAATACAAAAGAGTTTTTATCAAAATATGAAGCTAATACTTTTAAAGTCGTCATTCAGCTCGGTTCCATTTTAGCGGTTGTAATTATTTTTAAGGAACGGTTCATTGAAATGCTCGGTCTTGGGAGAAGAAACAAAAACACTGAAGAAAAACAAAGCCGTCTGAAATTGTCTCAAGTGATTGTAGGGTTAATTCCTGCCGGGATACTTGGCGTTTTGTTTGAGGATTATATTGATGAACACCTGTTTTCAACTGAGACGGTTTTGATTGGTTTGGTGATTGGTGCATTTCTGATGATTTTTGCTGATATTTTTGGAGGCAAAAACCCGAAAACCGTTTCAGTCGATCAAATCACTTATAAACAGGCTTTATCTATTGGATTGATTCAGTGCTTCTCACTTTGGCCAGGGTTCTCCCGTTCAGGTTCAACCATTTCAGGAGGCGTCCTGCTTGGCCTGTCACACCGGGCTGCAGCTGATTTTACTTTTATCATGGCTGTGCCCATCATGGCTGGCGCGAGTTTTCTATCATTAATAAAAAATCTCGAGTATTTTTCAGTCGATGCGCTTCCTTTCTTTATTGCAGGCTTTATCAGTGCATTTGTGTTTGCCTTGATTTCGATCCGCTTCTTTTTGAAGATGATCAATAAAGTTAAACTTATTCCTTTTGCTATTTACAGGATTGTACTTGCAGGGGTTATATATTTCATTTTTCTATAAACAATGAACCCGGGCCTTTGTGGTCCGGGTTTTCTTTTGGTTAATTGTCCGAAGTCAGGGCAAATTCGGACTCTCACACTGGGATTTCGCCTCTTTCTGTCCGAAGTCGCGGCAGGTTCGGACTCTATGAGCGTCATGTCATTTTCTCCTGTCCGAACCAATTGCATATTATTAAAATAAATTTTTAAAGAAGCTGAAAATCACCCTCGGAATCCACAGTACGGTACGAATAAGTAAGGAGATCATAATGGAATCCATAAATTCATTAAATATTTCCCGCAGCAGCCCTGTTTTTCGTTTATCTCTTTTCTTGATGGAGTTTCCCGCCTTCCTATTCTTGATCCGCTTTATTTTTCACATCGTCTACAATGCGTTCAGCTGCTTTTCGATATAAGTTGCTCATGTGAACGAGTGAAGTGGCCAGCAGGACTTTTTCAAGCTGGGCTGACTGATCTTCATTTAGCTCTTTTGCTTCCTCTGCAGCCCTGGATGCCTGATTTTCCAGATCACTCCTAAATGCGTCGACATTCAGTTTAGTTAAATCGAGGTAAAGCTGATAAAAATGGTCCAGGTCCATCCTTCCTTCTGCTGTTCGTGTGTTGACGCCATTTAACAGGCTTTTTATATCGTTTATGGACAGTGCGCCTTTAAGCTGATAAATAAAAGCAATTAAAATAAGGTGCTCCTTTGAATATTTTTTATTTTTGACAGGAAAGAACAATTTCCCTTTTGCATAGTTATTTATCATTGTCTTTGTCAGCACTTTTTCCTCTTCGTTTCTCGTCGTGCTGCCAAAAGAATTTTCAAATAGCTGGATCACCTGATCCATATATAAGTCTATCTGCGGGATATCTTCCAATTGAATCTGATTATCCGCAATGAGTTTTTCCGTTTCCATATTCATCCCTCAAATCTTCACCTGATATTACATAAATTCTACTTAAAAAAGCGCAAGTTGTAAATATTGACTAGATGATGTTTTATATATATTATATTAAGTAGTTATTAAAACTACATAAAAGAACATTAGGAGGAGATATTATGAATTCATACATCCGGGAGCCCATAAACGGACTGACCCATTTGGCAGGAGCGATATTATCCTTTGCCGGATTGCTTGCCATGGTTATTAAAGCCTCACTGACCACATCGTCACCGCTTGCCATTGCTGCTGTTGCTATTTTTGGAATCAGTTTAATGCTGCTCTATTCAGCATCAGCTACCTATCATATGGTGATAGCCAAAGATAAAGTCATTGCCTTTTTAAGAAAGCTTGATCATTCCATGATTTATGTATTGATTGCAGGTTCCTATACACCTTTTTGCCTTATAACATTAAATGGTGTGACCGGCTGGGTTCTGTTTTCCATTGTTTCTGCTGTTGCTTTATCAGGGATACTGTTTAAAATGATCTGGTTCAGCTGCCCCGCTGGCTGTCAACAGCTTTATACATTGCAATGGGGTGGATTATTGTTTTTGCTTTTTCGCCTCTTTCTGAGTCTTTAAGCAGTACTGGTGTAATGCTTCTTTTACTTGGAGGCATCCTATACACGATCGGCGGAGTGATTTATGCGATTAAACCAAAATTCCTGGAGTTTAAACATTTGGGTTTTCATGAGATTTTTCATATTTTCATTATGATGGGAAGCATGGCACACTTTCTTTGTGTATTCATGTATGTGATTTGACAGATAGTTAAAAAAGCGGACACCCCTCATGTCCGCTTTTTTTATTAGCTGCCTTCTGCATCCTTCAGAACAGCTTCTAATTTCTGATCAGAAAATCTGACCATGTTTTTGTAGATGTTCATGATAGATTCAGCATAATTAGTACCAGGTACAGCCCATTTCCCATTCAGTTCCTTCCAAAGCTTCGCCGAACCTCTTTTCACAAGGCTGAAACGCGGATCGGCCAGTGGATATTTAGAAGGCAGAGGCTGTGTGGAAGCATAGGCATATAAATGCTGAATATGTCCCAAAACTCCTTCCTCCTGTGTGGAAAAGCTTGCTCCTGCGGCTCCATTCCCTGTTGCGCCAATTCCGGCAAAATTATTCTGGCCAGGCTTTACATCACCGGTAAAGCGCAAATAGTTGGTTTCATGCATGGCCTGTGCGAAAGCTACATCCCCTCTGATACCATAATATTCTCCGATAGCCGAATAGAATGAACCTAAATTGGCGGCGTTTGGATTAAACTGTTTTGCATATTGATTCATATGCTCTGGTGACAAATGGGTTACTCCCAGAATGGAATAACCTTTTGGTTCAGAAGGCACTGCCGGCGGGGCGTCTGACAGTATATAGGCATCTGCTATTCCTGCTTTCTTTACTGCTTCCAGTTGTTTTTCTGCATTTTCCTTCGTACTGAAAGCACCGGCCTGTACCCTGTACCAGACCGTGCCTGAAATTTCAGCAATAGCAATAACTGATTCAATGCTTTTATTTTTTAGAGCGGCAGCCATTTCCTCAGCATTCTTTCTATTTGTAAAAGAACCGGCTATCACTCTGTATAAATTACTGGGATCGACTGGTTTTGGCGGATGCGGCGGGACTGCCGGTTTGGCTTTAAGGCTAAAGGCTTTTGCCATTCCATTAACATGTCCCTGTGCCACTCTTTGTCTCCACAGCGGATCTTTCATTAAAGCGGCATCTGCAGAATTATCAATAAACCCATTTTCTGTTAATAGGGCTGGCATGGCAGATTCACGCAGGACATGAAAGTCAGCTTTCTTCTTGCCTCTATCGATGAGCTGATTCAGTTTTGTGACTTCAGCATGGATAATATTCTGATAGCTGGCTGTTTGGGAAGTGCTTCCAAGGCTGTTATGAATAAAATCTTCATACCCCTTCGCTGCACCATTCGCGGCATTACAGTGTATGGAGAGGTAAAAATCCGCCCCCCAGCTATTGGCTTCAGATGTCCTTTGGCTCAAACTTTTAGTCGTATCATTTTCACGGCTCATTTTAACTTCTATATCCTGATAGATGGTCAATAAGATATTTTTTATATTTTTTGCGATATCAAGTGCAATATCTTTCTCTCTTATTCCGTTTCCCTGAGCTCCTGGATCAGTGCCTCCGTGTCCAGGATCTAAATAAAGCTTCATGGTCCTCACTCCTTTTTAATTAAATGCTATATCAAAGTTTTGGAGCTTCCCAGTTCATTATAAATCAATTTAACTCAGCAAGTACTTGCTTGTAATATTGTATGTTTGACAACAAAAATGGCTTGTACACGTGACCAGGCAATTTTGATTCTTATAGCTGGAAACACAAAAAATTGGCTTTTATTGGCGAGATTCTAACCCGATAGCTACCTGCAGCATGTTTTCATGATAATAAGAAGCACGGCTCATTTTCTTCGTGAGATATGTAAATTCAGTGAAAAATATAAAGCAAGCCAAGTTTAGGCTTGCTTTTCTGGCCAGTTCAATTTGCTTTGTGAAAATGTGAAGTATGATACGGGTTTATATCAGGGGTGAGAAACGATAGCCTCAAATTGCCCCTCGAACGAGTACTTTGTTATTTGGGCCGGCAGGATAAGGTGGTCGCCTTTTTTCAGATTGTATCGATTTTTTCTTATGATTAAACTCCCTGTCCCGTTTATTATACTGATTAGTATAAATGGCACTGCTTTTTTCATCGCAGCATTCTCTTGTATCTCCCATTTGCTTACAGTGAAGTTTTCAGTTTCCAAGTACTTTATAAACCGATTTCTGCCCTTCTTTACATACTCTGGCTGAAGTTTTGGCAAATAATGAGGCACTGTCGCCACTTCAATAGCCTGTCTTAAATGAAGTTCGCGTTTCTTTCCATTGCTGTCTATTCTGTCGTAATCGTATAGTCTATAAGTGGTATCCGAACTTTGCTGAATCTCCAGAATAAGAGTCCCTTGCCCTAGTGCATGAACGGTCCCGCTGGGTACGAATATAAAATCCCCTTTCTTGATTTGGATTTTATTCAGAAGTTTTCCCCATTCCTTTTTTTCGATTAAACTTGTTAGTTCTTCTTTAGTTTTTGCATTATGACCTAAAATGATATGAGCATTCTCTTTACAGTCCAGGACGTACCAGCATTCATTTTTACCAAACATATCTGTCCCATGCTTTTGTGCATATTCGTCATCAGGATGAACTTGAACAGATAAATCTGAATTGGCATCAAGCAATTTTACCAGAAGCGGAAAATTTTGTGCAGGATGGTTTCCAAATAATTCTCGATTATCTGTCCAAAGTTCACTAAGCTTCTTCCCAATAAACTTTCCGGATAAAACTGTGCTATCGCCATTTGCATGTCCAGATATTGCCCAGCATTCACCTGTCTTTTCAGAATTAATATTATAGCCAAATATATTTTTAAGAGCTGTACCTCCCCAGATCCTTTCTTGGAAAACAGGCTCTAAAAATATTGGCTGTTCCACAAAGTCCCTCCTAAATTAGTCTTATGTACTTTTAATATATGTTTTTTAATAATAAAGGACTGGACATGTTATTCAGATTTTTATAACTCCATTATTTAAATTTTTATTCAAAAGCTACAGTAATAGAAATTCATCAACAAACTTTTTTCACTCTTAATAGGCTAGATTCTCACTCGATATTTTCATTCCAGCCGTATGCTAATGATGAAGATAATTTTTAGGGGAGTGAGAAATTCATGGGTATGTGCGGCAAGAAATATCTTAAGGATCATGACAAGCACGATGACTTCTGCGAGGTACATGAACACGACTGCGATTGCCACTGGAAATCAGAGAAAAATAGTGATAATTTTAAATTCCATCACAATTTTCATAAAAATTGTGTAGAAGATGTTCTGGAAGCTATTGATAAAGCTCAGAAAAAGGTGAAAAATGAGGATGATTGCAAGACATCCTGTAAGGATTCCATTGATAGGCTCATGGGAGGATCCAAAAAGCCGAAGAAAAATACGATCCCATTTATCCTCTATTGTGGAGACTGTGAACCATTTAAGGCCACCGGCGTGACGACATTTACTCATCACTCAAAGGAGAAAAAGTTTGCATGCATTACGTCTTTTATTTTTAAAATAAAAGAATTTGATGGTAAATGCGCAGTTCTGGAATTATTAACGTTCAAGCAATGCAAATCATCAAGAGATCCATTTAAACACGCTTCAAAGGATTTTTGCTCTCCTTGCAGCCAAATAGATTTTGAAAATATTGAAGATCTAATTGGTACAGGTATTTGTATCAACGTGGATCTCTCATGCTTCTGTGCCGTTACTTGCCTGCCTGCTGTCCGCATTTAGAGCCTTGTAAGTGATTTTCTTGAAATGAAATTAGAAGTTAATAATTCAAACAAAAAAGGTGTACCTCATTAGGTGCACCTTTTTACCTTTATCCCCCAAATGCCTCAAGAACGTTGACTACTTCATTAAAATCCAAATCCGCTTTTTCTGTTTGTTTATTAAGTGGATAATCCTGCTTTTCTTTAATATTTAAAGTAATGGATCCGCCCTCTATCAGCCTCTTCAATTCCGCTATTTCAGCTAAAATTACCTCACTGCTGCTGCCTGCTGCTTTAGGATGCAGATAGTTATGAAGTGCCGATAAAAGCAGATGCATTAAAGTCTGATTAGCTGCATGGTATTTTATCTGCTCCTCCACTTTTGCGGATACAGAGATATTGTTTCCAGTTTTCACATCAATGAAGGATTCGGAAATCGTTATAGCTGTTTTATTAAGATAATCCGTATATGTTTTGGACATTAGCGTCATCCCTAACTCTTAACGGAAATGGCAGTGCTATTTCCTTTTTCCTTTTTAATTTGATTCATTTTTGCCAAAATCATCAAACCTTGAACATTAAGCTTTTCCATCCCCTCTGGAAACATCAGCTCAATTGGACGGCCTCTCTCGGACCATCTGACTGCAGCTTCGAGAATCTGCTTTTGTGCCAACTTGGCCGCTCCACCGACTGCAATATACCGGACTGCCCCTTTAATCTCTCTCGAACTGCTCCGCACCCGGTCAAAATGCTCCAAGTATTTTACCGCCATTGATTTTAGCTGCGGAATAATATATTTGCTGATATCTTTTCTTACTCCCGCAAACGGCTCCACATACCATTCCGAGATCCCCGCTGCCAATTTCTCCTCTAGCTCTGCTCGTGAATCGAAGCGATACAGCTCATTTTTGCTTACCTTTTGAATGATATGGTCAAGAAACTGATTAATGCCAAACGGTTCACCTTCTATAGAAGCAACTGGTTTATTATTCTTTATTCCTACAAAATCCACAGAATCTCCACCAAGATCTCCAATAATAATTCCTTTTTCTGATTCTTTAACAAGTTCATGATTTGTTATTCCCAGAGTTTCCTGGTCCCGGGTTAAACCAAGGTAGGCACAGGCTCCTTCTGCCCCGATAATAACATCATTAATGTTAAGCTTGACTTCGAGCTCTTTTGGTTCACTCAATCCTGGCACCTTGTGGAAAATTATTGTATGAGAACCAATTAATTTCTCTTTCAGCTTTGATTTACGCTCCTTATACTGTGTTGTCGGTAAAGAAACAGCTAATTGATCGATAGAATAGGTGATTTCTAATTCATCAGACTTCTGAAGGGCTGCATGATAAGCTGCTAATCCAAAAAGCAAAATATACGTTCGGTCCTCATCAACTTTTTGATTATTAAATGAAGTTAAACTAACATCCTTTTGTCTGGCAGCTCCCATTCCAATATAAAAGATTTCTCTTTTTTCTTTAACAGCTCTGCTTTTTACTTCAACGATCAAATTCTCCTCAAAGATAATATCCTCATCGTCATATGGTTTTTCATAAAACTCGCTGTCAAAAAGTGCAATTGCATTTGGAAGCTGGTACTCGGATATCATTCCGCTATCAGAGGCCATCGCTTTATACCAACTGTTCCCTATATCAACCGCCAGAAAATTTCGTCTATCCATTTTCCCTCACTCCTCCTTTAGAATCTTATGCGGGATAGGAGTCCAGTTGTGCCCGTCTTTTCTTATTAAAATTTTTACATATTGGGTTATAAAGGCTCCTTTTTCTATTAGGGCAGGTGCCTATACATAGTCATTTAACACGCATAGTATGCTATATCTTGACTTCAGGAGGCCCCAAAATGTCTGAATCGCATAAAGATAAACATGAGAATGAATGCAAAGCGATTACTCATAATTGTGAATGTGAAAGCTGCATCGAACATCATCCGCATGTCAGCATTGGTAAAATCGTTACAAAGGTACCTGTAGTGCTGGCTGAACTTACCTTACAAATAAATATAGATGCCTTAATAACATTTCCAGAGCCAGTTCTGGAAATAAAGGACATTAAGAAAACAGTTAAATTAACACAATGCAGACTATTATTACCTACAAACAAATTATTTATTAAAGGCTTTGTCCGGAAGAACATTCAATATGCGAGCCCATGCCCGGACATTGAAATGCACTCAGGTAAAAGCATTGCTTCTGATTTGCATTCATACACTGTGGATGTACCCTTCCAATGTGTGAGTGAAATTAAAAAATTCTTAACAAAGCCTGAAATGCCGGAAATGAACAATAGAAAGGAATTTGACTTTCTTATCTCTAAACCTTTGCCTTCAGGCCATCCCGAGAAGGATGAGCTGCAGACAAAGGATCTTTCCCAGTTCCACCAGGAAAGCACCCAGCATTATAACGAGCTTCCGTTTTGTGAACTAATATCCAGCAGAATAATAGAATGGGATGAAGCCATCGACCGGTCTCCACTTCCCAACTGCACTCCGTTGGGAGAAGGAATTTTTACAAAGGTTGAGGAAAAAATGGTCTTGGATATAACATTGAAGGTACTGCAAAAACAGCAGATCCGCGTATCTTCCACAACAAATGATGATGATTGTTTTCATCACTGTGATTAACGCTCAAAAAATCACTAACTTGAAGGTAAGGAGGGGATTGGAGAGGATGCTTTTTTAGACAGCACCTTCCTGGAATCATGAGAAATGACAGTAATCCTATTAATAATTTAAAAAAAGATAATATTGAGCAGCCTGCCCAGCAACTTTACTATTATTCTGGGCAAGGGAATCCGGACAGCAAAAAGAGTGAAAGCGAGCCAAACAAGTCTAAGCCTGCAGGGAAGCAAGTAAAGAAGTCAAACCCTTTATTTTCGCCCAAAGGGACTTCCCTACCTTTTATTTTGGCGCCGCCAAAATTAGAAGACAGGCAAATCACTCGTTATAAAGAAAAGCCCTCAGGAACAACTTTAGATAAGGCATTGATTGCTAAGCCGAAGCCTGTTAAAGAAAAGGGTCAGTTTGTCAATAAAAAAAGTATAAGTATTCCAAAAAGGTTAATGGATTTGCTGACCCCATTTTCTCCGATGCTCAGCTGGTCTCCTTCCTTACCAAGTAAATTTTCAAATAGTATTCATTATAAGACAATCGGAAGAAATGGCCAGCCTGGCTATGAAAGCCACTTCAAGGAAAATACTTTGCAGATCAGAGATAATGCATTGGATAAGGCTGAAGAATCTCAATATTCTCAAGAAAATACGAGTTTGGATGAAGAAGTAATGGAATCCAATTTTCTTAAACAAGAAAAGGAACTGGATTTAAAGACTAATTCAAACAAAAATGAAGTACTGGATTTGGTTCATGAGTTCTCTGCAATCCTTGAATCTACAAGCGAAGCAAAAAAAGAAGAGACTTCTATATTAGATGATCTGTTAATAGATGATCGAGATTACAAGAAAATAGACAAACAAGTCCATGAAAATGAATTTACATTATTAGTGGAAAAAGGGTTGTTACTTAAGGAAGAAAGTCAAGATGAAAAAGTTCAGTTCGATGAATCCCCTGGCATTTATTATGAACCGAGAGTAAATAATGATAGTTCATTGGAGAGTGAATTTGTTTCATTGCTGGAAGAATCGTCTTCATCAGAATCAGACATTGATTCATCTATACAGGATCAAGTCTTTTCTTTGATGGCTGAATCTTTGTTTGGCTGTAGTGAGTCCAGTTCCTTTATGGCAGAAAAACACTCTGAAAATAATACTGAACTTGAGGAATCCTCCTCTTCAGGTGAGGAATCTAAATTTTGTTTTGGATATCAAATGAAAAATAATGATGAATCCTCTGATGAAAAAAAAGAATTCATGCATGATTTTGATTCCCTGCAGGAAAAATTATCCTCTTTTATGGAGGAATTATCCTATATAAGTGATCAGGTTTCATCAATTATAAGTGGGGAAAGTACTTCACATGGAATGTATAGAGCAGCTGCTGATAATGATAAATATCAAAAGATATCGTCTTTGTTAAAGGATTTTTCTTTCATGATGGAGGATGATGAATCTATTCATGGTGCAGATGCTGCTCAAGATGAAGTAGATCATAATGATATAAACGATAAAAGCACCAATCTTATTGATAAGTTCACATCAGAACTTGATTCATCTAACAATTTGGACGAATTGGACCTTTCTAAAAGTGAATCTTCCAGTATGTGTGAAAACACTAAAGAGGTATGTAACGAGAAAGGTGAAATATGTCTTTTCGACCACCACAGCTCCGTACCCTGCCGGACAGGGCCAATCGTAAAGGTACCTGTAATGGTGGCAAAATCAGAATTAGAAATTAATCTATTTGAATGCTTGCCTTTCAAACTAACAGTCAAAGAAATTAAAAAATTGGAATGGTCGGTTGAATCACTGCGCTGCCGGGCACTGCTGCCATCAAATATTGCTTTTATTAAAGGGGTGATTATAGCTAGAATTATTTATGAAAATAATGATTCCCTGCAAATGGTAAAGATACCCCTTCCTATTGAGCATATGATTGATTTATACTGGCTTTCCACCCCAATGCTGCCAGAAGCTAACGCCAATAATGAATACACGTTTCTAACTAAAAATGGAAGTAATTCCCATCATGAATTCTTTCAGCAATTTACAGATGAAATCTATTGCCAGCTTCAAAAGATACATGTTGTCTGGCATGATAATGTCGGATCAGGGTCAACAGTGGAAATCCAGGCCAATGCTATATTATGTCTGGACTTTTTCCAAAAGCAATATGTGGAATTATAATGAGAGGGTATCTTTTAAGGATACCCTCTTTCCGTATTAACATAACAGGCTTTTCTTATCCGTTGCCGTTGCCGTTGCCTAATTGACGCTGAGTCAATCGAACAACAAGATTAACTTCCGCTTTTTCAGTAATTTTATCAAATCTGCCGAATCTGTCAAAATCGCTTAACACGTCCACTTGTGTTACATTTGCATTCAGCAATTTACATTTGATCGGTTCGTTTAAGAATTCAAAAGTAAATGAACCAAAGCTGCAGCGGTCTGCCCCCATGCCATCTTTTGCAAGTTCTCTAATTTCATTGGTCTGGCTGCTCTTATTGCTAAATTGCCAATCAATATCCGGGAGACCGTCTACTAAAGAGTAACACTTGAAAGGAGCATTGACACTGTAATCTTTCACACTGCCTTCACACCCGTCCACATACTGAATGTTCTTATGAATATAACCCTCAACATACAGCTTTACAGCAGTTGGAGCAGTATCTGGAAATCCCTCGGGAATAACAGGTACTGCTTTACATTGAGTTAAATACACATTTTTTCTAATGTTTTTAATATCCGTTGCAGGAGAAGGAAGATAAATATCTGATTCTGTTAAAGTTTGGATCGGAACATCACCTAATACAACCGTTTCCTCTATACTGCCTGTATTTGTTGCATCTCCTACATCACAAAAAGATGTATGAGATTTTGCTGTATCGCATGCCGGAAGGGGAGGACATTTGTCTTTGCCGCTTCCACACCCGCATGAATGGTTCCTCTTCATACAATCACTCCTTAAATAGTTTTTTAGTCAAATTGAAAGCAAGCTTAATGGTTTTCATTGACTCACTATTATATATGTAAGAAAGAGCTATATGGAGTGGACAAGTATATCATGGCATATATATCAATTCTTAATATTATTGAAAAAACCGCATTTACCCAAATTATTAAACAAATTCCGGCACATTAAACGACAAAATAGATATGGACTAAATCCTCTCCTATCAAACTATGCAAATGCCAAAAATAACTGCTCCTCCGGCAAAAATCCACTAATGCACTACTTCATTCATCTATAGTTTGTCTCACTTTCTGCATATGATAAATTGAGCTTAATTAATAAAGGAGGAAAAATTTTGAAAAAGGATAATAATTGTATTAGTACGAACCAATCCGCATCTGTAGAACAGTGCGAGAGTTTTCCGGTAACTCCTATTACAACACCTGGTGGAGCAACACCTGGAGGAGAAGCAATTTTAAGAGTTCCGGTAACTCTTGCTGAATTGAATGTGAGAACCAATCTATCTGCAAAAATTCATTTCCCTGATCCAGTGCTGGAAATCAAGGCTATTAAAAAGAGGGTTAAAATTGTGCAGTGCACACTCCTTCTTCCTGGAGCTGCTGGTTTTGATCCTTTTGCACCTTCACCAACGCCAATTCCTTTATTTATAAGAGGTTTTGTTCGTAAAAATATCCAGTACGCTACTCCATGCCCACATTCATATGGCAGCTCATGTGTTTCATCCGAATTAAAGTCATTAACTGTTGATACCCCATTTGAATGTACTACTACAATTGCTGCCGAAGATTTCCTGAACCCGCCACAGCGTCCGATGTTTAATTCTGAATCAGAATTCGATTTCTTTAGATCCCAAGATTTAGGAAAAGGTTTTCCTGAAAAGGACCATTTGCTTTCAAGCGATCTTTCCCAGTTTCATCAGGAAAGCCGCCAATTCTATAATCAATTTCCTTTCTGCGAATTGCTCGCAAGCAGAATTGTTGAATATGATGAAGCTATAGATCGTCATCCACTGCCAAATCATGCTGCTTTCGAAGAGGGAACCTTCCAAACAATAGTAGAAAAAATGTTCCTCGAATTTACAATTAAAGTTTTACAAAATCAGCAGGTTCGTGTGAATGTTCTATAATCTACCTTTCCCTAAAAATTAAGACGGTTAGACCAATGCATTATCTTGGCAATTTCAGAACGAAATTGCTAAAGATAATGCATTATTATTTTCACCAAGTTATCGAATTCATAAAAAAAACCCGTTAGCGGGTCAAATAAAAAAACGATTATAATATATTCAGAGTTAAATCAAAAATACAATCGACTGCATTTATCTATACTGTTTATGTATTTTACTCACTCCAACTCCGCTTTGGTATTCCAACTAAATCATTCTGAGTCCGGGATACAGACTCAGAATGAACAATCTGCATATAAATGGGTGATACAGTTTTCCAGCTTTCATCACTGGACAGGATGAGAAGATAATAACCGCTTTATCTTATGCGATACATGCCTTGAATCTTTTCTACAAATTTTTCACGGGCAGTTGCTGGTGTCTGTGCATTTTTTTGAGCTGGCCAAGGCAAATTGCAAGGTCCCTTTTTCGGCGGCTGTACGAACCTCGGATTAAATTGCTGGGTTTGCAATAATTTAAAGAATAGTGTTATTTCCATTTTTTCAGTAATCTTATCGAACTGGCCAAACCGGTTGAACTCCTTAAAAAGATCGAGCTCATTAACTTCTGAGAAAATTAATTTACAGTCAATCGGTTCATTATAAAATTCGAATGTTCTTGAACCACCCATAGAATGGTCAGCACCATGTCCCGTTTTATCAAGGAATCTTCTTTCATCCACTGATGATTTTCTGCTTAAAAATTCAATCGGATGATTAAATACCTGAACTTGCTGATTACAGCTAAAAGAAATGTCGGTACTAAAGTCCGTAATGTACCCGCTGCATTCTTCTACATATTGAATATTTTTATGCACAACACCAGTAATGAATAACTTAACATACCCTGGATTTTGAACTGATGGGATTGCTTTACACTGTGTGAGGGATACATTCTTGCGAATCCATTTAATTTCCCTGGCAGCTGTTGGAAGCTTAATATCGGCTTCGACATCCGCCTGGAGCTCCACCTCTGCCAGAACGACAGGAATGTCATAAACAGGAACCTTTTGAATGTCCGCAATAGGGGCAAAAGATCTGTTAAAACAATCTACTGTCTTGGCTTTCGAGATGTCGCAGGCTCCGCTATGACCTTTATTGCCGCACCCCATATTTTTCTTCATACATTTCACTCCTTATATTTTTTAAATCAAAGCAGAAAGAGTACAAAATAACATAATTGAGTAACTTCTTTCTTTTGACCTACTATTTATATATGTATAAAAGACAAGGATGGCATGGACATTTATAATAAGCTGGAACATTTTTTTGGACATTCATTACATAAGACGCAATCAATCTGTCTTAAGTGAATATTGCAGATACCCCATTTTTTAAATCAATTAACGTTCCGAATTCAGCAAAAATGCGTATGATAAACTAACTTTTAAGATTGGAGGGAGAATTACATTTGTCAAACACAAACCTTCGAAAAGAAAAGCTTATTTATTGTTCTGTCGTTACTGAGCTCCAAGCAGCCCAGGTTACAAAAATTTGCCAGGATTATGGTATCCAATCGGTAATCAAACTGAAACCCTATGTAGATATATCCCAGCTGAAAAAAGCATTAAGAACGAAAATGAAGGATAAATTATATGATCCATGCCCCTGTGGCAAAGGGAAGAAATTTAAATTTTGCTGCTATAAGGACGAATTGGAGATAGAACTATAATGTTCTTAATTATAGGAGAGGCAGATTTTATAAATTGATAAATTAAATGTTGGTTAATAGATTAAAATGTAAAGGGGAGCATTACTATTTGCCCCCTTTTTTTAAATGGTAGACTTAAAAAACTCTGAATACTAATAGATAATATAAATATTCTTATGCCTTTTTAGCGCGTAATTTCTTTACGTTGGAGCCGCAGCCGCAGTCTCCATTTCCAGTTCTTTTTTTCTTGTAGCCCGCTCCCTTTATCGAATTTCCCATGTAAATTTTATTTTCATCTTTTTTTTGTGGATTACCTGTTTGATATCTCTTTGGCAACTCCCTTTTTTTATTCAAATGAACTCCTCCTACCACAAATAAATCCACCACAATATATATTATGAGACTTTTAGCTGCAACGTGTTCAGGCTAATACCCAATTTAACGATACAGAGTAATAGCATATCAGGACAGGTGAATTTGTGGCCTTTTTTCCCCGCTTGTATGGTGATGAAGGGAAATTGCTGCTTCAGGCATTGTATACATATTACTGCTGCAGTTTCTGCTGGGGAAAATATCCTGCCCCTTGCTCGCAATTGATAAAACATCATAGATAATCTTTGGTAATATTAGCAGAAGTGATCTAGTACTTATCCGCTCTGATTGTTTTGTTGCTATATACAATCGAATAATATAATGTCACAAGAGTAAAATAGTTAAAAAAGAATAACCGGCGCCTAATCGGTACGCCGGGTTTAGTGGACTAATCAATAATTTTAAGACTTAGTGGATGGTACCTTTTTTCTACTACTTTATAGCCTTTAACTTCTGTTTTTCCTTTATAAAAGGAAACAATAAAATAAGGCAACTCAGGATAGGAATTATTATTCATATCATGTGTAGATGGAACGGCTGGTGAAGTAGGGTGCGAATGGAAAATTCCAGATAGCCCCTCACTCAATTGTTCCATTTCCTGAACGGCTGCCTTGATGGATTCAGCAGACATCATAAACCGATTCCTATTTTGATATTCATTTTTTATTTTCCATAAAGTAGTACATTGGCCCTTTGCTCCTGAAAGAAGCCCGCAAGCTTCATACGGCAAATTGCTCCTGCAATAGCTTATCATCTCTTCATAAATTTTTTTCTTAATTACTATATTAAATTTATTTAAATGATTTTCGCTAATCTTCTTTCCATTGGTTCCCATAGTTATTCCCTGATTGCGCTGGCTGTGTCGTTTTGCTGCGCAATGTGAAAAAGTCCATTGCTGCTGTGTTTGTTTGTTTCGGGAGCGGCTGGTATTGCCCTTGACTGGGATGGTATTGCCCTTGACTGGGGTGATATTGCCCCTGAAAGTTTTGGGGGCGTGCGCTCCCTCCTTGCTGCTGAGACAGCATTCTTTGGAACCAGCTGGCGGATTGCTGGCTTTGCTGCTGTCCCGCCTGCTGCTGTCCCGCCTGGTACTGACTTTCCTGAGGCTGGCTTTGAACTGGCTGTTCCTTATCGGGTGAACTTTGCTCGGAAGGATTTTGAAGTCCAGCTGTGTATGGAGATAGGGGCTGCTTGATATACTGTTTAATAAAGTTCTCCTTTTCCTCAAGGTTGGATTCCAAGGCAGTAAATTGGGCTTTCATTTGTTTCATTTGTTTTTCCCAAATCTCCCTGTCCTTTTCATATTGTGAGATTTTATCCTGATACTGTTTCATATCTGCTTTGAACTGATCTAATTGCTGGTTCAAAGCCCGTTCACTTTCTTTTTTTACTTTATAAATTTCAATGTCCTTCGCCTGTAATTCTGAAGCCAGCTGAGCATTCATCTTTTCAAGCTCTTCCATTTTTTCAACCGTTGCTTTCGTTCTCTTGAGCTCACCTTTTAACTCGTCAATTTGTTTAGACCAGGAGCCTTTCTCTGCATCAAATTGGTCAGATTTTTCTTTATATACATTTACCTGATCCTGAACATGCTCCAGGACCTGAAGGTAAGAATCTTTTTCACGTTTATAGTGATCAGTTAATGAATTAAACTCCTCTATTTTTGTTTCAAGATCTTCTTTAAGTCTGAGTTTCTCAGATTCGAATTGTTCCAGACGTGTGAGTGAATTTTGAGCTTTGTGAAGCTCAGTTCTCATTATCTCTATCTGATTCTCCAACTCATCCTTTCTTGCTTCTGACTTCTCATAGTCATCCTTTATTTTTACTAGCTCCTCCATAAGCACACCCTTCTCCTTTTTAATTTGATTAAGCTCTATATTCTTTGATTCCAATTGGTGTTTTAATGAGGATGTCATCCGTACTAATTGTTTCATTTCTGTAAATACCTGGTTTAAATTTGCCGTGATTAAATCCATGCGTTTTTCGTCTGACTTCCGATGAGAAGAAAGGACTGAAAAGTTTTCATTGAAAGCAGCATTTTCTTCCTCCAGTTTTGCAAGCTTTTCAAGAAGACCGATTTTTTCTTCTTCAAAACTGTTATTCTCATCTTTTAGCTTGCCCATTTCAATCTCACGGCTTTCCAGACGGTTAAGCACTTCCATTTTTTCTTTCTCTTTTTGTTTTAGTTCTGTCTTTAAAGCTTCCATTTCTGCCTTAAGATGACTGACTGACTCTGCTGAATTATTTTTTTCAGACTCCAATTGGGTTATCTTTTGTAGATAAGATACGTTTTTCTGACTTAATTGTTCCTGATTTTGGATTAAAACCCGTAATTCTTGGCCCATTTTTTCGTTTTCTTTGATTTTCGCTGATGCTTCCTCTGATATCTTTTTAAAATTTTCCTCCAGAGATTTAGCATTTTCCTCAGCCTGGAGCATTCTTTCGGTTGCCTTTGTTAATTCACTGCAATAACTTAGATTTTCTGTTTCCAATTCACTTGCTTTCGCTGTAAGTATGCTGATTTTTTGTTCTGCTTCTTTCAGCTTCTGGCCAGCCGGTTGCAATTCATTTTGCAGGCATTCAATTATTGTCTTATTATCATTTCTTTCCTTGTGTAATTTTTCCAATTCTAATGTTTTATCAGCAAAATCCTTTTCTAACTTTTGATTATGCTGCAGTAAATCATTTTGTTTCTCCTGAAGCTGCTGAAGCTCTGAAGTTTTATCCGCGAGTTCCTTCTCCAGTTCCTGATAGGTCTGTTCAGAAGTCTGAATATGCTCCTGTAAATGATTATGTTCCTCCTGCAATTGCTTCAACTTTGATGTTTTATCCGCGAGTTCATGCTCCAGTTCCTGATGGGTCTGTTCAGAAGTCTGAATATGCTGCTGTAATTGATCATGCTCCACCTGCAGGTGTTGCAGCTTAGATGTTTTGTCAGCGAGTTCCTGCTCTAGTTCCTGACGGGTCTGTTCAGAAGTCTGAATATGCTCCTGTAAATGATTATGTTCCCCCTGCAATAGCTTCAGTTTTGACGTTTTATCCGCGAGTTCCTTCTCCAGTTCCTTATGGGTCTGTTCAGAAGTCTGAATATGCTGCTGTAAATGATTATGTTCCTCCTGCAATTGCTTCAGCTTTGATGTTTTATCCGCGAGTTCCTTCTCCAGTTCCTGATGGGTCTGTTCAGAAGTCTGAATATGCTGCTGCAAATGATCATGCTCCTCCTGCAGGTTTTCAAGCTTAAAAGCTTTTTCAGTCAATTGACTTTCTAATTTTTGATATTTCTGTTCAGCAGTCTTGTTATCTTCCAGTAAACGATTATATTCCTCCTGCAATTTTTCAAGCTTTGAAGACTTCTCTGCCATTAGATTCTCTAATTGCTGGTTCTTCTGTTCAGCTGTCCTATTTTCTTCGAGTAGCTGATTATGTTCCTGCTGCAGCTGTTCCAGTTCAGAAGTCTTTTCAGCCAGAACGTTATTTAATGATTGGTAATCTTTTTCGACTGACTGGAAATTTTGTAATAATTGCATTTTCTCATCTATAGCCTTCCTTAACTGCGATGCCAATTGATTTTCTTTTGCTTTTGATTCATCTGCGCTTTTTTCATGCTCACTTAACACCATTCTCAGCTCATTAACACTTTCCATAGCTGTTTTGAGCTCCTGATGATTATGTTCCTTTTCCTCTTCTGCTTCCTTTAAAGCTGCTGTTTTAGCTTCAAGCAATGCCTGGAGTTCTTCAAATTGCTGATCCTGATCTTTTAGGTCGTGATTGAGGTTTGAAATTTCCTCTTTTAAGCTATTTATTTCTTTTTCCAGCTGATTTTTCTCTTCTAAATGTTTTGCCGTTTTCTCCCTATCCCATTTGGAAAACAATTTTGGATTGAGTTCACTTTGCATGAGCCTTTCATTTTCTTTAGTAAGTCTCTGCATATCCCTTTTCAGAAAATCATTATCATATTTCATCTGCTTTAATTGCTCAATATAATTTTGAACAACTCCATCATGGTTAGCGCGAAAATAAGAAAGCTCCGATTCAAGATGTATTACTTTCTGCTGCAGCTGAACATAAGTCAGTCTTTCAACTCTGCTCCTTCTTAGCATCATATTCCTCTCCTTTAGGCAGATACCCATTCCTTTATCTCCTAGTTTATGCCCTTCAGCTAAAAACGTGTAATGATGCAGAACCAATAAATTATTTAAAGAAGCACTTTGCCTGGATGGCTATCCGGATAAAAAAACTTGTATCTAACATATATGTATTCAGGAAGAATAGGTAAATTATCCAAGAATCAATTAATGCCAATTGATGCAAGCCCTTCAGTATGGATTAAATTTATTTGCTTTTTAAGCCGTGCAAAAAAGGCTAACTCAAAGGGTCGATTACATCGATCATTCGAGTTAGCCTTTTCATTTTTTCGGTTAGGAGCTATGCTTCCATTTATCATTTCAAAGAATTTATTTCTTTCTGTAATAACCCTTTCCCGTACTCATACAACTGAAAGTCAATTTCATTTTTCTGCTCGATCAGCTTTCTGATTTCCGCTGGAACCTGTTCCATTTTCGGACGTCTTTTAGTTACATTGTGCTTATTATTATAAGGGGCATTCCATCCAAGCTTATTTCTCATAATTGCTAGGGACTCATTAAAACGCTCCGTTATTCCAACCATCAAAAAGTGTTCTTCGATATTTTTTTTAGCTTTTTCTATTGATGCAGTACCATCCCCGGAAATCATTTTTGTTTGTAAGTTATGAATTTGATTTTGTATATTTCTATCCTCACACAAAATAAACTCCTTTAAAGTTAAAGACATAGCTTTTTTATTTAAAGGGTGCCGAGGGCTTTCCCTTAGAAAGTAATAAAAGGAAATGACACGGTCTACAGGATGGCGGAGCATTGTGAGATACTGAACAGGCTGCGATAAAGCTTCATGCAGACCAAATTGAAAATGGCCCTGTATCCACTTTACAGAAGAGAGTCTTGAGTTAGGTGTTCCCTTTAGCTTATTATAAGCGTCCTCATGTCCAGCATAAAAGGAACGGATTTGATAAATACCATACTGTTTTTCTATTATTTTCCTCATGGAGGTACCAGCTGTTTTTGGTATGTGGATAAATATTATCACTTTTCATCCCCCGTAATTCATTATTATTCATTAAGCATTTGTTAAAATACTTTTAAAAATTGGTTCAGATGCTCTGTGTTCAATATCCAGCTTGCTTTAATGCCAGGAACATTTAGTTCAGTTGTTTGACCGACAAAATAATGCAGCTTGCCTCCCGTGGATGTATTCACTAATACATCACTCATTTTAAAAAATGTATTAGAAGTAAGGATAAGAACTTTGGGATGATTTTGCTGAAAGACACTGTTATACATCCCTGAACCTGAAGTGCCTGCTATAACCTTTGCATTGCGGAATAAATTAATTTGCTCTGATATTTTTAGTTCCTGAGGGTGAATAATTTTATAGCCGTTTAAAGAAAAAATCCTTTCAACAGCTTTCTCATTCAGTAAACCTCTCCGCTGATTTTTCAATTTTGACCTGGAGACATAAATCTTTTCAGCCCCTGTCCCCCTGTCATAGTAGTCACCGATTCTTTTCCATGTTTTATAGGCAAATGATGAGGTGTATTTTCGTAGACAAAAGGATTGAACTGGTATATGAAGTCTTTCACATACGATCGGATTGTCCAGATATACAATTTGCCTCGTGCTAATTCCGAAGGGTTTAAGCAAATCGAGCTTCCAGCTGGTTCGATCTTCTGGATTCATAATGAATTTTACCTTTTTAACATCAATATACTTTGTAATCCATAGTCTTGAGATAACCTCTAATAAAAAATGCCCGAAGCCGCTTTTCTCTCCGCTTAAAAAAATACAATCACCTTTTTGATATTTCGTATTTTCTATATTTACCTTTAGTGAGAATCGATTTAATCGTTGATTATAGGTCAGATGGTTTGTTGAGGAGTTAAACTGGTAATGTCTGAAGCTATCAGGAAGAATAAATTTTCTGTTATGGATAATTGTCTGATTCCTTATGCATAAAGTATTTCTAAGACTTGCAACATAAAAATCCTGTGTTACACATTCATTTGGCAAGTTTATACCTGGAAAAGGCAGCACGGGTGGAACGATTTGAGTTCTTTCTGGATTTCTTAAATGATATAGAGTATTCTGCGGTAATATTCCTAATTTAAATTCTTTAAAGTCTTTGGCTGCACATATTTCTCGGTACGGAATCACCTTCATGTAATTTCTGCTCACAATTTCACCCTCCAAAAAATTTCCGGTACAAAATATTATATTCTTCCTAATGTGGATGGCTTGGATTATTGTCCAGACAAAGGGCAAATAAAGGTTAAAATATTTAGGCTCGGCCCTGTTAACTATTGTGAGCACACTGCTTCTCAATCGGAATATATTAACATTGGGTTAAAGGTTTATGGAGATTTATGCTTTCTGGTTTGGGTAATCAGGAATGGTGTCTGAATTTACGCAAAAGCCCATACACATAGCAGGAGAAGCAGCATAACATACAAGTAGGTTTAACCCTAATATAATAAAGCGAGAGGATGATCAGTTAATGGATTTTAAGTCAATTAACGGCGGACAGGAGACTTTATGTATAAAAGTAAATAAAGTTTATGACTGGGTAACCCGCCAAGTTGATGTGCCACTTATTGCTTTTAATGCAAGTGATCTAGCAGCTGGAGCAATTGAGTTTGACTGTGAAAATGGCGGTGTAACGCCAGATACAGACCCATGTGCAGTTCTAGGAGGAAATTACACAGTTGAATGTTTTGCAACTGATGAAAATGGTACTCCTGTTGACCCTCTAGCACCTGGATCAATTCTTTGCCAGGAAATCCCTCAGCCGGATGGCCGTGCAAGCGGGCAGTTCCAGTTGCCAGATGGATCAACAGTTACTTTGCAAAAAGTAAAGGTTTTAAAGAAAGGTTTTGTAGTTGTACGAGTAACAAATCCAAATGGCTTGTCATGTACAACTGGGCCGATTCCTTGGGCTGTATCTGAGAAATTCTTCTTATGTGCGCCTCCAGGAACTTTCCTGCAATGTGAAATTACAGACTTTGAATGTGATGCCAACTTGATTTGCCGCGCAACTGCTACGCCTGGTGAATTCGAATTCCAGCAGCTGGATATTTCAATTAACCTGTGTCAAAACGTTCAAATGGAAGCTTTGGTAAAGCTTGAAATTACAGCTGAATTCTGCCAGCCGCGTCCTGACATGCCTTTCGTTTGTCCGCCGCTTGCGTTCCCGCCTCAGTGCCCGACTGTATTCCCGGGACCTGGTCCATCACCAGCTTAATAGATCATGAAAAACTAGAATCTAAGAGGAGTGCCCGCTCCTCTTTTTTTACATTTAAAACGCTGATTGATAAAGTTTTATATTTTACTCAGCTCTTACCCTCAGAAACATTAACATTTACCCTTACTTAAAGGCATAAAGTGTAAAGAAAACATTTGGTAATGGAATAGGAGTGATACCTTGTTTTGGAAAAAGAAGGAACCTGAAATTGTTAATAGTATCGCCTGGTTCAGTTATTCCATTATGCTTCCTGAAAAGGAGGAGGAAGAAGAGGATATTATGGTAGTTGGAAACTTGAATATAAGAAATATCGGTACAGCTGCATTAAATAATCCCCTCATTTGTCTGCGGACAAAACCTTCGGAAAATGTGCGGCTTGGCGGAAAGATCGGTTCAGTAAATCATACCGCTCTCATGATTGATGGTTCTAATACAGAAGCCTGGGTATATATAGATGATGACTGGAAGGAAAAAGCATTAAAGATCGGTGAACACTGGTTAAAGCCAGGAAAATCCAAGGCGCTTGAGCAAGGGACAAATTTAAATTTTGGATATGAGCTGCAGGTTTCTTCCAAGAAAAAAGATAGATTCGTTCTTGTGGACGGTTTTTTTTATTGTGATGAACAAAAAGATGGAATCGGTGCCTTAAACAGCATTTCTATTAATTTTTAGGTGAATGTTATGAGAATATTATTTATTTCTTCAGGTTATACAGGGATATATAAATTTTTTGAACAATGGATTATGAAAGAGCTTCAAAAGAAAACCAATGTAAAACAATTTGATCCCCTAACTGGCATTGGAAAGCTAAAAACAATGGTAAATCAGTTTAAACCGGACATTGTCATTGTCCTTCTGGGCTTTAAGGTCCCTTTAAAAATAATCCAATGGGTAAAGACACAAAAGATTAAGACGGCAGTCTGGCTAACGGAAGATCCTTATTACATGGATAAAACGGAAGTGCTAATACCCAATTATGATTATATTTTTACTATCGATACGGCAGCCAAAGATTTCTATATTAAAAAAGGGCACCAGCAAACTTTCCATTTGCCATTAGGAACTTCAACAGAAATATTCAAGCCTATTCAGGCCGGACCAGCTTTTATAAGCGATATATGTCTGCTGGGCTATCCATATCCGGATAGGGTGAAGCTTATCCAGGTTCTTCTGGAAAAAACACCTTATAAAATCAAGGTAATTGGCAAATGGAGAAATAAATTAATCCGGCTGCAAAATCACCCCAGATTGAGAATTCATGATATTTGGGTGGAACCATCGATTGCGGCTCAGTATTATAACGGAGCAAAAATTGTATTAAATACGCACAGGCCCTACAATTTACATCAAAACAAAAATCGGATTGGCATTAAGGGCAATAGCATAAATAATAGAACCTTTGATGTAGCAGCTTGCGGGGCTTTTCAGTTAATTGAGTACAAAGAGGATTTGCCAATCCACTTTATCGAAGACAAGGAGATCGTATCATTTAAAACGGAAGATGAACTGCTTCAAAAACTTATTTTTTATATTAATCATGAAGAAAAGCGCAAGGAAATTTCGGAACTCGCAAACAAGCGCGTCCTTAAAGAGCATACATTTGAAAAAAGGATGGAAGACATGCTGAGTAAGCTCCAATGACAATAGTAAGTAAAGACTATCATTGGCAATTAACCTACTCCGCATCTTCACTGTTCCATGGTTTTGTTCCGCGATGCAGTTTTCTCTGAACCCCTTTGTCATGTACCCGATGTTCATCGGTTAATGCATTTATGGGATAAAAATCCCAATGCCTTACAAGCTTTCTAAAAAAGCTGCGTCACCGGCCTTCCAATTGTCAGGGTGGTCATCCCACCCTTTCACTACCTCTAAGCAGGATCGACTGTGCATAAAGGAATTATGATCAACCCTCCCCATTGGATATCGTGTAACTCCAACTAAGGGGCGTATAAAAGTCCTTGTAATCCTATTCCCTGTATACACAATGACTTTTTGTCTGCCATATAAGACATGAATTTTGGGGTTCATTTGAAACGCCGCTGCCATTCTCTCGAATCGGGTTGGATAGTATATATCATCATCAGTTAAATAGGTTACTAAATCTCCCGTTATCCTTCCGAGTGCTAAATTAATGCAGGTTGCATATCTGGTTGTTTTTGGGCGATCCTCGGGACTTACTCCTGTCTGAATTAGTGTAATCCGGGGATCTTTATCAGCAATTTCATTTAATACATTTTTAGTTTTTGCATTAGAATTGTCATCTACAACAATGAGCTCCCAATTGGGATATGTTTGCTGCTGAACACTTGCAATGGCCTCACGGACTCTCTGAGGACGATTATAACTTGTTAAAATACAGCTTATTTTCAGGTTAGGTTTATTTTTGGTGGCTTTAGACATTTTATTCACCTTGCTTTTTTCATTTTCTGTGCGGGCTTTCTTCAATAGGGCTTTTTTTTGCCTTAAAGATAAATGAGGAGTTATTCCGCTGGTTTTCTTTCTGAGAAAATTTCCCTTGGTGACTCCAGCAAAATTTTGAACTACCACCAACAAATAATACACCTCCCTTACTGCTGAATAGATAAAGCCGCTACACTAATGTATTCATTAATTGATGGAATTAGCTCTCTTTTAAAAAGGTTCAGTGGTTCGTTATTTTTTAACTTTGTAGTTTGGCTGTAAAGGTTTCAGGATGCCATTTGAAGTCTTTACATTAATGATTCTTTTGGCTGAGGGCATTTTTCTGCCTTGATACGATGCATTGGAGGAAATCTTTTTATTAACCTCATGGCAAAAGCACATAGTCTCACCGCCTTTTATTCGCACTGATTCGCGCTGGGCACTTCAAAGGTCCCTTAGTAAGTTTGAAGCTTTCCGTTTACATATTTTTTTGTAGAGTACCCTGCTTTTGTACCCTTCACCACAGGCATTTTATAATTGTTTGCTGTGAGCTTAACCGCTTTTCCGTAATTCGGGTCACTTCCTAAATAATATTTATTAACTTTTTTACAAAGACACATAGGAGCACCTCACTTTCTTAAGATATACTATTCGTGAGCTTGTCTTCAGTTTGTGCTAATATACATATTCTTCAACTTTTTTAACTAACAAATTTTGAATCTCTTTTTTATGGCAAAATTCTTATTATGTCGTCAGCTACTTGAAAACTTAACTCAGGCCTTCTGCTTTTTACAAACTTTTTTAATTCCTGGATTGTAGGGTAATCATTCAAAATAGGATTGGGACCAATAAAACATCGGGCATCATCAATTAAAATTACATGATGCCTAACATGATGCTTTAAAATCTGATCTAATTCATCCAAAATAGGAGTATCTCTATCCCCTCTGGCTGTATCTATTGAATCTGGTACATAATGTCCGTCCAGCCAAAATACACAAGGTACATTAATAGACTTCAGCATGTCCCCCAATACTAAGGAGCTATCACCATGCACAATATTCACATGTGAATGGCTGGAAAATTTTATTTTTGCTTCATTATATAGGTCTTTATCTAATTCTATTGAGACTATTTTATTGAAATTATTTAATACTGCCTCAATCATGGCACCTTTATAAGTACCAGTCTCTATTAACACCTGTATGTTATTTTTTTTCTGGTATTTCTTTACTGTTTCTGGTCTGATTTTGTAGGGTTTAGCTTCCAATAACCAAAAACGCATAGTCTCTTCTCTTGTTAATGAATTAGGCAAATATAAGTTATTTCTCCAAAACTCCAATATATTTTTATACTTATCTTCCATAAATAATCACCCTTTATTTGTTATACCAATTAAACCCGGAAAACTATAAATAAGGATTTTTCACGGTTAGCTTATTTTTCAAAAAAAGATCGATATAATAAATCAACTTTTTTCCTGAATATTTCAGAATTGAAAAAATCGATTGAGTGGCATGCCTTGTAGCATAGGCTATAAAGCTCTTTAATATCATCTTCAATAAATGGATCATTTAACAATCTATCTAAGCTCACCCTGCTATGCTGTAATGAAGGGTCAATAAAATGATTTAACTGCCTTTTTAATTCTATCTCATTTTTTTCGATTTTAAGATTGAAAGTCTTAGAAAGAATTTTTAAGCATCCAAGACTATTGTCCAGGAATTGGTTATAATCAAAGATGAGCCTTTTATGGCCTTCTGTCTTTTTCAAACTTAATAACGTTCTTTGCTGCCAAAGCTTCAATGCTGTAATGTCTTTAAAGTTATATGCTTTTTTGAATGAATGAATAATGTCTACGGGATTACGAACCAGGATTACATAATGGGGAGTGACAGATAGTTCATTTAATACCTCATTCCATAGTGCAATAAAATGGCATGTTCTTGGATCTTTCCATCCCCATACCTCTTTATCTAAATATTCTTTTGTTATATAGTCTTTCAATTCTTGTTTTAAATGGATGTAATCCTTCTTGTGCCACCATTCATGATGAATATTGTTTCCAACTGTTTTAAGCATCTTTTCATGGATCATTACAATTCTGCTGTTTTCCCAATAGCCTTTTGGATTTGTGCGGTCAGCAGGATAAAGATGGGATCCTACATCCACTCCCATTAAATTTATCGCCCTGGTCACCATTGAAGATCCGCATCTTCCTGATCCTATAATGCAAATTGCTTTATTTTCTCTAACCATAGTTTCTCCTTTCACATCAGTTGTTTTAATAAATCTGCTTTTTTCTGAAGACTTTCCGGTAAGCAAATAGATGATTGGTAATTTGTTATTTTTACTGGGAAAATTAATGATAAAAGTTTGGAGGAAACTACTGCTGGCATTATTTTTAGAAGGAGGATAGCAGATGTAGATTTATTAGATGATTTTTTAACTGTTTACTTTTTTTCTGAGATATATTTTTGTACCATTTCCAGATTTTTGATATCAGTCAGATTATACTTACCTATTTCTTTTGTCCCCCCTAGTCCATTTGCAATTCCAATCACTTGTGTAGGCGATTTAATAGAATCAACGATTATATCCCCTTCATTCCCAATAATCCCCCCTGATACTAATTTTATTTCCTCTATTGATGACTTACCTTGCACCTCCCTAAAAAACTTTTCAGTATAGTCCATTAAAGGTATTAATGAGTATAGAAACCCCAATCGTACATCAAGCCGAAAAGAATTTAACCTTTTTTTACTGCTGTTTTTATAAAATTCATGAGTAAAATTGTTTATGCCACCATCCAAAACTAAGGCATTTTCCTTTAAACTTTGAATAATATTATGATTAATTACTTGTTCAGAAGATATAAAGGAAATAATAGCATCAAAAAAATCACTCATCTCTTCAAAATTTTGTAATTGTTTGATCCTATTTAATGAATATCTAGGAAGAATTAAGTTAAGCGCATTTACCAATAAACTAACCTTATTTTTATCCCGTGAATAAATATATATCTCTGCCCCTCGTTCAGCCAATCTTAACGCAAGTTTCCCAGCTATATTGCCTGCACCATAAATTAAGATTTTTTTATCCTTAAGAAAATCTTTAAAATAATTCAACATGTAAAGGTCTGCAGCTTCTACAGTCGCATCATTTGGTTTGTATGACTTGACAATTGAGGACTTTATAGTTTTTTTTGCAATACTCTCGAGATCAACATTTTTTTTGGATTCAACATCTATTAGAATATACTTGACCTTGCCATCGAGAAAATTCAAACATTTTACTGCTGAATGAATATTTGAAATTAAGAAATTAATCGTTTCAAATCCAAGTGTTTTTCTTCTTGGCAAGACAGTAAAGGGAGCTGAATCTCTAGATGTCATCCCTACTGTTGCTACAGTTATTGAATTAGGGGCAGTAAAACTTTTCAATTCTTTTTTTATCTTCTCAATCATTTCAGCTTATTTTCCCTCCTTTTATACCTGAAATTGATTGGTTTTTTATTTTTTCATTATTGATCTTTAATAATTTTATCTAGCATTTGCCCAATTTTTTCAGGATAATGGATTACAGCTTCTTTAAGTTTTTCTAATTGTCCTTGTAAATTCTCACTGCTTTTTATTTTGGGAACAGCAATCATAACATTAGGGTGTTTGGTTTTCACTATTTCCTCACTAGTGTAAAAAAGTGATTCATTTAATTTTTCTCCCTGACGAATTCCTGTAATTTCTATTCTAATATCTTTGTCTGGTTCATAACCATATAAGCAGATCAGCCTTCTGGCAATATCAATGATTTTAACTGGCTTCCCCATATCCAGTACGAAAACCTCTCCCCCTTTTGATAGTGCACCTGCTTCAAGAACAAGTTGCACTGCTTCAGGGATGGTCATAAAATACCTCACCATATCTGGGTGTGTTACGGTAACCGCTTCTCCTGACTCAATTTGTTTCTTAAAAATGGGAATTACACTTCCGCGGCTTTCCAGCACATTTCCAAACCTTACAATTGAGAACTTCGTTAAACTTTCTGATGCAGCAGCCTGAACAATCAGCTCTCCAATCCTTTTAGTTTTCCCCATAATATTAATAGGCTCGACAGCTTTATCAGTTGAAATAAAGACAAAGCGTTCAACAAAGTATTTAGATGATGCCTTGACAAGATTTTCAGTTCCAAAAATATTGTTTCGTACTGCTGCTCCTTCATTCATTTCCATTAATGGAACATGTTTGTGAGCTGCAGCATGAAAAACAATAGTTGGTCTATACTGTTCGAAAATTTGTTCAATGTGATTCTTATCCTGAATATCCGCTATTATTAAATGTATTTGAGTTTTGGGAAACTTTTCTTTAATATCTGCAGAGATATTAAAAATACTATTTTCTCCATGGCCAAGTAAAATCAGCCTTTTTGGACTGTATCCGGCAGCCTGCTTAACTAATTCACTTCCGATTGAGCCTCCTGCTCCAGTAATTAAGACGGTTTTATTTGAAATATATTCACTAATTCTCTTTGTAGGCCTAATGATGTCTCTTCCAATAAGATTTTTTACATTAATATTAGGTGGTTTACTATTAATCTTTTTTTCTGCCTGTTTTTTAGTATCCTTTACTAACTGTTCGTTGCCATTACTAAATGAAGCATTAATCGAAGGAATATTATTATTGAAGAAAACTCTAATTGGCCCGAAAAAAAATAATGCTGTTGTAACAAATAGAATTAATAAAAAGAATAGATTTGATTGTATGCTCATGAAAATCAAAACGTATATACAAAATAAAAAGCTGGCAATTAACAAATGCTCTTGCTTTACAATTGAAAATTCTTTTCTCAACAGTAATTTGTACAGGCACAATTGAACTAATGCTACATAGACTAATAGTGCAAAAACAGCTCTTAAATCCATAATTTCAATAATTAGCGCCTTACTTTCTGCAGCTATTAAAGAATATATAAATATACTGGATATAAAGAGGAAATGAAAAATATATTCTTTTGTAAATTGGATCAGATTATTCATTGTTTTTAATGCCCATCCTTTCCTTAGAAACATTTTGATGTTCTTTTTTTGCACTTTATATCAAGTTGGATTGAAAATCGTTTTTTTATTATCCAGTATGATAGTTAATATAAAAATGCAAGTTGAGTATTCTTTAGGGTATCGATGTACCATCACAATACATCGTATTCAAAAAGAATGATTTTGTATGGGTTAGTAACCTCTTGTCCAAAAAAATAACCTGTTAGTTTTAAACTAACAGGTTTTAAAATTATAAGATTTATATATCTTTTTCGCATAAAGCCTTTAAGGTCGGCTTTTCAATGATAATTGTGCGAGGAGAAATTAAGGGTGCAATTTAAGAAAATCATCAGAATTCCAGCTAAATATCATTATTTTTATTATTGGGATTATTTGTATGATTTTTATTATATTCATTTGCGGTTTTATCAAATCTAAATTCACGGCCTTCTATTATCTTATCTATAGCATGGCCAAAATCAATAGCAATTTTACCAGTATCACGCACAATTCGGGGTACAAGAATCGAAGCAGGTAATCCTGCAGAAACTAGTGCCACCTCCCAATTCGAATTTCTGCATAATAAATTGTGTACCTTTTGGAGATCCTCCATACCCTCCAGATTAATTGTGTTGGTAACTGTTACTCCTTTTTTCTTAAATAAATGCTGAGCCTCTTTTGAACGTCTTCCCACCAAAACAACTTTTTGCATTCGAAGCCATTCCCAAAAATCCTGGCTTCTTATTAGTTCATGGGTAACCCAGGCTGAACATACATGTTTCGGTACAATTTGAAGTGCCTTTAACATTTCTTTTGCTGCTAGGGCAGCTCTTCTATCCTCATAAATACGAGATGTTGAACGATGGAGACCAACAATATCCGTCATTTTTAATGCTTCTCTAATATCAGTCTGCATCTTCTGAGGATTCTCAGTTGCTCCATTGTATTCTCTATAGTTCCATCCCTTAATCCAATCAGGATATGTGGTCCATGCCAAATTAATCTCACTATGGCCAAATCGGGCAAGTGAAAGGGGTTTCTTCTGAAGAAAAGCCACTTTCAATAATTTAATAACATCTGAGGTTTGCAGCATGTCATTTTCATACTCACCTGGTATCTTCCCCATAATTTATTAATCCCTTCTGAAATGAGTTTTTAACTTCTTTATTACCATTTCGGCGGTTACTTTCTCTGCAATGTTTTGTGATTTTAGTGTGAGATTCCTGTTATTTATTTTAATTTTGCTGTTAAATTCTCTGCTTGTGATTATATGAATAACTATATCCCTCTTATCCTTATTTGACCCCTTTGCAGAATATGAAAAGGAATAGTATTCCTTTTTGTTCGGTTTCCTGTTTAGTAATTCCAGAAACACTCCATCTAAAAAATGTTTACCCTTTTTTTTCATAATTTGATGAAGCCGGCCAAAGATCGTACTGTTATTATTTTTCTTTTCATACAGTGGATTACGAAAAGAATTATTAAGCTTAACGATTAATTCTTTACTTTTAAAAAAGGAACTTAGAATTACCTCTTTTTCTGTTCCTTTTTTTAACTTTTCCACATGATCCTGAAAGCCCTGCTGGTCATATTCACGATTTAAAATTTCCCTATATAACTCTTTAACAAATTGAGAATTTTCTTTGCTATACATTTCTTGAATTATTTGAAGTATCTTCAAATCACTTTCCTTCCTCCTTTTTTATTTTGGCAGACTTTGTAAGACATTTTTATATTGTTCTGCAAGTGATTCCCAACTCAGCTCTTGTTCAGCATATTTATATGCATTATTTACGATATTCAACGATATATTTGGACTATTAACCAAACTAGGAATCTTATTTGCAAATTCATTTAAACTGCAAATAATTGCATGATTTCCATTTGAAATTTCGTAGCCTCTCGCTCCAAAGTTTGTTGTTATAACCGGAACTTTCTTCCCAAAATATTCTGCAAGCTTCATATTTGAGCCAGAACCTGTGATAATTGGATTTATAGCAGCATCTGCTACTCTTAAGAGAGCATCTTTAAACTCTTCATTTAATGTTTTAAAATGTAAAACATTTTGAGGCGGTGCTTTTCCAGCTGAGTTACAAACCGATCCAATAATTAAAAAGTAATAATTTTTTAAGTTCAAAGCCAAATCTTGTTCTATATACTGTAAGGCCTTCACGTTCGGGTAATGATTGCTGCCAATAAATACAATAACCGGAGCTCCTTTAAAGAGATTTTTAATGCTTGAAAAGTCATCGTTAAAATAATCATTATCTTTTAGTTTTATACCATTTTTTATAGTAGCAATCTTTTTTGGATTCATATGGAACATCTCTATGAATTGGTTTTTATCCTCAGTTGACACCGTTATTACTAGGTTGCTTTTTTTTAATGCAAGTAACTCTATTTTTTTCACTTGATTAATTAAAAATTTGTACATGGGATGGCCCTTTAATATTTCACTTTTAAGTTTTGTCTCTACATTTAAGCTTTCATATATCAATGGTTTACTTTGAAGATCTTGTATTAAAGGAATCATATAAGGGTGAGCAGTAACTATAAACTCAGAATTTCTATAAAGTAACTTGGTTATCTTCATTAGTAAATTGTTTTTTGTGCACATATAAGAATTAACAATATCACTTACACTTATATGAAACTGCTTTTTTATTTTCATGTTTTCTTGAATATGTTCAGGTGTTTTTGGAATACTTACTTCAAGAAAGTTCTCTGTAATTCGCTTTTTTTCAATCACTTTAGCATTTGTAAAGCAAAGTAAAATAATTTTATAATATTTTGATAGGCCAGAATATAATTGTTTAAGTCTAACTTCTCCTCCTGATAATGCTGTGGACACTTTAAAATCATTAAGGACAAGAATATTTTCTCTTTTTTTTCCTTTTGTGATATTATCAATTTCCTTCTTAAATTTTAAAACTATTCCTTTCCAAGAATAGTTTTGGTCGATGTGTTTTTTTCCCTTCATTGCGATAGTCTTTAATCTTTTCCTATCTTTTATCGCTGTATCTAAAATTGCTGCAAAATTATTTTTGTCAGCCGCTAAATAATCTTCACCTGAAGTCAAATTGAGGCCGCGAACTCCCATTTCTGTTGAAATTAAAGGCAGACCCGCTGAAAGGAATTCAACAGTTTTTAAATTAGTGCCTCCACCAGAAAACATTGGATTTATAGCAAAATCTGAATTAGAAAGAAGTTCTTTTTTCTGTGAGTTGCCAATTCTCCCCAAAAGTTCTACATTACTTCTGCTTACATTTTTAAATTGATTACAGCAATCACCTGCTATAACAAAATTTATATTCTTGCACTTCACTGCAAGATTATTGATGATAAAATTTACAGCTTCATAATTCGGGGGATGTTTGCTTCCAATGAAAAAGGCAGTGGGCTTTTGCCGGTGGTGTTTTGTCGGGATATTTGTCCATTCTTCAGGAACGATGCCATTGGGGGCAAGTTTTATTTTGTCTATATTTACACCATAAGATTTAACAAAGCCTTTCCTGTCCTCCTCTGATACTGCAAAAACCAGGTCAGCCAGCAATACCATCTCTTTTTCAACTTCAAAAAAATACTTAGTATACTTTTTTGCTTCAACTCCATCCCACATCTGCTTTGCCAGATCTGCCTCATTGTTATAACTGTTATATATTCTTGGTTTCTCATCAAATCCAAAAAATAAGTCGTAACCCAAGGTAAATGGTGAATCATGAATTATAATATCGCTTTGTTCGTATAGATTAAGAAAAACTTCGTGATACTTATTTGGATAATTGGACGCCAAGGTTGAAACTAAAGCAGAATATTCAATTCCAACCTTTCCGCGTAACTCTTTGTTAAGGCGACCGTGAATATCTAAATCATTTGGGACTAAATATTCCCTGAAGGTTTTCGAATATTCAACAATCCTTACTGATTTATGAGGGTGTGATGAAGAAATGAGGGTTACATCATAATGATTACTTAATTCATTATAAAAGTGAAAATACCTGTGTTCACCTCCGGTAGCAGGAGGGTTTTTCGCAGGGAAAAAATTAAGAACAAGGATTTTTTTCATATGCTTAATTCCCCTTTACTTTTTACAAACAAGAATTTAAAAATAGGCTCTATTTTTAAAGGTTGTTGTTTTTGTTTAAGAATTCTGCCCGTAGATTTCCACTGCAGGTACAGAGCGAACCCACGGGAAGAATGTGAGCCTCCCCTGCTTCGCCTGCAGGGTATTAAAGTTCCCTCTCCTCCCGCAGGACATGGAATAAGCTTCCTCGAATGTTCAACCGCAAGCAGGAAATGCGTCAGCATTTTCGAAGATGGAGTGCAAACAGCGAAGGTCAATTCTGCAAATTAAACTAAATTATGAAAAAGCAATAAACATTTGAAAACAGCCTTGAAAAAAACTGCCCTTATTTTTTAGAGTTTCTCTTTAAATCTTCTTCTACCATCATTTCAATCAAGTTTTCAAAGCTTACTTTAGGCTCCCAATCCAACTGTTCTTTGGCTTTTTGGGGATTTCCTATTAATAAATCAACTTCTGCCGGACGGAAAAATTTCTCATCGGCAACAACATAATTCTCCCAATTCAGTCCAGCATAGTTAAACGCAGTTTGTACCCATTCCCTTACAGTATGTGTTTTGCCGGTAGCGATTACATAATCATCAGGACTGTCCTGCTGCAGCATTTTCCACATGGCTTCAACGTAATCACCAGCAAAACCCCAGTCTCTTTTTGCATCCAGATTTCCTAAACGGAGCTCATTTTGAATTCCCAGCTTTATTTTTGCAACAGCATCAGTTACTTTCCGTGTCACAAACTCAATTCCTCTTCTTGGTGATTCATGATTAAACAATATCCCCGAGCATGCAAAAAGATTGAAACTTTCTCTATAATTTACTGTAATCCAATGCCCATAAACTTTTGCCACACCGTAAGGACTGCGTGGATAAAAAGGAGTCACTTCAGTTTGTGGGGTTTCTACAACTTTTCCAAACATTTCACTGCTGGAAGCTTGGTAAAAACGAGCATCCAAATCAGATAAACGAATTGCTTCCAGCATATTTGTGACTCCGAGCCCTGTTACCTCTCCTGTGTAAATCGGCTGTCTCCAGGAGTCGCCAACATAGGATTGAGCAGCTAGATTATAAACCTCATCAGGTTTCGCTATCTTAATTGCTTCGGTTAAGGATGTTTGGTCGCGAAGATCCCCTGATAAAAATTCAATTTCGTCTTTTATATGTTTTATATTTTCATAATTTTGTGTTGCTGTTCTTCTTTTAAGTCCATAAACTTTGTAGCCTTTATCTAGAAGTAAATCAGCAAGATAAGATCCATCCTGTCCGGTTATACCAGTAATTAATGCTTTTTTCATGATATACTCCTTTCCAAACTAGTATATTGCCAGGTAACTTAATATTTTAACTGCAGATTATAATTCTTAAATGACCCAGCTTATTTTCATTATATGATTAAGAAGGACAAGAGTTACGAACTTTGGAACATTATTCCAATCCAACAATATAATTAAATGTGTATATTAATAGCATTTTCGAACTCTCTGCTTCACCTCTTTGATGGCAATTGGCCAATTTGATTTAGCCGCAATCGGTACTTTTCACCGATTGCTTTAGATGACAATTTAGTTTCAATAGTCCTCTTTCCAACTAATCCAATTTTATCGGCGTATTTTTTATCGAATACCAGCTTTCTCATCGATTGAGAAGCCTGTAAAAGGTCAGGTTCCGCCCATCGCTGATTAGATGTGTATGGGCCATAATCCTGTCCAATATTTTTTAAAGTAAAATCGACTAAACAGGAATTGTTATTATTCATGAATTCCAGGTTGCCAGACCAATTTGTAGCTATAACCGGCTTACCTAGAAACATGGCTTCTGCCAAAGGTAATCCAAATCCTTCGGATCTATGAAGAGAAACATAGCTGTCAGATACATATAGCAAACCATTTACCGTTTTCCGATCAAGTACTTTATCGATAAAAATTATGTTTTGATATTCCTCACATTTTTGTTTAAGCACCTCAAGCTGACTGGAATTGGAACCATTATTAATTTTAATAGCGAGTGCAACTGAATGGTTTTTTCCGGGAAAAGCCATCTTAAATGCATCTATAACTGCCATTGGGTTTTTTCTTCCCAATGTACTGCTAACGTCGAACATTGTAAAAAATAAAAATTTATTTTCCGGAAGATTGAAGTCTTTTCTGGTAATTACTGAAGGTATTTCTACGAAAATAGAGTGAGGAATTGTAATAACCGGCTTTCGAGTTCTACTTGAAATAACATTTGAGGTAAAACTGGAAGGAACCCAGACTTCATTAATTAATCGAAGGCTTTTTAACCAGGTACCAGGGAGTTTTTCCAGTTCCCAATGCCAGTACCCAATATTATATCGGTTCAAAAACCATTTCTTTGGCAAGTTGTTTTTTTTATAATGTATAAAAAACTGGTCAGAATTTATAAAAAAGATATTCGTATTAAAAATTGGTTCTTGTACTTCCTTGTGTATCCAGGAGAAGTCATTTTGCCTGGCTGGACAATGCGAAAAATTTATTATGCAAAAAGGGATTCCTGCCGATTGCAGTGCCCTTGCAGCTGAACGGCATGCTTCCCCTAATCCAAATTCAGCTCGGGCATATCCGATCAAATTGACACCTTTCTTCATAGATCAATGTCTTCCTTTCCCTACCTGAATTTTGTTTTCCAGTCAAACCCGATCAAAGGATCATCCCAAGCTATTCTTTTCTCATCAGGTTTTTCTTTATCATAAGAACAAGTTGTAAAATAAATAATTACCGCAGGCTTTTCCCCCAGGACTCTATAACCATGTGCAACACCCTTTGGAATAAGGAGCATAATTTGATTCTCTTCACCCATGTAATAGACTTCGGTCTTACCAAAGGTAGATGAATTTTCTCTTAAATCATGTAGTACCACTTGTGCATTACCTGAAGGAAAGAACCATAAATCATCTTGTTTTTCATGGTAATGAAATGCTTTTATTACGCCTGGATAGCTCATAGACCAGGAAGCCTGCCCAAACCTTGACAGCAACTCCGGCTCATCATCCCTGATAAGCTCGGCAAAAAATCCCCGGTCGTCACAATGCTTTATAAGCTGTTTAGTTTTTACGCCTTCTATCATTTGCTTAACTCCTTCCGTATAAAGTCTTTCAATGCATACTCCCAATGCCTTGGAGTCTTAATGCCTTGATTATTAATTGCCTTATGTTCCATGACTGAATATGCGGGCCTTGGTGCGGGAACACCATATTCTGCACTGGTTATAGGCTGCACTCTGGCAGGGTCATAACCTGCTTCTTCAAAAATTCGTTTTGCAAATGTAAACCATGTACATGAGCCTGTATTGCTAAAGTGATAAATACTATTTTCCTTATCAATTAATTGTTCAATAACTGCTGCTAAGTCATTAACATAGGTTGGTGACCCAATCTGATCATTGACAACTTTTATTTCTCTGTTTTCCTTTCCCAGTTCAAGCATGGTTTTTACAAAATTTTTCCCTTCATGTCCGTAAAGCCATGAAGTGCGGATAACCGTAGCATCACTATTGGTTAGCACTATCCGTTCTCCAAGCCATTTGCTCATCCCGTAGACCGACAGAGGATTTGGAATGTCATCCTCCGTATAAGGACTTTGTTTTTTCCCGTCAAAAACATAATCTGTACTTATATAGATAATTCTTGCATTTACTTTTTTCCCTGCTGAAGCTATATATCCGGCACCTAAACTATTGACTTCAAAAGCTTTCTTTCTCTCTGATTCACATTTATCTACTGCAGTATAAGCTGCTGCATGTATAATAATATCGGGTTTCAGCTGGTTAATTATGAGGTCTGCCTTTTCTTTATTTGTTATATCGAGATCTCCTTTTCCCAGACTGTAGCTATGATGCTTACTGCTTAAGGATTTTTGCAGTTCCCTGCCTAATTGACCTTCACCGCCAGTGATTAATATATCTATTTTCCTCACCTTTTTCTTTTAGCATCTGGATTTATACCAATTAATCGTTCTGCTGATCCCTTCTTCAAATGAAACCTCAGGCTTCCAACCGACTTCCTTTGATATTTTGCTTGAATTCATTGCATATCGCCTGTCATGGCCTTTACGGTCGTCAATATACTTGATAAGACTCTTATCTTTATTTAACTGGTTTAAAATAATTTGGATAACCTCCAAATTTGTTTTCTCATTATTACCGCCAATATTATAAATTTCACCTGCAATTCCCTTTTCTAAGACCATTTCTATGCCCCTGCAATGATCTTCTACAAAAATCCAATCTCTTATGTTTAATCCATCTCCATATAAAGGAATTTCCTGGTTATTAAGAGCGTTTGTAATTGTTTTAGGGATAAGCTTTTCTGTATGCTGCAAAGGTCCATAATTATTGCTGCATCGTGTAATGATAAGAGGAAGCTGATAGGTTTCATAAAAAGAGCGGACAAGCAAATCAGAGCTGGCTTTACTTGCGGAATAAGGATTATTGGGTGCAAGAGGAGTCTGTTCTGTAAAGGGAGAATCTCCTGGAGAAAGGGAACCATATACTTCATCTGTTGAAATATGAATCATTTTATCTGCTTTTCCTTTTAAGACTGCCTGCAATAAATTAAATGTTCCTTGAATATTAGTCCTGATAAATGGATGTGCGTTAAGAATACTCCTATCCACATGTGTCTCAGCGGCAAAGTTAATAATGGCATCATATCTCAAATCAAAAACTTCATTTAATTCCACTTCATTTCCTATGTCACATTTAATAAAACGATAATTATTAGAAATCTCAAAGGCCTGAATTTCCTTTTTATTTGAAGCATATGTCAAAGAATCTATATTAGTAATATAATAGTTTTTGTTCATTAGTATTCTTGAAATGAAGTTTGAACCAATAAATCCTGCTCCACCAGTGACAAGAAGATTTTTAACCATTATTATCCTCTTCTTTCCTATTTTCATAAATAAACTTTTGAGCCAAAAATAAAGAATGATGGGTTCCTGCATCAATCCACCAGCCATTTAAAACATCATACTCCAGCTGGTTTTTTTGTATATACAGATTGTTTACATCTGTAATTTCCAGCTCATTTCGTTCGGATGGCTGAATGTTTTTGATAAGATTGAATACTTCCTCATCGTACATGTATATTCCAGTTACACAATAATAAGAAGGCGGGATGCTTGGCTTTTCATGAATAGAAAGTATTTTCTTTTCAATTAAATCTAATTTCGGAACACCGTAACGTGTCGGGTTGCTGACTTTCTTTAAAAGAACCCTCGCCCCGTGCTTCTGGTTTTCGAAAGCTTTTAAATGGAGTGTTAAAGTATCTTCAAACAAATTATCACCCAGTACCACTGCGAATTTTTCTTTATTTATATAATCCCGTGAAGCTAAAAGTGCATCAGCAATCCCTCCCCCTTCATTTTCCTGGGCCCGAAATGTAAGTTTTACATTGAATTCCCTTCCATCACCTAAAACCTCTCTAAATACGCTCAAGTCCTTTTCATTTGTTATGATAAGTATCTCCTGGATACCTGCTTCCCTTAATTTGATAATTGGCCAATAGATCATAGGATAGGGGCCAACCGGCAATAGATGTTTATTTATGATTTTAGTAAAAGGTAAAAGACGTGTTCCTGTCCCTCCCGCAAGAATGATTCCTTTCAATTTAGATGTCTCCCTTCGCAAACTCTTATCAAGAAAAGGCTCCATATTAATTAAAATCTTTAAAGAAACACTGATAGTCAGGGAATTTTCATTTGGGATATCATATCGCTGTTTCTTTAAAGACTTTCTCTTCGTGTTGTTTCAATTTTGAATGATTGGCCTATGGCATTTCATAAAGTTCTTAGAAAATTTGTATTACCTTAAGGTACTACCTGTCTAAATTACTTTATGTTTTTTCGCTCTTATTGTTATAGGCAACTCCATTAATTCCTGTCCAAAATATTTGGCAAGCCGCTAATCTTTTCCCGAAAAATGTTAATTTATTGAAAAACGAGGCGAATATCTACGCAAAAAAGAATTTATCACATAGGTATAATATGATTACTTATTTGGAATTGTCAGGAGAGATTTCTATGAATATCGATGCAATTTTTTTATGCATCATTCTTTCCATCATGTTTTTTGGTCTTATTAAGGAATGGTTTTCGGCGGAATTTATGGTTTTTCTCACGCTGGCTATTCTTATATTTGCGGGAATTACAACTCCATCCGAAGCTTTTAAAGGTTTTGCAAACCCGGCAGTCCATACTGTTGCTTTCCTTTTTATTGTAGGAGCAGCTGTATCCAAGAGCGGCATACTGCACGTCATAATTCAAAAAATATTAAGCAAAAGTAAATCAATACAGTATGTATTGTTTCGCTTGATGGTGCCAACAAGTGCCATGTCTGCGTTTATGAATAACACTCCAATTGTAACCATGCTTATCCCCGTCCTTCAGAAGTGGGCAGCTGCAAACCATGTAAAACCATCTAAACTGCTAATTCCTTTATCCTATGCTGCTATTCTCGGAGGAACTATTACTCTAATAGGGACATCAACAAATCTAGTTGTTCAGGGTTTATTAATTGAAAAAGGCTTAAGCGGATTCAAAATGTTTGATTTTGCCTATATCGGCTTACCGATTACGGTTGCGGGAATTTTATATTTTGTAACGATAGGTCATCGGCTTCTGCCCGAGCGGGCACATAATTTTGAACTTTTTCATGATGGAAAGCTGCCTTTTATCCACAAATTTAGTGTCGAAAAAAATTCAACATTAATAGGAAAAAGCATAATGGATGCTATGCTTCGCAATCTGGAACAATTATTTTTGGTTGAAATAATCCGAAGCGGGAAACCCATTATTCCTGCACCAAATGATGAAACCATTCAGGAAGGTGATATTCTTGTTTTCTCAGGAAACCCTGATGGATTATTAAAGGTATGCCATATTATTGGATTAAGACGCGTTCTGGGGAACAAAGGGAATCATATTAACCTTCCTGCTACTTTTTTAGAAGTTGGAATTTCAGAAAAATCTCCTTTAATCAATATAAAAGTTAAAGAAAGCAATTTTCGGTCAAGGTATAATGCAGCAATTGTAGCCATTAAAAGAAATGGAAAGTTTATAACTTCGGGTATTGGAAATTTTGTGTTAAAGAAGGGAGATACACTTTTATTACTGGCTAAAAATGATTTTTTGAGGACATGGTCGAATGCTGAAGATTTCTATTTTATCTCTCCTATTGAAAGTAAATATAGAAATAAAAAAAAGGAAAAATTTGTGGTCATATTGATTCTTATAGGAATCATTATTTCATCGGCATTTCAGCTGATATCCATATTCAGCCTGGCATTAATTTCTGCGCTAATCGTGATTTTAACAAAAGTTATTACTGTTAACGAAGCAATAAAATCCATAAACTGGAGTGTCATCATTATTATGGGGAGCTCTATTGGAATTGGCAACACCATTGAATCTACTGGCCTGGCAAAATTTATAGCTTCCTTTCTAGCAATGTTTCAGAGTTTTACGGGCATAATAGGAATTTTGTTTTTATTCTATCTAATTACTTTAATCATGACTGAACTCCTTAATAATCTTGCTACAGCTGCTATTATGTTTCCTATTGGCTATACCGTTTCCCTTCAGTCCGGTTTAGATCCAAAGATGCTTGCAATGCTTACAGCCATATCCGCTTCATGCAGTTTTCTTACCCCGATAGGCTACCAAACTAATTTACTTGTATATGGTCCAGGGGGCTATAAATTTTCAGACTTCATTAAAGCTGGGCTCCCTTTGAGTTTGATATGTATGGTTCTATCTGTTTTTATTGCCTATTGGATTTGGATTTAAGATCAGATTTAAAGGAGGAAACAAGATTGGGAAGTAAGGATAAAAATCAACATATAGTCTGGCACGATTCAGTAATTAAAAAGGAAGACAGGCAGAAAAAAAACGGCCATAAAAGTCTGATGGTTTGGTTCACCGGACTCTCCGGTTCCGGTAAATCAACAATAGCCAATGCTTTGCAGGCAGAACTATTCAAACAGGGAATCTATGTCTATCTTTTGGATGGTGATAATCTTCGCCATGGAATCAATAGAAATTTATCCTTCTCAGAAACTGACAGGAAAGAAAACATAAGGAGAACCGCAGAAGTCGGCAAACTTTTTGTTGATGCTGGTGGGGTAATATTGGCAGCATTGATATCTCCATTTGAGGAAGATCGTCAGAATGCAAGATCATTATTTCCCGAAGATGAATTTATAGAAGTGTACGTAAAGTGCTCACTCCAGGAATGTGAGAAAAGAGATCCGAAGGGGCTTTATAAAAAAGCAAGAAGTGGTGTAATTAAGCAATTCACAGGGATTGACCAGCCTTATGAGGAACCTGTAAATCCGGAAATTACCATTGATACAGATAAGCTCACAATAAATGAAGCTGTCAAAAAAATTGAAACATATTTGAAAAAACGCCTAAATCTAGATCCTAATGAATAGGAGTGATAAAAGTTGACGATAAGTATTCCACATGGTGGAAAATTAATTGATAGAGTGGACTTGAGCTATGACCTTTCAAATATCGATGCTGAAATTGATATAGATGGCATGGCCTTATCAGATCTTGAATTAATTGCAAATGGGGCTTTTAGTCCGTTAACTGGATTTATGGGACAGACTGACTATCAATCAGTTATAAATACGATGAGATTAGAAAATGGAACCATCTGGAGTATCCCAATTACTCTTCCGATCTCTAAAGAAGCCTTAGGGAAACTTAAAATTGGTGAAAGGATAAAGCTTAAACATAAAAACAAAGTATATGGGGTTTTGGACCTTCAAGAGGTTTATAAACCTGACAAAACAGAAGAAGCCATTAAAGTTTTTCAAACTGCCGATCATCGTCATCCAGGGGTAAAAAAGCTTTTTGATCGTTCAGAATTTTACGCAGCTGGACCTGTAACATTAACAACAATACCAACCAAACACCATGGATTCCAAAAATATTCCAAAACGCCATCAGAAACAAGGAGAATTTTTATAGAGAACAATTGGAAAACTGTTGTCGGCTTCCAAACAAGAAACCCGGTGCACAGAGCACATGAATATATCCAAAAAACCGCTCTTGAAACGGTGGATGGCTTATTTTTGAACCCGCTGGTTGGGGAGACAAAATCAGATGATATTCCAGCAGATATTAGAATTAAAAGTTACGAAGTGCTCCTAAAAAACTATTATCCAAATGACCGGGTTTACTTGGCTGTTTTTCCAGCTGCAATGAGATATGCAGGTCCAAAGGAAGCTGTTTTCCATTCCCTGGTACGTAAAAATTATGGCTGTACTCACTTTATTGTAGGTAGAGATCATGCCGGTGTTGGAGAATATTACGGAACATACGATGCACAAATAATCTTTGACCAATTCAGCCCTGAAGAATTAGGAATTGTCATCCTGCCATTTGAACATAGCTTCTACTGTTTGAAATGCGGAAATATGGCGTCAAGCAAAACTTGTCCTCACACGAAAGAACACCATCTCCACTTATCAGGCACAAAAGTGAGGGAAATGCTGCGCAACGGAAAGACACCCCCTCCCCAATTTAGCCGACCGGAAGTGATTGAGGTTTTAATTAATGGCCTAAGAGATACTTAAAATAAAAGGACTCCGGAGCAATCCGGAGTCTTTTACATTTAGAATCTGTTATTGGATATCACATACATAATGGAAGATTTCTTATATTATGTGATATCCGAATTCCCCAATCATATGTTCATCACTATGAAAGTCTGAACCGCCTGTAATAAATTTATTGTATTGACCAGCCATTTTTTTATATCGTTTGACATCATTCTTATCATGCTTTCGATGCCACACTTCAATTCCATCCACTGGAAGCTTCAATAGCTCAGCAATAATATGATCATCATGTACAAGCCTTGGGTGAGCCAGTACAGCTTTTCCCCCTGCGTTTTGAATTAATGTTATCCCTTCTAAAGGGCTTAGCTTCAATTTGTCTTCACTGCAGGGTTTTCCATCTCCAAGATATAAATCGAATACTTCTTGAGTATGTTTTGCATATCCCTTTTCCACCACTGCTTTTGCAATATGCGGACGGGCAATGACTTCTCCCTTGCTGTACTTTCTGACATCTGCAGAAGTAATGACCATCCCAAGGTCGCAAAACTTTTTAATAATAACCTCCGAACGATTCTCCCGATGTTCTCTAATTCGCTCTAATACCTTTGATAACTCCGGAGTTTCATTTATTCCATAGCCTAAGATATCAATAGTTTTATCTTTATATTTTGTACTTAATTCAATTCCGGGAATCACGGTTATTCCAAAGGCTTTTCCAGCATTTATTGCTTCAGCGATTCCCTTTGTTGTGTCATGATCTGTTATGGCAATTGTATTCATGCCTTTCTCAGCAGCCATTTGAACAACTTCACTCGGAGAATATTTCCCATCAGAAGCTGTAGTATGAAGGTGGAGGTCGAAGTTCCCTTTTTCTACTACCTTTTTAATGTCCAAGTCTTCCTCTCCTTACAAAATACGAAATTCCTATTTTTTATTAAACAAACGGATTAAGAGTCACTTTTGATTGTCCTCTTCCATTTTCTTCAATATCCCTTTTATTTCTTGTTCGAATGACTTGTGGCAAACTAAAAGTCCATCTTTTGTAGAAGCAATGATTAAATCCTCCGCCCCAATAACAATTGTCTTCCTATCCTCTGTTTTTATTATACAATTTTTTGATGACAATACATGAATATTACCCTGAAGGAGATTCATGTCGTCTTCCTTTTTTATCAAGCGCTCTAAAGAAGTCCAGCTGCCGACATCATCCCATTGGATATCTGCAGGTATCATAAATTTTGATTCGGCCTTTTCAATAATTGCATAATCCACAGAAATTTTCGGCAGATTGGCATACTCAGAGGCATTCCCTTTGAGATATCCTGCGATATTTTTTGTGATTTGCGGCTGGAATTTGTCCATATAATAGACAATAGTTGAGGGCTTCCAAATGAATATTCCGCTGTTCCAAAAAACATTTTCTTGTCTCAGCAATGCCTCTGCCTGATTTTTATTTGGCTTTTCGATGAAGGAATGTACTTTTAAAACCTTCTGTTTTATTTCCTTATGAGCCTGGATATAGCCATAGCCAGTTTCTGCACGAGTAGGTTTGATTCCTAACGTTACAATGGATAAATCAGATGAAGCCGCAGTTTCGGCTAATGTAAAAAGTTTATAAATAGAATCATTATCTGGCAAATAATGGTCTGATGGTACTGCAGCAAACACTTCATCATCATTCTCTTTTAAAAACGTTAAAGCTGTTAAAGTGACACAGGGCCCCGTATCCCTTTGATATGGTTCCAGAATCAGCTGCTGTTCCGGCACTTCCAATTGTGCTTTAACTAGAGGAGCATACTCTTCCGTTGTCACGATATAAATTTTATCCTCCGGGAGCCATTCCCTAAAACGGTTATAGGTTTGCTGAAGCATTGTTTTTTCATTGATTAACCTAAGAAATTGTTTAGGCTTTTCATTTACACTCAGCGGCCAAAACCTTGTCCCTTTTCCGCCTGCCATAATGACGACTTTCAATATAAACACCTCATTACATTAATTAAAAGCTATATTATTGTATGTGTTTAAAAGAAAGTCGCTTGGTGTTCAGCCTTGTTCAGTGCAATATGGGTATTTTACTCTTTAATAATGATACTTTTTTACTTTTTTAGATTCCTGACCTTTTCAATTTCATTCATTACCTCCTTCTCAAGCTTAATTAAGAACCTTTCACTCCATTTTTTCGAAAAGCTATTCACAGAGAAATAAATTTTTAATTTTGGTTCTGTACCCGAGGGCCTAATAGCAAACCAGGATCCATCCTGCAAATAAAATTTAATCATATTCGTCTTTGGCAGCTGAGTAAGTTTTTCTTGACCTGTCAGCAAGTCTAGCATTGTCCCCAACTTAAAGTCTTCAATTAAATTTATTTTTAAACCCGCAATCTCTTTTGGCGGGTTTACTCTTAAATAGGTTAGGACGCCGGCAATTTCCTCACTTCCCTCCTTGCCTTTCAAAAGGATCGACTGCAGGGACTCCTGGTAATATCCATAACGAGCATATAGGTCATATAAAGCATCGAACAGTGTTTTGCCTTTTGATTTATAATAGGCCGCCACTTCAGCAACAAACACGGCTGCTTGAACAGCATCCTTATCCCGTACAAAATCGCCAATTAAATATCCGTAGCTTTCTTCGTACCCGAATTGAAATAGATAGTCTCTATTTTCTTCAAATTCTTTAATTTTTTCACCAATATATTTAAATCCTGTCAGTGTGTCGATTACTGTTATTCCAAAATCCTCTGCAATGGCTCTGCCGATTTCAGAAGTAACAATTGTTTTAATAACCGCACCATTCTTAGGAAGGATTCCCAGCTTCTTTTTTTCGGATAATAAGTAATAGAGCATAATAGCCCCAAGCTGATTCCCTGTTAATATCTCATAATCACCTTGTTCATTTTTCACTGCAACTCCCAGCCTGTCTGCATCCGGGTCTGTAGCCATTAAGATATCCGCATCCATTCTCTTTCCATATTGAATGGCCATTTTGAAGGCTGCATGCTCTTCAGGATTTGGTGATTCTACTGTTCTGAAATCAGGATCAGGTTCAGCCTGCTCTTTTACTAGTGTAATGTTATGGAAGCCAAAGGCTTGCAATCCTTCACAAACAAGTTTTTCAGCTGTACCATGAAGAGGTGAAAAGACAATTTTTAAGTCCTTGCCTTCTTTTCTGGCAAGATTATTATCTAATTGTATCGTCTTTAATTTTTCCAGATAAGCATTATCAATTTCTTCCCCTATGAAAGTTAGTAGTCTCCTGTTCTTCAGTACTTCTTCATCCATCACCTGGACCGCTAATTCATCTTTAATCCCGCTGATATACCCGGTGATCTCTTCAGCTGCTGAAGGGGTGATCTGTCCTCCATCTTCCCCATATACTTTAAAGCCGTTATATTCAGGCGGATTATGGCTTGCAGTAATCATGATACCTGCAATTGCGTTTAAGTGACGGACGGCGAAAGATAATTCAGGTGTTGGTCTTAGCTCATGGAACAGATACACTTTTATTCCCTGCATTCCCGCTGTCTTTGCGGCTTCCATGGCAAACTCTGCTGATTTCCGGCGGCAATCATATGCGATTACAAATCCGCGTTTCTTTGCGGATTCCCCTTTTTGTGAAATGTAATCAGCAAGACCTTTTGCCGCCTTGCGGACTGTGTAAATATTCATTCGGTTTGTACCCGGTCCCAATTCTCCCCTGATTCCTCCAGTACCAAATTCTAAATCTTTATAGAAGCAGTCCTCTAATTTATGCCGGTCCATATCCAACAGTAAATTCTTTAATTCTTTGTCTAAATTTTTATGGGAAAGCCATTTTTCAGCCTTTGAACTCCATGTCACCATTCGATGATCTCCCTTCTTTATATAGTCCTATATTATATGAAGAAATTCTTAGAATGGCTGTCCCATGGCCTATGTAAAGATGACAGCTTTACATCCTGCGGACTACACTCCAATTTCATAGCAAATACATCTTTCTGAACCAGCGCCTGTCCCTTCCGCTCCACAAACAATTCTACAGCTTTATTAATACTTCTGTAATTAACCTCTAAAAGAATGATCAAGGCAACAACAATGATAAATAGGTATTTTCTCATATTTTTCCTCCTGCTTCATTTATTTTCAAATGATTGACATAATATTTGTTATAATAAATTCAAAGAGAAATATGAGAATATTCTAACTAAATATTGAGTGGACGAGGCGATTTTGTTGCTGATATTCTTCAAGGTTGCAGTTTGGATTATTGTCGCTTGTCTCGGTTTTTATGTTATTTCTGTCTGGTTATGGGAAAAGAAAGTAAAAGAAAGAATGTCCGTCATAAGGAAAACCTGGTATATCCTTTATGTGCTTGGTGCAGTTGTTTACTGGACGAACAAACCAGGTTCCATTTTTTCCGATTGGCAGAACTACCTGATTGTCGCGGTAATATTTGCTCTGGTCGATGCCTTTGTTTTCCTGGGATCTTATCTGAAAAGAGTCGGAAATAACGAATTAGCAACAGACACTAGAGAATTGCTTGAAGAAAATAGTGATCTATTGAACTCGCATATGAATAAACTGAAATCGTTTCAGTATTTATTGAAAAATGAGCCCATTGACATTTATTATGGAAACAAGGAAGCGTATCTTGCCGGCATCGAAAAACTTCTGGCTGACTTTGCGGAAAAAGTGGATATGAAGATAGCTTTATGCAAATACACAACAGAAGAAGAAAAGGACTATCTGCTTGAGCACTACACCGATAAAGCTTTGATTCATAGCCGTCTGGACCGCAGGGAAGTTTATTATGATGCTGAAGAAAGACTGGCGCTGATTCCTTTTTCCATTCTCGAAGATGACTATGTAATTAAACTTACCTCCGATCAATTTGTTACAGAATTCGACTATTTGCTTTTCACTTCACTCATATCAATATACGATCTAATGCTCCCTGCCGAACAGGAGGACGAAGACCATGAAGGAACCAGCGAAGAAGAAAACGGAGAAACCTGAGTTGCATGCTAAAAACACCATGAAAACTCTCAAAAAAAAATCCCGGGTCAGCCTTCCGGGTTTTGAAGTAAGTCCCCACACCGAAAGGATATTAAAAAAGAACAAAAGATTAATAAGCGTTTATACCAAAACTAAGGCTTGAGCATACTATATGGCGTGGGAGGAAATTTCTTCCGCGCCCTATTCATGTTCAATTGAAGGGGACATATAATAAAGATAAAAAGGGCTGATTTCAATGAAAAAACTGACCAAGAAAGTGAAAAATATTAACTTCCCCACATTCTCGGTTTCACCATATACCAAAAACCTGTCAAAAAAAACAGAGGCTGCCATACAGGATTTAAACAAAGGTCTAAAGCCTCCGAAAAATAATGCATAATAAAAACCGCCTTCCAAGAAGACGGTTATTTGATAAAAAGCTTCACCTTTTTTAATGCATCTTTTGTGGTCGGATATCGGAATGGCAAATCGAATCTGGTGGTTTGCTTCAGAATGCTTTTTTCATGTGAAAACACATCAAAGCTTCCCTTTCCATGATAAGCTCCAATCCCGCTCTCCCCTACTCCCCCGAAAGGCAGATATGGTGAACTAAGATGATAAACGGTATCATTAATGCATCCCCCTCCAAAGGAAATGCTGCTTAGAATCTGGTTCTGGACACCCTCACTTTCTGTAAAGATATATAGCGCTAAAGGTTTCGGGCGTGCTGTAACCTCTGCAATCATCCCGGACAAGTTATCATATTCGAGCACCGGCAAAATCGGTCCAAATATTTCATCCTGCATGACATCATCAGCCCATGTAATATTATCGAGAACTGTTGGTTCGATGCTTAGAGAATGTAAATCATGCCCGCCGCCATGAACAGTGATGCCACTTGTTAAAAATTTGGTGAGACGGCTAAAGTGTCTTTCACTGACGATTCTCGTGAATTGGCCGGATGTAATCGGATGTTTTCCATAAAGCTCTTGTATGGCTTGTTTTAGTTCATTCAGGAATTCTTCTTTTATACTGCACTGTACATAAATATAATCAGGGGCCACACAAGTTTGGCCGGCATTAATATATTTTCCCCAGGCAATTCTCTTCGCTGCAAGCTTCAAGTTGGCATCTTCATGCACGATGCAAGGACTCTTCCCTCCCAATTCAAGGGTAATGGGAGTAAGGTGCCTGGATGCTGCTTCCATGATGATTTTTCCGACAGGGACACTGCCTGTAAAGAAAATATAATCCACCTTTTCATTTAGCAGGGCAGTGCTTGTTTCTGCGTCGCCTTCAACAACTGAAATATACTCCTGCGGGAAATGATTGCTGATCATTTTTGACAGCAAGGCCGAAGTTTGCGGCGTTAATTCTGATGGCTTCAGAACTGCGCAATTCCCTGCGGCTATTGCTCCGATCAGGGGAGCAATCGCGAGCTGAAAAGGATAATTCCAGGGCGCTATGATTAGCGCAACTCCATAAGGTTCTGGATATATATAGCTTTTCGAGCCGAGTTGGGCAATTGAAGACTTTACTTTTCTGGGTTTTGCCCATTTTTTTAAATGTTTCAACGTAAAGCGGATTTCCTCCAGCAGGATTCCAATCTCCGTCAAGTACGCATCAAACTCACTTTTATTAAGATCCGCCTTTAACGCATCCATCAATTCCTGCTCATGCTGCTTAATGACCGAACGAAGCTTTCCGAGCGCCTCCATTCGAAATGTGACATCTTTTGTTTTACCCTGGGTGAAGAAATTTCTTTGTTTTTGAATGAGATCCGCGTAGTTTTCCAAAGGAATACCTCCAGATGGGACTAGGTTTTAAGGATATATTATCATCCTGGCTGGCGGAAATACATAAATAGGTATACTCCCAATGCAAAAAAAATGCCGGCCATAAGGCCCGGCATTTGAAATATTATCTCGGCAGCTTAAAGAATTCGCTGCTTTCACTATAGTTTCCTGCCAGCCTTCCTAGCGGCTGCAGTTTTTCTAAGTTCACTTTATAATTACCGAGGTAGTACTCATCATCAATATGATAATGTACCATTCTCCCGATAATCAGATGATCGCTTCCCAGCTTAATAATTTGTTCCAGCTTGCATTCCATATGGATTGGTGCTTCTTTTACCCTCTTAGGGGCGACTAAATGACTTTCAGCAGCCGAAAGCCCTGCCGCTTCAAATTCATCAGCATTACTCGGGAGATTCTCTGCACTTTTTTGCATTTGGTTTCCTAATGGAGCAGGAACCACATTGATGACAAACTCTTTTGTTGCCCGGATGTTGACCAATGTATCTTTTTCTGTTCCTTCCCTGTCGCCCACGCCAGGTCCAATAGAGATACAGAGCATCGGAGGATTTCTTGAAGCAACCGTGAAAAAACTGAAGGGTGCGAGATTCTGGCCCCCTTCCTGTGATACAGTGGAAACCCACGCAATCGGTCTTGGGACGACAGATCCGGTTAATAATTTGTACACTTCTTTTTCTCCAAGGTCCGAAGGGTTAAATTCCAAACGGATCACTCCTTCCACTTTTAAATAACAAAGTTATTCTTTTTATTCATAATGGATAATACTGTAAGTAAAGTAAAAACAATAAACATCATACCTGTGATTAAAAACCACCCGGAAGAAAATTGACCCGTCTTATCCACGATTAATCCGAACAAGGGCGGAATGATAATGGCGCCAGCTGATCCCAGTGTGATACTGATCCCGCTTGAGATGCCAGCTTGTTCTCTCGGCACCAATTCACTTGCAAGATTCATCCAGATTCCATTAAAACCTGAAGCTGCAAATCCAAACAGAGCTGTAATGGGAGCCATTACCCAAAAAGGGGCTGAAGTTATGACAGCAGCTGACGTACTGGCCAATGCGGTAATAATGGTAATAATCATAAGAATTACAACACGCTTTCCTTCAAACAGCCTATCGCTAATAACTCCCCACGCAACCCTGCCAATGGTACCGGATATTTCAGATATAACCAGGAGAATACCAGATAAAAAGATTGATATCTTCAGCTGTTCATAGGCAAACAAAACAATATACGTATTTAAGCACATTTGTGTGCCATTCAAACCGAGAGCACTAAAGCTTATCAGCATCAAGGCTTTATTTTTAAACATTTTAAACATTGATTTGTAAAATTGGAGCAAACTCATGCTGCTGCCCTTCGCTTGTTCCAGTTCGGGCGGATCCCGGTAATAATGATAGGAAACGAATCCGCCCGCCAATAAAAGAAGGCAGGCCGAAAGAAGTACAAATCTCCAGCCAAAAGTGACACTAAGCGGAAGCAGAATCAAACTGGCCAGAGCCGATCCGGCCGTGATGCCGGTTTGTTTTATTCCCATTGCTGTTCCCCGCTGTTTGAGAGGAAACCAATAAATGATGCCTCTATTGGTGATCGGGTGCATGGACCCATACCCAATTCCGCCGATAACAATCAATAACAGGACAAGCCAGAAATCATGAAGCAATGTCATGAACAGAAAGCCCAACCCCATTAAAGCAGACGCCAGCACCAATAATTTACGGGATCCTGCAAGGTCAGTCAGGAAGCCGGCAGGAACAGAAATGATCGCCTGGCCCAAAAAGAGAGCCGCCGGGAGCATGCCAATTTGCGACTTGGTCAAGGAAAGATCCTCACCGATTAAGACTCCCAGCGGTCCAATGCTTCTGCCGACAAATGCTACCATCAGCTGTGCCAGCAGAAGGAATAATAGCATTTTCCATGGATTTTCATTGATGGCAAATTGCTTTTCTGCCAGTGAATTACTCATAATTAATCATCTCTTTTTTGGCTATTATGCCTTTAAATTGATTGCAGTCAAATCTTCCTCCAGTACTTTGCTCTTTGAAACAGCTGGAGCTAAAAGGGAGCCTGCAATACAGATAAAGAAGTTCAGTCCTAACCCAATGACGCCGCCGTGGATTCCATATATGGTTTTGTAGCCTGTAAGAGTAAGCACTCCTGCTAATATGGCGCCTGCAAGCATTCCCCAGAAGACAGCCTTTCCTGATAAGCGCTTCCAATATAAGCCCAGTACAAAGGCCGGGAATACCTGAACAAGCAATTCGAACTTTAAGACGAAAATTTCATATAGCGTTCCCGGAGGATTCCAGGCAATCCACAGAAGAAAGATGATCGCAATGATTCCGCATACTTTCCCGACCATGACCTTCTTATGTTCAGATGCCTTAGGATTGATGAATTTTCCATATACGTCATTCGAAAGCATGGATGAAAAGCTGAGCAGAACAGAGTCGGCTGTAGAAATAATGGCAGCTACAATCCCGCCAAAGAAGATGATCATAATCCAGTAATAAAATGGATTAATGGCGGCAATCTCATTGGCCATCAGACCTACGAGCTGTTCAGAACCTGTCTTATCCAGTCCTGGAAAAAGCATAATTCCAATAATACCTACCATAAATACAAGCCCTGTTGTAATTGGCGGCATCCATGCCATGCGGGCAAAGGATTTTTTCAATGTTTTCTCGCTTTGCGCAGAATAGATTCTTTGAACAGCGTGCGGATAAATACTTGCTCCCAGTCCAACAAGGAGGAGCATGCTCAACCAATTGATATTCACTTCCATTGGAGGAACAGCCGTTTTTGCCGGCTCCAGTTCTGCTACATACCTTGTAACATCAGAGAAATTTCCTCCGACGAGATACAAGCCGCCGATGAGGAAGACAATGATTCCAATCATTAGAACAATGCCTTGCATAACATCAGTAAAAGCAACTGCCTTCATTCCGCCCATCCACTCATAGGCAAGCATAACAGCTACAAAGACGATAACAGCTATTTGGTATGGGATCGTGCCGCCTGTCATCCCCGACACAGCCTGGCCAATGGCTACAAGCTGTTCTAAAAGGTAGTTTCCAAGCCCCCAAAGCATAAGAAAAATACTAAGCAATGTGACTGCCTTCGATTTGAAGCGGTGATCGATCCAGTCAGTAGGTGTAACAAAGTTTCTTTTCTTTGCAATGACATATAATCTTGGTGCAAACAGTAAATAGATTCCGATAATGATTGTCATAAATGAAATGGACTGAATCCACGAGAAACCTGTCCTATATGCTGTTGGGGCATATCCGACAATGGTATTCCCGCTATATTGCGTCGCATATAAGGTGAAAAAGAGTGCGATAAAACCGAGATTCCTTCCGGCAAGATAGTACCCTGAAAGACTGTGATGAAGGTTCTTCTCACCTCTGCCCGATAAGTATCCAATTAACAGCATGATTATGGCAAAGGCTGATAAAATAATGATCCCATCTGTGCCTGCAAAAGCTAAATCATTCATGATTTATCCCCCTTTGCTTTTTCGGCTTCTTCCTGTTCCTCTACGATATTCCACTCATTCACACAAAGCCAGCTTAAATATCCGCACATGATAATGGAAAAAGCTGTCGAGATAAATGCCCATAACGGAAACCCGAGAATATAGGGCTCAGCTGCTGCATCCGGAAAATACCAGGGTACTACGCCAAGTGTAATGATGGCGAGGACTATCCAAATCCATTTTTTTCGAATAGGTTCTTTTATCGTTCTGTTTTCCATATGGCTTCCTCCCTTTTGCTGAAATTTAAACCTCCAGCTTATAGAAAATCTTATGTGCCGATTCATAGGAGTCTATTAATTCAGCTGATTGAAGGGTTGCCCCGATTTCGTCCAGCCCCTTTAACAGCTGATCTTTTCGATAAGAAACGATATCGAATTCGACCATGTACCCGAAGGAGTCCTCAATTCTTTGATTCTCTAAATCTACGCTCAGCTGATAACCAGGTGATTCATTGCTTTTTTGAAACAAAACTTCAATATCCTTTTCAGGCAAGACTATTGGCAGGATGCCATTTTTAAAACAATTATTATAGAAAATATCTGCGAATGATGATGCCAGGATCACTCTAATCCCATATTCTGCAATCGCCCAGGGTGCGTGCTCTCTGGATGAGCCGCAGCCAAAGTTTTTCCTTGCCAGCAGAATCGGTGCATTCCGGTAAGGTTCCCGATTTAGAATGAAATCCGGTTTTTCCCTGCCATCTTCGTATCGCCATTCGTAGAAGAGGAATTCGCCAAACCCTGTTCTTTCAATTCTTTTTAAAAACTGTTTTGGAATGATGGCATCTGTGTCAACATTTGCAGCATCAAGCGGAGCAACTATGCCTGTAAATCTGGTAAAAGACTTCATTGTACACTGACCTCCTTGCTATATTTAACAGGCCACTCCCTTACATCTATAAACCGGCCGGCAATCGCTGCTGCAGCAGCCATTTCAGGACTGACCAAATGGGTCCTCGCATTTCTTCCCTGCCTGCCTTCAAAATTCCGGTTGGAGGTCGATGCGCAGCGTTCTTCCGGAAGAACCAAGTCCTCATTCATACCGAGGCACATGCTGCAGCCCGCTTCTCTCCATTGAAAACCGGCTCTTATAAAAATTTGGTCGAGCCCTTCAGCTTCAGCCTGCATTTTTACAAGCTGTGAACCAGGAACAACTAGCGCTTCCACCTGTTCAGCAACTTTGTAACCGTTTACGATTTTTGCCGCTTTTCGAAGATCTTCTATCCGGCTGTTTGTGCAGGAGCCGATAAAGACTTTATTGACAGCAATTTCTGTGATGGGTGTTCCTGGCTGAAGGTCCATGTACTTTAATGCTTTTTTAGCTGGACCTATTTGATCTGCTTGCAAATCTTTCGTTAGAGGTATAACTTTTGTAATACCTGTTACCTGGCCCGGATTCGTGCCCCAGGTAACCTGCGGGATTACTTCAGCTGCATTAAAGTCAGCAGTCAGATCAAATTCGGCATCTTCGTCAGTATAATATTTCTTCCATTCTGCAAGAGCTTCTTCCCACTCGATTCCATCAGGAACAGCTTGTTTCCCTTTTAAATAGTTAAAGGTTTTTTCGTCAGGCTGAATCAGTCCTGCCCTTGCTCCCATTTCAATGCTCATATTGCATACGGTCATTCGCTCTTCCATTGTTAAATTACGAATCGCCTCACCGCGATACTCCACAACATAGCCTGTTGCAAAATCATGACCATACCTTCCAATGATTGAAAGAATCAGATCTTTGGCAGTCGTTCCTTGCGGCAAATTGCCGTGTATATTTATGGCTAATGTTTTAGATTTAAATTGCTTTATTGTTTGAGTGGCAAGGACATGTTCTACTTCACTCGTGCCAATGCCAAAGGCAAGTGCGCCGAAAGCTCCATGTGTAGAGGTATGGCTGTCGCCGCAAACGATGGTCATCCCGGGCTGTGTTAGCCCAAGCTCAGGAGCAATGACATGTACAATTCCCTGATATCGGCTATCCAGGTCAAAAAGCTGTATTCCGAACTCCCTGCAGTTTTTTGCCAGAGCGTCGACTTGCTTTTTGGCGATTTGATCTTTAAAAGGAAGGGAACGGTCAGTTGTTGGAATGCTGTGATCCATGGTAGCCACAGTCAGATCCGGCCTTCTCACCTTGCGATTCTTGATTCTTAAGCCTTCAAATGCCTGAGGTGATGTGACCTCATGTACTAAATGAAGATCAATGTACAAAAGGGAAGGCTTATCCTGTTCCTCCACGACTGCATGCTTTTCCCAGATTTTCTCGTATAAGGTCCGCCTCATTCTGAAGCCCTCCTAAATGATATTATTTTTCTTCAATTCTTCTAATCTCTCTTCATTGAACCCAAGAAGGCCAGTGTATACTTCATGATTGTGCTTGCCCATTTCTTCCGGGCCGGCATGCTTCACTTCCCCTGGTGTCCTGCTTAATTTTGGGACAATGCCAGGCATCGGGAATTCTCCCAGCTGCGGATGATCTACTTTAATAATCATGTCGCGTTCCTTATAATGCGGATCTTCCAGAATATCTTTGGCCGTATAAATGAGCCCTGATGGAACGCCCTTATCTTCAAGAATTTTAAGAGCTTCTTTAGCGGGGAGAGTCTTTGTCCATTCTTCAATCATGGAGTCAAGAAGCTTCATGTTTTCTCCTCTTGCATGGTGGGTCGCGAATCTTGTGTCATCTGCCAATTCCGGCTGCTCCATGGCCTCGCATAACCTGCGGAACACTCCATCTGCATTGGCTCCTATAACGATGTAAGTTTTGTCCTGCGTGAAGTAAATGTTAGAGGGAGCTACACCTGGCAGGATATTGCCCATCCTCTCCCTTATGTATCCCGCTAAGAGGTAATCCGGAATAATGCTTTCCATCACTGAGAATACAGATTCATAGAGGGCCGTATCGACAACCTGTCCCTTTCCGGAACGCTCCCTCTCGTGTAATGCAACCAGACAGCCAATTGTCGCAAAAAGTGCAGCCAGCGTATCACCCATTGATACACCAATTCTTGATGGCGGCCTGTCAGGGAAACCGGTTACATTTCTGAGCCCGCCCATTGCTTCACCGACGCTGCCAAATCCTGCTCGATGCTTATAGGGTCCTGTCTGTCCATAGCCCGAAGTCCGTACCATGATTAATTTAGGGTTGATTTCGGAAAGTGCTTCATAGGATAGATTCCATTTTTCCATTGTCCCCGGGCGGAAATTCTCAATGACAACATCGGCTTCTTTAATAAGCTCCCTTAAAACCTGCTGTCCTTCTTCCTCCCTGAGATTTAACGAAATCGATTTTTTATTCCGCGATTGAATAGGCCACCAAAGCCCTATCCCATCTTTTGATTTTCCCCAATTTCGCATGGGATCTGATTTACCCGGAGGCTCGACTTTAATAATTTCAGCACCGAAGTCACCTAGAAGCCGTCCGGAGAATGGTCCTGCTAAAAGCGTGCCCAGCTCGATGACTCTGATATCTTCCAGTGGAAGCTGTTTTTCTGACATGGATTTCCCTCCCTGATATTTCTTGAATGTACTGTTAAATTTTAATTTTCTTAATCTTGTATACAAATTTAATTGTTTGTATACAATAAGTCAATGTAAATTTTATTATTTTTCTGAAATTTCATTAAAAACCTTTATATAATCATGTTTTATAATAAATATTCAGAATATTTGTTGTAATAATACTTCTGTTTGTATACAATACAATTGAGGTGTTGATATGGATGCATACGAATTTATTAGAGATGCCATTATTGAAGGGAAATTTGTCCCTGGCATGCGGCTTGCTGAGGAATCATTGGCTAAAGAGATGAATCTTAGCCGCACTCCTATTAGAGAGGCTATTAAGCAGCTTGAAGCAGAAGGCCTCGTCATTCCATTAAAGCGCGGTGTCAGCGTAAGGCATTTTACAAAAGATGATATCCGGCAAATCTATGACCTGCGCACTCTTCTGGAAGGGTACGCTGCCAGTCAGGTCTGCGATACACCGGACAGAAAATGACCTGCTGGAAATGGAAAGAGCTAATATTTTATATGAAGAAGCCATTAGCCGATATGTGGAATCTGATATGGACAGCCTGAAAGATATTGTTCAGGTAAACCAGAAATTTCATGAAACGATAGTGGCTGCTTCAAAAAATGAGCATATACATTTCCACATTTCAAAGGTTGTCGTGGTTCCAATCGTATTCCGATCCTTCTATTGGTATAACAGCTTTCAGCTCAAACAATCCCTAGAGGTACATAAAACCATTTTGGAAGCAATCAAAAATCGGGAACCCGAGCGTGCCCGCATTGCCATGCATGAGCATATTTATCAAGGCCGTGATCATGTTTTGAAGCACCTGGAACAAATTAAAAACATTCATCTGCTGAAGGAGGAAGTAAAATGATTGAAATCTGCGAAGTTGGTCCGCGCGATGGATTGCAAAATGAGTGCAAAATTGTTCCAACGGAAACAAAAGTTGATTTGATTACAAGATTAATTGATTCCGGCATCCGCAATATAGAAGCTGTTTCTTTTGTCAATCCGAAGGTTGTTCCTCCCATGGCTGATGCAGAAGAAGTTTTGAAATCGCTTCCTAAAAGAAATGGCGTCCGTTTCGGCGGTCTGGTGTTAAGCCGCTCTGGTCTTGAACGCGCACTTAAGACCGATGTGGATTTTCTTCATGTTGTAACAACAACAAGTGATTCATTCAATTTACGGAATGCGAAAAGGACTGTTGAGCAGGCTGTTGGTGAGCTCTCTTTAGTGATTAAGGAAGGGGCTGCATCCGGAAAAGGTGTGGCTGGGGTATTAGGAACTGCATTCGGCTGCCCTTTTGAAGGTGAAGTTCCTTTAGAAAATGTGCTGAAAGCGGCGGAGAGGTTTTTGGAAGCAGGCTGTACGGAAATCACTCTGGCTGATACAACAGGCATGGCAAATCCCATTCAGGTTCAAAAGGCAGCAGATTCGTTTTTCGCTGCGTTTGGAAGAGATCTTTCGCTTGGCCTTCACTTCCACAATACGCGCGGGTTGGGACTCGCAAATGTACTGGCGGGATACCAGGCTGGTGTCCGCCGCTTTGATTCCTCCATTGCCGGACTTGGCGGATGTCCATTTGCACCGAAAGCAGTCGGAAATGTTTGTACAGAAGATATGATCAATATGTTCCACGGAATGGGTGTGGATACGGGGACAGATCTTTCTTCTGTCCTGGAAACAGCAAATTGGATGGAAACAGTAATGGAACGGCCGCTGGATGGGATGTTAATGAAGGCGGGAATAGCTTAACTGCGGGAAAAGCCATCTGGGGGATGGCTTTTTTTGTGCTGTAGCGGCCGTAAATGGTCGTCGCAGAAATTTATTTGCTGGTTTTACTGATTTGTTTGCTAGTTTGGTGTTTTTATTTGCAGATTTTTATATTTATTTGCAAGTTTAATGTATTTATTTGCAAAGTTCACAATTAGTATCAAGGTTTTATATAATACCTATTCTTCTTTTCACCACCTTGCTAAGATTCATCTGGCCAAGTAATCTTGAGGCAGAAAAAACAGATGCTAAATGGGTAAACCTGCGAAATTCAGCATTTGTAATAGATGGTTTAATCAGATAAAAATAATCCACTATTGTTTGTTGATGTGCCGTATCAGAACTGGTTTTACATACTGGACATCCCCACTGTCTCCAATGGTAAATCATTGGCAGTGAACAACATTTGGGACAATGTACATCAGTAAGTAATGTATCTGGATTTATTTTTAAAAATTTCATTACGTCAATTTCGTGCTCGACATGTTTTTTCAATAGTGTATGGCTAATTTTTTTGATCTGTTTTTCATTTACTCTCTCAATAGGATTTGATTTTTTTATGGAGTTAAGGTTACTTAACAATCGGTGGGCATGCATAACTTTATTCGAGGTTTGTTTAGATGGAGATTTAATGATGGTGGAAGGGCTGCTGATTACGACGGTGAATTCTATGGAGATATCCGGAAAACCATTTTCAGAAAACTACTTTCTTAATTGCCGGCTTTGGTGTTCAGCCTGGGAAATCGGGTCGTGGAAGGCTTCCTCCTTTTCGTTATGGCTTCGTATGACCTGGTGGAATTCGGGTTCAAAGATGATGGTTCCGTTCCAGTTTTTCACCCTCAAGTATCATGGCGAATGCTTTTGTTAGGAGCAAGGTATCAATCTGGAAAAATTGACTTCCATTTGAAAGCCGTAGGCCATGGTATATCCAATACTCCTTTTCGTCCAAAAAACTCAAATAATAATCCAGCTTTTGTTCCCCTAAATATCCTGCTTTGCGTTTGTTCAATTCAGATACTGCCCTGTCACTCCCCGGCTCCATTTCAGGCATGCGCCTTATTAAGGCTTCAAGTATTGTTATAAAATCGGATACTTTTCTTTCTTTTTTTATCAAATTAAATCACTCCTTTCCTTTTATCAGTCTTTTAAGTGTTTGAATACCCTTCAAAACTTATAAAAGAGTTCAGGTTTTCACCTAAACTCCTTTTATTAAAGTTTAAATCTGCTGATCAACCCTTTCAAATCCTCCGCCATGCCCGTAAGCTGGTCAGCAGAGAGTGATATTTCCTCCATTGATGCAGCTTGCTCCTCCGTTGAAGCCAGTACACTTTGTGTAGCTATGGCTGATTCATTTGCCACATGGGTTATCTCGTCCATGGATTGAACCATTTGCTGAGAACCGACAGACATTTGCTGAATGGCTGCTGCGACTTCCCCCATTTGATCCGTCACCGTGCTGACAGACTGCTGGATTTGTTTGAATGAATCGCCTGCATCCTTCATGACTTCCATTCCTTCTGTTACTTCATGATTAACCGTATCCATTGTCTGGACAACCTGATGGGTTTCTTCCTGGATTTTTGATATCAGCTGGCTGATTTGCAGGGTGGATTCAGCCGATTTTTCAGCGAGATTTCTAACCTCGTTTGCTACAACGGCAAAGCCTTTTCCCTGTTCTCCTGCGCGGGCGGCTTCAATAGCAGCATTTAAAGCCAGAAGATTTGTTTGAGCGGCAATGCCTGTAATCACTTCGATGATCTTTCCGATTTCCTGTGAACGCTGGCCAAGGCCTTTTACCACCTTGGATAGATCCTGTACATTTACATGAATGGAGTTCATCTGGCATCCTGCTGTTGAAATGGATGCAGATCCATGATTTGCTTTTTCAAGTGAATCGTTGATCTGCTCTGTAACCTGTTCTGAGTTTGCCGCGACCTGTGTCAGGCTTTCGGACATCTGCATAATGACATTGGAGGCAGTTCCGACTCCCTTGACCTGATCATCGGCACCTGCTGCTACTTCTTCAATGACCTCAGCTATATGGCTTGTTGCCATATTGGTCTGCTGGGCACCTGATGATAGCTGCTGGGCATATTGCGTGACTTCGTTCGAAGCCAAGACCACTTTATTCAGCACTTCCTGCCAGGCAGATGCAGTGTGATTAAGTGCAGAAGCAATCGATCCCAGTTGTCCAACTGATTTTTCGTCAAGTCTTGTGGACATATTTCCATCTGCAAGGTCATCGATAAACCTATTGATTTTGCTGATGGGTGCAATAAACTTGCGGTAGTTCATAAACGCGGATAATATCCCTGCAAGCGAACCAAGGATCACCATAAAAGCAATGGTGAACCAAAACGCACTGCCATCCAATCCATTACCAACACATACAGAAACGCCAATGACTAATACAGCTGGGATAATGATGATTAAAGTGCGGAGCATGTAGCTAAGTTGACTCATGAAACTTACCCCTTTTTCTATCTTTTATTATTATAAAAAAATGATTTACAAGTTCCTCCTCAAATAACTTCTTTTACCACCAGACAATTTGATTATAGTGGATGATAGGAAAATATATCAATATATTTCGAAGGATTATTTTTAAAATAATTGAAATAGTTCGTCACTTTTTCGCAAATTGAAATGCCAGCCTCCCAAGAAGCTGGCATTTTAATCAAATCTATTCAGCTGCAGCAGTCCTTCTCTCTTTTTTAGCCATGGAAAGAACGGCAGTGCCAAGTGCAATAATAATAAAAACACTTCCTGCTGCTGCATTATATTCTACTGAGGTTGTCTCGATCATAATGCCGCCGATCATGCTGCCGAATGCCATTCCCATGTGAACTGCTGAGTTGTTCAATGTTTGCTGGATATCAGAAGTTTCCGGTGTTACTTCTATTAAATAGCTGTGTATGGCCGGTGTGATCGCCCAGCTGAGCATACTCCAGATGACTACCATAATCAGAAAAACGGGCAACGAGAAAGCGGCGAACGGCAACGAGAAAAGGGTAATCCCAAACATAGCCAGCAGAGTCAAAATGACAGACTTTGCACCAAAACGGTCGGCCAGGAGACCGCCGATGCCCCCTCCGATAACGGCAGCAATTCCGAAAATCAGGTAAACAATGCTGACCCAGTTGCCGTCAAGCCCCATTTTCATCTTCAGGAATGGAGTAAGGTAACCGTAAAAAGTTAAATGGCCAGTCATTAAAAGAAACGATGTTATCTGTGTTAGAGCGATTTTGCGGCTTTTCAGGGTTTTAAGCTGGACGCCTATTGGAACGGCGGGCTTTGGAGCAACTTTACCCATAAAGAAATGAACGCCTGCCATTGATATGACTGTCAGAGCAGATATGAGTACAAATGGAGCACGCCAGCCAAATACATTTCCAAGCATCAATCCAATGGGCACACCCAGCACAAGGGATGCACTGATTCCCATAAAGACGATTCCGATGGCACGTGCACGATATTCTTCTGTGACGATGTAGGAAGCCATTGTCATGCATAATGCGATAAGCAGTGAGCCGCTTGCTGCCGCTAAAATCCGGCCAACTAATAATACACTGTAAAACGGGCTAAATACGGCAACAATATTTCCTGCCAAAAAAACAGCTAATGATATCATCATTAAACGGCTGCGTTCCATTTTCACCGTTATCGTGAGCAGGACAGGCGCAGCAATGGCAAAGGCGAGCGAAAATACTGTAATTAACAGACCCGCCTGACCCAAACTGACTCCCAGATCTGAAGCTACAAGATCAAGCAGCCCGCCTATAATCAGTTCCACCATTCCAACAACAAACGATATGATTGCTAATAAATAGATGCGTTTATCCAAGCTGAACTTCCTCTCTAGTATTCAAGCTGTTCTCTTAAATTTTAATAAAATAACATCTTAACATACCCAATAGCTTTAGCTCAAAGGATAGAATAATCTAAAAATAATAATGGCTATTTTGTAAATATAATTTCTTTTTTGGGATAAAATATAACTACCTTACTAAAACAACTTCCATAAATTTCATGTTTGCATATAACGATTAAATAGGAATGTAAATAACAAATAATGTAAAGGAGTTGATTCATTTGTTGGACAATCAAGCAAAGAAAGAGCGCAGTTTATCCCCTATACCATCACCTGTTATGGACGAAATACAGCCTGCCGGTACAACTCCTGCTGACACAACTGCCATAAATAACATTGAACCTGAATTTGATCTTACTGGAACAGTTTTAAATGACTACAACTAAGTGACAATCCCTGCGGGTCTTTCGCGGGGATTTTTTTAATCTTAAAATTATATTTTTGTACTTCGATAACTGTCTGGCTCGAGCGCCTGGGCAGACGTTGCCACTGACGTGGCGTTCTTAGTCTGTGTTCCCTGCTTCCGCTTTCTTTTGGCAAGTTTGTCCGATTCTCAGCATATGCATGTAGTATTCCTTGTGTTTCACTTGGAAAATAACCAAATGGAGCAGGATTAATGATTTATTTGTTAGTGGTTATTTTCATTATTGTTCTTGTTATGCCTTTTCTTTCTGAGTTTGTGGAAAAAAATCTGGAGATGTTTTTATTTGTGATGGGGCTTTCAGCTGCAATGGCAAGCGGGGTACTGAATAGCGGGCTGTTTGTTAAAGCAGCACAGGAACCTGTAAAAATTACTCTTGCTGTCTTTATTGCAGGACTCCTGTTTAAATGGTTTCAGGCAAATTTGGAAAGAAGCATACTTTCAGTAAGCCGGATTATGCCTTTTCGTTTATTTGCAGCTTTGACTGTCATTTTTCTTGGGTTAATATCAAGTATTATTACAGCTATTATCGCTGCGTTAGTTCTTGTATTAATCGTCAGTGCCCTTCGCCTGGACAGAAACTCAGAAATCAGGCTGACTGTACTCGCCTGTTTTTCAATTGGACTTGGCGCAGCATTGACGCCGATTGGCGAACCGCTTTCCACCATTGCAATCAGTAAAATGAAAGAAGACTTTTTCTTTTTGATGGAATTGGTTGGACCGCAAATCACCATTGCCCTCCTATTTTTCGGAATTATGGCGGCACTGGCTGTTAAGCCTCCTGTTTCAGGGAAAGCGTCCTTTACTAAAAAGCCTGCCAGTGAAAACTATGAAGAAATCTTTGTCAGGGCTTTGAAAATATATTTCTTTGTGATGGGCCTGACGATGCTTGGGGCCGGTTTTGAACCGTTAATCAACCACTTTTTAATAGGGTTAAATCCGCTTTTATTATATTGGATCAATATGATTTCTGCTGTATTGGACAATGCAACACTTGCAGCTGCTGAAATTAGCCCCTCAATGGACCATTTTACGGTTCAATCCATCCTCCTTGGACTGCTGATCAGCGGAGGAATGCTTATTCCAGGCAATATACCCAATATTATTGCTGCTGGTAAACTGCAGATTACGAGTAAAGAGTGGGCAGTATTCGGGGTTCCGTTTGGGTTAATCACAATGATTGGTTATTTTGTGTTTATTTTGGTCACGGGAAATTGAAAGGGGATTGGCGGCCCTTTTCAATTCCCCTTCATCATTGTTTACATAATATTATTATTGTATATCAAGTATTATTTTTCCGGTGCTCATCCGGCTTTCGATCAGCTTATGGGCTACAGCTGCTTCTGCCAAAGGAAACCTGTGCCCTACTCTAATGTGCAGTTTCTGTTCTTTTAAATACTGCATGACTTTTTGAGCTGTTTCCCTGAGTGATTCCGGACGCTTCTTTCTTGTTGTGCCGAGACTGTAGCCCAAGGCAGAACGGCAGCTCTTATGCAGGTCATTCGTATTTATAATCCCTTGTTTGCCGCTCGAATTGCCGAATTGGACAAGCCGGCCATAGTCAGCCAGACAGCCGAAACTTTTCTGCGTTATGCTGCCGGCAAGAGAATCCAGGATAATATCTGCACCTTTTCCACCGGTTAAGTCCATTACCTTTTCGGCAAAATCATTCTGTTCGTATACAATGACATGATCAGAACCTGCTTCCACAGCAGCAGGTACTTTCGTTTCACTGCCAACAGTTCCAATAACTAGTCCTGCTCCTAATATCTTTGCCATTTGGATTGCAGTAGTGCCTACCCCGCCTGCTCCTGAATGAACCAGAACGGTTTCACCATTTTGGATTCCTGCAATATCTGCAAGCAATTTATAAGATAAAAATGAAACAGTCAGTGATGCTGCAGCTATATCCAACTCTACTTCATCCGGCACTGCAAATGTCAGGTTTTCATCGGCTGCAGCGTACTCACTATAAGATCCTTCTGAAGGGAACGCTGCAACCCGATCACCAATTTTAAAATTTGTAATTTCACTCCCAATTTCCACTACTACTCCTGCTGCATCGAGACCGGGAATAAACGGAAATAAGCCAGTACCTCCCTGCCCGATCCTTGCTTTCACATCCGCAAAATTAACGCTTGCTTTTTCCACCTTTATCAATACTTGATCCTGCTTTACTTTTGGAATTTCCATTTCTGTGTAAGTCAATACGTCCGGATTACCGTATTGTGTTACTGTAATTGCTTTCATTTGATTGGCCTCCATTTATGTAATCCTTTTACCTATTCGATATTTGGTGCGAATAAGCCTCTTTTTGCTATGGATGACAACTCGAATTAAAGCTATAAAAAAGAAGCCGCATACCGCAGCCTCTCGTTATAAATACCTATTCATTTTCATGCTGGCAGCTATGTTCCTCGCTGTTCTTTCCATATAAATGGCTGCCTTCTCCAAAGCTTCCGGAAGGGTAACAATGCCTGGGACAATGCTGAATAATGCATCGATTCCGTGTTCATGCACAATATTGCTGTCGTCTGATAAAGAACCTGCAAGACCGATAACCGGTATCCCATGTTTCTTTGCTGCTCTGGCCACACCAATTGGGGTTTTTCCATATATAGTTTGGCTGTCAATTTTTCCTTCTCCAGTAATGACAAGGTCTGCATTCTTAACCTCATTTTCAAAGTCTACGGCATGAAGGACGATTTCGACCCCTTTTTTTAAGTCTGCATTTAATAGGGCAAGCAGACTTCCGCCTATTCCTCCGGCAGCACCTGCCCCCTCAATATGGCGGAACGGTTTGCCGAGGGTATTTTCGACCACATCTGCGAAATGCCCTAAATTCTGATCCAGCAGCTCAACCATCTCAGGTGTCGCTCCTTTTTGAGGGCCAAAGATCGCGGAGGCACCTCTTGGACCGGTCAAAGGGTTATCAACGTCACAGGCCACTTCGAAATGGACATCTCGAAGCCTTGAATCAAGACCTGACATATCTATTGCTGCCAGCTGTGCAAGCGGCCCTCCGCCTGGTCCAATTTCACTGCCAGTTTTGTCAAGAAGTTTACCGCCTAAGGCTTGAATCATTCCAGCTCCTGCATCATTTGTAGCACTTCCGCCAATTCCAATAATAATGTGCTGGACGCCTAAGTCCATTGCGGCTGCGATTAACTCTCCTGTTCCCCTGGTTGATGTAATGAAGGGGTTCCGTTTTTCTGAAGGAACCAAATGCAAGCCTGATGCAGCTGCCATTTCAATGACTGCAGTCTTTCCATTCCCCATTAATCCAAAGAATGCCTGAACAGGCTCCCCGAGCGGTCCTGTAACAGTCCGCTCTATGATCGAACCTTCCGTTGCATCCACCAGTGATTGGACCGTTCCCTCTCCGCCGTCAGCCATCGGCATTTTTTTGTACTCTGCTTCGGGAAAAATACATTTAAAACCTTTTTCAATGGCATTCGCAGCCTCAAGTGCCGATAAACTTTCCTTAAATGAATCCGGGGCAATCACGATTTTCAAATTTGATCCTCTCCCTTTCTATTAGCCAAAAAGCTTAAAGACTCCAAAAATAAGTGTAGAGATGACTGCAAGAGTTAATCCGATAAGCGATTCATATGGCATCAGCTTCAAGCGCTCTTTAATATCCATATTGACACTTCCTGCCGTTGCGTGGAAAAAGCTTCCGTGAGGCAAATGATCCAGTACGGTTGCTCCCGCATGGATCATGGCAGCGCCTGCAAGAGCTGATACTCCTAATCCTAAAATTGTACTGCCAAACACACCGCTTGCCACTGCTGTACCTGCAGTAGTAGATGCCGTAGCAGCAGACATAAAAATACCAGAGACAGGGGCCAGCAGATAGGCTGGAAGACCTGAAGAGGTTAATCCATTAATGATCACATCTTTTAAGCTTGAGTTTGCTATGATTCCAGCCAGGGTTCCTGTTCCAAGAAGCATAATGGCAACGCCTGACATCTTGTTTAAACCGGATATAGCATACTCATTGATTTTCCTTGTCTTCTTCATCGCAATCGCCCCGATAATTCCCCCGGCTGGAAGTGCCACCATCGGATCAATATTAATATCAAATAATGGGCGAAGCGCCAATAATATAATGGTAACCAGCGGCGCAATCATGGCTGTAATAAATAGTGGAAGCTTTGTATGGCTGTTTACTTCCACATCATCATTTGAAATAGCAGAACCCTTATTTACAAGTTTCTTTGCAATGAAATAGGTAACAGCAAGTCCGAATATGGCCGGGATGATTCCAGCAGCCATAACTGAAGTAAGCGGAACACCGAATGCGTCTGATGCTGCAATGGCATTTGGATTGGGTGACATGATGTTCCCTGCTTTCCCCCCGCCAATCATCGCCAGCAAAATGGCTGTTTTGGAAAGCTTTGCCCGTTTCGCGATAGCTAAAGCAATGGGTGATACGGTAATGACTGCCACGTCAACAAATACACCGACCGTTGTCAGGATCATTGTTGCCACCGCTAAGGCTAGAAGCGCTCGGGTTTCTCCCAGCTTTTTTACTATTGTTTCGGCAATCGAGGAAGCCGCACCAGATTCAATCAGCACACCTGCCAAAATACCGGCAGCCAGGATTCTGAGCACCGCCGGTATAATGCCTTTTGCTCCTTCCATCATTAAATTAACAGTGCTTGCAATATCTGCTCCTCCGACTAAGCCGCCTATTAAAGCACCTGCAACCATTCCATAAGCAGGCGGAACTTTTTTCAAGATTAATAGTATGGCAATGACTAAGGCTGTTATTGCTCCTAAAGCGCTTACAGTTACATCCACATATAGCCCTCCCCTGATGATTTGCTTATGAATCTATTGTAAGCGTTTGCCTTTTCTATTACATCGTGAATGATGATGAAAAAAAACGAATAGATCTCTCTATTAATTGTGCATTTGCACAATTACTGTAGGTCGTTTACTAATTTTGCCACATAAAGTTCGAAGAGCATCTTCACATTACGCGGGTCTTTTCCAGTAAGTTCTGTTATCTTATCAAGACGGTATCTCAGGGTATTGCGATGGATAAATAAGTGATCCGCTATTTTGCCAAGATCTCCTCCTTCTCTTATAAGAACATCAAGCGTATGTGCCAGTTCCCCTTTTTTATCCTGGACAAGGAGCCGGTCATAGTAGGAAAATGTATGTTCTTCCTTTTGGGCGAGCATGGATAGCTTAATTTCCAGCCAGTATTTTTCATAACTGTAATAATCGGCGTCAGGATGAATCTTTGGGCCAAGGACAGTCAGCTGCTGCGCATGCCGATAGGAGGACTTCAAGCCGCTTATGTTCTCCGATGTGCTGCCACTAGCTACTGCTGCTTTCCTCTTTGAAAGGCCGGCAATCCTCTTTAAAGCAGCGGTTTGTTCTGAGGGCTCCCCTGCTTTTAATATGACAATTTCATTATTGAACGTAACCCCTGTTAAATCCTGTTTTCCCAATTCAAAATGAATGTCATTTATCAGCTTTTGATTCATGGTTCCAAGGTCTTCGTGCAGCTTGAGCACAATGACGGTTCTCGGGATTTTCAGGTCATACCCCAGGAAGCCGGCTCTCTCTTCTAACCAAGCTTCATTTAAGGGTTCTTCAGAAATAAGGAGGTTCACTATCTCACTTTGGAGGCGCTGCTTCCATTGTACTCTCTCCAGCAGAAACGATTGCTCCAAAACCAGTTCTGCTGCCATTTTAACAAGCTCTGCGAAATTCCGGATTTGCTCAGGTTCCCCCGTTATGCCGACTACACCAATAATTTGATTATGAAAACGGATGGGCAGATTGATTCCAGGCTTGGCCCCTTTAAGCTCGGCGGCACTTCTTTCATCAATCTCCACACTTTCCCCTTTTTTCAGGACCAGCAGAGCTCCATCATGAACCTGATTGATCCTTTCCTTTTCACCTGAACCGATAATAACGCCTTCTTCGTTCATAACATTTATGTTTTTGCTCAGGATTTTCATAGTCCGCTCCACTATTCCCTGAGCAAGTTCATGGGATAAAAAATGCACATTCCCCGCCGCCTTCCTGTATTGTTACTATCAATGTACCATAGTGGATTTGCACAATAAACAAAATAAAAAACCGTGTGTGAGGACACGGTTGAGAAGTTGATTATTTTAATGAGGACAGATATGCCCATTTACTTTCCCGCTCTTCCTCAGACAGGCGATAGCGGTCATCCAGCAATTCGGCGAGAAGGTCATTTTTCTCAGCTGGGTGGATAGAAAGTTTTTTAATATGTTCACGGCATTTTGCCAGAAATTCTGAATATCCCGTCCAGCTTTCATCATATTGTTCATCCAGCTGTTTTTTTATCATCCGGGTCAGCTTGGGGCTTGCGCCATTCGAGGTGACAGCGATTTGAAGCGGTCCGCGCCTGACAGCTGCCGGAAAAATGACATTTCCGTCTCCTGCTTCATCAACAACACAGACAAGCTGACATGAATCCAGTGACCTCGCCAGCTGCTGGTTGGTTTCACGGATATTTGTGGCCAGAATCGATAAAAAAGCATCTTTAAAATCCTCAGGCTTCGCTTCCCGCTGAATAAGCTCATACCCTCTTTGATGGGCAAGACGAATGATATCGTCTGTAAAATCAGGAGCAACAAAAGTGATATGGGCCCGTTCTCCATCAAGGGTTTTCGCTTTTCGAGAGGCAATTCTGCCGCCCCCTGCAATAACGATCTTCTTGTTGGTCAAATTAATGAATAACGGCTGCATTCACATACACCTCTCCATTCGCTTTTTCTGCGACTAGATTCTGGATGGCCACATGTCTTCCTAGTGTATCAGTAAGGTTCACAGAGAATCCTGCTTTGACTTTCTTATTGACCTCTCTTACTACCTCACTTAATAAAAGCCCCGAGAATAATAGATAGGGTATGACGATGACCCTCCCGCTGTCCTCATTGCAAATGGAATCAAGTCCATCCTTGAAGGTCGGCGAAGCAGCTGCCAAATAGCAGACTTGCACATTCCTTACACCAAGCCGGCGGCTGATTCCCCTTTTGATTGAGTCAAAGGATTTAAGAATAGAAGGGTCACTGCTTCCTCTTCCCACAATTAAAATCGAATCATCAGAACGGATTAGCTCTCCGTCATCTGCTGCAAGCTCTGCGATTTCGTCAAGAATGCTGTCCTGGACGCCAAATGGATCTGCCATCCTTACAGTTATGGCCGGGTATTTTTTTATTAAAGGGGCAAGCTCTTCAGGGATATCCTGCTTAATGTGACCCGCTGCCAGCAAAAATAGAGGCATTATCATAATTTCTGCTGCTCCTTCTTGGACGCAGTATTCAAATCCAGCCTCAATGTCCGGCTCTGTTAATTCAAGGAAACAAAGCTTTTGTATAGGAGCGTCTACCTTTTTCATGACACTCCCGATAAAAAGATTTGCTTCAGCAGCGCCTTTTTTAGAACGTGTGCCATGGCCGATATATAGGACAGCTTTCATTTGGCGGCTCCTTTCCTTGATGGACTTTCTTATTCTGCTTAATCGTAAACTATCCATGCACCACAGGCAGATGAGGCGCAATTTCCTCTTCGAACCAGTTAATTTTGTGATGCATTTTTACAACTTCCCCAATGACAATCATGCTTGGATTGGTGATATTTGATTCTTTCACTTTGTTCTCAATATTAGCAAGCGTGCCCGTAACTGTCCGCTGTTCAGATAGAGTTCCCCAGTGTACGAGTGCGATTGGTGTTTGAGCGGATTTTCCGTTATGAATGAGATTTTTCACAATATTAGGCAAGTGGGAAACACCCATATACACACAAATCGTGTCTACTGCATGCGCCAGGTGGGCCCACTGGTGTTCGGCTTCTTCGTTTCCGGCCTGATGTCCAGTGACAAAAGCGAAACTTTTGCTTAAGGTACGGTGTGTTACAGGAATCCCCGCATAAGCAGATGCCGCGATTCCTGCAGTGACTCCAGGCACAATTTCAAATGGCACATCATTATTGGCACACTCTTCTGCCTCTTCCCCGCCCCTGCCGAATACAAATGGATCCCCGCCTTTTAGACGGCAAACCATCAAACCTTTTTTTGCATATTTCACAAGAAGATGATTGATGGTTTCCTGCTTCATGACGTGGTGATTGGGAAGCTTGCCGCAATACACAAGCTGTGCTTCCTTTTTTGCATAATTTAACAGTTCCCGATTCACGAGACGATCATATAGAACGACATCCGCCTCCTCCAGGCAGCGCATTCCCTTTAGAGTCATAAGTTCAGGATCTCCCGGACCGGCACCCACTAAAAAAACTTTTCCCGTCATTCTCATGACCGCCCTTTCTGTAATGTCTTTTAATATATGCATTTTAACGCTTTTCCTAAGCTAATAATCTAATTGTTTTCTATAATACCATTTTTCAGGGTGAAATAGTAGGAATTATTTTTTCAGAAAAGGAGTCTCCTAATTAGAAAGAGACTCCCGGTTTTTTATAGGATATTCTTTTCACGCAAATGTGATAATATCTGCCCGACTGCTTCTTCTACTGTGTACTGGTCGGATCGGACCGTAATTTCAGGCTGTTCAGGAGCTTCATAGGGGGAATCGATTCCTGTAAAATCCTTAATTTCCCCGCGCCGGGCTTTGGCATACAATTGCTTTGGATCACGCCGTTCACATTCTTCGAGCGGACAGTCGATGAAGACTTCAATAAATTCTCCTTCTTCAAACAGCGCCCTAACCGTTTCCCTGTCCGACCGGAATGGAGAGATAAAGGCAGTTGTGACAATCTTGCCGCTGTCCACAAACAGCTTCGCTACTTCCCCAATGCGCCTGATATTTTCATTTCTGTCGGCTTCTGAAAAGCCAAGATCCTTATTTAAGCCGTGTCTGACATTGTCGCCGTCCAGTACATATTCATTGATGCCCTGGCGAAACAGTTCGTGGGATACTGCATTAGCAATCGTTGATTTGCCTGAGCCTGAAAGGCCGGTGAACCAAAGGACCACACTTCCGTGGCCGTTCTGTGCCCGTCTGTCTTCCTTCGTAATCGCAGCGTCATGCCAGGTGATGTTTGTTGCCTTAGTCATTATAACCGCCCCTTATACCGTTTCTTTTTCTCTCATGCCTTCAATTAATACTTCGACTACCTCTTTTCGGCTGAAGGTGGAAGGCGGAAGCTCCCCGTTCCGAAGCATTTCCCTTACCTTTGTGCCGGAAAGAATGACGCGGTCTTCTTTGCTGTGAGGGCAGGTTTTATCAGATGCCATGCCTTCGCACTTATTGCAGTAGAAGCTATGCTCAAAGAACAGCGGTTTGATGCCAAGCTCTTCTTCTGTGAAATGGCTGAAAATATGCTGCGCATCGTATGTGCCATAATAATTGCCGACACCGGCATGGTCTCTTCCGACGATGAAGTGTGTGCAGCCGAAGTTTTTCCTTGCAATAGCATGGAAGATTGCTTCACGCGGCCCTGCATATCTCATGGCTGCGGGATAGACAGCCAGCTGGGTGCGCTCTTTTGGATAGTAATTTTCCAGAAGAACCCGGTAGCTCTTAAGACGGACATCAGCAGGGATATCATCTGATTTTGTTTCACCCACAAGCGGGTTCAAAAACAGTCCATCCACCGTTTCCAAAGCGGCTTTTTGGATGTATTCGTGTGCCCGGTGTACAGGATTCCTTGTCTGGAAGCCAACCACTGTTTTCCAGCCTTTTTCTTCAAACAGTGCCCTTGTTTCTTTAGGCTCAAACCATACATCCTCTGCTACGCCTTTACCAGGTTTTTTAATCAGCGTAACCTCGCCGGCAACATAAACCGGACCGCGTTCAAAAAGCCTTTTCACTCCTGGGTGTGCCAGCTCTTCCGTCTTATAGACTTCACTTGCTTCCTTGCTTAAGTCAGGCTCATACCATTCTGATACAGTGATGACTCCATACACTTCACCTTCGTTAACCAGCTTAAACTTTTCACCGGCTGCAAGCTCTTTAGCTTTTTCCGCTGATACCGGCAGTGTGACCGGAATGGACCAAATGGTTCCGTCTGCTAATCTCATTTTTTCAACAACAGATTCATAGTCTGCTTTTCCAAGGAAACCTGTAAGAGGACTGAATAAGCCAACACCTATTAGTTCCAGATCACTCAGGGCGATGGCATCTATTAAAATTTCTTTTTCAATTCCTGTCAGGTCATAATTTGGATTATAGCTTTGAATTAATTTTCCTCCATGAGGTTTCGGCAGAGCCATTTTTAATCAACCTTTCTTTTTCAGATTTACTTTTTTCCAGTTATCGGCCTTGCAGCAGCCGGTGCCTGGTTCATTAAGAATTTCACTCCAAATACGGAGATTAGCACACCGGCCATGGCAATCACCGGATATACATTTTGTTCAATGAGCAGCTGGATAAGCGTATAGGATAGGACCATCGATAATACTGGTGAAACCACCCAAACGACTAATAGCTGAACGACGATGTCCTTCTTGAAGACTGATCGTCCCTGCTTTACAAATCCGATTCCGATGATGGAGGAAGTAGTGATTTGCGTTAAAGGGACAGGGATTCCAAAAACGGAGGCAATCGTAACAATTCCTGCTCCTGTTCCTGAAATGACACAGCCTTCTTCAAGACGGATTTTTGTAATCTTTTTGCCATTCGTTTCGAGTACTTTTTTCCCCAGTAAAATGGCTCCTAAAGCGACAAACAGGCCGCCCCAGAAGATCCCGCTTCCCGTGCTCATAATACCTGCACCAACAAGCGGGCCGACTGCATTGGCAACATTGTTCATGCCTGCCGAGAATGCTTCAAACACGCCCATAAAAATGACGAGTATGGCTAAAATCGGAGTTGCCTTAGGCTTTTTAATCAGGTTCTGTATAAAATTTCTCTTTAAAAAAGCGGCTGCCGCAATGGCAATTAAAAATGCAGCAAACGGAGTAAGCAGCCAGAACATGACGATCCAGGCAAGCTTTCCGGCAAATACGGATTGGTAGACGATTCCGGCACCAACAACAGAACCGACAGTCACCTCACTGGTGGACAGCGGGATGCCGAAAATATTTGCCAGAAACAGCGATAATGCGGCTGATGCAATCACAATCAGCGCGATGGCAACTGTGAAGGTCTCTTTAGGGACAATACCGCTTCCCATTGTCTTTACCACTTCTCCTCCGCCCAGCCATGCTCCGAAGAAAACGGCCAATCCGCAAAGAACAAGAGCTAACATGCGGTTTTTTAGGACGCCTGAACCATACGCGATCCCCATGGATGCTGCTGCTCCGCTTGCCCCGATATTCATGGCGAAAAATAAACCGAGTGTGACCGCTATAATCGTTAGCATGGTATCATCCTCCCTCTAGCTGGTGTGCAGGCCACATTCCGTTTTTCCAGTCCCGGACCATCGTCCGGCACGGGAATCGCCATTTTCATCGACTGCCTGTGTACAGGGAAAACAGCCGATGCTTGGGTATCCATTGTCATGCAGGGTGTTGTACGGCAGGTCTTTTTCCCTGATATAGGCCCAAACTTCATCCCATGTCCAGTGAATCAGCGGGCAGATTTTGATATTCTTGAATTTTTCGTCCTTATTAAGGAATTGAGTATTTGCTCTTGTCGGTGATTGGTCCCGCCGCAGTCCTGATATCCATGCCTGTCTGGGTGTCAGAGCTTCTCTTAATGGGATAACCTTGCGGATCTCGCAGCATGAATTGGGTTCCCTTTTCCAAAGGGCCGAACCGTATTCTGCTGCTTGCTGGTCCAGTGTCAGCTTGGGTTCTTTCCGCTCGATCCGCAAATTTGGAAACCGTGCCTCGATTTTATCTATCAATTCATAGGTTTCAAGAAAGTGAAGCCCGGTGTCCAAAAAGACAATATGGGCATCAGGTTTTATTTCCTGGATTAAGTCTATCAGCACAATGGCTTCTGCCCCGAAACTTGATGCATAGACAATCTTGTCTTCGGAATAATTTTCATACGCCCATTCCAATACTTTGCGGGCGCCTTTTAATTTATCATCAATTGGGAATCCATTAGAGATCTGATTCCAATTTTCATATGTCACTGCAGTGCTCATCTTGCAGTACTCCTTTCACTTTCTTGAAAATTTTTTCTCAACCAAAAAAGGCAGTCTTTCCGCCTGAAAAAATCCTTCAGGAGGAAAAACCGCCTCTAGTTTGTCTAGTCAGCGCGCTTATTTGGTTGAAGACGAACCTTTTCGTTCTTCTCAAGTTGTATGACTTTGCCATCCTGGACGACCAATGTGATCGATCCGAATTTAATGCTCCCGAGCATCTGCTTTAAGTGTGCAGATAACTCTTCCCAGTCAGCCTGTTTCAGTGAGGCTCGCCTCCTTTTTTTAGTCTTTGAACGTATAAGTTTTTTAGTTTATTTTTTGTGATGTTGAGATTAATCCTACCATACCCATAGGAATTGTCAACAACTTATTTAAATAAAATTATAAAAATCTGATAAATGGGCTTTTCTTCACTGAAAACTGTTACCTTACTCGTTTTTTTGGTAAAGTACCAGGTCTTTTATATAACTATTCACGTTGAATTACTCTATTGGTCTTTGAGAATATTCATTTTGTAATTGGCGATTTTGCTGGATCTTTTGGTTTTTGTTAGTGCTGTGGTTTTATCCGGGGATTGATGCAGCTTCTTTTTCCTTTTGCTGAAGATGTGGTGTTTATCCGGGGATTGATGCAGCATTTTTAACATTTGATAAAGATTCCTTAGATTGAAGCTGCTTGTTGCTGGATTGTCCAGAGATATGACATCCATCTCTTTGACACGTAGGCTTTTCAGCATAAAAAACACCCCCGGCAATCGCCGGGGATGCATCACTTTTACTCATCAGCTTCTTCGTTTTGTCTTGTTGTCTGTTCAGGCAAAGTATCCCAGAAGCTTGTGTCAGCAGTATTGATTGAACCATCTGCTATCGCTTTTACTGTCGCATCGAGTGTCGTGATTGTCTGCTTGATGAGATAACCGTTGCTCTTTTGTCCAAGGGCATAAGGCTCATAGTTGTGGTCGGACATTCCGCGCATTTCAAAAAGAAGGGTAGAAATGTCGTAACGGACAGCAGCGCCGTTTCGGCCAATGTTTTCACCTGTTCCGCCGACATATTTTCCAATATGGCCCCAGCCTGTATGGTGAAGTGCATTAAACACAACTGAACCAAGCTTTTTGGACTTTTCAAGAACCTCTGGCTTTACATTGCCGTTCGTTGGATAAAGAATGGATCCCGATACGAGCTTTCCTTCTGTTTCACTTAAGGTACCCTGATGATGAAGATCAATCATGTAATCGATTTTGTATTGTTGGAACACGTTTTCATGGAGAGCACGTGCCTCCGGCTCCATTTCGCTTGTATTTTTATCATGTTCCCGATTCAAATCCACACGATTGGCATTATAGCGGGTTAAATGGCGATCGCCATCAGCAAGATAATCGTCAAGTGAGAAGTTCACATCTCCCATTGCTCCATCCGCGTTCAGCATAGGTATCACAAGAATATTGACATCTTTAAGGACCCCGCTTGTCTTGCCGGTGCCCAGGTGCTTAATAAACTCCAACGCTCCTTCAGTTGTCAGCTGCTCATTCCCGTGCTGCTGAGTCAGGAAAAGAATCGTCGGATTTTCAGGATTGGATATGTATTTTGCCATGTAAATATCACGGCCCTTTACTGTCTGGCCGATTACTTCAAGCTGCATGGCCTCCTGCTTGGCATCCTGTGTCTTCAAATATTCTGTTAAACTATCATATGTATGCAGAATGGAAGTCTGAATGGATCCATTTCCTGTGCCCGGCCCATTTCCAACGGCACCAGCAGGCATCCCCACTGCTGTAACTGCACCAAAAGCCATTAAACCTGATAGTGATACAGAAAGAACTTTTTTCTTCAACGTCATAAAATTCTTACCCCCAAATTAATAGTTATCTTTCACTATTAATTCTAGTGAACTAATTGAAGAGTGATAATAGAGTATGATGCCTATTCTTTTGACAAATTTCGCAAACCGAAATAAGTATAAAGAAAGGAGTTTACTAACAATTTATTGTGTAAAATTAATCCAAAATTACCAGATGAAAAACCTTGTTACATAAATTCCCTTTTTCGGGTGTAAAAAGAACCAAAAAGGACCGAACATAAAATGTCCGATCCTTCGTTTTATTTCCGATCTGCCGGATAGACTACACCAATTTGCCTTCGGGCTTCTTCAATGATCTCCATTGTTATCATCGAGTTAGCGTGGGAGTTGATATCAGATTCAGTCTTTCCAGCCTGAACCAAACGGATGAATTCTTTGGCTTCGTAATACATGGAATCACTTAATTGGTCCTGAGTGAGGTCCTCCCTCTCCCCGTTCCGATAATGCAATTCAACTTTTTCAGGTGCACTTATTCTATCTATAATGATATTTCCCTCTTCCCCTTGAATTTCTGCAGGCAGACTGGAATCGGTTATTTTACTGTACATGATGACCGCATCCATGCCAGGGTATTTTAGGACCATGCTTCCTTCCCCATCGACTCCGGATTCCAGCATATAGCCTGCTGCTTTTATTTCCTCAGGTTTACCGAATAAAGCCACAAGGGGATAAACACAGTAAATCCCTATATCCATTAGTGAACCATTTGAAAAATCAGGATTAAATGCATTCAGCACGGTTCCCTGCCTGTATGCATCGTAACGGGAAGAATATTGGCAATAGCTTGCAAAATATCTGCGCACCTGTCCGATTTTATGAAGGTTTTCTTTTACAGCCAAAAAATTAGGCATAAAGGAAGACTTAAGGGCTTCCATTAAAAGAACATTGTTTTCCCTGGCCGCAGCTATCATAGATGCAAGTTCCTTTGTATTTGAAGCAATCGGTTTTTCACATAAAACATGAATATTATTTTTCATAAATAGGATGGACTGCTCAGCATGCAGAGAATTCGGACTGGCAATATAGACTGCGTCGATTTCCCCGCTTGCGGCCATCGACTTTAAATCAGTAAAAGTCTTCTCCACACCATATTTGCCTGCAAATTCTTTTGCTTTTTCTTCTGTTCGTGAATAAACAGCTGTCAGCTGAAAATCTTCAGCCTGCAGTGCCGCTTTTAAAAATCTTTCTGTAATCCAATTAGTGCCTACTATACCGAAACGAACCAATTCCATTCCTCCATTTTTCATGTATAAGATATCTTCATATAATGAAGGACAATTTGCTAAAAATCAACCTTTTGCCATTTTGAGAGGCAACTAGTTTTCATCGGTATCCAGCTCCGGTAAACTGAGATGCGGCTTTTACCCGTACCCACGGACGCCCATTTTCCCACTCTACTGTTATTGGTACACGGAATGTTTCTTCGAGGAGCGAATCCGTCAATGTTTCTCTTTTTTTGCCTTGTGAAATGACGTTTCCTCCCTTCAGCAGCATGGCATGGGTTATGGAAGGTACAATTTCCTCAATATGATGGGTAACATAAATGATCGTGGGACCATCAAGCTGAGCAGCCATTTTTTCAATCGACCGAAGCAATTCTTCCTGCGAATAGATATCAAGCCCATTGCATGGTTCATCGAGAATAAGCAGCTTTGGTGAAGCCATTAAGGCTCTTGCAATCATCGCTTTTCGCTTTTCACCCTGTGAGAGCGATGTGAGAGTTTGATCCTGTACATGGCTAATATTGAACTGATGCATTAAGTCCTTTGCTTTATCCAGGTCCCGCTGTGTTATCTCCTGATACAGACCTATCGAGGCAAACCTTCCGCTCAAAACAATTTCAAGGGCAGTTTCTGATGGACGGAATTGAAATTTATCGTCCAGTGACGTGCTGACCCACCCGATGGATTTTCTAAGCTCTGGTATATTCGTCTTGCCATAAAGATTTCCTAATACTGAAACTTGCCCGCCATTAGGCCAAAGATAGCCGGTAATCATCTGCAGAATTGTTGTTTTCCCTGATCCATTCAAGCCTAATAGGGCCCAATGTTCTCCTTTTCTGACATTCCATGAAACGCTGTTCAGTATCTGCTTTCCGTTTCTTTTCCAGCTTATTTCATCAAGAGAAATAACACTGCTGCAATTGTCTTGACTCATTTTTATCCTCCTTCTATCCTTTTCCAACTGGACCATAACCTTAAACTAAATAGAGCTGAAGACAGTAAAGACTTCCATAACACCTGAAGGAAATCCTTTGTCTCAGCTCATGCTTTTAAAAATTATTTCGTTTTTGCATCAATCACCCCGGAAGCAATACCAGCCCGGCGAAACTTCACAGCGTTTTTTTGATAAAATTCCGCCCCTGCAAGGATACGCTCTTGCAGCTCCTCCTTAACCGGCTTTAACGCTCTTGCGGGAACGCCGGCTGCAAGGATGTTTTCCTCAATCACTTTATTTTCACCGACAACTGCTCCAGCAGCTATGACGGCACCTTTCTTAATGATGGCACCGTTAAGGATAATCGCTCCCATGCCGATCAGGGCACCATCTTCAATGGTGCATCCATGAATCACACAATTATGGCCGATAGTGACATTCCTCCCAATGCTGACAGGGTAACCTTCATCCACATGAATCATCGTACCCTCCTGTACATTGGTTCCACTTCCGATACTAATGGAATCATTGTCCCCGCGCAGCACAGAATTGAACCAAATGGATACATCAGCCTCCAGCTTTACTTTTCCGATGATATAGGTGTTAGGCGCCAAATAGACAGTTTCATGAACGTCTGGCTTCAGTCCTTCAAAATCAAAGATCATTTCCGGAACACCTCCTTCTTAAGAAGCTACAGTTTGATCTGTACCGCTTGTATTGTTTTTACGCTTCTTCATCCACTTATTAATGAATGGATACAATATACTGATGATAGATAGTACAATGAAGGTTAAGGCAATCGGCCTTGTGAAGAAGATGGAAATATCATTGTTGGACATCTGCATGGCCCGTCTGAACTGGTCTTCAGCAATGGGACCGAGCACAACGCCAAGCACGATAGGCGCCAGCGGAAATTTGGCGTTTTCCAGATAGTAGCCGATAATTCCAAATACCAGCATCATAGCCACATCAAAAATCGAATTCCTGACTGCGAATGTGCCAACAATACAAAAGAGAACGATGAGTGGTCCAATGATCGTGTATGGCACTTGCAAAATTTTAGAGAATACCGAAATAAACGGCTTGGCAATGACTAAAATCAGCAAGTTGGCAACAAGAAGCCCCATCAGGATGGTATAAATGAGCGAACCCTGAGTTGAAAACATTAAGGGACCCGGCTGGATTCCATGCAGAATAAAGGCACCGAGCAAAATAGCGGTTGTCGCGCTGCCCGGAATTCCCAGGGAAAGCAAAGGAACCATGGCCCCCATTGCTGCAGCATTGTTAGCAGACTCTGGAGCAGCTACCCCTTCCGGAATTCCAGTTCCAAATTCTTTTGATCTTTTTGACCACCTGGCAGCTTCACTGTAGCTGAGCATGGCTGCAGTTGTTGCACCTATGCCGGGAAGGATTCCAATAAACACACCTAATAAGGACGAACGTCCAATGACGCCGGAAATACGTTTCATAACATTCCAGTTTGGAAGTTCAGAGCTCACTTTTTGTTTGGTATTCACCTTGTGGACTTGCTGGACTCTTCTCAGCACTTCTGAAATGGCGAATAATCCAATCAGAACAGGGATGAAGTCAATACCCGACATTAACTGGCCTGATCCAAATGTAAATCTTGGCACACCTGTCATTGTATCAATGCCAATAGTCGCAATAAACAAACCGAAAGAGACACCAATAAATCCTTTAACCAGATTGCCTGCACTTAAGGAAGCTACTACCGTCAGACCCATTAGTGCCAATGCAAAATACTCCGGGGACGAAAATCTTAGAGCAAAAGAGGCGAGAAGAGGCGTCAGAAAGATTAAAACCAGAGTTCCAAACACACCCCCTGTTGCGGAACTGAAGATGGAAATGCCAAGGGCTTTTCCCCCTTCACCCTTTTTTGCCATGGGATAACCGTCGAAAACGGTTGCCACCGCTTCCGGAGTGCCTGGGGTTCTAAACAGAATCGCGCTTATGGACCCTGAAAAAACAGATGTGGCATAAATGGAGGTCAGCAGCAAAAAGGCTGCAGCCGGATCCATTGCATAACTGACAGGAAGAAGAATAATGACCAGCATGGTTCCGCTTATACCAGGGATTCCTCCGCCTATAAACCCAAGCAGGACGCCGACCATAAGAATGAAAAAATGAAAAGGCTGAAAAAGATTGCCAAAACCGCCTATAAGTCCTTCTATCATTCCGTTCACCTCTTTCTTTAGAATTAGCTATTAATAAAACAGCAAGCTAAGTGAATAAAAAATCCCGGTTCCCCGAGGGAAAGGCAAATTCAATAAAATGGGAAACAGCACGATGGATCCGGCAGTTGCCAGAATGCCTGTCAGCAAAGCACGAATATAGCTTTTCATTCCAAACAAAAGCGCCATCACAAAAATTCCCAGAATCGTCGCGGCAATAAAACCAACATAACCAAGAATAAAGGTATAGATTGCAAGAACGGCAAACAGGAGGAAAAACTTTTTCGGATGAACAAGCTGTTCTTCGTTTTCTGTATCTTCTGAATCACTGTCATTTCCCTTTATATTTTGAACATTCTTCACCTTTAGAGCCCTCATCAGCAGGATAACCGATAGAATTAGCATCAGGATCATTAAAGCCGCCGGCCATGTTCCTGCTGAAATGAAATTCCCTGTCCTATTTTCCACCTGGAGTGACATGACCAGAAAGAAAGACGAAAAGACGATCATGATTATCGAAAGATTTCGTTCCAGCTGCATTTCTTATCCCCCCAAAAATTCACTAAGTTAATTGGAGGAGGCAGTGAGCCCCCCAGAGATGTTAATCACATTTCATTTCTTATCCGCTTAAGAATATTTAAAGTCAGGCTTCCGTTTTTCCAAAAATGAGCGCACCCCTTCCCGATAATCCTCAGAAAGAAACGAATCAATGACAAGCTCGGCTGTTTCAGGTGAATCTTCAGCGGATCCGGCAAGCACTTCATGAATGATTTTTTTTGAACCCCTGACTGACAGCTGAGCATTTCTGCAAATTAACTCTGCATATCTGACCGTTTCCTCTTTAATGGCTTCTGCAGGATAGATCCGGTCGATAAGGCCAATCCGATACGCTTCCCCGGCATCCAGAAGCCTTCCCGTGTAAAGAATATCTTTGGCTTTCGCCGGGCCGACAAGATCTACAACATTTTTGGTTCCCGGTGTATTGTATACTAGGCCAAGTTTTGCTGGAGTAATGCCGAACTTGCCCTGTTCATCAGAGAATCTAAAGTCACAGGCAACCGCAATTTCACATCCTCCCCCAACACAAAAACCCTGTATCATGGCAATCGTCGGCTTAGATGCATCCATGATTGATTTTTCTGCAATCATAGTAGCCTTGTTATACTTCTCAGCGCCTTCTGCGGTATACCTTAACGTCTTAAATTCACTGATATCTGCGCCTGCTGAAAAAGCAGCAGATCCAGTCCCTTTAAAAATGATTACTTTGACATTGGCATCATTTTCGCATTCCACAATCAGCTGCGGAATCCTTAACCAGATTTCATAACTGAGGGCATTCCTTTTATCCGGCCGGTTGAAGCATATAAAGGCAATTTCTCCTTCAACCTGAAGGTAAACCGGTTCACTGTATGTCTTATCCCCGCTGAATGCTTTCAGATTCTTAGACATATCACAAACGACCTTTCTGCTATTTTTTATTCAGGATGGGCTTTTCATCCAGGGTCTTCACAGCCCCGGCTTTTGTTAAATTTCTTATGGACTCTTCGTCATAGCCCAGACCATTCAACACTTCAATCGTATCCTGTCCGAAGAGCGGAGAAGGAGTTTTCACCTCACCAGGTGTTTCTGAAAATTTTGAGGGGATGCCAATCATCTTCATTTTCCCGATTAATGGATGCACTACTTCCTGAATCATGCCTCTGGCTTCATAATGCGGATCCTGAACCGCCTCAGCAAAGTTGTTGATTGGTCCAGCAGGCACTCCTGCTATTTCACAGAGATCAATCCAATGCCTTGTATCTTGATGCATTAAAACTTCCTCTATATCTTCTTCCAATTCACTCACATGTTTGTTTCTCAATAAATTGGTTTTATAGCGCGGATCTGTCAGCCATTCAGGCTTTCCGGCAACGTCCACGCAAAACCTTTCCCAAGTCCTTTGATTGGCACACCCAAGCATCATATAACCTGATTTGGTCTTAACTGCCTGGTAAGGAGCAGACACACGGTGCCGCCAGCCGGTTGCCTCCGGTATCGTTCCTTCTGCAAAATATGCTCCTGCCTCCCACGTAAACCATGGAAGCCCGATTTCCGCCAGAGCTATATCCACATGCTGTCCTTCCCCTGTCTTCATCTTATGGATAAAGGCGGCCAATATCGAATAGGCTGCAGTTATGCCAGCCCCAATATCATAAACAGCGATGCCCGATTTCATCGGCCGCATTCCTTTTTCACCGGTCATGCTCATAAGGCCTGTCATCCCCTGGGCTACCAGATCAAACCCGCCTTTATGGGAATATGGGCCGGTCTGCCCATACCCTGAAATGGAACAATACACTAAACCAGGATTAATGTTCTTTAGGCTTTCATAATCTATGCCAAGTGATTTTGTTACACCAGGACGGTAATTTTCGACCACAACATCTGCTTCCTTAGCCAACTTATAGAATATTTCTTTTCCTTCTTTGGCTTTAAGATTCAATGCTATGCTTTTTTTATTTCGGTTAATTTGAAAAAAGCAAGTGGATTCCCCATTTACATATGGCCCCATTTGGCGGGAATCGTCTCCGCCGTTCACTTTCTCTACTTTCATAACTTCCGCACCGAGATCAGCAAGGACCATTGTACAGTACGGGCCAGCCATGATTTGCGATGCATCAAGGACTTTCATTCCTTGTAATGGTCCCATTCAGAACACCCCATTTGAAAATAATGTCTCGGAAGTTTGGCCCGAAGTGACCGGCAGCTGTTCATTTCTATACATTCCTAATTTGTGCATGTTATAATAAAATCGATTTTTTAAGACGGGAGGGCATTTCTATTTTGGCGAGTGGAGATGCTCCCCTTTTTTATTGACGGATCATATTTGTCCCGCGCTCCAGATCATTGCGCAGATGGTTTTCTGCAGATTGATAGACAGCTATGTTGTCCCGGGCTTTAAGAGCATGAAGGATTTGGCGATGTTCCTTTAGAATATCTCTATTATGCTCGTTGTTTTTTAGGATATTGGCCCGGTAAAGCAAAAGAAATGAACGTACTTGCTGCAGCAAGTGTACTGCCCGCTTGTTTGGGCTTGCTTCCAAGAGCCGATCATGAAACTTTGCATTCAATTCAAGTAAATGAAGATGGTTGCCTGCCGTAAAGGCATCTTCTGCTCTTTCAATGATTTTTTCGATAACATCTAACTTCTCATCTGTAATCGTTTTCATAACAAGTCCCATTATTTGAGGCTCAAGCATGATGCGAGTTTCGTATAGATCCTTAAAATCGGCTTCATTCAGTCTCACAATAGTCAGCCCCAGCTGATCCTGAACCAGCAGTCCTTCTATTTGCAGCTGGCGGAGAGCCTCTCGTAAAGGGGTCCGGCTAATATTGTATTTTTCCGCCAGGTGAGAAACATTGATCTTCTCACCTGGTATTAATTCACCAGACAAAATGGAACTTTTTATAATGTCATAGATTTGCTGATAAAGCGGCTGCGTAAATTTCAGGGCTTGCACCATTTTTGACTATCCTCCTTCTTTATCTTTCAGAAGAAATGAATTTCCTGGTGTTGTATACTGTGTGCTGTATTCTGGATACAGCTTCTAGGGCGATCATATCTGCCATTTGGAAAGGCAGTCAATAACCTGAACAAAAGTTCTCATGATTATATAAAACTAGTTTGCCTTCGACAAAATCTTCAGCAGCCTATCGAGCAAATCTATGAAAATCCATCATTTAACTGGCAGAGAGGCAAAAGGCAGATATCCTGCCTTTTTGCTTTGAGATTATTTCATGTCGTTTAATAGAGAGCCGTAGGTGTCTATAAGCTTCTCAAATTCTGCATTATAATCTTCTGAGTTTAGCCAGCCATCCCTAAGGTGCAGGTAATTGGCTTCTTCATACTCTTTATAGTCAGGACGATCTTTCGCTTCCTCAAGGGCTTTTTCAAGCGCTAAAATAATTTCCGGCGGTGTATCTGCGTGGACCATGAAGCCTCTGCCCTGGCCGTCTGTTACATCAATCCCCATTTCAGCTGAAATCGGGACGTCCTCGAAGCCTTCCATTTTCTCTTCAGTAAAGGCAATCAGCATTTTAATATCTCCGCTTTCCAGCTGGGCAATTGATGGGCCAGGCTCCTCTGCAATGACATCGATATGTCCCCCGAGCAGGGCTGCTGTCATCTCTCCGGAACCTTCAAATGAGATATAATTAAACTTTGTTCCAGTGGCTTTTTCAAACTGTTTGACTACCAGTTCATCAAAGCCCGCTGAACCTGTTCCGCCAATCGTGATCTCGCCGGGTTTTTCCTTAGCCTGTGCGATAAGATCATCAATGTCTTTGAACTTGCCATCGCTTTTTACTTGAAGGGTCATGGTATCATTTTGGACCCTTCCGACAGAAGTTAATTTGCTCAAATCATTTTTTTCCACACCTGCTGCAATATTTACGGGATGATTGGATGTTGCAGACCAGATGGTATAGCCGTCAGCAGGCTGCCTGGCCACATGGTCAGCGGAATTGATTCCCGCGGCACCAGGCATATTCACAACATTTATGTTTACACCGAGAATATCTTTAAGTTCTTTTGCAATGGCCCTTGCAAAATTGTCACTTCCGCCGCCCGCACCAAAGCCAACAATAATTTCAATCTGCCGCTCGGGATAATTGCCGCTGCTTTTCTTTTCCTCCGAGCTGGCACCCTGAGGTGAAGAATTACATGCCTGCAAAAAGAATACCAATGCAATGGCAAGAGACAAAAACGAAATCCTCTTTAATTTCATGTTATTTTCCCCCATATTAAGAAAAGTTTTAAATTTCTGTAAATTTAACGCGTAATTAATCCCTATAAAAAACAATAATTTTCTGATATGGATCTATTCCCGGGTCAGGATAGTCACCTCCCTATGCATGAAATGTGTCATTAAAGTACATTGCAATTTTTGTGCCGAAAAGCAAAAAACTTGATTATTTTTTTTTGAAGGCAACCAAAATAGTAAGCGGTTTCAAATTAAATGGGACATTCACACTTTTAATGTATTCCATTTCTGAGTTCCTTCAGATACCCTTATAAGTCATGTTTGTTCTCATTTGAAACAAATTGTCCGCTCATTTGTTTCAAATTGAAACCTTTATTGTTCTTTTGCAGATTCAGCCCTTTCAATTGATTCCATCAGATAGTCGGCAACATGCTTCGTTTCAATCTGACCTTCCATTCCTTCGCGGTGAACACCCAGTTTCATTTGGAGGAAACACCCAGGATTGGCTGTAATCAGAACAGCAGATTCTGTTTCTTTGACTCGGGACATTTTCTTATCCAATATTTCGTTCGCAAGTTTTGGCTGCAATAAATTATAAATTCCGGCAGACCCGCAGCAATATTTCTTTTCAGGAAGATCCACATACTCTGAGTTTGGAATTTCCTTCACCAATTTAGCTGGTGCATCCTTCACTTTCATCACATATTGCAGATGGCAGGAAGGCTGATAGGTTACTCTTTCGCCTCTTCCGACAGTTTCAGGCATTTCGCCTTTTTCATATATGATCTCACTGATATCCCTTATTTTGGCTGAGAATGCTTTTGCCCTCTCCAGCCAATCGGGATCTCCCCGGAATAAGTCCGCATATTCCGCAAGTGCCGCTCCGCAGCCTCCGGCATTTGTAATAATATAATCAATATTAGCTTCTTCAAAAGCCTGTATATTCGCTTTTGCCAATGCAATGGCCTTGTCTTTTTTTCCGCTATGATGGTGCAGTGCTCCGCAGCACATCTGTGCTTTAGGTGTAACGACATCAAAACCAGTCTTTGACAGCAGTTTTATAGAATTATCATTCGTTTCTCTGAACATGACATCCATAATGCAGCCGTGGAAAAAGGCTACCCGGCCACTTGCCGGCATTTCTTCATTAGCCCTAGGAGTAAACTCGGGATGGTGCTTCCTTCCTGAAGGCGGCAAAATGGAAGGCGTAATCCTTTCCATCTGCCTCATCTGCTCAGGGAAGAATTTCAAAATGCCCAGTCCTCTAGTTACAGACTGAAGTCCGCTTTTTTGATAAAACCACAGAAGATTGCCAACAGTATTAAGCCTTTTTTGGTTGGCAAGAACATGATCAAAGAAGTAATCTTTAAAAGTCCGTGCGGGATATGCAGGTTTTTTTATATCCGTTTGAACAGGAGTTTCAGCCGCTGCTGCTATTCGCTCCTTTGCGAGCATGACGATATCAGGGACCTGAACATCGATTGGGCAAGCATCCACACAGGCTGAGCATAACAGACATCGATCAAGCTGATCTTTGATTTCCTGATTTACGGGAATATTGCCCTCAATCAGACTTCTTGCCATCAATACTCTTCCCCTGGGACCATCTGCTTCCCTGCCGGTGATATTCAATGTAGGGCAAACATTGCGGCAGGCACCGCAGCGCACACAGGTTTGCATGGATTCTTCCGCCGTCAGCAATTTCAATTTCCATTCACCTCCATCTAGTTAGGCAGTGCCATCTTGCCTGGATTCAGAATATTATTTGGATCAAGCGTCTTTTTAATTGCCCGCATTACTTCCATGGCAGCACCATGCTCAACATCCATATATTTGGCACGGACAATTCCCACCCCATGTTCAGCGGTCGTCGTTCCTTCCATTTTGATTGCCAGTTCGTGAATATCGTCGATCATTTTCTGCACATTTTCCATTTCAATTTCATTGTTCATGTTCACTACCGGTCCGGTATGCATATTTCCATCGCCAACATGGCCGTAAATTCCGCAGATAATTCCATATTGTTCTGCAATATTATGAATCTCCCGAAGCGTTTCAGGGAGTCTCGAAATTGGCACACAAATATCCTCGCCGCCATACACCCGGAAACCGCCCGGCTTCAATAGTCCAACAGCAGCACCAACAAGCTTTCTTGCCTGCCAGAGCTTTTCACACTCTTCCGGCTCATCGCTGAACTTTATATAATTCGTAAATTTTTCAACCACCTTCCTGAGCCGGTTTACCTGAGAGGTTACCTCCTCCTTGGCACCATCCACTTCAAAAACAAGTATAGCTTCATTATCCAGGGGAAGATTCAGCTCAGGCTTCATCATGTTGACAGCCTTCGTACAATTGAAGTCCATGATTTCAATGGCAGAGGGCTGCAGGCCTGAAGAAAAAACAGCGTTAACCGCCTCTCCTGCATCTTCCAATCTTTCAAATGAGCAGAGGACAATTCCTCTTGTGACGGGGAGCGGCAATAATTTCAGGCGAAGGCGGGTCACGATTCCAAGTGTGCCTTCCGAACCGATCATTAAGTGGGCAAGGTCGTACCCGGAGACCGATTTAAGAGCCTTCGATTTAGCGCCGCCAGTCACAATGATGTCACCAGTGGGCAGTACGACTTCCATTCCCAGGACATAATGACGGGTAACACCATATTTGACTGCTCTCAGTCCGCTTGAATTGTTGGAAACCATGCCTCCCACTGTGCACATATTGGCGCTGCCCGGGTCAGGGGGGAACCTTAATCCATAGGACTGTAAAGCCTCATTTAAATCATTTTGGATGACTCCCGGCTCAATTATCACCTGCATATTCCTGTGATCAATTTCCAGTATTCGGTTCATTTTTGATAAATCCAGCATAATGCCGCCTTTAATCGGCACGGCTCCGCCTGTTTGTCCCGTGGCTGCCCCTCGAGGGTATAAAGGGATATTAAATTCGTTGGCCAGCCTGACACAATCACTGACCTCTTCAGTTGACAGTGCAATAACAGCCACTTGAGGCAGTTTCGGACGGAGCTGTGTTTCAAAGGATGCATCATAGGAGTAGGTCATCATATCAGTGCAATTGGTTAATAGCCGGTCGTCTCCGAAGATATCTCTTAATCGGGATATGACATTTTCATCCAGTGGAGGCGGTGTCATGGTTTCGTTCATTATTTCTCCTCCCTACAAACTATTTATTTTTCTCCAGAGGGTCGTTCTGCCGATCCCCAGAATCTTTGCTGCTTCTGTTTTATTGCCGTTTACCTGCTTCAGCACGTTCAGAATATACTCTTTCTCATAGTTTTGAAGCTTCGTTTCTTCATCAAATTCTTCATTATTACAGTATTGTTTAAGCTCATGCAACTTGGTAAAATCTTTCCCGCCTGCTGCTAAAACAGTTTCAGAATCAATCATATTTTCAGGGGAAAGGATCATTGCTCTTTCAACAATGTTCCTGAGCTGGCGTATATTACCCGGCCAATGATAGCTTTGCATAATTTTCATAGCTTCAGCAGTGAAACCTTCAATATTTCTCCGAATGCCCGGTTCCAATTCTTTTATAAAAAAATTGCATAACAATGGAATATCAGGTATCCTCTCACGCAAGGACGGAATTGGGATGTCAAGAATATTGAGTCGATAATACAAATCAGCCCTGAAGCTCCCATCTTCGACCATCTTCTCAAAATCACGGTTTGAAGCAGCGATGACCCGAATATTAATGGGGATCACTCTTTCATCCCCAAGTCGCATCACTTCGCCTTCCTGCAAGACTCTAAGGAGCTGGGCCTGGAGGGATTCAGCGAGTTCGCCAATTTCATCAAGGAAGATGGTTCCCTGATGAGCCAATTCAAATAAGCCTGTTTTCCCTCCCTTTTTCGCTCCCGTAAAGGCTCCTTCGACGTAGCCGAACAACTCGCTTTCCAGCAGGTTTTCAGGAATAGCCGCACAATTCACAGCAACGAATGGCCCTTCCGACCGCTTGCTGAAGCTATGGATCAAATGCGCAAACACTTCTTTTCCCACACCCGTTTCCCCCGTCAGGAGAATAGTAGAATCCACCTGTGAATATTTCTTCACCTTTTGGATCGCTTTTTGATACATCTCACTTTCCCCGACAATATTATTTAAACTGTATTTCGTAACATGGCCGCGGTGAAGGAGCTTTTTGCGGATTTCCTGCTCCTGCTGCTGAAGTCTATGAACCTCTTGAAACGTACAGACAGCCCCAAACACCTTTTGCTCGTGCCTGATGGGTATTCGATTTGCAACCACTTTTACCCCATTGGCATCCTGGATGCGGTTCAGCTCTTCCTTACCAGTCGAAAGAACTTTTTTCATTTGTGAATTAACGAGAATATCATCAATCGACTTACCGATAACCGAATCATAGGGCAGGTTTAAGATGCTGTAAACGGAAGGATTGCATACTGTAATAATCCCTTTTTCGTCCACAGCAATTACACCATCAGCAATAAAATCCAGAATTGCCTGGAGCTCCTTCGTTCGCTTCAGTTCTGTCCGCCTCACATCAATGAGGCTCCTTGCTTCATGAATGGCCTGGATGACCGATTCCACTCCAGACGTTAATATCACAGTTTGTATCGAATCATTTTTAACTCTGTTCGTAAAAATACTTTTTCCAATCAGGACATCAATCTCTTTTTTGCTGAGAGCTTCAACGGCTGCTTCAGCTTCCTCAGGTACTATTACGGTATGTTTTTCAATCGAAAGGCCCAGAACAGATTCAATTGTTTCGATTCCCTGCAAAACATCCCGGGTGTCAGCTATCCCAACCTTCTGTCCGAGTTTTTGTGCTGCTTTGATGGTTCGGAGCAGGTCATATCCGGTTATGGGAATCTGTACGACGGGTATGCTAAGGTCGGACTCAATGAGCTTTAATCCCATGGTTCCTCTGCTGATGATTACTTCTGCTCCGGCTTTTTCAAATTCTTTAGCAGCTGCAATAGCATTTCGGAAGGTCACTTTTCGTATAGCGACATCTTCTCCTGTTTTTTCCGCAGCTTCCTTTGATACCTGTATCAGCGCGTCAATTGGGGTTAGAATGGCAATTTCGGACATCACTTCACCTCATTTTCCTTTTTCTCTTGGACAAGTTTTATTATTATATTAAGTTAATCTTATCAGATGCCAAGGAAAATTTCGGTAAGTTTTCACAATAATCAGTCTATTTATTAAATAAATTAAATCAGAATCGTTTCTGACTTTATTTTAATCACGCTTTCAACCTGGCCAAACGGGCCCCCTGGTGAACATATCCCCGCTGCTGTGCCGGAAAGCTGAAAAAAACGGGACAGATCCTTGAGATCTTCATCATTCAGCTCATCAAAAACCGTTCCGCCTAGAATTACTGCATTTCCTATTAAACTGTCATCAAAAATGTCGAGCAGATGGCTGCAGAGCATTTTACCGTTTACATTTCCGCTTAAAGCTCCGTTGACTTCAATATAAGCGGTTTCAGGTATGAACATACTAAATGATCCAGTTGCCAGGCAAGCCGCCATTGAGTCCGGCGAGATGACGATGGGAATGGCCCCCCGTCCGCCCAGACACTTAATACCCTCATCTATACCTGCAATGACCATTCCATTCATCGGAATATTTTCTGTCCGGAAATATTGGGACAAATCACAATCTATTACTCTTATTCCTTTTCCAGTACAGAATCTGAGAATGTCCTCAACTTCTGCATCTCCAGGAGAAAAAAGAATCCGGGCTGGATTTTTGGCGTTTTTGCAGCCCAGTCTGGTAAATGCTTTGATAACATTAAGTGAATTTTGGCCGCTGACGAATAGGCAATCTGGTGTCACATTGATCTGATCCCCTGGAATAACTGAAGGCAGATTTGCCAGTTCGGCGAGTCGTTTTTCAAATATATTCACCGGGCTCACGTCTCCTTAGGACCTGCAATTTAGCAGTATGGATTTTCGAGCCAATGCCGCTGTGCCGCGGAAACTCCTGCACCTAACTCCACTTCGTGTCCGCTCTTCTTTAAAGCAAGCTCCATTGCAGCAAACATCTTCAGCATATCTGCTGCATCTGTATATCCCATATGGCCCAGACGCAAAATTTGATTTTTCACCTTTCCAAGACCGCCGCCCAATGCGATATGGAATTCTTCCCGCATCATCTTTCTGAATTCATCGGCATTATTTAATTTTACGGCTGTCAAGGTTGGACTGGCAGCCGAATCATCCACAAGCAATTCAAGACCTAATGCCCGCACCCCTGCCCTTGTCATATCCCGCAGGGCAGCATGCCTTTTGTACTCAGCTTCTATTCCTCCGCTTTTTTCTATCATATTGCAGGCCTCAAGCAGCCCGCACACAAGTGATATATTCGGCGTATAAGGCGTTCCAGTCCCAGATTCCAATCCTTTTTTATAAAGTTTGAGGTCAAAATAAAAGGATGGGCACTGATGCTTATTCACAGTGTTCCAGGCTTTTTCACTCAATGTAATTAATGCAAGGCCTGGCGGCAGCATTAACGCTTTCTGACCACCAGTTGCCACAATATCAATGCCCCACTCGTCCATAAATAAAGGCGTACCGACTATTGAGCTTACCGCGTCTACAAGGAATATGGCATCTGTTTCTTTTACAACGGCCGCTATTTCTTTAATATTGTTGATTGCAGAAGTAGATGTTTCACAATGTGTCGCGAAAACAGCTTTTGCCTCAGGATTTTCCTTTAATGCTTTTCTCACCTCTTCAGGATCAACAATATCCCCCCAATCTGCATCGACCCGGACTGTTTTGCAGCCGATATGGTCTGTAATTCCCTGAAGGTACTCACCAAAATAGCCGACTACGCAAAGGATAATTGTATCATTGGGACCAACCGTGTTAATAATAGCTGTTTCAAGAGCGGAAGCTCCGCTTGAAGTAAGCGGGATCACCAGGTTTTCAGTCTGGAATATCATTTTGGACTTTTCAGTGGTTTCCTGAAGGACATCCTGGAAGGCTGGATTCCGGTAATCCATCATGGGATGATCGAAACTTCTTAACATGGCACGCTGTATTTCTTTCGGAACCTGAACGGGCCCCGGCAATCTTAAATCCAATTTTTCTTCAAACATAGCTTCCTCCCCTTATCGATTCTGATTTATATTTTGCTAATGAGTTATGTTGCAATTTCCGTGCCAAGGTTAAATGTCTTTTGTACAAAGGTTTGTTTGTTAGAGGAGTGTTTCAGCGTTTCGTATTGGAACGATGTGGAACAGATGGTGGAACAGATGGTGGTGTGAGAAAATTTTCATGTGATGAAATGGGTTCTTCTTTTGGGAGGGTGGTACCGTAATGAAGATGATTTTTTGGGGATATCCTGATTCCGTATTTTTGGCAGCGGTTATGACGACTGATTTTTATCTGTCTTCTAGTTAGGGTGTTGATTTAAGTGATTATAACCATTTTCTCTATACAAGCTCCCTCAATTTCGTCGTTATGCTGTGCGATTAACTACCATTTTCGCTTTACTGCGCTCCATTTCGGCGTTATTCTGTGCGATTAACTACCAGTTTCGCTTTACTGCGCTCCATTTCGGCGTTATTCCATGCGATTAACTACCAGTTTCGCTTTACTGCTCTCCATTTCGGCGTTATTCTGTGCGATTAACTGCCATTTTCGCTTTACTGCTCTCAATTTCGGCGTTATTCTGTGCGATTAACTGCCATTTTCGCTTTACTGCTCTCAATTTCGGCGTTATTCCATCAGATTAACTGCCAATACAAGCTCTTTTTTTCGGTTTTAGTTAGTGTGGTTGACTGCTATTGTTTCCTTCCTGCTCTTGATTTTGTGAGCAAATATACTGCAGCTTTTCAATCACTTTCTCAATAATTAGTTACTTCGAAAATAATGAAACAACAAAAGGCAGCCCCATTCTTTCGAACAGGCTGCCTTTTTTACATTATTAATTTGGTCGTTCTAGGAAATCTTTTTTAATTCATCTGTTAAGCGGATGAATTCTTCTTTGTTTCGGCTAGTCAGTGCTACATCAATTTTTTCGCGAAGCTTTTCTTTTCGGTATTCCTTAAGAGCTTGATTTAGGACTTGTTCTGCTAACAATGACACGTTTTCCTCAGACTGTTGCGGCGAGTTAAGTAGACGTTTTTCCATTTAAAATCAACCCCTTGACCTTTTTTCTATTGTAACAGAAGTTTTCAGATTATTCAAATCATTATTTACTGGAAATTTTGTCAGCAGCTGCTAAGCTTGTTACATACAATGTACCCGGTAAGTGAACAGTTTAAACAAAATACAAAAAAGCTGACTCATGAGAAGAACTAATTCTCTCACAAGTCAGCCCTCTTATCCTTTGGCTGATTCTAGTATGCTCATTACATTTTGTACAGACTTAACTGATTGATCAAGGGCTTTTTTTTCATCGGCAGTCAATGGAATTTCAATGACACTTTCTATTCCATTTCCGCCCAGGATTGCAGGCACTCCCAGATAGATGTTACTGTATCCATACTCACCTTCCAGGTAGGCAATTGAAGGCAGGATTCGTTTTTTATCTTTCAGTAGCGCTTCAGCCATTTCGACCATTGAAGCTGCAGGAGCATAATAGGCACTTCCCTGGCCAAGCAGATTTACAATTTCTCCTCCGCCTTTTCTGGTTCTTTCCACAATCGCTTCAATCCGGTCGGCAGGGAGAATTTTTTCAAGCGGAATACCGCCAGCATATGAATATCTCACCAGCGGAACCATGTCATCTCCATGACCGCCCAGGACAAAACCAGAAATATCTTCAATGGAAACTCCCAGCTCTTGGGCCACAAACGTATTGAATCGGGCAGTATCCAATACTCCCGATTGGCCGATTACCCGATTCTTCGGAAAACCAGTGGTTTTATAGCAGACATATGTCATGGCATCCACAGGATTGCTTAAGACAATGATATAGCTTTCCGGGGCGTATGTTTTAATATTTTGAGAAACCTCTATCATAATCTTCTCATTCACAGCGACCAGATCGTCCCGGCTCATTCCCGGCTTTCTTGGCATTCCAGCTGTTATCAATACTAAATCTGCATCTTGAATATCCTCATAGCTTGATGTGCCGGTTATGCTGGCATTGAAGCGCTGAACCGGCCCGGCTTCAAGCATATCAAGTGCTTTGCCTTTTGTTGGGTTTGTCTGTGAAGGTATGTCTACTAAGATTATGTCTCCCAATTCTTTTTGGGCCAGCATCAGTGCTGCTGTCGCACCCGTAAAGCCTGACCCAATAACGGCAATCTTTCTTCTCTTAAAAGTCATGGCCGTTCCTCCATTTCATCATACTAGTGGAGTACTCTATTTTTCTTCAACGCTATCTGGTTCCTCGGCAGATATCTGTTTCTTTTTGCTTGCTCCCTTTTTTACGGAGATTGGTTCAGGAGCTGCTTCTTGTTTCATTTCCTTTGGCTTCCTGTCATCTAATAAAGCTTTCTTTATATCTTCATCAGGATGAGGTATAACATGTGCTGACACGAGTTCACCCACTCTGGCTGCTGCTTCTTTTCCTGCATCCACAGCAGCCTGAACAGCACTTACATCCCCCTGAACCAAAACCGTGACTAAGGCGGCGTCCACTTTTTCCTGTTTCACTAAAGTAACATCGGCAGCTTTCAGCATGGCATCTGCTGCTTCAATGGAGCCAATCAGCCCTCTTGTTTCAATCATGCCAAGTGCTCTTGCCATCCTATTTCACCTCTTTCTTTTCAACATCAACAGAATCGATAATTCCAATAATCAATGCATCAATTGGCAATCTTAAATTCCCGGACATGTTTGAAGCCGAACTTCCACGCGTAACGAGAACTTGATCACCAACTCCTGCCCCAATACGGTCAACCGCAACGAATGATTTTTCTGCTGAAAGTCCATGAGGCTCGACAACCAAAAATTTCAGGCCAGTCAAATCATCTTCTTTTCTTGTGGCCCATACATTGCCGATTACCGTTCCCATTTCCATGTATTTTCAGCCCCTTTTGTATCCATAACAACAATGCTTTTTCCCAATTCCCGTGCTGTATCACGCGCTAAAGGTGTTATAATTGTCTGTTTATCTGCGAATATTTCATTCATTTTGCTTTCCTGAATATCTCTTTGAGTAATCAGCTTCTTTGAGTCCGGCTTACCAGTATTTATAGGCTTTGGAGCTGCAAAATCCTCCAGGCTGTTGATTTCAACCCCGAACTTTACCAGCTTTTCCTTATACTCCATTAGAGTTGAAAAATACTCTCCGTTAGTTTTTTTCTCTCCATTCAGGATTTTATAAAGATTTGTTTTCGGAAATAAGGTGACAGGGACATAATCAATAATACAGGCTGAGAGAAGCTCGCTTTCCGGTGTATCACAAATGCCCAGTGCCCCTTTCACGAATAGGTCCTGGGAAGCATCAAGAAAAATAACCTTCATTACAGTATGAAGCTGGGCTTCTTCACTAAAATCATAGGGAAGTACATTCCAGTTTTCTTCTAACACTTTTAATATATTTGAATCGACTTTCCCTAAATCCCCGACTGCGAGGATATTATGTTTAATTGTTGAATTTGGAGCTGATTTGGCACCTAATAAATTTTTCACTACTTCTTCAACTATTTGCTCAATTAACTGCCGGTCAATCATAAGCGTTCCTTTTGCCTTACTAACATGCCTGCTGTTTTTCCGGCAATCAGTCCTGCATTGGCTTCATCAGTATCAATATGCATTTCAAGTCTATACCGGGGAGAGATTCTAATTAACACATTTCCAATGGATATTGGACGTTCTCCCTCTGCCTTAACTGTGACGTATTCCCCATTTTCCACACCGAAAGCTTCAGCATCTTCCGGAGCCATATGAATGTGTGCCTGGGCAATAATCAGTCCTTCTTTTTTGTATAGGCTGCCCTTGGGTCCTATCAGTGTAACAGGCGAAGATCCTTCTATATTCCCAGATTCGCGAAGCGGGGGTTTCAGCCCCAGCTTGATCGAATCAGTACGGCTGACTTCTACCTGGGTCATATTGCGCGCAGGACCAAGAATGCGCACTTTTTCAAGGCTTCCTCTTGGTCCTGCGATGGTTATGGTTTCATTAGCAGCAAATTGGCCAGGCTGAGATAAATCAGCTTTTTTTGTAAGCTGATAGCCTGTTCCAAAAAGAATCTCCAAATCTCTTTGACTTAGATGACAGTGCCGGGCAGAGACAGCCATTGGGATTGAATGATCTTTTCCTGAGGAACCTTTTAGACTTGAGACGATTTCCTCTACAATCGATTGAATGGCTTGCTCGTTCATGGTTTAAGCTCCTAACTTAGTAATCTTGTGTTAAAGCTCGGCATCAATTTTTGGAAGGATGCTTTCCAATTCGTTATGAGGACGAGGAATGACATGAACAGATTTCAATTCTCCAACACGCTGTGCTGCTGCAGCTCCCGCATCTGTTGCCGCTTTGACAGCACCTACATCACCGCGCACAAGGACTGTTACAATACCGCCTCCTACATGCACCTTTCCAACCAAATGAACATTCGCAGCCTTCACCATCGCGTCAGCAGCTTCCACTGAAGCAACCAGCCCTTTAGTTTCAATCATTCCTAATGCAGTTAATTCTCTAGCCATTTTTATTTCCTCCTAATTAGTTAGTTTGATATTTTTTCATCACTTGATTGACCATGTCGGCAATCATCTTTGTATCTACTTCGCCATCTGGCGATACTTGCTGAAGAACTTGACTAACAATATGATCAACATCCCGGCTGCCGGCTTGTTCTTTTTCCGCTATAGAAGAAGGTGCTGCCGGTTTTGGGATGGTGACTTCTTTCGTACCATAAGCCATTCTTTTAATGTTGATCAGGTGGCGAACTGTCACATTATCAGAGGTAATGTTGCCGCCGAATGAACCGCATCCCAGAGTCAGAGAAGGCATCAATCCGGTTGTCGCCCCAACAGCACCAATCGAGGACAGCGTGTTGACCATCATCCTCGAAACAGGCATTTGCAGGGCAAAATCCTTCGCCACTGCATCATCATTTGTATGGATGGAGAAGCTATGCCCTCTTCCGCCCAAATTGAGAAGCTGCAGGCAGATTTCTTTTGCCTCCTGGCAGCTTTCCGCTGTATAAAGCGCAAAAACCGGAGACAGTTTTTCAATTGAAAATGGTATGTCTTTGCCTACTCCAGTTTCTTCAGCAATTAAAACTCTTGTATCTTCAGGGACTTGGATACCAGCCATGGCTGAGATTTTAACAGCACTTTGACCGACGATATCCGGATTCAGCTTTCCCGGTGATGGCGAAATGACTTTTTCCAAAGCCGCTTTTTCATCCTTATTTAAAATATAAGCCCCATTATTTCTGAGTTCTCTCATAGTCATTTCTTTGATGTTGCGATCTACTACGATCGATTGTTCAGTAGCACAAATCGTTCCATTATCAAAAGATTTACTGTCAATAATCATACTTACCGATTGGGCTATTTTAGCGGTCTTTTCTATATAGCAAGGCACATTTCCAGGTCCTACCCCATAGGCAGGCTTGCCTGAGCTATACGCAGCCCTGACCAGTCCGCCGCCGCCTGTTGCCAAAATGAGATTGATGTCGCGATGCTTCATTAATTCGTTTGTTGCACTCATGGAAGGCTTTGAGATCCATCCAATCAATCCTTCAGGTGCTCCTGCCTGTATGGCTGCTTCATTAACAATTTTTAAAGCTTCAACAGTACATTTCACTGCCCTTGGATGAGGGCTCACGACAATGGCATTTCTTGTTTTCAGAGCAATCAGCGCTTTAAAAATGGCTGTTGAAGTAGGATTGGTCGTTGGAATGATGCCTGCAATGACACCGTAAGGATAGGCAATTTCTGTTACTTTATTTACCCGGTCCTCACGTATGATGCCTACTGTCTTTTCATCTTTAATAGACTCATAGACAGCCTTGGAACCGACTTCGTTTTTAATTTTTTTGTGCTCGACTATGCCCATCCCTGTTTCCTCTACCGCCATCCGGGCAAGGTAAAGTGACTTGGCATAAGCAGCATCAGCGGCTTTTTTGACGATTTCGTCGACCTGCTCCTGAGTAAAGGCCATATACTTTAACTGTGCTTCCTTGGCCAGCTTTACAGCATTCCGCATTTCCTGCATCGATTGAAGATCATGATCAAATTGCAAGATTCCCACGCTCCTTTCGGGATATTTTGAAAGAATTAGTACTTTATAGGATTCTGAGAAATTTCCATAATGGCATCCCGGAAAGCATCAGCCGCAGCCTGGCAGGCTGATTGAGAGCCGGTCAGCAGCCCTCCGCCAAAGTTGGTTTCCGAAGGCGGCCCGAAAAATTTCACCATTTCTACATCCGCTGCCTTTAGAGCAGCGTCAAGTCCATAAACGGCTTCCAATGGCGGGGCTATTAGATATGCTATAGGCTCTCCGATATTGATGCCTGCTTCCTTTGACAGATAGGAACCTGTTCTGGAAACAACATGTGCGTATATGGCATGTGTTTTTTCCTGATCAAGCGCTTCAAAATAAGCATCGGATTCAGCTGTCTGAAGGACAGCCTCCATGCCGCTTTTAACTTCATCAGGGGAAGGCCCTGCCATAATACCAATCATTTCACCTGATAATGGCCCAGAAGCATGAGCAGCCCCCCCATAAAAAGACCTGGCATAAACCACTTCGACATCAGCTCTTTTTGTCGCTTCATCGAGTGCAGTATAGCCTACGTCATCGACTGTAGAGGTGAAAATGGCCAGGCTTCGGTGATGTGGCTGAAGCTGAAACTGCTTTGCAAGCCCCTGATCCACATTAGGTATCACCCGAACAGCCAATATATCAGCGTGAATGCGTTCTAATCCCATTTTTTCAGCCACCTACCCTTCCTTTTTCACGAGCGAAACACCACTTGCTTCATACTTTATAACCTTTTGGATGACCGTCCCGAGATAGGCGCCAGCCTCAGCAGGAGGAATTCCGCCTTTATGTATATTGGAAATTACCATCCGGTCAGCTTCGATCGTTCCTTTTCGGGGTTCATAGCAAAGGTAGGCACTCAGTGATTCAGCACTCACCAGACCAGGACGTTCGCCAATCAATAACACAACCACTTTGGGCTTAAGGAGTTCCCCAACTTCATCCATAACAGCCACCCTGCCTTTTTCGATATAAAAAGGGGTCCCCATATCAAGGCCTAAATTTTTAAGGGATTGCTGAAGGGATAAAAATACATCCTCTGCATTTTCCTCAATGGCACTTGAGCTCAGCCCGTCAGACAGGATGATTTGAACAGCCGGTCCCTTTTGGCATTTAGCAAGAATGATTTTTTTGGCTTCTTCTGATAGCTTTCTGCCATAATCGGGCCTGCGGATGTACACTTCTTTTTCATTCACCATCGTATTGACTTTAAAGAGTCCAAGGCGGTTTATAAGCTCATCATTAACATTTCCATAGACAGCATCGACTGCTGCTGCATGGTCGAAGCGGAATTTCAGCCATGTATCTGTCTTCGGTCTTGAACCTGCTCTGCCCACCCCGATTCTTGCAGGCGTTTTGCTCTTGAGTGCCTCCAGTTCAACTGGATCTGCGGGATTATCAATGCCTGTCTTTTGTGAATGACTTTCGGTCTTATCATGACTCGCTTTATCTGGTGAGGTCATTTTAAGTTCATTTGCATTATGATAGCTTTTAATTTTTATTAAACTGTCTGTATCCTGTTTTTCAGTCTCGATCATCTCGACTGACATCTTGGATGGTTCATTGCCGGGTTTTGAAGTATGGTTCCAAAATTTCACTCCTGCACTGCTTTCTTGCCCCTTCACATCAGAGGTTTGCTGAGATTGAAGTTTTTCCACTACAAGGCGTGTTACTTTTTCAATCAATTCAGGATTCATTCATTTCAACTCCTATCGTGAAAAAATGGTTGGATCACCAGCGATTTTGCTCAGCTTTCCATTTTCGAAGATTCCCATTTTCTCAAGCCAATCCCTGAATATTGGAGATGGCTGCTTATTCATCGTCTGCCTGAGGGTGGCAACGTCATGATAGCTCATGGATTGGTAATTGAGCATGCAATCATCCCCCATTGGGGCAGCAATAATAAAATTCACTCCAGCTGCTGTCAGCAGTACACCAAGGTCTTCGATATCATTTTGATCGGCCTTAATATGGTTCGTGTAGCAGATATCAACCCCCATAGGAATGCCATGCATTTTCCCCATAAAATGATCCTCAAGCCCCGCCCTGATGACCTGCTTATTGTTGTACAAATACTCAGGCCCAATGAAACCTACCACTGTATTTACGATGTAAGGGTCATAATGCCGGGCGAACCCGTAATTTCTCGATTCCAGTGTCATCTGATCCATTCCAAAGTGAGCTTCAGCGGATAGCTCTGAACCCTGGCCCGTTTCAAAATATAAACGCTGAGGCCCTGTGCCGGTGCCGAGAGTTTTTGCCATGTCATTTGCTTCCTCAAGAAGTGAGGCCGTAATTCCGAATGACCGGTTGGCAGCCTCTGTTCCAGCTATGCTTTGGAAGATCATATCGGCAGGTGCTCCCTGTTCGATTGCCTTCATTTGAGCTGTTACATGCGCAAGCACACAGTTTTGTGTTGGAATATCCCAGTCTTTGATAAAAGCATGTGTGGCATGGAGCAGCCTCTTTACACTCTCAACCGAATCATCCACAGGATTAATTCCAATCACTGCATCCCCTATGCCGTAGGATAAACCTTCTTTGAGGGATGCGATCATGCCGTCCACATTATCGGTTGGATGATTTGGCTGCAGACGGGAAGCCAATGTTCCTTTATAACCAATCGTTATATTGCATTTGGACAGTATTTCGATTTTGTTTGATGCATGAACAAGATCAAGATTAGACATGATTTTTGCGGCGGCAGCAATCATCTCACTGTTTAGTCCCCTGCTGATTCTTTTTAAATCTTCACCTGTCGTGTCATCGTCCAGGATATATTCACGAAGTTCAGCAACGGACCAATTTTTTATGCTCTGATAGACGGGTTCATTTATCCCGCTTTCTATAATTCTCGAAACCTCATCCTCTTCAGGCGAAAGCATAGGATTTTCGCGGATATCAGATAGGGTTAAATGACTTAGAACCAATTTTGCTGCGATTCTTTCCTGGACGGTTTCCGCTGCAATTCCCGCGAGGCGGTCCCCTGACTTTTCTTCATTTGCTTTAGCGAATAAATCTTTCAGATTATTAAACTGATACACATTTCCCAAATGATTGGTTTGCAGCTTCATAAATAATCCCTCCTTTCTTACTGATGGAATGTCAATGTCTTTATGACAACAGGTACTACATTGGTTTGAAGCAGGTGGCCGATATCTATGTAATCGCCATGCTCCGCCTTAATCTGGTCGATGCATACGATACTTTGCTTTGTTTCCTGAGCTTTAATTGTCTGGCCAAGGACTTTAGCGTGGTCGCTTTCTAAAATGACAACAAGCGGCTGTTCTGGTTTCGGCTTTGCTTGTATGGATTTCAGCAGGACTGAAGATAGCTCTTGAATATCGCGAAAGCCCAAGTATGGCAGTGCCGTTAAATACAGGGCGAAATTTTGCCCCTCCTGCTGAGGATCATAAATTTCCACCGCCTTTGTTACTGCCTCTTGAATCTGATGGAGACCTTTTTCCAGGTTGTTATCAAACCGGATCTGATAGACTGGCAAATTTCGAATTGGCAGTTCATGAACTTCAGCATGGATGGTTGCCCCGCTGATTTCAGTCGTTTGTGTGCCTGCTCCGAGAACAGTTGCCCTGACCGTCTCATCTGGTTCCATCCATTTAATGGAAGAAAGATCACGGCAATTTCGTAATGACTGTGCCAGCATTTTTCCAATATCGTCATACTGAGCAGGAGAGGATTCAGCAGTCTCAAACTGGTATAAACATTCACTGATCCCGCCTGAAAACATGATGTAATCTATCTCCTCTATCCAATTTGGATCATGTCCCAGAAGCAGAGGCAAATCAGCCTGATGAAGATCCTTCCTTAGCATTCGCCCAATTACTTCTGCCATGTAGTCTGTCAGCATTCCGATGATAGGGTGATTTCTGCTGTCCCCTATCTTTAAATCAGCCTTCCATTGAAGAAGGATTTTTTGAACTGGAGGAGAAATACTTTTGATTTTGCCGTCTGTAAATTCAATCAGTCTTCCGCCGATATGCAGCGTGCATGTTCCGCAGAGCCTTCCTGAACGATAAACTGCAGCATTGGCAGTGCCCCCGCCAATATCAATATTAGCCACAGTTTTTCCAGTTTTTTTTGATAATTCATAAGCTCCTGATCCTTTTGCAGCAATAATGCCTTCTAAGTCAGGACCGGCTGTTGCGACAAGAAAATCCCCTGCATGGTCAGATAAATAGTGAACCATTTCTTCGGCATTCTGTTTTGTCGCCGTTTCTCCGGTAATAATGACAGCACCTGTTTTAATATCACCCGGCTCGATTCCCGCATTCATATACTCCTCTCTGACAAGCCTCTCTACAGCTTCAATATCAATAGATGACGCAGTCAGAAGTGGAGTCCGGTAAATCGGACTGCGGTAGAGCACTTCTTTTTCAATAATTTCGATTCGCGGCATGTGGGTTCCGCCAGCCATATTCATGAGAGAAAATCTGCTGATGACGAGTTTGGTGGTACTCGTTCCGATGTCAATTCCTGCGCTGATTATATTCTCTTTTTGTGCATCGTAACGCTTCAACATGATCCCCGCCTTACTGCAACGAATTAACTATTATTCAGGAAATAAAAAAAGGCACCCCATATGAGCAACCATTAATTGATTGTTCATACAAGGCGCCTTTGCCTGATTTATTCTTTTGTATAATTAGAATATATGCTATTATCGTCATTTTGTAAAGGGTTTCATCAGAAAATTACGACATCATCCGGCAATGAATCAGCGTAATCCTTCATTTCCTGAAGAGAATGGCATTTCACCAGGCAGCGTATTTCTTCTATTCCTTTTCCGGAAATAGAGGAGGTAATCACAATAGGTCCTTTTGGGACTGCAATTCTAAGCTGCCTGATTGCCGAGTTTACATCCGATTGATCAGAATCGCTTTTTGTCACGACTCCAATTGGAAGCTTATTAAACCCATTGCTGAAACCTGGCGGAAAAATAGTTTTCCGCTTTGTGGAATCCTGTAAATATAGTACATGGGTCACTTCGAGTGCCGTAGCCATGATATTTTTATAGAAAAATGGATTCTCAGTATATTCCCCAGGCGTATCCACAATCCAGTCAAAATAGTTCAATGCCTGTGTTTTAACCGCTCCCGCTTTGCGGCCAAGAAGAGAATTTGTTAAAGTCGACTTTCCAGCCCCGATGGAACCGATCAGCATCGCTCTGTTCATTTTGGTCATTCTATACATCTCCTTATGATTTAGTTATTTCCGAAGGAGTGTACCTTAGTGTTTCAGATAAAAACCGGTTGATTTCCTCCATGGCCATTTGCACAGCTGATACGGTTCCTACAATCACAAGACTGCCTGTGAACCGGTCCAGGAACCCGATCTGCACATCTGCCGCTTTGGTCGCCAGATCTCCTGCAATGATAACCGTTTCACTTGGTGTCAGTGTGAGAATCCCTAACGCTCCTGCCTGCTGTATCCCCAGTTTTTCAAACATATCCGGATCGGGATTTGCGATTAAATGACTGAGTGTTACTTGTTTTCCCGGTACAAATTCTTGAATAAATCGTTGTTTTTCTTCATTCATTGCTTCGGCCCTCCCAGGTGACTGCTGCTTATATTGCTTTTTTTACTTTTTCTTCTTTCGGTAAATATTCATCTTTCCCGATAATGCCTGCTTCACGGTCTTTTTTCTCCAATTCCAGAGCCTTAGGGACAGAAAGCCAGTACGCTAAACCAATTCCGATGATCCCGGCAGATATTTTACCGGCTATAATCGGAAGGATTAATGTTGGCTGGAAATTTGCTGTAAAGGATAAATGGTCACCAAGCAAAAAGGCCGCACAGACCGCAAAGGAAATATTAATGACTTTATCTTTAGGCGGCATTGTTCTGACCAATTTAAACATAGCCAGGATGTTCGCGATTGTGGCAACGATTCCTGCACTGCCTTCCTTGCTTAATCCCACCTTACGGCCAATAGCTTCCAGCGGGCCGCCGGCATATTTTTGAAGAAGATAAACCATCGGAAATGCACCGGCAAGCATGATCCCAATATAGCCGGCAGTCTCAAGCGCCCGGAACTGATCCTCCGAATCCGCCATAATTGGATGGAAGCCCCATCCACCAAATACAGTTGAGAATAATCCAGTAAAAATTTCTACGATGGAAAAGACCAAAACCAGCTTAATGCCCGCATCTAAAATACGTCCAAACCACATGAACCCATTGATCATTAAATCCGGCAGGAAATACAACCCCAGCGCAATCAGTACTACAAAGATTAAAAGCGGACTTAAATTCAATAAGATTTGTCCCAAACCGAGCGCGAACTGATATTTTGCTTCGCCGGATGTGGAAATGAAGTCCCTGAAACTTGAGCTGGAAACGGCAATAATTACACTTGAAATGAAAGCGCCGATTGGAATGGTCAGAACGCCTGACATCACGCCAAGAGCCATATATTTATGGTCTCTCTTATCAAGCATCGCGAGGCCCATCGGTATGGAGAAAACAATGGTTGCACCCGCCATAAATCCGACAATCATCGCCATGATCCAGCCTTCCTGTGTTTGCTTCAACACTTCAGCTAACTGGTAGCCGCCCATATCGGTTGCTAATATGGCTGTTGCAGCTATGGCAGGATCTGCCCCGATTGCAGCGAAAAATGGACCGCAGACCTTATCGATAAACCACGATAAATATGGAATGGAAGCCATAATTCCGGCAGCCGGAACAAAGATGTGTCCGACAGCATGAAGCCCCTCCATAAACTGCTTTCCTAATCCCTCATCACTGTTGCGGATGGCAGCAAAGGCTCCAGCTACAGCACAAGCCATGATAATGTAGATAACAATTTTACCTACCAATTCCATCATAAATCCCTCCCTGAAACGTTTTTATATGTTAACGGAATCGTGCAGCTTCTTTACAAGAAAAATAGGATAAAATAGCAGCTTGATAGTATAAGAATAAGTAAAAAGACAAAAAGGTGCCGTACGTCAGCTTTTTGCAGACGCATGGCACCTTTGCCCGTTCTATCCACTTGTAAAAGATATTAAGCGTTATATTTTACTATGATACGCTTTGCTACATTTTCCAGTGTAACCTGTTTGTTCATGCTGATCTTCCGCATTTTCCTAAAGGCATCTTCTTCAGGCATGTTAAACTTTTGCATTAAAATGCCTTTTGCTTTTTCAACAATTTTTCTTTCATTTAACTTCTGATTCATGGATTCCACTTGTTCCCGGATTGCATTTGCATTCTCTGCCTGCCTTAGCGCAATCTCAACCGCAGGAATCAGGCTGGCTTCATTAACAGGCTTAACAAGGTAGCCGAGTATATTTGCCTGTTTGGCTTTATCAATATATTCCCGCTGACTGTATGCTGTAAGGATCAGGATGGGTGTATTGATTTTATTGGAAATAATTTCACTTGCTTTTAGTCCATTCAGATTGGGCATCTTGATATCCATCAGAATTAAATCAGGCTTTAATGAAAAAGCAAGCTCGACCGCCCTTTCACCATCCCCTGCCTCAGCAACTACTTCATAGCCAGCATCCTTTAGCATCAAGCTTAAGTCCATGCGGACAATTGATTCATCCTCCACAACCATAATTCTTTTCTTCACAGCTATTCCCCCTTCCTTTCAAAGGGAAATTGCACAGCTGCAACGGTCCCTTTTTCAGCCCGTTCGATTAAAAAATGACCGGATAAATCGTGCTCAATCATCATTTTCACAATATCCAAGCCTAGAGAAGGTTTTGCTTCCGGGGAATATCCTTCACCGTTATCAATTACTTCAACCTTAATTTCATCATTGGAATATTCGAAACAGACCTCGACTACCCCTTCATGCATATGTTTAAATGCGTGCTTTACACAATTCTGTATAAGTTCATTGATGACCAGAGACAGGGATACAGCTTTTTCAGAGTCGATTAAAAGCTTAGGTCCCCTGTACTGAATATGTATCTTTTTCTGCTCGTGTTTTGCTTCATGGACCAGCATATTGCCTATTTTCTCTATTAAGCTGTAAATATCCACTTCATCCACACTTGAGCTCGAAAGAATAATTTCATACACCGAAGCAATACTTGAGATGCGGTTCAGACTTTCCACGAAATGCACCTTGCTTTCTTCCGGCACACCCCTTCTCATCTGAAGCCTCAAAAGGCTGGCAACAGTCTGCAGGTTATTTTTAACACGGTGATGGATTTCCCGTATGGCCACAGATTTAACAGCAATCTCCCGTTCCTTTTCCCTGAGCTCTGTCAGATCTTTAAGGATGATGAAGGTTCCATCCGACTTCCCGGCAAGATCAAGACTTATTTTCTTAACACGGAATACCTTATTCATCATTTTCATTTCTTTTACAAGGAGCTCTTCCGGCTCGTTAAGAATTTCTTGAATACATGGAAAACAATCAATCAGCGGAACACCTGGCCTGCAATTTTCCTTGCCAATTTCGTGTATGAGATTAGTTGCTGAAGGATTGTTATAAACAACCTTATTTTCATGGTCAATAAAGAATAGTGATTCCTCGATTACCTCTGGGATGATCGGACGATTTTCTGCCATTCCAATGAGTATACCGCTCAAGGTTTCCGTCGCCTCTGATAACGCTTCCAATTTGAGCTGCCGCTGAAGCTTCTCACTGATGTCCTTTTCCATAATAAGTGCCCCGATGACACGGTCATCTAATCCTTTAATCGGCACCACGCTTTGTTCCACCGTCTTGCCTTCCTGTGTCAAGGCGCGATTGAGAAACATATTTTTACCTGTCCTCAGAGTATATAAAACAGCGGGTTCAAAAGCTTCATAGGCAAACTTGCCTGCGACCGGCTTCTGGTAAACAGATTTAGCAGTAGTTGGGGCAGCTTCAGCTACTACTATAGCATGTTTGCCTTCTTTAGTAGGGCAATCAACAAAAACGTTTGCCTGGTTCAGATCGGCGATTAATGAAAGATTGGCAGAGACCTCTTTAATCCTTTCAACATCCATTTTTGAAAGACTTGTATGCAGGGTGCATAACGCTTCGACTGAGAAGTTTGGCATAGGCTGAGATCTCCCAATAAGTTTTTAAAACTGTCAGAATATATAAAAATATTAAAGGGAATGCCGAAGAATGTCAACATCGTTTTCGATTGTTCAATAGGAAATTTGGTACAGATATGGAATTCCACTGGAGAATGGAAAAGGCAGCTGGAAAAAATGGAATCCTGCTGCCTTCCTATCCTATTTAAGCTGTGCTAATTTTACACCGCTGGCTTTATGCTTTAATATTGCATCTATTAAATCAGCCAGATGGGCACCCGCCTCAACAGGGGGAACGCCTCCCTCATGAATATTGCTGATAACAGTGCGATCTGCTTCGACTGTATCCTCATTGGGCTGGTATATCAGATAGGCACTGATGCTTTTAGCGGTTGCCAATCCTGGCCTTTCTCCTATAAGTGAAATGACGCAATCACAATTGACAATAGAAGCTACATCATCCTGAATCCAAACTCTGCTCCGCTTAATAAAAACAGGATCTCCAATGGTAATCTTTTTCGATTTTAAACCTTGCACCAGCGCGGGCAGCAGATCCCTTATATTTGCCTCAACACCTGTTGAACTCAGGCCATCCGATACAATGATTTGAACCTGTTTATTTTTCGGAAGATTTTCTTCAGCCCATTTTCTGGATGTTTCATTGAGTCGCCTCCCGCTGTCCAGGTCCATTAAGTATTGGTCCATCGTTTCAGATTTGGAAAAGAGCACAGGCAGCTTTAATTCCTTCAGCAAATCCTCAGAAACGTCTTTAAACACTGCGTCCTGGGCTGCTGCGTGATCTATCCTGAATTCCAGGTAATTCTTTGTTTTCATTCGTGTTCCAGTATGTCCTATCCCAATTCTGGCTGGAGTAATCGATTGCACCTTTTCGATTTCTTCCCGATTGTCTGGCTGTTCTACACCCACTTGGTTAATCTTTTCGTAATTTATATTGCGGACCTTTGTTTCTGCAGGATCTTTTACAATAGGATTGTTTTTTATTTGCCCTTCCTTTAGGAGCTCTTCCATTACCTGCTTTACGATTGACTGAATATCCATTTCTGATGCCCCCTTCCTACTTAAAAATAGATAGATCTCCTGCACGTTCGGTTAGTTTGCCATTTTTCATAATTCCCATTTTCTCAAGCCATATTTCGAATTCACGAAGGGGACGGAGCCCAAGCATTTCTCTTAAGCTTGCATCATCATGATAGCTGGTATCCTGATAGCTTAGCATAACGTCGTCTCCGCCAGGCACGCCCATATAAAAATTCGCACCGGCAAGAGCAGTCAGCATGCCTGCGATTTCCTGATCATTTTGATCTGCCTGCATATGATTGGTATATGTAGGGGCTATCCCCATCGGAAGTCCATGCATTTTCCCCATAAACAGGTCCTCGAGATCTGCACGAATTACCTGTTTGCCATCATAAATGGTCTCCGGCCCGATAAAGCCAGATACATTATTAACCATGAACGGCTTCCAATGCCGGGCGTATCCATAGGTACGCGCTTCGAGTGTCTGCATATCTATGCCAAGATGGGCATCCAGCGATACTTCCGATCCCTGGCCAGTTTCGAAGTATAGCTGATTCGGCCCAGTAGATGTGCCCTGTGTAGCCATCAGCTGAAACGCTTCATCAAGAATTTCCTTTGAAACTCCAAAATCATCATTCGCCGCCTGTGTCCCCGCAAGGCTTTGGAACATAAGAGCTATAGGGGCTCCTTTTTTTAGGGCATGCATTTGAGTTGTAATATGGGCAAGAACACAGTTCTGCGTTGGGATTTCCCACTTTTGAATAAATTCATGAGTCATATGTAAAATTCTCGAGACCGATTCCACAGAGTCATTGTTGGGGTTCACACCTATGACGGCATCCCCAGATCCATAGGAAAGCCCCTCTTTCATAGATGCAAGAATGCCATTAGGGTTGTCAATGGGATGATTTGGCTGGCAGCGGAATGCCAGGCGTCCAGGCTCGCCAATCGTTGTGTTGCAATGGGCAGTTGGCCTGATTTTCTGTGAAGCCATGACAAGATCAATGCTAGACATCAGCTTTGCCGCAGCCGAGATCATTTCGCTCGTCAGACCCCTGCTGATTCTGAATAATTCCGAGGTACTGGTATGGTGGGACAAAATATAATTTCTTAATTCACCGACAGACCAGTTTGCAATCTCTTTGTAAATAAAGAGATTAAGATCATCATAGATTATGCGGGTTACTTCATCTGTTTCATATGCAATAACCGGATTCTCATAGATTTCCTTTAGTGTTATTTCACTTAACACCACTTTGGCTGCCATTCGTTCAAGAGAAGATCCTGCAGCAATGCCTGCCATTTTATCCCCAGATTTCTCCTCACTGGCTTTTGCCAAAACATCTGCAATTGAACGGAATTGATAGGTTTCATTTTTTAATGTGCATGTAAACATAAATAGCCTCCCTTCGAGTATATGGAACGGTATGCGACAGCCCTGATTTTTACGTAAGCGGTTACATTAGCTCCATACAAAAAGGCGCCTTAACAGAATAAGCCATAAAACAGCTTACCTATTAAGGCGCCCTCACCTGGTATTTTCACTTATCCATAATTATATCAATTAATTAACTGAAAAGATAGACTTTTTTAAATACAAATAAATGTCTTATGAAAACATCCCCTCGACCACTCTTCCCTCCCGCCCTTTCGTCGTTACTCCCTGGGATAAGGAATTCAGAATTGCTTCCTCCGCGGCTTCTGCAGCACCCTGAAAAAGCTTGTTCATAAGGGGATGGTCGTCTCTGATGAAACGGGCAGTTTCCATCATATTGATGCTATCGTGAGAAACTTTATTGGCCGTTGAAAAAGCAATGACGATATCCCCGCTTCCATTGCTGAAATGACTGCCTGTCCGGCCGAGGCCAATTCCACATCTTTTGGCAAGCCTTTTCAGCTGCCTGTCACTGACGGGTATGTCCGTGGCCAGAATAATCATAATCGAGCCATCAGGCGTGTCCTTTGTTTCCTGCCGAATTTCTGACAGGCCGTATTTGCTGAATGGGAATTCATCTTTATTGCCAAAATTGCTGACCACCAGGCACCCGATTATGTACTCTTTTGAACTTTGTTCTTCGCTTATAACTCGTGATGACGCTCCTACTCCGCCCTTATATCCGAAACACACCATGCCTTTCCCTGCTCCGACCGCACCTTCCTCAGCTTTTTCCGGATTGGCATTTTCAATGGCTGCTATTGCATGTTCCGGTTTAACAGGAAGTGTCCGAATAGAATTTAGGAAACCATCATTGCATTCACCCACGACGATATTGACCGTTCCAGTTGTGTCTCCAATTTCAGGAGTGGTTCGCAGCATGTATTCCAGGGTTCCATGTGTAACCGCTGGAACTCCAAATGTGTTTGTCAGCATGATTGGAGATTCAATCAGGCCTAATTCTTCAACCTGTACCAGACCGGTCGTTTTTCCAAAGCCATTGATGACATAGCTCGCGGCCGTGACTTTTTCACGGAATAAATTTCCTTCATGGGGCATTACTGCGGTAACGCCAGTACAGACATATTGGTCATTACCATTGATAGGATAGTCCAAAGTAATATGGCCTACCATGACCCCTTTTACATCTGTAATGCAATTTTTTTCGCCAGTCTGGAGTTTCCCAATCATTACTCCTCTTTCTCTAATCTTCATTTTGCTCCTCCTTAAAGTGGCATTCATTAGAATTTCCATTTGTTTTCATTTATAATAGAAAAATATTTAGATTACCTAATCATTTTACATCGTTCTTGGGAGGATTTATATGGCTCATACTATAGCAAAAAAACAGCATGCAGGCTCTGAGAAGATTTGGTCCAGAGATTTTGTGCTCATATTGATGTCCAATTTTTTTATTTTTCTAGGATTTCAAATGACATTGCCCACGATCCCTCTTTTTGTAGAAAAATTGGGAGGGAATGACCAGCTGATCGGGATTGTAGTCGGCATCTTCACATTCTCTGCTCTGCTATTGCGTCCTTATGCAGGGCATACGCTTGAGACGAAGGGAAGGCGTTTTGTCTATTTAACGGGCCTTGCGATTTTCGTTCTTTCGGTTGGTTCATTTGGATTTGTTAATAGTTTAATTTTCTTATTTGTCTTAAGGATTGTCCAAGGATTTGGCTGGGGTTTTTCAACTACAGCCTCCGGAACGATTGCCACCGATTTGATACCTGCTAAGCGGCGCGGGGAAGGGATGGGCTACTTCGGTCTTTCCGGGAACATAGCCCTGGCTTTCGGCCCCACCCTGGGATTGGCGCTTGCCGGAATTATATCTTTCAAGCTCTTATTTTTAATTTGTGCCCTGCTTGGATTAGCCGCGCTGGTATTATCATCGAGAATCAGGTACAAGCAGGCTGAAAAACAAAGTGTCCCCTTGAAACGGTGGGATATCTATGAAAAAAGTGCCTTAAGGCCATCATTTCTTTTATTTTTCATTACCGTTACCTTCGGCGGCATCGCTTCGTTTCTCCCTATATACTCTGCTCAAAAAGGCATAGGCGGAATACACTGGTATTTCCTGCTGTTTGCGATTGCCTTAATGCTTTCCCGGACTTTTGCCGGCAGATTATATGATCAACGGGGACATCAGGCTGTGTTTTTACCTGGTGCTGTGCTGATTTTAGCAGCCATGTTCCTGCTGGCATGGCTGCCGAACAGCATGATCATGTATATAGCAGCCATTCTTTATGGTCTGGGATTCGGATCAGTCCAGCCGGCCCTTCAGGCCTGGTCTGTAAAAGAAGCGCCTCCCAATCGACGGGGGATGGCTAATGCAACGTTCTTCTCCTTTTTTGATCTTGGAGTCGGGATAGGTGCAATGGTCTTTGGCCAAATCGCCCATTTGTTCGGATACAGCAGCATTTATATGACCGCGGCAGGTTCGGTAGGAATCTCAATACTATTATATATTTGGATCCTGATTACAAAACGGGGTTAACGAGAAAGACGATTTTCCTTGAGATGCGGAAAATCGTCTTTTTTATGGCAGCTTCTCGGAGATTGTCAGTTCAGCCAATTACAGGGCGCCAATTTATTAAATGGGAGCAAGTTTCGGACTGCTTCCTTAGATTTCTCCTGTTCCTGTCCGAATCAGCATTGAATTCGGACTCTCTCAGCCTCATTTCTCCTTTTCCTGTCCGAATGAGCACCGGGTTCGGACTCTCTCAGCCTCATTTCTCCTTTTCCTGTCCGAATGAGCACCGGATTCGGACTCTCTCAACTTCATTTCTCCTTTTCCTGTCCGAATCAGCACCGGATTCGGACTCTTTCAGCCTGATTTCTCCTTTTCCTGTCCGAATGAGCACCGGATTCGGACTCTCTCAGCCTCATTTCTCCTGTTCCTGTCCAAATCAGCACCGAATTCGGACTCTTTCAGCCTGATTTCTCCTTTTCCTGTCCGAATCAGCACGGGTTCAAACTCCTGCGCTTTGGTTTTTTCCTTCCTGATCCGAATGAATACGGCCTGTTAACACCTATAAAGCTTTCACCATTCCGCCATCGACCAAAATGGAGCTTCCAGTCACATAGCTGCTGGCATCGGAAGCAAGGAAAGTCACGACATTTGCAAATTCTTCCGGTGTTCCATATCTGCGCAGCGGGATATTGCTTTTGGCTTTTTCTGCAACTTCTTCTTTGGAGATGTTTTGCCGGTCTGCGTTATGCTGATCCAGATAATCAACCCTGTCTGTCGCAATCCTTCCCGGAGCTACTGTGTTGATTAAGATATTATAAGCTGCCAATTCCTCTGAGAGTGTTTTGGTCATTCCGACAATGCCCAATCGGAATGTATTGGACAGCAGAAGTCCTGGTATCGGCTGCTTAATGCTAGAGGAAGCAATGTTAATAATCCTGCCGCCATTTTTCTTTAATTCGGGAAGAGCTTCCCGGATCAGTCTTACATGGCTTAATAGATTCAATTGAAACGCTTTTTCCCAGTCTTCATCTGTTAGGGATTCAAACGTTCCCCCGGGAGGCCCGCCGGCATTATTGATCAAAATATCGATTCCGCCAAGTGTTTCAGCTGTATTATTGACTAACTTTTTTATATCTTCCGGAATGGTAACATCTGCACGGTAATACTCAACATCAACATTATATTGATCACGGAATTCTTTTTGAACAGCTTGCAGTTTTGCTTCATCCCTGCTTGTAATCATCACATTGGCGCCTTCCTGTGCAAGCTGTGCCGCAATTGCTTTTCCCAGCCCCTGGCTTGAAGCCACCACTAGCGCTTTTTTATTTTTCAGGTTTAAATCCATCACTATTTCCTCCTATTGTTTCACGCAAAGTGCCATCCATTCATCCACTTTAAAGGATTGCACCCTCCCGTCATAAATTTCGATTTGAAAGTAATCAGCTGCAGCCTGATCAGCCTGCAAAATATAATCTTCGACTGTCCTAATCTGTTCTTCACTTTCGGCTGTCCGCCTTACCCAGGACGGAAACTCAAACGTTTTCTTCCTGCTCTTCGAGTTCGTTTCAAGCAGCCTGGAAAAAGCAAATAGCTTTCTCCACTCTCCTGCCGACAAACACCGGCAATGACTGTCATCCCGCAATTTCTCAACAGTGTTTATAAAGCCAGCAAGCTCTTTTTCTTCAGGTGATACGTTATCAATCATCAGGAAATGGCCGCCTGGTTTTAATACCCTTCCAGCTTCCGCAATGAACTTTTCCGGATGGGGAAAATGATGGGGAGCGATCCGGCAGGTGACGGCATCAAAGTAATTATCCAGAAATGGCAAAGCTTCAGCATCCGCGAGGACATACCAGATATTTTTAAAGCTTTCCAGATGGCGTGCGGTATTGGCCAGCATTTCTTTTGTCAAATCAGCTGCGAAGACCTGGGAAACAAAAGGTGCCAGACTTTTGGCCACATGCCCGCCTCCTGTTGCGATATCCAGCACCACCCAATCTTTCTGCGGATTCAGAGTTTGAACGAGCCGGGTAAGTTCGGCCGCATCTCCATGAATTTTGCTTGTCACATATTTCTCTGCATTTTTACCGAATGTATTCTGTACCTTTTTCTTTACCTCTTCCTTTCCCACATAAATCACCCTCATCAAAAATAGGATCAGCACTACTATTTATGTTCTCTATAAATCCCTATATTCCTGTCAGTTTAATAGAAAAAGAGCCTGCCATTTGTTAAATGGCAGGCTTCCAATTATCTTGATGGTACAAGAATAAGCTTTCCTTTTGTTTGCCTCGACTGCATTCGCTCATGTACCTTGGCAGCATCCTCAAGAGGATGGATTTCCCCAATTGTCAGCTTCAGCTTTCCTTCAGCTGCATATGTCAATAAATCCTTCATACTCGGCTGCAGCAGTTCGGGTTTTCTCATGATCTGCGGAAGGAAAAATCCGATGACGGATTGGTTTCGTCCCATTAAGGATGAAGGATAAAACCGGCTTTGCTCCCCACTAGCGACACCATAAATGACAAGGCGGCCAAAGGTGGCAAGGCATTTCAGAGTTTTATTAAAAATTTCCCCGCCTGCCATTTCGAGTGCTACATTGACACCTTTTCCGCCTGTTGCTTCCAGTACTTCATTTTCCCAGCCTTCATTTGTGTAGTTTACGAGAACATCCGCACCCATTTCACTCGCAAGCTGAAGTTTTTCATCAGTGCTGGCTGTGGCAATGACGGTCCCTGCACCGAATAATTTTGCGAGCTGAACAGCAAGTGTCCCCACCCCTCCTGCTGCTGCATGGACAAGTACTCTTTCTCCCGCTTCAAGCCTGCCCATTGTTTTCAAAATATGATAAGCGCTCAGACCTTGCAGGGGCAGGGCCGCAGCCAGCTTGAAATCCAATCCTTCCGGCAGCGGAATCAGCCCTCTTTCATCTGCTGTTACATACTCCGAGTAGCCGCCTGATTCTATTAGCGTAACCACTCTTGTGCCAACTGGAATTTTCGCATCTTCACCAGCTGCAGCGACAACACCCGCCACTTCCGCACCTGGAATGAACGGCAGAGGAGTCGGCACGACGTATTGCCCTTCTCTTCTTGCCGTATCTGCATAGTTCACCCCAATGGCATGAACCTCGATTAATACTTCACGTCCTGTAGGCTCAGGCCGTTCAAAGTCGATTAAGTTAAGGACTTCAGGTCCCCCATACTCTTTGAATTGGATGGCTTTCATTTTAAAACACTCCTTTTCTATATATCTAGCAGCAATACTCGCCTTTATCATATACAAGCTCAGCTATCCTTCTGTTTCTCGCACTTTCCTTCCCAAAGGAACTGAATCTGCCGCATTCACGGATAACTAATCCGATCAATTGATCTCTTTTGCTATCAGAAGCCAATTCTGACACTAGCTGACGCGATAGTTTTTCTGCATCCCATATCGCACCTTCGATAAACGTTCTTGTCAGAAGAATCTTCAATTCCTCTTTTTCTTCTCCAATTTCTTGGATAGCTTTATAAGTACGATAGACAGCCGATTCTGAAGCATAAAGGGCAATGGCCAGGTCGGCCAGTTTCATAAGTGCTTCCTGTTCATGAACAAGTGAACTGCCAAAAGCTTCGTAAGCGAGCCCGGAGTTTAACAGGAATAGGTTTCTCATCGTATCAATTGCCGCTCTTTCTTTCTCAAAGATGGCCTGGCCGATTGGTTCAGGTTTGCTCAACTGAACAACAGCCTCCTCCACTCTTGCAGCTAAATCGATTTCACCCTTCATTGCTTTCCGGAGAAGGTGTGTAGGTATTAAGAGTCTATTAATCTCATTTGTTCCCTCAAAAATACGGTTAATGCGGGAATCACGATACATTTGTTCCACTCCGTATTCCTTGATGAATCCTGCTCCGCCATGAAGCTGCAGTGCATCATCTGCCGTATAGTCGAGTGTTTCCGAGCCAAACACCTTGCAGATCGCACATTCTGTGGCATATTCGCTCATTCTTTTGCCGATAAGTTTTAAATCAGATGAATCATATAAGTCTCCTAATGATTCTTCCAGCAATTTGGCTGTACGATACTGCAGCGATTCAGCAGCGTAAATTCTCCCTGCCATTTTTGCGATTTTTTCCTTGGTAGCCGGAAAATCAGCGATGGATTTTCCAAATTGCTTTCTTTCCGCTGTGAATTGAAGAGCTTTCTTCAATCCGGTTTTGGATGCCCCCATGCAGGCAGAACCTAAATTGAAGCGGCCCAGATTCAGGACGTTAAGTGCAATAATATGGCCTTTGCCCACTTCTCCAAGCAGATTTTCGGCTGGCACAGGACAATCTTCAAAAATGACCGATCTTGTTGATGACCCTTTGATGCCCATCTTATTTTCTTCCGGGCCAAGGGAAAGCCCTGGTGTATCACACTCAACGATAAACGCGGTAAAATGCTTGCCATCCACTTTACCGTAAACAATAAACGTATCTGAAAATACAGCGTTAGTAATATAAATTTTGGTGCCATTTAAGATATAATGTGTTCCTTCTTCATTCAGAACAGCTGTTGTCTGGGATGAAAGGGCATCTGAACCTGCATTCGGTTCTGTCAGGCAGTAAGCCCCAATGTACTCCCCAGAAGCAAGCTTCGGCAAATATTTTTCTTTTTGCTCAGGTGTTCCGAAGTAAGTGATAGGCAGTGTTGCAATACAGGTATGGTTGGAGTGTGCCACCCCATAACCGCCTGTTGAGGCAATGTTTTCACCGACAATCCCCTTGCTGATTTTATCCAGGCCAAGACCGCCGTATTTCTCGGGGATGCTATGTGCAAGCAAGCCAAGATCTCCCGCCTTCCTCAGCAAATCCGTTACCAGCTCAAAGTCCTGGTTTTCAATCCGCTCCTTTTCAGGCTGTACCATTTTTTCAGCAAATTGTTTTGCCGTTCTGCCGATCAGGATATGCTCATCTGTAAAATCCTCTGGTGTAAAAAGTGTTTCAGGATTAAGCTTTGTGAACAAAAAACTGGCACCGCGGTTGGCTGTGTTTACTTTTTCCATTTACGGATTCACTCTCCTTTTAAAGCGGTCTGATGGATGACCGCCCTGCCATTTTTCAGAATGGGAACTATCGCTTTCATGTCAGTCTGTGAAGCGAACTCTAAGTCTTCTGCAAGGCCGTACCTGGCAAAAAGCCTGCCTACCCTGGATGATGACAGGATATCAAAAGCGCTTCCTGATGCACTCCGGTAAAAATGCAAAGCAGCTTTTGCAGAATCGGTCATATCCCATTGATCATAAGCGGTTAAGCAATCAATAAAATGCCCTGCACCGTAAAAGTCCTCCAAACTGAGTTCTCCCGAATTTCCTGAGCATACAACAATGACTGTCTCACTTTCTCCCTTTATTGACTCTGAAACAGCACGATTGTTTAATAGTGAACTGATATAGACTTTTGAGGCGCAGGCTGATTTTCTTAAAGCTACCGTTCCATTTGTTGTTGACAGGATCAGCGTCTTGCCCTTTACCATTTCACGGAGGCGGCTCGGAATGGGATAAACGAATCCATCAATCGGTTTACCGTGAGTCTCGCCTGCAAGAACAAAGGTTTCCGGCTCCAAGCCTGCAGCAGCATTCATACCTTCCGTAACATCCAATACAGGGATGACTTCCGCAGCCCCTTCTGAAAGAGCTGAAGTAATTGTCGTGGTCGCGAGAAGAATATCCAAAACGACGGCTACTTTACTTCCTTTTCTTAATTTCTCCTCTGAAATATCCTCTTTCCTTAAAATCACATGTACTTTCTTCATCTCAGTTTTTCTCGTTTGCAGCCTGTACCGCATGTTTCAGGAGCACTTTAACGAATGTATGGAATTGTGAAAAACGGACATCGCCTGTTTGGCCATTCTTGTAGCGGTAATAGATTTGCTGGCAAATGACGGCGAGTTTGAAGTAGGCAAAGGTCAAATAAAAATTCATGCTGCTGAGATCCCGGCCAGTTCTTTTAGCATATGCCTCCATAAATTCTCTGCGTGAGTAAAAGCCGTTTTGAACAGTTACTGGAGGTTTGCCTAAGCCAAACTTGAGCAGATCTGGATCATCTCCCTGAATCCAATAGCTCATCGCTGCACCAAGGTCTGCCAGCGGATCGCCAACAGTTGCCATCTCCCAGTCAAACAGACCAACCATTTCTGTCAAATTTTCATTGAACATCGCATTGTTCAGTTTGTAATCATAATGGATGATGGAAGGTTCCGGACTTATCGGGATATGATTGATCAGCCATTTTTTCAGTGTATCCGCTTCAGAAACTTCATCCGTCTTGGCCCGTTCATACCGTCCAATCCAGCCATGCACCTGTCTTTCCATAAATCCATCAGGATTGCTGATTTCAGCTAAACCTGTCCTTTTATAGTTAATGGAATGAAGTTCGGCAAGTTTATCGACCATAATTTGAGACAGCCTTCTGCAAACTCCTTCATCTGCATCCAATCCTTCAGGGAATGAGGTATCTAAAACAACTCCATGCCTCCTTTCCATAATGAAAAAAGCTGCACCGGCAATTTCTTTATTATCTGTGAAAAGGAGCGGCTTCGGGGCTGCATTTAAAAAGGGGTGGATCTCAGAAATCACCCTGAATTCCCTCTCCATGTCATGAGCTTTCGGTGCGACAGGTCCAAGCGGAGGCCTGCGGAGCACTGCTTCCCACTCTCCCATTTTCAGCTGATATGTCAGATTGGAGTGCCCTGCTGAAAACTGCAGAATCTCGAGTGGTTCATTTGGAAGATTCCCAATCTCGCTCCGCAGGAATTTTTCCAGTGCAGCGGTGTTCAATTGCTCCCCTTTTCTCACAGGAATGGTATCCTGGCTCATTTGCTGAGGCATGTGTCTCCTCCTTTTTATAAGAAAATTCCGTTTTTTAAATTTATGTTTCTATTAAATTTTGGGTAAGCCCTTCCCGGAGAAGATCAGGTATGACAGCACTTTCCTGTTTGCCGAAATTGAAATAGACAATGATGGCGCTCCCTTTGGCAATGAGATCACCTGACTGGGTACAGACAATTTCATGATCCAGCTGAAAGCTCTTGGAGCCAATCCTTGATACCCAGGTTTTAACGGTAAGGATTTGGTTAAAATACCCCTGGCTTAAAAAGTCGCACTTAGTGGAGGCCAGGATAAAGCTCCATTTCTTCACATCCATACTGTAGCCAAGCGTCTCGAAATATTTCACTCGTGCTTCTTCAAGGTAAATAAAATAACTTGTATTGTTGATATGGCCAAGTGCATCAGTTTCGCTAAACCTCACTGTTACCTGCATTTCATGCATGGCGCCACCCCTTAACTCTTAATCTTGTTTGAAGTATACTCGTACCATCCCCTGCCTGTTTTTCTGCCCAATTCACCCTTTTCCACCTTTTCAGCAACACAGGCAAACGGTTTATCGGCTGGATCTCCGGTCTCCCGATAACGCTGATCCATTACATAATAAGCGACATCCAGTCCGGACAAATCCATGAGCTCAAAAGGGCCAATTGGATGGTTCAATGCTTTCCTGCAGATAATATCGATATCTTTATAGTCTGCAATTCCCTGTTCATATAGAGCCACTGCCTCTTTTTGGAGAGCACCGAGAATGCGGTTTGCGACGAATCCGGAAATTTCCTTTTTCAGAAGGACGGCTGTCCTGTTGATTCTTTTACAGACATCCATAGCTATTTGTGCAGTTTCTTCAGACGTCTGTTCACTCATAACTACTTCCACACAATCCATTACGAGAGGCGGGAAGAAGAAATGCATATTGACGGCTTTTTCCGGCCGCTCCGTTTCACCAGCTATTAAACTATTCACGATGGTTGAACTATTGGTCGCAAAAATGGCATGTGGAGGAGCATGATGCTCCAGTTTCCTGAAGACCTCTTTTTTTACATCAAGCTTTTCGGTTACTGCTTCAATGATCAAGTCGGAGTTCCTTACACTTTCTTCAAGGCTGGCGGAAAAGCGCAGCCTATTAAATGCAGAAGCTTTAGCATCTTCAGCTAGTTTGCCCTTGGAGACCCATTTAGACATAATGGTTTGAAGCTTTGCTTCAGCATCCTGCAATGCGTTTTCGTTCAGATCCTGGATGATCGTTTCATAACCTCCCAGCGCACACAGCATTCCGATCTGGTGGCCCATCTGTCCGGCACCGATAACGGTAATTTGCTTAACATCATTTGCATTCATCTTTTGCCCTCCTTATACTGACCAGTTGGTATGTCTTAAAAATTATGTTTTAATAGATTGTTATACCTTATTTATACTGCCCGTTGATTTCCGCTGCAGTCACTTGCTTTCCGCGGGGAGGAACGGGAGCCTCCTCGGCTTCGCCTGTGGGGTCTCCCGCTCCCTCTCCTCCCGCAGGAGTCAAGTGTCTTCCGCTACAATCAACTCAGTATCTTAAAATATAGTTCCCGTCCTATGCTGTCACCTACTAAATAATAGAGACAAAGAAGAATCTTTATTTTCCCTACTTTAAAAGAATTTCGATTTACATCTCAATCCCCTTTAAGATCATTTCCGTAAATATCTCCGCCACTTCCCGGTCAGATATAGATCCATCCGAGTTGAACCACTGATAGCTCCAGTTGGTGACGCCCAGGATGCCAAAGGCAATAATCGGAGAGTTGAGATTCGCCCGGAACTCTCCTTTCTCCTTGCCTTCATCTATTAATTTTTCGATATTCAGTCTGAACTGATCTCTTTTCGGAATAATTTCCGATAAGCTTTCCTCACTGAGGTTGCGCATTTCCCTAAAAAAGACTTTCGCGCTGGCTCCCTGTGTTTTAATATTGCTGATCAGCATTTGAACAATCGCATAGAGTTTGTCTTTGCTGGATTTTGAATCATCCCCGAGAATTTCGTGCTGAAAGGCTAGCATGTCATCAATGTAGCGAAGATGGATGTCCATCAGAAGCTCTTCTTTGCTGGAAAAATAGTAATAAAACGTCCCTTTCGTCACACCGAGGCTGTCGACTATATCCTGAATAGATGTCTCGCTGAATCCTTTCTGATCAAATAGCCGGATGCTCTTTTCAGTAATTTTTTCTTTCAATGTTAGTCCCCGCTTCTGTTAGTAAATATCGACAGAATTATAACATATAAATCAGTGGTTCCGAACCTCATCCCGCAAAGCCCGCCGAAGGATTTTCCCGACATTTGTCTTTGGGAGCTCCTGGCGGAATTCAACGGCCGATGGGATTTTATAGGCAGCCAGGTTCTGCTTGCAGTATGAAATGATATCTTCTTCGGTCGAAGTTTTGCCAGCTTTCAGGACGACGAAAGCTTTTACTGTTTCACCCCGGTAAGCATCCGGGATACCAATGACTACGGCCTCCTGAACTGCAGGATGCTCATAGAGCACTTCCTCAATATCGCGAGGATAAATATTATACCCGCTTGCAATAATCAGGTCTTTCTTACGGTCGACAATATATAGGAAACCGTCCTCATCCATTCTAGCAATATCACCGGTGTAGAGCCATCCATCAAGTAATGTGACGGCCGTCTCCTCCGGCATATTCCAATATCCTTTCATGATCTGGGGTCCTTTAATGATGACCTCACCGAGTTCTCCATTCGGAACTTCTTCTGTTCCGGTGGCCAAATCGACTACCTTATAATCAGTTGAAGGAAAACCGATTCCGACGCTTCCGGGCTTTCGTTCTGAAAAAGGCGGATTGCAGTGGGTTACTGGGGAAGCTTCGGATAAGCCATAGCCTTCGAGTATTTTTGCTCCTGTCTTTCTTTCAAAATCGCGCAGCAGTTCGACAGGCATTGGCGCGCTTCCGCTATTGCACGTTTCAATGCTATCAATCCCATATTCCTCTGCGCGCGGATGATTGGTGATTGCCACATACATGGTCGGAACACCCGGAAATACAGATGGCTGCTCATTTTTAATCGTATTAAGAACTTCCTCCAAATCAAAGCGTGGCAATAATATAGATTCATTGGCTGTATAAATGGCAAAGTTCATGCAGGCAGTCATACCAAAAACGTGGAACAGCGGAATGACGGTTAAGAATTTTTCCCCGCCTATTTTGGTTCTTTCTTTAAAAAATTCATAGGACTGAACCACATTTGCGAGAACATTGTAATGAGTCAGCATGGCCCCTTTAGATCGGCCCGTTGTACCGCCTGTATATTGAAGGACGGCTATATCCTGTTCAGGCTCAATGTTGACCGGGGTGAATTGCCCCTTGCCTTCATGTAAAAAATCTTCAAACGTTTTATCAGGAGAAAAATCTGCATCTGATTGCTGAAGGCTGACAACAATTATATTTCTTAATTTCGTTTTGCTCTGTACTCCCTTTACGCGTGGATATAAAGCATCAAAAACGACAAGGGTTTCAGCACCGGAATCATTCATGATATACTCAAGCTCGCGCTCAACCAGCATCGGGTTCACCTGAGTAACGATCGCGCCTGCTGCAAGGGTGCCATAATACGCAATCACATATTGCGGGCAATTGGGCAGCATGATGGCAACACGGCCGCCTTTTTGAACACCATTTTTCTGCAGGGATGCAGCAAATCCATAGACAGCTTTTTGAAGTTCCGTATAAAGCATTTTCCGGCCATAAAAAGATAAAGCTGTATTCTGCGGATACATCGCTGTCACTTCCTGCAGCATCTCAGGCATCGACTTGCTCGGAATGTTTACTTCGGATGCAATTGATTCAGGATAGCGGGCATGCCAGGTTTTCTTTTCACTCATTCTTAATCCCTCCAAAGTTTACCGTTTTTACATTGCATGCGTTCCGCCATCGACGATTAATACGTCTCCCGTCACATAATTTGACGCATTGGAAGCCAGGAACAAAGCGGCGCCTTTCAAATCATCATCAGAGCCAAAGCGCCTGAGAGGTGTTGCCTCCAGAATTGGGTTTTTCCCCTGCTCAATAATCGCCGCTGACATTTTTGTAGGGAAAAAACCTGGCGCAATGGCATTTACATTGATGCCATACCTGCCCCATTTTACAGCCAGATCCTTTGTCATCGTAATAACAGCGCCTTTACTTGTGTTATAGCCGATCGTATCCATCACCCGGGGGTCAGTGCCCCCAAGTCCGGCAACAGAGGCAATATTAATGATCTTTCCGGACCTTTGCTCAATCATGATCTTACCAGCAGCCTGGCTCATTAAGAACGTCCCTGTCACATTCACATTGATAACTTTTTGCCAGGCATCAAGCGGCATCTCCTCGGCAGGTGCTCCCCACGTGGCACCGCTGTTGTTGACAAGAATATCAATGCTGCCAAATTCCTTAACCGTTTCTTCGATCACTTTATGGACGTCCTCCGGTTTGCTTATGTCACAGGATAGAGCTAAAGTTTTCACTCCAAGTTTGGCGAGACGATCAGCTGTTTCCTGACATGCCTCCACCTTTCTTGAACAAAGAATGATATTTGCGCCTGCCTCGGCAAAGCCTTCCGCAATCTGGGCACCCAGCCCTCGACCTCCTCCAGTTATCAGTGCTGTTTTCCCGGTTAGGTCAAATAAATCCATCACGTTCATATGACTCCCTGCTTTCTCCTATTGGTATTTTTTCAGCTCAAGCTTAGCAATCTGTGCCCGATGGACCTCATCTGGCCCGTCTGCCAGCCTCAGCGTCCTGGCATTTGCCCACAGGGCCGCAAGCGGAACATCCTCAGAGACTCCTGCGGCACCAAAAGACTGAATCGCACGGTCAATTACCTTAAGAGCCATGGATGGGGCCACAACTTTGATCATAGCAATCTCCGTTTTTGCCACTTTATTGCCGGCTGTATCCATCATATAGGCCGCTTTAAGCGTTAATAGTCTTGCCTGCTCAATTTCAATTCGGGAATCCGCAATCCATTCCCGGATGACTCCCTGACTGGAGAGCGGTTTTCCAAAAGCGATGCGATTTTGTACACGCTTACATAATTCATCAAGAGCGCGCTCTGCTGCTCCAATTAGCCTCATGCAATGATGGATGCGTCCCGGACCAAGCCTTCCCTGTGCAATGGCAAACCCTTTCCCTTCACCCCAAATCATATTTTCAGCAGGAACTCTGACATTGTCGTATGTAATTTCAGCATGGCCATGGGGAGCGTGATCATAGCCAAACACCGGAAGCATCCTCTCTATTTTTACTCCTGGCGTATCCAAAGGAACAAGAATCATAGATTGCTGTTCATGACGGCTGGCAGCAGGATCGGTTTTTCCCATAACGATCGCTATCCTGCATCTCGGATCTCCTGCACCTGAGGACCACCACTTCCGTCCATTTATGACATACTCTGTACCTTGCCTTTCAATCCGGGCTTCAATATTTGTGGCATCAGAAGAGGCAACATCCGGCTCTGTCATGGAAAAACATGATCGTATTTCTCCTTTTAGCAGCGGCTGCAGCCAATAACTCTTTTGCTGATCGGTGCCATACCTTGCGAGCACTTCCATGTTGCCGGTATCAGGTGCATTGCAATTGAAGATCTCCGGTGCAATCATCGAACGTCCCATGATTTCGCATAGCGGAGCATATTCCACGTTCGTGAGTCCTGCGCCATACTCGCTTTCCGGTAAAAATAAGTTCCATAACCCGGCATCCTTCGCCTTGCGTTTCAGCTCTTCCATAATGGGCGGAATAGCATTCCATCGGTTTTCCTGTTCTTTCAATTGCTGTTCATACAATGATTCGTTCGGATAAACGTTTTCATCCATAAACAAGTTTAATTTCCTTATAAGCTCCTGCACTTTTGATGAGTATGAAAAATCCACTTCCATCCCTCCTCCACTAACTGACCGGTCGGTATGCTACAAGTTTAGTATAAACAATCATGGAAAAAATTCAACTTATTTTCAGAAAATTTTTTAATTTAATAATTTCAACTCCTAACAAAAGCACTGTTTTTATTGAGACAGAATGTAGGGAATTTTTGCTAGTTAGAAACCATTCTATTTCGTTCCCCGAATTATATTAGAACTATGCACCTACATTTACTGCTTTTAAAACAATTTAACCTTTAAACTCCTCAATTTATACTATTCTAAATTTTTTGACACTTAAAACAGTCTTCATCTATTATTGATTTGAAATTAATAGAGGAGGAACTTAGCCGATGAAAAAATTAGTAAATAAACGCACTATTCCTGTACTCCTGTCTGCTGCTTTATTGGCTGCACCCGCAGTTCAGGCAGAAACTCCCTATTACGGGAAATCATACAGCCAGCCTGAACAAGTAAGACATCTCTTTCCTGACATCGAGGTAAAAGACAAGACTCCTGCCTTTTCAAGGGACGGTGATGCATTTACTTCTCAAGAAGAAATGATGTCTTACATAAACCAGCTCGAAGCTAAAAGTCCTTTCCTGACTGTTAAAACAATCGGAACATCCCAAGAAGGCCGTGAAATACCAGCCCTTTATTTCACAAAGGATAAACATATAAGATCAGGCTATTTATCAAAAAAGCCGATTGTGTGGGTTCAGAGCCAGATCCATGGCAATGAGCCTGCCAGCGGAGAATCAATCCTGGCCTTGGCCAACAGGCTTGCCGGGGAGTTAGGCAAGGAAATTTTGGACGATATCAATGTCATTGTCATACCAAGAGTCAATCCTGATGGATCCTATGCTTTTAAAAGACAGCTTGCCGACGGTCTTGACGGAAATCGCGATCATATAAAACTTGAATCTCCAGAGGTACAGGCCATTCATGCAGAATTTAATAAATATTCACCGGAAGTGGTGATCGATGCTCATGAATATTCCGTGTACAGCAGTGCTTTTAATCAAGTTGGTGAACAGGGCGCGTTGAAGTATCACGATATTCTGATCCAATCTGGCCGAAACCTCAATATCCCTGAAAAAATCCGTCAGGCATCTGACAGTTTATTCGTCGAACCTGCAATGGAAGAGCTTGAGAATAATGGCATCTCCGCAGAAATTTACTATACAGCAGGCCTTGATGACCAAGGTGAAATTGAAATAATCGAGGGCTCCACTGAACCAAGAATTGGCCGGAATTCATTCGGACTTCAGCCTGCATTCTCCTTCCTGGTAGAGAGCAGAGGCATTGGCATCGGCCGAGAAGATTTTGCGCGCCGGGTGAACGCCCAAATTGCGACCCATGAAAGCATTCTTAAGCAAACGGCCAGTCATGCAAGACAAATTAAAAATCTGGTAGCATTTGAAAGACTTAATCTTATTAAAAAAGGCCTAAAACCAAATGACAATGACCCAATAATTATTGATAGCGAAAATAAAGAGATTGAGAATGAGACTCTTGAAATGGTGGACATTGCAACAGGCACTGTTCAGGATATCCCTGTTAAATACTTAAGTGCAACCGACGCAGAACCCACATTGGTAAGAGATAGACCTACTGCCTATCTGATTAAACCAGGTCATGAGGAAATTGCGGAAAAATTAAAGGATCAAGGGTTAAAGGGCTTTAAACTTCCGAAAGATGTAAGCCTTCCAGCTGAAGCCTTTACAGTTACTTCTAAGGAAGGTGCAGGGAATTACGAAGGCAGGGATCTTGCAGAAGTTGAAACTGAGCTGACTAAGAAGAACATTAGCTTCCCGAAAGGCACTTATGTATTTCTTACAGCTCAGCCTCAAACAAATCTGCTTTCCCTCTCCCTGGAGCCTGAATCAGTAGACAGTTATACGACCTTCGGCTACGTCCCTTCTGAAGTTGGGAAGGAATTGCCGATTTACCGTTTTACCATTGATCCAAAGAAATCAAACATGAAACCATTTATGAAATAAATAAAAAGGAGGCTGTCGCATATGTCAGCCTCTCTGGGTTGTTTCAGCTTTCCTTCAAAGACAGCAGTATAGCCATTGGCTTCTTTTTTAATGGCTCTATTAAATTTAAATGTTGATTTTTAAGTAATAAATTAGGGGAACCATCATTAGTCGAGGTTCCCCTTTTTTTTCAGCTAATGCCCCCGTTTGTCCAACAAGGAAACAGAACGGCTGTCTCTAAAAAGACAGCCGTCCAGTCTGAAATTTCAGCGTGTTTAGATAAGAGATATTGTTTCTCTATATATGCCAGCATATTGTCTGTTTATTTAATTTTCTCCGCCAACTCTAAAATAATTCCCTCTGGACCACGAATGTAGCATAACTTATAACTTTCTTCATATTGCTGTATCTCGCTAAAGATTTCCGTGCCCTTCTTTTTCAATTTTGCAACAATAGCTTCAATATCTTCAACAGCAAAGCAAATATGCCGGATACCCGGCGTATTTGCAAAAGGTTGCTGAATATCTCTTTCATCTGACGGCGTATAAAATTTGACTAGCTCTATCCATGCCTGACCATCCGGCATCCCTAATCCAACACATGCCGTTTTAACATCATTAAGCCCAACTATTCTGTCCAACTGTTCTCCATCCAATTCCCATTCCGCTTGTACTTCAAGTCCTAAATCAAGAAAAAACGCTTTAGCCTCTGAAAGATCATTTACGTTTATACTCACATGATCAATTCTATTGATCTTCATATCTAATACCTCCTCCGAGATCATGTGCTCTTCACAGAATTATTCAACAAACCATTTGCAGATTCCTACCATGATAGTTAAATAAGCACTATACAGCGAATTTTGATATAAACTATCAGTATCTGCCACAATTTGTCCTCTAAATATTATCCTTTAGCCAATCGGCGTCCTTTTTCCTTTATTAACCCTGCGCCCATCAGTCCAATCAATGAAAAGATGACCGGAATAATAAATCCATACTGGTATCCTGCTTCAAATGTATCCAAAACTTTTCCGAAAATAAATGGCAGCAAAACTGCGCTCAGAAAGCCTCCAGTGTTGGCGAAACCTGAAACGACACCCACATCCCGGATGTCAAATGATTTTCTGACAATCGCGAACGTCAGCGTACTTGCCCCATTCCCATAACCCATGATCAGGAAAAGGACAATCACGAGCGGATATGGAGGTTTGCCCTGGAATAAAAGAAATAATGCCCAACCCAGTACGACGATTATGTGGGCAAAAAGATAAGGGCGTTTGATGCTGCCCATCCGTCCTGATATGAAGCTCATTAACGGAGCACCGATGATTGCCCCAATCAGTCCAATCATAACTAGCTGACTGGATTCAGAACGGGTCAGATCATACATTTCCATTCCATATGGCACTGCCCATGAACCGATGAAGCCAACATAAGTGCCAACCACGCCAAAATGACACAAAAACGTGGCCCATGCCTGACGGTCAGAAAAAACTCTCTTTAATATGTTGGCTGTTTTCTCTGCTGGCTCCTTCTTACCTTTTGATTTCTTAGGTTCGATTCCCATCCGGGAAGGCTGCAAAATTAAAATGAAATACAGCAATATGGCGAGGATGGTCAAAATAATGCCCACCGCCAAAAACGGAATGCGCCAGCCCCAAATGGAAATCCAAATGGAAAATGGCACAGTCGCGAGCAAAAATCCAAAGCTCCCGGACATGCCCGCAAAACCAAGCAATTTTACAAATTCATTTACCTTAAACCATCTGCCTAAAATGATGACAACATTAATCCAGATCGTCGCATCACCTATTCCGACTAGCATTCTTGCCGCGAAAAGGATGTATTCATTTGCAGCAAAGCTGAATAATAAAGTGCCGATTCCGTTTAGAAGGGTTCCGGCGATTAAAAATACATTAGGGCCAAAACGGTCGGATAATATTCCAATGGGAACCTGCAGGCTGGCATAGGCAAAAAATTGGATGCTAGTCAGGAGCCCAATGGCCGCAGCTGTCACACCGAATTCCCTCATTAATTGATCAGTAATTAAGCCAGGAGCTGTTCTTTGACTCACGATTAAGAAGTATGTAAATAAGACCGCGCCAAAGACAAACCACCTGTATTTGCTGTTATGTTTCTCCACTGCCCTCTGCTCCTATTTTCTAAAGAATACCCTCCATTATACGCTAAAAAAAGGCACCTGTCCTCCACTGCGTTAAAGCAGTGGAATACAGGTGCCTATGACTTTGTTATTCTTTTACAAGATCCTTTGTGCTTCTTACTGTATCGATCGGGCGGACATAGCTTTCAATTTGCTCCCTTTTTGGCTCCAGGAATGGCGGGAGTGAGAGTTTTTCCCCAAGTGTTTCATAAGGCTCGTCACCCATGAATCCAGGACCATCCGTCGCGAATTCAAATAAAATCTGCGGAGCAACCCGGGAATATAAAGAACCGAAGAAGAAGCGATCTACAAATCCTGATGTCTGGAAACCAAAGCCTCTCAAATGCTGATCCCATTCTTCGAGAACAGACTTATCTTCCACGCGGAATGCTGCGTGATGGACTGTTCCATACCCCTGGCGTGCCTGAGGAAGCGACTGGTTATATTCTACTACCACCTGTGCTCCATTTCCTCCTTCACCCACTTCGAATAAATGGAAATCTCCTTCGTTAGCAATTTCCTTAAAGTGCAGCACCTTTTCCATCATTTCCTTAAAATAATCAAATTGAGCTACCCTTACAAAAAGCGGCCCGAGACCAGTGATCGCGTATTCAAGCGGAATGGGCCCTTTCTGCCAGGGTGTGCCTGATGGTATTCCCCTATTGGTTTCATCCGAGATCAATTGGTATTTTTGATCATCGAAATCTGAGAATGACAGTGTTTTCTTGCCGAACTGCTCCTTGATCCCTGAATGTGGAACCTCTAAAAGGTCAAACCGCTTTACCCAATAATCGAGTGCTTCATCTGTCGGAACCCGGAATGACGTTTTCGAAATTTCATCCGTACCATGAGATCCCTGCGGAATACCAGGAAAATCAAAAAATGTCATATCTGTTCCTGGACTTCCTGTGTCATCTGCAAAAAATAAGTGATACGTTTGAATGTCATCCTGATTTACCGTCTTCTTTACTAAACGCATTCCTAATGTATAAGTGAAAAACTCATAATTTTTCTCAGCACTGCTTGTAATAGCTGTAACATGGTGAATACCTTTTAGTTGATTCAATTGTACTTCCTCCCCGTTTTAATTTATCTTAAAATAAAATATCTTTAATTCGAGATAATTTTATTTTAGCACGTCTTACTGATGGTGTCAAAATATACCGGGGTTTTAGAAAAAGGACTTAATGATGTCTTCTTCATGATTGCATTCCTTGCAGATGTATTCAATCTCCAGTGCATCCTCCCTGGCGATGTGGACAGTTTCTTTTCCGCAGACTTCGCAATATCTCATTTCCGTAATCTCTTTCATTATTACATCTCCTGTTAATGTGTCGTTTATCTTGGTTTAACCAGAATTTTGATTTCTAAACGCAAAAAAACCAGCTCCTCCTGGGAACTGGTTTAATTTACGTATGTACAGCCGCCATTGCCGTAAATAAGGATAAGAAAGTTTTAAACCACCACTCCTCAAAGTGGGTGTTCGCAGAAACATTCCTGCCTGTCCTCCTTGTCATATAGACGGAGGCCTGTCATTCCCGTTTCAATGTAAAACTCCCTGTTACAGCTTAAAGGTTAAAACTTTATTATGATTACGAACAATGCAGCTTGTATTTATATATTAACGGATACTGGCGGATTTTTCAATGGGCATGCTCAGTCTTTTTATTGTACGAAAAACAAATTTTAAAAAAGGGGTTGAATAATTATTGGTGAATAAATTTTACACCAGCCAACCAATCGGAGGATTATTAATGAAACAAAATCCTATTATTTTATCTATTATTACCATCTCACTTTTAATCGGATGTTCAAAAGATGCAGCATATGAATTTGACCTGAATCAGCTGACTAGAGTTGACATCTTAGAAGAAAAAAGTGAAAAAGAGTTGATTATAACTGATAAAGAAAAGATTAAATCCTTAAGAAACATAATCTCAAGAATTGAATGGGAGGCAGACATAAAGCCCCAAATGGCTGAAATGAAAAAGAAGATGTGATAGCCACTTTATTCTTTACTTATGACAGAGATATGCCAGAGAGATTGACTGGGTACTCCATATGGTTCAGCAAGAAAGATGGATCTGCAGAGATTTTTCGCAGAGAAAAAAATGCATTAGGAACCTTAGACAAAGAAAATGCCCAAGCCCTGAAAGAACTAATGATTAATAGCTAAAAAATGAAAATTTCACTGTTTTAGTTTTGTTCTGCTTTGGGCTTCATGACTCCTTTATGGCGACCGTTTTCTCCGCATCCTCTTGATTTTGGGCTTCATGCCCCCTCTATGGCGACCGTTTTCTCCTGGCCTCTCCATTTTTGGGCTTCATGACTCCTCTTTGACGACCATTTTCTCCTCTCTTCTCCTTTTTTGGGCTCCATAATCCACCTATGACTTGAATCCATAGCACCCACTTTCGTCCTCAGCATTCCCCTGCCAATTCCGGCCATTTTGTAATACATTTCCCACTTTTAACAAATACTTTTTAAATAGTACGAATGAATAGGTGGTGCAGAATGGACAGAGAAAAATTTACTTTTTACCTGGATGAAAAGGAAATCGAAGCAAAATCGGGTCAGTCGATTTTTGAAGCGGCGCGGGAACACAACCATTTTCTCCCGGGGATTTGTTCTTCCCAGCCTGATCTGGGTGTTGGCGTCATTCAGACGTGCGATACCTGCTACGTAGAGATTGATGGCGAGCTGAAGCGGTCTTGTGCGACAAAGGCTGAGACGAATATGAAGGTAAGTTCTGTGTCAGAGCTGGCCAAGGAAGCCCAGCTTGAGGGAATGTCCCGCATCTTGAAAAATCATGAGCTATACTGTACGGTTTGCGATAACAATAACGGAAATTGTGTAGTGCATAATACAGCGGAACATTTTAAGATTGAGCACCAGAAGTATGAATTTAAACCAAAGCCCTACCCTCAGGATACTTCGAATCCCTTTTACCGGTATGAGCCGGATCAGTGCATTCTTTGCGGGCTGTGTGTGGAGGCGTGCCAGGATCTGCAGGTGAGCGAGGTTCTAAGCATCGCCTGGGACCGGGAGCAGCCGCGCGTGATTTGGGATAATGATGTGCCGATAAATGAATCCTCCTGCGTATCCTGCGGGCATTGTGTGACAGTGTGCCCCTGCAATGCATTAATGGAGAAATCGATGCTCGGCAAAGCCGGCTATCTCACGAATATTCCAAAGCCTCTTCTTGAGCCGATGATTGATTTAACGAAAGAAGTTGAGCCTGGGTATAAAGAGATATTTGCTATTTCCAATGTAGAGGCAGCGATGCGGGAAGCCCGTATTAAGCGGACAAAAACGGTCTGTACGTATTGCGGGGTCGGCTGCAGCTTCGAGGTTTGGACGAAAGACAGGGAAATTCTCAAAATCCAGCCGTCGCCTGAAGCTCCTGTTAATGGAATTTCGACATGTGTGAAAGGAAAATTCGGCTGGAGCTTTGTGAACAGCAAAGAACGCCTCACCAAACCTCTAATCAGAAAAGGGGAAAAATTCTTTGAAGCCACATGGGATGAGGCCCTATCTCTTATTGCGGAGAAATTCACTGACATCAAAGAAGAGAATGGACCGGATGCCCTCGGTTTTATCGCATCTTCCAAGTGTTCCAACGAGGAAAACTATCTGTTCCAAAAGCTTGCCAGAGCCATTTTTAAAACGAACAATATTGATAATTGTTCAAGATACTGTCAGACACCTGCCTCCATGGGTCTTATCCGCACAGTCGGCATCGGCGGTGACTCCGGTACGATGAAGGATATCGCAAGCTCGGATTTAATCATTGTTGTCGGTGCGAACCCGGCAGAATCACATCCTGTTCTCGCAACCCGAATCAAACGGGCGCATAAATTGGCGGATCAGAAGCTGATTGTAGCTGACCTTCGAAAAAATGATTTGGCAGAGCGGGCTGATTTGCATATCCACCCGAAGCCGGGGACCGATCTGGTATGGCTTTCCGCTGTCACAAAATACTTTATCGACCAGGGCTGGGAAGACAGCGAATTTCTTTACTCTCGTGTAAACCATGTGCATGAATATAAAAAGTCCCTTGAAAAATTTACACTCGATTATGCTGAAGAAGTTACCGGGATTTCAAAGGAAACTTTAATCAAAATTGCTGAAATGATTCATAATGCAAACGGTACTTGCATTTTATGGGCCATGGGTGTTACGCAGCACTTAGGCGGCACGGATACAAGCACCGCGATCAGCAACCTGCTTTTAGTTACAGGCAATTTTGGCAAGCCTGGTGCGGGAGCCTACCCGCTGCGCGGCCACAATAACGTCCAGGGTGCGAGTGATTTTGGCACCATGCCTACCTGGCTTCCAGGTTATCAGCCAATAGAAAATGATGAAATCCGCACCCGCTTTGAACAAGCCTGGGGCACCGAACTCCCTAAAAACCCTGGTCTCAACAACCATCAGATTGTAGAGGCCATCCAGGCTGGAAAAGTAAAGGGCATGTATCTTTTTGGGGAAGAAATGGGCCTTGTGGATTCGAATATCAATTATGTTCACGAAGCCTTTGAAAAACTGGATTTCTTTGTCGTGCAGGATATATTTTTTTCCAAGACAGCCCAATTTGCGGATGTGATTCTGCCGGCAGCGCCAAGCCTTGAAAAAGACGGAACCTTCACGAATACAGAGCGGCGTATCCAGCGATTTAATAAAGTTTTCGAGCCGCTCGGTGACAGCAAACCGGATTGGCTCATCTTTCAGGAGCTTGCCAACGAGCTTGGCGCAAAGTGGCATTATAAAGACCCAGGTGAAATCATGGATGAAGCCGCTAAGCTTTCGCCTGTGTTTGCCGGTGTCAGCTACAAGCGCCTTGAAAACTGGGAAAGCCTTGTTTGGCCTGTTGCCCCGGATGGAACGGATACACCTTTACTTTACAAGGAAAAGTTTCATTTTCCGGATGGAAAAGCCCGCTTAATTACCGTGGATTGGACTCCTCCTTTTGAAGCCGGAGAAGAATATGACCTTCATTTGAACAACGGAAGAATTCTGGAGCATTTCCATGAAGGCAACATGACCTATCAATCCGAAGGCATTTCATATAAGGTGCCGGAGCTATGGCTGGAGGTTTCTCCTGAGCTGGCAGACGAACGGAATATCAAAACCGGCAGTCTTGTGCGCCTCACCTCCCCTTATGGCCATGTCAAAGTAAAAGTGTGGGTGACAGATCAGGTCAAGGGAAAAGAACTGTATTTGCCGATGCATACCACTGAAGGAATGGGAGCAGTCAATAAGCTGACCAGCAGCTATCATGACAAAATTACACATACGCCCAACTACAAGGAAATGCAGGTAAAAATGGAAGTGCTGGAACGGGACGGCGATTCACCGCTTCCTCACCACAACTTCCGGTTTGGCAGCCCGCAGCCGCATATTGGCGTAGAAACAGAGAAAAAATGGAGCCGGGACGACTTCATCTCCATTCCGGAAATGCTGAAAAAGGAGGGTATCTACGATGGCGAAAGCGATCAAGCAAATTGAACTGGTTCAGCCTTCGGCCCAGGAAGAACAAGCGCAGGATATAGCTGGTCTTTTAACGCAGCTTAGCCAGAACCGGGAGGCCATCTCAAGTGCCATCGATATTATCGGACAGCTGCAAAAGTCTGGAATTCTTGATATTTTTCAAGGATTTCTGCATTCGAAAGAAAAAGTGGCTGCCATTGCGATTGACCAGGTTAACCAGCCGAACATGCACAATATCATCCGCAACGGTTTTAATACCGTCGATTTTCTTGGCTCCCTCGATCCCCAGCAGATGAATATCATGATGAGTGCTGTCACTAAGGGTCTTGATGAATCTGCAGAAGTGATGAAAAGGAATGAAAAGACCGGTGTGCTCGGGCTTATGAAAGCCTTGCGCGATCCTGATATTAATCTGGCCATCAATTCTATGCTTGGTTTTCTTAAAGGAATGGGCAGGGAAATGGGCAAAGAGCACAGTCATTATAAAACAGGAGAGTGATTTGAAATGATTACTCGAACAATCTCTATCGAAAACATGGATCAGGCGGATGAAGAAAAACTAAGCAAGGCTCTGAATGATATCTGGGGTGTCCGGAAGATTAAGCTGAATTCCATGAGTGGTGAAGCAGTCATCTCATTTGATGAAGATGCTGCCTCCTTCATGGATTTTGAACAGGCGATCAAAGACTGCGGATATAACATTCTATCAAGCGATGAATAAGGGGGTGTTATTTTGGCAAAGGTCTGTGAAATCTGCGGGCATAGGGAGGAAACAGAGGAAGAGGAATACAGCTTTGATATGCTGATCATTTGCCCGGATTGCTCCAATGATCGTGTTCATCCATTTTCCTTTGAAAATTAATAAAGAACTCCTGCCAGATATTCCGGCAGGAGTTTTACTCATTATTCCGTGACAAGCTGTCCGCTTGCTCTTTTTTGTTTCTTCGCAGTTCTGATTTTCTTGATGTCTCGCTTCATCAGCAATGAAACGATGAAGCCGATGGCCAGCATGGTGCCAAATACATAGAACGTAATCGTATAGCTTTGCGTATTTTCATATAAGCTGGATACAAGCATAGGGCCGACCACTCCGGCGATGGACCACGAGGTAAGCAAATAACCATGAATCGCGCCAAGCTGTTTGGTTCCAAACAGGTCCCCGATAAAAGCCGGAAGCGATGCAAACCCGCCCCCATAGCATGAAACAATGATATAGAGGAAAACAGAAAAGATAAACGAGTTTGTGATGAATGGAAGAATGAAGAATGCAGCTACCTGGATCAGGAAGAAGGTCATATATGTATTTCCTCTTCCAAGATAATCGGATGCAGACGCCCAGCCAATTCTTCCGCCTCCATTAAAGAGGCCCATAATGCCGACGATGCTTGCAGCCGTGATGGCGCTTGCCCCAGTGATTTCCTGGGCCATTGGAGCGGCAACTGAGAGAATCATGATGCCTGCAGAAATATTGATGAACATCATAATCCAAAGAAGCCAGAAACGCTTGGTCTTAATCGCTTCATTGGCAGTCATTTGTGCCAGGTCTGTCTTTGCCGGCCGCTCTTCCCTGCTCTCTTCCATTCCTTCAGGTTCCCATCCTTCAGGCGGCTTTGCGATATAAAGCGAACCCAATATCATCAGAATAAAATAACTGATTCCCAGGACATAGAAGGTTGTCGGAATTGAAGTTGCGATCATTAATCTGCTTGCAATAGGGCTTGTGATCAGGGCCCCTGCACCAAAGCCCATAACGGCCATTCCGGTTGCAAGCCCCCTTCTATCAGGAAACCACTTAACCAATGTGGAGACAGGTGCAATATAGCCGAATCCGAGACCCAATCCCCCAATGACACCGAAGAAAATCAGGAATAGGATATAATTCTCCAATTGAATGGCGAAGCCTGACCCAATAATCCCTATTCCAAAGAATACTGCGGCAATCATGGCTGAAACTCTAGGTCCCCGCTTTTCCACAAACCGGCCAAAAAAGCTGCCGCAATCCCAAGAATAAAAATGGCAATGGTAAAAGCCAGTGAGACATCTGTTTTTTCCCAGCCGAGCGCTTCTTTCAAGGGATTTTGATAAACACTGTACGCATATACTGAACCGATTGATAAATGAATGGCGACTGCTGAAAGGGCAATCAGCCATCTATTCTTGTTCGCCATAAAGAACCCCTTTCCTGATGATTGTTTTATTTATTCCCCTAATGGGAAATAAGCTCCATGCTATTTTTTACCTTCCCAAAAAAGCCTGTCTCTAATCCTATTAGAGACAGGCTTTCCGAAAATCATTTTGATGCGAACCCTTTTTTCAGTAAATAGATTTCTGTTCTGTAATTATGAACAGCCTCGTCGAATGGCAGCTCCCCCGCAAATTTTTTAACGATATTATGAAATGTGACAGAAGAAATAATCTGCATCATATGAAAAAGCTCGTGTTCGTCCTGAATATTAAGCCGTTCCTTATTAATCAGATTGCTGATTTTCCTGAAATCCTCATTCAGGTCATTTTCACCGAAGCTTCTTGCCATAACATGTTCAATTCGATGCGTCATATTGAGAAACAAATTCCTCAAAAACTGCAGATTTTCTTTTTCCTCTGTAATGATGGCTGTATAAAAATCGACCATCGCATCAAAAATATCGCCATTATTTTTGCGGAGCGCTTCCAGAAAGAGAAGTTTATAAGAAGAAACATGGCTATTCAATAAGTAGAAAAACGCATCTTCTTTGTCGTCAAAATATTGATAAAAGCTGCCGCGCGGGATTTTGGCATCTTTTATGATATTGGATATGGATGCCTGATAAAGCGGGACGCGGGCAAATTCCTTTTTGGCCGCCTGGACTAAGCTGCCCCGTTTGTCTTCAGGCAAATTGAAAAAAGTAATTTTGGGCAAATTCGGTTCCTCCTTACTGCCAGTCTCTTTTTTCCTCCTTTAAAAAATGGATAAAATAAGGGACTGCCTTTCTGGGATTCTCATTGATCAGTGCCTGATATCTTGTTTTAATGGGATCAGAAGCCCATTGGCTTTTAGTGATCCGTTCTTTAATGTACTGAGAGCTCAGTTTCTGAATTTCCAGCTGCTGATGTTTCCCTTCCTTAGACAGCGCGAAACCAAGCGCGCCGATAATGGCGTAAATCAGGATGGCTGCCGGCGATGTTTTCTCATCCTGAACGGTGAAAAATAGGGTCATGAGATTGATTAATGACAGAATAATTAAGGGTGTTGACCAAAAAATATATCTGGATGCTTTTTTCATAATGGGAGTTATCTTTTCTTCAAGCTGCTCCAATTCTCTTTTTACGAAATTCGGCATATCTGTCCACACTTGCATCTATTTCGTCTCCTTTAAGTTTTTATCCCTTTCCCGGCCAGCAGTAATTGAAGGCTTTCAGGGGAAAAAATCATGTCTTCATCATCTTCCAGCTGTTTTAGACCAATCATTTCCTCATGGATATTCTCCATTTTCCGATCGAGGCGTGAAGCCGTGTCAGCTGCCTCTTTCAGTTCATTCACTATTCTTTGCGGAATTTCTTTATTGTACTTGTAGTAAATCTTGTGCTCAAGGCTCGCCCAGAAGTCCATGGCGATCGTCCTGATTTGAATCTCAACTGGAACCAGCTCTTCCCTGTCAGACATAAAAATGGGAATCTGGACAATCAGATGCAGGCTCTGATAGCCATTTGGCTTTGGGTTCTGAATATAATCCTTGCATTCGAGCACGGTTATATCCTTCTGGCTTTCAAGCATGGCTTTGATTTTATATATATCGGACACAAACGAACATGTAATGCGGACGCCAGCAATATCCCGAATATTTTGCTGAATGGATTCTAAGGAAATCTCCAATTTTTTTCTTTGCAGCTTTTTAAACATACTTTCTGGTAATTTAATTCGTGATTTTACATGCTCAATCGGATTATAGTCATGCACATACTGAAATTCTTCTTTCAGGATATTTATTTTGGTGTTTATTTCTTCCAATGCGAACTTGTAGGACATCATAAAACGCACTAAATCTGTCCTTAGTTCTTTAAGTGACATTTGCTCAGGCATATTGGTGACCATATGGGCTCCTTTGAATTTTCGCCTTATTTTTGAGAGGCTTAATATTGGATGGCTTTTTGCAGATTGCTGCATTTACTCCCTGTTTCTGCAATTCAGCAATAAGCAATTGAATTTTGGACAATGCTTTCACCTCGATGTGACACTGTGTCATCCTTACAATTGAATTGTATATGACATCGTGTCACACGTCAACCAGTTATGACACAATGTCATAAATTTGCCTTCTTTTGAATTAATGGATAGCTCTTTTAGAAACAAAGCTCAGCCTATTTACATGTCACCACTTTGAGCTGTATAATAAATAATTAGTTACTCTTGATAACTATTACTTAAGGTAACCAAATTGGAGGTTTTTAGAATCGAAACATTTCAGCGTTTTTTTCATCAGCTTGTGCTATTGTATCGCCCATTTGAGAATAGGCTGAACAATGAATTAAGCAGGCATCATTTATACAGGGCTCAATGGTCCATCATGTATTACTTGAATAATGATGGCTCCGGCACACTGGTGGAGCTTTCACATTATCTTGGCGTTGAAAAACCAACGGTGACAAGGACGATTGCAAAATTGGAGGAGATGGGCTATTTAGAACCTGTTCCGACTAAAGACAAACGGGAAAAAAGAATGCAGCTGACCGATACTGGCAGGAGGGTTTATCAGGAGGTCCGCGTTACTATTGATGAATTCGAACAGGACATTCTAAGAGGAATTTCAGAGGAGGAACAGCTGGAAGGGATTCGCCTGATGAGCGAAATCCGCAAAAATTTAATGCAGGGAGAGTTATAAATTGAATCAGCCTAATCCGAAGCTTTGGACAAAGGATTTTATTATTGTTTCATCCGTTAATTTTTTCTTAACATTGATTTTCTATTTACTGATGGTGACCATTGCTGTCTTTGCAGTGGATTACTATAGTGCCACAACCAGCCAGGCCGGGCTTGTTACGGGCATCTTTATTATTGGAACGCTCATTGGCAGGCTTTATATCGGGCGGGCCATTGATAACATCGGGCGTAAGAAAACACTTTTTATCGGTTTGATCTTTTTTACGCTGACAACACTTTTATATTTTGTAAACGCCGGAATTGCTTTCCTGCTGACTACCAGGTTTATACACGGCATTGCTTTAGGTGTAGCAAGTACGGCGACAGGGACCATCGCTGCACAAATTATTCCTGCAGCACGCAAAGGGGAAGGAATTGGCTACTTCAGCATGAGCACAACGCTGGCGACTGCTGTAGGGCCATTTATTGGCTTATTGATGATGCAAAAGGTTTCTTTCCAACTGATTTTTGCCTTTTGTCTGGCAATCGGCATCATTGCCCTGATTACATCCTTCTTTTTATATGTTCCTGCAACAGAAACCTCTGGTGTGAAAAAGCAGGGCTTCCAAATTTCCAGCTTTATCGAGCCAAAAGCAGTCCCTATTGCATTCATCACACTGGCAATCGCATTCGGTTATTCCGGGGTCCTCTCTTTTATCAACTTTTATGCTATAGAAGTTGATTTAGTGAAGGCTGCGAGCTTTTTCTTTCTCATCTACTCGGCAGCTGTCCTGGTTTCACGTCCATTTACCGGACGGCTGATGGATCTTAAAGGAGCAAATTATGTAATGTACCCCGCTTTTATCTTATTTGCGGCAGGCATGTTTGTCCTTAGCACAGCTAACAGCAGTTTCACGTTGCTTTTGGCTGGTGCGCTAATTGGGCTGGGCTTTGGGAACATGCAGTCCTGCACCCAGGCAGTGGCCGTCAAGCTGACACCCGCTCATCGGATGGGATTGGCGACGTCAACGTTCTTTATCTTTCTTGATGCAGGCTTGGGATTTGGCCCCTATTTGCTGGGATTCATTATTCCGATTACAGGCTATGGCAGTCTATATGGTATAATGGCAATCTTTGTTTTATTTTCAGCCATTTTATATTATTTCCTTCATGGGAAGAAGGAATCTGCAGCCCTAAAAAAATTGAACACATCTGTTTCAGCTTGAACCTAAGGCATTGCAAAATAGAAAAAAGCCATGGACCTTTTTACCGTCCATGGCTTTTGATCGTTTTAGTTCTGAAATACTGTAACCGTTTTAGGGCTCGTGGTCACTTTAAAGCCCTGCTTGTTTGATACATCTGCACTAATGGTGTAAGTCCCATTCGGAAGACCTGCGTCTGGAGTCCACTTCAAGTGAATTTCATGTTCATTTTCCACATTGATTGTGTCAACGGTTTTTCCGGCTTCATCTTTAATGTTCACTGTCCAGTTAACGCGGTTGTTTGCAAATGCATTAATCCCTGCTGGCGTGTTTGCATTCACATTTTTATTAGGATAAACACTGAAGTAGCTCACTAGCATCCCCTCATCTATATAGGAAGGATCCCCCCATACAGCATAGCTCTGGTTCAATGCATGGTCGACACCCAATACGACAACGCTCTTCGGTTCTTCTTTTACAAGGGCTGACGTTTTTCCAGGTTCGAGCGGCATATACTTCCCGTTATACCAGATGATGGCACCATTATAGCCGCTTCCCCCTTCGTTATCTTCTGACTTGAAGGAAATTTCATATTGCCCGTCCTTTGGCTGTACCTGAATATCCGAGACGATTGGTGCAACAGAATCTACGTGAACCGGAAGCCTTACTTCCTGAGGCTTGGCATCCTTGTAATCAAGTGTTGTTTTGATTACATACTGATAGGTTCCATCCTCAACGAATTGCCCATGTTGATTCTTAACATCCCATAAATATCCGTTAATCATATAGTCACGGAAAGCCATGATATTTTTGCGGAACTTCCAAGGCTTGCCTGTAAATTCACTGAAGTCGCCTAAATAGTTGACCATTTCCCCTTTATCATTCTCCACGTACATTTCTGTCTTTTGTAAATTGCGGAAAGCTGTAAAAGTTGGGAAAACACCTGGCAAAACAGCATTAGGAGAAATCACAATGCGGTCCATATTAAAGGTTCCGGTATACGGATCATATCCCATCGGGAACTGTGCTCCTTCATCGTTCCATAGGACTGTATATCCTAAGAAGGCATCTTTTTCCCATGCAGCCGGGTCGAGGTTTTGCGGCTTGTCCCATTGACCAAAGTAGCCCATATATGGAATTGTCAGCGGCACAGCGGCATCACTGTTTTTACCTGTTGGCACAAGACGGACATATCCTTCGACAAATGAGCCCTTCTTAAAGCTATCCGGCAATTGAATCTGTACATCCAGACTCTTGTTTTGTCCTGGCTTAATTTTAAGCGTTTTTCCTTTTTCATCGGTCACTTTTTCACCATTGACGATGGCAGAAGCACCTGAGATCCGCTTGCTGGTCATTGTTAAATATTCCTTGGCATCCAAATGACCGTCGTTGTCCAGGTCAAACTCTTTTGTTTCTGTTTCGTCTGTTAAAACATCAACGTACACTTTATATTCGAAATCTTTCACGTCAGCATTTCGTAGTGCTTCGACATTCAGTTTGAAGTGTGCTTTCTCATTAATTTCCTTTAGAGCAATCGCTCCTGCCTGTTCCAAAGGAGCGTTTTTATTTGTGACAAGCACAGGAGTTTTGATGGCATTTTGTATTTGCATTAATCCGGATCCCTGAACGCGTGGTGAGTATGGGACCTGGCTATTTGCCCGCGGATCCTGAATGATTTTTGATGTATTCATTAAGGCGATTTTCGCTTTTAATGCCGTTTCTTTGGATTGCGGCAATCCTTTTTCATATAATGCCTGAAGCAGCAAAGCTGATCCGCCTGCGACATGAGGCGCTGCCATGGACGTACCGCTCATTATTTCATATTCATTGCCGGGAACAGTGGAATAAATCCCTCCGCCTGGTGCTGATAGCTCTGGCTTGAAGTCAAGCGTGTGCGGCGTTCCAAAAGATGAAAAGTCTGACATGTTATCTTTATCAGCATTATCAACCCAAACACCTTTGCTCATCTGCATTTTCACTGTTTGTCCCTTGGACAGCTGTGAAATTAAAGCATTCCCATCCTCCTTGCTGGTAGTTGCTGCAGGGGTTAAGTACTGACTAAAGTACAAGAAAGGAAAATCAGCTTCATCATGAGGCGGTACAAGGATAACCGCCTTGGCACCATTTTTCCTGGCTTCAGATTGAACATATGAATATAAACCATATTTTTGATTTGGTTTTGCCACGACTATTTTGCCGGCGACATCTTTTCCGGCAAAATCAGCTGTCTTTCCTTCCCCTACATATACCATTTCATAGCTTTCTCCTGATGTTAACACCTTTGAAAGTTTGAAGTTTACATGGGTCTGATCCTGGTATGGAAGCTGCAAGCCGTTTTCATCAGTAAGTGAATTCATATGCAATTTGGTATTTTCATAGGATGCTACTGATAACGCAAACGGGCTAACAGATGGTTCTCCAACAGTGCCGATATCCGGATTTTCCGCATATGGCTTGGCAGAAGCCTCCAAAATATTATTTTTAGTACTGTAAGATGAATTGCCTCCAGCAACTACTACCAGGGTACCCTGCTCAGTTGCTTCCCGGATTGACTTTTGGATAGGATCATTTTCCTCTCCTACAAAGCCGGCATCTGACCCAAGACTCATGTTAATGACGTCGGCCCCCATTGCCACAGCGTGTTCAATTCCAGCAATAATATCATCTTCATAAGCTCCACCGCCATTATCAGAAAATACTTTTTCAGCTAATAACTGTACACCCGGAGCAATACCCTTGACCCCATCATTTTTCTCATTGCCATTAGCACCAACTGTACCAGCTACGTGCATGCCATGCGGATTTCCATATTGTCCGCGGGGAATGACATCCGTATCTTCATCTGCCCAGTCATAGCCTGTCGGCACTTTGTCGCTATACCAGACATCATGAATAGCCGTATCAGCGAGTTTTGCCTGGATTCCTTCCTCGGACCATTTCTGTTTGTCTTTCCCTTCATCCGTCAATGTCATATCCTGGTGTGTATAGTCCAATCCGGAGTCAACTACAGCAACAAGCAGCCCTTCCCCTTCATAGCCATGCTGCTCCCAGACCTTTTGTGCCTGGACCAGCTCCTTGCTGGCACCCATGGATGGCTGGTATGTTCTCGCAATATGTACGTTAGTGACACCAGGAATTGCCTGTATTTCTTTTACATTATGAAACTCGGTTTCCAGGCTGAAACCATTAAATCCCTCATAAAAGCGATGCTTCACTTTCTTGAAAGATTTCTTCTTGGAAAGCGCTGAAATAACCTCGTCTTGTTTTGCCTTCATTTTACTTTTTTTGCTTTGTTTCGCTTTTTCAGCAGCTGCCGGCTGTTCGACCTCAACAATTACTCGTAAAATTTCATTTGGCTCATATGGTTTCGTTAACCCTTTTTCTTTCAGATCTTTATATCCCAGCTTGTCCACTGCATTTGCTTCAGTCTGATATTGCTGATCCAAAAATATTTTATGCCCCTGCTTGACAATGTCTTCAACACTTGGAGCCTTGACCTCATCATCCTGAGCTCCTTGTGCCGATACTGTTCCCCCAAAAAGCATTGCTGCTGCCAATGCAGAAGCCAGCACCTTATAGGGTACCCCTTTTTTCACTTTCATTTCACTCCCGCCCTTTCCCATTGAAAAATCTATATTTTTTAACTTTTCATAAAATTAATTGTAGGGCCGGGTCTGAGAGAAGTAAATTGGGGGAATCTGAAAGGAGGGATCCGTTAAATTTCAGAACTTTATATCCAGATCGAAGGATTTCTTCCTATTTTATTAGTGTAAAAGACACATTTCCTTATCTATTTTCTATTAACTTTTTCACTTTCTGGTAAAAAAGGCTTTTTCGAATTACCCCAAATTGAAACCTTTAAAATCCTCATAGGAATAATATCCCAATAGCCTTTGGGAAAAACAGACATCTGACATTTCCTGGCTATCTGTTTCCAGCTGACAAGGTATGCTACGATAATATTCAGAACCACAGGGGGGATGCTGTTTTGAAGGAAGGCTTAATTATAAAATATTACCGGGAACGGGCTGGATTGACCCAAACACAGCTGGGCGAAGGGATTTGTTCTGTGACTCATATCAGTAAAATAGAGCGGGGACATACACAATATTCGTCTGAAATCACAAATCTGATCTGTAAACGGCTGAAAATAGATCTTATAAAAGAGCTTGAAAAGTATGATATGCTGGAGACTAAACTTCATGAATGGCTGGATGCCATGGTTAAACAGCAAAAAGAAGATATAGAATTAATTAAAGAGGAATTAGCCCAAAATCCTTACCTGCATTTTTCGGAAACAAAATATTTTCATTCAATCCTTTTGGCTCGCTACCACCTCATGCAAGGAGAGTACGATAAGAGCAAAGCGCTTTTAGACAGCTGCCAGAAAGCTTGGAACACACTTGATCGTTTTGAACGGAGTCTTCTCGAACATCTATGGGGCATTTATTTTCTTAACTTACAGAATTGCAAAGAAGCCATCGCCCATTTAAGGAATATAAATCCTAAAGATTATAATAACCATGAATTTTATTTTCACCTCGCAACCTCTTCCCATTTGATGAATGATAAAGTAAAAGCCTATCACTATGGCACCCTTGCACTGTCCCATTTCCGGGAAACTAATAATTTTAAAAGAATTCTTGATACAGAAACCGTCTTGCTGATACAAATGGGTACAAACGACCTTTGCCAATTTGAAAAAACCGTCAAGCAGTATCATACATTAATCAAATCCTGCCGTGCTCATAAAGAAGAAGCGAGGGAAATGAACCTTTGGCATAATCTTGCCGTTGAATACTTTGCAAAAGGCTTTTATTCAGAAGCGGGTGAAGTTTACAAAAAGCTATTGGATCAGTGCGAGGTTAATCCAAACCCGCCTTTAAAATTAAGCGCTATACGAGGCTATGTCCATAGCTGCCTTAATCTGGATTTTTATAATAAACAAAATCTCAGATCCTTGCTGGACGATGGCCGCTGGCTGGCTGAACAAATTCAAAATAAAACCTACCAATATGTTTTTTATATGCTCGATATCCTTTTAGAAGATAAAGACATAGAGGATTATTATCTCTTTTTAGAAATCACATTCCTTCCCCACCTGCATGAATTAGGGAATAACACATTAATCAGCCTTTATGAAAAAGAATTATTTCAATATTACAGGAACTCTTCACAGCACGAAAAAGCATGCAGGCTTGCTGCCAAATACTTCGAGCCTCTAATCCATTAAACAGTAGAAAAATCTCTTATATTTCATAGGAGATTTTTCTTTTTGCCTTCTTTTCTGCTTCTTAAATTTGAGTCTTTTGTCATCATTTCAGATTTACCCCTCCCAAAGGATCTATGTCCTCTGTCTCTAAAAATTCCCCCAAAAAGGAAAATATTAGATAAAAGTTAATTAAGTATTTAAGAGACATCTGCATGAAATATTCACCTTCAATAAATAGATAAGGAGATGATCGCATGCTGGAAGGGGAAATTATCAAATTCTACCGGGAAAAATCAGGACTTACACAAGCCATGTTAGGCGAAGGGATTTGCACTCCTACCCATGTAAGCAAAATCGAAAGAGGAAAAACTGCATATTCACCTGAAATTATTTCACTTTTCTCTGCCGTTTTAAATATAGACATTCAAAAGGAAATTGAATACTTTCGGGATCTGGACAAGCGCCTGCAGGAATGGCATAAAGCCATCATCATGTATAGATTAGCCAGGGCTGAGGAAATCAAAAATGAACTGGAAAGCTCACCCTTTATTTATTCTTCTAAATATGCAGCCCACTATCTTCTTTTAAAGGCAAGATATCATTTCCTGCATCAGGAATTAGAGGAAACATCCCGGATCATTAAGAAAATAAGCAATGAGTTTCCTAACCTTTCCCCTTTTGAGAGAAATTTATTTTACCATGTTCAAGGGATGTATTATATTAACCAAGCAATAAAACCTGATAGCCCGGATCAGCAAAAGGCACTTCAGGTATTAAAAAACATCGATATTAATGAATATGGCAATGAAGAATACTTTTATCACCTGGCAATTGCCTATCATTATATCGATTCAAAGATTATGGCTTACATGTTTGCTGAAAAATCATTGCAGCATTTCAAAAACACGAACAACTACACGATGGCGATAAAAGCGGAATCTATTATCCTCCTGCAGATCAGCAGTGATATCTTGACCGACATGGATAAACTGGCAGAACGATATAATCAACTAATTTGGGACTGTGAACGAATTGGATTTCAAGACTACAAAGGCCTGCTAAACAATAATTTAGGATTTGAGTATTTTAATAGGGAACAATATGCTGAGGCAAAGGATTGCTACAAACAGGCCCTGCGTTTAGCTGACAGGAATACAATCATTTATCTTCAGCGGTTATACTCTTATCTTAATTCCTGTATAGAAGGCAAATTATCAGGCAAAACAGCCCTTCTTAAAAAAGCATGCGAAGGGATTCAGGTGTCAAAGGAGCTTAAAAGCACTTTATACTTATCGTTATTTAAACTTTCTAAATACCAGCTTAATCATCAGCGCGAGAAATATTTTACGTATCTGGAAGAAAAGGCTTTCCCTGAATTTGTTAAGATTAAGCATATGATTCTTATGCGCAGGTATGGCAAAAAGCTTTATGAATATTACATCGAGACAGGAAATCATGAAAAAGCCATTCATCTGAACAGGCAGCTTGAAGGCAAAAAATTAATTAATGTGTAGAAAAATCCCTTGAATCTTCTTTCAAGGGATTTTCCGTCCTTTTCTATTTTACTGTTCCTTCAGCCTGTTCTGCATTGAATTTCCATTCCACCTGCAGTGCATCTCCCTGGAATTCGTTTTGGTCCTCTTCGTTATCCACAAATTCGAATAGCACTAAAATTTTATCGGTTTCCCCAGGGGCCAGGCCATCTGGCACTGTTCCCCCGCCTACAAAGTTATCAATGGCTGTTAAATCCGGAGTTTGTGTCTGCAGTTCATGTAAAGTAGTTTCTGCAACCTGTACGGTTGCGTTAGCCTGATTGTATAAGATTGTGACTTTAATATGCTTGCCGAAATCATCTGCATTTGCAGCCCCATTTAATTTTGCATCCTCCACCTGATAGTTTGTATGCAGCAAGATCTTGGAAATATCAAGAGTACCGCTATTTGTGATGGTAAATTCACGTGAAACCTCATCACCTGGTTTTAAATCGCCAATATTGACGATTGTTTCAGGGTTTACCGCCAAATCGAGGGTACCTGCTGCAAACGTGTTATTCGTAACCTCTGTATCGCTGAAATAAGCGTATGTACCCCCACCCATTAATGAAAAACCTAAAGCAGCTGTCAACAGACCTTTACTTACCTTTTTTGCAAATCCCATGTTTTACTTCCTCCTTTGGATATTATAAATTTATTTAACTCTCATTTGCCTGTGGCAGATAAGAGGCATTACCGATGTATTAAGCATTTTTAGTTTCATATTCTTTAAGAGCCAGAAAAATAGTCCTCGCAGCAGATAGGAGCAGGAGCAGTCCCGGTATAAACAGCAGGAGTGCGGAACCTTCCTTGGATGCTGCAAACTCAGCCGCATAGCCTGCATATGGAAGGGTGAAACCGGTATATTTACCGGTTATATTTTCAGGCTGCACATATTCCATATCCGGTGCGTCATTATTGTCGCCTTTCGTTTGATATAAAACCCCGGATTTCGTTTTCTTTACTTCGACAATTCTATGGGTAATTAATTTATCTCCTGATTTAAAGGTAATAATATCTTCTGTTTTTAGATGTTCTTTACTATCCGGCTGTTTCACTATAATGATGGATCCTGTCATGAAAGTCGGTTCCATGGATCCCGATAAAACAGCTTTTGCCTGATACCCTGCAAGGGAGGGTTCTCCTCCGGATGCTTTTGAGGATATTATCCAAACAGCAAGGATGCAGAGGAGCATCAAACCTGCTGCACGGATACATTTACTCAGTATTTTTAGGGTTTTCTTCATTGACTGTTTCCTCCTCTTCAACCTTCTGCGTTTTGTCCTTGCTGACAGTCTGTTCTTCCGCTGGATTCACTTGTTCTTCCGCTGGATTCGCTTGTTCTTTCTCTGGATTGGCTTTTTCCTCCACTGGCTGTTTGTGTTCAATTTTCTGTTTTTCCAACTCGCTGATAGGAATTTCTATTTTTTCATCCTCATCCATTTTGTTTGTTTTATTGCCCTCTTTTTGCTACTCTTTTTTCAGCTCCTGCCATTTTTGGTTAAAAAGCTGTTCCAGCTCCTGAAGATAAAGAGAATCATTCATTCTCAGAAGGAGCTTGTCTACTTTTAGAAAACCTTCACTTACAAACTCAAATCCTTCCTTTTTTTCTGCTTGCCGTTCCAGTTTTTCCAGTTCAGCTCTTATTCTATGAAGTTCCTCCAAGCTGGCTGTTATCTGTTCTTTTTTTCTCAAAAATTCAGCGGGCGGATCTATTGTCCCATTTAACATCCCGTTCTTCACAAATGCTTCTAAATCGGCATGCTCTTTGAGTATTTGTTCACTGTTTATCCTGGCTTTCTCTTCAAGCCCGTGAATATATGATGGGAACACAAAGGCAGTTGAGATTAAAATAGGCTTTGTCTCTGCCTGGCTTGTAAAGGCAGCTTCTGTTTTCCCGACAAGCTGAGTGCCAGTATAAAAACTCAGGCAGCATAGACACGGCAAAATGAATTTATTCAATCCCTTCTTCATCCCCTGCTCTCCTCTCGAAAAGGTGTCTGTGGAACAAGCATACGAGAGGCCATGTGCAAAGTAAATTGGGTTATTTTGCGGTATTCCAAGGCAAAATACAGGCTATTTTGTTTTCCGAATTCAAGAAAGACAGGCATATCGCTGATCCCTATAACCCAATTGACCATTTGTGGAATTTTCAGAATAATGGACCTTGAAATACCAATCCAAACTAAGAGGTGATCAGTTTGAAAAGAAATCAGTTGAAAATGAAAGTCCTCCCTGCAGTTCTGGCAGCTTCGTTTGCCATCTCGGGACTGTCACTGCCCGCCAAAAATGTGCTGGCAAATGAAGAAATCGTTAAGTATCATCAGGAATTAAAGACGCCTTCCTACATAATTGGGACCTGGCAAGCTCCTGAAGGACTGAGCAAGGAAGAAGCTGTATATGCATTCCTTCAATCAAAGGCGAACTTATTTAAAAATGCGGGCTACGAGGCCAAGGACCAATTCAAAATCATTGATCAATTTAATGATAAGCAAACAAACACACACCATTTCAGAACAGTAGAGCAATACAACGGAATTCCTGTATACGGATCACAGCAGACCATTGCTTTGGACGACAGTAACAATGTGACAGCCTTCTTCGGTAAAGTTACACCAAATCTGGCACGTTCCATTATTCCTACAGAGGCGAAACTGGGCAAAGATGAAGCACTGGAAAAGGTAAAGGAAAGCATTGAAGATAAAATCGGAGAAGTGAAGAGCTATGATGGGATTGAAGGAGAACTTGTTATTTATCCGCATAACGGGCAAAAGCATTTGGCTTATTATGTAACAGCTTCCACCTCAGCCCCGGTCCCGGGGTATTGGCATTATTTTGTAGATGCTGCAACTGGAAACATCATTCATAGCTATAATGCCATCTCGGAACTGACACCATCTTCACCTGAACAGCCTGAGGCACAGCAGACTGCTTCTTCCCAGCCTGCGCCGAAAGCACTTCCGGCTGTGTCAGAACCTGTTCAGGCAAGAGGAATGGATATTTTCGGGACACTTCAATCATTCCAGGCGGTTAAAGACCCGGAAACAGGAACGCACTATTTATTCGATGGGACAAGATCTGAAGGTGTCCATACCTTCAAAGCAAACCGCATGCCTGAAAACGCGTTTATAATCCTTTCAGCTCTTCTTGGAATGACCGGATTCGAGGTGGAAAGCAGAAACAACTTCTTTTATGATCCTTCTGCGGTATCTGCCCATGTGAACGCAGGAAAAGTTTATGACTATTATAAAAAGATACATGGACGGGATTCCCTTGATGGCGATGGGATGAAATTAGTTTCAACTGTCCATATCGGTTCAAAGTGGAATAATGCTGCATGGAATGGGAAGCAGATGCTGTACGGTGATGGTGACGGGACTCGCATGATTTCACTCTCTGGCGGTCTTGATGTGATCGGACATGAAATGACACATGGCGTGATCACCAATACAGCCGATTTAATTTATGAAAATGAATCCGGTGCGATCAATGAATCCATTGCGGATATTTTAGGGGCTTTCGCTGAAAATAAAACAGGCGAAGATCTTTGGTTATTAGGTGAAGATATTTGGACGCCAAATACACCAGGTGACGGTCTTCGTTCGATGAGTGACCCGGGTTCTGTCTATATTGGCGGCTATACAGAATCAGGCTACTATCCTGACCACTACAGCAAACGTTATATAGGAGACCTTGATAAAGGCGGTGTGCATATCAACAGCAGCATCAACAACAAAGCTGCCCACCTGATTACAGATGGAGGCACTCATTACGGTGTTACGGTTACAGGCATAGGAAAAACAAAAGCCGAAAAGATTTTCTACAGAGCACTTACCCATTACCTGGCAGCAAGCTCCGACTTCAGCCAAATGCGCCAGGCAGCCATCCAGGCAGCAAGGGACCTGCATCCGGATCGAAACGGACAGCCTTCAGCTGAGGTAAAGGCCGTTATGGCAGCATATGATGCTGTTGGTGTTCAATAAAATGACCTTCTAAAATAAAGAGAAACTCGCCGCATGTTTGCTGTGGCGAGTTTTTTAATGTGTCTGTATCCTCCTCATAGCTGACAGGATGCCAAATATTACGGTAATGAAATGGGATAAGAAAAATGTATATACATTAAAGTAAAGACTATTTGTGTATTGATTGAACCAGCCAAAACGGTAAATTCTTGATTCCGGGTTATCAGGTGTTCCTCCAAGAGCAGTGATCAGCTCACTTGTGTAATCAATAATTACAATCATCAGCAACACACATCCGGCAAGTGCAAAAAGCAGAATTCCTATTGTGGTTTTACCCTCTTTCACCATCTTTGCTTTTGCCAGCTTAAAAGTATAGATCCAACTGGAAATAAAGACAGGTGTAAAAAGAAAAATCACGAGTATGCCTAAATTTCCATTGCCGGAAACCACATGCGGGCTTACCGTAAAAAGATGCTCTATAAGGTAAAAACCAAAGAATGAAAACAGGAAGCACAGGATCCAAAAGATCATATTTTTACTCAAGAGCAGACACCCTTTTCGTGATTTGCTTCATACTAATCAGCACTATTTATTAGCCCCGCCTTTTTTCATGCTCTCTTCCTACCTCACACTCTCAACCAGCAGGTAAACCCCAGTCAAAATCAATATAATGTATGTAAAAACCTTGAAAAAACGCTGATTGATTTTAACAAATAAAATTTGACCCAGGTATAGACCCAGCAGGACCAGCGGCAAAGCATACAAGCTTGAAAGCCAAATCGTCTTATTGGTCCCTGCAAAGATTATCTGAAATACCAGACTGGCCGAGTAGATAAACAAGTAAAAAGCCAAGGTAGTTCCTCTAAGCCGCTCTTTTTCGGTATCAGTTCCTGAAAAGTATAACAGTAGAGGCGGGCCGGGCATGCCAATGCTTGTTGTCATTATTCCTGACAATCCCCCCACTGAATAATCCCTGCGGCTTGTTTCTTTCACACGGACATTCGCCATCAAAAGGAGCGTTAAAATCAAAATAATGAAACTGACCGCTAACTTCAGCCGGGAAATGTCCAAAAATAAAAAAATGGCAATGCCAACAGGCAGTCCGGCTGCGCTTCCAATTGCGAACCTTTTCAAAACTCCAAAGTCTGTATCCTTCTTGATTTTTGAAAATAAAGCAGCAGAAATGATTAAAGATAAAATCAGATTGATTTGAATGGCTTCTCTAGGTTCAAAAAGAAGCAGCAAGAACGGTGTGGCCAGGATCGAGAAACCAAATCCCGTGCTTGTCTGAAGAATGGATGCAATTAAAATAATAAGGATAAAGAAATAGATTTCCATGTACAAGACCTGCTTTTTACCCTATTTTACCACAGCCCGGAAACAATCTGGCACAACTTTAGCTTTTCCTATACAATAATGGAAGGAATATGCAAAAGTGTGGTGAGTTGATTGTTTAAAGTGCTTTTAATTGAGGATGATGCCTCCCTTTTTACTGAAATCAAAGACCGTCTCTCCCAGTGGTCTTACGAAGTCCATGGTATTCAGGACTTCAGTGGAGTCATGAAGGAGTTTGCCGGCATTCAGCCTGATTTGGTCATTATCGATATCCAGCTTCCGAAGTTCGACGGGTTTCATTGGTGCCGGATGATTCGTTCACATTCGAATGTGCCGATTATTTTCCTGTCATCCCGGGAGCACCCAACAGACATCGTCATGTCCATGCAGCTTGGCGCTGATGATTTTGTCCAAAAGCCCTTCCACTTCGAAGTCCTGATTGCCAAAATACAGGCAATACTTAGACGTGTCTATAACTATAGTGCCGTTCAGAATAACCTCAGGACCTGGTGCGGTGCAGCGGTTGATTTTGAAAAGAATACCGTTACAAATGAGAGCGGCTGCATAGAATTAACGAAAAATGAAATTTATATATTAAAGCTGCTGATAGAAAGAAAAAATCAAATTGTCAGCAGGGATGATATCATTAACAGCCTATGGGATGACAAACGATTCATTAGTGACAATACTCTTACGGTCAATATTAATAGACTCAGGAAGAAGCTTGATGAAATCGGGCTTGGCGCCGGGATCGAAACAAAGGTCGGCCAGGGATACATGGCAATTGAAGAGGATGCCCCGCATGTTTAGGAAATATATCAGGGAAAGGGTAAGCTGGATACTGCTTTTCGGTTTCCTTCAGCTGCTTGCTGCCTTTGTAGTATATATGGACTCGGCCATATCCCTAAAGCCCTTCCTATATTACACCTTTTTATCTGCCATCATTTTCACTGGGTTCATCTTTCTCCGTTATCAAAAGGAAACACGATTTTACAGAGAAGTAGCCGAACGGGAAGATAATTTAGATCTGTCTAGCATACCGGAGTCTGAAAGCCCGTTTGAAAAAATAGTGGAGTCGGGCCTGGTCAGCCAAACCGAACGGTTTAAACAGGAGTTTACCCGGAACTGGACACTTCTCGAGCAGGAAAAAGATGAACTGCTGTCCTGGATTCATGAAGTAAAAACACCCTTGACTGCCATGCATCTCATGATTGACCGGATTGGGGATCAGGATCTTAAATCGTCCCTGACGTATGAATGGCTTCGCATCCACCTTCTTCTTGATCAGCAGCTGCATCAAAAGCGGATTCCTTCTATGGAAAATGACTTGTATATTGAGATGATTCATCTCGAAGACATTCTATTCAGTGAAATCAAATCTCTGCAGTCCTGGTGCATGCAAAAAGGCATTGGCTTTGAAATGGAATTGGAAGAAACAGAAGCTCTGAGCGACGCGAAATGGCTCAGCTTTATCATTCGCCAGCTTTTAACCAACGCTGTAAAGTATAGTGAGAAATCAGACATTTCGATTTCGAGTTCCCAGCATGACTGTAAAATATCATTGAGGATTCAGGATTTTGGCAGAGGCATCGATCAGAGGGATTTGCCGCGAATCTTTGAGAAAGGGTTCACATCTACTGCAAATCACCATGAAAACGCAGCAACAGGCATGGGGTTATATTTAGCCAAAAAAGCCGCAGACCAGCTAAAAATTAAAATCCATGCGGAGTCTTGTATAGGCAAAGGCACCATCATGACACTTGTCTTCCCAACCCGCAATGATTTCGTCAGCATAACAGGCATGTGACAAAAATGTCACATGCTTTTGCTGTTTGTTCGTTCAATCGAAGGAATTACATAGACGTAACCTTCTATACTTAAGCTATCAAAGAAAGGATGGTTACACATGTTTGTACTTGAAGCCAAAAAAATTCATAAAAGCTATGGCAATAAATTTAATAGGCAGGAAGTATTAAAAGGAATTGATTTGAAAATTGAAACGGGTGAATTTGTAAGCATTATGGGCTCTTCCGGTTCAGGGAAGACTACGCTCCTCAATGTACTCTCGTCTATTGACAGTGTTAGCGGCGGAGAAATCAAGATTGAAGAAAAGGAAATGACGAGACTGAAGGAAAAGCAGCTCGCCCAGTTCCGCAAGAAGCATCTCGGATTTATTTTTCAGGAATATAATCTCCTGGATACATTGACAGTGAAGGAAAATATCCTTCTCCCCCTTTCCATCAGCAATACACCCAAAAAAGAAGCTGATGAAAAGTTTGCAGAGGTTGCGGGTGAGCTCGGAATATTCGAGTTAAAGGATAAATACCCTAATGAAATTTCCGGCGGGCAAAAGCAGCGAACTTCCGCAGCACGTGCTTTCATTCATGAACCAAGCATCATTTTCGCGGATGAGCCAACAGGTGCGCTGGATTCGAAATCAGCATCAGACTTATTAAATAAGTTAAGTGACTTAAATCAGAAAAGGAAAGCAACGATCATCATGGTCACTCATGATCCTGTGGCGGCAAGCTTCTGCAGCCGGGTTATTTTCATCAAGGATGGCCAAATTTATACTCAGCTGAATAAGGGTGATCAATCAAGACAGCCTTTTTTCAAGGATATTATGAAAACACAAGGCGTATTGGGCGGTGTGCAGCATGAGCATTAATACGATCATCCTCCGTAATCTGAAAAAGAATCTGAAAAATTATTATCTCTATGTGTTTGCACTCATTTTCAGTGTCGCACTCTATTTCGCCTTTGTTACCCTTCAATATGACCCATCGATGACTGAAGCAAAGGGCTCGATTAAGGGGCAGCAGCAATCAAAACAGCCTCTATCCTGCTCGTGGCTATTGTTTCTATCTTTCTACTGTACGCCAACACTATTTTTATCAAAAGGCGCAGCAAAGAAATCGGGCTTTTTCAGCTGATCGGAATGACAAAAAATGAAATTTTCAGGCTGCTTAGCCTGGAAAATCTCCTGCTGTATTTTGGTTCCTTGATCATTGGGATCTTTATCGGTTTTTCGGTATCGAAATTAATACTGATGGTCCTTTTTAAATTGACAGGTGTTGAAGGAATTGCATCATTGCACTTTTCAAGTGAGGCGCTTTTGCAGACTGTTATCGTCTTTACGGTTATTTATATTTTCATCATGCTGATGAATTTTGTTTTTATCAAAAGGCAAACCATTCTATCTTTATTCAGGGTGGTTTCGATTGCAGAAGGTAAAGTCAAAAAGCTGTCCATTTTGGAAATGATATTGGGCGTACTTGGTTTAGCCCTGATCATAACCGGCTATTATATCTCTTCCCTTTTATTTGGCGGGGATTTCACATCCATGAACGAACTGTTCCTCGCGATGGTTGTTATTCTTGCTTCCGTTATCATTGGAACCTACCTTTTCTATAAAGGATCGGTAAGCTTTATCGCCAGCCTGATCCGCAAAAGGAAAGATGGATACCTGAATGTTAACGAAGTGCTTTCATTGTCCTCCATCATGTTCCGCATGAAATCGAGTGCACTGCTTTTAACGATTATTACAACTGTGTCCGCCCTAGCGATCGGGCTGCTGTCATTAAGCTATATTTCTTACTATTCAGCGGAAAAATCTGCCCGGGATAGCCTCCCCTCCCACTTTTCATTCACTGACAAGGAAGATGCAGGGAAGTTTACCGGGAGCCTTCAAAAAGAGGGATTAGAATATAAGGAAAAAAGTATTGAGTTATTTCATGTGGATGCTAATATGGAGGACATTCTTGATGTCAATCTGGAAGAAATGAATTTTGATTCACCAAATATGATCTTGCCGGTTGTAAGCGAAACATCCATAACTGGCATTAAGCTTTCTCCAAAGGAAACCGTACTTACAGGATATAATGATGCACTGCAGAAGTTCATGACGCTCAAAGACTCAGGAGAACTTGAGTTCCTGGGAAAAACAAACACGATTAAACAAAACTATTTAGGGTTAAAAAAAGATTTTGTTCTTCCGTTTTATTTTACATCAGGCGGGCTGCCGGTTGCTATTGTGGATGAGAAAGTATATGAAGAGCTGAAAGCTGACCTTAATCCTGAAATCCAGGATGAAGATTCGATTTTCATCGGAGTGGATATGAAAAATGAAAGCGATAAGGAAAAAGCCAATACACTCTTCAAAGAGATGGAATTCAGCGGCAGAGCCGATTCCCAGGAAGAGATGAGCACAAGGCAAAAAATGAACATGGGACTGATCATGTTTATTGTAGGTTTTCTCGGCTTAACCTTTCTGGTCACTTCAGGCTGCATTCTATATTTCAAACAAATGGATCAGAGTGAGGATGAAAAACCAAACTATACAATTCTGCGGAAGCTTGGCTTTACACAGGGAGACCTGCTGCGCGGGATTCGTTCCAAAATGGCATTCAACTTTGGAATTCCGCTTATCGTCGGCCTTCTGCACAGCTACTTTGCCGTACAATCCGGGTGGTTCTTCTTCGGAAGCGAGCTTTGGATGCCGATGATCCTGGTTATGGCGCTTTACACGGTGCTTTATTCGATTTTCGGAATTTTGTCTGTGATTTATTCGAAAAAAGTGATAAAAGATGCACTTTAGAACGGAAAAACCGTTCAGGTATGCTTGCCTGAACGGTTTTTGATTTTAGTTATGTTTTATTTGCAGATTTCCAGAGCTTCTTTGCAAGTTTCCAATGTTTGTTTGCAAATTTTCTAAGTTTATTTGCTAATTACCGGATTTGTTTGCAATTTCTTTGGATTTATTTGCAAATTGCCTCATTTTATAACTTTCATTAGCTGTGATTCAACAATTAACTTATCCAGTTCCCGGCTTAATTTTAAGGTCTCTTCATCCGTTAGCCCCCTTGAATGTATGCATTCAATCATAGCCTGCCTGGTTTGTTCAATTGCCTTCAGTAAGTCCACTTTCTTATCCTTCCAGCAGCGGAATTCGGGATTTATACCTATTTACCAGCTCGCGGTTATGCTGTTCTGCTCCGTCTACATTGCCGCTTTTAAAGATAGGCGGTTCAAACCCGTTTTCAATCATCACTTCCACTGCTTCAGCCATCAGGCTGTTTACAATCGCAAAGCCAATAATAGATGAGGCGGAGCCAAACCGGATCCCCAAAGCTGAATGCTCCATCAATGCGTCCCCTGGTTCTATATGATTGTCGATCGCCAAATCCACAGATGAATATAGGTATTTTCCGTTTTTGTGCCGGGAGGATTGTGAATTTGCATAACGAGGGGATGTAATCCCAATGACGAATGCTCCACTCTCTTTTGAAATTTCAGCTACATCGATCGGGACTGGATTCCGTCCTGATGTGGATGCTACAATGACAACATCACCAGGCCGGATATCAGCACTCTCCATGAAGCTTCCCGCAAGATCATTTTGTTTTTCCATTAAAGAGGAACGGACCGCTCCTTTATGAAGCATTAAATCCTCTGCAAAAATAGGCTTAATCGGGGCCAGGCCTCCTGCCCGGTAAAAAAGTTCTTCCCCAAGCATATGAGAGTGTCCGCATCCAAATACATGAATAATTCCATTGCTTTGAATACATTCAGCCAAAGCCTGGGCGGCATTTTTCATTTTTTGACTTTCTTCTTTTTCCAAAATGGTCAATAATTCTTTTATTTCATTCAGATATTTTGCAATCATTGCTACTACCCCATTTATACCGAGACTTTTGATGCACTTAAAGCCGCTTCGTCAGCAATCACTTTCACGTTCGGATGATTTCTTAAGATGGATGCCGGGAATTGTTCATGAACACCATTTCCAAGAAGCTTTTGAATGGCATCTGCTTTTGCTTCGCCTGAAGCAAGAAGAAGGATCTCCCTGCTTTGCATGATTGTTGAGATGCCCATTGTAATGGCTTGAGTAGGCACCTCTTCGATTGTACTAAAAAACCTGGCATTGGCTTTAATAGTAGAATCTGCTAAATCAACAATATGAGTTTTAGATGAAAAAGGCGTTCCAGGCTCATTGAAGCCAATATGCCCATTATTGCCGATCCCTAAAATTTGCAGATCAATGCCGCCATGGTTCTTCAGCTTACTTTCATAATTACGGCATTCTTCTTCCAAATCCTCATGTGTACCGTTGGGGACAAAGGTATTTTCCTTCTGGATGTCCAGATGATTAAACAGTACCGAATCCATAAAATAACGGTAGCTTTGCGGATTTTCCCCAGAAAGACCAATATATTCATCCAGATTAAAAGTTGTCACATCTTTATATGATGTTTTGCTGCTCTGGTGATCTTCAATCAGCCTTTTATAGGTTCCGACAGGAGTGCTTCCGGTTGCCAATCCCAGTATGGCTTCAGGATGCTTTCGGACCTTCCTGATGATATAATCTGCTGCAGCTTTACTCATTTCTTCATAACTGGTTACTTTAATAATCTCCATTATGAGTTCCTCCTTGCTTAAAAAGCTGAATAAGAATATATTTGCACGTTTAAATGCAAAATATAGTAATTAAATAAACCCATTTATATTAAATATCGTATCACCGTAAAGTATAGTTGTCTATACCAATTATATTGTTAGAAAAGTCTTAACATAATAATGAAAATCCTTCTCTTTAGAATTTTTTCTTTCAAAATGGTATAGACAACTATATTTATATTTTGGTATGATTACGACAGTTTAGTAAAACGCTTTCTTATTCATTATTTTTTATTAAGGAGAGATCAATATGTTAGGATTCTTACAAAGAATTGGTAAAGCATTAATGCTTCCGATTGCCGTCCTGCCTGCCGCCGGTCTTCTGCTCCGCTTTGGACAAGATGATTTATTGGGCATTCCGTTTATCGCAAATGCCGGCAATGCCATTTTCGCCAACCTGGCACTTATTTTTGCCATCGGGGTTGCGATGGGATTCGCGAAGGACAATAATGGAGCAGCTGCCCTTTCAGGCGCCATCGGTTTTCTTGTATTAACCGAAGGGGCAATTGCCATCGATGAAAATATAAATATGGGAGTACTGGGCGGGATTATTGCCGGTATTATTGCTGGTTTATTATATAACCGCTTCCATGATATTAAACTGCCGGATTGGCTCGGTTTCTTCAGCGGCCGCCGCTTCGTTCCGATTATTACTTCCGTAACGATGATTCTTCTGGCTGCCATCGCAGGTTTTGCCTGGCCTCCAATCCAGGGTGCAATCGATTCACTGGGCAACTGGATTATTGGTCTCGGCGCATTGGGATCAGGTCTATTTGGATTCTTAAACCGCCTGCTTATTCCATTGGGTCTTCATCACGTATTGAACAGTTTATTCTGGTTCCAGTTTGGCGAATTTGAAGGAGTAAATGGAGATATTGCCCGCTTCTTCGCCGGAGACCCATCAGCAGGCGCTTACATGACTGGATTCTTCCCTGTTATGATGTTCGGTCTTCCAGCTGCAGCATTTGCAATCATTGCAACAGCCAAGCCTGAAAAAAGAAAAGCTGTATCAGGAATGTTCATCGGTCTTGCGCTGACTTCATTCCTGACTGGTATTACAGAGCCAATCGAGTTCTCATTTATGTTTATTGCACCGCTTCTATATGGAGTGCACGCCATCTTAACCGGGGTTTCCATGTGGGTTACCTCTCTATTGGGCATCCGCGATGGTTTCACATTCTCAGCTGGCGCACTCGATTTTGCCCTGAACTTTAATATCGCTGAAAAGCCGCTGCTGCTTTTGGGAATTGGCGTCATCTACGCTGTTCTTTACTTCGTTATCTTCTACGCGTTAATAAAAGCGCTAGACCTGAAAACGCCTGGCCGTGAAGAGGACGAAGAAATCGTGGAAGATGAAGATGAACCTGTATCATCCGGCAGCAACAAGTACGAAGTCATGGCCAGCCACTTTATCAAAGATATTGGCGGTGCTGACAACATCACTTCCATTGATAACTGTGCGACACGTCTTCGCTTAAATATTGCTGATATGGAAAAAGTTAAAGAAAGTGCACTGAAGGCACATGGTGCTAAAGGAATCATGAAATTAAGCAAGACTAACCTTCAGATCATTGTTGGAACAGATGTAGAGTTTGTAGCAGATGAAATGAAGAAAATAAAGAAGTAATGATAAAAAAAACAGTGTCCCCTTCCGGACACTGTTTTTCTTATAGCAGCTTAATATCAGGAGGAAGCTTTGCAGAGCAGAGTATTTCCAGCTCCTTTATGCGCATTAAATTGTAAGAAGACCCCTCCATAAGCAATTGATCCGCAAATGCCGGATGGCACATGACTTCCACTGTTTCCCCGTCTTCTGCCTTATCTGCCAGCCTGCTGAAAAAGTCTTCCTGAATGCCATCTCCGTAAAAATCGAATAAGCATCTGTGAGAATAGCTTTTGACCCCTTCAATCACTTGCACGCCATTTACTCTGAAAGGGAGATCGTATTTTTTGGACAGGTATTGAACCACTGGGAGAAACTCTTCGCGTGTATGAACGTGGTGATGGCTATCCAAATGGGAAGGCGGAAGGCCAGCCCCGATAAAACGGTCAATTTGTGCAGACCACTCAAGCTCGAGCTCTTCTGCTGATATTCCGTCCAAATCTGCCTGAGATCTGAAGTATCCATCTTTATTCGTTAAAGTTTTTAAATCGGATAATAGCGGCTTCCCGCATGTGAGGACTAAATGGACGCCAGTTCGTAAACCCGGGTATTGCCTGGCCATTGCCAGGGCCTGCTCTGTTCCGGGCATGTTCATCATCATGGTGGCGGAATTAACAATTCCAAATAGATGGCTGTGCAAAATTCCATAGTTAACTCCGGGACTATAGCCGAAATCATCAGCATTGACGATGAGTTTGATCATGGTTATTTTCCTCCGGTAGCATAGCTGCAAGGCAGCACGAAACGATCTGCTGCCCTGCCAATTTTTACTTTAATTGCTCTGTTCGCATTTTTTATTGCGCTTTATTTACTTCATTTGCGTCTTCCGCTTGCTTAGGACCTGATTGCATTTTGCGCTGTTCTGTTTCTTTATTGCACCGATATTTACGTCATTTGCGTCTTCCATTTGCTTTTTTGCAATCTCGGGACCTGGCTGCGTCGTGAATTATAGAAATTGCGGCAAATAGGCACGATGGGCTTCGAGCATTTCATCAAGGATCTTTTTAGCTGTTTTATCGGAACCCACCAGCGGATTGATTGTCAGTGCCAGTAAAGCAGTATTGTAATCACCACTCAGGGCCGCTTCTATGGTCACCCTCTCAAAGGATTTAATAGATTGAACCAGCCCTCTGACTGCAACCGGGAGTTCACCGACCGCTATCGGCTTCGGTCCATCCTTCGTTATTACGCAGCTGACTTCAACAGCTGAATCAGACGGAAGGCCTGCAATGGCACCATTATTCCGGGTGTTAACCGGCTGTATATCCCTTTTATCAGTATATATCGAATGAATCAGCCTGCATGCTGCATCACTATAGTATGCCCCTCCCCTTTTTTCCAGCTGAGGAGGCTTTTCAGCAAGATCTGGATTCTGATATAACTGGAACAGCTCTTCCTCGAGCTTTTTAACCACTTCAGCCCGGGTTCCGCCTTCTGATGCTGCCTTGACTTCTTCTTCCACCATTTCACGTGTTTTATAATAATAATTATGGTAAGGACAAGGAAGTACATTTAATGCCTGCAGAAATTCCGGTTCCCATCCCATTGCGTGGATATTTTTCATCGTGATCGAATGTTCTTTGTCCGTAAGCATTTTCAGCAGCTTTTCCTTGACGCTTACTCCATCGGCATAGACATCAAGTCCGTAGACAAGGTGATTAAGTCCGGCAAAATCAATCCTTACTCTGCTGTGTTCCACGTTCAATAAGTGGGCTGCCCCCATCTCCATCCCAATCGGCACGTTGCATAAACCAACCACTTTTTTGATATTGCTGTACCGCAGGACTGCTTCTGTTATCATTCCTGCGGGATTGGTAAAATTGATGAGCCATGCATTGGGGCACAATTCCTCCATTTCACGGCAGATCTCCATAATGACTGGAATCGTTCTGAGTGCCTTGAAAAATCCTCCCGGGCCATTCGTTTCCTGGCCCAGGACTCCATATTTCAGCGGAATTCGCTCGTCTTTTGCTCTAGCATCCAAAAGCCCGACACGGAATTGGGTTGTAACAAAATCGGCATTCGTAAGCGCTTTTTTCCTATCTAATGTAAGCTGAATCTGTATGGGAACCCCGGCTTTTTCAACCATCCGTTTCGCTAATTGGCCAACTATCTCGAGCTTATTCCTTCCTTCCTCCACATCAACAAGCCAAATTTCCCTGACAGGCAATTCCTGATGTCTTTTAATAAAGCCTTCAATTAATTCAGGTGTATAGCTTGAACCTCCGCCTATTACAGCTATTTTTATACTATCTGGTTGCTTTGCCATTCGTTACCCTCTCTTAGTTAAGTTTCTTGTATAAGTCGATAAATTCCTGCGCCATGTCTTTGACAGTCAGGGCATTCATCAAATGATCCTGGGCATGGACAAGAATGATGGGCAGATCGATTTGATTCCCGGATGCCTCGCCCTGAATTAACTCAGTTTGATGTCTGTGTGCCAGCACAAACTCCTCCTCTGCCTCCCGGATTTTTGCTTCCGCTGCTTCGAACTTTCCGGCCTTTGCTTTCTGGATGGATTCCATTGCCAGACTTCTGGCATTCCCGCTGTGCAAAATAAGCTGAAATGATATTTGATAAAGCTTTTCTTTATCCATTCATTAACCCGCCTAACCTTGAATTGTTGGTGTTTGTTCCGGCTGCACCTGCTTCAGTTTCTTTTCGTCCATTTTCCCTGTTATATAGACGAATGGAAGATAGATGACAATGGAAATAGCTAAATTCACAAGTGCCAGCACTGCACCGGAAATATGTCCTCCTGTAGCAAGATAGCCGCCAATTCCTGCAGGCGTCACCCAAGGGATGCTTGCCACAACGACCGGATAAACAAGGCCCCATTTTATAGCAAGATATGCCACTACAGTCATAATGACTGGTGCTGAAATAAATGGTATTAGCCAGATTGGATTTAACACGATCGGAAGACCGAATAATAATGGTTCATTGATTTGGAAGATTCCTGGCGGCGTTCCCAATGCCAGCATTTGCTTGTGCCTCTTTCGTCCTGCAATAAACATGGCAATGATAAGGCCCAGCGTTGCCCCGGAGCCGCCTAGATATACGAAGGCATCCAGGAAAGGACCTGCCAAAATGGCATACTTATCAAGATCCGCCACACCCTGAGCATACAAATCTGTATTTTTGGTTCCGAGAGATGTGAATAAAGGCGTTGTAACACCTCCAAGAATATTAGGCCCATGGAGACCAACCGCCCAGAAGCCATGCACCAGAAAGACAATAAGGATCGCAAATGGCAATGAATCAGCTGCATTTGTCAAAGGTGCGACCAGGGTAGCATTGAGCCAGTCATTCAAAAATTCCCCATTTGTCATTTTTCTGAACAGTAGGCCTGCCACCCCAAATACGAAAATCGTCAGCATGCCCGGCACCAATTTGGCAAAAGCCCCTGCGACAGCTGGAGGGACTCCATCCGGCAATTTGATAATAAACGCTTTTACTCTAGTCAGTCGTATAAATAATTCGGTTGCAAGAAGGGCTACCACAATCCCTGTAAACAAAGCCGTAGCATTAAAGTATCCATAGCCTATGAACCCCCAGACACCTTCTGTATCAGGCACCTGGCCAACCTGAGGGATTAAGAGGAAGAAGCATGCTGCAGCAACCAGCATCGCCTCGAATCCATCATCCCCATAGGATTTGGCAAGCCTGTGGGATATGCCAAACACGGCGAATATGGTTAAAAAGGCAAACGTGCCCCACCAGATATCTCCGCCCAGTGTTTTCCAGGATTCGCCGAAAATGCCTTCCATGAGTCTGCCGTACGGCTTAATGATTTCCCCCAAATTATTAAATAGAACAGCAAATGATCCTACCATCGTGATGGCGATCATCCCGATCAAGGCATCCCGGATAGCAAGCAAATGCCTGTTATTGCCGAATTTCATAGCATAAGGCATGATATATTTCTCAATAAACGTCATCATCACTATTCACCCTTTATTAATGAAATAGCTTGCTTTAATACTTCCTCGCCATTGCATAAGCCATAAAGCATAGGGTTTATGGGAGCTACTGGAATCCTGCCGCCTGCCTCCTTCTTCAATTGTTCGGTCATAAACCGAATCTGCGGTCCAAGCAGCAGGACATCTGCCGAATCAATATGATTTCTAACCTCCCCGTTGCCAACAGCCCAAATTTTACAGTCGATTCCCTGGCTTTCAGCACTTGCCTGCATTTTTGTCACTAGAAGACTAGTAGACATTCCAGCCGAACAGCATAACAAAATATTCATGATTGACCCCCTTTTTCTGTAAGCGATTTCAAAATAATAGAATGATTGCTTATCCTAATAGTACCATCAATAAAACAGATTATTCAGTCAATTTAAACGAAAAACATTCCTTTTTTGAAGTCATTCACCCCCCTTCAATATTCTATGCCTGAAATCAATTGTAATGACAAATATATATTTTTTCAATACATTTTTAAAATTTGTTATTACAAATTATTTTATAATTGATATGACAATAAGTTTTATGGAATAATAGAAAGAAGAACAGAGTAGGAGGAACGGGTATGAAAGACGGTTTCACCGAGGATAGTGCCCTGCACTTGAAGGTTAAAGAAAGCATTCTTGAACTTATTCGAAATGGAGAATACAAACCGGATACAAAATTGCCGACAGAAGCGGAGTTTTGTGAAAAATATGGAGTCAGCCGGACGACCATTAGAACAGCACTCCAGCAGCTGAGCACAGAGGGCCATATATATCGCCAGCAAGGCAGAGGCACTTTTGTATCAAGCAATAAAGTTAAGCAGCGGCTGACTTCTACAGTCGAAAACTTTTCAAAGCAAATGGCAATGCAGGGGAAAAACCCGCTTATAAAAGTAATAAATCTGGAAGTCATCCCTGCCGATCCCTTCTTAGCAGATGTTTTTGAGCTGTCAGAAGGCGATCCCGTAAATGTTCTCGAGCGGATCAGATATGCGGATGACGAGCCGCTTCAATATGAAAAAGCCTTTCTGCCATGGAAAAAGACCCCCAGCTTGAACCGGCAGGCCTGTGAAAAATCCTTATACAATTTGCTGCAGACTCAATACAACTTAAAAATCCAAAAGACCGTCGAGCATTTAGAAATTTCATTCCCGGAAGATGAAATTAGCGACCTGTTAAAAATCAAACCTGAAACACCGTGTTTCGCTCTTGAAACCTTTGCCCATATTGAAGACGGAAGCCTGATCGAGTATTCGAAAACGATGTTCCGCGGGGACTATGCTCATTTTATTATTGAACGGAATTATGAATAAAAGGTAGGCGGAGGCTACTGTATATGCGGGAACTCTATTGTTGGCTGCAGAGGTGCAGCTGAATTGGGCAGCGTGATCTTTTTGGCTTTATTGTTGAATGCGTGCCTGATTGGGACACATTTCTTCTCTCATTTGGCCTTTGCTGTCCGAATGCGTGCCTGGTTCGGACACCTTCTTCTCCCTTTTGACCTTTCCTGTCCGAATGCGTGTCAAATTCGGACACCTTCAACTTCCATTTGACCTTTCCTGTCCGAATGCACGCCTAATTCGGACACCTTCTTCTCCCTTTTGACCTTTCCTGTCCGAATGCATGCCTAATTCGGACACCTTCTTCTCCCATTTGACCTTTCCTGTCCGAATGCATGCCTAATTCGGACACCTTCTTCTCCCCTTTGACCTTTCCTGTCCGAATGCATGCCTAATTCGGACACCTTCTTCTCCCCTTTGACCTTTCCTGTCCGAATGCATGCCTAATTCGGACACCTTCTTCTCCCTTTTGGCCTTTTCTGTCCGAATGTGTTCCTAATTCGGACACCTTCTTCTCCCTTTTGGCCTTTGCTGTCCGAATGCATGCCTAATTCGGACACCTTCTTCTCCCCTTTGACCTTTTCTGTCCGAATGCATGCCTAATTCGGACACCTTCTTCTCCCTTTTGACCTTTCCTGTCCGAATGCATGCCTAATTCGGACACCTTCTTCTCCCCTTTGACCTTTCCTGTCCGAATGCATGCCTAATTCGGACACCTTCCTCTCCCATTTGGCCTTTTCTGTCCGAATGTGTTCCTAATTCGGACACCTTCTTCTCCCTTTTGGCCTTTTCTGTCCGAATGCGTGCCTAATTCGGACACCTTCTTCTCCCTTTTGACCTTTCCTGTCCGAATGCGTGCCTAATTCGGACAGAGTGAACTGTGATTTGACCTTTCCTGTCCGAATGAGTGCCTAATTCGGACAGAGTGAACTGTGATTTGACCTTTCCTGTCCGAATGAGTGCCTAATTCGGACACCTTCTTCTCCCTTTTGGCCTTTGCTGTCCGAATGCGTGCCTAATTCGGACACTTTCATCTCCCATTTGGCCTTCGCTGTCCGATTCAGGGTTTAAAAAGGTTTTTATGTATCCTCATTTTAAAAATTGATAGAAATAAATAATGGATTAACCCTCATACCACTTTATTGCCTTCATCTCAATTTCCCTCACCAGTGCTTCCTTCCCCTTTATGTATGCCTCAATGTCCAAGGGGTGCTGTTTCGCTAACTCCATTTTTAAAGCTCCATATTTTTTTGCTTCTTCTGCGTTTAATCTTAAATAATCACGAAATGCAAGATGCCGGGTGATATGAGGATTCCCTTTTTCGTAGATATGGACATGATGGGTCCGCTGATTGCCACCCTTCTGAAAATACCGCCGGCCAGACAGTCCGTTTTCTCCGCGCGGTTCGTAATCCAGTGAAATCATTTCCGCATTGAAGCGATCAACCCTCTCAATATCATTAACTATAGGCATTATATCGATGACCGGCTTAGCTGCCAGACCTGGAATGGACGTGCTGCCTATATGGTGAATGTCCAGAATCTCTCTTTTAAAAATAGTCTTGAGGAGTGCTGCCTCGCTTTTAAATAAGGATGGACAATCGGGATTATATGGAGCAACTGCCACTTGCCTTGTCATGATTTCCTCCTAATCTGAAAACTTCTATTTTGGCCTCATCAAACAAGCCCATAAAAAATCTTCTCCAAATAGATTACTAGGCTGCTGAATCTTTTTCATTCTTCTAAACTCCATGAAAGTAAAATCCTTGTTAAATATCTTTTTCAAGCGTTCTTCAGTATACCCGATGCCTCCCTTTAAGCTGCCGCTGTGATATACCTCCCAGTCTGGAGTAGGAAGCGCGCCATCCGTATTAAAGCAAACAAGTCCGAATTTTCCGCCGGGCTTCAGTGCAGCTTTGATTATCTCCAAATATGTCAGCCTTCTATGCGGGGGGAGATGATGAAACATGCCGCTGTCATATATAAAATCATAGGTGTGAGGTTCAAATTGGAAATCAAAAAGAGATACGCATTTAAAGCTAATATCCGCTTGTGCTTCTTTTGCTCTTTCAGCAGCCCATTCCATCGCCTTTTCGGAAAAATCAATGGCATCCACTTGCGCTCCATTCTTCGCCAGAAAAATGGCATTCCTCCCTGGACCGCAGCCAATCTCTAGGGTTCTTCCCGGCCGCAAGCCATTTTGAACATACTCATCCAGGTTTTCATCTGGCCCCTTCGCTATGAAAAATGGAATCTCTTTGTCCCGGTCTTCATAAAAATTTTCCCAGAATGCTTTTGGTTCTCTTAACAATCCATCCAGCATTTCCAGTAAATCATCATATTGTAAAATAGCTTTCTCCACGGCAATACCCCCTTTCCTTTATTTTACTAAAACCCTCATAATCAAGGATTACATCTCCATTAAAAATAGATTATTTATGCAAAATCGACCTGCTAATCCTTCATTATTTTTCCAATTAGAGACCCTATAAGGGGGTCTTTTCAACTCAAATAGTCTAATAAATATTAAGTCTTTTAACATAAAAAAACGCTCGGATACGCCCACTATGAACCTTTGGCGATCTTCACACTTTTACCATTTCGTAATATTCGAAACATTTATGAAATATTTTCTTCTCAAAACTTGTCCTTCATTTAGTGTAGCCCACATATAATGACTGACAAGAAGGTATAGGAGGTACATGATGTTTATTTTTCTTGATAAGGCGATTCTTGGGATGGCGATTCTGCGGCTAATATCTGGCAGCATTGAAATTTTTGTTGCCCTACTAATTATAAAAATGAATGATATCGAAAAGGCACTGGTTGTGAATAGTTCACTTGCCCTGATTGGACCGCCTGTGCTTCTCTTGACGACAGTGATTGGATTGACTGGAATGGCAGATAAAGTTTCACTAAGCAAGATCTTATGGGTACTTTGCGGAGTTGGCTGCATTCTTTATGGGGTAAAAGGCAACTAATCCAATAAGAAAAAGAGCTGTACAGACAGCTCTACTTCTGATGCTTCAGCAATTCGGAAACCGTAGTCATATGGTAACCCTGCTCTTTCAATGAAGAAATAATTGTCTTAACAGACTTCAAAGACTCTTCCCGGCTTTCATACATGACATGAAGAAGAATAATGGAGCCTGGTTCTATATTCTCAGCAACATGCTCCGTGATTTTATTGGCATCCCCTTCTATTTCCGGATGACTTTCAGGCTCAATATTCCATAAGATCGTCTGACGCTCCTGTTTAGATAAGTAGTAAGGCAGAAAAAATAGTTTTTTTCCATATGGAGGACGAAAATGAATTTCTCCCTCATAGCCTGTCTGCCTGATCAAATCATCTGTTTTCTCAATTTCATCTTTAATAAAAGAGGGAGATTTTAGAACCATTCGTGTATGAGAATAGGAATGATTGCCAATTTCATGCCCTTCTCCGGCAATCCTTTTAGCGTCGTCCATATTTTGCTCAATCTCTTGCCCTGTCAGGTAGAAAGTGGCCTTAATTTCTTCTTCCCTCAGAATGTCCAATATTTCCTCCGTGTTGACTCCTGGTCCATCATCAAATGTTAATGCTGCCACTTTTTCCTCTGTTTCTGCTTTGTTTACAAGGCCGCCGAAAAACTGAAAGCTCCTTGACTTGGAAATTTCAAACAGCAAAAAGCAAAGTCCTAAAATCAAAATGATCAATAAGCTGATTTTTAGCAGTTTTTTCATAATTCCTCCTGACAGCTACAGTATCAGGGTAATTATAATTTCTATATAATAAAAAAACCAGCCCCCGATTGGAAACTGGTTTGTTAATATAAGTATGGAGCCGCTTTTGCCGTAACTGTTATAAGAAAGTTTTAAACCACCACTCCTCAAAGTGGGTGTCCGCAGAAACATTCCTGCCTGTCCTCCTTGTCATATAGACAGAGGCTTGTCATTCCTGTTCCGATGTTAAACTCCCTATATCAGCTTAAAGGTTAAAACTTTAGTATGATTACGTACAATGCAGCTTGTTTTATTATAATAAAATAATTATGTGATGATTTCAATAGAAATGTTTTCCTGCTCTTTATAACCCCTAAATGGCGTCCCATGCTACATTTTTTCCCACTGCCTTATACAAAAATGATGGAATTTTTTACAATCCAAACCTTTGGAAAATATCGTATAATGCGGGTTAAACAACTTAACAATATAGGAAGACTGTTTAGGTTGTGTATAAGGGGGATTAACAATTGGGAAGAAAATTCGAAAGAAATCTATTGCGTTTGTTATTTATATTTGGAATTATGTCTTTCTTTAATTTGATTAGAAAGCCCCCAATGAAGGAATGGCTTATCATATTCTTTTTAAAAAGCTATATTGCCACCTTTTTAGATAATCTGCTAGTGCGTAAAGGCTATCTCAAATACCCGGTAAATCTGTTTAAAACCTTTGATGTCAGCGTGCTTTTCAGCTATATAATATTCCCGGTAACGTGTGTTTATTTTAATCAGCTGACAAGGAATAATGGTATTAAGGGTATTTTGTTAAAGTCCCTGATTTTCAGTGCTCCATCAGCAGGCGCTGAACACTTTCTTGAAAAATATACACAGCTGATCCGATATAAAAAATCATGGAATTCATATTATAGTTTTGTAACTATAATGGGAACATTTTTAGTGACACGCGGTATTATGGGATTAATTCGTAAATCTTCGGAGAACCAGCAAACATCAGCTCCAAAATCATAATCGGAAACTGGTGTTTTTTTCTACAATGACTTCTTATCTTCCCCAGTGCCGGGTGGTGCAGCCTTCCTGGCTAGAACACCTCCATCATAAAACTTGCCGTACTGTTTTAAGATATCTTTCACCTCCGCAACGGAAGGGATTGTCTCTTTTGCAGAGTATGTAAGATAGTAGTTTTTAGTGTTTTTCCGATGAATGATCCATGTGAAAAATTTCATTGCAAAGCCATGTGTATTATGATTTCTGAATTTCGGCATCTGCTTTCCATCCCATATGGTCATGGTCTGCCCGTTTCCCTTCCATTCCTTCAGCTCTCCATTAAGCTCAGCATAGATTAGACCGGGTGCTTTTTTCATCTGATTCATTACCAATAAGGTCAGCACCTGATTAATAAACAACTGAATGAGATTTAATCCTTCCCCTCTTGTCAGAGAAATATATGCCTGTTCAGGCAGCATTTCCGGCTTATCGCCAAAAATCAGCGTATTTGATCCGTCCAATTCCTTTTTTGGTGTCCATTTTTTTTGCTTCATAGCCTTCCCTCCTGGTTTGGTAAAAAATGCCCAGATATATAAGTATTCTCCAAAAGGAAGAATATTCCTTCAAAAAAAACGGAGGCTCAGGAGGCCTCCAAATGGAATTATCGATAAGTCAGATCGGTTATTTCAAGAAACTGAACAGTGGCTTGATCCCTGTCAATCCGGGCTTTAAGTTCCAATTGATCCAGCTGGTAGGTTAATTCTTCACACTGGGCTGATTCGTAACATGTCACCGTTTTTGACTTGTTAGCATCACCGTACATTTTTACTACTTCGGCCTTAGTAAAGGGAAGAGCAGGAAACATACGCGGGCTTAAATATTCTGGATATACAGCAAGACTGCCTATTGTACCATCCTTCATATTTAAGGTTACCCTTAGCCCGGCTCCATCACCCTGATAGTAAAGGCTTTTAATATTGAGCTGGGTTTCAGTCTTTTTTGGCTTGCCCATCCTGGATACTATCTCTTCATAGGCATCTCCTGGCTTTAAGCCAAAAATATGAAGATCTTCTTTGGAAAGTATGAAGGCATCTTTAATTCCTGCCTTTTTAACAGCCTCCAGCTGCTTCACAGCATTCTTTTTGTCTTTAAAAGCACCTGCCTGCACACGGTAATAGGTTTTGCCATCAATAACTGTCGTGCCAATTGCCGCTGGGATTTCTTTTTTCTTTAATAGTGCTGCCCGCTTTTCCGCATTCCCTTTTTTGCTGAAAGATCCGGCAATAATCTTATGGTATCCAGCTTCCTCCCCGGATAGAATGAGACGCTGCCCCGGATAGATTATCGTGCCAGCTAAATGATTCAGCTCCTTAAGCTGCTCCACACTCATATGATGCTTCTTAGCCAAGGAATAAAGTGTATCCCCTTTTTTCACCACAGCTATTTCTTTATCTCCGCCGTGGTCCGCCAAAACGGCTCCCCCTGAAAAAATAACTGCCAGAGATATGACTCCTGCAGCAATTGCCTGTTTGATATTCTTCATTAATTTCACCTCACTATATATGACGAAAGGAAATAATGGATGTCGCAGAGGGACGGGCCTATTTTGAAAATTGGGCATAAGAGGTGTTATAGATTTACTGCATTTTTTCGGCGCTATTTATTCGGATTAAGTGCCATTTTTCATGTTGTCACTTTTGGTCGGAATTCTTTCGGAGACTACTGCTATTTTTCTTAAGGCACCTCTCTTTTCGGCTTTGTTCATCCGGATTAACTACCATTTTTCTTAAGGCACCTCTCTTTTCGGCTTTATTCACTCAGATTAACTACCATTTTCCCCAAGGCACCTCTCTTTTCGGCTTTATTCACTCAGATTAACTACCATTTTCCCCGAGGCACCTCTCTTTTCGTCTTTATTCCTCCGGATTAACTACCATTTTTCTTGAGGCAGCTCTCTTTTCGGCTTTATTCCTCCGGATTAACTACCATTTTTCTTGAGGCAGCTCTCTTTTCGTCTTTATTCATCCGGATTAACTACCATATTCATTGAATCATATTCAATTTGGTCGTTAATCGCAATTTCCTCTCAATACACAGAAAAGAGATGGCCTTAAGCCATCTCTCTCCCTTTTATGCTGGTGCATCTATTTCATCTTCAGCAATGTGTTTTTCGTTATATTCCACGTCTTTGCGTGCATTGTAGCGGTCTGCTTTTTCGAGGGTAACCGTGATGTTGTAGTCAGGGATACCAGCGAATTTTTCGTAGCGGCCCCTTGGCAACAGGAAGTTTCCTTCCGGGAAGTGGACTTCGACGTTGCCGCGGGCGATGTCGACGAATTTGGCTCTTCCCTGGAATACTCCGAATCCATTGTATAGGACGATCCCTTCACCCTCTGCAATGCTTAAATCCTTTCCATCTTCTGCGTTCATTAGTACATCATATCGTCCGGCACCATTCAGCGGATCCACCTCTTTATAGACCATGGAATTAAACTGCTTCCCGCGGCGTGACGTTACAATGAATTGGCCTTCTTTCTTACCAAGGTCGGGAATATCCACGGTAATAAGTGTGCCTTTTCCATCCGGAGTCGGGCAGATGCCGTCCTCACATAACCATGCCCCGCCCCACTGGAAGACATCCCCAGCTTTTTTCAGATGCTGGATGCCATCATAACTAGGGTTAGCCACTGCAATTTCATCACGGATTTCCTGTGCATTTTTGAATTCAACAAGATGTGCAGTTTCAGGCTTTACGCGTTTGGCAAGATCAATGTAGATTTTCCATTCCTCTCGTGCCTCTTCAATTTTATTCTTATTCCCTTCAATTTCCGGGCTGAAGTATACCATCCGTTCTGTTGAAGTGGAAGTACCGCCGCCCTCCTGCTCATATCTTGTTTTAGCCGGAAGCACGATGACCGCTTCTTTCGCATCAACCAGTGTAGATGTATTCAAAATAATATCCTGGTGAACACGAATATCCAGTTCGGACAGTGCTTTTTCGATAAAATCAGGGTCTGGCATTGTCTCAAGGAAGTTACCGCCTGAAAGATAGTAAAGCTTGATTTTCCGTTCATGGTCTTCAGGGAGCAGAATATTCTCCAGTGTCACCCCGACAATATCACCCTGCCATTTCTCAAGCTCGAAGCCCCATAGGTTTTGAATGCGGGAGAAATTGTCACCGTAAAAGTCACCGCCAGGCAATACGAATGGATCTGCACCCATTTCACCGCTTCCCTGTACAGATGAATGGCCGCGGAATGGCATAAGCCCATTATGTTTTCGGCCCAGATGACCGCGAAGCAGCGCAAGATTCGCAACCTGTGAAATGTTATCAGTGGCAAAAGAATGCATGGTCAGGCCAAGAGCCCAGGCATAGACGGCATTTTTGCTGTTCGCAAGCAGTTCCGCAAGCTCAATGATACGCTCTTTGCTTACACCAGAGGATTTAATAATCTCTTCCCATGACTGCTCTTTCACTTTCTTTTTCAAGTCTTCGTAGCCATTTACATGCTCGTTCACAAACTTATGATTGATGGCAGAACCGCGCTCCGCTTTCTCCATTTCAAACCAGTGTTTCATGATGCCATGCATAAAGGCAATATCTCCGCCGATATTTACCTGATAAAAATCATCTGCGATTTTTGTGCCGAACAAAGCAGATTCAGGATTTGACGGAATCCAGTATTTGTCCATCGCCGGCTCTTTATATGGATTGACGACGATAATTTTCGTGCCGTTCTTCTTCGCTTCAAGCATGTATTTGGATGATACTGGCGAGCTGTTTGATGCCACACTGCCCCAGAATAACAGGACATCTGTCCCGATCCAATCAAGGTAGTTGGCCGTGGAAGCCCCTACTCCGATGGAACGCTTTAACGCAGTTTTTGAAGGCGAATGGCAGATTCGGCTCGCATTGTCAATGTGGTTTGTGCCCAGGAAGCGGGCAACTTTTCCGGCCACATAATAGGATTCATTCGTAATTCCGCGGCTGGTCAGGTAAAACGCATACTGTTTAGGATCTAGAACCTTCATTTTTTCAGCAATCATGTTCATGGCATCATCCCAAGTGATCCGGGAGAATTTGCGCTCTCCCTTTCTGCGGATCATCGGATAAGGAATGCGGCCCAATTTACGAAGCTCGGTGCTGTCGTACTTGCGCAGCTCATCGATATCAGCATGCAGAATTTCCGGTTTAATTGCGCCGGCCGTATTCAAACGAAGGACATTTAATCTTGTAGTACATACATGCGGCCCCTTAAGTGTCTGGTCATAAAGGCCGGAAACGCCAAGGGCACATCCGTCACATACACCTTTCGTTAAAATATTCGTGGCATACCCGATATTATCTTTGTTTTCCCACAGGATTTTTGCTGTATCCCTCATATGCTTCGGCTTTATTTTGCCGAGCCCAAATGGAATGGGGCTCACCCAATGCTTCGGATCCGGCATTGCCTTTTTATTCTGAGGTCCTGGATGCTTTGTTTTTCCCACCTGAAACACTCCCTTGATTTTTTCTATTTAATAGAGATCCTGAATCTCTTAATTTCCAATGTTTAAATAGCGTTTATTATTGTATATGGCCAAATGGAATAAATTTGACCTTTTTGCATAAAAAACCACCGCAAAAAGCCTCTACTACTAGATGCTGATTTCTGCGGCGGTTAGTCTTTAGCAGGATCGCTGCCAAGTGCCATACCATAAGAAAAGCGGAAGCGCCTTGCTGAGATGAACTTCAACTAAAAACCGCCACGTCCTGTGGCGAACGTTGAAGCCCGCACATCCTGTGCAAGTCCGACAGGCATAAGACGAATCACGCAGGAAACCTCCCAAACAAGCTTTGGTCGGGCGATGTATCGCCGACGAAGCGTTCCTTGTCCTGATTTCTGGAGTGATTTGGCTTATGACCCGAGGGGCTAGGCGCTGGAGCTAGACACTATCTATCTTGAATGCTGTTTTTATTTAATTTAACTTGCCATACGCTTATTTGCTTCATTTTGCTTGCGCAATTTTTTAATATCGAACCGGATCAGGATGGACACTATAAGCGCCACCACAAAAAGTCCAGCAAAGCTTGTTAGACTTGAAGCATAGCTTCCTGTTGAATCCTTCATCCAGGCTGCAAACATTGGACCTGCAAGTCCTGCGGCAGCCCAAGCTGTAAGAATGTATCCGTGAATGGCGCCAAGCTGCTTTGTTCCAAATACATCACCGATAAATGCCGGGATGGAAGAGAAGCCTCCGCCATACATAGTGTACACAATGGCGAGCATGATCTGGAATAAAATGGCTTCTTTTGTTATCGGCAGGAATAGGAACAGAGCAATCTGTGATACGAAGAAAATCGTATACGTATTCGGGCGGCCAATGTAATCAGAAATGGATGCCCATGCCAGACGGCCAAGTCCATTAAAGATACCAAGCACACCGACGAGCGTAGCCGCTTCAGCTGTTGTCAGGCCAATGCTTTCCTGTGCCAGTGGCTTTGCAGCGGACAAAATCGCAATTCCGCAGGTTACATTAATGAACAGCATGATCCATAAATAATAGAATCTGGAAGTCTTTACTGCTTCATTCGCCGTTAACTGTGCCAAATCCTGTTTGATTTTGATTTTTCCGGCTCGGCTTTTTCTTTCATGCCTTCAGGTGCCCAATCTGCAGGCGGTTTTTCTAAATATAATGATGATAATGTCATGATGATTAAGTAAGCTGCACCTAAAATGAAGAACGTGTTTGCTGTCCCAACAGATTTAATCAGTCCATCCATGACCGGGCTCGCTACTGCTGCAGCGAAGCCAAATCCCATGATGGCGAGGCCGGTTGCGAATCCACGGCGGTCCGGGAACCATTTTACCAGTGTGGAGACCGGAGCAATATAGCCGACTCCCAGACCAATTCCCCCAAGAACACCGTAGGTTATGTACAAAAATGGCAATGACCCCATATTTACTGCCACACCGGCTCCAAGCATGCCGGCTCCAAAGAATCCTGCTGCCAGAAGACCAGCCTTTTTCGGTCCATGCTTTTCAACAAAATGGCCAAGGAATGCGGCTGACAGCCCTAAGAATAGGATCGCCAAACTGAAGGTCAGCTGTACCTCCTTTGATGTCCAGCCAAACTGCTCAATCAATGGATTGGTAAAGTTGCTCCAGGCGTAAACCGAACCGATTGAGATATGAATCCCAACGGCCGAGGCGGCAATCAGCCACCGATTTTTTGTCTTTTTCACTCTTTTTCCCCCTCATAATGCTCGTATCCTGCTTTTTAAAGCGGTTACAGGATTGTTTCTTGAAATAAAAAAACCGCCAATCTCTCCCGCATTCCCGAATTTGGGCATGCCGAAGCAGGATTGACGGTTAGTATCAAGCAGGAATCGCTGCTTAAAGGACCAACTGTTAATCTTCATAGAATCTGATGACATTTTAACCGACGACAGGTTCGCTATCTCAAATCAAAATGTGACAGATTTTTGAACTATAAAAAATCATATCACTTTGAAATAACATGTTCAAGCCCTTTTTAGCAATTTTTCACTATGGCGGTGTTGGTTTATATACAAAAAGAACTCCGGAAATGATCCCCGAAGTTCTTTCTATTTATTTCCCTTTTTTCACTTCATGCAGCAAATCCGGATGGTTTGTGAACATACCGGTTACTCCCCAGTTTATCAGCTGCTTCATTCTTTCCTTGTCATTGACCGTATACGGGTGCAGTTCAAGGCCGCTGTTCACAACCTTTTGCACATATTCCTCATTCAAATACGTATGATTAGGACCGATGCCCATCGCGTATTGCTTGATTTCCTTAATCTCTGCATCAGTAATTTCTGCGTTCGCTTTATATGAAATTAATTGTACGAGTTTAATTGAGGAGTCCAATTCATTCATCACTTTAAGGCTTTGAGGACTGAAGGACTGTACCAGCAATTTATTTTTATTAATCTTGTACTTATCAACCAGTCGAAGCAGTTCTTTTTCCATGCCAGGGTAAACATCCGGTGATTTTGTTTCAATGTAGTAGCTGTTGTTTTTTCCAAACTTCTTGAAAACCTCTTCAAGTGTCGGCACCTTTAAGTCTTTGTATTCCGCTTTTGCTGCATATGGGTACTTCTCGTTAAACCAGCTGCCTGCATCAAGCTGCTTAATTTCATTTAAAGTGTAATCCTTTACGGACCCTGTTCCATCTGTCGTCCGGTCAAGCGTCACGTCATGCATCGCAATGAGATGTCCATCCTTTGTCATCTGCAAATCAATTTCGATATAATCCCCATGCATTTTCTCGCCCATATCATATGAAGCGATTGTATGTTCAGGTGCATAAGCTGACGCACCGCGATGCGATACATTCACAATGTCCTTATGCATATCCTTTGCCAATGCTGCACCTCCTCCAAAAACATTCAGCCCAATGACAGCCGCACCAATTACCGAAATCATTTTCTTTTTCAATGTCTTCGTCCCCTATCTATAATGGTTTACACATTAAGAATAGTGACGAAATATTAACCCTGTTATAAGTCTATGTAAAGTCTGGAAGAATAATAGTTTACAGGAATATTAATACAAGCATTTCGAAATAGGCCTCATTCACTAGAAAGTCTTTAATGTAGAAACTTGTAATCTTTTTATAAGTTTTGTCGAATCTGTTTATTTGCAGTTTAATTTGTCGATAATAGAATATAGTATTTCATCCCCTGATTAGGAGCCGAATCAATGACCACAACTTCGACTACTATAAAAAAACTTCATCATGACATCGATGTCCTGCGCAAAAAGATGATTTCTGTTGGAAAAAGAAAGGGATTGTCACACCCAGAAACGCTCATGTACTCAGAGGAGCTCGATAAGCTCATTTATAGGGTGCAGCGCAGCAAATTCATCCTTTAGAATTTCCCCGATTATTACCTCAAAAGTAATAAATATTCCATAAAACGCACACTCTTTTAAATAGGGGTGTGTTTGTTTTATGATTGAGCGCTTCCTCAGGAATAACTGGGAGAAACTACATTCGCACACTTAAGCATTTTTATTGAGAAAAACTAAAAATATAGCCATAATGAGAGGATAACAACTACAAGGAATTGGAGATCTTATGAAGAAAAAATTCATGATTTTATTAGGAATCCTGCTTCTTGTTCTGACAGCCTGCGGTAAAGATCAGGCACAGGAAGCGATCACCTTAAAGGACCAAACCAGCAATGAAGTTACCTTCCCGCAGGACAAGCCAAGTGTTTTCTTCTTTATCACGACATACACCTGAGGACTCTGTCAGCAGCAACTGGTCGAGTTGCATCAGAATATGGATAAATTAGAAGGCATGGACGCCAACATGTACATCGTCAGCAACGATCAGCCTGAGCAGCAGCTTGAGCTGTATAATGCGCTTGAAGAAAAAATGGGGCACAGCCTCCCATTTGTGTCAGATCCTGAAATGAAGCTCATTGAAAAGGCTGATATGAAAAATGGTGACGCAGCCTATAGAGGCTACGCTTTAATGGATACAAAAGGCAATATTGTGTTCAACAAGGTCAATGACCATTGGGGAGAAGAAATAGATAAAACCGCAGAAGATATTAAGAAAGAATATGAGGAGCTTTCCAACTAAAGACGAAAAAAACACGCTTGAGAGCGTGTTCATGAATCCCTGTCTCTATTTGTGAACTGGAGCATGGCGATAACAAACATACCGAAACTAATCATCAAAGACAACACTTCAAAGGTACCCATTTATACATCGCCTCCTTATCTTCAGCCTTCCCGGAACCAAACTTGTCCTATACTCAGGATAAGTGCCCATTTGAAAATCCGTCCAAAAGGCCTAAAAAGAGCCAGCCACATTGCAAAATTGCATGTGACTGGCTCTTTTTTGTGAAAATCCGCTATTTTCTTAAGCTTTCCTCAAAAATTGCCCCACTCTTATGCGCGTTTTATTCAGACTTATTTGTGCAAAGCTTGAATTTATATATGCTTTCCAAATTTACTTGCGGATAAGCGATTTTTACTTGCGGAAAGCCAAATTTATTTGCGGATAAGCGATTTTTACTTGCGGATAGAAAAATTTATGTGCGCTTAGCACTTATCCCGAACTTTCTTTTCCAAATGCCAGCGGAACCTGGGCATGTTTCCTTCTTAATGAATCAGCACTTAAATATAATTCAACAATCAATAACATTAGAATGATCCAAATGCCTGTATTTAAGATAACTGCCTGCACCGGGCTTTCTATGAAAAAGGTAAACGTAAAGAACATCGCAAAAGTGAAAATTCGGCTCCACTGTGTCACATCGTATGTGAAGATGCCTTCCTTCAAGCCGTATATTCGAATGCGCCATACCAGCCTTACTATTTCAATAGTCTCCACCACAATGAAAACCAGGAAAACGGCAAGCCAAAACCAGGCAGCCGCCTGATGGGCTACAACGCCGGATTTATACATGGCGAGCCCGCTGATGGACAGGGCACCGTGAAAAATGCAATTGGTATTATTCCAATCCTTCGCAATGTTCCAGCCGCGAACGGCATAACGTTTAAGAATAAACCACGCACTGATGGAGTAAAAAAGCAGACCGGAAATAATAAGAGCGGCATTCAGAACGCCAGGTACATCTGCGAAGACAGTATTGAATAGCAGCACAAGAGATTGTGTGCTGACCGTCGTCAGCAGCAAAACTCCATGTGCCTGCTGTCCAAAGGATGTATCCTTGAGCTCCTTGAAGCCTATTAAACTAATCCCAATATAAATAATCCATAATCCCGCATTGAGAATGGCCAGCGCCTGGGCTTCTGCACCTGCACCAAAATGCTTGAAGAACATGATTCCGCAAATCGACGTTCCTGCCACCCAGGTTCCAATGCCAAATCGGTTAATGGGATTAGTGTAATGCAGCTTCTTAAACTCTCCTCTATAAATGGTCATTCCGATCGATACCAGAATGGCCATCCATAAGGCTAAATCTGCTATACTTAAAATCTTGCCGAGGCTCCCCAAAAAGAAGGACAAACCGAAGAAATTCAGCAAAACTCCCTGTGTTACAATGCCAAGCGCCATCACAGCCGCCATCGCAGCCGTATGGATATTAACTTTTTTGCGAATGATAACCAAAACAGCCCCGATAAACAGAAGGCCAAGCAAAATGAAATAAAACACTATAATCACCGTTAAAATGAATTTATTATAATTATAACATCCTATGCAAGTGACCCTGTCGGTGGGGATAAAAAAACAGCGCATTTCCATGCACTGTCAGCCCCCGCTCAACTATTTAAATCAAAACGCTGTTCCAGTTTTGATTACCTTCTGCCTGTATCGAATCCCCCTCATATGGGAGTTCTATCTCAATCTTCGTGCCTTCCCCAACTTTACTTTCGACTATTAAGCGGCCATTATGGTTTTCAATAATTTTATAGCAAATCATCAGTCCCAGCCCGGTTCCTTTTTCCTTTGTCGTATAGAAAGGTTCCCCCAGACTTGATATCCTTTCTTCTGAAATGCCAACACCCTGATCGATGAATTGAATGGAAATAGTGTTGCCGTTTTTTTTAAAAACTTTAATATTTAACTGGCCTCCGCCTGGCATAGCTTCAATGGCATTTTTAATAATGTTAAGGAATACTTGTTTCAATTGGTTCTTTTCACAATGAATCATGGGGTCATGAAGTTTATTTTCTACTGTAATTTCCACATTATTTAAAATGGATTGGGTGCTGCTCAGAAGAATCACTTCGTTGATTAATTTAGTAAGGTCCTGCTTTTCGAAAATGTCTGCAGTCGGCTTTGCAAGCACTAAAAATTCACCGACGATTCCATTTATGCGGTCCAGTTCCGATAGTACAATGTCAAAGTATTCGTCTTTTTGGCTATTTGACTTGAAGAGCTGAACAAACCCTTTGATCGAGGTAAGAGGATTGCGGATTTCATGTGCGATTCCGGCTGCCATTTGGCCCAGAAGTGCCAGCTTTTCCGATTTTTGCAGAAGCTTTTCCTGTTCCTCTTTTTTATCGGAAATATCAGTTCCGATAGAGAGTATGGCCTCTTTTCCTTCATATTCAACATATAGTGATGAAACTTCAAAATACCTCCTGGCTCCATCCAAACGTTTTACCTGATATTCTATATTGTTTAAAAGCTGCTTCTCTGACTTAATGTACTGATATCGCTCCTGCAATCGGCCCTTATAGTCCATTTCGATAAAGTCAAGAAGCGACCTGCCAATTAATGCATCTTTATCTGATGCCGACAATACGCTGACAGCAGAGGAGTTTGCATACAAAATTTCAAAATCCTTATGTATGAGCACGGAAACCGGAAGTGATTCCAGAAGCAATTTGTAGCTCCTCTCGCTGGCCCGCGCTTTTTCTGCATAGTACCTGCTTTTGTCAAACTGCCAGCCAACAAACCAGGCAATACATGTAAATAGAAAAAAATCAAAAGTAAAAAACGTTTCATGCGAGAAAATGGATTGATAAGAGGTAAATAGAACCGAAATAAGCACAAGTGAAATTTGACCTGTCCGTTTACTCATATAGTCCTCTTTTTGTGTTTTTTTCTATATTTTAGCATCAAATGTGAGGTTACCGATAACATTTTCAAAAAAAATTTAAATAAGTGAACAAGTCTATTATCTATTAAATTCCATAAAAAAACCCGCCTGGGGCTGCTGATAATCCCCGAGCAGGTTAAAATAAGCCTATTTCTTCTTAGGAGCAAGCTCTACTGCCTGACGCATGGCTTCCATTAAGCTTTTCTCGTCAGCTATGCCTTTTCCGGCAATATCGAAAGCTGTACCGTGATCAACACTTGTACGAATGATGGGAAGGCCGACTGTGATATTAACCCCGGCATCCAGACCCAAAACCTTAACAGGCCCATGCCCCTGATCATGGTACATAGCAACTACAATATCAAAGTCGCCCCGCACAGCTCTGAAAAATAATGTGTCAGCCGGCAGCGGCCCTATAGCATCAATACCCTCTGCCTGTGCTTTCTCTACTCCCGGAACAACTTTTTCTTCCTCTTCGCCATACCCGAATAATCCATTTTCGCCTGCATGAGGATTGATTCCGCAAACAGCAATTTTAGGTGATTCAATGCCGGCTTTTTTCAATGTGTCATGGGCCAGCTTCAGCACGTGGTACACTCTTTCAGGATTGATCATTTTAACTGCATCAATAATCCCGACATGTGTTGTCACATGGATAACCCTTAAGTTTGGTGCGGATAACATCATGGAATAATCTTTCGTATTGGTCAAATCCGCTAAAATCTCTGTATGGCCTGGATACATATGGCCGCCCTTTTGTAATGCTTCCTTGTTTAAAGGTGCAGTACAAATCGCATCAATCCGATTTTCTTTTGCCAATTCGATCGCTTTGGCTAAATATTGAAATGCTGCGTTTCCAGCCTCCGGAGATACCTGTCCAATCGGAAGGTCTTCCGGCAAAAGGTCCAAATCAAGGCAATGTACTACCCCATGCTTATATGGGATCTCGTGTAATTCCTCTGCGCTTACCGCTTCAATAACAAGCCCGCTGTTAACAAAAGGTTTGGCCCGCTCTAAAATTTTTCTATCACCAATGACAAGCGGGTTGCTTATTTCATACATTTCAGCCTCTGCAAGGCTTTTTAAAATAATTTCCGGCCCTACGCCCGCTGCATCCCCCATTGTAATGCCTACTACTGGTTTAGTTTGACTCATTGCACTCAACCTTTCCTGTCATATAATGTATTGCGTTTACCAGGGATTGCTCATTGCCGAATCCCCCTGCTTTTGTTACAGCCCAATAGCTTTTTTCCCTGCTGCAGCCGGCCAAAAGGGAGACCTGGTTCTATTTCTGTATGGAGCTCCATTTCCTGGATCCCGAATTCTGAACAAGCAGCTTTTGCTATGTCCCCGCCTGTTAAAATCAAGCCGTCGAGTTCCGGGAACTCATTTACAAGTCTGTTTGCAATTTGCCCCAGTCCCTTGGCAATCCGTTCCCCAATCTGCTTTCCTGATAATCCTATTGCTTCTCCCGCTATACGGGCTGCATCCCGGTTCTGATTGCAAGAATCCACATAGACAACAAAATGGTTTTTATCCTGATTTTGTTCAATTTCTTTAATGACTTCTTCAAAATCTATTGAATGATTAACCAATTGGATTGGATTGATTTCAGCAAAATAAGATTGATCAAGTTCTCTAATCCGGGAAAGCTGATTTTTTGTAACCTGTGACAGACTCCCTGAAACGGTGAGAGTTTTCCTGATGTTATTCTCCTCATGACCTTTTTCTCGATGAGATATAAGCTTTAGTGCATCGGGTAAATATTCAACCAGGGCACCAGAGCCGGTCCAAATAATTTTTTTCTGAAGGCTTGTGAAAATCTCGGCAATTACCTGCAGATCCTCTTCCCTTTCACTGTCGCAAATAATCCAGGTTTTCCCCGCCGCAACAGCACCTTCAATGAATTGTAGAATATCTGCTTTATCTCCTCGGATCAATTCCAGATCCATCAATGCAATATCCTTTCCCGCATCCTTATTTAACAAGTGAGGCAGAAAGCTTTCCGTTACAGGGGTCTTTGGATCCCTTCCAAACTCTGTTTCTGTAATCAGTTCACCATTTACATAATGATGTCCAGATACCGTTGTACGATTCATTTTCGGAAATGCCGGGGCAATAACAACGATTTCCGGCTGATATACCTTTTCAAGCGCTGCCAGTTCAGCTGATATATTTCCTCTTAAAGTTGAATCCACTTTTTTATAGACATGAGCATAGCCTTTATCAAAAAGAAGAGAAGCAGCTTTTTCGACTGCTTCATATGCTTCCTCTTGTGTTTTTGCACGGCTGTCAGTATCAACAATTAAGACATCAGGGTCAGATTGAATGCTTTTCCCGGTAAGATCCATCATAACAGTGGCAGTCAGCCCTTTTTTCGCCAGCTGCACTCCTGAATCATTAGCACCAGTCAAATCATCCGCGATAATGCCAAATTTTTCAAACACAAGAACCACTTCCTTAGCCATTAACTTTCTTCAGGTTTCCTTCATTAAACTCATAACCTTTTCTCTCTAGACGCTTCACCAAAAACGCTATATAGAGCGGAAGCAGGATTGCGGTTGTCACAGTAGATGCCGCAACCTGAACTGTCGCCAATTCAGCATACTGCGCAAACCCTGCACTTGCCGCTGCAATGGCAGCTGGTGTTGCTACAGCATTTCCTGCAGTGGAGCCTTCAGCAGCACCTACAATTGGATTCCACTTAAACGCTTTAAACACTAGATATCCTGCTGTACCCGTTACGAATACTGTTAACAGGCCAAGTATAATACCTGATAGACCGCCTTCTACAATGGCACCGAAGTCAATTCCCATTCCAAGGGCGAAAGCGAAAAATGGAATGAGCATGGAGCTTCCATTATCAAGGAATACACGCATTTCTTCATCCAGGTTACCCAATACCATACCTACCAGAATTGGAAGCAGCACGGCAATGAAGGATTGCAATGAGAACATGCCATCAACAAAGCCCATAGCACCAAAAATGGATAGGGCCACCATTGTTAAAAACGGACCGTCATTTAGAGCCAGCAATGAATATGCTGCACGGTCTTCCTTGCTTCCATACTGGCCGACAAGTGCGACGAATAGGCCGCCATTACTGTTCGTCATAGCTGCAATAATCGCAATTGGAGCCAAACCCAGCCAAAGGCCATTTTCACCTGCAAACATGTAAGCGATTAACCCGAATGCCGCACCGACTACCCACTTCGTAGCTAAAAGGGTTGCCCCTTTTCCTATTGAAACACCAAATGATTTTACGTTAATTTGAGCACCTGTACATAGCAGAAATAAAGCGATTAAAGCTGATGCACCGTCAACAAACAATGCTTGAGTAAAATTTCCGATACGGAGCAAATCAGGTGCAAAAGTATTAAGTATTGCTGCAATTAGCAACGGAACTACCATCATCCCGCCTGGAATTCGTTCAAGAGTTGCTTTGATCTTCATAATTTTAACATCCCCTTTATATATGTTTCAATTTTAAACATCACTGAAAACGATTACAGTTTTATATTAAACGCTTTCAATGCAAAATTCAACACTTTTCACAGAAAAATAGTTTGGTATTTTCTAGTTTTATATTATTTGTTGCAATTTTAAACACTTATAAAACAAAAAAAAGAAGCTGAATACTACTGCTTCAGCTTCCTCCACAATGTCGACCGATTAATGCCTAACCGTTTTGACACCTTTGTTTGATTTTGGTTTTCTTCTTCCATAACTGCTTCGATAATTCGTTTTTCAATCTGATCCAACGTTCCATTTAACAGACTGTCTTCAATTTGAACTGGCCGGTGCTTCCGATTCAGCTGTCTTGAAACAGTCTCTTTACTGATGGTATAGCCTTTCTCAGCTGCTAAGACATCAAAAAGGAATGCTTTCAGCTCAGCCGTATTGCCTGGCCATTTATATTGCTCCAGCAGCTCCATCGCATCCTCCCTGATTTTTACAGCCGAGGTTCCATACTGCTGATGAAAATGTGCAATAAAGTAAGCTGTTAAAGCTCTTATATCATCCTTGCGTTCTAATAAAGAGGGGATATAGATCCGAACGGTTTCTTCGTTATAAAGAAGGGAATAGAATTCCTGCATTTCACTGGGCAGGGATAGAATTACTTCTTTCCCTGATTCTGCCCAATTCTGACACTGCTTTAACAAATGGGGCTTCTCTTCTCCTGATATGTCCTCAGCGCCGTATATATATATAGATCGGATGTCGTCATCAAAGGGATCCAAACCTCTTCTTGCTCTTGCTTCCTTTGCATGTAAAGAAAGCAGCAAACCGGCCCCCTGATGTTTTAAGTAATGGATATAGCGTGCTAATAATCCTTTTCCAGTGCCGGCAGCACCAATTAAAAGCCATAAATTTCGGTTTATTCCTGCAGAAATAGCAGCCAGACAATCTTTCATCGCGTCACTCTCATTGATGATCATCGGCAGCTGTGACACTGATTCCACGTTAAAATCTTCTGAAGAACTCTTCATATGATTAAGCTCTTTAATAATGAATTGAGTATAGGTTTCACCCGTAATTTCAAGGTTCGAAACCTGAACTTTAAGCATATCTCCCTTAATACCTTCAATCATTTCAACGGACTCTGCATTTCCCTTCCGGTGTACAAGACTCTGTAAATCACTTACGAGTATGGGAGGAGAAGAAAAAGTATTCCATTGTTCAAATACACATTCAGCATTACTGTCAAAAATGATAAGATTGTCAGTGTTCTCCTTGATAATTGCCCGAAGCAGGTCGTTTTCCTGCTGTTTTCTGCGAAAAGAATGATACACGGATTTCACTTTTTGGAACGAATCAAAGATGGCTTCACGGCCGGATTGTATCAGGATTCCCTCGAGCCCTGCTTTAGCGGCAGCTTCCATAGTTACAACATCACCCATGATCAATTCAAAGCCCTTGGATTTTAGTTCCAGAACAAGGGCTTCTACTTCCTCTTCCTTTTGAATCGTAAAAACCTCTATACCAATATCCAATATGTCAGTAATCGTTTTGGCGCCAAGCGTTATGTTGGAAAAGCCAACAATTGCTTTCTTACCTGGAAAATCATTGGCAAGGGTTAAAACCCGAAGCATATCGTACCCGGATACCTGAATATCAATAACAGGGATATTTGTTTCCTGCTGGATCAGCTTTGCGGTTCCACCTCTGCTGATGATCATATCAATACCTTCAGATTCGGCATTATTCACATACGGGAGTGCCTGCCCCAGATTTCCGGTTGCTATTTTAATGTCCAGTTCTTTTTCCTCTTTCCTGCATTCCTCAATTAATGGAAGCATAGCAGGATAAGGGGCAATAAATAATGTCTTTATTTTCATCGCATTCACCTAAATGTATCTTACCATTCATTTCTAAGCGGCACCAATAAATAGGAAAACAGGTCATTGGTTCTTTTAAAAGCTTATTTCTTTATCTGCCCATTCCCTTTAACAATATATTTCGTCGAAGTCAGAGCCGGCAGCCCCATCGGACCGCGGGCATGGAGCTTTTGGGTGCTGATCCCGATTTCTGCGCCGAACCCAAACTCGAAACCATCCGTGAAGCGTGTGGAGGCATTATGGTAAACTGCCGCTGCATCGACTTCACTCAGGAATTTTTCCACATTATCAGGGTTTGCAGAAACAATTGCCTCAGAATGTTTAGTGCCGTAGCGGTTAATATGAATAATTGCCTCATCCACGCTTTTCGCCACTTTCAATGCGACTTCCAAGCCTAAATATTCAGTGGCCCAATCTTCTTCCACGGCTGGGATGATCTTTTCCCCGCACACACCTTCATCACCGTGAATAATAACCCCTTTTTCCTTTAGTGCAAGCACAAGATCATTCAGGCCATCCCACTCTCTGTGCACGATGATCGTTTCACATGCATTGCAAACGGATGGACGCTGTGTTTTCGCATTGATGGCAATGTTGATCGCCATTTCCTTATCAGCATCTTCATCAATATAGACATGACAATTGCCTGCACCTGTCTCAAGTACCGGGACTGTGGAATTCTCAACAACTGTCTTAATTAGCTTTGCCCCTCCCCGCGGAATCAGGACATCCAGGTATTCGTTCAGTTTGAACATCCCTGAAGCAGTTTCCCGGCTCGTATCCTCTATAAGCTGCACAGCATCAGACGGCAAGTCGCTCTTTTCCAATGCATGATGAATCACTTTCACAATTGCTTTATTGGAATGGATGGCAGTAGAACTTCCGCGCAGCATAACAGCATTCCCCGTCTTCAAACATAAGCTGGATGCATCCACCGTGACATTTGGACGCGCTTCGTAGATCATCCCGACTACGCCAAGCGGGACCCTTACTTGTGTAATGGCGAGTCCGTTCGGACGTTCCCAGGAGGATAAAACCTCCCCAACCGGATCGTCCAGATGAGTAAGCTGGAGTAGTGCGTCCGCCATATCCTGAAGACGGGCTTCATTTAAACGCAGACGGTCTAACAAAGCATCACTCATTCCATTTTTCTTTCCTGCGTCCAGATCTTTCCCATTTTCTGCCAATATAAAATTCTTCTCCTGCATCAGCTGCCCTGAGATCAGTTCAAGCGCATGATTTCTTTGCATTGTCGTTTTTTTCGCCAGCTCTGCAGCTGCCTTTTTCGCTTTCTTCCCTTTTAAAATTAATTCCATGAGCTTTTCTCCTTTCTTTTTTGGCTTACCCAATGATCCCGGTGAATAACTACACGGCGGTCGCTTCCTGCAATCTGCATTGCTTCCGAACTGGATAACCCTTTAATAGCCAACAGCTCTTCGGAAGAGAAGTTAACCTGCCCTTTGCCGATCAAATCTCCTTTGGGACCAATCACTTCCACGACATCATGAACATGAAAATGGCCGGTAATGGTGGTCACTCCTGCAGGCAGAAGGCTTTTTCCCTGGGTTAATATGGCTTGAGCAGCACCGTGATCCACTTCGATTTTCCCATTAGGGACAGAATGCAGTGCAAGCCATTGCTTGGAGGTTTTGACACTAGGCTGGGAGCTGGTTCCAATATAAGTCCCATCCCCCTTGCCATCGATGATTTCAATCAGCTTTTCCGTACCATTCCCAACCCCTATAAAAACTTGCACACCCAGTGCCAAGGCTGTTCTGGCAGCCGCGAGCTTCGTCACCATTCCGCCGGTTCCCACCTTTGAACCTGATCCTGCAGCAGCATTCATCAGGTCATCGGTTATTTCCGTTATATAATTAAACTTTTTCGCATCAGGATTCGTGCGGGGATTTGAATCATAGATCCCGTTTACATCCGTCAGTATAATCAGCCGCTGTGCCTGAATCAGACCGCTTACAAGTGCAGACAGCATATCATTATCGCCAAAGGCCAGCTCATCAATCGATACTGAGTCATTTTCATTAATGATTGGAAGGACATTCCGTTTCAATAATTCGGACAAGGTTGCATGTGCATTTTGGTATTGCTCCTTATGCAGGAAGTTTTGTCTTGTCAGCAGCAATTGCGCAGCTACGATGCCATGCTTTTTAAATTCTTCGGTATATCCCTGCATTAACAGCCCTTGACCGACAGCAGCGGCTGCCTGTTTTCCGGCGATCGTCACCGGGCGTGAAGGATAGCCAAGATCCGCAAACCCTGCGGCGACGGCACCGGATGATATCAATATCACTTCATGCCCCTTCTCTTTCAGCCGGGAAAGGGCAGCTGCGTGTTCCTCCAGCTTTTCAATACACAGTCCGCCATTCATATTCGTCAGCGAGCTGCTTCCGATTTTGACGACAATCCGTTCCCTTTTCACATTTACCACCACCTTTATAAATAAAAAAAGCCCTCCCATCCCTTTAAAAAGGACGGAAGAGCTTTGTCTTTCGCGGTACCACCTTCATTGGCACTTCACACAGCAAGTGCCCGCTTTGGAAATCCTTTAACGCAGGAAATTCGGCCAGGTTTGCCTGGCAGCTCAAGGGCTAGGTTCAATAGCTTTGCAGGCTGCAGGATCTTTCAGCCGGTGAATCCCGCTCTCTTCTAGCCTGAGTTCTACTTACTGGTTCCCTGTCATGGCTGTTGAATTCTTCTTATAATTAGAATTATTATGCATCCTACGGTATATTATGTCAATAATTAATTCGCTGATTTAAAGGATTAAATGAAAGCGCAATGCGCCTGGAGCTGGATAGTTTACTAACTTTAGAAGTTTATACTCTTTTACGCCATAATCCTTTCTTCCTTAATATCATGTAAAGCATTGCGCACTTTTCCAAATTCAGAGGCATGCGGCCGGTCTTCCCCATCACCGTAGCCATAGTCAACCATGCGGTTCCGGTTCAGGCAGAGTTTGGTCAGCTCCGGCTTGAAGAAATCAAACAACTTGAACCGTTCTTTAAGCTGCGGGAACTTTGCCTGATAATCCTGAATAGCTTCTGCCAGATAGGACCAGAATGTTTTTTCCTCCATCAAGTTATGATTGATCAGCACGTTTGATAAATAGCGGAGGTGGCAGATAAACAGGCCGGTAAAAATAAATTGTGTAAGACCCTCAGGCGGTTCACTGCGCAGCACAGCTTTCAGGTTCTCATCCAGCCCGGAAAGCTCCTGAAATGGCTGGTCTGATATATTAACGTCATCTACATAATCTTTAACTCCCAATCTCACGGGCTGTGAATCTTTTAAAATAAGAATGGTATTTTGCCCATGTGGGGAGAAGACGGTTCCATACTGATAAAGGAAATGCAGCAGGGGCGGCATGATGACATTGAAAAACTGCTTCATCCACTCATTCGCGCTTAATCCTGACTTCTCTATCAGACTTTGAACAAACGGTTTTCCATAGGCATCTTCATGATGAAGAGCTGCAAGGGTAATCGGTTTTTCCCCTACCTTCAAATACCCATAGATGCTTTCCCGCCAAATGGCGCCGAGCATTTCATTGTACTGATAAGGTGCTCCATTTAAAGAATTGTAATAAGGGTGATCGACATTGATGCTTGCGATTTCCCCCGGCAGCACAACCTCACACTCTTCCTTTAAGAAGCTGTCATTCTCAAAAATTCCTTTAATAAAGGCTGTAACCTGCGGGGCAATTACCGTCCGTTCGGAAGGAAGCCCGCGGTAGACCAGTGTATTTAAAATGCTCATCGGAAGCTTCACATGGTGTTTCCTCTTATCACTCATATTCACAAATGTCCGTATGGACTGCTGGGGCAGGTAATGGTCTGTCCCTTCTTCAAGAGGGATCATTTTTTTATTTGCCAAATCTTCCGGGAAGTTTTGGATCAGAATGTTTTTCCATTGCCATTCATGCACCGGCATAAAAAAGTATTCTGAGGGATCCAATCCATATTTTCTGACGATGTCTGAAAAATTTCTGGTCATTTCATCACCAAGTTCATTCTGAATCAGTTTCTCATAGTTTAGCCCAGTGACAGACTGGAATTGGGCACGCTCCCGGTGGATGGCTAACCAGAACAGCTTCGTTTCATTGTGATTTTCCGGAGCGAAGTTTAAGTAATCATCCATGCCAAAACCGATGCGTCCTTTGTTATAGGTAATCCAAGGGTGTCCGGTCATTTCGCCTTCCAATTCCGCATAATCAAGTTCCGTTAATTCATCAGCTTCTTTTCTGTGATGTACCATTAAATTTGCATCGGCAATCAGGGTATGATTCAATTCCCTGATCAAGTGCCCCGCTGTTTCGGATGACATGCCAATACTCTCCTTGATATCAGTGAGTAATTGAATCGCATTGACAGCCGGCTGCCATGCGTCCTTTTTAAAGGCTTCAACAGAATCCGCTTTTACGTCAAAACTGTCAAATAACCGTTTTTCTGCCTTAAAGCGGTACCTGCGGCCTGTGGCTGTCTGTAAATAGTAAACATTGTCTTCTAATTCTGGCTGAATCATATCTTCATACATAAATTCTGAAAGCATTTTGGCCAGCAGATTTTGATTTACCTTTTCCCAGACTTCCTTCTGCAGTATTTCTTCAGTTTCATTGATATATAACATACTGTTCCTCCTTTATCTGACTGCGGCTGTCTTCCAGGATTCATCCGCTTCAAATGATTGAAATACATTCTTTTTGTTCACCTGATAGATTTCCCTGCCGTAGACCTGGTTGATGATGACAGCGTTCCGGTATGCCCCTAGCCCAAGGTCAGGTGCACCGATGCCATGTGTATGAAGTTCCCCATTTTGGATGAAAATCTTATTTTCTTTCTTGGTTCTAGTCTCCAAAGTATAATCGCGCATCACCTTGAAGCGATTATGATCATCCCAAACGATTTCGTCCTGCATCTGGAGAAGAAAATGCGGCATGGACGGTGCATAACCAGTCCCTAAAATGACGAAATCTGACTCCAGCTGAAATAATTCTTCAGAAACACAATGTTTTAATGTCAGCAAATGAGTGGCATTCCTTAGTTCGATTCCTTCAAGTTCTGTCATGGCGAGCAAATGAATCGGCGGCTTATCCCCGCAAGCTGTTTTATCATACAAAAGGTCATAAATATCAGCGATCGTATTCATGCTGATTCCCTTGTAAAGAAGATCCTGCTTAGAAAGCAGAGCCTCCTTCTTTTCCTCAGGAAGCTGGAAAAAGAAATCGATATAATCCGGCGAAAAATACTCCAGGCCCAATTTACTGTATTCCATCGGAAAGAAACCATATGACCTTGTGAACCAATTTAATTCATAGGCACCTTCATCCTGCTCCTGCAGCAAATCATAGAAAATCTCGGCTGCGCTCTGGCCTGAGCCGATCACAGTGATCGAACCTGCCTGCTCAAGCTCACTTTTACGCTCCATATACTGAGAAGAATGCATGACGTTTGGACCCAGATGCTCTTCCAGATGTGAAGGAACTGAGGGGCTAGTTCCAATTCCGACGGCGACATGTTTTGTCAGGTAAAATTCAGCTTCACCTGTTTGCACATTTCTGACAACAATTTCATATAGTTCATTTATTGGGCTGATTTTTTCCACCCGGAAGCCAAATCTGCAGGATGGCAGCTGGCCGGCTACCCAGCGGCAATAGTCATTGTATTCTTTTCGCGGAATGTGAAATTTCTCCAGAAAATAAAAATGGTAAAGCCTGTTATGGGTTTGAAGATAATTTAAATATGTAAATCTGCTTTGCACATCGGCCATACTGATTAAGTCAGCGAAAAATGGCACTTGAAGGGTTGTTCCCTCGATCAGCATCCCTTTATGCCAATTGAATTCCGACCTTTGTTCAAAAAACTGGACATCCTTTCCTCCTGTTTCTTCCATCATGGCGGCAAGGCCGAGATTGAATGGGCCGATGCCGACACCTATAAGGTCATACACTTTCTGCTGCTGTAAAGACATCCTTCCATCTCCTTTCAAACTGTTCTCTTTCACAGAACATCAGCATGCCCGTCTTATCCGGCAGCTCAATGGGCTTTATTTTTTCAAATCCGCATCTCTCAAAAATATGAATCATTTTCTTATTGCGGATGTCCGGCTCTGCGATTACTTTTTCTGTCCCCTGATGTAAAAATTGAAAATGGACCATTGAACGAAGGAGCGGAAGAGCATACCCTTTTCCCAAATAGTCTGATTCACCAATCAGCAGATGGATTCCCCGGTCTTCAGGATGAGGATCATAGCAGCTTTCAACCACATCCCCATTAACCCAATACGCTTCCCAATAGCTCATTGGAACTCCATCCATCAGGCCTAAAAAAAGTGTCTGGTGTGTATCAGCCAAAAAGCCTTCCAAATGAGTCCAATATTTTTCATAAGGGATGTTCAGATTCCAGAATGGACTGACATGTTGCTCCTGGTGCCATTTATGGAGGGTCCCCGCATCCCTTTCCATCTCGACTTTTACAAAGGATATGGCCTGATTCACTTCCCGATCATAAAAACTAAACTCCGGCTTCATCAGTAATCAGCACCTTTTGCAGCGGATTTGGGATTTTCGTATAAACAGATTGGGTTTCCAGTGAACCGACCAGTTCATCCATATCATAAAAACGTGTGAGCAGGTTGGCTTTGCAAGGAAGCTCCTTCAAATGGAGCAAGCTTCTAAGCAAGGCGGATCTCCCCCCGGTCTTTTGATCATGGTTTAAGAGTTTTTTCTTCAAAATGGCCAGGAGAGCTTCCTCATCAGCGAGTCCCGCTGTCCCAAAACCATTTATGAGCCCAAACAGATGGTTCATAAAAAAGTAATAGCGGAAGCGCTCGATTGCGACATCATCACTGCAGAGTGTAGAACTTTTCCGGCTCACATCCGGAATGATTTCGGCAAGCAGCTCAGCTTTTGATTCACTAAAATAATATCCCTGATTATCCCGGTAATAGAATGTGGACGGGTAGCCGTTGTCCAGCTGGACAATTGAATTTTGCTGATGAGCCTCCAGCGCTACCCCATAAGTTTCATACAGCCAAATCAAAGGATCGAGTGTAATGGATAGGTATTTTTCAAACCAATCCCGGCTGACTTCCGTCGTCATCCGATTTTCTTTTTCTGCTATTTCATGGATAATCGATTCCAGGCGGGTGCGCCCGCCATAACCATGATTCTGAACAAGGCCTGCTATTAAACTTATATTGCTGTCATTCTCATAAAAGGGATTTTCACGGATGACCACTTCAAATCCGGAGATTTCTTTATCCAACGGAATATTCAGGAAAGCAGGATCCTGAATGATATGGAAAGCTGGATACAGTTCCTGGAGCTTATTGCCCAACTGGGATTGCATCAGCCTCGTCACTTCTACTCCCCTGTAAAGTTCCTTTTCGAGATTCACCCGCAGTGAATTTGTAATTTTCACCGGAACTGAAAACTTAAACATATAGTGAAAATCCGGATTATAAACGGTCCTCATGGAAGACGTCGCCTCGAATGGCATTCCGTAAGGGCCGATATAGACCAGTTGACCTGAATGAATCAAATCCTGCACTTGCCTGTCTTTTAGCAGAACAGGTACCTGGAGCGGATGAACAGGGATGAAGACAGATTTAGGGTCCAGGCCAAACTTTTCTTTAAATCCTTCATCACTCTGCAGCAGCTCCATTATAATCTCTGCGGCACTGGCCAGATCAGCTGAGTCCTGAGAGACAATCGCCCGGTCCGCCTTAAAAAAGTGAAGCTGGAAGCTGCCCTTTAGTTCCGGAGAATAGGAAGACTCCGCTTCAAAGGACATTCCCTGTTTGCTTTTTGGCGTAGGATGGAGCAGATGGCCAAATAACAGCGACTGCTCTGCTTCAATAAAGGTAAAGTCAGTTTTCTGAAGACTTTCTGAATCCCCTTCACGCTCCTGCAAATAGCGCTGAATATTGCGGCAGCTGAGAATCGCCCGCATCATCAGCTCATCTTCCGCTCCTTCTCTTTCTGCAGATGCCAGTAATTCCTTGCTGATCAGGGAGACCAGTGTGACATAATCAAGAGGAACACTCTTCCCATTGACTTCCATAAAGAGCGGAAATTGAAAGGTATGGCTTCCAGTCAGAGACCAGTGCCTGACCGCAGCATAAATAACAATATCCAATTGGGCCAGTTTGATTTCCAGCCAAATAGAAGGTGTTTCTCCTTCCCATTCAGGCTTCCAATTTTCAGACACCCGAAACTGCTGTGTTTCTCTTAAATAGCAATTTAAGAAACTCTGCATGCTTGCCTGCTGTGCTATTACAGTATGATCTGTCAAAGGGCTTCCTCCTTCTGTTTGAACTCTTTTGCAAATTGCATGAGAGATTCAAAAGCTAATTTTACTTCAGCCATAGTTGTCTGCGGATTTAATAGTGTGAATTTCAGAAACTGCAAGCCATCTACTCTTGTTTTAGCGATCAGTCCCTCTCCGCTATGCAGAAGTTTTTTATAAATGTACATGTTAAGTCCATCAGCATCCTTTTCATCGGATAACCGGAAGACAATGGCATTTAATTCAGGTTCAGGATTTACCACGTCAATCCCTGGTGTTTCCCTCAGCCATAGGGCGGTTTGTTTTGCCAGTCCAATCGTATGGTCAATCATGCTGGAAAAGGTTCTTTCTCCAACCATCCTTAGTGACATATAGAGCTTTAGAGCATCAAACCGCCGTGTAGTCTGGACCGATTTATTCACCAGATGAACTAGTTCATCTTCTTCGGGATTTAAATAATCTGCGTGGCAGGACAAATACCTGAAGATTGATTTATTTTTAACAAAGAAGGCTCCGCAGCTGATAGGCTGATAAAACATTTTGTGAAAGTCGATGGCCACCGAGTCTGCCAGATTGATTCCAGCCAATTTGCCGTGATGTTTTTCACTCATAACCAGAGCTCCGCCGTATGCAGCATCTGCATGCAGCCACATTCCATTTCGACTTGCGATATCCCCCAATTCCACGAGAGGGTCAATGCTTCCAAAATCAGTCGTTCCACACGTGGCAGCGATGCACATAGGGTGATAACCGCCAGATTTCAGGCGCTTGATTTCTTCTTCTAAAGAAGAAATGCACATTCTCATTCCTGCATCGGTTTTGATCTTCACCACAGCCTGTTCACCGAGCCCGAGCTGGGAAGCTGATTTACTTACAGTAAAATGGGCTTTTTCTGAACAAAGAATCCGCAGCTTATGAGCTTCAGCAGGCAACCCCAGTTTTTTTACATCCCAATTCCACTGTGTCTGGCAATAATGATCCCGTGCCAGCAGCAATCCCATGTAATTTGATTGTGTACCTCCGCTTGTGAAGGTGCCGTCTGCACTATCGGCTAACGAAAGCTTTTCTGACATCCATTTCATCATTTTTTCTTCCAGATAAGTAGCGGCTGTGCTCTGATCCCACGAGTCCATCGACTGATTGAGAACAGCGATAATCAATTCAGCGGCGATGGCTGGGATCAGCGGGGGACAATGCAGATGCGCCATGCTGCCAGGGTGAGTTACATGGATACTGTTGCTTACGACTTTGTCCATTATCTCCTCAATTACCTTAGACGGAGACTCGCCATTTTGTGAACTGTTTGCTAATAGGACAATTTCCTTTTCAATTTCCTCTGCCTTTTTGCCGTTGAACACGTTCGGCTGCAGCCGGTAAAATTCACCAAGTAAATTCTGGACCTCAGAAAGGGTCCGCTGAAAGCTATTCTGGCTTTCAGCGTGGTGAGATAAGAAATACTGCTTAAAATGATTCATTTGACTGCTGCCTTTACAGCATCTGTAAAGATGCTTATGACCTCATCCAGCTGTGCATCTGTAATGATAAGCGGAGGAAGGAAACGGACAACGCTGCCATGTCTGCCGCCGACTTCAAGGATTAAGCCTCGATTAAAGCATTCTCTCTGGATACGGCTTGCAAGGGCCTGATCTGCTTTGAATTCCCCTTTTCGGCCGGTTGGTGCAGATGGATCAACAATTTCTGCTCCAACCATTAGCCCCCTGCCGCGAACATCGCCAATTTCAGGATATTCCTCCTGCAGAACCTTTAGCGCCACCATAAGCTTTTCACCTAAAACGCCAGCTTTTTCAGCCAATTTATTGTCTTTTATATAGCGAAGAGTGGCTGTTCCAGCGGCCATCGCCATCTGGTTTCCTCTGAATGTTCCAATGTGTGCACCCGGAGACCACTGATCAAGCATCTGGTTATAAATGACGACGGATAATGGCAGGCTTCCGCCAATTGCCTTTGAAAGAACAACAACATCAGGGATAATGCCTGCATGTTCAAAAGCGAAAAGCTTACCGGTTCTTCCAATGCCTGTCTGTACTTCATCGATTATGAGCGGGATATCCCTTTCTTTTGTAATTCGGCGAATTTCCTTTAGCCACTCGACCGGTGCCGGGATTGAACCTCCTTCACCCTGAACCACTTCCAGAATGATGGCAGCAGGCGGCAGTATACCGCTTTCGGGATCATCGAGAAGGTTTTCAATATAGCGGCTGCTGATTTTATGTGTCTCTTCCCCGCCAACCCCGAAAGGACAGCGGTACTCATATGGATATGGCATAAAGTGGACATCAGGCATCAATCCCTGGACTTTTTCCTTTGGTGAAAGATTTCCCGACAGCGCCATCGTTCCATGTGTAGCCCCGTGATATCCTCCCTGGAAAGACAGGATGCTCCTTCGGCCTGTTGCCGTTTTAACGAGTTTGATAGCTGCTTCGATCGCATCTCCTCCGGTTGGGCCGCAGAATTGGATCTTCGCCTCTTCGGCAAGTTCTTGTGGCAGGCTTTTAAACACTTCACTTACAAATTCTTCTTTTACAGGTGTTGTTAAATCCAGTGTATGTAAGGGCCGCTTATCATGAAGGACCTTCTCGATAGCCTCCGTAACGACCGGGTGATTATGGCCAAGGGCCAGGGTTCCGGCACCTGCAAGGCAGTCGATATACCTTTTTCCGTCTACATCCTTCACATAAACACCTTCGGCTTCCTCAATCGCAATCGGAATCCGCCGTGGATAGCTTCGTGCGTTCGATTCGCGTCTTTCCTGCTGTTTTAAATAAAATTCATTGGTTTTCTCTATTTGCAAAATGCTCATAAATTTATTTTTCCTCCTTCATTCTTGTTGAAAATGATTATCATTACTGATTACATGAACACTTTAAATGATAATGATTATCATCGTCAATAGGAGTTCTTCCCTAATTTACTTTCTTGTTTGAATTATTTCTATTTTTTTTAAGTCTTCCGTTGGATAGTGATGCAGTAAAATTCGAGAACAATTTCAGTATTGGAACTCATTTGAAGCGGTAAAGGTTGTCACTAGGCTTATTAAGTCTTTTGTCACCGATTCGGCACTATTTTTTTCTCCCTGTTCTACATTTCAGACATCCAAATGGGAATGCTAAGAAAAATCTTAAAGTGGGAGGATTTGCATATGGAGTCAAACGGTAAGCAGTTATCCATATTTTCTCTGGGCGGCATCAATGAAATTGGGAAAAACATGTATGTCATCCAATATCATAATGATATTGTCGTGATTGATGCTGGAGGGAAATTCCCCGACGAGACATTGTTGGGGATTGATTTGATCATTCCGGACATCACATACCTTGAGGAAAACCGGGAGAAAATCCGCGGGCTGATTGTCACTCATGGACATGAGGATCATATTGGCGGGGTTGCCTATCTTCTCAAAAAAATCAATATGCCGGTATATGCCACGAGATTTACGCTGGGGCTGATTGAATTAAAATTAACGGAGCATCGCCTGCTTGGTGATTCTGAGCTTATAAGCATTGATTCTGACTCTCGCCTTGATTTCGGGGAAGTTGGCGTTAGCTTTTTCAAGGTGAATCACAGCATACCCGACTGTCTGGGCATTGTTTTCAATACGCCAGAGGGCAATGTGGTCCATACGGGCGATTTTAAATTTGACTTAACTCCTGTAAATCAGGAGCATGCTGATATCCACAGGATGGCTGAAATCGGCCGCAGTGGAGTGCTTGCCCTTCTTTCAGAAAGCACAAACGCTGAGCGGACTGGCTTTTCGCCAACTGAGCATATTGTCGGGGAAAATATTGAGGAAGCATTTATGAAGGCTCCGCGCAAGATTATCATCTCAACTTTCGCTTCCAATGTGAGCCGTGTTCAGCAGGTTGTGGCCGCTGCGATTAAAACAAACCGAAAGCTGGTGCTGCTTGGCCGAAGTATGGTAAATGTTGTGGATGTAGCTATTGAACGCGGATACCTGACTGTTCCCGAGGGGATGATTGCCAATCCAAGAGAAGCGATGAATCTGGCCCCTGAAAAGGTGTGCATACTATGTACCGGCAGCCAGGGAGAGCCGATGGCTGCCCTCTCGCGCCTCTCTACAGGAAATTACCGTGATGCTGAGATTCATCCAGAGGATACCGTGATTTTAGCAGCTTCCCCAATCCCGGGCAACGAACGCGATGTCTCTAAAATCATTGATAATCTTTTTAAGCTGGGAGCCCGCGTGATATACGGTTCAGGCAGTTCAACAGGGATGCATGTGTCCGGCCACGGCTATCAGGAAGATTTAAAGCTTATGCTCACATTGATGAAGCCGAAATACTTTATTCCGATTCACGGTGAATACAGAATGCTTCACCATCATAAATTGCTTGCTGAATCCATCGGAGTTGAAGACGGGCATACTTTTATCATTAAAAATGGGGATGTCGTTGATATTGAGAACGGAGAAGCACGCCAGACAAGGCGGGTACCTGCCGGAGATACTTATGTAGATGGTGTGGGTGTTGGTGATATTGGCAGCATCGTGCTCCGCGACAGAAAGCAGCTGTCCGAGGATGGCATGATTGTGATCGTGCTGACCATGAGCAAGAGTGAGCGCAAAATGATATCGAGACCTGATACGATATCGCGAGGTTTTGTCTACGCACGCGAATCCGAAGATCTGCTGAGAGAAATAAATCGGATTGCGGAGAAAACCGTCAATGATCTTCCAGAACAGGATAAAAGCCAGTGGAATGTCATTAAGCAGAGCATTAAGAAATCACTGGGGCAGTATTTATTTGAAAAAACAAAGCGCAAACCAATGATCCTGCCAATCATAATTGAAATTTAAACGAAAAGAGGCAAGCCGTAAACGGCTTGCCTTTATCACAGGATAACTCCAATCAGTCAGGAAACTTCCCTCCAGATTGGAGTTTCCCATTATCTAAAGGGCTGCTTATCCGCGGCGTCCGCCTCGGCCGCCCCGCTTACCTTCAGTATTGCGCTTTAATGACGAAATATTTTCTTCACTCGATTTTAAGAATTTTGCCATTTTGTCTTCAAAGCTTTCCTTCGGCTTAAAGTTTCCTTTAGAACGGAAATCTCTGGAACCGCCGCGGCGATCATCTCTTCCCTGGCGCGGCGGGCGCTGAGAATAAGAAGATTGGCCTTCCGGTCTGTCCACTGCTTTTTTGATGGAAAGGGCAATTTTGCCTTCCTTCTCGCTAAGCACTTTAACAGTTACCTCATCGCCAACTTTTAAATGCTCGTTCACATCTTTAACATAGCTGTCCGCTACCTCACTAATGTGAACAAGACCTGTCGTGCCGCCTGGCAGTTCGACAAATGCTCCGAAATTTGTAATACCTGTTACTTTTCCTTGTACCTTACTTCCAATTTCGATTGACAAAAAAACTTCCCCCTCGGTAGTGTTAACAACGTCTTATTATAACTTTTTTTTAAGATAATTTCAACGCCCGCGATATTCCACCGATATTCTACCCGTTAAAATAAGGGATAAATCATATTTTTTGTTAAATTTTATTAAAATTTATGTATTTTATTTCATGTTAAGCCATGAAACTAACTAATTTTGTATGCAGATGGCACTCTTTTAGATTGAAAAAATTTTTTATGTGCGGATACCTCTTTTTTATGTGCGGATAAAAATTTTTATGTGCGCATAACGCTTTTTTATGTGCGGACAGCTGGATTTTGTGTGCGGAAGGTTAATTTAGCCAAATATTTAAATTGCAGCTTGAATCATTGATCCCATGACATAATGGCAAACAAAAAAGCTCCTGAAACAGGAGCTTAAACCCTACACTGAATGACCTTCCTGCAGAACCTTCCTGCTGAAATGGCGCTTCATGATAATCCCATAGAGGGAAGCTAAAACCTGCTGAAAGAGCATGCCGATAACCACAGGAACCGCAACAGGAGCGGGAAAATACGTGACTGCCAGTACAGAGCCAACACTGATATTCCTCATTCCGCCATTAAACGTAACAGCCACAGTCGTACCCTGATCGTATTTCAGTAAATTTGCGATGATGAAGGATATAAGATAGCCCATAAACGCTACACAAAATACAGTGATCCCAATGAGGACCAATTTAAGATTGACCTCCTTCAGATACGGGGCAACAACAGCTCCATTAAGCATAACCACAATGGCCATTCCAAGCTTTGAAAAAGGAGAGAGGCGGCTGCTTAAGGCTGCGGCGCTTTTTCCTGCAAACTGATTGAAGAGCATGCCAAGGAACGATGGCAGAACAACCATTCCGAATAATCCAGCCATCATCGGCACGGCATCGATCTGTACAGATTTCTGAAAAAACACAGACAATGTCAGCGGAACAATAAAGGGTGACAGAAAGGTATCAACCAGAATGATGGACAATGTCAGCGGAATATTGCCGCGATAAATGGAAACCCAGATGAAGCTCGATATGCCGGTCGGAATAGCCATAGCCAGTACCAGACCTGTAATAGTTAAGGAATCATCACCGAACGCAAGTTTACCGGTGCTCCATGCAAAAAGAGGCATCAAGATATGAAGCAAAAACAAAATAAGAAAAAGCGGCTTAGGATGATGAATGATTTCTTTTAAACTGCTAAAACTGGAGTTCAGACTGCCAGAAAACGTCATAAACGCAAAAACCAAAGGAATGATAAAGGCTAAATCCTTGATATAACCAGCGAGCATAACACCTAGCACTACGCTTATTGGAGTAATCAATGGCATCATTTTCTCCAGCTGTTTATTTATTTGAAGTAGCACACTGAGTACTCTCCTTTTCCGAATAATTGTTTACCTAACTAATTATTTTATCATAAACTAGCTGGTTATATATCAAAATAGTGAAAAAGAGCCAAAAATAGGCTCTTTTGATTATCTGCGTCTTTCCGGCATATATTTCAGCCATTTTCGCAATCTCCAGCTATTCACTCCATACCCTGCAAGCCCAATGGCTGCGATGCCTGCGGATAACTGCATGATCAGTATTTCTTCTAAATAAATGCCAAAGCCTGACCCAGTTAAACCTAGCATGAACAGCTGAAAGAGCTGGTTCTTCCGATTTTCATAGATTGAAAACTGAAACTGCCTTCTTTGCCCGGCCACTTTCATTGTTTCCAATTTACGCGGTGTTTCCAGGAATTCCGCTGCTGAATAAAATATTTTAAAGAGCGGCTGGGATTGAATAATACTCCAAATAAATGACCATTTATTCCCCTGGGAGCTTAACCACTCTTTAAAAACAGGTTTGCCATGGTCAAGAAGATCATCTTCCGGTACCAGATGGCGAACAACCCCTTCTATTGTCATAAATGACCTGCCCAGAAAAACAAAGCGGGTTGGCACCTGTATGGGAAGAGCAGTAATCAGATCATTCAGCTCAAGCTTAAGAGCAATTAAGTCTATATCCTTTAATTGAGAAAAATCAAATGACATCCAATCCGAGAGCAGCTTTTCCATTGATCCCGCATCTGCTTCAGGCAGTAAAAACCCTAACTGTGACAGACAGTCAACAGTTTTACTGTAGTTTTTAGCGAGAATGGATTCAATTAAATTCTGAAAAGAGACTGCATCTTTTTTTGAAATTTCACCAGCCATGCCGAAATCGAGAAGAATAATCCGCCCTTCCCTTGTGAACAGCACATTTCCAGGATGGGGATCGGCATGAAACATCCCAGGTTCCAGCCATTGCGGCAGGAAGATCTTCATCAGACGGCGTGCCAGATCCTGACGGGATATTTCAAGCATTTCAACCGCTGCTGCATCATTAAGCCTTTTTCCCTCCACCCATTCCATGACAAGCACTTTTGAGGTGCAAAGCTCCTGATGGACATCGGGAATTTTAACTATCTCACTATCTTTAAATCGGTCTTTAAAATAAAGCAAGGTTTCCTTTTCCTTTGTAAAATCAAGCTCCCGCTCAATAACCTGCTTAAGCTCCTGAAATAGGACTTTTAAATTAATGAATCCCTTAGGAATAGGGACAAACCGATCCGCAAACCAGACAAGAATACTTAGGGTCCGGAAGTCGGTATGTACGATTGATTGGATATCAGGACGCTGCACTTTAATGGCAACAATTGAGCCGTCCTGCAGAGACCCTTTATATACCTCTCCAATCGAAGCGGATGCTATGGCTTCTTTTTCAATCGCCACCACCTTTTTAGAGAGCTCACTGCCCCATTCTTCGTTTAAAATCCTCTGGATTTCACTCCATTCCGATGGCGGTACCTTATCGGTCAGGTCTTGAAGCTCCTGGATAAAAGCATGCGGAAGCAAATCAGATCGGATACTGATGAACTGACCAATCTTAATCAGCAGCCCTTCCAATTCAAAAAGTGTTGTCCGGAATTTTTTCCCGATGCCAGACCATAAATTTTCCCATTCTGCTTCTGATTTGCGGGTCCATTTATACCAGTAAATTTGAAAAATAATGAGAATTGCCAACGAAAACACTTTGTACATGCGGAGCCATTTACTTCTCGCCTTCATTTCCATCATCTTCTTCCCAAGTAAAATGTACTGTCTTATTCTGCAATAAAGGCTGAATACCCTTTTCTTTTAATACGGTATCATGTTTAAAAAGTTTCATAACATAAAAAACAGCCCGTCCTTACACAAAGGACAAGCTGCCTGCTTGATTCTCCTGGATATACTGATGAGTTATGCTGACAATCTTTTCTTTATCATGGTCCATGGATGCCACATGATAAGAGTTATAGAGCGATATAGCCTTCTTTTTCGCTGAGCCAATCTTCTCTAAAATAAAATCAGTACATTCTGCCGGCACAACATGATCTTCTATCGACTTAAAGCCTAACACAGGTGTTTTAATGGAAGGCAATAAGAATGGTGTTCTTTCCATGATTTTCTGCAATTCGAAGATGGAGGGGACCGGAACTTTCCCGTAAGTAATTTCTTCTACATCCACTTTTTTAATATCAGGTGCACCTTCATCAATGTACCTGGGATATGTTTTCCCTTTTAAATATTCATAACCCGGAACCCGAAGAGCGGCATTTATTAACACAATACCTGCAATTTCCGGATATTTATTAGCCAGCCAAAGGGTCAATGCGCCACCCATCGATTGCCCTGCGGCATAGACAGATTTGCATCTGTCTTTTAGGAATTGATAACCCTTTTCAGCTTCAGCAAACCAATCCTCATGAGAGGTTATTTCAATATCTTTATAATGTGTGCCGTGGCCTTTAAGCCTTGGAGCAAAAACCGTATAGCCAAGCCTGGCAAATGACTCTCCCAAAAACCGTACACTCTGGGGAGTTCCAAGAAAACCATGTGTAATCAGGATTCCGACCTCATTGCCTTCATAGTAGAATGATTCTGCACCGTCCAAAACAGGATAACGTTCATTCATCAATTTGTTCCTCCCTCAGAATTAATTATTCACATTATATAACCAACTATTCCGACCTGTCAACTTGTATTTAAAGACATATACCCCCACCTAAGAAACTTTTAAAAAACGGCTGCACTATTATGTGCAGCCGTTCGGCCATTCTTTAATATCTCTCAAGTAATTCAATAATCACTTTAAATATTGAGGTTGTATCCATATAGGCGTATTTGCCTTTCCCATTAAAAAAATTGCCAGTTTGTATGACAGGATATCCCAGTCCTTCCAGCAATCTGATTTTTTCATCCAGGTTATCGACAACAAACGAAATATGATGGACACCTTCCCCGTATTTCTCCAGATGTTCCTGCCAAGTACTTGGTGAATCACTTGGTTCAATTAATTCAATTTGAATGAAGGGTGTATTGATGAACATATATCTAGATTTACCTTCTGTTGGCTGACCTCTGAAAATAACCTGTGTCTCTTCACTTGGGCCTGATTGTATAATGGGTGGCATATCGGCACCGAGAAGCTTACAATAAGCTTCTGCAGCTAACTCCAGATCTTTTACCACGATTGCCAGCTGCTCGACTTTATTTGTTCCAAGCATCGGGCTTTGTAATTCTGGGGCAGCTGCAGTGTTTCTTGCCTCAGGGCTTTCCAGGAGTTCAACCAATATCTTGCAGTCCTTCAAGGTATCTGCATAAACATATCTGCCTTCACTGGCTGTAAACTCTCCACTTTGCAGTGATGAGTATCCGCTCTCCTCGAAAAACGGCATCCGCTCTATGATGGATTCCACATCAAAGGCAATATGGTGTATGCCTTCTCCGGCTCTATCCAAAAACTCCCGCATCGTGCCCGGTTCCTCATTCGGTTCAATAAGTTCAAATTGAACAGTTGGCGTATTTAGAAAAGCTAATTTGCTTCTTGATGCAGTAGGCTTTCCACGGTAAATTACCTTTGATACTTCCTGATCACCTGTTAAAAACCATTCAGGTTTCGGAACACCCAGTAAACTTGAAAAAGCTTCACTTGCCTCTTCAATATCCCGAACAACAAAAGCCAGCTGGTTAATGGACTGATTTCCTGCCAATGGCACTTTAGCGGTTTTGCTTTCTGCCATAAAAACACTCCTCCTAAATAACGCTTCTCCTCAGGATAAACCCCGTACAGCAAGTCCTCCATCACTGGAAATCACTTCTCCTGTAATGGCACGGGATTGATCAGAAGCAAGCAATAGATACGCTCCAACATGGTCCTCACTGGTCATGGCTATGCGAAGTGGATTTCGGGATTTAATGCTTTTCTCTTTTGTATCCTGATCGACTGCTTTCACAAACGGCTTAAGCGGATGAATGACATTGAGTGCCGTCAATGTGCCGCCGGGGGCAACTGCATTTATCCTGATATCCGGGGCTAATTCAAAGGCAAGCTGGCGCATTAAGCCGATTTGCGCGTGCTTGCTTGCTGTATACCAGACTCCGCCCCCGTCCGGGTAAAAGCCGGCTCCGGAAACCGTGAAAATCATATTTCCATTTGTTTTTTTCAATTCTTCTGCACAAGCTTTTGCACCATTGAAGTAGCCTTTGACATTAATAGTAAATAAAAGGTCATAGGCGTCTGACATGGCCTCTGGCGGGACTTCGCTGAATTTGGCAAACCCGTCGAATACGCCGGCGTTAGCAACGAATACATCCAGTTTCCCCGCCGCTTCCACAGCCGCTTCAACGGCGTGAATGTGATCCTCGTATTCAGTGACGTCCCCTTCCACGCATAGAACACGATCACCGAATTCCTTTTTCAATTGCTCGAGGCCAGCTGCTGACTTATCCAAGACAGTTACAAAGGCTCCTTCCTGTATAAAACTCTCTGTAACAGCCCATCCAATGCCAGAGGCGCCCCCGGTCAAATAGACTGATTTTCCGCTAAGCAGTGCCATACTGGATGCTCCTCCTTATACAAAAATAGCAAGATTTCTGGTATTGAGTGTCGTCTGATCGACAATGAAAACCCTCTTGGACAATTTCCAGACGCCATCTTCATATATAAATTCATCATGCCGTTCTCCTGAAATCAGGTCATGATGGATGTCTGTACTGCGGCTGCGATAGATTAGAAGATAACTATTTACAGAAGCTTTTTCATTCGGGACATAGTCGGAAAGCTTCACATTGCTTACATAGCGGCGAGTGCGGGAAGGCGGAATTTCCGCCCAGGCATAATCCGTTTTTAACCGTTCGACTCTCAGGCTCAGCAACTCTATATCATCATTAAAAGAAAACATATCTTCCGCATAATCCGGCCTTTCAGTGCCTTCTTTATTGACGCGTACAGGCATTTGATAACTCAGAGATGAATGCATAAGGCTGAACCAGCCATCAAAATCGATATGATCAAGCAGCTCAGCTTCTCTGTAGAGCCATTGTTCAAATTCATAGGTTGCGAGCATTTTCTCTAAACTCATTTTGTATTCCCCCATTTCCAGGCATCGTTCCAGTTTACTTAAGCGTTCATGAGATCAAGCCAGTAGCGATAGAAGTTCCTTTGATTTGCTTCAGAAAACTTATCATCGTAGACAACACCAGGACCGATGAAACCACTGACCGGTTCACGGTGCATCCCCATCGTATAATTGTAAACAAGTTCTTTCATAACAGGCATTGGACCTGATGCGGCAGCGGTTATGTCAGTAAATACTTCTGTATCATCCTGCTCGAAAATGCCTGAAGGGCTGAACGTTAAAATGAATGAATCCCTTGAACGTTTCTTCCAGTCCTCTGCCGCATTTTTCTCTACGAGGAACCAGGCGATCACTTCCATTTTATCAGGCCCAATTGGCCTCCACATCCGAACGGTTGTATTCGAAATCAGCTGCCCTTTCACTTTTGTATGCGAAATGAGGAAGCTCAGGTTGGGAAAGATGTTACCGATCATATTTTTCAAATTGGCCAGCACACCATATTGTTCATCTGTTAAATTGGATTTATATTCCGATTTCAGCTCTTCAGGGAATGCGAAGTCAGGATTAGGAGTGCCCAGATTTAATCCATGCCCGTTCATTGTGTGGATCTGGTATCCCTTTTTAGAATATGTTGCACTGGGCACCATGCCCAATTTTGCAATGGATCCATGAGTGACCATTGTATGGTAGGAATCGCCGACAAAGTTATCTGCTCCTACCTTCCAGTTTGAATGGATGATGAATCTTTGCGGAGGGCCGACGACTTCCATTTCAGCACGCCCGGCTAAAATGTCCAAATACCATTTGAAATCGCCCAAAAAATCTGAAAGAGACTCTGCTTCTTCATTCCAGGTTCCAAAAATAAGGCCTTTATACGATTCAATCCTTATTTTGTGGAGTCCCAGCTTGGACTTATCCAGGTCAGTTCCATAAATATCCTTCTGCAGAGGCACTCCAATCAGATCACCATTGTTTTTAAAATTGAATCCATGATAAGGACATACAAATGAGGATTTATTTCCTTTGTCAGCACGGCATAATTTCATCCCCCGGTGTGTGCACATATTGTAAAAGCCGCGGATTTCATTCTCTGAATCTCTTGTAATGATAATAGAGTAGCCTGCTAAATCTCTTAGCATATAATCATTTTTATTTGGGATTTCTGATTCATGACCAATAAAAAGCCAGGTTTTCATAAACACCTTTTTATGCTCAATATCGTAAATCTTAGGATCTGCGAGGATAAAAGCAGGAATGGATCCAGCCTCAGGCTGGACTGTTTCGTTTAAGTAGCCGATTGTTTCTTTTTGGGTCATTTCTTCTAAGTTCTTAGTTGTCGTTTTAATCATATGTAAATTCCCCCTTCGTCTTAAAATAAGCTTCTCCAAGGAGCGAGGAAAAGAATTTACTATTCTCTTCCTCTATAGCAGCAGGCTCATCCAACCCGGATCATCTCATCCCTATTCTTCAATGAAGCCAGGATGCTTAGAGCTGCCAGGTAGCTTGTCTTTGGATTATTAGGCATCGGGTCATTTTCGACTTGAAGCGACAGCTTTCCGAAGGAACCTGCTGCCTCAATCGTATGGCTATTTTTCCTTACTGCTGGATCGGATATGATTTTTACTCCGGTATTCTCGGCACCTAACCCCGCGAGAGACAAAATAATGGATACATTGATATTCCTTGGGAATAATCTAATGGCTTCGGCGGCAGACCCCTCAAAAAGCACCTTTTCGCCATCAAGCGGGGCACCAGGAAGCGCCTGAGGAGGCTTCCTGGTGATAATGGATACAGAATCCAGTTCACCAATCGATTTAGCTGCTTTTAAAACATCCAGGCCGCCGATTGCCCCTGATGGCAAGTGAATTTTCGTATTATTTAAAATGCAAATTTCTTCAAGGCACTTATAAAATTCCCGGTCTGCCAATGCCCCAACACTGCTGACAACCAGATCTTTGCCTGAGAGCAAAATGGAAGCAGCGTACTCCTCTACAGCTTCAACAGTTGCTGCTTCTATAACCAGGTCGGCATCGGATTTTAAAAGGGATTCCACGTCTGCAAAGATTTCCGCACTAAATTCCAGTGATAATTCCTTTGCCTGTTCCTGGCAGCGGGTATGAAGGCCAATAATTTGCGCATTCGGTATTAAGCAGTCTTTATTAATGCTTTGAAGCAGGAACCTGCCTATATTCCCGCCTCCGATTAAGGCTAATTTCATATCGGTATCCCCCTAATTGGCAAACCCATAGGAATCTGCAAAAAACTCCAGGCCGCAATGCCGCGTTTCACGTGAAAGTCCGCTTTCCTTTAGGCCCGGGAAGTCCAGATGGAGATCCTGAAAAACGGTATGATTATTATGGAAAACGGCGCCGGCCTCTAACCGGTCTGCAAATTCGATTGCTTTGGATTCATCTGATGTCCAAACAGAAGCCCTTAAACCAAATTCACTGTCATTTGCAAGGCTGATGACTTCCTCATCCTCTTTAAATGGAAGGATCGGAATGACAGGTCCAAACTGTTCGGCACGAACAATTTCACTTTTCTGATCCACACCGGTAATGATTGAAGGAAGAATGTAATAGCCTTTATCCCAGGAATCAGGATCAAGCTGAATTCCCCCTGTGATGACTGTGGCACCGGATTTTCTGGCGCGTTCGATCAGGCCATTCACATATTCGTACTGAGCCTTATTGTTCAAAGGCCCCATCTCGGCATCAGGCTGAATGCCGTTTCCAACCTTAATATGCTGAAATTCTTTTCTAAGCTTTTCTGCCAGCTCACCGTATCGTGATTCATGGACATAGATCCTTTTAATGGCTGAGCACACCTGGCCTGCTGCCCGGAGAATACCGAAACGCAGGCGCTTAATAGCGCTTTCATCCAGATTGGCATCCTCGAGGATAATTGCCGCATCATTCCCGCCAAGCTCCATGTAGACATTTTTCACTGTGCCTGAAGCAGCACGCATGATTTCTTTGCCAGTCTCCGTACTGCCGACAAATGCAATGGTCCGGATTCGCGAATCTGAGCAAAGCTTATTGCCAATAACCCTTCCTGAACCAGTCACAACATTAATGACTCCGTCAGGGAAATAAGAAGCTACTGTCTTGAGAAATGACATGATCGTTAGCGGACAGCTCGTCGCCGGCTTTACAACGACTGTGTTTCCGGCAAGAACAGCCGGAATCACCCGCTTAAACGTAAGGATCATTGGTGAGTTCCATGGAGAGATCACCGCCGTTACACCACGGGGACGCTTGCGGATTTGAACCTTCTGGGAACCGGGAATGGATTCAGGCTTCCACCATTCCAGCAGCTCATCGGCAGCTTCCTTCATAATATCGACACAGCGCAGAAGGTCTTTTTTCGCTTCCACCAGCACTTTTCCATTTTCTCGGATCAGCAAGGTTACGTTCTCTTCGACACTTGCTTTAATCTCGTCCGCAGCCAGCTTCATCCGGTTAGCCCGATCCTCAATCTCACTTTTCGACCAGGTTTCAAAAGCTTTTGCTGCTGCTGAAATGGCCAATTCAACCTGCTCTTCTGTACATAAAGCAACTTCGCCCACGACTTCCTGATGATCAGCCGGATTTATAACATTTGTCTTTTTTTCTGCCTGGATCCATTTTCCGCTTATTAAATATTTTCCTGAAACAAATGGATACGTTGAAATCATCCCAATCACTCCCTTACAGCCTTTTCGGTTTGAAAGCTTCTGCCGCGCCCGGCGGCCCTCCGAATGGTTTCGCCATTGGCCCGACTGCTTCCATATCCACTACAATCATGGATGGTTTTCTCCTGTCCATTGCCTTCTCCAGTTCTGATGCGAATTCTTCAGGAGAACCGATTTTCGCAGAAGCAAATCCCATGGACTGAGCCAGCAAAACGAAATCTGGGCTAACTAAATCGACCGCTACCTGCCGTCCATAGGCTGCATCCTGAATATTCCGGAGAACGCCATATCCTGCATCATCAAACAGGATGACGATTAATGGAAGGTCTTCCTGTACTGCCGTTGCCATTTCACCCACATTAACCATGAAGCCGCCATCTCCAGCTAATAAAACAACTTGTCTATCCTTACATCCCATTTGTGCTCCGATTGCAGTCGGCAAACCTTGCCCAATCCCTCCGCCTGAAGCATGAATGGATGTACGAGGCTGAGATATTTCAAATAATCGGCTGCCCCAGACATTTGCCTGTACCGTAACGTCACGCACCAATACAGTATCCCTCGGGAGCAATTTACGCATAGCATCAGCAATATTTTCATATGGTCCAAGCGTAGCTCTCAGCTGAAGACGCAGTTCTTTTCTTACTGAAAGCACTTCTTCCAAATATTCTTCGGATGGCGTCGTAAATGATTCCTTAGCCAATTCTTCATTTACTTTTCTCAATATAAGCTTAGCATCACCTGCCAGCCCGATGGCAGCCGCATAATTTCTGTTCATTGCCTGCAGGTCAGCATCAATGCTGATATGATTTTCAGGAACTTCTATTTTCCAGTTGGAGGTTTCATTCCCTCTGAATCTGACTCCAATGCTGATCAGGAGATCCGATTTCTTCACTAAATCCTTTGTTAATTCAAAAGATGCAAAGTGGCCAATACACTGAGGATGATCCTCCGGAATGCTGCCCTTGCCTGACTGGCTTGTAATAACGGCTGCCCCGATTCTTTCCGCAAGCTCCTGCAATTCTTTGGAAGCCCCGGCGCTAATGACGCCCCCTCCTGCCCATATGACCGGGCGGCGGGCCTGGCTGACTTTGGTTATCGCCTCTTTTGGAAGATACGATATGGAGCTGTTTTCCTGCACATTCACTTCTTCCAATGAATAATCCTGTATAATCGCAGATTGGAAATCGATTGGGATTTCTACTGAAACAGGCCCTGAAGGTGCAGCAGCAGCTTCCTTAATCGCTTGTCTGATAACCGCTGCTGCCTGTTCAGGCCTTCTTAGCCGCATCGCTTTTTTGCAAGAACCCTCCATTATAGACAGCTGGTCTTTACACTCGTGAATATAGCCTCTGCCCGTTCCCAAATACGGTGATGCAACCTCACCTGTCAAATGAAGGACGGGAACACCCGCTGCCCATGACTCAATCAGTGAACCAGCTGCGTTTCCTGCACCAGTTCCCGTACTCGTGATGACCACTCCTAATTTTCCTGTCGCACGTGCATAACCATCTGCCATATTTGCCGCACCGCTCTCCCCGCGCGAGCATACCAGATGAATACTCCCATCACGAAGGATGGCATCATAGATCGGCATATTATGAATGCTTACAATCCCAAATGCCACCTCAACTCCAGCACGGACGAGTTCCTTCACCACTGCATCTGCTGCAGTAAATTCCATTGACTCATTTGCTTTTGCCGGCGCAATTTCCAATTGTTCCTGTTGGCTCATACTAATCATTCCTGCCTTTGCTTGAAATTAAAGCGCTTTCCCCAGCGCTCCAGCTGTTTCAATGGTTGATCCTGAAACATAACTTGCCTGCTTTGAAGCTAAAAAGAGAATGACACTGGCTACCTCTTCTGCTTCTCCAACCCTGCCCAGCGGAATCTTCCGCTTTGCTGCAAGATCTTTGTAATATTCCTCGGCATCCATATCAGGTGCATTTTTTAATCGTCTGCGTTCCCACTGGTCTGTACGGATTAATCCAAGACTTACGGAGTTGACCAGGATATTGTCTGATGCAAGCTCTTGGGAAAGCGTTTTACTTAAGTTCAGAAGACCTGCCCTTGTAGCAGCTGTAGCAACCATATGTCTTTCAGGTTCCTTTGCGAGCGTCGCATTAATATTAATGATCCTTCCGCCTCCGCTCTTCACCAAATATGGATGAACAGCACGTACCGCATGGATAATGGCAAAATATTTTAACTGAATCTGCTCCTGCCATTGCTCATCTGTAATATCGAAGAAATGGCCCATAACACTTTGTCCGGCTGCATTAACCAAAATATCAATTCCCTGAAATCGGGCTGCTGCCGAATCGACAAAACGGGTAACATCCTCTTTATTTGTTACATCACAAGTGGCAGCAAGAATCGACTCACGGGATCCGAAATGCAATAAATGGTCAAAGGCATTATCCTTCCTCTCTGCATTCCTGCCGCATACTGCCACATTGGCACCTTCCTGAAGGAACATTTCTGCTGTCTTGAGGCCTACTCCAGAAGTCCCGCCCATAATGACTGCTGTTTTTCCTTTTAAACCAAAGTCCATCACGATACCCCTTTCAAATATCTTTAGGTTAATGCTTTCAGGCTGATCCAGCCCGGATCTGGCTTTCCGCCCATCGCCGCACGTGCTTCAGGTTTTGGAGGTCCGGCTATTCCCCATTGATCCATCAGGTGTGGAACCCTTTTCCATACTCGAGCCACCCATTCTTCCTCGTCTTCAATGGTTTCGAGATAACAAGTGTATTCCATGACAAATTTGGCAGGATCCTGGAAGTAACAGAAGATGTTATTTCCCGGTCCATGGCGTCCAGGACCCCAAAGCTCCTGATAGCCTGCCTTTCGGACGTTCGAAATCCCCCGCATAACTTCGTCCACTGTGTCCACCTCATAGGCAATATGATTGACAGATGCATGCTGGTCCTGGTTGAAGGCAATTGAGTGATGCTTCCTGTTGCAGCGGAGGAAGGACATTTGGTGTTCGCTCCAATCAGTAACCTTAAATCCTAAAATATTTGTATAAAAGTCTGTAATCATATCCAGGTCTGCCGTATTCATGACAACATGATTCAGCTTCACCGGATCAACATTCTTCTTATTCCAGATTGTCGTGTGCATTTCCACCCATGCTGAAAGTTCAATGCAGCGGTTTTCCGGATCAGCAAAGCGTAGCCCGTACCCTTTACCTTCTTCATCTAAATAGCCCGGCGGTGAAATAATCGGGATCCCCTTGGAAGCCAGAATCTCCGCAGCCCTGTCAACGGCGTTCTTATCAACCATTCCAAATGCAATATGATGAAGCCCCGCTTTTTCTCCCCGCTTCAAATGTAAAATATGATTCTCTGAACCAGCACCTCTGAAATAGACAGAATCCCCATCTTCGGATACCTTATCAAGACCCCAAATCTTCTCGTAAAATTCAGCCTGCTCCTCAAGAACTGGAGTAATGAGACTAATGTGCCTCAAGTGAGTAATGCCTAACATCCCATGCACCTCCAAAGTAATAAGTCTTTCATTCAATCAGTTGCATGCAGCCATGTGTATCAGGAAACCTTTTTTGTTAAAGGAACCGGGATGACCCGGCAAATTTAAGTGTTAGCGGTCCATCCCGGTAATATTTATTAGATTGCCAGTTTGCTTGAAAACGATTATTTTCCGTTGATAATGGCTTCTCTTTCTTTCGCACGCTGAATGCGAAGCTCCTCAAGAGCACTCCCCTTCGGATATGTAGGAAGATTTGGTTTTACGGCACCAAGCATAACCAGCATTAACGCTTCTTCATCGCCATCATTATGAATGCCGCGGTACACTCCTGGTGGAGAACTGATGCAATCGCGTTCATTCAGACGAATTTCATGAACTTCTTCCTTCCCTACTTCCTGGATAAGAGCCTTTACACTCCCCTTAAGAATAAAGAATACTTCTTCCACATCATCGTGAAGATGAAGAGGTCCAACACATCCAGCTGGAAGGACCATCGTGCTGAGTGTGAAATGTTCCGCTGCAATTACATTTGAATCATTATTCGCTGTTGCTCCGCGGCCAATATATCTCATTTGCGCCCTTTTATACTTTGGATCAATTTCTTCCTGAAATTTAAGAACATTCCAGTCCAGTGATCGGTCTTCCAGCCTTGCTACATATTTTTTTTCAAAAGCCTGCACATCAAATTTTTCAGCTGACATTTAATATCACTCCTAAACTATTATTATGTTTTATATACAAAACAATGTTTTACTTACAGGTTAATAATAAATCCCAATATTTAATATGTCAATTAAAAATATTGAGAAAAATTAAATTATTGAAACTTTGTTTTAAATATAAAACTATTATACGATTACTTTTCTATTTGCAGGAATCTGTTCTATCCGAAGCTCCGCTGCCTCTTTTTTGATTGTGAAAATATAAGCGATGAAGCCCAGGCTCGCTGCAATAATAAGCATAACGATAGATGGGCCAAAATCCCCGCCTGCAAGGTCTCTCATCCATCCCATGATATAGCTTGAAAATCCGCCTAAAATATTTGTGAATCCCATAAGACCGGCAGCGCGCCCTGCTGTTTCCGGGGTCGAAAATTTCACTATAAATAAATTGCTTAAATGGAAGACTCCGCCTTGAGTTCCCATTGCGAGTCCCATACAAATACCTGCCAGAACCGGATGCGGTGCAAAAATAGCTGCTGTTAAGAATACTGCCGTTAAACTGAACAGAATCGTGGCCAGCAAGCTTGGACGTCTTGTTTTGTCTGCCAAAAATCCGCAGGATAATACAAACCCTAGAGCAAAAAGCCAGGATAATGAGGTAATCCCTGTCATTGCTTCTCTTGAGAAACTTTTCGCCTCAACGAGATAAGTAGGCAGCCAGATGCTTATTCCGAAAAACAAAAACGATGACATTAACATGCCAAACCAAACGATCCAGTAGCGATAGTCCTGGGCAAAGCTTTTCTTTGGTTTTTCAGTGCCATCAGACTTGCGGATATACGCAAGCTCTTCCTTATCAATTGCATAATGCTCTTCAGGAGTATCCCGGGTAAGGAACCAAAACATTGGAATAACAATAAATAGATTAAAAGCAGCCAGGAAGAAAAACGCAGCTTCCCAATGGAAAGTGGCAAGCACTAAAGTCAATATAACGGCACCACAGGCAGGTCCGAAATAATTGCCTGCGAGCCAGGTAGACTGTGCCCGGCCAAGTTCCCGTTGGTTAAACCAATTCGAAATGAATTTTCCGCAAACCGGAATCATCATCCCTTCACCGAATCCAAGAATAACCCTGCTGACTAAAAACATCTCATAGGAAGTTGACAAACCGCCTGCAATCATGGTCGCAGTCCAAATTACCAGCCCGAATACAGCGGTTTTCCGCGGGCCTGCTTTATCAATAACAAAGCCCCAGAAAATGTTTGAAACGGCGTAAGAGATTGTAAAGATAAATGTTATTAAGCCAATTTTGGCGTTTTTGTCTGCCCCTGTTAGCCCCAGATCACTAAGGAAGCCAGGATCCGTTTGAATAACCGAGATTCCCAGTTTATCAATTTGTCCAAAAAACCAGAAAAAGAATATAGGCACAGCAATATAGAGCCATCTTTTGTTCCCCTTCAGCATTTGTGATCCCCTTTCAAGAAACATATTCATTTTTTGTAACCGCTTTCAATTACATTCGATTCTCAAATATTATACTTCATAAGAAAAAAATTTTTTGGTGGTATTTTTTGCCCTCCTTTCAGCCATTCTTCGTTTTATATATAAAACAATGTTTACCACTTATTAATAGTGTAAAGTTTTTCGAAAATTGAGTCAATAAAAAATTTCAATTTGTTTTATTTGCTAAATGATGTTTTATATACAAAACAAAAAAGCTTGCAGTGCTGCAAGCTTTTAACCATTTCTTTTTATTCCTATAGATGATATCCCATATAGCCTGATAACTTTTTTGAAATCTCAAGCACTTTAGGCAGCGCTACTTGTTCAATAAACTCATCATGGAATGTTGCCTCTGTTGCTACAACATTAATAGCAGCCATAATGCTGCCGGATTTATCAAATATCGGTGCCGCTACCGATTGAATCCCATGGTGAAGCTCTCCTTTTGTAATGGAGTATCCATTTCCCCTGATTATTTCAATTTCATTTTGAAAATCAGCAAGGGACGTTTTGGTCCGATCCGTATACGGCTTCAATTCGGACCCATAAAAAAGCTGTTTCAGCTTTTCCTGCGGCTGATAGGCAAGCAGCAATTTTCCATTTGCGGTTGCATGAGCCGGGAGCCTCAGTCCGATATTGACATTAATAGCAGATACCCCTCTGACAGGAGCACTGCCAACATACACCACTTCATTCCCATCCAGAATGGATAAATGGCAGGAAGCCCCTGTTTCATCTCTTAATGTTTCCAAATAAGGCTGGGCAATTTCCGGAAGTTTTAACGTACTTAAATAGGAAAAGCCCAATTCCAATACCTGGGGCGTTAAACTATATCTCTTTGAGTTTTCGTCCTGGTCAAGATAACCAAGCGATTGGAGGGTATACAATAATCGATACGGGACCGTTCGGCTAACATTCAATTCTTTTGCAATTTCAACCAATGACAGAGTTGGACGCTCTTCATTAAAGAGCTTTAAGATTTCCAGTCCCCGTACCAGTGCATTGGCATTATACCGCTCTTTTTCCTCTTTTGCCATGCAAGTCACCCCCTGTGTTTACATTTTTACTAACATATTAACAAAACCAGGATAGAAATAGGAAGTATTTCTCTATGGTTACCTTTCTGCTAATTCTTCTTTTTTGTATGCTCCCTGCAGGAAATTCAAAATAAGGGCATTAAAATAGTCCGGATTCTCCTGATAGCATAAATGCCCTGTTTTCGGAATGGTTTTCAGAATTGAATTTGGGATGTACTGATGGAAAATTTCTGATTCGCTTACAGGAGTAACCTTATCCAATGCCCCGCAAATAACAAGGACAGGAACAGGAATGGAAGGCAGAATATCCATTTGATTTAAATTTGAAAGTGAAAAAGCCACAGAGCGATAGCCCATCGGCCTCACCTGGGACATGATGCGTTCTGCTTCCTTCTTTACTGCTGGATCCGGGTTTGGCGCAAGAAGCTCTTTTACTCTTAACTGAGCCAATTCCTTTGGATCCAATGTATCAATATTATGTAAGCGGTTCTTCAGCTTTCTTTCGTTTTCTTCATGACTCTGCCCAGCGGCACCGCGAGTGGCATCTGCAATAATCAGCCTGGTCACCATATCGGGATAACGGCTGCAGAAATCAAGCGCGATGGCTGAGCCCATTGAATGGCCTAATAGATTAACAGATTGATAATGCAGCCCTTCAATAAAGCCCTTCAAAACATCAGCAAATTGGCTGAACTGTGTAAATTCCTCCCCAGGATCAGAGCTCTTGCCATAGCCGGGCGCATCCCAGGCAATAACAGTAAATTCCTTACTCAGCCCTTCCAGCTGCTTTTTCCAGGATTGTGAATTGTTTCCCAGTCCATGAAGAATAACAAGCGGCTCACCATTTCCTTCTACTTCATAATGAATAGTTAAATCATTGACATCAATAAATGGCATTTTATTAACCTCCACACATGTTTGTTTTGTAAGTAAAACATCGTTTCGGTTAACCTAATCATAAATCATATTCTGGAATAGTCAACTGAATAATCAAAATATATTATATCCATTAACTCATTGCCCATTAAGATTTAGTTAACACCTTTTCAGTCCTTCCTAAAAACAAGTGTAAACTGCATTATATATCAGGTTGACAAACTTTTATGTAAACCATAAAATAAAACCAGTTAACCTATTAATCTGTATTGGAGAGTTATTATGAAAGTTAAAGAGATGACATTTGTAGCACTATTTGCGGCTGTTATGGGAGCACTCGGTCTTGTTCCTCCTATCATGCTATCTTTTACACCCGTTCCGATTACCTTGCAGACACTTGGAGTCCTTTTGGCCGGCGGTATTCTAGGCGCAAGGCTTGGCGGAATCAGCATGGCATTGTTTTTACTCTTGGTTGCTGCCGGTGCACCATTATTATCGGGTGGCCGCGGCGGCATTGGGGTTTTCTTCGGGCCAAGTGCAGGGTATTTGATTGCCTATCCGATTACCGCATTTTTTATCGGCTATTTACTTTCACGCTTCAAAACTTTAAAATTAATGAAGATCCTGCTCATAAACCTGACTGCCGGAATATTCCTAATCTATCTATTTGGCATTCCGGTACAGGCATTTATGATGAACATTCCTTTAGCTGATGCAATCAAATTAAGCCTTGTTTATATCCCTGGAGATGTGTTAAAAGCAACCCTCGCCTCATTCCTGGTTTACAGGCTGCTAAAGCATCCGATAATCAATAAGCAATTTTCTAAATCTCTGGAGACACTTTAAGGTGTCTCCTTTTCCATAAGGAGAGGAACAACCCGTTGACTAATATTACAGCTAATATACAAAAACTCGCTGAAGAATCTCCATCTAAAGCCGCATTCATTTCAAAAAGCCAAACTTTAAGCTATAAAGAATGGAGCTCTCATCTCAGCAAAACCGCTAACTGGCTTAATTCTCTATCTGTAACCAATAAAACTGCAGCAATCCTGCTGCCAAATGGAATTCCTTTTCTGCAATTATTCATAGGTGCCTCCATGGCTGGATGGACAGCTGTACCTTTCGACTTAAAATGGAAAGCCGAAGAACTTAACCAGCGAATCGAAATATCCAGCCCTGCTATCGTGATCACAGTTAAAGAATACTATGATCAGATTGCCCTCCTTCACCCTTTCGTGCTTATCTGGGAGGATGCCCTGGAGGAAATCTGCGGTCAGAGCACTAATTTTCACATCGATTCAGAAACTAACCGCCCATTTTATATGGGATTTACTTCAGGAACGACCGGAAGCCCAAAAGCTTTTATCCGTTCCCATAGTTCCTGGGCGGCCAGCTTCGAGGTGAACCATTATGATTTTAAGATGGATGAGAAAGAGCACGTACTGATACCAGGGGCACTTATCCATTCTCATTTCTTGTATGGTGCGGTAAGTACGCTCTGTACGGGCGGAACGGTTCACCTGCTCGAAAAATTCAGTGCACCACAAGTTCTCTCATGTATCGAGGAGCAGCCCATCAGCACACTTTATACAGTTCCGACGATGGTTTCAGCTATTTTAAGAGAAAAAAGAATCATAGATAAACCGATAAAAATCTTTTCCTCAGGTGCGAAATGGGATGAAACGTCGAAGCTGGAAATCAGCAAAATATTCCCCCAGCTCTCCATGATCGAATTTTATGGAGCGAGTGAATTGAGCTATGTAACATTTCTTGCTGATGAGGATAAGGCAGGATCAGTCGGAAAACCCTGCCATGGTGTTGAAATCGAAATTAGAGGAACAGACAGCAGGAAGCTCGCTCCTTATGAAATTGGCAAAATATATGTCAGAAGCGAACTTATTTTCGATGGTTACCTTTCAAATGAAATAATCCATTCCATAAGGGATCAGGATGGATGGGCCACCGTTGATGATATGGGCTATGTTGATGATGAAGGATATTTATACATCAGCGGGAGGCAAAAGAACATGATTTTATATGGGGCAATTAATATCTTTCCTGAAGAAATTGAAAAAGTGATCAGTTTGCACCCGGATGTCGAGGAGGCTGCTGTGATTGGACTGGAGGATCAATATTGGGGGCAAATTGCAGCTGCGGTTATCAAAGGCAAAACGGATGTCCTTGAGTTAAAGCGACTATGTAAAAAACATCTAGCCTCCTACAAAGTACCGCGCAAATGGATCTTCACTGAAGAAATGCCCTACACAGCCGGCGGAAAAATTGCCCGTGCCCAGCTGAAGGAATCCATCGAAAGAAAGGTGATTAGCCATTAAGAAGGCAGTGATTGTACAGGCAAAAAGAACACCTATCGGAAAAGTAAATGGGATGCTTAAAGACTATGAACCTCATGAAATCGCTGCCCCGCTTCTAAATTATCTGGCTGCAGGTATAGAAGAAAAAATTGATGATGTCATCTTGGGCAATGTCGTTGGACCTGGCGGAAATGTAGCACGCTTGTCAGCATTGGAAGCAGGACTCCCTCTGTCTGTTCCGGGCTTAACCCTGGACAGGCAATGCAGTGCGGGTCTTGAAGCCATTCGCTTGGCATGCTATTCCATCCAGGGAGGTGCAGGGACTTGTTATATAGCGGGTGGTACGGAAAGTGCCAGCACCTCTCCCTTTTCCAAAAGGGCCCGATTCTCCCCGGACAAAATCGGAGACCCCGATATGGGTGCAGCAGCGGAAAATGTGGCCGAGATGTACAGCATATCAAGGGAAAGTCAGGATACATACGCACAATTGAGCTATGAACGGAGCTGGAAGGCCTTTGAAAATGGACTGCTGACAGAGGAAATGATCCCAATTGGAAGCCATCTGCATGATGAAGAGTTTTTTAGAAAAAGAAAAATGGAGACTCTTCTTAAACGTGCAAAGCCTATATTTAAAAAGGATGGCACTGTAACAGCAGCCAACAGCTGCGGCATCCATGACGGGGCATCTGCTGTGCTGGTCATGGAAGAAGAAACAGCTATTAAAAATGGATACAGGCCCATTCTGCGTTTTGCCGATAGTTCAGTAGCTGGTGTACACCCCAACTATCCGGGATCTGCGCCTGTCCCAGCAATACAAGCGATCCTGGAAAGAAATTATTTAACGATTGACGATATTGATTTAATAGAAATTAATGAAGCATTCGCCTCAAAAATTGCTGCATGCTCCAATGAGCTCTCAATTCCATATGAAAAACTGAATGTTAATGGAGGCGCTCTAACAATTGGCCATCCTTATGGAGCTTCAGGTGCTGTAATGGTTACAAAATTATTTCATGATGTCCAAAGAAGATCTCCTTCCAAATATGTATTAGCTGCCATTGGAAGCGGAGGAGGCGTCGGGGTTGCTGTTTTGTTTGAAGGTGTATAATAAAACTGTACGTAAGCCTGGAGTATTGTTATTCCAGGTTTTTTGAATAATCAACGATAAATTCGACATATTAGCACAAGAATATCACCTGCTAGCATTTTGCTATTCGACACATATCAGCTGATATCATCATGATAACAGGTTATTTTCTTTATTAATGCAGCAAAATCATACAGTTTCATCAGCTGCCTGGATTATAACATAAGCGCCCAGAGAAGCACCAATGAATTCCAGCCATCCCCCTGCTGCCAGAAGCAGTCTTTTTTGTATGCTCTCTTCATCTTCTATAAGAATTCCTAAAGCGTCAAGGATGGCCGATACGGATATTAATGAGTAGCCCAGTGTCTCGAGATTGCTGAGCATATTGTTCTCCTCGTTTGCCACTCCCGCAGCTTCCAATGCTGCCCCCATCGATTGAATGGTACTGCCCAGTGAATTAAAGCCTGACACAGAGACTGATGGATTTTGAATTTCGATATTGTTTGCAGCTGTGTTGATTGAATTGCCGCCTGCCTGTGTAAAGCTACCGATAATTCCATATAAATTAGCAGCTTCTTCATTACCTTCAGCCACGCTTATTCTGCCAAATCCCTGCAGGCTATTGCCAACTGCCTGGACTCCGTTTCCGTCGCGTATTAATTTTTTGTTGAAATTGTTTTCATCTGGCTTCATGGTTTCACCAATCGCAGAAATAAATGTGCCCGCAACCAAAAAATACGCTCCGATAGTTAATAGATCATCTCCTTCAAGATACATGATTACCCCTCTCTAAAGAAGTTCTTCATTTAGCCACACAGAAGGTTTTGAGTCAGCTTCATTGTTTTCTTCACTGCTCTCAGAAGTGCTATCAGAAGTTATCTCCTGATTTTCCTCCTGAATCTGGCCAATTACTGATAAAACAGAGCCGACTGCCTGAATCCAGCTTCCAACGGCAATAATATTATTTGCGCTGTCTCCCGATTCTCCCAGCTCTTTTTCCTTGAGATTTATCGTGCCCCCATATGCCTGAAGGGAATTGCCAATCGATTGAAGAAGATTGCCATTTATATTAAAAATCTGACCGGCTGCAGTGGGATCTTCAAATTCATCTCCAAGTGCTGCCGCTCCGCCAAGAGCCTGAAGCCAGTTTCCTGCGATCACTAATTTCTCTTCATTTTCATCCTCTAAGTCTAAAGTTAATCCGGCGATGACAGTACTGTTTCCGATTGCCTGTATCTCATTCCCGACCTTTTCAAGTGACGGTCCGCTTTGCCCATCCGCCTGAAGAGCGTTACCTGTTCCTTGGAGGCTGTTTCCCACGATATCAAGGCCATCAAAGAGTTTTTCCATTTTTTCTGACTTTGCGGGTATGGTTGAGACAGCTGAAATGATCGTTCCGATCGCAGCTAAAGTCGCTCCGACGATCTCTTTTAGTTGATTGTCCATAACATACTCCTTAGCTGACGTATGTTAAATTATATTCAATTAATAAATAAGGGGTACGGAGTTGTGTAAATGATGGGAAGCAGTCCGGGGTCCGATAAAATGAATTAGAATGCAGACTGGGATTTGATGGCCAAGAAAACAGCGAACCAAAATGCTTCGGGATGAGTCCGCTGTGCTTTATACTTTTGCTCCTTCAAGTGTTCGCATCTTCCATTGATACAAGCAAAAATTTTCAGCTTAGAGTTTTGTTATTAATCCTTCCCATTGCAATGGTGCTGTAATATCTGCCATCAGACAGCTGTTTATCCATTTTTAATATTCCTTCAATTTCGAAGCCATTTTGCTCATAAAGCTTAATCGCCTTCTCGTTTGTTTCAAGAACATTTAAAGTAATCTTCTTGATATGATTGGAGTCCGCCCATTGAATAGACTGAACTAAAAGATTTTTTCCAATAGCAAAGCCCCAGAATTCCTTGAGTACACATACTCCAAATTCCACTTTATGTCCGCTTCTTTTCAGTTCGCTGCCTTCACATCTGGAGAAGCCGGCAATTTTCCCATTCACTTCAGCAACCAAAAATAGGTTCCGGCCACTAATGGAATCTTTATTAACTAACTCTTTAAAATCAGTTTCATCTATGTATGCTTCGCCTGCTTCGCGGTCCATGTTCTCCGTTTCTCCATCAATCTGCACCCTTACTGCAGATAGTTCCTTTGCATCTTCCTCGACAGCAGATCTTATAATATAGTTTAAATTTTTAACAATGTATTCTTTTGGTTTTATAATCATAAAATTCCCTCTCTTTTTATTTTGAGAAATGTCACGAAGTTCAAGAAAAAGAGCCGATTCTCCTCCATAAAAGAATGGCTCATACAGTTAATTAATGCTCGCCTTCTGTATAGATTTGAAAATTCACTCCGAATTTGTCGATTACGCTGCCATATGCAGGGCTGAAAAATGTTTCCTGAAGAGGCATCGTCACTTGTCCGTCCTGCTGCAGTGCTTCAAAAAATTTCTTCGATTTTTGAGAATCTGATGTAGAGAGGCAAATGGTCACCTGATTGCCTATTTGATGACTCTGGCCAGGGAATGTATCGCTAAACATGAGTTCGTTCTCCCCAACCTTTAAAGTTGCATGCATAATGCGGTTCTTTGCATCTTCTGGAAGTGGATATTCAGGGTTTTCCGGCCCTTCCTCAAATGTTTGCTTATACAGAACTTCCGCTTCGAGCGCTTCTCTGTAAAATTCAATTGCTTCAGTCGCATTTCCGTCCATCACTAAATAAGGAATCACTTTTACTGTCATCTTAATCAGCTCCCATAATTTTTTCATTTTTCTTAACATTTATTACAAAATTGATTTTACTACAAAGAACGTACGTTCGCAACTGTTATTTAAAAAAATAAATATAATCGGTCTATTTTATTCACTAAGTCTATATTTTATAGGAAAGGTGCAATAACTTGTACCACATTCCATAGAAAAAAGGTGTGATGAGAGTGTTTACGGTGTATTATCTTGATGGGAGAAATGTTTTATTAAATCAGCTTCGCAACAGTGTTCCAAATGAAGGTGAAGAGGTTAAGATCAAAGGACGAAAAGGCAAAGTGACCAGTGTAACGGCAGTAGAGGAAAGAAAAATCCATATTCAGGTAGAGCTTGAAAGTGTGAATAAAGCGAAGCTTGCAGCAGAAGATGATAAAAAGAAAAAGAAAAAGCGATGAGAAAAACCCGCCAAATTCTGCGGGTTTTTCATATTAGTGCAATGTTTCTCTGATTTCCTGCATTTTTTTCCTGATTAGAGGATAAAAATTATTCTTAGCGCTTGCAGTCGAATTCCCGCCAAAGAATTCGGTGCCGGGACAGGTTTTCACAGCATGCCCATGACTGCTGTCCAGCACCCGCTCACCTGAGTTAATATCCCACCAATGATGATAGGTGATGCTGTCTATGGATGGTGCCAGGCCATATTTCATCATCAGGAGAGCTGTGACTGTCACGATTGTTTCTTTTTGTTCACCAGTCATATGATTATCGTCAAAATTCCCGAGATTTTCAATCGCTATCGCATCCGCTTCAATCTTGTGCATAGCTTCTTTATTCTGAAGTCCAAATGATCCTTCCGGTGCTATATCGAACGGCCTCCCCACTGCCACCTTTCCATCCGGGAAAGTCGTCAGCTGCTGGCTGATCATACTCCACTTCATGCCGCTTATATGATACTCCTCCATTCCCTTCATTAAAGCAAAATGATTTGAGCCATTGAACTGTTTGTAAGAAGGCTGATAAGTGTGATGCTGCTGAACTTTAGCCACTTTTCTCGTGAACTTCTGATTGAATATCCAATCCCGGAATTCCTCTCTTGTCATGAGGACAAACTTTCCATTCATGGACAATTTCCTGGGAACAATCCTTAGCTTTTGCCCTGCATTTATGGAACTGGATGATAGCCCATTTGCTGACTTAATAATCGGCACGGCTGAATCATATTTTTCCGCCAGCATCCAAAGTGTATCTCCGTGTGCTACTTTGTACATGATTGGAACACGGAGCTTTTGCCCTATTAAAAGCCTGTCTGACTGCAAACCGTTGTATTGCTTCAAGTCCCCTGCGGTTGATCCATATTTTTTTGCAATTAATGTCAGGGTATCCCCCTGCTTTACCTCATAAATATTGCGGGGATTGTTTTCTGCATGTACAGAGATCCAATTGAATTGCCAGATTAATGCAAGACTAAAGACTAGAAAAATGCATTTTTTCATTCTCAATGTCCTTTCCATTCGTTTTTATTATTTTTATTTAACTAAAGGAATTTATCCTAACTTTTTGGCATGACCAAAAATCTGCAGGGTATTTTCTATAGCAGGGAAAACTAAAAAAAAATGTAAGGTGTGTATCAGCATGAAAAATGATTACTTCTCAGAGGTTTGTGTACCTGTTCAGATTCCTGTTGGATTCAGGCCGGCAGAAATAGAACAATCAGATTTTACTTTCGACCGTGAAGACCGATTTATCGATTACCGGCTCGAAAAAGATGGGCAGGATTATGATGTCAGCGTGGATGACAATGGGCAGTGGTATTTTTTCACTTCATTCGTTTGTGATTCACTGGATGAGCTTAAGCTTTCCAGACAGATCTTCAGGCCGCCCTATTTAAAGAAGGAGGAATTGCCCCTAGCGGATTTAATGGAGAAAATACAAATCAGGCCGTTATACGAAGGACATGATAAAGCATACGGGCACGCTTTTGCTTTATCAGATAACCTGTCTTCTGTCCCTGCATTTCGGCAGGCAAGAATGGCCAATTATGATGGTTCGGATGATCCCGCGATAATTAAAAAAATCCATTATATCCAAAATGAATACAAGGGTAAAAGCACACGGTTTATTTCAGGATTTGAGACACGTTCTTTTGCGTCCATCACGGAAAATGATTACTATGCCAGGGAAATACACCTGCCGAATAATGCTAGAATTTATTTGAAACTGTTTGTTTACTTTTCAAGATATGGTATTCTTCCTTCACAGCAGATGATGCCGCGCTTTCTGGCGAATTTGTGGGCGTCTGCTCAGAGTTTGAATACTGCGGCCAACCCTGCCCTTTATAGAGAAGAAAATATAGAAACATATTAGGGCAGCTGCACTCAGCCGCAGCTGCCCTTCAACTTAGCCTGATGTCCCCATTTCTTTTATTGAGACGTTAACGCTGAATTTAACCGGAATCTCGCTAAACGTTTCATCCCAATTATTTTTAACCTTATTCCACACTTGAGGATAACTGATTTGAAGACTTCTTCCAAATCCCAGGACATCCATTTTATACTCTTCCTGCGTTTTCGCTAATACATTTTTTACCAGACGCTCAATTTCTTTTTCTGCAGCTTTTTCCGCCCTTTTCATGTACTTGCTGTCAAATGCTTTTCCACTGATATCCCAATGCTCACCTATACGCCCTTCAGTTTCAATTTTAACAGTGAAAGAAATCGAATCTCCTTTTACAGTGGGTTTTATTTTACTTTTCATCGATAAACTCTCATATACAATTGGCAGATGCGCTTCATCATCATAGCTCCTTACAAGCCCGCCTTTCCCTTTCCCTGTTATCCAGGATACTCCTTCAGTTTCCTGATCATTCAAGAATGCACGGAGAGTCTTCGTATTTCCGTCAATCATTGCAGCACCTGTAAGCTTTCTATCATTATTTTCTGTCGCAACTGTCTGCAAGAGAAAGCTATTTCCTGAATTCAGCTGCCCTTCTATTTTGGCTATTGGCGTGGGAGTAAGGATTTTCGTGGTCCGTTCCATACCTTGTACCATTTCGACAACCTGGATTGCAGGAATAACAGTTGCCTCGGCAGATTCCAGGGTTTTACTTGCACTGCCTTTGGCAATAACAATTAGCGTACTTGGCCGCATCTCCTGTTCTCTGCGAAAAAAATCGAGCACCTGTTCAAGATTATAGCTGCGGGCAAGTTCCTCCCCAATAACGATGACTTTGGCATGTTCTCCAAAAGCACGTTTGTCAATTCGCAGAATCATATTTCTCAAAGCAGGGAGAACCGCATCTCCTGTTTCCGTAATATTTTTATATGCCCTCACTTGTGATTGCCCGCCATTCATTGCATTATTGGCTGTCTCTGCCGTAATAAGCTGATTCGTCAATTTGAAAACATCACCATTGGTCATGCCTCTTTGGCGATCTTCAAATTCCCCTTCATTGTCCAAGTCAATGGCCGTACCTATTATAAGTCCAAGCTCCTCGATTTCCTTGCTGCTCCAGCAGCCGGATAAAAATATAACCACCAGTATAAAAAGCAGGACTTTCTGAGTCAGTTTCATGCTTTACCACCCTTTATTTTTGAAATGATAAGCAAGGCGATGGGCAAAACACCAAATAATAAAAGAGCCGTATTTCCAATCATATCGCCCATTGCAAACACTTCATTCATATTGGCAGGAATCATTCCTATGAGGTAAATAACAGGCATCAGGCCAAACTGAAATGGTCCGATTTTCTTTTTAAAGATTTGAGAAAGACCCAGCGAAGCTGCATAAAAGGTGATAGTAAAGGTTGTAAAGATCTGCATGATCCAAATAGTCAGCAATAAAGACTCAAATCTTTCAAAAATGAGCCCTTGGATTTCAAAACTTCGGATCAGATCTATCGTTGGCCAGGTTTTCGTTAAGACGCCATCCACAGACAGTGCTCCAATAACCATAACCACTGTAATCAAATAAAAGCACATTGAAGTTCCTGTGCCAACTAAGACTACCTTCACTGCCTGTGATGGCTTATCCATAAAAGCGACAATGACAAGCATAATCTCGATTCCTAAGAAAGCGACAACTGTCGTACTCACACCTTTTATAATAGGAGTTATTCCTGAACCTAAAACCGGACGGAGATTATCAAGTTCAAAGATTCCCATACTCATGCTGATGACAATTAGAAAAATGATTACGGTAATCGGAAGAATCAGTTCAAATAAACGGGCAATTGGGTCAATGCCCCCGACGATGAGATAAAGGCCTATCCACATAAATGGCATAATGATCGCCCAAATAGGGGTGCCTTCAAGCAAAAATAAACTTGTTACCTCTGAAAGTACCCTTACTTCATAGGCAGCAAGGCTAAAGAAATAAATGACCATGACCAGACTGAGGAAACTGCCGATCCATTTGCCTGCTATTTCCTGACTATATTTATAAATGGTCCTGCCAGGATACCTTTGGCTAAGCTTCGCGATTATTACCCCTGATCCCATTGCTAATAGACCGCCTAGAATTACTGTTATCCAAACATCAGGCGATTTCAATTTTTCTGCTGATGATCGCGGTAAGGTAAGTATGCCTGCAGCAAGAATATAATTAACCAGGATGACAGCTGCTTGAAGACTTGAAAGCTTCTCCTTTGAACCGATTTTCAAGCGGATAACCTCCTGTGAAATAGTCTATCTTTTCCGAGTCGGATCTTTTGGATGAAACATACTTGGCCTTTCTTTCAATACTTTTAAAGGGAATCGTACGATAAAGTCCTTCCAGTCACTAAGCCGGTAAGGAACGGCCAGACTGATATAGGGGACACCAAAACTCTTGAGCTTGACTAAATGACTGCTGATAAAAAGGAAAAACAAAATAACTCCATATAAACCAAAAACAGCAGCAAAAAACATGCAGGCAAAACGAAGATAGCGCAGAGAAATCCCTAAGCTATATTCAGGAATAGCAAAAGATGAAATGGCGGTAACCGCAACAACAATGACCATAATTGGGCTTACGATTCCTGCTGAAACTGCTGCTTCCCCAATAATTAAAGCGCCGACAATGCCGATTGCAGGACCAATTGGCTTTGGCAGCCTCAGCCCGGCCTCACGAAGAATTTCTATTGCCACTTCCATAATTAGAGCTTCTATTATAGAAGGAAAAGGAACCCCGTCCCTGGTGCCGATAATGGACATCGCTAATTTAGTCGGGATCAGTCCCTGGTGGAACGAGACAAAAGATATGTACAGCGCAGGTCCAAAAAGAGATATAAAGATGGCAATAAAACGCAATAATCGGATGAGCGAGCCGGAAATCCAGCGTTCATAATAATCCTCAGAGGCTTGAAGCATCATGCTGAATGTTACAGGAACCAGGAGTGCAAATGGGGTGCCATCCAGCAAAATGGCCACTCTCCCTTCCATTAAAGCAGCATTTACCCTGTCAGGCCGTTCAGTATTCTGCACCTGGGGAAAAGGACTAATGTAATTATCCTCAATAAGCTGTTCTACATACCCTGATTCCATCACATTGTCGATGTCAATTTCCCGGATTCTCGATTTTACTTCCTCAACTATTGATGGATTTGCAATATCTTCAATATAAGCAACAATAAGGTCCTTTTTTGAGCGCTTTCCGACTATAAACTTTGAGAATATCAGCTTTTCCGTTCCTCCATTTCTCCTTAATAGAGCTGTATTATCACTAAGATTTTCTGTGAAGCCTTCACGCGGCCCTCTGACAGCCTGCTCGGAAACAGGCTCTTCAATATTTCGTGTTTTCCCCTTTGCGGTAGCCAATATAAGCATTTTTGAGGATCCATCCAGGAGAAGTACAGCAGAGCCCTTTAAGATTTGCGGTACCGTTTCTTTTATAATAGAGGCAGTATAAATATCACTGAGGGATAGGATATGATTTTTTATATAATCGACTGTGAATTTCTCATTTACCTCATGGCTGCCAAAATGCTGTGTATCTGTAAAATCCTGCATTAGCGACTTCATGATATGTTTATCAATCAGCTCTTTATCTGAAAGGCCGTCAATAAAGATTAGTGCACCCCGAATACTCGTCAGCCCAATATTAAACTCCCGAAAATGAACGTCTGAATTATGGCCAATCTCCTTTTCGAATACTTCCAGATCTTTATGAATATCACCAGAAAGGCTATAAGCAGTTTCACCTTCATTTATCCCGCCATGTTTCCTGATGCTGTTTTTTAGTGGTTTCTTTTTTATCTGGTAAATTTTCATTTTAAAGAACCATCCTTTGAAGGCCCGATTTTGCGAAATAATGCTGAAATCCCTAAAGGTACAATTAGCACTGCAAAACTCTGGAAGAGAATCTCCCAATCAGGCAGATGGGAAACGATAGCTTTCCACATTTTATTCACCCTTTAAATCAGCTAAAATGCTGCTGAACGGTACAGGAATTATTACTGATGTGATTAGGCTTCCACTTCATTCATTCAAACATCCATTCAAATACCATGTTTAAAGAAATTTTTATAGAGCTCTCAATGCAGTTTTTTTGTTTTTTTATGTAAGCGTATCCATTTCGCCACAAAGAGCCATTTTCCGACCTTTCAGCGCAAGAAAAGTCTAATCCTGCGCTTTCCCGAGAAATACGAAAAGCGCAAAGCGCCTTGCCCGCCCCGACACCTAAAGGGGGCAGGCTGCTTGCACTAGACAGTTATCGAAGTTTATAACTTTAACAAATATTAAATGAAAAAAGCGGGGAATAATTTCCCCGCTCATTTGCCGTCTGTAATTTCTTTGAATATTTCATATGATCGTTTTTGTTTTTCTTCATCATAGATATAAGAAACCGCCATGATTTCGTCAACATTGTACATATCCTGGAACTGTTCCAGCTGCCCTTTGACTGTTTCTTTGCTCCCCATTAAGGTCACGCTTGACATTCCCTCTGCCGCTTCCTTCTCCATTGGGTTCCAGATCGAATCCAAGTCCTCAACTGGCGGGCTCAATTTCATGGAAGTTCCTCTGACAACATTCAAGAAGAACTGCTTCATCGTGGTTGATAAGAATTCGGCTTCCTCATCCGTTTCCGCTGCAATGACATTTAAGCAAACCATCATATATGGTTTATCGAGATACTTAGAAGGCTTAAAGTTGGCACGGTAGATCCGGATGGCATCCTCCATCCATCTTGGCGCAAAGTGTGAGGCAAATACATAAGGAAGCCCCAGCTCAGCAGCCAAATAGGCAGAATCTGTCGAAGAGCCAAGAATATAAATTGGAATGTTCGTTTCCACTCCCGGGTGTGCTTTTACATAACTTTGCTCCTCTAATGGACCAAAGTATGTCAGCAGCTGCTTCACATCTTCCGGGAATGTATAAACAGAATCATTTTTCGAGCGGCGAAGCGCATTAGCCGTCATCATATCCGTACCAGGTGCCCTTCCAAGACCAAGATCGACACGATCTGGATAAATGGTCGCCATCGTTCCGAACTGCTCGGCAACAACTAATGGTGCATGGTTCGGCAGCATAATTCCGCCGGAGCCGATTCGAATGGTTTTTGTATGTTCCAATGCATGCTTTATAAGTATAGCAGTGGCAGAACTGACCAGTGTCGGAGTATTATGATGCTCCGCAATCCAATAGCGTTTGTAGCCCATCTCCTCTGTTGCCTGAGCCAGATCAACCAGATCCTCGATCGCCTGTCTGCTTTCCTTCCCCTCTCGTATTGGGGCAAGATTCAAAACAGAAACAGGTATTTGTATATTTGTCATTTTATTGTCTCCTTCATGAAGAATTGATTTTATTTTAACAACCGAAATAAATTTAGGAAAATATAATGCTTAGTGTGAGCAAAATTATAGAGGAGAATTTATTAAGAATTAAATTATAGAGGTTATAAGCGATCTTCTTCGGGTTATGAGCGGAAATGCTATTTTATGAGCGATTTCCCTCGGGTTATGAGCGAAAATCTTATTTTATGAGCGATTTTCCTCGGGTTATGAGCGAAAACCATATTTTATAAGCGATTTTCCTCGGGTTATGAGCGAAAATCCTATTTTATGAGCGAAATTGTATCCATGTCCAACATCAGATTTTACCCACAGCCTAAGTATGAAAAAACCAGCCCCCTTCTATAGGGACTGGAGCTCAGCTTACTCTTAACGGTTCTTCGTTTTCAGGACAATCACTGTTCTTTGCAGGTTCCTTTTTACTCAAAGCCAGCAGCAGAATCATTCCAAAGATACAGGCTGTACCAGCCCATTGGAACATGCCGAATGGTTCATTGAGCCAGATAACAGTAGTAAATACTGCGGCGAGGGGCTCCAGGCTGCTTAATAGACTGGTTTCCGTTGGAGAAAGGGTTTGGAGACTTTCAATATAGAACCAGAACGCAAGCATTGTTCCAAAAATAATTACGAAAACCAAATACAGGAATGCTTCTGCCGATAAGCTGCCGAAATCCATTTGCCATGGGGGATGGATGAAACTCAATGCAGATCCGCCAATGACCATCGCCCATCCAACCACGACAAGGGAATCATATTCCTTCAGCAGCGGGACGGCATACAAAGTATAAAACGCCAGTGCCACACCAGATAGAACTCCCCAGACAATGGCAGGTGCCGGTACGGACAGCTGAGAAACAGAACCGTTGGTCAAAAGAAAGAAGCAGCCTGACAGGGCAAGGGAAATTGTTACAAAATCCTGTCTTGAAAACACCGTTTGTTTCCGTAAAACCAGGTAAATGATAATCATAGCAGGTGCCAGATATTGAAGCAGTGTGGCAACAGCCGCATTGCCATGATGGATGGATGCCATATAGGTATACTGCACGGCTAGCATTCCTGCGAGACCAAAGATCAAGAGCATGATGGCTGCCTTTTTATTTTTCCAGACTCCAAATACCTGTGAGCGGTCTTTCAGCAGAAATTGAACGGCTAACAGAAGAACACCTGCTGTCAGCAGACGGGCAGTAACAAGCCAATCAACAGAGATTCCAAATTCCTGAAAAAGCTTTTGCGCAACTGTTCCGCCAACACCCCAAAATGAAGCTCCAAAAATAACAAGCAATAAACCGGTACTCCTTGAACGACCCCTCATGTAAATTCCACCTTAAATATAATAATAGTGTTATAATAAGCCAAATGCTGTGATAAAAATAGCTAAATACAATAAAAAAATATAACTATATTGAGGTGGAATTTTGCAGATTAAAGATTTTAAAGTGGATGAAAGCCTGAAAGAGCTGACCAGCCACAGGACAGTGGTGCTGCCTGTCGCCTGCTACGAAACGAAAATTGCAGATAATATACAAGGTAAAATCCCTTTGCACTGGCATGAGGAGATTCAATTTATCCTGTCAGTAAAAGGCGATGCTATGGTCCATATAAATGAGGAGAAATTGGCGGTTAAAGAAGGTGAGGGCATTTTCATCAATAGCGGATGTCTCCATTCGGCCGAGGATGTTAGCGGAGATTGCGTATATATTTGTTTAAATGTCTCCCCTCATTACCTGCTTCCAGAGGAATTATACAGCAGCTATATTTTTCCATATATATCAGCAACAAATCTCCCATACATCATCCTGAAACCCAGCGAGGATTGGGGAAAAAGCATATTAGAAAGCATGATGGAAATCAAGAAATTAATTAATGATAATTCTCCATTTTACGAGATTAACATAACCAGTCTGCTGACATTCATTTGGCAGCAGTTAATCAGAAACGGATTCCAATTGGAATACAGCGAGACTGAAGTGGAAAAACATAATCGGATGAAGGAAATGCTGAATTGGATACATCAGCATTTCGCTGAAAAAGTCACTCTTGCTGATATTGCCAAAGCTGGCAGGCTGAGCAATTCCGAATGCTGCAGATACTTTAAAAAAATCTTAAAGACGACACCCATTAACTACTTGATTCATTATCGCATCCAAAAAAGTCTCCCCCTGCTGCAAGAAAGAGACTCCAACGTCACAGAAGTTGCTTTTAAAGTAGGATTCAACAGCAGCAGTTACTTTATTGAAAAATTCCGCAAGTCTATGAAAATGACACCTTTAGCGTATAAAAAGAATCGAAATTAATTGCAGCTCAGGAAATGGCCATTGATTGTCCGAACTGTTCCTGCCCGGGGGCTGAAATATATGTGTTTATTTCTAATGTCCGGCTGTCTATATTCAAAAAATACTCTTTCAGGTTTCCCTGATATACAACATGGAAATCTTCCATTTCCATAAACTCATGCGGTATAATCAGCGACGGCGGTTTAGTAAAATGGACAATTTCACACCTCTGCAGGACAGTTGCTACAAATTGTGAGCAGAAAAAAGCATTATTTCTTGAGAACTGTTTATTAAACATGATTGCAAAAAGCCCCAGCAGATTATAGCCGTAATTGTCTTTTTCAGATTCTATCTTATTTATGAATGCTTTAAGCTTATTCTGCTGTGCATCTGTAACAGAACAGCTAATGATCGTACATCTTGAGTCACAAAAAAATTCTCCCCGGATATTTTCTTTAACAAAGCCGCCTATGAATGGATTTTTCGTCGTTTTTCTGCCAAAACTGTATACTTCTTTTAATTCAGGATCAAGTGAGATAGATGCATGATTATACGGCTTTCTTGTGTAAAGCTTAATAAGCCGGGTAAATAACGTTCCGGTATCCGTAAGGAGTATATAGATTTTTTGATTAGACATAACGTATCTCCTTATCAAAAATATGATTATATTTTTATAATAAAGAAACACGGTCTATAGATTAAGAAGCCAGCGCTGTATATGCTTCTAGGGCTTGAGACTTATGGCTAATGGAATAATTTTCATTCATAGCACTTTTAGATAAAAATAAATATAAATGTAGGAAAATGAAGTGGAAGTCTAGAACATTATGCAGTGAGCATGAATATGGAGGGTGAGTTTATTGGAACAGACTATTTTTCACCATATGGATACAGTGCGGGGCATAACAGAAAAATCGATCAAAAGTATTCCTGAAGAAAAATCTGATATCATTCCCGAAGGATTCAACAATAGTATCCGCTGGAATTTCGGTCACATTGCATTTGTGCAGGAAAAGCTGGTATTTGGAATATCCGGTGAAGATATGAACGTCCCGCTGAACTATGAACGGTTATTTGGCGCTGGAACAAAGCCTGCAGATTGGACCGAAACACCGCCTTCATTTGATGAAATTTCATCTGTCTTATCTGAACAAAAACCCAGAATACAGACATTTCTTCATGGACGTCTTCATCAAAAACTGCCCAGACCATTTACAAACCGCGGCGGAATAACTTTTCACACAACTGGAGAGGCATTTCTGTTTGGATTTTATCATGAAGCGATGCATATGGAAACAATCAAACGCATCTATCGATCCATTTCTTCTATGCTGGACTAAATATCTATGAAAAGACTGTTGAGAAAGAAAATTCTCAACAGTCTTTAATCAAACCTTTAAATTCAGTTTACCATGGACACCTATTTCTGCGTCTTCTATCATCATCACTTCTTCTGCGATCTTTTCTATCATCCTCGACAATAATAACCCTATTCGCACGGATTAATACATTATCAACTTCAATTTCTCTTCTTCTGTCATCACGATCAAATGCACCTGCTACATCATCAAATCTTCTTCTTCCACATGACATCTAAATCACCTCCTTGTCCCATTTACATTAAAATATGCATTCTTTGAAAGAATGCTTGTATTAGCACCCTGATGAAGATATCTATTTTTTAATAAGGGAAAGATTCATTTTTTTGAATTAGAAAATCCTCTTGTGTGGCTCAGTTCTTTCTTAAAAAAACCCCACAATATTCTTACCGTAGAATCAATTAAGTAAAAAAAACATATGAAGTTTTTTCGCGAAACTGCAAAGAAAATGGTTCCAGCAAATAGCTGGAACCACCTTAATAATATTACGCGAATTCACTTTAATGAATCATACATTTCCTAAAATACCAGTAATACTAATCACTTCTCATAGCGTTAAAAAACGGATTCCATGCAATCCTCTCTTTATTCACTATTTTATTCCATAAACCTTATCAAATCCCCATGCACAATGTCATCAGACAGCCCAAGCTCTTTTCTCGAGATATTCATTAACGGTTCACAGCTATTAATGTCTGTTTCTTCCTCCGATTCGCTTTTAAAGCATTTACCGGCTTTGTAAAAATAGTCTTTAGACATAAAGCTTCCATCCCGGAAAATAACTGGATGGTGGGGATCCCTTGTAAAAAGGTTTTGCCCGAAGCTGAAGTTATCCTCAGCACTAATGCCGAGCAGATGAAGGATTGTTGCCCTGATATCGACTTCCCCGCCAATGTTCGAAAACGTTTTGCCTTCCACTCCCGGCACATGAATAATAAGCGGCACACTCTGCAGCTGCATGCGGTTAACAATGGTATCTTCCTGTCCCAGCAGCTCCAGAACACCATGTTCGTATTTGTCCGAGATGCCATAATGGTCGCCGTACAATACAAACATTGTATTTTCATAGAGTCCGCTTGCTTTTAAGTCCTGGAAGAATGTTTTAATGGCTTCATCCTGGTATCTAACGGTTGTCACATAGCGGTTGACGACCATTTCACTGGTGCTGGCTTCAGAAATGAACTGATCGTCCTCCTCCAGCAAAAATGGGAAATGGTTTGTCAATGTGATAAACCTGGCATAGAAAGGCTTTTGCAGTTTTTCCAGATGCTGAATGGACTGCTGGAAAAATGGGATGTCCTTTATGCCGTAGTTCACTGAGTTCTCTTCTGTGACCAAATAATCGGCTTTTGAAAAATAACGATTATACCCCAGAGAATCATACATGGCCTCCCGATTCCAGAACGAAGCGTCATTCCCATGGAAAACGGCTGAGTAATACTTCTCATCAGATAGAATATGCGGCAGGCTTCGATAAGCGTTTTCCGTTTTTCTGACAAACGCCGATCCGCTCGATAACGGATAAAGGCCTGTATCGATCATGAATTCCGAGTCGGACGTTTTCCCCTGTGCTGTCTGATCATAGACACTGCTGAAATAAAAGCTGTCTTCAATCAGTGAATTAAGGAATGGCGTTATTTCCTGGCCATTCACCTTCTGATTAATAACAAAGTTCTGTGTGGACTCCATACTGATGAGAACGACATTCATCCCTTTTGCCGCACCAAAGTAATCGGAAGGCTTATCTTCTTGTGATTGGACATACTCCGCTGAGGCTTCTGCGTCGGATGGACTGGCAAAAGCGCGATTGAGCGGATATGATGCAGCGATGCCAATATCATAAAGATGATACTGATACAATCCAATATGCTTAACAAGCTGCTGGCGATTATATGATTCCGAAAATAAATGAGGCACTTTCACCATGCCGAGAATGATGGTCATCAATACAAAAAACACACTGACAGCCGTGTACAATCTTTTTGATTTAGCAGTGATTTGCTCATGTACAGGCTTCCGTTTTATATAGAAAAGCCAAAAAACGGCCAGATCAGCAAATAATAAAAGATCCCATGGGCTAATCAATTCAAGTGTGCTCGGTCCAATCCCTCCCACATTTTTAAACTGAAAAAGAATCGGTACGGTTACAAAATCAGTATAAAATCGATAATAAAGCAAATCCCCGAAAAGAATGCCCGTCAAAATCACCATCGTTGAAAATATGGCTGCCGGTTTCACCTTCCGCTTAAAATAAATATTAACTCCAAGAATGGCCATTATGGCCCCAATCGGGCTCAAAAGCATAAATAAAATATCAGTCCAGTTCTCCGGATGCAGATTAAATGCGATAAAGGAAACAATGACCGTTTTAATCCAGATTAAAATGACGGCAAACCATATGGGTGAAAGGCTTTTAAATAACTTCATAATCATACCGCTTTTCATTTTGTTTTTCTAAAATACCTGTCATTATTTCGAGGGATGACATGACCTTCTGCTCATCCTGCGCCCCCATAAGAGCCACCTGAACCCAATTTCTATCAAGCAGGTACCTGCTTTCATAGCTTAGGAGAATTCCTTTCTGTTTGCATGCGTCTCCAAACTCCCTGCTGGAAATGCTCTGCGGCAGACAGATCGTCAGGATGCCAGGGGAATAATCGTCGTCTCCAAGAATGGAAAAACCGCTGTCTTCCAGCTTCTTCCTTGCTTTTCCAGCCAATTGATTTAATTTCTCATAATCTATCAGCTTTATACTCTCCTTTAATGCGCTGACCAGATTGGAAGAATGGGTGTATGGAATGCTTTGATTTTCTTCGTACATCTTTAAGTCCAGATATCTTGGAACTGCGCTGTTGCCATTAATCTTGTCACGATGGAATACGATTGCCAGACCCGGATAGGAACCAAATCCCTTTCCGCTGACGGTCGATGCAAAATAAATATTCTTAAGGTTCATCGGCAAAATACCGGCCGTGCTGCAAGCATCCACACAAAGCTCGGCATCATGCTCCCCGCATAGCTCCTGAATGCCGCTGATATCGAATACATACCCGGTTGACGTTTCACAATGCACCGTCCATACCCATTTTATAGAGGGGTTTTCTTTCAGCATGCAGGCTATTTCTTCGCGGGTAATCGGTTCATTCCACTCTTTTTCAATGGTTTGAAAAGATAATTGAAACCTTCTTGCATGATCAATTAGACGAAAGCCAAATTCGCCATTGGCCAGGATCAGCCCATCCCCCTCCATGTTTTTCAGCTGTGCTGCCACCAGATCATTGGAAAGTGTTCCTGTGCCAACAACAACTTCTGCATGAGAGGCATTTGTTATCTTGCATAATTGAGAACGCAAGTCTTTCAAACCGAGTATAAAATCAAGATTGCGATGAGATACGGCTTCTTTGGAAAAAGCCCTTTTCACTTTTGCATGAATGGGCACAGGACCCGGCAAAAATGAATGCTGATCGGCAGGTGCTGAATTTCTGGCCATTAAGCGTTCAAAGGCTTTCGTTGAACGTTCGAAATTCTCTTTTGTTAAATACATGGGCTGAAACCGGGCTCCTTCCTCTCCTGTCAGAGGACCAAAAGGCAGAAACCCCATCCGCTTATACAATTTCAGCTGTGTGACTGTGCCGGATATAAGCGCCATCGTATAATTTTTTTCAAGGCAAAGCTCTACAAGCCTTTCACAAAGCTGATAAAAAACACGGGTGCTGCGATACTCTTTTTTGACTGACAGCAAGCGGATCTCACAAAATTCTCCCTTAACTGGCAAGTATTCTTCGAGATTAGGAAGTTTATAATCAAGCGAAAATGGCCTTTTGGCGCGGATCGCGATCATTCCGGCAACTTCCTCGCCAGACTTGGCAATGACATATGTATTTTCTTCATGAAATTTATCGATTAAATGCTGATCTTCATTTTGCTTATGCTGAGGAATTTCTTCCACAAATGTCTGGTAGTTCAGCTGATGAATTTGTTCTAATTCATCAGGTTCGGTTGCGATTTTGCAGATAATATTCACAGTTTACCTCCTATGTTTAGGCATGATGAAATGGGTATGGGAAATGAGAACAATCAAAAGCAGAAGCAAAAGACCTGCAGAAATGATGAATGAATCACCAATCACCGAGGCTGTTATGGGAATCGAAGCCATGGCGATAAAACCTGATCGTGTATACTTCCGTAGAACTGCATAGGCAATTCCCATCGTGATAGCCATTAGCGCTATTGTCATGGGCTCCAAAAACAAAGCGGAAGCCAAGTAGACCACCACTCCTTTTCCCCCGTGAAAGCCCAGCTGAATGGGAAATAAATGGCCAATAAGCACACAAACTGCGCTAAGGATTAATAAACCCTCACCTTCAAACATAAGTCCAGTTACATATAAAGCGGCCCATGCCTTTACAGCATCTATTGCTATTGTGAGCAGGAACCCCTTCTTGCCGATAGCTCTGCCTGCATTGGTAGCACCTACATTCCCGCTCCCCTTTTTTCTTATATCCTCTTTTGCTATGTATTTAACCACATAATAAGCCCCGGTTACGCTTCCCAATGCGTAGGAAAAGATCATAACCATCAGGGCTGTCCACACATCATCGATCATAAGCACCTATCCCGCCTTATACTAATTAAACGATCAAAAAGGGTAAAAAGTTTCATATATTTGCAAAATTACAATCTATAATCTGCTACAGATAGTATAACACCCCTAATTTTACCATTAATCAAATTGAATGCCAGAGCCTGATTTCATAATTCTCCTATTTTATTGCCAACATTAAACTTTCTGTAAAAATAATTATTTAGTGTTGACATTGTTTAGCAATCGCATATAATTTGCATTAAGGCAAAACTTTTTAATAAAACCATAAATCTTGTCCATGTGACGTATAATTGCACATAAACAATTAATTTGGGTTAATTTAAATATGGGAAATAAAGGGGGATAAAATGATGAAGGATCCAGCAATCAGCATAGAGGATTTGCATGTTTCCTATTTCGGAAATGAAGCGGTGACAGGAGTCAGCCTTTCTGTTAATACAGGAAATCTGGTAGGAATTATCGGGCCGAACGGCGCAGGAAAATCGACTTTTTTAAAGGCAATGCTAAATCTCATACCAAAAGATAAAGGGGCAGTAAAAGTGCTGGGAAAACCCATTGCTGAAGTACGCAAAAGTATCGCCTATGTCCCGCAAAGGAATGACATTGACTGGGATTTCCCCATCACTGTGCTGGATGCGGTTCTTATTGGGACCTACCCCCATTTAAAACTGTTCCGCCGTCCAAAGAAAAAGGACAAAGAGTGGGCCATGGAATGTCTTCAGCGAGTTGGGATGCAGGAGTTCAGCAGAAGGCAGATCGGGGAACTGTCAGGCGGCCAGCAGCAGAGAGTTTTTCTTGCGAGAGCACTAGCCCAAAAAGCGGATTTGTTCTTTCTGGATGAGCCATTTGTTGGAGTTGATGTATCCAGCGAGGAAACTATTGTGAACATTTTGAAGGAGCTCTGCAGACAGGGAAAAACAGTGATTGTCGTACACCATGATTTAAGTAAAGCAAATGATTATTTCAATCAGCTAATTCTCCTAAATAAGGAATTGATCAGTTTTGGGACCGTTGAAGAAGTGTTTAAACCTGAAGTAATTGCAAAAGCATACAAGGGGCATTTTGCTTTTATGAATGAGATTGGGGTGTCGTTATAATGGCTTTTATTGAAGCGGTCATGCAATATGGATTTCTGCAAAAAGCGTTATTAACCTCGGTTATGGTTGGAATTATCTGTGGAGTCATCGGGTGCTTTATCATCCTGAGAGGAATGGCTCTCATGGGAGATGCCATATCACATGCTGTTCTTCCGGGAGTGGCTATTTCATATATGCTGGGAATTAACTTCTTCTTTGGCGCAGTCATAAGCGGCGTGATTACAGCTATCGCCATTGGTTTTGTATCCCAAAACAGCCGGATTAAGCATGATACCTCGATTGGAATTATGTTTACAGCGGCATTTGCTTCAGGAATCATTATTATTACCATGTTAAAAAGCAGTACAGATCTATACCATATTTTATTTGGCAATGTACTGGCAGTAAGATTATCAGACATGTGGATCACACTAGGCATCAGCCTGGTTGTATTGGCGGCTGTATACCTCTTTTACAAAGAATTATTGGTCACATCGTTTGATGAAACAATGGGAGCCGCTTACGGACTGCCAGTTCGTTTCATTCATTATTTCCTAATGACTCTCTTGACAATGGTGACCGTTGCTTCCCTCCAGACTGTTGGTATCGTCCTGGTTGTTGCCATGCTGATCACCCCTGCAGCGGCAGCTTATCTCTTAACCGAGCGGCTGTGGATGATGATTTTCCTTGCCTCTGGCATTGGTGTGATTTCATCCATCGTGGGACTTTACTTTAGCTTCACCTACAACTTAGCTTCAGGAGCAACGATCGTCATATCATCCACTGCTATTTTCATTCTCGTTTTCCTATTCTCGCCAAAGCATGGGCTAATATGGAAAACGCTGAAAGTAAAGAAAAAGAGAGCTTCATTAGTTTAATTTTCATAAAATCAAATTTTCAGGAGGTAAGACTATGATTAAAAAAGGCTTTCTATTATTAGCTGCATCCATTCTTTCTGTGTTATTCCTGTCAGCCTGCAGCAGCGGAAAAAGCAGCACATCAGCAAATGAAGATGGAAAAATTCAAGTTGTCACTACCTATTCGATTGTGTATGACATTGTTAAAAATGTAGGCGGGGATTTGGTTGAGATTCATAGTTTAGCGCCCATTGGTTCCAATCCCCACGAATATGACCCGCTTCCTGAAGATGTGCAAAAAACAACCGATGCAGACGCTGTATTTTACAACGGGCTGAATCTGGAAGCAGGCAACTCATGGTTCAATAAGCTGATGGAAACTGCCGGAAAAGACGGTGAAGATGCGCCAGTCTTTCTGATGAGCAAAGGCGTTGATGCCATGCACCTAACCACAAAGGGCAAAGAAAGTGAAGAAGACCCCCATGCATGGCTGGACATTAGAAATGGGATCAAATACGCGGAAAATGCCAGAGATGGACTTATCAAAGCAGACCCGGACAACAAAGAGGTTTACGAAAAAAACGCGGAAGAATATATTGCAAAGCTTCAGGAGCTGCATGATAAAGCGGTGGAACAATTTAATGAAATTCCAGAAAACGAACGTGTTCTCGTAACAAGTGAGGGTGCTTTTAAATATTTCAGCGAAGCCTACGGATTCCAGGCAGAATACATCTGGGAAATCAATCAGGAAAACCAGGGAACACCGGAGCAAATTACAAGAATTGTGGATATTATTAATGAAAAAGGAATTACAGGACTATTCCTGGAAACAAGCATTGATGCAAGAAGCATGGAAGCTGTATCCGATGAAACCAATGTTCCGATCATGGGAAAGGTGTTTACAGACTCTCTGGCAAAGCCGGGTGAAGACGGCGATACGTACATCTCGATGATGGAATGGAATATTAAAACCATTAAAGAAGGCTTGACCAGGTAATAGAGTTCACAATTCCAGCAAGCAGGTGAATCATGTGATCCCCATTAGTTCAAAGAGATATCTTCTCGAGATTTATCTATTACAGGAAGCACATGGGCATGCGACCATCTCCGGCATTGCAAAGGTATTGAGAGTCACCGTTTCAGCTGCATCTAAAATGGCCGGAAAGCTTAAATCAGACGGTTACATTCATTTTCAGCCCTATGGAACTGTCAAACTGACAGAACAAGGTTTAGAAATTGGCAAAAACCTATTTCAGGATCATCAGGTTTTAATGGAGTTTTATCAAATAATTGGGGTTGAAGAGAAACTGATCCGGAAGAAAGTTAGAGAAGTTGAAATGCATATTGGAACGGAAGTGGTTTATAAAATTAAGAGCTTTATAGAAGATCATAAGAAAAACGCTTGAGATGTTCCATGAACATTCAAGCGTTTTTTTGCCCTAGTGAAGAAAATGATATAAGCAGCATCTAGCAGAAAAAAGACTGTCCCTACTGAATATCACATTCAGAAGGGACAGTCTTTTTCATTGTTTAATAGAAAACTGCTAAAGGACTCCATTAGGCAGTTTCTTCCCAAATACTCTCCATGTTCTCAAGAGTTTTCCCTTTCGTTTCAGGTACGAACTTCCATACAAAAATGGCTGAAAGAACACTCATCAGTCCATAGAAGCCGTAAGTTAAGCCGCCGCTGAATTCCATCATCATCGGATAAGTCGATGAAATGAAATAGTTTGCAGCCCATTGTGCAGCAACAGCTACCGCAACTGCCTGTCCGCGGATTTTGTTCGGGAAAATTTCCGAGATCAATACCCAGCAGATCGGCCCCCATGACATCATGAAAGACGCTGTGTAAACGATAATAAAAATTAACGTTCCCATTCCGATTAAATTGGAAAAAGCCATTCCTGCAACACCAAACATCCCGATCGCCATGCCAATGGAACCTGTGATCAATAATGGCTTGCGCCCCCATTTATCTACAGTTAAAATGGCCACAACTGTAAAGATGACATTTATGACACCCATAACAATCGTCTGCAGCATCGAGGCATCCTTTGCTGCTCCCATGCTTTCGAAAATTCGCGGTGCATAATACAAAGCAACGTTGATTCCGACAAATTGCTGGAATACAGACAGCAGAATTCCTATCACAATCACTAATTTTCCGTATGCAAACAGCTTTTCTGCTGGAACATTGGCTGAGGCTGCTACCGATTTTTTGATTTCACCCAGGATCGTTTTAGCCTCTCTTGCACCATTAATTTTCGTAAGCACTGCTAAAGCTTTATCATCATGATTTTTAATGGCCAGGTATCGGGGTGTCTCCGGAACAAGGAGCAGCAGCAGACCAAAGGCAAGGGCCGGAATGGCTTCCGAAGCAAACATGTACCTCCAGCCAACATCATTGATCCATTCCAATGGACGGCCGCTGGCAATGCCCCAGTTTACAAAGTACACGACAAGCATCCCGAAAATGATCATAAACTGATTGAATGAAACCAGGCGTCCGCGGATATCGGCAGGTGCAATTTCGCCGATATACATGGGAACAATGGCTGACGCCAGCCCAACCCCAATTCCGCCAATGATGCGATAAAGATTAAACGTCAATAATAACGAGATGGTCGGTTCCCCTTTAGTGAAAAATAAAAATTCAGGAAAAGCGGAGCCTAAGGCAGATAAGAAAAATAATACAGCCGCAGCAATCAGCGATTTTTTCCGCCCAAACCTTGACGCAAAATAACCGGATATTAAACCGCCAATGATACAGCCAATTAATGCACTGGAGGTTGTAGCCCCATGAGCCAGCGATCCTAATCCCAAACTATCGATCAAATAGATTTCCAGTGACTTTTCAGCTCCGGAAATTACAGCTGTATCATATCCGAAAAGCAAACCGCCTATCGCAGCAACCAATGTAAGTGAACCAATATATAGAGAGTTCCGATTCTGTTTCATAGCTTGTAAAAGACAGATTTGAACCAGAATAGAGCGCTTACAATTTTTACATTACTATAATTCAAATCTATCTTTACTCCTTTCTAGTAGAAATGTTTAAACAATGAGAAACTTGAAGCTGGTTTTTGTTTTGAAGACCTCATTTTTCTCCAGGACAATAGAAGGAAAGTTTTCGTGATGAACAGCATCAGGCGGACATTGAGTTTCGAGACACAGCCCCAAATGCCTTTTTGACTGAACACCTCTAATTTGAAACTCATTTCCCAGCATGTTCGCTGTATATAAAACAACACTCGGCCTATCCGTTTCCACTGTCAGTTTTCGCCCGCTTGCAGAATCCACTACAGTCATTTCACCTGTATTTAATAGAAATGGATGATCATATCCTCCGCCCGCAAGCATGTTCTGCTGATGGCCGGACTTTACGCCTTCTTTGATTTTCTTCCCTGCTCTGAAATCAAACGGTGTATTTTCAACATGTATGAATTTCCCAGTAGGAATCAATGTTTCATCAAGCTCCAGAAAGTGATCACTTTGCATGGTCACCTCGTGCTCAAGAATGTCGCGCTTCAAGTCCCCGCTCAGGTTAAAATAAGTATGGTTTGTCAGATTGATAATCGTTTTTTTATCAGATATCGCTTCATAACTAATGACCAGTTCATTCTCATTGTTCAGTGTATAGTTTACAGTTACCTCAAGTGTCGCAGGATACCCCTCTTCCCCATCCGGGCTTATATAGGAGAACCTGATATTCGCCTCATTCATACCCTTTTCGGCGGCCGAGTCCCAAATGACATTGTGAAAACCGCCTGTACCACCATGCAGATGGTGTTCGCCATCATTTTTTGGCAGCTGGTACGCAGCTCCATCAAGAGTGAAAGCCGATCCTGCTATCCTTCCGGCCACCCTTCCGATAATAGCACCGAAGAATGGTGAATGATTTGTATATTCTTCAAGTGTGTCGTACCCCAGGATCACATTCTCTCTATTTCCTTCACGATCGGGGACAGATATCCCGGTAATGATTCCCCCGTAGTCGATACACGATACGTTCATTCCATGATCATTGCTGATTGTATAGGATTTAACCTTGTGTCCGTTCCATTCGCCAAAGATGCTTTCAGTTATGTTCATGTCGATCTCCCTCAAGTCAGCTTACTTTTTCCTAAAACCGGCCAAACCCTCATTCAGCTTCCTGGTTTGAGCATAAACTTCTTTGTATAACTGGTAAAGCTCCTGATATTTCTTAACGTTTTCAGGGATGGGTGTATACGTCTTCTCATAAGTTATGAAGTCATCGGCACAGGCTTCCAGAGATTCATACCATTGGCATCCGTATGCCGCCAGCATAGCCGCACCTACAGCAGGTCCCTGTTCACTTGAAAGCTTTACAATGGTGCTATTGAAGATATCGGCCTGGATTTGCAGCCAGGCATCACTTTTGGCTCCTCCGCCGATTGAAATGATGGTATCGACAAGCTTGCCGCTTTCCCTGAATATTTCAATCGATTCATTTAAAGAAAAGGTAATTCCTTCAATAACTGATCGTACAAAGTCAATTCGGTTATGTGAGGAGTCCATGCCGATAAAGCTTCCCCGAATTTTCGAATCTGCATATGGCGTGCGCTCACCGGCTAAATAGGGTGTAAACAAAAGGCCGTTCGATCCAATCGGAACCTCGCTCATTTCAGCCAGCAAGGAGTCGAATGATTCCATTTCTGCAAACGTATCTTTAAACCAGCTCAAACTATGTCCTGCTGCCAGGGTGACACCCATTGTATAATAGGCATTTTCTTCACCATGATTAAAATAATGGACTTTCCCCTGAAAATCCTTGTCATTTTGTTCTTCATAGGATAAAACGACTCCGGAAGTGCCAATACTGCATAATGTTTTGCCTTCGGACAGAATACCTGAACCGATCGCACCGCAGGCATTGTCAGCTCCACCTGCAAATACCTTCGTTAAAGAAGATAATCCCGTCTTCTCAGCAATCTCAGGCTTTAACGTCCCTACACATTCATGGGACTCAACTAAAGGCGGACAGATATTCACATCAATCCCGGTTAGCCCGCATATCTCTTCACTCCACATTTTCCGGCCGGCATTCAGCAGCAAAGTGCCCGCTGCATCACTATATTCACTATGAATCCTTCCAGTCAGTTTAAAGCGAAGATAATCTTTAGGGAGCATAAATACAGCCGCTTTTTCAAAAACTTCCGCCTCATATTGCTTCACCCAAAGCAGTTTCGGTAAAGTGAAGCCTTCCAGTGCCGGATTCTTTGTGATTTCAAGCAGACGGCTCTCCCCAGCCATGTCATAGATCTGTTTACACTGCTCTGTCGTGCGGGTATCATTCCACAGGATTGCATTGCGCAGAACTTTATTCTCTTCATCCAGAAGGACCAGGCCATGCATTTGGCCTGAAAAACTGATTCCCTGTATGTCTTCCGCACTTCCATCAAACTGCTCTGTAAGTTCTTTAAGAGCAGCCACTGTTTTATCAGCCCATTCAGCAGGGTCCTGTTCACTATAACCCGACTTTTCATGAATGAGCGGATAAGACCTGGAAACTTCGCTGCATACTTCTCCCTTTTGATTCATTAATAAAACTTTTACCGAGCTCGTGCCAAGGTCAATCCCGATTACATATTTCATGATTGATCATCCTTTAGATAATGAAATGTATGCTAAGCTTTACTTTTTAAAAATGTACTGGGACACTTTTGTATTCCCAGTACATTTAATCTTTTTATATTAAACTCTTACGCTTTTACACTCGCATAGGCTTCGAGAATGTATTTATTTAAGACAGCTTTTAGCTGTTCCTGTCTTCCTGATTTGTTTTCAATCTTTTCAAGCTGAAGGGCATGCTTTTCAAGCTTATGGAAGTCTGCCTTTCCTTCAACGATTTCAAGTCCGATGCCTTCTGTATAGCTGCTGTATCTGTCAGCAACAAAGTTGTCTAATACTTTATCTTCAATTAAACGCTGTGCAACTTTTGCGCCAACCGCAAATGTGTCCATTCCTGCAATATGAGCATAAAACAGGTCCTCAGGGTCAAATGATCCTCTTCGTACTTTCGCATCAAAGTTAAGGCCGCCTGTTCCAAGGCCGTTATTTTTAAGAATTTCTACCATTGCCAGTGCTGTAGAATAGATGTCTGTCGGGAATTCGTCCGTATCCCATCCCAGCAGGGTATCTCCCTGGTTGGCATCCACAGAACCAAGCATTCCATTTATGCGTGCTGTGTGCAATTCATGCTCAAAAGTATGGCCGGCAAGTGTCGCATGGTTTGCTTCAATATTGAATTTAAAGTAGTCTTTTAAGCCGTAAGTTTGCAAGAATGATAAACTGGTTGCCACATCAAAATCATATTGATGTTTGGTAGGCTCCTTCGGCTTTGGCTCGATTAGGAATTGTGCGTCAAACCCAATTTCCTTCGCATAATCGATTGCCATATGGAAGAACCGCGCAAGATTATCGAGTTCAAGCTTCATGTTCGTATTCAGCAGTGTTTCGTATCCTTCGCGGCCGCCCCAGAACACATAGTTCTCAGAACCCAGCTCCTTGCCGATCTCAAGTCCCTTTTTCACTTTTGCAGCAGCATAGGCAAATACATCAGCATTAGGTGCTGTCGCCGCACCGTGCAGCCAGCGCGGATGTGAAAACATATTAGCGGTATTCCATAATAGCTTTGTTTTGCTGGATTTCATGTATTCCTTAATCATGGCCGTAATTTCATCTAAGTTCTTAAACGTTTCTCTTAATGAATCCCCTTCAGGCGCAATATCAGCATCATGGAAGCAGAAAAACGGGACGTTCAGTTTTTCATAGAATTCAAAAGAAGCTTCTACACGCGCCTTGGCCAAATCCATTCCGGAAAATCTGTCATAGGAACGGATCATCGTTCCATCTCCGAAAGGATCAGTGCCTTCCGCCGTAAATGTATGCCAGTAAGACACTGCAAAACGGAGAAGGTCTTCCATCTTTCTGCCGTTGATCATTTCTTCAGGATTATAATATTTAAAAGCTAATGGATTATTAGAATCTGGACCTTCGTATTTTACTCCGCTCACATTATTAAAGTAGTTCATGTTCATTCCTCCATCTTCTCTTTTCATTTGTTATCGCTTTCATTTGATTACAAATCGATTTTACCACCTTGAACTTAGTTTGTCTATTGAATGAACTAAGTTTTATTTTTATTTTTAATTATGGTATAAATGGAATATGATTGTAATAGACAAAGAAATTGAGGATTTGAGGAGAAAGATAATGACTTGGAATCAGCAGCTGGTAAAAATGAAAAACAAATCACGCGTTCTGCAGACGATCATCGACCAATCCCCTATCTCACGGGCTGATATCGCACAGCATTTGGGACTGACTAAAGGTACTGTTTCCTCTTTAGTCAACGAGCTGATTGAAGAAAAAATCTGTTCCGAAACGGGACCAGGCAAATCGAGCGGAGGACGTCGCCCTGTGATGCTGCTCTTTAATGAAAAAGCAGGCTATGCGATTGGAATTGATTTAGGGGTTAACTATATTCTAGGTGTCATGACTGATTTATCGGGCAATATTGTGAGCGAACATTTAAAGCATATGAATAGCATGAGATATGAAGAAACCATTCTTGTCATAAAAGAAGTCATCCAATCCTTATTGGACTCTACCCCTGAGAGCCCCTATGGTGTGATCGGAATAGGTATTGGAGTGCCGGGAATCGTAAATAAGGAAGGCAGTAATATCCTGCTGGCACCTAATCTGGGCTGGACAGATATCCATTTGAAGGCAGAAATTGAGACAGAGTTTCACCTTCCCGCTATCATCGACAATGAAGCGAACGCCGGAGCATACGGGGAAAAGCGTTTCGGAGCCGGAAAAAACTTTGAAAATCTCATCTACGTAAGTGCTGGAATTGGCATAGGAGTCGGCTTTATTTTACAAAATAGCCTTTATCGTGGCGCTGAAGGCTTCTCCGGTGAAATGGGCCATATGGTGATCGATATAGATGGAAAAGAATGCAGATGCGGCAGCAAAGGCTGCTGGGAATTGTATGCTTCTGAACAGGCTTTATTAAACCAAGCAAAGAATATTCAATCCTATTTAAAACGGGATGATCTGAACCTGGAGTCATTAGTTGAAATGGCGGAAGAAGATGAGGAAGTAAAGGATCTGTTCCGGCTTATTGGCCGATGCCTCGGCATTGGCATAAACAATATCATCAATACATTCAATCCCGAGCAGATCATTATAGGAAATCGCTTAGCCATTGCCAAAGATTTATTACTGGATTCGATTATGGAAGTTGTCGAGACCCATTCCTTAAGATTTAATCAGGAAAACGTAAACATTACATTTGCAGATTTATCGATTTACTCCACAGCACTTGGGGCTTCAGCTTATGCCACAGAAAACTTTCTGAACTCGGATCTGCAGGAAAACCTGAATAAATAGACTGCCTGTATCCTATAAGAAAATTGGTGAAAGATGAAAAGAATGTCCCGGATGTGCGGGACATTCTTTCATGTTTCTTGATTGTGTCAAACCAGCCTGAATTAATTCCTGATCAAACCTTTTTTTTACAGTTATGAAAGAAACCACTATTTAGTAGGCAGCAATGACACTTTTCATCCACCAGAATATATACCTGCTGAAAACGACTGAGCCTTTTTCATACATCATTCTTGATTATCAAGAAAAAGAATACACTAAGGTAAAAACAGAATTGCTCTCCTGTGTACATCCATTTGCTTCCATAATCTTTCTCATGGCGGCATTATCAGCGCTTGTTGCCCCGAGATATTTTTCAGCTTTATATTCATACTGCAATCTATGAAGTCCTATTAAATGCAGGTTCTTACCATACCCTTTACCCTTGAAATCAGGGTGGATGCCGATCCAAAACATCCTTCCTTCCCGGTCCCGGTCAGGTTCCAAATGAGGAAAAACGGCTCCAGCCGGTTCTGAATGAACTGTATAAACCGTAAACATATTATCTGCTTGTTCAGGGAGCTCTGCTTTCATGCTCTTTAAAAATTTCTCAGTTTGTTCATAAGTAAAATTCATAACTTCAGATAAAAAAATAATGGAACTATTGTTAAGGAGCGGCCAAACTTCATAAGGAGGGGCTTGTTCAATCTTGGATTCTGCAAACTGCTTTTTAAAAATAACTCTCTCACCAATCACTTTCATTTTTCCTCGCGAAACCATTAATTCATCCAAAATTTCTTGAGGGCACTGAAGCTTTACTTTTTCAATTCTGCTCTCATCCATGGTAAGAAGCCTATTAATTAAATAATCTGCTTTATTGGGACTTATTCGTTCATCCTGAAAGATTTCCAGAATAATCTCTGAATCACCTTTAATACTGTGTACACCTGCTGCCTTCAGGTCTTTTAATAGTTTATCCATAGTAATCACCTCCACTTAAGCGATAAAGAAAATGGCCATTGAAAAAATTCCATGGCCATTTGATCTCTTTTACATATTCCATTACAGATGCTGTGCAGTAACCGAACGTTCACATTCCAAAATTCCTGCCGGCGGACCTTCATACAGGATTTCTCCGCCTCCAGCGCCTCCATCCGGACCTAAATCAACGATCCAATCACTTTTTCGGATAACATCCAGATTATGTTCTATGACTATAACGGTATTGCCCTTTTCCACCAATTTATTAATGATGTCCAGAATATTAGCGACATCCGACATATGCAATCCCGTAGTTGGTTCATCAAGTATATAAATGTTTCCTTTAGTATTCAGTTCCTTTGCAAGCTTAAGTCTTTGACATTCGCCTCCTGACAAGGTGGTCAGCGGCTGTCCCAATGACAAATAGCCAAGACCGACAGTCTCCAGGGCTTTGAGTTTTTTCTGAATGTCTTTTGCATCAAAATACTCCACAGCGTCCGCTATAGACATCTCCATGATTTCAACAATATTTTTGCCCTTATATAAGTATTGAAGCACGTCCTGCCTAAAACGGCTTCCATGACATTCACTGCATTCGACTTCCATTGTATCCATAAAAGATAAATTGATCTCGACCGTCCCGGTGCCTCCGCATGTCGGACACCCACCGGTCGAATTATAGCTGAATAATCCGCTCTCCACTCCATTGGCATCTGAAAAAGATTTGCGAATCGAATTCATAATGCCAGTGAAAGTTGCCGGATTAGACCGTATGTTGGCGTGGACCGGGCTTTGGTCAATACGGATTGCCTCAGGAAAATCTTTTGCAAACACTTCGTTCACAAGTGTGCTTTTCCCTGAACCCGCTACTCCTGTAATAACAGTAAAAACCCCTCTTGGAACTGAAAGACTCACATTCTTCAAATTGTGAAGAGTGCTTTTCCTGCATTCCATTAACTCGGAAACCGGTCTCGGATTGGCGTTGATTTCTGCACTGCGGTTCAAATAATTGGCAGTCAATGTATCAGAAGATAAGAAACCCTGATAACTGCCGGTATACATAATCTCTCCCCCATGTGTTCCGGCTTGAGGCCCAACATCAACGATATGGTCGGCTATTTGGATGACGTCTGGATCATGCTCGACAACTAAAACGGTATTGCCCCTTTCACGCAGCCGAACCAGCAATTCATTTAACCGATAGACATCCCGCGGATGCAGTCCGGTGCTTGGTTCATCAAATATGTACATTAAGCCTGTTAAGTTACTGGATAAATATTTTACCATTTTCACCCTTTGGGATTCACCTCCCGATAGTGTTGGTGTTTCCCTTGTCAGATCCATATAGCCCAGTCCAATATCACATAGATTTTCCAATCGTTCCATGATCCCGTCAACAATTGGCTTAGCTTCAGGTGATGTAATCTTTGGAAGAGTATTAATTAGCTGATCCAATTGCATGGATGTAAGGTCATAGATGGAATAGCCTTTGATTGTGGATGAAAGCACCTTCTCATTGTACCGTTTTCCTCCGCAGGAAGGACATTTCGTCATGGTGCTGAAGTTCTTCAGGAGCTTCTCGCCTGTTTTTGAAGTTTCTTTGTCCCTCTTCACATGCTGCCTCATAAATTTGACTGCCAGGCCTTCATAGGTTGCATTCATATCATTATTCATATAACTCACTTTTACTTTTTGCGGCTCCGCATAGACAAGCTTATTAAATTCTTCTTCTGTATATTCATTTATTTTCTTATCAATATCGAAGAATCCGGATTCCGCATACGCTTTCCATTGCCATGTTCCAGGTCCAAATCCCGGAAGCAGAATAGCTCCTTCATTTAAGCTTGTTTCCTTATCAAGAGCAGCATCAAGGTTTAGCGTAATAATTCTCCCAATCCCTTCACATTTCGGGCACATGCCGCTGGGATCATTAAATGAATATGCGTTGCTGTAACCTATATGAGGTTCTGCAAACCGGGAGAAAAACAGGCGAAGAAGAGGATTAATATCTGTAGCGGTTCCAAGTGTGGATCGTGCATTTCCGCCGAGCCGTTTTTGATCGACTACAACGGCAGTAGAAAGATTATTAATTTCATCTGCTTCCGGACGGCTATATTTTGGAAGAAAAAGCCGCTGAAAACTGCTGTACGTCTCATTTAACTGGCGGCCTGCCTCCTGGGCAATCGTATCAAAAACGATGGACGATTTGCCTGAACCGGAGACACCTGTAAATATCGTGATCTTTCCTTTTGGAATCTGCAGATCAATATTTTTCAGGTTATTTACTCTGGCATTGAAAATTTCGATGAATTCCTGCTTCACACAATCAGCTCCTTTTGATATCACTTTTCTTATGTAAGAAATTTGCGCGGAGAATAATCATACCAATAGTGGAAATCAAATTGCAACAATATTCTATAATTATTTTTAAGTTTTAGGGAAAAACGACTCTTCCGGTGATTGATTATATAGAAGGAATGACAACAGCCCTGCAGGCTTTCTCATAAAACTCAATTGGCCCTGCTCCGCCAATAATGGCATATTCATATCCTATTTCTTTCATATCTTTTAAGCAGTGATGAAGCAATGCATTTCCTATGCCTTTTACCCTCCTGTTTTTTACTACACCCATAGGACCGAAATATCCCTTTTTGTTCTGGCAGACATCAAATGCTGCAAAGCCAATAATCCTTCCGTCTTCATCACATGCGATATAGATTGACGGCTTTTCCTTCTGAAATCCCCCCTGAATGGTATGTGCCCATTCTTTAGAAAAGTTTTTCTCTATAAAGTCTGCAAGCTCCCTCTCATCACCTTGATGAACTTTCCTGACAAAAGGGGTGTTCATTTGAGGAAAAGTATAGCTGCCAAGGTGAGTGATCATGTCCCTGGAGGACGTTCCGAGGGTTAAGATGGTTTTTTTCATATCCTCAGATAGCCTGCCAGAAATGGTGGAATCAGCAAGTAATGCTTTAAGTAAGTGCCCTTCATTAACAAAAACCTGATTATATCTGTGCATAAAAGCAATCGCTGTATCAAAGATGTCTATAACCTCATCGGTTACTGGGATGCTGAAAAATTCACTTTGCGTTATTCTTTGCGTATTTTGAACTGCTCCGCTCAGCAAGCTTGGGTTTAAATTGCATTTCAAAGATATTTCTCCCAATGCGCCTGCTCTTTCTTCCAGACACCCAATTAGCAGGTGGACAGGATGAATCACATTACAATCTGACATACGGGCTTCCTTTTCTGCACTCTTTATAATGCTTAGCATTCTATCCGTGAATTTTGCTGAATGGCCCAAGTTAAACACACCTTCACTATTTTTTGTCCTCAAACACCTTTCCTTGAAAAATGAATTCTCTTAAAATGCAATAATTCCTGCCAAATCTTAACAATCGAAAAAATTCCAAAGGAAAATGGAAGAAATTAACGAAGTAAAAGGATAAGGAGGTGAAAAACGATGACTCTCCTTTTTTACAAAGCGATGGAGGCGTTCAAGAAGGATGCGGAGCGTCTTGAAAAAGAAAAGCTTCAAAAGGAAAAGTCGAATGAGAAAAAATCAAAATAATGAGTTGTTCTTTCATTCCCCATGGGGGAATTTTTTTTGAAATTTTAAAACAGCAGCCATTTTCACAATGCCCAAATGGTGGACAACTGGCTGCTGACATAAAGTATGCGTCCCTGCCTATTGCAGAAACTCATACTTCTTTTCTTTTCCAGCCTGCCTGGATATTCCTATTGAGTTACTTTTGTTTTTTCTGTCTCCATCAAAATATTTTCATCAATCCTCCGATATATTTCTTCCAATTGATCTTTATCTTTTAGGATATTTTTCATGTTTTCTTCTACGAGCTTATGAAATGTTTTCTTTTTCATTAACGCCATCCTTTCTAAGCTTGCTGCCATATACTCAGCAGGTTTCTTTTAACATCAATGCTTCAGAGACAAACTTTTTTATTTCCTCTTCGTCTTCCGGTTCCGGGTTGAACTCTATTCTCAGGGGGTTCCCGACAACTGTTCCACCCTGTTCTTCTATAAGTCTCTGAAGCTGATCAAGGGCGCCGCAAAAATCAGGATAGGAGGTATCTCCTGAACCAAAGATGGCAAAGGGTTGCTTATCCAGATCAAGCTGCTCGATTTCTTCAATTATATCGAGACATTCATCCGGATAATCCCCGTCTCCCCATGTATACATTCCAATAAAAGTAAGATCATAGTTTAGCAGTTCGGAAGCACTTTGAACACTCATAAAATCTTCTAAATCCACATCATGATTTTGATCTTTCAGTTCCCCCGCTATTATATCTGCAATTGCTTCTGTGTTCCCGGACATACTTGCATAAAATACGCCAATTTTCATTCCTCTTCACTCCTATCAATGAATTAGTGCTGATGTGTTATACCTGTGGCTGATCCATTTACTTTCTCTATGTGAACAGATAAAAAGCTGGTCTTCAAAGCCTGCACCTCTGAATCCATGTCCAGCTACGGTTTCAATGGGAATCAGGGACATGCTATTCTTATGGACTTCATAGATTCTTGAAAAACCGTCTACATCCTGACTTGTCGTGGCATATACTTTTTCATTTGCCTCAAAAATATCCAGGAAAGCTCTTTCTGATATAGGCTGCTGGCATACATCCCATTTTTTTGTAAAAGGATTCAGAAACTCAATCGTTCCCATACCGGATCGGGCGTTTCCTTTTGCAATGATAAGAAGGTCATTTTCATCTCTATAAATAGAGGAAATCATCGAATGCTTTTCTTTTTTTATGAGCTGCAATTCCCCTTTTCTAACATAATATCTCCATAACCCTCCATTCTGGGAATTGATTTGTGTCCCAATATAAAGGATTCCCTGATGATATAGCAGAGATCGGATAAGGGGCTTTTGCGGCATATTTTGAAATGGTCTAATAACAGACCAATCGGAACCAAAATTAGTTGATATGTATAGGCAGCTGCCGCCATGGGTTACGATGAGTCCCTTGCGGTTTCCTGTAATATCCCACAGCCGCTGGGCTGTTGGGAATGAGGTTTGATTCCACTTTTTTCGCTGCAGATCGTATCGGATAATTGTGCCATTGTCTCCGATTCCGAATATGAAATGACCTAATTGCACAAGTTTGTATATATTTTGAGTTAATCCATACTGAAGGAGCCAGTCTCCATCCTCAAAGGAATAAATGCCCGCCTGCTTAACTGCTACAATGAAAGGAAGATCCTGAGTTGATAGAACTGCAGTGGAGCCTTTGTCAAACATGTTCCATCTCCTCATTTTTCACTGTCCATTCATAGGCAGCTTCGGCAAATTGCTGACACTCAAGGATTTGCTCATCTGTTTCCGGATTGAGTTCTATCTTTAACTTTTGCTGAAAAACATTGGCTCCTCTTTCTCTTAATTTGTCTGCAAGCGTATCCACTGCTGCACAAAATTTTGGATAAGCATGATCCCCAGAGCCAAAGCACGCAACATGTTTTCCTGTTAAATCGTGATCATTCAATTCTTCAAAAAAATCCTCAGCTTCATAAGGAAGATCCCCATCCCCCCATGTATAAGCACCAATGAAAATAAAATCATAGGCAAGGATACTATGGATTTCTGTCAAATCCAGGCTTTCCATATCCACTTCACAACCTTTAGATACAAGAACATCTTTCAGGATTGAAGCCATATCTTCCGTATTTCCTGACATACTTAAATATCCAATGAAAGCCTTCATTTCATGTCGCCTCCTAATTGATAACGTTTTTCATTTATTGTTAAACTGATAATAAATGATAATGATTATCAATGTCAATGGGCAACTTAATTTTGTGACCTTTTTCCTAATTGGTATGATAAAAAAATCAAAGGGTGGAAATATGCGTCGCATAAGGAGTCAACCTGGCAGCTGCAAATATGCTTCATCGATGAAGGTACAGAAAAGCTGTATAAAAAATATAGGAGATGCACATCTTATGCCTGATTCATTAAACAGACTTGGGGTGTGCGCGGATGGAGTGGTTTGGCAAAAGTCATAAGTCTTTCCATTTTGAAATGTTTTCAGCCAGTCATCTTGTTACATTGGCAATCTTCTTTTTTGTATCATCTGCCATTTTTCTATTCCGGAAAAAGCTGAATGGTGATGGATGGAGAAGGCTTGAAGTTGGATCGGCCATTTCCTTAATATTTGCCGAGATATTGAATCACGTATGGATGTTAGTGAATGGAGTATGGAAATTGGGGCGGTCCATGCCATTGGAATTGTGTAATATCGGACTTATATTATGTATCCTTTTACTATTGACTAGAAAAAAGTATATTTTTGAACTATTAATTTTTATTGCAATATTGGGTGCTACTCAGGCTATACTTACTCCAGCATTAACATATGACTTTCCTCACTTTCGCTTTTTTCACTTTTTTTATGCACACATGATGGTTGTATGGGTGGCCTTATATTTTTTGTGGGCCAGAAAATATTATCCATCATTCCGATCGGTCATAAAACTAATTGTTTTTATCAATCTGCTTTTGCCTGCAATCCTTCTGATTAACAATCAAACGAAGGGAAATTATTGGTTCTTGCGTCATAAACCTAAGACCCCAAGTTTCTTTGACATATTGGGTGACTATCCATGGTATATCTTCACATTGGAGAGCTTACTGATTATCCTGAGCTTAATTACATGGTTTATCTTGCGAAAATGGGAGAAAGGCCACAAAGAACGTTCTCATTTTTAATGAATGGGGATGATTTTAGACAAAAATAAAAGCTGCCAGGAGATAGCAGCTTTCCTTAGATGGCCTCTTAAAAAACGCCCGGTCAGGAACATACAATGATAGACTATCCAATTGAGAAAAACATAAAGCTAACGCTCTCATGATAGCTTCATTGTTTTTTTATTCACTTTAGATGGCCTTGGCCATGTAATATTCCAATTCCTCTTTCAGACTGCAGGTTTCGCGCAGCTTTCTGCTATTCTCTGCAAAAGAGTCCTTGTCCCCCGCTTCAAGATCCTGATCAATTTTATATTGCAGATAATTGATTTTCAGGTCTATATCTAGCTGTGAAGATATGCATTCACTCATGAAATATCTTTCAATATCCTCTTCAGCCAAGTAAAATGCCTGCTGTCCATTAATCACCACAAGCGCATACCATCCCAGCATTGTATATTTCCGCTCAGGAGTGACCTCAATTAAATCCCCCTTTTGAAAATGCAGTATATTCACATGATCAGCATCCGGGCAAAAGCAATCGATTTGATGATCAAAATGTTCTATTGCGATATAAAGTCCACTCATTTTTCAACTCTCCTATATGTCATATTCCGCTGCCTCGATAACATCCAAACCGCAGCAAGGGCATTGGGCATCGTTATTTTCATCTGAATCCGTATCCGCCATATAACCGCACCAGCAGCAAATGTAAAGTTCAATCGACTTATACCCCTCCCTCAGATTAGATTACTATCATGTAAATAGAATATAGTGATAATGATTATCATTGATAAAATCAATTTTAAATGAAAATGATTATCATTGTCAAGAAAATAGGAAAAGTGGTGATAATAAGTTTTAGGTATTGGCGACTGATTTTAATTGAGCTTCCGATTTTTCGTCGTCATTAACCGCTTATGGCGACCATTTTGACTGGGGACCTTCGAGTTTCGTCGTCATAGACCTCTCATGGCGACCATTTTGACTGGGGACCTTCAAGTTTCGTCCTCATAGACCTCTCATGGCGACCATTTTGACTGGGGACCTTCGAGTTTCGTCGTCACAGACCTCTTATGGCGACCGTTTCCATTGAAGCTTTGTAATTTCGCCGCCATGTTTCCATAGCTATTTCAAAAATCAGCCCTGTTCACGATTCCTTCACAATCCCCCAAATAACCCCTGTCTTTTCCCTCCCATCCTTTGTATTTAGAAGGTGAAAGGGTGGTGCATTAAAATGAATTTAAAATCAGGCAGTATTGAGCAATTTGAAGGATATTCCCAATTTAAGGATCTTACGGAGTTTAATGCGCATGTGGAGATGTGGCTTTCGGTGCATAAGGAAAAGTTCTCAAAAGGTGAACTGGTTGGTTTAAAGAGGCTGGTTCGTTTTGCTGCGAAAATCCCTGGAGTCTCCAATGCTAAAATCGCCACCGTTTTAAAAGCCATTCACGAAGAATATAACGGAAATGGAATTTCCCGATCCACTTTTAAAAGGATGATTGTCAAAGCATTAGAGTCAGGGATTATCACTGTTCTTGAAACCGAAAGAAAAAACGGGTCCCAGTCCAGTAATTTGTATGTTTTTAATCGTTTTCCCAAGAGTGAACCACCTAAGAAAGAAAAGTTGGACCACCCTAATAAAACCATTAATCTTTCTAAAGCTAATAAAAATCAAAAGATTAATAAACGTAACGAAAACGTCCTTGATCACACCTATACAAGTGATCGTGTACCAGAATCATTTACCAGCACTGTAAAATCCTTTTTTCCGGAAGCAAAGCAAATTGAGGAGTTTTGGAGAATGGCATCCATAGCAGCCTATAAAAACAATTGTGACCAAAGAGTAAACGCTGTTTTGGCTGCAGCCATCCATTCGTTTAAGCAGCTGATCAGGAAGATGAAAACCCGCGCCATTGCTAATCCTGTCGCTTATTTCTATGGAATCTTGACTAAGAAATTTGAAGAAATGTACTTTGAGGATTTGTTTGAATTGGGATTTTTGGCTGAAGAAAATGACTTCTTCATGAATTTTTTTTACAAAAAATAAAAAAACAGGCTAACTGCCCGTTTTTCGTGAGTTATACCCCCTAAGTCCGGACTTAGACCCCTTAACTCCGGACTTAGGGGGGGTAACTCACTGATCTGGGACTTTTACTTGATTCGCCAAAATTTGGTTAACAGACTATGTTTGAACTACCCGGGAAAACATAGAGAGCGCGCTTTCCTTGAAGGGACCGAATTCATGGAGAGTTTTGAACAGTTAGAAGCACAATATGAGAGGATAATTCATCAAATCATGCATAGTCTGAACATCTATAAAAACAAAGAGGAATTCTACCAGCTGGGATTAATTACACTATGGCAGGCGTGGAAAAATCATGACGCTGAAAAAGGGACCCTGCTTTCCTATGCTTACAGTATGATAAAAGGAAATATCATGAACGAATTAACAAGACAACATAAACAAAGCCAGCAATGTTTCTATCCGAAAGATGAATTCTGGGAACTTATTGAAGACCCCTCATCATTCCCCTCCACAGATCTTGCACACGAGCTGCTAAAAAGATGCGGGCTATTAACTCCCAATCAAATGAAATGGCTGCAGTATACTTTATGTGATCAGATGTCTGTAAAGGAAATAGCTGAAAAAGAACAAGTCACCCCGTCAGCAGTCAAAAACTGGCGGCAGGGTGCCCGTGCGAAGCTGAAAAATATAATGAAAAATAATCGCTTTTTAGAAGATTAATCAAATTTACCCTGTCCTTATCTCCCAGCAATATGTATATAGAGGGTGAAAGGAGGTGAACAACATGGCACAAGCAATTATCACTGATTCCAAACTTCGCCTGGTGTTTGAAACAGGCCTTAACGGGCAGGGCAAGCCAATCCACAAATCCAAAACCTACAGCGGCGTAAAACAATCGGCAACAGCAGACCAGCTTTTCACAGTGGGACAAGCGATCTCTGGACTAAGCATCTATCCGCTGGCTGGAATTAATAGAAATGACAGCTTCGAAATTCTGGGCTAATTCATTCTATTAAAATACTTTAAACATAAAGGAGGGAATAAAAATGGCGAAATCATTAGAAATGACTTTTCTGTCAGAACTGGGCAAGCCAACGAAACTATCCGTTGATAACCCAATCGAACCGATTGATCCTGCAGCTGTGAAAGCAGCCATGGAACAAATCATTGCTGCCAATGCATTTGTCGGCAATGGCGGTGATTTGGTTTCAGCGGAAAGCGCCAGATTGGTTGAGCGTAATGTAACTGATTATGAATTGATGTAAGGTGCAGTGGCCGGATTCTTTGGAACCCGGCCATTTTTTACAATGGGGTAAAATGAATTCACTAGAAAGGAGCAGCTGCCATGGAACAGATGGTTACATTGATCAGCGAACTCGGCTTCCCGATCGTTGTCACATTTTTTTTGCTGAACCGGATCGAAGCGAAGCTTGATGTTGTGGTGTCTTCCATTCAGGGTTTGCCGGATCGACTGAAGGAATAGGAAAAAAACAAATAAGCTGCCTTAAAAACAGTATGGCAGCTTATGCTTATTAAATTCACTTTATTTCTGCTTCCAAGCCTTTTCTTAATGGATCATAAGGTGACAGATCTATTTCCATCTCCCTTTTCAAAGTAAGATCTGCAGCCAGGGTGCCCACGTAAGGTCCCATAGTAAGCCCTGAAGCCCCTAATCCTGTTGCGATAACCAGCCCCTCTGCAGCTGGAACCGTACCCAGCAGCGGCAAAATATCTGGCCCGGCCGGGCGGAAGCCAATTCTTACCTCTTTTAGTGTGCTTTCAGCTAATCCTGGTGCCACTGTTAATGCTTCATCCAGCACTTCTTTCACACCTGCCGCCGTAAGTCTATAATCAAACCCGGATCCCGTTTCCCTGGTAGCTCCAGCCACCACTTTGGAATGGTCGAAAGCCACTAAGTAATGAGAGCTTTGCGGAAGGACAACCGGCCAGCTGGAGGTGTCCATACTGTCCATTTCCAGATGGGCAATTTGCCCGCGCTGAGGCTCGATTTTAAGATCAATGCCTAACGGAGCAAGTAAGTCTTTAGCCCATGCACCGGCAGTAACGATAACTGCATCGGCAGCAATGACATCCCCGTTCACTTTTACTCCTGTAACCTTATTATTATGAAATACAAGGTCACCTTCACCTTCAAGTAATACAGCACCATGTTTTTTTGCACCATTTAGCATGGCGTCCCTTAACAGCCTGCCATCCAGCCTCGCTGCACCCGTAACATGGACAGCCTGCAGATCCTCACGGAGCGGCGGATAAAGTTCCCGGGCTTCCTCTGCTGTTAATCTCGTAATCTCCCCAACCTCAGGCGTTTCAGCCTTTTTTTGCCGGACACTTTGTTCGATCGCATCCAGTTCATCCGAACTGCTGCTGACTGCCAGAGCTCCTACCATTCCAAATCCAAAATCCTCTTCTCCATCTTGTTTAAGGCTCGCTAATAATGATGGATAGTAAAGAGCGCCTCGTTTTGCAATAGTGTACCAGTCTTTGTGATCTGCTCTGGAAATCCACGGGCAAATGATGCCTGCGCCTGCTGCAGTTGCCTGTCCCTGATGCGCCTTATCTATAATGACAACCTCTGCACCTTCCCTTGAGAGATGATAGGCTGCACTTGCACCGACAATTCCTGAGCCTATGACTGCTATTTTCATGGATTAAACATTCCTCTCTAATAAAAATTTTTTACTGTAATGGAAAATGACAGGAAACAAAATGATCATGTCTTACTTGATTTAATTTTGGTCTTTCGACTTTACATACTTGCTGCTTAAATGGGCATCGTGAGTAAAATTTACATCCAGTTGCATCCTCAACCTGTTTTGGGAGATCATCGCCGTGAATATATACCTTGTCCTTTCTGTCCCTTAACGTTGGATCTGGTACCGGAACAGCAGAAATCAATCCTTTTGTATATGGATGCATGGTCTCATTAAATAAATCTTCTTTTAAAGCCATTTCCACAACTTCACCCATATACATGACCGCAATTCGGTCGCTAATATATTTAACAGCAGGAATTCCATGCGCAATAAATATGTACGTTAGATGGAATTTCCTCTGTAAATCTATTAGCAGATTCAATATTTGCGCCTGAATCGAAACGTCAAGTGCAGATACCGGCTCATCGCAAATAATTAATTTTGGTTTTAGAGCAAGTGCTCTAGCAATACCGATACGCTGCCGCTGTCCACCACTAAATTCATGTGGATACCTTTTGGAGAAGGAGCGATCCAGGCCTACAGTTTCCATAAGGTCATATATTATGTTTTCTAGCTCTTTCCCTTTAGCAGCTTTATGGGTTCTCAGGGGCTCAGCGATAATATCAAAGACTCTCATTCTTGGATTCAATGATGAAAATGGATCTTGAAAGACCATTTGTATGTCTTTTCTAATTTTTTGCATCTCATTGTGATTCAGCGATGTTAATTCTCTTCCTTCGAAATAAATTTTCCCTTCAGTGGGCTCCTGCATTCTTAAGATGGTAGTGCCAGTTGTAGATTTACCGCAGCCAGATTCCCCAACTATGCCTAATGTCTCGCCCTTATTGACATATAGGCTAATATCATCAACCGCTTTTACGTAATTCTTTTTTCTGCCAAAAAAATCAGAAGAAGTTTCATAATACTTTTTCAGCCCTTCAATTTTTAATAAGTACTCCTGATTAACCCTATTTTCATCAAGTATGCTATTCATAGCCCTATCACCTCTTTACCTTCATGAAGCCAGCATCTAACTGAAGATTCTGAATTCACTTGGAGTAAAGGAGGATCTTGCTGACTGCACTTTTCCATTGAAAACGGGCATCTTGGATGGAATTTACAGCCTTTCGGCAAGTTGGATGGAGCGGGAACGTTCCCTTCGATTGATTCTAATTGGTCCTTTAACTGATGAATTTTTGGGGTACTGTTTAAAAGACCCTGGGTATATGGGTGTTTTGGGTTTTTGAAAAGTTCAAATACATTATTTTGTTCTACAATTTGCCCAGCGTACATAACAATCACACGATCTGCCATTTCTGCCACTACTCCTAAATCATGAGTGATCATTATTATAGAGGTATTATATTCTTCCCTTAGTTTTTTCATGAGTTTAAGGATTTGTGCCTGAATCGTAACATCCAAAGCAGTAGTAGGTTCATCGGCAATCAATAATTGGGGTCTGCACGATAAAGCCATTGCAATCATTACCCTCTGTCTCATCCCCCCGCTTAATTGATGAGGAAAAGAGTTATATAGATTGTCTCCATTTGATATCCCCACCTTTGAAAGCATATCAATTGCCAGTTCTTTCGCTTTTCTTCTATCAATCTTTTGATGAAGTCTAATTGATTCTGATATTTGACTGCCAATCGTAAAGACAGGGTTTAGGGATGTCAGAGGTTCTTGAAAAATCATCGATATTTTATTTCCTCTGATTTTCCTCATTTGTTTATTTGAATTTTTCGTTAAATCAGTTCCATTTAATAATATTTGTCCTCCTACAATTCTTCCTGGCTGACTTACCAATTGAAGAATTGACAGTGAAGTAACACTTTTACCGCACCCAGATTCACCTACTATGCCGATCGTTTCCCCTTTTTTTACAGTAAAAGAAACTCCATTTACCGAGGGAATTACACCGTCCTCTGTAAAAAAGTGCGTTTTCAAATCCTTCACTTCTAATAACGTATCAGTTTCACCCAAGAGATCATCCCTCCTATTTTTTCACCTGTGTTCGTGGATCAAGCACATCCCGCAGCCAGTCCCCCAAAAAGATAATCCCAAGGACTGTAATTGTTATGGCAATGCCAGGAAAGGTAGCAAGCCACCAATTAGTTGCCAGATAGTTTCTTCCATCTGTTAACATTCCGCCCCAGGAAACATCCGGAGGCTGAATCCCCAATCCAAGAAAACTTAGCGATGCTTCTAAAACGATAGTCGTAGCAACGCTTAAGGTTGATATCACAATAAATGAAGAAAGGATGTTAGGAAGGATATGCTGCAGCATAATGGTTAAACTATTTGTACCTATTGATTTTGAAGCCTTGACAAACTCCCTTTCTTTAATGCTTAAGACCTCTCCCCTGACAACTCTGGCATATGTAACCCAATTAGTTAATCCAATTACAATAACCAGAACCAAAATACTAGGATCAAAGACGGCAAGAACGACAAGGATAAAAAGAATGCTTGGAATCGCCAGGAATGAATCTACAATTCTCATTAATAAGTTATCTATAACTCCACCATAATAGCCTGCTATTAGTCCGATTATTATGCCTATGAAACCGGCTAAGATAACAGAAAAAACCCCAACAAGCAAGGAAACACGGGAGCCATAAATAATACGGCTCAATATATCTCTCCCTAAATTATCTGTTCCTAGAATATAATTTTGTGAACCGCCATCCAGCCACACAGGGGGCTTTAGCATATCACCCAAATTATTCGATGCTGGATCATGTGGAGCCAAAATATCAGCGAATACAGCAACAAATATAACTAAAGAAACAATGAAGAACCCGACAGTTCCTGTTTTGCTTTGAAGCAGCAGCTTTATCCATCTCACCCATGGTTTTCTTCTCTGGACGGTGCTTATGGTCGTTTCGGAACTTATTTTTACTTCTGCTTCCACGAGATACACCTCCTATGAATAATTAATTCTTGGGTCCAAAACACGATATGCGATATCAGTAAGCAGGTTCACAATAATAACCAATATGGCAATCACAAAAACGGCAGCTTGGACGACAGCCATATCTCTTCCATTAACTGCTTGAACCAAAAGCAGACCTAACCCTGGCCATGAAAAGACAGTTTCAGTTATTAGTGCTCCACTGACAAGATGTGACACTTGCAGCCCCATTATGGTTACTACGGGGATTAATGAATTCCGGAAAGCATGCTTAAAAACTACGCTCATTTCACTTGCACCTTTACTTTTAGCTGTACGAATATAATCTTGATTTAAAATTTCTAACATACTTGATCTAATTAACCTTGTCATTTCAGCTGCGATGCCAGTTCCCAGGGTTATCGCAGGTAAAACCATATGCATAACCGATCCTCTGCCGGAAACGGGGAATAGCTGATAATTTACGGCCAATATTAATATAAGCATGATTCCAAGCCAGAAATTCGGCATCGCTTTTCCGAGCACAGATCCACCTGTAATAAATAAGTCAATGAAGCTATTTCTCTTTTTTGCTGAATATATACCTAAGGGTATTGCGATAATAATAGCTACCAGCATCGAAGCTGCAGCTAATTCAAATGTTGCTGGAAGCCTCTCTAAAACCAAGGGCAATGCCTCCTGATTATATCTGAAAGATGTTCCAAAATTTCCAGTGATCAAATCTCCAATAAAATGAAAATACTGATAAACAAAAGGCTCATTTAAACCTAAGGCTTCTCTCAAAGCCTCTCTATCTGCTTCAGAAGCATCTTCAGGCAGCATTAAAGAGACTGGGTCGCCTGCCAAATATACCAATACAAATACAACAAAGGTGATTATGAATAGGACTGGTATTATTTGCAGAAATCTTCTTAAAAGATACTTTTTCAAGGCGAGACCTCCTATATTATGAAACGGGACTGGACCTTTCAACTTTCCAGCCCCGCAAATAGTATTATTTTAAAGTAATATCTGAGAAGTTTATGACTTCATCCAACCTTGGTTCAAATTGTACATTATTACTAACCCCATAGTTGGCTCCCTGCTGGAAAAGAAAAATGTGAGGTCTTTCTTCAGCTACAATCTCTTGAATTTTTTGATATTGCTGTACCCTCTCATCTTCATTTAGATTACGGCCCGCATCGTGAAAAAGCTTCTCAACTTCTTCGTTAAAATAATCTGTTTGCCCGGCTGCACGTTCTTTTGTGTAATGAACTAATGAGTAAGATGCATCGAGAAGGCCATCCGCCAATCCTATCATGATTAATTCTTTATTAGATTTGGAGTTATATACATCCAGGAAGGCGCTGGACTCAAGTAATTGTAAATTCACTTTAATCCCTGCTTCTCCAAGCATGCTCGCAACCAATTGTGCTACTTCACCATCCAGCGGATACCTGCCCTTAGGTGCTGTAAATGTCAGTTCCAGCCCATCTTTATACCCTGCCTCTGCTAAGAGGCTCTTCGCTTTTTCTAAATCATACACATAAGAATCATACAAATCTGGATTTGATCCTAATACGCCTTCTGGTACTCGGGATTGAACTGGTACAGCAGTTCCCTTTAATACAGAATCAACAATAGCCTGCTCATTTATAGCAAGATCAATGGCTTCCCGAACTTTTGGATCCGCGGTAACAGTACCCTCTGTATGACGAAGCATTAAAAGCATCACACGTGTGGTATCCCCGTTTACAAGAGATATTCCGCTCTCTCCATTCACTCGATCCCACTCATTAGGAGGAATGTCGGTTGCAATATCTACGCCTCCAGTCAGCAATTCTCCTACACGGGTAGAGCTCTCAGGAATTGCCCTGACTATAACTTCTTTCCATTTTGGTTTATCACCAAAATAATCATCATAAGCTTCGAGGACGACTTTATCATCCCGTTTCCAATCAACATATTTGTATGGCCCTGAACCAATTGGGTTCTTTTGAAATTCCTCAAGTCCTACTTCCTCGAAGTATTTTTTGGGAATGACATCCGCACCGCTTTTTGCCAATAACCTCAATAACGTTGGCATAGGCCCATCTGTCACAATTTCAACAGTTAATTCATCAATGGAATTTACTTCCTTAATCTGAGTGAAATAAGGATACTCCTTTAAAGATTCATCATTCATTACTCTTTCAAGGCTAAACTTAACATCTTCGGCTGTTAATGGGTCCCCATTATGGAAAGTAACACCCTCCTTTAATTTGAATTGCCAGGTAACATCATCGATATTTTCATATTTTTCAACAAGTTCAGGCTGAATCTCCATTTTATTATCACGATTAAACAATCTGCTGAACATGTTCCTGAAAACACGATCTCCATTTGTACTTAATGAATTTTGAGGATCTAAAGTTGTTATATCAGCACTTTGGGCAATTACTAGAGTTGTTTTCTCACTTCCTTCTTTTCCATTATCATTACCGCCAGTAGATTCAGTGTTACTGCTGCAGCCAGAAATAACTATTACTGTAATAAGCAAAAAAACAATTAGATAATTTAATGTTTTTTTCATTTACATTTTCCCCCTGTTATTATTTTTTAGAAATTTCAGATAATTAACTATTGACTGAAATTCTTCATCACTGCTGCAGTCACTTTAATGCCTTGAATAAAGTCATCAATAAAAATATTTTCATTTGGAGCGTGGTAGTTTGACTGCAAATTGGCTACACCAATTTGCACCGCAGGAATGCCGGTATTTTTCAGCATTTTATACATAGGGCTGGAACCTGCTAAGTTTCGCAGAATAACTGGCGGTTCAACATAAATTTGATTTACACTTTCAAGCACAACTTCAACGAAACGGTTAGATGGATCAGTGTTAAACGGATGAATCCCGTGAGATTGCCTTATCTCTATATCATGAAACCCGTTCTGATCTAAATGCTTCCTTAATAAATCTGCTATTTTTTCAGGTGTCTGGTTCGGTACTAGGCGAAAATCAAGCTTAACCACTGCAGTCGATGGCAGGACTGTTTTGGAGCCTTCCCCTGTATAGCCCGAATTTATACCGCAAATAGTACAGGTTGGTTCAGCGGTTAGAGTTTCTTTCAATTCATTTCCAGTAACATTTTTTAGAAAGCTTTTTATGCCATATAGATTCTTTATTTCCTCCTCATTGAAATCCATCGATTGAATGAAGGTTCTATCTTTTTCACTAAGTGAAATCACATCGTCATAAAAGCCCTCAATTAAAATTTTTTCCTGTTCATCTTTTAGTGAGTTTAGCGCCCATATTAATCTCCATGCAGGGTTCTCTATTATTGCAGCCTCAGAGGAATGAAGATCAAATTTGGCTCCTTTGCAAATTAGCTCAACATAGCAAATTCCCTTAACTCCTAAACCAACATGTGGTCTCCGATCCTTTACCCCTCGAGTACCACCTTCCCAAATAATGCCATCAGTTTCCAACTTATCAGGGTATTGGTTTGCAAAGTATTCCAAATGAGGGCTTCCTACTTCTTCCTCTCCCTCAAATATAAATTTGATATTTATCGGCAGTTTTCCATACACCTGCTGGTATGCATGTACGGCGCAAATTCTGGCTATAAGATTACCCTTGTTATCCGCAACACCACGTGCAAAGATTTGGCCATTTCTTATGTCTGCCTTGAAGGGATCACTTAGCCATTGGTCAACAGGGTCCTCAGGCTGCACATCATAGTGATTGTAGAAAGTTAATGTCTTTTCCTTTTCACTATCAAGATGGGCAAAAATAATTGGAAAACCCTCCGTTTCAATCTCTTCTACACTTGCATCCACTCTTTGCAAAAAAGTTTTTACAAGTTCTTTCATCTTTAGCATCCCTCTATTTTGAGCTGAAACACTAGGCTGATTGCATGCTTCAATCAGCCATTCAATATATATATCTGAGTTTTCCTCAATAAATTGATAGACTTTATTCATGATCAAGTTTCCCCTTCCGGTAACACTTCAGGAATCCAAATTATAAAAATATAACATTATAATTTTTGCTTCATTGCTCACTCTTCCGCAAAACTCTTCCCATTCAAATAATAATCCGCCTCTAAAAAGGCTGAAAATGCGACTTCTACCTCCTGCACTCCAAGCGACTGAACATGATTCGAAACAATCCCGGCAAATTGATTTTGAACTGCCTTGCCCCTGTCAAACCATTTTACTTCTATAAATGGATATGCTGGAACTTCATTTTTATCAAACACAAAGGTTGAGTTCAAAACCTCCAATGTAAAGTTATCTTCTCCGCAGTCACAAAGCTCAGCCAAATCCTTCACCAGCTGTGTACTGATTTCCTTCGTCTGATCCACTGAAATTCCCCTTATAAACAAATGCGGCATCCTGTTTCCTCCAATTTAATTTACATAATATTTTTCCTGACAACTGGAATAAAAAAGTTATAATATTATAACTTAATAACATTCACTCTAACCAAATCTGCTTAAAGAATACCTGTCGATTGGTATGGCTGTTTCTCCATCCATGATTAATTCTGTTATTAACGTTCCTATTAAGGGAGAAAGTGTAACTCCGCTATGGGTCGCTGCTACATAAAGGTTTTCATGACCGGGTACTTTACCGAGAATCGGAAAGCCGTCCTCAGGCATTGCCCGGATTCCGGAAAAGGCGCGGACAATTTTGGCTTTTCTTAATCCAGGAACATAACGGACTGCCATATTGGCTGTTTCCTGAATCACATCAAGAGTTGTTGCCCGATTAAAGCCTGCTTCTTCCATTGAATACCCCATCAGAACTTCCCCATTGTTTGCCTGCCTTAATCCGCTGATTGTAAAATTTAAGAAAGGCTTCAATGGTTCAGACACCAGGATCTGCCCTCTTAATTGGTTGACTGGAATCTTAACTCCAAGCATCTCACCGATTTCTCTTGACCAGGTTCCGCCAGCAAGAATAAGGTTTTTACATTCAAACGCACCCTTATCTGATATAACTGAATATTTTCCATCCTGCTTTTTAATCTCTGTTACTTTATTATAAGTAGAATACTGGACGCCATTTCTTTTAGCTGCTCGCATGTACATATCAATCAAGCGAAATGGATTGACATTGCCATCAATGGAGCTGTAGGTAGCCCCTGCTACTTCCGGATTCATATAGGGCTCTTTTTCGAGAACTTCTTCTCTGGATAATACTTTAATTTTGATGCCGATTTTCCGGTAGGATTCCGCGAGCTTCTGTGCCTTTTCACGGTCACTTTCATTGAAAAAAGGCGATAGCCCTCCTGTCCGCTTGTATTCAACGTCCCCGATCTTTTTAGACAGATAAGGATAGAGTTCGGCACTGTACATATTAAATTCCGCATACCAGGAAGGTGTTTTATTATGTACCCATACCCAGGCCTGGGTGGATCCGGATGTTCCTGACATGGGGTATTTTTTATCAAGCACAAGCACGCCTTCTTTGTACCGCTCAGAAAGGTGGTAAGCAATTCCGCTGCCCACTACACCCCCTCCGATAACAATTGTTTCATAATTGGTTTCCAATTACCTCACCTTCCCTTCTTCCAATTCCACCTCATCAAGAACAGACTTGACGGTACTAAAGGATGTACTGTTCGTTGCCAGTGTTTCAAGCTTAATAGGGGATAACGGCATCCGCATTCTCGGCAGCGGAATCTCTGAAGGTGACAGCCCAGTCTGCTGGTGAATAATTTCTGCCACCATGCTGGTGCAGATTTTAGCCTGGCAAGGACCCATTCCGCAGCGGGTAATCCTCTTCACATCATCAAAGGTCCTTCCACCATTGCTGATAACCTCTTCCACTTCTTCACAGCTGATTTCTTCACATCTGCAGATGATCGTCGTTTTATCCAACTTATTCACCTTCTTCTCTCTTTTCCTATCTAGGAGATAAATTGATCTTTCAGTACCGGGCTTGCGAAGTTCTCGAGATGCTTGACTCTTCCGCTATACACTTCTCTGTACTCCAATAATCCGAGTTCTTTCCAAAGTGCCTCTCTCATCTCATTGGCCTCTGCATGGCTGATTGCCTGCAGTTCTTCACTTACACTGATGCCGGCAATCATTCCTGTTAAAAGCAACGGACCCTGGGTGCTGATGCCAGCCGCATTCCCGGCTATAAATACATCCCCTCTGCCGGTTTGTAAACTATTATTATATTGCGGAACCCAGCCGCCCAGCTCTTCTTGAAACCCAAAGGAACAGCCCAGCTGGTAAAATACATCCAGTATAGGTGCCCTGCCTCCGTCAATGCAAACGAGGTCTACATTCAGGGTTATGACTTCATCCGGCAGCTCAATATCAATCTGTTCCACCTGCCCATTTCCTCTTGCTTCTTTTATAAAACTATTAAAATAAAATGGAATTCCATTCCTTGACAGTTCACTCACTTTTTCCTGCTCTTTTGCTAAAGCTTCACTTTGTTTTTCTATGATCGCTTTCACCCGAGTGCCCACAGCCATCAGCTGCATTGCCGTTTCCATGGCAAAATCACTTGAGCCCACAATAACAGCTTCACTCCCAGGCAACACAAAATCACGATTGATCATTGTCTGTGCAGCACCGATTGTCATAATCCCCGGCATGGTCCATTTTGGAAATGCCACAGCCTTTTCAGCCGCTCCGGAAGCCACAATAATCTTTTTTGCTTTTACCGGGAATACATTATCTTCATCGGTAATTCCGGCACTTCCATCTGCGTAAAATCCAACCACACGGTGATTAAGGAGCGGTCTTACATTACAACCCTTAATTTGCTCAATTAGTTTATTGGCCAATTCAAAGCCACGCATAGGTTCATATACAGATGGAAGCTGACGCATCACTTGAGTCTGCTGGTTTAGCTGCCCGCCAAGCTGGGAAGCTTCGTCAACAATGGTTACATCCAGTCCCCTTGATGCTGTCTCAATTGCTGCTGATAGACCTGCAGGACCGCCTCCAATGATCAGTACATCAGTCTTCATCAATCTCTCTCCTTATCTCGGGATCATCCATATTCGGGTATATTCGCATGCCATCTTCAACTTCTGTCATACAGCTCCGTACATGGTCCTCCCCATCAATGGTCATATAGCAGCTGCAGCATCTCCCCCGCGAACAGAATAATCCTCTGGATTGGACCAGCTTTCGGCTGACACCCAATTTCTTAATTCCATTTGCCATTAACGCGGCAGCGACAGATTGCTGCGTATAGGCCTGATATGGCTGGTCATTGAAATAAATGGTTACAGGCTTTTGAAGCTGCCTGCCCAGAACGGGATGTTTCTCAATGTGCATAAAGACCTCTCCTATCTAATTTTTCGAGGAAAACACTTTCCCAACACCTAGCACTCTTTCAATTATGAGCATTAATACGACAGTGAAAAGAATCATGATGCTTGATACGGATGTAATAATCGGATCATATTGATATTGCATGTATGTGTAGATCCGCACTGGCAGTGTCACAACGTCAGTGCTGACAATGAATAAGGCAACTGTTAAATCATCAAATGAAGTAATAAAGGCAAAAATGGCTCCGGCTATCACGCCTGATTTAATGATCGGCAGAGTGATTTGAAAGAAAACCTTCATCGGGCCAGCACCAAGGTTCAGGGCCGCTTGTTCGATAGAACGGTCAAAACCTACTAAACTGGCAACAACCAGGCGCATCACAAAAGGAACTGTTAAGATGATGTGACCCAAAATTAATGCAAGCGGGCTCGCAGCCAAACCAATCCATGAGTAAAACTGCAAGAGAGCCACACCAAACACAACCGATGGAATCAAGAGAGGCGAACCCACTAATTGAACAATCGCTGACTTCCCTTTAAATTGGCGCCGGACGACCGCAAGAGATGCCAATGTGCCAATGGCGGTGGAAATAATGGCGGTTCCGAACGCCACAATAATGCTCAGCGTAAAGGACTGCATAAATTCCGGATGTTCAATTAATTCTGTGTACCATCTGAGGGTCAGGCCTTCTGGCGGGAATACAATGTATTCGGTAGTCGTTAAGGAAGAAAGCAATACAACCACGATGGGAGCCAGCAGGAAAATATAAACCAGTATACAAACAAAATTAAAGAAATACTTGGGCAGCTTCCTGCTCATTGTATGGCCACTCCTTTCTCAGACCTGGCAAGGATTTTGCTGTATGCGATGATGGTAATGGTGGCAATCAGGATTAACAGGAAGCCAATTGCGCCTCCATACGGCCAGTTCAGCATCACAGCTACTTGTTCATACGTTAAATAGGACATAACCTTCACCTGCGGGCCGCCTAAAATGGCAGGTGTAACAAATGAGCTAACGCTTAAGCTGAACACCATAACCGATCCGGCAAAAACACCAGGCAAGGTTAACGGAAGCAAAATGGAAAAGAAAGTTCTGAAGGAGCTGGCCCCAAGATTCTGCGAGGCTCTGATGACAGAAGGGTCTATTTTTTCGAGTGAACCCATGATGCTCAGCACCATGTACGGAAATAATACATGAACCATCCCAATGACCACACTCAATTCGGTGTATAAGAGGGTTAAAGGCTGATCTATCCAGCCCAGCTTTAATAGTGTATTGTTGACTACACCATTGTTGGATAAAAGAATCACCCAGCCGTAGCAGCGGATAACCATGCTGATCAGAAGCGGGGAAAGCACCAGAAGGGTTAAATAATTTCTGGCTCTTCCTTTTGACCTGGAAATCTGAAAAGCTACCGGGTAAGAGATAAGGATCGTAATCAATGTTGTTAAAAGAGCGATTTTCACCGTGCGCCAGACTACTCCAAGGTAAAAAGGATCTGACATGAACTTGATGTAGTTCTGGAGTGTCCACTCATTACCCACTCCGGTGCTCGCATCAAAATTTTTAAAGCTTGTAATAAATAAGAAAAACAATGGCAGCAAGAAGAAGAAAATGAAGATTCCCAGCGTCGGAAGCAAAAGCAGCCACGTATCAAGCCGTTTTTTATTCAAATTCTTTTTCTTTTGCTGAAGCAATAAGTCATGTTCCGTTCCGATTCCGGCTTGCATGTGATTCACCTCGCCATTCTGGAAGGCAACAGGTCTTCAGGGTTCCAATACGTGTAGACACTGTTTCCTTCTTTAATTTCGGTAGGATTTAATACGGTATTGGAAATATCTGCAATCAGATGCCGATCATGTACCTTCAAAATGTATCTTGTCTTGGCTCCGAGAAACATTTTACGTTCCACCCTAGTTTGAAAAGCCTCATTTCTTTCATTTGATCCGGCTAAAGCGATTTGGATTTTTTCCGGCCTGATGAAAAAGTGAACTTCGGAATTTTTTACAGATGGGACTGAAACAATCTGTTCATTCCCAAAAAAGTGCATTTTGCATTTCTTATTTTCATAGGTTTCCAGGACTTTCCCCTGGATGTGGTTGACTTCCCCTATGAACTGAGACACAAAGTCAGTCTTTGGATGGTTATAGATGGATGCCGGATCATCAACCTGTTCAATCCGGCCCTCATACATGACCGCAATACGGTCCGATATGGCCAATGCTTCCTCCTGGTCATGTGTGACAAATATCGTTGTGATCCCCACCTGCTTTTGGATATCAACAATTTCTTCACGCATTTCCTGGCGAAGCTTGGCATCAAGATTGCTCAATGGCTCATCCAGAAGAAGGACCTTCGGCTTAATGACCAGGGCCCTCGCCAATGAAACACGCTGCTGCTGCCCTCCGGAAAGTTCCATTGGATAACGTTTTTCATAGCCAGCCAGACGAACCATCTCCAATGCTTCAAACACCCTTTTGCTGATTTCACTTTTTGGCACTTTACGGAGCTTAAGCCCATAGGCGACATTATCAAAAACCGTCATGTGCGGAAACAAAGCATAGTTTTGGAACACCATGCCCATTTCTCTTTTATTGGGAGGAAGCAGGTGAACGGGTTTGCCGTCCACCTCAATCTTCCCGCCATCCACTTCCAAAAATCCGGCGATCATATTTAGTGTTGTCGTTTTTCCGCAGCCCGAAGGCCCCAAAAAGGAGACCAGTTCCCCTTTTTGGATGTCAAGGCTGAGCTTTTTAACGACTTCTGTTTTATTAAATGTCTTAACCACGTTTTCCAGGCTTAAGTAACTCATTCGTTTCCCCTCTCTTTTAATGGGCTACTTCGATTTCTTTATTGGCCCGTTCTGTCCACTCTGCCCGTTTTGCATTAACAGTTTCCCAGTCAACTTTGATCAATTTGGCAATCTCCTCTTCCCCATAAGCCACCTTATCGACGATGTCTCCTTCAAGCTTCACATTCTTATTAACCGGACCGTCAAACAAGGAGTTGGCAAATAGAAGCTGTGCTTCTTCATCCAGAACAAAATTGACAAATTCCTGAGCAAGATCCCCATTTGGAGCATCCTTCACCACACTGACCGTGGCCATCAAGGCTGGAGCCCCTTCTTCCGGAATGACATACTCAATCGGGAATCCGCTATCCTGAAGGGTAAACACCCGGCTGCTTCCCCATGCACTTGCAACTGTCTGCCCTTGCAGGAAGTAGTTGGATACGTCGGCCGTTTTATCAAAAGTGATCGCGTTTTTGGCAATTTCCTTCATTTTTTCAAAGCCTGGTTCAATGTTTTCTTCATCTCCGCCATTGGCAATCGCAGTCATGAGCAGAAAATGAACTCCATACGTATTGGCAATGGAAGGCAGTACGAGTTTTCCTTTATACTTCGGATCGGCCAAATCATTCCATGATGCAGGCGGTTCCCAGCCATTCTGTTCGAAGACATCCTTGTTATAAGCCAAGCCGGTTGAAATGATTCCAAATCCAACACCAACATTATCTTTGTCTTTTGCAATATCATAGACATCTGCCAGATTCGTAACAACACTTTCATCCAATGGTGCCAGCAATCCAAACGCCTTTGCCTGAGCTTGAGGTCCATCATCAAGGAAAGCTACATCAATTTGAGGATTATCCTTTTGTGCCTGAAGCTTGGATAAGGTATCAACAGAGCTTCCCGTAATATATTTCACCTTTACGCCATGCTCTTTCTCAAACTTAGGGATCAAGTCCTCCTTCATCTTTTGCTCATAGCTTCCTCCATATGCCGCTAAGACAAGTGTCTTTTCATCACTTTTTCCTGATCCTTCATCAGCAGAACTTCCTGTTTTGCCGCTGCATCCTGCAGCCGTGACAAGCAATAAACAAAGCAATACAATTAAATAAGCTTTCTTTTTCAACTCATTTTCCCCCTCGTTTATTTTTGCTTTCGTGAACTTAAGGAGCTGTTCTAAGATGAAGACTTGATAAAACCGATACCCCCTTTTTAATTTAGATCAATCTATAGAAAGAGATTGATTTCTATATAAAATATAAAGATATAATATTATAACTTTATATCTTTTATATTTATAAATTGTCCTATGGGCTTTCAGCAATTTTTTTTACAATTGAACCTCTGTATAATAAACCTCTTTATCACTGCGGATATAGAATTTGGAGAACTCAATGATGTCTTCCTGCTTTGTGTATGTAGTACGCTCCCACTCAAACACCGGAGTGCCCGGTTCCACATGAAGCAGCTTTGCCTGGTGACTGGGAAGAATATAAGGCCGGATAAATACCTTAGCCCGGTTTAGCGCTATATGGAATCTATTTTTTAAGATGTTAAAAATTAAGTCGTTATTGATCATCTCAGGTGTAAGCCCCTGACATTTATCCGCCGGAAGATAGGTATATTCCAGCGCGAGAGGATCATTGTTTTCCACTTTTAATCTCTCAATTTTGATCACCTCATCCTCAGGATCAATCCTTAACTTCTGCGCAATTTCAGAACCTGCTGTTTCATATTTAAAGCTCAGCATTTCATGCGGATGTTCCTGTTCCGAACCGGTGGAAAGCGAAATAATGGAATTGAGGTCCTGCTCTTTAGCAGCTCCGGATACAAAGGTTCCCTTGCCACGCTGTCTGAAGAGATAACCTTTATTCACAAGCTCAATCACAGCTCTTTTAACCGTAATGGTGCTGACATCGAATCGATCTGACAGCTCCTGCTCAGTCGGCAGCTGGCTCCCAACCTCCCATTTTCCGGATATGATTTTTTCTTCCAGAATCTGTTCTACTTGTCTATATAGGGGTATATGTAAACTCTTATCTATCTGCATCTATGTATCTCCCTTGAAAGAATATAATGTTATAACTTTATATTATTTTATAATTTATCTGTTTTTTGGATAGTTGTCAATATTTTTTGAAAATTTAATATTTAGAACGAGTATATAATTTACAGTATTGTTCAGTACACACAAGGATCTGATTTATCCCCAGTTTTAACTAATAGCCTAGTTTCAGCGCTGTTGCTTCTGGTTTAACGCCCCTTCTGCTGGCTGGCTTCGGGATTTGTCTTTATTCCCTTTGATTAACTCCCATTTTGCTGGCTTGATTCGGCATTTCGTCTTTATTCCCTTTGATTAACTCCCATTTTGCTGGCTTGATTCGGCATTTCGTCTTTATTCCCTTTGATTAACTCCCATTTTGCTGGCTTGATTCGGCATTTCGTCTTTATTCCCTTTGATTAACTCCCATTTTGCTGGCTTGATTCGGCATTTCGTCTTTATTACCAGAGATCAATTCTCCTTGCCCCTTATGAAGAGGGAATTTATGTACTTAATGAATTTTGGGTCTCATGAGCCCTCCATGGCGACACAACATTATGGCCAAATTGCTGAATAATATCTTTAAGAAAAATGGGTATCTATGTTAATATTTTGAAGAGCTTGTGAAGAAATATACTTAAAGTAACGGGGTGGTATAGTCTAAGTGAAACTCTTACCTTAGTAAGTGGCTGTTAGAACCTTCTATTAAATAAAACTACAAAAATACCTCATTATTTAAAGAGGAGTATAAGTATAGCATCTTAGTTATCACACCCAGATGCCTTATTATTACATTTCCTGATAGAAAGTATCAATTAGTTTGCCAACGAAAATATCGCTGAATAGGCTAAGCAGTTCTATTCACCTCCTCAATAGCTATAACTTCTCTTGCTGCTTCTATGAAAGATAATATGATTGGTGAAAGCCATTTGTCTATATGCCATGCCATATGTGTATATACGTGCAAGTCCGGAATTTGCCATGGTAGAGCAACAAGTTCACCCCGTTCAACTTCGGCTTCCACTGTTATTTCCGGAAGAAAGGCTATGCCGATTCTCGTAATTGCACATTGTTTAATGGCTTCGGCATTTTGAAACTCTAAATAAGTAATATCATCAATGCCCTTCTTCTCAAATGACCGGTCAAACATGGTTCGATAGGTACAACCTTTTTCATTGACCAGGAACACTTCTCCGTGAAAATCTTCCAGCTGTAGTACAGCTAGTTTCGCGAGAGGATAATCTGGTGACACGAAAAAGCGGAAAGTTTCTTCCAGTAACGGTTCCACTGTAAGCCCCGTTGAGAGAATGGTTTCGTCCAGCATAAGACGACATCCGCGGTTCCCTCAAAAAGCGTTTGCTTGAGTTCCTGATTTGGAATAGAGCGGAAGATGAGACGAACTCCCGATAGCGCGAACGAAATAGCATGAAGACAACTGGAAGCCGATAGGCGCAAAGAACCTCGTTGGCACTTATCGTCAAGGTACCGCTTAGATTTTCATTATCATGAACGGCACTGCGAGCTTCGTCCAATTTGTCTAGAACACTTTGGACATGAGTTAAAAAGCGCTTACCCGCCAAAATAACAGCCCTGATCTTCAACTCTGCACCCATTAGTTAGATAACATACTCAAATTCTACAAAAGAATTGAACTCACTTATTACACTTTCCTATTTAATGTGAGCATTTTTTTAGCTATAAATTGCGAATCATTTCCTTTATTTCATCACGTTTTTGAATGGTTGTATCGTTTTCGTTGGGGAAAACCGCTGTGGCACCACCGTCATTTTCAATATCAACTAGTAAATCGTCTAAAAAACTTGAAAGTGGAATGTTGAACGCTTCGTATGACTCATCTAAATTGGCAGCCTTCATTTCAGCAAAGCTCCTGCTTGGCCAAACAGGTAGTAAAAATGCATATTCCCCATCATCTTCTAAGCATAATAGATCGCCATTTTCATCACGTAGTAACCACACCTGTTCATCCGTTGTAACCATACCATAAAAATATGCAAGCCGCTTTTCAGCTGGCCGGTTTAAAATAAATCGTTTAATTAATTTCATATTAGCCATTCCTTTACGATAATTATTTAAAAATATATCAAATTATATAGAAAGTTACTACTTTTATTTCATTTCCGAGAATAGTTAGTTACATGATCATCCTTTCTTACAATTCAAAATCCAGTCATGATAAATTAACCAAATACCTTATTCAACTCCCTCAGTTTAATACGGTTTACTCACGAATGCCGCTTATTCGCAGGATTTCATCCCCCATGGATATATATTACTAAATTGAAAAGAGTAGATTCTGGACAAATGGCTACGTGAAGACATAGTTAAATAGAGGAGTAGGATTATACTCCAAATTCTACCATATGATGTACTTCTCCACGCCAGCCCTTGGAGGCTTTCCCTCCCATGTCTCAACGGGTCAATTGCCCTCTCATTCCTTCGTCATGCCTATCCAAGGGGTGGAGGCCAGTTATGCTAACCTGATGGGTCAGGGCCCTTTTGTGGAACAAACCTGGTACTCCGTACATATTTGAAATCCTGCGAAAAAGCCAACACTCGATCTTTAAAAATATAAGGGGTAATGATTCTCTTCGAGAAAAAGTGAATTGAACTACGCTGCCAACTCAGTTAACGGCTGGACCTTCTTGGCACAATAAGCTTCGTTTTTCCGCGCAATCCCTACAAAAATCCTAGCTAACTTCCCGATCAGCTTCATTATAGATTTCATTTTTTTCATTTTCTTGACCTTAACATTATTCGAGTGGAGTGCTTTAAATTCTGGGTTGTTCATTGCCAGACTCATAGTAGCTAAATAGAGGAAACGTCTTAACCTTGATCTTCCACGCTTTGAAATGATAATTTGCCCTTTCCACTTCCCTGAACTGGCTTCGGCTAGATGGAGTCCTGCATGGCGAAGTAAAGAGTTGCCGTGTGAAAAACCACTTAAATCTCCTGCTTCCCCTAAAATACCAGCTAACGAAATTTCACTAATTCCCTTAATCATAAGTAACTTATTCGCGAAAGGATTTTAGGGAGTTCATCCTTGATTGCCAGCTCAACTCTTTCAAGTTGTTGAACCGCAAGGTCATACTCTTCGAGTAATTGTTCAAGATGAAATTTATAAGCTTCTAATGCTTGCCTTGTACCAACTGATTTCCTGGCTACATTGAGGAGTAAATAGGCTTTCTTTAATCCAGGCTGTCGCTTCATCAGTAACTTCCACCCGGCCACGATCTCTTCAGGCTTCATGGAACCCAGTTCCATCGGAGATGGGAAAAGCCGAAGTGTTGCGATGGCCCCTTTAGCAGTGATGTCTTTAAATACTTGTCTAAGCTCGGGGAAGACAATATCCACCCAGCGATTCAATTGATTAATCGAGCTTACAAGCCTCTTAACAATGACATCCCGATTCGACATAAGTACCCTGAGCTTTTCAAACGACTCAGAAGTATCCCTTACAAAGGCATAGTAACCGTTCTTCACCATATCTGCTATTACAAGAGCGTCTTTTTTATCACTCTTTGATTGGGTATTATCACGGTTTTCTTTATTTCTTTTCACTAAATAAGGGTTAACTGTCACTACCTCAATATCTTGTTTCATCAGCCATTTAGAAAGGTTAATCCAATAATGACCGGTAGGTTCCATACCAACTATGGCAGCCTCAAGTTTATGTAATCCTTTAATGCTATTAATCCAGATTAACAGGGACGAAAATCCCTCTTCGTTGTTTGGAAAAGTGATTGGATCTCCTACTACAATCCCACGGAAATTCACTGCTCTGGCTACGTGAAATTGTTGTGCAATATCCACACCAACCACAAGATGTTTATCAGTAATTCTTTCTATTAGTTGATTTTGTTTGTCCTGCATTTTAAACTTCATAGTAAGGGTTCCTCCTAAGTTTGAGTTAGAGTCGTGTCTTACTCATATCTTACTGAGGAGCCCTATTTTTTTCAAAGCTCAGAAATAACGATCTACAGGAATGCTAACCTGCCCCGTTTGTTCAAAATGAAAAATCCACCTGGTTTAGCAGCTGGATTATATAACGCACCAGTTTTTTTATATAACATTTCACATATTAAATAGGCTTAAATAATGTGTTGATTTTGGATAAATATTTTCCTTTGAAAATCCAAGTGAAGTATAAAACTTGTCTCCTTGTTCTGTATCTGTATGAAGTACTAAAACCTTATAAAAAAGTTTTGCATCGTCAATTATTTGAGTTAACAAAATTCTTCCCAGACCATTCCTTCGATAAGCCTTAATAACATAGAACCTTCTCAACCGTCCAACTTTTTCATCATCCGAAAATGGATCTATATTAAGCCCTCCAATAGCAACTAATACACCTTCTTTGTTAAACAAACCATATAAAGATTCCCCAGGTTTATTAAAGTTATTAGTACCATTTTCATAATCATTAACTAATCTTTCAAGAAATCGAAAACCCTCTTCTTTGCTTTCCTTAACCAAATGGGTTAAATCAATATAAAACAAACTTTTTAATTGCTTCACTTTAAACTCTTCCATATCTTCCTCCGAAAAAAGCTTTATTTAAATTAAGACCTTTCTCGAGTAAATTAAGACCATTCTCGAGACTTTATTAAAAATCCTTCTTCAAACCTGCCCCGTTTGTTAAAAAAGAAAAAGCCACCTGATTTGGCAGTTGGTTTTGAATATATGCACCTGTTAACTGAATAAAATTTATTAACACTCACCTTGAAAAAAGTAAGGAGTAGAGGATTTTAATAAGTCCCCTACTCCACCTGGATGATAAGGCATTAAATTATTTGCAGTATTTATGTCTACCCATTTTATTTCTGCAATTTCGTTTTTATCTTTAATTGTAATTTCTCCGTCAATAACTTTTGCCCCAAATGTAATCATTAATCCGTGATGACCTTGTTTAGAAAAGAACGCTTCATTAACTGCAATAATATTTTTTATTTCAACTACTAAACCAGTTTCTTCTTTTGTTTCTCGGATAACTGCCTGTTCTAACGTCTCACCTTTTTCAACCGCCCCACCTGGTAGAGACCAAGTTGAATGTCGATTATTAACCATTAAAACCTTCTCTGATATTTCGTCATAAATAAACGAATATACAACATCTACTCTCTTCACAATTAACTCCTCTTTCTATTAGTCAAATATATTTAACTAACCTGCCCCTTTTGTTAAATAAGAAAAAGCTGACTGATTCAGCAGCTGATCTTGAATATAAGTACACGTTACTTTAAGTACTTTTTTCACAATCTACTCTACACTCTAAATGTTTATAAAGAAAAATTGAATGAGTTACTTTTTTATTTATATTAAGTAAATTTTGTACTAACATTTTATTAGAGTTAATGGTCACTAAATAACAAAGGTGTAATACATTAAATCACTACTTTTTGCAAATAATGCAATATAGAAGTATAAGGTGGTGTGAATATAATGTCCAATAAACTGATATTATGGTTACTATTAATTATTCCATGGTTAACATTATTTTTTTTAAAAAAAGAAGGAATCAAAAGGTACATGCCAGTAACAATATTTACTGCATTATTAGTAACCATCGTCTATGAAATAGGCTATACATATAAGTTGTGGCAAATCAAAGAAGCGATAGTGCCCTGGGGATACATAACAAATGTGAGCTTTGCGTACGGAGCATTCTTTATAACTACAATATGGATTTTTTATTTTACATTCAGAAACTTTTGGTTATACCTTGCAACAAATATTGTTATTGATACATTTGGTGCTTGGGTGATACTTAAATTTGTTGAAGCAAGGAAAATGGCTCACCTTACAATAAGTAATTTAAGTTTATTTTTAATTTTTGTTACAATAGCCTTAATTGCTTATATTTTTGAAATATGGTATGAAAAAGTTTAAAATATTGAAAAATTTTAGATTGCATTATATAAGCCAGTAGAGGTTATTTAAGATGTTCTTATTTAACGTTTCAATCTTAAAAAGCAAATAATTGTCCAGAATACCGTATTATTCCGAAATGAGCGACGGACATTCCATTAGTTTTTTTACATTTGGTTATTTTTTATCTTTCTATGTCTGAAAAAAAACAGACCTAGTGACGTAATGCCTAAAATACCAATAACGGAATACAGAACAAAATTATCACTGTTTCCGTTGTTCTCTTGCATCCCATAACCTCCACCCATTTCTGGGTTGTTATTTACATACTTGTATCTTTTGTGTATTATTTTTTGATATTCGCCAACAGATTTTTCTCTTTCATCAGTTCTTTAGCATTATCATTTAAAGGTTTTAATTTTTTCCCATTGAAGGTATACCAGGCATCTACTGGTCCTTCAAAGAGCATGATTTCCCCGCCTTTAAACTTACCCATCTTTTGTGCTAATTCATAACTGAAACCAAAAGTGGAGAGCTCGAATAGTCCTGCTTCATTTTTATTGGTGCCGATAACGTTTACAGGCTTACCGTCTTGGTAAACTACGGCCAAATACTCATTAGAAGGACCAATGCCTTTAGACAGGTCAGGATTCTTTTCTGTAATAAATTCCGAAGTAACATAGTATTGTTCATATAGAGGCCCAAAAGTAATATTTTCAGAGTCGGGATTCAAATTGAATGTGTTTGAATGCTCCGCATGAAGTTCCTCTGCGACGATCTCATAGAAAAATTTATCAGCAAATTCTTGTGCTCCTTGTGGAATATTCCCCTCCGCTCCCACTGATGTGTCGATGGCACAGACAAGAAAAGCCAGAATTATTGCATTAAGCATTTTCATTTTTTTCCCCCATTAATACAACTAAAATGCCCCTTTAGTCGAATAAAAAAGAGATGTCGATCCCACTGAATCTTTAGCTCTTGCAGCTACTTGGTTAAAAAAGTGGAGATATACGTTTTTGCATTCGAATTCTTGGAACAGTATCTTCCTCTTCTATCCTGAGAAAATTAAAGCCCTGTTTTTGATAAAACCGTATTGCCCTTTTGTTAGTAGTGGATACCCTTAATTGATACTCAATGATATTATTTTCTTGAAAAAAATGTTCCGCATACGCAATCAGGTTAGACCCATACCCTTTACCACGATATTCTGGGATAAGGTAAAATAAGTTAACATATCCAACCCTCATGCTATCAAATGCCTTAATTTGCAACTCAACTTGCCCCACTGGTTTACCATTGTTTTCTACAAGAACAATACCGCCTGGAAATTTCACAAGCCTATCTTCAATCTTTTTTAGGTAACTTTCGTTATCTCCAAATAAATTATAGTCACCAAAACTGATTACATATGAATCTCTTCTGAACTTAATTATCGTTTTTGAATCTTTTGATAGGTCAATGCTACGAAAGGAAATCAATGTGAATCCCAACCCTTTTAAGAATTCTATTATTTAATATTCGACATAAACAATCTATCAGTCCTTCTTCAATAAACCTTCCCCTTTTATCGAATAAGAAAAAGCAATGCTTATTTGGGCATTGCCTGCTTTCCTTCTGGGCTGTTAAATAATACTTAATTCTAAATATTCGTCAGCTTCCTTAAACCCAAACTTCTTATATACAGGTCTTCCCATATCTGATGCACCAAGCCAGATTCTTCGTATACCAGATAACTTGACCTCTTCAACTAATTTTGATAATAGATGTTTTGCAATGCCTTGACCTCGGTAATTTTCGTTAGTGTACATATTTGCAATATATGCCTTTTTTCCAGTTTTATTGGTATAGCTGGGTGGGAAATCATAAAAAATTACTGCACCACAAGCTATAATTTCATCATCATCTTCTACAAGCCATTGGATAAGCCTGCCCTCACTTAACTTATCTTTAAAGAAAACTGATAGTTCCTTATCAATATCAATACTTGGTTCTAACCCCTCATCAACTAATTGTTTTTTTCTTAGCTCAACCATTTTTTCAATATCGTTCAGGTTTGCTCTACGATATTTCAACATCTTATCACTCCTAACGATGAATTGTATTCTTCATTCTTAATTATAAATCCTTCTTCCATAAACCTGCCCCTTTTATTCAACAAAAAAAGCCGCCTGGTTTGGCTGCTGATGTTGAACAAAAGTACCTGTTAGTTCAACAAGGACCGTGAATAATTTCTTTATTTCTTCGACACCTTAACAATTTTAAATAATAAAAATCCCAAACCTAACATTATAGCTAATAATAATAACGGAAACAGGATATTTGAAATCACCAACTTCTCCTCCTGAGATTATTTATATCTAAGTTAAATTTTACTATAAAATCCCATTGTATTGTTAATGGTTCTTGTGCTAACCTGCCCCTCTTGTTGAATAAGGAATTCAGCAAAAAGGGGCAATATCCTCTGCTTCTAATAAATTCACAATAGGCATCCAATAAACACTCACGCTCTCTATGGCCACATGAGTACAGTTATGTAGTTTAATCAAATCCACTAACTGTGAATATTCATGTCAATTAAATGATGAATACCCCTCATTCTACCTATTTTTTCAACATGTATCATTAAGGACCTAAACTTAAGGCGGTTCCAGGCACCGGAATTTTTTCTGCCAGTTCAGGTGGAATAAAATGAATCCTTCTAATTCCCTATATAACCTAGTCTTTCATGACCTTCCTCTTATATACAGTATAATTATAGATTGGTATATTCAAATTATTCAAAAAATGAAAGGAGTTCCAAATGGAAAAGTGGTATAACAAATTTATAGTTTTCTTCACTGCTCTAGTAATGGCTTTGGGGCTGTACGCAGCTCCAGCAGGTGCTGTTTCTAATTTAGCGAGCCCCGTCGCTGAAAGAGTTTTATCTGCTGAGATTGAGGAAGCGACGATATTTGAATTGCAGCATGCGATGCAGAGGGGGGAGCTTACCTCTGAGGAATTGGTTCAATTCTATCTCAACCGAATTGAGGAGTACGATGACAGCATTAACTCCATCATTACAGTTGACGAAAATGTATTAGAAGAAGCGAAACAACTAGATAAGGAGCGTAAAGCGGGAAAAGTTCGCGGTCCCTTGCATGGAATTCCGGTTATATTAAAAGACAACTATGATACATATGATATGCAAACTACTGCAGGATCCCTTTCACTTGAAGGTTCCATCCCACTAAATGATGCCTATCAAACAAAAAGATTAAGAGATCAAGGTGCTATCATCTTAGGGAAAGCAAACCTGCATGAATTTGCTTTCGGATTCCAAACAATTAGTTCCCTTGGCGGACAAACCTATAATCCATATGATTTAACAAGATACCCAGGTGGTTCAAGCGGTGGTACGGCAGCAGCGGTAGCTTCCAACTTTGCCGCTGTCGGATTAGGGACAGACACTGGCGGGTCCATCCGAATACCTTCGTCCTTTAATAACCTGGTTGGACTTCGCCCTACTATGGGACTTGCCAGCCGCGATGGAATCATTCCACTTGCACTATCACAGGATGTTGGCGGACCGATGGGACGTACGGTTGAAGATGTGGCTGTCGTGCTCGATGCAATTGCTGGCTATGACCCAGCAGATCCAGCTACTGAAGCCAGTATCGGGAAAGTTCCAAAAACCTATACTCATTATCTTAAGAAAAATGGATTAAAGAAAGCTCGGATAGGCGTTATTCGCGACCTTTTTGGGATTGATCCTAAAGTCCATAAAGTGATGGATCAAGTGATTGCGGACATGGAAGCACTTGGAGCAGAAGTGTTCGAGGTAACCGTTCCCAGGCTTAGTCCAATTCTTTCTTATCCAAGCTTAAGCGGATACGAATTTAAATTTCAGTTAAATGATTATTTGGCTAGCCTTGGGCCGGATGCACCTGTAAGAACATTATCAGATATTATAGATAGCGGGAAATTCCATCCAAGCTTGGAAAGTGGATTAAAATCCCGAAATGAAAGAGAATCCTTGGAAAATGATGAGGAATACCAAGACATTGTTACCAATCGTCCTAAAATGGCAAGGGAAAGCTTAATGGCAACGTTTAATGAACATGACCTTGATGCACTACTCTATCCAACTTCGAGTGCTTTACCGGCACAGGTGGGCAAAAGCCAAGGTGCAGGGAATGCTAATCGCTTAAGTCCTTATTCAGGATTCCCTGCAATCACGGTTCCTGCTGGCTTCAGTGACAACGGCCTTCCAGTCGGGCTCGAGCTGCTAGGAAAAGAATTCGATGAGCCAACATTGATTAAACTTGCCTACGCTTATCAAGAAGGAACTAACCATCGAAAAGAGCCTGAACTAAAATAAGAACTTCTTAGAAAGAGGTCAGTCCACTAGCGCTGCAAGTCTTGAGATAATAAAACAAGTTTTACATCATTTTTTGTAAAAAGGAACTCAGCAGAGTACTGAAGTTTTCTTACATCAATTCTTTATTCCTTATTCCAAATTGGGGCCCATCTCTTTATTTCCATAATCTAAGAATAGGGATCGCTGAAGCGATCCCCTTCTTTTAACATTAGAAACCCGTTGAATAAGGAAAAGGCATCATTCTTATTGAATAATCGAAGTTTAAGCTGCCTGATTATCAGTTGATCTTGAACATACGCAACAAAGTATACTGCCCGTTAATCGAAAAGACATCCCTCTTAGCTCTAAGTTTGACAAAAGATAAAATGATCATTAGGATTCCAAACGTGCAGATAATCTGCAATGTATACCCGCAGCCATAACACGCCGTTTATTCGTCTAAGATAGAAGCCTTTTGGAAAATCATCATCTTCGCACAGTATCTCCGAGCTATTGTAATAGACCCAGATGGAGCTTGAATTCCGGTAAAGTATTCCCCGAATAATCCTCTGGCTGACCAGATATTCCATTCACAAATAAGGCCCCAGTTCAAGCGGACACAATCCCAAACCTAGATCTTCCGCTTTTTTAAAGATTTGAGCCGTAGTAGCTCCATCAGGGAAGCCTAGATCGCCTACCAGTTTTTCTCCATACTCATTCCCACCGAAAATCCCACAAAAAATAAGGCTGCCGAACCATTTCAGCAGCCTTAAATCCAATTTATTTTTTCAATGCTTCATACTGTTTCAGTACTTCTGTAGCAAGCTCGTCTGATTTTTCCAGTCCGCATACTTCTTTCAGCACAAACTGCACTCCGTTGTCTTGAATCATCTCCTGGAGCTTTACCGCTTCTTCGTCTTCCCTGTTATCAAACAATAGTGCCGCAGCAATAGCTTTAGCGAGGTTTGTGTAAGATAAGCCTGCTTTTTGTGCCTGCAGTGCCGGGCGAACGAGTCTGTCTTCAGGGCCAAGCTTTCTTATCGGCGAACGTCCTACTCTTGTGACACCGTCATTCAAGCGGGCATTTTGGAATCGGCCGATAATTTTATCAATATATTTTTGATGCTCGTCAGGATTCAGACCATATCGATGAATCAAATAGGCCCCTGTTTCACCGAGTGTTGCCTGAACCTGCTTATAAATTTCTTCATCTGCAAGTGTCTGGTCGATGGTTTTTTTTCCGCCCAGGTATCCGAAATAAGCAATGACGGCGTGTCCAGTGTTAACCGTGAACAGTTTTCTTTCGATAAAAGGCGCGAGCTCCGGAACAATTTTCATTCCTTCGATATGCGGAATGTCTTCTGTCGTTTCCACAACCCATTCATGGTACGGTTCAACAAGAACATCCAATGATCCGTGGTTGTTTTGGATTGGGACAATTCGGTCTACAGCGGAGTTTAGGAAAGAAACACCGGTTAGATTTACATCGCTGTCAAGATGCTCCATTATATAGGCTTTTAAAAGGTCAGTCGCAGAAATCTGATTTTCACATGCAATGACATAAAGCTGCTCGTTAATGCCTGCCTCTGCTCTGGCAGCCAGGCCTTTTGCAATTAATGGGGCAATCCGCGGAAGGATGTTAGGGCCGATTGCTGTTGTTAAGAAATCAGCCTGCTTAATGGCCTCTATTACTTCATTCTCCTGTTTCAGGTTATTCAATCCTGAAACATTTTCAATGGTCATGGATTCCTGTTCGTCTGCAGCCAGCAGCACTTGATATTGTTTTTCTTCGTTCAGCTGATTAATGATTTCGTCGGCAATATCCACAAAAGTTACATGGTAGCCTGACTGTGAAAATAGGGCCCCGATAAATCCTCTTCCAATGTTCCCTGCTCCAAAATGCACTGCTTGTTTCATCGAATCATTCCTTTACTGATTTATTTTAAAATGAGACTGCAGATATTCCGTAAAAATCGATTCCAGCTTCTTGTAAATCATGTCTTCATTAGCTGAAGAAAAAATTAGAATTGCTTCCTCTGTCTCAATAATATTTGTGCTGATTAAGCTTAAAATCTCCTGCTCTCTTCTGCTCAGCTCGAGTGGTGCCAGCATGAGCAGCAGGTTTTTCAGAAGAACATCTCTCCCGTCCATCCCCTTCACCATGCATGGCTCGGGAAGATGGGCAATCTGAAAAATAAGTTCATGGACGTTTTTACTGCGGGCATGAAAGAGAGCCATATTGGTTTCAGGTATGCCAAGCCCGCCTTTTTGTTCCCGCTCCCTTAAGGATTGCAGGACATCTTCAGCATTCGCCAGCAAATGATCCCGTTCGGCAATCCCAAGCATTCTCTCAAGAATCTGCTCCTGGCTTTCTCCTCCATCCATCCGGTAAAAACGAAAGTTATGAATAAGAGACTCGATGCTCTCCTGGATATCTCTTACTTCCTCAAGCATTGCGGATAAAGTAAGGTTTCTCTGTTCAGCCTGTTTGATCCCATCCTCCGGCTGATATTCTTTTCCTTTGGTCAGGCTTCCAATATTGTTCTTCAAATAGTTTTTTATGGTGAGTATATTTTCATCGCTTAAGAGCGGATTCACCAATATGTACTCAGCATTTATAAAAGGAAGTCTGACTGTAGAAAGAATTAAATCATATTCCTTCAAATCAGCACCCTCTGATATTTCCTTCATCGACTTGATTTCGATTACATCAATCTCAGCTGCTTCTTTTTTCAGCCTGCTTTTTAGCATCTTGGATGTGCCGATGCCCGTCGGACAAATGACAAGCGCCTTAATGGAAAGATTCTCTTCCTGCATGACCAGGGCTGAGCCAAAATGAAGGACGATGAACGCGATCTCGTCATCGGAAAATTGATCAATGTCTGTAAATTCCTCTTCAAGGCTTTTTTTTACAGCCATGAACAGAACCGGATATTTTCGCATAATTTCTTCTTTTAGCGGGTTATAAGATTCCATATTCTGTTTCATTCGGAATATGGATGGCTCCATATGGGCCAGCAGTCCCTGGAATAAGGAAAAATCCTTGGTCAAATCCACATGCAGCTGTTCCGAAACAGATTTAATCACGTTTTTGATCATTTGGGCGAGCACAAGGCTGTCATATGGAAAAGCCTCGGCTCCGCTCAATTTGGTCCCTTTAAGTATTCGTGCGAGGTAAAGGACATCCCCTTCTGAAAAAATGCAGCCAAATTTTCGTTCCAGCTTGCTTGTTACCTGCTGAATCAAACCGTATTCCGCTATAACTTCCTTTTCAGGTAGGGTATCACACTGATCCACAAAACGCTTTTTTAGAGTCCGCTGCAGAGAAATGCATACATGCAGCACAACCTCCAGATATCCGCTGTCAGCAAACCGGGCAGGTGCACCAGAAAAAACAGTCTGAACAATACTGTTCACGTGGAAAAGATAGTCCGGTTCAAAGTAATGAAGGACCCTTTCTTCACCCAGCTTCCTTTTTTCAAGCAAGAATAGTTTCTCAATTAATTCTTCATGAAAATATTGGAGGAAAAAATGGGCGAGCGCTCTTCGTTTGTTTGCTTCTGCTCCGTGAAGCTCTACCCCGACTCCCCGTTTTCTGGTAAGCTGCACCTGGAAAACGGATAGCCATTGGGCAAGTTCATCCAGATAAGCTGACAGGGTTGCCGTGCTGATGCCGAGGTAGCTTGCCAGAACCTGAGTTTTGTATAAATCTTCTTCTAGAATGGCTATAAGAAGGCGGAGTTTCTTTTCCTGAGGAGTCTGGTCGACCGGTTCACTGCTGGTCAAATGCTGTATCAGCCGGAAAATCTGCTCATTTTTCCCTTCAATAGCAAGGCCCTGATTTACATTGCGTGTTAACTTCAAATCGAACTCACTGACGATTTTCTCTACTGCCTTTAAATCCCTCTGTATTGTCCTCGCACTGACATTCAACGAAGATGCAATCGACAATGCCGTGTGTTTACCAGATGTTTTTATAATAGATTCAATAATGGCTTTTTCCCTCGATGTAATATACATGAGATCAGCTCATTTCTAAAATTAGTGACAAAAACACTGAATAGAAAAGCGCATAATAACGCTTTTCTATTCGGAAATATCTTTATTTTTATTTCTTGCCGATAATATCCATAATGGTCTGTGCCGATTCAGCCTCAGCCAATTTTTCGATATTATCCATGTCAGAACATGTTACCGCGATTCCTGACAGGATTTCAAGGTGTGTGCCGTCTTTGCCTGCTATTCCGAAGATCAGACGGACCTTTTGGCCATCGAAATCTACTCCATTTGGCACCTGGATAACAGTAAAGCCGGATTTGATCACAGCTTTTTTGGCTTCTTCAGTTCCATGCGGGATCGCTACATCATTTCCCATATAAGTGGACGTGATATTATCACGTTCAATCATCGCTTCAATATAGCTTTCTTCCACATAGCCTGCATCGACAAGCACTCTTCCTGCGAAGCGGATTGCTTCATCCTTATCAGCAAATTCTTTGTTCAGGAAAATATTTTCCGGACGCAATAAATCGTCATCGTGAGCCATTTCTTCGTCCACGGTGTCAGGAACATTTTCTTCAGCATCTTCAACGATTTCATGCAGTTCCGAGTTAGCCGGGAACTGGAGGGCGCTGATCAGCTTGTCATACTCCGGACTTGATAGGAAGTTATCAACCGATACATGGAATGCATTCGGCACTTTTTGGCGTGCCCTTGGTGTCAGTTCTTCCTGTGTAATGACGATTTCTGCATCTGATGGAAGATTGGAAATCGATGTATTCGTAACAGCAATGTCCATGCCCGCTTCCTTCACCTTTTTTCGGAGAAGTGATGCACCCATGGCACTTGAGCCCATACCTGCATCACAGGCAAAATAGATTTTGGTAACATTATCGGGCATTGCAGCCTGACCGCCTTCAAACACATTGGAAACAGAACTTTTCTTGCCTTTCATTTCCTGCATCTTTTTCGCAGCTTCTTCAATATCCTCTTCACCCTGCTTGCCCGTCTTCATAATAAAGGCAGACACGATGAATGACACAGCAGCAGCCACAAGCACACCTGCGAAGTTCGCAATATACGCACTTGCATGATGAGGCGTTACAGCCGTGATGGCGATGATGCTGCCCGGTGATGAAGGAGCGAATAATCCACCGCCTAAAAGAACCAGTGTGAACACACCGCTCATTCCGCCAAGGATGACAGCAATAATGAGCATAGGACGCATTAAGATGTAAGGGAAATAAATTTCATGAATCCCGCCGAAGAAGTGAATGATTCCGGCACCTGGAGCAGATTTCTTGGCATTGCCTTTTCCAAAGAACATGTAAGCAAGCAAGACACCGATACCAGGTCCTGGGTTTGCTTCAAGCAGGAACAGGATGGATTGTCCTGTTTCTTTTACCTGTTCAACGCCAATTGGCGAAAGAACACCATGGTTGATGGCATTGTTCAAGAATAAAACTTTTGCCGGTTCAATTAAGATGCTTGTCAGCGGCAGAAGTCCTGTGCCAATCAGCCAGTCAACTCCAGCTACAAGCCAGCCCGTGAATACATCAACCGCAGGGCCCACTCCCAGGAATGCAAGGATGGCAATAATTGCACCAAGAATTCCAGCTGAGAAGTTGTTCACAAGCATTTCAAAGCCAGCACGGACCTTTCCTTCGATCATCTGGTCAAATTTCTTAATCACATAACCGCCTAAAGGACCTATAACCATGGCGCCAAGGAACATCGGCACCTCAGCACCAGCGATGACCCCCATTGTTGCAATGGCACCCACAACAGCACCGCGCTGATCATGTACAAGCTTACCTCCGGTATAACCAATTAATAATGGAAGCAAGTATGTCACCATTGGACCTACCATTTTGGCAAGGCTTTCATTTGGGAAGAAGCCAGTAGGTATAAATAAAGCTGTAATAAGACCCCATGCTATAAAAGCAGAGATATTCGGCATAACCATTGAGCTCAGAAAATTACCGAACTTCTGTACAGCTACTTTTAGATTAGATTGAGCCATGTACACTCATCCTTTCGAAATATAGTACTTTATTATTAATGGTAATGGACAAATGGGCTATACTCAACAAAGGAGAAACCTAACTTTGTCGCGCAACGGATGACAAAACTAGTGTTTCTCCTTTCCCAGCCTCATTGATTATATTTATAGCTGTTGAAATTAAAAACCTGAACCTTTACCTTGATATCAGTAAGAGAGTCTTTCTCCAAATAGAAATTGCCTGTTTTTTCTAATTCTGCAAATTTCTCAGGATGCATCCGAAACCATTTCTCGCCGGCATTCAGATAATCAATCTTATTTTCCACTCCATCCAAATATAGTGTTCTTAGTTTTGCTTTTATTTCCTCTTCAACCAGACTGGTTAATCGGTTCATGGAAATGTCCTGTACTTTTTCCAGGACATCAGCGCGAATGGATAAATCAATAGAAAATTTGGGGCTGGAGGAATCTTCATCATATTTGATTTTCAGCCTCGGGCTTTCGAGCTTTACTGCTGCAGCCAATTTCCCCTCTACATCGACTCTTTCATCTACAGCAATATATTTTTCCATCAGCCAATTAAGAAATAAGGAGTCCTCAAAAGCTAGTTCCTTCATATATTTTCTGTTTTGAAAAACGGAATAGCCATCAAAATATAATACAGGATAATCCTTGTCTGCCTTCCAGCTTGTTTTATCAATTTTAACGGAGGGCAGTTTCGCTGCATTCATTGGCTCATAATATTCCCGCAGAAAATTCATTAATGCTACCGGCCTAATTTCATTTTGCGCAACCTCATAAGCATCTTTTTTAAATAGAACGGTGTATACGGCTGGATAATTAAACAAGGCATTAGTATTTAAAACCTCCTCAATCCCTTCTTCTGTTGTTACGACATGAAGCGTAGGGCGAATAGAACGGTTCTTTCCAATCTCCTCCACCACTTCCTGAAATTTGTGCTGAACAATCCGGTTTGTGATAACAAGAGTCTTTACATGGCCAAAATATAAGGGAGGTTCAGATACTTTATACAGCTTTCGTACAGCTAAATTTAATGTTTCTCCTTTTGCAGAAGCCACAAAAATTGGGACAGGCTCTGCAGATTTTCCGCCTTCCTGCTTGGCGACATTTAAAAAATTTAAACCCTGGAGATATACTGTATATTCCTCTTTTTCTTCATCATAATCCATACCGATTGAAACAATATAGGTTAAATCCTGTATATTTTTGATGCCGGAACAGCCTGAGAGCAAAAAACAGCATGACGCAACCATCAAAATCACGCTTCTGGCCATTACTTCTCCCTCCTCGTGGGATCGTCAGGGCTGGTGGAAGTGGAGCGGGATTTATAAAATTGTACAGGCAGCATCAGAAATGCCTTTATGCTTTCTCTCCAACTGATTGGAGCTACAGCTGAGAGGTAAGGAACTCCAAAGGATGAGAGCGTCGAAAAGTATAAAACGGTTATTATATAGCATAAGATGACCCCAAACAAGCCTAAAAAAGTACTCATGATGATGACGAAGAATCTAATAATGGTTATGGCAGAACTAAGGGACTGACTCACAAGGGTAAAAGATGAAATATAAGTAATCGCTGCAACAACCAGCATCGTTGGAGAGGTTAAGCCTGCTCTTATAGCTGCATCCCCGACAATCAAACCTCCCAGTACGGCCACTGTTTGCCCAATGGCTCTCGGCAGCCTGATTCCTGCTTCATTAAAAAGCTCAAACAATAGGAGAATGATGAACATCTCAATTGGGGCACTCAAAGGCAGCCCAAATCGGGATACCGAAATAGTTGCAACGAGCAAGTAAGGTATTTGTTCAATATTAAATGCGGAAAAAGCGATCCATACCCCTGGCAGGAAACCTGATACCGTTATCCCAATCATTCTGATAAATCTTTCCATACTCACAAACGCATAATTCATGTAAAAATCTTCAGGCGATTTAGTCTGCAATAATAAACTGACTGGGGCATATGTGACGGTTGGATTCCCATCCACCAATATGGCGAACCTCCCCTGATTCAGTGCCTGAACGATAAAATCCGGACGGCCGGTATAATCAAGACTGGGGAAAATCGAATAGGGGCGATCCCTGATTAGGGAGTCAAGTTCATGGATGCTCGTCAAGACATCAAGCTCAACATTCCCCAGCCTTTTGTGAATCTCTTCGAGAACACGCTTATCAATAATGTCTTCAATATACATTAGGGCCACTTTCGTTTTGCTTCGTTTTCCAAATGTATATTTTTCAACACATAAAGTGCTGGTATTAAGCCTTCTGCGTATTAAAGATATATTGGTCTGCAGATCTTCTACAAATCCATCCTTTGGACCTCTAATGGATGTCTCCAGCGCAGATTCTTCAGGCTGTCTTTTTGGAAGGTTTGCTGCCCTAATACTTAATATGTCTTTATCAGCCAGGAACAGAAAATTCCCCTCAAAAAGCATTTGAGACAAGTCATCAATTGACTTATCAGTTACCAGGTCAGCTTGAAATAAAGTCCTGAGCTTATCTTTTGCCAGGCCCTCCTTCTCGGCTGCAATCATCGGCAGGATATATTGATCCAAATATTGAGTATCCACCAACGTATCAAAATATAATATGTCAAACTGATCTTTCTCTGTAACATGAGCTTTGCTCACAAAATCGCCGCTTTTGCTTAATTGCTGTTTTAACTCTTCAGCCTTTGTGCAGCCATTCTCTTTAGGTTGAGGATTGGACTTTAGAATTCTTGTTCTTGCCATGTTTCTCATCCCTTTTCTTCAAAACTAATACAATCAGGGCAGATAAAAGGATATAGGACAGAAAAAACAACATACTGACTGGAAGATAATACTTATAGATAAATTGATAAAAAGTGTGGGTTTCGATCTTAATGCACATCAATCCAAACAAAATCATATATAAAGTAAGGACCAATTTGGGATTCAGTCGATAATGTTTCTTTTTGACTTGAAAAAATGCACCTACTAAATACATAAATAAGCCAATTCTGATTAATGCTCCGCTCAGCCACTGATATAAGGCGAGAAAGTCCAGATGAGAGATGTACTCTCCAATGCTTAAAACCCTCCATTGCTCATGGGCAGGGTAAAGAAATTTCGTCGCTTCTACAGGACCAAATTCCATGATCGAGGCTGTAAGCGGCCCCAAAGTTAATCCTGTCAGAAGCGTCAAAAGGAAAACTAAATGCTTGAATTTAAAGGGTTTTTGTGAGTATGGCTGCAATAAGAGGATGATATAAATCTCAAGCAGCCCCGAAAGAGTATAAACAATTCCGCTCATGAAAGGTTCTAAACCCCCTGCAAATAGGGGAAACAACAGGCCGGGGTCCTTCAATCTGGTGTTTGTAATGGAAATAAATACTCCGAAAAGCATCACTAACGGCAGCAGTACACCGCTTGATATAGCCATATATTTCACACCGGCCATAGTCATGATGGAACAAACAATAATTAAAATGATGTTAATCATTATTACAGAGGCATCTGCCAGGAAAAACGCATTTAACCAAATCATTAAGTCTCTGAACGTTATATAGGAGCTAGTAATTAAAAAAACAATAACGGGAACCGATAAAAGTACGGAAAACGTCCTGCCAAGACGCTGTCTCAGCATGAAAAAGAAACCTTCATCTGATGAGTTTTTAAGTATGTAGTAAATAAGCCACATGAAAAAGAGCGAGATTGGATAAGCGGCAACCACACTCAGCCAGCTGTCTCTTCCGGCAGCGGTCAATAAATTCGGAATCAAAATAACATGGTTCAGCAAGCCTGTAGACAGGATGAGCAATAAAAACAGTTGTCTGGGTATTAGGACTTTAACTAAATTTTGCATAACGTTCTCCAGCTATTAGTTTTATTAAGTATGCTTACCAGACAAGAGCAATTTATGTAATGAGATTCTAATCCAAAATCAAAGAGGGATGAAATGAAAGCGAATGTCGCATGAGCGCTTTTGATTCATCCCTTTTCATTTAATTTCCTTACTGATGCTCTTCCTCAGCAGCCATGGCATCTGCCTTCGTTTGATGCACCGTTCCAAATGGATGCTGTGGCGGTGCGTAAATGGAGTATAGCTTGAGGGGTTTGCTGCCTGTATTGATGACATTATGATATTTTCCTGCAGGGATGATAATGGCAAAATCGTCCGCAACTTTCCGCTGAAAATCTAACCGATCCTTGCTGTTCCCCATCTGCACTATCCCTTCTCCCTCTTCAATTCTTAAGAATTGATCAAGTTCAGGATGAATTTCCAGACCAATATCCTCACCTGCTTTTATGCTCATCAATGTCAGCTGCAAATGCTGTCCTGTCCATATCGATGTCCGAAATGTGTTATTTTGCTTTGTCGCTTCCTCTATATCAACGACAAATGGCTGAGGCCCATAATCGGTAATCCGGTCATTTAGTGAAACAAGGCGCGCTGCATTTTCCTGTTCCCCTGTCATAGCCCAAATGAACACATTTTGAACCTGCGGAAGCTGTGAAAGTGCGGACCCCCGCTGATACTCCTGGAAACCCTCCATTTCCAATTGATAAGCCCTATGCAAGCCATCACGGTAATGCTCAATGGATACATCGCCAATCTGATACTCCGGCTGTTTTCCTGTTAAATTGTAATAAAGATTGCAGAAATGGGTTAAATGGACTTTTTTCCCTTCGATAGCCTGAATAATATTTTGCTTATGCTCTTCATTAGGGGCTTGTTCTGCAAGCTGTGTGTATAGCTCAAGTACCGAAGCTTCCCTTTTGACTCCTTCAAGGACCGTTTCACAAAGCTGCTGAAAATGATCCTGATTGCTTCTTAACATGTCGTCAGTATGAAATACAGGTGCATTTACTAAAGGGTAATATGGATAGGAATACGCATTAGGATGATACAATACATGTCATTCCCTTCACAGATTTATCAACACATCATATGCCTATAAAAAAAGAAGGTACGTTGGATTTTTCATGTTGGGCTTATGGACGAATTAAAAAGAACCAGTCTTGTCCTATTTATAGGACTGTAAGACTGGCTCTTTTTTAATCGTATTATTTCTTAGGAATTTCACAGCCATCATCATCACAGATCATACCGTCATGATCATTTAAAACAGTAATCTCATCCTCTGCAATAATCTTCTGCAAAGCTTGAACAAACATCTCAGTTGGCTGTGCTCCGCTAAGGGCATACTTTTTATTGATAAGGAAAAATGGAACCCCTGTGATGCGGTATTGCTGGGCCAATTGCTCATCTGCACGGACTGCATCTGCAAACTCATTGCCGGCAAGCATTTTTTCAGCCTCTTCACGGTTCAGGCCAACTTCTTCGGCTAATTCTGCTAAAGCGGCATGATCCCCTATATGCCTTGAATCTGTAAAATAAGCACGCAGCAGCCGTTCAGTCATTTCTTTCATTAGCCCTTTCGTTTTGGCAAACATCGTCAGACGGTGAGCATCAAACGTGTTTGTGAGAACGACGGTATCAATGTTGAATTCCAGCCCGGCGTTTCTTGCCATCTGCACCATGTTTTTCGTGTTGGCTTTCGCCTGTTCAATCGTCATCCCATATTTTTTGGATAACTTTTCATACATGTTATCCTTTATATCCCGTTCAGCTGTCGGGTCCAGCTCAAAGCAGCGATAAGTCACTTCAATCGGATGATTAATCTGTTTAATGGCATCCTCCAGATGCCTTTTGCCAATATAGCAAAACGGTCAAGCGAAGTCAGTCCACATTTCAATATGCATTTTCCATTCCTCCAATACTGTATATTCTTCTTTAGTATAGTAGGCGGCATTTTATTTTACACGGAAAGTGCTTAAGAGTGCCGATTTGGGATTTACACCCGTATAAGGATGGGCATTGTCATTTTGGTCGCTATTGATTGTGATTAACTGCCATTTCTTATGGGATCCTTTTATTTTGGTCGTTAATCAGCTTGATTAACGACCATTTCTTACGGCACTCAGCCTTTTTCGTCGTTATTGATCAAGATTAACTACCATTTCTTACGGCGCTCAGCCTTTTTCGTCGTTATTGATCAAGATTAACTACCTTATATAGTCGAAAAAAAGCTGGAAAAAGGTATACGTCCCTCCCCCAGCCATCAGCAATTATATATTTGCCAGTTCATCATGGTCTGCCGGATGCGGCGGCTCCTCGAACCAGCCATTTTTTATGAGAATGTTTGCACCATCTTCAGCAAAATTAGCAATTTCAGCAGATAAACGAATGAAGTTAATCGCAATATCTTTTCGCGCACTTGAAGCAGCACTTGTTGCATAAATCCCTGCACTTAAGGCAATAAGGGATGTGGTCATAAACATCATTAATTTATCTGAAAAAGGTGGATCAGTGGAATCTGTTACTTCCATATCCCAACTCATGCTAACTGGCAAATAACTTTCTTCGAGCATTCCAGCAAAGACTTTTGTATGTTTGGCCGCTATGTCCCTGCCCCTTACCATGAATTGGCCAACTTCCTTCGATTGGGCAACCTGGCTAAATCCCACCATAATCGTTTTTCCCATGGCATTCTTTTTCAAATTCATATATATATTACTAATTTCAATAACATTCGGCGGTCTTTTATCACCAAACAATCCACCCATAAATTTTTTGCTTTCTACAAAGCTGGTTTCTTTTACTGGGATGACATGGGGAGATTTCATATACAAGCCTTTTTGGAGCAGCATATTTTTAAGCTTTGTTTCGTATTCATTAACTTCCATTAAACAATTATTAAAGTAATTAACGATATCAGACCGGACAGAAAGTGTTTTGGCCAGCGCATAAAAGCTGACTGCAAACATGGCAATATTATAGAGGAAATGAAGGGAAAAATTTTCTGAAAACAGCTTTGAATCTTTTGCCTTTACATCCTCTTCGGCTTTAAATCCATATGGCACGGATAACCCTTCGTTTTCAAAAAAACCAGTAAGCTTCTGTAAATGTGTTTCTGTTAATTGAATGCTATCCCAGAGCATGGACTGCAGTTCCTTATCTTCAACAGTATTTAAAAAGTAAGTGAAAATACAATTACACATGCTGCTGTTCAAATAAGCAGACCATAATTGCGCTATTTCAGCTGCAGTTAATTCCGAGTTCTGATTATTACTCATTGGCTGCACGTCCCCCTTTTTTATTTTATTATTTCCAAAGTCCTGAAATAAAAAAGAAACTTTTTATTAAAAACAGGGGTTCATGCTGGATCATTTCACCATTAATAACAGACCAAATATGGGGCATCCTATCAATGGGAGGTGTCTCTTTTGATCGTATATCACGGTTCCACAAGAAAATTTGACCACTTTCACAAAGAGCAGGCCATTCAAAAAACAATGAAAGAGTTCGATACGCTTGGCATATGGTTTTCATCTGACATAGAGTCTGCTAAGCCATTTGCTGTCGGGACAGAAACAGTCATCGAAACATCAGAAACTGAGCTTTGGGAAGATGGAGTACCCAAAGTAATTCAGTATGACAAGCCAGTCCGCGGATTTGTTTATAAAGTGTATATAGATGAACCCATTTTAAAGGACTACGATTCCTTTGAACATTTCATGAATGAACGGGATCCCTATTGCGACTATGCAAGCGTAAAAAAAAGACACCTTACCTGGAAAGATAAGGCGATCTTACTGAATAAAGATGAAGCCAATGCAGCGTTTCGCAAAAGTCTTGCGAAGCAAGGCTACGATGGTATTGCCGTACAGAAAATGGGCATTGAAACCGGTGATCAGGATATGTATTGCATTTTTTCGGATGAAATTCTGCAGATTGCCGATGTCTATCCAGTGGAATAAACGGCTGCCCAGATCTCTTATAATATTTCTTTCAGCCAGGAAACTGCCTGATCGAGGTCCTCTTTTGCCGTATATCTTCCAAGACTGAATCTGACAGCACCCATTCCCACATGTTCAGGAACCTTCATTTCCCTCAAAACAGGGGACAATTCAACTTTGCCTGAATGGCAGGCAGATCCTGTAGAGGCAGCAAGCTGTGGGATGGCGGCTAAAATGTCCTGGCCAGCCCGATTGACAAAACTGACATTCAGGGTATTCGGCAGCCGTTTTTCTTCATGGCCGTTAAGGACTACCTCATCACCAAATGCCTCCTTCAATTGAACCCAGAAATAATTCGTTAAGTCAGCAAGCTTCCGGTCCCTTGCATGCTCCTGAGCTAACTCACAGGCTTTGCCAAGCCCGGCTGCAAGCAGTGTGTTCTCTGTTCCTGCACGCACTCCAAACTCGTGTCCGGCCCCATGAATGAGCGGCTCAAGCTCTATGCCCTTTCTGATATATAAGGCGCCAATTCCTTTAGGAGCATACAGTTTATGGCCCGCTATCGTGAGCATATCCACATTCAGGAGGTTAACATCAACAGGTACCTTGCCCACAGATTGAGACGCATCGGTATGAAAAGCGATCCTGTGTCTTCTGGCGATTTCCCCTATTTCTTCAATCGGCTGAAGGGTCCCCACTTCATTGTTTGAATGCATGATGGTGATCAGGATTGTTTCTTCCCGAATCGCATCTTCAATTGCCTCGGGAGAAACCATCCCATATGCATCTACATCCACCATGGTAATTTCTGCACCCAGGCGCTCCAGAAATTTCAGGGGCTCCACGATGGCAGGATGCTCTATTTTTGACGTAATGATGTGTTTGCCTTTTTCCAGATGTTTGTAATAATAGCCCTTTAATGCCAAATTATTCGCTTCACTTCCGCCGCTTGTAAAAATAACCTCTTCCGGCGAACATGACAACAAGCCAGCTGCCTGTTTCCTTGCAATCTTCAGCTTCTCTTTTACTGGCTGCCCAGCCCAATGCAATGCGGAAGGATTTCCGTAAAAGTCCGTCAGCAATGGACTCATGGCATCTATAACCTCTGGTGCCAAAGGTGTGCTTGCATTGTAATCGAGATAGACTTTGTTCATTCCCTTCTCCCCCTTTTCTTTAAGAATATCAAATTCAATAAAATAGAGGAATAGAGCTGCTTCAGCTCATAGAAAAAGGGATATCAGTTCCCCCTCAAACTTCATTTAACAAAAAATTTACAGGCCTATTATATTCTATTAATAAAGAACACTTAGAATAAAACTATGCACAATCGAAAGGAGCTGGCGGAATGCTTGAGAAACTGTTCAGATTAGTGGTCCTGACGATTTTTTGTACACTTTTTCCGTAAGTTGTAATCTAAAAATACTGCTACAGGCACCTCTTCTTTTACCTCTCCATCGAAATATACTTGATACAAACTTGCATCCTCCCTTGAACTGACATTCCTCAGGATATCCTGTTTAATCATGCTCTTACACTCATTATTACACATCAAAATTAAATCAATTAAAAAAAGAGCCCTGCCCAAGGACAAAGCTCTACCCCTTTAATAATAGTAAGGATATGGCGGATACGGGTATGGCGGGTAAGGGTAGTATGGATATCCAAATCCCGGGCCGGGTGTAAGCAATGCTCCGGTCGCTAGCCCCCCTAAAAATCCAAGTCCAAGTCCAAAACCAGGTCCTCCGAACCCGAATCCCGGACACCCAAAACCAAATCCGGGCCTTCCGATTCCAAATCCAGGCCGGACTCGATGGTCAGTGAAATACACGCCATTGTGCGGGACATACTCCTGTGCCACTGGCATGTGCTGATATTGATAATCCAAACGGAACTCCTCCTCTATATTTGTCTACAGTAAAGGATATGCGTCAGTTGCCTATGGGGTATGGGCCCCTGCCCCTTTATCCGAAAACAATCTTCATTTAGTAGATATGTAACCACACCTCTACTAGGGTTGTGCCATATCTATAATTAAATTGATATTAAAAGAGGGATACTATTGACAAGAAGAAAACAGATTCCTTGCCTTTTCCCCGGCTACAGATGGTGCGGTCCCGGATGCAGCGGACCAGATGCCCCTATCAATGGCGTGGATGACTGCTGCAAGGCACATGACAAATGCTGGGGAAGCGGGAGATCAAAATGCAGCTGTGACCAGGAATTCCTCAGATGCCTTAAGCCTAAGACAAACAGGCACGGCGAAGAAGGAACAATTGCGACGATCATTTATATTTATATGAAACTCCAAACCGATTTTACCTGCAGCCGGTTTCGGAAAAGAAGACTGTATTAAAAAGCGGCGCCAGCCGCTTTTTTTAGGACAACTCTATTGCTTTATAAAATGGCTTCGATTAAACTCAAAGTGTGTTGTCTGAATTATATAAAAACTAATACCTTGGAGGAACTATGAAACTGGGAGCATTTTCAGTAAGTCTAAGCGTTAAAGATATTAAGAAGTCAAAGGAATTTTACGAAAAACTAGGGTTTGAAGCACTCGGCGGGAATATTGAGCAAAATTGGCTGATCCTAAAGAATGATAACTGTGTGATAGGCCTATTCCAGGGCATGTTCGAGAAAAACATCCTTACTTTTAACCCTGGATGGAACCAAAACGCAGAAAATTTAGAGGGATTTACTGACATTCGGGAGCTTCAAAAGCAGCTGAAGGAACAAGGGATTCATATCATAAACGAAGCGAATGAGTCAGGTTCCGGCCCTGCAAGTTTCACCCTCGAAGATCCGGATGGCAACGCTATTCTTTTCGACCAGCACAGATAGAATTCCACTTACATAATAAAGCTGAAGCAGCAGTACCAATTGGCACTGCTGCTTCAGCTCAAAGCCATTACAACCGTTCATTTCCCCGTTTAAAATTCCCCGTTATCTTCGCCATGATTAATTGCCTGCTCTTTTCATCTTCCGCATCATTCATTTTTTTTAGAAACTTCTCTGCCTCTTTTCCTTTGAGAATTTTCACTTGTTTTCCATTATAATCAAGAAATACTGTGCTATTCTTATTTACCCGAAAACTAAATGGTTCATCATCCAAGCGATTTCTTTTATCAATAGGATCCATTTCCTGCCTCCTTGCTTAACCAAACTATAATATAGAATACTCAACAAGAAAACAGAATTTTATAAATAATACTAATTAAATCAGAGAATATTCTATATGCACTTCAGCAAAATAAAATGTATATAATCATCCCATTGAAGAAATGGAGATCATGTCTATGAGCATTATTTTAGCTCTGCTGGCCGCCGTTTTTGCATCCTTCACAGCCATTCTCGCAAAAATTGGCATTGAAAAAGTTGATTCCAACCTGGCTACTGCAGTCCGGACGATTGTGGTGGTCATCATGGCCTATCTTATGGTTGTCATTACGGGGGAAACGGAAAGCATCTTGACTATTTCTGTAAAATCGTACATATTTCTCGTTCTTTCTGGCCTGACAACAGGCTTATCCTGGATTTGCTTCTTTAAAGCCATTCAGATCGGCGATGTATCAAAAGTAGTTCCCATTGATAAGTCGAGCGTCGTCTTAACCATCCTGCTATCATTTATTATTCTCAGGGAGCCTGCCACAGCTTTGGTCGTTTCAGGGGGAGTCATTATCTCCATTGGAACCTTTGTTTTAATCGGCAAAGACCGGAAAAAGGGCCGCAAGAAGAAAGTATTCAATACAAAATCGTATATTTTTCTCGCAGTCCTTTCAGCTGTATTTGCGGCAGCCACCAATATTTTAGCGAAAATAGGAATTGAAGACGTCGACTCCAATGTGGCCACTTTCATCAGGACTGTGGTTATCATTCTTTTCGCCTGGGGAATTGTGTTTTTTCAGGGGACCTTTAAGGAGCTTAAGAGCATTTCGAAAAAGTCTTATTTATTTCTTTTCCTCTCGGGAGCTGCAACCGGATTGTCCTGGCTGTGCTATTTCGGCGCTCTTTCCATCGGAAAGGTTAGTGTCGTCAACCCCATCGATAAATTCAGTGTGGTGCTGACAATGATATTAAGTTTTATCATTTTAAAAGAGAAGCCCTCAATGAATACAATTGCCGGTGCCATTTTGATTACGATCGGAACGGCTCTGCTGATAATCTAGGCGAAAATTAGAGTTAAACACATAAAAAAACGGCTTTAATCCTGAGATTAAGCCGTTTTTTTATGATTTTGCATGGAGATTGGACTTCCCGCAGCCGTTTTTCAGAGCTATATAAGCATTATTGACCCGCTAGTGAAATTTACGTGCGGATAGACCAAATTTACTTTCGGATAAAATATTTTATTTGCACATAGCCCTATTTTACTTGCGGATAAAACTATTTATTTGCACAAAGCATATTTCAACATTCCCCTATCCAAAAGCCTGCGAAGCAATTGCATATAAGGAATGGTTCCTCTGCGGCATAGCTGCTGAATTTTTCATCATGACTGGTGGAGTATTTGCTTTAACAAAACCGCTTCGCTCCAAAAAAGACATAAAATCCGTTCTTCCCTCTGGAACATCAATTCGCAGCTTCCCTTTATGATGTAAAGCCAATTTTGCCACGATTAAAGCAGCGGTTTCTGAATCAGCTGCTGCAATAGGTCCGAGTATTAAATTGACTGGCCCCTGTATGGATAATCCATACCCAATGATTTCTCCATTATTATTTTTAGCAACAAGACATTGTTTGGACTGGCTGATTCGATTGCGGAGAAAAACGCTTCGCTTATCGCCAAAGGCAGCAGCATCTATTTGGAGGATTTTTGGAAAATCTGCCTGGATAAAGGCTTCAATAGAAATTCCATCTGCAGACTTATCGGAAGCAAACTCATCACAAATAAATTTGTGAATAAAATCCACAGTGATAAAGCCCATTTTTTCATACAAAGGCTTTCCTTCCTTTGTCGCAATTAACATGACAGCAATATCGGCGGGTACACTGGATGCACACGTTTGAGCAGCTTCCTTTCCCAGCCCAAGTCCTCGATAATCCTCATGAACAATAACCATGCCGATAGAGGCCAAATTAGTATCATAACGAATGATAGCTGCACTGGAAACAATCCTGCCCTCAGCATTTTTATGTCCGAAAACTCTGCCGGACCTCAACAGGGTTTCAACCTCATGTTCGTCATAATCCCAGCCAACTGAAGCCGACAGATCAATCAGTCCGGGGATATCTTTCTCATTTAGTTCTCTTAACTCTAATATCATTGGTTTCTCACTCTATATCCCTTCTGATAAAATATACTCCCTCATTATAATTAAGGATTGCTAATGCATTATCCTTCCTGCTTTCCGCATCCCTTTAATGTATTTTGTAAAACTGCCGGTCCCAGATTACCGGAACGGGAATTGGAAAGGCGCAATTGCACGATTGCATCAGCAGAAAGTTCTGCGGATATTTCGTCAAACTTTCCGGCCAATGGGAAGCCGCCAAACCAGCTTGGCTGATCTTCTTTAACAGGATACATTTTAAATCTCCAGCTGATCACACCAGGTATTTGTGCAAACCCTTCATATTGATCATAATCGCCAAATGCTGAAGGCAAGGGCATCCAGTCAGCGTAGACTCCAATAGCTGTCCGTTCTCTGACAGGACTCCCCGGCATATCTGAATATGGTTTCTTCACTTTAGTTATAAGAGCTGTGCCCTGGATATTCGGGATATCTTTTACAGGCTCTAGCACAATGCTGCAGGGATAGGAAAGAGACGCTGCATGCGCTGCATTTATTTGAAGTGCAAAAAATGCAAAAAATACCGTTAAAATCAAGAATTTATTCATCAGATTTCCTCCATTTCAAAGAGTAATTTTCCCCTTCCTTCTTTTTAAAATTCGGAGGAACCTTTGACTTTTTTAATAGATGAATTTATAATGACCAATGTATCTAATTATTTTAGGAGGATTATTAAAAAATGACACACGCGATGAGACTTCGATTCCCAACTTTGAACCAGTAATTTAATACGTTCAAAGGCTCTGTTTGTGTTAACAGAGTAAACGGGATTAGTCTGTCCTTTTTTAATAATCTTCAGTTCATATTGAAATAGCCCATTTTGGTGTTATTTCTTAAATTGCCAGTTATCTGTGGCAATTTTTGATATGAATGGAAAGGCGGATTTTTCTGCCTTTCTTTTTTTTATGTCTATACGTCTTCCCATAGACAAGCAAAAGGAAGGTTTATTTGCTGACGGCTCCTGATCAGCCCCTAACCGAATAAGGATGGGCCCTCTTCCCTTTACTCTGAATCACAGGCAGATGCCTGTGATTTTTTTATTGAAAGGAAGAAGAAAAATGGAGAATCATGCAAAATATAAAAATTTCGGAAATGCACTTAGATGCCCGCTCTGTGAGAAATCACTGCAGGTTGTTCAATCGAAAAGCCTGATTTGCCCAAACAGGCATACCTTTGATATTTCACACCATGGCTATGTGAACATGCTCAGCCATTCACCGAAGAGCCGTTACAATAAAGCCTTATTTGAAGCCAGGAAGAAAATCATTATGGAGAGTGACCTTTTTAAACGGCTTCATGAGAAGATATCAGCCGTAATTGACACCTATTCCGCCAATTCTGACACCCCTGCCTTTATCCTTGATGCAGGATGCGGTGAAGGATCCCATTTGGATAAGATTTTGGGCAATTCCAGAAACGGAACAGTGACAGGCATTGGCCTGGATTTATCCAAAGCCGGTATTGCTCAGGCTGCAAAAAGTTATAAACATTCAATTTGGCTTGTCGGGGATCTGGCAAAATCTCCTCTGGCAGATCACTCTATGAACATGATTTTAAATATCTTTTCTCCTTCTAATTACGAGGAGTTTAAAAGGATCTTGGCTCCAGATGGGCTCATCATTAAGGTGGTTCCGCGAGCTGCCCATTTAAAAGAGCTGCGGGATGCCATTCATGGAAGCAAAGAGAAAAGTCTTTACAAGAATGATGAAACCCTTTCTCTTTTTAAAAAGCATTTTACTCTTACTGACAAAATCACTGTGACGGATACAAGAGAGTTGGATAAAAGGAAACGGACACATTTAGTGCAGATGTCTCCGCTTGCCTGGGATTCAAATGAGACAGCTTTGGATGCATTTATCACCAGGAGCAGCCAAATCACCATCGACGCCGAAATTTTAATCGGATTAAACCAAAAAGAAAAGAGGTTATAAGAATGGAAAATGTACTTTTTGAATTAGAAAATATAGAAGTGTCCTATTTAGATAGATTAGTATTAAATATTCCCCGGCTGGCCGTGCACCAGTTTGACCGGATTGGCATTGTCGGTAAGAACGGTGCTGGTAAAAGCACCCTGCTGAAGCTGATGGGTGGACAGTTAAAGCCTGAAAAAGGAATGGTTAAAAGATTTGCTGATTTTGCCTATTTCGATCAGCTGTCAGCGCCAGAAGCGGGCGAAATAGATTATAAACTGGCTGGTCAGCTATCGATTCCTCAAACCGAAATAGAAAATTTAAGCGGCGGGGAAAGAACCAGGAGGAAATTGGCGCAAATTTTTTCCAGCTATTATGAAGGCTTATTAATTGATGAACCAACCACCCACCTCGATAAGGAAGGCACACAATTCTTTATTGAAGAGCTGACCTATTATTATGGAGCCCTTGTGCTTGTCAGCCATGACCGGTATGTGCTTGACAAGCTCGTCACGAAAATTTGGGAAATTGAAAATGGTTCTGTGACAGAATATACCGGGAATTATTCTGATTACACGGAACAAAAAGACCTGCAGCGAAAACAGCAGCTCGAGCAGCATGAAAAATTTGTGAAAGAGAAGTCCCGCCTATTAAAAGCGGCTGAGGAAAAAATGAAAAAGGCTGATAAGATTACACAGGCGAATGGGCATATCTCCAAAAAGGAAACAAAGGCCAAAGCCAATAAAATGTTTATGACAAAATCCAAGGATACCAGCCAAAAAGCTGTCCAGCGCGCAGCCAAAGCAATTGAACAGCGGGTACAGATGCTGGAGAATGTGGATGCGCCTAAGGAAGAAATGACGATTCGTTTTCATCAGCAGCCGGCACTGGAAATGCACAATAAATTTCCCATCATGGGCGATCGGGTAACGTTAAAAGGCGGAGAAAGAACACTCCTGAAAGAAGCAAGCTTCCAATTTCCCCTTGGCCATACCATTGCCATTACAGGAAAAAACGGATCAGGAAAAACAACTCTGCTCAACCATATCCTGAATCGCGGCGAGGGCATAACCCTCTCTCCAAAAGCAGTTGCAGGCGCCTATGAACAGATGGATTATCAATTCGATAAAAGCAAAACGGTGCTGGAATATATGAAAGTAAAAAGCGATTATGAAGATAGTAAAATCCGTTCTGTTCTTCACTCCATGAGTTTTACAGGAAATGACCTGAAAAAGGATGTGCGCAATTTGAGCGGCGGAGAAGCTATCCGTCTCGTGCTGTGCCAGCTTTTCCTTGGCAGATATAATGTGCTGATATTAGATGAACCCACAAATTTTCTGGATATTTATTGCATCGAAGCGCTGGAACGGTTTTTAGAAGCCTATAAAGGAACCGTCCTGCTGGTTTCACATGATAAAGTGTTTGTTGAACGGGTGGCTGATTGTGTGTATGAAATTGAACAGCAGCGGCTGGTTCAAAGAAAAAGCTGATACGATAGTCTGACAAATAGAACCGAAAAGAGCGGCTTGATTATATGGCTGCTCTTTCCGGTTCTTTTTTGATAAATAATTTTTTCCACTCCGAAATCTCCTTATAAAAGTCAGTATGATTCACTAAGATGGCAAGCTAAAAGTATTTTAAGCCAAACATTAGAGTCATTTAAATCGACTGCAAGTGATTCCTCGATTTTTCTTATTCGATGATAGAGTGTATTTTGGTGAATATGCAGACGTTCTGCTGTCTCGGATATCGAACGGTTTGCAGCAATGTATGTTCTTAGTGTTAACTCCAGTTCACTGGCCTTTGCTTTGGGGGTTTGGAGGGGTGCAAAGACCTCTTGGATAAATTGTTGAATATCCTCGATCTGCTGATTTAGAAATAAACGGTTAATACCGATGCTATCAAAACTGATTAAGCCAGGAGTTCCTCGATTTAAAAGATAGGCTAATGACTTATTCGCTTCTTCAGCACTCCTTGCAGCATGCTCAAGGCCCAGATAAAGCCTTCCAATACCACCAAAGAGAATGGGAGCATCCTTGTTCACCCAATGCTTTACCACATTGTTCAATTTCTTAATAAGAAGCTCTTGTTCAAACTCGGTGGCCGTATTCATGATAATCGTCACCTTATCATGAAATCCGAACAGAAGGCACTCGATAGCCCCCAGCTCTTTATGTAATGCAGCTATAAGCATTCTCTGGTATGTTTCTCTTTTCTTGCCGGCTGGCATGTTACCGCTTAACTGCATGACCGTGACGAAGAGCGGCTTGTCCGGATAAAGACCAAAATCCCTTGATTTAGAGGAAAGTAAATTCGGCTCCTTATATTGGAGAAGTTCATTAAAGAATTCATAGCATTGCTTATAAAACAAATCTGTCATGGAATAGGTATTCACCATTTTGAGAGCTACCAATGCACTGCCCTGCTCTAACACAACAGTATCAAGGGGCAGAAGCGGCCGGTGAAGCTCTACGACAAAGTAACCGATAGGAACTCCATAATTCACTATGGGGTACAAATGAACGGCATTTTCGCTCATATTAATGGTAAATGCATCCACCCGGCTTTCCCATTCATTTAAATAATCTGTATCCATTAATCTTCTAGATAGAGGACTGTAGTGTGGGTACCATTCATTTTTCGTCATATCAAAAAGGGAAACTGGGAGGCTGATCATTTGTTCAACGGTTTTAGCCACCATGATCAGGTCTGAATCCTTTAAAGAAAGTTTAGTAAAAACTTCATGAATCTGGTTTCGCTTAATTAAATATTCGTTTGTTTCCTTTAAATCTGAAAAAAGTCTGGCATTGGTTATGGCAATGGCTGTCTGATCTGCAAACCCCTGCAGCCGGCGCAAATCATCATTTGTCAGCTTTCGCTTTTTCTTAATCTGGTGGACAATCATTACTCCGAGCTTATCCTGGTTCATCCTGACAGGGACAGCCATCGCAGTAAGATTGGAATTTCCCGCTGAATCTTCCATCGCCTCCATCAAATTTTTCATGTTGTTAGGCCGAATATTCGATATAGCTTCCAAACCTTGTTCAATATTGTAGATTCGTCCGACACCATCCTGAAAAACCTTCCCACCAATTCCTTCCCCTAAATCGGTCTTGAAATCATAGATTGAAGGTCCCATCCCAATGCTTGCTTTAGGAACAAGCTTTTGTGTATCAGTGTCATACAGCATTAAAAACCCGCGGTCAACTGCCGGAATTGCAACCAATGTGTTATGCATAATGTTGTGCAGCAATTCATCCAGCTTGAGCATAGAAGTGAGTGAATGCAATCCCTCGAGCCATGTTTCATGCTCTTGCCAGTGCCGCTCCAATGTTTGCTGAAGCAGCAGGTAACGGACTTGCAGCACAAAATAATCGCATTCCAATTCGGATAATAAGCTGTCAGTGTATATACACGCACGAATTGAAGCTGATGCAGGAACTGACGTTTCAAACACAAACAGCTGGCGGCAGGTATTAGGATCATAGCAAGTTGCATAATTACTTTCAGAGTATGTAGATTTTGGCCAAGCATCATCATTCGAAGCCATTATTATCTCATGAATGGCGAGAGGGTCACGACATATATGAACCCAATCATCTGTAGCATCCAAGATCCAAACATGGCAGGTACTGGCATCAGTTAATTTGCTAACATTTATTCCTTTTCGTTCCATTTCTCTCTCCTCTTGACAAGCTCTTCATTCATTATTGTGAAATTCTCCATTCATTATCTTATACACTGTTCATATTTACAATGATTTTCTGAATACATTGTATATTTTGACAATGACAAGGAATAGCTTGTTTCTTTAATATTTAGGATGTAATCATTCGAACAAAAAGAGGAGGTTTGTGATGGGGAACAGTGTCAATGCTTCAAAAAGAACTATGATTTTATCCATTCTCTATTTTGGCTGGATTGTATCGTACATTGACAGGACTGCTGTAAGTCTTTCCATTGTACAAATCGGAGAAGATTTGTCACTGGATGCGTCAAAATTAGGGATTGTTCTGAGTGCCTTCTTCATGGGATATGCGCTGATGCAGATTCCAGGCGGCTGGCTTGCAGACCGTTTTGGATCACGAAAGGTCATCGTGACAGCCGTTTTGTTCTGGTCGATATTCACAGCTCTGACCGGGCTTGCATGGTCCCTCACTTCGTTAATTCTTATTCGTTTTCTTTTCGGAATCGGGGAAGGTGGATACCCGGCAGCAAGTACGAAAGCCATTTCTGATTATTTTCCGGCAGATAAAAGGACAAAAGCTCAATCAACGATGATGTCTTCCAATGCGCTTGGCGCGGCTCTTGCACCGATTATTTGCGCCCCTCTTCTCGCCTGGTTAGGATGGCGGCATGTGTTTTGGGTGATCTCCCTCTTAGGTATTATCGTTGTTATTTGGTTCCTCTTATCTACCAGACATTCAGGTAAATACTCTTTATCAGACAAAGCTCATAAACCGAATAAAGAGGAGTATTTACAGCTGCTTCGCAACTCCTATCTATGGAAAGTTCTATTAGTCTTCTTTTTTATTAATATTCCAAACTGGGGGATCATGTCCTGGATGCCTTCGTATTTGATGCAGGTTCATGGAATAGATCTTAAATCTGTTGGGCTGATCAGTGCCGTGCCGGTCTTGTTCTTAACAATAGGCATGATTATAAGCGGAAGAATTATTAATAAGGTGGGGGCAAATGCAAAGTATGGTGTGATTGCAGGAATCTTAATTTTAGGAGTCTCTCTTTATCTGATCACTCTTTCTGCCAGTATTGTCCAGGTTATTATCTATCAGTGCATTGCTTTTACTTTTATGTCATTTGTCATGAGCTTTATCTTCACCCTTCCCCACCGGATTATGGAACAGAAGGTAGTGGGTACCGCATTTGGCATATTAAATTTCGGAGGCCAGGCAGCAGGTATTTTTTCCCCTATGATCATGGGAGCTCTTATTGCTTCCACAGGGGGATCTTACAAAAGTGCATTCTTGTTCTTAACGGTATGCTGCTTAATCGCTGCATTCATTGCCTGCTTATTGCCATCAGCTAAAAGCAAAGAAGCAGCAAATCATCCAACAACAAAAATAGTAGGCTAAGAGACTCTTGCAGTGCAAAAAATATAACGAAAAGGTGATGAAGAATGGGAAAATCGAACATTACGAAATGGATTGAAGAAAACCAGGCCAAATTCACAAATGTAGCGAAACAAATTTGGGATCATCCTGAAATCGGCTATAATGAAATCTTTGCTTCTTCCTTGCAAATTAAGACATTAGAAGAAGCAGGTTTTACGGTTTCCGCTGGTATAGGTCATGTCCAAACTGCATTTGTGGCTGAATACGGGAAAGGAAAACCAGTCATTGGGATTCTTGGCGAATTCGATGCCCTGCCTGGATTATCACAGCAAGTCACTCCAAATCATTCCCCAGTAATTCAAAATGGACCGGGACATGGCTGTGGACACAACCTGCTCGGAACAGCAGGGGTAGAAGCTGTGATTGCACTAAAGGAAAGCATAGAATCAGAAATGCTGCCAGGAACCATTCGCTACTATGGATGCCCGGCAGAAGAACTGCTCTCAGGTAAAACATTTATGGCCAGGGCAGGTGTATTTGATGATCTGGATTGCGCCCTTACTTGGCATCCCGGGAATAACAATTTGACATCGAATTTCCGGACACAGGCCTTAACCGCCATTGAATTTTTCTTTTCCGGACGAACTTCCCATGCCGGTGCGGCCCCTCACCTTGGACGAAGTGCATTGGATGCAGTCGAGTTAATGAATGTCGGTGCCAACTATTTGCGCGAGCATGTGCCGGATGGGACGCGCATTCACTATCAAATAACGGACGGCGGAATGGCGCCAAATATTGTGCCGGATCATGCGAGTGTCTATTATTTCTTGCGCGGATCGGACCGTAAGCAAGTGGATGAATTGGAAGGAAGATTATTAAAAGTGGCCAAGGGCGCTGCGATGATGACAGAGACTTCTGTACGTTGGGAAATCAAATCGGGATGCTATGATACATTACCAAATGAAACGCTAAATGAGCTCATGTATACGCAATCAGATGCAGCAGGAACAATGGTGTTTACGCCTGAAGAAGAGAAATTCGCTGAAGAACTCCGCCAAACAATCGATCCTTCTGTTTTGGAAGCAGCGAAACAGCTATTCATTAGTGCAGGCGATAACAACGTACTTGATGGCGGCTTTTATCATCCCAGGAAACTTTTCGGGAAAACGATGGGAGGGTCTTCTGATGTAGGAGATGTATCTTGGATTGTTCCAATGGGACAAATCATGACTACATGCGCACCGCTTGGAGTTCAATTCCATACCTGGCAGGCCACTGCCTCTTTTGGGTCATCAATCGGCATAAAAGGAATGCATTATGCAGCAAAAATCATGGCCTTATCTGCCTACGAATTGCTGAAGGATCAAAATGGCATACTTGAAAAAGCAAAAGCTGAATTCACTGCAAGTAAAAGAGGAGCGACTTACAATCCTGGCATTCCTGCTGACGTCAAGCCGCCTGTTCCAAAAAAGGAGACTGATCCTATTCCGGCATTATGAAACACTGCTTATTTAGCTGATTAATAGCACCCAAGCTTTTCGGATTAATAGTTACTAAAAAAATTGAATGTGCATCCCATTTGAACATCAACTTAAAAAAATGAAATAAACCAGAGAAAGTGAAAAGGATCTGCCTGCTATGACAGGGTTGGGTCCTTTTCACTCTGGCCAAATGTTCCTCCGTAAACTAACAAATAAAGAACTTGCTGAAGTTCTTCAATTTTCAGTTTCTATCGGATAAAATGCAATTATTTTAAGATAAAAGTTAATTTTAACTTCTCCAATATACTCTACTGTTTAGATAATGCAGCAACCGCTTCTATCTCAACTAATTGGCCGCTATAACCCAAAACGGTGACACCTGACAATGTACTTGGAACATCATGAGAACCGAATTCTTCTCTAATTGCCTGCCATGCGGCCACCAAATCTGACTGGTCAGAAGATGCGACGAGGACTCTTGTATATGCCACATCCTTTAATTCAGCACCACATTCCTTTAAGGCAGCTTTCAGGTTATCAACACACAGTTTGGCCTGTTCTTCATATCTGATTCCCTCAGGCACTTTTCCCTCTTGGTCGAGCGGGCAGGCTCCTGCCATAAAATAAAGATCCATTCCAGCAGGGACATGGGAGGCGTAAGCATAGTCAACTGCAGGCAACATCGACGAATGTATTAACGAAATATTTTTCATTTCTAAAATTCCTTTCAAACCGTATTACCTATTTAAATTCTACCTATTTGCATGATTTCCTTTTTAGATAACTGTTATAGGGCTTCCTGACGGGTGGAAATATGGGATGTATATAGATATGATTTTAGTTTTTCCGTTCTCCAAATGTTTGAATGTCCAAATAAAGCTGTTGAAGAAACTGGTTTTCCTCCTTTGCGCTTTTTTTCTTTCAAAAGAGTCCCAGCACAATATATTTTCCTATTGTTAACTGTTTCACCTTTAGAGTTCCTGAAATCCCTTTGTATCTAGCAGGTGGCGGCAATGTGGAAGCCACCTGCAAATGACCTCACTATCCTACTTCATCATTAGGGAAACCAGTCTCCACCATCCATCTCCAAGCTCCCCCGTAATGGACAAGTCGATTTCTTTTCCGCTGCTGCCTCCATCTAAATCAAAATGGAGCCATTTGAATTGTCCCGGTGCCAGCGTTCCGCCTGTCTCAGCAAGCATCTTGTTATCTGAATGAATGATCGTGTTTGCTGAGGTATAAATGGCATCTCCTGTTAGGAAATAAATGCGATGAATACCCGCTGGAATCGCCAGCCTTAACGTTGCTGGAGCATCCCGGCCCACGATCATATCACGCTGCAGCTCATCCAGCTTATTTCGATCCCTCGCCGAATGGGAAGTTCCGATCCATCCATACCCCTTCACATTATCCCAAGTATCTTCTGGAACAAAGCGTTTAAAGGACGTATAGACAGGCGACGTTGAAACTCCGGCATCAAGAGCGAGCAGAAACTCGTCTCCAGCGGGGACAGAGACTGCCTGAACATCTCTTGGCCGGCCAAAAACAGTTGTTTTGCCGGCGTCCACCTCTACACGAAGTCTTTCTGCAGCTGGAACAGCTGCTGGAGGTGTTGCCATTACCTCAACCGTTAATGAAGATTGCGCTTCAATAAGCGCAGTCACACTCTCACTCTTCCAGCCCATAGGAACTGGAATGCTTACATGAACTTTCGCTGCTTTTTTCGTCCCATTGCTGAGGGAGACGGTAATAGGGCTTGGTTTTCCTGCTATCATCGTGTTCGCTTGAATGTCTGTTACATCCACTCCGCCTATTCGCATCGCCCCAGCCTTACCATTCTTTACTTCAAAGGAGGCGATGGTGCTTGCGGCAGCATCTGGATTACTAGGTGATGAGACAACTCGATAATCACTTTGCCATGATTTATGTGTGACGTGAAATCGTACATATCCACGATATTCACCATCAAAGAACTTGACATGCGGATTAACCGATAATGCTGCTTCAACCTGATCCTTCCAGCCACAACCAGAGCTAATCGACGTCCCGACAAACTCGGTAGCAAGTGTCTTGGATTTTGGATCATTGAAATCATCCTTTAAATCATTTACCCAGCTTGAATGCCAATCCCCGCCTAGAACAATTGGATTGGATGGTCGACGCTTCTTAATAAATTCGAAAAGGCGATCACGATCTGCCGAGTATCCATCCCACTGATCATGGTTAACACTAATTCCCTCACCTGGATCGTAGTCATATTGAGCCATCATTGTTTGCTGTGCCAGCACATTCCATTTTGCCTGTGAACGGTGAAGATTTCCGATGAGCCATAATCCTTGTTCAGATCCTACCATCGTTCTTTCCGGATTAGAAGCTTCAGGATCAAGCGGACCGCCTGGAAATCCTTTTCCTACTTGATTGTCACGGTATTGTCTTGTATCCAGCACACTGAATTCTGCAAGATCTCCATATGTAAATTTACGGTAAAGAAGCATATCTGGGCCATTCGGTTTGGAGCGGCGCCTTAGCGGCATATGCTCATAATAGGCCTGGAACGCAGCCGCACGCACTGCCAGAAAACGTTCACGCTCTCCTTCCGGATAGTTCGGATCAGAAATATCATTGGACCAATCATTATCTACCTCATGGTCATCAAACGTCACAATAAAGGGGAAAGCGCTATGCGCTGCCTGCAAATCTGGTGATGTTTTGTATTGTGCATGAAGGAGGCGATAATCTGCCAGTGTTTCAGTATCCCCTTTTTCATAAATATAGTCACCAAGGTGGAACACAACGTCCAGGTCCTCCTCAGCCATATTTTTGTAAGCGGCAAAGCGTCCACCTGCCCATGCTTGGCAGGAAGCAATTGCGAATGAGATACTCTTAAGATGTGAGCCTTCATCAGGTGCAGTTTTTGTTCTCCCCACGGGACTAATTTCATTACCAGCCTTGAAACGGTAATAATACTCTCTCCATGGCCTTAAGCCAAAGACTTCAGCATGCACTGAATGACCTAGTTCAGGCCCTGTAATTTCTTTTCCTCTACGAACAATCTTCTTAAACGCTTCGTCTTCTGCCACTTCCCATTCAACAGAAACATAGCGCTTATCCATCCCTCCATTTCCGTCCTCTGCAAGCGGATTAGGAGCAAGCCTTGTCCATAAAACAACACTATCCGAAAGCGGGTCGCCAGAGGCAACACCCAGCGTAAATGGATAAGCTGAAAAGTCTGGTGTTTCCTCTGCGTTTACTGACGTAATGACAGGCAGCGAAAAAGGCTGCAACTGCGGCTGTTTTCCCTGTAACTTCTAAAAAATTTCGGCGAGTCATCTTTTTTGCGGTAATGTCTTTTAACCATTTTTGGTTATTCAATGTACTCTCTCCCTTTTACTAGATTTAAATAACTTTAAACGATCTGGCAGGAAATTTTTCCAAGCTGACTATGCAGCTTCTAAGCTCGCTTTCTAGCTATTTCGATAACGAAAGCAGCTGCACTTAATAGGTGCAGCTAGAACCGTTTATTTAGCGTCCTTATTTGATTCTTTGTCTTATTTGCTCAATTAGCGCTTCCTCCCTTTCAAAAATAAAGGTTTCTATATTGAATCCACATTCGTGGAGGTCAATTGACAAAGACAAACGAAGCAGTATAGGCTATCTCCTCATCCTATATTGACTAAAGAGAACAAAAAACCCAAGTATAGCCAGCCCTAAAAAGCATTCCTATGCTTAATAAAACTAGTAACTATACCTGGGTTTTCTCCATTTACTCCACCCTTGGCAGTTAGATAATATGTAATTTTTGACATATAAGTATTCATCATCTACATTGTCATAGTAAAACTTCATTATTAAAACAGTATTGTTATTAAGTAAAATAATTGTTAAAGATTTCTTCACATTTCAACTAGAATTTAGAGTCTAAACTCCATAAATCAGGTTCACCGATCGCTACACCGTGTGCTCCAGCCTCTAACACCTCTTTTATCTCATTCGGATTTTTAATTAATCCAGCTGTAATAATAGGACAATCTATTTTTTCGTAAATCTCCCTTATGACTCTTGGCATTAATCCGGGCATAATCTCAATTGCATCAGGCTGTACATTAGATACGTTTCGAATTCCATTTTCATATGCTTGTGTATCCAGCATAAATAAATGCTGGATCGTTAATAATCCCTCTTTTTTAGCAGCCTGAATCAATTGATTTTTTGTCGAAACAATCCCATCTGGCTTTACTTTTTGAGACAAGTACTTTATTCCTTCTCGATCATTCGCTATGCCTTTGATTAGATCAACATGCAGAAAAATAGACTTGTGATACTTTCTGCTTTCTTCAACGCAATGCTCAATTGAGAAAATATCACCTGTCATTAAAAAGATCGTCTCAACAGGTGAAAGAACAGCTCTCTCAATTAATGAGACATCGCGTACGGCAGCTATGATAGGATTATTTTTCACTAAAACTTTTTTCTCCATCACTTCCACCTCCAATAATATGTTTATAGCACTTTGTCATTAAGAAATAGGTACCCTTTTGTAAAGGTTTATTAAGTTTCTGAGTAAACAGAAGGAGGGTAACTGATAGTGTACAAACAGATGGTAAGTGTAAAAAAAATGACAGTTTAATTTGTACCTGTCATTTTTCATTAGCATTATTATTAGTAAGGTAAGTACAACCTAATATGGACATTGGGATAATACCCCATCACAAAGTATCCTTTTTCTATTTTTGAAACCAGGCATCCAGCAGTTCTTGCTCTTTTTCACGAGATATTCCAGCTTTTCGTCCGGAATCCTGTCTCCCTTTCTCCCATTGATATACATCCTGAATTGTATCTTCAAGCGGTCTGAAGGAAAGTCCGTTTTCTATGGCCTTTTTTACGCTGATGCACATGTGCCACGGTTTATCTTCTCCATCTAACGGGAAATGTTCAGGAATCCATAACGGCATTTCAGTCCATGGCTGTATTTGATGATCCAATACAAATTGTTCATCGGCCCAGACAAATTTGGCATTGCTGTTTGTAACTGATTTACATGTATTCAAAAGCTCTTCCATCGTCAATTCATAATCGGGGCCTGTAATATTATACGTTCCAGCTTTGCTATTTTCCGCCATATTAAAGCCCCATGCTGCTATATCTTTCACGTCGATCAATTGAATTGGACGATCCGGACGTCCCGGCACCACTATATTTCCGCCTTCCGAGACACGCTGAACCCAGTATGGGAGCCGATCTGTATAGTCAAACGGCCCAACCAGCTGACCTGCCCTGATATGCAGCACTCGCCCCGGCCAATACTTTTCTGCTTCAGCTTCGCATAACACCTTCAACGCGCCGTAATACTCATAAGGAGAAATTCTGCCTTCCTCAACATCTTTCAATCGATCCTGCGGCATAGACTGTAAATGATAGTCTTCCGTGAGATTGAGCGGGATCCAGTCTTTATATACAGAGATGCTAGAAATGTACGTATAATGTTCGATGCTATCTCCAAGCACTGCTGCGATTTTGTTAATTTGGTGCGGTGCGAATCCGCATGTATCCATTACGGCATCCCATTTTCTGTTTTTGAGCTGCGACACATCACCATCTCTATCACCTGCGAGCTGTTCCACTTCGGAAAAAGCTTCTTTATTATTCCCGCGATTGAATAATGTGATATCGTGACCTCTTTTCAAACCTTCTTCGGCCAGCGCTTTTCCTAAAAAACGAGTACCTCCCAATATTAAAACCTTCATACTTTTCCCCCGTTCCTTTAATAGCTGCAATAAATACATTCATCTTATATAACGTTTTTCCTTCTTAATAGGATACGGGGAGTATTAAGAAATTTGGGAATTTTGGTAAAACATTTTATCTATAAGCTATTTATTCTTGCATCCTTTTTACAATTGGGAAACCATAAACATGGTTTCCCTCAATAGGATCAGTTAAAATTACTCATTAATGATCACTTTCTCCTTCAGTACTTCTACAGCAATATTCCTGGCCTCCGTACCTGTTCCATCGATATTCACCGCAAACACCCATGTGCCCTTCTCTGTTTCAATAAAACCAACGTACCAGCCCAGTCCCATGTCGGACAGCCTTGTCCCCGTTTTCCCATGCAGTATGAAATGATCCTGTTCATCCTGAATCATCATTCTCTTGACAGTTTTTTGATTTTTCTCTGTAAAAGGCAGCTTCTCCTCCACAAGCTTTTCTATAAAATCAGCTTGCTCTGCTGCGGAAATTTTCAGGCTGCTGTCCAGCCAAAAGGCATCAATTCCTCCTGAAATGTCCTGGTTTCCGTACTGGATATTTGAAACGTATTCCTGCATGTTCTTTTCACCAATCGTTCTCGCCAGGTCCTGATAAAACCAGATAGCTGATTCCCTCATGGCAGAAGCCAGCGAATGGTCCCTGCTCCAGCTTTCGAATTCGCGTTCAACTCCATCCCACCTTTTCACTTCGTATTCATCCCTGACAGCGGCAGTTTCCAGCCCGATCAGGGCATTGGCGATTTTAAAGGTTGATTCAGGCGTCAGTCTCTCTTTGCTCCTCTCCTTGTTGTAGACATAAACCTTGTCATTCTTAAGATTTTTGAGGACCATGGTGCCCTCTGTTCCTGCAAAAGCTTCTTCAATGTACAGGTCTTTTATGTTTTCTTGCCCGCCTAATGCCCCAGCTCCTGTACCCGTCAGCAGCAGCAGCACGGAAAGGGCCGCAATACCCGCTCTTCTCATCCACTTCATCTTTTCTTCCTCCTTCATAAAATAGGATTTCCGTCATGATGTCAGCTCTGTATTTGTCACTTATACTATAAACAGCATGATGGATACAGAAAAGAACAGTTTTGGCCATCTGTACCCATACAAATCAACGAGAGGAGTGTAAACTTGGGCACTAAATATGATGAAATCATAGGAGAAATCCAATCGAGATTGGCTGATGAACGCTTGAAATCCGGAGAAAAGCTCCCTTCCATCCGCAGCTTTGCAAAAGAATACAGCTGCAGCATCAACACTGTACTGAAAGCTTACAGTGAATTGGAAAAGGCCCATCTGATTTACTCTGTGCCAAAAAGCGGCTATTTTGCGGTAGGCACCGATTTGCCTAAAAAACACAAACCTGCAATCATTGACTTTGTCTCAGCAGGACCGGATAAAAGCAAGATGCCATACCGTGATTACCAGCATTGTATGAATCAGGCAATTGAGCTTTATAAAGAGGAAATGTTTCAGTATTCCCATCCCCTCGGTTTGCCGAGTCTTCGGCATCAGCTTTCAGCTCAGCTTCAGGATCTGCAGGTTTTCGCCCCGGCTGAAAGAATTGCGGTGGTATCCGGCTCCCAGCAGGCTCTGGATCTCTTGGTCTCACTCCCTTTTCCCAATAATAAAACGGAGATCTGCACAGAACAGCCAACCCACTTCAGTTTCATAGATTCCATTACTTCCCGCGGCTTGAAGCCTATTGGCATAGAGGTGAATCAGAAAGGCATTGACCTCAATTACTTAGAAAAGATATTCAGAGAGAGAAACATCAAGTTTTTCTACACTGTTTCCAGATTTCAAAACCCTACAGGTTGCAGCTACTCCAACCAGGAAAAAAAGGATATGGTCGAGCTCGCTCAGAAATATGATGTCTACATAGTGGAGGATGACTACATGGGTGATCTTGATACAAGAAAAAAGGCAGATCCCATGTTTGCCTTTGATCCTTCCGGAAGAGTCATTTACACAAAAAGCTTTTCGAAAGTTTTGCTGCCAGGGCTGCGATTAGGATTGGCAGTCCTTCCAGAAGCCTTAATGAAAAGTTTTACACAGGCCAAATTTGCAGCGGACGTCCATACACCCGTCCTCACACAAGGGGCACTTGAGATTTACTTAAGCAGCGGTATGTTTAAAGCCCATATTGAAAAACTCCGGCGGCAATACAAAAAGAAAGGTTCCATTCTCAAAAAGGCATACCTGGAGCATTTGCCTACCAATACTTCATTTACTGGCGGGGATTCGGGATTCTATTCGACAGTTGTCCTCCCGGGCAGAATGAAAGCCAAGAATCTTGTGAAGCATCTCCAAAAGAAAAATGTATTGGTTCAGGATGCTGCACCAATGTATCTTCCAGAATATCTAAAGGAAAATAGAATTCGATTGAGTGTCTCTCAGGTGGAGGACCGGAAAATTGGAGTTGGAGTGAAGAAGATCGGGGACGGGATTCGTGCGTTAACCTATTCTTATATCTAAAAGGTAAGCTTAAATATGGACTAGCCGCCACCGCCCAAAATGACATGACCCCCGATTAACAATCATATCTATAATGATGGGGTTCCAATATCCATAAAAGGAGATGGTTCGATTGAATCCTTATTATTATTATCCATATTATCGGGCAACTGGCTGGGGAGATATATTAACACTGCTGCAGCAAAGTTTATATGCTGAGGAAATGGTTTGTTCCATGAGTTCTGAACTTTTTCATATTCCAGAGACCAAAGATTTAAAAGGAAATGCAGAGATGCACAACCACCTCGTTCCGGCTTCGTATCACCGCGTGACCGCTGTTGGATGTGCACATAGACTAGTAAATGGAGAACAGCGGCAATCGATTATCACCACAATGGCGGCTTGCATCGTGAATGCGGAAAATCAGGATAAAAAGGTGCGGGAAGGACTAAAAACGATGGAGGAAAATGCAGGTCCAGAGTATAAGGCGTTTATAAGTTTAATCATCAGATGGCAGGACCAGGCAGAAAATTACCTCTCTCAAGCTAAAGAAGCTTTGCGAACGATGGGTGTAACTTTTCCTTCAGCTGGAGGCGGACCGGAGAACTCAGAATATAATCTTTATTAATGAATAAGGAATCCAGCCACTGCAGGTACAGTGCCCCAAGACAAGTATGAGGTAAATTTGAGAAGGTATAGAAAGCTCAGGGATACTGAGCTTTCTATTGTTTCAGCATAGTTTTTATTGTTTTAAAACAACTTCACGCCCTATACTTCCAGACGTCTTCCTCTTCCCCCTAAACCAGGCAACCACAATCGCCGCAATCAGTGTAAATCCCAGGTATCCCATCAAAGGATAAACCGTCCCTACCAGTGTAATGAAGCCTGCGAAACTGGCACCGAATGCTGCTGCACCAAATAATACGGCAAAAAGATTGAATTTAGGATTTTCTCTTTTCACGACCCTGGCCGTGAAAGCATACAGCATACCAACAGCTGTGTTGTAAATCATGCCCAGCAATACAACGAACATCAATAATCCAAACACAGGTGAAATTTCATTGGCAAGAGCAAGAATTGGCATGTCTGAGCCACTCACCACATCCATTTTGACCAGCATGGCTGCATTGATAAGCAAAATAAGTATACCCAGTCCAGCACCGCCCAGGATGCCGCCTACCCCTGCCTGCTTTTCATCTTTCGTTGTTCCGCCCATGACAGCCAGCATCGCGGCCCCAGCCGCAATATTGTAAGAAACATATAATAGTCCGCCCATGAACCAGTTGGAAGCGGCAGGCGTTTGGCTTTCCGCCAGTTTCTGAACTTCTGATAAATCCACCCCCATCGTGCTGAGAGCATAACCGCCAATGATCACCACCATGATTAATAGAAACGGTGTGACCAGGCTGATAATTGAAATCACTTTTTGGATATTCAGGCAAACGGTCAGGACCGTCAATACGGCCATGATGATATTCCCCGCCATACTCGGGATTCCAAACTGTTCCTCAAAAATGGATCCCGATCCCGCAAGCATGACAGCTGCCACCCCAAAAAGAAAGAAGGTAATGATGAAATCAACAGCCATCCCCAGATACCTTCCGCAAATATGATATATCACGTCTTTGTGAGAATCTGTCTGCAGACGGCTTCCAAGCTGAGTTAAATTCATGCCAAGAAAAGCAAAGAAAAAGGTTGCAAGTATAGCTCCGGCAATCCCCATCCAGCCAAAGCCCGTGAAAAACTGCAAAATCTCCTGGCCTGAAGCAAATCCCGCTCCGACTATGACCCCAATAAAAGCACCGGCAATTTGAATACTCTTTTTCATTCTGATCCCCCTTTTATATATTTGAATTTTTTGACAATTTAGCTTAAAAGAGAAAGAGAGAATCTCTCTCTGAGCCCACTCGCGGTTATTTATTCGACTTCAGCGGAGCTATTCCTGGCGTTGGGTGACACTCACATTTGACTATCTGACTTAAGCGGAGCTATTCCTGGCGTTGAGTGCCACTCGCGTTTGATTTTCCGACTTAAGTGGAACTATTCCTGGCGTTGATTGCCACTCGCGTTTGATTTTCCGACTTAAGTGGAGCTATTCATGGCGTTGAGTGCCACTCGCGTATGATTATCCAAATTAAGCGGAACAATTCCCTCCAATGAGTGCCTCTCGCGCTTGATTATTCAGCTTGCTTAAGAAAAGCTTTTTTCAAAAACAGTAAACTGTTTAATGGTCTCATAATTTGGTTCATATCCCAAGCCTGATTTATCAGGAACCTTAATCATTCCCTCTTCAACAGTTACTTCAGGGTCAATCAGATCCTTCTCCCAATAGCGGGATGATGCGGCTGTGTCCCCTGGCATAATAAAGTTGGAAAGTGTGGTTAAGGCAATATTGTGCGCCCTGCCAATTCCGGATTCCAGCATGCCTCCGCACCATACCGGAATGCCACGCTCCTTGCAGAGATCATGAATTCTCCTGGATTCTGTCAGCCCCCCAACCCGGCCGATTTTGATATTAATAATTTTGCAGCTTCCCAGTTCAATCGCCTTGCGCGCATCATCATAGGAATGAATGCTTTCATCGAGGCAGACAGGCGTTCTGAGTTCTCTCTGAAGAACGGCATGATCAATAATATCATCTGATGCCAGCGGCTGTTCGATCATCATTAAATCGAATTCATCCAGCTGTTTTAATAGTTCGATATCTTCAAGGGTATATGCTGAGTTTGCATCTGCCATAAGCGCTATATCCGGGAAATGCTTTCTCACTTCCCTCATGACCTCAACATCCCAGCCTGGCTTGATTTTCACCTTGATGCGCTTATAGCCTTCCTCTACATATTCTCTAATAAGGTTCAGCAGGTCATCAACACGATCCTGAATCCCGATGCTGATGCCAACCTCAATTTCATTCGCTGTTCCGCCAAGGGCCTTTGCAAGCGAAATTCCCTTTTGCTTGGCATATAACTCCCAAACCGCCCCTTCGAAGGCTGATTTCGCCATATTGTTTTTCCGTATGTAGGAGAGAGTTTCCGAAACCTCATCAGGGTGTTCGATTTCTTTGTTTAATAGATTCGGGATGATGAAATCTTCAAGCATATGCCAGTTTGTTTTCAGCGTTTCTTCGTTATACCATGGTGAATGAAAGGCAACAGACTCTCCCCAGCCGCTCACACCATTTTCGTCCTTGGCTTCCAGCAAGAGAAATTCTTTATCCTGAAACGTGCCGAAGCTTGTTGTAAATGGAGCTTTCATTCTCATTTTCATATGCCGCAATACGACTTCTGTCACTTTCATATTCATTCCCGCCTTTTCCTGTTAGTTGAGTTTAAGCTGATTCCTCTGAACGAATACATAATAATGCACCGGGCCTTCCAGCCCTTTTTGAAATCCTGCCATGGCGTACCCTTTAGAAAATAACTCCTGAAAAATCCTTCTTGTTTTAAAGCGCCAATCGATCGCAAGCTCGAAATTCTTATTTTTAATAGTCTGGAAGTTTGCCGGAATTGGAACTAGCACTGGACCGGCAGCAGCATCCCATTCAGTATTTAATAAAACAGGAAAGTCATCCTCCGATACTCCCCAATCGTAGGGATTCTCTGCGTGCGCTGTTTCAATGCCCAATGGCTCCTCCACATGTGAACTGGTGATCCACCATTCTGCCTTTAAACGGTCTGTCGGCAGCCCATGGTTCAGGCTATCATCCATATCTCCGTAGCAATTCTCCACATATGTGGAACAAACCGCATTCAGCTTGGAAAGATTCAGGTAAGCATTCCGGCTTTCAAGCGGATCAAAAGTCCAGGTGATCAGGTCATAGCCCATCCCGGAAGCCAGTTCTTTTTGTTTCTGCTTCAATAATGCCCCCATTCCCTTATCCTGGTGGTCAGGATGAATGCCCAGCATATGGGAGCATAAATAGCCTTTGCCCTTGTGAAAGCCGGGAAATCCGTAGCTGAATCCCACAAGATCATCTTCAATAAATGCCCCGAGGAGCAGCCCTCCGTTCTGGGCAGCTGTGATGGTTTGATGAACCGGAAGGGGAGCCATATTCCAGATTGTCTTCTCCAGCTTTTGAATGAGATTCATATCGGATGCTGTCTTTAATACTCGTACATCCATTGTCACAGCAGCCATCTTCACTCCTCCTTTTCCAAAGTGGCCATTACCGCTTTGGCCAGTATTTCCATTCCCGAGTAAATCGCTTCCCGATTGAACGTCATGTCCGGATGATGAAGCCCCGGCTTTAAATCACAGCCCAATCCGAGCATCGCGGCCTTAATATTCGGCTTCTTGAGAGTATAAAAATGGAAGTCCTCCCCGCCTGAAGTCAAGATTGGCTCCCTTAATTGTCCGGCTCCAAGGACATCAATTATGGCCTTCTCCAGAAAATGCTGAGCTTCCTCATCAACTTCAGCTGCTGCCACATTCGCTTTTGTCTCAAGAGTAATCTTGACTCCATACAGCTTGGATAAATACTCAGTGATCGTCTCAATTTTTTCTGCCAGTGCATGAATGACTTCATTTGTTTGTGCCCTCAGATCCAGGCTAAAGGATGCTTTTCCCGGAATGATATTGCCTGAGTCACTGCCGGCATGGAATTTGGTCATTTTAGCCGTATGCGGAACCATCGGATCCAAATAAATATTTTTAATTTCATGGATGAAAGAAGCACCGATCTCGATGGCATTCTGCCCAAGGTGCGGGCGGGCCCCATGGGCATCTTCCCCGATAATTTCCCCGGTCAGAAATCTTGCAGCACCATGGTAAATGGCTGCAGACGCTTCTCCATCCCTTATTTCCTGGATTGGCCTAAGGTGTACACCGTACAGGTAATCCACATCATCCAGCACGCCATGCTCAATCATTTTCAGGGCACCAGTGCCCTTTTCTTCAGCCGGCTGGAAGATGAATTTCAGTTTGCCTTTTTTAGGAAAGCCTGCCTTTTGAAGCAGCAGCATGGCCCCAACCCCCATTGTCATGTGGGCATCATGTCCGCAGGAATGATTAGCCTGGAACTTGCCGTCCACCTCCTGCCAAAGTGCGTCCATATCCGCTCTAAGCGCAACGCATGGACTCCCTTCCCCCACTTCAACAGCCAAACCAGTGCAATCCCCAAACAGCTGAACCTGGAACCCCCGGCATTCCAGGAATTTTTGCAAGTACTCAGTGGTTTTATATTCCCTCCAGCTCACTTCCGGGTTTTCGTGCAAATGATCAAAAACCATATCCAATGCAGGCTTAACCTCTTTAATAATTTCCTTCAATCCATCTTCCCTCCCGGCTGAATAAAAAAATGTTCACTTTCAAGCTTTTCATATTGCTCTTTCCTTGTTTGAAACCGGTCACAGTCTTGAATGGATACACCCGCAATCACCGCATTCAGAAAGGAAAAGAGTGCCGGCGCCGCATCAATCGTCGATTTTTCCGATGAATGGATTTGAAAAAGCAAGTCGGCATGCTCCTTAATCGGCGCGATAGCTGAATCTGTTATGCCAATTACAAATGCTCCCTGCTTTTTCGCCAGTTCCGCCATTTTAATCGTATCTTTCATGTAGCGGTCAAATGAAATGGCAATGAACGTGGCTTCTTCATCCATTTCAGTGATCGTCAGCAGCAGATCATCCGTATCCGGCCGGATCAGCTTCGCATTTCCCCTAACAACACCAAGGGTAAAAGAAAGCCAGCTTGCTGCCGCAAAGGAAGACCGCAGACCTGTAACATATATTTTTTTCGTTTGGATCAAACGCTCCACTAAAACATCAAAATCGTCCTGACTTATATTCTGAATCGTTTCCCTGATATGGAGACAATCCTTTTCCATCACACTCGCAAGGAACTCCGGCTTTTCTGCCAGTTCCACCTTGCTGGTAAAATACTGACCAAGTGTGCTATTCGCCTTCAATAGCTGTTCCCTTACCATCTTCTGCAGCTCCGAATACCCGGAAAGCTGAATGGAATAACAAAATCGAATGACTGTCGTTTCACTGACCCCGATTCTCTTGCCGATCTCACCGGCTGACTTCACGGCGAATTCCTTTGGATGATCGAGCAAATACTTTGCTGCCTTCTGCTGTCCTTTGGAAAGGTTATTAAACTCTTTTTCTATTGTTTCTGTTAATATCATTAGACTCACCTTAAATCAATGAAGTTTATGCTTTTTTTTTATATTTTTGAAGTCTGAACTTCGTTTTAACTAAACTATCACATATCCCCTTGGAAAACAATAATAATTCTGAAAATTTTATAATTAAAAATGACACCCGCACGGATGCCAATTTCAATTATAGTTCACATGATCATTCAATAATCCCGGACTGAACAGCATTTACATCTGCTTCGATCTTAATTTCCATTTCACTATACTGCTCTCTCCATTCCTTCCGATTGAAATCGGAGCGCTGCCTGGCCTTTTCACCGATGCGAAGAGGATCTGTGTTCAATTCCTGAAACCTCCTGACCATTTTCTCCGCTCTCTCAGTTATTTCTTTTTCCACTGCTTTTTCAATTCTCTCAATCGTTTTCTTGTCTGTAAGATCTAAATCAACTCCTTCCATTGCTCTGCCGTTTACTTTCACCTTAAAAGTGGCTATATATTTTCCATTCCTCTTGTCCACCATTATTTTAGGTTTTGATGACAGGTTTTCCAGACTTACATCTTCTCCGCTGCTAAGTTCAACTTCAAATTGGCCCCGCCGGAATTTTTCATAAAGTATTTTAAAGATATAGGCATCACCAAAGCTGATTGTATCAACAAGCTTATCGTCTTTAAAAATTCCCATTCCGCTGACTTTTAAATGCTTACCCTTTTTCTCTATTAAAGGTAAAAAAGGGTCTGCATCTTTGCTGTAATAGTGAACAAGAAAACGGTGTAAATTGATCTTTGGAATGGTCTGCTCAAGATTCTGTTCAACTACATCGATTAAATACTGTGATACAGAATCGCTTTGCGAGTAATTAGAATCAATGATGTCTTTCGCCTTCTCCTTCGATACAACAAGCAGCAATTTCCGGCCGATGCTGGGGTTTCTCTGCAAACTGTCTATTTGATTTTCAATCCCATGCTCTGCGAGTTCCTGATTGAAAATGACTAGTCCCACCCTGCCGATGACTATGGGCCTTGCTGCTTCCGCCTGAATCTTTTGCCTGATCCGTTTACTTGTCTTCCCTGTTGCGGTAAAAACCTCATTTACCGGCAGTGACTGTTCACCTGGAGGGATATTGGAAGACCCTGCTGTTCCTTCAAATTCCTCACCATTGACATAATCATACCCAATGGTCTGCACCAATTGGAGATCCTCCAATACTTTTGGACTTGGAGTACAGCCTGCCAGGAGGATTGGAATCAAGGAACAGCATAAATAGTTTTTAACATTCATCCTTTTTTCACCTTCATGATGATATATTGTAAGACCAGTAAGCATGGTAAGTAAAAGTAGATGGTATATAACCCGATTTGGGAGACTGCTTTCTGCAGCAAATCAATTTGCTGTCTATTTGTTAATAGAACGCTGATGAAAAACAGCAATAGGCAAAAAATCCTCAAGGCACTTCTTTGAGAGACGGGAAACAGACGGTTCAACCCTCGGCTGGCACACCAGAGACCGATGCAAATATTCGGAAGAATGGTAAAGAACCATACGGAAATTCCTATGTATTCGAACCTTTCCACAATGATTAAGTCCACGATTTTCCATAGTGTGAGTGTAGCCCAAATGGTGCCTTTCAACTGTTCCTGGTTGAAGTAGACAAACGTAACAAAAGCAGTCAGCAGGTAAATAAATATACTGAAAAGTACGCCGAAATAGGCCCACTTTTCAGATTTCGACCCATCTTTAATAAAAGGATAGAACATAAAAAGCGTCTCGAACCCGAGAAAATTAAGGGTCATCTCTTTTGAAGCTTTAAATAATTCTGCAGGAGAAGCATTCAGGATTGGCAGGAGATTTCCATAATCGGCATACTGTAAAGGATAAAATTTCACCAATAATAATGGCAATCCGTATAAAATCCCTAAATAGCTTACTCCTGTTACAACCCGGAAACCTCCTGTAACATAGGAATAGGCTAAAAAAATGATAATAAGTATGAATATCCATTCAGAGACTTCTGGAAATACCCATACCTGGAGCACTTCCACATATGATCTCAGTACAACCAATGCAAAGGAAAAGAAATATAAAGAAAATAAAAAGCTGAAAAAACCGCCGATCCATTTTCCCATAATTTCAGCATGTATGGCTACGATGTCATTGTTCCCCTTATTCAGGATGCGATAGGAAACCCACACCAATCCGATAATGGAGGCGCCGGATGTTAAGATTGCGATCCAGGAACTATAACCGGCAGACTGGACAATAATTCTTTCGAAGCCCAGGATGCCTACGCCTATTTGCATTGCATGTATTAAATAAAATACAAAATAGGGAGATACCTTTTTATCCTCTTTAGGCAATGGAAACATCAGCTATCCTCCTTTATCGGAACATATTAACCCCAATTAATCTTCTATGTCTGTTTTCGATTTCTCGTGCTTTTTAGGCTGAAAACGAGCTCGTACAGGTGATCTGACCTGCAATGGCCGCTTCGTTTGCATGAAAAACGGAAGTCGGAAGAGAGAATCCCTTAAATCATCCAGCCGCAATGGATAGACGGGTGCCAGATAAGGGCGTCCCAGAGAAGTCATCTTTAGCAAATGGCTCAAAATGTATGAGAAACAAAAGGTAACTCCGAGAAGTCCCCATAATTGGGCAGTGATTAAAAAAGGAAAGCGGATTAATCTGATCGTGTTGCCCATTTGGTATACAGGCGTTGTAAAAGACGCCAGGGCCGCAAGCGCTACGATGATCAGCAGCACATTACTGGTCAGCCCAGCCTGTACAGCCGCAGTCCCAATTACGATACCGCCTACGATACCAATCGTCTGTCCGATTTTTGTCGGCAGCCTTGCTCCAGCCTCACGCAAAAGCTCAATGGTCAATTCCAGAATAATCGCTTCCAGTATCGGCGGGAACGGGATGCCGCTCCTTGAAGCGATGAGCGGATTAAGCAGGTTCTCCGGAATCATTTCGTAATGATAGGTTAGAACGGCGACATAAAGAGAAGTCGACAAAACGGAAAAGAATACCGCAAACAACCGGACAAGACGAAAAATAGAAGCAATATGCCACGATAGAAAATAATCTTCAAAAGCGGAAAAAAACTCTACTAGAGTTGTTGGGCCGGTTAGAGCATGGGGTGAGCCATCTACAATGATCGTTATCTTCCCTTCCGAGAGCACACTCGCAACCCTATCAGGCCTTTCCGTGTCAATTAAATGCGGAAAGGGAGAATTGTGGTTATCAGATATGATCTGGTTAATAAAGGAGCTGTCCACGATTTGATCAAATTGAATTTCATTCAGGCGCTGAAGAATCGTATTCACGTTTTCTATATCTGTAACTCCTTTAATATAAAGAACAGCCACCCTTGTTTTTGTCAGGCTTCCAATCTTCACTTCCTCCACGATGAGATCAGGAATAGGCAGCCTCTTCCTGACCAGATTGATGTTAGCATCAATCGATTCGACAAAGGCTTCTTTTGGCCCCACAACACTGTACTCGACTTCCGGCATACTGACGGGCCTTTTCTCAAGCGATACTGCAGAAATGACAAGAGCCTCTTGCAGTGAACCTTTTACTTCTATCACAACACAGCCCGTCAGCAGCTTATCCCTTATTTCATGAACATTATCTATAATTTCAGTATTATCAATGGGAATAGCCTGCTGCAGATCAAAAAGAGTCTGGCTTTCATTCTCTTTGATATAAGGCAAGACATATTGATGCAAGATATTAATATCTACAATTGTCTGGTAATAATGAATATAAAATGGGCTGGATTCTGAATATCTGTAGGAAACAAAATCTGTAGATTCTTTACAGCGATGAAGGAGTTCATCTATCCGCAGTTCATGCTCACTATTTTCATTCTTCCTTTGTTTATTGTCCCTATTAAACCTTTTTAATTTTGATTTAAAAAAACCCACCGGACACTCCTCCAAAACTTAACAAATCGTAGTTTTAGTATGTGCCGGCGGGTTTTTAATATTCTATTTCAATATGTTAGCTTAATTTTTACTTTTAGCGCTTTGAAAATCAATATTACCATTTAATAAAGATCTACAATTCGTTTTCTAAAGGTGCCTACATGACTCTAACCTTTAAACTTTCTGCAGCTATTATGCTTACAAATAGTAATTAAAGTATTACATTTAACCCTTACTTCGTCTCACGGTGCAATGTATGCTTCTTTAAACGTGGAGAATATTTCATTAATTCGATCCGGTCAGGATTGTTCCGCTTATTTTTGGTGGTAATATAATTCCTGTCCCCTGTTTCTGTACAAGCAAGTGTGATTGTTACTCTCATTATAAAACTCCTCCTATAGTTACTTCTTATACACTTCTGACAATTCTCTCTGCCGCCTGGCGCGCTCCTGAAATATTTCGGGCGATCGGCCCAATTTCCAATTCTGCCAGTGGTCCTGTTACATATAGATGCTGGCACCATTCAAGGGATTGACTTATGATCGGATATCCGCACTTTGCACATGGAAGGCCAAACGTTTCAATGGCTTTCTCGAGCCAGCTTCCGCCAGGTCTGTATGGCCTGAACCCGGTTGCAAAAACAATTGACTGCACCTTGACTTCCTGCGTGTCCACGGAAAGAATCAGTTCCTTGTTTTCTCCTTCCTTCACCGAAGTAACCTCTCCGTCTGCCAGCTTAATCGTTTGATTATTTTCAAGCTTCCTAAGCTTATGAAATAATTCTGAGGGCAGCGATCCCCGGTTTCTTGCCTTTTTGATTACATCTCTTCGTTCGGAATAATCCGTGATTCGCTGGTAGTTTTTTTGATATTTGGGTCCCAGCCATCCCGGATCACTGTCAAAATCACAAACCTTAAAGGGATGTCTTTTTATTAAAGTGACTTGACCTGGATAGAGTGCCGAAAGCTTGATGACTGTATGGGCAGCTGTAATCCCTCCTCCAATGACCGCAACTGGCGTCCTCAATTCAGTAAAATCTGCAGCTTCATCAAAAATATGAAACAGCTGATTTTGGGTGTTTTTAATAGAATCTGCCCATTCCGGTACATGCAGCTGGTCGTTTATGCTTAACGCCAGTACGACTTTATTGGATTTTAGACGTTCTCCTTCAGCTGTGCTTACAACCCAAAAATTGTCCTCTCTATCGAGACCTTTTACATATCCCTGATGCCAGCTGGCCCCTAACCCAAGATCATGGAGCAGTGATTGACTGTGCTCATTGAACATTTCCAGGGATGGTCTTTTATAGACCCCATAGAACTCACTTTTCTTCCATTGGTGATTTGCTGCATAACTTCTTAAGCTGAACGGATCGACATCAAGGTGATGTACAAAGGGTGAGCGCAGAAATTTCATGCCAATCCGTTCCGTACTTTTAGTCCACTTAAATAATGGCATTTCATGTGGATCAATAATGCGCAGCTTATCAGTTGATACCTTATTATTCTTTAATAAGAAGGCTGCAATGGTACTGCCCTGAATGCCGCCTCCTACAACGATCCAATCATAGATCATATGACCCTCCTGATGCAGGTTTTAATACGAAATCATTACGATTTAAAGAACAAAATTTTTTTACGATTTACTTTCGTTTAAGGAGAAATAAAAATATTTAACTTTATTCCTTTTCTTTCTTGCCCGTACACTGTCTGTTAATTCGACCCATGTTACATGTTTCAATTTATTCTCAAGCTGCCTGTTAATCATGTCTTCAATTTCATGCATGGTCATCATCAGCTGTCCAAATGAAAGGTTAAAATGTGCTGCAGCCTGCGTATGAGGTGAATGCTTCACAAGAAGAGCCATAAATTCTTCGGAAGTCGAAGCCTTTTGAGCCAGCTCTTCTTCCAGGCCAACGACAAATTCATAAATCTCCTTTTGCTTAGGAGGGAGTGACTTTACAATCTCTCTTGAGATCATTTCCATAAGATGTGAATTCATATCTTTCACCTCACCTTGCCAAGTGGAGAAACCTTACTTATTATTCATGTTATATTTCTTCATAAATCGTTCAGCACGTCCGCCGCGATCCGTGAACTTCTGAACACCAGTATAAAAGGGATGTGTGTCTGAGCTTACTTCAACTTTAATTAATGGGTATGTGTGTCCATCTTCCCACTCGATTGTTTCATTTGTAGTCTTTGTTGATCCTGTCAAAAATTTATAGCCGCTGTTCATATCCATGAATACTACTTTATGATATTCCGGGTGAATATTTTCCTTCATTTTCATTCCCTCCACATTTTATTTTACCAGCTGGATTTCTTTACTCCCGGAACTTGCCCTTTGTGAGCATATTCCCGGAAAGCGATTCGGGACATTTTAAATTTGCGGAGATATCCCCTTGGTCTGCCCGTCACCTGGCAGCGGTTTTTCAGCCGTGTCGGTGATGAGTCTCTTGGCAGTTTCCTTAGAGCCTCATAATCCCCTTTTTCTTTTAGTTCCTTTCGTAATTCTGCATACTTTAATACAAGCTCCTGACGTTTTAATTCCTTAGCTACTTTTGACTTTTTCGCCAATGAATTCACTCCTTTCTGATGAAAATCGTAATTATTACGATTTGAATAATGCTATTTAATCACAAAAATTTTGATATTGCAACACATGTAACTTCAGACCTCCTTTAAGCTGATATTAGGTATGTAATAATGTTTTTTGCCTATTAATGTTGTCCGTTGATTTCCGCTCCAGGCTGCTCGCTTTCCGCGGGGCGGGCGGTGAGCCTCCTCGACGCTGCGCGTCTGCGGGGTCTCACCTGTCCCGCTACTACCGCAGGACTTTGAATAATCTTCCTTGAGTAAACACCGCACGAAGAAAATGCGAATGTATTTTCGAGGATCTCGCACCTTCCGCTACAATCAACTCTTTAAAATATACAAAAAGCAACAAACCTTGCGAAAATAGCCTAAATAAAAAACGCAATCCTTGTATGGTAACGAGTTTGATATTAAGTACAAAATATTAAAAATAACCATCAGAAAAGAGGTGCCAATTCTCACCTATTTTTTGTTTACCGTTTGAATAGGAATTCGCACCTCAATTAGCTTACCCAAGTTTCTTTCGACTCTTTAATTTTCCATTCTCCATTTTTATAATAAACTGTACTCTCTACACCGATTGCACCTTTTCCCGACTTAAATTTAGAGCCTTCGAATAATACATTGTTATTGAGTTTAAAATCAACTTTCTCAATCCTAAGATGCACACCTTCCAATGCCTGTGTGTCTGAGTTGTAATAACCTTGTTCTTCTAGTTCATCCATTGTGGCATTCATTACCTCAACCTTATATTTATCTTTAAAATAGTTTAAAATCGCTTTTTTCTGTTCCTGATTTACTCCATCAAAATTACTCATATCAAAAGCTATAAATTCCATATCGCTATTCAACTCTTTATCCTTTTGCATAATGGAGTCCAATGCAATGGTGTATATTTCTTCCAAGTGGTCCTTTGGATTTTCCCCAATGTTACAAGCAGTAAGAAGAGTTGTTAAGATAAATAGAATAGGGAAAAATCTAAATTTCAATTTAATACCCCCTTTATTTATAAGACGAAAGTTGTTGAAAAAGATTACAATTACCTTATTTAAATAATAGCATTTAAGCTCAATACCTTGTTAGAAAATCCCAGTCTATATAAAGTGTGGTGCAGTACAATTAAACTTACGATTCAAAATAAATTTGGTGTTGTAATTAACAAAGGTTTTGGCAAGCTGCCATTGGCTTTTGTCAATTCTTCTAATGTATTCGTAAATTCAGGTGTTTATTTATAGATAAAAAATCTGAATACATAGATATATCAACAAAAATTAAAGGTTCAAATCGTATGCGATTTGAACCTTTAATTGATATACTAATTTATTTTTTGTACTCTTAAACAGAACCCGTTTCCTATATGGAATGCGTTTTATTTATTATTGCTCAATATCCCGCTTATTAAATCCTATAAACCCGGCTAACGCCAGCACCCCGCCAGCTATACATAAGCACAGCAGCGGGATAAGTGTAAATTCCTCTATCGGCGCCTGCGGAACATGGCCAAAAGGAGAAATGCTGCCGATCCAGTCAGAGAATTGGAACAACCCTCCTAAATACAGCACAATAAAAGAATATAAAACATAAAGCCAAATAAAACCCGTGAATTTTGGCAGGAATCCAATCAGAAAGACAGCCAGGCTAATCATGACCAGCATGGCTGGATAATAGGACAGTGCTGCCCCAAAGATCATTCCAAAGGATAAACCTCCTTCAACTGCTGCAGTTCCCGCAGACCATAGCCCGAGTGCTGCCAGCGAGATCATGAGAAATCCATTAATGACAGAAATTACGAAATAGCTGCCTAACAGTTTGGTCCGAGAAACAGCTCTGCTTAAAAGATGAACAATTCGTTCCTTCTTCTCTTCACCTCGAAGTTTATTCATGGCCATCACTGGAGGAATAGTTGCCATCAGTGAAATAACAATCATCAGCATGGGAATGAATTGTTCCACCAATGTTACCCCTTCTGTTGGCTTAAGGAGCTGCTTCATGGCTTCATTATCGGAGAAAAATGATTCCAGATCCCCTAATACTGAACCGTAAGAAGCCCCCAGGACCAACATGCCTATTGCCCATGAAATGATTCCGGTCCGCTGCAACTTTAACGCAAGGCCGATTGGACTCTGTAAAAAGCGGGATGCATATTGTTTTCCGGGCCTGGATGGCAAAAATCCGCGATCCAGATCCCGAATAGCGTTCAAATAATTCGCAACAGCAAATAGAACCATGGCTGCAGCAATCATTAAGACAATTGGCCACCAATTATTAGAATCATACACTTCCGCTTTTGTTACCCACGCGAGCGGCGAAAGCCAGGATAATGATTCATTGCTGATGTCTGTGATCGCTCTAAAAAGATAAGAAATTAGAAGAATGGCTATCGAATAACCAATTGTTCCCCGTGAACTATCTGAAGCTTGAGCAAATACGGCTGTTACACCTGCGAAAAAAATACCCGCCGCCCCTAATGCTGCACCATAAAGCAATGACCCTTCCAGATCCATGCTTTCAATTCCAAGGGCATAAAGGCCAAATCCATTAATCAGAGCCAATCCGATGCAGGCTGCCGATACTACAAGCAGTGATGCATTTAAATAGGATAGACGCCCTACTGGCAGTGAACGGAGCAATTCCAGGCGTCCATCCTCTTCATCAGCCCTGGTATGCCGCGCAACCAGCAGGATGCTCATTAAGCCGGTTACAGCAGCAGTCATTAAAAGCATTTGATGAGCTGTCATGACACCAATTGTATAATTGTTTAAATCCGCAGGACCAGTCATGGCAGTCATTGCCGGGTTGGCCATCGTTTGTGCCATAGCGTCTCTTTCCTGCTGAGAACTGTATAATCCCTTGAAGGCTGTTGGGACAATTATCGTAAAAAAGGAAAGTGCCACCACCCAAATTGGAATCCGCAAACGGTCCAGCCGGAATATAAATCTTGAAAGGAAAGCGGTTTTTGCCAAGTGATTGCCTGCCATCAGAGGACACCTCCAGTATCCTTTTCTCCTTCATAATGACGCATAAATAAATCCTCTAATGTTGGCGGAGCACTTTCCAGCCTGCTGATGCCAAATTGGCTAATATGCCTGATAACTTCATCTATTTGCATCGTATCAACCTGAAACTTCATTCCATGCTCACTTTCTTCAATGCCGTGGATGCCTTTCAGCTCATTTAGACCCGTAATCGGCTGCCTCGTGTCAACGAGCATTTGTGTCCTGGTTAAATGGCGAAGCTCACTTAAGGTCCCAGACTCAATAATCCTGCCCTGGCGGATAATACTAATACGGTCGCAAAGTTTTTCTACCTCAGATAATATATGACTGGAAAGCAGGACACTTTTCCCCTGCCTCTTAACATCCATTACACATTCCTGAAAAACCTTTTCCATCAATGGATCAAGTCCTGATGTCGGCTCATCCAGAATGAAGAGGTCAGCATCAGAGGAAAAGGCCGCAACCAGAGCAACCTTTTGCCTGTTCCCTTTAGAGTAGGTTCTGCACTTCTTGGATGGATCCAGATCAAACTTCTCTATTAACTCCTCACGTTTTGCCTTATTGGCAGTTCCGTTCAATTTTATAAATAAATCAATGACCTCTCCGCCTGTTAAGTTCGGCCATAAATTCACATCACCAGGCACATATGCCACCCTTTTATGAATGTCGACAGCATCCTGCCAGGCGTCCTTGCTGAAAATCCTTACTTCTCCATTTGTCGCCTTTAAAATTCCCAATAACACCCGGATGGTGGTTGACTTGCCCGCGCCATTGGGTCCGATGAAGCCCAGTACTTCACCTTTATCCAACTCAAGATTTACCCCATCCAATGCCGTAAATTTGCCGAATTTCTTTGTCAGGCTGGTTACTTTTAAAAGGCTCATGCTCATTCCTCCCCATTTTTATAAAAACAGCGCTTTAAAATTTCCTTATAGCTGTCCCATTCGTTAAAAAGCTCGATACCGATATCCTCAAATGACTTGATTTTCGCGATTTGCAGTTCTGCGAAACCCGTCATGGTCCAATTCAGGATATTCATCGCTTTTTCAGGTTCTATCTCCTCCCGAAGCTTTGACCAGTCGATATTTTCGTAGATTCTTTTGAAGCCATCTTTTTGAATGTTTGCCAGCAGTTGATTTATATCCGATTTTACATCCTGAGCATCTTCTTCCAGCAGCGATTTTAAGAAATCAAATACAAGGGGATACTTTTTTTGAATGTTTAATTTAATGAACCCCACCTGACTGATTCTTTCAAAAATGTCCCTTTCATTCATGTCTATTTCAACATAGATTTGTTCAATAATGTTTACTGCATTCTTAATCAAAAAGAAGTACAAATCCTTTTTATTGCTGAAATAGTTGAACAATGAGCCTTTGCTTATTTGTGCATCCTTTACAATTTCATTTGTTGATGCCTTCTCATAACCGCTCTTTACAAATTCATTCATGGCTGCATTGATAATTCGTTCCTGTTTTTCGGGTTTCAAGCTGTAAAAAGTAGTATTTATTATATTGCACTCCTTTCACAATAATGACCAATATGGTCATATTAAAAATAACAAAATTGACCACTTTGGTCAATATTATTCCTTCAATCATTTTGACAAAAATTATCAATTTTTTATTCTTAGTTTTATTTGAAAATACAGGGGGGATACATGCTATTAAGGAGGTGATTAAATTGACTTTGCTTTTCTATAAAGCAATGGAGGCTTTCAAGAAGGATGCTGAAAATCAGAAAAAAGAGAAACAGCAAAAAGAAATGTTGAATGTGCAAAAGAAATAATGACATGAATCAGCTCTTTCATCCTTTTGGATGATTTTTTTTTGCAAATGCATGATAAGTTCTACTTTAGGCGATAGGCAATCACAAACAGGATTACATTGTTTGCGTAACAATCTCCAGCAATCTCTTATATTGTTCCCCGGAAACATTTTCAGATAGCCTTGCAGCAGCAATAATAGGAGCCCACTGGAAGATTTCGTCTCTTGTTAAGCCTGTATTTCTACAATAAATATGCACATACATTTCTGCTAGCTTCACCGAAGCTTCTGATAACAATAGAAATGTTCGGATGACATCAGCACGTACATCGCCAGAACTCGAATCAACCCAATCTATAATGCTTACAGTACCATCATTCAATATCAAGTTAAATGGATGAAAGTCTCCATGGCACAGTCTTGGTTTAAAAATCATTGATCCTAATTTTTTCAATAGAAAATTTTTCTGAGTTCTATTTAGTGTTTCCGCTAATTCAATCTGGTATTGCAGCTTATCTGTCATAGAACCAATAACAGACTCATCGGCTGGCAAAGCATGGATCTTTTGCTGCATATCCACACAAATGTTTAAATAATTCTCTGCGGATTCCATATTACCGAGTATCAATTCACCAGCTGTTTTACCTTTTACATACTCCATAATAATTGCCTGTCTGCCCTCTATTTCTGTTACTTCGAAAATATCGGGAACAGGCAGCCCACATGAGGAGGCATATTCTTGTTTTTTTGCTTCATGTAAATGTTCAGAAGGCGGTAAATGCTTTTTAAATACTTTAACGATTTTGTCATCAAAATGATAGATTTCAGCGGTATTTCCAATAGCTATCGGATTGACTAGATTCACTTTTTTTCTCTCCTAATAATAAATAATTTTATACATTGATTAAGGTTATTCGATTTCCCTAATTTAGAATCCTTCTTTCACAAATTTCTCCAAAGATTTGAATCCCGATAAACTTGACTATCCGAAAAAGTTACTGATATCCTTATTCCGTTGCAAAGGTCTTGTATTTTTATACTCCTGGAGGTTTATTTTGAAAAACATCCCTATTAAAAAGTTCTATTTTTATATCATATTGGCAATATGCATAGCTGCCTCCGTACTGTTTGTCCAGAACAATGATTCTTTCTATGAACGGACAATAGCTGAAGTAAAGGAAATCCAACTTGTTCACTCTGAAGAAGTAACGGATATTTATGATAATGAAGACCGCGTATATGAACAGCGGATCATAGCAGAAATTACGAATGGAAAAGCAAAAGGACAGCATATTCTCTTAACAAATCAGTATTCGAAAGCCAAAGCATATGACTATGAAATTCAAAGCGGCCAAAAATTATTTGTGTCCATCAAGGAGAATAAAGCGGATGCTGCAGAATTAAGCGGAGATATCCTTGATCTGAAGCGGGATCATTACATACTGCTAACAGGATGGATCTTTATCCTTATACTTCTTTTTGTGGGTAAAAAGCAAGGTCTCTTTTCCATCATCAGCCTGGCAGTTAATGCCGTGCTGCTTTCGTATGCATTAGATGTTTATCTGAAGAATCCGGAAATAAGCCTGCTGCTGATATGCAGTGCGGCAGTCATCTTATTTACCGTTACCTCCCTTCTGCTCGTAAACGGCTTTAACGAAAAAACTTATGCTGCCATTATCGCAACGCTTGCGGCAACATTCTTGTCATTATTGATCACTTATCTGGTCATATGGCTAACTGGCGGGAAGGGTCTTAGATACGAAGAACTCCAATTTATAACCAGGCCCTATCAGATGGTTTTCTTAGCCGGTTTATTTATCGGCTCGTTAGGAGCGGTTATGGATGTAGCCATTACCATGTCATCTTCACTGTTTAGCTTATATGAAAAGAATAACAGCATTCCAGTGCAGGATCTTAAACGCTCTGGAATGGAAGTGGGCAAAGACATTATGGGCACCATGACGAATATCTTGTTTTTCGCTTATATCAGCGGCTCCATTCCGATGCTTATTTTGTATATAAAAAATGACTCACCGCTCGGATTCAGCCTATCCATGAACCTTTCATTGGAATTAGCCCGGGCACTTGCCGGAGGAATCGGAATCGTGATCACCATTCCGATTGGCCTGTATACTGCCATATATTTTATTAATAGAAAGAGGGCACCAAAATGAATGCAATTCTAGTGCTGGCAGCCATATTATTTATTCTGATGACCCTTATAGGCGGAAAAAAAGGAGCCAGATCATTTTTTGCGATCTTCCTCAACTTCGGAGTGATTATTTTCGTCCTTTTCTTCATGAACGATCCAAACATCAATCCAATTATCGTTACATTAATTGCCTGTGCCTTCATTGGCTGTATCAATCTATTTTTTATAAATGAAGTGAACATTAAGACGACAACCGCCTTTCTGGCTTCTATCATTACTACGGTCGTTCTCATTGTGTTCATTGTCATCATTGCAGAAAAGGCCATGATTCAGGGATTTGGTGAAGAGGAAATAGAAGAGTTAAGCATATTTTCGCTTTATATTGGGGTTGATTTCGTTAAAGTGGCAGCGTCTGTCATCATCATGAGTACTATCGGAGCCATAACGGACGCTGCCATGGCCATCTCTTCCCCCATGAGGGAAATTCATTATCATCACCCGGACATTAGCAGAAAAGAATTGTTCCAGGCTGGCATCAGCATCGGTAAGGATATTCTCGGAACAAGCACCAACACGTTATTTTTCGCCTTCTTTGGCGGATATTTAGCACTGCTTATATGGTTTAAAGACCTATCTTATTCACCAGGTGAAATTATCAATTCCAAGATTTTCAGCGGCGAGATGATTACGATCTTCTGTGCAGGAATTGGGGTAACAATGGTGATTCCTATTACTTCGTGGATTACCGCACTGTATTTAGTGAAAAGAGGAAACTCTGCTGATTCCTCTGAATAGGCCTTGAAGCTCAACTGCAGTCCCAGTGAATGACTGCAGTTGAATATTGCTGGGCAAACCCATAACTGGAGTAAAATTTTTCTGATTTCTTACTACTGCTTTTTATGTATCAGCATCTTCCTATTTGTTACAAGCGGGGGCTGTTCGAGCCATTTTTGCTTTACCACTATCAAAGGTATCCTTTGCATAAAGCATGACTTCTGCAATGATCTTACTATATTGAGATGTTAGATCAGTTCTCATGGACACTGACATGGCATGTGAAATTAAACTAATGTCTACGGAATTCAAAACATTGATCATTGAAAAAATAAGTTTATCTGAGAAAGGTGATACAATCGATTCTGTTACTTCCATTCCGACAGTCACGGTTCCAAGAAGCTCTTCCTCCATTAATAAGTTATTGAAAAAGGATATCTGTTTTTCGCTGATCGTTTTTCCTTTCATGATATGCTTCTTTAATTCTTTATCTTTAACCACTTGAGCAAACGCAAGCATGATGAGTACTGAAAAGTAATTTCGTTCAATGTTGAAGAAGATTTCCGATAATTCAATTGCATTCAAGGGACGCTTAGTCCCTATGATTCCTGTAAGAAAGGATTCTTTTTGAACATATTCAATTTCTTTAGGATAGTTCATTTTTGGAGGGCGATCATAAATGCCCTTAGACAGCATCATCTTGACAGCTTTACCAAACATTTCAGTTGAGGTATGTATACATTCTGTAAAAAAATCCAGTACATCAAGACGAACATTATTTGATGCAGTATAGCTGAAGTTAATCATTCCCAATCGATTCATCATATAAATGTAGCTTAAGGTGAACACATCATTAAATAATGGAGGGGCTGACAGATTGATATCCCCTTCAGAAAAAGCAGCAGGCACTGGAAAATTTTCAGCAAGGAAGATTTTTTTTATCTTATCTAATCTCCCTTGCGAAATGTTCAATGACACTTCTGCTAATGGAATGATTTCCTCATCTTGAAGATGGTGTAAAAAATACTTAAGAAAACAGGAACTCATGCTTTCTTGTAAGTAAACTCCCCAAAGGCCTCCAATTTCTGTGCAAGACAGTTCAATATTTACCTTCTTACTCTCGAATTCCACAGATAACCCCCCTACAATGTTTTTGTAGGTTTAGTATTTCATAAAGGCTTACAAAAAAAACCATATTTTATAAAGTAAAGTACCCTATGAATATGACCATCACTTTTATCAAACAGCTGCTGTTCAGCATCTTAACCTAACTCACAAATAGATTTTTTAGGATAATTTATCCATTTTTACATATATTGGTATTTTATTTCAGATGTCGTCAATACTAATTACCAGAAAAATGAGGTGAACGTATGCATTGCATCCTTGTTATACTGGTCATTATCTTTGCTTATTTTAGAGGAGACTGGAAAAGTTGGGAAAGTTATTATCCGACCATGCTTTATATATCCGTGGCTTCTTTCATTTATGAATTTATTTCACATAGCCATTTTCACTTATGGGAACTTGAAAAAGGTCTTTTAAATCTAATGGGAGTTCATCTATTGCATAATATAGTGATCAATCCTTTAATGGGGTTTGTGTTTTTATCTAAGTTTCCCAGCCAGTTTAAAGATCAAATCTTCTATTACGCAAAATGGATTGTCTTATTTTGGGCTGCTGAATGGCTCGCATCACGATTTAGTTTCATAAGCTACCATAATGGATGGAATATTTGGTGGTCTTTTTTATTTGTCGTCATTATGTTTCCTATGATCCGACTGCACTATATCCATAAACTGCGGGCATTAATTCTTTCGGTTCCGATTGCAGCCCTTTATTTATTTATCTTTGATTACCTATAAATAACGTACCGAGGGATGCCGGTCAAAAGCATAGCCTTTGAAAATGACACTTGAACGCAAAAGTTATAAATTGTGACAAGAAGCTCCCTAAGCGGAGTTTTTCCCCTTAACCTGCTTTAGCGTCGCCACTATAAGGAAGCTGACAATTACTAATAGAAGCCAGGAACTCACCTTCCCCAGATGAACGAGACTCCATGTATCGGTCTGATTGGGATACTCCCACGCCCCAAAGAATGTTGCGATATTTTCCGCTATCCATATGAAGAATCCGATAAGCACAAAAGATAGTGCAAGCGGCATACGGTACAGGATACCGCCTACCTCGTAACTGACCCAGGATCTCCAAAAAACGACCAGAACCATTCCGGAGAGCCACCAGCGGATATCGATCCAATAATGGTGGGTGAAAAAATTCAGATAAATAGCAGCGGCAAGAGGCACTACTGCGAGAAATGGCGGCCACTTGACCAGGTCAACCTTGAGCCTCCTCCATGCCTGGCACAGATAACTTGCTACACTGGCATACATGAAGCCGCTGTACAAAGGAACCCCAAAAAATTTGGAATAACCCTCCTCCGGATAAGCCCATGAGCCCATATGTACCTTAAATAGTTCAAGTGCAAGGCCGATAATGTGGAACAAGGTAATAACCTTCAATTCATCCTTTGTTTCAAGCCCTGATTTCACCATCGCCCACTGCATTAGAAGACAGATGATCAGCAGCCAGTCATACCGCGGCAGAATGGGCAGCGGCAGAAATTTGGTCAAAGCTAAAGAAGCAAAAATGACAACAGGAAACAAACAGGACAAAGCCTGCTCCCAGCCGAAACGAAAAAGCTGCTTTAGGAATCTCGTCGGCTGGGCTTCTAATTTTCGAATAGTCAAATGCATTCTAATCCCTCCCTTTTAGGACAGGTTCTTCGTCCGTCTGGTACAAGGAACCTGTCCCCTAGTCCCGCTTATTCATCACTTCGATATTCCAGGATATCTCCAGGCTGGCAGTCCAATGCCTTGCAAATGGCCTCCAAAGTTGAAAAACGGATCGCTTTCGCCTTTCCATTTTTCAAAATAGAGAGGTTTGCCATGGTGATTCCTACCCTCTCTGAGAGTTCTGTTACACTCATTTTCCTTTTTGCCAGCATCACATCAACATTTATAATAATAGCCATGTTCTCACCTCAGACCGTTAAATCATTTTCTGATTTGATATCAATTGCTTCTTGCAAAAGCTTCTGCAGAACTGCCGCAAAGACTGCGATAACCATTGAAGCAAAAGGAACCAGCAAGCCAACAAAAATGACACCCGGGGCATCGTCTAATTCTGCAAAAATATAGAATACTGGCAGAACCAGTACATGCAAACCGGCGATGGTGATGGCACAGTATTTAATTTTCTTTAAAGCTATGACGGATAAATCAGAGAAAGCTTTATTTTTGTCAATATAGCGCAAAAGTTTGAACGCCTGATACAGAGCAAAGTAAAAAGGAATCGTTGAAGCATAAAACACGATGTAAACCCAATATTTAAGGAAAGCAAACTTCGGCAGCAATTCACCTGCAACTCGCCCCAGTTCAGGGACCAAAAAAATACACAGAACTAAAATGGGGACTCCTAAAAGAAAAACGGCTATTTTTAAAAACAATGTTGTTACTTTTTCCATAAAAAACACCTCACTTGTTATTTTCAGTTTGATTTTAATCTATTATTTATCGTTTTTCAATAAATAATTAATGTTTTTTATTATTTTTTTATTGAAGGAAAGATAATCCTCATTCTGAAATACTAAAGGAATGGTCTTCATTCTCATAAAAAACTAATCAAAATCAGGAGGTCTAAAGCTTTTATTCTTACGTGGCACATTCTTTTTTTCATCAAAAAACCCGGCCCACTCAGGCCAGGCTTTCACGTTTCTATTCTACACTTTGCTTAACCTCTCGATCGTCCTTGCCAGTAAAGCCGTTCGCTTCGGAAACGTTTTTAAATCGATATACTCATCTGTCTCACTGTGGGAAAATTCTCCGAGCGGCCCCATGCCGTCCACGGTTGGGACGCCTTCAGTGGAAGTATACGCTGCATCCGAACCTCCGCCCGTGCTGACTTCCCTAATAGACATTCCTAGTTCTTCCCCTGCAGCCTTTATTTCCTCAATCAATTTATCTGTTCCTGCGACTTTTTCCATTGGCGGCCGTCCAATTTTGCCTGATAAGCTCGTTTCTGTTCCCTGCACTTCCTCCTCCTCTGCAATTTCTGTGATTTTTGCCGTAATCTCCTTTGCCTGTTCCATATTCTTCACTCGAACATCCACTTGCGCTTCTGCATCTGGGGCGACGGTATTAGAAGAGATGCCGCCGTCAATTAAGCCCACATTGACTGACAAGCCTCTCTCGTAATCATTTAAATCATGAAGTTTAACTACTTTATGTGCCAGTTCATCGATGGCGCTTCTTCCTCTTTCGGGTTCAACCCCGGCATGGGCGCTTTTTCCTTTAACATCAAAGATAAATCTTCCAATTCCCTTTCTTTCTGTGACTATGCCATCATCTGGCCTTCCGGATTCAACAACAAGTGAGAATTTTTTACCTATCGACGCCTCTTTAATAATGGCTTTTGATTTTCGAGATCCGATTTCTTCATCACTATTAAAAATCAAGTGTACATTTTTATATGCGTCCGAGCCATTTTCCTTAAGAAGTTTCAATGCGTACAAAACGGATACATGGCTTGCCTTTTCATCACTCACTCCCGGCCCATATGCTTTATCCCCGATCATTTTGAATGGGCGTTTTTCTGCTTCGCCTTCCGGAAATACGGTATCCATATGGGCGATAATAATAATATTGGGGTCACTATCCTTTTCCGCTTTTATCTCCAGATGGTCCCCATACTCTGATTCACGGTGAACAAGTACATCCATATCCAATTCCTCAAATTCCTTTCTCAAAACAGTGCCAACCTTGTCCACTCCTTCTTTATGATAAGAGCCGCTGTCTATATTCACCAGTTCCTCGAGCAAGTTCATCATTTCAGGCATCTTGTCTTCAAAATAGGCTTCATATTGATTCAACGAAATCACTCCTTTGTAAATAATCACAGGGTTACGCTTCGTTAATTCCAATGGCTGATCCTGGCCTGCTTGAATCAGCAGCTCCATGCAGCATTCCAGTTTTTTGGTCAATGAAGATCGCCTGGACGTTGCCAATGGGCCTGTCTGTATCATCAAACTGAAATCCCATTTGACGGAGCTTGTCAATTTCACTTTGGCCAATGCCCTGCTCAGACCAGACATCCGGTCCCACACTGTTATAAATCCTGGGTTCTTCGATTGCAGCTTTTACATCCATTTCAAAATCGAGAATATGACTGATAACTTGTGAAACTGATGCAACAATAGTTGGACCGCCAGGAGAGCCCAGCGTTAAAACAGGCACCCCATCCTTGAATACTATAGCAGGTACTTTTGCGCTGACCGGCTGTTTATTTGGTGCCAGGCTATTGATATGGTCCGGTTCCGGGGTAAAATCGGTCAAATCATTGTTCATCAAAAATCCGTAACCTGGTACCATGATGCCTGAGCCCATAATATGCTCATTCGAAGACGTGCATGCAGCAATGTTCCCCCATCTATCAGCTGCGGTAAAATGCGTAGTATCTTTTCCTGTTTGATGCACTTTTACTTCTCCCCTGGGACAATCGCTGCCCTGGAACTTCCAGGGATTGCCGCATTCAATTTCCGGATTTCTCGATTTCCAGTCGATCATTCCCCGCCGTTCTTCTAAATACTCTTCTTGAAGCAGACCTTCAACCGGAATTTCAGAAAAATTAGGATCTCCCATATAAGCCAGCTTATCAGTGAATGCCAATCTCATTGCCTCTGAGAATAAATAATACTTTTCCCAGGAAGATACTCCATACCTGTTAAGCTCAAACCCTTCCAGAATCCCTAAAATCTGCAGCAGTGAAATTCCCCCGCCATTAGGTGGTCCTGGAACGGCAATTTCATAGTCTCTGTAGGTTCCTATCACCGGTTCTTCTATAGGAGCCCGATAGTTTTGCAGATCCTCATTCGTCATAATACCGCCCTGCTCTTTAAGTGTCTTGATGATAGCATCTGCAATTTCACCTTCATAAAGCGCTTGTATTCCTTTCTTTTGCAGGATTCTAAGAGTCTTTGCCAGGTCTTTGTTTTGAACCCAGTCTCCTTTCACTAAAGGAACTCCTTCCGGCATAAAAAACTTCTTTGCTTCTTCCCCCAATCTGATATGAAGAATTTCGATGACTTCGTCCCATTGCCAGTTCACCCTAAAGCCTTCTTCAGCAAGTTTAACGGCAGGCTCAATCAGGTCCTCCAGCGGCTTTGTCCCAAACTTTTGATGCCCTTCATCCATAGCCTTCATGATTCCGGGAATGCCTACTGACTTGGCATCAATGGTCTGCTGAAAGTAAGGAGTAATCTCTCCTTTTTTATTTAAGAACTGATCTTTATCTGCCCCTGAAGGGGTCTTTGAATGACCGTTGATCACCTTCGTCTTTTTTGTTTTCTGATCATAATACACGATATATCCGCTTGCTCCAATGCCAGTGTTAAACACTTCAACCACACTAAGAGCAAATTGGATTGCGACCAGGGCATCCATGGCGTTGCCGCCGTTTCTTAAGATTTCGGCACCAGCTTCTGTTGCTTCATGAACCGCAGAAGCAGCCATCCCATGAGTGCCAGTCGCCTTCTGCCGCTTGTCCTCGGTGTCTCTTGCCATATGCCTGGTATCTACCTTATCCATTGATATCCCTCCTATGGGGTACAGCCAAAATCTCATTCATATATCTTAAAAGCTTTTCATTTCTTGTACCCGGCTAAAAATAGCTGAAACATACAAAAAAAGCCACCTTACCTTAAGCCATTTAGATGACTTAAGATCCGGGCACCTGTTATAAATGGATCTTTTATTTGAATTTATAATTCCACTCAAAAAAACTCATCCTAAAAAGTAAAAATCCAACTCAAACCTTTGAGTCGGATTTCTACCTTTGTGGGGAACCTGGAGCATAGTAATAGGGCGGAACTTTGAGCCATCCCCTTTTCCTCATCAAGGTTTTTACAGTTGCACCTATTGCTGTCCATTCTAAAAAGAATTCAGTCCACATGAGACCTACATCATTTCGGACAGCATCAACCTGGCCCGTTGCACATGCTTGTGAACATATTACTAATTTGAATGCGACGCCATTGGCAATTTCATCATCCGTTAACTTAACTCCCAAAGGAATATCCTTCGGGTTTGAATTTGGTTTTGAAGATGTTACGTCAGGTAAAGGAATCCCTTCGTTTTTCATGAATTTGCTTAATCTTTTTACTTGCGCTTCACATACCTTTACTACATCTGTAAGCATTTCCCGCACTTCATCATCTGTAGTTGTGTTTAAGCTCATTTCTTCATACCGGATAAATTCTTCTACCAGGGTTAAATACTTCCACAAGTCTCCGACTTCAATCACATGCAGCGGAGATTTCGGTTCATTAGTATTATCAAATGAAATTCTGAGCATATTAAAGATTGCTTCTAATGGGTTAGGCATCTTTTGACCTCCTTACTTTTATATGTTGTCTATTGGTGGAAAGAAAATACAAAAAAGCAATTGAAAATAAGTAAAAAGAATGGGGGCGCAGCCATGGCGTTTGAAAAAGGACTGGCCAAGTCTGAACAAGCATACGAACAATATACGGAGATAAGCACAGCATTCGCGGATATAGTGAAAAACGAATTTATTACTACGGGGCAATGGTGGGCTGGTCTTGCTTTGTTTATCATTCCCTGGCTGATATGGTTTAAGTATAGGAAGAAGGACAGCACCGGGCGTCTTCTCTTAGCTGGCTTATTAGTCATCATAATGTCTCTTATTATCGATTTAGCTGCGTTATCTATGGGATTATGGTCATACCCTATGATCATTATTCCACTGGCACCATTTTTATTTTTGCCATATCACTTTTCATTAGCTCCAGTCGGAGTAATGTTTGCCCTTCAAATAATGCCTAAAATGAATAGCTTCTTTAAAGGAATACTCTTCTCTGCCATTGGAGCTTTTGGAGGGATGAATTTCTTTGATGCCATCGACTTTTATAACCCAAAAAACTGGTCTACTTTATATGACTTTGTCATCTTCCTCACTCTTTACTACAGTGGGTATTGGATAACGAGAATGGAGAGTTTTCATGGTCTGGAAAAAGGATCAGGAAAAGAATAAAAGACTTTCTTTTTATAGAGAAAGTCTTTTGGGCATACAAATCACAGCTGCTGTTTTACATCCAGTATTGCTGCCTTTTCCCCTGCCGATTCTCCAAATGAAGCAAGGCTATCGGCAATCAGAAATTGGGCAGAGTAGTAAGTAGTCATAATAAACACATCTGAATAAACAATATCTGAAACAAACATATTCCATGAAAGGATTGAATCCGAGATAACAAACAAAATGCTTCCGGCAATGGCCCTCTTGTTCCCGGTTAGTATGGTTGATAAGGCCATTAATGAAATGACAAGCATGTAGGCCATAACCGGGATCACTAATGCATCATTTCCTCCTTCAGATAAGGAAGCAATCAGCTGGCTGCCAATAATCAAAGAATAGAAACCTATCGGAATGATGGCTGAAAGGCGCAGCTTTGACATCCGAGACATTTTCAAAAATCCAGTCAAATAAAAAAGATGCCCTACAAGGAAAGCACCAAGACCTGCAACAAACGAAACAGCAATGAATCCATCACCAAGCATGCAGAAAAACAGGCCAATAACGACAAAACGCAATGCCGGCTCTGGACTGGCAGGGAGTCTTCGGAATGCATAAAAAATAATGAGCACCATAGGAATCAGCTTAAAGATAATTTTGATTGCCAGAGGCTCATGGGGAACAATGAAAATATAGAAGATAGCCGTCAGTACAATTAAAATAGTAATCAGCATTTTTTTCAATAGAAATCCATCTCCCTGTGTCCGAATGAAAGTTGCTATTTGTTTAAAAGGTTTTAAACCCTTTCCAGCCTTGTAAAAGGCTTAGGCGGAAACTGAACGCGGATTTCATCGCCTGGCTTCACTTCTCCGCTCTCCAGCACGATCCCCATAATACCAGCCTTTCTAATGAGTTTTCCATTTTCATCCTTCTCTATTACTGCATGTAAAAGGCCAGGCTGAAATTGATCGATTTGAGCACAGGGATTGCGCAATCCTGTTATCCTGATAACAGCAGATTGCCCCAAAAAAAGGATTGTGTTTACAGGCAATTCAAGAAGATTGATTCCGGAAGTTGTAATATTTTCACCCATTTGGCCTGGTTCAATAGGGAAACGGTCTGCTAACTCCTGAAATAACTCACTGTGGATTAAATGAACCTGTCTTAGATTCGGCTGGTCAGGGTTTTGTTTCACTCTGGACCGGTGTTTAACTTTTGAACCAAAATGGGCATCTCCTTCAACCCCTAAACTCTTCACCAGCTTTATGATATTTTGATTTTTTTTACTGAAAGTATGCTTTTGGCTTAAGCTAACCGCTATGACTTTACCCACTAGTGAAAATTTCTTTATGTCATCCTGCATTTATTCCACACACCTTTTTTTTCTTTAGTCTCCTGTTAGTTATTTATTCCATAAAGAATTAATTAGTCCTTCACTACTTCAACATTGTTTGATAAACGATAAGTTAATGATTAATCCTTTCTCAATATCCTTTTATAATCACACATATAAAAATAAGAAATTTGGAAATATAGACATAACTAACTCGCAGCTAAAAGGGGTTCATTTGCCATGGAGGAAAACCGGCTAAAAGAATTTGATCATATTGTCAAAATGGGTAAAGAAGGACAAAAAGCTTTACATGATTACTGGTTGGAATTCAGCATTTACACTTCTTTTGAATACTGGTTTATGGTTATGCTATTTATTGTTCCTTTACTTGTGTTATTTTTTAAAATTGATAAAAGGAAATTATTTTTTATAGGATTTTATGGTTATAGTATTCATATGCTTTTTGGCTATATCGACTTGTACAATAAAAATTCCGGGCTGCTGAATTATCCTTTTCCAATGATTCCAATGATTCCAGGTATATCCCTTGACTCAAGTTTCGTTCCTGTTACATTTATGCTTGTTTATCAATGGACATTGAATCATAAAAAAAATTACTACGTTTATACTGGGCTGACTTCTGCCGTTTTAGCATTTGTTTTTAAGCCTCTTCTTATAGGTCTCGGTCTTTTCAAGTTATATGGAGGCACGAATTATTTTTTTCTCTTTGCATGTTACCTAATCGTAATTATATTAGCTAAGGTAATAACGGACGTTTTTTTATGGACAGAGCGTAAATTTAGTAAAGCTGACCATTCACATTAAACGTGGAATCCCGGTTGTGCAATCTTAGACTTTGCAAGGAGTAAGAATCACATAAAAAATGCTGCCGTAATGGCAGCATTAACTTTTTATGGAGATAATAAGGCAGTTTGCAGAACATCATTAACCTTCCATCTCAGATAAGTTCCGATTATTCTTTAATCGATCCAATGTTTTAATAAACCCGACAAATCCTCTTATAGTGAATAAGGTAAAGTTCACACTGCCAAATGTATGGAAAATGGACCATTTCCTCCACCTAAATAGTCTCGTGTTTCTTTCAAAGAACCATTGGGCAATGCTCATTGGCACACTGAACAGCAAGCTTTTGAGAAGAATATTGCCTAACTTGTCATTGTAAGAAATTTTAACCCAAATCACACTTAAAAGCGGGAAGAACAAAATATCATAAATCAGATTCGTTTTAAAAATTCTTGAAAAAGGGCGGACTGGATATTCTACTCTTTTTGTTCCAACAACATAGGCATCAATCAGAGTGGCAAGAACGCCTTTCGAGAAAAAAATAACTAATGTCTCCCTCATTTTTTTCCCTTTAAACAAAAACGGAACTGAACAAATGCACAATCCGAGAAGCAGGTTTAATAATTTTTTCTCCATTGAAGACCAGCCTTTCTATTACAGATAGTACTAAATTCACCCATTTTGAATTTATTTATTCTTTGAACCTGTTAATTCTAATTTGCACCTAAGCTTTTAGAAAAAAATAAAGCTGCCATTTGGCAGCCGGATCCATTATCATATAGAATTATTCATTTTAATGATGGTGATGATGTTCATAACCGTGTTCTTCTGCATACTTACGGAAATTTTCCAGGTCCTGCATTCCAGTCGAAGTGCCGTCAAGGGCTTGGTTCATACGCTCTAATAGCACAGTTCTCAGCTTTGGATGGTAGCCGAAGTATTCAGCAATATCTATGGTTATTTGAGGATAGGTTTCTTTAAACTGTTCGGACATTTTGTTCATTCTTTCCATTAAAATGCCGGTAAATAAGAAATACGGCAGCATGATGATTTTTTTGGCGCCCAGTTTAATGCAGCGCTCTATCCCATCCTTGACGGTTGGGGTTGTAACCCCCATGAATGCACATTCAACGAATGATACATTTAACATTTCCCACAGCAATCTGCTGATCTTATAAAAATCAGCATTGGCATATGGATCGCTGCCGCCTCGTCCGATTAATAAAATGGCTGTATCTTCATGCGTCTGATTTACATCAAAGCCGGTTTCTGCAAGTCTTGTTTTTAATATTTCAAGAACCTCATCATGAACCCCTATCGTCTGGCCATAGGTAAACTGAATATCCGGGAAGTGCTCTTTGGCATGTTCAATTTCTGCTGGAATGTGCAGCTTGGAGTGTCCCGCATGCAATAGGATGATGGGAATGACATGGATTTCATTTGCCCCTTTTTCAGCACAAATCTGAATTCCGTCTTCAATATTGGGGGATGCAAATTCTAAGAAGCAGGTTTCTACCAAGAGGGCTGGGTCAATATAGTCTCTCATTTGATCGACGAATTGGCGGACTTCGTGATTCCCTGCCTCCATCCTGCTGCCATGGCCGACAAATAGGACAGCTTTTTTCATTGTTCCTTTTCCTTTCTTGTATTTATCGATTCCTTTTATGCGGTTTTCATTGCGTTTGCGTTCGCCGTGTTCCATGGAGTAAATGATTGACTCTTCCTTCACTGCTTCATGAACAATATCGCGGGCTGTTTCTTCCTGCAGGACTGAATACCAGGTTCCTTTTGGGTAATCAATGACGACGCATTTGTCTTTGCAGCGGCCGTTGCAGCGGGTACGGGATGTGTGAATATGCTCGTCTAAACGGTTTTTCCGGATTTCATCGCGTATTTGCTGTGTGACTTCTTCTGCTCCAGCACCCATGCAGGTTGCGCCGTTGCATATTAGCAGGTGACGCTGCATTTGCGTTAGGTTCCAGGTTGTCATTAGGTGACCTCCTTCTATTAAGTTTTGCTTATGAATAATGCCCGTTGCTTTCCGCTGCGGGCACTTGCTTTCCGTGGGGCGTGCGGTGAGCCTCCTCGGCTTCGCCTGTGGGGTCTCACCTGTCCCGCTGCTCCCACAGGAGTCAAGTGCCCTCCGCTCCAATCAACTCAGCGGTTATATTTAAATAACCGTTCAAAAGCAACAAAGTTCTCATAAACACCCAAATGTTAAAAAGCCTCCAGATAGAAACCCTTGGCCAAAACCTCAAGCGCTTCCCCGACACGAACTCCTTCAGATGCTGCCGACAGCGGCAGGACGACAAAGCGTTCGTTTTGTACGGCAGGTGTCTGGCTTAATGCAGGGTCCTTTTTAAGGAATTCTATTTTTTGTTCGGCAGTTGTTGAGCCATAATCTATCACTACGATGACATCAGGCTGGCGATCTACTGCGTCTTCTTTTGAGACGGTGGCCCAGTTTCCTTTTACATCACCAAAGACATTGTGCCCGCCTGCCATTGTGACAAGTGTGTTCATGAAGTTTTGTGTGGCCGTGAACACGTCTGTTTCGCCGCTGTCGTAAACCAGCACATGTAATGGCTCTTTTACTTCGGGCAATTGGGATGTAATGGCATCAATTTCTTGATTCATTTCGTTAATTAGTTTTTCACCGCGTTCTTCCACCCGGAAAATTTTTGCGATATTGCGGATGTCACTATAGATATCTTCCAGGGTTGGTGCCACTTTCACAGATGAAGATTGTAAGTAGCTGTTAATGCCTAATTCCTTTAGTTCTTCACGTGTTGCAATGTTTTTCTCATTGAAGGCACTTTCCCAGCCGCCATATAGAAAGTCTGCTTCTGATGAGATGACTTGCTCTTTTGATGGATATTGTTCTGCCAATACTGGTACTTTGCCGTATGCCTCCTGTAATGGCTCATAAATTTCGTTATCCAAGAATGCAGTACCAGCCATTGAATCTTCTAAGCCAAGTGCCAGCATGATTTCTGTCACATGCTGATTCAATGATATCGCACGCTTTGGCGCTTCTTCGTATTCATTCACAAAGCCTTCATTTTCAATAACCACTTTCTCCGTCTGCTCCGCTTGTTCACTTTTCACCTTTGCTGTGTTTGCTTCCTCTGCTGAGCATGCGGCCAATAATAATGCTGCCGCTAAAACCAGGAAAGCCCAAATTCTGCTGCTTTTCATTTTCATAGGTCCCTCAATTTCACGTTAATAGTTTGTATGAAAAAATAGATGAAGTTTTTTGGTAAATGGATTTTTCGAAACACCCGCCTGCATATGGAAGACTTCCTTCAATGTCTCTTCTGTCAGGACTTGCTCCGGTGTTCCCGACATATAAAGAGCTCCATCGTTCATGACAAGGAGTTCATCGCAATACCCTGCGGCCAGGTTTAAATCATGAAGGGCAGCCACAATGGTGATAGGCAAATCCTTCACTAAATCCATTAATTGATATTGATGTTCAATATCCAGATGATTGGTCGGTTCATCCAGAATTAATATGTTTGCCTGCTGTGCCAGGGCGCGTGCGAGCATCACCCGTTTCTTCTCGCCGCCGGATAATTGGTTAAACATGCGGTTTTCCAAGTGAAGCACATTTGCGAGCATCATGCTTTCTTCGGCAATGGCAAAGTCCTCCTGTTTATCAGCGGCAAGCCATTTTTTGTACGGCGTCCGCCCCATCATGACCAAATCTTTTACTGTAAAATCGAAGAGCACCGGTGTTTCCTGACTGACAGCAGCTAACTCCTGAGCAAGCTTTTTCTGCGGAAGATCGAGAATATCTTTTTCATATAACGTCACGAAACCGCTCGTTTGTTTTAAATGACGATAAATGATTTTTAGCATCGTCGATTTTCCGCTTCCATTCGGTCCAATGATTCCAACGAATTTTCCCTGTTCCACAGAAAAAGTGATATTATTTAAAATTTGCTTGTCCGGCACTGAAAAGGACATATTTTTGACCTGGAGCATCCTTACTCACCGTCCCCAAAAGAATAACGCTTTCGCCTAAGCATCCAGATAAAGAATGGGCATCCGCAAATAGCGGTAATAATCCCGATTGGCATTTCTTCAGGCGCCAGCACCATACGGGCGGCCATATCCGCCCAAACTAAGAAAATGGCACCGATCAGTGCGCTTATCGGCAGAACCAGTTTGTAATTAGACCCCACCAACATCCGCACGATGTGAGGAATAATCAGCCCGACGAAGCCAATGCTTCCGCTGACCGCGACGACCACACCGGTCAGAAGGGATACAAAGAGAATGATAAAGATTCGAAACCGGTCCAGATTAACGCCAAGTGTCGCGGCCGTTTCCTCTCCAAGCAATAAAGCATTAAGCTGCCGATAATTCATGAGCAGCAGAATAAAAACGAGCAGCAGTGAAAAAAACGGGATGCCAAGATTGGACCATTTCGCGCCCGCCAGACTGCCGAGCATCCAATGCATGACCGCTTGAATGCCGCCCTGCTGCTTGGACATCATCAGCATAAAATTGGTAATGGCGGATAACACCATCGAAACCGCAATTCCTGCCAAAAGGAGACGAATGACCGATACGCGTCCATTGACGCGTGCTAAAAAAAACACAATCATGACCGCAAAAATGGCGCCTAAAAATGCGGCCAGGGAAATGGCATAGACGCCAAGCACGCTGAATGCACCAAGTAAAATAACAGATGCAGCTCCAACAGATGCACCGGAAGATACACCCAGAATGTAGGGATCTGCGATTGAATTCTTTACTAATGCTTGAATGGCTGCCCCGCAAATGGCCAGTGCGGCACCTACTATGGCCGCAAGTACAATACGAGGGAATCGTATATCCCAAATAATAACCGCCTGTGCCTTAGAAGAATCTGTTGCTATGAATATACCCAGCTTGGAGAACAGCACTTCCCAAATAAGGCGCGGGGTAATGTCCACAGATCCCACCATCACGGCAAAAGTCATGGAAGCAAGCAGCCCCGCCCCCAGTGAAGCCAACAGTAATGCAAACCGTCCCCTTGTCATATATGCTTCACAGGCTCCCAGCTGATGATTGCCGCATGGAAAGGATAACGGTACACATACCCGCCATCCTCTTTGGAAATAAATCGTTCCAATGAAGCTTCTACATGTGCCTGCTCAAACCGGGGAGATAAGATTTTCTTGCTCCCGGCATCAAGTAACTGCTGCCATGTATCATAACGGTGCTCCCGCTCAAGCTTTATTATTTCACAATCTGCATAAATGCCTAACTGGTACAGCATGTTGACGATCATGATATAATCCCTGCGCGGGTATTTAATGTCATAGCCAAACTGTTCATCCAACAGGACGTAATGCGGCTGAATAGGACCGGTCGTTAAGCCGATAATGGCACGCTTTTTTGCGAGCCTGTTCATTTTTTTCAGCGCTTCATTCATTTCATACATTCGATAAAAGCAGTTCACCCCCACCACGACATCATGCGGCTCCAATTGTGCTTCTTCCCATTTACTGTGGACAAACTGGATAGGGGCCTCCTCTTCAAAATACTGCTTTAAGTAACCGAGCACACTCTTTGAACCATCCACGAGCGTTAAACTTCTGACATCCTGGCTGAGCGGAAAGGTATAGTTGCCCCATCCCGGACCGAATTCAATACAGCTTGAGTCTTCCGGGATATGCTTCTTCATTTTTTCGTAGACCCTTTTGGCATACTCATCTGTCTGCTTGTATTTCTTTTTCTTCATGGACTGCGTCCAAAAGGCTTCCTCCAGTCCATCATCTACCATTCGCTCCGGCATCCTGCCATGCCAATCCAGCATGCCTTCTTTCCAGAGCTTCTCAAAATCGTATTGCAAAGGGGATTCTTTTATCATTGAAATTCTCCTCAATTTCCAAAACCTAACTAGATACAGGGTCCTAAATAGCCCGGGCAGGCTGCTTAGAACTCCAGCCCCTTCATGGCTTTAACATCCTGTTCGGCATAATAATGTTTGGTGGCATCAATGGTAGACGCTAAATCGGCTAATTCGAGAATGGCAGGATGTGCAGAACGCCCTGTGATCACCAAATGCATCGTTTTGGGACGGTTTTGAATGGCCTCCAGCACCTCTGCTAATGGCAGCACATCATCAATGGGAAAACGTGTGATGGCCAGGGCATTATTCAGTTCGTCCAGCACTAATACATCTGTTGTTTCATCTTTTAATTCTTCTTTTACCGTCTGCCAGGCTCTTGCAAGTGCTTCACGGTGCTCCTCCGGTGTTTTCGTCCAGGTAAACCCGATTCCCAGCTGCACAGTTTCAACACCCAGTTTCCTGAGGGCCAGCTTTTCACCATATGTACGTTCCGGTGATTTAATAAATTGATAGTATTTTACCTTCATGCCCCGGCCAATTGCCCTTAATGCGACACCAAGCGAGGCGGTTGTTTTTCCTTTGCCATCGCCTGTATAAACCAGCAGCATCCCTTTTTGTGCCATAGACCATACCTCCTTAAAGCCACGTAGTCTTTTCAGCAAATGGTGTACGCTTTTTCTCGGAAGCAATTTCTTCTGCCGGGTAGCCGATGCATAGCGTTCCCACTAATTGCTCCTGCTCAGATGCACCAATAAAATCATGCAGTGAGGTATCATGCACCAGACCAACGCCTCTTGTACGCCATACCATGCCTAATCCCAGCTGTTCTGCCATCAGCCACATCGACATAATGGCACTGCTTACGGCAAAGACATTATCTTTTGTCGCCCCTTCATCGCCTTCAACAATGGCGGATGTCACAACAATAATCAGGGGTGTGTTCGTGATGGCTTTCATGGAGCTTTCCACTAAATGCGGCTTCGCCGGAAAGCGTTTTTGCAGGTAATCAAGTGCCACCTGCTCGAAGCGTTTTAAGCTTTCTCCCTGCAATACATAGAAATGCCACGGCTCACGCATGCGGTCATTTGGTGCGTATGTGGCTGCTGCTAATAATGTCTCGATTTTTTCCCGTTCTACTTCGCGCGATTCAAAATTTCGAATCGCACGGCGTTTTTTCAAGGCTTCTAACATAATTCATGCTCCTTTTCTATAAACCAGGCAATTTGATCCCGTACTCCAACCACATCTCCAACCAAAATCATCGATGGATTCGAGATGCCATGAATCCGGATATCCTCTGTAATCGTTTCGAGTGTCCCTGTAATCGTCCGCTGCCTGGCAGTTGTGCCCCATTCAATCACAGCAGCAGGGGTTGTTCCGCTTTTACCATTGGCTATTAAGCTTTTCGTAATGTGTTCAATGTTGCCAATGCTCATATAAAAGGCGACCGTGTCAATTTGAGCAAGCGCAGACCACTTAAGAAAGTCCTGCTCCTTTTCGGCGCGGCCATGGCCAGTTACAATCGCAAAGCTTGCCGCATGATCACGGTGTGTCACAGGAATTCCTGCATAAGCAGGCGCAGCAATTCCGGCAGTTATACCAGGAACAATTTCAAAGGGAATACCTGCTTCCCGCAATATGGCCGCTTCTTCAGCACCTCGTCCAAAGACAAATGGGTCGCCTCCCTTTAAGCGCAGCACCTGCCTGCCAAGGTTAGCCTGTTCTACCAGCACCCGATGGATTTCATCCTGAATCAACCCATGCCTTCCCGGCTCTTTCCCGCAATAAATCAGCTCTGCATCTGCTTTTGCGTGTGTTAACATTTCCACATTCACAAGACGGTCATATAAAATCACATCAGCCTGCTGGATGCATTCCAAACCGCGAATTGTCAGCAGTTTGGGGTCACCTGGTCCAGCTCCAACAATATAGACAAATCCGCTCATTGCTTTTCTCCTATACGCTTAAGCAGCCAGTCTTCACATTTTTGCTTATCGCCTTGCTCTATCCACTCCAAAATTTGAGGATCCAGAAGCTCTGCCAATAGCTGCTTTTTCTCATCCCCAGTATATTTCTCTAAGATACGCTGACGGGCATCCTTTAAAAATGATACATACTGCGCGTAATGCTCTCCATATTGCTCTGCTAATTCTGACTTCACCTTGCGGGTAAAACCGGGGCTTGCGCCCGATGTAGATACCGTCAAGATGAATTCGCCGCGGCGGACAACTGCAGGATTAATGAAATCCACACGTCCCTTTGCATCTGCGCGGCTAAGCAATTGCCAATGCTGTGCGGCTTCCTCCACTGCATTGTTTACTTCTTCGTCGTTTGTTACGGCAAAAATAAGGGCCGCGTCATCTAAATCAGCCGGTTCGAACGATTTTTCTTTCCATGTCACAAGTCCTTCATGGATATACTGCTCTAATTTTTCAGTAACCACCGGGCTGATCACAGTTACTTGGGCTTTTGTCGGCAGCAGGGCTTCAGCCTTCTGGCGTGCCACATGTCCGCCACCGACAATAACCACCTTTTTATAATCAAGATTCATTAATAACGGAAAATAATTCATGTTCTGCCTCCAAACAAGCTGCCAGCCAATTTTTCACAAGCTGCGGATTCGATGCAAAGTGAAAGTGTGTATAGCCGGCTACAAGATTATCAGTTAAATAGCCTTCCTTCTGAGAGCGGAAGCGGCCCTTGCTGAAATAGGCCGGTGAAGGATGATTCCCTTCATATGCCGAGTAATGGAATTCATGCCCTTTTGCCTGCTCTCCTTCATTCATCAGGAAGTTGCCCGGAACACCTGTAATTTCCCGATACCCGAGTGCAGCCAATTTATCCTGCATCCTGACCCGGCCCGGAATCACACCGATCATCGGGAATGCCTGTCCTTTTCGATCCACAATTTCTTCTGTTAAATACATAAAGCCGCCGCATTCTGCCAATGTCGGCACTCCCCGCTCCAGCGCGGCCTTTATAGATAGCTTAGCTGCCTCATTTTTAGCCAATGCTTCAGCAAACTCTTCCGGGAAGCCGCCGCCGATGTAAAGCCCCTGCGCTATTTCAGGAACTTCCTCGTTGTCCAGCGGAGAGAAGAAATGCAATGCGGCACCATGGGCCCGCAGCAATTCTAAGTTTTCTTCATAGTAAAAATTAAAGGCCGCATCTCTGGCAACCGCAATATGTACTTCCTGTCTTTCCGGCTGTGCATCAAAAATGGAAGAGGAGACCTCCAATACCTTGGCTTTCGTTAGTTCCAGAAGCTGATCAATATCCACTGTTTCTTCAATCGCTTCTGCCAGACTTTCAAAATAGGAATCTAAATCACCGCGTTCTATGGCCGGCACCAGCCCTAAATGACGGCTTGGCATCTCGGCTACAGCTCCTTTTGGGAGATAGCCAATGACAGGAATTCCGCATTCTTGTTCAATCGCTGATTTGACAATATCAAAATGGCTTTTGCTTCCTAATTGATTGGCAAGGACTCCAACGATATGGGAGCTTTCATCCAGCATTTGAAAACCTTTGACAATCGCCGCCGCACTTCTTGCCATACTTGCCGCATTGACAATTAAAATGACGGGACTTTTTGTAATCCCGCTAATATGGGCAGCAGAACCTTCATTGGATAATGGTGATTTTCCGTCATAAAAGCCCATCACTCCCTCAATCACCGATACGTCTGTATCGCGGCTCGCTCTTGCGACAATGGCACGCACGGTATCATGGGACATCATGAAACTATCAATATTTCGGGAAGGGCGTTTGGTGACAGCTGTATGATACGCAGGGTCAATGTAATCAGGGCCGCATTTAAAGCCCTGTACGGTTAACCCGCGCTTCATCAGCGCACGCATTATGCCGATGGTGAAGGTTGTTTTTCCGACACCGCTTCCTGTTCCGGCCAGAACAAATCGATTCATCCTCTTCCCTCCTCAAAATTGATGCGTGCAATACTGATGGTCACATTGCCGCTTTTCTTCTTCTCCAGCAGCAATTCCTTCGCATTCGCATACCTCATGGCCGCCGGCTCACTGACTCCATACGCGCCCGTATATTTAAAGACGGTGTCCGACGGATTTTGCATCGGAATCTCATTCAGCTCTTCAGGTGTGTATGTAACAAAAGGCCAGTTATATTTAGCTGTTAATTCCAGCAATCCTGCCTCGTCTTTTTTCAGATTAATAGATGCAATCGCTTTGACGCTTTTTTTGCTCAAACCTAGCTCCGCCAATGTTTCATCAATTACTCCTTCAATCTCTGCCAATGACGTGCCTCGATTGCAGCCAATACCAAGAACTATTGATTTTGGACGGTACAGGACCCCGTTCTCAAGCAGCGCCTCTTCATACGGTACTAGAATGCGATCTGTAATAAGCAGTGCTGCTTGCGGCTTTGCCTTGATGGCTTCCTCTATTGATGGATAAATTTTTAGATTGTCCGGCATTTCCCTGTCATACGTCCACCAATTCTTTTCCCCGGTTTCCTGCACGATCGCCACATGCTCTTCATTAACAACCGATGCACTGACAGGTGTTAATTTTTCTTCGCTATCCCACATCCAACCAAATTGGGCGCCAAATAAATCGACCGGAATTGTTTTTTGAACATCTGATGCGGTGGTCACAACAGGCGCCGCCCCAATCGCATGGGCAAATTCATGTGTTAATGCATTGGCACCGCCAATATGGCCGGATAATACGCTGACGACATACTGGCCTTTATCATCAACCACCAGCACGGCTGGGTCCTTCTTTTTATCGATCAAAAGCGGGGCAATCATGCGGACAACAGCACCGAGGGAAATGATGCAAATAATCCCTTTATACTGCTGGAACAATGCGGGCAATAATAGGCGGACCGTTCCATCAAATAATTGAATCTGCCGAGCTTCCTCATCGCCCTGTTCGAATTTTTTCATATAATATAGATCTGCATATGGGAATTTTTCCGCATAGCTTCTTGCATGCGCCACCCCATGCTTTGTAATGGCAACAAGGACATAGGGTTTGCGCTTTTCGATTACCGGGATTTCACCTTCGCGCAAACTAATCATTCGCCGTCACACCTTTGCGGAAGCCATGTGTGAACGTTTTGTCATATAGCTTCGAGCGGTATTCTTTCTCATGGATATGCGGGTCCAATGCCCAGCCTGCCAGAATCATCGCATGCTTGCGGATGCCGTTGACACGCATCGCTTCGTCCAGCTCAGACAATGTGGTGCGGACAATTTTTTGATCCGGCCATGAAGCACGCTGCACTACCGCCACCGGTGTATTGTCTGCCCAACCGGCTGCCTGCAGTTCTTTTGTGATTTTCTTTGTTAAGGTCGCACTTAGAAACATCGCGATGGTACAGTGATGGCTGGCCAATGCCTGTAATTTTTCACGCTCCGGCACTGGTGTCCGCCCTTCAGCCCTTGTTAATATAAGGGTTTGCGTTAAATCCGGAATGGTCAGCTCTGCCCCGACTGCTGCTGCGGAAGCAAAAACAGAACTGACGCCCGGCACAACCTCGCAGCTGATATCGTGCTGCTTCAATAGTGCCACCTGCTCCATCGTTGCCCCGTACATGGCAGGGTCGCCTGTATGTAAACGTACAACCGTTTTGCCTGCATGGACTCGTTCAACAATGCAATCCACCATTTCTTCAAGATGCATCCCGGCTGTGCGGATAATCTCTGCCGCCTCCTTGGCTTCCGCCACTAAGGTCTCGCTGACAAGAGAGTCGGTATACATGACAACATCGGCTTCTTTTAATAGCTTTAAGCCTTTTACCGTAATTAAATCGGGATCTCCAGGACCTGCCCCGATAATCCAAATTTTCTTCATTTGCGCACCACCATACATGACAAGTAATTTAATTCTGCACCCCGGAGCTCATGGACATTCCATATGACCTCTTCGTCAGATGTAACCTTTGTTACAACATGTGTTTTGTCCAATAAATCCATTTCCTCCAGCAGATTCAGCATTTCATCCAATACCTTCGCTACTTTAATGAAGACAATCGCATCATGAGTTTCAATCACCCGCCGCATTTCCTCCATATTCTCGGTTGCCGGAATCATCGCGACATGGTCATCGCCATCAGCCAGGGCAATTCCTAAGCGATTAACAGAACCATTAAAGGACGATATGCCAGCTACCGTTTCAATCGGAACATCAGGATGCATTGCCTGCATCAGCTTCATTAAATGGATAAATGTGCTGAACAGCATCGGATCCCCTTCCGTCACGAATGCGACATCTTTTCCCTGAGACAAAAAGCCATATATGGCTTCAGCGGATTTTGTCCACTCAGCCCTTAGTGTATCTTCATCTTTTGTCATTGGAAAAACCAAACCGAGCATCTCTTTTTCTTCGGGATTTATATACATGTCTACAATGCGATGTGCGTAGGATTTACTGCCTCTTAATTTTTTGGGATAAGCAATGACCGGGCTTTCCTGCAATTTGCGGAATGCTTTTACCGTGATTAACTCCGGATCTCCCGGCCCGACTCCTAATCCATACAAAGTTCCAATTCTCATTTAGTTCTTTCCTTTCTTTGCAGTCACAATAAAAATGGGATTTAACGGTACGAAGCGCGTTAAATGCAGGATTGGCTTGCTTTTTGAAATCTGCGCCTGCAATACGGATACTTCGCAGCCCAGATTTTTCAAATGCTGCATCGCTTCAGCGAGATTTTCGATTGTGGCAATATTCATAACGAGCCGGCCGTTTGGCTTCAGCCGTGAATGGCATGTCTGCAATAAAAGCTCCATATTGCCGCCGTTGCCTCCAATGAAAATCGCATGCGGATCAGGAAATTCATCCAGCCTCTCAGGCGCCTTTCCAAGGACGGCCGTGAAATCTGTCCGGTGTTTTAATTGATTTTCCAGGCAGTTTTCCAGATCGCCCTCATTCTTTTCAATCGCATACACGGCACCTTCCCGGGCTATTTTAGCCGCTTCAATCGCAACGGAGCCTGTGCAGGTACCAATATCCCAGACGATGCTGTTTTCCTTTAACTCCAGCTCCTGGATACAAAGAGTCCTGATCTCCCTTTTCGTAATCAAGCCTTTATCCGGTTTTCTCTGCACGAACTTATCATCCGGAATTCCCAGTGAGGCGCGCTCCACTGCCTCACGCTGCTTTAAAATCACTACATTCAATGGAAAAAAAGACGATTGTTCCATTTCGTCCAAGGTGAGAAACTGGCAGCGCTCCTCGTCCCCCTGCAGATTCTCAGCAACAAAGGCATCATACTCCGTCATGCCGAACTTCTTTAAATACTTCGCAATGGCCTGCGGTGAATTCTTTTCATCTGTTAAAATAGCAATCTTTTTCCGCCCGTCGATTCTTTGGGCAAAGCCTTTAATTGAACGGCCGTGCAGGCTGACAATATACGCATCCTGCCAGCTCTCCTGCATTTTTGAAAAAGCGAGCTGAACAGAGCTTGTGTAAGGATAAATCTCCAATGGAAGCTTTCTCGCCAATACACCGCCAAGCCCATAAAACAGCGGATCACCTGATACCAAAATAACCGTATTGCGTGTTTCCTGCTGCAGGTCAGCCGTTAATGCCGACAAGCCCCCTTTGATTACTTTTTTCTCTCCAGTAAATTCCGGGAAAAATTGTAAATGGCGTTCCCCGCCGACCAGGACTTCACATTCATGAATCCAGTCTATGTATGGGGGGAGCAATCCTTCCGCGCCATTATCCCCGATACCAATCATCTTCATCCAATTTGTCAATATTCTCAGCCTTTCCTAGACAGCTTCCGTTCATGGCATACAGAGTTGTCGACACTTTGACGTTTGCGTTCATATGATTCAGTGCATAATAGCAGCAGTTTCGGCAAAGGGCTTCAAAAAATTCTTCGTTTCCCTGAAGCATTTCACCAACCTGTGAAGCCGTATTTGCCTGTAAAATGTCCTGCTGAATTTCCTCATTGACTTCCACTTTATTGGCCATACCTGCTAAAAACTCGAAACTGACTGGGGCACTTTTCGAGTGCACCATCATAACTCCCTGTGCAACCTTTGAGAATTTCCCCATCATCCCTACAAGAGAGACTTTAGGAATCTTCTTCCTTGCTATATTCTTCAAAGTAAAACCGACAAAGTCGCCCATTTCGATAAAGGCTTCTTCCGGCAAATGCGGATACTGCTTCATGGCAAATTTTTCACTGCGGCCGCCTGTGGTAATGACTAAATGCTCACAACCTGCTTCTTTTGCGACATTGATCGCCTGAGCGATACTCGCCATATACGCGGAACTGGAAAATGGCACCACCGTTCCCCGTGTACCTAAAATTGAGATACCTCCAATAATGCCTAATCGGCCATTCAATGTTTTTTCAGCTATTTCGACACCGTCCGGAACCGAAATGACCACTTCAATGCCCCGATTTACTTTATATTTGTCCATTGCTTCCTGGACTACACCATGGATCATTTTACGCGGCACAGGGTTGATCGCTGCCTGCCCTACCGCTACTGGCAGCCCTGCTTTTGTGACTCGTCCCACACCGATCCCGCCATCTAAATGGATGCCTTCTTGTTTTGCATATGTGACCGTACTTTGAATTCGTGCCTGATGTGTGGCGTCCGGGTCGTCCCCTGCATCCTTGATCGTTTCGCACATGACACGGCCTTCTGACCGATCAAAAGCCGTCACTTTAAAAGTGGCATACTGGCCAACCGGCAGATAAATCGTAACTTCATTGGGCACCTCTCCGGTCACAAGCGCCTGCAGTGCTGCCTTTGTCATGGCTGCGGCACAGGCACCAGTCGTATAGCCGTGCCGCATTTGGGAAGGATCTTTTTTATTTCGCTGCTTTTGCCCGTTCATCCGCCATAATCGAAATGGCATTCAGTGCAGCGACCGTCACTGTACTGCCACCCTTTCTCCCTGCATTCGTTATAAATGGGATTCCTTCAAGCACGGCCAGCTCGGCTTTGGACTCTGCCGCTGATACAAAGCCGACTGGCATGCCAATAATCAAGTCAGGTTTGGCGAGCCCTTCTTTCACTAAACGAATCAATTCCAGGAGCGCTGTTGGCGCATTGCCGATGGCATAGATTCCTCCTTGATGCAGACTCGTTGCTTTTTGCATGGAAATGATCGCACGTGTTGTTCCCTGGGCCTTTGCTTCCTTTGAAACATCTTCATCCGCAATATAACAATGCAGGTCCCCGCCATGCTTTTGAAATCGCTTGCGTCCTGACCCGCTTTCAATCATCTGTACATCTGCCACGACATGACGGCCAGCTAAAATCGATTGAACCCCTGCTTCAATGGCATCTGAAGTAAAAATCATGCTGCGCCCCAGCTCGAAATCAGCCGAGGCATGGATGACGCGCCGAACCACCAGCCACTGCTCATCTGTAAATGGATGCTCGCCCATCTCCTCTTTAATAATCGCGAAGCTGTGGTCATAAATTTTATCCGGATCTACCGTTAATGGTACAAATGTGGTATTAAAGTTCATGTTTGCCATGTGTAAAGCCCTCCCAATCTTTGAGTCACTTCTTCAAAAGAAGTGCAGAAGTTTTCATATACGAGCGGCGGCCGCTTAATCAAAATAACAGGAATCCCCAATTCCAGGGCAGCGGTCATCTTTTCATCCACTGATCCCACTTTGCCGCTTTCCTTTGTAATCATCAGGGTCACTTCATACTGCTCACAAAGAGCTTTGTTTAATGATTCGGAAAAAGGTCCCTGGATCGCAATAATGTCCTTTTGTTTAACGCCAAGCTTTTGGCATTTTTCCATGTTTCCTATATTTGGGAGCATCCTGCATACAAGCCGGATCTCATCCCGCATCAAATATTTTGTGAAGATTTCGAGCGTTTTGCTGCCGGTTGTCAGCATGATTGTCCCTTTATGCGATTGAGCCAATTTTGCTGCTTCCTCATAGCTTTCAGCTTCAGTAATGAGCGGTGAGGTAAACTGTTCATTTGGCCTTTCGTAACGTATGTAAGGAATGCTGCATGCTTTAGCCGCTGACATGGCCGTTTTTGATGCTTCTTCCGCATAGGGATGACTGGCGTCAATTACAGTGGTCATCTCGTGCATCTGAATTAATTCAATCATGTCATTTTCAGACAGCCGCCCCACTTTATAAGAAATGCCTTCAGCTTTCAAGCTGTCTGCTGCCGATTCTGTGACAACAGTTGCCAATAAGGGATAACCTTGAATTTTCAATTGAATGGCTAATGCTCTCGCATCACTTGTGCCTGCTAAAAATAAAATCATGAGATCCTCCTAATCCCCGCATGGAGCCGGCTCTACTTCGATCCTGGAGCTCATATCCTGATAGGTAAAATACTGAATTTTTTTCACGCGCTTAAAATATTTAAAAAGCCGTTCATTTGGATGCGCATTTTCCTTGTATTCTTCGATAATCTCCTTTAATAACGGCACCAGCTGATCGGGCTCAATTCCCTCTGCCACCGGCTGGGCAGCATGGGCTGTCCGGCCAACCGGCTTTGCCCCGATAAATAAATCAAACTTCTTCTTTCGGTAAACAATGCCGATATCATCAAATACCGCCCGATAACAGGCCATACCGCAGCCATTAAAGCCAATATGCAGTTCCTTTGGAAGCTTTAAGCCTCCGAGTTCAGCTGCAATTTCCTCTGCATACGGAATGGATTCTGCCTTCTCCCCGTAGCAAAAATCGCACGCTTTTACATTTAGCACATCACCCACCGGCATGACTGTCAGAGCGTGCTGTTCGAGTTTTTCCACAATCGACTGTGGCCGCCCGGTTGGAATCTTGATTAAGAATCGGTGATCCGGTGTATATTCCATGGTGCCTTTCTCGCCAACAGCCTCTGCCAGTACACGCATTTGGTCAGCTGTAATAAATTTATTGGCTACACCAGGCGAAACCGCAAATTCAAAAATATCTTCGATTGGCTGCTGCACCAAATGAGTTTGGTCAATCTCCGACTTCGTCACCATCGATAATGCCTTAAAAGCCATATCCAGTGAGCTGTCTGCTTGTTTTTTGCTTTCAATCTGCTCGTAGCCGGCCTGGGCTTCCCCGGTTTCCTGATTTAATGCCCATGGCTCCGTTTCCTTTTTTAAACGCTGATGCGGCTTTAAGGTTTGCTTCTCTTCCCCAAGCGTGTACTTGCGCTGATAGCCTCTCGGCGTAATGATCTTGTTGTCATAAAAGAAAGTGGAGGAATTCCCGATCACAACTGTTGTCAGCATGCCTATATCGTGATCAAGCATTTCCGCCAGTGTCGTCAGAATGACATTCTGATTTTCACGGTAAGCACTTTTCACAAGCCCCACTGGTGTATCAGGAGAACGATATTTTAATAGAATCCTTTGTGCCTCGACAATCTGCCGTGTCCTCCTGCCGCTTTTCGGGTTATATAAAGCGATGACAAAATCCGCCATTCCGGCTGCTTCAATCCGCTTCTCGATTACCGTCCAGGGTGTTAAATGATCACTCAGACTGATGGTGCAGGAGTCATGCATGACAGGTGCACCCAGTAAGCTTGCACATGAATTAATCGCGGAGATGCCAGGAACAATTTCCACTTGGATTCCTTCTTCTTCCTTCCAGCCCATTTCGATCAGCACTTCATACACTAGGCCGGCCATGCCGTATACACCCGAATCACCGCTCGAAATCACGGAAACAATATGGCCGGCTTCCGCCCGTTTCACTGCATCCTGCGCACGGGATACCTCTTCAGTCATCCCTGTGCTGACAATGGAACTTGCTGTAACGAATGGCATGATCAGATCTACGTAAGTTTTGTAGCCAATAATGCAATCACTCTGCTGCAGCGCATCCACAGCCCGTTTGGTTATATGCTCACGATCGCCCGGACCGAAGCCGACAACAAAGATTTTTCCCTTCTTCATAGGTAACCTCCAATTAAGAAAAGCACAAGCGCCTTGCCTGCTGCCGTACTGCTCGAGCAGGAACTCTGCGCCAGACCATTCTCAAAGTTCAATGCTTCTTGCCAAATAAAAAATGCCTGCACTCCTTTTCAAAGGAATACAGGCATATGAAATGACAGTATAAAAATAAGCATACTGAAACTCAAAAACAATTGATCATAATTGTCCCGCCTATACTTCTCCCTCCGAAAAGCAAGTGTCGTTCAAATAAGCAGGTTTCCTGACTTAAGCTTCTTCTTACTCTTACACCTTCCCGATTTCTCAGTGGCATTGTAATTTCATCAGCTCTTACAGTAGCGGGGGCTGTACCAGACTTTCACTGGTTTCCCTTTTACCTCACGAAAAGTGAGCACTTATTCAAATTGATATATTAATTTTTTACTAATATAACATATAATGACCAATTTTGACATATTATTTTTTTCTTAATTTTTTAAATGCTATGTTAATGCCTTTGACTTTTAGATATAGGAATTGGTAAAAAGAACTTATATCTGCTATTCAGGAGTTAATTTTTGCTGGGATATAATTCACAAAGTTAGACCAAATAGATGTTGTTTAATTTATTTAAAATGACCGATTGTCCCTTTGACATTATTAAAATCATGCCGTTTATACTGGACCATAGATACAATGCCAAGAATCGGTCCAATCGCTAAACAGGCAAAGACCCAATCCCATCCTACTAACCTCTGAATAATAGGGATTAGATTTATAGAAAATATAGTGATCAGGAAACCAATACACATTTGAAAAGTCAGGGCTGTTCCTACATACTCAACTTCTGCAACTTCTGAAACTGCGGCAGAAAACTGTGCAGAATCAGCGATGACAGACATTCCCCAAATGATAGAAAGGAGTAGAGTTAACCAAATATATTGACCAAAAGTAAAGCCAATCAAGATACAGCAAATGGCACTGATACACATAGAAATAATCGTTAGATTTGCTCTTCCAATTTTATCTGAGACTAGCCCGCCTGCTACACAGCCAATCCCCCCTGCAATTCCGATAATAATAAAAGAGGACAATGCAATGAACCAGGGAGGAATCCCTGGAGAATAGCTTGTAAAACTAGCAGTCATAAAGATAGGAATCCACGTCCACATCGCATACAATTCCCACATATGCCCAAAATAACCGTAGTTCGCAAGCATTACTGGTTTATTCGAAACTACCTTTTTTATTAATTTAAAAGAGAAAGGTAGTTTTTTCGTTGTTACTGGAGCATCTGTTAAAACCCAATTGACAATTACAGCTGCCAGGAGAGCCAATATTGAACTGCAAATAATCACTAATTGCCAATTTAAAGAAGAAGAGAATATAACAATAAAATGTGGCAAAGAGGACCCTAGAGTTAATGCGGCTATTAAGATACCAACAGCAAGCCCGCGTTTTTTCGGAAACCATTGAGATAATATTTTAACAGCTGTCGGGTATACACCAGCGAGTGATACACCGGTTAATATCCTAAGCATAATACCGAAAAAAGCCTGATCTGCCAATAAAAGCAAGGCATTCAATAGCGCACCCAGAAACGCTGAAACGGCAAGAACCTTTCGGGGATTAAAACGATCTGCTATCCCAAAATATGAACTAACTAATGCACCCATTACAAAGCCAATTGGGACAGAAGCAGACAGCCATGCTTCTGAGCTGGAGCTAAGATTCCATACTTGAATCAGTTCAGGGGCTATTACAGAAGCACTAAACCACAAGCTTAATGCGCATAATTCAGCTAATCCAATCCATCCTAACGCTCTCCATGAACCTGGAATCATAATATCCCTCTTTCAAATAAAGCATAGTATTGGAGCTATATTGAAAATCTGAAACATAACTTTTTATCCTCTCAACAATATTAAACTGCGTTATACCTGCTCTGTATAGGACGTCACAAAGTCAGCATCTCTTAAATAAATCCATACATTGTCAACCTATTTTATGAATGTTTTTATATTTTCTTTCCCCCAATCGTACATCATTAAAATAACCGGCATTAAGCTTTGCCCTAATTCTGTTAATGAATATTCCACTCTAGGCGGGACTTCCGGGAAAACTTTCCGATGAACAATCCCATCTTCCTCTAATTCTCTAATCTGAGTTGTCAATACCTTGTGGGTGATTTTTGGAAACAGACGCTTAATTTCACTGAATCGTAAAGTCCCGTCAGTTCCTAAATAGTATATAATCGTTATTTTCCACTTGCCGCTAATAAGGGATAATGTCAATTCTTTTTCACAATTAAATTCTCTATTTTCAATTTTCTTCCTCACTTCGCTCCGCAAGTCATCCATAAAATCCCCTCCACTTCCCTGCAGTCTAAAAGTATCCTTTTAGTAACCTTCTCACAAAAAAGTGCGTTCTTCCATAAAAAAGGATTATTTTTTAGAATATATTTAAGATAGAGAAAATTGGGATTTTGGTTTTTTATAAAATTAGGGTGGAGCATCCTAAAAAACACTCTATCTATACGATAACCAAATCACTATTTAAATAGAATGGAGGATGCAAGAATGGCAGGAAACAGAGCAGTAATCTACAGGGGTGCAGGACGGGTAGCCGTGGAAGATATTAGCTATCCGGATTTGATTCTAAGAGACGGACCCGGAGTAAATCCTTTAAATGTCGGCCGTAAGTGTGAACATGGGGTAATTCTAAAAGTCATTACGACCAATATTTGCGGAAGCGATCAGCATATGGTTCGCGGCCGGACGACTGCTCCTGAGGGACTCGTTCTCGGCCATGAGATCACGGGTGAAGTCATTGAGGTTGGACGCGATGTTGAATTTATCAAAAAAGGAGATCTTGTATCCGTTCCATTTAATATTGCTTGTGGCCGCTGCCGCAGTTGTAAAGAACGCAACACGCATATTTGTGAGAACGTTAACCCGGATCGTCCCGGATCCGCTTATGGTTATGTAGATATGGGCGGATGGGTTGGAGGCCAATCCGAGTATGTAATGGTACCATATGCAGACTTCCAATTACTGAAATTTCCAGATAAAGAACAAGCCATGGAGAAAATTCTTGATTTAACCATGCTTTCCGATATCTTTCCAACTGGTTATCATGGTGCGGTAAGCGCTGGCGTGAAGCCCGGTTCTACAGTATATGTTGCTGGAGCTGGACCAGTCGGCTTGGCTGCTGCCCATTCTGCTCAACTTCTTGGTGCCTCTGTCGTTATCGTTGGTGACTTGAATAGCGAGCGACTTGCCCAAGCAAGAAGCTTTGGCTGTGAAACGGTTAACCTAAAAGAACATCCAAATCTGGGGGAACAAATTGAACAAATTTTAGGAATTCCAGAAGTGGATTGCGCAATTGACTGTGTAGGCTTTGAAGCCCACGGACATGGTGCTGGAGCAGGTGAAGCTCCAGCAGCTGTATTAAACTCGATAATGGAAGTAACACGTGCCGGAGGACGGCTGGGTATACCAGGTCTATATGTTACTGGTGATCCGGGGGCGATCGATAATGATGCGAAAAGCGGAACATTGAAGGTCCGTTTGGGGCTCGGCTGGGCAAAAGCACATACCTTTGTGACTGGTCAAACACCCGTTATGAACTATCACCGTGACTTAATGATGGCAATTCTAAACGAAAAAGCACAAATCGCCAAAGCTGTAAATGCAACGTTGATTTCATTAGACCAGGCACCAGCAGCATATACCGAATTTGATCAGGGTGCTTCCAAGAAATTTGTTATTGACCCCCACGGGATATTTAATAAATAAAGTCTGTCAGAAGCATTCACTAAAAAATATGAGTGAGCAAATTTTGAGGCAAAAAGTATTCTGTATGTGAACAAAACGCTTGAAAAAATATGATCCCGGTAATCTAACCATAAAAGATTAGGAGGTTCATTAAGATGAGCAAAATCACATTAGATTTAGCTAAGCAAATTATTGCAGGTGCTGAAGAAGAAGCAAAAAGAATTGGGGTTTCCATGGTTATCTCCGTAGTGGATGAGGGTGGAAATCTAATTGCTGTTCACCGAATGGATGATGCCTGGTTAGCCAGCATCGAAATTGCCCAAAATAAAGCCTGGACGTCAGTTGCCTTAAAAATGCCTTCTGCAAACTTAGCCGATGCAACGGTTCCTGCAGCTGAGCTTTATGGTTTGAATACAACTAACAATGGACGCCTTGTCGTTTTTGGCGGAGGAATCCCTCTGGTCAATGATGGAAAAGTGGCAGGCGCCGTGGGAGTCAGCGGCAGTACAGTTCCCCATGATATCCAGGTTGCAGAGGCTGCTGTTCAAGTATTTAGCAACAAGTTTTCTCAATAATAATTTTCTGGTTAATTGTTATTTCTGTTATCTTTTTGACAAATTAATTTCAAGCATTTAATGGGAATAAGTTATACCACATGTTTTTTAGCCAAATGAACATGTGGTATTTACTTTTTACAGCAAATTCTCATTATCAGATGAGTGCTATGAAATCAACTCGTTTGAAAGTAAGTGTTTATTCGAATAGGTAATTATGAAAACTACAATATCCCTCTATAATTCTAATAAACCGGACAGCCATCATGGTCATCCGGTTAATTCATTTAGTTACATAGAAACTTACAAATGTCTAAGATTGCCTTCACGCACCAATCTCATTATTGGAACGAACTTTATCTGTCTTTCGATTTTTGAAGTAATAGAATATATAGCTGACAAGCAGGAATCCTATTCCGATAAGCAGTCCTGCCAGCTGAGTTGGATCAAAGGCCAGGAATACCAGGATAGAGACACAGAATATAATACAAATCAGAGGGATGATTGGGTAGAATGGGACTTTGTATTTTAGATCCTCTGCCTTTCCGCCTGCTTGTATATACTTACGCCGGAACATGAATTGAGAGAGCGCGATTCCCATCCATGAGATGGTGACAGAAATACCAGCAATGGACATTAATAATACAAACACGGTTTCAGCAGCAAACACGCTTGTGAGTAATGATAAAAGTGAAAATATCATGGTGAATACCAGAGCAGTGAACGGCACCTTCCGTTTTGAGATTTTTCCAAAAACTCTTGGTGCCATTCCATCATGAGCCATCGCCCAAAGTAAGCGGGTCGAAGCATAAATACAAGAGTTTCCTACTGATAAAATAGCTGTTAAGATAACAAAATTCATGATATCAGGGGCAAATGGAATTCCAGCCAGGTCCATTAAGGTTACAAACGGGCTTTCTAATATTCCGAGCTCTTTTGTTGGGAAAATGGCGGATAATATAATAATAGAAGCAATATAAAAAATGATGATTCTAAATAGGACATTTCGAATCGCACGAGGAATATTCTTTTGAGGCTCCTCGCTCTCTCCGGCCGCAATCCCGATTAATTCAGATCCCTGATAGGAAAAAATAACATTCATCATCGTTACAAACACGATGGCGATTCCAGCAGGGAAAAGGCCTTTAGGAGCTAAATGTTCCATATATGGCGCCGGCCTGTCCGCCAGTGGTATGATGCCCAGGATGGCACTGAAGCCTATAATAATAAAGAAGATCACAGCTACAACTTTAATGCCTGAAAACCAATATTCCGCCTCAGCAAAGCCCCTTGTTGTTAAGGCATTGAGTGCGAATAAAAGAAGGATGAATATTGCACACCATACCCATACGGAGATATCCGGAAACCAGCGTTTCATCAAAATTCCGGCAGCCGTAAATTCTACTCCAGCTGTGGTTGCTGATCCAATGAAATACATCCAGCCTAATGAGAAACCAGCCGAAGGACTAATGAATTTACTGGCATAAGTCTGGAACGATCCCGTAACAGGCATGTACACAGCAAGCTCCCCCAGACAAACCATGACAAGATACAGAATGACCCCACCGAATAAATACCCGATTAAAGCCCCTCCTGCCCCTGCTTGATTGATCGTGTAGCCGGCGTTTAAAAACAATCCAGTCCCGATTACTCCACCCAAAGAAAGCATAAACAAATGACGGCGCTTCATCGACCGGTTTAATTGATTCTTCTGACCCTCTTGCTCTACCATCTAGATCACATCCCTTAATTAGATTGGCATCAGGCACATTAAGCTTGCGCGAATTGTCCACCTGCATGGACAAAATCGCCATTTTGTCAACTAGCTGCGCCTGAAACCATTAGGTGCTTTTTTGCCAGCATTTTGACCATCCCTTCTACAAGGGCAGGTACTTCTTCGAAGGCGCTTTTGATGTGGAGGCGTTCGGTTCGTTTGTGAGCGTCTTTTCCGAATGGGCCTACGTTTAGTACCGGTGCCTGAAGCTGTGTCATTTCATCGAATGGAATGCTGTAACTGCTGCCCCAAACCGGCGTGTTTTCTTTAAATACGATCCAGCCGTCACCCGTATCCTGATAATTGACATAGCTTAAATCGCTAATCCCATTAAAATAGTGTACTTGGTTAACAGGCAGTCCAAACTTTTCAAAGCCTTGTTGTTTTACATATTCGATGCATTCTGCGACCAGCTCATCCTCAGAGGAATTGACTGCCGGATAATAAGGCGGTGCATAAAGCAGAACAATTACAGGTGTTAGCTCCTGACACTTAATGATTAACTCATCAGCAATTCGGATAGATTTCTCCCGGTCATCCCATTCCGCTTTTCTCTGTACAAAGTCTTTGATGCCCGCAACATAATCTGTACCAAATTTTCGAATAGCATGCTTTTCCAGTTCTTCATAGCGCAGCACCCGCACCTCTCCGATGGGAGATGCATTCCGTTCTTTACAAATTTCCTTATAAGCTTCGCTGCAGGCTTGAGCTGCAGTTACCGCTACCCTTTCGAATATATCCATGATTTCCCCGGCATTCCGTTTCATTAAAAATACATTGTACAAAGCCGCTGAACGGTACGGTGTTTGCGCGGAATACTCCAGACGAAGATCCTTTTGCTGCAGTGTCACCGGAAGCGGAGTTTGCTCTCCCTTATCTGATTCCTGCAGTACTGTATTCCACTCCATTCTTTGTGTTAAAAACGAGGCAATATAAGGCGCTGTTATACCGCTGAGCGGTTCCCCCACATGCGTTTCTTTTCCATAAAAGAGTGCTGCCGGCATGATTTTACCAATAGAGCCTGAATACACATAATAGTTTCTGTCACCCGGTTCTTGCGTAAATACCGGTTCCCCGTTCAAGAAAAGCTTATAGGTGAGCTGATGTTTTTCCTTCAATTCTAAAAGTTTCTGAACTGCTGCACGCATTCCGGATGAGTTCACTTCTTCGTCTGGAACCGTCAGCAAAATAAGATTAATAGGCCAGCGTTCAACAGCAGCTTTTTCTAATAATCCCATATGCATGACAAGCCCCATTTTCATATCCATCGTGCCCCTGCCAAATAAGAACTCTCCCGAGAGAAGATCCTGCCTGGCTTCTTCCGGCAGCTCATCTGCCCTGGAGTGAAGCAATTTCGTCAATTCCTCCGGGAGATGCGCGTACTCCTGAAGATCGCCATATTCTTCGGTATTTACTGTATCAAAATGGCTGATTAACACGATCGTTTCCGTGGCATCCGGATGTTTATATAAAGCGGTAACAAATCGACGGCCTAAATCGGCATCATGGAGCCCCAAGTGATCAGGATTCTCCCGAAAATAGGTTAACTCCTTGAGCTTCGCTGTCACTTTAAAAGAAAAATTACGCTCTCCCTCCGTATGTGTCATGCTTTTCCAGCTTACTACTTCGCACAATAACCTGCGCAATGCATCTGGGGTTCCCCACCTTAGCTGTGTCATAACTAAACGCTCCTTCTATGCAAAATAAAACAACCCTTTTTAACTAGTCTTAAAAACGAAGTGACAAACAGCTTAATCCCCCATCAAGTTTACGGAACTCAGATGTATCAAGTTCAATCGTCTGGAAGCCGGCTTCATTAATTTTTTGCTTTGTTTGCGGGTATCCGGACGGGACGATGATATAGTCGTTGACGCGAATACAGTTTGCTGCATATTCCTCTTCCGGAGGAACAACAATTTTTTGATAGGAATTAAAATCCGGGTGGTCTACAAATTCTCCAGCAGCGACAATCGTTTGATTGCCTATATATGCTATTCCGGTTTTCAGGTGGAAGAATTTTTGTAATGGAACGATGGTTGCATTATAGCCTTCGGATTCTAAAATTTGCTTAAGCTGTTCGGCGCCTCCCTGGTTTGTCCGGGTAGAGATCCCAATGTAAAAATGATCTTCGATTTGTAAAATATCGCCGCCATCAAGTGTGCCAGGCGCTTTAATATAGTAGATCTTATCAAAGAAGGATTTGATTGCCGGCTCTATTTCGTGAATTTCGGCATTTCTTTTTTCCGCACCAGGGTTAGAAATAATGGCGAACTCTGCAGTTAAAACAGCTGTATCTTCTACAAAGGTAGAGTCCGGAAATTGATCATTGCTTTGAAGGACAGTTACTTCTGTACCGCAAGCTTTAAGTGCTTCAATATAGGCATCATGCTGCTCTAATGCTTTTTCTAAAATAGGTATTCCAAGGTCAGATGTTGTTAATCCATTGATAAAAGTTGAGCCGGGTCTTTTTACAATTGTGTTATGAAACATTTTTGCAGCTTTTGCTGATTTTGTTGCTGATTCTCTTAACATGTGTTATTCCTCCATCATTTTTCTGATTTGTAAGCTTCGGTTAAATACGTTCTACTGGGCATGTGAGGCATGTTGGTCCTCCAGTGCCTAAATATGAAATTTCATTACCTTCGTATTCATAGACGGTCGCCCCTGCATCCAATAGTCCCTGTTTGGTTTGAGGATTTCCGGAAACCATGACACAAATGCGCGGTGCAACAGCCAGTACATTACAGCCGAGCCGCCGGTATTCATCGTCCGGTACTTCAACCAACTGGAAGCCGCGTTCCAGAAGCATCTGTCTTAGAAATACCGGCATAAGCCGTGAATATATCACTGCAAGATTTTCATCCACGATGCTTATAAATGACATAAGGTGAAGACACTCCTCTTCTCCTTGATCGTGGGGGAGCTGGACAACTATACATTCATCAACTATATCCTTTGTCATTTCTTTAATTTGGCGAATCGCCTCATCGTTTGTTCGATAACCGCGTCCAATTAATAAAGTGCGGTCATCCAGCCAAACAAGATCTCCCCCGTCAGCTATAGCATCACCAGTTAATTCTCCCAGAATGGGGATATTTTTTTCCTGTAGAAATTCTTTATAAATTTCTGCTTCAGGCTGACGTAATTTTTTCCCTGATTTTAAAATCATTGCGCCTTTTTTCGTAAATTTAACGGGATCATGAGCATAAAGCGAATCCAGCCCCGCCTTTTCTGAAACTGGCAGAAATTTAATATGGCCGACATGCTTCTTGATTATGGATAGAAACTGTTCGTATTCCTGCTGGGCTTTCATATAATCCGGCTCACTGATGTAGTTAAACTTTTTCCACTCACTTCTTAAATGCTCCTGACTGATAAAGGCTTCTTTTGGATGCTTTACAATGACAGTGTTTAGCTTTTTGTACATTGAAGTCACCAATTGGCTTAACCTCCTTTTTCCACATATCGGAATAGGTTTCCTCTGACAGGAAAACTTATAATATGATATTATAGTGATAGATTCTTCATGTCAATATATTTTGAATTTACTGACTAATTTATTTCAATACACTTATGTAAATTAAAAGGAATGGAAGGATAAAAGATGCAGACAATCGATCGCGCCATGCAGGTAATCAAGGTTTTGTCTAAAAATGACACAAGAATGTGGATTTCCATTACAGATTTATCAAAGGAATGCGACCTGCCTGTCAGTACACTTCATCGCCTCCTGCAATCCATGAAGCAGTACGGGCTTATTCAGCAGGACCCAGATCTGAAATTGTATTCCATGGGTAACACCTGGTTAGAATATGGACTTAAAATGTATGACACCTTTGATTTTGTTGGACTGATTCGCCCAGAGATGGAAAAATTAATGCATGAGGTGGAGGAGAGTGTGTATTTCAGCAAGCCTATTGGATTAGAATCACTTGTAGTTGAAAGAATTGATTGTCTCAACAATCCGATTCGAATCAATGATCAGCTGGGGATTCGTATCCCGCTGAATATTGGGGCAGCCAACAAAGTGCTGTTAGCTAATATGCCAAACTCCGAGTCTGTTAAAGTTATTAATTCCTTAGTGCCATCTGAGGAAAGAGATTCGTTTATAAAACTATTGAGCAAAGTTAGAAGGCAGGGCTATGGGGAGAGTCATGGCGAACAAACGCCTGGAACCTCATCTGTCGCTGCGCCTATTTTCGATCACGCCAATGAACTCCTGGGAGCCATAAGCATCGGATATGTCAATTTCAATATCACAGAAGAAAGACAAAACTGCTTAATTGAAAAAGTAATCGAGTACGGTATGCGAATCTGCAATAAATTAGGCAGTAAAAACTAAGGTAATTAAAAAAGAGTGCATTTTAACAACAAGGATTAGGAAGAAAATTGTCCTTAAGTCTAAATAACAATAAAAAAAACGCAAGGTTAAAAATTGCCTTGCGTTTGAAATGTAAATTAACCAACAAATTAGTTACCTGTTCAACCCAAAAACACTTAAGAAAACCATTTCATAGATTCAGACTTTAAATCGTTAGAAATGAAAAAATGCATCCTTCACACTGTACCTTTCTAGTCTCTTGCATATATACTAGTATCCGTTCTGCTATTAAATCCTTTCTCTTTAGAATTCCTTCTAACTCGTACCCTAACTTTTACCTCCCTGCAATTAGTAATATATATACCATTCCATTGTATAAATAGTTTTTGATGCTACACGAAATGCTCCTTCATATCCTTTTTCCGTTTTACTTACCCTGGTCTTATGCATTTTTTGTAAAAAAGTATGGAAAAATATTTATTGTGTCTTCATTGACCCATGTAATGACAGTTTAATCCTTTCCTGATCAGACAAATTGGCTAAAAAATTTAATATTAATAAGTAATTGAGGTGACAGTACTTGCCAATGATAAATATGAACAGTGCCAGCCTGTATTATAATGTAAAAGGAAGCGGAACTCCGATTGTTTTTATCCACCCGCCTGTATTGACTTCAGTAAACTTCAAATATCAATTAGAAGAACTCTCAAAAAATTTTCAGATAATTACTTTTGATATACGCGGACACGGAAAAAGCCCATACTCCCCAGAACCAATAACCTATCCACTAATTATTGAGGATATCATTCGACTATTGGACCACCTTAATATAAATAAAGCATTTTTATGCGGATATTCTACTGGCGGATCTATTGTTTTAGAATTCATGCTGACGTTTCCTGAAAGAGCTTTGGGGGGAATTTCAATTGGGGCAATGCCCGATGTAAATGACGATTACTTGAGAAAGAAGATTTCTTTAGGAATCAAGCTTTCAAGCAAAGGGGCTATTAACTTATTAGCCTGGTCCATCTCCTGGAATAATTCAAATAATATCAAGCTTTTTAAAAATATGTTTTCAGAAGCAAAAAAAGGGGATTACCGCAACATTGAGCAATATTACCGCTATAGTCTAAAATACAATTGTGTCAATCAGCTTAATGAGATTAAATTGCCTACCTTATTGGTTTATGGTAAGAAGGATAAGCCCTTTCATTCCTATGCAAAGCAATTGCATGAGAAATTGCCACAAAACGAATTATACTTTATCGAGAATGTTGACCACCGTATCCCGACCAAGGCTGCAAAAGAACTTAACCGGCTAATTTTTCAATTTGTAAACACAAAATGACAGGTATCTATAGATACCTGTCACCATTAACTACTTATTGATAAATCATCTCGGGCTTCTCTTTATTTGGCTATCTTTTCATGAGCACGTTCAATAATTACTTCATCTTCCCCACTTCTGAATATATAACAACCAAACCCCCAATTGCAGGACTCCCATAAAAGGCTCTATTCCAACCATCATCTGTATTTATTTTGCTATTATCTATATCATCGTTCTCCTTATTCGTTAAATCCCTTCCACCTAGATATTTTCCTTTTTTAAACTAATATTCAACCTTGCTATCAATTATCCTTTTTCAACTCCCTCAATAAAAGAAGTGAAAACGGCTGCCCCGTTTGTAGAGTATGTAACGTGAGACAGACCCCATATATAAATATCTAGTTTCAAAACCAGATTACTTTCTACCCGTTTATGCAAAAGCAACATTTTCTTTTGGATGAATATGGTAAACTGTTATTAAAGGAGGATGGCATGAAGAAGTTTGCTTCTACCTTAATAATAGTTGCTGTGCTATTTGTATTTGATTTGATTGTAAAAAAAGATGATGTTCCCATTAACGAGGAAGATAAGAGCAGCCAGATCATGTCTGTTCTAGATTTAGTGAATGATGAATTTGGTTTATTTGGCTATTCAGTAAGTCATGAAGAATCAATTATTTATATTTTTATGGATGCAGCAAAGAGTGAAAAAGAACTAATGGAATATCTAACAAAGCAAGTTGCTAAAGAAGATCTGGCGCAATATAGTTATGACATCAAAAAAAAACCTCTGGAGAAAGTAGAGGCAGAGAATAACTTAGTTAATCTAGAAACTGTTCTATTTGAATATATAGAAAGAAAAAAATATAAAGATATTCAAAAAGTAATTAGTTTTATCGACCCAGAACCAACTGTACAAATTGATATAGCAGAAACGAGTGAAAGATCTATTGAGGAATTTGAAACTGAACTAAAAAATTTTTTAGCCTCTTATGATACCAATACTCCTAAAAATTTTAAATTTAGAATACAAATTAAAAAAGCAGATAATGTGAAAATCCTTCTTTCTAGACAGAAACAATAGCCCTTTTAGCTGCCGCAAGCCAAAATCCCTTTAGGGAAAATCTCTAACAAAGCCATACTTTAAGCACCGAATGATGCCCTTCCAGTTGAACAAAGTGTGCCGCCTTGTTATACACCATTCATTGTTAAATAGTATCCATAAACTGAACTTAGACAGTGAATTTAGCCTTCAGCCAGCTACTTAAAGGTGCCTAAGAAAGGTGCCTTTTACTATTGTGAGCGCATTTTTTAGAAATGCGCCATTTTACTGAACATGTAGTGAACTAATTTTTGCTGATGTTATTGAACTATATAACTCGTATATTTCATTGATGCCCCTTTTCATCCTCTAATCATCTTGCCTATACACGTATCCTTCGATTTACATACAATAAAATAGTTTACTAAGGAGGTGACCAATTTGGAGAAATTTATCGCAAAGCTCAGAGGTAAAAACGAAGTGCCTCCTGTAAAAACAGAAGCTTTTGGAGTGGCTAAATTTATCTCTAACAAGCATTGTACAAAAATTAAATTCCATCTAGAAGTAAATGATATTGAAAATTTCGTTCAAGCACATATTCACTTTGGTGCACGTGGTGTCAATGGACCCGTTCTCGTTTTCCTATTTGGGGCTGATTTAATGACTTTAGAAGAACAAAATGGGATAAGCACTCGCCGAGGAATAATTACTGGAATTATTACAGATAAGGATATCGTCGAAAATAATGTAGGTGTTGATGATGTCAATGACTTACTAAAACTTATGCAAAAAGAACAAACGTATGTAAACGCTCATACTGAACAAAATCCTGACGGAGAAATTAGGGGTCAAATTTTCCCTGTTACTTACTAACTGTATGTTTTTTTAGGCTTTTAATATATGTATTAAAGGTAATGAATATATTAGAAAAAAAGAAGATGATCATCCTGCCTAAAAGATGGATTATTCATCTTCTTTTCACTTTCAATTTTCTTATTGAGTATAATTTAAGAAAATTGTCCAAACATAAAATAGACCGAACATCTTTAGATAATCGCGCCCTAGTATTGAATAGTTAAGGTGCTACAAGTTCCTTCATTTGGATTAGGAGTATGAAAATATACTGCATCTGAACCAGCATCTTCATCATCTAAGTGAATTCAGGTTTGGTATGGTTTTTCGAAAATTTTAATGCCATCCTTAGCCGACGGTCCATCCTCTACTACTGTTTTCCAATAAAAATCTGCTAAATCTTCTATAACCCGGCGAAATATATGCAAAGACCAAGGTGTATCCCAATATCCAAAATACTGTTGTTAAAAGTCCGGTTATAACCTTCTTGTCCTTTATTACTAATAATTGTTTTTTCAGTGGAATTGAGTTTTCTGCTTCTAATTTGGGAACTAATCTGTTTAACAAGAGCAAATTTATAAGTGTTAATCCTGCAATAATGAGATAAATATAATGCCAGTCTATATACGCAGCAGTTAGAGTCCCAATAGGCACCCCAAATGATAGGGGAATATAAAACCTGTAGTAACTTTGGCCATCGCTTTACCTTTTTTGCCAGGACTTCAGGTTGCACATTAAGCTTTTTTAATGCTAATTCACTTGAATAAAAAAGCTGCCACAACGACAGCCCTGATCTTCAACTCTTGCACATTTTACGTGAAGTAATTTACTATACATGCAGAACAAACACTCTGCACATTTTATCCAAGTAATATTGCCTCATCCCCAACACTTACCTCACCACATTGTTCCACCTTTGCCCAAACACCAAACATTGCAGCATGATTAGTTACCAAGGTTTTCAATATTCGAGCATCCTGTTTTAGTTCCTCTTGAGGATTGTTGACCATAATGCACCTTTGAAGTGGGGCAACAATTTTCAGAGTGACACTTTTTCCTATTTGAATTTGTCGATCCACCCATTCATCCTCAAGACAGCCTGTTGCTTCTGTTTCGATTAACAAGTTTGCTCGGAATCGACGAGGGTCTACTATTTCTCCTAAATCCTTACTTAACATTTTTAACGCTGAGGTTGTGATGATACTTATTGGCCCTTCATCGAAATGTGATATTGACTCTTCCTTTGCCAATGTTACTGGAAACCCTAACAACTCACTTAATGCTTTGTTTATCCCATCCTGATCACCTCGATATTCTGTTCCATCGGGCATAGTTAATAGAGGAGTGTTCCCCTCATATCTTGCTTTATAGTTAAATAAACTTTCCATCTGTTGAAAGCGTCGTGTAGTCTTACCACTGCCAAATTTTCCATTCTCATTTTTTATTGCCCATAAACGGTCTCCAAGTACGCCTCGGCTATCAACTAGGGCAGAGGATAAAGACTCCCCCAAAATTGATTTCACAGGAAACCTATTGATTTCTTTGACTCTTCCTATACGATCTTTCTTTTGATTCAAAGTTTATCCCCCTATACTTGACCAAACTGCACGTTAGTATGATTAACTCTCCTGCATTTTATTTTGTATCTCCTTAAACTATTCCTTGTCCTTCACCAACTAACCTGCCCCGTTTGTTCATTGAAAAATGCTGCATCAGCAATACCTAAAAAAATTTCTTATATAACTCACGTCTAAGATGTCCACCCAGGTACGAAAGACTCTGGTGGTTTCACTTTTTTCGAGTCCCATTAACCAAATACTACATCGAGTATTAAAATACACTTCTCTTTCTTTTTTTCCTTTTCCAAACCCGATAACGGATTGTTCTGCCATATTAATTGAGTGCTTATCTAAGTTTACAACTTCTCCTATCCATTGAAACTTCAAATAATAGCCCCTTAAATTCCTTTGTTATCACGTAATTCCACGATCGTTCCTTCTAGTGCTTTTAACTTACATAAGTGACCATTTTCTATATAATTAATGAACTCGTCATTTTTCAAAACAAAATGGGTGTTCAATTCTTTTAATCGTTCAACCTCTTGCTGAAGGTTTTCTACCCATAAACAGAAATGAACAAGTCCTTCACTATTCCTCCACAATCTGGCCCTTAACATAAAGAAAAAGCACAATTCCTGCTTTAGAATCGCGCCTTTAAGGAAGATCGTTTTCCTGCTGTACTGGCAGCCACACTCACACCTGAAGTTAAACCTGTAGTATTTCTGCAGCAAAACCATCCGTTTTTTTCTGTCATCTCTTTTTCTAATAGAATTTACACGGCTGAATCGAAAAAGAGGTTGGCATAGGAAATAGAAGCCTTGCCTATCTTTTCTATTATTCTCCCTTATTGTAAATCCATTTTTCTTTTAATCGGCCAAATTCTCCATTGAGCTCCATCTCCTCCATCCATAGATTGACCCAGTTCTGAAATACCGCATCCCCGCGATGCATAAGGTAGCCTTTCTGGCTTTTCGTGAACGTATTGTCCGTCAGAGCCGCATACAGCCTGGAATCCTGGCTTGCGTAGTAGATGGCCTCAATGCTGTCGGTAATCATCACGTCTACTTTTCCCTCAGCAACCATGTTAGGAATATCCAGATTGTTTTCGATTACGACAACCTTCGCCTGTGTAATGTTGGCATCCACGAATTTTTGGTTGGTTCCCCCCGGGTTAACTCCGATGGTGACATCTGGCTGGTCAATTGCTTCCAAGCTTGTATATTTCTCTTTATCTTCCTGTCGGATTAAAGGAGCCTTTCCGTCATTAATATAAGGATGTGTTAAGTGTGCTGTTTTTTGCCGATCGGTATTGCGGCTTATCCCGCCAACCGCTAAATCAAACTTATTTTTATGGAGGTCCTCCATTAAGGTTGGCCAGGAAGTTTTAACGAAAGTGATCTTGACCCCAAGGTCTGCTGCCATTAATTTAGCCGCTTCGATATCATAGCCTTCAAACTCTTTTGTTTTCGGATTAAAGTACGTATATGGCTTATAGTCACCAGTTGTACCTACCCGAATCACACCTTTCTTTAAAATACGGTCGAGTCTTGAGCTAATGACGAATGTATTGGCCTTTTTATCTACATACCCTCCTGCAGCCTCGGCCACCTGTTTCACTGATACATAAGGTTTTTCATTTACAGTAACCGTGCTTAACGTCTTTCCGTTTAACTCAAGCTGCTCGGTTTGGCTGTCGGCAAGCGACAGGCTTGTCCCTCCGGTAATCAATAATGCAAAAAGTGCAAACACGATAAGTACTTTTTTTTGCAAACTGTTTCCCTCCTATTCAATTGGTTATGTCTATTATCTTTAGGAAGGTACATAAAGTAAATTTATTTTCTGAATTTTCGAGAAAACAGTTCGTTTATACGAGGAAAATAGCCCCTATATTTCTTAAACACAAACACGTTGAAGCCATTGATCCTTTCTTGCCTGTATCATGCTTATGTATTGAGCTCTCGTTCTTCGTTAGGTTAATCCTATTAAGGCCTTGCCGCGAAACTCCCAAGTAATTACACTGGTCATTATTGTCTCCTGCGACATTTCTCACAGTGGCCAGACCTGGATTTTCAGCAAGCTTTCGCTTCAACGATGGGACATCACCAGCTGGGATCGCCTTGACATCTTCGACTACTAGCTCCTCATCTTCAAAAATATAGTCCATGTCTAACTCCCCTCGCAAATAATAATATTAAACAGGATTGCTGGCTCTTAACATAAAGAAAGAGCACAATTCTTTTGCTGCAGAATTGCGCTCCTTTTCTGGTATAATCACAAAACGCTAACATTCAAAAAGAAAATATACATAATCCGTAGGTACGCCTCGTTCACCTTGCTGATGCAGCATCGCTGTCACATTTCCGCGATGGTAGGTTCCATGATTCACTACATGGTGAATGAGATCGGCAAGTATGAACTCACAGCGACCATATTTCGGGTGCTCTGTAATGATGATACGTTCTGGATCCTGATTCTCTGCAAAAAAATGGTAAAATTCATTTGAAAGCGAATCATAGAACACTTTAAGTTCATCTATAGACGCTCTTGATGCTTCTGTTTTTCGACGATCAACTTCCCTAACAGTATCGTGGAAGCTGCTTCCTTTCATCGTCTCCAACCAAGTAATGTCTGTTGCATATAGGTGAATCAGCACCTCTGATATCGATGAAAAAACACTATTAACTGTCTCGTTATAAATCCTATCAGGCAGCTGTTTCAAGTGCTGGATCAATTTTTGGTTAGCCCAGACGTGGTAATCGTACATTTTCTTTGCGCGATTATTTTCCATTAGCTCACTCCACCCTCTTCTTAAAATTGAAAATAGTTTTAGAACGATCAGAAAAAATTTAATTTGTTTTCTTTTGATCCGCTTGCTTCCAAATCTACATTACACAATATTCTATATATCCTGATTGAATCCACATTATAACGCCTGAGCAGGAAGTGTCATTTTTTTCACCGCTCCTGGAATCAGTGGCGTATTCAATTGGCTGATCCAGATACCCCAGTCTTAGGTGAGGCCCAGCTCAAGAGGGCACAATTCCAAACCAAGATGATTCGCCCTATTAAAAATCTGAATCGAAGTAGCCCCTTCTGGCAAGCCTAGGTCACGTACAGATAGATCAACGGTCTTCAAAGTAAACGGCATATTTATTGCACTATGTAGGTTTTCCCGTTAGCAGATTTATTTTGATTTATATGAAATAGAACATGTTTATTTAAAGGACTGTCTTTCTTAACTTTCGGGTGATTGAATGTTTTAATAAAATTCATTCCGATTTTTATCATTACGTTTTTCGAAGGCTTATTAACATCGGCAGTAAAACTAAAAACATCTCTAAAACCCAATTCGTTAAATCCATATTGTAAACAGGCTGACGCTCCCTCAGATGCGTATCCTTTTCCCCAAGCCTCTTTTTTCAGTCGCCAGCCAATTTCTATACACGGTGTAAAATCAGCTTTAAATGTTGCTCTATGAAATCCTATAAATCCTATAAACTCTTTATTTTCCTTTACTTCCACGGCATATAATCCAAATCCGCATTCTTTAAATTCAGATACAATTGATTTATAGAACACATTTGTTTCTTCGGCTGATAAGGTTTTAGGAAAATACTTCATAACCTTTTCATCTGCATTTAGTCGACTAAATGGCTCTATGTCTTCTTCCTCCCAGTCGCGTAATTGCAATCTCCATGTTTCTAAATATATCATTATACACCTCCCGAAAGTTTAATTGGTTTAGTTTATTAAATTAGTTGAACTATGCATTAAGAAACTTTTGTTCCAGTTCACACTTCTGACGCAAGTGATGGCGAAAATGCATTCCTACAAGATCGAACCACTCTCTCGCGTTCAGCCAGCCAAAACCTTCATGTTTAATTTTATAATTGAGATTTATAGTATCTACTTTAGATTCCCATTGTCTCAGCCTCTGCATTATCAGATCTAGCCTATTCGTAAGGTCTTCTTTACTATCTGAATTGCTTGGCGGGGTATTTAGTTCGTCCGGTAATTTGATTTTAATTGGCGGGAAATCTCCAATTTTATATAAATGCTCACCAAACTCCGTTTTCCCGAGCTTTTGCTCTTCCTTTGATGCCGCACATGTTTCCACATTGTCAAGATACTCCATAGCAACAAGAATCACATGGTCGTACATTTGACCAATGGACCAAACCCCTTCAGCTGTTATATATCTTAGTTGATCAAGTGAATAGTTTTGCAAATCGTGTTTGTATGTTTCAATTAGTTTTAAATTACTCATTTAATCACTCCTTTACCGCTGTGCTGCCATTAATGTTTTGAAAAAAAGCTTCATAAGCTTTTCGGGGATTCGCAAACCATTCTGCAACTTCATCTGCAATCTTTTGATTTTCTGCGCCCGCTAACAGGATTTGAACAACATGCTGAGGCAATGCCTGAGTCATGGCATTTGTCCATTCTGTTACTTCTTTTACAACTGTTTTTGTTCGATCCCAATATGTCTCGCCAATTCGGATGTCCCAGATTGAATTTTTATATTGAATCAACGTTTCGTACAACTGTTCAGCACAAAAAGAAGAAAGATTACATCCCTGACCAGTAATTGGGTCATTAAGAAAAACACTATCTCCACAACCAATTACTATTTTATTTTTAAAGATTACGTATGGTTTTCTAATTACAGGTTTAATGGCAACATTTAGGAAGGCTTTATCATCGGAAAGAGCAAAGATATCTTGCTGGATACGTTCGTGGATGTCTTGGAAATATTTTTGTGTAATATTTTTCATTTGATTTGTAAATTCTTTTACGTCCTTTATTTCTTTAAATACATCTAACTCTCCGCCTGGAACTGCCATAATGAACAATATGGTAACTGGCCCTTGTTCTGTCATTGCAGGAATCTCAAACATTTCACCTGTCTCAGGCAGAACGGTTACGCTTATACCTGAAGGATCATTTGGCTTTATCCCCAAAAAATAACCAACGATACATTTTCGTTGAGGCACTTGGATAGGAGAAAGCTGCTTTTCAATAGGAAATGGAAAGAGAGGGCCCGATTTTCCAGAACAATCAATCGTTAAATCAAACTCATCTGCCAAACTTTCTATCTGATCTTTATTTACTCTTAAAAGTCGAAAAGAGACACCCTGGTTTTCAAGATCCTTCAAACAGTGTGAAAAGCAGAAACGCTGGTCAACGGATAATGCTGGTTCTTTCAGCTTGCCAACAAATAGTTTTTGATTACCGATCGTCATGTGAATACTTTTAAGAAGAGTTTTATCCTCCCATTTTGGCATTTTAAAGCGATTTTCTCGGGTTCTCGTTGAACCAAAATGTACTTGGGTAGACATAATTCGTCCATTTCGGATCTTTTCCGAAGAATTTGAGTGAATAACAGTCACATCAAATTCTTCTTTCAGAGAATAAGCCAGCTGTAAACCTGCTGTGCCGCTGCCTATAATACAAATTTTCTTCCTCAAGGTTCTCTCCCCTTTGTTATCTGGTAGCCGCGAAGATATTATAATAACATTGGTAATTTTCCGCCTTTTCAGTCTAAAGAATACACATGGTGATGTAAATACGACGATTTATTTATTTTCCATATTATTGATGTCTAAGCAAGTCAAACGATCCCTTTTCCATAATCAGGTCATATTCACAAGGAAAGAGCATATTTCTTGCTCCTGATTGGCCCCAGATTATGGAATAACTCATTACAATAATGCTGATCTAAAAATTAAAAAAGAGCACTTCCTGTTCAAGGTAAGTGCCTGTTTCTTTCATATCTATAATTGAGAATTCTGCACATGATTCTGGTTGAACAAAGCCATTCATTTCCACATATATCCATCTGGGTCTTTTAAAAAAACCTGGATACCGTGATCACCGTTTCACTTTGTAAAACTGATGATGAAGCTGGCGAACTTGTTCCGCGAGCTCAGGAACAGGACCGTCAATTGTAGTATCACGAATGACTTCGTGGATCCGAAGGCTGCGAACGCGCGATGCAGCAACCCCCATCTCTTCCAGCCATTGACCTAGCTGTACAGAGGAACTTGCAAAAACGATCCGACCTAATCCAACCCATCCATGGGCCGCAGCACACATAGGGCAATGTTCGCCTGAGGTATATACTGTCGCCTTGCTTCTTTCTTCAGCTGACATGTTCTCGGCTGCCCAACGCGCCAGCGCAAATTCCGGATGTTGGGTATGGTCACCATTTGCAACATGGTTGTGGTCTTCTGCAAGAACCTCACCGCTGGCTGAGACAAGGACGGAGCCAAATGGCTCGTCGCCCTTTTCCAGAGCAATCCTTGCAAGTTCAATACAGCGTCGTAAATGCTTCAAGTCTGTTTCATTTAACATGATTGAATCCTCCTTGTATGCAGCGCAACTCTCCAGTTTTTTAATGTGAATATATGCTCCTGAATGGAAAAGAAGAGCACCCGTCATATTTGTGAGGGGGGCATTAGTCCTTATTCCATTTAAAAGTACACGACACTAATCCATTTCATAATAGCTCATCTCAGCAAGCATTTTCTTTTTAGCGAGAGCCCATGCCTTTTCGTTTTGCTCTGATTTGAAATAATACCGAAAAAGCTTAACTTCAAAGTGCTGGATTAGATCCTCGTTTCCGGACTGAATGAAATATGGAAGCACCTTATTTTCAACATAGCCATAATAGGAATCTTCCTCCCCGTTCAGTAATAAAACATGCAGATGAAAAAATAAATAACTTTGGTCGTTTCGTTTTTGGGCGAGGTGCAAACCTTTTTTTGCATCGGATAATAGGTCTTCTTTCGATTTTAAGTTTCCCTTATAACAAATGTCTATGTATAAATCTAACATGGTTAGATATAAGAAATCTTCTTCTTTCAGTAAGGTCAACCCTTTATCAAAATACTCTTTCGCCTCTCGGAAATGTTTTCTTCTAAACAGCTCTTGTCCAAGATTAAAATAGAGTTTAGTTAACCTATCTGCAGATTGAATCTTTTTTGCAGATTGGATTAATTTATCATAATAGCTGCGGGTCTCTTTTAGGCTAAATTGCGATTTGGCGTTTAATTGAAGGATAATAAGCGACTCTGTATCGAGTATGCGTGTGAAATTTAATGTTTCTTGAAAATAGCGCAAAGCTTTTTGAGCATAATAGTAAGCTAAAGTGTTGTCATGAACTGCATGATAGGAAATAGCCAGGTGGTAGTAATATTCTTCGCTCGAATAACTGGAATCAATTTTCTTTAGGACTTCAATTGAATCCTTGTAGTTTCCGATACTAAAATAACAGATTCCCTGGACATGTTTATATAGATTGCTCTCATAAGGTGAAAGGCTGATGTCCAGTTTCTTGATCTTTTGCATCACTTTATGACATTTTTCATTTTCATAAAGAATGAGATAATGACGGGCTAAAAGCAGTGAGTAGTGTACTTGAAAGTCGGGAAAATCCTTTAATAGATTAGCGTCAAGTTCTGCTTTTTTTACTTTCATGTTTTCGGTATCTAACATAACAATAGCATTTTTCCATTCTTCTAATGTTTCTTTAAACCTATTGAAATCCCTTACTTCGTCTTGAAAATTTTTGTTTAATTTTTTAGAAAGAAGTGTAATAATTTCCCCAGAATATTCTGTTATGCCTCGCTCAATTTTACTTAAATGAGTGACAGAACAAACCCCTCTTGAAAGCTGTTCCTGTGTGTATCCTTGTTTTTCTCTGTAGTATTTTAGAATTTTCCCTTCGATCATTTTTTCTCCCCCCTACTGATAGTATAAATAACGAACATAAAGGATGGAATAGTTTATAAGAGGATGAAGAAAGATGGTTATTAAGATCCTTATAATTCTTATAAAAAAAGTAGAGAGACTGAAAAATCAATCAAGTATTCGTCTCGATTTGCTTTCTCAATATTGCACCTAACAAAACAATAGTTTATTGTTGTATCCAGTAATATGGTTTATCAACTTAAACCATTAAACTGATAATGGAGGTATTTTACTCTAATGAATAAACAGGACCAGCTAAATATAATCAAAGAGGATTTTATTAACTGTCAAAAGGTACTAATGGCAATTGGTGATGAAACACGTCAATCGATCTTGTTAGTTCTAATGGGGACGGATTGTCAAACAGGATTACGTGTGGGTGAAATAACAGAACAAACACATCTTTCTCGACCAGCTGTGTCCCATCATCTTAAGGTTTTACGAGACGCAGGTGTTATTTTAATGCGTAAGGAAGGGACAAAAAACTTTTATTATATTAATGTACGTACAGAATTAGGTTTGTTAAGAACGCTTGTGTTGGATATTGATAAGTTCATGAAGAACTTTTATTGAATTGATGGAATTTATTTGGAGGTATAGGCTATGAGAGCAATGGTCATTGACAGATATGGGAAGGTTCCAATGCGTTTGGCAGAAATACCCGCACCTGAAATTGGTGAATATGAGGTACTCGCAGAAATTCATGCAGCAAGCATCAATCCTGTTGATTTTAAGATACGCGATGGGAAAGTGAAAATGTTAATAAAATATAAAATGCCACTTATCTTAGGGAATGACTTTTCTGGTGTCATTGCAAAGGTTGGCGCAAAAGTGACTCGTTTTAAAGCTGGTGACGAAATTTATGCACGACCACGTAAGAGTAAAATCGGTACTTTTGCTGAATATATCGCTATTCATGAAGATGACATCGCCTTAAAGCCAAAAAATTTAAGCTTTGAAGAAGCAGCATCGATCCCGCTGGTTGGGTTAACCTCCTATCAGGCACTGACAGACATTTTGCAATTACAAAGGGGACAAAAGATTTTAATTCAAGCTGGCGCTGGTGGTGTAGGTACATTTGCTATTCAACTGGCCAAATTAATGGGCGCCACTGTTGCAACGACTGCAAGTGCTGCTGGTGCAGATTTAGTGAAATCTCTTGGTGCAGATGAAATAATAAATTACAAGACAGAAAAGTTTGAAAAGATATTGAAAAACTATGATGCCGTCTTTGATACACTTGGGGGCGAGATACTCGAAAAATCATTCGAAGTGATAAAGAGCGGAGGAAAAATTGTTTCCGTTTCAGGATTACCGAATGCCCGTTTTGGTAAAGAATATGGTTCCGGTTTTTTTAAAACGCTGTTGTTTTCAGCAGCAAGTCATAAACTTACTGCGCTTGAAAAAAAACATAATGTTGAATATACGTTTTTGTTTATGAAGCCAAGTGGAGAGCAATTACGTATAATCGCAAACCTTATCGAGAATGGTAAAATTAAACCTATAATTGATAGAGTTTTTCCTTTTGAAGATGCTCAAAAAGCGATGGAATATGCGGAGTCAGGAAGGGCGAAAGGAAAAATAATTGTAAAAATCAGATAGTTGGAAAGCGAATTTCCTTTTTTCTTTATAATGACAGTGTAAAAGCTTATTGGCACATGCTATTATTGCTTGTGTAAATAAGCTCTTACACTGGATATTTTCACTTTTAAAAAACAAAACGACTTTCCAGGATCTAGCTTAAAAGTTGTTATTGAAATAGATTGATAAACTATTTGCTGGTAATTCAAAGAAAAAAAGAGCTGCCAATAATACACTAAAAAAGCTAATCGATTAACGCGGATTAGCTTTTTTTACTGATTGGCATTTCCCTTTTTGAAATATTTACATCCTTTTATACAGGGACCTCTAAAGCAGGTAAGTCCTCTTCCAATTCCTCCCTTTTCGATTCCAGCCAGGAAGGCAGCATAAGCCTGCTGCCAAGTTCCTTTAGTGGTTCGTCAACCGTAAATCCTGGAGGGTCTGTGGCGATTTCGAACAAAATGCCGCCTTCTTCATGAAAGTAAAGTGCTTTGAAGTAATTGCGGTCGAGAATTTCAGTTGGATAATAGCCCTTCTCCTGAAGAAGGTTTCTCCACCTCATATGATCCTCTTCATCTTTCGCTCTCCAGGCAATATGATGAACTGTACCTGCCCCCATCAATCCGCGAACAGAAGGGGTAAGTTTTATATCGATCGTATTTCCGAGTTCGGCTTCTGATTTAAATCTTAAGAATCCCTCTTCCTGGCCTAGGCATTCAAGCCCTAATATATTTTCAAGCACTTCAGCCGTTTTATTTGGCTTTGCCGAAATCAGGGTTGCTCCTCCAAATCCTTTAATAGCGGCTTCTGGAGGAACGTCTTTCAAAGCCCATGTGTTCAATGGCCCCTCAGACCGCTCAACCAGCTCGATTTCAAGGCCGTCCGGATCCTGGAATTGCAGGTAGGTTTCACCGTAGCGAACCGTTTGTATAAACTTAACGCCAAATTTACTCAGCCGTTTTTTCCAAAATTCAACTGAATGTTCAGGGATCACATAACTGGTCACCCCGACCTGGCCCGTTCCAATCCGTCCTTTTAGCTGCTTCTCCCACGGGAAGAAGGTCATAACCGTCCCAGGATCACCATTTTCATTTCCGAAATACAGATGATAGACTTCCGGCCGGTCAAAATTAATCGTTTTCTTTACCAGCCTAAGTCCCAGTACCCCTGCATAAAAGTCGATATTTCGCTGGGCATCGTTAACCATTGCCGTAATATGATGGATACCTGAAGTGATTTGCAAAATCATTCCCTCCACTTCTTTAAGAGTGACTTAATTCTACTTTGGTCTCTCGATGGAAAACATCTCGCCAACCTTTGCATAATTAATGCCCGCCAAACGGCTCACTGCAGCGAGTCCTCTTGGATCAATTCTTCCTTTTTCATAGATGTTTTCATCAATATGAAATTGAACAACTTTTCCAATGATTAGATCACAGCCAGGAGTATCCGTCCCCCCTAATGAAAGCGATTGTTCCAGGATACACTCCATACGGATTTTCGCTTCCATCACTCCAGGCACTGAAATTTTCGTACTTTCAGCTGGAGTTAATTGTGCTAATTCTATTTCACTTTGATCAGGAGGAAAAGTCGCTGCTGTCTTATTTATTGTTTCTACATTCTCCTCATCGACAATATGAACAACAAATTCCTTTGTGCTGATAATATTTCTGGCCGTATCCTTCTGTGTTCCTGCATTTCTTTGAATCGCCAAGGAAATCATTGGGGGATTTGATGTTACGATATTGAAATAACTGAATGGCGCCCCATTCAACACGCCTTCATTTGATATAGTGGTTACAAAAGCAATAGGCCTTGGTATGATGCTTCCTATTAAAAATTTATAATTTTCTCTTTCTCTATTGTCCGCTGGGTCAATTGAAAGCATAGCGGGTCATCACCTCTTTTAAATTTAATCCAATTCCCTGACTGTAAACGGAAGCAGAACACTTTCTATCTTATCCCGTTGCGGCTCATATTGTTCAGGCAGCATTAATTTCCCGCCCATTGTCTCCTGGGATTCATCACGGGCAAACCCCGGAGGATCAGTAGCAATCTCAAATAATATTTCCCCATGCTCCCTAAAATAGATCGCATTAAAGTAGTTTCGATCCCGAACTGGTGTAACCCCATATCCATTATCGGCAACATATTTTTGCCAATCTAATTGGTCCTGATCGTCAATAGCCCTCCAGGCAATATGATGGACGGTTCCCACACCCATTCGCCCCCGTCCAATTGGAGTTAATTTAAGATCGATGATGTTTCCAATATCAGCAGAAGAACGATATCGGATAAAATCTCCTTCCTGACCTAAAACTTCAAGTCCCATAATGTTTTCCAGCAGCTCAGCCGTCTTCTCTGGCTGAGCTGATAAGAGAGTTGCTCCACCGAAGCCTTTTATAGCTGCTTCAGGGGTAACCTCCCCGTAAGTCCAGGAATTTAGTTCCCCTTCTTCTCTTTCAACAATCTCCAAATGAAGTCCATGAGGATCATCAAATTCCAAATATCGCTCTCCGAACCGTTCCATTTTAGTAAAAGGCACCTTGAATTTTTCAAGCCTTTCTTCCCAAAACTTCATGGCACCTGCCGGAACGACATACGAAGTGACTCCAACCTGGCCATCGCCAATAACCCCTTGACGGGCACCTGCCCAAGGAAAGAAAGTAATGATTGTTCCTGGCTTGCCGCCCTCATTTCCAAAGTAAAGGTGATAGGTGCCTGGATCATCAAAATTGACCGTTTGCTTGACTAAACGCAAACCTAACACTCCAGCATAAAAATCTACATTCTCCTGAGGATGGCCAACAATTGCAGTTATATGATGAATCCCCATTGTTTTTTTACCCATATCTTCCACACTCCTTTTAAACTTGGATTTTAATTATATTCTGTAATTAGGACATGCCCTGCTATCAATTCAGTTAATCAATTTATATACAAGCTGGAAAGGAACAAAAATTGTCGAAAGCTTTATTTGAGGTATTTCTAATTCGGAATAGTTTAGAATAAAAATATATCCAATGCATATCGTCCAGGGCCAATTAATGCGATACCAATGGCAACAGAGATTAACGTTAAGTTATATTCATATCCATTAGATGTTGCCCATAAACCATTTGGACCATGCACCTTAACGATAGCCATGATCATAGTTCCTGCAATCATTAGTGCTGCGAGAGGAGTTAAAAATCCTAATGCAAACAAGATTCCCCCTATAAGTTCTGCTAACCCTGCAAAAAGAGCCATCATTACTCCCGGCTTCATCCCAATGGAATCAAACCAGCCTCCGGTTCCCTTTAATCCATGACCCCCAAACCATCCAAACAATTTTTGAGCTCCGTGACCAATGAATAATACGCCAATTACCAGCCTAATAATTAATAAACCTAAGTCCATCATTTTTATTTCCTCCTAATTTTAATTATCTTGAATTCGAGATATTATATAAAAAAATATTTGATTTTCTTCCCTTATGCCTCAGTTCCTCTGCATTTAATATTCTAACCGTAAATTAATGTTTTTTGTGGTTCCCTTTGTAACTGCTGCGCGCTTTCTGGATAATATATGATTTACCAAATGGGCTTAACTTTATGTCTTGCCTGGGCTCTCTTTAATTTTTCAGGAGTTACATCATCTCCTATTGGATCAACGATGGTTGTGTTTAATAGCAGCTCTTCCATTGATCCGCGAAATTCTTGAATATATTGACTGCGCAAATTGATTATTTCTGCATTTTCAATTTGTGTTAAGCCTTCCTTCCTTCTTTTTGCTGCGAGTTCATTAATTCTTTTTAGAATCTCATGCATAAGACTTACTCCTTTCAATTAATAATCGAAAGATATCTTGAAATCAAATATCTTGAATTAAAGATAATATATTTTATTAAATATGTCAACACTCTTCTCTTGATTATTCAGATGGAAATTTATCATCTTTGCGATATTTTGCGTGTATTTTAATTTAATCTAACGCACTCTTCAATGAGTGCTGATTTTTATCCCCTCATTTAATGCACATTTTAGGCGAACACTATGAACTTCCATGGTTCCCCGCCTTCCTGATTTGCGCACAATTCCTTCTGCATTAAATTCATTTAAAAGTGCTGTCACTGTTTCACGGATACTGCCCATCATCGATGCTAATTCTTGATGAGTTATGTAAATATTAAGTGCAACCCATTCTTCCGCACTGCCGCTTGACAATTTATCCCCAAACTTCTCTGTAAGTTTATTTAGCAGGAATAAAAGCCGTTTCCTTGTACTGCTATATGCCATATACTCCAGTAACTCTTCGACTTCCTTCAGACGGCTGGAAATTATTTCAAGAAGCTTTAAAGAAATACTTGGATTTTCACGTATTATTTTTTCAAACTGAACTCTATCTATTCTACAAATAACAGAATCCTCCCATGCCTCAGCATATAAATTTTCAGAACCGGTTGTAAAAGTACCAATCTCTCCAAACACATTCCCCGTTTCTAAAATATCAACTGTAAGCTCTTTTCCGCTCTCAGTTAATCTATACAAACGAACTTGACCCGATTTGATTAAATACAATAACTTTTGATCCATATGAGGAGAACAAAAAACCGTACCTTTCTCCACAACTTTCATAGGTGTGGCCGGTTCATATTTCTTTAATTCCTCCAAGTCCAGATCCTCAAAAATCTGTATTCTCGATAAATACTTCATTTTATCCATATGGCCCTCCCCAAATTCTGCCGAATGTAGTCCAGACTACATACTCACTAAACTAACAAGCCTAGAATGTATATATAGCAGCTACGTCTATTATACAAAAGGAGGAAACTGTGTGGATGTTGTAACTAGGATCATTCAAATTATTTTAATTTTTATTTTCGCCATATCCGTTTCAATGAAAGCAGCACGTACCAAGTCAATGGTTAAGCACTGGGGAGAATATCGCTACCCCCTATGGTTCATGCAATTTATTGCATTCCTGGAAATATTGAGCGCAGGCGGATTGATCATAGGATTTTGGCTTCCTGAATTTATCTTGCTTTCAGGATCCCTCATTACTATGCTTATGCTAGGTGCCCTGCACGCTCACTTCTTTCGAGCCAGACATAGACCCATAATGGCATTAAATGCCTTAACCATGCTCATTTTAGCTATTGTAATTACCTTTTTTCAAATTAATAAGTAGTCAAAAATAACCCAGTTTACATTGTCCGGTATCCAGTTTGAAGACTTGAGAACTTAGCACATACCGTTACCATTCCGGGAAGCCTGCTATCCCAAAAATCCATTCTTATAAAACTCCAAACACCGCTGCCCCCTTCTAATTCTAGACGGGGGTCATAAACCTTTAATAGGAATTTGTGGGGATAATCCTAATGTTCTTTTATAACCCTATAAGCAGAGGCATAGAAACTCCGCCAAAACTGCTGATCGGTCTTAGGATACTTTTTAGTAGCGGTTACATTCTTGCGGTTCAACTCAAGCTTTTGCTGCATTTTCGGCACCATGTATTTATTTCTGCAAAGGTTATCTTCTGTAAATTCACTCCGGAAAGGATTGAGGTAAAGATAAATCACCACTTGTTCATATACAAGTTAGTTCAGTGAGATTATCTTACTAACTAATTAGTAAGTTGAAACTACCCTCAGGAACACAGACAATTTTAATTAAAATTAACTATATGGGAAAACTGTAACCATTATTACTTTAGGAGTGATTACTGTGAATGCTTTATTGGCATTGAGTCCGTTTATAGATAAATTTCTATTATGGTTTTTACCGTTACCACTAGTATTGGGAGTCCTTTATGGTATGTTAAAATTAGTCTTTCGGAAGTCACTGTGACCTATCATATAGAAGCCTTATCAAATAGTTATTAATAAGAGCAAATTTCAATATTGCATTCATCCTAGCTCCCTCAATAAAAACCCCCTAGCGCTGTCCAAATATATCCTTTTGAATTAATATTACCACCCTTTAAATTATTTCCCTGCAGGTAAATAACTATGAATTTCTAAGAATAGACAAGCAATACGGCGTATTCTCTAATGCAGCCTGTATTGGCAATTTTTTAGAAGGCTCCTCGTTAATAGAATACAAGAATAGTTCGTTGACATTTGGTATTGTTAATCTTATACTACTATATGACTTGAATAATAAAACCTATTTAGGACGTGGATTTTTCTAGAGTAAGCTCTATTTTCGCCACACAACTGTCAACTGACAATTGTGTGGCTTTTTTATGTGAAGAAAGGGGTAGAATAAATGAAAACTTGGCAATATGCACTAATGGTTTTTTTAAGTGGATGCTGCTATGGGGTGTTGTCTACATTTGTTAAGCTTGCTTATGCAGCAGGTTATTCGGTAACAGAGGTAACTGGTGGCCAATATCTATTTGGGGCATTCCTTACCTGGGTGCTGGTTCTGTTTACAAAAAAGGAAAAAACAACTTTAAATCAAATTCTCAAACTACTATTATCCGGAATTCCGTTTGGTTTGACTGGTGTGTTTTATTATCAAGCGCTGCAGACGCTAAACGCTTCACTAGCAATCATTTTTTTATTTCAATTTGTATGGATTGGTACGCTTTTCGAGTGGGTCTTTAATAAGAAAAAACCATCGAAAGGGAAGATCACCTCTATTGGTATTCTGATTATCGGCTCGATCCTAGCTGCCGGCTCAATTACAAAGAGTGAAGCTGCTCTATCTTTTCAAGGGTCTGCGTGGGGACTGCTTTCGGCTTTGACGTTTACTACTTTCATATTTCTCAGCAGTTCTGTCGGAAAAGATACTCCCCCTGTCCTGAAAAGTGCTTTCTTATCTACCGGTGGATTAATTGTCGTACTTTTAGTATATCCGCCAATTTTCCTATTTGATTTGCCTGTCTTAATGGGGGTAGCACCGTATGGCTTATTACTCGGCTTGTTTGGTGTTGCTTTACCGCCACTTTTATTTTCAATTGGAATGCCCCATATCGGACCCGGGCTTGGCACGATCTTAACTGCTTCGGAGCTTCCAGTAGCTGTAACTTTATCTGCCCTTATCTTAGCTGAATTTGTAAGCTTTTCACAATGGGTGGGAGTTGTCATCATATTAATTGGAATTGCAGCGGGCAATTTAAAACCAAAAGATAAAATTGAATCCGTGTCTATACAAACCAAATCCGCTTCGTGATGGACAGTACCAGCAAGAAGTCTTGTTGGTACTGCCTTGGTTTTATCTTTAGAAAATCCTAGGCTAGACGACCTAGGGGTCCCCTATTCCTTCAGACCTTTCTTTTTTTTATTGCCTCCATTCATAAATTTTCCAAAAACCGGCGACAATAAGCGTAATGCCGAAGATAAACAAATGTGCACTTGGGGCTTACCTTATTAGCCACTTTAATTGATAAAAATATGATCCAGATGGTATTCTCTCATATCTTCTGGAAGGACGAATTCCAAGAATCGCGGACATTAAACAGCTTGTACCTGCTGAAAATGTGCAGATTTGTGATAACCCTTCATTAATCAAACAAAAAGTTTTAAATGGTTACTTCATGCTGACGATTGAGCCAGAACTTAAGCATCTATATCCACAGATATGAAAGATGTATTTAACAGGCTTCCATTACAAATGCAATCCAAGAGGCCACACTTTTTGTAAACTAAAAATCCTATCCCCTTTAGCAAGAAAAAAACACAAGAGACAAAGGAAATGAATAACGCGGGAGCAGGAACCCAGTTTTACAGCAGCCAGTTACCAACCGTGAAACGGAGGTGAATCAGATACAGGAGCAGCCAATACCAGACAGATTGAAGATATCCCCATTTCTAGTTTTTTATTTAATTATGTCCATGCAAATTGGCATTGGGGTTCTTGGCTATCAGAGAGTCATCGCAAAGGATGCAGGCTATGATGCCTGGATTTCCATCCTGCTTGCCGGGGGATGCATACATGTCATCATTTGGATGATTTATAAAATTTCCGAAACGGTTGATGGAGATTTTGTGACAGCCCATAAGTACCTTACAGGCAATTTGATCGGCAAGGCAATCAGCTTCCTTTTCATAGGCTACTTTTTTTTGTACGTCTTAGCTATAGTACGAACATTTATCGAGGTCATTCAAGTGTGGATGTTTCCGGAGCTTAGCACATTCTGGTTCTCCTTTGGATTCATGATTCTTTGTACTTATATCATTTTTGGAGGATTCAGAACGGTAGTCGGTACGGCCTTTTTCGGCCTGGTATTGCCGGCTTATCTCCTTCTGACATTTTGCTGGGCCATTAAGTTCTCAAATTTCTATAATCTCCTCCCTATTTGGGATCATTCAGTTAAGGAACTTCTCATCGGTTCCTACAATATGTCGCTTACCTTCATCGGTTTTGAGATTATTCCGTTCTTTTATCCTTTTATAAAAGAACCAAAGAAATCCAAAAAGTGGGCTCACCTTGCTGTTTTCACCACTACCTTGATATATACGATTTTAGCAGTCATTACGTTTGCCTATTATTCAGAAGATCTGCTTGCTAAACAGGTCTGGCCCACTTTGACCATGTGGAAAATTGTTGAAATGCCTTTTGTGGAACGTTTCGAATATATCGGAATTGCAAACTGGAACTTAATTATGCTTCCGAATGTGTGTATTGCCATTTGGATTTGTTCGAGACTTATCAAAAGAATCTTTAATATTAGACAAAAAATCGGAGTTTTTTTTATAGTGGGTGCTTTATTATTATTGATTAACTTTATTAATACGCGCGAAGAGATTAGTCAGCTTAATGAATATTTTGGGAAAGCAGGGTTTGCCTTTACATTCATTTATATCCCCTTGCTCTTTGCCGCCATCATGATTGCCAAGAGGGTAAAAAAGAAGGTAAAAAAGAAATGAAAAGGCTTATCTTAATATGTATGGTTCTGCTGCTTGCCGGATGTATTTTCTTTTGGCTTTAACCGGCAAGCATAATAAATAGCTGAATATATTTGTATTCCCTTAAGCACCTTACTTCTGCAAATATATTTAGTTATTTCGAAATAACAATAGATATTCTTAACTTTATACTTGTGCGTCAGGAAATTTATCCGAAACAAGATTCAAAATGATGTTATGCTCAAGAAGTGCTTTTAAGCCACACAGAACAATCGTAAAACCGCCAGTTGAATCTATCACTTGATTAATTATTTCATCTGGATTTCCTTTAAAACCTGCGTTAATAATGGTGACAAAAGTTCCTTCCGTCCGGGGTGTAAAAATCCACTCCACCGTAGTATCATCGTCAAATTTGATGAGAATTCTATTGTTTTGTTCCAATTCTATTACGTCAAGTTCAGCAGAAACTCCATACATCTCCCAATCCCAGCGGAGTCGTTTTCCCTTTTCTAATCTTCCGCTGCTTTTGGTAAACCAGAATTTAGTAGTAATCGAAGGATCAATAAAAGCATCGAATACCTCCTTAACAGGTTTTCTGATAAGCATTTCTACTTTTGAAATGGATACTTCTTTTAGGTTCGTCATTATGTATACTCCTTTCCAATTGTTCAAATATAAAAAAGTTTACCCAATCAAACCTCAATTTACAAGAAATCTTAAATAGGGGTAATGTTGATATGTTGACATGAGATAAACGAATCATAAAAAAACGGCTTTGATATTTTCGCAAAGCCGTTTTTCTCCTATATCGTATGTACTAACCTTGATGTCCTTCAGTATAAATTTGAAAGGTTACATCGAATTTATCTTTAATGACCCCGTAAGCAGGACTAAAACTTGTTTCGGATATCGGCATTAGAACTTGTCCGCCATCCTGTAAGGCTTCAGAAACTTGTCGCGCTTTGTCTGCATGGTCAAACGTAATACAAATGGTCACCAGGTTTCCCTCTTGAGCTGGCTGACCTGGGAATGTATCTGAAAACATAATAGCTGACTCTCCAACCCTTATCGTACCGTGTGCTACAAGGTCCTTTGCATCCTCTGGTAAAGGAAAATTCGGGTCAGCAGGCATTTCACCAAAAGTGATCACTCCTAAATTTTCGGCACCAAATACCTTTTCGTAAAATCCAATCGCTTCTCTTGCATTTCCGTTCAGCTGTAAATAAGGTATAAATTGCATGACTTCAGCTCCTCTAATTTTATTGGATATGCACTCCAAATATTATTATAACCAACAAGCTCGTGAATCACACTAAAATTCTGATAATTATAATTATTTAGCAACGTATATTTACAAAGTTTTGTTTCAAATAAGGCCAATCAAAAACATTTACTAAGCGAAAACTGAATAAATCTACACGTTTTACTTTTCCTAATTCAACCAAAATCTTTATCATTTTTTGTGCTACAATGAAGATAAAAATTTTTTGTACCAAACAAAGAATTAGACTCTAAGCGTCTTAATCCTTTAATCTCAGACATTTACTGTTTATTGAGGCTCCCATAAAAAAGCGGTTTGATGACCATGATAACGATAGTAAGTATAATTGATGATCAGCTTTTTCTTCTAGTGTAATTGAAGGAGCGTGGGCGGAAAACATGTACACTGTTCTTACCTATTTTGTTTCCCTTTTTGTCATTGTGATATCAGTATTTACTACACTTTTTATCAAAAATGAACTAGAGCGAATGTTCCGGGAAAAAAATAATATGATCCCTTTTCATATATGTAATGTGCTTCTCACCTTAATGGTTTCTTTTGCAGCACATGCTGTATTGACGATTTATATCATTGGAGATAAATTCAATTGGTTACTGCAATTGGTAATTCTCATATTCATTATCTTACCAATTTATATTTTAGGGCACTTGGCATTCGAAAAATATAAATCTGTGTATAAAAAATACATACCCGCTGAAAGCGGGAAGATTTTAGTACTTAATGAAAAGTACTTAAAGAAGAAAAAGTGGCCTTCAAAGTTCAAAAATTATAATGATTTCTCTAAGGAAAAATAAGTTAAGGAATTTTAAAAATAGGAGTCTTCATTGAGTTAAGTAAACTTAAGGAATTTTTTGGTATTTAATTATGCAGGGATTGGAGCATTTAAAATGAAGAATGAGCATTATTGGGTTTCAAAACTTGGATTAACTCCTCATCCAGAAGGAGGATATTATAAAAGAACGTTTCAATCAGAGGAATGTACTTCTGATCAAGAATTGTCTGTGAATTTTGTGGGAACACGTAATCTCTATACAAGCATTTATTTTTTATTAACGTCCAACGATGTGTCCCACTTTCATCGATTGAAATCAGATGAATTATGGTATTTTCACGCTGGAAGTCCATTAACCATACATATCATCAATGAAAATGGTGAATATGAAGAAATTAAATTAGGAATAAACCTTGATAATGGAGAAGTACCTCAAGCTTTAGTGCCGAAAAATTCAATCTTTGGTTCGTCTGTTATGGAGGCAGATACATTCTCACTAGTAGGCTGCATGGTTTCTCCGGGCTTTGATTTTCAGGATTTTGAACTGTTCTCACAAGCAGACCTTATATCCAAATACCCTCAATATAAGGAAATTATTTTAAAATTAGCATATGAAAAGATTCCTGAATAGAGAAATTTGTTTTCTTCCGGTTTACTGCTGCTTGTCTTAATCGGCCATGCTTCCCATTCTTATCAAGACAAGCTAACCAATTATTCTCGAAAATCACCATATTTACATAAAAAAAGAGGGGTAACTCCCCTATTATTAGTTTTCTTAATTGAGATCTATTTCGTTGTCCTCGTACACATCATTTCTAAGGATAATCAAATCCTGCATTGCTTATAGGAATTTAAATTTGCTTCTCTTCAAACTTTAAAAGGGCAATGGCTCTTTTGACAGAGCTCTATTTCAAGAAGTTTCTAATAAAACTTTCTCACCTTACCATGCAGAATGACTGAATTTGTCCGAATTATATGAGCATATTTTCCGAACTAAGAGAACATTTACTAAAGAAAAAGGACGCTTTCTATACTCAGGAAAAGCGCCCGCTTACTGAATTAGTATAAAGGATCTTAAAAGTCTCTAATGAAATGTTAGTTGCTGAATAGGCGGATTAAAAAACCATTTTCTTCAGCATGAGGCATAAAAAAGGTGATTCCATAACTTGAGGCTACAGCCATAATTACTGTCCAAAGAAATAAACTGGTCAGCATCCAGCCGGTTACCCTCTTTCTTGTCGAACCAAAGCTCATTCCCATAAAAGCGGAAATATGAGATCCAACGAAAAAAGGGCCAATAATCGCTAAGCCAGGTAAGCCATACTTATCAAAAAGTGCCCGTGCGCGTTTGCCTTTTTTCGACTCTTCCATACCTGCAGCATCAGCTTGCGTCGCCGCAACTTCTTCCACATGCATAATATCTTGCATACGTTTTTTTTGTTTTTGCTTTCTCATCCATTTCTTCACTTGATCCACAAAAACAATTAGCAGAACCACTGTCAGAGCATTCCCTAAAAAGGCAAATATCGCTGTCAGTACTGGAGATAGACCTCCGATGATAGCCAATGGAATCACAGCAACAAGTTCAAATAACGGAATCGCTGCCAGAAGAAATACAAATAGATACGATAAAAGCATATCCTTCATCCTCCCCTTTATTCATATAGTTTTTTTACTTCCGACCAAAAAATAAAATACTGCCCAATGCCAAGTACAGTCAAAGCGATGACAGGGAGCAACTCGACTTCTCTAAACAGTGCAACCGCAACAATGGCTGCCGGAATGGCAAAGTAGTAGTAAATATATACTTTTCGACAAGCACGATACGTAATATATTGATGCCCTTCATCTTCTTCTTTGAGCTCATAAGGGATGAAGGTAAGAATACGAATCTTCCGGTCTGGGTATTTACGGTTAAAACAAACCATTGTTCCGAAATAGATGATGACAAAAATAGCATAAGCAATAAAAATAATAGTCGTCATGTCATTCCGCTGCTCCAATACGATACTCACCGAATAAATTACCGCAAGCCCAATAAGAAACACACTCATTGTAAAAGGTGAACGCAAAAACCTTTCCATGTTCACTCATCCTCTCCTTCTATCCAAAACACTTCCTCTAAATTGACACGTAATGCTTTAGCAATTTTCAATGCTAACAGCACAGACGGAGCATAGTCACCTTTTTCAATCATGCCAATGGTTTGGCGAGTGGCTCCAACCAATTTACCTAAATCAGATTGAGTAAAATTATGCCTCGCTCTTAATTCCTTCACTTTATTTCTCAGCATATTTAACATCCCCTATTACCGTTTCCTGCTTCTTCATTGTAAAGAATATTTAACATTAGGTCAAGAATATTTGTCATTTTGCCAAGAATTCATACCATTTAACTTAGTTGCTCATAATCCAAAGCCTGTGGTTATGATAGATTCTCAAAAAATTGAGGACTTAAATGTGATTTTCGATGCTATTGGCTTCGTGGATTCTCGACAACATTTTCATTAATCTCCTTTAACCAAACGAAATGATCCATGAAAAGCAAAAAAAAGAACCTCCAAATTTGTAATGGAAGCCCTCTTGCTCATGATTGTGTTTAAAGTTTCTGTGGAATATAAGGTTTTTAATTCGATGACTTCGCCAACTTGCAACTGTCGGTACATGTTTTCATCAATTATTTATTGAGGCTTATCTAAATATAGGCAGCAAACTGATTAAAGATGTTCGACATGTGATAAGGGATTATTTTTGCTTCTCACCTATTGGTAATTAAACAATAAATTAACGATCCTATTCTTATGCTATTTCTTTTACTGCCTTCGATGCTTCTATCACTTCTGTGCCGGTCCAACTATCGGTAAAGGTTCTCTTTCCTTTTGAAAGAAGGAACATGATCCCATCCATACATTGATAGATTATGTAAATAAAAATAGGTAAATAGAGGTTCTTGTAGTCCATGTCATTTGCTATATGATAAGCAAATAAGAATATAAATAGACCTGCTATTCCGTTTCTTATAAACCACCATATAAACAATTTAAATTTATTGCTATTTTTTACTATTAAACCGTTAAATCTGTAGCCCCATGGTAAGGTCATTTGGAAATTAGATCCTAGTGATGTGATCATAAACACCAAAACACCCAACAGCAGTATGCCATTCATTATTCGAGTCAGCAATGGATTCCATGTATCTCCGTCACTTGCAACGAAAGGCAAAAAGAGTAAAGCGATGATTGCTGCAATAATAAAAGTTAGGATTGAAAGAATTATAGGGATAATGATTGAAAGAAATAAATCAATTACATACCCAAGTAGCCGTTTTCTTATCTTCACTTTTTCACCTCCCTTTCATATTTTACGATAAGACTCTTTTAAATAAAAAACTTTTCTTTTGTTATTCAACAATATGGCCCGATTGTTGGACAATAGTCAAGACGATTATCCCATTCACCCTTAGATTCTTAACGTTAATTATGATATAGAAAAAAGTGCCTAACCCCTTATATACCAAGAGATTAGACACATTTAAAACAGGTTTATAAAAGCGTTAATTCGCATTATGCGAACATTCGTTCCTTCTAACTCTGAAGCAGAAATAGTCCTCGATTGATCAATCATCTTCAAATAATTTTTCTCCTCGGTGGAGGCGCATGGCAATTTGTGCTGTATGCGGCATTTCTCTAGCAGTTGGGGTATTGCCTGCCAGATAACGTGTTAATGCGAGGATCAATGTTTCCTGAGCATATCCAGCGTTGGTTCTTACCAACTCCTTTATTTTGGCTGTCAGGGGACGTATTCTTATTCAACAAAAGCACCCATTACTTTAAGTACAGGATTTCACAATCATTTTTTACACCCTCGTACATGCAAAAAGACGCCTTCTTATTTAAGAAAAGCGCCCGACTGTTGAACAATGAAATATGCGAAAGATCGCTCTGCAAATACGTTCAAATTTATTTGACTAACACACCCGTTCTGCCATCAGGAAAACACCCGCTTCACCATAGAGAATGAAAAGGGCTTCACACCGTCAATACTGCTTCTGCGGCTGGGCGTGGAAGTCACTGAATTATGGTTCTTTAGGACCAATCAACGCCACCCCAAGAGGATTGCAGCTTTCGCAAGAGAACAATTTGGCCGATATGATACGTATCGTGCATCATGATATTACTGAGTAAACGCTCAATAGAGTACCTGTTAGCTGCATACGGAGCTTTTAACTTTTCATCGTCAAGGTCCGCAATGACCGTCTTTAATTTATTCATAACTTCATTAAGACGCTCTACTGTCTGGGCCCACCCAATTTCGTCTTCTGGATCCCCCGGATTTCCAAAGGTTTCTTCATTGTCTTCTGCCTTATGCGGATTCTGTGTGCCCTTAATTCGATGGATTACGTCTTCATTCCAAAATATCAAGTGGTTGACAATCTGCCAAATCGAATTGCTGATTCCCGAACTTGTCCATGCTGCCTCAGCTGCGATGACTCCATGAAGTGCCTGATCCATGGATGCAAACCAATCATTCTCATGGCAATGCATGTCGAGCTGTTCTAAAAGCATTTTGGTTACAACCTGCATACAACCAATCTCCTCACTGTTTAGTTTTGAGAATAAATCAATACCATGACTTATTCGGCTCATCCAGCTTTTATTCCTTCATCATGACAAATATGCTACCCTATAGCGTACCTTTTATTTTTCTGGTTGACCCTGTTGACTAACCCTCTAGAATAAATTTCTGTACTCCTCGAAATCATCTGCAAAATGTACCTCATTATATAATTCGAGTGAATTTTAAGGTGGAAAGAAGCTATTTAGTTATATGTGTGCTTTACCTTACATTAAGTTATTATTAACGAACATTCCTAAAAGCCAACCAACGACTCCGCTTATTATACCTAAAATAATCATTGCTGACCCTTGCTTATCCCCCTGGTAATCTCGCCTTATTACAACTCCTATGGATATAGGAAAAAACAAGAGCATAGGCGGAATTAAATTAAAAGATAATAAAACAACAGATAACCACCCGATTGTTAGGAGTATAGCTTTACCATTTTTTTGTTCATCTTTCATCAACATACCTTATTTCACATCCTGAATTTTACATTTATACCGAATTCCATCATATAGATAGCTTAATAATTATTGTTCTTTGTTTACTTTATTACCTTCTGGAATTAAGAAGTTTTTAATATCCGTTCTTTATTTGCTTCCAAATGACTGATAATTTCTTGAATTTGAGGATCATAGCTGCGAATAGTTTCTTCATTCGATGTGAGGTTTTTCTGAACAAATTCTTTCCATTCCATTTCAAGCTGCTCTACTTTTTTCCCATAGATCTTATCTATTTCATCAGTCAAATTGGGGCGATCATATATTTTCAGAAATTCTCCAATACCATATTGATTAATAAGATAGTTTGAGAATGAAGCAGATTCTATATACCCCAGCCACCTTAAAGAATAGGAGTCTTTATTTAAATTTGAATGGGTGAAAATTTTATCCTTACTCAGCAGCGTTTCCAGAGGAATACTGATTTCTTGGGTCATTAAATATTTCATAATATCGTGAACATCTCCCTGATAATTGGGAAACACTCTTCTATCCGAATAGAAATCCTGCATAAAGATTGCAAGACCTTCCAGTGTGGCATGCCCTTCAGTAGAGCCAAAAAAAACATGGGTAAGTTCGTGAATAAGAGGATAATTTCCTTCTTTTACCCAGTAAAGTGGATGGTGTTACCGTTCGTATAGCTTACCTTCTTATCATCATACAGGTGTAAATATATTATAGAAGGAGAAGACATTGGTGCATTTTCTTTTTGAAGAGCATTGTAAAAACTAAGAGTTTCCTCTTTAATTTGCTTTATGGTAGCTTCAGAAAAACTGCCATTATTGAAAATATTTATTTCAATTTCCCCATCTTGCGTTTTAAATTTCCGAAAATCATTCTCTTGTGAAGAAAGTTCTTTATCGGATACTGGTGAATCTGTTTTATGGCCGCTGCAGCCAGCAAGAACTAACAATATCAAAAATACAAAAGAACCAAGTGTAATATACCTGCTCAACATTCTCCCACCTTCTTTAGAAAAGATAGTTATATGAAATTTCAATCCTAATAATCCCTTATGTAAAAATTTTTTTGTAACTATTTAAACGAACCCTCTTTATTACTTATATTACGGTTTAACTGTTAAATGGTTTCAATATTCCCATAATTCAATTTATTCTTTACCTGCATTCACCCTTTTTACCTGCCCCTTGAGTACATTCCTTCGTAAAGAAGAAAAAGCCGATTATCCTACTTAGTAAAAGGAAAATCGGCTTTTTCTTAATAAAATAAATCTTATTGTAAAACTTGATAATCGCCTTGGCGAGCCTGGCCGGAGGCAGCCTTTTTGATAATCTGGGCATTCTGAACAGCCTATTTCTTGGCCATGCAAATTAGTCATCTTCAAATAATTTTTCTCCTCGGTGGAGGCGCATGGCAATTTGTGCTGTATGCGGCATTTCTCTAGCAGTTGGGGCATGGCCTGCCAGATAACGTGTTAATGCGAGGATCAATGTTTCCTGCGCATATCCAGCAAACTCGGAATCCTCTTTTTCCCAATGATCATGTTCGACCATTGCTGCTTCATACATTTGAAATGAATGAAACTCTGCATCTTCTCTTAGTAAAGCATGCCCGAGCGTATTGAAGAGTTCACTTTTATCACCGCCGCGTGCCAGGTAATTTACTACCCATCTTGCTGATTCTGCAACCTGTTGTTGTTGATTCATCATCTCCAATAATTCTGAAGGATTCTGCGGTTCAGTTTCCACATCCTTTGGTTGCGGTCTTCTTGCAGACGGTGTATTGAGAAAACGATCAAGATACATACTCATTGCACCATGGAAAACAGCTCGGGTCAATTCAGGTGTAGTAGAGCGGCGTAACGATTCATGTACCGCATGTGCATGTGTAAAAGTATGAAGTACAGTAATCCAATCCCTGAAATCATTTTGTACATGGAAACGGGAAATCCGGTCAGCAGCCGCTAAAGCTACGAGCTGGGCCAAACGGGAAGGAGTGACGCCATTTTTAAGTGCATCCAACATCGTATTTATCGTTTTTATAGGGTCATCTGATAAAATTTGTTCAACCAATACTGTTTCATCGATATCAGCATCGCTTCGTGATGAGACATTAGCAAGGATATCAGGTAATTTCCGGAACGCCTCCATTAATGGTTTGACCAAGTTCACAGGTGATTGCCAGCTATGGGATTCTTCACTGCGGGATATATCACCGATACCAGGTAACAATGATGACAATACATAAGGTCGATGCTCAAAACCGATCTGATTTAAGATCTCGAATGCTTTATTATGAAAATCAAGAGTATGACCTGTATTTACATAAAAATGATCGGTGACCGCTGTCATCATCATGTCAGCAAGCTGTTCGTTCGAGAATCCCAATTCGATCGCGGTCAATAGCACCCGCTCAGCTCCCTGTGAATCCCGCACCTCCACACAATGACGATACCATTCTGATAATTGTTCGAATGATTGGGTATTCTTTTCATTTGATACAGGCAGGGATCCAATTAAAAAACGTGTTCCCATTCCGGAACTTTCCCTTGCAACGTGAACCAGGCCTTGGAACAGCGCTAAAACCTGCCCAGTTTTATCCAATTTCGGCAATACATTTGTCATGGCTGTTAAAATCGTTAATCCCGATCCCCATCCACTCCTCCGATGTGTTGTTCCGAATTCGACGCCGATTTTTGCAATCTCAGTCGCTGGAAAACCCGCTTCCATCAATCCGACAACCGATTTTGCTATGACAAGACTAATATTTTGCTCAAGGCCGTCACGTAATCGCTGCCTCAATTTTTCGATTGTCACCTTATTAAAAGGAACCGGGTGAACCCAAACCCCATCTTCCTTAATCTCGACAGGATAAGTAGGAACATCATCTGCCCATGGATCCAGGGTTCCTCCGCTTTTTATATCAAAGCGGGCATGATGCCAGTGACACGTCAATATCCCATCACATAGGCTTCCTGTATGGAGGGGAAAGCCCATATGCGGACAACGGTTATCCACCGCATAAACTTGTTTTTCGTAAACAAATACGGCAATTGCATGACTTCCACCTTTAATTACCTTTGCACCTTCATCTTCAAGCGTCTTTAATGAACCTGCATAAATCAATTCTGACAATGGTATCACTCTCCCTAATGAATTCATAGAGGATTAACAATAATTGTTATCTATTATTTTATATTATTGATGGAATACAGGAATCCTTCATAGGTGTGGACTTTTTTCATCCAAAAGTCTGAGAATCGACCCAAAGACAAAGGTCTAACTTCGATATGCTCTCGCTTCCAATAGCCATTCATGTATTGATAATCTTATGAATCTGAATCGCTTCCATGTTATTTCAGCTGTTCCCTATTTTGAGGAAGGGATAAATTTTTGATTTGCCTCCTCTCACAACGACTATGACTGGTAACCTTCAATTCTGAATTTATTACACAGATTATAAGCAATTGTGTAATCTGATATTTTCTTAAAGTAACCTGCCCCGTTAGCTAAAGAAGAGAATTACTTTACTTCTATGGCAAATGCATAATTAGCATCTCCATTAGATGTGTTCTCTTTCTTTTCATCCATCCACCATGCGCCATATGAATAGTAATAAATCCCTTTTTGTGCAGGCGCTGTGAAATGATTGTTACTTATTTTAACTTCCGATTCTTCAGCGTTGCTTATTTGCAGAACATGAATTTTATTTGGTTTTGGTTCATATTCCATAATAAAAGTTACAATATCACCAGGACTTACTTCAATTGGTTCACTGCCTTCCAAAAGCTCGATTGGTCCAGCTTTATCCACACATTCAGCTTGACCTTTCGACGACCAGCAATAAGTTCCAAGTATAGTTTCGAACCTTTCGTTATCCACCTCTATAAAGGCTTTAGGTGGCTTAGGCTCTTCTTGAGTCACACCTTTATTTGTACACCCAGTGATGATTAAACCCAAGAGAACTATAATAAGGTACCTTTTCTTCATGATTGTCTCCTCCTAAAAAAAGAATGCACCAATATCTAAGCAGGCATCTGTTTATCTATTTAGACGATGTTCGTTATGTATTGTTGCATCCAAAACGAATGAATATATAAAAACGCAAACTAAAAGGGCAATTATCCTTTTGAGGACCAATGCCCAATTATCATAATATGATTGTTTTGTTGGACAAACCTGCCCTTTCGTATTATAAGGTCAACTAGAAATGAAAATATTTCTGGTTGACCATTTTTTATATCGATATATGATCTAACGGCTCCGTTAACCAGAAAAAGTAAAGTGGGGACATAATAAAATAAAAATTATATAAAATTTTGAGCCACTCTTATTGGGAAAAATAGCCATTAATAATATAACCAATTTTCCACATCCTATTTAAATAACAAATATTTGGAGGTATTATCATGGCACAATTAAAAGATATCATGACATCAAATGTTGTTACAGTGAACGAAACACAGAGCGTACAAGAAGCTGCGGCATTAATGAGCCAATATAATATCGGAGCTATCCCTGTAGTAAATAACAGCAAGCAAATAGTTGGGATTGTAACAGATCGTGATATTACCCTTCGTACGACTGCTCAAGGAGAAAATCCTCATACACCGGTCTCTCAAGTTATGACTGCACAGCAAATCGTACAAGGGACACCTGATATGGATGTTCATCAAGCATCAAATTTAATGGCACAGCAGCAAATTCGCCGATTGCCGGTAGTTGAAAATGGACAAATAGTGGGGATGGTAGCTTTAGGGGATTTAGCCGTACAAAATCAATATGCAAACGAAGCAGAACAGGCGTTGCAAAGCATTTCAACTCCTTCTGCACCACAAGAATAGTAAGGAGTTCGTTTGATTTTACGAAATAATATAGCACAGACCTCCACTAGGTCTGTGCTATTAGGTTATATTCAAAACAAAACAAAGAAACTGAGAACTTCCGATAACAGCCGACATCTTCGTTAAGCGCAGGGCCGAGTTATCTTCCCCTTTAAAGAGGAGAAATTATTAACATCTACTTGTAAAATATTGTTTTTATCTACTTCTAGACGTGAATTTCCGTAAATAGTTACCTTTTATACGGACAACGGCATCATGAAAAATTTGGTCATTATACCTAAAATTAAAAACTAATTTAACCATAGTTTTAACAGTTTCAGTTCTATAAGTATTCTGAATCCTCAATTAACAGGAGTATAATACATCGCTTCCTCTGCCTTTCCGTCTTGGAAAAATTAAAAGCGGTGTACCTTTGAAATTTTTATCCACCATGATTAACCTTTATAACTGATATATCCAGTTTCAACTAGTTCTTTAAGTCCCATAAACATTAAGTTCCAACCATGTTCAGACTGATCATGATACTCGCCTAGAACCCTTTCAAGATCTGCTTTTGTCCAGCTTTCTTCTGGAGCAACGTGGATGAGCTGGGTAAAAGTCATTTCACAACCTGTAGGAATTTCTTTTATCTCAACAGTAATTATATCTTCTAACTCACTAAATTGAGGCATCTTAAAAGTAAATACCAATTTTTTTGGAGGATCAATTGCAAGATACTCTCCTACTGCTCGGTAGTCATTTCCCCCTCTATGGTCCACGATCTCCCAACCCCCTCCTACTTTGGGTTCATTTTGTGTGACCTTGTTCGTCCCTTCTAACGTAAATAACCACTTTTTCATCATTAAGGGATTCAACCATGCGTCAAAAACTCTTTCAGGTTTTACATTAAATTCTCTTTTCATTGTTAAAGTTTTAGTTGAGATGTTATTCATAAAATTCTCCTTACTTTGGTTTAGTGTTCTTTCTTTTTTATTAGTCAAGATCGTTCTTCAATACCAAGAGCATCTATCTAAGATTGCAGGTGAAATAGATGCCCTCGCTAAAAAAATTGAAGAATATCATATACTCCAGTCTATCCCTGGAATTGGAGAGAAAATCGCCGCCAAGATTATTTCCGAAATTGGTGAGATAGATCGGTTCAATGATGCCAAAAAACTCGTTGCATTCGCTGGAGTAGATCCAAGTGTTTTCTCTTCTGGTAAGTTTACCGCATCTGTAAATCGAATTACCAAACGAGGTTCTAGCAGGCTTCGACATGCCTTGTATATGGCAGTTCAAAGTGGTATTCGTGATGCTCGTAAAAAGAAAACGACTGATGAAATCATCGCACGCAATAAAAGATTAAGAGAGTTTTACGAAAAAAACGTGAAGAAGGAAAACCCTTCAGAGTAGCAGTTATTGCATGTGTTAATAAGCTCTTACATTGGATTTTTGCCTTACTAAAAAGCAGAACTATTTTCCAAGATACAGTTTAAAAACTATATCTAACTAAATACAACAAAACCTTCCAAATGAAAAAGGAAGGTTATTTGGCATGAACATTTTTAGTATATCATGACGTTATTATTCTTTTTATTGAAAAATGTTGACAAACTATTAGCTGGTTTAATTTAAAGTACATTCTTTCACAAAGTTGGCACAAAAAGATATTTTAAGACTGTTAAGTGTATTTTACATTTTGAATCATACTTACTCACTCTCTGTTCCTATATGATAAATATTCTAAAAACTTTTTGGACGCAATGGAAAGTGATTTATGCTCCCTCGTTGCTATACCAATATTTCTAAAAGCAGGAGTTTCAAGCTCTTTCGCTAAAATTTTGTGAGGAATACGCTTCAGTATCAATTCTGGTAATATACTGATTCCAAGTCCATTTTCCACCATAGACATAATGGCATAATCATCCCATGTTGTAAAATTAACTTGCGGTGAAATATGATGCATCTCAAAAATTTCAGAGATTTCTGCTTTTGCTCCCTTTTCCAATAGCATAAACGGACTATTTAGTAAGTCATTTATTGGAAACTTTTCGCAATCAGCAAGAGGATGATTTTGCGGAATTACTACCAGCAGACGGTCTTGTTCTAAAAAGATTGTTTCAAGTTCTGGCTTTGACGGTAACCGCACAAAGCCGAAGTCAACACGCCCATTTAGAATCCAGCTTTCAATTTCTGTATAATCACCAAGCAGAAGTTCAAAATCTATCTTTGGGTAATCCCTTTTAAAAATTCTAATAATGTTAGGGAGCCAGTGAGATGCTACGCTGGAAAATGTCCCAATACGAATCATTCCAGACTCCATATTGTGTAGGTCTTCGATTTGCATCAATAAATTTTCATACTCATTACAAATTCGCTTTAATTGGGGCATTAACTTTAAACCATCCGTGGTTAAATTGATACCAGTCCGTCCTCTTTCGAATAGGAAAACTCCCCACTCCGTTTCTAAATCGTTAATCATACGGCTAATCCCAGACTGTGTATAGTCCAATACTTCGGCAGCTTTTGTAAAGCTGCCAAATTCTGCAGCTTTGACAAATGCCTTATATTTTTGGATATTCATATCTCTTCCCCCCACCCCATCTGATTTTATCATATATACCATGAGAAACATTCGTTTTTGTAATGTATGTGAGTATGATAAATTATTACTATTAATTAATCAAGTCTGGAAAGGAAATGGTATTTAACGATGTTTTTTGTGAGTGAAATTATGGAAAAAGCACCAAACAGCTTTAAGTCTCATTTGCAAGAAATGGTCTACAAATCATTGACAAAGTTACAGATTTCATTTGAACGAGTGAATACAGATGTAGCAATTTCAATGGAGGACTGTATTGAGATCAATCAAAAATTGAATATGAAGATGGTAAAAACGCTGTTTCTCTGCAATAGTAAAAGGACAGAATTTTATTTATTTATAACTACCTCAGATAAACCATTCAAAGCAAAGGATTTCAGCAATGCACTCGGCATTTCACGCGTATCCTTTGCACCTGTGGAGATGATGGAAAAGATTCTTGGCGTAAAAATCGGAGCTGCTACTGTATTTTGTGTTTTAATGGACAAGGAAAATCTTGTGCAGGTTGTTTTTGATACGGATGTGCTTTTGGAAGAGTGGTATGGATGTAGCGATGGAACGACAACTGGATATTTGAAGATCAAAACTAAGCTAATCGTCAATAACTTCCTAACCTACGCAAAGCACATTCCGAAATTAATCGAAATGTAAAATTCGGAAAAAGAATGGTGATTAATTATTTTATTTTAAAAACAGGTAATAATCTGCGAAATATGAGCAGTTTCGCAGATTATTAGGAATAGACGATGAAAACTAAAAGGTACAAAGGAGGAAAGTTTGTGTATCAAAAGCGATTATTACTAATTTATGGTTTAGTATTTTTTGTCACAGCTATATGGGGACTTAATATGGTTATAATTAAAGTATTAGTAGAGTATTTACCCCCACAAACAATGACGTCATTTCGTATTATGATGGCTGGGATTACGGCATTAATCATAATTGTTCTTGGAAAATCCTTTCGTCGTTTATCGAAAAGGGAATGGATTTATACACTACTCGGAATGTTATTTGGTGTCATTCTACATCACTCGCTTATAGCAATAGGCTTAACAATGATTGATGCTTCGAATGCTTCTTTAATTCTCTCATTAGTACCGCTTACAACAGCAATACTTGCCGTCCTCTTTTTAGGTGAACAATTAACAAAATTGCGAATCATAGGATTTATCCTCGCATTAACTGGTGTCTTTTTTATTCAAGGTGGTTCATTCAGTAATCTACAATTGACTCAAGGAGAATTGTTTTTATTTATTGCTATGTTCGTCCAAGCAATTAGTTTTATTTTTGTAAAAAAGGCAACAGCAACACTTGATTCAAAACAGGTAACTACAATAATGTACTTATTAGGTTCAGTAGGTTTGTTGATCATTAGTTTTATAACTGAACCTAAAGGATTCAATGAAATGACTTCAGCCCCTTTATTTATTTACTTTTTATTTATTGTGTCAGGGGTAGTGGCAACAGGTGTGGGATATATAGTTTTTAATGCAGCGATTCAGCAGATAGGAGCAGGGAAAACAGCAATATTTAATAATTTTGTTCCTTTTTTTGGTCTTGTGTTCTCCGCGCTTTTCTTAAAAGAAGCCATTACATCTTCACAATTGATTGGATTTTTGTTTATTGTAGCTGGAGTTCTATTTGGAACAGGTTATATCGAAAAGCTATGGACGAAAAAGCATAATCGGATTAATAATACAAAACAGAGTGTAGGATAATATTCACTATTTTCCTAGTATTAACAATTCACCTGCCCCTTTAGCTCAATCGAGTAGAGGGAAAATAAATTAAAATTATTTCCGCCCCTCTCACAGCACCGTACGTACGGTTCTCGTATACGGCGCTTCAATTTACATTACAGTGTGTACTTTTAGATAGTGTTCTAAAGCAGAGGGGAGTCCCCTCTGCTTTAGTCTGTTGTTTGAGATGGCTCTTTGGACGACACTCGATAATCCAATGTACGGGTAACCCTTTCGGCAGAAGGTTAATCCTTTCGCTTCTTCTTCGGGTATCCCTAGTTGAATGAGCGATTTGATTTGTTTTCTTGGAACCTTCTATTGCTTACAGATAATTACCCGTATTCTTGAGCGTAATTTCCCATCTATCTGAGCCATTACTTTTCTCATGTTTGTGATTCTAAAGTAATTTACCCAACCGAAAATGACTTGTTTAAGCTTAAGAATTCTGAAATCTAGAGAGACGCTCCCATTTCGTTTTGTAAGCTGTCTTAGCTTTCTTTGAAATTTCTGTACTGATTTTGGGTGAGGTTTCACTTGGTATCTCTCAGTTTTAAAGTCATAGTAGTATCCAAATCCTAAGAACTTTAACTCTTTTGGGCGAGAAACTTTACTCTTTTCTGCATTGACTATCAACCCTAATTTTCCTTCTATAAATCTCACGATTGTCTTCATCACTCTGTTTGCTGCTTTCTCGTTCTTCACAAAGATGAGAGCGTCATCAGCGTATCTCACGAATCGTAACCCTCTTCTTTCAAGCTCCTTATCGAGCTCATTCAACATGATATTGCTCAGTAGTGGACTGAGGTTTCCTCCTTGCGGAGTCCCAACGGGAGTTTCTTCATAATTACCATTTACCATAACTCCACTGACTAAGTATTTTCTGATTAGAGAGATGACATCTCCATCATTTATTGTATTTGCTATGATTCGCATGAGTTTATCGTGGTGGACTGTATCGAAGAATCTTTCAAGGTCAATGTCCACTATCCAATCGTGCCCATCGTTCAGAAATTCCAAGCTTTTTATAATAGCCATCTCACAACTTCTTTTTGGTCTAAAGCCATAACTGAATTCACTGAACTGCTTTTCAAATATCGGACTGAGTACTTGATGAATGACTTGTTGAACTACTCTATCCACTACTGTTGGTATTCCCAACTTGCGCACCTTGCCATTTTCTTTTGGGATCTCCACTCTTAAGGCAGCTTGTGGTTGGTATTTTCTTGTTCTAATGCACTGACGAAGCTCATCCTTGTTCTCTTTTAGATATTGTTTTAGTTCATTGACTGTTACTCCATCGACCCCGCTTGCGCCTTTATTTTTATAGACACGCAAATAAGCTTCATTCATATTTTGGTTACTTAGAATCTGTTCTAAAAGTTCCACACTCGTTTCTCCTTTCCTCTCACGTAGTAAGTGACAGCTACCATTTTGGTTATCCTTCGAGGTACGCTCATACTTTCCCATTAACACATTCGGAGTACGTCACTTACGCATTCGTGGCGTTGAAACACTATAAATTGTTCAGCTCTTCATGATTTTTTTTTCACTACTATGGCTTCTGCTGACTTCTTGCGATTAACCTTTTTTGACTGTACTACTGTACATCCGCAAGACCTCCCAGGGTAAGACAACTATCTTTCCTCTTTTACTCGCCTGATTTACTCTATAAAGTTACGCACATCTTTTTGGACTTTGACTTGCTATGGAGTCTCATCCCTTTATAAAGCCTTAGTATCAGATTTCTGTTCGTCGACCCAAGATTTTATTTCACGCTTCCTCCAGCCCTTACCTCACGATAAGTACCTTTCGCTTCCTTAGTGGTTGGTCGATGTGTACCCCCCCACAGTGGACTTTCACCACCTAGATAGTTGCCATGCCTGGCACACATAAGAAAAAGCTGCCTGATTAGCAGCTGATCTTGAACATAAGAATCCGTTAGCTTAACAACAAATTATATTTTCCAACCTATTCGCATTGTTGTAAAAAAGGCACGCATAGAATTGTGTTTGCCTTTTTTAGTTAATTAAAACTCCTTCATACTGATTTATGGAATTCATAACACTTACTAAATTGGTAAATAATATCCAAGAGGTGATATTGTGGATGAAAACAAATTAAGACTCACATCTTCCGAGATAGGCACATTATGGGGAGAGTATGTGAACGGAACAATGACAGATGTGGTAAATCGATATATGATCTCTATTATTGAAGACGAGGCAATAAAATCGATTTTTAAGGATGCTATTAAGACGTTCGGAAAACAAAAACAACAGATTGTAGCATTTATGGAGAACGAGGGATTTCCAATTCCAATTGGTTTTAATGATTCTGACCTCTTTAAAGGTAAACCGAGATTGTTCACGGATATATTTTGCCTAAATTATTTACATATCATGGCATTACATGGCTTGCTAGGACACAGTACTGCATTAGGTGTTTCTGTTAGAAAAGACTTAAGGGATTTTTATGATTCATGTGATAACGATGCGAAAAAGATGTATCATAAGACAATTGAATTATTGCTTGAGAAAGGAAATTTTCAAAGAGACCCTTTATTTTATCCAGCTAAAAACCCTGAATATGTTTCTGGCAAGGATTTCACTGATGGCTTTTTCGGAAAGGGTAGAAAATTAGCAGCGACAGAAATCATTAGTATTTCTTTCAACCTTAAAAAAAGCATTATGGCTAAAACCCTTTCTATCGCATTTAGTCAAGTCGCTCAAACAAAAGAGGTTAGAAAGTTTTTAACCGATACCGAGAAAACATCTGATGGTCAAATAAAATCATTTTCAAAAATCATGCAAGCGGATAACTTACCCATTCCAAAATCTTGGGAAACAGAAGTTACAACATCAACGGACTCTCCTTTCTCCGATAAGTTAATGTTGTATCATATTGGATTCTTGTTTCAAGCTGCACAAAACTATCATGGGGCAGGTTTAGCATCAGCCATGCGAACAGACCTTGTGACCGCTTATGAGAGTACAATTCTAAAAAACCTTATGGTAACAAAGAAATGGTTTAATATTATGGTACAGAATAAATGGTTAGAACAACCACCACTCGCACCTAATAGAAAAGAAATAGCAAAAGAAGTGTAGAAAAACAATTTGGGGTTTATTGAGTGAATAAAAGCATATTTGAAAAACTAATTTGTAGCATTGCACTTCCTGGATTCGGTCAGTATTTAAACGGAAAATATTTTAAAGGCACAGTATTTTTAGTACTTGAATTTCTGATTAATATACAATCCAATTTTAATCAGGTCATACTCCTAAGTTTTCATGGAGAAATTAGTGATGCCATAAAACACGCGGAGTATCAATGGTTGATGTTTTATCCATGTTTATACTTTTTTTCTATGTGGGGTGCCGTGAAAGATGCAGGCGAAGGAAAACCCTTATTCCTTTTTCCAGTATGTATTCACTGCGTTTTTTGAGACTGTTGGTGTGATTTTTTCAACAAACTTAAAGATACTTGGAGAATTATTTGATCCTGTCTGGCTCCCGATATTGTTTGTTATTCCTGGAGTAATAATCGGAAGTATTATTAGAAAAGTCATAAATAACATTTATTGAAGCCATCCTCTATTTTTATTTAAGAGGATGGCTTTTAATGCTGAATAGACAGCAGAGTTTATTCAACTAAACTGCCTCGTTTGTTTAATTAAAGAAAACCACATAAAAAGGTAACCTTGATCACCGGAAGGACCTGACTTAAGGGTGAATTAACAGGTTATTAAAAAATTCAAATAAAGACAGCGGATTGACAGAAAAATCCATTTAACTTGTTTACAAACAAGCGTTAATTCAAAAAACAAGCGTTAATCCTTCTAGGATTAACGCCATGTTAATTCATAAATTTTCAGCAAAACTTGCCTTCTGTATGTTAAATTTCGTTATTTGATCTCGTTCAAGTGTTCTTCCAGACGATTCCAAGTATCTGTAATGCCCTGCAGCATACCCATTTCCATTACGGACTGGAGCGCCTCTGCGGATACATATTCTCCACGGTTAATTAATTTTGTTTTGCCGTCGACATCCACAAATTCCAGAGTCACTTCTGTAGATGGCATTTCCTCATTAATAGTCCCTTCAGCATCGGAAAAATAGTCGGTATAGCTGATGCTCTCCGGCTCGCTAATTTCTTTGTATATCCCCTTGCCCCAGGATTCCATGCCATAGAATTGGCCCTGATTCCGGTCAACACACTTCATGCAATAATGCCATACTCCACCAGGTCTGAAGTCAACGCTGCAAACTGGGAGCTCCCAGCCTCTCGGACCCCACCAATGTTTCAGGTGTTCCGGCTCTTTAAACATTTTAAAGACAAGCTCGCGCGGTGCATCGAATACGCGCTCCAATACCAGCACTCGTTCATCTTCAACTCTTGAAAGCATTGCATTATTTGACATTGTTACTCCTCCATTAGAAGCCGTATTTTTAAAACCATCTGTAACTTAAGAGACAGATCTTGTTGAGCTTACTCCATTTTTATGTCATCAATTCAAAGGTTTTTTGCCCTGCAATACGTTAAGGTAATCATCCAGCCTATCCATCCTGCCTTCCCATAATCGACGATAGGAATCAAGCCACCTATCCAGTTCTTGAAACGGTTCAGGCCTGATTTTATAAATCCTGCGGTTGGCGATCGGCTGAACCTCCACAAGGCCAGCGTCACAAAGGACGCGAAGATGCTTGGAAGTTTGGGGCTGGTTCAACTCAAGTTTTTTTGCGATATCCCCCACCGGAAGCGCTCCTTCCAGCAGCAGGTCAATGATATCCAGGCGGTTGGGCTCAGCCAGTGCACTGAAAATTTGCCCGTTCATGTTGAATCATCTCCCAGTGTGATTGTGTTCACTTTTTCCATTTCAATAGTAGATCCCACCCCCGCTTCCTTATTGTAACTTTCCTTAAGAATAATATACACCATCAGGAATATTCCTGTAAAGGAATATTATAAAAAATTTTAAAAATAGGCTATATTGACCCGCCTTCTTCATCAGCAAAAAAAACAATCAGAAAAGCAGGATTATAGTCTTGAATATTTCTTCCTGGAATAGTATGAATAGACATCTTAAATGGTATTCATGTGTTACCTGAATAGTTAGGAGGGATTCTTTCTGAAAGCAATCGTGTATCAAAAATACGGGTCTCCAGAAAATCTTAGATTGACAGATATAGAAACACCGGTACCCAAGGATCAAGAGGTACTCGTCAAGGTTCACGCATCATCTGTGAATTATGGAAACCTTGTCCTTTTAAAAGGAAAACCATTCCTGGCACGCTTTGCCTACGGTCTTCTAAAACCAAAGCACACGATACCAGGTGGTGACATTGCAGGACAAGTGGAAGCAGTGGGCAAAGAAGTCACACAGTTTCATCCAGGCGATAAAGTGTTCGGAGATCTCTCAGGCTGCGGGTGGGGCGGTTTTGCTGAATATGTATCTGTCCCTGAAAAGGCCCTTGCTTTAAAACCAGCTAATATTTCCTTTGAGGAAGCAGCCGCAGTACCTATGGCGGGAGTCACGGCACTACAGGCCCTAAGGGATAAAGGAAATATTCAGGCAGGCCAGAAGGTCTTGATTTATGGGGCCTCAGGCGGTGTGGGAACTTTCGCAGTACAAATTGCCAAATCATTTGGTGCAGAGGTTACCGGCTTATGCAGTACAAGAAATTTAGACATTTTACATACGCTTGGAGCGGACCATGCCATCGATTATAAAAAGGAGGATTTCACCAAAAGGACAGAGAAATATGACCTGATTCTGGCTGTTAACGGCTATCAGCCGATTTCTGTTTATAAGCGGGCTTTAAGATCTAATGGAACTTATGTGCTTGCCGGAGGTTCAGGAGCACAATTTACACAGGCAATGGTCCTGGGTCCGTGGATTTCATTAATAGGAAATAAAAAAATGAGCAGCATGCTGCAGAGGCAAAACCAGAAAGACCTGATTTATATGAAAGAACTTATTGAAGCCGGCAAAGTAAAGCCAGTCATTGATCGATCTTTTAAATTAGGTGAAGCGGATAAAGCTTTCAAATACTTTGAAGAAGGTCACGCTCAAGGAAAAGTGATCATTACGATTGCAGAAGCCTAATTGAGAATAATGGCGGGCAAGCTTTATATTTCATTTTTTGAGGCTAACTCCTCTAAAGCTTAAAAGTCAAAAATAGCTGCACCCTCTAAAAACCATTCCTGCTTTCCCCATTTTAGATAGTGTGAATAAATGAAAAAAGATGCTTTAAACCTTTCTACCCCGGACTGAAGCACTTGTTTGAGAAAATATTCCCACATATAAATTCCAAATAATAAACAAAATAAATAAATCCCAAATAAAAACAGACATTATTCAATCGAAATGGGGTCTGACATTATGGAGATGGAGCATCTGATCCTTGCAGCCATGTGGATTTTTGGCTTTTTAGGCTTCATTATGTTTATTCCGCGAAAAAACTTGCGCCATGGATTGTTGGCATATTTGATGTTTCAAGCGATCATCTGGCTTTGTGATATGCCTGCTTTTGAATTTGGTTTATTAAGTGCGCCAATTCGGGAGTTCCCAAAAGCAACAGATCTCGCTATTACAATCAATTACTTTTTTTATCCTGTACTGTTCTCCATCTACTACGTTAATAAAAGAGTAAATGGTTCCATCGGGTACCGAGTTTCATACTTTTTGATTTGGGTTTCAGCGGTTACTTTGTACGACATGATCATCGAGTCATATACAGACCTATTAGCATACGGTTCCTTGACCTGGTATGGGATGTGGATGTATATTGCTTTCCTCTTTTTTATAAGTGAAGTTTGCTGTAATTGGTTCTATAAAGACAAAGCTGTGTTTCAGGCAGAACGGCGGGAAACCTCATGAGGATTGAATGGTGGATCTTAGTAATGGTTTATATGGCAGCGACTGCCATTCTCTTCTACATTCCGAAAAACAAAATTCGGCTTGCGGTTATGGCTGCCTTATTTAAGCAGTTTATTACGTTTCTGGCAGGTCTGGCTGTCGTGGAGATGGGAATGCTTGAATATCCGATTCGGCTATTCCCTTCCATCAGCCGGACAAGCTTTACGTATGAGTATTATGCGTTTCCGGTTATTTGTGCCGCATTTAATGTATGGTATCCGAATGAACGGAGCCATGTTCTTCAATTCAGTTATTTTGCAGGTTTTGCATCTGTATTGACCTTTATTGAAGTCCTGATCGAAAAATACACCGATCTCATTAACTATATACATTGGGAATGGTATATTACCTGGTTTTCATTATGTCTTTCCTTCTATATCAGCCGCTTATTTTGTAATTGGTTTTTTCAAAAAGCGAATGCTTAATATTTTTGTCTTTCTGGCTTACAAAATGGTTATTGAGGGGCTTGTTATGTTATGCAAACATCGTTTGTTGTCTTTTTCATCATCGTTAGCTTATTGTTTGGTGCCTGGAAACGGCTGAATGAATTTTATCCCACCTTATTATTTTGGATTATAGGCGACCTGCTATATGCTTCGCTGCTTCATGACTTCAGGGTTTGGGAATTCCGTCCTGTATGGATTGATCACTATATACTTCCCACACACACCATTATTGCAACAGCCATAGCATTTCTAATCTATCCATCTGTTATTGTGGTGTACTTGGGAAGATTTCCTAAAACCATTTTCAGAAGAATAGGCTGGGTTGTTTTCTGGGCTCTGATTTTCGAGGGTATCGAATTAATTGCTTATTTTAATAAAAGCATCATTCATCAGTATGGATGGACACTTGCCTATTCCTTTCTTTTTAACCTTGTGACTTTTTCCTTGCTGCCCATCCATAAATGGAAGCCATGGGCTGCCTGGGTGTTAGCCTTTATAAGCATTCTTCTTTTATGGATAATCTTCGATCCCCCGCTTCCTCACTAAATGAATCCGGCCCGCTGCCCCGGACACATAGGTCGCGGGTCCGGATTAAAAGGATGGCGGAGTCACAGAGAAAAGGATAGCAGCTTTTCCATCAAAATTATTTTCCCACTTATGCTTCATATAAGCTGGTATTTTGACACTGTCACCCGCTTCTAATATGTATTCAGCTTCATCCAGGTACACCTTGATTTTCCCTTCCAATACATAAGCAACCTCTTCCCCTTTATGCTCCAAAAGCTTCTCCGATGAGGAGGTTCCTGGTGGGATATTCATGATCGCGGTTGCCAGTGTTCCGGTAAAATCAGGCGACAATAATTCATAGGAAATGTTTTCAACCACCATATGTTTACGTTCATTGACTCGCACGACTAAATCCTCCGTATTCGTCTCTTCGAGTAAAAAACTGAAGGTCGGAACATCAAGAGCTTTGGCTAAAACCTTCAGGGTTTGAATGGAAGGATTCGCGATCCCCCGTTCAATCTGGCTTAACATGGAAGGTGTAATGTCAGCTATTCTGGCTAATTCTCTGCTGCTATAGCCCTTCTCCTTCCTGAATTTCTCCACTTTTTTGCCAATATCTATATTTTCCATAACCCCGCTCCTCAATTTTTTAAAATATTTGAACAAAAAATCCTCATCGTGTGTTAAATTATATTTAACATTTGTTAAATTGTATTTTAACACATTAGCAGGGAGTGAAGAAAATGAATGATTTCTTTACGTTTTTGGTTCTTTCATTGTTTGTGGTAATGAGTCCAGGGATCGATACAGCCCTTATTACCAAAAGGACGATTGCAGACGGAAGGACAGATGGCTATAAAATGGGACTTGGGATTACAGCCGGCTCTTTAGTGCATACCTTTACGGCTGCTTTTGGACTATCAGCCATCTTAATGCAATCTGCTGCTGCATTTGAAATCATTAAATATGCAGGGGCTGTTTATTTGATTTATCTCGGGTTATCTTCATTCATCTCGATGAAAAGGAAGAAAGATGCTGGCATTGAAACTGAGGTTAATTCCGATATGAAAAAGTCTGCTTTTAAACAGGGACTCCTTTCAAATGTTCTCAATCCCAAGGTTGCGATGTTCTTCCTAACCTTTCTGCCGCAATTTGTGAAGACAGGCGAAAATGCATCACAGCAGCTGATCATCATGGGATTTATTTACACACTGCTGAGCATAACCTGGTTTTTCATTTATGTCTATTTTATCAATTACATGCGGGAATGGCTTATGTCCCCGAAAGTTCAAAGGTTTATGGATAAAGCAACAGGGCTTGTTCTAATTGGATTTGGATTAAAGTTAGCGCTGGATAAACAGCATTAAATTGTAAAAAACATTGGATAAGCCCAATGTTTTTTTTACTCTCACGCTGAAGCACCCCAGAAAAAAAGTGGACCACATACAGATGAACCTTCATATTAGAGAGGAAATGGTAATGGCGAAAGAGCAGCAATGCTTCGGCAATCAATGATAAATTCTCTTTCTGCCGGAACAGCTCCCGGCTGCTGGGAGAAGGTAAATATTGCGCAGCACGATTCTTCTTTAAATCGGACAAAAGAAAACTCAGTAGCCTGAGGGCTTTGACCAGGACCTAAAGCTAAAAATTCCGCAGTACCTTTCAGCATAATCAAAAACTCCTGCCCTTCTCTCGCATTCCTTAGAATACTGCAGGCACATCCCTCACAAGCCAATGGCAGCAGTTCACACCACCAGCATTTTCCTAAACCAAACATACTATCACCTCCTATATAACCATCATATTTCTGAAAATTTATTTGGACAGACCATAGTCCCGATGTTATAAAAATGAATACATTGCCCACCTGAGCCTGGATTTCAAATGGAAGTGTTTGGCCTGCACATCTGCTTATCCAAGCAGTACCAGATTTATTGACAAAAAAACTGAAAAGAAGCAGTTGATTATTGTCACGTCCATACTGTATGATACATAGTATAAACCATATAGTGTATGTCATATAGTATATCAAGCGAGGTGAGTAAATGAGTACGCTGCTGAATTCGTTAACAACAGAGCTTCGGAGAGGAACACTGACGCTAGCGGTTCTGAGCCAGCTGCGGACACCGCAATACGGGTATTCGCTGGTTCAGTTATTGGAGGACTCCGGCATAAATATTGATCAGAGCACGTTATATCCCTTGCTGCGGCGTCTGGAAAAACAGGAGCTGGTGACCAGCAGCTGGGATCATACTGAGAGCAGACCGCGTAAGTATTATGTATTGAGTGATCTGGGACTGGAGACTTTTCTGAAATTAAGAGAGGAATGGATCAACAATTCCAAACAGCTATTCGGGCTGTTGAAAGGGGATGAGGAAGATGAATTTAATTGAGGTATATATACAGGAAGTGACCAGGAGGCTGCCTGAAAAGATCCGTGCGGACATCGCACTCGAGCTGCAGTCAACGATTGGGGATATGCTTCCGGATGATTACAATGAGGAGGATGTTAAGGAGGTCCTCGGTAAATTGGGAAGCCCTGCCGCTTTAGCAGCCGGATACCGGGATCAGCCGATGCATCTCATCGGGCCGCGCTATTTTGATGTTTATGTGTCATTATTAAAAATGATCCTGCCGATTGCCGCAGCGATTTCATTGATTTCCGCTGCTGCCGAGTTTATTTTTGACTTTAACCGCGATGATACCATCATCAATGCGGTGCTCGGTTTCATGGGCTATGGAATCTGGAGACTGATTGAAGTGGCGGTTCAGGTATTCTTCTGGCTGACGATTGTGTTCGCGGTTATTGAGAGGATGGATAAAGGAAAAGAGCAGCATCCGTTGTCGCCAAGCTTAAAACCGTGGACTCCGGAAGATTTGAAAAGCATCACGTATATTCCGAAGAAGAAAGCCATTTCTAAGTTTGAGGTTTTTGGAAGCTTAATGTGGACTGCCATTTGGGCAACCCTGTACTTTTATGCAGACCGGCTAATGGGAATCTATAGAGGCGGCGGTGAAGGACTGGAGTTCCAGATTGCCGCAGTAAACCAGGATGTTCTGCTCGGATACTGGCCAATTGTTGTGGTCATCATTGCGCTCGAGGTGGGATTGGCACTCTACAAATTAATCATTGGCCAATGGACGAAAAGGATGGCGATCTTCAATACCGTCCTTGAATTGTTTGCTACCATCGTGTTCATCTTCATTTTACTGAACCCGAATTTGCTCCAGCCTGAATTCACAGCATACATGACCGATTTATTCTCAATCTCAGCCGCACAATTTAAAAACTGGCTGCTTGGCGGCATCATGATTGTATTTATCTTTTATGCTGGAATGAGTATCTTTGATGGGATACGCAAATCAAGAATTCAATAATGTGAAGTCCACAATCAAAATGCCTGTTCTCAAAAAATTGAGAACAGGCATTATTGAATAGATTATAGAATTTTAACATTACCAGAAGAATATGAGTCTGGCTCGCTGCTAATCTCGGTAAAGTGATCAGGTGCCACTCTTGCTTTGATTTTCATGGCAATGATATAAACAAGTGCTGAAGCAATGATGGACTGGACAGCTGGGAGGCCAAAAGAATGTACATATTGAGTATAATAGCCGACAAAAGTTCCTGCTATTAATGCGATGGTCGCCATCCAATTCCATCCTTTATTATCGGTCCATTGCTGTTTTCTGATAAAAAAGAAATCTGCCATCATAACACCGCCAATGGCTGGATAAATTAAAGCCGTCATATAAAGAAAATCCATAAAATAATCGAGTATGCCTGCTAAAGCAATGACAATGGAAATAATCGTACCAGCCAAAGTCAGCAAGGCTCTCCCTTTATTCGAGTTAACATTCAGCATATTAGCCAATGCCAGACCCATACTATAGTTATTGACCAATTGACTGGTCCAAGTGGCTAACCATAAGATGAGGAATCCCCATACCGGAAATCCTAAGTTCATCATGACATTTACAATATCCGCATCGCCAACCCCTATGGACATGATGGCGCCTACATAGAATAGCGGAAAACCAACGGCAATTATGCCCAAGGGAATTAGTACGTTGTCTTTTACTGCAGGCTTCGCATAGCGTGTATAATCTGAGGCAATGACCCATTGTGAAACATTTATGCCAATTACTAAACTGACGGCAGCAAGAAAAGTCATTTGTGGTTCAGGGTTCCAGGATGCTATCTTTTCCCAGCCGATATTTTTTAAAGCATAGAAAATGCCGCCTGCAATTAATAATAATCCAGCAGGGACAGCTAAATAATCTGTCCACTTCATGGAGGAGTATCCAATAATAGATGGAAGGGCAAATAGAAGGCCGGCAATGATGGTTACAATGGCCCAAAGGAACCACTCAGTCTGATAATCTATTCCAAACATCGCTGCTATGGCATTTCCTGCCACAGCTGTCTGGAGTGCCCACCACCCCATTGAAACGATAAATATAGTCAATCCTACAATAAATCGTGCCTGATTGGACCCAAAGCTTGTTCTGGCAATTACTGACGATGAGCGGCCAGTTTTTGCACCGATGTATCCTGCAAGGGCATTACCGATCCATTGAAAAATAAACAAAGCTGCTGCCAGGATCCAGAATAGCTTCCCGAGACCAAAGCTTGCTGTCAATGTTGCACCAACCATTAAAACTGGAATTGTAAATTCAAGTCCCCCAAAAATGATGGCAGGTGATATCCAGTGCTGCCTTTCATTTATAGGCACAGAAGCAAGAGCTTCATCTTTTCCTCCGCTTTTTCTTAAAGACACATCCTCCATCCCTGTCCAACTCCTTATGATTTTATATCGGAATATTCTGTAAAATTTCCTTATAATAAAGACCTTGCCCATGCAAGGTCTTTATGGGGAAAATGGTTAACCAACCAATACCCACACAATTTCACAATCTTCATCACTGTCATTATAGGCAATATGTTCTTGCCCTGCAGGAATAAAGGTTGCATCTCCGCTTGAAACCCGATAGGTTCTTCCCTTCGTTTCTGTTACAATTGAACCTTTTACTATAATCGAATATTCATTTTCTTTATGATTCGAAACTCCTGTTAAAGGGACTCTCTTTCCTGGAGGAATGACAACCGTTCCAACTTTCAAGTCTCCAGCTAATGCTTTTTGTGAGAATACTGTTTTAAGAGGAACTGCGGCATTTGAATCAATCTGGATATTCTCTATATTTAATACGTCCACTTTATTCACCTCTTGTCTGACGTTCTTCTGTTAAACCTTCGACAGCATATGTTTTCTCGTTTACTTTTACCCCAAAGTCCGCTTCTGCCTGCGATGCAGTGATATAGCCATTTTTCACATCTTTGGCTACTTTTTCTGCAGGGCGCTTGAAAGGTTCTCCATATCCGCCGCCTGTGGCAGTGACTAATTTTACGACATCACCTTTATTCAGCGGGTACCTGGGATAGATCCCAAATGGGCCATCGGTTTCACCATTTGCTTTTTCAATATAAACCTTGTTAGCTGAACCTTCTTTGCCCTCATTCATGCCCCAAGGAACAAACTTATTTCGTCCAAATGTTACAGAAACCATTTGATTGTCAGTTAAGGCTTTATATGAACGAATAACACCTGAACCGCCAATAGACTCTCCTGCTCCTGCTCCATCCGTATGCAAGCTGTACTCATCTACCATAATTCCATACCTTGTTTCAGCCACTTCAACTGGGACATTATATGTTTCACCATCACCAATGCAGAATTGCCCTCTTGCACCATCCTGACCTTCAGATGCACCCCAGCCGCCAACTGAAGGTTCAACAATTAAAAATGGTTCATCTGTATCCTGATGCAATCCTGATAATACGACCGAACAAACTGATAAAAGGTGACCGGCATTAAGCCTATGTGGAATCACAGGAGCAAGAGCCTTCCAGATCAAATCAGCTCCCGCAAGCATGCTCTCCCAATAGATTGAAACAGGAGCTGGCCGTTCTGCTGAAAGAACTGAACCTTTATCCGTAATAACCTCCAATGGGCGAAACACTCCATCGTTCGCATCTTGAGATGGGTTCGTAATGGCAAGGAAAATCGTTCTTACTGCCGAGACAAGTGCAGTATAAGAACAGTTTACAGGTCCTGGAACCTGAGGATGGCTGCCCCTAAAATCAGCAACAAATTTATCATCAGAGATGGTTACTTTAACTTTGATCTTGAATGGCCCATTTCCAAAGCCATCATCATCAATAAATCCTTCTGCATGAAAAGTGCCCTTTGGCAGTTTGGTTAATTCCTGACGCGCAAGCTGTTCGCCGTGGTCAAGGAGATAATCTACTGATGATAAAAATAATGGCTTCCCATGCTTTTCACATAATTCCTTAACCCGTTTTTCACCTGTTTTAAGGGCTGCAACCTGAGCCCACATATCTCCCAGCGACAATTCCGGGAATCGGACATTCGCTTCAATGATATCGACAATAGCCTGATTGATTTCGCCTTCATTGAAAAGCTTTACACTTGGAAATTGCAAGCCTTCCTGAAATATATCTGTAGCATCGTTGCTGAAGGAACCTGGATCTTTTCCTCCCACCTCAGTCCAATGGGCCTTATTGGCAGAGAAAGCAACAATTTCTCCTTTATAAAATATCGGCATCACCAGTCCCACATCCGAAAGATGGGAACCGCCTCCGCCATATGAATCATTAATGATGATAATATCGCCCTCTTTTAGCTTTCCATCCCCGAATTTCTTGAGTGTTTGCTTTACCATATCTGAAAGCATCCCAATAAATCCTGTAACACCATTCCCTTGTGTCAAAAGCTGGCCCTTCGCATCGGTAAGACCGCTCGCATAATCCAGGACTTCATAAATAATAGGGCTCATTGATGTTTTGGCAAGGGCAATAAACATCTCATCTCCGATGGCAACAAGTGAATCTTTCACAATCTCAAGTGTAAATGGATCTACTTTACTGCGGACAATTTGCGTCATTTATTCCACCCCTGTTTCAATGATTAGATTTCCGTACTCATCTACAGTCAAGGACTGACCTGGATAAATAACCGTAGAAGCAGACTGTTCCTCTACAATGGCTGGCCCGGAAATTTGCATGCCTTTCCCAAATAAACTCCGGTAATATACTTTTGTTTCAACCCAGCCTTCCTCTTCAAAATAGACCGGCCGTGTTTCTTTGTATGCTTCTTGTATGTCGCTGCTTATAGAACTAATTTTTTTCATCTGAGGTTTTAGTACTTTCCCAAAAGCTGTTAAATGCAGATTTACAATTTCTGCTGGTGTACCTTCAAGCTTAAAGGTATAGTGCTGTTCATGAAGATCGCCAAAGCGCTTAACTACTTCTGAGAGGGTTTCCTTAGACCATTTCCCATTCGGAACAGGAACCTTTACAGTATGCTCCTGCCCAAGATATCGAATATCTGCAAATCTCGTAAATAAGACCTTTTCTTCCGAAACGCCCTCTTCCTGATATTGGTTAAGTGCTTGAGCTTCAATTGAATTCCATTCGTTATTCAGCTCAGCAGGATCGAGTTCATTTATTCTTCTGATATATGTCTGGATGTAGTCATGCCTTAAGTCAGTCATGAGCATTCCCCATGCAGAGAACACGGAAGAGGCGACTGGAACAATCACTTTTTTCACACCCAGCTCTTTAGCCAATGCAGGTGCATGCATCGATCCGCCGCCGCCAAAAGCGACCAATGAAAATTCACGGGGATTATGACCTTTTCTTACTGAAATAAGCTTCAATGCATTCAGCATATTGGAGTTTGCAATTCGAATAATCCCTAATGCAGCTTCTTCAACCGTCATTTCAAAATGATCAGCAACCTTCTCTTTAATGGCCGCCTTTACTTTCTCCAAATCTACTTCATAATCGAAATTCTCCGGAGAAAGCCTGCCAGTGAGCAAGTTGGCATCTGTGGTTGTTGGTTCTGTTCCGCCTTGACCATACGCCACAGGACCAGGCAGCGCGCCTGCAGATTGCGGACCAACCTTTAAAGAACCAGCTCCATCGATCCATGCGATTGAACCCCCGCCGTTGCCGATTTCAACGATATCAACAACAGGTACTTTTATTGGATAACCAGCACTCCGCTCATTTTTTTCAATAAAGTAATCCGTTGAAACCTTTACCTCCCCCTGATTAATCAGAGAACATTTCGCTGTAGTCCCGCCGATATCAAAAGCAATGATATTTTTCTCATTCAATATTTCACCAAGAACTGCAGCACCATAAATCCCTGCTACAGGTCCGGACTCTACCATATTAATAGGGGTTTGTTTTGCACTATTGAAGGTTGTTGTACCTCCGTTTGACTGCATTATGTAATTTTGGCTGTCAGTCTTGTTTTCTACTAATTTATTATGCAGACGGTTTACATAGGTAGCCGCAATGGGCTTAACATATGAATTAAGAACCGTAGTACTGGTCCGTTCATACTCCCGCCATTCCTTAGTCACTTCATACGATGCTGTAACGGCTGCTTCAGGCCATAGCTTTTTTATTAATTCCACTGTCTCGATTTCATGAACAGGATTAACATAAGAGTGTAAGTAGGCGACAGCAATAGCTTCTACTTTTTGTTCCTTGAAATAGGTAATAACAGCTGTTAACTGTTCCTTGTTTAACGGAGAAAGTACCTCACCTTTATAATTCAGGCGCTCCTCTACTTCCTGGCGTAAATAGCGCTCAACAAAAGGCACCGGCTTTTCGTATCGAACATTAAACAAGTCCGGTCGGTTTCCTCTTGCAATTTCAAGAACATCCCGGAATCCCTTTGTAGTAATTAAACCAGTCTTTACGCCTTTTCGTTCTGTAAGTGCATTGATAATGACCGTGGTACCATGGATAAAAGTCTTGATGGCTGTCTGATCGATTTCACTTTTTTCAATAACGTCGATCACTCCCTTTTCAAAATTGGGAGGTGTGGTATGGCTTTTAGCAACCCCAATTTCACCTTCATCATTGACATAAACCAGGTCAGTAAATGTCCCGCCAATATCTGTAGCTACACGCATGATACTCCACCTTTCGTTAAATAAGATATTTATAATCAGCCAATTAAAAAATAACTGGCGTCAAAACGCAAAGTAATCTTGATTCTTCATTTATGGGATTTTCCATCGTGTGAGGGTAAGTGGATGGAAAGTGAATGGAATCACCTTCCCTGACAACATATTCCTTCCCATCTACATGAAAAATAACAAATCCCTTTAATACGTAATAATATTCCTCACCTGGGTGGCCAAATTGCTGTATCTGTTTTTGGTTCGGGGCTAATGTAACCAAGAGCGGTTCAAGGTTTCTGCCTGGAAATTCACCATTTACTCGAACATAAGTAAACTCCGAGCCCTTGATATTAAACGGCTTATGTTCACTGGCCTTCACCATAAAATTCTGATTTGGTTTCTCATCTTCGAAAAACTCAGAAATCTTAACATTAAGTGCATCCGCTATTTTCTTTAAAGAGGTAATAGCTAATGAAGTTGCCCCTCTCTCTACTTGAGAAAGGAAGCTGATTGACAAATCAGTTCGTTCACTTAATTCCTTTAGGGTATAACCATGCTGAAGTCTTAAATCTTTAATTTTCTTATAAATTTCTTCCATAATGAACTCCTTTGAAGCAGAACTGAAAAATTATAGTGTAGATGTAATTTATTTTAGTAATACTGTAATTAATCGTATAATATCATAAAATATTTTAAATTAAAAGAAAATTTAAAATAAATAAAAGGCTTTTAGAAATGAACACCTGCTCTTTGCATCCTGAAAGCTAAAGCTGCAAACCTGAAATGAAGAATAAAAAAATCCGGCTTTCATATATGAGAACCGGAATAGATTAACTTTAATATGAACCCTCATTGTTGAACAAGCTGCCTATTACCCTCTGATACATCTTCTCTTTGCCTGCTGGCTTTGGACCATTGCCAGCAAAAGATGAATATGAGTATAATGTCAATCGCGTCCCCGCCATAATACATGATCATCCCTCCTATTTCCGCCTGATCAGCGGATACACCAGCAGGCGGATGAGCATAAATGTACTTTGAAAGGATCCCATGCCCTGCCAAAGCAAAAACGAATACAAGTGCACGGTACAGAAAAGGAATCCGGTGAGGGATCGGATCAAAATAAATCATTGACACAGTAAATAAATATCCTGCCAGGAATACATGGAAATGAACAATGAGATGAATAAGAATGCTCTCGTGCATAAGCGAGTAAAGAGAGGTTGTATATAATAACCAAAGCCCTCCTATATTAAGGAAGGATGCCATAATGGGATGGGTAAACATCCGCGAAATCCAGCTCTTCAGAACCCTTGAAAGCCTTCTTGCTAAAGGAACACTTAGCGTTCGCAGCAAAAGCGTCATGGGCGACGCAAGTGTCATGAGCAACGGTCCAAGCATGCCTAAAAACAAATGACTGAACATATGTGCCGAAAAATCTGAATGGGCACGGTCAGCAAGGGGTCCTATTACGGCTGCGACAGCGAAAAAAACGCCAAAAATCCAGCAGACAGTCCGGTATACCGGCCATGGCTTATGATTCCTGCTGGAGACGAACACAGCAAGGATGTATATGAATAAACCCAGCACAAACGGCAATGCCGCGAGTAATTGAGGGATTAAATCAGCTGCAGGAGTTCCGTCAATATAATGAATATGATTATTGTTCATATGGGACAGCCTTTTCAGCTTGTTGTTTCTTGTTTGTACGAATAACAAGGATAAGACCGATTATGATCATGAATGCAGCAATTGCATTCCATATAAGATCGTAGATAAATACATTCTCTACATAACGAATTTGATGTATCCGCATTAATTTGTGCTGGATGGTACCATCATATAACTGGAAACCGCCCGCACCAACCAGCTTCCCACCCCACCACCTCTTCAAGCACAATGCATTTCGCCGACGAATATCAGCAAAAATAAACAAGCCTCCAATTGTCGCAAACCAACTGAAAGCATGAAAAAGCCCGTCGGAGATAAGTCCAATATCCGTAGTGGATTTGTCATAAAAATGATGCCAGTGCAGCAGCTGATGAAAAATTGTCTCATCTATAAAGGCAGCAAACCCAATGCCAAACAGCACACCAGACCACAGATTGCGGGCTGAGCTGGCAGGATGGTTTGATTTAGCTGAACGATTATGTTCAGTAGCCATAACCTTATTCCTCCATTCGTATCCTGACGATATCCCGAGTACACCCATCATTCTATCCAGAATGAGCAAACATTACTCGAATTTATCACCTTCAAAGAGCTATCTGTTTGATAATAAATACCCCCTTTTAAAGTGAAATATCAAACTGTCAGGATTTTGTTGTAAATTGAAATAATCTTTTTCCTCTTTCAGACTTATTTCCTTATTGGAATCCAAACAAAAGAATAACAGCAGAACATTTTTTCTATGGAGTGACTCATTTTAAATAAGATGACTCTTAAGATTTAAATTACCTAACCAATTCGTACACAGCTCATTTTTTAATTCTAAACTGTTTAAATTTTTAGAAAATAATGCTATAATTAAAAAACAAAACATAGTTTTATATATAAAACACAAAAGTGTTTTTTATATAAATATTTCTAGGAGGGATTACATGTTTATCAAGAAAAGTGGAGCTGTGCTCCTATTAGTTTTAGCCTTATTTTTAGCAGGATGTTCTGGTGGCGGAAACGCTCCAGCAACAAACGAAGCCGGGAAGAAATTGACCGAGATTACTTTTTCTGAACCAGCTAGAATTCTCTCTTTGGCACCTTTTTATGTAGCAGTTGAAAAAGGCTTTTTGAAAGAAGAAGGAATTAAAGCTGAAATTGCCTCTGGTGGCGGTGGTTCACAAGTTATTGCTTCTGTTTTATCAGGACAAGCTCAATTTGCCATCTCTGGACCCAGAAGTATGTTTGTACCATTGGAAAAAGGTGAAGATCTTGTAGCAATTCAATCTTTAAATTCAGCGCTCACCTTTGAAATTGCCCTATCTAATGAATACATAGAAGAAAAGAAAATAAATATGGATGCTCCCCTTAAAGACCGTGTTGCTGCATTAGAAGGTGCAAGCATCGGAACAAATGTAGTAGGCGATTCAGGGGACATTTATACGAGATATTTAATGCAATTACATGGCATTGATCCATCGTCAGTTAAAATTGTCAAATTAGCCGGCACTGGACCTAAAATTGGCGGTATGAAGGAAGGCGTTGTTTCAGGCGGGATCAGTTCACCTCCATTTGCCGCACAAGTCAAGGATGAAGGTGTAGGAGAACTAGTGATTAAAGCGAGTGAAGAGCCCACATATGCGAACATGGTTTGGGAAGTTGTATTTGCAGATCGGGAATATCTTGAAGAAAACCCTGACATAGCAGCTAAAGTAGTGCGGGCTATTGGAAAAGGAATCGAGTTTACCCGTGAAAATCCAAAGGATGCTGCAGAGTCCATAGCTTCCTATTTCGAAGGAACTGACCTTAAGGTTTTGGAAAATTCATTAATAGACTTAAAAGATACCTTCCAGGGTTATGGAGAAATGACTAAAGAATCTTGGGATAATGCTCAAGTTCCTTTGGTTGAATTTGGAGATTTAACTGGAATTACCAAGGAACAGAATACAGAACCTGGGGGTATTTGGACAAACGAATATATAGAGGAAGCATTTCCTAAATAATTCTTAATGAAAAGTGGTGAATATAGTGAGCGGAGCAGCGATTGGACAGGGTTATAAACTATCATCAAATGATCTTGACGTAACTTATGTGAACAATAAAACGGGTGCAGAAGTCATTGCGCTTCAAGATATTAATTTGAATATTAAGGAAGGCGAATTTATTTGTATCGTTGGACCCAGTGGATGTGGTAAAACAACCTTTTTAAATACAGTGGCCGGTCTAATAAAACCAAGCAGAGGTTCCATTTTACTCGATGAAAAAAAAATAAATGGACCGGGCATTGATCGATCTGTTGTCTTTCAAACTCCAAGTCTCTTTCCTTGGCGTACTGTTATTCAGAACGTGCTATATGGCGTGGAGATTCAAAAACGAGTGTCCAGGGAAACTAAGATAAAGGCAAAAGAGTATATTGAGATGGTTGGGCTGAAAGGATTCGAAAATCATTATCCTCATGAGTTATCTGGAGGTATGCAGCAGCGTGTCAATCTTGCAAGAGCATTGACAGTAGAGCCTTCTCTTTTATTACTGGATGAACCATTCTCTGCGCTTGATGCTCAAACACGGGAATTTATGCAGAAAGAGTTACTTCGAATTTGGAATGAAACTAAGAAAACAAGCTTGTTTATTACCCACCAAATAGATGAAGCCGTATATTTGGCAGATCGGGTATTCGTATTTGGAGCAAGACCAGGCAGAGTTGTCGATATAGTGGATGTTACAATTCCAAGACCACGGGATTTAAATATAAAACGCGATCCTGAATTTTTAAAGCAAATAGATTATATTTGGTCTTTGATAGAAAAAGAATCTACTAAACAAGGTTTTCATTAAAGGGAAAGGAGCGGGCCATGGCAAACACTGAAATTACTCAGGAAACAAGGAAGCTCATAAAGGAAAAGCCAAAAGTTTTAAGAAAGAAAGACTTTACTATCGTGATAAGTGTCTTCTCGGTTGCTTTATTTATATTAGGGTGGGAATTAGTTTCGAAAAAAGAATGGATTGATCCACTGTTTGTCAGTTCTCCTTCCGAGATATTTCAAGCTGCTGTTGTAATGGTGCAGGAACCTGCATTTTGGAGCAATATGGGCGTAAGCGGCTATGAGTTTGCAATAGGCTTTGTTTTCGCCGTCCTTATCGGGATACCTATTGGTGTACTTTCGGGCTGGAATAAAATTTTTAATGCCATTGTAAACCCTTTTATTTCCGGATTATACGTTACACCAAAAGTAGCTTTATTACCTGTAATCGTTATTGCATTAGGAATTGGGGTTGAATCCAAAATGCTGATTGTCTTTTTGATGGCATTCTTCCCAATTGTTTTAAATGCACAAAAAGCAATGCAAACACTGGATCAAAACTTGATAAAAGCCGCTCGCACCTTTACAGCCAGCGAGTTTCAAGTTTTTAAAACGATTGCTTTGCCTTCGACTGTTCCGTTTTTATTAGCAGGTATCCGTTTGGGTATTGGTCAAGGTTTGATCGGGGTAGTAGTCGGTGAATTATTTGCTTCATCTGCAGGTATTGGTTTTCAATTAACCATTGATGGCCAGAATTTACAAACAGCCAGAATGTTCGTTGGGATATTTGTTATTACGATAACTGGTCTTATCCTTTCTGGATTAGTTGGATTATTAGAGAAACATTTTTCTTCATGGCGGCCGCAAAATGATTAACTCTGAGTTATAAACTATGCCCCTCTCAAATTTGAGAAGGGCTTTTTAGTGACTTAATTACAATATAAATCTACTATATCCGCAGCTTGATGCTTTTACAAATCAAAAATAATCCCCATCATTGAGTAAATAATAACCGTCGAAAACAGGACTGTCATATGAACAAGCTAAAAGATAAACAGTGATTTTGCCCATTTTTCCGGGTCCATCCGTTTATAGCCGTACACACTGAGCGCCAGCCAGGCAATTCCCAAAAGCAGGGCCACCAGCATAAGGCCAATGCTTAAGGAGCCTAACAGGAAACTGATTCCGATCAAAACATTCAATCTGGATATAGGGTCTCTTATCCCCTTTTGCATATTGGTTTGTTAGGAATAATCCTGACTGACCAAATATATAAATGAAGTAAATATATTATTATTGGTGGGATAATAAAATGAGGTATGTTTTTGACCAGGGGGAAATTCTAGATGAATCTAAGGTTTCAGTTAGCATAAGAAATAAAGGTCTAAATTATGGATTAGGATGCTTCGAGGGAATTAGGGCTTACTGGAATGAATATCAAAAACAATTATTCATTTTTCGAATTTGGGATCATTATAAACGCTTAAATGAATCTGGAAATTCTCTACATATACAAGTTCCTTATACACCAATACAATTAATTAAATGGACAATCCAGTTATTAAGACAAAATAATGTCCGGGAGGATGTATATATACGGCCTATGTGCTTTAAGGGGGCAAATACACTGCGTCCTGATTTAACAGATCCTTTTAATAGGGTTACAATTTATTGCACAGCATTTGAATATAAACCTAAGCCGGCCTTAAAGGTTTGTGTTTCTTCATGGAGCCGTACAGGTAATAATATGATTCCGCCTCAGGCAAAATCAACGGGAAATTATTTGAATTCTGGATTGGCAACTACGGATGCACTTTTAAATGGTTTTGATGAAGCTATATTTTTAACGGATGAAGGAAATGTAAGTGAGGGGCCAGGAGAAAATATTTTCATCGTGAAAAATAACAGGTTAATTACCCCGCCAATATCCGATAATATACTCGCAGGGATTACGCGGGATACTGTCATTCAAATTGCTAAAAATCACTTATTTCTCTCAGTTTCTGAACACAGTCTGTCAAGAACGGAACTATACTCTGCTGATGAAGTGTTTTTCACTGGCACAGCAATAGAAATCAAACCTATAATTAATATTGATCATAGGAAAATAGGAAAAGGGATTGAAGGGGATTTGACTAAAAAAATTCGCTTTCATTATGAAAATATTGTGAGAGGAAACAATCCCCATTATTTAAGCTATTGTACACCGGTGTATTAACACTTAAAATCTTTAGTATTTCGCTTAATTTTATTAGAATATCATTTAAGTAATGGATATTTTGGAAGTTCCCTTCTCGTCAAAATAAGGGTGCAAACCTTTCTTAAGCTTGATTCATTAGATAGTCCTGTTTTATAAGTCACCCTTTCTACCCTGATAAAACCACAAGAAAAAGCGTTAATCTTAACGATTAACGCTTTTCAATAATCTAAATCCATTCAATTGACAACCTTTTCTATGGAGTCTATAGCCATTATTCCCCATAAAAATCTAAAAGTTATAAATCAAAAATAATCCCCATAATCGAGTAAATAATAACCGTTGAAAACAGGACTGTCATATGAACAAGCGAAAAGATAAACAGTGATTTTGCCCATTTTTCCGGGTCCATCCGTTTATAGCCGTACACACTGAGCGCCAGCCAGGCAATTCCCAAAAGCAGGGCAACCAGCATAAGGCCAATACTTAAGGAGCCTAACAGAAAACTGATTCCGATCAAAATGATTAAATATATATTCGTCTGGATATATGTTCTTCTGACACCCTTTACAACTGGCAGCATCGGAACGTTTGCCGCTTTATATTCATCATGCTTCCGAATGGCAATCGCATAGAAGTGCGGCATTTGCCAAATGACAGTGATGATAAATAGGCCAAGGATCGCAGGATGCGTGATATCCGGATGGATGGCAGCCCAGCCAATCAGCGGCGGCATCGCACCGGAAATGCTTCCGATCTCCGTATTGTAAATGGTTCTTCGCTTGCTCCACATCGTATATGGGACCACATAAAAAAATAGCCCCAAAAACCCGAGGAAGCCCGCTAAAGGAGTCGTGAAGGCAAGAGCGAGAATTCCAAAAACAGACATGAAGGCACCAAGCCACAAAACCTGTTTTGGCTTGATTTCCCCTGTGACAGTTGGTCTGCTTTGGGTCCGCTTCATAATCGAATCGATGTCACGGTCATATAAATTATTAAAAGCCCCGGCTGCCCCCATTACCAGGCTTGAGCCAATAAAGGCCAGTAAAATCTCAGGCAGCTTCTCCAGAAGGCCGAAGTCGTAGGTATATAAGGCCAATGTTAATCCTGCAAACATCGGGATCAGGTTAGATTTGATAATCCCTGTCTTGACTGTCAGTGCGAGGATCTTTGATAATGGCCGTCCCTGCATTTTCAGGGTTGCTTCCTCTTTCATGATCGATCTATTCCCCTTTTACTAATTATCTCTCATCTCTATCTAAAAAAATACTAATTAGATTAACAGTATACACTTATTATAACAGGAGTTGCCACATAATGATTTCTGAAAAATCACTGTGCTGAAATGCTGATGGCAAATTGAAAAGAGAACCTTGCTCAGATGCATAGTTCTCTTTGTCCATTCTACCATTATTCACATTGTAAAGGGGATTATAATCGTGACAGCTTTGTATCACTTTACTGGATACGCAGTCTAAAAAATAATTCCCCCCTCGCCTGCTGCAATTTCTTCACGTTCTGCCTTCTGCATATAACTTTCTTTTTCAAAGGTATGGATATACCTGCTTAATTTATAATAGCCAATATCATTGACAGTATAGAAAACAACTGTAGGTTTTCCATTTTGATAGAAGAAATGAGGATGCAGGATATCGGGAATTTCATTCAGTTCATCCCATGGGTGAATGAAATTCAAGTAATCTTCTATGCTGGAATCTGTATCTGCATCGTCTATTTCAGAAAGCATTTCTTCCTTGTAATCATCCGTAAACGGCAATATCCGATCCTGACCCCAGGAACAGCCATGCCACATTGCACCAAATTCATGAAGCTCATGCCATGCAATCGCCGCCTGCAGATAAGATAATGGAGACCTGTCACCATCAATCGCACCCATAAAATCATCCAGGGCTATTTCAGGCTTAGGCGGACTAAGAAACATTTCATCTAAACGGTCACAGTTGTCAGGATGAGGAAATTTCTCTGAAGCTGGGATCGCCCAGACAATGCCATTGCCATTTCCTCCGCTGAAATATTGATAGCCTCTTAGTTTGTATTCTTTCTTTATCTTTAATTGAGAGAAGCCATGAATAATATCTTCTGGATTTTCAGCCGAAATGCTCCAGCCGTCTGTTGGTTCAATTCGGTCATCTGCAGAATTCACAAGCAGATTAGGTCTAGCCGCTGAAGCTGTGAAAATGGTCAGGTTTTTCATGTATGATTATCTCCCTTTAATTTGTCTATCTTTGTTTATCATTATAAAATATAGGCCTATTAAATTTTCGGATGGGTGGAACAGGAAAACTAAAACACCTGCCCTTTTGTCCTGTACGGTACATGAAGGTCAGGTGTTTATTTTGGAAAAAATTATTTTTGATGAAGAAGCGAAGAAGAATTTATGGAGAGCTTCATTGATTGTTCAATTTATAAATCTGCCTGGAGTGTTCAGAAATCTTTTGGTCATAATATGCAAGGTCATGCTTCGTAGCCACGGATGCATTAATATCAGTAATCTGTTCAATTGCCTGGTCAGCCTTTGCATCAATAACAGACAATTTTTCATTCGCTTCGGTTATGTTCACATTTGCAGCAGCTACACTGCGAATCAATTGCTGTATTAGGTCTTCATGCCTTTTAAGGTCTGCTGTAAGCCTTTTGTCCATAGAAATAACTTTATTATCTAATGATTCAAGCTTATTCAGGATTAAATTAAGCGTTTTATCCAATTCTATCACCTCCCTTAAGACAAATTATATCAGGTTTACTGGAAATGTGTCGAAGCTTCGCATGAATACCTGAATCTAAATTAGTGTCTCCTGGATTATAAATGGGGAGGTGATATGCTGACTGGGTACAAATAATCGTATTCATTATTTAAAAATTAGTGGAAGCATATAATTCGGATGACCGCGCAGAGGTTAGCAGGAAATACTCGTAATCTTCAACCTTAAGCTCTTCCCTGTTAATCCTGGTTTCTTCCTTCACCTTTCCCTCTCCAGCAGACTCCATACCCGGCCTTATAAATCTGTCTGTCAAGAAGAGGGTGCTGAGAAGGGCAAAAATGATCAGCAAATTTTTTTTCATAATTGTTTAGACTCCTTGCAATGTTAAATTTTTACTTTTGATTAATTCGCACATCCCTTTAAAACAGCCATCCGGCAGTTAAAGAAATTGAAGGATTGCTAAAGCTCTAAAAAACCCCTCTTAATTTACTAAGAAGGGTTTTTTAACAGTTCCATTGGGTTATTCAATTCACTTTTCCAAGGGTTTTCACAGAGTATTGGTCCAAATTTTGTTTTTACCAGCATGGCGGCCGAACCATTTGCATATTCCAATAAAGAAAACGAACCTGCGGGCGTTTCAGCCTGTATATCAACTCTTGAAGGGCAGCTCTTCATTGCATCCATTATTTCTGCTGCTGTATGAATAGGGATCGGATCAGGAGCACGCAGGATAATATCAAGATCGCTCTCCGCTGTTACAGTCACATTTCCGGTGGCCAGTTCAAACCCGGCACTTCCCCCTGGCCCCCATACCAGTTTATGTTTTGCCAATATCTCACTTGCTATTGTAAGAGATACGAATACAGGTGATGGCTTCTTATCCCAAAGAGTGCTTTCAATTAAATCCTCAGGCTTGATTTGGTAAATAAACGCATCATCTGGTATAAAGGCACCGAATCTTTCATTCCTTGCCCTCCCCCTAATCCCAACAGCGATCTGCTCTTTCGGAGCATGCGCCCTCCGGACAACCACATATGGTGCCACGTTCAGTGCTTGAATCGCCCAGTCCGGTATTGGTGAGTGGCTTATGAGATGCTTTGCGTCAATCTTCAATAAGTCATGCGGCTCGATCACCATTGGTCCGCCAGCATCTTTCTGACTAAAATGGAAGCGGATCTTCCTCCTTCTTTGGCATAATCCGAGGAAAGCCTGCCGCTCAAATCACGCGGACTATTTTTTATATCCTCAATGGCTGCCTGAATCCTGTTAAAGATTACATCACGGTCAGCTTCCCCTGGTGCGTCAGCATTTAAATCGGAAATTAGTCCATGGAGCGCACCCAATTTTTCAAATGACCGGATATCATAAGCCATTGACGGCACTTTTTTTGTTGCTTCTTCAAGCTCTTCAATGGTTCTCTGCGTGATTCTTGCAGCTGATTTCTTGGACATAACATGGACATTGACGCCTTCATCACCCAAGGCGATTAATCGGTTCGCCTGCAATCCATGAGATAAAAAGGCACCTGAAATAGCCTTTCCTGGAATAAAAGCAATGACCGGATGGCCTGCCAATCTTGCTGTTGCATAGGCATCAACAGCTGCAGCACATGCCTGATGGATTCCCAAAAGCTCTTCACGGTACCCATAGGCCTGGCTTGGAACATCAACGACCGCTACTATTGCGCGTTTTTCTTCTTTATATTGATCTTCTTCGATCGCGTCACGGACATGCTTGGCGATCATCCATCCCTGCTCCAGGCCAAATTCACCAGAGCGGGCTCGAGGGAATCGGCTTGATTCATCCGGGACAACGGCCAGGAAACGAACTGATTCATTGTTGATTTTTGAATCGGAACATAAAACCGAAGGAACTGCACTGATGTTTTTGCTGCCGGCTGACAAAAGGTTAAACCATCTATGTCCCCTGCTTTTAATTTTTACAACATGATTCTTATTTTCTCTATCCATCTCCTCTGAATGATAATAGTCAGATTCTGCCCACAAATCCTGCACTTTCTGAGGAGTGAGCACGGCTGAAGTATTGATAGAGCGAAGAAAAGAAAGATATTTTTCAACCTGTGAGCTTCTTGGCTTTTCCACAGGTCCCCGCAGGATCGCAGACAATATTGCTTTTCTGAAAGAGGCGATATTATCCTCGGCCTCAATATCGGCAAATCCGGAAGCCACCCTTTGTCTGCCTCCAATCGTACTCCAAATCTGCTGGCGGTCAGTTGAATCAAACTCCTGTATCCCTGCTTCCTGCTCGATTACCTCTGGCCCATTTAATCCAAGCCGTCCTTCACGGGTAATGATTAACGTGCTGCATAATCCTGCGTTAATGGACATCCCGCCAAATGCGCCAATTTTCCCGGGAATGACTCCAATAACAGGCACGTATTCCCTTAATGCCACGATCGCCGCGCCTATTTCGGCAATGGATAAGAGTCCGTAGTTGGCTTCCTGGAGTCTGACACCCCCTGTATCAAAGATAAAAATGGGGTAGATGGTATGGCCGGACTTATTTTCATCAAGTGCCCTTTCTAAAGCACCAGCTATCTTCGCACCGGAAACTTCTCCAATACCGCCTCCCTGAAAGCTGCTTTCTATGGAAATGACGAGTGCTGGCTTTCCCTCAATCTTACCTTTGCCGATCACAACCCCATCATCACTTTGGGGAACAATTCCCTGAGGTTCCAGATGTGGGGATTCAAGACCTTCAAATGGTCCCACTAGCTCCCTGAATGTGCCTTCATCCATAAGCACTCTTGCCCGCTCTCTGCCTCCGCACTCTACAAAGCTATTTTTTAATGTATCCAGCATTTCTGCCCACCTCCAATGCCTGTGAGAGCCTCAATGAGACAACGCCCGGAGTTGCCCCAAAATCATTGATTTTAATGTTTGCTGAAATATCATGATGGCTGAAAAACCGTTCTAATACCTTTTCCCATATTTGATTGAAGCCGGTTGTACCAGTCCGGACTGTTACATCTGCATATCCCTGGTCGGATGGCTCCATTAAAATCTCCAGGTCGCCTGATCCTACAACTCCCACATGGGCATTTGATTCAAGCATTTGAGTTGCAGGAAAGCGAAAGTTCAATTTCTCCATTCGGCAGCTCTCCTTCTGCTAAATTTGTAAAGCTTCTAATCTCTCAGACTCGCTTTTCGCATTCTGATCCAGGTAATCCAGGAAAATGGCAGCGGCAAGCAAATCAGCGCTTCCGCCCGGTGATACATTCATGCTGCATAACAATTGATCCAATTGTTCTAACAGCTGCCATCCTTTGTCGGCAGAAACTCCTCCTGCCCTGACGATTTCCTTTGCATGAGCCTTTGTGATTTCGAGGGCTTCCGCGCCTCCCCTATGCAAAATACATGTGTCATTTAGCTCTGCCATCAGTGCGATCAGTACATTTAGCCTGCAATAATCCTCACTCAGACCTCTTTCTCTTGATTCATTAAGAACTGGCAGCGCTATCTGTCTTATGTGGGGAAAGCCTTGCTCGGCCTCTCCTCTTGCTCCATCCACTCCAAACCTTGCTTTAACCCGGCTGCCATTTGTTTTATCAGGTAGCAGGTTACGATCTTCATATAGAGCAATCTTTCCTGCCTGAACAGCTACCTCTTTGCCTGGGCTTTCTCCCAGGTCCATTGCAGCACTTGAAACCAGGAGGCCTAATGCCCATATTGCTCCTTTATGGGTATTTACGCCACCCGTGGCCTGGAACATCTCCTGTTCACCCCGCCTGCCAATCATGGCGATCTCTTCGCGCAGCTCCTGAGAAGGGGTCCGATTAAAGCTTGTTTCAGCTATTTTCCTGAATGTATCTTCAAGTGCAATAGCTGACCGGATCAATGTGCTTAAAGACATATCTCTATGCGAGCCTGAGCTTTTCTTATCAACCAGTCCTGGTTTTGGCGTGAGCTCAGCCTCTTCAATGAGTGATTGTATGGCCAGCTTTCCAAGATATAGGCTGTAAGATTCTAAGTCTTTCATTGTTCCCTTCTGCCTCCTTTTACCAGCTTCTGAATTTGGCAGGCGGTTCATATAACCCTTCCGACCATTCCACAAGCTCCTCTACATTTTTGGCAGCCAGCAGGGATCGTTTTGCATCGGTTCTTCTAATGCCGAGATCCTCAGGAAGAGCGATTAACCCTTCTCTTCTTAATTTTTCCGTCGCCTTTATATCATGCTTCAGGCCAATTGGGGTCACACCGGCAATGGCTGAGATGGCCTGTCTCCGCTCCTCCATGCTGTCCGTTTTATATAGATAGGCAATGCCCTCTTCGGTGACTATATGTGTCACATCCTGCCCATAAATCATGACAGGTGCTGTTTCAAGGCCTATATCTGCTTTAGCGCCAACAGCATCCAGCGATTCAACAAATACAGGTTTATTTCCGTTTTGGAAGGTTTCTACTACCTGAACAACCAATTTTCTTCCGCGTGCAAGCGGGTCATTGTCCGTCATCATGTCAAGCCATGCCTGAGAAGAATGGCGCCTTCCTCCCGGATCATGTCCCATGTTCGGCGCTCCCCCAAATCCGGCGAGGCGCCCTCTCGTTACGGTTGAAGAATTCCCTGCTTCGTCAATCTGCAGGCTGGAGCCTACAAATAGATCAACTGCATACTGTCCTGCAAGCTGGCAAAGTGTCCTGTTTGAGCGCAAGCTTCCATCATGCCCGGTAAAAAACACATCACGCCGGGCAGCAACGTATTTTTCCATGCCTACTTCTCCGCCAAAACAATGGACACTGTCTACCCATCCGCTTTCAATAGCAGGGATGAGTGTAGGATGAGGATTCAATGCCCAGTGCCTGCAAATTTTCCCCTTCAGGCCTAAGGATTCACCGTAGGTAGGGAGAAGCAGTTCAATCGCGGCAGTATTATAGCCAATCCCGTGATTCAGAGATTTTACTCCGTGCTTTTCATAGATTCCCCTTATGACCATCATGGCCTGCAGAATCTGAATATCAGTAATATGGCGAGGGTCCCGTGTAAATAGCGGCTCAAGCTGATAAGGCTTGTCAGCAACAACGACAAAATCAATCCAGGAGCCTGGAATGTCTACGCGAGGCAATTCATCAGTCAGTTCATTCACCTGTGCAATGACAATTCCGCTGCTGAAGCCTGCTGCTTCAACAAGAGTCGGTGTTTCCTCAGTATTGGGACCTGTATATAAGTTGCCTTCTGAATCAGCTTTATCCGCAGCGACTAAAGCCACTGAAGGAATCAAATCAATGAAGAGCCTTCCATATAACTCTACATATGTATGAATCTCTCCCATTGTCAGCTTCCCATCTTCAAGCATTTGCGCCATCCTGAGACTTTGCGGGCCGGCATATGAGAAGTCCACTTTGCTGGCAATGCCGTACTCAAATATATCGAGATGTTCAGGTCGGGAAATGCTGGACATGATCATATGCAAATCGAATAATTTTTTCGGGTCAGCCTGAGCAAGAGCAGCTGAAAGGAAGGATGCCTGTTTTTGATTGTTTCCTTCAAGCACCACCCGATCCCCCGGCATAATCAGTGTTTCGAGAGCCTCGACAATTTGGCTGGTTGGAATAATTCGATTGCTGGTGATGCCCTTCATTCCCTCTAATCGTTTTTGCTTGGCTTCAAGACGTGTATTCCACGATCGCTGTTTGGCAGCCTGCATGATAAATTCCCCTCTCTATAAAAATATTTTAAGAACAAAATCTCTTTGCCAGGAAAAGACAATTATCTAACCCGTTTTCATCCACTGAGACTGATCGGGCACCAGGCAGTGTTCTTTTATTTAAAGTGGTCAGGACATTCCCTGGAGACATTTCAATTAAAAGCCTTGTGCCATGCTCACAAAGCAAGGAGCTGATTTCATACCAGCGGACTGGATTCGAAACATTATAAGCGAGGTCTTCTCGAATTTGCTCCGAATCCCGTAATAGCCTTGCTGTCCGATTTGCGGCATATGGGATAAACGGGGCCCGGATATGGACAGAAGCAAGCTTGTCATATAAGGAATCACCGACTGAATTCAGCAAAGGACAATGTGATGGCACAGTTACATTCAGAAGCTCGGCTGTTCTTGCACCGCGTTGACCGGCTTGATCAAGAACCTTTTTGATGGCTGGAATGGAGCCGGAAATGGTTACTTGATCTGCTGCATTAATATTCGAGGGATATACCGGGTTCTCTACTGAAGAAATGGCTGCAGCGATTTCCTTTACAGTAATGGCATCAAAACCTGTAATCACTCCCATCCCATAGCCCGATGGAAAAGCATGTTCCATCAGCTCTCCTCTCAGCTTTACAATCTCCAAAGCATCGGTAAAATCCATCGCCCCGCAAATAACGGCAGCTCCAAAGGCTCCGGCTGAATGGCCTGCAGCAAAATCCGGCTTCACCCCTTCTGCTTTAAATGCTTTTGATACAGCCACTGACGCAATAAGCAAAGACAATTGAACTGAAACAGTGGACTTTAAGGCTTTGGCAGTATCAAGATCCAAAACATTTTCTCCGATTACTTCTCTTGCTTGCTGCAGTACTTCAAGAGCGGCTGGATGTTCCGGCAGGCTGTGCAGCATACCTTTTTTTTGGGAGCCCTGGCCGGGAAATACGAATGCAAGCTTCATTTCATTTCCTCCCGCTTGCCCATCTTTCGTTTCATGCTGGCTATTACATCCTGATTATGCCTTGTCAGCAAATCTGCTGCCTCTTCTAATTTCTCCTCCTTTAAAAGACCAATTAACAATTCATGTTCACGCACTGACTTTTCAATATTCCCCTGGCTGGCAAATGAAAGGCTCTGTATTCTCAGTAATGGCCATCCAAGCCGGGAATACATGGTCTTAATCGTTTCACTTTGACTCATTTCTACAAGAGCAGTATGAAACGAGTGGTTCAGCTGCGTGTATTGATGAACATTCGTAACATCGGCCATCTGGTCAAAAAGTTCTTTCATTTTTTTCAGCCTATCCTGATCGATTCCGTTTCTGCTGATTCTATCCATAGCCATTGACTCCAGCATGATCCGAATTTCCAGCAAATCATAAATTTCGTTTTCCGTATAATCCTTAACAATGGCTCCTTTTCGGGGTATCCTTTCCACAAGCCCTTCAATCGAAAGCAAGTAAATGGCCTCTCTAACTGGTGCACGGCTTGTTCCATACTCTTCAGCATAAATATGCTCAATCAATTTATCACCAGGAACCAGCTCTCCCTTTATAATTTGGTCGGTGATATGCTCTGCTATATGATTTGATAATGCATTTTGATTAAATTTATCCGCTTTCATGACACTGTCTCCTTCAGTGTAAAAATGTTTGGTCGACTGTCGATTTTAATTATAACGTTACATTTTCAATAATTCAATATTTTAAGAAAATTGTAAAAATTAATTGACTTATTCTTTTCATTCGTTTTATTATGAGTTCTAGGAATACAGTCGACTGTAGATTACAAAAATGCAAACGCTTTCTTTATTTCAAACAATTTATACGACCCCTAAGTCCAGTCATATTATTGGTCTCATTTGCCGTTCTGTTCCTTAGCCCAAAGCAAAAAATTAAAAGGAGAGATGAAATGGTTATTTACGGGGTTGCTTTGTTATCTATCTGCTTATTATCCGGTGTATTTTTCGGAGATCTTCTTGGAGATTTTCTTGGGATCGACGCCAATGTCGGCGGTGTAGGCATTGCTATGCTGATGTTAATACTTCTGGTTGAATACTTAAAAAAGAAAGATAGATTAAAGACTCCGACCCAGGAAGGGGTATCTTTCTGGAGTGCCATGTATATTCCCATCGTTATCGCAATGTCGGCACAGCAAAATGTGGTCGCAGCTCTGGATGGAGGACCTCTTGCCCTAACCGCGGGAGTAGCTGCAGTCGTCATCAGCTGGGCTGTTGTACCTCTTTTAAGTAAAGGCGGCAATGCAAACGAAACGCTGGAAAGTGAAATGACTGGAGGGGATCAGCGTGTTAGAAACATTAGGTAATGCTCTTACAGACAATGGTCTCATCGTTGCTTTTACTGTCGTAGGGCTGACAATGCTAGTTTCTTATTACCTCTCTGATAAACTAACAAAAGGCAGAATACACGGTTCAGCAATCGCCATAGCTCTTGGATTGGTGCTCGCCTATATTGGCGGAGTGGTAACCGGCGGTGAAAAAGGCCTTTCGGACATCGGCATTTTCGCTGGAATCGGATTGATGGGCGGAGGCATGCTCCGTGACTTTGCCATTGTGGCCACTGCCTTTGGCGCCAATTTCAGTGAAATCAAAAAAGCCGGTGTAAATGGCGTTGTTTCCCTCTTTTTGGGTGTTGTCCTCTCCTTTGTAATCGGTGTCGGAATTGCCCTGGCATTTGGATATACTGACGCGGTCAGCCTTACAACAATTGGTGCCGGAACTGCAACGTACATAGTTGGGCCAGTAACAGGAACGGCGATTGGAGCCAGCTCTGAAGTGATCACTCTCAGTATCGCAGCGGGTTTAGTAAAATCCATTCTTACGATGATCGGAACTCCTTTCGTCGCAAAGTATATTGGCCTTAATAACCCTCGCACGGCCATGGTTTACGGAGGTCTAATGGGAACGACAAGCGGAGTAGCCGGCGGATTGGCTGCAACTGATCCAAAACTGGTGCCTTATGGAGCGGTTACGGCAACCTTTTACACGGGACTGGGATGTCTGATGGCACCATCTGTTTTATTTTTAATGACAAAAGCTGTGTTCGGTTAAGTTGCATCAAATCAGAAAAAGCGGCATTGTGCCGCTTTTTCTGCTGTTATGGGCGCCTGCCCTCAGTTTATCGGAACAGGCTCCTGCTTCTACTAATCTTTCTTCCTTGTGATAATATAATTCCGCTTTCCTTTCTCAACCGAGTAGGTATCCCTGGTCCTTTCCATAATAAAACTGAAGGTGTTTACCCTGCGCTTGGATATTCTTGATTCCAGCTTCTCTGTCCGATCATATTTGTAAGAAAGATCCTTTTCAGCAGCGTTCAGCTTAAAACAATGTCCGCCGCTTACATAAACGTTAGAAAGATCCTTATCTTCAGGCATGATAGCTTCTACATGATGGAGAGCAAACCACACACACTCCTCCTGCCCCGGCGAAGTATGTGGAAACCAATACATGTCGACCTCTCCTGGAATTCGTACAGGCACAGCCTTACATTGGCCAAGTATGGCTCTCGAACCGCTGATGGCACCATTGAGGTCAAAACCATAATATTTAATGCTTTCATCAATAATCTCGATTGGTTTCACATCTACCTTAAACGTATAGTCACCCTCCAAAATCAGACTGTGGCATTCCCCATTATCATTAAACTCCGCTCTGATCGATTTCGTTTCAGGAACAATAATATAACTGCATATTTGTGTTGCTTCCATCGTTAGTAACAGCCTCCCTTTAATTTAACTATTTAAAAAATGAAATTTAAGGAGTATACTAACTTATGAGTTGGTATACTCCTTCTCACTGAGACTCTCAGGCTATCGTCTTCCCGGACCCGCCTGAGGTTTTTTTTTTGCTTACAAATTACTCACCTCCTTTGAGACTCCAGCCAATTTGCCATTTCGGTTATATTTCTTTTATTATTTTCCAGGTAAAAGAATTCCCCTCTTACAGTTCCTTCAAATTTCCGCCACTCCGGATTCCTGCTGCTCCAATTCATTCCCTTTATACTATCCATTCTCTGAGTTAGGCTTTGTTTTTTGGCAGCAATTGATTGATTCTCCAGGTCTTTAATTGCGTATAGAGCTATGGCCTGAATAAGGGGAAAGCTCGCCAGCATGGTTTCATGATAGTTTCCGATTTGATTAGGGTGATGAAAGGTGAAGAGTTTTTCGAGCCATAGATTCACAAAATCCATATTTGCTTCATCTTCTGCCCCTCCCTTCTCCTTCCATTCTTCCGATCTGCTTAACAGCTTCCCTGCCAGAAAAGTAGCCACAAGCAAGCGGAGCTGAGATAGTGAAAGGAACTTTTTATTCGCTGGCCGGATGACAGCCCTTTTTTCCGTTTCCACTCCTGCTTCATTTAACTGGGCATTGGATCTAAGAATTCGATTGGTAATCCCATTTAAGATATTTCTGGAATCATAGGAGATTCGCTTGGACAATGCCACCTGTTTCCCTTTAGTGTTTAAATCTATAAAAAGCTGATTCTCCTCATCTTTAGAGAGTCCTTCAAGAACCTGAATAGCTAAATCTGTTTTCTCCAATAAATTTTGAAGGTGATAAGCATTCCTGACTTCATCATCCTTCTCACTTTTCATGCTCATAAAAATTTGATCTTCCAGCTGCAGCAAAGCTTTCATCCGGTGTGAACCATCTACAATGTTAAGTTTGTTAGGAATTTGTTTTTCTACCATTCCTGCTTCCACTGTCGCAACAAGCGGCGGCAGATATATTTCTCCCCCGGCTGCATTCAAGAAGATATACTTTTTAATCCGTCTGACTTGAAGCTGGTTCGTATCTCTCAGAATAAGCCGTCCACCTTTATGCATTTTGAACAGTTCAGAAACACGCAGTGTTATAAAAGTTTGCCTCTTTGTAAAGATGTCATTAACAATCACGGCATTATCCCTCCCTGTTCAATTTTCTTTTTGAACTCCAATGAGGTTTGCTGAATTTTTCTTGATGAAGAGTGCCCTTTAATTCTGGAAGTCCCGGATTCGAACAGATGCCGGAACATCTGATCATTGTGCTTCCAGCTGCACTCATATTTTAGGTTTTTCAGCTGTTGTATGGCTTCTTTGTAGGATATGTTATGAGTTCTGGTCAGCTGGTTGGCACAATAGGCAAGAGCAATTTGTATCCCTGAGTAACCGCTTACAAACCTAACCCTGTTAGCGCTTTTCTTAGGGAAAATTTGCTGCCATGTTCGAAAAAATTCTATCGCGATCTCTTCTGCTTCCATAGGGTTGCATCTATAATAAGGGGAACCTTTTTTTACAGTTAAAATACCTTCAAATAAGGCTATGATGCACCTCTTCATGGTGGCTAATGATGTAAGTGCCGAGTTGTGAATGGATATTCTGGATAGGTTTTGTTCAATTTCAAAGATAGTCTGCAGCTGACTTGCTACGTTTCTTGTCAGTTCAGTGTATTGATCCCGCTGGTCATAAAGCATGATTTGCCCTATATGAGCTTCTCTTCTTTCTGTATTGATATCAGTAAATAATTGCCTCTCCTCAGACGTTGTCAAATCCAGGAATACCTGCATGGCAACGGGATATTCTTTCAGTTTTTCAATATATGTCTGAAGCAGTACTGCTTCATCAAGCCTGCCTGTTTCTTCAGCTGATTCTTTCCTGGATTTCAGATGGCTAATAGCAGATGAAAAACTGGCGCTCCGATGCTGTCCATCAATGATGTAAAGCTTGCTGCCGGGAGTCAGTTCCCATCCATCATCAGCTTCTTTAATCGCACCTCTGGCAGAAAAAACAAATGGTGAAAAGTAAAAATCCTTGCCTTCTTCCAGCGATTGGATAATAAACTCTCTTATCTCTACCCGCCTTTTTGGATCCAGCTTTCTCTGAACTTCTTCGTCCACTTCGAAAATCGCTTCCAAAGTCGCATACCTCAACTGAGTGACCAGTACCTTTTTACCAAACTGAACGCACGAGGATCCCATTATTCTGGTTAATACGCCAATATTTGTCATATATCTCACCCCGAGGTCTATTATAGGCTTATTGTCTGATTATTGTAAATTCCATTTTCCTCGTTATCTTGGTGTTGTTGCTTCTTAGGCTTGATTTTCTAGACTCAGCCTGATTTCATACTATTGACAGAGGCTTTAAGAGAAAATATAATATGTTTTTCAAATTATTAAACTGAAAAGAGGTCTAATTTTTGTGATTTATGTCACAAACAACACCTCAGCTCCTCCTTTTCATCCGTTGTCAGAAAAGTCATTCATAAAAAACAGAAAATATTCTCTTAATTTCGAACATTTTGTGACTGTTCCCTTTGAGACTGTTACAGAATGAAAAAGAAACAGGTTTGTCTGTTTCAAGGTATAAATGATATGTTAAATTCAAAAAAAATGCGTGCCTATCTTTTAACCAGGCACACCATTTCATCTACTATTAGGAGTCTTCCCCGTTTCTATCAGCCACCATATTGCCAGTTGAGTCAGTGATTGTTATAAATTTGTTATTGCAGTTAAATGCAAATGTATTCTGTACTCCCTATCTGGTCATTGGCATTCGGCTGTTCGATCCATTTTTCGGAAAACAACTGACTGCTATTCGATAAACCCGGATCGGTAACAGTGATGTACTGTCCAATTTGGAATCCCCCATGGTTAAATATACAAATCAATCTCCCTGCAAATCCCTTTAACTTCCTGTACAAAACGATTTCGCTGCCGAACAAAATAAGTACAAGCAAATAAAAATATTTCTGGTGTGGTATTTTTATGATAAACTCCTTTAACTTTTGCCAAACCCGGATAGGGATGAAAAGGGAAGGTGTTGTCATATTCATATCTGCTAGAGTATGAAAACATCAACCGATTTAACGTACCAGATACCTTTTTCAGCAATTCATTTAACCGTTTTTCATTATGATTCTCCTTTTCATGTAGTTTCTCCACCTTGCTCATTAACACTTCTAGAGACCCATAAATTGGGGCGAAATCAAATTCTTTGTCGCTCAGTGAATCAATTTGCTCCAGGATATTTACGCTTGAACTCAAAAATTCATCAAGCCGGATTGGCAATACTCCACAGTTTGAAAGTTTATTAACAAGACTGCTATGAATTTTCGTATCCCGTACAAGCAAGTCAAGGTCAACTTTGTCAAACAAATCTTTCTCTGTATGCCACCACCAATTCCCCCCTGGTGTTTGATAGATTTTATTCTCACTGGCAGGTTCATACTTAAACATAATGTGAATGGGGATATTAGGTCCCCAAAAGGACTGGTCTGCACCACGCGGAAGGTAGGTTAATTGTTCTGGTTTTTTCCCTGTATAAGTTTTGATAATTTCTTTAAGCAGGTGCTTATCTTCCATGGAAGTGGATCTTGGAAAAATCGCCTCATTTCCTTTTGAACCTGGAAAGTCCACATTAATATGAGCAACACACCTTTCATTTAGGTCCTCCCAGAAATGATCACAGTACCATGCCGATCCAGCATATCTGCCATTGGAGTGACCAGGCCACCAGGCAAATTTTATTCCTCTCTTTAACCTGGAATTACTAATACTGAACAGTCTGGCAAGTTCGAGTAATAAGGCATTTCCTACAGCATTATCAGTGGCTCCTTTATGCCAGGAATCATAATGGCTAGAAATTAAAAGAAACTCTTCCTCTTCGCCCTTTATGGTGCCAACTGGTAAACTAACAGTCTTAATACCTTCTTTTAAACCTGTTTTTATGGTTACGTTAATTTCTTTGTCAGCCAATTCCTCTAAGAGCCTAATACCGTCATGATAATTGACTCCGACAACAGGAAGCTTTGTTAGTTGGTCCATATTTTCAATCGTGGGAGTCCCCCAAATGGTCCCTACGGTTTCTTCATGAATGGCCTCTTCTTCTGATGGCCAAATATGTATTAAACCTAAAGCTCCAGCCTTTTCAATTTGCATAACATAATCCTCAAGGTAGTTCCAGCTAATAACTATTTTTCCTTTGAAATCTACAATACATGATTCCCCTTTTCTATCACTTGATTTATCATACACAAGCTTAGAAGTTATGCCATTAGGGCAATTCCTGCTAAAGGATCTGGCCTTGGCCCTTAATGTATAAGGAATTTGCGAATTCACCAATACTTCACCATAATGTGGATCACTGAAATATCCATCAAACTGATAACGTTCATAGGAGACTCCATATTGTTTAAGTTGATTGATAATGTAGGTAACCGCTTCTTCTGCCTCGGGTTCACCGGAAAGCCGTTCCAGCTCAGAAAGGAATTTTACATGTTTCTCCAATTCACTTTTATCAACTAGATGAGATACATTCATACCCGGTTTTTCCAATCTTCTCACTCCTGCCCATTCAGTAATAAAAACAACAAAACTCCTGCAAAGCTATGTTTTCGCAGGAGGAATATAAAGTCTTGATAGGTAACTTGAATTCTAGGGATTAGGAAGCTGCACGTGAATATTAAACAGACAATTGTAACTTAAACATTCTACTGCTAAGATGTCGATTGCCTGATACCAATCCGTGCCTTTAATAACTTATTCCATGAGCAATTAATACAAATACAGCTCCGATGGAAAACCAGATTAGGAAAAGCGGCCACATGAATCGGATCCAGCGGTTATATTTGATTTTTGAGACCGCCAAGCTTCCCATTAACATGGCAGATGTCGGCAGCATGATATTGGATAGTCCATCACCCAGTTGAAAGATAAGGACCGTTGTTTGTCTTGTAATATTGATAAGGTCTGATAAAGGAACTAAGACAGGCATGGTTGTAGCCGCTTGACCTGTTCCTGAGGTAATAAAAATATTTAAAATATTTTGAAATGTGTACATCCCAAGAACTTGAACAGAGGCTGGCAGCTGACCAATCGTTGAGGCAAGTCCGTTCACCACAGAATCAATGACATAACCTTGCTCTAAAACAACGACAACCCCTTTTGCGATACCTACAATAAACGCACCGAATGTAATGGCACTTGCACCTTTAACAAACTCTCCTGCAATTTTACTAGGTCCGTATTTTGAAAGAAAACCAACAATAATTCCTAGACTCAAGAAGAATGCTGCTAATTCTTCCATCCACCATCCCTGGCTGGAAACACCCCAAATTAGAACACCAAACCCTGCTATTACTGAGAGTATTGTTAAAATATGAGTCACTTTTACTGATGGTAAAGCTGATAAATCTATTTCACCGCGATTTTCCTCTATTTCTAAATCATAAACAAGACTTGTAGTCGGATCCTTTTTAACCTTTTTTGCATAACGAATGATATACAAACTCGTTGAAAATAACAATGCCACTAATAGAATGGCACGAAGCCACATACCCGAAAACATAGGAAGTTCCGCAATGGCTTGGGCTATCCCTACATTAAATGGATTCAATAATCCTGCTGTAAAACCTGAAGCAGCTCCTAGCATAACCATCGCTGTTCCAGTAATGGCATCATATCCCAGCGATCTAGCAATTACAATTCCGATCGGTACAAAAGCCATAACCTCCGCAGACATCCCCATTGTAAATCCACCAACAGAGAAAAGAATAAGGAATATTGGAATAATAATTAGACCTTTATTCACAAAAGCCTTTCCTACCCGAGCTGCGACAGCTTCTATCGTTCCTGTTGAATTAATAATTTGAAATACCCCGCCAATTATAAAAATAAAGAATACAACATCTGCAGCACCCACTAAACCATGAACAATAGCTAAGGGTATATCTAAGATACTAACCGGGCTTTGCTCAACAGATTTAAAGGTATTTTCAACAACAAGCGTTTGACCAGTTGCTTCATCCTTGACCCGCTCAAATTCCCCAGCTGGCAGCAGGTATGTTAATAAGGCTGCAAAGAATATGAAGAAAATAATGATGACAAACGTGTGAGGCATTTTAAAAAAATTCCTTTTTTTCACTTGATTAGTTTCCATTCCAGGAGTAGGCTTCATTTATCAAATCCCCTTTCTTTTAATTTTAGATAATTTAGCATCCTTATTCTTTTTCCATTTATCAAATTCGTTTCTGATTTCTTGTAATTTTGCAGGATTAAGACAAATATCATACGCTGTCATAGCTAACGCTTTTGCTGCCTTATTTAAGCCGGACATCCCATATTCTGATGCTGCGGCTTCCACAAATTCAGGAGTGTGTGTTGCAGCAGTATCCGTTATTTTTATATATGGATGAATCGTTGCGGTTACTTGTCCAACATTACCAATGTCAGAGGAGCCAATTCCTCCCTTTTCAGGAGGATCGCTTACCAATTCACCTAGCTCTTCAAGATTTTTCTTAAAAATAGAAGCTAATGCCTTGTTGTTATTTCTTTCTGCATAAATTAAACCCTCAGAAATCTCTAATCTAGCCCCAACAGCTTCGGTTGAATATCGTGCAGCTGCACAAACCTTTTCTCTAACAACATGTAACGACTCGACGTTTTCAGCTCTTAATAAAAACTCTGCTTCACAATACGCTGGCACAACATTTGTTGCTTCACCTCCCTTGGTAATAATTCCATGTATTCTAACGTCATCCTTAAAAAATTGACGTAAGGAATTAACCGCAACAAAGGTATGGATAACTGCATCCAGTGCACTGATCCCTTTTTCAGGAGAAGCAGAGGCGTGTGCTGCTTTCCCATAGAATTTAAAAGTAACGTCAACACATGCGAGTCCCCCTCGTAATACCATTGTCTTACCGTGAGGGTGGCACATCATCGCTACATCGACATCATCAAATACCCCATGTTCGACCATTAGAATTTTCCCCCCTCCTTCTTCTTCAGCAGGTGTTCCGATGACAATAATTTTCCCTTTAAGATTTGGGTGTGCGTCCTTTAGGGCTAACGCAGCCCCCACTGCAGCAGTACCAATAATATTATGGCCGCATCCATGTCCCAGCCCGGCTAATGCATCATATTCTGCTAAAATAGCAATGGTTGGTCCTCCTTTTTGCCCCTCCCATGTTGCTCGAAAGGAAGTTTCCAAGTTGGCAAGTCCTCTTTCAATAGAAAAACCCGATTTTTCCAGTGGTTCAACTAACCAATTCATTGCTTTATATTCTTGAAAACTAGTTTCTGGATTTGAATGAATTTTTAATGATAATTCCCGAAGCTCTGTGTCTCTCTTATCTATTGCATGCATGATTGCATTCTTACCTTTGACCGAAATATCATTCATAAAGTACACCCCTCGATTTTTTCAGAATATTATAACTTATATTTTTTAATGTTACACACAGACATACTATAAGTAAAATTAATCTTTTTTTAGATTACCCAAAAAAAATTTTTGGATAGTAGTGAGTACTGTATACCTTATTTCAAAAAGAAAAGACTAGAAGAGCAACACTAGCTGTGCCTTCTAGTCTTTTTTGATATAATATAAGGCTTTAATGGATTCAACAAATTTGAAGATAGCCGCTAGCTGCAGAGAGGATTCACGGTACAAAAGCCAGGTTCGTTTCTTCATCTTTTGCCCATTTTTATAAGCTAAATCATAACAGAAGAGATGATCATGATCATGATTATGAATAAATGCTTGAGGAACAATGGAAAAGCCCAGCCCCATCTTAACCATTTCTTTACATGTCTCATAGCTATCTACCAGCATAGTAGTATTTGGAGATGTTTCATACCGTTCATTCCACCAGCTCGATATATTTTCCACATCAGACAGTTCCTTGGAATTCTTGTACTTAATTAATACGAAAGGTTCTTTTCGGTTGATAAATGGAAGTGAGGGAAGGTCCTCTATATTGATTTCCTGCTTTGTTATTAAACAAATACTTTCTTCATCTAAAAGATAAGACTTATCAGACCAATTATAGTCTCCCCTAACAATCGCAACATCGATTTCACCATCATTCAGTAAGCCCATCATCTCTTTACTGAATCCTGAATCAACGTTTAAATGAACATTCGGATAATTCGCTGTATATTCTTTTAAAATGGGCGGCAAGTTATATTGGCAAAAATGACTGCTGACTCCAATTCTCAAATTACCTTTTACTTCATCCCCCATATTCAATAAGTAATCTTTTGCCTCTCTAAAGTCCGAAAGATATTTATTTGCATAGGAAACTAAATACTCCCCTGCCGGTGTGAATTTTACCCTTTTTCCATTTTTGGATATTATCTCTACCTGGAATTCCCTCTCCAACTGTCTTAATCGATACGTAAGAGCAGGCTGTGTCATATATACTCGCTCTGCTGCCTTTGTCAGATTTAATTCTTCATAAAGATATTGTAATATTAGACAATCCTTTTCTTGCATTTCCTCCCCCTCTTTAATAAACATAAGATTCTTTTTTCATTTATACTTTTTTGGATAATCGACATAAATAAATTCACTTGCTTAAGAGCTAAATATCGTTAGAAACATTATAAACTATTATTATACTAACCAGTAGTTCCCGCACCCACAATCCATACAGCTGCCTCCGGATTTTCCGCACACTAGTCACCTGGATTACTAGTCATTATACAGCTGTGGGGTGCACCTCCTATTTAAGAACAATCAATCGATGTTCACCGAATGAAATACCCCACAAGAATCGAACCGGCACTATATACCAGCAGCAAAGCCATTATCACATTAAACTGACTTCTATACTTCGCCAGGAAGGATTGAAAAATCGATCCAAAAACACTCCAGCAAAAGGTGCTTAGGAAACCAACAAATGCAAGGAAAATGGAAAAGAATATCAGGCTCGTATGTGAGGTATAGTATGGAAGGATAAAGGTTGATATAACTGTAACCCCATATAAGATCCCCTTTGGATTAATGAATTGTAAAAGCATCCCGATTAAAAAGCCGTTTTGCTTTCCATCATTATTGTTTTGATTTTCCGATTTACTGGTCATGATTTTAAGGGCCAAAAACAGCATATAAATGACTCCAATGATGGTCATGATCAATTCAATCTTTGGAATGAATTGATGAAGCAATAGATTAAAATAGCTGCTAAGTATCATAATGACAAAGAACCCCGCGCTTACCCCCAAACAAAATCGTATCGTATTTCTTAAACCGAACCGGTTAGCGAATACCATGGCCATAATATTGTTTGGACCTGGCGTAAAGCTGGTAACAAAAACATATAAGAAAAAAGATAATAAAGACACAGCTGCCTTCCTCCTTTGCGTGTATGTTATAATGTACAAAAAGACAATATAACGATTTACTACATATTGTATATTATGGACGTTATATTGTACAGATGAAAGGAATGCATGTATGGAAGAAATTCATTTAATTCTTGCTAAAAACTTAAAAGCATATCGAGAAAATAAAAAATTAAGTTTAGAGAAGGTGGCCGAATTAACGGGAGTTAGTAAAACGATGATCGGCCAAATTGAACGGGGCGAATCAAGCCCGACCATCACAACCATCTGGAAGATTGCAAATGGTCTAAAGATCTCTTTTACCTCACTGATTAATCATCCTCAGCCGGATACTCAAGTTGTTTTAAAGAAGGAAATTCAGACATTATCAGAGGATCATGGCAGGTATCGGGTATATCCTTACTTTCCTTTCGAAAACGATAAACGATTTGAAGTGTACACTGTCGAAATCGACAAAGGAGGATACCTGAGTGCTGAAGCTCATATCGAGGGAACCGAAGAGCTGATTGTTGTCTTTGATGGGGAAATAACCATACGGGTTAATAACGATGAATATACATTGGAAAGCGGTGACTCCATCAGATTCAAAGCTGATCGGCCCCATACCTATCATAATTCAGGGAAATCTTTGGCACGTGTCAGTATGATTTTATTTTACCCGGCAGAATAAAGGCATTGCTATGATTGGCGTAAATTTAACTGAAATCTTAAATTGACAGACCCTTCCGCACAAAAAGCAGCCTCCCGGGGCTGCTTTTCCTCGGTTAATGTTCCCCACAGCATAACATCAACCGGTTTGATAAAGAAAAGCTTACGGTTTGCTTAAGGTTGTGTAAGTGACATTATAATTGGTTGGATGTAAGGTCCTGCCATTTACAAAATATAAATTTATTAATTTCAAACTAAACCTTCTCCGTATATAAAAGAAAACAATAATCCATTTTTCAGTCCATTGACACTCTTAATCTTTCCGGATTTTTGGTATATTAACAGATGAGAATATTTGGAAGGGGAGAAAAGAATGAATGAACTAGTGTTTAAACAGTTTGAGAAGACAAGAGGTTATTTTATTAAAAAGATCGAGTCAGTATCAAAGGATGTAGCAAGGGTACAGCCAGACGGTTTTAACAACACGATCCATTGGCATATTGGCCATGTATTAACGGTCTGTGAACAGTTTATGTTCGGCTTTCCCCGCAAAACGACCCATATCCCTGCAAACTATATTGAATTATTTGGGAACGGTACAAAGCCGGCTGATTGGAAAGGTGATATACCTGAAACAGATGAGCTCATTATACAGCTGAAGGATCAATTGGTCCGAATCCAGCAAATTCCAGCTGAACGGTTAAATGAAAAGCTGGCTAAACCATTTTTGGGACTTGAAACCTTTGGTGAATTAGCCGAATTTGCGTTGTTTCATGAGGCAAACCATTTGGGGCATATTCAAGCGATGGAACGGGTTATTAATCATACAGGTGTAAAGAACTAAAAAAGGGAAGATCTTTTTAATTTTAGTCTTAAAAGTTACAAAGGGTGCCCATTGATATTACGAACAGCACCATTGGGCATCCTTTCTTATCTAAATCTAGTCCCTCGTCCCCAGAACATCTGTATTTGGCGGTTCATACCCCAACTGGCGGGCCATCGCCATAATCTGTCCTTTGTGATGGTATTCGTGAGTGACAGTATGCATGAACAGTTTTCGAGGAGTCATTGAAATCTCCTCAGTTGATTCTCTCCAAGGAATAGGCTGCACGATTGACTCATCCATTTTTTGAGAAAATGACTCAAGAACTTCATACACATAAGCATCTGCTTGTTCAAAAAGTGTCCTGATTTCCTCGATGCCGATTGTCGGAATGTTTTCTCTAGGTGTGATAGGCTTCTTCGTTTTTAATAAAACAAATGATCCTAGCCAGCCATGATAACAATTCGCTACATGAACAAGTGTGTCACGCACACTCTGCCAGCCGAATCCCATTTCACACGTAAAATCATTTGGATCCATTTTACTGCAAAAGTCCAAAAGCACTTCCCGATTCTCTTTGACCCATTCGTATTCCTTCCGCTCCATTGTATCCGTCCTCTTTTCTTTCTACTCTTTACTTTTCCTGGAACCCTGGACTTTTCGAATATAGATGATCTGTCCAATTTGATAAGTGTTATGTCTGCACAAATTTGATAACGCCCCCCCTGAGGGACAGGCACTCATTACCGCTCCTTTTCCTTAAAAAACAATTGTTTTGTTTTCATGAACAATAATCCGGTCTTCTAAATGCCATTTAACCGCTCTGGCAAGAACACTCCGTTCAATAGAACGTCCGCTCTTTTTTAGATCATCTATATGATCCCGGTGGTCAACACGCTTGATATCTTGTTCAATGATTGGTCCTTCGTCAAGATCGTTTGTAACATAATGAGACGTTGCCCCAATTATTTTTACCCCGCGCTGATGGGCTCGATCATATGGCCTCGCACCAACAAATGCAGGAAGGAAAGAGTGATGAATATTAATGATCTTGAATGGATGAGCCCCAACAAAGGCTGGAGTCAAAATTTGCATATATCTTGCTAAGATGATTAAGTCAATATCAAATTCTTTTAAAAGCTTGAGCTGTCTTTCTTCGACTTCCTCTCTATTTTCTTTACTTGCTGGTATGTAAAAGAATGGAATATGCAAGGATTCTGCAATTTGTCTTGCTTCCTCGTGATTGCTCACAATAAGAGCGATGTCGGTAAGCAAATCACCACTTTGCCATTCCCATAACAGCTCACGTAAACAATGAAGTTCTTTTGATACGAAAATAGCTGTCTTCTTCAATTCATAAACAAATGCTAATTTCCATTCCATTGAAAAGGTTTCTGCGATTTCCTTAAATTGACTTTTCAACTCATCTTCCTTCGACTGTAAACCAGGACATTCAAACTCGATTCGTATAAAAAAGGTTCCACCCTCTGGATTTGTCGAATATTGACTCGATTCAATAATATTAGCATCATGCTGGAACAGAAACTTGGATACAGCAGCCACAATGCCCGGCTGATCAGGACAATTGATAAGCAGCCGCCCCCTGTTTTTTTGACTTTCTCTAAATACTTGAAGTTGATCTTGAATAGATGAATTCATATGAATCTCCTTTTTTAATTTTAATAACTATAATAGACTTATTGTTCTGGATTTAAAAGCATATTTTTTTATAAAGTTATTTATTTGGGTTTATGGGATAGTAAACATGGAGTAATGCTGAAATCTAGGTGCCAGCTCTTAGTGAAGGAAATTTCCATCATACAGATACATGTCAAAAACGGTTCCCTTACTTTCTTCCCGAAAGCAAAAAAACCGTCAATAGTTTCTCATAATCACATTCCAGACTTCTTCAGTCTTATATAAATACTTCGTTGTACAACACGTTTAAAGAAAATTGGTAAATGCGAAGAGATTTTCCAAACAGAAGAACTCGGCCTGTTTCTTACCTCCTGCTTCTTTCCCCAAGATTTATTCCAATCCCCATATAAATAACTGCAATTAACAGCATTAATGAAACCGGAAGCATGATCTCACTCCAGCCAGCACCAAAAAGGGCTGCATCCATCATAGCCTCAATCGCATAACCCATAGGGAACAGGTCAGCAATAAAATTGAAAACCGGATTATCCATTACACCAGGCGGCACATACACACCGCTGATAATCGGGATAATCGGAATAACAGATGGATAAACCATATTAAACTTTTCCGGTGTCTTGGTAAAGCCGGCAACCAGCATAGCCAGGCTTACACTGCTTAATGTAAACACGGCGGCTATCGTCAGAATAAGGGAAAGCGGTCCTATTTCATAGTTCATGACATATTCGAATATCAGAAAAACAACGGCCATTTGAAAAAATCCAATGAAAAAGCTATACAGTAAATGACCGGTATACATATTGGTTTTACTTACTGGCGAAAGGTTCAGACGGTTCCATACCCCGCTGACTTTATCCGCATTTATGCCATTAACCTTAAATCCAATGGTGAACATGGCAATAAACAGGGTAAAGCCAAACAGCAGCTGGGTCCCCATATTATGGCTGGTCAATTCTCCGCCATTCACGCTTTTGGTGTTAACGGTCAGGGGCGGTTTTTCCAGGTAGCGATCGATTTCGTCTCTTAATTCAGCTGTATCAGCTGAGCCTGTGATCGCCTGAAGCTGTGCTTCCTCCGTAAATACTTTATGAACATCCTGCTCGATCAGCTGGATGTTTGGCATATCAGATGCGGTTATTAAGCGATAATCCTGTTCCAATAATAGAATGGCAACATCCCTTTTTCCCTCTCTAACCTGTTCACGTGCTTCCCCTTCTTCTGAAATAACATATTCGGTATTTTCATTATCCTTATTTAATAACTTTACCCATTTTTGTTCAATCTCCTCGGCATTTGGCCCGGAGGCAAACACAGAAACAGTGGTACTCGTCTGCCAGGCCGAGTTTCCGAAAATGAGAGTAGCTAAGATGCTCAGGCCAATAAATGTCAGGATTAGGAGCGGCTTTCGTTTGTCCTTTAGGAATTGAGCGTAAAACACTGGATACATCAGCTTCGCCCCCTTTTTGGAAAGATTGACACACTGATGGCAAAACAAATGATAAATACACCCATTAGAAAAATAATCGGGAATAGCAAGTCATTGAAATGACTATATTGAACCCATTCAATAAGGGCTGTCTGTGTCAGGCCATTCGGTGTCCATTCGCCGATTTTTTGAATAGGCTCCGGAAGTCCTTCCAGTGGAAAGAAGCTGCCGCCCAAAACACCAAACCCCATAATGACAAGGGTCGATATACCACTTGCTGCGTTGGTGTCGCTTAAATGGAGGGTAAGAGCCGTAAATAAAGCGGAAAGTCCCCCTACCGTTAAGGCAAATGCGATCAGGACAACCATTAACCCAACCCAAAACGTGAATGATTTATCCGGGAATACATTTAACAGCAATTGAACAACCGTCAGGGTAATCGCGAATTGCAGAATGGAGAGAATAAAAGCGGATACCGTTTTCCCAATTAAGAAGGACAACGGATGGCTATTCGTTAATAAAATCCGATTGAACACCTGCTCCCGCTTTTCTGTCATCGTTTTTAACGAAACCGTTTGAGCCATAAATAAGGCAAAAAGGGTGCCAATTGCGATCGTGAAATATTGAGAAATGGTATACGCATCCGCACCATCATCCCCTTCAACCACTTCCTTGCCTCCCTTTGGCAAAATGGGTTCTGCCGTGGCCTTGATTCCTTTACTCCCAAGGGCAAACTGCGTATTTACCGTATTTACAAAGGTATGGACGACCTCTTGAAGGGTGCTGACCTCTGCCGATTCCTCCTTGGCTAAAATCGTTACGGACCCTTGAGATGTTTCCCCTAATAGAACACCGGATAACGATTCAAACGTAAACCCTTCTGGAATTTTAATAATCGCATCCAGTTCCCCGCTTTTCACCTGTTCCGCTGCTTCCTGTTCACTGAAGTCCTTGACAGTCACCCATTCCTTTAAATCAGAGCTGTTCAGAAAATCATGAATAAGCTTTACAGGATCAAGGTTATCTGCTTCTGCAAGTAGTACACTTTTTTCTTCGGAGGATAATCCCTTCGCTTCCACAGCAGCAGCAAATTGCTCCTTCCCCTTCTTCACATCATCCTCCTGCAACACTGAAATATCTATTTGCATCGCTTTTTCATCCTTAAAAAGGCCTGAAAAGGCAAAATTCAAGATCACAATGATCAGGATGGGAAGCATTAAAGCCATTAAGATCTCTTTGCGGTCTCTCCAGAAAACCAGGAGATCTTTTTTAATAAAAGCGCCCATTTTTCACCTCTCCTTAATCCCGCAATGTTTTACCTGTCAGGTGCAGAAAGACGTCCTCCAGGCTTGGAATTTCTACTTGATAGTTCATGATTTGAATGCCTTCTTTTTCAGCAGCATGCACAAGGCTGCTTAAAAGATGATGATTCTTCTTCGCCAGAATGCGAAGCCCTTCATTAGTTTGTTCCACCTGAAGGACATCTGGCAGCGTTTTAATCTTATCCGTGAATGCTTCACTTCTCTTGCTGAGCTGAACCCCGATGGTATCTTCACTGGATAAAATACTCAGCAATTCTTCCTTGCTGCCAGTTGCGATGATTTTTCCATGATCCATAATATAGACCCGATTGCATAATTGCTCGACTTCCTCCATGTAATGGCTCGTATACAGGACGGTAGTGCCCTGGGTTTGATTTAATTCCCGAACGGTTTCTAATATATGGTTTCGTGACTGGGGGTCAATGCCGACAGTCGGTTCATCGAGTATGAGGATTTTCGGATTATGCAGGACGTAGCCGCGATGTTGATTCTTCGTTTCATTCCGCCTGAAAAGGTTTTAATCAGCTCCTTTTGGCGGTCCTTTAAGCCGACCATGTCCAGCACTTCCTGAATACGGACTTCCAGGGTTTCTTTTTCAACACGATAGGCTTTTCCGAAAAACTTCAGGTTTTCATAGGCTGATAGCTCTTCGTATAACGCGATTTCCTGTGGCACTACTCCAAGTACTTTTCGAAGGTCTGAAGGATTTTGAATCGTGCTTTTCCCGTCAAGCTTTACATCCCCGGAAGTCGGCTTAATGAGGGATGCAATCATGGAAATCGTTGTTGATTTACCGGCGCCATTCGGTCCAAGCAGGCCGACTGATTCACCTGTATGCAAGTAAAGGTTGATTTCATCCACCACTTTTTTTTCTTTAAAGCTTTTCGTCAGTTTTACCGTTTCGAGCATGGTTCCACACTCCTTTATTTAGTTGATACGTTCAGCATATAAAAAAGGAAACAGCATCACTACTGTCTCCCGTCACGAGTTATGTATTTCACCATTACTTTTATCATTTTATCTGAATTAGACAAGGTTATGGCGGATGGCATAGATGGCGAGCTGTGTCCGGTCTCTTAAATCCAGCTTCGTCAAAATCTGGCTTGTGTTATTTTTTACGGTGCCTATGGAAATGGCAAGCCGTTCTGCGATTTCGTTATTGCTGAGCCCATCCCCAATGCATTTCAGGATGGCCCGTTCCCTGGGTGTTAGGGAAGGATCCGGTTCCTTGGTGTCCTGCTGTTTCATTAATTGAGGAACGACTTTTGCAGCTACTCCTTCTTCTATTGATAAACCGCCTTTTAGTGCACTTCGGATCGAACGGAGCAGTGAATCCGTGTCACCGTTTTTTAGAATATAGCCGCTAACGCCTATCCGAAGCGCCTCCATGACATAATCATCGTCATCGAAGGTTGTCAGCATTAAGATCTTTGTTTGCGGCCAGCGGGATTGGATGATTTTTGCCGCTTTTAGTCCATCCATTACAGGCATGCGGATATCAAGAATGGCAATGTCAAATTGCATTTTTTCACAAAGGCTGATGGCTTCTTTGCCGTTATCTGTTTCGCCTGTGACTTTGAATTCAGGTTCGGTTTCAATCATCATTTTTAAGCCCTGTCTGACCATTACCTGATCTTCTGCCAGGAGTATTCGAATCATGGTATCACCTCTATTCTCATAGATTGTCTTTGAATTTTGCCCGTTGATTTCCGCTGCAGGTACTCGCTTTCCACGGGGCGGGCGCTGAGCCTCCTCGACGCTCTGCGTCTGCGGGGTCTCAGCTGTCCCGCTGCTCCCGTAGGAGTCTCGCACCTTCCGCTCCAATCAACTCAGTGATAATTATTAAATAAGCACTCAAAAGCCTTTACGAGAATTACCTTATTTTAATGAATCCGTTAACTATGAAGTGTCTTTCAATTTGGTACACCTTCAAACCACCATTTTGCTTCTCTAAACGCTGCCTCATTTGGCTTAGTCCGAAGCCTTCGTGATAGCCATCCGTTCCAGTGGATGGGTTCCGAATTTCGAATCGGAATATGCTGCCGCCTGGTGCTTCGAAGGTGATTTCTGCTTCTTTTGCATCACTGTGCTTCATGATATTGGTTAAGGCTTCCTGGACTGATCTGTAGATCACAAAGGATTGTTCACCAGTCAACGGGGCAGAAAAGGCACCGTATTTGACGGAGAAATGAATGTGCATCATATTTTCCAATTCGAGCCTGCGAATTAACCGCAGGATAGCTGGAAGTCCGCCGGTGTCATTGGCCTTAAGCGATTTAACGGCCCTTCGTGTTTCGTTGAGGCTTTCGTTAGCTAGTTCCTTTAATGATTCCACTCTTTCCTGTTCTTGCTCAGAGGCTTGCAGACGAAACATTTCCAGCTGCATGATAAGGGCGGTCAGCTTATGGCCAACTGAATCATGGATTTCATGGGCAATCAGCACCCGCTCCTCCTGCCTGGCAAGCTCCTCCTCTGAGACAGCTCTCCGTTTTAAATCGCGAAATTCACTGAAAATAGCTTCGTGGCGTGCTTCCAGATCCATAAGATGATCCTTGGTGCTTTTATAATGGATGAGAGCTATCAAAAGGAATAGGATATATACAGTTATACAAGTCTGAAGGAACCAGCCCAGATTACTATGTAAAGTGGTGAATCCTAATGCGAATGCACCAATTCCCCCATTCGCTACACTGTATCGAAACGGCAGCCGATAAAAGCCCTCAGCGATTAGAAGGGAAAGGATGAGAATAAGAAAGGGATTAAATTGATCATTGTAGGGAAATAGGGTTGCTCCTGCAATAACCGTATTAATACCTAATATGCAAAATAAAACAAGGGGCTTTTTCTCGATCAATGGAACGAGAAAAAATAGAAGGAAGTAAAATGCTACACCAAATATGTAAACTGCCAATTGATTTATAGGGAGGTTAAGATAAGCAATAGCAAAAGGCCAAACAACCATATTTAATAGGATCCAAAGCCAGTAGGACTTCATGAAATGCCCCCTTTTCTTAAGGGTTTACAACTGTAAATTTTATCATTTAATAACCAAATTAACCATATTTTGTTCTTATAAGCAACGTGGCTCAGATATAATATATATATAGTCCAAGCCTTATAGTAAATTCACCTGTATTTGAAAAAGTCGTCCTTCATTTACTGCTATAAATATACTAGAATGCGGTATTTCAACTCCACAGCCGTTTATAGTTTGTAAAAAAGCAAACTCTTCCTAAGCCATCACATAATAAATACCACGAGTTATGTTCAATTTCAGGAGCACCTCTGCTATTTGTCACAAAAACTCTCCTTACCTCGTTTTATTTTAGCAGCCTTTGCTTTGAATCAGCATTTGGCCGAATAAGATTGGAAGTGAAATGATGCAAGAAATGTACATGCAATATAAAGGATTGCTGTTTAAGCTCGCCTATCAGTTGATAGGATCTGCCTCTGATGCAGAGGATGTTGTGCATGATGTGTTTTTAAAATTATATGATGTTCCTAAAGAGAAGCTATCTGAGCCTAAAGCTTATCTTTGTAAAATGGTCACGAATCGATGTTTTGATTTACAAAAATCCGCGCGCAAAAAACGAGAGCAGTATTTTGGGGAGTGGCTTCCAGAGCCTCTGTTTCATTCAAGTTCGAATGATGATTCCATCGAATCAGTCGAGCAGGGTGATTTATTGTCGTATGCGATGATCGTACTGCTTGAAAGGCTTACACCAGCGGAGCGTGTTGTTTTTGTCCTGCGTGAGGCACTGGGCTTTGACTATGAGGAAATTGCAGAGCTCATGGAAAAAAGCACGGTGAATTGCCGTAAACTATTCAGTCGTGCACGTGCAAAAATGGGTATTACCTCTGAAGAGCTTGTTCATACTGAAACAGCCCCAAATGAACTGATTACTGACTTTCTGGCAGCACTCAAACAGGGGAACATGAAGCGAATGATATCTATGCTTGATCCTAATGTTATACTGGTCTCTGATGGAGGAGGAAAAGCAAAGGCTGCTATTTTTCCAATTAAAACGAGTGATCGCGTTGTTCGCTTTCTTCTCGGCGTTTTACGCAAAGCATCAATGGTTGAGGGAACTCTGCAAATGGAAATCAGTCAAATTAACGAACAACCTGCTTATATCTTAAGAACCCATGACAGCATTCATACAGTGGGAATCATTCATGCAGAGGGAAATTTGATCCGCAACATATACATTATCCGAAACCCCGATAAACTGAAGCATACTACAGGAGTATTAAGGTAGCATTCGGGTTCTATTTATACAGGGACCGGTTAGATGGTTAATTCCATCTTACCGGTCCCTTTTGTTTGACTCAATCTATAAAAGCCCATCATAATCTCAGGTTTATACCACTCATAGACCAGCTTTAGTCAATCCAAAAGCTGTGTCAGCAGAACCCGGCACTGTTTTGAACGCTATGCTGATACGGTTCCAGGCATTGATTGCCATGATGGAGAAGGTAAGATCTGATAGTTCTTTTTCTGATAGCTGCTCACGAACATTGTCATAAATATCATCAGGAACACCGTGTGCAGGCAGCTTAGTCAAAATCTCAGTCCATTCAAGCGCTGCTCGTTCACGTGGGCTAAACAGAGTGGATTCGCGCCAAATCGGGATATGATAAAGGCGAAGCTCACCCTCTCCATGGATCTTTGCCTGCTTGATATGCATATCCACGCAAAATGCACATCCATTCATTTGTGAAGCTCTAATGTGAACGAGATGAATGATTTTCTCCTCAATTGAACTTTCCTTCTCAGTATTGCTTAGTTCCATCATCTTGTTAACAAATTCCGGAGATTGCTGCATGTAATTAATACGTTGTGTCATATTGTTGTGCCCCTTTTCATTTATAATTTAATTTTCTTATACATGTAATCTAAGACTATAACTTTTTGGACGGTCTCAAATAAAAGCTTATCTAATGTTTCTAGCTGTCATCGTTTATGTTTATCATTTTCCCTTGATTTGTTTCACCACCCTCCCTTAATCCCGCTCATAAATATAACGATGTTAGGATTCTTTTTGTGACATTTTCGATTGTAATAAAGTAATTTGAGTGCATAGCTATGCGAGGAGTAATGGGGACAGGTGTATGAAGGACCATTTATAGAAAAACCACATCCGGCAATTAGATTGTACGCAGGTTCACTGCCAACAAGTTACGGCTAAAACAGGTCCACATTGGAGTTATGCCAACACGAAAAAAAATAGTCAATTATTATATCGACTATTCTTTAGTTAGAATTAGTGTGTTTCCCTTAGTTCTTAAAATTGACTAATAGGATGTTCCCACATCAATTGGCTGAATATAAGAAAAAAATAGCAAGATTGACTTTTTTGGGTTTAACGAGGTGATAATACAGCTAGACGTAAGATATTTCTCCAAATTGTAAGCGATTTGTAGGAAGGTTGAGCTAGGAGAGCGCTAACTGCCAAACTGTCATTTCGAATTGGGTCCATAAACATGAAAAGATCAGTTTCTTTTTTAGAAATTAAGTCCGTAAATTAACCTGATACTTTTTCCATCATTTTTTTTATTTTCTAAACAATACTGGTTTTGTAATTTTTGATATAGATGCTAGACTAACCGTTTTTGTGTAATCCCCAAGAGTCATATTTTTCGGATTTATCCAAATTTTACTCGATAATTTATTTCTCACCCCAGTTATCTTTGGCTTTTTGGGGCATAAACATCAGTATCGAGCAGCAGAAAAGAGGGGAAAGCCTTGTTCTTAATTGGATTTAAACTAATATCAAAGGAGCTGATCATTTGTAGTAATAACTAAGAATTACTTTCCTACTATATTGCAATCACTGGCACCCGGGCTTTTTCCATTCTCATTAAAATTTTAACTATGCCTTTGTAAAATTCCACTTACTGCATGCGACCATTGTAATTTGCATGCGAAAAGTATTTGTGAATAACCATGAACAATATCTTTAACCACAAGTTTTGCAAAGAAAGCATTTATCAGAAATACCCCAAAGAAAAAATCATGATTCTACATAACACATACCATTAATTAAATAACACTTCTCTGCTTTTAATATAGGATTATTGTTTCCAACGGTAACAAATGTGTCAGTAATATATGGATTATAATAAATTAACTGATGATCTGCCATATTGCTAACGTCGTGACCAATATAATCACCAATCACATAGGCATGTACATTTTTTTGTCTCTCTCTTCTAACTCTCTCCTGACCAGCTTTACTTACTTTAAATTCAACGTTAGTTAACACCAAGGTATCCTTATATCCAATCAAAAGACGAGTTTTTTTATCCAACACTGAAAATAATTTTTTGCGAAGATTTCGATATACTTTAACCCGCTGATTGATGTGTAATGCCCTTTTATTTAAAAACGGATTTGTCATACAGCATTCCCCTAAATAATTTATTTGCAAAAGCGTTTATTACATTAAGATTATTATGTACACCGTTCTTCCAAATAATTACTGGATTAGAAAACAAAAATCAAAGGCAGCCAAAATTCTATGGCTGCCTTTGATTTTTAATTTTGAATCATTGTTGCATTAAGTAAAAATTAATTCTGATATATACCTTCTTAAAACTTTACAAAATTAAACTTCATCTAAGTGCAGTATGTCTGCTAAAAAAACGAGAATTATATCCTTTAAAGAAATTACTATTAAATAGAAATAGCAACTTTCCCCTTCGGCTAATATTTATAATTAAATATAGCCATCAACATTAAAGATAATGGTTGATGGCTAACTGTATTTCTTTTAGGAAAAAGTACATACACATGGAATATGACTGTCTTCCTTTTTCAACAATTCATGGAATTCGACTTGCTTATCATCATCATTTAATTTCTCTAAAATCTGTTCTCTATATTCTTTTAAAGTATATGGTTTACTGTCTCTTTTTAGGATCGATACATTCTTCTCGAAATGTTTTCGGAAACGCTCTTCCATTTCTTCTTGTTTTTGGTATTGTTGTGGCCAAACTTGATATAAATGTTTATAATGCTCATACCCGCCTCGAACACATCGTCCAGCACAATTGGCATGCGAAAATCCTAAATCGTACATTCTAGGTAGTGTTATTCCCCATTCGTTTTCTATAATAGACTTTACATCAAGGTCAGACTTAAATGTTTCAATCATTGGAAATCTAGTCTCAATTGGCTCAATTGGATTGTGTGCATAAAACTCTTTTAAATTGTCTGCCCGATGTGACTCGTGAGGGCCTATTCCAAAATAAAGAATTGGTTCAAGATTATGGATATCTCTTAACTCTTCTAGAAAAATAATTGTTTGATATACTTTAAGCTCTTCTGAACATTTGGCCAGCCTTGAATTACCTAAAAACCGATAATCATAAAACACTTCTTCTGGTGTACGCCCATCCATTCGTTCTGTAATTTCCAAACCAATATACTCCGCTACTTCGTCCATGAATCGGTAATTATCCTCATCTTCCCAAAGTGTATTGGTGAAAAAAAGAATACTATTTTCCTTTCCGTGTGCTTGTACCATATTGTAAGCCACATAAGCACTTGATGCTCCTCCACTAAACATTGCAACATGTACTTGTTTCCGTTCCATGCATTAAAACCCCTTTCTAATCTAAGGCTTCTTTCAACAACTTCCAAATTAGGTATTCTACCTCTTCTTTTGGAACTGTCCTTCCTGCATTTTTTAAAAGCCTTCGCGCATTTTGATAAATTGATTGAGATTTCTCTGACAACTGAATCTCATTAATGATTTTTGTTTCCCCATTTACCTGAATCTCTACGAAATTTTCATATTCCACTTGTTTTTCATTTAGCTTTTTACATTCATTAGTTAATTGAGTAGTAAACATTTGGTTTGTCGTATCTGACCAATTCTGTCTCTCAACGCCTACTAAACAGTAAGCTACATTATCAACCCAATTTTCATTATTGGAAGAAAGTATAGTTTTAACTAAAAGATTGTTTTTCTTAGTAGCAGCATCTAACTTATTCGTAGTCTCCAGCAACTCTTTAAATCCATTCGTTTTGAAGTGTTGCAAAATTACGCTTCCTAAATCCCTAAAGTGTAACTCATTATAATGTTCCAATTCTTGCTTTACACGTTCAAATATACCTGAATCATTTTTATGCAAATCATATATCTGTTCAAGCATTACTTGTGGGTCTACCTCTCCTAGCTTAATGAGAGCTTTTATTTTCTGAGCCTCTGAAGAGATATTTGAGGTCATTTGAGTAATTCTAGGCAAACTTCTTAACCATTTAAGCAACTGACTACTAATAATAATCTGCTTAGGTTGGTAATCCTTAATGACCTCACAATTTGTAAAAAGTCGTTGAATTTCATCATACATTTCGTTAAAGCAATCGTTCACTTGTACATATTTATACTGATATAAATGTGCATTTTCAAAAATTTTATATATCGCTTCCCCATTTACTTCAGATACATACATATTGTTACGATAAAACAATAACTTGTCCCATTCATCTCTTAATAAACTTAAAAACAATAAGGGTACCAAGGGTGGACGAATACCAAACGGACTATTAACTAAGATACTGACTAAATCAATCAATGATCCTTCATTTGACTTATTTAAAGCTATAAGTAATCTTTCACGTAACAAACGATAATGACTGTTTTCAATATTGGTTAGATTATTTATATTTAGGTTATTATTCTTAAATGTAGTAGCGTAAATTAAGTAATCTGGACCATATCCAGTTAACCCTATATTATCTTTCTTAAAATCAGTTAATAAATGATCAAGAACTTTAATTTCCGCTTTTCTTTGTACACTGTTAATAAACCGTCGATTAAATGAATCATTTCTTATCTCAGGGGTTTCAGGATATAGTTCAAACATTAGATTAGAAAGATAATTAGATAACTTATACTCATCGAGAATTTCCCTTTTTTCCCCTTTATGGAACCATTTAAGATCTTTACTGAATTGACTGAATGTTTGCAGGCTTCTATTAATATTATTTTCAATTTCACTCTTCTTTATTAAAAGCTCATCTTTTAATAATGGATCTGTCATTAAGACATCAGGATTACTTATTAAGTTATCAATAATATGATTGTTAACTAGGTGTTGATCTATATCACTTACTTTCACGCTTGACAGGCAAAACAGTGTCTGTTCGAGGTTACATTCCTTAATAATTTGTTCAATTTCTTGGATATTAGCTTCATCTTCTAAAACAATATTTATTATATGAGCATCAGCTTGACTGTTTTTTATGAGATTATCAAGGTCAATTTCTCTATCCATTAATTGAAAGCTATATAATGGATATACTTTTGCAAATCTAGTTAAACTTTTTTCATTATTATACTCATTGGAATAATAATATTTATTAGGTAACAACTGTTCAATTAAATCGAGCTTTTCCTTTAGAGAGAGTGTTGTTTCAGTTTTTTTCTTATTAATTAATTTATCAATATTAACAGAGCTGCCTTCAAATAATTCCCATTGTTCTAAAACCCCATTATATCTAATAACTTTTAATTTTTGCAGTACTTTTAAAACACTTTTTACTTTCTCATGGTCCCAATTAAATGAAAAGGCGATAAACTCTTCTGTCATCTTAAACTTGGTTTGTAACCTAGTAATATTCCAAAGTGTCATAAATTGAACTAACTTTAAACATAAACCTTCGTCACCAACACCAGAAGTTCTCAAAACAATTCTTTTATATAAAGCGATATGTTTTTCATCTACTTCATTTAAGGAATGCTTACTTAGATTGGGATAAAAAAAGTCAAATAACTTATAAGCAAAGTACCATTCTCGAGACTTTTGAAAGTGGTATTGCAATCCACCTTTTTCTTTGCTCTCTAAAAATGTAAACAGTGTTCTTTCGTTTTGTGCAAGTAGGTTTGATAATCTCGGTAATAAGTATAAAGTTACCGGATGCATTGGATAGGATCCATAGACTACTAAATTATCTGTCTCAGTAGCATTCATTTTAGGAAAAAGAGGAAACTTCAATAAGCCATTTTTTATTGTGTTTATATCTATTATTGAATTTGTATTTTCCATTTGATACTGTGCAACAACAGTTTGACTCAATCTAACAAATGTGTCCTCATCACTCTGTATATAATAAATTGCATATCGTTTTTCAATTCTCTGAAGCTCTTTTTGGAGTTCATCTCCCAGCTTAAAAGCATATTGTCGCATGTTACGATGGGTAATTAATAATACGTGTAAAGAATTTTGATAATGGTTTGATAATTCCGCTAAATCCTGTAAATCCTGCATTGTTTGATTCAATTGACTAGTCTCGAGCGTCTGCAAAAAACGCCCAAACTCATCGTAAACAATGAAGATTCCTTTGTTGCGTTTTTCAAGTTGTGCAACTATATATTGTATTTGTTCAACAAAATCATCACGATAGTTTGCAACAAACTCGGACCCGGAAGTCAATAAAGGATAAGTCTCAATAAACCATTGAATCGTTTGCTGATCATAGCTCATTAGATCAGTCATCCACAAATCAAATTGTTTACCAGCAGTTTCTAAATTATCAAGAAATGTATAATAAGTTTGTTTATATGTTTCTTTCCACATCCTGATTGTATTAGCAATTTGATTAACTACTCCTGGAAGTACAACATCATTAATATTATTGTCTTTTAATGCTTTTGATAAAGCCGAAATAATTGACATTCTAAATGAACCCTCATTACCATTTAGAATAACTGGAATATATTCTTTATCTAAAGTACGAACTTTTTTTAATGATTTGTATATTTCATCATCAACGTAGGTATATTTTTCTACTAATTCTTCAGTGGTACGTTGGCTTAATTGTTTTGAAACTAACCCAGCAACAATAGTCCCTAATAAAGATTTTCCCGTTCCATAAGGACCGATGACCATGTGTGCCTTAGGTGAGTTACTTTTGACAAATCCATTAAGAAGACCTTTTAAGGAGTCTGCATGGGAGGCAGTTGGTAAGTAACGTCTGAAAATATCTGATTTCCCAAAATCAAATTTGATATTTATACTTGTTTTAAATGTATTATCAGTGTGAATCATACTTACCCCATCTTTCTCATTAGTTCAAATTCTAAGTAGTCAAGGTGAGAAACTTCTGGTAACCAAATAGTATCTAGCTGATTTGTACGAATAAATTTTATTGGATATTTAGGATGATCAATTAACTTTTCTAACGAATTAACAATCATAGTTCGGTCAAGGTTAAATACTCTTCCCCATAAACTAGCTTTTGTTTCGATCTCCTCAATTGTTACAGAGGCAACATCATTATCAAAAGCGTAACATAGCAAAGTATACATTAATGCGGTTGGATGAATATTTTTTGATGTATGTTTATAATAATAATCGTCATTCTCGACTAATAATCTTAAGAAATCAAATGGACTTCGAATTACTTCTTCTGGATCTGAAACATTAGGGTCAGCGGTATAAAGCTTCAGTAAACAATCAATATCCTTTTTTAAGCTTTTTTCTGAAACAGATTTGTTTTCTTCCTGATCAACCCACTTAACAAAGCAATCTAGTAAGTAATCTTTTGTAAAAACTTTTTCATTGAAATGATTAAAAAACCAATACCATGCTGTCGCAGGCTCTTTCCTTGTTACTAAATAATAATGAAGTATTGTAATTGTTTCTTCAAACTGGACAAATCTATCATATTTAGAGATCACTGAACCAAATTCTGTTAATAAATGAACCTTTTTACGATTTTCATTAAATTTTTCTTCCACAACATTGGTTGCAATTACCCAGAACCTCAATGATTGCACCATATTTTTTCCTAAACCTATCTTTTCAAATGCCTCTTTATCGTAAAAAAACCGTTCATTTTCTAAAAGCTGTTTCAAGGCTTTATTCAACCAACGATCACGCAGATAAAAACTTTGATGCTGCCCATATGCCATAATATACTTCCTTTCAATACAACTATTACTGGAACTGATTCTCCAGTAGTCATACAATGGTGAAAGAATACACCTAGCAAGAACTAGATGCATTCATAAGTTTTTAATTTAATGATTACCAACATACCTTATTCTTTTAGAACGATTCGGCTGATCAACAATTAGTTCATTTACTTCTAATTCAACAACCCAATTCAACAAATTATTAAGCAATTGTTTAATATCTTTTCTAAATGGTCGGGGATCGTTAATTAATGAATTATGCAGTTCAGCGGAGAGCTCTCCAAAATATATGATTTCATTACGTTTAACAACACCAAGTAACCATCTGTAAACCTTAGAATCTATAAATTTAGCTTTTACCAACTCTATCGATAACCCATTAAAAGGAATTTGGTCGAGACCAAGTAGTTCAGCATCTCCTAGATCAATACGATAAGGTGTTTCACTAAATAACATTTCAGAAACCCATAGTAATGTTGATTCACCTTTAAAATGGGACATAATACTCGAGTTCCATTGTGACCCATTATATATGTTTTTATTTTCAACACATTGGATTTGAGCTCTCATCTCTTGCATAATAGAGGGTATTAACTTTGTAGAATGCGCAAAATAATGTTGTATTTTTTCATTTTCAATTAATGATAATTTTCCTGCTGCCATACTCTCTAAATTTGCCTTATCACCAATACCCAAACCAGACATGGTTACATTTGCACTGCCTAACAAAAAATTCACTTGATCAAATGTGAAAATTTTAGAATGCAAGTCAAAATTCACATATATATCCCAACCATTACTACAACAAAAATCATAAATTTCTATATCAGTACTTCGGTTAAGTAAATCTCCCATCCGAAATCTAACTAGTAACTTTTTACTAGCTATATCGCTCGACACGTTAGATTCTATCCACTTTAGAGCTTCTAACTTAACATAAGCAGAAATAATTGTAAGATTTTTTTTAGTATTAAATAAATTGTACTTTAGTTGTTCCTTTATTTCTTCAGAATGTATTATTTTCACACTCATTGTTTAACAATCCGCTTCTCGCAGGAACCTTTTTGAGATCCGTCCCCAATCTTGTCTAGTTTCTCGTGCAAACTCTTTAGACCCCGCAGGTAATTCATCTTCATAGCGTGCCCAAGCCATTAGCAGCAGGCGCAAACCATCTGATGCTTTTTCAAGCCGCTCCTTTAATTTACTTGGTTCACTTTCATCAAATTCGTTTTTTTCTAAAACTTCAAGTAAATGTGTATATGCTTCGTGACGTGTATTTAATACAATATTAATATTACCTCCACGCGGTGTAACGCTAAAGAACGCATCACTCTCAAATGGTGATTTAGCAAATGTATATTTAAGGTTATTAGAAACTGTACGCACAGCTAGACGTTCTGCTACTTCAGGTTCTACCCCAAATTCTATTAAATCGGTTTTTATATCTTCCTGCCTTTCCTCCGCAGGCTTCGTATCTCCACGATCGCTTTCCCCAGAAAAACCTCGTTCCTTACGTTCAATCGTAATCTCGGTAGCCTTCTTTTCTGGACTACGATCTATTTCTATATGTCGCTTTGATTCTTCTTTTGTTCTTATACCTTTTGTTTGTTGATTTAACAATTCTCTTATAGTTGTTAATTGTCTATCAATGAATACACCTATTTCAAGAAGTGGTGCCCTCGGATCACTTTCTTCTTCTAACTCCGTTTTAATTTCATCAAATGTTTTTTTAGAACGCTTCATCATCTCTTCAACATTTCTAGATATATCTAATATCTCTGAAAAGTTTCTTGCGGACTGTTTATTATTTGTAACTCCCATGGCTTCATCTAGAGAAGGTGGAAATTCTACTTCGATACCCCACCAACGTTCAGTAGGATCGTATTGGAGTACAAGAGTTTGATCCATCTCTAATTCTCTTTCTGCCCTAACTACTGATACCCCTATATTCTTTTGAGCATGTTTACCATGTGGTAAGGCCCCTGCATTATTAGAAATACGCGCAGCATCTTTCGCATACGACATACGAATAAAGATATCATGCAGTTGTCCACCATATTCAACAGTATATTTTGCTTCGTAACTTTCCCAGCCACCTAATGGTTGGAACATGGCTTCCTTATCAAATGGCTCTGGACAGCTAGTTTTATCAATTAAATAACAGGGATCATTTGGTAAGGCTAACTTGTCAATTGAAAATCCGCTAGAAAATGTTTTTTCAATATCGAATACAGCTAGGCGAATTTTGAGTGCTTCCTTACTCAGGAACTTACGATACATACGACCAATAAGTAATTCAGAATTATCAATAATGGTTTTACCTTTACTCCACATAAGTCTATCCAGATTGCTCCATACAACGAGAGTTCCAGAATTCCTAAATACTTTTCCTGTATCCCTCCATATTTGCGGAACAGGAGTAGAATCAGGTGTTGGCATTATACTGCTTTTTCCAGACTTTATTTCTTCTACATCCAGGTAAATGTGCATTGCATTTTCTACACCATTCGTCCAGCTCCACACGTCTACTCTCTTACATTGTGATATTGACGATGCAGGCAATCCCATTCCAAATCTACCAATGCCTGTTCTTTTATCACGGGAAAGTCTTGTACCATTTCCAAATTGGAGAGACATTTTTAATACCTCTTCTGTCATGCCGACACCATCATCAAGGATTGCAATTTCTTCTACACGCATCGCCCTTCTCGTTGAATGCTGGACTTCCTTTTCTGCGCATAATAGCTCCACATTTCTAGCATCAGCTTGAATGGAATTATCAATTAATTCAGCTATTGCAAAGGCTGTATTTCTATAACCATTATCTCTCATAGCCTCTATAGCTAAATGTGGAGGTACATAGGAAAGTTCATTAATTTTTTTAGTATCTAGAGACTCCGAAACAAGAGGTTCTCTTCTCATATGCGTTTTCTCCTCTTTTCATATAATATCGATTTAAGACTATTCCCAAACATCATCCCAATTTTCAAAAGCTTCGGCGACATCTTTAAAACCCGGGAGGTTTTTATCAATAATTGTCACAATTTCTGCCTCTTTATTTCCTCCGGCAAGATGCCCCCTAATTGCACGCCCGACCATTTGACTATATAAAACTAATGATGTCGTTGGTCGTCCGATTAAAGCAGCACTTGTTTTAGGAGCATCAAACCCTGTAGTTAAGACTCCATAATTGCATAGTATTCTTGCTTGGTCGTCATCAGACTTAAATTCCTCAATGAATTTTTTCCTGTGGAGTTCACTTGACTTTCCAGTTAATGAAACTGCTTGGTGCCCCCTTGATCGTAAAACAAATGAAATTAAGTTAGAACTTTCAACAGAAGGTGCAAACAATATAATTCTTTTATGCCTTGATAATAAGTCTTCAGCAGCATGAATAATTTTTATATTCCTTTGTTCATCCTGACCTAATTTATTTAAAACTTTTAAAGGAATATCAATACCCTCTGTAATATCTTCCAACTCTTCTTCTAACAAACTATTACTGTTATGGATCAGTTGAAAATATGTTGCTTTAGCAAGATATCCTTCATTTATCAAGTAGTCTACCGGATTGACATATCCCTCAACCTGTAAAGTTACTTTTCTTTTATTAAAAAACCTAGCTAGTTCCTTATCTGCTTCTATATCATTCCATGTTCTTCCTGGAGTAGCACTCAACCCTAATAATGCTTTTCCCCCTTGCTTTCCTATATAAAACAATGCATTTAATACTCTACTATAAGTTGGAGCAATAGCTTGATGTGCTTCATCCATAATTACTAATGAACATTTATTTGCTAGTTTACTAATAAAGTCGATACCCTCAATTTTTGATATAGCGCTGACCATCTTAGGCAACCCCGCTACAATGAATCCATCTTTAATACTATTTAAATTTAAAGTTTGGTTTCCCCAAAAACGGTGAATACTTAATTCTCGGTTTCCTAAGTGGCTCCATGCTTTAGCAAATTCATTTGTTGCTTGCTCACACAATTCTTCACTGGCAGCTAGCCAAACCACAACAGTTGGTTCATTAGACCTAAGATGGTCAGCAATAATGTTCATGGCTGTTCTTGTTTTGCCAGCACCTGTCGGCATATGTAAGAGAACTCGATACGGATCATTTTCAAGATGAAGCTTAGCTTTTCTTGCGGCTCTCCGTTGATGAGTAAATAGTTGGTATTTTCCTTCAGCTACAGATTGACTTGGTACTTCTTTTACAGTTTCAATTGGGGGAACATATAGATTGAAAAAACGGAATAGCTTTTCCTCAATTCTGGAGCCTCGTGTAAAAGTCTTTTTCTTTAGTTTTTCGTAAAGTTCACTGGTAGACTCGAATGAAATATTTAATAAGGTTGCTAATAATTCCGCCTCTTTAATTTTAAGCAAATCGAAAATAACAGCCCGATATTTTTTCTCTAATAAAAAGGTTTCTGGACTAAAAGACTCAGAAATTAACTCTCGTAATTCCCTAGTTGATATACTATTGTCATTTAATGTTCTTAGTATTCTCATAGTTTGGTTTCCTAATATCTCTTCGAAAGCCACTTCATCTAAACGGTATAAAATTAAATCAAGTCGAATTATATTATTACCTCCAAAAAAATAAAATTGTTAACAATATTAGCCAATATACATCTATTATAGTTACATTTTACCAGTGCAAATACACACCTTCAACCATTAATATACATTTCTGTAAAACCATCTTAATTAATTTTGTATATCATCTTTAGACCAAGCAAAAAAGCCCTTCAATTAAAGGGCTTTTTCCAACTTTTCAATTTCTTTTTATTCAATATTAGTTATATCCTTCTATTATTTTAACTTTATACGGTTATTAACCTTTTAACGAAAAAACTAACGATTTTTAAAGTATTTAGAATTCGTCAAAGACTAGTTTTTCTTATGTTTAGCAAATAAATAACCTAATTACATAAAACTATTGAAGCTAAGCTTATTAATATAAATACTTAATTTCATAGATTAGAATTTTACATAGGTTGATTAATGAAGAAATAGACTACTTCGATTAATTACTAGGAAGATTTTATTATACTCAGGATGCCCACTAACAATCTCAGCAAATGTACCAGTCCTTTTAATGTATTGTGCTTTAAAATTAAAGCATTCTATGTGCTGGATCTGATCAAACATTTTGTCTGTATGGACTAAATCTTCCTCCCAAAAAAGTTCCTTGCAACCTGCACAGCGTGGTTGTATTTTATTACCATAATTTTTCATATTACCCTCCCATATCTTTATAATAGATACGCTTAAATAGGAGTAAATACCTTCTAATTCACAAAATGTTCATTTTATTTAATTTAGAAAAAAATTACACTTTATAGTAATTCTAAATTCCCCATCCTTCTTTGATTGCGAATAAACCACCACATGACACAATTATATCCTGTCCCTATGGTCAAGAACAATAACAGCAGAGGAAATATTCATCGACTTGCTGAGCCCCAACCAAGTTATCCCTCAACAGTTAAAGTAAGCTTAATAATGCAGTTAAATTTCCTATTTTCTAAGTCTTTGGCCATTTGTAGCTGCAAGCATCTGTACCTATAAGTTTATTATACAATGGACAAATATTGCCTTGGAGCAGGGATTCAAAGACTACCATATTGTTGAAGTGTTTCACCTGATAGCTACGGCACTTTCCGCTAAATAAATGCAGGAAGCTCAAAGAGTCACCGATGAAGTTCCTTCTGTTCTTACGAAAGAGTGATTACATACAAAAAGCCTTTCATCGCATGATGGAAAGGCTTTTTTTCTCTATGTCCAAATATTATGAACCAACAAAACAGCAGATGAAGCTTCTACCTTGTGTGCCCTCTCCTTTTGTACAAAATTGTGCTGCCAAGGGTTAGGTTGATTAAAATTTAAAATAATTAAATTAGTATGAATAATAACACGGAGATCTGTTTAATAAATACGGGTATCCGTATTGTTTGAAAAGTAAATGAATCGATTAATTAGTGTGTGGGACATGTTTCCAGTATGTAAACAATTTATCAGACCTAGGGACAGGCCCCTATGTTATTTTCATCTTCCCGAGCAATGTTGGCCATATCTTTTTCTGCAAGATGCCCCAGGCGTAGCAAAGCATTTAGAGCCTGTCAAGGAGCTCGCAAATAGAAACCCCCTTTTTCATATACTATTTGAAAAAGTGTTAAAAAAATACAATGATATTTATAAACAAAAGCTGCATCCATTGGACACAGCTAAAAAATTTCACATATCTTTTATTTCAGCTCATTACTTTAATAGTATTTGTAGCTTTTTCTCCTTCAAATAAAATATCCTTCATTTTCCACTCAACTTTAATACCTAAAGACTCCAACAGCCCCTCAGCAACCGCCCTCCCAAGCAACGGAGGAACCGCGTTTCCAATTTGCTGATATTGTGAATCCTTAGGTCCAAAGAATCTGTAAGAATCCTGAAACGACTGCAGCCTGGCAGCCTCCCTTATGCTTATAGCTCGATCCTTAGCCGGATGAACCCACATCGATTTTCGTGCATTTAGCACAGTATCTGAAGGCTCATTATATGCAAGTCTTCTGTAGATAGTATTCTGTGTTCTGCTATGATCTGTATAGGTAGTTTTTAACGACTCGTCCAAATCATGAAAGTTTTGTCCTTCTTTTAGAGACTGAAATCTTTTTAAAGCTACCTCACGAGTTTCAGTTCTTACATGATTATAGACTTTATCACTGTTGTTAAGGTATGCATTTAATGGACTGCTAATTAATGGACGATTAGAATCCTTATACATTTCATCTTTTTTTACGTCAACTTCCGGCGAAATGTTCTCTAAGTCACCAATCGCATCATAGATTTTGTTGTACTCGTCTCTGCTTTGAAATAAAGGCTCTGGTGTAACTACCGCCTCGGTTTTCAAACAGTCTTTTCTGATGCCCATCAGAATTAATCTTCGTCTTTCCTGTGCAACACCGTATTGAGCAGCATTGAAAATATACTTGTCTTCATTAAAAACATAGCCTAAGTTAGCCAGCTTTCTTTTTATATAGTTAAACACATTGAACGATTTTATTGTGATTTCAATATCATGCTGTTTCAGCTGGATATCAAATAATTTAACTTTATTATCAATAACTTCTGAAATCTTATAAATGACCTTTTGTGCTTCAATGATATTCTCAAGTTTTTCTTTATATGAGCTATTCTCTTGAACATTTCCGTCCATTAGATTTTTCAATGTTTCGCCTAGATCTGCCCAGTCTAATTGATACAGGCTGTCCCAGTAATCGTGGTGCTGATCAAGCCAATGCTGGTTTACTATCTTTATAAAATATTTCTGGTTTGTTTCTTTCTGTATGAAGTTTAACAAATCTTTGCTTGACTGCTTTTTAGCATGTTTTAGAAGTGTAGTTAATTTGGACATTAAGTCCTTATTTATCATGAATGGTGTTAAGTCTAAACCCTCTGTGTAAGCATTCAGAAGGAAATCTCTTAATTTATCAGAGTAGGAATTGCTTTTTCCGATTTTAATATGTTCTTCTCCAGGTTCGATTCCCAGTTTAACGAGTTCAGCTTCGTCACTCTCATTTAGAAAGAACTTATGTTTCTCCGATTCCATCGTCCTTACATTCTCCATTACAAAAGCTTTCGGACGAATCTCTTCAATTGCACGCAGATATTCTTTTACAAGCTGATTATTCGATGAGATAAGGGTATTCTGCTGACGGTTAGCATTGGAAAATCCCTGGCATGGAGGGCCGCCAATTACCACATCAATATCTCGGAATTCATCAATCTTTTCTCCATCGTCATTTACATACTTAAGTTTCGTAATATCTTTATGTAAAATAACGTCTTCATGGTTCATTTCGTAGGTTTTTCTTGCGTTCTCATTGATTTCGACAGCGACTTTCACTTTGAATTTCCCGGTCTGTTCAAAGCCGCTGCTGAGGCCGCCTGCCCCTGCAAAAAGATCCATTACTTTAAGTTTCTCCATCTTAAAACCTCACTTCTATTAGAAGTAATCTTTCTATCTATATTTTAAACAAGAACATTCGTTCGCTCAATTGTTTTAGTCAACTTTTCAATTATAACATAATTATTTTTGTACGATTAATGTCAAATGGTGTAATGTTCGGCACTCCTGGGTAAGATTCCAATATAAACTCAAAACCGGACGTGATTCCATGCCTGAAAAAATAACAAAAGAACAGCGATCCAAAAACATGAAAGCCATTAAGTCTCAGTCCATGCTGGAAAATGCCATCACCAAGGCTCTCTGGAGGAAAGGCTTTCGGTTCCGTAAAAATGCGAAAATGTTCGGCAAACCGGATATCTCCATAAAGAAATATAAAATCGTCATCTTTATAGACTCCTGTTTTTGGCATTGCTGCCCAATTCACGGGAATATGCCAAAATCCAACCAAGAGTATTGGACAAAAAAACTGGACCGCAATGTCAGCCGGGATCAGGAAGTGAATCAATATTATCTGGAAAACGGTTGGAAAGTGTTGCGCATCTGGGAGCATGAGTTCAAAAAGGATTTTGATGCTGCAGTTGACTCCATCGCGGATTTTATTAAAACCAATGCAGTTTTAAAGGAAAAACACCCTGAATCTTTGTCAGAAGATTAGGGTGTTTTTCAGTTAAATTAAGTTTTTCAGCTCCTGTGAGCAAGTTTCTTTGTATTGAATCCAGCAAGCTTCCTGCTTCGCCCACTGTGTAACATTTCGCTCTCCGGCAGATTCTTTGAGATAGGACAAAGTCTTATCTGCAATGATACGGATAATATCATCCCATTTTTCTGATAGAGATTGTTCTTCCCATACACCAACCAAATCAATTGGCTCGCTGTACAGATAGTGAAGCATTGCCACTGTATAGTAAATGACATTTGCCTTGTAGCCTCTCAGCTTCATTTCATCTACGATTTCTTGTACCCGCTGATTAATGATGGCTCTGGCAATTAATTTCTGATACACGGATAGAGTAATCTTATCCTGGGTGCTGCCGCTCCAGAAGGACTTATTCAGATCCATGAACTTTTTGAACGCTTCCTCTCCACCCTTACTTGAAACATAAGGGTAGCCTTCCCATGACATGAAGTATTTTGCCAGATCTACTTTTGTAAGGACCTTATCTTTCGGATACTGCTTCTTGAAATCGGTCTGCTCTTTGCCTCGCTTGCGGCGGTTGATGTCCACCATATACTGGCCTCTGGCTCGCTCAAAGTACCATTTGCTTTCTGGTCTTCTTCCGTCTTTTGCCGGAATCCAGATATTGCGTGAGAATTTCTCCAGATCAGACATGAATCGTGTATTGGCTAATAGATCAGATTTATTGATCTTATTTTGCGTATTGGCATATTGTGAAATTCGGGAGATCATTTCATCTTCCAGCAGGTGCTGATCCTTTGAAACGAATTCATTAACCTGAAGGATTGTCAGTTTTGCCTGGACGTAGACATCCTTTAGACTGATTCCATCCTTATAAGCCTTGTGGATGGAAGCCGTTGTCTGGCCGCCATTGACAATTTGCCAGCCGCTGAGTCCTTTGATTTTATATTGATTAACCCCATCTTTTACAGGCTCAAAGTCACCTGTACGGGCTACAGTTGAAATGCCGTTGTTATAGGCGACAAACATTTTCCGCTGGAATGGATCTTTTAGCGTATCACGAATGCCTTTGTTGGTTCCGCCCCTTGCCTGAAGGAATGAACGAACATTTCGCTCAACAAGCTTTTGGCCCCATTCGTCATAGGCTTTAGCAAGAAGCTCAGCTGAAATATAGCCTACATAACAGTCAAATTCCTTTACACCGCTAGAAGGGTCAGGAACAAACATCATTTCAAATGATTCACCGTAATCTCTCTCAAAATCAATGTAATCTGTCTCAATAGCCTGCTCAGATGTGATCAGCTGCTGAACACGGTCAATATCCCATACTTGAACATTCACGGTTTCAATGCCAGGAATTGTTATTTCTACCGGCTTATTTGAAGCATAGTACATGTTTGTCACTACAAAAATATTAATCTCGTTTAAGCTATCTATCTCTTCATCAATGACTTTAGCAAGATCATAAGCTTCCAGAGAATGGTCAATTGTTTGAAGAAGGGACTTGGCATTTGTGACAAAACGCTTCGCCCGATTGGCGATTTCTGAAACAGCAGTCATGTTGATAGAAAGCAGATCTTCCTCATTCTGCTCAAAATTATAATCAGCCACAAACAAATCTAATACATGATTTTCGTCATCAAAAGAATAGGCATTTACGGCAATGTTTTTTCCCGTATCCTTATAAGGTGGGATCAGGATTTCCGGATCATCCGGCCTGTCCATAAAGGAAATCATTTTTTCCAGAAATGGAACCTGATAGCTACCTGTTTTTATCGCTTTTTCTTCCAGCTCCTCCATGAAATCGAGGAGAAATTCTTTTCTTTGTCTAGTTTCTATCATCTTTTACCCTTCCACCCTAAACATTTGGTATATGGTTTCTGGATCTTTCTCATATTCGGAACAATGAGTCAGATCAATATTATAACTTACATGGGAAATTCCCTTCGGCAGATGTTCCTTCAAAAGACGGGGGAAATCTTCCCCAGCTTCGTAAACCTCTGTTTTTTCTGTAAAAAACAAGGTATCGCCATATTCTTCTTCTCTAAAACCAAGATCCGTCATCAAATCACTATAAATAAGGGCGATTCGTTCAGATCGTTCAGCAAGCTTGGCCCGGACCTGTCCGGCCAGCTCCTGGAGGCTCATGCCATGTGTCCTGCTTTGTTCAAGAAAGCAGACATATAGATAAATTGAAGAAACGGCTTCACTTAACTTAAGCTGGTTCTCATTTGATATTTTAATGGTTTTGGATATTTTATCAATCACTGTCTTGATTTCAAGCCCGCACCTGGAACCTTTGAAGTCAATCCGCCCCTTGGTCGGCCCTTCCCATTGCTCAATAATGAGAGGGGGCTGGCCTGGGTGCTTGTCCAGCCATTCATTGATAAACCATAATTCCCCAAATAGCCCCCGCTGCTGTTCATCAGAAAGCCGTTTAAATCCGCCGCGCTGAAAGAAAGTCCTCCATCGATCAAGTACTTTATATACAGTCGAAAACAGAGATTCTTCCTTTTCAGCCACTAAATGTTCAGCAAGATTCTGGAGGACAACATCGAAAATTTCCGAGCTTTGTTCATCCTCTTGCCGGATCACAAGGAAGTAATGCTGTTTTAATAGGAAAAGCTTCTCAAAGTATTCCACTTTGACAGACATGCCCCGCCATTTCGGGAGTGCTTTTTCCTGATTATCGTCCCATGCCTCCGTGCCCAGGTCAATATATAGCTGGCGGTGATGATTCGCAGGATCGATTCCTGCAAACATGACAGGGCTCTCGTAAGTCAGGACATTCAGTTTATATACCTCACTATCGTCCTGGCTCTTAAGCTCTTTGATCATTTGTTCAAACTCTATTTTTAGGTTCAACACAGCTACTCTCCTTAAATAAAGTTATTTAGACTGTTTTATTAGTCTGGTAGACATTTGTATCGTCAATTTCAGTCCCGGGAAAAGAGAATGCAATTCCAATAGGAACCATTTTTGACGAAAATCCGGAATCCAGACTGTTAAAGATCGGCACTTCTGGATGAAGAGGATAAATTAGCATTAACCCTTTTTCCTTGTCACGCATTCTGCGTTTCTCTGTACGGTCATTGATTCCTTTAATTTCTTCATAATCAAGATCCATATATTCGTGGTTAGGAGACACAATGGCCCCAATGTCTCTGATTTGATCCTTGCTCTCAGGCGCTTTCACCTTCTTACCAAGTGCCGCTGCCGATTTCAAATGGATCTTCCCTAATTCAACAGGATAATCCGATAGTCCAGAAGCTGCTGAAGGATCCCCTTCTACTACTGCTACTGTCCAATCCGTCAGCTCTCCCTCTTTATTCACACGGTCAATATAATCGGCTATTAAAACAGAATTAACGATATTGCTGTCAGCAGTCTGATATTCTGACAGATATTCTTTAATCATGTCTGAATTCACGCCAGATGCTGCATAAAAGTTGGTTCTTCTGTAAGTTGTCTTTTCTAAAGGAAGCTTATTTACCAGCTTGACAGTGGCATCCATATTTCCTTTAATGACTTCTTCACTTGGATCAAAAAGCCTTGTCTGCTGAAGGGTACCTGCATAAATCACATTAGAAGATACTGCATTTCTCATTTTCAGCGGGCTTGTAAGTTTCATCGTTGGATGGCTCAGCATCTTAACGGCATATTCAGAAGGCGTTTTTTTCATTGCAGCAAGCCGGTCGAATTCCTGGCGCAGCTGAATCATCGCAATGGCCAGATGTTCAAAATTCGAAGCAATCTCATCTGATGTATAGATGCGGCAAAGATCCATATACCCCTTCCTATAACCAAACCAGCGCCCCATCTGCATGAGCGTGTCATACATAAGCGTGTTGCGGAAGTAATAGGTGATGCTTAAGCCTTCCAGTGTAAGGCCGCGGGATAATTTGTCTCCACCTACGGCTATTACATTCAGGCCATCTTCTTTATATTGGTGGTAATCCAAAGCATCCCGGCTGTTACCGTTAATTTCGAAAACCTGAATCGTCTCACAGCATTTTCTCATTTCTTCATATACTTCATCCCAGCTGAATTCCGGGTGGTTTTCATTTGGCCAATCCCTGCTAGTTGGAAGGATATCATTTTCATAAAGCTCCTGCAGCTCTGCAATCACACTGCTTTCAGGATTATACTGAAGCTGTTTTGAGATGGCATCAAAGGTACGCGACACTTCATCTTTCACGCTTGACTGAACGTCCTTGAAGCGTGATGTATGAATGAGCATCGAATTATGCTTCTTTCTTTGCCCTCTCAGATTGCGGATAGCAATCACAAGCAGGAATTCCAGCATCGCTTCACGCATTTGCGGAGGCACTTCTTCGAACTTATCTGCATCAGATTTCTTTTTAATTGTTGTAAATACCTCAAGGTCTTCCTGGCGCAAATGGCGGATCAGACTTGGGCGAGTATCTTCAGCATCCTCTTCCACATTGAAGTATTCTTCTGGTCCGCAATATTCCTTCGGCTTTGGCAGGCCGACAAGGAAATCTTTAGGATATAGGTCATCCCCTTCTTCCTCTGTTCTTCCTTCTTTGCTGATTAGAAGGTTAGCGAAAGGAGTTGCTGTATAGCCAACAAAAGCTTTTCGCTTAAATACCTCAAGGATTTGCCTGATCAGACGATTGATGGTTCTTGGGTCTTCACTTTTATCCGGATTGGAGGTGTCAACGGATGCCTGGTCAGCCTCATCATCAACAATTAAGACAGGGATATCCAGATTATATAAATCACGGTGATTGATTAACTGGTCCCTGAGGGATTCAAGAACCGTTTTGTTTTTCTTTACAACCATCAAGGTCGGCGAATTCAGGTTACTGGTTCCTCTTTGGCTGGACTTGATATCATTTACTTCTGTTGTCCAGGAGGAGATGATATGCTCAGCTGTATTTGCATAAATTTGTGCTACTCCGATTGGATTGCCATCCTTATCTGTCCGGTTCCCGATTACCTCTTCATTCAAGCGGATCTGCGTCTGGGCTCTTAGGTCATTATGTATTCCAGACAGAACTATGATTAGTTTATAGCCAACATCGTAAGCCTTATTGATCAAGCCAGTGAAATTGGCTGTTTTACCAGACTGAACATAACCCAATACAAGGCCGCGCTTATCGAATGGCTCCATGGACTTTGGATTTCCAATCGAAGCCATAATCTGATTGGTTGTTTCATCAATGGCGGTAACTGCCTCAAGCGGCCAATTTTTTGCTTCGGACAGATATCTGCGGTACCTGGTCCAGAAAAAACCGCTTGCTGCCATTTTAGGCTCAAACCAGCTTTTTTCTTTCGAGTTCCTCATGACATAATCCTTGGGAACCTCCAAGCCAATTTTATATTTCATGAACATTTCAAGAGACCATTTTTGGAATTGTGCATCATCAACTGGACCAAACCCAGATGCCAATACTCTCGCTAATTCAAGTGCTTTTTCTGCAGCTTCCTCAGAATTTGCAGAGTGGGCTTTTAACATATAATAGTTATTCGTAAAGGCCTGTTCGAACAGGCTCTTATTATCAATTGCTGACAATCAAATTCGCCTCCGTTGTGATTGCTTTTAAGGTTGCTCGGTTTAGGCCGTCAAAGGCCGGCTGGGTCAAAAGAATGTTAAACAGCTGTTCTTCATTGTCAGCCACATTCAGCTTCAGCATGGAAGAAGCAAATTGGATAACCAGCTCTTTCTGGCTTTCCGGCACCTCCTGCACTTCCTCTTCCGGTACCTTTGGAGAATCTATAATATTGCTTGGCGAGCCAAGCTGAATAAATTTAAGGTACAAGTTTAATAGCTTTGCATTTTCATCATCCAGATTTTTAAGCAGTTCAGAAAGGATCGGATGATTTCGGTTCAAAATAAACTGCGGGCCATCCTCGCTTCCTGACTGTTCCCATGTATTCAGGCTGCCTTTTATGGAAGGATTCCTTGCACCCGGCTGGGTGCGGAAATAGAAAATATCTCTTGAGACTTTACGTGCAATGGAGGAAATGGCCTCCAATCTTCTTTTTGCATCTTCCGGCAGGTTAATGCCTGACTTTTTGATATCCACTTGCCAGTCAGAGTCCGCAGCATTCGGAAGATCAATGCGCACCCTGGCAAGCTGTGAGGCTGCATCCTTCGGGAATAGACCCATCCAGTCTCCGAAGTATAGAAGGCGATTCTCCCGGTATATATATAATCCCTGGTGATCACGCCAGCCTTTATACCCGCCCGCCTTCTTGTATTCCGGCTCTGTTAAATGAGAAGCATGCGGCAAAATAAAGTACTGTACTTTAATTCGGTTTTCATTAATCCTAAGCATCTGCATTTCGCCTTCCATGGTATTTGGATGATACCGCATGAAAGGATCCCATGGCACAATATCCTTTCCGTTAATGAACATCTCCACTTCACTCTTTTCAAGAATAGAATGGAATACAAATTCGAGATGTCTATTAATCCGGGCCACTTTATTATAGAAGCTGGTTTCTTTCAGCTTGCGTTTTCCGCCATAACCCATAAAGCGGTCAAGCTTATCAATGCAGACAATCGTTCCGCTTTCAGATCCAATGTCACCCATTTTAGCTTTTACTTCTTCCGGTATCCTGGTGAAAAGCTGCCATTCATTGCATTCTGATACATGATCCAGGTCCCAGCATCTTTCGTTATAAACTCCATCCTTTTTGGACAGAACACTTAACCGTTTCCCCAGCGAAAAGGATGCTGTCTTTAAACCCATCCCAAATCGTCCGAGTTCATTCGCTCCCCTTTTTGCTCTCGGATCCTTGGACCCAATATTCATGGCTGTCTGAAGCATCTCTTCATCCATGCCCGTGCCATTATCAGAAATTGTAATCATCCCATCACTTTCACCATAGGCGAAATTAATATGTATTTTAACTGCCCTGGCATCCAGGCTATTGTCAACTAAATCAGCAATCGCTGTATTTGCATTATATCCAATCGAACGAAGCGCTTGAATAACAGGCGCCGCAGAAGGTCTCGTCAGTACTGTTTCCATTCGAATAACTCCGTTTCATTACTAGGTTTGTAACAATTATAACAAAAATTTAATATATAAATAGGTAGAGATGGGGATTTACTTATATTTACAGATTAAAAATCCAATCAAACTTTTTATGTTTTCATAATTTATTATAAGCATTTACCGATCAAAAAATCATTAGGGTTCGCAAGACTACTAGTCTTTTTGCCTATTATGTCTTTTAATAATCTGTAACTATCTGTAAAATAGAAATTATTCTAATAACATATAAAAGGATATTGTTCAAATTACATAGTTTTATCAGAAAGGAACTATCAAATGTTTATACCTACTTCATTGACGGATGCACCTGGTTTAAAGGCGGAGCTCGATGTATGGAAAGCTATTACACGTGCTTTTGAGGAGCAATCTGCTATTGCTATCCACCATTATCCAATGTTTTTTTCAAATGGTGCCGGACGGCGAGAGATTGATATATTAATTGTCCACCCACAGCTGGGAGTTTGTGTAATCGAAGTCAAAGGAATTAATATTAATCAGCTTAAGGGAATAGAGGGGCATCAATGGTCCTATAAAGATTTTTATGAAGATCAAAGCAGCCCTTTTGAGCAGGCTGAAAATCAGCTCAATATGCTTTGCAGCTTTTTAGAAGAAAACCCAATTCTTTATCGCCGTTTAAGCAAGCGGGTTTTTGTTGCTCTTCCATACGTATCAGAGAAAGAATGGCAGGAACGAGGTTTTCATAAACAAATCAATTCCCCTTTACCTTTATTTAAAGAAGATTTTACGGATTTAAATCATCTTCTGAAGAAAATGCAATCCTCTTATCTTAAAGAGGTAAAGGGAAATTTGTCTAATTTGGAATTCAAAAAAATTTCACAAGCACTAGGCATTTACAAGCAAGGGGCTAATCAACCTAAATTGAAGTCCCATCTGCCGTTTTCACATACTTATATTTTGCAGACAAGGGATGATTTTGAAACATATAAACAAGATATCACGCAGGCACTGCAGAATGGGACTAAGGTGTACTTACTTATTTTTACTGATATACAACTTTCAGCGATTAAAGATGCCGATCAATACATTGATTCTTTTCAGTTAAATATTTATAAGGGTGTGCTGACTGATAAAACTTCCTTAGACTCTGGATGCTTTATCGATGGAGAAAATATATCTGAATCACTACTAACAGAACTGGCTGCACAATTTCCTTCTTTTAATACCGGCCAGTTCAAAGTCATTCATCAGCCTATCGATTCTCATCAAATGATTACTGCAGGAGCTGGTACAGGTAAGACACATGTCATGATCGACCGTATTTTGTTTTTACTGTTAAACGGCGGTGTTCCCTTAGAGCAAATTATCATGATTACCTTTACAAATGCTTCAACAAACGAAATGAAAAAACGGTTAGAAGAAAAGTTTATTACCCTATTTCATTTAACAAGACAGTCACAATTTTTGATGTTTGCAGAAGAAGTTAAAGACATGCAAATTAGTACAATACATTCATTTGCCCGCGCAATCTTAAAGCAGCTGGCGCATGAAATAGGATATGGTCAAAATGTCCAGCTTCGAAGCTATAAATTTGCGAAGAAATCCATCATTCATGAATTATTGGATCAGTTTTTTTCCGGCCGTTCCGTTGAACCTTTCTTACAAACCAGAATAAAAGACTATGAATTTATCGATCTGGTGTATGCAATGTGGGAAGAGATGGAGAAAAAAGGCTTATCAACTGAGGAAATACAGAACATAGACTGGGGGGCTGTTACTGGAAAAGATGCCACTATTATACACGAAATCTTGCAATTTATTTTCAATCGTTGTGAGGCAATGCTTGATGAATTAAAGTACGCAGAAAATTCGATTACAATGGGAGATTTAATCCGCAAACTAAAACTGTTTACCGGCAGCAGGGATAAATTGAAACAGCTCTCAAAAGACCGTTACATCTTTGTTGATGAGTTCCAGGATAGTGATGCTGTGCAAATAGAACTGTTAGCCAGCCTGCAGAAATTTTTGCAATATAAGCTATTTGTTGTTGGCGATATAAAACAGGCTATTTACAGGTTTCGCGGAGCTGACTATAAGTCGTTCCAGGAACTGGAAGATACGACCAAAGGAATTAAATATGTGAAAACCGAATTACAGTTAAATTATCGGAGTTCCGGTCAGCTTTTAAATAAAATGCATCCTTTATTTAAAAGCTGGAATGATCGTGGATGGCTGAAGTATGAAAAATCAGACCGTTTGCTGAGCAATAAGGAGACAGAATTCCAAAATGATGACTGGAATGTTTCTTTAAATTATGAGGAGGATTTCGAAAAAGCATTAGCATCGCTCCCTTCTAAAAAAGACAAAATTGCCTTTATCGTCCGTACAAATCGTCAGGCTAAGCGAATTAAAGAATTCTGCGAATCTAAAAACATACTGACAACTGAAAATTTGGACGGTACGTTTTTTACCAGTAAACCTGTTCTTGATTTAAAAGCTTTATTGGATGGTCTTTTATACCCTAATGAACCAAAATTTTTAATAAATGCCCTGGAAACGCCATATTTTGGCTATAAAATTCCATATCATCTGCTTGTCCAGTTTAGCGGTAATAAAAAGCGTATCTCATCTTTTATTCATGCAAAAACAAGTGATCAGTTTAAGAAGTATGTGAACTTATTGCGCAATCTGGCACCCATGACAGTCATTCAAAAGATTATCTTTGAAAACCAGTTATTTGCAAGGCTCCCTGAAAATATAAAACAGACAATGCTAAACAGTAATGTTGACAATGGCCCTGCTCAAGAAAACATCAAGCTAAGTGTATTGCGGTATGGGAAAAACTTGCAGCACCTCATGATATTAATTGAGCGCAGCTTTTCTGCTCAGCATCTCACACTTCAAACATTGCGGGATTGGCTGCAGCTTCAAATCAGTACAAATCGCACTGAAAATGAACCTTTGCTTGACCAGGACACGGCTCAAGTTGAAATTACAACTGTCCATCGTTCAAAAGGACTTGAATATCATTCAGTTTTCTTGCCAATAACCAATAGTCCATTCAATGCTGTCGAACAGCAGTACTTTTTAGAAGAATCATCTGAGAACACAAGACAGGCAGGCAAAAGAAAATTCGGCTGGCAAATCAAAGTTAAGGACAAGCCAAAATATGCTGTATATAAGAATAATTACTTTGAAACTTTGAAAACTTATGAAGATCAAGAGCAATTTAAAGAAGAAACTCGACTATTATATGTTGCGCTTACTCGAGCTGAACAGCGTATTTATATCACTATGCCGAAATTACACAAAATCCCGAATGAATCTTGGGCATTTATCTTATCTCAAGGCGGATTGCCAGCAGGATTGGAGGAGTCTAAATGAGCGTAGAAGTCCATACGTATTCACAGCCTAAGGAATGGGCAGATCACCCGCTTTATGAATCCTTTCCGAATGCAATTCACATTTGTGCAGCTGATAATCAGAAAAACGGTATTATAGCCTGTTACGGGGAAGATCTAAAACATGTCTATTCCTTTCGCAAATTTATTAAAGCTTTGTACAGATCATGGTACAGTCCTGAGACAAAATTCCAGCAATATTTGAGCTTATCTAAAATAATTGCAGAATTAAAGGATACTGAGCCTGAACTAAAGCAAGCATTCCGAAAAAATACAATGGATGTTTTAGAGAGCATTCGGTTCTTGATTGAGGCAAATTCATGGCCGCATTTATTAAACGACAGCTGGCTCAAGACAGCAAAAGAACATGTGTTTAAAAGAATATGGGAAAAGTTTACTCAGATAGATGCTGCATCCCAAAAACATTATAAAGATTTACGAAAGCCTATCACAAAAGAAAGGCTTCAAAAAGTCATTAAATCATTAAATAAAGATGCTGAAATTAATATAACAGACGATCTGCACATTGTGCTGCATGGATTCTATTTTGTTACGCCAGAACAGCAGATTATATTTGAAATTATACGTAATCAGGATATTCGGATGACTTTTTTCCATTACTATGATTCGCGATATACGGAGACTTTTGATTTTATAAAGGCTTTTGTAACTGACCGATTTGGCTGGCCCTCTCCCGAAGAATGGATTTATGATAATTCTTTAAGCGCTGCGTCAACAACAGCAGCACATACATTTTTAGAAGCATATGAAAGCAACCAGATCCACCAGCTTAAAACAAAAGAAACAATTATCGGATATCCATCTTTCTTTGACTTTTTACAGGATGTTATTCTTCCCTATTACCCTATTAAAGAAAGCCGGGACCATCCTATTAGTGAAGTTACAGATGATGAAATAAAGATAATTTCGCCGAATGCACAGCAGTTAAATGAACTACTAATGTCATATTATCCTGAATTGAATAGTAAAAAGCGTAATTTTTTGTCTTATCCCATAGGACGTTTTTTAGTTAGCCTTCATCAGATTTATGATAAGGGACAGCTTCTTTTAACAAAGGATATCGTAATGGAGCTGTTTTCATCCGGCTGGCTGTATGATGAGTCAACAAAAGAAAATGCACAAAATTACACTTTTGACCTGGAGCAGCTTTTTCCTTACCTACAAGGTGCAGGTCCTGCATCTGCATGGATAGATAGATTAGAAAAGCTAATTGAACAAGGATTAACGATTGAAGAAGCTTTTCCAATTGCCCAAGAAAATAGAATTGTAAGGAGCATGCGGAGTCCTTTTGCAAAACTCAGCCATTTCGCATTACCTCTGGACCGCATTAAACAGATAAAAATATTTTTAGTAAATATTAAGCAAATGTCAGAGTTATTATTTGAACATTCTGCTTCAGCTAAAATTGACTTGCACTTCGAGCGCTTAAGGGACATTTTGAACAAACATGGAAAAGGAGCCTCTTTAATTGCTAATGAAAATGAAAAAATATTAATTAAAGAGCTTGAAAAGAAGCTGGATCAAATTCATGATAGGTCAGAGTTTTTATATGATGATTTGCAAACAGCCCTGCATTTTTATTTGAGCGGCAAGCTTGACGATAAGGATATAAATTATATCAATGATTTTGTTGAAATTGATGGGGAAATGTTTAAGCCTGATAATCTGCCAATATATATAACCGGACTTGATGAGAATTCCTTGCCGTTCGGTTCACCGAGTGTGCCTTGGCCGCTGCAGGCTGAAACATTTGAACAGATGAGTGAGCATCATATTGCTTTGGAGCTACATACTATCAGGAGCCGTGCCATTAAGTCCATTTCCCGTTATTTATTTTTCATCGCGCTTAATTTACGATCAGAAAATGTCAAACTGTCATGGATTAAAAATATTTTAGATCAGCACGAACTTCAGCCTGCACTTTATATTAAACAGCTAGGAATAATACCAAAAGAATATACACCATCTTCTGCAGAAAATGAAATTACTTATAAGCCATATGATTTTTCATTAGAGAAGGTCAAACAGGAAGAAATGGCTGAAGTCTGGAAAACATTAGGTTTTATAGACTTTCTTGCTGAATATGAATTATGTCCGAAACGATTTTATTACAGCTATATCGCAGATGAGTATCCGTCATTTGCCAGCGATTTTATACATCAGTTTCTTTTCTCTGAGATTATTCGTGCTGCAGGTCAAGGCACCAAGGCTGATTTTGAAACAGTGCTGCAGGAGGTAAGCCCTCTCTTTCCGCAGTGGCTAAATTTTAAAAAGCGTGTTTCAGCAGAGAAATCTTTTCAATATGTACCTAATAGTTTAGGCAAGAAAACGCATGTTATTGAAGATCATTCTTATACCGAAACAAGGAAGAACTTTCAATTCCCTGGATTCACTAAGAAATTTAGGAATGAGTTATTTGATAAAACTGAAGCAGCCTATCCAAAAATAATTGAAGAACTAGTGGATGAAAACCAGTCTTCCCTAACCGCAAAACCAGGCTATGAATGTCGGTTCTGCCCTCACATTGAGTATTGCCGTGAAGCTGTTTATTCTGTGGACTTGCGGAAGGAGGAAAAACAGCTATGAATCTATCTTTCTGGAAGCAAGTAAGTGTGAACTGGCAATCTGTTCAGCAGGATGCAACAGAGGCAAAAATTGATTTGGAGCATTTTAATAGATTAATTCTTAAAGATATTGCCGTTATTAAAGAAGCATCCGCTTCATATGAAACACCATTAGAACTTACGAATGAAGATGAATTTTGGGGTGATTTATAAAAATGAAAAAAAAGATAAACTTTTCTTCACAGCAGGAAGAAATCATAAAATATTCAGGATCTCAGCTATTAATAAGAGGAATTGCCGGGAGCGGAAAAACATTAATTTTGCTTTCGAAAGCACGTGATGTTGCAGAAAAGAACCCAAATGAGACCGTAGCTGTATTTTCCTACGGGAATCCATTGGCTGCTTCTGCCCAGAAGCAGCTAGAGGAATACGATTTGCCAAACTTAACTGTCATAACCTTTCATTCATGGGCGATGAAAAATTATTTTAAAACCTTTAGAAAGAAGTACTATTTGGAGAAATATCCGCAGCAATTAATCAGTAAAGCAATCGATGGCGTAAGGAAGGAATATCCAGACCATCGCTTAGTGAATAACAAAGACCTTACAAGTTTTATAGAAGAAGAAATCAGCTGGATAAAAGGTTCCGATATATGTGAATTTGATAAGTATGACAAGGCTCCGCGGAAAGGCCGAGGCGGTAAGGTCAGGCTTTCTTCTGATGACCGCAAAGTAATGTTTAAAATATTCGAAGCCTATGAAAAAGAACTGGATTACCGGGTTGACTTTGATGATTTTGGCCTTCAAATGTCACGCAACCTTAACAAAATTAAGGATGAATCAAAATTCGATCATGTTTTTATTGATGAAGCACAAGATTTAACTAAAGTTAATTTAATGGTGCTATCCCATATCGCACGCAAGTCATGTATTGTAGGTGCTGATAAGGGACAGAAAATCTATACCACTTCTTTTACATGGGAAAGTGTTGGATTAAATATCAAAGGCGGCCGTACAAAAGTCTTGCGTAATTCTTATCGTTCAACTAAGCAAATCATGGAGCTGGCATATAGCATACAAGAACGGGATGAAATTTCAAAGGATGAAGAATTTACTCGCCCAGACTTGCCAGCTTCACAAGGACCTACACCTAAAATATATTTCACCCAAGGCTCTGAGAGTCAGAATAAAGCATTAGCAGAAGGAATCAGGCTTTTTCAAAAAGAAGATCCTAACGCTGCTATTGGTATTTTAGTTCGCAATAAAGACCATATGAAAAAAATAGCAAAATTCCTGGATAAAGAGCGTATAAAATATCAATATATCAAATCTCCTTCAAAAAAAGATGATCCAGACAAAATTGGAACGCATCTTGAGCCGGGGGTTAAACTGACTACATTACATACTGCCAAAGGATTGGAATTTAAGTATGTTTTAATCACTGATTTAGTCGATCCTCCCACACAAGAACGTCTAGGTGATGACTTTGACTGGGATATGGAACGCCGTCTGCTGTATGTTGGCATGTCAAGGGCTATGCAGTTGCTGCACATATTTACATATGGTGATCGACATACTTTAGTGAACGAACTTAATGAAGATTATTATGATAAGGTTATAATTTAAGCCTTTTAAAACCCTGCGCCTTTTGCGCAGGGTTTTGTAAATTTCGAAATTTCTCATTTCCACACTTCTCCTGTTCCACTCTTTGTAGTATTTTTATACACTAAAATATTTTAACAGCACGAGAACTCCGCATTACAAAAAGGCAAGCAGTACATATCATGCCAATACCCAAATCAGAGAAATAGCTGCCAAATCCCATCCCATGATAAAATACTAAATATATTTTCTAGTAAAGGAATGAATGTCTATTAATCTCCCAGATAAGGTGAAAAACCTGCCCTTAACTCCAGGTGTATATCTGATGAAGGATTCGCAGGGTCAAATTCTGTATGTCGGGAAGGCGAAAAATCTAAAGAATCGGGTTCAGTCTTACTTCCGGAACTCTAAAAATCATTCTCCAAAGATTAAAAAGCTGGTCAAACACTTAAGGGATTTTGACTATATCCTGACAGATACCGAATTCGAGGCTTTTATGCTTGAATGCCAATTAATTCAAAACATTAAGCCGCTCTATAATCGAATGATGAAGAGTCCGCAGTCATTCATTTATATCTCGATCAGCCTTACCGGCAGGCACCGTAAGATTGATATTGCCTATAACCCCAATGAGAATGACGGCAAGATTTATTTTGGCCCTTTTACAAGCCGAAGCAATGTGGAAAGAGCTCTCCGGGGGTTAAAGGAATGCTTTAAGTTGAAGTGCAGCAATCCCATCGGAACGAACTCTGCTTGCCTGAATTATTCCTTAGGCTCATGCATTGGCCGGTGCCTTGGGGGACCTGCGGAACAGCAGTACAATGACATTCTGGACAGGTTTATCGGTTTTCTGAAAGGCACTGACATGAGTATTCTTGAGGACATGAATCAAATGATGTTGAACGCCTCTGAAGCATTTGATTTTGAAGCGGCCTCCGCCTATCGGGATCATATACAGGCAGTACGCTCCCTGTTAAGAAAAGAAAAAGTGATCGAATTCACCGAAGAAAATCATAATATCGTCGCTATCGAAAGATTAACAGATTCAACGATTAAACTTTTACTTATTAAAAGGACGGAGATTCTGTTCAGCCACAACTATGCAGTAGCAGGCAACATAGAGGAAAAAATAAAAACGAACATTTTAGCTTATTTTAAACAAAATGAAGCAAATGCAGCCGGAGACGTTAGCAGACATGAAATCGATGAAGCGCATATTATTTACCGTTATTTAAACAGCGGCAGCTGCTCTTATCTCATCATTCCAGAAAACTGGCTGGACCCTGAGAATCATTCCACCCTGGATCTGACACTAAAGAATTTACTAAGTAACCTTCAACACTTCCAGCCCCCTATTTATCATGAATAAGGGGCTGTTCTTATTTTTCACCTCTCCATCGGTGCCGTTTTGCCATAGAAATCACGCAGAAGTGATGGGCCTGTCCCCACCCACATTAAAGCAAAAAAACTTTAACACAAAAAACCGCACAGTTTTCTCACTGTGCGGATGCTACCCACTTTTTTCATGAAACCGTGTGTTTAAAAGTATGGGGATGACTGTTAAATCCATTGTAGCTACTTCATTTTTATAATTCATTGATCATTTAGAAACCGCCCCAGCCTCAACAAGCAAATCCACAAGATGTACAGCTCTTACACTCTTCTCCAGCCCTTCCCTTTGAATGCCTAATTTCATCTGCAGCAGGCAGCCTGGATTTGAAGTTACAATCATAGATGCATTTGTGTCTTTCGCATTTTTCATTTTACTGTCCAATATCTCCATGGAATCCTCATAGTTAACAATATTGTAGATGCCAGCAGAACCGCAGCACCGTTCTTTGTCATTCATTTCACGGTACCCTTTACTTTTTACTTGCATTAACAAAGATAGTGGCTCATCTTTTACCTTTTGGACATTGATCATATGACAGGATGGCTGAAAGGTTATTGTTCCATTCACTTCCTTTGTAAAGCTCAAACCGTCTAATTCAGATAGCACCTGTGAAATATCTCTTACCTTATTAGAAAAAGCTTGTGCACGGCTTTCCCACTCAATGTCTCCCTTAAATAGTTCACCATATTCCAAAAGAGTCGCACCGCATCCACCAGCATTGTTAACGATATAGTCTGCCTCTTCCTTTTCAAATGTCTCTATATTCCGTTTGGCCAGAACTTTAGCGTTCGTTATTTTTCCGGCATGTGCATGAAGCGCTCCACAGCACGTCTGATTTTCAGGAATAAGTACGTCGGCTCCTGCCTTGGTCAGCAGGTCGATTGTATTCCTGTTCGTCTCATAGAAGATGGCATCCATGACACAGCCGGTAATAAATCCAACAGTAACTCTCCTGGAACCAATGGCTTTGAAGAGGCGGGCCATGTTTTTCCGTTCTGAGGGAGATGGAAGATCCGGGAGAACGGACTCAAATTTCCCCAGGTGAAGCGGAGCAAGGTGAGTTATCCTTGTTCTTTGTGCCATTTTTTGAAGCCCGGACTTTTGATAAAACCATGAAAGATTTCCAATTGTATTCATCCATCTTTTTGATGGAAACATTTGATCAAAAATCAATGATTCACTTATTTTTTGCGCTTTCGATTTTTGCTCTGCAAATTCTAGAACTTCTTTTGCTCCTTCTAAAATCTTCCCATACTGAACACTGGTGGGACAGGCAGTTTCGCAGGCGCGGCATCCCAGGCATTTTTCGATTGGTTCCCTCAGTTCCTCTGCCTTGATCTTGTCTTCTGCCAGCATTTTGACAAGATTTATGCGCCCACGCGGCGAATGCACCTCGCTCTTCATCGTTTCGTATGTCGGGCAAACCGGCAGGCAATATCCGCATTGGACACAATTAAATGTCTCCTTATAATGTAATTTGTCTTTTAGGCCGGCTGCCGTACTCATTCCCTAAGCACCAGCTTTTGTCCTTCTTCAGGAAAGATTTTACCGGGATTTAAGATGTTATTGGGATCCCATATTTGTTTAATTCGTTTCATCATATCCAAGCCGGCTGCACCTAATTCCATTTCCATAAAAGGAGCTTTCAATGTTCCAATTCCGTGTTCACCGGAGAGTGTCCCTCCCAGTTCAACAGCAGCTCTAAAGATTTCCTCAACTGCCTTTTCAACCCGGATCATTTCCTCCGTATCCCTTTTATCACAGATAATATTTGGATGAAGGTTTCCGTCACCCGCATGCCCAAACACGACTAAATGAATATCATATTTCTCCCGGATCTCCTTTAGTTTTTGGAACATATCGGGAATCTTGCTGCGGGGTACTGTTGCATCTTCAGATACTTTCGTTGGTTTTATCTTTACAATAGCCGGGGAAACCAGCTTTCTTGCTCTCCAGTAGCTCTGTGCTTCGTCCTGATTTTCTGCTATTTTCACTTTCACAGATTCAAAGCCTTTAAAAATCACTTCTATTTTTTTCATTTCTTCTTCAATAGCCAGAGGATGGCCATCAAGTTCTATTAAGAGTATGGCTTCTGCATCAACAGGGAGCCCCAGCGGCTGATAGTTCTCCACAGCTATTATGGAAGACTGATCCATTATTTCCATTTTGGCCGGAAGGATTCCGGAAGTTAATATTTTCGAAATCGCTTGTCCTGACTGGACAAGATCATCAAAAACAGCCATCATGGTCTTTGATGCTGGTGGCTTTGGCACTAATTTCAGTGTTGCTTCCGTAATGATGCCAAGCGTGCCTTCCGATCCAACGATCAATTTTGTTAAGTCATACCCAGTTACATTTTTTATTGTCTTTCCGCCTGTTCTAATGATTTCTCCCTCAGGGGTCACCACTTCCAAACCAATAACATAATCCTTCGTTACCCCATATTTCAAGCCCCTTGGCCCGCCGGAGTTTTCCGCTAAATTCCCTCCAATTGTTGATACATGGGCACTGCTTGGATCAGGAGGGTACATGAGTCCAAACTTTTCTGCTTCCTGATTGATGTTCGCTGTCAGTACACCCGGTGATACGACTGCCACCAAATCATCAGGATAAATTTTTAAATCACCATTCCATTGGGACATGTCTAAAACCATTCCCCCCTTAACAGGGAGAGGACCTCCGCTTAAAGAAGTCCCCTGTCCCCTTGGGTATACCGGGATATTAAATGTATTGGCCAATTTCAAAAGTGAAGAAATCTCCTCCTTATTTTTCACTTGGATGACCACTTCAGGAAGATAGCTGCCGAATGAAGCATCATAACTATAACTATATCGATCAGCCAAACTTGTTAAAATTTGGTCTGAAGGTATCATGCTTCTTATTTCCTTCATTAATAATTCCATTCTGATGGCCCCTTTGGTTATCCAATATTGAGCGACACAAACTTCTCTTCCAGATACTCCATCAACCCATACTTGCCCCCTTCCCTTCCTACACCGCTTTCCTTCATTCCTCCAAACGGGGCTTGTGCTGTTGTCGGCATCGCATCATTAATGCCAATAATGCCATATTCGAGAGATTCCATTACCCGGAAGGCGCGATTTAAATCAGAAGTGAAGCAGTAAGATGCAAGTCCGTATTCTGGATGATTTGCCCGTTCGATTGCTTCCTCTTCCGTTTCGAAGGTGAAAATCGGTACCACTGGGCCAAACGTTTCTTCTCTTGCAATCTTCATCGACTCATTTGCATGCTGAATAACAGTAGGCTGATAGAATACACCTTTGGCATTCATATCTGCCTGGGACCCTCCGCAAATAACCACACCGCCTTTTTCTTTGGCATCCTCCACATGCTCAATGACCTTATCAAGGCTCTCTTCATTAATTAATGGCCCAATATCTGTATCATCATCCATGCCATTCCCGATCTGCAGACGATTTACCTTTTTTGCAAACAAGCGGGTAAATTCCTCTGCGGCTTCTTTCTGAACATAAATTCGGTTTGTGCATACACACGTTTGCCCTGCATTCCTGAACTTGCTGGCAACCGCTGCTTCTGCAGCTTTCTCTAAATCAGCATCCTCAAATACGATAAAAGGGGCATGACCGCCTAATTCCATTGAAACTTTTTTGACCGTATTGGACGCGTCCCTCATCAGCTTTTTCCCAACTTCCGTTGAACCTGTGAAAGTCAGTTTTCGCACCTGCTTGCTGTCTAATAACGTTTGGGCAATCTCATTAGAAGGTCCAATAATCAAATTGGCTACTCCTTTTGGGAGACCAGCCTGATGAATGGCTTCAAATATTTTGACTGCCGTTAAGGGTGTAGCTGAAGCTGGTTTTAGGATGACAGGACATCCGGCAGCTAACGCTGGGGCAATTTTGCGGGTAACCATGGCGGCAGGAAAATTCCATGGTGTAATCGCGCCCGTCACTCCAACCGGCTCCTGCAGTACCAGTATGCGCTTATCTCGGCTGGAAGCTGGAATTGTCTCACCATAAATACGCTTGGCCTCCTCTGCATACCAATCCATATAGGAGATCGCCAGTTTGACTTCACCAAGTGATTCTTTCAGGGGTTTACCCATCTCTTTCGTAATGGTTACTGCCAGTTCTTCTTCTCTATCTCTTAGACAATCGGCAATCTTTCTAAGATATTGCGATTTCTCAACTGCGCTTGTTTTCCTCCAGTCTTGAAAGGCAGCGGATGCGGCCTGGATGGCTTCCTCGGTTTCCTCCTTTCCTCCATAAGCGACAGTACCGAATTTTTCTAAAGTAGCAGGATTATACACCGTAATCGATTTATTTTTATATGAAGATTTCCATTCTCCATTAATATACAGCATGACCGTTCTCCTTTTTAGCAAGTTGCTGCAATCCTTCTTTCAGTACAGAAACTGCCTGATCAAGTTCCTTTTTTAATACCGTTACTGGCGGGATAAACCGCAAAACATTCTTCTCAGTACCGCAGGTTAAAAGAATGACTCCGTGTTCTAAAGCATAATTCTTCAGCCAATTTACAGTGGTGGCATCCGGGCGGCCTTTTTCATCCGTGAACTCTATGCCAATCATCAGGCCCAGACCTCTAACATCGCCAATACCGGCAAACTCTGACTGTAAATCATATAATTGCTGTTTCAGATATCCCCCTAAAGTTTGGGCATTATCTATTCCTTCCCTTTTTAAAATTTCTATGGAAGCCAAGGCTGCCGCGCAGGAAACAGGGTTTCCTCCATAAGTGCCTCCATGTGTTCCCGGCTCCCATTTTTCCATAATTTCCTTCTTGGCAATGATGGCACTTAAAGGGAAGCCTGAAGCAATTCCCTTTCCTAATGTAAGAATGTCCGGCTCTACTCCAAAGTGTTCATAGGCAAACATTTTCCCTGTTCTTCCGAAACCGGTCTGAACTTCATCAAAAATAAGCAATATCCCATGCTGATCACATATTTCTCTTATTTGTTTCAAAAATTCTTTCGGGGGTACAATATACCCTCCCTCTCCCTGTACAGGTTCAAGGATTATGGCCGCCACCTGGGATGGAGCAACTTGATACTGAAATACTTCATTAATGCTTTGAATACACCTTTTCGTCTCTTCTTCATAACTTAGCCCGGTTCTAAAAGAATATGGATATTCACAAGCATATACGCTTGGAAGAAGGCCTTCATAATCCTGACGATAAGCTGAGCTTGAGAAAGTAATCGATGTCGCTGCGAGTGTGCGTCCATGGAATCCCCGTTTGAATGATAGGATGGCTGGACGCTTTGTCGCTTTTTTCGCTAATTTGATTGCTCCCTCATTCGCTTCTGCTCCGCTATTTGAAAAGTACACCATTTTCTGTGTTCCGGTTAATTCGTTCAGTTCCTCCGCTAATTGAATATAGGATGGATAGTAGGCCACATTATGGCCAACATGAATCATGGCATCCAGCTGCTGCTTCACTGCTTCAATTACCTCGGGATGGCAGTGTCCAACATTATTTACTCCGACACCGCTGGCAAAATCGAGATATTTCTTTCCGTTCTCGTCTTCCAGGGTTGAGCCGAATGCTTTCGTTACACCTATCTTCGTTGCTCTGTTGGCAGCAGGGGGCAGAACACGGTCGCCTCTTTCTGCTAAACTTTTATTCTCTTCAATCATAATGACTCCTCACTCTCTTCACGATAATCGCGTTTCCATAGCTCGATGTATTCTTCTGCATTTTTTTTCAGGTCTTGTACTTCATTCTCTGTTAGTTCACGCACGATTTTGGCAGGAACTCCAACAGCTAAACTGCCTTTAGGAATCACTTTCCCTGGAGGAACTAACGCACCCGCTCCAACTTGTGCTCCCTTTTCAATGACAGCCCCATCTAAAATAATGGAACCAATGCCAATCAAAGCTCCATCCTCGATCGTACAGGCATGTAAAATGGCTCCATGCCCTACTGTAACCATTTTCCCTATCCTTAAAGGAGCCTCAGGTGTCACATGGCAGATGCAGCCGTCCTGAATATTGCTTCCTTCACCAATTTCGATAAAATTATCATCATCTGCTCTTAAGACTGATTGAGGCCATACACTGACATTTTTGGCTATTCTGACGTCGCCAATCACTTGTGCCGAGCCATGAATCATGGTTTCGGCATGAATGGAAGGAACCCGCCCTTTTAATTGTTCAATCATGCATATCCTACTCCTTAATGAAAATCAGATTAATCTATCACACCTTATTTAGCAGCGAGTCCTAATTCTTTTAAGATCTCTTCCTTATGCTCTCCCAGCACAGGAGCAGCTTTCGCAACCTTTCCAGGAGTCTTTGATAGTTTGACAGGAATCCCTAATGCTTTTATTTTCCCGGCAACAGGGTGCACAACCTCTTCTATCATTCTTCTGGATAGTGTGTGCTGGTCAGTTAAAGATTCGGGATAGGTATTTATGGGGCCAGCAGGAATTCCCGCTTTCTCGAATTTTTCCAGCCAGTAATGTCTCGGATGCAGACTCGTTTTCTCTTCAATTAATCTGACAAATTCAGTTAAGTGCTGAATCCGGGAGGCGTCATCAACAAATCGGTCATCAGATAAGAACTCAGGCCTTCCGATGATCTGGCAGAATACCGGCCAATGATGCGGAGTATCTGCACCAACTGTAAAATAACCATCGCTTGCCCGAAATGCCTGATAAGGAGCAGACAAGCGGTGTCCGCTTCCGGTAGGTGCAGGTGTTTCTCCCGTAAACCAATATTGGGTGCTTTCCCAAACCGATAATGCGAGACCAGTATCATATAAAGAAGTGTCAATATACTGCCCCTCATTGGAATGAACCCTGGAATACAATGCAGATAAGATGCCATAGACAGAAAACAGGCCTGAACCCAAATCTATAATCGGAAGGCCGCATTTAACCGGGTTGCCATTCCGTTCACCTGTCACACTCATAATTCCGGTCATTCCCTGTGCGATTAAGTCATAGCCGCCACGTGATGAATATGGACCATACTGGCCGAATCCAGAAATAGAGCAGTAGATCAGTTTCGGATTAATCTGATTAAGTGTTTCATAGTCAACACCCAGACGCTTCACAACACCAGGGCGGAAATTTTCGATCAATATATCCGCGGTTTCAATTAACTTATAAAACACTTTCTGATCTTCGCCATCTTTTAAATCAAGCGTTATGCTGCGCTTGTTCCGATTTATCGCCATAAACGCACCGCTTTCCCCTTCCTTATAAGGGGACCATCTTCTGGTGCTTTCACCTTTTGGCGGTTCAACCTTTATGACATCAGCTCCCATATCGGCCAGCAGCATTCCGCAATAAGGCCCAGCCATGACCTGGCTTAAGTCAATTACTCTAATGCCTTCCAATGCACTCATTCAAACCATCTCCTTCTATTAAATGGATTCCACTCTCAAAGTCTATTTAAGGCTTTATCTTCAAATAAATAGAGTTCCTGATTGTCCAGAATGAGTTTGCCGTCGATTTCGACCCGAGGGTCCTTTACGACCATATCGTAATGCCCTTTGGCCTTAACAGTACCCCCAATATATGCATTGGTACCTAGAGCAATGTGGATCGTTCCATAAACACCTTCATCACTTAGCATACTGTTTTCCAATTCACATTCAGGATTCATGCCAATGCCAAACTCACCGGCAAAATAAATATTTCCTTCTTCATCATTCTTCTCCATCAATATTTTCCTGAATTGCTCAGCTTCTCTGCCTCCTGTAATCGATACCGCCTTTCCTTCCTTAAACACTACTTCAACAGGAGTCTCAATTAGACCAACCCCTGGAATACTCCCATCTACCACTAAAATTCCTTCAGCGGTTCCTTCAACCGGAGCAATGCTGGATTCGATGCAGTGAGCTGCCGAAACATCCGTACTGTTTGCAAACCCTGTTAGAGCTCTACCTGACCTGCCTTTGATGGAAAATCTTAAATCTGTGCCAAGGGATGTCGTGATATGGACAGATTCACCAGCTGTCAATATGTCTGCCAGTTTCTCGACTTGAGGTTTTAGTGCAGCAAAGTCAGCTTTTAACCCCTTGCTTAATAAAATGTCTTCATGTGCTTCAGGTAAGATTAATACTCTGGCTCCAGCCCTTTGTGCATCATGCCGGGCTTTTGTATGGGCAATGTTATAGGTTGTCGGTGCGATGATCACATCTGCTTCCTTCATAGCCGCTGCGACTGCATCCGGCAATGCATCTCCATGCCCTTTCCTTGGCGGCATTGAGATCGTGATGGGCTCAGCGTCCAGTGAACAGACAACAGAAGCCAGAATTTTTGTGATTCCATCTGTTAAAAAATCTGTTAAGATTACTACTTTTTCCCCACTCTTAACACCTGCCAGAACTTTTACGAGTGCTGCTGCTGCCGGGTACATTAGTGCTTCTTTCATCTTTTAAAACAACTCCCTGATTCATCAATTTTTGTAAAGTTCAAACCTACATCCCTTTAAAAGCTGGCTGCTTCTTGTTAAAGAATGATTCAATCGCATGCTTGTGATCCCAGGTATCCTGGCATTCAATAAATGCATCCAATTCCTGTTTCATTGCTTCCTGCCACTCAAAATCCATGGTTTTCTGAATCGTGTTCTTCGCATGTCGTACTGCGATCGGAGCACGGGAAGCAATCAGCTTTGCCCATTCCATTGCTTCTGTTAATAAATTGTCAGGGGATACCACCCTGGTCGCCAAACCTCTTTGAAATGCCTCTTCAGCTGTTATCGTTCTGCCTGTCAATATCACTTCTTTGGCATAAGCTTCACCCAATAGCCTGACTAGCCGGGTTGGTCCGACAACCAGTCCAACCTTTACCCCTGCTGCACAAAGCTTGGCACGTTCCGACATGATGCGAATATCACAGGCTAAGGCAAGCTCGAACCCTCCGCCAAATGCATAGCCATTAACAGCAGCAATCACTGGCTGGGGCATTTCATTGACAATATCGTAAATCCTGCAATCTTCTTCTAAGAACTGCCGGACAGATTCATGAGTCAGCTCTCCTTCTTCATTTAAATCGGCTCCTGCGCAAAAGGCCCGATCCCCTTCCCCGGTAAGGACAATAACCCGGACATCCGAAGAGGTTTTCAGCTTCTCCATATAGGGAACGAACTCTTCCCGGAATTCTTTTGTCAAGATATTCATTGGCGGATTCTTAATGGTAATGGTGCAAACAAAATCAGATATCTCAGTATGGATTTTTTCCAAACTTTTCATCACCCTTCTATGATTCCTGTTCGAGCTCAGCAGAGATTTTTATTTTTTTGCTGGGTATATCCTCCAGACGGCCATCAATCCCTTTGCTTCTTTGATACTTATCCCATAAAATGACGGCTATTGGGCATAATATCGAGGTAGTAATAGTAGAAATGGAAATTTGTATTGTTGCTAAATTAGCAATTTCCTGAAAACTTTGAGCCTTCTCCACCGTCATCAGACCTGCACCCGCTGCCACTGATGCTGCCGCTGCGATTGCAGCAGGTGTTCCCACTGCGTTCCCTGCAGTTGATGCTTCTGCAACAGGGCCAATCGTACTTTTTTCTCCAAAAAGCCTATAGACCAGGATTCCGGTTAATGCGGTAAAAATGACTGTGGCAAACCCGAGAGCTAAACCTCCCCAAACAGCTTCAGGATTAAAGAAACTCATGAAATTCATCCCTGCGCCAAGGCAGAAAGCAAAGAATGGTACAAGCAGCGTTTCACCCGGCTTTAAAAACTCCCGAATGTCTTCATCCAGATTTCCTAACAGCATTCCTAAAGCAATTGGAAGCAGGACAGCTATGAATGCGATTAAAGGAAAATTAACACCAACCATCCCCAAAGCCAGCATGGTGAAAAAAGGACCGTCATTCAGAGTTAGAACTGAAATGGCACCAACATCTGACCGATTCCCGTATTGCCCTGTCAAAACCGCATACATTCCTTCATTTCCATTGGTCATGGCGGCAATAATAGCCAGGGTAGATAATCCAAGCAGACCGTTCATTGGGTCAAAAAACATTCCAAATAAAATACCGATCGCAATCCCGGTTAAACACTTGCTTCCTGTTAATAGAATTCCTTTCTTTAAGGCCTTTCCGCCTACACGCAAATTCATCTGGCTGCCTGCACAAAATAAGAACAAGCCAATGAGTGTTAACGTTCCTGTTTTAAAGAGTGCTTCTGAGAACCCTCCGATTTTCATAAACTCATAAATTCCTTCTTCAACCGGCGATACCCCTATGCTTTTAAGGAAATTCATTATAAATGGAATGTGAAGCTGATCAATCGTATTAAATAAAGCGCCAAGCAACAGCGGGATGACCATCAGACCTCCGGGCACTTTTTCAATTGTTTGCTTTATCCTCATTTAAATCACCGCCATATCTATTATTTGATATCCTTTTAAATCAAACTCTTTATATCCTGTCTCTTCATCTTTCATTGAATCATTGGATCATTTAGGAGTGTAAATAATAATTTCGTTTTTCAAGGTAATCGAATATACATGAGTTTTTCAAACACCACATATATGAATCCAATCATCCCTATGGATACTAATGTGGCCGTATACCAGCGAACTTCCTTATAATACAGCATGCCAATGAGTAAAAAGATTAAAGTAGAATACAGAAACCCTAGGAAAGGTATTAACAGAAAGATATAAACAACTGTTAAAAGCAGGTATAGTATCCCTCTTTTAACTTCCTGAATGGAGGCAGAAGCTGTTTCCTCTTCCTCCTCTTTTTTCTTTCTGAACGTTTGGGCAAACTGCCAGATTGATAGACCTATCAAACTATAGCCGAGCAGCATGGGAAATGAACGAGATGAATTTAAAAAATGTTCTCCTGGCGGGAAATTATAGCTGCCTATTACAAAAAAGAGTCCAATCGCGAAAACAATTCCCGCCAAAAGATAATCTTTATTTATCCGCATCTTTTCTCCTTTCCATCACTCTTTTGGCCGGCTAATTCCTACATCTTCCGGTGACCGTTTTCCCACACCAATATCCCAAAGCAGCCAGCTTGTTTTTTCCGTGATTTCTTTTGTATATTCTTGACTATCTTCAATATCTGTGAGGACAATTGCCCTTTTCTTTGCAAATTCCTTAAATTCATCGCTGCTAATTGCTTTGTTGTATGCATCCCTTAACTTATTAACAATTTCTTCTGGAGTTCCGCGCTTCACAGCTGGCCCCCACCAGGTTCCTTCCGGTACATATTTTTTCAAATCAGAAACAAAATCAGTGACGGGCGGGATTGATTCAAGGTCATCCACTTCAAACGGTTTATTATCCATAACAGCCAGTGAACGTAAATCCCCTGCCCGAAGCAGATCCACTACCTCGTTAACCCCGCTGATTGAAAAATCTACCTCACCTTTCATGGCAGCCATAGCAGCATTTGAACCAGAATCATACGTAATAATTTCGGCATCTCCACCCACGACACTATTCACTATCTCCAGAGTGAGGTGCCAGGGGTCCCCAATCGCAGCTACACCAACCTTCGCATTTCCATCTTTTAATAGCTGAACCACATCATCAAAGGTTTTCAGGTCAGATTTGTCTTTAACTGTAAAATTGGCAATCCCCATTGAGCCAATTCCAATTTGCTCGAAATCCTTGTATGTTAAATCAGTCATGCCCATTGTTGGAAATACACGGACCAGATCTGTTTGAAATAGGATGGTGTGTCCGTCAGACTCTTGTTGGTTAACATATTCAAGGGCCAATGCACTGGAGGCTCCAGGCATATTTCTCACTGCAATGGATTCCCCTAATTCCTCCTGAAGGATTGGCTGCAGGGTCCGGGCCATTGTGTCAGTACCGCCTCCCTCACCAAAACCAACAATGATTTCTATTGGCTCTGAAGGGTATGCACCTTCTGCTTCCTTGCTGCCAGAAGCCTTTTGATTTGATTGATTACCAGAACAGGCACCTAATATCAGAACCCCTGAAAATAAAGTCAGAAACATCATTTTTAGTTTCATAAGTTTGCCCCCTTAGGCTTTATTTTCCCCCACAAATGTTTTAAGCGTTTTGTCAGGAATGAATTTTGATTTAACAGCAGAAATACAATACAGAACAGCAAGAAAAGACTAATTGGGCGTGTGAAGAATGGCCCGAACGAATAATCCGCACTCACCATGGCTCTTCGGAAATTCTGTTCCGCCATTAAACCAAGGATCAACCCTAACACTAAAGGAGGGGCAGCCAGCCCGACTTTACGCATAAGAAAACCGATGATTCCAAAAAGAAACATAATTCCAATATCAAATGGCCTGTTGTTTACTGCAAATGTCCCTACCACACTAAATACCGTTACAATCAGCAAAACTATACTTCTGGGAACAGATAGGATTTTCTGAAACAAATAAGAAAAAAATAATCCAAACACAAGCATAAACGCAGCAGATATCGTTAAAATGATAAAAAACTGATTTAATATGTCCGGATTTTGTGTCAGTAAAAGCGGACCCGGCTGCAATCCGTGAAGCAAAAGCCCTCCTATAATAACTGCCGTGACTGCATCACCAGGAATACCAAGTATTAACATCGGTATATATGTACCTGGCACACAAGCGTTATTCGCCGTTTCTGCAGCAACGATTCCTTCTGGATTTCCCTTGCCAAAAGTCTCAGGCTTCTTGCTTCTCCGGCGGGCCACATCGTAGGAAACCCAGGCAGCTACATCAGCCCCAACCCCCGGTATCGCTCCTATCGCTGCTCCTATAACAGAAGATCTTCCGCCAGCGGGCAAAAACTTTACTAACATCTTCCACGGTGGAATTATTGATTGGAATTTCTCCGCTTTTAAAGGCTTCTTCAGCTGCATAATAGAGTCGATTACCTCAGCTATTCCGAATACTCCGATTAAAACTGCAATTAGACTAAAACCATCCATGAGTGCACTTTCTCCAAAAGTAAAACGCTGGGCGCCAGTGATCTTATCCATGCCTACAGTGGCAAGCGCTAATCCTAAGACCCCGGAAATAAGACCTTTCGACAATGATGCAGCCGTTAGATTTGCACTGAGAATAATTCCAAACATAGCAAGCAGAAAATACTCCCATGATCCGAAATTCATACTTAGATCCAGCAGGAGCGGCGCCCCTATCAGAAATAAAACAGCTGCCAGAATCGTACCTAAAAAGGATTGGAAGGTTGCAAGTCCTCTTGCCAGGCCTCCTTCCCCCCGCTGGGCCATTGGATAGCCATCCATAGCAGTTGCAGCTGAGGCAGGCGTACCCGGGATATTTAAGAAGATGGCTGGCGTGGACCCTCCATAGGTTCCTCCTATATGAACCGAAACAATTAAAACCATTGCTTCAATCCATTCCATCCCCCAGGTAAATGAAATTAGCAAGGATACTCCCATGGTAGTGGTGAGACCCGGAAGTGCCCCTACTGCCATTCCGGCAACTGTGCCAAAAAGAAACAAAAGCATGATTTTAACTGTAAAGAAACTGGCCAGTGATTCGCCGATTAGACTTAATTCTCCCAAATAAACCTCCTCCCCCTACTCTATATAGAGTTCTCCGTCTTTCATTAGGATTTTCCCATCCACTTTAATCGTCGGTTTTCGGATCACTAAGTCACAATGCCCCGGGGCTCTGATACTGCTTCCAAATGTAATTCCGTTTCCAATTCCAATATGCATTGTTCCGAACTCTGCCTCGTCTTCCAGCTGGCCTCCTCTGCCAATTTTCGCCTTTGGGTTCATGCCAATTCCCATTTCCACTGCGCAATATACATTGGGATGATTATAACTTTCCAGCGTTTGCTTAAGCATTTCAGCATCTTCTTTACCTTCAATGGAAATGATTTTTCCTTCTTTAAAGACGACTTTAACCGGCTCTTCACAGGCTCTGCCCGGCACAATGGCCCCATCAATGTACATGACTCCTTCTGTCGTTCCTTCTATTGGTGCCACTGCTGTTTCAATGCAAGGAGGGGGTGAGATACTTCCAGGTTCATGGCAAATTCCAGTTTGAGGAACGGCATGGCGTCCTGATATGGACATGGAAAGCTCTGTACCTAAATGGGTTGTGATGCTCAATCTTTCTCCTTCTGCGAGAATGGCGGATACTTTATCGATTATTTTCTTTTGTGCAAAATAATCGATATCCAGCGAACCATCTAAGAAAACCTCTTCATTTGCATCCGGCATAAATATTAATCTTGCTCCTGCATTACTTGCTTCTTTTCTGGCACTTGAATGATTAATAGAAAAAGTTGTCGGAGCAACGATCGCATCAGCTGCTTTCATTGCTTCTGCAATGATTCTTGGCGGTTCATCGCCATGCCTTGTGGTGGGATTCATGATTGTCATCACAACTTCTGCTCCCATCCCTTTACCAACAAGTGCGAATACCTCTCCAATTTCTGTCGTATTTGTATCCGTTAGAATCAATAGGTTTTCTCCAGGCTTTACATTTAAACATGTCTGCAATAAAGTCTGAACGGACTTTATCATGAACATTTTATTTATGATTTTCATTGCACTCCCCCTCGTTTTCTTACTACAACTAGTTAGAATGCAAGTACCGTGCCAAGTTGTGAATTTTCTATATTTTCCTTTAACCCCCCTGTATATAAGGGATTTACAGGACAACTTCTATATTATTGAAAACACCATCATGATCCATTGTTCGCAAATTGCAAAAAAAACATAGGAGATCTGTCCAAATTATAAAGAAAAGACAAATCTGCTATGTTTTTAACGTAATCGCAATTTGCGAACTATAATTGCAATTTGCGATTAAGCTCGTATTTATTAATTTTCCTGTATAGGGTTGCTACATTTATACCAAGTTCATCTGCTGCGTGTTTTTTTCCATTCAATGTATCACCATATCTCTTTAATGCATCCATTATCATTCTTTCTTCCATTTCTGCCAGAGTAATATTTTCTTTATCACCATTCAGGTGATTTTGTTCACGGATTCTTGGAGGCAGGTTTTCTACTCTAATCCAGTGGTCAGTTGCCATATTTATGGCATATTCCACAGCATTTTGAAGTTCACGTATATTACCGGGCCAGTTGTACGAACATAGCCTATTCTCCGCATCTGGAGTGAAACCTCTCACTTTCTTTCCAGTAATTTTGTCATAGTGCTGTACAAAATGCTGAAGCAGGAAGAGAATATCCCCATCTCTTTCCCTCAATGGGGGAATATGAAGCGGAATGACGCTTAGCCTAAAAAATAAATCCTGCCGAAATTCTCCGTCAGCTACCATTTTTTCTAAGTTTTTATGGGTTGCTGCAACGACTCTGATATCAATATCTATTGAATTATTCGAACCAATCCGTTCAATTTTTCTTTCTTCTAACACTCTTAACAGCTTCACTTGCAAATGCAATGGCATATCACCTATTTCATCCAGAAAAATAGTGCCTCCTTGTGCCATTTCAAATTTTCCCGGCTTTCCGCTTTTCCTTGCACCCGTAAACGCACCCTCGCTATATCCAAACAATTCACTTTCCAGTAAATGTTCTGGAATGGCTGCACAATTAATGGCCCGAAATGGTTTATTTACTCTTTTGCTCTCTTGGTGCAGTGCTCTGGCAAAAAGCTCCTTCCCCGTTCCGCTCTCCCCTAAAAAGATGACTGTAGAATCTGTTGCCGCAACTTTTTTGGCTGCAGCCTTTGTCTGCAATATAGCAGGGCTTTTTCCCACAATAATATCGAATGTGGAATCATCTACCTCTGATGTTATAGAATACGCAAACTTTTGAACTTCAGCTAAATCTTTTAGAGTTATCGCACATCCAATAATTTGGCTGTTATGGATCAGAGGGTTAGCACTGATAATGACTTGAATCATTTTTCCATTTACAACAAGAGAACATTCTTCATCAGAGTATCCTTGTCCAGTTGAAAAAACTTTTGTAATCGGAAGGTTTTGAATAACTTCTGAAATATTCAAAGTTAAAACATTGTGCTTTTTTATATTTAGTATTTTTTCTGCCGAACGATTCATCTCTAAAATGTACCCTTTCTGATCAACAGCGATGATTCCCTCGTACATGGATTGAATCGTCACTTGCAGCATTTGTGAGGTGGATAAATATTTCTTTAAAAGCGATGTTCCATTTATTTTGCTGCTGATCAAATCCGCCATTTTCCCGAGGTAATTTGATAAAATACGATGCTTCTCTTTAAATTCATTTTTTTGTTTTTCAGAGAATGCCGTTAAACTGATAACCCCGACAATTTCACCCTCATGTGTTAATGGATATGAAACATCTGATTTTTCAGGGCAATTTTGATGAAGGATACAGCTTTTACATACGTCATGAAAACCTGGCTCAAAGTTGTAAACAGGCTGATTTGTTTTTAAGACCTCTGCGATGATATGCCCTCGAACCGGCTCACCCACAACTGCATGCGTACCCCCGCCTGTGGCCGTAACAACAACTTTATTTTTATCATAAATAATCACTTCTAAAGACAAAACAGATTTAATGGCTTCTGCCACTAAGTTCACTTCTTCTTGAATTTCAAAAAGGATTGAATTACCCATTTATATCCTCCTCGCAGATTAGTTCCTCCTATTGAGCAGGAAAGTTTATAAAATTGCAGATACTATATATCATTCGATTCGAAATGTGAAAAACCTCTGGAAAATTCTGAATATTCATTAAGTCTTAGTGTTTTTTTAATATCTCTTTGGAAAGAAATATATCGATAAAATAGTTAAGAAATGGATAAGACACCCTACAAAATTGTATTAAGAAAAAGCACCTGATACATGCTTACAAGTCTTACACAATATACAAAAAAACAGCCCCCAATCAGGGCTGTTCTCCTATTAAAGAATAATAACCGTCGCTATAGAACGCTCCGGAAGAACCAGCATCATACTATCCCCACCAAGGGATAGAGACACTTCTTCTATGCTATCATTCTCATTCATCATAACCGCCACCGTTTCACCATTAATATTTTCAAAGGCGGTGGCCAATATGCGGTTATTCGATGCCTGGGTGCTAATTCGACTGGCTCCTGGCTAAATGAACTTGCTGAAATGCCCAAGATAATAGTAGGAGCTATTGTAGTGAACCTCATCCTTCTTCGTATCCACAATTACTGGCGCATCGCAATAATTCCCCACATGATTCGGTCCGCCTTCTTCATTCAGGACGAGATTCCAGTCGATCCATGCTTCAAGGTGATTGTTCAAGTCGCCGATGATGTTACGGCCATACCGCTCTCCCGTATGCCATTCGCCTACTTGAGAGCCGCCTTCGATGCACCCTTCTGTGAAAATTAAGTGCTTGTCAGGGAATGTATCTTGAACCCTGGAGAGATTCTCAAATTCCTCAGACACATACCAATGGACTCCCTTTCCCCACACATATTTAGCAGCCTCTGGATCGGACAGGACGGCTTGGGCGCTTTCGAAAATGACATCATGGTTATGATCCCAGATGATAATCTTCACATCCCCATGGTCATTTTTCTCGAGGTATGGACCAAGATGGTTTTTGATGAAATCCCGCTCTTCTTCACCTGTATAAAGACAGGAGTCCCAGACCTGCCTGGCTTCCGGTTCGTTCTGAATGGTGATTCCCCAAATGGGTACCCCTTTCTCTTCCATCGCCGCTATGTATTTCGAATAATACCGTCCCTCTGTGATTCAAGATTACTATTTATTAAACTCAAGCCCTCGTTAATAAGTACATTCTTCTACAAAGAGAACAATTATATGTCGTTCGAATACGCAGTATCGTTGTACTGCGTAGCAACCCACTTCATAATTTGGTCACTAACTTAATCCACTTATAACCATCCAGCATTTATAACAGAATTTTTAGTAAGTATAATTAGATATAAGAGTCTACTTTTTGGGCTGATCAAGTGCTTGGTAAGCTACCTGATACTTTCCTCCATCCGCAACTTCTGAATGGTACAAGGCCTTGAGGGCATTGTTTTTCTCAAGACCATGCTCAGCTTTCAGTTCTTTAAAGCGTGTATGGAGTTCTTTGTTTTCCTTAATTAGTTGTTGCATTTGCGATTTTAAATACTTCAAAATATTTAGCTCCTTTCTGAATCTCTGAGTTTAGCTTAAATTTTTACGTGAAATAACCTGTTTAAAAAGATCCCTAAATTGCTCCCGGTCTTCTGCTGTAAAAGGCTTTGGTCCCTTCGTTCGCTGTCCGCTTTTTCTAGCCATTGCACTTAAATAACGTGTTTGTAATAATTGGTCAATATTTTCATTTGTATATCTAAATCCTTTATGGTGGAGGACGATAATTCCTTTTGCTAAACCTAGTGACGCAAGACCATAATCTTGCGTCACGATAATATCTCCTTTTTCCACTAACTTCACAATCCGATAATCTGCAGCATCTGCTCCAGAATCAACATAAATGGTTTTCACTCCTGATGGCTGTTCTGCATTAGAAAAATGAGAAAAGCTTGTAACAAGGATAACCGGAATTTCAAAACCCCTTGCTTCTGCAATAATAATATCTTTCACCGGACAAGCATCTGCATCCACATAAATTTTCATCTTTCCCTCCTGTTAAGAAGTTCGACTTACTATTTAACTTAATCTTTTTCAATTAAAGAGACTGGTGACTTTTGTTTAAAAATAATCAAGAGTTCTTCCTTTTGCTGTATTTTTCTATCCTCATATTATACTTTATAGAATTTTGTTGGCAAATGGTCGTTCAATGGCCTACAAAATAGGTAGCTAAATCATCTGCTTATATTAAATCTCTAGGATACCTTAGAACTAAATACTTGATTAGAAAGTCACACATTTTATAGGTGTAAAAGAAAAAGGATAAATGAACAGGATGATCACCTGTATACATCTATCCTTTTTATACAACAAAAGACATCATTTACCACAATAACAATATTGTTTATTCAATTTGCAGATATGGGAGACCACCTAGTATTATGGGAAAAAACCAAATACCTGTATAATTAAACAAGTATAGGTGAACTGAAAACATAACACTTTAATTTTTGTTATATAAATATCTATGTTTTGTATAAGTCATTTTCCTAGCTGAAGGCACATTTTTTACCAAACTATCTTTTGCTTTTTTAGCTTACTCAACTTGTATTCACTAGCACCCCTACTTTACTAGCTGTTTAAAGTGTGAATTACCAGATCTACTAAAAAGGAATTTATTTTTTTACTATAAAGAAAAGAGGGGCCTGTCTGCTTTTAAACAGCCGGGATCAGGCCCTTACTCTTAGGAATAACCCATAATTAAAAACACCCTGCAAAAGGGTGTTTTTAACGTTTATTGTCTTAAGGGTCCCCGAAAAAATAGAAATCCAATCTGCAACTTATTTAAATAGCCGGGGTCATGCCCTTCCATTCAATCAATGAATAATAACCCTCGCAATAGAATGCTCCTGAAGAACCAGCATCATACTTTTACCCCTAAGGGATATAGATACTTCTTCTTCTCTGTCATTCCCATTCATCAAAACCGCCACCGTTTCACCATTGATATTCCCAAAGGCGGTGGCCAATAGGCGGTTATTCGTTGCCTGGCTGCCAATTCGCCTGGCTCCAGGCTTAATGAACTTGCTGAAATGCCCAATATAATAGTAGGAGCTGTTATAGTGAACCTCATCCTTCTTCGTATCCACAATCACTGGCGCATCACAATAATTCCACACATGGTTCGGTCCGCCTTCTTCATTCAGCACGAGATTCCAGTCAATCCATGCTTCAAGGTGATTGTTCACCGCTTTCCCGGTATGCCATTCTCCTGCCTGACGGCCGCCGGTTGCAATTGACTAACTAAGTTTTCAAATTCATGCCTTCACAAGCAGTACATATTCATGCCAAAACCTAAGTCAGAGAAATAGCTGCCAAATCCCATCCCATGATAAAATACTAAATATATACTCTAGTAAAGGAATGAATGTCCATTAATCTCCCAGACAAGGTGAAAAACCTGCCCTTAACTCCAGGCTTATATCTGATGAAGGATTCGCAGGGTCAAATTCTGTATGTGGGGAAGGCGAAGAATCTTAAGAATCGGGTTCAGTCTTATTTCCGGAACTCTACACAGCATTCTCCCAAGATTAAAAAGCTGGTCAAACACTTAAGGGATTTTGACTATATCCTGACAGATACCGAATTCGAGGCTTTTATGCTTGAATGCCAATTAATTAAAAGCATTAAGCCGCTATATAATCGAATGATGAAGAGTCCGCAGTCATTCATTTATATCTCGATCAGCCTCATCGGCAAACACCGTAAGATTGATATTGCCTATAATCCCATTGAGAATGACGGCAAGGTTTATTTTGGCCCTTTTACAAGCCGAAGCAATGTGGAAAGAGCTCTCCGGGGCTTAAAAGAATGCTTTAAATTAAACTGCAGCAATCCCAATGGAAAGAACTCTGCCTGCCTGAATTATTCCTTAGGCTCATGCCTTGGCCGGTGTCTTGGGGGGCCTGCGGAACAGCAGTACAATTACATTCTGGACAGGTTTATCGGTTTTCTGAAATGCACGGACATGAGTATTCTGGAGGACATGAATCAAATGATGTTGAACGCCTCTGAAACATTTGATTTTGAAGCGGCCTCCGCTTATCGGGATCATATACAAGCAGTAAGCTCCCTGTTAAGAAAAGAAAGAGTGATCGAATTCACCGAAGAAAATCATAATATCGTCGCGATCGAAAGATTAACAGATTCTACGATTAAACTTTTCCTTATTAAAAGGACGGATATTCTGTTCAGTCACAACTATGCTGCATCAGGCAACATTGAGGAAAAAATAAAAACGAACATTTTAGCTTATTTTAAAAATGATGAATCAAATGCGGCCGGAGACGTTAGCAGAAATGAAATCGATGCAGCGCATATTATTTACCGCTATTTACATAGCGGCAGCTGCTCTTATATCATCATTCCAGAAAACTGGCTGGAACATGAGAATCATTCCACCCTGGATCTGCCAATAAAGAATTTACTAAATAACCCTCAACACTTACAGCCCCCTATTTATAATGAATAAGGGGCTGTTCTTATTGCGCTTCTATTCATGTAAGATAAAGCTGTGACAGGCATTCCGTGCAAAGGAGCCTAATCAGCAGCTAAAAAACCGCTGATTAGGCTCCTCATTCGTACTTTTTCAGTTCACATACTCATTAGCAAATGCCTCATCCACCCTAAACAATACAGTAAAAGGGACCGACTCATTAAAATAATAAGCAGTCTCCCCCCTGTTTTGAGTTACATCAATAATCTCAGGTATATCTATTGAACTTAAAGCTCCTTGCAGTCTTTCAATAGATTTGATAAAGGTGTTCTTTTTCACCTCTCCATCGGTGCCTGTTCTGCCATAGAAATCACGCATGCTGATTCTCGTGCATGGATTATCCTTGCTGGAGGACAGCAGGAAGTGTCTGATCATGTTTGCCTGGGTTGGAGTGATAATGACTTCCTCTCCATTAAATAAGAGAATATTTTCACGGTCATTAAAGTACAGGACCAGTTCATTTTGTTCACTATTTTCATAGTGATCTTCACATGCTTCCTTTGAACATGTTTCGGTATTATTTTTTGTGATTTTGTAGAACGCTTGGTTCTGTAAGTATTTTTCATTCGATGACAATGTTTCAAATAATGGTGACAGCTCTGGACTCGGCAGCTGCTCCACCGGCAAATATGGGAGATTTCCCATCGTTTCATAGGTCTGGCTGGCAACGTATAAAGCGCTGTTGGCGAGATACATATGGGCGTGGAATTCCTGCTGCTGATTAAGGGCGTAGCTTGGATCACCCACCAGATATTTATCCAGTGACTGCTGAAAATAGCGGACAGCCGAACCGTACTTTCCATGCTTATAAGCCAAGAAGCCCAAACGATAGTATGCAATTGGGAGCTTTTTCTCCAGATTGATGGCCTTGATCAGTGACTCTACAGCATCACCGTCATCCTTGAAGTGATTCATTTTTATGTAGGGACCGAATTTAATAAGATGGGATATTAAAACATTTTTAGTATGCTGAAGGGAATGGTCATAATGTGGTCCATTATTTCTCGCTAAACTTTTAAGCTTTTTATACATTGTTTCATAGACGATCACCAGCTGCATGTAAAAGCCATAATCGCTTTTTTCTCCGTTTTCGTGAAGATCCTGTTCAAGCAGCTCCAGCTCGTCCAGGGTTAAGTCTTTTATCTTTAAAGTCCTCATCCCTACACCTCATTTCTTTTAAAAGGTATCAATATTGACTCCAACTTCTATTATGTATGAAGAACACTTACAACTATATAGGATTCACCTCTCCGTTTCGCGCGAATATTGTCGAATGAAATATGAATTTTTTGTAGCAAATCTTATCCCTTAAATGCTCGCTAAACTATTTTTAAATCACCAAAATTTACTTGAACTTGAAAAAAGCGAACAAATGTTTTATACTTTACCTAAAATATCCAAAGAACGGAGGAAACGATTGATGTACGTAACCATTTCAGACTTTATTAATGAATGGAATCGAGAGGCAATGCTGACGCAAAAGGTTTTGGACGGATTAACAGATGACTCTTTACAGCAGCAGGTTTACCCGGAAGGACGCACCTTAGGGAGAATTGCCTGGCATTTAACAGCAAGTATTCCAGATTATTTAGCTCATTTCGGGTTAAAAATAGAAAAGGCTGTAAATGAAGAAAATGTCCCCGCTTCGGCAAAAGTAATTGCGGATACATTTAAAAAGCTGAGTGAGGAAGCAGCTCTGGCCATTAATCAGCAATGGACAGATGACTCATTGAGCCAAACACAGATTGCTTTTGGAAGAGAAGAAACCAATGCTCAAATTTTGATGGGATTAATCAAACACATTGTGCATCATCGTGGGCAATTAACCATTCTCATCCGCCAGGCAGGATTAAAGCCTTTTGGGGTGTATGGTCCGCCAAAAGAAGATTGGGTTAATTTAGGTGTCACGAATCCGCCGCTATAAAGAGGAAAACGCTCGGAGATTGCCGGGCGTTTTTCTTAGTTTCTAGATAAAAGGCTACCCTAACCAGCCCTCTCTATTTCCCTTTTCTCCTTCTCCTTCCTCCCCTTTTTTCAAATGACCTTATTAATAAATTCTGTTAAACCAGAAGAAAATCTAAGCAGCGCCAATATATATAAGAACCCGAGGGTAATTGTCCATCTTTCAAAATGGTATAAGATCTTTAGGGCAGCGCCATCAATAGGACAAAAAAAAGAGCCTAGCCTCTACAGTACGCTAATACTTTAACGAACCGAAGGACAGGCCCACATGTTTATAAAAAGATTAAACTTAAAGCTATTTCCTTCAAATGCGGCTGGTCTGCCCATAAGATGAAGTAATTGTAAGTTTCACCTTGGATTGTAATGGGAGTTGGATACCTTACAATTAAAGCTGATTGATTCAGCATTTCTGCTGGCTGGTCGGCAGAGGGGAAAATGCAGCAGGCTTCCTGGTTTTGAATTCGAGCCTTCAAGATGCTTGGCATGGATCCATAGGGCCTTAATGGATGGAAAGCTTCTCCATGGCACACCTCATCTAAGTTTTCACCTGCTGAAATCGCTGATATTTGAAAAAAGCCGTCAGCACCTTCGTATCTTTCCTCGTTCACTTTCCGCCAGTTTGACGGATATTGGAAACGAACCTTGTAGGCAGTGTTCGTATATGTGTTCTTTTGGGTGCCATCCAATATGGCAGTTGGAGACCATTGAAGTGACTGAATGTTAACTCCTGCAATTAGCCGTATCGGGACGGGGTGATGGAGGTCGATAGCCCACATTTCACTTGCAAATTCCTGTTCCTTGCATCCACTAAGATAGGCTATTTTTGTTCCGTCTGTTGACCACGTGACAGGCGATGCAAAACAATTGGAAATAGCCCAAATTCGATCCTCTTCTCCTCGCCTCCCCACCGTTCGAACTTGTGAAAAATACCCGCGATCTTCAAAGGCGGTAGCGCTATAGGCAATTTTCAAAGAATCAGGTGACCATGTCGGATAATAATTTTTTGCAAGAGGCCCGCCTTTTACTTCAACCACATTGCCTGTTGAAAGCTCGATGGTGTGAATGATGGAGATGCTGACACCTGGTGTTGTATAAAGAACAAAGCTTCCGTCGGGTGATAGCTGGGCATTATTAAGCCGCCCTCCTGTGTTACGTGTAATTTGCTGTTTCCCAGTTCCGTCGGTTTGAATTCGGTAAAGCTGACTAATTCCTGATGCATCCGGTGCCTGGAATAACAGTTCCCTGCCATTCGGAAACCATTGAACATCTGTTGAGTCAGGTTGTTGAATGCTTTGCGCTTGATGAGACAGAACGTTGTACATGATAATGCGACCTTGCTTCGTATAAGCAATTTGGCTGCTGTCAGGCGACCAATCCAATTTGAATTCAGCACCTTCTTCCATCTGGTCGATTTGAGCGATCGAACCAGATGCCACATCCACAACATATATAATTCTGTTCTTTCCAATAAACGCAATTCTCCTGCTATTAGGTGACCATTCTGGACTTGAAAAAGAGTCACCCAATCCACTGGTGAGCTGCGCGTTCTCTCCTGTCCGGGGATTATATAACCAAATATCATATTGCCCTCCCCGATCAGCAGTATAGGCAATCAGGCCTTGGCCACCAGGAGGGGCGTATGGAATCCTTAACTTCATTCCGGGAAATAGCTGCGAGGATGGAAGCTGGTTTACAATCCGAATAAGCTCAAAATTTGGCTCCCCATTCGTAATGACATTAAAACGCATTGCAAGCCGATAAAGTGTATCCCCTGGCTGGACGATATAATATGGAACACCTGGAGGAACCTTTAATAATTGACCGGCCTGAATGACATAGGGTGGCTGAAGCTGATTCGCCTCTATGATAACTGAAGGCGGAACTTTGTAAAATTGTGAAATTCGATACACTGAATCTCCTTGCCTAACACGCACAGCATCAACCCCAGGTGGAACGGACAGCTGCTGTCCTATATAAATCGTGTAAGGGGACTTCAAATTATTTGCCGCAATAAGGGAATCGGCCGGGATTTCCCATCTCCTGGAAATCCCGTACAGCGTATCACCTGAACGTACTGTATAAAAAATTTGCATGATCTTCACTTCCCAAAGAATAAATTTCCATTGAGGAATTAAATGCGCACACACTATCTGCCCATATTCTATTCAATCGAAAGTGCGAGGTTCAGTACAAATGAAGAAGAATTAGATAAAAAAGAAATTTAATTCCTATATACATAGCTCTATTACAAATCTGTATAGCATGATTCGATTCAAGAAAAGCTTGAAGGAATCATTATTAGCGAAAAAAATTGTGGTAAAAAGATAAAAAACCTTCAAATGGGAAGGCCTCTTACTAAGAAGCCCTCTCCTCTTCGTCATCGCAAGCTCTGAAAGATAATGTCTCAAGAATTCGATGGATTCGATGAACCCCGATCATGTAAAGGCTCCATCCTGGATTTCGAACCCTCCGATCATCATTAAGAGGGCATCCCCTGTAACTTCATTTGAGAAAACAATATGCATTCCATATTTCGATGTAAATCGAATTATTTAGCTCTTATAATAGAAATGAAGCAAAAAGAAACTTAATCCAAATGAAGAATAGGAGCTTAATTTTATGAATAGCAAAGAACAATCATTTAAGGCAGAAACCTTTCACCGCTTACACCAGCAAGCATCAACCTTTGTTTTGCCAAACGCATGGGATGTAATCAGTGCAAAAATGTTTGAAGAATGCGGCTTTAAAGCAATTGGAACAACAAGTGCAGGCATTGCTGCTTCTTTGGGGTATTTGGATGGGCAAAGTATACCGCTTAGCAAAATGGTTGAAACGATTGAAAACATCGCCAAATCAGTAAATGTTCCTGTGAGTGCAGACATTGAGGCAGGTTATGGACGGACAGTTGAAGAGGTTTTAGAGACAGTAAAAGCAGTAACTGCTGCTGGAGCTATCGGGATAAATCTGGAGGACGGTACAGGTGACCCTAACCGGCCTATTTTTGAAATTTCATCACAAGTGGAAAAAATAGCAGCGATCAAAGAATTTTCGGAATCCAGAAATATGACCTTATTTATCAATGCACGAACAGATCTATATTGGTTAAATATTGGAGATTCCTCAATTCGTTTACAGGAAGCTGTAAAGCGGGCAAAATCGTATCAGGATGCAGGGGCAGATTGCATTTTCATTCCTGGCTTAACTAATAGGAAGATTATTAAGAAGATTAGAGAGGAAATTTCTTGTCCGATCAACTTATTGGTTGACCCAGAGATGCCTTCTTTATCGGAGTTATCTGAGATCGGAATTGAAAGGCTTAGCTGTGGATCCGGCCCATTTAGAGCGACCTTAACCTATTTACGGTCTATCGGTGAAGAGATTGTAAACAACCAGACCTTTCATCAAATGACAAATGGCGATGTTCTTTCTTATAGGAGGTTAACTGAATTCATACAATAAATTAATGATGAATCGTTAGAAAACATCGATTAAATTTTTGAGTAAAGTTGCCCAGTTAGAATCTTCTTTATTATGGATGGAAGGGAAATTCTAGTTAAGAGTTCCCCTTTCATCAAAAATGCACAACTTTGCAGTAATTAATGATACATAATTACCCTACAGTCGCGCCGCTTAATAATGAATACTGGAATAACAATAATGAAAAAGTAAAGAAAGGTTTATTAATGAAAAGTCATGTATCATAACTAAATAGAATGTCTTCACAACCTGGCATTCCTAAATTTATTTTGATTTTCCTGTATTAATCAGATCTACTTTCACTTTAACCTTAACATCTAAATTTGAGTAAATTTCATCCCATTTCATCTTGTTCCATCTTTCATACGACATACTATTACGTACAAGCGTTCCTATTCCAATAGGATCTGTCTGATATTCCTGTAATTTGATTAACAACTTTTTTGAATTGGTTACTAAATATTGTTCAACCTGTTTTTCCAATTGTCTTTGATGCTTTTCTTCGCTTAAATCCATTGTACCTGTGTATTCAAGGACGCTTCCTTTTAAATCCAGGATAATTTCGACTGACATATTTCCTGTATTCACTTTATTATCAATTTCAGAATTGATACTGCTTAAAAAAAGCTGAAAATTTTCACCTGACTCTTCTTTATTAATACTTATCATTAATTTGCCATCTTTGATGTCTTCACTTAATAAATTTAGGATCTGTGTTTCACTTAAATTTAGGAATGTAACATATTGATCTCCTTTAAAAGTACCCAATCCTTTAAATTCAATGTTCTCGCCTTCAGATGAAAAAACCGGTAAAACCGGATCGATACCGTCGTCGTAATAATCTCTTAAAAAACGATATTTATTCGTATTTAACACTTTATTTTGATTGCCTAATTTCTCGATGAACGTATAAAGATATTCAGCATTATCTTTAATAGAGGGTATCTTTTTTTTAAGAAGATCTTCTCCTTTTCCCTCCACGATAGCAAATTTTACTCTAGCTCCGAATTCTGGATCCCTTTCAAACGTCTCAACAACATTCATAAGTCCTTTTTTGGAGAGTTCCTCCCCAAAAAGAATCGTATTCTGCCCTCTAACTAACTTTAAATTTGTTAAATTTTGAAGTTTGATGAAGGTGTCATGTGTTGATTTTCCATTAGCAGTTAGAGTCTGAATATCAAACGTTCCTTCTTTAGTAACAGTGGGAAATAGGACAGTTGTTTTTATTGGATTTTCTTTACTTTCAGACATATCGAAAGCAACAGATTGAATAATTCCTAAATCTTCAATAATATTACTTGTTCCACAACCTGTTAAGAACAAAATACATATCGCGATCAATACAGTAATTTTATTTTGCATGATCTGTCTCCCTATTAAAACGGTTTATAAGGATTTGAATAAAAAGGATGCATAGCACAAAGCTGGGTAATGCCCAAGCTATACCAATCGCAAAATTACTCAGCCACATTAACCACTTTTCGACATCCACCACGGAATCTGGGGCCAATGCAAGGATAAACCCACTTGCTAGTATTATGAATATCCAAAAATCAGGCTTAATACTTTTAATAATATTTCCAAAAATTTGCTGAGCTCCCCAGTAATAGATTACAATTGTTGATAATACCTTGAAAGCAAAAACGCAAAAGCAGAGATTTTCGGCTCGTGTAAGGAAAGGAACTTCTGTATATTCAAACAAAGTCATAACTGGGTATTTATCATTTAAAATTTGATCAAAGCTAAAAAAGCCATAGCTTAAAAAGAGAATAATTAAATAGATTGCCGTGGATATAAAATTTCCAATAAAAAGAGCTTTTGTCCATTTTTTTTCAACCATCGGGAAAAAAAGAATGGAAACTTCAATACCCAAAAAAGCTGAATAAAGATGAAGGGCACCCTTGAAATAATCCGTTTCTCCTTTAAAAAAGAAAGTAGTAAAACGTGCAAATTCAAATTCTGGAAAAAGATAAAAAACTAAAAAAATCATCAGCTCCACGAAGAAGAATAAAACTACAGTTGCTTTAGCTATCTTGTAGATTCCACCTCTTAATAATTGAAAACTAATAATAGTAAATAAAATGATTAAAAGTGAGTCAGGAAAAGCTGGAAGAAACATCAATTTGAATATGAAGATATATTCACTCATAATCATGCTTGCTATTCCAATCCAAACACAAATGATAAACAAATAAACGGGCACCATTACCCATTTGGGAACCGAAGCCTCAATGATTTCAAAAATTGATCTGCCTTTACCAAGTTTATAAATGAGTGCAATCATCATAAGATTAATATTAACGAGGACGAAAATGAAAATAATACTTAACCAGCCATTTGTTCCGAAGTATTCGGCAGTTATTTGAGGTAAACTATACAAGACGAGACCATTTTGAATCATCATGATTAGTATAGATAGTTGAAATGGATGGAGTCGTTCCTTCATATTATCACCTTTAATTCCTCTCTTTTTCACTATCGTTTTGAGTCAAAGATTGTGCAAGTTGCCCCTTCTTTATTTTGTAAAAAGGCCCTCTCACAATACTATCCATCCAATCTTTGAAAAAGGTAGGAGAAATCGGCATAAAATAAGGTGAAGATAAATTTGTTAACCCGGTTAAGTGGACGATTAATATTCCGAAGGCGAAAAAAATCCCAATATTACCCAAAAGACCTGCCACTAAAATAAATAGGAACCGAACGATTCTAATGGAAGCACTCATAATATAACTCGGGACTATGAATGAAGCAATGGCGGATACAGCTACAACTATTATTAAGATATTACTTGTAATTCCAGCTTCAACAGCTGCTTGTCCAATTACAATACCTCCTACAATTCCAATTGTTTGACCAATTTTGGTAGGCAGTCTCGCACCCGCCTCCCTTAGCAGTTCAATGACAATTTCTAAAAATATAGCTTCAACGATAGGCGGAAAAGGTACTCTACTTCTAGACTGCATAATGCTTTGAAGCAGGGATTGTGGAATCATTTCGTAATGATATGTACTTATAGAAACATAAAAAGCTGTGAGTATTAATGTTATAAATAAAGCCAGGTATCGAAGAATCCTAACCCCTGTTCCGATAATCCAACGCTGATTATAGTCATCTGGTGACTCAAAAAAATCAAAGAAACTGGAAGGAGTACAAAAAATGTTTGGACTATCATTGACAAGTCCGATTATCTTTCCAGCGTATAGTTTTGTCACAGCTATATCTGGCCTTTCAGTTGTATAAAATTGTGGAAATGGTGAAAGTTGATGATCATCAATTATTTGAATCAAAATATTGGAGTCCGTTAGGGAATCAACCTTAACTGATTGAATCCTTTCTTTTAGATGATTCACAAATTCCATTTTTGCAATACCCTCAATATAGACCAAAAGAACTTTTGTTTTTGAAATTTTCCCAACAGATAACTCAATCATTTTTAATCGAGAACTTCTAACTCTTCTTCTAATCAACGAAACGTTCGTATTTAATGCCTCATTAAATGAATCATGAGGCCCATTTATTACTGTTTCAGTTTCAGATTGTGAAATGGAACGTTTCTCGACTCCAGATACATTTATTAAATAAGTATTCTCTCCAGCGAACATAGCCACATTGCCATCTAATATTCCATTTATCACATCTTCTAGATTACTTTCTCGTTTAAACAGTGATTGTTGAAAAGATTTTTCTAAATTATTGAATGACATTTCTCTTAAGGGTGAAAGGATTTCCCACTCTAATGTGTTGGAATCTACTAATGAGTTTAAATAAATAATGTGAATTTCATCCTGATGAAATGAACGATGAACAAGGTCAAAACAATTCCCTAATTCTTTAAGTGTTTTTTCATATGTTGCTTCTGAAATTGTTTTTTCATTTTTGACAATTGATCGAAAACGCCTCATTCATGTTCCCTCCTTTTACCCCATATTTCTTCTATTGTTTACCATTAATTTTTTTAATATGTATGGAGACATTTTTACAAACTTTATTGACTAATTCATTTTTCAAGAATTTGAATCATCTAAAACTGGGACCTACACCACATAAAGTTCGGCCGAATCCTGATTCCACTAGATTTTCGTTTCTGCTTTGTCCTTCTTTGATGATGGAAACCTATAAATGATTCGTTCACCACCTGAACGATAACATTAAATTCTTCCTATTCGAACAACGAGACTTTTTTATAAAAAAATGCAGCCCTTACTATTACAGGGCTGCATTTTTTTACTTGTTTAATTGGGATAGCCCTTCACAGGGAGACTTTATATGCAAATAAGAAGAAATACTGTTATGTGAATAATCAAGAATTTTAAATGACAAACTAAAAAAAAGAAATGGGATCTTTAGGGGGTATAACATGAACGTAAATGAATTAGGTTTCCTATGGTATTTACAATCAAGTTCAAACATGATCAATTTATTATTAAAATATCTAAGTAAAACTGCTGAAGATACTGATGTAAGAAATATTTTAAATGAAATATACGAAATCTCTACATATCAAGAACAAGAATCTGGTCAATTATTGTCTAAGGAGGGATATAAAGATACACCTTTCTTCAAGGACGATGATCTATACAGTTCAACAACAAAGCTATTTTCTGACCAATTAATTCTAGAAATTTTAAAACATATAGCGAGTAACGGATTGCGAGCGCTTACTGTTCAATATGTTGAGTTAACAGATTATAAAGTAAAAGAATTTTATCAAAAACTGCTCAATAATGTCATTCAAATAGATTTTTCTTTATTAAAGTTACTTAAAGATAAAGATCTTTTACAAAATAATTCCTTCTCTTACAAAAAGGCAGATGAAAGAGATGGGAAACTATTCAAAGTTGCATCAACTCAGCAACGTCCTCTTAATGCAGTAGAACTGGCAAATATGTTCAGTTCAGTTCAATGTAACAATGTTGGAGTTGCTCTTTGCACCGGTTTTTCTGAAGTTGCAGAGGATATGGACACAAAGAAATTTATACTAGAAGGAAAGAAGTTAGCATTTCATCAATCAGCCTCATTATCCGATATCTATAGAGAAAATGGAATTCCAACTACAACTGGCCTAGAGGCTCACGTTAATAAAGTAAAGGAATCCCCTTTTTCGGATAAATTAATGGCAAATTTAATAATGTTCTTAAATCCAGTCAGTATAATCAACCTGCAAACTGCAATTGTATCCAGTTATAAAAAAGATCATATAGATTCTTTAAAGGAACTAATCAGGATGATTGAAAACTACTCAGAGAAAGGGCTGAAGTTATTAATAAGGAAAAATTGGTTTAATGAACCACCTGTTTCTAATTGGTCACATAAATAGAGATCGCGCCAGGTGTTAAACAAGAAATGATTACTTCTCGGCACATACTTTAGAGATGGTAACAATCAAAAAATGGTATCAATTATATGTTCTTTTAGCAGAGCAAAAAATATCTAAATACCACGAGTCCATGTTTTCTAAAAAGGATCTTGTATTAAAAAAAGGTGCCTGCCCCTTTACACAGCTGGGGTCAGCACCTCTTTTTAAAATTGATAATCTTTTCCTTATATTGTATTACCTATAAATATATGACATGTCATCATTACAGAGCTTAACAATAAGTGCTTCCTTCTTTAAAAGTATTCAATGTTTTTTTTCCTTATTATCTTCATTAAAATAACACCCACACTGACACCTGGTATTACACACAATATTGGAAGCCAAATTGGCCCTAATAATACCCCAAAAAGCTTAAAGGTAGAGGAATATATACACCCCACCGTAACAAAGTAAGCTGAAGACACAAACGGAAGAAAAGAATAACTGTTTTTCCCTCCTCCTGCATCTTTAAAAGAATCCCACATCGCAAAGAAATACAAACAAGGATAAAACATCAGCCACAAATAATCGGTTTCTGCTATTGCCTTCTCAATATCTCCATGAAAACTTGAAATAATGACCCCATTGAAATTCGCTTGTACATTGATAAGGAACTCTAAAAATACAATAACCAATCCCTTTATCAGTTTTCCATTTAAAAATTGCCCAAAACCGGGAAGTGCAATACTCCATAATAGCCTTTCTATAGATGTCGCCATTCTATTCAAGCCCCTTACCATGTTTCTTATAGGTGTTCTCTTCCTGTAATCCCCTTTTAAAGAGCAGCAAACTAATTGCCATCTCCTGAAGATATCAATTAATATTACTCAGCATCACACTTATTATTATGTAAGCACTCTTCTCAAACTAAACTCCTTTTAATAGCAGAAAAAAAGCTGCCGAATCGGCAGCTGGGATTTTAATGCACTCTTGATTAGGTTGGAAGAGCTTAGGGTTTTATCATGTCCGAATATGTGCGATTATATCTGACGGAATACAGCAGCACATATATAACAATAAATGCAGCAAACAGGTTCAGAACGATCAGCGAATGGTTCAAACTGTAAAATTGGGTAAGCGCTCCGACTCCAATTACTGGAACAATAAATCCAGAATATGCGCACAAGTAAAATGCAGAAATGACTCGTGCCCGCTCTTTGGGCTCCGGTAACTGTCCGGCAAGTCGCAAGGCAATTTGAAAAGTCCATCCGCCCCCGATAGACTGGATGAAAATGCCTGCCCAGAGCAGCGGCAAACTTGATGTTAAACCAGAAGAAACAATAACCCATGACCCAATCGCAAGAAGCAGGATGCCGAATCTCATACGTGTAATGGGGTGACTTGGCCAAGGAATGAACTGAGCCAAAGCTGCACCACTGAGAAGCACGAAAATGATTAATCCTGAAACAGCAAGGTTGGACGTATGAATGACATTCTTTACGAAATTAGGAATAAGAGCAAACGCGATTCCTTGAATTGTAAAAACTGTGAAGATAGGCAATCCGGCCATTGAGATAAATGGAGAACGAATATTGTCTGGCACTCCAAGCGATATCTTTGTTTTTTCACGTTTTTGTTCACTGGAAACAGCATCTTTAGGAATAGATTCCAGCACAATTAGTGAGATGATAAGCAGGACGAGCAAAATCCAAAATGGCAAATGGAGTGGCTGGAAATGTATATATTGCAGGATCAAACCCGCGATAGCTGGTCCCAGCCCGAAACCAATGAGAATCGTAACACCTGATAATTTGAGAGCTGCACCTATTTGGCTGGGAAGAGTTTGCTTCATTAGAAAAGCAGCAGCTGTACCTGTAAAGGCTCCGTATGCGATTCCTTCCAATGATCTGGCAACATAGAGCATCCAGGAATGATTGCCAGCCATGAAGAATAAGGTAGATGCGATGGATATCCATATACTGAAGCGAACAACCCTTTTTAATCCCCACGTGCTGCCTTTTTCTCCCGCAATAAACAAAACAGGCAATAGGAATGCAGCATATATGGCAAACAAGATCGTGATTTGCAGACTGTTCAGCCGGTAAGCCTCACTATATAAAGGGAATAACGGGGTAATAAAGGTAGCACCGCATGACATCAAAAGAGATACCAATAGCATTCTTTTCACTGCTGAAATCCCCACTTTCTATAATAAATTTTTCAAAATAAAATTAAAAATTACTTACTGGAAGGTAAGTTGTATTTTTTTAAATCCAGTAAAAGCTTATACCTTATATTTTCTTAACGATATTGAAGTATTCTTCCAATGTGCATTTCTTTTCATAAATTGCTTTGGCAGCCTCAGAACCTACATAGCGGAAATGCCAGGGTTCATATTGGTATCCAGTGATGGTTTCCTTTCCTTTGGGAAATCGGAGAATAAAGCCGTAGCGGTGTGCATTTTCAGCCAGCCACTTTCCTTCGTTTGTTTCTCCAAATTTCTCTGATAGTTCCAAATTGGCGCTTCTGCTTGAGATATCCATCGATAGACCTGTCTGATGTTCACTGCTTCCTGGAATCGCAACAGCTTGGACAGCTTTTTCTTTCCCAACTCTGTTAACCTCTGCTTCAAAAACATGAGATTGCCGCGCATAAGAGCGATAGCCAGAAACCGCAAACAACTCTACTTCTTCATTTAATGCTCCTGCAAAAAGATTTTCCAGAGCTTTGGCAGCATCCTGGCGCATATAGCTTCTTTCCAAATCTAATTTTCCAAATGAAAAGGCAACCTCAGGAATCACCAATTGCTCCGGTTCATAGCCATATGGCAGGCTGAATTGTTTATTCACAAGGACCAGTACATTCCCGGGATTCTGAATGACATTACGGCCATTGACCACTTTTACTTCATTGAAATAGGAAGCTTCCAATGAAAGGGGATCCATTTCGGCAGACATTTCGTTTTTGCTTTCGGTGCCTTCGTTCTGTGAAGCATCTTCTTTACCATCTTCATTTCCGTGAGGAGCAGCTTCTTTCTCCGAATGGCCCTCCAAACTTTTCTCCTCATTCAGAAAAGGAATTTTGTCCTTTAGCGGCTTAACTTTATCCATATATGGATCGAGCTGGCTGCAGCCAGAGAGAAGGAAGCATAGTGTTCCCGCAAAAAATAGGATCTTTATCAATTACTGTCACCCCCTCTATCAACGATTAAACGAACCTAAGAAACGAAGTATATTATTTACTTACTAGAAGGTAAGTATTTCTCTTTAAAAAAACCGTTTCTACGGTTTTTTTAAGAATCGATTTAACTGAGTTAGTACTTCGGCTAATACATCATCACCCAGAACCCGTCTGTATAATAAAGCTCCTTTAACACTTGATAATATCGTTACCGCTACTTGATGGACATCTTCAGAGCTATTTATGATATTTGCCGTTTGTGCCTCCGCTACTAATTCTTTCATTACATTGAGTTCCAGTCTGCTGACTTCCTCAATCTTTTCTTGTACAGCAGATGGCAAAGATTCATAATCCGTCTGCAGCGAAGAAATAGGACAGATTTCAGTACACTCGAATCTTTGAGCTTGCTGCTGAATGAGCCGCTTCATTTTCTCTTCAGCAGAAGCCGGCGAATTTTTAATTAACATTAAAGATTCCTGCAGTTTCAATAAAATACGTTCTGTAACTGCGACTCCTAAATCCTCCTTCTTCTCAAAGTGATAGTGAATACTTGCTTTGGTCACTCCAAGCTGTTTAGAAATGTCATCATAGCTGAAGGCTACATACCCTTTTTGCTGTATCAATTTAATGGCTAAGTCTACAATTTGTTTTTTTCTGTTTTCCATATCCCGATAGTAACTTACTAATAGGTAAGTGTCAAGATGAGGGATCCGAAGTCAAGAACCCCGTAAAACGTAATTACTTTGATAGGTTTAATATACTTCCATTAACACTGGCGGGGTGTCCCTCATTTTTTCACTTATCATTCGAAGACGGTCACAAATACTCCATCCATATTGTTGCCTGAAATCTCATAATAGCTATCGTCCGGTACGTTAATCGTCCTGGTTTGAGGTATCGGGTAATAAGTAATCGTGTATGTTTCCCCATTCATATTCACAGAGATTTGTTTTTCTTCCTTTAGATAATCTAAGTATTCCTCTAAAGCAAAATTTTTTTCCTTCATAATCGCACTATGCGGCAGGCCAACATAGCGGATATGCCAGGGTTCATATTGAATTCCTGTTACGTCTGTCTTGTCCTTTGGATAGCGCAGGATGAACCCGTGTTTCCAGGCATTTTCTTCGATCCACTTTCCTTCAGGTGCATCGGCCATTTTCATTTGAGTAGATCCTACATCAAGCGATAAACCCAAATTATGCTCGCTATAGCCAGCCGGCAAGGCATAATCAGAACCCATCTCCTGATAAAGCACACTTTGTTCTTCTAAGCCTCGAAAGCCGCTGGTTATAGAGAAATTTCGAACTCCTTCCATTTCTGCTGCAGCTATCATCTCTGAAAATTCACGTGCAACGTCCTCAGACAGATATATTTCGCTGTTTAACAAGCCATATCCCCTTGTATGTTCACTTTGCTCAGATAGATTGATGACATCTGATTTAATACTCTCCGGGTGAACCGGATATTTATTATTAACCAAAAGCAAATTTCCCTGATAGATTTGTTCTTCTGTTATCTCTTTTTGGCTATGTTCAGAGGTCCTTCTATCCTCTATGTCACTTTCATATTGATCATCATTTTGTATTTTTACTTTTGGTTCAAAGAAAGAGTCCACATTTACGAATGTTAACCCCAGGCAAACTAATAGTAAAAAACCCCACTTCTTCATTTTTCAGCTTCCTCCTTATTCTTCCTTGCTTAAAGAATAGGAAAAACTATTTAAAAAAAGAGCAGGGTAAATTTTAAATTTTTCTTAAAACCTGTACTAACAGCTAATCTTCAGTCATTCGTTCACTTTCCTTTGGCAGACGAACTTCAAAAATGGTCCTGATGACATTGCTCTCAACCGTAATGGTTCCATTATGCTGCTCCACAATATTCTTCGCTATGAACAGGCCAAGACCGGTGCTGTCTTCCTGATGCGTTCGTGCTTTGTCACCGGTATAGAACATATCAAAGAGATGCGGGAGTTCCTCCGGAGGAACGCTGTCTCCATAATTCACAACCTGAACGACCGCTTCATCCCCATCAATCTTGCCGTTAATATCGACATACTGGCCTTCATTTCCATAACGGATGGCATTCGTTAGTAGATTTTCAAACACACGTGCTATCAATTCACCATCACCCAAAATGGGCAAATGGGGTGTGCTATCCATACGGGCAGCCAAATGATTCTTTTTGAATGCAGGATACAGTTCTTCCTTTAATTGATTAAGCAGGTCCGTTAAATTTAGGCTCTTTCTTTCAACTGGAAGCATGCCATAATTCATTCTGGTTATTTCGAATAATTCATCAATCAGCCTTTCTAAACGCTGAGATTTCGTAAAGGCAATGGTCAAAAAATGCCGGACTTGTTCTTCAGTCAAGCTCTCATCCTTAAGGATCAAATCCAAATATCCTAAAACAGAGGTAAGCGGGGTCCGCAAATCATGAGCCAGATTTACGACCAATTGATCCTTGCTGCTTTCCGAAAAATCTCCTCTTTCTACAGCTTGTTTCAATTTTTCACTTGCCAGATTAATATCATGGGCAATATCCCGAAATTCATCATTTGACTCTATCTGAACTTGATGTGAAAAGTCTCCCCGGGAGAGATGATGGATTCCGGTTGAAATCTCGTTAAAATAGCTGGAATATCGCTTCGTGAGTAAATAAAAGAACATGAACGAAAGCGGGATAAACAGCAGTAAAAAGACGTTAATGTCGCCAAATTGCTTCATAATTTTCCGATAATATTCCAGCCGGTCACCAAACTGGGCATTCGCATGATAATAGAATTGGAGTGATTTAAAGACTATAAACGTTATAAGTCCAGAAAAAATCATACTCAAACCAAATAAAAGCACCATTTTTGAACGAAAGCTGCGCACCATTTTACCCATTGAAGGAATACCCGACTCCCCACACGGTCTTTATCCATTTGTGGTTCTGCCTGCCTTCTTCCAGTTTTTTCCGCAGTGTCCGAATATGTACCATGACTGTATTGCCGCTTTCAAAGTAGGCTTCTCCCCACACCTGCTGAAAAATGTTTTCCACACTATACACCTTTTTTGGATGACTCGCGAGTAAATACAAAATATCAAACTCTTTCGGCGTAAGCTCAATGCTTTCACCATATAGGGTCACTGTGCGCTGATCAGGAGTAATCACTAACCCGCCATATTCCAGCCAGGTTTTATGACCTGCTTTCGGCTGATTCAGCTGTATAAAACGCCGGAGCTGAGCATTTACACGGGCAACCAATTCGATCGGAGTGAATGGTTTTGTCATATAATCATCTGCTCCAATGACCAGTCCCTGTACTTTATCAAAATCAGAGGTTTTAGCACTCAAAAAGATGATGGGCATGTTATGCTGCTCGCGAATGCGGCGGGTTACTTCATATCCATCCATTTTCGGCATCATAATATCCAAAATCAGCAAATCAATCGGTTGAGTCCCGACAACACGGACAGCCTCTTGTCCATCTGAAACTTTAATAACATGATACCCTTCTTTTTCTAAATGGATGGCAATCAGATCAGCAATGTCCTCCTCATCATCCGCAATTAAGATCGAAATATCTCTCATCTTCCCACTCCTAAATAAAAATGATCATACAGTTATATATCAAGTCCTTTTCATTTTCTATTATTTCCGTTTCTTTTTCAAAGATATGGCCACATTGTGCAAATAAACATACAGCCATAATAAAAATGTTAAAGTGCATACAATTTTTGATAGTAATAATAATAAGTAGTAACACATGTTAGGAGTACATTTGTTTATGAAAATGGAAAACAGCAATCTGAATCCTGCAGAAAATCAAACACCTGCCGAAATAGTGAATAGAGCCAAAAAATCATCTGATTTTAAAGAAATTCAAAAAAGTCTTTCCGGAGTCCAGATAGTCATTTTATACTTCTCTTCACTGATCGATCACAAGACGATGGAGCATGTATTTCTTCCATATATTAATGAGTGCGAAAAAAAGACTGACCAGGCTTTTGATATGAATCAATTTAAAAACAGCCTGCCGCTTGAAGAGGTTATCAGAACAAAGGAAGCAAAAGAAATCGAAGAGAAAATTCACCAGGGATATGTACTAATTAAATTTGAGAATACCTCTGAAGATTGTCTATTAGTGAATGTAAGCAATTTATCTAAAGGGATAAGAGAGTCTAACGAAACTGAGAATGAATTTAATGTTATCGGTCCAAAATTAGGGTTTGTTGAGAGCCTTGATACGAATATTCTTTTACTTCGAACTAAGGTAAAATCTCCTTTATTAACTACTGAAGAGATTGTGCTGGGCACACTGTCAAAAACAAGAGTAATGATTGTTTATTTAGATGGCATTACAAATGAACAGCATATAAAATTTGTAAAGAAAAGGCTCTCTGAGATCGATTTTGATATTATTTGGGATACATCTGCGTTAATCCAGCTAATTAAGGAAAATTCTTATACTCCTTTTCCGCTTTACTTTTCTTCTGAGAGGCTGGATCGAATTTCTTATTCACTCACTTCCGGCCAGGTCGTTATCTTTAGTGATGGTTCACCATACGCAGTATCCGGACCTACTACCATTTTCGATTTTTTTCTCTCATCTGAAGATTATTATTATAACTGGATTATCGGGTCTTTCTTCCGTTTTACTCGAATACTTGCGATCATCTTTTCAATCTTTTCTTCCGCCATTTATGTTGCGGTTGTGACGTTTCATTATGAGGTGGTTCCCGCGGATTTACTGGGTCCGCTAATAGAGTCCAGAGCTAACGTTCCATTTCCGCCGCTGCTGGAAGTTCTTTTTTTAGAATTGACCATTGAATTATTAAGAGAGGCAGGAGCCCGATTGCCTACTAAAGTAGGACAGACATTGGGCATTGTTGGCGGTATTGTCATTGGACAGGCAGCTGTAATGGCAGCACTGACAAGTAATATTTTATTAATCATTGTCGCTCTATCAGCCTTAGCTTCATTCACAACACCAACTATCGTGATGTCCAACACCATTAGATTATTAAGATTTCCCTTTATCATCATGTCATCATTCCTGGGCGGGCTGGGTATCATGGTAGGCTTTGTTGTGCTGCTTTGTCATTTGTTTAAATTAAAATCATTTGATACTCCTTATATGGTTCCTTTGCACCCGTTTCGCATCAATAGTCTTGCGGATAGTATCATAAGGCCCCCTTATACCAAATTAAACAAAAGGCCGGATTATTTGAGACCTAAAGATAAAATTAAATATTCACCAAAAGAGCGTAACAAAAAGAAGGAAGATATTAATGATGAATAACACATTAGTTAAAATGGGTATTGTTGTTCTAACTCTTATTCTGGCTGGATGTGTACCTCACAATATTATTAATGAAGTCTCTCTGATGCATAATGTAGGATATGACAAAGAAGAGGAGATGCTAAAGGCAAGTGTTGTTTATCCAAATTATGCCGAGAGTGATAATCCTGCTTTAATCACAGCTGCTGCTAAAAATCCATCCAGCCTGCAGGAAGAACTTAGCCATAAATCTCAATTTCCATTTGAAATAGGTCAAGTAAGGGTAATGATATTTGGGGATCAACTAAGCAGAGACGGTTTAGCTTCCATATTAGACCCCATCTGTAAGGATCCAAAAATTGGCATAGTAAGAATTGCCATTACAGATGGAACTCCAGATTTAATACTAAATAAAACACTTAATGAGAGTCCGCTATTCTTAATGAATTTGATTGATAAAAGTATTGAAAATGAAGGAATTCCTGAATCTAACTCCCATGTAATGTATGACCAGTTTTTTGGCAGTGGAATTGATATGTCCTTTCCAAATCTTACAGTTGATTCTAAAGGGCAAATTCAAGTCGATGGTATGGGGATTTTTAGAGGTGAAAAATTGGCACTTAGGATTTCCGAAAAAGAAACCTTCTTATTAAAATTAATGACGGATAAAAACAAAATGGGAGTATACAGTTTTGACCTCAACATGCATGGACACAAAGCAAATATTGGGGTCAGAATAAACTATGGAAAACACAAGGTGAAATTCATAAAGGAGAACCTCAGGGAACAAGTTAGAGTTAGCCTAAATTTAGATGTAGAACTTGATGCTTTGCCTGAATGGATCAATTTAGAAGATGAAAAGGATCTTAAATTATTTAAAACCGCCTTACAGAAATCAATTTCAAACGATGCTGAATTACTTCTAAAGGATTTTCAAACAAATGGTGTAGATCCTTTAGGTATAGGAAGAGTGTATAAAGCAAATCACAGAAATTATTCTGAAAAGAGTTTTTACGATCGGATATATCCTAATATGACATATGAGGTAAATACCAAAATTGCAGTTAGGCAAACTGGGGTGGGAAATTAGTGAACGTAAAAGTAGAAAAACAATTTCAAGTTTCGGCTTTTTTCACATTTTTTCTCATTCACTCTTCACAAACCGGAGTTGGCATCCTAAATTTTCAAAGCCAGGTTATTAAACATGCTGAGCAGGACGCCTGGATTTCTTTAATTATAACCTGGGCTGCAACCCATATCATACTCTATATTATTTTTAAGCTATTAGGCGGGGGAACTAATGATTTAGTAGCTGTTCATCAGTATTGCTTTGGAAAAGCGATTGGCAGCATAATGTCTGTCATGGCATTGGTTTATTTCTGGCTGGCTTCTTTGACAGTCCTCCGTGCTTATATTGAGGTCATCCAAATATGGGTGTATCCTTCAATAAAAACATGGCAGCTATGTTTCGTTTTCGGACTCACATTTTATTATATTATCTCAAGCGGCTTCCGCAGTCTAACCGGCTTTAGCTTCTGGGGAGTTATTTTGCCTTCTTTTCTGTTCTTTTTAATCTATTTTCCATTGAAGCACACGAATTATATTTATCTGCTCCCCGCCTTCAGTCATTCCCTCAGTGAGCTATTTTTATCTTCTAAAGGGTATGCCCTGCTTTTTCTTGGTTTCGAGTGGATCCTGATGTATTATCCCTTCCTTAGGAGTTCAAATAACAGAGATATTTCAAAATGGGCGTATCTTGGCAATATATATACTCTCATTGTGTACCTAATTATAACGTTAATATCTTTCTTATACTTTAATCAAGAGGTATTACAGCATTTACCTTGGCCCACTCTTATGATGGTTAAGATCGTTAAATTCTCTTTCCTGGAAAGATTTGAATATGTATTCATCTTTATTTGGCTGTTAGTGATCATATCCCCTATATGTATTTCTTTGTGGGCATGTACAAGAATCGCAAAAAGAACTTTCTCAATTCCTCCTAAAACGACTTTGCTATTCTTACTTATTGCAGAGATGATTGTTTCTGTATACCTTCAGGAATTTAAGAGCATTGATTATCTTGTCAATTTTACTTCTAATGCGGGAATTGGTTTTGTATATGTGTATCTGCCGCTCCTTCTTATTATAAAATGGATTAAGAATTATTTTATGAAAAATAGGTTAAACAAAATCTAATTCCTAATGCAAAAAAGAGTGCCTATCTTGTTAAAAGATAGGCACTCTTTGGGTGATCCCGGAAGCTGATTAACCAACAACGTTGGAGATTACTTCGATATTACCTTGAGTTGCTTTGGCATAAGGACAAACCTTATGAGCTTCCGCAACGACTTCTTCTGCCACGCTTCTTTCAACGCCATTTACAGTGATATCCATTGTAATGGCCAGCACATATCCTTCGTTCGCATCCTTGCCAAGCGTAACTTGTGAAGCAATATTTATACCGTCTGTTTTAATGTTCCTTTTCCTCAGGACAGTGCCCATCGCTCCCTGGAAGCATGCGGCAAACCCTGCAGCGAACAGCTGCTCCGGATTGGTTCCAGCTCCGTCCCCGCCTAATTCCTTTGGATATCTCAAGTCTACATTCAGATTGTTATCGTCAGATACCGCTTTCCCATCTCTTCCGCCTTGAACATTTACAGTAGCCGTGTATAATTTCTTTTCTATTTTCATCATTCTTAAAACTCCCCTTTTTATAATGGATTAGTTTTTTTTTGCTTCAATATTTCCACAAGTAGCTTTTGCATTAAGGGCGAACTTTATGAGCCCTGCAATGACTTTTTCTGCAACGCTAGTCTTTGCCCTTCTCTTTCGTCTTGAAGGATCACTGTTCCTTTACTTACTAGAAGGTAAGTTACCCTTAAAAAAGACAATCATTAAAGACAAGGAACTGTGAAGATATTATTTTTCAGTTGCAACATTCCCCATTGCAATTGAAATTCTATTCCAGCTGTTGATTTGATTGATGAGTAAAACAAGGTCAATATATTGTTTCTCATCATAATGTTCACGTACTCGCTGATAAAGCTCATCTGGCACTCGTTTCTCCGGGATTAAAGTTATGTGCTCAGTTAATTCAAGAGCTGCTTTTTCTGCTTCGGTGTAAAATGTGCACTCTCTCCATGCACTGATGCAATATAAACGCTGTTCCGTTTCTCCCATTTTTCTCGCATCAGCTGTATGCATGTTAATGCAATAGGCACAGCCATTTATTTGTGAAGCCCGAATTTTTATAAGTTCACGAAGTTTACGGTCTAAACCTGTTGTTTTCGTATACTTCTCCATTTCCATCATTATTTTCATTGCCTCTGGTGCTAAATTGTAATAATCAATTCGTTGTTCCAATATCAATTCCTCCTTATAAGCTGATTCAACAAATAATTGAACCGCATTTTGAAATTTCAATTGTGGATAGCATCAATCAGCGATTGATATTATCTATAATAAATTGTACACTTTATTATGTCAAACAACTTTTCATGTTAATTGATTCCAACTGACCCTGTTTGACAAAGAACTTAAAAATTCTTAAGATAAATGAATCTCATTTATGAAGAGGTGTTCGTAATGCAATATAGTATTGGGGTTGAATATGCACTTCACTGCCTTGTATATTTAATTGATAATGAAGAGGATTCTTCCATTGGCATAAAGGAACTCTCCACTTTCCAAGGGATTTCCGAAACATATCTTTCAAAGATTTTCAGTAAATTATCAAAAAAAGGTATAGTCAGTTCAGTTCCTGGAGTTAAGGGCGGTTATAAACTCGCTAAATCTCCAGAAGAAATATCTTTTTGGGATGTAATTGAAGCAGTTGAAGGTCCCAAGCCGATTTTTCAATGCAAAAACATTAAAGATAATGGTTACTTGTATAGAGAAAATATCTGCTCTTCGGCTCCCTCCTCTTGCACCATCAATTTAGTTATGCTCTCAGCCGAAGAAAAAATGCGTGATTTTTTGCGCAGTAAAACAATTTCATGGCTAAATGAAGAGCTTGATCGTGTCTTGCCAAATCAAGTACGTGAAAATACCCGGAAATATTTTTCCAAGAACAGCCTATAATACCAACCTCTCCTGAAATTCCTTGATTTTGAAGCTTGTGAGGTGCAAAACGCTAGTTCTCAAGTGAATTCACAACTAATATCACAATAAATTATCATACAAAAACGCAAGCCAAATACCGGGCTTGCGTTTTTTACATTTAATTTCAGTTTTTGTTCGTATTATGAAACAACCTCAAATTTCAAGGTGTTCCGCTTTACTATGATATATTCACCTGTTGATTTATTCATTACCTGGGACACTTCTTTTGTATGTGTTATCTCAAACCAATCATTTTGTATATCCACCAATAATTTTATTTCAACATCACTTTCTCCATATTTTAAACCACTATAATATAATTTTGTCATCGTTATGATTCCTTTCTTAATGATTAATATATGTCTTTGTTTTCTATATTTTATACTATGTTTACTTCTTTTTGGAAAATTATCTTGTTTTTGCTTTTTTGAATCACAATGCGCTAATTACAACCAATTCACACCCTCAATTAATCGATTCTAGTGATTTTCCCAATCCTGTCACACTCCAGTGCAAACCAGATGGTCTTCCCATCGCTGCTTGAAATCCCATGCGGTTCAGCATTTGGAGTTTCAATCGGATACTCCTCAATCATCCCGTTGTCTGTAATTCTTCCAATCTTATTTGCTCCCCACTCCGTGAACCATAAATCGTTTCCTGCCCCTGCTGTGATGGCATGCGGGCGGGCGTTCGCAGTTGGAATTTCAAATTCTGTGATATCTCCAGAAGGGCTGATTCGGCCTATTTTATTGCCGATAATCTCCACAAACCAAAGTGCACCATCGTTTCCTTTCGTAATTCCAACCGGCCCAGAAGCAGGTGTTGGAACTTTAAACTCTGTCACTTCTCCATTTTCCGTAATTCTTCCGATGGCATTATTTTGGTTTTCTGTGAACCATAGGGCATCATCAGATCCCAGCGTTATAAATGATGGATACGAACCTTGAACAGGAAGATTGTATTCGTGGATAGAATCATCATCCTTAATCCGTCCAATACGGTTTCCATTCATTTCGGTAAACCAGATATCTCCATTCCGCCCTTCAGTAATCCCATAGGGTGCTGAATCAGGATTGGGCAAGGGATATTCTTGAATAGTACCTTCCTTCGTCATTCTCCCAATGCTGTTGGCTGCATTCTCGGTAAACCAGACTTCACCTTTTGATGACACCATTACACACATGACTTTTGCGTTCGCTGTCGGCAGCGGGTACTCGGTCATTTCCCCATCCAATCCGATGCAGCTTATTTTATTGGCTTTATGCTGCGTAAACCAGACCTCTCCCTTGTCTGAAACAGCGATTCCATATGGGCCTGTATCTTTACTGGCAAGATTTATTTCCTGTAATTTAAATTCCATACTGTTCCCTCCGAACACCAAAATTTCACCCAAACAAAAAGCCTCCTATCTCGACTTTCCGAGACAGGAGGCATGCAGCACATAAATAGACTTAAATAGGCTTTTCGATTAATTCAGCCTTTTTTCAAGTCAAAAAGCACACCACATTAATCCTATCTCAGAAAACAATCGATAAATAAGCCCATTCCAACACATTTCAGAACTGAACCTGAGGCTATAATATCGATTTTCTCTAAAGCCAGGATTATAGGATCATGTGCTTTTCTTCACCCTTTCGACTATTGGATGTATTAACTGTAAGATATTTAAAGACTGAAGTCAATTGATGCTTGGTCAATAATGGAATTTCTTTGCCATAGAAAGTCGAATAGGACAGAATATTAGGAAATATCCCAGCTGCCTTCTTTTGAGGCACAATTTAATTATATAATAGGTTTCGTACTATATAGAAAGGTTGAGACATCATGAAAAAGGTTCTTTCAAATTACAAATTAACCATCTTCCTGCTTCTCTCCATCCTGATCGGCGGAATAGCCGGAGTGGTTTTTGGCCCGAAGACAGCGGTTGTGAAGCCGTTTGGGGATTTATTCTTAAATTTATTGTTTATGATCATTGTGCCGCTCGTCTTTTTTAGCATCGCTTCGAGCCTTGCGAATATGGGCGGAATGAAAAGGCTTGGGAAAATCATGGCCGGAATTTTCACCGTCTTTTTCATTACGGCTGTTATTTCCGCTATCCTGGGCTTCATAGGGATTTCCATGGTGGATCCGCTGAAAAACACGGATATCTCTGCCATTAAAAGCATTATGACGGAGTCGGCCATCGATCCTGAGGCAGAAGAAGTCACTTTCCTGGGGCAGCTGGTCCAGGCGTTCACAGTGCCTGATTTCCAGATGCTGTTCTCGAAAAATAACATGCTTCAGCTGATTGTGTTCTCGATTTTATTCGGACTGGCAACTGCGATGTCAGGGGAAAAAGGCAAGCCGATTGCGAATCTTCTTTCTTCTGGTTCCGCTGTCATGATGAAGATTGTTGGATTTGTGATGTACTATGCGCCAATTGGCCTTGGCTGTTATTTTGCGACCATCATAGGTGAACTTGGCCCGCAGATTCTTGGCGGATATGCACGTGTGTTTGTCCTTTATCTTGTCTTAACGCTTATTTACTTCTTTGGTTTCTTTACGCTGTATGCCTTTGCGGCTGGCGGTAAGGATGGCGTCAGGGTGTTCTGGAAAAATGCCATCACACCTTCTGTCAGTGCGATTGCCACATGCTCGAGTGCAGCATGTATTCCAATTAACCTTGCGGCTGTCAGAAAAATGGGTGTTCCGCAGGATATTGCCGAGACGATGATCCCTCTTGGGGCGAACACGCATAAAGATGGCTCTGTTCTTGGCGGAGTGTTTAAGATTGTTTTCCTGTTCAGCTTGTTTGGAAAAGACATGTCGAGCATGACAAGTATTCTGACCATACTGTCTGTTTCCTTCCTGGTTAGAGCTGTTATGGGGGCAATTCCAGGCGGCGGGATGATTGGGGAGATGCTGATTCTAAGCGTGTTTGGCTTCCCGCCTGAAGTGCTGCCGATTATCGCGGTTATCTCAACAATCATTGATGCACCGGCAACCCTTTTGAATTCAGCAGGCAACACGGTTTCGGCCATGATGGTCAGCCGGATTGTTGAAGGCAAGAATTGGCTGAAGGAATCCTTACTGGCGAAACAGGCCTAAAGAAATGACGTGTGGAATATCCACACGTCATTTTTTCTTGTTATATCCCTTATCTCCATAAGGCTCCAGCTCTTCCAGCCACTTTTCCTCCAGCTTTTCCAGAGCTTCCTTCTCGTTGAAATACGGATCATTTTTCTTTTTCAGCTTCTCCACAATGTTTATTTCAAATGCCTCTTTCCCGTACTGATTCCACTCGTCCTGCAGCTCCCGATTTGGCATGTAGCCGTTTGTTTCGAGTGAAAATCTTACTCCATTTAAGCTTTTTAAATTATTTGTGCTGCCAATGAAGAGTTTATTGTTCACGTTATTCTTTATTTGATAAACCCCTGCTTCAATAGGCGTTTCTTTAAACTGCTGCTTTAATTCTCTTTTGCGTTCCATGGTAATCCCCCGTTATTCTAATTTTTAAGCCAATACTCGCTTCCATCCAGCTTTCGGTCTAAAAAGCCATAGTCAATTAAATATCTCCTGATCAGAGCATAATCCTCATAAAAGTCCTTCAATGCCTGATTTAACTCTTTCTCTCCATATGTGTGCTCAGGCTGAAGCTGGCTGGCAATCTCCCTCAGCACGATCAGCCTTTGCTTCTCCTTTGTCGGAAACTTGACGAGAGGTTTATCAGTGCCTTCAGGGAAGTATTTTTTGAGAATCTTATCCTGTTCTTCTTCTGTAATGTTGTAGCGGTCATCCACCATTGTCGCTGTTTTATGAACAGGCAGGAACGCTGGTGCATACTCATCCTTTTCCTTCAGCAATTCCATGATTGCCAGGAAGGTCTTCGCCTGCCGTTCCTTTTCCTTTAAAGCAAAACGGTGATGGCGAATGGTCGAGGTACTCCCCATGTCCAGTTCTTTCTGAATGTCCTTATCGCTCTTTCCCTGATAAAAAAGCTGCAGAAGGCCTTTTTGATGATCGGTAAGCCCTGTAAGCTTCTTATCCATGGACAGCAAATAATCAAACACCGAGCTATGCGCAGTTTCGATATGGATGCGCATATACCGTTCTGCTTCGTAAAACCGATCTTTATATGGATAAACAATGCCTTTTTCAATCTTTTCCCCGCATAAGAGGCATGTAAATGAATCCTTTTCTACGATATAGCCCTGCTTTAGCTCCTCAAGAGAAGCGTCCCAGAATAGATTTGATAATTCCATTAGCCAAAACACATCCTAATCCTTTAAAAAATAAACAAATTATCACTTTGTTTGATTTATATTAAACATAATAAAATAAAGTTTGAATTTAGTCAAACACAAAACAAACATACCTTTAATATGTTTGTTTATTTTCAAACGATTTAAAAAAAAGGTTTGTGCATACAGTGATAACAAACTCAGACAAATAAAAAAAGACCTCCGGTTAAGAAGGTCTGGAATTTTACGAATCTGCTCATTTGCTCCAGGGATTTTAACTTCATCTTTTTTCAAAGTCCCTGTAATGTATGATCTCAGAAAGAATCTTACATCCATTTGCTTTCTCAAACTCCGTTCTGGCTTCATCCTTATTGTCATACTCAAACATTTTGACTTTGTCATGTAAAAAAAGTGTTAGAATCCACAAATCTTATACCTCCCTGGTTATAAAGATGCTTGAAGATTGAGCACAATCCGCAGAACCCTCTATAGTTTATGGGAATGAAGTTTTATGGGAGTGAGAGGATTGTGTTCATTTTAAAAACAGATTAAAAGCAACCGTAATCAGCCAGCCTAACGCAAAAGTAAGGGAAATATATGTACCGACATAAAGTAAAACCTCCGTCATGATTCCTCCCCCAATGATTTTGACTTGATTTTCTTTTTAGACGGGTGTATTCTCGCTGCTAAGGATTGTCAAATCGTATTAAACCTGAACGTGCTTAGCCGTTTTCATCTCCCTCCTTCTTAAAATAATGTCATTATATCAAGTGATTTTTAAAAATATGTCGAACAATTGGTTCTTCACCGATTTGTAAATAGAGTGTTAACTTCCTTTAATAAATCTCATTTTTGTATTCTAACTGACAAATAGTTGTCTATTTTTTCCGATGACAATAAGAACGGATTAATTGATTAACGAAACAGAAAAAAGCCTATTTCCACATAGGCTTTTTGATCATTGTTTCTTGCCATTCATCCATCCGTGAAAAGCAGAGATCAATCCAATAAATAAACTGTATCCCACAAAGGTATAAAGATGATGCCAGTTTTCTGCATGGACAAACAGTCCTATATCCTCTGCCATTCTTTCCAGGGCTGCCATTGCTAAACTGATGGACAAAACAACCATCCCTTTTAGCCAGCCATTCAGGTTTTTCATGATTTTTAATAAAGGAATCATGAAGATCGGAAGGACTGCCAGGGTGAACAGAATATTGATTGAAAAGATGGCTGCGAATGGCCGGATCGGGAAGTAGTACATTCCCTTCCCGATAAAATAAAGATCTAAGTATGTGCCTAATAACGAAGCCAATAGCATGGCCGGCATATAGCTTCTAATTCCAGACGGCTTTTTTGGCAAGGGCTGCGAGCTCGAGCCTTTCAAGTGTTTTACAGTATGCATGCTGGATCTCCCCATTGATCATATCGTCTAACTCCAGAAAATACTCTAATACGTGAGAATCTCTAAACCAATCCCCTGATTCGGCTTCAGGCTGGATCACATTTTTCCAGGCCGTTTCAAGGCCTGGGCTATAAATCCTTCTTCCCCCCGGCCGCAGCTGGCATGATTTTAATTGAAACTGATATTGCTCGCCTGGCAGTCCTTCGTGGATATCATTGAAAATATGCGGCCAATAATCCTTCCTTGAACCGGTATGGGGGTGAGCATAAGCCCATTGTTCTGTTAGGGCAAGCTCTTCTTTGTCCTTAAACAGGACATCATACAGCTTTTTTCCTAATAGGATCCGTTCATGAAGCGATTCAAAATGATTCAATGTCTGGCCCTTCATATGGGTAATGCCATTCTTTTCATAAGGAAAAAGGATGTGATTCAAGGACAGCAGCTCCTGCAGCTTAAATTCAAGCTTTTGAAAAACCTCTTGTTTATATAGCGGATTTTGAATCACCCTTTTTTCTAAGTAGCTTTGTTCATTTATGACAAGGGCAATGGTGATAAGGTAAGGGTCGGGCTTCTTCCAAAAACAGCTCCAGACCGTTTCCATGAAGACGGAAATATTAAGGAACGGAAACAGGAAAAATAATGGCTTATTTCTTTTCAGGCTCTCCCGGTAAATCAAAAATTGCGGATAAGCATCCTGAAAAATGAGCCAATTCCCTCTTTCCAGAAAGGAAAAGAAGGAATGTTTTTCACTCTCCGGCATTAATAGGGACAGAATCTCTCCTTTTAAATCAGTCATATTCCAGCCGCCATTACGGGAAACCATATGTCCTAAAAACGCCCAGTGGATTTCCGGATGCTGCCGGTAGAAATCAAGATAGGCTTTTGTCCTGGTGACATTATTTAGATTCCAGCCCATTGTCTCCCGTTTAATATAACCGAGGATCCCCTTCTCCTCATCTGAAAGATGGATCGATTTTTGAGTTCCTGTCCTTTTCTTTAATTCTTCCTTTAACCAGCCCATCGGGGACTTCCTTTGTTTCTTTTGAAAAAAGATGAGCATCCCCTCCTCCATGAATTCTCTTTCAGCCATATGAATATGTATCTAAAGGATCCAATTTACTTGAGAGGAATGTGCATGAAATGACTGATACGATTTCCGGCATTAACGATCTCATCACCCTATTAAGAAAAGGCCAGTCTCCTGATGGTTCCTGGAATTATCCATTTGAAACCGGCATTTCAACAGATGCTTATATGATCATTTTATTAAGGACACTGGAGATACATGATGAAAAATTAATACAGGGGCTGGCAGCGAGGATCATAGGCAAGCAAGAGGAAAATGGCGCCTGGAAGATTTTCGAGGATGAAAAGGATGGAAATGCCACCTCCACTCTGGAGGCTTATTACGGGCTTCTTTATTCCGGCTATGTTCAGAAGGAAGATCCCAGGATGAAAGCTGCCAGGAAATTTATACGGGAGCATGGCGGAATGGAAAGCGTAAATGTTTTTACAAAAATTATGCTTTCCACTACGGGACAATATCCATGGCCAGAATCCTTTCCGGTTCCCGTTGAGATTATGCTGCTCCCATTATCCTTTCCTTTAAACTTTTATCAATTTTCCGTGTACGGGCGTGTGAATTTAGCTCCGATTTTGATTCTGGCAGAAACAAAGTTCAGCATCAAAACGAAAAGCAGCCCTGACCTTTCAGATCTGCTATTAACAAGGTCAGGAGCAGTTTCATGGGAAATCCAGCCAGAATACCGGTCATTATTATCATTCATCAAAGAAGGAGTTGAAGATCTTTTAGGACTGTCTGAACAGTTTCACTCATTGGCTATGGACCGGGCCAAAAAATATATGCTCGAGCGGATTGAACCGGATGGAACATTCTATAGTTATTTCAGCTCAACTTTTTTAATGATTTTTGCGCTCCTGTCTCTTGGCTATGCCAAGGATCATCCAATTATAAAGAAGGCGGTCGCAGGACTAAAATCGCTCAGGACTGATATCGACGGTCTTCCCCATATGCAATATGCTAACGCCAGCGTCTGGAATACTTCGCTTATAAATACCACTCTCCAATTAGCCGGCCTTTCGCCAAAGGATCCTGCTGTAAAGAGAGCAAACACCTATCTGCTGAAGCGGCAGCATGATCAGTTTGGGGATTGGGTCATTCATAATCCGATTGCTTTGCCGGGCGGATGGGGCTTTTCCGACGTAAACACCCGCAATCCCGATATTGACGATACAACTGCTTCGTTAAGAGCGATCGCCAGAAGTGTGGAGGATGATTCAGTCAATCAGGAAGCCTGGGATCGGGGCATTCAGTGGCTATTATCCATGCAGAATGAGGATGGCGGCTGGCCATCTTTTGAGAGGAACACCGAGAATCCATGGCTCGGCTTCCTGACAATTGAAAAGGGTGAATATATGTTTGGAGACCCTTCCTCTGCTGACCTGACAGGGAGGACTTTGGAGTTTTTGGGGAACTATACAAATCTGCCAGCTGCTGACCCCATATATAAAAACGCGGTTAACTGGCTGTTGGACCATCAGGAAGAAGATGGCTCCTGGTATGGCAGATGGGGCATTTGCTATATTTATGGCACGTGGTCAGCCGTAACCGGGCTTTGCGCGGCAGGGCTTTCAAAAGACCATCCTGCTATCCGAAAGGCCGCTGATTGGCTGAAGGAAATTCAAAACCAGGATGGCGGCTGGGGGGAATCCTGTTTGAGCGACAGCGAAAAATCATATGTTCCTTTGAATGCGAGTACCTTAACAGACACGGCATGGGCACTGGATGCCTTAATTGCAGCCGAGGACCAGCCGACAGAAGCAATTCAAAAAGGAATTCATTACCTGATCCATTCAATCAATAAAGAGGATTGGACGACAGCCTATCCAAAAGGGCAGGCTATGGCAGGAAGCTTTTACATCCATTATCATAGCTATCGGTACATTTTCCCCCTTATGGCTTTGGCTCATTATCATAGGAAGTATGGTCAATGATAAGAGGTTGCAATTCCTGTGAAATCTGAATAACTTCATTTAAAACCTTCCTACAAATAAAAAACACTATCCTTTCCATGGTATTACAGAAAGAATAGCGTTTTTTGGTTAATGGGGTAATGATTTGTACACCGCTTGAAGGGCATGTTATAGGACACTCTTTAGAAATTGAATTTTTCCACCAGTTATTACTGGGCTTTCTGCAGGGGAACCGACTTGGCTTGTCCTTTTGCTTCTTTTCTCTCCCTGGACAATGATTTATAGAGCGATATGCTAATAATGCCCAATATGATCGTAAAAGGAAGAGCGGAGACCAAGGAAGCAGTTTGCAGCCCTTTTAATCCGCTGCTGGCAATTAACACGGCAGTAATCCCGGCCATTAATACTCCCCAGATCACTTTTACCATGTTGGATGGATTCAAATCCCCATCTGATGTCATCATGCCCAGAACGAAGACCGCTGAATCCGCCGAAGTTACAAGGAAAATGACGATTAGGACCAGCATGATCACTGATAACAATGTGTATAATGGAAACTCCTTTAACAGAACGAAAATGGCAGTTGTCACATCTTGCGAAACAGCTTCGGATATGGCGGTACCCTGGAATAAATCCATGTATAATCCCGTTCCTCCGAAAATGGCCATCCATACAAACCCAATAGCTGGAGGGACAACCATTACACCTATTACAAATTCCCTTATCGTTCTCCCCTTTGAAATCCGGGCAACAAAAGAACCGACGAAAGGAGACCAGGCAATCACCCATGCCCAATAAAAAACTGTCCAATCCTGAACCCACGTTTCACCTGTGTATGGGGTCAAATAGAAGCTCATTTCCATAAAATGCTGGATATAATCGCCGATGGCAAGGACGAAGCTTTCAAATATGAATACGGTGGGGCCCCTGAACAGGAAAAACACCATTAAAGCAAGGACCAGGATCATGTTGGTATTACTCAAAATCTTAATCCCTTTATCAATACCGGTTGTAGCTGAAACAAGATAAAGGGCAAGCATGATGCCAACAATGCCGATTTGCACCCAAGGGTTGTTTGGAACTGAGAAGACATAGTTCAAGCCGCCATTAATTTGCAGGACACCCATTCCCATCGAGGTGGCAATTCCCGTTACCGTTGCAATGACAGCCAGTATATTAACTGCTGACTTCAGCCTTTTTCTTTTTTCGGGGTGATTTGCGCTTAATACTTCGCCTACAAGAACCCTCCTTTTATGACGGTATTGATAATAAGCAAGAGCCAGTCCGACAATGGCAAAGACTGACCATTGATGAATGCCCCAGTTAAAAAAGGAATATCGCATGGCTACCCGTGCAGCTTCTGCTGAATGCGGCTCTACTCCAGGAAGCGGTGGAGAAGAAAAGTGAGACAGCGGTTCTGCTACACCCCAGAAGACAATTCCTACCCCGAAACCTGCGCTGAACAGCATACTGATCCAGGCAAATAAGGAATATTCGGCTTTTTCTCCATCCCGGCCGAGTTTTATGTTTCCATATTTACTAAAAGCAAGGTATAAACAGAAGAAAACAAAAAGAGCTACACTGAGTAAATAAAGCCATCCAAATGATTTACTTGTAAAGTTAAAAACAATAGAGGCATTTTTAGCAAGACTATCAGGTGAAAAGGCTCCCCAAATGGTAAATAGTCCAACGATTATGGCTGAGATTTTAAAGACTGGATTGTTATATGAAGCGCGGTCCCGGTTTTTCTTCAAAATAAAATCCTCCTTATTAAATCTTTCTTTTATATGGCTCTATCAAAGCATTGATTTAGCACCTGTGTGCCTGATGGAAGTTTGATAGGTTTTTTTAATATAAAGCCTGTCTGCATTTCATAGGTATATGAATGTTGTTGAATGACATAAATTATGACTTCAGCTATCTAAAAGGAAAGGAAGACCCTCCGGAGCAGCCGGATTGTTCTTCCTCATACGATATTCAGGCAGCTTGATGGCTGTCTGGCAGTATTAAATTAAAAATTTCTAATAGTTCGATAATTTAAAGCAGACTACTTTCGGTTCTGTCATCTCCTGAATGGAGAATTTGATTCCTTCCCTGCCTAACCCTGAATTTTTCACACCGCCAAATGGCATCGCATCAATGCGGTAGTCACTGCTGTCATTGATCATTATTCCGCCTACATCCATTTTGGCAATGGCCTTATGTGCTTTTTCGATATCCCTGGTAAATATTCCGGCCTGCAAGCCATAATTTATGTCATTCGATTTACTGATTGCTTCATCAAGACAAGATACTTGGTGCAAAAGTACAACCGGACCAAAAATTTCTTCTTTCGCAATGGTGCAATCTTCCGGAACATTTTCGAGAACAGTAGGAGAGTAAAAAGACCCATTCCTTTTCCCGCCTGTTAATACGGCTGCTCCTTTTTGTTTCGCTTCATTAACCATGTTTTCAACCCGGACAGCCTCTTTTTCCGTAATAAGCGGCCCCATATCCGTCAGTTCTGATTGCTTATCCCCTACGCAGTATTGATTTGTCCTGGCAACGAATGCCTGTTGAAATGCCTCATAAACGGAATTCTGGATGTACACTCTTTGGACACCGAGGCAATTTTGCCCTGCTGCCCAAAATGCCCCGGAAACTGTTGATTCAACAGCCTCTTCTAAATCAGCATCCTCCAGCACAATGACAGGAGAATTGGACCCCAGCTCCATACTTATCTTTTTCAATCCCGCTTTCCGGGTAATTTGTTCCCCGGCGTCCAGGCCTCCAGTAAAAGTAATCATTCGCACAGCAGGATGGGTAACAAGAACATCCCCAATTTCGCTTCCATAACCAGTGATGACCGATAACACTTTAGGCGGCAATCCGGCCTTTTCAAAGGCTTCAGCGATTAAAAGGGCGCTGAGTGGTGTCACAGTAGCGGGCTTTACGATAATGGCATTCCCGGAAGCAATGGCAGGACCCACTTTATGCGCTACCAGATTTAATGGATCGTTAAAAGGTGTAATGGCTCCTATAATACCAATCGGGAAACGGCGGTAGTATCCCAGGCGGTTTTCACTCCCGGGCATTTGGTCAAACGGAATGGTTTCTCCATGAATTCTTCTTGCTTCTTCTGCACTGATCCGGAAGGTCTGAATGGCTCTTTCCACTTCCTTTGAAGCTTCCCGAATGGTTTTGCTTCCTTCCCTTGCAATCGTTCTGGCGTATTTTTCTTTTCTGGCTTCAATGTAGTCTGCAGCCCGATTAATAATCGCCATTCGCTGATGAACAGGCAGGGAAGCGGCAATCTTCGCTCCCTTTTTCGCTTCTTCAATACAATTCAGCATATCTTCCTTCGAAGCTGCCGGTACAGTATCAATGATGCTGTTATCCTGCGGATCACGAACTTCAATTAATCTTTCGCCTGTCGTCCATTCGCCTGCGAGAAACATATTTTGTCCGGTTAATTGAGTGGTCATGCTTATTACCGCCTTTCCGTTTTAGATTGAAACAAGCTGCCTTTGTCGATGAATGGAGATTAAGTCAATCAGGAGGGAGAATCCGGTTTCTATTTTCCCAGCTCCTGCTCCGCTTAAAGTGACTGTGCCCAATAAATCGCATTGATACGTAATGGCATTGACAGCTCCTCCAATGGAAGCTAAAGGATCTGTATCATCCAGCTTCTCAGGAGCGATCGAGGCAATCACCTTACCGTTTTCTTTTTTGGCTTTTGCAATGAGCTTCCAGGTCTTCCCTTCTGCCTTCGCCTTTTCAATATCGTTCAGCGTGATGCCTGTAATGCCCTGGCATTCCACTTCCTCGACTGATAAAGGAGCATTCATGACATGGTTGGAAAGAATGACAATCTTATATCTGGCATCATAGCCCTCTACATCACTTACAGGATCTGCCTCCGCATAGCCGAGCTCCTGGGCCTCTTTTAATGCCGCTTCATACGAAACGCCCTCCTCCTCCATTTTGGTCAGGATGTAGTTGGTTGTTCCGTTCAATATGCCGCGTATTTCCGTAATCTCATTCCCGGCCAGAGTAGCTGCCGGCATTCGTAATGCTGGTGTGCCACTCATAACTGTGCCCTCAAATCCCCATTGGACATTATGTTTTTGTGCCAGCCGGGACAGCTCCTGGTACGCAAGAGCAACAGGACCTTTATTGGTCATCACCACATTTTTTCCTTTTTCAAAAGCAGCTTTGCAATGATCTATGGCAGGCTGCCCGGTTTTGACATCTGTATAGGAAACCTCTACAACCGTATCTGCATTGGTTTCCCGGATTGTTCGGATGCTGTCCCATTCCCTGATCAGCCCCGGTGTTTCCGGATAATTTTCCAAACTCCCGGTTTCCTGCACTACTTGCAAAACGGTATCGATATCCAGGCCGCCCGGATGGTAGATCGACCCTTTCATCAAATCGGAAATAGCCACAATTTCAGCTTCAAATCCTTCGTTCTGTTTCAGGGACTGCTTTTTATCACGGAGAATCTCCGCCAAGCCCTGGCCAACAACCCCAAATCCTATAAACGCCAACTTATGTGCCAAGCATCTCCACCTCCAAATTCTTGTCTCTTTGTACCTGCGGTCTCTTTTTTAAATACGTGCCCGCTGTTTGTGCCAAAATGGCTGTTCCGATCGGCAAACAGGCTTCATCCAAATCAAAAATTGGGGTATGAAGATCGCGCTGCTCTCCCTCTCTTGGTGCACAACCTAGGAAAAACATCGATCCCGGTATTTTTTCAGTCACATAGCCAAAATCTTCCCCGCCAAGTCCAAATGGGCGCCTTGTAATTCCCATGCCTGGATATGTCTGTTTAATGGCGTCCGTTATCCATTCATTGACGGCAGGATGATTTTTCAAAGCCGGCTCCCCTCTTTGGATGCTCAGAGAAAAAGTTCCCCCCAGATGCCCCACAATAGAAAGCGCTTTCTTTATTTCAGATGCCAATAACTCACGGATTTCCGGTGTATAGCTCCGAATAGTGCCCTGAATAACTGCCTCAGTCGGAATGATGTTGCTTGCTGTACCTGCATGGATTTTGCCTATGCTGATTACAGCAGCATCCAGCGCTGAGACTCTCCTTGCCGTAATTCCATACAGTGCCTGCATAACCGGCCCAAGCATCCATATAGGGTCTGTGCCAAGCTCCGGGTAAGCTCCATGGCCGCCGGAGCCATGAATTTTCACTTCAAATACATCTACATTAGCCATGCTGTAGCCATCGCTGATTTGAACTTCCCCGACGGGTAGCCACGGGCAGACATGAAGGGCAAGGGCCGCGTCAGCCTGGTCATAAGCCCCTGCTCCGATCATGTAAGGCGACCCGGAAAGTCCATTTTCGTCAGTACTCTCCTCTGCCGGCTGGAAAATGAACTTAACCGTTCCTTTCAATTCGCCCTTTTTAAATTGGTCAGAAAGAATGGAAGCTGCTCCGAGTAGAATGGAGGTGTGTGCATCATGGCCGCACGCATGCATCACACCCTCCGTATTGGACGAATAGCCTGTTCTATTTTCCTCCATAATCGGCAAGGCATCCATATCAGCCCTCAGGGCAATGACTGGTCCATCACCCGAGGTCAAAGTGCCGACCACTCCTGTTTCAAGACCAACTCCTGTTTCTACTTCGATTCCGCCTATTTCCTTTAGCACCTCCGCAACAAAGCGGGAGGTCCCGAACTCTTGAAAGCTGAGTTCGGGATGCTGATGAAGATGACGGCGCCATTCTACGAGACGTCCAGCCAGATTATTCGCTTGCTTAACGATAGGATGATGTTCTGACATCCTCTCTCACCTCGATCGGAACTAGTAATCTACTTTACTTGCAAAACACTTTCTGCATGGCTGAATGCCTGCTCAAAGTCTGCAATGATATCCTCAATTTCTTCAATACCGCAGGAGACGCGGATTAATCCTTCCGGAATGCCGACAGCAGCCCGCTCCTCAGGAGTACATTCCACATGGCTGGTTGTTCGGGCCGGCCCTACTGTTGTTTCAACAGCGCCTAAGTTGGCAGCGCGGTTGGCGAATTGCAATTTTGGCAGCAGGTCACGGACAGTATCGACTCCGCCTTTAACAGCAAAGCTGAGCATCCCGCCAAAATCCTTCATTTGCTTTTTGGCAATATGATGGTTTGGATGTGTTTCCAACCCTGGATAATAAACCGATTCCACCATATCTTTTGTCTGCAGGTATTTGGCAAGCGCCATCGCATTTTTACATTGCTGGCGGACACGAAGGTGAAGCGTTTTCATTCCGCGGATCATCAGGTAAGCTGCCATCGGATCCATTGTGGCACCGTTGATTTCACGATAATGATAGATTTTTTCTACTAAATCATGCGGACCGCATACGACTCCGCCAAGTGCATCGGCATGACCGCCGAGGAATTTTGTAGCACTGTGGATAACCAGATCCACACCAAGTTTAATAGGGTTCTGATTCATTGGCGTTGCAAACGTATTATCTACAATCACGATTGCACCGGCTTCGTGTCCTGCTTTTGCCATGCGTTCGATATCAGTGATCTTAACGGTTGGATTCGTCGGTGTTTCAAGGTAAAGAATTTTACACCCTTTGGCCACTTCCGCCTCGATCTGCTCATGATTACCCGTTTCACAAAGAACTACATCGATTTGCTGGCGCGGCAGGAATTCCGTGAAAATCTTATTTGTTCCGCCATAAGTGTCCTTCATGGATACAATGCGGTCTCCCGGCACCAGGAACGTCGATAATGTATTGCTGATGGCAGCCATGCCTGTCGAGAAGCTTGTTGCTGACTCGGCGCCTTCGAGGATTTTTACTTTATCCTCAAATGACTGTACCGTTGGATTTGTATTTCTTCCGTAAATATGGCCTTTTTTCTTTCCAATCGCTACATCATACCATTCATCCATATCATCATAGCCATATGCCACACTGAGTACGACCGGCACCTGGGTAGCTCCATGAACCAAATATTCCTTTTCCCCAGCCCACACTGCTTTTGTACCTGCCTGAACATTTTCTTTTACCATACGATCACTCCTTCTCAGTTTTTTAATGCCATTTTTTTGTTCTCAACAATCAATCCGATTTCCCGCTTGACCAATTCAGTGTATGCAAACAGGGCGATGACAGTATCCTGGACTCCTGTACCAGTTAAATCACAAACCGTAATCTCTTCGTCATTTACCCGCCCGCTCAGCTTTCCGGATGTTAATTGACCCAGTTCAATAACATGCGATTCATTCGTTAATATTCCTTTGTCAAGTGCGTGATGCAATTCTCCAAGCCTGGCACACTGTGCTTTTGTATCGCAGATAAGCTTATCCGCCCGGCCAAGGACTTCTGCTTCAAGCTCCTGCTTATGCTCAGCATCTGATCCCATTGCCGTGATATGAAGTCCGGGATGAAGCCATTCCGCTTTGATCACCGGTTCTTTTGCCGGAGTCGTCGTAATGACCGTATCACTATTACGGACTAAGGCTTCGGCATTCTCAGCCACTTGGACCTCAATCCCCAATTCGGCGGACATATCCACGGCATACTTTCTCGAACGATCCTCTGACCTGGAATAGACCAGGATTCTTTTAAAATCCCGTACGAGTTTTAGTGCCCTTACCTGGTACCTCGCTTGGCTTCCTGCTCCTATTACGCCTACTGTTTCAATGTTTTTACGGGAGAGATAGTTTGCAGCAATCGCTCCCGCCGCGGCTGTCCGTACCTCGGTCAAATAGCCGTTATCCAGCAGTATTGCCTGCGGGATGCCTGTTTGAGTGCTGATCAAGAGCATAAGTCCATTTCCGCTTGGAAGTCCCAGCTTATAATTATTGAAAAATCCGGAAGATACTTTGATTGCAAACATGTCTTCCCCTTTTACATAAGCGGTTTTGACATCCACTTCCCCATTTTGGTCGTGCAGGTCCACACGCATAATCGGCGGCATGACGGCTTCATCTACTGCAAGTTTCGTAAATCCTGCTTCCACAATAGCAATCGCTTCATTATTCAGCTGCACATACTGTTTAAGTTCCTGTTCTGTAAAAATTAGCATCCTTCCGCTTCACCTCCTAAATTTTTGAAAGTGATGCTTCTTTTATATATAAGTGCCTTGGGAGTTCTGCAAATGTTTCGCATCCATTTTCGGTTACCCTGAATGATTCACTTGCTTCGAAACCGTATTGATCAAGCCAGATACCCGGGATCAAATGGAATGTCATATTGGGCTGAAGGATGGTTTTATCTCCATTGCGGATGCTCGCTGTATGCTCACCCCAATCTGGAGGATAGTTCAGACCCATGGAATATCCAAGACGCGATTCCTTTATAATTCCGCTTTTTTCAATCGATTTTTTCCATGCTTCCTCAATTTCTTCGCAAGCAATCCCTGGCTTAATCATATCCAGACAAGCGTTCAAGCCTTCGACAACCACTTCCGAAAGTGCTTTGATTTCTTCGGAGGGCTGGCCGATATGAACGGTTCTGGCAAGTGGGGAATGGTAGCGCTTATAGCATCCGGCCAACTCCAGGATCACAAGCTCGCCTGAATTATAACGCCGGTCCGTCCAGGTTAAGTGCGGTGTGGAAGTTCTTTCTCCAGATGGGAGAAGAGGCATGATTGCCGGGTAATCCCCTCCGAATTCATCCGTGCCTGTTATTTGTGTATGAAAGATTTTCGCTGCCACATCACATTCCCGTACACCTTCATTCACCAGCTCAATTCCTGCTGCCATTGTTTTCTCCACAATTTTGGCTGCTCTCTTCATATACTCGATCTCTGTATCGGACTTTATAATGCGGACCCAGTTGACCAGCAGGGATGCATCCCGGAAACTAGCATTTGGAAGACCTTTTTTCAGCTGCTCATAGCATTTTGCAGTGAAATAATAGTTATCCATCTCAACACCAATGAAACGATTTTGCTGTCCGATTTGCTTTAAGATTTCTGCCACAAAATCCATTGGATGTTTGGTTTCAGATTGTACATAATCGTCAGGATAGGGAATGATATTTTCATGATAAAGCCATGTCGTTACCTTGGCTCCATTTGCATCCTGCCCCCTGCCAATCCAGATCGGCTGTTCCTCATCAATAATGATGACAAGCATTTGATGCACGTAGAAGGACCATCCGTCGTAACCGGATAAATAATTCATATTAGCGGGATCGGTAATAAGCAATACTTCAATCCCTTCTGCTGCCATTTTTTCTTTTGTTTTCAAGATTCTCTTTTTATACTCTGCTGTTCCAAATGACATGGTGGCGCTCCCTCCTACCAAACCGGTATATAATTTTCGGGTATTTAGTTTGTAGGTTCATTATAGTGTCAGGGTAAGAAATCTATCATCTGCAAAATTGTATGAAAATTCAAATTTTATTTTAGTCAAATTAGCGAAAAATTGAGAATTATATAGCTTTAAAGTCTTAATAAGAAATTTTCCTTAAATAGATTGATGGTCAAAAATGGATGCTGATTTAGCATTGTATTTGATTGGAGCGGATGGTTCGTGACTCTCCTGTCCAAGGGGTCCAACAGCTGCAGAGAGCCTGTGAAGGGCAGGGCCGAGGTTTGTGAAGTTTAAATGAAAAAAAACTGCGGAAAAATCCATAAAGGATTTTTGCCACAGTTCTCTTTTTTTCAATAAAATTAATCTTGACCTGCCATAACGGCATGTTCTCCTATTTTCCAAATCTTTATGCTCAGATCCAAAAGAAATAAATCATCCGGATCAATAAGGGATAAACCAGTCAAAGCTTCAATCTTCCTTAGCCGGTACAGCAGGGACTGCCGGTGAAGATTTAGCGATCTCGCTGTCTGACTTACATTTCCATGAAATTGATTATAGGCGATGAAAGTGCCGATCAAATCCATGTGCCGCTGCTCGTCATATTGTACAAGAGGCTCAATAGTTGACATAATGATTTCTTCCATCTCTTTATTGCCGGCCAAATTTAACAGCACTCTGTCCACTCTGGTTTGCTCATACATCATCCGCTGCCCGGGACCCTTTTTCCGCCGCCCGATGCTTAAAGCAGTGCCTGCATGACGGAAGCTTTCCCCAAATCCTAAAATTCCTTCAAACGCATTGCCGATGCCCCAGGATATGACAACTTCAGGAAGCAGATTTCCCAGGCGCCGTTCTACAAGATCAAGGAAATTTGTAGCGTTTTCATTTCCCTTTACCCCAGGAGTTTCCAGGAAGATGACAAGCTGTTCACCCTGATAGGTCATCAGCATGTCCTTTTTAAGAGACTGGGCGGCATAGTAGATTTCTTCTTCGATATATTGAATCATGCTTTCAAGCCAATGTTCATAGGAATCATAGTCCTGCTTGCGCTTTTGGAATAATAATTTCATATTTTCCGGATACCCGACAATACACACATATGGGAGTTTAAGATTATATCCCAGCAATTTTGCCCTTGTATCGGCTTGTTCAAGTGATAGGAATTCGCCCTTAGAAAGCTCATGGACAAAATCGCTGCGAAGGCGCATTTTTGTCTCTTCAATGGCATTTCTCCTTGAAAGCCAAAGAGCAATCGTAGTTGCAGCATGCTCTAACACGTTAACCCGAAAAAGTGTGAGAAAGGATTCGATTGATTCGGAACTAGGAACCAATACAAAAATATAGCCTTGTGGATTGTCGGCTACCTGGAGCACCGGAATTTGAAAAACGATCCGGTTTTCTATCTTTATCATTTGGAACTTTTGAAACATAGGGTCTCCTTTTAATAGAGTGTTTTCTGCCCTTGATGGAAGAATTCCTTGCAGGACATATGTTTTCCACTCCTTTATAAAGGATTGTGTGTGGATGCTTTTTTCCTGATGAGTGCCGGATCGGTCTGTAATGACGATCGGGTACCCAATATGCTTTTCAACGAATTTTGAGATTTCCTTCAGATCGGTGTCTTTTAGAATGAGCTTAAGAAGTTCCTGCTGAACCTTTTCTGATTTTTTACGCTCTTTATATTCGATGTCATTAATTTCTTTCATGACCGATTCGATAATACTGGAAAAACGGATTTCCCATGGAATCTCAATAATAATAAAATTATTCTTTTTGGCCAGTTCAATGACCTCAGTGGGAATATCAAAAATGTATCTTCCCAAAGCGACCATCAGAGCGGAAGCGTCGGAATCGATCACATCCTGAACAAACCTTTTGAAAGTTTCAGCATCCTCCCCGCAGCCAATCCCCGTCGTCAATACCGCTTCATTTTTTCGGACAAAGTTCTCCACTGGCATTTCGATGGCTGAAATCCATTGGATTTTCCTTTTTTCAGCATATTCCTTTCCGGTAACAATCTTGGCACTATTGAGAATCTTGTATTCCAGTACATCTTTAACTGTTAATCTCATGTTGGCTCCCCTCTGAACACCTTAAGATTAATAATATAGAAGACTTTTATTATAGGAAACCATATTCAGATAGCAACGTCCACTATTAATTTTACGCTTTTCCAGTTTATATTTTAGCAATATAACAATTTCAGTATATTTCCATATTAAAGGGAACGGATGGTGTACTATAGACAAAGCTTTAATCAAGCTTTCTTAAATGCGGAAGCCCTAACTAAGGAGAACTTCAGTGGCACTTATATTTATAGTCATCTTTCGATCACTCCTTCACCTGAATAAATCTAATACAATCAATTTCGGCAGTTATATCATTCATTCTCTTCATTACTGATAGCATAATCTTGAAGTATCCGATGAATGACAGAAAGATCCACATTTTGTCCGCTGATGATTACAGCAACGTCCCCCTCCTGCCGGGGAATTTTCCCGCCTAAAACCGCTGCAACTCCAGTAGCTGCTGCTCCCTCCATAATCATTCTGTGCTTATCTATCATAAAAGCCATGGTGTATGCAATCTCTTCTTCAGGAATCAGATAAGCGTTATCCATGTATCCTTGAACCATACGGAAGGTGTAGCTGTTATCCAGACCGATTCCGCCAAGCAAGCTGTCTGCAAGAGTCTCACTCTCTTCAAGCAATACCGGTTTCCCTTCTTTTAAACTCTCATACATTACAGCGGATTTTTCCATACAAACACCTGAAACCCTTATCCCTCTGTCATTTGATTTTAATGCGAGCCCAATCCCTGAAAGAAGCCCGCCGCCTGAAAGGGGGACAATCACATCTGTTACATTAGGAAGTTCCTCCAAAATTTCCAAACCAATCGTTCCCTGTCCGGCAATCACATGGGGATCATCGAACGGCTGGATCACAGTCAGCCCTTCCATCCTCTCCAACTCATAGCATCGTTCCCCGGCGGCATCCTGGCTGTCACCGCAGATTTCTATTTTGGCTCCCAGCCTTTTTAATGAATCGACCTTAGCTTTTGGGACACGGTTTGATAAGCATACAACTGCCTCAATTCCAAGCTTTTTTGCCACATACGCAACAGCCATACCATGGTTCCCTGTTGAATATGTAGCGATTCCCCGTTCTCTCGCTTCGGGACTTAAACTCAAAATTTTATTCGCTGCCCCTCTGACTTTAAAGGCGCCAATTTCATGAACATTCTCCAGTTTCAAAAAAACCCTCCGGCCCATTTTTTCAGACAGGATAGCCGATTGAATCAATGGTGTCTTATATACCAGGGAAGAAATTCGTTTCTTTGCTTCCCAAATATCGCGGATGGAAATATCTATTCTTTCCTTTACAGTTCTTGAATGCATCATGTTCCCCTCCTTAAAAGAGTTTCCTTGATCTAATAGTAGTTCGATATTTCAGAAAATTCAATTGTCCAAAGTGCCAATAAAAAGTGGGATTTTTTCATACAAAGTTTATAATACGATTGGAAATTATTTTATGGCCCTAAAGAAAACGATAACCCTCTTTTTTGCTCCTCATTGCTTCTCCTATACTCCCAAAGCCTGGTTTATCTCTGTAAGGTCCATCCTGGCCATATCCTGAGATTCTTATTAATATCAATCCTGGATTTATTTGGCATAAATCTTCATATCCCAGGCCCCATTTTTCTAATGTCCCTGGCCTGAAATTCTCTACGACGATGTCACATGACCTCACTAATTCCTTATAATTCCCTGGCCCTCTTCAGATTTTAAATTGATTGTGATGGACTTTTTATTGCGTGACTGAACCTTCCACCAAAGTGAGCTTCCTTTATAGATGTGTCTCCATTCTCTAATGGGATCTCCCCTTCCCGGCGGTTCAACTTTTATGACCTCTGCACCGAACTCAGCAAGCATTCTCGTTGTGAATGGTCCGGCTATTAACTGACCCATCTCTAACACCTTCAAACCTGATAACGGCTTTTCAAATTTCATTCTTTAACCTCCTTGTACCTGTTACACTTATTGCTTGCAAAAATTGTGCCAATTTAAAATAGCCAGGATAAATGACGATTTTTAAACTTGATCGCCTGATGGTATTTCAAATTTGAAATATTTTAGTTTCGATTTTGAACTGCCATGAATTTGAAGATGATTGCCAACTGGACTTGGAAAGGTCCAGAAATTGCCTAAATGATAACCTCGTAGAGGTCTGCAATTCTCTCTGTTATTGCATAATTTCCCACAAAAAATCAAAAAAGGATTCGGAATGAGACTTTTCCGAACCCTTTTGGTCTTTTTAAACTGAAGCGACAAATATGGTCGCTTCTTTTTTTACTACACATGCTTCAAATAGCTTTCTTTCATTTGAATTAAAGTATCATCGGCAGGCTGGCTCCAGATTTGATCATTGAAAATTTCCACCTCAATGGGCCCTGAGTAGCCTACTCTCTCTACAGCTTTACGGATGCGGCTGATTTCAATGACACCGTCGCCCATCATGCCCCGTCCCTTTAGCATATCAGGTGTAGGAACCAGCCAATCGGAAACATGGAAGCCCAGAATTCGCCCTTTGGCCCGGCTGATCTGGTTATATAAGTCCGGATCCCACCATACATGAAAGACATCGACAACGACCCCTACCTGTTCAGGCCGGTATGCTTCCGCAAGAGTGTTAGCCAGGTCCATTGAAACGACCACCGACCGTTCTGCCGCGTACATAGGGTGCAGCGGCTCGATTCCTAATTTCACCCCATGCGATTCCGCGAAAGGAACCAGCTGGGCGATTCCTTCCTCGACCATTTGCCGGGCAGATACAATGTCACGGTCAGGAGACGGCCCGCAGACCAGAACGAGAACATCCGTCCCCAGCTCAGCCGCTTCTTCCACCGCTCTTTTATTATCGTCTATTCTTTTTTGCCGTTCAGCTGCAGACCCAGCCGGGAACATGCCGCCTCGGCATAAACTGGAAACCTTTAATCCGGCATCCTTTATGAGCCGCTTGCTTGAGCTTAAGCCTAATTCCGCTACCTTATGTCTCCAGGGGGCGATCCAGGGAACTTCCGCCCGGGCACATCCCTCGATCGCTTCTTTTAAATTCCATTGCTCTGTTGTAATTTGATTCAGACTAAGACGCTCATAGTTTTCCACTTGAATATTCCTCCTGACGAATCCCGGCTAAATTCAATACCAGCTTCATTCTTTCAGCAGCAAGCTCAGGGTCCGACAGCAGTCCGGCCTGGTCTGCCAATACAAACAGTTCAGACAGATGCACGATGGACCTGGCACTCTCAGCCCCGCCAATCATGCGGAAATGGGATTGGTGCCCGTTCAGATAGGCCATGAAGACGATACCGGTTTTATAGGAATAAGTTGGCGCCTGGAAAATATGGCGTGACAGCGGAACTGTTTTTTCCAATAATGCATGATAGGATTCATAGTCATGTTCATCCAGAGCATGCAGGGCTGCAGCTGCCGCTGGTGCGATGGCGTCAAAAATCCCCAGCAGTGCATGGCTGTATCCGTGTTCATCCCCTTTAATCAATTCAGGATAATTGAAATCATCGCCGGTATACATTTTTACACCTGGAGGAAGAAGCCTGCGCATTTCAATTTCACGGGAAGCATCAAGAAGAGAGATTTTAATTCCGTCAACCTTGTCTTTGTTATCCCAAATGACATTCAGACAGACTTCCATTGCATCATCCAGATTCTTGTAGCCCCAGTACCCTTTTAAGGATGGATCGAACATATCGCCAAGCCAGTGCAGGATAACCGGCTTTGAGACCTGTCTTAAAATATTGGCATAAATCCTCTCATAATCCTCAGGGCCTTGAGCACAATCTGCCAGGGCCCTGCTTGCCATCAGGATGATTTGCGAGTTGTGCTGTTCCACAAATTCGCATTGCTCCTCATAGGCAGCCTGAACATCCGCTAAGGTGACGGATGGGCCGGGGAGCAGCTGATCTGTCCCGGCTCCGCATGCTATCCTGCCGCCTTCCGCTTTTGCCTCCGCCGCCGACCGGCGAATGAGCTCCTTTGCGTGCTCCCAATTAAGACCCATTCCGCGCTGGGCCGTATCCATTGCCTCTGCCACCGAGAGACCCATAGACCATAGATGTCTTCGATAAGCTAAAGTGTTTTCCCAGTCGATCTTTGCCTTTAAAACGGGATCGGAATCTGCAAGAGGATCACAAACCACATGTGCAGCTGAAAAGGCGATCCTGCTTTTGAAAGGGCCTTCCGGCAGGATGAAAGCTTTATGATTTCCAGCATGGTATTCATATGTCTTGCCGGTTTTATCTGGCAGAGTTAACCGTTTCACCATTCTTTCTCACCTCCAGGCTTAATTCAGGTACATCAATCCAGCGCCGCTCCTCCCACGATTTAAGCCCTAATTCAGCCAGCTGAGTCCCTTTGGCACCCTCGAGCAAATCCCATGGAAACGATTCGTCGGCTGCAATATGCTTCAAAAATAGCTCCCACTGGACCTTGAAGCCATTATCAAATACCTGGTTATCCGGGACTGTTTGCCATTGTTCTGTAAATGTAAAAGGATTCTCAATGTCAGGATTCCAAACAGGCTTCGGTGTATTGATGCGATGCTGAATCTTGCAATCTCTTAAACCAGCTACAGCGCTTCCGTGTGTACCATCTACTTGAATCGTTAATAAATCTTCCCGGTTAACCCGGACAGTCCAGGATGAATTTACCTGTGCAACAATGCCGCCTTCGAGTTCAAATGTTGCATATGCAGCATCATCGGCCGTGCACATGTACGTTTTTCCATTTTCATCGACCCGTTTTGGAATATGGGTTTTACCCAGGCAGGAAACAGACTCTACATTGCCAAATAGGTTGTCGAGGACATATCGCCAATGGGCGAACATATCAACAATAATCCCGCCGCCATCTTCCTTGCGGTAATTCCAGGATGGCCTCTGTCCAGCCTGCCAGTCCCCTTCAAATACCCAATAGCCAAATTCCATCTGAACGGATAGGATTTTGCCGAAGAACCCTGAATCTATCAGTCTCTTTAATTTTAATAGTCCCGGCAGGAATAATTTATCCTGCACAACCCCATTTTTCACGCCAGCTCCGTACGCCAGCTTTGCCAGTTCAATAGATTCTTCCAAGCTTGTGGCAGTAGGTTTTTCGCAGTAAATGTGCTTGCCGGCTTTTATGGCTTTCCGAATCGCATCTGCCCTGCGGACGGTTGTTTGAGAATCAAAATAGATCACATTTTGCGGATCAGCCAGGCACTCATCAAGGTCTGTGCTCCATCGGCTTATATTGTGCTTTTCAGCAAGCGTTTGCAGTTTATCCTGGTTTCGTCCTACTAAAATCGGATCCGGCATAATGACATCACCATTGGCAAGCTCCACCCCGCCTTGCTCTCGGATTGCCACGATAGATCTCACTAGATGCTGATTTGTTCCCATCCTTCCGGTCACACCGTTCATGATAATCCCAATATTTTTAACTGCCATAATTCTCTTCCTCCTTTTTGACTTTAGAGCCAAATAATTTGTTGTTTAGCTTACTTTTATTCTAAAAATTTCTGAAAGGATTATCTCATCCATATCGGAAGGCTTTTTGCAATATCGGAGATAAGAGGGGAAATCTATTAGACTTAGCTCTGTTAAATTTGCCTGTTGATTTCCGTTGCAGGTAGTCGCTTTCCGCGGGCGGTCCGGGAGCCTCCGCGGAGCTTTCGCACCTTCCACTCCAATCAACAGGGTGCTAAAAACTTTTTTAGATCTTTCAAAAAAAATACCGTCACTTCTCAGTTGAAGGACGGTAATTAATGAGATCATTGGTAAACAAAATCTGCTAAATAAAGAGACAGCTGTGGCACATACGTAATAACCATTAACGCTGCTATCAGCACAAATATAAACGGCATGGTACCCCGAGTTACTCCAGCCAGCGACATTTTGCTGATGCCTGATGCCACAAAAAGATTCAATCCGAAAGGAGGAGTCAGCATTCCGATTGCCAGATTGATAATCATGATCACGCCGAAATGAATCGGATCAATTCCCATTTCAAGCACTACCGGCAAAAACAGCGGGACGAGGATCAGCACTGCTGCGCTCGAATCCATGAACATCCCCACGATCAGCAGGATGATGTTAACCAGAATTAAGAAAACAACGGGATTTGATGCATACTCTATTAATGTTCCTGCGACGGTAGACGGGATCTGTTCATATGTTAAATACCAGCTGAACACCTTCGAAGCAGAAATGACAAGCATAATCATGGCAGATGTCACAATCGATCTTTTAGTTACGGCAAATAATTCCTTAATAGTCAGTTCCTTATAGATGAAAAAGCCAACGATCATACTGTATACAATCGCAACCGCCGCGGCTTCGGTAGGCGTAAATACACCAAAGTAAATGCCGCCAAGGACGATCACTGGCATCAAAATTCCCCAGATGGCAGAAACCGTTGATTTCCATAATTCTTTTCCGGTCGGTCTTGGATCTGGCTTATGTCCCTGTTTCTTGGCAATAACATAGCCAACAGTCATAAGAATCAGTCCGATGAAGATTCCCGGAATGATTCCGGCAATAAACAATTTGCCGATTGAAACTTCAGCAACAGAGCCATAGACTAAAAACGTTATACTGGGAGGAATAATGATGCCGAGCGAGCCGGATGCACACATTAATCCAACCGAGAATCTTTCCGAAAAGCGTGCTTCCTTTAATGATGGAATCATAATGCCCCCAATCGCAGCAACCGTTGCAGGGCTTGAACCCGAAAGGGCAGCAAAAAACATGGATGATAGCACCCCTGCAATTGGCAGGCCCCCGGTTGTCCAGCCGACCCATTTCTTCGTAAAATCAATCAATCTCTTGGACGTTCCCCCTGCCAGCATTAAATCCCCTGCAAAGACAAAGAAAGGAATGGCCATCAGTGAAAAGGAATCTACTCCTGAAAACATTGTTCTCGCTAATGTATCCATCGGAACATTGCTTTGAAAAATAACAATAATCGTACTTAACGCAATGGATATAGCAATTGGAACCCCCAATAATAAAAGAAGCACAAAGATAATTAATAGCATCATAGTTTTGAAGCCTCCTCTTTTGGAGGAATAATAGTTTGATTTACTGAACGTAAACTTTTCACATCCTGAACTAAAAGCTGCAGAAAGCGAATCATCATCAGGCTTGCCCCAACAGGGAGAGCGAGATATGGGATATACATCGGCATTCCGGTGGACGGAGTCACACTGCCGAATTCAATAACACTTGAAACAATCCCGCTGCCTGACCAAATTAAAAAGATACAAAAAACGATGGAAATCAGATTGGATATCATTGAAAAGATTTTTTTCCACTTATCAGGCAAATACGTAACAAGGGCGTCCATAGTGGCATGCGCTTTTTCTCTGACGGCAATACTGCTCCCTATAAACACAAACCACACTATTAAGTATCTTGCCACCTCCTCTGACCAGGACAGCGAATAATTGAAAACATATCTGAGCACTACTTGAACGAACACAAGCAAGGAAGTAAAGATTAGGGAAATCACTCCCACATATTCTTCAAAATAGTTCAAGATATGATTGATTTTCTGCATATAATTCCCTCCTTCTTATGAAAAGCGCAAGCGCCTTGCCCACCCCCGACACCTCGAGGGGGTAGGCGCTGGAGCTAGACAGTAATCGACGTTCAAAGTTTTATACTTTCTTATTTTGTTAAAAAGAGACGGCTATAAGCCGTCCTTGATTGTATTTTTAAACATGCTATTGCGCTTCTTTTATGGCATCCAGTAATTCCTGTCCGCCTTCCACTTTCTTAAAGTCTTCATATACTTCACTTGTAGCCTCAATAAATAACTCTTTTTCTGATTCTGTCAGTTCGGTAATTTCAATCCCTGATTCCTTTAATTTTTTCATATAGGCTTCTTCATCCGCAGCAGATTGTTCCCATTGCCAATCCGTTACCTCAGCCGACACTTCATCTACAGCTTTCTGAAGATCTGCCGGAAGCTTCTGATAGAATTGCTCGCTAATTAATAATGGATAAGCCATATATCCATGACTGCTTAACGTTAAATAATCCTGGACTTCATAAAATTTCTTGCTGACAATATTGCTTAAAGGATTTTCCTGCCCATCAACCGTTTTGGTTTGGAGAGCTGTATATAATTCTGCAAAATCAATGGAAACCCCGCCGGCACCCATCGCCTGGAACTGCGAAATTAACAGCGGGCTCTGGGAAACACGCATCTTCAGGCCGTCTAGATCCTCCGGCTGTTGAATGGCTTGTTTGGAGTTCGTTAGATGCTTGAATCCGCCGTCCCAATATCCTAATGCACGAAGCCCCTGTTTCTCCAGGTGCTGGTTGAAAATTTCACCCACTTTCCCATTTACAGCACTTTTAACATGGTCACGATCTTTAAATAAATAAGGCAGGTCAAACACTTCAAATTGTTTAACAAAGGCAGGCAGAACGCCGGTAAAAGGAGCGTTCATCTGAATGGTTCCAGACTGCATTTGTTCCGTGATTTCCCGATCCGCTCCCAATTGGGAATCAGGAAACACCTCCACTTTGATTTGACCATCGGTACGTTCCTCCAATAGCTCTTTGAACTTTTCCGCAGCCTTCCCCTTAGCTGTTGAAGCGCTTACAACATGTGCAAATTTTATAACATAGTCCCCATTTTCCTCAGCCTTTCCGGTTCCCTCTGTTGCTGCACTATTCCCGCAGCCAGCTGTAACCATAGCAATCATCAAAATGCAAATCGAAAATAATCCCCATTTTCTTTTCATGTCCCTTTGGCCCTCCTATATAAAATATTTTTCTCTCTTGTTTACTATTTTGAATTTTCTTTCAACTATTGTCTTATGAGATTGAGAGAAAAATTCTTAATTTTGGAGATAGGCAATTAGGAAACGGTATCTGAAACATCTGAAGGTGGCTGAGAGGACAAGCGGAATTTATTCGGTGAAATCCCCACCAAATTTCTGAAAGTACGATAAAAGGTTGATAATGTTTCATATCCAACCTCAAAACAAATGGACACGATATCCTGATCAGATTGAAGCAGCAATTCCTTTGCATGTTTAATCCTTACTTTCTGAAGATATTGCAAGGGGGTGTCATTAAATTTCCTTTTAAAAATATCATTCATGTATCTTGTTGAGATTCCGAATACAGCAGACAGACTTTCTGCCGTGATATTATTGAAATAATGCCTTTCTATGTATTCCTTCATTTGTATGGAGCGAATATCATTCGCATCCTGAACAGAAGAATAATTCTGCTGGCGCAGCAAATGAATGATAATTTCAATAAGATATACAGGCATGGACAATTTTCCAAAAAGGTCTCCATTTTTTTGTTCATATAGCATTTTTCTAATTAATGGCCGAATTTCACTTGCTGTATATAAATCGAGTTCGAAATGCCGGGAGTTTTTCTCCATTAAGGCAAGCAGCTCTTTTTGCAGGTTTATTTCCATCGAAGGTAATGAAAATGCCAGAACCAATACCGTCATTTTTGTGGTCGCTTTTATGGAGTGAACACAATTGGGAGTAATCAGCACTACTTTGTCTTTGGAAAAGTTATAGGCCTTGCCGTCAAGGGTAATATCACCTTCCCCTTCAAGAGCATAGAGAATTTGAAAATGATCATGATAATGCTCAGAAACAAACTTGCCTCTGAGGTGCTTGCTTTCATACAAATTAATTCCTGTTTCCGGAAAATCGAATTTTCTGTAAAGCTTTTTGTCCATGAGGTCCTCCTTATAAAACGAGATATTTGTGATGATATTTAATATTCTCTATATTCAAAGGTTACCCTTTAATAAATTTCGGCGAAGGAAAATGATATAAACCAGAATTTTTTTTGTATTATTAATTATTTTTCATTTATTCGAAACACAATGAAGGCTCAAACCAGAAAAATGAACTTCATAATAGCAATGCTTAAACCTTGACCGGGATTAATTTAGACCAAATTCCTACTTCTAGTCCTTTGTAATTAAAACGACCTCCATTTATATATGAGAAGGTCGTTTTTTGATAAAATTTAATTTCCTGTTTGGGATATTTGGCTGACAATTTGGTTCAAAGCTTCGTTTATTGGTGTAGCAGGGCGACCTAATAATTTTTCTAAATCGTTACTGTCTATCTCTAATCCTCCATCTCGAATACCTTTTTGCATGTTTACGAGCATAGGAAGATAGGCTTCTGGTACCCCTGCACCTTTCATAATGTCGGCATAAGCAGCATCATCGACTTGTTGTACAGGTACTTCTTTCCCTAAAACCTCGCCTAGAGCAGAAGAAAATTCCTCTTGAGTCATTAGCTTACCGGAAAGTTCGTAAACCGTATTCACGTGCCCTTCTCCGATTAATACATTCGCTGCTGCCTCCGCTAAATCTTGTCGAAGTACCCAGCCTACTTTACCTTCACCAGCAGATGTAATCCAAGCTGCTCCTGCCATCGCGCCTTTTATGCTGTTAATTTCATTTTCAAAATACCAATTGTTCCGTAAAAATGAGTATGGGATGCCTGTTTTCAAAATAGCTTCTTCTCTAGCTCGATGAGGTGGGGCGAGGAAAAATTGGCTTTCACTAGCATTTGTTACACTTGTATAAGCAATAAACTTCACTTGAGCACGCTGAGCTGCAGATACAGCATTCTTATGCTGTATCATGATAGTTTCATGATCCCCGAACGTAGATATAATTAATAGCCGATCAATTCCTGAAAAAGCAGAATCTAATGTTTCTGGCTTATCAAAGTCACCGTATCGAACATCTACTCCACGGGCTCGCAACCCTCCTGCTTTTTCTGGATTTCGAACACTTACAGCCAACTTACTCGCTGGTATAGTTTTTAATAATGCTTCTACAACCTTTAATCCTAATTGTCCTGTCGCACCTGTAACTAATATTTTCATTTCTTTCCCTCCATTTAAAATTTTCATATTTAATCATTAAGCTTAAGAATATACTATAGGTACAGTCACAATAATAAAAGTAGGCATTTTTTTATAACATAGTCACAAAAATAGTACTATTACGAGAAAGAGGGAAAACAATAAATGGCTCGATTTAATTTCCAAGGAGAAAAGCCTCCTGAAGAACTAGAGGTAGTGTGTCCTTTGACACTTACGCAAAATGTAATTGCTGGAAGATGGAAAATCATCATTTTATGGCATCTAAGCCAGCGAACAATTAGATTTAACGAACTTCAAAGGTTGTTACCTGGCATTTCAAAAGGAATTTTGACAAGACAACTGAGAGAATTAGAAGAGGATGGAATAGTTCACAGAGAAGTGTATAAAGAAGTTCCTCCTAAAGTGGAATACTCGCTAACAGACCAAGGGAAAAGATTTATCACAGTACTGGATGCGATGAAAGAATGGGGTAAAGAATTTATGAAGAAAAAAATAGAGGAACACAACTACTCCACGCAAATAGAAAAATAATAGGGCATTTAAAAAGCCTCAATAACAAAATGCCAACGAAAAAAGCAGGTTCTAATCGCAGGAATTTTTTATTTTTCATTTATTTATATCAAATACCTAGTTCGTAACTCCATCCAGCATTTGACTTAAACTTAAACTAAACTGCACCGTTAATTGAATTCAACAAAAAAGCATTAATCCTTCATGGATCAACGCTCATAATAATGTCATATCTTAGCTTTATCTGTTCTGTGAAACTTGATAATTATTCTTTCCGTTCAGTTTTGCTTGATACATAGCTCCATCAGCATATTTCAGCAAATTCCTGACATCCATATTGAAATCATCGCAAAAGGCAATTCCGATACTGGGAGTAATTGAGATAACAATATTCTGCACCGACATTTTATTAGATAGAGTATCGATGATCTGTTGGGCAACATGTTTTGCATCGTCGATTGTAGTTTCCGGAAGTAGAATTGTGAATTCATCACCTGCAAGCCTCGCCACAGTATCCTTATTTTCTGTACAAGCCGTAAGCCTACTGGCGACTTCTTTTAACAATATGTCTCCTAAGTCATGACCAAAGTTATCATTTATTTGCTTAAACCCATCTAAATCAAGATACATTACTGCGACTAGCCCTTTATTGTAATCAGCTGATTCAATTGCATGATTAAGCCGTTCTTCAAACAATCTCCGATTTGGCAATTGGGTAAGAAAGTCATAATGAGCCATTTGTTTCAATAATCTCTCTGAGGTTTTACGATCGGTTATATCTTGTATTTGAGAAATAAGGAATAATGGCTTGTTTCCTTCCCGCACAATGGATACAGATAATAACACCCAGACGATCTTCCCACTTTTGTGGACATACCTTTTTTCCATCTCAAAAGAGTCTCTTTTTCCTTCAACTAATTCTTGTGTGTAAGATAAATCTGTATATAAGTCCTTGGGATAAGTTAAGGTTTGAAAGTTCGTGGTAAGAAGCTCACCCTCTGTATAACCAGTAATGTTAGTTAAAGCATGATTCACCTTAATCCATTTTCCCTCTAATGAGACTAAGGCCATCCCAATCGGAGCAAAAAAAAAGGCCTGATTAAATAAATCTATATTTTTAAACATATTTATATCCTTTTTATGTAAAGTTGAAATACATTCTCAATTTTTTCATTTTATCTCATACTAAACTTGCAAGCAATAAAATTCAACTAGCTTAACAGTCTGAAAAGGAGTAAAAGAGAAGAGAGCTGCAAAAACAGCACAGAGAATTACACACCATTTTATACAAAACTGCCCATTCAGCACAATAAGAAAAGCCGCCTAAGCTGGCAGCAGGATAAAAAATCAGTTATGAGAGTCTTTGTTTAATAGTGAATTAATTAATATCTAGATGCAGTATATCTCTAAAACTTAATCAAATAAAGATTGTCTTGGTTCAGCCATTCCAAATTGTGCCCATTCTTCCTTTGAAGGACCGTAGATCCCTGGAACTCTAAGTCCTGCCTGTCTCATTAGAATAGTCATTTGTCCCCGGTGATGAGTTTGGTGTTGGTTTAGAAATAATAAAAGACTTCCCTTTGTCATTTTAATACCAAAGAAATCAATTTGTTCCAACAGGATCTGATCAGTCCATTGAGTTTTCAAAGCCTCAACAAACACATGTGAAGATTTAATATAGCTTTCAGCAATGAAATTAGCAGAAGATGGAACAGACCAGTCTTCACTAGGAGCGTCAAATCTTAAACCTGCCTGTGAACTAATCACTTTGATAGATGTGACAGTATGCCACGCAATACGTCCTAAAGGCCATTGATTTGGAGTGACTTCTTGCTTTAATGATTCATCCGTAAGATTTTTAAGAATCCTGCTTGTAGCTCCAGCCTCAAATTCCCAGGATGTATAAAAATCGCTTAAGCTATGATACATCTTCAAACACCTCTCAAATATATTCTTATTTTAAAATTCTCCCTTTTAATAAGATTACCTCCTCCTTTTTTCTCTAAGGATTAATCCCAGAAATTTGGAATTCCAACAAAAATCATTAATTGTAAAACTCCATATGTGTTTTTTCCTTTTTATAATAATCTAGTCTGTCTTGTAAAGTACCTGTATGAAATTCAAACTTATGCCCATCTGGATCAGTAAAATAAATAGACTTTTTATCTCTTTCGTCTCTTGGACGACCTGACAGGATGTTTACCTTCAATTCTTTTAGCTTACGGTACATATTATCAAAATCCGCTTCTTCTATTGAGAAAGCTATATGTGTATATGATTGGCAAATTTCAGTACGGGGAATATCCTTTTCTTCATTTAGGGCAAGCCATATACCATTTATATCAAAATAGGCAGTACTTCTTCCCTTAACTAACAACTTTGCTCCAAACACATTTTTATAAAACTCAATAGAAGCTTCTAAATTGGAAACTGAAAATAAAAAATGATTAATGCCTTTTATTGTCACCAAATCACCCCAAACTAAGTTTGTTTATATAGTCATAATACAAAAGTCATATTGAAGTATTCTGCCCCGTTTAATCAATAGTGACTTTAACAAAAAAGCAGTCCTGTGTTACTCAACTTATATGAATGTCTGTTCCATAATGGGCTAATTGTAGTTTCTTTGCCACAGATTGAGATGCTAAGTTGTCCTTAGAAGTACTATATAGCGCAATTCTTCCTAGTATTTGTACTTCTGCAGCCCAGGCCTTTGCAACATCTGCACCGTATGCTCTTCCACGGTAGTCTTCATGTGTAAATACACTTGCTTCGTCGGCTTTTGAAGTCTGCCTTGCACTACAGCAAATTGAAACTGGTATATTGTCTTCAATTATTACAAAACAGGGTTGCTTGTAATCAAAATCTTCATATGTATATGGAAAATGAGGCTTTAAAATTTCTTTGTTTTCATGTGTTACTTTAATTGCTCTTGAATAAGTTCTGTCCCTTACATCAGGGAATACATACGCCGGCCCAATCCATACAGTATTTAAAAGATGGTCAATGCTTAATGCCTTTATAATTTTTTCTAGATGATCATCAGAGTTAGCTCGTATAACTTGCTCTAACTTCTCTGCAATACTCTTATCCAGAGAGTTTGAATACCTTACAATACTCCCCATTCTAGTGGCACCAACGAAAATTTTTGGCGCTGCACTGTAAGGTAGTTCATTCACAACTGTCACTCGATTTTCACTATCATGTCTAAATAACACATTCACATGATGCTCCATCAATTCTAAATCAGTTATCATACTATTCCTCCGCCATCATCTTTCTGTCTTATATTCAAGATAACAGAGTCATTTCCTGCCGGTTAATTTAATCCTGCCTCTATAGCACAAAAAATCCTTCTCAGCTCGAATCTGTTCTTGAACATAAACACCAGTTAGCTCAATAAGATGTCTTGCTTTATTTCTTTAAGCATGAATTCAATGAATTCATAAAAAATTTGGGAAACAAGCTCACTACTAACTGCTCTTCCGTTATATTCATTTAGACAATGTTCAACCAACTGCAGATATTTATGAGGCAGATTAGTTAATCCCCATTCCCCGCCTTCTCGCTTTGAAGATATCTTACCTTCTTTAATAAAAAAAGAACTCGGCAGAGATTTAAGGTTAGGTACATAGGAGTCAGGTACGCAGGTGGATTGCTTATAATCTCCTCTGCAGCTCCCTCCACGTCATGCAGAATTGAGGCAAGGTAATATTGACTATCGATCGGTTCATAAAGTTCACTTAATGGTTTTCCATACAGTGTTATTCCTCTCTCATAGGCAACAACGATTTGTGAAGCTAAATCTTCATCTTCAAATCCCCCGCAAAGATAATTCTCATTTGTGCGATATTTCTCCCTGTGATAATCGGAGTAATGAAACTCAAAAGGAGTTGGATAAACAAACTTTTTTAGGAAAGTTTCTAAGATAATAGTAAACTCTATTCCGCGCTCATTAGACATTTCATCATGTAAGGATAAAGCTAATTTTGCGATCCTGGAATTATTTACTGGTTTTAGCTTTTCTTTTACGACGACTAAGAAATCGATATCACTTTTATCGGGGTTAAAACAACCCATTGCCAGAGATCCATGTAAATAAATCCCTAACAAATTATCCCTAAGTTCTTCTTTAAAAAGATTAGTTATTTTGTCTAAGAAAAGCTTAGTATCCAAATCGACCCACTCCCCATATTCTTCCATCAGCACTCTAAGTATAGATCAACTGAAAACTTGGTCAAGGTAAAACTTAAATAAAATTAAATCAACTTATGCTCTTTAGCTGAATAAGAAAAAAAGCTGGATCCTAATGGATCTTCAACTTTTGCACCCTATAGTTAAGTACAATGTTTCACAAGCTTAATTAGGTATAAAAAAAGGCTGTCGGAACAGCCTTCCCTTGTCAAATCTTTATTAACGATTTTTAAAAATAGATTTTACAATATTTTTTTACAGTTTGATTGAATTTTCCAATCCTCATTATGGATGGCCGCTACTCAAGGCAATTCTTTTACTGCGGGCAGAATCATCTTCTAATCTAGCTAATCAAATTTCCCCTCAGCCACGGTCGGGCCCGGTAGAAGCCAATCGGGATTTGGATCAGACTGGTTTTTCCCTGTGTATCCATTCTGTATATATCATCACACAATTTCACATCAAACCCGAGAAGCGGATGTCCGCCCATCCCAAGAGCTGTCGCTGCTAAAAGCAGCCGCTGCACGAGCATGCCCGCTTCCATTTGCTGGATGCGATAGCCTCTGTACCCAAGTGTAGTTCTATAGAAATCTTTATCCCCTGCCACATGAAAGCAGAGCGGGACTTGGTACAGATTCACATTGCCAGCAGGCATTCCGTATTGAAGCGCAAGCCGATGGTCTCCGGGATTAAGCTCCCTTAGTGAATGAGCATCGCGGTCGTAATAGTAAGCCCCATCCGGAATCCCTTCGACATTATTCAAACACACATATAGAGTTACACGTGACGCGCGCTTTTCTAGTGCCCTATCTAAATCGTTTCTATACAAATAGGATTCTGTCGCCTCCTGAAGCAGTGCAGCAAGCAGCTCCTGGCTTACCTTACCTGAAACGAAATCCATGTCCGGTGAAAAGCGCTCCCGGCAGACTGCCGCCAAATCATACGATATCCTTTTTACAGGGGGAAGAGTCAAATGCCTGCCTTCACAATTGCTTTCTTGGGTGTTGATTTGACGAAACGATTTAGCTGATTCCTGCATGGATGCTTTATTGATGCTGGTTAACATCGGAAATTCTTTCACTTTGATGGATCTGAGGCAGTAATTATTCTCAATCGATGTTACTTCCTGGCACAAATCAGAGGCAGTGGCCATTCCGTCCCTGCTGCTTCTGTTCGCAAACCAGCTGGTCGGTTCAACTGACAGCGGGATAACGGCATATACGCTCTCCACCTGATCAGACAGTCCAAGGAGATGGTTAAGAGCACGATCAAGAAATTGAAAGTAAACTCCCGCTGCAAAACCAAACCTCTTTGTAACCTCCAATAACTGTCCAATCACTACACCTGCATCCAAGCCCTGCAGACGATATGCAAAGTTATTGTATTTAAAGTAATTTTTCCAGAACATGGTCGTCACAAACACAGTCCCAAAACAAGATGACAAATCACAGCGATTGCCAAGAGCATGGGCAATATAGGAATCGAAATTACCCTTGCGCAGCAGCACCAGGCGGTGGTGCAGCACATCATAGTGGTAGATCCCCTCCGGCAAATCATCCAATTTCAGAAACATGTATAATTCGTTAGGATACAGCGCTCCGCCAGAAGGTACAGACCGCCGAAGCGACTGCATTAACCCATCCGCCTCTTCATTGGAACCCATTGGAAAGACAGATTGGCTAAACTGATTAAGGCCGAATGTATACCAAAGAAAATGACCGATTCTCCTAAGGTCAGGATTTGCCGGTGCCGCGCATTCTTCAAGAGAAAGGGGAACCTCCAGCGACAGGGGAACAACTGGCAAGCCCCGGTATAGCTTATAGGCAAGCGGTGCATCGTCCCAATCCACTTCCCAATCCGGCGGGCTTATCTGGTCAATATCAAAATGTAAATTGTGCAGAAATGTATCTGGATTCATCTTATTTACCTCCCGGTCAGGCTTATGGAAATGGGTGGGGATGTGGATTAAGCTGATCAAGAGTAAGCGGCTCTTTTACATATCCGAGATTCATTGGAACCTTTAACACCCTTTCCAGCCCTGTTACACGTGTCAGGTGGTGTCCAAATGTCATGGGCAGCATACCGGGTATCAGAACCTTGACACAATGCAATCCACTCCGTTTTATTTCCGGTGTCGTCTGATCCACCACTATTGCATCCAGATTTTGCCGGTGCAATGCCTGAAGAAGGTCCTGCAGATCATCTGTAAGATCTGCATGTCTCCTATCCCGCTTGAACTCCTCTGAAAACGTTCGGAGCGGACGATTTTCATCCAGCAAAAACTTTAGGCGCTCCTCTGCTTCCGGTAAACCGTAAAGCATCCCATGGTCATCCATTTTGCCGACGAGGGAAGAATTTTGCAGCATTTGCTGTAAATCCGTCTTGTTCTCTTCAAACTTATCGTCCAGTGTCCCCATCATTCCAGCTAACTCATGAACCGCGCTTTTTACCGCCCGTACCGGGTCGGGATGGGCTCCGGCCGCGCAAATGATATTCAAGCCTTTTTTCTTCCTGTTTTTCGCCATCGCCCAAATACTCGGAATTCCATGCTCCATTGTTGCGTTATACAGATGCAGATCATATCCCGCCACTGTTCTCACCCGATCAATCATCAGATGCAATTCCTGGTCATTGGAGGAATAAGGATCAAGACGCGGAAGGGCCAGCTGTCCGTACCAGGCCATCAGGAATGAATCACGCTCCACCACTTCTAAAATACCGTAGAAGATCGCTTCTTCCAGGCTGCCGCCCAGTGCGCATCCGTTGGATGTTTCATAGACAAATCCATTCCCGCACCCTAGGCTGTAATAAGCAAGCAGCTCAGGAACCAAAATCGGGCGCTCCTGCAAAAACGAATAACCCCATACCCAATTCATCGGAATATCAGGATCAAATTTTTTAAATGGAAAGTGCGGCCGTGCATACTGTTCATCTGCATGCACACCTACTTTTAAAGGATTAAGAGCCTGATCTTCCAGGTTACGGAAACTGTCATAGACTGCTGTCCTCTTTCCACGGGGCGATATGCCGCAGGAACGTTCAAGCCCCTCCAAAATGGCTGTCAGCTCGCTCACTTTATAGGAATGAGTGCGGCCAGCCACACCTTCGTCCCCTCTAAACATCGGAAGGTTTACGACTACATCCGCAAAAGGCGGTGTGAAATCATACATTTTGCCATTTAATAAACCTGTCTTCGGATCCAGGTAATTTCTGACGAGCGTTTGATCTAAATCTTCCAATGAGCGGCAGCGGTAACTGTCTGCGCTTATTTTCGGACTTGGCTTGATGGTAATTCTTGCAGCTGCCTGTGAATCTTCAGGCAGGGAGCTGCACACTTGGCACAATGAATCCGGCAGAATGAGGTGGCAAGAGGTTTTAAATGTTTTCAGGCTGACCAAATAAATCCGCCTTTCCAGGTCCGCCAAGCTGTCCTCCAGGACCCTTTGCACCTCTGCCGCAAGCAGGTAGGACATCTGTAAAAGTCCCGAGCGCGATGACCATGCGTCACGATTTAATCCGCTGCTCTCTTCGAATCTTTGCTGCAGTTCCCACATCTCTTCCCGGTCACGCCCGGCCAGAAGTTTTCGAGTGTCCGCACACTGTGAGCATCCCGGCGCGGACGGGTGAACGAATGGGCCAATCACACCCTCTCCAAATGATACAAAACCTCTCAGCCAGGGAATACCTGATGATCGTGACACTTCTTCCGCCTTTTTATGAGCTGAAGGCATCCAGGTATCGTTCACCACCAGAATCAAATCAGTCCCATCCGGCAGTTCAGGCTCGAAATTCACATGATGAACTACCTTATATTCGGCGGGCAGTTCTTTGCATATGCTGTCCGCCAGCAGTCCTTCTCCCACAACTACCACGATAGCGCTCACTGAGATTCCTCCTCTCGTATGAACACCCCATAAACCCCTGCCAGACTCTCTTTCAAGAATGGTTCGAACGAAAATTCACAGACTAAGAGCCGCTTGCTGTTCTCTTCCAGCACCTGTCTGGCAGACAGCAAGATCTGGGATTGTTCCTTCTCATCACAAGGAGGAATGACTAGACATTGAGGCTCATTTTCTTCCAGAAGCACAGATGATGCCTCCACTGCAGTTCCCTTATGTCTGCCCATTTGGTTTTGCACCTGTATAATCGCATGCTGCAGCGCTTTCCTCAAAGCTAATGTCATATTAAAGCCAACACTGCCAAACCAGCGATCGTTCGTACCTACCCAGACCACAGGGAAGCCGGACACTTCCTCACCCAGGCAGATTTTCGGTGTTCCCTGCAGCGTTGTCAATGCATCCAAATAGAACCTGCAGCGTTCATCATCTACTGCACTCAATCGCAGCGGAGCAACTGTTTTCTGAATCGCTTGACGCATAGCCAGTTCCTTTTCCAAACACCTATCCAGCCCGCGTAAAACACCCTCTGCAAATGTTTCCCCTGCTCCAATTCCAGCTGGATCAGAAAAATCTACAATATTTTCCTTTATTTCAATATTTGGAGGCAGCTCAAGCCGGCCGGCCATCCGCGACACATACGCTTCAATCCCGGTCAAACCCGCTTCCCGGCGTGCCTCCGTATGGCTCAATTCGGTGCAGACAATGTTCGGCAGCAGATCCGCCGGTCCCTTGGACAACGGATCGACTGCCTGAACCTCGCATTGCGCTAATGGAAGCTGCTTTAAATCCCCTTCCTCCCATGTATGAAAAATCCCAGATTCTTTGGAAGTCAATTGGCTGAAAAAAAGAAACAAGCTGTCAGGATTATTTCTTCCGGAACTCTGACCGATCCTCTGATCAACATCTTGAATCCATTCCACAGCTGCATTTCCGGTCAGGATCGGATGAGGCAGGCAGGAATGCCAATTTCCTTCAAGCGTCTCCAGATTCAGCAGGAAAAACTGATTTCTCTGTTCAGCACTGATTAATCCAGTAACCTCTTTAAACAGTTCAAACACGATCAAATTAGCCAGCATAGCTCCTGCCGTGGAGGAGCTGGTGTGCAATTGCTTGTCTTCGCAAAACGCGGATTGATGTACGCGATGCCAGGCAGACTCCCAGCACCCATCTGATTCCGGATGCACGATGGGACCTGCCATACCTGCCTGTTTGTGGATAATAGCAGGAATAAATATCTTCTTCTCTTTCCTGCAAGCGGCATGTATAACCTGCAGCTCCTCAACATTCCCTGCTTCTGACACATATAAAATGGAATCATACGGCTGAATCAATTCTGCCCAGGTATGATCTTCCTCACTCTCGCGGGCTGCCTCCTCTGCAGTAACTTCGGGGTCTGTTTGCCGGGCATGTGCGACTATCTCCTTCAGCCGCTGTGTATTAGTCGATTCAGGGTCCGTTATGAACATATGAACCTTAGGCAATCCCGACTCAATCAGCGAAGAAACCAGCGAAACGAAAAAAGGCCCGGATCCTGCTGCCAGCACTTTAGCCTGCCGGTAGGCCTGGAAGCGATATGCACCCGAATCACCAAAGCTTTCCAGCAATTCAATCTGGGAAGAATACTTTTTAAGAACATGCTCTTCCAACTGATGAGGATGGTCCCCGCTTACGTCCCGTACAAAGCCGTTACGGTACAGCACTTCTGCAATTTCAAACACCCGATTCCTATGCGGGCCCGGCAAGCCGGCTGTCAATTCCCCCAGCGAATACTCGCCATTAAACATTGGCATCAGCTTTTGAACCCACTGATCGATCATGCTGCCTTCCATGCGGAAGGAGCTTGCATTATTCCGAAAATACACACCTTTGGCTGGATCAGGGATAAAAAACGTGTCCCTTTTTACCTTCAGCCGCACAGAAGGGGTCAAATTTTTCATTTCGCTCCTCCTTACCCGTAAACTATGCCTATTTATGAAACATACCTTCTCCATCATTCTATGTATTGGGATTTGTCTCATATGTCTGAGACTCAGATGAAAAGCCCCTCCATACTGAGGGGCTTCCCTTTTCTTATAAAACTGAAAATACCAAACAGGCTAGCGTCCGCCGCAACGGCCACCGCAGCGCCCGCCACAGCGGCCTCCGCATCTAAAACAGTTAGAGCACCGGAAACAATTAAAGCAGTTAAAGCAGCTGAAGCAGAAAAAGAAAAAACAGCTAAAGCAGCCGCCAAACCCGCCGCATTGCCGAGCCTGATCCATATAGTATTGGTTCTGATCCCACGGAACGGCCTCGTTCGCATGGAAATCACCAACATTCAGCATTTGAAGTTCGTTTTGGAAATCATTCATGATCATACCTCCGAATTTTTTAATATAATGTGCCAGCAACATGAAGGGGCATAATGAAGAACATCAGAAATCAATCATGATCCTGTCTGTTCTTCGGATACTCTCTTCATCAAAATATGTGTCAGGATGGGGGATTGTTACTGAATCAAACACCCATATTCAGCGGGTTTCATTTATTAAAGCAAAAAAGGATGTACCTGCTAATAGCTGGCAGTACCCTTCACCACAGGAGTAGACGTATCATGAATAGCGGTCAAATTTCAGGAATTTACCCCTCTTCCCTGGCAATACTAATTTAGTAACGGCATTTTCATTGGAGGGCATAAACTTGAATAACACCTGGCTATCGCTCATACCATTTCTAATCGTAATCGGAATGTCCATCTGGCTGAAGAACATCCTGCCGGGTTTGGTAGTGGGCATACTTGTTGGCTCCATTATAGTAACGGCAGACTTGCTGTCGGGGACTGAACAGTCGGTGGCTTATATTGTAACGACCCTATCCGATGAAACGAATATCAAGATAGTCGGATTTTTATATCTGTTCGGCGGGCTTGTCGGGATGATGAATATTGCGGGTGGCATTAAGGGGTTTTCCGAATGGGCCGGGAGGCGGATCCGGTCAGAACGCGGTCTTCTTTTGTTCATCTGGATCACCCTCCCCTTCACCTTCATGATGCCGATGTTTCGAATTATGATGATTGGGCCTATAATAAAATCCTTAATCAAAAAGATGAACCTGTCCAAGCAAAAAGTGGGCATGACTTTGGATATTTCAACCGAATCAGTCATCGTGCTGCTTCCGGTTGCAACGGCATTTGTAGGCTTCATGGTGTCCCTGGTTGAAGGCGGCATCAGCGGGCTGAACCTGGATATGTCGGCATATGAAATTTTTTTATTAAGTATTTTGTTTAACTTTTACGCGATCATTATGCTGCTGATTGGTATTTTTCAGACATTCTGGCCGCGAAGAAAAAAGCAAGGGCAGGAACAAGCCCATACAGATCTGGAAGAAGAAGAGCATGAATTCCACCGGATGGGAATTAAGAAGGAATTATCGCTTGTCAAAGCCCAGCCATGGCATTTGATTTTCCCGGTCTTTTTATTGCTTGCCTTTTCTTTGTTCCTGTTATGGCAGGATGGCATGGCACAGGGCGCAAATACAATATTTGAGGCTTTTTCCATGGCAGATGCTACATTTGTGATGCTGCTGGCTGTTTTTATTACCCTCGTTTTAACCTTTGTTTTCTACATAATTAGACGGGAGAAGATGAACGAAATTCTTTATCATTTTTATGACGGAGGCAATCAGATGATGGAGGCGATCAGCCTGCTCATTCTGATTTGGGCGCTGACACTGGCGGCGGAGGATCTTGGGTTCTCCGACTTTATCGGGCATTCACTTGGAAGCTTTCTGCCAGCCTTCCTGACTCCAGCAGCCATCTTCGTGCTCGGATCAGTGGTCGGCTACTTTATTGGAAGCTCGTGGGGAACCTGGGGATTATTCATGCCGCTTGGAATTACCCTGGCGGTATCGACTGGTGCCTCCATTCCGCTTACTGTTGGAGCCGTATTTGCAAGCGGGGCATTCGGAGCGTTAACCTCACCGCTTGGAGATACGACCATTACCACTGCTTCGATTCTCGATATGGATTTAGTTGATTATGCCCGGTACAAATTGAAGGTTTCAGCGATTGGCGGTGTGATTGCAGCCGGGCTATTCATTGCTGGCGGGTTGTTCGTCCAATAGTATATCTAATATATCAAAAGGCTCCTGCTGTTATAGCAGGAGCCTTTCTAGCCATGGGAAAGCAACTGTATTTAGTCCATCTATTATTCATTAAATGCAAATTAGTTTTTTCATAAATTCCCATTTATAAATTCTTTATTAAAAATCTTCCCTAGCTTATCCTCCACACATTGAATCATTTCACCCGAATGTATCAAATCTCTAATTCCTTCGAGAAAAGGATATAAATATTGGTCTTCTTCCATTTTAGGGATAAAGCAAGCAAGCTTGTCCAAAACAGCTTGGCTTGCAGATCCTGGTGAAGGATAATTGTCAGTTAACTGGTGAGCAGTGTAAATAGATAACAACTCGATTGCTAACACATATTCCAGTTTTGAGGCAACCTCTCGTGCCTTTTTTGCTGCATTGTAGCCCATCGCAACATAATCTTCTTGATCAGCGCATGTAGGAATGCTGTCTGCTGTTGCAGGATGGGAAAGTATTTTCATATCATTTAAAAGACCAGCTTGGCTATATTGCGGAATCATTAGACCAGAATTTAACCCTGCATTTTTAATTAGAAAATTGGGTAACTCGGAATGCTTTTCATTAATGAGTCTGCTATTACGCCTTTCTGACATCTTGGCAAGGGCAGCTGCCGCGATACAGGCAGAATCCAGTTCAATGCCAACATAGGAAGAATCACAATTGCAGCCTGAGATTGTACCCCCTTCTTCACTATCTGGCCATAAAATTGGATTGTCACTGCATCCATTCATCTCTATTTCAATTGTTGTATGTGCATCATTAAGGGTTTTTTTTGCCGCTCCGTGCAGCTGTGGAATAGCCCTTAGGGATAAGGGGTCCTGTAAACGGTAATTTTCAAAAGCTTTAGCCATATGTGAGTCTGAAAGTATCTTACGTATGTTGGAAGCTGTTTCTTGCTGTTCTTTGTGCGGTCGTACAGAAATCAGCCGTTCATCAAAAGCTCGGACTGTTCCTTTTAAAACTTCAAGAGACATGCCTCCAATTATATCAGCGGTCTCCGCTGCCTTTAACATATCGTACAATGCCAGTGCTCCCATGCCAGTTGGACTGGTTGTACCGCTCGTAAGTGCCAGCCCTTCTTTTGCTGAAAGGGTTATTGGTTCAATCCCAGCCAGGTGCAGCGCTTTTTTCGCCGACATCAGCTCCCCGCCAAAATAAGCCTGTCCTTCCCCTATTAAAACAAGGGCGATATGAGCCTCTGGACTTAAATATCCCACCGATCCTTCTTTTGGAGAAAATGGAGTCAAGTTTAAATTTAAGAATTGTCGGTACATCTCCAAAGTTTCAAGACGAACACCAGAATAACCCTGGCCAAGATTTTGCAGAACCATTAGCATTATCGCTCTTACGACTTCTTTTGGAAGTGGTTCACCAACAGAGGCTGCGTGAGATAATAAAATGTTTCTCTGCAGCTGTGCAGTTTCTTCAGGAGAGATTATTTGAGTATAGAGTGCTCCAAAACCGGTATTAACACCATACATGATTTCCCCCTGCTCGATCTGCTTTTCTAACAGACGCCGAGATTTATCCACCTTCACCTGATAAACTGCAGAAAATTCAACATCAGCCTTAAACCGGGCGACCGCTACAACCTCTCCCAGTGTCAGTCTATTGCCTAAGACAACCTTTCTTATATCTTTAGCATGCATTCTCCATCCCCCCATTTCTATGCGATCTATCTTTCAACTTTATCAATAAAAAACATCTTTATCGCGGACGCGACTTGAAGTACAAATATAAAGAGGACTGTTGAACCTCCAAGGGCTGCTAAATATTTTACTCCGTCAACCCCTTGTGCTCCACCAGCATATGCCACCATGATAAATGCTATCGCAGCAATCGAAAGTGCCCAAAGAAGCTTTTTCCACTTAGCAGGTTCCTCGTCATGACGTATATTCTCGGTACATAACGATGCAATGGTCCGAACCATGGAATCGGCAGCAGTTGCAAAAGAAAGAATTAGGGTTATCATGATAACAGGAATTAATATACTGCCTAGAGGCAAATTAGCTAAGAAAGCCCATAGTCCAGCAACTGCTCCGCTTTCTGTTATTGTCCCAACCAGATCCACCACGTCATTTTGCTGCCAGAATAATGCCGTTCCTCCCCAGATTCCAAACCAGATGATGCTAAATACAGAGGGTAAAATCCAATTGATCAGCATGAACTCTCGAATGGTTCTTCCATGCGAGATAATAGCCAGAAAAATTCCCATTAATGGTGCATATGCTATCCAGATGGCCCAGTCATACAAAGTCCACCACATGACAAGCGCTTCCCCGCCCATGTCTATAGGATCCAGTCCCCAAGACCAGAAATTCTGAAGCCAATATCCCATCCCTGCAGTAGAAGTGCGCAGTATATATAGAGTGGGACCAACAATTATGATAGTAATTAAGATAACATAAAAGATTTTTGCATTTACATCAGATAAGATACGAATCCCTTTATCTAAACCTTTCAAAGCAGAAAGTGTAAATGTACCAGTTATTAGGAAGGTTAATACCAGCCAAACAACAGGTCCCTGCTGAATTCCATAAGTTGTCTCAATTCCTGAGCCAACAAGAGCCAACCCTGCACCAAGTGAAGATGCTAGACCTAATGCAATGGCTAGTACCGACAAAGTATCAATGATGCTCGTCCAAATACCCTTTGTCACCTTGTCTCCGAATAAGGGAATTAACGTGGCTGTAACCGAGAGAGATTTTTTACGATTAAAGTACATGTACGCTACAACGAGGCCACTTAAGGAATACATGGCATAAGGTATAAAGCTCCAATTATAGAAGCTTCGCCCCATTGCAAAAATTGCTGCTTCTGTGGTTCCTGGGGTGATTCCGGTTTGCTCCATTTCTCCATAAATATTCCCAAAATAGATAATGGGTTCATTGACCCCATATGTGATAACACCTGTTGCAATCCCCCCTGTTAATGCCATCGCAAACCAAACAGGGAATGAAAACTTTGGCTTTGCATCATCTCCCCCCAGCCGCACTTTCCCAAGCTTTGTGAACGTGACCAGTGCAACAATGACCAAAGCTACTATAGAAATAATTTGATAAAGCCAGCCTAATCCTCGTAATGAACCTAAAAAACCATTCATTGAAATGTCAGTCAGCATTTTGTTGTTTACGATCCCCAGAATAGCCCCTCCGCCTACAATCAGGAACGCTGGCCAGAAAACACCTTTACGTGTTTTCCTTTCTGTCTCAACCATTATCTCTGGACTGCTTGGCTTACCCGTTTCTAAAGACATGACAATTCCCCCTTTTACAAATTAAATACAAATAAAAATACATTAAAGGGTTCGGCCCCTTTTTACAATCCTGAAGTAAGTAAGATTTGATTTTCTCTTAACAGCCCTGCCGAATTTACTTAATTTACCGTGCTCCCTGCGCAACTGTTCTTTTAAAAAAGCTTCATACCTAGTAAGATAATTACACTTTGTTACTAAAACGGTGTACTCACCAACTTCCTGCTAATTTACTGAAAATTATAAATTATACAACGTTTGATAAAAATGCACCTTCGTTTTGAACATCAATACATTTATTTGATATTTAATTGTGTCTATCATGGAAATCTATAATTATTTTAGTTTTCTATATTTTTTTTAGATGAACCAGAGAAATTATATGTACTATTTAATTAATCGATATTCTCTCGGTGTAAAGTAAGTAGTTTCTTTAAACAGGCGTGCAAAATAATTGGGGTTATGGAAACCAACTTTATACGATATTTCTTTAATTGAAAATTCCGTAGAAGTTAAAAGTCGTTTTGCCTCTTGAATTCTTACATTAGTTAAGATCTGCCGGAAAGGCGTGCCGTGCTTTTTCATTAATAAGTGGCTATAATATGAAGGGTTCCTGCCGACTTCTTCAGCAACTATCTCCAATGATAAATCTGGGTTACTATAATTTAATTCAATAAACCTGATTCCTTTTTCTATTACATCATTTTTAGAAACTGCTTCTGCCTGAAGAGCACAATCAATTATTTGATAGATAAATAAAAGCATTTCCTGTACGATTCGAAATAAAACGCTATTGTTTAATATTTCAGAGTATATTTTCATATAATCACTTTCCAATTGTTGTTTGTCGAGCTTATAGGTCTTCATAAAACGCCTAATCTGGGCTAAAATACTAGTCAATCTTGTACGAAGGTTTTCTGGATTTGGAAAAGGTGTATGAATATGTGAAAATTCATCATGCATCCATTCTTTTATTTTTGGCTTATCAAAACTGTTCATCATATTTATCCACTCACGTTGTTCATTTGGAGTCAAAAAGGGATCAACTTCACACCAGGTTTCATATCCATTTTTCGGAAAGATGACCTGTCTATAACCAATAAAAAAAGTCACTTTCAACAAGCTTCTTGCCCTTAAATATTTTTCATGAACGGAACCGCTTTCAATACCTCCAGGGATGATGACTGCTGCTAACGGCTCAAAATTCAACTCTTCCCAATCTCTTAAAATTTTCCAAGCCTCTTCTTTCAGTCCCCCGTTAGTGCCTCTGAAAACACAGACAACAGCGTCCATTAAAGGCATAATCACCGGGGGCTCCATAAATGAGTAAAAGCTTATGAATGCATTTAATTCTAATACACCTTGATTCTCTGTTTGCAGAAGCATAAGGGATGCATCAGATTCCGAGAGTTCATCCTGTAAGAATAAAGTACGATAAGAATACTGATTATTTTTTAAGACTGATGATGCAATATCGGCTGGCTCACGATGTACATCGTGAGAAATGGCCATTTGAAGGCAGCGTTTAATTTTAATCGGGTCAAGTGGCTTTACAAGCAGATCAACGCTTTGCCATTCAAGAGCTTGTTTAGCTCTTTCAAAAGTTGCTTCTGCCGAAACTGAAATCACCTTATTGCAGAATCTTTTGACAATTCTTGTCATAGAGGCCCAATTTTCATTCGGAATCATATCAATCTCAATATATAAAATATCAGGCGCTTCTTTTTCTAACAATGTCATCGTTTCCTTCATCGTGCTAGCTGTAACTACTTGATGTATTGGGAGTGAGTATGCTGAAATAAGCCATTCAATTGCTATTCTTTCATGCTGGTCCCTTTCAGAAATTAATAACTTCATAATCGCTGCACCTGCCAATCCTAATTTGAAAAATGTTAAACTACTAAGTTGTAAAACTTTTTTATTTAGTATAAAGGAAATTTTAATAAATAAACTATTTTTCGATAATTACAACCAAACGAATCCTATGACAATATTTCTTACTATAATTCTCTTATTGACTTGGCAATATATGATCTAATGGTTTTGGTTAGGCTAACTAGCTGCAGGATTTAATTTTTTCAGCTTGTACGCCACATAAGGAGTATTAAGACAAGATTCTAATTTTAGCCCTTTTACTAATAATGACACATGGTGATTCCTTAATCTGAATATACTGCAATGAATCCTATTGCAAAGGGGCGGAGAGATGACTTGGAAGAAAAAGCCGGAATTAACGAATGATCAAATGCTGAATGTGGTTCATCACGGCCTACAAAAGACACGGACGCCAAAGCATATCGTCATAGTTGGTTCAGGTATGGCTGGTCTGGTGGCAGGTTCTTTATTAAAGGAATCCGGGCATAAGATTACCATTCTGGAAGCAAATGACAGAATTGGCGGACGTGTTTATACCATGCGCTCCCCTTTCAGCAAAGGATTATACTTTAACGCAGGCCCAATGAGGATACCTCATATCCATTCTCTGACCTTATCCTATATAGAAAAATTCAAACTCCCTATAAATGTATTTATTAACCGCACTCCTATGGATATACTATACGCAAATGGCATCAAAACTCGGCTTGAGGTGTATGAGCGCTATCCAGGCATATTAAATTTCCCCATTCATCCTAATGAGAGAGGAAAATCGGCTGAGGAACTTCTGCTGACAGCGTTACAGCCTTTTATTGACTTTATCAGCAAAGACCCTGCAAGAAATTGGGCCATTTTGGAAAGCCAATATAAGAAATACTCTTTTGGCTATATATTAAACCTTTATTTTTCCGCTGGCGCGATTGATATGATCGGTGTGCTGCTGGATTTGGAAGCCTTTATGGGAATGTCTTTCACTGAAGTTTTACGTGAGCTGGTCATTTTCACTGCTCCAGGAACTTACTATGAAATAACAGGCGGAATGGACAGATTGCCAAAGGCTTTCCTCCCTCAATTGAAAACTGATATTCATCTCCACCAAAAAATGACGGGAATCATTCAGGGCACAAACAGCGTGGCCATTCAATTATCCCATCAGCAAACCAAAGAGCAATCCACTATAACCGGAGACCTTGCCATTGTCACTATCCCCTTTTCAGCTATGCGGTTTGTAAATTTAGAACCCTTTCATTCATTTTCCTATTTCAAGCGGAGAGCTATCCGCGAACTTAATTATATGGCAGCAACTAAAATTGCCATTGAGTTTAAGTCCCGGTTTTGGGAAATAGCAGGCCAGCTTGGCGGCAAAACAATTACAGACCAGCCGATTCGATTTACCTATCTGCCAAGTCCTGGGATTGGCACAAGCGGCCCTGCCATCCTTATTGCCAGCTATACCTGGGCGGATGAGGCTCATACATGGGATAGTCAGCCGGAGGAAAAGCGTATTCAATATGCACTCAAAAACCTGGCGGAAATTTACGGTAATATCGTTTATAGCCAATTTGTTAGAGGAGCTTCATACAGCTGGGCACTGAATCCATATGCCTCTGGCGGATTTTCATTCTTTGAACCCGGACAGGAAACCGAATTGTTTCCCGGTATTGTTTCACCGGAGGGGCGTGTCCATTTTGCCGGAGAGCATACATCCAAAACCAGGACATGGATTCAAGGGGCAATCGAATCCGGAATACGAGCTGCCTATGAGGTGAATGATTTGCCTAAGTAAGGAATGTTCAATTACATGGTGTAATGGCGAGTGATCGCAGCTTTATCGGCGAAATTATAAAGTTTTGAGCGAATCGGCAGTTTTTACGGCGAATTTCCAAATTTATGAGCGAAATCGGCAGTTTTATCGGCGAAATTCCAAAGTTATGAGCGAAATCGGCAGTTTTATCGGCGAAATTCCAAAGTTATGAGCGAAATCGCAGTTTTATCTGCGTATTTCCAAAGTTATGAGCGAAATCGCAATTTTATCGGCGAACTTCCAAAGTTATGAGCGGAACCTCGGCATTTTAGGCGACAGATTGCCAAATTATTCTTGTCTGATAATTAGCCGGAAGAAAAGGCGATCTCTCCAAAATTGGAAGATCGCCTTCATAAAACTATTCCTGCTTTCTATTTCTAATCTCCTTCTGGACCTTTCGCAGCGCCTTTTTCGAACCTCTCTCCAAATCATGCTGCCGCTTCCGTTCATGGTAACTGGTAAATAAGGTATTCATATCATACCCTTCTGGATATAGCTCGCTTGCTTTAATGTCCAATTCAATCCGTTTACTGTTCACTTCCACTATTTCATCTTTATAGAACAGCTTGATGTTATTGAATTTATCTATTGGCTCATACACAATGGCGTAATCATCCTGGCTGATCATTTTCACACGGTCACCGATGTCATATTGATATACTTCTGCAGTCTGATTTACTTCTATCACTGGTTTCTTTACTTTGTTCTCTTTTACTGCTTCCAGATTATAATCCTTGTTTTCAATATACATTTGCGCTCGCTTCAGGACATGTTCGCGGATATTCATCTTTCTGGAAATCCAAAGCGCATTGCTCTCTCCTGATTCGCCTATTAAGAGCTTATACATCGGCTTCAATTCGGCACTGTCGAATAACATCGCAGCATTCATAAAATCATCATGCATTTCAGAATAACGTTTAATCTCACCGTAGTGAGTAGTGGCAATCGTAATGCATCCCATATGATAAAACTCTTCCAGAATGGCAATGGCTAAAGCAGCACCTTCATTCGGCTCTGTTCCGCTTCCAATCTCATCGAATAAAAGCAGCGTATTATTCGAGGAAGCACTCATGATCTCTGAAATGTTCTTCATATGGGAAGAAAACGTGCTAAGGGCATTCTCTATGCTTTGATTATCTCCAATATCAACAAACACATTGTCAAAGATGGCGATTTCACTTCCCGGTTTCGCCATAATATGAAACCCGGACATGACAGCAAGAGTGAGGATTCCGATTGTCTTTAATACGACGGTTTTCCCGCCTGCATTAGGACCTGTTATGATTAAACTTCTATAATTTTTCCCGATTTCAAAATCCAGCGGGACAATGTTTCCTTCTAATAAAGGGTGCTTGCTGCTTACTAATTTGATATACCCATAATTATTAATCTCCGGTTCAATCGCGTCCGTACTTTTGCTGTACTTCGCTTTGGCAAAAATCATGTCGTACTGGCTGATGCATTCAATATTGATGCGGATCTCATGAATGGATTCTAGAATCGCTCCGGAAAGCGTGGCTAATATTTGATATTCCTCTACCGACTCCTCCGATTTTAGCATCGCCAATTCAACATTAAGCTTTGAAACTGCATCAGGCTCAATGAAAACAGTCGAGCCTTTTGAAGATGTTTCGATAACGGTTCCGGCTACCTGATTTTTAAAAGATGCTTTAATCGGAATCGTAAAACGGTCATCCTTTTTGCTGATATATGATTCTTGAATGTATTCTTTATTTGCTCCACTGCGCAAAAACTTGTTCAATCGTTCTTCGATTTTCCCTTCTGTTTTCGCTATGTGATTTCTGATTCGTTTCAGCTCTTTGCTGGCACCGGAATCAACCATGTTTCCTTTAATCGCATATAAGATCTCTTCTTCAATATGTCTAAATTCAGTCATAGATAGCGCATACGTGTACAGGACTGGAGCAAAAAATTCTTTATCAGCCATAAACTTTTTGATTTTCCGGCAGCCTCTTAAAAAATCGGATACCGCATTTAACTCGGAGGGAGTTAATATGATGCCTTTTTCCAATTTTTCAATATGGCTTGTGATATTGGAAATGCCTGTTAATGGCAAATGCTTTTCGGCGTCCAGCAGCCTTCGGGCCTCGCTTGTTTCATTTAAGCGATTGCGGACGGCTTTCACATTTGGACTCGGCTGCAGCCGGTCGATTAACTCTTTCCCTAAACTGCTGACGCAATGCTGTTTCACTTTATTCTTCAATTCGTGGTATTGTAATTTTTCAAAAGTCATATTATTCATTTTCTCTGCCTCATTCCAAATAAAATAGCCCGCAAAAGCCTTCCCCACCGCCAATATTAATTGGGCAGAAAGCTTCCGCGGGCGTACTATTTCGAACAGGCATAAACAAACTAAACCCTGAAGCAGGCTTAGTGTCTTAAGCTAGACGAATATTTAGAAATGGAAGCAGTCTTATAGTAGGTATTCAAACAATTTATGTTTGAAAAAAAGGCATTCTTAATAAACTGGCTAAAACCAGAAAATAAACACCTTATTCAACTAATAACAATTAGTTGACACCTACTACCGACATACTTCACCACACCTTTTTGTATTATGAAATTAATGTAGCACGGAACTGCCAGTCTCGTCAAACTGCATATGGAAATATTTACGCAATCATTCAAAAAGAAAGTGCACCTTCCCCAAAAGGCGCACTTTCTTTGAATTTAATTCTTTACTCTGTTTCTTCTTCAGTTCCTTCTTCTGTTCCTTCTTCAGTGCCTTCTTCAGTTCCCGTATCTTCAGTTTCTTCTGTGTTAGTCTCTTCAGGATCCTCTTCATTGTTGCAGCCTGTAGCCACACCTGTAATCATTAAAACTGCCATCATAGCTAATAACCATTTTTTCATTTCAAATTCCTCCTTGGCTGCTATATTTGTTACAGTAGTAATCATAGAAGAATCCAAACGGAAATAGAAGGTCGTAATCCATTTTTTTACATACATTAACCTTCTTTTAAGAAAGTTAATAAAAATAAAACATAGGTTTTTCAAATAGCGGGACTAAAAGCCCTTCACAAATGGGTACCTTGAAACTCATGGTCTAAGTTATTTTCGGGTAAACTGCTGGCACTCATTCTCCCCCATCGTCGCCTCCATCATCGATGTCTCCTGTATTACTTTCATCGCCGTTCCCAGCATGATCGGCTTCATCAAAAAATCCTTTAATAGAATCCAATTTACTTTTATTTGTATCCGCACTTCCATTCGAGTGATGTGCATTTAAAAAACTCTCTAAAGTAAATACCTGAACCGCTAGTTTTTTATGTCTGGTAATAAAGTAAAGACAAGGGATTATAATCAGCAAGATAGTAAGTGTAAGAATCCAGCCATTAATCACTGCAGCAGCCTCTCCTTTTTTTCTATGACCCTATTAATTTTCAACTCCCACTAGCTCATTTTTTTGTAAGAGTCTTTTATTTTATGAAATGGAATTAACACAAATGGCTGATTTGTATGTGTGAATTGCTGGATTCCATTCTGGTTTTCATCAGGCAAAAAGGATGTTCGTCCCCATTTTTTGATTAACCACCCTTCACAGCCTGCCGGGATCATTCCCCAGTTTTCTTCTTTAATATCGTCTAAAAAAGGATAAAACCCGCCAAATACATTGTCGAGTATACCTATTACCCGGCATGGTTTACTTACCTGGATCCGATAAAGTTTCTCTTCTTTGAATACAGATGCCATAATAAATAATCTCCTTCTTAGATATATTTTGATATCTTTACTTCTATTAAGCCTCTTTTTCGCGGAAAATTACTCTAACCGTATTCCTTCTATTTTTATAAATGGTTTCCAATCGAATATACAGCATCGGTTTCTCAGCTCGTCCCTTAGCCCTGGGATTCAACTTCTTTCTCCTTCACATGCTTCATATAGACAAGATTATTGACACCACTTTTTTCACTATGCTTTTGAGGTATACGCATAAACTCTGCAAATCCCAGTTTTTCATAAAGCTTGATGGCATTTGTATTGGTATCTGCTACCTCTAGTACATATTCGCAGTATGAAGTTGAATCCATTATGGTCCTTAGCAGCTCTGCCGCCATACCCTGTCCTCTATAATTAACCGACGTTGCCACAAATTCGATAGCACCCATATTTTCAGAAATTTGAAACGGATATTGTTTTTTCTCAAATTCTTTTCTGAGAATGATATAAGCAATACTTCCCATGATTAAACCAAGATGCTTTCTAAATTCACTATATTTCAATTTCACTGAAGGTGTATTGTTTGTACAGGCGGCTATAGCCGAAATATGATTGTCAACTGCAGTTGTATAGAAGACCTCTGTATTAAACATATGGGCAAATGTCCTGTAAAGTTTAGCTTTATCCTTTGAAAAATAATTCAGCCATTGATAAAAGCCGTCTACAAAAATGACACTCATCTCATTTCTTATATTTCCTTTTGCTTCACAAGCACGAATAATATTCATAGTCGATCCCTCTATTCTTTGTGGATGTTTAAGCTTGATAAATAAAAAACACGTAATCTATACACTGAGTTTACCTGGATTTAATATTCAGAGGATATGATTGGTTTAACAACGAATGAGGAGGCAGTATAAATGAATATGCGTGCAGTATTTATTGATATGGATGGTACACTCCTGAAAGCCTCAAACTGCATTTCCCGCCGAAATATGGAAGCCATTTATCGGCTCATAGATCAGGGAGTCATGGTGTTTCTGGCCACTGGCCGTCACTATGAGGTAACTGCTCCCTACCATAAAGAAATTGGGTTACAAACTCCGATGATCTGTTTGAATGGTGCCGCTATTCACGATGCAGAGACAGGAAGAGCAACGCAAATAAAAACCGTAAGATTGAATGAAGAACGCTTTCACCATCTGACCGCAGAAAGTCCATGTAATGTTATGATCCACACAGCAGCTGGGCTATATTGTAAGGAAACAAATGAAGAAATCGATTATTGGACTCAAATTGGGCAAATTCCGCCGCAGTATATAGGAGATTTAAGACAGGCAACTTATCAGGATGTTCTTAAATATAGTGTTCGAACAGGTTCACCAAGTCCTGAAATATCCGCTTTGTTTAAAACGGAAGCAGGAGTCATCGAATGGAATGACGGGTTTGAGCTGGTTGCTCCTGATGTTTCCAAATGGGCTGCTATCAAAAGCTTACTTAACGAACTTGGGATCAGCCCAAATGAGGTCGCAGCCATTGGAGACGGACCCAATGATATAGAGATGCTTCGTAACGCCGGTACTGGTGTGGCAATGGGGAACGCTGGCGACAAGGTTAAAGCCGCAGCTGATTTTGTTACGGGACACCACGAAAATGATGGATTAGCTGAGTTTATAGAACGTTATCTTCTTAAATCTTATGCGATTTAATGTAATTTAATAGTGACTTTTCGTAATAAAAAAAGACAGGTGTAATTAGTACCTGTCATTTTTTTATTGCAATATTTTTATTTTAGTAAGGGTTACAAATACTAACCCATCACACGTAATACCACATTACTCAGCAGGCTGCATTCCGCTAAAGCCCTTTCCCCATTATGCACCGATAATTCTCTTTACCTTTAGCACCCTCTCAGGATCAATTGCATGCTCATAGCTGGATTTCACACGGACTCCTGTACCGAAATGAACTTCAGATACAGGCACCTCATCCAAAAATGCACGGATATTTTCAATTGAAAGCCCCGCGCCCGCCATGATCTTTAAATGACTATTTGCTGTAAGCTCATGCAGGCTCTTTAGTCTTTCTGCTGCATCTGCAGCACTTCTCCGGCCTCCGGATGTAAGAATTCTCGAAATTTGCGGATACTGCTTTAGACTTTCCAAAGCTGCAAATTGATCATCAGCCTCATCAAATGCCCTATGGAAAGTTATATCCAACCCACCTGCTGCATCGATTAGCCGCTTTAAATGATCGTTATGTACTTTATGGTCAGGTGTGAGAACGCCCAATACTACACCTGCTGCTCCTGATTTATTGCATATTTTAATATCCTGAATCATAATTTCAATGTCTTCTTCCGAATAGCAAAACCCGCGGCTGTGCGGACGTATCATCACATTCACGGGTATCCTTAATTCCCTGCACACTCTTTCAATGACACCATAGCCTGGTGTCAGCCCCCCCTCTGAGAGACCGGTTACCAGTTCAATTCTGCCTGCGCCGGCTTCCTGGGCAATTAGCGCATCACTTAGGGTATCTGCGATCACTTCTATTAACATGTATGTATCTCCTTTAATAGTGCTGGAATTTACTTAATTTAATGGCAATTTCTCTGACTGGAATATTTCCTTTATAGATCCCACTTCTATTCCAGCATCATTTCGAATAACGGAAGGTCTCAGGCTTCTCAGCTTTTTTATGGTGTCATGATTGCTGTAGTGTATTTGTTCAAGAATAGATGCTACAATGTTTGGCCAGACGTCCTCAGATCCATTTAATACTTTGAGCGCAAATCCAGCCCGTTCTTTTTTTAGTCCGAAGCAATACACACCCTGCGCTCCGCCTTTAGCTACAATATTCTTGTCTTCCAATAAAATCGAACAGATAAAATGCTGTGAGGCAACCATATTAAACTGGTTATTCATAATGCCTGTCATCTTAATAACTGCCTGCTGCAGCCGAGGATCTTGAATCAGATCGGGACAAGCCAGCTTCAGGTATACTTCAGACATCCTATTTAAAGGAATGGCAAAAACGGGCGCCCCGCAGCCATCAATACCAATATGAATAGCAGAGACGGGGATGCCCGATAAATGAGAAAGAATATCCATGATGTGCTTTTGCAATGGATGGTCTTCTTTCCAGTATCCCTCCACTGGAAATCCCCATTCACGGCATACTGTAATAAATCCCATGTGTTTGCCTGCGCAATTGTGATAAAGCTTCCTTTTCTGTTTCCCTTGTCTGATCATCTCTTCTCTTGGCTGTATATTTAAAGGATAAGATGGAGGGCAATAAAGTTCTTCTTCCTTTACAGGGAGTTTGGTTAACATGGATTCAAGAGCCTCAATATGATAGGGCTCTCCCCGATGGGAGGCTGTAAACAATGCAGCTTCCTGCTCTGTTAATCCGTACTTCTCAATTATATCAGTCAGAAAGACCGGCAGCGCCTGGATTGGCTTAGATGCAGAGCGAAAGTATGTGTAATGCTCTTCATCACCAACCTGATAAAAGGATTCCAATTGATCATCCACACCGCAAATAATCCCGGTATGTATATTCTCAACGATCCCTCCCCTGACTTCCTCTACTAATGCAGTAAATTTCAATTCAGTTCTCTCCTTAAAATTGGCTTTTCTACTCAAGCTCCAGCATAAGATTTTGGGCCTGTATGGCCGAACCTAGCACAACTCCATAATCACTTAATTCTGAATATACAATTCTTACTGTCTGCTTCAACGGCTCCCATATATATAACTCGCATTTTTGCTCAATGGCTTCCTTCATTTCAGGCAGTTTTTCAATCGTATTGCCGCTTAGAATAATGACTTCAGGATTATATAGACAGAGGAGATTGCTGATGGCCAAAGCAATATAAGTGGAGGCTCTATCCATAATATTTAGTGCCCAGGGCTCTCGGTCCCGATAGGATTGGAACACATCTTCTATAGAAGAAATATCCTTCACCTTCCTGCTGTCAGCAAGAATCGCTCCTTCAGAAATATAGGTTGCGAGACAGCCTATTTTGCCGCAATTGCAGACATTGCCTGTAGGGTCAATCACCGTATGCCCGATTTCTCCTGCATTATTGGTTTCCCCTCTGTAAATTTCTCCATTAAGCATGATAGAAGAACCAATTCCGGAACCAATTCCTACTAATATGGAATTCTGCGTATCCTTCGCTTTGCCTGTAAAGCTTTCAGCCACAATCTTCATTTTTAATTCATTATCAACAATGACATTAAAAGAGGTAAGCTTTTGCAGATCTTCAGCCAGGCTTGCATCTTTCCACTTTAACTGATCCGATACCTTCACAATACCGTTTTTATAATCTATATATCCTGGCAAACCGACTGCCAGGCCCATTATTTTAGCAGCAGGAATCTCGTTTTCATCCATGATCTTTCGAATGACCGCATTTATTTTTTGAAGCGTTTCCATATAACTCTCTGATTCATTTCTTTTACTCTTATGTAATGAAACCATTTCTCCAATATAATTGACAATACCAATCTTCAGCAGGGATTTGTCAATTTCAATGCCAACTGTATAAAACACATCACCGCGAACTTCCAGCAAGGTTGCTTTTCTCCCTACTCCGGATGCAACTGCTTCTGTTTCCCTCAGGTAACCCTGCAGCTGAAGCTCAGTGACAATTCGTGTTATGGAAGTCGGGCTCATCCCCGTCATTTTTGCAATATCAATTCTCGATATAGGAGATTTGGTCTTTAAAATATCCAGAACTAGATTTTTATTTTGTCTTTTCATTAAAAGCTGATCGTGCTTCTCCATTATCCTACCTTCTTTATGCCTGCAGATTTAGACTTCCAACTCTGAAGGTGCATTTAAAGAATCGTGTTGACTCTTGCCTTCATTGGAAAAACCAACATCATCCTTTAAAACTTAATCACTTTTCTGTGCAAGTCCGGTAAAGCTTCCAAGAGAGTAATCCCTTTTGGAAGCTTACATTGGAAATCCCTATCTCATTATACACTTTGTTCAAAGCATGAATCCATTTACCTAAAGTTTTTAATGAATCCTACCGCTTCTGAGATATCACTTATTGGATTTTGATTCACTTCTCTTTCAATCGTCAAGTACCCTTGATAATTAATTTCGTTCAAAGCATTGAAGTAAGCCCCGAAATCAACTTCTCCCTTACCGAGCGGCATCTCCCTAAAATACTCACCTGTGGCAACCATTTCGGCAATTTCCTCATGGTCTGTGCCGCCGCCATATCCAAGAAACCCGTATACATCACGGGGATCAGCAGGCTTTAGCCTCTTTCCATCCTTCACATGTGTGTGGACAATATAATCCTTTAAGAGCCTGACACCATCTGCCGGGTCATCTCCGGTTACCATCACCATATTCGCCGGATCGAAATTAACTGATACCCCATTCGTGCTCAGAGTATCCAAAAAGTTTTTAAGCCTGGCGGATGGTTCAGGACCTGTCTCAATGGCAAAGTAGGCATTCATGCTTTTTGCGTAAACAGCCAGTTCTTCACATGCTGTCTGCATGGCTTCATAGATGGGGCTGTCCTGCACTTCAGGAATAATGCCAATATGCGTCGTCACAATATTTGTTCCCAATTCTGCTGCAAGATCCAAAATGCGTTTGGATTTTTCGATCTTCATTGTATTTTGCTCAGCATCCTGAAACCCATGCCCCCCAAGGTCGCCGCAAAGGGCAGAAATTTCAAGACCAATGGATTCCAAATAGTTCTTAAGATGTTTCCGGGAGTTCTGATCCATATTTTCAGGAGCCATTTCTCCTTCCACCGCATATATTTGTACACCATCAGCCCCCATATCCCTGCAGACTTTAAGTCCTTCATACAAGGGCATCCGCAGGCTATCCACCATCACACCAATTTTATTTGAGAGTTTTACAGTCTCCATTTTAAGCAAATGTCACCTCGCTTTTCTTATCAGCCGCTTCATAAATGCCAGCGAGGATCTTCATCATTTCCACCCCATCTTCAACGGGCGCCAGTGGATTTGTTCCTGTTATGCAGCTTGATACAAAGGAATCGATCTGATTCTGGAAGGCATTGGCAAAATCAAAAGTTAAATGATCCATCTGCGGATGAATATTTAGGATTGTGTTATTTTCTTCACTTACAATGGCCAATTCAGGCTCAAGTTCTGCGCCTCCTTTTGTGCCATATAATTTGACTCCAATTTCATCATGCTTCGCATGAAGTGTATAGGATACATCAACAAATAAAGAGGCTCCGTTCTCAAACGTTATAAGGGCATTTGCTAAATCTTCTACTGTATTACGGTCTTTTTGATAATCTGCCGCTTTATAAAAGCGCAAATTCTCGACATTCCCTCTGTTCCCCAGCTTGCTGTACACATTCCCGGAAATCGACTTCACTTTAGGGCGGCCCATTAGGTACCAGCATACATCGATGACATGGACACCAAGGTCAATTAACGGACCTCCCCCAGACCGATCCTTGTCTGCAAACCAGCCCCCGGGATTTCCGAGACGGCGCAGGCATGATGCTTTTGCATAGTAAATGTCACCTAAAGTTCCGTTGGCAATAAATGATTTTAATACTTTTGTATTTGTAGCAAACCTCCGTACGAAACCTACCTGCAGGGTTTTCCCGCTTTTCCTTACAGCTGCTTCCACTTTTAGCGCTTCTTCCACATTCATGGCCAAAGGCTTTTCTACCAGAACGTGTTTTCCAGCGTTTAGTGCTCCAACAGAAATTTCCGCATGGCTATTATTCCAGGTGCAAATGCTTACTGCATCAACATTCGGGTCATTATACACTTCTCCTATATTCCCATATACACGGCTGATTCCATACTCCAGCGCCTTCGCTTCCGCTCTTTCCGAAGAATAATCAAAGACTCCGTGCAGTACAGCATCAGAATTGCCGGCAAAGGACTTGAAGTGCATATCAGATATCGATCCGGCTCCTATAATACAGACTCTTAAAGGCTCCACTTTCTTCACCCTTTCAAAACCGGCTTAGAATCATTCACTGCCTGCACTTCATTCCATAACCTTCTTACGTTATCCATGCCAATTTTGGAACCGGTCCTGCAATCCTCCATGCCTTCAAATTCCACTGTTAGATAACCGTCATAGCCGGATCCTTTTATCAATCTGATAATCTCACGTATATTTAGATCTCCGTGGCCAACGATGGCTCCGCGCAGATAGTTTTCATTTACAGTTCTGAACCAGACTCCATCACCCGGGTTCTCAAAATATGGGCGGACATAGAAATCTTTTAAATGGACCGTTGCTGCGTATTTTAGATTCTTTTTTACCCCAACGAGCGGATCCTCATCAATGCACAGGAAGTTGCCGACATCGAGAGTTGTTTTGAAGTTAGGACGGTTAACCGCATGAATAACACGCTGTACACGGTCGCTCGATTGGACATTGAAACCGTGGTTTTCAATGGTTGTCGTAATGCCGTATTGTGCTGCGTAATCTGCGATTTGACGGCTTCCTTCTACTAACTTATCAAAATGCTCTTCAAAGTAGTGAATCGTCATTTCTTCCGGCTTCAGCTGAAATGCTGTTACATCATGGCGCATAATCTTAATGCCCATGAGATTAACGATATCCACATGTTCCTTCAGCCTCTCCACTTCTTGTTCGAATGCTTCCTGTGTTGGCTGGACAAAATTTGCCGGCAGGGAATAGGCAGAAAGTTCAATCCCGGCTGCTTCTGCTCTCTTCTTAATTTGTTGTGCCAGCTCCGCATTATCTACAACTGAAAAACCATAAGGGACAATTTCCATATGCTCCCCGCCATTTTCGGCAATCCAGTCGATCACATCCAGAACCGTCATATTGCCATCTCTTAATTCTCTTACTAAACTGTACGTGCTAAGTCCAACCTTCATGAAAATCCTCTCCTATTTCTTATATTTTTATAGTGAATTCGCAGGAATGCTGATATACCGCCAAGTGACCGATATATTAAAAATGTGACCGATAAAATATAATTCTGACCGATATCTCCGAAAACTGACCGATATAATTAAAAGTTGACCGATAAACACGGCAAAGTGACCAATAAATTCCTGCAGAGCGAAAAACCAAGAAAAATCTCATTGAATCGGCTCGTTTGGCTAATCCATTAAATGACATGCAACAAAATGATCATCAGCCAGCCCTTTTTTCACCTCTGGTTCCACTGTTCTGCAAATATCCATACAGGCAGGACACCTCGTATGAAAGCGGCAGCCGGAAGGCGGGTTAACCGGGCTCGGCAAGTCTCCCTGCAGGACAATCCGCTCCCTTCTCAGCCTCGGATCCGGGACTGGCACAGACGATAACAGTGCTTTTGTATAAGGATGCTGCGGATTTGAGAAGATGACATCCTTTGGCCCTGATTCTACGATGGTGCCAAGATACATGACCCCGATGCTGTCGCTGATGTGTTCGACCACACTTAAATCATGAGAAATAAATAGATACGTAAGATTGAATTCAGTCTGCAAATCCTTTAGTAAGTTCAGGATTTGAGATTGAATGGAAACATCAAGAGCGGATACGGGTTCATCAGCTATTATGAGCTTAGGCTTCATAATCAGCGCCCTGGCTATGCCGATCCGCTGGCGCTGGCCGCCGCTGAATTCATGGGCATACCGGTCGGCATGATGTTCTGTCAGTCCTACGACTTCCAGCATTTCGCTGACTAATCTATGCCGTTCGGCTTTTGATAGTTTCGTATGGATCACAAGAGGTTCGGCAATAATCTCTCTTACTTTCATTCTTGGATTAAGAGATGCATAGGGATCCTGAAAGATCATCTGCACCTTTTTTCGTACCAATTTCAGCTGTGATTCTTTCTTTTGTGAAATTTCTTCGCCATCAATCCAGATTTCACCGTGGCTGGGAGTCAGCAGCCTTGAGATCAGCCGTCCTGTTGTAGACTTGCCGCACCCGCTTTCTCCAACGAGACTGTATGTCGTTCCTTGCTCGATGCCGAACGACACATCATGAACTGCCTTTAATGTTCTCTTTTTGGCAAACATGCCGCCCGGAAGCGTGAATGACTTTTTCAGCCCGTTTATTTTCAGCAGTGTCTCAGGCATATACATTCTTCCTCCCTTCTTCAATCATCCAGCAGCTGCACATTCTCCCATTCCCCAAATCAGTGGCATTCGGCTCTTCCTCCAAACAAATAGCCATGGCCTCATTGCATCTTGGCGCAAATTTGCAGCCCTTGGGCATATTACCGGGATCGGGCACATTTCCTTTAATGGATGTCAGTTTATCCTTTCTCTGTCCGATTTTTGGAACAGATCCTATCAGTCCTTTCGTATAAGGATGCTTAGGGCTTTCAAATAAATCGAAAACATTCGCTTCCTCTACTACCCGGCCTGCATACATGACTGCTACCCGGTCACACATTTCCGCCACTACACCCAGATCATGGGTAATTAATAGAACGGACATGCCTTCCTCACGCTCGAGCTGTTTCATCAATTCCAGTATCTGCGCCTGAATCGTTACATCCAGTGCAGTCGTCGGTTCATCTGCTATTAGAAGCTGAGGATTGCAGGACATGGCCATGGCAATCATAATCCTTTGCCGCATTCCTCCAGAAAGCTGATGGGGAAATTCATAAACGATTTCTTCCGCCCGGGGAATCCCCACTTTCTTTAAAATAAAAATCACATGCTCCTTCGCCTGTTTTTCGTTTAAATCAAGATGCAGCCGGATGGGCTCCAGCAGCTGTTCGCCTATTTTCATGACGGGATTTAAGGAAGTCATCGGCTCCTGAAAAATCATGGCCATTTGTTTTCCCCGGATTTTTCTCATTTCCCTCTCTGATTTATGAGTAAGATCCTCGCCTTTGAAGGAAATGTTTCCGCCCGATATTTCTCCGCTTGTGCCTTTAAATAATTTCATGATCGAAAGGGAGGTTAAGCTTTTGCCGCAGCCGGATTCCCCAACGAGCCCAAGTACCTCTCCTTTATTGATATGAAAACTGACACCCCGCAAAATTTTCAGCTTTTGCTTATCCTTTGTAAATTGCGTCTCCAGCTCGCTTATCTGCAATAGCTTCTCCATTTTCTTCAATCTCCCTTACTCATTCTTCGTTTTAGGGTCCAGGACATCCCGGAGCCCATCTCCGACAAGATTGAAAGCAAGCACGGTCAAAAAGATCGCTAATCCCGGCATCATGACAACATGGGAAGCTGTTCCTAAATAATCACGGCCAAGGCTGAGCATAGCACCCCAATCCGGTGTTTCAGGACTGGCACCGAGACCCAGAAAACTCAGGCTGGAGGCCGCTAAGATTGCCGTTCCTATTCTCATCGTAATAAACACAATTAAGCTTCCAAGTGTTTCAGGGAAAATGTGCTTGAACATAATCCTCCGGTGCGAGGCTCCCATTGATTTCGCCGCTTCGACAAAGACGGTCTCTTTCCCCTCTAATGTCGAACCCCTCACCAGTCTTGCAAAAGATGGGATGCTGAAAATGGACACGGCAATTACCACATTTGTTAATCCAGGTCCTAAAATGGCCACAATGGCGATTGCCAGCAGCAGATCCGGAAACGCAAACATGACATCACTGCCGCGCATAATAAGACGATCCAGCCAGCCGCCAAAATAACCGCTCATTAGTCCAAGAATGATTCCTCCAGCCGCTCCCAAAAAAACAGCCAGAAAACTCACACCAAGTGAAATTCTCGCACCGACGAGCAAGCGGCTGAAAATATCGCGTCCGTATTCATCCGTGCCTGCCCAATGTTCATTGCTCGGACCCTGCAGCGTCGTATTGTAATCGGGCTCATATGGATCATAGGGTGCAATATAGGGCCCAATGATGGCGATGATGATTAGCAGCAGGATAAAAATGCTTGCCCCAAATGCCATTTTTTGCTTTTTCCAATTCTTAAAGAATTCTTTAACAGGTGAGTATTTTTTCTTTGGAATCACTGGGGTATAGGCATTAACTTCTTTTATGATTTCCATGATTCCCCTCCTCTAGGAAACGTAGCGTATCTTCGGATTCAGCATACTGTACATGATATCTACTATTAAATTAACGAGAATAAATTCAATGGAAAAAAGCAATAGTTCGGCCTGGATGACTGGATAGTCCCTGAAGGCAATAGAATCAATCAGCAATCGTCCCATCCCCGGAAAACTAAAAACAGTCTCCACAACAACCGATCCGCCCAGCAGAAAGCCAAACTGCAGTCCGGCAATGGTTACGACGGGAATTAACGAGTTTCTCAATGCATGCTTTGGAATGACTACAGATTCCTTAAGACCTTTCGCTCTGCCCGTCCGGATAAAATCTGCCCTTAACGTTTCAAGCAATGATGACCGGGTAAACCTGGCAAGCATGGACATGATGCCTGCCCCTAAAGTGATAGAAGGCAATATATAGCTCTTCCAGCTCTCAGCCCCCCCTGTTGGAAACCACCCAAGCTGGACAGAAAAAATCTGAATAAGAATCAATCCAAGCCAGAATCCCGGCATGGAAATTCCCGAAACGGCTGTGACCATCCCAAGATAATCCGGCCATTTATTTTTGAATACCGCTGACAGTGTGCCTATTAACAAACCCAGCACCAATGCCCAGCCCATACTCATGAATGTTAAATAGATGGAGGGCATAAAGCGGTCTGCAAACATCTCTGATACCGGAAGGCCTGTTTTTAAGGACGTCCCCAAATCTCCTTGAAACAAATTGCTCATGTATGTAATGTATTGATCCCAAATCGGTTTATCCAGCCCCAGTTCCGCCCTGATGATATTGACCTCATCAAGAGTTGCATCCTTTCCGGCAACTAATCTGGCAGGATCTCCAGGAATTAAATGTGTGAAGAAAAAGATTAATATGGAAACAATAAATAGGATTGGGATCATTTCCAGGATTCTCTTCAAGATATATTGAAGCAAAATGAAAACCCCTTTCTTAAAAAGGAAGAGGCATCGGGTATAATAAGCCTTTGCCTCTTCTGCTTGCCTTGCTTTTACTTAAGGTTCGCGTCAGTCACATTAATTCCGCCTGTTGGAGAAATAAAGACGCCCTCGACATTGGACCTTGAACCAGCCAGGATCTCATCTACCCCCAGGAAGATCCAAGGTGCATCTTTGTAGATCGTTGATTGAATATTGCTGTAGATTTCTGCCTGCCTGTCAGGATCTGCAGTTTGATTTACCTCTGTAATCCACTTATCTACATCATCATTTTTGTAGTATGCAGTATTCGCTCCATCCGGAGGGAATGAGCTGCTGCTGAACAATGGCTTCGTAGCATTAGTGGTGTCGGAAGGATACGCAGACCAGCTGACATACCACATTTGCACCTTTGCATCTTCCGGTGTCTGAGCTCCATAAATTTCATCAGACAGCGTGCCTTCTTCCATTGACTTAATCTCAACGGTAATTCCAATTTCTTTTAATTGCTGCTGGATAAACTGCATTCCCTTCAATGTGTCGGAATTGGTGTTCCCCCAAATTTCAGCATTGAAGCCATCTTCAAATCCAGCCTCTTTCATTAATTCTTTGGCTTTCTCAATGTTGTGATCATAGGTTTCCTGTTTGGAGTAAAACTGGGTTTTGCTAGGAATAATCGAGTCCAGCGGCAAGCCGTAGCCGGAATTGACAACACTTATAAATGCCTCTTTATTCACAGCATAGTTAATGGCCTGGCGAATACGGACATCATCATACGGTTCTTTCATCGTATTGATGGATACATATCGGGCAATCGTGGAAGGAATTTTATGAATTTCAACGTCTGAATTGCTCTCCAATTCCTTTAGGTTTTGTACTGGCGCTGGATAGATCACATGTGCTTCGCCTGTTTTCAGCATAGCTACACGAGAGCCATTTTCCGGAACAGGCTTGTACGTAATCTTTTTCACACGATCAGCCTTATTCCAATAATCATCAAATCTTTCAACTGTTAAATGGTCCCCCTGAACCCATTCCACAAACTTGAATGGACCGGTGCCAACCGGTGTTTTGCCGATATCGCTGGAAGAGTCATTGATCAGCTTCGGGCTTAGGATTTTAGCGGAAACAAATCTTGTCAGCATACCTGCATATGGTTCTTTTAAAGTGACTTTAATCTGATACTCATCAATTACATCAATGCTGGTAATAAGATTAAATCCGCGGCTGTTTAAACGAAGGCTTTCATCCTTCATAATCCTTTCAAAGCTGGTTTTAACCGCCTCTGCATTAAACGGCTCCCCATCATGGAAGGTAACACCCTGACGAAGCTTGAAAGTATATTCCAGTGCATCATCACTGACACTGTATTCCTCAGCCAGCTGCGGAATGATTTGTCCCTCTTCATCCGATCCCAGTAACCCCTCCAGCATGGCAGTCTGGACTGAATTTGAATTCGTATCGCCCGTATTATGCGGGTCCATTGAAATGAAGTTTTCATTAACAGCAATGACTAACTCCTGATCCTTGCCGCTTGCTGATTTCCCTGAATTCTCCTTTTCAGAAGTTCCGCCGCTTTCTTCGCTGGAACAGCCAGCCAGTAAAATCGCAGATACAAAAGCAACAAACAGCATTTTCCACACGTTTACCCTTCTCAAATTGCTTTCCCCCTCGAACAATTTTGTCTTTTTTGCTTTTCTCAGATGTTTAATCTAAAAGAGCTTAAAATCGACAATTATTTTCACCATGTTAGTAAATATGTAAAATAATCTATGTATTTTCGCTATTTAAAGGTTATTTACATATTATTTTCTCCACTGATGAAAATAATTAAATTCATTATAGATTGATAATCTCGTAATTTCAATAGTGAATTCAGAAAATTTTATATTTTTAATTTTTAGACAGGATTTCATCTATACTTTTCAAAGATTCACAGAACATCAAATTTGTGAACAGTGAGAGTCGTCATATACAGCAAAATATAAAGACCAGGCTCATCAGGGCCTGGTCAAATAATGGCTTATTCACTATGCTGTTTTAAGCTTTCTCTTAATCTTAGCGGCAAAGATTTCAAGGATTACTGCAACGGCCAAAATAAAATAAGTAATAGCCCCGATTTCCCTCATATCCAGGTAAAAGCTGCTTGCCATGAACATGTCAAATCCAATTCCGCCGGCTCCTGCTGCTGCTCCCATGGCAACGGCTACTGCAAAGTTAATCTCAAAGCGGAGAAATGTCCAGGAGATCATATAAGTGATGGAAGATGGGATAACTGCTTGAAAGACAATTTGCCACCAATTGGCTCCGCTCGCCTGCAGCGCTTCTATCACTCCCCTATCCAATTCTTCAAAGGACTCTGAATAGGCTTTGATTAAATAGCCGATCGAATGAAAGGTCATACCAATAACTGCAGCTGTACTTCCAAGGCCGGCTGCAACCGCAAAGATCAGGACCCACAGGACGGTCGGCACGGCTCTTATAAATGCGACCATGCTTTTAATGAATATTGAAACCCTTTTCGAAGACAGATTCTCAGCCGCCAGCAATCCAAATAGGACTGCTATGATAGCGCCAAACAAGGTAGTCAGAAAGGCGAGGCCGAGTGTAACCATAACTTGATATAGGGCATGTCCAAAAGAGAAATGCTTCAAGTGCGGTTCAAGGAATATGGTTTTTAAATTGGCGAATGTGCCGAGAAGCGCATCCATAAAGTTCAGTTCCTTATAATCAAAGCTGTAAAATGCATAGACTGTTATAGCAGCGAGAATAAAGAGAGTTAATCTCGTCACAATAGCCGGTTTATTCAAAGGTTTAGCCGGCATTCTTTGACCAAGCAGATGGTCAGCTGATGCTGAGACATTACTGAGCTGTTCCTTCACCTCCATTACAAAATCACCTTCCTTACATAATTGGATGCATATTCGATCAAAAGGATAGCAGCTATGATGACAACAACGACCAAACTTGCTGTGTCATAAGCCAAACTTTTATAATATAAGTTGAATGTAAAACCGATTCCAGATCCTGTCAGCAGTCCAATCAGTGTGGCACTGCGGATATTTGTTTCAATCATGAACAAAATCCAGCTGATTAATTGCGGAATGCTTGATGGAATGACCGATTGAAAGATGATGGAAAAGTAGCCTGCGCCTGTCGCTTTTAACGCCTCCACAGAACCCCCGCTTACTTCATCAATTGTTTCGGTAAAAGCTCTGGTTAAGAATCCAAATGACCCAAAGAACAAAGCAAAATAGCCAGTTAACGCGCTTTGTCCAAATGAAAACAGCAAAATCAGTGCCCAGGCGGCAACATCAATGTTACGAAAGACAGTGGCAATTCCTCTTGTAATCGCTCCAAAAAAGGCATTTACCCTTGTAGTATTTGAACCGAAAATGGAAAATAACAGGGCGAATACAGCTGCTGCTGTCGTGGCCGCAATCGAAACCAGGAGTGTTTCCTGCAGCTTTTCAAGAATAACTGGCAGCTTTTCTAAGGATTCTGCGGTTGGATAAAAGTTTGCCATTCCCCATTGGATGGCTTTCGGGATTGAAGCAAAACCCTTTAAAGCATTGTATTCTGTAATGATCATGGCAAGGATTGTCACGGCTCCAAGAAGTAAAAGGAAGGCAAGTGTGTTTCGTTTTTTCTTAGCAAAGATATCAGCCTGCATGGATGCCTCCTATGTCAAAGATTAAATCATCCGCTTCTGATCCATATATCCGCTGAATGTCTTCAGAAGTCATTCCTTTAGCTGTACCGTTATATACTGCCTGCCCCTTGTTAATGCCGATAATTCGATCAGAATATTTGATGGCCACATCAACCTGATGAAGATTTACAACCACTGTAATGCCCATAGTTGTTGAAACCTTCTTCAAATGATCCATAATTACTTTCGCCGAATTAGGATCCAGGGATGCAATGGGTTCGTCGCACAAGAGCATCCGCGGATTTTGGATAAGCGCGCGCGCTATTCCTACCCTCTGTTTTTGCCCGCCGCTTAATTGGTCTGCACGCTTATAAATCATTTCGTTCAGGCCAAGCACTTTCAAAATCTGGATTGCCTGCTGCTTTTCCTCTTTGCTGTAAAGTCCCAAAACGCCAGCCAATGTTGATTTGGTCCCCAATTTTCCGTGCAAAGTGTTCTCGATTACCGACAATCGATTGACTAAATTATAGTGCTGAAAGATCATGCCAATTTTGGTGCGGACCTGTTTTAATTCTTCTTTCTTCAGGTCCATTACATGGAGACCCTGGAAGCGGATATCTCCGCCTGTAGCATCAATCATGCGGTTGATGCAGCGGAGAAGAGTTGATTTCCCTGCTCCTGATGGGCCGATAATGGAAACGAATTCCCCCTCCTGGACTGAGAAGCTCACATCATTTAATGCTTTCGAATCTTTGCCAAATTGCTTTGAAAGGTGATTAACTTCCAATAATGCTGACATGAGTTAACCCCTCCTATCCAATTGTTTTATCCCGCATTAACGGGCAGTCCAGACTACTTAAAGGACAATATAGTAAATAAATATTTCAACTGCCGATAAAATTCGATTGTTCAACCGGCCATCAGCGGGGAATAAAGCCCTCCCCGCCGATAGAACTTCGATTTATTTTGCAAGCTCACGGATAGGGTTGAACCATTCATCTTCAACTTCCACCAAACGCTCATTACCGGACTTTCTGCTGAATAACCCTGAAAATTCGGAGTCCTCCGGAACGAAGATTTTTTCGTTATTTGCCACTTCGTCTGAAGTCATAATTTCAAGCAGCTGTTTGTGATCTTCTTCGCTCAATGTGCCGGAATTGATTACAAATGGTGCATTCAATACAGGAGTTACTGAGATTAAGCTGAATTCTTTTCCGGCAACCGTGTTCAATGGCTCAGCAGCATCATCTTTCACTTTGTAAACAGCACCCTGTTTGTTGGCTTCACCCTCTGCAAGCTCCACATAATTGTTCACACATGTATCACAGAATGCCGCCACGTCCGCTTTGCCGGTTAATAGATTGACAGCAGAACCCTGGTGAGAGCCGCCAAATAATACTTCATTGAAGAACTTGTCCTCTCCGCCCTCAAGTAAATCCTCAGCTGTCAAACTCTTAAACTCTTCTTTTTCACTGAAATAATCAGTAATGCCTGTAGATGGAACCTTGAATCCTGAAGTTGAGCTGTTCGAAACAAAAGAGAATTTCTTTCCTTGAATATTGTCTATGGCAAATTCCCCGCCGTTTTTGTATTCATCTGCATTTTCCTTCGGAACAGCCAGCCAGCTGTAATACACAGCGTCCTCCAGAGTGCCGGACTCACCGCTTGGAACAACCAGCGGAAGAACCTTTTCATTCTTGTTATGTGCTTCTATGTATCCTTGTGCACCAAGGAACGCCATATCTGCGTTGCCGTTCGCAATCGCTTCAATTGCCACAATATAATCAGTCGTTGTTTGATGCTCTACTTTCTTGCCTGTTTTTTCTTCTATCAGTTTCCCAATTTCGTCACGTGCTTCTCCTAAATCAGCGCCTGATTCGTTCGGAAGCCAGGCAATCGTCAGCGTATCGTCCTTCTCTGAGTTCGCTGTAAACGAACAGCCTGCAAATACAGCGGTCATCACAATTGAAAGCAAAAATAGCGCCATTTTCTTCATGATTTTTCCCCTCTCTTATTTAGAAAAGTTTTTATAATACCATCGACCTAACTATAGCGAAAGAATATTAATCTACTGATAAGGCATTATGAGAAATCGTTAAGCACTGGTAAAGAATTAATGAGACAATGTAAATACACCATTCTGCATGTTGTATTCCTGATCACATAAGTTGTTCATAAATTCAAGATCATGGAAGATTCCAAGCATTGTCGTGCCTTCATTCATTAATTGCTCTATTAAGATTTTCACCTTCATTTTAGATTCATAGTCCAGGCTTGCGGTCGGTTCATCCAAAAGAAGCAGTCTTGGCTTCTTGACCATAGCCCGGGCAATGTTCAGCCTGAGTTTTTCCCCGCCAGAAAAGGTGGCAGGATAGCTGTCCCACAGCTCTTGATCCAGCTCGAAATGCGATAGGATCCGCTCTGTCTCTTTCTCAGCACGAACCTGGTCCCTTCCCATTTCAACAATAGCCTGCTCTACAAGCTGCCTGGCAGTCGTTCTTGGCATAACATTCAGAAATTGAGACACATAGCCAATTTCTTGCTTGCGCAAATAAATCATCTGTCTATTTGTTGCCTCAGCCAAATTGATAGGCCCGAACTTTTTGGAATTGTACCAAATGCTCCCTTCCTGAAGGCAGTAGGTTCCAAAAATGCATTTCAATATCGTCGATTTTCCGCTCCCGCTTTTTCCTGTAATCCCGATGAATTCCCCTTCCCTTAAGCTGATATCAATGCCGCTAACTGCATGAATATTTTTCCCGAGGTTATGAAGGGTAAATGATTTGGACAGATCTTTGATTTCCAATAGATTCTCCACCGATCCACCTGCTTTCTCTTTGTAGTATTACAGCTTGAAATCAAATTCTGTAATTTGTTTTTTGAATAAGCTTCCCATCAACGAACACGCCTGTTATGACTGGAAAATCGTCGGCCAATTTTTCAATAATCAATAGGTCAGCCTTCTTTCCTGCCTCAATCGAACCGATTTCTTCATCCATGTTAACGGCTTTGGCCGGATTAATGGTGACAAGTCTGATCATTTCTGCAAGGTCCATCCCGTAATTTCTTGCCAGTTCAAAAATGGCATGAAGCATAGCAGCCGGATAATAATCACTGCACAATATATCAATCGAATCATTTTGAATCGCTTCTGCTGCACCCAGGTTTCCGCTGTGGGAGCCTCCGAGCAGAACATTCGGTGCTCCTGCTACCGTATACATGCCAAGCTCCTTCGCTTTATAGGCTACCTCCTGAGTTATTGGAAATTCGCTTATTGTCGTGCCGAAGCTCTTCACCAGCTCGATTTTTTCAAAGCTGTCATCATCATGTGAAGCAACTGCAATCCCATGTGCATGCGCGTGCCCGGCAATGTCCTTCATATCTTCGACAGAGAGCTTTTCTTTTGTTTGGTGATTTCGGATTAAAACATCTATAGCGGCATCGCTCATACTGTTATAGCTTTTAACGGTGTTCCGGTAGATTTCCAGATGACGATATTGGCCCTGTCCTGGTGTATGATCCATAAATGAAATCAAATGCACCTTATTTTCACTGATGTAGCTTTTGAGGTTCTCGATTTCATCCACATTATCAATCTCCATCCTTGCGTGGAAACGGTGGCGCACAAGATGCTTTGTACTGTGTGTCTCATCTATCAGGTCAATGAGCTTTCTGACATTTTCCGGTTCCCGAATCGGCTTGTATGCATATTCTGTTTCTTTATAGAGGGAAAGCGAATGGAACATCGTTGTGATCCCATGGGATATAAGCTCCTTCTCTGCTTCCCTGAGACTTAAATGAAAGTTCATTAAAGACGTTGGCCTCGGTGCTGCCATATGTTCAATATAATCGGAATGGATATCGATAAATCCCGGTGAAACATACCCGCCCGCTGCATCTATCACCTCCAGGGATTCTTCAAATTTCATTTCTCCCTTTGGAGCAATTCTGCTGATCCGATCACCTTCTATCAGAAGATCATAGCCTTGCAGAATAGTATCCTCTGTAATTAGTTTTCCGTTTGTAATGACGTACAAGTGTGCTTCCCCCTAATTTGAAATGAGATTTTTTCCGTTGCCTTAAAGAAGCGAATGAACCAAGCTTTGAGTAAATGGAGCTTGAGGGTCTTCAAGTATTTGATCTGTCAGCCCCTGTTCAATGACCTGTCCCTCCAGCATGACCAAAGTTCTGTCCGCCAGCATCCGAATAACACCCAAATCATGTGAAACCAGCACAATGCTAATATTCATTTCCCGCTGCAGGCTCTTAATCAAATCCAAAACGCTAGCCTGTACGGATAGATCCAATCCCGTCGTAACCTCATCCAAAAGGAGAATCGGCGGCTGATTAGAAAGAGCCTTAGCAATCTGCACACGCTGCTGCATTCCTCCGGAAAAATTCTTTGGAGCTTCTTTTCGGCGATGGACAGGAATATTCACCTTGCTGAGCAATTCTGATCCCCTGGCTTCCATCATTCCCACATTCCTGCTGCCGGCTGCAATCAACTTTTCGGCAATATTTCCAATCGAAGAAAAGTCGATTTTCAATCCCAATAAAGGGTTTTGATAGACTTTCCCCATTAAATGGTTGCGGATATACCGTTTTTGCTGGGAAGACTCATTAAAAAGATTCTTCATCCCATTCTGATAGGAAGAAATATAAGCTTCCCCTGAGGTCGTTTCCTGGTCAAAGTACAGGCATTGCATTAAAGTGGACTTGCCGCTTCCGCTTTCCCCTACAATCCCAAGCACCTCTCCCGGGTAGACATCGAAGGACACATCCCTGCACGCATACACCGTTCCGCACACACTGCAGTAATTTTTGATCAGGGTCAAAGGCTCAGGGTTCCTGCAATGATCACAGCCAGGACCGAATTGCTTGTTTAAGTTTTTAATAGATAACACCGGAACCTCAAATTCAGTCATTTAATTCACTCCTGCCTTTTCAGCTTCGTTTAAAATTTCACAGCAATAGCTGGTATCATTGCATTGGTAAAACGTCTCTCCCGTTGCCTCATCAATCAGTTCGTCAAGGAACACTCCCTCAGACCCGCATAATCTGCAGCATTTATCATGAAAGCTTTCCCCTTCAAACGGATAATCTTCAAAATCGAGGGAAACAATCCTAGTATAGGGTGGAACTGCATATATCTTCTTTTCCCGTCCTGCTCCCAGCAAAATAAGTGCTTCGTTTTCATCCATTTTCGGATTATCAAAGCGAGGGATCGGGCTTGGTGCCATTACATAGCGGCCGTGAACCATGACCGGATGATCTGCACCTGTTGTCATGCTTCCGTATTTCATTATCTGTTCGAATAGCATAAGCCAGGCACCGCTGTATTCTTTTTCAGAATGCAGCTTTTTTGTCTCATGCTCACTCGGTTCAAAATACCGTAACGGTTCAGGAAGCGGCACCTGCAAAACAAGGATTTGGTCCGTTCTCAGCGGCACCTCAGGAATTCTGTGACGTGATTGGATAATGGTTGCCTGAGAGGTATGGTCCGTTATTTGGACACCAGTTGTATCCTTTACTAGCTTTTTGATGCTGACTGCATTGACAGATTCATCAGATCCCTGATCGATGACCTTCAATACATCCTCTTTCCCGATCAGTGAGAGTGTCAGCTGCAGGCCTCCTGTCCCCCAGCCCCTTCCAATCGGCATTTCCCTTGATGCAAATGGTACCTGATAACCCGGGATGGCAATCGCTTTTAAAGTGGCTCTTCTAATCTCCCGCTTCGAGCCTTCGTCAAAGAAAGCAAAATTATAGGCGTTATTCATATGCTTGCACCTCTTCCTGTTCTTCTGCTTTCGCTTTTGTCTTTCTCACACTGTCTAGCTTCGACTGGAAGGTTACATAATGCGGCATCTTCAAGTGTGATATAAAGCCGGTTGACTCCACAGAATCAATATGGAGGAGGACAAATTCCTCATTATGGCTGGGGAAGCTATTATCAGGATGCTCGAGGCAATTATCGAGAATGCCCATGGCGATCGCTTTCGTCTCATTCTGTCCGAAACACAATCCATATCCGATTTCAAACTCCAATTCCTTCTTGCCTTTTTCCTTTTCTGCCATGAACGGCATCAGCATTTCTGCTTCTGTTGTTTTGATATCACCAATGTAATATTCTTCTTCGTCATTGCCCTCTTCATTCGGATGGCCCACATATATTGGCAGGCTTCCTACTCTTAGCTCACCAACAGTCGGATGCAAAGCGCCATACCCTCTGATGACCGCATAGGCGAGTGAAGTAACAGCTCCAGTCTCCCCTCTTGTCAGAATTTGCAGGCGCTGGCTTCGGCTTGATGGAAACTCAAGACTATCCCTCATCACATCATCAGGCTCAGCATCATTGTTTTCGAGAGGAGGTATCAGTCCTTCTTTCCTCAAATAATCCAGCACTTTTGGCAGTACAAATTCAGGTGCATGCTGCAGCATTTCAATTGTCCTATTTTCCAAAGCATAATTTGACAGCCATTCGCTAACCGACTCTTCCGTTTCCTTCATTAGATTGAAATCCAGGAGGCGGTGGGTATAATCGGTTGTAGCGCCAAGGATCTGACCGCCCGGAATGTCCTTGAAACTGGCTGAAATCCGGCGTTCCACCTTCATCTCCCCGGTTTCAATGATTTGAGAAGAGTGCTTTCTCGGCAGGGTTGAGCGGTATGCGCGTAGCAGGAATACCGCTTCTTCCGGATTTCCTTCTGCCTGCTTAATCGCTAATGCGGCAAGCTTTTCATCATAAAGGCTGCTTTCTGACATCACCTGATCGATTAAGCCTCTCATACCGCCTTCAATCTGCCCGGTCTCAAGCACCTGCTCCTTGTGAAGCCTTTCATATTTCAAGCGTTTAATCGACTCTTCAATGGCCTGTGTCCCGCCTTTTACTGCTACATAACCCATTGTTTTTCCACCTCCCTGCTTTCTGTTATTTGAGTCGTTCTTGGCAATGATAAAAGCTGATGATTTCGGTCCACGAATACCAGGTCGACCCCTGTTGGATACTCCTTATTTTTTTCATTGCGATTTACAATCCAATTTCCAGCCAGTTCTATATTGATTCCTGTGCTTGTTTGAATACCAGGTCCACTTAATAGCAGTTTGTTCCCTTCAGTAATCATCCCTGTTTCTGCTATAATCATTGCGGATTTGTGCGGATTTATGAACGTTCCCGGATTCGCCATTTCAATGGCATGTTCCAGAGACCCTGCCCCGGCATCCTTCAGGAGAATTAAATAATCGGCCTTGTCTGCCTGAACCGCTTTTGCAAAGGTTAATTGATTTATTTCCTTTTCAAGTGCTTCAGCATCACCGCCGTATACTTTAAACGTAACCTCAGGATCAAGCAGCGTTAATGCCAGCAGTAAAATTGAGCTGGAGCAGCCTGCTGGATTCTCTCCGTCCAGCAGCGCAGCCTCCTTGCCTAGGTCTGATATCAGCCCTGGCCTTGAAGTGGAATCGACCAATTTTCTATATACAGCTTGCAGGTCATGAACAACATCTAATTTCAACCCCTGTACCTCCTTCTATTAAACATCCATCGTCTCAAAGCTGACTTTTGTTCTTAAAATTTCTTCATTCTTTGCTTTTCTTTTTTGATCTATATAGTATTTTTCAATTTCGAGTATCCCGGCCCATGGTTTGATCTCGGGAAGATCCCCGAGAAATGCCGCGTCAATCACGGCAAGATGATAAGCCAAATCCGGGTGATCTCCTTTCACAATCCCAATGCCGATCTTCCCTTCCACCTTAGCCTTGCATTCTGTGACGAGTACTTCTCCTAAATGAAACAGGCTTTTCCTGGAAGTTTCCCGAACCTTTAACATCACAAGTCCATGTTCCGGCTCCTGTAAAACAGAAACTGAATATTTTTGTTCAATCTCATTCGCTAATGATTTAGCCAACTCATGTGAACCTTCAATCAAAATTTCTGTACGCTGTTTTCTTTTCACCTTTTGGCCTCCATCTGTTTTTGTTCTGCATCTTAAATCTATCTTGTTGCCAAGCTGGCGGATGTTAAAGAAGTGTAAATTATGTAAGAGTTTTATTAACCTGATATTTGCACCAAAGCCAGTTTAAATTAAATAGGTAAAGCAATCGCTTCTATACTTGATTCTTGAGAATTCCAGTACTGTTCCCGTCTCCTTATCCACGCAGAGGGACTCCAGGAGCAAAAGCGGAATTAAACTTGAGCATTGCAGTATTTTCCGTTCAGGCTCTATTGGGAAAACCACACTCAGCTGGCTTTGGCCCGATGTAAATTCTTTATAGCCATGGGATCTATAGTAGTGAAAAATAGATTTGATCCCAGGACCATCTCTATCAATTTGGGGAAAAACAGATTTGGCTGCATAGGATGTGTGCAAGGCAATCGGGCAGCCGTCCACTATTCTTAGCCTGGAAATTTTATAGACTTCATCCTCCGGATCGACTTTTAGCGCATGAAAGACTTCAGAATCAAACTGGATTTTTTCACAGCAAATATTCTCCGACCTGAAGTCAAACCCAAGCTCATTCATCTTTTCACTAAAACTGATATCCCCTGTTAAAATCAGCGGAATCTGCTGCTTCCTATTTTGGACATAACTGCCTCTTCCCTGCTTTGAAAAAATGAACCCCAGTTCCTGCAATTGCTCATACGCTTTCCGTACAACCATTCTTGGAATCCTATATTGATCTGCAAGCTCATTCTCAGAAGGAAGCTTTTCATTCGGTTTGTACTTCCCTTCCTTTATTTGTGTAATCAGCTCATCTACCAGCATCATTTTTTCACTCATACAGTCGGCGCCCCTTTCGAAATCCAGAAACAATTTAAGTCTAATGAATGAATTTAAATGGAAAGTTACGTAATTGTAATATTTTTATGAATATAAAAAAGACCCAATCTTTTTGGTGACTGGGTCTTTGTAAGTCTGTATTTAACTTCCAAATTTCCTGATAAAAGTTTCCGTATCATTTAATTCTTCAAAATGGGCTTCAAGCTTCTCCCTTGGCCAATCCCACCACGCAATTTCAAGCAGTTTTTCAGCTGTCTTTTCAGAAAACCTTCTTTTTAATGGCTTTGCCGGCACGCCCGCTGCAATTGTATAGGGTTTAACATCCTTTGTAACGACTGCACCGGAACCGATGACTGCACCTGTGCCAATTTCGACACCCTTCATAATGATAGCACCATGCCCAATCCATACATCATGGCCTATTTTAACCCGGTTTGTACGGCGCCAATCAAAAAATTCATGATCATCCTGATCGCCGAAGCCATAGTCAACTTTCCGATAAGTCATATGGTGCTGGGTCACCCGGTCCATCGGATGCTGAACAGGATTAATGCATGCATGAGAAGCAATGGAACAGAACTTACCGATTTCAGTATAGTTGACTGTTACATCATCCATCGTATAAGTGTAGTCCCCAAATTTCGATTCGATAATTTTATTTCTTTCTCCGATTGACGTCCATTCTCCCGCATAGCTGTCAATGATGAAGCTGGAATGATGTACAGCAGGTGAAACAGAGAGCTTTTCATCCTTTTTTGGTTTAAAAATCATTGACATGGGCATATCCCACTCCTTTTTTAATGTGACCCCTATAAACGCTGGCTTTTCAATCTCTGCCGTCTCGCAGCCAGTTCATGCACTCTCTCCACCCCCGGAGACATGCTGCCCAGCACAACCGGTTTCTCACCGTAAGCACCATGAAAGTCGGAACCTCCAGTCATGGTTAATCCATATTGGATGGCCAGTTTCCTAGCCGTTTCTTCATGCTGTCCGCTGTGAAGGGGGTGCCAGACTTCTATCCCCTGCAGGCCGGCCTCAACCAGCTCAGGCACCTTTTCAAAATTTCCGTATTGGCCAGGGTGGGCAAGGACGGGCACACCGCCTGCTTCAATAATAGCCTCAACAGCAAGCCGCGCATCCACATATTCCATCGGGATAAAAGCAACTCCTGGCGATTCTCCATTTTGACCGCGGCTAAATAATTTTTTATAAAGGGATCCGTAAATGGAATCAGCATATCCAGCCTCTATAAGAGCTGCCATGATATGCTGCTTATAAACTCCAGTTCCTCCTTCAGAAAGCTCCAGACAGTGCTCCCATGTTATGCTGTATCCTGCTGAAATCAGCCTTTGAACCATTTCAAAAGAGAGATTATGCCTCCGCTCAACAATCGGCTTACACAGCGATTCAATTGCCTTATGCCCTGGTTCGATAAAATAGCCCAGAATGTGCACCCGGCGTCCCCTGTCAAAGTCAAAAGCAGAAATTTCAATACCGGGGATCACCTCCACTCCATACCTCTTTCCACGATCAATTGCTTCCTGCAGCCCTTTTGTCGTGTCGTGGTTCGTAATGGCCAAATGTGTAACCTCATTGGCAATGGCAAGATTCAATACCTCATCAATCGATAGCGGGCAATCAGAAACATTCGTATGGCAATGCAGCTCTGCTTTCATTTTCATTCCTCCTATTCATTGCCTTTTTTATTAGAATAACTTGGTGCCAAGCCAAATAGGTTAAAGGGATGTAAATTTCTGTTAAGATTATGTAATTGTCATTTTGATTTTTCAGTTTGATAGAATTGCCTTATTAAAAGCCCGGCATTAAAGCAACTGACCGATATATTGGAAAAGTGACCGATATATTGGAAAAGTGACCGATATATTGGAAAAGTGACCGATAAATTGTGAAAGTGACCGATAAATTGTGAAAGTGACCGATAAATCCTGAAAGTGACCGATAAATCCTGAAAGTGACCGATATACGTAAAAATTTACCGATATACCGTGAAAGTGACCGATATATTCAATTTCTGGCCGATATACTTCCGAAAGTGACCGATTTCCCCATTTTTACAAGACTAGATGACGTAACAAACGCCTTTTTTTACAAAGAATATAAGAAAAAACAAGAAGACAGATATTTTTCAAAAAATCTTCACGAAATAGGGCCAACTCCAAAATAGTCGGCCCATTTCTGCTGTATTATTTAGTTTTGCTGCTGTCTTCCTGGTTCTCTGACAGCAATTCTTTTGTTGAACTTTTAAATTCCCTCAAAGTCGAGCCGAATGCCCGGCCAATTTCCGGCAGCTTCGATGGCCCGAAAATGATAAGTGCGATAACTAATACTAATATTAGTCCAGGTATACCTATATTTTGCAGCATGTTCATCCCTCCTGCAGAGTATTGTTACTAAACGTCATTATCAAACGGGATTTGCGGCAGCCATTGTCTTCGTCTTCCCTAAAGCTCTCAAAGGCTTCTTACATACATTCCCATAAGCATCCAGTGCATGCACCTCAATTTGATAGGCTGTATTTGCCTGTAACCCTTCAATTGTTAACGTTAACGGGTTTGGCACAGGATCTTTATAGAATTCCGAGAAAGCAAGAAATTCCTTCACGACTTTCTCTGAATTTGCATGTCTTGCCACTACCTTGTAGTCATGAACCAGCAGGTCATCCTTGGCTTGCGTAAACATAATGGCCATGCCAGTGGCTGATGTCATTTCATGATTAATGGAAAGCATCGCATCTTTTGTAAAAAAAGGCGCCTTCTTATCCCTGTCTTCTGTGTAAGAAAATTTCCGCTTATTTGCCGGATAGCTAAGTTCAAATGGCTCTCCTGTCCAATCATTCTGATGAATATCGCGGCGTCTGATCAGCACCTTATTATTATGCACCTCGACAATTAATGCCTGATTCAGGACATCTGCACCTTCAGGCACTTCCCCTTGAATTCTGCCGGCGTCCAGCCACAAATAGGCACCGGTTGAGGTTCCAATTGAAGTAAAATCCTTCTGGTGAATGATTCTCGGGTCATCAAGAGGATAGTGCGTATGTCCTGAAAATGAGATGACTTGCGGATATTCCTTTAAAGTGTTGTAAAAAAGGTCTCTATTTTGATTAAAGCCCCATTCACTTCCATAGACAGTCCCTTTAATCGGCTGATGGTGAAAGACAAAAATTGGCTTTTTCCAATCATCTTCATGCGCAATCTTCAGCTGCTCACCCAGCCAATTAATTTGTTCCACGGAAAAAGTGCCCTCTGTTAAACCATCTTCTGTTCCCAGAATGATAAAATGGTAGCCTTTGATTACCTTGTGATAGTAAATAGATTCCATGCCTGTTTTTTCTAGGAATCGCTTTTGGGCGTCTGCTACTGATAAGCCATTCCAATAGTCATGATTCCCTATGGCAAACATGGAAACGGCACCTGGCTGTTTGTGGACATTATAAGCTGACATAAACTTATCGTATTCGGATTCATATCCATAATCTGTTAAATCTCCCACAACCAAAAAAGCATCCTGCTTCGGAATAGCCTTATTTAGCTGTTCTAAAGTTGTTATAAACTTTTCAAGTGTTTTATTGCTGCTGTTATGGATATGAATGTCACTAATAACCGGGAATACTAAATCCGGACTATTGCCTCCAGAGTTCATGATCGAAGCAGAAGAGGCAGCACTTGCTGTAATTAAATTAAGAGAGTTAGCAAGAGATAATCCAATTGTTGCACTGGCAGCTAAGGTAGTTTTCTGCAAAAAAGCACGGCGATCCATTTCTTTAATAAATATATTTCCATCTTTTTGTCCAGTCCGATTATCTTTCATGATTTATAAACTCCTTCTCCCATTTTTCCAGACTCCTCTTAACACAGTCTCTTTTTAACACCAGAGGCCTGCTTTAGCCTATTTTTTCTCCAGCGGCAGCGGATCAATACTTTGGTCGTTGGCTGTTAAATCAATACCGAAGTCTTTGGCAAAAACCATATGTGTATCGACCAAAACACCTTCATGATTTTCATCTAAATTAAATACTCTCGCTCCCCGAAGTCTGTTTCTGTCGGATCCTGAAAGACCGTAAGTGCCAAAACCGGTATTTCCGGCATATCCAAGCAGAATTCCATAGTAGTTTCCGCAATATGTATTAATATGGTCATGGCCGCAGAATACTCCTTTCACATCCCCTCTATCGAGCATAGCTGTAAACAAGCCGCTGTTTATTGGGCCGGGGCACTCATCTTCATTCCGCTCTCCATTAATTTGATGTCTTGCAGCAGCCAATTCATGCCCTGCCGGTGTTCTGCCGTCCACACTGCCCCACCACATAAAACGGTGCTCCCATAGAGGAATATGAATGAATACAAGAGAAGGCACTTTATAGCCATAATGCTTTTCTATTGCTTTTGATCTTTCATAATACCAATTGACCTGATTAAATCGCAGCCAATCCCATGTTGGATAGCCCTTGAAATCCTGCCCGGCGATCGTTTGAGGGGCATATCTGCCGCTGTCCAAAAGCCAGAGATTAAATGCTGCCTTATTTCCTTTGGATTTTTTGACTAATAGATTCATATTTCCTGTTCCCGTAAGGCCTTTTTGTCCAGGTGTGTTCATATTATGCTTATATTTCATATAAAACTTGAGCATATCACTCTCATCCATGCCGCTCTTTGGAGTTGAGTCTTCATCATGGTTTCCAAACGTAGCCGCCCAGCGGATTCCCCTTTGCTCCATTGGCTGGACGACATTATTCATAGCCTGCTTCATTTCTAATTCTGTATCACAGCCGCCTGTTATATTGTCACCATTTAAAACAACAAAATCAGGCTTCTCAGAATCCAGCACTTTTTCCATCAGCTGTATGGTCCGCCTGTCGATCCGTTCATCATCCTGAGTATCATTGAATTGTACAACTTTAAATTTCCCATTGGAATTGAAGGAAAGCTTCGGTCCTTCCAGCTTTTCACTGATCTCTTCCGCTTGAACCCTGTTTTCGAATATGTCTCCAGGTAAACCTGCCGCTGCCATGGTTAAAGCTAGTGTCCCTGCTCCTCCCGCTTTAATAAATGTCCTTCTGTCCATTCCTTTTCTTTCATTTTCTTTCTTCATCAGCCTTACCTCCATGAATTGATAAAAAATTTCCCCTACGGTTAAAATCCTAGAGTAAATCTATTAAAGCAGTATTAATATCAATAGATTGTTTAGTAAAGAAAACAAAGGCAAAAAGATAAACAAAAAATGATTTTCTATTATTCATCGGTGATTAATAGGAAGGAAGAATGAAATTCGGGACTTTCCTCTCTTTGTATTCTTTTGTTTTCATTTCTGTTTTAAAACTTTTAAATAAATTAATATTTTTGACCTCAATTTTTAAAACTTCATCCCTATAATGATCCATAACATGAAAGACGGGGGTTGCCAACAATGAAAAAAGGGTTCGCTGCGGAAAGGCACAGTAGAATTATCAGGGAATTAGAAATAAAAAATAAAGTGAGTGTAGCGGAGCTCTCCAGAAAATTAAGTGTAACGCCAGAAACGATCCGGAGTGACTTGAGACGGCTAGAGAAGAGAAACAAATTGCGGAGAATTCATGGAGGAGCGATATGCTATTTTGGCTTAGAAAAGGAGCAGCAGTTTAATAAAAGGATGGGCATAAGCCTTCCCATCAAAAAGAAAATTGGTGAAGCTGCCGCAAGCTTTATTTCCGATGGGGAAACTATCGTTTTGGATGTCGGCTCCACAACTCTTCATATTGCCGGTTCGATTGAAAATGTTGAAAATGTAACGATCGTAACCAATTCCCTGGCTGCTGCAGAAATATTAAATGCGCGTATGGAAAATAAACTGTTCAATGGCAGGGTCATTCTGATTGGCGGGACCGTGAATCCTCTGCAGCGCTCAACCTCAGGTTCACTAACTAATCAGATGCTGGAACACTTTTACTTTGACAAGGCCTTTATATCATGTGGAGGAATGAACCGCGATGGAATATGCGATTATACTATTGATGAAGCTGCCGCCTCTTCCATCATGATAAAAAGATCTAAACAGGTTTATGTGGCAGCCGATTCCTCAAAACTCAATCAGAGGGCATTTTTCCATGTCAGCCCTTTTTCGTCTATTGATTTTGTCATTACTGATGCGGATTTACCGTACGATTGGCCGGAGGAGGAAATTAAATTCAATGGGCTAAAATGGGTGAAAGTCTATACATAAAATTAAAACAGAACTCTCAGGCCACTGTTTATGCAGATTGACTGAGAGTTCTCTTAAAAGAGGCCTATGAAAGCAACTGCAAAGATTACAGTTAGAAGGATTATACTGACCAAAGACATCAATTTTGTATAACGAATGGCACCTTCCGATATCTCGGGCTCTTCCTTATACATCCACCGCTTTCCCCACAGCAGGCTTTCTTCCGGATCAACATAACTCCAGATCAGCACCCCGTATACAGGAATAAATAAGATAAACATCAATATGAAATCTGTCATCTTCTCAGCCCTCTCTATCATTTTACGTTTTAGCTGCCTTTTGGTTTCATCTCCTTCCGGATTGTTTATTTCCTTCTTAAACGGAAACATTAGTAACATACTGGAAAAAGGGAGGCAAATGATATGAGCGAAAAAACTCCACAGGATGTAAACCGCATTCAGGAAGAAGCACAAAAACAGGATCGTGAGGCGAGGAAAGCACAGGAAGTTGTTGAAGATGCCATTTCCAAAATGACCCCGCAGCGGCAGTATGAAAAAGAAAAGGAACAGAATAAACGATAAAAAGGAAAAGCCTTATGCCTGTCCGCCACCAGGGATAAGGCTTCATTTCTCATAGGATTTTTATATACACACCTTCTCTAGCTTTTTCATATGCTTTTTGTCCTCTGTTTTTAACCTCTTCTGACAGCTGTGATGCTCTGACCAGCTTGCTGTTAATCATTACGGAAGGGTCAATCAATCTCATTTTCCCTTTGAAGTGAATATCATAGTCTGACCTGTTTTCTTCTGCCCTGACCTTTTGATCAATTTTTTCAAGCAGACGCTTCACTTCCAGATCCCCTGATTCCCTCATTTTCACTAATACCTCTTCATCATTGCCAAGCAGATCATCCAGATGAAGAAGTTTTTTTTCGAGAGATCTTTTTAGGACCTTTGCAAAAAAGTCATTGGCATAAATATTTAAGGGTTCCATGAAGAAATCAATGACTTCTTTATAATAAGTTTTTACAAACCACTCAGCAGCCCCAATTTCAGATAGGTACATCCTGCCATCAACAACTGTCAGATGCTGCAGAAAATGATGCGCTTCTTCTAATGAAATATAACCATAACGGTACATATCCCTTAACGTGTAGTCCACCCGGTCTGCACAAAGTTCAGGTGCGGGCTGCTCTAATAAAGTCCATTGTGAATCACCAAAAAGGATACCTTCAAAGTCAAGATGATGCCTTTTTAAAATGGCAGGGATCTCAGATTCAAGGACAACACGCTCAAAAATATGTTCATGATAATCTTCTTCTTCATTTTCCAAAGCCCCATCTATCACATGAGAAAAGGCAGTGTGAGAAACATCATGAAGCAAACCGGCAATTTGCTCTTCCACAGAACCGCCCATTTTCCTTAATAACAGCATCACGCCCAATGAATGTTCGTACCTCGTTACATTCCATTTCTCATTGACAAGATAGCCCGCGCCGCCCTGGTGTACATCTTTCAGCCTTTGCACCGGCCTGCTGTTGATTATTTCTTCTATTACTCTTTCAAGCTTGTATTCTCCGTAAAGCTCATCTACAGCCAGCATAAATCCTCCTGCTTTGATAAATATGTACTTACAATTATATATGTTTTAAAGAAAAAGCCCTAATCCCGGCAGGATTAAGGCTTTCATTTTCCGCGGACCCTGTTTTGTTCAGCTGCCTGCATGTAATGCATGGGTAAATAAGTAATAAAAAAGACAAGCAGTGCAGCAGCTTCAAGCGTTACATAGTACCAGACACCGTTCCCGAAAAACGACAGCAGGGTTTTAGTTTCTGTCGGGCTGGCCAAATAGAAGAAATTTGTTCCAAGCAGCCTATTTAAAAAGAAGACTGGCACCGCAATTACGTTGAGCGTTAAAAAGCCAGTCAGCACTGCTTTTTTAGGCACTCTGTATCCTTCAAACAAAATAAAATATAATACGGCGAGCGGAATTGCAGAATGATGAAGAAAGTATTTGATGTAGCGGTAATGAGGAAATTGGTAAAGCATATCAGGTGTCACCATGCTTAAAATTGGAGGAATTGCACCAATAAAATACAGCAGCCAGAAAGCCTTTTTATTAGGCTTCAAAAACAGGTAAAGAGCAATGAAAGTGCTCAAAGAGCATAACTGGAGAGGCAGATCTGCCACATCCCACTGATGTGTCAGAACCAGCCATATATGATGCGTTACTTCACAAGCCAGCAGTGCACCAAACAGCGACCATTTAATAATTTTCTGATAGGCCCTTAACGCCTGCCTGTAATACACCAGCCACCAGGCGGTAAAAAAGAAAAGAATCAGTGTAACAAGGTGCATAAGCGAAAACATTTCAAATCCCTGCATACCCGTTACCGAAAACATGATGTCATCACCCCTCAATATGCATTGAAGTGCTGTTTGATTCATTGTATTCACGGCGAGGAAAATTAACACGGTTAATATGCGGAAAACCAGATTTTATGCCAGCATAAAAGGAAAATTATGTTAACATTATAGTTAAAAGGGTTAGGGGGAAAGAAATGAATTTTAAGTCTCCTCTTTTTATCATTTCATTGCCATACTTGGTTTAACATTTTTCCTCTGGTTAGCCGGATTCTTCGGAATCTGGATACATGGAATAAAGGATATATCAGATGATGAGAATATTTTTGCTCAAGCATATCCTGTTGAAGGGAATTACACTGTCAAAATAAACTTAAACAATTTGGATAAAAATGAGGGTAGGATTATCTATGTGGAAGGAAACAATAAGATTTACGTTTCAGAGGTATTTATCGACACAAAGTCAAATTATCAGGTGATTTTCCGCTCCAGTGGTAACTATAATTTCAGCAGTGCGACTCTGGTTTCCGGAATTGAACACGACAGACATAATAATGGATATACAGATACACTGCAGGCAAAAGCAACAGCATCCTGTCAGGGTAAAACAATTGATCTATTTCCCGCTGGCTCGGCCCCTTTAAAATACAAGGATGGGGATGAAATTCAGTTTCTATTTATACTCTTCAGAGATTGATTTGGAAAGTGAAGAGACTGTTGAAATTTCTCTTTCTAATCTCTATATAAATTTTTGGGCTCGAAAACCCAATCTATAAAATCAAAAAAGCAGAGTAAATTCAATATGAATTCCTCTGCTTTATTTCATGCTCACCCATGCAGTTCTTCAAAAGCCTGATACACATTGGCTTTTACCTGAATACCATTCAGCTTAATGCCCAGGGTGACTATCGTCTGAGCCACTTCCGGACGGATTCCTGTAATGATCGTTTTTACCCCAATCAGCGAGAGTGCTTCAATTACTTTAAACAGCTGATCTGCCACCATTGTATCAACAATCATCACGCCTGAAATATCTAAAATTAAATGCGACAGCTTAAGATTCGCAGATTGTTTTAACGTTTCTTCCATCAGAAGCTGCGCTCTCTCTGTATCAATGTTGCCAATTAGCGGGAGGATGCCAACTCCTTTTGAAAGCGGAACAACCGGGACAGATAACTCAAGGAAGGCCTGCTTTGCATTTTCGAGTGTTACCTGATGGTATTTGACATAAGACATGCTGAAGCAATGGATAGAATGATCCAGCAGGGGATCTATCAAATAGATAACTTTAAAAACCTCTGCTGCCGGCATCTCATGCTCCAACATGGCCTTCTCTAATGTTTTCCAGATATGTCTCCTGTAATAACCCGCATCCTTTAAAGCTTCATCCAAAGGGATTCCAAGCTTAAAGAAATATTCCCCTGTTTCCTTGCACCATTTTTCTATCTTTTCCATCGTTTTATCTTTATTCTCATGATTCAGCAATGCTTCACCGAACAATTCAATAAACTCAGCACGAATTCGAATGATCAGAGCTTCCATTTGGTCAGCCTGCATTCTCTCCAATTCCGTCATCTCCACACCGTTCATTCGATCCCTATGCAGATTTTCCGCCATAATATCTTTCTCTCTTAAAATCTGTTCCCCTAAAAGACGTATTTGATTACTCATGTTCTCCCCCTAAAGTACTTAAATTTTTATCCTTTATGTATATTTCCGCTCCATCCTAAACACATCTCTTTACCCGTGCGCGTTTTGGAATAAACCTTGAATTTAAAATTAATTTGAGAATTTTTAGCCCGCGGCCTTATCGGCGTTATTCTCTCAGATTAACTGCCATTTCTTAATTGGATACTAGTTTTTCCCTACCTTTTTCCGTCGTCATGATCCGGCATGACTACTATTTTCCCGTTACTCCATCCCTTTTCATCGCCATGCACCCGCCACGCCTGCCAAACTCCAGCCCACTCCTATTTCTCGTCGCTATCCCCCGCCAAACTCACAACGCCTCCTACCGTCACCATCTCTGTCCGCCCATTTTCCCCATGGACACTCACCTGTCTTATCCCATTTTGAATATAGTGTAGAAGTCAAAAGGGGGTGACTAACATCAATAGTCTATTTACTGCGAACTCCTCCGGCATGCACAGTTTAGAAGATTGGCAGCAGATTGCTTTTGATAGATTTCTGACAAAGATGACGGATAAAGAGAGGCCTTTCCCCTGCATACCTGCAACTATCGGGTTTGCAAAAAATCAGCTGCGATACGGATTTGCGGACGACCCAAGGGATCCGGCCTCCATTCAGCAAACCGCAGCCCTGCTGAAGGAATTCTCTGTACATTCAAGAGAATTCGGAAGCTACACTTCGCTGATCATTTTTTACAAAAAAAGGGATTATTTGAGTTTGGAGGAACATGAGCAGCTTTTTTGGGAGCAGCTTACAGGGTTATCTGAGATGGATAATGCTGAGTGGCCAAACGAAATCCCAAAAGACCCGCATGATCCACTTTGGGAATTTTGCTTTCACGGAGAAAAGTACTTTGTCTATTGTGCCACCCCTGCGCATAAAAATCGGCAGAGCCGGCATTTTGATACGATGATGCTCGCCATCACACCGAGGTGGGTTCTGCAGGAGTTTATGAAAAAGAAAACATTAGCATCCCGGCTTAAAAATCAAATCCGCAAACGGCTGCAAAAATATGATAGTATCGCCATCCACCCTGATCTGAACAGTTATGGCACCGATGACAATTTCGAATGGAAACAATATTTTCTTCGCGACGATGACACCACGATCTCAAAATGCCCTTTTCATCGTCTGCTTGAAATCACAAAGAACAAATAGGAGGACAAAGCCGCTTTGTTCTCTATTTGTTTTTTCGATCAATATAAAGAGTGCCATCCCGCTGTACCTGGGCAAAAAACACATTCTCAACTGATTGGATATTTGCTTTTTGCAGTTCTCTGTCAAGCCAGTTTTTGTCTAAATGTAATTTAGATAGATTCCCTGGATTGATCTTTCCATCAGAAATGACTTCTGTTGGTAAAGGAAATAGATCCTTTTTTGGACTCATAATATTTAGATCATTTTTCGTAACAGGCTGTTTACTTTCTTTTTTCAAAACGGACAGGTCTCCGTTTGTCTCCAGGATTGCGTAATCGACATCGGTAAGCGAAAAAATGTCCTTTTGCCTCAATAACGCCTGTAGCTCATCAAGGTCCACCCTCGATATTTTAAGTGCCCCTTCCATTATCTTGCCAGCTTTTATAACTATTAATGGCTCACCTGTTGTGACTGTCCTTCCCTGTTTCGATTTAAGGTCGATCATGTCCATTGCGATGGTGAAAAGCGTCCAAACGAACAGTGCAATTACTCCATCTTTAATGCGGGTACTCTCATTCACTGCTAGGTTTCCTGCGATAGACCCGATTCCAATAGCTGAAGCCCAGTTGAAAAAGGTCATTTGCCCAATTTCCTTCCGTCCCATCAGTCTGGCTAATAAGAAAAGTACTAAAAACGAGATAGTTACACGAAGGATCGTCTCATTAACTGGCATAGTAAAGCCACTCACCTTTCAAGTTAGACATGTTTATAAGAAAGAAGCCCCCAGTCTCCCGGGAGCAACTCGCATTATTTTACAGGAGGCGTACCATGAATATAGCCTGGTGCAGGTTCAAGTACAGGTGCTTGTCCAGTTGCTACTGGCTTAGCTTCGTATTTGAATTCCCCTAATCCATCCATGGAAGGACCGTTTGCCCACCGCCCCATCTGGCTTTCTGTACCTTCAGAACAGCTCATGAAAGTATAAGCCACATCCGATTTTTCATATTCTCTGTTAAATGTGCTTGGGACCACTAATCCTTCTTTCTCCTCCAGCTCAGCGATAGCTGCTGCCCACTGATTCTGGTGATAAGAATCACGGGCAATCAGGAATGAAAGCATATCCCTGACACCAGGGTCATCCGTCATTTCATATAACCTGACGACCTGCAGGCGTCCTTGTGATTCTGCATTCAAATTCGCTCTGAAATCTGCCAAAAGATTTCCGCTTGAAATGATATAACGGGCAGTCCATGGGAATCCCACTGCATCGTTAGGACTTGCGCCAAGACCGTTTACGATAGCGTGCTGTACGTTCATGCCGCCCATCACACTTGCAACAATCGGATCCTTTGCAGCTTCCTCCTGCTCCTCCACTGGCGCTTTATCCAGAAGCTGGGCAATCATGGTTGCGAGCATTTCTACGTGAGCTATTTCTTCTGTACCGATATCCATCAGCATATCACGGTACTTCTGCTCCTCCCTGCAGTTCCATCCCTGAAAAAGATACTGCATCATAACGGATATTTCACCAAATTGTCCGCCCAATACCTCTTGAAGCTTTTTGGCATAGACAGGATCAGGCTTGCTTGGCTTTGCTCTATATTGTAATTCCTTTACGTGAAAGAACATGTAACAGACACCTCCATATTTTTTAAAAACATACATAGTTAGTGTCTCTATACTGATCTTTTATATGCTTTTGAATATCTTTAAGTTAACTGGCATATCACTTCATCAGACGTCACAATCACTGCAAACTCATTAGCCAAGCAGCCAGCTCCAATTCTTGTACCGTCTCCGGTGGATGGACTGTCCCCTATGATCTTTGATTTCAAAAGCGGCAATCGCATCCGAAACGAAATGGGTAACAAATCCAAGATTTCCGCGCATTCTGGCTGTAGTAGACACACAATGCTGTGATGACAGGCCGGTGATGACAACAGACTTGATCCCGCTCTGTCGATGGTGGATCTCAAGCTCGGTGCCTATGAATGCACTGGTCACATTCTTTGCAAAAACCTTTTCCCCTTCTTTAGGAGCCAATAGATTTTTAATTGAAATTCCATGCTCACTTTTGTGATAAAGAGTGACTCTGGGTGGAGAGACAAATGCTTTGAATAGAAAATAGGCCAATTCCGTTTCCTCCATTCGTCAGAAGGCGGAACACATTGTTTTCTGCCTGGAAATTGTTTCGCTTCCCCCAATTAGGGGCGTCAAAGCCTTTTTGCATATCCAGAACCAATTGCGCTGATTCTGTTTTCATCCTATTTATCTCCTTATAATTAGCCATCTTTATGATTGTATTTTCCATTTAAATCGTTAGTTTCATGCATAAAAGACCTTTTTATTAAATGTAAACAAAAGTTGATCTTAAGTTTATTTTCATTTTGTAAGATAGGCATTGAAATAAGTTAAGGAGGCATTCATGTGAAAAAACTGCTGCATTCAATTACAGATTGGGTTTCGACAAAACGGGGAATGTGGATTACCATTATGGCCTGGCTTGTGCTAATGATTGGCTTAAGTGCAGGTCCGAAGCTTGGCGATTATAAAACAAATAATTTCCAGTCACTTCCTGATGAGGCGAAATCCATTATTGCCGAAAATAAAACAGAGGAATATTTTCCAAACAAACAAGGAACTCCGGGCATCCTGGTTTTCCATAATGAAAATGGCGAGGTCGATATCGAAGAAGCAAACCAGATATTAGAAGGAATCATGCTTGAGGACATCGATGGAATCAAGACGATTATTGATATCAGCAAGCTTCCGCCTCAAGCTTTGGGTTCTTTCATTTCTGAAGACAAGTCCACGATGATTGTGCCGATGGAGCTTGAGAACGGACTTGGCAATGACCAGTATGCCGAGATCAACGACCATGCTTCAGAGGTCGGAAGTAAAATTGCAGAGGATCTTGAAAGTACTGCATTTTATATCACTGGTCCAGCCGGGATTGCCGGAGATACGGTCAAGCTTTTTGAACAGGCGGACTTTGTTCTCCTGATTGCCACCGTTCTCATCATTCTTGTATTGCTTATTGCGATTTACCGTTCACCATTGCTTGCTGTCATCCCGCTTTTGGCAACGGCGATTGTCTACCAGGTTGTAAACCAGAGTATAACTTTCATGGGTGCTGGCGGGTTGGAGGTTAACAGCCAGACAACCTCGATCATGAGTATTTTGCTGTTTGCTGCTGTTATTGATTATTCATTATTTGTTTTCTCCCGTTACCGCGAGGAGCTCAACCATTACGAAAACAAATATGAAGCGATGAAGCATGCGATGCGCGCAACAGGCGAGCCTGTTTTCTTTGCGGGCGGAACCGTTCTTGCTGCCATGCTGGTTCTGTTCTTCGCGGATTTCCGGGATTACCAGAACTTTGCTCCTATTTTTGGAACAGCCATGTTTTTTATCATGCTCGCATCCGTTACGCTGGTTCCAGCTTTATTCACCCTGTTCGGGCGCAAGGCTTTTTGGCCGAAAGTTCCTCAATACGGAACGGAAGCAGAAGTTAAACATAAAGTCTGGGGGCCGCTTGCCAGATTCGTGGTGAACAAGCCTGGCCTCTCAGGCGGAATGGTCGGCATTTTTATGCTTATCACAGCGCTTAATATCTTTAACCTTGATTATGAATTTGATATGGTTAAAAAATTTCCGGATGACCTGCCATCCCGTGTCGGCTATGAAATAGTCGAATCCAGATTTGATAAAGGTGAACTTGCACCTTCTACACTTCTGGTTGTCAGTGATCAAAAATTGGATGAAACTGATTCTGCTGCGATAACTGAAAAGCTGCAGGGGTTTGATGAAATAGCTTCTGTCCGCCTGTCAGCACTCTCAGAAGACGGCAAAGCTGTCAAAATGAGTGTTGCATTATCCATTAATCCCTATTCAACTGAAGCCATAAGCTTTATGGAAAATTTGCGTGATGACACACCGGAGCTGCTGAAAGAAGCTGGTGTGGAAGCTGAATCTTACTACAGCGGCGTCACTGCGAAAATAGTGGATGAACAGGATGTCAATAACGGTGATATAATAAAAATTGTTCTGCTTGAGACGGTCCTTATTCTTGCGCTGTTATTTGCGCTCACGAAATCCATCAAGATGCCGATCTACATGATGGCAACCATTCTGCTTTCATTTGTCTCGGCTTTAGGACTGGGGATATTCCTTGTTGATGAATTATTCGGCTTTGAATCCATCAGTTCGCGTGTACCTGTCTATTCTTTCATTTTCCTTGTAGCATTGGGGATAGATTATAACATCATCCTTGTTTCACGCTTTATCGAGGAAAGGAAGACCCATAGAGTCAAAGACGCACTTGAAATTGCCATCCGGAATACCGGAGGCGTCATTTCTTCGGCTGGCCTCATTCTGGCAGCAACATTTGCCGCACTGATGACCATGCCGATAGCGGACCTATTCGTTTTTGGATTCATCGTTGCCATGGGAATATTAATTGACACCTTCCTTGTTAGGGGAATGCTGCTTCCGGCATTAATTCTGTTTTTTGAAAAAGACAAGGAGACTTCCCGGCAAAATATTTCGGAATAGAGAGAGGGTCCCTCCCTATTCCCCTGTGAGGAGGCCCTGATATGAAAATACTTGTCGTAGACGATGATGTGAATATACAGAAACTCGTCACGATCCATCTTAATCGTGAAGGCTATCAAGTGCTGCGCGCAAGCAATGCACAAGAAGCATTAGCACTCTTAGAAGAACAAACCGCAGATTTAGCGGTCGTCGATGTCATGATGCCTGGGATGAACGGATTCGAACTCACCAGGCTTCTGACAGATGACTTCGGAATCCCTGTTATACTCTTAACGGCGAAGGGTCAGCTGGGTGATAAAGAACAGGGTTTCTTATCCGGATCTGAAGATTATATTGTAAAGCCATTTGAAGTGAAGGAGCTCCTTTTCCGGGTAGCCGTGGTGTTAAGAAGAGCCGAGCGGGCGATGGAAACAGTCGTCAAAGCCGGAAACCTGTTCATTGACAGAAAAAGCTTTGAAGTGGAAATCAATCAGGAGACCATCCTTTTACCATTAAAGGAATTTGAGCTGCTCAGCTTGCTTTCGGCACGCAAAAATAAAATCACCCAGCGGGCTGCATTGATCGATCAGGCTTGGGGAGCGGATTATGAGGGCAGCGAACAGACTTTAAATACCCATATCAACCGAATTCGCGACCGTTTGAAAAAATACGGTGCAACCGTTGAAATCCAGACTGTTCGCGGAATCGGGTATAAGCTTGAGGAAATAAAATGAAAACCCTCTACCGGAAATTCATTGCAGCCACACTTGTGATCTTAGCCATAAGCATCGTGCTTTCGTTCAGTTTAACCAATTGGGTCTATATGACTTCGACAAAGGGGAAAATCGACAGGCAAAACGTTGTAATTGCAGAGGAATTCGCTAATGGCCTGGAGAATATGCATTCCTCTGGCCCTGCTTATGAAACTTACTTAAATTCCATGAGCAAGCTTGGCTACCAGCTCTATATCGTGACGGAATCGGGTGAAGGGGAATTCTTCGGACAGCCGTTCAATAAGACCGAACTGCCTGAGGAAGCTGCAAAAGTGCTGACCGATCAAGAAGTTTATCATGGTATGGATAGCTTTGCCGGCCAATTTTTGATGATGGGCCATTTTTCAAACGATCTGGAAAATACCGTCGGCGTCCCTTTTACCATGAACGACCAGAATTACGGGCTATTTCTTCGCCCGAATAACAAGCTTCTTTTCTCGGACATTCATATGATTTTCGCATGGTTCTTTGTCGCCATTGCCGTTGTCAGCATCACCGGAGTGATCTGGTTCGCCAAGCACCTCATTAAGCCAATCACAAAGCTAACCGAAGCAACCAGGGAAATCACACGGGAGAATTTCAACTTCCCATTGAATATTGCCCGCAGGGATGAAATCGGACAGCTGGCGGAAAGCTTCAGCCGCATGCAGGAACAGCTGCAGCACAATGACGAGGCACGCAAGTCATTCATCAACAATGTGTCTCATGACTTTCAGTCCCCTCTTATGAATATTCAAGGGTATGCTGAACTTCTGCAGACACACAAACTGTCTGCAGAAGAACATTTCGAATATGTCCAGATTATCGATCAGGAATCGAAGCGGCTCTCCAACCTGACTAAACAGCTTTTGCTTTTGACTTCCCTTGACCAGAAATCGTACCCAATGAAGCTCTCGGAAGTGAAATTGGATGATCAGATCAAGGAAACCATCCGCAGGCATCAATGGCGGCTGGAAGAAAAAGAAATTGAGGTTTCCTACAAGCTTGCGCCTGTCATTTTTAAGGGGGACCCAGAGCTTTTGGTGAATATCTGGGACAACCTGCTGACGAATGCGATAAAATATAACTCTCATGGCGGAAGCATTTTGATCAGCCTGTCTCAAACTGAATCAGCCATTGAAGTCGTTTTTCAAGACACAGGGATCGGAATATCCGAGGATACGATCAGCCAGATTTTCGACCGTTTTTACCGGGTCGACTCAGCAAGAAAAAAAGATGGCACAGGACTTGGACTTTCGATTGTGAAACAGATTATAGAGCTGCATAATGGGGAAATCAAGGCAGACAGCCAGGCTGGCAAAGGAACCACTTTTACCATCACATTTTTTAGGGAGAAACATCGGGAGGAATAAAAAACTATGGAACAAAAATGGAGTATCAGATTAATAAGATTTGCAGCCATCTTTGGCATTATCGGAACCTATCTTGGATCGCATATGTCCGGGCAGATGGATTATTCTTTAAGGCCCATTCATGCCCACATCCTGCTGGTAGGATGGCTTTCCGTATTTGCATGGGGAATCTTTTATAAAGTTTACCGCGTAAAATATAAAAAGCTTGTTTCCATTCACAGCATACTTGGAATGGCAGGAGCACTCGGATTGACAATTGGAATGTGGATGTACACATTAAATCCATTTAATTTAGGGGATACCTTTGTTCTGGTCTTCTTCATCGTTGGCGGAACCCTGCTTCTGCTGGCCTTTGCACTTTTTGTGGCTATTACCTTTTTGACAGAAAAAACTTCGGAACGTTAAGTTAAAAAGCAGTGCAATCCTCTTTTGGAGGCTGCATTGCTTTTTTGTTTTGCACACTATCAATCTTATTTGTTCCAATAGGCCTTAGCTTCTGATTCCAGAACTTTTAACCTCTTATAATAGTCAGGAAACTCGTTAAGATGCGCCAATGCAATTTTACCCGTAAGAAGCGGGTCATCTCCTGTAACGTTTGTTTGGCTTGACTGTTTCCCATGTTCAAGTTCTACATTTACGCCCATCCAGAATTCGTTCAAATCAAACCTGCTTTTTGTAAAATCGATTCCTAACAGTAATGCAATGGCTGCTGCTTCCTCTTTGGAAAAGCTTGCTCTTACTCTGTTGAACAGATTGTTTCGGGAATCCTGATGGTTAACATGGCTGTAACTATAGTGATGCACGTACGGATTATATGAATAATACAAAAACATTCACTCCTAAATGCCAGTTACCATAATGTATGTGAATAATCTATTTAGGAGCATGGGTTAGATCAAATAAAAAAGGGCCCTAAAGGCCCACTCCTAACAGCATCTTCCCGTATTTCCGATCATCGAAATCCCGCTTCCGTTTCCGCTTCTCTCTAAAACAAGGTCTTCGGTGTTAGGTTCAATAATAGGGTCGATTGCTACTTTGATTTCATTGATTGTGACTATGATATCATCTGCTGCCGGCTCATCCAGAGCCAGTCCTATTCTTGGCTGTCCTCAGCCATAGCCGTCAAAAAAGATGCGGACGCTGCTGGCATTTTGTTCTTCCAGCATTTTTTTTAATTCATCACGGGCATTATCAGTGATTATCAAATCTGTTCCCTCCCTTTGGATGTTTTTAGTATATTATTTACTTTCCTGTTTCGGCAAATGTCTTAATGCGGCCGCCAATTTCATCACGGACACGCTGGAAGAAAGCCCACTTTTCTTCTTCAGTTCCCTCTGCTTTCGCTGGATCATCAAATCCCCAGTGCTCGCGCTTTACATGAGGAGGAGTCATTGGGCATTTATCAGCTGCGTCTCCGCAAAGCGTTACAACCAAATCGGCATGATTTAGAATTTCAGGATCAATAATATCAGAGGTCTGATTGGAGATATCAATGCCTGCTTCTTTCATTGCTTTTACTGCGTTAGGATTCAAACCATGTGCTTCAATGCCTGCACTATAAACATTCCATTCATCACCTAAATGCTGCTTTGCCCATCCTTCAGCCATCTGGCTGCGGCAAGAGTTGCCCGTGCATAGGAAGTAGATTGTTTTTTTAGTCATGTTAAGATTCTCCTTTTTATATGATCAATAGCCAAATGTACAATCCAGCTAAAGTTATGAACAGTGTTGGAATGGTTAATACAATTCCTGTTTTAAAGTACGTTCCCCATGAGATTTTTACTCCCTTTAAGGATAATACATGAAGCCAGAGCAAGGTTGCCAGTGACCCAATCGGCGTGATTTTCGGCCCTAAATCAGATCCAATCACGTTCGCATATATAAGTGCTTCACGCATGATTCCGGTTGTATTCGTATCAGCAATGGCCAGGGCGTCAATCATAACGGTCGGCATATTGTTCATGACAGAGGAAAGGATGGCCGCAATAAATCCCATTCCGATCGTTGCCGCAAATAGTCCCTGGTCAGCTGTCATTTGAATTAAATCAGCCAATACATTTGTAAGACCCGCGTTTCTTAGTCCATAGACCACTACATACATGCCTATTGAAAAGAATACAATTGCCCATGGTGCACCCTTGATAACAGTGCGTGTATTCACTGCCTGGCTTCTTCGCGCCATTATCAGGAAGAATATCGTTATAATGCCTGCGATGAATGAAACTGGAACACCAATCCATTCACTTGCAAAATAACCTATTAATAAGATGCCTAAAACGATCCATGACAATCGGAACATTTTGCTGTCTTTAACTGCTTCCGCTGGTTCCTTCAAATGGGATAAATCATAATTCTTCGGTATGCTTTTTCTAAAGTATAAGAATAAAACCAAAATGCTGGCACCCAGTGAAAAGAAGTTCGGAACAATCATGCGGGACGCATATTCCACAAAGCCGATGCCAAAAAAGTCAGCTGAGACGATATTAACAAGGTTGCTGACGACCAATGGCAGGGACGTTGTATCCGCAATAAATCCGCTCGCAATGATAAACGGAAAAACCATTTTTTCATTAAAATTAAGGTTCCTCACCATGGCAAGGACGATTGGCGTAAGAATAAGTGCCGCTCCATCATTCGCAAAGAATGCTGCTACAACTGATCCTAAAATTGAAACGTAAATGAACATCTTCACTCCGCTGCCCTTTGCCGCTCTCGCCATATGTAAAGCAGCCCACTCGAAAAACCCAATTTCATCTAAAATAAGAGAGATTATGATGATGGCAATAAAGGTTAATGTGGCATTCCAGACAATGGATGTAACATCTATGACATCATTGAAGTCTACCACACCAGCAATTAAAGCGAGGATGGCTCCGCCGCATGCTGACCAGCCGATGGATAGCCCTCTTGGCTGCCAAATAACCAATATGAGGGTAACTAAAAAAATCACCGATGCTAGAATAATTTGAGTCAATGTGTTTCCCCCTCTTACTCACAGGGAATTCGCAATCCCTGCTCTTCCAATTCTGCTAATAAATAATCTTGGCTTGGAAGGTGATCAAGCACAGTTTGAACCAATGGGTAGTATTCACTATCCTGATTCAATGAATAAATAATCCACTGACCTCTCCGGTTTTCCCTTACCACACCTGCATCTTTTAGTTTCCTGAGATGCTGGCTAATAGCCGGCTGGCTCATTTTAAAAATCTCCACAAACTCACACACACAACAATCATGGTTAATTAAAAGCTTGACCATTGTGAGCCTCGTTTTATCGCCTAATAATTTTAAAATGGATGCTGCTTTGCCGATTTCAACTGTGGACACTATCATAATCTCATCACCTCCGCTGTGCACATATTAATATATAACGATTTGCTTATATAAGCAAATGCTTTTTTTCTTATTTACAAAAACTTTACATATAGTTTGCTTTTTTTATTTCAGCTGTATTCGTTTGGTTTGCCGGTTTTGACAAATGAACGGATGGACAGATGCAATCGGGCATTTCTTTTGATGGTCCTGTTCTTATGCCAATTCAGGCTTGTAGAGAAGAATTCAGTGAAGACTTATGTTCCTCCTTTCCTTCGGATAGAAAAAGGAACTAATCATGGGAATTCTGTCCGAATTCGGTGCTCATTCGGACAGAATATGGACTTTTCCTCGGCTTCATGTCTGAATCCCGCTCTCATTCAGACAGGGTAAGGGCTTTTCTTCGACTTCCTGTCCGAATCCAGCTCTCATTCGGACAGGGTAAGGGCTTTTCTTCGACTTCCAGTCCGAATCCGGCACTCATTCGGACTGGATAAGGTTCTTTCCTCGGCTTCCTGTCCGAATTCAGCTCTCATTCGGACAGGGTAAGGGCTTTTCTTCGGCTTCCTGTCCGAATCCAGCTCTCATTCGGACAGGGTAAGGGCTTTTCCTCAACTTCCTGTCCGAATCCAGCTCTCATTCGGACTGGATATGGACTTTTCCTCAGCTTCCTGTCCGAATCCAGCACTCATTCGGACTGGATATGGACTTTTCTTCAGCTTCCTGTCCGAATCCGGCACTCTTTCGGACTGGATATGGACTTTTCTTCGGCTTCCTGTCCGAATCCAGCACTCATTCAGACAGGGTAAGGGCTTTTCCTCGGCTTCCTGTCCGAATCCGGCTCTCATTCGGACAGGATATGGACTTTTCTTCGGCTTCCTGACCGAACTTGGCATCCCACCGAACTTTTAGAAAAACCAGCAAAAAAACGGCTAAACGAATAGCCGCACCCTTATTTAAAGCAGTTTTTCCATAGCCATCACGTCGACAAATTCTCCATCCAAAACACCCTGATTTTGGAATGTGCCAACTTCACGATACCCCATTTTCTTATAAAGGCCCTGTCCAAGGCCATTAAATGGAAAGGTAAACAAAACCAGCTTATGGAACTTATTTTCTCGTGCTTTCAATTCAAGGGAAGAAAGCAGCTTCCCGCCTGCTCCTTTGCCCCTGAATGCCCTGGAAATATAAATTGAAAGATCTGCCACTCCATCATAAGCACTGCGGCTGCTATACGGATTCAGCGAAGCCCATCCAATCACTTGGCCCTCTTCTTCAGCGGCAAGCACACAATATCGGCCTTGGTGCTGTTCAAACCATTTTGCCATATAGGAAAGATTTTTTTTCTCTGTTTCCAATGTTGCGATACGGTCTTCTATTCCCTGATTATAAATCTCCAGAATAGCTGCTAAATCTGCCTTTCTGGCTTCACGAACAACAGTCTCATTGGTCATTGCAGGTCCCCCGCTAATAAGATTCATAGATCTCTTTTTTTATAGATGTGTTTAGCCTCTTTGCAAAAACCGACCAAATTGCGGCTAAAATGAGCAGTATGAACGTACCGCCCCAATATAAAAATGTAAAACCAGCCTCTAATTGGATTAATATGTAACTAAGCGCAGGCCCTAAAGCTGCCCCCAAATCTTGAGAGATGGAGTATATTGTAAGGAAAGAAACCACGTTTGCAGTTTTTGCTGTGTCAAGGGCAATCGTGTCCAGAATGGTTGATAAAATAGTAGCTCCGGCCATAACTAAAAGAGTAACCGTTATCCACAGCCCTAATGGAAGTCTAATGGATACCATTCCAAAGACAATTCCTGCAAAGATTAAAGAAATGATAAAAATCGGCAGCCTCCCCCTCGCTCCATCAGACCAGTGCCCCGCTGTCCTTCCCAGAAAAGGTTCCCATGTCCACCTTACCGCCTGGATGATTCCTGATAATAAGGTAACACTGACAGCCACATTCCATATTGATATTCTCTCGCCGTAAAAATGTTCAATCAAGGAACTCAGTGTGGATGTCACTATTCCTTGATATAGCATGGCAATGAGAAAGCCTGAAATAATAATCGCTGCTTTATATGCGGTCTTGCCGATGAAAGGCCTTTCTTCAGCCATTCTATCTTTCTTTTCAGGAGTCTCCTCATCCTGATTTATTTTAGAATTCAGCATTAAAGGCAGCCCCAATAGGGACAATACTCCAAATGCAATGGAAACCATGCTCAAACCTATGATCGGAACAAGCAAGCCCCCAACCAGCATTCCGACCAGGCTTCCTGTTCGGTAGAGCCCGTTATATAAGCCCATAGAACTTCCACGCTTATTGTTTTCAGCATATACGGCAACAGCCGACAATCCGCCTATTCGAAAAAATGACCAGGCAATCCCCCATAATGCACGGAGGATTACCCAGGCCGCAAACCCTTCGAAAACACCATAGCCTATTGTTGTGAATCCGCCTAACAGGACGGCAATGATCAGGCCAGCCTTTAATGAAATGTGTTTATATATCCAGCCTGCAAATGGATTAAAAGGCAATCGTATGAAACGGTTTATGGAAAGGAGCACACCCACTTGCCAAATTGATTCAAGCCCAGCAGTTTCCCAATAAATAGGCAAGGCAATGTACAGCATGGAATCTCCTAAGAGACTTAAAGCTGTGACGATGGCGACTATTATAATTGGCTGTGAAGATAATTGATCTTTAATAGTCACCTTGATTCATCCTCTCCGGATATTTCTTATTCATTGGAGTGTTTAATTAAATCCCGATAAGCCAATAGAAATTGTGCATACGTTTCCTGCCCCATTTCACTTTCCCGCAATCGAAACAGCCTTTCAAAAGTTCTATCTTTAGCTTCCTCAACAGAACATTCAAAAGCATTCATGATTAAATTCATATATGCAATAAAATATTCTTTTTTTAGCGCTCCAGCATGATTGATGGTCATTGTCATCACCTTTAAATTCGTTATGAGGGAGGAAATACCCTCCCTTTTAATCAATTGCAGCAAGAAGGTGCAGTCTCATCACAGGAACTTTTCAGATTAACGCTGCAAACACCCGTTTCCGGCAAATCCAGCTCCACTTTTTCAGCAGCGGCGAAATCACCGCTTAGATAAGCTGCCACTGACCTAACCTGCTCATAGCCTGTTGCCATCAAGAAAGTTGGAGCACGGCCATAGCTTTTTGAACCCACGATATAAAATTTCTTCTCTGGCTGTCTTAACTCCTTTTCTCCATGGGGGCGAACCGTACCGCAGCTATGAATATTAGGATCAATTAATGGTGCTAATGCTTCTACGCTTTCAGTTGAAGAATCTATGGAAGTACGAAGCTCACTTATGATTGAAAAATCCGGACGGCTTCCTGTATTGACAATCATTTCATTAATTCCATCCAGGCTGCTCTGCTTGCCATTTTGACTGCCTATTAACTCAATTCCCGTTTCTGACTTTTTGACCAGCTGGATACGAAATGGAGTAATGACCTCCACTTGCCCATTATCAACCAATTGATGGATTCTGCTTCCGAGGCGGCCGCGTGCTTCAAGTGCATCTTTTTCTTCTCCTCCGTAGGCATCCTCAACCCGATTTCTTCTCATAATCCATAGAATCTCCGTTTCGGGATAGGACTCTTTTAATGCGGCTAAATCCAGTAATGCATTAATCGCTGAATGGCCTCCTCCAACAACTGCTATGCGCCTATTCCGGTAGCGCTGCAGCTCACTCCCTAATATATGGGGGATTCCATAAAATATCTTTTCCTTCAAATCCTTCTCATCAGCCAGCCAAATTCCGCTTGACGCAGCTGGATTAGGATTTCCCCACGTGCCTGCAGCATCAATTACTGCTCTCGATTCGAATGTTTTGTACTCTCCATTCTTCTCAGCATGGATGACATAAGGAAGATTTTCGCGATTTGCCGTTTTCATTTTATCGGTGTCTTTTCGGCCAATTGACAAAACTTTCGTATTAAGGTGAAGGAAAGGCTTTATTCCAGGTAGCCTGGACAGCGGCTTTAGATATTGTTCAACAAGTTCCTCTCCGGTAGGCAAACCTTCCAATTGCGGCTGCACCCAGCCATTTGCGCTTAATAACCTGCCAGCAGCTTTATCAATATTGTACCGCCATGGTGAGAATAAGCGAATATGTCCCCAGCTTTTTATATTGGCTCCCACTTGCTTCCCCGACTCAAGCAGAATAAATGACTGCCCTCTGCTTGCCAGGTGTGCTGCAGCAGCCAGCCCAACCGGTCCGGCTCCAATTATAGCCACAGGCAGCCCTTTTCCTTCATCCTTGATTAGTGATGTTTTTTCCAGCTCGTTTTTTTTAGGCGTGCAGCATCCATTAACAACAATAAAATCATTCAAATTGGTCATTCGTACTCCTCTTTTCTCCAAAATTGGATTGGTTGATTTTACTTGCAAAATACAAGTATTAAACCCAGGGGGTTTACCCCTGTAAAGGCCTGCAGCATGCATTGGACTTTGCCATCGCATTATTTAACAAATGAATTGAGCGGATGACTGTTTCTTTTTCAAACTCATTCATTTGGGAAAAAACCTCTTGTAAAAATGCATTCATCTGCTGGTCTATTGACCCTGCAATATATTTGCCTTCAACAGTCAGCGAAAGAATACTGATTCTCTTATCAGCAGGATCCGGCGTTTTCTTAACTAAGTTCAACTTTACTAAAGATTGAACCTGCCTGCTGAAAGTTGTAATATCCGTCCCTAATGTATCTGCAATCTGCTGCATGGACGGGTTATGCTGATTTTCAATCTCATAAAGAATATGGCTTTGAATGAGGGAAATATCGCATCCGCCGACACTGCAGCAATTTTTATTGAGTAAGCCAAAACGGCGCGTCATTATTTGAAACAAACTGCGAAGATTTTCCATTTTTTCACCTCTTGGTTACATTATAGTTATATTATTTGTAAGTTGCAACTATTTTTAATATTTTTTTACCAAAAAAGCAGACCAGCACATTCCCGGTCTGCATCCGATATAATTATAGCTTAATAAGTACTTAAGATGTCATCCCCAAACCAATTACTCCAATTAAGATAAACGCCAGGGATAAAAATTGTTTATATCCGAATTTTTCTTTAAACCAGAACCAATCAGCCAGCGTAATGCCAATGCTCCCCACTCCTGTCCAAATAGCATAGGCCACACCGGCCGGAATCCTTTGCATGGCCATAGATAAACAGAAGAAAGAGAAAATAAAACCAACTGCCATTACAGCGATCGGCCATGTCTTTCTCGTTCCATCCATGTATTTCATGGCGATTGTGGCGATCACTTCTTCGATCCCCGCCAGAACCAATAATCCCCAAGCCATTAAGATCCACCTCTCGCTTCCGTGTTTTCCTGTTTCGTAAAAGTCTTCATGCCCATAATTCCTGCCAATAATATCACCAGAAAGAATACTTGAGTTACCGAAAACGGCTCCCCCATTAACACACCTAAAATATAAGTGCCTGCAGTTCCAATCCCGACGAATACGGTATAAGCCGCTGCAACAGGAATTACCTTGTATGAGCGGATCAATAATATGAAACTTGCTGCTATCAGCACAGCGGTAATCGTCCAATCCAGGAATGAATCTGCATATTTTAGACCTGAAGCCCACATCACTTCAAGGATGCCGGCTGCAAATACTAACATCCATTTCATTTACTCTCAACCTCCTCTGAATGACAGTCAGTCATTTTTCCCTAAAGAAAAATTATTGGAAGCAGTCCAATAATTTTAGCCCGTGATTAATGATTTTCTCATAAATTTAAAAAGCTCTTCTTTATAAACAGTCAGGGACTCATCCTGCTCGCCGCCAATATAATATCTTTCAGCAGCATTTTCGATAAGGTTAATGATGGTCCTTGAGATCCACTTGACATTAATGTCTGCGTAAATTTCTTCTTTTTGAACTGCCTTGCTGATTTCAATCTCAAGCCATTCGTAATATGGCCGATATACCTCTTCCCACTTTTCCAGGGAATGATTGAATGCGAGTCCTGAGTATACAAGTACTATGATATCTTTATGTTCATCGGTAATCTTGAAGGTCTCATCAATAATGACATCCAAAGTACTCCAGAAGCTTTCTCCTTCCTGCACCTTACTCTTCATGCGATCGAGAATTTTGGTGAGAAGTGAATTAGCGATTGCAGGTACCAAATCACTTTTTGAAGAAAAATATAAATAGAACGTTCCCTGAGCGATGCCTGCTTTCTTAACGATCTCCGATACCGAGGATTTTTCAAGGCCTTTTTCAGAAATAACCTCTATAGAAGCGTTCAGGATTCTACTGTATTTATCATCTGGCCGATCCTGCATGAATTTACCCTCCTTACCTAGAAGTGACTGACTGTCATTCATTATACCAATCCATTTCCTTTCTATCAAGAATAATGAAAAATCCCTTAAAACTTGGTATTTTTCCAGAACTAATTACTTTGCACAAAGTATATTATCGATTATACTTGATTTGTAAACGCTGATTAAAAAGATAAATCAAGGGGGCAATTTGATGGGAAAATTCGATAATAAAATTGTATTGGTTACTGGCGGAGCATCAGGAATGGGAAAACGCATGACTGAGCTTTTAATCGAAGAAGGCGCATATGTTATTGCAGCGGATATTAATAAAGAGCTTTTAGACGTTGTCAGTCAAAATGATGCAGTAGAAGGCAAATTGCTGAATGTCATGTCAGAGGATGATTGGAAAGAGACTGTGGACGAAATTGTTGCCGAACATGGAAGAATCGATGTTCTTATTAATAATGCAGGCATTTCAAGTGAAAAAAATATAGATGATGTGACAATTGAAGATTGGGATCTCATGATGCGCATCAATGGTTTCGGGCCTTTTGCAGGAATGAAGCATGTATTGCCGCAAATGGTCAAACAGCAAAGCGGTGCCGTTGTGAATATTTCCAGCTACACAGCCATGGTTGGAATGGGAACAAACACGTACACTGCTTCAAAAGGTGCTGTCAGAGCAATCTCCAGAGCGGCAAGCACACAGTTTGGCCGATTCGGAATAAGGGTTAATGCCGTTTTCCCTGGGGTCATTAAAACGCCAATGACAGAGAACCTGTCAGAATCAAGTGAAGTGCTGCAGAGACTAATTCAGGCGACTCCGCTTCAAAGACTTGGTGAAGCTGATGACGTGGCACGTGCTGTATTGTTCCTTGCTTCAGATGATGCTTCTTATATCACAGGAGCAGAATTAGTTATTGACGGCGGTTTCTCAGCACAATAGACAAGCGGAACGAGCCCGCTTGTCTGCTTCTGGCCTCGGGGCGGATGGCGCAAAGAGCAGACGTTATCTAACTTCAAAGAGATAAGCATATCCTTAAACAAAGAAACTGTCCAAGCGGACAGTTTCTTTATTTATGTTAATTTTTGCGTTCCCCCGACAACCATAGGAGCCTGGTTCACCTGGCCCGAAATCCCGGCACCTGAAGCAGAGTTAATCACGAATCCTTTATTTTTCTTAAACTGTTCATAAGAGACTTGCATTAAATGGATAGTAGGGTAAAATCCTGTATTAAAGGATAATTCAAAGTCTTCCAGTGTTGTTTTCATAAATGATATCTGTCTGGTAACATGCGCGTTGTTGACAAGGATGTCCACTTTTCCATACGGTGAGATTGTCTCCTGTAAAAGCTCAACGGCATTTTCCTTGCGGGATATGTCTTTTTCAATCGCAGAGTAATTGTTTAAAAGGAGCTGCAATTATGTCAATGCAAATCGTAATTCTTGGTCTATTAAAAGTGAAAGAATATCATCCATATGAAATGAAAAAAGTCATTTTAGAACACAAATGGGATCACCTATTCCCCGTTACGGACGGCAATTTATATCATGCCATCCGCAAGCTCGAAAAGCATAAGTGGATCCAGGCTGAAAAGCAGGAGCAGGTGAATAACCGGCCAAACCGGACTGTCTACCAAATTACAGAAGAAGGAAAAAATCAGCTTTCAGAAGAAATCATTGAAGTGTTTAAAAAGCGGGTGCCTGAACCGCGCTCCCTTTATCCGGCCCTATTATTCATCGAATCAACCGAAGTCCCTGCAGCAGCAGAGCATATTAAATCATGGATCTCCGAACTGAAGACAGAAAGTGAAGGGAAGCATGATTACCAGGACGTCATTCCGAACCTGATCCAGGAGCATTATAGTGGATTAAATAAGTTTTATATGAATTGGCTTAATAAAATTCTGGATGCATTAGAATCAATTTAAGAAAAGAAGTAAGGGTCCTCCCTTACTTCTTTTAATTACCGGCTGCTTCCCCTCAGATTTTAATACCCTCTAATAAACTGTAAAAATATTGCCATTTTGCTTAAAACTATATACTTTAAACCTGAAAACAATTATACTATTCTGAATATTATCCTTTCGTTATGCGAAGGATTTTCGAATTACCTTTAAGGAGTGTCTATAGTTGAGAAGTTCAGCAAAGTTTGATTTAAAAACCTTTTTCCTGATGGCCGGCATTATTTTTGTGGCTTTTAATTTACGCCCTGCGATTACATCAGTTGGGCCATTGATAGGAGCAATCCGGGATGAAACGGGAATTTCCAATGGTGCAGCAGGCCTTCTGACTACCCTCCCGCTCGTTGCTTTCGCCCTTCTCTCTCCTTTTGTTCCAAAGATTGCCCAAAAGCTTGGAAGTGAATGGAGCATTCTTTTGGGTTTGATTATTTTGGGAGCCGGCATTTCGGCCCGTTCTTTGGGAATGCTTCCGCCGCTGTACATAGGAACTATTTTAATAGGTTTAGGGGTTGGTCTTTGCAATGTGCTTCTTCCTGGAATGGTCAAGGAAAAGTTTCCGCAGAAGGTTGGCCTGCTCACAGGCATCTATACATTTTCAATGGGAATTTGTGCAGGACTTGCGCCAGGATTCAGTATCCCGCTTGCAGAAAACATTGGCCTGGGATGGAGGCTTTCACTTGGTGTATGGGCCATCTTAATTCTTATCGCCATCATTGTCTGGCTTCCGCAGATCAGCTTACAAAAGAAAAAAAAGGAAGCACCTAAAGTATCTGCACCAAAGGGTTCTATCTGGTCCTCACCCATCGCCTGGCAGGTGACACTGTTTATGGGATTGCAATCAATGGTCTATTTCAGCACAACCACCTGGCTCCCCGAAATTCTTCATAGCCAGGGACGGGAAATCGCTGACGCCGGATGGATGGTAACGGTTCTCCAGTTTTCAGGACTACCTGTTAATTTTATTATTCCCGTTCTTGCCGATCGGCTGCCTAACCAAAAAGGGATTGCTCTTGGCATCGGCATTTTCACTTTTGCCGGCATATCGGGTCTCCTGATGAATGTTAATGCCATCATCTCTAACATCAGCATCGTTCTCCTCGGGATTGGTCTTGGAGCTGCAATCAGTCATTCCTTAACCCTGATCGGCCTTCGTGCTGAAAATGCCAAACAGGCTGCCAGCCTTTCAGGAATGGCTCAATCCGTGGGCTACCTGCTGGCAGCGGCAGGACCGATTCTCATCGGCTCACTGTATGATCTGTTCCACTCCTGGACGGTTCCACTGATATTCCTGATGACCATTACGGCTATCTTTACCATTTCCGGAATTGGGGCAGGGCGTAATCAATTTGTGCTGCAGGATAAGCACCATAAACAGAAAAAGACAGCTTCAACAATTGCATAAATCATAAAACAGCAGCCGGTTCACATAAGACCGGCTGCTGTTTTAATTTCTGAGTTTATTTGAGCGTACAAGTACTTTTATCCTTAACCTCGTCATTCATAACGAAATACTATGATTGTATTATTTCCCTGAATCATCAGAGCACTAAAATCAGGCATAGTCAGATTGGAAAGTTATATACAAATATAAATTGTTAAACTTATCAATGCCAGAATGCGAGTTGTTGATTCCGCCCTGTTTTGAGGAATCTTAAAAACTTTTAAATTTGTATAAAACCGTTTACACCTCCCTTACGTTACCTGTATTTGATAAGAAAAAATAACGGAGGGATTCATCATGAAAACAAAAATTTATTTTTGGACAATTCTTTTAGCTGGCATACTTTTTGCAGGATGCAGCTATCAGGAAAAACCAGAAAGTACAGGTGCAAAGGAACAAGCACAAGAAACAACAACAGCGGTTAACAACGAGTCAGAAAAAGATCTTGCAGAATCGGATACGAAACTTCAACTGCTGGAAAACAAAAAAATAGGTAAATATCTTACAGATGCTAAAGGTATTGCACTTTACTACTTTGCAAAAGATCAGCCAAATACATCAAATTGCAGTGGAGATTGCCTTAAAAACTGGCCTGCTTTCTACTCTGAAGACCTTGCTGTTCCAGAAGGATTTAATAAAGAAGACTTCGGAACGATTACTCGGCCTGACACTGGTGAGAAACAAACGACCTACAAGGGCTATCCGCTTTACTACTTCGTAAGGGACGGAGCATCTGGTGATGTAAACGGACAAGGCGTCAAAGATGTTTGGTTTATTGTTAACAGCGAAACATTATTTGCACAATAATGGATACTGCTGAAGGAACTGCCTGGTTTATCGGCAGTTCTTTTTTTCCTCCCCTATCAAATTTTCCCGACAATCTATGTTAACATCTATACTAAATAATTTCGTTTAACAAGGGAGCGATTTCCGTCAATGAATTCTAAGTCAGATGAAGAACTAATAGAATTAATTGTTCAAAATCATCGGCCAGCACTTGAAGAGCTGTATGACCGATATGTAAAACTTATTTACAGCTTCTCCATAAAAATAACCAAGGGCGATACGGAAAAAACGAAAGAAATTGTTCAGCAGGTGTTCCTTCGGCTTTGGACGACAAAAAACACCTATAATGCATCCCAAGGACAGTTTGTGAACTGGCTTCTCACCATAACTCGAAACATTTCCATAGATCTCATCCGTAAAGAACAAAAATATAAAGGGACGGTCCAATTGGAGCTTGAAGAATGGCAGCAAATGCAAGGTCTTCCAGCTGATGATGTCCAGCAGCAAGTTACAAGAAATCTGCTAAAACAGCAGATTCAAGAAGCAAAACGACATCTCTCTGAACCACAGCAGCGCCTGATCAACTTATTATATTGGGAAGGCTACTCCTTAAGTGAAATAGCAGAACTTGAACAAAAGCCGCTGGGTACGATTAAAAGCCGCCTGCATCAGGCCTTAAAAAAGCTTCGGAATAATTTCAACGGGAAAATAGGAGGTGTTCGGCATGGAGAATAAATGTGATAATTTATCTTTATATATTATAAATGAACTTACAAACCAAGATAAAAAACAGTTCGAAGACCATCTGCTAAAGTGCGCAAAATGCCAGCAGGAACTGAAATCTATACAAGAAACATGGCAAATGCTTTCTTATGATATAGAAGAAACAGAGGTACCGGAATCATTGAAGTCACAAGTGATGGATTTTGTCTTTGAAGAAAATAAATTTCTTAAACACGAAGAAAAAATAGAAGCCGAACCGATTAGCTTTAAAGAACGAATTTTATCAGTTGCCGAAAGGCATTTTTCACCCCTATCCACTGCTGTAACAGCTATTTTAATCATTTGTTTAATTGGGTTTTATTGGAATAGCCTTCAATTGAAAGATACGATTAAGTCATTAGAGAATAAAGCTGCTGATCCGGCACAAATTGTTACGACTTATTCCTTAACAGGGCAAAGCTTAGCTGCTTCTGCAACCGGCAGCGCATACCTTCTTCAGGAAGGTACGGAAACAAGTCTTGTCATTGCTTTAAACAATTTGCCTATTACAAAGAACAATGAAGTATACCAAGTATGGCTGTTACAGAACGGAAATCGGCAAAGTGCCGGCACTTTGATACCTGATCAAAACGGGAGCGGCCTTATCACCTACCGCCTTCCTTCAGAATATTCCTTTGAAGATATTGGGATTACATTGGAACCTAATCCATTCAACACTCAGCCGCAAGGGCAAAAAGTGCTGGGGACGTAATATAACAAAATAAACCTGCCCAATGAAATTTAGGGCAGGTTTAAACTCATTATTATTCAGCTAATTTCACTTTAAATGACTCTAATTTTTCCTTTGTTACGGTAACCAGTTCCTTCATTTTAGCAGAGTCAGCCTGATCTTTTTGAGATTCACTAATTAGTGGATATAAGCTTTCTTCAATACTTTCGTAGTCTTCAGGAAAATTCTCCTCCACTTTCTTCTCAATCTCATCCCAGTTTTCCTCAAGGTCTTGGCCTGTTTTTTGTATCAGTTCCGAGTTTTCCGCTTTATTTTTCAAATTAGCTTGTAATTCATCCAGAACCGCCATTACCTCATCACTGCCATTTAAAAGCTCATCATCCATTTGTCCGTCTGAGTTGTTCGCTTTTGAATTTTCATTTGTCTCATTATCTCCATTTGAACTGCAGCCAGCTGCCATTATAACGATCACTAATATTGATATATATGAAAGTATTTTTTTCACTTGAACCCTCCTCGCCCATTTCATTCCCTCTATTAGATTCTTCAAACTGGATAAGAAGTCACAGACTGTTGTTTTTCGATAAAAATATAGTCATTTTTAATTGAAGATTCGCCTCCTACTTCCATCCCCATTTTTGGAAAATCTTATGGGCTGATTCAGTTTGCAAATATTTTATAAACTTTTTTGCCTCTTTTTTATTGTGCGACGCTTTGGCAATAGCAATGGGTGTTCCTCTGTATATCTTTTCCTCATCAGGTAATTCAATTAATTCCGTTTCATCCCTCAAGCGATAATGCCAGGACTCATATGTGATCCATGCATCCAGCTTTGAATTTGTCCTCCAAAGATCAATGGCTTCAGCACTGGTTTTGACTGAAATATCAATGTTTTGATTTAAACCAGCGATCAGGCCCTTTCTTCCTGCCAGGTCTTCCCAAAGGCCAAGCTGGCCTGCACCGTTAACATCCACTATTTTAACTCCTGGCTTTGCTAAATCCTCAAGCGACTCTATTTTTTGGGGATTTCCTTTTCTCACCAGAATACCAGCAGCACGAGGATACAGCTCTGTTCGTGATTTTTCGTCTATCATTCCAGGATGGTTAAACACAAAGTTTTGCATCATATACTCTGAACCGCCATAAATGATGTCCGCATTCTCCTTTGCCTGCTGAATCCAATTGGATTCAGGTCCAGCCGTTACGTTCACCCTGATACCTGTTTCCGCTGAAAACTTTTCTGCAGCCTCCTTTATCGGGCCCAAAGGACCACCTGGACCATAAACTTGAACAGCTTCAGTCTGTGCGGCTTCAACTGAAGAATTTGCCGGCTCTACGGAATTCGAAAATGCCGTAAAACCCGCAGCACCTGCCATAACAAATAGACAAACCATCAGGAAAGAAAACTTTTTCATTCAAGAAACCCTCCATCTAATTTTTCAGGCAAAAGCCTGTTACAAATGGAAACGTACTGAATGGACAAACAGTTCGCTTTACTTGGTAAAATGAGTATTAATAACTACTTTAGAAATCATGCAAATGTTCTCCATAGTATGGGTCTGGATAAGCTGCGCATGCAATATCACCACTTATCAGGTTTTACAATTCAAACCATGCCCTGGCTAACACCCTTATTGCTTCATATATCTCTTCTTCAGATAGTAAGGCAAAACCAAGCAATACAGTGTGACCGTCATTTTCTCCAAATTGAGATACAGGATAAATTTTTATTTCTGCCTCTAAGGCTTTCCTGATCAGCTGCTGTTCATTCATTTCATTATTCGGCCGAAGTAATATGTGCAAACCTGAGTCCTGTCCGATTACTTCAGAAACTGGTGGAAAATACTTCGATATGGCAGAAATTAGGATATCTCTTTTCCTTCGATATACGACCCTCATTTTCTGGATATGCTTATCCCAGTACTCCTCCTGAAGAAATTTAATCAAGATCTCCTGATCTGTCCGTGAAACAGTTTGCGCATAAAAGAAATAATCTTCCTGATAAATCTTCAGCAAAGGTCTTGGAAGGACCATATAACTAATCCTTAGAGAGGGAAGCAGGGCTTTCGAGAAAGTACCCATATAGATTACTTTTTCATCCTTATCCAATCCCTGCAGGGCCGGGATCGGCTTGCCTGTGTAGCGGAATTCACTGTCATAATCATCTTCAATGATATAACGGCCAGGCTTTTCCTTTGCCCATTTTAAAAGCTGCATCCTTCTGGCAATAGGCATAATCATACCGCATGGAAATTGGTGCGATGGTGTGACAAAGACGATGTTTGCTCCTGACTTTTTCAGTTTAGATAAAATAAGTCCATCTTTATCGAGAGGAATGTCCCTCACATTGTCCATTCCTTTTTCAAAGATGACGAGCCTGCGGTGATATCCCGGATTTTCGACAGCAAAAATACTGCCATCCAGCAGCTGCAATAAAGTTTTCATTAAATATTGTGTTCCTGAGCCAAGAATGATTTGGCTGGGGGAACAATTTACACCCCTGGATTTATACAGATAACTCGCGATCTGGTTCCGCAATTCCAGCTCGCCTTGAGGGTGGCCAATCATTAGAACCTCGCCATTATCCTTAGTCAGGACTTGATTTGTTAATTTCCGGAACACAGAGAAAGGGAACGTCCTAATATCCACCCCGGAATGTGTAAAATGATACAGGTACTTACCCTCAGTATGCTGTTTTTCTTCAGCGAAAGGCTCTTCATTTTCTGAAGCAAAATGGTTCTGTTCAACTTCACTCACAAAATATCCTTTGCGCGCCTTCGATTCGATGTATCCTTCAGCCATAAGCTGTTCATATGCAGATTCAATTGTGTTCTCACTAACCAGAAGATATCTGGCAAATTTCCTTTTGGAAGGGAGCTTTGCCATTACCGCCAGATTGCCTGTCTTAATTTCTTTTTTAATATATTTATATAATTGCACATATAGTGCCTCACCGCTTGTAAAGTCTAGATTTGGCGTTAACTCGGACATCAGCCTGACCCCCTTAAAAATTAAAAATCTGACCCTTCTAACAACACCAGTTATTATCTATAATACATGATAATAACCAATACAGTAAGGAGACAAACAACATGAGCAATTCACGCAAGCTGGGACTGGCCATGATCATAAGCGGAGCTTCTTTATGGGGATTATCCGGTCCAATGCTGCAGTGGTTTTTTCAGGAAACCCACTTATCATCAAGCGATTATTTAGTTGTCAGATTGATTGCGGCAGGCATTTTCACGCTCATTTTCTTATCTTGCCGGAAAGTAAATGTATTTGCGATATGGAAATATCCCCGCCACTGGATACAGCTTCTTCTTTTTGCTGTTTTGGGGATGCTTGGAGGGCAATATGCTTTTATCGAAACCATTCAGGTGAGCAATGCCGTTACAGCAACCCTGTTTCAATTTGCTGGTCCGGTTCTGATCACCATTTATGTGGCAATCGAGTCCAGACGATGGCCAGCCAAGATCCATTTGCTGGCCATTGTCACCGCTCTATCAGGGATTTTTCTGCTTATTACCAACGGATCCCTGGATCAAATCCTTTTATCAGAAAAGGCTTTATGGATCGGTTTTCTAACGGCGCTTGGATTTGCCTTTTATACATTGCAGCCTGTTTCCCTCATTAAGACCTGGGGAACGATGACAATCATCGGGTGGGGAATGCTGCTCGGCGGAATCGTCCTATATTTGCTGATGCCATCATTCAGCTTTGCCACCCTGGCAGGAGCACTGCATATGGGTACATTATCTATGTTAATTAGCATTATTGTGATCAGCACCCTCTCTTTTTTGCTTTATATAGGGAGTCTGAAGTATCTTTCCCCCACAGAAACCAGTCTTTTATCCAGTATTGAGCCTCTTGTGGCAGCTTTGATATCCTTCCTGTGGCTAAAAGAAACTTTCGGGAGCTATCAAATGCTTGGCGGTGTTTTCATCATTGCAGGAGTGCTATTCCTATCAATGAAAGAAAAAGAAGAGGAAGTCATTATTTTGCAGCAAAAAGGGGCTTAATCCATACACTTTTGAATCATTAAGAAATCCAATAAACCTTATTAAACAATCGGTGAAACGGTTCTCCTTTCCTATGGTACGGTTAAGGTATCAAATGAACGAAAGGGGAACTATCTGTGGAAGCTCAAAAAATTCAAGAATATGTAATAGAAGAACCTAAAAAAAAACAAAAGGCTATCGGATTTGCAAAAGGATTATCGCTGACCCTTTTCCTTGCGGTTCTGGCTGGCCAAATTGCCAATCTTCCCTTTTTCTCCATTCTCGGAATTATGATCCTCTCCATTTTGCTGGGAGGCATTTGGGGAAATACGCTATCTGTACCTGTGGACGCTCATTCAGGTGTACAGTTCTCAAGCAAGGTATTGCTTCGGGCAGGGATTATTTTATTGGGCTTTAGGCTGAATTTGCAGGAAATTATCTCAGCAGGCTTTTCCATCATGATCATCGATGTTGTGGTCATCATTTTTACCATGAGTTTCATCCTGCTTTTGGGCAAAGCGTTCAGAATCAATAAGAAATTGTCAGCTTTACTTGCTGCCGGCACTGCTATTTGCGGAGCGGCAGCCATTATTGCGATTGCGCCTATTGTCAAAAGCAAGGAAGAGCAAACCGCTGTTGCAGTATCATGCATAGCCGTTTTAGGGACCATTGGGGCCATTTTGTATATTGTTTTATTTCCCTTGCTTCCTATCAGCGAGCAGGAATATGGTGTATTAGCCGGGGCAACACTGCATGAACTTGCCCATGTAGTGGCTGCAGGTGTTCCGGGCGGGGATGTCAGCAGTGACTCTGCCATTCTTGTAAAACTGGGAAGAGTCCTGTTATTGATACCAGTTGCCCTTATCATAAGCTTTGTTTACAGCAGAAAAAACAGCGGCAAAGGCCGGAATATAGGGAAGCTGCCAATCCCATGGTTTATTTTCGGATTTCTCCTTACCAGCCTGATCAATACTATTTTCTCCATACCCGGCAGTATCATCAGCATCTTTTTATTACTGAGCACCTACCTCCTTGCAATGGGTATGGCAGGGCTGGGGCTTAATATTAAATGGAAAGACTTTGTGAAAGTAGGCTTTAAACCAGTGGCTGTTGCCATAGCAGGCTTTCTGGGTCTTCTTGCCATAACCCCTCTGCTTCTCTTACTATATAAAGTTTTTTAAATGTCCCCTAATCAATTACAATAGATAGAGGGAAGTTACATGATTGAAGGAGGATACCTATGAACCTCGACTATTTAAAAGTATTTTATGTCACCGCCAATAATAAAAGTTTTTCCCAGACTGCCAAGGATCTTCACCTCTCTCAATCCAGTGTCAGCCTTCAAATCAAACAACTCGAAGAACAGTGGGATTGTCAGCTCTTTGAACGGACAACCAAAAAAATCTCACTGACTCCTGCAGGCGAAATCCTATATCATAAAGTCAAAAAACTGATAGCTTTAATGAATGAAACTGAAAATGAACTGGAAGAATTAAAGGGAAGTGTACATGGGGACTTAAAGGTCGGAGCCAGCTTAACGATCGGGGAGCATGTACTCCCCTTTTTATTAGCCGATTTTTCGAGTCTCTATCCGAAAGTCAGCCTGCATTTAAATGTATATAATTCCAGGCATATCGTTGAGAAGCTGTTAAATCATGAAATCAATTTAGGGTTCATTGAATCCATGCTCTCCTACCCAGCCTTAAAACAGGTTCCTTTTGCCAAAGATGAGTTGATTATCATAGCCTCTCCTGAAAATAAATTCATTAAGACGGACAATATAACCATCGAGGAGCTGCTGTCAGTTCCTATTATTATCCGGGAAAAAGGATCAGGAACAAGGCAAGTGATGGAAGATTCCTTTAGAAGATGCCATGTAGATGCCTCCAAATTGAATGTCATTATGGAACTGAAACACACCGAAGCCATTAAAACCTGCGTAGAAGCGGGTTTAGGCATTTCCATCATCTCAAAGTCTGCTGTAAAAAAAGAACTTCGGCTCGGGACTTTAAAACAATTACATATAGAAGGAATTACAATGCAGCGGGACTTCTACATGATCTATCATGAGGAAGCCCTGAAACATACCAGCAGGAAGCTGATGGAATTTATTTCATCAAGGCAGTGAGAATAAAGAAAGTACAAAAAAGCTCAAAGCCGCAGACTTGGAGTTCAGTGCTTATGAAGGTACATAATAAATGAAAAGCAGCCCCATTCATATTATGAATGGGGCCTTATCAGAATGATATTAATCGGGTTCGTATTCGGACTGCTCTCCGCCTTTTCTCTTGCATCCTGTCCGAACCAAGCTCGTATTCGGACTGATCTCCGCTTTTTCTCCTTCATCCTGTCCGAACCTGGCTCGTATTCGGACTACTTTTCCCTTTTTCTCCTTCATCCTATCCGAATCTGGCTCGTATTCGGACTGCTTTTCGCCTTCTCTCTTGCATCCTGTCCGAATCAGGCAAGCATTCGGACTGCTTTTCGCCTTTTCTGCTTCATCCTGTCCGAATCTGGCTTGTATTCGGACTGCTTTTCGCCTTCTCTCTTGCATTCTGTCCGAATCTGGCTTGTATTCGGACTGCTTTTCGCCTTTTCTGCTTCATCCTGTCCGAATCTGGCGGTATTCGGACTGCTTTTCGCCTTCTCTCTTGCATCCTGTCCGAACCTGGCTCGTATTCGGACTGCTTTTCGTCTTTTCTGCTTCATCCTGTCCGAACCTGGCTCGTATTCGGACTGCTTTTCGTCTTTTCTGCTTCATCCTGTCCGAATCTGGCTCGTATTCGGACTGCTTTTCGCCTTTTCTGCTTCATCCTGTCCGAATCAGGCACGTATTCGGACTGCTTTTCGTCTTTTCTGCTTCATCCTGTCCGAATCTGGCTCGTATTCGGACTGCTTTTCGCCTTCTCTCTTGCATCCTGTCCGAACCTGGATCGTATTCGGACTGCTTTTCGCTGTTTCTCCTTTATCCTGTCCGAACCAAGCTCGTATTCGGACTGATCTCCGCTTTTTCTCCTTCATCCTGTCCGAACCTGGCTAGTATTCGGACTGATCTCCGCTTTTTCTGCTTCATCCTGTCCGAATCAGGCACGTATTCGGACTGCTTTTCGTCTTTTCTGCTTTATCCTGTCCGAACCTGGCTCGTATTCGGACTGCTTCACCCTTTTTTTCCTTCATCCTGTCCGAACCTGGCTCGTATTCGGACTGCTTCACCCTTTTTTTCCTTCATCCTGTCCGAACCTGGCTTGTATTCGGACTGCTTTTCGCCTTTCTGCTTCCCTCTGTCCGAATAAGCTTCCTATTATGACCCAACCCTCAACCTTTTCTGACTTTGTTTTGACGAAACCTGGTTCTCTGATTATTTGATAGATAAATTATATATATTTTTTTCCCGTGTTTTTGAAACTGCTTCACAGCTCACTCTATGCTATTAAGCATCTATTTTTATACTAACCTGGCTACCAGTCTTAACATCAGTCCCATCTGTATCTGTTTTGCCTAAAATATAATAATCAAGTGTACTTTTAGGTATTTGATTGTATTCTTTCCTTTTATATAGATAGAAAGCTAATCCTAATACTGTCCAGACGATTAAGGCAATCAGTGAAGGTGCTCCAAGCGCTGATGGTGATCCAGGCACGAGCAGCAACCCAAGAAATGCAAGTCCGCTTAATGCTCCTATCAGAGCAACCAGTTTTTTGCCGGGTGAGACCATTTTTCCATCGGCTGCTTCTGTCCAGCTGAACAGTTTATAAGCTGTGTAGCAAGTATAAAAATAGGCAATGGTTACTCCTGTTGCTGACATGTCAACAATCCATAATAGGACGGGACGCCCAAACCATGGAGCAAACAGGCACAGGGCACATGTGAACAGGATCCCTACATAAGGGGTGCCATGCTTCGGGTGAAGCCTGGAAAAAGCTTTAGGAACTACTTTTGCTCTCCCCATCGCAAACAACAATCGGCTGGAAGAAACATAGAATCCATTAAGCCCTGTGAATACACCCATGCAAAGGGAGATTGCGAGCAGAAGCACTCCGAAGGCACCTAACGTATCAGAGATGACATCACCTGTCCCCCAAATCGGCTTTCCGGCAATAAGGTTTTGCCATGGCATTGCTACTGCTGTTGCAATAATCATAAAGGAATATAAGACACAAGCTACAATTAACGAATAAATGATAAGCTTGAATGCCTTTTTAGGAGGAAAATTAAATTCTTCAGCCGCCTGCGGAATATTATCAAAACCAACATATGCCCATGGAGCAATCGCGATGATTGCGATGATTCCAGTCAGTGCAGGTATCCCCGGTTTAAAAAAAGGCTGAAGATTTGACAGATCTGAAGATGGACTTAGTATCATGCTGATGGTGAGCAGGAACACACCGGCAACGAGGATAATGCAGAATATATATTGGAGACTGCCAGAAATGGAAGCACCCTTTATATTAAAATAGGCAAAGATCAGAAGTGCTGCAGTCGCAATCACTACTTCACCCAGATATACCTGCCAGCCGCCTATTTCATATAACAAACCGATATTTGTAAGCGAGGGAAGCATAAACTTTCCAAGCAAGGCCAATGCAGATGCATTCAGGGCGACAATACAAATATAGCCAAGAGTCAGAAACCATCCGCAAATAAAGGCATGTTTCCTTCCAAACCCTATATATGCATAAGCAAACTCACCGCCGGAAACAGGATATTTTTCAATTAAAACCCCGTAGCTGACGGCAATCACCATCATTAATAAAGCACCAATGGTTAACCCGATCACCGCCCCGATCGGGCCTGCTTTCCCCATCCATTCAGCCGGCAGAATAAAGGCTCCCCAGCCAATGGCAGAACCAAGCGCGATAGCCCACACCCATTGCGGCTTAAACGTTTTTTCAAGCTGTACCCTTTCTTCCATGTTTTCCCCTCCATTATTAAGGCTTCTCTCAAAATTTATTAAGGACTGCTTAATCTTGTTGAGCTAATGCCTTATCCTTATACTGGAGCAAAAAGCGTACCCCCGGCTTTTGCTTCAGTATCGAGGATTTTTTGAATAGCGGTTATCTATGAATGAGTGTAAGCTTTTTCTGTATTCTCCCACACAACCTTACCGGAAATGATGGTCGCCAATATAGGTATATCTTTTAAGTCCATTGCTGGGCAGGTAAGAGGATCGGCATCCAGGACAACAAAATCTCCTTTTTTCCCTTCTTCTATTGTGCCAGCAGAATCTTCTTCAAAGTTCAGAGCTGCACCGTAAGATGTCATCGCTTTTAAAGCATCCAGAACATCAATTTTTTGATCATCACCAAGCACATCACCTTCTAAAGTGATTCGGTTTACAGCCGCCCATATGGAAAACAGGGGCGAAATTGGGGTAATTGGACAATCAGAATGCAGTGTGAACAGCAAATTGCGGTCAACCGCATCAGCCAAAGGATTAATTCTAGCCGCCCTCTTTTCACCCAGGAATATTCTGCGGTGCCGATCTCCCCAAAAATAAACATGATTGATGAAAAACGAAGCAGCAACACCTAATCTTTGCATGGCATCAAGGTCTTTACTGCCTGCAGTCTGTACATGTTCAATCCGGTGCCTGTGGTCATCCATCGGACTTTTTGACAAAACATAATCGAAAGCCTCAAGGATAGATCCAATAGCCCGATCTCCATTTCCATGAATCGCTATTCTAAATCCTCTATTATGGAGATCCAGCATTTCTTCTGCAAAAGTGTCCTGATCGTGCAGGAGCTCACCAAATACAGATTCATCACAATGATAAGGTTCGCGGAGTGCACCGGTAAGTCCCTGGATGGATCCATCCTGAAATAATTTGGCACTATCGAGTGATGCTCTGTTTTTGGTGCGCCTTTTTAATTCAAGATCGAGCTGATCGGCGGTATAACCCGAAAAAGCACTTCCCTCTCTTAAAAGGTGATGCAGGATCATTAGCCGCATATTCAGCGGATTCTTACCTGAATTAATGGCTGCTATATGCGCATTTAATTCCTCTATTCCTCTGTCCAGGCCCACCCCGGCATCTGTACAGGTGGTGATTCCCTGAGACAGGTACACCTTTGCCGCATTTTCTATATTTTTGACTTGTTCATCGCTTGACGGAGAAGGCAGGAATGGAAAAATAAATTCCAGAGCGGGAATTTCATGTATGACACCGTCCAGCCTTCCATTATCATCACGTGTAAAGTACCCGCCATGCGGATTCGAAATGCTTTCATCGATTCCAGCCATTTCAAGAGCTTTGGAATTGGCAGCACCAAAGTGTCCGGAAATATGCCGGATAAAAACGGGATTGTTCGGTGCTGCATGATCTAAATCAGACCTGTTCGGATGCCTTTTATCCTCCAATAGGGTATCATCATATCCCCACCCCATGATCCATTCTCCAGGTTTTGCTTTACTGGCCCTTTCTCTTATTCTTTCCTTTATATCACCAATGTTTTTATTTCGCGGGGATCTGCAATCAGCATAATTCAGCATTTGCCCGAACATTAATAAATGACTATGAGTGTCTATAAAACCAGGAAGCAAAGCAGCCCCGTTTAAATCCAAGATCTCAATATCAGGGCTTTTTGGAATTTCCGAACGGTCCGGTTCGGTTTTATCCCAAATTTTTTCGATGATGCCATTACTGACAAGCAATGATTTTGCCTTCGTATTATGTTGATCAAGTGTGATGATATTTGCATTTTTTATGATAAGGATACTCATCCTTATCCCTCCTTATTAGACAGCTTTGTTTTCTGCTGAATCGGTATCGTCAATCTTTCTATTTGCTGAAGGAAGGTCTTCCCAGTAAACAGCTTTTACATTTTCTGCTGATGAATGTTTCGTCCAGAGACTAATTATGACAAGTGAACAAAAAGAAGCGATAAAGCCGGGTATTGTCTGATCTATTCCTGTATTGATAAGAGGCCAAAGAATGGTAGTGAAACAAGCCAGAAGCATGCTGGAAATGACAGCGGTGTTGGTTGTCCTTTTCCAAAACATAATGGCCAGAAACGGAAACACAAGAGTTGTTGCTGACAGTCTGAGTGCCCATTGATACATGCTGACTATATCTGTTAATGCAAAAGCAACTAACAGTGATAATACCGATATAATCACTACACTCAAGCGGGAAACAAACATCATTTGCTTTTCCGTAGCATTGGGATTTAATAGACGGTGATACAAATCCTGAGTGATATTAGAGCTTCCTTGTAAAATGAAGGAGTCTGCACCTGTCATAAGTGCTGATAGGAGTCCGATCAGAATGATGCCGCCAATATAAGGAGGAAGCATTTCCACGGTTACATAGGAGAAAATTAAATCTGGGTGTATATCGGCTGGCACAAATTGCCTTGCCATAATTCCTATACTATATGGAAGCACAGAAATACATAAAGTAATGGCATAACCTGTTAAGCCAGCTTTAATGGCAATATCCTCTGTCTTGGAAGCAAAGATTCGCTGCCATGTGGATTGCCAAACTAAGTAGAACGGAGCTACAGAAAGGGCAAATAGCAGGACATCCCCGAGTCCATTCGCACCGAGCGGAGTTAAAAAATCTCTCGGCGTGTTACTAAAAATTTGTTCCATCCCCCCGGCAAAATTCAAGGCGGCATATGCAAGCATCACAATCCCTGCAATCAGAATTACGCTTTGAATGGCATCAGTTACAATCGTTGCTACTAAACCGCCCAAAATCGTAAAACCGAGAATCAAAATAAATGACAGTACAATTCCAGTTTTCACATTCATATTAAAAGCAATGCTAAATACGGTACTCATCCCTACAATCTGCAGGGCAGTAGTGGGAACTGAGTATATAAAAGCAGATAACACTGATGGAATAATACCGGTTTTTGCTCCGAATCTTTCACTAAAAAGGTCGGCCAGTGTATACAATCTCTGTCTTCTTAATGGACGGCTAAAGAAGAAAATCAAGAGCATACTGACAAGCATGGCTGGTAATGCAAATTTAAAAAATCCCGATACCCCCATTGTGAACCCCATTCCAATCCAGCCAATAAAAACGGCAGCGCCGCAATTCGTGCTGATGATTGTACCGACAATATTCCAAAACCCCATATTCCAGCCTGCAATTAAATAACTGTCAGAGGTTTTAATTTTTGTAAAATAATAGATTCCAATTGCAAACATGAATATGAAATATGCCAAAATGTATCCAAAATACCAGCTCATCGACTGCCCCCTTTTTATTTTCTTAATATTCTGTAAATTATTGGCAGTAATATGTTGTGCTTCTTCTATTTACTTCCACTTTATCGGTCATTTTCACATAATTATCGGTCAGTTTTTGAATTTATCGGTCAACTCTGCCATTTATCGGTCAACTCTGCCATTTATCGGTCAATTTTCATTTTTATCGGCCGCTTTTCCACTATATCGGTCAGTTCGCGTCATAGCAACTTTCTAACTTCAGCACCGTAACGATATAATTCAAACTCCTAAGCTTTCTTTAAAAAAGGAGCTTAATCAAAAATCTATTAAGCTCCTTCCATTTTGCCTACCAGTTTTTATGATCTAGGTGAGCATATTTCGGCAGAAGGCGAGTCGGCATCTTTAAGGCATCTTTACGGAATGGAGGTGCCAATTGCGTGCCATCCACCTGAATATCAATAACTGTCGGTTTGCTGGATTCTATTGCACGGCGGATAGCTGGTCCTACGTCCTCAGGTTTGTCTACACTTATTCCCTGTGCCCCCATGGACCTTGCCACCTCTGCAAAGTCCGGATTCTGGATATCCGCTCCTACAAAGCGATTATTATAGAAATCTACCTGGTTTTTCTTTTCTGCACACCAGGCATTGTTATTAAAAACACATGCTACTACTGGAATATTCTCCTCTACAGCCGTACTTACTTCATGCAGGCTCATTCCCCAGGCGCCATCCCCTACGATGGCCACTACAGGACTATTCGGATTTGCAAGCTTTGCACCTAATGCCGACGGATAGGCAAAGCCTGTATTCCCAAAGGTTAAGGCTGCCACATGCTGGCGGCCGGAATTGAATTTTAAATAGGCATTTGCGGTAGAAGATACATTCCCGATATCTGTAGTGACAATTGCGTTTTCCGGAAGGACCTTTGTAAGCTCAAGCAGCGCCCTGCGCGGATTAATTGGACTTCCTTCCACCATGGCCAGATCCACAAGTTCTTTTTCCCATTGTTCTTTTTCATTTGTGACTCTCGCCATTCTCTCAGAATTGAATTGCTTATTTGGTACTTTTTCTTTCAGCCGTTTTGCGATTTCAGCAGAAGCTGCTTTGGCATCACCAATAATCCCAATTTCTACTGGATGGGTTCTGGCGATATTACGGGGATTGATATCAATTTGGACAATCTTTGCGTTTTTCGGAAAGTAATCAATGTCATAGCATGGCAATGTTCCAAAGACAGATAATCTGGTACCGATAGCGAGCACCACATCTGCATCCTTTAATGTGTTCATAGCTGCTTTTGACCCCATATACCCAATAGGCCCCACCGCTAAAGGTTCATTTGCCGGGAAAGCATCATTATGCATATAGGAAACAGCTACAGGGATCGTTAAATGATCGGCAATTTCCTTCACTGCCTCTATTCCATCTGAATCCACTACTCCCCTGCCGGAAATGATGACTGGATTTTTGGCAGATGAAAGCAATTCCACAGCCTGATCAATCTGTTCTAATGATCCGCAGCCCCTATTATCTACGCGATACTGATGCGGTTCTAGGATTACATCTTCCACTTCACCATAAAAATAGTCCCGCGGAATATCAAATAACACTGGACCTCTCTCTGCGTAAGCAATTCTAAAGGCAGTCCTCAGGCAATCCGCCACCCGTCCCGGATGTGTGACCCTAACGGTTTCCTTCGTGATCGCTTTAAAAACTGAAACCTGATCGCACTCCTGGAAACCGTCCCATCCGACGGTAGGTGTTCCTGCTGAAGGAGAAATGACGACCATAGGAGTGTGAGCCTGATTCGCTGCCGCTACCGACGTTACCATATTGGTGATTCCAGGTCCATTCTGGCCAATGACCACCCCTGCAACTCCGCTTACTCGAGTATAGGCATCTTCCATGTGGGCAGCGCTTTGCTCATGCCGAACGCCGATGAAGCGGATCCCGGCAGTTGGAAGCAAGTCTAATAGATCCATGAAGGCTGATCCCAAAATCCCGGAAATATGTGTGACACCTTCTTTAACTAATGTTTCTACAATTGCCTCACTTGGTGTCATTTTCACCTTTCTTGTTTTGATTACTGCTAGTTCTTTTTCTGCTTTTGCCATTGCGGGCACTTCCTTTCCAGTTTTAATAGGATGATAGCTCTTAATCAGATTCAAATTTTCCCTATCTAAATTTCTTTAAATGCATTTTTGACCGTCTCAACAACAAATTTTAAGTCTTCTTCTGTAGAAGAAAGCGGCGGAGCTATAATAAGGACATTATTGAAGCCAGGCACTGTATCCCCATTTCTGCCAATGATCAGGCCTTTTTCTTTACACAGTGCAATGATCTTTGTCAATAATTGGTCAGAAGCCGGCTGCTTCGTTTCCTTGTCTTCAACCAATTCAATGCCATACAAGAAACCGGTGCTTCTGACTTCGCCAACATTTTTATGAGCCTGCAAATCTTTTAAACTGCTTAAAATGCTTTCACCCAGCACCTCTACCCTGCTGACAATATTCTCCCTTTCTATGATTTCGATATTTTTCAATGCAACTGCACAGCTTGCCGGATGTCCCCCATAGGTTGAGACATGGCGGAAATGGTTATCTGTTCCCTGTTCCTTAAATTTCTCATAAATTCTGGAATGAACTGCCGTAGCACCAAGTGGCAGATAACCGCTGGTCAACCCTTTTGCCATTGTTACGATATCAGGCTGAACACCCTTTGAATGCATAAATCCAAACATCTTGCCCGTTCGCCCGAATCCGGATACTACTTCATCCATTATCAGGAGGACATCATGTTTTTTGCAGATTTGTGCCACTCTCTGCAGATATTCAGGGGACGGGATAATAACTCCCCCGCCTGAAATGAAAGGCTCCATTATGACTGCAGCAACCGTTTCGGCACCTTCCCATTGGATGACCTGGTCAATCATGTCAGCTGCGACTTTATCGCAATCCTTCACATCCTCGCCAAATGGACAGCGATAGCTGTAAGGAGGCGGCACATGCAGGAACCCCGGCATGCCAGGATCGTATTTCACTCTTCTGTTAGCCTGTGCAGTAGCACTTAAAGCACCTAAAGTAGAACCATGATAGGCACGGTAGCGCGAAATAAATTTATATTTTCCCGGATTGCCATTCTGATTATGGTATTGCCTCGCTATTTTGAATGCGGTTTCATTCGCTTCGGAACCGCTGTTTGAGAAAAAGGTTTTATAGGAATCCCCCAGCAATTCACTAATTTTTGCAGATAACTTAATGGCTGGTGCATGGCTTAATGTCAGAGGAAAATACGACAGCTGCATCATTTGCTCTGCAGCAGCCTCTGCAATTTCTTTCCGTCCATGTCCCAGGTTCAGGCACCAAAGACCGGATACACCATCCAAATATCGATTGCCATCCATATCAGTAAACCATGAGCCTTCACCTGATTTGGCAATCATCGGACTGCTTCCTTCTGTATGCCGGCTCATCGCATGCCACAAGTGTTCCTGGTCCTGATCAGTTAACTTTTTGTTATCATTAAGTTCTAGCGTAGACATATTGCTTGCCTCCTTCTATTCATTAATTCAGGTTTGTTTTTTGTCTTTCCTTATGGGAATCATGTTGCGGCTGGAATCTTGTTTATTAATTCCTGGGTGGGTGTATAAGGATAGTTATGCGCCTCTGCAACTTTCTGATGAGTGACGTTTCCATTCATGGTATTGACCCCTTTTTCAAGAAAAGGATACTTTAAAATAGATTTTTCAATTCCTGTATTAGCGAGCATTAAGGCATATGGTGCTGTAGTGTTGGAGAGGGCATAGGTGGAAGTTCTTGCTACAGCGCCCGGAATGTTTGGAACCGCATAATGCAAAACACCATGCTTTACATAAGTTGGAGAATCATGTGAGGTAATATGATCGATGGTTTCAATTGAACCGCCCTGATCAATGGCAACATCAATAATGACCGAGTTCTTTTCCATTTGCATAACCATTTCTTCGGTTACTAACTGAGGTGCTTTTGCACCGGGGATAAGGACAGCCCCTATCACTAAATCGGCCAGTTTTACTTCCTGGGCGATATTGAACGGATTTGACATGACTGTTCTCACTCTGCCTGAAAAAAGATCGTCCAGCTGGCGGAGTCTTTCTGCACTTATGTCGATGATGCATACATCTGCACCAAGGCCGACAGCCATTTTTGCGGCATTTGTCCCAACTACTCCCCCGCCAATAATCACCACTTTTCCAGGCTTCACACCAGGAACCCCGCCTAATAAGACACCTTTTCCGCCATGAATCTTTTCAAGAAATTGCGCTCCGAGCTGGACAGACATCCTTCCGGCAACTTCACTCATAGGCGTTAGAAGAGGCAATGATTTGTTATCCAGCTGAATGGTTTCATAAGCAATCGAGGTAACTTCTTTTTCGACCAAAGCCTTTGTCAATTCAGGTTCAGCTGCAAGATGCAAGTAGGTAAAGAGAATTAATCCTTTTCGGAAATATTGGTATTCGACTGGCTGAGGCTCTTTAACCTTCATAACCATATCCGCAGCCCAGGCCTCTTTTGCACTTGACACAACCGTTGCACCAGCTTTTTCGTATTCCTCGTCTGAGATGCCGCTTCCTGCACCTGAACCCTTCTCAATCCAGACCGTATGGCCTGCATTAACAAATGCAGAAACACTTGCTGGAACAACGGAAACCCGGTTTTCATTATTCTTTACTTCCTTTGGCACACCAATAATCATGTCATCACTCCATCCTGCAAAATAGAAATATTAACCATCTTGTCATGACGTCATGTCGTCCGTACCAGTTGTTGTATGACTAGCCTCAGTTGTAATTAAAACATAACCATTATTCCTTTTCAATATTTTCTAAAAATTTTATATTATCGGAATTATCAATAGATATTATTGTAAAATTGAATAACACTGCATTTAACTATAATTCTTTGATAGTTTTATTCTAAATGAATACATATCCGAACGAAAAAAAGCAGAATAATATTCTATTAAGCTGCCATTTGTGTCTGATAATAACCGCTCTATGTGAAGCACACTTAATGTAGAGGGTACACCAAGCAGGTCGGCTTCTTCCTTGGATAAATAAGTACTTGTAATGATCTGTTCAGCTTCTGAAAACTTTAAGTCTAAACTTTGCTCCAGCAGATCATACAGTGTACCCTTTTCAATATCATATCGGGCGAGATTTTCACCAATTTCAATAGGGTAATACTGACTTTCAAGGGCCAATGGCTTATCGTTTGCATAGCGAATTCGCTTTATAAAGTATGCCTCTGTAAGTCCGCTGGCTTCCACAATTTCTCTTGATGGAACAACAATGCCATTGTCCAGTAATTTTGCATCAGGCTTCATCCCCATTTTTTTAATCACTTCTGTTGTACTCGTAATATTTCCCAGCCACTCCTCAATCGGTTTCTTTGAAATAAAAGTGCCTTTTCCGTGGACTTTCTTTAGCACACCTTCGTTGACTAAATGGGAAACTGCCTCTCTCACTGTACTTCTGCTCACTTTATAGGTATCCATCAACTCCCTTTCACTTGGAATTTTCTCATTGAAAGAACGATTGTCTATGAGCTCCTGCAGCTTATTTTTTAATTGTATGTGAAGCGGAATAGGACTTTTAGAATCTAACTCTGTCATAATGGATGCCTCCTTACTATTTTTCAAATAATCAAAATGTATAATTAATTATATAGGTTACCCGAATGAATATCCATCCATTTACAGCAGATCCTGTTGCGCGTATTTAAAATTTTTTCTAATTATAGGTTGCCATTAAATGAGGATCAAGACAATCCAATGAAGCGATGGAAAGAGAACGTTTAACAATGAGCATCCCATCTGCTTAGAGATGGGATGCTCATTTTTTTCGATTTTGGTCATCCTTTGATATTCTCACTCATTCTTTTAACAAACATTGTCAAAAAATAGGCTGCATAAGCGATCGAGATATCGATCAGAAAGATATAGAAATGATTCATTCCCTTTTTAAAATGCACCATGCCTGCCCATTCCTCAAGTGTGGCAAATCCAAAGGCAAAAACGGCACTTGCTAAAATCGTGTAAATCAGAAAGCTTTTCTTGTGGTTTGTGCAGAACTGATAAATCAGCAGGAAACCGACTGGTAAAGCTGATGCTGTCATGTTCAGGGCATAGGGAAACATGGGAAATAAAAAATAGGTGTGAACAAAATAACTATATCGTTCCAAAAAGCTGTCGGCGTACGTCCAAAGAATATGCACGGTATAACCAAAGAAGAAAATCTCAAATATCCTGGTCCTGTCAATTGATAGATATACAATAACGAGCGGCAGCACCATAAGTGCCAAAACCACCCAAAACTGCCAGGTTCCAAGACCAGAGTATTCTCTCCAATAGGAAGAAATGAGTGCATTCATCTTTTCACTTTGGGAGAATATCTGCTCCCAGTATTCACTATAACTCAAAGAATTACCTCCCTAAACGCATCATCATCTTGATAGAATTATGCATAATCATAGTTTTCTACCCGTGCATCAATCAGCATTTTTCTAAATGTATCTCCTTTTTGAACCCCTAATATCTTCTGCCCATATTCAAGGAAAGACATAAGCTCGTTTTCCGATAAATGACTCATATTCAGCGGAAATTGTTCCATCTCTTTTACCTCATCCATAATCTGATCCAATAGTTCCTTTCCGCTTTTGGAAATTGCTACACATTTATAGCGGAGCTGCTCTTTATTGGCCGTGATTTCGATCAGTCCTTTTTCCTTTAACGGTTTTAAAAGCCTGGTTACAGTTGATAGATGCCAGCAGCCCAGATCACTTATTTGGGTCGGGCTTAGTTTTTGATTATGGGTGCCAAGCAGAAACAGAATATGCTGCTGAGCAGGCGTCAGCTTAAATTTCCTTTCAAGCTCTGCCCACTTCTTTTCCATACAGAAGTATAGTGCCCTTATGACAAGCAATGTCTGCTGTTTCAATAAAATGTTCATCCTTTTCCCCCTCACTTGCAGATACAATTGTATTTACAAGTATTGTTTGAGAGATGACTGATTTTATGCAAAAAAAATAGAGGTTCGCTTTCCTGCCTCTATTTTTGTCCTATTCTTTTTTTCACAGAGTTTCTGATTGACTCTATCATCTCCTCAGACAAATTTGCCGGAAGCGACGAGCCATCATGAAATACCCAGGCGTTGATCACTTCAAGGTCAGCTTTTTTAAATGTTATGCTATAAGTATTATTTTCCTGGAGAAATTCAATTGTGGCATATTCTTCTCCATCAAATTCATCATCAATAATCATGCTGGTAATTTCGTATGGATTCACAAATAATCTCCTTTAGCTTTTTTTACTATTTAGAATGCACCTGGCCCATCAAATTTATCCGAAAATGTTTAAGTCTTCATAATAATGGTATCTATGGTTTTATATGCAACAAAAAATGTAGCAAGGGAGTATGCGGCTTCTGTAATGCCGAATAAAAAAACAGAACTTCCAAAGATAATGGTATTCATTAATAGGATGCATTGCCCGATGGTTAAAGGCAAACGCTCGCTGAATAAAATAGCCAAAACTTCTGTACCATCCAGACAGGCTCCAAACCGGATAATGAGACCCACTCCCATTCCGAGCAAAAGACCTCCCAGAATTATGATCAGCAGGGGATGGTCAGTCACTTCCTCAAATGGGGCCAATATGTATGTCTCACCTGCCAGCACGGAACTGGCAAAAAGGCTTAACACCAAAAATCTTCCCCCTAAGTAGAAAAAGCCCGCCACTAAAAAGGGGAGATTCAACAGCAGGATCAAGACACCCACATCTACATGAAATACATGTGAAAGGATGATGCTCAATCCAACAATGCCTCCATCAATAACATAATTTTTCACAAGGAATAATTGCAGGGAAACAGCCACAAGTGTTGCTCCGAATATGATAATCAGCCCATTTTTAAAGGCGGAAAAATTACCCTTTCGTCTTTGGCTTAAATAGTATTGAATCCTATTTTTATACACTGGCCATCTCCTTTTGTTCAGACTGGCTTATGTATTGAAATATATTCCCGAAAAATCAATAAAATGCAGAAGCCTCCTTTCTATTTTAATAGTTTCCAGTAAAAAAAAGATAGAATTCCTTCATATCAGAGTGTAAAATAAATTCAGCCAGTTGAAAAACTGACACAGACATCCATTTGTATAGGAGGATGGAACGCACAAATAGAACTACTTTAAGCAGCCTTTAAATATATTGAATTTTCAGAAAACTAAATAAAAAGAGGTTGATGTATATGGCAATGGATGCATCTATTAAAGAACCAACGATTTTTGATCATGTTGGAAATAAGATTATTACAGAAGATCGGGAAATTCATATAATTGCCAGATTAGCAGAACCATTGATCGTGATTCTGGGAAATGTCCTGAGCGATGAAGAATGTGACCAGCTGATTCAGCAATCAAAAGAGCGCATGCAGCGTTCAAAAGTTGCCAACTCCATTGAAGCTGATGAACTGCGAACCAGCAGCAGTACTTTTTTCCATGAAGGGGAGAATGAAATTGTCTCCAGAATCGAAAAAAGAATCTCACAAATCATGAACATTCCAGTTGAGCATGGTGAAGGGCTGCAGATCCTTAATTATAAAATAGGCCAGGAATATAAAGCTCATTTTGACTTTTTCTCTTCAACCAGCAGAGCAGCAAGCAATCCGAGAATCAGCACGCTCGTCATGTACCTGAATGATGTGGAACAGGGCGGGGAAACGTATTTTCCTAAGCTTAACTTCTCCGTTTCTCCACAAAAAGGCATGGCTGTTTATTTTGAATACTTTTATAATGATCAGAACTTAAACGACCTGACACTTCATGGCGGTGCACCTGTTGTCATCGGAGATAAATGGGCTGCTACGCAATGGATGAGGAGAAAGAAATTTTAGATAGAAAAAACACTTGGGAAAATTTTTTCTCCAAGTGTCTTTTAAAATACAATCAATTGAAATTGTCCAGCCTCAGCGCCTGCCCCCTCGAGTTCACGAAACCGGGGCGGGCAAGGCGCTGAGGCTTTTCTTAGAACCACAGTCTCTTATGATAGTCATATTCAGAGGTGTCGTAACTCTCTTCCCCTTCTAGATTAGGGGCACACTTTTCACAAGGTTCTTCCTGCTGGCCATGTTCACATTGTTCCATTAAAAGTTCCACCTGAACGCATCCCCCTTCCTATCTGTTAATTTAATTATAATGAAAGCGTTTACAGCTGTCTTGTACAATTTGTTGGAAAATCTTTAAAAAGTGCCTATCCTATGGCACATTTTAACGTCAAAAAAAGACATTCCTGTCGCATTTTAGCTTTTGCCGCCCCTAATAGCTGCGGGGCAAATCGGTTACTTCAAGTGCAACCCTTATTCCTGATTGAATCGCCCCTTCAATCCATCCCGGGGCTGTGGACGTGTGTTCCCCGGCGAAATGGACTCTTCCCTCCGGAACAGGAATAAATGGGAATAACTCTGTTTCCTGGTTCGGTTTGAACATGGAGAAGGCTCCGCCAGAAAACGGATATTGTGACCAGCTATGGGAGGCGCCTGTTAAGAAATACTCGTAAACCTGATTGCCATGAACGACAGCTAAATTGTCAAGGGCATTCCGAATCCGATCTCCTTCCTTAAGGTTATCCCAGGATAAAGTATCATCTTCCCATGTATAGCTTGCCATAATGATGCCGGAACCTGCTGACCCAATTAAATGGCTCGGATAGGCAGCGAACCGAATGGGCAGATCCGTCATCAGCTTTCCTCCCTGCAAACCTTCGCGTTCCCAAAACCGCTGTTTAAACTGCAGTCCAATTTTCGTGGAGGAAACATAATGCAGTTCCCTTATGGCTTTCCATTTATTCGGGGAAAATGATTGCCGGGGAACGATTTCAACGAAGGACAGCAAAGAAAAAGGTATAGTTAAGATGGCAAGATCACCACTGACCATCAAAGGTCTTTGACTCAAGGTATGTCTGGCATGGATTGTAACCTGCTGAGGATCCTGTTCTATTTTTGTCATTTGATAACCGAAATAAAGGTCTTCTTTTAACTGGGGCAAAAAAGCATTTGGAAGCTTGTCATTCCCTCCTTCTACTTCATAAAAATGAATGTCCGGGCTAAATAAAGGAAGCAGTTCCCGCAGAATCGCAGGAAACGACAACTCCGGGAAACCTTCCAGACCAAGCAAAACTTTAATGCTTTCAAGGGCACCAGGTGATAAACTCGGTCCAACCGGGTTGTATCTGAGAAAGAAGCTTATCGGATACCGGTCAAATTCTTTTACTATAATACTCCAATTTCGAGCAGGGTTTTGATTAATAAAATCTGCTACAGGCTTAATGGCCATCGTAAGCAGATCCTCCGCCGTCTTCCCTTTTTCATGCGGAGCAACAGGGTAACGCAGGATATCAGGGTTTTGCTGATATATGGTGCGATTTATTTTAATGCCATTGGCAAAGATAAGATCCTGAGGAGTTGTGTTCCGGAATTCATTTACCTTTAAACGGAATTTTTTTATATATTCCAAAACTAAAGAGTGAGTATGAGGAATGCGCATGGCTCCCACATCCAGATACATTCCGTCCATAAAAGGCTCTCTCATTGTAAATATTCTGCCGCCAACCCTTTGTGTTGCTTCTAAAACCGTCACATCATGCCCTGCTGCCTTCAGCAGGGAAGCGGCAACAAGACCTGACATACCGGCACCGACAACGATTATTTTTTTTTGGACCTTAGAAATGCCGAGACCGTTTCTGATGATGGATAGCATTTCTTCTGTATTTAACTGTGGATCCCGATAAAAGACCATACCTATTCTCCTCCTGGGGATCTGTCAAAAAGTTATTACTTTATCATACTGCCGGACAACTTCAGATTATGATTCTTTTATGAATTTGGCAGCTATGCATGAATCAAGTCACGGCCAAAACCACTTAGCTTATTTGTCGCAAAAAAAGGCACCAAATCTTCATGATTTGATGCCTCACCCTATAAATATGATTCTGCTAGAACGCTGCTGTCCATCCGCCATCAGCAACGATCACGGATCCATTAACAAAGCTGGAATCATCAGATGCCAGGAATAATGCAACCTGTGCAATTTCCTCCGGCTTTCCGACTCTTGGCATAACACCCTGAACAGCCTTTGTACGGCTGAATCCAAATTCATTCAGGCTTTTCATTGATGAGGCAATGTTTGTTTCCACACCGCCTGGTGCAATGGCGTTACAGCGGATGCCGCTGTTTGCGTACATATAGGCAGTGTTTTTCGTAAGCCCTATCACGGCATGCTTTGATGCCCCATAAGCAGCGCCTGCATGGGCGCCATTTAATCCGCCTGTAGAAGCAGTATTGATGATTACCCCTTTCCCTTTATCTAAAAAGAGAGGGATGGCTTTTCTTATTGAACGCATGACGCCTTTTGTATTAATATCAAATATTAAATCCCATCGTTCATCCTGGATGTCTCCAACGGGTTCAAACCCGTCCATAATTCCTGCGTTATTCACCAGGATATCCAGCGCTCCAAATTCATGAACAGCTCCATCTATCATTCTTTCAATATCATCTTGTTTTGAAACATTAACCTGAACAGCTTTGGCCTTTCCGCCATTCACAGTGATTCCCTTTACCACAGCCTCGGCCCCTTCCAGGTTCAGGTCAGCGGCAATGACACTTGCACCTTCCTTTGCGTACAACTCCGCAATCGCTTTTCCCATTCCGGATGCTGCACCTGTTACAATCGCTACTTTATCCTGAAGCTTCATTTAGATTTCCTCCGTTCAGCTGAATAATTTAGTGAACACTTGTTGATTATCTCTTACATCTTTATAATATGTTAATAAGGACGCCCATTCAATCAGCAAATTATCAGCGATTTGTCTACTATTGAACACATTCATTGTATTTTGATTATTTTTTCAACCTATTTCAACTATGGAGGCCTTTTATGTCCAGTAAGCAGAATCTCCCTATAGACCGAAGAATAACAAAATCAAAACAAGCTTTAATGGATGCCCTATTATCCTTAATGCAGACGAAGGAATTCAAAAAAATAACCATAACGGATATCGTGAAGACAGCCAATCTCAACAGGGGTACATTTTATAAGCATTATGAATACAAAGAGGATATCCTCGATGAAATGGTCGATGATGTGATATCAGATCTAATCTCCTCCTATCGCGAACCATACAAGAACACAGAAACCTTCCAGTTAAAGACCCTTACCTCTTCTGCCATTAAAATTTTTGAACATGTTAGTCATAAAAAAGAATTCTATTCCTTAATGGTAAAATCAAATGCCTTATCCGGATTGCAAAGCAAATTGTGCGATGTACTGAAGGAGGTAACTTTGAAAGACCTTAAAGATGTAAAGTTTAACCCAAAAATCAATCGTGAATTGCAGGCAAGCTTCTATGTACATGCAATATTGGGAATGATTACGGAATGGATAAATTATGGATTTAAATATGATTCAAACTATATGTCCGAACAGCTGCTGGAAATCTTAAAGAGCAGACAAGAAGATGAGGTATTCAAATTAACTTGAATGAAACCAATACCTACATTAATTCATCTTAAATTGCTTAAATTACCATAATAAAACAAACACATTTTTTTCTCCCACCCCCAAAATTAAAGAATGACAGCCTAAATTTTTGTTGATGGTCATTTTTTGTCGAAATAATGATTCTCTGGATATTTGGAGCATACACTCCAAAAAGCTATTAAATTATTATACATAATTCGACTTTACTTTTGGGAGGAATGAATGTGGATCGTTTTTTCAGGTGGATTGTCAGATCTTTGTTTGCACCTGTCTCCGGAAATGCAGGAGCGATTGCAAGTACTCTTGGTTTTTTTCTGGCATTTTTACCTTTGGAAGGTTTTAGTATTCCATTATTGTTTGTTTGTTCACTGCTGATGCGCCTAAATATTATTGCCTTATTCCTGGGCACTCTGATTACTGTTTTTATACCTTACATACACAAGCTGCCTTTCATGAATTTTGGCCCATTTGCAGATTCCTGGTTCATTTCAACACTTAAAAACAATATTTTAACCTCGGAATCTATTGCATCAGGTGTCTTCGGAGGAGTGGTAGGACTAGTCTGCTATTTTTTCTTCCACTGGTTTTATAACCTGGGGCTGAAAAAAAACGAGGGAAAACAGGAATCTATATTTCTTGATCCTGCTAAAACGCGGTGGTCCTTAATTAAGCGAATGAGCACTGGCTTCATCCTATTAATTGTTGTGATATCAACATTTTTTATAGAGAGTTTAAATACAGCTCCAAAGCTTCCTGAGCTTCATCTGGATCAAAGCGCATCAAGTTCCGGTATAGATCCGATAAATAAGCCCTTTAATGAAGAGGAATTGGCACCACAGATTCAAAAGACAAATTCTGCAGCGAATATTTCAGAAAAGCCAAAGATGCCGCAAATGACACAAAAACAAGAGGTTTATGGATTCTATGTCAATTGGGACAAGAATAGTAAAACATCCTTCAGGAAAAATAAAGAGTCCATAACCACTCTAGTCCCTGAATGGATGCAGGTAACACCAGATCTAAAGCTCAAATCTTCTACTGACCGGTCCATTGTAAAAGAAGCAAATAAACATGAAATTAAGATTCTGCCATTAGTGAATAATTTTATAGACAACAAATGGGATTCAGATGTTCTCCACCGGCTATTCACTGCTCCAGGTGCTGACGATCTCTTTATAAAAGAAATGCTGTCTTATGTGATAACAAATGGCTTTGATGGTATTAATATTGACTTTGAAGCAATTAAACCAGCTGACAAGGACCATTTTACTCAGTTCATGAGTAAAGTTTATAAAGCCTTCCACAAAGAAGGCTTAATGGTGACATTGGATGTTCCGCCCAATGACGAAAGCTATGATTATACTTCTTTAGCAAAATACGCTGACCGTGTGATTGTCATGCTCTATGACCAGCATTATTCCATGAGCACACCCGGCCCTGTCGCTCAAACCGATTGGGTTAAGGACAACTTGGATCAGGCTGAAATTCCAGCCGGAAAATTGGTAGCAGGGTTGGGAACATACGGTTACGACTGGGAAGAAGGTTCAGATAAACCCGCAGCTGACATGACTTTTGGGGATATCATGAAGCTGGGCAGCGAGGAGAACCTTACTATCAATTGGAGCATGGAAGCTGGAAACCCCTACTTACGCTATAAACAAAACGGAAAAAATCATACTGTCTGGTTTTTGGATGCTGCTACTTTTTATAACCAGATGAACCTTGCGATTAATGGCGGCTCTACCGGAATAGCAATATGGCGTCTCGGTTCGGAGGATCCCTCTATCTGGAGTTTTGTTAACAAGCCTAAGGAAATCATTAATCCATCTGAAATGCTAAGTGCCTTTGAAAGTCCTGTCTCAGCACTTCATACAGGGAACGGAGAGGTATTGAAAATCGCTTCACAAACTGAAAAAGGAAAAAGGAATATAGAAATGGATTCCAATGGAATGATAAAAAAGGAATCCTATGTAAAATATCCAAAGCCTTTTGAAGTAATCCGCCATGGAAATTCCAGCAAAAAAGAAATCGTTCTTACCTTTGATGACGGCCCGGATCCGGAGTACACACCAAAAATATTGGACATTTTGAAGAGGTATGGGATAAAAGGCACCTTTTTTATTGTTGGAGAAAATGCATTGATGCATCCCCAGCTGGTTAAAAGAATTTATAATGAAGGACACGAAATCGGAAATCATACCTTTACACACCCTGATACTACATCCATCACACCATTTCGTTTACGAATGGAATTAAATGCAACACAGCGCTTAATTCAAGGCATAACCGGCCATTCTACGACTCTTTTTCGTCCTCCTTACATAGCGGATACGGAACTGGGCACAAGAAACGAGCAGCTTCCTATAATGGAAGCTCAGAAGCTGGGCTATACCATGGTCGGCCAATCCATTGACTCGGGTGATTGGCAGGGATCCTCAGCAGATGAACTTGTAAATCGAACATTGGATCAGCTATCTGAAGGCAGCGTCATTTTGCTTCATGATGCTGGCGGAGACCGCTCCAAAACAGCAGAAGCCCTTCCGGTTATTATTGAAACACTTAAAAATAAGGGCTACACTTTTACGACAACTGCTGGTTTAATTGGGAAAAGCGATACTGAAATCATGCCTTTTGCTGATCAGGATAACCCTTATTCTGTTTATGATATGGCGGTATTTAAGGTCATTAAAAGCTGGAACTCTGGACTTAGCTTTTTGTTTTACTCAGCCATCCTTTTAGGTGTTCTGCGCATCTTATTTCTTGTTTTCCTGTCCTGGAAACAGGTTAAAAGGCACGAAGAGACCCAGATTGACCCTGACTTTACTCCTTATGTCAGTGTAGTAATTGCAGCTTATAATGAAGAAAAAGTAATTTGCAAAACTGTAGATTCTATTTTATCGAGCGACTATTCAGATTTTGAGATACTGATAATCGACGATGGCTCAACGGACCATACTGCTCGTGCAGTTGAAGAAGCGTTTTCAGACAATCCCTGCGTCCGGTTAGTTAAAAAAACCAATGGCGGAAAATCCTCGGCTGTAAATCTTGGATTTAAGGAAGCTAAGGGAGAAATAGTAATTGCATTAGATGCAGATACACTCATTGCTGAAAATGCCATCTCTTTGCTTGTTAGCCATTTTAACGATAATCAAGTGGCTGCGGTTTCAGGTAATGTAAAGGTTGGCAATAAGGGGAATCTCCTGACGAATTGGCAGCATATTGAATATGTGACAGGCTTTAATCTGGAAAGGAGAGCGTTCGCAGCTCTTAATTGCATTACCGTAGTACCAGGTGCCATCGGTGCGTGGAAAAAGTCTGCGGTTGAAGAAGCTGGTTACTTTAGAGAGGATACACTTGCGGAGGATACGGATATCACTCTTGCACTATTGCGAAACGATAAAAAAATTGAGTTCGAAGAAAAGGCTTATGCCTATACAGAAGTGCCTGAAGATATTAAAAGCCTGGCAAAGCAGCGCTACAGATGGGTATATGGTACTCTCCAATGCCTTTGGAAACATCGTGCGGCATTATTTAACAAAAAACACCATTCATTAGGGTATATAGCCCTGCCTAACATGTGGCTATTTCAATATGTTTATCAAACCATTTCTCCTATTGCAGATATATTGTTCATCTTTGCCCTTTTCAGCCCAAAACCTGAAAAAGCAGCCATAGGATTTGTCCTTTTTTACTTGATGGATTTCTTTGCCGCCCTATATGCGTTCAGGCTGGAGAAAGAAAGCCCTAAGCCACTGGTCTCATTGTTCCTGCAGCGAATTTTATATAAACAGTTGATGACTTATGTAGTGGTAAAATCGATCTTCTCCGCTATCAAAGGAGTAACCGTTGGCTGGAATAAACTTAAACGAAATGGCAATGTAACTCAGGATAATTCCATTATGAATATAAAATGAATCAAAGGGCCTTTCCCAAACTGGGGAGAGGCCCTTTTACTTAACTATAGAAAAAAAAGGACCACCATTACCTGGTGATTCTTTTGATAGATTTAATGATTTTTCCCATTGTTTTCTTTGTCTTCTTTTCCTTTGCTGACCCGATTACTCACAGCTTTTTCTTTTGCGGCTTGGGAAACCTGCTGTCCATGGCTGAGTGTTTTTGCAGCAGGACTCGTTGTACTGCTTCCTCCCGTGCCAGAGACAGGTATGTTTGGATCTTTTGTGCTGGTCTCAGGTTTTGATGCTTCATTTGTTGGCTTGCTTCCCGCAGGTGCAGTGGCAGACTCCGGTGCCGAAGGTTTTTCGTTTGAGACAGATACAGCTTTTGAAACAGGATTTACAGCAGGTTTTTGATTGGAAATTTCGGTATTCGTTTGAGCAGCAACAATCATCTTATTGCTTTTCTCTTCCTTTTTTAATGATTTTTCAAAAGCAGGAGCACCTTCTGTAACCGTTTTTTGTTTCGCATTCTCTTGCACAGCCAGTATGCTTGCTTCCGCCTTTTCGTCAATTTGTCTGTTTACTTCAGATTTTTGTTGAATACCTGATAAAACAGAAGAGTGTTCCTCTGAAAAAAGTTTAGTAGCTTTCAGCATGCCATTGGCAGCAGAAAACGTTATAGCCCCTGCTAATACCATGGCAAGGGCCCCCTTAGCTGGTGATTTCATATGTTTCCCCTCTAGACTAATTATTAATTATATTTAAAGAGTACGATGGAGAATCCTTATATTATGGGGGTATAATTAGTTATTTTCATAATTCCATATTTCTTTATCTGAACATTTACCGTCATGAGAAAAAGTTTCAGATATTCTTTACTTATGCCTGGAACTCCTTATTGTCAATTTTAATTATGTCAGAATTAGAACCGGCGGCAATTTTTTTCGTTTCGTTCACCAGCTCCAGAATATTTCCGCTGCATTTCTGTGCTCCTTTAATAACCAGTGGAGTCCCTATGCTGTTCAGACCTAAGCCTTTGGATATGAATCCTCCGATGGTCAGGGCAAGAGGGACTGCAGGTGAAGTATCAGAGAGGACGATTTTATCATTAATTCCTTTATGACTATTTAATAAATGGCAAAAGTGATGCAGTGTTTCAACTGCCAGCTTAGAAGATCTTCTTCCAAGGGTGTACACCGGACTTCCTTCCTCATCCTCACCATGAAAAATAAATTTCCCTGCATCTTTCTTTGTCAATTTATTAAAATACGGCAGCTCAATTATTTCTTCTTTTTCGAGTTTGCGGCTCTGAATTATTTTCAGATGGTATGCTGCTGCCAGTGATGTCGTATGAGTTCCCCCAAAATCGTGGTAGATATAAATCACCTGCTTCATCTCCCTATTCATCAGACTTTCCTGAACACCAGGGTTATTATTAGCACCTCTGCCATATCATTTTCCTGGACTTAGTTCATATTTTACTCCATAAAGATTTTTTAATTAGTTAATGAGTAAATTTCTCATAATAACACCTGCACATTTAACTTTCTAAACAAGGAAAGGCTGCCCCCAGGCAGCCAGTTAAGTTTGCTATAGTTTTTCTCCATTTGACTCGATTACATCTTTATACCAATAAAAAGACTTCTTCTTCTTCCGTTCCATTGTTCCGCTTCCGTCATCATGCTTGTCCACATAAATATAGCCATAGCGTTTTGAAAACTCGCCTGTTGACATGCTGACCATATCGATGCAGCCCCAGCTTGTATAGCCCATTAGCTCGACGCCATCTTCTATAGCTTCACCCATTGCTTTTATATGCTCGCGAAGATAGTCAATCCGATAGTCGTCATGGATGCTGCCATCCTCTTCTTCCTTGTCATATGCACCAAGTCCGTTTTCTACGACAAATAGCGGTTTCTGATAGCGGTCATATAACTTGTTCAAGCTGATCCGCAAACCTTCAGGGTCGATTTCCCAGCCCCAGTCACTTGTTTCCAGGAAGTGATTCCTAACCCCGCCAATGATGTTCCCTTCCGATGAATCTGCATCTGACTTAACCTTCTTATCGGTGCGGGACATATAATAGCTGAAGCCAATATAATCAACAATACCGTCCTTTAACAAATCCAGATCGCCTTCCTGTATGTCCAGGCTGATATGATGTTCCTTAAAGTATCTTTTAATAAAAGCCGGATACTCCCCGCGTACCTGTACATCAGCACAAAAGTAATTGAAAAGCTGTTCTTCCTGCAGAGCATACATGACATTTTCCGGGTTGCTGTCATAGGCATACACAGGCGCAAATAGAATCATGCAGCCAATTTTTGAGTCAGGAATAATCTCATGGCATGCCTTTACCGCGATTGCGCTTGCGACCAATTGGTGGTGATAGGCCTGAAAGGTCGGCTGGTATTTATCTTCTTCACCTTGATAGGAGAAGCCAAGCCCATTAATTGGCATGACCAATCCGCTATTGATTTCATTAAAAGTCATCCAGTACTTTACTTTATCTTTATACCGGCCCAAAATCGCTTTAGCGTACCTCTCAAAAAAACTGACAACTTTGCGGTTTCTCCACCCACCATACTCTTTTACTAAATTAAGGGGCATTTCATAATGTGAAATCGTTACAACCGGCTCAATTCCATATTTCTGCAATTCGTCAAAAACACGATCATAAAAAGCAAGCCCTTCTTCATTTGGCACCGTCTCATCGCCATTCGGAAAAATGCGGGTCCAGGCTACCGACATGCGGAATGCCTTGAAGCCCATTTCTGCAAATAAGGCAATATCTTCTTTAAACCGATGATAGAAATCGATTGCTTCATGATTGGGATAATAAAATTGATCCTCATGAATTTCAAAGTCAAACCCTGGCTTCATTAAGATATTGTATCTTTCTTTTCCTCCGGGAAGAACATCCGCAATATTCAAGCCTTTATTCCCTTCCTTATAACCGCCTTCTATCTGGTTCGCTGCAGTGGCGCCGCCCCATAAAAAACCTTCAGGAAAATTGTATTTTTTCAATTCATTCCCTCCAATACCTGCTATTTTTACTATTTGTTTAAATGGAGTTTTTATGTTACCCGAAAAGGGATATAGAAGAAGCTTAAATCGAGTCAAAAGGAATGTAAATAATTAGAGTTAATTAAGTCTTATTTTACCGCATTTTGATATTTGTTACATCAAAGTAACATATTGTTTCCACGTGTGATAGAATAAGCCTAACTATTTTTACGCCGGGAGATTAATGAATCATGTTCTCAAACGAAATCATCGCATCTTTTAATAATTTAGAAACAGCCATATACCATTACATTTGTCAAAACAAAGAAAAGATTCCTTATATGCGGATTCGAGAACTCGCAGATGAAACCCATGTTTCCACTGCCACCATTTTACGATTCTGCAGGAAGCTGAATTGTGAGGGTTTCACTGAATTTAAGATAAAGTTTAAATTATATTTGCAGGAAAATAAAAAGTCCTCTATACAAGGTTCCAGGCAATCTATCGTCGAGTTCTTCGAGCGAACGCTAAGGGGTGATTTAGAGGAAAAAATCAGAGGGGCAGCAGAACTAATAAATACGGCAGATAACGTTATATTTATAGGAATCGGCAGTTCAGGGATACTGGCTGAATACGGAGCCAGATATTTCTCCAGCCTTGGCAAGTTTTCACTGTATATCAAGGATCCCCATTTTCCGATTCATTCGAGTATCCGCAGCAGCAGTGTCACAATTGCCTTATCTGTCTCAGGGGAAACTCCTTTTACAATCACCCATCTTAACCAGCTGAAGCAGGAAGGCAGTAAAATCATCAGCATCACAAACAGCCGGCTTTCAACGATTGCGAAGGTTTCTGATTTAAACATCGCCTATTATGTGACAGAGGAAACCTTTGAGCAGTCCAATATTACGACTCAAGTTCCAGTTGTGTACATTTTGGAAGCTGTCGCCAGAGAAATACATAAGCTAAACCCTTAGATTAAAGGGATTTTCCATCGGATGGAGAATATGTAAAATAAACACAATGAAAGCGGTGAGTATATGAAATCAATTGCTTCCCCGATTGCAAGCAAAGTGAACAATGTTTTTATTCATGTCAGCGACCTGAAAAAGTCGGCTGAATGGTATAGCACCCTGCTTGGAGTGCCTTTTCATAAGGATACTGTAGAATCCCCGGTATATAACATTCCTGTCACCTCTGAAACCGGTCTTACATTGGATGACCACACCTTTGATCCAGCCTTTACCTTAAATCCTTCCGGCCACGTTTTATTTAATTTCTTCGCACAGGATATTGATGAGGCATACACTTTTGTGAAAGATCAGGGAATCACCATTGTAAAGGAAATAGAGCGTATTGGAGATTTTGCTTATTTCAACTTTCAGGACTTGGACGGAAATGTATTGATGATCTGCAATTGTTAATGATTAAATCTGTGGCTATTCTGCCATAGATTTTTTTATTTACAGCATTCTCCGCTGGACATCCCCCTTTACCTGGCGTATACTAGCCATATTTATGTAAAAGATTAACAGCTTCATAGAAAGAAAGGTGTTTAACATGATTCACAATCCGACTGGAAAAGAGAGGCTTGCACTGGCTTTTCTCCTCAGCATGCTTGGAATATTGGGGCCATTCAATATTGATATGTATTTGCCAGGCTTTCCAGATATCGCTGATGATTTCAGTGCCCGAGCTTCACTTGTACAGATGAGTTTAACAGCGTGTTTGATTGGACTTGCAGCTGGACAGGTTATTGTCGGACCGCTCAGTGATTCGCATGGCAGAAGAAAACCACTGCTTATCGGGATCTCACTCTTTGCCGTATCTTCCCTTTTATGCGCCATTTCACCAAATATTGCAGCATTTATTGGAGCCCGCTTTCTGCAGGGATTAACCGCCTCTGCTGGAATTGTCTTATCCCGGGCAGTTGTCCGTGATGTGTTCAGCGGAAAAGAGCTCACCAAATTTTTTGCCCTGCTTATGGTCATTAATGCAACGGCACCGATGATAGCGCCAATGACAGGCGGTGCCCTGCTTCTGATTCCTTTCGCAAGCTGGGAAACCATATTTTATTTTCTAAGCTTTTTGGGATTATTTATTACCATTGTGATCTATTTCCGATTAAAAGAAACCCTTCCCCCAGAAAAACGGGTCCCAAGCTCCATTGGAAGTTCCGTTAAAAGCATGGGTGGCCTTTTCAGGGACCGTTCCTTCATCGGGTATGCCCTTATCGTAGGATTCATACATGGCGGAAGCTTTGCTTATGTTTCGGGGACACCTTTTGTCTATCAGGGGATTTATGGAGTATCGCCTCAGGTGTTCAGCATCCTGTTCGGCATTAATGGGTTGGCCATCATTACGGGGAGTTACCTGATTGGCCGCCTGGCAGGTGTCATTCCGGAAAGAAGCCTGCTCCGGACAGCCGTCTGCATTGCCGTCAGTGCCACTTCGTTCCTTTTGATCATGACGATCATTAAAGGGCCGCTGTTCATGCTTGTCATTCCGATTTTTATCTATATGACTTCAATGGGGATGATCATCACCAGCTCATTTACATTAGCCATGAAAAATCAGGGGCATCGTGCTGGCAGTGCAAGCGCCGTTATTGGAATGCTTCCCTTAGTGCTGGGTTCAGCTGTTTCCCCTTTGGTGAGCATTAATGAAACCACTGCCGTACCAATGGGTGCCATCTTGTTTGTAACATCATTCATCGGCTTTGTTTTCTTCTTCACCTTAACGAAAGAAAAAACAAATAGAAGCAGACAGAACCTGAAGCTGCATGCGGAGGGGTAATTCCCTCCGGCTCCCATGCCGCCTTTATAACTTTACTCTTTTACTTCCTCGATAATTGAATGACCTTCAGTCCCCTCGTCATCCTGCCATTGCCATTTTTCATATAGCCTGATGCGGCCGTCCTGCAATATTTCAGGTTTTGAATGACATTTTCCGCCGCGTATTTCATTTTTGTTATTCACATGGTTATATCTAAATTCTAAACTCCCATCTTCATTTACAATGCCAATAAGTGTCCCCTGAATAATCTCTCCCCCGCCATAATCAGCAGATATAATGTTTCCCTCCTGTTTGTACTGAAAAAAAGTCTTTGATGATACTTCACCATTCTCTGTATTTTGAACAGAAACAAAGGTACGGCCATTGTAGTTCATTAAAATATCCTCCCGGCGGATCTGGTGTTTCACTCAAACCCAATATGTATTCTTTAACTCCAGTACCTCTACAAATCCCCTTTTAATATAGAGTACATATACAGATCATCAAATTTTCCATTTGCATATTCATAATGCCTAAGCAAACCTTCTCTCGTGAATCCCTGCCTCTCAACCAGCTTCTGGGAGGAGAGATTTTTAGGCTCTATCAGGGCTTCTATCCTTTCAAGCTCAAGATGATCAAATCCGAATTTTAAAACTCTCTCAAGTGCTTCATTGGCTATCCCTTTTCCCCAATGCTCTCTGCTTAGTTCATAACCGACTTCACTTCGGAAATGTCTGGGGTTCCTGTTTAGGAAACCGCAGCTCCCTATGACCTTCCCGGAATCCTTTAGGGTAATACCCCAGCGCATTCCAGTGCGATTTTTATAAATGGATTTATACCATTCTATTTCACCCAGCACCTCTTCGACAGATTCACAGGCCGAGATTCCCATATGCTTTACAACCAGGTGATCTGACAGATATACAAACATATCTTTTGCATCTTCTTCAGTTGCTTCTCTTAAAATTAATCTTTCTGTTTCAAGGATCGGAAAAACTGTTTCCAACGGATTGCCTCCTCTGCTTTCTACCTTTCTTCAACTATACCAAATTGCTGTAAAAAAATCCTATCATATGGAAATTACTTCAAACCCAGCTTTATCCATGATAAACTCAATTATTAGTAAAACTTAAAGAAAAAGGAGAATTTATGTGAAACGTTATGCTTTATGGCTGCTGTCTGCTGTATTGATTCTTTCGGCATGCAGCAATGACAAAGAGAAAGCGGCAGCTGATTCATCAGGCAAAGAAGAACAAAAGCAAGAAGACAGGAAAGAAAAAAAGCAGGAAAGCATTTTAGGAGAGTCTGAGAATATTAATTTAGAAATCTCTGAAGAAAACCTGCTGAAATTGACCCCTGGAACATTAATGGAAGGGCTCACATACGAAAAAGACATTGAGGCCATTGAATTCAATGTGCCTGAAACCGATCCAGAACTGATAAGCAAAATGACCCCCAAACTGGAAGAGCTGACGAAAGAAGCCAAAGATACAGACTCGATTAAAAAAGGGCTTCTTTCCCTGCTGGCGAGTCCTAATTATAAAAACATCATTGAAAATTCCAATGCCTACCAGCCAGATTTTGAAGAGCCTTACCTGCCGGATCCCACTAAATCAGAGCCTGGGGAAGAAAAAAAGACTTCAGACCAGGCCATTATTCTTCTTGATGCCAGCTCAAGCATGCTGATGCAGGCAGGCGGCAAAATGAAAATGGATATCGCTAAAAGTGCCGTAAAGAGTTTCGCGCAGACAATTGGCCAAAGCAGTGAAATTTCCCTTGTTGTATATGGCCATAAAGGCTCTGAAGCGGACGCTGATAAGGAAATTTCCTGTACAGGAGTAGAGGAAGTCTACCCGATGGGGAAATATTCCAAGAAGGAGTTCCACGAAGCCGTTGATTCGTTTGAAAGCAAAGGATGGACACCGCTTGCCGGTGCCATTCAAAAGGCTGCAGAAATGAGCAGCGGTTATGATGGGTCAACAACGATCTACATTGTCAGTGACGGTGCCGAAACATGTGATGGCGACCCTGTCCTGGCCAGTAAAAACCTTGTGAAAACCAACAGCAGCAATACTGTGAATATCATTGGGTTTGATGTAGATGGAAAAGCCGAGAACCAATTAAAAGCAGTTGCCGAAGCCGGCAATGGGGAATATTTAAAAGCGGATAACCCGGATGAATTGAAAAACACGATCCAATACGAGTGGCTTCCTTCTGCAGGCGACCTGGCCTGGGCTTTTACACTGTCGCCAAGCCCATGGGAAATGATAGATGAGTATAAACTGGGAGAAGTTTATCCCCGCCAATTATTTACGATCGGCAGGCGTGAAGCACATCGAATCCTTGATGCTGTTACAGTCATGGGAGACAACGGCTGGATCACTGATGAGCAGCGATCAGAACTTCGTGATTGGGGCTATGAACGAAGCGAGCAAATGAAGGACCTCTATTTAGAACTCTATGAAAAAAACCGAAATTCAGCTGATGCACAAAGTGCTGAAATTAAGCAGAGAGTCGACGAATGGGTTGAAAAAATGAAGGCTCTAAAGAAGGAGCGCGGTGACATTTGGTAAAAGACTTACGAAATTTAGATTGCTCAGGGCGAAATGCTCTGAGCATTTTTTCAAACAAAATTACAAAACTCTTAATATTGCAAAATTTGTCCAATTATGTGATAAAATGTAATGGTAAAAATTAACTCATCCCGGGAGGTCAGTGCTTTGTTCAGTGCAGGTGTATTAGGAATCGGTGTAAACATTCCAGAAACTATTATTACTAATGAGATAATTGCCAAACGTTTCGGTATTACACAAGAAGAAATATGCAGAAAAACAGGCATACTGGAAAGACGCTACGAATCTCCAGACTCATCACTTACAGATATGTGCGAAATTGCTGGAAAACGTGCGATAGAAGACGCAGGGGTCAACCCGAAGGATATCGACATGGTCATTATTGGAACAAACACACATGACACCCACATTACAGCAGCCTTGGTTCAGGACAGGATCGGTGCTGAACAATGTGCGGGGCTGGATCTTCATTCAGGCTGTTCCAGCTTTATCACAGCCCTGGCAACCGGGGCCCAATTTGTTCAGACCGGGTTGTATAAAAACGTATTAGTCATTGCTGTCGACAAATGCTCTTCCCTCTTGAATCCGATGGATAAAAAGACGGCGCTGCTATTTTCAGATGGAGCTGCTGCTGTTGTCTTAGGTCAGGTGGAAAAAAGCAATGGTATTCTCGGCATCCATATGCAAATGGATGGAAGCGGGGGAAAATATCTTCATCTTGATGAAAACAAGCACATCAGGATGGACGGAAGAGCCGTTTTTGAATTTGCAGTAGACAGATTTCCCAAAGCGGTTCATAAAGTTTTGGAACTATCTGGCCTGAGCTTGCCGGATGTCGATTTCATCATCCCTCACCAATCCAACTTGCGGATCATTGAAGCAGGTACTGCACGCCTTGGATTTCCTATGGCAAAAGTGCATACCAAAACCATACAATATTACGGAAACTCTTCTGCACCAACGATAGCAATTGGTCTTCATGAAGAAGTGAAGGAAGGAAAAATAAAAGACGGGGATGTGGTTGTACTTGCTGGATATGGTGCAGGTCTCGGCTGGGGAGCCATTGTCATGCGCTGGGGACAAACATCAAAACAGCTAATTTAAGGCCGCCTACATGGGGCTTTTTATTATTTTACAACCATAAAGGAGGTATTAATCCTCTTTGGCAGCATAGCTGTGCATTAAAGTAAAATGCCTGGACAGCTCGCTTTCATTAATGGAAATCCTGATCGATAAGTCTTTTGTCCGCAATACATACTCTTTAATGCCAATAAATTCAGACTCAGCAATCAGGTAAAAGTGAGTTCCCTTCTTTAAGCCTTTAAAATGATTCTTTAATTTATATTTTTTCATGATTTGATCTTGGTGCTCCTATAACTTTTCAGATTAGATGAGATTGAATCTCTAAAATAGATATTATACACCTTTAAGCAGCAAATGTTCATGAAAACAGAAAAATGCGGCCATCCTGATGAGGCCGCCTAACGTTTTTCTATTCTGCTGCTGTAAGCTGTTCTTTGGATTTGAGGACCTGGATATAAACTCCTGTCAGTGTTTGAGTCAGCAGAAAGATAGGAAATGAATGGATGAGCTGATATTCTTTTTGCAGAGTAATTATTCCAGCTGCCGTTAGTACCCATTGTACAAGCACCCCAAATAATGCCCAGACCAAAACATATAGAATGAAAGTCTTTTTGCTGACCTTCAGTTTTTCATAAAAGTAAAAAAAGAAGTAGCCAAATGGAGCGAATAGTAAGTAATAAAGAACATCTGTCACTTCATAATTATTTAAATCGTTCACCTTATAAAAATCGGTTCTGCCTCCGCCTATTGTGAAATCATACAAAATCCCAATTGCTATCCCCCACAGCAGACTCAGTACTCTGATTTGCTTAGCCAGCTTATCCGGCCTTCTTATGAGGAGAAAATAGATAAGATAGGCAGCAGCATTCATGATCAAGAGATACAGCTCATTGCCACCGAAATCCTCCCATAATTTCATGATTCGTTCACCCCTCTTGTTTTAAGCTGTCCAAAATACTTCAGCATGGATTGAACCGCTAAATGAAGGAGGAATAAGTAAATAATCTCATAGCCGATATTCCACTTTTTATATTCTACAATGTCAAAGTATAGGGCAATCACCACAGCCAGGATTAGGAACAAAACTGACAGGGCGGTTTTAAATAATTTTGAACCAAAGGAATGCGCTGTTCTATATAAATTTAGTGTTATAGCAACTGTGAGCGGAATAGTTATGCTTCTATGTATTAAGAAAGCGGAATTATCTAAAATATGCTGGGAAATCTTCGCCATATTCAACTCTTCATACACAATCCACGTAAAATTGATATGTATGACCAATGCCACTAGATATACGAAGGTATTTTCAATAAATGTCAGCTTTTTATTCATTGATGTGAACAGCATTAGCACCAGCCATGCTAGAAAAACGATAAGTACAAATCCCATGTAACATCAGTCCCATACTTTTTTGCTAGTTTAACCTGAGAATTTGAAAATTATTCTGATGTTATGCCTTTGGGTAGCCCCGTTCCATGGATTTCTCAGGAGTTCGGAACCACTCTCCCGGATTTTTTCTTCCCCTGTCTGAAGGATGAGCCTTGTTCGGACTAACTTGATAAGACTTCTCTTTACCTTTCCGAATGGACACCCTCTGATCCTTTTTAAAATGCATCAAACAAATAAATAAACGGTTGGGATCAGCCGCTTCAACCATCATTCTGCTATACCGTTTGCCGTTCGATCAGCTTCACCGATATTTCCTCATGTGTGTGCTTTTTACCATCAATCGCTTTAAGAAGCAGCTGCCGTCCCATTTGAACCAGCGGTATTTCAAGTGTTGTAATGTGCATGATTTTGGCGATTGGCTGGTTATCGAAACCCATGATTGCCAGGTCATCCGGAATATGGATGCCTTTTTCCCTGCAGGAGGTTACAATTCCGGCAGCAGCAAAATCACTTGTTACCAGCAAAGCTGTCGGTGGATTATCCATGTTCGATATGCGGCGAACCACTTCTTCGCCATGCTCAAAATTGAGACACTCATAGAATATATATTCTTCGTTATGCCGTTCGTTAATTCGTATTAAAAAATCAGCATAAGCCTTTCCGCGCTGCATGCTGTTGGCACCCGTCTTTCTTCCAATGCAATACCCGATTTTCTGATGCCCTTTATTATGCAGATACTCTAAAGCACTAGAGAAACTCATGTAATGGTCGATAAAGGCAGAGGACACATTATGATTCCTCGCATCTTCACATAGAACAATGGGGCCATACCCGGTAAACTGATTGATGACATCCCATTCGCAGATTCTGGAACAAATAATTAAAGAGTCGATTTGTTTATGCTGCAGCATCTTTAGAGCTTCAATCTCCCTGTCTTCCTCGTAATTTGTTTGAAAAAGAACTAATTTATAGTTGTTTTTCATGGCCTCATTTGCAATCCCTTCTAAAAGCAGGCCGAAATAAGGATGATTGGTAAAAGGAACCACAACTCCTATAAGAAGTGTTTCCCCTTTACTCAAATGAACAGCATTGATATTCGGCTGATAATTGAATTCCTCCATCGCCTGCAGGACAGCTCCCCTTTTATCCTCACTCACATAAGGATGGTTATTCAGCACTCTGGAAACGGTTGTAACTGAAACCCCTGCCTTTTTAGCAATGTCTTTTATATTTGCCATAAAACCACCTAATTTTTTTCACTTTTTTTCTTGCTCTGAAATGCGTTTCATAATATAAGCTTTTTTTAACAACTAAAGGAGGTATCCTATATGTACATTCTAACTGGAATCTTATATCTGGTTCTATTATGCAGTTCGATTCTTGCCTTGTCATCTATCCCTATTTCACTCTATCCAAAAAAAAAGGCTGAAAACAAAGATATTTATGTGAAAGATTATTACAGACTTCTCTTTGATGTCTATAGCGATGACTCATCACATAAGTAGCTGGCGGGAGGCTTCCATTTTCCTGCTGTACATATTTCTTTTAAAAATTACAGTCTCCCTTTTGAAGAAATTTCTGTGTATAGTAACATGTATCCAAAACCGAAAGGAAGGCATGATATGTTTTTAAAAATAACAAAAGAGCAGCAGCAAAAGATGATCGAGGATATCCAGATTTTTTTCTCTGAGGAAAGAGATGAAGAAATATCTGAGTTCGGTGCAGAAAGGGTGCTGGATTTTGTTAAAGAGTCATTGGCCCCTCATTTCTATAATGCAGCGATTTCAGATGTAAAGCATGTAGTAGAGCAGCAATATGCTTCAATGGAGGATGAAATCCTGACTCTCGAGCGTCCTATAAAATAATTGTTGGTTGGTGTTTGACTTTATAGCAATCTGACGGGCATAAGACTCCCTCATCTAGACTCAAAGGAACCGAATGAGGATATACGGGAGTCCAGCTGCCCATTCAATTTCTTCAACCTATTTCTTATCATTAAATACGTCATTCACAAACATGGCAGAGTTGCCGCTCGAATCAAAAAAGATTGTCCACAGCAAAATAACCGGTAGAGCAGCGACCCATACTGCAAATTTGAACATTTTCTTCATGATTATCTCCGTCCTCCCACGTCCAGTTTTTTACATTACATCAAGATTCCACCTATTTTTCTAATATTTCCAGTTATTCGAAATAATGGCGTTACCGGTGTAAATAAACTTTAATACTATGTCATCTGCTTGTTATTTTTCTGAAAGTGTTCAGTGATATGATATTTTTGACTGATAAATAGATTTTATAGAGAGTGAGCATGAAAGATGAACATTACTGATGCTGTGGCACAATTACACAAAGCTGGAATTAAGGCGAATGACGCAGACCTTGAGCGCTGGATAGAAGAAGGAAAAATAAAAGCGGAACGAAGTCCCAGGAGGCAAATCAGCTACACAATAAAGACGAAGGATCTCACTGATTTCATCTTCCAAAAACAGGAAGAGCTTTATCAGCAAAAACTCGAAGGGATCCTTCTGCAAGTTAAAGATCTTAAGGGACAAATGGAGATCCTGAATACCCGTGTCCAAATAGAGGAATCCAAAGTTAAATCATTGAAGAAAATGATACAAGCACAAAAGATGATTGATGATGAAGAAATCAAGCCTGCAAAGCTCCTGGGCCTGAACCCTGATGAGGATTTGCAATTGATCCGAAAAGAATTCAAGAAACTTCTAAAAGCCCTCCATCCAGACCGCGGCGGAGATGAAAGGCTTTTTAAGGTGTTTACTGAGCATTATAAAAACATCTTCTAGAATTCTAAACGTTTGACATGGAATATACATACATCTAATTTCCGGATCTGAGGAATGTTTTTTCCTTTTTCATGCCCGCTTTTTCGGCAACACGGATAGAAGCAAGATTGTTCACATTTATAATAGAAACCAGCTTCTTATATTTTAAGCTCAGCTGATCCAATCTTAGGCCTGCCCACTCGTTTTGGTGGAGCGATACCTACCCACCCACTATCCCCCTTTCGCTGCACTAAAGCCCGTTTCTTTCCTTTCTAGCAGGCATTAACATTTCAAACTCAAATAAATAGTTCAGCAGCTGGTCAAATTCGTCCGTCTGGAAAACTAATTCCTTATCATTAAATACATAAACAGCAGCATCTGTGACTGCCTCTCCATTTTTTAATGTTAGTGCCTCTTGAATCTCTATGTTTTCCACCAGCTTGAAGTCTTCCTTATTTGGAGATTTAAACTGCTCAGTAAAGGCAGATGGTCCAATAGCAAGAATAGCAACCTTTTCAGCATCCTTCGCTAGCCATTTAGCAGCGGAAAAGACCGTGTCAGGAGCTTTTATCACATTGATGTTTTCGATTATTCGATAGTAAGGGATGTCCTTATTTAGCTGATTCACCTCTAAAGAGATTTTCTGTCCAACTTTAACCTCTTCCATATCTGCAGCATTAAAAACTTTATCATCCACTTGGATTACTCCCAAATCTCGATCCAGCTTTATAACGTTTCCCTTTATTGTGCTTTTTTTAGAATACGTATTATCTTTCATATATTTTATTAACTCTTCTATAGAAGCTGCGCGAAATGCTTCCTTCATATGATCAAATAATATATAACTAGGCTCTTCCTTTACTTGTAATTCAGGATAAATAGCATTTACATCCTTTAGACCTAATGAACTGCTTGTTTCGAAAAGAAAGTGAACTGGTTGAGAATAAAGTTCATCAATTACATTTTTATCAGTATCTCCAACAATCAGAAGTGAATGATACCCTTTATTTCTTGCCAGATAGTTCTTTTCCGGACTAACCTCTTTAATGTTAACAGGGATGATATATTCAGCCCGCTTGCCATCCTTCCAGTAGGCTTTTACAGAATATATTTCTTTGCGCGATTCGTTTCCTAAAAGTGTAAATCCACGATAAAGAGTTTGATAGGGCTCTACTTTAATTTCGCCATTATAATAGTTTCCTCTTGCAATGAAGATTGGCTGCTGATTTTTTGGAAATTCTATATTAAGATTCTCTCGAAAATCTGCATGCTGATATTCAATCAATTTCGTGAGATCTTTTATCTCCTTCACATTTTCTCCTGCGTTCCAAGTATAAGTGCTTAAGATCGGATCTAACTCCTGCTCCCCAAATAATACAGTGGGCATTGGCGGTTTTTCTTCCTTGTGCAACTTTTGCATATCTAAATAAAACATTGCTAAGAGGGTCGAAATAATCGATATTCCCCATATGACCTTTTTAATCAGCCTCAAACGTTTAGATGACTCCCTTTTTTCTTCCAGCTCCATATAAGCACCCCTCTCTTGATGAATCTTGGCACTTAGTAATTTGATAATAAACCTTATCCCGCCAACAAAGCTGAAAATAGCCGTCAAGATGACAGCTGGTCATTTCGTACATTCATAAACAGGAATTGAATATTACAGCGTAAGCACCTTTGCGTATTTTATAATCAAGTCCTTTTATTTGGTTCCCGAATACGTTGTTCATTCTCTTACCTTCTTTGTATCAATGGCTGCTTTCATGAGTGATCCAGCCTTGCTTTCAAAATTTCACCAATCAATTTATTCCACATTCTTATGTGATTCTCCTTTATAAAAAATGCCAGAATCAGTAAAATAAAAATCTGAAATTTCGTATTGCGAATTAAATTCAAAATCTTTAAAATAAAACAGAAAACATCTTTGAAAATCTGGGAGACTCACATGAACCGCAAAATTTTTCTGTATGTAAAAGCTTTTTCCGATTTGGGCACGTTCATGGACCTGATTGCCATAAATGTGCTCATGTATGCGGCCACCGGAAGCTCTGCCTGGCTTGCAGCGACCATGGCCATCAGGACACTTGGCGGCGTTTTATCAAGCCTTTTTTCAGGGGTCTTGGCCGATCGCTTTGACCGCCGAAAAATTATGATTTGGACGGATGTATTCCGGGCTGTCATCATTTTAAGCTTAATACCGTTTCCAAATCCAATCATGATTCTCATTGTCTGCTTCTTTATCGGATTGACATCAAGCTTTTTTGCAGTTAGCTACAGCGCCGAAATCCCTCAGATTTTTGGCGAGGATAAAGTACTGGAAACAAATGCGTTAATTTCCCGATTAACATCTGTCAGTCTGGTATTTGGTTTTATCGGGGCTGGAGTCATAACTGATTTCCTCGGATACCAGGTAACTTTAATCATTGATGCCGCAACCTACATCATTTCAGCACTCGTTTTATTAAAAATGAAATGGCAAACGTCGGAATCAGCTGTAAGAAAAAGGATCAGCAGCGGCTTTAAAGATAAACTGGCAATCATCGGCAGAGATTTGAAAGAAGTCTATTCCTTTATTTTGGTGAAGCCGATGCTGCTTCTTGTCAACATTGTCTTTCTTATTGGGGCATTCGCAGGTGCTTCGCATAATTTGGGGATTCCGCTGCTGGCCGAGAATATCGACAGCAGCAAACAAAGTTTTTACTACGGATTAATCTGGGGTGTATGGGGAATTGGATCAGTTTCAGCAACCATGATTCTGCCAAAATTAAAAAGCCTCCGGGAAAACCGCCTTTATTTTGCATGCTTTGTATCCGCCATGTTTATGTCGGCAGGTTTTATCACCTTCCTGTCCAATCATAGCCTATGGATTATTCTGCCGTTTGCCTTTTTAACTGGAATTTTTGATGCGGGTTTCACGACTCTGCATGCCACAATTCTGCAGAAGACAGACAACCATATCAGAGGCAGAATTTTTGGAGTAGGCATGCTTTTAAAATCATTCGGCTTTGCACTTGGATTTGCTGCCGCCCCTCTTGTACTGGAAGTATTCTCATTAGCTAAAATGGTTTGGCTCTTCCATGGGACATTAATATCGGCAAGCATTATCGTCCTGGTCTTTGCTGCTGGGACCCAAAAAAAAGTTAAGAGAATGAGTCAAGGTGTATAAAAAGAGCCCAGTTTATGAACTGGGCCCGCTATAACTTAGTTTATTGACGAGGAGCAAACATATATTAATTAAAAAGATAAACCGCATCCCCTGCTGAAATCTCACCAGTTTTCATGACAGAGGAATACACCCCAAAATGATTATCCCTTTCACTGATAACCTTTTTATGCAAACTGGAATCCCGCTCCCCGCTCTCTGGATCTACTGTAATAATCATACACCGTTCGCAATGCCGCTTAACTTTTATCTCAGCACTGCCAATCTTCATTGTCTTCCCAAACCATTTTTCCTCAGCAAAAGGATCTTCCTTTATCAGGGAAATGACTAAATTCGGGCGAAACCGCTGGAAGTCCATTTTCTCTTTTCCCCACATCTCTTTCATTTTTTGCAGGGACGCGTCAGTCACTAATAGAATGTTTTCCTCTTCAATTGCTCCTACAGGTACATGAACAGGACTATATTTCACAGGAGTGATTTTTCTGGAAGAATGGTCTTCCATTTCTTTTAACAATTCTTTATCATCCCAGGGGATCCGTTTGCCGTCGGGAGTAGTTATTCTTACTGGAGGAAATAGGTTCTCATTTTCCTCTCCCGTAAACTCTGCTTTATATCTGACCATTTTGGGAAACTGAGTAATCGTCAAATATTTCCCCGGCCTTGATTCATCCAGGTAGGCATGGCTGCGATCACCATAGAGTCCATAATCCATTACGTTTGTTTTTTTCACACTTTCCCCGTAAAAGCTTTTCACCGGATAGCGGACAATCTCTTTAATATGTCCTATTAGCACCTTCCATTCCACTCCCTTCAACCAAATGAAAAATCCATGACAGCGCGTTCGGCTGTCATGGATATCATTTACTGCGGCCGTTTTGTTTGCCGCTTTGTTTTTTCATCCCTGTCCGCTTGAATAATTTTTTCACGGACGTCAGCAGGTATGGACGCAGAAGTTCGTTTTTGCTCAGATCTCACCTTTAACCCTCCCTCTTTATTTTTCGACTTTATAGCGCTTATGGCTGATCACCGTTTTGATGGGCTCATCCTTTTTCGGATTAATTCCAAGCTCCACAATGACTGAGTTATCCCGTACCACGATTACTCTGCCTTTTTTCCCTTTTTCGGAACCGCTTAAGATGCTGATCGTATCGCCGACATCTGCTTTTTTACCTTTGCTTACCTTTTCTGTTTCTTCAGCCATCGCCATTCTCCTTTAAATACTTTAATTTTTTTAGCTGGTTTTCGCTATGAGGCTAGTATTGCCGTTTCATCCTTCCGCAAAACCCAATTCATTTTCAAATTAACTTACTCTTTCTTTGGTCCTGTAATCTTATTAATATGAAGGTCCTTCAATATATTTAAGCCTGCCCTGATAATCATCATAATACTTCCTGCAAGGAAAAATGATATCGAAACCGCCTGGCTGACATCTGTTAAAAACAATATGCTTCCGATAAAATATAAAACACCCAGGAGCAGATCATTAATAAATGATACTACCCTATATCGCTTTTCAATGATCATTTCGTAGTCGCCTATTTCAATATGCACATCTTCCTGCTGTTCCCTAACTATATTTCTAATCTTCATGAATAACACCTCTGTTTTGTCTTTTCCACATAAGGTGCCAAACATTCATTAATATATAGTTAATTTCTGGAAAATACTATGAAAAATGATCAAGCACCAATGAAGCCAGCAAACCGGTAGCTGCAATGAATCCGGTCATCGGCCCGCTGTCCTCAAAGGCTTCAGGCATCATCGTGGAAGCCACCATGGCAATAATTGCACCACCAGCAAAGCCTGCAATTCCTGACAGGACCTCTTTTGAAGCTCCATCCAAAAATATGTATCCAGCCATCGAAGCAATTCCCGCAATGACAAATACCGAACTCCAAAGGAGGATAATTTTCTTTTTTGAATAGCCGCTCTTTTTCATTCCCGAAGTACTGGAAAGGCCTTCCGGAAAGTTGCTGATAAAAATGGCTGTCACCAATAGAAAACTCACCTTACCTCCTTCAAGCAGGCTTGTCCCGATCATGATTGATTCTGGAATGGCATCCATAATGGTCCCGGTAAAAAGGACTATACCGCTGCTGGCTGCTGCTTTATGGCCGGACCTTTTCCGGTTCTTAGCCCCCTTGTTTGAAATCATGATATCAAAAAGGGTAAAGATAATTGCTCCAGCCAAAAATCCAATGCCTGTCGGAATTAAGCCGCCGTTATGGACTGACTCCCCAAGCAGCTCATAGGAGGCAGCACCAATCAGGACACCAGTTCCGAATGCCATAATGTAACCGATCATTTTTTTCCGGATGGGCAAAAACATCGCTGCCAATGCGCCAAAAAGGACTGCTGATCCAGAGACCCCTCCCCATAGTGCAGCATTCCACATCAAGTTCACTCCTTCCATTTTGTTTTGTTTCTCTCATTATTTCCTTTTGGCCCATCCTAAAAACCACTATTCAGAATAAGATTAAAAAAGCAGAACCTCGAGGGTTCTGCTTAGACTCTATCTAATGGTTTTTAATGCACCGCTCCAGGATATCACCTGGTCAATCATTGCGTTCACATTATTGAGATGAAGATCTTGAGGTTTAAATACTGTACCATTTTCAAAATCAGTAAATAAAGACAATGTTGGATGCACGCGTACATCAGCAATCATTAATTCACCCATGATTCCGCGCAGATGTTCAGCAGCTCTCGCACCGCCGGTTGACCCATAGCTTACAATTCCTGCAGCTTTATTGTTCCAGGGTTCACGGGCTAGATCAAGTGCATTTTTTAATGCCCCTGTAATACTGTGGTTATATTCCTGAACGATGAAAATGAATCCATCCAGACTATTAAGCTTCTCATTCCATGCAGCAATTCCTGGCGAATCCGCTTCACCTAAGAATGGCAATTTGAAATCAGCGATATCTATAATCTCATAATTGGCATCTCCGCGTTTATCGGCAATCTCTTTTACCCATGAACCGACCTGTGGGCTGACTCTCCCCTGACGTGTGCTCCCTAAGATAATCCCAATGTTTAATTTCTCGCTCATTGTTTGTTCCTCCTTAGATTTTCTTCCAAATAATTGATTAAAAAAACCCATGACTCACACCACCTGATGATAATTTAAACTCCTAAAATAATTCGATTTCCAGAAGGGTCTTCAGTAACCGCCTGATTATTTTCAACAGACACAGCCGCGCCTATCTTTTTCAAGTTTTCTACTGCCTGATCTACGGCTTCTTCATTTTCAAAAATGAGCCTGAAGGATTGTAGCCCAACACTATTCTCTGAAGGCTGCGGCGCTCCTACCCCATTCCATGTATTCAAACCAATATGGTGGTGATATTTTCCGCTGGAAATGAACAGTGCCTGTGTGCCATATCGGCAGACTGCTTCGAATCCAAGCCCCTCAGTGTAAAACGTTTCGGTATGCGCCAGTTCTGCTACATGCAAATGGATATGCCCCATGACCGTACCGCCAGGCAGGCCCTTCCAGGACTGCTGCTGCCCAATTGACAGCAGGTCAGGGAAGTCCAGAGGATCAACAGTCATATTTACCTCCCCGTTTTTCCATGTCCATTCAGAAGGGTTGCGGTCAGTGTAAATTTCTATCCCATTGCCATCCGGATCTGACAGATAAAGTGCTTCGCTGACAAGATGATCCGATGATCCAAATTGCAGCCCAATCTCGACGAAATGACGTACTATCTTAGCCAAATCAGAACGCTTTGGGAGGAGCAGGGCGAAATGATACAAACCTGTTGTTCTTCCTATTGCAGGTTCGACATTTTCCGGCTGTTCGATGGTCAGCAATGCCGTTTTTCCATCAGCAGTCAGCTGGGCAGTTCTTTCTGTTTTTGTTAACACTTTAAATCCAATTACTTCTTTATAGAATGCAAGTGACCGTTCCAGATCCTGTACTTTCAGATTGACCTGAGCTACAAAGGTAATCGGTTTTTGATGAAAGTTCATGTGAATTTTTCCTCCCACTAGTTTGCTTTTGATTGTATTAATTTGCTCCCAAGAGATAGTGGTGATTCCTTAGCTAATACAAAATAGATCGATGCTGCAAGCAGGAGTAAATCTAATTCATATCCAGCCATTTGACCGTTCCCAAGCAGGCCTGCGGACAGCTTAGCAGTAAAGATCGCTCCCAGCATAATGAAAGCAAATAGTACAGAAACCATTTTTGTGCCAATACCCAGAATCACCGCTATGCCTCCTGCCAGCTCGATTACTGCAACGGCATAAGCCATAAAACCCGGAATACCGATACTGTCGAAGAAGCCGGCAGTATTGCTTATGCCTCCCTGAAATTTTGATAATCCATGAATAAAGAAAATAAATCCTAAAATTACACGCAGAATGAAATGGCCTAATTCATTTTTGTTCATGTTTTCCTCCTTGAGTCTTATGTTAGTTACTTACTTTATGTAAGTTAGTATATTATTGATATTTATTTTCGTCAAGTAATTATTTTATATTTAGTGATTTAATTATTTTCTGTTTATGATTATAATAAAAACAAGGAGTGATACTAATGGAAAAGTCGCTAATTTGTCCAAGATTTGAAAAAGCCATAGGCATATTGAGCCAGCGCTGGACCGGATTGATCATTTATCAATTGCTTAACGGGCCGCAGCGGTTCTGCAGTATAGAATCCTCTATCGGGATAAGCGGCAAAGTTCTTTCAGACCGGTTAAAGGACCTGGAGAATGAGGGGGTCGTAAAACGCGAAGTTTACCCTGAAACTCCTGTAAGAATCGAATATTCCCTGACAGAAAAAGGCCTGGCCATGGAACCGCTGATGAAAGAAATAGAAAAATGGTCGCAGAACTGGTTATAGGCTTAATTTATATATGAATATCAAAAAAGAGTCCTCCCTTTTTGGAAGACTCTTTTTTGCGTTATCTCTTTGATCGTGGTTATTTCTTTTTTGACTGGCGAGCCAGTTCGGACTCATTCCCTTCGAAAATCTTGCTTCTTCTGTCCAAAGGTGCCTCGACTTCGGACTCAATTCCTCGGATTTATCCTACTCTGTCCGAAGGTCCCCTGACTTCAGAAGCAACTCTTCGGATTTATCCTTACGCTGTCCGAAGGTTGTCTGCGTTCGGACTCATTCTCTAGGATTCGTCCTTCTTCTGTCAGAATAGGTAAACAGCAAATTTACTTTCCTTTTACCTCTGAAATATAATGTTTTACAACTTCATATACGTAATCCTGGTTTGCGGCCGCAGTGTTGGGGTCGTATTGGCCTCCGTTTGTTTTATTATTAGAAAGAATACGAATTCCCAGGAATGGAACATTGTATGCTCCGGCAATCTGCGCTGCTGCAGCGCCTTCCATTTCTTCTACCGATGTTCCGTAGTTTTCATGAAACCAATTGATGCGGTCTACTTCGTTATTCCATAGGTCCGCTGAACCGATTGTCCCTTCGACTACTTTGCCCTTTTTGTGCTTATCTTTTACTGCATTGGCAGCAGCAAGAAGATTTTCATCTCCCTCATAATAACGAATCTTTTCGGCATCAGGGTCTTCACCGGCACTTCCCTCAGAAGCCATCAGGTCCATTGGGATCCACTTAGTTGGTTCAATCCCTTCCCCTGCTTCCAAATGACCAGTCTTCAATGATCCGATATTGACTGTTCTTTCTCCTAAAACGATATCATACACATTCAAGCCCGGATCATGGCCGCCTGAAGTCCCCTGGTTGATGATGGCAGCTGGATCATACTTTTCGATGGCGATTGCTGTGGCAGCTGCTGTATTTTCCATGCCTTTTCCGGTTTTAGCAACGATAACCGGGTACTTGTCCAGCTTGCCTTTATAAAAAACAAAATTACCTGATTTTTCTACTTTAACTTTATCTAATCGTTCAGCAAACTTTTCAGCCTCGATCGGCATTGGCCCCTGGATAAGAATTGGCTTTTGGGCTCCTTCAGCCTCGGTTTCTAATTTTCCTGCCGATGAGCATCCTGCAAGCATTCCTGCAGACAGTGCTGCAATCGCAGCAAGTGAAGCTAATTTCTTTTTCATTGCACGTTCTCCCCTTTTCTTGATGTCTGATACACCCGAAGTTTAAGCCATAGAAAAAGGCCTGTAAAAGCAGAATAATTTCTACCTTCCAGACCATAGAGTTAAAGCAGCTGCAATAAAGTTTGCGGCCTTTCCTATACTTTAACCCGTAGTCCGGTTCTTTGATTGGGAACCAGGTAGAAACACTCAGACCATATTACCGAGCATATACGAGTGATGAAATTAGTAAGATTACAATGCCAATATAACAAATAGCTTGTGAAAATTCAACTGAAATACGAACAATTAGTACATATTAACTATTAAACATTCGTAATTCATCAATATTAATCCATAAAAAAACCTCCAGTATTAAACTGGAGGCTCTAATCATTATGCTGCTTTTTTGGCTTCAGCAGAAGATGATTGGCTGTTATTCTTTATGGCAGCAGCAGCCAGACCGATCAGACCACCTGCGATAGCTGGGACAATCCAGCCTAACCCCACATCATATAAAGGAAGGATCGCACTGAATAGGTCATTGATTGGCGCAAACGCAATGCCTGCTGCATTCAAACCATCAAACAAACTTACCACAAATGTGAATAGCATGCTTCCCTGATAAACTTCTTTCTTTCCTTTAAAGAATGGATGCAGGAAAGTAAGAGCCATTAATGCAATGGCCAATGGATAGATTCCCACCAAGACAGGGACGGAAATGGCGATAAGCTGGCTAAGGCCAAAGTTGGCAAAAACCGCGCTGAATATTGATAAAATAATGACGAACATTTTGTAAGAAACTCTTGGCATCAGTTTATTAAAGTATGAAGAACAAGCGGTAATTAACCCGATGCTGGTTGTCAAACATGCACCAAAAACAATGACACTTAAAAGCAGCATACCAAATGAGCCAAAGTAATGGGAAGATGCACCAGATAGAACAGCACCCCCGTTATCCAATGCTCCAAGACCGCTGACACTTGAAGCCCCAATAAATGAAAGCGATGTATAAATGACTGCTAAAAGACCTGAAGCAATCACACCAGCCTTCGCAATGGATACCATGATATCCTTCTTAGTTACTGCGCCTTTTTCCTTCACAGCATTTACAACGATAATACCGAATACAAATGCTGCCAGAGCATCCATTGTCAGATAGCCTTCCTGAAACCCTTTAAAGAACGCACCATTCATATAGGATTCAGTCGGAGCCTGGAATGCTCCCATTGGATTAAAGAAGGCAGCGCCGATTAAAACTGCGATTACAATTAGAAGAATCGGTGTTAAATATTTTCCTACGATATCAACAATCTTTGAAGAATTCAAAGAGAAAAAAGCGGTAATTCCAAAGAAAATAATTGAAAATACGATTAAGCCAACTGATCCGCTTCCTTCTGATAGATATGGCTTAATTCCGATTTCGTATGACACTGTAGCTGTTCTCGGAATGGCAAAAAGCGGTCCAATTGATAAGTACAGGGCCACTGTGAATCCCAGTCCGAACAATGGATTGACACGGCTCGCCAGTGATTGCAGATCACTTTTTCCCGAGAAGCCCAAAGCCAGTATACCAAGAAGTGGCAAACCTACACCTGTCATGATGAAGCCAGCGTTCGCTGACCATACATTCGTTCCTGCGGATTGGCCAAGCATCGCAGGGAAAATTAAGTTTCCTGCCCCAAAAAATAAGGCAAAGAGCATAAAACCAACTGTCACAATATATGAGAATGGTATTTTGCTGGTCATTTCAATTCCTCCTATTAATCTGTCTGTCTAAATGATTCTTATTTTATTAAATTTAAATTTTCTGAAATATTATAGCGCTGTAACATTATTATTTTTGTACGCTAGTAATATATTGCATAACTCAAGATAACATATTCAAAATACTTATGCAATATATCGCACAAAACTTTTTGTCGAATCATGCGATATATTGAATTTTTCAAGATACTTCTATATACTAAATTTATAATCTATTGGAAATAACTATAATTTCACAGATAAATTGCATGAAATGAAAAGGTGGTTACAGCTATGCCGATACCCTCCAATTATTCATCACCTACCCGTGTGTCAGCCAAGGATCGCGCCTTCTCCCAAATCCAGGAGTGGATCATTGACGGCACACTCCAGCCGAAAGAAAAATTGAATGATGCCGATCTTGCCAAAGCGTTAGGCGTCAGCCGAACCCCCATCAGGGAAGCTCTTCAGCTGCTGAATGTTCAGGGGTTCGTCGAAATGTTTCCCGGAGTTGGAACGCAGGTCACTTCAGTTAATCCTGAAGATATTAGTAAAATCCTGCCCCCATTAGGCGTATTGCAGGCACTTGCTGCAGAATTGGCAGCTCCTGTTATCAGCCAGGAAACGATTAATATACTTAGGGATATTAATCATAAATTCGCTAAAGCTCTAATTGCAGGAGATACCTTCACAGCTTTGAAGCAGGATGAGAAGTTTCATAATATTATTATAGATCTTGCTCAGAATCCTTATATTTCGAATACAGCTTCCATGCTTCAGGCTCATGTCATGCGGCTTTACTACAATAAAACAATTATATTGAAAGAGCGTTCTATAGAAGAACATGAAGATATATTAAAAGCATTTGAACAAAAAGACAGAGAAAAAGCCGGACACATTGCACGTGTCAACTGGCTTAGGGCAATTGACGAGTACTACTCCGAGGAAAAATGATCAAACGGAAAAAGCAGCCTCCTTCGGCTGCTTTTTCCGTTATCCTAGCTTTTATAGATAATTTCATCGATAATCCCGTATTCCTTTGCTTCTTCAGCAGTCATGAAATAATCGCGGTCCGTGTCCCGCGCCACTTTTTCTGCAGGCTGGCCAGTTCTTTCTGCAATAATTCCATTAATATGCTCCCTCAGTTTTAAGATCCTCTTCGCCGAAATTTCGATTTCGGTTGCCTGGCCTCGAGCACCGCCCAGAGGCTGATGAATCATGATTTCACTATTCGGCAGGCTGTAGCGTTTTCCTTTTTTTCCTGCCAGGAGAAGCATAGCTCCAAATGATGCGGCCATTCCTGTGCAAATCGTTCTCACATCAGGCTTTATATATTGAATCGTGTCAAAGATGGCAAACCCTGCAGTTGTCGAACCGCCCGGACTATTAATATAAAGAGAGATATCCTTTTCAGGAGATTCAGCTGCAAGAAATAGCAGCTGGGCAATCACACTATTGGCAACCACATCATTAATTTCTTCTCCTATCATGATAATCCTGTCTTTTAACAGCCGTGAGTAAATATCATAGGAACGTTCTCCCTTGCTTGACTGCTCAATTACATATGGTATTGCTGTCACCTGTATCCCTCCAGTTCATTGCGGATCTATGCCGCCATGCAGAGAGTATTAGAAGGAGATGGAACTGGCAGTACAGGCTTCTTTGCTTGGCTTTCCAGGGATCGCAGGAAAGGTATGGTTTTTACCAGGATGGACGGATCTTCCGCAGCCACAGATTGCTGCAGCAGATGAAAAAGCTTTTCTTCTTCATCATTTGCAAAAGAATCCTCAGTCTCATCTTCAACTGGGTGCTGTAGCTGCTTCCGAGCACGGTTCAGCGAGGACTTCACTGCAAATTCAGTGGTCTGCAGGATATCCGCAATCTCTTTTGTTTTGTATCGAAACCCTTCCTTCAGCGTAAAAATAACAGCCTGCTTTAATGTCAGACGGTTAATGAGATGGCTGATTGCTTCTCCTCGATCGGTGCTGTAATTCTTCATTTCACTTTCAGGCGACTCTTCCAGCTGCTCCCGCTTTCTGTTTCGAAGAGTATCCATCCAGCAATTATAGGCAATCTTCTTCAAAAGAGCCTGATTGATATTCTCCGGAGAATAGCTTTTATAAGCGCGGATGATTGCCTCATGGGCAAGATCGTCCCCATCCCAGCTGCTCTGTGCAAGAAACCGGCTATAACGCTGCAGTGAAGGATAGATATCTGCAATACATCTTTCCTTCTGCTCTAAGAAATCCCTTGATTCAGCCTGAACTTTCCCTTGCTTCATAAACCTGTTCACTCCTTTAATACATCTCTGCTTCTATAACGGAATAAGAGAACTAAAAGATACGGGGTAATTATAATTTATTATCATTTTATTCTAAGGATAGCTGATATTATCCTGCTCATATACTTTTTTTGATTTCAATCCAAAAAAAAAGCCCCAATCCCATTGGAATTGAGGCTGCAGTTTTATATAATTCGTGACGTTACAATGCCGTCAATTTGATTGATCTGTTCAAGCAGTCCAGGGACCACTTCGCCATTGACTTTATTATCGATATCGATCATGGTATACGCATATTCACCGCGGCTGCGGTTCACCATGTCTGCGATGTTCAGCTGGTAGCTTGAAATGGCAAGCGTGATTTGGCCGACCATATTTGGGATGTTTTTATGAAAAGCAGTGACACGCCGCTTGCCTGTGTAAGGAAGAGCAGCATTTGGGAAGTTCACTGAGTTTTTAACATTGCCTGTTTCAAGGAAGTGCTTCACCTGTCGTGCTGCCATGACAGCGCAGTTTTCCTCAGATTCTTTTGTTGAAGCGCCAAGGTGCGGAATTGCCACAGCGTTTTTCATTTTCAGGACATTTTCATTTGGGAAGTCTGTAATATACTTGCCCACTTTTCCGCTCTCAAGCGCTGCTGCCATATCTGATTCATTCACAAGCTCTCCGCGTGAGAAATTCAAAATATGAACACCATTCTTCATCATGCTGAATGTATCTTCATTGAACATTTCCCTTGTATCATCGGTTAATGGAACATGTACAGTGATATAGTCGGATTCTGCAAACACCTGCTCAATGGTCATGGCACGCTGAACATTGCGGGACAAGTTCCAGGCCGTATCAACTGAAATGAATGGATCAAAGCCTATAACATCCATATCAAGTTCAAGTGCATCATTGGCCACAAGTGCCCCGATTGCTCCCAATCCAATTACACCGAGAGTTTTCCCCTTAATTTCTTTTCCGACAAATTGCTTTTTCCCTGCTTCTACAAGCTTTGGAATCTGGTCTCCTTCATCTTTCAGCGTTTTGGTCCAGGCGATGCCGGCAAAGAGATTGCGGGATGACGCCATTAAGGAAGTAAGCACCATTTCTTTTACTGCATTTGCATTGGCACCAGGAGTATTAAAAACAACAATGCCCTGCTCAGTGCATTTCTCAACCGGGATATTATTTACACCCGCGCCTGCACGGGCAATTGCTTTTAATCGATCGCCCAATTCCATTGAATGCATATTGAAGCTGCGAAGGACAATCGCATCCGGATTGCCGCTTTCATTATCGATTGTAAATTGATCCTTGTTAAACACCTCAAGACCGCTTGACGCAATCGCATTCAATGTTTTAATCGTCTTTACTCTGTCTAACGTCATGGTACTCACTGGATTCTCCCCTTTTCAACTAACTTTGTCAGATTTTAAAACAGAAAGAGGCAAGGGTAGAATCCCTTACCTCTGCCCAGGCGAACGGCTTCGACACTATGTGCTCCCTCGCGGTGATCCGCGTCTCGCCAGTTACACATAGCCTTTTCGGTTTTTTAAATCTTATCAAAGTCTTCTGAAAACTTCAACCCTTTAAAGCGCTTACATTATTAAAATTATTTTTTATTTTTTTACAGTATATTTTTCTTATTTTGTACATATGCTTTTGAAGTTAGTAATTGGAATAACATTTTCCTTTCAGCTGTATGCATATTAATTGCTGGTATTCTGTTCTAAGAAATGAAGCATTTTATCTGGAAATAAAATTGGACTATCCGAAAGTAATTATCAATAAACTGTTTCCCTTCACCTCTCTCCTTTATCAGATTCTGCGAAGTTCTGTAACTGCTGCTTCTGGGGAACATTCATACTCGCCAGAATACTCGACAAGCCCAATCTCGCAATTTTTGCCGATTTTTACATTTTTCCCTCTTACGACAAGAGCTGCTGTGCCTTCGAGTTCGATGTCATCCCCTTCAATTAAATCTGCCTCCAGCTTCAAGGGAAAGATGGATTTGATTAATTTAAATAGGGTCTCTCTATGCTGTGTCACTTTAATTATTCTGCCGCCAATCTCTTTCGCTTTACTGTCTCCAAAAAGCTTAATATCAATCGTTTCTGCATTCAGTAAACCTTCTACTGAAAAAGTCCCTTCAGCACTGAAGATTTCCGCTTCACAGTCTCCCTCAATAGATACTTTTCCATTCACATCGATTACATCGCATTTTACAGAGCCTCCAATAGAGGATTTCCCAGCGACCTCAAGCTTTTGACAGCTGACGGCTTCAGAAATGGCAGCCGAGCCATTGATAATCAGGGATTCAGCTTTAACAGCTCCGTGGATTTTTGCTGCACCACTGATCTTTCCTTTTTCGGTTTTTACGTTTCCATGGACAGTGCCCGTACCGTTACAAAGGAATCTCTCGCATTCAATATCACTGTTTACAGTTCCCTTGCCATTTAATTCAACCTTTTCAAATGAACCTCCATTAGACGATCCAACTCCATTAATAATTAAGTTCCCTAGCGTTTTCATATTCACAGCAAATTTTCCCCCTATGCCAATTTGGATTTTAATTCCTCTGCACAATGTTCTATCGATAAAGTGGCTGCCACTTTTGTTCCTTTTTCAAGCAGGACTTGTTCCCCGTTAACCGAAACCAGGCAGCTGGACATTCCAAGTTTGCGAATAAAGCAAATAACAGCTTTTGGCTGCTGCAGGATACTTTGATGATCGTTCAATAATTGAAGGAGCATTTTCCCTTCCTCTATATGGATATCTCCCGATTCAAGCAGGATGGAAAGTATATAAAGCTTCAAAATCTCATGGTAATTGAATTCTTTAAGCTCCCCCTGAGTTTCGAGAAAGATATTCATAACCGGTTCAGAAGCTATCCCTTTAGCAATCAGACTTTCCTTTGTCATCTTCAGATGTGAAGCATTCAGAGAAAACACATCTGCCAGCTCATCCAGCGAAAGGCTATCCTTCATCTTTTGTATTTTATCGACCCGCTCCAGAATTTTCTCTTTTGGGAAAAAAGTCTCCTGCCCTGTAAAGGTTGATTTTCTGACAAACCAATCCTCCGGTATCAGGCTTTTCCTTTTCCACCGATAAAGCTGCCCATAAGAAATCCCAGTTAGATCAAGGACTTCTTTTTTTGAAATTAATTCATCGCTCAATTCCAGGACTCCTTTCTAATGTTACCATTGTAACATAACACTGTTACGTTATAATGTTGTTTTATTCATTTTTTTCTGATATTTTTCGACAAATTTATGGTTTTGTACCGTGAAATCAATCCTGGAAGCTCTTCCATCAACAAAACAATGTTCTATTGACACAAAAAGACCTGGTTCTCTATAGAACCAGGCTTCACATCATTCATATATTTTTAACAGATTATACTGCTTTCCAAGATACTGATAATTTTGCCTGCGGTACATTTCCTTTGGAGTATCTTCTCCATCTGCAACAAGGATGATGGTTTTATCCTTAAACTGATCCATCACCGCTTTCTGCAGGCGGCTGCCGATGCCCTTTTTCTGAAAATCCTCATGGACCATCAATCCATCAATTTCAGCTGTTCGTTCCTTGATAATGACATCAACAGATCCGGCAGCTTTCCCTTTATAGTATGCAATATGCTGCTGAATGCATTCATCGCTGTAATTTCTAAGATGCTGAGCTTTCTTTTTCTCTGCGAAATTTCCCCCATATACCGAATCCTGCTCATACTGGAATTCCAGATAATCATTCCATGTTTCATCCGTAACATTTTTGACTATGATTTCTTCCTTTTCCTGAACATCAGGAAAATCAGCCGGATGGATGGCAAATAACTCTAAGAAACCAACCGTATAATCCTCATCTTTCTGAAAAAAAGCCAGAAGCTCTCCAGAAAGCTCCTCGTCATCGGGAAAATAAAACCTTACATGCTTTTGGCCATATTTCTGATGAAAATCTCTTAAATATTGATGTGCCTCCTCAAACTCTTGATCAGAAGGCATTCTTTTAAAAACAACAAAGTTGCTGTCATACTGAAGGAGCATGTCAGGATTATGGTTGTGAATAAATAGTTCATTTTCCAGAACGGTGTGTCCCGGTTTATAAATATCATGAAAAGTGATCTTGTCCATCGGTATCTCCTAAAATAGCAAACACTTTAGTTTTGCAAGTATTTATATTCTTTATCTGTAATTAGCACATCATGGCAGCGCATTAAATTATTCTTTAATTCCAGAGGGGTAATGCTGTTATCATAAGCACACAGGGAAATCAGACCCTGTTCAGAAATGACCTTGTCAATTTTCTTTTCATACGCTTCCACTAACGGAATATAGTCCTTCACGTTTCCCCATTCAACCAGGCCCCATGTAAAAATCTTTGTACCGCTTTCCAAATAAGGATGTATGTTTTTGAGAAAAAAATTCAACACTGTTTCAGGATTAAAATCCCCGTTCGAATAATAAAAATCAAAGTTATTCGCGAAGTGGACTCTCTTTAATTCCTCTTTGTTTAACAGCTTTCTTATCTCTTTATCAATCTGAAGGAAATTACGGTCGTTCTCCACAAATAAAACATGGCTGCCGCTTTTGGCACCTGCAGATATATAAGAGACTGCATTTTGAAGATAGCAGTCTCTTTGATCGAATTGATAAAGGATATGGCCGCCGTTTGACCTTTTAAGATTATCCATTAAATCGATTAACCATTCATTCATTAAAATTACCCCTTATAATTCAAAGATGTTTGATTTATCTATCCACCTTCATATCATGTATTTTGGAATATCCGTTTTCTAATCTTTATCAAATATTTCATCAAGTTTATCTGCATAAAAGGTAATCGCTTTTTTATATTGCAAAACTTCTGGGTCATCAGAGGTTTCGGCCACACACTTTAGGAGCAGCTCCATGGCCTGCCTATGCTGGCCTAAATTATGGAGCGTCATGGAATAAAACACCTGGATTGCACGATTAGCCGGAAACTGGGAGATCCCTTTTTCGAACACCATCTTTGACTTTTCATATTCCCCAAGTGTCCGGTATGTGCTCCCTAGACCCAAAATAGCACCTTGCAGATCTGATTCAGGAAGCCCAAGTTCGATCGCTCTTTCATAATAAGAAACAGCCTTCGATTCCTCCCCTAAAACGTCAAAACTCCAGCCGCACTGATAATGAATAACTGGGTTTAAGGGATACTGTTCAGCCAATTTTATAAGCAGAAGGTTGGAATCTTTGTATTTTCCGAGATTGCGAAGTACAATCGCTTTTTCTAAGTCCGTGCTCATATGTACCTCCGATCAGCGCTTTCTTTCTATTATATCTAAAAATTGAAAATAATGGTTGGTAAGGCTTCAACTTTTCTGCAAAAATTGAATTATGACTCTCTGCACCGTTCTTTCACTTCAACCGCAGTGATTTCGTCAAACATGACCTTCTCAAGAAACCCATCTTCCATTTCCAGATAAATTTTTCTGCTGATGCTATCCAGCCTGTTTACCCTCCCTGTGTATTCGCAGAAAAATCCACCACGCCAAACCTTTACTTTTAGAAAAAAGGCAAATTCCATTGCATAGTGAATTTTGTTTTCATAATCCTCCAATTCATATTCATCAATAAGCGGCTTGTTTTGTGCCATTTGTTCAGTTTCCAATTTTCTTAACATCGCCCGGTGTTCCGGCATGAAATGGGCTGGCAGCCATTTTATTTTCCCTCTGTCTTTTAGCGGCATAGTAAATCCCTCCATCTTCTATTATAGAACATTTGTTCTGTATTTAAACCAGTAAAGCATAAAAAACTCAAGCTGGTTCATTTGGATAATAAAAGTACGAGTGGTAAAATAATCTTTAACTCTCTAAAAAGATTGGTGAAACAATGAAGCAGCTCCCTATAAAACACCGGTGGCTCGGTCGATTGCTTGCATCCGATCCCGGGCTTATCCGATTTCAAAAAGCTGGACGGGCCACTTTAAGTTTAATGGCTTCAGTCTTTACGACTTTGCTTATCATGCAATTGGCTGGCGCTGGTGCTAAAGCCGCTCTCACTCCGGCGATCGTGTCCGGAATGGCTGGCATGCTTGGCATCATGATTGTGATGGATGACTCTAAAAAAGGTAAGATGCTCACAACTGGCCTGCTTGGAATTTCTGCCATGGCGGGGGTATCGATTGGTTCACTATTGGCGGGAAGCACGGTCTTTGTCGATATTGCAATGGTGCTGTTAATATTCTTAAGCTTTTATTTAACCCGCTTTGGCGTACGGTATTTTTCTCTATGCATGATTGCATTCATGACACTTTATTTTTCATCTATCCTAAAGTTATCAGGCAGTCAGCTTCCATCCTTTTACTTCGGCATCTGGATAGGGGTCGCGTATGCTTTCCTGTTCAATTTCATCCTGTTTCAGGACACCGCGAAAAACCTGAAAAGAAGCATTCGCTCCTTTCATTTCCAAAGCAATTTTACGTTCAACCTGTTAATTGAGGGGATGAAAGCCAAGGAAATGACTCCCCAGCAGCGGGAGGAATTGCGGAGAAACGTGCTGAAGCTCAGGGAATACGCAGTAATGGTTTCAGAGTATGTAAATGATGAAGATGTTCAAAAATTATGGCCAGGGCTGACCTCTACTCAGCTGAGGTTATATATATTTGATGCAGGTATGCTGATTGAAACACTGACAGACTCAATTCGAAGCTTAAAAAAAGCGAATGCTCTTGAAATTGATGAGCTGAGAAAACTCCTGGTTTGGGTAACCCGTTCTCTTCGCGATGCTGAAGTTCTTGCCCAGCAATATGAAGAACAAAATCTGCGTGAAGCAGAGCTTGCTGTACAGGCCCTTCGCCTGCTTATTATTGATTTGTTCAGCCGGGAAGACAAACCTGCTGGATGGCTGTTTTTGATCAGGCGAATCGAGTCCATTGCGAACCATGTAATCGAGGGCGGCATAACCATACAGCAGGCACTTCATAAAGTGAAAGACAATGAGATTAAATCATCCGATGAGGCAGCTGAAGGCGAAAATGAAGATGAACCATCTGAAGAAGATAAGGGCATCAAGCCTTCCACTAAAAAAGCTTTTCAGGCATTGACTGCTGCAATCATTTCCATCATTGCCGGCCAGATTCTTTCGCCTGACCAGCCTTACTGGGTTCTTTTAACCGCTTTTATAGTTTTGCTCGGAACCGAATCAATCGGACGCATTTATACGAAGGGTTTTCAGCGTTCGGTTGGAACAATTATTGGAGCAGTAATAGGATTTACACTTGCAAGAGTTGTCAGCGGCCATTCCGTCCTGGAAATTGCGCTGATTTTTGCAGCAGTTTTTTTCGCCTTTTATTTGTTTGAGGTCTCCTATACGTTAATGAGCATGTTTATAACGATGCTGGTTGCTTTTATGTATGACCTTTTACTGGGTGGAATTACATTTTCCCTTATCAGTTCAAGGGTTATCGATACAATCGCCGGTGCCGGCATTGCATTCGGAGTTTCCTTATTTATTTTCCCAAAGAAAACGAAGGAAAAAGTGGCGGATACCATAAATGATTACCTTCAAGAACTGAAACCGTATGTCACTGAGTATGTGCGAAGCTTCCGGGAAGATGTGAACGTTAAGGAGCTTTCAGGCAAAGGCTTCTTATTGGATCAAAAACTTAAAACCATAAACGTTGAAGCGCAATCCTTGATAAAGAAACCCGGATCCCCGCGCCATGCTGATGTTAACAGATGGATTACATTATTTTCAGCCATCAATTACTATGCAAGACACCTTGTGGCTTCCTCCTACCGAAAAGGATTTGACTATCCCGATGAGCTGGTCGATGTTTTCATAAGGATTGAAGAAAAGCTTGAACTAAATATTGAGACATTAATGGACCTGATTAAAGACAGCGGAGACGGCATGCTTGTTTATAGTCTTGAAAATGAAAGGGAACAAATTGAACGATTGGCACCGGCAAGGCAGCAATCCCAGCGAGATTTGATTCATCATCTTTATTTCGTCTGGAGAATCAACAAAGCGATTATCGAATTGGCAGAAGACCTTGGTGCAGGGAAGGAGCAATAGTGCTCCTTCTTTTTTATGCTCTTTCAGGACCAATAATAGATTAATACATTCCCAATATACCTCAAAAATGAGCGATGCACTAAATGCATCACTCTGACTTTGTTTTTGTTATTTTGAACAGCCGTAAACCATTCAAGGTTACGCCAGAAAAAATGATATTATATAAAAAAGGACTCGGATTGCTCCGATTCCTTTTATTTCATTACTTCCTCTTTCAATTTTATCAATAATTCATCCGAATTCTCCGCTGCAATCAGTTTCCCGTCTACAAGGGCATAGGGTGATTGCCTGCATTCTTTGCATCTGCTCTGACATTCGTATTCTTTATAGTTAACACTCTTCTGGCTCAGAAATTGATTAAATGCAGCAACACTCTCTTCTTTTAAAAAAGCATCCAGATTCCGCTGACAAAATTCAATCGAAGCCGTTTTTTGCTTTGAGAATAGTTTGTTGATGAGTTTCACCTGATCAAACTTCCTTCTGATTTTTCTTTAAAAGCTCTAATGGCAGTATATATTGTTTTCCATTCCCCTTCCTGCCTATATCGGGGACTTTATAATTATATCGAATCTGCTGCCCCTCTGTCGTCTCTATTGCTTCATTTCCAACAATTTTAAATAAAGTCTCATATGCAAACCTGTTAGTATTTTATTATACATTATTAATGAGGGGAACTGAATCGATTTACCTGTTAATTCAGATGGTTCAAATGTTTAATTGCACATAAACTGATTTTCTTTTGAATGCCGCTTTAAATTCTTATAGATTCCATGGCGACTGTTTTCTTACTGCTGCTCTCATTTTTGTCTTCAAGACCTTCACAAAAAAACAGGAAGAGCATTCCACTCTATCCTGCACAGCCAGAATCTTAATTTTACTTATTACCCTCTACATTTCTTCTCATTTTCATTAAAACATCGTCAACAATTCTCAGCTCTTCTTTCGTAATACCTGATGTGACGATCGAGTGAAATTCCTCTGTGATTGGATATACATGCTCGCTGAGATTTTTGCCGTTTTCTGTTAGATAGACATTCAGAGATCTGCTGTCCTCTTTATTCATGCTTTTATTGATAAATCCTTTCTTTTCAAGACTGCTCAGCATTCTGGTAATGTTGGATTTATCTTTATCCAGCCGCCTGGCGATTTCATTTTGGCTTAATCCGTCTTCTTCCCAGAGAAGCATAAGAATAAGGTTCTGCTCAGGGGCAATATTTAAATGGGCTAATTTAGTCTTAATATAGCTTGTTAAGTTCAGGTCTGTCTGATGGATCTTAATGCTTATATAGTCATTAAATCTGGTTTTCATTTAAAATCCCCTATCCTTTTTATGGTGGCATTTTATTGAAATCTGTCGTATACACCAGATAACTTTCCTTTACTTATCCAATCATGATTTTCTCTTCTGCATATTTAAAGTTAGCTTTTTCTCTTTTTCTGGCTAGTGCGAATGCAAGAGTTAACGGTCCCACCCTGCCTGCAAACATCATGAAAGCAATTAATTGTTTTCCTAATGGACTCAGCTCTGGAGTTAATCCAAGAGACATCCCAACGGTGCCGAAAGCAGAAATAACTTCAAATAAAAGCATATTCAGCGGTGCATTTTCTGTCAAAGAAAGAAGAAATAGAACCAGTGCTATTAAACCCATAGAGTACACCGTAATCGTAAACGCCCGAAAAATTAATTCCTTCGGGATTCTTCTGCCCATCAGATTGACTTCCTCATCTTCTTTGATGAGGGCTCTGACAGCAAGCAGGATCAAAGCAAAGGTAGTTACTTTAATGCCTCCTGCCGTTCCGCCTGATCCTCCGCCAATAAACATTAGAAGCATGGTAATAAGCTGAGAGCCCATGGTCAGCTCACCCGTATTAAGCGAATTAAAGCCAGCTGTTCTAGGAACGACACCATGAAAATAAGATCCTAACAGTTTTTCCTTCATTCCCAAGTCACCAATTGTCGCAGGATTATTGAATTCCAAAAGAAATATGAAAACTGTGCCTAAAATATTTAGAATCAGTGTCATCAGCAAAACCAATTTGGTATGGAGAGAAAGTTTCCGCAAGCTTTTATTGATTTTTAAATCAAGCAGCACGATATAGCCAATCCCCCCGATGATAAACAGTGAGCTTAACGTCATAATGACAGTAATGTCACCTGCATAACCGGTAACACTGCTAAAGTCGCCCATGATATCAAACCCGGCATTATTAAAAGCTGAGACAGAATGAAAAGCCCCATAATATAAAGATTGCGGAAATCCAAAATCTTCTGCCCACCGAACAGCCAAAATGATGGCGCCAATTGCTTCAACAATCAGAGTAAAAGCCACCACGAATTTTACGAGACGGACCATCCCTTCAATTGTAAGCTGATTTAATGATTCCTGTATCATCAGCCTTCCCTTTAAGCCAATATTTTTCCCAAGCATAATGGCAATGAGAACTCCAAAGGTCATAAAACCAAGTCCGCCTATTTGTATAAGAGCCATAAGAACTACCTGGCCAAAAACAGTAAAAGTTGTTTGTGTATCCACGACGACTAAACCTGTTACACATACGGCAGAGGTCGCTTCAAATAATGCATCAATAAACGATAAATGATGTCTGTCACTAGTCGAAAAAGGGAGCATGAGCAGCAGGGTGCCAATGGCTATTAGAATTAAAAAGCCAACAGACAAAGCCTGGGCAGGATTCATCCTGATCCATGTGCTGGGCCGCTCAATTCTTCTTGTCTTTCTGGTTTCTTTGTACATGGTCCATAATCTCCTTCATTTAAATGGTAAACATCATTGAAAAAGCTTATACTCCATGCCTCTCAAATCTGCCAATTCCATTATTGTGTCCCATTACAATCAGGACATCTCCCCTTAAAATGACCTCTTCAGCTGGCGGAGTAACGATTATTTCTTTCCCGCGCTGAATCCCCACGATATTACAGCCATACTTAGCCCTTATATTCAATTCAGATAGGGATTTGCTTGAGATTTTATCTGTAGCCACAATCTCAACCATACTGTAATCTTCAGACAGCTCAATATAATCAATCATTTTTTCTGAAACAATATGGTGGGCAATCCGCTTAGCCATATCCCGCTCCGGATGGATCACACGATCGACGCCAATTTTTTCGAGCACCCTGGCATGATACTCATTATGTGCCTTTGCCCATACCTTTGGAATCCCCATTTCTTTTAATAACAGGGATGTCAAAATGCTGGACTCAATATTTTCACCAAATGAAACAAATGCATGATCAATATTTTTTATTCCTGATTGCTTTATCGCAGCTTCATCGATACCATTGATTTGAACTGCATATGTCACAAACTGTGAGTATTGATTTACTTTCTCCTGGTCGACATCAATTGCGAGCACTTCCACACCCAATTCATGAAATTCCTTTACGAGACTTCCGCCAAAGCGGCCTAAACCAAATACAGCATACTGTTTTTTCATTGAAGAAATTCCCTTCTTTTTGAAAATGAACACAAAAAAACCACTCTTAATAAAAGAATGGCTAATGGTTTCCATCAACCCTTCTCTCGATTCGGCTTACGGAGTTAGCTGTCGGATTAGGGATTGAGAGTATCCCTTCTTAGCTTTAATATGCTAAGATTCACCCCAAGATAAACCAGGTTTATCAAAATTGGTTCCCCCGCTCAAAATGATTCAGCAAAAAGGTTACTATGAAATTAATAAATATAAATTACTCCCATGTAAAACTCTTGTCAATCTTTTTTTTTACATAGCATGTAAAATAAAAAGCACTTCCCTGTACGGAAAGTGCTGCCAGAAGGTTATTCCCAAATTGCTGATGCCCACTCGGGATGATCTATAAATGGATTGCGGTTATGCTGGTAATCAGAATAGATGATTTCGTTTCTTCTCCGCTCGTTATCATCTACTGGATCTTCCTTATGCCACTCAAGCAGGACAGACATTTTGCCATGATAAGGAGCAGAGCCATTATTGACCTGATTGTTCAGCTCCAGATCCACCTCTCCGCTGTCTCCTTCATAACGGACAGCCATATAAAAAAGCATTCTCGCAACATCGCCTTTTACCGTATCCCTTGGTTCCCAGGAATCTGAATCATAGTAGTTTCCCAGTGCCTCTGAATGCTGGGTGCCTCCATCGTCAAAGTCAAGATTTCCTCTCGAGCTGTTTACGGAAGCATCTGTTGGCCGCAAATGATGCAGGTCTGTTCCCGCACCCATCGCTGTACCAAAGTCCCCATGCGATTTAGCCCAAACGTGCTCCCTGTTCCAATCATTGACGCCAGAACCATTAGTGAATTTCCCCTGAGAGCGGCCAGTATACAAAAGAATGACGTTATTGGGATTGGCAGGATCTTCATCAGTTTCGCGCAGCGCTTCCCATACATTCGAATAGGAAATTTCCGTGTGGTCATCAATGATTGTATGGAGGGCTGTTTTTAAATCCTCTCCAGTTTTTCCGTTTGCATCATCATAATATCCCCCTGGTTCCGGGCCGGGATCGGCTGTTCCATCACCAGCTTGTTCGAAGGCAGTTCCATCTTTTAGCCCTGGATGAGAAAAATAGGCGGTAAGCGTTCCGGTTACCTTAATTTTTTCTCCAATCAAAGATGGATTGGATTTTAAACCAAAAGCTGATCGGAACGAGGAAGGTATTTGAACATAAAGCATCCTGTCTGTGCTGGTCTCTGATGGACTATCTGACAGAGCCAAAGCATAGTCATTTGGAAACCCGCTGGAAATAACCGTATTTGCCGCAGTCGGCTGTCCTACCACATAGCCTTGAACAGTTTTGGAAGAGTTGTTTTGAGTACTGATTCCCTGTGAAACGGAATAAGGTGATGACCAGGACCCATCCCCGGCAGCTGCCCTGGTTATTGAATTTTGAATGGGCTGCATCACGATCAGAATGACAGTAACCAAAATAAAAGATAACAGCAGGCCTTTTTTCTTACGATTCAGCATTCATTCGCCTCCACATTTTTTTGAAAGGACTTATAAATATTCAGAAAAGTCACAATCATCTCCAAGTATAAATGAACACCTTCGGACATAGCATGAGGTATTGGTCCCAAAAATTTACTATTTTACAATACTTAACATTAATGTAATTTATTTAAAGTTCTTCCTTTTTTAAAATGCCCAAATACTCAATCCAAGGACCAACATCTGTCCTGTATCTATTTGCCAATACTCTTGAAATCTGTGAAATATGCGTAAGGTCATGCACTGCCCAAGTGGAAATCAATTCCCTGACTCTAACTGGACCAAATGCCGGATGACGCCCTGTTTTTTCGAAATGAGTTTCCAGATCAGTTATACCAGTAAGTGTGGCTAAATTCTTCATTCTAAGGGTCTTAAAGGCTTCAAGCTTGTCTTCAAGTGATAGATCATCTGACACATTTAAATGAGCATACCGGTCAAATGGAGGGAATGGCTTGCTTTCCCCTTCCTGCAGAATCAATTTCAGCCGCGGAATCCAATTTTTCTCCTCACCATCAATCAAATGATCAACCACTTCGGCTGCATTCCACGTGCCATCCCCTTCATTGCCTTTAAGCCATTCCGAAGATAGCCCGCTTAGCAATGAATCCAGCGTACGGGGTGTCCGTTCAAGAATCTCCATAGCTTCTCTTAAATTAAAATTCATATAACCGCTCCTTTTTTAACAGACCCGCTCAGATACAAAACTGCGCGTCTGTATCTAACTTCTCTACAAGTCCTTTTCAATCTCTCCCATTATTTTGAAGGGACCATATGATTTATTTGATGGCACTACGAGGGTTATTCCGCTTTCAGGATAATAGGCAGAATGAAAGCTGACTCCCGGGTCATAGCCCATGAGGTGATATTTGAAGATGGATCCGTTTTTCTTGCTGATCCATAATCCGTAGCCGTAATATTCATTCTCATCTGCTTTGGCATGCGGGCTCATAAGCTTTTCAGTATACTCTTCGCTCAGGAGCTTGTTATTACACAATGCTTCCCAAAATAAGGTCATATCCTGAGCAGTAACATAGGCTCCTCCGTCAGAACCGCCTCTAATGGGCAATGAATAAATATTGGTTCTCCATGTCCCATCTTCTTCATTATCTATATAACCAATTGCTGTATTTCCAGGAAGACTGTCAAATCGGAAAAAGCCTGAATCCTGCATTCCGCATGGTTCAAAAATATGGGACTGGATATAATCCTGGAAACTCATTCCTGCCTTCTTCTCTATAATTAAACCCAAAAGTATATATCCGGCATTATTATAATGAAATCTCTCCCCCGGCTTGAACATCATTTTTTTATTCTGGAACATAGGAAGAAAATCTCTAAGATGATTTAATAGGTACATTGGCCTTTCTTTCCACAGGTCCTCAAAATCATCCATAACTGACTCATCAAAATAGTCAGGCATTCCAGATGAATGGGTTAACAGGTGATGAATGGTCATTGTCTCATCAAAGAAGGGAAAAACATCCTCCAATACATCTTTAAATCTTGTTTCAAATGATATGGATCCATTCTCGGCCAATTGACAAATAGCAACCGCCGTAAAAACCTTACACCCGGAGGCGATGCCAAACCTGGTTCCTGGATTATTGGAAGTTTCATTTGCTCTATCAGCATACCCCTCTGCTAATTCAAGGATCATATCTTCGTTTTCTTTAACAAGTACGACACCAGAAAAACCAGCATTATTAATTACAGAACTTAACCTTTTATCATAATTCCTAATTAACATGAGTATTCCCCTTTAAGGTATTATTCCATGACCTAAAACAATTGCGGGACAAGAATAACGGTCTCTAATATTTTCGTTAATAAGCATGATTCTTCCATTTGAAAGAAGCGCTTAATCATCCAGTATTAAATAAATATTTCTCAAAAGCAGTAATAGTCAGTGATTCATTTATCTCTCTTTTCTCAAGCTCTTTAAAACCATTCTTTAAATAAAAAGCGACAGCAGGTGTATTCTTAGAACCTGTTGTGACAATCATTTTTTCAATCATTGGCCTCAGTTCAATGAAGTTCAGCAGCTTTTGTGCAATACCCTTTCTAAAATGTTCAGGATGAACAATCAATCTATGAATATCTAAAACATTATTTTCCTCATTAAACGAAATCGCACCGCATAATGTTTCACCAATAAAATACCCAAAGAAAGTCTCTCCGGTTATTCGCAAGGCATCAGCCGTATCCTTCAAAGGCGGTAAATCTGGACATCCAATGATTTCAGCCTCAATTTTATACGCGGGAAGCTGTACACTTAGAACCTGCTCAGCAGCTTTTCGGTCTTTAATATTAATTTCCTTAATCATTATGGTCCCTCTTTTGAAATTAGTTTTAAAAATTAATTTCTCTATCAAAGATCATTTCCCTCTTTTTTGGACGAATGAAGGCATTCCAATATAAAATGATAACTAAGGGGGTGAATTGGATGAATTTAAAATATGAAGTGATAACAGAAGAAAAAATCAGCCTTTGCCGGGATTTATGCAATGGGCTGATGACTTTCCAGAAATCTAAGGCACATATAACACCTGAGCGTTTTGACAGTATGAATTTTGAAACAAGGATGATTCCATCCGCAAAATCTGCTATTCATAATTATATTGTGATTGTTAAGGACCATGAAGAAATTGTGGGCTATGTCTATTCCAATGTTTCTCCGAAGGAAGCCTACTCTAATGATTTCGCCACATTTTTTGATTTAAATTCAGTGGGGAAAGACAATGTTGGGTGCTTATCACAATTCTATATAAAAGATGGCTACAGGCAATATGGAATTGGATCAGTGCTTTTTAACATGTCGATGGAATGGTTAAGTCAATTTAAAGATGTTGAAGATTATTTTATCTATGTGTCAAATGGGAATACAGAGGCCCTTGAATTTTATACACGCAAAGGGTTTACTGTCAGTCACGATATTCTGGAAGGCTTTATTACAGTTTTGCGCAAATAGGAAAGGCCATTCCCCCAGGTTCTGACAACAGGATAAAACTTTCCCCATAATCAATAAAGCTGCTGAACCAATTGGATAAAGTCAGAAGCGAAAAATATCCAGCGGAAATCTGAGCTGGATTTTTTTCAGTCATATTTTTTCATCAGCAATTTTCCCAAAACCAATACCCATAATCTTAAAAAATAATGGTGGACATTGTCATAAATCTTGTTATAATTCTATAAGAAATTACTTTGAAAAGGGTGCTTTATGGGAAATACATGCAGATATGTTGTGAGTGCCACTGGGAAAAACGGCGAGACTTATTATACGCAATGCAAGGATAAAGAAGAGTTAAAAGAGTGGCTGGCGGAACATGAAGACAAGCTGAATAAGAAGGAACTGAAAGTGAAGGACAAAAAAAGACATCCTCTTTTAAGCTGGCTTAACTTCTAATCTTTTTGCTCAAAAATCTAATTGACCTTTTCTATTAAATTACTATTTAATTAATAGTAATCATAGATAAGAAAATCGTATGATTTACAACTTTTATGATTATTGTTAATATATTAAAAAATCATTAATAATTTTTCGCTTAATCTTAATTGAGCGGGGGAACCAACTGTACTTTTTTATAAAAGTACCTGGGGTGAATCCTTTTACAGGTAGGGTACTCTCAAGACCCGAACCCGACAGCTAACCTCGTAAGCGTGTTGAGAGGGAAACACTGCATAAATGCACAGTGGTTATTACCTCTGTGTTTTTTTGTTGCCTTTTTTAGTTAGGATTATGTTTTTTGGGGGTAATATAGGAAAGGCAAAATATTTTTTGTTTCCAGTTTACATTTTTTTACATTATTCATTGGAGGAACGTGTATGAAATTATCAACTAAAATTATTATTGCTCTAATCGCCGGGGGAATCACAGGTCTTTTGATTAACTTATTTGCACCTGGCATTTTCCCCGAGCTAGACAAGTTTTTATTTACTCCGCTTGGAAAAATCTTTTTAAATCTCATCAATATGCTGGTTGTTCCGATCGTCTTCTTTTCCATCACTCTTGGGACAGCAGGCCTCGGTGATCCTAAGAAGTTAGGAAGAATTGGGATTAAGACCATCTCCTACTTTCTGGTAACCACCAGCATTGCAATCGTCATCGGTCTTGCTTTGGCAGCTGTTTTCCAGCCAGGGAACGTTGGTGAATTTGACGTAACAAACGTAGAGTATGAATCTAAAGAGGCTCCTCCTGTTTCAGAGACATTATTAAATATTATTCCAACCAATCCGGTAAAAGCCTTCACGGAAGGCAACATGCTTCAGATTATCACTTTTTCAATTTTTGTCGGATTTGCACTAACCATGCTTGGCAATAAAACAAAAGGCATATTAAACCTTATTGAACAAGGCAATGACATGATGATGTACCTTGTTAACCTGGTGATGAGATTTGCCCCTTATGGAACGTTCGGACTTATCGTTTCTGCTGTAGGCAGTCAGGGTCTGAGTGCCATTAAAGCTATGGGACTTTATATGATCGTTGTTCTTCTTGCATTGTTTATACATGCGATTTTAACTTATGGAGGTTCTATTGCTTTACTTGCAAAGAAAAACCCGCTATGGTTCTTTAAAGGCTTTGCGCCGGCCATGGGTGTTGCTTTCAGTACATCAAGCAGTAATGCGACACTGCCGATTTCCATGAATACTGCTCAGAAAAATTTGAAGGTTCCTGAATCAATCAGCAGCTTTGTTCAGCCTCTCGGTGCAACCATCAACATGGATGGAACAGCCATCATGCAGGGTGTTGCAACTATTTTCATTGCTCAGGTATATAATGTTGATTTAACATTGACACAGCTTATTACGGTCGTCCTGACTGCCGTTCTTGCCAGTGTTGGTACAGCTGGTGTGCCAGGTGTCGGTTTGATTATGCTTGCCATGGTACTTAACTCTGTCAATCTTCCTGTTGAAGGGATTGCATTAATCATTGGTATTGACCGTCTGCTTGATATGACGCGAACGGCAGTCAACATTACAGGTGATGCTGCATGTGCAGTGATTGTAGCGGAAACAGAAGCAAAGAATGAGGCCGTTAAAGCCTAAAATATAAATAACACCGGTTATCCGGTGTTGTTTTTTTATGGAAATCTCTTCCTTCCTGCTTGCTTCTTTATTCAAATTCATTGATTTTCTATTAATTTTTAGTATAATTAGTTTCATAACCATCACGTAACAGTTTGGAGGAATCCTCATGGGGCTGAGAAGTTAAGAATAGGAGAATTGGCTGAAAAAGCAAAGGTTACTAAGAGAACGATTGATTACTATACTTCACTTGGCCTGCTAAAAGCAGAACGTTCCCCTTCAAATTATCGCTATTATGATTATTCCGCCATCGAACGGATTGCTTTTATCGAAAGATGTAAAGCGGATGGTTTATCGCTGGAGGAAATAAAGAAAAAAGTTATCAGCCGATTTTCTGAAGAGGTGGATGTTCTTGAACTAAGGCTTAAAATTCAGGATCTGGAGGAAGATGTCACAAAAGCACTTTCTCAGCTGAAGAAATCTGATCCCGAAAAATACGAATATGTCAAAAAAAACATTTCACATGAAAGCTTATCATTAATTCAGACCTTGCTTTTATTGCTCAACTGAATATCCTGCGCCCAAACAGTTTTTTGGGTTTTTGGAGCATTATGGATATCAATTTGGGCACAATTTAAGTAGTGAACTTTATAAGGATTATTACCATTTTAGGAGGTGTATGTCTTACTTTTAAGTAAGACTGCTCGTTGACAACCATAAATTTATTACTGATTGCACTATTAATAGCATTAACCGCATTCTTCGTAGCAACTGAGTTTGCGATTGTAAAAGTACGTGTTTCCCGAATTGATCAGCTGATTGCTGAGGGCAATAAAAGGGCTATTGCAGCTAAGAGAGTCGTTACTCACCTTGATGAGTATTTATCAGCCTGTCAGTTAGGGATTACCATTACCGCATTAGGTTTGGGGTGGCTGGGTGAGCCGACAGTTGAAAAATTATTGCACCCGGTATTTGAAAGATTTGAAATCGCCGAATCGCTAACTCATATTTTATCCTTTGGCATTGCGTTTGCTTTAGTCACCTTCCTGCATGTAGTTGTAGGTGAGCTTGCACCCAAAACCGTTGCCATTCAAAAAGCTGAGTCCGTTACAATGGCGTTCGCAACACCAATTATTTGGTTTTATCGTTTAATGTTCCCTTTCATTTGGTTCTTAAATGGATCTGCTCGGGTACTGGTTGGCATATTTGGTTTAAAACCGGCTTCTGAGCATGAAATTGCCCATTCTGAAGAAGAATTGCGAATCCTTTTATCCGAGAGTTATAAAAGCGGTGAGATCAATAAAAATGAGTTAAAGTACGTGAACAATATCTTTGAATTTGATGAAAGAATTGCCAAAGAAATAATGGTTCCGCGTACCGAGATGATTACGATTGCCTCGGATGATACACTGGCAGAAATTATGCAAACTATCCAAACAGAGAATTACACGCGATATCCAGTTGAAGATGGGGATAAAGACAATATCCGCGGGTTTATTAATGTAAAAGAATTTCTGACGGCCAGTCTTACAAACAAGATCACCCCGGAGAATCTTGAGCTTGACTCGTTTATTAACCCGGTAATCCATGTAATTGAAAGCATTCCGATTCATGACCTGCTTGTAAAAATGCAAAAAGAACGCATCCATATTGCCATTTTAATGGATGAATATGGCGGAACTTCCGGATTAGTGACTGTTGAAGACATACTCGAAGAAATTGTCGGAGAAATTCGTGATGAATTTGATGAAGATGAAGTTCCTGAAATTAGAAAGCTAAACGATAACCATTATATTCTGGATTCCAAGCTTCTTATAGACGATGTCAATAATCTGCTTGGCACAGATTTTGAGCATGAAGATGTTGATACAATTGGCGGCTGGTTCCTGACACAGCATATGGAAGCAGAGATAGGAACAGAGATTGAAGCTGATGGATTCACATTCAAGGTCCACGAAAAAGATGGTCACCAGCTTCATTATCTGGAGGTTTTTAAAAGCAAGCCCCTATTAGCCTAGGAAAAACGGCGGCTCCAATTTCGGCAGCTGCCGTTTCTTTTTGCGTCTATATAAATACTTGATTGTTTTCCTATTACCCGTTAGACTGACTTATGTACGTTTTATATCTTTGAACTTCGTGAACTGTCTAGCGCAAGCAGGATGTGGGTCATGCAGACGTTGCCACAGGACGTGGTGTTTTTAGTCTGCGTTCATTCGTGAGCAAGGCGCTTGCGCTTTTCTTATTGTCTAGCTTCAGCGCCTACCCCCTCGAGGTCACAAGCCAATCCTCTCAAAAAGGCAAAGGACGCCTTTCCGTGAGGCTCGACTTGTGCTTGAGGCCCACAGGATGTGGGTCATGCAGACGTTGCCACAGGACGTGGCGTTCTTAGTCTGCGTTCATTCGTGAGCAAGGCGCTTGCGCTTTTCTTATTAATCAACAGGATGTGTGGCTATGTCAGAAATTATCATCAGCTTTATTGATTTCTTAAAACAGTTTTCTTACTTTGGTATTTTGCTTTCATTATGCTTTGAATTTATACCGGCAGAAGTGGTTCTTCCTTTGGCAGGCTTCTGGGTCTTCCAGGGAGATTTTAATTATTATTTAGTCGTATTAGCAGGTACAGTGGGAGGAACGATTGGACCGCTGACATTATATGCATTGGGCCGATATGGCGGCCGCCCAATGGTTTTAAAGTATGGGAAATATTTCTTGGTTTCGCAAAAACAAATTGATGCTTCGGACAAGTTTTTTGAAAAATATGGCGCAGGAGTAGCTTTCTTCGCCCGTTTTATGCCAGTTGTCCGTACAGCGATCTCCATTCCATGCGGGATGGCCAAAATGAATGTGTGGAAGTTCTCTATCTATACATTCCTGGCAATGCTGCCGATTACCGCATTCTATGTTTATTTGGGATATAAACTGGGCCCTCATTATAAAGAAGCAGAGGAAATCTTTAATAGCTATGCCCTGCCTCTCGCCCTGATTATTATTGCAGGAATCATTATTGTGTTCACATACAAATATGTAAGCAAGCGCAAGAAGAGTCAAAGCATTTAAATATAAAAACAGACGGCACTGAATCGACAGTGCCGTTTTTTCTGTTTATGTTTTATACAAAAAACTTTGAAGCCCAGGCAATATAACACGCACCAGGTATAAACATGATTTGTGCAAGGACTGTTCCAATCAATCTGGAGGTAACCATCATAATGGAAATTCCTTTTAAATTCGTATACTTGGCCTTCCCATGCACCACATTATCTGACATGACAGATATTTTCGGGTCCACAAAAATGGTAAGAAGGATCGTTGCCACACCGTTTATGAGTCCAGATGCCATTATAGCAGTTCTTTCACTTTCCTGAGAAAGCAAGGAAGCATATAGAGCTGCCAATACTCCAATTGTATAAATGGCTGTTACAAACATATTGAATAAAAATAGCCGTTTCGGTATTTCACTTAGTTTAAGCCCATTTAAATAGGAAATTTTCGGAATCTTAAAATGTTTGATTGCTTTCTTTGCTGATTCCCAATTAAACCCGATTTTCAGCAGTGAAGGCACTGACCCTCCCTCATCGGCAAGACGGATTATTGCTCTAGAGAAAATGGCTATGAACGTCGGGAGCAATAGAATACCAATGATGGTACCTATTGTGGATGCCCCTATTAACACCCTGAATTGACTTTCAACATAACCGAGAAAGTCTTGTTCGGGCGCAGTATCAATAATACTGCCAAGCAAAGGCTGCTGACCCATATTTGCCATTCGTGAAACAATGACAATGGTACTGAACAAAGAAAGCCCTGATGCTATCAGTTTGACCCTTGCACCCGATAATCGGACTGCATAAGCCAGTGTTTCAATACTATGTATAAGGATAATAAATAAAGAAGTAAACACGATTTTCCCTGTAATTAGATCCAAAAAGAACACTTCTTTCGATTTTTCCTTATTATACCATTAGGCTAGTAATGTATGAAGCGCGACGAAGTAGATAAATACAGACGAAAAAATATTGCAAATATTACACTGCCTATTGTCCGGCATCATGCTTGTCGAGCATTTCCTTAAGAAATTCATCAGATTTCCCTTTTGGAATACTGAGGCTTTCCCACTCACCGTTTTTAATTAGCTTCCCGATAAAAACAATCTGTCCAACATGATAAGAATAATGCGCCATTTGCCTTTCAATTGCATCCACTACCATATGACTTTCGCCGCGAATAGTGATATTTTTAAGCAGATCCTGCTCTTTTAAACTATCTAAAGCGGAAAACAGCACCTTCCACCCTTTTTCCCAAATTAATATTAGTTCATCCTTTGAAGCCGTAGCTGTCGAGAACTCCTCATCCCTGTTTCGATAAGGCTTTTCTCCATCTGATGTCAAAAAATCGGTCCACCGTGAAACCATATTGCCGCTCATATGCCTGATAATCACCGCTGTACTATTGGACTCTTCATTGCAAGCCCAATTCAATTCCTCCTTGGAAAGCCGCTGAATGGTTATATCCGCTAACTCCTTCACAGCCTGGAACCTTTTCTTTACGATTATTAGATAATTTGCACCTAAGCTCATAGTATGGCCTCCTATTTATCTTCAGTAAATTTGGGACTAATTAGAACCAAACCTGCGAAACTTTTTTGATGCAGACACAGGATTAAATACCATTCTCCTTCGACCTTCGTCATTTCCGTCGATATTCATCTCGATTAACTACCATTTTCCCTTGACCCTTGTCTTTTTCGTCGTTATCCATCTCGATTAACTACCATTTTCCCTTGACCCTTGTCTTTTTCGTCGTTATCCATCTCGATTAACGACCATTTTCCTTTGTCCCTTTTCTTTTTCGTCGTTATTCTTCTTGATTAACGACCATTTTCCCTTGACCCTTGTCTTTTTCGTCGTTATCCATCTCGATTAACTACCATTTTCCTTTGTCCCTTTTCTTTTTCGTCGTTATTCTTCTTGATTAACGACCATTTTCCTTTGTCCCTCTTCTTTTTCGTCGTTATTCTACTTGATTAACGACCATTTTCCTTCGTCCCTCTTCTTTATCGTCGTTAATCTTCTTGATTAACGACCATTTTCCTTCGTCCCTCTTCTTTTTCGTCGTTATTCTTCTTGATTAACGACCATTTTCCTTCGTCCCTTTTCTTTTTCGTCGTTATTCTTCTTGATTAACGACCATTTTCCTTCGTCCCTCTTCTTTTTCGTCGTTATTCTTCTTGATTAACGACCATTTTCCTTCGTCCCTCTTCTTTTTCGTCGTTAACTTCTTGATTAACGACCATTTTCCTTCGTCATTTTCGTCGCTAATCTTCACAAGCATCTGGAGCATCACCATATATTTGTTATTTACCTGCTCATAGCTTGGAATAGTCTTACACAAAAATACCATTGAACTTCATCCCGCTTATGTAACTATCGATAATTTCAGCATGTTTCAAGCTGCTGTTTTTTATTTTACTGCCTTCTACGTTACATCTTTCAAATGAAATAGGAGTCTTATCCTCCCTAAGATTCGTGTCAGCAATCTTACTTCGCTTAATGTAACTTTTTCAATTAAGAGTTCTCCTTTATCATGACAGAAAGCAAGAGGGATGCCCATCTTATCCCTTTCTCTGAATAAGCCCAAACCCAAGCCCGACCGGATCCACCAGATAGGCAAGATAAAAATCAGCAAATTCCATTTTATCCCTTACCACCATTGCCCCATTTTCTTTTGCCAATGAAATGGATTCGTCAATCGATTCCACTTCTATCTGAATACGGGTTCCATGCGGGTAATCGTGTGGCCCTTTACTGATGCCCCCATTTATTGCATGATTTTTGTCATTCCCTGTCTTGACTGGCCAGTATCCCCAATTCGGTTCTTCAATCTCCCATCCGAAAACATTGGAATAAAACTCAGCTGCTTTTTCCGGATCCTGGCTGTTTAATTCAAATCCAATTACTTTTGCCATAATTTCGCCTGCTTTCTTTTATTATTTTATGGCTCAATTAACCATTTCGAGTACCTTATCCACCCAATCTTCATTTTCTTCCAGTCCAACCTTGTGACATAGACATGCATGTACTCTTTTGAATTCCGGAAAAATGCTTGTCATCACCTTCATAATTTCAGAGTGTTCCGCACTGCTGAACCATTCCTCCAACAGTTTTAGCTGCCAGGTCTCCAGTTTGCTCCTTGGTCCCTGCAATTTGGCCCAGTCTCCAAAGGTATTTGGCTGCAGTCCAGCCTCCATATGCCATGCGGTTATCATAGATAACCGGAGATTGTCCAAGCAGTGCAGAGCGTAATATATCTCCCCCCGGCTCACTCTTCTGTATATCTCATGTATATATGCAAAAAATTTATTTCTCCAGCTCTCTACTTCTTCAAGAGCAGGCTGGTAAGTTAAAACTTTTGACTTTTCCGATAATGTAAGCATTAGTCTATCCGTATCATGAACAATCTTTATATTTTGAAGCCATACAGATGGCTGGAGCTGTTGGGAACGATAATAAAATGCATCAACTTTAATAAAATTAGTATAGTGTGCAACAGTATATGATGAACGGGGATTATCTTCAAAGAATAAAACATTTCCCCATTTTTTCGCCCTTACCTTTTTATTAAGCCTATATTCCTCAAATACCTTATCATGCACGACAATCCGCAGATCAATGTCTGAAAATAAATCCGCACTGTTCTCTCCTATTGAACCGCCATAAAAAACAGACAATACATTTTGATCATGGATCAAATCTTTTTCAATGGAATGCATTATTCTTTCTCTATGTCGTGGAAGTTCAGAGTCTCTTCCTTTGTATTTAGCATATAATCCCATTCATTCCTGGCCAACTCCCTTATACATTATTCCGTCAATACTTTACCAATTCTGTGATTCTACCAACTCCTGTTCAGTATGCTCACCGTAAATTCCTGCTTTCTGCTTTAATATTTTTCAGCCTTATAAAATCCTTGCTCAAGCATGCTTGTTTAAAACGCTTTGTCTGCTTGAGGCTGTTAATGTCAGAGCGATTATCATAAGATAGCTGAATATGAAAATAGTTAATATACTCCAGAATGGCAAAGATATAGATAAAGGCGGCAATGGTTATTCCCTGAGGGATTGATGGTTGCCACATATAAAAATCTGCAATGAAAGCAGCCGGAATTATTAATATCGTAGCAATGTTCCATTTTTTAATGGCCCATAAATGCTCAACCAACCTGATCGGGGCAGCTGATGTATTTTCCTTTTTTAGGCGCTTCCATTTTACAAACCAATAAATGGAGCCTTGAAGGAGTAAGAACTCCAGCAGCAGAAATGATGACCAGAAAGAAAATAGTGAATATAAATGGAGATCAGGATATGTATAATTCACCAGATAACTGATAAAAACAAACATTATGAGGCTCGTCGTTTCTCCGGTATAAAGATATGAAAGTCTCTTCAATACTCTATTCCTCACCTAAATTCCTCACTTCCGGGTAAAGATACCACTTAAAAGTAATACGAATTTTCTCAAAAATAGTTTCAAAAAAAAATTCCAGCCGAGGCGGCTGGAATTTTTTATATTGCTTTTTTAGGATTAGGTCCGTATTTATTTGATCCAGGTTCGCTGTCCATTAGAGTAAAGATGAGGATAATAATCCCTCCGATTAAAGGAATCAAAGATATTAAAATCCACCAGCCGCTTTTCCCTGTGTCATGCAGTCTTCTGACAGTTACAGAAAGACTCGGAATTATCATAATCACAGAGAACAGAGTTGTAAGAATTCCAATGTCCTCTGTAATCTCCAATCCCAGCGCCATCTCAATAACCGTTAAAATGATTGAAATGACAAATGTAAACAGAATAAACATCCAATAATCTTTTCGTCTGGATCTCCCGCTGAAATTAAATGATTCTTTAAGCACCTTAATAAATGCATTCATGCTGTTTCACCTCCGCTGTACACATCCATCTATTATATCAATAATAAAAACCATTTTTCAGCAGGGAAAAATATGGTTTTAGAACGAAAATTGAGATGTCTCCCAAAATGCAAGAAAAGACTCCTGCCTCTGATAATCGAAGCAGTGGTCTTTTGTTCATTTTTTTCTCATATTACCAGATAAGGACTGGCACAGAATAATTTTTTTCGGCGTATTTCTATAGTGGTGATGAACTTGAAAATACTAAAAACAATCCGGAATGTGATAAAGCACGAGGCCAAGAGTTTCTTCGGAAACAGAATGGCCAGGCATAAAGATAGGCTCCCAAACAGATAAATGAGCTTCCTGCACAAACAGGAAGCTTTAATTTGACCTAATAAAATGCAAATGCCAGCGCACAAATAAAAAAGCTGCAAAATAATAGGGGGCAGAATACCACCATTTCCAGGAATAGTAATTTAAAAAGTTCAGCTTGACGGTAACCATTTCGAAAAGAAGTGAAAAAATGACCCAGACTGCTGTATAAAAGAAAAAAGAACGCTTGCTTTCTGGCATGAAATTTAAAAAGATAATCCCAAATGATGCTCCAAGAGTCAGTTCAATGATGTGGACTCCCAGCTGCACTCCCCCGCCATTTAGCTCATAAAGCCGAAAATATAAACTTAGTATTACATCCGTACTTAAGTTAATTAAGGCAATAACAACCCAGCTGACATAAATTTCTTTTCTCGTTAAACGCCTTGGCATGTACCTGATTACCAGCAGATTTATAGCCAAAGAAAGATAAGGAAACCAATACATACAATAAACCGCCTTTTAATGTTTCAATACTTTTTATGTAAGAAACTTTTCTGCTCTAATAAAAGCATAAATTTATAAAATAAAACGAGAGACAGCAGAAGAAATGGATCAACCATAATCGAATACCATATCTTCCATGTGCCATAGTTAAAGAAACCCCATGGTTCGGGAAGCAGAGCCGCCATTTCATAAAGGATAATTCCCGCAACAAAGAAAAGCAGATACACCATTTTTTTAAGAACGCCTTTTGAAAAAGGGAATCCATTCAAAAAAATGATGTTCACCGGCGGAATTAAAAATAACCTCGGCAGCAAACCTACCCATTCAACACCTGGAGAAAAGTACCAATAATGATGATGTTTAAATTCAACAATTAAATCAAATAACATCTGAAAAGCAATCGTAAAAGTCCAGATTTGCAAAACTTGGCTGGGAGTCATTTTTTTATTTATTTTGAAGGCAGCCATATTAAAGGCGATTATTGAAGCTATAAGTAAGATCATATCTATTCCTTATATCTCTTTCTCGAAAGTTTTTATTATTATTTCCTAATTCGGCCGTCTGCTATGCAAAAGCATATAAGACAAATAACCGTGAAGAAAACAAGAGTTTGAAAAAGTCATAATGCCATCCGAACCAATATCGATAAGAAGTACGGGTCCATTGGAACTGAGTGCAGGATGGGTAAATATAAAAGAGAGCAAGCGGCCGATCTTATTGGCCAATTGCTCTCTTTTTCGTTATTATGCGCCCATTTGCACCATCATTTTCAGCTGCTTTCGAGCCCTGAAGATCCTGGTTTTTACAGTTGATGGATTTAAATTAAGCATAGCCGCTATTTCCCTTTCCTTTAATCCCCGGTCAATTTTCAGCAAAAGAATATCTCTATAGCTGCCTGTCAGCTGCTTTACGGCTCCAGTGATTTCTTCAGCAGCAATGCCGGATTCAACTTCCTGCTCGACATTCTGTTTCGCAGCTACACCGAGGCATTCCAGCATGTCCTGCTCCATCGGCACAGCAGCCTTTCGCCTTTCTCTTCTAATAACGTCCAGGACGGTCCTTCGGGCAATGACAGACAGCCATGCGCCCGCTTTTTCTTCATCGATAATCGTTTCCGCTTTCTTCATGGCTTTAATAAACGTTTCCTGAACGATATCCTCCGCAAGATAAGCGTCTCTTGTCATCGAGAAACATATATGATAAAGGCGTTTATAATGACACGTATACAGCTCGGTAATATCCATAATTCATCCTCTTCCCTTACTCCTCTATATTCAGTGAAATGCTCACCTTGAACAAGTCACCATCTGTATCTATTTCAAGATTTCCATCATGAAGATCAATAATCGATTTGGCGATGGCGAGGCCAAGACCTGAACCATCTGTATGCCTTGATTTATCTCCTCGTTTAAAACGCTCGAACAGTTCTTCACTTTGATCGTCTAATTCATATTTAGAAACATTTTTAAACGTTATAACTGCCTGGCCTTTCACTTTCGTTATCGCTATATAAACCCGTGAGTTTTCCAATGAGTATTTCAGTATATTGCCAATTAAATTATCAAAGACTCGCCAGAGCTTTTGACCATCTACAAATGCGATTGCCGGATGATCAGGCTTGGTTACTCTGAAATGAAGGTTAGATTCATTAATCGCGTTATTATGCTCCGCGAGAGCCTGCTGCAGCAGCTGGACGAGGTCCACTCTTTCTTTCCTAAGCTCGATATTGCCGCTTGCCATTTTTGAGACCTCGAATAAATCATCAATTAATACTTTTAATCGTTTTGACTTTCTGTCAATGATTTCAAGGTAGGCTGAGCGATCTTCTTGTGAAACCTCACCTGACTTCAGAAGCTCTGTATACGTAATAATTGAAGTCAATGGTGTTCTTAAATCATGGCTGACATTTGTAATCAGCTCCGTTTTCAGCCTTTCGCTTTTGGCCTGCTCGCTAAGGGATGTTTTTACGCCCTGCTTCAATACATTCATATTTCCTGCGAGTGAAGCGAGAACACCTTTTCCTTTAACCGGCAGATCCTGTCCCATGTGACCCGTTGCCAATTCATTTGCGGTGTCGACAATTCGGTTGAAATAGCCTACGCGCCTGATTAGTGCCATAAATAGCGGAATACCAGCAAGCGCTAAGACCATTACATAAAACAGGGCAAATAGCGGGTGGAAGAACATGACAATGGAACCCATACCCATTCCAAAGATAATGATTATAACAACAAACAGCTGAGTTCCTGTACTCCGGTTTAAAAAGGCTTCCTGCAGGCTGGATTTCAAACCGCAAGCCGCTCTATAAACCAGACTCTTTCTCAAAATTGCCTTTGCTTTTTCCCAGTCTTTAAATTCATCAGCAATATATTTCAGCTGCACAATTGTCAGACCGCAAAGAACCGATGCTCCCAGAAGCACAATAATCAATTCAATAATACGCGGCAGGATATTGTAGGAGTCTATTAGAAAATCATTTATCAGAAAGAGCGCCAAAATGCTGCCCATTACTGCAAATCCCAGAAAGATTATTCTTAAATCGATTGGAAGCTTATTATATAAAGGCTCCCACCTTTTAATTTCAGCTGAGAGGGCCTTTGACTTTCTTCCAGCAATCAATGCAGCGATAACGGCCAAAACAGCTGAGCCGCCATAAACGAATAATACAATCTGCTTTTGTTTGAATTGATTATTTTGGTCAATGAACATATTTGAATCAGGAAGATTTTTATCCAGGCCTATTTGACCCTTAAAGTAGCCTGATTGCGATTCTGTCAGCGACTGTTCATACTCCTCATATCCCCCCATGATAAAATGAAGGAAATAATTTTTGTCCATGGTGTAGTCGGTATGATATACCATCTCTTTTTTCATTACTTCATCCGGAGACTCATTTTTGGACAAAGTTAAATTGGTGTACACTTCACCAGTAGCAGTGTCCTCAAAATAATAGGTAAATGAATCCTCATAAAAATCGTACTGATCCCGCAATTGTTCTTTTTCCTTGAAAAACTCTTCTATTTTTTCTTCTTTTTCTTTCATTACCTTAGGCCGTACGTGTTCATCACTCTCAAAGTTCTTCGTAATATCTTCGATTCTTTTGTTCATCTGATCGGTCAAAGCCTTGGCAAATTCATTATTTTCAGTGTCCTTTGCCTCTTGGATTCTATATTCATATTGGTTTCTAATATTATCTATTTGTTCAGGCAGAGTACCATAACGATAGCGATGTTCATTAATGTCCTCTTCCGTCACCTCAATCGCTTTCTTGGCTTCTTCCAGTGTGATGTTATTCAGTTCAAACATTTCCAGGTATCCGGCATACTGATCCAAGTCGCTTCTGAACTGATTTGTATGATAATAGTCAGGGTTCGCATATTCCCTTCCGTTTATCAGAACAGATAAAACGCCGCTCGCTCCGAAAGCAAATAAAACCGTTATCATTGCAATGATGAATTTATTTTTCCATCTTGTATCCAATTCCCCATACCACCTTTAAAAATCTTGGATTCTTCGGATCGATTTCAATTTTTTCCCGGATTTTCCGAATATGGACTGCAACCGTATTTTCTGCGTTATAGTACGGCTCGTTCCATACCCGTTCATAAATTTCATTAATGGAAAATACGCGCCCGGCATTTGTCATTAAAAGTTCCACAATTTTATATTCGATCGGAGTCATTTTCACTGGCTCGCCATTAACACTCACTTCTTTTGCTTCCTTATCCAGCATTAGACCGTTCAGATCGATCACCTTTTTAACTCCTTCAAACGTTCCGAATGTCACATATCTTCTCAGCTGCGATTTCACACGGGCAACCAATTCCATGGGATTGAAAGGCTTGGTCACATAATCATCAGCTCCAACCTGCAGCCCCAGGATTTTATCTGTATCCTCTGTTTTGGCGCTCAGAATAATAATCGGGATGTTTTTCTTTTCGCGAATTTTATATGTAGCAGAAATGCCGTCGAGCTTTGGCATCATGACATCCAAAATGATCAGATGCACCTGGTTCTCATTCAATATCTCCAGAGCTTCGATTCCGTCTTTCGCCTTCAAGACGGTAATGCCTTCATTTTTAAGATAAATTTCAATGGCATCTCTTATCTCTTTTTCATCATCTACGACAAGTACATAATAGTTATCCATAATTCCCCTGCTTTCAAGGTGCTCTTTTCATATTTTTATACTAAACGCAAAATCTTAACATTAATGTAATAGAAATCTTAAGAATTTCTTAAGATTGAATCTGCATTTCTTAATTTTGACATCCCCTCCATTTTATAATGGATGGAAATGGAAATATAGACTTGAAATTGTAAGCCATAAAAAAGCACCATCCGCCAGCTGACCTTGCTGGTGAATGGTGCAAAAGATTAATTACAGCTGTTAATACGAACGGACGGGCGAAACAAGCTGAATATACGACCCGTCTCTGAAAGGCTTGACTATAACAGGCTTCATTGAACCGCTGAAGCATAAAAGAACATACTCTTCCTGTATAGCTTTTAGGGCATCCATCAAAAAGTTTCCATCAAGCGATATGGATAGTTCCCGCTCGCCAATGATTTCTAATAGAGCCTGTGTTTCTTCAATTTTTCCAATGGCAGAGGAAACAGAAGAAATTTTCAATGTTTCTTCCTTTATCTCCAAGAGGACATTGTTATTCTTCCACTCGAGGGCAAACAGGCAGGCGCGGTCAATTCCCTTTAATAGTTTCTTTGCATCCAGTTTTATAACTGTTTTCGCTTCATTAGGGATCAGTCCTGTTACATCAGGATACTTGCCTTCAATAAGCCGTGAGCAGAGCATGATTGAATTTGTTTTGAAAACTAAATAGCTCTCAGATGAGAAGATTTGTATTTCACTTTCGTCCTGATGAGCCAATAGCTTTAAAAGTTCCTTAAGGCTGGAGCCGGGAACAATGAAAGACCCTTGAGAAGCAGAAACGATTCCTGTCTCCAGAAATGCTAATCGATGTGAGTCAGTTGCCGCACACGAAAAGTGATTTTCTTTAATAATCATATGCACGCCTGTGAGCACCGGCCTTGTATCATTCTTGGAAACTGCAAACACGGTCTGCTTTATCATTCCCGATAATTTAGCAGCGGAAATTTCGATCCCGTGCGAATTTTCAATTTCAGGAAGTTTTGGATACTGTTCAGCTGGAAAACCATTAATATATGTGATAATTTCATCTGATATGATTGTCACCTTATGCTTTTCAATGACTTTGATATGTATATCACCAGGCAGCTTTTTAATTAGCTCTGTCAGGATTCTGGATGTTACTACAACACTCCCGGTCTTTACTATTTCCAGCCCTTCTGCAGCAGCAGGAATGACTTTTTCAATCACAATATCAGAGTTGCTTCCGGTGAGTCTTAAAAGGTTCTCACTTGCAGTCAGCTTAATCCCGGTTAAAATAGGAAAAGATGTCTTGGCAGAAATTGCACTGCTTACTTCTCCAACAGCTTTATTAAAATAATCATTCTTAATTTTAAACTCCATTCATACCCCACCTAATTTTTTCGATAGGGTATTCTTTCGACAAAATTCCTGAAAATCCCTTTTCACTTATCAGCTTAACTTTGTTTGAAACAGTTCTAATGGATAAAGTTTATCAGCTTTTACAGCATCATGGATTTGCCTTATGACTTTGGCATCGCGAAGCTCCTCGTCTTTCAAGCTATTAAGGTTTGACAGGTTCACCCACGTGCTATCGGCAATTTCCTCTTCCTGAAGATGTAAAAAGCCCCCTCTAATTTGAGCGATAAAATGAAATAAGATGACCTGATGGTTCGTACTGCTGATAAAGTTATAGATTCCAGTGGTATGGGTCAGGTTTACATCCAGGCCCGTTTCTTCTTTAACTTCTCTGCAGGCAGCCGCAAGGATATCTTCCCCTTTTTCAACATGGCCAGACGGGAAATTCCATTTATTCTTTACTGTGGCTTTATTCTCTTTTATCATCAGCATTTTGCCTTCTTGTATAATTGATGTGCTGACAACCAGCACGATTTCGTTCTGTGTCATTCGGTTTCTCTTCTTTCCCTTTTATTCACCCAATGCTGCGGTCTCTGTATACCCTTTGGCAGCTTCGTATACATATCCCCTTTTGCTGAATTAACCTGAGCCTGTGTTAGAAAAATACTTCCCATTAGATTGGCTCCGCTTAAATTTGCGTCCCTAAAGTCTGCACCAATAAGATCCGTATATCTTAAGTCAGCTTTGCGAAGGTCAGCTGCAATAAATAAGAATCCTCTTAAATTCGCTCCGCAAAACACCTCACCGCTTAATTTGGCTCCGATAAAATCTCTTCTGCCGCTATATTTTTTCGCGGATTTTTGATTCAAACCAGAGTTCTTCCTGGCAAACTCACTGGCTTTTAGAAGCAGCTTATTGACTTCTTCCCTATGTGCCTGGACATCAACAGCCATAATTAAACCCGGTTCCATATTAGTTAAATCCTCTGTTTTGTCCAAAATTTCTCTGACTTCACCATGAATAGGCTTAGCGGCTTCCAAATGTAGAACTTCTGTTAAGTAGAAAAGCATTTCATGAAGCTGATGCATAATTGGAAACACATCAAACATCTCTTTCTCAAGTCCGGGATAGATGCGCCAGTCTCTATTCTTAAAAGTGTGTTGTGATACTTTTTGGCCTGCTCCAAAGCATTCAAATGAGGTGCATCCTCTGAAGCCTTTTTCCCTGAGGTCTGCATGTATTTGACAGCGAAAATCAGCCTGCAGATTGGGGCAGGGCTTACCTGCTTCCTTATCAAAAGCAAAGTCAGCAGATTTTGCATATGGCAGGGCCACACAGCAAAGCCCGAAACAATTTTCACAATCGGGTATTAAAGCACTCATTTGTTTAGGCAAAACACGCACATCCTATCGTTCAAAGTTCAGGAAAGATTTCAGCAATATTTTTTCATTTGCTGCTGTTCTTGACTTTCCTGCCGTTAATGTTTATTCTTTCTGCAAATGGAAATTATTCTTAATATCTCATTATTAAGGAGTGACTTCATGTCAAGGAATAAATATAAAGAAAAGGCAATGAGTGCCGTAAGCAAGCTAAAATCCAATCTTAAAGGGAAGCTTTATGAAATGGCAGACATTCCTTCCGTTACTGTTAAGCAGCTCTCAGATTTCATCCTTCAGCATCCCGACACACAAATAACAAAGAAAGAACTCCTTGGAAATACTTACACTTTTTATCATCTAAATGCGAATGATGACTTTCTGTATATGGAAACAATTAATGAACGGATTCTTCAATTGGATGGATCCTCACACGGAAAAAGATTTGTCTCTTATCGATCCTATCGGGATAGCCATAACTTGAACACACCAATGAGGATGACATAGCGGCCTCACTCAAGTGAGCTTCATATCAAGGGAAGCTCACCTGTTTTTGATTGCTGCTGATTGGCTGATAAGATATTTTGACAGCTTAATAGTCTCTTCAATTCGATCACGCTTTCTTGCATAATGTCTATTTTCCTCACCTCTGCGAATATTGATGGCATCCACTATGATTGGGTGCCATTTTTCCGGCAAATGCTTTAATGAGTACTCCCCGGCCCCTTGCTTAGAGATAATATCCTTCTCTCTCAATGTGTAAAACTGGCGCAATAGGCCGAGCACCGTCCATTCAACTTCTTTATCAATCTCAGAGTCGTCTATTTGTGTAAGTTCATCAATCGATTTCTCGAATGTCCGGATTCGATTTGCCCAATATGTATTCATGTTCTCGTAAGTGTATGAAACCAAATCATTGTCATTTATCTCTATAGCAGGAATAGCCCCATAAATGGCAATTCCCTTCCTTTTTAAAAGCCACCAGGTGACCGGATTCAGGAAGTGTCCATAATTCATTGTCCTGTTATTATAAAAGAAACATTCACCAAGCGTTCCCAGGTCATTTTGAGTTAAATAAACCCCATCCATCTCAGGAAACTGATATTTGTCTGCTATTACCCTATGAATCTCCTCAGCCTTTTTCATTTCTGTTTCAGTTAAACCGCTTTGTGTAACCGCAATAAAATCAATATCGCTTGATCCTTCCACAAAAGCATCCAGTGCAAGCGATCCGTGCAAATATAAGCCTGCAAGCTGATTGGGCATATATTCATTTACTAAATGTATGTACTCATTTAATAAATCTTCAACCACTTTTGGAAGTTCTCTCATTTTCACTTCTCCCCTAATTTCTGATTGAAAAAGCCTTTCACATATCATTTTAAAACACAGCAATCATCTTTTCTATATCGGTTCGTCCCATATTATGGAACAAGGATCGATATATTAAGTTTACTAAAAAAGTGAATTTTTTCAAAATTAGTAACGTATTAAATAGAAGGTTAGGAATTTTGCAGGATAGAGACATCCAACTTGTCATGAAAGCGGGGAAAATGAATGACTGTGTTAAAGGTAAGGAATCTACAAAAATCCTTTGGCCAAATAAAGGCTGTCCAGGATATAAGTTTCTCGGTTAATGCCGGGGAAGTCTTCACGATTATCGGTCCAAACGGAGCTGGCAAAACGACTACACTGGAAATGATCGAGGGCCTTGTTTCACCCGATAATGGTGAAATACAGTTTGGCGGGCTCGATTGGAAAAAGCATGCAGTGTCAATAAAGAAGAAAATTGGCGTCCAGCCTCAGTCGAGTGCCATGTTTGATTTATTAACACCCGAAGAAAACCTGAACCTTTTTGCTTCCTTTTACGACGATGCCCGACCAACGGAAGAAATACTGGAAATAGTCAATCTTACTGAGCACCGCAAAAATCATGTAAAAAAACTTTCAGGCGGCCAGAGGCAAAGACTTGCCATTGGACTGGCGCTGATTAGTGACCCTGAAATTATATTTCTGGATGAACCGACTACCGGCCTTGATCCACAGGCCAGAAGAAACATTTGGGATATCATTCTTCATCTTAAAGAACTAGGCAAAACGACCATCCTTACCACTCATTACATGGAAGAAGCAGAGAAATTAAGTGATCGTGTATGCATCGTGGACCAGGGGAACGTGATTACACTTGACTCCCCTTCCGCACTCATAGAGAAACTTACAGATGAACGGGAAATAAGATTGAGTTTTCTAGATGGCGAAGGTGCCGCAGAGGATGCTGATATATTCTCGAAGGATCTGGAATCCGTATCCAGAACGGAACGGGAAGGGGCAACTCTGAAAATATGGGCAGTAAAGCCTGAAGAAACCCTTTTGGACTTATTTAGGTTTACAAAAGAAAAATCATACGGGGTGGAACAGGTCTCCATAAGGGAAATGAGCCTGGAAGATGTGTTTATTGCGTTTACCGGCAAAGAATGGAGGGATTAAGATTAATAGATTCAATCAATTTAAGATGATGTTTTTGGCACAGCTGAAATTAACTCTTCGAGAAAAACAGGCATGGTTCTGGGGCATCTTTTTCCCGGTTATTTTAATGGTTATATTTATGGTCATCTTCAGCGGAAATTCGGATGAAGAGTTTAAAACCGAAGTGGCTGTGGTGGATTCAAACCCGAATCCTGCTTCAGAGATGATGCTTACACAAATCAGCGGACTTCCCGTTTTTGAAGTCAAATCAGGTAAGCCTGTCACAAGGGATAAAGCGGAGGAATGGGTAAAAGATCAGGAAGTGGCTGCCGCCATCATCCTGCCGGAGTCAGCAGAAGCTTCCTCTGTTTTCCTTGTAATAAATAAAGAAAATGAACAGGGTGCAGCAGCCCAGGCCATTTCCGGCATACTGGATAAGTTTGTCCAGCAGGCCAATTTAATGGCTGCAGGTGCTTCTCCGAAATATGATCTGCAATATGAATCGATCACATCAGGCACCAATGAACTGGATTATACAGATTTCCTTTTAACCGGGATGATTGCATTATCCATTGCCCAGGGCGGCATGTTTGGGATGGTGGATCTGGTGGAAATGCGCAGAAAAGGGTTAATCAAAAGGCTGCGAATGACACCGGCAAATATGGGCATCTTCGGTTTAAGCGATATGGTAATGAGGCTTTTGTTCAGTATTGTTCAGATTATCCTGCTTTCCTTAATAGGAGTCTTCGTATTTGGCGCCAATCTTTATATAAATCCTCTTACCTTGATTATCGTATTCCTGATAGGAGCTTTATCCTTTAATGCACTTGGCTACTTCTTCTCATCTTTCAGCAAAACAACAGAAGCTTATATGGGAGTAGCCAATATCTGCAGCTTTCTCATGATGTTTTTAAGCGGAGTGTTCTTCCCAATTGAAACGATGCCTGAATGGATCCAGCCAATATCAAGCATCCTGCCGCTGACCTATTTTGCTGAAGGCTTACGGGAAAGCATGGTGTATGAAACCGGCATTGCTACAGCAGCACTTTGGGCAGGAATAGGCGTGATGGTGATCTGGGGAGCAATCACCTTCCTTTTGGGATCGCTGCTTTATAAAAGAAAGGCGATTGCAGCAGATAGATAATGAAAAAGCGCCAGCTGCCAAAATCGGCAAGCTGGCTCAGTATTTTTTTGGAGGTATAAAAAATTCATTAATATTGATAAAGAATGAGATCATCTTGATTTCATCCCAGAAAAGCTTTCTTACAAATTTTCAAAAAACACTCTGATTACATCAGCTCCCCCAATAAAGGTACCCAATGAGCTTCCCAAATTGGATAGAACAACAATTAATAAAATCCGGCTTACTTTGTTTCTCCAGAATCCTTTAACACTGAATACATCTTCAGTTAAGGTTTCAAAATCCCTTACATTCGGACGCCGCATATAAGCCTGAGTCAGTCCGGCAAACCAGCCTGCTGCAAGAAGGGGATTCAATGATGTAATTGGCGCTGCAACAAAAGCAGTTAAAATTGTCAGCGGATGTCCCATTGCAATGGCAGCCCCCAGTGCTGACAAGGAACCATTCCAGATAATCCAGCTGATAGTCTGTGCAAGACCCGCAGAAGGGTTTGCGAAGAATGTATAGGCGATTATGGCTAAAATAAACACCGGAATACTCCAGCCAATGATCTTTGGAACATTGGATTTTGGAGGACGCTCAGTCAATTTGGCCATGTCCTGTTCTTTTTTGATTTCCTCTTTGATCCCCGGTACATGGGCTGCCCCAAGCACCGCTACTATTTTTTCTCCTGGTGCATCTTTAATTTTTTGAGCCAGGTATTGATCACGCTCGTCAATGAGCGGTTTCTTTAATCGCGGAAAACTATCTGTAAATTCATTTAGAATCGCATTTATCGTATCCTGATTTTTCATTTTCTCAAGTTCTTCTTCAGTTATGGTATCTTTGCTGAAAATACTTGCTATTACTTGACTTAGAAGCAGGGATTTTCCTTTTAATCCGAGGTTGCCCCAAATCCTGGCAAAGGTAATCTGGATATTCCGGTCCGCCAGAACAAGCTTTGCCCCGGCAGCCTTGGCTGATTCAATTCCCTGGATCATTTCCTGGCCGGCTTTAATGCCGAATTGGTCAGCCATGCGGTTTTGAAAGGATGAAATCGCCAGATTCATTAAAAGCAGTGATGCTTTCTTCTCCTTAATGACCTGAATGATATCCATTTCCTTCCACTTGCTGCCTTCTGTAATCGACTGATATCTCTGTTCATCCAATTCCACGCAAACAGAGTCAGGCTGTTCAGCCTCAATGACTTCCTTCACCTGTTCTGCACTGTGCTTTGAAACATGTGCTGTTCCTACCAGTATGTATTCCTTGCCGTTTAAATGAATCCTCGTTATGTTTTCCTCTGACATAAATACCTTCCTTAGATACAAATTCTAATATGTATGCTTATAGCTCAATGTATTGATTATACCATGAACTGTTTTAAGTATGCCCAGGATAATTAACTGCAGAGGGAATTTAGTCCTGAAATAAAAAATAATCTATTAACCTCTAAACAGAACAAATGTTTTGATATAATATAAGAATGCATGAAAAAAATGCAAATATCTCATAAAGGTGGAAATTATTTTGAATGGCACCGCCCATGCAGCAATAGGAGCAGCAGCAGGATACGTGGTTGCGAACACTGTTCATGCCAGCCCATCCACAACTCTATTATTAGTAGGACTGGGGAGCGTTTCTGGATTAATCCCGGACCTCGACATTGATGGAAAACTTCGTGACCGGCTAACACTATCACATGAAGTCGTTCGGACTGTTGCCCAAATCATAGGAATTTTAATGATCATATATAGCTTCTATGAAGGCTCGCCGAAAGAGAAATGGCTGGGAATCGCTATAGGAATCAGCATGACCGCCATTTCTGCGAAAATCAGGCAAAAGCATATGCTGACCATTACGGGAATTGGCGTCCTGGCGGGAGGCATCTCTTTGCAGGAACTTTGGCTGATATTATTTGGGATTTATATATTGATAGCTTCCTTCGTTTCCCACCGCAGTTATACACATTCTATCCTGGGTGTTATTTTTTTCGGATTCATCTCTGCAAAATTTGAAGCATCGCTTGGCATAGAGGGTGTATTTTATACATGCCTCGCCGGTTATATAAGCCATTTGTTAGCCGATATTAAATTGCTTCCATTTAATAAAAGGGGAATAAAGCTTTTTCTCCCGGTTTCGTCGAAAGAGATCTAAGAAAGGCAGCCGCTCAGAGTTTGAGCGGTTAGTTTTTAATTGGAATATATACTTCTACATCCTCATCCTCATTTTCAATAGGATAATAAACTTCCAAAATATAATGATCAAAGGACTCACTCTGATAACCCTGCTCATTAATCCAGTTAGTTAGCCGCGCATACAAATCGCCCATCTTAGCTGCCTTCCCTCTAATGGATGCATACTTATGCTGCACCTCCAAATACTCCATCCCATCTGGTAATGTATCAGCTTTTTCACGAACTAAGTAACCGGTAAAAAATATTCCTTCTAAGTGGGCTCCCCCTTTCTTAGGTTCATAAATGGACACTTCAATTCCGCTGCTATGCTGTACAAGGTGTCCCTGCTTCAAGAAGTTCTGAGCTGCTTCAGGCACCAGATGGGCATATTCCTTAAAAAGACCCTTGCTCCTTATGACCGTTGCTTTAAACTCCTGCGAAACAACTTTACACATTATGAATCCCTCCAAATTATTAATACTAAGGATTTCTCTAACTTTTGGAAAATTCCTCCTTTAGTCTGATAGATTAAAAAGGAATCTTTCTAATAGATTGTTGTTTTTGCCCATGAATTCAGCCCGTTGATTTCAGCACGGGGCACTTGCTTTCCGCGGGGCGTGCGGTGAGCCTCCTCGTCGCTTTGCGCCTGCGGGGTCTCACCTATCCCGCTGCTCCCGCAGGACACTGAATAAACTTCCTCGAACCAACAACGCACGAAGGAAATGCGTCAGCATTTTCGAGGATCAAGTGCCCACAGCGAAGATCAACTCAGCAAATTAAACTAAGTAATTAAAAAGCACCAAAATATACGAAAATAGCATAAAAAAGACGCGTCTCAAGAGTCGCGTCTTCCGTTCTAAACTTTAAATGTCAAACCTCTGTCTGCCATTGCCTTGCGAAGTTTTGCCATGGCATTTGGTCCCATTCCGTGAAGTTCCAGCAATTCTGCTTCAGAGGCACCGGCTAGCTGTTCCAGTGAAAAATAGCCGGCTCCCTCAAGTGCACGCACTGCTGGCTTTGCCAGCTTTTCAGGGAAGCTGCTCCCCTTCAGATTATTTTCAGGCATGGTATTTCTCCTTTTAGATCATTAATATTTCGCGTATATCTTCTTCCGTCAGTCTTCCGGGTGCACTTTCATTCGAATCGATGATTTCTTCAATTAAGTTTTTCTTTTTATCCTGAAGTTCATTCATCTTCTCTTCGATGGTGCCTCTCGACAATAATTTTATTACCTGGACAGTATTTTTCTGTCCTATGCGATGAGCCCGATCGGCTGCCTGTTCCTCAACGGCGGGGTTCCACCACAAATCATATAAGATGACTGTATCTGCACCAGTCAAATTTAGACCCGTACCGCCTGCCTTCAATGAAATCAGGAAAAAGTCGCGCTCTCCCTCATTAAATCGGCGGCAGATTTCCACCCTTTCCGCGGAAGGTGTCTGTCCATCCAGGTAGAAAAACGGCAGATCCAGAAGGGCAAGTTCCCTGCCAATAAGATCAAGCATTTTAGTGAACTGCGAAAAAATAAGCACTCTTCTTCCAGACAATCTGGATTCTTCGATAATTCTTTTGAGCTGTTCAAATTTTGCTGAACTCCCTTTATATCCATCCACAAATAAAGCAGGGTGGCAGCAAATTTGACGGAGCCGTGTCAAACCAGCAAGAATTCTTATGCGGTTTTTTCTGAGTGTATCTTTATTTAAATGCTTTAAGGTATCTTCTCTCAGTTTTGCCAGGTAAGCTGCATAAAGCTTCTTCTGATCCGGCAGCAATTCAGCAGAATCAATAAGCTCCATCTTTTCAGGCAGCTCTGAAAGAACATCTTCTTTCAGCCTCCTGAGCATGAAGGGACGAACCCTTCTGGCAATCGTCTTCCTTGTTAAATTTCCGTAATCCTTTAAGCCGCCAAACAATTCAGGGAAGACGACATGAAAAATAGACCACAGTTCCTCCGCAGAATTTTCAACGGGTGTGCCTGTTAAAGCAAAGCGATACTTGGCGTTAATTTTCTTTACTGCTCTCGCTGTTTGGGTTACCGGATTTTTAAATGCCTGTGCTTCGTCGAAAAAAACCGTGTAAAAATCCTGCATTTCATACCATTTAATATCTTTAAGCACCAAGGGGTAGGAAGTAATCACCACATCAATGCCGGATAAATCCGTTTGAAGCTCAGCCCGTTCATTTTGAGTTCCATCGATGACAATTGCCTGGATGTCCGGTGTGAACTTCGTCAGTTCGCTTAACCAGTTATATGTTAAGGATGAAGGGCACACAATAAGTGCAGGACCGGTATAGTCCCGAATTTCCTTAAGGTCAGACTGAATAAAAGCAATGCTTTGCAGCGTCTTCCCCAGTCCCATATCATCAGCCAAAATGCCGCCAAATCCATAATGCGCCATTGTCTTTAACCATTTAAAGCCGTTTTTCTGGTATTCCCTCAAAATAGGATTCAGGATTTCCGGCACAGGAATCTGGAGGCATGATGGATTCTGAAGCTCTTCTAAAAACTCCCTGAAGGATTCCTCATGGCGGAACATCTCCTGATCACTAGCTGCCTCCAGCATTCTAAGACCAGATACAATCGGCATGTTCAAACCGCTCTCCAGATCCTCAGCCTGTTGGGGCACAGCTTTCAGAAAACGCTGGATTTCCTCAAATTCTTTTGTTTCCAAAGAAAGGAGCGCGCCATTTTTCAGGCGATAGAATTTCCGTTTCTCCTCAAGTGCAAATAATACATCCCGTATCTCCTGATCAGCTATGCCGGTCAATTCAAACTTGAATTCCAGCCAATTCGTCCGCTCTTTTTTCATTTTTATCCGTATCTGCGGTTTGGCATTCTCCCTGAAAATACGATTTCTGACAGACGTAGTGGCATATATTTGCACCAGTTTTTGCAGTTTAGGGACAACATGATAAAGGAATTCATATTCCAGCTCTTCATTTTGCAGAAAATAGCCGCCATCCGTCTTTGCAAAGGAGCTTTCCTCCATAAGCTGAAGGATCTCATCCTCTAATTCCACATCTCTAATAATCCGCGTGCCGCCTTTCGGCTCTCTACTTTCAAGCGGATTGATCACGATATTTTCATAGTGAAATTCAATTCCTGCCAGAAGCCGGTTCCGCAGGCGATCTAAGTATAGCTTGGCAACCAAAGGTGTTTTCATAAATTTTTGTGACATGTCTTCAGAAATATGGACATCCCCCAGCTTTCTCAGTCCAGGGACCACTTTTTCCAGAAACAGTTCCATTTGTTCAGCAGCAACCGGAATCTGTCTTCTCCCGGCTGACTCCAGCATTTGTGTTAAATCATATAAACGCTGGCAATCTTCTTTATTGAGCGTGATTAATTTGCCGCCAGATAGAACAGCATAATACGAATCCAGGATCAGCATTCGATCCAGGCCAAAAACATTTAAATAACATTTCTCTTCTTTTTCGCTAAGCTCAAACCTTAAAGGCAGCCGTTCCATTGAAAAAGCCATCCTTGCAAATGTTTTTCCCATTATCTCAAGCCTTACTTTCTCAGCGAGCGCCAAAACAGGCTTCAAACGTTCCCACGATGATGGAGGGATTAAGAGCATATGCTTGGTCGCAGTATAATCGAAATCATCCATTAAAGCCTTTATATAAATGGATTCATCGTGTATAAGCTGTATCAGCTGCTGAAGGACTGCATCAGCCTCTGGCGGGAAACAATGCAAAGCGGGGTTATAGGTAAAAGACAATGATAATGGGCTTGGCTTCCCCTCTTTTACAGAGTGAAGAAATTGCCGGATATCAAGGACAGCGAGTTGACCGATGGTACATTTTACTGCTAGCAAATAATGCCCCTTCCCCAAATGAACAGGCACACATGTGAATTCTGGATGGAGCACCTGCCTGTTTTCAAAATGAAGCTGGTGTCCGCTTGACCTTCTTGGCTGTTCACTGAAAAGTGTCATGAGACCATCAGTTAAGACGTGTTCGGGAGAAACCCTAAAAGTGACTGCTGAATCCTTTATCATAGGCGATCTGTGCTGCTGCATATCATAAATTGCCAGCAGAACAGCCGCTGCATGCTGGCATTCTTTATCAAACGAAGCCAGCTTTGGACAGCTGCACAATATCTTAAAACTGTTTCCGGATGTTTTCTCGACCGAAACGAAAAAATCTTCACCAGCAGATACTGTTGCTTCACAAATCTCCTCATCGTAATTATTTATTGTTACCCTCTTATTACGGAAAAAAGCGTCCCCTCTTTTGAAGGAGACAGTACCGCACATTTCTTTTATTAATTTGTGAGTCAATTTAATATCCACAAACGTTCTCCTTCCGGGAATATGTATTACTAAATTGTATCACAGTCATCTGCCATAAATCATTTCATCTAACACAAAAAAGGGAGAGCAAATCCCCCTTTTAGAACATCATTTATACACTGTTATTTAAGTTCCCCTTCCAGCCTTGTAATCAGCTTATAGAATTTGAGTATCAATATTAGCAGCAATGGATCGACTAATGCTGCATGCCATATTCTCCACCAGCCATAATTAAAATATCCCCAGGGCTCGGGCAATAAAGCGATGACTTCATACAGCAGAATGGCAACTACCCAAAAAATAATATAAGAAAATCGTTTAATAAGATCTCCTCTGAAAGGATACCAATTCAGAAACATCATATTTACTGGGGGAACCAGTACAATATGTGCCAGCAGTCCTCCCCAATTTGGCTCTTTGTCAAAGTACCAGTATCCCCAATATTTAAACTCAATCATGACATCAAATATCAGCTGAGCTGAAATTGTGAATGTCCATATATGTAAAATTTGATTCTTAGTCAGACGTTTTTTTGTTGTAAATGCAATGAAATTAAAAAGAATGGCAGCTATTATCAGTCCAATCATGAGCAGAATCCTTTTTATTTGTTAATGTCTCATAGCTGGCTATTATTATGCATGATTTGGTAACATTATTCATATACCAATTCTTATTAGAAGGAGATCTCGATGGAGTGCTCATTACTTTCGAAGTATCTTCCGGCCATTGAAAAGCTGCCAAAAGGCGGGCCGCTGACAAAGGATCAATTAATCCAATAAAAAAACTGCTTTAACCTATTTTAGAGGTTAAGCAGTCCCTTTTTAAGGCTGTTTCTCAAGTGCCAATTTAATGCCAAAGCCCATTAAAACCACACCAGAAACTCCTTGAATTGCATTATTAACAGAAGGTTTTTTCAGCCAGGCCCTAAAGAAGTCGATCAGATATACATAGAAAAAGAACCAGATGATTGTAATAAGACTATATATTAAGCCCATCGCAAGAAATTGCGCAAAGTGATTCCCTTCCGTACTTAAAAATTGGGGAAAGAATGTTAAAAAGAACACAGCTACTTTTGGGTTGGACACACAAGTAAAAAATCCTTGCAGAAAATGCGATTTGTTCTTCTTATGCTTTCTATCCGTATCAGCTGGTTCTTGCTTATTCGATAGAGACTTTAACGAAACGATGCCCAAATAAATAAGATATAGCGCACCAGCATACTTAATAAAAGAAAAAATGTAAGCAGACTTTACAATTAATGCCGATAAGCCAAATACCACAGCCATTGTATGGACCATCAGCCCAGCGACAGATCCGAACATCGTTTTAATGCCGCTTTTTTTCCCGCTAGAAATCGTGTTTTGTATTAAGATTCCAGTATCAGGTCCCGGCAAAATGACAAGCAGAAACGACATAAACAGAAATAACAGTAAATTCTCCATATCCCACCCACCTCATAAAAAATTTTAAGAATATTATATCAGTTTTTATGAAATTTCCAATAAAAAAAGCAGTTTTCCTAAAGGAAAATCTGCTCCAAATTTCTTACGCTCTTACTTTTTCTAATCTTTCTTCCACTTCTGACTCGGAAAGACCGTGTTCAGCTACATAACGGTTCCTAGGATGCGTTCGGCATTCTTCAGAACAGCTGCGCATATATTTATGCTCATTTTCTTCAGAGCATAGGATTTTCTTATTGCATGCAGGATTTGCACAGTTGACATAGCGTTCACAAGGCTCACCTGTGAAGTAGTCCTTGCCTACAATTACATGCTCCTTTTGGTTAACAGGAACGCCAATGCGGTCATCGAATACATAAAGCTGGCCGTCCCATAGCTGTCCCTGTACTTCCGGATCTTTTCCATAAGTGACAATTCCTCCGTGAAGCTGTGCTACATCTTCAAATCCTTCCTTTACAAGCCAGCCGGAGAACTTTTCACAGCGGATGCCGCCTGTGCAATACGTAATGATCTTTTTATCGCCAAGCAATTCTTTATTCTCACGCACCCAATCCGGCAGATCGCGGAAATTTTTGATATCCGGCCTGATCGCCCCTCTAAAGTGGCCAAGATCATATTCATAATCATTTCGTGCATCTAATACAATTGTGTTTTCATCCTGAAGTCTTTCGAAGAACTCCTTTGGCTCCAGGTATTTGCCTGTAACCTCGTTCGGGTTCACATCATCTTCAAGGCGAAGAGTTACAAGCTCGGGACGTGCACGAACTTTCATCTTAGGAAATGCATGTCCATCTGCTTCATCTATTTTGAAAACCATCTCCGCAAAGCGCGGATCCTGCTTCATTGCTTCCATATACCGGTCTGTCTGTTCCACTGGTCCGGAAACAGTCCCGTTTATGCCTTCACTCGCAACAAGAATACGCCCCTTAAGGCCCAGCTCATCGCAAAAAGCTTTATGCTCCTTTGCGAACTCCTCAGGGTCCTCAATAGGAACATACATGTAGTAAAGTAGAACTCTGTATGGTTTTTGACTCATTTGTATTTCCACCTATCACTTAATATTTGCAAGATATATCTGTTAATAGGTTAAAACAATATATACTTACCTAGATAAGTATAACAGATGATGTCAAGTTTCAAAATTTCAGCGGTACGAAATAATGATGCAGCTTAAATCAATTCCCATGTGAACCACTTTCCATGTCCCTCTGTTTGGCCGACTAATTTCTTGTGCTCCTTGGAATCCAGATAATAATCAAGATGCAGATTCCGGTCCTTGATATTGTTATAAAGATGAAAGATATCCCTGCTTTGTCCGCTTGCTTTTATTTTTGCAAGCAGGTTCTCTTTTACTTCTTGGGGCATTTGATTCGCCACATGGGTGTGGAAAACACAAATTGAATGTTCTTCAGGTATTCCTTCAATCAAAATTGGCAAAAGCTCAACTCCATCTCCTTCAATCAGGCTGATTGGATTTGCTTTAACACATTGGGCTGCTTTTTCGAATAAAGTTCTTCTTTCATGGTGTTCTGGCCAGATAAGTGATTTCAGCCATAGAAAATCTTCCCCATTATTCAGGTCATTTATATGCAGATCAACTCCAGTTCTTGAAGCTACCGGCGGCATTTCTGGCGGTAAAATCGGAACATGGCCTCCTTTTATTTCAGAGGTTAAATGAACGTTCGTGCTTGGATTCCCAAATGTTTTTCCTGTTCCATAAGAGTATCTGTATTTATCCCAAAGAAGCTGCAGGCCTGCGCTTGTCCCAATTTCAATCAAGGCCAGGGGCTTTTTGGTTTGCTGAAAGATCCAGGCAAACACCGGGTACAAGTAAGCACAGCGCCTGACTTCGTTCGTCTGGACTAATTTTGATTTTACTATTTCTTCAATTTCCCGTGAATTTATCCTGCAGAAATCTTTAAAGCATTTGAAAGATTCCAGAGCGTTCCTTGGATTCTCCACTAAACTTGGATAGAATTCCTTAAGATCATGCTCTTTCCCGCTTAAAAGCAGATAATGAATGGCCCCAAGAAATAAATTCGGCACAGGCTGGCCTTCTCTCGCTTCAGATGCCAAACACAGCAATTCTTCATCCTCTGCAATCTTATAAGACAAGAACTCATAAAGCCCGCTCGATCCGTGACATTCATATTGTCCAAATGTTTTAAATCTGGATGCCAGATTAGGTTTTACCATTCTCCTTCCCCTCCTTTATAAGATGTAGGTATCTGCATTCCAGTGCTTTGAACCTGTTTTTCTCTTCCCAGCCCATCCGGCTTTTTGAAGCTCCCTTGCAATTAAAAGGTTGAAAAAACCGTGACCTATGAGAACGGCAAAGTGATGTTCTTTTGCAATAGAGGTTAATGTTAATGATGCTTGCTTTGCCCGCAGCTTTGCATCCCTGTATGATTCACAGCCCTGTGAATCGCCGCATAACCATAGTAATCTTAATAAAACAGCCCAGGTATTTGGCCTTAATCTCATACCAGGAAATTTACCGGCAGGTATGGGGAAATCAGCTTCCCTGAATAATGGATCTGCTTGTATTTTCGCAGATGGATTTATGCTTCTGGCCGACTCGATTGACCTATTTAAATCACTTGTGAGTAAAAAAGGTGCTGAAATCACTTTTTCTATTACGTCAGCAGGACAAGTCTCACCCTCAAGAATGCCTAAGTGATTGTACCTTTCAACCCATTTTTTAAATTCACGCCTATTCATGCGGTGATTATCCATTTGCGATGACCTGCCATGTCTGATAAGTGTTATTTCCATTTAAAAACCCCAAAATTTATATATTTTTTTCCTTTATGGATAATTTAATTAACATGGAGGTGAATACCATGCGGGAACAAGAATATCCAAACGTAAAACTCGGCGGCAAAAAGGTACACGAAAAAGGAAACGGCGGAGACCAGGTGCGCGGACATGAACAGGAAAACAAAAACGGCACATTTAATACAAATCCTAAATCTGACCTTTAACCAAAATAATGGGACACCCCCATATTGAATGGCGGGTGTCTTTGAATTTATTTATGCCTAGTTTTTCTCATGATGTAATGGAAAAACGGTTCTCCATCAATCTCTATTTCGCCAGCAAGCTTGAATCCGCACTTTCGCAGAACTTTATTGGAACTGGCATTGCTTGTTAATGCAACAGCATTCAGTATTTCAAGAGCCGTCTTTTCAAAAAGAAATCCTATTAGCCCTTTTGCAGCAAGGGTAGAATAGCCTTTATTCCGCCAGTGCTTTGAGATGGCATAGCCAATTTCCCTGTTCGGTTCCGGCAATTCATCCTTTATTCCTGTATTGCAAAAGCCTATAAACTCTCCAGTTTCCTTTAGAATGATTCCCAAATTCAAAAATCCGGCATCTGTCAGGTCTGGCATTGAGGACTTAAATTTTTCATTCGCCGGAATTTCATAATTCTCCATCCAGTTCACCCGCTGTTCCAGTGTAGCCTGCGCACCTGGAATAAACTCATAAACTTCCGGCTGGGAAGTAATTTCATAGAGTGGCTGGACATCCTCCATCCGGTATTCCCGGAGGACTACTTCACCACAGTCAATCATGATTTCTTCCTTCATTTTTTTATCTCCAATGAGTATACTTCCAGTGTGTGTTCTTCGATAAAATCTATGTTTCTTCTATTTTTTACATATTCTAAGATTTGAGCTTTCATATTAGGATACAACACTATATTGGCCAGCTCTGAAAGCGGCACCCACCTAACTCCTGTCTGGTTAGGATCGGGATCTGAAGGCATTTTAGGCAGTGAGCCCTCTCTTAACTGGCATTCAAACATTAAGCCCAGAGAATGTATCTGCCCATACCTGAATTCATTTAAGTGAGGGGCGTATTCATAAACGAATGCCAATGGGCCGACCATCACATCCACAGATGCCTCTTCTTTTGCTTCCCTTTTCACTGTATCAATAACAGATTCATTAGGTTCAGCCCCTCCTGCAGGCAAATTGTAATGAAGGCCTCTTTCATCCTGAAACTCAATCAGCAGAATCGAATTATTTTCGATAATAACTGCACCTGCTCTGACTCTAATATGATAAGTCATTCGGTCTCATCCGCCTTTTCTTCTATAGCTTGCTGCATTTAATAATAAAAGCAGCGGGTATAGCTTTGGTTTTTTCATAGGAATACCAGCGGTTGGTATGCCGCTGAACATCTTCCTCAGTAAGACTGACGTCTTCAATTACCCTGTCAATCGCAAACCCGTTTTCTATTAATAAATTAATATATGTACTTAGTTTATATTGCTGCATAATGGCAGGCTGGTTCCAGGCTATATGCTGATAGGAGCCTTCCTCATGATAGGATTTATCCATAATTAATGCACCATTTTCAGCCTTAATTCGGTTATACATCGGATGTTCCCAGCTGAAAATAAACATCCCCCCTGATTTAAGGTAGGAATGAACATTTTTTAGCGTCTTGTCTAAATTCGTGGTCCATCCAATCGCATAGATGGAAAAAACGACATCGAAATATTCAGCAGGGATTCCCGGATTTTGTTCCATCGGGGATTCAAACAGATTTACCTGCGAAGAAGAATTTTCCAGAAGTTCCTTTGCAGATTCGATCTGCCTGGAAGACAAGTCCAATCCCCATAATTCACCTGCTCCTCGCTCGTCCAAATACTTTAGGGAATGCCCGCTGCCGCAGCCAATCTCCAGCATCTTTAAGCTGCGCACATCTCCGAACAATTGAAGGTCATCTTCAGTTGGCGCTAATGGTCCATATTCAGGCAGCGGATTGCGCCCATAAAACCTTTTAGCCGCTTCATCCCAGCTTTTCTTATTTAATTCCAGTGTTTCATTAATCATAAATAACTCCTTTATACCGAAAAATAGTAAACCTCTTCCTCTCCCCAAATCTCTCCGGTCGGGATAAATCCGAAATTTTTATACAGATTTCTTGCGTGGCAATTATCTTTATGAACCGTTAAGCGGATTTCCTCGCATTTTGGAAATTTCGTTTTTATCCAGCAGATCATATCGCCTAATGCTGCCCGGCCATATCCCCTGCCCTGATAATTCTGGTCAATAAAAAAACCGTTAATCCAATACATATTAATCGTGTCCGGTTCATAAGCATACATGATAAAACCGACCATTTTTTCATTGTCATATATTGAGAATGGGATATATTCTACTGCATCCCCATCTGGCTTAATATATACCTTTGCTAGTGAAACAGCCGCTGATGGAACGAAATCACGCTGCGATTCTTTTACTTTCATCTTAATGACTTCTTCCCAATTGTCTCTTGTGACGGGTTTTAACTCAATGTTCATTAGCTCTACCCCTCTTACAATTTCCTGTTTTTCTTACCAGACTGAATAAAGAGGCTTACATAAGCTGATTCTCCATTTTCAACGTGGTTTTTGATTTTTGACACATCGATCTCTTTCTCAATCCGGACAACCTTAGCTTCGTTTGGGAGCAATTTAACGTTACTAGGATTACCGCTGTTCATCAGTGAAAGCATCTTTACATCCTCTTCAAATAAATATCTGTCATAGAAGCCGATAGTAAAAGACACTTCCTCATTGCTGTAATTTTCAAATGGCAGTTCACAAGTTCCCTGCAAAGTATCTTTACCAATCATTACAAACTTACATTGACTTTCATCTTTTATATAGGAAACGGCATTGATGCCATTTGCCAGCGTTTTTTGATAAGCCTCTGCCAGAGAAGGAGGAAGAAGGGAAACGATGATGATAACGGCAAAGAAAGATCTCAAATGGTATTTTTCAAGTGAACGATGAAGCAATACCATACCCAGGATAAGTAATATGAGAATAAATACTCCTGCAAAATGAAAGCCATCTGCTGATTTGATTGGAATATTTAAAATCGTTAATGCTGTATCACCTAGTGGATTTTCATGCGGAAAAGGAAAGTTTAGAGCCATGGAACTAACGATTAAGACAATTGATGTCAGAAAGAGCTTTTTATTTTTAATCAAGGCAGATCCTCCTTTACTTCTTTTCTGAGGATCCAAACGATGCCCCAAAAGCAACTCCCATGGCAATGCCCAAAGCCCAATTTTCAAAAAGCATTCCAAAAACTAATCCCAGAGACAGACCAAATGCCATTCCGCTTCCTGAAAAACTCCAATTCATTTTTCTCATCCATTAAACCGCCTTTAAATGTTTTACCTTATATACGAACTAATGGAACTTTAGTTTCATATTTTTGGAAAAAGGCAGTTGGTTATCTTATTACCTCTGAGCAGCCAGCTGTCTTTTTATCACCCGGATTTGCCCGCGATGGCTGATTTCATCCTCCATAACGTGATACCAGAACCAAAAGTTATTAAAGGGCACTCCGTTGCTCCACTTACCTTCTTCGTATAGCCAGCTATCCTGTTTGGATGCTAAAAGTTTTAACGTTTTCTCTCTAATTGCTGACAGTTCCTCCAAGTAAAATTCAAGAGGATGGTTATTAATTTCATTCCTCGCCTTCTCTCCCAGTTCATACGCTGCAGCCCATTTTGAAAGTTCTTTGTCGTTAAGATCTCTATTTTCAAAAGTAATAATTTGGTGAACATATTCAACAAAAGCGATATGCTTCAGAAGTGATCCTATTGAATTACTGTTTTCATCAGGAAGAAAATCCAGCTCTTTCTGTGTCAACCCAGCAACATCTTTGAGAGTCACAGACCTGGCATGTTCAAGCATTGATACAAGATTTCCTATTTTTTCATCGTAGCCTTTCATATGCTTAATTCGATAATCTATCACTTTTAAATTCTCCATTCTTCTTTTTTCAGGGAAAAGACTGCCGGGTAGGCAGTCTTTTAACATTATGCTATCGTATCCAGCAGCTCTATATCTAAATCCTCTATAATTTCCCAGCTGTGATGGATTTCTATGTGCCACTTATTTTTTAGCCGTTTGTATCCCTTTTCTTCAATCCACTTGTGTAATTCCCTATAGGAATTTTTAATCTCATTATTAGGTCCTTTGTGCCGGATAGAGGCATATTTTTGCGGTGGAATTTCTAATGAGAACATACCATCAGGAATGCTAATAAATTCCTTCACCTCAATGCCAATCCAATATCCGTCTTCTTCAGGACAGTCTTCCTCCACTTTGAAGGCACCAACAAGCCGATCTGAATGTACAGCTCCCTTAATTTCTGTAAGGCGTTCCAATAATAGATTAATAGCACGCGGAATTTCATCTGAATACTGATCCGGCGGGCATAAGACGCGGATCCCTATTAGTCTCAATTCTCCGAGTTCTGTCTCAGCAGCCTGCAAAGTCAAATCAGACATCTTTTCCCTCCTTATTAAGCAACAGGCAATGCCAGTTCTCTAAACCTATCAGCAGCTTTTTGAATATCTGCCTCAAAGCCCATTTCATTCATGGTTTCACCGATCAGCACAATGGCTTTTTCAAGCATGTCTTCAGTCGTATTCCCCATATGGCCTATTCGGAACGCTCTTCCTGCAAGATGAGCCAGTGCTCCGGCAACAATGACACCTTTTTTCGCAAGGGATGCACGGAATTCAGCATCATCCATTCCTTCAGGATAAAGGATACAGCTGAGAGTTGCTGCAGCGGCATTTTCGTCGGCAATTGCCTTCATACCATACTCAGCAAGTGCTGCCCGAACAGCTTTGCCGTATGCTTCATGGCGCTTGTATCGATGTTCCATTCCTTCAGCCAGGACCAGTTTCATGCCCTCATCATAGGCATAAATCAGATTCACTGGAGGTGTGGCAAAGTATTTTTGCGGATCATGCATAATGGGAATCCAATTATAGATATCGCAATAATAGGCAGGGACCCGTTCCATTTGTTCGCGGGCAGCAAGCGCCGTCTGGTTAAATGCTACAATTGCCAGTCCTGGGGGGACACCGATCGCCTTCTGTGAGCCTGTCAAAACGACATCAATCTTCCCTTCGCCATATGACTTGCTCATATCCTCCTCCATTGCTGCTGTTGCACAGACCCCATCCAAAATGACAAGAGCCCCGTGCTTTTTAATGATAGGCACTAATGTATCCAAGTCAGCCGCAACACCAGTAGAAGTATCAGCGTGAGTAATGGTCACAGCTTTATAGGAATGAGAGGCAAGCTTTTCTTCAATAATTGCGGGGTCAACCTGCCTTCCCCAGTCAGACTGAATGATATCTGCCTGGATTCCGAACGCCTTTGCTAAGTGCTGAAAACGATCACCAAAGAAGCCCTGGCTTATAATTAAAAGCCTTTCTCCAGCTGCCACCGTGTTGACCAGAGCCATTTCCATTGCAATCGTCCCGGAGCCGGAGATCACAAACACTTCTCCATCCGTCTTCAGCATCTCCCTCGTTTTCTCTATCGCACTCTTATAAACAGCGGCAAACCTTGGATCCGTATGTCCCCTTGTCTCCTGTGACATTGCCTCATAAATCGAATCCACAACAGGTGTAGGTCCCGGAATCAAAAGCATTTCCTCGTTTGGCATGAAAATTCCTCCTTTGGCAGGTGTGTTGATATCTAAATGTTTCGACATTTACTATTAAATACCTCTTTTAATTACTGTTGTTTCTTCGGGGAGTATGAGTGTATATGTTCTATTTTTATAAGCGCCAGTTTCAGGTAGATTGAGGGATTGGAGGAGTCGGGTTGCGGTATAGGAAGAAGAGATTTGGAGAAAGTTTCTGAGCTCCCTGTTCGTGATGGCAGCCCCCAGCAGAAGGCTGTAGTCATGCAATGCTTTCATATGTGCTTCCTTGCTGGTAATCTTGCATCTGGGACATCTCCAGGTGCGACTTACTCTTTCGAGAGGCAGAAAGCTGCAGGCAGGGCAGAATACACCCGTAAGTATTTCAGATTGATTGATCTGGAATCTTGATAGTATTGAGCTTTCCAGCTCTGTATTTTGCTTTTTTAATAAGCGAATGATCTTTTTAAGGAGTTTCTCACTGATTTCTCTATTTATGGACTTTTCTATTTGCTCAATTTTTATAGGAAGAGTATTTCGGTGTATAATTTTATGGCTGAGGTCAATATGAGGAGGAAAAACTTTAATTCCTGTATGCGGATTACTTATGACTACAAAAGAATAGACCGGTAAACCTTCTTTGCTGACATTGGCATTAAACCACCTTCTAAGTTGTGATGCCTGTCTATTAACCTGAATTAAAGGGCAGGGAAAAACTTGCTCTTTTCCATTCTTTATACGAATTAATTGATTATATACTGTATCAAAATGCAAGATACCTGTTATATTTTTCACTTCAAGTATTAAAGCAAACTTTTTTGTAAGTATAAGAGTATCAATTTGGAAAAAGCGATCACTATCTGGCAGGCGGAGATCATGAAGGATAATATATTCCTTACTATCTAGAAAATCAAGAGGAAAATCCAATGAAGCTTCTCCTTTATAACCTGCAAGTCTTTTATTCAGTTCTTCGTTAATGATAGGGATTTTTGGGTGATGAGCTGGAAGCCTGCGGAGGAGAGCTTCTGTTTTAAGGATTAAAAGAGGGATTTTTCGTTCTTTGAGGATCATTTTTTCACTCCATTCTTGTTTAATACTTAAAAATTCTGCATTGCTCCTTCAAATCCTCTAAGAAAAACTCAGAAGGGAATGTTTATGTGCGGATAGCCAAAATTTATGTGCGGATAGACTTTTTTGTGTGCGCATAGGCAGAAAATATGTGCGGATAGAAATATTTACGTGCGCTCGGCTCCTGCACACAAAGAAAAAAAGACAGGGCCCCCGCCCCGTCTTTCTCAACCTCAATCATGAAAATTAGTCCCGTCCGTTGTCGCTTCAATAATCCCCGCCCGGACTACGAAGTCGCCAAAATGTTCGCCATCCTCACGTTCACGGGCGTAGCGCGGCAGGATGACGCGCAGCTCGCTCAGGATTTCTTCTTCGCCAATGTTTTCGCGGTACATTTTACTGAGGCGGCTGCCGTCGAATGCTGCCCCGAGATACATATTGTACTTGCCGACCGCCTTGCCGATAAAGCCGATTTCGCCGAGTGCGTGACGCGCGCAGCCGTTCGGGCAGCCGGTCATGCGGATAGTGATTTCTTCGTTCCGCAAGCCTGCTTTATCGGCGATTTCATCAATTTTATCGACCAATCCAGGAAGATAGCGCTCTGCCTCTGCCATTGCCAGACCGCATGTCGGCAGGGCGACACAGGCCATGGATCCGCGGCGCAATGCACTATAGCGGCTTCCATCTGTTAAGCCATATTCATTAATCAGCGCCTCGATCTTTGCCTTATCTTTTGTTGGCACACTTCCGATAATCAGGTTCTGATTGGGAGTCAGCCTGAAATCACCTTTATGAACTTTGGCGATCTCCCGCAATGCTGTTTTTAGTTTATATCCGTCGAAGTCCGCCACACGCCCGCCTTCTATGAACATCGTAAAATGCCATTTACCGCGTACCCCCTTTACCCAGCCGTAGCGGTCTCCATTGGAATCAAACTTGAATCCGCGAGCTTCATCCAGTTTCCAGCCCAGACGATTCTCCAGCTCTACAATAACTGTTTCCAGACCAAGGCGGTCAACCGTATATTTAAAACGGGCATTTTTCCGGACTGAGCGGTTGCCGTAATCGCGCTGGATTGTAATTACCTTCTCAGCCACTTCGTAAATCTTATCAGGTGTCACAAAGCCGATTACTTTTGAAAGCTGCGGATAGGTCGCCTTATCTCCATGAGAGAAGCCCATTCCGCCACCGATTGCCACGTTAAAACCTGCCAGTTTGCCGTTTTCCACAATGGCAATGAAGCCGAGATCCTGTGAAAAGACATCAATATCATTGGAAGGCGGCACAGCTATCCCAATCTTAAATTTGCGGGGCAAATAAAGCGGACCATACATCGGCTCAACTTCTTCATCCACTTCAGGAGAGCCGGCTACCTTTTCTTCATCAAGCCATATTTCATGATAGGCACGTGTACGAGGAAGAAGATCGTTACTAAGCATCTTTGCCAGCTCATACACTTCCGAATGAATCTCCGATTGATCGGGATTTGAAATACACATTACATTACGGTTCACATCGCCGCATGCCGCTATTGTATCGAGCATGGTCGAATGGATTGCATGGATTGTCTTTTTCATATTCCATTTAAGGATTCCATGCATCTGGAAGGTCTGGCGTGTTGTCAGTTTTAAGGTGCCGTTGCCATATTTTTCGGCTAAATCATCCACGACAAGCCATTGTTCTGGTGTTGCGACGCCTCCAGGAAGACGAAGCCGGAGCATAAACTGGTAGGCAGGCTCAAGCTTCTGCCTCTGGCGTTCATTCCGCAGATCCCGGTCATCCTGCAGATAGCTCCCGTGGTGCTTCATTAATCTATTATCATCATCGGGAATTCCGGCGCTGATCCTGTCCTGCATAACTTCCGCCAGCGTTCCGCGCAAATAGTTGCTTCGATCCTTAATTCCCTCAACATCACTCGGAGGGCCATCCGGTGCTTTTAAGTTTGGGTTTACCATGCTGTAAAACTCCTTTCCTTCCAAATCAATATACGTCGCGCTGGTAGCGTTTATTTTTCTGCATGCCGGCAAGATATTCTGAAGCCTGATCGCGGCTCATACCGCCTTCTTTTTCAATAATATCTATGAGTGTATTATGGACATCATGAGCCATGTTTTTCTCATCACCGCAGATATAGACGGCTGCGCCTTCCTGAAGCCATTGGAATAATTCCTTGCTATTTTCCTGCATTCTATGCTGAACGTATACCTTCTCATCATCATCACGGGAAAAAGCGACATCCAGCTTCGACAAGACTCCATCCTTGAGCCATTTTTGCCATTCAGTCTGATACAGAAAATCAGTCACAAAATGCTGGTCGCCAAAGAATAGCCATGATTTCCCATCAACGCCTTTTTCTTCACGCTCCTGCATAAATGAGCGGAATGGTGCAATTCCGGTTCCAGGACCAACCATAATGATTGGTGTGTCCGGATTTTCAGGCAGTTTAAAGTTTTCATTGTGCTGAATAAATACTGGCACTGTATCGCCAGGCTGGAGACGTTCCGCACATAAAATGGAGCAAACACCTTTTCGTTCACGGCCATGGGCATCATAGCGGACAGCACCGATTGTTAAATGAACTTCATCGGGATTCGCCTCAAAGCTGCTGGAAATGGAATAAAGACGTGCAGGCATCTTACGCAGTATAGAAACAAACTCCTGTGCCGAACTGTTCCATGGTTTAAAGTCACGGACTAAATCAATTAAGTCCCGCCCGTCCATATAGGATTTCAGTTGATTGCTGTCTGACACAAGCTGGTGCAGATCTTCATTTCCAGAAAGCTTTGCAGCTTTTTCAACAAGCGGTTTGGTCAGGACAGTAATCTCAAAGTGAGCGGTAAGCGCTTCTTTTAACGTTACTGTTTCCTCCTTGACTCTGACTGTTTCCTCGGGATCCCAGCTCATCTCAGCTAAAAGCAGATCAACCAATTCAGGATCGTTTTCAGGGTATACCCCAAGGCTGTCACCAGGCTTATAAGTCAGCCCGGAACCTTCCAGTGAAATCTCAAGATGGCGGGTTTCTTTATTGGAGCCGCGTCCATTGAGATTCAGATTTTCGAGAACTTCTGCCCGGAAAGGATTGGACCGGGAATAGACTGATTCGGCAGGTGCTGAAGATAAAGCTGAAACGGAAGCTGCAGAAGAAGGACTGCTGCTTTCTCCTTCGCTCAATCCGGCTAAAACCGCTTCCGCCCACTCTGCTGCTGGCTCCTCGAAATCAAGATCACAATCTACTCTCGGCGTTATTCTTGTTCCGCCAAGCTCCTCGAGGCGTTTATCAAAATCTTTTCCCGTTTGGCAGAAGAATTCATATGAGCTGTCGCCAAGAGCCAAAACTGAGTATCGGAAGTCTTCCAGTTTTGGCGCCCTTTTTCCGTGAACAAATTCATGGAATGTCAAAGCGTTGTCCGGCGGATCTCCCTCACCATGAGTACTTACGACAATTAACAAATTTTTAACCTTTTTAAGATTATTGGGCTTAAAGTCACTCATTGCTGAAACCGTTACTTGAAAGCCTCTCTCCTCAAGTGTTTTTCCAGCTTTTTTGGCCAGATTCTGCGCATTACCGGTTTGTGATCCAAATAAGATGGTTACTTCTTTTGGAATGGCCGGTACCGCTGCAGGTGCGGGACGTTCTTCCACTGCCGGGGCAGCCTGCAATGATGAAGACTGTATCGCGGCAAGATACCCGCTCAGCCAGAGGGATTGTGTCTCTGTCAGAGTCGGAAGCAGACGATTAAGGAGCTCTGCCTGCTCCTGATTAAACGGACTGTTCATTACCTGAAGTTGCAACATATTCCACCTCGCAAACCAGCGCAAAAGGCTGGTTTTATAGTATTTCTTTAAATTTCCTCTTTTCCTATAAAAAAAGTCGGTTTTATACGCAAAAAATATATATCTATTACTTTACCGAATGATATTTCATTAGTAAAATAAATATTAATTATCGCAGCTATTAATATTACTAATTATAGAAAGGGTGATATTTTGTATTATGATGCGTTAAAAACATTCGTCACATTGGCTGAAGTGAAAAACTTTACGAAGACGGCCGAGCTCCTTCTTATGTCACAGCCCAGTGTCAGCCTGCATATTAAAAATCTGGAAAAGGAATTTCAGACCAAATTATTTCAACGCTCTCCAAAATACTTGAAAATTACGCCCAGCGGTGAAATATTATATGACCGGGCCAAGCAGATGATTACCATTTACGAGCAAACCAGGCAGGAAATTTTAGAACAGCAAAACACCATTAAAGGTGATCTGAAAATTGCGGCCAGTTTCACTATAGGGGAATACATCCTGCCTCCCCTGCTGCTTGATCTGCAAAATCAGTATCCTGAGCTGAATCTTCAGGTGACGATTGCCAACACAGAGGAAGTTGTTCAGTCAACCCGTTCCCATCATGTGGATATTGGGCTTATTGAGGGCCAGACAAATGAAAGAGAGCTTATCGTGACTCCCTTTTTAGAGGATGAATTATTTATAGTGACTTCCAACCAGCATCCTTTGGTGCAAAAAGAAATAGCAACCATTGCTGACCTGCAAGATCAGGCATGGATCATGAGAGAAAACGGGTCAGGAACCCGTGAGTATTTTAATCATGTTGTAAGATCAAATGCTCTTAAGGTGAAATCACTCTTAACGATCAGCAGCAACCAGGGGATAAAAGAAACACTCATCAATGGGCTGGGAATAAGCATTCTTTCTGGAAGCGTCGTCGAAAGGGATGTTAAACAAAATAACCTGTCTATAATCAAAGTGAAAAATCAGGAATTCAAACGCACTCTTTCCTATGTTCTTTCCCCCATCATGCAGGAAAAAAAGAATGTCAGCATTTTTATCGAAGCACTCGGCGAAAAATGGAAGCACCCTAAGGAAAAATAGCCATTTTTGAACAAGCTTTTTTCACACTAGTCCCACTTTATTCATATACTATAGCAGCGAAGTGTATAAAATCTGCCCATTTTATTCAAAATAAGGAAAAAATGGCTGAGGTGAAAAAGATGGGATTATTGAATGCCTTTAATGAATGGCGCGAAAGCAGATATCAAAATCATGTCAATCGCATGAAGGAAGAAAATAAGTGTCCTGACTGTTACGGCAGAGGTTTTTCACTCTATCCAGGGAATGAATTCGCTTATCATGCAAACCAATTCGACTGCCAGGGCTGCAATGGAACCGGACTGTATTCAGAATGGAATAGTTTATCATAATAGAATGGCCATGATCCCTCATGCTTCTTATGGATCATGGCCTTATTTTGTATTTAAGCTAATGTCTTGTTTGACTCGAATTCCTCTTTAATCTGTTTTAAAAGCTCCTGGTTGGTTAACACTTCATACCCCGTAAGTGCCATTGCCTTAGCTCCAAGTATCATGGCTTCTCTAGCCTGCTCACTCATAGCAGCTTCGCGGAATTCATGTGTGTGGCATGCATACGCCTCGTTGCAGATTTTAATATAAGGATGAATGGAAGGTGCCGCCTGGCTGACATTCCCCATGTCAAGAGAACCTGACCCGTCCTTCTGTTCCAGAATTTCCTCCTCATTCACACCAAGGGAAATCAGTTCTTTATTGAATGCTTCTGATAAAGGACTGTTCGTAACCATATCATCATAAGAGAATTCATAAAATGACCACTTCATTTCGGCACCTGTCTGCAGAGCTGCCCCTTCTGCACATTTCTTGACCTTTTCTACAAGTTCATTCACATACTCACGTTTGGCTGCACGAACATAAAATTGGGCAACCGCATAGTCCGGAACCACGTTTGCAGCTTTGCCCCCCTCCGTGATAATGCCATGGATTCTGGCATCAGGTTTGATATGCTGGCGCAGAGCATTTATGCTGCTGAACGTTTGCAGGACAGCATCCAATGCATTAATTCCCAAATGCGGGCTGGCAGCTGCATGCGCTGATTTTCCAAAAAATTCAAACTGTATGGCATCCATTGCCAGTGATGTCCCGCTCTTCACATAATTGTCAAGGGGATGAACCATGATCGCTGCATCCAAAACATCAAAAATACCAGCTTCGGCCATGGTCACCTTACCGCCTTTCGTCTCCTCTGCAGGCGTGCCGAAGACAACAACCTTTCCTCCAGTTTCATAAATCACTTTACTTAGTCCTATTCCTGCAGCAATCCCCATCGTTCCGATCAGATTATGACCGCATGCATGCCCTACTTCGGGCAGTGCATCGTATTCAGACATAAACCCAATCACAGGACCTTCTTTTCCGCTATCATAAGCTGCCATAAATGCAGTCGGTAAACCGCAGGTGCCGATTTCTACAGAAAAACCATGCTTTTCAAGCTCCTCTGTCAATACTTTGCATGCCTTGTACTCTTCATGTCCCAGTTCGGGATTGTTACCGATATAAGTGCTTATTCTATAAAAGTCATCTTGAAGTTCATCAATTTGTTTAATAATCAGATTCTTTCCCATGAATTATCTGCTCTCCTAATCCGCCAATCTATATATTTATTCATTAATAATTATAATAATACAACACTATTTTGATTTCGGCACGAAAAAATAACTTCTATTTCGTTATCTTTTCCAGTGGCCGCTCAATGATCAGCTCATCTTCCCAGTCCTTGCAAACATCCACCCAGGCTTTTGCATCTGAATATGTATTAATTTCAGCAGGTGTCAGCTCAATGGCGGAATTGCTGCTTCCGCATGCAGGGAAAAGGGTCTCGAATCTTTTCATAGATTCATCCAGATATACATCCAGGTCATTCTTCAATCCAAATGGACATACTCCTCCTACGGCATGGCCGGTCTGTTCGAGTACTTCCTCCGCTGAAAGCATCCGGGCTTTGAAACCGAACGTTTTCCGGAACTTTTTGTTATCAATTTTGGCATCGCCTGCTGCCACCACAAGAATTGCTTCATCCCCATCGCCCCTGAAGGATAGAGTCTTGGCAATTTGTGCAGGGCAGACACCGATTGTTTCTGCAGCCTGTTCCACTGTTGCGCTTAAAGAATCAAACTCCATAACATCTTGTTCCCGATCCCACTTTTTAAAATGGGCTTTCACGCTTTCAATTGACATTCAAACTCACCCTTCCTCAAAGTCCGAAAAATCTTATATATATATTCAATATTTTTACTTTACAGTTGTCTATTTTAACATACTATCAGATCATGTCACCGGGATATTTTCTTTTTATCAGAAAATTCACATTTGCTCTTATTGGTTTCTTGCACTAATATTAATTTATATTGAAACCACAGATTTAAAGAAGGATTATGTATGAAACAGACTATTCCATATAAATTTATTGGGGGAAGAATAGCCAAAACCGGACTGGCTGTTTTTATAACAGCTTTTATTTGCCATATGCTGGATTGGCCAGCCATGTTTGCTGTGATTACGGCCATCGTTACGATTGAGCCCACTGTTGCGGACTCCATTCGGAAAGCATATGTCAGGTTTCCGGCGGCAGCCATTGGTGCGGGATTTGCTGTATTATTTACGTTCATTTTCGGTGACAGCCCGTACAGTTATGCTTCCGTATCGCTTGCGACAATCATCGTCTGCCATAAGTTGAAGCTTCATGATGGAATGCTTGTGGCTACATTGACGGGTGTCGCAATGATTTCAACGGTACAGGACCATTATCTGTCCTCTTTTCTCATTCGATTGGGGACTACCACTACCGGAATTGTCGTTTCCACAGCAGTTAACTTTTTTGTCATGCCTCCCAATTACTCAAAATCAATCATAAAAAACATACATGCCCTTTACAGACGATCCGGTGACATTTTACATAAAAGAGGCCTTGAAATTTTTTATTCACAGGGATCTGATGGCACTGTCCGTTCAGAATTTCAAAGACTTATTAAAGATATCGATAAAACGGAAACTTTATGCCATTATCAAAAGGCTGAATATAGGTATCACCGATTTAGCCGTGAGGATATGCGCGACTTTCATTATGAATATAAAAAACTGACTGTTTTAAGGCAGATTACCTATCACGTGGGAAACTTGATCTTTCTGCCGGCTGGCCTGCCGGAGCTGGAGGAGGACAGGAAAAAGACTGGCGCTGCTGTTCTTGAGGATATAAAAGACAGCCTGTATGACCCGGGATTTTTTATTACAGAAAGCCATCATAAAAAAATCAGCGAAGTAACACAGTGGTTTATTGAGCAAAAACAGCTGAACCCTGCGGGCGGTTTAAAACCCCGCACACACCACCATGTCCAGCCTGAAACAGCCATTCTATATGAGATTCTCTCCATCCATGACTTAATTGAGGAATTAAAACAAATCCAGGCTATGGAAATTAAGCACCGGAAGCTTTTAAAAGCTCCACTTGAAGCAGATGCCCATAAAATGAGGGGAACAGGCATGAATGAATAAATGAAGACCGGGAATTCAAATCCCCGGTCTTTTCTTTCGTCAGGAAGATATACTCGCTTTATCGAGCAAATATCCTGCTATTATTCTTGTTAAAACATCTCGGTCCATTTGCAGCATGGGAACCCCTGCATCTGCCAGCAGCTTTTCAGTATTGTCTGATGGAAAATCAATGGTCCGCTGGAAATAACTGTGGAAAATGCTCATTGAATCATGAAAAGCCTTTTCCTCGTTCGTCATTTCTGCAGATGATCCAGGGACACACATTTCCAATTGCGGAAAATCCAGGACCTCTTTTACTATTTCGTACACATCTGACTGCAGAGGCGGATTTGGATTTGTAATGTTGAAAATCCCGCCATTTTCTGCATAAATCAAGGCGGCATTCAGTGTATCTATTACATAATTCACTGGCACAAAATTCTGGGCAACGTCAGGATCAAGATAGATTCTGCAGCTTTGGCCGTCTTGTCTTCGGATGGCCCGCTTTTTTAAGATCTTGATGCCTTTTAGAAATCCATATAAGCCGAAGTTTGTATCAGCTTCACCTGTTCTGGAATCACCGATGATAATACCGGGACGGAGAATTACAATATCCAGTTTATCCCGGAATGTAAACGCGAGGTGTTCTGCCTCGCACTTGGAAGCTTCATAGGGATTTACAAAACGCCTGTCCTCAGAGTAAAGAGCCTCCGCCCCCAAAACCTCTGTTCCAACCGTATAGGCGGTACTGATATATAAAACTTTTGGACAATTTATTTCCAAAGCAAAATTCAGAACATTTGCTGTTCCTCCGACATTTACTTTAAAAGTCTTATCCCGATCCTTTTCATCAAAAGATAGAAGTGCTGCACTATGGTATAAAGCATCCATCTTTCCTTTTAATGAATTCACCAGTTCTCTATTTAATCCAAGATGCTCTTCTGTAACATCGCCTTCCAATATATGAATCTGTCTGGAAAAATCGCTTCCATCGCCTTGCATGAAGGCATCCAGCCGCTTTCTGCTCCTGACTAATAAATAAAGTTCATGCCCCTGTTCCAAAAGCTTTAATGAAAGCTTTTTCCCTAAAAAACCGTTTGCACCTGTAATAAGTATATTCAAAGAAGAATCGCAACCTTTCTATCTAACATCCCTGTAAAAACTTTAGCGGGAAATTCATTTAAAAGCAATGGAAATACATTCACCTTAAACCGGTTCTGGATGTTCATAAACAGCAGAAGCGCCTGGTTTTCCCCAGGCGCCCTTTTTAGGATAAGTATTTTTGTTTTCTCTCATTCTTTTCATCCCTGTCGCAGAGTCCCTGAAAAGGACAGGCTGGACACTCATTCATATTGTACAAATCCGAAAACAGCTTTGTGTCTTCGAGAAGCGTCTTCAGCATCTGAAGATAGTTTAATCCCGCTTCCAGGCTAGCTTTATTTGGAGTGAATACATGCTTCTCACCATCCATTAATGTCACGATTTCAATTCTGGCCGGCCTTATTCCAAATACCTTTTCTGAAAAAACCACTGTTAAATGACAATAAAGTTCAAGCATTTGCTCGTCAGCATCCACCAGGAATTTCTTCACTATAAAAGAATCCTGCTGCCATTCAGCGACATCAAAAGTTAAAGAAAGATCTGCATTCAGCTCTTTAAGATTCATTTTAAACTTTTCATACAAAAACAGCGGCTGAGCTATTTCAGATTCACTGCTTAAGTTTCTCATTAATCCATCTGTTACGGCAGCTGCAGCCATATAATATTGGAGCTGGGAATCAAACATGCGCAACTCCAGCCTTCCCCAATATTGATCGATAAGCATCAGCACATTTGCAGGGGTCCGATGGCTTTGCGGCAGCTGAAAATAGGATGAAACGACCTTATTGATAATATGCTGAATGGCCTGACGCCAGCCGAGAGGATGTTTTTTCTTTTCAATATGTGTGTAATAAAATTTATAGGGACACCGGATAAAGTCGGTTAAGTTCTGGTCAGTCATTGTGCGGACGGATACTTGAGGGTTTTTGATCAACTCCTCGCCTCCTTAAAATCAAAACTGTGTATGTAATAAAACGATTATCATCTAATTTTATTTTAATTGATAATGATTATCAAATTCAACAGGTTTTAAAAAATAAATAAAAAAACACCTCCAGCTTGAAGGCGTCTCCTTATTTGTATGTCTCATCCTGCTTTTCATAGGGATAGATCATCTCTTCGTCAAGGTCCATTTGTTTTAAAAAATGATCATGAATGAATTGCCTGATTTCCATAAGCTCTGATCCTGTCGGAAATGCAGAAACATTTATGGCCGGCAGATCCCCTTTAAGCTTGGAAGAATGATCAAAATCGGTTGATATGACCAGATCAAACTCTTCATATTCTGATATTAAATCGATGCTTGATGAATCAAGCGTTGATATAGAAAGCTGTTTTCCAAAATGATATTTTAGCACTTCCCTAATATAATCTTTTTCATAATATGTCCGGCATACAAGCGCAGCTTGTATTACATGCCTATTCCTCTTTCGCAGAATAGCAGCCTGGAGAAGAGTAAAGATTTCAAGAACATCCAGCTTTTTAAAAATAAGGGGGACTTTCGAGAATGTTTTGACTCCCAGGTCCTCTATTGTTTTGAAAAGTGGATTAGTCTCATAATATGGAAGATATTGCATCATTGAGCTATGGAGTGTTTCGGTATTTAATTCTTTTTCAAGATAAATTCTCTTGAATGTCTGGTAAATGTGAAATAGAAAGATATCATCATCTGTTAAATTGAAGCCAGCAATATTCGAAAGGTCTTCTAAGTAGACAGAAAAAGGATGTTCCCTTTCGCCTATCCTTCTCCTGCGGAGATAACGCAGATGCTCCGATCTATTCGTCGGCCTTTCCTCACTCATTAAATAAATGGCAAAGAAAAGTATTTCCTGGAGCTGTGTTTCCCTGGAAGGAATATTGGCTTTAGGCATAAAATGCACTATTTCCTTAGCAGATAGAAAAAATTTACTTTCCTTATATGCATCCACCAAAGTTTTTGGAAATGAAACAAAATAGCCCATAGACATACGCAGGTTTGAAATATATAAGATCATTTTGAGGCGTTGAACGGCTCCTGTCCGGAGAGTCATCGAATAGCTCGAGGTCTGCTCCAGCAACGCCGACTGAAAATCCCCGGAATACAGCCAATCCTTCTCAGCTTCCGGTTTAAAGCTCATTAAATCTAAGTATTGCATGATAAAACGCCTGATATTTCTTTCATCACCGATTACTTTGAAAGGACTCGAAGTTAAAGTGAGCTGTGATTCCTGAAGAACCTCCTGAAGCTTTTCAATGTGGCGGTATGCGGTCGAACGGCTTATATGCACCTCATTGGATATCAGAGAAATATCTATTCCATCGCTTAATAAAATCAGCTTTAACGTATGGAAATAAGTATTCTTATCGCGAATTTCTCTTAAAATGCTCTCCAGAGTCCCGCTTTCAGGTTTTCTTAGCCTAACGCCAAAAGCCTCATGCCTTTCCAGCTTCCAATCCTCCGGCAGTATAGTGTCCAGGAATTCCAGATCACGCCATATCGTGCTTTTTGAAAAACCTGTTCGTTCTGCCAGCTGAGCTAAACTGATCCATGTATTTTCACTGAGCAAATGAAAGATTAAATCTGAATAGCGTTTATAAAACCGATTCATTTTATCACCTAACTTTCAAGCTCTTCAAAGTTATCTTTTCTATTACCGTCTCTGCTTACTCATCCATTATTGCTGCTCAACGAGAAAAAAGACATGCTCAGGAGAACATGCCTTAATTTTGAAATTACATCATTGGCTCTAACTGATTCTGACCCAGCCCTTTTTGATGGCAAGAAGGACAGCCTGTGTCCGATCATGAACTTTTATCTTTCTCAAAATGCTGCTTACATGATTTTTAACCGTTTTATCGCTAATGAAAAGTGCTTTACTGATGCCAGTATTGCTATTCCCATCAGCCAGCAGCTGCAGCACCTCGCATTCGCGGCGAGTCAATATATGCAGAGGGCGCTGATAGTTCTGACTTGAAGCATGATTGCTGCGTGAATTCATTTCTGTAAGTCTTTTGTATTCCTTAATAATATTTTGCGTAACCTTGGGATCCAGATAACTGCCGCCGCTTGCAACGATCCTGATGGCTTCGATTAACCCTTTTGCACCAATATCCTTAAGCAGGTATCCGGCTGCACCATTCTGAAGCACCCTCGTGACATAATTTTCATCATCGTAAAAAGATAAAATAATGATCTTGCTTTTTGATTTGTTTTCATTCAGCTTATCCGTTGCTTTGATGCCATTCATATTAGGCATATCGATATCCATAATCATAACGTCAGGCTTATAATTCTTATCTATAATGAGAGCATCACGGCCATCTGCCCCTTCAGCAACTATTTCAAGGTCCTCTTCCATTTCCAGTATCCGTTTGACCCCTTCTCTGAAGAGCTTATGATCATCTACAATCGCAATTTTTAGCGCCATTTCCCTGTTCACCTGCTCGGATGTATTCTGAACCAATCGTATCTATCAAACCTATTTTACATAAGTTTTTTCAAAGCATAGTTTCAAATATGAGGTTTGGTGTTTCATTATAGAAATTTGCTGGATGCCTTCAGACGGCCATCAAATAAACTGAATTTTATGTTATGATCGAAATACAATGAGGAAGGAGTATGTGGACATGAACTCTTACAGCAAATCCTTAAATGGTGTTTTCCCATCCGTGTGCTCCTTGGATTGCCCCGATCAATGCGGCCTTCTCGTTCATAAAAAAGAAGGAAAAATCGTAAAAATTGAAGGAGATCCCAGTCATCCCGTAACACAGGGAAATATTTGCAATAAGGTCCGCAACATGCCATCAAGGATCTATGATAAAAATCGGCTCAAATATCCAATGAAGCGAGCTGGCACCAAAGGTGATGGCCACTTTGTACGGATTGGGTGGAAAGAGGCGATAGAAACGATCACCTCCAGGTGGAAGGACCTAATTGTCAAGAATGGCCCTGAAAGCATCCTGCCATATAGTTTCTACGGAAATATGGGCAGATTAAACGCAGAAGGAATGGACCGTCGTTTCTTCCATAAACTCGGAGCGACACGCCTTGACAGGACGATTTGTCAATCTGCCGGTACTGCTGGATATACATATACAATGGGCGGGAGCTTTGGAATAGATCCGGAGGATACCATCCATTCAAAGCTCATTATTCTATGGGGCATTAATGCAGTCAGCACGAACATGCATCAAATGGTTCTCGCACAAAAAGCAAGAAAAAGCGGTGCGAAAATCGTCGTGATTGACGTCCATAAAAACCAGACTGGCAAAATGGCCGACTGGTTTATACCTATCACTCCCGGCACTGATGCTGCTCTGGCCCTTGGCATGATGCATGTCTTGTTTGCCGAAAATTTGGCGGATGAGAACTTTCTGAAAAAGTACACGGTTGGCCACCAGGAACTTCGTGAACATGTGAAGGATTATGATCCTGAAACAGTAGCAGGCATAACAGGTGTGCCGAAAAATGATATTTATAAATTAGCCCGTATGTATGGAAAGGCTTCCCCTGCTTTTATCCGAATCGGCAACGGGCCACAGCATCACGACAATGGCGGAATGTGCATCCGCACCATTTCATGTCTGCCTGCCATTACAGGCCACTGGCTCTTAAAAGGCGGCGGTGCCATTAAGGGAAACTCCGGCTTTCTCGCTTTTAATACTGGAGCTCTTCAAAGGCCTGACCTCCTGCACAAAAAGGATACACGCATCATTAATATGAATAGGATTGGTTCGGCACTGCTTGAACAGGAAAAACCGATTAAATCTATGTACGTCTATGGAACCAACCCTGCTGTTGTTGCACCAGAAGGGAATAAAGTACGTCAAGGGCTGCTGAGGGAGGATCTGTTCCTTGTTGTCCATGATCTGTTCTTAACCGAAACGGCCAAGTATGCTGATATTGTACTGCCGTCGGCTTCTTCTTTTGAGAATACGGATATCTATTCCTCCTATTGGCACCATTACATGCAAATTCAGGAGCCAGTCATTGAACCGTACGGCGAGTCAAAATCTAATGTCGAAGTGTTTCGGCTTCTTGCAGAAGGAATGGGCTTTCATGATGCTGTATTTAAAGAAACGGAAGAAGAAATGATGGATGCCGCATTAGATTTTCCAGCAAACCCCTTTATTGGGGAAATCAATGCTGACTCCCTTAAGAAAAACAAGTTTATCAAAGCGAGGGTAAAACCGCTTTTTCCTGGCAGGCTGCAAACGCCCAGCGGAAAAATAGAATTATACTCGCAGAGAATGAAAGATGATGGATTTCCTCCTCTGCCGGTATACATACCGCTGAAGGAAGAAAATAAATTCCCTTTTCTGTTTGTGCCTGCACCGAACCATAACTTTTTGAATTCAACTTTTTCAAATAATACAAAGCATGCAGCGATGGAGAAGGAACCGCGTCTTCACATAAATACAAGAGATGCTATAATTGCTGAAATAAAAAATGGTGAACTGATTCGAATTTGGAATGAACGGGGGGAATGCGAACTCAAAGCGGCAGTTGGAAACCTTGTCCTTCCTGGTACTGTTGTTTCACAGGGAATATGGGCAGACGCTCCAGGAACAAAACATCAGGTCAATTCGCTGACTCCGGACCGGCTTTCCGATATGGGCGGCGGTGCCGTCTTCTTTTCAGGCCGGGTAAATATTTCGAAAATCAGTAAAGTATAACCCCTGCAAAAATGCAGGGGTTTTTGTATTCTATGAAGCATTGTTTGTCTTAACATCAAAATCTTCTATGTATGAATCAATATCCGATTTATTTTTCAGTACTATAACTTTTTTTCCTTCTGCTGCAAATCTGTCAAGCCGTTCAGCCATGTTCTTTTTGCGGGATCCGTAAGTTGTCAGAATGAACTCTATAAATTTCCAGTCCATTTTCTCTTTGCACCCGGCTGCCATATCAGGCCGTGTTTTACCAAGATTGGTCAGCCACCTCTTCAATACCCTGTACAGGCAGACATACAGGGGAAGTTCAATATATATGACTGTATCACACGCAGCTGCTCTGATTTCAAAAGTATTGCTGTAATTGCCTTCAATAATCCACTGCTGTTTTTTCACAAGTTCACGCTGTGCATCCGAAAATTCCTGAAGTCCGCTTTCCACCCAGCCGGGCTTCCAGAATACAGCATCCAGATGATGTACCTCAATGCCTGTTTTCTCACCCAATTTTCTGGCAAATGTTGATTTTCCTGCGCCTGCTGAAATCCCAATCACCATAATTCTTTTCAAATAATCAGACTCCTTTCCAAAGCTGATCTTGATTCTTAATCCAGTCTTTACAAATAAGAATAAGAACCACATTAAAGGAAAAAATATCAATCATAGTTATTAATCGTAAGATGGAGGCAATCCAATGCAGAAGAATAAGACACGGCTCACAGCAGCTGAAATTGCATCTTTATGGACTTCCTATATGAATGACAGCATGGCTAAGTGCATTTTAGGGTTTATGCTTAAAGATCTGAAGGACAAAGAAATTAAAGGAGCAGTCCAATACGCATATGATTTGACCGTCACCCATTTAAAAAAACTTGCCAGGTTCTTTCAGCAGAGTGAGCTGCCGGTGCCAAATGGTTTTTCTGATAACGATGTCATGATGTCTGCCCCATGGCTCTTTTCTGATATTTTCTGTTTAACGTATATAAACCATATGGCTCGGACAGGTCTTATTTCTTATGGCGGCTTTCTCTCTATGAGTTCACGGGAAGACATATGTGACTACTTTACAAATGGGCTTCATGAAACTTCCGTTCTATATAATAAGTCAACCCGGATTGCCCTTACCAAAGGCCTGCTGGCAAGGCACCCTTCTATTGAAACACCCCCTATGACTGAATATATAGACAGTAAGAGTTATTTAAGCGGGCTGAATCCTTTGTCCAATAAAAGACCATTAAATGCTATAGAAATATCACATCTATATATGAATGTCATGACCAATGCCATGGGGGTAAACTTAAGCCTCAGTTTTGCTCAGACCTCACCAGTAAAAGAGGTTTCAGATTTTATGCTCAGAGGTGCGGAAATAGCTAATAAACATATTAAAATCTTTACAGATATTCTGCTGCAAAATGATATTCCAACCCCACGTCTGCCTGATGTCAGTGTCAGCAATTCGGTTACACAGACTTTTTCAGATAAGCTGATAATGTTCCATATGAGTTTAATCAGTGCAGCGGGAACCGGAAATTATGCGACGGCAGCAGCTGCCAGCCAGCGCAGCGATCTGGCCATGAATTATGAACGCTTGTCCATTGAAATTGCCAAATATGCCAAAACGGGAGCAGACATTATGATTAAAAATCATTGGATGGAAAAGCCGCCCGGCACAAAAGACCGAAAAAAGTTGGCTCAGAATAAAAACGGATCATGATGGAAAAAGGAGCAGGCCTGCTCTTTTTCCTTATGGTTCACCAAATAATCTTTTCATTGCTGCCTTCAAAGCCTGAGCAAGTGTTTCATGCCATCCCTTGGAAAAATCAGCTATTTGCAGAGGATCGACCAGCATCCTTTCTGATGACTCGTACCGGGCTTCAAAGTCGAGCATCCTTTCTATATTCATATGATAAAATACTTGATAGCCTATTTTGGGATATACACTTCTTTCATTCCACAGCAGATTCTCGGTATGGTCCACAATAATATATCCCAATTGCGTGCACTGCCCTTCCACATAACCTTCTTCCTTAGCTTCTCTCTTAAAACAATGTTCTGGGCTTTCACCTTTTTCAATGTGTCCTCCGGGAATATCCCACCCACGGTCCTGCAAATTCACTAATAAAACCTTTCCTTCTAAAAAGCAAAACCCATGGGCGCTGGTTATAAATTCTCTATCTGGAGGAAATGCTGCCTCCTTCCAGGTTAATTTTATCCTTGCTCCGCCCCAATCCACATAAACAGCAGTCATATATTTACCTCGCTTTTTTTAATCCGATTAATTACATTCAACATTTAGGTATTTATTTCCTTTTTTTTGCAGTAAAGTGGTTCCTGCTTAAAGATTTTTCTAAACAAGTGCTATAATATGAAAGTATTTAATAAAGAAGGGCTTGATCATATTGGCAATGACAAAGAAAAAAAGGGTATTAAAAGAGATTAGACAGCTCATCATGATCACGATAGGTGCGGTGATTGCAGCGGCAGGACTTGAGTTTTTCCTCGTTCCCAATAATATTCTAGATGGCGGGGTTATCGGTCTTTCCATTATCGCTGCTGAACTGACCGGGATGACCATGAGTATATTCCTGATTGTTCTAAATCTGCCATTTCTCTATATTGGCTTCCGTAAAATAGGAATGAAATTTACGATACATACGTTATATGGTGTTATAGTTTTATCTGCCAGTACCGCTTACCTGCACCATTTTGAGCCGGTAACCAATGATTTATTTTTAGCCACAGTCATTGGCGCTGTCATTCTCGGTACAGGGGTCGGCCTTGTGATCAGAACTGGCGGTGCTTTGGATGGATCAGAAATTATCGCCATCCTGGTCAGCAAGAAGCGACCGGTGTCTGTAGGCCAATTTATCATGATTGTCAACGTATTTATATTTATTCTTGCGGCCTTCCTCGTTTTCAGCTGGGAAACAGCCATGTACTCCATTATCACCTATTATATTGCTTATAAAATGATTGATATCGTTGTGGAAGGTATGGAAGAGCTGAAGTCGGTTACGATCATTTCTGATCTGCCTGAAGAAATCTCTGCCGAGCTCCTGAAGCAATTGGGGCGGGGAATGACCTATATTCAGGGCCAGGGTGTTTTTACCGGAGAACCGAAAAAAATCATTTATACCATCGTAACACGGATTGAATTATCTACGCTCCGTTCGATTGTGGAAGATATCGACCCGAATGCATTAGTGGCTATAGAAAATATTGCCGATGTCAGCGGCAGCAACTTTGACAAGGGTACAGGGCATTAAATATGAAATGAGAAAAGCAGCCTCCTAATCAATTGTTCTGACCCAATAAAATTAGACATTAAAGGTTAAACAGATTCCAAGACCTAAGTTCGGTACTTCAATGGACTTAGGTCTTTTGATTTTGCTTTTATTCGTTTATGAGTGTAAATCCCCTTCAAAATGTTGTTCTTACGACAACGGTAAAGGCGGGTATGCTTTGCTTCGAATAAGTCTGTATCTTTCAATTTTATTATGAAGCGGCTTATTCGTAGCAAAGCACTCTCTGCATCGAAACTTTTTTCAGCTCCCTTTTGGTCGTCTAACGCGTAAAATGCTTTTCTTTTGCGTCTAGCAATCGTTTCTTTGCGATTCGCAAATATGGCAGGGAACCCTTTTTAAGAGTCTATAAGATTCTGCTTTGTAAGAATTGTTCAAAATAAATTTCTGCAGACTTTTTATAACGCCGCTTCTTCTGAACAATCCATAGTGCTCTCTTTATGTTGAGGTCTTTTATTTTAACTTCCCTGAGAACATTGTATTTTAATTCCTTTAAGACCGTTATTCTGGGGAGGATACTAATCCCTAATTCAGCTTCCACTGCGCTTTTTATGGATTGAATACTGCCAAGTTCCATCGCATGATCCATTTGTTCCAGCATCATGTATTCCCTCAGTGCATGTTCAACTAATTCCCTAGTCCCAGAGTTTTTTTCCCTCCATATAATCTTTTCTTCTTTCAGTTCATCTACTTCGATAAACTCCTTCCTTTGCCACCGGTGATGATGAGAAGTAACTAGGATAAGGTCATCTTCTGCAAATTTTTGCACTTTATATTTTGGGTCTTTTACAACACTCTCAACAAGTGCTATATCTATCACATTTTCCTCTAATTTCGATAGTATATATGGCGTATTACCGACCCACAATCGAAAATTCATTTCTTGATGATGCTTTTTAAATGCTCCCAACATCCCAGGTAGTAAATAATCACCAATGGCAGGGCTTGCTCCCACCTGGATCTCATTATCATGCTCCCCTAGTATCTCCTTAATGGCTTGAAAAGAAGTATTATCAGCTTCTATGATATCTTTTGCGTAAGAGTAAAGAACTTCACCTGCCTTTGACAATGTCATTTTCCCATTCATTCGGTCAAATAATAAGGTTCCATACCTGTTTTCTAATTGTCGAATTTGCTTTGTAACAGCAGGCTGTGATACAAAGCTTAAACGGGCTGCTTTACTGATACTTCCCTCGTCCACTACCCGGCAGAACATTCTTAAACTCTCTATATTCATCTGATCCACCTAATTCTTTTCTTTAATTTTTGAATTTCCAATTGGCATTTTTCATGCATTGATTACACTGAGATTTTCTAGGTTCCCTGCAGCTCAATTGAATTAGTGCTGCACACGACTATCCAGTAACGTATGAAATAGGACTTTTGAAAAGATGTGAATCTCGAATATCAACTTTGAGGTCCATTAGCAGGACATTGCGGACAGTTAACTTTTGGCCATCTTCTTTAAGATATACAAAAATTCAACTTGAAAGGGCTATACCCTTTCGTTATACCCTATTAATTATATTCATTTTACACCGGTCATCCTGTCTGGGAAAATGTAGCTGAGTAGTATTCCGAGAGGAGGAAATAGGGATAGAATGACAGAATTATTACTGCTTTTAATAGGGATTATTGCAGGTGGTTACGGTACCATCGTCGGTGCAGGGGGCGGTTTTATCTTTGTCCCTGCTTTATTGCTTATCCTAGATATGAACCCCGTGTTGGCAGCAGGTGCTGGTTTGGTCATTGTACTCATAAATTCGCTTTCTGGAGTCATCGGGTATTCCAGACAAGGATTGATTCAATACAGAACTGGGCTTATTATAGGTATCAGCGCTATTCCAGGTTCTTTATTAGGTGTTTGGTTACTGCAAGCTTATTCCTCCCAATACTTCTATGTTGTGTTTGCCACTATGCTGGTCACACTCGGTATCTTTTTGCTAACAAAAAACTCTCCTTTTGAAGGAAAAGCAAAGAATCAACTGGCCGCTGCGGAAAAGGACCCCTGCGCTTCAAGTGAAAGTGTAAAGCCTGACACGACCGAATTCGTCACTCATAAAGGAGAAATGATACCTTTTAAGAAAGGCCACGTTTCAATAAACATATGGTTAATTTTACTCGGATTTATCATTGGAGTTCTTTCAAGTTATCTAGGAATTGGGGGAGGCTGGCTACTGGTTCCAATTTTCATTTACATATTTAAGCTGCCCGCTCACCATGCAACTGCAACATCGATCTTTTCTTTATGCCTATACTCTTCGGGAGGTGTTGCTTCTCAGTTGTTTTATAACAGCTTTGACTGGCTAACTATACTATTCGGCGGGATCGGGGTAATCATCGGGTCACAACTTGGGGTCATCCTTGCCCAACATATGAATGGAAAGGTTATTATGCAAATGCTCTCAATATTATTAGTTATAATCGGGGTTCGAATGTTTTTTAGCTGAGGCAGTACCCGTTCCATCCGATTTAAGCCCTAGAAAATGGTGATGAAACCTAAGAGGGCTCTTTTTGTTTTAAACCTCAAATCTCTTCATTAAGGAAGACTGCCCCGTTTGTCGAATATGAAAAAAAGAGCTGAAGATCCTCAATGGATATTCAACTCTTGCATCCACTAGCTTCACTTCATAAGATTTTCCAAAGAAAATATACTCCGAACAAATGAGACAAAAGCTAATATTAAGTTCTTAAACCCAATACTAAAACAAAGACCGCTTTCTGCAACTAATCACCTCAACACCATCAGTGGGGGTTATTATATCTCCTTTAAACTTAAAGTTAAGCAACTGTTACGTCTGCTGCATATCCTTCGATTTCAATGATTGTCTCAATGCACGCTTAAGAATTTTTCCAGTCGTATTCTTGGGCAGTTCATCTAAAAACTCTATTCCAGATGGTACTTTATATTTGGCTAAATGCTCCCTGCAAAAACCTTTCAGCTCTTCTTCTGAAAGAGATGGATCTTTACGGACAACATACGCTTTTAATGCCTCGCCATAATCTTCATCTGGCACTCCAATTACTGCTGCTTCAACTACGGAAGAGTGACTGTATAATACCTCTTCAACCTCTCGGGGATAAACGTTATATCCCCCAACTATTACAAGATCTTTCTTACGATCGACAATGTAAAAATAGCCATCATCATCCATTTTTGCCAGGTCTCCTGTGTATAACCAGCCATCCTGAATCGCAGAAGCTGTTTCTTCGGGCATTTTGTAATACCCTTTCATGACATTCGGACCTCGAACAATCAACTCCCCTATCTCCCCAGCGGCGATGGCTTCTCCATGCTCATTTACTACTTTATTTTCTACATTAATTATGCTTGTCCCGACTGAACCTGGCTTTCTTAGACGGTCCAGCGGATTGAAGCATGTCACTGGAGAAGCCTCAGATAAACCATAGCCTTCTGAAATTTGCACATTATATCTTTTTTCAAAGTTCTCCAATAAGGTAATAGGCATCGATGCCCCCCCAGAAACACAAAGACGAAGACTTTGCAAATCTGAAGGATCAGCCTCTGGATAATGAAGTAAGAAATTGTACATTGTCGGAACTCCGGCAAATACTGTTGCTTTATAGTTACGGGAAATACGGAACACTTCTGAAGGAATAAACTTCGGTATAATTAAAATTGTCGCACCGCAAATAATCGGAGCATTTATGGCTACAGTTAAACAGAACACGTGGAACATCGGAAGTACGGCAATGATATGATCATTTTTGGAGATTTCTAAAAAAGATAGAAGGTCTCTTGCGTTGCTATATAAATTATAATGTGTGAGCATTGCACCTTTTGGCTTTCCTGTCGTTCCGGATGTATATAAAATAACTGCGGTTTGATCTTTATGAATAATAGGCAACGGCAATTCGAGATCACCTGACATTAAAACCTCTTTAAATTTTTTGATTTTATTATTCTTCACAGCTGCTCCCCCTTGAGAAGCTGCACATACAATAATTTGTTCAACGGCTGGTACAGTATTCATGACATGCTCCATAACAGGAAGAAGCGTATCCAATGTAATTACGGCTTTCACATCACCATTTTTAATAATATAGGTAATTTCGTCGGGAGTATAAATAGGATTGATAGGTATAACCGTTGCACCTGCCCTCAATGCCCCATGCAATCCAATAATAAATTCTGGAGAATTCCCAACTAATAAAGCAACATGATCCCCTTGCTTCACACCGATCTTATGTAAGCCAGATGCAAACTTCGTAACAGCATCAAGAAACTGCTGATATGTGGTTTCTTTCTCCTCATAAATAAAGGCAGTCCTGTCACCGTGTGACTTTGCTGTTTCAATTAAAGAATGTACAAGGTTCATAGTTTAACTTCCTTTCAAAAATGTTATTTAAAAAAATATCTGTTTTTCTCCTTAACAATAAGAGCGGAGTATTACTGAAATCTTACAAGGTACAGATAATTCAGAACAAATTAATATTTTAATAGAAACAAAGTACCTTGTTGTATGAATTTAGTAAGGTCCTTCAGGTAATATTTTCTCTAACTTATTTAATAGAGGTGAAAAATAGGAATGAAACTAATACAAGATAGCGGATGCTGCACCCCAAGCATAAAAAAAACAAAGATGTCTCCAAAAGAAAGCAGCAACGATTTAATTAGGAATAATAAAGTCATTAAAGATATGATCTATCTTCCTGGAGGAGAATTTTTGATGGGCACAAATGACCAGGGATACCCAGCAGATGGTGAAGGACCGGTACGCAAAGTACATGTTAATCCTTTTTATATTGATGCATATACCGTAACTAATGCTCAATTTGATGTTTTTGTAAGAGAAACTGGCTATAAAACTGATGCAGAATTGTACGGATGGTCTTTTGTCTTCCTCTCATTTGCTTCTGATGAAACACGTAATAAGGTAACACAGGTTGTGCAGCAGACGCCCTGGTGGCTAGTTGTTGAAGGAGCTAATTGGAGAAACCCTGAAGGACCTGATTCTGCAATTGGAAATCGGCGGGATCACCCAGTTGTTCATGTATCTTGGAACGATGCAGAGGCTTTTTGTAAATGGGCAGGTAAAAGGCTGCCGACTGAAGCAGAGTGGGAGTACGCCGCTAGAGGAGGACTGGTCCAAAAAAATTTCCCATGGGGAGATGAATTGTACCCGGATGGAAAATGCTTATCAAATATTTGGCAAGGCCAATTCCCAAGCCATAATTCAGCATTGGATGGGTATAAAGGAACAGCTCCAGCACGATCATTTCCACCAAATCGATACGGGTTATACAACACATCAGGAAATGTTTGGGAATGGTGCTCCGATTGGTTTAGTCCAGCTTTCCATATAAATGGACCTAGAAATAATCCCAATGGTCCCCCCTTTGGTACTGCAAAGGTTATAAAAGGCGGTTCTTATTTATGTCATGAAACTTACTGCAACCGTTATAGATTAGCTGCACGCAGCTCCAATACACCGGACAGTTCAACTGGAAATATGGGATTTCGCTGTGCTGGAGATATATGATAGTGCTATATTCGCAGTGCAAAGATCTTGTCTAAACCAAATTTAAAATTGGAAAGCCTAATTAACTGAATCTCTGAATTGAATTAGAAAAAATGGTCAATTGCTATGTCATAAAGCACTTGGCCATTTTTGTTTTACAGATTGCTAATAATAATTTTTAAAAAATGCAGATAAATCAGAATTCTGTAAGAAATATGTAAGATGTTGTTCTTATGATGAAGACTCAAAAGAAAAATTACATTCATAAGGAGACGAAGCAAATGAAAACCAATATTGTTTATATTGTTCTTGATGACATGGGATATTCTGACTTAGGCTGCTACGGTTCAGAAGTAATGACACCTAATATTGACAAGCTGGCACAAAATGGTTTGAGATATAATAACTTTCATGTAACCCCTCTCTGTTCACCTACAAGAGCAAGTCTGTTAACAGGAAGGAATCATCATTCTGTGGGGATGGGACTACTGTCGAATTTCGACCTTGGCCCAGATGTTCCAAGTACGCGCGGAAAGATTACTCCTTCAGCTGGGACCATAGCTGAAATTCTTAAAGAGAATGATTATAGTAATTATGCAGTGGGAAAGTGGCATTTAACTCCCATGTATGAGGAAACACCTGCTGGCCCCTTTAATAATTGGCCGTTAGGAAAAGGCTTTGACAGGTACTACGGATTTTTAGATGGGATGACCGACCAATATGTGCCAACGCTGGTCTATGATAATCATTGTGTGGAGCCTGTGAAAAAACCAGATTACCACCTCTCTGAGGACCTTGTGAACCAAGGGATTAATTTTATTGCAGATCATTCATCCATACATCCAGAGAAACCATTCTTCCTTTACCTTGCTTTTGGCGCACAGCATTCTCCTCATCAAGTACCAAAAAGGTATATTGAGCAATACAAAGGAGCCTATTCAAAAGGGTGGGATCAAATTCGCGAGAATAGACTGGCACGGCAAAAAGAGCTTGGAATTGCTCCACTTGACGCAGAACTTTGTGAACGAAATCCTGGTGTTAAAGCATGGGACAGTCTTTCCTCAGATGAAAAGCGTTTATATGAACGATTCCAAGAAACTTATGCAGGCTTTTTAACGCATACAGACGAACAAATTGGGAGATTCATTAGCTACCTGGAATCTATTGATCAATTAGACAATACATTGATTGTGTTCCTTTCAGATAATGGTGCAAGTCAAGAGGGAGAATTCGATGGAATTATAGAACAAAGCTCCTACTTTAACGGTATTCCAACCTCTATTGAAAGTCTGTTGCCTCATATAGATGAAATTGGAGGAAAAAATACACAGCCGAATTATCCACGCGGCTGGGCACAGGTAAGCAATACGCCATTTAAGTTTTATAAGCAAACAACTTTTGACGGGGGAATTCATGTTCCGCTTATCTATCATTACCCAAATCGAATAAAGGAGAAGGGAACGATTAAGAAACAGTTTCACCATGTCATTGACATTACTCCGACAGTATTGGATTTGGCGGGAGTTACGCCACCTGAAACGATTAAAGGAGTCAAACAAATGCCATTGCATGGAGTTAGCATGCAGTATACATTCGATCATTCAGATGCAGACACTAAACGACAGTCCCAATATTTCTTAATGGCCGGGCAGCGTGCCATTTGGCATGATGGCTGGAAGGCAATCTCTTTTCATACGAAAGGGACGCCTTTTGAAGAGGACATTTGGAGTCTGTATAACACGAACGTAGATTTTGCACAAAATCATGACGTAGCATCAACAAACCCGGAGAAATTACATGAATTACAGGAACTATGGGTAGAGGAAGCGGAGAAATATAATGCTCTTCCACTAATCGATAAAACCATTGAGTTGTTTGCCTATGTTTCACCTGATGATAAGGTGCGATCCCGCAACGAGATTACCTACTATCCAGGCATGAGCCACAATCTTGCCGCACCGCCTATTTATGATCGCTCCTATGCAATCACTATACCAATCAATCGGCCTGCCGATGGGACCGATGGAGTTTTGATCGCACATGGAAACCAGTACAGCGGCTACACACTTTATATTCAAAATAGCCGATTAATTTATGAATATAATTTTGTCGGTACCCTTTATAAGATCGAGTCCAGTATGAAAGTCCCTGTAGGTGTATCCACTGTGCAATTCGAGTTTTTAAAAACGGGTCTATTGAAAGGAAAAGGTACTCTGCTCATAAATGGTGAAAATGCAGGTGAAGTTGAAATGCCAAATACCTTACCATTTTTAATCTCCATTGAGGGTATAGATGTTGGTCGAGATGCTTATATACCTGTCAGCAAGAACTATGCTGGTAAAGACGATTTCGCATTTTCAGGTAAAATCCAAAAAGTTGAGTTTATATTGCAAAATGATTAATCCTTGAACCTCTCCCGACTGAAGTCACGAGTGTTCTCGGCTATCAATAAAGCATAAACCTAATTTATTGAATGATTATATCCTTTAATTTTAGAGCCATGGGAGTGGTCTTAATGAATCGCTGGGTTTTAGTATTACTTTTATTATTTGCAACGATCATCAATTTTGCTGATAAAAATGGCACAAGTGTGGCATCAATCCATATCATAAAAGATTTCAATCTCTCATATGTTCAATATGGCTTACTTGGGAGCATCTTTTTTTGGTTTTTTGCCATTTCAGGAATTATAGGCGGGGCATGGTCAGATACTTTAGGGACAAAAAAAATGCTTGGAATTCTCCTCCTGGCATGGACGATCTTGCAGTTTAGTACTTATTTCATTATGAGTTTCCCACTTCTTCTGATGTATCGATTATTATTGGGTATTTTTGAAGGGCCCTTTGGTCCCGTTGCAATTAGTCACCTAAGCCGATCATTTCCCCCAGCTTCCAGAGCGATGGCTATTTCAATATGTAATGCAGGCGGCATCATTGGAGCACTAGTTATGACCCCTGTTTTAGTGCATCTTAATCAGTCATTTGGCTGGAGAATTACTTTTGTGTTATTAGGAGGAGCTAGTCTTCTATTATTCCTCATGTGGACAGCAAGCAAGGATAGCTCGATAACACACACAGATGCAACAGATACAGCACCTAGGAAATTCAATTGGTCAGAATTTAAGCCAATCTTGTTTTCTCCAACATCAGCAGTTACGTTATTTGCTCTATTTTCAAGCTTCTGGATGGTTGTCTGGATCATGGTATGGCTGCCTGCCTATTTAATTGAAGCGGTTCATCTTTCTGAAGCAAAAATGGGGTTTGCTGTCCTAATAATTGGACTCATTAACATGATTGTGACAGTCAGTGCGTCCTCTTGGTCTGATAGAATGTTTAAAAAAACGAACAATTTACGTACATCACGCGTATTATTTTCAGCATTGCTTCAAATAATAAGTGCCTTGTTATTGGTCATTGTTACTTTTACTCAAAATCATTTACTGGTGGTCACTATAATAGGAGCAGCAATGGGATTATCGACTACCCTGCTAAATGTCGGCCCTGTCATCATGATGAGTTTATTACCTGAAAGGAGTGGATTAATGGTTAGCCTTGGAACGTCCTTTCAAAATATTTCTGGAATAGTTGGACCCATCATTTGCGGTTATCTTATTCAATCTGCAGGAAATAAGCTTATAGGTTTTAACTATACCATACTATGTACGGCATTCATTCTAATTGTTGGCGGAGCATTGTTCTCCCTTTTCGCCAAACCAGACCACCCAATTTCAAAAAGCACTAAAAACTTGGGATTAACTGATATAAAAGAGATGAAGCAATCTTAATATACATGCGGAAGAAGTATCGTCCTATTAAAAGTCACTCAATTCAAGGAGTGATTTTTATTTTTTTTAGAATCTTCCATTAAACTTTAAATGGATTGTTATTTAAAACCAGAACTCACTAAGACTCAGCTATCCTTGATAAAATATCTGAAAAATTTTATAATTTAATTATACTTTTCACGTTTGATTCTTTTATTCTACTTAATTTTGTACTGTTATAAAGCAATGAAAGAAAGGAATAAATACATCTATGGTAAAAGTCTTAGAGCAAAAATTGTTCGTACCCACCTTTTCCTCATACTTTTTTAGAAAGCGCTTACATTATTTTCTGGATAAACACCGGCATGCAGCATTAATCTCTATAACCAGCGATGCAGGATATGGAAAAACGGCTCTAGTTTCAGGCTATCTTCAAGAATCAAAGACCGAGGCTATTTGGTATCGGCTGGATGAAACCGATCAGACACCAGCCATTTTTCTCAGTTATTTAAAAACGGCTATTACACGAATCATTCCAAATGGACCTATTCACTCCCCTATTGAAATTCAACCTGGAGAAATTGAAAATGAAGTTCAATACTTGCTTTCTATTTTATCAAATTGGCAAAAGTCATTAATTATTGTATTAGATAACTACCATAAGATAGATAATCCGGACATACAAAAAATTCTAAATCAATTGCTTCAATATTCTTCAACATGCATTACGTATATTTTAATTGGACAATCCCAACCAAAAGCCATCCCAGTTCATATAAAACTTCTGAGAAACTACGCAGAGATTTCCAGGGAACAGTTGTCTTTTACTAAACAAGAAACGGAAGAGTTTTTAAGTTACATATGCAGACAATCAATAGAGAATCACCAAATGACTGCCATTCACGAGAAAACACAAGGCTGGGTTGCAGGTATCCAGCTTATTCTTCACTCCATCAAGGATTGGGAGGAGACTGAGCATTCAGATTTTCTATCCCATTATTCAAGTAAATCAGATATACCAAAATATTTCATGTCCGAAGTGATGGATTCCCTTTCTGATGAAATGAGGATGTTTCTTTTAAAAACCTCGTTGTTATCTGAATTGGATGAAACTGTAATAAATAAGTATCTTACTATTTCAAATGCTGAGGAAATACTTGAAGCTTTAATGAAAAGCAATATTTTTATTTCAAAAGATGAACATGGAATCATTCGATATCACCCCATGTTTAGATCATTCCTTTATGCAGAGTTTCTTAAAAATCTTACCCTCTTAGAAAAAGAAATCGAACACTACCATCTGCAGCTTGCTGAAATATATCAAGAAACGTGTCAGTTTTTTTCTTCCTTTGTTCATTTTGTTACAGGGAAGGACTACTATAAAGCAACACAATTAATAAGAAGCATGGAAAAAAGATATAATCCTGATAATTTTTTCATTCTTATTAGTAACTGGCTAGATAATTTGAGCACTCAAGACTCTATACCTTTTGATAGCGTGTTTCTTTTTCGCTGCATTCCTTTATATATATTGGATCAGCTGATCTTACCGATTGAGGAACGGATTAACGAACTTAAAGACAAAGGAAATGCTTTGCACTTAAGCTATCTTCAATACTTTCTGGCTACCATATACAGACATAAAGGAAATTTCGCAAAATCAAAAAATCTTTTTCACACCTCTCTGAATCATTGCTTGGAAATGAACATATACGGTTTGACAGTATTGAATTATTTAGGATTATCAGAAATCCTTTTATGCTCAGGGGAAATGAAAGAATCTGAAAGGCATGCAAAGTCTGGCATTTATTATGCTGAAAAACATCAAATTTCTCATTGCCAAATTTATGCTCTTTGGATGCTTGCCGAAATACATCTTCATAAAAATGAAGCTGCACAAGCTGAGTCATTTCTGGATCAAATGAGAAAATTGCTGGAACTGACAAAAGAAGATGATGCAAGAAGTGTTTATCTCTATTATTCATTAAGCAGATTATTTTGTTTAAAAAAGGACTATTTACAAGCCGTTAAGTTTGCAGAATTGGGCGTAAGTCAAGCTAACAGGTTTGGGAACGATCTTGATACCGGCGGAACTTATATGCAATTGGGGCAAAGCTATTTGCATATACAAGAATGGGAAAAGGCAGAGAATTGTTTTGCAAAGGCAACCTCTTTTCTTGAATATTTTTCTTACTACCGCTGCTTAACGATGAGTTTTCAAGTAAAACTTTTTGAGGTGCAGAGAGAAAATGTATATGCAAAAGAGAAAAGGAATGAATTGCTAAAAATCTGCCAAGAAAAAAAGTTTAACTCTATTATCGACCGTATGAACGATCATTTTATCTCTACTATCGAGGTGAATGAAAAAGTATCACACCCAAAATTATCAATAAAGGTTCTAGGTGATTTTAAAATTACTTATGAAGGCAATCCTATTTTCATAAAACGAAAATCAAGTTTGCAGCTGCTGCTGCTTTTTATTGCAAACCGTGAAAAAAAATTACAAAAGGACTTCCTTCTCGATAGTATTTTTCAAGATACAGCCATCGATACTATTCATAATCACTTCTATGTAGCGTTGTCCACATTGCGAAAGGCACTGGAGCCCCAATTGAAAACTGGCAGAAAATCTCGATATATAAGCCAATCTGAAAACCATTATTTATTTAATTGCGAACACCTCTATTTAGATGTAAATGAGTTTAAATCCTTACTTTGTCTGGATATAAATTCATCACCCAAAGAAAATCAGATTGTAAATCTTTTAAAAGCTGAAAAATTATATAAAGGCCACTTTTTTGAAGAATACCCTTATGAACATTTTCTTGAAAGTGAACGTGAAAAACTTCGCTCTGATTATATCAATTTATTAAAGACACTTGCGCATTACTATTGGGATTCTGATGAAAATGAAAAAGGAATCGAATACTTTGAGAAAATATTGGATCTTGATCCCTACCAAGAACAAATTTATATTGATTTTATTAAAAAGCTGCTTGAATCGAACTTTTTACTGCAGGCTAAAAAAGTAGCAAGCAGGAACATTAAATTTGTTGAGAATGAACTTGGCATAGATGTCAGATCTAAATTGAATTCTATTTTTTCACCCTATAATTTTAGTGTTTAAGATACGAGTTGGGGTTTTCCTATGATCCTGAACAGGAAAGTACCCGCTTTACAAGCAATTTGGAGCGCATTGAAATCCTATTATTTCAATGCGCTTATCCATATGTTTTACCAGGTGATATTAATAAAGGAATATTTTTTGTACATAAAAAAATAGGTAAGCAGCAAGTGCTTACCCAAAGATAACAAAGAAATAATAGATTTAGTTAGCTAAAGCTGCTAATCCTGTCCAAACACCTAATGAAGTTCCAGAAGTAACTCCTCCATCAATCGCAATCGATTGGCCTGTAATAAATGAAGCATCATCTGAACATAAAAAGTGGACAAGTGCTGCCACTTCCTCTGGTTTTCCAGTACGCCCAAGAGGTGTTATATAGTTATTGATGGCCCTCTGTTCTGGTGCAGCATTATTTTGAACCATCGGTGTATCAATTGTGCCTGGACAAATACAGTTTACCCGAATATTTCGCAGGCTTAACTCCAAAGCAGCCGTTTTAGAAACACCTACCACCGCATGTTTTGAAGCAACATAAGGACCATATGTTGGGACCCCCTGTAAGCCTGCTGCTGATGCTGAGTTTACGATTACCCCTCCTTCTTTTATAAGCGTTGCCCCATGTTTTAAACCAAACATGACACCAAGAGTATTTACTCGGAAGGATTGTTCATAATCTTCAGTTTGAGCATCTGCCAGCATCCCCAGGCCTATTCCAATGCCTGCATTATTAAACAGGATATCAATATGACCATATATTTCAATCGTTTTCTCTAAAAGAAATTGTACTTCCTCTTCCTTAGAAACATCCGTTTTTATAAATAGGCCGTCAATTTCTTCGGCAAGCAATGATTCATCTGTAATATCAGCTACGACAACAGTGGCACCTGCATGGTGAAAACGTTTGACAGTAGCAAGTCCAATTCCTGAACCTCCACCTGTAATAATAGCGACTTTGCCTTCAAGTGAAAACATCGATTATATTCTCCTCAACTATTTTGTATAAAGCAATGTATTTAAGGATTTTTCTTGTTTAGATTTAGCTATTTAAGTTAGTTTTGAATTTAACCTTGCAACAGCCTATTATTCAATACCTTCGGGAAACCGGGATACAACCCTTGTAGCTGCTTCTACCATATATTTTGATGCATTCGTATATCTCGCCAGTTTCATCATATTGCCTCGTTCTAATTTTGTTTTTCTAGTCATAAGTGCAGCGATGGAATCTAATTTACGGTCTAAGATTTTCTTCCAAATTTCTGCATCTCCACTAATCATATATGGCACTGAATCAACATCAGCCGGCTGAGCTGTTCTGGCCTCTCTGCATACTCCATGCCACAGGTCTACATAAACCAATCGATCTTTATCCAGCCCGATTGCAGGATCTGCATTCATCTTCATAACGAGTGGCCATTCCCAATTAGCACCATACCTTCGAAACATTTCACTGTTATTAATTTCCTCTTGCCACTTTTCCGCCCATTCTTGGCTAAAAACTGGTAAACCCAAATAGATTCCCCCTTTTTCCTTGAACATGCTTGATTCTAAATGTTTGTTCATAGTAGAATATTTCTATTCAGTTAATCTATTAAAACTTAGTAACATCAATATATTCAACACCATGCACGTCGCAATACTCTTTATACATATCAAGAACTGATGTCCAATTCAGCATTAACAGAGGATTTCCTTCTGGATCCTGAAATTCTAATGCGCCATCTATTATAGTTAAAGTTATGACTTCCTCTTCACTATGCATAATTGGCTGGTGAACTGATCCTGCTGGCTCATAAATGACATCTCCAGTTTTTGCAACCCATTCTTCTCCCGCATAATTCCAAGCCCCTTGGACTGTATATACAGTTACAGTTCCATGATGATAATGCGGAGGGATTACAGCTCCTTTTGAAGCTTTTAATAAAGTGATAAATTGGCCACTAATCGGATTTACCTTAAGTACTTTAATTTCTGTACCCTCAATCCACGGTATCCAAGGAAATGCTTCCGGGTTCATGTAACACGTTTCTAAAATTTGACTTGATACAATTTTTGACATTTAAATCCCTCTTTCTATTTTAGAATTAAATCATACTTCGTCGTTATCATACCTATTCAATCTTACAAATCTCTTACAAATTACAGAACATTATATTTTTTCTGATAATTTTATATATAACATCATCTAATTTGATTCCTTCTAAAGGCACGGTACATTTAATAAAAATAGTATCCACTGACTGGTGCAACTAGCCACTAAGGTGAGCATAAATCTATGAGACACCGGTATTAATCAAATGAGTGGCATAAAATAGCCTTCTGTATCCATTCTTGCTATATCCCCAGTAAATATTGGTGTATGTATTCTAGGTCGGTGCAGTGGATTTAAACAATTTACTGGTGATGCTTCCGATAAACCATATCCCTCAGATATTTTCACATTGAACTTTTCCTCGAATTTTTCCAACAATGAAACTGGCATTGAAGCTCCTCCTGATACACAAAGGCGCATATTCGTAAATTCCATTGGATTTCCTTTTTCGTTTGAAATAAAAAATTATACATAGTTGGTTCACCAGCAAATACTGTAGCTTCATACTGATTTGAAACTTGAAATACCTCTTGCGGATTAAACTTAGTCAATATAAGAATGGTAGACCCACTTACTAGCGAGGCATTTATGACAACGGTCAAACAAAAAACATGAAACATTGGCAGACACGCTATCACTTTATCATTCTTTGAATATTTCAAGAATGAAACTACATCACGTGCATTACTATATAAATTATAATGGGTGTGCATGGCTCCCTCTGGCTTCCCGGTGGTGCCAGAAGTGTAAAGAATAGCTGCTGTATCATTGTCATTAATAGAAATATCCGGGGGCTCATTCAATCCGGCATCCAATACATCAAGAAACGTTTTCATTTTCAATTCAAATGAGTTGACAAATAGTCGTTCTTCAGATGTTTGGCACACTATGATGTTATTTATATAGGACAAGTTTGGTTCTATTTTCTGCAATAATGGAACGAGAGAATCGAGACAAATAATCGCTTTAACATCCCCACTTTGAATGATATGAGTTATCTCATCTGGAGTGAATTTTGGGTTTATTGGTATGACAGTTGCTCCTGCTTTTAATACTCCGTACAATCCGATCATGAATTCTGGAGAATTCCCTAAAATTAATGCTACATTGTCTCCTTTTTTCACACCCATTTGATTTAATCCACTAGCAAACTCTGTAACAAACTCAAAATATTCCTTATATGACGTTTTTTCTCCCTGAAACACGTAAGCAGTATGATCTTCATATAATCTTACTGTTTCTTTCAACGCACTTAGTAAATTCATATAAAATCCTCCTAAAAATGATTGTCTTCTCAACCATATTTCAAAAGCTGAGCTTGACTAATCTTTATTGTATTCGGGGGTTATTACAGATTCCTTACTAAAGAGGTTACAAAGCAAGTTATCAGACGAAGTAACATGGGTTGAACCGAAAACCATAAACGTAAAGCATTAAAAAAATTGCCTGCCACCGCTCGGTGGCAGGCTTTAAAAATATGTAGTGAAATTTTCTCGAGATAATGATCCTTCTACATCCTTTTAGCAATTCACTTAACAGCACTGAAAAGGTGGTGTGAAACTCACCGATGGTACATTATCAATGTTGTTACTTTTATTCATTCCTAGGGTCTTCACTTCGTATCCTGGGAAGACTCTCGAATTTAACTACCGTTTTAAAATAATAGGATAGGAGCGAAAATACTTTTATAAATAGCAACATTGGATTTACTAAGATGAACCTTTGTTCACTCAAAAAATAACAAACCCCACTGAATCAAAGATTAGAGTGGGGTTTATCTAGGGTTAGAAATGTCTCGGAGTATGTCATCTTCATTTCTCTCTCTTTACCTAGTTAAATGTTTCTAGTTTAATAATTCACTTATACCTAACTCTTCAAGAATATCTTCAAGCGTTTTACCACCTTGTTTCTCTTTTGGCACTGGTGCATTTTCAAACATTTCATTTACACTTAAATAATTTTGGACAATGAATTTCATATCTCCTGTATCTATATTTCCATCCTGATTAATATCTGCTTTTAATGGTCTTTTTCCTGGCTTATTAATATGATTTTTTAAGAAGAATGCATCTTTAATATCAATGACCTGGTCACCATTGACATCACCAGCTAATTGTAATCCGGGATACATTCTTTCTTTCACACCCAATACTTCACCATCTATCACTTCACCTGCAGTTACTGTAGTGTGTGATTCAAAGTGACCCGGCACTTTCACAACTACTTTATAGGTCTCTTCTGAAGCTGGAATCCCGTGAATTTCAAATTCTGATTTAGACGATTCTATAAGCTCTCCTTCATATTTAGCTCCATCTGGTGAAACTGCAGTAATTTCAACACCTTTATCATGTAAATCTTTATCTACCCACCCTTCCTCATGAAGGAATGCTTCAGGTCCTAAATATCCCCATATAACAGAATGCTTAGGAACTATTTCCAGCTTTTCTGTAGTAAAGCCTGGTACTTGTACAGCTTCATTTTCTTCTGCCTTTTGATATTTAGCTTCGGTAATGTTAAAAGATTGAATGTAATCATAAAATTCGTCATTTATCACTTTGAATGTAACGTCTAGTATAGGCATATCTCCGTCTATCCCATCCAAGTCATCTCCTTCTATGGTTGCTCGAATGGGAACGGTATTCTCCCAGAGGTCCTGGACGATTTCCCCTACTTCTACTTTTGTACTCCAATTCTTTTCCTCTGCATTTTTCAATAATTTTGGATTAATTTTGGCATCGACAAACTCGTAATAGGAATTTTGGTAACTGAGCTTAAATTCTCCTCCTATTAACTCTTTAACATTGTTCATCGTTAATGTAACAGTTACTTCATCACCCAAGTACAGTTCATGTTTATCAAGTTTGGCAGCCGCATAAGTTTCGCCTTTCCCAATGAAGTAGTACTGATGCATCCCCCCTCCTTGATCTCCAGCTGTTGCAGCATCATAGCCATAGAACATAAAGTCAACATATTGGCCGTTTGCTACTTCTTCCGGAGTAACACCGAACTTGAAGCTTCCGTCCGATTCAGGTGTGAAATAATGGGTTGGCCAACCAAAGCCTTTACTATCATAGCCAACGACAGTATTTAAACTTTGGTCAAGTGGACTAAATTGGCCATCAATATTATTCTTTATTTCTTTTAATCCTTTTTCTTTCATTAAATCAATGTTTGAGTCGTAAATTTTTCCTTTAAACCAATTAATACCTTCTTCATCATTTTCATTATACTCAATTTCATAAACACCAGGCTCTTGTTCCATCGTTATTTCCGGGATTTGATTATCAATAAATACATAATCTGATGGATTAAACATTTCTCCGTCTTCATTGACACCCATGATTTCAATTTCATATGCACCATCAGGGGCTACAGCCATGTGTTCACTGATCGGATTTTCTTCATCGCCAGTAAATGGATAGTATGCGCCACCCCAAAAGACAAATGGAACTAAAAAGTCCATTCCCAGTTGTTCGTTTAAAAATTCTGGATTAATGTATCCAAGGTATCCTAAATATTCACCTGTATCCCCATCTTTTACAACTAAATCCATGGTTTCCATCGGACTTCTTAACCCTACATATAAAAATGTTGCTGGAGTATTCATATGTGCATGGTATTGACTTCCATCCGACGCAAATGCAGGCCGGTCAACTGTATAGTTAATTCCTCTATCAGCTACAATAATGGAGAAAGGAATTTGATAGTTTTCATGATTGTTATTTGCATTTGTAAAATGAATATATCCTTCATATGTTCCTGACTGCGCTGCTGAAGGCACTTCTATACTTGCGCTAAATTCAACCTTGCTGTTTGCTTCAACAGATACTGAGTCTTTTACATTCATTGCAACACCGTTTGTTTCTGCATTCTTTGCCCCTGAAAGATCAGAAGACAATAATTCTACACTTACATTAAAATCTTTCTTTTGATTACTGTCATTTTGTAATTCTACTTTTCTGCTATCTGCTGTTGATGAATCTTTTTGTTTGTAATGATATCCATAAGCAATCGCTCCTGTAATATCATCAATGACAATTTCATTAAGAGAATCATCTAAAGATTGAGTTTCATCCATTACTTGAAACTTCACATCTGAATGAACAGCATTACCTGGATCGACTCTGCCGGCACCCACTTCAAAAACGCTGTAATCCTCACTTAAATCATCCGCAGTATTCATTAATGCCGTTTTAACATCAAATGGTGAATAGTCAGGGTTATTTTGGAGTATTAGCGCAGCAACACCAGCAGCATATGGTGTGGCCATGGAAGTACCAGACATTCTTTTATATGCGTATTGATAATTAGAAGAGTCTTCCTTATCGTTAATATAAGAAGGAACTGTCGAAAAGATATCAACACCTGGTGCTGTAATTTCAGGCTTAATATCATACGATTTTGAAGCTGGCCCGCGAGAGCTGAAGTCAGCTAATTTATCTCCTTCTGTTTTAACTTCACTGATTTCGTTAAATGTAAGCTTTGTCCCTTCTGTTAATTGATCTTTTAGGCTCTCACCGTCTTCTTTTGACATAGTGAAAGCAGGAATATTGTCAATTCCTTCACCTAAATAGGCTGAAATCCCTCCATCAACATTATTCCAAATAATCACTGCACTTGCTCCAGCATTTTTAGCGTTCGCAATTTTTTCATTAAATGGAATTGTACCTCGTTGAATCAAAGCTAATTTACCCGTAAAATCTTTTCCATCAAAATCCTCAGCATAACCTAAACCTGCATTAACGATCTCTAGTGGTGAATCGATTAATTCTGTTAAATCATTATCAAAATGCTTTGCTAACAACTGTAAATGATAGGAGTCATCCCCCACTTGTCCGATTGCAGCAGGAATATTAATAGAAACATCACTAGCTCCCACCGTTATGGCTAATGCTGCTGTTCCAGGAGAACCCAGGGTATAGGCATCCGGACCAGAATTTCCTGCAGCTACAAGAGCTACTGTCCCTGCTATCATCGCATTATTTATAGCGATGGATGTTGGGTAGAGTGGATCATTCACACTCGCTCCCAGTGATAGGTTCATGATATCCATACCATCTTCAACCGCTTTATCAATTCCAGCTAGAACCGAGCTAGTACTCCCAGAACCATATGGCCCTAATACACGATACGCATATAAATCGACTCCATTCGCAACACCTGTCACGGCATGTTCTGAATCGGCTTCACCTTGTCCTGCGATAATCCCTGATACATGTGTTCCATGTGATGTCCAATATGTAGCCCCATTCCAAGTTTCTGGCCAAGCAGTATGATCTAAACCCTGCCACTCATCATGTGTTGCTTCCATTGGGTCATCATCAAAATCTACAAAGTCATAACCGCCTTTGTATGCATTTTTCAAATCTGGATGGTTATAATCAATGCCTGTATCCAGGACACCTACTTTTAATCCTTTCCCATTTATTCCTTCGTCATGAAGTCCATCAACCCCTAAGAAAGGAATACTATCAATCATCGAGGGGGAAACGGTTGTCTCTTTTTCTTCTACAGGAAGATCCAGCTCCGAGCTCTTGATCTAGCCAAACAGCTTTAACTTCTCCTAATTTAATGAGCTCCATTACTTCTTTTGCTGGTAATGTCATCGAAACACCGTTAAACGCATTTTTATATTCTTTGTTAATCTTATTTTTTTTAGCTGATTTTGATTTGTTAATTTTAGCTTTAAAATCTTTATGGGATTTATCTACTTTTTCCTTAGCCTCTTTAAGACCTAAAGCTTTAGATGATTTACCTTTGACTTTCTCTTTTGCCACTTGCACTTCTGCAGGATCTACTTGAAATTGAACGATTATTTCCAGCTCTTCGTCATTATTTAGATTTACATCAGAAGGGATACGTAATTTCGCTGCCTCTTCAGAATATAAGTTATTAAGTTGTGCTCTTTGCTCTTCTGTTAAATTCTTCAAAAGACCTTCAACATCAGAAATTCTTGTATGATCATTTGATGCTTTTTTCGAGTATTCTAACCCCGTTGCAAACGAACTTATTGGAGTCGCAAATAAACAATAAACCAATACTAATGATGTGATTATTTTTAATGCATAAGACTTCAAGCCTCTATTCCCCCTTTAGAATTTTGCAATCGTTTGTTTTTTATTTTCTTTCTTTTTTGATAGTAGGAGATCTCTGCTAGACTTATAAACTTAAATTATATACTTTTCATAGACAGCTCCTTTCGCTACCCTCTGTTCATGAATCCAAGGGTATATATCGGGGGTCATGTAAATCGTTTCTAAAGGACTTGATACCGATTTTCACATAAACATCCCTCTTTTCATTTTAGAAAGTAAACATACTTCGCAAGTATCATACTTTTTCAAACTTACAGAGTTCTTACAAAGTGGGAATATTATATTTTTTCAAAAAATTTATAGCTTATAAAATGCATTGGGAAAACAAAAAATCAGGGGATCACCCCTGATTTTTTGTTTTAATTATGCTATTTGATATATTCTTTACTGGCTAATACATCGGCAATCACATCAGTCGGAATGGTAAATTCACAAACGCCCATATACCCTGGCGCGACTTCGTATTTATTAAATACGATAACAAGCTTTCCTTCATTGTTAATATAAAAGCTTTGGTCTTTAGCTATGGTTTTAAAGCCCAGTGCATCATCCAGCCAATAAAACTTGTCGGGGTCTCTTTCCATTTGACTCTTCATCTGTTCCTTTATATTTACGTTTATTAGGTTTATATAACTTTCATCCTTAAATATACTCGGCAAAGTTATCAAAAGTTCATGTTTCTTGTCGATCGTATCATAGGTATATTCTGAGTATGAATTCACCGTGCTTACAACATATCTGCCCACCGAAAGAATTTGATCATTGTCGGTTTTTACATCATATCCGCTTTCTACACCCAGATGACCCCCGCCATTCTTCTTTACTTCCTCTATTTCCGCCATAAAATCATTGTACAGTTTTTTACTTTCTTCCAGGTATTTTTTGTTCAAGGTGGATTCTAATGTTTTATCTTCCATATTCGTAATGGAAGGCACTTTTATTTCTAATTTAGCTGATTCCTCATCTACTTTAAATTCTGTAAAAGTCAATACCTTAACGAGCGAGCTAACAATAGGCACTCCTGATAAGGCATTTGCAAGGCTTGGGCTCGCATTAATCCCTGTGATAAATATCAGTACTGCTGCTCCGGCCCCAACAAGACGATTCATTATGTTCACATTTTTTTTCTTTTTTTGCTTGAGGGCTTTTTTTACGATAAAATCCAATTCGTCTGGAATAGGGATATTTTTATATTCTTCCTTTAAAGCTTCCAATCTCTTATCCATTAGATTAATTCCTCCTCAGCAATGATAATACGTAATAATTTTAATCCCCTGTAGAGCCGTGTTTTCACTGTATTAATATTTTCATCTATAATTTCAGCGATTTCCTCTAGTTTTAAATCTTCAAAAAAGCGCAGTATAATAACGGTTTTGTATTGAATGGGTAATTCCTCCAATGCATTGGAAAGATCAAAGTCATTGTATGCATCTACTGTTCCATGACTTAAAAATTCAATCGTTTGATCATCCACAAGGGTGAATTTTTTTTGTTTTCTTAAAAAATCGATCGACGTACGAACGACAATTGTATAAAACCAGCTTTTGATCGATCCAGCTTTTTGGATCGTTTCGATTGAGATAAGTGCTTTTTTTATTGATTCCTGGACGATATCCAAGGCATCCTCTTGATTTTTCACATAACTGAACGCCAAACGATAAAAATCCTCTTTGTGATCATTTATACAGGTGACGAATAGGTCATTCACATCTTTTTTCTTCATTAGTTCAAATTGCCCCTTTTTGCAAAATACGTTTTTTATAAGTTGTTCGAATTTTAGACGGAGAAACGTCATTAGAAAGTTTCATTGGCCTTTTCCAGAACTCGGTCCACCTTAAGAACATTATCATCCTGGGTAAAAAAGTTAGACCAACCTATTCTATCTCTCTTTAAACAACCTGTGTTGAAAAATATAATTAAGTTTGTTTTCAAAAAAATAAGGAATGCAGTGATTCTTTCTTTATTTTTTATGAAACAAAATGATTGGATGGTCACGTCTATTCATGGGAATGATTTTTGTTCCTGTCCCCAAATGATAAATAACATGACTACTTGGGGAGCAGTACAGTTTATTGGAGGAATAGTTTATGTCAGGCAAGGAACAAAATCACCGTTATATCCATGGATTGGATGGACTAAGAGCTTTAGCAGTACTATTTGTCATTGCTTACCATTTTAATTTCAGTTGGGCTAGAGGAGGGTTCCTCGGAGTAGATATCTTTTTTGTCTTATCAGGATACTTAATTACGTCGATAATGATCCCGTCACAAGGACAGAGATTTACCATTAATTTGCGTACCTTTTGGATTGGAAGGATGCGGCGTCTAATTCCAGCTGCCTATGTCATGATTTTGATTACTATCGTATGGGTGACGTTATTTAACAGAGATCTTCTACATACCGTAAGAGGAGATGCTATCTCTTCTATTTTTTATACAAGCAACTGGTGGTTTATTTTTCATGAAGTTTCCTATTTTGATAGTTTTGGCTCCCCTTCACCACTAAAGAATTTATGGTCATTAGCAATAGAGGAACAATTTTATATCATTTGGCCGATTGTTTTGACAATTGGTTTATACATATTTAAAAAGCAAGGCAAGTTGGCGATTTTTGTCTTTGGCAGTGCAATCTGTTCTGCCATGTTAATGGGGTTGCTCTATGAATCCGGGAAAGATCCCAGTCGTGTCTACTATGGGACTGATACCCGTTCATTTGAACTGCTTATTGGCTGCTGGCTGGCTCTTGTCTGGCCAATGAAGAGACTAACGTCCAAAAAACTTTCTGCCAAGCTTCATCATACACTGAATATAACAAGCATCATTTCATTGGTCATCTTCATTTTTTGCTTATTGTTTGTAGATGAATATCAGGTGTTTTTGTATAGAGGAGGCATGTTGCTATTTTGTATGAATGCTGCGATCCTGATCGCCTGTATTTGTCATCCGGCAAGCCTTCTAGGAAAAATACTCGCCTGGAAGCCTCTACGCTGGATAGGTACAAGATCTTACGGACTCTACCTTTGGCATTACCCGGTGATCGTGTTGAGCACTCCGGTTTATGAAATAGGAAATCCTGCATACTGGCGTGTCGCTTTGCAACTAACCTTTATTTTCATCATTGCGGAACTATCTTATCGTTTTATTGAAAAGCCGATTCAAAAACATGGGTTCAGATCATTTTTTCAGCGGCATTTTGTCATCAATAGGATAAAGTGGGGCAGCTTTTCTTTTGTCAGAAAAACACTAGCGGGGCTCAGCCCTTTAGTCCTTCTGGTTTTTATTACAGGGGTCACGGGTCTAGTAAGTGGTGAAGAACAAAATGATGCAATAGCGTCGTATCCAGATGAAGTAAAAATAATTGGCGGAGAGTCTCCGGGCATCAGCAATCCCAATACGAATCAGGAAAGCACTGCATCTGAGATAAATTCTTCCGATCAAGTTCTTGGCGAAGAATTAAAACCAGGAACCGAACGGAACAAAGAAACACCACAACAGGAGAAAAAGAATACAAATGATGAACCTCAAAATCTACCGGATACTGGAATACTGGCCATTGGAGATTCAGTTATGATAGATATGGCTACTAGCTTGCAAAAAATATATCCTGACATCACGATTGATGCAAAAATTGGAAGACAAGTTTCACAAGCTATCAAATTGGCCCAAGGTTATGAAGATTTCAATCATCCGGATAAAACAGTCATCATCCAACTGGGGACAAATGGATATTTTACCAATCATCAAATGGAATCATTACTTAGTACTTTCTCGCAGGCTCATATTTATTTAGTCAATACACGTGTTCCGCGCTCATGGGAGGGCAAAGTAAATCAAGCTTTATATAAAAAAGCTCAAGAGTATGAGAATGTTACATTGATTGATTGGCATTCTGAAGCTATTGACCACCCTGAATATTTTGCAGCAGACGGTGTCCATTTATTGCCAAAAGGAATTGAAACTTTAACAGATCTTATCAACCAATCCATCTTTCCTATAGCTTTAGAATAATAATATTTATTATTAAGTCATGTGCATACACTTAAGATCTCGCACCTGATAAAAAGTGGTTTTAGTCCTATTATCCCTTTCGGCAACATGCAAAAAATTGCATAAATTCTCCTGCTTTACACATAATAATAAAAATTTATGGCAGAGGTTTTTTAAATGAAGTTAAAAAACGGCGGGAATAATAGCGGCTTTGGCTCATTCAATACAAACAAGCAAAAATGGGTTGAAAATTTTTCCAACTCAAATGACTTTGTCCATTATCATACCTCTACAACAGAAGAAGATCCATTTTGGATTTCTTATTTTCGCACGCTTATTTCATCTGACACCTTGCATAAAGATGTTCTTCCATACTTACAGGAGCAGTTTTCATTAAAAGAGTTAAAGAGCATCATTCCAGTTCAGGAAATGATTCTTACCAGGGATTCAGATGAAATTATCCAAAACATCATGAATGGATATATGGCTATTCAAATACATCCTCATGATGATAATTGTTTATTAGTAAATATTGCAAACAGTAAATTCCGAGATGTAGGAATGCCAACAATGGAAGCATCTGCACTTGGCCCTCAAGTTGGATTTATTGAGGAGTTAGATACTAATATTAATCTCATTCGAAAAAGGTTGCCTATATCAGAGCTTATTGTCAAAGAAATGACTGTCGGAAAATTATCAAAAACAAGAGTTGCAGTATTATATGTGAAAGGAACTGCTGATCAGGAAAATATTAATACTGTAATTCAAAGGATCAAAGATATTCAATATGATCATATTCAGGATAGTTCGTATATCTCATCCATGATAGAGGACAATTCAAATTCTCTTTTTCCACAGTCGATTGCTACGGAGAGAGTGGACCGGGTGGCAGCTGGTCTTTCTGAAGGAAAAATTATCATTGCAGCTGATGGATCACCAAATCTGATTATTCTGCCAGTAACTTTTATGGAAGCCTTTATTGCCATGGAGGATTATAGCTACTCCTGGATTATTAGCAATTTTTTTCGGATTTTACGTTTTTTTGCCGTGTGGATCTCATCTTTTGTCACTCCGATGTACGTGGCAATCATGACTTATCATTACGAATTAATACCAGAACGTTTACTGGAGCCGCTTGTAGGGTCAAGAGCAACTGTCCCTTTTCCTCCATTTCTTGAGGCACTGTTCTTAGAACTAATGATTGAAATGGTAAAGGAGGCAGGAATTCGTTTACCCCTAAAGATTGGACAATCACTTGGTGTTGTAGGCGGTATTGTAATTGGGCAGGCAGTGGTGGAAGCAGGCTTAACCAGTAACGTATTGTTAATTATCGTGGGACTTGGAACTTTGGCTTCTTATACATCCCCTGTATATAAGTTCAGCAACACCATTCGATTTATTAAGTTTCCCGTTATTTTTCTTGCTGCATGGCTGGGTTTAATTGGTGTATATATATACTTCATATTCACAATGATCCATTTGCTAAGACTGACGTCACTTGGACGTCCTTATATAAGCTTTTATCCAATACGAAAAACTTCAGTTCAGGATCTATGGGTAAGACTTCCTTTTTCCAAGCAAAAATATAATCCAATAAATTTAAGGCCACAAAAAAAGAAAAAATTTACAGACAGCAAAAAGAATCTTGAGCCAGTGAATGATTTTTATGAATAATTTTATGGGGTGATTTCTTTTGAAAGTAAGTATAAGGCACCAAGTCTCCCCTTATTTAGTCTTCTTCATTATTTACAATTCCCAGGTAGGTGTTGGAATTTTAAGTTTTCAAAGGACGATTGCTGAGAAAGCAGGATATGATGCATGGATGGGTGTCCTGGCCGCAGGCTGCCTGGTCCAGGTCTTTATTTGGGTTATGTATAAATTGTTAGGAAAAGCAAATGGGGATATTATTGATGTGCACACTGCTGCTTTCGGCAATCTTCTAGGGAAATTCTTAAGTTTTTTCATTATCTTCTACTACGCTTTAGCAAGTCTATCTGTCATGCTTGAATTCATAGAAATTATCCAAGTGTGGATGTTCCCGACTGTACCATCATGGGTTATTTCAGCCTTCATTTTATTGCTCGTTTATTATTGCATTTCAGGAGGATTCCGCGTAGTTGTCGGCCTGTCTTTTTTATCTTTTATTTTTCCGCAAATATTGATATTGGTTCTCTATATATTCCCATTAAAAATTGCCCAGTTTTCTAATTTGCTGCCCATTATGAATCACTCCTTTATGGACATGCTTGACTCTGTTAAAAGCTCGATGTACACCATAGCCGGTACAGAGGCATTATTAATGTTCTACCCATTTATCCGAAATCCCGATGAATCCAGAAAGTTTGCTCATCTCGGTGTACTTTTTACAACACTTCTTTATACCACTTCTTCTATCGTATCTTTCACCTTTTATAGTGAAGAGCAGTTAAAAACAACTATTTGGCCTGAGCTTTCTCTTACGAAAACCATTAAATTCTCTTATTTGGAGCGATTCGAATACTTGTATATCTCCATGTATTTAGTTATTGTGACGGCATTAATCTCACTTTTGTTATGGTGTTCAAGCAGAGGATTAAAGAAAATTTTTAACATGAAGCAGAAGTATGCTTTATTGTCTCTTAGCTTAGGAAGTGTATTGATTTGTCAATTAGCTAACGAGCAATTTGGGGTTATGCTTGATAAATATATTACACAGATGAATTTATACGCTTTTTACGTCTATATCCCTATGCTCCTGCTTTATTTTACTTTGTTTAAAAGGGGGAACCAAAGTGGTTAAGTGTGGAGCTATTTCGATGATGTTAATATTTCTGCTAACTGGCTGTGCCTTACTCCCCACCTCTATTGTTAACGAGATTGGCTTGATACAAGGCGTCGGCTATGATTGGGCGGACGAAGGAATAATAGGGACACTAGTATATCCAATAATAAAAAAAGAACAATCGACAAATACCGAAGTCAAATCAGCATTCGGGCAATCCAGCAAAGAAATACGGACTAAGTTAAATAATGAAACACAGCTACGTTTAGTAAGCGGACAACTCCGGCTGGCTCTTTACGGAAAGGAACTGGCAGAAAAAGGGATAAATGATTTTGTAGATACGTTAAACCGGGATCCATCTATCGGAAGCATCGTTCAATTGGCAATTGTGGATGGTGAATCTAAAGAGCTGTTAAATTTGAATAAATATAAAGATGAGAATATATCCATTTACATACAAGAAATGCTTGATCAAAACATGGAATCAGGCCAGCTGCCCAAAACCAATTTACGAACTTTTTTATTTCAATTATTTCAAATAGGCCAGGATCCATATTTACCATTAATAAAAAATATAAATGGCAGCATCAGGATCAATGGAATGGCGTTTTTTAAATATGATAAGTATATTACATCTATCCCATCGGAAGACATTTATATTTTCAAAGCATTAACTGAAAAAAACAGAAGTAATGGTCTGGAAGCATTTAAGCTTGAAAATGGTGATAAGGTGGTCCTTGAGACGATTTATTCAAATCCTCAGTATAAAGTCAAAATTGTGCGGGGCAAACCGGAGTTTACTGTTACCCTTAAAATGAGAACTAAACTTCAAGAATTTTCTTCTTCAAAGAAACAAAGGCAATCTTTTGATAAAAAGAAATATCAAAAAGAGATAGAGCAGCAGCTTGAAGAAGAAGCTGTCAAAATCATTACGCATCTCAAGGAACAGCAAGTTGATCCATTAGGATTAGGAGCAAAATATAAGGAACATTATCGTTCATTTGATAAAAAGGAATGGGAAACGTATTATCCTGATGTTAAAGTTTCTATTAAAGCAAATGTTGAAATAGAGCAAACTGGAACTATCGATTAATCAAGGGATTGTCTATTCACCTTAGATGACGCTTAAGCAGAGATTATATTATATGCCAACGGGAGACAAAAAAGATTTGGTTGTGGTCTAAGGCACAAATTCGATTGAGTTTTTCATTGAGAGAGGGATAAGCAAAATAATGTTCTGCCCCGTTAGTGTTAGACACCAAATAACATTTAAGGGGCAGAACAGGTAGGATCCGCTTTTCATTGTTATAAAAACAGCAGCAAGCTGAGCGCCATGACGGCCATCCCTGCCACAAGACCATAAATAGAGGTATGGGCTTCATCATACTTCTTGGCAGCCGGCAATAATTCATCAAGAGAAATGAACACCATTATCCCGGCAACTGCGGCAAAAATGACACCAAACATGACATCGTTTAAATATGGCATTAAAATCAAGTATGCCACAAATGCGCCGATTGGCTCTGACAGCCCTGATAAAAATGAGAGCTTAAAAGCCTTCTTCTTGCTCCCAGTGGCATAATAGACAGGAACTGAGACAGCAATCCCCTCTGGAATATTATGGATTGCGATAGCCGCAGCAATGGCGATTCCCAGCGACGGGTCCTGGAGTGCCGATGTAAAAGTAGCAATTCCTTCCGGGAAGTTATGAATCGCAATTGCCAACGCTGCAAAGGTCCCCATTTTCAAGAGTGCCGGATCTTCGACGACCTTGCCTGCATCATTCATTTCTTCAACTGTTCTCACTTCATGCGGGTTATCCTTTTTAGGAATAAACCGATCAATTAGTGCAATAAGGACTATCCCCCCAAAAAAACCTCCAACAGTTGCCCAGTTGCCGTTTACTTGACCTAATGCTCCTACAAGTGCATCTTTTGCTTTTACAAAGATTTCAATCATAGAGACATAAATCATTACACCTGCGGAAAACCCAAGTGCCAATGATAAAAACTTCGTATTCGTTCTAGAAGTAAAAAAAGCCATTAAACTGCCAATACCTGTCGCTAAGCCGGCAAACAATGTGAGACCTAATGCAAATAATACTTCCTGCGACATTTCACTCTCTCCTTTTTCACTGTTGCCAAAAAGTTTCTCCAGGGCAACTTTTGCCTTAAAAAAATATATATCCAAGATTACTAAAAGTATATGCGCCTATCTTAAAAAGTTTACTTTGGTAAACATTTTATCTCCAACGCAAACCAAAAGCAATAAAAATAACTCTGCAATTCATTTTTCTTCAATATTATAAGAATGATGGAGAAAAATGTGCATTAAAAATAGCAAAAAACCTCCGCCATTTACCACAGCGAAGGATCAATCCCAGACACGCTTTAATTTGAAAAATTCCTGAAAGTACCCCCATACCGATATGGGCGACATAATCATCTGATAGAAAAGGATAAATGTAAAAAACCCTATTACATTTTTTCTAACCTTCAGATTCAGATTATTAAAAACATAATGCTTTTGATACATATATAAAATACCGTAACTTAAAATGGTAAGCGGCAAGACAAACAATGTCATCGGGCCAACTATCCAGAAATAACCGAAGAATGCCAGAATCAATCCAGGGATCCAGAAGAAAGTATACACCATGTCCAGATATGGCATAACCAGATTAACGCCTGTTAAGTATTTTGTGTAAATTTGGGGCTGATTCCATGGTTTAATTTCATTCAAGCCCTCAATCATTCCCCTTGCCCACCTGGACCTTTGCTTTGCAAAGTGTGCTAGATTGGAAGGAACATCCGTAAATGCTGCAGCCAGCGGCTCAAAATACACTTTCCATTCCTTCTGAAGAAGTCTCCATGTCAATACAATATCTTCGCCAATTGCATCGGGCCAGCCATTTACCTGGCGGACAGAATCTGTTTTGTACAAACTGAATGCCCCCTGAGCAACCAGCGTTCCCTGATATAACCCCTGCAGCCTTTTTATTGAGGCAATACCCAGGTAATAGTCCCACTCCTGTATTTTAGTCAATATGTTTTCTCGGCTATTGCGCACAAGCATGGAGCCCGCTACGGCACACACTTCTTCAGGACTGCTTTCCATGCGTGCTACTAAAAAGCGGACAGCTGAAGGATGAAGCAGGGTATCGGCATCAAGCGTGATAACATACTCTGTTGTCACATGCTGCAGCCCTTTGTTTAATGCATGGAATTTTCCCGGCTTGGATTCCTTCAAAACTTTGATTTCAAGGTTAAGCTCTTTTGAAGCCCTTACTAATTCGCAATAGGTATTGTCTGAAGAACGATTGTCTATAACAATAGCTTTAATTTTGCCTTTATAATCCTGGCTTGCCACATAGCTTAACGTTTGAAAGATTGTATTCTCTTCATTAAAGGCAGCTACCAGCAAAGTCACTTCCTTATCGGGATCCGGATTTTTAAAGGAAGGCTGCCTGTCCAAAAGCAGGCTCATCACCAGAAAAGCATTCATATAGCCAGGCACATAGGCAATGCCTCCAATAATAAGAATACTGATCGGGAGCGTGACAATTTCCGATAAGTCCTTCAGCCAGGGCAGCGATAGATATATAGAAAAAGTCAGCCACACTGCTGAAACGAGGTGGCTGAGTACAAACTTTTTATTAATGGAGACATATAATTTTTTACTTCCGCGCCTTGCCACCGGCTTGATGGGTGTTAGACTTGGCTGCATAAGCTCACCTTCAAAATAATATAGTTAATTAAAAAATATATTATTCTGAAGGTGATGTAACCTGGTAAATAATACTACAATCCCCCTCCGGGTGGATTTGCACTAAGTCTTTCTTCCGCATAGGTTCGAGATAAGCTGGACTTCCTATTACTCCGGGTAGGTCTCCCTTAAAAAATCAATTGATTGAATAATTAATTCCTTTAGAACTTCTACATCGATATCTGAAATCTTATTTATGTAAACGCAAGCTTTTCCGGTTGTATGTTTTCCAAACCTTTCAAGCATTTCAGCTCTTTTTTTATCCCCGGGTGCAAAGTATAGGCTTATTTTTGCCTTTCTCGGCGAAAAGCCAACAAGTGGTGCATCCCCTTCATGACCAGTTGCATATTTATAATGATACGAGCCAAAACCTATGATGCTTGGTCCCCACATTTTTGCCTGATAACCGGTCGTTTCTGTAAAGATATCCAGAAGCTTATATGCATCCTCCCTCTTTTTAGGGCTCTCAACTTTTTCTATAAATTCAATTACACTGTTATCGTTCTCTTTTGTTTTTACTTCGTACATAATAGTCAGCTCCTTATTTGGATTTGATTTGTACTTCTCTAAAAACAGGTAATTTCCTTCTGAAAGCATACCTCAACAGCAATAAAGAGCAACCATATGATTGCTCCTCACCCATATTTTTATTTTAGAAAGGTTCCTTCCATATATTCCTTATAAGCGGTTCGTATTTCTTCTACCGTGTTCATAACAAACGGTCCACGTGCAACAACCTGTTCTTTGACTGGCTCGCCTGCATAAAGTAAAAAGCGCATAGGCTCTTCGGCTTTAACAGAAATTTCGCTTTCAGCGTTCCCGCCATCTCCCAATTCAAGGACTTGGCCTTTTGCTGCATGAGCTTTATTTTCTCCAAAAACACCGCTTCCTTCTAAAATATAGATGAAGCCCTTGTAACTGCCAGGCAGGTCAATCGAGGCTGCCGCGCCTTTTTTCATCCTTGCTTCAACCATCGTTACAGGCACATGATTTAGGGCAGGAGATACAACCCCTTTCGAGGATCCGGAGAAGACTTTAAAAACAGCACCCTCTTCCTCTCTGACTGGAACTTCACTGCCTTTAAGATTTTGATATCGTGGCGCTGTCATTTTCTTTTCGCTGGGAAGATTGATCCACAGCTGCAGAGAATGGGCAGTTATTCCTTCTGATGGCACTTCGTTATGAACGACACCGCTGCCCGCTGTCATCCATTGAACATCTCCAGGACCTAACACGCCTCCCTCACCGGAATGACTATCGAAATGCTCAATAGCCCCTTCAATGACATACGTTACAGTTTCTATACCGCGATGGGGATGAACGTCAAACGCGCCCTTTTGAAATTTATCCTCCATCATCAGAAGGAATGGGTCAAACCTATCCCAATTCCCTGGTTCTATCACAGGGCCTGCTGTATGAATAGGGCTATGCTCCTGCAGTTTTACTTTTCTGACTGAAGCGATTTCCCGCTTAGTTATCTCCTCATTTCCCATACGCCATTTCTCCCCTTTACATGTAGAGGGAGCAATTGGAAAACAATTGCTCCCTCTATGATTACTGATTCCCCTTTTTAATCCATCCGGCAACTGTGACAGTTCTTTTCGCCTGATGCTTAACAGCTTCTTTCACATCTTCAATCATTTTTCCATCCTGGTCAACCGTTACGCTTGTTCCATATGGATTGCCCCCTGCTCCGAAGAGAACGGGATCTGTATAACCAGGAGCAGCCACAATCGCACCCCAATGGTACATCGTGGTATAAAGCGAAAGAATAGTTGCTTCCTGGCCGCCATGCGGATTTTGGGCTGAAGTCATTGCACTTACAGCCTTATTCGCAAGCTTTCCTTTCGCCCAAAGTCCTCCCGTTGTATCAAGAAACTGCTTCATTTGGGAAGGCATATTTCCAAAACGGGTCGGCACGCTGAAGATAATGGCATCTGCCCATTCAAGATCATCCGGCTTAATTTCAGGCACATCCTTTGTCGCCTCGACAGTTGCTTTCCATACAGGATTACCTTCAATTGCTGATTGCGGCGCCAGCTCTGGAACCTTAAAAACTTTAACTTCCGCACCAGCTTCTTTGCCGCCTTCCTCCGCCCATTTAGACAATTGATAGTTTGTTCCGCCCATGCTGTAAAAAATGACTGCCAATTTTACATTTTCCATATTAATCGTCTCCTTTTTAGCTGAATTTCCAAATAACCTTGATAGGATACCCATGTCAGCACCGCCTATTCACTCATTATCTTCCCTTTTATTTCATTAGATTAACTATTTTTATATTTTTTTATACCAGCGGGCTGCAGCCTGAACCTCACCCATGGTTAATTGGTGTCCAAAACTTTCCCAGTGAAGTTCGACTTTCGCTCCTGCACCTTCCAATAAAGACTGTAAATCAGTGGATTCTTCTGCTGGACAAATCGGGTCATTGGTTCCTGCTGCGATAAATACTGATGTGCCGCTAAGGTCAGGCAATTCAGCACCACGCCTTGGAACCATTGGATGATGCAGAATCGCTGCTCTTAAGGCGTTTTCATGATGGAATAATAAGCTTCCTGCAATATTAGCTCCATTTGAATAGCCAATTGCCACAATATTTTCACGCTCAAAGTCGTATTTCTGTGCGGCTTCATCTAAAAAGCCGTTTAATTCTTTAGTGCGAAAAATCAGATCTTCTTCATCAAAAATACCTTCTGCCAGCCTGCGGAAAAATCTCGGCATACCGTTTTCCAGCACATTTCCGCGCACACTTAAAACAGAGGCCTCCGGATCAATATGCCCTGCAAGCGGAAGCAGGTCAGTTTCTGTACCTCCTGTTCCGTGAAGCAGCAATAATACAGGTTTAGAAGGATCTTTTCCTTGTTGAAAAATATGTTTCATAGTATCTTCCCCCTTCGTTTTAATCCGGTTCCCTAACTACAATAGGAATTAATTTCCGCTCGATGGCGATTTCTCATATCCTATTTAATGTAACCTAAAATTAGCCATTACAACTCATTTTAATCCAAGTATTTTCCTTTCAAGATATGAAATCGCAATTTAAATCTCTGTTCGTCTTTTCACTTTTTCAAGTAATTTTATTAAATGATCCAGCTCAGACGAATCCAATTCTTCAAAATAAGAGTTCACCCACTGCTGGTGTTTCGGCATAATCTCTTCCAGTAACTTATTCCCTTTATCAGTTAAACCAATATGAATCGCCCGGCGGTCATTCGGACATGCGATTCGTTTGGCATATCCCTTTTCCACAAGCTTATCAATTACATAGGTCATTGAGCCGCTCGTAATTAATATCCTCTTTCCAATTTCGTGTATCGTTTGCATATCTTTATGGTATAGAGCTTCCAGCACTGAAAACTCGGTCATGCTAAGGCTATAATTGGTGATACTGTCCTTTATGCATTCATGAATGGATTTGGATGTCTGCATGAGAATCAGGAATGCCGGGTTAGGGCACAACCTTTTCATATTATCACCTGCCTCAATACCTCGAATTGATTTATCTTGATTTCGAGATAATTATAAAATACATTTATGATTATGTCAATATTCCGGATTGACAGACTCTTTCTTTATTACACAGTGAAAACAAGAAAAGCTCAGAGTATGCTGAATTCATTTGTTTTAACGGATTTTAAACACTGAACATTTTATTCATTCAGCATATTGACTTCATCTTTAACATAAAGGTATATATGATTTATAATATTAGAATTTTCCGATAAATTTAGGGGTGAGGGAATGTATAATGCATACTGCCGAATAGTTCAAAAAACTTTCAAGCTGGCATCGCCATTTCTGCCATGGCGGGAACCGGAATTATTAGAAGGTTCCAATAGCCTGGACAAACTTCCTGATGTGATTAGGAAGAAAGACATCAGCAGAATTCTGATTGTAACTGACAGCGGCATCAGTGCTCTTGGCCTAATGGATGGTTTGCTGTTAAATTTACAGAAAAAGAATATTGAATTTTATATATATGATAAAACCATTCCAAATCCTACAATTACTAATATAGAAGAAGCACTGGAGGTATATAAAAAGAATGATTGCCAGGGGATAATTGCTTTTGGCGGGGGTTCTCCGATGGATTGCGCCAAAGGAGTTGGTGCAAGAGCTGTGAGGCCGGAGAAAAGCATATCACAATTGAAAGGTCAATTTAAGGTTAGAAAAAAGCTCCCTCCAATCTTTGCAGTCCCAACCACAGCAGGAACTGGAAGTGAAGCCACTGTTGCAGCGGTCATTACCGACAGCCAATCACATGAAAAATATGCGATCATTGATTTGAACTTAATCCCGCATTATGCTGTTCTTGACCCCTTGATTACATTAAAAATGCCTCCTTCTATAACAGCAGCAACCGGTATGGATGCACTAACCCATGCCGTCGAAGCCTACATTGGCAGAAGCAATACAGCAGAGACTAAAAAATTCAGCATTGATGCAGTCAGGCTAATTTATGATAATCTTTATGAAGCATACCAGAATGGTGAAAACCTGACGGCAAGAGCCAACATGCAGAAAGCTGCTTATCTCGCAGGACTGGCTTTCACCAGGGCCTATGTTGGCAATGTTCATGCTATTGCCCATACGCTCGGAGGCTTTTATTCGGTCCCTCACGGTTTGGCAAATGCCGTCATCCTTCCATATGTACTGGAGCATTATGGTGAGGCAGTATGGGATCCTTTAGCTGAGCTGGCAGTGGCCGCACGTATTGGCAATGCGTCAGATTCGGCTGAAGAAAATGCCAAAAATTTTATTCTTAGCATAAAATCCCTAAACAGCAGAATGGGGATTCCGTCAAAAGTCAGCGGAATTCAAGACAGTGACATTCCAATCATGGCTGAACGTGCCTTAAAGGAAGCCAATCCCCTTTATCCTGTTCCGAAAATCTTCAGCAGAGATGAAATGTTAAGGCTGTACCAGCTGATAAAAGATTAAAAAGGGATATATTTGTACGTTACTTCGTCTAAACATCATTTTGTAGGGCCGTGCGATTCATGGTTGATTAATAAGAACGAATGGCTCTCCTTAAATTTAGATAGTGCCCTTCATGATGAATCTGCTTGAGTGAATGGCGCTTATAAATGAGAATAGTGCCTTTCGGATTGAATAATCAAGAACGAGTGGTGCTTACCGACTTGAATCATGCCAATGGTTCAAACAAATAAAAAGCGGATTGCACATGACTGCATTCCGCCTAACTAAAACCGTTTCTTTATAAAATTCATGAACACAAGCATGGAAGTTGATATCAGTAATATAATTGAAACCCACATCCAAGCCAGTTCCATATCTCCTGAATCCATAGCAACGTAGATCGCGGTAGGAAGTGTTTGTGTCTTTCCGGGTATATTGCCTGCAAACATTAAGGTGGCACCAAATTCTCCTATTGCCCTTGCAAAGCTTAGTATTGCTCCTGTCATGATGGCTTTAGAAGCCAGCGGCATCGTTACATACAGAAAAACCTTTAAATCTGATGCACCATCGACTCTTGAGGCGTCTTCAATCTCATTGTCAATGGATTCGAAACCTGCCCTGGCTGATTGATACATTAGAGGAAAGGCTACAACCGTCGCTGCAATAACAGCAGCCCACCACGTGAAAATGACTGGCCCGTTAAACAGCCATTCAAACCCTCTGCCGACAAAGGATTGCTTTCCGAAAACCACAATCAGCAGAAATCCTACAACAGATGGCGGAAGGACCAATGGCAAAAGCAGCAAAGTATCTATAATTGCCTGGCCTCTAAATGTCCGATTTGCCATCAGTTTTGCAGCAAAAACCCCTATCACTAAAACAGCGAGAAGCGAAATAGAGGCAATTTCCAGTGAGAGTTTAACCGGTGACCAAAAGTATTCGGATTGAATCATTTCAGCAGGCAGGAAAAACCGTATTGCTCCATTTTAGACATACCTTGTTCAAATTGCATAAATCCGTAGAAAAGCTGTGCCGCTTCCCGGTTTTTACTCTCATTTAAAACTCCCAGCGGTCCCATCGGATAGAAAATAACCATATAAACTCCTTTGTAAATAGAAATACATCTGTTAAATATAATATACCTTATCATTATAAATGAAAAATTAAGAGCAGCCTTCTATTAACTTGAAGTTTTTGTGTCATAAGTCAGGTTTAGATTTTTATAGTAAATCACTGTTGCCTCCAGATCGCCTTTTTCAGACTGTGCGAAGCCTGGTATGATGCCTGCTTTAACATATCCTGCTGATTGATAAAGGATATTGGAAACATCACCTTCTCTTGTATCAAGCACAAGCAGGCTTCGGCCCTCCTGTTTCGCTTTATCTTCTGCCGCTTTTAATAGCATGCGTCCCAGACCCTTTCTGCGGATGGAGGGATCAGTCATTAATTTTGCAATCTCCGCACGATGGCTTCCATTTTCTTTCTGGCATAAATGGAGCTGGATTGTTCCGGCAGCTTTCCCATCCATTACAGCTATAAATAAAACCACATCATCGCTTTTTAACAAATTCCCCCAGTACTCCTCTGCCTCAACATGATCAAGCGGGGGCAGAAACCCTATTGACGCCCCATCATTTACCACCTCAATTAATAGTTTGGACAGCTCATTTTTATGTCCTTCAATGGATTTTACCTCGAAAATATCCATTCCCGTTCACCCGTTTCTTTGTTTTATCAGACAATTCCGCTTATAGCGAATCCAATACATTAACATTCCATATAAGTAAAAAGTTCTCCTCCCTGCCTCAAAACAAAACTCCAATAAAAAAGCTCTGCCAAAAAATTCAGGCAAAGCTTTCATTATCCACTTATCGAAACCAGCCCTTTTTCTTAAACCACCAAAACATGCCTAAGGCAATAATAAACATTAAAAACAGCGTTTCAAAGTATCCATATTTCCATGTTAATTCCGGCATGTTTTCAAAATTCATACCGTAAATGCCCGCTATGAAGGTTAATGGCATGAATATGGTAGTTATAACCGTAAGGACTCTCATCACCCTGTTTGTCTGATGGGAGTTGATTGATAAATAACTGTCACGGATATCGGTCGTCAATTCCCTGTTTCCATCAATCATTTCAGTCAATTTCAATAAGTGGTCATGAATATCTGCAAAGTATTCGTATCTTTCCTTTACGCCTTTAAGCCTATGGGAATTAATTACACGGTATATTAAATCCCGCATCGGAATGACTGTATACCTTATCTGCAATAAATGATGACGGATATCAAATAATTTCTCCAATAATTCTTCCATTGTTTCATCATTTGGATTATCTTCAATGAGACTCAAACGATCTTCAAGCTGATAAACGATGGGAAAGTAATTATCCACTATTTTATCAATGATATGATACATGACCAGATAGGGGTCCCATTTGTTGATTTTCTTACTCAGGCTTAGCCTTTCCCAAACATCATTCATTTCTTTGGAAAGTTCATGGTGGTACGATACAATGTAATTTGAACCGATGAAAAAGTTGATTTCCTGCTTATCTTCGTTAATATGATTTAAGCTATGTGTGACAAAAAAGCTATAGTCTTCATAATAATCCATTTTGGGGCGCTGGAGTTTGACAACACAATCCTCTATTGCCAGGGGATGAAAGTGAAAGGTCTTGTCTAGTTCAGCTGTTTCCTCCTCGGTTGGCTGATCAAAATCAACCCAAAACCACTTATAGCCTTCCCACTCTGCTTTCAGCCTCTCAAGTGTTATATTTTTCTCCAGTTCATTTTTCTTATTAACAGCTTGTATTCTAATCATGATTGTCACCTGGTCTTTCCAATCTGTAAACGTATTTTTTCCACTTTTGATAATGATATCCTAATAAGGACTCTTCCAATGGTATATTTATTATTTACCTCTTTAACTTGCTCTGTTAAACAGGAAAATGCTTTGCTACATTTACTATTACCATGCGATCATTTCATCTTTTTTTTATATTTAATGAAGAGTCTTCACAAATCCAGTACTCATTGCCTGATAGCCTAAACTTAAGTAAAAATGATGAGCGGCTTCGCGCTCAGTCCTGTTTCCGCTATTTAGGACGATTCCGGCAGCCCCCAATTGTTCTGCAAAATTTTCCACAGCCATCATCAACTGCTTGCCTGCGCCAATCCCTCTGTAATTTTTATCAGTTACTAAAGAAATAACCCTGATATGAATGCCGTCAGTATTGTATAAAAGACCGGTGTGGAATCCAACCATGCCAATAACCTTATCTTTTAGACATGCCACTAATGTACAGTAATCAGGATGTGAGCCGATGTTTTTAAGCCTTGTTTCCATTTGCTCCTGCGATACAGGATAACCCAAGTCCTCCATTAAACGGGCAAGGCGTGGAATATCCTTGATAGCGGCTTTCCTGGTATGTATTTTATGCTCCATTTTTCACCTTCCTGCCTTCATGCGGTTTTATTCCCTTATCCAAATTGCTTTTGTATATCCAATTTTCAAACCTGCTTTTTCCATATTATTCTGGCTTGCCGAACCAAACCTCGCCTGACCTGTCACCAGTTCAGCATTATTTGTTATCGCTTGGTATATTCGGGCTTGAATAAGCGCGCTGTGGACTCCCATGTTTCTAAAAGAAGGCAAAACAGCTGCAGCCGCAAGATTTGCTATCCCTTCCTCCATAAAAATGACACCTATTCCAGCTGGTTGGTTATCTGCAAAAGCGAGGTAAAAGACCCAGTTCTTATTGCCATAAAGCACCTCATTATTTTCAGCTATCCCCTGGCTGAGGAATCCAGGCATGCCAAATCCCTTTGTATAAACCTCGCCGAAAAGATCAAAATCAGTTCTTTGCATCCTGCGTATATCAATACCAGCATGAATGGGAAGGTCCTTAAGATCTGAAGGCTCCGCAAACAAAGTGGTATGGAAAGCACATTGATAAAATCCTTTTTGATGAAGCATCTTCAGTAAATCTGATGATCCGTTTGACGGTGTGATCTCCAATCGAATGGGAATCCCTTTTCCCTGGTAGAAATCAACTATTTGATCCAGAACTTCGGCATCGGCTTCCTTAAACCCCTTTACGAGATTGAAGGTTGGACCCGGAATATTCCTGGCAAAAAAAACGGTTGTCTGGCCAATTCTTTTAATCTCCACACCCATTGGGTTTCCATCCCGATTTTGAATAGCTGTCAACCTGGAGTGCAGCACACTGGTCTCTGCCTGATCCAGCCTGTCAGCTAAGTCACTTTTCATCACTAGATTCATAATTTGCACCTCATTTATTAAACGTCAAGCCTTCCAAAAGAATGCAATATTTTATATCGCTTAACTGCAAGTATTCCTTTCCAATAATTGCGTGCGATTTGGAATTCATTATCAAATTGTCCCCAGCTCCAGGAAATATCCCATGTTCCTTCATTTGAGATCTGCTCAATATAGGAATCAAGATTATCATCAATTAAGTTTCCAAATTTCATAGAAAGAGAATCTTCAGGATGCTCAGCAAAATCCAATGGAGTGGCTGTATAGCCTAATCCCCAATCTCCTTTGTTCTTCCCGGCAGCTTTGTATGCAAGAGTATTCACTTTTTCAGTCGTATGCTTGAGAGAGTAATTAATTCGGGAATCAAATTCAGGTTCCTGCTTAGACATTAACTTTATCAACTGCTGAAAGTTATTGAGTTCATGTCTATCCATCTCATCAGCTTCCATTAAATATGCAACTGCATTCTTTACGGTTTCCCATCCTATTTCAGCAGCACTGCTTCCAGGCAGTGACCAATGCAATAAGAACCCGGCAAGCTCTGCACTTGGATTATAAGACCAAGTTTCCTGAACACCCTCGGTCCAATGCCACCAAGGAGCATGGGGGTAGTCGTTGTTTGAAGGCATCACTGATGGCCAAATTTTCTTCTCATGCATATAGCTGTGTTCCAAATAATTCACTAGTTTTTGTACAACATTTAACCCGGGTTTTGCTCCAATTTCCATCAAAATTTGTCCGGCCGTCCAGGAAGCCATCGGTGACGAGTAAGGTGACCAGAAATCAGGTTCAATGCCATGGCCGAATCCTCCATCTTCATTCTGAAAAGCTTCAATACATTTTATTACCCCTTCATCATTACGATCCTCAAAATGGTATGACCATAAAGCAGATTCAAGAGGCCTTGCATTCCTTTTTATCCATCTGCCTGTATTCTCAAATCTTTCTTTTGTTATCTTCATAAATAATTTCCTTTCTTAATTAGGAGCGTTTGATTACTTATTAGTTTTCTAGCTGGAATTTCAATTTCCTTTTTTAAACAATAAAAAAGGAAAAGAGTCAAAGCTCTTTTCCTAATCAATCCACTTTACAATATCATCGAATGGTCTGCGTGTTTTCGGCCTTGGGTCTTTCACCCTGTACCCAAATGCACACATTACTGACAGACCGAAGCTTCCTTCTTCAAGCAAACCTTCCTCGCCAAGCAGCTTATTCATTTTTTCAATGTCAAAGCCTTCAATAGGGCAGGAATCTATGCCAATTTGCGCAGCAGCGGTCATCATATTCCCAAGTGCGATGTAGCTTTGCTTGCAGGCCCAATCAAAAAGAGGGCGGTCTCCTTCCAGAAGATCAAAATCAGACTTCTGGAATTCCTCAATCCGCTGTAAATATTTTTCCATCATTTCTTCCGGCATACCCAGGGTATTTCTAAAGTGATCCTGCAAATACTGGGAATCATATTTAGTATCTTTTTTCGTTCTTGCCAGAACTAAAACAAAGTGGCTTGCTTCAGGCAGTTTACCGAATGCTCCCCAGGAGGCATTCTTAATTTTCTCACGGAGCTCCTGGTTCTGAACAACCACAAAACGCCACGGTTCAAAACCAAATGAACTTGGTGACAGACGGCCTGTCTCCAATATAAATTGAAAATCTTCTACGGGGATTTCTTTATTTGGGTCAAACTCCTTTGTCGCATGCCTGAATTGATAGGCATTCAGAATGTCTTCCTTTAAAGTTTCCTTTTCACGCAAACCCAAACACTCCTTTTCTGACTGTTCTAATTTTAACGTAACACATTACAGCATAACATTCATGAAATCAGCTTTTAGTCTGCCCTTTTCACCATCGTTCCTAGTCATTTGGGGACTGTCTTTGTAAATCCATAGACAGTCTGATCATGTCCCGGCAATGAATTCCATTTTCATGGATATCTTCTTTGTAATGCCGCACAAAAAAATCTCTATCGACCCCAGTGATTCTAAAACCGCATTTTTGGTAAAGAGCCAGCTGTACAATACTGGAATTCCCCGTACCAATTTCAAGGGTCTTATTTCCACCTTGAAAAGCATGCTCAATTGCATGCTGAAGAAGCTTTCTGCCGATGCCCTCTCCCTGGTATTTTTCACTAACGGCAATATTAACAATCTCACAGGTTCCTGGCCTTGTAGCAAGAAGGATATAAACGCCGACTGCTGCTCCGTTAAGTTCTGCAATATATGTTTTCCCTCGATTTAGATAATCCTCAATAAATTCAATTGAAGGATCTGCCAATAATAGCAGATTCATAGGAGGGGGCTCTGAATGGCCAATACTTCGAATCTTCATTACGTCCTCCTTTTTATGTCAAGCTGGCAAAATAATCTTCGAAAATACTTTCTGTTTGTTTTTTTGGATCAAAAACGGAATGTCCTCTTAAATCACGTCTTTGTATTCCCCTCTTCCTTGAGAAAGTTTTTCTCCTATCCACCTGAACATTCTTCCATTTGAAAGGTTCCCATGAATGCATATTACTGGAAGGCTGTCATTCTAGAATGCAGGTATCCATTCCAGATAATGAAGGGTAAAGCCTTCCTCTCTCTCTATAAAATGATGATCCATAGCAGTCATCTCCCCAGTGTATTTTTAATTGCTTTTATTATTTGATTTTCCTTTTCATGCTTATCGATATATTCAAAATATCCAATTCTATTTCCCCATGGATCCGAAAATGTAGCCCACTTAACAGGGACTTCTTTCCTTGTATGGATATCAAATGGTGTTATTTTTAATTCTGTAATTAGTCTTTCACGTTCCTGTTCAAGATCCGGCACGCCCAGCCTAATTGGACCGCTTCCTATACTGGGGGTACCCTCAGCTATCTGAAGCCAGCACCCTGTAATGAGTTCCCACTCTGCAAATCCTTCATGCGGAATGCAATCAGGCTTTTTATTAAACAGAGTTTCATACCACCACAGACCCTTTTTCATATCCAGAACCCGGAATTGAACCGTCATTTCATAGATCATTTCAGCCCCTCCAATCTCATGCCAAATTATGTAATTCGTTAAAATCATCACATTTCCTTTATTTTATTGTTTTTGAATGAAAGTAAAGGGAATTAAGAGTATTGGATAATAGAAAGGGAGTTGATTAAACATGCCAATTAATGCTTTGGTGTTAAACTGTACGCTAAAAAAGAGCAGTGAACCCTCCAATACCGGTGCACTTATAGATGAGGTTATTAAATTTTTTGATGAAACGGAAGTGGAAACAGAGGTTATTACAGCTGCAGACTTTAAGATTGGTTACGGCATTACTTCTGAAGCTGTGGATCAGGAGGATGAATGGCCGGATATTTTTAAGAAGGTGGAAGAGGCAGATATCCTTATCCTTGGTTCTCCCATATGGCTTGGCGAGCAGAGCAGCATCACCACTCAAGTTATCGAAAGATTATATGGGGGAAGCAGTCTGACCAATGAAAAAGGCCAGTATATTTATTACAACAAGGTTGGCGGCGTTGTGGTGACTGGCAATGAAGATGGGGCCAAACAAGTTTCCCGTTCTGTGCTATATTCACTCTCCCATATGGGATTCACCATACCGCCAAACGTTGACACCTATTGGGTTGGAGAGGCTGGTCCCGGCCCATCCTTCATTGAAGCTAAGGGCTATGAAAATGACTTTACAAGACAGCATGCCAAAATAATGGCCTACAATTTAATCCATTTTGCCAGAATGTTAAAAGCTCATCCTATACCTGCGGAAGGAAATATCGTCAAAGGCCAGTAACATTAATAAGAAGTAAAAAACCAGCATTGGCCCTAAATGCTGGTTTTTACTCTTTATTTTTTAGGAGAAATCTCCATTCCCAATTGATCTAATGCGTAGTTGATACCCTGCTGCAGAATAGAAAAACATGGAATTTGTGTTTGCTTATTACCGCTCTCGATTATTTGGAGGCTGAGATCCGGTGAAATCCCGACGAATATGCAGCTGCTGCCCAAAAGGGAAGCAGCCCTGACAAATTTCTTAAGGAAATCCAGAGTATATTGATCTACACCCTTTAATGCAGTTAAGTCCAGTATTAAATACTCAGCTTTATATCTGGGAAGATTCAGTAATGTTCTGTTCAGCAATTCCTCTGCCCGCAGCTCTTCATATCTTCCAACCAAAGGGATGACCAAAATGGAGTCGATCACAGGTATAATAGGAGAAGAAATCTCTTTAATGATTTCAGATAATACTCTGGTCTGCTCAGTAATTTCCTTTTCCAGCTCTTTCTGGGCGCTTTGAGTCCGCGCCTTTATCATTGAACTGATATTCTGGGAAGGTGTAATTTCGGATATAAAAAATTCATATTCGGAATACGGATCCCCCTGGACCTGGCTATGTCTCACCTTATACCACATATTTGTTTCAAACAGGCCGCTTAACACCCCTGCCCAATGTCCAGGCAAAAAAGCACCTTCTGTTTTTTTCTTTTGAGCCATATTAATCTTATATTCCCAGCCGCTGTTTACACGTACAATGGCTTTCTTTTCTTCAAGACAGAAGGAAACAATGTCTGTTTTTCCCCATCCGGCAGTTAGATAAATATTGGGCAGATGATTGATAATGTCTTCTTTTTCTTTATTCGATTCCAAATAAAATTTGCTGACAATTTTCCCTGTACGGTATCCAGCTGTTTCCATCACAAGCTCGGCCGACTTTTCACCAGAGATTTCTTCAATGGAGTCCAGCAGTGTCTTGAAAGCTGTGTTAACCCAAAATACCACTACTTCGTCATTCTCAAATCTAAAAGTTGCATCATCCAAATCCCAATCGAATAAAGATCCATTTACATTTATTTCATACTTGGAAGAGTTAGTCTCCATCGAATGCCCCCTCATTTAAAACATTCATTACTGTCTAGTCATCTATTTAAAGAACATTATTATTCTACCCTCCAGATTATTTCGGAGTCAAAAATGTATATGCTGCCGTTAAATTCTTATTAAATATGAAAAAAGGCCATGAAAAATAGCTGCTGAAATTTGCCGCCTGCGAGCCCAAAATCCATTCAACCTTCCGCATCTCATCATGCAAAGTTTTTATTCACCTCCAAAAAAGGATAGGCAAGCAAGTCTTCCCCGCTTATACCTACCCTTCTTCTTCCCACTTAATCGTAAATGTACTGCCTTTTGCCGAACTTTCTTTTAAAAATAAATTTGCGTTCAGAGCATTAGCCAGCAGTTTGCTGAAAGGAAGCCCCAAGCCAAGCCCTCTAACTTTCAGCTTCTTCTGTTCCCCCCTGTAAAAACGCTCAAAAATATAAGGCTGCTCCTCTGCGGCTATTCCTGATCCGTTATCATGAACCTCAATAAATCTTTCAGTTAAAATAACAGTAATGCTGCCATCTTCATCAATGGCATGATAAGCATTATTCAATAAATTAATCATAACCTGCTGAAGACGGTACGGGTCTGTTGATCTGCAAATGGTTTCAGCGGGCACTTTCACACTATAGTGAAAATGGCCTTTCTGTGATAAAGCCCATTGCCTCACAATATCATTCAAGAGCTTATTCATATCACAGATTTCAGGCCTGATTGAAAAGGCACCAGCCGATAATGAATTAAAATCGAGTAAATCCTCAATCATTTTCTGCAAACGGCTTACTTCTTTTAAGGAAATATCAAGAAATTCCTCTTTTTCTTCACCGCTTACAACATCGTCACGCACTGCCTGAATTAGGCCGCTTATAGATGTGACAGGTGTTTTCAAATCGTGTGTGACCCCAGCCAGCAATTCTGCCCTTAGTTTTTCTAGGTGCATTAGCCGCTCTGTCATTTCTTTAAACGATATGATTAAATTATGAATCTCTTCCTCATTGGCCCTGGCTTTCAGGTCGATTTTATAGTCTCCTTCGCTGACTTTCGAGGCAGCCTGAGCTACTTCCTGAATAGGCCGCGAAATTTTCCTCGAAAGAAAATAAATGACGCTCCATCCAAGCAATCCCAATCCTGTGAGCATGATAAATAACAGGGAATATTCCTGATTTACGTTCGTCAAATCATCTGCGCTTTGGACCACCACGACCCATCCAACCTGGTTATTGTCGAATGATATTACCGACTTGACCGCATACACGGCCTGCCCATCCTGTGTATCCAGTTTTTGGACATTCTTCTGGTTCTCAAGCAAATCTGCAGGCAAAGTACCGAGATTAGGACCAGCCTGGTTATTCCTCTGCATACGTCCAGTTTTCTTATATAAAATTTGTCCATTTAAATCACTTATAAAAACCTGGGGATCAAATTTAAATTCCAGGAGCTTCGCTCTTTCCTCAAGCATTCTGTTAAAAAAAGGATCGAATTCAATGCCGCCGTCCTGCTGTACGACACGCCCCGCTGTTTCATCAGCAACATACTGCAGCAAATTCAGCCGGTTTTCAAGGGTTGTCTGCCTGATCCACCACATAGATCCCGCTGCCAGTATGATAAGTCCGATGACAAGTGTAAAAAGATAGCGGGTTGTCCAATAGCGGAGCAGTGTTGTTCTTTTGTTACTTTTCATAAACATGGAATTGGTACCCCATTCCTCTGAGCGTCCTTATTTCACCTTCTGTTTCCGGCCAGTCCGTTAATGCCTGCCGTATCCTTTTTACGGCCAAATCGACAGCACGGTCGCTTCCGTCATAATCCATTCCCCAGACATGTTCAATCAACTGATCCCTGGTGAAAGTTCTGTTTGGCCTTTCAGCCAAAAACAGCAGCAAAGATAAATCCCGCGGAGTCAAACTTACTTCCTTGCCATTCAGGAAAATGGTATGCGCATCAAAATTTATCGTTAAGCTTCCATATTGCTTTATTTGATCATCCGTGTACATATTTGCTGATCGCCGTAAAACGGCATTCACACGTGCAACAACCTCATCCCCAATAAATGGCTTTGAAATATAATCATCTGCACCTGTATTCAAACCCTTCAACTTGTAATCGATATCCCCCAGCGCTGTAAGCATGATGACAGGACATGCGCTTTTTTCACGTATTTTTTCGAGTACACCCCAGCCATCCATGCCAGGCATCATAATATCCAGGATCACAAGCTGAGGTGAGTGATTGAAAAATTGCTCAAGGGCATTGGTGCCGTCATATGCTGTTAGAACTTCAAATCCTTCCCGCTGCAAATAGGCGCTTAAAACCTTGGAAATAGCTAATTCATCTTCTGCTACAAGGATTTTTTTCATTTTTACCTTCCTCCAATAAATTAACTATACAGAAAAATCCCCGAATTTGTACACGGGGATTTTTAAAACTTATTACAAAGAGCCTGAATCTGTACTTGTATCAGTAAGATCTTCTTTAGATACCCGCTGTTTCATGCTGCCATCTTTGCCATGCCCATAACTGCCTCTCATTTCCTTTTTGCCAAATCCTTTGATCCCCATAAATGTTTCTCCAAGAACGTCCTGTAATTTAGCACTGTCTTTTTCTTCTATTTCCTCTATTAGGTCTGCTGTTGATTTGTCATTGGTGGGAATACCCAAGTCCTTAGCGAGGTCTGCCACTTTTTTCTCCCTAACCTCTTTGGCGATTTGCTGAATGAATTTCCCATCTATAGATATGCCCAGTTCCTTCGCTTCTTTCTTGACCTTCACGGAAAAGACCTCTTGTGCAGCTTCCCTGATATCTTTGCCTTCTATGGAGATTCCCAGCTTTTCAGCCTCTTTTTTTACTGATGCTGTAAATATCTCTTCAGATAAGGTCTGCAAATCTTTTCCATCAGCAGAAATTCCAAACTCCTTTGCCTGCTTTTTTAAGGAAGCAGTCTGTATATCCTTCTTTAGAGTCTCCAAATCTTTGTCTTCAGTCGATACTCCCAGTTCTTTTGCCTTCTCTTTCAGCTTTGCTGTACCGATTTCTTCATGGAGAGCTTCTGCATTTTTTCCTTCTGTCTTGATGCCCAATTCTGCTGCTTCCTTTTTCAGCTTAGTAAGCAATACTTCTTCCTTAAGGTCTTCAGTGTCTTTCCCCTCTGTTTTAATCCCAAGCTCCTTCGCTTCTTTCAGAATTTCTGCTTCCCTGATTTCCCCAATTAATGTTTCAGCATCTTTTCCTTCTGTTTTAATATCGAGCTCTTCAGCCCTTTGAAGGATAGATTCAGAGTCATTAGTACCCCCCCTGCCTTGATGGCCAGGCCCCTTGCTTTTAAATTTCCAGCTTAACCCGCCTTTTTCTGCAGAAGTATCTGTATCTGCGGCAAAAGATGTTGTTGCATACCCCCCTGCCAGTAATAAACCGGCAAGGCTAAAACCAATGATTGTTTTTTTCATTACTATACCTCCTGATCATTTTCAAGGCCAAGCATTCTTAACCTCGACTTTACTATATCGGTGCAATATGTCAGGAAGATGTCAAAAAAATTTACTAATAAAAAACTGCACCTCCATTTGTTAGTTGTGTCTAACAAATGGGGTGCAGTTCAATGCCGCATTAATCGGCCAGACGGTTTTTTAGCCTGCTTCCCTTATTTCTTCATTGATAAATCTCTTCTTCTGGATAAAGATGAGCCTCATTGAAAGACAAACACCTGCAGCAAGAAGCCCGAACGTAAGGCCAAGCCAATATCCAGTAGCCCCAAGGCTGGTATGATGTGCAAGGACGTAGCCAGCAGGCAGACAGATCAGCCAATAGGCAACCAATGTGATTACAAAAGAAATATTCACATCTTTATATCCTCTTAATGCAGCTTGTGCAGTAGCTTGGATGGCATCGGAAATCTGGAAAAACAGGGCGTAAATTAGAAAATGGGCAGTTAAGGTAATAACAGCGCTATCAGTAGAATAAAAACCTGCAACTTCATAGCGGAAGAAAACAACCAGCAGCCCAGTAAACAAGGCAATCAATACGGCTAAATAGATGCCAAGCCAGCTGTAGGCTTTTGCATCCTTATACCTGCCTGCCCCCACTTCAAATCCGACTAACACTGTCTGCGCCATAGAAATGCTGATCGGGATCATATACAGGAAAGAAACAATGTTTAAGGCGGACTGATAGGCCGCAATAGTTGTCACATTGAACCTGCTGATTAAGATGGTCACCACGGCAAACATACTTGTTTCAAAAAAGATTGACAATCCCATGGGTACTCCAATCTTTAAGATTTCTTTACATTTATCCCATGAAAAATCATGAAGCCCGCTGAATATCGTATAGCTCGAAAAAGGCTCCTTCGTTTTTATTATAAAAGCAGTCATGACAAGGATGAACCAATAAGTGATAGAAGTTGCATACCCTCCTCCTGCTCCTCCCAATTCAGGAAATCCCCAATAGCCAAATATCAGGACATAATTCAGAAAGAAATTGATTGGAAGCGAACAAAACAAAATCACCATTACAACTCTCGTTTTGCCGAGTGCATATATGAAAGATCTTAAAACATTAAATATGAATAAAGGAATGATTCCAAAGCTGAGTCCCACAAGATAGCCCCGAGCCGTTGTTTCCACAGCATCAGTAAGATTCATACTCCCAAGCATCGGGTCAAGCAAAAATGAACCCAACAGGATGACGGCAAAGGCAATAACAAAGCCAAGAAATATTCCATTTTTCACGATAGCAGAAACTTCCTTGTTCTTTTTCTCTCCAAACGCTTGAGCAGCAATTGGAGAAACAGCCATTAAAATTCCGCTGAGCCCGGTAAAAACAGGATTCCAAATGGAGGAGCCTATCGCTACGCCAGCAAGGTCTGAAGCATTATATCTTCCCGACATGATCGTATTAAAAAAGACCATTGCAAACATGCCCAGCTGCGTGATTAGTATAGGAATCAGCATGATGGTAATTTGCCTGATCTTCTCCTGTAAAGTAAACGTCTGATACATCCTAAGGACTCCTTCTCAAAATAGTAAACACAAATATCATTATATTATATCTTTAAGAATAAAGACCTTACTTTTATACAAAAGAAAAAGAGCTGCAGAAGCTCTTTTTCCAGGACATCACTCATTTTCTTCTTCAACTATATATTTAAGTTTTTGCAGCTTATTATTCCAGAATTGTTCATAATAGGACAGCCATTGCTTCAATTCTGTCAGCGGCTCAGGCTGGAGATGGTAGATTCTTTCTCTGCCTGCCTTTTTCCCTTTTACTAACTCAGCTTCAGAAAGGATATGAAGATGTTTTGATATGGCAGTCCGGCTTATGGGAAAATGAGCGCTTATCTCTGAGATCGGGCGTTCTTTTTCGGCCAGCAGCCTCAATACTTCTCTCCTCGTTGGATCGGCGATTGCCTGAAACACATCATGTTTCCTGGCAGAAGCACCCATTATTCCTCAACAACCTTGCCAAGCTTCGCAAGAATTCCAGTCCATCCCTGAGACATTCTTTCACGGATAACCGCACTCTCGGCTTGAGCTTTCTCAACTAGTTCATCTGCCTGTTTCCAGCCGCCATGTATAAGCGTAAATTCAGTTTTGCCGCCCAAATCTTTCAATAGAAAAGATACAAACCAGCCATCTGTATCCCATTTAAAAGAAAGCCGATTAGGTTCATCCAGTTCTGTGACCTTACACGGGGACGGACCAAATGGGGACTGAATATGAAATTCATAGCCCAGCTCAGCCTTAAAATCATTTGGCATAAACCAGGCTTCAATCCCTTCAGATGTAGAAACTGTCTTCCAAACTTTTTCAATCGGTGCATTAAGTATAACTGTCTGTTTAATATCCTGAAGTGTTTCCATTTACATACTCTCCTTTAATTATAAAGTACAACCTTTTGGTTTCACTTAAATCATATACAACCTTTTGGTTTTATGTCAACTGGAATATTATGATGTTTCCTAAAATAAAGCCTAAATATGCAGGTTAATCCATATAATTTACAGAATTATTCTAATAACTAAAGGAGGGATCATGATGCAGGAAACGATTCAAGCCCAAAAACTTTCTGATCTGGAAACTGCGATTCTTACATATGTGCGACCCGATACTTTTCCGCTGGCTATAAGAGTTTTAAGAAAAGAGGAGGAACTGCCTGACAGGGTAAAACGTCCGGCAAGAGACTTTGGCAAAACATTCAGCATCTGCCAGGGTGTGACCATGTCAAGAAGATATGGCTGGTCCATTGCCATGGGCAAGGAAGACTTATCATGCCCAATTGCCAAAATCGCTTTTGGATTTGAAGTGGAACTGGACTATTACTCAAAAGGAAGCTTAACAGATGGCATGTATACAAAAACCTGTGACCTTGGTGCCTTAACCGAAGCGGCCGTTCCTAAGTTTTCAAAGGAGGAAGCGGGAACTATTTTAATGGCTCCTCTGGGGAGAGCAGCATTTGAACCGGAAGTAATCACTGTTTATGGGAATTCAGCCCAAGTCATGAGAATGGTTGCTGCTGCCCTCTATCATACGGGCGGTGAAATTACATCCACATTTACAGCTAGAGCTGACTGTGCCGATATCGTTATTAAGACCATAAAAACGGGTAAGCCACAGGTGATCCTGCCATGCTATGGCGATAGGGTTTTCGGGCAGACACATGATCACGAAATGGCCTTTACTATTCCTTTTTCAATGTCAGATGAATTTGCTGAGGGATTAAAGCAGACCCACAAAGGCGGTGTGCGCTACCCTGTCCCTACCTACCTTCAGTATGAGGCAAAGTATCCGGACACATATGAAAAGCTGAACGAAATGTTCGACAGCCTCCCTTGATTTATTGATGCTGGTGCCCTAAGAGAGGTACCAGCTTGTTTCATTTTCGGAAAAGGGTAAAATAGAAAAAGACAGCTATTAAGAAAAGAGTGAAAATTTTGAGCAGCTTATTCCCATCCCTATATGATTTGGCCATGCTGCCTCTTGAAATAAGAAAATTCCGGAAAATCAGAAGTGAAATTCTTTCCATGGCGGACGGACGGGTACTTGAAGTTGGCGCCGGCACAGGCATTAACTTCCCATTATACAAAAATGCGGCTCTGGTCGATGCCATTGAACCAAGTCAGGCAATGATTGAAAAATCTATTCCACGCAAGAATGCGGCTGGTGTTCCTATCCATATCCACCGGCAGTCTGCTGAAAATCTTGAATTCGCAGACAAAACATTTGATTCAGCAGTTGCCACTCTTGTTTTCTGCACCATACCAAACCCTGACAAAGCACTCGCGGAGATCAGACGAGTCTGTAAGCCAAAGGCAAAAATACTATTCTTTGAACACGTAAAAATGGAGCAGCCCGCTCTGGCATTTGCCCAGGAAGCCTTAACCCCTCTATGGAAACGAATTTGTGACGGCTGCCATCTAAACCGTGATACACTTCTGGCTATACAGGATTCCGGCATGAAGGTTACAAACGTGACTTCCTATTATAAAGGATTGTTTCTAGTAGTGGAATGTGAGAATAGCGATGGCAGTCGTTGATTTTTTATAAGCGGCACCAATTGTGATTATTTGGGGATTGCAACTCTATTTTTGTTGATAGCAGCTGATTAGCTGCGGTTTTTCTCCCTCTTACCTTTTTACGCGTTAATCCAGCTGGTTAACTACCATTTTCCTCCTCCACACCACATTTTTGGCGTTAATGCGAAAGATTATTTCCCATTTTAAAATCATGATCTCTTTCGGCTTTTTTCAGAGTACAAATTCAGTTCTCCACAAAAAAGAAGGCCGATTCAATCAGCCTCCTTTTACTACACCTTTTTTAATTCGTAGTTCCGGTTATCCACCAGCTTCTTATCATCCTTCTTAATTGAGCCTGCCGCTGTTAATTCCAGGATTGGTTTGACCCTGATCACGTCCTGAATTTTTGATGAAAGCTCAGAGTCCAACCCTTGCTCAGATTCTACGAAAATAGTAAGCTGATCCTGCCCGTTCTCATTTGTGACAAAAGCCTGGAAAACCGAATACCCTGCTTCATTCAAAACCTGTGCAAGCTGTTTTTCTCGTACAAACATTCCTTTAACCTTTACTCCATCACTAACACGCCCCAGCACTCCTGCAATCCGTTTTCCCTCGTACCCTTTAACCCAGCGGGAGAGGTCGCCTGTGCCAAAGCGGATGAGCGGGTAGCTTTTATCAAATAGAGTGACAACCACTTCACCTTCTCCATCTGAAACCTCCCACCCAGTCTGTGGTTCACAGATTTGTACAATGGCAGAATCAGTTATTCTCAGGCCAGGGCCCTGCTTGTCTTCAAAAGCAATGCACCCGCAATCGGCAGTTCCATAGCCTTCATATACCGAAATCCCATTGTCTTCACACCTTTTCCGCATTTGTTCAGTCAGCATTTCAGCAGTGAAGAATACTTTGTTAATCGCTATTTCGTTACCAATCTTCCATCCTTTCTCTTCAATGGCATCGAGCAAAAGGTTAAAGAAGCTCGGAGTTCCCACATAGCCGGTTACCAGGACATCCTTCATGATTTGGATCTGCAGCTCCCGATTCCCGGTTCCGGCCGGAATTACAGTTGCACCTAATTCACGAAGTGCCGAGTCAAACATAAAGCCTGCCGGTGAAAGATGATAGGAAAATGTATTCTGTACAATATCATCACTGTTAAACCCGGCTGTCCTGAGAGCTTCTGAAAAACGCCAAAAATCCTTCTCAGTGGTTTGCGGATCATAAATTGGACCTGGTGACATAAAAATCCGTGCCATCTCATTTGGCTTTACAGCTGCAAGGCTTCCGAAGGGCTGGTCTGCTGATTGCAATTCCGGCAATCGATCTTTTTTAAGCACGGGAATTTTTTGTAAATCCTTGAGAGATAGAATGTCACTTGGAGAAATGCGTGCCTCTTCAAGCTGACTTTTAAATCCTTTGGCTCTGTCATATGCATGCTGAATCACTTCCTTCAGCTTTTCCACTACAGCCACCTCTTTCTTCTTTTATAAGATTTAATATCTTTATAGCTTTTCCGTCCCTTATCTCCCATACCAAGGTAAAATTCACGCACATCCTGATTGGAAAGGAGCCGGTCCACCGTTCCATCCATTACAATCCGGCCGTTTTCCATGATGTATCCATAATCGGCAATCGATAAGGCAACATTGGCATTTTGCTCAACTACCAATATCGTGGTACCCTCTTCTTCATTGATTTTTTTGATGATCCCGAAGATCTCTTTTACCAATAGCGGGGCCAGTCCCAATGAAGGCTCATCGAGAAGCAGCACCTTTGGCTTTGCCATAATCCCCCTGCCAATGGCCAGCATTTGCTGCTCTCCTCCTGACAGATATCCGGCCTGCCTGTGCTTCAGCATTTCAAGCTTTGGAAAGTAATGATAAACTTTTTGAATATCACTTTTAATATTCTTCCGGTCTTTCCTGGTATGTGCACCCGCAATCAGGTTATCTTCCACAGAAAGGTGCTTGAACACGCGCCTTCCTTCCATGCACTGAAAAATCCCTTTCTTTACGATGGTTTCAGCATCGCTAACATCAATGCGCTCCCCATACAACTCGATAAATCCGTCTGTCACTTCACCATTCTCACTCTTCAACAGTCCGGAAATGGCTTTAAGGGTGGTGGTTTTCCCTGCGCCATTGCTGCCGAGCAAAGCAACTATTTTCCCTTTCGACACCACCATCGACATCCCCTTTAGTACAAGGATGACCTTATCGTACATCACTTCGACATTGTTAATTGTCAGCATACATCTGTCCTCCCAGCTTTATTAACTCTTTCTCTATTTATTCGTTCCAAGGTCAAGTTCTGAATTATTTGTTGTTTGCTGGTTTTCCAGGTTTGTTTGCAAAACCTGAGATTTATTTGCGAATGCCAAGCGCTTGTTTGCCAAATTTCGAATTTATTTGCATAGTTCACAATTTAGCGATATTCCAAGCCTGTAAAAGTTAACAGGAGGCGGGTAAAAAACCTCGCCCCCCATCATTTTAGTAGCCGATATAATCAGTGAACACTTCAAACTGCCCGTTCTTCACTTCTGCCAATCGAATTTGGTTGGTGCCAGCATGATTGTCAGGTGAAAAAGTAACTGGAGCGGCTAGACCGCCAAGATCCAGATTTGAGATTTTCTCCAGGCCGGCACGGATTCCTTCACCTGAAGTCGGGTCTTCAGCAAGTTTTAGGCCTTCAACCATAATTTTGGCGGAAACCCATCCCTGGATAAATTTCTGGTTCTTGTCTTCCAGCTTTTCACCCTTGCTTTCTACGAACTTCTTGATTTCTTCCATTCCAGGAAGATCTTCATAAGGGAATGCATGTGTGACAACCCCGATAAATCCTTCAGCCGCATCACCCGCAATTGGAAGCAAACCTTCACCTGCAGCCCAGTTTAAACCGATGAATTGTGTATCAAGGCCAAGCTTTTTAGCATCTTTTAGAATCGTTGCGGTTGCCCCCCAAGTTTGGTTGATAATCGCATAATCAGGATTTTTCTTTTCCATGTTCAGTAATTGGGAGGTTGCATCAAGTGTTTTCAGGTCAACTATTTGCTCATCAACAATTTCAATGCCATTTTCCTTTGCATAATTCTTGGCATCTTCAATTGGGGATTTTCCAAAAGCCGTATCGTTGTATATTAATGCTACAGTAGGTGTGCCGCCAGTGTGATTGTCTTTTATCCATTTCAGTACGGATCTTGCCTGATCTGAGTATGAAGCTGCGGCCAGGAAGTTATATGGGCTTTCGTCAATATTTTTTAGATTCTCTGAGTATGAAGCCGAGATGAATGGAAGTTTGTCAGCTGCCACCTGCTGGCGAAGCGCTTCTGTGTCACCTGTCCCCCATCCTAAAATGGCCGATACTTTATCTTTTGATTTCAATTTCTGATAAAGTTTTTGGGCTTCAGGAATTTTATAAGCATAGTCATCACCGATTAATTCGAGCTTATATCCATTGATCTCCTTTCCTGCAATGGATTCAAAAAATGCTTTTTCACCCTCTGCATATGGTGTTCCAACATCCCCGGTACCGCCCGTAAGGTCAAAGATACCGCCGATTTTGACTGTGCCTTTCTTGTCACCCGATGCTTCCTCGCTGCCTCCTGAACAGCCAGCCAGCATTCCAGCCATTAATGTTGCTGCCAATAAACCTTTCCAAACCTTCTTCATAATGTTCCCCCTCATTTTTACCTCTTTTTTATAAAAATTTGAAAGTTTTACTTTCAAAATTTTCAGAAATTATTACCCGGGAATTAATAAGAAAATGGCCATAGTTTAAAGTAGTCTTTAATATTTTTCCATATTTTCGCGAGTCCCTGCGGTTCATAAATCAGGAATAAGATAATCACTAGGCCAAATACTACCTCTTTCATACCTATTAAGACTGCAGATAAGTCTGGAAAAACCCCGCTCATCATTTCTACACCTGATCTTAGAACAACTGGAAGCAATGTAATGAAAACAGCTCCGTAGATCGACCCGAATACACTCCCTAATCCGCCGACCAGTATGATTGCTAAGTATTCGATGGACACTGTAATGCTGTATAGCTCTGGACTTACAACCATGGTATAGTGGCCCAGTAAAGCTCCGGCAATGCCAACGAAGAAGGAACTCACAATAAATGCCAATACCTTATACTTAAACAGATCGATTCCCATCACTTCTGCTGCTACATCACGGTCACGTACTGCTATGAATGCCCTGCCGACCCGCGACCGGAAGAGGTTCAGGGTGAAGGTGGCCGTAATAATCAGCACTGCAAACATCAAATAATAATAGCTCCGCTCACTGTAAAAGACAAAACTGCCAAGTTCAGGCCTTGATAGAACCATTCCGGCTGTTCCGCCTGTCAGCGCATCCCAGCGGGAAATAATAAACAAAATGATTACCTGTGCTGCCAGTGTCGCAATGGCTAAATATAATCCTTTTAGCCTTAAGGAAGGCAATCCGAATAGTCCGCCTACAATCGCCGTCACAATGCCGGCTGTCGGCATGGCAATCCAAAAGCTTAATCCAAGCTTGGCTGTCAGAATGGCCGACGTATATCCGCCTACTCCGAGAAACGCGCCTACCCCTATGGAAATCTGGCCCGTAAAGCCCGTCAGGATGTTCAGGCCAATCGCACCAATCGCGGCAATTCCGCAAAGCGTTGCCAGTCCAATGATATAATCGGATGCAAACATCGGAAAGACTGCAAATATTGCCAGAAGAATGAATACCCGCATCCTTACTCTGGAGATTTTCCAGATGGCCATATCTTGTTTATAATTTACATGGAATTCTCCACAATCCATTACAAAAGGATTTCTCATCGGTTACACCCTCTCGATTTCTTTTTTTCCGAACAAACCATATGGCTTGAACATAAGGATAAATACGAGGATGACAAACGGCATAACCTCTTTCAGACCGCCACCAACCAATGGATCCAGATATCCGCCAGTCAAGCTCTCAAGAATGCCGATGATCAGTCCCCCGATGATGGCCCCGGGGATACTGTCAAGTCCTCCTAAGATGGCAACCGGAAGTACTTTTAAGCCGATCGCTGAAAGGGATGCATTAACACCATTTATGTTCCCGAGAAGGATGCCACCAACCGCAGAAACAATTGCAGCAATTGCCCAGGCAACTGCGAAAATCATCTTAACGCTGATACCCATTGACATAGCCGCCTGCTGATCATCTGCGGTTGCCCTCATCGCAATTCCCAGCTTCGAATATTTGAAAAAGAGGGTGAAAATGATAAGCATAGCCACAACGATTAAAAGTGACCATAAATAGACAGGTGCAATGACAATCTCACCAAGATTAATCGGCTGTTCTGAGAAGATTTTTGGAAACACACGTGTTTCATGTCCCCAAATAATATGGACAATCCCAGCAAGAACACTCGATAAACCGATCGTCGCCATTATCATCGATATGACCGGCTCTCCAATAAACGGACGCAGAACAATACGTTCAATGACAAATCCTAAAACGGCACTGAACATAAGCGCAATTAAAAGGGCTGCAATAAACGGAATGTTGTAGGCTGTAATAAGCGTTAAACATACATACGTTCCAATTAAAAGGAACTCTCCTTGTGCAAAGTTGATGGCGTCACTGGATTTATAAATAAGCACAAAACCCAGTGCCACAAGTGCATAAACACTTCCTACAACTATTCCTGTTACGAGCATCTGCAAGAAAAAAGTCATTAAGCTGCCCCTCTCCTTCATCCAAAAAAATGACTTGAAGCGTTGTTTGGATGGTTTGTTCCATGCCATCACGATACTTGATCGTGCCATTGACACGTATTTTTTTGTCCTCTGTATAAAGACCATCGATTAAGGCCTGATATTTTCTAGCAACAAACTGCCTGCGGACTTTCTTTGTTCTTGTAAGCTCTTCATCATCTGCATCCAGTTCTTTATAAAGAAGAACGAATTTTTTCACCCGGGCTTTTTCAGGCAGGGTCTGATTGATTTCCTGCACCTGTTTTTCGATCAGTTCCAGCACTTCCGGTTTGGATGATAAATCGGTATAAGTTGTATAGCTGATTTGATTTTTCTCTGCCCAGCGCCCTACATTTTTCATATCAATATTGATCATGGCAACCACATATGGGCGATCCTTCCCGATTGCTACCGCTTCCTGTATGAACGAACTGAATTTCAGCTTATTTTCGATAAATTGCGGGGAGAACATCTCACCTGTATCAAGGCGAATGACATCTTTAATACGGTCAATGATATACAAATGCCCATCTTCATCCAGCCTCCCTGCATCCCCTGTATGTAGCCAGCCATCCTGAATGGTTTCGATTGTACTTTTCTCGTTTTTATAGTACCCTTTGCAGACGCTTGAGCTTTTGATCAGAATTTCTCCTTCATCAGAAATTTTCACTTCTGTTCCAGGAATAGGAATTCCAACACTGTCCAGCTTAATGTCTCCGTCCCTGTGCACAATAGATATGCCTGAAACTTCTGTCTGCCCATAAATGCTTTTCACATTGACTCCTATGCTGTGGAAGAACTCAAATACATCTGGGCCTAAAGGGGCACCTCCGGTATAAGCGCGCTTGATCTTCAGGAGTCCGAAATGATCGCGAATCGCACTGAACATCAGATAATCAGCAATTCTATAGAGAACCTTCGTTCCAGTGCTGACAGGTTTGTTTTCAAAATGTGCTTTGGCTGCCTTCTCGCCTATCGGCTTGCACAAATTATATATCTTTCTTTTTAGCCAGCCGCTGTCCTGAATTCTGACCTGAAAGCGAGATACCATATCTTCATATATTCTTGGAGGTGAAAACATAACCTGTGGCCCAATTTCCCGAAGGTCTTCCAATACGGTTGCCGGCTCTTCAGGGAAATTAATCGTCATCCCATTGTATAAGCCCATAGCAAAGGTCATCATCTGTTCCCCGATCCAGGCAAGCGGAAGGAATGATACATATTCATCCTTATCAGTCAGCGGATCGATGTCTGATAGGTTTTTAGCCATGTCTATCAGATTCCTGTAAGTAAGCATCGTTCCTTTCGGATTGCCTGTCGTTCCTGAAGTATATGATAAAATAGCCACGTCATCTGCAGAACCTTTATCAACTTCCTGCGCAAATAAATCAGGCTGCTCAGTGTGATAAACCCGTCCCATTTGCAGAACCTCTTCAAATTCAAAAAGGAAATCCTCCCGGTAACTTCTCATGCCCCGTGAATCATAATAAATAATCGTTCTGACTTTAGGAATGGAGTCTTTAATCTCCAGAAGCTTATCCACTTGCTCCTGATCTTCTGCTACTATTATAGTTGCGTCACAATTATCAATGATGTAACTAAGTTCAGCAGGTAAGGATTCCTGATAGATTCCGACTGAAATGCCGCCCAAGCTTTGCACAGCAAGCTCACTGATTACCCATTCAGGTCTGTTATCGCCAATAATGGCTAGCTTATCCTCCCTTTTCAGACCTAAAGATGCCAACCCCAAGCTGAAATTCATAACTTTCTCCAAGAACGCTTCATACGTGATTTCATTCCAAATTCCAAATTCTTTTTCTCTTAAAGCAACTTGTGACCCTTTTGCGTAAGCCCTTTCAATCAGCAGCTGCGTAAATGTCATGCTCATAGAATCGCTCCCCCCTCCTAAAAAATAAAACTAACTTTTAGCCGAATTATCTGTTATACGGCATTCTCTTCTCCCAGATAAGCTTCTATGACTCTAGGATTATTCTGAATCTCTTCGGGCGTCCCGTAGCCAATCAGTTTCCCGAAATCAAGAACTGCAATGTGATCGGATAAATCCATAACAACTCCCATGTCGTGTTCAATTAATATAATGGTTGTATTCATTTCTTCATGAATGTCGATAATGTATCTGGCCATGTCCTCTTTTTCTTCACTATTCATGCCTGCCATCGGCTCATCCAGAAGAAGGATGTCAGGTTCCAGTGCCAGAGCCCTGCCGGTTTCGACCCTTTTCTGCAATCCATACGAAAGAGTTCCCACGGGAGTATTGCGGATATCCTCAATTTCAAGAAAATCGATTACCTGCTCAACTTTTTTCCGATGTTCAATTTCCTCTCTTTGCGCCTTTCCCCAATAAAATCCTCCTGCAAGAAGCCCGGTTTTCATTCTGGCATGCCTGCCAAGCATCAGATTGTCCAAAACAGATAAATGCGGAAAAAGTTCGATGTTCTGGAATGCCCGGGCAATACCCATACTGGCTCTTTTGTGAGGTTTATAGCGGGTAATATCTTCCCCTTTGAAGTGGATGGAACCAGATGAAGGCTTGTATAGTCCGCTAATGCAATTCAGCATACTTGTCTTCCCTGCCCCATTTGGCCCAATAAGCGAAAAAATCTCTCCTTCCTGCACTTCATATGAGACATGATCGAGAGCTACTACACCTCCAAACCTTAAAGTAGCATCTTTTATCTCTAAAATCCCCAATCTTTCAACCCCCTTTATTTCGATAAGCAAAGTATTTTTTATAAAATTATGAATAGTTTAAATATTCTTTACATGTTTATTTTCTCCTTTTAATATTTAAAATATTTTTCAGTGCTAAGCTATTTTTCATTTCTATGTGATTGAGAATATTGATATGACAAATTCCTTATGTGTAAGTATTTTTCACTATGAGCTAAGTCGTAAATAGTATGCACACTCTTTATGTAAATAGAAAGAAGAATAGCTGAACACAATGTGCCCAGCTTAGTTTGGTCTTAGTCCAGCTTCACCCATTATGAAGGCTGCTGATGCCCCGCTTTTGGATTACTAGTTAAATCACGACTAAATCATTTCCTCTCTCAGATTTTCCTTAAATGTATGTGCTGTCCCTTTTTTGGCATTTTACTGCAGCATGGCAGGTTTGCAACAGATCCATTAATTTCTTATTGGCTGGTGATTAAAAAAGTGCCGCTTACATAACAATGCTAGTAATTCGAAATTAAATAAAAGGAGAATCTGACTTGATCTGTTTGTGTGAAGAGCTTTCCTTAGCCTATTGCGGCCGAGAAAGAAAAATAGCCATATTAGAAGATAAACATACTGTTTTAAAAAACTTTGGTCTAAACGATGAAAGCTGGCTGAGCTTTTGGAATATTGACTGCAGACTCCTGACTATGTTTTATCGATCCCTGGATGCGCATTATGAATGGTTTATTGTCGTCTATGATTATGAAAAGTTCTGTTCAGACAGAGAAATAAAAGAAGCCATAATTTTGCATGAAATTGGACATATTACCTATCCGGCTGGAAAGAATATAATCTGTACAGATACTGAAGTTCAATGTGATCGGGTAGCTATTGATTACGGCCAGAAGGAAGGAATCAAGAAGATTTTGGACCTCACCCTTATAATGGCACGCTCGCTTAATAATGAAGTGCTGCTGAATATGACAAAAGAAAGACAAAAACAATTACACTTTATATAATCCAAGCATTTAAAAATTTTTTCAGCAGTACATGTAGCACGGCAAGTTTTGCATGATCTTTAGATGATCGAGTTCTAAATGTTCCGAAGATAGGAGGGCAACCTGCAGTTCACTAGGTTTCTGGGGCCAGGCAGAATCCCATGATACTTTTAATGTGGATTACATATGAAATTTATGGTACTCTTTAATCTTAGAATAGGAAGTGATGATATTGATAAAAATTGAAATTCCCGAGCCAAATCTCGTCATTACAAGAAGCAGGCAAACGGGGCAGGCAGGAGAAAGTGACCTTAGCAGTGTCTATGGTTTCACAGATTATCATAAGATACCAAGAGACAAGGGCGGCATGATTCTGTTCTTCGATGCGAATGAAGATCTGCTCTTTGCTGGGAAGGCACGAAAATTAAGGCAGCGCGTGAAAAAGCATTTTGAAGATAATGTTTCCCCAATAAAAAATCATCGTGATAATGTCTATAAAATTGCAGTCATTTACGTTGAAGACAGCATGGAGCGCGAAATTTATGAGACTTATATCATTAATACCCTTCATGCAAAATATAATATAGACAAAGTATTTTACAAATAAAAAGGCCATTCCGGCCTTTTTTTTGTAAAAAAGTATAACTTTAAACTTCGATAACTTTCCTGCGCAAGCAGCCCCCCTCGAGGTGCCGAAGGTGGGCAAGGCGCTTTCTCTTTTCTAATTAATCGATATCTTTTTTGTTTTTACCTTTAATGAACCGGTAGGTCAAATATGCAATGTATAGCGGAATCGCAATATAAATTAAATCGGGGAATGGTCCATAGGAGCCCTTATAAATAACGTACAGGACACTTCCTAGAAAAATGGTAACAATCGTCCCGTATTTTGGAAGAGGAACTTCCTTAAAGCTGGGGATCCGAATTCTGCTTACCATTAGAAAGCATAGGGCAGTAAACACAACAGTTGTGATGATATTGGGAATACGGTCACCAAAAAGGGTCAGTATGGCCATGATCCCTCCTGCTGCTGTTATCGGAACTCCTATAAAATAATTTAATGAGGACTTTGGGGGACTGATATTGAATCGGGCAAGCCGATATGCCCCGAATAAAGGAAAAAGACCTGAAACAATCAATCCAAGAATTCCAAATTGAAAAAAATATGTATAAAAGACCAAAAATGAAGGGGCAACACCAAATGTAACAATATCTGCCAGCGAATCAAGTTCTTTTCCAAGCGTACTATCCGCTTTCAGCATTCTTGCCAGCCTGCCGTCCATGCTATCAAGCATCATGCCGATTAAAATTAATATTGCTGCATTTTTAAATTCGCCATTGGCTGCCATTCCGATTGAAAGAAAACCGCAATATAGATTACCCAAAGTGACTATATTGGGGATTGTTTTAATAAAACGCACTAGTGACCATCACACTCCAAAAATAGAAAAAAGTTTATTTTAATATATATTCCCCTTCATTATACCATTTAATCTCAGCAGCATCCCCTCTCTTTCGAATATTCAAAGGCTAAAATCCATTTGGAAGAGTGACTCGACTTAATCTCGCAAGTGTCACAATTTTTGAGGCATGAAACATGAAGAGTCCCTAATCATCTTCATGATTAGGGACTCTTCATTCTTTCAGGACATACTTTAATTTTCTGTCATAAATTTAATTTCTCTGCTGACATTCCAGCAATAGTGTTTAAGACTTCCTCATTATGTTCTCCCAGTTTTGGAGGGCCATCCACTGCCGAGTCCATTCCTCCATGCATTTTAACGAAAGGGTAATTCCCGTCTCGTTCATAAATCCTCCTAAAAAGTGGAAAGTCTTTTAATTCACCCGTCTCCAATACCGGAGTCAGGCAGCAATCAACTCTTTGCCCGAATTCAGTCCACTCTTTTAATGTCCTGCTTTTAAATAATTCGGTCATCTCCAAAAATACAGGATTATTGCCAGAGGCACGGGAGAAATGGGAATCAATCCAATCCTCTCTGCCGGCACTCCTGCAGAAGTTTATCCAGAACTTCGGCTCTAATGCAGCAAGTGCAGCAAACCGCGCATCCTTTGTCTCATAAATGGAGTAGGCGACGATTTCCCCGCTTAGTACCGGAAGTCCATTTGGATAACCCGTTTCTTTTTCAATCAGCAAATGGTTTCCCATGATGGAAGCCATCACTTCAGCAATGGAAATGGAGTGATGCCCGCCTTTGCAGGAAAGCAGGGCTGCCAGTATCCTTTCGCTCGCAGCCATTCCTCCCATAAAGTCCGCTATTGTATTGGACGGGTGAACAGGACGGCCGCTGCGGTCCTTCAGCTGGGAAAGGGCGCCGCTTACTGCCATATAGTTCAAATCATGACTGCCTAAATATTGAAAATCTTTATTCTCCCCGTAGCCTGTAAGGGAGCAATAAACGATAGCAGGTTTATGTCTTTTTACAGTCTCATAATCAAGTCCGAGTTTTTTCATGACTCCTGGCCGAAAGCTTTCCAGCACGGCATGACTTTCAGAAATCAGCTTTAGGGCTGCACTTCTTCCTTCCTCACTCTTCAGATTGAGTGTAATGCTTTTTTTACCTCGGTTGTTGGCGGCAAACACTGCTCCTGTACCCTGTATTTTAATATCCAGCTGCCTTGCGGGGTCACCCGTCAAAGATTCAACCTTAATCACTTCAGCTCCAAGCTCTGCAAGCCTCTGGGAAGCAAACGGACCAGGAAGATAATTGGAAAAATCGATTACTCTTATGCCTTTTAACATCATGCATCCCTTTCTTCCGGCTAAATTTTTCCGTCAGCGAACAGATCCTCCAGCTGCTTGCGGAGCATAAACTTCTGTATCTTTCCGCTCGCATTCCTTGGCAGCGCTTCACAGAATACGTATTTTCTTGGCCGCTTATAATTAGCGAGTTCATCACTATTCCTGCACAGTTCATCCAGCTCATTTTCAGATAGTGCCGGATCTTTTTTTACGACAAATGCTGTGACCGTCTCACCCCAGCGGTCATCAGGCTGGCCAATCACTGCCACATCCAGTACGCCAATATGCGTATATAAAATATCTTCCACTTCCCGGGGGTAAATGTTTTCTCCGCCGCTAATGATCATATCATCGACTCTGTCTTTAACGTACAAATAGCCTTCATCATCCAGATATCCTATGTCACCAGAGTGGTACCAGCCTCCATGCATGGCAAGGCTGTTTGCCTCATCCCGATTGAAATAACCATTCATCATGCATGGACCTTTTACAATGATTTCACCTGTTTCCCCTGCCGGCACCATATCATCAGGATCAGATGGACCATTTTCATTCGGTCTTACAATCCTTATTTCATGGTTTAAACATGGCTGTCCTGCAGACCCTGCTTTCCGGATCTGATCATCTTCAGATAAAAACGTAATGGCAGGCCCCATCTCGGTCATTCCATATGCCTGTACAAGGGAGATGCCTAATTTTTCCCGGCATGCATACACAAGTGCCGGCGCCATTGGAGCTGCTCCATACAGTCCCAGCTTCAGGCTTTCCAGATTATAATCGCTTAAGTTTTCCTGCAGCAGCATATTCCACATGGTAGGTGCTGCAAAAAACTTTGTAATCTTCTCATCTGAAATTAACTGTAATACTTCTTTTGCATCAAAGTGATGGAGGATGGTATTTTTAGCCCCCACATGCACCCTCGGCAAAAAGGCACAGTGAAGCTCTGCACAGTGGAACATTGGAGCAGTCACAAGACCATTGTCACTGCTTTCAAGCTTTGTGGCTCCTATTACGATTAAACTTTGTTCAGCCATATCCCGATGCCTGTGTACAACTCCTTTTGGCCTACCAGTGGTACCGCTCGTGTACATAATCGCGTACAAGTCATTTTCGTCAATTTCTATTTCGATTTCGTCGTGCGATGCTGCATCCACTTTTTCCCGATAGGATGAAGCATATCCGGGTGCATTGTCATCAATGAACCAGAAGGCAGTATGAGGAAAACGTTTAGCAATTGGGGTAATGCCGGATTCCAGCATTTGTTCAAATAACACTACTTTTGGATCTGCATCCTGAAGGATATAAGCAACTTCTTCTGACATCAGCCTAAAGTTGATGGGATTAAAAATGGCACCGATTTTTGCACATGCAAAGAATGCTGTTGCAAGTTCCTCTGTATTAAAAAGGTAGGTTGAAACCCTGTCGCCCTTTCTGACGCCGTCATTCATTAAGGAATTCGCCAATTTATTGATCTCAAGACTCCATTCCTTATAGGTAAGACGAAGATTTTTCCTGACATCATACAGGGCTTCTTTATTCGGAAACTTTCCGGCAGTTAAATCAAAAATTCTCCCAATAGTAGTAGTCATTTTTATTCCTCCCCATTTTTCAGTCTAATCGTTCAATAATAGTTGCATTCGCCATTCCAAGGCCTTCACACATGGTCTGCAGTCCATAGCGCCCCCCTGTTCTTTCCAGTTCATGCATCATGGTAACCATCAGCCGTGCACCGCTGCCCCCAGAGGATGGCCGAGTGCAATGGCTCCGCCGTTTGGATTAAGCTTTGCGGGATCGGCTCCTGTTTCTTTCAGCCAGGCGAGCGGAACAGGAGCGAATGCTTCGTTCACTTCAAACACGTCGATGTTCTCAATAGCCAGTCCAGCTTTCTTTAACACTTTCTCAGTTGCCGGTATCGGTCCAGTCAGCATTAAAGTAGGATCAGAGCCAACTGCTGTACGGGCAAGAATCCTGAACCTTGGCTTCATTCCAAGCTCCTCTGCTTTATCCCGTGACATAATTAATAGTGCAGCGGCCCCATCGCTGATTTGACTTGAATTCCCTGCATGAATGACTCCATTCTCTTTAAAAACAGTTCGTAAGCTTCCTAGTGCTTCCAGCGAAGTTTCCTTTCTGGGGCCGGAGTCCTCCGATACCGTCATAAGCTGCCCATCAGACAATGTCACATCTAAGGGTGCAATCTCTCTCTCAAAACGCTTTTCCGCCTGTGCTTTTAAAGCCTTTTGGTGGCTCTCTAATGAATAGTGATCAAGTTCTTCTCTTGTAAAACCATATTTTTCAGCAATGCGTTCAGCTGATAAACCCTGGTGAATGATTTCATGTCTGTCTGTCAGTTTTTCACTGAATCCTGCACCCTGATAACTGGAGCCGATAGGGACACGGGACATGCTTTCGACACCGCCTGCGATCACAATATCCATGTCTCCCGCCAAAATCGCCTGAGCTGCAAAATGAACAGCCTGCTGGCTGGAGCCGCATTGACGGTCAATGGTGGTCCCCGGCACTTCAATCGGAAAACCGGCTATCAATGCTGCGACCCTTGCAATATCCCCTGTTTGTTCGCCTATTTGCGAGACACATCCAAGAATGACATCATCAATGAAATGCGGATCTATGCCTGCACGTCCGACAAGTGCCTTTAGTGCTTCAGCAGCCAGATCATCCGCCCTGATATCTTTTAAAAAGCCGTTTTTTCTTCCTACTGGTGTTCTTACACCTTCGACAATGACAGCTTCACGCATGTTTACTCCTCCTTATAAACCCATGTTCTTCGCAATAATAGTTTTCATGATTTCATTTGTACCTGCATATATACTGGCAACTGGTATATCCCTGTATCTCCTCGCAATCTCGTATTCTTCCATGTAGCCATAGCCGCCGTGAAGCTGCATGCATTCTGCGGCAATATTCCGGGCGTTTTCAGTAAGCTTCCATTTCGCCATGGAGACCTTTGTAACTACATCTTTCCCTGCCATATGCTCTGTGATCAATTGATCAAGAAACGACCTTCCCATCTCAATATCTGTTGCCATTTCGGCAATCTTAAATTGAGTGTTTTGAAACTGGCTGACCGGTTTTCCGAATGCCTCGCGATTCTTAACATAATTCATTGTTAAATTAAGCATTTCCTCTGCAGCCACCTGGGCAGCGATTGCAACGACAAGTCTTTCCTGCTGCAGCTTATCCATCAAATACAGAAAACCTTTCCCTTCTTCTCCAATCAGATTTTCTTTCGGAACCATGCAATCTTCAAAAATTAACTCTGCCGTATCCTGACAGTGAAGGCCAACCTTGTTTAATTTTCTTCCTCTTGAAAACCCCTTTGTTCCCCTCTCGATCGCAAGCAAGCTTACTCCTTTATGCCTGGGAACTGCATTGGGATTGGTTTTACAGGCTATGATGATTAAATCGGCATGAATTCCATTGGTTATAAAGGTCTTTTCACCATTCACTATGTAATGGTCCCCATCAAGCCTTGCTGTCGTTCTGATGCCGGCTAAATCAGATCCGGCGCCAGGTTCAGTCATTGCGATAGCAGTAATGATTTCACCTTCTGCACACTTTGGCAGCCACCTTTCCTTTTGCTCATCTGTTCCATAAGCAGTAATGTAAGGAACAACAATATCATTGTGGAGCCCAATTCCCACCATGCCTGAACCAACCCGTTCAAGTTCTTCATTAATGACTACTGAGAAGCCCCAATCAACATTGCTTCCGCCATATTTTTCATCAATATCAGGGCATAAAAAACCTTGCTCCCCCATCTTGTGCCAAAAATCCCGGGGAATGATCCTGTCCTCTTCCCATTTGTCATAATACGGATATGCTTCCTTCTCTAAAAACTTACGCAGAGATTCCCGAAAAATTTCATGCTCTTCCTGTATGTATGAAGCAGCCATATTATGATCCTCCGAATCTAAAATTTTTTTGACATAACACAAAGTATTATTCACTGCCTTTGTAAAGGCTTACAATTATATTGTACAATAATTATCTATATTTTTAGAACATTTAAAATTCATTTTTTTAAAATATCTGTCTTTCGTAAAGTCTTTTTTCGTATAAATTTTTTTCGCCTATCATTGTTGTCCGTTGATTTACGCTCCAGGCTGCTCTCTCCAATCAACTAATTAATTAATATACAAAAAGCAACAAACCTTGCGGAAACTGCCTTTGTATAAAGAACAGCTCTCTCTTTATTACTTTGGCTGCATACGGATGCCGCCATCCAGACGGATCGTTTCTCCATTCAGCATCGGATTCACTAAAATACTCTCTGCCAGCCTGGCATACTCCTCAGGATATCCCAGCCTTGAAGGAAAAGGCACCATTTGCCCCAAGGAATTCCTTGCCTCTTCAGGCAGCGAATCAAACATAGGTGTATTAAACAAACCGGGGGCAATTGTCATAACACGAATTCCATAACCCGCCAGCTCTCTGGCAATTGGCAAGGTCATGCCAACCACACCGCCCTTTGATGCACTATATGCAGCCTGGCCAATTTGTCCTTCAAAGGCTGCTACGGAGGCCGTGTTAATAATGACGCCCCTTTCACCTTGTTCATTCGGCTCATTCTTTGCCATTTGTTCAGCAGCCAGCCGAATGACGTTAAAAGTCCCGATCAGATTAATCGTAATGACCTTTTGGAATATCTCCAGTGTATGGACTCCCTTTCGGCCAATCAGCTTGGCGGCAATTCCTATGCCGGCACAGTTAACGGCAGTATTAAAGCTGCCAAATTGTTCAGATGCAAATGCCACTGCTCTTTTTACGTCTTCTTCTTTTGTTACATCCGTTTTCAAAAAAAGAACATTTCCCCCCAGTTCCTTGATAAGATGGCTTGCCCGATCCTCCGCCAAATCTGCAATAAGAACTTTTCCGCCGCAGCCGGCTATTTTTCTCACAGTCGCCTCGCCAAGCCCTGAGGCACCGCCAGTGATAATGGCCCTGCAATCTTTCACTTCCATAGTGAACCTCCTTTTATTAATCAGGTTTTTCTATGAAGACATTTCCATTAGGAATGCAGATTTTCCTGCTGAGTGGCCGAATTCCTGCTGATTATTTATCAATTCCCTGTAATTGCACAAAAAAACAGCTCCATTTCAGAAGCTGTTTTTCTATGCCAAATACCGATCGCCAAGAATTTCTCTAAGGTGCTGCCTAACCCGATACAATTTTGTTTTGACAGTGTTTGGGTTGAGATGGAGAATGTCCGCTATTTCTTTCTCTTTCAGCCCGTGCTTTGTTTTAAGCAGGAAAACCCTTTTCTGTTCATAGGAGAGGGAATCTACATAAGCATATATCTGCTCCTCAAGCAAATTGACTTCTGCTTCAAGCCCGGCATCAATATATTTATTTCCCATGCAGTTTTCAAAATCAACGGAATCCTGTATTCTCTCATTTGTCCTTCTTTCTTTTCGGACAAAATCAATCGCAGTTCTGGTTGCAATCGAGGATAACCAGGCCCCCAGCTTTTCCTGATCATCAATGCTGTCCATTTTTTTATATGCTTTGAGCAGCGATTCCTGCACAACATCCTGTGCAAGATAATGATCCCTTGTTATATTATAAGCAATATGATAGAGCCGTTTATTGTATAGCCTGCAGATCTCTCTCATATCCACTGAAGGTTTAATCACTTTAATCCCCCTCTCCTATAGGTTTCTAACCTTTTATTGGAGCCGTTCTTTTATAAAGGCTGGAACTGTTTTTTCTGTGAAGCTTTTAATATCAATTGTCCTTTGCTCATCAAAATAGAACGCAATAATATAGTCTCCATCAATGAATCCTTCTGAATTTTTCAAGCTGCTTTCTAATTGTTCCTTATCCGTTAATTTGACGGCAGATTTGCTATTTCTCATTTCTTCAAAAACTTCTTCATACGAGTACCCGGCTGCAAAATTGATATCGATATCCTTCGCTTTTGCAGCCAAAGCATAAGAGATATCATTGCTGTTCACTCTTGCTTCATTCAATAGTGACTTTTCTTCCAGCCATTCCTCAAACCTTGCATAAGAAGGATACCAAGGCATATATGCTTTATTGCTGTCATTATAAAAAATCTCAATGTGCGCATATGGCTCGTCACTTCCCTGGAGCTCTTCAAAGGAAGCAGAATCAACTTCTTCCGTCAATATCTCAATAGCCTCTTTTAGATCTTTATCGTCTGTAATGACCGCCCGTTTATTAACAGGTCCAGTTGGAGTAATCGTTATCTTTGTAGTGTCATCGGCTGAAACCTGATAGATTTCATTGGTAGCCTTTTTGTATTCATCGGATTCATAAATCAGCTTAAGAAATGGCTGGTATTCCTTTTTATTAATCCTGTAATCACGGATTAGCTTTTCGCCATTCTTCAGTTCATACACGATAAAAACTGAATCGCGGCCCGGAATCTGCGCAAGCCTGTTTTCGTCCTTTATAATCGTCTCATGAAATCTTCTGACCAAATCTATATTCTCGTATTCTTTCAAATATAAGGGTTCCTCATGATCGATATCACTATAAAGGTAAAAACTCTCGCTAAAATGAACCCGCTCAATTTCATTGCCCCGTGGTACACTTTTTTCATATTGAGTAAAATCAAATTGGAATAAGACGAATAAAGCCGCCATTAAAGCTGTGTATGCCAGCAATCCTTTCACATTAATGGTCACACGCCATGATTTTTGCAGAACCATTTCGGCAGCCGCATATCCAATCAATGCTCCAAACACGTAGCCAGCTATAAGCCAGCTCATGCCGCCGCGCATCTCACCGAAATATCCCCCCCCTAAAAGCATCGTGCAAAAAGTTACACCATATTTAAAGATGGGTTTTGTAATCGGAAAAACCAGGGCATGGGAGACAGCCTCCATCCTTCTCCTTTTATAGATCTGCAAACCAAGACAATACAGAGACAAAATAAGCAAGAGATAAATAGCAGCCTCTGCGCTTGAGGGAGTGCGCATGTTCATCTGAGATAATGCAATTAAGGGAGAAAACTTCTCAAATTTGCTTGCCATATAATATTGGTCTGGATAGCCAAATAAATAGAATGGCAAATTAATAGAGACTAAAATGATCATGCCTACAGGGAGCAAGAGGAAAATATACGTTAAGGCACCCTGAACGGCGGATAATCCCGTCAGCATTCCTACAGAAACTCCTGCCAGGTAAATCACAATATTAAATAAAAGAGTGATGCCCACCCAATTGAATATCTCCCCAATTGAATAGAACTCCTGCAAATTCATGGGCTGGTAAAGGATCAGGACTATTAAAGCAATGAGTAAAACAGGCGTAATTAATAGCATGATTCCTGATAAAGCATACTGATGGAAAATGGAATCCCGCTTGACTGGGAGGCTGTGCATTAAATCGCTATACTGTTTTACCTGTGTGTATCTGAATAAGAACACAGACAAGATCACCGGCACTGATATATTAAAAATAAACTGGATCTGGAAGTTGTATTGAAACAGATTGTCAATGTCCAGAAATTTCCGCTGTTCCTCTGAAGAATTCATTATTATATCAAGTGGAATAGCGAAGAACAGACCGAGAAAATATACAATGGAAACCCAGCCGACACTTCTGAAAATCGTTTTTAGAATTTCCCTCCTAACCAAGGATGTTTTGGACTGCATATCCAATGTCCCCCATTTCATAAATGAAGATTTCCTCTAATGTAAGGGGAAGCATGTCAAAAATCACTGGCTTAAATTGTTCTACATATGACGATATTTCCTTCGCATCTCCCTTTACAATGCAGATCATAATACTGCCTCTTTTTTCTTTATGAAGAATTTTCAGCGGATCGAAAATGGCTGGTACAGATCCTTTAAAAGCCACTTGAATCTTATGTGTATCTGTTTTAAGGTCATCCAGGTCTTTTTCCAGGATCATACGCCCTTTATGCATGATGCCAATAAAATCACATAAATCTTCCACTTCACGCAGGTTATGAGAGGAAATAAGAATGGTCATTTCTCTTTCGGCAACCTCGTCTATAAGCAGGCTTTTCACTTTTTTTCTCATAACCGGGTCCAGGCCATCCATAGGCTCATCCAAAATTAAAACTTCCGGCCTGGCAGACAAAGCAAGGATAAAAGCAGCCTGCCTTTGAATGCCTTTTGAAAATCTATGAATCTTTTTATGTATGTCCATTTCAAAAATTGCAGCAAGTTCCACAAAGCGGCCGTCATCCCATCTGCTGTAAATATTTTGATAAAATTGAGCCATTTGCTTAACTGTATATTGAGGAAGAAAATAGGGATGATCCTGAATAAAAAAGATCTTTTCTTTAATTACCGGATTTTCGAAGACCGGCTGGCCGTCAATAGCAACAGACCCCTCATCCTCCGCATAGATGCCTGCCAAAAGCTTCAAGAGCGTTGTTTTCCCTGCTCCATTTGACCCAAGCAAGCCGTATATGGACCCTTTATTGACTTCGATGGAGACATTTTCGACAGCATCCATCTCCTCGAATGATTTACGTACATTACGGATTTTGATCATCTTCTATCCCACCCCCTATAGCTGCTTCTAATTTCTGAATCATCTTAAATAATTCATCACTTGTGATTCCAAGATATATAGCTTCTGATAAAAGCTTTGAAAGCTCATTTCTCACTTTTTCTATTTTTTCACTGTTCAGATTGGGAGTCGCTGGACTGACAAAACTGCCCTTCCCCTTTATAGAATAAATATAGCCCTGGGATTCAAGTTCCCTGTATGCTTTTTGAATCGTATTGGGGTTGATTGTCAGCTGATGGGCCAGCGTTCGAACGGAAGGCAGCTGTTCATCTGCTGCTAAGACCTCGGTGATGATCAGCTCTTTAAGCCGCTCAACCAGCTGTTCATATATAGGCTTTCGGCTCCTTACGTCCAATTCAAACATACTTACCCTCCCATCTGTATACAGTGTACTATCATTCATAGTACAGTTAATACAGTAAGATTATATTACAAGTAATTGGAAAAGAGAAGAGGAAATATAAAAATATTTATAAAAAGAAAAAACTGGTTCAGCCAAAGGGCTAAACCAGTTATAAGTATTCTTATTTAGCAGATTTCACATTCACCGGAGGCGGAGGCAAAATCATGTTGGAACGTCTATTGTTTGTTGCGATGATATATACAGCTGCGACTGCGATGCCAACCGCAACGAAGGAACCAAGATTGAAGATTCCTTTTTGCGAATACCATACAATCGAGTAGCCGACTGATCCAGCCAGCAATGCATAATAGAAGAATGGGAACAGAGTCTTACGAATGACAGCGCCTTCTTTTCCGACAAGACCAACAACAGCTGATGCAGCCACCACGTTATGGACACATATCATGTTTCCAGCTGCTCCGCCGACTGCCTGAAGGGCTACAATCCAGGTTGCATCCACTCCTATCTGCGAACCAACATCATATTGGAATAAAGAAAACATCATATTACTTACAGTATTACTTCCTGCGATAAATGCACCAATACCTCCTATAAACGTTGCGAAGAATGGCCAGAATTCTCCAGCAAGAGCTGCGGCACCATTTGCGAGTTCGATCGGCATCTGATTATAGCCAGCATCTCCCCCGCCGGTATTGATGAAAACCTGTACCATCGGAACTGTGAAAATTAAAGCTGTTGAAGCAGCTACAGTTGTCTTTCCTGAATCTGCCCAGGCTTTTTTGTATGAACTGGAATTCATTCCATGAATAAAATAGGTGATAACGGATACAAGAATAAAAATGGTACCCGGCAAATACAGCGGCTGGAAACTTGAGGTGATGCCGGAATCAAAAATGTTTTCAAACTTAACAGTCCACGACTGAAGCCACCCTAAAAATGGAAGCGATTTCAATCTCGACAATACTAAAAACAGACCGACTAAAACATAAGGAGTCCAGGCACGCATCATGGTCATGCTTCCGCTTTTATGAGCAACTGCTTTGATTTCAAGTTTGCCGGTCCACTCAGGATCCCACTTGGATTTCTCTTCAAAATCCCAGACCTGATCCTTAGGAGGCATAAGAAAACCTTTTTTAGCTGCAAAAACAACAATTGCTAAACCAGCTAATCCGCCAATCATAGACGGGAATTCAGGTCCAAGAACATTTGCGACAATTACATAAGGGATTGTCATGGCAAAAGATGCGAACAGTGCAAACTTCCAAATTTTTATCCCATCTGTAAATGATTTGTTCTTGCCAAAGAATCTTGTCATTAAAGCTACCACAAATAAAGGAATTAATGTGCCTGCAATCATATGGAGAATAGCTACTTGTCCGGCAATTTGCGTTACCAGGCCAAGCAGATTATCTGTAAGGCTCGCATTGCCAGATAAGCCGGTCTGAACACCAACGAGCATAGGAGTACCTACTGCACCGAATGAAACTGGTGTGCTTTGAATGACCATCCCGGCAATTACAGCTGCCATCGCCGGGAAGCCCAGCCCAACCAATAGCGGTACAGCTACTGCTGCAGGAGTCCCAAACCCTGATGCGCCTTCAATGAAAGATCCAAACAGCCAGGCAATGATAATCACTTGAATTCTGCGGTCAGGAGAGATATCGGTAAATCCCTGGCGTATGGTCTTTAATCCGCCGCTTTCCTGCAGAGTATTCAGAAGCAGAATTGCACCAAAAATAATGTATAGGAGTGTTCCGGCGACAACCAGGCCATTAATGGATGCAGCCGCTACTTTTGCACCCGACACCTGCCAGACAAATAGCGCCAGTACAACTGCTACAAGGTACGAGATGGGCATAGCCTTACTTGCCGGCCATCTCAGTCCGACAAGGAATACTGCGACTGCGATTATTGGCAATAATGATAATAAAGCTAACATTCCAGTACTCATTAATTACTTTTCCCCCTTTTGTTTTGTAATAGCGAACAATAATTGCACTTTGTTGCGGACTACGAAACATGTTATATAACTATAATTGTTTTGTTATACAACAATGAACCAAGCTTATTTTTATTATACAAACATTTTTCATAATTTCAATAATATTTGGAAAATTTAATCTATGTATTTACACAAAAATATTTGTATGTATATACAAAAAAATTAGCCCAATATATCTTTTTATCAAGATATATTGGGCTAAAACCTAACTTATTCGGCTGACATGTCCCAGCCGGACGGAAATCCCTTGTCCTGTTCTTACCATTATAGATTTTAATGCATCAAGACGATCACTTGTCATTCTCATTGTCGGGCCTGAAATACTGACTGCAGCAATGACCTTGCCGAGGTGGTCAAAAATAGGAACGGCAACACATGTAATCCCGTATTCATTTTCTTCAAGATCAAGTGCATAGCCATTTTGCCTGACCTGCCCCAGTTCTTTCATAAATTCATCCTTATCCGTAATGGTTTTATCTGTATGGACCGGCATCCCTTTTCTTTCAAGGATATCAATAACAACACTTGAAGGCAGATGAGCCAGAATAGCTTTACCGACAGATGTGCAATGCATTGGAGCACGTTTTCCGACTTTAGAATGCATCCTTAGAGTCTCATTGCCCTCAAGCTTCTCGATGTACACAACCTCTCCCTGATCGTAAACGACCAAATGAATGACTTCATTAGTTTCATTTTCCAGCTCCTGCAAAAAAGGTCTTGCCTCTGCACGCAGATCGATTGATTCAAGCAGTTTTGAACTGATCTCCAGGAATTTATACCCTAATTTGTACTTGCCGGTCTCGCTATCCTGTTCTATAAATCCGTACTGAACAAGAGTAGAAAGAATACGATAAACAGAGCTTTTATTGATATCAATCTGATTGGCAATTTCCGTTACGCCAAGACCGCTTTTTTTCAGGCTGATCAATGTAATAATATCCAGTGCCCTGCTGACGGACTTGACCATGTTTTCTCTTTCCACAACACTCACCTCTGGTGCAAAAACCTTAATCGATTACAGATAGATTATACCGTTTTTGCGCTTTCACGTGCCACTGCAAAAGTATTCCGCAGAGTCCCAATCTCTTTGATCTCACATTCGATAATATCGCCTGACTTAACCATCTCAGCTCCAACAGGACTTCCTGTAAGGATTATGTCTCCTGGCATCAGAGTCATGACATTAGTCAGGTAGGAAATCATTTTTCGGATCGGGATAATCATTAACTCTGTGCTGCTGTTCTGTTTCTCTGAGCCGTTTAATTTTGCTTCCACTTTAACCTGAAACGGATCCAGTTCTGTTTCAATTACGGGACCAAGCGGAGTAAATGTGTCAAAGGATTTACCAATAGTCCAATGCCCATCATTATGGAAGAATTGAGGTGCAGTAACATCATTCCCCACTGTATAGCCAAAAACATAATCAAGCACATCTGACTCTGCTACATTTTTAGCTTCTCTGCCAATGACCACTGCCAGTTCGGATTCAAATTTCACCTCTTCAATGCCTTCAGGAATGATAATATCCTCATCTGGCCCTATAACAGAAGATACAGGCTTATAGAAGAATACAGGAATTTCCGGGAGTGTCTCAGGCAAATCTGATTTCACTGACACATAGTTAGCTCCAATTCCAATAATCTGATTTGGAACCAGGGGTGCAAGCTGTTTAGCAGCATCCTGAGAAAAACTCTGGCCAGTATATTCCCAATCTCCGAAAATATCACCTTTGATTTCTTTTAATTGGCCACCCTCTGAGACTCCTGTATATACTGCTCCATTAACTTCAAACCTAGTAAATTTCATCTTTTCCTTCTCCCCTCGATTTCTTTAAGTCTGCAGATCTTTAGAAAAACAGGGCATATCCATGCCCTGTTCTAAAACTACTACTGCTTAACAGCATACTTGGACTTCGCTTCAAGACGGCGGCGGTGCAAAATCGGTTCTGTATAGCCATTTGGCTGTTCATAGCCCTCAAAAACAAGGTCACATGCTGCCTGGAATGCAACCGATTGATCGAAGTCAGCAGCCATTGGGCGGTAAGCGGGATCTCCACTATTTTGTTCATCTACAACCTTTGCCATTTTCTTCAGTGTCTCAAGCACTTGCTCCTTCGTGCAGATTCCATGGTGGAGCCAATTCGCAACATGCTGGCTTGATATCCTTAATGTCGCACGGTCCTCCATTAATCCAATATTATTGATATCTGGAACTTTAGAACAGCCGATGCCCTGCTCAACCCAGCGGACAACATATCCCAGGATACCCTGTGCGTTGTTATCCAGTTCTTCTTGGACTTCCTCCGGATTCCATTGCGGATTTTCAGCAACCGGAATCTGCAGGATTTCATCACGAAGGTCCGAAATTTCTCCCAGCAGCTGGTTTTGCACCTTTTGAACTTCCACCTGATGATAGTGTAAAGCATGAAGAGTGGCAGCAGTTGGAGACGGTACCCAGGCAGTATTTGCTCCTGCGTTCAGATGGCCGATCTTCTGCTCCATCATGGCAGCCATCAGATCAGGCATAGCCCACATACCTTTTCCAATTTGCGCACGGCCCTGGAATCCTGTTTCAAGGCCTGTATTGACATTGGATTTTTCATAGCCTTTTAGCCAGGCTGTTGCCTTCATGTCATTCTTGCGGATCATTGGGCCAGCTTCCATGGAAGTATGCATCTCATCCCCAGTCCGGTCAAGGAATCCGGTGTTTATGAAGACGATGCGCTCCTTTACTTCACGGATGCAGGCTGCCAGGTTCAAAGATGTACGGCGCTCTTCATCCATTACACCAATTTTTAGTGTATTCCGCTCAAGTCCGAGCAGATCTTCTGTCCGGTCAAACAACTCGTTTGCAAAAGCAACCTCCTTGGAACCGTGCATCTTTGGCTTAACGATATAAATAGAACCTTCTGATGAGTTTTGATATGGGCCATTTCCAAGTAATGTATGCTTGCCAATCAGGCTGGTAATTACCGTATCCAGGATACCTTCCTGCACTTCATTTCCGTCTGCATCCAAAATCGCATTAATGGACATTAAATGTCCGACATTCCTGACAAACATCAATGAGCGTCCTGATAATGAGAACTCCTTTCCATTTGGAGAAACATACGAACGGTCAGGGTTTAATGTACGTGTCATTGATTTAGCGCCCTTCGTAAAGTTGGCGGAAAGGTCACCCTTCATTAATCCGAGCCAGTTACGGTACACAAGGACCTTATCTTCAGCATCAACTGCTGTTACTGAATCTTCACAATCCATAATTGTAGTAATTGCAGCTTCAAGCAAAACATCCTTTACTCCGGCATCATCCGTTTTTCCAATCGTGTGGACTCTGTCAATTTGAATTTCAAAATAAAGGCCATTATTCTTTAGAAGTACCGCAGAAGGCTGATCCTTCTCTCCCTGGTATCCGGCAAACTTTGCTTCTTCTTTTAGATTTGCAATTTCGCCATTATTAAGTACAACAGCCAGCTTATCTTCTTCCACTTTATATTGAACAGCATCTTTATGGGAACCGCTTGACAGAGGAGCGGTTTGATCAAGGAATTCCCTGGCAAACGCAATAACCTTTTCTCCCCTTACAGGATTATACCCGCCATCTCTATTTGCCCCGTTTTCTTCACTGATTGCATCTGTGCCGTAAAGTGCATCGTATAAGCTTCCCCAACGGGCATTCGCTGCATTGATCGCATAACGCCCGTTATTAACTGGAACGACCAATTGTGGTCCAGCCTTCACAGCTACTTCATCATCCACGTTTTCTGTAGTAATGTTAAAATCTTCGGCCCTTGGCTCAAGATAGCCGATCTCTTCTAAAAATGACTTATAGCTATTAAAATCAAAATCTTGATTTTCTCTGTGCCAATTGTTCAGCTTATGCTGAATTTCATCCCGCTTCGCCAGCAATGCTTTATTTTTAGGCGTCAGATCGTTTATAAGCGCTTCCAAGCCTGACCAAAATGGTTCCTGATCCACTCCGCTTCCCGGCAGTGCCTCAGAATTAATAAATTCATACAGCTCCCTTGCAACTTGCAGGCTTCCTGTTTTCACATAGTTCCCCATTATTCATTTCCTCCTTTGGTTGCTGCTTTACCATTTTAAGTTTAATGCGATTGTTTCTTATTACAAAACGGCGTTTCTAACTTTCTCTTAAAAAAATAATAGCATGTTTCCAAGTGAATTTTCAATAATTTTCACACAACTTTATTCTGCGATTTGATAAAATTTTCCAACATTCGGTAAATGCCCAGCCTTCTTCTAATTTAAGGCTGGGCATTTCTTATGAAATTGCCTGGGCCTTCATCTCTTTTTTGATTTCAGCACATCTGCCTGGCGATGGGAACAGCTTTCCGGCATTCAGCAGATTATGAGGATTAAAGACTTCCCGGATTTCTGTCTGGGCAGCTATTTCTTCTTCTGTGAAAACAAATCGCATTTCTTCCCTCTTTTCTATGCCGACACCATGTTCTCCAGTTATGGTACCTCCAACATCGGCGCAGACTTTTAGGCACTGGCTCCCAGCTTCAAGAGCTTTCTCTGATTCTCCTGGTATCCTTGCGTCAAAAAGGACAAGAGGATGCAGGTTTCCATCTCCCGCATGGAAAATATTAGCAATTCTCAACCCCGATTCACTGCTAATCTGGTTGATCCTGCTCAAAACTTCAGGCAGCTTGCTTCGAGGGATGACCCCATCCTGAACCAGATAATCAGGAGAAATGGCTCCCATGGCACCAAAGCCTGTCTTACGGTTCGCCCACCATCTTGCTCTTTCCTCTTCACTTCCGGCCGCACGGACTTCACGGACATTCCTCTTTCTGCAAACCTCAAGGATTTGGTCGATCTGTTCCTCAATTCCCGCTGCAATTCCATCCACTTCTATTAAAAGAACTGCTTCTATATCTTTTGGATGGCCTACCGGAAAAGCAGCAGCTTCCACCCCTTCAATAGCAGTCTTATCCATCATTTCAAGGGCTGCTGGCACAATACCCGCAGATATTATATCTGATACTGCCTGGCTTCCATCTTCAACCCGATCAAAGTAGGCAAGGACAGTCTGCTTTCCTTCAGGGTTTTTTAGTACCCTTACAGTTATTTTTGTCACAATTCCAAGGGTCCCTTCAGAACCTGTGATCAGACCCAGCAAATCATATCCGGGAGCATCGGGAATACCGTCTTTGCCAATTTCCACTATCTCGCCATTAGGCATGACCACTTCAAGTCCAAGAATATGGTTTGTAGTAACTCCGTATTTCAGACAATGGGCACCTCCGGCATTTTCTGCAACATTGCCGCCAATTGTACAGCAGTATTGGCTGGATGGATCTGGTGCGTAATAATAGCCTTTATCGGATATTGAGTTCGTGAGTTTCAGATTTACAAATCCAGGCTCCACTACGGCGCGGCGATTTTCAAGATCAACGCTAATAAGTTTTTTCATCCTTACCATACTGATTATTATTTCTCCATTAAGAGGTATGGCTCCGCCGCTCAGCCCAGTACCTGCCCCCCTGGCGAGAAAGGGGAGATTGTTTTCCGAGCAGTACTTGACAATTTCCGCCACTTCTTGTGTATTCTTTGGAAAAACGACGGCCTTGGGCAAGTGCTTATGGATCGTAAAGCCGTCACAGTCATAAGCAACAAGATCTTCCTTCTGGTAAAGAATGGAACGGGAACCGCCCACAATTTCAGCCAAATTTAAGATATGTTTGTCCTGTGATTTAATCCGATCTTTCGTTCTCACTCTTTTCCCTCCTTCACACGGTCTTCCTTTTGGTAAGCCCAGTCAAGAAGCTGGACAGTATGGACAATTTTCTGATTCCTGCCGTATTTTTGAACTCCCATTGCCATTTGCAGCATGCAGCCGGGATTTCCCATTGAGATCATTTCCACATCATCTGGAACATTTTCCATTTTGCTTTCAAGTACCGCATTGGCCATTTCCGGATTGGTAATATTGTATATCCCTGCACTCCCGCAGCAACGGTCTGAATTTGGCATGTGGACCATGTCTACACCAGGAATATCAAGGAGAATATCGCGCGGCTGCTGGCGGATTCCCTGACCATGCGCTAAATGGCAGGCATCATGGTAAGTTATTCTAGTGTTCATTTCAGCCTTTGGCTTTTCATAGCCTGTATCATGAAGAAATTTTGAAATATCCTCAACCTTTTTAGAGAACTCTTCCGCTTTTGCATGCAGTTCCGGGTCTTCCTTAAATAATTCTGCGTATTCCTTCATCATGCACCCGCATCCGGCTGCATTAACAATCACTTTATCAAAGTCTTTGAATGCTTCCATATTCTGCTTCGCCAGCTTCCTGCCCATATCACGGTCTCCCGCGTGAACATGCAGGGCACCGCAGCATGTTTGGCTTTGGGGAATGACAACATCATTTCCATTTCGGGTCAGTACATTTATCGTCGATTCGTTAATATCACTGAACATAACATCCATAACACAGCCGGTCAGCATCGCAACTTCCTGCTTTGTCTCCCCTTTTGCTTTGATTACTTTTACGTCTTTATATTTCTTTTTTACAGGCTCTTTCACCTCAGGCATGATGGATTCCATATCGACAAGGTGCTGCGGCATGATATTGATTAATTTGGTTTTCCGGACCGCTTTTTGCATGCCGCTTTTTTGATAGAATTTCAGAAGGCCGCCTAGCGTATTTAAGCGATTCTGGTGAGGGAAAAGGTCATGAAGAAAAAACTTGCTGATTGCTCCTTTTACACCAGTCAATGGCATTGCCTGCCGAATCTGGCCGCGTGCTTCCTCAATCAAACCGCCAACATCGACATCAGCCGGGCATGCAGTTGTACAGGCGCGGCAATCCAGACATTGAAACACAGGGTCCATGAATTGCTCATTTACTTGAAGTTTCCCTTCAGCCACAGATTTGATTAGGTGCACACGCCCCCGTGGAGAATGCTGTTCCTGACCTGTCTGTTCATATGTCGGGCATGATTCCAGACACATTCCGCAATGGACACAGTCAGCCCATTTCTTTTCATCTGGCGGATCACTCCATAAATAGTTTCCCAATCCCGACGTACATGGCGGTTCCTGCTTTAAATCGAGTTCCCGGACACTCATTTAAATCCCTCCTATGAATCTGTTTGGGCTTAATGTTTTATTTGGGTCGACCTTTGTTTTAATCCCCTGGAGCAAAAAGAAATAAGAAGGTTTATTTCCCCATACATCCACTTTTTTCCGAAGTTCAAATGGAAGGTGTTTTGCAATCGCGTATCCTCCATCTTTTTCAGCGATCTGCCTTACATTTACAGCAGCATTGGCGACATCTGGCTCTGCTCCTCTAATGGTCACTTGACTCAATCCATGACCCAGACCTCCATGTGATTCGATTTTCACATTGAATTTATCCTGCAGCAGTTCAGTTTCCTTTAATACTTTTACCGCGTCGAGATTTACAGTTCCAATTTTAAAGGAGGCTTCAGTTTGGATTGGCAATTCTTTATGTGCCCCATTAGGGATGTGCCTATAAAAGCGGTCCCAAAACAAATCCGCGTTTTCCTTAGAGCTTATACTCAATTTCGCATCTTTCGGCAGCATATTTCCCACAAAAACTTCCTGATAACGAACTGAACTCTCCACATCTTCAAAACTCATGGCAACGGTGTAGGAATTTATTCCGGCAAGCTTATCTGAAAGTGCCGGATTCAGCAGCTCAAGCGAAACCGGTTCAATCATAGAATCCAAAACCTTTACTGCAAACGCCTTTATTTCCTCGAGATCTCCTGTTGCGAACGAAACGAGAACCAAACTCTCACATTTAGGAATTGGGCGAAGCTTTAAGGTTATTTCAGAAATTACACCAAGTGTTCCCATCGATCCTATAAACAGTTTATTCATGTCATAGCCGGCAACATTTTTTACAACTCTGCCGCCGGAGCGTATTACCTTTCCATCTGGGTAAACTGTCCTTAATCCAATGACTGCATCACGGGCTGAACCATAGCCCAATCTTTTGGGTCCGCTTTCATTTGCTGCAATGACTCCGCCTATTGTGGCATTTTGGGGCCAAAAAGGATCGAGAGATATTTTTTGATTATGCTTTGCCAGATAATCCTGAAGGTCTTTAAAACGAGTACCGGATCTTACTGTTACTGTCATATCACCAGGTGTGTGTTCCACAATCCCTGTATATTTTTCAAGCGATAAAAGAAGATCTGCTTTTTCATTTAAGCCTCCGAATCCGCGTTTTGTGCCACCGCCCATAATGTTGATGGTTAGACCATTCAAATCTGCATGCTTAAGTACAGCTGCAATCTCATCTTCTGTTTCCGGTAAAACAAGCAATTCCCCAGAGTTGCCTAATCGGCTTGAAACTTCATATTTACTTATCTGGTCTTCTCTAAAATAAGTCTTTAAAGTACTTATCGATTCTGCTGCTATCAACATATACACCCCGCTTGTTTCGTAATAACAAACAATGTTTCTAATAAATTTCAAAAAAACGTTATTGTTCCTGCAGGATACTTATTTGTAAAAGCTTCTCAACCAGCTCTAAATGTTCAATCATATTCTTATGTGCCTGATCCGGCTGCTTATTTTTAATAGACAAATAGATACCCAGATGCTGCTCTTCAATCTTTTTGGCGATATCATCCCGTGTTTGAAGATATTGATGGAAATCGATCATGGATTTTTTCAATGTTTCAGATATAAATTGCACAAATTGGATAAGTATATCATTGCCTGCTGCATGGGCAATCGCCATATGAAACTGATAATCTTCCTCCCATCCATGGATGGCTGCATCGGAAATCAGCTTATTCATCTTAGCCAACTGTGCTTCCGACCGATTTGCGGCTGCCATTTCAGCGAGACCTGTTTCAACCATTTTTCTTGCCTGGAATAACTCGTGGATGTCTTTAATGCCAGGATGCAAATGAGGACTTTTAAAAAGCTTTGATGAATCAAATCGGGATATGTATGTGCCTTCTCCCTGTTTTACATGCACAATTCCTTTGCCTTGCAGTGAGGTTAGAGCGTCCCTGACAGCTGATCGGCCGACACCAAACAGTTCGCATAATTCTCTCACTGATGGCAGTTTTTCTCCCGGCTTAAAGGATCCTTTGACAATCATATCTTCAATTTGCTCTGCAGCAATTTCAGAAATTTTTCGCGTTGAAATCTTTTTTACATTCAATCCTCTTGCCTCCTTTCTTGCAGACGTCACATATCTGATATGTTATATGTTACTTCCTATTAAATCACGGCAAATTGTAATAATCAATAAAATATTTAGAATTTATTAAAAATTCCTATCAGGATCCGAACATAGGGTTCATTCGGACAGATGTAGAAGAAATCCGGGAGGTTGAGTCCGAATACATTCCTCATTCGGACAGGTGTAGAGGATATCCGTGAAATTGAGTCCGAATTCAGTGCTCATTCGGACAGATGTAGAGAATATCCATGAAATTGAGTCCGAATTCAGTGCTCATTCGGACAGATGTAGAGGATATCCATGAAATTGAGTCCGAATACGATGCACATTCGGACAGGTGTAGAGGAAATCCGAGAAAACAAGTCCGAATACATTGCTCATTCGGACAGGTATAGAGGATATCCGTGAAATTGAGTCCGAATACATCGCTCATTGGTTAAGCCCATATAATTGTGTAAAAAGAAAATGAGTCAAATTAATTCCTTTGGTCAACAATGTTATCAGCGACGAAAACAATGTGGAGGAATTAATTATGACTCAATTACAGTTTAACCTAAATCTTGACATTTTAAAAGAATCCGTCATGGATTCAAACATCGACTCAGTGATCAAAGCATCCATTGTTCTGGTATTGAATGAGTTCATGGAAAAAGAACGTGATCATCATCTGAAAGCACATGCCTACGAGCGGACACCAAGTCGTCATGACTACCGCAACGGATACTATGACCGCGAACTTCTATTAAGCATCGGAAAGATCGTACTAAAAGTACCTCGTACCAGAAGTGGTGATTTTTCTACCACTGTGTTTGAACAATACGCTCGATGCGACCAGGCTTTCGTCCTTTCTATGCTTGAAATGGTCGTGAATGGGGTTTCCACTAGAAAAGTTTCCAATATCGTGGAACAACTCTGTGGTCATAAGGTATCCAAATCCTTCGTATCCACTCTTACAGAGAAGCTGGATCCAATAGTGAATCAATGGGCAAACCGGCCTCTAAATACTATGTATTACCCTTATATCTTTACAGACGCCATGTATATTAAAGTAAGGGAGTACAATCGTGTTGTTTCTAAAGCAGTCTACATTGCCACTGCCGTTGATGAGAATGATAGACGGGAAATTCTTGGCTTAAGAGTAGATCATGTGGAGAGTTGTGAAGCGTGGCAAAGATTCTTCCAGCACTTACAGTCAAGAGGATTACAATCACCAAAGCTAATCATATCCGATGCCCATAAGGGCTTACAAGCAGCCATAGGGAAGGAATTTGTAGGCTCTGCCTGGCAGCGATGCACAGTTCATTTCAAAAAGAACATCATCACTCATATGCCGAAAAAAGATATGGATGAAGTGAAGATCGCGCTAAAAAGAATATTCGAAGTAGCGAAAGTGAAAGATGCGAGGAGATACAAAACAGAGTTCATCGATAAATACAGAGATAATCCAAAGCTGGATAAAGCGATTGAGATATTAGAAGAAGGTTTTGAAGATGGAATACAATACCTAAACGAAGAAACCATGTACCATAAGCATATTCGGAGCACAAATTCACTAGAAAGAATAAATGGAGAGGTCCGCAGGAGAGAAAGAGTCATTAGAATTTTTCCTAACACACAATCAGCTTTCAGGTTAATCGGAGCTGTCCTGATGGATTATGCAGAGGAAGTTGGAAAAAGAATAATTAAAGAAAAGAAGAAGTAGGGTCCGCGAAGCGAAATTTTTGAAGTAGTGGAAGGGGGGCCCCCCTTCCACTACTTCAAAAACATAACAGCTGTATAACTTGCCTTTTCCTAGGAATGAATTTACACAAAATAGTGGGCTTGACTTCGCTCATTCGGACAGATGTAGAGAATATCCATGAAATTGAATCCGAATACATTGCTCATTCGGACAGATGTAGAAGTAATCCGAGAAAACAAGTCCGAATACATTGCTCATTCGGACAGGTATAGAGGATATCCGTAAAATTGAGTCCGAATACATTGCTCGTTCGGACAGGTGCAGAGGATATCCATGAAATTGAGTCCGAATACGATGCACATTCGGACAGGTGTAGAGGAAATCCGAGAAAACAAGTCCGAACCTGAGGTTCATGCAGGCACGGTATCATAGAATCTGATAAAGAAGTTATTACAATCTCCCTCTTAGCTGAAAGCAAGAACCTGGAGTGAAAATAAACTTTCAAAATTTACAACGTAAAACAACAATCTGTGTGAAAACAGCAAAAAAACCTGACTTCCACGTTTTCACATGAAAGTCAGGTCAATTTTTCTATTCTATAACGCGTACAACTCGGCCATTAAACTTAGTTTTCCAATAGCCGCTGGACATGTTTGCAACCGCAACACCCGTTGAGCTTTGTGAACCGATGAATTTACCGCCGCCGAGATAAATGCCTACATGGCCGTCCCTTTTATAAGTATCAAAGAAGACAAGATCTCCCGCTCTCATCTGGCTTGCTGAAACCTGGCGCCCAGCGAATTTAAGAGAATCTGTGCTGGCTCCTACACTAATTCCAGCCTGTGAGAATGCCCAGTGTACAAAGCCTGAGCAATCGAATCTTCCATTGGCGATATCATAAGCATTTCTGCCGCCGCCAAACACATAAACAGAATTACCGATATATTTATTTCCTGCAGTTGTCACAATGCTGATTGCACTGCTGCCATTAACAGTTGGCTTTGGAGCTGAGCTTGCTGACCCTTTTGCTTTTTGGGCAGCAGGAGATTGCTTTTGGGCAGAAGCTGAACCTGCTGGAGCTGAACCTGCTGTCTGTGCAGCTGGTGCTGTTTGCGCTGCAATGCTTTGTTCGATTTGAGCAATCATAGAAGCATATTTAACATCTTCACTTTGCAGCTTTGCCTTCTTATCTGCAATTGAATTTTCTTTTTCTTTTAGCTGCTGGATTAATGAGCTATTTTGCTGCTTTTGCTCTTCCATGATGGACTGCATGCCTTTTAATTCGGTCATCATGCTGGTTAATCCCGCTAACTCTTTTTCCACAGCAGCCTTCTTTTCTTCAAATGCCTTTTTATCCTGTTCCTGTTCTTCCAGTAATTGTTTGTCTGCCTGAACAAATGTGGTTACTGCTCCGACACGGTCAACAAAGTCACTGAAACTGGAAGCACCAAGAAGAACATCTAAATATGCCACTGTTCCGCCGCTTTCCTGAAACGATTGTGCACGCTGTTTTAGGATAGCGCTTCTCTTTTCGATTCTTTCCTCAATGATAGCCATTTCTGCCTTCAATTGATCTACTTCTGATTTAGTGCTTGCAATTTTAGTCTGCGTTTCTGCTATTAATTTATTATTATCTTCAATCGCCTTTTCTACTTTACTAATTTTAGTATTTAACTCAGCGATTTCTTTAAGTACACTTACCAATTCCTTATCCGCTTCAGCCAATGTGGCCTGCAAGCTGGAACGCTGCTGCTGAATTTGGCTTTTTTGATTTTCCAGTTTATGGATTGATTCAGCATTTACACCTGGGATTGAAAAAGCACTTCCAAGCCCAAGGATAATAGTTGTATTTAAAACGAGGAGCCTTTTTCTCAAAGTCATTACCCTGCTTTCTTATATGTAATTGGCCATTTATTAGCCGTATCAATATCAAACTATTTATCTATGTATATTTTTTAAGCGATTACAATAAAAAACTCTAGTAAATTTGTCTTTCCATGGAGGATTATACCATCCTTATTTGACAGACTTGTTATAGCAATATTACAAAAATATTTCAAACGTGACATTAAACCCCTTTTTTCGCCATCCTTATATGACATAATTCCCTATTTTACTGAGAGAAGATACCCAACGACAGTTGTGCACTGTTTTCCAAAAAATAAAAAAAGACTGGAATCCGCATTATAACTTCCGGATTTCAGTCTTTCGTGAATACTTTTTAATCCATAAATTTTCTTTGGATATCCTGATCGAACACAAATACCGACATTCCAAAATCCCGTTCGATATCTATATCTACAAACAGGTCAATTAGTTTTGCCTGGAGAAATTCTTCCATTTCAGCCGGCCGGTTCTTTTTATACATCTCCTTGACCATTTCTGTTCTGGCAGCCCTAAGCATTTGCTTTCCCTCGTCTGCACTTGCTATGAATTTTTCCACAGGAGATAAATTACCTTCCATTTCACATATAGCCCAATGTTTGCAGAAAGTTGTCCTAACTTTGCTAGGTCCTTTGCCCATATGTTTTTTTCGGAAGGAGCGCACTAAATTACTGAATTCAGCTTCATACTTGTTCATAATCCAACCCTCATATACCCTATTATCATGTATAATTCCATTTATACATGTTCAATACAGGTTTCACTTTAATAAGTTAATCAATTAATACAATAATTGTCAAACTAAACAATTTTAATTTCTTGTTAAACTGAAATTATATGCTACTATTTTGTTAGTTGAAAGGTTCTAGGAGGAAGAATTATGGATATTCTAAGCAGCAGAAAAATTGTCAGATTTCAGAATGGAGTTCTGCAGGATGCAGAAGATTCAATTGTTTCCGAACACCCTCTCACAATTCATCTAAATGGGGAAGAGTTCGCAACAATGGTCTGCAGCCCAGAGAATATTCGGGAATTAACAATCGGCTTTTTAGCTTCTGAAGGCTTTATCAGGAGAATTGAAGAAATCAAGGATATTCAAATAGATGAAAGCAAAGGATTTGCGTATGTGGAATTACATACCCAAACTACTACAGCAAGCCATGAGTTTCACTCCAAACGGTTTATTGGTTCATGCTGCGGAAAGAGCAGGCAATTTTACTTTCACAATGATGCCAGGACAGCCAGAACTTCTACATCTAAGCTGACCTTGTCTCCCAGCCAGTGCATTTCATTTATGAAACAGCTGCAGGATGGCAGTCTGACTTTTCAAGAAACCGGTGGAGTACATAATGCTGCCCTATTTTCTGCGAATAATATGATTGTCAGCAGAACAGACATTGGCCGTCACAATGCTCTAGATAAAATTCTGGGGTACTGCATTGAGAACAGGATTCCTGTTAGGGATAAAGTCATTGCTTTCAGCGGCAGAATATCTTCGGAAGTTTTGCTTAAAGCCTCCAAGATCGGAGTAGGCATCATCCTATCAAAATCAGCTCCGACTGATCTGGCCATAAAGCTGGCAGAAGATCTTAACATCACAGCCGTTGGCTTTATTCGCGGTCAGTCTTTTAATGTTTATTCTCATCCTGAAAGGATCGTTGCAAGGGCGGAAGATTAATAAGAAGAGGGTATCCAATTGCACACGCATATGGGTATCCTCTTTCTCTTTTTCAAAAAATCTCTATTTTTAAGCTCATTTTCACACATAGGTGAACATCTTGATGCAGATACTAAAACCATGAAAAAAGCAAGTCAAAGCTTTGCTTAGACTTGCTATCTATTAAAACATAGGATGAGGAGGGTCTATTCCCAGAACCGTTTCACCATCTACGGTTAACCATATGTAATAATGGTCAATTTCCGTTTTCAGGACTTTCTCTATCTTTGCAATCAAACTTTCCTGCAATTCAAATGACAATCTTGCTGTTTCTTCTCCTAATTCATAATTTTGAAGTCCCATCAAATCAGCTATATATCTTGCTTGTTCATACGATACTTCTACATATTTATCATATTCAGGTAAATATGCTGCCTCTGATGTCTTTGCGTTGAATACAAGCAATAACATCAAACTTACTAAAACAAATGCTGCTTTCTTCATTTTTGTTCCCCCTTAAATTTTAACTAATTTGTCTTTTATTTTAAAAAATGTATCAACAATATCTGGATTGTACATGGTGCCCCGATTTTTTCTAAGTTCATCTATTGCTTCAAGTACGCTTCTGCCTTTCTGATAAACCCGATCAGTAGTCATTGCATCAAATGAATCTACAACCGAAATAATTGCTGCCTCAATTGCAATTTCATCCCCTTTAAGTCCTTTGGGATATCCAGTGCCATCATATCTTTCATGATGCTGCTCTACCACTTCGCCTGCTTCTATTAAACTCGGTAAACCTGTCTCTTGCAGTATTTCTCGTCCAAACGTAGAATGCTGTTTCATTAAATCCCACTCATCAGAGGTTAATTTACCTGGTTTTTGAAGAATCTCTACTGGCACCTTCACTTTTCCTATATCATGTAAAAATGCAGCAAGATTAAGTTTTAAAATTTGCCGGGAATTTAAATCAAGTGCATCTGCCATGAGCATTGACATTTTTGTAATTCTATCGCAATGATCGCTTGTATATCCATCTTTCTCTTCAATTGATATGACCAAATCTCTTAATTCATTTGTCACTCTGCTATAGTAATGAAAAACTGGATTAGATGTTACATATAAAAATTCTGATTGACCTATTGATTGAAAAATATGGTGTTCAGTTACTGGGCATCTTTGAAACGAATCACCAGCACTGATTGTTTTTTCTCCATTAGAATCTTTTAAGAGCAGTTTACCTGAAAGCAAATGAAGATATTCCAGCGTTTCACCGCCTTCTAACGGTTCAAGTCCCCACCTGGCATCAGGCTCCAGCTTATGATAAATAACCTCTGTCCCATCCCCCGAAGCAATCAGGGAGATTTGCAAGCCTTTCATGTGGACTGTTTCAATGAAACTATCTTCATTTATAATGCCCACTTTATTACCCTCTTTCTTATACTTCTCAAATGATGTATGTATTGGGTGGCAAACTAATAAACTTTCCTATATTGCCATTCTAGTACATGATTTTCCATTTTTCCACAAAAATTTTGCTATAAAATTGATATTAAAGAGAATATTGACAATATTCAAGGCTATTTGCCTAAACTTATCATTTCCAATAAAAAACCAGTGACCCGAAATTGCGGTCACTGGCTTTATTTCATTCTCTTTTGTTGGGAGGGACATCTCTTTCGTTTTTCTCCATTTTGTGCATTTTCTGGTCTTCTGGAAGCTGGGTGTTTCTTTCCATGTCACTTGTGTCTTCCCCCATTCCTTTTAGGAAAGTAATCAGAAGCGTAACTGCCCGATTGACTTCCGGATCTTTTAATGCCTTTACGAGATCAAGATAGCTTGTTTTTTCATCTGTATCTTTATATTCCGCAACTCTTGCAACTCCGGAGTTTAACTTTAGCAGCAAGGGTTCAAGCTGCTGGACATTTATGGTACCAAGAGTTCCAACCATTAAAAGCAGGTTTTTGATTGTATTGGTAGCTTCCGGTTTATCTACTGCTTTAACAAGTACATTTAATACTTTATCTCCCTGTCCAAATAGTCCATTCAATAATGAGAGAACTCCCCGATCATGCATATGTCCGACAGCTGTAAGAAGCTCAAGAATAGGTTCCTTATTTTCGATCAGGGCATTCTCCACTTCTTCCAGGTCTTTTTTTCGTTTATCCTCGGGGGTTAACTCAAAACGCTTGATGCTATTAATCGCTTTAGCCATGCTGCTTCCGCTCCTTTTTCACCATTTCTCCAGGGAAGATATAATCTTTTCTTGCCCATTTCTTTTCAACATTTACACCAATTTGCGGCTGCGGATTGCCATAGCGGTGATTAATTCTAGGAAGCGGATTGCTTCCTTCTTCACTCAGGATTTCAAGCTTTACTTTCGTTTCCTTATATGCCGGTGTATCGGTATCCTTGTCGGCATAACTGCTTGTTAATAAATTTATGGCGGCTTCGCCTCTGTCATTCATAGGAAGGTAAACTTCCTTCCCTTTAACCCTATCCGTTATATGGCACTTTACTTTCACATTGCCATATGGGGATGTCAAACGAACAAGTGTACCGTCTTTCAACCCTCGTTCTTCGGCTAGTTCAGGTGATACCTCCAGGAAAACTTCTGGTGTTTTCGAGCTGATTCCTTTTGACTTGTAGGTCATATTGCCTTCATGGAAGTGCTCCAGAAGACGCCCATTATTGACATGAATATCATATTCCATTGGATATTCAAGAGCAGGAGTCCAATCTACTGGAAAGAGTCTTGCCTTGCCATCCGGGAAAGGAAAGCCTTCCGTGTAGAGGAGAGGACTGTCCGTTCCATCCTCAGCCACCGGCCACTGCAGACTATTGTATCCTTCCAATCTATCATAAGTAACTCCTGCGTACAGTGGCATAAGTCCAGCTGCTTCTTCCATTACTTCACTTGGGTGCGTATATGTCCAGCCCGCTCCCAGCCGATTAGCCACTTCAATGATAATCTGCCAATCCGGCTTCGAATCCCCAAGCGGCTCGAACGCCTGGTAAAGACGCTGAATTCTCCTCTCTGTGTTTGTAAACGTTCCTTCCTTTTCCAAACTTGGACTTGCAGGAAGCACTACATCGGCAAACTCAGCTGTACGGGAAAGGAAAATGTCCTGCACCACAAAGAAATCAAGCTTTTCAAAAGCAGCCTGCACATAATTGATATTTGAATCCACAAGCCCCATATCTTCACCCTTCAGATACATTGCTTTCAGCTTGCCTTCATGAATTCCTTCTACCATTTCGTGATTATTCAATCCTGCCTTTTCCGGAAGCTTTGCTCCCCAAGCATTTTCAAATTTCCTTCTCACATCAGGGTCTGAAACCTTTTGATAACCAGGCAAACTATCTGGGCTGCTTCCAAAATCACCTGCCCCCTGCACATTGTTGTGGCCCCTTAAAGGATAGGCACCTGCGCCAGGTTTAGCGTAATTGCCTGTTACAAGAAGCAGATTTGAAATAGCTGTACTTGTATCACTGCCTCCAAGATGCTGTGTGACACCCATTGCCCATAATGCAGAAACACTATTGGCTTCATGAATCATTTCTGCCATTTTGATTAAATTGCCTTTGGAGATCCCGGTTGTTTCTTCTGCAAATTCAAGCGTATATTTCTCCAGGTTTGATACAAATTCTTCAAGGCCATTTACTTTTTCCTTCAGAAACTTCTCATCCGCCCAACCCTGGTCGATAATATATTTGGTAATGGCAGAAAGCCATACCATATCCGTACCCGCACGAGGACGCACAAACAGATCAGACCGCTCTGCCATTTCATGTTCCCTTAAGTCAGCTACAATTACTTTTTGGCCGTTTAGTTTCTGGGATCGCTTCACCCTGGTAGAAAGAACAGGATGGGATTCAGACGTATTTGAACCAATAATCAGCACTAATTCAGAGTTTTTAATATCTTCGATTGAACCAGCATCCCCTCCATATCCCACAGTTCGGAATAACCCTACAGTTGCAGGGGTCTGGCAATATCTTGAACAGTTATCGATATTATTTGTCCCTATGACTGCCCTGCCAAGTTTCTGCATTAAATATGATTCCTCATTGGTACATTTAGATGAGGTAATAAAGCTCAATGCATCTGGGCCATGCTGTTCCTTAATTTCTGAGAATTTTCGTGTAATCATTTCCAATGCTTCTTCCCATTCTGCTTCACGGAATGAATCACCTTCCCTGATTAGCGGCTTCGTTAATCGTTCCTCACTATTCACAAAGTCCCAGCCAAATTTCCCTTTAACACATGTAGAGATTCCGTTGGCAGGTGCTTCTGCCTGAGGCTCCACCTTCAGTATTTCTCGGCCCTTTGTCCATACATCAAAGCTGCAGCCGACACCGCAATAGGTGCAGACTGTTTTGGTCTTTTTAATTTTCTCTTCCCGCATTGCCGCTTCCATATCAGATATAGCCAGGATGGATCCATATCCCGTTTCAACATTTTTAGTGATTTCAATCATTGGACGAAGGGTGTTTTTAGCAATGCCAGTCAGAAATCCTGCTTCCCCCTCCATTCCCTTTTCCATCATGGCATTACATGGACAAACCGTAGAGCAGTGTCCACAGGAAACGCAGGAGGACTCGTTAATTGGCACATCATTATCCCAGATAACCCTTGGTCTATCCCGCTCCCAATCAATAGTAAGGGTTTCAGTAACCTGGACGTCCTGACATGCTTCCACACATCTTCCGCAAAGTATGCACTGATCGGGATCGTATCTGTAAAATGGATGAGATTCATCCTTATCATAAGGCTTTTGATCAAACGGGATGCTTTGATGATTGATTTTCATCGCCTTAACCGTATTATGTATTTCACATCCCCCGTTGTTATAATCACAAACCGTACAATACAATTCATGATTAAAGAGTATCTTATCCATGGCAATGGTCTGCGCCTGTTTTACATCTGGATCCACAGTATCAATTACGTCTCCATCTTTCATTTTTGTGGAGCACGAACGGACGAGTTCTCCATTGACAGAAACAATACAGGTATCACAGGTTTCTATTGCTCCAAGGCTCGGATGGAAGCAAACCTGAGGAATTTCAATCGAACTATCGTTTAAAAATTGCAAAACGGTTTGATCCTGCTTTGCCTTGATTTCTATACCATTTATCTTTATATTGAGAGATTCTGGCAAATCAATCATCCTTTCAATGAATCTGTTTCTTAGGTTTTCACTACCCTTGCAAGAAAAAGTTAAACGTTTAGTTAAAGATATTGGCAGATAACTCCAGGCATTCTAATAAAAAAATAATCGCGAAAAAAATAACGGCTGCATATTCCCTCAAAAGAAAAAACACCTCCCAATGGAAGATGCCTTCTTATATTTATCTCCTGCTTTTCAGCTTTCTTTTTACAGCCGGAACAACATATTTTTTTACTAATGAAGCACCGTTTTTTACAATGAATGCTTTTATTAATCTTTTCAATGCCATGAAAGGATCCCTCTTTTCGGTTTGAACATTTCATTATATTCTTTACCTTTTTAGTATGTCCGCTAAACATTAAATGCAAAAAAGCCCTTGAGACAAGGGCTTTCTGCTTTATAAAGGCAATAGGGAAATTTTCTCTTTTTCTTTCAGCTGTTGAATCATGGTATACCAATCCTGCGGTTTAGCAGATAAAACAGAATAATATTCTGTTAAGAAATTAATGACTAATTCAGCATGAATTTCTGTGATTTCTTCATCAGATGGCATGAAGCAAAAATCAAGTCCTTTAACTGCTTCCCCATCATTTTTCCAGGAAGGATGAAGATAAGGAAAATCAAGCTTTTTATAGCCCATATGAGACAAAACCTCACGGCGGACGAATGGGTTCATTGGCTTGGCACCGCCAAATTCATGGTCTTCAATCCCATAAGGATCATAAATTTCTGCAAACATGCCAAATAGCTCTTTACCGTTTTGGCGGGCAAGTTCCGTCAGATCCTTGGATCGATTTCCTGCAAGGAAACGGCCAATGCTTAGTCCCTGACGGCCAATGATGGTAAAATCAGTCATGGCAATATTCCATTCCGGATAGTAGCGATATTCGGTAGCACCAACCACATCACCTTCATGAACAGCCGCAAACACACGAATTCCCGAATCTTCAAGAGGTTCCTTCCATAGTTCAAACTCAAGTACTTCTTCAGGAGGAAAGACTTCTTTCATTAACTCATGCATTTTAACAAAGAGCGGATCATGAATACTCGTAATTCTGATATATTCCAATGTACTATCTCCTTTGCCGCTTATACTTTAAATGGATTCTTCCACTCCATTAAGGCACCGTAATTAAGTGACTCTTCATCTTCTAAATAATTTTCTGCAACAGTGAGCGGAGTTCGGCCGCACCTCAGCAAAAAAGTGATAACCGGATCTTTCTTTTTCCCATTGATCAATTGCTGAAGATATTCCTGGGCAGACAATTCATGGGCAAATTTATGGTAGCCTGGCATCCGCCCCCCACCAAGCAAGCGATCGAGACCTAAGTTTATGACAACCTGATACATAGCCTGCATCATTAATTTGCCCAGCCCAAGTTTTCGGAACTTGGGGCGGACACTTATATCAACAATATATAGTGTGTTGCCTTGAGGACTATGATTGCGAATATAGCCGCTGTCTGTTATTTCTTCCCATGTATGCTCCGGGTGTGAAGGGTCAAAATCAACAATCAGCCCGGTTAAAGACCCTGCTAATACTCCTTCAACTTCGATGCAAAGTGCACCATCCGGAAAGAGCTCCACATGGTTAGTCAATTGCTCCTTATTCCACCATAAATCTGAAGGAAAAGGGGGCGGAAAGCATTCTGCCTGAATGTCAATTAACTGATCAAAATCCGCTTTAGTATAATTCCTGATTACAGCCGGAACCGGCTTATCCCCGTCAAACACATAAAATTCGCTTCTATATGACATTTTTCAGCCTTCGATATTTTCTTTTTCCCAGTCTACATACAGATCTGTTCTGCGGTCGCGCCAAGTCGTAACAGAGCCTCGTTCGCGGACTTCATATAAAAGGCTAAGGTCAAGATCGGCAGTCACAATCATATCGTCATTCAACTCGCCTTCCACCATAATCCCCTTTGGCGGAAATGGAATATCATTTGGTGTAATGACAGCTGCCTGGCCGAAATTGGCACGCATAAAGTCGACAGTAGGCAGGGAACCAATTGTTCCTGTGACCACAACATAAACCTGATTCTCAATAGCTCTAGCATGGCTTGTATAACGGACACGGTGGAAACCATGCCGGTCATCCGTGCAGGAAGGACAGAAAATAACATCTGCTCCTTTTGCTTTAGCCATACGGACGATTTCCGGAAACTCAATGTCATAGCATGTCAGGATGGCTATTCTGCCTTTATCTGTATTAAATACACGGAGGCCTTCGCCAGGCGACATATTCCACTCATGGACTTCAGTAGGAGTTATATGCAGTTTTGCCTGCTCTTCAACCCTGCCATCCGGATAAAATAAATGAGCGACATTATAAAGACGGCCATCTTTATTAATAACGTGTGTACCGCCGATAATATGCATTTTTGTATCTTTAGCAAAATTGGAAAATAGCGTTTTATACTGATCGGTGAAACCAGGCAGTTCGTTAATCGTCAGACTTGTTCCCTGCTCACTTCCAATGGACAAAAGCTGTGTGGTAAAAAATTCAGGAAATAAGACAAACTCCGTTCCGAACTCCTGGGCAGTTTTAATGTAATGCTCACATTGCATGGCAAACTCTTCAAATGAACGAATGGTGTGCAGATGATACTGCACAGCGGATACACGAATTTTCAATGTACTCCCCCTCATCAGAAAAATGTATAGATGAGTATCACTCTATCTTTAAAAGATTATCAATGATTTTCCTTCATTGCACAATACTTTTTTTATCGGAATGCGAAATTTTTTAATTAATACTATTTAAGATAACAAACAATACTTTTACGATTTTTTTTACTCCAGCTAATAGACTAATAGTCCGAATTGGAAATAAAATAAAATATTAAAAAAGCATTACTCGTCAAAGCAATGCTTTAAGTCCTTATTTTAATAACTTGCTTATTTCTGCAATAAGCCCGACACCTTTTTTAAAGTCTTGATTTGCAGCTTTTATTAACCTCATATAAATGCCTATTAGCGATGCATTTTGTTCCTTTAATTCACTTATCTCTCTTTTCATAAAAATCAGGTCAGCTTTCAGTGATGCCATTTGTTTCCTTAATGCTTCTATATCTTCAAGTTCGATATTCTCTTCACTTACTGCATCATCCTCTTGCATCTCTCTTAAACCTTCTGACAGATTCATTATAGAATCATCTTGAATTATTTTACTGGCCAAACTGAATAATGAAGTAAAATCTATAGTCTGGTCTTTCAGCAGTTTAGCAGCTAGCTTTTCCAGATTTTCTGAATCCTCTAATGCACCTTTCCCTTCATTATTATCAACCATAATCAGACCGCCTTTCTTAGTTTCTATCCTATACTATGTATAATCTCAATAAGTGGAATGGACAAACATACAGTAAAAGCAGAAATTGAGGGACACCCATTTAAAAAACCCTGGACGTTCACCAGGGTTTCAAACGGACTCAAATTCTTTTATATTATTGTGCGCAAGGAGCTTGACATTCTAAAAGCCGACAAATTGCATCTCTAATTTTCCCTGTCAATCTCGGTGCGAAAATGCTTGCTAAAAGCAATAAGAATGCTAAAGCAAACACAATTAACCCCGTTAATGGTCCTACCATAGTGATATCCCCCCTTTTTATTCAATTAATAAGGGTACCCTTACGCTGTTATCGTATGTTCCAAATATGGACATGCTTAAACAAACATCCCGAGCCAGCAAAAATTGGCTCTTGTCCAGTCACCACCATACGAGAATAAAAAATCCGGCCCTTCAACAGAGCCAGATTACAAATTTTATAGTTTCTTCTTCATTTCATTTGAAAGGAACTCTACATCCGTTCCAACTATTACCTGAAGACTGGTTTTGCTGAGCTTTATTACTCCTTTTGCCCCAATCTGTTTTAAATGCCCTTCATCAACCAGCGCTATATCTTTCACCTTTAAACGAAGACGGGTCACGCAGTTATCAATTTCTTCGAGATTTTCTATACCGCCCAAAGCCATCAAATAGGCATTTGCTGCTTCGGCATAATTGCCTTTAACAGCATAATTATCTTGGAATTCACCTTCAATTTCATCTTCCCTTCCCGGCGTTTTTAAATCCAGTTTCTTGATCAGGAAATAGAAAACCACAAAATACAGAAGACCATAAAGGAGACCTATTCCCGCAAGCAGCACTGGCTTCTGGGCAATGCCGAAGTTTAGGATGTAATCCAGGGCGCCTGCAGAGAACCCGAAACCATGATGAATATCAAGGGCATAGGAGATGGACATAGCCAGACCTGTTAAAAGAGCATGAATTAAATATAAAACTGGTGATAAAAACATAAATAAGAATTCAATCGGCTCTGTAATACCGGTCAGAAAGGAAGTAAATGCTAGACCTGCCATCGCCCCGGCAACCGCTTTCCTTCTTTCCTTTCTAGCAGTGGCAACCATAGCAAAAGCAGCACCCGGCAGTCCAAACATCATGATCGGGAAGAACCCTGTCATGAAAATTCCTGCTGATGGATCTTTAGCAAGGAAGCGCCATAAGTCCCCTTTAATGACATCCCCGGCTGCATTGGTAAACTCACCAAACTCAAACCAGACAAGCGTGTTCAAAATATGGTGGAGCCCAACAGGAATTAATAATCGGTTCAAGAATCCGAAGACTCCAACACCTGCAGCACCTGCACCAATAATCCAATCGCCCACACCATTAATGACTGCCTGGACCGGCGGCCACACATACCCGAACAAAAATGCAATGACAATCATAACAAGTGATGTGATAATCGGCACAAACCGTTTTCCTCCAAAGAAACCAAGCCATTCCGGCAGCTTAATATCATGATATTTATTGTATAATAGCCCTGCAATAATACCGGAAATGATTCCACCAAAAACACCCATATTGACCGTTTCGTTTATTGCTGCGGCACCTTCAGTCAGAACAAAATACCCCACTGCGCCGGCAAGGGCAGCTGCCCCGCTGCCATCCTTAGAAAAACCGATGGCAATCCCTATGGCAAACAAAAGTGCCAAATGTCCAAAGACCGCATTCCCGGCTGCTGATATAAACGGAATGCCTAAAAGGTCATCCTGTCCCAGCCTTAACAAAAGTGCAGCTGCAGGCATGACTGCAATCGGCAGCATTAAAGACTTGCCAATCTTTTGTAAAAACCCCAACATTGTTATACACCTCTTTCTGCATGGATTATTACATATTATGAACAGGCTTTATCATTCAGTACCAGACGCCATCAGTATTATGCCGGCCCGCGTAATAATTAAAAAAAGAACCTGGGGCATTTTGCCGCCAAGTTCTTTCCTGCCAGTTTAATAGAGTAAATATTCTTCACGTGTCTTTTTGAATAGTTTTAATTCGGTCTGCCATTTGGAGGAAATTTCTTCAACTGTCTTCCCTTCCTCAATGGCTTCACGGACCCAGCCATTGCCCATCAGGTTGTCAAAAAATGAAATTCCAGCACTGTTCTCTGCACGGAATTCGAAGTCTTCCGGATACATATCATGGATTGCCTTCACGATGTGAAGTCCTGTCTCGACAGGCTTGAACGCATCGCGATGAGTAACATGAATCTGAATCCCATGGGAAAGCTGCCCTGCATGCTTAGAGAAGCTTGGTGTAAACGAAGCAGCTCTAAAGGTTACCCCCGGAAGATTAAGACTGTTCAAATGTCCAGCCAGGTCATCGGCATTGATAAATGGAGCACCAATTAATTCAAACGGCTTCGTTGTTCCACGTCCCTCAGAAACATTCGTCCCTTCAATCAAAGCAGCTCCCGGATATACTAAAGCTGTATCCAGCGTTGGCATATTAGGAGACGGCATGACAAACGGAAGGCTGGTGTCATCGTAATACATATTGCGCTTCCAGCCATTCATTTTGACAACAGTCAAATCTGCACCAATTTCGAACTCTTCATTGAATAATTCAGCCAGCTCACCTACAGTCATCCCATGCCGGAGCGGGATCGGGTAATTCCCCACAAATGAGGAATACTTCATATCAAGCACTGGCCCTTCAACCTTTGTTCCACCTTGAGGATTTGGCCTGTCCAGCACGATGAAAGGGATATTGTTTTCTTTTGCTGCTTCCATCGCATATGCCATTGTGTAAATATACGTGTAAAAACGTGTTCCAACATCTTGAATATCAAACAGGAGCACGTCGATATTCTCCAGCATTTCAGGTGTAGGCTTCTTGGTTTTTCCATATAAACTGTAAACAGGAAGCCCTGTCTTTTCATCTATATAATACTCAACGTATTCTCCTGCCTGTGCACTTCCGCGGACTCCATGCTCCGGACCATATAAAGCTGTTAATTCCACGTCAGGATCTTTGTGCAGAATATCGACAATACTGTTTAAATTCTGGTCGACCCCAGTAGGGTTTGTAATTAAACCAACTCTTTTTCCTTCTATGAGATCCTTTTTATCATCTAAAAGAACTTCAACACCAAGCTCGAATTTCTTTTTCTTGCCTTTTCCTTTTCCATTGCCGTTATCTGCAAGCACAACAGTTAAAGAAGAGAGTACGAGAATCATTGTCAAAAATGCCATGAGCCATTTCTTCATTATATTTTCCCTCCTTGGTTAAGAAAGAGGTACGGGCAAAACCCCGGGGCTGCTGCCCGTACCCTTTCCTTTTCAAAAATAGCAGTGTGCCTAATAGCTCAATCCATGGCCAAATTCATATAAAACACTGCCATCTGTACCCGGAATTGTTACAGGCAATTTACCTGAAGGATTAACCTGGCCAAAAACAACACCTGCAGATGCATCAAAGCTCGCAGCTCTGAATCCGTATTGTGCAATGTATGCATCAACCTCCGGATAGGCCATGATGTCATATGGGTTACGGATGCCAACCGCAATGACCGGGGCTTCTGACTCAGCGACGATGGAATTAACCATTTTCATCTGCGCGCTGTCAGGTGAGCGGCCTGATACATTAAACGTATAGGAGCCAACAATTACAGCACTGGCTTTCCTGATTAGCTGCTTCTGCTCTTCCGTTAATGCATAGCTTGAGGTCTGGATGACCGTTGTGTTTGCATGAAACTTGCTGATTGCGTTTTTTAAGTCTGCAATATACGTATTGCCGACAACGACAATATGATCTTCAGAAGATAATTGCAGCGGCAGTGCATCTTTATCATTCTTTACCAGTGTGACTGAACGTTCAGCTGCTTCTTTTTCTATTTGTTTATGTTCTTCTGATCCAACAATCTCAAGTGCGTTTGCAATTTTTTCATCAATCGGCTGTGGTGTCTCTTCTTTAATAATTCCCCGCTTTATTTTCAGTGTTAAGATTCGTTCAACTGATGAATCAATGCGTTTTTCTGAAATTTCTCCATTCTCCGCCGCTTTCAATAGCCCTTCTGCAACTTCTTGAAGTCCAACAGGCATTAGGACAATATCTGTTCCAGCTTTAACTGCTCTAATAGCCGCGTCAACTGGTCCAAAATGTTCTGCGATGGCATTCATATTCATTGCGTCTGTTGTAATAACACCATCATAGCCCATTTCTTCTCTCATAAGTTCAGTCAGCACTTTATGGGAAAGAGTGGCCGGAACTGCAATTTCTTCACCCGTTTTTTTCGAGATTGCTTTTGTATCATCAATCTTAGGGAAGGTAACATGTGCTGTCATGATGGCATCAATCCCTGCTTCCATTCCCTTTTGGAAAGGATAAAGTTCAACTTCTTTTAGGCGATCTTTGTCATGTGGTACTTCAGGCAATCCAAGATGTGAGTCCACTGCTGTATCTCCATGTCCGGGAAAATGCTTTGCAGTTGCGGCAACACCTGCTGATTGCAATCCTTCTGTATAAGCAACACCCATGTCAGCGACAAGCTGCGGGTCCTCACCAAATGAACGAACGCCAATTACCGGATTGTCGGGATTATTATTTACATCCATGACAGGTGCAAAGTTCATATTAATGCCGAGTGATGCAAGCTCCTCTCCAATCGCCTTGCCGACCTTGCGGGAAATTTCTTCAGAACGTGCAGCCCCTAAAGCCATATTGCCAGGCATGTCCGTTCCTGATTGAAGACGTGTAACAATTCCGCCTTCCTGGTCAATCGTCATCAATAAGCCGAATTTATCGGCAGCTTTCTGATAGTCTGAAACCAGTGTGGCTGTCTGTTCTGTTGTCACTACATTTTCACGGAATAATATAACTCCGCCAAGATGATAATCTTTCACCAGCTTCTCAATTTCTGGCAGCATTTCAGTGACATTTTTTCCCTTCCAGGTGCGGAAATCCGGCATCAGCATCTGGCCGACCTTCTCTTCAATGGACATGTTTTTCACTGCCCGGCTAATGAGATCATACTGTTTCCCATGCTCCTTAATGATTTTCACTTTAAAAGCTGGCTTGCCTTTGCTGCCCTTTTTGCCGTCAGGTTTTATTTGAAGTGCAATACGGTCCTTATATACTCCATCCGTTACACTGATGAAGGTTTTTCCGGGTTTCCCCATTAAGGTGATATTCCCCGACTGATCAACTGCTGCAACATTTTTATTGGAAGATTTCCATTTCACACCATCTGAAACTCCAACGAAATGTCCTTCCTTAAATACATGAAGAGCCTTTAATCGAAAAGTATCTCCACTAATCTCTGTACTGGCCTCAGGCACATTCTGCAGGATGATTAAATCCTTTGCTGCACTTTCTGCTGATGCTTTTTTCAATGTTCCTGCGATCGATAACTGTGAAACGGCAAGTGTAATTGCGAGAAGGGAAATGAACATTACTTTGCGGGCTTTAACCATTTCTTCCACCGTCCTTACTGCATTAATTTCATATGCACTTAAGCTTACTTTTCACTAAAAAATCGAATGCTAGTAATTTCTTTTTTTCCACCCGTTTCCTGAGAAGGAAGGCGTCACTTTTTGGCCATCTGAAAATATGAGTTTTACATTATCAACATACCAGCCTCTGCCGTTTACTGTACTGTCTGTCTGGTATCGGAATCGAATGTGAGAGGTTCCTGCAGGAATCGTTAGTTTTTCCTTCTTCCAATCAATGCTGCTGCCTGTTAATGGCTGGGCAGCCTGTGTCCAATTGATGCCATCCTCTGATACCTCAACAAAGGCCATATCCGCATTGGTTTCAGTTCTGTACCAGGTATCAAACGACAGGACTGCTTCTTCATTGAGATCCACTTTAGCCGTTAAATTATGCTGAATTTTATCTCCATATCCTGAGAACCAGGCATCTCCTTTTCCAGGTATTGCAACAGGAATGGAATCTGCTACCTGTCTTGCAAATGCCCGCCTTGCAATATTTGTTGTAACTGTATTTCTGGTTGGATGGACCCGATTTGTTAAGAGAATCGCAATCGTGCCATTATTCCGGTTTATTACAATGGATGTTCCAGTGTACCCTGTATGCCCAAGTGAAGTTCCCTCTGATAAGGCATCCATGAACCATCCCTGACCAAGCTCCCAGCCAAGGCCATGATCATCACCAGGAAATTGAGGAATCTGGTTTTGAATCAGCATTTTCACCGTCTCTTCCTTTAAAATCCGCTTGCCGCCATAACGCCCGTCATTCACATACATATGGGCAAGTTTAGCAAGATCGGATGCAGTGGAAAAGACACCTGCATGTCCGGCAACACCATCAAGGGACCAGGCATTTTCATCATGAACTTCCCCCCAGACAAGACCCCTGCCGATAGCAGGCTGGTATTCCGTGGCTGCAATCCGCTGTTTTAAAGATTCAGGAGGATTATACATCGTATCCTTCATACCGAGGGGGTTGGTTATGCGTTTTTTCACAAACTCATCCAGACTTTGTCCTGACAAGCGTTCGATTATTGCGCCGAGCGTAATCATATTTAAATCGCTGTATGTATACGCTTCGCCTGGTTCAGTGGCTAATGGATGTTTAAAAACGATTTGCATGCGATCGTCTCTGCTGCTCCCTTGTGAATATAAAGGAATCCATGCAGTAAATCCTGAAGTATGTGTCATCAGCTGGCGAATCGTTACATTTTCCTTGCCGTTTTCCGCAAACTCGGGGATATATTTCGCAACAGGATCATCCAGTTGAAAGCGGCCTTCATCATACAATATCATCGCAGCAGTCGTTGTAAAAATTTTACTGATTGAAGCCAGATCAAAGATAGTATCTTCCGTCATTTCAATCGGATTCTGCGCTTCAGTGAATTTATCATCCGTATAGCGGTAGGAATATCCGTATGCATCATGTTTGACAATATGGCCCCGTCTTGCGACAAATGTAACAGCACCCGGCATGACTCCCTCTGAAATCATCTCTTCCATTAATGGATCGATTTCATTGAGCGGCTGCTGAACCATTCCAGCTCCCGCCGCTGAACCTGGATGAAGAATAGGAGAAATCGGCCCAGGGCGATCCCACGAAAAAATCGGATGAATTTTGTGTTTCACATCTTTATGATTCTTCATTTCCATCGTTGGCTTAACTCCTTCCGCGCCCTGCGCAGATGCCGGATATGCTGCCGGAATAAAGAGTGATGTGCTAAGTGCTGCAGATAGCACAACAAGCTTGGTTTTATTTTTCATACTGCCTCCTTTAATTTTATGAACTTTCATCAGCCAATAACCTCCTTTATGTTTGAAAGGGTTTACATACTGTAAGATTAATAGAGATAGAGTATAGTTGTCTATACCACATAAGTCCTGTTCTAGTTAAAAACTTCCATATTTTTGACTAAATCGATAGTTCTTTTTGACTGTTCTGAAAATTACGCTTTTATTTATTGGCTCTCATGAATTGTTTGCAGATTTCCCGGCATTGTTTGTTAAAAATGAATGCTTGTTTGCCAGTTTCTAATATCTTTTCCAGGTTAGTTTGATGAAACAGTATTTTGCAGAGGTCACCATTTAGACAAAAAAGCAGAATCCATTACGGATTCTGCTTTATCTTTGGACTTGCACATTATGGAGACCTGCGAAGATCCCGCCCTGTTCTATTAACTCATCATGTGTACCTTCTTCGGCAATGCCGTCTTCTGTGACAACCACCACCCTGTCTGCATTGCGAATGGTTGCGAGCCTGTGAGCAATCACAAGTGTGGTGCGGTTTACGGCAAGCTCATTCAACGCCGTTTGAATAATCTGTTCGGTTTCTGTATCCAATGCCGAAGTTGCTTCATCCAGAATCAGAATTGGCGGATTTTTCAGGAACATTCTCGCAATGGCAATTCGCTGTTTTTGTCCACCGGACAGCTTTAATCCCCGTTCCCCAATTTGTGTTTCGCAGCCATCCGGAAGAGATGCAATGAAATCCTGCAGGTGAGCTTTTTTAGCAGCTTCAGCAATTTGCTCATCTGTTGCCCCAAGCATTCCGTAAGCTATATTTTCTTTCAGGGTACCGGTAAACAGGAAAACATCCTGCTGGACAATGCCGATTTGCGATCTCAGTGATTTTTTCGTCATATCCCTGATATCCATGCCATCGATCTTAATGCTTCCGCTATTTACATCATAAAAGCGTGGAATCAAAGAGCAAATCGTTGTCTTTCCGGCACCTGAAGGTCCAACAAAAGCAACTGTTTCACCTGCTTTTATTTGAAGGTGAATCCCCTCAAGCACAGATTTATGCTTGTCATAACTAAATGCTACATCTTGAAAGCGGATATCACCCCTTAAGGATTCAACCTCAATGGCATCTTTTGCATCCTCTATCTCCGGCTCAGTATCAATGATTTCCAAAAAGCGTTTGAAACCAGCCATTCCTTTTGGGTACAGTTCCATAAGGGCGCTAATTTTATCAATCGGTTTTAAGAGTACATTCACATAGAGCACAAATCCGACCAATTCTCCATATGATAGCTGCCCATTGAAGCTCAGCCAGGAGCCGTATACAAGAACAATCAGCGTAACTAATCTGGTCAGCATATAGACTCCGGAAGCACTGAAGCTCATAATCTTATATGCTGCAAGCTTGGCAAGACGGAATCTGCCATTGTTTTCTCTAAATCTTTTAATCTCATAGGCTTCATTTGTAAAAGACTGAACTACACGCACTCCAGATACACTATCCTCAACCTGGGCGTTCACATCGGCAATTTCACCGTACATCCTTTTCCATGCTTTGTTCATTTTAATATTGCAGAATGTAATCAGCCATACAAGAAACGGGAGAACAAATATCGTTACAAGGGCGAGCTTTACATTGATCGTCAGCATGATCCAGAATGCACCCACAAACGTCATGACCGCAATAAACAAATCCTCCGGGCCGTGATGGGCGAGCTCTCCGATATCCATAAGATCATTTGTCACCCGGCTCATAATGTGCCCTGTTTTGGTATTATCGAAGAAGCGGAAAGACTGCCTTTGAACGTGCTGAAAAGCTGCTGCCGCATATCTGTTTCGATGTTGATGCCCAGCTTGTGTCCCCAATAGTTAACAACAAACTGCAGTAGTGTGCTGGTCAAATAAAGAGCAAGCAGGCCGGCACTTACGGATACAATCATGGACCAATTCCCGCTTGGAAGCAGGCTGTCGATAAACCACTGAACCGCAAGCGGAAAGCCCAATTCAAGAATTGCCACGAATACCGCCGAACTAAAATCAAGAATGAATAGGCGCTTATGTGGCTTATAGTAGCTAAAAAACCGTCGGATCATCATATTCTCCTTTTTCTGAAAAAATCAAACATAATAGGATTATAAATTCACCAGGAATTTATTACAAGAAAAACCCGTCCCTATTTATTTCTGGAACGAGTCTGATAATTTAGAGGAGATATTACGGCTTAATTCCTAAACAAGGCTGATGTAATAATTCTTCCCTGCAATTTAGATTCTTGATTTAAACTGAACTTTGCGGATCATTTGATTGATTACCTCTGAAATGACAAGCCCGACTGCGATTGCCCCGGATATCATGAACGCCTTCGCGGCCAGCTGAATTGCCGTATTATAATCATTTTCAACAAAATTCCGCATTGCATCATAAGCAATCCCTCCTGGGACCAGTGGAATGATGCCGGCAACACTGAAAATAATGATAGGTGTTTTATACATTTTGGCAAAAATCTGGCTGATTACAGCAATGGTAAAAGCTGCGATTAGTGACGAAATGACAGCATCGTACTGCCAATTGACAAGCAAAATATAAACAAACCAGCCAACCATCCCGACAAACCCGCATTTCAGCAGCGATTTTTTCGGGGCATTGAAAAGCACTCCGAACCCTGCTGAAGCAATAAAGCTTGTCATCATATGTGTCAACATAAACATACGCATATTCCTCCGCTCATGCATTTAGAAAGTGAATACAAGAGCAATCCCAGCTCCAATGGCAAATGCCGTCAAAAAGGCTTCAGCCCCTTTTGACAGACCAGAAACAAGGTGCCCGGCCATTAAGTCCCTTACTGCATTTGTTATCAGCAGGCCCGGAACGAGCGGCATTACTGAACCAATGATAATCTTATCAAGTTCTGTTCCCGCTCCCGTGTACACAAAGAAATATGCGATAAGGCCAATTAATAATGAAGCAATAAATTCAGAGAAAAATTTTATGTGGACCACCCTATGTACGTATATAAAAGAAACAAACCCCAGCCCGCCTGCAATCATGGCTGGAATAAAATCTGTCCAGCTTCCAAGGAACATAATTAAAAAGCAGCCGCTTGCAATGGAGGCTGCAAGAATCTGCTGATAAACAGGGAAAGTATAGTCGGCACTTTCAATTTCCTTCAGCCTTGCCAGGGCTTCCTGTCCATCCAGTTCACCGCTGCTGATCTTGCGTGAAACTCCGTTCACTAATGTCACTTTGTACAAATCCGTTGACCGTTCTGAAATCCGAATCAGCTTTGCCGGTTCAGTTCCATCCGTTGAAAATATGATTCCAGTTGGCGTCACATAGCTATGTGAATGCGGAATACCCAGGGAGGCTGCAATCCTGGTCATTGTGTCCTCTACCCGATACGTTTCTGCACCGCCCTGAAGCATGATTTTCCCCGCAAGCAAACATATCTCAATTACTTCTATTGTTGGAGGGAATTCTTTCCCCATTCTTTCACCTGCTTTATTAATCTAAAATTTAAAAACCCTCTTATATAGGGTTACATCTTAACGGAAATGATAAACGAATGAAAGACCTTTTGTCTAAAATTTATATAAAAATGTTTCGTAAACCTAGTCTGCATTATTTTATAAGGCAGTATAGAAATTGAATAAAAAAAGCGATTATCCCTTACAGAATAATCACTTTCCCATTATTTCTTCCGTATTCCAAACTGAGCATTTAGCTGACCCTGAATCATTTTTGAACGTGATGCCTGATCGTCTTTTTTCTTTTTCCTTTTTAATTCCGAGCGGATTTCCTCCGTTCGGACTCCCTCCTCCCTTTTGTTGGCTATGTCGATGAGAGTCTCTACATCGAGAAAAGAATATTTCCTGCTCCCGCGTTCTGATCTTTCAGGGAAAATCAATTTCCTCTCTTCGTAGTATCGAATCTGGCGTTCGCTAAGTCCTGTCAGTTCGCTGACCGTCCCAATCGAAATGACTTTTCTGGTTTTATAGGATGTTTCTCTTTCCAATCATGTCACCTCAATCTAACCAATTTCTTTCATTATACTAATCTTTCAAATTTTTTCATTATTCCTGTCAGAAAATCTTACAAAGCAGCAAAAACAATGTAAGAAAACTTAACATAATAACTGAATAAGAGCTGAATTTCTTTTAGAATAAACAAAAACATTAAAGAAAAGAGGAGATAGAAAATGCAATATTTACGGAAAGCCATTGAAAAAAAACGGCAATATCTAATCGATCTGCTGGTCAAATCAGGAAGCGAATATCAGCATTCTGAACCGGCTCTGCAAAAGCTGACCCTAACAGAACTTGAGGTTATATTTAAAAAACACAGCAATCGAAGCCGTTATTAACCAGGGGGCCTTTATGGAAACAAAAAATACAATAGATTTGGCAAGAAGAATTATTGAACTCGATTTACTGCGCGATCAGCTGTGGGAAAGTTTAACGGCAGCAGCCGGTGATCATGCTTATGAAATTTTAAGAAATGAACAGAATAGTTAATATGGAACGCTTGGAAGAGCGTTCTTTTTTATGTCAATGTTAAAGTTTTGTAAATTAATAATTCCCCCTTTTCTTATCATGTTTATTTTGGTATCATCCAATTATCGAATTCCGATATCGATTTTCGAAATTAATAAGGGAGGCATTTGCTTGGAAGATAAAATATTGCGCAAGCTGTTCCTGGGGTTTATTCAAATCCATATTCTTCACCATGCAAAGGAGCACCCTGTATTCGGCGCTTGGATGGTGGAAGAGCTGAAAGAGCATGGATATAGCATCAGTTCCGGAACATTGTATCCTATCCTGCATTCAATGGAGTCAGACGGGCTGCTCCATCAGGAGAAGAAAAATGTAGATGGCCGAATCCGAAAATATTACACTGCAACAGAAAAAGGAATTACGGTCCTGGAGGAAGCCAGAAAAAAAGCTTATGAGCTTTTTAAAGAGATTAAAGATTAAAGGAGATGCATATGAACAAAAACAGAACTGGCTTAAAATCGTTACTGGAGATATTAATGGTTTCAACAAGGCTTGGACTAACCTCATTCGGGGGACCTGTAGCTCATCTAGGCTATTTTCACGATGAGTATGTCCGCAGAAGAAAATGGATGGATGAGAAAAGCTACGCAGATTTAGTTGCACTTTGTCAGTTCCTGCCCGGACCTGCGAGCAGCCAGGTTGGCATTGGCATTGGTGTCATGAGGGCAGGAGTAGCCGGCGGCATTATGGCTTTCCTTGGTTTCACATTGCCATCTGTTATTGCCCTGATTATTTTTGCCATTCTTCTTCAAGGCATTAATCCGGCGGAAGCCGGCTGGATCCATGGACTCAAAATTGTCGCAGTCGCTGTAGTGGCTCACGCGGTATTGGGAATGGCCCAAAAGCTTGTACCTGACCTGCCGCGAAAAACGCTGGCACTGTTCGCGATCATCGCCACACTATTATGGCAGACAGCCATTACACAGGTTGCGGTCATCCTTATCTCTGGTTTTATTGGATTTTTAATCTATAAGAAGCATGCAGATAACGATGAAGCAAGGATGGATTTTCCCATTTCAAAAGGTTTTGCCATTGGCTGTTTAGTGATGTTTTTCGCCCTTTTAATAGTGCTTCCCATTTTAAGGGAGCTGACTGCATTGGATTGGGTTGCCCTTTTTGACAGCTTTTATCGCTCAGGATCTCTGGTTTTCGGGGGCGGCCATGTTGTCCTTCCTTTACTGGAACGTGAATTTGTCCCAACAGGCTGGCTTAGTGAGGAAGCTTTTCTGGCTGGCTATGGTGCAGCTCAGGCAGTGCCAGGACCATTGTTTACTTTTGCTGCCTATCTAGGTGCAGTGATGAATGGCTGGCAAGGCGGCTTGCTTGCAACGGCCGCAATCTTCCTGCCCGCGTTTTTGCTGATACTAGGCACCCTCCCATTTTGGGAAACACTTCGCCGCAACCCTAACATAAAGGGTGCATTAATGGGTGTAAATGCTGCAGTTGTCGGCATTTTAATCGCTGCCTTTTATCATCCAATTTGGACCAGCAGCATCCTGGAGCCGGCTGATTTTGCCTTTGCAGCAGTCCTATTCAGCATGCTTGTTTATTGGAAGCTGCCGCCCTGGATTATAGTTGTAACAGGTGCCATCGGCGGAACGATATTAGGATCAATATTTTAAAATCGCATTTTTTAGAAAAGCTGCCTGGATTAGGCAGCTTTTTTTTATAGCGGAATTTCGAGTACAATTCTTGTCCCTTTAGTTTCTGCTGAATAAACATTTAGGGAACCTCCCGCAGCTTTTGCGCGTTCCTCCATACTGAAAAGACCGACTCCTCTGGAGACTTCATTAACATTGAACCCTATTCCTTTATCTTCAATGACTATACGGATTTCATCTTCCATCTGCCTGATAGTGACTGCTGCTTCATCTGTTTCAGCATATTTCCTTATGTTTGTCAGAGCTTCCTGAATGATCCTGTAAATGGTGATTTCTTTATTTGAACTAAGACGGGAAGCCAAGTAGCAATCAAAATGGACGTTGATATTGTGATGTTCTGAGAACCGGACCAGGTAGGATCGAATCGCTGGAATCAGACCAAGATCATCAAGCACAGAAGGACGCAGCTCCCATGAAAGGTCTCTCAGTTCCTCAATGATTTCAGCAGCCTCATCCTGCATTTGATCAAGCAGCGGGTGGCTTATTTCAGCCTGAAGCCTATTAATGGTAATCAGATGGCTGTACAAATTCTGCCCTATTCCGTCATGAAGCTCCCGGGACAGTCTTTTCCGTTCATCTTCTTGAACATCAATGATCCTGGTCATCATTTTTTGCAGCTCTTCTTCTGCATTTTTTCTTTGCGTGACTTCATGGCGAATAGCAAGATGCTGATAGGGCTTCCCTTTTTCATTAAGGAAAGGGACGATTGTGGTATCCACCCAATAATGTGTGCCATCCTTAGCTCTGTTCTTGATCTCTCCTTTCCATACCTTCCCGGAAGAAATCGTCTTCCATAAATCTCTAAAAAATTCTTTGGTGTGGAAACCTGAGTTGATAATTCTATGATCCTGTCCAAGCAATTCTTCCCGTGAATATTTTGAGATGCTGCAGAATTGATCATTCACATACGTAATGGTACCTTTCTGATCTGTAATCGCCACAATGGATGAAGCATCCAGGGCAAACTTTAAATCAATCAGCTCGTTTACGGAATTTTTCAGTTCCTCCACAACACGCTTATATTCAGTAATTTCCTTCCGGATCGCCAGGTATTTATATGGCTTTCCTTTGTCATCAATGAAGGGAACGATCGTGGTATCCACCCAATAATAAGTTCCGTCTTTAGCTTTGTTTTTAATTTCACCGTGCCAGACTTCCCCGCTCGAAATGGTTTCCCAAAGGTTCTCCATAAAATTTTTGGAATGGTAGGATGAGTTGATAATTCTATGGTCTTTACCAACCAGCTCATCTGCAGAATATTTCGACACCTCACAGAACTTTTCATTCACATACGTAATTTTTCCTTTTTTGTCTGTAAAGGCCACAATTGTTGATTCATCCAGGGCAAATTGCAGGTCAACCAATTCCTTTAATGGATATGATTGCTGCTTTTTTAATCGGGAACGGTCTTTGACTGAATGAAAGACGATTAAATAATAGGTTTCTTCTCCCTGCTTGAAAGAATTGATTCTATAAAAGATTGAAAATACCTGACCATTACGATGCTGGCCATATTGGTGAACCACTTTGCCCTCTTCAGTTTCATGCAGAGTGATCTCAGGAAGCAGTTCCTTTAAGCTCTTCCCCTGCAGCTCATTTACCCTATATCCAAATTGCTCTTGTGCCTGTTCGTTCGCATAGGAGATGATCCCAAATTTATTAACAAGAATCGTTGCATCACTGGAATCAGGAGCAATCTCTCTCTTTTTCGGCAACTGATTATTCCTGTCCATTTACGTTCCTCCAGTTGCATTTTTTAACCATTCAGCTTTAGTTCAAGTGTCCTCGCTGCATCCCTTGCATTGCTTTGCTTGTTTTCATTTATAGGCTGACCGGACCGGTTCCCGATCAAAAGGACTCCTTTGGGGATTCCTTTAAAATGAATGGGAACAGCATAAGCATACTTCAGGGCTTCAGCAAGCATAATCGGGTATTCCAAAGCTTTTCCAGCGACATTTTCAGGGAAGTTTTCTACGCACATCGGCCTGCCGGTTGAAATCACCTTTCCTGCAATGCCTTTGCCGTACCTTACTGTAATCCGCTTATATTTTTCGTTGATATTTCCAGCGGCAAAATGCCACCTTACATCCGGGCTATCTGTATTTTGCAGTGCCAATCCCACAAAATCACAGTCCAGCTCTGCCAGCACCTTTTCACAAGCCTGAGCAATAAGCGCGCTTTCTCCCTGGCTGCACCCCTTATATTCCATAACCAAGCAGCCCTTTCTTTAAGGCATAGGCAACAAGTTCCGGTCTGGTTTTCATCTGAAGTTTTTCCATTAAATTACCTTTATGGGTTTCAACTGTCTTTACACTAATCACAAGCTGTTCAGCAATTTCCTTATTGGAAAACCCTTTGGCTATTAAGGTAAGAACCTCTTTTTCCCTGTCAGACAACAGATTGAATGTATCGGTGTTACCCTGCTTTACACTTCCGATATATTCTTCCATCAGCCTTTTAGTTGCTGAAGGATGCAAATAGGCATTCCCGCTTGCAACAGACCGGATTGCCGCCAGCAGTTCATCATGAGGGGCACTTTTTAAAATACATCCCGAAGCACCCGCTTGGATCGCCCTGAATAAGTACTCTTCATCATCGTGCATGGTCAAAATCAGGATCGCTATTTCCGGCATTAATTTTTTCAATTCTGACGTTGCTGACATGCCATCTTTTCCATGGGGCATGCTCAAATCCATTACTACCACATCAGGCTTTAATTCAAGTGCCTGCTGAATCCCTTCGTTGCCTTCCGAAGCTTCACCAACCACCTGCATGTCTTCATGGTTATTTAAAAGCATTTTCAAACCCATTCTGACTACCGCGTGGTCGTCGCAAAGTAAAATATTGATCAACCTTGCTCCCCCTTTACCATTTATCCACACGAGAAAGTGCAAGCCTTGCCTATCCGAGGGGGAAGGCTGCATACGCCAGCCAGTCCTCGAGGTACAAAGTAGCAATTTCCGTGAAAAAATTATCTTTAATAGGCAACAAGGGAGCCGCTTTGCGCAGGTCCCTTGTTAAGTATAATCTTAGTATAACGGAAGGCTGATATCTATTGTAGTCCCATCGCCGATTTTGGAGCTGATGACACACTTGCCGCTGATTAAACACATTCTTTCAATCATGGCAGCCAGGCCAGTCGATTTTTGCATCCCGGCATTAACATCAAAGCCCTTCCCCTTGTCTTCAATGCTAATAGAAAGCTGTCCCGGTTTCCATTGCAGGAAGATAACTGCACTCATTGTGTCAGCATACCTGGCTATGTTTGCCAAAGCTTCCTGGCAAACTCGGAACAAAGTTATGCTTTCCCTTTCACTGATTTGGACTTCCATCCCCTCATTTTTAAGATCCACTGTAATTCCATATGTGGAGGTGTATAATTTCAGATAAGTTTTCAGCGCCGGCAGCAGGCCGAGGGTTCCCAGAGCAGGGGGATGCAATTCCACAGCCAGAAGCCTGATTTCCTGAATTGTTTTTTCCATCAATTGCGCCATATCTCCAACATAGCCTTTCATCTCGGGCTGATCAACAGCGGTTTGAATGAACTGCATGCCTGTATATAAGCTGTAAAGCGTCTGTCCGACCCCTTCGTGAAGCTCCAGGGCAATGCGCTTGATCTCATCTTCCTGTGACTGAATAATATAGGAACTGATATTTTTCTTTGCTGGCTGTGTTTCCATTTCATCCCTCCTCCTTATGACTTTGTTTTTGCTCCTATTTTGCTTTTTTGACCCGATGGCTGGAAATGTCACTGAACATGCCAGCGTATTGGACCACATCTCCAGCATCATTTTTAATTGCACTTATGGTAAGCCATTGGAGATATTCTTCTCCGTCTTTGCGGCAATTCCATATTTCCCCTTGCCAGAATCCATTTTTTTCGATTGAAGTCCATAAGTCCTGGTAAAAGCCCTTAGCCTGTTTTCCTGATTTAAGGATATTCGGATTTTTGCCGACTGCTTCTTCTTCCCTGTATCCGGTTATTTCTGTGAAAGCAGGGTTTACAGAGATTATTTTGCCGCCCTTATCCGTTACCAGAATTCCTTCAATTGTATGATCAATCACCTGGCTTGCAATTTCCATTTTCCCTTGGAAATACATCCAAACAACCAGAATCAGGCTGGCAAGCGCCACTTCTGACAATGCCATAAAGCCAATCGCATAATGGCCGGTGATATTAAATAACAGGGTCAATATCAGCGGCGGGAAAAATCCTCCCAGGCCGCCCATTGCGGAAACAATTCCGTTTACGATACCCGCCTGCTTCTGGAAGTACATAGGCACCAGCTTAAAAATCACACCATTCCCAATTCCAGCTGATAGAGCAATACTTAAACACCCAAATGTATACCATGTAATGGACGGAGATAATGACAGAATTACTGCAGAGATGGTATAAACTCCAAAGACAAAAATGAGAAGAATTAATGAATGGAAACGGTCTGCAAGCCAGCCGCCAATTGGTCTCATGGCAGTTGCAAGGACGATGAATCCGGCTGTCCTTAATCCCGCATCCACTTTATCAAGTTCAAAATGAGCCACAAGGAAATTCGGCAGATAAATGGTAAACGCAACAAATGATCCAAAAGTAATGAAATAGAATAAGCTCAAGAGCCACAGCTTTTCATTTTTATAGACGCCTTTAATCTGTTCCAGAAGCGGTGTCTGCACCTTAACTTCTTTTTTATCACCAAGAAGGAAGTTTGCTGCAATGAAGATTCCGAGCAGGACAAGATAAATTTGTACGGTTAGGGACCAGCCAAACTTTGTGGCAACGACTGGAGCCGCAAATGCGGTTATAGCTGTTCCAAGATTACCTGCACCGTATATTCCATTTACAAACCCATGGCGCTCCTTTGGATAATACTTTGGAAGAGAGGTAACACCAACAGAGAACACGGCTCCTCCAAGACCGAGGAATAATCCCCCGATCAGTAAATCAGTAATGGAATCAGCTATACTGATATAATAGACTGGAAATAATAGAAGAATAAAGCTCAGCATAAAGATTATTCTTGCTCCAAACTGATTGGCATAATACCCCAGAGGAATACGAAGCAGAGACCCGAGGATCACCGGAACTGCTGTTACTAGGGCCAGCTTGTCGGCTGGAATATGGATATCTTCCTTAATAAACGGCATAAGGGAGGATATCAGCACCCAAACCATAAACCCGGCTACTAAGTTTAACGTCTGCAAAGGCAGCTGTATTTTTCTTATCATTGTGTTCACGCTCTCTTCTTTATCACATATTTTAATCCGGCTTCCCGATCAAGAGCAGCCCACCTGCTCTCAGATGCTTCCACAGAGGAAGTCAGCGGGACCGCAAAAAAGTTCATATGGTCAAAATAAATACGCAAATGTGTACCATCTGGGCAAAACCCGGTTTTTATAATTTCTTTGTGAACAAAAGGGGCTTTGTTATTTCCCTCTTCATCTAAAATTGCCACCTGTACATTTTGCCGGACAAAGCGGTCCAAATCTTCTTTTTTAATGAGTTCCACAGCTGCCGCACCCTCTTTTATCAGGGTAAATATACATTTGATAACCCTGCAGATATTTCCAGAATGATTCACTTGCATTTTCTTCTATAAATTCAATGGTTTCCTCCTCTGATTGCCATTTGCTCATGCCTTTTATCTCCGCTACAACAATATCCATTCCATCATGAGATTTCTCATCCAAATACCAGTTGAGGCGGACTCCCTTAAAGAGTTTGGTAAGGAGCCGATCAACTTCTGGAGCAAAATCTCCTGATTTTTCTCTTACAAAACAAAAATCAAGATATGTTTCACTGTTCATAGAAATCACACCCTCATGTTAATCGTCTTTTTATAAGCGAATACTGCCAGGGGAAAAAGAACAATATTCAGTCCGCCGAAAATGAGTACATTTATATAGTTTTCATAATAGTATTGGTGGACCATATATTGGGTAAAGACAATATTCATCAGTAATATCGCGGCCAAAATGATGACACCCAGATAGCTACGCTTCATAACGTTTCACCCTCACAGCAAAGATTGCTCCATCCTCCACCTTAACCTGGATTTCCGGAAGCGGCCTTCTTGGCGGCCCCGCAGTTGGCGAACCAGTCTCCACATCGAACTTTCCATGGTGGCAAGGGCAGATCATTTCACCTTGCTCCTTCACCCAAAATACCGGGCAGCGCAAATGTGTACACGCATTCTGATAGGCAACATACTTGTTCTCTAATAAGCGGATTAATATTGCGTCATCATGATCTCCGGGAAACTTGAACTCCACTGCATCGCCGATTGGCAGCTTGCTTAATTCGGTTATTTTCTTATGAGGATATTCCTTTTCGCCAAGCCCCATTAATTCTTTGGCAGCTACTGCCCCCCAGGGAAGGGAGGAAACTGCAAATACACCTGCGGCACCAACCAAAGTTTTCATGAACCCGCGTCTATCCAGTTTTCTTTCGTTATTCCGTTCGATATTATGCGTATAATTATCTTCATTAAAGGGAATCTTGTTATTCTTTTCAGACATCCCTAATCCCTCCTAAAACAGCTTTGTAATCCCCTGCAGGATTCCCGGCAGATTTACCTTTACATTTGTTTCGCCTTCTAGATATGGCATGCTTGTCACCCATTTGCCGTTATCAAGGTTAAATTGCTTCTTCTTGTTTTCAATTTCTTCATCTGACAGCCATTGCAGTGTATTGGATGGACATACACTCGCACACATAGGAGGAATTCCATCTTTAGTACGGTCAATACATAGGTCACATTTGTACATTAAGTTCTGCTCTTGATCAAATTTTGGTATGCCGTATGGGCAGGCAATTGTACAGTTCTGGCAGCCAATACACTTTTCCAACAGTGCAGATAACACAGCGCCTGTCTCATGAATTTGAATGGCCTGGGCCGGACAGCTTCGGGCACATGCCGGATTTTCACAGTGAAGGCACATGAGAGGCATCGTCTGCCGGTTCACAAGAGGATTTACATCATACACATAGTTTCTGTTTCGCTCCTCATGCCCCCCGCATTGTGTACATGCTGCCAGACAAGAACGGCATCCTATACAGTTTTCAAGTTCTAAATACAGCCTCTTTTTCATTTATTGCACCTTCTTTAATTCGACTTTTTCCAGCTGTGCAGCACATGCCTTGAACTCAGGCATACGTGATATTGGATCTAATGCTGCAATCGTCAATAGATTAATAGAATCTTCATGTCCAAAATGGTATGGAACAAAGACGGTATCTATCCGGATGGCTTCCGTAATTTTAACTTTATAGATGGCCTCGCCTCTTCTTGTAAATAAACGGACCCTTTCTTCATGTTCCATATTATATTTTGATGCTGTTTCCGGATGGATCTCCACAAATGGTTCAGGGCACATATCATGAAGGAATGGTATTCTTCTAGTCTGATTGCCAGATAGATAGTGGTATACCACCCTTCCCGTTGTTAAACGGAGCGGATATTTTTCACATGGTACTTCAGCTGGCGGACGGTATGGCAGCGCGCAAATCTTTGCTTTGCCGTCCGGATGGTAGAATTTTTTATCTAGGAACATATGTGGTGTACCTTCATCATTCTCATCTTTGCACGGCCAAAAAACCCCGTCCTGCCTGTCGATTTTATCCCATGTAGCTCCATAGTAATCAGCATAGCCGCCCTTGGTAGCCAGTCTGAACTCATCTGCAACATCTCGTGCCGTTTTTAGGTGTGAAAAGTGTTTTCCTTTTCCTAAGCGTTCAGCCAGCTCCACTTGGATTTGCCAGTCCGGCTTCGATTCTCCGACAGGTTCCTGTGCCTTATTGATTTTAATAATGCGGCCTTCAATATTCGTTACTGTTCCTTCATCCTCTGACCATGTGACAGCCGGAAGAACAACATCTGCAAATTCTGCCGATTCAGAAAGGTAGAAATCGGAGCATACCATGAAATCCAAGGTCTTAAATGCTTTCCTGACAAAATTTTGATTTGGTGCAGATACTGCAGGATTCGAACATAGAAGGTATAAACCTCGAATCGTTTTTTGCTCCATCAGCTCAATCATTTCATAAGCAGATACACCAGGCTGCGGCATTTCTTCAGGTGTGATTCCCCAAACACTGCATACTTCTTCAACATGTTTTGGATTTGTAATTTTCCGGTAGCCTGGAAGCAAATCTGATTTTTGTCCATGCTCTCTTCCTCCCTGTCCATTGCCCTGCCCGGTGAAAGTGGCTACTCCGGCATTTGGACGGCCGATCTTACCTGTAACAAGCGCCATATTGGTGTAGGCGGAAACATTATCAACACCCTTATGCTGCTGTTCAACACCTCGTGCAAACATGACAACTGCATTTGGAGCTTTTCCGTATATTTCGGCAGCGCGAATGATTTTTTCCGGCGCCACACCAGTCAGCATGCTTGTATATTCAGGAGTGAAATCCTTTACAAGCTCCTTTGTTTCTTCAAAACCGTTCGTGTGCTTATTAATGAATTCTTCATCTATATAGCCCATCTCAATCAATTGATTAACAATCCCGTTTGCAAGTGCAAGGTCTGTTCCGGGCTGCAGGTCAAGATGAAGGTCAGCTCTTCTGGCAATTGGCGTTTCCCGGGGATCAGCTACAATGATATAGCCGCCTCTTTCCTGAACGTTCCAAATGCGGAACATGGAAGTTGGATGGCATTCAGCTGTATTGCTACCAGCGATAAACAGGCAATCCGTTTCATGAATATCTGTCCAAGGCAATGTTGAGCCTCTATCCACTCCGAAAGAACGGAGGAATCCGCCGGCAGCACTTGACATACAGAAACGGCCGTTATAGTCAATATATCTTGTTGCAAGAGCAACACGGGCAAATTTACCTGTCAGATAACATTTTTCATTTGTCATAGATACCCCGCTGAAGACGGAGAGTGAATCTTTTCCGTATTCCGTTTGCAGCTCTTTGAATTTTTTCGCAATTAAATCGTATGCTTCATCCCAGCTTGCTTCACGGAACCCTTCTGCCGTCCCCTTCAAAGAAGCATCATCCCGAATCAGCGGTTTCAGCAGGCGGTCTTTGTGGTTGGTCTGCTGATAGGCGGTAACCCCTTTCGGGCACATTTTCCCTACCGTAACCGGCCAGTCATAACGGGGCTCGACCCCGATTATTTTATTTGTTTGTGTATTAACCCTTAAATTCATTCCGCATTGCATGCCGCAATAGCTGCAGTGTGTTTTTATCAATTTTTCATTCGGATGGTTCAGATTCTCAATTTCTTTAAAAAACTTATCCCTTTGCATTCTGGTTTGCCTCCTTGACCTTCACTTCATGGGTAGGGAATCCGGAAAATTGTGCAATCCGGTATTTTCTTCTGCAAGGGAGGCACATTTCTGCAAGATGATGTCCTTCCTTTGCTTTAAATTCAATATCGTTCACGCCGAGTACATCGACGACATCTTTTGATTGTTCTGATGAAACAAATTGATCTCCGCAAACTTTGCATTCCTGCATGCCTTGTTCAGCATAATGTTCTCTGTAGTTTCTTGCCAAAACACTCATTGGGCGGAAAGGAATATGTGCAAGCTTTCCAAATGGCAGGTAAATCAGTGTAATGATGACTGACCACTGATGGATCAGTGACATCGCCGGCTGTCCCGCACCGTGTAAAAAGATATTCATAAAGGTTAAAGCCAACCCTGTGATGCTGACTAGAAGCAGCATATAAAGAGGCATGAAATCATATAGAAATTTCTGCTCTGCTCTTGCCTGCATATTTTTCAGACGGCGGTACAGCGCCATGCAAACTCCAGCGATTACCATTACTGCTGTAATATTCAGCGCGTTATAAGAAAGGTTGGCAATGATGCCATCTGCCGGGACAGTCATTACCTTCATGCCCATTGCAATAATGTTGTAATGGCCATTGTCATCCATCGTAAAATACATCCAGCCGAAAACGAGAGGGAATGTAACGAAGCAGGATAAGATGCAGCCCCAGCCGATCAGCACGTGCTGAGTCCATCGGTAAATTCCCCTATTCCAGATAAAATTGTAAGTTGCAAGATGCTCAACAGACGTTTTTGGCGTTGACTTTCTAAATAGCAGCTTCAGTCCTTTTTTCAGGATAAGCTTTGTTGGCGGCCTTTCGCCCCAGGCAATGAACCTGTAGAAAAACCCTCCGATAAACACAATCGTTCCGACCATATATCCGTAAAGGTTTAAATCAACATGTGTCAACATTCTAGTGCCAATAAAAGAAAGAATAGCTAATGCTGTAACAGATAAAAACATCGACTTGGCAAAATGAGATGCAAACGCATTGTTTAATGTGTTTCCCGTTTTTTGGTTGACTGCAGCTTTTGCCTGCATATTAACTCCTCCTCATTCACAAACAATTACCTTAACCTTATTGTAAAAGCGGGAGGAGTTTTTCAATATCAGGGAACTTCCCCATTAGAGGGGGGAAATTCCCCTATCTTTAAGAAAGGATATTAAATGAGCATGTTGTTGCAGAGTTGTGTCAACTAAAAAAAGACCTTCTCAAAGGTCTTTGCAGAAAAATTGAAACTTTTTCCAAAATCAGGCGTATTTCTAATAAGGAGGCGGAATTATGAAAAAAAATATATTTATATTGTTTATTACATTAGCTGCAGAAGCTCTGATTACCCTGATCGCTTCAAGTGCCTTTTCAATCCGATTCATCGAAATCATGTTTTTTTCAGGTGTGGTTTTTACAGCTTTGACCGTATGGTTTTCAAGCACCGGCGGTATAGTGACGAGGTTTATGGACAGCACCGCAAGTGCCATGACAGGATTCTTATCTAAAAGGGAGGAGTTCAGCTTTAGGCCTAATTATGCTGTTCTCGGCTCGGTTATCTTTTTACTTATTGGTCTTGTATTCTTTATCTTACTGTTAACAAATGTCATTCCTCCAATTTAAGCATTATGGTACAATCATGAAAAGGAGTTGGTCATATGGCTAAATCAGCTGCGAAGAAGTTAAGGGAAAAAGCAGTACGTGAGGGAAAAAGAAACCCTGAGTGCAATCGAAGCCCATTTGCGTATGCGGACATGCGCACAAGGAAAACAAAAACCAAAAAAGAACAATTATACAGGAGCAAATATAAGAACCGTTATTCTGATGAAAACAGAACAGACGGTTCTTTTTTTATGTATTCTCTTTTCAAAATGCAGCCAGTCCGATTAAAGACCGGCTGCATTTTTCCGATTATAAAATTCCCATCCCTTCTATATGTCTCCGGGCTTCTTCATCACCGAGTTCATAAATCATTTTATATATGCCTTCCATGGATGCATCATATTCATCATTTTTGGACTCCTTGTGGTATTCCAGGAAAGGGACATGTGCACGGGCAAATGTTTTTAGATCTGCATCATAATTCTCATTAATGTATTCATTTAACTGAGCCAGTTCTTCATCTGTGGCAAAAATTCTAAACTGCCATTCGGCTGCTTCAACCGGTTCTGTGTAGATCTGCGCATTTTCAATATCTATATAATATGTTTTTTTTGTCTGGTCCATTGTTTTTCATCTCCTCTATCTTTTATACGGTATTTACCACAATCTGAGGCAGTTTAACCATTTAATATTCAATGACATTTTAAGACACTTGTTGGGCATGATATAGCTGTGCAATACAAGGAAGGCGGCACAAAAAATGAATCTTTTCGGGAGGTATACAATGGGTATTTTAAGCGGAAATCCAAAGGACGAGCCTTTGCATTATGGCGAGGTTTATAGCACATGGTCTTACTTGCTGGCAGGAAAGGGAATGGCCTCTGCCTATCAAACGATGCTTAGCCACTCTGGGGATGGGGACTTGAAAAAAATGCTTGAAGAAGCCATCCGCCTCTGCAAGCAGGAACAGGAGCAAATTGAGGAGATGCTAAAGGAAAACGGGATCGCCCTTCCTCCCTCACCTCCTGACAGACCTGAAGCTTGTGTAAACGATATTCCTGCTGGCGCCAGATTTATGGATCCTGAAGTTGCTGCAAAATTAGCAGGAGACCTGGCAGCAGGATTGGTTGGCTGCAGTACAATCATGGGCCAATGTATCCGTGAAGATATCGCAGGCATGTTTGGCCAATTTCATACTCAGAAAGCTGCGTTAGGTGTTAAGGTTCTTCGAATGAATAAAGAAAAAGGCTGGTTAATTCCTCCGCCGCTTCATCTTCACAAATCAGATAATTGCTAAGGATTTGCTGAAGAGATGTCCATATGTAAAAAGAGAGCAGAGTCCATTGTCTGCTCTCTTGCCTAAAAGTTATTTCTTAAAACTTGGGCTCAGTTCACTCCATACATCAAACAAGTTGCCCTCCGGGTAAGAAACACAAAACTCCTTCCAGGATGCCTGCGATTTTCGATAGCTCTTGTATTTACTTCCTTCTCTAGATGTCCTTCTTCAGGTGCTTCCAAAAGGAAAAAGCTTTGGCTCGCCATATTGATTATGGCCATTTATCCCTTTTCATCCCTATAGCTTTCTGCAGTTCTAAGCATACTGTGTACCAGTTTAAGGATTCCATTACATTTCTGGCAGGTATGTAGACTGTCCCCACTCTTAAAAGCTTGACTCACAGATGACCCTCCTCCAATCAAATTCTCTATATGTATTAATTCCTTTTAAAAGTAGGCTTTGATAAATAGTATTGTTGTTTTTCAGGCAAAAAATATGGGAACGTCTGATTTGGACGTTCCCATTCTTATTCCGTTAAAGCACCCGATAATGAAATAAGGTAATTTATTTATTATAATTTTACCAGTGTACTTGAAGTTTATTACCATTTAGGTCATAAAAGTGGAAAAAGGCATGGCCATTATCTTCTTTTATATCCTCTACCTTAACTTGATTATCAATTAAGTGTTGATGAAATTTAGATAATTCTGGACTTGTAAACCCAATGCTAAATTCTTGTTCATTATCAATTGTAAAATGTGCAAATGTTTCATCTTCGGTAGGAATTAAGATAAGTAAGAAAGGTCCTTCATTTACTTTTAAAATTGCAAGTTCCTCAGTATTGTTTAGTAACTGGAGCCCTAATACATCTCTATACCATTGTGCAGACAGTTCTAAATTTTTTACAGGAATTCTAATATAATGTACTTGTTCAATAAATGATTTACTCATAACCTTCTCTCCTTTATTTAATCCGGTATATCAAATAGTTCCCTTTCTATATACCTTTTTCCTTCCGATTATTGAATAATCTGCCCTTTAACGGAACAATAAACTTCCTATTATTCGGAAAATTCTGGTAATCTTAGTTTATAATAAGTTGTGTTAACTGAGAAAGAACAACTGTCTAAAACCATTTTGGTTATCGTAAAGTTATCTTTGATATAACAACTTTATTCTTTAACAAAGCCTAAAAATAAAAAAACCTTAGTCCGAAATGGGACTAAGGCTCACGTTTCTTACTCAGAGTATTTGCTTTCACTGGAATCAGGGGAGACCATGCCGCCGGCACCGCTGGAATTGATATCAGGTTCTGCTCCTTCAGGCTGAGATGGCAGCACTTTGTTTTTCTTTTGATTAGGAAGGCCGGAATGCTCCTTTAGATATTGATCATTTTCCATGATCGTTACCACCTTAAACCCTGTTCCTTCGAACTGGTTCTTCAATTGATCAAATACTTTTGTCTCATTATCATTCATTTCCTGATCATCATACTGAAGCTCTACATTTAAAGTTTTCATGTCAAGACCTCCTTATTAACCTATTTTCCCGAATGTCCTTTCATTAAACTAAACATAACTTTTAATGAAAGAGATGTTTAGTTCAGTAATAATAGGCTATTAAAGAAAACATCTAAAACCGGATTTTGTTCATTGTCATTCAGTCGGATAAATAATATGGGTTATTTTTCCATTAAAAATCATTCTTTATTCATTACTGAATATAAATAAAATGTATGCAGATCAGACGAAAGGAGCAGGGGCATGTGGTTATGGATTCTGGCGATCTTCATTCCTATTATTATCCTCGCTATTTTGGAGGAAACGATTCAATTTGCGGTTCATCGTAAAGTCTTCGGAAAAAGCGACAAACCGGTCTTCATTAAAGAAAAACTGAATCACTTTAAAAGCAAACTCAGGTATAAAAAAAGCCATTCCCAATAAGGAAAGGCTTTTTTGTCCAGCCGTTTTTACCGCTAAAACTCATACTTGAATTAGGATTCTTCTGTTTCGGAACCTTCTTCTTCCGCCTGTTCCTGTTCTGGTCCTGATATCCGCTTCTTTTTCAGCTCAAAATAGGCATCTAATACTTTTCTGCCAATTTCATAATTGGCTGTATGTCCGCTTCTCCCCTGGTATGCCCATGGAACAATGACAGACATGGCGATTTCAGGATTATTATGAGGTGCATAGGCAACAAGGCTCAAGTTCATAACATCTATTAATTTATCTCCCTTTTTTTTGAGAGGGCCGTCATAAAATGCTTCTGCAGTACCTGTTTTTCCTGCTGGAGAATATGGTGCATCTGCAAACCTTCTATATGCAGTCCCTTCAGGATGCTGCATCACCTGTCTTAACCCTTCTTTGACAGTGTTTAGTTCTCTATCACTTACATCTATCGTATTTAAGACAGTTGGCTGAATATCCTTCCAGATCGGGCCAAGTTCCTCCTGCGCCCTGGCTGGCTCACGGATTTCTTTTACAAGGCGCGGCTGGATACGGTAGCCGCCATTTGCAATTGTTGATATATATTGCGCCATTTGCATCGGAGTATAGGTATCATACTGTCCGATTGCAAGGTCTAATAGAAATCCCGGCAAGCGTAAAGGTCCTTCATAGCCTATTGCCTCATTCGGCAAATCGATGCCAGTTCTGACCCCCAGGCCAAATTGGCCGAAAGACTCTCTCATATCTTCAAATGCATTAGGATTTTTAAATCCCAGAGGCTGATCATAAGCATACCGCGCATCCGCAATTTCAATTGCTGTTTTGAACATATATACGTTTGAGGATATTCGCAAAGCCCTTGTTTCGTTCATAATTGCCTGAAAGTTAAACCAGGATTTTTTCACCTGTGGTGTACCTGCTATTTTCATGGGTGCATCTAAAAAGGTCGCCCCGGGTGAGATTGCACCGGTTTTATAGCCTGTTAACACAGTCGCCCCTTTCACAGAGGATCCCACATTATAAGAGGAGGCAATCGTACCCAGGGCATAATCCTGCATAACCGTTTTGCCATTATCATCTTTGTCGATCATTTTTCCTGCCATCGTCAGAACTTCACCAGTATGCGGATTCATTAGAACGACAAACGCACGATCCATTAAAAAGGTTCCCCGGGCCCCCTTGGCAGCCCAAATTTCCTCTTCCAATATTTTTTCCACAGCCTTCTGAAGATCCATATCAATTGTCAGGACAAGATCCTTACCTCTCTGTCCTTCAGAAACCAGTTCACTTCCGAGAATATCTCCTTTTTTCGTAATAAGTTTTTCCTTTGATTTTTGACCATGCAGAACATCCTCATATTGCATTTCAAGATAGCTCTTTCCGACACGTTCATTTCTGCTGTAGTCCCTTGCCAGAAAATAATCCAGCCTTTCCTGCGGCAGCCCTTCGTTTGTATCCGTAACCTTCCCCAGGACTGTCTGAAGCGTACTGTCAAAAGCATAAGATCGATCCCAGTCAGTGGTTGTATTGACACCTGGAAGATACTGAAGATTTTCGCTTACTGCAGCATACTCCTTGCTTGATACACCTTCATTTTTAACTATTTGCGGCGTCATTGCATATCCGCTCGTAAATTCCCGAAAGATCGCCCGTACTTCCAGATCCTGCCTGCTCAGCTGTTTTAGATCTTCTTCTGTAATTCTTTCAAGCTGCATCTCATAAATTTGCTTATCATCCAGCTTTTTCTCTTTAAACAGCTTCCATTCCTTATCAGTTATTTTATCCCGGGCAGCTTCAGGTTTTTTTAGAATCCAATGATCCTTTTTATCGCGTTCTGTCACTTTATCCGCCTTTTTATCAATCAAAACGGCCAGCCGTTCTGCCACCTGTAGCATTTCTTTTTGTTTGGCATTCCGGTTGGTGTATGTAATTGCACTCTTTGGGATATTATCCACGATAACCTGATGGTTCCTGTCAAGCATCCTTCCCCTTGGAACCGGGTTAGATACGATGACATCTTCCGTCCTGTCCACTTCTTTTTTGTATGTCTCACCATTTACAATCTGAACGACTCCAAGTCTTAAAATTAGTACAGAAAATAAAACAAAAACAGCAAAAAACAATAAATTGACCCTAAAAGGCACATGGCTTTTCTTTTTCTTCTTTTTCCCCATGTTTGAATCTCCCCCCTTACGAACACTATGTCTGTATTATAGAGATTCTTCCAAATCTTCCCCTGTTAAATAATTCCACGTTTTTTGTCAAATCCCTGCCAATCCAAAAAACATATTTTGAAATATAAAGGAATTTAAGGAGATTAAGTGGAACTATTAATCTGATTATTTTTTTAGGAGGAATTTAAAATGGAAAGAGCGCAAAAATATCTGAACTATTTTTTATCCCATAGAAAGGTGACCAATGAACTAATCAAGAAAATTGATGAAAATAACTATGATTACAAACCAACTGAAACAAGCATGGCAGCCGGCAAACTGGTTACTCATATGCTTACTTCTTTTTATATGTTTGCCAAAACAGTAAAAGAAGGCAGCCCGGCAGTGTTTGGCGAGAAATTCGATGATATAGCGCCAAATCTTTCTGAAGCTGCTGAAAACTATACAGAAAAAACCATTGAGATCATTTCATCATTAACAAATGATGAAATGGATAGGACCATTGATTTGACGCGAATATTTGGTATGGAACTTACAGGCAGCCAGCTGCTGCAGCTTGCAATGGATCATGAAATTAATCATAAAGGGAATTTGTTTGTTTATGTACGGGAAATGGGTCATACGGAGCTTCCGATGTTTGTGAGCAGATGATGAAAAAACGGACGCGTCAACCGCGTCCGTTTTATAAAGTATTAAGGGGAGAAATTAATTCTGCCAGCTCATTTTTTGGTGAATTCACTTTACTTGATACAGGGTACTTATCCATTTTTTCAGCCGGATAAGGTTCAAGTAATGACTTTAAATATTCAGTGTCATTAAAACGGGGATTAAGCCAGTCCTCAAAATCGCTTTCCATTAATATCACCGGCATTCGGTCATGAACATCCCCGGTTACTTCATTTGGCCCCGTGGTAATGATTGTACAGCTCGTTAAAGAATTATCTCCTTTATGCCATGTATCCCAAATACCTGCAAAGGCAAATGGTTTTTCATCTTTCATAATGAACCTGTACGGCTGTTTACCTTCATCTGTTTTCATCCATTCATAAAAGCCATCTGCAAGAATTAAGCACCTTCTGCTTTTAAAGGGCGCTTTGAAGCTTGGTTTCGAATCAATGCCTTCCGCTCTTGCGTTTATCATTTTGTAACCTATCTTTGCGTCTTTAGCCCAGAAGGGGACCAGCCCCCACTTCATCTGCCTGCCGATCCGCTGATTGCCATTTCCAATGACGGTTAAGATATTTTGGCTTGGCGCGATATTATATCTGGGTATAACCTCTCCTTCTGCGTATTCAAATTCAAACAGCAGCTGAAGTTTAGCGATGGTTTCTGTTAATGTAAAACGGCCGCACAATAAAATCACCTCTATAAATTCAATTTAGCAATATAATGTTCATCTATTCCCGGATATAGCGCATATTAAAACTGTCAGCTAATTTACAGGGAGGAATAAGATATGACAAAACAAGGAAGACAAAATGCAAATCAAACGAGAGCCCAAATTGAAAAACAGGATAAGCGAAACGATGTTGAACTGGGAAGCGAGTTTCAGGCAGGAAATGATAAATCTCAAAGCCAGAAAAAAAGCGGAAAGCAAATTAATAAGAAGTCATAATGACAAATCCCCCATTTTAGGGGGATTTTCATGTCCTGATTGTATACAGCTGTCCTTCGACTGCAAAAGAAATGCGGCCTGTTTCCTCTGAAACTACAATGGCAACAGCATCTGATTTTTCAGTCAGTCCAATTGCCGCTCTATGCCTTGTCCCAAGTTTTTTTCCCTCAATGGTTTTATTGGCAAGAGGCAGGATGTTGCCTGCAGAAATAATGGTATCTTCTTTTATTAAAATACCGCCGTCATGCAATGGGTTTCCGGGATAAAAAATGGTTTCAAGCAAGGTGCTGCTTACTTTTGCTCCAATTGGCGTCCCATTATGAAGGTAGTCGCCTAATGGAAGTCTTCTCTCCACAGCAATAAGCCCTCCATGTCTTTTTTCCGATAAATGCTGGGCGGCCAATGATAAGCTTGAATATTCCTTGGTATACGGCGATAAATATGACTGAAGATAATAAGTCGAAGCAATTGTGTGAGCCTCTGTTACCGCCCTCTGCAGGTTTTCAAAATCGGATAAAATACAGCAGCTGAAGTCCTCTAGCGTTTTGGAAATAGAATGAATCTGATTGTCGATATTGTCAATATACCGGTTTAAATCTTTTCGGTATTGATCTTCGCCATAAATCACCGGACTTCCTCCAATCTTAATTCATATTAGTACCTTTTCCAGTTAAAAATTATTTATCCATTTTACGGAATAGGTTTAGAACCTCTTTAAAGGGACTAAATATAAGTATTAAGCAACGAGGTGAGGGACATGTTCGATATTTTAGCAAAACAATTTGAGAAACCCGCAGGATTACTGGGGAAGCTTGCCGGGAAAATCATGTATTTTGAAAACCGCAAGATTAACAAATGGACAATAAAAAAATTAAAGATTAATCGCAGGGACTCTATTTTAGAAGTGGGCTTTGGTCCTGGCTTCAGTATTAGGCATATAATGGATCACTGCCGCCATGCAGAAACGGATGGAGTTGATGTATTGAAGATATGAAGACTTCTGCAGCCAAACTGAATGATGACTATATTCGGCAGGGCAAGGTCCGATTGTTCGTAAAAGATATTCACGATTACTTCCCCGATAAAACTTATAATAAGATATTTTCAGTCAACAATTATCCATTATGGACAAAACCAAGAGAATCTCTGCAGCATCTCTATGGGATGCTTGAGGAAGACGGAATAATTGCCATCACAATTCAGCCAAGAGAAGAAGGAGCAGATGACACCATTGCCAAAAATCTCGGTCAGGTAATCAAAGCAGATATGGAAGCGGCTGGTTTCCATTCTATTTCCATTTCTTATAAAGAAGCCCGCCCTGTATTAACCGTTTGTGTAACTGGAACCAAATAAATAGAGAAAAGCGGGAGATTGCTGCTCCCGCTATTTTTTCAATTATCACCAGCCGCGGCTGGCTCCTCCTCCTCCAGATGAACCGCCTCCCCCACCCCGGGGACCGCCGCCTCCTCCGCCTCCCCCTCTTGAGAGAATTGAAAGGATTGCATATGAAAAGGCTCCTCCAAAAAATTTAATGTCTAGGAACAATAATCCAACAGCAATTACAATAATCAGCCAGGAAGGGATGCCAATTCCTCTATCCTGTGTTCCGGCATCAGCATAATCGCCGCCTAAAATCACTTCTTCCCCGGCAGCTTCCTGTACAAGCACCTTATAGGTTTCAATTACCGCTCTATTTGGCTGGCCATCCTGAAGATATGGAAGGGTCACTTCATCCAGAATCCGTCCTGCTTTTCCATCGGGAATCTGGCCTTCAAGCCCATAACCAACCTCAATGCGCACCTTCCGATCCTGCATGGCCACAACTAATAGGACACCATTATTCTCTTTGGCACTGCCTATGCCATAAGACCGGAAAGCTTCATTTGCATATTCTTCAATCGGTCTGTCTCCAGTAGTATCAACAGTTAAAACTGCAGCCTGTGCAGATGTCCTATCTTCCAATTGCCTCCCCAGGTTATTCAATTCAGATTTTTCCTGGTCATTTAGGACATCTGCAAAATCCTGGACATAAATATCTCCAGCAGGCTCCGGTATGGGTTCATCTGCATGTACTGGAAATGCCCCCATTATTAAATATACTAAAAGAAGGGTCAAAGAGACCCTGCGAATGATCATTCTCCATTGCCTCCAAAGTCAACTTCAGGTGCTTCATTCGCCAGCGGATCCGCCTTAAAATACTCTTTTTCATCAAAGCCAGTTATCCCTGCTACAATTGCACCCGGGAACCTTTTTACTTTTTTGTTATATACAGCAACCTGATCGTTATAATCCTTTCGGGCAACCGAAATCCTATTTTCCGTACCCGCAAGCTCGTCCATTAATTGGGTAAACTGCTTATCCGCCTTTAAATTGGGATAGTTCTCCACCACTACAAGCAGACGGCTCAAAGCGCTTGACAGCTCTGCGTTTGCGGCTGCTTCCTCTTCAGGTGACCCTGCTCCCGCCAGTCTTGCACGCGCATCTGATATTGCCTGAATTGTCTCCTTCTCATGAGCAGCATATCCCTTTACTGTATTTACCAGATTAGGAATCAAATCCAGCCTTCTCTGCAGCTGGTTCTCAATCTGAGAATAAGCCTGGTCCACATTTTCCTCAGCACTTACAAACCCGTTATAGCTGGACATCAGCACCATGCCTGCTATGACTACTGCCGCAATAACGGCAATTAAGACACCCATACCTTTTTTCATTTGCGCCACTCCTGTTTCTAAGTTGTTTTGTCACTTGCATGGTATTTTTCCTTTTTTGGGTGAAAGTTAAACCAGGAGATGGTTTACTGATGTTGTTAAGTCTGCGCGAGAATGGTTCTTTTGTGCGCGGATTCCGGTGAGTTACGCGCAGATGGGCTTCTTTTGCGCGGGTAGTAGGTTTTGATGCGCGGCCTGGCTTAGGGTTTGCGCGGGAATGGTTCTTTGAGCGCGGATTCCGGTGAGTTACGTGCGGGTGGACTTCTTCTGCGCGGGTAGTACGTTTTGATGCGCGGCCTGACTTAGGGTTTGCGCGGGGATTTTACTTTTGAGCGCGGATTCCGGTGAGTTACGCGCGGGTGGGCTTCTTCTGCGCGGGTAGTAGGTTTTGATGCGCGTGCTGGCTTAGGGTTTGCGCGGGGATTTTACTTTTGTGCGCGGATTCCGGTGAGTTACGCGCAGATGGGCTTCTTTTGCGCGGGTAGTACGTTTTGATGCGCGGCCTGACTTAGGGTTTGCGCGGGGATTTTACTTTTGCGCGCGGATTCCAGTGAGTTAGGAGCGGGTAGGCTCTTGGCAATTTCGAGCTTATGGCTTTTTTCATTATCAATAGAAATCATGTCAATATTTTTCATTATGGCTTCATGAATGCGTCTACAGGACCGGTTAATGCGCTGATTTTAAAGTTTTTTGCTCTATCAAATCGTATTTGCGCCTTATCCACCATAAACGCACCATCCAGCAGGTCATTCGCGCCGCCGCATCACTTTTTCGCACCGTCAGCTTTCACAATTGCGCCAAACAAATTTCCTTTCCACTAACATCAAGAAAAACCGGAACCCATCAGGGCCCCGGTCCAAGCATGATTATTTAATAAAATTTTTCGCAATCAGTTCACTGAATTCAGGTTTATCTTTCAGGAATTTTAAAGTGTAGGATGAATCTGCAAATTCCTGGATTGTGTCTGCATCAACTTCGTAAGTGAATCCAATTCTTTCCCAGGCGCGGTCTACGACTTCTTTTTCCAATTCCTGGCCAGTTACTTCTTTAATGTCTTTGATGGTAATTGCTTTTGCCTCTTCAGGATTGTCTTCGATAAATTTAACTGCATCTTTATGTGCATCAACGATTTTTTGTACTTTTTCAGGGCTGTTCTTTACTGCATCGCCAGTTGCAACCAATACTGATGCCGGAAGTGTTTCACCGAAGGATACTTCATCCCAGCCAATTACGACTTCAGCGTTTGTTTCCTGTTCAATAACTGCTGCCCATGGTTCTGGAGCAACTGCAATATCAACTTTACCTGTTTTCAGCATACTTGCATATTGTGCCGGGTTGCCTGTTAAATGCTTCATTGTACCGCCGATGCGAGCTGAAGTGATGCCGGCTTCTTCCAGATATGTTTCATACTGGACGTCGTGCGTGCAGCCCACGCCAGGTGTAATGAACGTTTTCCCTTCGAAGTCTTCAAGTGAGTTAATTTCTACACCTTCTCTGGCGAGGACAACTGTTCCGCCAGTTGAAGCACCGGCGATAATTTTAACATCAGCCCCGGTTGAAAAGTTGTTCATTGCTGGTCCTGGTCCTACAAGACCTGCATCAATGTCACCTGTTTTCAGGGCAGTCATGAATGAACCGCCTTCAGCAAATGTCTTGTATTCTACTTTAGTTCCATCGCCAAGCTGTTCTTCAAAATAGCCTTGATCTTTCGCAACCATTGCTGGCACATGATTGATATTCGGGAAATAACCGATGACAATCTTGTCTTCCTCACCGCTGCTCTTCTCAGATGATCCGCAGCCGGCAAGCAGACCGGTGAAAGTAAATAATACAGCAACCCATAAAATAGCCTTTTTCATTAATACCCCTCCAAAATTAAGACTCAAGTCCCCATTTTTTTATGACTGATTTTTCAATGCGCTGGAATATGAATTGGTCAACAATCATTCCAATCGCTCCAATAATAATCATGACACCAATCACGATGTCCATTCTTCCAAAGTCTGAAGCATAACGAAGTGTGTAGCCCAATCCTGGTCCTGTGCTTAAAAGCTCACCGGCCATCAGTGCGCGCCAGGCAAATGCCCAGGCAAGACGTGAACCAGTGACAACGTATGGAATGGATGCCGGAAAGATGACTCTTGTGAATAAGTCAATTCCATTCGCACCCATTGTCTGAGCTGCTTTGATATATAAAGGTGAAACATTTTTAATCCCTGTTCGCATGTTCAGAGCCATTACAAATGTACCGCCAAGTATGGTTACAAAAATAACAGCCTTTTCATTTAAGCCAAACCACATAATCGCGATCGGCAGCCAGACGATGCTGGGAACACTTTGCAAGGCGAGGATGACTGCACCCAGTGTTTCATCAGCTGTTTTGGATTTCCCTAAAAGAATTCCAATCAGAGTCCCAATGATAAGGCTGATAGTTAAACCGACTGCGAGCCGCTTAAAACTTGCAATTAAATCATAGATGAGAGTTTTATCCTGGAACCCTTCAACAAGAGCACTGAATACGCTGGACAGGGAAGGAAAAATCAGAGGATGCCAAAGCTCTATACGTGATCCAATTTCCCAAAATGCAATGATGGCTGCAAAAAATATGATCCTTTTAATGGCTGTTTGCATATTGGAGTTCCTCACTTACAACTTTATCAATTTCCTTCTTCAGGTATTTCATAATGTGTTCTTCAATCTCAAGCATTTCGTTTTTGTGTTCCTCACGGGGTCTGGGTATGTCAACCGCTATATCCTGTAAAATGATTCCCGGCTTTGTCCCCATAACAATGATCCGATCTGAAAGTTTAATAGATTCTGAGATGCTATGAGTAACAAAAAGAATGGTTTTCTTCGTCTCAGTCCAGATGTTTTCCAGCTGTCCGTGCAGACGCGAACGGGTCTGTTCATCAAGAGCTCCAAATGGTTCATCCATTAAGAGTGTTTCCGGGTTCATCGCAAGCGCTCTCGCAATGGCCACCCTTTGCTGCATTCCGCCAGAAAGTTCATGAGGATAATGGGATATATATTTTCCCAGCTGAACCATTTGCAGATACTTAAGTGCTGTTTCCTCTGCATCCTTCTTCTTCATTTCCTTTTTTAGCGGAAACGTGACATTCTCCATGACTGTCAGCCAAGGGAATAAGGCTGCCTGCTGGAAAACCATCCCCCTGTCTTTTCCAGGTTTTGTTATGGCTTTTCCATCAATTTGAATTTGTCCCGAAGTTGTTTTAGTCAGCCCCGCGACGATTGAAAGAAGTGTTGACTTTCCACATCCTGAAGGGCCTAAAATTGAAACAAACTGGCCTTTTTCAATGGTTAGATTAATATCTTTCAAGACGTCAACAGGACGATTTTCTTTATCGCTATATTGTTTATTCACATCGTTTATCTCAATGAACATTCAAAATCACCTATTCCCATAAATCTCATTAATTTACTCGGATTACTTGTAATTATAATGTATTCACTTTGCATGTCAACCTTTACAATAAATATTTTTATAAATGGGCTTAATCAAATAAAAAGCCCCCCCCCTTCAAGGAGAAAGCTTTTGTTTCACAATTTAATTTCTTCTATTTTAGATGAAGCGATCAGTTCTTCAACTTTTGCTAACTCACCGCTTTGAAAGAGTTCTATGATCTTGCTTCCAACGATTACACCGTCACAATGCTGATTCATATCTTTTACGTGCTCTGGTTCAGAAATTCCGAAGCCTGCCAATACCGGTATCGGACTTACATTTTTAACATTCTTCAAATGCTTTCCGAGCTCATCTTTAAATTCTTTTCTTGCACCCGTAATGCCATTAACCGTTACAGCGTATAAAAAGCCTTTCCCCTTGTTAGCAATCGCCTGGATCCGCTCCAATGGACTGGTTAAGGTCACAAGCCGGATGATTTCAATTCCAGCTCTCTCTGCGATTGGTGCAATTATCTCCTCTTCTTCTGCGGGAAGATCAGGCAATATTAAGCCGTCTACCCCAGACCTTGAGGCATCAGAAATAAAGTTGCCAATGCCATATGCCATGATTGGATTCATGTATGTCATAAAGATAAGCGGGATGTGAACAATAGGCCGGATTTCCGCAATTTTAGCTAAGACGCCTCTAAGTGTTGTTCCGGCTTCTAATGCTCGAATGCCAGCTTGCTGGATTACTGGCCCGTCGGCAACCGGATCCGAAAATGGAATCCCAATTTCAATGGCAGTTGCTCCCGCTTTTTCGAGAAAAGTGATTTTCTCGGCCAGTGTCTCTAAGCCTCCATCCCCGGCCATTATATATGGCACAAATGCTCTTTCATTGTTTTGCTTTAGGCTCTGAAAAACTTTTTCAACCCGGTTCATTGTCCTTTCCCTCCTAATTTTGCTCTTACAGTTTCTACATCTTTATCTCCTCTGCCAGATAAACAGATGACAAGGCCTTCGTCTTTTTTCATTTGCGGTGCAAGCTTTAATGCATAGGCAACGGCATGGGAGCTTTCCAGCGCAGGGATAATGCCTTCCAATTTGCATAAAAGCTTTAACGCATCCAGCGCCTCATCGTCTGTGATGGATTCATACTCTGCCCTTCCGCTGTCTTTCAAATAGCTGTGTTCCGGGCCAACTCCGGGGTAATCAAGCCCAGCCGAGATGGAATGGGCCTCCTGAATTTGTCCGTGTTCGTCCTGAAGCAAATACATTAATGCCCCATGAAGAACTCCTGGAGTTCCTTTTGTTAAAGATGCGGCATGTTTCTCAGTATCTGTTCCCAATCCTGCAGCCTCCACCCCAATCATGCGGACAGTTTCATCTTTTATGAAAGGATAGAACATTCCCATTGAATTGCTTCCACCGCCAATGCAGGCTACAACTGCATCAGGAAGCTTCCCTTCTTTTTCAAGGTATTGCTCCTTGGTCTCATTTCCGATAACACTTTGAAAATCGCGTACAATCATAGGAAAGGGATGAGGTCCCATGACAGAGCCAAGGATGTAATGTGTATCCTCGACATTTGTCACCCAGTAGCGGAGTGCTTCGTTGACTGCATCTTTTAATGTGGCGCTTCCCGATTTCACCCCAACCACCTTCGCTCCAAGCAGTTCCATTCTGAATACATTCAGCTGCTGTCTTCTGATGTCCTCTTCACCCATAAAAATAATGCATTCAAGATTTAAGAGAGCACATGCAGTTGCTGTTGCAACTCCATGCTGCCCTGCACCCGTCTCAGCTACTATTTTTCTTTTTCCCATTCGCAGCGCCAATAAAGCCTGGCCCAGTGAGTTGTTTATTTTATGGGCACCTGTATGATTCAAATCTTCTCTTTTAAGATAGACCTTCGCACCGCCGGCGTATTTTGTGAGGTTCTCCGCAAAATAAAGAGGAGTTTCACGCCCGACATAGTCTTTCAGCAAACCCTGCAGCTCTTTCTGAAAACCTTCATCAGCTTGTGCTTTCTTATACTCCTCTTCCAATTCAAGAATGGCCTGCATAAGTGTCTCAGGCACATACCTTCCTCCAAATTTTCCAAAATGACCTCGTTCATCAGGCAAGGTGTATGCTGCGTTCATTTTACTTCCTCCCTCTCCACACATTTAGCGTTATCTATAAATCTTTTTATTTTCTCCGGGTCTTTCTTCCCTTCAGTCTCAACCCCGCTGCTTACATCAACCATATAAGGATTGGCTGCTTTAATTCCATCCCCCACATTTTCAGGATTGAGTCCTCCAGCGAGGATCATTTTTTTGTTCTGCTTTGGGTTATTGTTTAGAATAGACCAATCAAACGATACCCCGTTGCCCCCCCGATATTTTCCTTTCGGACTATCAAGAAGAACGTATTCACATGAATATTCATCCAGTTGGTAAAGATCTTCTGGTGAACCAATGCTCAGAGCCTTTATAACTGGTAAAGAAAATGAGCTGCAAAATTCTGGTGTTTCATCTCCATGAAGCTGAATGACATTGATCCCTGAAACACTTACAATTTCCTCAATGATCTCTTTCGTTTCATTTACAAACACTCCGACTTTTAAAACCTCTCTTGGCAGCTCTCTGATTATCTCCCCTGCTGACTCAGGATTAATTTTTCTTTTGCTTTCAGCAAAAACAAATCCCAGGGCATCCGCACCGCTTTCAATCGCAGAAAGTGCCGTGCTCATATCCCTGATTCCGCAAATCTTCACCTTCATTGTCTGACAGCCCCCTGCAAAGGAAGCTTCATGGCCTTCAAAAGCCCTTCCAGGTTCTCTGCTTTCATAAATGCTTCCCCGACAAGAATGGCGTTGGCTCCTGCTGCAATTACACGCCGTACATCATCTTCTGACTTAATCCCGCTTTCACTGATCAGGAATCTTCCCGCCTTCTTAATTAGCGGCGCAAGTTTTTCTGTTACACCAAGGTCTACTTCGAAAGTTTTTAAATTCCGGTTATTGACTCCAATCAGCTGTGCACCGGTTTTCAGAGCTATTTCCAGTTCTTCTTCATTATGAACCTCCATCAATACTTCAAGGCCTTCATTTTCTGCAAAATCGAAAAGCTCTTGAAGCCGTTCAGCTTCCATGGCAGCAGCAATGAGCAAAATTAGGTTTGCCCCTGATGCTTTTGCTTTTAAAATTTGCACCTCGTCTATAATGAAGTCTTTGCAAAGGATAGGCAGGCCGACTGCCTCTCTGACAGCTGACAAATCCGCAAAACTGCCTTTAAAAAACCTATTGTCTGTTAAAACGGAAATGGCATCCGCACCATACTTTCTATAAAATAATGCCTGATCTTTCGGATTCTGCCCGGTATTTATATCACCTTTTGAAGGTGAAGCTCTTTTGAATTCGGCAATCACAGCCAGTTCACTGCCTGATGCAAGCTTGTTAATAAATGAACGTTTTATCACGGCTTTCCCAGCTTGAAAGTATTCTTTTTCCTGCTGCAGCATGATGACTTCTTTTCTTTTTTCAGCCAGTATTTTATCTAGAATTGTTCCCACTTATATCACCTCTTTATGGACACTTTTACTTGCTTCAATTAACCTGTGCAGTTTTGCTAATGCAGCACCTGAATCAATGCTTTCTCTGGCTAAATTTATCCCGCCTTGAATTGTTTCGGCCTTGCCTCCTGTAAAGATGCCAATCCCGGCGTTAAGAAGGACCGTGTCCCTTCTTGCTCCCCTCTCCCCATTAAGAACGTTCAGGAGTATTTCAGCATTTTCCCTTGAATCTCCGCCTCTGATAGCATCATTGCTGCTGACGGATAGGCCCACTTCCTCTGGGTGAAGAACCTTTTTCGTTACCTTGCCGTTATTAAGAATGGCCAGGTGATTTTCCCCCTGCAAGGATGCCTCATCCATAAAGCCTGCACCATTTAAAACAACTGCCCGTTTTCTTCCCAAAGTTTTTAAAACCTCTGCAAACATTTCAATATAATCTCTCCGATAGATCCCGAGAAGCTGATGATCAAGTTCAACCGGATTGGTTAATGGTCCTATTAGATTGAAGGTTGTGGGTATTCTCAGGTCCTTGCGCACTTTCATGATTCTTTTAATATTCGGATGAACGTGAGGAGCGAAAAGAAAGGCAATCCCAATTTCCTCCAGAATCTCCTCCGTGCGCTCAGGCGGGTGATTTAAATTTATCCCCAAATGTTCCAATACATCGGCACTGCCTGTTTTGCTGGATACACTTCTATTGCCATGCTTGGCAACAGGAATTCCGGCTCCCGCAATCACAAAGGCCGATGTGGAACTGATATTAAAGCTGCTTGAGCCATCTCCTCCTGTACCGCAATTATCCAAAACATTAGGAATTTTCTTGCTAAATGAAAGGGATTTATCCCTCATCGCTTTTACAATCCCTGCAATTTCTTCAACTGTTTCCCCTTTCGTTTTAAGACTCACCATAAATGCCGCAATCTCACTGTCTGTCACGTCATTGGCAAATAAATTTTCCACGGCTTCCTTCATTTCTGCCTCTGTTAATGACTCCCGATCAGATAACCTTTGCAGTATTGTTTTCACCCTTTTTTTCCCTCCCGATAGTTTGTAAAAAGTTTTCCAAAATTCTCTTTCCAAGGCCTGTTCCTACAGACTCCGGATGGAATTGCAAACCGTATAAAGGATAGTCCTCATGCTTGATTGCCATTATTTCATTGTCATCCATTGACCTGGCCATAACCTTAAAGCTGCCAGGCAACGTTCCCGACTGAATAACTAAGGAGTGGTAACGCATGATGTTGATTGGCTGCGGCATGTATTGAAACAGCTGCGATCCGTTATGCTTAAGATTAGACACCTTGCCATGCATAATTTTCTTTGCTTTTTCAATTTTTGCACCAAACGCATAGCCAATTGCCTGATGGCCAAGGCAAATGCCCAGTATAGGAAGCTTCCTGTAAAACTCCTGAATAACATCCACAATGATCCCTGCTTGTTCCGGCCGACCGGGTCCAGGTGAAAGAATAATTGCTTCAGGATTTAATTTTTCAATTTCTTCGATTGTGATCTGATCATTTCTTACAACTTTAATTTCTTGTCCCAGTTCACCTAAATACTGATAAAGGTTAAATGTGAATGAATCATAATTATCAATCAGCAGAATCATTTTTTGTCCTCCAAAAATGCTTTTAATTTATGAAGTGTTTCTTCGTACTCTTTTTCAGGAATAGAATCATGCACGATGCCTGCCCCAGCTTGTATATAGGCGAATCCATCTTTTATCACCATTGTTCTGATTGCCAGGGCGAAATCCATATTGCCGTTTCCGGAAAAATAGCCGACTGCCCCTGAGTAAATTCCTCTTTTCACTGTTTCAAGTTCATTGATGATTTCCATTGCTCTAATTTTGGGTGCACCTGAAACCGTTCCGGCAGGCAGACACGCTATTAAGGCATCAATCGCTGTGTGTGGATTTTTCAGTCTCCCGCCAACTTCGGAAACAAGGTGCATGACATGCTTATATCTCTCAATTACCATGTTTTTTTCTATAGTTACAGATCCAAATTCGCAGACACGGCCGAGATCATTTCTGCCCAGGTCGAGCAGCATCCTGTGTTCGGCAAGCTCCTTTTCATCTTCTATCAGTTCCTTTTCAAGCTGTAAATCTTCATCTTCTGTCTTGCCTCTTGGCCTTGTTCCTGCTATAGGGTTAGTAATTACCTTATTTCCAGTTGCTTTTATAAGACTTTCAGGCGATGCCCCTGCAACCGCATATTCTTCAAAATCAAGATAGTACATGTAGGGGGAAGGATTTTGCACTCTTAACTTCCGGTAAAATGCGAAAGGATCTCCAGTCAATTCTGCTTTTAACCGCTGAGAAAGCACTACCTGGAAAATGTCTCCCTCTTCAATATAGGACTTGGCTTTATTTACTTTTTCAACGAAGTCTTCTTTAGATATGGATGCTTTGAATGCCGACAGCGTTGCTTCTTCCGATTCAGATGCCACAGCCCCCTTTTGTATTTCAGACTTTCTTTTCTGTAATCTTTCACGAAGCTGGGATTCATCGGTTGCTGACAGTATAGGCATGGCTACCAGATATACCTTTTGCTCGAGATGATCAAAAACGGCCACTTCCTCAAAAAACATAAGATGGACATCCGGAACATTCAACTCATCATGAGGAATCACCCCAATATCTTCGTATTGCCTGATCACATCATAGCCTGCATATCCAACAGCTCCTCCACAAAATGGGAACTGTTCTAAGGGGTGAGGCATTTCCTCTGGCATCAGCCTTCTTACTACATCAAGTGGCTTTTCATCGAAAACTTCTATTTCTCCGTCTGCAGAAACAGCCGTTCGAGATCCATCCCCTTTTAGTTCCATAACTGGGTCTGCACCAATAAAGGAATACCTTCCCGACTTTTCATGCTTAAGCGAGCTTTCAAACAGAAATTTCTTTCTTCCGCTCATTCTCTGATAGATTAAAATAGGTGTTAATGTGTCCCCCTCAAGCTCTTCGATGATATACGGACCTTCCAATATCGTTTTCAATATATTTCTCCTCCAGTTCTTTTGGATTCAGAATAGCGTAAGCGCCTTGATCACCCCCGACACCTCGAGGGGTAGGCTACATGTGCTAGACAGTTATCTAACTTCATAATTTATACATAACTATAAATAAAAAAGTCCCCTATACACACAGACAGAATCTGCGGGTATAGAGGACGTGTCTTGTGAACGTGGTGCCACCTCTTTTTAGAGCAACATGCTGCTCCCTTTTTCGGGTACGGAAACATATCGATACCCTATCCTTTTAACGGTGGAAACCCGTGCTTCCCTACTATCGTTCAGGAAGCCTCTCGCAAGTCCATTCGAATGATTTTCCGTACCGGGCTTTCACCTTTCCCCGGCTCTCTTGAACGGACTCCATCAATCTACTCCTCTTGCTCAGCGATTTAAAGTAATAAAGCTATTTAAAAATAAAAAAGGGCCTCCCGTCTAAAAAGGACGAGAGACCCGTGGTGCCACCTTCATTAGCTGATAAGAAATCAGCTCACTTTAACAGATATCAAAACGAATAAACGTTTAAATATCTGTCCCTTGTAACGATGAGACTGTTCGCCAAAGCCTACTGCTTAAAAAGGTTCGGTTTGGAGGCTCGAAAGTCCATTCACTGCTGTTTCCACACTGATTTGCACCAACCATCAGCTCTCTTTAGCTTCCACTGCAGCTACTACTCTTTGTCATTGCCGATCGATATATTGTTTATTATACTATTCCGATAAATGAAAAATGTCAAGGGTATTTATTAATTTTTTATTATAGAGCTTTTTCCAGCTTTTCTCTCCAGACATCTGCAAGTGCCTCAATCTGCAGCAGTTCTTCAATTGCTTTACGGTTTTTGCGGTCATGGAACATGATAAAATTTCCTTGCAGAACCGATACCTTTTCCTGCTTTCTTTCTACGAGCTTAAGAACGCTGCCTGCTGTTACAGTTCCTTCCTTCAGCACCCTGAAAAAATAGCCTGTAAAGCATGTTTCAACAATTCTGCTTAAAAGCCGATCTTCTTCGTTATGCTTTGAGATGGTTGAACATGGAATGCGGCCCTGTGTTATTTGGATAGCGGATTCACCAAGCGAAAAGATATCACCTATAAAAACATCCTTTTCCAGCATATTACCCGCACAAATATTTTCACCAAATGCCGGTGGACAGAATGTCTTTTTAAATTCTTTTTCCCACATCCCGTAATGTTCGAATGGGTATAGGCAAACTGCCCGGTCGGGTCCGCCATGAAAATCAGTGTTTGCCACTCCATCCCCCTGGAAACCATCCTTCGTTAAGAACGCACTTTCAATTTTCTCTTTGCCGATTCCCGATATCTCCTCACGGTTTTTCCAGCTGTGCTTTTTCGGCTTTCCTATGCTTAACGCAATAATTTCTTTCACAATATCCCCTCACCAGATTCGCTTTTCTCTATATTTTAACGCTTTCCTTTTAGTAAATCGAAACATATTTTTCCAGAATTTGAATTTCCCATAAAAAGACAGAGGTTTTTCTAGTTAGTTTTCCTGCAATTAGCCCATATTAAGACTAGTTTGATTAACGAAAAGGAAGGTCAGAAATATGGAGCATGTTGAAAATTTACAATCTGTAAATTCAAAAGCTAAAAAGAAGTCAGGTGATGATGTCCATAATCAAAAATGGGCAATTCTTTCACTTTCTTCAATTCCTCTCGTTATGACACTTGGGAATTCCATGCTGATTCCTGTTCTGCCGGCGATGGAAAATAAACTAAATATTTCTGCATTCCAATCCAGCATGATTATCACCGTTTACAGTATTGTAGCTATTATTTTGATTCCAATCGCAGGCTTTTTATCAGATCACATTGGCCGTAAAAAAGTCATTATACCAAGTCTTCTCATTGCAGGAATGGGCGGGCTGATCTCTGGATGGGCGGCATGGAAAATGGCGGATGCTTATTGGATCATATTAGCCGGGAGGGCATTGCAGGGTGTTGGGGCAGCAGGTGCGGCACCAATTGTTATGCCTTTAGTCGGAGATATGTTTAAAAATGATGATGATGTCAGCAGCTCCCTTGGCCTGATTGAAACTTCCAATACCTTTGGAAAAGTTCTATCACCTATTCTCGGAGCGTTTCTGGCAGGGTTTATTTGGTTTTTACCGTTTTTTTCTTTTCCTGTTTTTTGTACAATTTCAATCCTGCTGGTTTTCTTCCTTGTAAAAACACCAAATAAAAGAGAAGAGCCGCTTCCGCTAAAGAGATTTTGGAGCAATATCAAGGATACCTTTAAAAACAACGGAAAATGGCTTTATGCTATTTTCTTAATAGGTGCCATTCTCATGTTTGTGCTGTTTGGTATACTTTTTTATTTATCTGATGTGCTTGAAAAGACTTATGATATTAAAGATGTTAAAAAAGGGCTTCTCCTGGCTGTACCGCTTGGCGCACTATGCCTTTCATCCTATCTGACAGGAAAAAAAATAAAAGAAAATAAAATACTGATGAAGTGGATCATTTTTTTAGGCTCAGTACTAGTGGCAGCCGCCACTGCAATCTTAAGCTTTTCAAACAATATGTGGTTTATGATCAGCATGTTCCTGTTTGCCGGAATTGGCATAGGAGTTGCATTGCCTTCATTGGATGCACTAATTACGGAAGGAATTGCAAAAGAAGAACGTGGAACCATTACTTCTTTATACAGTTCAATGAGGTTTATAGGCGTTGCCGGCGGCCCGCCAGCCATTGCCATTCTGATGAAGCATTCTGATCAAGGGCTTTTTTATATATTAAGCGGAATAACCATTCTTGCTGCCCTTGCAGCCATTATAGCAATCAAACCTGACGCAAATGAGGGCTAAAAAAATCCGTATCGTGCAATGACGATACGGATTTTTTTATTTAAAATGCTGCTGTACAAAGCCAGTTACAACCTGGTTGAAAAGCTGCCACTTTTTGGTTGGCGCCTGGTGGGAAACACCTTTGATTATTGCCGCCTGAAAGCTGACATATCTCCTATAGCTCCTAATATGCTGATTAACAAAATCTCTTGATCCATATATCAGAAGAAGGGGGACGCTTAAGTTCCTCAGGCGATCCGTGCATGTATAGTGGAGCGACCTATCGTAAAATTGAAACCACATGGTATGATTCGCCTTTTTCATGTGTTCCAGAATATCTTTTCTGACTTTTGGATCATTTGTGTGACTTGCTGCTATGACATATCGCAGGAAACCCGGAAAATGTTTCACGAAATACATTCCCATTATATGCTCATATTTGAAAGTTTCTGATAAAACCTCTGGAAATCCGCCAGATAGTATGACACCAAGCGTCCTTTCAGGAAAAGAGAGAGCAAATTCCTGAGCAATTATGCCCCCGGACGAATAACCCAGGATAACGGCTTTTTCAATTTCCAAGTGGTCTAATACAGCTTTAATCTCTTCTGCATACCCTTGGATGGTTACTGTTTTCTCGGGACCAATCGTATCTCCATTCCCGCTTAAATCAGGAAAAATAACCTGAAAATGCTCAGCCAGCAGGCCTTGATAATAAAATACTTTTCTCCCCATGGCAGGCGGATGTATAAAGATAATCGGTACACCATTTCCCATCGTTTCATAAAATATCTGTGTATCCTCATAAATAAATGCTGGCACAAGAAATCGTCCTTTCCATTCACAAAACATAGATGGCCCTAAAGCCTCCTGTTCCATATAAAAATGGGACAGTTTTAGTCTGCCCCATCTCGGTCAATTCTTTATTACCAACATCAGTTAGGTCTTGTCTTTTTAGCTTTTTTGCTTCTCTGATCAAGCTCTTTCGAGAACTCCATATCGTTAATGCTCTTGTTTGTGCTCTGCAATCCTGATTTAGTCTTAATATTGCGTTTTGTCATGTTAATCCTCCTTTACAGTACGTCATCATAGTATGACACCTTAGTCTTCAAATCATTATGGATTTTCGGCTGGAATCTGCATATACTAGATGTAATCATGTGATTATGCTTATTTCCGTGACTTTCTGAACAGTATATGATATTCTTGAATTAAGAATACGAAAAAAAAACGACCGCAGGTGTTGCCGCACCCACGGTCATTCGCAATAGTCGTTCCCTTAGGGGATCGGCCTGTCAAAGACATAGACCTCTCCCTCAATTATCAGATCAAGGGAGGTCTATTTTTTATGGTTAAAAGTCATGACAGCAATGATCAGACTAGAGAAGGAAATCATCATCATGATCGATTCGAAAACTGTCAAAAGGCATCACCCCCTTTCGTACGGGGCTAGCCGACCACCCTTGAGAAACTCCCATTGCTTCTTTATTATAACACATCCTTGTCCATTTAGTCGAACGTCTGTTCTGTTTTTAGAAAATTGATTCTTCTTTCCTATTTTTTCAAGTTTCACTATCTTTATCGCCTGCAGATTTCCTTTGAAGATATCCGCGAAGAAAACCCATTTCTTTATTAAGCAAATACTCCATTTCCTCCAGCTGCTGCTTAGCAATTAACTGCGGCCTGCCTTTCCATTCAGCACTGTAGATATAGTAAAAATTTCTAATTCTTTTAAAAATGATGACCGCCTCTGGAAAACAGTCAAATAATCCCTTTACCTGATTTCTCCGCATGTAACTCCATCTTATCAGTTTCATGATATCAGCCTTTTTATACTCTTTTACCCAGAAAACACTGCCGCATGTTCTGAATGCAAAAAAACTGCCAAAAAGGCAGCATTGAATTTATTCTTTAAGTCTCGGCTTTGCCGGATCACATTTTGGTTTTTCAGACTGAGTGGACTCAGCAAGCTTTGACAGGTAGTAGCATTCTTCACGGTACATGTGATCAGCCATTAAAGCTGCAAATGTACCCAGTGCCTCCTTGCTCAATTCAAGCTCCTCAATTTCATTGAGAAAGTTCATAAACAAAGATATTTCAAGTGCAACATCGCTGTTGAACTTTTGAAGGGCCGGGAATGACTCAACATTTGTCCGAAGGAACCCGGACATTTCAACCGCCTTTAAATAAAATGCTTCAAAATCCTTTGTATAGCCATCACTGATTTTTTTTATTTTCTTCTCAACACTTTCCATATTATCTGATATGGCTCCAGCATGGCCAGCTGCATCCAGAAGCCAGATTAAATGGTGATGGAGCTCATGAAATACAGGCGGGACTTCCCCCTTTATTAAATATTGAAGGACCAGCATATATTCTTCAAGTTCATTGACCATATGGTTTATAAAAACAGGACCAAGATGAATGGTAATTTTCCCTGTCAGATGACGTTCGAGTAGGTTCAATTTAAAGTCCCTCAGCTTTTTAGCTTCCTGTTCTGCCCTCCGGCTCAATTGCTCCAGGTTATCCACTTCAACCCTGCCTAAAAGCTGATCGAAGGTTTGTATAAAGTAGTTTGCCCGTTCAATGCTGTCTTTTTCCTTTGGTGACAGTGAATCATGTATGAAGCGTGCATGATCACCCAAAATCTGAAGCCAAAACCCGTGTTCAAATTTTGCAGCACTTTCAAATCCATCAGCCAAAATATCTCCCCTTTCAACCTTACTCATAAAAACATATCAGGAACCGTCCGAAATTATGCCTATATGCACGAATCTCAGAATTAATTGGTCACTTAGTTTTTTGCAGAAAGGGGGAATCTTAACTAGGCATCAGGCAAAAGCGTTTTTTTCATCATTACCTGGCCAATCTTTTTTTCAAATCCCATTTTAAGCAAAGCTTGCGATGCGGGATTGGAAGCAGAAATATTAACTGCAGTGAAATCAATTGAATTATCCTGATCCAGGAACAGCTGGCCCAGAATACTTTCAGTCATTGCCTCATATGCACTGCCAACCGTGAATTTTAGCTGATAAATGATAATTCGGTCTGTACGCCCTCCTGCATCCAGCACTCTTTTGTATAAAATGTAGCCTTCCTCTTTCCCATCTTCACTCATAAGCACAGCCGATTCCCCTTGTCTCGCACTCTGCCACTGGCACTGCCAGGCAGCATCGCTGTCATAAAAGCTGAGTAACTGCAGCTGTTCGGGATATATCTTTTTTAATGATAAATGTCTTTCCATCAATGAGCCCATTTCATTATGTGTTAGCTTCATGTTTAGATAAAGCAATTGATCAGTAATCGCATAGCCTGCTTTCTTGTATAGCTTAATCGCTCTCTCATTTTCTTCAATTGCTTCAAGAACAGCAGTGTGCGCATTTTCAGCTTTATATATGCTGAGCACTTCCGACATCATGGCTTCAGAAAGACCTTTTCCCCTGTATTGTGGAGCGATCCCAGTGCCTCCGTTCCAGGCAATTTTTCTGCCGTTAATCTCCCGGAACCCATTCATTATGATTCCGCAGGGTTCTCCATGCATAAAAGCGACAATCGATTTTTCAGGTGAAAGTCCCTCAGATGCCATACGATTAACAAAGGCCTGAATATCCATTTTTATTGGAACTATATAACCTTCAAAGCCTTTATTCCAGGCGGTCACCGCCTCCTCCAGGGTAACTTGAGAAAGTTTTTTTATTTTCATAAACGCTCTCCTTCAAATTTTACTTGGTGCATCTAATATTATTTATTTATGCTTGTTTCCTCTTTTAATAACAATGATAATTGCCATGGGTCCACACCTCCAACTATATAGACTGGGCAGTTTATTTATTTATAAAAAAAAGACCGGTTAGTTTATTTCAATTAAATCATTTATTTTCAGTTTTTTCAATCTTTTCTAAAAGTATTTTTTAAAAATTTAAAGCCGATACATTAAGTATCGGCTTTAGTTTATTCACTATTTATTTAATGGTTTTTTCAGGAACCCTATAAGGAATGCAGACAAAAGAGCTCCTGCTATTATTCCTGCAAGGTAAATTCCCCATGGGCCATCGACGAGAGGGACGACAAAGACTCCTCCGTGCGGCGCTCTTAATCCGATTCCAGCCATCATTGAAATGGCGCCTGCCACGGCTGACCCTGCCATGATGGATGGGATGACACGCAGTGGATCTGCAGCTGCGAATGGGATTGCACCTTCTGTAATAAACGAAAATCCCATAATGTAATTTGCTTTTCCTGCATCCTGTTCCTGTTTTGTAAATCTATTTTTGAATAAAGTGGTGGCAAGTGCGATGGCAAGTGGCGGAACCATACCAGCTGCCATGATTGCTGCCATTGGTTCATATACTCCATTCGCAAGCAGCCCTGTACCAAATACGTATGCCGATTTATTAACCGGGCCGCCCATATCAAATGCCATCATCAGCCCAAGCACTACTCCAAGCATGACAGCATTTCCAGTACCAAGACCTGAAAGCCACTCGGTGATAGCAGTATTTAATGCGCCTACTGGTTTGTTGACAACATAAAGCATCAGCAATCCTGTGATAGCAATTCCAAAGAGCGGATAGAGCAAAATCGTTTTAATTCCTTCAAGTGATGAAGGCAGGCCAGCAAAGACCTTTTTCAAACCAACTACTACATACCCTGCAAGGAAGCCGGCGATGATGCCTCCAAGGAATCCTGCGCCTCCAGATGCTGCCATCATTCCCCCGACTGCACCTGCAGCAAATCCTGGGCGATCAGCAATACTCATGGCAATGAACGCTGCAAGGATTGGAACGATTAATCCAAATGCATTTCCCCCGCCAATGGTCATCAGTGCTTCTGCGATAGGATGATACGACGGATCATTAGGATCTGCTGCTTTATATCCGAACATAAAGGAAATGGCAATGAGTATTCCGCCCCCAACAACAAATGGAAGCATGTTGGAAACGCCATTCATCAGATGCTTATAAATTCCTGCTTTTTGTTCTTTGTTATTCTCTGCATTTCCGCTGCTGTCTGCGCTTCCGCCCTTGTATACCGGTGCATCCTGCTTTAGCGCTTTTTCGATAAGCTCCTGAGGTTTTCGGATGCCGTCAGCAACTGCCGTTTGGAGAACATGCTTGCCGCTGAATCGCTCCATTTCAACCTTTGTATCTGCTGCGACTATAACTGCTGCTGCATTCGTAATTTCTTCCGGTGTCAGAACATTTTTAGCGCCGCTTGAGCCATTTGTTTCAACTTTAATATCAACGCCCATTTCGGCTGCCTTGGCTTTTAGTGAATCAGCCGCCATATAAGTATGGGCAATTCCTGTTGGGCACGCTGTTACAGCTACAACAAATCGTTTACTGTCTGCAATATTCTGGACTTCCTCTTCTTCTGTCTCGTCATAACTGTCTATAATTCCAATAACTTCGTCTGCAGAAGCAGCATTCTGGAGTTTTTTGCGTGCTTCCTCGTTCATTAGAATCGATGAAAGCCTGGATAGAGCTTCCAGATGTGTATTGTTTGCTCCTTCCGGTGCTGCAATCATAAAGAATAGATGTGCTGGCTGACCGTCAAGTGATTCATAATCCACTCCTGCTTCTGATTTGCCGAATGCAATAGCAGGCTCCTTTACCGCACCAGTTTTTGCATGAGGAATGGCTATTCCGTCGCCGATGCCTGTTGTGCTTTGTTCTTCCCTTTTTAAAATGGCATTTTTAAAGGCAGAACTGTCATGAAGCTTTCCTGCTTGATCAAGCTGGTTTACCAATCCATTTATGGCATCCATTTTGCCTGTTCCGCTCAACGAGAGCAGAATCGTATCTCTTGTAAGTAATTCTGTTATTCTCATCCTAAATCTCCCCTTTTAGGCTGACCTTTTCAATCGAAACCTGAGAAAGCAATTCCTCTGCTCTTTCTTTTGTGCAAATACCAAGTGAAAAAGCCGTTGCGCTTCCGGAAGCAACACTGTATTGAAAAGACTTTTCTATATTTTTGTTTTTTTCATAAGCTGCAAGAAAACCGGCTACCATGGAATCTCCTGCACCTACAGAACTTTTCACTTCCCCTTTTGGAACGCTTGAAATATACGCAGCATCTTCAGAAATCAGGACTGCTCCCTCCCCTGCTAATGAAACAATTACATTCTGTGCGCCCATTTCTACAAGTTTCTGTCCATATGGGATCACTTCTTTTGCGGAAGTAAATTCTGTATTGAATATTTCACCTAATTCATGGTGATTGGGCTTTATTAAAAACGGTTTGTATGGAAGGACCTTTTTCAGTAACTCTCCCTCTGCATCTACCACAAAAGCTGTCCCGTTTTCTGAACAGATTCTAACCAGCTCTTCATAAGTTGATTCAGGCAATGCAGATGGAATGCTGCCAGCCAGGACAAGTAAATCTTCTTCTGACAGGCTGCGGATTTTATTTTTAAGATCTACGAAATGCCTTCCTGAAATGGCCGGCCCTTTGGCATTGATTTCCGTTTCCGCCTCTGTCTTGATCTTTACATTGATTCTTGTGTCATCAGCAACTTGGACAAAGTCAGTTTGAATATTCTCTTTGTTTAAGTAATCAACAATATAATCTCCTGTAAATCCGCCTACAAAGCCAAGGGCCTTGCTTTCCACATCCATTCTGTTCAGCACTCTGGAAACATTTATCCCTTTTCCTCCAGGGAACTTTGTATCCTGCTGCATGCGGTTAAGACCGCCGACTATTATCTCATCCAATTCTACGATGTAGTCCACTGACGGATTTAGCGTCAATGTGTGTATCATGCTGTCACGACCTTTATTGTAGTTTTGCTGATATAAGGCTCTTGCTGATCCTCATTCAGTTCATTTGTAATAATTGCTGCTGTATGCAAATCGGCAATCTTGGCAAACGCGATTTCTGAAAACTTCGTATCATCGGCAAGCACGAATGCCTCCCTTGAAAGCGAAATGGCCATTTGCTTAATCATTGCCTCATCCTGATCCGGTGTGGTGTAGCCGAATTGAGGATGGATACCGTTAACCCCCATAAAGCATTTATCAAATCGGTAATTTTCGAGGCTCGCCAATGCCCCCCTGCCGATGATGGCTTTTGTCTGTTCCTTGGCAAAACCGCCGATTAAAAATGTTTTTATATTCCTTTCGAGCAATGCGTTGATATGCATTAGTCCGTTCGTTACAACCACAATTTCCTTCGCAGGCAAAAAGGGAATCATTTCAGTTACTGTCGAGCCTGCATCCAGATAAATGGAATCACCTTCCTCAACTAGACTTGCCGCGTATTGGGCGATTTGACGCTTTTGCTGAAGGTTTCTGGATGACTTCTCAGACATGCTGGGTTCCTGCAGCTTTCCCTGAAGCCTGGCTGCCCCTCCATGTATTCTTTTTAAGTACTTCCCTTCTTCAAGCTGGGTCAAGTCCCTTCTTATTGTTGATTCCGATGTTTCTGTCATGTCAACGAGATCCTGAATTTTCACTACACCTTTTTCTTTTAAAAGCTGCAGAATCAATTTGTGGCGCTCTGGTGTTAACAAAACATCACCTCCCTGGGTGTGTTGTTCTTCTTGATTACATCATACTGAAACCGATTGCAAAAATCAATCATTTTCATTCAAAACAAACCAAAAACAATCAAAATTTGATTGTTTTTGGTTGTTTCAAGAGTGTTTACTCCCTGATTCGAAAATGAAAGAATATTTTAAATATATTAAAATAATAGTTTGCTCTCTATGTTTTATTATGCTAGAATCAGAAATAACAATATATAGTTTCTAAAACCTCTTATGCTACTATATATTGTTCCGAATTTTAGAATTCACTCGTTCCAAGGTCTCTTTTTGAACCGCTTTCTATTTGAAAGCGGAATTTTTTTGTTTTAGAAATAAGGTCTCTTTTGTTCAATCCCAGCCAAACAAAAAAAGAGCACTACTCAATGGCAATGCTCTTCTTAATTAATTATTTATTTATCTTCATAATTAACAAGATCATCTATTTTTCCATCTTCATTATGCAAGATTGCCATTGTACCTGCCTCCTCTGCCATGCTCTTCGCTTTCTCCACTGCATCTGACTGTGATTCCGCCGTAAACACAGGCTCGTTTTGCCCCTCTTTCTTGACTGCCCATCCTTCCTCATCATGCGGTACTACATGGAATCTTGCTTCATCTGTACCTGCTCTGTCCTTAAAATATTGTTCCTGTTTATCACTGTGAATATTGTTTTTACTACTTGCCATGTTTATACCTCCTCTATTTCGTCATCTATTAATGTGCAGTATCACTTTACCCTCCATTTCTGGACAGAAACATACTATATGTTAACCTATTATAAAATTAAGTTGACAATTAACGTTTTCTGCTATTATTCTAAATTGTATAAATATAATTCTTTCAGGAGGCATTTTATGAAGACAGGTTTAAGAACGATTGATTTAACATTGGCTGGCATGTTTGTCGCCCTAATGGCTGTTGGAGCAAATATCACTTCATTTGTCCCATTTTTGGTTATTGGGGGAGTCCCTATTACTTTACAGACCTTTTTTGCCATTTTGGCAGGTGCTATTTTAGGAAGCCGATTAGGGGCTATCACTATGACTGTCTATGCTTTTGCCGGGCTTGCAGGCGCTCCTGTATTTTCAAAATTCGGTGGCGGTTTTGCTACCTTATTAAGCCCCACTTTCGGTTTTATCCTATCGTTTATTTTAACAGCCTATGTCACCGGCAAATTGATTGAAAAGAAAAAGTCTGTTCCGGTGTATATTACTGCAGCTTTAATCGGAATGGTGATCAATTATGTTTTTGGGACGAATTGGATGTATATGGCCTATAAACTCTGGTTTACAGCACCTGAGGGGTTTACCTATCAAATGGCTTGGCTGTGGATGGCAGTCCCCCTTCCAAAAGACATTATTCTTTCTTTTTTTGCCGGGTTAATGGCCCATCGGCTGGAGCATAGAGTATTTGCCGGCAGTCAGTTCAGAAAAATGAACCGAGCAGCATAAACCATTTTACTAAGGAGGATACATATGAATTTCCAAGAGCTAGCCCTAGACGTACTAAAAGGACATGAACTGACAGACTCGGAGGCAATGGGTATTTTAAATTGTCCAGATGAAGAACTGCTGAGCTTATTGTACAGCGCCTATAAAATCCGTCATCATCATTATGGGAATCATGTTAAATTAAATATGATTATTAATACGAAATCAGGCCTATGTCCTGAAAACTGCGGCTATTGCTCACAATCGAGCATCTCAACAGCACCTATTGACAAATACCGGATGATGGATAAGGAAACTATCATCCAAGGTGCTAAGCAGGCCCATCAGCTAAATGTCGGAACCTATTGCATCGTTGCAAGCGGAAGAGGCCCGAGCAATAGGGAGCTAAATGAAGTAGTTTCAGCGGTTAAAGAAATAAAGGATACCTATAAAATGAAGGTCTGTGCCTGTCTCGGGCTCCTAAAACCTGAACAGGCTGAGCAGCTCAAGGAAGCTGGAGTGGACCGCTATAATCACAATATTAACACCTCGGAAAATCATCATGAGAGCATCACTACCTCCCATACATACCGGGACAGAGTCAATACGGTCCAAATAATAAAGGAAGCAGGCATTTCACCTTGTTCCGGGGTAATTATTGGTATGAAGGAAACCCAGGAAGATGTCATAACAATGGCCAGAAGCCTAAAAGCCCTGGATGCCGACTCAATACCGGTTAACTTTCTGCATGCAATCGATGGGACGCCATTAGAAGGGACAGATGATTTGAATCCCCGCTATTGTCTGAAGGTGCTTTGCCTGATGCGATATATCAACCCATCAAAGGAAATCAGAATATCCGGAGGCAGAGAAGTGAATCTCCGGAGCCTTCAGCCGCTTGGACTTTATCCGGCTAATTCTATTTTCGTTGGAGATTACTTAACCACTGCAGGGCAGGAAAGCACCGCGGATCACCAAATGCTGAAAGATCTTGGTTTTAAGATTGATTTTGTATCTGGAGAACCTGTACGCTCCTAATAAAAAAGATTCTGTGCCAAAGCAGAATCTTTTTTATTATATATATCCTGATGACCCTTTATAGTTCATCAAACCCATTATCAATTTGAACTTTTGTATATTGCCTCGATTTTTGTTCAAAGAAATCAGACTTCCCATGGTCAACCTGCTCATAAGCTACAATCCAGCGGAGCGGATTAGTCCGATAGTCTTCAAACGGCCGTTCATTCCCTAGCTGATTGCAGCGGACATTAGCATAAAATTTGATATAAGCTTCAACATCGGACAGCAGGATGCCTTCTGTTTTGCTGCCGATCACATCGCGGGCCCATTCAATCTCCAGTTCAGCTGCTCTTTTGAAAGTCTCCTGGACGAATTCACTTAATTCATTAGTATTAAGTTCCGGATTTTCCTGCAGAATTTCTTTGAAAATTTTAACAAACAAATCAACATGGATTTGTTCATCCCGGTTGATGTAATTAATCATCGTTGAGGTGGCAACCATTTTCTGATTTCTTGCCAGGTGATAAAAGAATGCAAAGCCTGAATAAAAGAAAAGCCCTTCCAGAACGACATCATACACAATAGATTTCAGCAGGTTCTCCGCACTTGGATCCTCTGCAAAATCTTTATATCCGTTCACAACAAATTCATTTCTTTCAGCTAATATAGGTTCTGTACGCCAGAATTCAAAAACCTCATCCTGTTTTTGTTTTGGAACCAGGCTTGATAGAACATATGAATAGGAGTGATTATGAATCACCTCCTGCTGTGCGAGTATAATCATGAGTGCCGATATGCTTGAGTCGGTAATATAATCAGCAACTTTTCCGGCATAATCCGTCTGGATGCTGTCGAGCAATGCAAGCAGCCCAATAATTTTCAAAAATGCATCCTGTTCACTTTTCGTTAATTCCGGAAATTGCTTAATGTCCTGTGACATGTTTATTTCAAAAGGCGTCCAAAAGTTAGCGAGCATTTTTTTATACTTTGGATAGGCCCAGGAGAAGCGGACATCATCCCAATTAAGAATATTGGAGCATTCCCCGTTAATGATTGAAGTTGATTTGTTAGGCGCCGATTGATTAATAATTGGCCGTTTGTTTAAAGTATTCATAAGGTCCTCCTTAGCTTGAGCAAGATTCACAGTCTTCAATCTCAGATGAAGTTGATCGGATATAATACGTTGTTTTTAATTTTTTCTGCCATGCTGAAAGATGCAGATTCAAAAGATCGATTGCTTTAATATGGTTCGGTATATAGAAATTAAATGAAATAGCTTGATCTATATGTTTTTGTCTGTTTGCATTCTGCCTGATGCTCCACTCCTGGTTAATATGATAGCCAGATTTGTAATACCAAATGGTCTCACTGTTAATATCAGGAGCTGTTACAGGTATCCGATAATCCTTTTTCTCTTCCGAGTACTGCTTGTTGAAAATAGGATCAATACTTGGAGTGCTTCCTGCAATTAAAGCAGTTGATGCATTTGGGGCAACCGCCAGCATATAGGCATTTCGAACGCCGTTTTCACTTACCTCTTTGCTTAATGCAGCCCAGTCCATATCTGACTCTGCCTCCAGATATCCCCGCTTTTCAAAGTAAGCGCCCGTTTCCCAATCAGAACCTTTAAAGACTGAATAGCTTCCTTTTTCTTTTGCCAGGTTCATAGAACTTTTTATCACTAAAAATGCAATTTGCTCATATAGAATGTCAGCAAATTTTTCTGCTTCTTCGCTTTCCCATGTGATTTTTTTCAGTGCAAGAAGGTGGTGCCACCCAAAAGTTCCCAGTCCAATCGCACGGTATTTCTGGTTTGTGATCTGGCCCTGCGGCACTGGAATACTATTAATATCAATGACATTATCAAGCATTCGCACCTGTATTGGCACTAGCTTTTCAAGAACTCCCTCATTAACGGCTCTTGCAAGATTGATGGATGAAAGATTGCAGACAATGAAATCTCCTGGCTGTTTTTCGATAATAATTCTCCCATCCCTTGTATATTCCTCAACCCGCTTTGTAACACTTTGGTTTTGTACGATTTCCGTGCACAGGTTTGTACAATAAATCATTCCGCAATGTGAATTGGCATTTTTCCGGTTTACTTCATCCCGGTAAAACATAAATGGTGTCCCTGTTTCAAGCTGGCTTCTCATGATGGATTTCATTATATCGATGGCAGGAACTTTTTCCCTTGATAGATTCGGGTTATCTATGCACTCTTTATATTTCTGGCGGAATAAACCTTCGCCTTCACCTTCGTCATAAAAATCCTCCAGTGAAAAGCCCATTACCTTGCGGACTTCATGGGGATCAAATAAATACCAATATCCCCGGCTTTCCACTTTTTCCATAAACAAATCCGGAATGCAGACACCAGTGAATAAATCATGTGTTCGCTGCCTTTCATCTCCGTTATTAAGCTTTGCATCAAGGAATGAAAATATATCTTTATGCCAGACATCAAGATAGACGCTTATAGCACCCTGCCTTTGTCCAAGCTGGTCGACACTGACGGCTGTGTTATTCAGCTGCTTCATCCAGGGAATCACACCTGAAGATGCCCCCTTAAATCCTTTAATATCACTGCCTCTGCTGCGGATTTTTCCCAAATATACTCCGATTCCGCCGCCATTTTTTGACAGTGATGCAATATCGGTATTGCTGTCATAAATAGAATCAAGACTGTCATCAACGGTCTCAATGAAACAGCTTGAAAGCTGTCCCCAGTTCTTCCCTGCATTAGCGAGCGTTGGAGTGGCAACAGTCATATACAAACCGCTCATTGCCCAATAAGCCTCTTTAACAAGTTCAAGCCGCATACCCTTCGGCTCCTTTTTCATCAGCACCATGCTGATGATCATAAACCGCTCCTGGGGGAGTTCATAAAGATTTTTATGTTTGTCCCTGGCAAGATATCGGTCAGCCAGCATTTTCAACCCCAAATATGTAAATAAGCGATCATTTTCTTTCTTTATGAAGCGGGCAAGTTCATTTATCTCATCCGTTGAATACTCATCTAATAAATCCTGTTCATAAATTCCCAAAGCCGTCAGCCGTTCAATTAACGTATAAAAATGTTTGTAGCAATCATCCGGCTGGCATTCTCTATTTTTTCCTGACTCAATATAGAGCTTCTTAAGAAGCAGACGTGAAGCGGCAAAAGTCCAATCAGGCTCATCAATGCTGATAAAAGATAAACAATCCAGAATAAGCTGGTCATACATCGCCTCTGCTCCCCGCAGGCTCATTTCTTCATACCTTTTTAATAGCTGCCCAATGCCGAGCTGGGGAAATTCTGTCTTAAGTTCTTCTAAAATTTCGATCGGTTGTATGGTTTGGACCATCTTACTTCCTCCTAAAGGCAAAATAAAAATCCGCCCGGAAAATGAGCGGATCAAACGATAGAATAATAGCAGGAAGAAGATGACAAACGGCCATTACGCGATCGTTTCATCATCTCAATCCCCGAAGATAAGAAACTTTCGATCGCCCTGGCAGGTCTCCTGGCTTGTGCTTCACTCTACTAAAAGCCCTTCCCATACAATCGCCTTAACGCGTATTGTACAGTGGCATGCTCTTTTCGTCTGCACTTACAGTTGCGGGGACAGCTTCGGTTTTACACCGAATTCCCTATTAAGTCCTCTTAGGACACCAATCACGATCTATATGTAGTTTTTATTTTTTTAATATATACTATATATTGTAGATGATTCTATCATATAGAGAAATAGATTACAAACTTTTAATCCTTAGTACACAAAAAAAGAACAGAGGGAATTTCCTCTGTTCTTTTTTTTCATTCATGATTTTCCATTTCATTATCATGTGATACCGGCTCTGGGGTAGCCCAAAAAGAATCATATACAGCATATCCTGCCATTACAAGAACGAGGTAAGCAATCGCTGCACCGGCCCATTTTTTCATTTTATCTGCTCCTTTTTAATTAAACGTTTTTTCAATTATCTTAGTCTAGCGGTCAGTAAGATTCCACTTCAAGGCCTAGAGGAGTCCGTATAGGCTCGATTGAATCAACTAATAATCAGTGGAGAAAAAGCCCACACTGTTTCACTTTATTTTTACTCTTTGTAATCTAAGCGCGTTTAATACGACAGATACGGAGCTGAACGCCATTGCAGCGCCGGCAAGCCAAGGTGCAAGGAATCCTAACGCAGCTACCGGGATGCCAAGTGTATTGTATGCAAAAGCCCAGAAAAGATTTTGTTTTATATTCCTTATGGTTTGTTTACTCATTAGGATGGCGTCTGCAATACTATTTAAATCCCCTCTCATCAGCGTAATATCAGCTGCTTCCATCGCAACGTCTGTACCGGTTCCGATCGCCATTCCAATATCAGCTACAGCGAGTGCAGGTGCATCGTTTATGCCATCGCCGACCATGGCAACTTTTTTCCCCTGTTTCTGAAGTTTTTTTACTTCTTCTGCCTTGCCTTCAGGTAAAACCTCTGCAATTACAGAATCTATGCCCACTTCCTCAGCTATTGCCTCAGCCGTACGTTTGTTATCTCCCGTAATCATAATGACTTCAATGCCCAGTTTCCTTAAGCGATTAATTGCATCTCTGGAAGTTTCCTTTATTGTATCCGCAACTGCCACGATACCTGCATATATGCCATCAACCGCGACAAGCATTGCCGTTTTTCCGTTTTCCTCAAGTGTTTCCATTTCAAGTTTGGCTGATTGGACATTAACACCGTATTTGTCCATTAATCTTCTTGTGCCTATCAAAAGGTCAATGCCATCTACTTTCGCTTTAATTCCATACCCGGGAACAGCTTCAAATTCAACTGGATTAAATAGCGTGATCCCTTTATCCTTTATTCCCTTTACGATCGCTTCAGCTAATGGATGCTCAGACTGTTTCTCTGCTGAACCCACCAGCCGGAGAAGTGTCGTTTCTTCAACGTTGCCTTCCGTAATCACATCTGTTAAAACCGGTTTGCCATGTGTAACTGTTCCAGTTTTATCAAGAACAACTGCAGTGATTTCATGTGTGAGTTCCAAGTGCTCTCCGCCTTTAAAAAGAACCCCAAATTCCGCAGCCCTGCCGGAGCCGGCCATTATAGAGGTTGGCGTCGCCAGACCTAGTGCACATGGACAGGCAATTACCAGGACGGCAATCAATTTTTCGAGTGCTTCTGCAAAATCCCCAGGACTTCCCCATATATACCACACCAGGAATGTAACCGCAGCTATGGTTACAACAATTGGAACGAATATCCCGGAGATTCTGTCTGCCATTCGCTGTATGGGGGCTTTTGAACCTTGCGCTTCTTCAACCACTTTTATAATCTGTGACAATGCTGTATCTCTTCCAACTTTTGTGGCTTTAATTTTCAGAAAGCCATTTTTGTTAAGGGTCGATCCAATAACTGTGTCGCCTGCTGTTTTATCAACAGGTACACTTTCCCCTGTCAGCATGGATTCATCCAAAGCAGACTGGCCTTCGATAATTTCACCATCAACTGGAATTTTTTCGCCTGGCTTTACATATATGATGTCCCCAGCAATAACTTCTTCAAGGGAAATTTCAATTTCTTCCCCTTCTCTTAAGACAGTTGCTGTTTTTGCCTGCAGACCCATTAGCTTTTTAATCGCTTCAGAAGAACGTCCCTTAGCCCGTGCTTCAAACAGCTTGCCTAAGATTATTAATGTTATAAGGATCGCACTTGTTTCGTAATAGAGTTCCACCATTTGTGCATTGGTGCCAATTGATAAAATTGATTGGTACAAGCTATAGAAAAATGCAGCAGAAGTACCGAGTGCAACCAGCACATCCATATTGGCGCTCTTATTTTTTAATGCCTTATATGCCCCGGCATAAAATTGCTTTCCTATGAAAAATTGAACAGGAGCTGCAAGCGCCAGCTGCACCCAAGGATTCATAAACATATCTGGAACATAAACAAATGATGTAAACTCGAAATGTCCAACCATGGACCAAAATAAAGGTATAGAAAGAATTAAGGAGAAAATGAACTTGCCTTTTTGTTTTTCAATTTCCTTTTCCCGATATCCTTCGATATCTTCGTCTTTATCCATTTTTATTTTTGCCTGATACCCTAAATTCTCCACTTTCTTTATCATGTCCTGGATGGAGATTTGTTCAGGATTGTATTCCACAGTACCAGTTTCAAGTGCCAGATTGACTACAGCTTGTTTGACGCCTGGAAGCTTATTGAGTCCCTTCTCAATCCTTCCAGAGCAAGCTGCGCAAGTCATGCCCAGCAATTCGAACTCAGCTCTCTCCGATACTACCGTATAACCTAGATCCTCAATTTTTTTCTCAAAAGCTACAACAGAAATGACTTCAGGATTATATTTAATTGCTGCTTTTTCCAATGCAAGATTGACAGTCGCTTCCTGAACGCCGTCCAGCTTATTTAACCCTTTCTCAATTCGAGACGAACAGGCTGCACATGTCATCCCTGATATTGGAAGGTAAACCTCCTTTAGGGCAACATCACCCATAGCTCCCACTCCTTTATTAAACAATGTTTCTTATACTTAATATACTATACCCCTCTACCCTATATGTCAATCAAATAAATCCAAACAATTTACTTATTTTTCAATTCCTCGTTTACTAAAAAAAGAGAACGTGCATTTTATTCACACGTTCTTTCCCGATAATTACTCTACATCATATCCTTGATCGTCAATTGTTTCTTTGATTTGTTCAAGTGTAACTGCTGATGAGTCAAATTGAACCTGCACCTGGCCATTATCAAGGTCAACTGCTACTTTATCTACACCATTTAATTTGCCGACACTGCCTTCTACCGCTTTTACACAATGTCCGCATGACATTCCGCTAACTTTCAAAGTAACGCTTTCCATAATAATTAAACCTCCTATTATTTTTTCATTAGCTTTTGAATAGTTACTAAAAATTCATCAAGTACCTCATCATCGCCTTCGTGAATTCTTTCTACCACACAGCTTTTCAAATGGCCTTCAAGTAAAAGCTTTGCTACGCTATTCAAAGCAGACTGAGTTGCAGAAATTTGTGTTATTATATCGTCACAATACACGTCTCTATCAATAAGTCCTTTTATTCCGCGTATTTGACCTTCAATCCGATTTAAGCGGGTTGTCAAATTCTTTTTAACTTTTTCTGAATGATGACTTTTTCGCTCCGATTCAATCGAACAGCAGCTTTCAGACGATAAATTCTCATCTTCCAATTCAAACGCCATTTAATCAGCCTCCTTAATATCCATTATATTATACCCCGGTACCCTATGTAAAGCCCTGAACTCAAGATGAATTAAATTACGGATTTTTATGTATAATTTCCCTTTCATGATATTGAAAATCTCTGTTTATACTAACGGAAACACTTTATTAAAGGAGGCAGCTGATGTGGAAAGAAAGCATGAAAACCTGGAAGACACAGGCAAAGATCTATATGGGATCGATAAAGATATCAGCCTGCAGTCAGTAAACTTTGCTTCTGCTGAGAATCAGTATTTAAATGAACGAACAGAAATTGAATCCAATCAGGAAATATAGAGTAAAAGCCGCCAAAAATGGCGGCTTAGGATCATATTTACAATTCTGTCAGTTCTCCAATTTCTACCTCGGATCTTTCTTCAAGTGGACCGCGCAAATGTACCGTTGCTGTCCTTCCGTCCTCATTCAGCTTGTCGATCCACACGGAAGCACCATTATATTTTACTTCGATATCTGCCGATGATGAAAGAATTTGCTTAACTCTTTTTGCATCCATAAAAAACACTCTCCTCTGCTTTTTTCATTTTATTTTTTGCATGGATGAGAAATTTATGCTTACTTTATTTAAAAGTGAACCATGTAATACTTTTGAGGTTTAAGGTTTATGGATTATGCCAGCTGATTGGCTGTTCATAACTTGCACTGGATTAAAAGTTGTCCTATACTTCCAATCCACTGAATAGACTTTGTACAAACAGGTTTGGCAGTTAGGAGCTGTACATTTATGAGCATATTTCTAGGCTATGTTTTCTTGGGTCTGTCGCTTGCAGCGCCAATCGGTCCAATTAATGCTGCACAGTTGGATAAAGGAATAAAAAATGGCTTTTTCCATGCCTGGCTGGTAGGGCTGGGTGCTATGACAGCAGATGCCATATATATGGCGGCCGTTTATTTGGGCGTTGTACACTTTCTTGAGATTCCATTCATGAAAGCCTTCTTATGGTGCTTTGGATTTTTCGTCCTTGTTTATACAGGTGTTGAAACCCTAATAAGTGCGGGAAAAGTAGTTTCAAGCTATAGAACCAAAAATGAATCTAAAGTTAAATCTTTTATGTCAGGCTTTCTCATGTCATTGTCAAATCCTTTAACTATACTTTTTTGGCTTGGCATCTATGGTTCCATTCTGGCCAAAACAGCAGCCGAGTATGACAAGGCACATGTTGTTTTATACAGCGGCGCAATTTTTACAGGGCTTCTTATCTGGGACATAACGATGGCAGCTGTCGCCAGCAGCTTCAGAAGATTTTTAACCGGGAAGATTCTCGCTCTAATTTCCATATTATCTGGCTTATCACTGATTGGCTTTGGGATTTATTTTGGAATGCAGGCTTATAAACTTTTATTTTAATACATATTCCATTCATTCGGACCAGGTGGAGAAAAACAGATAATTATGTGCTGAAATATCTATATGAGCTTGCATGATGGTATGCGTTGCAGTTAATTTGGTTAATCTGGCAAATTCGGGGATTTATCTAAACCTTATTAGGGTTTATCTAGCATGCCTAGGAGCTTATCTAACAGGTTTTATTTTTTATCTAGTATATTTTGAAGTTTATCTCACATTTGGCACAATTTATTTTTGTAGAGAACAGCTTATAACACTTAAAACAGACGGTGAAATAAGGAGTGGCACAAATAATTCGATTTAGGCTTATATACGTGTGAAAGTGACGCATATATGTGCCAAAGTGAAGCATAAAATGAAAAAGTGGCATTTGTTCACAGGTGTGACGCATATATCTATTTTCCCATTAAAAAGAAGAGTCCAAATAAGCTATTGGGTACCGTAACTCATCCAAGCACACAAAAAAGAGCACCCATCAGGTGCTCTTTCATATGCCCGGCAGCGTCCTACTCTCACAGGGGGACAGCCCCCAACTACCATCGGCGCTGAGAAGCTTAACTTCCGTGTTCGGTATGGGAACGGGTGTGACCTTCTCGCTATCGCCACCGGACTATGTAATTGAAGAAACTTCGTTCCCTCAAAACTAGATAATGCATGAAGAAGTTTTCCGAGTAATAACCAAATTTGACTTGTCTAGCTTCGGCTCCTAACTTCTCGGCCGTTTCGATCCGTCCCTCCAAATCCCAAACCAGGATTTGAATGGCCGGCTCTCCAACGTCTCTCGAAGTTGAACAGTCGCCTCCGCTTTTCGTTTTGGTTAAGTCCTCGATCGATTAGTATCAGTCAGCTCCACATGTCGCCACGCTTCCACCTCTGACCTATCAACCTGATCATCTTTCAGGGATCTTACTAGCTTGACGCTATGGGAAATCTCATCTCGAGGGGGGCTTCATGCTTAGATGCTTTCAGCACTTATCCCTTCCGCACATAGCTACCCAGCGATGCCTTTGGCAAGACAACTGGTACACCAGCGGTGCGTCCATCCCGGTCCTCTCGTACTAAGGACAGCTCCTCTCAAATTTCCTGCGCCCACGACGGATAGGGACCGAACTGTCTCACGACGTTCTGAACCCAGCTCGCGTACCGCTTTAATGGGCGAACAGCCCAACCCTTGGGACCGACTACAGCCCCAGGATGCGATGAGCCGACATCGAGGTGCCAAACCTCCCCGTCGATGTGGACTCTTGGGGGAGATAAGCCTGTTATCCCCGGGGTAGCTTTTATCCGTTGAGCGATGGCCCTTCCATGCGGAACCACCGGATCACTAAGCCCGACTTTCGTCCCTGCTCGACTTGTAGGTCTCGCAGTCAAGCTCCCTTGTGCCTTTACACTCTGCGAATGATTTCCAACCATTCTGAGGGAACCTTTGGGCGCCTCCGTTACTTTTTAGGAGGCGACCGCCCCAGTCAAACTGCCCACCTGACACTGTCTCCCGCCCCGATCAGGGGCGCGGGTTAGAATTTCAATACAGCCAGGGTAGTATCCCACCGACGCCTCCACCGAAGCTGGCGCTCCGGCTTCTCAGGCTCCTACCTATCCTGTACAAGCTGTACCAAAATTCAATATCAGGCTACAGTAAAGCTCCACGGGGTCTTTCCGTCCTGTCGCGGGTAACCTGCATCTTCACAGGTACTATAATTTCACCGAGTCTCTCGTTGAGACAGTGCCCAGATCGTTACGCCTTTCGTGCGGGTCGGAACTTACCCGACAAGGAATTTCGCTACCTTAGGACCGTTATAGTTACGGCCGCCGTTTACTGGGGCTTCGATTCAAAGCTTCGCTTGCGCTAACCTCTCCTCTTAACCTTCCAGCACCGGGCAGGCGTCAGCCCCTATACTTCGCCTTGCGGCTTCGCAGAGACCTGTGTTTTTGCTAAACAGTCGCCTGGGCCTATTCACTGCGGCTCATCAGGGCTATGCACCCTAATGAGCACCCCTTCTCCCGAAGTTACGGGGTCATTTTGCCGAGTTCCTTAACGAGAGTTCTCTCGCTCACCTTAGGATTCTCTCCTCGCCTACCTGTGTCGGTTTGCGGTACGGGCACCTTTTCCCTCGCTAGAGGCTTTTCTTGGCAGTGTGGAATCAGGAACTTCGGTACTAAATTTCCCTCGCCGTCACAGCTCAGCCTGTTTGGTAACGGGATTTGCCTCGTTACCGGCCTAACTGCTTGGACGCGCTAATCCAGCAGCGCGCTTACCCTATCCTCCTGCGTCCCCCCATTGCTCAAACGGTAAAGAGGTGGTACAGGAATATCAACCTGTTGTCCATCGCCTACGCTTTTCAGCCTCGGCTTAGGTCCCGACTAACCCTGAGCGGACGAGCCTTCCTCAGGAAACCTTAGGCATTCGGTGGATGGGATTCTCACCCATCTTTCGCTACTCATACCGGCATTCTCACTTCTAAGCGCTCCACCAGTCCTTGCGGTCTGGCTTCAACGCCCTTAGAACGCTCTCCTACCACTGACATCGAAAGATGTCAATCCACAGCTTCGGTGATACGTTTAGCCCCGGTACATTTTCGGCGCGGAGTCACTCGACCAGTGAGCTATTACGCACTCTTTAAATGGTGGCTGCTTCTAAGCCAACATCCTGGTTGTCTAAGCAACTCCACATCCTTTTCCACTTAACGTATACTTTGGGACCTTAGCTGGTGGTCTGGGCTGTTTCCCTCTTGACTACGGATCTTATCACTCGCAGTCTGACTCCCATGGATAAGTCTTTGGCATTCGGAGTTTGTCTGAATTCGGTAACCCGATGGGGGCCCCTAGTCCAAACAGTGCTCTACCTCCAAGACTCTTACTACATGAGGCTAGCCCTAAAGCTATTTCGGAGAGAACCAGCTATCTCCAAGTTCGATTGGAATTTCTCCGCTACCCACACCTCATCCCCGCACTTTTCAACGTGCGTGGGTTCGGGCCTCCATCCAGTGTTACCTGGACTTCACCCTGGACATGGGTAGATCACCTGGTTTCGGGTCTACGACCACATACTCATTCGCCCTATTCAGACTCGCTTTCGCTGCGGCTCCGTCTCTTCAACTTAACCTCGCATGTAATCGTAACTCGCCGGTTCATTCTACAAAAGGCACGCTATCACCCATTAACGGGCTCTAACTACTTGTAGGCACACGGTTTCAGGATCTCTTTCACTCCCCTTCCGGGGTGCTTTTCACCTTTCCCTCACGGTACTGGTTCACTATCGGTCACTAGGGAGTATTTAGCCTTGGGAGATGGTCCTCCCTGCTTCCGACGGGATTTCTCGTGTCCCGCCGTACTCAGGATCCACTCTGGAGGGAACGAAGTTTCAACTACAGGGCTTTTACCTTCTCTGGCCGGCCTTTCCAGACCTGTTCATTTACCTCGTTCCTTTGTAACTCCGTGTAGAGTGTCCTACAACCCCAGGAGGCAAGCCTCCTGGTTTGGGCTAATCCCGTTTCGCTCGCCGCTACTCAGGGAATCGCGTTTGCTTTCTCTTCCTCCGGGTACTTAGATGTTTCAGTTCCCCGGGTCTGCCTTCAATACCCTATGTATTCAGGTAAAGATCCTATCCCATTACGGATAGGGGGTTTCCCCATTCGGAAATCTCCGGATCAAAGCTTACTTACAGCTCCCCGAAGCATATCGGTGTTAGTACCGTCCTTCATCGGCTCCTAGTGCCAAGGCATTCACCGTGCGCCCTTTCTAACTTAACCTGCTTCGGCCAATGATAAGCGGCGAATCTCTGCGTCAGCTCCGTCACTGTGCTCCTCACGTACTCTCGTACGCTCCGGTGCTCGTTCGGTCGCTTCCTTGATCTTCTTGCTTCTCATTGCCCTCATGGTTTGTGCTCTTACTTTGTTTTAAAACAAAAATAAGAGAAAAAACTAAGATGGCGATTACTCGGTTATTGCTTCTTCATTAACATTATCTAGTTTTCAAAGAACGACTCTTTCATTGAGAGATTGAACTCTCAAAACTGAACGAACAAAACACGTCACGTTTCATGTAAATATCCTTAGAAAGGAGGTGATCCAGCCGCACCTTCCGATACGGCTACCTTGTTACGACTTCACCCCAATCATCTGTCCCACCTTAGGCGGCTGGCTCCAAAAGGTTACCCCACCGACTTCGGGTGTTACAAACTCTCGTGGTGTGACGGGCGGTGTGTACAAGGCCCGGGAACGTATTCACCGCGGCATGCTGATCCGCGATTACTAGCGATTCCGGCTTCATGCAGGCGAGTTGCAGCCTGCAATCCGAACTGAGAATGGTTTTATGGGATTCGCTTAACCTCGCGGTCTCGCAGCCCTTTGTACCATCCATTGTAGCACGTGTGTAGCCCAGGTCATAAGGGGCATGATGATTTGACGTCATCCCCACCTTCCTCCGGTTTGTCACCGGCAGTCACCTTAGAGTGCCCAACTGAATGCTGGCAACTAAGATCAAGGGTTGCGCTCGTTGCGGGACTTAACCCAACATCTCACGACACGAGCTGACGACAACCATGCACCACCTGTCATCCTGTCCCCCGAAGGGGAACGCCCTATCTCTAGGGTTGTCAGGAGATGTCAAGACCTGGTAAGGTTCTTCGCGTTGCTTCGAATTAAACCACATGCTCCACCGCTTGTGCGGGCCCCCGTCAATTCCTTTGAGTTTCAGCCTTGCGGCCGTACTCCCCAGGCGGAGTGCTTAATGCGTTTGCTGCAGCACTAAAGGGCGGAAACCCTCTAACACTTAGCACTCATCGTTTACGGCGTGGACTACCAGGGTATCTAATCCTGTTTGCTCCCCACGCTTTCGCGCCTCAGCGTCAGTTACAGACCAAAGAGTCGCCTTCGCCACTGGTGTTCCTCCACATCTCTACGCATTTCACCGCTACACGTGGAATTCCACTCTTCTCTTCTGCACTCAAGTTCCCCAGTTTCCAATGACCCTCCCCGGTTGAGCCGGGGGCTTTCACATCAGACTTAAGGAACCGCCTGCGCGCGCTTTACGCCCAATAATTCCGGACAACGCTTGCCACCTACGTATTACCGCGGCTGCTGGCACGTAGTTAGCCGTGGCTTTCTGGTTAGGTACCGTCAAGGTACCGGCAGTTACTCCGGTACTTGTTCTTCCCTAACAACAGAGTTTTACGATCCGAAAACCTTCATCACTCACGCGGCGTTGCTCCGTCAGACTTTCGTCCATTGCGGAAGATTCCCTACTGCTGCCTCCCGTAGGAGTCTGGGCCGTGTCTCAGTCCCAGTGTGGCCGATCACCCTCTCAGGTCGGCTACGCATCGTCGCCTTGGTGAGCCGTTACCTCACCAACTAGCTAATGCGCCGCGGGCCCATCTGTAAGTGATAGCCGAAACCATCTTTCAGCTTTCCCTCATGTGAGGGAAAGAATCATCCGGTATTAGCCCCGGTTTCCCGGAGTTATCCCAGTCTTACAGGCAGGTTGCCCACGTGTTACTCACCCGTCCGCCGCTGACTTCAGGGAGCAAGCTCCCATCTGTCCGCTCGACTTGCATGTATTAGGCACGCCGCCAGCGTTCGTCCTGAGCCAGGATCAAACTCTCCATATAAGAGTTGATTAAGCTCATAAGTTGTCTTTTCAAAAAAGACTAAAGAATTAACGTTGACGTTTATGTTCGTTCAGTTTTCAAAGATCAATCATTTCAGTCGCTATCTTTCTAAGCAACTTTTATATTATATCAATTACAACCTTCAGTGTCAATAACTTTTTAGAAATATTTTCTCTCAGTTATGTTGTGAAAGCTGTTCTTAAATAATAGCATCGCCAGTGTTTCAGGTCAACGTTTTATTCGTGGTACTTTATTCCAGTTTGTTTTTGTTTTTTTAAGTTTTCTTTAGACCATCATAACCTGTTGAAAGTTTAAAATTCAGTTTGATGAGAACATATAATTATTTAATTTCCTGATTAATACCAGCAATAGCATAAGTATCACACTAAAGTAAAGAGGATTCCAAAAAGTGCATATCTTTAAAATGTCCATTTTCACCATAAAGCAATGAAAAGCTAAATCGGCAAAAAATAATAAGACCATCCATATAAATCGATAAAACTTTATTATGATGATGGTCAGCAACAGGGCATAGATAATCCAAATAAGAACACTAAAAGCTATATGGTCCTGATAAGGCGATTCAAACCACCCGATCTTATACTGATGAGTTCCCAAGATAGCCGTTAAACCAAAAGATATCCCCTGGTAAATTGTGGTGCTGGCCATATATACAGTTATAAATTGAATAAATAAAGTAGGAGCTTCAACTCTACTTCTCCACCATTTAATAACAAAAACCGAAGCAAATAAGATGATCGGGGTGAACCAGGATTTCCACCAATTATGTTCATAGATGCCCAGCCAGAGAAACAGCTCTTCTATCCCGAAAATAGCGGCGATTATGAAAATAATCCATTTAAAGCGCATTCTAAAAGCAGCTATTGCCATTAATACACTCGGAATAAAAAAAGCCTGTGAAATACTGGAACCAAAAACATCATCATACCATTGAATTGAAAATAATTTCGGATAATAGGAATAGGCATCGCCTAAAATTAAAACGATGTACTCCATTAAAAAAGAAAGTCCCATAACGAAAAAATAAACCGCAAGATTATACCGGAATTCAGTTTTAATAAAAGTTATATAAATAAGGCCAATGCTAATGAGCACTAATCCAAGAAACCAAAGCAAATTTGACATTCTTCCACATCCAGTTTAGCACGTTTCCATTATTTTGTTCATCATGGACAAACATATACTTTACCTTTGAAGGAAGGGCAATTGAACTAAGGTTTCCCCTTTCTAATACTTATAAAGCTAAATAGGGTGAAATGTATGGATTTTGAAAGTCATTTTATGTTGCCCAGGCCCGAGGGAAAAGGGGTAAACGCCGAGAAGAAGTCAGTGGAATATGAGATAATGCGCTAAGGGATTTTTTTGATGATGTGCTTACAAGCGCAATAGAAAAAATCAGCAAAAAACAAAGGGCGATGTCATCGCCCTTACAATTATTTAGAAAAGATGCTGTTATTGTTAACGACTTGCAATTCTTTAGTCGTTTCTTTCATTTCACTTTTGCAAATCGGACAAATAGGTACCTGGCTGCTTTTGAAATTGTCCCTTACCCAGCAGTTGCAAGACTCAGATGTACACTCCCAGATCTTTACTTCTTCAACCTTGATTTCTTCCAAATTTTTTCTGCCAAATCCCATTGCCATAATCAGGCACCTCCCAAAGAGTAAGACCCTTACCCAAAATAAAAATCACTTGCTATATAAAGTGACGAACCACTGGCTCTATATAACAAGTGTTTATGGGCAATATTATATTCTTTTAACTAAAATTAGTATAACATATTTTAAGGGTTCTGTCAAAAAGTTCTAAACTCACACAGCAGCCATAGAACCATGGCAAAAAATTGATAAATACTATTAAACCAATCTGGGAAAAGTGTATAATGACATGTACAGCAGCGAAAGAAAGGGTGAAGACCATGAACATTACAAGCTATACGGTTGAGTACATACAGGATCCGACCGGCATTTTAACGGGTGACCGCTATGAATACTTTTTAGATATCGACGTAGATGAAGACGATGATTTATATTCAGAGAATGACATTAAGTTAAGAGTGCTTTATTATAAAAATGGAGAAGATGAGAGGATTCTTAATTATCATTTTATTGAAAGTCATTCAGGAAACATTTTGGATTTCGCTTTAGATGAAGAGGAAGAAAAAACGGTTTCAGCTTTCTGCAGAGAGAACCTTTCTCAAGCACAAGATTAAGAGCAGGCCCCCCTGCTCTTTTATTTTATTACTGAATTTTTTTCCCCTCTTCAATAATGTGATACATTAAATGTGCCAAATGCTGTATCGGTGTATAAGCTTCTTCTTCCCTATCCACATTATTTCCTTCATTAAAGTCAAGATCATTCAAATAAAGAGCTGTGAATTGATAGAAATCCTTTAATTCAAAAGCAAAGCATGCACTGGGTTCTTCCGATTCTCCTTCATATTGGAGAACCAGATAAGACTCCTTACCTTCCTTATCGACAGCATCAAAAAATATAAAATATCCAACATTTGAGTTCAATTCAAATAAATGCCTTGTGCCGCCTTCCGTGTATAGTTCAAAGTCATTTTCATTTAGTTTTTGAACAGCCATCGGCTGTACATTGTCTTCCTTATGGAACATCACTGTGAATTTCTTCATTAATTCTCCCCCTTTTTCCATACAATCCTAACATATAGCTAAATTTATTTACATAATTTCAATTACAATGCAAATGGATTGAATTTTAGGACTATTCGTTTGATCCTTTTTCTTATATTATTGGTTTATCATTTCTTTTATACAGGAGGCCGCCTGAGTGCTGACAGAAAAACAATTATTCGAAATCCATTCTCTCCAGCATATATGCGAAGAGACCGAAAATATTAATTTAAAATTAAACTGGGATACCTTGAAGTCGAGACCTGCCGGTAATGAAAATGACTATTTCCAATATGATAACAGCGGGAATTTATTAGGTTACCTTGCTTTATATAATTTTGGAGGACCTGTCGAATTATGCGGAATGGTTCACCCTAATCATAGACGAAAGGGCATCTTTTCCAGCTTATTCAATCAGGCAGCAAAACAATTGGCCCTGGCACGCAAATTGCTTATTAATGCTCCAGCCTCTTCCCAATCAGCAAAAGGTTATTTAAAATCAATTCCCTGCATCTATTCATTCTCCGAGTATCAAATGAAACGCCATAAAAGTACAAAAATCGGAACAGCAAATCCTGAAGTAACTTTGCGGCAAGCAGTAGGCAGTGACCTTTCTTTCATTAATTATCTGGATACTGCATGCTTTGAAATCCCTAAAGATGAGGCAGAAGCTTTTAATAACAATATCTTTGATTGCGAAAATGAGAGGACTTTTATAATTGAATACAAAAGCGAAAAAGCCGGCAAAATCAGGATTCAAAGAGAAAAAGATGCTGCGTGGATTTACGGCTTTGCTGTCGATCCTTCATTTCAGGGAAAAGGAATCGGCAGGGGTGCTCTTACCAATGCTGTTAATCTGGAAAACAGCAAGGGAGTTAACTGGGTGCATCTTGAAGTAGCTGCAAAAAATGACCATGCACTGTCATTATACAAATCATGCGGTTTTGAACCATACGGCACACAAGATTATTATGAATATGATCTTAACACACTCAAGATTTGAAGCCATTTTATTCCTTTGAATCGAAGAAAACATGATTGAATGTCATTTCATTTGTAATTTTCAGGATGCCGAACGAATAGTTCGGCTGCCTGCGCTTGTCTGTGGGAGACCCGGGATTAAACAGGATTACTCCATTATAGAGTTTCTTTACAGGAATATGAGAATGCCCAAATATAATAGCATCAACATTTTCCTTATCAAAAGCTTCTATACTTCTTTTTTCAGTTGTTTTTCCCTCTCCATGTCCATGGACTACCCCTATTTTATAACCTTTTAGTTCAAGCAGTATTCTTTTCTTAAATATGGTGCAAAGTTCATCACTGTCGGTATTACCATATACCCCCTCAACAGGAGCATATTTTTTTAATTCATAATACAGATCAACGCTCTGCCAATCCCCAGCATGAATAATTAAATCACAGCTGAGAAGTTCATTCAGCAGAACACCAGGCAGTTGTTTTGACTTCTTTGGCATGTGGGTATCAGACAAGATAAGGGTTTTAATCACTATCATTCCTTTCCACTTACTTTTATTCCCTATTTTACCCCAAAATTAAAAGAGCCCCTTAAAAGGGACTCTCTTAACAATCAATTATAACTTTGTTACATTTACAGCTTGCGGTCCACGCTGGCCCTGCTCTATGTCAAAGTTAACTTCTTGGCCTTCATCAAGGGTTTTGAAACCTTCTGTTTGGATCGCAGAGTAATGAACAAATACATCTTCTCCGCCTTCAACTTCGATAAAGCCAAAACCTTTTTCTGAGTTAAACCATTTTACTTTGCCTGTTGCCATGTAAATTTCCTCCTAATATCTATAACTCACAGAGTGATTTTTTACCCTGCATTTACTAATATGGGTAAATTCCTCAAATTTTATAATAAAATGTTCAAAAAGTACCGGAAAAAAATCAATTTATCCATTTTCTCTCCGATATTAGTACGCATTATCCTTTATTGCTGCTGCTGCGGTTTTTACTGCGCCTGTCACGCCCGCCTTTAAAATCTCTTCTATCCCGGCCGCCGCCTCTTGACCTGTCGCTGAATCTTCTTCCTCCGCGGTCTCCTTTAGGTTTTCTCACACGGATCGGTTCCACAGCGGTTAGTTTAACCGGTGTTACATCAGGGCCCTTAGTCAGTAATTTAATGGCTGCAGCAAGCAATGTGACAGAATCTGTGTCTTCAAGTAGATTTTCAGCAACTCTTTTGAAGTCAGCATGTTCTTCTTTTTCAATGACTTCCATGAGTTTATTAATAGTCGCCTGCTGATTGCCTGCAACAACATCCTTAAAGGAAGGAACAGGCTTTTTCGCCATTTTGCTCTTTGTAACACTTTCAATTATTTTCAGGTGGTCAATTTCTCTTGGAGAAACGAACGTAATTGCCAGCCCTTTATTTCCGGCACGTCCAGTACGTCCAATCCGGTGAACGTAGCTTTCAGGATCCTGCGGAATATCAAAGTTATAAACATGGGATACGCCTGATATATCCAGACCCCTTGCAGCTACGTCAGTGGCTACCATTATATCGATTGTCTGCTCTTTAAATCGGCGGATAACCTGATCTCTTTTCGCCTGGGGAATATCACCATGAATCCCTTCAGCCGAATAGCCTCTCTTGATAAGGCCTTCCACCACTTCATCTACACGCTTCTTAGTCCTCCCAAACACAATAGCCAGTTCAGGTGACTGAATATCGAGCAGGTTGCAAAGTACATCAAATTTTTGTTTTTCATGCACTTCCATATAGTACTGTTCAATATTTTTAACAGTCATTTCTTTCGCTTTCACTTTAACCATTTCCGGTTCCTGCATGAATTTTTCTGCAAGAGACTGAATTCTTTTTGGCATTGTTGCAGAGAAAAGAAGGGTTTGGCGCTCACCTTTAATTTCACTTAAAATTCTTTCAATGTCCTCTATGAATCCCATATTAAGCATTTCATCCGCTTCATCCAGAACTACCATCTTGATGTTGCTTAAGCGGATTGTTTTTCTTTCAATATGATCAATTAATCTTCCCGGTGTAGCAGCAATAATATGCGGACGCTTTTTTAGCGCACGGATTTGGCGGGTGATATCCTGACCACCGTAAACAGGAAGTGTCCGGACTCCCTTTACCTGTCCTATACGGTTTAATTCTTCTGCCACCTGTACAGCAAGCTCCCGTGTTGGTGCAAGGACAAGACCTTGAATACCTTCGTTTAAATCAATCTGCTCTAACAGCGGCACACCGAAAGCAGTGGTTTTTCCAGTTCCAGTCTGCGCCTGGCCAATCATGTCCTTACCCTTCATTCCGATTGGAATTGCCTGTGCCTGAATTGGTGTTGGTTCCTCGAAGCCCATATTGGAAAGGGCTTTTACTATTTCATTACTTAAGCCAAAATCTGAAAAAGTTGTCAAAATATAAGTTCCTCCTTGAATTGCATATCTTATTAGGTACTGAAAGATTGTTTTTGTATAAAGACATGGACACTTTACTAGGCTTTCCAGTTTGTATCTCTTTTTTACATTTCCGTTTGCACTATTTTTAAACTTTTTGTAAGTGAAGTATTTTAATTGGGTGAAATGAAAAATACATATTCCTAAAAGCAGTTATTGCAGAAGATCTGTTTTGAGGAATGCTGAAGGCTACAAAGTGGATAAGCAAACATAAAAAGGTGATGCATGATTAGACATGCATCACCTCATTTTAAGCAAATTATGCTTTTGTTACGTTAGCAGCTTGAGGTCCACGGTTACCTTCAACGATTTCGAAAGTTACGTCTTGACCTTCTTCTAAAGTTTTGAAACCTTCAGTTTGGATAGCGGAGAAGTGTACGAATACATCTTGACCTTCTGAAGATTCGATGAATCCGAAACCTTTTTCTGCATTAAACCATTTAACTTTACCTGTGTTCATTTGTGTTGCCTCCCAATAAATTGTTTTTCACTATAATGTACCATATAAACTTAAACATAAAAAAGTCGCAGCTGCCAGAAATGAGGATGAACGATCGCCTACATTTCTTTGCAGCTACGACTACTTATCCAAAAAGTATATAACGAACTTTACAGCGTTAACCTAATAATAAACGACACCCAGTTATAAGTCAATCCTTTTAAAGATCAATTTTTATTTAGGGATAAATGAACTATTTATGCTTCCCTTGTATTTCAGCGATTTTTCCGCAGCATGAACAGTATGTTTCAAAAGCATGGAAATCGTAACAGGTCCAACTCCTCCAGGTACGGGGGTAATGGCAAACGCCTTTTCAAAACAGCTGTCATACTCTGCATCCCCAATATTTCCTTCATTATATCCGGCATCAAGGACAATAGCTCCTTCTTTAATCCATTCACCCTTGATGAAGTTAGGTTTTCCTACAGCTGCTACTACAATATCAGCTTGCTTTACAATTTGGGGCAGATTTTGGGTATATGAATGGCACGTAGTGACTGTTGCGTTTCGATTGAGTAAAAGGGCAGAGACCGGCTTGCCAAGGATCGGGCTTCTGCCTACGACTACTGCATGCATACCTTCAGCCTTCAAATTATAAAAATCCATAATTTCCAAAATAGCTGCAGGTGTACAAGACGGATATTCACCAAATCCGAATGCAGTCTGTCCATATCCAAGGCTTGTAACACCGTCTACGTCTTTTTCAATAGCAATTGCTTCAAAAGCTTTTCGTTCATCTATATGTCCAGGGACGGGATGCTGTAGAAGGATTCCATGTACAGAAGGATCATCGTTTAATTCTGCAATCTTCTCTAATAGTTCATGTGTTGTTGTATCCTTTGACATATGGATACGTTTTGATAAAATGCCAAGTTTTTCACAAGCATTTCCCTTCATCCTTACATACGTTTCAGAAGAAGGGTCATCTCCCACCAAAATAGTGGCCAAACAAGGGACGACATCCTTCCCCTTCAATTCTTCAATTCGATTTCTTAATTGGTCTTTCACATGTTTTGCCACAACAATTCCATCAAGAATAATCTTTTTTTCCATGCATATTCCTCCTATAGGAAAAGCACCTATTCGGCTGACGGGCTTTTCCATTTTGTTATGAAAAAAGAGACAAGGGTATCCCTTATCTCTGCCCAGACGACCGGCTATACATAGACGCAGCTCCCCTGCGGTTCATTCCGCATTGTCGTCAGTCACTGCGATTTTGTTAAGCTATTCTTATGTATACATCATACCACAAAAACACAAATGATTAAACTGAAACTTATTAAATCGTTCGTGTTTTTTGCAAAATAATAAAAAAGGACAGCAAACACTGTCCTTATAAATGATATATTTGAGTTATTTAATTATTACCTAAAACAATGAAAGCCCTTCCTCTCTTCCATCCTTGCGGCTCCTAGACCGCGCCAGTGGGAATCAGGTTGGCCGGAATCTTTTCCGACTCTTAGATGCTCTCTGAGATTTTAATATTAAATGGTAAGAAACTTACTGAAGTAAAAATACGGAGAAGTGTCTGGTTTATAGAAGATGATTAAGAAGAAAATTCAGCTTTAAGCTGTCCACACAAATTATTCTTAATTACAAACACATGCTTACTCTTTCAAAATCCTAAAGAGCATAAAACATAATAAAAAGCCGCAGTTTCACAAAAAAGAAGGTTCGGCTGCCGAACATTCCAAGTGAATTAACGACTTCAACAATATACCTCAAATACTTCAATCACTATGTTACCTTATTTACGGTAAGGTGTCAAGAAAAAAACTTGTCACTCGTTTATCAGCCTTCTCCCTTATACTCAGTTACATCAAAATAATCGGTTGTGTCTTTATAGTCATTAAAACCAATATCCAGATCATGAAAATATCGGTGCAATTTAATTAGAACATCCTTTTCCTTAGTGCCCGACTGCACAGTTTCTGCCAGCCGTGCTATTGTGCTCAGATCAGTCTGCAAATCCTCATTCTCCGCTGATATTTTCTTTAGTGAGTTTACGATTAAGTCAGCCTGCTCCCTTTGTTTAGTCCAGCTGACTTTACGGTCTCTCCCCCATCCAAGTGTTTCATTATAAAAAGTATGATTGGAGGCAATGAAGTCTCCTAAATCATCGTACATTAAATCCTGTTCGGATGTTTCCGCATTTGCCGAGGTTTTTTGCACCTTGGATTCACCCTTATTTAAAAAGACAAGTACACTATATGCTGCAGCGATGGCTATGACCATTCCCAGAATTGAAAAAGCCCTGTTTATTTTTTTGTTTTTTAGCAATTTGGAAGCCTCCATTTGATTTGATTAATGTATACTGAAACTTAATGGATTTGCTGCAATTTCCCTAAAGAAACTTTCCCTGACTTCAAATGTTTTCCACGTTAATACATTCTATGCAAACTTCCTATTCCCCTTCAACGCCAAATGAAAAAGCTTTTAACACTCTGTGTCAAAAGCTATTTCTGAACTTTCTGAGTGAGAAAAACTTCCATAAAATCAATGACAAACCGTTCCAGGTCAAGCTCCATCGCTATATTATCAAGTGTTTCCGGAGGATCATCTTCGGGCAATGGCCTGAAGTCAGCTATGCTTTTTCCCTTGGCCTTTCCAAACTGTTCAATTCTCACTCTTCTTTTTACATACTTGACAAGATCTGGATTTGTGAGAACACTTAATACCAGAACATCATGAAGAGGTGCACCTTTAATCCCCGGGACAAGCTTTTGATAAGCCTCGTAATAATAATCATAAGCAGGTTTGATTAAGTCTTTAAAAGGTGATTGGGTATTATTCGCTATAAAATTGATCGTTTCAGGCCGGATAATCGCTTTATTTGTTACATTTAGAGGGAAAATATAAATGTTTTTTGCTTTTTCAAGAACTGAATCCGCCGCAATCGGGTCAGCGTAAAAATTCGCCTCAGCCTCTGGTGTTACATTTCCCGGAACTAGAAACGCACCGCCCATTAAATAAAATGCATTTACATCTTTATATGCATCCTTTCCATACAGAATTAGCGGCAATGCCAAATCTGTCTGCCTCCCTACTCCAACGATCATCAGGTCATTTTTGTATTCATTTACAATTTCAATAATTTTATCTATATCATGTACCTTTATTTTGCTGCTGAAGTCCTCTGGAGGCTGAATGGGCCCAAGGCCTTCCTCCCCGTGTATTTCAGGATAAAAGACAGCGGTCTCACCGGATAACGGGCCGCTCGCCCCTGCAATAATGGGAATGTCCTCTCTGCCTGCAAGATTAAGCAAATAAGCAGTATTATTAATGGATTCTTCTTTTGTTATGTTGCCATAAGCGCTGACTACACCTACTAGATTAATCTCGGGATGCTGAAGGGCATACATTAGGGCAAGTGAATCATCAACTCCCGAGTCAACAAACATGAGAACATTGTACATAAGCCACCTCCGCTAGCTATTTAGTCTATATTATGCCTAAGGAATGTCCCTTTTGTTTATGAAAATACTCCTTAAAAAAGAAAACTCCCCAATTGGAGAGTTTTAATCCTGATCAGCCGGCTTTACCGCAAAGCTGAGTTCCTGGTTCAGCTGGTTTTCAAAATTACTTTCTGCAGCTGTGTCCCATTCAAATGCATCAGCCATATATGAAATTACTTGCTTTTGATAATTTTTTACCGTTTCAATATCAAAAAGAAGAGCTCCTGTTCTGCGGTTAAAAAAGTCAACAGGGGTGGCAGCCATTTCATGTTCAATTGCATATTTCAGCTTAGCCCATAATATAATCGGCAGGCCATAATTCTCAGCTTCATTCCTTTTCTTTTCAATCATATTAAAGATGATACCAACGTTAGACCCATACATTTTAACAAGGTGCCTGGACTGTTCAGCTGATAAACCGATACTTCTTCCTTTTTCAGTCTGGAACCCGATAAATTCCTGGAATTTGGATGATCCTCCTACATTTCCTCCTGAAATGGGCATTGTTTTTGTAATACTTCTCCTAAATGTTCTACTTGATTCATGTTTGAACTTTTCAGCAAGTACATCAACAATGGTTTCGGCCATTTTCCTGTACCCTGTCAGTTTCCCGCCTGCAATTGTCAGTAAACCAGTATCCGACTCCCAAATTTCATCTTTGCGTGATATTTCGGAAGGATCTTTTCCTTCTTCCCAAATAAGCGGACGAACACCAGCCCAGCTGGATTCAATATCATTCTCCTCTATCTTTACAGAAGGAAACATAAAGTTAACGGCGTTAATGATGTATGTTCTGTCACTTGCAGTCATCTTTGGATTTACGGGATTAGAATTATAGAAGGTATCTGTTGTTCCCACGTAGGTCTTTCCATCTCTCGGAATGGCAAATACCATCCTTTTGTCAGGAGTATCAAAGTACACAGCCTGCTTTAACGGAAACTTAGATTGGTCTATTACTAAATGAACCCCTTTAGTCAAACGCAGGGTCTTTCCTTTCTTTGATCCGTCTTTCTCGCGGATGGAATCAACCCAGGGACCTGCTGCGTTGATGACTTTTTTTGCTCTAACTTCATGAACCTTGCCTGTCAGCTGATCTGCAGCTGCAGCTCCGCACACTTTTCCTTGATCATCATATAAAAGTTTTTCGACCTTCAAATAGTTAACAGGCATAGCGCCTTTTTCTGCTGCAGCTTTCATTACCTCAACCGTAAGACGAGCATCATCTGTGCGGTATTCCACATAATAACCGCCGCCTTTCAGTCCATCTTTTTTTACAAGCGGTTCTTTTGATAGTGTTTCCCGGGCATTAAGCATACTTCTGCGTTCAGACTTTCTGACTCCTGCAAGAAAGTCATAAACTCTAAGTCCGATAGAAGTCGAGAATTTCCCAAACGTGCCTCCTTTATGCATTGGCAGCAGCATCCACTCCGGTGTAGTCACATGTGGTCCATTTTCATATACGATTGCCCGCTCCTTGCCGACTTCCGCTACCATTTTAACTTCAAATTGTTTAAGATATCTTAATCCGCCGTGAACCAGTTTTGTTGAACGGCTGGAAGTTCCGGCAGCAAAATCCTGCATCTCGACGAGTGCTGTTTTCATTCCCCGTGTTGCCGCATCCAGGGCAATTCCCGCTCCCGTTATGCCGCCGCCAATAATCAGAATATCAAATTCTTCCGTTGTCAGTGTTTCTATCATTTCAGTACGATTTAAATTAGAAAATGTCATTGCTGTCTCCTCCTTGTCGAAAAGGCCAGTAGTTGTAACTACCCTTTTAAGCAGGGAATAAAAAAGAGACCACAAAATACATTATCGATTACCCGATAATGATTTTGTGGTCTCTCCGCATCTCCTGCCGAACTATTAACTTAAGCTTATTATAACATAAAAGATATGATTTGTGTATAAAATCTGCTTCTGATTATTTAAATGCTATTGCAGCCTTTACAGCTTTTTTCCAGCCTTTATAAAGTTCTTCACGGACTTTTTCTTCCATTGATGGATGATATGATTGATCATTTGCCCACTGCTCAGCAATTTCCTCCTGTGATTTCCAGAACCCGACGGCCAATCCAGCAAGGTAAGCTGCCCCAGCGCAGTAGTTTCATTGATTGTCGGTCTTTCAACCGGCACCTCTAAAATATCTGACTGGAACTCCATCAAGAAGTTATTTTTCACGGCACCCCCGTCAACCCTAAGCGTCTTAAGTTCAATGCCTGAGTCCGCTTCCATGGCAGATAAAACATCTTTTGTCTGATAAGCAAGTGACTCGAGTGTCGCACGGATAAAATGCTCTTTGGACGTTCCCCTTGTGACTCCGAATACTGCTCCCCTTACATCACTGTCCCAATATGGTGTCCCTAGACCTACAAATGCCGGAACTACATAAACTCCATCTGTCGAGTCCACTCTTTTTGCATAGCTTTCGCTGTCCTTTGCATCCTTGAGCATCCTCATTCCATCACGGAGCCATTGAATGGCAGAGCCCGCAACAAAAATGCTGCCCTCCAATGCATATTCAATTTTCCCCTCAAGCCCCCAGGCAATGGTGGTTAGAAGTCCATGTTCAGATTGGACGGCTTTTTCCCCTGTATTCATAAGCATGAAACAGCCGGTACCGTAAGTGTTCTTAGCCATTCCTTTCTCAAAGCATGCTTGTCCAAATAGCGCAGCCTGCTGATCACCCGCTGCTCCGGCGATGGGGATTTCCTTCCCGAAAAAGTGATAGTCAATAGTCTTAGCATACACTTCAGAAGATGGCTTCACTTCAGGCAGCATCGTTTCAGGAACTCCAAGAATGTTAAGCAGTTCTTCATCCCATTTAAGTTCGTGAATATTAAACATTAGTGTGCGGGAAGCATTCGAGTAATCGGTCACATGTGCTTTTCCTCCAGACAGCTTCCAGATTAGCCATGTATCGATGGTTCCAAATAATAATTTGCCCTGTTCAGCTTTTTCCCTTGCCCCTTCCACATGATCCAGTATCCACTTAACTTTTGTTCCTGAGAAGTATGCATCTATTAATAAACCGGTTCTTTCTCTGAATAGATCGTTATAGCCTTTTTCCTTCAATTCATCGCAAATTTCGCTTGTCTGCCTTGACTGCCAGACAATCGCATTATAAATTGGGGCTCCCGTTTCTTTATCCCAAACAACTGTTGTTTCCCTCTGATTTGTAATGCCAATGCCGGCAATTTGCTCAGGTTTTATGCCGGATTCCGAAAAAACACCTGCAATCACCGATAAAATTGAACCCCATATTTCATTAGCATTATGTTCAACCCAGCCAGGCTTTGGAAAATGCTGTGTGAACTCTTTTTGTGCTGTGTGCACAATTTCCCCTTTTTTATTAAATAGGATAGCACGCGAACTAGTAGTCCCCTGGTCTAATGATAAAATATATTTTTCCACAATTAACTCCTCCCAATCTTGTTCATTATTCTTATTTATGCAGCCACTTTAGAAGAATCAACTTCTCCTGGCTGTTTTTTGCCAAAAATATATGAAAGAATTAATACTATTATATTAACACCCAGCACTGCCCATAACATACCTGAAGCTTTGCCATCGAACATCACTTGGTAGAAGCTTGAGCCCATTAATCCCCCTAGGATTGGACCCGCTACCGGTATCCATGCATACCCCCAGTTCGATTTCCCTTTTCCTGCAATGGGAAGAAGAAAATGAGCAATGCGCGGTCCCAGGTCTCGAGCCGGATTAATCGCATAGCCAGTTGTCCCTCCGAGCGACATTCCGATTACAACAATCAGAAGGCCTACAGCAATCGGATTTAAGCCTTCTGTAAATTGATTTGCTCCAATAAACATCAATCCCAGTACAAGAATAAACGTCCCAATTATTTCACTCAATAAATTTGAAAATGTATGGGAAATTGCAGGACTTGTTGAGAAAACAGCAAGCTTTGCACCCTGGTCTTCTGTTTCTTTCCAGTGAGGCAGATAGTGAAGGAATACAATAACCCCTCCCAAAAAACCTCCCAGGACTTGAGCCAGAATATAGCCAGGCACGTCTGCCCAAGGGAAATCCCCGCTAAGCGCAAATCCGATCGTTACAGCAGGATTCAAGTGTGCCCCGCTAATCGATCCTACAGCAAAAACCCCCATCGTTACAGCAAGTCCCCAGGCAATTGTGATAACAATCCATCCTCCATTAAAAGAGAAGGTCTTTTTTAAATTCGCCCCTGCAACAACGCCTCCTCCAAAAATAATCAAGATCATGGTTCCAATTATTTCTCCCATATAAGCAGACATCTGAAAAATCCCCTTTCCCATTTGGATGTTCGGAAACAAAAAAGGAGATTCACGACAGATTAAGCCTTCAAAGGCAAAACTGTGTGAATCTCCTAATCTCCGACACATAAATTAACTTGTTAAACCGAGTATACAAGTCTATGAAAACGTTGTCAAACGTTTCTTGAACATTTTTATGAAAACCTTTCCCATATTTCTATTTTTGATGTTGTAATGGCAGCTGCTCCTGCATCAAGCGCATTCTTCACTTCTTCTTCTGAGCGGATGAGTCCTCCAGCAAATATGGGGGTATTCAAACGTTCATTCACTTCTTTTATCATCCATGGCATGGCACCCGGCAACACTTCTATGTAGTCCGGCCTGGTTTTCTCGATTAATTTATAACTTTTTTCAAGTGCGTGCGAATCGATGAGGAAAATCCTCTGGACTGCGATCACTCCTTTTTGCTTTGCTTTCAGGATGACGCTGGATTTCGTAGAAATTAGCCCGTAAGGCTTAAATTCCTGGCAAATATATTCTGCGGCATAGTCATCGCTTTTCAAGCCATGAATCAGATCAACATGATAAATCATTTTTTTGCTATGTGCTTTTGCCATCTGCGAAACATTCTTCAGCTGCGAAATGTGCATATCGAGAAATACACCAATTTCATAGGGACTTTCCAGGAACTTTTCAAATTCTTTCATGTTAGAAGATGCCGGCAAAATTTTTTGATTCATTCTTTCCACTCCTGTTTCTGTTATTTCCCTATGTTATAAAGAATGTGAGCATTTCTCAATACCCATTATACATTTTTGCGGTACTCATAATAGCGGAATCCAATTATCATTATTGTCAGCCAGGCACCTCCGGCTGCAAAACCGGCAATAACATCACTAGGAAAGTGTACGCCTAAATAGATGCGGCTTAATCCAATCATGATGATAAAGCAGCCAAGCATCAGTGTCCATGCAGTCTTCCATCGTTTTCTTTTTGCCAAATGAATGATCATATAGGCCAGCGAGCCATAAAAAATAAAAGACCCCATTGAATGTCCGCTCGGAAAACTGAACCCCTGCTCCTCGATCAGAGGTCTGATATCCGGTCGTTCTCTTTTGAAAATCCATTTCAGCAGCAGGTTAAAAAGTGCTCCAAGACCAGATGAAAGAACCATGAACCATGCAAGTGAAGTCTTTTTAAACAAAAACAAAAGTACAGCTGCCAAAAGTACAGAAAAAGCCAGCCATTTTACCGACCCTAAAAAAGTAATCACACTCATATACTCTGTAAGCCGGGGAGAAATAAATGCCTGTACATACTGAATGACAGCATCATCAAATCGAATTAGCTCATTTTCCTTCAATTCGTCCACTATTTCAATAAAAAGCAGCAAAAACCCCCCAAAAATCGCAGCTGCCAACGCTAAGTAGATGATATTTTTAAATGTTATATTCTTCCTGTTCATTTATCCAAATCCTTTTTATTTATAGGATTACCACTAACTTTGGTAAACGGAACATTTTTTGAGATTTTCTTCAGCTTTTCTTTAAAAATGAATAGTTTATCAGTAAAAAACCGAGTTTGCACCAGCAAATTCGGTTTTTTCTATTAAGCCTGCTTTTTTGCTTTTGTTTTTGCAGGAGCACGTTTCTTTTTAGCTGCCGGTTTTTTCTTTGTTTCTGTTTCAGCAGGCTTAGTTTTATCAATGGATGCCTGCAGGGCAGCCATAAGGTCGGTTACATTGGCTGCAGGTTCTTTTTCAACAGGTGTGACTATATCTTTGCCAGTACGTTTTGCTTCGATTAGCTCCAAAAGAGCTGTCCGGTAGTCATCATTATATTTCTCGGGCTTAAATTCAGTGGTTAATTGATCAATCAGCATGATGGCAGTATCGATTTCCTTATCAGTCACTTTGTCATCTGCAGGTACATTTGGCACATCCGCAGCCTTTCGTACTTCATCGGGGTAATGAATCGTCTCCATCACAAGAGTGTTTTCAAATACCCGGACCACAGCCAGCTGTTCTTTGGATCGAATAATGATTTTGGCCAAACCTACCTTTTCTGACGTCTCCAGAGCTTTTCTTAAAAGGGAATAGGCTTTCCCTCCTCCGTCCCCTGGAGACATATAATACGTACGGTTATAATAAATCGGATCAATCTCCTGTATTTTTACAAAGTCCATAATCTCGACAGCTTTATCCTCATTTTCCTGTTTAAGCTTTTCTAAATCCTCATCCTCTAAAACCACAAACTTTCCTTTTGTGTATTCATAAGCTTTTACAATATCCTCATTTTTAATTTCTACTTCACAAACAGGACATGTCTTCTCATATTTAATTGGCGAATGACATTCTTTATGAAGGTTCCGCAGTTTTATATCCTTATCTTCTGTAGCCGAGTGCAGCTTAATTGGAATATTCACCAGCCCAAAACTGATGCTCCCTTTCCACATTGTATGCATAGTCAAACTCCCATTCCTATTAGATGTAGTAATCATAATTTGTGTATTAACTAAATCGGAGATACGCTAAAACATTTGGAAACTGAGTAGTTTTAGCGGCAATGGCCAAAACTAATATGACGATTGCAGAAAGGAGGCCAAATTGAATGAGACCTATGCTGCCTACACTAACTTTCGATGTTCCGGAAGAGAAGGAGTGGCTCTTTGAAGCAAAGTATGATGGTTTTAGAGCAATCCTGCACCTGGACAAAGAACCCAGACTGACAAGCAGAAACGATAAGCCCTTATTACATCTTTTCCCGGAAATTAAGGCATATTTGGAGCAAAACAAAGATAAATTCGAACCATACCTTCCACTAACATTAGATGGAGAATTAGTCTTTCTGGAGAATGCCTATAAAGCTCATTTTGGGTCCATCCAGGTGAGGGGCAGAATGAGGTCTGAAAAGAAAATTCAAGAGAAAGCAAAAACTGCCCCATGCCGTCTTCTCATTTTTGACATTTTGATGGTAAAAGGTAAAAAAATGACTGATAATATATACGCTTCAAGAAAAGCGGAATTGGAAGCATTGTTTAAAGATTGTAATATGCCTTTAAAACCTGATGAGAAGGATCCGAGGCTGATACAATTAATCCCTCCATACCGCAGCTTTAATGAACTTTGGGAAAAAATTGTCCTGCATGATGGAGAAGGAATCGTGGCAAAGCAACTGAAGAATAAATGGGAAGAAGGAAAGAGATCATCTTTATGGCTAAAATTCAAGAATTGGAAATACGTTTCCTGCTTTATCACTGCATATGAAAAATCAAATGGCTACTTTTATGCTGGTGTGTACCAGGGGGATGCTGTCATTGCAATCGGACAGTTTCTTTTTGGGGTGAAGCCCGATGAAAAACAAGCCTTGTTCCAAATAATCAAAGATAATAAAACAGATGAAAACAGCCAATTTATTTATGTAGAACCAGCCATATGTGTGGAAGTTAAGTATCTGGAGATTTATGAGGATCAAATGCGCGAACCGCACTTTCACCAGTTTCGCTTCGATTTGAAGCCTGATGCCTGCACTTATGATAAATTTATACAACAGCAGAAAAACCTGCCTCCCGAAATAGAAATCACCCATCCAGATAAGCCATTATGGGAAACACCAGCTATTCAAAAGGTTGATTATATTCACTTTTTAAGAGAGATTGCTCCATATATGCTGCCATTTTTAAAAAACAGGCTTTTAACTGTAATCCGCTATCCGCATGGGATCTTTGCTGAACCATTCTATCAGAAAAATTGTCCGGATTACGCACCGGATTTTGTGGAAACCGAAATGTCAGAAGGCATTAACTATATTGTCTGCAATAATCTTCAAACGCTGCTCTGGCTTGGCAACCAGCTTGCATTTGAATATCATATCCCATTTAAGACTATTTACAGCAAGGGACCAAGCGAAATAGTGTTTGATTTAGATCCTCCTTCGAGGGACGCTTTTCATCTTGCCATTAAAGCTGCTCTATTGATTAAAGAGGTGCTTGATCAGCTGAAGTTAATCAGCTTTGTTAAAACATCCGGCAATAAGGGTCTGCAAATCTATATCCCGCTGCAGGAAAATACGTATAGTTTTGATGATACCCGGCTGTTCACCGAATTTATTGCCCAGTATCTAATTTCCAAAGACCCCGATTCTTTTACAACAGAAAGATTAAAGAAGAATCGGGGAGGCAGGCTTTATGTGGATTATATCCAGCATGCAGAAGGCAAGACAATCATCGCTCCTTATTCAGCAAGAGGAAATAAGGCAGCGACTGTTGCTTCTCCTCTGTTTTGGGATGAAGTCAATGAGAAATTAACAATGGAGCGGTTTCAGATAACCAACCTTATAAAAAGGGTAAACAGCGATGGAGATCCATTCAGTTCTTATTTTCAGACAAAGGAAATTCAGCCCTTTTCTCCGGTGCTCGATTTTTTAAAACAGCAAAACAAAAAAGGATAAGGCCAGTGCCTTATCCTACATCCATTCTTTAAGTATTGCTTGGGCATATTCCTGAAGTTTGGCATACTGCTTAATTTCTTCAGTATATTCCTCTTTCTGGGACAGGGTGAACTCCGCTGGTTTTTCCAAATTGATTTCCGCTTCACAGCGGTAAACATAGCTGGCATTCCCAATTAAATCAATGGACTGTCTGCCATTCTTCTCATGAACTACACAGCGAACTTTTCCGCCATTATTGTATACCTCAACAGGCTCTTCGATATTATTAAGCCCATTCATGCAAGTGACAAGTGTTGAAGCGGACATGGCAGTACCGCAGGCATTGGTAAATCCTACTCCCCGCTCAAATGTCCTTACATAAATATGCCCTTTTTTTAGTGGCTTTACAAAGCTGACATTTACTCCATCAGGAAAGAAATCATTCGGCCCGTTCAAATATTCGCTGATCTTTTTTTGCAGGTCAGATGTAATCTGCTCTTTCTCCACAATGGAAACAAAATGGGGATTAGGGACTGCTAAGGCCGTAAAAGCTAATTCCTCTGAAATCCCGCTGACTTTTTCATTAATTAAAGTATCTTTATCGAGAACCAAAGGAAGATCCTTCAAATCGAATGAAACAGGTGATATTTCAACAAGATAAGTTGGAATATCCTCAAAGATGTCCTCTTGCTTTTTCACCTGCAAATCCGCTTTCATGGTTTCAATGATGGCTTCTTTTAGACCAAGAAGTTCACATACATAACGGGCAACGCATCTTAATCCATTTCCGCACATTGAGGCTTCTGATCCATCCGGATTAAAAACACGCATCCTGGCATCTGCTTTTTCGCTTTTTAACACGAAAAGAATTCCATCTGCTCCAAGTTCAGTGCTGCGGTCACATATTGCTTTGGCAAGCTCAGCACGATTCTCTTCTGTAAAATTATACGTACGGGAAATTTCGTCTATTATAAAGAAATCATTTCCTGATCCATGACATTTCAGCAGTTCAATGTTCATAGTAATACCTCCAAACCATTTGTAGCTCAACTTATAAATAAGAGTGCCATAAAAGTATTTATTATTCAATAATTGTTTTCTTTATTATATTATTAACTTATTAGAAAACTGATAAGTTCCGTCATTTAGGGAAGTGAACGATATTAATACTGATCTTTATACATTTAAATTTTTCATTCAGCGGATCGAAGAGTTTGGAAGCGTTATTAATGAAAAAAACGCCTTTGTAGAAACAACGGCATTTTTTAATAAAACAATTGTATATGAAGGCATTATCCGGGTGCGTTTTAATGGCTATGGAGTTTACCCCTTCCCCGAGGACCTTTCCCAGGCAGACATTCCGTTGTCTGTTAAAAGGATGATGGCCGCAGAATTGAAAAGATATATTAAACCGAAGAAAAGATATCTGTAATAGCACCGCGGCTAACATATTAGCTCGGCTGTTTGCTGGTATGTTTTTCAGGATACATAAGCTGGCTGGACCAGGCTAACGATTCTGAATAGATCTTAAAAATGGTTTTTTCATCAACATTCAGTTTCTCACACATTTCGCCGATCCTGCTCCATTGTGCTTTCTCTACTGCAAAAGCAAGATCGAGTATCTCTTTCAGCTTATTATTTTTCCCTCGGAGGGCTTCACAAATATCATCCTGCAAAGGAAGTTCATCGAGAATTTGACTCATCGGTATATTCAGCAATGAATCCATTAATGAAAACATCCCTGTCATAAAATAACTGGCCGAAACACCTTTTCCGGTCCTGAGCCTCCCAATTTCCTCGCACATTTTGGCACGAGTCATTGACAATCTGATTGTCTCTTCAGCCAATTGGGAGTTTTGAATAATATTTTCCCTCACCGCCAATACATAGATCCACTTTTCAAGTTCTATCAATCCCAGCAGAACTATGGCATGGCGGATTGAATTTATCTTTTGCTTTGGACGGTAAGCCGGGGAGTTTATTAGTTTCAGCAATTTATACGACAGTGATATGTCACGTTCGATTAATTCAGTTATGCGGTGAAGACTTGGCTCCTCATTTGACAGGTTTTGAATCATCTCATAATAGGATTGAAAATAGGACGGGACATCATGTGTAGACATAATGACAGGCTTCGCAAAAAAATAACCCTGAAAATAATCGTAACCCCTGCTTTTCGCTTCTTCGTAGCACTCTCTTGTCTCAACCTTTTCAGCAACTGTTTTAATTTTGAGCTGATTAACAAGCACTTCAATTCTTTCCCGCATATCTTTTGGTGTATTAAGAAAGTCCACCTTTATGATATCAGCGTATTTCAGCAATTGTCTTGCAAACGGATTGGTTTCATTGAATACATAATCATCAAGTGCTATCTGATAACCTAGTTCCTTCAAATCTTTGCAAATATTGACCAGTTCCGCACTAGGCTCAACAGTTTCAAGGATTTCGACAACGATTTCCCGAGGCCTAAAATATGCAGGGAGCTTGAGCTTCAGCAATTTTTCCGTAAAATTAATAAAACATGGCTTTCCTTCAGAAAGACGGTCAATCCCTATATTTAAAAAACTATTAATAATAACCTCAGCCGTGGCCTGATCTTCATCTATTTCTGGGAAGGCATTCACCTGATTATTCCTATACAGAAGCTCATAAGCAAACACTTCTTCTTTAGAATTGAAAATCGGCTGCCTTGCTACAAACACTTCCATTGACACACCTCCGAAAACGCCATATTACTATAGACCTATAGTAGCTCAATTCATTTATTGAGTATGTCGAAACTTGTTGAATAAATAGAAATTTTTATATTTTTATACAAAATTCCCCATTTTCCTTTGTTCATTAAAAATGAAAAAGGATGCCCCAATAGGCATCCTACTATCTATATTAACTAATGACATGAAAAACAAAGTTGAATAAAAATAAAGCAGCTATGACATACAATGCAAATGAAACTTCCCTTGCTTTGCCAATCGAGATCTTTAAGATTGGATAAAGAATAAATCCAATGGCAATGCCGTCCGCAATACTATACGTGAACGGGATCATGGCAATGATAAAGATAGCTGGAAAGCTTTCGCTCATATCCTTTAAGTCAAGGTTGCGGATGTTTTGAAGCATCAGTCCGCCAATAATGATAAGAATAGGTGCAATTGCACTGTTGGGAATCACTTTAATAACAGGAATAAAGAATGCTGATAGCATAAACAGCAATCCAGTTGTAACTGCTGTCAATCCTGTACGTCCGCCGGCAGCCATACTCGCTGCACTTTCAACCGTTGCTACAGTCGGGCTTGTCCCAAAAATACCTGACAATAATGCAGAAACTGAAGTTGCCTGAAAAGCACGCTTAAACTGTTCCGGCCTATTTATAAATCCAACATGACCGTGAACTAATCCGATATTTTCAAAGACAAGAACCATTGTTAATGAAAAAATGGCAATCCAAAAAGTGACGGAAAGCAAGTTATCAAATGACATCGCTCCAAAAACTTCCATATAATCGGAAAGAGCGAACGGCTTTTCATCGGTATTTTGCACATTAATCGGACCAAAAGCCCATGCTATCAATGTTCCTGCTGCAACTGTAATCAAAAAGTTGCCAGGCACATTGCGCATGAATAAAATGATGGCAAGCAAGAACGTTAAGATGGTCGCAAGCACTTGCGGGTCTCCAAGTTCACCCATAGCAATAATGGAGTTTGTCCCTTTTTCAACGATTCCGCCTTTTTCAAGTCCGATCAGCATCAAGAAAAGTCCGAGCCCCACTGTTATTGCTTCTTTAAGTGAGTGTGGAATCGATTCGCTCAATGTCTTTGCGAATCGCGAAAAAGCCACGAATACAAAGATCAGACCAGATATAAAGACAACAGCCAATGCTTCCTGCCAGGATAAGCCCATGGATTGGACCATTGTATAGGAAAATAAAGCGTTAATTCCCATTCCAGGCACAAGGAGAATCGGTACATTTGCCCAAAACCCCATAATCAAACAGCCGGCAACCGATGTTATAATGGTTGCAAAAATGGCTGCTTCCAGCGGAATTCCTGCTTCAGAGAGAATTAGAGAGTTAACTGCGATAATATAAACAATCGTAAAAAAGCCGATTGCCCCAGCCATAACCTCCCTTTTTACAGTTGTTCCATTTGAATCAAGCTGAAAAAGCTGGTTAAACCACTTATTCATATATACTACCTATCTATTCAATTAGCCCTCTCCCTACCCGCTCTCCCCGTATATATCCCTCAGTTAAGAGTGATCAGTTAAAAGTACGGGTGAGCCACAAGCTGTATTTTATCAAAAAAAAACCTTTCTGCCAATAGAAAGGTCAGACGTCTGCTCATATTTTTCTAAAAAAAATCAGCGGATATTTCCCAGCTGATTTTTGATAGATATAGCAACAGGGCAAGACTGTTGCACTTGTAAGCATACACTTATTTTTTTCACGCTGTAAAAATGCGGAACCTTATTCACCGTCACTTAATTGTCTATACAGATTGCCCATTTCAATAGCACCAACAGCCGCTTCCCATCCTTTGTTTCCGGCTTTGGTGCCTGCACGCTCAATTGCCTGTTCAATCGTGTCAGTTGTAAGAACACCGAAGATTACAGGGACACCGCTCTGCAATGCAGTCGCTGAGACCCCTTTAGCCACTTCGCCGCTCACAAAATCAAAATGCGGTGTTGCTCCGCGGATCACTGTGCCAAGGGTGATGACTGCATCATATTTTCCGGATTGGGATAGCTTTTTAGCTGCCAGCGGGATTTCGAAAGCTCCAGGAACCCAAACAACAGTCACATCTTCTTCGCTTACTCCGTGGCGCTTAAGTGCATCTTCCGCTCCGCTTAAAAGCTTGCCTGTAATGAATTCATTAAAACGCGACACTACAATTGCCATTTTTAATCCTGTTCCTACTAAATGTCCTTCGATTACCTTTTTCATCTCTAATCGCTCCCTTAAAATTGTAATAAATGCCCAAGTTTTGTTTTCTTTGTTTTTAAGTAAATCTCATTTTCAGATTTGGCAGGCATTTGAAGAGGAACCCGTTCGGATACCTCCAGCCCATAGCCTCCCAGTCCAGCTATTTTGCGGGGATTATTGGTTAGCAGGCGCATTTTTTTTACCCCGAGATCTCTAAGGATTTGTGCACCTACCCCATAGTCGCGAAGATCGTCCTTAAATCCGAGCTTATGATTTGCTTCAACGGTATCGTAGCCCTCTTCCTGCAGCTTATAGGCTTTCAATTTATTGATCAGGCCGATGCCGCGCCCTTCCTGTCTCATATATAAAAGGATTCCCCGGCCTTCCTCTTCAATCTGCGATAATGCTGCTTCAAGCTGCGGCCCGCAGTCACAGCGGTTAGACCCGAATACATCCCCGGTCAAACACTCCGAATGAACACGAAGCAATACGGGTTCGTGTTCATCGATTTCTCCCTTTACAAGAGCAACATGGTCTTTTCCATCGATTGTGTTTGTATAACCTACCGCTCTAAAATCTCCAAATTCTGTTGGAAGCTGTATCTCCACTTCCCTTTTTACAATGGAGTCATGCTTCAATCGATACTCTATCAATTGCTGAATAGTAATCATTTTTAAGTTAAACTTTTCAGCCACTTTTTCCAGGTCATCCACTCGAGCCATTGTTCCATCATCTTTCATAATTTCACAGATAATCCCGGCTGGTGCTGCACCGGCAAGACGTGCCAGATCGACCGCAGCCTCTGTATGGCCTGCACGCCTTAGGACTCCTCCTTTTTTGGCCACCAGCGGAAAAACATGTCCCGGCCGGGAAAAGTCTGCAGGTTTAGCGTCTTCCTCAAGCATTTCTTTAATAGTGAATGCACGCTCAAATGCGCTGATCCCTGTAGTGGTTTTCACATGGTCAATACTGATTGTGAAAGCTGTTCCATGACTGTCAGTGTTTACTTCTGCCATTGGATTCAGTTCCAGCTTTTCAGCCAGCTCCTCAGTGATAGGTGTACAAATCAGACCTCTGCCTTCTTTAGCCATAAAGTTGATCGTGTCGGGTTTCGCATATTCCGCAATTGCCAGAAAATCCCCTTCATTTTCCCTATCTTCATCATCACAGACAATGATGACTTTTCCTGCTTTTAAATCTTCTAATGCCTCATTTATTTCACTGAACATGGTTTATTGACCCTCCTTTTGCTAATTATAAGAAGCCGTTCTCCTTAAGGAATCGCTCTGAAATTGCTTCTTTAGGCGATGTGCTTTCCTGCTGCCTGTTCATGAAGGAATACAGATATTTGGCAAGCATGTCAAACTCAAGGTTAACGATGTCTCCCGCTGCTTTGAAGCCGAGTACCGTTTCACTTGCTGTGTGCGGAATGATCGAGACAGTAACGGTATTGTCTCCATTGCCGAAAACTGTCAGGGAAATCCCATCCACAGCGATTGATCCTTTCATGATAAGCAAATGGCTTAATGCACTCGGTACAGATATCTGTATATAAATGGCATTTTCACTCGCTGTTTTTTTTATGATTTGACCTGTTCCATCAACATGCCCTGTCACAAAATGCCCGCCAAATCGGCCATTTGCCGACATCGCCCTCTCCAGATTGACTTTTGTTCGCTCTTTAATGGCAGAAAGCGAAGTGCTTTTAAATGTTTCAGGCATGACATCTGCTGAAAATTCATTTCTCGCATATTCTGTAACCGTAAGGCATACGCCATTTACAGAAATGCTGTCTCCCAGTTGAACATCTGATAAAACTTTGGAGGCCTGAATCGTCAGTTTCATGGCCTTGCCTTGCTGAACTACTTTTTTTACTGTTCCCAATTCCTCAATAATCCCAGTAAACATTATTCCTTGGCCTCCCTCAGCGGTTTTGCGGTAATTCTAAGGTCGCCGCCAATCCTTTCAATTTCTGTGAATTCCAGTACAGGGGCATCTTTTACATAGTCGGCACCGTCTCCGCCAATAAATGGAATCGCCTCGCTGCCTCCAATAATTTTAGGAGCCATATAAAGGATTATCTGCTGAAAGAAACCGCTTTTTATTAATGAAGCATGAACCTCTGATCCGCCTTCAACAAATAAAGTCATGATATTTCTTTCACCTAAATTTTTTAAAACTTCTTTAATCGGCACCTCATTAGCAGGAAAAGAAAAAATTTCAGCACCATACTTCTTTATCTCTTCTGCCTTTGACCGATCTATTTCTCTGCCGGTAAAGATTATGGTCTTTACAGACTGATCTCGAATGACTTTTGCGTCAGCCGGAATTCTGAGATTTGTATCTAATATAACTCGAATGGGATTTTTTCCGCCTTGGGGCAGCCTGGCGGTTAAAAGAGGATTATCGTGAATGATCGTATTTATACCTGTAAGTATCGCGTCATGTTCATGCCGTAGCCGATGTACATCCTGCCTGGATTCTGGAGAGGTAATCCATTTGCTGTCACCGGTTTTTGCAGCTGTTTTCCCATCAAACGATGAGGCTGCTTTAATGGTTACATATGGTGTCTTTGTTTTTATAAAATGAAAAAATGGTTCATTTAGGGCATCTGCTTCCTCCCTCAATATGCCGGTCACTACTTCAATCCCGGCATCCTGCATCCTTTCAATTCCTTTGCCGGAAACAAGAGGATTTGGATCCTCAGAAGCAATAAAAACCCTATTAATTCCTGAATTAATGATTAAGTCTGCGCATGGCGGAGTCCTTCCAAAATGGCTGCATGGCTCAAGAGTGACATAAATATCAGCGCCTTTAGCCTTATCGCCAGCTGCAGCAATCGCATGGACTTCAGCATGGGGAGTTCCTGCTTTCAGGTGAGCACCCATCCCCAGAATTTCACCATTTTTTACAACAACCGCACCCACCTGCGGGTTAGGGCTGGTTTGGCCTTTCGCGGCCGCTGCCAGACTGATGGCTAACTTCATATATTCCTGATGGTTCAAATTATCTGAATCCTCCTTCCCTTACTATTTCTCCAAATTAAGTATGAAACGGCAAAACCCCGTACACCAGCTAGGTGAAACGGGGCAAAATCACATGACGAAATAAGCGTTTAAAAAAATTTTTTTTGAACGCAGCACTATAATCATTCCTTCTCCCATCCAGACTTTCACTGTCGGCTTTGGAGTTTCACCAAATCCACCGTTTTCATAAGAAAAGCCGATGGCGCCTGGAGCTAGACACTTATCTAGCTTCAGAATTAATGCAAACTTATCTTTTTGAAAAGCGCATGCACCTTGCATCTCTACTTATAAAACCGGGTCACGGACTAAGAGGGCGTACCCTCATCACCGCCGGTTGGGAATTTCACCCTGCCCCGAAGGAAATCCTATTCTATTATAAGAATCTTACCATGAATAGTAGGAATATACAAAGAGAATTGTTTGTGAAAGAATTGAAACTTTTGCTTTAAACTGCCGTATAGTAATTATTGAAGAAGGAGAGGACTTTAAAATATGATTGAACCAAGAGAACATTTAATAAATGAATTAAGAAAATGTGAAGAATGGGAAAAAGACCAAGGTGATTTATGGTTTTGGGAGAAGCTGGGCAGACTCCCTTTTAAGCTTATTGATAGATTCACACCGGAGTTCATACAAAAAAAGGTTGGAGTGATTCTTGATGAGCTTGGCACATATATTCAATCAGGAGGAAGATATTTAAGCTCAGCTTCAGCGTTAAAGAATTATTATCCCGAACAAAATATTCATACACTGCAGGATGTAGTGGCCCTGCCCATATCAAAGATGGATGAAGCCGCCGAAAAGCTAAGCTCAAACCGAAAAAGAACCGCTGCATTGCAAGGTGCGAGTACTGGGGTCGGAGGGATTTTCACCCTGACCATTGATATCCCGCTTCTCCTTGGCATTCAACTAAAAACACTGCAGGATATCGCGATTTGCTATGGCTTTGATCCAGCTGATAAAAATGAAAGGATGTTCATCGTAAAAATTCTGCAATTTGTTTCCAGTGACATTGTAGGAAAAAAAGCCATTCTGCAGCAGCTATCCATGTTTGGATCTATAGAAGAAGGACCAAAAAGGGAAGTCGTTTCCGAGCTTCAGGGATGGAGAGAAGTTGTGTTTTCTTACAGGGACCAAATTGGCTGGAAAAAACTTTTCCAAATGATCCCGATAGCCGGACTGCTGTTTGGAGCTTTCATTAATCGCTCAGCCGTAAATGATATTGCAGAAGCAGGCATTATGCTATATCGAAAAAGAGTAATCGTTAATCGGCTGCACCAGAATATGATTAAAGAAATAAAACCGGAGAGCTAACAATGGCTCTCCGGTTTTATTTATGGAAGCTTTTTGATCTCCTTCTCCATATACTCTTCATTTAAAGCTCCCAAAACTTTTTCTCTAATAACACCATCTGAATCAATAAAATAGCTTGTAGGATAGGCCATTATATTATAGTCAGAACCTGCCTCGCCTTTTACATCCATAGGAATTGTAAAGGTCAGCCCCAGCTCTTTTACGAATTTATCTGCATCACCGCTATTCTTTTCTGTGTTTGTGAGATTGACAGCAAGAATAGTGAAATTTTCATCTTTATACTTGTTATACAGCTTCTCCATATGCGGCATTTCCGCACGGCAAGGAGGACACCAGCTTGCCCAGAAATTTAAAAGCACTGCTTTGCCCCTATAGTCGGAGAGTTTTACTGGGTTTCCTTCCATATCTGTCAGTTCAAATTCAGGAGCAAGATTTCCTTTCTCCAGACCAACAGGCAATTCTTCAGGATCTTCCATTTTATCGTATTTCTGCATTTGTCCGGCTTGCTCTACTACCCCTTTGTCCTTGAGAATGGTTTTGTCGACAATAAACAGCAAAAGGACAATAACTGCGGCTGCGAGTAGAAACTTTTTCATTCCAACACCTCTAAACTGATATCCCTATACTTTAACTGAACTTATCATACTATATGGGGAATATAGAATCTATAAATGTGCATACGGTTTTAGTGATTGCGGTAAAGAAAAAGCGTCGCAAAAATGGCATAAATTCTAAGCTTTTCTTTTGCTGTCAGACCCTCTTCAAAAGAAAGTACAGGTGTATTGGGGTCCCTAAACTGCTCCCCCCACTCAAGCAGCATCCATCCTTTGCGAAGGCGTGCAATTCTTTTTGATTTCTCATCAAGAATTTGAAAATCCGTATGGAAAAAGGTTTTAGCAATGGAATATCGGTCACAGCCATTCTCATATACCAGTTTGAATCCATCTTTTTTATTAATGATTGTTTCTTTGCAGGAATCTTTCGCAGACGAAATATCTATGCCTTTTCTATCAATTAGGATTGATGCCTCCAGATTTGCGCTATGATCATAGATTCCCAGCCTTCTTGGAAAAAGCCGATCCAAAAAATAAGGCAAGAACCATCGAAACTTCCACATTTTCATATCCCTGATTTCACCAACCTGCCTTCCTTCCGGGTCAAAAAGCACCATTCTAAGGGAAGGTGCCGGCATAAAAACGATCATCAAATTTGACTGGCTTAACAATGAGAGACGGGCTTGTCTGCTTTTCTTGAACTTTCTCTCCACTATCTCGGCCGCCCTTTGCTTATTCAGCAAGTGAATTTGATAGCACAAAAAACTATATAAGATGAAAGGGATTAGAAAAAGGATTAAATAAGTCCTTGGAAATTTTTCTATTAAAACCAATAGAATGAAAAATGGAGGTACAAGTGCGGCAAGGCTTGCATTTATTGAGATGTCAGCTGTTTTCAGGTAATATTGCTGGATATTCATCAGAATGTCTCCTCCGCTATATTTATTTCTCTATAGTCTATTAATTACTTTCTATAAAAATGAATTTTGGCAGGATTTTATGAAGTTTACATAACGATGCATCTGCAGATAGTCTGTTTGAGTTTTTCCTTAACATCTTTATTCACTGATTATCCTTCAAATAAAAAAGCTGACGGACACTTTCCGCCAGCTTTTTTGATGGAATTACTTTAAAGCATTAACTGCATTAATTAGCCCATGGCCAGATTGTTCGTCGTATCCAGGCTTGAAGATATCCTCTGATGAAGATTGAATGATCTGCTTTACTTGTGCAGGAGAGATTTGGTCTTTCCCATGTTTTGCAATGATAACACCAGCCAGTGCAGCAACTTTCGGAGCGGCCATAGAAGTCCCGCCTTTATACCCATACCCGCCGCCAGGGATTGTTGCTAATGCCAAATAAGTATTGTCTCTGCCAGCTCCAGTATTTGGATCATAGTTTGGGCCCAAGTCTCCGCCAGGTGCCATAACATCAATTTTGCCGACACCGTAATTGGAATAGAAAGCAAGATTCTTTAAAGCTCCTCCCGCAGATACACGAATCATCAATTGACTGCTGGGGCTTCTGTGTGTTGCACCGTTATCAGAACCTGACAGCTGTCCCGGACTCTTTAAATCAACAGCGTTATTTCCTGCAGAACCAACTACAGTAACACCTTTTTGAATCGCATATTTAATGGCTCTGTTAAACATCTGCACGTCCGCTACAGTTTCCTTGGTTGTATACTCGGGATTCTGGAACCAGTCATAGCCGCCAAGAGACATGTTGACAACATCCACATTGTCATCCGCAGCTGTTATTAAAGCTTCTGCGATATGGGAAGTCGCTGCACCGCCTTCCGGGCCGAATACACGGTATGCTGCTACCTTTAAATCAGGTCCTACACCCATTGTTCTTCCTTTCGCTGCAATTGATCCTGCAACGTGGGTTCCATGGCTGTTTTCATCCATTGGATCCGGGTAGCCCGGAACAAAGGATTTACCATATGCGTAATTTTCTTTTAAATCTGGATGATTATAGTCAATACCTGTGTCGATTACACCAACAACGATATCTTTACCGTCAGCTGTCTTTCCAGTTCCTCCAGGAAGATTCCATGACGAACCATTATTTGTTACTTGTTTGATATCCCATTGAAGACTGTGATATAGATCAGCATTATCTAATGGAAGATCTGCATTTACTGCAGGAGCTTCGGGATAAATTACATTTTCAGCGCCAGCAGACAAAACCAAGGAAGACTTCCGAATTTCATTAAGAAAATTAGGATTTGCTGATGAAACCTCAACAGCTCCTAATTTATCAAGCTTATTCTCTACTTGTCCTCCAGATTTTCTCACTAATTCTGTATAGCCTGCAGGAAGCTTTGCTTCATCTTTGAAAACAACTAAATAACTCTTTTCAGCCGTTTGGGCTTGTCCAATGCTGACAGAACCCGCAAAAACAGCTGAGGCACATAATGCCAAACTTAATGTTCCCGTTACGATGCCCTTCTTGATATTCATTTTTTATTGAGACCCCCTTATATTTTCTAATTTTCATTATATTCTAAATAAAAGTCTCGACAATCTTTGTATTTCGACATACTTCTTCGTCACTTTTCAGGAAACAATACTTAGAACCCATTTGTCTTTTTACATTTTAAGTCTGCCTGGGTCTATTTACTTGATTCCCAATCAAAAACTTTGTTTGTTCATCTTCAGCCCTGTCGAAAAGACAAGACTATTTCCTTAAGAAAAAACCGCATCTTATTAGATGCGGCTTGGCTAAAATTGATTGATTCTATCAAAGGATGTTCTTGCATCCTCATATCCTTGCAGATATAACTTTTCCAGTTTTTGAGGATTCCGCTCCATCCGTCCCACTGTTAATGGCTCCTGCGGCTGGATGACAAGAACTGTCCCATTCTTCTCTTCCTGTTCAACATAGCGGAGGGTATCGTTATAGGTCCGGCAGCGTTCCGCCAGTGCTTTCTGCAGCCCGGTATAATGCGGATATTTCCTTTTGACCATAAAAGTAAATTTAGATGGCTTTTTGGAATATCCCCTGTTTCTTGTTAAAATCACTATATTTTTTTTGAATCCATCTTCCTGGGCTTTCTTGATTGGTATAGGGTCGCTGATTCCGCCATCAAGGAGGACCCGGCTATTAAAATCCACCTCCGGGGCAATAAAAGGCAAGGAACTTGAGGCTTTTAAAACCTTAAGCATATCTTTGCCATAATCTTTTTTACTGAAATACACCGGTTTGCCGGTATGGCAATCTGTTGTTCCAATGACAAATTCAGACTCATTTTTATAAAACTCATCATAGTGATATGGGACAAGTTTATTCGGTATTTCATCAAAAATAAAATCCATCCCGAATAATTGACGGGATTTAAAGTAATTCCGCCATGAGATATATCGGGGATCTGTGACATAATCCACATTCACAATTCTGTTCCTGCCCTTTTGCTTGGACAAGTAAGAAGCTGCATTGCAAGCCCCTGCAGAAACTCCAATTACATAAGGAAAGCAGAGGTCCTGTTCAAGAAAATACTCGAGAACTCCCGCTGTGTATACTCCCCGCATTCCTCCGCCTTCAAGCACCAGACCCGCTTCACTGATCACCGTTCATCTTCCTTTCACTCTTTTAAAGCTATACTACCAAAATATCAACCTTCCATATACAAATCTGCCCAAAAGGGAAGAACATGCCATGAAGTCAGGCAAGTTCCCTTCTTTTAAAGATAGCAATTGATGCCAGCATGGAAATAACAATAGTTATAACAGAAACAATAATACTCGGCAATAATTCATCCGGGAAATTACGGCCCAAAATGAAAGCATTCGTATAAGCAGATAGAAGGGCCGGACTCCACTCCAGCAGATGAGGAAGCGAACTGCTCAAGAGGCTTAATATGACTATGACGCCAATACTGATAAATCCAATAGTACCAGGCGATTTAATAAACGTATTGAACAGTATGACTATAGTTATAATAAGTGTAAGCCAAATACCATAAACAAAGAAGGATTGGAGAAAATCCGAAAAAGGAATAAATTCAAACAATACGCCTACATAGTACCAGGAGAGGAAGTAACCTAATAAATAAGAGAACCATATGAGAATCATAGAACCAGCCCACTTTGAAGTTACAAACCGAGCGTATGAAACAGGCTTCACCAGTATAAGCCCCGCCACACCGCTTTTCCTTTCCCCAGCAATAGTCCCCATTGTAATTAATACAATAATAAGCACACCAAACGTATTGAACTGGCTAAGACTTGCAGCGAGTGCTTCACCTGCAGATGGAACTGGAAGCTCGATGACTGCTCCTTCCGGCAGCCCGCCAAGAGAATCAATAATCTGAGGCATATAATATAATGTCAGCGGCTCCTTTACAGCTATCATAATAAAAGTAAGCGGAACCCATATCCATTTGAAATTTCTGGACATTTCAAGCATTTCTTTTTTAAATAAAGTCATCCATTGGTTCATTTTTGCACCACTTTCATGAATACATCCTCCAGCCTCGTTCTGCTGATTTCAAACTTAACCAGCGGCAAGTTCCGTTTCATAATCTCAGTTAAAAATAGTTTTCTGGCATATTCTATATCCTCTACCAAAAAGCTCGCATACTCTCCATCCAATTTCATTGAAGAAACAGGCTGAAGCAGAGCTAATTCTTCTGCATATTGCACTGTATTTTCTTTAAAAGCCAAGTCAATCTTTGCCTGCTGATGTTTAGTTCGCAGGCCTGCCAACGTCCCTGATTCAACTAGTTCACCATTATGGAGAAATAATATTTCATCACAAATCTCTTCTGCATCATTTAGTATATGAGTTGAAAATAGGATAGCTGATTCTTTTTTCAGCTTATCCATCAGCTCCAGCACTTCTCTGCGTCCAAATGGGTCGAGAGCAGAAACCGGTTCATCAAGCATGACGAGCTTCGGACGATGGATTATAGCCTGCGCAATGCCAAGCCGCTGCTTCATGCCTCCTGAATATTTTCCAATCCGCCGATTCTTAGCTTCAGCTATACCGGTAAGTTCAAGAAGCTCTTTTGCTCTGTCTTTGGCTTCTGATTTAGGAAGACCGGCAAGCTGGCCGGCATATTCGAGAAACTCGATGCCTGTCATCCATTCATAAAAAACGGGAAATTGAGGAAGATAACCTATTAATCTTCGGAAATCCGCTTTTTCTGCCCCTTCAAACACGATCGAACCGGAATCCGGCTTCACCAGCCCGGCAAGCATTTTTAATGTAGTTGTTTTTCCTGCCCCGTTTGCTCCCAGAAGGGCAATACATTTTCTTTCAGATAATTGGAAGTCCAGACCTTTTATTACTTCCTGGTCCTGGAATTGCTTTTTTAGGTTTATTATGCTTACAACTGGCATTATCAGGCTCTCCTTCCGAAAATAAAGTAAATAATTGGCCCCATCAGGTTTATAAATAAAATGATGAGAGCCCATACCCATTTTGGCCCATTTGCTTTTTCTATTTTTACCAGATCAATAATGGCAACGGCCATTAATATAAGCTGAATGATAACTATAGGTGCAAGAATTGCCCAATTAATACTTTCTAAAAACTCCATTATGCTGTCCTCCCTTATTTGTTATGTCATTCATATGACGTGCAAGTTCCTAAAACGTTCACTGGGAATTCAATAGTTTTTAAACAAAAAAACACCCCAATAATGGAGTGCATCAGAGTTTAATAGAATAAAGAAGGGGTTAATCTTTTTCTTTTTCATAAACAGACATCATATTGCGGATTTCGTTTGTTACTTGATCAATGAGCGAGGACGGCGAGAGTACCTTCGCCTGGTTACCCCAGTTGAGGAGCCATTTGACAAGACCCTCACTCACAATGGCTTTTGCTGTTAAAACGAAATGATTTTCATCAAGCTTTCTTATGTCTGCATCCCTCCCGAATTTATCAATTATCACGTTGATCAGATCGTTATGGAACCGGATTTTTATCCACTCTTCAGAGCCGGCATACATATGAAAGGTTGAGCTCACATACCTGGATACATCAAAAGGTTCATATGCGAACTGTTCTTCCGTTATATTTACATTGCGCAGACGGTCAATCCGATAATGGCGGATTTCTTCATTAGCAAAGTAATAGGCTATTAAATAATAAAAATCATTTACCCAGGTGAGCGCCAGCGGCTTGACCCTGTATTGCCCTCCATTGTGGCTTAAAGCAAATTCCTTGTTAAGATTATATCTTCCATATTGAAATGTGACGATTCTCCGCTCGGAAATGGCTTCATGCAAATCATTGATAGCCAGCCGAACCAGTTTGCTCTCACTTTTTACAGAGGAATCGATCATAATTTCATTATGCAGCTTTTTGGCATGATGAATGCTTGTCAGCTTTTTAATTTTCCGGATCAGCTGTTTCGTCTCATCTTTCGTGATAAAGCGTGCAGAAGCAACAGCATCAATCAGCATACGCAATTCATAAAGCTCGAATAGACGGTATTGATGGCTGTAGAACTTAGGCATCCCCTCTTTTTCCTGGTTGATGGTAATATCAAATTTTGCTTCAATCAGGTGCTCAATATCATCCCTCAGTGAGTTTTTGTTTAATTTCACATCCGGTCCATATTCCTTTTTAAAGCATTCAGTTATATCGTCCATTGTATATTCATTTTCTTCATCAGTCTGCTCTCTTAGAATCTCCATAAGCTTGAGCATCCTTTGTTTGTTATCAAGTCTATTCATTACTCCCCCCCGTGTACTGTATAACTAAAAGCTCTGCAGAATTAATTATCCATTAAAAAAAGCCCAGTGGCAACGGCCCTGGACTCTGTTAAATTACTTTAAAATCCTGAAAACTAAAGGTATTCTGTACTCCTTGCCCTCATACGCTTTGACTGCAGCTACTATCGTAAAAATAAAAGCAAGGATTCCCACGATCCAAATAGTTATCATCCCAATTAAGATGATCATAAGCACGACGCTGATGGCACTGTAAATCGTATAGGAAATTAAAAAATTCAGATATTCCTTGCCATGATAATCTACAAACTCAGAGTCATTCTTTTTTAAAAGCCAAATGATCAGCGGTCCGAAAAAAGCTGTAAAAAAGCTGGTTACATAGATAGCTGCAGCTAAAAGCCTTTCATCATTGGAAGGCATTTTATAATCATTCATTCTGTTTCCTCCTAATAATCCTCAATATATTTTATGATTTCTTCTATATTATTTACGTTATTCATTTTAAAAGGTTTCATGTATTTATTAATTTTTGCGCCCTTCCCCAAAATAATTAAAACCTTAATTTCAAGTTCTTGAATGGGACAACTTGAATACAAATGTTAAAGACAGGCATTGCGCCATGACTTTGCCAAATTCTAAAGACAGGCATTGCGCCATGACTTTGCCAAATTCTCATACCTGCTTAGGAAGGTGATATATAGATGATGTCAAAGCTGGAGGCATTCATTCTGGGGATCATCCAGGGACTTACCGAGTTCCTTCCTATATCCAGTACAGGACATTTATATCTGGGGAGACATCTATTTGGGCTAGATGAAGCTGGCCTCTTCCTTGATACAATGCTGCATATAGGAACTTTACTGGCAGTCCTTGTCGTTTACAAAAATGAATTGCTTCAAATTGTAAAGAAGCCATTCGGCAAGCTTTCGATGCTTCTGATAGTCGGGACGATTCCAGCCGTAATCGTCGGGCTCCTGCTGAGTGACATGTTCGATTCAATTTCAAAATCAGGTATTACAATCGGCTGGGAGTTTCTATTTACCGGGTTCATAATCTGGATTGCTGATGGTGTTAAGAAAGGCGCAAAAAAGATGGACCGCATCACTTATGGGGATGCCCTGTTTATCGGCACCTTTCAGGCAGCTGCCATCTTTCCGGCAGTCTCCAGATCCGGATTAACCATTGCAGCAGGACTCTTCAGAAAGCTTGACAGGGAAACAGCTGCTTATTTTTCCTTTCTGCTATCCATTCCGGTCATCGCAGGCGGCATTGTCATGCAATTTGGCGAATTGATGTCCGGTCACACAGAAGCCATAACCCTTGGCAGCATGTTAATGGCAACATTGTCATCAGCACTCTTTGGCTATGCAGCAGTCGTTTGGATGATTAATTTTCTAAAACGAAAATCCCTGAAGATTTTTGCTGTATACGTCTGGATATTAGGGTTCACCATTATACTCCTGCAAATGACCGGGATTTTTTAAATTTCTAATGGGGAGGTATCAGAATGGAAGAGATTATTGCCAGCATTTTTGAAATACTTTCCCAGCTGGGTTATGCCGGCATTGCACTTGGATTAATGGTTGAGGTGATACCAAGCGAAATCGTCTTGAGCTATGGCGGCTTTTTAGTCAGCACAGGAGACATCCATTTTACAGGTGCCCTGCTTGCGGGGATTGCAGGCGGAACATTAGCACAGCTGTTTCTTTACTGGCTTGGATCTTATGGAGGAAGGCCTGTTCTTGATAAATACGGGAAATATTTACTGATTCAAAAAAAACATTTGGATGCATCAGAGAAATGGTTTGAAAAGTATGGAACCGGAGTGATCTTTACGGCCAGATTTATTCCTGTAATACGGCATGCCATATCCATCCCTGCCGGAATAGCCAAAATGCCATTATCGGTCTTTACAGTATATACAATTGCAGCCATGGTGCCATGGACGGTTCTCTTTTTATTATTGGGAATGGAACTTGGTGACCACTGGAGAGACATCAAAGAATACGCAAAACCATTTATATTGCCGATCATAGTCATCGCGTCGGGATCGGGAGTTTTCTATTTTTTTTACAAAGTCCGGAAGAGTTAACATAACCTAAATCAGCTTATTACTCAAAAGTGTAGAATGATCATTTTACACTTTTTTTATTTGTTTAATCAGAAAATGTTCACCCTTTCTTTTCATTTTTGTAAAATAAAGCAAATACTACAGGATCAAAGGACGAGACCATGTGATGAAAATTTTATTAAAAAACGCATTCATTTACCCTATTGCTTCCCCTGCTTTTCATGGGGATGTCTTAGTTGAGAACGGAAAAATATTAAAGACAGGCAAGAATTTGAAGTCTGATTCTAATGTAAAAATTATTGACTGCCATAGCCACCACCTGCTTCCGGGCTTCATAGATGTTCATACTCATTTGGGACTGTATGATGAAGGCACCGGATGGGCAGGCAATGATGCCAACGAAACAATTGAACCGTTGAGCCCGCACATTCGAGCTATGGATGGAGTATATCCTCTTGATCCCGCATTTGCCGATGCTGTGAAATATGGCATAACAACTGCCCATATTATGCCAGGCAGTGCCAATGTAATTGGGGGAACTACTTCTGTTATTAAGACTGCAGGAAAAAATATCAGCAAAATGATTATCCAGGAAACAGCCGGACTTAAGATTGCCCTTGGAGAAAATCCAAAACGGATTCACAGCCATGGCAACAAGGATTCAATTACAAGAATGGGGATAATGGGTATGCTGCGGGAAGCCTTTTATGAAGCTTTACAGTGCGATAACCCTGACTCTTTTCGGTTTTCACCGCTTGTAAAAGCGCTTAAAAGAGAAATTCCCGTCAGGATTCACGCGCACAGGGCAGATGATATTATTTCTGCAATCCGCTTTGCAGAAGAATTCAACCTGGATCTTCGGATCGAACATTGTACAGAAGGCCATTTAATTGCGGACGAATTGGAAGGGTTGAATTTAAAGGTATCAGTCGGGCCCACTTTAACAAGAAGGTCCAAAGTGGAGTTGAAGAACAAAACCTGGAAAACGTACCAGCAGCTGACAGAGCATGGTGTTGAAGTTTCAATCACTACAGATCATCCCTACACACCTGTGCAGTATTTAAATATGTGTGCAGCTATTGCAGTCCGGGAAGGCCTTTCAGAACAAAAGGCCTTGGAAGGAATCACCATTCTGCCGGCAAAAAACCTAAGGATCGATAATCAGCTTGGGAGCATTGAGGAAGGAAAAGATGCCGATTTAGTTTTGTGGAACCATCACCCATTTCACTTTCTTTCCAAGCCGAAATGGACAATGATAGGCGGAAATTTTGTGTACAGGGAATCGTGAACCTGTGTCGAATATCGCTGGTGTAATTTGACATAAAATCGCAAAAAAATAATCAAAAAACCTATTTCCTTTTTGATTTTTTTTTAGTATTATACCTAAAGTGAAGTGAAAATTTTGCTTCTTTATGACAGACAATCTAATATCGGAAACGATAGTAATAGGGAAGGCAAATGGTGCGCCACCAGTTATCTGGTTCTAGTGGGTTCGATTCCCACCCCGAAATTTTTTAGCAGCATAATAAAAAATTTCGAGGGTGGACCGAAGGCTCTATTTGGCATGGAGTAGGACTGCCCTCAATTGGAGGGATATCCTATGCTCAAGAAACGTGATCTTCACGACTGCCATGCTTTATTTGATTTAATGACGCACCCTGATGTCTTCCCTTTTGTTCGCCAAAAAGCCAATTGTTATGATGAGTTTATGTTTATTACAAAGCAGACAATCGAAGCAGAAGAACGCGGTGAATTGATTTCACGCACAATTCTTGATGAATGGGGCGCTCCGATTGGGACGATCAATTTGTATGACATCCAGGAAAATGCCGGTTTCTTAGGCACATGGCTTGGCAAGCCCTATCATGGGAAGGGCTATAACAAATTAGCAAAAGATGCTTTCTTTGAAGAGCTCTTTTTTGAAGCCGGCATTGAAACAATCTTTATGCGGATCCGTAAAGAAAATATCCGCTCGCAAAAAGCTGCAGAAAAGCTTCCTTATGTCATTCTTGCAAATGAAACAAGAAAGTCTGTTTATGACCAGCTGAATGCAACTGAAAAGATTTACAATTTATATGAGATCCCAAAAGATCTATATACTCTTCATGTAATGCGTCATGGAGCAGCAGTCCAAGAATCGTCCCAATTATTGGAGGCTTAAAAGAAAACGGAAGGGCCTTGCCCACCCCAGACACCTCGAGGGGGGGCTAGGCGCTGGAGCTAGACAGCTCTCGAAGTACAAAGATATATACTCTATAAATAATAAAAACGCAAAGCACTTGCATAGAAGCAAGTGCTTTTTATTATTCTTTCAATTGATAATATTGGATTCCGGTTCATCTGTTTTTTCTCTTATACCGTAATGGGCCAGCAATTCTTCCAGCTCTTCATTTGTAAGTGTTTCAAAACGTCCGTCCACAAATGAAACTTGAGTCTGATTTGGATTAATCCTATTTATATTGAAGCTCATCTTTCTGCCTCCTTCAAGTCAAGTTTTGGAAATGGCTGCTTTTAATATTTATACTCGCCGATTGAAAGATTTTTATTCCCATTATTAAAAAGTTCACATAATTTAAACTTTTTTAATTTATCAATTGCCTATTCTACTATAGCTGTTTTCCCTGGATAAAAGGCCTGGATTTGAGCCGGCTTCTCTTTAGTATGATATAATTCTCTAGTTACTTTATAGAAAGAGGAAAGATTCATGAATCAGACATACAGCAAAAAACAAAAACTGCATCAGCTGCTGGTGATTTTAGTTCCAATACTAGTAACCCAGCTGGCGATGTACTCCATGACATTTATTGATACTTTAATGACCGGCCGCTATCATTCACAGGACCTGGCAGGTGTAGCGATTGGATCCTCACTTTGGGTCCCTGTGTTCACCGGTCTGAGCGGCATACTTCTTGCAGTTACACCGATCGTATCCCACTTGGTGGGAGCAAAGAAACAGAGTGAGGAAGTTGCTTTTTCTGTCATTCAGGGTGTTTATCTTTCCATCATTATGGCCGTCCTTGTATTCGCCGGTGGAGCACTCTCCTTAAATCCAATCTTAAGTGGAATGAATCTCGAAAACAGGGTCCATGACACAGCTTTCAACTACCTTGCAGCCTTAAGCACAGGATTGATTCCCCTGTTTGTCTACAATGTATTAAGATCGTTTATTGACGCTCTTGGAAAAACCAGGGTCAGTATGATCATTACTCTTCTTTCACTGCCGATAAATGCTGTGTTTAACTATATGCTTATATACGGCAAGTGGGGATTTCCAGAACTCGGAGGAGCAGGTGCTGGTTATGCTTCTTCTGTTACTTACTGGCTGATCATGCTCATTTCATTTTTTATTATTCATAAAAATTCGCCATTCTCGAATTATGGAGTTTTCAGGAATTTGCATGCTGTTTCAATCAGCAAATGGAAAGAAATTCTAATGATTGGCATCCCAATTGGCTTATCGATTTTTTTCGAAACAAGCATTTTCTCAGCAGTTACTTTATTAATGAGCACATTCGAAACTGCGGTTATCGCCGCTCATCAGATTGCCCTTAATTTTGCATCGCTTCTTTATATGATACCGCTCAGCATCTCAATGGCATTAACAATAGTTGTAGGATTTGAAGCAGGGGCTGCACGATTTAGGGATGCTAAAGAGTACAGCTGGATCGGGGTAGGCATTGCCGTAATCATGGCATTAATTTGTGCAGTCATCCTTTTGGCTTTCCCAAAAGAAGTTGCATCTATTTATACAAAAGACGGCGATGTATTAAAATTAACGGCCCATTTTTTAATCTATGCCATGTTCTTTCAGCTTTCAGATGCCATTCAGGCACCTGTTCAGGGAGCATTAAGAGGGTATAAGGACGTAAACGTAACCTTTATTATGTCACTTATTTCTTATTGGGTCATCGGTCTGCCATTTGGTTATTATCTTGCCAATTATACAAACTGGGGGGCATATGGTTATTGGATCGGCTTAATTACAGGACTTGCAGCTGGCGCCATTACTTTAACAAGCCGGCTGATTTTTCTTCAAAACAAAAAATATCCAGCATCCATGAAAGTTTAAAAAAAGGCAGAAGAATTCAGTTCTTCTGCCTTTTTTATAAGTTTACCCCTGATAAATTTTACCAAGTACGTCTTTTCCCCCTGTAACCGGGATAATGCTGCCTGTAATAAAATCGGATTTTTCATCTGTCAGAAAGCTGATTACACGGGCAATATCCTCACCTGTTCCCGGTCTTCCAACTGGTGATGCATTTTCCTGAACCTCAGCAGCTTCTTCAATTTTTTTTTCTTTCCATTCCCCGACAATATCTCCTGGACAAACCATATTTGCGGTTATTCCATTCCCTGCCTCTTCAAGTGCAATAGATTTCGTCAAAGACGCAGCTCCTGTTTTTGCAGCCGCAAAAGCGGAACGATAGATCCAGCCCGAAGCTGATTCTACTCGATCAAATCCAATTGTAATAATCCTTCCCCATCCAATTTCCCTCATTTTCGGGATAAATAATTTGGATAAATAAAATACCGCATTTAAATTCCCATTAATCAGATAATTCCATTGTTCGAAGGTATAATCCAGCATCTCTTTTCTTTCATGTACGTAAGGGCCTGCATTATGAATGACTATATCGATGACTGGGAATTCATAAAAAGCAGCTTCTGACATTTTTACACATTCGGCTGGTATAGAAATATCTCCCTGCAGAGCAATATTTTTAGTTCCATATTTTTTGGTCAGTTCCCGGCATAATGAGACAGCTTCCTTTTGACTGCTACGGTAATTGATCACCAGATCGATGCCTTTTGCGCCAAGCACATGCGCCGTTCTTTTCCCGATTCCTGTTGCTCCTCCCGTGATTAAAGCTGCTTTATTTCTCACAAAATTACCCCTCAGTATTTAATAAATTTTATATACATCAATACCAATATACTAGTAATTACAGTGTATTAATGCAAATAATAAGAAGTTTTTTTCACTTTCAGCAACAGGGGCTTTGCAAAACTTAAAAATCCATTATTAACGGTTAGGCGTTTCTCCGCATAGAATATATGGCATAGTGATGAATCATTAGCCTAGCCGGCAGCTTAGCATGGAAAGGATGAGAAGGATGTTTCCATGGAACCTTTTTCCATTTAATAAAGATATGAAAAGTCCTCCCCATCAAATGAAACCGGAGGATATTGATAAATATGTTCGAAATATCATGGGGCAAATGTTTCCTCAAAATATGCAGGAAATGAACGGAACACCAGATTTTATGAAGGGCTTTAATACAGCAGCACCTGGAGCTAATCACCAGCCAAATTCTGCACCACTGAATGCTTCCGTCTTTGAAACACATGATTATGTTTTTGTCAGATTCCCCATCAAAAACGAGGACTGGTTAAAAAAAATGAAACTTTACCACACATCCAACCAAATGATTATTGAACATATTCCTGAGAAAGACGATAAGCACATCATTACTCTCCCTGCTATTGTCAGGAAAAAAGGATCATCAGCCAGCTGCAAAGAGGGGTATATGGAGATAAAAATACCTAAAAACGTCGATATGCAATTTTCGGAAATTGATGTAACGGAAATTTTATAAAGGGGGCATCTTTATGGAACTGGAAAAATGGAAAGAACTAATAAAAATGTCCTCCCAATATCAAAATCAGGATTTCTGGGAAACCTTTATATCGCCTGAGAATCCCGGTCACAATAAAAAACATTCTTTTTCAGGACTGGAACAGGAAAAAATCAATCGTTTCCTATCAAATCAGGATATTTATCCGCGATGTGACATGTATGAGTACGATGGGAATATCAAAATTGAAGCAGAGCTCTCCGGTGTATGCATCAATGACATTAAAGTATCTCTCGTACAAAATGAACTAATTATTAAAGGAAAATGTTCATCATTTCATCAGCATTTGCGCTATTATCTGAAGGAAAGACATAGCAGATCCTTTGAAAAAGTGCTGACCCTCCCTATGCCCGTTGATAAATATTCAATAGAAACGTCATTCGAAAATGGGATACTTTCCATTACTCTTCCCATCTCATTCCAAGAGGAAGAAGTAATACCCATTTTTGTAAAAAGTGAATAAAAAAACCTAATCAAGCAGTTTATCATAACAATAAAAAGGGTTCTCCCGATCCATGAAGATTGTACCTGCATTGACATATCCGTTTTTTTCAAATAATCTTTGAGCCTTTTTATTAAGCGAGTATGTATCGGTTCTCATATACGGTATCCCTTTACTGACAGCATGTTCTTCAGCATAATTAATTAACTTGCTCGCAATTCCCTCACCTCTGATCTCTGGATCTACTGCCAGACGGTGGAAAACAAAACACGGCTCATCTTTTCTCCACGAGGCATTTTTATATTCCTCTGCCTGGATTTGATCAACAGTAATGGAACCTGCGACTTTTCCTTCATAGATGAAAGTGTACAAATTGCCCGTTTCAACATCAGCTAAAAAATCCTGATCCTGGGGATAAGTCCGATTCCACTGGTCATTCCCCTCGGATTCCATAATGGCAACAGTTTTCTTAACGATGTCCATAATTTTGTTCAAATCGTCTTTTGTTCCTTTTCTAATATCCATGTAAATCACCTGTTGATTCAGATTTTAGTGTCTTTTACTAATGTCCCATTGAATGATTGAATACATACATAGAGCCGCAGTAAATACTATATTGAATCATAAAGTAAAAGAAGGGATCCAGGCGACAGCGCAAAAACACATAAAAAGACAGCCTTAAGAGGCTGCCTTTCACTCAAGCATATATTATTTTCCAATGAACATTTGAGTCCAGTAGTTACCGTCAGCAACATGGCCAACACCAAGGTGCGTGAAGTTTGCATTCATGATGTTTTTACGGTGGCCTTCACTATTCATCCAAGCTTGTACAACTTCTTCAGGAGACTGCTGGCCCATAGCAATGTTTTCGCCTGCTGTAGTGTATGAGATGCCGAATTGCTTCATCATATCAAATGGTGAACCGTAAGTTGGGCTGTTATGATCAAAATATCCTTTAGACTGCATATCACGTGATTTTTCACGAGCAACTTTGCTTAATTCAACATCTAATTGAAGTGCAGGCACTCCTGCTTTTGCACGTTCCTGGTTAGTTAATTCAAGTACTTTCTTCTCGTAAGCACTTACTTCAGAAGTTGCAGGTGCTGCTTCTTTTGTCTGTTCAGCAGGTGTTTGCTGCTGTGCAGGCTGCTGTGCCGGAGCTTTTGCTGTTTCTTGTGCTTTTGCAGGCTGTGCTGCTGGAGCTGCCGGAGCTGCCGGCTTCTGAGCTTCCTGTTTATTTACTTGAACATTTCCCCAATTAATATTGTAGTTTTTAAGGTATTTTTGAAGAATGTTATTGATTTGTTCCTGGCTTAGGTTGCCAGATTGAGAAACTGCGATTTTTTTAGCTTGCTCAGGAGTAGGACAATTTGAAGCTGCGTCCGCCTGGTTAGCTCCTGGTGCTGATACTAGTAATGCTGCTGCCGCTGCTACTGAGTAAATAACTTTCTTATTCATGTATATAAATCCTCCCTGTGTTTGTTTTCTTTGTTGTGTGGTGCTGTGTGACTTGCACAATCATCATATCACAGGGTTTTTCGTAATAATTTTGGACAGATTTGACAAATACCTGATTTCGGCACCCCTACGAGACTTTTAAACTAGTCAAATTAGGGCTGCAACTTTTCATAAATCCTTATATTAATAGGTTTAGGGATATTCATAAATGGGTAATTGTAGGATTGGATTTTTTTCTCTTTAGTGGAAGCGGCTCTGAACAAATACCATTTATATACTAAAAGATCACTATTGACAGGTTTTTAGTCTGACATTATTCTTTACTTTTATTACACCATTGTAACAAATGTTGTGGGTATATGTGCCCGGATTTGGGTATTTATCCCCCTAAAGGAAAGCTATTGCAGAGTAACAAGACCCAAAACAAAAAGCAGCAGATGCTGCTGCTTTTTAATGGCTGCCATGACCACTCTCATCTATATTTTCCATGTTCGGGCTGCCTGATTCTTCTTCAGGTTCACTAGGCTGGCCGATAACAAATTCTTTTTTAGGCATATTATGCATCCTGCGTGCCGTTACGTGTGAGTATATATAGTAGGTTCCTTCTTCCTCGAAGGTTTTCTCGAGACGATAAATCCCATTTTCAGCATGTTCAACAAGAATTTTTTCGTGTTCCTCCGCATTTGCTCTCCAGATTTCAAACTTTACCTCGTCTGCATCCGTGACCTCTTCTTCCCCATATGTAACGTTTGCTTCAAAAACCACCGGCTCATTTACTTGTCCTTTTTCAGGATTAATCGATAACTCGACTTCCAGAAATTGCGGTTCTTCCTCAGCTGCATTATTATTGCTGCAGGCTGTCAGGATTACCATGAGCATCACTGGGAGCCAGATATTTACTAGCTTCTTCATCATAAATCTCCTTATCTTACCTTATTTCGAACAGCGGCATCACAATCCTAACCGTCGTTCCTTTATTTAATTCACTTAAAACAGTAAGCTCACCTTGATGGAGCTTAACTAGCTTTTCTGCAATTGCAAGACCAAGACCTGTACCGCCATCAGATCTCGTTCTGCCTTTATTTACTCTATAAAACCTTTGTTTAATCTTGCTTAAATGTTCTTCAGAAATCCCTATCCCTGTATCCTCTATTTCAATTATGCATTTATCTTTCTCTTGAGATAAACGGATCATGATTCTGCCTTCGGCTGTATACCGAATAGAATTGTCCATTATGTTTTGGATAATCTGCTCAATCCTGCCTTCATCCCCGTTGATGATTACTTCAGGATCCAGGCAGTATTGTAAATCCAAATTTTTATCACGGAGGATAGGCTTGTATTTTTCAATAGCATCCTCTATAAGCTGTCCCAAAGGGAGCGGCATTTTTTCGAGTTTGTATTCGTCGGATTCAAGCTTAGATAAATCAAGCAGATCTCCCACCAAACGTTCCATCCTTTTTGACTCTCTAAGTATCAGCTGCAAATATCTTTGCCTGTCCTCCTCAGATTCTGCCATCTCGGAAATGAGTGCTTCACTGTAGCCCTTTACATAGCTAATAGGGGTTCTTAACTCATGCGATACGTTTGCCAGGAAGTCCTTTTTCTTTTCATCTTCTTTTTGTATAGATGAGGACATATGATTAAATGCATTTGCCAGCTGGCCAATTTCGTCCTTTGAATCAATTTCTAAATGAATATCATAGTACCCCTTTGAAACATGGTCAGCTGCATCCTTCATATCCAATAGGGGCTTTGTCAGTTTTTTAACCAGCATGGTTCCTAAAATGATGCTGATAACTGTAAAAATCATCGCGGCTGCAAACCAAAGATACGCAAAATCCTGGGTAATCTCAGAAATTTTTGCCAGGGGAACATATAAATATATTATGCCCTGGAGCCGATTATCATCGAGAAGCGGAATAATGACACCCATAATTTTTCGGTCAAACCTTTTTTCATAGCCCAATTTTTCAACTGTGCTGCCTTTTAGCAGCTCTTCACGTTCTTCTTCACTAATTAGTGTCTGATAGTCAATTTCAAAAGGCAGACAGGCACTAAGCTCTCTAGGATTACTGACAATAAAAACCTCTGTTTCTGATTTTGCATTATACCAATCGATTTTTTCCCTGAGATCCTCTGTCAAAGGACCCCCCTTGTATTCTGACGACAGGCTCCTCCCTTCAGTAAGCAGGGATTCCCTGACATTTTCCACATAGATTTTTTCATAAAATAAATAAGATAAAAAGTAGGAATATAAGATCGTTATGATAATTGCGGCTGTCACGGTCAGCCACATTTTTTTTGCCAGGCTATTCGTCAGGAATTTCATTCACTCGGCACCTCGAATTTATAGCCTACTCCCCAGACTGTTTGGATATAGTCCCCAACCCCAAGCTTCATTCTCAGCGTTTTTATATGAGTATCCACTGTTCGTAAACTTCCTGTATAATCCATGCCCCATATATATTCTAGCAGCTGCTCCCTGCTTAATGCCTGGCTTTTATGTTCGATAAAAAATAGAAGCAGTTCATATTCTTTAAGAGTAAGCGTGACCTGCTTACCCGCAACTGAGACTTTCCTTGCTTTTTTGTCAATTGTGATCTTTCCAATCTGAATAGAATCCATGTCACTTTTTAATCCGCCGGTTCTTCGGAGAACTGCATTCATTCTGGCAATAAGTTCTCCAGGACTGAAGGGTTTGACAATATAGTCGTCCCCCCCTAACTGCAGGGCTTTCACTTTATCCCATTCCTCTCCCTTTGCAGAGAGAAATATAATTGGTACATTTGATTTTTTCCTGATTCGAGAACATACTTCAAATCCATCTTCACCCGGCATCATTATATCCAGAATAACTAAGTCCATCACATTATTTTCAAGTATGCCATATGCTTCAAAGCTGCTTTCTGCTGAAAAGCATGTAAATCCTGAGTTCCCCAGGTACATTTCAATCAAATGCCTCATATCTGCTTCATCATCTATAATCAGGATATTCAGCATGTCATTTTACACTCTCCCTAATGACTATTTTAAAAGGGCCTTCTCCAACCTTAATATTATTAAGCGTTTTTAAATTTTTTGGATCTAGTATATGTAAATCATTGCTGTCATAACCGGCGACCAAAAGTATATCTTTTGCAAAAGCCATTTCAAAAGGATTTGCTGCAACCGAGACAGAGGCAGCCTCTTCCCCTGATTCATTAATTTTATATAACATATTTGATCCATGGCTTAAGACATAAACATGATTTTCATGTCCAAGAAAATTAATCGGCATATAAGCAGCTGGAATTTGCTTTATCAACTCCCCGGTTTCAGTGTCATACACATGGATATTTTGTTCAATCTCAACTCCTTCTCCATGTCCGCCAATCCAGATTTCACCGCTTTTCTCATTAAGCCAGGCACCGGCTGCTGAAGGATGGATTGTAAATTCCCCGCTTTTTGCTTTTGATTCAAGATCGATAATTCCCAGTTTTTCATGATTGAAGCTTAGGACAAATAACTTATTCTCTTCACCATATTCTAGGAGGGTAAGCGGATCTCTTTCCGTCTCGACCTGTTTTTCCTCTTCTCCATTTAAATTAAAGAACCTAATTTTGTTTAAGTTTTGATCTGCAAAAGCTATTTCATTAGTATCAAGCAGGATGCCATTGACGATACCTTCTCCTGTCTCCCAGCTATCAATCAGTTTTCCCTCCTTTAAGGAGTATTGATCTGCCGTTTCAAGCTGTTTTCCATAAAGTAGAATGGAATCATTGTCCGGGAGAATTAGTGCCCCTGTATAAGGTTTCTCCATGATCCACTCTGCCGCCAGCTCCTTCTTAGCCAAATCCACAAAAGATAAGGTCATATCCTTGATATTCACTGTAGCAGCAAAAGTTATATCTTCAGGAATTGAAGGCTGTCTCTTTTCTGAGCAGGAAGTAAGGAATGCGGTTAATATCAATAATAATAAAAACCAATAATTTTTTTTAAACATACCATTTCTCCTTATGACTATCTTATCTTCATCTTACCTTAATATTGTGAGATAAATGTGAAAGGATCTTGAAACCTATAGAAAACCTGCTGAATTCAAAAAAAAATAGGAAGCTTACCCTTCCTATTTCAAACATTCAAATTCATTGATATGCATTTGGATAAGTGCGTTTTTTGATGTTTCATCCAACTCTGAGTGTGTTATCCTCTTAACCGCCAGGTAAAATTTTTCATAGATCGTCTTACGGACTCTAGGATGTGAATTTTCATCCTTTAGTTCCCTGGAGATCGCTTCTTTCAATATAATTTCAGCATTATGATTCTCTTCGAGTTTCCGGTTATTCCAAAGCTTCCGGTATTCATTCAAAAGCTTTTCATAGTCTGCACTCATTACTGCCACTTCCCTTCCAAAACAGGAAACCATTATATTTCCTTAGATGTATTTTTACATAAATAATTTTATAAATGCAAAAAATATAGCTAATATGCCAGAAAGGAGAATGAGTTAATGAATTCACCTTATCGGTGCCCAAACTGTAAAACCAACAGAAGCCGATTCAATATTATTCAGCAGGTGCCTCAATCCATCAAAATGGATCCCCAGACAGGGAATGTATTGGAAGAGTACAGCAGTGAACAGCTGTCCCCATTCCATATGCCTTATAAAGGCCCTGACAAGAGAGTGCAGTGTGCGGCCTGCGGGCTTGTGGAAGACGAACGCACATTCATCAAATTTGGCGAAAAACAGTAGTTTTGCTAAAACGAATAAAAGCTTGAGATTTTATTCTCAAGCTTTTATTCGTTCACTAACTTATTCTCCTTAAGGAATCTTTTATTGTCCACTTTCCATGGGTCCGCTTGTGAATAGCGAACAAGATAGATGCAGCCTCGAAAATGCACTCTGCCGCGGTTTTTTATAAACCAGTCTGCTTCCACCGGCACTTCCAGGCTCAGCTCGTCTGTCAAATCCTCAGCAGGAAGGACAGGCATCGCACTTAGCCTTGCATTTTCTATGCTGGGCAGGATTTTATTCCAGGCTAAGGGCTGGAGGGAAATGGGCTGTACTATCTTGGCATCCTGCTGTTTTAATCCAGCCATGAATGCACTGATTACTTCATATGGATTTGCATTATAGAGATATTCATCAAGTTTTCCTGCTGCTTTTAATATCATCAGCTTATGTGATAAATCCATGTAATTGGTACGATGTGTGGTACTGCCATAAAAATGAATACAGAAGTGCCCAGGAAAGTTGTTTTTCAGTGCTCCGCCTCCATGGGGCATTCCATGCATAGAAGCGGCAATCCACTGATTTCCATTAATAACAATTATTGCCCTCCTCTTCCAGCTCCATTTTCCCCCATAAATGCTTTTCATCATTTTTGTCTCTTCAGCATTTAATGGCTGAACATCAGCATGATGGCTGCCGGCTCGTCTTTGAACTTTAAACTTCTTGCCTGTTTCAACATCCAGAACAGTAAATTTACTGTATTTAGGCAATATGCCATTCACTTTTTCCCAAGGAATCATATCAATTTGCCAGCTTATCCCCTCTTCCGCTGCAGTAGTATGTGTGCCTCCCGCAGTAAGAAGAACAATAATAATCATGATTGCATGTATTGTTTTCATAAGTTCCACTCATTTTTTATGTTTTTTTCGGTACAGCATTATATATTGAGTTTCCCAAAAACAGGTTTTTTTCATTCATCTGAAGGAATAAAAAAATCGCACAATTTGAGTGCGATTTTTCTAATCTTAATTAATGCCTTCTAAGGTTTTTAACCTTTTTTCAATTTCTTCCCAGTCAAGATTTTCTCCTATAAAAACCATATTCAATGGCATATTTATGTTTTCGTGCATATACAGCGGCATTCCATAAGAAAACTGAAAAAGAAACGGGTACTGTGAGGAATTCAGTTTCAAATATCCTTTTATTCTGTAAACAGTATCAGGGAGGCCTCTTAGAAAGTCCTCAAATTCAGACTGATTGACAGGTTTTTGAAACTTATATACAAAAGTGCTCAAGCGCAGATCAGAAAAAACATGTGACCGGGATGCGGGGCTCTTATTCCCGGAAGACATGCCTCTTACCTCTTTCACAGCGATCTTTGAGTACGATGTTAAGATGCTGAAAGCCTGGCTGTTTAGACCCTGAATTTCCATCGTAAGCCGCGCCTGTTCCGCTTCGGTTAGTTCATCTGCTTTATTTAAAATTATTAAATCCGCATGCCGCACCTGCTCAAGTAAGAGCTGCTGAATCTGCGGGCTTAACTGCTTTCGATTAAGCCATCTGGGACCGTCAACAACTGAAAGAACCCCTTTTACCAGCATGCGATCTGCAAAGAGGGGGGAAAGGATGCTATCCAGAACTTCAATGGGATGAGCAGCGCCTGTTGTTTCAATATAGATCGCTTCCGGTTTATCAACCACCAATAATTCTTGAAGCTGAGCTTCCAGCTTATCTGAGATTGTACAGCATATGCATCCATCAAGCAGCTCCTTTAAAGGTACATCCTCATCGACCACGTCTGAGTCAATTGATACTTTCCCGAGCTCGTTCATCATAACTGCCACTTTCCTGCCTTGCTTTTTTTCATCCTGGAGCAGGTGCTTTAGAAGTGTTGTTTTCCCGCTCCCTAGAAAGCCTGATAATATATATATTTCTGTGTTATTCATATTTTTCCCCTTCTTCACGGTCTGCAAGCATTTCTTCAATCAATATCATCATTTTCTTTTCTATTGAATCAATATCCAGATTTGTTAAATAACCAACGGAATGAAACATTTCCTGTTTGCATTTCCAGATGGGAATATATGCATTTGGAAAAAAATCATCTTCCGTTTCAATTCCCAATTCCAAAATGGACTCATAATCAACTTTAAAAACATCATTATCAGATGCTCTGCGGCCTTTAATGGTTCTGATCAGGTCCACTACCAGATATTCCCCGCCGGCATGAAAGACTGATTTATACTTATTAAGAAGTTTTTCTGCAAGCTTTTCGCATTTTTGTTCTATATCTGAAATTTGATTGCGGGTCTGCTCATTAAGTTCCACTATCTGCTTCAAAGGATCACCTCTTTATAGCTATCCTGTCTAATGACACATTGTATATGATTTTAACAGTCCATACAAACCATAAGACATATTTGCTATAATCTCTAATAAGGATGGTGGAGTTAATGCTCGAAAATACCGGAGAAAGAATCATACCGGAGGAAATGCCGATTACAAATGGAATGCTACTGGAACATTTGGCGCGTTACTATTTTGCCCTTTATTATGCCAGAGGAAGAGTCCTTGATATTGCCTGCGGAACGGGGTACGGCTCAAAAATTATGGCAAAATCCAAGAAAAAAGAAATAAATGAAATTATCGCTGTGGACATGGATGAAGAGACACTGAAATATGCCAGGCAGCACCATTATCATCCTCTTGTACAATATGTAAAAGCCAATGCAGAAGAAGAAACCCTCCCTGAACAATTAGGATTCTTTGATGTAATTACGAGCTTTGAAACGCTTGAACACCTGGCATCAGAAGAAATATTTCTTAACAGCCTTTATAAGATGCTAAAGCCTGGAGGGACTCTCATTTTATCCACTCCATTCGGCGCTGGAAGGGGAAAACCAACGAGAGAGCCTTTCCACTATCACCAGCTGACTGAAGATGAATTCACCGACCTGTTTAAGTCATACGGAGAGACGGAATTTTATTATCAGAGAAGTGTTCTTATTGAACCGAAAAGAGAAGGCAAGCATTATCCCTTTGGGATTGCGGTCTGCAGAAAAAATAAATGAGGAGCCCCACTGGCTCCTCATTTTAATAGCGCTATGGCTCTTATCTGCGCTATTCTTTTTCAGCCTTCAAAAACTGCTTAAGTGCTTCTGAGTTTTCTTCAAAATCCAGCTGGAGAACCGATCCGGCATGCTCATACGTTTTATTTTCAAAACTGTCTGTAATGGGCACTCTCAGCGTTTCAATATCAGTAACAGGGTCCATTAAAAATGATACACCTAAAGCTATTGCTTCCTCAATCTTCAAGTCAGTTTCAACGTATTTCAATGCCTGGCTGATCACTTCCGGAAACCTTGCCAAACCAGCGGGTGAAGAGAATTGATTCATCACTTCATCTTTAAGTTCTATCAAAATTTCCTGCTGCCTGTCCACTCTCCCAAAATCACTTTGTCCATCATGGCGAAATCTCACATACGATAAAAGGTCGCTCCCCTTAAGTTTTTGCTTCCCGGCCTCCAAATCCAAGCCCATATCTTCAATCATTGCAGAACTGACTTCCACTTCAATTCCATCAGGGGCAATGGCATCAAGCATTTTTGTAAATCCCTTAAAATCGATAATTGCAGTATGATCGATTTGGACTCCAAAGTTCTGTTCTATTGTTTCCTTTAATAAATCCTTGCCGCCTATATAATAAGCATGATTCAGTTTACTGTACATATATTCATAATCTGGAATTTTAACATAGCTATCCCTCATTAAAGAGACCAATTTAATCGAATCTCCAGAGGGTACATAACTGGCTAGAAGAATAGCATCAGAACGTGAATCCTCTTCTCCCCTGCTATCAACACCAATCAGCAAAAAGTTTTTCGTACCATTTCCAATAGCTGATGGCTCTTTATCCTCCTTTTCAGTCTCATCAGCTGCAGTATCCCGCCTTACCTCATTGCGATCTTCTTTTTGCTGAAAGGAAGTACAGCCCGACAGGATGGCTGCAGCCAATAAAAAAACAATTATTATATTCTTCAAGCGAATCACTCCTGCGCTGCATATAGTAAAGTTTACTATCATTGTGGGAAAGATGAATGCTTTATATACCCATTTTCTATAACAGGAATACATGTATCCATAGAAAAAAGCTCTCCAAAAAATGGAGAGCTTTTGACTTAAGATTCTATTTGATCTTTCAGCACTTCAGCTGCTTTTTGAATTTGCGTATCATTTTGATCAATTTTTTCACGGAGTTTTTCCATTAGTCTAAGGGTAGACTGCCCTGATAATACTCCATTTTGCTCAAGCTTTTCAGCAGCCTGAAATTCCTTGACAGCCTGTTCTGTTTTTTCATCAAAGAAACCGTCTTCTCTTCCAGGATCATATCCAAGTGCTTTCAGCATTTGCTGAGCACCTTTTACCTGTGCTGAAGAAGCAGAAAGCTTTAATTCAGTGTCAGGATTAATAAATGGCAGTGTAGCATAATCAGGCAAGGCCACTTTGTGGTCTGGTGTTATTCCCTTTTTATGAATCCAATTTCCATCCGGAGTCAGCCATTTTTCAGTTGTGAATTTCATGTTTGATCCATCAGAGAAGTCCTGTGCACGCTGCACTGTGCCTTTTCCAAACGACTTTTCACCGACAAGCGGGACATCTGCAGACTCATGTACTGCCGCGGCCAAAATTTCTGATGCACTTGCGCTTCCTTTATCAATTACAACTACTAAAGGAATATTCGGGTTTTCTTCCTTCGTTGATTTAACTTCTTCCCTGTTTCCATTGCGGTCTTCAATTTGGAATAAAATCTCGCCATCCGGGACAAACAGGCTGGAAATTTTCACTGCCTGATCCAGAAGGCCCCCAGGATTCTGGCGAAGATCAAGGATTAATCCTTTCATGCCCTGCTCCTGCAGCTCATTCAAAGTTTCCACCAGCTCTTTAGAAGTATTTTCCGAAAAGGTAGTAATCTGCACTTTTGCAATACCATCTTCAAGCATTTCCCCATAGACAGTTTCAAGGGGGATGGTATCGCGGGTAATGGAAATATTCATAGGCTCATTCCCGCCAGGGCGCTGAACTGAAAGTTCTACCTTAGTGCCTTTTTCGCCTCTGATCAGCATAACGGCTTCTGTAGAACTCATCCCCTGAAGGCTTTTTCCATCAACGGACAGGACCTTGTCGTTCGGTTTAAGCCCTGCTTTTTCAGCAGGTGAACCTTTTAATGGTGAAACAATTACAATATAGCCTTCCTGTTCCTGGATTTCAGCTCCGATTCCTTCAAATGAGGATGAAATACTCTGATGGAAGCTTTTGGCTTCTTCCTCGTTCATATAGTCTGAGTATGGATCATCCAGCGCTTCAAGCATACCATTAATAGCGCCATTTATAAGGTTATCCTGGTCAACTTCCTGGAAATAGTTTGTTTTAAGGGTATCATAAGCTGTATACAGCTTATCAAATTCCCTTCTTTCGCCTGTTCCAACATCTACTGCTTTTTCATCACCAAAAGCCAGTGCAAAGGTAGTAATCCCAGCTGAAAGGAAAACAATAAAAAACAGCAGCATGACAAAATGAAACTTTTTCATGCGGATAAAACCTGAATGGTTATTATCTGGTGTTTCGGAAGTTCCTTTGTTTAGGTCTTCATTCTGCAAACTCTTCACCACTTTCGTTACCGTAAAATAACTATGTACAATCCTTAATGATTAGAATAACATTTTTATCGAAAAAATAACAAAGAAAAATGCATATGTGTAAAATTTGAAAGAGCGCCAGCGAAATATGCTAAAGCGCTCCTTTTTAAGTTAGGCTACCCCATAGCCTTGATCTTCTATCACCTTTATTAGTTTTTCCTTATCAGCTTTTTTCGGATCATACTCGATTTCTATGTGTTCGTCGTGAAAGGCAATTGCAACGCTTGCCACGCCATCAATGGAGAGAAGGGCATTTTTTACCGCCTCTTCGCAGTGGCTGCAAGTCATGCCCACAACTTTAAGTGAAAATTTTTCCAATGTCTGTGCCTCCTTTTTCCATGTAAAACCTTCGTTTATTAATACCTCATTTAAGGATGTTAATAAACATCGGGTAAACAGCAGACGGCTTGATATATGCCCACTCAGGAATCATACTTCCCCCTCAATATGGACAACAAGAAAATAAAAGATTAATGTTTTGCCAGTACAGACCATATTTTATTATATAGTCTCATATTTAATATCCGCATCCATCCTCCTATCCTTTTCACCAGAATGACCTTAAGCCTACCATCACTTTTTAAGGGGTGAATATTATGATAAGCGCAGTATTATGGCTTAGTTTCGCACTTTCATTGATCAGCCTTATTGCCGGAGTCATGAATCAGTCATGGAAACTTGCATTTTTAAGCTTCCTTCTTCTGCTTCCCTTAGGCTATTATTTATCAGGTGCAGAAAACACTCTCCGTTTCCTGTCAGCACTTCCCGCTGTTCCCCTCATATTAGCTGTTATATTCTATTTTCAATCAGGGAAAAGCAGTCTCAAGCAAAAAGAAAAATAAAAGAGGCCATTATGGCCTCTTAGATTTTTTTAACAATATCGAAGTATTCTTCCAACGTCCATTTCTTTTCATAAATGACTTTTGCAGCCTCTGTACCCACATATCGGAAATGCCAAGGCTCAAATTTATAACCTGTGATGGCTTCTTTTCCTTTTGGATAGCGGAGAATAAAACCGTAGCGATGTGCATTTTCAGCAAGCCACTTTCCTTCCTTTGTTTCCCCGAATTCTTCTGAAAGCTCAAGGTTTGCACTTCTGCTTGAGATATCCATTGAAAGGCCTGTCTGATGCTCACTGCTGCCTGGAATGGCAACAGCCAGAACTGCTTTTTCTTTTCCTACTCTGTTTACCTCTGCATCAAAAACCTGTGATTGCCGTGTAAATGAACGATAACCGGAAACTGCAAACAATTCAACACCTTCATTTAACGCTCCGGTAAATAACTTTTCCAAAGCAAGTGCAGCGTCCTGCCGCATATAGCTTTTTTCCAAATCTAATTTCCCATAAGAAAATGCAACTTCAGGGATGATTAACTTGGAAGGTTCATAGCCATCCGGAAGGCTGAATTGTTTATTCACAAGGGCCATTACATTTTCAGGATTCTGAATTATATTTCTGCCATTGACAACTTTAACATCATTAAAATATGTTGCTTCCAATGAAAGAGGATCATCTTTAATTTCTTCTTTGTCCACATTGCCCGCTTTCTCAGCACTGTTTTCTTGCTCTTTTGAGGTTTCATCTTCTTGAGGAGGCTCCTCTAGACTTTTTTCTCCCCCCAGGAATGGAATTTTTTCAATAAGCGGCTGGACCTTATCTAAATATGGATCAAGCTGGCTGCAGCCTGTAAGCATGAGACTAAGTATCCCTGCCATAATTATGGTTTTCTTCATTCAATTTCACCTGACTTTTTTGTATAGCTACAGCGCCTCCCCCCCCCCCGAGGTGCAGGGGTGCAAGGCGCTTCCGCTTTTCTTTTTCTTTGCAACATTACTATTTTAACACTTCATGTCAACTAGTCCATAATTGTGTGAAAAACAGGACAAACGGCACAAATTGCTTTTTGCGTATTTTTAAATTTTTTTAATTTTTGACATCAAAAAAAAAAAATAAAACTGGCTCTTAATGAACCAGTTTCCATATCCTTTTCCTTTATTCCTGAACAGCAGCCTCAAGTGCAACTTCAATCATTTCATTGAAGGTAGTTTGTCTTTCTTCAGAAGATGTTTCCTCACCTGTGAGGATGTGGTCGCTGACTGTTAAGACAGAAAGCGCCTTACGGCCAAACTTCGCTGCAAGTGTATATAGCGCAGCCGTTTCCATCTCAATCGCCAAAATCTGATATTGTGCCCATTTTTCGTGGTCAGCATTGTCATTATAGAACATATCAGCTGTGAATACATTTCCGACTTTAAGGTTTAATCCTTTTTCGACACCTGCATCATAAGCTTTTTTCAAAAGATCGAAGTTAGCTGTCGGCGCAAAGTCCACTCCTCCGAAAGTAAGCCTGTTCATTTGGGAATCGGTAGAAGAGCTCATTGCCAGAATTACATCCCTTACTTTCACATCTTTTTGAATCGCACCGCATGTGCCTACTCGAATTAAGTTTTGAACATTGTAGCTCTGCATCAGTTCATTAATATAGATGGAAATGGATGGCACTCCCATGCCTGTACCCTGAACTGATATGCGTTTCCCTTTATATGTTCCAGTATAGCCAAACATGTTGCGGACTTCATTGTAGCATTCTGCATTTTCCAAAAATGTTTCTGCAATATATTTTGCACGAAGAGGGTCTCCAGGAAGCAGGACCGTATCCGCAATTTCGTTTTCTTTAGCACCGATATGTATGCTCATAATCAAAACCTCCAAATTATTTCTGAAGCCTCTGTAAATGCTTCCAAGTCAAACTATACCATATGTGCCATCACTTAGAAACAAATTACATAAGGCATGTTTTTTCTCTGTACGGGAAAGCTATTTTTAGCTTTTCCAAAGGAGGTTGTAATCATGCCGAAAAAAGGAATGAGCAAAAAACTAAGGCAGGCCGTACAGCATGCTAATGAGACAAATCCATCTTCCAGGGCTAATACCGAGCCCAATACATCCAAAACGGTTAAAACAATAAGCAATCGATAAGCGGAGGGATTAGGATGGGCAAGAAGCATCGCAACCGTATAAATTCACCAAAGAAAAATAATCATATTCCTGCTGAAGCAATTATTGCAGAGCAAGAAGCACACGGCAAAGAATACACTGCCAATAAACGCAAAAACGGCCCGGGTTCCAACATTGAATAAAATTTTTATAAAAAGAAGCAGGAGAGCTATAGTGCCCTCCTGCTTTTTCATTTAACGTATATGTATTCGATTAACTTCTTCCCAGCCGCCCGGCTTTAGCTGATAATAAAATTGCCCTCTCCTGCCTTCATCAATATAGAGTATATCCCCTGTGGAAATAAATCGGCCATCAAAATCCCCAGGGATCCGGTCATGCACATTAAACTTCCTAAAAACTGAATCCAGACATTCCACATGGGTTAAAGCTTCTACATTTAGGCGATATACTTGCTGAAAGCCTTTTTTGTCCCTAAATTTAGGTGTTTGAAAGATCGTCACATCAAATTCTTTTCTTTTGATTCTTGTTAATTCCTTCAGCATATGGCATCCCCCTCTTATTCCATGCATCCGCTTGGCTGATTTACCTATTAATTGAATTGATCTGTCAGCTGCTTTGACGAATAAGGTCTTCAAAAGCATTTTTATGGCATTTTTTTATTTGCGGCCAAAATTTCTAATAACAATTTTTTATTACTGTTTAATTAGCCATTTTTCTTGTCGTTTCCTCCATCAAAAAAATACTACTTTTGTCGATTCACGGCTTTTTTCACAAAGAAAACGCTTTCAAAAGTATCCAGCCTGCATATTATGTATAAAAGTCTTTTCGGGAGGTGATGAAAATTGTTGGTATCCAAAAAGCCTGTTTTATATTCAATCCTTATCGGATTGGCAATAATGACTATTTCTTATTTTTTTCAGCCTCTCATGCCTTTTCAGTCTATCGCACACAGAGGCGCATCTGCACTTGCACCGGAAAACACGCTTGCATCATTTGAAAAAGCTATTGAATTGGGCTTTGACTATATCGAGTTAGATGTAAGGCTGAGCAAGGATAAACAGCTTGTCGTTATCCATGACGCTAATGTTTTGCGCACTACCGACGGAGAGGGACTGATTGAGGATTTGACGGTCAGGGATATAAAAAAGCTGGATGCAGGATCCTGGTTTTCTCCTGCATTTGCCGGTGAAAAAATCCCATTATTAAATGAAGTATTAAAAAAAGTCAGCGGAAAAACAGGAATCATAATTGAAATGAAATCACCTGAAAATCAGCCTGGCATGACAGAGATTCTGGCAGACATGCTAAATTCTTATAAACCAGACAATCACATAAAAGTCCAATCTTTCCACATTAATGAGATGAAAAAATTCCACCAGCTTGCACCCGAAATTCCTGCTGGCCTGCTGCTGAGCAAGCACCTGGATTTGTTTCATTTGGCATCCTACCGCGATTTTGCCTCTTTCCTATCTGTTCACCATCTCTTACTTTCCAAATCCTTCATTAATCAAGCTGAGTTATTCGATTATGAGATATACTCGTGGACCATCAGCAAGCAATACCAGTTTGCAGACATGCAGCGGCTCGGTGTTCATGGAATTATTTCCGATGATGAGAAGAAAATTCCCGACTCAATCATGTACGTGCTAATCACCCCATTTTTAAAAGGACAGGATTTTCTAAAAACACTTCTGGCATAACTATATGCATTCCACAGCCGCAGTCTGAGCATAAAAAACGATGGGCTTCACCCATCGTTTTCATTAGCATTTATTTAGGCATATTTTGCAATGACAGACTGAAGCTTTTGCTGCATATAAGGAATATCTGCATTTGTAACAGTGAAACGGACAAAGGTTTCATCCATTTCCAGTGCTTCTGCCAGGAATCCGCCCAGCCCTCTCGCTTTGCGGTCTACTTGTATCATGATCTCTGTCTCTCCATTTGACTGCGGAAAAAATACTACTTCCAGTTCATCCAGCTTTCCTCTGAAAGGACCGGAGACTGGAACAAATTCAAACTCTTGTATAAACGGCAGCCTCCTGCGGAGGCGGTGCGGAGCCTGTTCGCATTCTGCTTCCCGCAAACGGAATCCCATACTCGAAACAGCGTTCAATACAGAATCCATTAGCGGGTTTGCCACGACTCGAATATAATCCTTATCGGCAGGATCCACTGCGTTTTTTATATCCAGCCCAGTCGCCACCCAAATTTTTGTTTTCCCAAAAGACAAAGGCGTGTCAGCTGGAAGATTAAAAGTAAAAGGAATTTGCTTTCGTTCATTCGCAGCCAGGGTGAAGGCTTGAGAGAGCCTGAAACGGTCAATCAAACCCGAGACTGTATATTTTTTATCACCTGATTCTTTAATGTAAGTAGTATTCAATGAAAGATAAATATCATCGATTTTCTGTTCGGTGCTTCCCCCTGTGATCTCTACAACACCATTGAGGGCTTCACCTGGGGCTGCTGAATCCTTTTCAAGTTTCGTATCTACTTTTGCCGACCCAATTCCCACACTTGCCAGGACCTTATTAAAAAATGACATATGCTTCTCTCCCTAGTTCTTTTTTTATTTTATTTCTTTCCCAATTGAAGATTTACCTTCCAGCCGGCCAACTTTTTTAACCATCTACGGCGGTCTTTACTATATAACACAAAGCACTTGCTTCATTTAGATGTACGTGTTCATAACAAGAAAAGTTTCATTTTTTATATGTGCTGCTACATATTTTTTTATTTGCTGAAATTGCTTTACCATTTTTCAGCGTTTTCTTTTAAAGATGTATCAGAATATGTATGTGCATGATGTTCCTGCTGCTCCGCAAAAAAATGACGAGCACCTTTCCTCGTCATTTTTCTATATTAGTCATCTTCAATTTCTTCATCAATGATGCACTTTTGCAGCAGGTATTCAAATGTGATATCTGCAAGTTCATCCAATTCTCCTTCAGTAGGCACATAACCTCTTTTTGCCAGCTCATGAAAGAAAAACTCAGCAATTTCTTCCGTATCTATTACGACCTCTATTTCCTTCACAGCAACGCCCCCTTTGTACAAAATGTATGAAGCACTGAATGGATTCATGCAAAACAACTTTCAGAAAAGTTATATTCTTTATTTTGTTTTACAGTGCATTTTTCTTCAATTAGGACATACAAATAGGATAAGCAGCTAATATCGATCCATTTTATTCAGTAATTGAGGAGGCAGTGACATGTCAAGTATATCCAGACTGGCCCTAGTCATTAAAGAAGATGTCAATCGTGAAGAAAGCTCCATTATAAATCTTTATAGCAATCTATTAAATGCTTTATTTAAGCTGGTCATATGGTTTGGCATCCCTTTTTTGCTGTATCTCCTAATCACTTGGCTCTAAGAAGCTTAGACCTCTGAGCTGCTTTTGCTTTTTACACAGTGCTCTTATCATCATTATTGGCAATATGCTTCAGTTTTCTGAGTATTACCCGCATGATATGCTTATACTCATCATCCTGAAACATTTCATAAAGAATACGATAATCATTATATATATCAAGCAAACCATCAATCAGCACTTTTCTTTCTTTTATGCCTTCAAGCAATTCCTTTTCTGCCTTGCGGAATGAATGAGCGGATTCCTTTAATTCAGGCAGCTTTTCTTTTTTATTTATCATATAAAGGAGTCCCAGCTTCTGGATAAAGGCATCTGCACTTTCAGCATCCGCAACGAGTGTCAGCTCTTCCTCTCCTGCCTCCAGCCATTCCCCGTCATTAATTCTCGAAAGCTCATAAATAACATCTTCCCATGCGTCTTCTTTGTATCTCCAAATTTCCGTCCTGAAGCCTACTATTTTGAAAAGATCCGAACCATACCCCTTGACTTGGACAAGGTCGCCAAAAAAGTATTTATATTCGATGTCAATATGCTCCTTTTCCATAATCTCACCTTCATACTCAGACAGCATTTGAAGGCTGGATTCCATATATAGACCTTCGCTTTTATTGACTTCATAGACGTACATATCATCAAGCCATTTCACATCTGTTACTTTTCCGACTGTACCATAAATAGTGATCACGACTGTATCACCGATTTTGTACTTTGGTTTCTTCTTTTTGCTCATTTCCTCCATCCTCTCAATGACTGAGTCGTGAGTATTGAATACAATAGTATATGCACTTTTTATGAAAATCGTCCGTACGTTCATCACAATCAAGCAAAAAGCGCAGACGTCCCATTATAAATAAAAGCTCTTCTCTCATAGATTGTTGTTTTAATTCAGCCCGTTGCTTTCCGCTGCGGGCACGTGCTTTCCGTGGAGAGGGACATTGAATATGCTTCCTCGAATGTGCACCGCACGAAGGAAATGAGTCAGCATTTTCGAGGATCAAGTGCCCTCCTTCCAATCAACTCAGTAAATTAAACTAAGATATTAAAAAGCAACCAACTTTACAAAATCAGCCTAAATAAAAAACACTCCAGAGTCGGAGTGTTTCCATGAATTCATTTAGCTTTCAGAAAGAATATACAATTCCCAGACTTCATCAAAGACAGACATGCTCTCAGGATAACTTCCGTTCATTTCAAGGTAAGAGCTGATCTCATCATAATCATAGGCTGTTTTCGGAAAGCTGTGATCCTCATAAGCATCATTGGCAAAACGGCTGATGTGATCCTTCGGTGCAGGGTGCCTGTACTTCATTAAAAAGTGATAGAAAGTTTTGGACATACTAACGCCTTCCTTTTTTCTGTCGTTCATTAATTTATTTTCTACTATAATTGAAATGTGCTCAGTTCGTCTACTAATTCATAAGAAAAGCGGAAGGCGCCCGCTTATAAAGGAACGCAGACTAAAAGCGCCACGTCCTGTGGCAACGTCTGCATGACCCGCATCCTGCGGGCCTCAAGCATAAGACGAGCCGGCTGAAAGGTTGTTCTTTAACCTTTTGGCCGGCTTGGCTTATGACCTCGAGCCGATGGCCCCTGGAGCTAGACAGTTATCTAACTTTAAATTTATACATTCTTATCTTTTAGAAAAAGCAGCCCGTATATCTTTTCGGGCTGCCCTTATCACTTACTTATCATAGGAAGAGAAATCGAAATAATTTCGCTTCAGCAGCCTCGGCAGCTCCATCAGCTTTTCGAAACTAATCTCTTTTCCAATTTTTTTCACATCAATCAAAAATAGTTGGTCCTCAATCTCCTTAACAAGATCATCGGTCTGGTAAACCATATCACAATCCCTGCAGGAAATGGAAGGTGTCTCATTGATTTGGATAGCCCTTGTTCCATCAGGCAGCTCCCAATAAACAGTTTCCCTGCTCTCATTAATATTTTGGCTTTCACACCATGCACATTTAATTTGCATTCCTAGCCTCCTATTCCTTTGCTGCTGCCGTCTCGGCATCCGTTTGAGCTGCTGGATTCTGCTTCGTCTGCTGGGCATTGAATTTCTTTTCCTTTAGTTCATCCCGTTTGTCACGTTTATCCTTCAATGAACTATGGGAAGGATCGCTTTCATATTTTTCACGGCGGTCAAGTCTTGCAAGCCCTTCAGGTACAAGATTAAACTGCTGATCATTCATCAGTGCGGCTATTCCGACATTGGACCGTTTTTCATCCATTTCCGGGTAAACTTCTTTAAAATACCCTTCAGCACGGCCAGGAACATAGTTTTCCGGCTCCGGATAAGTTGTAATGACTCCTTCAAAATTACGAAGGACCACTTTATCGGCACTTTGTGATATTACGTAATTTGGCTGCAAGGAGATTTTTCCTCCTCCCCCAGGCGCGTCCACAACAAAAGTTGGAACCGCATATCCCGAAGTATGTCCTCTTAATCCTTCAATGATCTCAAGCCCTTTTGAAACTGGCGCACGGAAATGGCCAATCCCTTCAGATAAATCACATTGATAAATGTAATAAGGCCGGACCCGGATTTTAACAAGGTCATGCATTAGTTTCTTCATAATTGGAACGCTGTCGTTTATGCCCGCCAAAATAACAGATTGGTTGCCAACTGGAACACCTGCATTTGCCAGCATCTCACATGCTCTCTTGGAATCTTCGGTGATTTCAATAGAAGTATTAAAATGTGTATTCAGCCATACCGGATGATACTTCTTCAGGATATTGCATAAATTCTCGGTAATCCGCTGAGGAAATACAACAGGTGCCCTCGTGCCGATTCTGATGATTTCAACATGATCGATTTCCCTTAAATTCTTCAGAATGTATTCAAGGATATTGTCATTGATTAAAAGGCCATCCCCGCCAGATATGAGAACATCTCTAACCTGAGGGGCACTCCTGATATAACTGATCGCTGCATCAAGCTGTTTTTTCGGCACTCCCATGCCAATTTGACCGGAAAATCTCCTCCTTGTACAATAGCGGCAATACATGGAGCATTGATTTGTCACCAGAAATAAGACACGGTCAGGATAACGGTGCGTCAGGCCAGGGACAGGAGAATCTTCATCTTCATGCAAAGGATCTTCAAGGTCATATTTTGTTTTATATATTTCTTTTGAAATTGGTACCGATTGCATTCTGATCGGGCATCGCGGATCATCCGGATTCATTAGGGATGCATAATAAGGTGTAATGTTCAGCGGAATCGTTTTAGTCGAGATCCTTACCCCTTCTTCCTCATCCGGAGTGAGGTTTATGACTTTCTTCAGATCATCAACGGTGCGAATCGTATTTGTCAGCTGCCAAAGCCAATCATTCCATTGTTCATCTGTGACATCCTTCCACAGTTCAATGTCTTTCCAGTAACGATCCGGATTATATAAAAAGTTCTTCAATTAAATTCCCCCTATATGGATTTCTTTAAAATATACACTGCAAGAATCATGCCAATCCTGAAGCTTTCGTATTATCATATGAAAATACTGCCGGAGAGGCGATAGTTAGCAGCTGAGGGGATATTTTTATTAAACTATTGTCTTTGAAACAAAAAAAAATGCCGATTATTCGGCACTTTCATAATTGCTGCAGGCAAGGCTCCTTTTATTTATTTCAATATTATACTTTGCCAGTTTATATTGCAGCGTTTGACGCGGAACCTCCAATAGCTTTGCGGCTCTTTTAATATTTCCATTTGTCTCTATAAGAGCTTTTTCAATTAATGCTTTCTCCTGTTCTTCCATACTCGCCTTTAATGGCTGAACCTTTAGTGAACCATCCTGTTTATCCTTTTGCAGCTGCTGCTTCATTATCACAGGCAAATCCTCAGCCTTAAGGAAATCATCCTCACAGACATTCATCATATATTCAATTGTATGCTTTAATTCCCTGACATTTCCGGGCCAATGATATTGTCTGAAAAAGGCAAGCACATCATCCCCGATTCCGGAAAGGTTTTTGTTTAAAACCTGATTAAATCCCCTAATAAAATAATGTGCAAGAAATTCAATATCTTCTTTTCGATCCCTTAGAGGAAGGAGCCCGAAAGTGAGAACATTTAAGCGGTAAAATAAGTCTGTTCTGATTTGGTTTTTCTCCAGTGCTTCCACTGGATGGATGTTCATGGCTGCAATCACTCTCACATCTACATGAGAGCTCTTCGGGCTACCCACTCTTCTGACAATCCCATCCTCCAGCACTCTAAGCAGTTTTGCCTGAAGCTCAAATGGCATGGCATGAATTTCATCAAGGAAGAGTGTTCCCCCATCCGCTAATTCAAATAGGCCCGGCCTGTCTACAGCTCCTGTATAGCTTCCTTTAGCCGTCCCGAAAAGAATGCTTTCAAGCAAGGGTTCCGGTATAGCTGCACAGTTCTGGGCAATAAATGGCCCGGCAGCTCTTGAGGAAGCATGGTGGAGTCCCTGAACAAAGAGCTCCTTCCCGCATCCGCTTTCGCCAAACACCAGAATGGAGGAATTAGACTTGGCCAGTTTGGCCCCTTCTTTTTTAATTTTTTGCATTTCCTGATTTATAGTGAGAAGGCTATCCAGTGTGTACTGAACATTATCTGCAGCAGTCTTTTTTTTGACAGGCTGTTTTATTTTTTTTCGCAAATCCAGCAGGCTTTCAGAAAGAAGCTTCAACCTGGAATAGTCCTTAGCAATCTCAACAGCTCCCGCTACTTTCCCATCTACAGCAATAGGGAGAGTTGTATTAATGGTTTCTATTTGTGCGCCATGAAGGTTCACATAGGATTGCGTTTGATTATAGATCGGTTTTTTTGTTTTCATTACTTTTAATAAGGTGCTTGTCTCTTTATCCAATGAAGGAAAGACTTTCAGAACAGGTTTTCCGATAACCTCAGAAACCTCCAGACCATCGTGTCTTGCAGCAATTTCATTATAAAAAATGGTATTTCCATTCAAATCTACGACATGAATCCCTTCATCAATGCCCTTTAATATGGCTGCCAGAACTTCTTTTGAAATGCTTTGAATTTCAGTCATCAATATTCCCTCCCATATATATGTATATGACAGGGTGCCGGAAATTTGTCAGGATGGTGCCGAAATACTGGCACTATTTTATGTGTCTCCAATAATCCGCTGCAGCCAAATTCTTTACCCAGACATTCATATTTTCAAGTTTATCGAAAATATAACAATTGTTAAGCAGCCGGCCCCGATAGGAATAGCCCAGCTGATGCAGAACGGCATTCATTCCGAACGACAGCGCTCTGGCAATGGAGTAGGCACAGAATACACCCTGCGATTTTAAATCCTTTTCCAATTTTTCAAGGAGTATTTTCATTAAACCATGTTTACGGTGGGACGGAAGTGTCGCACAATCTGTCAGTTCTGCGTTTTTATAAAAAAGATTGACCTCCGCTGAGGCTGCACTCACAAGGTCATCATTATTCCGGAATGCGTAGTAGATGGTACCTTCCTGGATGGTCTTTTTAATATATGCGGGATCATGGAGAGGTGTTGGATAAATTTGAAATACTTCACGGTAGAGTGCAGCAAGTTTTTCTGCATCTTGCTCCGTTATTTTCAGGAGCTGATATTCGGAAGGAGGCATAATGACATCCGGGTTTCTTTCAATGGCTACTACACTTGTAATGATGCGGTCTTCAGAAATCCAATGTGGATTGATTCTTCTTTCATCTGAGAAATATTTACAGAAAAAGTATTGATTAGAGCCCCGGAAATACCCGTCAATAACAGCCTCGCATTGAAAACCCATTGCAAGAAGATCCGAATAATTTTCCACTCTTCCTCTAAAAATTAATTTCTCACACTGCTGTTCTTTTGCGGTTCTCTCTGCTTCATGAACGGCATCTTCCAATTTCCCTGCATAATCGTCTACTCTTAAGCGTTTATTGAATGGATCAAGGTATAATTCGGCAAGAAAGTTTTCAGTTTTTATTTTTTTTACAGAAGCTGTATTATGCATCGCTTGGACCCCCTTCAATTAAAAAACTGCCCAGCCAAACGGCCAGGCATTTATAGATTTATTAAGAAATTCTGGCCAATACTGCCTTTTTTCCGGCCGAATTAGCGGTTTTACCGGCCAATTCGATTAAAATACCGCCCAAACCCAGGCATTTACCGGCCGAAGAATAATTCCTGTCCTTCATCTTAGTCAATCTTAAAGCTGATCAGCTTCATCTCTGTCATTTCTTCAACAGCATATTTTATGCCTTCACGTCCCATTCCGCTCATTTTTACTCCACCATATGGCATATGGTCTACACGGAAGGTTGGGAAATCGTTAACCATCACACCGCCAACATGAAGCTCTTTTGCTGCTTTGAAGGCTTTGTTCACATCATTGGTGAATACACCAGCCTGCAGGCCATAATCTGAATCATTCACAAGTGCCAGCGCCTCTTCAAAGCTGCTGAATGAATTAATATGAACAACAGGTGCAAATGCTTCCTCACATGAAATCTTTTCTGATTGGTCAACGTTCAGCAGGACGGTTGGGTGCAATGTATTATTTTCCGCCTTACCGCCAAGAGCAAGTTCTGCTCCGCTCTTAACGGCACTCTCGATCCAGCTTTGCGCGCGGTCGGTGTCACTCCTGGAGATCATCGCAGATAAATCTGTTTCCTCATTAAGCGGATCGCCGATTTTTAGCTTTTTGGCTTCCTCAACGAAGCGTTCTGCAAATGTCTGGTACAGGGATTCATGCACATAGATGCGCTGAACGGAAATACAAACCTGCCCCTGGAAGGCAAATGCCCCTGCTGCAATTCGCGCGACAATTTTCTCGACGTCTGCATTCTCATCCACTACAACTGCCGAATTGGAACCCAATTCAAGTGTTACTCTCTTTAAGCCTGCATTTTCGCGGATCTGCTTTCCTACTGCAGGGCTCCCTGTAAAAGTAATCATCGATATGCGGTCGTCTGCAACAAGTACATCGCCGACCGTTCCGCCGCTTCCTGTTATTACATTCAGAGCTCCCTCAGGAAGGCCGGCTCTGTGAAAAATATCTGCTATTTTATATGCCGACATTGGCGTTTGGGATGCAGGCTTTAATACAACCGTGTTTCCGGCAGCAATTGCAGGACCCACTTTATGGGCAACCAGGTTCATAGGAAAATTGAATGGAGTGATTGCGCCGATAATTCCAAGCGGCTCCTTTACTGTATAGGCTACCCTGCCTTCGCCTCCAGGAGCAGCATCCATGGGGATTGTCTCTCCATAAAGCTTGCGCGCTTCCTGGGCAGCGAAGGTATATGTCATGATGGTGCGGTCCACTTCTCCTCTTGCAGCCTTTAAAGGTTTAGATGCTTCACGCGCAATGATCATTGCGCACTCTTCTTTTTCTTCCTTCATGATGGCAACAGCATTTTCCAGTATTTCTGCCCTTTTATGGGCAGGCATTTCAGCCATTATTTTTCTGGCCTGATCTGCTGCATCAATCGCTGACTCCACATCGGAAGGAGAAGCCATGGCAACTTCTGCAATAACCTCCCCGCTGTACGGGCTTTTCAATGCTTTGTAGTTCTCAGTTTCCTTGAACCTTCCGCTGATCCATAAATGTTGTTTCATTGATATTCCTCCTTAAGTGCAGCATTCACCTATTACTTCTTCTAGTACGGAAAATCCTTCATTGAGCTGTTCATCGGTTGTAATAAGCGGAGTGAGCAGACGAATGATATTGCCAAAGAGGCCTGCGCTCATAACAATGAGGCCGCGCTTGTGTGCTTTTGACAGGATCTCCTGAACAATTTCCTTATTCGGTTCCTTTGTATCCTGATCCTTAACAAATTCAACGGCACACATTGCCCCTAAAGACCGAACTTCACCCACTTGCTTATATTTTAAAGGAAGATCTGAAAATTTTTCAGTAAAAAGGCTTCCGATTTCATTTGCCCTTTCTAATAATCCTTCTTCCTCAATTGTTCGAATCACTTCTAATGCGGCTGCACATCCGAGCGGACTGCCACCATAAGTTCCGCCAATTTCACCGATATTCGGTGAATCCATTATGTCAGCCCTTCCAGTTACAGCACTGATCGGCAATCCGGCAGCGATTGATTTTGACATCGTAATTAGATCCGGCACAATATCATAATGCTCCATAGCAAACATTTTGCCTGTCCTGCCAAATCCCGTTTGTACCTCATCAGCGATAAAGAGGATTCCATGATTTTCACAAAGCTGTTTTACACCTTTTACAAAACGTGAAGACGGCATAACGAAACCGCCCTCACCCTGTACAGGCTCCATAATGACAGCAGCAATCTCTTCAGGTGGCACCTCACTGAGAAAAAAAGTTTCGAATCTCTTAATTAAGGCAAGATCATATTCTTTATCCTTCAGACCCTCGCTGCGGTAATAATAAGGATATGGCCATTTATATGTTTCAGGTGCAAATGGCCCGAATTCATATTTATATGGTTTAACCTTGCTCGTTAAACTCATGGACATATACGTACGGCCATGAAAACCCCGTTCAAATGATATGATCCCTTTTCGGCCGGTATATTTCCTTGCTATCTTAACGGCATTTTCCACTGCCTCTGCGCCGGTGCTTAAAAAGAATGTTTTTTTGCTGTGTTTTCCGGGTGTAATGCTGTTGAGTTTTTCTGCCAGCTTAATATAGGGCTCATACATCATGACATGGAAGCATGGATGAAGATATTGGTCAATTTGGGCATGCAGGGCTGCTACAACCCTTGGCGGGCAGTGGCCAACATTTAGAGTACCGATTGCCCCGGCAAAATCAAGAAAAGTATTTCCGTCTATATCTGTCAGAAGTGCTCCTGCCCCCTTATCCGCAAATGTCTGCATCGTGTTAAATGGTCCCTTTGGCACATTCTCCTCTTTTTTAGCCAATAATTCCTTTGCTCTCGGTCCGGGTATCTCCGTCCTTATTTTAATTGATCCCATCATCATTTCCCCTCTCACTGATTAGTGCCGCACCATTCCAGTATGGCCAGAGCAATGATTTCAGCAGCTTCAAAGACTTCCTGCAAGGAAATATACTCGTTAACATCATGGGCAGCTTCAGTCACTCCGGGGCCAAAGATAACCACTGGCGTATTCCCAACTTTGGAAAGTATGCCTCCATCCGTGCCCCAGGGTGATGCTTCAACAGCCGGCTGCATGCCTTTTACTTCTTCAAAAGACTTCGATAATACGGTCATTATAGGGTGTTCCTGTTCCAAATCACCTGGCAGCCAGCGTCCGCCGAACCATTCAACTTGAGGAGGGTTCTTTTTTAGCCACTCATCATTTTGTGCTGCATCCCTCAGGCACTGTTCCAGCTCTTTTTCTGCAGATTTCATTTCTTCATCTGGCGCCACCCCCATCCTTCCCTCTAAGGTGGCAATATCCGGCACTGAAGATGGCCATTCCCCGCTATTTATTTTTCCGATATTAATAGGGATCGGAATAGGAATCTTGGAATATAGCGGATCCTCAATTCTAAGGTTTCTTAATTTTTCCAGCTCTTGAAGCTTAGTCATCACTATCATGGCTTTTTCGATTGCATTGATCCCTTCATATCTGGTTCCTCCATGAGCAGAACGCCCTTTGACTGTTATCCGAAACCACATTGAACCCTGCTGTTTTGGGAAAAGCTTCATATTTGTCGGTTCAGGAATGATTGCCCCGTCGGCTGAATATCCCCGGAGGACAGCAGCCAAAGTTCCCGCCCCGCCGCTTTCTTCTTCTATCACACTTTGGAATATCACATCCCCTTTAAGCTTGATTCCAACCGTTATGATGGCTTCCATTGCAAGCAGGAGCGAGACAGTTCCCCCTTTCATATCCGTAGATCCCCGGCCAAAAAGTTTTCCATCTTCGATTCTTCCGCTAAATGGATCATGGTCCCAATCGTTTCGGTCTCCCTCTGGAACAACATCAATATGGCCATTCAGTATAAGGGACCTTCCCCCGCCTGTTCCTTTCAAAGTAGCCACCACATTGGGATTACCGGAAAAATCCTTTCTATCTGAACAAAAGGCAGGATGTTTGGTCAATTGCTCCTTGCCAATTTCCCAAATATCAAGGGTTAGTCCAAGTTTGCGGCATTTTTCAATGATGACAGCCTGTGCACTGCTTTCTTTCCCACGTATGCTTCCTTCCTGGACAAGCTGCTGAAGAAGTCTTGTTCCCCTTTGCCTATTATCTTTCAGCCACTGTTTAATCTTTGCATGTGCATTCATATTCTCACTCCTTTTTTGAGACCACAGCCAAACATAGAATAATATCTATCAATTAATCACTCTCACATCCCCAGCCATTGTAAAACCGCAGCCGGTATTCTCCCTTACTGCATGAATCGAATGCGGTGCAAATAATTCAGTCAGTATCAGTCCATGATTCTTTATTTGAAAGACAGCCATCTCCGTAATAATCATGTCTACACAGCGGGCAGATGTAAGCGGCAGACTGCACTCCTTCACAATTTTTGAATTTCCGTTTTTGTCTGTCTGGTTCATAAGGACAATTACTTTTTTGGCTTTTTGGGCAAGCTCCATTGCCCCGCCCATACCAGGAACTTTTTTACCAGGTACAATCCAGTTGGCCAGATCTCCCTTTTCACTCACCTGCAGGGAGCCAAGGATCGTCATATCAACTCTTCCTCTGCGTATCATCCCAAAAGCAATAGTACTGTCACAATACGAAGCACCTTTTACAGCGGAAACGGGAAAACCGCCAGCATTACAGAGATTTGCATCTTCCTTCCCTTTCTCCGGACTTGGCCCCATACCCGTAATGCCATTTTCCGCATGAAACATTACTTTTGTCCCATCTGGCAAATGATTAGGAACAAGCGAAGGGATTCCAATGCCGAGATTTACAATCATCCCGTCCTTTATTTCTTCAGCAGCACGTTTTGCAATGCGATCTCTGATTTCTACTCCCATGCCCATTTCCAATTAACTCCTTTCGAAGGGACAATATAATCCACAAAAACCCCTGGTGTTATAATTTCATCAGGATCGAGGCTGCCAAGAGGGACTATTTCCTCCACTTCTGCAATGGTCATATCTCCTGCCATAGCAACAATCGGGTTTGTATTTCTCGCACTTTTGTCATAAATTAAGTTTCCGTAAGGATCAGCTTTCTTTGCAAAGACAATTGATATTTCAGCTGTTAGAGCCGATTCGATGAGATATTTTTTCCCACTCAAATTACATGTTTGCTTATTGCTGGTTACAATGTCATTATCAAGGCCAATATCGGAAAGAATGGCAGGGATGCCGACTCCCCCTGCACGGATCCTTTCCGCCAATATCCCCTGTGGTGAAAATTCCACTTCCATTTTCCCATCTGTCATTAATTGGCCGGCTACGGGATTTGAGCCGATATGGGAAGCAATCATTTTTTTTGCCCTTCCCTGGCTGACCACTTTCCCGATGCCAATATGGGGAAACCCTGAATCATTGCCAATAAGCGTTAAGTCTTTGAATCCATTTTCCAAAATGCCGTCAATAAGGGCAGGAGGGGTGCCAATTCCGCCGAATCCTCCAAACATAATGATCATGCCATCCCGAAAATGCTTCATTGCCTCATCAATTTCAATGATTTTGTTAAAAGTGTTTTCCATATTTATTCAGCCTCTTCCTCAGCAAAGATCAAGTGATTTTCTGTGAAAATCTGTAAAGTACTTTCAAACCTTTTCACCAGATCATCTATTTCCCTTTTGGTAATGGTAAGCGGCGGTGCAATCAGTACAGCATCTCCATCGGTGCCGGTTTTGCCTGCCCCCGCAGGGTAAATAAGCAGTCCCTGCTCCTGAGCTTCCTGTATTAATCTCTGTGTCAGATTAAACCTTCTTGAAAACGGCTCTCTTGACAGCTGCTCCTTTACAAATTCAAGTCCGATCATCAGTCCTTTTCCTCTTACATCACCAATGAAAGAAAATTTGGATTGCAGTTTTGTCAACTTATTTTTCAAATACACACCTTTGCTTTCCACTTCAGGGATGATGTTATTTTTCTCAATATACTCAAGTACTGCGAGAGAAACTGCGCAGGACTGAGGATTGGCACTCAAGGTATGGCCGCTCATAATGCTCTTTGACCCTGCCAATATAGGCTTCATAACTTCATCGCTTACAAGGGCAGCCGCAATCGGTGCATAGCCGGCTCCCATTCCTTTACCAAGGGCGACAATATCAGGTTTCACATTCCATTGCTCGCAGGCAAGCATTGTCCCCGTTCTCCCAAAACCAGTCATAACCTCATCAGCAATAAATAAAATGTCATACCGGTCACAAATTTCTTTTATTATCCGGTAGTAATCCTTTGGAGGGGTAATAGCTCCCCCTGCAGCCCCAATGACCGGCTCTGCAATAAATGCAGCAATATTCTCTTGCCCTATCCGTTTAATGATGGTTTCAAGTTCATGTGCACAAAGATAACCGCATTCAGGCGCTTCTAAATTGTAGGGACACCTATAGCAATAGGGCGGATGAATGACAGGAAAATCTTCGAGCAGGGGTACGAAGCGCGCCCTTCTGCCGGTATGACCTGACATGGATAAAGCACCAAGGGTTATGCCATGATAGCTCATCCACCTTGAAAGCACCTTTGTTTTTGTCTGAATGCCTTTTTCCTGCCAGTATTGAATCGCTATTTTCATAGCTGTTTCAGTGGCCTCAGACCCGCTGTTCACAAAAAAGCTCCAATTCAAGTCACCAATCGCTGCCTCTGCTATTTTATGAGCAAGCTTTTCAGCTGCCCCGCTGGTAAATTGCGAACGATACACAAAAGAGACTTTCTTAGCCTGTTCATGCATTGCCTCAATGATTTCCTCAATACCATGGCCAATATTGGCCGTTATCGCACCAGACGATGCATCCAAATATTCCTTTCCGGCAGTATCATATAAGTAAACTCCCTTGCCATAATCAATTATCGGGTACTGCGCATCAAGCATCGGCTTAATTAAATTCGACCGGTTCATCATAGTACTCCCTCCACCTATAATTGCGAAAAATGCCGGCGGCTAATCAGTATCCGCCGATGGCTTCATGAGCATTCACAGTAAATCTTCAAGTCTAACAAGCCAATCATTCTCTATCATTTTTGGCAATATAGTAAATTGTATGAGGTCACTTCAGAAATCTTTCATAAAAGAATTCAGTATTTTAGTCAGCTATTTTTTCCTTGCATAAAAAAACAGCCGCTGGGAAGCGGCTGCACCAAATTTCTTTTTGCTATTTCTGTTCAATCCAAATTTCACTTTCAAAACCTTGTGCTTTTATTGCAGCCCTTCCTCCAATCGGGATAGTGGCATAAGGCTGTACATGGCCAAAATTCACATCAGCTATCACAGGAAGGCCGTGAAGCTCTTTTTTCGAATCAATAATCTTTCTCAGCGCCTCTTCGGTAACATGGGAATTCTTCTGAAACCTGCCAATCAGAATTCCTTTAATGCCTTGAGCATCAGGCAGGTGCAGCAGTGATTGGAGATCCCGATCAAAGGTAAGAGCATGTGATTCCTCATCATCTTCAATAAATAAAATTGAATCCTTTAATGATGGCATGAAATCTGTCCCCTGCAGCAAATTAAGTGTGCATAAATTCCCTCCAATTAATCTGCCTTCTGCATTCCCTTCCTGGATTACCGTATACCCATTATTTTTGATGAAATGCCTGTCTTCCTGATCAAGGTACCATGGATCATCACTCCAATGTGGCGATGCGAGGATTTCATAAGGAGCGTCATTGGTTACTGCATTAATAAAAGAATCAAGAGTGTACTCAAACCCATGTTTAACACCGAAGCTTGAAAAATGCGGGCCAGAATAGGTGATCAATCCTGTTTTTTTATAAACGGCGCCCTGCAGTGCTGTGATATCACTAAATCCGCAAAATATTTTCGGATTGTTTTTTATTATCCCGAAGTCTATGTAATTCAAAAGCTGGTTGGCGTTATAGCCGCCAATCACTGTCAGGATTCCCTTTACATTAGGATCAGTAAAAGCATCATGCAAATCTTCAATTCTCTCTTCAATAGAAGTACTGAAAAACTCATCATGAAGTTCTGCATTTTTGCCGTATGTGACTGTGAATCCAAGCTGATTCAGCCGTTCCTGGGCGATTCGCAATTGTTCGCCTTTTATGAGGGCCATGCTTCTTGACGGTGCAATGACCCGGATCTCATCCCCTGGCTTTAAACGCTCTGCAAGCATTCTGTCCTCTCCTTTGCCGCTTTTAGTCTTGTTTATTGTTCTACATTCTATCAGATACAGTCTCTTTGAGAAATAACTGTTTTTACATAATGAAAAAAGGCCAGCTTTTCAGCATGGCCTTCTGCTTTTATACTATTGCAGGTTCCCTTCTTGGTGCATTGCTTTTCTTCTCTACAATATCCCTTGCAATCCAAACTCCGCACGCTCCCGCTTGTGCGAGCCCTCTGGTGATGCCTGCACCGTCCCCGCCGACATATAGGCCGCTGATTTCCGTTTCGAATCGGTCATTCAGTCTTGGGCGCGCAGAGTAGAATTTTGCCTCCACGCCATAGAAAAGTGTATGTTCTGATGCAAGTCCAGGAGATACATGGTTTAAAGCCTCAGTCATTTCAATCAGGCTTTTCATTGTATTATATGGAAGCACAAGTCCTAAGTCGCCAGGTACCGCTTCTTTTAAGGTTGGCTCCAGAAATCCTTCCTTAATCCTCTTCTCAGTAGATCTTCTTCCTTTTAATATATCTCCATACTTTTGAACAATGATTCCGCCGTTTGAAAGGCTGTTGGCAAGCCTTGAAATTTCGTGTGCATATTCATTTGGCTTATCAAACGGTTCTGAGAATGTATGGGATACAAGGAGCGCAAAGTTTGTATTAGGGCTTCCCAGTTTAGGGTCTTTATAAGCATGGCCATTCGCAAGCATGATTCCGGAGTGGTTTTCCACTACGACGTGCCCAGATGGATTGCTGCAGAATGTCCGCACTCTTGTACCTACAGATGTATTAAATGTGAATTTTCCTTCGTAAAGATGTTTATTGATCTCTTCCATGACAATATTGGAAGTTTCAACCCGGACGCCAATATCGACCTGATTATTGATCATCTTTAATCGGCGGGACTTCAGGAGGTTTGCCAGCCAAACAGATCCATCTCTCCCGGGTGCTACAACCACCTTATCAGCATGAACCTCATTTCCGGACTTCAGCATGACACCCTTAATGCGATGCCCATCAGGCGTTTTTTCGGTTATGAGGTCTTCAACCTCAGTCTTATAGGACATATCAATTTTTTCACGCAAATATTCATAAATGCTTTTTAGTATTTCAAGGTTCTGCTCAGTACCTAAATGCCTAACCTGTGCACGAAGAAGTTTTAGTCCCGCTGCATAACCGCGGCGCTCAATATCTCTCACTTCATCAGTCATTGGATCTGTGATGCTTTCAGTTGCACCGTGTTTCAAATTAATTTCATCTACATATTTTATCAATTCAACAACCTGTGAATCAGGAAGATAATCTGTCATCCATCCGCCGAATTCACTTGTAATATTGAATTTTCCATCTGAATAAGCACCTGCTCCGCCAAAACCATTAGTGATTGAACATGCCGGCAGACAGCCTGCATACTCTTTTCTTCCCGCGGCAGGCGGGCATTTCTCAATCTTTTTCTGTAAAATCGGACAATTTCTCCGATAAATATCATGACCTTTATCAATTAATAAAATATTTGCTTCAGGCATTTTTAATGTTAATTCATAACAAGTAAATATTCCAGCCGGTCCAGCACCGACTACAATAACATCATAATTTGCATTCATCGTCCTTTTCCTCCAGACGCATTATTCGGTAATTTCATTAACCCTAGGTAACTATATCAAACACTGAAGAAAGGGTCAATCCTTTTTACGAACTATTTAATTAAATCAATATATATTGTTCGGTTTTGAAATAATTTATGTAAAATTCCGTGAATATCACAGCACCTGCAAGCTCCTCAACAAAAAGAAGACTGCTCATAAAGAGCAGCCTCCACAAGACTTATCTAATGTTACCAATTTCCACAGCAGCATGCTCCGATAATAATCAATAGAATGAACAATACGACGATCAATGCAAAACCGCCATATCCACATCCTCCATATTGAGCACCTGCTACAGGATAGCCATATCCTGGATAGCATTGGTCATAGCCAGCACCAGCAACTGCACCTTTATACATTAATAATCACTCCTCAACAAGATTTCTTGGGCATTTTCAATATTAATGTATGTGCGCAGAACTTGACCCGCATGTGCATTTGCCCATTTTTATAAAAAAACGGTGAACTCCATTTTAAACCTTCCCCCATAGCCATTATTAGGGTACGATAACATTAAGAGATTCAGAAGAGAAGCGGGGGATTCAAACCAATGAAGAAAAGGAAGATCGGCATATACTTTTTTATCATCACTTTTATATATGGTTTGTATCATTTGTTTGATAGTTTTTCTAAAGCCGAAGGGGCAAATCCAAGTAACGTATATCAAAAGTTATCGTCAAAAGAGAATATCAATTACCTCATTATTGGGGACAGCATAGGCAGGGGGTCGGGTGCGACCTCCAAATCATCTGCATGGTTTACAAGGCTTGAGCGGCATATGCATAGTGAATTTGGGATTAAAGCCAAAAGGCATTCCATAGTCCAAAGCGGTGCCACTGCCTTTGAAGGTTTATATAAGCTTCAGCAATCCGAACATTTAGGAAAAATTGACTTAACTTTTATCGTGTTTGGGGAGAATGACCGCAAATATATGGATGAAAAGCAATTTTCATATTTCTACGAAGGACTTATCCGGAAAACCAAACAGCTCTACCCTGACACCGAGATCATAACCATTACAGAAAATCCGCTTGATAATGAGGCATTTGTTCAGGCAATTTCAGTTATCTCTAATCACTATGGTGCAAAAAATGTGGATATGAGAAAACCATTCGGACAATCCGGAATGCCTGCAGAGGAACTGACTAAGGATATGGTCCATCCAAATGATGAGGGCTATAAAATATATGCAAATACACTAATCAGGAAAATAAGAGAATTAGCAGGCAGTCATGCAGAGATTGCTGAACTTTCTGCCCCCATTCATGAAAATGCGGATATCGAAATAGCATCCATCCCTCATGTTACCGATATATCGGGTTCATTTATTCACAAAGACGGCATTTGGGAGAGCAGCAAGGCGGGTGACAGTCTTGAATATCAATTTAGCGGCCCTTTTCTTGGAGTCAATATGATTCGAAGCGAAAAAGGCGGGAAGATGGATGTTTTTATAGATGATATTTATATTACATCTTTATCCGCCTGGTGGCCTCTGACTAAAGAAAGATATCAATATATTGTCAGCGGCCTCGAAAACGGACCGCATCATGTGAAATTTATTGTGACTAAAGAAAAATCAGTGAATAACAGTACTGACGATGCAGTTATTCAAATATCCTCCATACTTACAAAATCAGAATAGCAAAGTTTTTTCGTTCGAAAGAGGAGAGCAATTCATGAAGAGTTTATTCAAGAATTTTATTAATGGGATTCTAACGATTGTGCCCATTATTTTAGCAATATTTGTTGTGGTCAAAACCTTTTTGTTTCTTGATGGCATTACAGGGAATCTCTTAAAGCCTTATTTAAAAGATGATTATATACCGGGAATAGGATTGCTCGCTACACTTATCCTTATTACCTTATTAGGATGGCTTTCAACAAAGTTCATTACCGGATCCATTATTAAGCTTGCAGATCGCCTGCTGGAGAGAATTCCTCTGGTTAAAACGATTTACACTGTCATTAAAGATACTGTTCATTCCTTTCTTGGTGAAAAGAAATCATTCTCAAAAGTAGCATTGATTACAATCCCAGGAACTGAAATGAAGAGCCTTGGGTTTATTACTTCGGAAGGACTGGAAGATTTTTATGACCCGCTGAGGGAATATGCAGCTGTCTATGTACCCCAAACCTTTCAGGTTGCAGGCTTCACGTTTCTAATACCTAAAGAGCAAATAGAAATCATAGATGTTAAGCCCGAGAATGCAATGAAATTTATTCTATCTGGGGGAATGACCTCGAAGGGAACACCAAACAAGGAACGAAGTTTATAAAAAATCATGTATAAAGCCGCCCAATCATTGGGGCGGCTTTTTCTGATTATTTCGCAGTAACTGTCATTACTGTAGATGTACCTCGCGTTACGGCTCCAGCTGCATTCTTCTCAAGAGAAGCGACCTGGTCGCCATTAGTGATAATGATCGGAGTGACAGTGCTTTTTGCTTTTTCCTTAACTAGGGCTAAATTAAACGTTACAAGCTTATCACCTTCGCTGACATTTGATCCCTCAGATATATGGGTCTCGAATCCTTCCCCTTTCATCGAAACCGTTTCAAGGCCAATATGAATTAAAATCTCGGCACCATTCTCAGCACGAATCCCAATTGCATGCTTGGTAGGGAACACTTGAACCACTTCTCCATTCACCGGGGAAACAACTACCCCTTCTGCAGGTTCGATTGCAATACCGTCCCCCATCATTCTTTCTGCAAAAACAGGATCAGGCACTTCTTCCAGATTAACTGCTGTACCTGTCAAAGCAGCCTTAACCTCTATTGCTTTAACTGCTTCCTTTTTGCCAAATAATTTCTTAAACATAAAAACACCTTCCATTTCTTAGTTCTCATCATTAAATAAACGCAGAAACTCTTTATAGCCTTCTTCCTCCAGTTTTTCCTTAGGAATAAACCTAAGTGCAGCAGAATTAATGCAATAACGGAGGCCCTCAGGTCCCGGCCCATCATCAAATACATGACCAAGATGGGAATCTGCTGATTTGCTTCTCACTTCTGTTCTGACCATATAGTGGCTGCGGTCTTCTTTTTCCACAATTTCCTCATCCTGTATGGGCTTTGTAAAGCTTGGCCAGCCACATCCTGCGTCATACTTGTCTTTTGAGCTGAAAAGAGGCTTGCCGGAAACGATATCGACATAGATTCCGTCTTTAAATTCATTCCAATATTCGTTGCGGAATGGCGGCTCTGTGCCATTATTCTGAGTTACTTCATATTGCATTGGATCAAGTTTCTGCTTCAAATCTTCTCTATTTTTTTCCATTATTCTTCACCCCAATGCTTATTAATAAATGCCTTTCTTCCTGAGCCGGTTTGATAGGAATTGTATCTTTCCGGATTTTTCTTGTAATAATGCTGATGATAGTCTTCTGCAGGATAAAATTCTGAAGCAGGCAGAATCCTGGTAACAATCGGTTTCGTAAATGGTCCGGTTTCTTCAAGCTTTTGTTTGGATTCTGCTGCCGTTTGCTTTTGTTTTTCATTGTGATAAAAAATCGCAGTCTGATATGATTGGCCGCGATCATAAAACTGCCCGCCTGCATCTGTTGGGTCAATCTGCTGCCAATATAGTTCAAGAAGCTTTTCATATGGGAAAACCTCAGGATCAAATGTAATTTGAACCGCTTCGTAGTGACCAGTCGTTTCTGAACAGACTTGCTGATAAGTTGGACTTTTTACATTCCCTCCGGTATATCCAGATACTACTTCTTCAATTCCAGGCTGTTCATCAAAAGGCTTTACCATACACCAAAAGCAGCCTCCTGCAAACGTTGCCTTTTCAAATTCTTTCTTTGTCATGTACTCCACCTCTTTCCGGCACTTTTCTATCTTTTACTTTTCCCTTAGAAAAATGATTTAAAGCTATATACATAAGATTAATGAAAAGATTCTATATATGCAAAAGAAACCTCTTTAGTGAAGAGGTTTCTGAATTTTTACATTCTTTTCTTCTTTGCTCCAGCGCTCACTTTTTTCCAGCGTTTGCGCTCTTCAGATTGAGCTCTCTTATCTTGCTTTCTGTCCAGATAAGCGAGTTCCTTCAGAAGCTTTTTATAGCTATTAAGACGTGCCTTTGATATGCTTCCGTCTTCTATTAACCTATGCACAGCGCAGCCTGGTTCATTTTCATGTGTACAGTCCCTGAATCTGCAGTTTTCAGCGGCTTGCTCAATATCCGTGAAGCTTTCAGAAAGCCCGCTTTCACTTTCCCATAGCTGAAGCTCTCTCATTCCTGGAGTATCAATTAATATGGCGCCGTCAGGAAGAAGGATGAGCTCCCGATGAGTAGTTGTATGCTTTCCTTTATCATCACTAATTCTAATATCCTGGACTTTTTGCTTATCCGCGCCTAGAAGATAATTTGTAAGAGTGGATTTTCCCACTCCTGAAGAGCCGAGTAAGGCGATTGTTTTTCCTGGCTCTAAAAACGGCTTAAGCTGATCTATTCCCATCTCTTCAATGACACTGGTTGAAATAACAGGTACACCCATGGCAACACTGCCCACCTCACCGAGCTTATCGTCCAGATTTTCACAAAGATCAGCCTTGGTAAGAACAATGACAGGAGCTGCCCCGCTTTCCCATGATAAAAGCAAATAACGTTCCAATCTCCTTAAGTTAAGATCCTCGTTAAGAGAATTAACCAGGAAAATAGTGTCTACATTAGCTGCTACAATTTGCTCTTCAGTGTTCAACCCTGCTGCTTTCCGTGAAAATTTGCTTTTTCTTGGAAGGACAGCATGAATCGTACCACGCTGTTCGCCCGCCCTTTCTTTGATGACAGCCCAGTCACCGACAGCAGGATAATCTTCTCTGGATGATGCATCGAAAGAAAACTTACCTGATACTTCACAAAGCATTTCACCGTTATCTGTCCAAACGCGATACATTCTTTTATGCTCTAACGCAACACGGCCAATTTGATATCCTTTTTCTTCATACGCTGAAAATGCCTCTTTAAAAAAGTTATTAAATCCAAATTTATTAATTGTCAATGTTGTTCCTCCATGCTTATAGAAAATTATTTTACATACAAAAAAACCATAAGCCATCAGCCCATGGTTTTATAATGCAAAGTTCAATAAGCAGTGGAAAACAAACTGGTCCGCTCGATTAAACGATCACCATCTGGGCTGTGCCTGAATTATATACAATGAACGTATTTGCATAAAGTTCTCTTTTCATAGCACATCACCCGCTTTCGTTTATTTGTTTATATTATATGGAATATTGCACCAGAAGTAAAGCCCCTTTTATTTTCTTTACTTCAATTTTCACATGTGGCATTCACCAGGCAATAGCATATGTTTTTGAAGCAATTCTGATTTCAGACTAATGCGTTCAAAATTCGTTAACAAAAAGGGAATCCTTTACAAAAGGATTCCCTTTTCTCATTGAACGGGCACAAGAAGAGTAAAACGAATATCGTCCTGCTTTAAATTAAATTCATCCACTTTTACTTTCACATCACTTTTCAGCTTCATTTCCTGCAGCGACACATAAATTCGTTCTTGCTGCGGCTGGATTGTAACCCCTTCTGGAAGCTTGTAGCGGTCTTTTACCAGCTTTAGGACATGTGATACAGGGAGATTCAGCTGTCCTACAGATATGGATTTTTGCTGAAGGACTACATCCCCATTCTCCAAGGCTTCTGGTTCAAATGATAATTTCATTTGCAGATCCTGGCTGAAGAAAGGGATCGTGCCATATAAATCAACTTCATCATTCAGGAGAACTTTATAATCTATTGCCCCTGTCAGTCCTTCTTTTTCAAGATAGTGGTTAATTACTCTATTCAAGTCTTCTTTATTGGCTTTTATGTTAAAAGGAACATAATTATCACTATTTTCGGTGATCACTGTATAGTCTTCATCATCTGCCGGCATGCTGATAAAAATAAACAGCACAATTAAGATGAATGCATTAATGACCAGCAGCGCAAAAAACAGCTTTTTCCATTTGCTATCTTTCAATCATCTTCTCTCCATTTCCTTCTGCTTTGCTTTTATATGGAATTTCTTTCAGAACTTCTTCTGTGAGGATCTGATGAACTCGGCCAGCTATTAATTCATAGCCTTTGTCATTTGGATGAAAATAGTCTGTATATAAAAGATTATCATCGGTATTTTCAAATATATCATCTATTTCAACAAAATACGTTCCCGGATAATTTTTTAATATAGACTGGCTTGTGCCATTCCAATCTTCAAGAATATGATTTATTTCGGTTATTTCGGAAAACCATTTTAAGAATGGATTATATAATCCTATTAAAACGATTTTACTATTAGGGTTTACCTCTTTAATCGCATCTAAAACCTCAATCAGATTTTGCTCATAGTTTTTCTTTTCTTTAGTAAAAGCCCTCAGCTTTAGGTTTGAAAAATTCTCACGGACAACTTTCATAACATCATTTCCGCCAATGGTTATGATAATCGCGTCTGCTCTCTTCACAACATCTTTCACTTCTTCAGTCCCTAATTTTTTCAATAATTGATCGGAACGATTGCCTCTTACTCCAAAATTATAAAAAACAGCGTCTCGAACACTTTTGTCTTTTTCCAGTGACATTTCAAGATATGGCACGTAACCTCCACGCTCAGTACTGTCTCCAACCCCCTGGGTTAAAGAGTCCCCTACTGCAGCAACAGTAAGATTTCTTGGGAAAAAGTCGAGGGGAATTTCCTCTTTAAGTGTGAGTTTAGATTCTTTTTCAGAATGAATGATTTCGCTGTTGTTTGATGAACTGCAGGAGGCGAGAAGCAGCATGATCAAAAAGATGAAGGTGAAATTTTTTATCATACTATCACCTGCCTAAATAAGTCATTCATATTATAACATGTACTATACTATTAAAATAATTAGCTTTTACCCGGTAGGCTCCCAGGCTTATCCGAAAAGAAAAATAGACCTTTTCCAAGGTCTATTGCAAAGCTTTAATATCATTCATTATTTCCTCTAATGGAATTTCATTAAGACCAGTATAGTATTTCATTACATTTCCGTTTTGATCAACAAGGTAAAAATCAGTTCCATGGATCACCTGGTCGCCTGTTTGAGGCTTTTTCACAATGGTTTTAAAGTAGTCCATAGCATACTTCTCAATTTCCTCCTGGGCATAGCCGGTCAGAAAATGCCAATTGCTGAAATCTGCATTGTATGTTGATGCAAATTCCTTTAATACCTCAGGTGTATCAACCTTGGGGTCAACACTGAAAGATACAAATTCGATATTTTCAATGCCTTCCTTCTCGGCCAAATCCTGAAGCTTTTTCATATTAGCTGTCATTGGCATACATACATCTTCACAGTTTGTAAAAATAAAGTCTGCAACCCATACCTTGCCTTCAAGATCCTTTAAGCCAAATTCCTTATTGTCCTGGTTTGTATACTTAAAATCTGCAAGTTCCCAGTTTAGTGCATCCTTTATGCCACTCTGTCCGCATGCTGAAAGGACTATTAGCAAAAAAGCTGAAACGATACTAGCAAAAACCCTTTTACTCATACATTCACCTGCTTTAATTAGTTACGATGCTAATTTTAGCAAATATTCATGAAAGAAGAAAGAAGTACTTGTGACAAACTTGTGAATAGAAGCTTTTGCCCTTTTTTTAATAATTCCGGGCTAAGATGGAAACATCCGCAAAAACACTCGTCCATTCAGGGTGTTTTCGTTTTATGATTGGTCATTATCTCATAAAATGTCCTGATAAAATTTGAATAATTAAATTGCACAGCAATCCGATGAATCCGATATTTCATCTTATCTTCAGAAGGTACATGCCTAAAATCTCCAATACTTTGTCCGAATGCATCCCCTTTGTTGACAATTATTTTTACAGGGACATCCATATATTGAATTTCAGCTCGTTCAAGAATTGCCCAAAAGGTTAACAAATCGTGGAGGGGACTGCCGCTTATGCCAGGGTAAGTTTCTTTATAAAAATTAAAATAGTAATCAACCATAGGCTTAAGAAGCAAGCCAACTTTATTTTGCACAGACTGATAATAGGCATCAAGGGCGTCGACAATAGCTGGTGTAATGATTGCAGACATCGTTACATCCAAAGGAAGAATATGAATTTTTTTCGGTGCATTTGTAAACACGACATTGGCCGCATACGGATCCCCATAAAAATTTGCCTCAGCCACTGGAGTCACATTGCCAGGAACATTGAATGCCCCTCCCATTATATAAAAGTCACTGACTTTACTCATGAGTCCAGGGTAAAGGATGAATGCCGCAGCCAGTGAGGAAAGTCTGCCTACATTTATTATAACCATATCATTTTCATACTTCTGGATCAGGCCTTTGAAATCATCGAAATTTTCAAATATATTATTGGAATTCTCAAGATTCGGCATAATCGGGCCGAGTCCCTCTATACCGTGGACGTCCGGATAATACACCGGAACTTCCCCTGTTAACGGCAAAACAGCTCCGCTGAATACAGGAATTTCCTTGTGTCCAGTTATTTCTTGCAGGTAGGCAGCGTTTCGGATGGCATCTTCCCTTGATACATTTCCATAATCTGCAACAATCCCAACGATATTGATTTCTTCTGAGAAAAAGGCAAAGATCACCGCAACAAAATCATCTATACCAAAGTCACTGAATAATAGGACATTTTTTTTCTTCAACCCTACACCCCCATAATTCATTTTATTCGGGGGATAAACAAGAATGGCAAATATTTTCAATTATAGAATGAAAGTTAATAAAATTAATCCGTAGCCAGCGGAATGAATATCCGGAAAACCGTTCCTTTTCCTTTTTCACTGTTAACCTCAATACGTCCCTTCATCCGGTCGACTATTTGGTAGCACACCAGGAGGCCCATCCCAGTTCCCTTTTCTTTCAAAGAATAAAAAGCGGTCCCCAATCTGTCCATTTCTTCCTTTGTCATACCTACTCCTGTATCAGAAATTTCAAAAACACTATATTTACCTTCTCTGGATACAGACAGCGACAAACGGCCGCCATTTTTCATGGCTTCAATGCTGTTTTTGTATATATTGATCAAAACCTGCTTTAACTCACTTGCATTCCCTAGTATCCATATCCCTTCAGAGATCTCCGAAACAACAGATATATTTTTTGACATCATGGCATATGAGTTCATTAAATCAATTACACTTGCAGCAAGGTCTCCGGCATTAAAAGACTCTACTTGTTCTAAATCAGGTTTGGCAAGTGATAAATAATCGTTTATGATTGTTTCCGCTCTCTCCATCTCATCAATCATAAGCTTTATGTACATTTTTTCTTCTTCAGTCATTTCTTCCTTAGCCAGAAAAATCTGGAGAAATCCTTTTACCACTGTCATTGGGTTCCTGATCTCATGTGCGACCGAAGCCGCAAGCTGGCCAATTGCGTTCATCTTTTCAGCTCTTTGCAGCTCCTTAAGAATCTTTGTCCTTTCCATGATATGCTCCATTTCCCCTATTGCTTCTTCAAAGCGATGTGAAGTGGAAATATTCCTTTGTACTGCCCCAAATTGTTCGGAAGTCGCGGACAGCCTTTCAAAAAGGATAGCCAGCCGGGTTGTCATAAAGTTAAATCTCTCAGAAAGAATGCCTAAATCTGCTTGATTAGAAGGCTTTAACTTTACGTTAAAGTTACCGCTGCTGACTTCCTTAAAACCAGAAATAATATCATTAATTGGCTCTAATACTTTTTTAAGACCCTTTTTCAAAACAAAATATACTAAAAAGATAATGATTAAAAACAAGCCAGATAAATAAAGGGCTAAATCTCTTTGAATCGATTTCAGCACAGCTGCATCAATATCTATGCATAAAATGGCAATAATATTTCCCTTGGAGTCCTCTATAGGTGCAAAGGCAGAAATCCAGGTGCCAAACTGATCCTGATAAACCTCACTGGATACAGCCTTTTTTTTCTGCACAGCATTCGTGAAGCCATTTATAAAATCGTCACTTGCTGAATAAAGCGAAAAAGATTCCAGGCCCATTTCTTTAAAGCTTTTGGAAGTTACCAATAATTTTATCGAGTTATCATCAATTTTTTCCGGCATCAGCAGTGATGCATTTGAATAAGCTGACTTTTCATTCACTAATGAAATAAGATGATGCAGCTTTTTATATGCAGGATGTAACGGATCGTGATTTTCCTTAACTTTTTCAACATCTTCGTATGTTATAACTGAACTCCAAAGAGATGCCATGTCTGTCACTCTATCTGTAAGCCGTTCTCCAGCTGCCGGTTTTCAACCATAAAGCTGACACCTGCTGTAAAAACCGTGACAAAAAAAGAAATGAGGAAGGAGAATAACAGCACTTTTCTGAACAAAGGCAGATTTTTTATTTGATCCTTCATATAGCAGTCACCGATTCCTTTTATTCTAAGTAGCTATCTAACCTCTTTCGGCAAAATTCTGCTGAAATCCTTTAAAAACGCCAAAGTTTTAAAAAGCAGGCATAGAGTTATCCGCAAAAAAACGCATAGCCTGATTAGCCATGCGCTAGTTTTATTAATCTTCCAGATGATACATAAATCCAATAGCTCCTGGTCCCGTATGCGTACTGATAATTGGAGTTGTTTCTTCAATTTCAATCTCTGCAGCAGCATCCAGCTCTTCAATCATTTTCTTCAGTTTTGAAGCTAACTCAATGCCTTCTGCATGGACAAGGCCTACACCTTTTATTGTTTTCCCTTTGATATCCTCTGCAAATTGCTTGGCCAAATATTTGGCAACCTGGGTATGGCTTCTTACTTTGGCGACAGGTGTGTATACACCGCCTTCAAGCGAGGCAATTGGTTTTATATTCAGCAAGGACCCGATCATGGCCTTGCCTTTGCCGATTCTTCCGCCTTTTACGAGATTTTCCAATGTATCCACTACTACAAACAATTTAGTATTACCGCGAATGGTTTCCAGCCGGCTGACAATTTCCTGTATACTTTTCCCTTCGCTGGCCATTTTTGCAGCCTCTAAAACCTGAAAAGCCAGTGCTTTGGATATATATCTGGAATCTATCACTGTAACATTTGCATGTGACATAGCAGCCGCGCTTTCTGCTGACTGAACAGTACCGCTCATTCCGCCAGTCATATGAATAGAAAGAATTTCATAGCCCTGGTCACCAAACCTGTCATACACCTCAGCGAATACTCCCGCAGGAGGCTGTGAGCTTTTAGGCAACTCGTTCGCTTCTTTCATTTTTCTCATGAATTCAGATGGAGTAATATCAACCCGGTCCAAGTATGTATTTCCTTCAATGTGAATAGATAGCGGGACGACTTCAATATCGAATTTTTCAATTAATTCGCTGGATAGATCAGCTGTAGAATCTGTAACAATTTTTATTTTAGCCATTATGCTTTCACTTCCCCTGCATTAACAATTAGTTCATATTATACATTCAAGCAAAATACAAATAAAGCAATAAATACAAAGCTTGTATTTCTCCTCCTCAAGCAGCAAAAAAAAACCGGCTGGCTGCCGGCATCAATGTTGTTAAGCGTTATTTTTTAATTCTGGAGTCTTAAAAATCTCTTCATAAACAGGCCACTTTAAAACTCGCTTTAGATATTCTCTAAAAGAATGGTTCTTAAGTGTTTTTTCATTGGCGTTAGTGGCCGCAATAAAAGTTTTCAAACGGACTTGGATCATAAAATAATAAGGGTTATCTTTTGCCAATACAGGAATTTCAATAATTTTTACCTTCTGTCCAACAGCATTTTTGAACTCTAGGCTTTTAAATAGCAAAATATCAATCCTCTTTTTCACCCGTTTGTTTATATTATACCCCAAATACGGCACGAAATGTGTCTGATTATGCTATCTGAATAATTTTTTTATGAAGAAGCCTCATCTGAATTCTCTGCCTTTTTAAGCTTTCTTTTGTAGACAATTTTTGATAAGTTGATGCTTATTTCATAAAGCAGAAGCAACGGAATAGTGACAAGAATATCAGACATGAAGTCAGGAGGTGATATAACAACCGAAATCACGACAAGGACAAAATAAGCATACTTCCTGATCTTTGTTAGCACATAAGGATTAATGATTCCTAGTGAAGTCAGGAACATAATGACTACAGGGAGTTCAAACAAAACTCCAAAAGGCAAAGTCATATTAAGCACAAAGCGGAAATATTTATCCGCAGTGAAATTAGCCTCAAACATTTCTCCACCCAATTCAACAAGAAAACTTAATACGGTGGGGAAAATGACAAAATAGCCGAAGCAAAGGCCAATAATGAACAAAATAAAAAGTGCCGGCACATAAGAAAGAGAAATCTTCCGCTCAGCTGCTGTCAGAGCAGGCTTGACAAACAGCCAAGTCTGCAAAGCCAGAACGGGAATTGTCCCTGCAACTGCAATAACCGTAGCAAGCATAAAGTAAACCCAGATAATATCACTTGGGCCCAGGACAATCAATTTGACATCCAGGTCTCTTACCAGCCATTTATAAATATCCTCCACAAAAACAAAACCTGCAATAAAAAACAGGATAAATGCTGATGCCGTTATAATGAGTCTTTTTCTTAATTCATCCAGATGTTCGACTAAATTTAACTCTTTTTCTTCCATACAATTCTCCTGCTAATTTTATAAAAAGCCAGGCTTTGGACCAGCCTGCTGTATCTTAATCCAAAACAAAAAGGCGCAAGAAGTATATCCTTACACCTTATTTAACCGTTTTTTTCTTAGAATCCTGTTCAAGTTCTTCCATTACGTCACTCGTTAGGTCACGTGTGGATTTTTTGAATTCTCTAAGTGTTTCACCAAAAGCACGGCCAATTTCCGGCAGCTTTTTGGTCCGAATATGATTAACGCCAAAACAAGGATTAAAATTAATCCCGGAACACCAATATTTGAAAGCATATTCACATCTCCTTTAAAGTACTTCCCTTCTGAATCTAATACGATTATAGTACTTTTCAAAGGAAATGTCACAGATATCATAAAAATTCATATATCAGTCACAAATCATAGTAAATAAAAATGAATCTGCAAAGTCATCGGGGTACTTATACCAGCAGATGAAAAAGGTTACTGTCTTTGTTTATCTCTTTGTATGAGAATCCCTTTTTATTCATTCTCATAATGAGGTCACTATAATCCTCTTTATTCTTTAACTCAATTCCAACAAGGGCTGGACCATTTTCTTTATTATTTTTCTTCGTGTACTCAAACCGTGTAATATCATCTGTTGGGCCAAGAACCTCGTCAAGAAACTCTCTTAATGCTCCCGCACGCTGAGGAAAATTCACAATAAAGTGGTAAAGCAGGCCTTCGTAAAGCAAGGACCTCTCTTTAATCTCCTGCATTCGTCCAATATCATTATTGCCTCCGCTGATCACACATACGACATTTTTCCCTTTAATCTGCTCCCTGCACATATCAAGTGCGGCTATTGGCAGCGCACCGGCAGGCTCAGCCACAATCGCATGCTCATTATATAATTCAAGGATCGTCGTACACACTTTCCCTTCAGGAACCATAAAAATATCATCAACCAGCTCATTGCAGATCTCATAGGTTTTTTCACCGACACATTTTACTGCCGCTCCATCTACAAACTTATCAATTTCATCGAGAGGTGCTACTGTTTGAACCCTGATTGATTCACTCATCGACGGTGCTCCTGCCGGTTCTACTCCAATCATCTGCGTTTCCGGTGAAATACTTTTTATGTAAGTGCTCAGTCCTGCCATTAATCCGCCTCCGCCAATACTCGCAAAAACAAAATCTGCAGGCTCCTCACAGTCGTTAAGGATTTCCACCGCTACCGTCCCCTGTCCTGCAATCACCATTTCATCATCAAACGGGTGAATAAATGCCCTGCTTTCCGCCTCTGCACATTTAAGAGCTTCGTAATAGGAGTCATCAAAAGTATCTCCTACGAGAATGATTTCCACTGAATCCCTTCCAAACAGCTCCACTTGACTTACTTTTTGCCTCGGTGTGGTTGCCGGCATAAAAATTTTCCCCTGGACTCCAAGATGCCTGCAAGCATAGGCGACTCCCTGTGCATGGTTCCCCGCACTTGCACAGACAACACCATTTTCCAGTTCCACTGCAGTTAAAGACTTAACTTTATAGTAGGCACCTCTTAACTTAAATGAGCGGACATGCTGAAGATCTTCTCTTTTTAGATAAACATTGCACCCATACTTTTCTGATAGACGTTCATTTTTCTGTAAAGGTGTATGGGCAACAATATCCTTTAGCTGCTGGTATGCAATCAAAATATCTTCCAACTGCACCCATTTTTTTGTCATTACCTTCTGTTCCATTTTGCCACCCTCTTCTTTACAAGTTATTAATTTGTACATTATACCATGACAAATCATGTTTTCAATCGGGTTTTTTTAAAATTTACATTTTTCGAATTATTTTAAGGGTAGAAATCGCTGAAGCTGACATATAATAAGCAAAAGTTAATTTATATCTCAAAGGGGTGCGGGAATGGAGTTTTCTTTATGCAGTCTGGATAGTGCTTTGCCTGTGGAAGTAACATTGGATGAAGATAACGGCCGGTATATGATTCGGAAAAGCGACACGAGCGGGGAGTACTTCAACAGTGCTGATGAATTAATACAGTGGGTGAAAACCAACTTTACAGCAGAAGAGTTTTGCGATCCCAAAGAATACCATGGAATGATTCAGAAGCTGACAGATTATTTAGTGAATCCCAATTTCTAAATTAATTAACCGCTAAAAAAAGGCCCCTGACTGAAAGGGGCCTTCTTTTTATGATGCGATCTTCTTGCCTTTAAGGCTGCTGCAGATTATTTCTCTCACTTCCCGGGCAAGAAACTTTGCATCCAAATCTTTAACAATCTTAGAGTTCACTGGCTTACACACCCGGATTTCTATTTTAGCAGGCTTTATAAGTCTCCCATTCTTTTCAAAGACATCGGCTGTTCCTTTAATAGAAATTGGCACAATCGGAACACCCGCATCCTGTGCAAGCCGGAATCCTCCCACTTTAAAAGGCGCTACCTGCCCGCCCTTGCTTCTGGTTCCTTCCGGGAAAATCAGGAGAGAGTGCCCCTGCCTTAAAAGTAATGCAGCATCCTTTAAAGAATTGATAGCCTTGCTGCGATTGCTGCGATCAATAAAAACACAGTTCATGACTTCCATCCATGAAGAGATGATGGGTGCTTTCTTAACTTCAACTTTTGAAATAAAACCAAAAGGTTTATCAATGGATGCAAGAAGGACTGGAATATCAAAATCTCCTTCATGGTTGCAAACAATGACAACAGGTCCTTCGGGAATCAATTCCTGCCCCTTAATTTTCAATTGAGAGCCTGAGATTTTCATTATTGCTCTGGCCCACTTCTGAGGCACATTATGGATAATGCGGTCGCGTTCCTCAACAGGGAGCGCAGGATTCATTTTCCTCATGCGGGTTAGTGCAGGCAGGCTATAAACCAAATATCCGCCCATATACAGAAAAAAGATTATTAATCGAAGCATAATGACCTCCAGGTCTTGGGATGGTTTACATTATATAATAATCAGTTTTTTTTCACTATATGTTCACAGTTTCTACTAAAAAAGCAGCCCACTGGAGCGAGCTGCCTTTTTTAGATTATTTTCTTTTATAAATGAGGAATTCAAAATCATATGGATTTTTTTCATCCCTGGTGCCCTTCTCCCTTGAAAGGAGATCCCATTCTGACATATCTAATTCCGGAAAGTATGTGTCTCCTGCAAATTGATCATAAATCATAGTCAAATAGAGACGATCTGCTGCAGGAAGAATGGCTTTAAAAATCTCGGCACCGCCAATGACGAAGATTTCATCTTCCTTTACACCGCTGTACTTCAGAAGCTCTTCAACCGAATTAACAACTGTGCACCCTTCACAGGAAAAGGATTCATTGCGGGTTATAACAATATTCTCTCTCCCCGGCAGAGGTCTTCCGATTGAATCCCAGGTTTTTCGTCCCATGGCAATCGGATGCCCCATCGTAGTTCTTTTAAAGAACTTTAAATCCTCAGGCAGATGCCAGGGAAGTTTATTGTCCTTGCCGATCACACGATTCTCATCCATTGCCCACATTAAAGAAATCATACACTGACAACTCCTTTAATATGAGGGTGGGGATTATAGTCTTCCAGCTGGAAATCATCGAACTTAAAGCTGAAAATATCCTTCACATCCGGATTAATAATCATTTTTGGAAGCGGTCGGGGATCACGGCTCAGCTGGAGGTTTACCTGGTCAATATGATTCTGGTAGATATGCACATCTCCGAAAGTATGTACGAATTCACCAGGCTCCAGATCGCACACCTGTGCAACCATCATAGTCAGTAAAGCATAGGATGCAATATTAAACGGAACCCCGAGAAAAACATCCGCAGATCTCTGATAAAGCTGGCAGGAAAGCTTTCCATCTGCTGCATAAAACTGGAACATGCAGTGGCAAGGCGGCAAAGCCATCTTTTCTATCTCCCCAACGTTCCAGGCATTAACAATCAGCCTGCGTGAATCGGGATTTGTTTTAATCTGTTCAATCAGGCTGCTAATCTGATCAACTGTATTCCCATCAGCACCTGTCCATGATCTCCATTGATGACCATAAACCGGCCCAAGATTGCCTTCCTCGTCAGCCCATTCATTCCAGATTCGCACACCATTCTCCCGAAGGTATTTTACATTTGTATCACCGTTTAAAAACCATAACAGCTCATGAATAATGGATTTCAAATGCAATTTCTTTGTTGTTACCAATGGGAAGCCTTCCTGAAGGTTAAAGCGCATCTGGTAGCCAAATGTACTTATTGTTCCTGTACCCGTGCGGTCTTCTTTCTTTGTACCATTCTCCAAAACATGCCTGCATAGATCCAAATATTGTTTCATTTCAACCCAACCTTTTTTAAATACTTAATGATATTGTACACGAATTTCCGGAAGTTTCACATGGGATAAAACTTTAAGAAACCCCTGTTTTTTTCAACAGGGGTAAACTTAGTTTAATTTGTTTATAAACTCATAGGTTTTAGGAGCATTCACACTTAATAATTTCCTTGATTCCCCTCCTGCAAAATACATGGCAAAAGCTTCAGCGAAATATTCTTCAGGGAAGGAAAGAAAATAATTTTTACCCGGAAACAATTTAGCTTTCTCAGCTTTCCAGACAGAGAGAAACTTCTGATTAAAACGGATGCCATTGTACACATGGCGATCAACAGAATGGGCAAGTTCATGAAGTTCCAGATTAACGGAGCCATGGCCTTTCCCCTTATCACTGTATCCTATTTTAACAAGGACTGTTTTTGACCCGCCAATCCCCGGTACATCATCCCAGGTGGTTCCCCCTGTATAGCCGCGGGGAATTACCCCTTCAAGGTGCTGGGCTGTAGGATTATCAGTAAGCTTTCCTACGAATAGTTTCACCCTGATATCTTCATCCTCTATTTTGGACAGAAGGGAGGCGGGCAAATTATCCACCCGGGAAATCATTTCAGCAGCCTCTCCCTCATCAAAAGGTTCAAGCGGCAGTATAAAAATGTCGCCAAGCTGTCGTGGAGATTTTAAACTGAGAAACTCTTTAAGCTCGGAGGAGTGCGGATAATCCTTTAGTTTGATCCCGCCCATGGCAGCCTGAGAGTTCCCCAGCAGTGCAAGGGAAACCATCATGATTGTAAATGTCAGTGCCATTTTGCGCATTATAAAAGCCCCTTCTGTTAATCTAAGATGTATAATTTACGGGCAACAGAGCTCTTTGAAGTGTCTAAGCTGCGGAACTGCCTGAATGGAGAAAAAAATTTTTTACCGTTCTGTTAATCTACTAAAATTATAACATACGAATGAAAGAATTGAAGGAAACAAATGATGGGAAAATAAAATGAAAATTCAAAAAGGGCCCGAGTAAATTCGGGCCCCAGCCAATGGTCAGCTTTATTAAGAGTATGAACGCACAACATCTGACAGGCCTGGAGAAGCCGTTCCAGTGCCAACTGCAGCAAACTTCCAATCGCTTCCATGGCGATAAATCTCACCAACAATTAAACTAGTTTTTCCGCTGTAATCATCAGTCAGGTTATAGTGAATCAGCTCTTGTTTGCTGCCTGAGTTGACAACACGGATGAAGGCATTTTGAATCATCCCAAAATGCTGCTTTCTCTTGACGCTGTCATAGATGTTGACAACGAAGACCATTTTGTGAATGTTAGCAGGCACTCTGCTTAAATCAATCAGCACTTGTTCGTCGTCTCCATCTCCTGCACCCGTCAGATTGTCCCCGGTATGCTGGACACTTCCATCACTGCTTTTTAGGTTGCCGAAATAAATAACATCCTTATTGCTCTTAAGCTTTCCATTTTCACCAAGCATGATAACAGAAGCATCGCAGTCGATATTCGCACCGCCGCCGCCTCCGAATAAAGAGCCCAGGAGACCGCCGCCTCCACTTTTTTGCACTGGATCCCAGCCTAATCCTACCATAATTTTAGATAATCCCGGATTTCCTTTAGTTAAGTCAACACGCTGGCCTTTTTGAAGATTTATTGCCATATCAATTCCACCTCATCAATAATTTATATTTTATTTAAAATGAGCAGCTGCCTAACCCTGCTGCTTCATTTTTTTAAAGTTGTCCTGCAGCTGTTCCAGTCTCCTGGTTCCTTCTTCACGTAAACGCTTGTTTTCTTCTTCTATTGATTTTGTCTCCTGCATACCTTTCATGATGATATTCCAGGATTCCTCAATGGTTTCAATCTTAATGCTCGGGCCGCCTGCCAATCTTGCGATATCCGCACTTTGATTAGAAATATTCTGGGCATTGCGCACAAGCATTTCATTTGTCCGTCTGTCCAGCTCGCTCATTGAATCTGCAACAAGCTTTTGTCTCTTAGCTGCCACTGCCTGAATCAGGCCATTCTTAAAGATTGGAATAGTGGTTACGAATGCAGAATTAATCTTCCCGATAAGCTTGGTATTGCCTCGCTGAAGCAGCCGGATTTGCGGTGCAGTCTGAAGAGCAACCATTTTAGCCATTTCAAGATCATAGACTCTTTGCTCCAGCAATTCGATGGCATTTCTTAATGTATCCAGCTGCATCGAAGCCATTTGATCCCCCTGAGCCGCCCGTGCTTCCAGCTGCGGAAGCTGATTGGCTTTTAAATCGTCGGCTTTCAGCTGTCCTGCCACAGCATATTTTTCGAGAGTCAGATAGTACTGATAATTTTGCTCATACATTTGTTCAAGCATGGTTGTGGAGTCAACCATTTCACTTTGGTATTTGGATATTTCAACATAAACTTTATCAATTTCCGCGCCCATTGTCTGATATTTTCCGAAGAGCTTTTCAATCATCTTTTCTCCGCGCTTGAAAAGCTTGCCAAAGATTCCTTTTGATCCTTGCTCGAAATCCTTCTTGTCAAATTTGTCCATAATTCTGCCGAGCTGCTTTAAAAGTTCACCTGAATCTTCAACCTTCGTTGTTCTCATGTTGCCCAGTATCTGATCTGAAAAGCGGGATATCTGGACAGCAGGCTCTTTACCGAATTCAAGTATTTGAATTTGGTCCTTCTCATCTATGGACCTGGCCAAATTTTGCACCTCAGGCTCCTGCCTTAAAGCAAGCTTAATTTCTGATACCTTATTCTCGGTTAATTTGTCATCCTGCACCTGTGTTGTTAAATTCAAGTCTGTTGCTTTAGTCGGATTCATTTTCAATCACCCTTTAAATTTTTTAATAAGCCTTGAAAGAGAACCTTCTTTAGAAAGGAAGGCTCCTTAAATTCCTGTTCAAAAACAACATCCTCAAGCCAATGGACATCATATAAATCTTCCTCAATGAAGTTTTCAATGTCGTTATGGCCCGGAGGATTATACAATACAATATCCAGTCCAAACTGATTAAGCAGCAAAAGAAGTGCGGCATCCGATCTTACCATCGTCCCGTTCAGCTCGTTGTTATAAAGGATAATCTTAGGGACTTCCTGAGAGTAATCAAATTGCTGCATTAATTTTAGAATACTCGGCGGGATCTGCAGGCTTTGGCTAAATAGATAAATCTTCAATTCTTCTTCCGATTCGCTGGAAAGCGGCTTTAAACGCGGATGTTCACACATATTCCTAATGGCCATTGCAATTCCATTTTGCAGGCCGCCAGGAAGCTGCTGATACCTCCAATAATGTCCAGCAATGATTTTTTCAGGGTCAAGTTTCCCTTCCCTGTCAAGAGCATTGCGATAATGGAACCGAAAATCATTGTTGACGCTATTTGTAAAAGGAAATCTCCTTATCAGCAAACTTTCATCATACTGACTGATTGTTTGAATTCGATCCCAGTATTCCTTGCGGTTCCTGCTTACACCCAGGACCTTTGAAAATAAGGAAGGTATCATGACCCTTCCTTCTTTCACTTCGAAGTTAGGGCGGATCATGGCTTTCTCTTTGATTAAAATAAAGAGCTCATCATAAGTGGTTTTCAGAGTTACAGAGGAAGGTGTATAATCCCGCAGCTGCCAGGGTTTATATAGTCCTGAACCCTCATGGTTAAGTATCGTTTCGATTTCCCTGGAGGCCCTATAGGCAACTGTAGCACTCCTTCTTCTCTTTTCTTTGGGAAAGGGCTCTGGCTTTTTCTTTTCAGGGTAATGATGAACAAAAGACTCCTGAACCACCGGATCCATTTTTACCGGAAGATCTTCCCCTGAAGGAGAAAAATAAAGAATATCGCACCCGATTTGAATTAAGTAGTACAAAAAATAATAATGACTCTTTGTCCCATTGCCGTACCATAGGATTTTTGGCATGGCCATTTTAGGGTCAATATCTTTAAGTTCTGTCCCCAAATGGTTAGTGGACCACTTAATCACATCTACAAGCACTCTTCGGATATCCTGGTTTTTTAATCCGGCTGGTTCATGTTCAGAAAAAAGTTTCAGCATACTGATCATCGCTTCTCTTATCTTCCTGTGCATAGAAGGTGAGGATGATTTAAGCAGCAGCTGTTCCCCATCAAGGAAAGCAGCAAAGCGATTTATGGATAAATCCTGTTCACGGTTTATGTTCAGGACTTTTTGTATCGCCTGGAACTGCTGATTATTAATGGTCTTATCCAGATGTTCTTCACTCAAAAGGTGAAGCCCTGCATTCTCTGTGTAAATAAGATCGAAAAGATGATTATAATATTCATCTTCATCGAGCGGAACCCCAAGAAACCTGGCAACAATCTGGCCTATATGCAAAGTTTGCTGTTCCTCTCTGTAAGTTTCACGCTCGTGATTGGGCTTGGTTAAGTGTGAGGTCCAATTCTCATATGTAACCTTTAAGATGTGAGTTTTGATTTGACTGTACGACAAGTTCAATTTATATCCCTTCCCTCTATGAGCGAAAGATGCATTCTTATCATTTCATTCAAAAATGGCGTTTCAGTTCCCGGATAATGGGACCGGGAAATAATATGTAAACTTATTACCATCATATCATAGGAATACAGCCTTTTTCTAAAATGGTTTAATTTCTTTACGATTTAACAGTAAGAAAGTTTCAGTTCAGCAGTATTTTTAATAGCTGAATAACCTCAATCACCATTATTCCTGTCCCCGCATAAATTGGAGTACTCTGTGAAGGAAGGTGAATCAGTATGAGGCTGCTATTTCGAAGAGTGAGATATCAGGGGATCGATCATGATCTGGATATAATCAGGAATATGTTATGTTCAAGTTCTTTTGTTTTTATGGACATTTTTTTATTGTCATTAATCCTTGCCATTTTCACTTTTGCCAATTACCAGTCTATTGCCATCAGCAGCTTAGTCTTTACAGGATGCTATACTTTTTGCATCTGTTTATTTATCGTTTTAAAAAAATGGCTGAGGGACCAGCCGGACTAAACTCTTTCTTTAATATTATTTAAAATATCATTTAGAATTTCTTCCCCGGCTGCTGCCCCTAAATTATTAGAAATCAAGTAAGGATGTGAGAGGGCTGGATTAGCTGCCAGCTCACCATGGTTTGGGACGTATGGGAAATCACAGAACTTTAAAAAATCATGGTCCAGAACTGAATCACCTGCTCCAAAAACAATATTAATTCCTTCCCGATTCTTAATAAATTTTACCGCCTCGCCTTTACAGATGGGATTTGGCATAAAATACAGTTTTCTCCCCTGAAGGGATATCCTCCACCCATAAGACTCAGTCAGTCTTACTATTTCCTCTTGGGCTGCTGCGGTTATTTGTTCATCCAGAATATAATAAAAGAAAAGATTTTCAGCCGTTTTTATTTTTCCGTTCAGTTCCAGGCATTGAGACCTGTCCATCATTTCCTCAAGCACTGCACACTCAGCCTTTAGACGCTTTCGGACTATGCCTGACCACTCCTCAAGAGGTTTTCCATTATAATGGATATTTGCTCCATTCGATGTGACAGTGTACGGAATGTTAAAGTCATCCTGAAAAAGGAAAATACGCTTATATTGTTGGTATGTTCTCGTTGTAACAGGCACAAAAAGAATGTGAGCGGAAACCTCTTTCAGCATCATGAGAGCCTCATAAGTCATAAAGGCTACTTCCCTGCCATCTTTACGCTCAACACCTATTAAATTTTCTTCTTCTGCCTGTCCAAAATCAGCTAGTGCTTTATTTGAGTAGATTAAAGTCCTGTCCAGATCTGAAGCAAACATCCTCATTATTCTTCTCCCGTCTTTTTAATTAATCCACAGCATGTGTAGCTCATTTCAGGATAATGAATAATCTCGACATTCCGCTCCTTGGCCAGCATAACAATATGGCGAACATATGGGCTTTCCGGGTCTTTCATCAGGATTTTCCACGGAAGTCTTCTCAAAAGAACTCTGGTGGTTTCTCCGACTCCCGGCTTTACAAAGTTAATGGATTCAATTTTAAATTCCTCTTGTATTCTCTGAACTTCTTTCATTCCTTTAAAACTTGCTTCTCCCGGGCTTCTCACGATAGTGGCCGCAAGTTCAGCTGCTTCCTGTTTAACAGCCGAGAACTCCTCTGTAATCGCTGAGAGATAATGGTTAGAAACATCTGCTTCCTCAAGCTCACTATAATATTTTGCGCCATGGAAATCTTCCGGACCAATTAAAGATTCATTTAATACTGTTCTGCTGACCAATCCTGAAACAGTAGAATTGAGGCAGGCACTTGGAATCAGAAAGTCTTCCCTTGTTCCATAAAGTGTTGTGCAAAAGCCTGGATCCGCAAGAACGGCCAAAGTGTCATCGAGAAGAACACCATAAAGTTCATGGAATTGTCTGCAGGCCTTGGTTAATTCAAAGGAAATAGCCCCTTTGCCTGTCCATCCATCCACAAACTGAATATTGCAGCCAGGATGTGAATTTAAGATATGCTTTATCGCATTTTCGTCAATTCCCCGGTCCCTGATAATGGAAATGCTGTAATGCGGCAATCTTACTCCGTATACTTCATAAAGATACCGTTTTATTAGAATACCGACAGGCGTCCCTGCTCTGGCCAGGGAAACTAAAACCGCATTTTCTCCTTTTTGCTTCCAAATTTGTTCAGAAACCACTCCTGTGGACAATGCTGTTTTTCGTTTGTATTCATCAAGTGTTTCCCAAAACAGGGAAAGGTAATTTTCAGGAGGCTGGTATTCAATAGGAAGTGTTTCACTATAATGCTGACCGGACTGAATGTTTTTTTCCCTTTGCTCAATGGATCCTTCAAGTGAATATCCGCTTAAATCCTTCAGTAAAAATACAACGTCATCTTTACTATATGAACCAAATTTTTCCTCAATTATATTCATTTCTTTCACCCCCATTAAAGCAAACTATTTTTATATTCTTTATATATTTCTTTAATTGATTGATAAAAGGCATAAGTGAATCTTTTTCCGGCTCTCTTTCGAAAAACAGGAATAGTTCTTCATAATAGTCCTCTGGAATGTTATAAACAAATTGTGCCATTTCAGGGTCTTCAGGGTTTTGAAAGGAAATGCCGTATTTGGCTCCATATTCATTATCATTACTTACAAATATGGGACTGCGTGTTGTTGAGTGGAATTTTACGCCTTCCCCCATTAACGAGGCAAGTTTCATAGGGATATACATAAACTCCCCTGTTCCAAGACATAGCGTATTCCTGCCATCCCGTTTACCTGATAGGTATTGGCCGATCTCAGCTAATGACACACTTAATCTGGCTTGGCGTTTTGCATCCAGCCCGAAACGGCCAGAATCTTTTAAATAAGGAATAGTTCTGATTTCACCGCTTAGAGCAGCAGAAGGCTCATTCATCGGGCTTAATAGTTCAGGGAATTCATTATTTATATGAATATAGGAAATTAGCCCATCATTTCCTTTCAGTTCATCCGATGACTGACTTTCATGCACTTCAGGGGAACCCTTAACGTCGATCTCCCCTTTTAGAAGAGACACACTGTGAATAATAATGCCCAATTCTTTTTCAAGATCATCAAACAGAATCTGTTTTTTTAGGGAACGCCAATCCAGAATAGAGACGACTGTATAAATCTTTCTGGGAAAGCGTTCATGAATGGATCGGATGATATTAATAGCTGTTTTTCCTGTTGTCATTTCATCATCAACAAGAATGATCTCTCTCTTATTATCCAAAAGGCTTTCATTTGTGTAGCATCTGTGGGAAGTAGCATGGGAATGTTCTTCTTCAAATGTTATGACAGAATTCTTATTAATCAGCTGTTCTCTTGTTGTGTGAAAGTAATCGGCACGTTTGAATGATTGAAAGAAAGCATGTCCAAGTGCCGTTGCTGTTTCGGCAAAACCGATAATGACAGGGTTATGGTCTTCATGAATAAAAGGGCTGCTGTTTTTGATGCCTGGACCGTTTTTAAAAGCAGATAGAATCTCAGCGGTCTTTCCTGTCTCCACCTTCTTTACCTTTTCCATATAACGGCTGGCAAGCAGTTCCCCTGTCAGGAGTCCGATTTGGGGATTAATCGGAATATGTTTCCCGAGTACTTTGCTGACAAATAAAAAGGATCTTTTTTTATTTATTCTTGCGGCCATGACAAACAAATCTTCAGGCGCAAGCTCATAATGGTTATCGGTTATCTGAATATCAACGGTTAACGAGTTGAGTATCTGAATTGAATGTTTCGTTTTTGAGAAGGTCAATGTATGTGATCTCATCCTGCAGCACCCCGTATACTTCTGATTTTAATAATATTTTTTTAGCCCAATATAAATGGGGTTTAATTTCATTCATTTTGTTTTGGTAATCACTTTTCATAACCCCTATTTTTCCGCCGGCCTGACCGGCGATGCTCTGTGCATCCAAATACTCTTCAAGGGTTACAGTATTCAATGCCTGTACAGGCCTGATATGGGTTGGATGGATAATGGTTTTTCCAGTTAAGCCATTTGAAATATCCATAGAGATTTCTCTTATTAATCCGTCCATATGCCGATCAATTAAGTCCGTCCTCATTTTGAGCCCATCCTGCCCAAGACGTTCCCTGAAGGGCGTCTGCCTTATTTGAGGCTTCAGAAGACGCTCCTTTGAGGAGAAATATTCCCATACCGGGCCTGAGATGACATATGGCTGGTCCCCACGCAGAAAAATATTAATGATATCTGAGATACAATCTCTTATTACAGCAATATCATATACAGTAGTATCTGAGTTTCTGCGTATTCCATATAGCCCGCTAAAATCAGTGGCACCAATCCGCACATTCAAAATCAGTTCAGAATATTGGTCCAAAACCTTCTTAATGCCGATTAATTCATCAAGCCTTGTTTCTTTTTGAATGATTTCTTTCGTTTCCAGAATCGGCATGGCATATAAACAATAACCATAAGAATTAAGCTTTTCAATTTCAGTTAAAATTCTGCTTCCTTCAGCCGGATAGAACTTTGGCAGGACAAAGCCAGTAAGAAGATGCATGCCATTGGGAATTCTGCTTTTGAGTCTAATAAGCTGATCATAGCTTCTGATTCGCACGAAGATCAAAGGGAGATCTTCTTCTTCACAAAGCCCCTTCGCAAGGTCCGAGCTCAAATTTTCCAATTCCAAAGACAGCAGGTCTTCTGCCTTTTCCACTTCATCATCACCAATTGCATCTTCAAGGCATATGACCATGGATGTAAGGCCTGCATGCTTTTTGGAGAGCAGATCCTGATGAATATTAGGCCTTGTTGCCGGCATATATAACGTTGCTCCAAGTGCATATGCTAAAAGATCCCTGCCTGACCTCTTGTTAAAATGGCCCGGCTTTTTGTAAAACACCTGATTTATTTTTTCATCCGGAAGATCGGAAAATAGTCTCATTTTTGCAGCTCCATTCCTTCACTTAAATACTACTTTCTTCCTTTTCCACCCAAAAAAGATAAAAATAAAAGGGAGCGGACATGTGTCTGTTCCCTTTTAATCGTAGAGCAATTAAGATATTAAGTTCAGCCCTGATCTGCAGCTTCCTTTTTTGCATTCCTTGCATGAACAATAAATGTAATAGCAAACACGATAACCAATACAATAAAGAAATAAATATGGTCAATATGAATTCCAGCCGCACTGGCAATCATCTTAGCAGAAATAAGAAGGATCAGAATATATGAGCTGGTTTCCAGTTCGGGTACCCTGTCAATCAGTTTTAAGAATACTCCTGCTACACCACGCATCATGATAATTCCAAGCATGCCTCCTATTAACAGCACCCAGATTTCCTGACTCACTCCAAGCGCAGCCAATATGCTGTCTATTGAAAAAGCAATATCCATTAATTCAACTGCAATGACTGTACCCCAGAAAGTACCGAAAAGGCGAATTAATAAGCCTTTCTGATTAATCCCTTCAATTGCCTCTTCATCACCGTCTTGCTCGGCTTTTCGCTTATCAATAAAATACTTGATTGCAAGCCAGGCTAAATAGGCTGCACCCAACACCTTAATATACCAGAACTCAATTAAGAATACACCGATTCCAATGGCAATAAATCTGAAGAAATAAGCACCTAACAAACCATAAAAAAGTGCTTTCTTACGCTGTTTTTCCGGCAGATGTTTTACCATCACAGCAAGTACGAGTGCATTATCAGCAGACAATAAGCCTTCTAAAATGACAAGTGTCCCTATCAGTGCCCAGCTTTCCGGCTTTGATAAAGCCTCAACCCACATTTCCCAGTTAAAAAACTGGGAATATGTATGCATTATAGATTCTAAGATTTCCATTCTAATTTATTCCCCCCGGATGATGACTATTTCATTCACATAAAAGACCCGGCATTGCCGAGCCTTATTAAGCAAATATACCTCTTATTTATCCAACCTGTAAACCAAAATCTTTTGCCAGTGCAGCCAATCCGCCCTGATATCCGCTTCCAATCGCACTGAATTTCCATTCTCCGTTATGTCTGTAAAGTTCTCCAACTACCAGGGCAGTTTCAATAGAGAAATCTTCACCTAAGTCATAGCGGATCAACTCTTCGCCTGTATCTTCATTCAGGATCCTCACATAGGAATTTGATACCTGTCCAAAGTTCTGATTGCGTGCTTCTCCGTCATGAATCGTGATAGTGAACGTAATACGCTGTATGTTTGCAGGCACATTAGCCAGGTCAATTTTCACCTGCTCGTCATCGCCATCCCCTTCACCTGTACGGTTATCTCCAGTATGTACAACAGAACCATTAGCACCTGTAGTATTGTTGTAGAAAACAAAGTCGCTTTCAGAAGTTACCTTCCCAGTGTCTCCAAGCAGGAATACGGAAGAATCCAAATCGAAGTCATTTCCGCCATCGTATTTATTTGTGTCCCATCCAAGTCCGACTATTACCTTAGTCATACCTGGGTTTGTTTTTGTTAAGTCAACTTTTTGTCCTTTTGATAAACTTACTGCCATTTCAACTCAAACCTCCATTATGTAGAATAAATGTATTTACGCTATAAATCATGAAAAGTTTCATAATCCATAAAAATATTTTTTCATATTCCAGGATTTATTTCAATATTTAAGTCATCCATTTCGGCGGAGTGTTTTTATTCCAATAAATTGATCCAAGTTCATGGTGTGTCTGAAAATTATCATGGTGTGTGTGATAGTGAAAATTAAACCAGTATCCCTGCTGTGGAGGATGGTCCCTTCTTACATGGAAGCGAATGACATCTTCATTCGCCTTGCTATTGGTGATATGGAAGATTTTTTCCGACAAACCGCCCCCTGGAGTTTCTGTAACCTTTAAGTGAGCAAGACTTTCTTCGGGAAATTGCACCGCCACCTCCTGGATGGCTTTCTCAATATTTGGAAGTATCACCTCGTTAAACTCATCTTCAATAACAGGGCCTATCTTTGCACCAAACTTTTCATATGATTGTGCCTCAGCTTCTATAAGCATTTGCCTGATAAAGTCATCCTTATCAAAATTAGTATCTTCCTCTTCAGCAAGTTCTGCACTGTTTTCCGAGTTTTCCACATCAGAAGCTCTAGAAGCTTTTAACTGGCTGGTATTTTCATATAGAAAAGCCTGAGAAGGTGTGACGAGGCCAAATGTTAAAATGGTAACAAGTACAACAAAGGATTTTCTCAGCCAATTCGGCATGTTTTTTCGCCTTCCTTTCTGCTAAGCAAGGATTTTCTTAAATATGCCGCTTTTTTCAATATTTGCGGCAGCTTGCTTTAATACATCTTCGGGCTGAACAAGTGCAATCCGGACATATCCCTCACCCCATTGGCCAAAGGCACTTCCAGGGGTTACGACTACGCCGGCGCGGTTAATCAAATCAACCGCAAAATCCCGGGAGGAGCTGTATCCATTTGGAACCTCTGCCCACAAGAACATTGACCCCTCCGGCTTGCTGATATCCCACCCGATATTTTTCAGCTCTTTTAATAATACATCTCTTCTTTTTCTATATGTTTCTCTCAAATCCTGCAAAAAAGAGGACTGATCATTCAATGCTTTCACTGCAGCTGACTGCACCGGCAAGAATACCCCATAATCCAAATTGGATTTGAAATTGGCCAGCAACGCAATAAGCTGCTGATTACCGGCAGCATATGCCACCCTGCATCCTGCCATATTAAAGCTTTTTGATAGTGAATTCATTTCAATCCCTACATCCATTGCCCCTGTAACAGACAAAAAACTTAGAGGTTTCTTCTCATAATAAAGTTCTGAATAAGCAAAATCATGCAATACAGCAAAGCCGTACTTCTTTGCTAGTTGGATCACCTGAAGAAAAAACTCTTCTGTCGCCATTGCAGGAACAGGATTGCCGGGGAAATTCAGAATCATTAATTTCGTGTTTGCGAGTATTTCATCAGGGATTTCATCAAAATCCGGCAGGAAGCTACTGTCCTTTTTTAAGGGCATGCCGTACATCTGTGCCCCGGCCAATGCTGCACCTGCAGCATAAGCAGTATATCCAGGGTCCGGGACAAGGATATACTCTCCAGCGTCACACAGAACCATCGGCAAATGAACCAGACCGTCCTGGGAACCCGTTAAAAGCAGCACCTCTGAAGTTTCAAGATCTACTTCAAAATTTCGTTTATAATAGCTGCAGACTGCAGAATGAAATTCATTTGTACCTGTTAACGAGTACCCATATAATTCTGGTTCCCGGGTTCCTCCTGCTAACTCCTCCATAACAAAAGCGGGAGGGGGCAAATCCGGGCTGCCAATGCTCAAATCAATCACCGGAATTCCGTCTGAAAGTTTCGAATTCTTAATTTGGGACAATTCAGCAAACACACTTTCCGGAAAAGAAGCCATTCTTTTTGAAATAGGAAATTCCATAGTATCCTTCCTCGCTATGTATCTCAATTCTATTTTTCTATTATACTTCTTTTCAAACCAAATTTAAATTGATTTCATGTATCCTTAAAAAGAACAATAGATATATAGTAAAAAATATATTTGCCGGATTATAAAGCAGCAAAGCGGGGAATAATAAGAACAAATCGTGTTCTTCAAGCCGAGGAGAATAAAAAGGGGGAAATTCAAATGGATTGGTCTGTATTCTTTGTTATTGCAAGCCTTTTGCTGATGGCTTACTTTGTTTATCTGGCCATCGCAGATTAAATAAGAAGGTGCCTGGTATTCAGGCACTTTTTCTTATTTTTCAATTACCCCAAAATGAAATTTCGATGACTTTCTTTCAATTACTTTGAAGCCATATCGGTCAAACCTTGAACTTCTAAAGTGATCCTTCAGAACCACTCTCTGTCTGGCTGCTCTTTTTGCATGAAAAATAACTTCCTCTGACAGGTCCTCATAAACAGCAAAGTTCCTCAGTGCTTTAATCCCCTCTGACTCAAGGATTTTTTCTTCAAACATGGGATCAAAATAGACAACGTCATAACTGTCCGGGGGCAATTTTTTCAAATAAGGAAGGGCCATTGACGACTCCACCTTTATTCTTCTCATTGCCTGATTCATACTATCAAGCCCCGAGTCCCATTGTCTAAGGCCATTCGCCACCAGGAAGGAAAGATATTTATTTCCTTCCAGCCCTGTAACTTTGCCTTTACTCCCTGCTGCATAACTGGCTGTTATGCTGTCCGAGGCCAGTCCAAGGGTACAATCTAGAATACTGCTGCCTTCTTTAAGCCCCGCAGCCTGAAGAAAAGGATCACCCTCTCCTTTTAGGAGACGCTTTACTCTGAACATCGCTGAACTGGGATGAAAGAAGAATGGCTGGCTTTCACCTATCGGAAATAGCTCCAAACGTTCTTTTCCAACTACTATGCAGTCTTCAGGAACTTGTTTTTGGATCATTCCTACAGACCTTTTATTCCTGCTGATATATTCTGCACCCAATTGTTCGGCAATGTTTTTTGCTTTTTCTTTCATTGCTTCATTGGTGCGTCCGGCAGTTGTAATAATCATTGTGTTCACCTGAATTTCTTAATTTTGCTATAAAAAAAGGGTGCCAGCAGACACCCCGTTTTGTTTAATCTTTATATTCTCAGCAATTCGCCTCAAAAGCCGCAAGAAGATTTTCCATGATCGCTTCCATGGAATGGTCTTCAATATCATGGCGGTGAATGAAGTGCACAACTTCCTTCCCTTTTAAAACAGCCATAGAAGGAGATGAAGGCTCATATCCATCAAAGTACTCGCGCATTTTAGCTGTAGCTTCTTTATCCTGTCCTGCAAACACCGTCACTAAATGATCAGGTTTCTTTTCACTGCGTAAAACGGCCTGTGTAGCTGCCGGCCGAGCCAGTCCAGCAGCACAGCCGCAAACTGAATTGACAACAACAAGAGCTGTTCCTTCAAGACCTTCCATAAACTGCTCTACATCCTCTGAAGCCGTCAGCTCTTTAAAACCAGCCTGTACAAGCTCCTCACGCATCGGCTTTACCATTTGTTTCATATATTCTTCATATGCCATAGACATAAAATTGCCTCCTCCTTAAGCTGCAGTTTGTAAAGTAAGCATACTATAACGTATGATCTTTATGCAATTTTTCTATGCCGGGTATTACTTTGTAATCCGTTTTATCGTCCTATTACGGTATTCTATCGTCCTAAATCACATACATATCGGCCAAAAACTCTTATCAGCAAGAAAGCCAGTCATAAATGACCGGCTTTCTTAACATTATTAAATTTTCATAACGCCGCCTGTGCTGGCATTGGTTACAAGCTTCGAATAACGGGCAAGATACCCTTTTTTGACCTTTGGCTCGAAGCCTTGCCAATTGGCTTTGCGTTCTTCAAATTCTTCATCGGAGATTTCCAGGTTGATTGTACGGTTATTCAAATCCAATTCAATGATATCTCCATTTTCCACGAATGCAATAGGCCCGCCTTCAGCAGCCTCAGGAGAAATGTGCCCAATGCTGATTCCCCTGGAAGCCCCTGAGAAACGGCCATCTGTAATCAGGCCGACTTTTGCCCCAAGTCCCCGGCCAACAATCTGGGAAGTAGGTGCAAGCATCTCCGGCATTCCAGGCCCTCCTTTGGGACCCTCATATCGAATGACTACAACATGGCCTTCCTGCACTTTACCGGTAATTATTCCGGATAATGCCTCTTCCTGCGAATCAAAGCAGATGGCTGGTCCTCTATGGTATCCGCCTACTGATTCATCAACAGCACCGACTTTTATAATTGATCCTTCAGGAGCAAGATTTCCAAACAGAACTGCCAGCCCTCCGCGTTCAGAATGCGGATTCTCCAGGGTACGGATTACGTTTTTATCCAGGATTTCACTGCCTGCTACATTCTCCTTTAGAGGTTTGCCGGTAACTGTCAGACAATCTCCATTCAGAGCGTCCGGCTTTTTAAGCAATTCATTGATGATCGCACTGACTCCGCCCGCATTATGAACATCTTCAATATGATAATCTGAAGCAGGAGCAATCTTCGCTAAATGCGGAACCCGGTTGGCAATCTGATTAATTCGTTCAATCGGATATTCAAATTCGGCTTCGTGAGCAAGTGCCAATGTGTGAAGAACTGTATTGGTTGACCCGCCCATTGCCATATCCAGGGCAAATGCATTGTCAATCGCATCAATTGTAACGATATCGCGCGGCTTGATGTCTTTTTTTATTAATTCCATCAGCTGCTTGGCTGAACGTTTAACAAACTCTTTTCTCTCTTCTGATACTGCCAGAATCGTCCCATTGCCAGGAAGTGCAAGACCCAGCCCTTCTGCCAGACAGTTCATGGAATTTGCAGTGAACATTCCGGAACATGATCCGCAAGTCGGACAGGCAACCTGCTCGATTTCCTGAAGCCTTTTTTCATCGATTTGTCCAGATTCAAAGGCACCTACACCCTCAAAGACAGAGCTTAAAGATAAAGGTTTTCCGCTTGAATCAACGCCAGCTTTCATCGGGCCTCCGCTTACAAAAACGGTTGGAATATTAACCCGTAAGGCCCCCATCATCATTCCAGGCGTAATTTTATCGCAGTTCGGGATACAGACCATTCCGTCAAACCAGTGTGCAGAAACAACTGTTTCAAGTGAGTCTGCAATGATTTCGCGGCTTGGCAGAGAATAGCGCATGCCAATATGGCCCATGGCAATTCCATCATCTACTCCGATGGTATTAAATTCAAATGGAACTCCTCCTGCTTCACGGATTGCTTCTTTAACAATTTTACCGAATTCCTGCAAATGCACATGTCCAGGTACGATATCAATATAGGAATTGCACACAGCAATAAATGGTTTTCCGAAATCCTCTTCCTTTACCCCGGCAGCACGCAGCAAGCTGCGGTGCGGAGCCCGGTCTGTGCCTTTTTTGATCATATCACTTCTCATCTGTGAGCCAGTCATAGTATGTAATACCTCCGTTTACCCTAGATTCATAATCTCTTATTCTATGGGAATAATATGATAAGCCTCCTGCTCCCAAATATTTTCTTTCCAATATAGACCCTTTTTCGGATAATTTCAATAATTTTTACAAATTTATTATAATTTTTCGCTTTAAATGGGTGAAACTGCAGTGTGTGTGAGTTATGGAATTCAATAATTGGGGACGGGACATTCTATAAAAAGCCGGGCACACAATTTTGCTTCAGTCGTTACCTTATTACTGCTGCCATCTTTCCTAAGACGCCGGGAACAATTCCTTATATGCCCAACAAAAAAACCGCTCCAGATTTTCATTCTGTGAGCGGTTTTTTTCCTGTAATTATTCCTGGCCCTGTTTCCGGGATTCAGTCATCTGTTTCCAAACTGACCCTTTTGCTTCTTCTCCATGTTCAATTCTTTCAATAGCCAATTTGATTTGCATGCTGACTTCGAATTCCGGATCGTCTTCTGCTGCTTTTAAAGCAGGAAGCACACTTTCATCACCCACTTCGTAAAGGAACATAGCCGCACGCCAGCGCACAAGTTTACTGTCATCCTGCAGTGCTTCCTTCATGGCGTCCATTGCTTCTTCAAATCCCAGGTCTGACAAACAGTCCCCTGCTGTGCGCCTTACTGTGACCGTTTTATCCTTCAATGCTTTGTATAGTAGAGGCAGGACGTCTTTATCTTCAATCATCCCAAGATAAACTGTCGCAAGTCTTCTGATTGAAGCTTTCTCATCTTTAAGCGCTTTTTCAAGAACAGGCAGGTCCTCCAGTTCAGGATCATCCATTTGCTCGAGTTTTTGATAGCGCTCCCGCCAATCTGGAGAATCCAGGTCTTCGACAGACAGTTTAAGAAGAGAACGTGCTTGTTTTTCCTCCGTTTTATCCGGAATTTTAGCCGTTTTCACAAGTATCTGAAGTCTTCCATCTGGATAGGCAGCCATTAACTCTTCTACAATTTCATGGCCAACCTGGTCAAAGTCTCCATAGCGGACACCGAATTCTTTCCACTTGCGGACCACGACAACATTATCAGCAGGATCCTGAGCCTCTGAAACAGCTTTGATAAAGTTTTCAGGAAGTCCAAAGCGCTTTTCTTCCGTACCGTCAGTCAGTTTCACCTGCATGGGAATTCCTTTATACATTTGGACTAATACCTGTACCTCACCAAAATGTTCATCGATGCCGTTGTCTTCTGTGCCTTCATTTTCCACATCCTCGCCAAAAGCGGATCTTACTTGAGGAAGAAGCTCTTTCCAGTCATATTTGGCATTTCTTTCGACAGCAAGGAAATCGGCAACATGGTAAACCCCTTTGATTCCTTCAATTTCAAGTATATCTATAATAATCTTTGGTGCTCCTTCTTTTTTATCCTTTTTATAATTATTAGCCTTCCCCATCGGAAGCTCTTCATCAAGAATAACCTTCATAGTGTTTGGACTTGGTGTTGGTTCGATTGCTTTTATTCTCAAAAGTATCACCCTTTTTTATATATTCACGATGGTAACTGGTATTATTTTAACATAAGGAGATTATCGAGGCATTTTAGCTGTTTCTGAATATGCAAAGAAACCCGGGAAAAATCCCCGGGTATGAATTATTCATTTTCAGCTGCTTCTGAAAGATAGCTCCATCTCTCAATCAAGTATTCAAGTTCTTCATTCAGCTTTGTTTCTTCTTCTACTAAGGCCTGACCCTTTTCAAAGTCACTGCCGATGCTGGCCATTTCTGAGGAAATCGCTTCGAGACGGGATTCAGCCGCTTCAATTTTACCCTCGATTTCTTCCCATTCCTTTTTTTCTTTGTAGCTCATTCTCTTCTTTTTCGGCTTAGTTTCCCTCGCCTTTTTGGGGGCATGATCAGCTTCCTGAACAGGCTTGGCATTCTCGCTTTCAAGAAATTCACTGTAATTTCCATAGTAGGATTCGATTTTGCCCTCGCCTTTTAATACAAGAAGCTGCTCAGCCACTTTATCCAGGAAGTAGCGGTCATGCGAAACTGTAATGACTACACCGGGAAAATCTTCAAGATAATCTTCGAGAACCGTCAGGGTTTGAGTATCAAGGTTATTGGTCGGCTCATCAAGCAGAAGAACATTAGGCTCAGACATTAAGATTTTCAATAAATACAGCCTGCGTTTTTCCCCGCCGGAAAGCTTGCGGATAGGAGTGCCGTGAGAATACGCCGGAAATAGGAAGCGCTCCAGCATTTGAGCTGCAGAAATCGTTTTGCCATCGGAAGTTTCAACCACTTCTGCTGTTTCTTTGAGGTATTCGATCATGCGCTTGTTCTCATCCATATCTTCGCTTTCCTGTGTATAGTAAGCGATTTTTACTGTCTGCCCAATAATGCGCTTACCGGAGTCAAGCGGAATCCTGCCTGCCAGTATGTTAAGCAGAGTGGATTTCCCCGTTCCATTTCTTCCGATAATCCCGATTCTATCCCCTGGTTTAACAAGGAGATCAAAATGATCCAGAATCGCTTGAGAGCCATACTTTTTTGAAGCAGATTCAAGTTCAAATACCTGTTTTCCGAGTCGGCTGCCGCTTAGGGACATATCCAATTTTTCGGAGGATTTAACTGAAGCAAGCTGGCTGTCGAGGGTTTCGAACCGCTGAATCCTGGCTTTTTGCTTGGTGGTACGGGCTTTTGCACCTCTTCTGATCCATTCCAGTTCCCTTCTGAACAGATTTTTCTGCTTATCAATTGCTGCTGCTTCATTTTCCTCTCTTACCGCCTTTGCTTCAAGGAATGCAGCATAATTCCCTTTATAGCTGTACAGATTTCCGCCTTCAAGTTCAAACATTCTATTTGTAACCCGGTCAAGGAAATAACGATCATGTGTTACAAGGAGCAGCGCTCCCCTGTACCTGCCCAGATATTCTTCCAGCCATTTAACCGATTCAAAATCAAGATGATTTGTCGGCTCGTCAAGAATCAGCAAGTCAGGTGACTGGATCAGTACTTGCGCCAGCGCAACCCGCTTCTTCTGCCCGCCAGAAAGCTCTCCAATCTTTTTACTGAACTCCTCGATACCCAGTTTAGTGAGTATCGTTTTTGCATCGGTGTTCACTTCCCAGGCATCAAGTGTATCCATTCTTTTTTGAAGTTCAAAAAGATTTTCCTGGATGTCTGAATCCTCAGGATTCCGGCTAAGCTCCAACAAAGCTTGTTCATATTCTCTCTGCAGTACAAGAATTGGCGCATCTCCTGCAAAAACCTGCTCGAGAACTGTTAAATCATAGTTAAGTTCAGGCTGCTGTGCTGAATATGAAATGGTGTAATCTTTCGGCGTGACTATTTCTCCAGAGTCTGGCAGGTCAACACCGGCAATCACTTTCAGCAGGGAAGATTTCCCCGTACCGTTTACGCCGATCAATCCTGCTCTTTCCTTTTCAGCGATTGTAAAAGATATATCAGTAAAAAGTTCTTTCTCTCCATATGTTTTTGTAACATTTTCCACAGAGATCATCTTCATGCTTGACCATTCCATTCTTTAAAAAATTGATGCAGATACTGCTCCATCATTTGATGCCGCTCTTCTGCCATTTCCCTGGCAGTGTCAGTATTCAGCAGGTCCCTCAGCTTCAATAGCTTTTCGTAAAAATGATTGATGGATGATGACTTTCCAGTCCGGTATTCAACTTCAGACATTTCCCCTCTGATTTCAAGACCGGGATCATAGATCGGCTGCCCTTTTTTTCCGCCATAGGCAAATGCCCGTGCAATCCCCACAGCACCAATCGCATCCAATCGGTCTGCATCCTGGACTATTTGGGCTTCCATGCTTAAGGCCTTCTGGTTATTGCCGCCTTTAAAAGAAACTGAATCAATAATTGTCTTAATGCTGCTGGAAACTTCTTTTGCTATCTCAATTTCCTGCAGAAAATCAGATAACTTCCTTTCTCCCGCTTCCTTTGAAGTGTTCAGCTTAGCATCGGGTATATCATGAAGCAGCGCTGCCATTTCAATTAAAAAAGAATCTCCTGCTTTTTCCTTTTTGGCAATGCAAAGGGCATTCTTTCGCACTCGCTCAATATGATGCCAGTCATGCCCGGTTGTATCTTCTCCGAGTGTATCCCGGACAAATTTTTCTGTTATATGTATAATTTTTTCCACATTATTTCACCTGCTTTCAAACTCCACTGTCCATTTTAACATTAGTCTCAAAAAGAAACGATGGCAAGGTATTCTATATAAATAGAACCATTTGATAGATCCATTATTACAGACAGCACCGATAAAAAAATGGTGCAGAAAACCAGTAATTGATTTCCTGCACCAGGTCCCTGCATTATTTTATTCCAGGCCATTCAGCCAGCTGATGCCGAGTGTATTTTCACCTGCATGGACGCCAATGGTGGCCCCCAAAGAATAGCATCCAAATTCAACACCAGTAAATTCTTCCTGGAGTTCCTTCTTCCAGGTTTCCGCTTCTTCCGGATGTAAACCGTATAGGATGAATACTTCCTTCAGCGGTTTTCTCTCATGTGCACCCCTCAGCAGATTCACAATTTTGTCCTTTGCCTTTCTCTCGCTTCTGGCTTTCTCCTTTACGCTTAATTCTCCATCATGAACGGAAATGATCGGCTTTACATTTAGCATGCTGCCCAGGAAAAATTGAACTCCGGACATCCTGCCGCTTCTATGAAGCTGTTCAAGACTCCCAATGAGGACATATGTTTCGCCCGTATCGCGAAGTGCCTCAAGCCTGCGGATAATGTCATCACTATCCAGTCCGGAATCTGCCAATTCCATCCCCTTAAGGATTAATCTTGTTAAAGGGTATGATAATATCTTGGAGTCAATGCTGTGTACTGGTATATCAACCAGCTGGGCGGCCTGTTCACTGGAAGAAACGGTCCCGCTGAGCTTTGCCGATACAAGCACAGCGATAATACAGTCATAGTCCTTCTGCAGATTTTCGTATAAATCCCGGAAAGCGCCGATGGATGGCTGTGAAGTTTTTGGAGGGGTATCCAGGGTTTTTAAACTCGCATAAAGTTCTTCCGGTGTTAAATCAACCCCATCAGTAAATTCTTTGTCATCCATAATGATGGTCATTGGAATCTGGTACAAGTGAGGATGGTTTCTTAACTCGTTATTTAAATAAGCCGTGCTGTCTGTTACCCATGCAATTTTAGCCACTAAAGCCGCCCCCTTTTAAGATATTTATACGTGTATGTATGTAAATAAGACTATTTGAAAGACTGGAAGTGAAAGATTTCTCTTCCAGCCTCAGTTTCTATGGCAGAAAAGGCTTGATTTTAGGAAAAACCTTTATTGCGGTTTTGTAAAATACATCTTCATGATGCTCTTCAGGTATGAGTTCTTTAATAAATTCAATATATGGGCCCACTGGCGCAAGCGGCCAATCTGTTCCAAACAGCAATTTATCGTAAGAATCTGCAAACACTAAAGCATGCCTCAGATGATCCAAAAATATTCCTTCTCTGCGCTTCTTCAATTCTTTTTCTGTTCCGACAATAAGGCCTGAAAGATCGGCATAGACATTAGGATTCTTGTATATGATTTCAGCTCCCGTCAGCGTCCATGGATCTCCGAAATGAGCCATCATGAAATTGACATTCCGGTGTTTAACAGCAACCTCGTCAATAGCCAGGGGGTGAGAATACTTAAGCAATCCTCTCTCTGAATAAGTATCCCCTGTATGAAATACAACAGGAACTCCATATTTGGCAGCGAGTGCATACACGGGTTCATACACCTCATCATAAGCGTAGAAAGGATAATACCCCAGGTAAATCTTAATCCCTGCCACGTTAGGCTTTTTCAGGTCATCCTCCAGCCTTTGAAGAGCCCCTTCAGTGAGATCATATGGATTGATGCCAGCGCAGTAAACGACATTAGCCGGGATCTTATCATCCAGGTCAAGCCCCATAGGTGTTCTTGCTTCATAATCCGGAAAGCCCATATTTTCTGTTTCAGTAAGTCCCATTGCAATGCTCAAAACTACATTTGCTTTTTGAAACTCCTGCTGGTGCCCATAATAAGAATAATCTACAAATGAGAGTTCATTGGCAGTATGATGAAATGATTTAATATCAGAAAAATGAATATGTGCATCTATGACTTTCATAATTTCTCCTTTAGCGGAATTCCAGGCTGTGGAGTCTATTAAGCACCCTGCCCTCGAGGCTTCTTTCATCAAATGCAATAAAGCCAGGTTTTGTCAATGGGCATGCTTTTCTTTCAGAAATAACTTCGAATACTTCTTTATTCATATATGCTCCAAGGAATTCATTATCTTTACTTCTCGTTACATACATTTTTTCAGGGGATCGGCAGCTGGAAATACGGGATCCATCTAAGAGAACAAATGACTGCTCCTCAATTCCGGCCTGATATGCTGATTCTGCTCCTTTGTCACTAACTGTAAGAGTAAGATCCTTTAATGAGCCTCCGGTTATAAATAAATCTGTGATCCATTTTTCATTTACCAGATACTTCCCGCCTGCATTCTCCACTTTTACCCAATGGGCAAGGAGCGGCACTCCCGGCAATAACGCGAAATATTGTGTATATTCAAGTCCTCTCCATACGGTGTGATGGACAATTTTCGTATGGATGGCCAATGCAGACCATTCGTTTCCATACGAATCTTTAACATTGGTAAATTCAGCAGAAGATGTCTCCTTCAACAGCGAGAACACACTCATTTGTGAAGGCACAGTTTTCATGCCGCCAGCCCATGGATTCCACCATCCTTTGGCAACCGGTTCGGGAAAGGAAGAATCAAGCCACTCCCTCTTTTTATAGGTCAATGAGAATAAACCAGGATAAAAATCAGGTGAACCTTTTAAGCTAATGATGCCATTATCAATTATATAAACAGCCTTGCCGCCATGCTCTTCCGTAAACATACGGACCTTACCCCGAGGCACAAGCAAAAGATCTCTTACATGCTTCTTTTCACTGTCAAGGGTCATTTCAGCATTTATAATAGATAAAGGTTCCATATCCTTAATAGGAAAATTCGATTTAAATACCCTCAGTTCCTGTTCTTGACTGAAATTTGAGGTTTGTTTTTTATTCGTATTTAAATATAAATCAATAGTGCCATTAAGATAACTGGAACGATATGTTTTAAGAGTGAACTCTGCTGAATCCTGTTCTTTTGCAACTGGATTTCCTCTATTGATCATCAGCGCTTTCTCATTGTGAACGTTTTTTCCACAATCTGACTCCACCCCTGCAAAATGCTGCATTTCTTCCCATGTCCGTAAGGCTCCTATGGATAAATAGCCAGGTGCCAATACTATCTGATCTCCCGATTCAAAACAGCCTGTTTCCTGCTGATAGTAAAATTGCCACCCATCCGGATTGGATTTTGCATTTTTGGGCCAGCAGAATCCAATCGGCTCGCCGTTATGATTGGCGAAAAGCCAATTTCCTGTTATACCTGCCAACTCCATGAACCCTAATTCTTTTATATCAGAAAACTCGATTACATCATTATCCAGCGGAAAATATGGCTGCTGCATTTCATAATATAAAGGCTGGCTGAAATACAGGTTCTCATATTTTTCATCCCCTTCATTTGTCAATTCCGCCCATATTTTAACAAGACCTTCACCATACAGGGAGGTATACAATGATACCAGAATTCCTGTAAAAGCTTTAGACTTGAATACCAATTTGAAGGTGATGGAAGTATCATCTGTAAACCACTCTGCTGCCAGCGGTTTTTCCTTTGAAAATTCAGTTGAAAAGGGTTTCCCGAGTTTAGGAGCAAAAAAAGCGAAGGGCTGGTTAACACTTTCGTTCCTGCCAGCCGTTATTTTATAATCCAATTTTCTGATATTCACCTGGCAGATTCCATTGCAAATATGCCAATAATCCTTTGACTCTCCTCCGAACTTTTGACCAAAGCTTTTAATGGGAATGCCTATGGAGCTGCATGTAAAAGCGAGTTCGTCCCCACTCTCCTTTGTTGCCAATATCTTCATTTCCGGCTGAAAGAAGCCATAGTTTTTCACAATAAAAGGCACCTTCAGCAGCTTACGTCCTTTTTTGTGAAGACTTATTCGAAACTCCCGCTTTTCTAATTCGACAAGGTCACTTAGCGGAAAAGAAAGGTGAAATATGGCGTCTTCTTCCAGGTTGTTCTCTACCTCAATTTCCAGTTCAGCTTCCTGATTTATAAATCTGAGATTCCCTTTTGAACCGCCTGTAATTTTGGCTGGCTGCTTAGGCAGCAGACCAAGGCGCAATTCACACTCCTCACCATTTACCCACACCTTAACATCTAATGAAGGATGCGTTTTCCAGACACTGGGCTCTTCCCCTTCATGCACTATGAATTGTCCGGTAATTACCGCGTCACTCTGGGCTATCAGTTCATGCCCGAAGACAGCTTCGACTCTACCCTGGTTATTTCCTTCAGCCTTAAAAGAAACAGGACTTCCCGTCTTATTTATGAGTTTGATCTGGAAATTTTGGATTTCATTTTCGATTACTTCATGATGATCCATGAATAGTTCCAAAAAGTAATCATTCGTTTCTATTAAACTGATTCCTCTGCCCGTTCTTTCAAATCTGACTCTTACAGACACTTCCCCGCTTTCCCATTTATACTCGTAAAATGTAAAGCCGCTTTCTTTGATTCCATCTGGCTTCACGTCAATTTCTCTCATGCTGCTGCTATACCAATCAAGATTTTCGAAGGCAGGTTTCAAAAGCTGGGTCTTGTGAACAGCCGGAATAAAATTCATTAAGTGTGTTGTATCATCTCTTTCTTCCCAGAAGAAACCGCATTTTTTGTAAAGCGGGACAGCTTTCACATTTCCTGGCCATGTATACAAGTCAAGACGAGGCCAGCCCAATTCAATGGTTTTTTTCAGCGCTTTCAGCACAAGCATCTTTCCTATTTTCCTTCCATGGTAATCCGGCCTTACATTTAAAAGAGGGATATATAGGGAACCCGTATCTTCTTTATATTCCGATAACCCGCAGTAGCCTACGACCTCTTCACCATCCAGGGCTAAGTATAGAGTTATATTGCCATTATTCGCTTCCTTCGTTTTTACTTGTTCCTCAGTCATTACACTCGTATCTCCGCCCCAGCTGTCTCTGCTCAAGTTCCACATTTTTGCGATTTCTGCCGCAAAGCCCTCATGATACTCTGCAATGACTATTTTGTCTGTACTTTGAATCATACCTTTGTCCTCCTGACTAGGTTACGTCTTGTCTACCCTTCTCAATTCCTTTTCCTTCAATAATCATAACCATTTGCCTCTCCTCCTTTTGGTTTTATTCGGAATGTTTTTCCATTCCTTCTTAATCGTATTATCAGAGTAAGTAATTGTAAATATAATTTTGAATTTTCCGTATAACTCTATACAAAAAAGCGCCTTGCTGTTTTCGGCAAGACGCATTCATATTAAAAATGAATTTTTCTTAAAGCTTTCATCGAAGCGGTCATATAAGAGATCATTTCATTCAGATCATCAATCTGTTCTTCATGAATAAGCCGGTTAAAAGAAATGACGGTTTCTGTTTCAGCCAGGGCCTTCATATTTTCAGGGTGGTATTTCACAGTCTGTTCGACCTTCCGTCCGCTGCCCCAAATATGACGCAGAACTTCACGGATTTGCAGAGATGCCTGGGAATCTATTTGATGCTTAATTATAAATTTCACATAAATACGGCAGCCTGCCAGCTTCCCAGATTTCCCTTGCGGCAATAGCTCAGCTGCGAGATTATCCAGTCCCGCTTCCATTGTAAAGGTACAGAAAATCTCAGGACCTTCTGCATTGTCTTTGAAAGTAATGTCATACCTTCTGCTCATTTTAGCTGAGTTTAAAATATCATTTCGATCAACAATTCTTATTTCACCGTCCAGATCCCGGTCATAAAATCCGCCTTCCATTACAACCTTCATATTTTCAAAGGCCGTTGGGTCAAACATGGCTAATCCCCCTTAAAATAGGCCGACTGCATTTCCATCCTCATCTACATCCATGTTCATGGCTGCAGGAGCTTTAGGTAATCCAGGCATAGTCATTACATCACCGGTTAGTGCGACAATAAACCCTGCACCAATAGATGGCTTCAGCTCACGGATTGTAATGGTAAAATCTGATGGCCTTCCAAGCTTTGAAGGATCATCAGATAATGAATATTGTGTTTTAGCCATACAAACCGGCAGGACGCCCCACCCAAAGCTTTCAAAGTCACTTATCTGCTTTTTGGCTTTGGTTGAGTATTCCACTTTACTTGCGCCATAAACCGTCTGGGCTACAGTTTGAATTTTCTCCTCAAGAGGCAAAGATAAATCATATAGGTGGCTGAACTTCGCTGCTTTTTCATCCATAATTCCCAGCAGCTTCTCAGCCAGCTCAATTCCTCCCTGCCCGCCTTTTTCCCAAACCTCAGTCAGTGCCACTGGCATGCCGGCCTCACTGCAAAGTTCTGTAAGAGTCGAAATCTCATTCTCACTATCGGAAATAAACCGGTTAATGGCCACTACATATGGAAGCCCAAAGCTTTCAATTGTTTCAATATGCTTTTTTAAATTAGCGAAGCCTCTAGTGAGTGCTTCAGTATCTTCCTTGCCCAATTCAGCTTTTGACAAGCCGCCATGCATTTTTAAAGCACGAATTGTAGCTACAATCACCACTGCTTCAGGGTCAATGCCTTCAGTTCTCGCTTTAATATTTAGAAACTTCTCAGCCCCAAGATCCGCTCCAAAACCGGCTTCTGTCACTACATAGTCAGCCAGCTTGGAGGCAGCGGCTGTTGCAATCACACTGTTGCAGCCATGAGCAATATTGGCAAACGGGCCGCCATGAACCAATGCCGGTGTATGTTCAATCGTCTGCACCAGATTCGGTTTGACTGCTTCTTTAAGAAGCAAGGTAAGAGCGCCTTCCACTCCAAGATCGGCCACTGTTACCGGCTGTTTATCATAATTATAGGCTATAACCATTTTTCCCAGCCTTTCCTTCAGGTTTTGAAGGTCAGATGCAAGGCATAAAACGGCCATAATCTCTGAAGCCACAGTGATATCAAATCCATCTTCCCGCGGAACACCTTGTACAGGCCCTCCAAGGCCAATGATGATTTTTCTTAATGCGCGGTCGTTCAAATCCAGAGCACGCTTCCAAACAATCCTTCTCTGGTCAATATTTAACAGGTTCCCCTGCTGGAGATGATTATCAATTAAGGCAGCTAATGCATTATTGGCTGTGGTGATTGCGTGAAGATCACCTGTAAAATGCAGATTGATGTCTTCCATCGGGAGGACCTGAGAATAACCTCCGCCGGTTGCCCCGCCCTTAATTCCCATTGTTGGACCCAAAGAAGGTTCCCTCATTGCGACCATAGCCTTTTTCCCAAGTCTGTTAAAAGCATCGGCAAGACCGACTGTTACTGTGGATTTCCCTTCTCCTGCAGGTGTCGGATTAATGGAAGTGACAAGAATTATTTTACCGCTGTCTTTCGTACTTAATTTCTTTAAGGTTTCTGAAGATAATTTTGCTTTATATTTGCCGAAAAGCTCGAGATCATCCTCTAAGAGTCCGATTTTTTCAGCTATTTCCGCAATGGGCTTCATTGCAGATGCCTGGGCAATTTCAATGTCTGATTTCACAATCGGTTTCACATTCATTTATATCCCCCTAAAATCCAATATGTATAGGTTCCTTACAGCTATATTGTACCATCCCTGAATCAAAATATTGTCATTTACTTTTGATATTTTCGCATTTTCACACAGTAAAGCATTGATACAATTTTGAATCGTCTTTATAATAAGTTTAATTGAATTTTTGCACAGGGAGATGATCACTTGCCAATAAAAATTCCTAAGCTGCTTCCTGCAAGGGAGATCTTAGAGGAAGAAAATATATTTATCATGGATGAGGACAGGGCTAAACAGCAGGATATTCGCCCATTAAATATCCTCATCCTGAATTTGATGCCCGAAAAAGAAAAAACTGAAGCACACCTTTTAAGACTTCTTGGTAATACCCCTTTACAGGTGAACATTTCTTTTTTAAAAACCGCCACACATCAATCAAAAAATACCAGTCCTATGCATCTCGAACAATTCTATACTACGTTTGAGCAAGTCCGAAACCGCAAATTTGACGGAATGATCATAACTGGAGCACCTGTAGAGCTTCTCGACTTTAAAGAAGTGGACTATTGGGAGGAACTAACCGTTATCATGGATTGGACAAAAACGAATGTTACTTCCACCCTTCATATATGCTGGGGAGCACAGGCAGCATTATTTTATCACTTTGGAATTGGAAAATATGAGCTGCCCGAAAAATGCTCCGGTGTTTTTCTTCATGAAGTCCATGACAGAAGTGAAAAATTATTGAGAGGATTCGACGATATCTACTTTGCTCCTCATTCGCGCCATACAGATGTTTATACAGAACAATTGCTTAATCACCCGGAAGTCAAGCTTCTGTCATCTTCTGAAGAGGCGGGACCTTTCATTATGAGCGCGAACAGCGGGAGACAAATTATGGTAACTGGCCACTTGGAATATGAAGCAGCCACACTTGCAGAAGAATTCACAAGAGACAGAACCAGAGGCCTGCAGGTTCCCGTGCCAAAACACTATTTCCCGAATGATGATCCTGGCAGAAGACCCCATAATAAATGGCGGTCACATGCCCATTTAATGTTTTCCAACTGGCTGAACTACTATGTTTACCAGGAAACTCCTTACGAGTGGGATTAATAGTGCAGTGGACGGATAACTTAATATACAGCAGAAAGTATGAAAAATAGCCGGTTTTTGAGAGAATTAACCCTCTCAAAAACCGGCTTTTCCTTATGATTGCTGAGCATAATACACTTCTTCAAATGGCTGAACTACTACAAAACCGCTACCTGAAAACTTCATTTGGATCGACTCTCCGCTTCCTCTTCCAAGGAACGTTTTAAAAGAGACATCTGTTACAAATTCGGGCTGCAGTGTACCTGACCATGCAACTGTCGCATTCGGATCTGTATATACCGGATTATCAGGAGTAACCAAAAGTGTCAGCGGCTCATAGTGAGAAGTGATAGCCACCATTCCTGTTCCTTCTAAACGGACATTGAACAAACCTCCTGCAAGCATGCCTGCCATCCTCTTCATTAACTTAATGTCCCAGCTGATGGAAGGCTCGAATGCAAGCAGATCATTCCCATTTACAAAGATGGCATCTCCATTGAGATTCAGGATTGAAATCTTCTTTCCCTGGTCTGCAAGGTACAGTTTCCCATTGCCTGTAGCTTTCATTAATGCTGTGCCTTCACCAGTGAGTGCCTTTTTGAACATTTTGCCTAAGCCATGCTCGAGAATCCCTTCGCGCTCAAACTTAATTTGGCCGCGGTAGGAGACCATCCCCCCTGCTTTAGCCCAAACCTGGCTGGTTAAATTAATTTCGAGCATCCTTGGTGTTTCAAGTTCAAATAATCCTTCTCCTTTATCCTGCTGTTTCGTCTGGCTTACAAACTCTTCAATTGAATATCTGCTCATTCTTTTCCCATCCCTTTATTTTTATTGTTTTCAAGTATAAAGATCCACATAAAAGATAATGATTGCTTTAGCTCATCAGTCAGCGAGCCTTTTGAAAGCTGGTCTGATGCTTTTTTATAAACAGCCATTTCATCAATTTTTGACCATCCATTTTCATTTGCAAGCTGTTCAAATTCCCACGGCATCATGGTGTTGCAGATAACTTTTTCCTTATATAGCCTGCGGTAGCTGTTAGCCCGGGGTGCAGCTGTTGGACCAAGAATGCCTATACAAGCCCTTCCGCATGGCTTAACAGTTCGCTGAATTTCTTTTAATACATCCAGCGGGCTCTCTGTCCATTCCAGTGAATTGATGGCAAGGACCGCATCAAGTGCATTCTCTTCAAGCGAAAGATCGGAAATGTCTTCTTTCTTAAATACCGCACCAGTTTTTTCGTTCAGTTTTTCCGCTTTATGTATCATCTCTTCAGAGACATCAATCCCGATAACCTTATAGCCAGCCAAAGCAAGTTTGTACGATCCATACCCATCTCCACATCCAAGGTCACATACGGCAGACCCCTTTTTGACATGCCTTTCGAAGAAGGAGATAATATCCTTTCGGCTCCCTTCCTCCCACATTGACGCGCTCTTTGCATTCCATGATTCCGAATTTTTATCCCAAAGCTTCTCTGCTTCTGCAGACCAGTTAAAAGTGCTCATCATATCCCCCCGTGTATGCATACGATTGTCCATTAAAAAAGTTCCCAATATTATAAATTCGCTAAGATTATCAGAAATACCTCTGATTATAGAATGTTAAAAACGTCAACAATATTGATAGAAAATGAATAAGGAGAGTTTTGTATGAACGGCGAACAGCTGACAGCAGTCTACAGAAACAACAATGATGAGATTATTTCATTCCAGACATCCGGAGGACGGATCATTTCTTATCGTAAAGCACTATTGGAGGCTGAAGAAGGCTTGATTGAGGGTATTCAAATTTACGAACACGAAGATGGTTCTATGTATCTAAATCCTTCCTATGCGTCATCTTTTGATGATTTCCCCAGCTTCTATTAAAACAGTAACAGTACATGAAAAAACCTGACGCAAAGCAGTCAGGTTTTTACTGTTCTTCTTCATTTTTACGCTGGATTTCCCTCAGCACTCCAATGCGGCTTTCATCTTCTTCAAAAAACTGAACCAGGTCGCCAACCCTGTCGATGGCATCCCAGCTCAGGTGATGTTCAATGCCTTCCACATCTTCATAAATATTTTCTTCTTTGACTCCAATAATACGCAGGAGCTGTTCTAAAAGTTCATGCCGATATACAAGCCTCTTGCCGATTTTTTTCCCTTTTGGCGTTAAAATAAGCCCTCGGTATTTTTCATAAACAAGATACTCATCTTTATCAAGCTTCTGAACCATTTTTGTCACAGAAGAGGGATGTACAGCGAGAGCCTCGGCAATATCAGAAACTCTGGCATATCCTTTGTCTTCGATTAACATATATATTTGTTCAATGTAATCTTCCATACTTGGTGTTGGCATTACACAACCTCCTGCCAATTAGAAAAGCGCAAGCGCCTTGCCCACAAAGGAACGCAGACTAAGAACGCCACGTCCTGTGGCAACGTCTGCATGACCCGCATCCTGCGGGCCTCAAGCACAAGACGAGCCTCTCAGAAAGGCGTTTTTTGCCTTTTTGGGAGGATTGCCCGAAATGTGGAGGCTTATGACCCCGAGTCCCAAGGAGCCGAAACAAGACAAGCTTGTGACCTCGAGGGGGTAGGCGCTGGAGCTAGACAATTCTCAAAATTCAAAGAAATAAATTCAAATATTAGAAAAGCGCAGAGCGCATGTTCACTTTATATCTTTCATAAATAAATATAGGACTTTAACGATTTTACTACAGTTGGAAAATAGAGACAAGGAAAGATGCTGCAGCAGGCAAAATCAGGTCTTTTGCGGGAAGAGAAATTTGACTCTGTTCTCCTGTCGGTCCCAGGTTAATTTAGCTGAAAATGTTTTATCCTTTCCTTTGCTTGTAAAACCTTCAACTAATTCTGTTTCCCCATCCTTCAATAGCTGTTTGATCAGTTTCTGAGTCATCGTCTTGCCCATAATGCTTTTGGAAATAGTGAAAGTGCATTTTGTTTTATTATAATTGGAGCAGCCATAAAAGCTCCCCTTATCAACAACTTTACCATCACACAGCATGCATTTGCCCAGATTGGCTGCTCTTTTTTGCTTGAATTTCCCAGGCGTGAACCCCTCTTTATCTTCCTCAGAGAATGTCCACTTTCCCGCATGTTCAATGGAGGCGGAAATCAAATGGCCTACCATTTTATTGGTTTGCTCCATGAATTGTTTGGGGGATGCCTGACCATCCGAAATATCCTTCAGCCGCTGTTCCCATTTGGCTGTCATTTCTGGAGAAGCCAGTATTTCTGTGCCTATTGCTTCTATCAGGATTTTTGCTTTGGAGTTTGCATATACAAGATTCTTATTAATATCAATGTATTTGCGCTCCTTCAGCATTGTGATGATTCCCGCCCTTGTAGCTTCCGTTCCGAGGCCTTCCGTCTTCATAAGGACCTTCTCAAGTTCCTTATCTTCAATTTGCTTCCCGGCCGTTTTCATCAGTGTTATCAGTTGCCCTTCAGTATACCTTTTTGGCGGCTGGGTTTTGCTTTCTTTTACATCCGCCTTTAAAACTGTACCTTGATCACCAGCCTGCAATAACGGCAGAATCGGTTCCTTCTCCTTCTCCTGCTGCGGAATCACTTTTCTCCAGCCTTCTTCAAGCTGTACTTTTCCCTTGGATAAAAACAAAGCTCTTCCATCTGCAAGGGTCTTAATAGTTGTATATTCTGTTACAGCTTTTCCATAATGTGCAGCTATTAAGCTCCTTACGATCAGGTCATAGAGAATTTTTTCATCCGAAGATAATTTTACAAGGTCAGGCACCTGCTCGGTCGGAATAATGGCATAGTGATCAGTTACCTTTTTATCATTCACATACCGTTTATTCTGCAAAATCGAGCTTGAAGGCAAAGGGAAAAATTCCTTATACTCATCTTTTGTTTCCATTTTTCTGAGGATCTCCGGAAACATTTCGGCTTCTCCTTCTGTTACATGCCTGGAATCAGAACGAGGATATGAAACGATTCCTTTTTGATAAAGCTTCTGCAATACATCAAGTGTTTTTTTTGGCGGAAATTTGAATCTGCGGTTGGCTTCTGCCTGCAATGCAGAAAGGTTATAAAGCATCGGCGGCAGGAATTCTTTTTTTTCGGCCTGCACATCTTCTACCTGTGCATCTTTGTCCCTGCAGAATGCCGCAATCTTTTCGGCAAGCTCCTTCGTCTTAATTCTTGATTCCCCATCTTTTTCCCACTTGCCGGTATATTTTTTCCCGTTTACTTTAAACTGTGCATCTACTTCCCAGAAAGGTTCGGAAACAAAATTCTGGATTTCCATTTCTCTTTTTACGATTAAAGCTAAAGTGGGAGTCTGAACCCTTCCTGCTGAAAAAACATCCGAGAAGCCTTTCTGCTGCAGAAGAAGACTGTATAATCGTGAAGCATTCATGCCAACAATCCAGTCGGCACATGCTCTCGTATAGGCTTCATAATATAAGTTCCTTGTGTCACTTTCATCCAGCAGGGCAAGAAATCCTTCCCTTATGGATTTAGGTGTCAAGGAAGAGATCCAGAGTCTTTTCATGGGCACTCTGGTACCGGTAAGCCTTAGAATATTCCGGATGATAAGCTCGCCTTCCCTCCCTGCATCACCAGCATGGATAATTTCTGTTAAATTAGGATTAGAAGCAAGCTGTTTGATTATATTAAATTGTTTTGCTTTATCCTTTGTTACTTCATATTGAAATTGCTCCGGAATTATGGGCAATGTATCCAATGACCATTTTTTCCAATCCTTCTTGTATTTCTCAGGGGCAGACAGCTGGCATAGGTGGCCTATAGCCCAAGTAACATGAGCCCCTTGGGGAAATATATCGTTCGGAAGGATCTCAATATATCCCTGGTGTTTCTTCATTTTAAAAATAGAAGCCAGCGTCATACCCTGATCGGGTTTTTCCGCGATTATCAGTTTCATACTTTAGCTCCCTTTGCATTGTAGAACAAATTGTAGACATCTATTTTAATATTAACCTAAAAATTTAGCAAAGGGAGTTAAAATACCTATATAGTTATGAAATTTTTTAAAACAATCGTGTTCTGCTAAGCAAAACAAAAGAAGAACCCCCTGACAGGATTCTCCTCCGTTACTTATCTTTTTAGAATAAAGCTTGTTTGTGAAGGCACTTCAATTGTTTTTGACTGATATATCTTTAGGGTTCTTATCCCTGCCTGTTTTCCGTCTGCAAGCAAATGCCAAGGGCCCTTGCCTGGAAGTGTTATTTTGGCTGGTTCTGTATTTGCATTATGGATTACAACAATCTCTTTCGCTCTATCTTTTAGGCCTTTTGCATCCAGTCTATAAGCCACCGTATTATCCGGGGCATCAATAAATTCAAGCTTTGATTGAATATCCTCAGCTGTTGTCATTCTAAACGATTTATAATGCTTTCTGAGTTTAATCAGACCTTTAAAATAGTCAACTTCCCCGCTGAAATCAGTTCGGCGGTCCCAGTCTAACTGATTTACACTGTCAGGGGATTTATAGCTGTTGTGATCCCCGTATTTTGTCCGCATGAATTCCTGGCCTGCATGAATAAAGCTGACTCCTTGGGATGTCAGTATAATGGAAGATGCTAGTTTATGCATTTTCTTTCTTGATTCCTCCGCTGCATCTGGATTGGTCAGTTCAAGCTTATCCCAAAGAGTGTGATTATCATGTGCCTCAGCATATGTAACCGCCTGCTCAGGATCTTTGTATGTGGCCATTGTACCCGGATAATCCAAGCCTGCTGCAATTCCTTGCTGAACAAAGGTTTCCATGCCTTGCTTGCCATTTACAAAACCTTTATCCAGTTCATCAAACACACTGCCTTTTAAACCATCCCGGATGCCATCGTTGAAATGGCCAATACCAGGCATATCTTCGGCATTTTTCTGATTTGCCTTCCTTTCAGCTGCCAGTGGTGTGTTTAAATCCCATCCCTCCCCAATGATAATGATAGTAGGGTCAATTTTATCCAATGCCTTTCTTACTTTATTCATTGTTTCAGTGTCATGAATGCCCATCAGATCAAAGCGGAATCCATCAAGATTGTATTCTTCAGCCCAATAGGCAACAGAGTCGGCAATAAATTTCTGCATCATTTTTCTTTCCGAAGCTGTATCATTGCCGACTCCTGTGCCATTGGCAAGTGTTCCATCTTCGTTATAGCGGAAATAGTAGCCTGGAACAAGCTTATGGAAACTGGATTCATTCACTGCAAACACATGATTATAAACAACATCCATTACAACCCGCAGCTGCTCGTTATGGTATTCCTGAATCATTGTCTTCAATTCCGTAATTCTTGCAGCTGGATCATAAGGATCAGTAGAATACGAGCCTTCCGGCACATTATAGTTTTTAGGATCATAGCCCCAGTTATATTGTGGTTCGTCCAGTTTGGTTTCATCAACTGTCCGGTAGTCATAAATCGGAAGGAACTGAACATGTGTGACTCCAAGATCTTTTATATGATTTAAACCTGTTTTTGCTCCTTTTGAATTTAAAGTGCTTTTCTCAGCAGCCCCAAGGAACTTCCCCTTATGCTTAATACCGCTGTTCTCATGAATCGAAAGGTCCCGTATATGAACTTCATAAATGATGGAGTCCTCTGGATTTTTTAACTTCGGCTTCTGTTTATTCCACTTTTTAGGGTCGGTTGAATCCAGATCCATTACAACGCCCTTGTCGCCATTCACTGTTACAGCCCGGACATAGGGATCAGTCGCTTCTGTCCATTCCCCTCCGATTTTAACTCTATAATTGTAAATCAGTCCATTTTGATTACCTTTTAGAACAGTTGTCCACGTTCCTTTTTCACCTCTTTTAAGAGGAAGTTCTTCAGCGGTCTGATCATCCCAGCTGTCATAAAGCACTATCGATGCTTCACTTGCTGTAGGGGCCCAAAGCCTGAAGGAGGTTTGATTTTTCGTATACTGATTTCCCAGCTTCCCATTATAATAGAAAGCATCATCAAATTCCTTTGATCTGATAATATCCCCAATCTTCACCTCTGCCTCTCCGAATGAAACTGCAGAGATTTTATATGATTGCCTGATATCTAGTTTTTCTTCTGTTATCACTCTTACTTTATTTGTAAAATCCTTTTCCTCGTCCCCGTCATAAGGGACAACTTCTTTAATATCGGCATTGTCAATTTCAATTATGGATTCCCAATCCTTCCACCGGAAAGGAAAATTGGTTTCAAGCGTAATCTGATTAAAAGTATCCATAGAAGCATTCACTATTTTTGGATCTTTTTCAATATACGCTGGATTGTAATAAATTCTTTCTGTTCCCTGAACAATCCATACTTCTGCATTCCCATTTTCATCGAACTTTGTAATAAAGCGATCACCAAATTCCTTGCCGGCCCAGTCATTTCCTTCCATGCTCTTCCTGACTATAAATCCGGCCTTACTCATACCTTCCGGATTTTCAAGCTCAAATTCAGCAACTTTCCCAAAATCATCTACTGATGTAAAATCAACTCTTTTGCCATCCTTGCCTTCTGGCCAAGTCCATAAATTCCAGCCTTCATAATTACCGTCATATCGAAAGTAGTGGAGTTTTACCTTCACCCTTTCAAATGCTGGAAAGTCCCTGTACTCACCATCAGGCGGTGATGTATATGTATGTTCATCGCCTGCTTTCACCCATACTTCATCAATGCCGCTCTGTACATTGATGAATCGGTCTCCCCCATCCTTCTCCCAGCTGTCAGTGCGGACAATAAATCCAACTTCATCATGGATTCCCGGGAGTACAATCTCTGCAGTAAGTCCAAATTCATCTTCACCAGTAAATTCAAAAACCTGACCTTCGCCATCTTTAGGCCATACCCATAAATTCCAATCCTTTGTGCTGCCTTCTGCAGGCTGATAATGGATAGTGACTGCTGTAGTCTGACCGAGCCCTTGTTGTGTTGTTTTTTCGGCCGATGCAATCGTTTGCATAAATGGGGATAAAAAATTGGATGCCGCCATTATTATAGCTGCGGCCAGAAAAATAAACTGTTTATACCCTTTCAATATAAGTCCTCCTTTATAAATTATTTAAAGATTCCTGTAATTATATATTAATCCAAAAAGGAAAGCGTTTGCATAAGGCGGAAGACTCTGTGATTTTTTACCTATTAAACCTATTCACAATAAGAAAAGCGCAAGCGCCTTCCCCACCCCCGACAAGCACAAGACGAGCCTCACGGAAAGGCGTTCTTTGCCTTTTTGGGAGGGTTGTCCGAAATGTGGAGGCGACTGCCTAGGGACGACAAGCACAAGACGAGCCCTGCAAGAAGGTGTTCTTTCCTTCTGGAAGGGATTGACAAGTCTTTCGTCCCTAGGAGCCGCAACTAGACAGACTTGTGACCTCGAGGGGGTAGGCTGCTTGCGCTAGACAGTTATCGAGGTACAAAATTTTATACTTTTTTATCTCTCAAAAAAAAATCGGCTTTTGCCGATCATTCTTTTCGATAGCGCTTTAATGTCAGATTTTTTTGGATGTACCATTTATTTTCTGTGACAATGTTGGAAACCGTCAAAATCATGGATGGTATTTTTTCAACATTAAATACTATGATGCCTAATTGGTCATTCATAATAATAAAAGACTCTCCATGCGAGTATAGAGGGAGGTCCTTGCCAAGCTGCAGGATTGAGCTGATGATGGCCTGCTTTTCTTCCGCTTCCATTTGGATGTTGGGTGAAAACCTCAAGATCCAATCTTGATTCTCAATGGAAAACCGATACATTTTCCTCACCCTTTGGCAACAAGATAATTATTAATTAATATGAGAAAATCTATAATTTATGATATCAAAACACTGAGTAACCATTGCATTACACTCTCAAATTAACAAAAGTTAAAATATTTAAAATATTTTAATGTTTTTTGTAAAAAAGCGTTTCAATTCCTTGACGGAAAGTGCCCATTCGTGTATATTATAATCATCATTTAACAGAATATATTTCCGTTATTAGATAAAATATCTGCTCTATGTTTTGTTAGGTGGTAATATTCATCTAAGGCACAAGATGTGTCTTGACAGGCTTAGGAGGAAAAGTAAACATGCAAAACGGTAAAGTAAAATGGTTCAACAATGAAAAAGGTTTCGGTTTCATCGAAGTAGAAGGCGGAGACGATGTATTCGTACACTTCACTGCTATCCAAGGTGATGGTTTCAAATCTTTAGAAGAAGGCCAGGAAGTTTCTTTTGAAATCGTTGAAGGAAACCGCGGACCTCAAGCTGCAAACGTTGTAAAATTATAATTCAAATATAACGATTATAAGGCTGGCATCTGCCAGCCTTTTATTTTCGTCCATTATTTATGAAAGTTTGCTGCCAATTGATTTAATTTTCTCACCTACCGTACACTCTTTAATGCAAAATCGATGGGCATATCTGCGCCCTCTTTCCTCTTTATGGTGTTTATGAAGGAAGCAGTCTTTGCAGTAACTGATCATCAGCTCCTCCACTTCATTAATAATTTCCTTCCTGCTCAAACGATTCACGCCTTCCTTTTACCCAATTATATGATTTGCATTTTGCTGTTAATAAACTTCCTCTGCAGTGCCTGACCGGCCAATTTATCTGCTTCTTTGTTTTCATTGCGCGGAATGGGTCTATACCTTGGCAGGATACCAAGCTTTTTTATTTTTTCTTCAATACGGTCAAGCCAGCGGTTTAAATTTTCTTCATAACATGGCCATTCACCTTCAAGCTGTTTCAATACTACCTGGGAATCCCCTTTGAATTCACAAGTCATATGATGAACGCCCATTTCTTCGAGCAGGCTGAGAGCGTAATAAATGGCCGCATATTCTGCCTCATTATTATTATCCATCTCATCAAAGAGCTCATTTGCCCGCACACGGTACTTTTTTTTGCCCTGTTTAAAATATATTACTGCACCGAGACCAGCCTGACTGGTTTCATTATTAAATCCGCCATCAAAAAATACGGTAATATCATGAGGATCCTCTTCCACTTCCATTAGAAGCTTTCTCATTTCTTTTGTGCTCCATGAAGTGCCGGCTTCATCATAATAAATTACTTCTTTGCCCTTCCCTGATTTTTCAATATCTTCTCCAATCTGTAATGCTGATTCACCGTCAATCCAATCTGAAGTAAATAATATATCCTCATTTCCTTTAAGTTTATATTTCCATTCCAATTTATATTTCATAAAGGTCAGCCTTTCTGTACTGTATTAGCTGGTCATCATTATTAGAACTGTTTGCAATAGTTGAACTTATTATACTTTACTCAGTTTATTACTAAATGAGTATATTTCAAGGTATAATGGTCAATGACAATTTTATATCTCCTGCGGTTCGCAAACTCCCGCATTAACAAAACTAGGAGGAATATGATGTTTAATGAATGGTTTGGTTTGCTCTTTGCAATTATTAATTTCACATTAGTATTGGCTATGTACCGCCTCTTCGGAAAGACTGGTTTATTCGTATGGATTGGCTTCTCAACTGTTATGGCCAATCTTCAAGTTGTAAAAACCATAGAAATGTTCGGCCTGACGGCTACTTTAGGTAACGCTATGTACGGTACCGCTTTTCTCGTTACGGATATCCTAAATGAAAAGTACGGAAAAGAAGAAGCAAAAAAAGCTGTATGGCTTGGTTTCTTTACTCTTCTGTCCATGACTCTCATCATGCAGATGGTATTATTATTTAAACCGCATGAAACAGATTTTGCACAGGAACCCCTCAGCACTCTTTTTTCGATTCTGCCGCGGATTGCTGCCGGAAGTCTCGCTGCCTATTTAGTCAGCCAATTTACGGATGTTTATATCTTTACCTATTTAAAAAAGAAATTTCCAAAGGATGGCCAATTTTGGATCAGAAATAATGGCAGCACCATGATCAGCCAGCTTTTGGATACCCTTGTTTTTACTAGCATTGCTTTTCTCGGTGTATTTCCCATGGGGGAATGGATTCAAATTTTCATCACAACTTATTTGCTGAAATTTATAGTAGCTATACTTGATACCCCGTTTGGCTATATAGCTAAACGTTTTCCAGTAAAAGATTAGGATGCCGTTTTGGTATCCTTTTCTTTATCGCAGTCTAACGTGCATTAAGCCCCCCCAATTCAAGACTCAGAGGTATCAATGGAGGATAAGTGGGGGATAAAGCCCCCCCACTGATTGAAGTTTCACTTTATCGATTATTTTTATGATAAACTACATTTAGTTTACCCCATAATGCTGTTAAAATCAGGAGGCTGTTTAATTGATTGAAGTATATATCGATGGAGCAAGTGCCGGAAACCCAGGTCCAAGCGGCGCAGGCATATTCATTAAAAATAATGGCCAAGTTGAACGCTATTCCATTCCGTTAGGAAATATAGAAAATCACGAAGCCGAATACCGCGCATTTATTCATGCTCTGGAAATATGCATAGAAAAGGGATACAAATCAGTTTCCTTTCGAACGGATTCACAGCTCGTTAACCGGGCCGTTGAAAAGGAATTCGTTAAAAATAAAAAGTTTGTTCCCTTGCTCGAAAATGCTTTGGAGCTTACAAGACAATTTGATTTGTTTTTTATGAAGTGGGTGCCAAGCTCCGAAAACAAAGGAGCAGATGAATTGGCCAGAGCTGCCATCCGCAAAAATAGAACGAAAGGTCAAAAAGGATATGAATAGACCGGTTATATTTGCAGATGTAAGCCTCTTGCTGGTTGCCTTTGTGTGGGGAACCACCTTTGTGCTTGTACAAAACGCCATTGCTTTTCTTGAGCCATTTTCTTTTAATGGCGTGCGCTTTTTCATTGCCGCTTTCCTGCTGGGAGGCTGGCTTGTTATTTTTGAAAAAGAACAGTTAAGGAAAATAAACAAAAAGCTTTTGATTTCTGGAGTTATTATGGGCTTGTTTTTATTTATAGGCTATGCTTTCCAGACAATCGGACTTCTTTATACAACATCTTCAAAAGCTGGCTTTATTACGGGGTTAAGTGTAGTAATGGTCCCTGTCTTTTCTTTTATGCTTTTAAAAATTAAGCCAGGGTTCAATGCCATTATAGGCGTATCAATTGCAACAGCGGGATTGTATTTGCTTACAATGACTGATAAAGTCTCGCTAAATATAGGTGATGCCTATGTATTAATCTGTGCAGTCGGTTTTGCCCTTCATATTATATTCACTGGGAAATACAGCAGCAAATATCCGGCCCTGCTATTAACAGTTATACAAGTAGGGACCGTGGCAATACTATCAGGGATTTTTGCGTTTTTCACAGAAAATTGGCAGCAGGCATTTGAAACCGGAGTCTTACTTAAGACTAATGTGGTGACTGCTCTGATTGTAACTTCACTATTTGCTACCGCGATCGCATTTTTTGCACAGACGGCATTTCAAAAATACACAACACCTACTAGAGTAGCCCTGATCTTTGCCATGGAACCTGTGTTTGCAGCCGCTGCGGGATTTATGTGGGCGAATGAGAGACTTTCCTTTAGTGCCCTGACTGGCTGTCTGCTTATTTTCGCAGGAATGGTTTTTGCAGAAATTCCTGCAAAGAAAACCTTATCGATCTTTAGGAAAAAAGCAGCTTAATAAATTGAAAAGGCGTGTTCTTATTAAAGGCACGCCTTTTAAATGATTGCTTTTTCTTTTACAAATTTTATTGCTTCCCGCCTGCTGGTAATATTCTTTGAAACCAATGTTTCAAGCAAAGATACGTAAAAACTGCCGTCAAATGATTTCTGCGCCTTTAATGTAAGTTCTATTGCTGCATTGGCAAGCTCGTCTGAAGCATTGGTATAATTTTTGCCAAAGTAAATGAAGCCAACCGCGTCTTCCCGAAATTGAAAACCTTTACTTTGCAAAAAGTGCAAATACTCTTCAACTGTCTTCATTTTACTTACCCTCTTCCCCTGCTCCCTTTGCGTTCTCCTAAATCTTACTTGATTTTTCGACAATTATCTACCTTTTTTCTGCATGAAGCAGGGGTGTTGCAAGCTCATTTATTTCTTCTTAGTTAGAAGGTAGCCAAGTGTTCCGGTTAATACACCGAGAAGAGCTCCGCCCAATACTTCTGCTGGCTGGTGGCCGAGCATTTCCTTCAGTTTCTTTGGACCTTCCTCCTCAAACTTTACTGTTTCATCTTTGTGAATTTTATCAACCAGCTCACCAAGGCTGTTTACCTTTAAGGTTAGCTCACCGGTCTGGCGCCTGATTCCCTGGGCATCATACATAACGATCAGGCCATAAACCAGCGATAAAGCAAAGTCGACCGTCGGCACACCACGCTTTAAAGCAATAAAAGTAGTTAAAGAAGAAACACCTGCCGAATGAGAACTTGGCATGCCCCCTGTCTGGAAAAATAAATCCGGGCGAAGTTCCCCCTTTTTCACATAATGGATGGGGATTTTCAGGCCCTGTGCCAGCCCTATACTTAAAAGAGCGATATAAACTCCCTTATTCATAACAACTCACCTCTTCTTTATTGTGAAGTATGCAGACTTTTATTATTCCTCCTTCAAATGTTAAATAGGCTTGTATTCATGGAGTAATTAAACCCCAAGACAGAAGAAAAATTCACCGCATCAGTTGCTAAATTGTACCCTCGATAGACATGATTAAAACCCGAAGACTTTAACAATAATAAGGTTATCAATGGAGAAATTGCTGACTGGGGAGGTGAATAAGATGAGCAAAAACGGACATACAAACAGAGGAAAAAAAGCACCTGGCGTAAACCCTCAAGGATACGGGCAGGATGCTGAATTTTCAGAAGAGCCTAAAAGCAAGCTGGAGGATGCAGCGAAGAAGAAGAATACTAAATAATGCTTGGATGGCCGCCTTTGGCGGCTTTTATTATTTATGGGGAATATTGGGTCTAAGAGGACAGCCATAAAAAAAACCCCAGGCAGCAGCCTGGAGTCACTATTATGCATATTCCTTTTTTATATCAAGAAATTTGTGAAGTCCGCGGAATTCGATTTCAGTGAATTTCTCCATGACCTTTTCCCGGTTCATTGTGAATTGTGCCAGGTCGAGAGGGCATTCAACTGGTACATCGCATTTTATTTCGGCGAGCTGTCTGCTCAAGTGCAGCATTTCAAGATCCTGTTCGATCTTGGCACGCTGTCCTTTTGTAAGCTGTTCCAGGTTTTCCAGTACCCCTTCAATATGCTCAAATTGCTGCAGCAGCTTCAGCGCTGTTTTTTCGCCAATCCCTTTTACTCCGGGATAATTATCACTGGTATCTCCCATGAAGGCTTTCAAATCGATCATTTGCTTTGGTGTTATTCCCTTTTCTTCATAAAAAGTTTCCGTCGTATGCACAAGATAATTGCCGTAGCCTTTTTGCAGCAAAATAACAGAGATATTGTCATCCAGAAGCTGCAGTATATCCTGATCGCCAGTAAGAATCAGAACTTCCGCTTCCTGGCTTGCTTTTCTTGCAATGGTGCCAATGCAGTCATCGGCTTCGTATCCTTCAAGGCCAATATTAGGCACATCAAAAGCTTCAACAACTTCTTTTACCAGATCGAATTGAGGCACAAGTTCAATCGGAGCTTGAGGACGGTTTGCTTTATAGGCATCAAACATTTCCGTACGGAAGGTTTTGCTTCCCATATCCCAGCATACAGCCACATGAGTCGGGTTAAAGGAAGAAACAGCGGTTAAAAAGTGTTTAACAAACCCGTGAACTCCATTTGTAGGTATTCCTTTTGAATTTATCATAAATTGACCGGACATGGCTGTTGCAAAATATGCCCTGAACAGCAGAGCCATGCCATCAACCAGCAGCAGTGAAGATTTGTTCTCGTTCATTTTTCCGCCTCCCGATTATAATCATAACAACTATTATAACATGGGAAACTCTCGGTTTCTCTTGAAAAGTTTGACAGCCTTATTCTGTTTCCCTTATTAACTCAACTCCATGTTCTTCCAGTTCATAGTAAGTAGCGATTCGCGCCTTACGGATATTATTATTTATAGGATACGCATATGTAGTTCCATCTTTAAAGGTAAAGATTAATTCATCATCAGACATAACACCCATTTTGTTTATGACTGTTTGCCTGGCTTGTTTGATTTCCTGCCAATTATAATGCTTCTCCTTCAAACCGAATAATGTATTAAAATGGACACCATTCTTATCAATATAGTGGTAATAATCAAAACTGAGAATCACAGTAGCCATTGAAAATAAAAAACATGCTCCTATTATACATTTCGCAATCCTGCCGAATTTTTCAGCACTGTGCATCCAAACCCCCGCTAAGATAAAAACCCCCATCGATGCCAAAGCTATGCTAAATGTAACATAAGCGTCTTTAGGCGCTTCGAAAACCCAGGTCCCTTCAGGCCTGTAAAATTGCGCCTGGAATGGTGAAAGCAGGAATATAGGAATAAAAATTGCTGACAATATTAGGATGATTGCAGTTGTTACCAATATTTGTTTTGTATCAGTCCTTTGTTTTTTTGTGATCGTGTAGCCCGAAGTATTCATTTAACCCCTCCATTTTCAAAAACTATTAAACTTTTTAAATTATATAATAATTTTAACAGTAAAAAAATCCCTTTTTTAAAAAGGGACTTTTCTATTTTTCGACAGTTTCTATTTTATTCCTTTCATAAGATATCCAATCACTGAAGCTTCCAGCATATAATTTAACATTAGGAAAACCAGCTTCCTTTAATGCCAGGAAATTAGGTGCTGCTGTTACCCCTGATCCGCAATAAACAATTACTGGTTTATTCTTATCAATGTCCGCAAACCGTTTTTCCTGTTCCTCTGCTTCTTTAAACCTGCCATTTTTATACGCTTCAAACCAAACTCTATTGATTGCTCCCGGGATATGGCCGGCTTTTTTATCAATGGGCTCTTCCAGTCCCAGGTATCTCTTTTCCTCTCTGGAATCAACTATGACAGCAGTATCCTGATTATCGGTAAATTCTTTAACTTCTTCGTATGAAGCAAATATGTCAGGCTGCAGTTCGATTTTGAAGTCAGCCTGCCCAAAGCGTGGGACCTTATTATTCAAAGGATAGGCGCTTTCAGCCCATTCTTTATATCCACCGTTCAATACATAAACTTTATCATGTCCCAAATACCTTAGAAGCCACCAGAACCTTGCAGCAAAAGCCCCTTCTCCTCCATCATAGGCAATTACTGTAGTATCTCTGCTGACTCCTGCTTTCTCAAGTACTTCTCTAAATTGAGAGGGATCTGGAAGCGGGTGCCGGCCCCCATGCTCTTTCACAGGGCCTGACAGATCCTTCTCTAAATCAAAATGCACGGCATTGGGAATATGGCTGAGATTATATAAGCTGCGCCCTTCTTCAGGTGACCCAAGTTTAAAGCGGCAGTCGGCAATTCGGATATTGGGATCATCCAGTTTGGTTAATACCCATTCCTTTTCTACATGATACTTCATTTAAGGTTCTCCCCTTTCCTCTTTTTCATCAGGCGTTTTATATGTTCCTTTGGAGTCCAGCAGTTAAATTGATAGTCAGGTTTCGTTTCATAGCCCAGTCTGCTGCAAAAATAAACCATTCCTTCTTTACGCTTTTCAGGCTGGAAGTTTACGCAGGTTGCACATGCATGAAAAGAAATTTTCTCCATAGCTCTCCCTTTTCTTCTCAGAATGATTTTAAACTTTCAACAGTTCCCAAAGCCATTCATTCAGTCCGGATACTTTGCCTTTTCCTTTAGGCATTAATTCACCGGCTGTATAGAGTACTTCCCTTTCTGACTCAAGTGTCTCAGCTATTTGATTTGCTAAATGCTCCTGAATAAGAACCCCACTTTGTTTTGCATTTGCCAGGGTCTGATAAAAGCGTGTAATGTCATCCTCTTCCTTTATGCAAAAGAGACCTGTATACAAAAAGTCTCCGTTTATATTGCTTTGCTGAATCAGCTGCCTTGAAATTAGGCAGGCTCTTACCGCCTGGATTAGCAGTTTCTGTTTCTTAATTGTAAATCCCTCTTTTTTTGCCGCTTCCCCAAGATTGCGTGAAAATAGCTGGGTGTAATGCTGGAATAACTTATATCGTGAGAACTCTTTTTCCGCGATACTCCTTAGCCTATTGGAGAAGTCATCCTTATCCTTGTAGATGATGGGAGAGTATGCCCATTCAAATATACTTGGATTTGATTTTTGCATAAGGTCAAATGCTTTAAAAATATCCCAGCCGTGCGCATCATAAGGGGTATCTGCATCAATAACCTCGTTTGCACGTTCAAGGGAAAGATATGCTTTCAGATCCTTATGTTTAAAGATGAAGCGGATATCATAATCTGATTCCGCATCATCTGTCCCCCAGGCCCTGCTTCCTGCTTCACATGCAAAAAGGATGTCAATATTGTATTTTTCTTCAGCAGCGGAAAGCCATTTTTCCATACGAAAAGCAGCAACCTTTCAATACCTATTATTCGTAATGTGCAATGTTCCTCTCAATTTCTTTCAGCTCTTCAATTGGGAAATCATCTTTTAATGCAGCCGTAATTCCTTCATAATATTCGCTGCTCTGTTCAATCAGCGAATTGAGCAGCCGCTCAAATTCAGCCGTCAGCAGGCTGCTGTAATGGAATTTCAGTCTGGTGCTTTCAGCTTGCAGATAACGGTCTGCAGGTTCCTGCAGATTCTTCTCCAGTTCATCCGCTAGCTGCTTGCGTTCATTCTTTTCAAAAAATGCTTTCGGATTTTTAAAGTAGGATAGAGCTTTTTTAAATTGATTCGGGTCTTCGTTGGAAAATGCTGAATCAAATTCAATACTTTCCATTTTTAATGGCTCATATGAGCTAAAAGACAAATCACTGTTCACATTGGCGGCTTTTTTAGAAATAGTCTCCTGCTGCTGGCCGATCAGCTTGGAAATATAGGCTTCAAGCCTCAATGTTGTTGCGCGAAGCTCCTGGGCAAAGTCAAACCCGAAGCTTGCAAGGAATTCTTCAAGAGCGATTTTAAGCATTTTCTTTAAGTTCCGTCCATCATCCTTCAGGACTGAAGGGTTGAAAGCCTCCTTAACAAAGTCGAAGAAACGCAGAAATACTCTTTGCTTAATGTAAAAAACAAGCTCATCCGTTTCCTGTTCAAGCCTTTGGGACAGCAGTTCGGATTTTTGTCCACGGATAATCTCTGTAACCGTTTGATGCTCTTCCTCAAGCAGTTTCAGCTTTTCAAACCTGACTTCTTTATTTTCCTGTGAGGAAGAAATGTAGGTCCTCAGCTGGGCTAAAAGGCGCCTCCACTCTGTTTCTGCTGATGAAATGGAAATATTCAGCAGGTCTTGATTTATAAAGGAGTAAAAGCTTTTTTCAAATGAGCTGATATTGGAAACTTCCTCTTTGCTGCTATCCAGCTTCTCTGCCAGAGCTTGGAGGCTTGAAATGCCAGACAGATGCGGCCGGCGGATTCCGTATTGCACCAGCTGCTCTTCAACGTATTCCAGTACTGAATCCTTTTCTTCTTCATTATTGGCAAGGTCAATGGCATTGACGATAAAGAACATTTTATCAAGGGAGAAGGTGTCCTTAACCCTTCCCAGCTGAATAAGAAACTCTCTATCGGCTTTTGAAAAGGCATGATTATAATAAGTTACAAAAAGGATTGCATCCGAGTTTTTTATATATTCAAATGCTACCCCGGTATGCCTCGCATTAATCGAATCTGCCCCAGGTGTGTCAACCAGGGTAATTCCCTGCCTTGTCAGTTCACAATCAAAGTAAACCTCTATAGTCTCAACGAAGCATGATTTTTCCTCATTGGCTACATAATCCCCAAACTCCTCCAAATCAGCTTTTATGACTTTCCCAAGCTGATCCGTGAAGAAATCAAAACCTCTCAAAAATGCATTAAGGAATGCAAAGTGTGTCTTTTCATTAGCATCGAAATCCTGGTTTTCCCCAGTGATCTTCTTAATCGCTGCAGCAGCATCGCCGAAGTTTCCTGCAGAATAATCAAAGAACTTCAATGAATGATTGATATCATTTAAGAGAGTCTGTGAATCCTTTACTTTTACAAGAACGGTTCCATGCGCATTTTCAGCCGTAACAGGCTTAATTTTGTTGATTGCAGCTGTTGTCGGATTTGGTGAAACCGGAAGCAGTTTATTCCCGATTAAAGCGTTGGCAAAGGAGGACTTCCCTGCACTAAATGCACCAAAAAGGGCAACTGTGAATTCTTTGCTCTCAAGCCTTGATGCTTTGTCTGCCAAATCAGCTGCAAGCTTTCTGAAACCTGGGATATCTTTTACTGCATTAGCGGTGAATTGAAGCTTTTCTATAACAGGCTGAACGGAAACCGCAGGAACAGTTTCCCCTGTCTGCTCTTCCTCGTCAGATTTTTCAGGTTTCTTGAGGATCTCTTCCTTCTCAATTTGATCTTCATGCTGAAAAACAACTTCAGCTTCATCGACATCTTCTGCTGCAAGCATTTTGGCTTGCTCTTGAAACTCATCATGAGCAAAGTCACCTGCCAGATAGACTTTCATCTCGGCAGATGCCTTAATTACTTTTTCATTGAGAGCTTTAATTGCGCTAAGGGCTTCAGCATAGGCAGTAAGCTTGCGAATTTCATTTACCAGTACCGTCTGATCCTGGATGTTATTATCTTCAAGCGCTTTCAGAAGTGCATTTTTCAAGAAAGCTGCGTTCTTTTTGGCAATTCTCTTTACAGCCTCTGCGGTGTCGTTCGTATACTGAAGTACATAATCTCCTGAAACCATAGCGCCGGATTTTACTGTTTCAGCTAACACGGCTGGTTCAAAGGAAATCTTGAAGCTCTGAACTTGTGCAAGAATTTCTGAGTCATGGATATTATGCTGCTTGAACTGCTGTAAAAACAGCTCTTTTATATGCCACTCCAGCTGAGACTTAACCTTTTCGGAAAAATCCTGATAGAAGCGGTCAAGACGCACTGACCTTTCCTGCTCCGTTTTCTGTTTGCTGAAAAATAGGCCAATTTTAAACGAAGGCTGGCACGACTCAAGATAAGATTCAGCGAGTTCCCTCGTCTGGAAAGGCATTAAATAAGCGTTTTTTAGAATCTCATCTATCTTTCCGGTTAACTCAATATCAGCTTCATGTAAGGAAGACTTTAGCTTATTCAACTGATTCTCTAACTCTTGCAGCCTGTTTCCGAGCTGATCCCGTTCATCCTGATCTAATTCAGACAGTTTTTCTTCCCATTTATCTTTTTCAGCTGCATGAGCGTCTCCTAAAAATGCCAGATGATCCTCTGTTAATTTCTTTAAAGAATTAAAAACGGACTGGGGCAAAAGCTCTTCACGGTTATCAATGCTGCTGTTAATAAAATTCTGAAGTGCCTTAAAATCATTTGCCTGGTGATTTTCGTCTTTTAATGTGGTGTAAAAAATCTGCGCAGGCTTTACTCCCCAGGATGCAAATGATTCCTTTACGCTTTCTTTAAATTGTTCAAAGCTGAGTTCTTCATCCCGATGTTTATCAATTTGATTGATAACAAGATAAACTTCTTTTCCTGCAGCCGTCAGTTCTTTTGTAAAAAGAAAATTTAATTCCGACTGGACATGGTTATAATCCATAACATAAAAAATGAGGTCAGCCAAATGAAGAGCAGATTCAGTAGCAATTCTATGCGCATCATCTGTAGAATCGATTCCAGGTGTATCCATAATTACTGCCTTCTTGGGCAAACTGGTGGCAGAATGGCTTATTTCAATGGAATGAATGGAATCTCCGTCCTTGCAATAGGATTTTACCTGTCCATAATCATACGGAGAAGGATAAAGCCTCGGCTTTCCTTCCTTAAAAATAACTTTTGCATAATCTTCCTCACCTGATTTGACTTTTACCAGGTTGGCACTGGTTGGAATCGGCGAGGAAGGTAGAAGGTCCTCTCCTGCAAGCTTGTTAATCATGCTCGATTTCCCGGCAGAAAAATGTCCGCAAAAAGCGATGGCAAATTCCTGGTCTCTTAGCTTGATTAAGAGATCTTTAGCTCTTTTAGCTGTCTGGCTATCCCCATTTCTCTGGGCGAATGTATATATAGCAGTTATTCTGTTCATTAATTCAGTTTGCTGCAATCCTGGTTGCAAAATCGTATCAGCCATTTCCATTAATCCCCTTGTAACTTTAATTTACTTCCTATTTTAAATGATTTTCGTTTATTTTCCTATATAGGACAGTTTATTCTTTGATTTTTCTAATATTTATCAGCAGCATGCTTTTATTCTATGTTCATTTGCTTATATCTTCGCAGTTCATTTGCTTATATCTTCGCATGCGTTAAAAAAAACAAAAACCAGGCCTCTGCCTGGTTTCAAAAAATACTATTATCTTGTATGTGGTTTAGCTACGTTATTTAAAACATGTTTCATAACTAGTGAGTAGGCAGCAATTGTGCCTGCAACAAATAGAATTGTCATATGTAGCAACACCTTCCTGTTGGAATGATATTGAGAATAATTTTCAAATTCAATTAGAAGTTTATCACGAACGATAATCATTTTCAATAGGGATTTTAAAATTGTCAAACTTTTTTAATATCTCTATTCATGCCAGGTCTTAATCGTAAAAACGCTTCTTCGTATTCAGTCAATTCTTTCAGTGCTTTTTCTTCGGCTGGTATCCTGACCGAAAGTACCATTATGTTTAGCAGGGTAAAAACAGCTGCTGTTAAATAAGCCTGAAACATAAAAGGTATCACGAGAAATTCAGCAGCTACAATTACATAATTGGGATGCTTTATAAAGCGGTATGGCCCCCTTCTGACAACTTTGGCACCCGGCATGACAATGATTTTGGTATTCCAGTATTTCCCTAAGGAAAACAGTGCCCATACTCTTCCTGTCTGGGTAAGAAAGAAAAGAATCAGAATAATGGGCCAAAAAGGGGACAGGTCTTTTTCAAAGATGGTTACTTCAAGCAGATAGCAAATAAAAAAGGAAGCATGAACCCCTACGATCCAGGGATAGTGCCGCTGGCCAAATTCCAGTGCGCCCCTTCCTTTCATCCACTTTTCATTATTTCGGGCGATAGCAAGCTCCGCTGCCCTCTGCAAAATGATGACGGCAATAAATAGTTTGAACAGCATGAATTCACTCCCATTCCAGCAGCAATAATTCCGAGCTAAATCCCGGGCCGAGTGCAGCTGCAAGTCCGGTATCTCCCTGTCGGCCTATCTGCATAAACCTTTTCAATACGTAAAGAATGGTTGCAGATGACATATTTCCGAACTCCTTTAATACATCAAGCGAAATTCTGGTCATACCAGGATCGAATTGCAGTGCTTTTTGATAAGCATCAATGACTTTTTTTCCGCCAGGGTGGGCAACAAAATGGTTTATTTTCCCCATTTCTATGCCTTTTCCCCTTAGAAATTCCGTTACATTTGGCTTAAGCCAGCCCTCTATTATTGATGGTATATCCTTTGAGAAAACCACATATAGACCTTCATTCTTTACTTCCCAGCCCATTACATCCAAAGAATTGCGCATCGTTGTTGATTGGGACCCCACAATTCTCGGAATGGCTGATACCTTTTGAAAATCCCTTTGAACGTCATCACCCGTTATCAGCGCACATGCTGCACCGTCAGCAAAAAGAGAGGTCCCGATTAGATTGCTCTTTGACCGGTCATTGCGCTGAAAGGTCAAACTGCATAATTCTATGGTTAAAACCAGTACTTTTGCTTCAGGGAAAGCCAGGCAATATTCATACGCTCTTGAAAGGCCTGAAGCACCGCCCGCACAACCCAGTCCCCATATCGGTATTCGCTTCGTATGTTCAGAAAATGGAAGCTTATTCATGATTCTTGCTTCAATGCTCGGTGTGGCAATTCCTGAACTAGAAATAGTAAAAATGGCATCGATTTCTTCGCAATGGAGATTCCTGCTCAAGAAAATGTCATTTTCCAGACAGCACATTATAGCCTTTGTACCCAGTTCAATAGCCTGTTCAATGTAAGCATTGTTTCGATCTTCAAATGATTTATCTGTTTTAAACCATTCAAGTCCCTTAGCAAAGTGGCGTTTTTCAATTTGGCCGTTTTGGAAAGCTTTCAATAAACGTTCAATATCCTTAAAGGAATCTGAAAATAAATCTCTGGCAAAATCCATTACCTGATCCTGGGTCAGAATATGTTCAGGTATTGCTTCTGCAACTGATACAATTGCTGGCATACATGATTCTCCTCCGCTTGCTTTCTTTTATTTTTTCCAAATAAAAGCAATTTATGTTCAAAATTGTCTAATCAAGCAAAAAAAAGCTTCCCCCATTAGGAGGAAGCAATGTGTTTTGAAGGAGTTGTTGTGCATCTTTATTATAATGGAATAACTAAATGAATAGCATTACTAAATCTTTTCCAATTCAATAAGTATGGCTGGCCAATGACAAAGTTATTCGGATGCATCCAATCCATTATTCTTTTTATGGTGCTTTTGTACTTCTATATATATTTTTTTCGTAACCAGGATACCGCAAGCAGCACAAACCTCTTCTTCATTATATAAAAGCCGGCAGTTATCACAATAATATTTCTCCATCACATTACACTCTCTTTCTTGCGAGAAACAATCGCTTAGGAAATGTAAAATACCGATAGAATATTATATTGATTGCCAGAATTATTGTGATTGCCGCAAGAAGAATTATGAAGCCTTCTGCTCCGCAAAAGATGCAGGCTGAACTGCTTTTTTACCTTTAGCAACATTGAATACGATGTTTAAAAGAATTGCCGTCACACTGCCCGCCACTATTCCATTATCAGTCAGGATGCGCACACTGGAAGGCATTTGCGCGAATAATTCAGGTACGGCTGTTACTCCCAATCCCATCCCGACAGAGCAGGCAATGATTAATAAATTTTCCTGAGAGGAGAATTCAACTTTGCTGAGCATTTTTATTCCATAAGCGACTACCATACCGAACATGGCTACCATTGCGCCTCCTAATACGGGAGTTGGAATAATGGTTGTCAATGCGCCGATTTTCGGAACTAGCCCAAGCAGTACAAGAAAAGCCCCAGCTGTATATATAACATTTTTCGTTTTTACGCCTGACATCTGAAGAAGTCCGACGTTTTGGGAATATGTTGTATAAGGAAAAGCATTAAAGACAGCACCCAGGATGATTGCAAGCCCTTCTGCACGATAACCATTTGACAGATCCTTTTCTTCCAATTTTTCTTCACAGATATCACCCAGAGCAAAATAAACGCCCGTAGATTCAACTAAACTGACCATTGCTACGAGAATCATAGTAAGGATCGCAGTCACCTCAAATGTCGGCATGCCAAAATAGAATGGTGATGGCATATGAAACCAGGAAGCTTCTCCAACTGCAGAGAAATCTACCATGCCCATGAAAAACGCTGTAATGGTGCCAGCAGCCAGCCCAAGCAAAATGGCAATCGCACGAATAAAGCCTTTAAAGAAGCGGAAGAGAATAATGATGAACAGCAAAGTTCCAAAAGCCAATGCAATGTTTGTCATGGAACCAAAGTCAGGGCTTCCCTGTCCTCCAGCCATGTTGTTCATAGCAACAGGAATTAACGTAATTCCGATAATTGTAACTACCGACCCTGTTACAACAGGCGGAAAAAATTTCACCAGTTTTCCAAAATACTTTGAAACAGCTACAACAAACAAGCCTGAAATAAGGATCGAACCATAGATTGCTGGTATTCCATATTGCCCGCCAATCGCAATCATAGGCCCAACGGCAGTAAATGTGCAGCCAAGAACAACCGGAAGGCCAATCCCAAAAAATCTGCTGCGCAATACTTGAAGAAGTGTTGCAATACCGCACATAAAAATATCAATTGAAACTAGATAGGTAAGCTGTTCCCCTGTTAATCCCAATGCTCCTCCTACAATCAATGGTACAATTACTGCGCCTGCATACATGGCAAGGACATGCTGAATTCCAAGGGAAGCAATTTTAACCGGATTCTGATTCATCGCATCAATTCCTCCATTTTCTTTGCTGTTTTATCAAAGCTGATTATGCCGCTTTCAAGCGAGTCAATAATTGCTAAGGATTCAACCCGAAATCCCTTTTCCCTCAGCAGCTGTCCGCCATTTTGAAAGCCTTTTTCAATAACGATTCCAATCCCTGCTATAGCTGATCCCGCTTTATTCGCTATATCCGCAAGACCTAATGCTGCCTGTCCATTCGCTAGAAAATCATCGATAATAAGAACATTGTCTTTTTCTGAAAGATATTTCTTTGAAACAGAGATTTCACTTGTTTCTTCCTTAGTAAAAGAATAGACAGAGGCTGTAATCAGGTCATTTACCAGAGTAAGAGATTTTCTTTTTCTCGCAAATACAACTGGAACATTCAACTGGAGCCCCGCCATTACAGCTGGCGCAATCCCCGAAGATTCGATAGTCAATATTTTTGTAATCCCGCTGCTGGAGAATCTATCTGCAAATTCTTTGCCGACTTCATGCATTAGCTGAGGATCTATTTGGTGGTTCAGAAAAGAATCCACCTTTAAAACTGACGGCGATAAAACAATCCCTTCGCTCTTTATTTTTTCAATAAGCATATCCATTTTGCATCCTCCTCTATGATAGAAAGCCTTCAATTACTCATTCCAGCCAAATAAAAAGCCTGAAACCCATCGCATTCACAACATAAAAATGAGTGAAGCAATGGCCTTCAGGCTAATGATCTAAGCTGCAGGCAAACAAGGATGACTAAAGCGTCCTGTACATTGCTCACTCATAGTCGGATCATTTACGGTAACCCGGTAGAAACTTGCGAGCCATATCCTCGCGATTATATGAGTGAATGTTATTAATTTATTAACATTATAACATCATTTACTAATACTTCAATCAAAACTTTAACTAAATACGAACTAAACAATAAATTACCAGAAAATTGTTCGCTAATCAGATAATTCACCCTCTTCAGTATGTTTATTTTAAATAATTTGCCTACTTTCTGAAGCTCAATTAAACCTTCACAGTTTTTTCACAATTTAAAGGAGTTTTTTGTGACATAAATCACTTAAATATCAATTTTTCACTATTATCATAGTGTTTAAGTTACGAATGAACAATTTGTGAACTCACTGAAAGCATCTAGAATCTTCCTAAATGTTTTGTATTATGAAGGTGTAATCATTTACTTTTTCCAAATATTCGAAAGGAGTGAAGGGCAATGGCGAAAACGGAACTCAGCCGAAAAACAAAAACTGAAATAGAGGATAGCTCTTCCTTAAAGGGAACGCTAGCTTCCGTTTTCTTATTAGGATTCTTCCTGATCATTACATGGGTGGGTGTTTATTCACTATTTATCAGCCGCTTTTAGAATTAGAAAGGGGAAAAAGCCATGCATATGCATAAATTTGAAAAGGCCTGGCTCACTTTTGGAATCGGATCGCTGCTTGTTTTTTTAACAGTCCTGGGAGTCAGCGCATTTTACCTGGGCAATCAGCCCCCAAGCTGTTTGGCAACAATCGACCCTGAAAAGGTCGATACTACCGCTCCATTTAATGAGCCAGGGCTGAAAAAGGTAGAAGGGAAAGATTGGGATTACGAATTGGTATACGTAGCATCTGCTTTTTCCTATAGCCCAGCTGAAGTAGAGGTTCCATATGGTGCCAAAGTGAAAATTATCGCAACAACCAAAGATGTCGTCCACGGTTTTGAAGTTGCGGGATCAAATATCAACATGATGCTTGAACCCGGCTATATCAGTGAACATGTTACAACATTTGATAAAACTGGCGAATACTTAATTGTATGTAATGAATATTGCGGTGTTGGTCACCACATGATGTCGTCTAAAATTAAGGTGGTGGAATAATGTTTAATCCTTCAGCAAAATTAAAAGTTGACCGCCGTGACGGAAAATTGGCAATGGCTCACTTTTTCGTTGCATTTACAGCTTTAGCAATAGGCGGCCTTGCTGGTTTATTGCAGACTTTGGTCCGCTCCGGTAAATTCGAGCTTCCTGCAGGCATCGGGTATTACCAAATTCTCACGGTTCACGGTGTTGTACTCGGACTTGTACTTACCACCTTTTTTATAATGGGTTTCCAGATAGCAGCGACAAGCAAAACATCAGGGACCCTTACAAATAAACAGCGAATTGCCGGCTGGATCGGTTTTTGGCTGATGACAGCAGGAACTGTTCTTGCAGCTGTCATGATCCTGCTGAATGAAGCTACTGTTCTTTATACTTTCTATGCTCCTCTTCAGGCACATGCATTGTATTATATCGGTTTAACACTTGTTATAGTGGGAAGCTGGATTGACGGGGCAGCCATCATTATGAAGTATGCAGAATGGCGAAGAAGAAATCCCGGACAGCCGAGTCCGTTATTAACCTTTATGTCATTGGTCAACACGATGATGTGGATTGTGGCAACAATCGGTGTAGCTTCTACCGTTCTTTTCCAGCTTCTTCCTTGGTCATTGGGGTTTGCAGAAACAGTAAATATCGGAGTCAGCCGTACTTTATTCTGGTATTTCGGACATCCGCTTGTTTATTTCTGGCTATTGCCTGCATACATGGCCTGGTATGTTGTTATTCCCAAGGTCATCGGCGGAAAAATATTCTCAGATTCATTGGCACGTTTGTCATTCATTTTATTCCTGCTTTTCTCAATCCCTGTCGGATTTCACCATCAATTAATGGAGCCGGGAATTGATCCAGCATGGAAATTCTTTCAGGTTATCCTGACATTCCTGGTTGTCATTCCATCTCTGATGACTGCATTTTCTCTATTTGCCACTTTTGAAAGCTTTGGCCGTTCCAAAGGGGCCAAAGGATTATTCGGCTGGGTAAAAAAACTGCCTTGGGGAGATGCGCGATTTACTGTTCCTTTCATCGGGATGGTTGCCTTTATTCCAGCGGGTGCAGGCGGTATCGTTAATGCGTCCCACCAGATGAACCAGGTTGTCCATAACACGATATGGGTAACCGGCCACTTTCACTTAACAGTGGCAACATCTGTAGTACTTACATTCTTTGGGGTTTCTTACTGGCTGATTCCTCATCTGACAGGAAGAACATTAACAAAAGCGATGAATAAATTAGGAATCATCCAGGCAGTTATCTGGGCAATCGGAATGACATTCATGTCTGGTGCCATGCATGCTGCCGGTCTTCTGGGAGCACCGCGCCGTTCATCATACTCTGAATATGGCGGAGCAGCACAGGCAGCAGAATGGATTCCATACCAGGTTGCACAGGCAATCGGCGGTTCTATCCTATTTATAGGCATCATCTTAATGCTTTATATCTTCATCAACCTTGCCTTTTTCGCACCAAAGGGAGAGCAGGAATTCCCTGTAGGAGAAGCTGCCGATGAAGCCGACAAAGCTCCAATGGTATTTGAAAATTGGAAGCTTTGGCTTGGAATTACGGTTGTTCTTATTCTATTTGCCTACACCATCCCATTTATAGATTTAATTCAAAATGCACCTCCCGGGGCTAAAGGATATAAGCTTTGGTAGAAAAAACACTCCGTTCCACTATGGACGGAGTGTTTTAGTGTTCAAGCTTGCTTGATTCAGCCACGATTCCTGCATTTTTCCTTTTTGCGGGCAAATTCACAATAATTACGGAACTGAGTATCAGCAATGCGCCTGCAATCTGGACTGCACCGAGACTTTCCCCGTAAAGTGTGACTCCTAGAAGCATGGCCACGACTGGTTCAACTGTAGCGATGACAGCTGCCCTGCTTCCATCCGTTTTTTCCAGACCCCATGTATATACAAAATAGGCAAGAACCGTAGGAACAAATCCCAAACCAATACTAAGAAACAAAACTTCAGTGTTCAAAAAAACTGAAGCTTTTGTCCATAGCTTTGTTACCGGGATAAGAAATACCGAAGCTATTAGGAATGTATAAAGCGTAACTGTAAAGGGATGATACTTTCTTAACGCAAATTTCCCGAAGATTGTATAAAGTGCATAGCCAAACCCGGCACCTAATCCTGTCAAAATTCCAAGAAGAGTAATATCACTGCTGCCCGCTGATAATCCGGCAACTAGAATGCAGCCCACAATGGTGCCTGCCACAGCTGCAACCTTTCTTAGGTTTATCCCTTCCTTTAAAAACAGGTAAGATAATATAGTCACAAAAGCCGGAGCGGTATAAAGCAGAACGACTGCCAATGAAATGCTGATCTGGTTCATTGCTGTGAAATAACAATAATTAAAAAAGACGATGCTAAGAATTCCGGTTCCAACAAAAAACCGGATGTCAGAGGCAGATTCCAGTTTAAAGCGATTCCGGAAACGCATAATTCCGCATAGAACGAGAAATATGGCCGCAAAAAAAACTCTCACAGCCACAATTTCCATAGCTGAGAATCCAAATTCCCCGAGCCCTTTTACAAATACAGCAATAATCCCCCATAGACTTGCTCCTAACGCAATCATTAAGAATGGAAGTATTTTCTTCATTATTTCTCTCCATGAAGTAAGAGGATGGCTGAGCCACCCTCTTACTCAAATTATTAATAGAAACCTATTTCAACTGATACACCTTACCATACTTATCATATAGATAGTTAATTAAATGCTGGGCATTCAGGCCTTCACCCGTTACGTCATTTAAGATTTCAAGCGGTTTTTTCATTTTACCGAACTGGTGCACATTTTGGGTAAACCACTCTTTGATTGGCAATAGATTGCCCTCTTCAAGTAATTCATCATAGTTTGGCAAATCCTTTAACATGCTGTTTTTAAGCTGTGCTGCATACATATAGCCTAAAGCATAGGAAGGGAAATAGCCGAAGCTTCCTCCTGCCCAGTGGACATCCTGCAGAATGCCTTCGCCGTCATTTTCAGGCTTTACTCCCAGATATTGTTCATATTTTGCATTCCAGATTGCAGGAAGGTCTTTAACTTCGATTTCATCATTGAACAAGCCCTTTTCAATTTCATAACGGATGATGATATGAAGCGGATATGTTAATTCGTCTGCTTCAATACGGATTAAAGACGGCTTTGATTCATTAATGGCACGATAAAATGCATCTATCGGCACGTCATCAAATTGACCGCTGGCATATTCTTTAAGAAGGTCATAATTCCTTTTCCAGAATGAAAAATGTCTTCCAACAAAGTTTTCATAAAATAATGACTGTGATTCATGAATTCCCATTGATGTTCCAGAGCATAGCGGAGTTCCCACCAGGTCAGAAGAAATATTCTGTTCATAAAGAGCATGCCCGCCTTCATGAATCGTGCCAAATACAGCTGTCCGGAAATCAGTTTCATCATATTTGGTAGTCACTCGGACATCACCGGGATTTAAACCTGTTGCAAAAGGATGAACAGTCTCATCAAGGCGTCCTGCCTTAAAGTTATAGCCCATTTGATCAAGAACTTTAAGGCTGAAATCCCGCTGTTTGTCCTTGGCAAAGTGTTCAAATAAAAAGCTGGTGTCCGGTTTATTCTGTGATTCGGAAATTTGCTGAACCAGAGGGACGATTTTTTCCCTCAGCTGTCCAAACACCTGATCAAGTGTTTCAACGGTAACACCAGGTTCATACATATCCAGCAGAGTATTATATTTGTTGCCTTCATATCCCCAATAAGAAATGAATCGTTTATTCATTTCAACAAGCTTTTCCAAATATGGCTGAAACATCTTAAAATCAGAGCCCGCCTTTGCATCTTCCCAAATGTTCTCAGCTTTGGATTGCAGGATGACATACTCCGTATATTCCTCTGCAGGAATTTTTTTATTCCGATCATAATCCCTTTTGCATTCTTCAAGAGTTTTCAATGTCCCTTCAGTAAGATTTTCCCGGCCGGAAAGTTTCGCTATGTATGCAGCCATTTCCTCAGATGTTGACATTTTGAATACTTCTGAAGAGAGCATTCCAATCACTTCGGAACGCTGTTCCAGCCCCTGCTTGGGTGCCCCTGTCCGCATATCCCAATACATCAGCCCGATGGCTTCATTATAGGCCGTCATTTTTTTGACATAATCAAGGAATTGCTGTTCTGTCTGTTTTAATGATTCTGCCACAATTTTACCCCCTATATATCTAATATATTAACATTTTATCATACTTTTCTGAAAAGGAAGTCACCATAATCTTTTCCCTTTGCTGTTTTTCTTTTTAACCTGCCGGCCAAAGAGTTATAATGGTGTAAAGTGAACTAACCTAAAGTGAAACTTCAATTAGCGGGGGCGCTTTTCCCCGCTGATTATTAGTTGAATTTATCGGGCCCTTACGGGCAGTTTGGCCCCCCACTTATTCTCTTTTGATTCCTCTGAGTCCTAAAGTGAAGGTCTTACTGCCCGTTGGACGCGAGAAAGTGAGATAGCATGAAATATTTGATTTACTTTATCGTAATTGCAGCATTTATAGATACCTTTTCCCAGCTCCCCATTATGAGCCCTTTTGCCAAATCCTTTGACTCTTCACCAGCCTTTGTGGGATTAATTGTTGGGATGTATTCCTTCTCGAATATGATAGGCAATATTTTGGCAGGCTATTGGATAGATAAAAGCGGAGCAAAGAAAGTTTTGGTCTCTGGCCTTTCCTTAACTGGCATTATTGTAGTACTGTATACATTTGCTGAGACACCTTTGCATTTAATTACAGTAAGATTTTTTCATGGGTTATTTGGCGGCTTTCTGGTACCTGCAGCTTTTACAGTCATTGCAGACCGCGGAAAATCAGACAAACAGGGTAAAAAAATGGCTGTATCGGGTGCAGCTGTTGGCTTTTCTGCCATAGTCGGGCCTGCTTTTGGCGCTGTGATTGCTTCCAATTACAGCATAAACTGGGTCTTTTTAATTATAGCGGCAACGATGATCAGCAGTGCAGTCCTGGCCTTTGTGTTTTTGCCGTCAGGGTATCAGAAAAAAGTAAAAGAAGAAAGCTCTCATTCTGAAAAAATGCTTCCATTATTAAAGAATCCTATGCTGGCAGCAAGTTATTTAGGAGCTTTTTCACTCATGTTTGCTCAAGGAACACTTGCCTACCTTCTTCCTCTTCAGGTAGAAGCCTTGCAATTTGATTCGATATACAGCGGGATTTTATTAAGCACTTTCGGAATCACCGCCATCCTTATTTTTCTGCTGCCTATTAATAATATTTTTGATGCCTATAAACACCACAATAGCATGCTTGCAGGAATGCTGATTATTGGGATGGCCCTCGTTCTGCTAAGTTCAGCTTCTTCCCTTGTATTCATGTTTTTATGCATGGTTCTTTACGGCACCGGGTTTGCACTTTTATTCCCTTCCATTAATGCCCTTATAGCCAGCCATACAACAGAAAAAACAAGAGGAAAGGCGTTTGGCCTCTTTTATGCCTTTTTTTCTTTGGGCGTTGTAGCCGGCTCCACCCTATTAGGTTTATTGGGAGTAACTTTCAATATAGGTTTTTTGATCGCCGCAGCACTTTTACTGTTAACGGTATGCCGCATGTTCATATACTTTAAAAAGCGGAGTTCCCAATTATTAAAGAGCCGGGAGTGACCGAAAATGAAAGAATTAGTTAGCAGCTGCTCTGTTTGCGGCAAAGATCTATACTGTCTTGATGGATTCTTCAACGGAGTCCATAATGAAAAAAATGAAACAATCTGTTTTGAATGTATTGAAGAACAGGCAGAATCCGCAGAGTAAGCATCTGCGGATTTTTTTTGTCCTAATGATTTTTTTTCATAGATTAGTAATGCCTTTTGTAATATGTTCTTCGAAATATGATATATGTCACTTAGTTGAAGAGCTGCCGATGTTAAACTTAAAGCAATTAATAACAATTCTCACTGGCAGTTGATTTCTGTTATTAGAACTAAATTAAACCATCTGCCAATTAAAGGAGAGATCAGAATGGAAAACAAAGTTATTGAACTTGATGTAAGAGAGGATATAAAAAATAAATTGGAGCCGTTCCAAAAAATCATGTCGGCGATAGCTGAACTTGATATCGATGATGTTTTTATACTTCATGCCCCGTTTAAGCCCATCCCTCTTTTTGGAGTATTAAAGGCTAAAGACTTCGAATATAAAGCTGAAGAAATTGAAAAGAAGCATTGGAAAGTGACCTTTACTAAGAGAGATGCTTCAAAATGAAACTGGATAACCGGGGGCTGGAGCCGCCGCAGCCGATGATGAGAACACTCGCGGCTCTTGAAGATTTGACAGAGGGAGAAACCTTATCAATTATAAATGACAGGCGGCCCATGTTTCTTTATGAACAACTGGACGAAATGGGCTGCAAATATGTAACTTCCGAACAGGAAGACGGAAGCTTTTTAATTGAAATCAAAAAATAAGCAGGTGATCTCGTTGCTGGCCAATACAAAAAATGAGACCAATATCAAACTTCCTTTTTCATTTATTCTTTTCAGCCTGCTCTGTTTAATAGGATCTATGGCGCTCATTCTTTTTCAAGGGGAATCCATAATTAACAGTCATTTTCGTATACCCGCCATTTGGTCAGCGGCTCATTTGTTTATATTGGGCTGGGGGCTGATGACTGCAATGGGAGCCATGTATCAGCTCGTACCGGTGGCCTTTCTTACACCTATATGGAATGAAAAGTTTGGCTTTTTCCAATTTACGGTTACTGCATTTGGAACCTTATATTTTGCCCATAGTTTATTTCATACTCCAGAGAGCGCGATGCTGCCTGGGCTGATTACTTTAAGTGGCATCTTAATGTTTTTACTGCAAATGTTCATGACTATAAGGCAGCAGGCGAAGCCTAATGTATTGACTCTTTTCGTGGGAACTGCACTGATTAGTCTGTTAACTGTTATTCTAATGGGAATCATCCTGGTCTACAGCATGAAAACAGGATTTATTTCTGATTATTATCAAGCAGTCTTTAAAAGCCATATACTGCTTGGAACAGCGGGCTGGTTTACACTCCTGATTTTTGGATTTTCCTATAAAATGGTTCCCATGTTTTCCTTGTCTCATGGCTATAGCATGAAGCCGGCCAAATATGTCTTTACGGTTTATGCAGCAGGTCTGGCTGCCGCAGTTATCTCTTTTTTCACAGAGAAAAGTTCACTTCTTACCATTGCATTAATGATCCTTGCAGGCGGATTTGCATTCTTCACCTGGCACATGCTGCAAATCCTGCAGAAAAGAGTAAAGAAAAAGCTTGATTATTCATTTCGATTTGCTCTTCTCGCTATACTTGCAGGACTGGCCATCCACCTGGGGGCTTTCATATGCTCGTTAACCGGCAGACTTGAAAGTACCGTCGGGTATCTGGCATTTGCATATCTCATGCTTTGGGTAGCATTGAGCATTTGGGGTTATCTATTTAAAATTGTGCCATTCCTATGGTGGACTTGGAAATACAGCAAAGAAATCGGCAAAAAGAGTGTACCTTCGCTAAAGGATATGATAAATGACAAGGCAGCCATTCCGGTTCTTTCCGCTTTCATTCTCGGTATACTCAGTGTGACAGTCTCCATAGCATATAAACACCTTGTCCTGTTCCTATCCGGTCAGGTTTTAACGGCTGGCGCCAGCATTGTTTTCTGTTATTTGATTATTACTGTTTTAAAAAAATAGGAGGATATGAACTTGAATCCAAAAGAATTAGTTCTCAGCAATCTAAAAAGAGTAATGGATCCTGAGTTAAATATAAACGTGGTTGATTTGGGACTTATTTATGATATTGATTTTCCCGATGATGGCAAGACAGTAATTACCATGACCCTTACAACACCCGGATGCCCGCTCCATGACAGTATTGTCAGCGGAGTAAAGTATTGCATCGAAGATCTGATGCAATTTTCTGCTGTCGAGGTTAATCTTGTCTGGGAGCCTGCCTGGACCCCTGCCCTTATGACACCTGAAGCTAATCAGCTTTTGAGAGGTTAACAATAAGGCAGCGCCCGCTTGGGGCACTGCCTTTGTTCAGCTTTTTATGGATGGCTCTGAAGGCAGAACCCTTATTATCGTTTCACGCACTTCCTGGTTTTCATTTTTATTCATCAGAATATGAACGGTGCCCTTGTCTTCATGTGTTCTAATTAATCGCCCAATTCCCTGTCTTAACCGCAGAATCATATATGGCAGATCAACCTCTCTGAAAGGATCAGATGAACCTTCCCTTTTGGCTGTAAAGACCGGATCATGAGGAGGAAATGGCAAGCCAAAAATAAGCACATTTTCCAGGGATCTTCCCGGTATATCTAGACCTTCCCACAAATGGACAGAGCAGAGGACTGAATGCTCATCATTTTGGAAATTTGACACGAGGGTACTTATTTCTGCATCCCCTTCAAAAAAGATCGGCATACTCAATTTTCCCGATGCAAAGGCTTTGAATTCTGCCAATTCAGAAGGGCTGTTAAATAATACTAAAGCCCTGCCTTCTGTCAGCTTAATTTGTTCCAGAATATATTCCATCTTCGCTAAACATGATTCCTCTGCAAATTCCGGCATGCGAATGACCATATTTTCTTCATAGTCGAACGGGGAATCTACAGTAAAAGATAAATAATCATCTACTCCAAGGCTCTTTGCCATATAATCAAAGGATTTATTTTCTGACAATGTTGCTGAAGAGAATACAAACGGCTTCTTTTGGGAAAATACTTCTTCCCGCATAATATCTTCCACCATTCTTGGCATGATGACCAGGGTTCTTTCACCATTATTTTCTTCAAACCAGGTAATTCCTTTTAAATCCTTTAGGAATAGTGAAAGTGAGTATGCGATTTGCTCAAGATATTCTTCGACAATTTTTAAGTCATATTCATTAATAACGTACATTTCGCTTTCAAACACCAGTTCTTCCTCAAGTGTATTGATTAAGCTCTGCAGTTTACTGCCTTCTCTCATTACATCGGCAGTTTTTTCAATCGTTTTCTTGTCAGAGCCTGCGTCACCTGAAGCGGACATGGAAAGTGTTAAAAAGAAATGCTCATTCTGGTAAATAGCATCCTCAATTATATTTAACGTTTTTTCACGTACATCATTAGCCATGAGCCTTGTCAAAATGGATTCCAGTATCTGCTCAGTAAAACGATAAGTCAGGGCCTTTTGGGAGGCATATTCCAACAAATGGCCTTCATCAAAAACCACACAGGAGCTCTCTGGAAGCAAGGGCAGCTGCCCTTCACGTTTTCTTGATTCCTTGGTCCAGATATGTTCCATATAAAAATCATGCGAACAAATAATCAAGTCTTTTGCGCTCCGGTAATATTCCCGATGGAGAGTTTGACCGCAGCGGTGGCGCTTCTCACAAGTAAAACAATCCTGGATTGAATCCCACGCAACTTTCGTCCAATGCTCATCCGGCAAATCAGGATAATCTTTCCGGTCACCATATCTCTCAAACTTTTGCATGGAAGAGCCTGTTTGAACAAAATCAGGAAGATCATCAAAAATACGGTTATAATGATCATGAACATCATTCGCTACGAGCTTGTCCAGCTTATTTAAACATAGGTACTGATCACGTGATTTTGCCAGCCTGACATCAATATTCAACCCCAGTGCTTTTTCCAGCTTGGCAATATCTCCTTCCTTTTTCACCAGCTGCTCGATTAAAGTCTCATCCGCACAGGCGATAATAGCAGGTTTGTTTATGTACCTTGCATAACTGATTGCATATAAAAGATAAACAATCGTTTTCCCGGTCCCAACACCGGCCTCAGCAAATATAACACTCTTGTCTTTAAATGCCTTCTCCAGCTGAAAGGCCATAAATATTTGCTCATCCCGAATTTCAAATCCTGCTTCAGGCAATATATCGTAAAAAACATCTCCGATCCACTCACTAAGCTTTTCGTAAAAAGATTCGCTCTTGGATACGGCAAAAGGCATTCGGTTAGACATGCTACCCCTCCGTAATTAAAAAGTTAAAGCGCCTTTTTATCCAGACGCTTTGATTTCAGTTCTATCATTATTTCATATTTAGATTGTTAATAATCAAATGAACATCATATAATTTTATCTCAAATACTGCAAGTGTCAAGATTTATAAAAAATCGTATATTGATCTTTCACATAAAAAAACAGGGGTGCTATTTAAGGCAGCCCTGCTCAATATTGACGATCAGTTGACACGTGACATAGAAAATGACAATGCCTGCTGCAGTTCGTCCTGTGCATTTCTTAGACTCTCCAGTGCTTCTGCTGATGGATCACCATCTCCCTGTATTGCTTCAAGTGTTCCATTCAGCGCCTGGGAAATTTTATAAAAATCGATGCTGGAATGCTTCATTGCCACCCCTCCTTAGAAAAGCGCAAGCGCCTTGCCCGCCCCCGACAATCCCTCGAGGGGTAGGCGCTGGAGCTAGACAGCTCTCGAAATAGAATATAGATTCTTATGGTATGAAAAAAAGAATCAGATAGAGATATTCTATACAGTTTCAGAAGGAATTATGCTTTTGTTTTTTAATACTATTTATTTCTTGGCGGTCTTTTTCCCCAGTACTGGTAATAGTCAGTGCGAATAAAACCATTGAAGAGCTTGCGTTTCTTAGTTGCCTTTTTTCCAAAGTGAGTTTCAAATTCTTCGTCTGAGGTCAGGATATAAATGGACCATGTGTCAAGAGAGGCAAATGCACTCCCCATTTCAGTATACATTCGCTGTACCGCAGACTTCTCACCAAGTCTTTCCCCATATGGAGGATTTCCGACAATGACACCATATTCCTTAGCAGTCGTAAAATCGCGCACTTGCATTTGTTTGAAGTTTATTAAATCTCCCAATCCAGCTTCAAATGCATTTTCTTCAGCTATTTTCACCATCCTGTGATCAATGTCAGCACCTGCAATATCGAGAGGCTGATCATAATTCGCCAGGTCTTCAGCTTCATTCCTTGCATCTTCCCAGACTTTTTCAGGTATCCATGACCATCCTTCCGATATGAATTCACGATTAAAACCTGGTGCAATATTCTGGCCGATTAACGCTGCTTCTATCGGGATAGTGCCAGATCCGCAGAAAGGATCTGCAAATGGCTTATCCGGGTTCCAATTAGTCAGCATAACCAATGCAGCAGCAAGTGTTTCCTTCAGTGGCGCTTCCCCCTGCCCTGCACGATATCCCCGTTTATGCAGGCCGCTTCCGCTGGCATCGATGGTCAAAAGCGCTACATCTTTATGAAGAGCAACTTCTATTTTAAATAACGGCCCATTTTCTTCGAGCCAGCCTGACTTGTGATACTTCGTTCTCATTCGTTCCACTATTGCTTTCTTGACTATAGCCTGACAGTCAGAAACGGAAAAAAGCTTGGACTTCACAGATTTTCCTGATACAGGAAATTCGGCATTTTCAGGCATATACTTTTCCCAGGGCAGCGATTTTGTTTTCTCAAAAAGCTCATCAAAACTTGTTGCTTTAAATTCTCCAACTTTTATGCGAATCCTGTCTGCTGTTCTCAGCCATAAATTCGACCGGACAATTGCAGCTTCATCGCCTTTAAATGTTATTCTGCCATTTTCAACTTCACATTCATATCCGAGATCGCGCACCTCTTTGGCAGCGAGTGCCTCAAGCCCCATAGCCGTTGTGGCGATTAAATCATATTTAGACATATTTTCACCTTACCTAAATTCTTATTTCTATATATGTATACCCAAACTGAACTTGGTTATTAATACATAAAGTATATCTGTTTACATACATAGCCGCAACGTATGCCTGTTTGGCCCCATTATTTTAGCCAGCATGGCAGAAAAGTAAAAAGCTCTCCCAAAAAGGAGAGCTTGAATTTATAACACTCATACTGTCTCACTAATAACGTTCTGTAAGCCATGTTTTGTACCGTAGTACTGCAAGCGACATATGTCTCGTACTCAGGTGGCAATCATCTATCTACAGGCATCTGCCTGTCCTTCCCGTTGTTCATTTCCTCAGGGAAAGTGCCCCTACCATCATTTGGGTTTCTCGCTCGCGGGGTTTACCTCGTTCCACCCTTTTCATTTCTGAAAAGGCTACGTCACTGTGGCACTTTCAAGGTATTCATGCCATATCCCGAAGGACTTAGGCATTTTCCCTGCCGTCAGCCAGAGCTAGCTCCGACTGCCCTAGCTTATGAATTCGCTAGGCACGAACACTACAGGCATCTCAGCCTGTGCGAGCATGGACTTTCCTCTACAATATAAAGTATATTGCAGCGATTACCCGAACGCTATTAATGATCACAATGAATATTATATGTAATCTGTGATGGAATAGCAATGGTTTTAAACAGGAAAAACTGACAATTCCTGTCAATCGTACAATTTACTGCCAAAAACGTGTTTTTCCAGATTTGATAATCTTTTTAGAATATCAAAATTGGTTGTACCTGCAGTTTGTGCTGCCGGTCTGCGTGAAGCTTCATCAACCTGTTTTTTCAATCTCATATTTTCCTGCTGAAGATCTTCAATTTCCTGATGGAAGGCTTCATAATCTTTAATGACCAAATCTAAGAACTTATCAACATCTTCAGGCTTATAGCCTCTCATGGCTGTCTTAAACTCTTTTTCCAAAATATCTTTTGCAGTTAATTTAATTTTATCGGATAGCATGACACTCACCTCAGTATATCGCCAATCATAATTAATACTATTTTTCCAGAGATATGTACATTTGTCAATTTATCTGAGCATTATTCAAATATGTCTCTCTGAGAGAATTGTTCTTCTTCTACAATCAATTGTAAATCATAAAAGGTGATTAGTCTAATGTCATATTCATTTTCTTCCTGATATTTTTTTGCGGTTTCATACAAATATTTAGGGCTGCCCTCTTTTTCCAAATCATAAAATAGAAGCAGCACATCACTTTTGCTGACAAAAAAGTGATTTTTTAATCTGAATTGCTGAGGGTTTTCATAAGGTTTTTTTGTTACTGAATCAATAAAATCAGCCTGAAGCAGTATAGATTCATACAATTCTTTGTTCGCATCCTTCCAGGACGCTTCCTGCTCCAAGAAAGGAGTAATGACTGCAAGCTTCAGGTCTTCGTAACCTTCCAGCTTAAGATCAGATACAACTTCAGCTGCCCAAAGCTCGGCACCCAGCTGCCCGCTGATGATAACCCACTCGAGCCCATCATCCATCAGCGAAAGCAGGCTTTTTCTTATGGCGCTTTTTATATAGCCGACTGCCGGGTCATCATTTTTAAATATCCCTACTTCAAAAGGCTTGTACCCCGAAATAACTGCTACTTTTGCCAATTGCAAAAACTCCTTAAAGAAATCTGCCTGGGACTTATTTTAGTACCATTGATATTTATATAAATAAAACAAGGGCATAAAGCCCTTGTTTATTATCTGCCGGAAAAACTCGGCCCTTGTTTTGGACCCATACCGGTTGATGCTCCTGCTACGCCAGTACCTGGTCCGCCATACCCAGGACCCATTCCCATGCCTGGGCCCATTCCCATACCTGGACCCATTGCTGGGCTATATGCACCTGCCACGCCAGGTCTTGGTCCCATATTAACATTCGATTGTGTCACCTGGTTCACGTTAGACTGCGATTGCGGGAAAGAATGCTGATTCTCATAGTTAATGTGGTTTACATGAGTATGATGTGTAGGATGTATGTGTGGAACCACAATGTTCTGGAACGAATGAGTTACACAGCATTTTGTCGGATGAACAACAGCAGGCATCACCTGCGAAGGTCTTGGTCTGCAATACATGTAAAGATCCCCTTTCGAAATTGTTTTTACATTAACAACCTATGTGAGAAAGAGTAATCTTGTACTAATGAAAATACCTATTTTTTAGGTACTAGCCCTAGAGCATACTGTAGAAACTGTCTTTTAAATTGGAGAAAACGATTGCTGTAGTGAAAATTACAAGGAAGAATAAAAATAAGATTGCTTTATACATTTTACCAGCCCCACTATATAAAATTCCTAAAAAAGTACCACACAAGTTATAATTTTACCTGTTAGGAGAAGTACATACAACTAGGAAATAGTGGATTTTTTTGTCTGGTATATTAAAATTATGTTACAGGGAAATTTAAGTTCGATTAAACTTTCGTTCAAGCCGTACAATCCGCCGATGTAATTCTTCCTGTTTAATTTTTAGCTTTTCTGTTTCGCCACCTGAGATTTCTTTCATCATGTTAAAAGCTTTTTTTGCGTACATAATAGCCTGGTCTATATCCTTTAAGCGATGCTCATAGATCTTGGCCAGTTCAATGCATGATATTACCTTCATATTCATCAAGCCTTTTTCAGCAATATCCTTCCATAATTTTGCCGCCTCATCCCAGTTTTTATGTTTCTTATGCTCAAAAGCCAGTGCAAACCTGGCATTCAAAGCTTCAGAAGACTCTCCTCCGGATATTTTATTAAAGGCTGTCTTCGCCTGTGAAGATTCACCCAGTGTTGAAAGCCATCTTCCTACTTCATAGACCTCACGAGGAGTCTGTTTTTCATCCAGCTGCATTATTTGGAAAGAAAGATGTGTATACAGACTGATCAAGGATAAAATATCTATTTCATTATGTTTTATGATTCCCAGCATTCCTTCAGGATTTTTTCTTTCCACAAAATCAAAATAGATCATCGGTGCCAGAAAACCCGGAATATCATCCTTTCTTTCAATCCCCAAAACATCCTTTTCTACTGCACCAAGTTTTATCCTCTCGAGTTTGTGCTTCCACATTCTTCTTGCTGCATGATACAAATCAAAATGGCCAAATGGAGGAAGTTTTGGTACATGCTCCCTAAGAAGGGTATGCCTTGTTTTTACCTGCGGCCAGTCGAAAGCCTTCCCGTTGTATGTCACCATTGTTGAATAATCAATGCTTTCAAGAAAGCTCTTATACAATGGAATCTCGGCTCCAGGTTGAGGAAGGATATGCTGCTTCAGCTTTATTTTACTCCCGTGCAGACTGGCTTGGCCAAGCAGGAATATAGTATTGCCAGTACCTCCGCCCAGACCTGTTGTCTCCGTATCAAAAAAGAAAAGATTCTCCGGCCCATGACCGGCAGCAGACAGGGGATGCCTGATGTCTGAAGAATTCCAGGCCTCCACCGCCGCTGTAAACTGTCCAAAAGAATAGATTCCATGCATTTGATCAAGGCTATACTCCTTTTCCCTTACTAGGCAATAGGAGTCCTCAAAATAATATGGATAGACATTTTCGGATTCCCATACTTCTTTGAATGGCACATCGATATTATTCTTTGACAACTTTATGGGAGATGACTGTTTATCCTCTGTGCCGAGATGGCCTTTTAACCTGTTCAGTTTGTTTTTAATGGACAATTCTATCACCCGCATCATTAACACCATTTTTAAAAGAGCTAAGTATCTTCAGTACGTCTTTTTTTGCCGTTTCTAATGAAGTATCTGTTCCGGTGCAGGAAGGACAGCCCTGGTCACATGAACATCTGCTTACCATTTCCATCGTTTCGTGCATGATATGTTCTATTCCCCCAAAAATTTTCTCGCTTAACCCTACACCGCCGGGGTACCTGTCATAGAAAAAGATTGTCGGTTTTTCATTATGGGATGCTTTTACCTGGGGGACAACATGAACATCCTGAGGATCACACATAACAAATAGCGGCACTATATGCTTCAGGGCATGCGCTGTTCCGATGAGTCCCTGCTCAAGCCGATCTTCCTTATAATTTAAGGATTCCTTGTTAAACGAAAGCCAGGTTGAGCTTGTATGAAGTTCTTCTTCCGGAAGTGTTATTGGACCAGATCCGATATTTTCATGTGTTTCAAACTTAATTTTCTTAAAGATCGTAGCCATTGCCACTACACTTACATCCCCAAACCCTACTTCTCCAATGGTGGATGTTCTGAGTTTATCCTGTTCCAGCACCTTTAGCTCAACTGCCAGGTTAGCATCTGTAAAATAGTCTACATCCACTTCGCGGACAAAGGCTTTTTTCTCTTCCCAATCAAGCATTTCCACCTGAAACTGGGTCCCCTGGTGGAGATAAATTGCTTCTTCATGCAGAAGAGTCATAGCGGAAAAGCGGTCCATTTCCCCAATAACTTTCACATTCGCGATATCTGATTGATCGATTATAACGACATTTTCCTGTGATGCTGAACGGAGGCTGATGTTATGGGCAGGAAATGAGTCTTTCATCCAATAGAATTTATCTCCGTTTTGATGCAATATCCTTTCTTCTGCCAGGTATTCCAATACCTCTTCAGTTTCAAAGGTGCCAAAACGTTCCCCGGCATTAAAAGGAAGCTCATAGGCTGCACACTTGATATGATCCACCAGAATAATAAGGTTATCTGGATTAATTCTGGCTGTTTCAGGACTTTTATTAAAAAAGTATTCAGGGTTTTGAATAACATATTGGTCGAGTGGACTGGAGCTTGCCACCATGATGACAAGCGATTCACCATGCCTTCTGCCTGCACGTCCAGCCTGCTGCCATGAGCTGGCAATTGTACCGGGGTATCCAGTCATGATACAAACCTGCAGCTGTCCGATGTCCACTCCGAGCTCAAGGGCATTTGTGCTGACAACTCCATAAATCTCCCCTGAACGAAGTCCTTTTTCTATTTCCCGCCTCTGGGTTGGCAGATACCCCCCTCGATAACCCCGAATAGCTTTAAATCCCAATTTATGCTTTACAAGCTCCTGGAGGTAGGTCAGAAGAATCTCGACTCTGACTCTGCTTCTTGCAAACACAATGGTCTGGATTTTGTTTTTCAGAAGTTCACCTGCTAGCTTTCTCGCTTCCAGAGTAGCGCTTCTTCTAATATTAAGCGGTTTATTGACAATAGGAGGATTGTAAAATACAAAATGCTTTTTCCCGCTCGGGGCTCCATTATTATCTACGAGTTTCATCGGCTTTTCTGTAAGCTTTTCTGCGAGTTCCAATGGATTTGCAATTGTTGCAGAAGTACAGATAAAAATGGGGTCACTCCCGTAAAAGCGGCAAATACGTCTAAGGCGGCGTATGACATTGGCTACATGGCTTCCAAATACTCCTCTGTAAATATGAAGTTCATCTATGACCACATACTTCAAATTTTCAAACAAAGACACCCATTTTGTATGATGGGGCAATATCGCAGAATGAAGCATATCCGGGTTTGTTATAACCACATGCCCAGCCCTGCGTACCTTTTGCCGAATGTTTGCTGGTGTATCCCCGTCGTATGTATAGGAATTGATATCCAATCCAGACTCCTGGATGATTTCATTGATTTCGCTTTTTTGGTCCTGAGCCAGGGCTTTTGTCGGAAACATATAAAGCGCCCTAGCATCTGGATCATTGACAATCGTCTGCAGGACTGGAAGGTTGTAGCAAAGCGTTTTTCCTGAGGCTGTTGGAGTAACTGCTACAAAACTGTCCCCATTAATGGCTGTACGATAAGATGTTTTTTGATGTGTATAGAGCCTTGTAATGCCCCTTTTTTGCAATGCCTCTATTAATGAGGGATGAATATCTTCCGGAAGGCAGGCAGTCTTAGCCTCTTTTTCTTCTATTGTATGCCAATGGACAATATTATCTTTATATTGCTGTTCAGATATAAGTTCTTTCATGATTTCAGGCAGATTTTTACGTACTTTCATCTATTTCACCTCATACCCCTATTCTAGCGAATAAACGTTCGTTCTAACAGAGCAAACTCTTAAATTCCATTAACTTTTTATGGAAATATTCTATTAAACTTTAAAATCTTCGTCCGCAATTCCTCTTAATCAGATTTCATGGAAAAAATTGACTGAAAGTTCCAAATATAGGACAATATTATGTATATTTTTCATTTATTTAAAAGAGGTGAAGCCATGCTGCACAGCATTTTAAAATCAGCAGCGGTGTTTTTGTTAATACTGATTGGATTTATCCTGATTCTTCTTCTTCCCCGGGAACAAGAGGTAACTGTTTTTTCGGCGTTTCATGTTGAAGCGGATTATCCCTTTAGCTTGGAAATATATAAAAAGAGAATACAAGATTTTACTGATTATATAGTAACTGAAAAAGGTTTGGGTGATGCAAGGAGCGGACGGCCAGTCAGTGAGGAATCAGCGATATTTGTTATGCGCAGCATTAAGATTATATTGCCGGCTTTTATGGCCAGCATGCTCATTGGCACACTGATGGGTGCACTCCAATTTTACAGGAGAAAAAAATTCACCGGGAAGCTGCAGAACTTTCTTTCATGGCTGTTTTCTTCCGTACCCGATTTTTTTCTTTTTATTGCCATTCAATATCTTTTGATTCTGATGATGCAGCATGGGCTGCCCCACTTTAAGCTTTATGGGCATGAAAATTGGTATAGCTTTTTACTGCCTCTCATTTCTTTATCCGTGTTTCCATTTCTTCATATGTCCCGTTTCACGTCGGCTGCACTTGAAAATGAAATGGGGGAAGAATATGTGCGCACAACCTATGCGAAAGGTCTGGGCGACTTTAAAGCACTCCTGCATATGCTCTGGAATTGCTGGTCCCCCATTTTGAACCAGGCGCAGCTGGTGATGCTCTATATCCTATCCAGCCTGCCAATCATTGAAAAGCTGGCTGGCTATAATGGGGCAGGCAAGGAGCTGCTATTCAGCATATCTTCTAATGATGAAATAAAGGCACTGTCCCTAATGCTCCCTTTCCTCTTTATCATGTTTATAACTATTGTCCTTTCACAGATAGTAAAATTCTGGCTCGTGCCAAAAGGAAGGTTGTGATGGAGTATGCGCTTTTCAATATGGTTTAAGAAACATGCCTTATTTTGTATAGGAACTGTTTTGCTGCTGATATTATTGGCAATCACGTTTGCCGGACCATATCTTCCTTTTGTAGACCGCGAGTTAACAAAGATTACATACATCCTTAATGAGGATAAAAGCCAGTTATACCCCCATATCCGCCATCTGAGGATTACCTCTTCGGCACTGACAAAAGCGGAAGAGATTTGCTCAGCCTGGTCATATTGGGAGCAAAAGAAACCATTTTGCTGGTTGCCTGTATAACTGTCCTGCGATATGCACTGGCCATTCCGCTCTCCTTTCTTGCTCACAAAAAGTGGATGGGTACACACCTCCTCCTTAAATGGCTTAATGGACTGCTGTCATATATTCCAACCATCATCATTGTCATGCTTCTTGCCATGCTTCCGCCATTTTTGTTAACTGAACACCGGCCTCTATTCCTGCTTCTAATTATAGGTATGGCAGAAATGCCCCGTGCTGCAGAAATGATAAAGCTGGAATTTGATCAGATATCTTCCAAGGAATATATATATGGAGGAATTGCTGCTGGGGCTTCACCTTACAGGCTTTTCAGAACATACTATCTGCCTTTTCTTTTTAGTAAGCTTCTTGTATATATGGTTACAGACCTTGGAAAAGTCATGTTTTTGCTTGGTCAATTAGGGTTTGTCGGCATTTTTATTTCCCAGGATTTAGTCCAATCTATGGGAGGAGATTGGCAATTGATCAATAATTCGATTTCTTGGCCTATGATGCTGATGAAGGCCTTTGAGGATATAAGAGGCCCGATTTGGATTCCTTTCTTCCCAGCTTTTGCAATGACCTGCGCCATCTTAACTTTTAATATATTCGCTCAGGGATTAAAATCATTTTTCACCAATAAAGTCCGATATATTTAGGTGTTCCAGCCGGCCTATCCATTTAAGGGCCTGATTTTATATAATAAGCTTTTTTTAATATAAAGTTTATGAATGTTTTTTGTTACAATAAGCTTAATAGGACAGACGCAAGAGGTGGATTATGAGAGCAGAAGAAATTAAGGGAGTTCTTTCCCAGTTCTCTCTTTTTAAAGAACTGAACAATGAAGAGCTGGATAAAGTGGTAGAGATATCAATTTCTCGGGAATGGAAAAAAGGAAGTCACGTTTTTCTTCAGGATGACCCGCTTGACAATGTTTATTTTATTAACTGCGGCAGAGTTAAGATTTATAGAAGTGACATTAATGGAAAAGAGCAGATTGTTGCCATCTTAACAAAAGGCGAGATGTTCCCTCATGTAGGATTTTTTAGAAAAGGCGGGTATCCGGCTTTTTCGGAGGTGCTTGAAAATGCTCAGCTCGTCGTTGTGCCAATTTTGCAATTCGAAAAGGTACTAATTGAGAACCCTGAGCTGTGCATAAAGGTGTTTAAAGTTCTGGGCGAGAAGATTGTCGATCTGCAGGAGAGGCTGGAAGCGCAAATTTTAAACAATACTTATGAACAAATCATCAAATTGCTTGTCCGTCTTGCCAAAATGCATGGGCAAAAGCGTGAAGACGGCAGCTTTATTTTAAAAGGAGACTTCACCAATAAAGACCTTGCCAATATGATTGGCACTACAAGGGAAACGGTCAGCAGGACTTTAACAAAAATGAAAAAAGAAATGTTAATTGAAACAGATCAGGATGGACATTTAATCATAGATCCTGATCAGCTCTTAGAGACAATCTTTTAAAAACCGCACTATGCGGTTTTTTTCTTTTACCTTAATGCCGGCAGGAACATCCACCCAATGGGCAGCATAGGATATGTTGAAAAATCCTGTTTGAGAGGGGATGGATGTATATATGGAGGATCCAAAGAAAAAAGACCGAAATGAGCCATTTGGTGACTTAATGAAATCGATGAATCAGCTTTTTCATGAAAAACCCGTTAGAGGATTTCTGCAGACTATGGATGATTTCTTTAAGAATCCCTTCCCAACTTCTTCTTCCTTCCATGTCGATGTTGCGGAAACCGAAAAAGAACATATCATTAGTGCAGAACTTCCAGGAATAAATAAAGAGCAAATACAAATTGACATCCTGGACAATTATATAACCATTTCTGTCAAGTCCACTGAGATGATAACAGAAGAGGATGAGAAAAATAAAGTTTTCCGAAGACAGCAAAGCATGCAGCGTTCCAGCCGGACCGTTCCCCTTCCCCAGCCAGTTAATGAAAAGAAAGTAAAGGCAGTTTACCAAAATGGCCTTCTGCAAATCACAGTGCCAAAGCAGCAGGGAAAAAGAATCGTGATCGATGAAAGCTGATCCTGCCTGCAAGCCATGTAAAATTGATTCACTAATAAGGTCGGGTTAAACAAAAACAAGCAGTATCAATGCCTGCTTGTTTTTGTTTGAATAAACTGAATCAAAGGTGCTAATTAGCTGTTTAGTTTAGATGTATCAATCCAATTATTGAAATACCCGGTCGGAACACTGAAGTAATCTTTTGTGAAGGATATAAACTCCTTCGTATCGACCTCTTTATAACGGAAATTTTGATAATAATCGGACAAGAACTGCATCCCCACTGCTTTAGGGGATTCCCCTTTTAAGGGATACTTTTCCTGAATCATTTGTAAAATCTCCAGAGCAGGCTGCCCGTAGATATAGCCTGTATGCTTTACCTCATTAACCGGCACATTTGAATATTGCCTGCCAAAGCCAGCTTCTTCAATGGCCTCCATTCGATAATGGGAAATGCCAAATGCCTGTCGTTCAGCCTGATTTTGACCTGCATAGAAGTACATAGAGGTGGCAAATTCAGTAATTCCTTCATCAATCCATGCATTATTGTATGGGTCATTGGCCACTACGCCATAAAAATACTGATGAGCAATCTCATGGACAATAGAAATATCATAAAACCTCTTATCATCAATATATGGGTTAATAGTTACAATACCGGGATATTCCATAAATTGTCCATCATCCAATACGATGTCAAGCTGTTTATGCGGGTAGTCTCCTATATTATCCTGATAGAATGTTAATGCATTTTTTGCCAGAGTTAATGAAGCTTCATGATCTTTATCATGATTGCTTCTTGAAAATAATCTGACCTTCACACCGTCTTTCGCTTCCGTTTCATAAACTTCCATATCTTTCATGACAGCAATGAAGAAGTCTCTGACATTTTTGGCTTTAATATTCCCTTCATTTTTCCCTTCTGCCGGATCTTTGTCTGCTGTAGAAGCCAGAGAATACCCTTTTGGAAGTTTATAGGAAACGTTGAAATCAGAGAAGCCTGTATGAAATGTTTCCAGCCCTTCCATATAAGGCTCTTTATTCCATTTGCCTTTTTGATATACTGCAGCCATAGGGTACCATTGAGCAAGATAATAGTTTGTGTCTACTTTTGAAAAGCGGCTGCCTTTGTCAGGGACTGTAAATGCATATTCAATCTTTACATTATGTCTGCTTTTATCTTTCATTTCAGGTTTTAACTTTATGGTTAACGTATCACCCTTTAACTTAAAAGACGCTTTTTGCCCATTCACTGTCACCTTCCTGATATCTGCCTCAGACGTTCCTTCAACAGAATCAAATGTATGACCCTCTGTAAAAACATTTGGAATAAAATAAAATACAAGCTCTTTCCATTCTTTATTTGATTGGTTTTTCATTTGGATAGTAGCATCGGCAGTGAAATAGCCTTCGCCATTCATTTTCAGATCAATGTTGTAATCCGCGTGGCTTCCGCTTCTAACGCCAATATTGGCGTCTTTTGCTGCAGTTACATAGATTCCAGCACCAGCAAAAGCAATGACTAATGCAGAAAAGGCTGCTTTAGGGGCAGAAAAAGACCAAAATTTCTTTTTTCGGCCATATTGTTTTCTGGAAGGCTGAATTAACGGTTCATGCCCTGTCCTAATCCATGGTGTACGCTGGTAATTTGACTGAAATCGATTCTTCAATCCATTTGCCAGGAGACTGAAGGATACTGTTGTATATAAAAGGACCGCAAGCGGCGCAACTAATATATGAGTGTTTCCATAGATGTTCAATCTTGCCTGCCCAACAAGCCCTGACAGCTCTTTTGTAGCTGATAGGTATATGATGGGGTCAAATCTCATAATGGTTCCGCCGACAAAAATATTCAAAAGCGCCAGCTGTCCCATAAGAGCAATCACATACACAATTTCAAGTATAAACATAACAAGGAACGTTTCCTTTAACTGAGGGAATATATGCTTCCAAATCAAACGGTGTTTTCCAGCTCCCAGTGCTTTGGCCGCTTCAATATAAACGGATTTAGATAATTCAGCGGTTTTAAGCCTTACAGATGACACTATGCTGGGAATGCTTATGATTGACGCAATAACTATAAAGTAGACTATTAATACATTTTGCTTAAGGCTGCTGTTGAAGCTTATTGGCGCCAGGAAAAAATACAGGATCAGAAACAGCGGAACATAGCTCCATGCATTTTCAAAAGCAATCAGCCAGCCTGGTGTCCTTTTCAAGCTGCCAGCATACAAACCGATGATGGTTCCGAAAGCCATTTTAATGATCGTAACAGCAGCTGCAATAAAGACAGTGTATCTTAATCCATATAAAATCATGGACAAAAGATCGTAGCCCCATTTGTCAGTCCCCAGAGGATAGGAGGATGATTCAAAGGGCTCCAATGGCGGAGCCAAAACCTTCCCGTCTGTATATTGTGTTTCCAATGCCGAAGTCAATGAATGCGGTGCAAGAATAGGCCCAAATATGCTGAAAAATAACAGGACTGCAACCATAAGAATTCCGATAATCAAGGAGTAATTTATTTTTAGCATCTTATTCATAGATAAAACCCCGTTTAAACAGATAGAATATGAGTCTGTTAGAAATATAGACAATTAGAGAAATTAAAAGCATGGCAAACAAGCCAATTGCGATCGGCTGGACCTCATTGCTCTGAAAAATAAATTTCGTTATGCCGGAGACATTCATAATATGTTCAATAATGAAGAGATTGCCAATGGCCAGGGAAATCACCTTGATTAGCTCAGATTTAATAAATGGCTCCAAATTTTTAAATACATGCTGAAAATTTATGTAATTCAAGCTCATTCCTTTAGCAACTGCAGTCTTAATATAGTCCTCCCCGCTTGTTTGATAATATTTTACCGAAACAAGCTTAAATAGATATAGAGTTGGAGCTAAGCTTGCGAGCACTGTTGGAAACCAGATGTTAAGGGCTCCTCCATCCGGCCTGAGTGAAATCACTCTGATCCCCGTCATTTTATAAATTTTAACGGCAAGAATCATAGACATTACAATGATTATAAAGTCGGGTATGGACGCAAGGATATTCAAGAAAGCCCCAAAAAGCTTAGTAAGCCTGAAACGGCTGATAAAAACTCCGAAAATAAGACTTATAACTAAGGAAGCATTCACAGCTATCAATACAATTAACAGACTTGTAGTAAAGTTATCAGCAATATCCCCGGCTATAGGACGAGTTTGCCGGCCGAGCTGATAGGTACCCAGGCTGCCCCCGCTTACTTCTTTAATAAAATCACCATAAATCTGAGGTAAACTTTCAAAGCTCCAATCAAGACTCCCGCTTAATGGATCAACAGAAATAATTTTTGGCATTGCCGCAAGAAGCAAAATCAATATAAATATGATAAATATTTGCTGAAGCGCACGAACCATACAAATCCCCCTTCAATGACCATGAGCCATTTTTCTATTTTTCACTTTTATCTAAATTTTGTCAATCATACAATTACATTTTCCTGGTTAATAATTCCTGTTTTTTGGGAGTTGCAAATAATAGACCAGCTATTTTATTTTCAAATATATTTAATTTTTTTTCAAGTCTGATTTTTATATATAATTCCATGCCACTATAATAATAGACAAAAAAAAAGGCCATTTCGGCCATGATCAGTTAAGCTTTAAATATTCCGCCAATTCCTTTTACCATTGATGACACTTGCGTTACAGCTGACATCATCTGACCTGCGGTGTCCACCATTTTATTGAGATCAAGCGAACCATCCTGGGCTTTAAAGGAATTCATAATGCTTTGCACTCCGGATGGCTGTTTAGGAATGAATGATTGTTTAGGATACGGATTCATATACGGCATCTGCTGCAGCGGACTTGCTTGCCTGAGTTCCGTAATAATCTTCAGATTCTAATGGGTTTTGAAAAACACCAGCATTTTTCGAACCGGTCTTTGCGTAGTATCCTTGGTCATAGTTATGCTGCGGATAGGGATTTGGTGAATAATTTTGCTGCTGCAATCCTGCCATCTGAGGCGGCTGATGATACTCCATATTATAAGGCATATAATAAGGGCTATACTGTCCAGCAGAATTATAATAATTCTGCATTGGCTGCTGCCTCATATAAAATTGGCCATTCGCCCCCATATAAAATGGATCCATGTATATACTTTGATTTAAATGGCCGTATGGCTGAAGATGGCTCGCTCTATTCATTACTCGGCCAAACATGGGCAAACATCCTCCCCATTCAAAAAATATAAGTATATTAGCAATAATTCCAGGCAAAAGCCTTCTAATTATCACCAATATAATATATGAAAGATTTGCCCAGAATGTGAAAGGATCATTAAGATTAATAATGGAAGCGGTTTCCGTTTTTGTCTAACTATGAAGAATGGTGTCGGAAGTTTGATTTTTTTAAAAACGATGAAAAATAAATTTTCATGATAGGATATAAAAAACAAAACAGTTTCTTGTCCCCTTTTTCATTTACCGGGCTGCGGGGAAGGAATTTCTCCGCGAATCAATATTCAGAGGAGGCAATATCATGAATGTTCACGAACTAAAAATGAAGTTTCATCAGCTGCGGGAGTATACTCCTGAAAATGTTAATGAATTATTGGATTTTGCTAAAAAGGCCTATATCCATAATGAAATTTCCAGTACAGATTATCGAAATCTCGTTCGTGAGCTTGAAGCTCAAGGAGCGGCCGTTCCGGAAAGCTACAAAGATAACACCCTCCAGGATTCAGTAAATGCATAAGAAATTTTAAAAAAGGGATCCTATTTCAGGTTCCCTTTTTTTCTTCACCTGCTAATTTTATCAATTGCTTTAGGACATACACGGCGGAATTAACATAATTAATGAACCTGGTTTTGCTTGTTTCAGGGAAAAATGCCTGAATGGAAACCATTTCAATATGTTCAGCAGCAGATTCAATCTGCTGAGGATAAAGATTTCGGGGTTTATGAATGCCAATCCACTTCAGGGCTTCATCTTTCCATCTATCATTTATGGATTTAACATCATCAGCAAAAGGTTTGACTTCATTATAAAAATCACCCTTTTCACCTGATTCCTTAACTTTTTTAAACCTGCTGTCTGAGATTTCCACATATTCAAGCAGCTGTTCTGTCATTTGCAGCAGTACTTTTTCACGATTCATTCAGCTTCATCTCCAAAAATAAAAGTAGCTAGTCAACATTAGCTACTGAAGGATACTGCTATTCTATGCCAATTAGAAGCCAAGTTCAAGCTTCATTCCTGCTGACCTTTTTGCGTCTTCTATATTGTCTGCCTCAGACTTGATTACTGTCATATCCACTTCAATCGCTTCCAGCCTGCTTTCGCAAACCTCCAGTTTTTCTGTCTGTTCATAATACCAATCCTGACGAAGTCCCGACAAATTAGATTCCAGTACATTTTCAAGCTCTTCCAGCTGATCATATATTTCTGTAAGCATGGCCAGCAATTCATCTTTTTCTACCATTTTTCCCTGCATACAAAAAACCTCCCGATTTCTATTTCTCCTTGCTTCCTGCAATAAAATACGACGAAGGATACAGTGAAAATTTTGCTGTGTGCCTACATAATTCTATTTCGCTCGTAGGTTTCCTCCATGCATGACAAAACTAGAAGTGATTCGTCAAAGAAAGTACTAATTTGCATGTCAGCAACATGGTTTCGACAGCCCCCGGAAGAATGAAAATAGCGTCATTGAACAAACTAATTAACGGAGGTGTAATGTAATGGCAAAAAAAGAAAAACAAAATAAAGCACAGCCAAAAAAGCTGGAAGAAACAAAAACAGGCTATGGCAATAAGAAGCTTGAAGGCCCTGACCGCCCTTCAACTTAAAAGAACAAAGGCGGAAGCGCCTTGATCAGCCCCCGACAGGCATAAGACGAATTACGCAGGAAATCCTGATTTCTGGAGTGATTTGGCTTATGACCCGAGGGGCTAGGCGCTGGAGCTGGATGCAGATATTTTTTCATCAAAGTTATTACATTGTTATACTTTATAAATTCATATAAAAGCAAGGGCTTCCTTGCTTTTTTTCACTGTTCCGCTAACAAAGCAAGCGAATTAATTTTCCCAGCTTCGCAGCAGTATGAAGCTGTTTCTGCTTATGCAAATACCATTTTGTAATATGGACAGGGTGTTTTAGGACAACTGATTCTGATGACCATTTACTCTTAATGCGATTTTTTACAGACCAATCATTAAATTGATGAATGTGATGTGTGATTATTGGGTATGTACAGCGTAAGAAAGGGGTGGTTCTCCGTTGTCTTCCCATAAAGTATTTCTCATAATCATGCCTTGAACCAGTATGAATTGTGCCTGAAGCAAATTCATACACGTCCCCATAATAGCTGGTGTCAAATAAGATTTCTGCCAGCCGTTTTCCAAGATCAATTCTTTTGGACACCGATCGGAAACCATTTACACTTGCCCCGTATAATTCCCCTTTACACGTAGGGAAGATTACAGAACTAAAATGAAGATAGTCCTGAAAGGAAAAAAGCAATGTATGAAAAACTTTATTCTTATAAATTTCATGTTCCATTACTGGTTCTTGGATAACATTTTGTTCATTGATAATCAGTGAGATCATTAACCTCTTTTTATTTCTATTTTTCCAGAAAAAAAGCCACTCCTGTTCCATAAATGCCGATACATGAAAAATTTTTAATAAATGAAACATTGGCCTATTTATTTTCGTCGAATAATGATAGAGGAGCAATTGTGGAAATGCATCCTGAAAAATCAGCCAATTGGCCCTTTCATATGTAATATAAAGCATATCCCTCAATTTCTTTCCTATCAATTTAGGAAAACAGCTTCCTTCAAGATCACACATATTCCAGCCGGCATTTCGAGACACCATGGAAGCAAGAAACGCCCAGCGAATCTCAGGATGCTTTTTATAAAACCGGAAATAGGCTTCCGTTCTTGAAATATTGTCCAGGTTATATTTTGCTGTCATCTTCATAATATGATCCATAATTGCCTGTTCCTTTTTCTCATGGCTGTCCAAGAATTTCCCAGGAAGGAACATCTCATTTCACCTCAGAAACTGATTGGTCTATCTTTAGCCAGCAGGCAGACATGCCAAATGACTCTGTAACACGATTAAAACCGGAAATAATGCTCAAATGGAGTTTCCTATATACTTTGTTATTTAGAACTTTTTATTCAGCCAAATCAAGCTTACTTTTGTTATTATAGGGAGGAGTTTAAAACGAGGTGAATGCATGAATTTCCATTATCCTAATGGCAGAAGATATACCCCACCTGCTAATAGCGCCAAAAAATTAACACCAGAGAAGAAATGGACCTACAGCAATCGTGGAATGACATTGGAGGAAGATATAAATGAAACCAATGAATTCTATTTGGAACAGGGAATAGCCACTATTCATAAAAAGCCTACTCCTGTTCAAATCGTCCAGGTCGATTATCCAAAGAGAAGTGCGGCCGTTATTAAAGAAGCATATTTCAAACAAGCTTCAACAACCGATTATAATGGTGTGTATAAAGGGAGATATATTGATTTTGAAGCAAAAGAAACTCAGAACACGACCTCCTTCCCTTTAAAGAATTTTCATGAACACCAGGTGAAGCACATGGAGAAGGTACTAGCCCAGCAAGGGATTTGTTTTGTTCTTCTCCGCTTTTCTGCTACCGAAGAAGTTTTCCTTTTAGAAGCACATCATTTGCTCTCATACTGGGAGAGAATGAAGGATGGGGGAAGAAAATCAATTACCAAGGGTGAAATCGAAATGCATGGCCATCACATTCCGCTTGGATTTCAGCCCAGAATTGACTATATTAAGATAATAGATTATCTTTATACCCTTAAATAAGTTTTTTTACAGTTCCATTGTTAAGAAAGGATGAACATAGATATGACTGAAAAATATCAATCAAGAGAGGAGCGCCGCAAACAGCAATCCAAGCCTAAAAAGAAGGGCGGGAAAAAAGGCACAGGCACTTTTAAACGTATTTTTCTTATTTTAATTGCCCTCGGAATTGCTGGAATGCTTTTAGGAGCAGGCGCTTTTGCTTTTATGGTGAAAGACGCACCAAAACTTGATGAAAAATTGCTGAAGGATCCAATTTCTTCACAGATTTACGATATGGATGGCGAATTCATTACAGATGTAGGATCCGAAAACCGTGATTATGTCGCTTATGAAGATATACCCAAACTAGTGGAAGACGCCTTTTTGGCAACTGAGGATGTCCGCTTTTACAAACATAATGGGATGGATTTAATACGATTAGGCGGTGCAGTAATTGCCAACGTAACTCGCGGATTTGGTTCGGAAGGGGCGAGTACGATTACCCAGCAGGTGGTAAAGAACTCCTTCTTAAATAATGAAAAAACGCTAAGCAGGAAAGCTCAGGAAGCCTGGCTCGCCTTCCAGCTTGAGCGCAAGTATACAAAACAGGAAATCTTTGAAATGTATGTAAACAAGATTTATATGTCTGAAGGGCATGGAGTTTTAACGGCATCGAAAATCTTTTTCGGTAAAGAACTTGCTGAGCTGGAGCTGCATGAAGCAGCCCTTTTAGCCGGCATGCCGCAAAGCCCGAACAATTATAATCCTTTTGATCATCCTGACAAGGCAGAGAAAAGAAGAAATATTGTCCTTTCTTTAATGAATCAGCATGGTTTCATTACAAAAGAAGAAATGGAAGCAGCCCAAAAAGTTCCTGTGGAATCTACACTTGTGGCTGAAGAAAAAGAGAAACAAATGAATCAAAATATGATTCCTTTATCGACGTTGTCTTGGATGAAGTGGAAGATAAATACCCGGATCTAAACCCTTATTCTGATGGACTAAAAATTTATACGACCTTGGATCCTGATGCACAGAAGCACGTAGAAAACATCTTAAACACTGATGCAGCGGTAGCGTATCCAGATGACGAGTTCCAGGCGGGAATCACCCTGCTTGATACAAAAACCGGTGAAATCAGAGCAATTGGCGGAGGACGCAATCAGGAAGTAAAACGCGGATTTAACTTTGCCGTAGATCAAAAAAGACATGCTGGTTCAACTTTTAAACCGATTGTCGATTATGGACCTGCAATCGAATATTTAAAATGGGGAACCTATCATACTATAGTTGATGAACCCCACACATATTCCGGAGGAACAAAGATCAATAACTGGGATGGAAAGCATATGGGCCCTATGTCTATGCGTGAAGCCCTTGCCCGTTCCCGCAATATCCCTGCCCTGAAAACACTTCAGGAAGTAGGGACTGATAAAGCATTGGAATTTACTAATAAATTAGGCATTCCAATGGAAGAGATGTATGAGTCCTATTCTATCGGCGCTTATGAGGTTTCCTCTCTGCAGGTAGCCGGCGCATACAGTGCATTTGGAAACAATGGGTTTTACACTGAGCCTCATGCCATCAAGCAAATTGAAATGCGTGACGGCACAAAGCTTGATTTGAAACCTGAATCTGAAGTAGTAATGAAAGATTATACAGCATTTATGATCAGTGATATGCTGAAAAGCGTAGTTAAGTCTTCTTATGGAACCGGCCGTCTGGCAGATGTTCCAGGATTGCCTGTAGCAGGAAAAACGGGGACTACAAACTACACCGATGAACAGGAACAGGAGTTTGGAATTCCTGGAGGTGCTGTGCCTGATGCCTGGTTTGCAGGATATACAACTAACTATACAGCGGCTGTCTGGACCGGCTACCAGGATAGAAAAAATTATATCCCGGCAGGCGATGAGCAAAAAATTGCTCAAAAACTGTTCAGCAGCTTAATGTCACATGTATCAGAAGGGAAAGAAACAGAAGACTTCAAGGTCCCTAATTCAGTTGAGAAAGTAGCGATTGAAAAAGGCAGCAACCCTGCCAAACTGGCAAGCCAATTCACGCCTAAGGACCAAATCATTTATGAGTATGCTGTAAAAGGCAATGCTCCGACACAAGTGTCTGAGAAGTTTGATAAACTGGACTCCCCTTCTGGCCTTTCAGCGAACTTTGACCAGGAGACAAATGAAATTACATTATCATGGGAATATCCAGAAGATGCAGAAGGCACTCAATTTGAAGTGACGGTATCCGTAAATGAAGGCGGAGATCAGCAGCTTAGCGTTACTTCAGAAAAAGGCTTAAAAATTGCCAATCCCCAGCCAGGAGCTGTATATACCTTTAAAGTAACAGCATTTAACGGTGATCAGCAAAGTGACCCAGCTACTGTAAAAGTAGAAATCCCTGATCCAAGCGTCATCGAAGAAGATGAAACTGAAGGTGAAGGACAGGATGGAACTGGCGAAGAAGAACAGGATGGTCAAGAAGGTCAAAATGGTGAAGACGGCCAGGGCGGAAACCAAAATGGAGACGGTTCTGGAAATGGTAATGGTAATGGTGATGGTTCCGGAGATGGATCCGGAGATGGATCCGGAGATGGTGAAGGAGCCGGAAACGGTGATGGTGATGGTTCCGGAGAAGGTGATACCGGTACCGGAGAAGAGAACGGAACGGGTACTGGAGGAGGTACTGGCAGCGGCGGAAACGGCACTGGCAGCGGAACCTCAGGCTCGAGCGGTTCTGGAAATGGATCTGGCACATAACTAAATAGAAGTAAAGAGCTGACTCAGTGATGAGTCAGCTCTTTTTTGTCTATGTACTGCTGAGTTTTTTTGGAAATGAGCTGTACTGGTACACTTTTACGCGGGTTATGGGGGGTTGTGGCACACTACCTCCTTTTATACGTGAAACTCTGGGGTTCGCGCGGAACTCGACCTTTTGTGCGCGCATTTCACCAGTTTGCGCGCGCTTTCCTTCCTTTTGAGCGCGGCTTTTTTTTAGTTACGCGCGAAACTCTGGGTCTTGCGCGGATCTCAATCTTTTGTGCGTGCATTTCTACAGTTTGTGCGCGCTTTCGTTCCTTTTGCGCGCGGCTTAATGGAATTTTTGCACGGCACTTGCAGTTCGTGCGGCCTATTAAAACTGATGACCTTTTTCTCTAGCCATAGAAAAAAGCGCCTATCATTTACAGGCGCTTTCTCTTTATTTTTTCCAATGCAAGCATCTTCATATATTGCTTTTCCATTTCAGCCATTAGTTCAGACAGCTGTATATAAGAATGATAAAAAGCCGGTCGTGCAAAAATGAAATTAAGCCGTTCTTTAAGGTTCATTGGCTTTATTGGCAATTCTCCAGGATCTGACTGAAGGTTTACCGGTTTGCTGTTTGCCCAATACAATAGCTGTAAAAATACTCCCAAAGATACTTTCATCGGACCTAAGGCTGCCTTCTGGTCCCGGTTTGAGAAGTGCATTTCCAAAACTTGTCTCTGCCCTGCCCACTCATTCATTAAGACCGGAATATATTTATCGCTGGTTTCCCAAGGCCTTACAGCAGGTATGCCCGCATAAAAAGCCGCATCATATAAAAATGGCAGGAGAGGCTGATAAGCTGAAAGGGATCCTTCTTTTACAGCCAATGAATCATTCTTTTTGTAAAACAAGGGATGGCATAATTGTTCTGTAACAGGAATGGCTATCTCCCCGGTCATTTTGCTTGCTTTACCTTCATTCGTTTTTTGCCTTCCCGGCACAAATCCAGCAGAGGGCAAATCTCACATTGAGGATTCTGTGCCTTACAGTGGTATCTTCCAAAAAAGATCATACGATGATGAGTTATTGACCATTCATCCATCGGCACTTTCTTCATTAATGTCTTTTCAACTTCAAGTACAGAGTCCTTCCAGCGGCAGAAGCCAAGCCTTTTGCTTACTCGTTCAACATGAGTATCCACTGCAATGGCAGGCACTCCATAAGCCACTGAGACAACGACATTAGCAGTTTTGCGGCCTACTCCAGGAAGTTTTGTAAGCTCATCCCTGTCGCGCGGCACTACACCCTCATATTCATCCAGAAGCAATCTGCATAGCTTTTGGATATTCTTAGCTTTGTTGCGATAAAGACCAATAGAGCGGATATCCTCCTGCAGTTCCTCAAGGGTAACATTAAGGTAATCCTGGGGTGTTTTATACTTTTGAAACAGGTTTTTTGTCACTTTGTTTACCAAAGCATCAGTACATTGTGCCGATAGTGCTACAGCTATGACCAGTTCAAATGGATTGGAATGATTTAATTCACAGTGTGCTTCCGGGAACATTTCCCCCATTGCATCAAGGCAGTATCTAATTTGTGTTTTATTTAACAAAGAAATCACCAACTTACTATCTTCAAAATTTTGGATGCTGCTTAAGCCTGCTTACTGTTCAAGCCAATTATAAAAGGGAACGGATTTCGTTGTCTGTGATGAAGTGTCTTCCCTCTTCGTCCTTTGCTGTGCCTGGTTCTGCCTGAATTTTTTGCCATAGCTTTTTGCCTGTTCAATCGTTTTTATGCCGTTCTTTTTCCATTCAAAAAGAATCCGGTCTATATATCTGAAATTCAGTTTGCCGGATAGGACAGATTCTCTTAGTGCTGCTTTTATTATATGAGGATCATGGTGATCATCATCCATCCAAAGCGCAAGTGTTTCACATTCAAAAGGTGAAAGCGGCCTGCCGAATTCCCTTTCAAAGCAAGTATAAAGATCTGTTTCCTCTTGCTGACTCTTAACTGCTTCCTCTTTTTTGCCGGTGAGCAGAAACTTGTCAATAAGTTTCTCCCAAAGCGGATCAAGATGGTATCTTTCATATCTGATGCCATCAGCAGAGTAGCTATCTTTAATGTCAATAAAGCCTTTTTGGATTAGTTTTCTTAGCAGATCCGTACATTCAGCCACAGAAATGGTCATGCGGGAAGATAATTCTACAGGGGTGGGAAATTCATTCCCGTGTTCAATATAGGAAATTACATGAAGAATTAAGACGAGTTCATGCTCATTCAAATTCATTTCTTTATATTGTGACAGCAGGACTCCAGGTATTGAAATATTTCCTTCCTGAAGCCATTTTAATAAACTACTTTTAGACATTCGGGACACCTCCTTATCAGTATATCATGAACATAGCGGCCAAAGTGAGATGAAAAACCGGTAACTTTTCCATGAAGATTCAGCTTGACTGTTTCTTCTAAAAGATCTAGCGGGAATCGGAAGAAGCAAAAAATCCGCGGAAGGCGGATTTTTGCTTTATCTCAATTAATTTTTAATTATGGATATAGACGGTTTAATAAACGAGGAAACGGAATTGTTTCACGTACATGCTCAACGCCGCTGATCCAGGCAACTGTTCTTTCAAGACCAAGACCAAATCCGGAATGCGGCACTGAACCATATTGGCGAAGCTCCAAGTACCATTTGTAAGCATCCATATCTAATTTATGTTCATCAAGGCGCTGCTTGAGGAGGTCGTAGTCGTGAATACGCTCAGAGCCGCCGATGATTTCTCCATAACCTTCAGGTGCAATCAAGTCGGCACATAATACAACATCTTCTCTTGATGGATCAGGCTGCATATAGAACGGTTTCAGTGAAGTTGGATAGTGTGTGATAAAGACTGGCTTATCATAGCTTTCTGCAATTGCTGTCTCATGCGGTGCACCAAAGTCGTCTCCCCACTGGATATCATCAAAGCCTTTTTCCTGAAGAAACTTAATTGCTTCATCATATGTGATGCGCGGGAATGGTGCCGTAATTTTTTCAAGCTTCTCCGTATCACGGCCTAATGTTTTCAGCTCAATAGAACAGTTCTTTAGAACAGATTGTACAATATGAGCTACATATTCTTCCTGTACTTTTAAGTTATCATCAAACTCACAGAAAGCCATTTCAGGTTCAATCATCCAAAATTCAATTAAATGACGGCGAGTTTTGGATTTTTCAGCTCGGAAGGTCGGTCCGAATGAAAATACCTTTCCGAGAGCCATAGCAGCTGCTTCCATATAAAGCTGGCCGCTTTGTGATAAATAAGCATCTTCATCAAAATACTTTGTGGCAAAAAGTTCTGAAGTGCCTTCTGGGGCGCTTCCCGTCAGAATTGGCGGGTCAACCTTGGAAAAACCTTGCTCATTGAAAAACTCATATGTTGCCCGGATAATTTCATTTCTGATTTTCATGACTGCATGCTGCCGGCGGGAGCGCAGCCATAGGTGACGATTGTCCATCAGGAATTCAGTTCCATGTTCTTTAGGGGTAATCGGATAATCTACCGCCTGATGAATAACTTCCAGGCCTGTAACCAGCATTTCAAATCCGAAAGGTGAACGCTCATCCTTTTGAATCTTGCCAGTAACATAAACGGAAGATTCCTGAGCAACTGATTTTGCACCCTGAAAAATCTCTTCCGGCACTTCCGCTTTTACTACAACACCTTGTATAAAACCAGTCCCATCACGCAGCTGCAAAAATGCAATCTTTCCGCTTGAGCGTTTATTGGCAATCCAGGCTCCAATCGTAACTTCCTGATCAACATATTTATGAACTTGAGAAATTGTTGTTTTTATCAATTTATGTTCCCTCCAAAAAAATCTAAACAATCACTTCTTATGTATCGCTATATATTATACCTTCAAGCACATTGACAAGCAATAACAGTAAATTTTTATACGCTCTAAATAGATAGAAAACACAGAAGGAGGCCGGATATGATCCGGCCGCTCCTGTTTCACATTACTTCATGTTCTTTTCAACAAATCCGTGCATCCGTTCCACTGCTTTCTCTAATAATTGAAGAGAAGTTGCATATGATAAACGGATATTATCCGGAGAGCCAAAACCAGAGCCTGGAATCACTGCAACCATCGCTTCCTCGAGAAGCGCCTTCACAAATTCATCGACACTTGCAAATCCCGTCAATTCTGCTGCCTTTTTCACATTGGGAAACAGGTAAAATGCTCCTTGCGGTTTTACACATGTAAAGCCTGGAATGTTGATTAATTTATCATAGATAACATTTAATCGATGTTCGAATGCTTCTCTCATTTCTTCCAGTGTATCCTGTGGTCCGGCATATGCAGCGATTGAACCATATTGTGCTGTTGTTGTCGGGTTGGATGTGCTGTGGCTGGCAAGGTTGGTCATAGCCTTGATAATATTCCTATTACCTGCGGCATACCCAATTCTCCAGCCTGTCATGGAATGAGACTTTGATACCCCATTAATGATAATGGTTTGTTCTTTAAGCTCAGGTGAAAGTTCGGCAATCGATGTATGCTGATGGCCGCCATATACCAGTTTTTCATATATCTCATCAGAAATGATAAGGATATTATGCTTTAAACAAACCTCACCAAGCTCCTTCAATTCTTCAGCCGAATAAAGCATGCCCGTCGGGTTGCTTGGTGAGTTAATGATAACTGCCTTAGTTTTACCAGTTATACTTTTAGCCAGCTGTTCCGGGGTGATCTTAAAATCATTTTCCTCTCTTCCCTCTGCATAAACAGGAATTCCCCCAGCTAGTTTAACCTGTTCAGGATAGCTGACCCAATATGGCGTCGGGATAATGACTTCTTCCCCTTCATTCAGCAAAACTTGGAACAATGTATATAAGCCATGCTTTGCACCATTGGTAACGATGATTTCTGAAGCGTCATAATCAAGTCCCTGGTCTTTTTTGAACTTGTTTGCGATTTCTTTCTTTAATGCTGGAAGACCTGCTGAGGGCGTATATTTTGTATGTCCCTCATTCATGGATTTCACGGCAGCATCGATAATATGCTGTGGCGTATTAAAATCCGGCTCGCCTGCTCCCAATCCAATAACATCATGTCCCTGTGCTTTAAGCTCTTTTGCTTTAGCTGTGATTGCCAGAGTTGTTGATGGTGTCAATGCTTTTACTCTTTGTGCCAGTTGAATCTCCATTGCTTGCTTCCTCCCGATTTTCTCCTGCACTAAGGCGGTGTATTGCCTCAGGCTATAGATTTTCAATTTTTTTTAACCAATCTCCTGTTTTAAAATCTATATAATAATAATTTATTAAATCACTGCCGGAACGGTAATGAATTTCCCATAATGGAATATTTTTCTCCATTCCCAGCCGCACAGACATGATTTCAGCAGCTTTTTCTCCTGCTTAAGTCTGTTAATGGCTTCATTTCTGGAAATTCCATCAGATTGCTTTAGCGTAACGATTTTCCCCTTTTTTTCTGGAACCCACACATATATGCTCGTCCCATCATGATCTTTGCCCTCGATGACATAGTAAGTCTCAGTACCATGATATAAATTGAAATCTTCAGTTTCAGCAAGATCTGTTTCTTTTTTCGCAAGCTCTACAGCCTTTGATTCTGCCGCTCTAACCGGATTCATGCTGTTGAAATAAATTAAAGAGCCTGCTCCAATGAATATGACAAGCAGAATAATGATACCCCATATTGCTTTTTTCATGTCTCAATCACTCTTTTATGTACGATAAATCGTAAAGATCGCTTTATTTTGGTCTTCCTGATCAAGCGCTAAACCGAACATCAAGTCTTTTTCTTTTAAAGTTCTGTTCAATGCATCAACAATTTTATACAGATCCGGGCTTTGCTGGATCTTCACGGTAGATAAAACCTCTATTTTGCTTTCCATTATGGAATTCCTCCTCAGCCTCTACAATATTTGTAACTTATATACTCAACCGTTAAGGGTAAACTAATTTTACAAAGAAATAAATCTAAGTAACAGTATAACAGCAGATTTGATTAACTGGTATTAAAACAACTACAAATTTTCTTCTGGTCCACCACGTCATGCTGCGCTGAAAGCGCAGCTTTTTCGTTTACCCTTTTCAGGAAGATGATGATTCTGCCGATAATAATTATTAAAAAATTTAATTACCTCCACAAAATATCTTCCGGAAGGAATTTTCGTGAAGGTTTAATTTTATTTAGTTGAATTCCTCGCCCTGGAAAATCGTGAATAATTCATAGTTAATGTCTGTAAATTTGATGGTGACGGTTCCGTGCTTTCTTGTATAATATACATCAACCCAGGCATCATTTAACAGTCCGAACAGATTCGAATCATGTTTTATGGATGGTCTATAAAAAAGAATGGCGATTTGAGGATCCAAATGTTTGATCATCTCTTCTGAAATGGAATCATTCCTTCCAAATGCAGGAAGCTTTACAATATTAACATTGGATAGCTCTTTTTCCATGAGAAAATCTTTAGATTTTGGACTTGTCGAGTTCATAAATAATACCCGATGCCTTGCAAATGTGAAGGAAATATCCATTCCTTCCCCTGTTTCTTTACCTGCATACAGGACTTCTGCAAGCAATCCCGGAAAAGGCCTGCTTAAAATTCTGATTCCAGGCATGCAGTTTAAGATCACTGCTTCCGATCTCACCCTTCAATTCCGAAACTGCAGAATCATTCGCTATAATTTCTTTAACCCCGAAATCTTCTATCAGCCATTTAAGGCTGACTATGTTATATAATTCCTCATCTGTCAGGATGATTGCTGAGATCCGATTAACGCCATATAATTCAAGAAGCTTTTTTAATTCTTCCCCTGTTCCTTGTCCGCCGGTGTTAATAAGAACTTTTTCGTCATTTCCATGATGAATCAAGGAAGCCTCGCCATCAGATAAAGAAAAAAACGTAAAAGCCAGCTCATCACTTTTTAATTTTAGGTCAATGCTTTCTACTTTAACAGGAACTGCTGGTGAGTCCTTAGGTATGTAATACCAATTCGTGAACAGTAGCATAAAGGCGAACAGCACGTTCATCTTTCCATTCCTCCTACATATGAACAAAAGCAGACTGAGGATTAATAATAAAACCCAACAAATTTATAATGCGTTAATCATCTAAATTTATCCTGATAAAAACATATGCCGTGTTCATCGAAGAAGGATTCAAGGGAAAATCCCCTGAACTTTTTACAGCCAAGTATAAATTAATTCGACAATTTCATCAATATTACTTTTCTGGACAGGAATAGGCGGAATGGAATCCAGAAATGCCTTTCCATATCTTGCGGTGATAATTCTCCGGTCAAATATCACGATGACTCCTCTATCCGAACTTGTTCTGATTAATCTCCCGACACCTTGCTTAAAGCGGATAACTGCTTCGGGCAATGAGTATTCGGAAAATGGGTTTTTTCCTTCGATTGCAATTTGTTCATTTTTCGCCTGTGCCATTGGTTCATCTGGCGGTGAAAAAGGCAGTCTGACAATAACAAGGCAGGAAAGATCCTCACCCGGGATATCTACACCTTCCCAAAAGCTGCTTGTCCCTAAAAGAATAGCTTTATCAAATCGCTGAAAATTCCTCGTAAGCCTTGATCGGCTTCCGCTTGTAACACCCTGGGCAATGAGAGCAAAGTCCTCCAGGAAACCTGATTCCTTAATAAGCTCATAGGTTCTCCTTAACATTTCATGTGAAGTGAAAAGAATCAGCATTCTTCCTTTCGCTGCTTCCGCAATTGAAATGATATGCTCCGTAATAGATGCCACATACTCTTCGAGCGGTACTGCATTAACCTCAGGCAAATCATCAGAAACCACGAGCTTAACCTGACTCTGATAATCAAAAGGAGATTGAATTTGCTTTAGCGTGCATTGCTGTTTCTCAAGCCCCAGTTCCTTGAGAATAAAACTGAAAGAATTTTTCACAGATAAAGTGGCAGATGTAATGACCGCACTTTCCTTTTGGCTGAAGAATTGTTCATGAAGAAGTTCAGAAACTGATACAGGCTGTGCGTAAACAGTTGTGGCATTTTGTGCAGAGCGGGTATCCATTTCAATCCAAACAACAAATTCCGGGGACGGCAAGTGAAAGATATGGTTTAAGTCCTCATACATTCCCCTCAAATCATCCAGAATGGAAGCCACTTCCTCCATTAATGCTTTCTCTTCAAGAGATAGAGCTGATTTAATATTTGAAACTGCGCCTACACGGTTGTCTATGCCCTGGATTAATTCCTTAAGCATAAATCCAAAACGTTCGGAACTCGCCAATACAGCATTCGTTTCCTTGTTGGCAGCAATTTTATTAAATCGGACTGTAATTCGATTAACGCTTTTTTTTGCTTTTGTATATTTTTTCGCATAAATCGCTATAACTCTAAACAACTCATCCATTTCATGTATAATGTCACCAATTATTTGGTTGACTTCAAAAGAATGCATGAATCCATCAGGTGTCTCTGCTTTTTCTTCCACCAGCTTTTCAAGCTTATAATATAACTGTTTCTGTTCAAATAATCCAATTTGTCCAAGCATCAGCCGAACTGATAGATAATCAAGCTTGCTGCCAAAATGTTTCCCTGATGCCTTAACAAAATGATGCCCCTCATCGATAACCACATGGCTGAATTCAGGCAAAATAATATTCTCTGCTGTTAGATCCGTTAAAAGCAGTGAGTGATTCGTAATAATGATATCTGCCTTTTGAGCATCCTTTCTTGCCCTAAGATAAAAATCTCTGGAAATCCACGACTTATCCTGCAAAAAAGCTGTTTCATCATTCTTTATCCTGCTCCAGTAAATCATCCCGCCGCTTGACAGGTTCAATTCATCAATATCTCCTGTGTCAGTCTCCAGAAGCCAGACAAGTATCTGCATTTTGCTGAGGGTTGTATCATAATTATCTTCATCATCTCTTAAAGTTTGAACAAACTTCGCAAGGCTGATATAGTGGCCTCTGCCCTTTAGCAATACAGCTTTAAGCGGGAACGACAGCATCTTTTGCAGCAGAGGAACATCCTTCGTCAGCAGCTGCTCCTGCAGCTGTGTCGTATAGGTACTGATAAGAACAGTTCTTCCGCTTTCCTTTGCATAAACTGCTGATGGAACAAGATATGCTAAAGATTTCCCAACACCAGTGCCTGCCTCTATTAATGCATGCTGTTTATGTTTGAACGCTTCATAAACCGAATCCATCATGATAAACTGGCCCTGCCTTTTTTCATAAGCAGGGAATGCTTTAATGAACATTTCCTGTTTTTCCTCATCACTGAGTGGAAAGCCCTGAAATTTAGAGCCTGGAGATTTCTGTGCCTTCATCTCTTTTTTCAAAGCAATCCCTCTGTGAACTTCCATTTCATCACCTAAATACCCAATCTTACTTTCATTAACAGCAATAAGCTCGTCCAATAATATATCAAGATCACTCTTTAAACCTCCAGACAGCTTATGCAGCTGTTCTATGGTGTTTTGGGGAAGGTTTTTTAACTTGTTTAATAATATTAACAGGAGCTCAGCGGTCACCATCGCATCACTGTCTGCCTGATGGGGACGTTCATGATTAAGGCCTTCCCGGAGTGCAAGATCAGATAATTTGAAGCTATCTGCAGTCGGAAAAAGAATACGGGCCATCTCAACAGTATCAAGAACAGGACCGTAAAACCCGTTATATCCCGCCTCAATCAATTCTTCCTGTAAAAAAGATAAATCAAATAAAACATTATGAGCCACAAAATAGGCACCCTCAAGCAAAGTCAAGACTTTAGGGGCAATTTCCGAAAAGAGCGGGGCATTCTCGACCATTTCATCTGACAATCCTGTCAGCTCTTCTATGAAAGGGGGGATAGATTGCTCCGGGTTTACAAGGGAGGAGTATTCCTCTGTGATTTTTCCGTTCTCAATCACCACAGCAGCGAATTGTATCATTTTATCGCCTTTTTTCGGGGCGTTCCCGGTTGTTTCCAAATCCACTACAACATATTTATTACCCATGGCTAACACCTCTATATTCAGTCATTCAAACGGTATCATAAAAACGGAAAAAGAAAAAGGCAAATAGCTTTTCCCCTTATTATTTTTCTTCCACCTGAACTGGGCCGTTATTCACTGCTTATTATAAAAAAGAGCTGAATCTCCATATGAGTTCAGCACTTTATAAAACTCTATTTAAAATACTGTACTTTCCGGCTCTGCATGAATCATGTCAGCGATCCGATTGCTGCTGTCCATTATCGCTACCTTTGGTTCATGATAAGGTACCTTTTCCTCAGGAATGAGAGCATATGAAATGATAATGACAATATCCCCTTCCTGAACAAGGCGTGCAGCTGCACCATTCACGCAAATTACACCGCTCCCTCTTTCACCGGGTATTATATAGGTTTCAAATCTTGACCCATTATTATTATTAACAATTTGAACCTTCTCATTGGGAGCCATTCCTACTGCTTCAATAATGTCCGTATCGATAGTGATGCTGCCAACATAATTAAGATTGGCTTCTGTTACTGTTGCACGATGGATCTTGCCATTCATCATGGTGCGAAACATGCTGCCTTCCTCCCTTAGCTTTCTTATTTTACTGATATAATAGCGTTATCTATTAAACGGGCCTTTGAGAATTTAACGGCCATTGCAATGATGATTTTACCTTCCAGGCGGGAAAGCTGTCTAAGATCCGGGTAGGATAGAATTTCAATATAATCCAATTCCCCGCTTGTATTTTTTTCAATGAATTCCCTCATGCTGGCGAGTATCCTTCGAGGATCAAGTTCCCCTTCCGCTATAGCGGATTCAGCCATCTTAAGACTTTGATGGAGAGCTGATGCCTGATCGCGTTCTGCAGGAAGTAGATATACGTTCCTTGAGCTCTTAGCCAGGCCATCTTCTTCCCTGACCGTCTGAACAGGGACAATTTCCACCGGAATATTGAGATCTCTTACAAGTCCATCAACAACGGCTACCTGCTGAGCATCCTTCATTCCAAAATATACTTTATCAGGCTGTACAATGTTAAAGAGCTTTATAAGGACCGTTGCAACACCGTCGAAATGTCCCGGCCTGGATTTTCCGCATAAGACATCCGTCCGGTCCTGCACCTTGGCCATTACAGACGGAATCACAGGATACATTTCCTCTGCTGAAGGAAAGAAGATGTAGTCATTCCCCTCGTTCTCTGCAAGGCTGCTGTCCCGTTCGAAATCCCTGGGATATGCCGCTAAATCTTCTTTAGGTCCAAATTGCAGCGGATTGACAAAGATGCTTACAATTGTCACATCATTTTCTTTTCTGGCGTTACTTAATAAAGAAAGATGGCCTTCATGCAAATAACCCATAGTCGGGACAAAGCCGATTGTCTTTCCTTCCCTCTTAAGCTGTAATGCAATACTTTGCATTTCTCTTATGTCAGTAATCGTTCTCATGCTTTTCCACCATATAAGCTCATCAGCTCTTCCTCTTTCATATTGAAGGAATGGGAATCATCAGGAAATGATCCGTTTTTCACTTCTGCAGAAAAAGCCGCGAGGCTATCGCAGATTATCGGGTTCAGATTTTCATACTGTTTCACAAACTTCGGAACGCGCTCCACACCGTATCCTAATACATCATGGTAAACAAGGACCTGTCCATCTGTATCCTTGCCGGCCCCGATCCCTATGACAGGAATCGTCAATTCTTCAGTAATCTGCTTTGCCAGCTGTTTTGGAACACACTCAAGGACAAGAGCGAAAGCTCCAGCCCTCTCACATTCTCTGGCATCATCAATCAGCTTTCTTGCTGCTTCAGCGTTTTTTCCCTGGACTTTATATCCCCCCAAAACCCCCACGGATTGCGGTGTCAGGCCAAGATGGGCAACAACAGGAATGCCTGCTTTGGTTAACGCTCCGATTTGATCTGCGACTTCATCACCGCCTTCTAGCTTAACAGCATGCGCCCCTGTTTCCTGAATGAGCCTTGCTCCATTTATAAGTGTATCTCTTGCGGACAAATGATAGCTCATAAATGGCATATCAATCACAATGAATGTATTTTTTGCTCCTCGTTTGACAGCTTTTCCATGATGAATCATGTCTTCCATCGTAACAGGAACCGTTGAATCATATCCCAGCACTACCATCCCAAGCGAGTCCCCCACAAGAATCATGTCTATATTGGCCATTTCAGCCTGTTTGGCAGCTGGGAAATCATAAGCTGTCAGCATGACAATTTTCTCATCATTTTCCTTCATTTTTAGAAAATCAGTTGTTTGCTTCATCATTCGTCCTCCTTATACAGGAAGAGGCAATAAAACTTCCAAATGAGTAAAAAAACAGAACATTAAAAAAACCCTTCTGAAGGCAGAAGGATTTTGCAATAGCTCATATATCAGTTCATCCCTCTGTCCCGGTCCATTTTTTTGGATCTAGGCAGATATCTATTTATTTTATGGTCTTGCAAAAAGGTGCAGTTCTTTTAGGATACTGCCCATAAAAAGTATATCAAAAAGGCGAAAGAATTGGCTATAAAAAATTTTGGGTTTACAAATTAGACTTCCAGCTCTATATCCGCAGAATAGACGTGATGGACCTTTCCGCTGCTGTCTTCGATCATCAGTACTCCATCTTCTGTAATTCCAAGAGCCTTGCCATATATGCTGCCGGTAATAGTTCTTGCAGTAAGGTTCTTGCCAATGCTGACAGCATAACTCTCCCATAAAAGCTTAATCGGATAGAATCCTTTATCTAAATACAGTTTATAAAGGTTTTCCAGTTTGCCCAGCAATACTCTAATCAGCTCCGCTCTTGAAAGCTTTTCGCCTTTTTCAATCGAAATAGAAGTGGCAATGTCTTTAAGTTCATCTGGATAATCATCAAGCTCCTGGTTTACATTGATTCCGATGCCGATGATTATTGAAATAATGCGGTCTGCATCCGCCTGCAGTTCAGTCAGGATTCCCGTAACTTTTTTCCCGTTCATTAAAATATCATTTGGCCATTTAATTTGCGGTGTTAGATCTGTCAGCTCTTCAATCGCCTGTACAACAGCCACTGCTGTAATTAGCGTAAGCTGCGGTGCTTTGGGAGGTGGAATGTTCGGCCTCAGGATAACACTCATCCAGACGCCTGTTGATTTGGGGGAATGCCATCTCCTGTCCATTCTTCCCCTGCCTGACAGCTGTTCTTCCGCAATGACGACTGTACCTTCCTGTGCACCTTCGAAAGCAAGACGATGGGCAATCTTCTGAGTTGAATCAACACTTTCTTCATGATGAATTTGACGGCCTAGTGCTTCAGTCTGCAAACCCAGCCTGATTTCATCTGGAGAAACCTTTTCAGGTGTTTTCGTAATCCGATATCCTTTTCTTCTGACCGCTTCCAGTTCAAAACCTTCTTTCCTCAGCTCTTCAATATGCTTCCATACAGCCGTTCTTGAACAGCCAATCAGGTCGGCTAAATACTGGCCTGAAAGATATTCCTCCTTGCTTTTTGTAAAAGCATCAATCAATTTTTTCCTAATTTCTGATTGCAATTTATGAGCCACTCCCTTATGGATTCATTGCTGTTAATCAATTCGCCGTGCAAGACAGCTTTCTCCGTTTTTTCAAGCTCTGCTTTGATCCAGGGACCAGGAGGTTTGCCAAACCAATCCATCAGGTTATCTCCAGTAAGCTGAAGATCGCTTCTCACTTTAATCGGCAGAGCATTATATTGACGCACCAGGGTATTGGCTCCCCTGCTTGAGTCCTCGTGTAAGATTACGTTGCGGACCCGCTCGGCGTTTAGTGCAATGCATCCTGCCTGGTAAAGGGAATAGGCATCCCACTTATTATTGGCTCTATACCGAATCCATTTAATAATTGCCAATATCTTTTTTAATTTCTTTACAGGCAGTTTCCAGCTTTTTAAAAACTCTTCAGCCTGCGGCTCACCTAAATCAAAGATGCATGCTAGAAAGGCCCACATTTCTTCCACTGTCAGTTCAGCTGCATTATAATCTTCTGCCTGCATTAATTCCTTTTGGAAGCCAGACATATTTGGCAGATACTTAGACAATCCTGTTTCCCCAATGACCATAAGAGCTTTCATCCGGCTGGTTCCTGCTAATAGTTTTTCGAATTCTGCCAGCTTTCTTTCGACTGCAATGTTTTCAAGTAAATGAGCCAAAGATGCCAAAGCATCATAAGTTTTTTTTTCAATTTCGAATGCAAGCTGACTAAAAAAGCGGACTGCTCTCATCATTCGAAGTGCATCTTCAGTAAATCTCTCAGCAGGCTGTCCAACGGTGCAAATTCTCTTCTCTTCTATTGCTCCCCTGCCGTTAAATGGATCAATGAGATGCCCTTCCTTATCCATGGCAATGGCGTTCATTGTAAAATCTCTTCTTTTCAAATCCTCTTCCAGAGATCTGATAAATTGAACTTTTGAAGGCCGCCTAAAATCCAGATATTCAGCCTCTGACCTGAAAGTTGTAATTTCATAGGGTATGCCATTATGCAGAACAACCACAGTGCCATGCTCAATGCCCACATCAAGTGTTCTTGGGAATAAGGTTTTGACTTCCTCAGGGGCAGCGGAAGTGGCAATATCGACGTCCGCAATTTCCTTGCCAAGAATATAATCCCTGACAGATCCTCCTACAAAATAGGCCTCATAACCTGCCTCTTCTATATTCTCGAGGACAGGAACTGCCTTTAAAAAAGCTTCATTCATCGAAGGTCACCTTTTTCCAAAAGTTCATAATAAAAATCTTCATATTGAATGACAATCTGACTGGCACTGAACCTTCTTTTAGCGAGTGAAATGGATTGGGAAGCAAACCTTTCAAGCAGGGTCTCATCATTAAGCAGTTTAATCGCTTTTTTTGAGATATCAGTTATATCTCCAAGAGTACAAATATAACCTGTCTCACCGTCGCTGATTACTTCTGGAATTCCCCCAGTATTAGTGCCGATGCAGGGCACTCCGCATGCCATTGCCTCGAGAGCAACAAGTCCAAAGCTTTCCTTTTCGGATAATAAGAGCATTAAATCACTGATGCTGTATAGCTCCTCCAGATTATCCTGTTTTCCCAGAAACAGGACCTTATCTTTAAGGTCCAGATCATTCACCAGCCTGCAAATAACGGTCATTTCCGGTCCGTCTCCTACTAATAGCAGCTTGGAAGGAACTTCTTCCGTAATTTTTGCAAAAGCCTTAACAACATCAGGCACCCGCTTTACACCGCGGAAATTGGAAACATGGATGATAACCTTCTCATCCGGTTTTATGCCATATTCTTCTTTAAGATAAGAAGAGTCGGTTTTCTTGTAAATTCTTTCATCTATAAAGTTATAAACTGCTCGTATTGATTTATCAGGCTTTATCAGGTCATAGGTTTGCGAAATGAGCGCATTGGATACCGCTGTAACGCCATCAGACTTTTCGATTCCGAAACGGATCGCATCTGTCAGGGATGGATCATACCCGAGAACTGTAATATCTGTTCCATGAAGGGTGGTGACAATTTTAATATCCGTGCCGCTCATCTGCTTAGCCAGAATCGCACAAACTGCATGCGGGATTGCATAATGCACATGAAGAAGGTCAAGTCCTTCGCGTTTGATTACTTCTGCCATTTTACTTGCTAGCGCGATATCGTATGGAGCATATTGGAACACGGAGTACTGATTTACATCCACCTGGTGATAAAAAATATTTGGGTACATCCTTTTCAGTCTAAAAGGGAGGCTTGATGAAATAAAATGTATTTCATGGCCCTTTTCGGCCAGCATTTTACCCAGTTCTGTTGCAACAACACCTGATCCTCCCACCGTGGGATAGCAGGTGATACCTATTTTTAATTTTTTTCTCATAATTCTCCACCGAATATATCCAAATTTACCATTAAGGGTTTATTGACTTTAAAACCCTCCGCATATTCCACTCCGGCCTGTTTTCCAAATAGGCCTTCCCTTGCTGCAACAGTCTCAATATAACCGTTGACAAGTGGTGTATCAAATGAATTTGGGCTTTTTGCAAACTGACTTTGATAAGACTCCAGTCCTGCAGTTTTTTTATCCATAAAAGCTGAGATATCGATTAGGAAGTCAGGCTTATGGAAACCATTTATCATGTAAAAGTGCAGGCTTTTCACCTTATGAGGAGCAAAATTGCCGCCTGTTTCATACTTCTTGATTCCGGCCGAAAAGACCGCTTCTTCTACAAGCCGGGCACAATGTCCATGGTCAGGATGCCTGTCCTCCATATAAGGCGCAAACACAAGAGCAGGCTTGTATTTACGGATTATTTCCGCAATCTTTTTTATGTACTCCTGGTTAAAATATAAACCCCTGTCAGGCAAGTTAAGAGTCTCCCGAACGCTGACCCCCAGAATTTCAGCTGCTTGCAGTGATTCCTCTTTACGGATTTCAACCGTCCCATTAGAGGAAAGCTCGGCCCGGGTCAAGTCGCATATTCCAATCTTTTTTCCGATAGAGGCAAATTTGGCAATTGTTCCGCCCATGCCGATTTCAACATCATCAGCATGCGCACCAAATGCCAGAATATCAAGATTATCCAGGTTCATTCATGTCACCTTTTTCACTTACAATATTCCTCCATGATAAATCATTGCGTTCCAGGCCTTTAATAATTATTTCAGCAGTACCCATATTAGTCGCCAGCGGGACGGCATATACATCACATAGCCGCACCAAAGCTGAAACATCCGGCTCATGAGGCTGAACAGTCAGAGGATCTCTGAAGAAAAATACAACATCCATTTTATTGTTGGCAATTAAAGCACCAATTTCCTGGTCCCCGCCAAGTGGTCCAGACTGAAAACGATGAATGGAAAGGCCAGTTTCATTCATGATACGTGAACCAGTTGTTCCAGTAGCGTAAAGGGTATGTTCAGCAAGAATTGATTTATAGGCGATCGCAAATCTTACAATATCATCCTTTTTCTTATCATGGGCAATTAAGGCAATGTTCATGTTGGCACTCCTTTCTAATCAATAATATTTTCGAGGCCGTAGACGAGAGTATCAATTTTTAAAACTGTATCAACAGCAAGCTTTACTCCAGACATAAAGGAAGCCCTGTTATAGGAGTCATGACGGATGGTCAATGTTTGTCCCTCCGACCCGAACATAACCTGCTGGTGAGCAATCAGGCCAGGAAGACGTACAGAGTGTATATGCATGCCATCAAAATTTGCGCCTCTTGCACCAGGAATCGTTTCCTTCTCCTGTGAGTGGCCCTGCTCTTTTTTCGCTCTTACATCAGCAATCATTTCTGCTGTTTTCACTGCAGTTCCAGATGGAGCATCCAATTTCTGATCATGGTGCAGCTCTATAATTTCCACATCGTTAAAATATCTTCCTGCTAATTGTGAGAATTTCATCATTAATACAGCACCAAGTGCAAAGTTTGGGGCAATAATGCAGCCGATTCCTTTTTCCTGGCAAAGTTCTTCAAGTTCTTTCAAATTTTCCTTCGAAAAGCCCGTTGTTCCAACAACAGGCCTTACACCATACTCCAGGGCTGTTTTTGTGTGGAACATTCCTACTTCAGGAGTGGTCAAATCGATAAGCACATCCGGTTTTAGGTCCTGAAAGCATAGAGCAAGATCTGTGTAAACCGGAACTTGGCCAAACTGTGAGAATCCTTCAAAATCGCCAAGAAAGCCTCCGCCATTTTTATGATCGATCACAGCAGCTATTTCATAGTTTTCTATTCGATTAACAAGGTGGACAGCTTCACTTCCCATTCGTCCCCGCGGTCCCGCTATAACAATTTTAACTTTATCCATTGTCTTCTCTCCTCTATTCTTCAATTCTTGTCCATCTGTCTTTATCCCGTGTGCTGAATTTTTTCATGACACGATCGTGCGCTTCTTCCAAGTCAATATTTAAGGAATTTGCAAAGCATATTAGAACAAAAAGCATATCTCCAAGCTCTTCTTCGATCGCCTTTTCTTCTTCAGTGGATTTTTTGGGCTTTTCACCATAGTAATGGTTCACTTCCCTGGATAGTTCCCCAAGTTCTTCAGTCATTCTTGCAAGCATGGCCAATGGACTGAAATAGCCTTCTTTAAATTGGCTTATGTATGAGTCTACTTCTGTTTGCATATCCTTCATTGATTTTGCTGTTTGCATTTATTTCACCTCTGCTTTTAATAGGTGTTTCTATATACGGAGATTACCACTTTTCATGTTAAGCTAAAGATCGGCTATTTTACAAATATTTTTTATCATCGAGCTTAATTGATTCCCGTGGGCCTTCATGTCCCTGAAAGGTCATTGCTCTTATATTCTGTATCTTATATAATTAGATACGCTTTGGTATTGTGATATTCAGGCAGTGGAGGGATAATATGCATTTTGGATTAAAGTTTAAGAATATTTTTTTCATTTTGCTTGGAGCGGCCATTTTTTCGTGGGGCCTTGTTCATTTTAATATGCAGAATAATTTGGCTGAAGGCGGATTCACCGGGATAACGCTGCTCTTATATTTCCTGTTCAAGTGGGATCCTTCTTATACAAACTTGCTGCTGAATATACCCCTTTTCTTTATAGGGTGGAAACTTCTTGGCAGGAATGTTTTTGTTTATACGATCATAGGAACGGTCGGTGTGTCCATTTTCTTATGGATTTTTCAGCGGTACCAGATCGAAATGCCACTAAAAGAGGATTTAACTCTTGCTTCTCTATTCGCCGGAGTCTTCATCGGGATTGGCCTTGGGACCATTTTCAGGTATGGGGGCACAACAGGCGGAGTGGATATAATCGCGAGGCTTACCCATAAGTACGCAGGGGTCAGCATGGGAAAAACGATGTTCATTTTTGATTTTTTTGTAATAGCACTTTCATTAATTACATATTTGGATTACAGGGAAGCAATGTATACTCTTGTGGCTGTTTTTATCGGTGCCAAAGTAATTGATTTTATGCAAGAAGGGGCCTATGCAGCAAGGGGAGCGATGATTATTTCAGAACAAAATGATGCCATTGCCGATAAAATCATGAAAGAAATGGACCGGGGTGTCACTGTGTTAAAAGGCCATGGCTCCTTCACCAAGATAGAGCGTGAAGTGCTCTATTGTGTAGTTGGCCGTAATGAAATTGTTCGTTTAAAAAATGTCATCACAGCTGTTGATCCGCATGCTTTTGTATCGGTTACAGCTGTCCATGATGTACTGGGGGAAGGCTTTACTTTGGATGAAAATAAAAAGCCGGTTGAACGCTAAAGAGTAGTTCCAGGAGATGTCATGATGGACATCTCTTTTTTCAGCAAAAAGCCGGCTACCCGGCTTTTACACAGACTAGCTCCGGGCGCCAGCGGCTTTTCTTACTCCGACCTTGTCATACCTGTGTAAATAAGGATTAAACGCAGCAATTCCAGCACAGCAACAGCAGCTGCCGCCACATATGTCAATGCAGCTGCATTCAAAACTTTTTTAGTTTCTCTCTCTTCATCGTTTCTTATTATTCCGAGTGACACTACCTGATCCATCGCACGATTAGATGCATTGAACTCCACTGGAAGAGTGATGAGCTGGAAAACCACTGCAGCTGCCATAAAGATAATTCCCAGCAGCACCATTCCGCTCAACCCTGCAAAAAAACCGATCATGATCAGAATCCAGGAGAAGTTTGAACCAAGATTCGCAACAGGCACCAGCGCATGGCGAAAACGCAGAAAAGCGTAATCCTGATTATCCTGAATTGCATGGCCAACCTCATGGGCCGCAATAGCAGCTGCTGCTACTGAATGGCCGTGATAATTTGTTGCTGATAGCCTGACATTCTTAGAACGCGGATCATAATGATCTGTTAAATGCCCCCTGGTTTCCTCCACGCCAACGTTATATAAGCCATTTTCATCCAGAATTCTTCTGGCTACTTCAGCACCTCTCATTTGCGTGGATGAAGGAACTTTTGAATATTTGCTGTAAGCTCCCTTTACTTTCATTTGCGCCCAGAGCGGAACAAGAATAATTATTGCAAAATAAATGAGATATCCTCCCATTTTAGTACCTCCCATCAAGCTGATCTTGTTGAATTTTAACCGCTGACCTGAAGATATCCAGCATACAAATCGCTCTGCCTATCTTTTCCCTTTTCTCTTGATTACAAAACGGGAAAAGACTCTCATTTTTTGTAAGGCTCTTTTCGTATATATTGTTGTTTATCGCCAATAATATTGTCCGTTGATTTCCGCTCCAGGTTGCTCGCTTTCCGCGGGGCGGGCGGTGAGCCTCCTCGACGCTGCGCGCCTGCGGGGTCTCACCTGTCCCGCTACTCCCGCAGGAATCTCGCACCTTCCGCTACAATCAACTCAGCAAATCATATACAAAAAGCAACAAACCTTGCGAAAACAGCCTTTTGTATTTAAGATCGATTTTTTTGTCTTGCCCTGTCTCCCTTATATTTTCTCCAGCCTACGTAAGATAATGTAATAATGATTATGCTCCCTGTTGAAATGATCACCCACCAAAGGGATGGATCTGTTTCATCTTCTGTCATTTCATCAAAGATTGTCTGCAGATCATTTTCCAATGCAGCAAGTTCCTGCTGGCTTGCCTGCTGAGAAAGCACCTGCGGCCGGTAATGATCGATAAAATTAATGCGTGCGTTCAGTTTTTGTACCTTTTCTGCATCAACATCAATTTTTAAACTTGGATAAATAACCTCATATAAAGACAAAAAGGAATTCAAATGTGAATGAAAGTTTTCGTTATTTCCACTGTATGCGGCTTCCTTAACTTCAACAAATACCGTCATAATCGGCTTCTCCATTTCGGTCCATAAAGGCTGATATTTTGAGGAGATTGCATCCATTACAAGGCGGAATTTTGTTGCATGATTCAGCCTTTCTTCATGGCTCATTGATGTATTGACAGCAGCTTGTACAGCATCATCATGGGAGACGGTAATAATCCGCAGTTCGTCCATTGTAAATGGCCTTTCCTTGCCATTCACAGCAACAAATTGCTCGGAAAAATACTCCAAAAGCTTCTTGGCATCCTCATACCTATGGAGCTTAACCATCTGTAAGGCTTCATTAGATAATTGGTCTAATTTATCTATTTGTGTTGTCTTATCTGCAGACACCATTCCAGGCAATAACATAAGAATGAATAAGAATGCGATTACTTTTCGCCTCATTAAACTTGTCCCCCCTCAAATTACTATTAGATAAATATGAAAAGAGGGACAAGGTTAGACCAGAAATTATTTACCTTAGCAAGGTTATTTCTTTCAGATACGAGGACCAAAACGCTCAATGTTTTGGCGGAGCATTACTTTACTATATCCAGACTGAACCGCTTCTTTCTTAAGGCGAAGTAATAAGCGGTTCCTAATGAAAAAATACTTAGCCAAAATGTAAAATAGCCGATTTGCGGTGTGTACAGATCTAAAATAGGATAGCGCGGCAGCATGAAAAAGACGTAATCAATTACATCATTATGAAAAGTCCAGATTCCCGTTAAAACAAGATGCCATACTTTAAAACGGTAGAAAGGTGCATATAGAACCCCCTGGACTGCCATTGCACCATGCGAGAAGATCAGCATGAGGGCAACCGGATCCAATTCACCTGTCACCTGAAAAACCAGCAAATTCATTACTACAGCCCATATTCCGTATTTAATAAGGGTCACAATAGCTAATGCTTCAAACATTGGCCAATTTTTGCCCAATAGAAAGGCGATTAGCACAAACATAAAAAACAGGCTCGCTGTAGGACTGTCCGGTACAAAGGGCAGGAAAATTGGCGGTGTCTCGACAAGCTGCCACTTATACCAGATATACCCATAAATTGTACCTGCCGTGTTAATGATCAGAAGCAGTATCAGCATAGCTCTGTTGCCTAATAAAGGATAGATCCATTTCATTTTTTGTTCTCCTTCTCTATGTACACGATTATTTCATTATTTTACCACACCAAGTGCATGTAAAAAAACGAACCATTTATGTGCATAAAAAAAGAAGCTGGCAATGCCAGCTTCTTTACCAATTATTTGCTTTCAAGGCCAGAAATAAACTCAGCAAGCTTTTGAAGTTCTTCATCAGTGCCTTTGAACATTCCTGGAGGCATGGCGCCTTTACCGTTTTTAGCAATGTCAGCAACTTCTTCAGGTGTTAACCCAGTGTCAACAAGTGCAGGTGAACCTGCTCCACCCTGAAGATCTCCTCCGTGGCAGGAAATACAGCCGTTCGCTTCAAAAATCTTGTAGCCTTCGTCCTCTTTATCAAACTCTACTTCAGCCACAATCTTACCTTGCTGTGCTGCAGCTTCCCAGTCATGATGTGCAACAGACTCCCAAGTCAGGAAAGTGATGCCGGCAAGAGCCAATAGCATGAAACCAGTTGCTAGAGGACGCTTGGACGGACGGCGTTCAGGTCCGCGGTCTATGAATGGTGCAAGCAGCAAAGCTCCGAATGCAAGACCCGGAATAATGAAAGCACCGATTGCATTATATGGTCCAGAAGCATAGCTGTATTTCAGAAGCTGGTACAAGAACAGGAAGTACCAGTCTGGCAGCGGGATATAAGCTGTATCACTAGGATCAGCAATTTTTTCTAATGGCGGCTCATGCGCAATTGTCAAGCATAGGAAACCGATAAGGAATACAGCCCCTACCATCCATTCCTTTAATAGGAAGTTTGGCCAGAATGCTTCTGTTTTTCCTGGATATTCCGAATAGTCTTTCGGGATATTCGGTTTGCGTTCTGCAGGAACACGAGAGTCACCTACGAATTTCATACCTTTACCACGATGCATTGGGCGATTTCCCCTCCTTTTGCAATGATCAAAAAATTATTTCTTACAACGGTCCTGAAATACCCTGTTTACGGATCATAATAAAGTGGGCAGCCATTAACCCGAATAGTGCAGCCGGTAAGAAGAATACATGGATGGCAAAGAATCGGGTGATAGTCTGAGCGCCGACAATATCAGAATGTCCGGCAATAAGTATTTTCAGATATTCTCCAATCAGCGGAGTTGATTCTACAATCTGGATTGTTACTTTTGTAGCGAAAAGGGCTTTCATATCCCAAGGCAATAAGTAACCTGTAAGTCCAAGTGCAAGCATAATGAAGAAAATAAGCACTCCGACAACCCAGTTTAATTCACGGGGCTTCTTATAAGCTCCCTGGAAGAAAACACGTAACGTATGTAGGAACATCATTACGATTACCAAACTTGCTCCCCAGTGGTGCATACCGCGGACAATTTGTCCAAATGCAACATGGTTCTGTAGATAATACACGGATTCCCATGCATTTTTAATATCCGGAACATAATACATTGTCAGGAACATACCGGATAAAATTTGAATTACAGTTACAAAGAACGTCAGACCGCCAAAACAGTAAACGAATGCAGAGAAGTGATGTGCAGGGTTTACATGTTCAGGAACTTCGTGGTCGGCAATATCCCGCCAAATCGGCGTAATATCTAAACGTTCATCTACCCAATCATAAATTTTGTTTAACAATTATTACGCCTCCTTTCGCGGTTCAGCCTTGCCTAAATACAAAAAGCCATCTTTTTCTGTGTAAGGAAATACATCTAGCGCTGCAACCGGCGGTGTACCTGGAACGTTTGTCCCATCCTTTGTATAAAGGCCGCCATGGCAAGGGCAGTAGAAATGATCAGGGTTTGATTTGTCAGTATTCCAGTCAACTACGCACCCTAAATGCTTACATACTGGAGACAATGCTACAATTTCACCTTTTTCATCCTTATAAACCCAAGCAGTGCCGGTAACTTCGGATGTGTACCAAGCATCCTGCTGTTCAAATGTGTAATCAACCCTTGTTGGCGTTTCAGTAATTTCAGCCACTTTTTGCTTTGTTGGGATAAAATCACTCTCACCAGCTGCCTGCAATACAGGATCGACCGCAAAACGGACCATCGGCATCAGCATGCCAGCTGCCATGAAACCGCCTACACCAGTAAGTGTATAGTTTAGGAATTGACGTCTAGAAACTCGATTTTTGCTCATACTTTTCCCCCCTCTATTATGAAGTTAAGTCCAACGGACAAAATTCAACACAATATAAAACTAGGACATAACAATGATATATCAATCTTTATGTAAGGTCAATATAATCCTTTGGCGAAACATGTAAATAGAGCGACTTAACATTCACACTATTCACCATTTTGCCACTTTTGGACGAATAAATTCAACAGCTGCTTTACCTGGTCATCCAGAATGGAATTTCGATAGTTTTCATCCATATGCTCAAGAGGCAGGGATGGCAGCCAAATCAAACCTCCTTCCAAGCGGTCTTCAAGTGATTTCCACATGCTGTCAGAAGTTAGAAGGAATATGTGCTTAAATCCCTGTGCCTTCAATTCTGCTTCCCATTCGCCCAAGCCGCTGAGCAGGCTGTCTTCCCCTGCTGATTTCAGATAGGCATAGCCAGGAAGCATGATCAGCCGCCCTCTGAATTGCCGTTCAAGCTGCACACTAAGAAGCGATATAAATTCTGTCATGGCTACTGACTGTTTGATATCATCGCCAAATGATACCGGAAGGAGCGGCAGAACTGCAGTGTCTACATATTGCTTTTCTTTAAGGAACATTTCGATATCCTGGGATACCCATTTCATATCATTCACTCCATTACATATATTTGCCTCCCTTAATATATCATTAATGATTAGAGTGCTTCAAATCAGATTACGCTATAAGGTCGCTGACAAAATAAGAGCCCTGCTTTTATAAAAGCAAGGCTTAGGTTATTTCTATTTTATTCAGCTGCTGAGTCAAAATGTTAAAGGCTTTTTTATCCTGCTTATCCAGTGCTTCATCAATCAGCTCAAGGAGTTTTTCTCTTCTGAATTTCTCCAGGCTTTCTGTCAGGAACCTTTCAGCGATCAGCCGGTCCTTTTCATTAATCTGCAGTGTTTTTGGCATAAAGGGGTTTTCCTCCATGACAGCTGCATACTGATGGGCTTTGTTGGAAGCATGGAAATTAAGCTGAATGTAAATCTCTTCATCCCTGTTTAAGCGGATATCATGGAAGGACTTCTCCGCATCTGTGGTCATTACATTCTCTTTATAAAAACGGAAAGGTACTTCATCCACACAATGGGTGGACATGATGAGGCCTCTTGGACAATACTGTGCCTGCTCCACAAAATGCACTTTCTCCATAAGCTGGTCATGGCTCATCAAATAATTGAGAATCCATACGCATTCTCTTCTTTTGAGCTGATAATGGTTTAAAAACCAGCGGATAAAATCTTTTTTCTCGTTGACAGATACAGGGGTCGCCATTTTTGATTCCCTCCTCTGCTTACAGACAAATTTGGCCTAACTGAAATTACAATAAGGTCACCCTTCGCTTAAAAAAGCAGTTTCCTCATTTAAGCAAGAAAATCATCAGTGAGTCTTTCCAGAACATCGAGATACTCTTCATTGCCTGGCTCCAATTTAATTAGTGTATTAAAAATTTCGGCAGCCTCTTCCCTTTTTCCTTCCTCTGCTAAAAAATATCCGTAATCTGAAAGAAAATCAGGCTGCTGTTTAAAGAAAGTATATGCAAGCTGATATTTGTTTAATGCCTCTGAATATTCTTCAGTATGCTGAAAGGCAACAGCTGAATCCCAAATAAGCTGCGGCTCTTCAAGCTCATTCAAAATATCAGTGATCTCGATTACATCTTCATATTTTTCCTGCTGGAGAAGCAGTCTATTTAAATTAATGGCTGCCTGGACATATTCGGGATCCAGCGCAAGAGCCTGCCTGAACATATCTTCAGCTTCTTTTTCATTGCCATTTTTCAGGGCGAGCTTACCGCCATAGAAGAATAGTTCTTTATTAAATTCATCCTGTTTTATGCCTTCCTTCACCGCTTCAAGGCCTTTTCCAGCCTCTTCCTCCCGCTCGTATGCCTGAGCAAGGTATAAATACAGTGAATGATACTCGGGGTCAAGTTCCTTCAGTTCTGTCAATTTTTCAATTGCTGTACGGTTAAAGCCTGCTTGCAGCGCTGTAAAAGCATAGCTGAAAAGGGTATTAATCTCCAGTTTATCATCAAGCGCTTTTTCGTAATAAGGAAGGGCTTCCTCAAATGCCCCTCCTGCGCTGAGAATATCCGCCATTCTCTGATTTACATTTATGCCTGCAATGACTTCCTCTTTCCCGAGAACATTTTCGTAAATCCGTTTTGCTTCCAGGAATCTTCCCTGCTCTGCATAGAGTTCACCCAGAGCAAAATCTACTATTACTTCATCAGGCAATATTTCTTTTGCTTTCAGCAGCTTTTGTTCGCTGACCTCGAATAGACCATCCATTTGATAAAGGTCTGCTAATAGGAGAAGCGACTGCGGAAAGCTTGGGTCATGCTCATTTATTCTTTCGAGAACGAGGATGGCTTCCTCTTCATGTCCAAGATCAATATGTGTTTCAGCTAACAGAACCAGCAGTTCCCCTTCTTCCGGATATGCTTCCAGAAGACGTTCATATAATGCTTTTGATTCCTCAAGGAATCCATACTGGAACAGTTCTTCTGCCAGCAGGAACCTTTCATCATGTGAACCATCCAGCAGTATTTGCTGATAGCTCTCCAATGCTTCTTCGTGATGACCGTTTTCTAATAGAGTAATGATTTTATTTACTTTATCCATACTAAGTTCCTTTCGAATGCTAATCGGCTATTTTAAAGTAAGCTGGTGTACTGATTTTAACATGCTCGCCGTACCCTGAACGAAAAATCACTTCCTGTCCGGCTCGTATCACTTTTCCCTTCAGAACAGAGACAGCAAGTTTATCTCTATGATAATGAAACAGCTGTGATTCTTCAACGGTAAGACCTTCACCAGGTTTTTCGTATAAATTATAGCTGACTTCACTACCCTGATGGATATTTCCTTTTAACGGGTAAATTCCTGCCTTGGATAGGACTGACCGGGATAGCGGTTCGTGTTCGTTCAGCTCATTTGGCATAGAAGGGATTTTCTGCTCCTGCATCAGTTTTTTCCATAATGTATTAATTCTGCTTTTCTCCTTTTCGTTCCTGCATGCAAAGATAGGGGCAAGCGGGCAATTGTAAGGAAACATAGCTTCACGCAGCCAACCCCATGGAACAGCTTCAAGCTCCTTTGCATCCTGTATTTCAACAAAGACAACAGGAATCCTTTCCCTCTTGCATCTTCTCATAAAAGAAGGTGTGAGGAGACGTACAGGAATCTTAACACCAATAATATAATCGATTGGGCTGCTTAACAAACTTGCCTTAAAGCATTTAAGATCACTCTTCATGGAATATTCATGTTTTACAGGTGCGGCTGTCAGGAAAGCAGTACAGCCTTTTAATAGGAACTCCCTTATATAATACTCTTTGAGTTCTGAAAAAGACATTTCCAGCGGTATAGATGTATCCAGAACCACAAATCCTGCAGCCATAATAAATGCTTCGGCATCCATTCTGGCAAACTGAAACCTTTTCATTTCTGCCTGCATCAGTGAAATCTCATTATTCTTGATCAGCAGTGATGTTTTTATCAGCTTGTCTTCCTTTAAAATATTTGCATTCTCAATAATATAAGTCATAAAACCACCCTCTAAAACGGTCTTATGACAAGCTATGAATTTTTTACATAAATATGACTAATTGAATAGAAAAAGAGCTGCAGGAAAACAGCTCTTTTTTACGATTATGAAATAAGGCTTTCAAAATGTTCGAAAAACGACGGATAGGATACAGAAATAGCTTCTTTCAGATGAAGCTGAACTTCCCCCTTTGAAATGGCAGCGGCAACCGCAAGCATCATTCCGATTCGATGGTCCCCATGGCTTGAAACAGTTCCTCCTGAAAGGGATGATCTCCCTCTGATCACCATTCCATCTTCCGTTGCAGTAATATCAGCTCCAAGCTTTGACAGTTCATTGACAACCGTATCAATGCGATTCGTTTCCTTGACTTTAAGTTCTTCTGCATCCTTGATTACTGTTTCTCCCTCTGCCTGAGTTGCAAGCAGGGCAATAATAGGAATTTCATCGATAAGCCGGGGAATGAGCGCCCCTTCGATAACGGTTCCTTTAAGGTCAGATGTTCTAATGGTAATATCTCCTGCAGGCTCGGCTGATCCATTTTCATATGGCACAATGCTAATATTTGCACCCATCTGCTGCAACACATCAATGATGCCGGTCCTTGTAGGATTCAGCCCGACGTTTTTCAATTTAATCTCACTATTAGGCACAATGGCTCCTGCAGCCAGAAAGAAGGCAGCAGAAGATATGTCGCCAGGAACATGAATTTCCGCCCCTGTTAGTGTTTGTCCGCCTTTAATCCGAATAGTATGCCCATCTGCATCAGCTTCCCCGCCAAATTGCTTAATCATTCTTTCGGTATGATCACGCGTCTTCATAGGTTCAATAATGACTGTTTCCCCGCTGGCCTGCAGACCGGCAAAGAGCAGCGATGATTTTACCTGTGCACTCGCAACAGGAAGCTCATAGGTTACCCCTGCCAGCGGTCCTCCAATTACTGATAAAGGAGTAAATTCTCCATTCTTCCTGCCATAAATCTTCGCTCCAAATAAACTTAGAGGCGCAGTAACTCTTGTCATTGGCCTTTTTGCTATTGATTCATCCCCGACAAGGACTGTATGGAATGGACGGCCAGCCAGGATTCCCATCATAAGGCGAATGGTCGTACCGGAATTGCCAACATCCAAAAATTCTTCGGATTCCTGTAATCCATCCATCCCCTGCCCCATAATGGTGACTTTATTGCCTTCCTGTTCAATAGATACTCCGAGCTTACGAAAGCATGCTATTGTGCTTAAGCAGTCCTCACCAAGCAGAAAATTGGTTACAACAGTCTTTCCCTTTGCAATTGATCCAAACATCACAGATCGATGAGATATGGATTTATCACCTGGTACCGCAATTTCTCCGCTTAATCCTTTAAGATTTGACCTCAAATTTGCCGGAGTCATATTATAATCACCCTTTGCTGGTTTAATAAAGGTCTTACCGCTTGCCTATAGACCAATGGTTGTTTCATAGCTTGTATATTGTTCTAAGCAATTAATTGCCCTTTCCCGGTCCTCTTCAGTCTGAAAGCTGATAACCAGGACTCCATAAATTTCTTCTCTTGTTTCCAGTATTCTGATATTGGTGATGCTGATCTCTTCCTTGGCTAAATATCCAGTGATTTCTGAAATGACACCAGGGTAGTCAGGAACATCAACGAATAGATCATAAAATGCCGGAATTGCCCCTTTTTCTTTTTGCGGCAGCTCATCCCTGAACCGTTTTGCATGGGAAAAATACTCAAATATGCCTTCACTGTTTTCTTCCTTGAGGATTGTTTTAACATTCTCCATTTCCTCCTGCCAATCCTCCATTAACTTAAGCAGCACTTCTTTATTCTGAAGCAGGATATCTCTCCACATTGCAGGGCTGCTGGAGGCAATCCTGGTAATATCCCTGAATCCGCCAGCAGCCAGTCTTGGAATCAGCTTTTGCGAACGGCTTGTTTTTTCTGCCTGATGGACAAGAGAGGCAGCCACCATGTGCGGGAAATGGCTCACGATACCAGTTATATTATCATGTTCTTCAGGCGATATGGTCAGAAATTTTGCTTTCGTCCCTGAGAGCCATTCTTTTAACCTTTCAATCTCTGCGGGGGAAATATGGTCTTCAGGAGTGAGAAGATAAAAGGCATTTTCAAAAAGCAATGCTTTTGCTGCAGTAACACCGCTCTTATGAGAGCCAGCCATAGGGTGGCCTCCGATAAAAGTAATTCCTTTTTCCTTCAGTACCTTAGCACAGCTGACAATTTCCTTTTTAGTGCTGCCTGCATCCGAAATGATGACCGTGCTTTTCAATTCACACTCTTCTAATATATGTATTATTTTTTGTGTTTCCTGAACAGGTGCAGCTATTAAAATTAAATCGGCGTCTTTTGCACCTTCTTCAATAGTTACAGAAATTTCATCTGCGACCCCAAGCATTTCAGCAAGGCGTCCCTGCTCTTTATTTACATCAAAGCCGATGATCATGCTCTCACTATGGCTCCTTTTTAATGATAATGCCAAAGAACCGCCGATCAAACCAAGGCCGATAATAAAGATTTTTCCTCTCATTCTCTCACCGCCTTTATTAAAAATAATTCAGAGGCATCTCTGTGCCTCTGAATGGTTTTCAAAAAAGTATTATTACTAAGACCTCATATATTGCCTACAATGCCGCAGCCTGCTTTGCAAGGTATTGTTTCATTGCGGATATCACTCCATCATTCTGTTCCTTGGAACCTACTGTGACACGGACAAATCCCTGGAAACCAAGTGCTTTGCCGGAACGGACGATATACCCTTTTTCAAGCAAAAATTGAAACACTTCATTAGAATCGGCATTAAAGTTGATTAAAATGAAATTTCCCTGTGAAGGGTAGTATTCCAGCTCATGTGCTTCACAGAAAGTATAGAATTGTTCCAGACCTTCCCGATTTTTCTGTCTGCATTCTTCGATAAAATTCTGATCTCCAATGGCTGCAGCAGCTGCAGCCTGAGCAAACTTGTTCACATTGAACGGCTCCCTAACCGGCTCCAGAGCTTTGATCGTTTGAGGATCTGCAATTCCATAGCCTACCCGAAGGCTTGCTAAGCCATAAATTTTCGAAAATGTACGCAGTACAATCAAATTTTCGAATTTCCGGATCAAATCCAATGCATTGTAGTAATCTTCAGCTATTACGTATTCATAATAAGCTTCATCAAGGACAACTAATACATCCCGAGGCACCTTTTGCAGGAAGGAAAGCAATGAAGATTCATTAACATAGTTCCCTGTCGGATTGTTTGGACTGCAAACCCATACTACAGCTGTGTTTTCATCGATTGCAGCCAGCATTCCATCAAGATCATGTCCCCCATCAATTAATGGAATTTCCCTTATCTCCGCACCTTCTACTACAGCATTATGCCTATATTGAGGGAATGTTGGCGCAGCCATAACAGTATTTGTTTCCGGACTTAATAAAGCTCTGGAAATCATTTGAATAATCTCATCCGAGCCGTTGCCAAAGATCAGCTGATCTTCCTGTATGCTTAGGTGTCCAGCCAGAGCCGTCCGCAGTTCAGAAGCATAACCATCGGGATACAGAGCAAAAAAAGATGGTGACTGATTCATAGTAAAAAGAACTTTTTCAGAGCATCCAAACGGATTTTCATTTGAAGCAAGCTTAACTATTTTATCCAGACTGTATTCCTTTTTTACTTGATCAATTGATTTTCCCGGCTGGTAAGGAGTTAAATTCAACAGCTGTTCCTTCCATTTCATTCAAATCCACCTCTTTTTCATCACTTTTACTTATTATCGTATTAAAGTATTATTTGATCTGCTCCAATATTATCACAAAACTCTCCATTAAGGAGAGTCTGTGGCCTTTAGATCCGGGCGAAGCTGGATGGCTTCACGCAAATATATATGGCAGATATTCTGCTGAGGGGCACCTGTATTCACATGCATCATAACCCTAATACAATTCCGAAGTGATCCTTCAACAGGTATTTCTCTCATGCACATGACAGGAACATAAGTCCAGCCCTCTATTGAACGCATTGCCTTTGCAGGAAAGGCTGCTGTCAATTCTTCCGTAACGGATATAAATACAGAAGCAACATCCTCAGATTTAATCTTATTCTCCCGAATCATTTGTCTGATCAGCAGCTCAGTTGCTTCTAATACCTCAGACTCACTATTCTTATCTACGGTGACGGCTCCCCTCACCCCTCGAATCACTTGCAGCACCTCCCAAAGCTGATACACCAGCCTTTTTATCTCTTAATAATAAAGACTTCCTTGTTTATTTTAAAAATGTTGCAAGCTCCTGCAGAATAACATCATCAGAAACTTGGTGTATAACAGGCTTACCCACTTCTTTTAAAAGAACAAAGCGGACATTCTGGCCTTCTGATTTTTTATCCTGCTTCATCCTTTCCAGCAGTTTTGAATGTGATAAATCTTCCGGGAGGCCGGTTTTGTAGCCAAGCTGATCAAGCCATCGCCGGAATTCGTTAACATCAAAACGCAGGTCAAGCATTTTTTTACTTAATTGGAGTGCGAATAGCATTCCTACTGCGACAGATTCTCCATGTGTCCATTCTCCATAGCCTTTTTCTGCTTCGATTGCATGGCCCAGGGTATGGCCGAAATTCAGGAATGCACGAACACCCGCTTCCTTTTCATCCTCAGCAACGATCCTGCCTTTGATTTCTATCCCCTTTGTAAGCATCCCGCTTATTTCATCAGAAGGAATGCCATCAAGCGAGCGGATGTTGTTTTTAAGACTCAAATAAAAGTTCATATCATGTATCAAGCTATGCTTTATAACTTCTGCAAACCCTGAGCGCCTCTCTTTTTGAGGAAGGGAAACAAGAAAATCCAAGTCATAAAATACGGCTTGAGGCTGATAAAAAGACCCTACCATATTTTTTCCTAAAGGATGGTTGATGGCCACTTTCCCACCAACGGCGCTGTCATGCGCCAATATAGTTGTAGGAAGCTGAATGAAAGGTATCCCTCTCATAAATGTGGCTGCAACGAAACCTCCCAAATCTCCGACAGCTCCCCCGCCAAAAGCCAGAATAAGAGATTTTCGGTCAAGCTTATGTTCCAAAGCAAATGACAAGCATTGATAGTAAACTTCAAAAGTCTTGGCTTTCTCCCCGCTTGGCACTGTGCAGACTTTTGCCTCTATATCCTTAAGTGCTGTTTCCAGAGCAGGAAGATGTATGGTCCGGACCGTTTCATCTGTGATTATCATTAAATTGGTCATAGCCGGAAAAGTATCTTTAATATATGATTCCAATCCTTCAATTGCCCCTGACCCTATATAAACTGGATAGGTCCTTCCGGGGGTTTTAATTGAAATACTATTCATTAAAACTCCCTCGCAAATTTTCTTTGCTGTTCAACCGAAGCTTTTAAAGCTTCGAACCGGTCAGAATAAAATTGATCGACAATAGCTGAAGCCAGTTCCCAGGCAATTACATTTTCTGCAACGACTGCTGCTGCAGGCACTGCACAGCTGTCAGAACGCTCTATGCTTGCTGAGAAGGGTTCCTTTGTTTCAATATCGACACTTTGAAGGGGCTTATAGAGGGTAGGAATTGGTTTCATCACTCCTCTGACGACAATAGGCATCCCCGTTGTCATGCCCCCTTCTAAGCCGCCAAGCCTGTTTGTTTTCCGATAATAGCCTTTTTCAGGATCCCATGCGATTTCATCATGAACTTCACTTCCGGGCTTCCTTGCAGCCTCAAAGCCAATGCCAAACTCAACACCTTTAAATGCATTAATGCTTACCATTGCCCCTGCTAGCTTTGAATCGAGCTTGCGGTCATAGTGTACATAACTTCCGACTCCCGGAGGCATGCCTTCAACAATAACCTCCACTACTCCGCCAATGGAATCGCCATTTTCTTTAGCGGAATCAATGGCATCCATCATTTTTTGGCCGGCATCCTGATCTAAACAGCGGACAGGTGAGTCTTCTGTGATTTCCTTTAACTCTTTTAGTGAAGAATAATCTCTTTTGCCTGAAACAACCCCGCCAATTTCAATAACATGGGCTGCAATTTCAATCCCCAATTCAGAGAGCAGTTTTTTGGCAGCTGCACCGGCCGCCACCCTCACTGTGGTTTCCCTGGCTGAAGATCGCTCCAGCACGTTCCTCATATCCCTGTGCCCATATTTAAGGGCTCCATTTAAGTCAGCATGGCCTGGACGGGGACGGGATATTTTTCTCTTTACTTCACCCTCATCCTCAGAATTAAGCGGGTCCTGGCCCATAATTTTTGTCCAATGCTTCCAATCATTATTCTCAACAACGAGTGCCACCGGCGATCCTAATGTATATCCATGCCTGATACCCGCTGTTATTTGAACAGTATCCTTTTCAATTTGCATCCTTCTGCCTCTGCCGTATCCTTTCTGGCGTTTGGCAAGTTCTTCATTAATATCTGAATCAATCAGCGGCATTCCTGCAGGCAGCCCTTCTATTATAGTGGTCAGCTGCGGTCCGTGAGATTCACCAGATGTAAGATATCTCAAAACTCTTTCCCCCTTCAACTCATTAAAGGATTATGTATCAATATAACATAATGATAAATATAAGAATAGATAAAATTGAAAATTCCTATAATATTTTATTTCTTATTATGAATGGAGCCATTTTAACACGAATAGTTATTTACTACAAAACGGGAAAAACAAAGAAAAGAGGATGTCTGAAAATAATCCCCTATGCTGTTGCTATTTTTATTCTTTTCTATAAAAAAAGGTTTCAGCAGATTCCAAGTGATAACGGCCAGCGTTAAAAATCTGTTCAGTGCTCCCAACAAAGAATATGCCATCTTTTCTTAATGCGCTGCTGAATTTATGATAAAGCTGATCCTTTGCTTCTTCTGTAAAATAAATAAGAACGTTCCTGCATACAATTAAATCAAAAGGCCCGCCGAAATCGTCTGCAAGGAGGTTTTGCTTTTTAAAATTTACCGTCTTTTTTATATCCTCTGATACTTTATAATAACTTCCTTCACGCCAAAAGAACTTCTGTCTAATCGTTTCAGGAACTTCATTAAGCGAACGTTCAGGGTATACACCAATCCGGGCCCTCGCCAGGGCATTTTCATCAATATCTGTTGCAGTAATCTTTATTTGGGATATTGGCAGCAATTTTGATAAAATCATGGCAATTGTATAAGGCTCTTCACCAGTGGAGCATGCTGCGCTCCAGATTTTCAGATTCCTATTCTGCTCTAATAGCCCCGGCAGGATTTTTTTTTCAAGCACCTCCCACCTCTGCGCATTTCGGTAAAATTCGGAAACATTTATCGTCATCCTGTCCAAAAAATCATTCAGGAGTTCCCTATCCTTGACTATGCCATTAAAAAAATCTCCAAATGAATTAAAGCCTTTTTTCTCATACAATGATATCAGCCTTCTCTTCATTTGTGCTTCTTTGTACAGAGAAAGATCGATCCCTGTTTTTCTTTTTATATTTAGAATAAAATCCTGATAATCGTTAGCCATTCCTTTTCCCCTCTTATAATAATTGGTGAGCATGTGTCTCCTTTTATCCATGCCCGCTATCTGTAAAAATGAATTCGGTTACAAAAAAAGCACTTGTCAGGGACAAGTACTTTTTTTGAATATTAGTTAATCCATTCATTCATTAGCTTTTTGTATTCCACTTTTTCTTCCTCTTTGAAGAAAAGCCCGATTTCACGTTCAGCACTTGCCGGTGAATCTGATCCATGGATTACATTTTTTCCAACTGTGATGCCGAATTCTCCGCGGATTGTTCCAGGAGCAGCATCTTTAGGATTTGTTGAACCCATCATCTGACGAGCTGTAGCGATAACATTTTCACCTTCCCAAACCATTGCGAAAACTGGTCCGGACGTAATAAAGTCAACAAGTTCTCCGAAGAATGGACGCTCTTTATGCTCTCCATAATGCTCTTCCGCAAGTTCCTGGCTGATGCTCATTAGCTTGCCGCCTACAAGCTGAAAGCCTTTCTTTTCGAAACGGGAAACGATTTCCCCGATTAGATTGCGCTGTACTCCGTCTGGTTTAACCATTAAAAATGTTCTTTCCATTGAATTCCACTCCTAAAACTTATGTATAGTGATTTATGTTAATCCACGAAAATATTAACATTGTTTTGAAAATTTAGCAACAGAAATCTGAAAGCGCTTTTACTTAATAATTCCCGGAAAAACAAAATTGCCGGCACCCTGTAAAAGTGCTGGCAATTAATTGGCGGATTAAAATTTTCTTTTGCCTATAAATTTTGCAATATCCCGCAAAGCTTTCTTTGACCTGGAAGGAGGCAGCTCTTCGAGAACCCCCAAGGCTTTCTGTAGATATTTATCACTAATTTGCAGGGATTTTTCAATTGCACCGGAGTCTTTGACCAAGGCAATTATTTTCTCTATATCTCTTCGTTCAGTTCCTTCGTGGACTCTGCTGATTTGATCACAGATGGTCCTGTCCTCCATCGCAAATAAAGCAGGGAGTGTAATGTTACCCTGATGGAGATCTCCTCCTGCCGGCTTGCCAAGCTCTTTATCAGTACCGACAAAATCCAGGACATCGTCAATAATTTGATACGACATTCCCACAAAATAGCCGAATTTAAAGAGCTTTTTATGTATACCTTCCTCTACATTAGCCGCAATGCCGCCAAGCTGGCAGCTCACCGCAATAAGCATGGCTGTTTTTCTTTTAATTCTCCGGAAATATGTCCTTATATTCTGATCATAGTTATACTTATCTTTAATTTGCTCAATTTCACCTATGCACAGTTCCACAAGGGTATGAGAGAGAATTTTGTGAGCATGCGGATTTTCCACATTGGTTATTAATTCCAAAGCGCGCGCGAAAATATAATCACCGGTATACATGGCAATCTTATTATCCCACTTTGCTTTAATGGTAGGCTGCCCCCGGCGGAGTTCTGCATCATCAATAACATCATCATGGACTAGCGACGCCATATGGATAAGCTCCAGTGATACCGCTACGTTTTTAATTTTATCAATATCATATTCTCCGAATTTTGCAGCAAGCAAAACAAAAACTGGGCGGATTCTTTTCCCCCCGGCCTGCAGCAGATGCAGGGATGCCTGATGCAATAGAGGAGACTCTGCCTTAATGGTCTCCTCAAGCTCGTTCTCTATAACAGTTAAATCTGAATTTAAAAATGAATACATCATTTTCAATTTCATTTGCTTACTCACCCAGCTTATCGATCCCGTCTGATCTATTCTCTATCGTTCGATGAGAAACATACAGAACAAGTTATTATTTTTATTTCGTTCCAATGTGTACAGCAGCCACACCACCGCTATAAGACTTAAATGTGACATTTTTAAAGCCTGCTTCCTCAAACATTCCTGCAAGTTCTTTCATCCCTGGAAAGTCTCTGGCTGATTCCTGCAGCCAGGAATATTCATTAAAGCTTTTGGCAAAAAGTTTGCCAAACATAGGCATGATAAAACGGAAGTAGAAATAATAAGCCTGCTTGTATCCGAACAGGGTAGGCTGAGAAGTCTCCAGACACACTGCTATACCGCCAGGCTTTGCAACACGGTGCATTTCTTTTAATACCTGCAGATAATCCGGAACATTGCGCAGTCCAAAACCGATTGTAACATAATCGAAGGAATTGTCCGCAAAAGGGAGCTCCATTGCATTTCCATGTACAAGCTCCACTTGCTTCAGTTTCCGATCCTTAATTTTTTCCTCGCCGATTTTTAGCATATTTTTACTAAAATCCAAACCTACTACTTTACCGCTTTCTCCTACGGCTTCAGCAAGCGCTATGGACCAATCGGCTGTACCGCAGCATACATCAAGAGCTTTTGAACCCTTTTGAACATTCATCTTTTTCATTGTATCTTTGCGCCATCTTAAGTGCTGCTGAAAGCTGATGACTGAATTCATTTTATCGTAGTTGCCATAAATCTTTTCAAATACGCTATGAACACGTTCTTCTTTTGATTGCTGCATATTTTATCCTTCTTCCACAAAAGTTTTAGCCACAGACTGACTATTATTGAAAATGCAGTGAATACGCTGCTCTAATAATTCATTTGCAAGAGGGAATTTCCTTAGGGATTGATCAACCAAATTCCTTGAAAAATCAATATATCTGTCACAAATGAGAATCAGATATCTCCGCTGCTCCGCAGACATGTCTTTCACTTTTGGGAAAGTCAGTTTTTTAAGGGCTTCAAAGACAACTGAGGTGCCTTCCTTCATGAACTGCTGCTTTTCTGCAATCAGGCGCTTTATGAATAAAAGATTCGATATTACCTCTTTCCAAGCTGCCTTGCTGAATGCATCAGCCAGTTTTTCAAAAAGTGACGCCTCAACTTTTTTGACTGAATTCATCAGGCTGTCAACTGCATCAGGAGACTTCTGATATAGCGAAATTTTATGCTCATTTACATCTTTTATCCCATCTGCGAAGGCCCTGATCATTCGGATATCATCAAAAGCTGCGAGAATCTTATAATATAAACCGCTGTAATAAACACCTGCAAGGACAGTAAGCTGTCTGTGTTTAAGACCTTTGTCTTCAGATTCATCGTTCTTAACAAGTTCATGGGTATCAAGGGCGATTTGGATAAGCATTGCAGTTACTGCATATTTTTCTGCTTTTGAGTCAGGTATTTCCACATCATCCAGGAAAGAGATTAGAAGCAGAAGCTTGTCTTCATCAATAACAGGAGAATCAATATATCTGAGCAGATAAGGGTGGTTAACTTTTTTCTCAATCTGTTCTTTAACATCTGCTAATTTAATCTTCACATCATGCATGCCATCACCCTTGTTTCCCCTTAGTTTTCTTTTTTCCATAGCCGCGATTTCTCAATGTGAATACTGCGACAAAGAGAACGGGCACATATTGTCTTATTCATCTTATCTATTTTTAGCCAAATCATTGATTACTATTAAATGTAAAACGGGCAAAAAAAAACCTTTTACCCGGTATCTTGTATTCAAGAGAAATAATCAAGCAGAGACAATTATATCATAAATTACAGGAACATGTCAGGACAATCTCCTGTGAAAATATCCTATCCTTCTAATCAAAGGGAAAGCTATTTCTTTCCTTCACTTTCTATTTCCCCGCAGCTTGTCATTATTCTTGCATTTCCCCGGATTTTAATCGCAGACGTATGCTCGGTAAACTGAGCAATCATTACTTCACCCTGGTCAAGTTTTTCTGAATGGTGGAATCTTGTATCAGAGCCTCTTGTTAACCCTATGACATTAACACCGTCTTCTTTGGCTTTTATCACAATATAATCATGTCCTGATGGACTTTTCTTTTCCATCCATACCATCCTTTGCTAAATAATGTTCATTCATAATTACTTACAAAAAAAGGCTAAAAGTTTTATCTTTCAGCCTTTGACCTATTTATAGCCTGAACTCACCATTAACAGAGCTCTAATTTTTATTGTTTAATCAGCGAAAGGACTTCAGCCCGTGCTCTTGCATCCTCTGCAAAAACGCCTCTTACTGCTGATGTCACCGTTTTTGAACCAGGTTTTTTAACACCTCGCATTGTCATACACATATGTTCCGCTTCTACAATGACCATTACACCATGGGGCTCAAGCTTTTCCAGGATGGAATTTGCTACAGTAGATGTGATGCGTTCCTGAAGCTGAGGACGCTTTGCAACTGCCTCCACAGCTCTGGCAAGTTTGCTTAAACCTGTTACTCTGCCGCCCCTCGGGATGTAAGCTACATGAGCAACACCAAAGAAAGGCACAAGGTGATGTTCACACATAGAGTAAAATGGAATATCTTTAACTAAAACAAGTTCTTCATGATCTTCGCCAAATACTGTTTCAAAGTATTCTTTAGGATCCTGGTTAAGCCCCATAAAAACTTCTTCATACATTTTTGCGACCCGCTTTGGCGTATCAAGAAGTCCCTCGCGATTCGGGTCTTCACCGATTGCCTCTAATATTAAACGCACCGCATCTTCTATCTGGGCACGATTTACTTCTGCCATAATTATGCCTCCTATGTATTAACACTGTGGTAATAATATGTTCATATTAGCATAACCCTTTCATTCAGGCAAAACGAAACTTCCGTGTCTTTCACTAATATTAATAAACCGCCGTTTCCCCTGTGGTCAGCGCGATTTCAGATCGGATAAAAAAGAAAAAACCGCGAATATTCGCGGTTTTTAGCTCAAGCATAAGCTTTAAGCACTTGTATGTAGATTATTTAACTGCATCTTTAAGCGCTTTACCTGGTTTGAAAGCAGGAACTTTGCTTGCAGCGATTTCGATTTCTTCGCCAGTTTGCGGGTTGCGTCCTTTACGGGCAGCACGCTCGCGAACTTCAAAGTTTCCGAAACCGATTAGTTGTACCTTATCACCATTTTTCAAAGCATCAAGGATTGTATCGAAAACAGCATCAACTGCTTTAGTCGCGTCTTTTTTAGAAAGTTCGCCAGCTTCAGCAACTGCGTTAATTAGTTCTGTTTTGTTCATGCCTTTCACCTCCTCCCAAATATGGATAAAACCCAGTAAAATAAGATTCCTTACATACATTTGTAAACAAAATTACTGAATTCTATACGTTATGGCGTTTTTTTGTTTAACAAGCCCTATAATAAATGATAAATTGAAATTTTTCAATCCAAAAATCATTATAAACCCTTTAAATATAAGGGTTTCGGACGCCATAACAGTAATTCTGTTAAAAGATTATCACAATCAAATGCTGTTATCAAGAATATTTCATGATTTAATGGGAATCTTTTCTTCTTTGCAACATATTTGTAATAAGCTGACCTGTTTTTATTACCCTTACGGCGCTTTTTAAAACACTATTTTAAAAAATCAATTCCAAATTAAGCAGTGAATTTTTCAAACGTTTCCTTTAAATTAGGATAAACGTAAAAAAAGACTCCAAAAGGAGCCTTCATTAAAGGATTATCGCAATTAATCCGCCAGAGCCTTCGTTGATGATTCTTTCTAATGTTTCTTTCAGTTTGTATCTTGCATTTTCAGGCATTAGGGAGAGTTTGGCCTGAATTCCTTCTCTTACGATGGAGCTTAGGCTGCGTCCAAAGATGTCGGAGTTCCAGATTGAAAGCGGATCGTCTTCAAAGTCCTGCATTAGATAGCGGACAAGTTCTTCACTTTGCTTTTCTGTCCCGATAATAGGTGAGAATTCAGATTCCACATCTACTTTAATCATATGAATAGATGGAGCAACTGCTTTTAGTCTTACACCAAAGCGGGATCCATGGCGTGTAATCTCCGGTTCATCCAGGCTCATATCAGCAAGCGAAGGAGCAGCAATGCCGTAGCCGGTTTGCTTCACCATTCTCAGTGCATCGGAAATTTGGTCATACTCTGCTTTAGCATGGGCAAATTCCTGCATCAGCTCGAGCAAGTGGTCTTTTCCGCGGATTTCAACACCGACTATCTCTTTAAGGACCTCATCGTAAAGATCGTCTGGCGCATATAAGTCAATTTCGGCTACTCCCTGCCCCATTTCAATTCCTGCAAGGCCTGCCCGGTCAATGAATTCAAAGTCGCTGAATTGATGGACCACACGGTCAACATCTCTTAGCCTCTTAATATCCTTAACCGTTTCTTTAACAGCGTCCTGATAGCTTTCACGAAGCCAGTGATCTTCATGCAGCACCATTACCCAGCTCGGAAGGTTTACATTGACTTCCAGTACCGGGAACTCATAAAGAGCTTCACGCATAACATTTAATACATCTGATTCCCTCATGCCCTCAACACTCATGGCCAGGACAGGGATATCATATTTTTCAGCAAGATCATTTCTCAGTGCATCCGTATTTGGATGGTGTGGCTGGACACTGTTAATGATCATGATAAACGGCTTGCCAACTTCCTTTAACTCTTCAATAACCCGTTCTTCGGCTTCCAGATAATTCGCCCTAGGGATTTCTCCAATTGTTCCGTCAGTTGTAATCACCACTCCGATAGTCGAATGCTCCTGAATCACCTTTCTTGTTCCTATTTCAGCAGCTTCATGAAAAGGAATCGGCTCTTCATACCAAGGTGTATTGATCATTCTCGGGCCGTTTTCATCCTCATAGCCCTTCGCCCCAGGTACTGTATATCCCACACAGTCCACGAGCCTGATATTTACATTCAGCCCTTCTGCAACATGTACTGTAGCAGCCTGGTTAGGGACAAATTTCGGTTCTGTTGTCATAATTGTTTTGCCGGCAGCACTTTGAGGAAGCTCATCCTGTGTGCGGGCACGTTCAGCTTCATTCTCCATATTTGGCAGTACAACCAGTTCCATAAACTTTTTTATAAATGTAGATTTGCCTGTGCGAACTGCGCCAACTACTCCAAAATATATATCGCCGCCAGTTCTTTCGGCAATATCTTTAAAAATATCAACCTTTTCCAAGTGATCCCCTCCTGAAATCTTGAGTTAATGGGATAATATTATCCTATCTATTATGTTTGGACATTATATGTGTATGATGTTGTCCTACATTGTTATGACAGTTTTTTTAAATTTTTACCCCCCTATCAGGAATGTGCACTGCACCTGCCAGCCCGGCTGGAAATCGGCAATCCTATGACAGTCTGAAATGGACAGCTGGCCACTCCAGATTTCCTTTTTTATTTACTAACTCCCCTTACTTCTTTATTTCTTTGCCTTTATGCTTATAGTCAATAGTTGAAGAGTGGTTATAAAAGTATATAAAAAAATAACCCTTCTCCTACAATATATTTTGCAGGAGAAGGGTTATGACTATTTCACCAAAAAGATTGGATCATTCGTGCCGGGATCAATTGTATATGGCAGAGAATAGGCGGGAACAAAATCAGAATCCTCCACAAGAAGATCTCTAATATCTTCTCCAGATTCAGGCTTGTTTTCCTTATTTTCCAATGCCTGATATAAATCAGCCCGATAATCCACATATACCTCTGCATTGCCGGTAACGACATACGGGAGGCTCTGGCCGCTGTATGGACTGAGGGCTTTAGGTTCTTCCTTAAATCCTAATTTTTTGAAATCCATTGTAAAGACATTTTCAGCAATCTGCTCTTTATAAGGCGGGAACCCATGTGCTTTAACCCTAAGGTTAATATCCCTGATGGTTTCAGCAATTCTTAAATCAAAAATCTTCACTTTCGGATCTGATTCTGCATCAACGATCACATATTGAAAAACTCCGCCTGATTCAAAGGCATTCCCAGGCGGCTCTGCCATATATTCCGGGGCAATTTTCTTAAAGTCAATTGGATACTTTTGATAGATAGGGGTTGTCTGATCCTTGGTTTTAATCGGCAGAAGGCCATTATTTGCTTCCCGATATTGGTCCACTGCCGACTGGACAGACTGGAGCTGATCCTTGTAGGCTATCTGATTTTGCGATAATTTCTCTTCAGGATACATACACCCCGTCAGAATTAAAGCTCCACTCAACAAAAGCAAAAACATGTTAAAAGCTTTTTTCATTTAATCAACCCTTTATGTAAAAGTGCTAGCTGCTTGTCGGACCGCTGAACACGACAATCACTATAATAATCCCGCTTATTATCATTAAAAAGTAGGCAACAATGGCTGTTATAACCTTAAAAACTCCAGCTTTCAGCTTGTAGCGGCTAAGATATATTAATATTATTGATAAAAACATAAATCCCATTGATGCTAGGGATATCCACATTTTCATTAAAGCCGGCGACATACAAATCAACTCCCTTTTCCGAGATGTATTATAACATATTAAATGAATAAATCTAAAAGCTTTTCATTGCGAAAAAAATTAAGCACAAAAAAAACTGAGGCAAAGAAGGGGCAATTCTTTACCTCAGCCATTTGACTAAATAACCCAGCACCCTGTTCATTACACTAGTTTGCTTCGTTGCATTGTATGCAGGAACCTGCTGTCTCGCATCATCTAATGCCTATATTTTTCAATTAATAAACATTTCAGTTCTTTTTATTCCCGCTTTGATCTTCCAAAACGTTCGCAAGATCTTCCATCTCATGTGTTTTTCCCCTTGCCATCAGAAGATCAACAGCATCCTTCGCATTGACATTATTAAACAGAACATCATACAGAACAGTGGTAATTGGCATTTTTACGTTATATTTTTGAGCCAGCTGATGTGCCGCCTTTGTTGTCCTGACTCCTTCTACGACCATGCCCATATTGTCAAGGACCTCCTGGAGATTATGTCCCTTTCCAAGAAGGTTGCCTGCCCTCCAATTGCGTGAATGGACAGACGTGCATGTAACGATCAAATCACCGATTCCCGCTAATCCGGAGAAAGTAAGCGGGCTTGCTCCCATCTTCATTCCGAGTCGGGCAATTTCAGCAAGACCTCTGGTTATCAGGGCTGCCTTGGCATTGTCTCCATAACCTAAGCCATCTGTAATTCCAGCTGCAAGGGCAATGATATTTTTTAAAGCCCCTCCAATCTCCACTCCAATGATATCCGGGTTTGTATATACTCTGAAATTGTTATTGATAAACAAATCCTGAATTTTTTCGGCGGAGTCCATATTTTTTGATGATACCGTAACAGTAGTTGGATGCCGCAGACTAACTTCTTCTGCATGGCTTGGACCAGAGAGTACCACTACACTATCCAGAAGATTTCCGGGCATTTCTTCTTCAATCATTTCAGAGATCCGGAGAAGTGAGTCTGGTTCAATGCCTTTACTTACATGCACTATGGTAAGAGGCTCTTTTCTAATTCCCTTGATCTTCCCTATTACTTCACGAATGGCCTTTGTCGGGACCGCCAAAATCAAAGTGTCTGTTCCGGTTAAAGCCTCTTCAAGCGACGTGTATCCTCTTATTCCTTCAGGCAGATGTATCCCTGATAAATATTTTTGATTCATATGCTGCTTATTGATTTCCTCTATTTGATCAGGATTATGGCCCCACAGTCTGACATCATGCCCATTATCCGCAAGCACCATCGCCAGGGCAGTACCCCAGCTGCCGGCACCTGCTACAGCTACACTTTCTTTTTTCCGCTCCATTTGATCACTGCCTTTTAACGTATTTGGATGCATCAAAAATTCATACGATTCTGCCTGCCAGACAACAATAAAGATTTCTGGCTGGCGTCATCATAATTATTTTCTTTCCCTAGCAAATATCTTAATAGGTGTGCCTTCAAAGCCAAAAGCGTCTCTAATTCTGTTTTCCAGGAAACGTTCATATGAAAAATGAAGAAGTTCAGGATCATTAACAAACACAACAAATGTCGGCGGCTTCACAGCAACCTGTGTTGTATAATAAATTCTTAGGCGTCTTCCTTTATCTGTAGGTGTAGGATTCATCGCGACAGCATCCATGACGACATCATTGAGGACGCTAGTTTCAACACGCAGAGCATGATTTTCACTTGCTGTGTTAATCATTGGGATGAGAGTATGAATACGTTTTTTCGTTTTAGCAGAAAGGAAAACAACTGGTGCATAATCAAGGAATTGAAAATGCTCACGAATATTTTGTTCAAAAGCCTTCATTGTTCTCTCATCTTTTTCAACAGCATCCCACTTATTGACAACAATAACAACGGCTCTGCCTGCTTCATGAGCATAACCGGCAATACGCTTGTCCTGCTCAATGATTCCTTCTTCCCCATCGATGACCACTAAGACAACATCGGAACGTTCGATTGCCCGCAAAGCTCTCAGTACACTGTATTTTTCTGTTGTTTCATAGACTTTCCCTTTTTTTCGCATTCCTGCAGTATCGATGATGACATATTCCTGACCGTCAACCTTCACCTTCGAGTCGATAGCATCTCTCGTGGTGCCTGCTATATTGCTGACAATGACCCGTTCTTCGCCAAGCATTGCATTTACAAGAGAGGATTTCCCGACATTCGGGCGCCCAATTAATGAAAACTTGATGACGTCTTCTCCATATTCAGTTTGGCCATGTTTCGGGAAATGCTTGGCTGCTTCATCAAGCAAGTCTCCAAGACCAAGCCCATGAGAACCTGAAATAGGAAATGGTTCACCAAAACCAAGTGCATAAAAATCATAAATTAGATCCCGCATCTCAGGGTTATCGATTTTATTTACACCAAGAACTACAGGTTTTTTGGCTTTATATAAAATTTTGGCAACTTCCTCGTCTGCAGAGGTAACACCCTCTCGCCCGTTTACAAGAAAAATGATGACATCTGCTTCATCTATCGCAATTTCTGCCTGAAGGCGAATTTGCTCTAAAAATGGCTCGTCCCCAATATCAATTCCGCCTGTGTCAATAATATTGAAATCATGAGTCAGCCATTCTGCCGAACTATAAATCCTGTCCCTTGTCACTCCCGGAATATCTTCGACAATGGATATCCGTTCTCCTACAATTCTGTTAAATATCGTTGATTTTCCAACGTTAGGACGCCCGACAATAGCCACCACTGGTTTTGCCATGAACATCACCCTTTCAATTCTTTATTCTAAAATGTTTCAACATCCCATTTATGTTCCAGAAATGCCTTTACCTTGGTAAGCATACAGATGGCTGTCCACAATAACACTACATTGATGTTAAAACCATCCAAACAGCTGTACATTTATAAAATAAACCCTTCTCAAAGATAGAAGGGCCTAACTTAGATATTTTAACAAAGAGAAACCTTCCTAGCAATAGGAAAAGCGGAAGGCGCCCGCTTAATGAAGGCACGCAGACTAAAAACGCCACGTCCTGTGGCAACGTCTGCATGACCCACATCCTGTGGGCCTCAAGCATAAGACGAGCCGGCTGAAAGGTTGTTCTTTAACCTTTTGGACTGATTGGAAGAAATGTTGAGGCGACTGCCCAGGGACGACAAGCATAAGACGGTCCCTGTAAGAAGGTGGTTTTTCCTTCTGGAAGGGAACGGCTTATGACCTCGAGTCCCTAGGAGCCGAAACTAGACAAGCTTATGACCTCGAGCCGATGGCGCCTGGAGCTAGACAGGTATCGAAGTTCAAAAATATAATTTCTGTTTTATTAAAACTTGGAAGCTACATTAATGCTTAACAATTACATATAGTTCTTCTGTTAATGCATGGGCAATACCATCAAGAATTGCTTCAAGATTGGCTGCGATGATTTCCATTTCTTTTTTATCTTCACAATGAAACACGGCGGTACCTGATGGTATCTTGGATGGATTTGTTGTAATTGCAGCCAGTATGAATTTTTCAAGCACCATACGCTAACTTCCTTTCCCATTCGTTTGCCGTTCAGTAGGCATCCTAATCGCATTTTCGAGTGTCGGAACCGCTTCGATGACTTTTATCGCTTTATTAATATTCTTTTCCTGCGGCAATACGAAAACTCCTACACGCCCATCATCCAGGTCCCTTTTCGCAAGCGGAACAAGCGCAGGAGTCCCGGAATCCCGGTAAACACCCAAAGCAGTAGAAACATCATGCAAAATAGCCTGCCTCTGCCCAAGATTGGCTATGGTGGAGCGGGCATTGAAATTTTTAGGTTTTAAAATAAATCCCATCCCATATCGCAGCACTTCCTCTTGTCTTTCGGGCAAACCTATATTCATGATATAAATATTATCCACATACAAGCCCGCTCCATCAAAACGCGGTTCCACAAACTCAACTTCAACAATTTCCTTCAGCCTTCCCCCTGACATTAATTTTTTGGAAATAAGTACGGCCAGAAGGGCTGCCGCAAGCCCTCCCCATATATTAAATACCAGATAGCCAAGCGTGCTTAATAAAGATGTGAAAATCACAAGATAATTTCTGCTCTCGAAGGCGATCGCTACACCTTCTATATACGTTTTGCCTCTCGGAACCATTTCGTAGCTGTCCAGTTCAGTAAGCGTGTTTCTTTCCATGTTTCTGACTTCCCTAAACTGGGATGCAGCAAGGGTCAGAAACGTAATAGCTGTGAATTCTTCCTCCATTATTGAAGGAATGGCCACCGTTCCCAGGCCGGCAGCAATGAATCCCAATGCAACGTGTATAATCTTTCCATGTAAGTATGTAGGATATTGCCGGTAGTCGGTCCGAAGCATATAAATACGGGTCAAAGTTCCAACTGCCAGACCAAAAAGTATCGGGTACGTATATTCGCTCATGATAATTTTTGTTTCTCCCTTTCGAAATGTTTAAAGTTGGTTTCAATAAATTTAACCGCCCATTGCACTGTAATCCATACGGCCGATATGGAAACAGAGATTGCCATGATATCCAGAAAGGCCAATGATCCAATAGTGTAAGGAAAGGAAAATTGTTTAAGAATGAGCGCATATAGAACTTCACCCTGGATGCCACCCAGCAATATTAGCGGCAGTCTGAGCATTCTGTTTTTTTGCAGGAGAACAGCCATATAAACGAGAAGGATTGACAGCATCCAATTCCGGGAGAACATTACCCAAACCGGATCAAACAGTTCAAACAGATGAAATATGACATAGGCCATCATCAGGATGAAAGTGCAAAAAAAGAAATAAAGTTTACTCAGTTTTTTTAATCTCCCGGCAAAAATATATAAAGATACAATCAGAAAAAGGCCACCAATACCAGTTTCAACATTGAAGATTTTAAATGTCCAGGGTGACAGCATAATGAAGATTAAAATCCAGGCAGACAATAGAAACCTGTATTTATTATTTCGATCCAGAAAAAAAGTTGCCATAATCCAAACCATCCAGGAAATCCAATAGAAAATTAATCCTTCCATCCTCTACCTCCTATCATTTCCATTATGGCTTTTTCGTATTAAAAATAACCCTGCAAGTTCAAAAGGATTATTCCTTTTGAATCACAGCTATCTTTTTGCATAATTCCTTTACACTCACTTCATCTTAATAACATGGAGGTGTTTATTATGGGTAAAGACAGACAGGAAAAAAAGCTGAAGAACAGCGGAAAAGTGGAATCCGATCGCGACCAGGCACTTCATTATCCTGGAGCTGCCAAGATGCAGAGCCCCGAAGAAGCCAGATCTTTGAATGATTCAAAATACAGTTAAAGGTTAATATCCAAAAATAAAGCTCCCGTCAATTGACGGGAGCTTTATTTTTGGATTATTCGCTGAGAATAGGCTTTTGTATCAATGCCACGTTCATTCAGCCAATGATGGGTTTTTTCGGTTATTATAATTGGAGCCTGCTGAAGCTGGGTGATGTTTGCTGCACCAAGGGCAGTCATGATCACTTTTAATTCAGTATGCATATTGTTAATCTCTTCAATGAGTGCTTCAAGTCCTTCTTTCATCAGAACCTTTAAAAAGTATCCCGCCATCCCTGCAGCTCCTGCCCCAAGAGCAATTGCCTTAGCTATTTCATGACTTGTTCGGATGCCCCCGGAAGCTATGACTTCAATATTATTTTCCAAAGATGCAGCTTCTGCAATGGAGACAGCTGTCGGGATTCCCCACTCATTAAAAAACGACAACAGTCTCTCTCTTCTGGCATTTTCTATGCGGGAGAAATTCGTTCCGCCAAATCCGCCAATATCAATTGCTGTAACACCGGTTGATGCAAGCATTGCAACTGTTTCTTTATTTATGCCAAATCCCACTTCTTTTACAACTACTGGAACTTCAGAATGAGAAACGATATTTTCAATTCTTTTTAAGGCACCCCGAAAATCACGGTCACCTTCAGGCATGGTCAATTCCTGGACTACATTTAAATGAATTTGCAATGCATCTGCTTCAATCATATCAACCGCTGCTTTTGCCTGATCGATTGTAGCTTCGCTGCCTAAATTGCCGAAGATAATTCCACTGGGGTTTTCTCTCCTGACAACCCTGTAGGATTCTGCTTCACTTGGATCCTTCAGGGCAGACATTTGAGATCCAACTGCCATAGCAAGACCTGTTGATCTGGCAGCCAGGGCGAGATCCCGGTTAATTTGAACCGTTCTTTCTCCTCCGCCCCCTGTCATGGCATTTATAAAAATTGGCGAACTTAATGTAAGTCCGCCAATTGAAGTGCCTAAATCAGCCTGATCAAGAAACGCATCAGGAAGACTTTGATGAATAAATGCAATATCCTCTAATCCGGTATTGCTGTTTTGGCCCGTTGCCAAAGCATGCTGGATATGATCCCATTTACGTTTTGATCTAGACAAAATTTATCACCATTACTTTTTTAAATTCTTTAGCTGGTCGCCAATCATATCACCAAGTGAGAAGCCTTTATTTTCTTCAGGAAGTTCATAGTCAGTCACTTCTTCCTGTTCCTTTTCAAGAAGATCTTTGATGCTCAATGACAGGCGCTGGTCCTGTTCGTTCACATCAAGAACCTTTACTTTTACTTCCTGTCCTTCGCTCAATACTTCATGAGGAGTCCCAATATGCTTATGCGCAATTTGAGAAATATGGACAAGTCCTTCTACACCTGGGAAAACTTCCACAAATGCTCCATAAGAAACAAGTCTTTTTACTGTTCCATCGAGAGTGCTTCCTTTAGGAGCCTTTTCACTGATATTATCCCAAGGCCCTGGCAATGTCTCCTTAATGGAAAGTGAGATGCGTTCATTGTCCCGGTCTACACTTAATACTTTCACTTTCACTTTTTGGCCTTCTTCCACAACATCTGAAGGCTTCTCTACATGCTCATAAGAAAGCTGGGAAATATGGACAAGACCATCAATCCCGCCGATATCAACAAATGCTCCAAAGTCAGTAATTCTTTGAACTGTTCCATCCAAAACCTGACCTGCCTGAAGGGATTCAAGCACCTGGTGTTTTTGTTTTCCTTTTTCTTCCTCTATTACAGCACGGTGAGAAAGAATGAGGCGATTTTTATCTTTATCAAGCTCTACAATTTTAAATGTCATCGTTTTGCCTTTATAATCAGTAAAGTCCTCAACAAAGTGAGCTTCAACCAGGGAAGCAGGAACAAATCCGCGCACACCCAAGTCTACTACTAAGCCGCCTTTTACAACATCTTTTATTTCTGCTTCAAAAACTTCACCCTCATTAAATTTCTTTTCGAGAGTTTCCCATGATTTACCGGCATCAACTTTTCTTTTAGAAAGAATAAGGGCATCTTCCTCCACTTTTAAAACTTCAAGCTCGAGCTCATCTCCTTCTGAAACCGCATCGCCTGCTTTTTCAATATGAAGGCTTGAAAGCTCGCTGATTGGGATAATCCCATCCAATTTACTGTCAGCAAGGTCAACAATGACTTGCTTTTCTTCCACTTTGGTAACTTGGCCTTTTACCTTGTCACCCACCTCAAAATTTTTAACTTCTACTTGATTCATTTCCTCTGACATATGTATTCCTCCTTAATCCAATGGCTGCTTTCAAATTTTTAATCTGTATTCAACTGCCTGCCATCCAGGCAAGAACCCTGTGTCAGCAGCAGAAATACTCGAATGGCTATTTATTTTGCAGGCTATTTTTCAACTGCTGTTGAATGTCTCTTTCTGCCCTCATAAGAAAAGCGCAAGCGCCTTGCCCACCCCCGACAAGCACAAGACGGGCCTCACAGAAAGGCGTCCTTTGCCTTTTTGGGCGGATTGACCGAAATGTGGAGGCGACTGCCCAGGGACGACAGGCATAAGACGGTTCCTGTAAGAAGGCGTTTTTCCTTCTGAAAGGAAACGGCTTATGACCCCGAGTCCCTAGGTGCCGAAACAAGACAAGCTTGTGACCTCGAGGGGGTAGGCGATGAGTTAGACATTCCTAGAAGTTCAAAGTAAAGGACAGCCTAATTTTTCGAATATTTTCGCCTTTTTAAAAAATGCCTTTTTACTAACTTCTTACAAAAGAAGATTTTTGTCAAGCAAGAAGGTTTATGAATAATCTTCAATTAATTTACCTATTTCTGACATAATCAATTCGGTGGTTTCCTCCGCCGAAGCCTTTCTTTCCCTTAGCTCTTTCATATCAATTGGTTTACCGTAAACAACTTTTAATTTTGAAAAAGCCTTATAGGGTCCAATAATGGCGCAGGGAACGACATGCGCTTCTGACCTGAGAGCAAAAAAACCTGCACCTGCCAGTCCTTTCCCCAGCTGCCCCGTTTTACTTCTAGTACCCTCTGGAAACAGCCCTAAAACATTTCCTTCTTTTAAGATTCCAAGCCCTTTTCTTAATGCCTCCCTGTCACTCATTCCTCTCTTGACAGGAAATGCGTTTAGATCGGGAAGAATTTTCCCCAGAACCGGGACATTAAATAGCTCTTCTTTAGCCATAAAATAAACTGGCCTTGGGGCATTAATGCCGACCACCGGAGGATCAAGATTATCTATATGATTGGAGCATAAAAGGACGCCCCCTTCAGCAGGAAAGTTCTCCTTACCAATTACTTCAAATCTGTATATGGGTTTTAGAACTCCATAGACTGCTGCTTTGGCAAAAGAATAGAGATTCACTTTGTACCAATCCTTTCAATAGCCAGATCCATTATCTTATTGACTACCTGTCCAATTGACAAAGAAGTTGTATCAATCTCTTTTGCATCCTCTGCTTTCTTTAAGGGAGCTACTTCACGCTCAGAGTCCAATTTGTCCCTTAAGGAAATTTCTTCCTTAAGCTTTTCAAGATCAGATGGATATCCCTTCTGGATATTTTCATTATGTCGCCTTACAGCTCTTTCATCGACAGAGGCTAAAAGGAAAATCTTTACTTCTGCATGGGGCAGGACATGGGTTCCGATATCCCGGCCATCCATTACCACTCCTCCATTTAAGGCAAAGCTTTGCTGGCGCAGTACCATTTCTTCTCTAACCAGCTTATGCATGGAAACTATAGAAACAGAATTTGTCACTTCAGAAGTCCTGATTTCATTTGTCACATCCTGGCCGTCCAGATAAATTAATTGCCCTTTTTCGCCAGGCTGCAGTTCAATACCTGTATTGTTTAGAATCTCCATAAGAGAAGCTTCATCTTCAAGACTTGCATTCTTCTGAATCGCTTTATAAGTCAAGGCACGATACATGGCACCAGTATCAATATATATGTAAGATAATTTTTCTGCCACAATCTTTGCTACTGTACTTTTCCCTGCAGCAGCTGGGCCGTCAATTGCAATTGATATACGTTTGCTCATAGTTCCTCCTGTACCCCTGGCCGCTTCTTCCCCAGGTTCATTCAGCTTTATTTTAACATAATAAGTCTGCATCAGTGCATAATTAAGCTGTTTTTTAAGTCTTGCAATTTTTTAAAAAAAAGCCCCTAAAAGACTTATAATTTATCGTTTTCACACGACCGCCAGCACAAAAATAAGCAGGCGCCCGCCTGCTAATAATTTTCCCTGAACGTTTCAAGCAGCTCAGTGAAATTCTGATCTGTTACACCCTCATACTGTGTCAGCTGCTTTAATTCCGGTAAAGCATCCATATGATGAAAGAAAAATTGAGTGAACAGCAAGAAAACAAATTGCACAATAATTAACTTTAGAATAATCCTCTCTACCGTTTTCATCATTGCCATCTCTCCAACTGTAAATATAAGAATAAGCCAATAGACTTCACCATCTATTATGAGAGATGAATATAAAAAATATTCCTTTATTTATATTTCCAGGCCTTTTTTCTTCATAGCCAATTGCCTATCGAAACAAAATCGCAAAAGCAATTGCCTATCCTGGGGGCTTACGTCCATAAACTGAACAGAAATAAGCGATTTTCCATTTTTAGGTTCAGAAACTCTGATAACTTTACTTTTAAGCCGCAAATAATAATTGTCGCCGTTTTGCATTGCTAATACGAAATAAGTATGTATTTGCATATTCGCTTTTAAAGAACTTCTGCTTTGTGCGATGATTGCAGCCCCGCCCGCACTAATATCATCCGTAACGGATACAAAAGGAATAAACTCATTACTTTCCGGGTGGATAGCAACATCAACAGGTGTTTCAACCCGGACAAACTGGCGCCGCTGAATTTTTACCAAATGTTCGTCCCCTGGATATGATAAAACCATCATCGGAATCTTCAGCTTAACTCTTCCCATAACCTCGCTTTCGAAAAGATATACAGTCCCATCTTCAGCTAAAAAAGTTGCCTTCAGCTGAGTCCCATCGAGCAGGAAAGCAGCTTTATTCGTTTCTTGATTTATCGGATAATCAATATATAGATTATTTCCTTCTCTTTCAGCAAGCTTGCATTTATATTTCTCGGATTTTTCCGAGTAGGTTAATTCCAGCAGCAATGTTTCTCCAATATTTATCACACTGACACACTTCCCCTTAGCAAAAGGATAATCTTGTCATTTAATTATGACCGGTATAAAAGAATCCTGCAATAGCATCTTTGAAAAAATTTAGGCAAAAAGACCCATATGCTATTTAAAGCAAAAAAAAGAAAGCCTATCTGGCTTTCTCTACAATACATCTTCAAATACTGGTTCAGCATTTTTAAGCTTTTCTACTTTTTCTTCCTGTCCTGTTTCTGCGTTTATATAGATTCTGTAGGTATCTTCACCCAAAGTGCCAAGAAATTCATAACAGGAAACTTCCTGATTCAAATCATTAATGATTATTGCCCGTCTGTCTTCCATGACTTTCAGCTGTGGATTTACCTTGGCTCTCGCCTCTTCTGCAGTGATTGCAGGCTCAGGAATTTCTCTCTGGTGATGAGCCTTTAAATAATCCTCAGCAGAAAAGGCTGCCATTTTGCCATTGTCAAGCGCAACTTTCACACGAATGGAGTCCGGATAAATTCTTACACCATCCTGATTGGATACAAAGGTAAATACCCCTAAATTGTCATACTGAGCACTCTCGAATAAATCAAGGTCCTTAAAACCATTGTCTTTCAGAAATTTAACCGCATTATTGCTTGCTTCATTAAGGCTTACTTTTTGTTTCGCCACTTCCCTATCCAGTATAAACCAGATTGGATAACCGCCTTTTTTAGTGATATCCATGTTTGCTTCTTCTTTTGTTTTCTTATTTTGAATGCTTACACTAAAGAACCCGTAATCAGATCCTTTACCGTTTTCCGTCACTCTGATATTAATATTATTTCCCAGGTTTGCATATTGCCGGCCTATTCGTGCAGCTTCTTCTTCTGTTATTTCTTTACCCTTAAGATATTTGTAATTTTCATCTTTCCTCTGCATATTTACAAACGCAGGTCCAAAGTCTGTCTCTCCATAGCCTTCAACCGTTTTTTCCACTGTCTTAAATCCATCTATGATTGTATTATCTGCAGCTTCCTCATTTGAAGCAAGCGCCATTTCTACATCCATCCACCGTAAGTTCTTCTCAAGCACCATATGCTGAACTTTGCGCAAATCCTGCTGAACATCAGCCGACTGTTTATAAAGCTGCTTTAGCGCTTGATATTCTTTATCAGATAAAGGCTCCTTCTCCAAGTCCCTTACTGCTGTCCGATAACTGAAATCTCCAATATTGGATAGAAACTCTTCTGTTTTATTGAAAGGAAGAAGCGAGAGAGGCAGCTGGCCAACATCTGAGTGGGCTTCTGAAGTCAATCTCCATACTTCTGCCAATTCAGGTGATAGTGAAGCTCTAGAATTCATTGCTAAGGTTGTTCCAATTTTGTCATGCAATAAGTCAATTTGGTAAGTTAAATCATGAAATGCCCTTTGATAATTATTTTCGGCATTAATTAGGATTGCATTTTTCTCCCGGTGCTCCTGATAACCCCAGAACGCTGTACCGGCAACACCCAGTGCAAGTACGCCTATTAGAATTCCTCTAAGCATGATCATTCACCCCTCTATTTACAGAATATATGTTTTCCAATTTGCTTGATTTGCGGCCGTGTCCAAATCCATCCGCTTGTAGCTGTATCCGGATTAAAGTAATACAGTGCCTCGCCTGTTGGATCCCATCCATTGATGGCATCAAGGACAGCTTTTTTTGCTGTTTCATTCGGCGTTAGCCATATCTGTCCATCGGCAACGGCAGTAAAAGCACGAGGCTCAAATATAACACCAGAAACAGTGTTTGGAAATGAAGCACTTTCTACACGGTTTAAAATTACTGCGGCAACTGCCACCTGGCCTGTATATGGCTCGCCTCTAGATTCTCCATAAACCGCATTGGCCATCAGCTGGATATCATTTTCTGAGAATCCGTTAGGCACATTTGCAGCGGTCGGCTGTTTAGGAGCTTCCTGCTGCTGTGCCGTTCCCCCGGAAGATCCCCCTTGCTGAGGCTGAGTCTGCTTCTCAGTGTCCACCCCGCCGTAGTGGGTAAATTTATTGCCCTTATTAATTTGTTCTTTCACATACTGTTCATTATACTTGGATGCCTTTACGAGCTTGTTTTTTGTTTCCTGACCAGCAAGCCCGTCTATCGGAAGGCCGAATTCATATTGAAAATTCCTAAGTGCCCAATAAGTTCCCCACCCAAAAACTCCATCGATTTTCCCATTGTAGAATCCTAAATACTGCAGGCGGGACTGAAGCTCGATTACATCATCTCCAACAGCTCCGTGCTGGATAACCTGGTTCGAAAAGGCATTAGCTTTGTCCATATTCCCGCTCAATGGAATTCCCAGAACACAAAGGGAGATTATGAGTAGAACCTTTCCTGCCAAAAAATTCTTTTTCATGGATTTTAACCTCCAAAAGTCAATCTTTTTTCATTGACCCTATTTTTTGTAGTCCTTGGCTTTTTATTCAATAACTTGAGTCTTTTTACTTTAGGTTGGTTTTCGGCAAAATAAAAAACCCTCCATCAGGAATGGAGAGTTTTCTGTAAATCAAATTGATTATTCATGTGGTTTACGCTATGTGCCCTTGCTTTTTTCACTTTTCTTAAGCCCAGCCACCAAAGGAAAATCATAAATGGAAACATGATAAAAATCCAATGTTTTAAGGAAATCAGGATGTAGTCGTAAATACCGTGAAGGAGAAAAGGTATAAAGAGCGAGAAGGCTATCCATTTTTTTGTCGAGGTTGCCGAGAATTTTCCTTTTCCTATATAATAGCCCATGATAACACCAAAGAGAGCATGACTGGAAACCGGAAGCAAGGCCCTTCCAAGAGCGTGTTCCACACCGAGCGCGACGAGATAGAAGATATTTTCTGCAGTGGCAAAGCCAAGTGATACAGAAGCACCATACACAATTCCATCATATGGTTCATCAAATGTGATATGCTGATAAATAGTATAAAATAATATAAACCATTTAAAGAATTCTTCCAGCAGGCTTGATGAAAGAAATGCGTCCATCAGACTAGACTGCAGGACCCCTTCAGTCTCTAAAACATACTGGATGAACATGATGGGGAACACGAGCAAAGCACCAAACAAAAAAGTTTTAAAAACCATTGATATGGGTTCAGACTCATATTGATCTTTTAAATAGAAATAGCTTAATAATGCCAACCCCGGCGCGATGCCAGCGGATAATATTCCCAGCATGAGCTGCCCTCTTTTCAATCTGTTTTCTTAATCGTATCATGATATAGAAAGAATTAAAATGATTATTCAAATATTGGAAAACAAATATTTCGCATCATAATTTGTTTCAAAGCTAGAATTGGGGGATAAACATGGAGAAAAAAAAGATACTGGTTATACACACCGGAGGCACCATTTCAATGAGTGAGGATGCAGCAACTGGTGCTGTTAAGCCGACAGGTAATAATCCATTGACTGAAAAAACAAAGGAACTGCTTTCCCTTGCAGAATTACTGGTTGAAGAGCCTTTTCATCTACCTTCACCGCATATAACACCTAAAGAAATGCTAAAATTGAAGGAAATTATTGCAAAATACCTGGCGAAGGAAGAAATTAGCGGCGTAGTCATTACCCATGGGACAGATACATTAGAAGAGACAGCCTATTTCTTGGATCTGACTGTTAAAACATCCCTTCCCATCGTTGTTACTGGTGCTATGAGATCAAGTAATGAAATCGGCTCTGATGGACTTTACAACCTAATTTCCTCCATTCGCGTAGCTTCATGCGAAGAAGCAAAAGACAAAGGGGTTCTGGTTGTTCTAAATGATGAAATTCATACTGCGGAAAATGTGACAAAGACACACACAAGCAATGTATCTACTTTCCAAAGCCCGCAGTATGGACCAATCGGAATAGTCACAAAGAGAGGTGTATTATTTCATAACACGCCCACAAATAGAGAATATTATCCTTTAGATGCTGCTGTAAAAAAAGTCACACTTATTAAAGCATTTGCCGGAATGGATTCTTCTCTGCTTTATGCTATAGGTGATTTAGATTTTGACGGAGTTGTGATTGAAGCACTTGGACAAGGTAATTTGCCTCCAGCCACAATCGAAGGCATTAAAGCTCTTACAGAGAAGAATATTCCGATTGTATTAGTTTCCCGATGTTTCAATGGAATTGCTCAAGATGTATATGGCTATGACGGAGGCGGAAAACACCTAAAGGACATGGGTGTTATTTTCTCGAATGGACTAAACGGGCAAAAAGCAAGAATTAAACTGCTAATCGGACTGCAAACCCAGCAAAATATCGAAGAGATTTTTCAAATATAAATAACTAATAACAAAGGCTGATCCCATATGATCAGCCTTTGTTATTGCCACTCTCTTTTTCAATTATAGCTTTGGCTATTTGTCCGCCATGGAATCTGCCATTTTCAATAAAAATTTCGTTGGCATTATTTCCGGCAGCAATAACACCTGCAATAAATATTCCAGGAACATTCGTTTCCATCGTTTCAGGATTATAATGAGGGCGGCCTGTTTCTTCACTTATTTGAATCCCCATATTCCTTAAAAATCCGTGGTCAGGATGGTAGCCAGTCATGGCAAATACAAAATCGTTCTTAATGTTGAATTGCTGGCCATCCACCATGTAGGTCAGCTTATTTTCACTGATTTCTTTCACATGTGCATTAAATTCCATTTTAATGACGCCATTTCTAACTAAGGACTCAAATTCAGGGAGTATCCATGGCTTTATGCTTGGTGAATATTCTGTTCCGCGGTAGATCACCGTAACTCGGGCTCCAGCTTTAACCAGTTCAATCGCAGCATCGACACTTGAGTTTTTCCCGCCAATTACCGTTACGTCTTTATCAAAATAAGGGTGGGCTTCCTTGAAATAGTGAAAAACCTTTGGCAGGTCCTCTCCTGGTACTTCCATGTAATTTGGATGGTCGTAATACCCTGTAGCAATTATTACGTTATTGGCGGTATAATCCCCCTTATCTGTGTGTACTTCAAATACCTCAGATTGATTTTTAACTACTTTGAGAACTTTTTCAAAGGCGTTAATCTTAATGCTCTTTCTTTTCACAACTTCCCGGTAATATGTCAGCGCCTGGTTTCTCTTAGGCTTGTAATTTTCCGTTATGAAGGGGACCCCGCCGATTTCGAGCTTTTCGCTTGTGCTGAAGAAGGTTTGGTGTGTGGGGTAGTGGTAAATTGCGTTTACAATATTGCCTTTTTCAATAACAAGCGGGTTTCTCCCGGCTTCCTGAAGAGCAATGGCAGCTGCCAATCCGCATGGTCCTCCGCCAACAATAATAGCGTCTATATTCAAAATTCTCACTCCTTAATCAATACCAATGAAAAAAATTTCATGTTGCTGTTTTTTCTACAGATATTGTTTTAGCCTATAATAATGCCCGTTGATTTCAGCACGGGGCACTTGCTTTCCGCGGGGAGAGAAGAGAGCCCTCACCTCCCGCAGGACACTGAATTAGCTTCCTGGAATTAACTCCGCACGATGGAAATGCGGATGCATTTTCGAGGATCAAGTACCGACAGCGAAGGTCAACTCAACAGGTTAAACTTAGTTTGAAGTTAAAAAGCAACAAACTTTACTGAAAACAACATAAAAAACTCCCATCAGTTTATGATAGGAGATTTTTTATGATTATTCAAATGTCTTACATTCATCAATGGAGAATTTACAGTTAGATCCATCCGCGGAATCTTGAAGCTTCCGCCATTTTTCTTACACCTACCATATAGGCAGCCAGACGCATGTCTACACGGCGGGTTTGAGAGGTCTGATAAATATTATCGAATGATTTGACCATGACTTTTTCAAGCTTTTCTTCTACTTCTTCTTCAGTCCAGTAATATCCCTGGTTATTTTGTACCCATTCGAAATATGAAACTGTTACACCGCCGGCAGAAGCCAGTACATCAGGGACAAGCAGTATCCCTCGCTCGGAAAGGATTCGTGTAGCTTCCAAAGTAGTCGGGCCGTTAGCAGCCTCCACTACAATACCCGCTCTTATATTATGTGCATTTTCTTCTGTTATCTGATTTTCGATGGCCGCAGGAACCAGAATATCGCAATCGAGTTCAAGCAGCTCTTTATTTGTAATTGTATCATTAAACAATTTTGTCACAGTGCCAAAGCTATCACGGCGATCCAAGAGGTAATCAATATCAAGGCCTTCCGGATCATATAAACCGCCATATGCATCTGAAATGCCAACAACCTTTGCTCCGGCATCATGCATAAACTTTGAGAGGAAACTTCCAGCGTTCCCGAATCCCTGAACAACAACTCTTGCACCTTCGAGATTAATGCCTTTTTTCTTGGCAGCTTCCCGAATGCAAATTGTAACTCCTTTAGCTGTTGCTGATTCCCGTCCATGTGAACCGCCAAGTACAAGTGGTTTACCTGTAATGAAGCCTGGAGAGTTAAATTCATCAATCCGGCTGTATTCATCCATCATCCATGCCATGATCTGCGAATTGGTAAATACATCAGGTGCAGGAATATCCTTAGTCGGCCCCACAATTTGACTGATGGCCCGTACATACCCGCGGCTTAGCCGCTCTAACTCACCGAAGGACATATCGCGAGGGTCACAAACGATTCCGCCTTTGCCTCCGCCATATGGAAGATCCACAATTCCGCATTTTAAGCTCATCCAAATTGACAGTGCCTTGACTTCCTTTTCAGTTACATTCGGGTGAAAACGAATACCGCCTTTAGTAGGACCCACTGCATCATTATGCTGGGCCCGGTAGCCAGTAAAGACTTTTACTGTTCCGTCATCCATCCGTACAGGAATTTTTACTGTCATCATGCGAATTGGCTCTTTTAGAAGCTCATATACCTCATCAGAATATCCCAGCTTCCCTAAAGCCTTATGTATGACAGTTTGAGTCGACTTTAAGACGTCCAATTTTTCTGCTTTATTTGAATCAGTACCTTTCTCGGCTACCATTTGTAAACCTCCTAGAAAAATCACTTTCATTAGTTGTCCGCTTCCATGGATTAGTATACACCTTTGCCTAATTTATGCAAGAAGAATCATGTACTTTTCCGCATTTTTTAATATTTTTATGAAACCGCTCTCAGCCTTGATATTAAAGGGAATTTTCTGTTTACTCCTAGTACCCGTTTTCCCGTTTAGGCCCAAAAGAAACATCCCATTTCCTTCTTTACTGTATATTTAAAAACTTTTCCATTTTTATACTATTTTTGCAGCTGATTAACTATACTTGTTTTACCCAATTTTTATATAGTTCATGACCATTTAATCCAAATTCACTGCATTTATCTGTTATCATCCTGCCGGCTATTCTCTTTGGCAACCTGCAAAACAAGAGACTTCCTTTGTTCAAAAAAAAAGAGGATGTCCCCCTCTTCCGACTTATAAAAAGTATTCCACCAGCTTTTTTACTGCATTGGACTCGATAAGTACTTTCCCATATTCCTGAATTACATGTATGCTGGTAAAGGCTGAATCACCGTACTCAGCTAATATGGCAATAACTCTATGAATGTCATCTCCCGCTAAATCTGTAACATGATAATAATACATTTCTTTATAACAATATAGGCTTCCTTCCTGAATCTGCACACGGTTCAGCTCTTTAGCCATTTGAATTACGTCTTCAAAATCCTGGAACTCGAATAATATATCTTCACTGCCCTCAACAGTTACTTGCATTTCAATAAAACCATCCTCAAGGAGCTCTTCATCCATCTGATCCTCCATTGTAACGATCATAACCATTCCCTGAGCCTGCATGGAGAATATCTCCACAGCAACTGTGCCTTGAATATCTACACCAAATTCTTCACTTGCCTCTTCCAGCATCTCATGAAAAAGCTGATGCCATTTTAGAGAATCCTTCCAGACATCTTCCTTAGTCAGTCCCCTATCATTCAAGTCATCTAAGGTTAGAAAGATTTTGATTTTATTATAATTCAAACGTTCTAAGCGCATGATAAGCCCCCTGCCCTGAACCAACTCTTTGGTTTAGTGTATGAAACATTGCTCAGTTTGTGAGTCGTCTTATTTTGTATGACTAAAAAAAAGAAAAGACCCGGCAACTTAACCGCCAGGTCTTATGTTATAGGAGCCGTTCTCTAATCCATTCTTCCCACTCATGAGCGGAACCGCCGGGAATAAACTGTTCATACTTCATTTTTTCTTCATTACTAAGGGTATCAATGCCGAATCCCCCAATGCCTACATGCAGCTTCCCATTAGTCTCTGCAAGTCTCTCAGAAAGTTTGAGGGTTTCAGGTACGTTGGACTTCATCGTACAGGATAAGAATACAAATTTTGGTTTAACAATATCAATCACAGTATCAATATCTTCTTCAGCGATGCTTGTCCCAAGGTAAACGACCTCGAATCCCCTTCTGCGCAAAAATAAAGTAAAAATTAAAAGCCCTAATTCATGTGCTTCTCCAGGTCCGCAGACTGCTATCACCTTTGGCAGGACTCCATTATGCGGAAAAGAATGCAGAATCATCCCAATTCTGGATCTTAATATGGATGAGGCAAAATGCTCATGTGCACTAGTTATTTTCCCCTCTTCCCACTGATGACCGATTTTTACAAGTAGAGAGCCTAATATATCAATTAGGACTTTATCTATTGTATAAAAACTGAAAGCCTGATTAATTAAATCATGTGCTTTTGATTCATTAAACTGAAGAAGAGCTTCAAGCAGCTCATTGGCGAGGGCACCAGACCGATCACCTTCCTTATCCATCTGAAGCGGCTCGGCATTTAATTCCTTATTTTCGAGAAGGGAAACAGCCTGGCTTATGGAAAAACCCTGATCCACTTTCCTGATCAGCCATTTTAATACTTTGATATGTTCTTCTGTATATAGCCTGTGACCTGATTCATTTCTCTTAGGAGCAACGATTTGATACCGTCTTTCCCATGCTCTTAACGTTCCAGGCTGAATGCCGAGCATCTTAGATACAGCCTTGATATTATACTTTCCTTCTTCTGTTGCCATGCCCAGCCCTCCATTCATTACTAATTATAAAAAACCGTCGCTAGAACTGTAAAATCTGGGTGTGTTATATTTTCAGCCTTTATTAAGAGTAATGAAATGAGTTTCCGGCTTTGCCCCCAGCCGCAAGGGCACACCGGTCGTACCGTAGCCGTTGCTGATCAGAATTGTTGTTTGCGGCAGTACTTTTATCCGCCCCTTCTCATATGGGCTAAGCCCGAAAATATGAATTTGCCCGCCATGCGTATGTCCGCTTAAAACCAGGTGAATATTTTGTTCTTTTTTTATACTGTTAATGATTCTTGGATCATGGCTGACCAGCACCCGAAATCCTCCTGAACCCGCATCTTCAAGTGCGAGGTCGAGCCGATCCCTATCCTTGCTGAGGTCATCTGTTCCCATCAAAATAAAACGTTCTCCTTCATCTGATTCAAAGGAAAGGGCAGTATTATCGAGAATTTTTACTCCGCATTCGAGGAGAAGAGCATCAAGCTGGTGATAATCCACTTCATAGTCATTATTCCCCCAAACGAAATAGACGGGCCCGCATTCCTTTAACCCCATTAGATTTTTCTTTACTCTTTCAAAAGGGACTCCTTTTTCCAAGAGATCGCCGCCGATGATGACCAGGTCAGGCTTCTTCTCTCTAATCTCCCCGATTATCTTTTCTGACACCGTCCTCTTATGAATATCCGAAATAAAAAAAAGCTTTACTTCACCGAAGCTTTCCGGAAATTCAGGAAAAGAAAGCTCTTTATATATAATTCTATCTGCAAATGCCTCCCTAAGCATAAACATTAGTAAACACACACCGCCAATTAAGGCCAAAGCTATTAAGTATTCCATAAATCCCCTCCTGCCATCAATCGCCTTCAATCAGTCTCCGGCAAGATTGATTTTCTTGAAATCTAAAGAAATAATACCATAAATTACTGAAAAACAGAAAAGGGCCAATGCTTCCCATGGCGAAAGGACTGACAAAACAAAAAAGCCTCCAATAAGCAATAAACTCAGCACAGGCCCAAATAAAGCATCCATATGTTTTGATGACCTCATATTTTTTAAAAGCCTGGCAGTCCACTCGATTATACTTCTAATGATCTCTGCGTTGGCTATAAATGCGATAAGGAAAAAAGTCATTCCCAGGACAAAGCCCGCCGGTTCCAGTACAAAAATGACAATCATATCCGATATGCCCATTGGAATTGACACCGGAAAAAATTTAATAAATAAAATGCCGCTCATAAAACCTGTCATTAGCTTCAGCAAAATTAAAAACACTAAAAATCCCTCCCATACAAAGTGTATGAAAAGGATTTATTTTGTTGACTATATATACATTAATCCTCTGTTATATCAAGAACACGGAAACCGGATTTTTCGAGCCGGCTGATGAACTTATCCATATTATTATTTTTTTCCACCTTCATCACGATGCGGCGGACCAGTTTGTCTGTTTCATCAAAGGTTACAAGGGAAATGATGTGCTCATGGAAATAATGGGCGATTTCGGCTAAACGCGCTATTCGCCCTTCCGCTTCTACCGAAGTAAACGCAATCCTGACACCGGACTTATTGGTGCCGAAGGCGGATTGGAATTGAGCGAGGACATCAAAGCGAGTAACAATGCCCAGAAATTTACGATTATCACCCAAAACAGCAAGTAAAGGGAAATCCTTTAAATCCAGAAGCGTTTTTTCAAAGATCTCATTTCCTTTTAAATATTGCTCCTGATGTGTGGCAATATCCTTTACCAATGTCCCTTCAAGAAAATCATCCTTTGATTTCCCTGACAAAAAGAATTTCTCATATATTCCATATCTCGTAATTATGCCGGCATACTGGTCGCCATCCAATACAGGAAGCCCGTCGATCTGGTGGTCCTCCAGCAAAGCCAGAGCGTCTTTCAACGCTGCATCCTGTCCGATTGTATAACAGGTATGTTTGGGGATCATGATACTTTTCACAAACATTGCCATCACCTCAGAGTAATATTAATTAGACCTGATATTTAACTTCGCCATCACCTCAACTTTCCCCTCTTTTTATTAAAGTAAACAATCATAAAAACACTGCAGTTTTCATAAGTTTCAATGACGCATAAAAAGGAGGGATTATGAATGAATACACTCCGTAAAACCTGGCACCCATATGTAAGCCCCTTTGACCCCTGCACCCCGATAAAGGTCAAAACCTATTCCACTCCTCCAAATCTATATATGGGATTTCAGCCGCCAGGACTTGAACAATTTACACCAATGGAGGCTTTAAGAGCAGGAACGCTTTGGAAGGCTTTCTATGATCCGTGGTACAGTCCCTATGAAAAAGCCAGGGAGGGACAATAGCCATGAAACAATTGCCGGCAGATTACTATCAGCTTCTTGAACAGCTTCAGGCTGTGGATTTTGTCCTTGTTGATCTGACTCTATACCTTGACACCCATAACAATGATACTGAAGCCATTAAGCAATTCAATCACTATGCAAAAGAACGAAAAAAACTGAGAAATGCCATTGAGAGCAAGTATGGTCCATTAATGCAATTTGGACACAGCTATTCCGGTCAGCCATGGAATTGGGATGATGCCCCGTGGCCTTGGCAAGTATAAATTTGGTTCACAGGCGCCTTCTGGCATGAAGGCGCTCAATAGATTAGCGGACTTCCGAAGGGGGCTGAGAAAAAATGTGGGTTTATGAAAAGAAGCTGCAGTATCCGGTGAGGGTAAGCACATGCAATCCCAAACTGGCAAAGTATCTAATTGAACAATATGGGGGAGCGGACGGTGAACTTGCTGCTGCCCTAAGATATTTGAATCAGCGCTATACTATTCCGGATAAGGTCATCGGACTTCTAACAGATATTGGAACTGAGGAGTTTGCCCATCTGGAAATGATTGCAACAATGGTTTACAAGTTAACAAAGGATGCTACGCCTGATCAAATGAAAGCTGCCGGTCTCGATGCCCATTATGTCAACCATGATAACGCTCTTTTTTACCATAATGCTGCAGGTGTGCCTTGGACAGCTTCTTATATTCAGGCAAAGGGGGACCCTATAGCAGACTTATACGAAGACATCGCTGCAGAAGAGAAAGCCAGGGCAACCTATCAGTGGATTATTAATATGAGTGATGACCCGGATTTAAATGACGGACTCCGTTTTTTAAGAGAAAGAGAGATTATTCATTCCCAGCGATTCAGAGAAGCCGTAGAGATTCTTAAGGAAGAACGGGATAAGAAGAAATTCTTTTAAGTATACTTAACAAAAAAGAAGCAGGCGGGCTGCTTCTTTTTCCATTTTCTATGGTGTTATTTATTCTCATGATAAAGATTTATATCATAATTTTTTTTCATCATTTCGAAAACGGTATGTCGATTTTTCCATTCATCTTCTTTTTTCCAAAGATCTTTGCTCTTATCTATAATCTCACACCTAAGGGCATGATATTCTTTTTCTGCTTTCTCCCTTTTTTCCCTCAGAAGATTCATAAGTCCATAAAGGCCAACCGTAAAAACAAGCAAATAGAAATTCGCTGACTGATTGACAAAAGCCGAAAACATGGATGCAAACGAGTAAGAGTATGGCAGCATGACACTCTTATAAATATAAAAAAAGAATAAAAATGAAATAAATACAGTCGCCCACATGGCAATTAAATGCCAGGACTTGAATCGATCAAATTTTTGCTTTCTCTCTACTACTTTCTCAAGCATTTTTCTTGTAGCCTGGTCTGTACGTTCATCAAGCATTCTAATCGGCGATTCCAAAACTCTCCCTCCCTTTCTCAATAATGTATGAGCTTGTACATTATTATATGACTAAGAAGGAGAGGCTGCTGCCGCACCTGTTTTCGATCCTTTTATTGCTCAAGCGGAATCTTTAATACCTGGCCCGTTTGTATCTCATTCGAGGGCAAATTGTTGGCTTGCTTTATTTTTTCAATTCCCGACTGGGATTTATAATAGGTCATGGCAATTCTAAAAATTGTTTCCTTCGGTTTAACCGTATGGTAAATAACTTTACCTTCCTTTTTTAATGCTTCCTTTGTCCCGGCTGTTTTGGAAGAGTCTGTAGTTTCAGATCCTGTTTCCTGAACTTCCTTATTAGGTTCAGATCCTTTATCTTCTATATCAGTCTTTTGAGGGGCCTTTTTTTCCTGCTGGACTTTGGCATCTTCTTTTTCTTGAGCACCCTCAGCTTTTTCAGTTATCTCAGGTTCCTGGGATACCGGTTCTTCTCTGACTTCTATAGTTGTCCCTTTATCTTCATCATTTGTGGCAAAAACCACTGTTTCAGAACCTGTTTCCTCATTTTCTGTATTTAACCCGGCATTGATGCTTTTATCACTGCTTACATATTGATAAATACTGAAAATGGTGATGGGCAGTAGGATAAAAAATAAAGCAAGCAGGCGAATAACAGGGTATTTAATCTTCCATTTACTCTTTTTTCTTTTTTCCTGATGAACACGGCTCCGTGGCGGCAACGCTGATTTTTGCCCGCTATTTTCCGTTTCCAGTTTTCGGTCAATCTTCTTACGGAGTCTTTCAGCCTGATCTCTATAAGGGTCTTCTTTATTCATGTTTCATCCCTTCCTGTAATAAAAAATCATAAGAAGTTTATTTTGATGCTGCTGTTAATGATCGTTAATTACGTTCTCCTCTTCCGCTATCCTTTCAGATTTTTTCAGGAAACGTTTTCGAATAAGAATACCAAGAAGAAAGTCAATCAGAAAATGCATAACAATCGTAACAAGCAAATTATTGGTTATATGATAAATATAACCTATTAAAAAGCTTAATGTAATAATATTTACAAACAAAAACCAATTAAAAAGATATCGATAATGAACAAACGCAAAAATAAGACTTGAGATAGCAAGGCCGAAATGAGTCTGAATGACTCCCCTGAATAGAAGTTCTTCACTAAAAGCCACCACTGCAGCAATAAAAGCAATATGGAGAAAACTGCGATTTTGAAAGATTTTCTCATTTAATCCTCCATCATCATACAATTTTTCCGGAAGAACCTTCATCAAGCCGATATCTATCAGGACAACTGCCGCTCCTGCCGCCGCTCCAATTACAAGAATATTTATATCATAGAATACAAAGAGAACTTGGAATTCCTCAATATTATTAAATAATATTATACTTAGAATTAAAGAAATGGATAAAATAAGCAACTGAGTAAGATAAAGATGAAATAATAGTTCCTTGTCTGTCAATTCCTTAATGATGTCCGCGTATCTTTTTCCCATTTTAATTCACTCACTTGGAATCAGGAGGTATTCTAAATGATTTTTCCAATCATAAAGCGGGTTTTCCTGATTATCTGAATTTGTATTTCTTGTGAATTTTTCAAATCGCAAACCACATATATCACAGCAGAATGGGACTGAGGAATTTTTTTCCTCATCAAAATAGGAAAGTATATTCTCTCTCCGGCATGTCTTCTTGTGTATCCACTTATATACTTCCTCAATGCTATCCCTTTTCAATTTGATCCTGCCTTCATAATAACCCTTCATCTCCTGCAGAATCCTTCTGTAATCGAGTCCAGTTTTGCTTTTCCGCTCAAAAAAGTCATTAAATATTCTCCACTGAACATCGTTTAAACCTGAACGCTGCTTAATTGTCTCTTCAAATGCACCGATATTCAGGATCGCATTTGGGTTTTCTTCTAGCCATTCCCTAATCCAATCAATTTGAGCTTTGTCAGGTAATTCACTTTCTGCAAGCTGTATAGGAAGCTGCTCGTCACCCGGTGCATAGAGCATGATGGCAATACTTTGATTTCCATCCCTCCCAGCCCGCCCAATTTCCTGCAGGTAGGATTCCATCTGAAGAGGCATATGAAAGTGTATTACATACCTGATATTATCTTTGTTAATCCCCATGCCAAAGGCGCTTGTAGCACAAATAAGATCGAGCTGTCCATGAATAAATTGCTGCTGCACAAGGATACGGCTTTCCTGGTCCATTCCCCCATGGTAAGCCATCACTCTTCTGAGTCCCTTGTCCCTAAGCAGATCAGCTGTCTGTTCCGCCATTTTTTTGCTGGAGAAATAAATAATTCCAGGGCCCTCAAGGATTTCAGCAAGCTCCTCAAGTCTCTCTGTTTTTGCACGGAAATTCTCTAACTTTTCTACAGATAGTGCAATATTAGGACGGTCAACGGAGTAAATAAACTCGCTGCATTCCAGTATGCCAAGTGACTTTTTTATATCTGCTTTTACTTCAGGGGTAGCTGTAGCAGTTAAAGCCAGTGTAACCGGGTTCCCTATAATTTTTCTGACTTCGCCAAGCTTTAAATAATCTGGCCTGAAATCATATCCCCATTGGGAGATACAATGAGCTTCATCCACAACAAATAAAGCAATCCGCAATTTCTTCAGCTGAGAAAGTACTGACTCATAATAAAGCATTTCGGGTGAAATAAAGATAAACTTATATTGATTCAAATGAATCAATGCCTGTTTTTTTTCTGAGCGGGATAAAAAAGAATTGAATGCAATTACCTGTTTTTCCCCATTTATCATAAGCTGTTCAGCCTGATCCTGCATAAGAGACAGCAAGGGAGATATAATAATCACCTGGCCTTCAACCATATATCCCGGCAGCTGATAACAGAGGGATTTCCCTGTACCTGTTGGCAGCATGGCAACAGTATTTCTCCCTGAAAGTACTGATTCAATGATCTCCTTTTGTCCAAGTCTGAAGGAAGGATAGCCAAATTTGCTCTGCAATAACGCTTCTAATTTCATTGTCCCTCTCCAAGCTTTGCCATGACTAATCTGATTTCAAAATAATCGGATTCCGGCACCATTTGACGTATTTGCTTTAGTTGTAATGAGGCAGCACTGTTTGCTGCTTGAAGAATCAATTTCTGTTTCCTCTCCGATACATACCGTGTGATATTAAAGCCGCTGTCATTCAGAGCTACCTCCACCACATGATCCTCAATTGTACTTTTTTTCAATTTTCTCGTTTTCGCTATAACATCCAAATCCAGTCCCTGTTTTAGCAATGTGTATGTTTTTTGGGCCGACAACGTTAGCTGAACTTCATTTCCTGCCCCGCACACTAATTTATCGATAAGCGGATATCCGGCAGCATTTTCTCTTACGCTAGCAAGAATATGATGAATGGCTCCGAGGAACTGATGGTGGTAATAATCCTGACTGATTCCCAGGTGTTCTGAAGCCTGAACAGCAGTGAGGCCAATACGGTTATAGCCTGACAGCCTCAAAGTCAGCACAGCAGGATTAATATCCCTTAGCCTTTCGAGGCATTGGCAGAGTTCCCTGTTCAGCACACTTCCTATTTCATTGCGGGCGAATCCAGATGTTCTCAAAAAATATTTCAGCCATTCATGAACATCTCTTTTTCTTTGAATTGGAAGGTATTTTACATTGTCATTATTTAAATGTGATATAACCTGAATTAAAAGAGTAATCCTCTCCCAAAACAGGTCAGCTGCACTATGATACAGCCATCCGTTTAATGAAGACGGTATTGGACATTCTAAAAGAGACCTTTCCAGCTCTTCCTTGCCCTCTGCAGTCAAAATGTAATGCTTTTCATCAGCTGCAGTCATCCAGCTTCTGCTTTCAATCTCTTGTGAAAGATGATCCAGAGCATCCCGGCTTAAACTTCCAAATGTTCGAAAAAGCTGGGTCAGCTGAAATAAATGAGCATCTTGAATGGTTTGGGAAGTTTTTTTTCCATTGAGCAAATGTAAAATAGAGTATATAGTCCTTTGTCCCTGTAATTCTTTAACACAGTACATTATTACAGTTTTCAAATAAGTTCTATCCATTTTTTTCACCTTACGGCCAAAGATTTTAATCTTGTTTTCATAAGCTTGTTCTCCTTCTTCCATTTTATCATGAAAGAAATCGGCAGGCCGTTTTAATTATTTTTTCATAGGGTAAATTATGCCTAAACCCTTGTGTGATAAGCATTCTCAATACATTTTCTATTGAAAAGTTGAACATTCAGTTTTACAATAGATGTGAGGAATGTGTTACCATCATTTTGATGGACGATTAATTGTTTAAATCTTGGGAGGTTTTTTCATGGCAAAGTATACAATTGTTGACAAAGAAACATGCATTGCATGTGGAGCTTGCGGCGCAGCTGCACCGGACATTTATGATTATGATGATGAAGGCATCGCTTTCGTTACCCTTGATGATAACCAGGGTATCGTTGAAATTCCTGATGTATTAGTTGATGATATGATGGATGCATTCGAAGGCTGCCCGACCGATTCAATCAAAGTAGCTGATGATGCTTTTGATGGCGACCCGCTTAAATACGAATAATCCTCAACCATACTCTAACCTTTGTTAAGCTGCTGCTCCCTTTCATCATGAAAGGGAGTTTTTTTGTTAACATTGCATGCATGAACAGAAAAGCAGCGGCACATTTGCCGCTGCTATAAACTTATATAGTATTAAGCTGCGCTTTTAATAACAGCCTGCTTTTCCACCCAAGTTCTCATGCGTGTAAAAATAAGCATGAAAACAAATGAAATGATTAAACCTTTTAAAATGTTGAATGGCAAAATCCCTGTCACAATCATTGTTCTCATTTCAGGCGCTGACATTGCAGGGAAGTTAAGGAAGAATGTATATGCCGGCAGAATTACAAGGTAATTCAGCACACTCATAATGACAGCCATAACCATTGTGCCGATTACAAGCCCAAACGTCATGCCCTTTTTTGTTTTCAGCTTGCTGTACACATAATAGGTCGGCAGGACGAACAAAATGCCTGCGGCAAAGTTTGCAATATGCCCAACAGGAACACCTGTTGCACTCCCTGTCATGAAGTAATCAAGAATATTCTTAATAAGTTCCACTAAGATCCCTGCTGCTGGACCAAAGATTAACGCTGCGATTAATGCAGGAATATCGCTGAAGTCAATCATCAGAAATTGCGGAAACGGCGGGATTGGGAAATTGAGCAGCATTAATACGTAAGAGATGCTGCTTAGCATTCCAATAGCAACCATAGATTTGATATTAAGTTTTTTCAAGTTCCTCTCTCCTTTTTAGGACTATCTCTCCTAAAGAAGAAAGGTTCAGCTAAGCAATAGTCTTCGCAATAAATAACCCTCAAGCTAATATAACTTGAGGGATAGTTGCAAAGGCACGCTTAATAACGTTCAAAACCTGCATTTTTTGAACGTCTGCAGAACCTCCATCTTCTCCCATCCAGACTGTACTGTCGGCTTTGGAATTGCACCAAATCCTGCCCAAATAAACTCCAGAGCTTTTTATTCAAAAACTCTGCTCTAAGGCTCGCGGGCTTAGAGTCAATATTGACCCATCACCGCCGGTCGGGAATTTCACCCTGCCCCGAAGATAGACCGTATTATTTATACAGATTCATTATACTGAAAAAAAGTTATTCTGTGAAGGGATATGTTCACCTGTCAGGTTTAGATCCATGCCAAAACCCTTTCAGTTTTTTTAGATATAACAAAAAAAGACGGCAATAAGCCATCCTTTATATATTATCCAAGCGGATATTCCTTTCTTTCTCCTTTTGAGAAGGTCATGATGGACTGATACCCCACTTCTTTTGCAAGGTCAATTGCCTTTTCAAAATCTGCACCTACATGTTCAGGAAAGTGCGCATCAGACGATAAAACAATCGGGATATTTTTTTCATGGCATTTCTGAAGAAGACGTTTGTCCGGGTATAGTTCCCCCACTGGTTTTCTCAGACCAGCCGTGCTAATTTCAACACATGTCTTGGATTCTGCCAGCGCATTGGCTGCACGATCATATTGCTCCAGCAAAAATTCTTCGTCCTGTGGAACATATTTAAAAATTTTCACGAGGTCTAAATGGCCAACAATATCGAATAAATTTGACTGAGCCAGAGTAACCACCTGATCAAAATATTTTCGATATACTTCATATAGATCCCGTTTATCCCATTCTTTTCTAAATTCAGCCAGGTCTATACCGAAATCTCCAACCCAATGAATGGATCCGATTACATAGTCAAACGAATAACTATTGATAAACTTCTCCATTTCACCATGTTTGCCTGGTGTGTAGTCCATTTCGATCGACATCTTCACATCTATGTCATTGCTCCAAGCTTCATGAAAAACATTCACATAGTCTTTCATATCATAAAAACGCCTCTCGTTTACCCATGGATTCTGCAGGATGTCTGCTGTCTGGTAGAAATGATATGCATGCTCTGAAATTCCAAAAGATTCAATCCCTTTCTGAACTGCAGCATCTGTGAATTTTTTTAAGTAATCCAGGCTCAACGTGCCATTTTCGAGATGATTATGATAGTCTGTAAGCATTTTTCAAACTCCCCCAGTTTTTTACCCATTATACTTTAAGGGAGTAAAGCGGTGCAATCATTTCTATTCTATTTTTTGCGAATGATTAGAATTTGTCCAATTTTTATTACATCTGAATCAGCATTATTTAAGTCTTTGATTGCTTCTGCAGTTGTATCATGAAATTTCGCAATAGAAGATAGAGTATCTCCTTGTTTAACAGTGTATTCTGTATATTTCTCGGGTTTTATCAATAGCTTTTGACCTAAAAAAATGTGATCAGGATTAATATTATTTAAAACCGCAATATCCCCAGCATTCAGATTATAGTGTGCAGCAATAGACCACAATGTTTCCCCTGTTTTAACTATATGGTAAGTTTCCACGGAATCATTTTTTATTTTCCCTGATTCAACATTAGACGGCCGTGCTGAAACTTCACGCGCATTTTCCTCTTTAATCACAGCATTTACAGCTTGTCCAACTACTCCCATTCCAAATGCAACAGAGGGATCAACTGCATTTATTTTATCAGCTGTCCATGCATGCGTATGTATTTCAAAATGGAGATGCACACCTGACGAGTCACCAGTGCTTCCCATCAGTCCGATTTTCTGTCCCTGCTCAACATTTTCTCCTTCGGCAGAAAAACGTTTTTCCAGATGGGCGTACACTGTTTCAGTTTGGTTGTTATGTTTAATGAATATCACATTTCCGTATGTTTGGGAATAATAAGACCTGGACACAATTCCTGTGTCAACAGCATAAACTGGATTCCCGGAATCCCCAGCTATATCGATGCCTTTATGATGCCCTTTCCTTGTCCCAAACGTGTCTGTAATTACACCATCTGCAGGCCATACCCAATGCTTTGTCATTTCCGGAATTTTTGGCTCCGCAGCTTTAGAATGCTTCCCTCCCAAAAATAACAGACTCACACAAAGAGCCATTATTCCTGCGATAAAGAAACGCCTTATGTAATCCTTCATCCTTTTCCTCCTATGTTGTCAGCTGAAATATCCGTACGAGTGCCTGCCACTGTCCACACTCTCTTTCACCCTATGACAGCTTGTACTCTTTTAGAACAATTAACATAAAGCTCTTAAAAGCACAGTTATTAGTATACTTCCAGCAGCATGGTTTTTATGCAGTCCTGAGGGATTTTTATTCAAAAAAAGAAAGGCAGCCACATGGGCCGCCCTCTCTAATTTGGCAAATCTCGTTTATTAGCTGCTACTGGTACCTTTAATTCTTCAGTAAGGTCAAACTTGCCGATTTTATCAACATCTGCATTTTCCAATTTAACTGTATCAAAATTAAAATCTTTTGCCGTAAGAAGTATTGCTTCAATCGCATGAAGTGTTGATTCATCATCAATTATTTCTGATTCATTATGAAAACGGATTAAGAGTTTGCCATCCTGTATTTCTTCTGTTTCAAAATCAATGTCTTTTGGTATGGATGCCTGCAAATTATTTTCAGTCCGGTCTTCCTTCATGGCTGTTAGAGCATCTTTTATAGAGTTGAGCTGTTGTCTAAGCGGGACCAGGAATGGTGTTGATTCTGCGCCATTTGGATATAAGAAATAATAAATTAAGTTACCATTGCTATTTTCCGGGATAAATTCCTCTCTATTTCCATAATGGCTAAATTCAACGCCGATTTCCCCTTCAGTCATGAGGTTAATCTTTTCTATATCAAGATTATTCATTATATTGGACAAGACCTTCTCTAAAAGTAATTCTGTCGCGGAAGACATACTATATGGATGATCCGCTGGCACATCAACAGTTAACATTTTATTTTCCTGATCATAGGTGAAATTTGCTTTCAGAGGATAGTAATCATCTAAACCCCATTCATCTTCGGTAAGCCTGCTCATCGTGTCTTCAAATTGTTCAAATTTCGTCCTGGCAGGGTCTTCATCAATTAAAACACTGACGGGTACAATATTTTGCGCATCCTTATCCGGAATCGCATAAGTCAGTACCTCTTTCCCTGCCAAATCTTCTTCATAAACGGCAGTAGGGCTTGATTCTGATGCAACTGTCTTCTTGTTTATCTCATCATTTAATTTCGCTTCCGCTTCCGGCTCAGTTGACAGCTCTGCCTGGTCCAGTTCTTCTGAGCCTTTCTCTTGGGCAATTAATTCAGAGTCTTCCTCTTTCGCTTCCAGAATAGTGTTATTTTCATTGGTTATTTGTTCAGATGAGGTTGATCGGTCCGCTTTCAATTCGACCTGCTTATCTGCAGACTCCTGCCAGCTCATAAGGTTTGGGACGAGAATAAAAAGCAGGAGCAAGGCAGCAGCCGCTGCGATAGATGGCAGGATCCATGTTCTGCTTTTTTGCTTTCCCATCTTCATTTCGATGGCTTGATAAATGTCTCTCGGATCACGATCATCTTTAATTTTAGGCATCTGGCTCAGCAATTCCTTAAGCTGCTCATCGCTCCACTTTGATTCCTTCATTATCCATTCCCTCCTTCACCTTAAAATCTTCCATATGCTTTTTAAGCACCTTTAAAGCACGATGCTGGGTTGTTTTAACCTTGCTTTCGGTCCAGCCTAGTGAATCAGCTGTTTCAGTAATGCTGAGTTCATGTATATATCTCATAATTATGACAAGCCTCTGGTCAATAGTGCATAAATCCAGACAGCGATAGATCAGCTGAATTTCTTCTCTTTGCAAGGCAATTTCTTCAGGCAGGGGGAGCTCATCCTTTACCTGCTGAGTTGACCAGTCAAATTTCTCCATAATCCTTTGCTTCCAGCCCTTTTGTTTGCGAAAGGAATCTATGGCAACATTCCGCGCAATTGAAAAGAGCCATGTTTTTTCGCTGCTTTTTCCTTCAAACCTTTCATATGATTTTAATACTCTTATATAGACTTCCTGGACTAAATCCTCAGCCAGTTCCTTGTTTTTGACCATATAAAAAAGAAATTGAAAAACGTCATGATGGTATTTTTTATAAAGTTCATCAAAAACGGAGTCCATGGATTCCCCTCCCCGTTCAATAAAATAGTCGTTCTCTCTCTAAAAAAAGTTACAGTTTAACTATATTATTATTTCGCAGAAAAGCGCAAGAGCCTGTTTAAGTGCAGGATTACTCCCTTTCCTGCAGAAACCCCGGCCTAATGCATAGAAATACCTTTCAAAAAAAAGGGGAAGGAAATTTCATGCATCTCCTTCCCTAAGCTTATTATTAATTGTTTCCCGTGTATCAAGAACAATCGTCACATTTCTCGCCTTTATCCTTCATTTCGAGGAATAAAAATTGAAAATGTCGTACCATGTCCGGTCTTGCTTTGAACGGTAATATGACCTTTATGAGCTTCAATTATATTTTTTGCAATTGCAAGGCCTAGACCTGTTCCAGATCGGCCCCTCGTTCTTGCTTTGTCCGCTTTGTAAAAGCGTTCAAATACAAACGGCAGGTCTTCTTCGGGAATCCCCGAGCCAGAATCCTTCACTTCAATAAACAGTCCCCGTTCATCACTTCTTTCGATCACTTTTACCTCTCCATTCTGAGGGGTATGCCGGATGGCATTATCAATCAGATTGGTCATGACCTGTTCAATTCTGTCCGGATCAAATTGAATAGGGACACCCTTGCTTTGCAGATCATTTTCCAGACTAATTTCCTTCTCTTTTGCCAGCCCCTGAAACTTCCTTATAATTCTTTGCAGATAGGAATTCACTTCAGTTTCTTCCATTGTCAGCTGAATATGTCCAGCTTCCATTCTGGCAAGATCCAGCAATTCATTCACAAGCCGGCCCATTCTCAGGGATTCATCATAAATGACACTTGCCATTTCTTTTTTCTCTTCGTCCGTTCCGGCAATATCATCGACGATCGCTTCACTATACCCCTGCATCATAGAAATGGGCGTCCTTAATTCATGAGAAACATTCGCTATAAAATCGTTGCGGAGCTTATCAAGCTTACGCTCCTCCGTCATATCCCGGATAACCGCAACCGCTCCTCTTATATATTTATTGTTATAAAGAGGGCTGACGATGATCACCCAGGAACGTCCCTGTATAGAGATTTCACCAATTTGCTCCTTTTCGGTATTTACAGCAAGCTGGAAAAGCTCCATTACTTTGGATGGCACTTCCTCTGTATTATTCTCTATGTCATCCAGTTCATAAAACCAGCTTTGCAAAAACCGCTCCGCAGGAGGATTTGTGATCAGGATCGTGCCATCCCGGTTAAAGGTAATTACCCCATCAGCCATTCCGCTTAGAATGCTTGCCAGCTGTTCTTTTTCCTGGCTTAGAGCATTCATATTGAATTTCAGCTGTCTGCCCATTTGATTAAAAGCCATGGCTAATTCACCAACCTCATCATTAGTCAGAATCGGAACCTTTGTATCAAATTTGCCTCTTGCTACCTCAAAGGCAGCTTCTTTCATTTTTCTGAGCGGAGCATTAATTCTTGTCGATAAGAAAAATGCAAAGATGGTTGTTAAAATGATGGCGACTCCTGCTGCCAGCAAAATGAACTTGGTCGTTGAACGCAGTGTTTCATGCATGACTTCAATGGATTGATAAATAAAGACGGCCCCTTTGCTGCTGTCACCTTCAAGAGGCACCCCAATTATAAGAATCTTGCTGTCATCATCTGCATCTTCTTCTGAATACTCAGGATTAACAGATGTTACTTTTTTTACAGTTTTATCTTCCGTGAGAACTTCTTTTAAATCATCCTCCTCGGTGAGGTAGGAGATGGGGAGTTTTAATGAACCTGTATGGTTTGGGGAATAGTAGTACTCATTCGGCGAGTTAATAATGACTACTTTGGTAACATCATCGACAAGCTCCCAGGAAATCTCCAAACCGACTTCACGATTATGCTCTTTTAAAATTCTGGTTATTTTATGGGCTGTATTCGATAATCCTTTTTCTGTTTCATTTATATGGTAATTCTCAAAAAACTCAAGCAGCATGACTGTTAAAATCAGCAGTACAAAGGAAACTAATAAAAGAATAGTGCCCCATAGCTTACCTGCAACACTCCTAAAGAGCATCATTCATTGATAACCTCGAACTTGTAGCCCACTCCCCAAACAGTGACAATCATTCTGGCAGCCTGCTCAGAAACTTTATTTAATTTTTCTCGCAAGCGCTTTACATGAGTATCGACTGTTCTTAAATCTCCGAAAAATTCATAGTGCCATACTTCCTTTAGCAGCTGTTCCCTGTCAAAAACCTTATCTGGCGCCTTTGCCAGGAAATAAAGAAGTTCATATTCCTTAGGCGTTAAACTGACTTCTTTCCCATCAGCCAGCACTTTGTGAGCATCATTATCAATCGTTAGATGAGGAAAAACGATTACATCTTTCGCTGTTGTTTCTGTTTGAAGGTAGGTAGTTTTAGAAGACCTGCGCAATAATGCCTTCACGCGAAGCACAACTTCTCTTGGGCTGAAAGGTTTTACAATGTAATCATCAGTGCCCACTTCAAAACCCTGTACGCGGTTAACTTCTTCCCCTTTTGCTGTCAGCATGATTACGGGGGTAGCTTTTTTCTCTCTCAGCTCTCTGCAGACTTCAATGCCGTCTTTGCCAGGCATCATTAAATCCAAAAGAATGACATCGTAATCATTTGCCAAAGCTTTTGACAAAGCCTGGTTTCCATTTTCCGCTTCATCAATCGAATAATTTTCACGCTCAAGGTACATCTTTAATAAACGGCGGATTCTCTCTTCATCATCCACTAGTAAGATTTTTACTTGGTTTTCCATTTTTCAATCCCCCTAACGTTCAATTAAATAAATAAAGCTTTAATTAAAGCCCTCACTATTGTGAAGTGAAGGCTTGTATGTTTAATATCAGAATTATTATCTTTGAATTTTGAGAACTGTCTAGCTCCAGCGCCTATCCCCTCGAGGTCACAAGCTTGTCTTGTTTCGGCTCCTAGGGACTCGGGGTCATAAGCCGTTTCCTTTCAGAAGGAAAAACGCCTTCTTACAGGAACCGTCTTATGCCTGTCGTCCCTGGGCAGTCGCCTCCACATTTCGGTCAATCCGCCCAAAAAGGCAAAGAACGCCTTTCCGGGAGGCTCGTCTTGTGCTTGAGGCCCGCAGGATGCGGGTCATGCAGACGTTGCCACAGGACGTGGTGTTCTTAGTCTGCGTTCCTTCGTGAGCAAGGCGCTTCCGCTTTTCTTGTTATGATCCGGCGTAGGAGTGCAATCCTGCAATGACCAGGTTTACCGCAACCAGGTTAAACATGATAATGATAAATCCGATTACTGCGAGCCACGCAGACTTTTCACCGTGCCAGCCCTTTGAAAGGCGAAGGTGAAGATAGGCAGCATAAAATAAAAAGGTAATAAGCGCCCATACTTCCTTTGGATCCCATCCCCAGAAACGGGTCCAGGCGATTTGTGCCCATATCATGGCAAAAATCAACGCTCCGAGCGTAAATACCGGAAATCCGATTAATACTGAACGGTAGCCGATCTCATCAACCAAATCCAGATTAATATTTTTTGCAAGCGGCTGAAGCGCAGCTCCAACCCTTTTTCGGAGAATCAATCTTAAAGCAAGATATAGAAGGATACCTGAAGCCAATGACCATATAACTGTATTTAGTTTTTTGGCATTAATAATTGCAGGCATTTCCGCCAGTGGTTCAAATTTTCCTTCCGTAATCAGCTTTCCCTCGTTTGGACCGGTTAAAGCAGGCATATGATATTCAAGCACAGCTTCCTGTCCGTTCTTATCGACCCAGTTAAATTCGGCCTTGTAGCCGGAAGCTGAAAAGCTTGAGCTTATAATAATAAAGCCAAGTGTACAAACCAAGCCAAACATAACGGCTTCCAGCCAGAATCTCTGTTTGCTTTGCTTAGATTGATCGACTGATTTTACTAAATAGATAATACCTGCAGCAAAGCTTACAGCTAATATAGCCTGTCCAACTGCTGCTGTTGTAACGTGGATATGAAGCCAATCACTCTGCAGAGCCGGAATCAGGGGTGAAACTTCCCGCGGAAACATGCTTGCATAAGCGATCATAAGCACAGCAACAGGTAGTGTAAAGACTCCTAAAATAGGTGTTTTATAAATCAAGTAAATCACTATAAAAGCACCTACAAGCGACATTCCAAAGAATGTTGTAAATTCAAATAAGTTGCTGACAGGCGCATGTCCGGCTGCAATCCATCTCGTAATAAAGTAGCCGAGCTGTGCAGCAAACCCGATAATGGTAATCCATAGTCCAATTGCTGCCCATTTGTTTGGCCCTTTGTTTATATTTTTCTTATCCTTTATGGAGCCAGCAAAAAAGACAGTAGCAATTAAATAGAGGATAAAAGCTGTATATAGTAAATTGCTGCTTATTGTAACCAATCAGATTCCTCCTTAGCCTTTCTTTTCACTTTGATTTTGAAGCTGGTCTTCCGGCACCTTAATTCCGGTTCCGTCCAATGCTGCCTCTATTTCCCTTTTAAGTCCATGCCAGTTTTTATTAGTGTGTCCGGCTACCCACACTTCTCCATTGACACGGCGCAGCCAGATTCTACGATGGTTCCAATAAGACCCTTGCGCAACACCTATCATGAAAATAACACCGCCCAATGCGATAATCCATAGAGTCAAATCTTTTCGGACAGTCAGAGCCGATACATTTTTAGTATCTATGCCTTTAAATGCCATCTTATATTCATTGTCGCCAAAAGGTTCAATTGTCTGCCGGATTGCAACAAAGCTAATTTCTCCATCTGGCTTTTCCGGAGTAAACATTTTAAAAACAAAGGCAGGATTATTAGGAACTCTGGACTTTGTAATCGGTTCCCCATTTTCATCAAATTCAAAATCGGGAAAATAACTGACAACCTCCGCTTTATAGCCATTTCCAAGATCATAAACATCCTGAGGATCGTTCAGGTCGACTGTTAAATCACCATATTCTTCACCCGTTTTTTTATTTGTCAGGGCAAAGGACATTTTGTTAAGCTCATTAAGTTTATAATCTACTTGGTATAATGCAAATTTTTCAAACTTCAGAGGTTTATTTACCTTAATTTCAAAGTCCTTAACTTTCTCGAGATCAGCCTCTTCCCCTGCAACTGTATCTCCCTTTTTTTTATATAGAGTCACATTGGACTGATAATTTTTTGCTACCATCCCTGCCTTATCAATCGCTTCTTCAAACACTTCTTTATCTTTCTCTTTATCGTACATTTCAAGGATGAAGCCATCATTTTTAAGGTAGTATTCTCCATTGGTTTCAGGAATGACCTTTGTCTCGCCTTCCCGGATCCAAAGTATTTTGTCAACGTACATGCCCGGTACAAAACGCAGCATACCTCCGATTAAAAATATGATAAGCCCTACATGGTTAACGTATGGGCCCCATCTTGAAAAACGTCCCTTTTCGGCAAGGATGTTTCCATTCTCTTCTCTGATGCTGTATTTCTTGGATTTTAATTTTTCTTTTGCCATTGTAAATGCCCGGTCATTGTCTTCTGCCTGAGACACCCCAAAAATCCTCTGGCGCAGCAGATAGCTTTCATGACGGCTTACCCTCTGTTTTTTTAGAGCCCTGTACAAAGGGATTACCCTATCCAGGCTGCATATCACAAGCGAAATGCCAATTGAGGCAATCAAAATCAAATACCACCATGAGCTATAAAGGTTATGAAATCCTAAATCATAGTATAATTTGCCTATCCAGCCATATTGATCTTCGTAATATTCTTCAGCAGGCATGATCGGCGGAATATACATTTCCTGAGGCAGAATTGTCCCGAGAGCTGAAGCAATCAGCGTAATGACAATCAGCCAGACTCCAACCTTAACAGATGAGAAGAAATTCCATATCTTATCAATTATCGTTTTGTTATAGGTTTGCGAACGGCGTGCACTTCCCTCATACCGCATATCCAGAAGTTTCTTATCCTTTTCCTTTTCTTCCAATACCTTGCCGCATGACTCACATAGTATTGTACCTATGGGGTTTACATGGCCGCAGTCGCACTTTACTTCTTTCATATATAAAACTCCCCGTAACCTATGGTTTAATCTGTTCCATATAGTTCTTGATCGTATCTTCAGTCATCTCTCCTGTAATATACTTGACAACCTTACCATCTTTATCGATAAGGAAAGTGGCAGGAAGAGGATTAATCCCGTAAGCTGATTGGACCTGGGTATTCTTATCAATGACAATAGGGAAAGATAAATCGTAACGCTCAGAAAATTTATTAACTGCCAAATCTGTTTCTCCTACATTGACAGCCAAAACCTGAACACCCTCATCTTTAAATTGCTTATATTGGTTGTTCATATATGGCATCTCTTTCTCACAGGGCTTGCACCATGTTCCCCAAAAGTTCAGGAAAACACCCTGGCCTTCATAATCTGATAATCGGTGTTTATTTCCATCCATATCTGTCAGAACAAAATCTGGTGCCTTTTCCCCCACGGCAACCTTTTGAATCTTGTCTTTTGTAAAATTAGCGTATAGCGTATATGCCACGGCAGCACCAAGGACAAGCAATATGACAGTTCTCATTACCAGACGCTGCTTTTTCATAAAAAACTTCCCTCCTAAGGCATCCTTTCAGATCAAAAATCGTACATTTAACAAGTTATATGTAACATATGGAAAAAGAATTTAGCCTCATAGCTGTTTACTATTATAGCATTTTTCATCATACCTATATTGTTAACAAATTATCGTAACTGTGACACTTCTATGAATTTTTCAGGGCTAACTATTTCTTCGTCATAGCAAGTGCCCGCAGCTGCTTAACTTCATGGGCCGTAAGTTCTCTCGCATCTCCCGCTGATAAACCCTGCAAATTGAGATAGCCATATCTCTCCCTCTTCAGTTTCAGAACGGGGTGGCCAATGGCTTCAAACATCCTCCTAACCTGGCGGTTACGTCCTTCATGAATGCTGATTTCCACAATTGCTGTCTGTTTTTTCTTATCCATTGATAAAAGTTTGGTTTTAGCAGGCGCTGTTTTTCCATCTTCGAGTACCACACCTCTTTGAAGGCTTCTCATGCTTTCTTTTGAAGGGATGCCTTTTACCTTGGCAACGTAGACTTTTTCAATCTCATTGCTTGGGTGCATTAAAAGATTTGCAAACTCCCCATCATTGGTAAGAATGAGAATTCCGGATGTATCGTAATCCAGTCTGCCAACTGGGTAAATTCTTTGTTTGATGCCTTCAAAAAAATCCGTGACGACTTTTCTGCCTTTATCATCGGAAACGGCAGAAATTACGCCTCTTGGCTTATAGAGAAGGAAATAAACGGGCTCCTCTCTCTCAACTGGAATTCCATCCACTTCAATCCGATCTGAAGGAGATACTTTAACACCCAGTTCCTTCACAGTTTTTCCATTAACTTTTACACGGCCTTCAGCCATTAGCTCTTCCGCTTTTCTTCGCGAAGCAAACCCGGCATGGGCAATAACCTTCTGCAATCTTTCCATATATGTCACCTCAAAGTTTTATTTACAGTATTTCATACTTTTTCACTCCTACTGAATTATGACATAATTCGTCAAATTTTCAAAGCAAACCATAGTCAAAACAGCTTACATTAAAAAGAGTCTATATTTACTGAAAGTTGGAATTTGGAAGTAAAATAAAAAAGATACCCCAATTCAGGTATCTTTTGTGCAGGAAAATGTATTTAAATGTTACATACTGCCAAAAACAAGTGTTACGATCACAATGGATGCAATGATGCCTGCCAAATCGGCTAAGAGTCCGACTTTGAGGGCATCTCCCATTTTTTTGATTCCTACCGCTCCAAAGTAGACCGTCAATACATAAAAAGTTGTATCTGTACTGCCCTGAAGCACGGAGGCAAGTCTGCCTATGAACGAGTCGGGACCATGGACAGCGATTAGGTCACTGGTCATTCCCAGAGCTGCAGTCCCAGAGATCGGACGGATGATAGCAAGGGGTACGATATCAGGAGGTACTCCAATTGCATCAAGTCCGGGCCTGATCAGATCCATAAAATACTCCAGAGCGCCGGAAGCCCTGAAGACCGAGATGGCTACAAGCATGCCGACAAGAAACGGAATGATGGATACAGCAATTTTTATGCCTTCTTTTCCGCCTTCAGTAAAGCTTTCATAAGTAGGAACTTTCTTAAATGTTCCATATATTAATATAAAGCCTATTAAAATAGGAATTAACCAAAGGGAAACAGCTGACACAATCTCCATCCTAACCTCATCCTTTACGCGTTCTTCGGTAATAGAAATAACGATCTATCATTATTGCGGCCAATGTTGAGCAGAATGTAGCCACTAAAGTGGGACCTACAATATCGGTTGGCGAGGCGGAATTATAATTCATCCGTATTGCAATCACGGTTGTAGGAATTAAAGTAAGACTTGAAGTGTTGATGGCCAAAAAGGTAATCATAGAGCGGCTCGCTTCATTTTTGCCTCCATTCAATTGTTTCAGCTCTTCCATAGCTTTTATGCCGAGCGGGGTAGCTGCGTTTCCAAGACCGAACATATTGGCCATCATATTTGAAAGCATATATCCCATCGCAGGGTGATCTCCGGGCACCTCTGGAAATAGCTTTTTCACAATTGGCCGGAATAACGAAGCAAGCTTTTTCAGCAATCCAGCGTCCTCTGCTATTCTCATCATTCCCAGCCAAAAAACAAGAATGCTAATTAGGCCGATGCATAACGTGACCGCTTCTTTTGCACCATTGAAAATGGCTTCGTTCACTTCATTCATGGTGCCATTTATCATAGCGAAAACTATGCCTATAGCGGTAAGCATCACCCAAATGATATTAACCATTTGTTTTCACTCCCGCAATGGAGGTAAAAAGCCCCTTAAAGTAATCTAATAGCGATTTATCTTCTTTTGCTGGATCATGCTTATAATATAAAGAGAGCTTTTTAACAGGCTGATCTTCAAAATACACTGTTGCATGACCGATGACTTCAGGCATAGTCCGGCTGTCTTCCCGCTCTGATTCAGGTTTCTGCAGCTTTATATCAATTTTAAACTTGCCTTTTTCCTCCTTTGAAACAGGGTAGTTGTAGGAATGCTTTAAATAAACTTTGCCTTTATAATAATCTTCATCAATATCCTCTATAACTCCCTTCGGCAAGACTTCCACCATGTCATAGGTTTTAAAAGCTGTCTCATACATATTAATATGATCATTCCAGTCATCGGGTCCGTTTAATGTTACTGCTATCAGATTTAAACTTCCTTTGGATGCTGTTGTTACTAAAGTTCTCTTCGCCCTCTTTGTATAGCCTGTTTTTCCTCCGGTGCAATACTCATATAATTCAGTCAGAAGCCTATTTTTATTTTTCCAAACCCTGTCCCAGCTTTCATTTGGATTTGGCGCTCTATGCACCTTTGTTCCAGCAATTTTTTGGTAGATCTCATTATTCATTGCATACCTGGTTAGCAATGCCATATCATACGCTGTCGAATAATGGTCTTCATGATCATCCAGACCATGGGGGTTTGCGAAATGTGTGTTTTTCATGCCAATCTCTTCAGCTTTCTTATTCATTAAAAAGCCAAATCCTTCAAGGCTTCCGCCAACATGCTCTGCGATTGCAACAGCAGAGTCATTGCCTGAACGAAGCATGAGTCCATAGACCAGATCTTCAAGCTTTATTTTTTCGCCTGCCTTTAGATAAATCGAGGAGCCTTCCGCTCTGACAGCACGGTCACTAACTTTAACCAAGTCATCCATTTTCCCGGACTCTATAGCCAGAATTGCTGTCATGATTTTTGTAATGCTTGCTATTCTCCTCACTTCATTTGCATCTTTCTGGTAAAGGATACGGCCAGAATCCTGCTCCATTAATATTGCGCTCCGGGCACTTACTGAAACAGATGCTTCTGTCTCCTGAGGAATATACATCATCATCAACGCGGTGACCAAAACCATGGCCAGCAGCCTGCTAAACCTTTTCATTGCACAAAACCCCGTCTCCTTTATGGATGTCAAATTGAGCGAAATACATGATCTCCCCGCCAGGGAGGAGTTCCATGTTTTTCATTTATTTGTACAAGTTTATGCAGGACAAGTAGTGATATGACTATTAAGTTTGTCTTGTCTGGAAGCTTTGGAGGTGGCCTGTCCATCAAAAATAAGGGAAATACTCTTGGTACTCCCCCTCTTACTTATTTCTGCTCCTATTTAGTACGGCTTCCATTTTAACTCAGATGCTTTTAAATACCTGTCCTCCACATCCTTCCAGTTGACAACATTCCACCAATTTTCCACATAATCTCCGCGATTATTTTTATATTGCAGATAATAAGCATGTTCCCATACATCTAAAACCAGCAATGGGATCGTATCCCACTGGGTTAAAAGCATATGTCTTTCCGACTGAAGTATTTCAAGTCTGCGCGCTCTTGGCGACCAGACCAGGATTGCCCAGCCTACGCCTTCTACCTGTTTGGCGGCTTCAGAGAAATGGCTTTTGAACCTTTCAAAGCTCCCAAAGTATTTGTTGATTTCTTTCAGGAGTGCCCCAGAAGGTTTTCCTCCGCCCTCAGGGCTCATATTATTCCAGAATATCGTATGCAAATAATGGCCAGATCCATGAAAGGCAAGTTCACGGGACCAGTGTTTTACCAGACTGTAATCATTATTGTCCCTGGCATTTTGAAGCATCACCTCTGCTTTGTTCAATCCATCCACATATGATTGATGATGCTTATCATGATGCAGCCTCATAATTTCGCCTGAAATATGCGGCTCAAGCGCATTGTAATCATAAGGGAGCGGAGGCAAAATATGCTTACCCGCAGAAATGTACGGTTCATTAATATAGATATTTCCAAGCTGCTGTCTATTAGAAAAGTAATTCTCCATATCGGAATGTAGAGCATCCACTTGTTCCTGCAGCTTTTCCAGGGCTTCTATATCGAGGGGGCCGCTTATTCCATCCATAATTCCGGTAAAATGATCCAGCCTTTGCCACAGTTCACTGTTTTGTTCAACATCCTCCGAGTCTAAAAACTCTCTTAGCTCTTTGTTCCATTTTGTAACTTCCCTGATGTAATCTTCCATTTTACTCATACAATCCCTCACTCACTTCTTTTTATAGCTCACTTTCTATTTGTATGAGTGGAAGTTTGTACGTTTTCCAAAGAACCAGGAATTCTTCACACAAAAAAAAGAACAGCTTCAAGCTGTTCTTCAACATTCCTATTTTGATTGAATCATTTTTGTCCGGTAATCAGTTTCGTAATATTCAAGTTCCTCCCGAATCCTTTGGAATTCTCCTTCCAGCTGCCTGAACATTGTTTTTAAGCTGTCGGGAACTTCCTCATGGAATTGGATTGAGTTTTTTCCAGTATATGCTGAACGGCTATTCTCAAACCAGGCATCATTTTTCGGAGAGAAAAACTCTTCAATGCATTGATGGTAAATCCTATATAATGTCTTTTCGGCAGCCCCCTTTTGGAAGGGTTCGCTTTTTAAAATGATCTTGCAGGTATCAAGCCCTTCTTCACAATAAACCAGCAGTTTTCTGACATGTGAAAGAATGCTTTTATAATAATTCACATTTCCCTGTTTTTCTGTTTCAAGATCTTTAATCGTTGTATTATTTAAGAAATCTTCAAAAGCGGCAACGCTATTACCGAGGAAATTTTTCACATCTTCCATTTGTGATTTAACGATTGAATTCCCCATCCATTACACCCCCGTATTTATACACTGGCTATTACTGCGGTTGAACAATAAAATCTAAAGGTGATCGCAGGTCAAAGGATTTTTTATTCTCCAGCGCTTCAAAAATGGAGGGAAGCCTGGAAAAGTCCAGATCCTGAAAATAGGATGCAAAATCAGCCTTTGAGTTTAGATAAATTCGTTTGCGATGCCTAAAACCCGGGTTCTTTAATAAACATGAAAGAGCAACAAGATCCTTGAACTGCACCTCTCTCGTACCAGCAATGAAGACTGGATTCTGTTCATAGGGTGTGAACTCATTCATGGATTCATCAAAGAAACGGACATATAAAACATGAAAAGTTTTCTCCTGCCCATCTTCTTCGAACACAATCTCGCTTCTGTTAAAAAAGTCCTCCGAAGTGTTCGGCTTTTCTTTTTCAAGCTCGTATCCCCTGCAATGTTTAATCAGCAAGCAAAACCCTCCTATTTCCCCCGATGGTTTTAAGTTAATATGTATAGGAAAAATATAAATCTATTTTACCACACATCCTTTGTAATGTGTCAGAAAACTCAAGAATCTAGCTCCTGGAATTTCTCAAAGAATAAATCTGCTTCTTCCTGGAATGAATCCTCTTCTTCACTAATCTTATCCGGCAGCGGCGGAAGCTCTTCTATGCTTTTAAGGCCAAAATAATCAAGAAACTCTTTAGTCGTTCCATACAGGTAGGCTCTCCCTGTTCCTTCTGCCCGTCCAACTTCTTTAATCAGTGCTTTTGCGGATAATGTCTGAAGAGGCCTCTCTGTCTTGACTCCTCTTATCTCTTCAATCTCTGTCCTTGTAATAGGCTGTCTGTATGCGATGATTGCCAGTGTCTCGAGTGCCGCCTGAGATAAGGAGGCGGCAGATGGAGATTCTACCAGCTTTTTTAAATATGGAGAAAACTCTTTTTTCGTAACAAGCTGAATAGTCCCCGCCAGTTCAACCGCCATAATTCCGCGGCTGCTATTGCTATAGTCTTCAATAAGGCTGTCCATGATTTCACGTGCCTGAAGTTCTTCCACCTCCAGAACATGGGCAATTTGCTTTAGGGATAATCCTTCATCACCAGCAGCAAACAGAAGGCTTTCAGCAATTCCCTTCCAATTAATAAACTCCATCTTATTTTTCTCCTTCCATGGAAGCTACAAAGATATCCGAGAAGTTTTTGTCCTGCTCGACCAGTATTTCTTTACGCTTGATTAACTCAAGTACCGCCAAGAAAGTTACCACTATATGTTCTCTGTCTGATATTGGAAAAAGGTCGGTAAATTTTTTCCTGCCCTTAAAATTCCTTAACTGGTCCACAATTTCAGACATCCGCTTCTCTATGGGAATCTCCTGGCGGGCAACCTTCGCAGAAAGCGGCCTTTGCAGTTTCTTCCTTCTTAATAACTTTTGCAGAGCGCTAAGCATATCATAAAGACTTACATTCAAATCAGCTTTTTCCTGCTGTGAATCATTTACATATTCCGAAAGGTCTGCAGGCGGCTTTGTGTACATTAAACTTCTATCCTGTTCCCGCTCCTTAAGCTCTTCTGCAGCTTCCTTATATTTACGGTATTCAATCAGCCGCTCTACAAGTTCATCCCTTGGATCTTCTTCCATTTCCATTCCAAATTCATCTTCCAGCTCTTCCTCATCATGCTTGGGCAGCAGCATTTTGCTTTTAATTGCCAGCAATGTAGCTGCCATTACAAGATATTCGCTTGCTACGTCAAGCTGAAGCTCCTTCATTGTATGTATATAAATGAGGTATTGCTCGGTGATTTCTGATACAGGAATGTCATAGATATCGATTTCAAGCCGATTGATAAGATGTAGAAGAAGATCCAGCGGCCCTTCGAACGCATCTATTTTTACATTATAATGATCATATTGCATAAATACCCACCAAATTTTCCTAATATAAATTTCCCTTAAACGCCAAAATACTATATCTAGTATAGATTATTCATTAGTGTTATCCAATAGAAAAATAACCCTGATGCCCGTTATGCCCGCAAATTCAATTTCGAACTTTTTGATGCGCCCAATCATTCAGGCAATTGCCTACATACGATGTATGGAAATAAAGATACAGGAGGTATTTTATATGTCTAATGCTGGATTTGGAGATTGCGGAAAAGGGTTTGCTTTAATTGTTGTGCTGTTCATCCTATTAATTATTGTAGGAGCTTCCTGTTGCTTCTAAATTGTTGCGTTTAATACAGCAAATAAGGCTCTTTGCTTGCTGGTCCTGAAAAAAGATGGCATCTCAGAGACCAGCCAGCAGCGCTCAAATATAAGTGTTCAAATGCATCCCCTGTAAAAGCCCGGTCTTATCGCCGGGTTTTTATTTTTCTGATAACCGTTTCCCTTATGTTAAAATAAAGAAAGAATTGTCAAGGAGTGAAAGTATGTATCCTGATGAATATATCGAATTCATGGTCCATTTTCATGGTGACCGTGATTATTTTGAATGTCACGAAATACTGGAGGAATACTGGAAGAATACGGATCGAAACAATAAGAGTTCTACATGGGTCGGATTAATTCTCATGGCAGTTTCTTTTTATCATCATCGCAGAGAAAATTTTAATGGTGCCGAACGCACTCTCCGCAAAGGAATCGGCATATTGGAGTGCAGCCCTGCAGATTTGACGGCACTGGGACTTAATGCAGATCATTTGATGAAAGACCTTAAGGAAAGGCTCGACCTGATACAAAAAGGCGGGAAGTACACGAGCGTTAATTTGCCAATTACAGACAACTTGCTTAAGGAAAAATGCATGAATATTTGCTCCTCCAAGGGAATTGCCTGGTGCTCTGACAGCATTCTGCTGGATAAAGAAATTGTTCACCGTCATAAAAGAAGAGATAGAACCATGGTCATTAAAGAGAGACTTGATGCCCTGAATCAGAAAAAAAGGCAGGAATAATGATTATTCGCTGCCTTTTTCAATGTATGATATTGTATTATTTTGAACCTCAATAACTGACCAGCTCCGTCTCCTGACCTCTCGAGATCAAAAGATTGTCGGGGGTGGCAAGGCGCTTCCTCTTTTCTTAATTAACATCACATTTGTTCAGAAAAGATTCCGTTTCATCAGTTGCAGTTAACGTTTTGCCAGGATAAAGTTCATCCAATGCTTTTATCATTGTTTTTCCTATCCCTTGATGCCGGTGTGACGGGTTAACAGAGATATGCTGAATCTCCATGGTCTGATCACTTGATGTAACACCGACCAGCCCAATGATGTCTTCGCCTTCCTTCCACAAAAACAGCTGCCAATTTTCTTCTGATTCATATTGCTTCATCGTCTGCTGCAGCCTTTTCAAGTCTTTTTCATTAGGCATGAAAGATAAAAGACCCATTGCAATTTTTTCAAATGATTTTTTATATCGAATTAGCATATTAATCCCTCATTATTTGAATAAAAACATCATAAACCATTTTTCCCATTTTTTAATATTTGTAAACTTACCATAACAGTATATGTATTCAAGCTGAATGTTGCTATTTTCGAATAAAAACCGGCTTATTCATTGCATTAACGCATTTTCTGATATAAGTGGGCTCTAAACTATAAAAAACCAGTAAACCAGTCCCCATCCGATGCTTAATACAAGCAATAAAATAAAAAGAAGCCAATTGCTTTTTTTCATGATTCCTTACTGCCCCCATTTATATATAAATCCTGAGACTTACAAACTATCATTCATTTTACACTATTCTTTCTGATAATTCCATTCTGCTTGCTGAAATAGGCATTTTGAGCTAATGTTTCATTTATAGAAGAATTGAAACTTTTTCGCATAAGAATCGTCTATTTACAGGAAGCCGGTATGATTAAGGCAGACTTATTCTACAAGGCTTACCTAATTTTACACCGGGAGGAAACCGCATGAAATGGAATAAAATACTTGCGCTGTTCATGATTTCACTATTATTTATTATGCCGATACAGGCATTTGCCGATATGGCAGAAGGTGATGTAATTGTCACTCTAGGAGAGAATCTTTCAGAAGAACAAAAAAATATGCTTCTTGCTGAAATGAAAGCTCCGAAAGATGCGACAATCATTACTGTTTCAAATGAAGAAGAACATAAATATCTTGGCAATTATATCTCTAAAGCTTTAATAGGCACCAGAGCGATATCTTCTTCAGCCGTCACAATAGCAAAACAAGGCTCCGGACTTGAAGTTGAAACAAAGAATATCAACTGGGTTACTGATGAAATGTATATTAATGCTTTGATTACTGCAGGTGTAAAAGATGCGAAAATCTATATAACAGCTCCTGCGAATGTTTCCGGAACAGCTGCCTTAACAGGCATCATCAAGGCATATGAAATCTCAGCCGAAAAAACAATTCCTGAAGATGTCAAACAGGCAGCCAATGAAGAAATGGTTGAAACAGCAAAGCTTGGCGATTCGGTCGGAAACGAGAATGCTGCTGCTTTGATTGCCAAAATTAAAGAGGAAATTGCCAAAAACTCACCTGAAACCGATGCAGAACTAAGAACCATTATTGAAAATGCCGCAAAAGAACTTGGCATCACTCTGACTGAACAGGAGACTTTAAGCTTAATAGATTTATTCAATAAGCTGAAAGAGCTTGATATCGACTGGAATCAGGTCGGCGAGCAGCTTAACCAGGCTAAAGACAAAATTTCCAAATATCTTGAAAGTGAGGAAGGCCAAGGGTTTTTAGAAAGTTTAAAGCGTTTTTTTGTGAGTGCTGTTAAAGCCATCTTTTCTTAAAAAATTAAGCTGCCTTGGCAGGCAGCTTAATTTTTTATTTTTTCATTTATCGGCAGATCTAATCTTAAAATGTCCTCGTATGTTTCTCTTTTAACAACCAGCTTAGCCTCTCCATTTTCAATAAAAACTACAGGCGGCCTTGGGATTCGGTTATAGTTGTTTGCCATGGAATAACCATATGCGCCGGTACAGAAAACGGCCAGGAGGTCTTGATCCCCTGCTTTTGGAAGAGGCAAATCCCAAATAAGCATATCGCCTGATTCACAGCATTTACCTGCAATTGATACCGTCTCTTCCGGTTTATCCAATACCCGGTTTGCCAATACTGCTTCATACTTAGCCTGATAAAGAGCCGGCCTGATATTGTCACTCATGCCGCCGTCCACAGCCAGATAATTTCTTACATTTGGAACCTCTTTACGTGATCCCGTCTGGTATAAAGTTGTCCCTGCATCTCCCACAAGTGACCGGCCCGGCTCAATCCAAATTTCCGGCATCTTCATTGAATAGTGTTCAGCCTGTTTCTTAACTTCCCCAATGATTTCTTCAACATATTGAGATGCGTGAATCGGATCATCATCTTCTGTATAGCGGATTCCAAAACCTCCGCCTAAGTTAAGCACTTTAGGTTCATAAGCATGCTTTTCTTTCCATTCTGCCATCTTTTCAAAAATTTTCTTGGCAGCCAAAATGAACCCTGTTGTATCGAAAATCTGAGAACCAATATGGCAATGAAGTCCAAGCGTTTCGATCCAGCTTGAATTAAGCGCTTTAAGTAAAGCCGTTTCCGCCTGTCCATTCTGAAGGTCAAACCCAAATTTTGAATCTTCCTGGCCAGTCAAGATATAGTCGTGGGTATGGGCTTCAATTCCAGGTGTAACCCTCAGTAAAATTTTTGTCCTGGCTGCAAGTGATTCACAAAGCTCTTCTAATAATTCCAGCTCATGAAAATTATCGACAACAATACAGCCGACATGATTTTTAAGAGCCATTTCCAATTCTTCTCTGCTTTTATTGTTCCCGTGAAAATGAATTCTTTCAGATGGAAAATCTGCTGCAAGAGCTGTGTATAACTCACCCCCTGAAACTACATCCAAAGAAAGACCTTCTTGATCAACAAGCTGAACCATCGCCATGGTAGAAAAAGCTTTGCTAGCATATGCCACTTGTGCTTTTATTCCAAGCTTATCGAAAGTCTGCTTAAATCCCCTTGCCCTTTCTCTTATTAATGCCACATCATATACATATAAAGGTGTTCCAAATTGACCGGCAAGATCGACTGTGTCCATACCGCCAATTTCAAGATGCCCTTTTTCATTTACCTTCATTGTGCCGTGAAAAAACATGGTTCCCCCTCTTCCTTTTTCCGCAGGAGCCAGGCCAGGTGCCCCTGCCCCCGAGATTAATCAGTATGAAAGAAATAGACAGCTGCGTAAGAGACTGTCTATTCTGTTTCCTTTAATCCTTTATTTAATTAAAAAAACTTTACCATATTTCGTGTATTTCCGCAATCGGCTTTACGCGTATTTCTTATTTAACAGGCTGTTTATAACGATTTTTAGTCTGGACGATGCTCGGCCTGATCTTTGAACCGGGCATGGACCGGCGAATCAGGATTTGGGTTAAAGCCACCGGACTGAATGGAATAAAAGGCCAAAGATATGGTGTGTTTAATGATTTGATGCTTGCAAGAAGAAGAATGGTCAGTGTAAGCCCTACCACCAAGCCTGGTGTATGGAAAATCGCAACAGCAATAAGCAGGCCAAGTCTTACAATTTTATTGGCAATACTCAATTCATAGCTTGGTGTTGCAAATGTTCCAATAGCTGCGAGCGCTACATACAAGATGACCTCTGGCACAAACAAACCGACATCAATAGCAATTTGACCAATAAGTACTGCTGCTATTAATCCCATCGCGGTTGAAAGCGGAGTTGGTGTATGAATGGCGGCAATCCTTAGAAATTCAATCCCGACATCGGCAAGAAACAGCTGGACAATGACAGGAACATTCGTTTCTTCATTTGGACCGACAAACGCAATTCTTTCAGGCAGGAGTGAAGGCTCCAAAACGAACAAAAACCAAAGCGGCAGCAGCACAATCGATGCCAATAAGCCTAAGAAACGAATCCAGCGGACAAATGTACCGACAGCTGGCGATTGTCTGTATTCTTCCGCATGCTGTAAATGATGAAAATAAGTAGTAGGCGTTATAATGACACTTGGTGAAGTATCAACGAATACGATAACATGCCCCTCTAGCAAATGGGCTGCTGCCACATCCGCCCTTTCCGTATACCGGACCAGCGGGAAAGGATTGTACCCCTGTTTCAATATAAATTCTTCAACTGTTTTATCAGCCATGGTAATTCCATCTATTTCAATTGCCTTTATTTCTTTTCTAATTAAATCAACTAAATCTTGATTTGCAACATCTTTAATGAAGCCGATGGCAACATCTGTTTTAGACCTTTCGCCTACACGCATGATCTCAAACCGAAGTCTTTCATCCCTAATTCTTCTGCGGGTTAAGGCAGTGTTTACTATAATATTTTCTACATAGCCATCCCTTGATCCACGGACAACTTTTTCAGTATCCGGCTCCTGAGGGGTTCTGCCGGGATAGCTTCTGACATCGATGACAAGCCCTTCTCCCTCTCCCTCGCCGACAACCACAATTAGGCCTGAGAGCACTTGATCGACCAGCTCATCCATTGTTTTAATGTGCTCAATTGATTGATGCCTCAGCCTGTTTTCAATGATTTTAAATAGGTTAGAGGAAAGTTTTTCACTATCATTGACCCCAACCAGTCCCTCAATGATGGCTATAATGAAACTTGTATCCGTTAACCCATTAATATAATAGAAATGTACATCTTTCCTTAATATCGTTAGCTTTCTGACACCCAGATCGAAGCTTTCTCCCAGGCCGACTCTTTTTTTCATATATTTTTCAATTTCATGTACAGATTCAAAAATGGGTGTCTTATCTTCCTTCGTCTTGCTTTGTGCCATAATAGCCGCTCCTTTCCAATACAAGTTCTACTGCCTTTTTAGTAATTGGTGATCCTGCATCATAATGATCTTTTTTGGACATCTTCCCGATATCGCCAATTCCCACGATTATCGGGACATCCAGCTGATCAAGACAATAAACGGTATCACCATTGATTCTGCCTGTTTCCATCTCGGGAACTCCAAATTTATCAACTCCGTAGGGGGTTAATTCGCCATTATTATCAATACATACATCTACCTTTGTCCATTCGGCCTGTCTTGTTTTTGAGGCAACAGCTATGATTCCCAGAACATCGATATCCTTATGGCACGCAACATATTTCAGCGCATTCTCCCCAGCTCCCTCCCCGATAAACCCGCTGTCATCAAACATGACCAGCACAGGATCATGGGAGACTTTTTTTATCAGCTTGACGATTTGCTGACCGGTTAAGATTGAAGGATTTCCATGCGACAAGGATAAACATCTTCCCCCAATTTCCTTAGCAACAAGCTCAACTGTCTTCCTTGCAAAATCGTCTCCATCTGTTATAAGAATGACGTGCCTCCGTTCATCCATAGCGGTTTTTCCTTTCCGAATCCTCATTTTTCTTTAAATATGCCCAGCCGATTGCTTATTTATTTACAAAATAAATCCATTGAAACAGTGATCCGAACACCTTTCCAAATACAAATGCCATTAATAAAATCGCAATTTTCCCATCCACTCCGATTCTTTTCGCAAGAATTGGAAATACATTCAAAACTTCAGTTAAAGCTGCTGCCAGCATTCCAATAAATATTCCCGAAGCCAGCCCAAGAGGTATCAAAAGCAAGGGTGTAAACTGCATCACCGGATTCCATAAAGTTGCCAGTGCACCTGCCAAAGCACCCATAACAACTGCAGCTTCATAATGATGGATCATCTTCATCGTTTTGGTCAGCTGTGTCAGCCTGGGGATGATGCCCAAAACAGCCAAAAAGGCAACAAAACCTGAACCAACAGCGAGCCCCCCGGCAAATCCAATGATCATTACCAGGACAACATTAATGGTCATCAAGATGCTTCATACTCTCCTTGTTTTCTTTCAATGCAACATAATTATCAAGATCCAGCTGATAATTGAACATTTCTACTTCCAATGGGCTAGGCTCTTCATTAAGCCGCTTCTTAAAAACATGATTAAAGAATATGATCATGCCAAGCCCCAGGCCTATTGAATAGGGAATTTGAAAAATGAGGGGCTTGCTGTCCACTTCCCCAGTTATGAGAGTGTAAATTCTAAGCTGTACAGCCTGCATACTCACGTCTTCATGAAAATTCATAATAGCCAGGGCAGCACCAATAAACAGAAGCAGCCAAACCAGCAGGAAAAGAGGGAATGATACTTTTTGCTTTTTTGTAACCACCTCAACTATCGCTTGAGCCGGCCCGATCGACTGGACTTCCAGGTTCGAAAATAATTGGGTAATGGCGCGAATTACTTTCATAACGTCAATTATCACAATATTCCGGTCATGCTCGCTTACTTTATAAAGCGGAAGTGCACAAAGCTTTTCATAAATGTCCTCATCGGCAATGACCTGTGCGATATCTTTTAGCAGTATTCTCTGATTGGGCCGTATTTGCAGACGGTGCCGCAAGCGAATATAAACTGTTTTTTCCAAAGCGCTCACTTCCTACAAAGTGATTTCCTTTACATCAACTTGTTACGCCTATTTAGAGCGATTCCGCTTTTGTGTCTATATTTAGTATGAGTTACATATATTAGCTTCATGAACTCCAATAATTGGCTGTTTAGAAAAACAATAGATATGGGGATCTAGACAGTTATCTATGTGTTTATACTTTATGCAATTTATTTTGAAAATAAAAAAAGAAAGACCGGATGGATTTAAATATCCATTCGGTCTTTCATTTGCTGGAGTATCTTTTTTTCAAGACGCGATACCTGGACCTGGGAAATACCAAGCCTTGCTGCCACTTCGGATTGGGTCTGATCTTTATAGTAGCGCAAATAGACTATCAGTCTTTCCCGCTCATCCAATTCGCGGATCGCTTCTTTTAGAGCTATCTTATCAAACCATTTTCCTTCATTCCCATCATCTATCTGATCGAGCAGCGTTATGGGATCCCCGTCATTTTCATACACTGTTTCATGTATTGATGAAGGAATCCGGCTTGCTTCCTGGGCGAGGATAATATCTTCCGGAGAAATTTCCAGAAACTCGGAAAGCTCTGTAACTGTTGGGATGCGGCCAAGCGTTTTTGATAGCTCATCTTTGGCCTTCCTGATTTTATTGCCCATTTCCTTCAATGAACGGCTTACCTTAACCGTTCCATCATCCCGTATGAATCTTTGGATCTCTCCAATAATCATTGGAACCGCATAGGTTGAAAACTTTACATCATAACTGAGATCAAATTTATCAACAGATTTCAACAAGCCGATACAGCCAATTTGGAAGAGGTCATCCGGTTCATATCCTCTATTCAAGAATCTTTGGACGACAGACCAGACAAGACGCATATTTTTTTGAACAATTTTGTCTCTTGCACCCTGATCCCCGCTTTGGCTTTGCTTTATAAGCTCCTTGACTTCATTGTCCTTTAAATAGGTTTGGCCCTTCTCTGCTTTAACCTCCACATCCATAGCAAGACTCCCTTAATTGCATAGCATTTTACTATTTGATAAATGCTTCCTTAATCGGATCTCTGTGCCTATTCCCGGCTGCGATTTGATTTCGATTTCATCCATGAAATTTTCCATGATGGTAAAGCCCATCCCTGATCTTTCCAGTTCAGGTTTTGTTGTAAATAACGGCTGTCTGGCCTCCTCCACATCCATAATTCCATGGCCTTTATCCTTAACGGTCAAATCAATAAATCCATCTTCAATCAGGACAGAAATATAGACAATCCCATTAGGATCATTTTCATAGCCGTGAATAATGGAGTTGGTTACAGCTTCGGAAACGACAGTTTTAATTTCTGTCAGTTCATCCATCGTTGGATCAAGCTGGGCAATAAAGGCAGCAACAGTAACACGAGCGAATGATTCATTTTGGCTAAGTGCGCTAAATTCGAGGTTCATCACATTTTTCATAATTCTAGGCAACCCCCAATCTTTGCAGTGCGTTTTCTTCTGTCGTTTCTAAACGGATAATCTTAAATAAACCCGACATATCAAATAGTCTCTGCACTGCTGGAGAAATCGCACAAACAACCATTTCACCATGCTTTTGTTTGATTTGTTTGTACCTGCCCAAAATAACTCCCAACCCTGAACTATCCATAAACGAAAGCTGCTCAAGGTTCAAAATAATATGATTGATACCATGATCTTCAATCGCCCTTGCTGCCTGTTCACGCAGCTCATCTGCAGAATGATGGTCGAGCTCCCCGCTTAAACGAATACATAAGACATCATTCTTCACTTCCAAATTAATGTTAAGACTCACTACCTTAGCCTCCTTATCTGGTATCCGGAACTGAAAAAGCCGCTAATGCTTCATGCTTTTCCTGCGGATAGGATAAGCCGGAACCTCAAAAAATTCCGGTATCCGCCCTTATAGTGAGTCAATTTCGATGCCCGATGTTTCATTTCCTTCCTGGAGACAAAACTAGTGCATTTTCGCTAAAAATAATTAACATTAATATTCTTTTCGACAAAAATGGAATGGTATTTATTCTGCTTTTGAAAATAATCCCATTGATCTCTTAAACAAGGTCCACCATGATGCTTCCTTACTATCTTCTTTAGCAACCAGAGGGCTTTCAACTAAAACTTTTCCATCCTTTTTCAAGGTTAATGTTCCGATTTGATCGCCCTTTTGGACAGGTGCCTGAATATTATTATTTAAAGTGACTTTTTGTTCAATTTCCTCAATGCTTTCACCTTTTTTAGTTAATAGGGAAATCGGTTCGCTTGTCAGGGCTTCAACCATTTTCTTCTCCCCTTTACTTACTGCAATTTTGCCAAGTACGTGATTTCTTTCATACATTGGGTGTGTCTTATATTGGCTGAATGCATAGTCGAGCATTTTAGTCACCTGGGCATTGCGTTCTTTCGAAGTCGGTGCGCCAAATACAACTGCTATCACCCGCATGCCATCTTTCTCCGCTGTTGCTGTCAGACAGTATTTTGCTTCAGAAGTAAAACCTGTTTTAAGTCCATCAACTCCTGGATAAAAACGCACAAGGCGGTTTGTATTGACAAGCCAGAATTTTTTATCTGTGTCCTCACGAAGATAAGCTTCATATGTGCCTGTAAACGCAGTTATTTTTTCATATTTAAGAAGCTCTTTCGCCATAATTGCCATATCATGTGCAGTACTGTAATGTTCCTTAGCTGAAAGGCCTGTGGGGTTTTGGAAATTAGTATTCTTAAGACCTAATTCCTTTGCCTTTTTATTCATCATTTCAACAAAAGCTTCTTCTGAACCGGCAATTCTCTCAGCCATTGCAACGGACGCATCGTTTCCGGAACCAATTGCGATTCCCTGCAGCATTTGCTTTGTGGTCATTTCTTCACCTGGCTCGAGGAAGATTTGCGAACCGCCCATGGATGCTGCATACTCACTTGTCCGGATTTTCTCATCCCATGACAGCTTTCCTTCATCTATAGCTTCCATGATTAAAAGCATTGTCATTACTTTAGTCATACTCGCAGGCGGAAGCTGTTCACTGCTATTTTTTTCATACAATATCGAACCGGTATCACGTTCGATAAGAATTGCGGATTTCACATTATCCGCTAAATCTGCACTGCTTTCTCTTGCAAATCCTGAAGGAACAAAGATTGTTGCCATTAATAATGTTATTAACATTAATGAGACGAGTCGTTTCATCACACAATACCTCCATTCTTTATAGCCTCCATTTTTTCCATTCAAAGAAAATTTATACAGTTAAGGCAGATTAAAAATAATAAGAGAAGACAGCACCACAGCAAAAAGCCGCCAGACATAAAGTCCTGGCGGCTTTTTGCTGCTATATTATTCAGTTATTTCCTCATGAATCAATATTGGAGCCGGTACTTTTTCAGTCGACATAGTAATGTTTTCATAAAGCATATTTCTTACTTCTTCTACATTTTCAAAGTTGCTGTAGATGGTTACAAGAGATTCACCCTTTTGTACCTGGTCCCCGATTTTCTTTCTTAACATAAGGCCGACAGCAAGATCGATTTCGGATTCCTTGGTTGCTCTTCCTGCTCCCAAAAGCATGGCTGCTGTTCCAATTTCATCTGCTATAATCTCAGATACATAGCCATCCTGCTTAGCTTCTAATTCAAATGTATATTTTGCCTGAGGCAATTTTTGCGGATCATCAACAACTGAAGCATCTCCGCCCTGAGAGCTTAAGAATACTTTGAATGTTTCTAAAGCGGAACCATCTTTAATAACATTCTCAAGCTTTTCACGCGCTTCCTTCAATGAATCCGCTTTTTTCGCCAAGAAAACCATATGGCTGCCCAAGGTCAGGCAAAGTTCTGTCAGATCTTCAGGACCTTCGCCTTTTAATGTATCGATCGCTTCTTTTACTTCAAGGGCATTTCCAATTGCATAACCCAGCGGCTGGCTCATATCCGATATAACTGCCATTGTGTTTCTGCCAACATTATTTCCGATTCGAACCATCGCTTTCGCTAATTCACGGGAATCGTCAAGCGTCTTCATGAATGCGCCAGCGCCTGTTTTAACATCAAGGACAATGGCGTCAGCACCTGCAGCGATTTTTTTGCTCATTATCGAACTTGCAATTAGAGGAATGCTGTCAACTGTAGCTGTAACATCGCGAAGTGCATACAACTTTTTATCAGCTGGTGTTAAGTTGCCGCTCTGTCCAATTACTGCAATCTTATTTTGATTAACAAGCTTAATGAATTCATCATTTTCAATTTCTACATGGAAACCTTCTACCGACTCAAGTTTGTCGATGGTTCCGCCTGTATGTCCGAGTCCCCTCCCTGACATCTTCGCAACCGGAACACCCACTGCCGCTACAAGCGGTCCCAGGACCAGTGTTGTTGTATCGCCAACACCGCCAGTTGAATGTTTATCTACTTTAATGCCTTCTATTTTTGATAAGTCGATTTGATCACCGGATTCTACCATCGCCATAGTCAAGTCGGCTCTTTCGTTCTCTGTCATTCCCTGGAAAAAGATAGCCATTGTTAAAGCACTTACCTGATAATCCGGGATTGAACCGTCTGTATATCCTTTAATGACAAACTGAATTTCTTCAGTTGTTAACTCAAGTCCATCCCTTTTCTTTTCAATAAGATCCACCATTCTCATAATCAAACACCACTGCTTTCATTTATTCTTTTCTTATGGCTCTAATCTAATCGATTGTTGTTTTTGATCAATAAGTCAGCCCGTTGATTTCCGCTACGGACACTTGCTTTCCGCGGGGAGGAACGAGAGCCTCCACCCGCAGGAGTCAAGTGCCCTCCGCTCCAATCAACTCAGTAATTAAACTAAGTTAGCCGCATAGCCTCCAGAATCAACATGCCTTAAGAAATCTTATACACCAAGTTCCTTAACGATTGCTTTCACATAACGAAGGAAATCGGCTTTGACTTTCTCAGTTGTTTCGATTACTTCTTCGTGGTTTAGCGGCTGATCCAGGATACCTGCAGCCATATTTGAAATACAGGAGATTCCAAGCACATTCATTCCTGAATGCTGTGCCACAATGACTTCTGGAACAGTTGACATGCCGACTGCATCTCCGCCAATTGTTCTCAGCATGTGAATTTCTGCAGGAGTTTCATAAGTCGGCCCCGTATTGCCGACATAAACTCCTTCCTGAATCTTCAGGTTTAGCTTATCGGCAATTCCTTTTGCAAGTTTTCTTAATTCTTTGGAATATGCTTCTGACATATCCGGAAAACGCGGACCCATGCGGGAATCATTAGGACCAATAAGCGGATTGCTGCCCATATTGTTGATATGGTCTGAAATAAGCATGAGATCTCCAGGTGAATAGGTTTCATTCACTCCGCCTGCTGCATTTGTAACAATCAGCTTCTCAACACCCATTTCATTCATAACTCTTACAGGAAAAGTTACCTTATCAAATGAGTATCCTTCGTAATAATGAAAACGGCCTTGCATAGCAACCACTTCAATGCCGTTCAAACGTCCGAAAACCAGCTGTCCAGCATGGCCCTCTACCGTTGATACAGGAAAATCAGGGATTTCGTTATATGGGATTTTAACCGGTTCTTCAATTTCGTCTGCCAGTACTCCGAGTCCTGACCCTAATATCAGCCCAATCTTTGGCTGCCCAGTATATTTATTTTTAAGAAACTCAGCCGCATTTTGAATTTTGCTATAATTCATCGTCATTCTCCTCATCTGTTTTTATATTGCGTTATTTCAATTGATTTAAAAAGCTTTTGCCAAAAGCCGGCATCTTTACATTAAAGTTATCAGCGATCGTTGCTCCAATATCTGCAAAAGTTTCGCTAATTGGAAGCTCTTGCCCTTCCTTCATGTCTTTTGAGTAAACAAGAAGAGGAACATATTCACGTGTATGATCTGTACCATGATGTACAGGGTCATTCCCATGGTCGGCAGTAATCATTAATAGGTCGCCGTTCTGCATTTTTTCAAATACTTCAGGCAGGCGCTCATCAAATTCTTCAAGTGCTTTTCCATAGCCTTCTGGATCGCGTCTATGCCCAAACAATGCATCAAAGTCAACAAGATTCAAAAAGCTCAGGCCCGTAAACTCTTTTTCAAATGTTTCAATCAGCTTATCCATTCCATCCATATTTGAAGTTGTGCGAATGGCTTCAGTCACCCCTTCACCATCAAAAATGTCGGAGATTTTGCCGATTGCCAATACATCGAGGCCGCTGTCAGCCATTTCGTTCATTACTGTACGGTCAAATGGCTTTAACGCATAATCATGTCTATTGGATGTTCTTTGGAAATTTCCCGGCTCTCCAAGGAATGGTCTGGCAATCACTCTGCCGACCATATATTTTTCATCCAGCGTCAGCTCGCGTGCAATCTTACAGATTTTATACTGTTCTTCGATTGGTATTATATCTTCATGCGCCGCGATTTGCAGTACGGAATCTGCTGATGTATAAACAATCAAAGCGCCGGTTTTCATATGCTCTTCCCCGAGTTCAACTAGAATTTCCGTTCCGCTCGCCGGTTTATTACCGATTATTTTTCTCCCCGTACGGGCTTCAAGTTCAGAAATCAATTCCGGCGGGAACCCGTCTGAAAATACCCGAAAGGGAGTCTGGATATTCAAGCCCATGATCTCCCAATGTCCAGTCATTGTGTCTTTTCCGTTAGAAGCTTCCTGCATTTTTGTGTAAAATGCCATTGGCTTCTCTGCTTTTTCGATTCCTTTGATTTCACTGATATTACTAAGCCCAAGTTTGCCCATATTCGGCATCTTCAGGCCATTCATTTTTTCTGCGATATGGCCGAGCGTATCAGCACCTTTATCACCGAACTTATCGGCATCTGGCGCTTCTCCAATTCCCACTGAGTCCATGACGATTAAAAAAACACGCTTATATGTATATGCAGACATATGATAACCTCCTAATTATTTGAATACGGTTACAAAAATCATATTCGTATAGTACCCTTTTTAGGTTTATTTAACACTGATTCTCTTGCTGAAAGAAAAGCGGAACGACTTGCCCAGCCCATGCACCTCAAGGAGGCAGGCGAAGGAGCTGAACAGTAAAAAAGAGAAATTCTTTCATTTAAATAAATATATAGATAGCCTTTTCATTCGTCAGAAGTCTGACATCTATATTTTACATAATAAACAGGTAAAAAGACAAGAAAAAGCTGCCTATTTTTCATGGCAGCTTTATGACATTTATATTTACTTATACAATTAATGCTTTAAGCACGCGGATGATATTGGCTGTACACATCTTTAAGACGAGTTTTGGTTACATGCGTATAAATTTGCGTGGTTGAAATATCGGCATGTCCAAGCATTTCCTGGACTGCTCGTAAATCAGCACCATTTTCAAGGAGATGAGTAGCAAATGAATGTCTCAGCGTATGTGGAGTAAGTTCCTTCTCGATCCCTGCCTCCTGAGCCAGCCGCTTCAATATTTTCCAAAATCCCTGTCTTGAAAGACGTTTGCCGTGATGATTTAAAAATAACGCTTCATCTTTATGCTTTTTTGAAGCAAACTTTCCTCTTCCTTCATTTAAATACATTTCAAGCGCTTCGGAGGCTGTTTTGCCGATAGGCACAATCCGTTCCTTGTTTCCTTTGCCTAAACATCTTACAAAGCCCATCGTTAAATGCACATCACCTATGTTCAGGCCTATCAGCTCACTCACGCGAATACCTGTAGCATATAAAAGTTCAAGCATGGCTTTATCGCGCAAACCAAAGTGATCCTTTATCTCTGGTAAATCCAATAAAGTTTCCACTTCCTGCATGTTTAATACTTTTGGAAGCGAACGTTCCATTTGCGGTGTTTCTATATGAACAGAAGGGTCATGGCCAACTGCTTTTTCGCGGAGCAGAAATTGGTGAAAGGCCCTTAAAGAGGCTATATGCCGGGCCAAAGTTTTTGAGGATTTGCCCTGTTTTTTTAAAAAACCGAGAAATTGGACAATCTGCATACGCTGCACACTCTCAAGGCTTGAAATCTTCTCTTCAGACTTGAGATATTTCAGATAACTTTTCAAATCTCTTTCATAAGATACAATTGTATTTTTGGCGAGGCCTTTTTCTACAAGTAAATAATGAATAAAGTCTCTTAATTGATCATCCATATGATTGCATTACTCCCCATTTAAGTAGAAAAGAATTAACCGGTCCAGCCAGCTCGCATCTTCATCCGTTCCGCTCGCCGACACCTTAACAGCCGCTCCCTGTGGTTCGTCATAGCGGTGATAATCCTGGTATTCTTCGTTTAACCACATAATACCATAATAAAAAAGGATTGTGCATCCAGTAAAAATGACAAATACTTTAATGGTCTGAAAAGCCATACTCAGCCAGGATTTCATTGTTTGGTCCTCCATAACTTTTAATAAAAAGAAAGATTTAGAAGCTTACTATTATTAAAAGGTATGCCATTTTGGACAAGAATTATACCTGAATCTGCATAATAGGCGTTTCTTCAGGGCACATTCCTTTATAGCCAGGCTATTCTAGATTATTGTTTTTCCGCTGAAAAAAGCAAACTATATAAAATTAAATCAAAATAAAAAGCCCATTCTAATGTTAGAATAAGCTTTGTCAATAAGTATTAGTTTCCTTCTGCTTCGTTGTCTGTCTGTTTATCCTGGCAGCGGTAGCAGATGCCATGAAACGTAAGGCGGTGATCCTTTATTTTAAAGTTCCAGCGGCGTTCAACCACTTCCTCTACGTCTTCAAGCAAATCTTCCTGAATTTCATCAACAGCTCCGCACTCAATACAGACTAAATGGTGGTGGAAATGGGCTGCCCCTTCCTGACGCAGGTCATAACGGGAAACTCCATCACCAAAGTTAATTTTATCGACAATTTTTAGTTCAGTCAGCAATTCAAGTGTTCTATATACAGTTGCCAAGCCTATCTCAGGCGATTTCTCTTTTACTAGGAGGTAGACATCTTCCGCACTTAAATGATCCTCTTCGTGTTCTAACAGGACGCGAACTGTTGCCTCTCGCTGTGGTGTTAGTTTGTAGCTGGATGAATGCAACTGTTTTTTTATTCTTTCAATTCTGCTTTCCATACCGAAAGTCCCTCCCTCGCCACTAACATTCTCATTATAACAGAAATAAGATCACATTCAAAATAAAATAATTATAAATAACAGATAAAAATTAATTTTATATAATAATTATTATAATATACTTCAAAAGATTCTTATACCTCTTTATATGTACCCTATCTTTTTGTTTCTACCCCTTTTCCTGTACAAACAAAAGGCAGAGCCGCCCGCTCTGCCTTTCGCAATAATTCATATATTTAGGATTGGATTGAGTTGACAACAGACTTCATTAAGACAGGCGAGATAAACGCCTCCACTCCTGCTGCAGCAATTAAAAACAGAATGGCTACAGCAAAAGCAATCATATATCTTCCAAAAAGAGGCATCATGGGCTGACCTGCTTTTTTCATAAATTGTCTTCTTATCATTTTTAAAGAGAAAGAAACAGCCAGAGTTGCAGCGAGAATAAATATAGGTATGATGATCAGATTCTGGGGAAGGACAGATACGAAGGAAAGCAAAAATCCTTCCAACCCCATTTGGTTAACGAGAAAACCAACAGTAAAGCCAACCACCATCCCTTTCATAAATAGAAGTATTAGAATAACAGGCAGTCCAATTATGGAGATTCCCAAAATCCACATCAGTCCTATAAATTTTGTATTATGAAAAAAGCTCTGTTTGAATAATTCATCTGCTGCTGCAACATGTCCATCTGATACTTGGCCAAAAAACTGCGACAGATAATAAAATAAATCTTCTTTTTGTGTAAAGCTTAAGCTATTTACAACGATAGCCCCAAAAATGACACCCATCAGGAATAGCACAATAATAAATAAATAGATTGAGGAATGTTCGCGAAAGTGGGCTGCTGCAGCGTTCTGGTACATTTTTTTCTTCATTGCTCTTCCTCCTAAAACAAACAGATTGGATATTAAATTGTATGCCTGTCCCAGATTTGTATGACAATGAATTGGATAATTCCCCAATGAAAAAAAGTCTTGAATATTCCAGTTATTTCCGCTATAATTTTCAAAATTATTTAAATTGTCACAGGAGGGAATAAGAAAATGGATCCGATTTTAAATGAGTTTCCAGAGAGAATTGAAACCGAAAGACTTTATTTGAGACCTGCCTTGCCCGGAGATGGAAAAACAGTGCATGAGGCCGTATCAGCTTCAGCTGATGAACTTAAAAAATGGCTTCCTTTTGCACAGAATGAACAATCAGTGGATGAAACTGAAGCTGGCATCCGCAAATCTTATGCCAAGTTTATACTTAGGGAAGATTTCCGTATCCATATATATAGGAAAGAAGACGATGCGTTTATTGGCTCTACTGGCCTGCATCGTATAGATTGGGATGTCCGTAAATTCGAAATTGGCTATTGGGGAGATTCGAGGTTTCAGAAAAAAGGATATATTACTGAAGCTGCTGAAGGTTTGACGAAATTTGCCTTTGAGCATTTCCAAGCGAATAGAGTGGAAATTAGATGTGATCCGAGAAACATAAATAGCAGAAGGATTCCCGAAAGGCTGGGGTTCACACTTGAAGGAATACTTATTAATGACAGTCTAAGCGCAGATGGAACAGAGCTTAGGGATACATGCATTTATGCTAAAGCACCTAAAAAACATAGAGCCTGATGAGCTCTATGTTTTTTAGGAATCCATAATTTTGCCGTACTTTCCCCCGCCCCCTGCCTTTAAGTTTAATGTTCCTTCACGCGCCTTCCCAATAAGCCTGGCTGTTTTCTCAGGTATTACTTTGCTTATTTCTGATAAAGGAACATCATGAAGAATGGCCATTTCAGTGCCGAAATGATTCAGCATCTTCTCCAGCATTTTCGGGCCTAACCCTGGAATGAATTCAAGCGGTACCTGATGAATATAAGGAGGCCGTTCAACAAGCAATTCTCCAGATGATTTTAGTTCAGAGATCCTGTCAGCCACGCCTTTGATAAATTTGTGGTGACCGCAATTTCTGCATTTACCATTTGCTTCATCGAAGTGGCCAAAACATTCAGTGCAAACAGTCTGATGGTATTTTCCAAGCATCGGATCAAGCCCGAAATTGGTTTTCACTTTGCCTTTTTCTTTTCCAGTCAAAGCCTTTTTCAGGTCAGCAAATGCTGGTGACTCCATTTCAAGGATTTGATATTCTCTCGCGATCTTTTTTAGTGAATGGGCATCTGAGTTTGTTAAAAAGGTATATCTGTGAAGTTCAGCTATTTGGTCAGCCATCCCAGTATCTGCACTGAGCCCCAGCTCTATTGCATCAATTAAGCCAGGATCAAACACCTCTGACAGCGACCGCTCTACCCCTTTCCCGAATAAACTTTTAAATGGGGTAAAAACATGGGCAGGAATAAAAAGCCCATCCAGTTCCTTCACTTTTTCCTGAAGCATTCTGCCTGAGGCATAAATTCTCTGTGAGCTTAACGTTATGTTCTTTAAATGTCCCGATAGCCAGGCTGAGAAAACCTTCATGGCTGAAAGTGTCGGAAAGAAGCAAAGAACATGAATTGGGCCTTTACAGGATTCATCATATATTTCAAGTTCTGACCCGGGTATAATCGTTAAATCTCCATATTGAAGTCCCCCGTACCTATGCTCAGTTATAAGGCCTTTTTGGGACAAATCCTCGATTTCAAGTATGACTTCAGGAGAATGACAATCAATAATTCCGATGATATCAAGCCCTTTTTCATTTCGGGCATGCCTGATGATATTTGTGAAGGTTAGGGATTTAGCGCCTGTTATTTTAACAGGCTTTCCCGTAAACGTACGTCCAATATGGATATGGAGATCAGCAAAAAAGCGCTTCATGCTATTTTTTCAGCGCCTCTTGCAGCTGCAGATATTGGATAGCATAAGCTGTTTTCGCATCATAAATTCTTTGCTGCTTCAGCAGGGATATTGCTTCATCAAGCGTTACTTCCATAAGATTCACAAATTCATCTTCATCAGGCGAAGCGGCATTTTCTATTTTCATAAGTCCCTTTGCTATATATAAATGTACCAGCTCATCGGCAAATCCAGGAGAAGTGTAGAATGAGATCAGCCATTCCATTTCCGTGCAGCCGTACCCCGTTTCTTCTTCCAGTTCCCTTTCTGCACAAACTCTGGGTTCTTCTCCTGTTTCAAGCTTTCCGGCAGGGATTTCAGCAATAATCTTATCCAGCGCTTTCCTATATTGTTCGACCATCACTATTTTATTATCTTCTGTTACTGCCAATACAGCTACTGCCCCGGGATGTTTGATAATTTCCCGCTTCGATGTTTTGCCATTCGGCAGCTCAACATCTTCCACTTGCAGACTAATGACTTTACCAGTGAAGATTTTTTCCGTATTAATCGTTTTTTCTTCTAGGCGGCTCATTGTTTTCAGTCACTCCTGTTCTATTCCGATAATGATTGCTCATACATTTTATCATACTTGATGAGGGGGAGTATGGCATGAAGGTGTATGTCCACAATAGGGGAATTATTCTGACCGGCAAAGCCTGGGAAGTCCGGGAGAAACTAAAACAATACAGCAGGCAGTATGTTCTTGTAAAAGACTGGGTTGAATCTCAGAACAATATAAAATGATAAGCCTCTAAATTTGAGTATGCCTCATTTATTTATGTACAATTATATAAAACACTCAAATGAGGTGGGTACTTGAAAAAGAGAAGACTTGGAAACTCAGACTTGTACGTAAGCGAGCTCGGGCTGGGCTGCATGTCAATTGGCACCAACCCTTCCCAGGCTCAGGAGATTATTGAAGCTGCCCTTGAAGAAGGAATCAATTATTTTGACACAGCTGATTTATATGACTTTGGCGAAAATGAAAAGCTTGTCGGACAATCCTTAAAGAGTGTCCGCGAACAGGTGATCATTGCTACCAAAGCCGGCAACCGCTGGAATAAAAATAAAGATGGCTGGAGCTGGGATCCCTCAAAAAGCCACATCAAAGAAGCTGTAAAGGACAGTTTGAAAAGGCTGGACACAGACTATATTGATTTATATCAGCTTCATGGCGGCACGATGGAAGATTCTATTGATGAAACCATTGAAGCATTTGAGGAACTGAAGGAAGAAGGATACATCCTGCAGTATGGCATATCCTCCATCCGTCCCAATGTGATCCGTGAATATGTTTCAAGATCCTCCATCGTTTCTGTCATGATGCAATACAGCATTTTAGATCGGCGTCCTGAAGAAGAAGCTTTGCCGCTTCTAAATCAAAAAGGCATCAGCGCGGTTACACGAGGTCCGCTCGCTAAAGGATTGCTCAGCGACAAAATGCTGGATAAGGCTACGGAGTCAGTTAAAGAGAAAGGCTATTTGGATTACAGCTATGCTGAATTGGCAGAAGCACTTACCAGCATTAGGAAAAAAATTTCGGATGAGCGCTCCATGACTGAGATAGCATTTCAGTATAATCTTGCGGATCCCGCTGTCGCTTCCGTGATGGCAGGTGCCAGCACGTCAGAGCAAGTTAGGGCAAATGCAAGAGCAGCAAGAGCTAATCCCCTGAATAAGGATGAATTGGCTATTATTCAATCCATTGCCAAGCTAAACAAATATGAGCAGCATCGATAATTTAACCGATGAGGGCTGATGAAAGTTCAGCCCTTAAATCATTATTAAGATTATCGTATACCCTGCCACTCCGCCAATAAAAGCAGCAAAGTTACTTTCTCTATTCTCCGGCAGTTCCTCCTTAAGCACATTTAATATCACGCCTCCTGCTAGAGTCGCAAATAAAAAAGCAATCACCATCTCACTTACTTCAGTAATGACTCCAACTGCCCATCCTATTAATATGGAAAATGTCAGTACCCAGTGTCCATATTTATCGTATATTCTTTTATGTGATTGTCTCAAGCCATGATCATTAGAAATGAAATGGACTGATAGAGCAAAAAAGTATATTAGCCATTCTTTTAAACTGTCAAACTCTCCATGTACAAGCAAATAGCCAATCAGCATATTGTAAATAAAGAAGCTGGACATATGAAGCCAAAAAAGTTTTGCTGTGTTCCGCTTTTCTTTACTTTTTTGAGAATATTTCACTGCTTTCTCAATCCCGTAAAAAGCGCAAAGACCCAACATTGCAAATATGTATACATGGCTATCCAGGTATTTGAAAAGCTCTGAACTTTCCATACCTTCTATACTTTCTTGATGCTCTTTAAGCTCAGGCAGGACATGGACAAATATATAAGCCACTGAAATTCCGCTGGCTGCTGATAAAAGCCTGCTTCTTGGGATATAGGTTAAGAATTTCATGTACCTTGATAAGAAGTGCACAAATGAAAAACCGAGGGCAAAAATAAAATTTAATAAAGAAAACATGGAACGACTCCCATCATTTTTTATTAATCATTGCCCTCGGTTATTTTAAATGAAACTTGTTTATTTTTTATTTGAACTCTTTCCAGTTAAGATCGCTTTCTCCTAGCAGTTCTTCAAAACTTTTATTTTTTTCGCGCAGTCTTCTTTCTTCTCTTTTTCTGCGCTCATCTTCTTCCTTCTGTTTATCTTCAGCAGCTTTTAATTCCTGCTTTTTCCCTTTTAATTGCTCCATTAAGTCCTGATTTAGCATGTCGCCGAGTGTGACTGGCTTATCGTCTTTTTTAGGCTGGGAATGGTGTTTCTTCTTTTTCATATAAACCCCTCATCAACTAAGTTTGCCATTTATTATAACATATTTTATTATTCTTGAAGGAATAGGCTGAATCGCTATTATGGCAAAAACTCCAGAAACTCAATTCTATTTCCGAATGGATCATCAACAAAAAATCGGTTTCTTCCTTCTATAGGCGGTTCTTCCTTTATAGCTATTTTCTGCTTTTGAAGACTGCTTCTCAAGTCTTCGAGGTTTTCCACAATAAATCCAGGGTGGGCTTTTTTTGCCGGAAAGAAGCTTTCCTGCACCCCAATATGGATTTCCTGATCTCCGCATATAAACCAGCAGCCGCCGCGCTTTTGAAGATTTTCAGGCTTGGGAATTTCCTTCAGTCCAAGCTGTTCACCGTAAAATCTCCTGGCTTCATCCTCGCAGCCTTGTGGAGCAGCAAGCTGGATATGGTCGATTCCTTTAAATGAAAAACTCATTTCTTCCCCTCATTTCCTTTGGCTGAAAATAATGAAAAGCACAGCAGGCAGCTGTACTTTTCAAAAGATATTAATAAGCTTCTGTTATAACGTTTTCATCAACTTGCAATTCAGGTTCTGTTGAATTGATTATGTCCTCGACTGTGAAGCCTTTAGCGACTTCAACAAGCTTCAAACCAGAAGCAGTGACATCGATGACTGCCCGCTCAGTGATAATGCGGTCAACGACGTTTTTTCCTGTTAAAGGAAGGCTGCATTCTTTAAGGATTTTCGAATCACCATTTTTATTGGTGTGGTCCATGATCACGATGATTTTATTGGCGCCATGAACCAGATCCATTGCACCGCCCATTCCCTTGATCATTTTCCCGGGAATCATCCAGTTGGCCAGATCTCCTTTTTCAGAAACCTCCATACCGCCGAGAATTGCAATATTCACATGGCCTCCCCTGATCATCGCAAAAGATTCAGCACTATCAAAATAGGAGGACCCCGAAATTGCGGTAACTGTTTCTTTTCCTGCATTAATTAAATCCGGATCCACTTCGCTTTCCGCAGGATATGGTCCAATTCCCAGCAATCCATTTTCAGATTGAAGGACTACTTCTTTATTATCAGAAATATAGTTTGCAACCAATGTCGGCATGCCGATTCCCAAATTCACGTAATAGCCATTTTCAATTTCTTTCTCAGCACGTCTGGCAATTTTCTCACGGACTGCTGCTTTATCGTTACTCATGAGTCCCACTCCTTCCGTCAGTATCTATTTCTTTACAGTCAGTCTTTCAATGCGCTTTTCCTGTTTTCCCTCAACCAGCGACTGAACATAGATGCTCGGCGTATGAATATAGTTCGGATCCAATTCACCAATTTCATAAAGTGTCTCCACTTCTGCAATTGTCACTTTGCCTGCTGCTGCAATCATTGGATTGAAGTTCCGGGCAGTTTTGTGATATACAAGATTGCCCATTTTATCGCCCTTCCATGCTCTTACAAGGCTGAAGTCTGCTTTCAGTGCCTCTTCGAGGAGATATTCCTTGCCGTCAAAAACCTTGGTTTCTTTCCCCTCTGCAATCGGTGTACCTACTCCTGCCGGCGTATAAAAAGCAGGAATGCCGGCACCGCCTGCACGGATTTTTTCCGCGAGTGTTCCTTGAGGAAGCAGCTCTACTTCAATTTCCCCTGAGAGAACCTGTCTTTCAAACTCTTTGTTTTCGCCGACATAAGATCCGACCATTTTCTTAATCTGTTTATTTTTTAAAAGCAGTCCCAGTCCCCAATCGTCAACACCGCAATTGTTCGAAATGACTGTAAGGTCCTTGACCCCTTTATCAACTAAAGCCAAAATAAGGTTTTCCGGAATTCCGCAAAGGCCGAAACCGCCAACCATTAGGACAGCACCATCGTGAATTTCCTGAACCGCTCCACTGAAGGAAGTACAAATTTTCTTCACTTCAATCGCTCCTTTCATTAAAATACTTATTTTTGCTAAACTTTTTTGAAGTTTTCTATGCAAGCTCCACCACTGTGGCTACCCCTTGGCCTCCTCCAATGCAAAGAGTCGCAAGGCCTTTCTTTGCCTGTCTTTTTTGCATCTCATGAATAAGAGTTACCAGGATCCTTGCTCCGCTTGCGCCGATTGGATGTCCCAGTGCAATTGCTCCGCCATTTACATTCAGAATCTCCTTGTTAAAACGAAGCTCCCTGTCAACTGCGAGCGACTGGGCTGCAAATGCTTCGTTTGCTTCAATAAGCTCCAATTCATCCATGGGAACAGATGCCTTTTCAAGCGCTTTTTTTACGGCTGCAACAGGGCCAATGCCCATGATGCTTGGATCCACACCTGCACTTGCATTTCCTTTAATCGTCACTAAGGCCTTAAGCCCCAGTTCATCTGCTTTCTTTCTGCTCATAACCAGCAATACAGCAGCCCCGTCATTAATCCCGGAAGCATTTCCGGCTGTTACGCTGCCGTCCTTCTTAAACGCCGGGCGCAAGCCTCCGAGCTTTTCAGCAGTCGTCCCTTTTTTCGGATACTCGTCTGTATCAAAAACAATCGGATTCCCTTTTCGCTGAGGAATTTCAACAGGAACGATTTCATCTTTGAATTTTCCTTCTTCAATTGCCTTTGCCGCCTTTTCCTGGCTGGCTGCGGCGAATTCGTCCTGTTCTTCCCGGCTCAGCTCGTATTTCGAGCAGAGATTCTCAGCAGTAACTCCCATATGGTAATCATTAAATGCACACCAGAGCCCGTCTGATATCATCGAATCTATAAGCTTTTGATCTCCCATTTTAAAGCCATTTCTTGCATTTTTCATTATGTAAGGAGCCTGACTCATATTCTCCATGCCGCCAGCAATCACCGCTTCAGCATCACCTGCTAAAATGGCCTGTGCAGCTAAATGAACTGCCTTCAGCCCGGAACCGCAGACCTTATTAATCGTCATTGCGGAAACGCTTTCAGGAAGACCCGCTTTAAGAGCTGCCTGCCTTGCCGGATTCTGGCCCAGACCTGCCTGCAGGACATTTCCCAGGATTACTTCATCTATCTGATCCGGTGTTACACCTGCTTTTTCAAGAGCGCCTTTTATCGCAATCGCCCCAAGTTCTGGTGCTGATACACCTTTAAGGCTTCCATTAAAACTGCCGATTGCTGTCCGGACAGCGCTGACTATTACGACCTCTGTTTGTGTCATCTCTCTCATCCTTTCAAAACATCTCTCTGCTTATATTCGTGCCAAGATCCCAAAATTCCTTTTATTTTGTCAAAATTTTTATTATTCTTGCAATCAAAAATACTTTCCTACTACAATAAATTTAAGGCATATAGCAATTTTTAAGAAAGCGCTTACCATACACGATTTAAAATATGAAACGGGAGCTGAAAACATGACGCTGGCATTTCCAAATAAAGTAACAATTATTGAAGTGGGCCCGCGGGATGGACTGCAAAATGAAAAGTCCTTTGTACCCACGGAAGTCAAGAAAGACTTTATTAAAAGTTTAAAAAATGCAGGATTAACAGAGTTGGAGCTTACTTCATTTGTGTCTCCGAAGTGGGTCCCGCAGATGGGGGATGCCGACTGAAATTACGGCAGATTGCCTTGATGCAAATACAAGGGATATCGTGCTGGCCCCAAACCGCAAAGGCATTGACAGGGTATATATGACTGAATGCCGGGCCGTTGCCGTTTTCGTCGGTGTAAGCAATACATTTAATAACAAGAATATCAATAAACCCACTCAGGAAAGCATGGATGAACTAAAGCCGATTATCGGAGAACTGAAGGAGAAAGGTTACTTTGTCCGCGCCTGCATCTCTACGGCATTTCATTGCCCCTATGAAGGAGCAATCAACCCTGAAGATACAGTTGGGCTATGCCGTCAATTTGTTGACGCAGGGGCTGATGAATTAAGCGTAGCAGATACTATCGGGATGGCTGCTCCCCATGAATCGTATGGACTTTTTTCCCGTTTAAAAGAAGAGTTTCCAAATACCCTGCTGACTGCTCATTTCCATGACACAAGAAAAATGGCCCTTACCAATATCTTTGCAGCCTTACAGGCAGGTGTCGACCGATTTGATACTTCCGCCGGAGGACTTGGCGGATGCCCATTTGCCCCTGGCGCTGCAGGCAATGCGGCAACTGAAGATGTTGTTTATATGCTTGAGCGTATGGGAATTGAAACCAATGTTAACCTTGATCAATTAATGGAAGCGGTAAAAATTGTTCAGCCTCATCTTTCCAGGCCGATTGAAAGCACCTATTTCAGGCTGAACGCTCAAACAGTTCAATAGCTGCTTCTTAGGATGAATAATACGCCCTTTCTTATAGCATCTTATTAGATGAAGCAACTGCTAAAGCAGCTGACGAATTCAATTCAGCTGCAGCCTATTAGAAGGGGGATAATCCGATGAGCCAAAAACGCGATAAAGGATATAGCCAGAAGGGGAAGCCGAATTCCGATACAGTAAACCAGACGATTGCTGCCGAGGAATTGGAAAAAGCAATACATCCAACTAAAAGACAAAACGCAAAGCAATGAGCCGCTGCATAGCGGCTTTTTTTTATGCGTAGAGCCCCTCATGAAATTTCAGCATGTCCCGGCTCACATCTCTGTTTTAATTTTATCCAGAATGGTAAAATAAAGAAAAAAAGATGGAGGGATGGGTTTGAGAAGGTTTTTACGTTATTTATTTTCCATCGTTCTCTTTCTTTCATCACTCGGCGTCTATTTTACAAATAGGCTTATGTTTATGAAAAAGAAGGAAGATGGCTATATTTTAGAAAGGGAGAAGGAGTCCGGCAGACTTGATCTTATCAAGTATGAAAGCCTGCCAAAGAGAGACGTGCTTATTCCCTCCCCATTTGGCTATAACTTAAAAGCCGTGGCTGTCGAACCACATAAAAATAGTCGCTATATTGTTATTTCCCACGGGGTTACGGAAAATAAAATGAACTCGATTAAATATATGAACCTCTTTTTGGACCGGGGATTTAATGCGGTTATCTATGATCATCGCCGCCACGGAGAATCTGGAGGAAGAACGACAAGTTACGGGCATTATGAAAAGTTTGATTTAAAAGCAATTGTTGATTGGCTTAAAGCCGAAAAAGGGCCAAATATTCAGATTGGCATTCATGGCGAAAGCATGGGAGCTGCTACAATGATCCTCTATGCGGGAATGCTCGAAGACGGTGCAGACTTTTACATCGCCGATTGCCCTTTTTCAGACTTTAAAGAGCAGCTGGCTTACCGTTTAAAAGCAGAGATGAAGCTGTCGCCAAAGCTCTTTTTGCCTGTCGCTGATCTATTTCTGCGGATGCGTGAGAAATACTCCATTGCAGATGTATCGCCTATTTCTGTTATTGAAAATATAAAGAAACCTATCCTGTTCATTCACAGTGAAAAAGACGATTTTATTTTGCCGACCATGTCCGAGGCTTTGTACGAGAAGAAAAAAGGTCCTAAACAATTTTACCTTGCTGTCAATGGGATCCATGCTCAATCCTTCAATGAAAACAGAGAAGACTATGAAAAAGTCATCGACGAGTTTTTGGATCAGTATGTCAACAGCAAAGATGCTTTATCACAATAGAAACAGCTGGCTTCAATGTAAGCCAGCTGTTTCATATAAGATCCTCTAATTTTTCTTTTTCTTTATGATTTCCTTGCCGTCTTCAGACAGTCCTCTTGCAGTATGAAAATCTCCCATTTTAAAATAATAGCGTTTGTTTTCTTTTTTAATAATTGCCGCTTCTTCAAATTTCTCTTCCTTGCCGGCTGTTTCTACTTTTTTAATATCCCCGCTTTGAATCTCACCAAAAATTACCGGCAATCTGTTTTCTAAATTACCTTCTTTATCATAATCATAAAAAGTATCTGTATAAACGGTCATATGTTCATTCTCATAATGTTCCCAATGGTTATGGCCTTCATTTTTCCAGCCTTTTTTGTCACTGCCTTTCAAATAGGCGGCTGCCATGGCCTCGACCTCATTGTGTCCATCATTCTGCTGCGTTAAATACAGGAGAATAACTCCATCTTTTACTTTTTCTTTATGTAAGATTTCTTTTACATTGAATGGAATTCCATCATCAATCGCCTGGCCCATTGTTGCTGTACTGCACCCTGACAACATCAGGAAAGCTGCCAGCAGCGAAAATAACAGATAGTTCTGCTTCATTCAAATCTCCCCCAATCAGCACTCTCTTCACCCATAATGACAAACATCTTCGTTATTCTATTTAGCCTGTAACCTTTTACTAATATATTAAAACCTTATTTTCCAGAATTTTGGAAGGGTATTTTTACCTATGTACTAATTAAAAAAGACCGCCATCCCATAGCGGCCGCCTGCTACATCATTTATTTTGTTTTATCAATAAAGCTCATTCTCGGGTTTAAATACTGATTCGGACTTTTTAACTGAAAGCAGTTTGCCTTCTCTGAAAAGTCTATTATCAAATCGTCATCTAAAAATACTTCCTTTGATTTTTCCACATATATGCTGCCAGTGTTCGTTTTGATTTCCCTGTCATCATCATCAAGCTCGTCAACAAGCCAGAGTGCCGTCACTCCGCTTACAACACAGCCGCAGCCATCTATATCATACTTAAGCCTTATAAATCCATCTTTGCCGGCAATGCGTCCCGATAATTTTTCTGCCGCCAATTCAGTTAATGCAATTTCCATGTTTTAAAACTACCTCCCCTTTGCATATGCTGTATTTTAACACAGATAGGAATAACATGCTTCTGAAAGAGACAGTTGCTTATTCAGCCACCAAAATTGTGAAAGGATGATTGGATATGTCAAAGGCGCAGATTAAAGTAATGGATAATGGATCGTTTCGTGTAACAGGTGATGTAGAATTAATCGATATGGATGGCAATAAATTTGAAACAAAACAAACCTTCTCCCTTTGCCGCTGCGGAAGATCCTCGAAAATCCCATTTTGTGATGGCACTCATAAAGGAACTTTTCAATCCTGTGTCCGTGCGGAGAAAGCTCTCGATGACAAGCAATAAGGGTGGAAAACGGGGACTTATCCCCGTTTTTTTTCATTTTTTATTCCTGCGGGTGTTGCTCTTTCATCCTGTACAATCCCTTGAAGCAGTTCCCGGTCCCTGTCCGTACTGTCTTCTCCGGCCCCTGGTGCGATATTAGCCATCGGCAGCTGTTCCAGTTCTTTTCCTCTAGGCATATTTCATACACCTCCCTGCTGTTAAGATGCTTCCCGCGTCCAAAAACTACCCGTTTTAAATTCATCCAGTTCAGACATCTCTATTCATCAAGTGAACCGCGCATCCGCTATAGCGTTAATGGAAATATGATGAATTTCCCCAAATCGATCAACAATATGAAGCTTTTGGCCAAGTTCATCCCAATAATGGATGCTCCCGATGACGAGTTCATAATTCCTGCCCCTGTAATGAGTAAGTGTAACGCTTTTTTGAAATTCCATTGCCTCTGAAAGAATTTCATTCATATATTCAAATTTCTGCTCATCCAATTCCCGCTCTTGCTCGTACGTATCTTCCTCTGCCCAGTCTCTTAAGAGCTTTACATGTTCCGGCAGCATCATAGAAGTCCATTTTATTCTGCCCCGATCGCGAATCATAAGCTGACCCCCTTTTACATTTTATGGCCGCCAACCAATGTCGCACGGTGCTTGGCGGTTCCTGCGCTTGTATAAGAGACGGCTCTCAGCAGAGCTCCCCCTCCAAACTTGGAGCGGATCCGGTCCACTGTGTAGCCGAGCTCCCTTTTTTTCCAGCCATCCAAATCGAACAGATTCAGCTGCATTTCGCAGTCATCCGTAATATTGCCGAGGGAAATGGAAATCTGACGCACTGTTTTGCCCTCATAATTCTCGTCAAAAAGCTCGAGGCAGACGCGGTAAAGATCCATCGTAATATTGGTTGGCTGGTCAACTGTCCTTGAGCGGTAGAAGCCTCCTCCGAATTCATCCTGGCTGTAGCCAAGGCCAAAGCTGATGGTCCTGCCGGCTTTACGGTGGCTGCGGGCCCTTCTTGCCACTTCCTCACACATCTCAAGGACCACATGCTTAATTTCCTTTTCCTCTTTGTAATCCCTCAGTAAAATCTGGCTTTTCCCGAAGCTGATCTGCCCTTCCATGATCGGTGCCCCTATTTCCGACAGATCAATACCCCATGCATGGTGATAGAGCTGATTGCCCATAATCCCAAACTTTTTTTCAAGCTTAGCCAAATCATAGCGGGCAAGCTGTCCTACTGTAAAAATCCCCATTCCATTCAATGTCTTTTCAACACGGCGGCCGATGCCCCACATTTCCCTTAAAGGGGATACATTCCACAGCTTTGTTTTCACATCTTCATACGTCCATTCAGCAACTCCCTTTTTTTTCGCTTCAAGATCCAGGCAGAGCTTTGACATAAGCAAATTAGGCCCTATTCCTATGGCACAGGGGAGCTGAAATTCCCGTTCAATATCATCTTTTATTTTCCAGGCAATTGTCCGGGCATCACCCCAGAGATGCACTGCGCCGTCTACTTTTATAAAACTTTCATCGACACTGTACGTATGGATGGCTTCCTTGGGGACATAACGGTTAAACACCCTGGTGATTTCAGTGGAGATTCTTAAATAAGTCGCCATTTTCGGCTCCTCAATTCTAATGCGCGGGTCATTAGGAACCTCAAAAAGGCGGGCCCCTGTCTTTATCCCAAACTCTTTTTTCATTCGCGGAGAGGCAGCCAGAACAACGCTGCCCTTCCGTTCCACATTCCCCGCAATCACAAGATAGCAGTCAAGGGGATCCAGACCAAGCATGACAGCAGAACAGCTTGCATAAAAGCTCTTCATATCAACACACAAAATTTGATTATTCGGCATTGTGCTGTAATCAACCATGACTTCGACATCCTCCTTCAGAAAAGCGCAAGGCGCCGCACCGGCTTATGCAGGTCGGCAGCGCCCGAATCCAAATAAAAATAACCAAGAACATTTGTTCTATATATATGTATACCCAATATATTAAGCGAATATGCGTTCGGTTTCAATGGAAATTTTACGCGATTTTTCTTAAAACAGGTTCTTTTGCCAGGTGCCGATATGACCAGAAACCAGTATAATCAGCTTGAGGTGCAAAAATAATGAACAAAAAACTGATATATAAAATGGTTCAAAACTGTTTAAAGCAATATAACGAGGACAGCCATTCCATTACGTTTGAAAGCAGGGAATTTGCAGAGATATTCAATAAAGTCATAAAGGAGAAAAATAAAGAAGCAGACAGCGAGCTGCATGAAATAGTAAATGATGTGGTATACGGGTATATTACGGGCTCACCTTATTTTTAAAGAATAAAAAAGCAGCTGCAGGGATTTGGCTGCAGCTGCTTTCTTATAAGATAAGACAGTATAAATTTTTGAACGTCAATAACTGTCTAGCTCCAGCGCCTACCCCCTCGAGGTCACAAGCCAATCCTCCCAAAAAGGCAAAGAACGCCTTTCCGGGGGCTCGTCTTGTGCTTGTCGGGGGTGGGCAAGGCGCTTCCGCTTTTCTTATTTCTGATTGAATGCACGTTTTCCAATTTTTTCGAACAGTCCTGGAAAAAGTGTATAGACAATACTTCCCGCATTCATCCACCGCGGGAGATTAATTTCCCTGACTGGCATCAGCATGGCATTGACTACTTTAAGCGCCACATACTCGGGCTTAAGCATATACTTGCTGACATTTTTCACATATGTGCCTTTTTCATCGGCAATATTGAAGAAGTTTGTCTCAATCGGTCCGGGATTAACAGCAGTCACAAAGACATTGCTGTCAGCCAGCTCCATGCGAAGGCTGTTCGTATAGCCAAGAACAGCATGCTTGGTTGCAGAATAGATACTGGATTTCGGTGTGGCAATTTTGCCCGCCTGTGAGGCGATGTTGATAATATGGCCGCTTCTCTGTTTCCTCATCACCGGCAGCACCATGCTGGTGCAAGCCATTAAACCAACTACATTTACATCAAACATTTCCTTTATTTCTTCAACTTTTGCTTCATGCGCCTCACGGAAAACTCCGAACCCGGCATTATTAACAAGAACATCTATGCGATCAAACCGCGCAAGTACTTCGGAAAAAACAGCCGAGACTTCGTCAGTGTCCGAAACATCGAGTTTACGTATGTAAACATCCACTGAAAAACGCCTCTGCAAATCTGCCTGCAGTTCCTGCAATTTGTCAAGGCTGCGGGCAAGAAGGACAAGGTTTGCTCCCCTCTCAGCACAAAGAACAGCCATTTGGGCTCCAATCCCTCCAGATGCACCTGTGATAATCACATTTTTATTTTTCAAACTGTCTGACAAATCAAACCACCTCTTTTGATGCGGAATACAAGAATGCTTCCTCCTCTTTATTTATATAAATCTCTCCTATTGAATGCAAATAGTCAAGCTGCGCGACCGTTTCGGAAATCGTCAGGGAAAGCTCCTTCTCATAAACTTTCGGAAAAAGGCGGCGGCACACTTCAAAAACAGTGAGTGACTCAGACTCAAGCCATGCCTTTACTTTCATTGCCCGCTCATGCTGGCGGCCAAGCCTTTCGTTTATTAACTCATTCACATTTGTAATATCCTCTCCATGTCCAGAGTAAAAAAGGGATATTGGCAGCTGCCGCAGCTTTTTCAGCGACTCGTTATACTGAAGCTGCGGCTTCGGCCGTTCCGAATTGCCGGGAAGCGGCGGCTCCAGGATGGGATTGGGAGAAATGTGTGCAAGCAAATGGTCTCCTCCAAGGAATACACCATCTTTCTCCCTGAACAAACCTATATGGCTCTGTGCATGCCCAGGCGTCTCCACTACCGTCCAATCGTCCATCCCTTCAGGCTGGCTGCCTTCCTTCAGTTCGCCCGTCAGGGTACGATTGCAGGAATAGCGCAGAGTCTTTTTCATCTTGTTTATAAAAGAAAAATAGCTTTCAGGAATCCCAAATTCGTTAAACAGTTTTATGTAAAATTCATCATGAAATTTTAGAAACTGGTCCGTCCGGGACAGCCACCTTTGATTAACCGGGTGCCCGAACACATCGAGACTGTCTGGAAAAAAGTCAAGCAGCCCGGCATGATCGGGATGATGATGTGTAAGGACAACCTGTTCAAAATCACCGGGAGTTAAATTCAGCTCTTTAAGCTGGGATTTTAGAGCTTCCCACGCTTCATCCGTTTTAGGGCCGGCGTCCACAAGAGTCAGCTTTTCCCCTTTTACTGCATATACATTAACGTCACCGACAGGAAAAGGTGTCGGGATAACAAGTTTTGCAATTCCATCCTTCCAATCTGCCATTTTAACAATCCCCCTAAAATCACTATATTTAAATAAAATAAAGCTGTTTTTTTTATATACTTCCGCTGGCCATCCAAGTCATACAGTCCATATGCCCTTAAGATAACCACCCTGTTTCACCCTTAAAATATAAGTATTTGCCATGCGTACAAATTACTGAAATTCCATAACAAAATTTAGAAATCTTCATATATAAAAATAAGTGTACCGTTCTTTTTGCTAATTGTCATTATTTTCACATAATTTTTGCGCATTATTAATATTTTTTTGGGAAATACCGCTTGACAAATAAGCGTGTCTTCTTGCATAATCACAATTAAAATTTGATTTCCACAGACCAAAGCTGGAATATGGACAGCAGAAAAATAGCGATGAATAAGATTAGTAAATGGAAAACGGCGAAAGAGAGTGAAGCTCAGCGGCTGAAAGGCTTCACAGTCCACTTGACCATTGAACCTGCCTTATGAGCTGTTAGGAAAACCTAAACGCACCCCCGGCGTTATCGGGATCGAGATGCCTTTTCAAAGACAGCGGATGCAGCAGGCATGCTGCACCAAGAAGGAAAAGGCAATGAAGGTGGTACCGCGGAAGCATAGTCTTTTCGTCCTTTACTGGATGGAAAGGCTTTTTTATTTTAGTCAGCCGGCATTATGAACAATAAAGGAGGAATAACAGCAAATGAAAAAGTTAGCTATTGTTGGGGCAGGATCAATGACAGAAGCGTTAATATCAGGAATGATTGAAAGCCGGCTCATTACCGGCAGCAATATTTGGGTCACAAACAAATGCAGCAGGGAAAAGCTGCAATCCATGCAAAAAGCCTATGGCGTTCAGACTACTTATAATCTCAGCGACCTGTTCAGTGGTGCTGAAACTGTTATTTTAGCGATGAAGCCAAAAGATGCAGCGGATGCCATCACTCTCATAAAACCTTATTTACAGGAAGATATGCTGATCATTTCCGTTCTGGCTGGGGTTTCAATCGAAAGCATTGAACGTTTGGCGGAAAAAAGCTGCCAGTCGTGAGAGCCATGCCGAATACATCGGCAGCCGTCGGAAAGTCCGCCAGCGCGTTATCGGCTAATGAAAGAGTGACCAAAGAACAGATGGAAGCAGTAAGAAGCATTTTTGATACAGTGGGAAAGTCAGCGTTTGTAGAGGAAAGTCAGCTGGATGCCGTAACAGGCCTGTCAGGCAGCGGACCGGCGTATATTTACTATCTTGCGGAAGCCATGGAAAAAAGCGCGGAAGAAATCGGGCTCGAAAAGGAGATGGCGAAAGAATTCATCATCCAGACCCTCATAGGGGCAGCCGAAATGCTGGCCAGGTCAGCCAAGGATCCTCAGCAGCTTAGGAAGGAAGTAACAAGTCCCGGCGGCACTACCGAAGCAGGTGTAAAAGTTCTTGAAGCGAACGGTGTGCAGAAAGCCTTTATTGAATGCATTAAAGAAGCGACAGCCCAATCCAGGCGGCTTGGCCAAAGCTTCAGCAGCACAGTGAAAATTTAGCCGGGGCATCTCCCCTGTAAATACGCCTTCTTAATGCAAACTATGAAAAAAGGATGAGAACCTGCAATGCTCATTATTCTATTAAGCGCAAGTCTCCTTGTATGGATTGCAGTACTAATTGATGCCGCTCTGGGACTAAAAAGCCTGGACCGCCTTGAAGATAGCGATACGATGACTGAAGGCCCTCTTCTTTCTGTCATAACAGCGGCAAGGAATGAAGAAGCCAGGCTTGAGGAGAGCTTAAAAACCCAGCTGCAGCAAAGCTACAAACGCATTGAATGGATATTGGTCAATGATCGTTCAACAGACAGCACGGGGAGGATCATGGACCGCCTCCAGGAGCGTGATTCAAGGGTTAAGTGTCTCAATATCAAGACGCTCCCCAGTGGGTGGCTTGGAAAAAATCATGCCCTTTACAAGGGATATTTAGAGTCATCAGGGGAATTAATCTTGTTCACAGATGCCGATGTGTTATTTAAAAAGGATGCCCTCAGCAAGGCGGTTCATTATTTTAATAAGAATGACCTTGACCATTTAACGGCGGCACCGAGCTTGGCAGGAAGGAGTTTCTGGCTCAATACATTCATTGCTTTTTTTCTTTTCGGCTTTTCCTATTATAAACGCCCCTGGCTGGCGAACAATCAGCGTTCCAAAACCGGCATTGGCATTGGGGCATTTAACATGGTATCCAGGCAATCCTATGAAGCAATCGGAACACATAAAGCAATAAAAATGAGGCCAGATGATGATTTAATGCTGGGAATGAGAATAAAACAAAATGGTCTCAAACAGAAATTTGCAACGGCGATGGACCTGATTGAAGTTGAATGGTATGAAAGCTTAAAAGAAGCCTTCAAAGGAATGGAGAAAAATACATTTGCTGGCCTTCATTACCGGGTTAGCATGGTTCTGTTTGCCATTGCCGGCACATTCATTTCTCAGGTGCTTCCCTTTATCACCATTTTTTCAGCCGAAAAAGTTATTTTCAGTTTAAGCCTTGCAAACATCACTTTTTTAGCAGTTGTTTATACAATCATTACAAAAAGAATGTCCAAATTTTCTCCGCTTCTGTTTGTTGTATTTCCAATTACAGCTCTCCTGTTTATTTATTCCATACTCCGTGCCAGCATTCTAACCTTTGTAAGGGGCGGTATAGTCTGGAGAGGTACATTATATAAATTAAGCGAACTCAGGAATAAACGCTGAAGTGAGCAAACACCTTCCTAAGTGCATGTTCTTTTTCATTTGCCGAATCGCCTGATATACTTAATATTTAGGATAGCGAAATAAGGAGGCATTGATTATGGAAACAAAGCTTTTTTCCCCTTTAACAATTAAAGGAATCACCTTTAAGAACAGAATTGTTATGGCCCCGATGTGCATGTACTCAAGCCATAATGAAGACGGCATGGTTGAAAACTGGCACCGGACACATTATACGAGCCGGGCTGTTGGCCAGGTGGGATTAATCATCCTGGAGGCAACTGCTGTAACTCCGCAGGGACGTATTTCTCCGCAGGATCTGGGAATATGGAACGATGACCATATCGCAGGCCTGAGAGAATTAACCGGGCTAATGAAAGAACACGGGGCATCAGCCGGGATACAGCTTGCACATGCCGGCAGAAAAGCGACTGTCGAAGGGGAAATTCTCGCTCCATCGGCTATTGCTTTTAATGAAAAAATGAAAACGCCTAAAGAAATGACAAAAGAAGAGGTGTCCGAAACTGTAGAGTCATTCAAAAGAGGTGCTGAAAGAGCGAAAAAAGCCGGCTTTGAAGTAATTGAAATCCATGCGGCACACGGCTACCTGATTAATGAGTTTCTTTCACCGCTAAGCAATAAGCGAAGTGATGAGTATGGGGGATCAGCCGAAAACCGATACCGTTTCCTCCGTGAAGTCATTGAAGCAGTTAAAACGGTTTGGGATGGGCCTTTATTTGTTAGAGTATCAGCACATGATTATCATGATGAAGGGTTAACTGCAGAGGATTATGCAGAAATGGGCAAATGGATGAAGGAGCAGGGAGTGGATCTTATTGACGTAAGTTCCGGAGCAGTAGTGCCGGCTAGAATAAATAGCTACCCGGGCTACCAGGTCAAATTCTCTGAAACCATTAAGGAAGGTGCCAATATTCAGACTGGTGCGGTCGGGCTGATTACATCCGGCCTGCAGGCCGAAGAAATCCTGCAAAACGGACGGGCAGATTTAATATTCATTGCGAGGGAATTGCTGAGAGATCCTTACTGGCCTCGTACGGCAGCAAAGGAACTTGGGGCAGCAATTGAACCGCCTAAGCAATATGAGCGCGGATGGATTTAAGTTAAAATATAAAGAGAAAAGGGATGGTGAACCACCATCCCTTTTCTCTTATATAATCTGCAGTGAATCAAGGAATACAATGATGATGACCAAAGGCACCACATAACGCAGAAGGAAATACCACACGGAAAAGATCCCATTCAGCGATTTTGAACCTTGAATTAATTCATTTCTCAGCAGGTCCACCTTCATTTTGTATGAAACAAAAATAGAAATGAACAGCGCCCCTACCGGCATTAATACATTGCTGACAAGAAAATCAGCGCTGTCAAAAATCGTTTTGCCGAAAATTGAAATATCTGATAGGCTGCTGAAGGAAAGTGCCGATGGGACTCCCACGATAAAGATTGCCAATCCTGTCAGCCATGCTGCACGGTTTCTTCCACTGCCCTTCTTATTCGTCAGAGCAGCCACCACAATCTCGAGCATTGAAAAAGCGGAAGTTAAGGTTGCAAATAAAAACAGTGCAAGGAATAGAAGCAAGAAAACTCGTCCAAACAGAATCTGATCAAAAACAGATGGCAGGACAATGAACAATAAACCAGGACCTGCAGCAGGCTCAAATCCCAGTGAGAAAACTGCAGGAAAAATAGCCAATCCGGCTAGAATTGAAATAAATAAATTCATTCCGACAACGGAAAAGGCCGGCTGCATCAGATTTTCATTTTTAGATAGATAAGAGCTGTACGTTACCATTACCGATACCCCGACACTTAGAGAGAAAAATGATTGACCCATCGCATAAAGGACAGTTTCAGATGTTAAATTTGAAAAATCAGGCTTTAAAAAGAATGAGACGCCTTCCATGGCATTATCCAATGTTAGAGATCGTGCAATCAAGATAATAAATAAAACGAACAAAGCCGGCATCATAATTTTGCTGACCTGCTCGATACCCTTCTGGATGCCCTTAGCCACCACTAAAACAGTTATGAATAGGAAGATCCCTTGTGCCGCTACAACAGACACAGAGTCTGACACCGATGCGCCAAATAGCTCTTCGTAATTGCCGGCTCCATTCATAGAACCGGTAACCCCGTAAACAATGTACTTCAGAATCCACCCGCCTATCACACTATAAAACGATAAAAGCAGAAAACAGGTAAATACGCCAAGGTAGCCAATCCAGTGCCACTTAGTTCCCGGAGCAATATCCTTATATGCCGAGATTGCCTCTTTCCCCGTGCTGCGGCCGATCACAAACTCAGCCAGCAAAAGCGGAAAACCAATTAAAAGGGAAAATAGCAGAAATAATAATATAAATGCTCCGCCGCCGCTTGTTCCCGTCACATACGGAAGCTTCCAGATAGCTCCAAGTCCGATTGCCGAACCGGCCGAGGCTAAAATAAATCCAATCTTCGATGACCATTGCTCATTTTGCTGCATGCCTGTACCTCCATAATTTAAAAATAAGAAAGTTTAAAGTTCCGAAATTCAATAACTGTCTAGCTCAAGACTCCAATAAACGGTGCCTGCAGCTGTTCTTAATAGAAACCGGCCGGATTTCCATTTTAAGATATTCTTCCAAAAAAACAAAAAAGCCACCTACTTCAAAAGGGACGCGAATCAGATTCACGCGGTACCACCCTTTTTGAAAGCATGTGACTTTCCACTCGAAATATAACGGATTAACCGTCTTTTCTGCTATATTGCAGAAAAGAAAAGCTCCAAGATGAAATTCATCTTATCTTTGTGCCAGTTTCCACCATCCACTGGCTCTCTATAAACAGGGAGATAAGACTTAATAGAGTCTCTTCATAGCTTTTTAATATAATGTTTTAAAGTATAAGTGTGATTATATTATGCCTGCAGGAAACCGTCAATGCCAAATTTGAAAAATTCAATTTTTCAAGTCATTACTTTTCGTTCCAAATCCGCCTCCAAACCGCACCCTCACTATCTGCCTTAATTTCGAAAACATCCGGGTTGCTCATCTTCATAAGATGCTCGAAGCCTGCATTTTCATCGAAATAGCGCAGCAGCAAAGTGGATAAATTGCCATGGCTGACCAGAACGAAATGATTTTCTTTAGAAGCAATTAATTCACCCAGCAGGGAAGCAGCTCGTTCCATACCTGACGAATGGGATTCTCCACCTTCGAAAACCAGATCAAAATCGGAAAAGCTTTGCTTAAGCTTCTCCTGCCAATCATCAAAAAGAATGGAGCTAAGCACCCTTTCCCCCAAACGGCTTTCCTCAACAATCTCAAGCTTTCTCGACTGTGCGAGCGGCCGGATAGTTTCAATCGCCCGCACAAAAGGGCTTGAGTATATGCGATGAATTTCCTTGCCTTTAAAGAAATCAACTAGTTTTAACGCCTGTTCCCTTCCGCTTTCTGTCAATTTAGCGGAAAAAGGCTGGCCCTCAGCCTTTGCATGGCGCACGATATAGAAAGTTTTCAATTAATTCTCCTCTCCTTTATCAAGCGGTATATGAATTTCTTTAAAGTCCTCAGCCATTACCGTATTGGGGAAAATTGTCTGCGATTCCTTCACAAGCTGTTCCCAATCCTGGCGTTCATATCGTGAACTGATATGATTCAGGCAAAGTTTCCTTGCGTTCGCCTTGCGAGCGACTTTGGCAGCCTGCAGGGTTGTCGAATGAAAATAATCGTATGCAAGCTTTTCTTCCCCTTGCGAGAAGGTTGCCTCATGAATTAATAGATCAGCATGAGCAGCTAATTCAATTGCCGCATCACAGATTCTGGTATCTCCCAGAACCGTGATAATTCTTCCCTTTTGAGCAGGGCCCAGAAAGTTCTTTGCTTCCAGAATACGCCCATCCTCAAGCTCTATGTTTTCGCCATTTTTTATTTTCTTATATATTGGACCCGGTTTGATTCCCGCTTCGGCAAGCTTATCCGCGAGCAATGTTCCCGGACGGTCCTTTTCAGTGACCCGGTAGCCATATGAAGGAATCCCGTGCTCGAGCAAGCGCGCTTCCACCTTAAAGTCTTTTTCATCCAATATAGTGCCATCACTGATTTCAGCAACTTTCAAAGGGTATTTCAGGTATGTACCGCTGACAGAGAGCGAGACTTCAATATATTCTTTCAGCCCTTTTGGTCCATAGAGAGTCACCTCAGTATCACCGCCCTGAAAAGAGCGGCTGGACAGCAATCCGGGCAAGCCATAAATATGATCTCCATGAAGATGGGTAATAAAGATTTTTTCAATTCTCCTCGGTTTAATGCTTGTATGTAATATTTGGTGCTGAGTAGCTTCCCCACAGTCAAAAAGCCAAATGCACCCTCTTTCATCCAGGAGCTTTAAAGCCATCGAAGATACATTCCTCAGTTTTGCTGGAATTCCCGCACCCGTACCCAAGAAAAAAACATCCATTGAAAAAAACAGCCTCCTTTCCGGCAGTTCGGATTAAAAACCTGTCAGGCCTTGCCAGTTCGAATATAAACAATATACCATAGCATCCTCGGAATTCATTCTAAAACAATTGGTTTTTGTTTTATTTGACAGGATAGTTCCTGGCCTTTAGAAAGAAACTATGTTAAAAAGGACAAACTTAATATTTGCGAAAATAGCTTTAAACAGATACAATTTTATACTTGTACAGACGTTTTTTTTCGAATGCAATATAACAGCTTTTTCTAAAGCTGCTGGCGGACAAATGTCAGTCCAGCCTTACATACAGAAATTTGTCGAAAAGAGGTTCTAGAATCGTGAAATCAAACGAAAAACCGACCGCATTAATAATGATATTTGGGGCAACGGGGGATTTGGCAAAAAGGAAATTGTTTCCCTCACTTTACCGCTTGTACAAAAAAGGCAGGCTGTCTGAACGTTTCGCGGTAGTCGGGATTGCCAGAAGGCCGCTCTCGAATGATGAATTTCAGGCAAGTGTCAAAACCTCTGTTGAGTCAGCTATTAAAGATAATGGAGAACTTGATGATTTTATTTCTCATTTTTACTACCATTCGCATGATGTGACGAATTCAAGCTCCTATTTGGCATTAAAGAGTATGGCCGAAAAATTGGATACTCATTATTCCCTTGAAGGCAACCGCATTTTCTACCTCGCCATGGCTCCTGAATTTTTTGGAACCATCGCAGAGCATTTAAAAGCCGATGGCCTGACGGATGTGGACGGCTTTAAGCGTCTTGTCATTGAAAAGCCTTTTGGTCATGATTTGGAATCAGCGAAACAGCTTAACAAGCAAATTCGAAAAGCTTTTTCAGAAAATGAAATATACCGGATTGACCACTACTTAGGAAAAGATATGGTGCAAAATATTGAAGTTATCCGTTTTGCCAATGCCATTTTCGAACCTTTATGGAACAATCGCTACATCTCAAATATCCAGGTTACATCAAGCGAAGTATTGGGTGTAGAAGAACGCGGCCGTTACTATGAAAAAAGCGGTGCTCTTCGTGACATGGTTCAAAACCATATGATGCAAATGGTTGCCCTCCTGGCAATGGAACCTCCAATCCGGCTGACAACGGATGAGATCAGATCTGAAAAAGTGAAGGTATTAAGAGCAATGCGTCCGCTTGAAGGGGATCAGGTGAAAGAATACTTTGTCCGCGGCCAATATGGAAAAGGCCAAATAAACGGACAGGAAGTCCCCGCTTACAATGAAGAACCGATGGTGGATGAACAATCAAACACCGAAACTTATGTTGCTGGCAAGCTGATGATTGACAATTTCCGCTGGGCAGGTGTGCCAATCTACATTCGCACTGGAAAAAGAATGGCTGCAAAATCAACGAAAATTGTTATCCAGTTCAAGGATATTCCGATGAACTTATATTATCAGACTGAGCAAACGTTAAATCCGAACCTTCTGGTCATCCATATTCAGCCTGAAGAAGGAATTACCCTTTATTTGAATGCACAAAAATCAGGTCAAAACATGGAAGCCACACCAGTAAAATTAAACTTTGCCAACAAAGGCATCGATGATATGAATACGCCTGAGGCCTATGAAAGGCTATTATATGATTGCATGCGAGGAGACGCAACCAACTTTACCCACTGGGATGAAGTGGCCCTTTCCTGGAGTTTTGTCGACAAAATTTCCGACGTATGGGAAAACACTAAAGAAGGCGGCTTCCCTAACTACGAATCCGGTTCAATGGGTCCAAACGAAGCAGACCAGCTGCTTGAAAAAGACGGTTTCTTCTGGTGGCCAGTAACAGACCTTGATGTTGAACAATGCTAAATAATTTTCGACCCCCCTGCCGCGGCAGGGGGGTCGTTTAGTGAATGCCATAATTCAGCTTCCTGCAATACAAAAAAACAGCGCCTTTTGGACGCTGTTTTTATATTACTCCATCCAATTGGTATGGAAGATGCCTTCTTTGTCTGTACGCTGATAAGTGTGTGCGCCAAAGTAGTCACGCTGTGCCTGAAGAAGGTTAGCAGGCAAAGTTTCTGTGCGGTAGCTGTCATAATAGGACAGCGCAGCAGAGAAGCATGGTACAGGGATGCCGTTTTTCACAGCCGTACTGATAATTTCACGGGTAGCATCCTGGTAGCTTTCCACGATTTCCTTGAAATACGGATCAAGAAGCAGGTTCTTTAAACCAGGCTCACGGTCATATGCTTCCTTAATTTTTTGAAGGAATTGGGCACGGATAATGCATCCGCCGCGGAAAATCATAGCAATATCGCCGTATTTAAGATCCCATCCATATTCTTCGGATGCTGCTCTCATTTGAGCAAAGCCTTGTGCGTATGAGCAGATTTTGCTCATGTAAAGGGCTTTGCGGACACTTTCGATAAAGGCTTTTTTATCGCCGGCGAATTCCGATGCGGCTGGCCCGCGCAGAACTTTGCTTGCGTTGACACGCTCTTCTTTCATAGCAGAAATGAATCGGGCAAATACGGATTCAGTAATGATTGGAAGCGGTACACCGAGGTCAAGCGCACTTTGGCTTGTCCATTTGCCGGTTCCCTTTTGGCCAGCTGTGTCAAGAATGACATCTACCAGCGGCTTGCCGGTTTCATCATCTTTTTTCGTGAAGATATCAGCCGTGATTTCAATTAGATAGCTGTCAAGCTCACCTTTATTCCAATCGGCAAATACTTCATGAAGCTCCTCAGCAGTCAAGCCAAGCACATTTTTCAAAAGAAAATAAGATTCGGAAATCAGCTGCATATCACCGTATTCAATGCCGTTGTGGACCATTTTTACATAATGGCCTGCCCCATCCGGACCGATGTATGTTGTGCATGCTTCACCACTAACCTTTGCCGCGATATCTTGAAAAATCGGGGCAACCAGCTCGTAGGCTTCTTTTTGGCCGCCAGGCATAATCGAAGGCCCTTTTAATGCGCCTTCTTCACCGCCGGATACTCCTGTACCGATGAAGTGGATGCCCAGCTCGCTTAATTCCTTATTGCGGCGCTGTGTGTCCACAAAGAAGGTATTTCCGCCATCAATCAGAATATCCCCTTTATCCAATAAAGGCTTTAACTGCTCAATTGTCGCATCTGTCGGACCGCCTGCTTTAACCATAAGCATGATTTTACGCGGTTTTTCCAGGGAATCCACAAACTCTTCAAGTGTATATGTACCTTTAAAATTTCTTCCTTCCACTTCTCTAAGCATCTCATCCGTTTTTTCACGTGAGCGGTTAAAAACGGATACAGAGTAACCTCTGCTTTCAATATTCATGGCAAGATTTTTGCCCATTACGGCTAAGCCGATAACACCAAACTGTGATTTCGTCATCTTTTTATTACTTCCCTTCTAGCCTTTATGCGTGTAATTGCTTGTTCAAAAAAAGCTTTCTTAAGAGTTTTTATGAACATTTAATCCAATAAAAGAATCCACTTTACTTTAGCAAGATTCCTATTCTTATTCAACTTTCCTGTCTTAGTTTAGCTTATAGCCGCCTGAAAAACTCATGAAATATCATCTTTTTCTTTTTTATTGCCCCTTTCAGGCATACTATGCAAAAAGTCTTTATCAAAGCTGGTATCAGTGCCGATTTTGGGGCGGGTCAATTTCATTTCCGAAAGTGCACCTGCATTGTCGATTATTTTAGTTCCGTATTTCTTGCGCAAAAGTTCCATTGTCTGAAATAACGGCTCCTTTCTGGCATCCTTTTCAAAACTGAATAGATCCAGCTGTTTAACCGCCTGTTCGGGATAAACAAGGTCTGTTCCTGTAATGCCCAGCAATCGTACTGCATTTCCATTCCAATGTTTTATAAAAAGCTCTTTTGCCATTTGATAAATATCTTCATCCTGCTGAATCGGATTCTTCAGTTTGCGGCTTCTGGTAATGGTTTTCCGGTCCTTATACCGAATGGTAATCCCCAGAGATACCGCCATTACTTTTTTCCTTTTCAGTCTGGAAGAAACCTGTGCAGCCAATTTTTCAAGCACCTGAAGCAGCTCTCTTTGATTTGAAACGTCCCTTGGCAGTGTAGTCGAATTCCCCACACTTTTAAATTCAGAAGCCGATTCCGGATCGACTTTTCTAAGATCTTGGCCATTAGCTTTTTGTTTCAGTCTCGGGCCATTGATGCCCAAGGCTGCTTTTAAAATAATTTCATCCGCTTTTGCCAATTCGCCGATAGTGGTGATGTTGAGATTTCTCAGCTTTTCCCCGGTTTTCTTGCCGACTCCGTGCATTTCTTCCACTTGCATTGGCCATAGAATATGCGGTACATCTCTTTTTCTGAGAACAGTAATCCCCATTGGCTTTTTCATGTCAGAAGCCATCTTGGCTAAAAATTTGTTGGGAGCAACACCGATGCTGCAGGGCAAATCGAGCTGCTGAAAGATCTGCTTCTGTATCGTCTCGGCAATCTCTATTGGGCTCCCAAACTCATAGCTGTCTGTTATGTCCACATATCCTTCATCAATGGATACAGGTTCAACAAGGGAGGAATATTCGTGCAATATATCAAACATTCCCATAGAAGCTGCACGATATCTCTCAAAATTTGGCTTCATTATAATCAGCTGGGGACAGAGCTTTTTAGCCTCCCATAGAGGCATGGTGGTTTTTACGCCGAAGCTCCTTGCCTCATAGCTGCAAGTCACAATTATTCCGCGCCTCTCCTCCGGATTGCCTGCGATCGCTAAAGGCTTGCCCTTTAATGTGGGATCATAAGCCATTTCAACCGAAGCATAAAAACTATTCATATCAACATGGAGGATAACTCTCCCGTTTTTTGGATACATTTGTTTCATGCCGGCACTTCCCTGTAAAAATAATTCAATTCTATTTTAGCAGAAATTTTTCTTTTCTTTTATTAGAAGGATTTTATAAAAGCAAAAACAGAGAATCTTGATCCCCTGTTTTTATATTCGATCACTATGCTGTTGTGTGCTGCGTTTTCATATACTCCTTTATTTCCCTTATTCCTTCCAGAGATTCCACCAGCTTTGCAGGGTCGATTATGGTAATCAGCCTGCTTTCGATATTGGCTACACCTGTAAAATAATTGGTCTTTTGATAGGCAATCAAACCTGGCTGTTTCAGGCAGTCTGCTGGAATATCGAGAATTTCCTTGGCTTCATTCACTAGCACTCCGAATGATAGCTCGTCTGTCTGCAGCACGATCATTCTTGCTGAGTCGCTATCGGGCAGTGTCCGGCTGTAAAGAATTTCTTCAAAATCAACAACGGGAATTAGCTCTCCCCGGACTTTAACAATTCCTCTTACATGACTAGGCAAATGAGGAATCGGTGTAATGCCCTCCATTTTTTCAATTGATATAACAAAAGGAATGGGCGTGGCATACTCCTCATTTCCTGCACAGAAAACGACAGCTTTATTATTTTCAGTCATTCCATTTCCTCCTCGGAAACTCTTATGTATAGAACTAATATACCATAGCCATTATTTTCTAACTAGTGAGGAAACTAATTGAATTCAGTAATATAAAAAAGAGAACCGCATCGGGTTCCCTTTCTTTAAGCTTACGCTTAGACTTCTTCGATAATGGCAATAACCATTTCAGCCAATTTATTTAATTCTTCAATAGGCATGCGCTCATTGGTTGTATGAATTTCTTCATAGCCAACAGCAAGATTGACTGTAGGAATTCCTAAACCGGCAATAACGTTCGCATCGCTTCCGCCGCCGCTGTGAAGAAGCTCGGAGCTCCTGCCAATCTTGGCAGCGGCTTTGCGGGCTACCTCAACGACATGGTCACCTTCGCCAAATTTAAAGCCAGGGTACATAACCTGAACATCCACTTCAGCTTTGCCGCCCATTTCTTCGGCAGCACTTTCAAAAGCTTCTTTCATTTTAGCTACCTGCTGTTCCATTTTTTCAGGAATTAATGAACGTGCTTCTGCTAAAATATCAACATGATCACACACGATATTCGTCTGCTGGCCGCCTTCAAAACGCCCAATGTTAGCCGTTGTTTCTTCATCAATGCGGCCAAGTGGCATTCTTGAAATCGCTTTCGCTGCCATAGTGATAGCAGAAATGCCTTTCTCAGGGGCTACACCGGCATGTGCTGTTTTCCCTAGAATAGCAGCTTTTACTTTTGCTTGTGTCGGAGCGGCAACGATAATATTTCCCACTTTTCCGTCACTGTCCAGTGCATAGCCGAACTTCGCTTTAACAAGTGAAGGATCGAGTACCTTCGCTCCGACCAGTCCGGATTCTTCACCAACTGTGATTATAAACTGGATAGTTCCATGAGCAATATTCTGCTCTTTCAGGACTTTAACAACTTCCAGCATAACAGCAAGTCCTGCCTTGTCGTCGGCACCCAGGATCGTTGTTCCATCTGTTACAACATAGCCGTCCTTAATGGAAGGTTTAATTCCTTTTCCAGGAACAACCGTATCCATATGGGAAGTGAAATAAATTGTGTCTGTTCCTTCTTTAGTTCCCTGCAGAGTGCAGATGAGGTTGCCTGCACCGTGTCCGGTCTGTGCAGTTGTATCGTCTTCGTACACCTCAACCCCAAGATCCCTGAATTTTTTCTTCAGGACTTTTGCAATTTGAGCTTCATACTTTGTTTCAGAATCAATTTGCACCAGTTCCAGAAATTCGTTTAATAAGCGTTCCTCATTAATCATTTATGTACAAACCTCCAAATTTAAGCTTACTAAGCAAGTATAACTCCAAAATTTTGGCACAGCAAATAAGGAATCATTTATAGCGGAATATTTCCATGCTTTTTATGCGGCCTGCTTTCTTTTTTATTTCGCAGCATTTCAAGCGCCTGAATGATCTTGATTCTCGTTTCTCGCGGATCGATGACATCATCCACCATGCCCCTGCTTGCCGCCACATATGGATTAGCGAACTTTTCTCTGTACTCCTCGATTTTTTGTGCTCTGGTGGCCTCGGGATCTTCACTATTCTGGATTTCCCTTGCAAAAATAATGTTGGCTGCACCTTGAGGACCCATTACGGCTACTTCCGCATTCGGCCATGCAAATACAAGATCTGCGCCGATAGATTTACTGTTAAGGGCAACGTAGGCTCCGCCGAAAGCTTTTCTTAAAATAACAGTAAGCTTTGGCACTGTTGCTTCTGAGTAAGCATAGAGAATCTTTGCACCATGCCGTATGATCCCGCCATGCTCCTGTTTAACACCTGGGAAAAAGCCTGTAACGTCCTCAAATGTAATAAGAGGAATATTAAAGGAATCACAGAACCGGATAAACCTTGAAGCCTTATCGGAAGAATCAATATCAAGTCCTCCTGCCATTACCTTCGGCTGATTGCAGACAAGTCCCACCGTTTCACCCTTGATTCGGGCAAGCCCGACTACAATATTCTTAGCAAAGTCACGCTGTACCTCCATAAAAGTATCTTTATCCACTACCTGTTCAATGACTTTTCGGACGTCATATGGACGAAGGGCATCAAAAGGAATGGCGTCTGTCAGATCCGGACGGTAATCATCGTCCTCATCCCGTTCTGACAATGGCGGTTTTTCCTTATTATTCTGTGGAAGGTAGCTTAAAAGACTTCGCACCTGCTCAATAACTTCCTCTTCGGACTCGCCTCTAAAGTGTGCGTTTCCGCTGATTGTGTTATGCACACGGGCACCGCCCAGATCCTCCGGTGAAATTTTTTCCCCAGTTACCGTTTCGATTACTTTTGGGCCAGTTATGAACATCTGGCTCGTTTTTTCCACCATGAAGACAAAATCCGTGATCGCTGGAGAATAAACCGCTCCGCCTGCACAAGGCCCCATAATGACGGAGATCTGAGGAATCACTCCTGAATAAATGGAATTCCGGTAGAAAATATGGCCGTACCCATCAAGGGAAACAACACCTTCCTGAATTCTTGCACCTCCGGAATCATTCAAGCCTACAAATGGAGCCCCATTTTCTGCCGCCAAATCCATTACATTGGCAATTTTTTTTGCATGCATTTCCCCAAGGGCACCGCCAAAAACAGTAAAGTCCTGGGAAAATAAGAAGATAGGCCGTCCGTTGACTTTACCATAGCCAGTTACAACACCATCGCCGGGGCCTTTTTGGTTTTCCAATCCAAAATCTGTGCTGCGGTGCTCAATAAATGGATTCAGCTCAACGAATGTGCCCGGGTCAACTAATAAATCGATTCGTTCACGGGCAGTCAGTTTCCCTTTTTCATGCTGTTTTTGTATACGCTCATCCCCTCCGCCCAGTTCGACTTCCCTGCGGCGGTCGTATAACTCATTTATTTTCTCATAGATGTCTGCCATGCTTTATTTCAATCCTTTCTTTTCACAAAATTCGTATAATATGCCGCCTGTTGATTTCGGGTGCATAAAGGCTACCTGGGCACCGCCAGCACCAATCTTCGGTTCATCCTGCAGCATCCTGATGCCCTGTTCCTTCATTTGATTAATGCGTTCCTGTATGCTGTCAACACCTAATGCTACATGATGAAGACCTTCGCCTCGCTTCTCTATAAACTTGGCAATTGGACTTTCTTCACTTGTCGGTTCCAGCAGCTCAAGTTTCGTTTCCCCTGCTTTAATAAAAGCAACCTTTACCCCTTGACTTTCCACTTCCTCAATTCCGAGAAATTCTAGCTGCAGCGTTTCAGTATAAAATGGAAGCGCTTCATCAAGAGACCTGACAGCAATCCCTATATGGTCCACCTTCTGGATCATCTGGTTTCCTCCTCATGGATGTCGGATATTATCAATTTCCCGCAGAATGCGGGCATATTTTAAGACTATTATTTAAATATTCGTTAAAAATGTCGAAAATCCTTTTAAAAATTGAGCGGTTGTTCAATTTGAAGATTCTTAGTAAAATAATAATAAGAATTGGGACGAGGAGGAATAGAATGTCAAATAAGAAAATGACAAAGGTAATTGTTTATTTAATGATATTTGCAATGCTCGCATCTACACTCATTATGGGAATGTCGATGTTTTTATAACAGAAACTATGTAGATTTTTTCAGCTGCTGCGGATGGCCATTCCGGGCAGCTTTTTTTGTTTTATCCAACATATTTTTAACAGGTTATCTAATTTATCTAACATATTTTAGAATTTATTTTACATCTATAACACTTTCCAGTCATACAAGGCATTAAAAAACTGCATCCATTCAGATGCAGCTGTACATTCTTTTAATTATCTTTTTTTATTGCGCCGTATTCTCTTCCTAGTTCGTCAAAGTTTTTGGTCGAGGTGACTACTAAGATCTTTGTTCCAATCGGCACGGATTCATATAACGACTCGACAGCTTCATTCTGCAGTCTAATACATCCATTGGAGACATATCTGCCGATGGACGATGGATCGTTGGTTCCGTGAATGCCATAGATTCTGCCATCTGTTTCCTCTGCGTCAAACCCAATCCATCTTGACCCTAGCGGATTACGGGGGTCACCGCCTTTAATTTCCTTTTTCCTATAGTAAGGATCCGCTGCCTTTACAGTAACAGTAAACAGGCCTTCAGGTGTAAGATCATCCGTTTTCCCGGTTGCAGCTGAGATGACATTCTGGACATTATTATCCTGAATATACGCAACTTCATTAGTCCGTTTATTGACAATTAAAAATGGATCTCCTGGCAGCGGGTTGGGTCCCAAAGGCCAGATTGGGGAAAATGAAAAAAACATGATGGCCGCTGCAGCAAACTTCAGCATGATCATTCACGCTCCAATTCCTTTTCCTTAGTTTGCTTCTGCTGTCCTGTCTTGATTCATTTCCCTATCCTTTAATCCTATAAAAGAGCTTTTTATAATTAAATACTGTTCCATTTCTTTTACAAAGTGAAGCAGCGCAGCCCGTGCCTCAAATTCCTCTCTTGTCTTGGGGAGCTCCATATTTTCAAATGAAACTCTCATTCGGTATAATTTCTCCAGAAATTGAATGGCCGTATTCCCTGGATGAATGTGGTCCGATAACTCCTCAATAAAGTCAGCAATCATCTCCCCCTGTTCAACAGGCAATGCAATGGACGTAACACTTGGAAGAACACGCTCAATAATCTCAAATTGTTTTTCCCTCATTTTAAAATAGTGATAATATAAATTATCATTCCTTCGGAAATGGTTTTCGACATCTCTGAAAGCCAATGTTTTTGCCTTATCGATCAATTCCATCGTTTCAGTGATTTCTCTGCCATCCCAGCTGCTTTCATGCGTGCGCAAATACTTCACGATTTCATCAAAGATTATCTTAAAGTTATCCTCTATCTCGAGTCTATACTCCTTAAGCTTCGATTCCAGACTGGGCATATAGAGGTTTGCGATGAGCGCCACACCAATACCGACAGTAATAATGCCCAGTTCATTCAGCAGGAGTTCCTTTGAAACTTTCCCTGCAGAATAAATATGCAGAATAATAACGGAGCTTGTCACTATCCCATCACTGGCCTTTACCATGACAGCTGCGGGGATAAAAAACAAAAGCAGCAGTCCAATTACAAGCGGATGGTAGGCAATCCCCTCAAAAAACAAGGAAGAAAACACCATTGCCATTAAGCAGGCAAAAAAACGGTCCCATGAAGCGCGCAGAGACTTTTTCTTCGTTACTTTTATGCATAAAATAGTTAAGATTCCTGCAGAGACAAAATTATCAAGCTGCAGCATTTGTGCAATCATAATGCTAATGGAAGTTCCCACGGCAGTCTTGATTGTCCGGTAGCCAATTCTGTACTTCATTTAGTCAAACTCCTATATTCATTTGCCCGCATCAAATTATAAGAAGGCTGTTAGTTTTGAGAAAAGCGAAAGAGAAGATGATCCTTTTGATCATCTTCTCCCATAGCATATATCGATTATAGCATTTTTTGCAAGAAATCCCTTGCACGTTCACTCTTAGGACTAGAAAAAAATTCTTTAGGTGAAGAATCCTCTACAAGCACGCCGCCATCCAGGAAAAGCACCCTGTCTGCCACTTCACGGGCAAATCCCATTTCATGGGTTACAATTGCCATTGTCATGCCTGTATGGGCTAAATTTTTCATAACGTCCAGCACTTCTTTCACCATTTCCGGGTCAAGAGCGGATGTCGGTTCATCAAACAGCATGACATCAGGCTTCATAGCAAGAGCTCTGGCAATCGCGACCCTTTGCTTCTGTCCCCCGGATAACCGATTTGGATATTCGTATGCTTTGGCTGATAATCCGACCTTCTCCAAAAGCTCGAGCCCTGCTTTCTCAGCGTCCGATTTCGAAACTCCCTTAACCTTCATTGGTGCATAGGTCAGGTTTTGCAGAACCGTTTTGTGTGGAAATAAATGAAAATGCTGAAAAACCATTCCCACATTTTGGCGCACTTTCATAATGTTCGTGCTCTTATCCGTAATGTTCTGCCCGTTAATCATGATCCGGCCGTCTGTAGGCATTTCTAGGAGATTGATGCAGCGCAGCAATGTTGACTTGCCGGAACCGGATGGACCAATAATTGCTACTACTTCGCCATCTTGAATACTGGTAGAAATACCTTTAAGAACTTCAAGTTTACCGAAATGTTTATGCAAATTTTCCACTTTAATCACTGCGTCTCATTCTCCTTTCGATCCCTTTTCCAAGCACAGTCAGGATCATAACCATAATGTAATAGATAAGCCCGGCAATCAGTATTGGTTCGAAGTATGAAAACTTTTCGCCTCCCACGATGTAAGCCCGGCGCATCACGTCTGTAACACCAATAACCGTTACGATTGCAGACTCTTTTGTCAGGGTAATAAACTCGTTCATCAAAGCAGGCAAAATGTTTTTCATCGCCTGCGGGAGAATGATATCCATCATGGCCGGCCTATATGGTACACCTAAAGCCATGGCCGCTTCACTTTGGCCCTTATCTACGGCCAGGATGCCGGCCCGGATAATCTCCGAAATATAGGCTGCTGAGTTTAGTCCAAAAGACAAGACGGCAGCTGTGGAAGGATCAATTTTATACCCGATCAGCTGTGGTGATCCATAATAAATGAGCATTAGCTGAAGAACAAGAGGTGTTCCTCTAAAGACGGATGTATAGGCATCTGCAATCCACCCAAGAGGTTTAAATCTGCTGATTTTAAAGAATGATAGAATAATGCCTAAGACAAAACCCAGTATCCCTGCCATAGAAACTATTTGAAGCGTGACGCCAATGCCTTTCAGTATATATGGAAGGGAGGGGATGAACTGCTGAAAATCCAGATTCACTATCTTTCCATCCTCTCTATAAGTAGTTTATTAGTTTTCGAGAAGAATAAAGCGTCCAAAGGAAAATATGCCTTGGACGCCAATTCCCAGCGGAATTATTTGTTATCAAACCATTTTACGATTAGTTCTTCCAATTCACCGTTTTCTTTCATCTTCAAAAGCTCTGCATTAAATTTTTCAGTTAAATCGCTTCCTTTAGGAAAAGCAATGGCCGAACCTGCCTCCGCTTCAGCTTCTTCGATAGTAAAACCGGCTAAATCTTCATTTTTTTCAAAGTATCCTTTAGCAACAGTGTCTTCAATCATGGCAGCATCAAAACGGCCTGCCATAATTTCCTGAATCAATTCAGGGATGCGATTGCGGTTTTCCACAGTCATATCAACTGTCTCACCAATTTCTTCTGCTTTATCTGCCTGGATGGAGGCAAGCTGAACTCCTAAAGTTTTTCCGTTCAAATCTTCCAATGACTCAATTCCGCTTCCTTTTTTTGAAACGATCATGTGGCTCGCTGTATAATATACATCACTGAAATCAACGTTTTGTTTGCGCTCTTCAGTAGGTGTCATACCGGCCAGAACAAAATCAACCTGGCTTGTTTCCAATGCAGGAATCAATCCGTTAAAGTCCATATCCTTTACTTGTATCTCATAACCCAGTTTTTCAGCGATCGCTTTGGCCAAATCCACATCAAAGCCGATAATTTCTTCCCCTTTTGCGGAATCTACATATTCAAATGGCGGATAATCCGCTGACGTGCCCATTGTTAATACTTTTTTATCTGAGTTTTCCCCTGATCCGCTTCCCGTGCTGGCTTCTTCACTTGTGCCGCATGCAGCTAATACACTGACTAAAAGTATACTTAAAGCAAACATGATGACTTTTTTCATTTTAGTTTCCCCCTATAAAATATGAATAATTTCTGCATAACTATTAATAAATATTCACTAAAATGAATTTTAACAGATTTTTATATTTATGCAATAACATTTTTAAATATTTATACGAAGTTTAATTATTCAGACAAGTATACACACAAAAAAAAGTCCCGAAATTCGGGACCTTTCCGCTATTTAAAGCTCTTCGCAATATTTCTCAAAGGTATCCTGCAGTTTTTGAACAACAGCCATTGGCTCATGTCCTTCAATTTCATGGCGCTCGATCATCGTGCATAATTCTCCGTCTTTAAGAAGAGCAAAAGATGGTGATGATGGCGGATAACCGGTAAAATAAGATCTTGCTTTTTCTGTTGCTTCTTTGTCCTGGCCGGCAAATACAGTAACCAAATGGTCAGGGCGCTTATCATAATGCAGGGAATGCATGGCCGCCGGACGGGCAATTCCGCCTGCACACCCGCAGACTGAGTTCACCATTACAAGTGTTGTGCCTTTTTTATTAAGGGCTTCATCCACTTCTTCCGGTGTCGTTAATTCTGTATAGCCAGCATGCACAATTTCCTGCCGCGCCTGCCTTACAACATCATTCATAAATAAATTGAAATCCATATTCATAATCATCGCTCCTCTGCCAAATTTCTTTTTCACTATATACATAATACCAAGACAAGAACAAATTTTACAATCAAGTCAATTTTTCGAATAAAAAAGTTTAGCTTTTGGGTTATGGGGGAAAGATAAAACTACAGCTAGATCCATACCCCTAAACTCCCTAGATTCGCCAGTGCCCGCAAGGCACTGGCCATTTTTTTGTATGAAAAGCTGCCCCGGCGCGGGCAGCTTTATCTTTTCGAATAGATATTAAACAATTCTTCCACTGCAGATGTAACCGTCCTGTTTCCTGCGATGACCTCGTTTTCGATTTTTGGAAGGAGCGGCTTTACTGCAGGATGATAAAAAAAGCTGAATTGAAGCTGATCGAGGATCATGGAATGGATCCATTGTTTTGTCTGGAGTCTTCTTCTTTCCTCAAACACGCCTGAGGCTTTTGAGGTATCTTCAAATGTTTTGATTACTTTCCATATCTCAGGGATGCCCTGATTAAAAACAGAAGAGCAGGTATAGGCTCTGGTTTGCCATCCCTTTGTAGCAGGCTGGAGAAAATGAAGAATACGGTTATATTCTGCTTTTGTTTTCTCGGCCAATTTTTTATTGCTTCCATCGGCTTTGTTGACAATTACCGCATCCGCCAGTTCCATAATGCCTTTTTTCATTCCCTGCAATTCATCGCCTGCCCCTGTCAGCGTTAATAGCATAAAAAAGTCAACCATGTCCCTGACAATGACCTCACTTTGTCCCACACCGACTGTTTCGACCAGAATTACATCAAAGCCTGCCGCTTCACACAGAAGCATGGTTTCTCTTGTTTTCCGGTGGACTCCTCCCAATTTCCCTGCTGAAGGGGAAGGCCTTATGAATGCATTTGGGTTTCTGGACAGCTGCTCCATTCTCGTTTTATCGCCAAGGATGCTGCCGCCGCTCAAGCTGGAGCTCGGATCGACGGCAAGCACCGCTACTTTTAATCCTGCATCACATAGGTATGTCCCAAATGATTCAATGAATGTGCTCTTACCTGCTCCCGGCACCCCTGTTATCCCAATCCTGAGCGATTGTCCTGAATGGGGCAAAAGTTTGAGCAGGATTTCCTGTGCATGACGAAAATGATGTTCTGCATTACTTTCAATCAGAGTGATCGCTCTGGCAAGCACACCTCTGCTGCCATTCAAAATGCCTTCTTCCAGAACGTTAAGATCAGGGAGGGCGGCAGATTTTTTTTGAAACCTGCCTTTTTTCTCAAATTTCAGCTCCGGCTCACCTGTATCCACACCACCGCGGACAATGCTTGAAAAATTATCTGCTTTTTCTTCATCAAACCATTCCGGTTTCTTATCCTCAGTCATTTACTGGGTCACTTCCTCATACCCGAGACGGCTGTATATCTCCCTGATGACTTTTTGGGCTGCCACTGGAATGACGGTGCCCGGGCCAAAAATGGCAGAAGCACCATGCTCATATAAATACTGATAATCCTGTGCCGGAATAACCCCGCCAATGACGACAATAATATCTTCCCTGTCCAGTTTTTTCAGTTCAGCGGCAAGCTGCGGAAGAAGGGTTTTATGTCCGGCAGCAAGTGAACTGATGCCAATGACATGAACATCATTTTCTACAGCCTGCATGGCTGTTTCTTCCGGTGTCTGGAAAAGAGGGCCTATATCCACATCAAAGCCGAGATCGGCAAAGGCAGTGGAAATGACTTTTGCTCCTCTGTCATGTCCATCCTGCCCCATCTTGGCAATCAGAATCCGCGGCCTCCTTCCCTCATTTTCAAGAAATTCATCTGTCATCTGCTTCACTTCTGCAATTTCATCTTCGTTGGAAAAAGCAGAACTGTACACGCCGCTGATAGAACGGATAATTGCTTTATGGCGATTGGCCACTTTTTCAATCGCTTCAGAAATTTCCCCAAGAGTGGCTCGAACCCTGGCTGCATTTACTGCTAGCTCAAGAAGATTTCCTTCCCCTGTATCTGCAGCTCTTGTAATAGCTTCCAAGGCTTCAGCAACTTTCTCATTATCGCGTGAAGCCTTCAGCTGCTCCAGCTTCTCGATTTGCTTTAATCGGACAGCTGTGTTATCAATATCGAGGATATCAATCGGCTCTTCTTTTTCCAGCCGGTATTTATTCACACCTATTATGGTTTCTTTTCCGGAATCAATTTGTGCCTGCCTTCTGGCTGCCGCTTCTTCGATCTTCATTTTTGGCAAGCCTGTTTCGATCGCCTTGGCCATTCCGCCAAGATTTTCGATTTCTTCAATATGCTCCCAGGCGCGCTTAATTAACTGATCTGTTAAAGCTTCAACATAATAAGAGCCGCCCCAAGGATCAATTACATTCGTGATCCCTGTCTCTTCCTGAAGGTACAGCTGCGTATTTCTAGCTATACGGGCAGAAAAGTCTGTCGGCAATGCAATGGCTTCATCCAGTGCATTCGTATGAAGGGATTGTGTATGGCCCATTGAAGCTGCATGCGCCTCAATGAGAGTCCTTGTTACATTATTAAACGGATCCTGCTCTGTTAAGCTCCAGCCAGAGGTTTGAGAATGCGTTCTAAGTGCCATTGATTTTGGATTATCCGGCTCGAAGGTCTTCATCATTTTTGCCCATATGAAGCGGGCTGCCCGCATTTTTGCCACTTCCATAAAGTAATTCATGCCGATTGCCCAGAAAAACGAGAGCCTTGGTGCAAAGGAGTCGATATCGATTCCAGCTTTAAGGCCGGTTCTTACATATTCGAGACCATCTGCCAGCGTATAGGCAAGTTCAATATCAGCAGGAGCCCCCGCTTCCTGCATATGATAGCCAGAAATACTGATGCTATTGAACTTAGGCATGTATTTTGAAGTATATTCAAAAATATCGGCAATGATCTTCATGGACATTTCCGGAGGATATATATATGTGTTGCGCACCATATATTCTTTTAAGATATCATTCTGGATCGTTCCAGAAAGTTTCTCCTGGCTTACTCCCTGCTCTTCCGCTGTAACAATATAAAAAGCCATGACAGGCAATACCGCTCCATTCATCGTCATGGATACAGACATTTGATCTAAAGGTATCCCATTAAACAGGGTCTTCATATCCAGGATGGAATCAATGGCCACGCCAGCTTTCCCGACATCTCCCTCGACTCTTGGATGATCTGAATCATAGCCTCTATGAGTAGCCAGATCGAAAGCGACTGATAAGCCTTTTTGACCCATTGCAAGGTTGCGCCTGTAAAAGGCATTACTTTCCTCTGCAGTAGAGAAACCGGCATACTGCCGGACAGTCCATGGCCTGTTCACATACATGGTTGAATATGGCCCTCTTGTATAAGGGGGCAGTCCAGGCTTACCGTTTAGGTGCTCCATGTCTTTAAGGTCTTCATTTGTGTACAGAGGCTTTACATTTATTTGCTCATTTGTTTCAAAGAGAAGATGATCAATGGATGAATCGATTTCTTCCTCAGCTTTTCTTTTCCAGTCATCTTTGGCTGATTGTTTTGCTTCAAGAATATCCAGGCTTTTAAAATCAGGTTTATTGGCCATTGCTTGCCGCCTCCATCTCGTTCAGCATATTTAAGAGAGTTTCATAGCAATCGCTCTTTACATGAATGTATCCGCCGATGCCAGCGTTCTCATTCCTCTCTTCGGGAAGGCCGGCTAAATAGATTTCAGCTGACGGGAAAGCTTCTTTCAATTGTTTAATTAAAGGTACAGCCATGCTATCGTATAGTTCATTTGATCCGCAAATAAAATAATGCCTGCAATTTGTTTTTTGAATAAATGCTTCAGCATCTTCAGGGTTATATACCGAACCGCTTTTAACTGCATCAACCCCTCCGGGAGCCAGGAAGCCGGAAATAAAATCAGCACGCGCCTTATGGTCTTTCAATGCTCCCAGACAGATAAGACCTGCTTCAGGACGAATGCCCTTTCCTTTTAATCTTTCAGATAAATTCCGCAAACCCTCGAAGGACTCAGAAAGACGAACCTGTGTGATAGTCTTGAGATCACTCCTGCTGTTACGGACGGTTTCCATTTCTATCTGAAGCGGCTTTTCATCAAGATTTGCATATATATTCGTTCCGATGATACTTTGTTTTCTTGTATGAACATCTTTCTTCTTCTTTTCAAGTACTTGAATAATCTGATCCTGAACCCATCCTGATTGGAGGGCATCCGCCATTCCACCCTGCTCTTCTATCTCAAGGAAAAGTTCCCAGGATTTAGAAATCAATTCATTTGTCAGATGCTCAATATACCAGGAGCCGCCTGCTGGATCAGACACCTTCAGTAAATGCGCCTCTTCCCTTAAAATCAACTGAGTATTGCGGGCAATCCGTTCTGAAAAAGGAGTTTGAGATCCTTCCGGGTCATTAAATGGGCTGACATGAAGGTATTGGACTCCTCCCAAAATTGCTGCAAACGCTTCATTTCCTGCTCTCAGCATATTCACATAGGAATCATAGGCTGACTTTGTAAAAAAGGATGTCTCTGCTGAAATGACCATTTTTTTACCGTCACCATCAGCTCCGTATGCTTCTGCCACTTTTCCCCATAAAACCCTTGCGGCACGCAGCTTGGCGATTTCCATAAAAAAGTTTGAGCCAACAGCAAACTTAAAAACCATTTTGGATAACATTTTTTCGGTACTTTTGCCTTTTTCAAGAAAATATTGCAGGTGATTTACCCCTGCTGCAAGTGAAAATGCAAGTTCCTGGACAGCATTTGCGCCGCCATTATGATAGATCGCAGAATTTACCATGATTGTTTTCAGGCTGGGCAGATTTACAGCTGCCACACTCACCGTTTCATTCAAATTTTCATATAGCTCATCGATTGAGCGGCCGTTCAGTGAATCGGCAGCAGCAATAGCTAGCGGGTCGGCGGCAATGTATCCAGAGACTTTTTCTTGTCCTTTTACTGCACTAAGACCTGCTATTAATAAGTGCTGATTTGGGCCTGCATCCACACTGAAAGGATATTTGTCATAGAGTTCGCCAACAGCCGCGCTTATCTTCTCTGGATTTTTTAACAGTTCAGGCTCGAAAGCCAGCGCTGTCTGCCCTTTATTTATGGCGGCATGGAGTTTATCTGACAGCTCTTCGGAAGTGGAAGCACTAATTTTCTGTGCAACCTTCCATTTTTCTGACAGGTATCCGGCTGCATAGGAACCTCTTCTAAAATCTTCTAAGCCCGGATACTGAGATAATGCACCAGTTCCCATGTCTTCTCTGGAATAAAGCGGTTTCAATTTTATGTTTTCATATGTATTTCGTGATAATGTTTCTAAGGATTTCCCTTTAAGAGCTTTTTCCGCATTTTGTTCCCAGTCTTGATTTGTCTGCTGCGGGAATTTTTCTTTAATCATTTTCTTTAATGACATAATTTGCTGTCCTTATAGCTGACAGCGTTCCCTCCCCTCATGCGGCAGCGGACCCGTTTCTTGTAACCAAACAATGCCGCAAGAAAATTATAATAAAATTCTAAATTCTCCATATACCTATTTTAGTATACAAAAGAGAAACAAGCAATGAACAATAAGAAACCGCTGCCCCTAAGCAGGGCAGCGGCAATTTTCTTTATTAATAAATAGTTGTATTTTCTTTAGATGTGTTCTCAAGAATTTCTTTCACGCGCTGCAGGAATCGTCCGCATACCAGGCCGTCAAGCACACGGTGATCCAGGGACATACAAAGGTTCACCATGTCACGGACAGCAATCATGCCATTGTTCATGACAACAGGACGCTTAACAATGGATTCAACCTGAAGAATTGCAGCCTGAGGATAATTGATAATGCCCATTGACTGGACAGAACCGAATGAACCGGTATTATTTACAGTGAAAGTTCCACCCTGCATTTCAGCGGAAGTCAATTTGCCTGTACGTACTTTTAATGCAAGGTCATTGATTTCACGGGCTATACCCTTAATCGTTTTTTCATCAGCTGCTTTGATGACCGGAACGAATAACGCGTCATCTGTTGCAACCGCAATGGAGATGTTGATATCCTTCTTCTGGATAATCTTATCTCCTGCCCACATGGAATTAATCTGCGGGAATTCCTTAAGGGCCTGCGCAACAGCTTTTACGAAGAAAGCAAAGAATGTAAGGTTGAAGCCCTCTTTTTGCTTAAACTCACCTTTGATGCTGTTACGGTATTCGACAAGATTTGTAACATCTACTTCCATCATTGTCCAGGCATGTGGTGCTTCATGTTTGCTGCGAAGCATGTTTGCTGCAATCGCTTTACGCACTCCAGTAACAGGGATTTCAACATCACCCGGCATTACTGGAACATTAGGTGCTGGCGCTGCCTGTTTTGGTGATGCTGGCTGGGAAGGTGCCGAAGACGGTGCCGGCGCTTCTGTCTTTTCCGGTGCTGGTGCTGATGCAGCGGCAGCAGCTGCCGCTGTAGGAATATCTCCGGACTCAATGATTTTCATAAGGTCTTTACGGGTAATTCGTCCGCCGGCGCCTGAACCTGTAACTTGATTTAAGTCAATGCCGTGTTCCTGTGAAAGCTTTAGGACTGCAGGTGAATAGCGGACTCCATTAGGAGCTTCTGATTTTGCAGGTGCCGCTTGTGCAGAAGGTGCTGACGCAGAAGGTGCATCAACTTCTTGCTTAGGCTCAGATGGAGCTGGTGCCGCCGCTGCTTCACCGCCGCCTTCAGTTTCGATTGTCAGAATAACCTGGCCAACTTCATAAGTTTCGCCTTCTTCTGCAACCAATTCTTTGATTACACCTGAGAAAGAAGATGGGACCTCCGCATTTACTTTGTCAGTCATTACTTCAGCAAGCGGATCATATTTATTTACTTTATCTCCAACGGAAACCAGCCATTTGCTGATTGTCCCTTCAGTAACACTTTCCCCAAGCTGGGGCATTTTAATTTGCTCAATAGCCATTGGGTAACCTCCTTCTAGCTGCCCGCATTTTGCGGGTCATGCAGCTGGTGCAGCTGATCCGGAATGAATTCCAGCCGGAGAGCCGCATCATCTGCGCTTTCCATTTTTATTAGCTAAGATGCCAGTTATTAAAATTCAGCCAATTCACGCATTGCTTTTTCTACTTTATCAGGGTTAACCATAAAATATTTTTCCATAGTTGGGGCGTAAGGCATTGCTGGCACATCAGGACCGGCAAGCCGTTTGATTGGTGCATCCAGTTCAAACAGGCAGTTCTCTGCAATAATGGCAGAAACTTCACTCATGATGCTGCCTTCTTTATTATCTTCAGTAAGAAGAAGCACTTTACCTGTTTTTGACGCAGCTTCGATAATTGCTTCTTTATCAAGCGGATAAACCGTTCTTAAATCAAGGATGTGCGCTGAGATGCCATCTTTGGCAAGTCTTTCAGCAGCCTGAAGAGCGAAATGAACGCATAGGCCATAAGTGATCACTGTGATATCTTCACCCTCGCGTTTGACATCCGCTTTTCCGATTGGCAGAACATAATCATCATCAGGAACCTCGCCCTTAATCAGGCGATATGCACGCTTATGTTCAAAGAATAGTACAGGATCCTCGTCACGGATTGCCGCTTTCAATAACCCCTTTACATCATAAGGGGTAGAAGGCATAACAATCTTAAGTCCCGGCTGATTCGCAAATACTGCTTCGACAGATTGGGAATGATATAGCGCTCCATGAACACCGCCGCCATATGGTGCACGAACAACAATCGGACAGCTCCAGTCATTGTTGGAACGGTAGCGGACGCGTGCCGCTTCTGAAATAATCTGGTTAACCGCCGGCATTATAAAGTCGGCAAATTGCATTTCAGCAATCGGGCGCATTCCATACATCGCTGCACCGATTCCAACCCCTGCAATCGCTGATTCAGCAAGCGGAGTATCAATTACGCGGTCTTCGCCAAATTTATCATATAGTCCTTGTGTCGCTTTAAATACGCCACCTTTTTTACCTACGTCTTCACCTAAAACAAATACCTTTGGATCTCTTTCCATTTCCTCGCGGATTGCCATTGTTACCGCATCGATATAAGAAATTACAGCCATATTCTCTCCCCCTTACTGTTCAGCATAGACATGCTTTAAAGCAGATTCCGCTTCTGCATATGGAGCGTTTTCAGCATAATCAGTTGCTTCGTTTACCAATTTCATAACCCGGTCATTAATTTCCTTTTCGATCGCATCATCCATAACGCCATTTTCTTTCAGGTATGCGCCAAAAGTAATTATCGGATCTTTTGTTTTCGCTTCAGCCACTTCATCAGGAGCACGGTAGCTTCGGTCATCATCATCAGATGAGTGAGGAGTTAAACGGTATGAAATGGTTTCGACCAATGTTGGCCCTTCTCCGCGGCGGCCTCTGTCTGCCGCTTCTTTCACAGCTTTATATACTTCAAGCGGATCGTTTCCGTCAACTGTTATACCCGGCATGCCGTATCCAATAGCTCTGTCAGATACGTTTTCGCAAGCAAGCTGCTTTTCAATCGGTACCGAAATTGCATATTTATTATTCTCACACATAAAGATGACAGGCAGCTTATGAACACCTGCAAAGTTCGCACCTTCATGGAAGTCCCCCTGGTTTGAAGAACCTTCACCAAACGTTACAAAGGTTACCAGATCTTTTCCTTCCAGCTTTCCGCCAAGAGCAACGCCAACAGCGTGAGGCACCTGTGTAGTTACAGGTGAAGAGCCTGTTACGATACGGTTTTTCTTTTGACCAAAATGTCCAGGCATTTGGCGGCCGCCTGAGTTTGGATCTTCTGCTTTGGCAAACCCTGAAAGCATTAATTCCTTTGCAGTCATGCCGAACGTAAGGACTACTCCCATGTCGCGATAGTATGGAAGAACATAATCCTTCTCGCGATCAAGTGCAAATGCAGCACCTACCTGAGCAGCTTCCTGTCCCTGACATGAAATAACGAAAGGGATTTTTCCGGCACGGTTCAAAAGCCACATACGCTCATCAATACGGCGAGCTAATAGCATGGTCTCATACATTTCAAGAACTTTCTCATCACTTAAACCTAAATCTTTATGACGGTTTTCAGCCATTTATACAACCTCCTAAGCTAATATGTATCCCGGGCTCCAAAAGTGAGCCTGGACTATTTCATTTTATTAAATTGAAACTTTATCCGTGGATAGCTTTTCCATCAACTGCAAGGGCAGCTTCACCGATTGCTTCAGATAACGTCGGATGAGGGTGGATGGTATGCGCTACTTCCCATGGAGTTGCATCAAGAACACGCGCCAGGCCTGCTTCTGAAATCATGTCTGTTACGTGCGGGCCTATCATATGGACACCCAGGATATCATCAGTATCCTTATCTGCCACAATTTTGACAAAACCGTCGGATTCACCAAATACGAGTGCCTTTCCGATAGCCCGGAATGAGAACTTGCCAGTTTTGACATTATGGCCTTTTTCTTTAGCTTCATCCTCTGTTAATCCAACGCTTGCCGCTTCAGGTGAACTGTAAATGCATTTAGAAACCAGGCTGTAGTCAATTGGAGAAGGATTCTTGCCGGCAATGTGCTCCACGGCTGCAATGCCTTCATGAGAAGCAACATGTGCAAGCTGAAGGCCGCCAATAACGTCACCAATTGCATAGATATGGGATTCCTTTGTCTGGAAGTATTCGTTTGCTAAAACAAATCCCTTTTCAATCTGAATATCAGTATTCTCAATGCCAATGCCCTCTGTATTTGCCTGACGCCCCACAGAAACAAGCAATTTCTCTGCTGAGAATTCCGCTTGAGATCCTTTCACTTCAGCTGAAATCGTAACTCCTTCGCCTTTCTGAAGGGTTTCAGGAAGCACTTTTGCTCCTGTTACAATTTTGACTCCCTTTTTCTTCATAAGGCGCTGCATTTCTTTTGAAATTTCTTTATCTTCCGTAGGAATAATGCGGTCAGCATATTCGATAACTGTTACCTCAGCACCAAAGTCTGATAACATTGATGCCCATTCGATGCCGATGACTCCGCCGCCAACAATTATAATGGAGCTTGGCACTTCTTCCAAAGCTAAAGCCTCATCCGAAGTCATTACAAGCTGTCCATCAATGTCCAATCCTGGCAGGGTACGAGGACGTGATCCAGTTGCTACAATAACATTTTTAGGGATCAGCATTTCATTTTCGTCCCCATTGTTCATTTCAACAGAAATTGTCCCTGGCATCGGAGAGAAAATAGAAGGTCCAAGTATACGGCCTGTCCCTTCGAAAACATCAATCTTGCCTTGCTTCATCAAGTGCTGAACACCTTTATGAAGCTGATCAACGATTTTGTTTTTTCGTTCCTGCACCTTACTGAAATTGATTGATACTTCACTTGTCATTACACCAAAATCTTCACTGTGTTTAGCGGTAGCAAACACTTCAGCACTTCTTAATAAAGCCTTGCTTGGTATGCAGCCTTTGTGAAGGCAAGTCCCTCCAAGTTTTCCTTTTTCAACGATTGCCGTTTTTAAACCAAGCTGTGAAGCACGGATGGCAGCTACATAACCGCCTGTGCCTCCGCCTAAAATCACCAAATCATATTCCTGTGCCAAGTTGCTTCCCCCTTCTATTTCAACGCTGCTTTGCCAGCTTTTTTCCCAGGATATTCTTTTTCAGTCTCTTCACCGCGGAGGACACGAAGAGCGCCTTCTGCGAGTGCCTGCAGTTCATTTTCACCAGGCTGCACAATAACATCTGCAATCCAGTTAATCCGCTCACTGATTTCGTTTACAAAGTCCTTGCCGTAGGCAAGACCGCCTGTAAGGATGATGGCATCAACCTTTCCGCCAAGTACTGCACTGGCAGATCCGATTTCCTTAGCCACCTGATAAGCCATTGCGGAGTAGACAAGCTTTGCTTTCTCATCTCCGCTTTCAATCATCTTTTCAACTTTTACTGCATCATTTGTTCCCAGGTAACCTACAAGACCGCCTTGTCCAACAAGCTTCTTCATCACTTCTTCACGATAAAAGCTGCCGGAGTAGCAAAGTCCCACCAAATCACCAGCAGGTACTGTACCTGCCCGTTCCGGACTGAATGGCCCGTCTCCATGAAGTCCGTTATTAACATCCACTACTCTGCCTTTTTTATGAGCGCCTACAGTTATACCTCCGCCCATATGCGTAACGATCAGGTTTAGCTCCGCGTACTTTTTGCCAAGTTCTTTGGCTACTCTCCGGGCAACAGCTTTCTGATTCAAGGCATGGAAAATACTTTTTCTTTCTATCATTGAAAAGCCTGAAATACGGGCAATTGGATCCAATTCATCAACCACAACCGGATCGACAATGAACGAAGGAATATTTAAACCCGAAGCAATCTCATATGCCAGGATTCCGCCAAGATTAGAAGCATGCTGACCAGCAAAACCGGCACGAAGATCCTCAAGCATTGCATCATTAACTGAATATGTGCCTCCTTCAATCGGTCGCAGCAAACCGCCGCGTCCGCACACTGCACTTAATTTGGAGATATTGATTCCTTCATGATCAAGTGTTTCCAGAATAGTCTGCTTGCGGAATTCATATTGATCGATAATACTTTCATAAGAGTTAATGACATCTGCATCATGGCGCAATGTCTTCTCCAGGACAGAGATCTCATTATCGAAGACTCCAATCTTAGTTGAAGTGGATCCCGGATTGATGACGAGAATTCGATGTTCTTGTTCTAGCACGTTTAAACCTCCATAAAGAGCGGAAATTTCCCTTGTAAAAGCATACTCTTACTCAGGTACTATAACTGCCGCTGCATTTTTTCTACTCTGTTTTTAAAGGCAAAGACGCTGAATATTCCATTCAGCGCTTTGCATTTCAGGAAAGATAGTCCTCCCTGAAACTTATCTGCGGCTTAGAATATGATGGCCGTTTTGGAGGAATTGTCCGCGTGAATTACGCATTCTTTCAATTCTTTCCTCAACCATGCGGTCAGCCGCTTTATATGTCGGAATTCCATCCCTTTTAGCAATCTCAATAACTTTTTCAATATTATTGTATACAGTTTCAACTTTTTTCATTGCACGTTCGCGGTTATATCCGTACAGCTCATCTGCAACATTAATAACTCCGCCTGCATTAATTACATAGTCTGGAGCGTAAACGATGCCCATCTCATGGATTAAATCACCATGGCGTGTTTCTTTAAGCTGATTGTTGGCGGCTCCAGCGATTACTTTGGCTTTCAGCTGTGGAATTGTATCATCATTAACTGTCGCACCTAGAGCACAAGGAGCATAAATATCGCATTCAACTCCATAAATTTCATTTGGTTCAACTGCTTTAGCACCGAACTCTTCAACGGCACGCTGTACAGCTTCTTTATTAATATCCGTAACAATCAGCTGTGCACCTTCTTCATGCAGATGGCGGCAAAGATTGAACGCTACGTTTCCAACACCCTGAACAGCAATTGTTTTGCCTTCAAGAGAGTCAGTTCCGAATGCCGCCTTTGCTGCTGCCTTCATTCCTCTGTATACCCCATAAGCTGTAACTGGTGAAGGGTTGCCGGAAGATCCGAAAGCAGGTGAAATTCCTGTTACATAATCTGTTTCCTCATGGATCAGGTCCATATCAGCTACAGTAGTACCCACGTCCTCAGCAGTAATATAGCGTCCATTTAAGCCTTGGATATAGCGTCCGAATGCACGGAACATTTCTTCGTTTTTATCTTTGCGCGGATCGCCGATAATAACTGTTTTACCGCCTCCAAGATTTAAACCAGCTGCTGCATTCTTATAAGTCATGCCTCGTGCAAGGCGCAATGCATCCTCAATAGCTGCTTCTTCAGATTCATAAGTCCACATGCGTGTACCGCCAAGTGCTGGGCCTAAAGTGGTATCATGAATAGCAATAATAGCTTTTAAACCTGATTGTTTGTCCTGGCAAAACACCACTTGTTCATAATCGTAAGTTTCTAGGTATTTGAAGATTTCCATGTTATAATTCCTCCCCGGATTTAATAAAAGTAGTATGTTCGTTTGGATAATAAATTTTTAATTGCGATTTATAAAAAGCTGAATGAATAATGTCTATCAGATCCATTACTTTGCTGAACATATCGCTAAAGCCAGTGAATAAACCTTGCTTTCAGCCGAATCTGCTCTTGAAGTAAGAACAATCGGAGCTTTGGCACCTGCGATAACGGCTCCTACTTTTGCTTTAGCAAAATAGACAAGTGATTTATATAAAGTATTCCCAACTTCGATAGTCGGCACTAATAAAATATCTGCCTGTCCGGCAACTTCGCTTTTGATACCCTTATGTTCAGCCGCTTCAAAAGAAATTGCATTATCCAAAGCAAGAGGACCGTCGACAAGACAATCTGTTATTTGGCCCCTTTGGTTCATAAGAGTTAATGCTGAGGCATCCAGAGTTGCCTGCATAGCAGGGTTAACAACCTCTACTGCAGCAATCGGAGCTGCAAGAGGCTTTTCTATTCCTATGCTCCTTGCAATTTCAACTGCATTTTTCAGAATTTGTGCTTTTTGGTTAAGGTCCGGTGCAATATTCATTGCTGCATCAGTGACAATTGTAAATCGTTCAAAACCTGGAACCTCAAATACGGCCACATGTGATAAAACATTTCCTGTTCTTAAGCCGAATTCTTTATTTAAGACAGCTTTTAAAATACCTGCCGTCGGGATATTTCCCTTCATCAGCACATTGGCTTTCTGCTCTTTTACAGCCCTTACTGCCAATTCTGCAGCATATGCAGACGATTCTGCATGAATGATTTCAAGCTTAGGGCTATCAGCTGCTGCGCTATGATTCTGATTTAAGATTTCGCGGATTTTTACCTGATCCCCGAATAATAAAAAGCTTGCTAAGTTCAGCTTAATTGCTTCTGCAACGGCTTCGAGAACTTCTTCGTCTTCCGCTGCGGCTACGGCTACAGTTTTCTCACCATATTGGGTTGCTTTCGTTAGAAGCGAATCCAATTTCATCTGTTCAACCCCCTTACTAGAAAAGCGCGTGCCTCACCCTCCCCGACACCTCGCGGGGGCAGGCTGCTTGTGCTAGACAATTATCGACGCCTTTCTCTTGATGTCCATCCGTTTTTTATACTTGCAAGAAGTGTGCCAACTTTAAAACGCTGTGAAAACGCTTTATTCACCGAACTAAAGTACGCAAATAATTGCACACTATGAAATTTATTGCATGCCATCTTTTGCAATATTGTATTTCTCCAGTTTATAGTAAAGATTCCTGACTGAGAGTCCAAGTAATTTAGCTGTCTTGGTTTTATTCCCATCCAGCTTGTAAAGTGTTTGTCTGATCATTTTCGCCTCATACAGCTCTATCAGCTGAGCTAAGGTTTTAGTTTGTACTTCTTCACTTGTTTCAACGATTGGCGAAGGATTATTGGCACCTATTAAATCCGGAATATGCCGTTCCTCTATTTCCGTTTCATTGTAATTCATAAAAATAATGGCTCTGCCGAGAATATTATCAAGTTCTCTGACATTTCCCGGCCAATCATAGGCCATCAGTTTATTAACAGCTTGTTCTGTTACACCTTCTACATTCCGTCCATATTCCTGGTTGATCTTTTGAATAAGCCTGCTGCATAGAAGAGGAATATCCTCCTTCCTGCGTCTTAATGAAGGAATATGTATGGGCATTCTATTCAGCCTGTAGTATAAGTCTTCCCTGAAGGTGCCGTCTGCAATTCCTTTTTCTAAATTCACATTAGTCGCAGCAATAACACGAACATCTATTGAGATAGGCTTAGTCCCTCCCACTCTTGTAATTTCATGTTCTTGAAGCACTCTGAGGAGTTTCGCCTGAGTGTTAGCTGTCAGCTCTCCAATTTCATCCAGAAATATACTGCCTTTATCAGCTTCCTCAAACAAACCACGTTTGCCGCCTCTTTTCGCTCCCGAAAATGCCCCTTCTTCATAGCCGAATAATTCGCTTTCCAAAAGAGACTCTGATAATGCGGCGCAATTAACCCTGATAAATTTGTTATATTTTCTGTCGCTTGCATTATGTATAGCGTGGGCGAACAATTCTTTTCCTGTCCCTGATTCTCCTCTAAGCAAAACGGTAGCTGGAGTTTTAGCTCCGAGTCTTGCCTGTTCAATTGCAAGCGTCATCTCTTCAGATGTTCCAATAATATCCTCGAATGAATATTTCGCTTCCAATGTACGAATAATCTGTCTTGCCCGGCTTAATTCACGGTTCAGATTCTGAATTTCCGATACGTCGTGAATAACACCCACACTTCCTTTTAACTTTCCGTCAACAATAACAGGCGCAACATTTACAATAACATCTTTTCTTTTCGGTCCGACCCTCATGGCCACACCTCTCATAGCCCTTCTCGTTTGAAGAACCTTCATATGAACACTTTCACCTTCGGAAATATCAGCTGTGGCAGGCTTCCCGATCACTTTTTCTTCTTCCAGGCCGGTAAGCCTGGAATATGCCGGATTAATTAAAATCCCTTCCCCATTTTCATCAACCACAGAAATAGCTTCCTCACTTGATTGAATAATCGCCTGAAGCATCGTCTGTATCTCTTTCAAATTCGTAATTTCTTCCGCAAGAGAGACTACTTCTGTTATGTCCTTAAAAACAGCAAATGCACCCATTAATTCGTTATTTTCTCCAAGCATCGGTATTCTTGTCGTAATAATTTTCAGGCCATTTGCCAAAGTCATTTCCTGATTCGCTTCAATTCTCCTTGTTGCCATAACTCTGGGAAGCATACTGTCTGTGATGACTTCATTAATTTTTCTTCCTAAAGCGTCTTTCCTCTTAATACCTGTCATTCTCTCCGCACTTCGATTAAAGACTGTAATCTCACTAAGGTTATTGATTACAATCATTCCGTCATCAGTTGAATTAAAAATCAAATCATGCTTATACGTTTCATTTCTGAATTTTGAAATCAGCTCTTCCTTTTCTTCAAGTAATTTCGCGATTAAAAAAGCTACACTTCCAGGTATTAGGACCGTATTTTTGCTTCTGGCTTCCCTGATGTCGATAAACACTTGTTCATTTCCGGTGACTTCAATAATGATATCAAGATCTTGATCCATAAAATGACGCCAATCAGTGCCAATCGGGATGCCGCTTTCATTGGCAATCTGAAGCCCCTCAGCATCCGGATCAATATCCACCATTGCTTTTACATCCAGAACAGCCGTTTCTTTTATTATTTTTAGGATAGCCGTACCGCCTTTTCCTGCACCGACAATCATTACTGTTTGCATCGTTTTACCTCTTTCATTGAAAATTCTTGCACACTTGACAATATTCCGTGCAACATTCTTCATGAATTTATTTTAGCATAGCAGCGGCACTTGACAAATTTATTTAATGATTTATGATTTCGGTAGGTAATTCGATTTGAAGGGGAATTTTTTATGATTAGACTAATTGCTTTATTGATTTTACTCCTGCCGGGCATATTGGCTGTCTATGGAATAAAATTAATGAGAGATATGGTCTTTGGCATACTGCAAAGCCCATTTCCATATTTATGGCTTCAATTTGTTTCAGGTTTCCTTTTCTTAATCATAGGCCTTGGCTTTATCGCAGGATTTATTCTTTATCGCGATCGAAAGAGAAACAAAGTACAGGAACGCTTTAAAACCAAATAAGTTAGTGGGGGATAAAAGTGAAGCCGCTGCAGATATCACCGGAAACAGCATTAAAGCTTGCTGAAAAACTAAATCTTCCTCTTGAGCAAATCATGCATATGCCTCAGCACATTCTGATTCAAAAGATGATGGAGCTTGAGAAAGAAGAAAAGAAATAAATTAAAAAGGTTCAGTTTGAGAAATTTCAAACTGAACCTTTTTGGTTCCGGAGTTTAAAGGATAATAAAAACGCCCCATAAGGAGCGCAGCAAAATTAATAAATGATTTTTTTATAAGTCCTTACCCTTTCAAGAAGCTTTATGCTCCAGACGCAGCTTATCTGCAACCATTGCAATAAATTCTGAGTTGGTCGGCTTTGCTTTTGTCATGCTGACTGTATATCCGAAAAGAGAGGAAATGGAATCAATATTACCGCGGCTCCACGCAACTTCAATCGCATGGCGGATTGCACGCTCCACACGGCTTGCCGTAGTATTAAACTTCTTAGCAATATCAGGGTACAGTACTTTTGTAATGGAACCGAGAAGTTCTATATCATTGTACACCATTGAAATTGCTTCACGGAGATATAGGTATCCTTTAATATGGGCAGGAACGCCAATTTCATGGATGATACTGGTGATGCTGGCATCCAGGTTCTTAGGCTTTGCTTCTGCCTGAGGACGGTAAGATGGAGCGGGTTTGCGGAGAAATGAATTTGATTTTCCGCTGACCTGACGTATATGGCTTGCCAGATTGTCCATGTCAAATGGTTTAAGGATAAAATATGAAGCTCCCAAATCCACCGCCTTCTTGGTAACGTCTTCCTGGCCGAATGCAGTAAGCATGATGACATTAGGGAGTTTATTCAAATTTAAGTTTCTCATTTTTTCGAGTACAGCAAGTCCATCCAAGTGAGGCATGATGATATCCAATACAAGAACGTCGGGCTGTGTCTGCTCTAATATTTCGAGGCAATCCTGTCCATTATGTGCAACTCCGGCAACTTCCATGTCTTCCTGGGAAGATATATATTCCTCTAAAAGCCCGACCAGTTCCCTATTATCATCCACAACACAAACTTTTATTTTCTTCACTTACTTTCCTCCTCGGTCCAATTATGGTCTCTTTAATGAATGTTCATTTTCGAACACGCTCTTTTTGATATCTATTTTCTATTCTAAATGAGAAATTCGACAATGCAACAAAAATTCCTCTACTTTTTTGAAATTTTCTTAAAAAACCAACTAAACCTCATTTATTCTTTTGTTTTCTTCTGTTTTCGACCGATTTCGTCATACTCTTTGCAATTCGTGTATTTTTGTCGAAAAATCTTTATTTTCATTTTAACATAACCAATGTCTGTTTTCCTCATAGTTTTTGTTTAGCCTGTTATGCGCCTGTTTTATTTCACTGTACAAGAATAGAAAAAAGACGGGTTTTACCCGCCTTTTAAAAGATCCATTCATTATTTAGGATGCTTTTTCTTCAGTTTTTTCATATATATCGATGCCTGCTTCATTTAGCATCCATTCAATATGGACACCATATCCTGAAGTAGGATCATTTACAAATACATGTGTCACTGCTCCAATAATTTTGCCATCCTGGATAATCGGGCTTCCGCTCATCCCCTGAACTATGCCGCCTGTTTTTTCAAGCAGCTTCTGATCCGTCACTTTTATGACCATTCCTTTTGTTGCCGGAAACTTCTGCGGAATCGTACTGACAATTTCAATATCAAACAATTGTACTTCATCATTGTCGACCACAGTTAAAATTTGAGCAGCTCCCTCTTTTACCTGATGGGATAAAGCTATTGGCATGGGTTTGTCAAAAATTCCGTTCTTCATATCCCGGTTCAATTCCCCAAATATTCCGAAAGGACTGTTTCTGACTATATTTCCTATTATTTCTTTATCTGAGGAAAATCGTGCAAGTTTTTCACCGGGATTGCCATTGCTGCCTTTTTCGATTGAAGTAACAGTCGATCTGACAATTTGTCCGTCTTCAACCACAATTGGCTTCTTTGTGTCCATATCGGAAATAACATGGCCGAGTGCTCCATATTTTTTTGATTCAGGGTGATAGAAAGTCATCGTCCCAATGCCTGCCGCAGAGTCACGTATATATAATCCAAGCTTATAGGTTTCTTCCCCGTTTTCTTTTAAGGGAGTCAGCTCAGTTTTAACCTTCCCGCTTTCCCGGCTTACAATAATTTGGAGCGGATTGCCGCTTTTGCCTGCATCTTGAACAAAGGGAGCAACATCTGACATCTTTTCTATTTTCTTTCCATTGATTTCTGTAATGATATCTCCAATCTTTATGCCGGCTGTTTCGCCTGGGGAAGCTTTTCCTTCAGCCGTATTAACCTGATGGTGTCCAACTACTAACACGCCTACTGTATTCAGTTTAACCCCAATCGATTGGCCACCTGGAATTACTTTAAAATCTTTTAAGACGTTAACATCAACTTTCTTTATCGGAAACCCTGCCAGCTCGAGAAGCATTTCATTTTTTCCATTTTCATTTGCATGAAGCGATATCGAATGGGTATCTTCCTTAAGTGAAACACTTGTATTATCTATGGACAGTCCAGCCGACACTGCTTCTGCCTTTACAATGTCCAGCTGCTGCCCTTCAAAAAGAGTAATATTTGCAGGTATTTGCAAATATTCCTGAACAGGCTTGGAAAAACCTAAAGCAATTAATGAAACAAGGAGAATTCCACCAATTATTTTGCGTAAAACATCATATGTCAAATTTTTCACTCTCCTCGCTTCTAGTCCATCCACGTCAAATGGCTACATCTTTAATTTTGCCTGCATCGAAGGCATTTATAACAGCCATTCACATAAAAAAAGCTATCCTGCTTTGGATAGCTTTTCAAGGTATTAGATCTGATAGCGCCGCCGATGGGAACAGACCTTATAATTGATCAAAATTACTTTAGCTGATTAGCCAGATGCAGCAGCTCTTTCGCATGCTCTTTTGTCAAATCAGTAATTTCCACTCCAGAAATCATACGGCCGATTTCTTTGATTTTTTCATCCTCAGTCAGCGGTTTTACTGTTGTTTTTGTCCGCCCATCCTTTGTGTTTTTAGCAATAAATAAATGAGTATCTGCCATGGCCGCAACCTGCGGAAGATGAGAGATGCACAGCACCTGTGAATCCACGGAAACGTGATGAATCTTTTCCGCGATGGCTTGTGCAACCCTGCCGCTCACGCCTGTGTCTACTTCATCGAAAATAATACTTGTGATACCCTGATGTTTTGAAAATATGCTCTTTAAAGCAAGCATGATCCGGGATAATTCACCGCCTGATGCAATTTTAGACAGCGGCTTTAGCGGTTCCCCCGGATTGGTGGATATGTAGAACTCCGCCCTGTCAACTCCGTTCTTCAGGAAGACTTCGGGATCAGAAAAGAATCTGACCTCAAAAATTGTCTTTTCCATATATAATTCCTTAAGCTCTTTATGAATTAACTTCGTTAGCTTAAGAGCAGATTTTCTGCGCAGCTTGCTCAATTCTTCCCCTTCAACCAGTAAATCTTTTTTCAAAGCAGCAACTTCCTTTTGCAGCTTATCAATATGGGTTTCTTTATTTTGCAGAGTTTCAATTTCTTCTTCTATCTTTGCAGCGTATTCCAGAACTTCTTCAACCGTTTTTCCATATTTTCTTTTTAGCCCATTAATTTCATTCAATCTGCTTTCTATTTCATTAAGCCTTTGTGGATCATATTCCATAAAGTCCATTTCATTTCGGAGTGATCTGGCTGCATCTTCAAGCAAATAAAAACTGTTTGCCACATTTTCCGCTATTTCTTTATAGGCGTGGTCCAGTTCCGCAGCATCATTCATATAGCCCATAACCATTCCGATCCAATCAAGCCCTTTTTGTTCTCCTTGAAGGGCATTATAGCCTGACTGAAGAGAATCAAAAATACGTTCATAATTGGAAAGCTTGCTCTTTTCTTCAATCAAATCTTCATCTTCGTTCAACTTCAGCTGAGCCGATTGAATTTCATCCAGCTGAAATTGAATTAAATCAAGCCGATGCGCCATTTGCTGTTCATTTTCACTTAAATTCTTAAGCTTTTTCAGAGTACCTTCATATAACCTGTAGATAGCCTGGTATTCAGTTAAGGCGGCGGATATCTTGGATCCTCCAAACTGATCAAGAAGAGGAAGATGAAAGGTTTCATCCATTAATTCCTGATGTTCGTGCTGACCATGTATATCAATAAGTGAACTTCCAATTTCTCTCAATACAGAAATAGTAACAAGTTTTCCGTTCACTCTGCAGACGCTTTTTCCTGTCTTTGATATATCCCTGCGGAGAACAATCATTCCATCTTCAATCTCAATCCCAAATTCAGCAGATCTTCTATAGCAAGGGTGTTTAGGATCATCTAGGATAAAAAGCCCCTCAATTTCAGCCTTATCTTCACCATGGCGGACAAATTCTGCTGATCCCCTTCCTCCAGCCAGCAAGTGAATGGCATCGATAATGATGGACTTTCCTGCCCCTGTTTCACCAGTTAAAACAGTTAAGCCCTTTTCAAATGAGACAGAAAGGGCTTCGATTATGGCAAAGTTTCGTATGGATATCTCGTTTAACAATCATATCACCTCATAAGAAAAGCGCAAGCGCCTTGCCCACCCCCCGACACCTCAAGGGAGCAGGCGCTGGAGCTAGACAGTTATCTAACTTCAGAATTTGTACATTCTCATCTTTTAAGAAAAGCAAAGAACGCCCGCCTGCCAGATTAAGACCTCGAAGCGTTGGCCTCTCAGCCAGAAAAATGATCTACAGCATTTCAAGAAACCTGTTTGAAATTGCTTCTGTATCTTCAGGGGTTTTACATATGATCAGGCATGTGTCATCCCCACAGATTGTTCCCAGAATCTCTTCCCAGTCAAGGTTATCAATAAGTGCGCCAATAGCCATGGCATTGCCGGGAAGAGTCTTCATTACAAGAAGATGTCCTGCCGTATCCACTCTGACAAAGGCATCCATTAAATTTCTTTTAAGCTTTTGCAGCGGATTGAAACGCTGATCCGCCGGAAGACTGTATTTGTACCTGCCGTCCATTAATGGAACTTTCACCAGGTGAAGCTCTTTAATATCTCTTGAGACAGTCGCCTGAGTTACATTAAACCCGGCATTTTTCAATTCATCCACCAGGTCATCCTGTGTTTCAATATCGTTATTTGTAATAATCTCGCGGATTTTAATATGTCTTTGCCCTTTATTCATTTTTTCACCTCTATAATCAGCCGCTTGACAGCAGGCAGAAAAAAATTAATTTAAAGTGTTTTGTACTCTAATGTTAGCTGATTTTCTCAATAAAGTACAATTTTTCCCGTATATTATTTTATATAATTCGTTGAAAGTCGACAAATTCCTTTTAAAAAAAGGAACAGGCAGTAAGCCTATTCCTCTTCTTTCCCCTGCTTCGTTTTCAGCTCGGCATGGGCTTCTTTTACAACCTCATCTGTCTGGGCTTTAAGAAGGTTCTCTCCTTCTTCTTCGCTGCCTGACCAATACAGATGGAGGAGAAATTCTATGTTGCCGTCTCCGCCTGTAATGGGTGAATAGGAAACGTCCTTGACGTCATAGCCTAGGCCCAGTGCAAATTCGATAATTTTATCAAGCACGGCTTCATGTATTTTAGGATCTCTAACAATCCCCTTTTTCCCAACCTGTTCCCGTCCAGCTTCAAACTGCGGTTTCACTAGGGCAACTGTGTCACTGCCAGGAACCAGCAGTGTTTTTAATACAGGCAAAATAAGCTTTAGAGAGATGAACGAAACATCAATTGACGCAAAATCAGGCATACCGGCTGAAAGGTCGGCTGGGGTTACATACCTGAAATTGGTCCTTTCCATTACAACTACTCGTTCATCCTGCCTTAATTTCCAGGCAAGCTGATTATATCCGACATCTAAAGCATAAGACATTTTGGCTCCATTCTGCAGGGCACAATCTGTGAAGCCCCCCGTTGAGGATCCAATGTCAAGGAGTATCTTGCCTTCGATTTCTAAATCAAAAACCTTTAGCGCTTTCTCAAGCTTTAAGCCTCCTCGGCTGACATATGGCATGACCTTCCCCTTTAAAGTGAGAGGAATATCTGCATTAACCTTCTCGCCGGGCTTATCCATCCTGCTTTCATTGCTGAACACCAGGCCGGCCATTACGGCTCTTTTCGCTTTTTCTCTTGTCTCCGCAAGACCTCTTTCAACTAATAAAACGTCTAATCGTTCTTTCTTTGTTTTCATTCTTTAAGCCCTTTTTTGTTTTTTTCTTGCCAGTTTTCCCATTCTCTCAACAGCATCTTCTGCAGTCATTCCGATTTCTTCTAATAGTTGATTTACATTGCCATGTTCAATAAATTTATCGGGTATCCCCATACGGTCGATTTCGGCATGATGGAAGCCATGCTCGTGTGCATATTCAAGAATTGCACTTCCAAATCCACCCTGCAGCACAGCTTCTTCTATAGTAAGAATAGGCATATTGACTGTGAACAATTCATGCAGTATCTTTTCATCAAGCGGCTTAATAAACCTCGCATTGATGACTTTAATGGAGTGTCCCTGCTTCTCCAGGAGCTGAGCTGCCTTCAAAGCCATTGGAATGGTTGTCCCAAAGGTTAAAATCGCTCCGTCATTGCCATCGCGCAGAACTTCCCATGTTCCGATTGGAATAGTCTTAAGTTCTGTGTCCATAGGCACTCCGATGCCATTTCCGCGCGGGAAGCGCATAGCGATAGGGCCATCATTATATTCTATAGCTGTTTTTACCATATGCTGGCCTTCATTTTCATCTTTTGGCATCATCAATACCATATTAGGCAAATGCCTTAAAAACGCAATATCGAATACTCCCTGATGAGTTTCCCCATCTGCACCTACAAGTCCTGCCCGGTCTATACCGATAAATACATTCAAGTTCTGGCGCGCAATATCGTGAACGACCTGGTCATAAGCACGCTGCAGGAAAGTAGAATAAATCGCAAGGAACGGCTTCATATTTTGAGTTGCCAGCCCGGCAGCTACCGTTGCTGCGTGCTGTTCAGCAATACCAACATCGTACATTCGATCCGGAAATTCACTTGCAAATCCTTCAAGCTTCGAGCCGACAGGCATTGCAGGAGTGATTGCAACGATTCTTTCATCTTCTCTTGCAAGCTTCCTGACGGTTTCTGAGACAAGCTTGCTCCATGCAGGCGGCGTACTTGCAGGTTTCACAAAGTCGCCTGTCTCCATTTTATATGGGCCTGTACCATGCCATGTGCCAATCCGGTCGCTTTCGGCAGGGTGATAGCCTTTTCCTTTTTTCGTTATAACATGGAGAAGCACTGGGCCTTCAGTTTTCTTTGCATAAGCAAGGTTCTCGAATAAGGCTTCATAGTTATGCCCATCAACAGGGCCCAAATAGGTAAAACCTAATTCTTCGAAGAACATGCCTGACACAAACAGATACTTTAGGCTATCTTTCAGCCTTTCAGCAGTTGAGGCCAATTTCCCCCCGACTGCCGGAACCTTTTTTAATAAATATTCAAGTTCATCTTTTACCCAATTATATTTGCCTGCAGTCCTTAACCTTCCAAGGACATTGTGAAGAGCACCAACATTAGGGGCAATTGACATTTCATTGTCATTTAATATGACAATCATATCTTTTTTTTCATGACCGATATGGTTTAAGGCTTCTAAGGCCATCCCGCCTGTTAAGGCACCATCCCCAATTACCGGAATGACATAATTATTCTCTTTTTTCAAGTCCCTGGCAATAGCCATTCCCACCGCAGCAGATAAAGAAGTGGAGCTGTGCCCCGTTTCCCATACGTCATGCTCGCTTTCAATCATTTTTGGGAAACCGCAAAGACCTTTATATTGTCTTAAAGTATCGAATTGGCACGCACGGCCCGTAAGAATTTTATGGACATATGACTGATGTCCGACATCCCAGATGATTTTATCCTTCGGACTGTCAAAACATTTATGCAATGCAACAGTCAGCTCAACAACTCCAAGATTAGGGCCAATATGCCCGCCTGTGCCTGAAAGCTTTTCTATTAGGAAAGTGCGGATATCCTGACTCAAACTTTCCAATTCTTTATTCGAGAGCCCTTTTAAAAAGGAAGGGTCTTTAATTGATAACAGATCCATACTGCGGACCACTCACTTTCGTATCTTATTCGTCCGTTTTTTTCGTAATGTTAGGCATTGCTGGCATTAGCCTCAACAAACCATAGCCTAATTATTTCAGAGTCTAGCCTGTCTAATAGATAATATCTTAAGATTACCTTATTACAGGAGATTTTCCAAATGCTTTTCAGATTAAACAGCTTTCAAAATATGCTTTCTTGATGGGTCACTGCCGCTGTCCCAATGCATGCACAGGAAAAAATGCGCAAACTCCTCCGGCAGCAATTCCTATGATACCAAAATATACACATTGAAGACCATCATTTTATTAAACAGCAAATGCCGCTGATACAAAAGTACAGCGGCAAGACCATCGTTTTTCTAATTCATTTTCGGCACCCTGACTTCCGATTTAGTGATCCCTGTTTGCAATTAAATCTGTTATTTCTTCGAGCAGCTCTGTTTGAAGGCCTGTTTCCCTCAGCTTTTCTTTTGCAGATCTGATATGTTCTTCAAGCGCCTCTTTCGCCCCGCTCATTGAAAGAAGAGATGGATATGTACTTTTATCTTTTGATTCATCACTGCCTACAGGCTTCCCGATTATCTCCTCTGTCCCTTCAAGGTCGAGGATATCATCCCTGATCTGAAAAGCCAGTCCCAGGTGATAGGCAAATTTAGATAGAGCCTGAATCGTTTCCTGACTGGCATTTGCCAAAATTGCACCTGATACAACACTGCATTCCAGCAGTTTGCCCGTTTTGTGCATGTGGATGTACTCAAGATCCTCTAAGCCCAGCTGCTTGCCTTCCCCCTTAATGTCTGCTGCCTGGCCGCCTACCATCCCCTCAGCACCGGAAGCTTTCGACAGTTCCTTGATTAAAGAAAGCTTTGTCTCAGCAGAAGCAAATTCTTCTGGCGTTTCCGCAATTGTTTGGAAGCTGTAAGTAAGCAAGGCATCGCCTGCCAGGATGGCAAATGCTTCTCCAAATACTTTATGGTTAGTCGGTTTGCCTCTTCTTAAGTCATCATTATCCATGCTTGGCAAGTCATCGTGAATGAGCGAATAAGTATGGACCATTTCAATTGCCGCCGCAGTCCATAGCCCTTTCGACGTATCCTCGCCAAAAGCAGCCAATGAAGCAAATAACAGCATTGGCCTTATCCGCTTTCCTCCGGCTTCAAGTGAATAGAGCATCGATTCCTTGATTTCAGAAGGCGCGTTTAATTTATGTACGTAATCCTTTAAATGAATTTCCAGTTTCTGTTTATGCAGTTCAGAGAAAGAGCTTAAGGATTGCTGCAAGATTATTCCTCCTCCGGAATGGCGAAGTTCGATTTACGGCCATCCTCCGTCAGTATTTCCGTAAGCTGTGATTCCACGTTTTTAAGCTTATCATGACATAATTTTGAGAGTTCCATGCCTTTTTTATAAATATTTATAGCCTCTTCAAGGGGAACATCTCCCTCTTCAAGCTTTTCTACAATAACTTCAAGTTCTTCCATTGCTTGTTCAAATGAAATTTGTTTTTCATCCGCCATGCCATTCACTCCTCAATATCCGTTACCTTGCATTCAATGGTTCCATCAGACACCTTCAATTTTATCATATCATCCGCTTTAACTTGGGACACGGTCTTTATTAGGGTTTCCTTTTCTGTATAAGCAAGGCTATAACCCCTATCCATAATTTTGAGCGGACTGAGCGCCTCGAGGGTTGAAATAACTCTCGCAAAGTCTTTTTCTTTTGCAGCCAGGATGTTTGCCATTGTTCTGTTTAACAGTTTATGAAGCCTATCATTGTTTTCTTTCGCCTGATCCTTCAGCTGCCCTGGATGACTCCGAACCAGCCTTTTTTGCAGGGTTTCTGCCTGCTCAAGCTTTAAATCGTGCAGCCTTCTTGAGCCTCTCATTAACTGTTCGGTCACTTTATCCAGCTGTTCCATTTTTTGCTCATATAATTTTTGCGGGTACCTGAAAGCGTATGATTTCTTCACCCTTAGAAGCCTTTCATTTTGCAGTGCAACTTGTTCTTTCATCGCTCTTATCAGCCGTGATTGCCTGTTGAAAAGCCTTTCCATCAAGTCATCGATATGCGGAACAGCCAATTCTGCAGCTCCCGTTGGGGTTGGGGCTCTTAAATCTGCAACAAAATCTGCTATTGTAAAATCCGTTTCATGGCCGACTGCTGAAATTATAGGTATTTCAGACTTGAATATTGCCCTGGCTACGGCTTCTTCATTAAAGGCCCAAAGCTCTTCAATGGAGCCTCCGCCCCGGCCGATGATTAAGACATCTGCATCCCTGGAAACATTAGCTTCCGTTATCGCCTTCACAATCGAGGGAGCTGCCTGGTTCCCCTGAACAAGCGCAGGGTATATAAGTATGTTTGCAATTGGATAGCGCCTTTTGAGCGTTGTCAAAATATCTCTGATTGCAGCTCCAGTAGGGGATGTGATAACCGCAACTGTTTTTGGATAACGCGGTATATCTTTTTTATGCGCAGGTGAAAAGAATCCTTCTTTCTCAAGTTTTTCTTTAAGCTGTTCATAAGCCAGATACAGTTCACCAATCCCGTCCGGCTGCATTTCCTGTACGTATATTTGATATTGCCCGCTGGATTCATAAACGGATATGGCTCCGCGAACTAAGATTTTCATGCCATTTTCCGGCCTAAATTTCATTGTCCTCGCATTTCCTGCAAACATTACGGCTAAAATTCGGGCTTTCTCATCCTTTAAAGTGAAGTACATATGGCCGCTGGAATGCTGTTTAAAGTTTGAGATTTCTCCCTTAACCAAAATATTTTGCAGATGAGGGTCGGCATCAAATTTTCTTTTTATGTATTTGGTCAGTGCGTTTACTGTCAGATACTGCTGTTCCTTCATAACAATCTCCTTTATGCTGAAGCTGCATTGCATCTGTTGCAGAGCAATAACTCAAGAAAAGCGCAAACGCCTTGCACACCCCCGACACCTTGAGGGGGTAGGCGCTCCTCCTAAAAGCTTGCGCTTTTAGTCGTGCGATGACATAGCTGTCGAAGCTTTCCTTGTGGAGCTAGACAATTATCAAAGTTCAAGATTATTCTTTCTTACCTATTAAAAAAACTGTCCTTCCACTCAGCCCGCATGCTTATACCTGCATGACAGGTTTTCCTAATTACAGGATAATGGAAATGGACAGATTTTGCATCTATGGCGGCCATTACTTTTAAATTTTGCTTTTGGAAAGCTTTGCTGCCTTTAGCGTATTATGCATTAACATGGCAATTGTCATCGGTCCCACTCCGCCTGGAACAGGAGTTATAAATCCTGCTTTTTGCCTAACTGCATCGAAATCAACATCGCCGCAAAGCTTTCCTTCCCCATCTCGATTCATGCCGACATCTATTACGATTGCGCCATTTTTAACATGGTCTTCAGTGATTAAATTCGCTTTCCCTGCTGCCGCCACCAGTATATCCGCCCTCTTTGTATATTCCTTCAGATCAGCCGTTTTCGAATGGCAGTATGTAACAGTAGCGTCTTCATTAAGGAACAGCTGCCCCGCGGGCTTTCCTACAATGTTGCTTCTCCCAATAACCACTACATGCTTTCCGGAAATGTCTGCACCAATGCTATCCAGCATTTCAATGATCCCTGCGGGAGTACAGGGTATATAAGCATCCTGAGCTGTCATCATCCTGCCAATGTTTATGGGATGAAACCCATCAACATCTTTTTCAGGAGATATGGCCTCGATGATGGCTTTTTCATTAATATGGCTTGGGAGCGGGAGCTGGACAAGGATTCCATGGATATCTTCATTTTCGTTTAACTCAGTGATTCTTATGATAAGCTCTTGCTCGCTGACGTTTTCGGAAAGTTCAATAAGCATAGAATTCATTCCCAGCTTATCGCAGGTTTTCTGCTTGTTTTTTACATATGTTCTGGATGCCTGATTATTCCCCGCTAAAATAACGGCCAGGCCTGGCGTGATCCCTTCCTCCTTCAGCTTCTGCACTTCTGAACCGATATGATCCTGTTTCTTTCTTGCAATTTCTTTTCCATCTATTAATTCTGCAGCCATTTCTATCCCCCTATCAGGAACTCGGAAGCGCCTATGATAAGGACTGCCGGCCCGCTTCCATCCGGAAAGTGCCAGCACATCCAGTGTGAGTCAGAGTTCTAATGTTTTTAAAGCTTTTCTTTTACCTTTGATAAAACACCATTAATAAACTTGCTTGATTGATCATCACCGTAAAGCTTGGCGATTTCAATTGCTTCATCGAGCACCACATTGGCTGGCACTTCCTCCGCTAAATACAGCAGCTCAAAAACGGATAAGCGCAGAAGATTGCGGTCTACAGTAGCAAGCCTCTCCAGTGTCCATTTTTCAAGAAATCCTTTGATTTCGCCATCAATTATTTCTTTATGCTGCAGGACACCTGATACTAGTTTGTTCAGGTACGCATCGCTTTTTTCACCCTCTAAAACATGTTCGATGGCGGTCTCGGGCTCTGTCTGGCTTACATCAATTTGAAATAATGCCTGCAATGCTTTTTCTCTGGCTGTTCTTCTCTTCATCTTTATAAAACCCCTTTATGGCTAACATAGTAATTTTCATTTTTGAGCATTTGCACGTCCAAAAATTGCATAAGAAGATAATAGCATAAGTAAGGAATCTTCGCACTACAACAAGAGCATTATGTTTGGACAGTAACATGAATTTAGGCTGGAAACTTATAAATTTAATTTTCCCTTTAAAAACTCCTTTATAACGTCTTGAGGAGTGAATGATGATGAGAATGAACCATGAGAAAAGCCAAAGACGAGTTTTATGTCTTTGGCTTGATGGTGAGTTACATTTCCTGTTCGTATTCAACCTCGTGCTTTTGGTTTTCAAACATGATTCCTACTACGTGAATGTTGACTTCCTGGGCGTCAAGGGCTGTCATATTCAGGAGGGCCTGACGGATGTTATCCTGAATTTTTTGGGCAACGCTTGGAATGGAGACGCCGAATTTCATCAGACAATATACATCAACTTTGATGCCTTCTTCTGTTAATTCGACTTTTACGCCTTTGCCATGGTTCTTCTTACCGAGCCTTTCAACCACTCCTGTAGCAAAGTTTCCGCGCATTTGCGCTACGCCTTCTACTTCTGAAGCAGCAATGCCGGCAATAACCTCAATAACTTCCGGTGCAATTTCCACCTTGCCAAGGCCAGAATTTTCAGGGCTCATTTCGAGAATATTATTTTCGCTCATTTTAGCACCTCCACAAGTCTTTAAGAATTCATTACATCGTGCAATTCAAGAAATTTCGTATTAAACTGCCCTTCCACAAATTTTTCGTGGTTTAGGAGCTTGAGGTGGAATGGAATTGTTGTATGAACCCCTTCCACCACAAATTCACTTAATGCCCGTTTCATTCGGGAAATGGCTTCTTCCCTAGTATTGCCGTAAGTGATCACTTTTGCAATCATTGAGTCATAATATGGAGGAATCATATAGCCCGGGTAGGCAGCAGAGTCCACTCTTACACCCAGCCCGCCAGGAGGCAGATACATATCGATTTTTCCTGCTGATGGCATAAAGTTTTTCTCCGGGTTTTCCGCATTAATTCTGCATTCAATCGACCAGCCGCTAAATGTTATATCACTCTGTGTGAAATTAAGCTTTTCACCTGAAGCAACCTTAATTTGCTCCTTGATTAAATCGACCCCTGTAACCATTTCTGTAACTGGATGCTCCACTTGAATACGTGTGTTCATTTCCATGAAATAGAATTTGCGATTTTGATAATCGTATATAAATTCTATCGTGCCAGCGCCTGTATAATCAACTGCTTTTGCTGCTTTAACAGCTGCATTTCCCATTTCTTCGCGTGTTTCACCGTCAAGTGCAGGTGAAGGCGTTTCCTCCAGCAGCTTTTGCAGACGCCTTTGTATGGAACAATCCCTTTCTCCGAGATGAACGGTGTTACCGTAATTGTCTGCAAGAACCTGGATCTCCACATGGCGGAAGTCCTCAATATATTTCTCAATATAAACGCCAGGATTTCCGAACGCAGTTAGCGCTTCCTGCTGAGTGATCGTAATTCCTTTAATAAGCTCTTGCTCATTACGTGCTACGCGGATTCCTTTTCCGCCTCCGCCGGCAGTCGCTTTAATAATTACCGGATACTCAATCTTTTCAGCAAGCTGAATAGCATCTTCTGCATCCTTTATGATTCCGTTGGAGCCAGGAACAATCGGTACTCCTGCTTCCTTCATGGTTTCCCTTGCAATATCCTTTGTGCCCATTTTGCTGATGGCTTCTGGAGTCGGGCCGACAAAGATAATATTGCATTCTCTGCAAAGTTCAGCAAAGTCCGCATTTTCAGCAAGGAATCCATAACCTGGATGAATGGCGTCACAGCCTGTAAGCTTGGCGACACTAATTATATTGGTAAAATTCAAATAGCTGTCCTTTGACGCTGTTGGGCCAATACAGTAGGCCTCATCGGCCAGCTGAACATGGAGTGCTTCCCTGTCAGCCTCTGAAAATACAGCTACAGATTCTATCCCCATCTCGCGGGCTGCCCTAATGATGCGCACCGCTATTTCTCCTCTATTGGCAATCAAGAGTTTTTTGATCATCCGTAACCGCTCCTTATTCAGGCTTTACTAAAAATAGTGGCTGGCCATATTCTACTAACTGGCCGTCTTTTACAAGCACTTCTACAATTTCGCCATTCACTTCTGCTTCAATTTCATTAAATAACTTCATTGCTTCCACAATGCAGACAATGGAATCTTTTGTAACTTTAGAGCCGGCTTTTACATATGCATCTGCATCAGGTGAAGATGATTGATAAAAGGTTCCTACCATCGGTGAGACAATCTTATGTAGATCTTCCGCGGCATCGGCCTGTGGTGCCGGTGCATGTGCTGGTGCTTCAGCTTTTGGCTCTTCCACCTTTACAGCAGCTGGCTGGACTGGCTGCGGAGCAGGAGCTAATGCTTGAACAGCTGCCGGCTGAACTTGCTGAACAACTGCTGCTTCATTGCCCTTTTTCTTCATCTTAATTTTTGAACCTTCATGCTCATATACAAATTCATCAATATTTGACTGATCAACCAATTTAATCAGTTCACGGATTTCTTGTACTTTTAACATTTTGGCACCCCTTGTTTTCTCACTGCATGACAATCCAATTAATCCGTATCCATCCCTTTGATGCAAAGAATTAGAACATACGGCAGGAATGTAATGCATGATTTAATTATGACTAGATACTAATATCATACGATAAGACCTTATAAAACTTCAACATCCTATTATGTACTGGATAATAATTTCTCTATCCACCCTTTGTTCCATTTTAATATTTTTCTAATTTTTTGTGAAATGTTAAGGATTTTACTTGAAATTCAGCCAGATTTCTATAGTAAACAGGACTTTTATATTATGCACTTATATGAAAAAGTTACCAAACATATAATAAAATTATAAAAGGGAGCCCGCAGGAATTATGCTGGCTCCCCCTATATTATCTACTTTTCAACCTGGAACTCAACGGCTACAGCCTCAAGCTGTCCAATTTCGTTCCTTACTTCCTGAATAATATTGTTTGCAGCAGAAGCTGAATGATCTTTTGCCTTAACCGTAATTTGAACCTTCTTTCCATCAGCACGGACAAGTACATCTTCATAATCCATCGCCCTTATTAATGTTTCAAGCATCGCTTCTTTTTGAGCGATTTCATTTAATTCATCAATTTGATCTTTTGCCTTCATTCTTTCTTCAGCCGGAAGATCAGTTTGACCGAGGACCTCTGTAAGATCCTCCTTCATGCGGCTGCGCTCATCGTCAAGCTGAAGGCGCAAAGTCTCAAACATTTCATCACTGGCAGTGTTTGTAATGATTGCCTTGCCATCTTCACTTTCAACTGATTCCATTTCTCCCTCTGCCTTTTCTTCCATTGCAGCAAGGTCACTGCCTTTTTGCTCCGGAGATGTTACATAATATACAGATAAGACAACCACCAAACTCAGCATTGTTAATAGCCAGACCGTTTGTTTCTTTAAAAGCATCTATTATTCCCCCTTAGTTTTTTTTGGCATTACAGATACTCTATGACTTGGAACATCAAGCGCTCTTGTTACTGCCTCTATAATCCACTTTTTCACTTGTATATTTTCAGCCCCTTTTGCCACAACCAGCACTCCCCTTATTTCAGGTTTCTTGGTTTCTATGACAATGGGAACCTCTTTTTCTCCATTTCGGACAATCACAAGCTGTTCCTCCTGTGACTGATCCTCAACCTTCCTTTTGCCGCCTTCCCGATCTGTTTCATCGGTTTTCTGTGTTTGGGTCGTTTTGTTTTTTTCAAGGACTTTCTTCTCTGTGGCATCCACATTAACCACAACAGTGGCATCTTCTACGCCGACGATTGCGTCAAGTGCCTCTTTTATTTGAGCTTCGTATGCCTTTTCATAATTGGCGATTGTGTCATTTCCTCCAGATTTCTGCTGTCCGAATACCGGCACCTCTTCTTCCTGCTTCACTTCTTCCCCATTCTTAAAAACGGATAAATCCTCGGTGGAGCCGTCATCTTGAAACAGCGTATTGCTGATCAGCATGATCGCTGCTCCAAAAAGTAGTACAAGCAGCAAATAATGGAATTTACCGGGTTTCTTATCAGACTGACCATCTTTTGAAATCAGCTTCTTTATCCATGTGAAAGGACCTTTTTCATTATCCATCCTTATCCATATTCCCCCCTTCTACCAGAACTTCGATTGAGTTTGCGTCTACATTCCATTTTTGTGCGAGAAGAGAAGCAATTCCTACTGCATCTTCATGTTCGGGCCCGCTGGATGGAAGAGGTTTCCCGGCATTGATTTCCACTGTTTTAACCACTTCTACAGCTTCAGCTTCTGCATCTTCTGCTTTGAGTTGGATCATGACCTTTTGCAGGTTATCCGGGAAGGCTTGATCACTGCTTTCATCTACTAAAATATCAATGTTAGCAATTTCCAGACCGTACTGTTCCATCAACTCCTCTTCTGCGTCCTGTTTCATGTGGACAGCCATTTGTTCTAAAATATATGCATCACTTGAGGCTTGTATTTCTTTTTTCTTCATTTCTATTAAATTTTCCATATTTTTTTCTCCGGATGCCTCAAAAACCGGCACTGAAACAAGTGCCTCTTCAAAATCACTTGATATAATTCTTAAAATTGGTGTAAGTATAATCGCAATCAGCAGCAGCCCTGTCACCATTTTTGTGTATTTCTGAAGCTTGGAACTGGGGAGGAGCATATCTATGACAGTGGCAAGCAGAACAAATAATATGATGTTCGTTACCCATTCTTTTATGAAATCCACTTCATTCCCTCCCTACCTGACCATCATGGTCAAATTACCGGCTGCTATAATAACCGTAATACTAAGGAAAAACATCAAGGAGACGATGGCCAGAGCGGCAAAAACATAGATGATGCTTTTGCTGATTATATCCAGGCAGGATATGATCGGCCCTCCCCCCAGCGGCTGCAAAATGGCTGCCGCGAATTTATATATAAACGCAATCATCAAAATTTTGATTGCAGGAAAAGCTGCGATAATAAGGAGAATGGCGACTCCTGCTATCCCAACAGTATTTTTCAATAGCACCGAAGCGCTAATTACTGTATCGGTCGCATCTGTAAACATCCTTCCAATGACCGGAATGAAATTTCCAGTAATAAATTTTGCTGTACGAATGGTAATTCCATCTGTAACCGCGGCTGAGGCTCCCTGAACTGATATAACTCCCAAAAAGACTGTTAGAAACATCCCAAGAAGCCCTATGCTCCAATTCCGGAGCAGATTCGCAAGCTGAGTTACCTTATAGTGTTCTGACAATGTGCTGACAATGCTTAACAGGGCTGATAAAAATAAAAGCGGAAGGATGACATACTGGATAAATAATCCGCTGACATTCATCAAAAATAAAATCACCGGGTGGAAAAAGCAGCGGATACCACACCTCCCGAAGAAGCAATCAGTGCAAGCAGCAGCGGTATTAGAGCCATTATGAATGACACCATGGTTGAAATGGTTTCCTGTGTGTAAGTGATCGCAACATGAAAGCTGTTCAGTGCAATAATTATTAAAACCATGAACACGATTGAGTATGCCGCTTTACTGACAGTGCTTTTTTCAAATGAATTCTGCAGAGACTGGAGGAACATGCTGAATACCGTCAGCAATATCAGGGTTCCCAGCAGCTTTCCATTTACAATGAACTCATGGAACACAAACTTCGTTGCACCGGCAGCCCACTCTTTCAGTGAGAATTCCTTTTCTCCCTTTATAAATTCATATAGACTCCCCTTTTGGCTTTCAGGCAAAAAGCCTCCATACTCAGTTGTGATTTCTTCCCAAAATCCTTTTAATTCATTAAGATCTAACTTCTCCACCTGAGATTCTACTAAATCCTCGGGAGATATCGTTTCCTCTGCTTCGCCGGTCTTAGGTGAGGCTTGTACAATTGGTGCCAGGAAAAAGAATAGAATTAAGCTGAACCATAAAATTTTCTGCATCCTTTGCTTCATTTTTTCACCTCTTTTAAAAGACCCTATCTAATACAGCAATATGTGCTTGTCCACTCCGGCGGCCTTCATATTCAGTAGACCTGAGCAAGCTAGCTCGGAATCATGCGAATGATGGTTTCGATCAATACAGTAAGGATCGGGATTGCCATGGCTAGGATAAGTATCTTCCCGCCCATCTCAATTTTTGCTGCAATGGCCCCCTGTCCTGCATCTTTCGTGATCTGGGCTGCAAATTCAGCAATATAGGCTATTCCGATTATTTTTAAAATGGTTTCAACATATACGATATTTACCTTTGCATTGACGGCAATCTTTTCAATCATATGGATAATGGCATAAATTTGGTCGACGAGAAAAAGAAAGATGGCACAGCCGACAAAAACAATCAGCAAAAAAGCAAAATTGGGTTTTTGCTCCTTAACAATCAGCGCCAGGAAAGTGGCTACAAGCGAAAATCCGACTATCTGCAGAATTTCAATGGCTGAGCCCCCCTTTTAACCCTGAAACAAAAAAACAGATTTTATTTTTTGGAACAGGTTATCTACAATGGAAGCAACCATGAACAAGATATATATAAATCCGAACAGCGTCACCCATTGTGCGTATTCCTTTTTGCCCACCTGATCAAGAATAGTATGCAAAAAGGCTACAACGATTCCGACACCTGCAATCTTAAATATGATATCTACCTCTAGGCCCATCTTTTCTCCCCCTAAGCTCTGATCAGCGTCCGGCAATTCAAGCTGCCGGCGTGTCCTACATTAGTAAAATAATTAAGAGCAATCCGGATAAAAACCCCAGACTTTTGACCATTCTCTCGTATTTCACTTGTCTGTCATGTGCATCTGCTTCTTCACGTTCCAGGTGGGAAAGGGTCAGCATGATCTGCTTTTGCTGGGATAGACGGTCATGTCTTCCAAGTGTTTCGCCAAATTGCTTCATAATCTCAAATTCCCCCTGTTTAAAAGCTGTCATTTTCCAAGTTTCCTTCAAACTTTCCTCCCAGGCGTCCTTAACGGTCGTCTCGGAATCAGTCAATTTCTTTGCAAAGGATTCAAAGAACCAGGATAGCGGCTTGGAAAGCTGGGCAGAAAGTCTTCTGGCTGCTTCATGAAGAGGCGTATGGCCATACATAATCTCAGCCTCCAGCGACTGCAGGGCCGATTTAAGCTGGCGAAGCTGGCGCGGCCTTTCGGTCAGATGCCTCGAAGCTTCAAACCCTGCCCACGTTGTAGCAATGATGATCAAAACAGCTCCAATAACCTTCATCATTTACATCACGCCCGCTTTATATGGGTATCCTGCAACGTCTGAGTTTCTAATGCACAAAATGCTGCCTGGCCCTTCTTTCCTGCCCAGTTCAATAAAACGCTGAAAAATGCCCATTTCCAGTATGGCTTGTAAAGTGGGGCGCTTCTTAATTTCTTCCAGCGAATTTCCATGTGTAGTCATTATCAGCTTTATTCCGGCATTTACAGCCTCCATTATGGCCTCTGCATCTTCATGCCTGCCAATTTCATCAACAACCAGAACCTCGGGGCTCATGGAACGAATCATCATCATCATGCCTTCAGCTTTTGGACAGGCATCAAGGACATCAATTCTATTCCCAAATGTCATTTGAGGGATCCCGTTCACACATCCTGCTATTTCGGAGCGTTCATCCACAATCCCAACCTTGCTGGCAGGAAAGTCATCATTGGGATCACCAGATGAAATGATTCTTGCAATGTCGCGCAGTAAGGTGGTTTTACCAGTCTGCGGCGGACCAATAATCATGGTATGCAGCCACCCATCATTGTAAATTCGGGGAATCAGATTCTTGGCAATGCCAATTTTCTCCCTGGCAATTCTAATGTTAAAAGAGGAAATATCTCTGATTGCCTTAACCTTTCCTTGTTCAAGAATGACCTTTCCGGCAAGCCCTACCCTATGGCCGCCTTCAATCGTGATATAACCTCTCTTCAGTTCTTCCTCCAGTGTATAAATGGAAAAATGGCTTATTTTATTCAGCAAATGCACGGCATCCTCTGACTCAACTATATAAGGGAGATAATGCGGCACCCCCCTTGCTGTCAGTTCAATGGGTCTGGAAATGCGGACCCTGATTTCCTCCAGATCGTCTAAGGTTTGCGGAGGGATTCTCAGTATTTGTTCGGCAATTTTTTTCGGCAAAAAGGCTATAATCGTTTCCATGTCTGCTCCTCCATTCATCATCTGATTTCGGACTAGCTTCTCATTATTTAAAATGTATGCCTGAGGCAAAACAATATGACTTAGATTTGCAAGCTTCTCATTTATTTAGGGACAAGCTTTTCGCCGAGTAAAAAAAATCTTTTCTCCAAAAAATAACCCTAAGAAAGTTGGTAAAGGCGGGTGTCATTATATGAAAGCTAAATGTGTTTACATTATGGTTATTTTTCATCTTTTAGTCCTTGGCTTCTTCCCTGCAGAAGGAATGGCTCATCAGAAAATTGCAAAAGGACCGCAAAATGTCATTCTGATGATTGGAGACGGAATGGGAATTGGCCAGATTGAGATTGCAAGAAAACTGGAATATGGAAAGGATGGTCGGTTGTTTCTGGAATCTCTCCCTCACACGGCATTGGTGCATACCGAATCTGCCAATAATTTTGTTACAGACTCAGCTGCCGGCGGCACTGCACTTGCAATTGGAAAAAAAACAAATAATGAGATGATCGGAGTCACTCCTGATGGTAAGGAAACAGACAGCATTCTGGATTTATTCAAGAAAAGCGGAAAAAAGGCGGGGATTATCTCTACCAATACAGTTACAGACGCAACACCTGCCGCCTTTACAGCAAGTGTTACAAACAGATGGTCTGGACAGGAGGAAATTGCACGCCAGCAGCTGAATAATGAGGTGGATGTGTTAATGGGAGGCGGGAGAGCCTATTTCAGTCAGGAAAAGCAAGGCGGAAAGGATTTAATTAAGGAGGCCAGGATGAAAGGCTATGACTATGCTAGCAATCGGGAGGAAATGCAGAAAGCAAAAGGGGGAAAACTTCTTGGATTGTTCAATAATGGATATATGAACTTTAAACTGGACCGTCCTTTAAAAAACAGCAAGGAACCAAGCTTAAAAGAAATGACTGAAAAAGCGATCAGTGTTCTCTCAAAAGGTAATCATGGATTTTTCCTTATGGCTGAAGGCGCAAGGATTGACCACGCTTCACACGCAGGCGATATTACAAGCATCTGGAAAGAAACCATTGAATTTGATGAAGCTGTCAAGTATGCGGTTGAATGGGCAAAAAAGGACAAAGAGACACTGGTGTTGGTTGCCGCTGATCACGAAACCATGGGTATATCAGCATCAGAGCCGCTGGATATACAGCAGTTAAAAGAAATCAAGGCGACCCCGCAGTATATGGTCAGCCAATTTGCCAGAGATGAAAATAGGGGCACTTACCGGTCAGAAAGCGTTAAGAATGTCTTAAAAAAGTATGCAAATATTGATTTAACCGAGCAGGAAATTGAAACATTTAATGGCAAGCTGATGAAAACAGACAGCAAGGTTTATCCTCAATATTTAGCTGCATGGGAAATAGGCAGCCTGATTGCAGAAAAATATCATGGGGGAATTTTAACGAATAAAGTAAGATCTCTCAGCTCAACCGGCGGACATACAGGCAATATGATCCCTTTATTTGCTTATGGCATTGGGAGCGAAACTTTTACAGGAGTGATGGAGAATACGGATATCCCTAAGAGAATTGCGCGGCTGTTGAATTACAGCTGGGATTAATAATGTACGCATTTTCTTTCTTTCTCCCGCGTAATTCTAGAAAGATACCTCAATGAAAGCGGGGAATGAAATCCATGTATTATTATCAGCCCTTTGTCCGCAATTCTGTGCAAACAGGAAGCCATTCCAGATCAAAGCCAAATATTTTAAGGGTTTCAGGTGAGGGGAAGCTAGCTGTACAGCCTGACCAGGCTAACATAAAGCTGGGGGTTTTAACAGAAGACCAGGAGCTTCAGAAAGCACAGGTACAGAATGCAGGTGCCATTTCAAGTATCAAAAAGGCTCTTAATTATATTGGAATAACAGAAAAGCAGATTCAAACGTCCGATTTCACCATTTTTCCGCAGTACGATTTTGTGGATGGCAAGCAAATTTTCCGCGGGTACAGGGTTGAGCATATACTAGGCATTACTGTCGATGAGATAGAAAATACGGGACTTGTAGTGGATACAGCAGTGGATAACGGCGCAAACATTGTCAGAGGAATTCATTTTGAAGCTGAAAACCAGTCAGAATTGTACCAGCAGGCATTAATTCAGGCCGTTATGGATGCCTGCAAAAAGGCAGAAACAATCGCCTCTGCACTTAGAGTACATTTGATCAGCACCCCTGTATCCATTGCGGAAAGAACTTTAGGCATAGAACAGCCTGTATCGTATCAATCCTCCACTTTTGTTAAAAGTGCCGTCAGCACGCCTATCCAGCCTGGAACCATAGACATAGAAAGCCAAATCACAGCAGAGTTCACCTATTATAGCTAAGAAATTTTCGTCTTATAATCATAAGGAAAAAGCTAATACTAATTATGTGTCACATAGTAACTTCCCGGAGAAATGAGGTTTGAGGATGAATGAGAACTTAGGAGAATTTTTAAAAAACCAGAAAAAAGGCGACAGGGCTTATCTCGGCGGAACACGCGATAATAGAAATGCCCCTGCATCTGACCCTGATTATAATAATCGCAATGATACTGACATATCCCCCGGTGCTGAAGGCAGGAAATATAAAGGATAAAAAAAAATCCCGAGAAATCGGGATTTTTTTTAAAATTATGCACGTGACACGTATGAACTATCAGTTGTATTGATAATCAGCTTATCTCCTTCATTAACAAAGAAAGGAACTTGTACAGTCAGGCCTGTTTCAAGTGTAGCAGGCTTCGTTCCGCCGGAAGCAGTATCCCCTTTAATGCCTGGTTCTGTTTCAGTCACTGTAAGCTCAACAGAGTTAGGAAGCTCAATTCCGAGAGACTCTCCCTGGTAAAGCATAATAGCAACTTCCATGTTCTCTTTTAAAAACTTTAATTCATACTCAATTGCTGATGCAGGCAGCTCGATTTGCTCATAAGACTCATTGTCCATGAAAACATGCTGATCTCCATTAGCATAAAGGTATTGCATTTTACGATTATCGATTTGTGCTTTCCCTACTTTTTCACCTGCGCGAAAGGTTTTTTCCTGAATAGCACCTGTGCGAAGGTTGCGCAATTTGGAACGTACAAATGCCGCTCCTTTTCCCGGTTTAACGTGCTGGAAATCCATTACACGCCAAATGCCGTTATCAACTTCAATCGTCAATCCCGTACGAAAATCGTTTACAGAAATCATGAGTTTGTCCTCCTAATGTGTACAATTAAAGAATAATCAATTCTTTAGTAGAGTGAGTAAGCGTTTCATTGTGATCCTTTGTAATGACTGTATCATCCTCAATGCGGACACCGCCGAGGCCCGGTATGTAAATGCCCGGCTCCACCGTTACAACCATTCCAGGTTCAAGTATAACATCAGACTTAAATGACAATGCAGGCCCTTCATGCACTTCAAGCCCGATGCCATGTCCGGTAGAATGACCAAAATATTCGCCATAGCCTTTACCAGAAATATAATCACGAGTTAAGGCATCTGCTTCTTTGCCGCTCATTCCCGGTTTGATGCCTTCCATCCCCCGCTCCTGAGCTTCCTGCACAATTGTATAGATTTCTTTCAGCTTATCTTCAGGTTCTCCAACAGCAACCGTACGAGTAATATCTGAAACATAGCCCTTATAATAAGCGCCGAAGTCCAGTGTGACAAAATCGCCTTTTTCAATAACTTTATCACTGGCGACTCCATGCGGAAGAGCAGAACGGTATCCGGATGCTACGATAATATCAAACGATGATGAAACTGCACCCGCTTTTCTCATAAAGAATTCTAATTCATTGGAAACTTCCAATTCAGTAATTCCTGGCCGAATGACATCAAGAATATGTTTAAAAGCAGCATCTGCAATGTCAGCTGCCACCTTTATTATCTTAATCTCTGAATCGGTCTTTATCAAGCGTAACTTTTCAATTGTGTCAGAAACTGGGACAAGCTCAGAGTTAACAGCTTTTTCATAGGCTTTATAGGATGAGAAAGCCAAATGATTCTCTTCAAAGCCAAGCTTTTTGATCCCAAGCTGTTCAGCCTGTTTGGCAACTTCTTCTGTAATTGCACCAGTATGCTTCACAATTTCATACCCTTCACACTGTTTAGCTGCCTGTTCTGTGTAGCGGAAATCGGTTATGAAGAGTGCTTTATCCGCACTGATTAATACCACGCCGGCTGAACCGGTAAAACCAGTCATATAACGGCGGTTGAAACTGCTGGTAATCAGCATTCCATCTATCCCAGACTCAGTAAAGCGTGTGCGTAATTTTTGTATTTTTTCCATATTATCCTCTCCCCTTTTGAAAATCCATTAATGCATGGAAAGCCAGTTCATACCCTTTAAAGCCCAGACCGACTATTTGGCCCATTGCAGCGGGTGCAATGACAGAAGTATGCCTGAATTCTTCCCTGGCATGAACATTTGAAATATGTACTTCGATCAAAGGAACCTGGATTCCTGCAACAGCATCCCTGATCGCGTAACTATAATGGGTAAATGCGCCAGGATTGAAAATAATACCCTGTGTGCCATCTTCATTGGCGAGGTGAAGCTTGTCAATGAGTTCCCCTTCATGATTTGACTGAAAACAGGTCACTTCTGTCTCATGTGAAGCACCCAATGCTTTCATATTCTGCTCCAGCTGATCAAGCGTTTCTTTTCCATAAACACCTGGTTCCCTTTTGCCGAGCAGGTTTAAATTTGGCCCATTTAACAGGAGTATTTTCCCCATGTTCAACCCCCTCTTACATAGTTGCTGACAGGCCTCTCTTTCTATTCTTGTCTACTCTCTGACAGCATCGAAAAAGAATGCCCATTAAGAACATTCTATCATAAAGCAAAATTTCATACAGTTCTGATGTATAGCGCTTTTCGCAAAATTCATCATTACTGCATAAAGATTTAACATTCGCCATTATGCTTTATCCATCAAGTTAAATCCGGATCTGTCCGGGCCTTTTTTTCATCTTCATTCTTGCCTCGGATTTCATGAGCTTCATATGATATGGAATACCCTACGAATACGCCAAATAATATATAAAAACAGATCGATGTGATAATTGTATTCCGCCCTAGATCCCAAAACGGGCTGATTCCAGGGAATATTGGGTTGAGTATAAAAAATACCAGTAAAAAAAGGGCAACTCCATAGCCAGCTCCCACGAAAATACTTTGAAATTTCCGCAGCGCTGCATAATAAATTAAGGCCGCCACAATTGAAATTGCGCCAATAAGGAAAATTGAGATCAGAGTTCCCAGCCAGCCCTCTTTCCAGGCCCCAATCGTCCAGGGTTCGAGAATGACATTAGGGCGAATTTCGGTAAAATTAAACACGTAAGCCAGATAGGCCAGGCCGCTCCAAAGAATGCCTCCAACCAGTCCGGTAATGACCACCATTGCCATAAAAGACATCGGCCTCTCCCTTTGATCCTGTTCCAAGCGCTCCTTTTCTTCTGCCACTTTGCGCCACCTCCTTTTCCTATTATGTCCACTCACATTTATTCCATTGCATCAGATTTAAAATAAATGCAGATTCGAATAACCCTCCGGCAAAGATCATTCATATTTTTTATATAATTTCCTGTTGTAGAGAGGTTTTATGAGATTTTAGGTCGAATAAAATAATTAATGATACAGTCCTTTGATTTTTGCTTATTTGAGGCAATGTGTGTTCCGGGACTGGTGTTCATAGCATAAATTTAAGTATAGGCAGCATGCGGGATACTCTTTGGTAAGTACGCAGCTATTCCTGATACTTTTTAAAAGTTAATATTCTGCTGTTTAAATTGTAAAGAAATAGGAAAAGAAAAATATGAAGACAACTTTCATTAATTATTTCGATAAACTTTAGCTTATATAGTTTAAAAGCTTATAAAATTGCTCATCATGCTTTTAGGGAGGTGGCTTTCTTGAAAAAACCATTTACATTTTATATTGTCTCCGGGCTCATTATGCTAGCTGTCATCGGAGTTGCCGTCAGCCTGATCTCTAATCCTGCCGGTTTTTTGCAGAGAATAGCTGTCATTGTCATCATTGGTGCTGTAGTATACTTTCTTTTTCAGCGCTTTAACAGATCTAATCCCTCAAAGCGGGAGCAGCGAGCTTTTATAAAGGCAGCCAAAAAATCCAAAAGGCGCTTTAACAATAATAAAGAAATGGGCTCAGCCAATGGAAGGAAGGCTTCTGTAGGTTCCCTTACTTCGATTAAAAAGTCTAAGAAAAAATCTTCTCCACACTTGACAGTCATAGAAGGCAAAAAAGGCAAAAAGAAAAATCGAGCCTCCCTTTAATTCGGGCTCGATTTTTTATTTTTGTAAGCTAAGTTCTGAATTCTGGGGGAGACTTCCGGATCAAGCTCCTTGTTTTTCCGCTTAATAGCTCCATGATGAAAAAAAGTCCTCCGCGCATTGCCTGCCGTGCTCCAGAAGGTCTCTTTTCTTCTGCTCGGTTATATTAAATTCCGCAGTCAGTACGCCATCCGTTGGAATGAAAATAATATTTTGTGCATGTTTTCTCGAAATGTACCTTGCATCATGCGCGTCCTTCATCGTTTCAAAAAGCGCCGCATACATTTGTATGGCGTTGTCGATTTTATTCGGCGGCCGTTCGCTCAGATTATGGCTTAACTTTATCCCGAGCACTGGCCTTGTCTTTTTCACATTTTCCTTATCAAATAGCCACATGGGAAAATTGCTTAGTACCCCTCCATCAACGATAACATTTGTGCTGCTGTAGCCATTCAGCTTGACCGGCTCAAAAAAATACGGGAGGCTCGGAGCTCATCCTGATAGCTTTTGCTACAGGAAATGAAGCTGGATCAATGCCATAATGCACAAGATCATCAGGCAGTACAACCAGCCTTCCGTTTGTAAGGTCTGACGCTATGACCCTCAGCGATTGCGGCGGCAAATCTGAAAATGTTCTAATCCCCCTGTCAGCCAGCTTCTGAGCCATCCAGCTTTCCAGCTCCGACCCTTTATATAATCCCAGACGCCAATACAGATTAAGCCATTTTCCGACTGCAAAGGGTATGAATGTTTTTCTTTCATCAAGAAGCTTTTTGACTTCAAATTCATCGACGAGCTGATATATTTCCTCACTTGTATAATTGGCGGCAATTAAAGCAGCCACAATGGATCCTGCACTTGTTCCAGCAACCCGTTTGAATCGAAATCCCCTTTTATGGACTGCTTCATATGCGCCGATTAAGGCAAATCCTTTGATGCCTCCTCCAGAAAAAACACCATCTATATACATGAAAGCCACTCCTGTCGATGTACTTGCTCATAGAGGAACACTTACTTATACATCTTTAATCAGGAGTTTTTTAAAATAGTACGGCTGACAAGCAGAATTTCATAATTAGGTAAAATATTGCACTTCTGCTTCTGGAAAATAAGAGTGAATATAATCCCTAATTGTATTTTCCAGATCATTTGCTTCATCAGTCGGATACACATATTTACCTATTCCATATCTTCCCCACTTATATTTGCGTTTTTCTTCATCCATTTCCAGCTTTGTTTTCGGGTAGCGTTTTTCAATTACCTTTTTGGCCGGCTTTGTAAATCTGTGCTGGATTAACTCGAAAGTTAATCCTTCCAGATTAATGCCTTCGAGTGATTTGCTTAACCTTTGAAAAAGTTCATGGTACCCTTCGCGCCAATCATCATGCATGTAAATAGGCGCCACGATAAAGCCAAGCGGGTAGCCGGCATTGGCTACTTTACGGGCAGCTTCAAGCCGATCGTCGAATGAGGAGGTGCCAGGCTCAAAGTTTTTTATTACAAACCGCGAATTAACACTAAAACGAAATCGGGTTTTCCCATTATGTTTAGCATCAAGCAAATGATCGACATGATGATACTTGGTGACAAACCGGAGCTGGCCATACTCCGTCTGGCCAATAAATTCAATTGTTTTTTTCAGGGAATGGGTCAAATGATCAATCCCTACGATATCGGAAGTACATGCAGCTTCAAATCGCGTAAGCTCCGGCTTTCTCTCTTCCATATATTTAGAGGCCTGCTCAAAGATTTCTTCAAGGTTTACATACGTGCGAATATATGGCTTGCTTCCAAGTGTAGTTTGCAGATAGCAATAATGACAGTGGCCCATGCAGCCTGTAGCAAGGGGAATGGCGTATTCTGCCGAAGGTTTGGATGTATCAAATTTCAGAGTCCGTCTGATGCCTACCACCAAAGTGGATTTCGCATTGCGGTATTTCTGCAATTCGTTATCACCCGGAATATTTCTCACCTGGTTGTGTGATGTTGTTTCCCTAATTTCCAAATTCATTTTTTCAAATTTTTCCTTCAGCTCTCTTCCCAGGGGATATTCAAGAGCTTGAGGTTCTATATAAACCAGCTGAGGGATAAATGGCTTCATTAGGCATACCTCACTTTATCAATTTGTCCAGCCAGCAAAAAAATCACCGCTGAACCCTATGAGTGTAGTATGATCCAAATGATCCAACAGCAAAAAAAGAAGATGGAACAATTATTTCCATCTTCTTTGGTCTTTTAAATTATTTTTATAAACCGCATTTCAGCTGTGCATTACAGTTAGTGCAAGTATTGCAGCCGCCGATTTCTTTGACTTTTCCTTTACGGCATACAGGACATGTATTGCCGACCTCCGAACCGATTGTTACGTCGGTTGAACGCAGGTCGCTGATTGTATCAACCAGCACTACATGCTGCTTTGATTTTTCTTTTTTGACTGTATCTGTACCGTCAAAGCTGTTCTCTTCAGCCTTCAGCGTCAATACTTGAGAATCGCGTGATCCGTCTACATAGACTGTGCCGCCCTTTGCGCCGCCGCGGTATAAGCGCTCATACACCTTCTCAACCTGTTCAACACTATAGCCCTTCGGTGCGTTTACTGTTTTACTGATCGAGCTGTCGATCCAGCGCTGAATCACACATTGAACATCTGCGTGTGCTTCCGGAGCAAGATCCATCGCCGCCACAAACCATTCAGGCAGATTATTAGGATCTGCATCCGGATTGCGGTCCAAATATTCTTGAACAATATCTGCCTTCACTTCAATGAACTTGCCTAAGCGTCCGCTTCTAAAGTAGGAGAAGGAAAAATACGGTTCAAGACCTGTAGATACTCCAACCATGGTACCTGTGGATCCGGTAGGAGCAACAGTCAGCAGATGTGAATTACGGATTCCGCTTTCTAAGATGGATCCACGGATATCCTCTGGCATTTTCTGCATAAAGCCTGTTTCTGTAAAAGCTTTGCGAAGACGATTCGTTTCCTCAGGATTGTCACCTGTTAAAAATGGGAAGCTTCCTTTTTCCTTCGCAAGCTCAACAGACGCTTTGTAAGCTGTTGCTGCGATGGTTTCGAAAACTTTATCAATCAGCACATTGCCTTCTTCAGAACCATATTCTGTTTCGCAATAGATCAGCAAATCATGAAGCCCCATAACGCCAAGACCAACACGCCGCTCGCCTAATGCCTGCTTTTTATTTTCTTCAAGGAAGTATGGTGTAGCATCTATTACGTTGTCCTGCATACGTACTCCTACTTCAACAGTACGCTTCAGCTTTTCAAAGTTAACGGTCTTATTTTCCTTATCTGCCATTTCTGCAAGGTTCACTGCTGCAAGGTTGCAGACAGAATATGGCGCGAGAGGCTGTTCGCCGCATGGGTTTGTTGCTACAACCCTTTGTCCGTAAGCCTGTGCATTGGTCATGTCGTTGGCATTATCAATAAAGAAAATACCTGGCTCTGCTGAGTATGTTGCACAGATATTAATCAGATTCCAAAGTTCTTTAGCTTTGATTTTGCGGTGAACACGGACTTTATAGCCAAGGTTTCCCCATTCTCTGACGTCACCGACTTTATGCCATTCTTCGTTGTAGGTTTTCATGGTGTCAGCATCATATGATTCAACATCTGGGAAGCGAAGCTCATATTCCGCATCATTTTCAACTGCATCCATAAATTCTTTTGTCAGGCAGACTGAAATATTTGCCCCAGTAAGGAATTCAGAATTATGAACACTGTAAGTACCGCCAGTTTCCAGTTTTTCTTCAGCATCCTTTATGATTTTATCACTGAATCCGCCGTAGCCGGGAATGCTCTTGTAATTAATAATACCCTGGTACATGGCCATTTCCTGTTCGGTAAATGGAGTGAATTTTAATTTTTCTTTAGCATATTTTTTTATTGTTTCATCATTAGTAGTTTCAAGAAGGAATCGTAAAATTCTTGGGTTCTGCATTTTCGAAATGATGAATTCGATAATGTCCGGATGCCAGTCCGCCAGCATAATCATCTGAGCGCCCCTGCGGGAACCTCCCTGCTCCACAAGGTGTGTAAGCTTCGCAATATCATCAAGCCAGGATACGGAACCAGATGACTTGCCGTTTACCCCTTTAGCCAAAGTGTTGCGCGGTCTTAGAGTTGAGCCATTTGTCCCAACTCCTCCTCCTCGGCTCATGATTTCCATTACCTGCTTGCGGTGTTCGGAAATTCCTTCACGGGAGTCCTGTACGAATGGCATTACGTAGCAGTTGAAATACGTAACATCTGTGTCGGCACCCGCTCCATACAATACGCGGCCAGCCGGAATGAAATTCAAGTTTTTCAATTCCTGATAGAATTTTTCAAACCATTCTTTTTTCTTTTCTTCGGTTTTCTCAACAGATGCCAGACCTGTTGCGTTACGCTTGGCGATTTGCTCATAGAAGATTTCAAGGGGCTTCTCGATTACATCAAGAGGCTTTGTAATAATGCCTGTTCTAGATTCTTCCGGATCATCCAGCACTCCTCTGTAATCTTCCTCTACTAAAACTTTGGCTGTCTTGTTTTCCCAATCGATATCCTGGATAAAGCCCAGGCCCCGTGCAGGAAATTTAGGATCCTCTTTGATGGTGAGAACAACGAAGTCACCATTTGTGAGTGTTACTTTTTCGGTGTCTTTGAAAGTGTAGCGGTCAAGCATAACTAAGCGGGAAACACCTTTGTGGGTCATTTTCATATCTGGGGTTACAGGATGAACCTGAGGAAAAAGACGGATGTCCTTGTTTAAACGATCAATGTTCAATTTCATTTTTTGTCCTAGAGCAACAGACATTGTTACAACTCCTTCTAAATTCAATTATCAATTAATGTGTAAACCATATGGGCAGATAGAGTATATCTATCTGTTTTAAAAGAGTACCCTAAAGTTACCATACCTCAAACCTCAAAATCAATATATAGTGTCCTAAATATTTTCGACACCACTACATATTGTGTCAGGTTCAGCTAAATGTGATTTTGTCAAACTTAAAATATACTAAAATTTAAAGAAAAACAGAGTTAATAGCCGATTTCCGACAATTAACGATAAATTTTAACATATTTTGAAGCTTGCACTTTTACAGGGCAGCAATTGGAAAATTATTCATTAAAAAAAGAGAAAAAGCGACTTTGCCGCTTTTATCTCTTATAGTTCCAGTCATCACTTTCATATCGCTCTTTTGCGATTTTTTGTACATATGCCATTTCTTCATCTGTAAGCTTATAAGGTTCAAGTTCAATATTCAAGCCTTCTTCAAATCCCTTTTTGAAAGCTGTTTTTGCTTGATCCAGGGTGATTTTTTCAGTTGTCAGCTCATTAATGGCAACAGCTTTATTTTTAAAAGCTCTTTGCATTCTTTCTTTGACTCTGTCATTCGGATACTTGAACAGGCTGAACAGCTTGTCTTCATCCAAATCAAGTAGGATGGAACCATGCTGAAGGATTACCCCTTTTTGCCTTGTTTGTGCACTTCCCGCCACTTTACGGCCTTCTACTACAAGTTCATACCAGCTGGGGGCATCAAAACAAACAGCAGATCTTGGATTTTTCAGAGAGTCCCTTTCTTCAGCTGTCTTTGGGACTGCGAAATAAGCTTCCATCCCAAGTCCGTGAAAACCTTTTAAGATCCCTTCAGAAATGACTCTGTACGCTTCTGTAACTGTATTCGGCATTTCGGGGTGGGCTTCAGGAACGATCACACTGTAAGTGAGTTCATGTTCATGAAGCACACCTCTTCCACCTGTAGGCCTGCGGACAAATCCCAATCCATGCTGCTTAACAGCTTCCATATCTATTTCTTTTTCAACCTTTTGGAAATAACCGATTGAAAGAGTGGCCGGATTCCATCCGTAAAAACGGATTACTGGTGGCATTTTGCCCTCACTGTTCCAGTCAAGCAATGCCTCATCCAAAGCCATATTAAAAGAAGGTGACCCCTCTCCTGAATCGATAAATCGCCAAACTTCTTTAGTCATATGTAGCCCTCATTTTCAGATTCTTTAACTAGTCACATGCGGTTAATAGTCTACCAAAGTTCCAGAGAAATTTAAAGCAAGTTGAATTTCCATAACAAATTTAACAGATTTCCTTTACTCCTATTAGGAAAGGCTTATATAATATTAGTTGGCTTACCTATGTGTGAAAGGAGAAAGACATATTGGAAACACTTTATTTCATTCTTATCATTTTGGGTGCAATCATTACCTATTCCGTGATAACCTGGTTTTATCAGCGCCGAATTGTTAAAACGCTTACGGAAGACCAGTTCAGAGAAGGCTACAGAAAAGCCCAATTAATCGATGTACGTGAACCAAATGAATTTGAAAACGGCCATATTTTAGGTGCCCGCAATATACCGCTTTCACAAATGAAAATGCGCATGAAAGAATTGCGTCCGGACAAGCCAGTCTACTTATATTGCCAAAGCGGCATGAGAAGTGCGAGAGCTGCCCAGTTTTTGCATCGTAAAGGCTACAAAGACCTTTCACACCTGCAGGGCGGATTTAAAAAATGGACAGGAAAAGTGAAAGCGAAAAAATAATAGCAATATTTGAAAAGACCCCGTTATCTTAACGGGGTCTCTTGATTGGGGACCCCTCAGCTAAGTTCAATCATAATCCACTCCTCACCACCGCTGTTGTTTTCTCTTTTAGCCCGATACTCTTTCCCTTGTTTTCGGATCTTTTCCCCGGAATCGGTGCATTATTCCCGAATTCCCCTATTCCTTCCCAGAGTTCACAATTAGTCTACAAGCCAAAAAAAAAGAGTGCCCTCTAAAGGACACCCTTTTCCGTTTATTGCTTTTGATAGCGAAGAACCGGCTTTCTTGCAGCCATTGTTTCATCCAGACGGCCAATTACAGTTGTGTGAGGGGCTTCCTGAACAATCTCAGGGTTTTCCTCAGCTTCTTTAGCTATTTGAATCATGGCGTCGACAAAAGCGTCGAGCGTTTCTTTTGATTCTGTTTCTGTCGGCTCAATCATAATGCACTCTTCCACGTTAAGCGGGAAGTAGATGGTTGGCGGATGGTAGCCAAAGTCAAGAAGTCGCTTGGCAATATCCAAAGTACGTACGCCAAGCTTCTTCTGGCGCTTTCCGCTTAAAACAAATTCATGCTTGCAATGTCTGTCAAATGGCAGGTCAAAGAATGGCTCAAGCCTTCTCATCATATAGTTTGCATTTAGTACCGCATTTTCCGTAACAGCCTTCAGTCCATCCGGCCCCATTGTACGGATATAAGTATAAGCCCGGACATTGATTCCGAAGTTTCCGTAATATGGCTTTACACGTCCGATTGATTGCGGGCGGTCATAATCAAATTCATATTGGTCACCATTCTTAACCAATACAGGCTTCGGAAGGAAAGGAATCAGATCCGCTTTTACGCCGACTGGGCCTGATCCCGGTCCTCCGCCGCCATGCGGTCCTGTAAAGGTTTTATGAAGATTAAGGTGAACAACGTCAAATCCCATATCTCCAGGGCGTGCTTTTGAAAGTACTGCATTCAGGTTAGCTCCATCATAGTATAGCTTCCCGCCGGCGCCGTGAACAATCTCAGCCATTTCAAGAATGTTTTCTTCAAACAAGCCTAAAGTATTCGGGTTAGTCAGCATAAGGGCAGCAGTATCCTCGCCAACCACTCTTCTTAAGTCCTCTAAATCCACTAATCCATTTTCATCCGATTTAACAGTTACTGTTTCAAAGCCTGCGACTGTCGCGGATGCAGGATTTGTTCCGTGTGCAGAGTCAGGAACCACTACTTTAGTACGCTTTGTATCGCCATTCGCTTCATGATAAGCACGGATCATCATTAATCCAGTCCATTCTCCATGTGCTCCTGCAGCTGGCTGAAGCGTCACTTCATCCATTCCCGTAATTTCAATCAGATGCTCCTGCAGATCATACATCAGTTCCAGGGCACCTTGAACAGAGCTTTCATCCTGCAGCGGGTGCAAGTGGGCAAAACCATTAAAACGCGCTACATTCTCATTGATTTTAGGGTTGTATTTCATTGTGCAGGATCCCAGTGGATAAAACCCTGAATCAACGCCATGATTGCGTTTAGAAAGTGCAGTATAATGACGCATGATATCAAGTTCGGACACTTCCGGCAGCTCTGGCTCTTCCTCTCGCAGGTAGCCTTCAGGAAGAAGCTCGACCAGGTCAATTTCCGGAATATCCATTTCAGGCAAGCTGTAGCCGATACGGCCTTCTGTGCTTAATTCAAAGATGAGTGGCTGATCTTCCTTATGCATGGTAATCCCCCATTTCTTTAACGAATGCATCGATTTCTTCCTTCGTTCTCAATTCCGTTACAGCAACAAGCATATGATTTTTAAGGCCAGCATAATCTCTGCCCAAATCGTAGCCTCCAATAATATCCTTTTCAAGAAGCTTTTGATTTACTTCTTTAACAGGCTTATTCAGCTTGATGACAAATTCATTAAATGAAGGGCCTTCAAATGGAACTTCAAAGCCTCCAGCCTTGAATTGCTGTTTTGCATAATGGGCTTTTTGCATGTTGGCAGCGGCCATATCCCTTACGCCCTTCTTGCCAAGAGCAGTCATCGCTACAGATGCCGCTAGTGCGTTTAGAGCCTGATTGGAACAAATATTGGAAGTTGCCTTATCGCGGCGGATATGCTGTTCACGTGCCTGAAGAGTAAGCACGAAGCCGCGGCGTCCCTGATCGTCTACCGTTTGTCCGACAAGACGTCCCGGCACTTTTCTCATTAGCTTGGATGTTACGGCAAAATATCCGCAATGCGGGCCTCCGAAAGCTGTAGGAATTCCGAAAACCTGGGCATCTCCTGCTACAATGTCTGCCCCGAATTTACCCGGAGGTGTCAGTGTGCCAAGAGCAAGCGGGTTGCTTGAAACAACAAACATGGATTTATGGGCATGAATAATTTCCTCAAGCTCTTTTAAAGGCTCAACTCTGCCAAAAAAGTTAGGATATTGTACAATGACAGCTGCTATGTCATCGCCAATCATTCCATTTAAAGCTTCCAGATCTGTGATCCCGTCTTTATGAGGGATTTCAATCACTTCAATATACTGGCCCTTTGCGTATGTCTTAACTACTTCTTTAGATTCAGGATGAACTGCGCTTGAGATAAGTATCTTTTTGCGGCGTGTGCTGCCTGCGCTTAGCATGGCTGCTTCGGCAAGCGCTGTTCCGCCATCATACATGGATGAGTTGGCAACATCCATTCCTGTTAACTCACAGATCATTGTCTGGAATTCAAAGATTGCCTGGAGCTCACCCTGGGAAATCTCTGGCTGATAAGGAGTATAGGCAGTATAAAACTCTGAACGGGATAAAACATGATCAACAATGATTGGCATGTAATGATCATAAACACCCGCACCAAGGAAAGATGTATTTGTGCGAAGATCAGCATTTTTCTGAGCCATTTTAGTAAGCTCTTTCAGTAAGGCTGTCTCTGATTTAGCCGGCTTGATTTTATATTCGCCCTTAAATCTTACACTTTCGGGAATATCACTGAATAGTTCTTCCACAGAACTGACGCCGATTTTTTCAAGCATTGCTTTCTGGTCAGACTCTGTCATCGGTAAATAGCGATGTTTCATCATTTTCTCCCCCCGGTTAGTTCTTTTCTCTTTTATAAAAAGGTGTTGCTGCAATCTTAGCCTTCAGTCGTTTGCCGCGAATTTCCACTTCTAATTCAGTTTCCGGCTCCGCATGCTCTTTCTTGATAAGAACAAGGCCAATGTTCTTTTTTAATGTCGGAGATTGGGTGCCTGTTGTCACTTCCCCGATCAGTTCTTCCCCTTTATATACTGGATAGCCATGGCGCGGAATGCCGCGGTCAATCATTTCAATTCCAGCCAGCTTGCGCGGAACCCCATTTTCTTTTTGATTCTTAAGCACTTCTTTGCCGATAAATTCAGCTTCTTTATTGACTTTTACAGCAAAGCCGATTCCTGCCTCAAGCGGTGTGATATCAGGTGAGAGCTCCTGGCCATAGAGTGCCAGATTAGCTTCAAAGCGAAGGGTATCCCTTGCACCAAGGCCGCATGGGAGCACGCCTTCTTCTTTGCCTGCTTCAAGGATTTCATTCCATAATGCGGCTGCATCTTTGGCATCACAGTAAACTTCAAATCCGTCTTCTCCTGTATATCCTGTTCTGGAGACCAGCGCTTTCTTGCCATTCAGATCGACATCCTGCTGGAATTTGAAAAATCCGATATCTGCCAGGTTCGTGCCAGCAAGCTTTTGGAGCACTTTTTCTGCAAGCGGCCCCTGAATCGCCAGCTGTGCCATATCTTCAGAAAGGTTTTTCAATTCCACATTCCCTTCAGCATGGTCCTGAAGCCAGTTGAAGTCCTTTTCAATATTGGAGGCATTTACAACCAGCAAATAGTGGTCATCCTCTATTTTATAGACAAGTAAATCATCAACAGTTCCGCCATTCTCATAACACATGGCTGTATATTGAGCACCTGAGTTCTTTAATTTGGAAATATCGTTCGTCATCATTTTTTGAAGGTATTTAAGGCTGTCCGTCCCCTTCACTTCGATTTCACCCATATGGGATACATCAAAAAGGCCGGCTTTTGTACGGACTGCTTCATGTTCTTCTTTAATGCTTGAAAATTGAACAGGAAGGTCCCAGCCTCCGAAGTCGATGGTTTTTGCTCCGTAATCTTTGTACACCTCGAATAAAGGCGTGCGTTTTAACTGTGACATTTACTCGTCCCCCTTATATCTTTTGAAGTTAGTTGTAGGAACATAAAAAAGGACAGAGTATCCCCTCAATTATGAGAAGATCTCTGTCCTTGCACCTGAAAGTTTACCGAAACCGGCTTTCCCCTTGGGTGGCTTATTAAAAAGCACTCTCCAGAGCTGCGTCAAACAAGAGTTCTTTTGCCTGAGAGATTCACAGATTATGCTTGCTCCTTCGGCGCTACAAATGTAGTCTCTCCCCTTGTTGTCATTCGCATTTATAAAATTTTCCAAGTTGGTCATACTTATACCAAACAGAAAAAATAAAGAATCCATTATTTCGGTTAACTAAATGTAATGTGTTAACTTTCTAAACTTTCAAAGCTATTAACATCGTACCACCTTAACAAGGTTTGGGCAATATCTTTATATAGATAAAAGGAGCTGTTTTTATGACAGTGCAAATTGGCTTTGATTCTGCCTGGCAGGATGAATTCTTAAAAAGAATTGATGACGACGGCCCATGGGGAAACTGGGAGCTATATAAACTGGCTGTAGAGGTTGAAAACCACACGACTATTCCTGATTTTGAAGGCCTTCAGGCTCCAAAGCATCTGCCGAACCTTACTCCCCTCCCCCATCAGCTGGAGGTAGCCAAGCAGGTTGTAGAAAGCATGAACGGCAAAGCGATCCTTGCTGATGAGGTCGGTCTCGGCAAAACGATTGAAGCTGGTCTGATATTAAAGGAATATATGATCAGGGGACTCGTAAAAAAAGTCCTTATACTCGTTCCTGCTTCCCTCGTTTCACAGTGGGCCCTGGAGCTCAACAGCAAATTTTTCATTCCGGCTGTGGCACAGCGAAAAAGCTATGTATGGGAACAATGCGATGTAGTGGTATCATCCATTGATACAGCCAAACGCAATCCCCATCGGGACATCATTTACAGCCTGGATTATGATCTGATCATTATAGACGAAGCTCACAAGCTTAAAAATAATAAAACCAAAAACTATGAGTTTGTACAAAACCTTAAAAAGAAGTTTTGCCTTCTTTTAACTGCTACACCCATTCAGAATCGCATCAGTGAGATATTTAACCTTGTGTCTTTGCTCAAACCTGGCCATCTGGGCAATGAATCAGCCTTTTATGAGAATTACAAAAAAGACTCGCGTTCTTTAAATGATGATGCACATCTAAAAGAACTCGTAAACAAAGTCATGATCCGCAACCGCAGGGCAGATACAGGAATTGAATGGACCAAAAGACATGTGGAAACAATACCGATTGAATTTTCAGAGGCTGAGCGCGAGCTTTATAGCGCTGTAACAGAGATGCGGGGGGAAGGTGACTGGATCAGTTCGAGCCAATTTTCAGTGATGACCCTGCAAAGAGAGGCGTGCAGCAGCAGGGAAGCTGTCTATTTTACTCTTCAGAATATGCTAAAAAGACAGGATCAGCCCTCAATAGCTTTTCAGGAACAAATACAGTACCTTGTTAAAAAAGTTGAAGCTGTCCAGCAAAATTCCAAAGCTCAAAAAGCGCTGGAATTAATACAGGCTATAAATGACAAGGTCATAATCTTTACTGAATACAGAGCAACACAAATGTATCTTCAGTGGTTTTTAAAACAATATGGTATTACATCTGTGCCCTTCAGGGGTGGATTTAAAAGGGGCAAAAAGGACTGGATGAGGGAGCTTTTCCAAAAGAATGCTCAAGTCCTGATTGCAACAGAAGCAGGAGGAGAAGGGATAAACCTGCAGTTCTGCAATCATATCATTAATTTCGATCTACCATGGAATCCAATGCGTCTTGAACAAAGGATAGGACGTATCCATCGTCTTGGCCAGGAAAAGGATGTCATGATTTATAATTTTGCCACGAAAGATACAGTCGAAGAACATGTAATGAAGCTTTTATACGAGAAAATACATCTTTTTGAAAAAGTCATAGGTGATCTGGATGATATTTTAACAAAACTAGAATTTGGAAGTATTGACGATCACCTTGTTGATATTTTCGGAAGATCAGCTTCAGAAGGTGAAATGCGAATCAAAATGGAGAATCTGACGAGCATGATTCAATTTGCTGAGGATATGAAAGAAGGTGGACTGAATGCAGCAACAGGAAATTCATAAATTCCTTGAAAGGTATTTTCACGCAAATGGATGCGAAATAATTGCTAAAGGTCCGGGGTATATAACCGTACAACTGACGATTGATTTGGATAAGGAATTAATGAATCGCCCCTTTTATTGGCATTATCTCGAAAAAACAGGCGGAGTTCCTAACCCCATGCAGCTTACACTTATTACCAACCAGCAGCTCGCCCCTGCGCATATTAAGGGGGAAGTCGTTCATTTTGGCTCTCCCAGACTTCACCAGATCTTTGATTCAGCCCGTAACCTGGCAGGCTATATACGATTATATGAAAACCACCGGCAGGCACCAGGAATGCAGGTTCCATTAAGGCCATGGCTGGGAATGAACGTCCGCGTATCTTATCAATGCGACCGAAAAAGAGATGTCTTTAAATCCATCGGCCTCCAATTAATAAATGGGCAAATGGTCGAAAGCTTTCATGACAGGTTGCTTGGCATGAGCCTTACACCAAAGATTCCCGACTACTCTTTCACTCTGTCTCCGCTCATTATGCCGGGGAGCGGTGTATTCAGGGTAGCTAATTTCATAAAGTCCGAAATTGAGCAAGAAGAACATGTATGGGCTGATGAAGCCCGTAAGCGCTGGCAAAAAGATCTCAACCTTCTTGAACATTTTTATGAAGATGCAGAAGAAAAGGGAGAAAGCTATGAAAACGAGAAAGCAGCCCTTCAAGAGCAATATGAGCCAAAGATTAATATCTCTATAATAAATGGAGGCCTCTTTTATCTGACAGACAGCGCAGTATGATATCACACAAAAAACCGGCAGACATTGCCGGTTTTTTGCATGAAGTCTATTTATGCTTTTTTCTTCTCATGCCCAAATAGAAAAGATATGAAAACATGCCAAACCACCTGAATAAAAACGGCTCCTTCATGTCCTTTTTCTGTGTTCTATGCCGTTTTCTTTCATCTTTGGGCTGATCTATATATTTTACTACTGTCTGTGTTAGATACTTTACATAATCGTTGGATTTCATTTATCATACCTGCCTTTTTCTTCACATTGCAATTACAGCTTGCTATTTATCATTTACAAGTATGTCCAACGATTTTTCAACCTAAACCATCTATTATTTCTTGAATTATTTCTGCTTTATCTTTATTAGTGGTATCAATGACCACATGGGCGGTTTCTTTATAAAGCGGCATCCTTTTTTCATAAAGTTCCTGTATCAGCTTTTTTTTATCGCCTTTCAGCAGCGGTCTGGAATGATCATTTTCAATCCGTTTAAATATTTCATCCGGCGATGCATAAAGGAAGAAAACGATTCCTTTTTCATTCAGCATTTTTCTGTTTTCAGGCTTCACCACAATTCCCCCGCCAGTAGTAACAATTCCTGCTCTATTATCAAATTCATTTAATATAAGCGTTTCAAGATTTCTGAAGTATCCTTCTCCATGCTCTTCAAAAATATCATTAATATTTTTCTTCTCCCGCTTAACTATTTCTTCATCTGTATCGATTACTTCCTGATTTAAGCAGGATGCAAGCTCTTTTCCAATTGTTGTTTTGCCGGCACCCATGAATCCGATTAAGTAAATTGGCTTCATCTTTATCCCCACTCAGTTTTTTTCAATCCATTTTATCATTTTTTGCAGATCTTTGTCATAATAAGCATATCCGGAAATTTCCTTATCAGAGCCAATTTTGGTTTTGAGGGTAATTTGAATTATGCTTGTTGCCACTGGTGAGATTTCATATGAAACAGATCCATTTCTAAACGAAAAAATTCCTGACTTATCCTGGTCTATATTTTCGCTAAGCATTTTTTCAGTTTTTTTTAAGGAACACAATAAGTAATACTCCTGCATCATGACGGTTTCAGCCTGATTCACTATCCTTTTCTCAGAAATAAACTGATCTAATTGAATCGTAAGTAGAAAGAGTGCAGCCAGAATGATTGTTAAAGTAAGAGGGTAAGAAAATCCCTCCTGATTATGGTACATCAATATCCTCCATATTCCTCAGGTAATAAAGACAGGCCGAATGCTCCTGATCAAAACTATCCGATACATTTATTACAATTCCGCCATTAATGGAACTGAATGTTATTCTATCAAGTTTCTGCAGGACAATTTCATGGCCTTTCATATCCACTCGTCTCCTCAAATTGGAACCATATTTTTCATAAATCACGCTTTTCCCGTCTATCGTTAATACAATGGAAACAGGTGAAATATCTGCAGAATCAGCAAGTCTGATCTCTTTTTTGAGCTGATTGATAAATACATGCCATTCAAGTCTTTGTGTCCTTGCTTCCATTTTCCAGTCCTGAAAGAGGAAATTAAAGCTGACCGGCAAAAAGGTAACGATCATTAAGAATATTGAAAATGCAAACAGCATTTCAAGCATGGTAAATCCATTATTATTGAAGTACTTCACACTTTTCTTTCGGTCTATCACGTATATTTTCATATTTTATACAAACCTCCCTCAATCCTGGGTTTTCTTTAGGGAATATTTCATAGACGGTTTGATTTTTTTTTATAATCTTCCCCTCAGGAAAACTCCCTTCCCAGGCTGCCTGCTGAAGACTCTCATAAAGCAGCTGTGTGCTGTCGTAATCCTGTTTTACCTCTTCAGAATGTTCAATAGCTTTAATGACAAGAGGAAACATTATGCCCGCTGCAAGCAGCATTCCTGATAAAGACAGCAAGAGCTCTGCCAAAAAGAAGCCTTCATTCCTTCTCCACATAAAATCTCCCTCTTCCGATTAAAAAGGTAATTTTGTATTGTTCATTGTCTGCTTTGACATAGAAGGTACCGAATTTATTTGTAATACCGCCTGGCCCATATAGAAAAAACAATGGCATGGTACCCTCCTTAATCTCAATGATTCCCGGATATTCTCTGCTGATGATAGGATCAGCAACAAGCTTTACCTGAGCAAAATACCGGTTCTCCTCGGGAACAATTTGAATAGCTACATCTGTCTGATGTGTTATGGCATAGTTTTGGGCATAAAGCAGGTCAGACTTAAATTGGGAAAAGAACATCATCTTTTCAAGATAGAGGAATTGCGGTTTTAGAAGGACAGCTGTAATCGTGGCAATAATAAGGAAAATACTGAAAATGAATAGAGTCTCTATAAATGTAAAGCCTTCTTTGTTTTTTATCATGATCCTGCAGATTCAACCTTCCCCTCTGCAGAAATCTTAATGGCATCTCCATTTGGACAAGAAGTGGTTTCAGCATTGAGGTATTCAGCATCCACTAAATCCTGTATATCCGAAGGAAGCTCTTTATGGTCAATTTCATATGCCTGAACCTGGGCCTGCACCATTTTAACAAACGCATCGCATCCCTTGCTGTTTATTTTAGAATTGTGTTTCGTTACATTCGGAATGGTGATGATCAAAAGCACCGAAATCACCAATAAAACAATCATCATTTCAATGAGCGTGAACCCTTTGTCATTGTTCTTTACTATGCGCCATTTCATTAAAATCCCTCCAATAGATGAAACATAGGCAGCAGAACCGCCAAATACATTGAGACAATTAAAAACCCAATAAATATATATAAAATAGGCTGAATCATTTTTAGGAGTTTTTCTGTCTTTTCCTCCAATTTTTTTAGGCAGTGACTGCTGAAAAAAGATAATTCCTGGTCCAGCCTGCCATTTTTTTGACCATGTATTATAATATTGGCCAATTCCCTTTCAAAAAAAGGATATCTCATTAGTATATCCTCAAGCCTATTCCCCTCACGGAGTTTGATTTTCACGGCTTCACCGAGGGCACTGTAAAAAGGCTGCTTATCATTTTTCTCAAAAAGACTAAACGCCTCATGTATGGATAGGCCGCCATTTAAAAGGTGACTGAGCTGTACAGCAAAGAAATGAGTGTAGTAAAGGCGAAGAAAATGGCCTCCTGCGGGAATTTTTACCATGACTTTCTTTTGCTGGATAGGGGAAAGTTTTCTGAATCTAAAAAAATAGTATATAAGCAAAGTGACTAAAACGACGAGTACAATCAGAATGAACAATGGGAGAAGGTCCCCAATCAAATATACGGCTTTTGTGAAGAAATTTGGCTGAAGGTGCATGGAAACGAATAAGGAAGAGAAACGGGGCAGCAGGACTTTATCAACGAAAACAAATAGGAATGCGGTAATGAACATCAGGAAAATAGGATAGGCCATCAGTTTTTGCAATTTTTCAATGTCCTTTCCTTTTCTCAGCACCATTTCGCTTCCTTCAAGAAATGCGGAAGCAAGGCCACCATGCTGTTCAGCAAAATAAACATAGCCAATCAGATTTTTATTAAAGTTCATGTCTGCAAGGATTTGATAAAAAGGAAAGCCTTCTTTCAACTGAGAGAGGCACTGGCTGATTTCATGTTTTCTTTTTGGCGGCAGCTGATGCATCAGTGATTCCAGTGCCTCAGATAAAGGGTACCCTCTGGACAGCAGTTCACCTGTATTTTTCAGAAACAAACCCTGTTCTTGAATGGTCCATTTATGTTTCTGCATTGTCGTGCACCCACCTGCTGTACTCAGTTTCCTTTATGTATCCAAGAACAATCCCTTTAGTTATTACCTCTTTAAGAGTGCGATACTTAACAAGGCTGATTTCACCTCTTGCCTTCTTTATGGAGGCATTAAGCGCTTTTCCTGCAAGAAGTTCAAAAACACTTGCCCTTTTCCATCTGCCGTATCCATAGCAGAATGGAGAACATTCCCCTTCACAATATGGGCAATTCAATTCGACAAGACGCTGAGCCGTGACAGCCACTAGGGTCTGCTCAATTTCCATCATATTCACCCCAAACTCAGCTAAACGATATACAGCCCCCTGAGCATCCCGAGTATGCATCGTGCTTAACACAAGGTGACCTGTGAGCGCTGCTCTAACTGCAATTTTCGCAGTTTCAGCATCCCTGATTTCACCCACCATAATGATATCGGGGTCATGGCGAAGGATTGCCTTCAAGCCTGCGGAATAAGATACGCCCGCTTTCTCATTGACTTGAACTTGAAGGACCAAGTCATTCTCTTTTTCAATCGGATCTTCCAGGGTGATCACATTGCGATGGAACATATGGGAGGTTTCATTCAGCAGAGAATACAATGTTGTGGTTTTTCCGCTTCCGGTTGGGCCTGTGAAAATAATTAATCCATGAGCATGCTTCAGTAATGCAAGCATTTTTCTGGTCATGTCTGGAAAAAGGCTGATTTGAAAAAAAGGAATTTGTTCCTGCTGGGGCAAAATTCTGATAACGAGGCTTTCACTGTGGCTTGATGGGAGGGTTGAAAATCGCAGTCCAATCATTTGTCCATCTACTTCCAGAGAATAGGCACCGCTTTGCGGCCGCCTCTTTTCACCAATGTCCATCGAAGCAGTAAATTTAAAATGAGAAATCAGTCTGTCGCACTCTTCTTTGGGGAGATACAGCCTGGGGGTCAATTGGCTGCCGAACCTCAGCTGAATCAGTGTGTCTTTTTTTCGGGGAATAATGTGGATGTCGGAAGCATGGCTTCTGACTGCGTCTTTAATAATCCTTTCTGCCATTCTTTCAATTAAACTCAACTACTTTTGCACCACCTTTTTCAATTGTTATAGATTATTATTCGACTAATCCCGAGCATTACCTCCATATTCCGGCAATACTTTTTGACGAATTTGTGAATAAATTATTTCATTCTTTTCATACTAAAAGTGTACCAAATGAATCGATGGGCTATAGCCAAGCGGTAAGGCACCGGACTTTGACTCCGTCATGCGCAGGTTCGAATCCTGCTAGCCCAGTAATCATGGAAGGACACCAGATGTTCCTTCCTTTTTCACTTCAAAAAAAGAGAATGCGCATTATATTCGCATTCCTCTTAAAATCTATTTCGCAATCTTCTTAAATGCATCCGGATTATAGCCTATGACAATTTTATCTCCGTTTGTCAGTATCGGCCTCCTCAGCAGTTTTGGCTCCTTAATTACCATTTGCACCACTTCCGATAAAGATAATTCCTCAAGGTTCTGTTCCAGTTTTTTGAAGGTTTGGCTGCGGTCGCTAGCAGCTCGTCAAGTCCGCTTGTTGTTAAGGAAAGGATTTTTAGTAATTCTCCTGGTGATGGAGTCTCCCTGAAGAGATGCCTTTCTTCAAAATCAAATGAATGTGCTGTCAGCCATTTTTTTGTCTTTCTGCAGGAAGTACAGCTGGGATATGTGAAAAATGTCAATTGGCTCATACCTCTTCACCTCACAAATTTAGTATTTCCACACTCATTGCACATTATTTGTATAAGTAATGTATACATTATTGTATAAGTAATTAAACTTCATTTGTGAACATTTTCTAAACTTATAGTGATTACAGTGTTAACCTCAATTGACTGTATTATAATGGAAGCAGGCCAGGAAGGCGCCAGCTCAATCATATAAATGACAGCTGATGACCTCGGGAATAATTTACCCTTTTGAGGTGACAATAAATGGAGCAAACATTAAAAATAACTAATGTGTTATCCGATCCAACCCGCTATTATATTTATCAATACATTACGAAAAGACATAAAGATGTGACCGTACAGGAGATTGCAGATAATTTCAGCATTCATCCCAATGTTGCAAGATTGCATTTATCCAAGCTCGAAGATGTCAATATGCTTGTATCTGAAACAAAAAAAACAGGCAAAGGCGGAAGGCCAAGCCGGTTATATCGGTTATCTGATGATGTAATTCAGCTGTATTTTCCTTACAGGGATTATCAGATGCTTGCCAAAATAGCCATGGAGACAATGCTGGAGTTAGGTGAAGAAGGCAGAACGGCACTATATTTGACAGGAAAGAAATTTGGCAGAGAACTGATCCAGCAAGAGCTTAAAAGATTTGCAGGCACAGAAAAACTTACCTTTGACCAGAAATTAAACATCCTAAAGCATGCTGCTGATATGTCAGGCTTTCACCCTGAATTTGATGCAAATGACGAAAAGACCATTATCTATTTCCAAATATATAATTGCCCATTTAAAGAGGTTGCAGCTCGGCACGCAGAGCCTGTGTGCAATATGCATTATGAATATTTGAAGGGTATGTTTGAAAGTTTGTTTGATTCTATTCAGCTGGTGGAAAAGCAAAATATGCTGACTGGGTGTGAAGCATGCTCCTACCATGCAATTGTTGGGAACTAAAGAACACCCTGAAAAAGAACCGGGCAAAAACAAGCTCAAAAAGCATAACGTTTTTTCCTGTTCTTTTCTGGACTATTTTGAAACCATTATTTACTTTTATTGAGCATTTACTTTATAATATTGTAGTGATGGACTTGTAAGGGTAAAAGGAGGGATACATATGGATCGTATGTACAGAGTATTAGGCTTCTGGACGGGAATTTTCGCCGTTATGTTTTACCTTGGCGATATGTATACAACGTCCTTGATTTTCTTCGGCCAAACAGGATTTTTCCTGCTTTTAAGCTACTTAAAGCTTTCCGAACGTATGTATATTTATGTTTTTGGAGCATACTTAACCGTTTTCTTCGTAGGCTTCACTTATTGGTCAACATTTATGATGACTCCTGGCGCGGGCGGCCACTAACAGCCGATATAAAAAAGCGATGAATCCATCGCTTTTTTATTTTTCTCATATTTTCTTTGCCTGAAGTACCAGATGAAATGCTGTACTCATGCCTGAAGGCATAATCAGACTTCTGATTGCCCGGTTTCTTTTGCTGATAGGAGAAAACGGGTTAGGATCATAATGATCTTCAAGATCCTGTAAAATGCCTGCAGACAGCAAAAATTCGTCCTGCCTCATTTTAAATTGGAAATTCAGCCCTTCCTTTTCTCCCATGCGGATCAGGGAATCGAAGTGGATATGGCTGGTTATATCCATCTCTCCTGGGTGCTCCAGTACATTATTGATTAAAGAATGCTTGTAATAACCTCTGAGACTTCCATCCCTTCTCATCGGCTCTTGCCATTCCCCATCTGTATATCCATAATCGGCAGTCAATACAATGCCTTTATCCAAAGCAGCAGACAAGCTCTGGATCATCTGTTCCATCTGCAGAGGAATTTCAATTCTTTGGCCATTGCTAAGTGACAAATCGCTTTCTTCAAGAAATAAGCAAATATCTCCATTTGTTAATGGCACAGCTTTCTCTGCAAGCTCCCCTTCTTTTATGGTTACCATAATTTCATGCAATTGATCATTCCTTTTTTCAACCACATGTACGGGCAAGGCATCAAACAGCTCATTTGAAAAAATCATGCCGCAAAAAGGGGTAATTTCATCCCAGCTAACTATTTGCCTGATATGATCAGAAAATGCAATCTGTTCCTGCTGCAGCTTCCTATGATAGGGGCTTGTTTCAAGAATGCAGTAATGAAGCTCTTCATCAGCAATAAGATTCCATTCATCAATGAAAGCTCTGGCGAAACGCCCATTTCCGCCCCCTATTTCGCAGACCTGAAAAGGCAGCTTATACTCCTTCGCCTTCTGAAAAAACCACTTTGAAATGGTCCTTCCATATATATCAGAAATGTTGCTGCTTGTTATAAAATCTCCTTCAGGCCCAATTTTTGGTGTATTTTTCATATAATAACCATATTCGGAATGATACAGAGCCTGCTGGATATATTCAGCATAGCTGATCATTTGTTGAGGAGTATTTTTTATAAAATTCATAAAAAAATCCCGCATAAGAACTCCCTTTTATAAAAAATTCTAGCTTATTGGATACAGCCAGCTCTTCTGTTTTGATCACTGTTTTCACTATTGACATAGTGTTTTCTCTGTTATATTGTTAGGGTAGTAGCTTAACTATATCCCCTCCCATTTTATATGAATAAAACATCCCCCAGAAAAGCCCTTCTCATTGGAGAAGGGCTTTTCTATTTTTCATTCAGAACCCATTCAGGAATGGATTGGAATCCATTTCCTGTCCAATTGTCGTAACCGGTCCATGTCCGGGCAGTACCTCTGTTTCTTCAGGCAATGTTAAGAGCTTATTATGTATACTTTCAAGAAGCTGCTGATGATTGCCGCCCGGCAGATCTGTGCGTCCGATGCTCCCGCTGAATAACGCATCACCGGCAACCACGAGATCAGCATCTTTAAAATACAGCGAAATACTGCCGGGAGAATGGCCTGGCGTCTCTAGAATTTTCAAATTAAATTCACCTATGCTCAACTCTTGTTCCCCTGTTATAATATGGTCGGCGGTCCTTGCTTTTATAAGCTTGCCTATTTTGAAAAGGTGAGAACCGTTTAAGGCTGGATCTGGAAGCCACGCTGCTTCTTTTTCATGTATGTATACAGGAATAGAAAATGCATCTCGTATTTCGTCTACAGCGCCAATATGATCAAAGTGGGCATGAGTAAGAATTACAGCTAAAGGATTTAGTCCCTTTTGCTCAATAATACCGCTTAGTTTTCTGCTCTCTTCACCCGGATCGAAGATTAAACAATCTTTATTTTTATTTGAAAGAACATAACAGTTTGTTTGCAATGGGCCAAGAGGGATCTGATTCCATTCCATTGCTTACACCTCCCAGTGTTGGATTAATTGTTTATTATTTTACACTATATCAGAATGGAATGCCTTAAATCTGCAAAAGGAGAATAAGATGAAAACCCTTTATGGCGTTGAAGCCAGCTATATTATTCAAGATGTGCCCGAATTCATGGATCTAATAAAAAAAGAGACTGAACTGTTCGATTTTCAGCAGAGCACTTTTCTGTTTGAGCAGATGGCTTATGCAGAATTTACAAGAAGTATACTTGCCGAAGCCGGGCTGTTCGAAGAATTTTTTACCCTCTGTTACATAAAATCTGGTGTAAAGGGAGAAACTTTTGATGACTTTGCCGTAGAAACAGACAGCGGATTCTGCTTGTACACTGAGCTCCTTAGCGCCTTTACTATAACCGGGGGCAGTGCGGAAGATATACGGATGGCTGTCTATCAATTTCAGGAACATTTAGTCTTTACGGCAAAAGAAGAAGAAATGCCATTGGTTTATTTTTCAGAACTTCACTTAAAGGATTTAATAAACGGCATTGCTGAAGCATATGACATACAAGTGTCATTTTTAGACCTCGACAAATAGAAGAAAAAAATATAAAATAAAGGACGAATGTATATACTTGGGTTTTACATAATGGGTATATAACCTGAAGAATGATTTTGATCTGGCTTTTGCCTGCTGATCACGAAATAAAGGGGGCTGTTTTAATGGGACTACCAATCATTTTTGCATTAGTCGCAGTTCTTGCAGCTTTTGGTGCGTTTAGCGCACTGAAAAACAAGAACTTCCTTGGCTTGGTTTTTGCTGTAGGAACACTTGCCGTTTTCGGATGGTTCTCTGTAATGACCATAATTAACAGTGGATATCCTGCTGTTCACTAGGCTTCAATCTTAAAGAAATAAAAGGGCTTCCCTCAATGGGCAGCCCTTTTATTTTTAGCCATTTAACTGACTTTCAACCCTTTGTACCTTTTCTTCCATTTTCCTTTTAACATCACGTCTGTCATCAATGCGAATATTGGTCGCCACCCTCATTAGGCCTTTTTCAAAAGGGACTTCATGCATTGCCTGGATGACCTCAAACAAATCAGGAAGCTCCCCTTCAATAATAGTATTCATGGGTGTCAGCTGAAATCGGATTCTGCCGCTTTCTTCATATTTTTTTAATACACGCTGAATGTCTGCCACATAACTGCTGACACTTGGCGTTTCGGTTCCAATTGGAATGACTGTAACGTCTGCAATAGCCATATTTTTACTCCTTTATCTAACTTGATTTATCATTATGTTCTATTAACCGAAAGACTTCTCTTCTGTCGGTCATTATTAATTCTTCGAGATAAAAACCCGCTAAACAGGCTGTACCATTGGGTGAGCAGCTGAGCGGCGCATTTTCCATATCTTCCAGAAGCACTTCCTTATCTCCTGTTTCACTGTCAACTGATATAAGCTGAAATCCGCCTGCATACATATCACTTTCAGCGCTATACAACGGCTGAAAAGTTATGATTCCCTGAGGAGTCCAGTCATAATACGGTACCAGCCAATCCGAAAACCTTGTCAAATGAGGTACTGAGATTGAAGATAACTTCCTGAAATCATTATCCATAAAAGTATACATAGCCTGGTCTGACTGATCTGCTGGCACAGTGATGGTCATGAACCTGTCTTTGGCCGAATCGAATTGAAAAATGTCTGTCTCAACCTGGGTTTCATTATTTCCTTCAATAGATTGTTTAACCAGCGGTGCAAAAAGTGACGGATTTTCATTGTCCCAATCAAGGAAGAAAAGATGATTTGAATCCCCCCATTTGGCAAAAGGCTCCCTTAAGTTTAATTCTTCTGATGTACCTTTTGCAATGTCGATATGGTAGGAAGTAAAATCCCAGTCTTCAGTAAATGAAGCAATTAATAATGATTCTTCATGATAAGGGTTCCACTCAACAGCGAAGTCAAAGCCTGAAATATTTTTCTCCCAAACAGCTTTACCATTTGCTTTTATAACGGTTAAAGTTCCTTCATAGGTGCCTGGTGACGTTCGAATCAGAATGTATTTGCCAGCTGGGCTGACCGTTACGGAAGCAATCGGATGTGAACTTTCATAGAGCAGATTTTGATCGCCTGAAAAGAGGTTATAGGAAAAAACCCTGGAAGCTGCTCCCTCATTTACAGTGTAAACAATTTTGTTATCGCTGAGCCAGCCATTTGCTCCCTGAAATTCCCCTTCTTTAATCCGGATAGGCTTAACACTCTTATTTTCAGCATTATCAGGTGGTGCGGACGATTCAGAGATTTCAATTTCTTGATTCTTCTTCTGCTTCATCTCAGCTTTTTCCGGCTTTACACAGCCGGTTATTAAAAATAGTGAAACCATCAGAATAAAAAATAAAAAAAGAAACTTCCCTTGATATGTAGATTGAGTGTTCAACACATCCGCACCTCCTTTTCTCCTTAAATATAAGTACGTAAACAGCATGAAAATGTTTCAAAAATAATAGAATAAATGTGTTTAATAGGAAAAAGCCGTTTTTCCGTCTTCGATTTGGAAAATCGGCTGGTTATCATCGAACTATTGGCTTTGTGAAGTTAGTATGATAGTTATTTTAATGTCTGTTTGATTAAAATACAATATAGAAACATTTTCAAGGTTATTTTTTCACATATAAAGCGATGCAAGAAAAATGCCCAGCACTTCTTCATAAATATCATCATATTGTGACAGGGGCAGCGGATTGATGCCTCTTCCAAGTTCAATTGTGAATCCCGGTCTCCGGAACTCCTGTATGAACCAATCCTTATAACCCGCAAAACTATCAATGAATTGAACTGCCTTATACCCGCTGACACGTTCGAACTCAAGCGCGAGCACCTGTGATTCCGGCGGCTCCAATCCCTCGTATCCCCAATAAAATTCTGCTCCTTGTGTATGGAAGGCAAGCATTCGATCGAATTGATTATCTCTTGCCAGTTCCGCCATTGCGATGGCTTCTGGTTCCGTTAACGGGGCTTCCCCAAGATAATCTCTTGGTGCAGGGGCATTTTGTTCAGTTCTCTCTTTCTCAAAATCCCATTTGGCAGGAAACTGATTATTTAAATCAACACCCCTAATATTAGCCTTCCAGCCTGAAAAATCAGTGCTTCCTCTATTTATAGCTATCACTTCTTCCGAGAGTTCTGGTGGTGGCCCATTTAAGACGAGATCTACTCCATCTGGGTTCACCATTGGAACTATGGAAAGGTCAACGGAATTATATAAAGGCATTGTAGAAATCCCTCTTATCGGCCGGACATTTGTTATGGATAAGAGAAAGCTGTTCAGCAAAGCCATTAATATAGGGGTGGTAATCCATTCGTTTGCATGAAATGATGCATTAATTTGCACTTTCTTATTCCCTTTTCCCAGGCGTATCTCCTGAATTGGCTTCCCAAGGACACTTCGGCCAATTGTATTTACCTTTATAAATGGATAAATATCTGACAGCATGGAAATATCAGCTGTTAAAGCTTTATAGTCATAATTTCTCCTGCCTGATACAATTGGAGATATTACCCTCCTTGGCAGCTTTATGGCTCCACCTGTGGCCAGACTGGTGGGATTAAGGGATTGATTCACCAGGAGAACAGCATCTACAGAAAGGTTTCGGGAAGAACTCAGCTTCCAAAAGGTGTCTCCTGGTCTAACCGTATAATTTTGCAATGTAAAGCCGGGAATATTAATTTCCTGGCCTATCTGCAGCGATGCAGGATTAACACCGGGATTGGAATCAGCAATGAGATTGACTGGCACCATAAAGAGCTGACTGTAATACCATAAGGAGTCTCCGGACCGGACTTTGACTTTCATCTTTATCCCCCTTTCCATCATTTCAATTTTATGAAAAAAAGAAAAAAAAATGACTGTTTACCTGTGTAAATTTGAATTGCAGATATGAAAAAGGATTCCGCAGTGTCTAAAGACTCTCACTGTTTTGAGCAATGAAAAAAGCACCTGCAAGCAATCAGGTACTTTTACTCAATTTATTTATTTTTAGCAAGCCAGGCTGCTCCAATTACGCCGGCATCATTGCCCAAAGTCGCAATATCAATGACTGTAGAATCCCTCACTCCTGGAAACGCAAATTTAACGAAGTTTTCAATAACAGGCTTCAGCAGGACATCCCCTGCTTTAGATACTCCTCCGCCTAATACTATTTTTTCCGGATTTAAGGTATTTGCAATATTTGCCAATGCCAATCCAAGGTGCATAGCTGTTTCATTGACAACCAGAAGAGATGCTTCATCCCCATTCCTTGCCGAATCAAAAACATCTTTTGCGGTGATTAACCCATTTTCCTTATACAAATTGGAAAGAACCCCTTCTCCACCCGATTTTAGGTTTTCAAGAGCCTGCCGGACAATGCCTGTAGCTGATGCTATTGTTTCAAGGCAGCCCGTTTTTCCGCAATTGCATTGAGCTCCGTCAAAAGGAACGGAAGTAATGTGGCCAATTTCACCTGCAGCTCCGCTGACTCCCTGCACAATATCTCCGTTGGCTATTACGCCGCCGCCGACACCTGTGCCAAGTGTTACACATACAAGATCTTTAGCGCCATTTCCGGCTCCCTTCCACATTTCGCCCAGAGCCGCGCAGTTAGCATCATTATCAATGATGACTGGAAGGGATGTTTCCACTTCAAGCAAATCCTTCAGAGGGTAATTATCTTTCCATCCTAAATTAACAGTGTTATATACAACACCTGTTGCCAGATTTACAGGACCTGGAGCCCCCATGCCAATGGCGATGATTTTATCCTTGCTTAAATCCAGTTCCTCCAATTTAAGATCGATGGCTTTAGCTATATTTATCGTAATATTTTTTCCTTCTTCACTATTGTCAGTGGGAATTTCCCATTTATGAATGATTTCCCCATAGTAGTTGATAAAAGCAAGTTTTGTAGTTGTTCCGCCTAAATCTACCCCAACCAGCCATTTTTCTGCCAAACTCCATCACCTTTTCTGTCTATTTTTTCTCTTTAAGATTCTGAATTTCAGTCCGTAAAATCAAGATGCTGCTCTGGTAATCTTTCACATCAATAAGCTGAGAATCATATAGCTCTTTTAATTCTGCAGCCATAAGCTCCAAATCAGCTTCACGATCCCCTATGTAGATGATTGTCCCATATTTCTTAAGAAATTGCTGTATATCATAAATGGTTTTCATTCTGTACCTCTGCCCTATCGATAAGTTTATACCTCAATAAAGTATAATCTAAATTTCCAACCTTCTCAAGATGGACAAGCTCCCGCAAATAAATAAGATTCCTGGGCTAATCTAAAAAACCCCTTCCCGGCACAGCAGCCAGTGAGGGATTTTTTAGATTTAGCGATCTGGATCTTTTGGATGCAGAAAACGCGGCCGCCTGTTCTTCAATGGTATTGGCGATCTGAGCAATACATCCCTGAATGCTCTCAAATTGAAAGGGATGAATGGCCACAGGTATGGCACTCCAAAAGACTTCATTCTTGCCAGCATGATTATCAGCAGCATGATGCCAGCTACATATCCATAAGTATGGAAAATACTTGTTGCAATCAGCAAGGCGATTCTTATCAGCCTGTTGGCCAGGCTCATTTCATAGCTTGGTGTTGAAAATGTTCCAATTGCTGCTATTGCTAAATAAAGAATTACTTCATTAATGAACAATCCAACTTCAACAGCTACCTGTCCAATCATCAGTGCAGCTACCAGTCCGAGTGCAGTGGCCAGCGCGGATGGGGTATGGATCGCGGCCATCCTCAGCATATCCAAACCGAGCTCTATCATAAGGAACTGAATGACTAATGGCAGCTGTCCTGTTTCATTCGGCCCGATATATGATAATGCATCAGGCAGCAGCTGTGGCTGTATTGCAAATAAGTACCATAAAGGCAAAAGAAAAATGGAGGCCCAGACAGCCAAAAATCGGACAAATCGCAAATATGCACCTACAAGGGGCTTATTACGGTATTCCTCAGCATGCTGCAGGTGATGCCAGAAGGTTGTCGGTGTTATGATCACACTGGGCGAACCATCGACGATAATGCATACATGCCCTTCATAAAGATGGGTTGCTGCTGTATCAGGCCTTTCGGTATACCTTACCATCGGGTAGGGATTCCAATGCCGGCCGGAAATGAATTCCTCTATTGATTTTTCGGCCATTGGCAATCCATCAGTGTCAATCTTAGAAATTGATTCCTTTATTTTTTTAACCATTTCAGGATCGGCAATGTCTTCAATATAACTGACAACAATATCTGTTTTAGAACGTCTTCCCACTTGCATATATTCCATGCGAAGTGTCCGGTCTCTTATTCTTCTCCTCGTTAAAGCAGTATTAAAAACAAGTGTTTCTACAAACCCATCCCTTGAACCGCGGACAACACGTTCGATATCAGGCTCCTGCGGGCCTCTTACCGGATATGTACGGGCATCAATGAGAATCACTTCATCGACACCATCCACAACTAAAGCAGTCGGACCAGCCAGCACCATATCCACAACTTTATCCAGATCATCAGTGGTTTCAACCTCTACGTAGGGTATATACGTTTTTATTAACCGGGAAAGTGTATCCCCTTCCAGCTGGCCTGCATCCAATCCAGCAAGCATTTTCATCAGATAGTGCAATATATCGTCTTTTACAAAGCCATCTACAAGATATAGAGCCATTTCCCTTTCTGCATATTCAACATCCAGCTGAATCACATCAAAGCTTTTTTCAACTCCAAGTGCTTCTTTAAGATATTCTATATTTTCTTTCAGTGAAACCTTTACAGGCTCTTTTCTGACTTTCTCCAAAATCCCCACCTCAGCATTCTGTTCCATTCTTTTCCTTGCATACTATTCAACATCATAGACATGCAAAAAAAAAATCATACCAATGATTGGCATGATTCAATGAAAATCCGCAGGAAATGAAGATTATATTTCCCAGGAAGTAAGCTGAAAATTCAGTATAATACCAGCTGTCTTTCTATTCTATTTGGTTTAAAAGCTTTTGATATTCTTCCTGATCCGGTTTAAGACCAGCTGCTTTTTGAGCATGATATCTTGCTTTTTCCGGGTCTTCTTCATCTAAATAGATCAGTGCAAGATTGTAATGTGCTTCGTGGAAAGCAGCTTCTTCCTTTACTACGTGGAGAAGATGATCTTTCGCATCTTCCAGTTGTCCCACCTTTATTTCCGCATATGATAACAGAAAATAAGCCTCTGGTGAGGCATTCCCTTCATTAACAAAATCAGCAAGCATTGATCGAGCCTTTTCAAACTCTTCAGCATTAATATGCTCCTGGGCCATCACCATTGCAGTCTGTTCATTTAAAAGCCTTCCTGGTTCATTGAAACCATATTTCAACAATCCAGCAGCCAGACAGAGTGATGCTGCTAAAAACAGGAACTGAAGCAATGGCCGCTTCTTCCTGGGAAAATGCACAATTCCAGTAGCAAGAAATCCGCCAATCAGCCCGCCGATATGGCCAGCGTTATCAATCCCCGGAATGGTAAATCCAAATGCAAGGTTTATGCCCAATACCACAAGTATATTAAATCCCATTGTCCGGAAGAAAAGACTAGGATAAATGAGCCCAAAATATAAAAGTGCTCCGAAACAGCCAAAAATAGCTCCGCTTGCTCCAGCTGAAAGGGTAGGGCTAAAAATGAAACTGGCTAAAGTTCCGCCAAAACCAGCAGCCAAATAAATAACTAGGAACCTTAGATTTCCATACACGCGTTCCACTGCCGAACCAAGATAAAATAAGGCAAGTGTATTCATTAATAAATGGAGCAGTCCGATATGAAGAACAATCGGGGTCAAAAACCTCCACCATTCCCCATCAAGAATTAATGGGTTAAATTTAGCTCCATACTTAATTAATGTCGATGTATCTGTGCTCCCGCCCATTGCTTCCAAAACTAAAAAAACAGCAACTTGAATAAAAATGAATATATACGTAAAAAATGGCTTCCCAAAATTAAACATTTCCTTTTCTTTCTTTGCTGTTTTCACAGCTTTAGAAAGAGCAGCATGCTTCAGAGCTTCAACATCCATTTCCGCATAATTTCCGGACAGTAGGGTTAATGGCTTTTCGAAAATGGCCTCAACCTCACTTAGGCTATCCGGTTTGCCGGACTCAATGATTAGGGTTTGGACAGAGGCTTTCGCATTTTCAGGCATGAAGGGTTCTGTAATGCGGAATTCATAGTCATCGACAGGCAGGTACTTTGTGACATAGATATTTAATACTGGCAGCTCCCTTTTACCAAGCTGCTTCCTGACAGATTCTGCTTTTTGGGAAGTAACTTCGATATCCCGCTGCATCCAATTGCTCCAGTCAAGATTATATTTTAGGAGCCTGATTGCCTTTATCGTTTTATGCTCCATCTTTTCTAGCCATAATTCATCCTGATCTCCAGATAGCTGAATCATTCTGTACCCCTGATCAGATATGAAATAATCCGCAAGTTTCCAAAATAAATAATCCTCTTGAACGGCCAATTCTTCCCCCACTCTCTATACGTTTCAATGATTACAATACTTTATTTAACTATAGGCAAAAAAGAAACCTTTTGTAAAAGAAAAAGCACCTGAATATTTATCCAAAATAAAAAGACCATTACGGTCTTTTTACTTCTTTATTGCCGCCCTTCCGAGGGCCCAGAAGAGAAAACAGAGCTCATCATCCTGTCGCGGACAAGCGGAAAACTCATTACTGAAGTGACTAGCAGTTTCCGCAAAAAGACATTCCCAAAAATAACATTAATCAATCGATAACGGTTATGATAGGCAAAATAAGTGCCAAGACCTATCATAAATATGGATAGTAATCGAGACATTAAAAATCCCTCCTCTTCCTTATTGTGAGAAGAGGAAATAATTTTTATCCATGCTTCATAACAAAATAAAATTCGCCTCCCAATGCAAGCTGGCTAATCCTTCCTTATTGGTTCCAGCGTTTTCTTGAGAACATTTACTGATTGGGTAAACTGATCCTTTTCTTCGCTGTTTAAGTCAAGTTCAACAATGGCGCGAATGCCATTTCTATTGACTATAGCAGGTACCCCAATGTAAACATCATCATGGCCATACTCTCCATCTAAGTAAGCTGACACCGTAAGGACCGAATTTTCGTTCTGAAGGATTGCTTTCGTCAGCCTGACCAGACCCATGGCTATTCCATAATAAGTGGCCCCTTTTCGCTCAATAATCTGATAAGCCGCATCTCTGACATTAAGGAATATCGACTTAAGATCGTCCTTCCTAAAATTCTCTTCTTTTCCTATCCAGTCATCAATGTTTTTCCCTGCAATATCAGCATGGCTCCATACAGGCAATTCAGTATCTCCGTGTTCACCTATAATATATGCATGAACATTACGAGTATCGACTTTGAAATACTCTCCGAGCAGAAACCTGAATCTGGCCGTATCCAGTATCGTTCCGGATCCAATTACTCTTTCTTTTGGCAGTCCGGAGAATTTCCAGACTGCATAGGTCAGAATATCTACTGGATTTGTCGCAACCAGGAAAATGCCATCAAAACCGCTGTCCATGACATGATTCACAATGCCTTTAAAGATTTTCGCATTTTTTTCCACAAGATCCAAACGTGTCTCCCCAGGCTTTTGATTAGCTCCAGCAGTTATGACAACCAAATCAGCCTCTTTGCAATCTGAATAACCTCCAAACCAGATCGATGTTGGCGAAGGGGCAAATGGCATGCCATGATTTAAGTCCATAGCATCTCCTTCAGATTTATCCTTATTTAAATCGATTAGAACCAATTCCTCTGTAACACCCTGATTTAATAGTGCAAAGGCATAGCTTGAGCCTACAAAGCCAGTTCCAATCATCACGACTCTGTTCACCCGAATTTTCATAACAACTCTCCTTTTCACTTTAAGGTAAGGAACAGCAGCAGCTCAGTCCGTCTATATCAATAGAATAAATAGAAGCAATCCCAACGAGGCTGAAGCTAAACCTGAACAAAAATTAACAAAGTCATTATCTGCAAAACGCCTTCCTTTTACCAATAAGGCCGGCTGTCCGCAATGTTCGGTTTTTTCAACATTTTCATTGCACACCAGGCACTTGTATTCAGCCTGAAAAAAAGCCCCCAATATGGAATCAATCAGATTTCCCGCAAATCCAAAGATCCCAATCAGCATAACCTCATAAAGTGAAACGCTGAACAGCATAAATGAAAGAAGTGCAATAGCAAAAGAACCTGACAAAGCTGCAATTGTGCCCAGAATGCTGACAGCACCTGAAGTTCCCGTCTCTACTGGCTTCCAGGTCCTCAACGAAATGGGGGATTTTTGACTTAATGAACCAATTTCTGATGCCCAGGTGTCCGAATTCGCTGCAGCCAGGCCAATTAGAAATGCTATTAGCCAAACCGGTGATGGATTCAGGAGATAGAGTATGCTGGAAATAGCTGCTATTCCTCCATTTGCTGCCACCTGCTGCCAATCCCTCCTTGACCCTTTTGCATGCTTATTTTCGAATGTCTCTTTTCTATGGCTTTTAAATTTTGACCAAAAGCTTGAGCTCGCAAAGAAGAACCCCAGTACAAGGAGACCGTAAAAACCAAATCCCCATCCTGTTGCCGCACCTACAATGAATGCGGCTATACTGCCTGAAAAGGTCAGTAATCGGAAATAATATCCAGCTAGAGCTGTGATCAATATAAAAATAATAATTACAATAGATTCAAGCATTGCCGGATGCCCAAACCTGCTGATCGGTAATAATCATTTCCACCGGCTTGTCATGGTTTTCCACTGGAAAGCCGTTTAAAATCTGCAGTTCAAAAGCCAGTGAGACGGTTCTTCCTTTATAGTGCTCGAGAAAACGATCATAATAGCCTCCCCCAAACCCCAGGCGAAAGCCGTTTTTCATGTATGCGAGCCCGGGAACAATTAAGGTTTCGATTTCCTCACTGCGAACTTCATCTGTCTTTTCTGGACTTGGTTCCCATAATCCATAGTACACAGACTCCAATTCCCTGAAGCTTTTCAGTTCACGGAACACCATTTGCTTTGTGTGGGGAATGCATTTCGGGACAGCAACCCTTTTTCCATCTTCCCATGCTTTTCTGATAATCTGCCACGTATCCGCTTCAGGCGGCTTTGAAACCGTTATTCCTATCGTTTTAGCTTGAAGCCATAAAGGACTGCTATAAAGGCTGCGGGCAATTTCATAGGATAGCTGTTCAAACTCAGGCTTGCTCAATTCCTTCATTCTATTCAGCATTTGCTTTCTAAGCGCCTTTTTATCCATTTCCATATCATACCCTCCAACAGAAGATGACATATGCAAATCCCCTCAATAATTTATCCAAAAAAGGGTAGTATACCCATAAAAAAAGTCAACAAAAAAAGCAGTAGGAATGATCCTACCGCTTATTTTGTTTCACGATGTGTAGTCGAACGCTTATCTCTTGGGCAATATTTTTTAAGCTCAAGACGATCTGGATTATTTCGTTTATTTTTTTTAGAAATATAGTTACGATCTCCACATTCTGTGCAAGCTAACGTAATGTTTACACGCATGTAATTTCCCTCCAAACTATGTTCAAACTAGTTCGTTCATACGACTTTTCTATAATATCACTTTTTAATTCGAAATGCTAGTACGTTTTTTTAAAAGTACCCTCTTTACCCCTGCCTATTAGCAGGTTGTTATACTGAAGGATTTCTGATTTGCTGTCTCCGTTAATAATCCATGATTCTCCTTCTATTGTCCCTCTGCCATTGAATGCTGCTTTAAGGGAGAAGACGCTTATGGCATTCCCCTGGACCATCGGATGATATTTTAAAGTTCCTTTCTTTCTGCAGTTCCAAATTTGGTCACTGTATACATTCCAGTATGGCTGAATCGTACACTCTTCCATTTTTTTGCCGTTTAGCTGGCCATTAACCAAAAACAGCTTGGAATCAGCCAAATGAAAGATGACATTTTCTGCGGGAGAAATGAACGAGAGATGTTCACGGGAAGAATAATCATGTCTGTGCTGCAATAAGAGCTTAATCATTCTGGGCTCGTCCACATGGTTTGTGATATAGCTTTTAAAATATGAAATTTTGGAGTGGATTTTTTCTGTCTTAATTTGAACAGAAATATTTTCATCAGGAAATATCTCTTTACTGCCATTCTCCATCCAGTAAGTCTTCCCGTCTATCCATAAACCCGGAATCATTTTCAATTTCCCGATCGGCGCTTTCTCCATTTCTTCATAAACATCAGATTGAATCCAATTTAATGTATTCATCTTCATGCACCTTTTTCTATAATTTTTTTAAACAAAGTCTTCTAGCTTTTGGCTGATTAGGGTTTCTTGGAATACTCTTTTGGTTTCCTCCGCAATGCGTCCCCAGCTGAATAGGCTTTCTGCGACCTTTTGACCTTGTCTGCCAATTGTAAGGGCTGCTTTTGGATCTTCAAGGAGAGCGGTAGCCTGCTCTGTGAAACTGCCAGGTTCTCCCGGTGTCATGAACAGTCCCGAATATCCATGTTTTATTATCCCCTTTAACCCGCCAGTGTTAGATACTATCGCCGGTTTCCCGGCAATCATTGCTTCGAGTGCAACAATGCCAAATGGCTCATAATAACTTGGAAAAACAGCGAACTCACACTTCAGAAAGAGAGCTACTCTTTGCATATCATTAATAAAACCCGGAAAATGAATTACATCGTCAACATTCAGTTCTTTCGCTTTTTTTCTATGTGCTTCAAGCATAGGCCCTTTGCCGGCTATAATGAAATAAGTATCCGGGTACTTTTCTTTTATAATAGGCGCTGCTTCGATCAAGGTATCAAACCCTTTTTCCCTGACCATCCGCCCAATAGAAAATATCAGTCTGCCGCCTTTTTTTACCTGCAGCCCCTCCAATAAAGAGTCAACGTCTTCAAGAAGGGGTTCCTTGCTGATTCCGTTTGCAATAACAGACATTTTTTCGTTTTCAATAGCAAATTGCTGGAGTACTTCTTCCTTCATATATTCACTGCAGACAATAACCTGATCTGATCCGAGTATCAGCTGCTCTTCTTTTCTATGGATAAACTTCTGCAATTCTGTGTAAATCCCATTATTCCTTCCATATTCGGTTGCATGTATAGTCGTAATTAAAGGACACTTTAAACTCTCCTTTAATGACAGGCCGCATGCACCCACAAGCCAGTCATGTGCGTGGATGAGCTCAAAGTGGTGGAAGGATGACAGTTCATTGGCTTTTTGCTCCATCGCCAAATTCAATCCTAAAATCCAATGCAAAAAGTTAGGATCTTTTTCATTAAGCGGCTTAACTCGATGTATATAGATACCGTCTTTACGTTCATTGCTGGAAAGATTTCCTGGATTAGCTGTCAGAATATGGACCTCATAATCATGTTTCAATCCTCCGGCGAGTCCATGGACATGTCTTGATAAGCCACCGACAACATGGGGGGGATATTCCCACGTAAGAAGAAGAATCTTAGGTAAGCCTTTATGGCAGCTTTTTTATTTGGCTCAGCAGGTACCGTTTCTATCATTCTTTACCTTCTCCTTCACTCATTGATTCATAATAAGTGTATGTACTCACATTCACTGTCCATTCAGCAGGCTGCTTCTCAGCATCGCCTTTTCCGGATGATTGATAAATCATTTCCTCAGAAGTATGAATTGCTTCTGAGCGCAGCAAAGGAAAGAAATGAGATTCTGTCAATTTTATGCCAAGCTCCACACAATACACTTTACTAGGTTTGAGCCCTTTGAAGATCCACTCTGATTGTTGGGACAGGATTACTTCATGATCAGAGACCGCATTTGCGCCATCAAAAATGATCCCCGTAACATCATAGATTCTTAAAGATTTTCTCATGGAAGAGACAGGCTCGTCCAAGTAAAGTGAAGCCATCTTCTCTTTATGACTAGATAATTTCCATTTTACTTTTACCTTATCAGCTCTTAAGCGTGTTAATATCAATTGATCTTTCATTTGTTTAGGAAGTGCATTTTCTTCAGCGGTTATTTTAATCCCGGCAGAGTCCACGCTTTTGCGTTTTTCTTTATTTTGGATAAGTTTGGTCCATTGGTATTGCACTTTTCCTACTGTTGTATCAAGCTCACTGGCAATTTTGCGAAATGAAAGCCCCCTGCGGCGAAGCTTAATAATTTCATCGATCATACCCGGCACCTCTTGTATTTATTTTCATAAGCCACTAAAAAAGGTATATATATGACAAAAAGCAAAATTTTATGACTATTTATATAGCTCAATGTTATCACTGATATGGATAGGCTACAATGAACGGAAATTGTCGCTTCTTGCGAATGCACATGCCTGCTTGAATAATAAATAAGAAAAAATTTTTCAAAGTTTGCCGGGATGCTTTTTCGACAGAGCTTCAGCGACAAAAAGCTATAATTTTCACCTGCTTGTGGATTACATATCGAAATTTGTCAATTTTGATGGTAAAATATTTCTGTTCAATGAATATGAGGTGACTTTTTTGGAATCAATCATGCTGGCATTATTGATGATATCTATAGGGCTATTTGTTCTTTCAGTGTTCTTGAAAGATCCTTATAAAGAGCTGCGCGAAGAAATGGACCAAATGTCCATGCAGCAGATTCAGGAAATGTATCAGATTAAAAAGAAATTAAAAGTATTGGAAGAAGAACTGCTGGTGGCTGACGACCCCTTTATTCAGCACGTTCCTGCAGAGTCTTCTGCTCATTCCTCAGTGAAAAGGGAAGTTCATGAAATTATAAAAAATCAGGTGATGCTGCTTACCAGGCAAGGATTGTCAGTTGAGCAGATTGCCAGACAATCATCACTCTCTCCTGATGAAGTAAGGACTATTCAAACAGAAATGAAATTTAGAGGTCATGGATATGAATAAAAGAAATACCCGGGCATTTGCATTTGGCATCCTTATGGCTGTCATAGCCTTCGGTATAGTCTATTTTTTCATTAAACCGAATCAGTCTGAAAATAGAAAAATAGATGAAGACAGCGCGAAAGAATTTCTTCAGGCGAACGGCTATACTGTTTTAACAGACAAAGAATATACTCTACTTCAGCAGCGGACTAAATCCGAAGATCCAGCAAATGAAAATACGAAAGAAAAAGAAGAACCTTCTGAGGAAGATACGGAGTTGGAAGAAGGCTCACAGGCTGCCTATCAGCTTACAATTGAGAGCGGCATGACACCTGGGGAAATCGCAGCACAGCTTGAGAAGGGAAATGTAGTCGATCAGGCAGCAGACTTCGGCAATTACCTTGAAGAATACGGGTACAGCAAAAAAATACAGCTGGGCACATTTGAGCTGACCCCTGACATGAGCTATAAAGAAATCGCTAAAGTCATAACAAAAAGCTAAAAGGAGCTGAATCCTTTTAGCTTTTTTCCTTCTGCGCTAGCGAGGCATGACGCTTCCGTTTTTCTTATTAATTATTCAAATCATACTGACGCCCTTTTACCAAGTAAAAAATATGTTCAGAGATATTGGTGACATGATCAGCTGCTCTTTCTAAATATCGGCAAACAAAAGACAGCTGAGTGATCTGAGGAAGGTATTCCGGTTTCTGCAGGTTGATTTGCAGCAGCTCTTTAATTGTTTCACCATAAAGGTCGTCTACCTGATCATCCATATCAGCTACTTTTTTTGCCTTTGTAATATCTTCTTCTGTGAAAGCTTCCAATGATAAGCGAAGCATTTCGGTGGAAATTTCGTACATTTCTTTTATATGCTCAATCGGCTTAATAAGTGGTTCTGACCCAATCCGTATTGTAGACTTCGCAATATTTACTCCAAAGTCTGCTATCCGTTCAATGTCTGTCGCGATTTTAATTGCCACAATGATGCGGCGAAGGTCAATTGCTACAGGCTGCTGTTTGGCAATTAACAGAATGGCTAAATCATTTATTTCTTCATATAAAAGATCTGCCTGGTTATCGTCATCAATGATTTCAAGTGCCAATTCTATATTTTGGGTTTCAAGCGCTTCAACCGATCTATGCAAGGCCTCTCCTGCAAAATTGCCAATTTCAATCAGTTTCTTTTGAAGCTCCTGCAAATCATATTCAAATCTCTCACGTACCACCATCAATGTAATCCCCCTTCATCCTAAAAGTAATAATTAAATCGTTGATACAAACCAGTAAAATAGATTAGCCGAATCGCCCAGTGATATAATCTTCAGTCCGCTTATCTGAAGGGGTAGAGAATATCTTATCTGTATCGGCAAACTCGATTACTTCACCGTTTAAGAAGAAAGCTGTTTTATCAGAAATACGGGCGGCCTGCTGCATATTATGAGTAACGATGATAATACTGAATTCTTCCTTAAGCTCCTGCACAAGCTCTTCTACCTTTAAGGTAGAGATAGGGTCAAGTGCAGATGTCGGCTCATCCATTAAGATGACATCTGGTTCAATTGCTAGACAGCGTGCAATGCAAAGGCGCTGCTGCTGCCCGCCTGATAAGCCATACGCATTCTGGTTCAGGCGATCCTTAACCTCATCCCAGATTGCCGCTCCCCTCAAACTCTTCTCAACAATCTCATCAAGGATCTTTTTATCGCGAATACCGTGAATTTTCGGGCCATATGCTACATTTTCATAAATGGACTTTGGAAATGGATTTGGCTTTTGAAAAACCATTCCCACATTCGTTCTTAAATCCTCCACTGTAAATGATTTATCAAGAATATTACGCTCCCGGTATAAGATTTCGCCGGAAATTTTTACTGAAGGCACAAGTTCAACCATGCGGTTTAGAGTTTTAATATATGTGGATTTACCGCATCCTGATGGTCCGATAATGGCCGTTACTTCATTTTCATTAATGGCTAAATTGATATTTTTTAACGCATGCCCTTCACCATACCAAAGGTTAAGATCTTTTGTATTATAAACAACTTTTTTGTTTTCTGTTGAATTTGGGTTTATGTTTTCTTTTTTTACATTTGGATTTGTTTTCTCTGTCACTACAGGCATTTTATAAAACCTCCCAGGCTAATATCTTTTTTGGAATTTATTCCGAATTAAGATGGCTATTGAGTTCATCGCGAATAAAACAATTAATAAAATAACGATTGTCGCAGCTGCCAGGTTTGCATATTCTGCTACTAGAGCAGAGTCGATTGTCCAATAATAAATCTGTACCGGCAAAATCGTAAATTTATCAAAGATTCCATCAGGAACAGGAATTAACAAAGCCGGTATACCGATAACAACCAATGGCGCTGTTTCGCCTATAGCCCGCGATAGTGCAAGAATAACCCCCGTAAGGATTCCAGGTAATGCTGCAGGAAGAACTACATTTTTAATGGTTTGCCACTTTGTCGCTCCCATACCGTAAGAGGCTTCTCTTAAAAATTGGGGAACAGCACGGATTGCTTCCTGGCTGGCAACAACAACCACTGGAAGAACCAGCAATGCCATAGTAAGACCGCCAGCAAGGACTACAGAACCCAAATCCAAAGCTCTTGCAAAAACAGTTAGTCCTAGTATACCAAAAACTACTGAAGGAACACCTGCCAAGTTGGAGATATTCGTTTTAATAAAAGAAGAAATACGTCCCTTGGCTGCGTATTCTTCAAGATAAATAGCCGTACCTACCCCAAGAATCATCGTAACGGGAGCAACAACAAGCATCAGCCATAGTGTTCCTGTTATTGCTCCCCAGATTCCGGCTCTTTCAGGATCTGTCGATAAGCGATTCATTAGAAAATCTATGTTTATCCAGCCTAATCCATCTGAAAGGACTCGATATATCAAGACGATCAATACTACAAGACCAAACAAGGTTGCCAAAAAGAAAATCGTTTTCGCCATATTATTGGCAAGGAGGCGGCTGCCCATTTTTTTATGCACTTGTTCTGAATCTACATATTTCATATTAATATTCCTCCCTGAACCTGCGAGAGATATACTGAGCAAGAAGGTTCATAATTAACGTAAACACAAACAATGTCATAGCAACAGCATAAAGACTGTAATATAATGTTGTACCTGCGGCTGCTTCCCCGCCTGTTACTTCCACAATATAAGCAGTCATTGTCTGCATGGATTGGGTAACATCAAATGTAAAGTTTTTCGAACTTCCGCTCGCAATGGTTACGATCATCGTTTCCCCGATTGCTCTAGAAATTCCTAACACAAACGAAGCAATGATACCTGAAATAGCTGCTGGTATAACCACTTTCCAGGTTACCTCAAGCTTTGTTGCCCCCAATGCAAGGGCACCTTCCCTCATAGCATTTGGCACAGAACTCATTGCATCTTCAGAAAGGGACGCTACCATTGGGATGATCATAATTCCCATTACAATCCCCGGGCTTAAAATATTCGTTGGTTCAAGGCCGGGAATAAAAGATCTTAGTAAAGGTGTTACAAATGTAAAAGCAAAAAATCCATAAACAATAGTAGGAATACCAGCCAGAATTTCAAGAAGCGGCTTTAAGGTTTTTCTTGTTTTTTCTGAAGCGTATTCACTTAAAAATATCGCTGTCATCAGTCCCACCGGAATGGCAACAAGCATGGCTATTATAGTGGAAATGATTGTTCCGGTCAGTAAAGGAAGAACACCAAAAACAGCATTGGCACCTAATGGCTTTAATTCAGTGCCTGTAAAAAAATCTATAAAAGGAACGTCTTTGAAAAAGGCGATTGTTTCCGTAATTAAAGTAAGTACAATTCCAATAGTAGTCAAAACAGAGATTGCTGCGATACCAAATAAAATTTTTGGAATTAACTTTTCAGTATAATTATTAACACTTCGAGATTTTTTCTTTTGTTGTATGATTTCACGTATATTCAACTTTTTGTCGTTATCGTGAACAGCGCTTTTTGCCAAGTGTAAAACCCCTTTCATCCCTCTCATCCATAGAAGAACTATTTAGCTTATAATACCCGCATAAAAACTTTTAACACTGCAAGAAGATGAGAAGTCTACCCTCTCATCTTCCCGTTTTCAACACTTCTTGAAACTTACTTCAATCCGTTCAAAGCATCTAGAGAAGCCTGGATATCTTCATCCGATAATGGAGCAAATCCAGTTTCTGCTGCAACATCCTGTGCATTTTCCATGGTATAGATAGCATAATCAAGCACTTGCGGCTTTTCTTTAGCCATATTTGTATTCAGGTATGTGAATACAGGGCGAGTAAATGGAGCATAGTCTCCGTCTTCTTTGATTGTGTCTAATGATGGTTCAACTGGTCCATTGCCAAAGTCTACTTTTACTGCCGACAATTTATCTTTGTTGCTGTCATAGTATCCATAGCCAAAGAATCCGATAGCGTTTTTATCTTTAGATACAAGATCCACTAAAGTTGAGTAGTCCTGCTGTAAGTTGATATTTTCAGGAAGGTCCTGTTCTTCAAGAATATTTTCAAACATAAATTCGTAAGTGCCATGGTTTTCATTTGGGCCATAAGTTTGAATTTCTTCATCCGGGAAGTCAGGGCGAACATCTGACCATTTTTTCTTTCCTGCACTGGCAAGGAAGATATCGACAACTTCTTGCTGTGTAAGCTCAGCAGCCCAGTCATTTTCTTTATTAATTACAATTGTTATACCATCTAAAGCAACCTTCATTTCCTGGACATCAATTCCAAGATCTTCTGCTTGTGCTTTTTCTTCATCTTTAATTGAGCGGGAAGCATCATTAAAGTCAGTTCCGTCTTCCGCAAGAAATTTCTTGAAGCCTGCTGAAGTTCCGGAGCGGCTAACTTCTACAGAGACATTTTCCTGTTCTCCCATATAGTTTTCAGCCATGCGTGCCATAAATGGATAAACAGTTCCAGAACCATCTATCACTACACTGCCTTCCAGCTCTTCACCAGTTTCGCCATTTCCGCTTGTACCTTCATTTGTATCTCCGCCTCCGCAAGCTGCAGTGAATGCCATTACAGCCGCCAGCATAAGTAAAAGGCTCATTTTTTTAAGACGTTTCATTCCTGAATTCCCCCTAAGAAAATTGGTTGTTTTGTCCTACGAGTATTAGAATAAGGGTTGACTGTTAACGCCGTTTTAACTGTTTGTAAAGCTTTTGTAAATGTGGACGATTCTTGTGTAATTATGTCGAATAAGAGGTATAACATGAATTTATCTTTCCATCATAGCCGGTTTGCAATTCATATAATGAGGTGAAATAAAAAAAACTGCCTCCCTAAATGGGAGACAGTTTAGCAACACTTATTCATCCTCTTCCTTGCGGGCATCTTCCTGTCCTTCAAGTACTTCATCTATATTTTCCACTTTTTGAACAGATTCTTCACTATCATTGCCCTTTTTTTGGCGTTCCTTTTTAAGATCAAAATAAGCATCCAAAACGCGTTCGCCAATTTCTTTATTGGCTCCGTGATCCACGCTTCCCTGGTAAGCCCATGGAACTAATACCGCCATTGCTACCTCAGGATTTTCAGACGGAGCATAGCTTACAAGACTTAGGTTCATGACCTCAGGCGGCTCTTTGCCAAACTTGCTGCGCTCTGGTCCATCGTAAAATGCCTCGGCAGTTCCAGTTTTCCCCGCCGGCTTATATTCCTTACTGCCAAACAAACCGTATGCTGTTCCGCCTTTTTCCTGCATGACTCTGCGGAAGCCTTCCTGGACCCGGTCCATCCAGCCATCTTCAAGCTCTACCCGATTAAGGACTTTCGGCTCCATTTCCTGCACAATAGGTCCAAGTTCATTATTTTCCATCAATGGCTCACGGATTTCCTTTACTATATGGGGCTCCATTCTGTTTCCGCCATTGGCTATGACCGAAACATATTGGGCAAGCTGCATATTGGAATAGGTATCGTACTGGCCAATCGAAAGGTCAAGCATAAAACCAGGAAGGTTGCTCATTCCCTTAAAGCCTGTTTGCTCATTTGGCAAATCAATTCCTGTCCGTACTCCAAGCCCAAATTGAGCGAAGGAATCCCTTACAGTACTAAAGGCTTGCTCATCTATCCACAATGGCTTTTCATACTCATATTTTCCGCCGCCGATATCGATAACAGTTTCAAACATATAAACATTCGAAGAGAATTTAAGCGCATTGATATCATCTAAAGGGCCAAAATTTCTCCAGGATTTTTTTACAGGTGTTCCTTTAATTTTTAGAGGCCGGTCATAAAAAACGGTCCCCGGAGTAATAGCACCTGTTTTATATCCGGTAAGAATTGTAGCACCCTTCACAGCAGAACCGACATTATAAGTAGTAGTGATATTGCCTAATGCATCGTCCTGCATGACTGATTGGCCTGTCTCTTTATCCTTTACAATCTTTTTGCCGGCCATTGAAAGAACCTCTCCGGTATGAGGATCCATCAGCACTACATATGCTCTGTCCAGTAGTGCAGTACCTGCAGATGCTTTTGCTTCACGCAATTCCTCTTCAATGATTTTCTCTACTTCCTTCTGAAGATCCATATCAATACTCAGAACAAGATCCTTTCCTCTTTGTCCATCAGTGATGGGAACAGTTTCAAGGACATTACCGGCTTTATCTGTAATATTTTTCACTTTTGCCTTTTGGCCGTGTAGCACTTCTTCGTATTGCATCTCAATATAACTTTTTCCTACACGGTCATTACGGCTGTAATCACGGGCCATATAGTATTCAAGCTGTTCGGCCGGCAGCCCTTCGTCAGAGCTTGTCACATTACCCAGCACAGATTTCAAAGTATCTCCGAAGGCATAATACCTTTCCCAGTCGGTTGTTGTATCAACACCCTGAAGAATTTGAAGATTTTCGCTGACAACCGCGAATTCCTCAGGAGTGACTTCTTTATTTTTGACAATTTGCGGTGTTAATGCATATCCGCTTGTAAACTCTCTGTAGATGGCAAGTACTTCAAGATCATCTTTTGACAATTCGTTTAATTCATCTTCTGTAATTCGATCCAATGTGAGCTGATACATGGCCTTGTCCAATTCTTTCTGATCGCCTTCGTACTTCTTTTCAAGCTCTTCTTTGTCTTTTTTAGAGATCTTTTTTTCAGCCTCTTCAGGATTTTTCATAATCCAGTAATCTTTCTTATCGCGTTCCTGAACTTTTTCGGTATCTTTGTGTATGAGCTTGGCCAGCCTTTCTGCCACCTCAAGCATTTCGTCCTGCTTGTATCCATTATTAGTAAATGTGATGGCATTTTGCGGTGTATTATCGACAATCACCTGGCCATTTCTGTCAAACATCTTTCCTCTCGGCACCGGGCTGTTGACTGTAACATCTTCCGTTCTTTCAATCTCCCGCTTATAATCGTCACCGTAAACAATCTGAACCATCCCAAGCCTTAGTATCAGCATGGAGAACAATAAAAACACAGCAAAGAAGAGCATATTCAGGCGGAAAGGAACATGGGTCTTCTTCTTTTTCTTCCTATTCAAAATTACGCACACTTCCTTTAAAAAAGTCTCATACTCCCATTCTAAAAGAAAATAGCAATAAATTCTATAAAGAACCCTTTTTCGACAGAGATATTTTTCTGGTAAAAAAAGAGAGAGGAATTCCTCTCTCTCTCACGCAGACTGAAATTGTATTTTCCTGACGAAGAAATAGATGACCGAATGCCCTGCACCTATGATTAAGAGCAGAATAGGAATGCTTTTTTCTTCATTGAAAAAAGATACCGCAGCTAAAAAACCTAAAATGGATACCATCCGTCCTGCATTTAAAAAGATCTCCCTTACTACGATATACTCAATTCTCATCTCTGCAGCCTTCCAGCCTCTGCCAATGACATCATATGTTAATGAGATATATGGCACAAGCAGGAGCGGATACGCAATAGCAATAGTGGCTGCATACATCAGCAGCTTTGGATACGTAACCTCAAAAACGATAAAGAATATAGCACCATACAGTAATAGCCCGCCTATAAGTATGGCCCTTTTCCGATACTCCTTCTTTAAAAGCCTTGATACAAGAAAATACCCCAAAAAAGATATACTTGAGTTGACCAATCCGTATGTACCAAGAGCCAGTTCACTGCCAGTTGAAATAAAAACATAAACTGATATGACAAAAATAAAAGTTCCCTCTCTAAGACCCTGAAAAAAATGGGCATTCGTAATCATTCGCCAGTTCAGACTGTTTTTTCGTTCTGCAAGGATTCTTCCAAATAAATACCTTCCGTCAGCCGGCCGCCTTTTAAGAAAAAAGCTTAAAAAGACAGCTATTGAAAAAAGTGTCAGGGAGATGCCGAAGATAACGGAATAGCCTGTGAACTTTTCCATCCTTGAAATAATGAAACCCGCTGCTATCGGTCCAATCATACCCCCAACGGATGTTAGTATTCCAAGGAACCCATTAAAGAAATCGCGATTCTCCGGCTCAGTTATTTCAAAAGTGAGTACATTGAAAGCAAGCCAGTAGAACCCATACCCGACTCCCAGCAGAGCCCCTAGAAGCAATAGAAATTTTGAGGCATTTGTTCCAATGAAAAGCACTGTCAGATAAAATAGTGCCAAAAAGATTACACCGATTCTCAGTACAATGACACGGTCAATTTTCTTCGCCCATCTTCCTGCCAGGATAAACGTTAAAGGCTGAAGAACCACAATGGCCAGGTTATATAAAGCAAGATCGCTGAACTCACCAGACTGCTTCCAGAGATAAATATTTACAAATGTGTTGGAAAGGGCAGCACTTAAAGAATAAAGCCCCCCTATAAATAAAAGCAATGTTAAATCTTTCGTTAAATCGACATCACCGATCAGTTTTTTAAATCTGCTCATAAAAAAACTCCCCTTTGGTTCTAAGGGTAGTCTCCTACAAAGCAAGTGCGGTTATGCAATGATTTAGAAATTAACAGAATAGCTCTTTATTCCTAAAAAAAAAGCACGGCAGATGTAAACCGCCGTGCTTTTTGATTTATTATTTTGCTGCGCTGTAACGCTTAGAAACTTCATCCCAATTAACAACATTCCAGAAAGAATTGATGTATTCAGGACGGCGGTTTTGATATTTTAAGTAGTAAGCATGCTCCCAAACATCAAGGCCAAGGATTGGAGTCTTTCCTTCCATTAATGGAGAATCCTGGTTAGGAGTGCTTGTTACTTCCAATTCGCCATTGCTTACTGCCAGCCAAGCCCAGCCAGATCCGAAGCGAGTTGTAGCTGCTTTTGCAAATTCTTCTTTGAAGCTGTCATAGCTTCCGAATTTGCTGCTGATAGCGTCTGCTAATTCACCTGTAGGCTCGCCACCGCCATTTGGAGAAATGATCTGCCAGAAAAGAGAATGGTTTGCATGGCCGCCGCCGTTGTTGCGTACCGCAGTGCGAACAGCTTCAGGTACGGCATCCAGGTTAGAAACAACTTCTTCAACTGTTTTAGAAAGAAGCTCTTCGTTTCCTTCTAAAGCATTGTTCAGGTTTGTTACATAAGTATTGTGATGCTTTGTATGATGAATATTCATCGTTTCTTTGTCGATGTTTGGCTCCAATGCATCATAAGCGTAAGGTAATTGCGGTAATTCGAATGCCATAATAAAATTCCTCCCTATGTATCTGTTTTAGTAAGCCCCTGAAACGCTCCAATCATTTATAAAATTCTGATTTTAGAATGTTTCTAAGGTCTTTAGTTTAAGATTACCAAAGTTGGTTTTTTGTTTCAAACAAAATGCTTTGCTACATATTTACAATATCCTATCTAATTTTTATTATTCCATTAAATTCAAACCTTTCAGCAGGTCCTCAAAGGACCACAAATAGAAAATAAATAATCATTATCCCTTGAATTACAGCTTTTGCTGCTGCACTGCTGACAAAGCCGATTACCGATCCGAAACCGATCTTCACTGCATCATTGAAGCTGGTCTTATTTACTGCGAGTTCCGCAATGACAGCACCCAAAAAAGGCCCGATTAATATTCCCAATACAGGGATGACAAATGGACCTGCCAGCAGGCCGATTGTGCTTCCCCAGACACCGGCTTTTGATCCGCCAAACTTTTTTACCCCAATCATATTTGCTAGGTAGTCAGCACCAAATAGCAGCAGGACAAATAGCACCTGAATTGTCCAGAAAAGCCAGTTAAAAGGTTCGAAAGAAAATAGAATTCCATACAGGATAAAACCGCCCAGCAAAAACAGAACACTTGGAATAATCGGAAATACAAGGCCCGCAAAAGCAATAATAAATAACAGAATGATCAGCGTCCAATAAATTATCTCCATGATCAGCACCCTTTCCAGAAAAGCGCAAGCGACTTGCCCACCCCCGACACCTCGAGGGCGTAGGCTGCTTGCGCTAGACAGTTATCTCACTTCAGAATATATACATTCATTATTAAAATAAATAAGCAAGGGATTTCCCCTTGCTTATTTTACCACTTATTCATCTCCTAAAACAGCTTCAGCAATATTCACAGCATGATCGCCGATACGTTCAAGGTTGCTGACAATGTCTACATACACTATGCCGGCCTGGCCGGAGCAGACTCCTTCATTCAGCCGAAGAATATGCTGTTTGCGAAGCTTTCTTTCCATTTTGTCAATCTCTTCTTCTTTTTTTACAACATGCTCTGCAGCAATTTTATCATTGTGGTCCAGTGCCTGAAGAGCTTCTTTTACAGTAGAAATAGTTAATTTGAACATTTGTTCTAAATCAGCCATAGCTGAATCAGTAATGGACACTTTATTTGCCTGTTTATAATCAATCAGTTCTATTACATTTTCGAAATGGTCACCGATTCGCTCAATATCTCTTACCGTATCCATCAGCACAGTGTGCTCGGCAGACTCATGTGCTGAAAGTGAGCTTGTAGATAACTTAATCAAATAGTCTGTAATTTTGCGGTCAAGGTTATTGATAGCGTCCTCTAACTGGTATGCACTTTCTGAATGTTTTTGATTGCCGGTTTTCAAATATTGAACCGTTTCTTCCAGTCCCCGTACTGAGAATGCTCCCATCCGAAGCACTTCTTCTTTAGCTTGTCCAAGTGCAATCGAAGGTGATTGTTCTATAAAAACAGGATCCAAATGTTTTGCTTTATATTCAGCAACAGCATCTTCTCCCGGAATAAGTTTTGTTACAATCCATGCCAGCGCTGCTACAAATGGCAGCTGAATAAGTGTATTAGTACTGTTGAAAATTCCATGTGCAAAGGCAATGGTCATTTCAGGATTTAAGTTAATTTTCACTTGCAGTGTCTCAATCAATAATGTAAAAGGCTTTAATAAAATCAAGAAGATAGTAGTACCAATTAAGTTAAACAATACATGCACGGCCGCGGCTCTTCTTGCAGCAACAGACGCTCCAATAGCGGCTAAAACAGCTGTAATGGTCGTTCCAATATTGTCTCCAAACAGAACCGGCAAAGCCGCATCCAGGTTAATCAGCTCTTCTGAAAACAAGCCTTGGAGAATACCGATTGTGGCACTTGAGCTCTGAACAATAACAGTAAACACTGTTCCGACAACCACACCCAGAATTGGATTTGAACTCATGCTTACGGTTAAGTCATGAAAAGTTTCCAATGAACGAAGAGGCTTCATTCCCCCGCTCATTAATTCAAGTCCATAGAATAATGCACCAAAGCCAAATACAATCTGACCGACATTATGGACCTTTTTGTTTTTAAAGAAAAACAATAGGATTGAACCTAAAGCAATGATTGGCAAAGCGTATTCCCCGATATCGATTCCAATGATGAATGCAGTAACCGTGGTTCCAATATTGGCTCCCATAATAACACCTATTGCCTGGCGCAATGTCATGAATCCGGCTGATACTAATCCCACTGTAATAACAGTGGTTGCAGAGCTGCTCTGTATAAGAATGGTGACAAGAATACCTGCCAGCACTCCCATTAGAGGATTCGTAGTAAATCTATCTAATAAATCCCTCAGCCGGTCACCAGCTGATTTTTGGAGCCCATCACCCATGAACTTGATTCCATAAAGGAAAATACCAAGCCCGCCCAAAAACTCAAAAAGCATTTGCTGAACATTCAGTTCCACAATTTTTCAACCCCTATAACTGTTTATTCGACATGTTTCATCAAACCCCATACAATTATTAAAGGAAACCCGCAGAAATGTAAACCTGTTATGAACTAAATTTACAATACCTTAACATTTGATCCTTATATTACAAATTTGTTACAAATGCAAAAAGGACTTGCAAACGCATTTGCTTGTAACGTCTGGATATTTGGCTAAAATATAATAGTGAATCTCAAAAAGGGTGTGTCAAAATGAATATTATTCTTCAGTTTTATAAAAGCCTGTTTTCTCCTAAAGATATCGCTTTATTTCGCCATCAGGGGATAGGAAAGACTATTTTGTATGTGTTTTTCCTTACCCTGCTATCAGTACTGCCAACCGTGTTTTATTCCGGTTCGGCAATCATTAATGGCTTAAATGCTATTGATAAAACAATTGACAGTGATCTGCCGGATTTTGAAATTACAGAAGGACAGCTTCACACAGAGGAGGAAGCCCCTGTAACCCTCAATAAAGATAACTTTACAATCATAGTTGATTCGACAGGAGCAGTTGACACTACTGTCTTATCAGATAGCGGCAATACGATTGCGTTATTAAAAAATGAGGTCTACATTCATGCTGAAGGACAGAAACAGACATATCCATACACATTGCTGACAAGCCGCACAATTACAAAGGATGACTTATCAGACTTCCTTTCTTCTGCAGAATCCCTTATGCCGATTATTATTCCCTTAATAGCGGTTGTCATTTATATTTTCGCAGCCGGCATTCGATTTATTGAGATATCCCTGATAGCACTTGCAGGTCTTCTTCTCAAAAATGCACTAAGTAAAAAACTGGAGTACCGTCATTTATGGCGCATGTCTGCGTACAGCATTACTTTGCCGACCGTTTTCTTTACTGTAATGTCAGCCCTTCAGACTGTGGTACAAAATGGGGCGATTATTAACTGGTTTGTTTCTCTTATCATTCTCCTCTTGTCCATTAAGGAAATACCATCTCATAGCTCAAAATAAAAACGTGCCAATAGCGCGTTTTTATTTTTGCAATTAAAAAGAGGAGTTATTTTATAAATAAAGCAGTTATTAATGCAGAATAATACAAATTGAGGACTTTTTTTGGTCTAATCATATTCGGACAAGCATACATATTGGGTAAACATGCTATTTGCAGGGGGTTTTGGCCAGTATGAAAAAGCTTGCGGGAGTACTGCTTTCAATCCTAGTTATATATGTAATCTATTATGACCTTGATCATGGCACATTGCCCGCTGGACAAAAGCAAGCACTGGAGGCCAGTACGCTGCCCACAGAAACAGGTGAAACCTATTTTGAAAAAAAGGTCAATCCTGGAGAGACAGTTCTTTCAATTATAGAACTGAACCTTGATGGACCAATTCCTGTTGGCATAGACCAGGTTGTGTCAGACTTCTCGGAATTAAATAATGGAATGCAGCCTGAAGACATTAAATCAGGTAAGACCTATAAATTTCCGAAATATACTCAGGACAACTAATCATCATTCTTGTCAACTTCAGCGGTTCATTGATACAATAAAGTGAACCTTCTCTAACAGCATACATCTCAGCTGTTATATGAAAAGATAAAAAGGAGCGAATCTCCATTGAGTGAAATTATAAATCGCACTAAAACAAGGCCTGTTAAAGTTGGGCCTTTAACAATTGGCGGAAGCAATGAGCTGTTCATTCAGAGTATGACCACTACGAAAACACATGACGTTGAAGCGACTGTAGCTGAAATTAAAAGGCTCGAAGAAGCAGGATGTCAAATCGTGCGTGTTGCCTGCCCGGATGAAAGAGCTGCAAATGCCATAGCAGATATTAAAAAACAAATTAACATACCGCTTGTTGTTGATATCCACTTTGACTACAAGCTGGCATTAAAGGCCATCGAAGGTGGAGCAGATAAAATCCGCATTAATCCGGGGAATATTGGTAAACGTGAAAAAGTTGAAGCAGTTGTCAAGGCCGCAAAAGAAAAAGGAATCCCTATCCGCATAGGTGTAAATGCAGGTTCTCTTGAAAAAAGAATCCTTGAGAAATATGGATATCCTACAGCAGATGGCATGGTTGAAAGTGCCCTGCACCATATCAAAATTTTAGAAGACCTTGATTTCCATGACATCATCGTTTCTATGAAAGCCTCCGATGTTAATTTGGCCATTGAGGCTTATGAGAAAGCAGCAAAAGCTTTTGACTACCCTCTTCATTTAGGTATAACAGAATCAGGCACACTTTTTGCCGGGACTGTAAAAAGTGCTGCTGGACTTGGTGCAATCTTAAGCAAAGGAATTGGAAATACGTTAAGAATTTCACTTAGTGCAGATCCCGTAGAAGAAGTTAAAGTTGCCCGCGAACTTCTTAAAGTGTTTGGTTTATCCTCCAATGCTGCAACACTGATCTCCTGTCCGACATGCGGAAGGATTGAGATTGACTTAATCAGCATTGCGAATGAAGTGGAAGAATATATTCAAAAAATTAAAGCGCCAATTAAAGTTGCTGTATTAGGCTGTGCTGTTAACGGGCCTGGAGAAGCCAGAGAAGCTGATATCGGCATTGCAGGTGCCCGCGGTGAAGGCCTCCTGTTCCGCAAAGGCCAGATTGTAAGGAAAGTTCCTGAAGAAACAATGGTTGAGGAGCTTAAGCTTGAAATCGACAAAATCGCCGAAGAATATTTTGCCAAACAGGAAGAAGAAAAAGCAAAGGCAGAAAACCTGCAGCCATAAGGTAAGGCGATTGCTGCCCGCTTTTGAGAAGTTCAAAAATCTATAGAAAAAGCCTGGCACCAAATAAATTTGGGAGCCAGGCTTTTTTTCTTCTTTTTCTAAAAAAACGGCAGAATGAACATACCGACAATAATGGAAATTGCCCCTATTGCAATCGCCCAGCCACCAAGGCTTTCTGAGCCCCTCCGGCGTGCGATAAAACCAAGGACAATTCCTGTTGCTCCAAAAAGAACCGGCAGCACAAACAAAGATAAAATGGAAAGTGCCAGGGCTGCATATCCGACACCTCTGCCGGCTGCAGCTGTTTCATTTTCTCCATCCCTGTCCACTGATCTATTATAGACACCCGGAGCTGCTATTTCGGCAGAAGTTTCCTCAGAATAATCTGCATGAACTGCAGCTTCATTTTCAACTTCCCGATCCAGCGATCTGCCGTAGACACCAGGCGCTGCTATTTCGGCAGAGGTTTCCTCAGAATAATCTGCATGAACTGCAGCTGTTTCATTTTTCTCTTCCCGATCCAGCGATCTGCCGTAGACACCTGGAGCTGCTATTTCGGCAGCAGCTTCTTCAGAATAATCTGCATCTGCTTCGCCAATCCGCTCACTGTATCGAAGGTCATACTCTTCATTCCTGCGCTCTTGGTCTGCCATCATGATCCCTCGCTTCCTTTGCTGTGTTACTAAAAAGTACTGCTTAATGGAGCATTTATAGTGTTTGCGATATAAGACTTTTTTAAGATGTAAATGTTTAACTTTCAAACCTGCTCAGGCAACACTCTTTTGCAAGGCTGGGACTTTTGTTAAGATAAGGGATATATGCATTAAAGGAGATCATAATGATGAAGAAGCGTTTTGGCATTGATATTGACGGAACGGTTACTTGCCCTGAAGCCATGGTTCCATATTTAAATGAAGCATTTAATCTGAATATTACTTTAAGTGATATTAAGCAATATGATTTAACACCCTTGGTAACGATATCAGAAGAGCAATTTGCAGATTGGTTTTATGAAAATGAGCCCATTATATACAAAGAATCTCCCATTGCAGAAGGCGCAAAGGAAGCTTTGACAAACTGGAAACGCAAGCATGAATTGTATTTTATAAGCGCCAGGGGTTCTCACCTGCAGCAAATAACAGAGGAATGGTTTCTAGAGAACACATTGGAGTTCGATCATATTGAACTGATCGGGAGCCATGATAAAATCGAAGCTGCAAAAAAATATGAGGTGGATATCTTTTTTGAAGACAAGCATGATAATGCAGTCATGATTCACGAGGCCTGCGGAATTCCTGTCATCCTATTCGATACACCCTATAACCAGGAACCCCTTCCCAAAGGCGTCATTAGAGTCAGAAACTGGCAGGAAGCGAATACATGGGTGGAAGACTGGCTGCAGGAACAAAAGCGGAAGGATCAGATGAACTCCAACTAAAAACGCCATGTCCTGTGGCGGACATTGGAGCCAGCATATCCTATTTGCAAAAAGAAGCATGAGGCTATAATAAATAGCTCCATGCTTCTTTTTTATTACTTTATTGAAAACATTCCGGGCACTTCCCATAAATTTCGAACTTATGTCCAGATACATCATAACCCCTCAGATTTTCCTGAACCTGTTTCATGGGACAAACTTCGATTTCTTTCGTCTTGCCGCAATCCAGACATATAAAATGATGATGATGGTGTTCATGTGAGCAAGTAAAGCGGAAGTGTTTTTCTCCTGATAGCTCTGTCATTTCAAAAATATCCAGATCCACGAATAAAGATAAGTTTCTGTAGATGGTATCAAAGCTGAGTCCAGGGTAGTTATCCTTCATTTTTTCCAGAACATCTTTGGCCGTTAAATACTTATCACTGTCAGCAAATAGCTGAAGCATCTCTTCTCTCTTCCCTGTATGCTTATAGCCTTTATCCTTCAAAAGCTGCATGGCTTCATCAACATTCATTTTTTACACCTCATTTTTTGCTCTGAGTTAATCTCGGATAGAAGTCATTTACATTTTTGCCGGCCTCATGCCTGCAATTTTTTTAAGCAAGATTGTCACAATCAGTATTAACACGGCAATCATGACGATTGTTCCGCCTGGAGCTAAATCTATATAGTAGGAAATCGTCAGTCCGCCTAAAACTGAAATTTCACCGAAAAGCATGGACAGGAAAATTGTCTGTTTGAATCCTTTTGCAATTCTGATACTTGCTGCAACCGGCAAAGTCATTAGCGATGAAACCAATAAAATTCCCACTATTCTCATGGAAGCAGCTATTACCAGAGCCACCATGACAATAAATATGAAGTGGACACTTTTAGCAGCTATTCCAGATGCCTTGGCATGCTCTTCATCAAATGACAGCAGAAATAACTCTTTATAGAGCAGCACCACAAGTGCAATAACAAACACGCTGATGATTAAAATCGTCCATAAATCCAGCCGGCTGACTGCACTGACACTGCCAAACAGATAACTGAATAAATCAGTATTGAACCCGTCAGCGAGTGAAATGAATATTACACCGAGCCCAATGCCTCCAGATAAAATAATAGGAATAGCAAGCTCCTGATAATGTTTATAAACAGCCCTCAGTTTTTCAATAAACAATGACCCGGCTACTGAAAAGGCCATCCCCATATATAACGGATTCAACCCGCTCAGTCCGATAAATTTCTTTTCAAGCAGCAGGCTTGCAGCGATGCCGGCAAGTGTTACATGACTTAAAGCATCGGCAATTAAAGACAGCCTTCTGACAACAATGAACACACCCAGGAGAGGAGCAATGATTCCGATAATAATTCCAGTTAAAAAAGCATTTTGTAAAAATTCATATTGAAGGATTCCTGCAATCATCTGCCTGCTCCTTTATCGTGGTGATGATGGTCATGATTATGTGTCAGAACATGTACATCGTGCCCGTAAATCTCTGACATTTCATTAATATTTAAGCTTTCAAATTCTGATGTATTTCCATGGAAATGCAAATTCTTATTCAGGCAAGCCACATGGGTAACTTTATCAGAAATTGTGCCAATGTCATGTGTAACCAGCAATAGTGTAATGCCAAGCTTCTTATTTAAATCATCTAGCATCCCGTAGAAAGACTGGACATTTTTCACATCTACGCCTACTGTCGGCTCATCCAATATTAATAATTTTGGGTCGCTTACCAATGCGCGGGCAATGAAAACCCGCTGCTGCTGCCCTCCTGAAAGCTCGCCTATATTGCGTCCGGCAAACTCTTGCATGCCAACAGATTCAATAGCATGAAGAACTTTTGCCTGATCTGCCTTGCCCATAAATTTAAAAAGACCCAGCTTCTTTGTAAGACCGCTTGAAACGACTTCAAAGACCGTTGCCGGGAATCCTGTATTAAATGAATTTGCCTTTTGAGAAACAAACCCAATGTTCTGCCAATCCTTAAAACGGCTTATTTCCTGGCCAAACAGTTTGACGCTCCCCTTCTGCACTTTAAGCAAATTCAGTACAAGTTTTAGCAGGGTTGATTTACCTGACCCATTCGGACCGACTATTCCGAGGAAATCCCCTGAATTAATGGTCAGATTAATATCCTCAAGGACATTTTCTTTCTCATATCTATAAGAAACATGATCTATTTCAATAATTGGCTGTGCCATTTTTATCACCTTACATATTAAGAATCATTACGATTTACTAACACAGTATACAGGAACCTTCATTTAATGTAAAGGTACATGCTTATTTATGGGGATTTCAAAACTTATTGTCACTATTCACATCCTTAGCTCATAAAGTACTGAGGAGGAGTGATGAACATGAAAATATTCGAAAACATCATTAATCACAAATTAAGCAATATTACAGCAGATGAATTATTAAAATATGGAGAGCAGTTTAACATCATGATTACAAAAGCGCAGGCGCAGAAAATTGCAGACCATTTGAGAGGCAAGCAAGTAAACATCTTTGATGATCGGGAACGGACTAAAATAATCAAGGAAATTGCCAGGATTGCCGGCCCGGAAACTGCAAGGGAAGTAAATAGGCTTTTTTTGCAATTTACAAAATAGGCTTAGCTTATAATACTTAATTTCTCAAGCAAAAAGCTGTGCAATCTCGGGCACAGCTTTTTGCTTTGATTATCCAGCCATAATGGCTTCTAATAGATTTTCATTGAATTCCTGGTCTGCGCCATATTAATTTCATGCTTATAAGGCGCTTTTTTATTGTTTTTATCTTCACCAACATAAGGAGTCTCCAGAATTTTAGGGACATCCTGTAATTGCGGATGATGAACAATGTAGTTTAGAGCACTGAAGCCAACGTGGCCAAATCCGATATTCGCATGACGGTCTTTACGCATTCCGCGTTCATTCTTACTGTCATTAATATGCAGCACTTTCAGGCGGTCAAGACCAATAATCTTATCGAATTGTTCCAATACACCATCGAAATCATTCACAATATCATATCCTGCATCATGCGTATGGCAAGTATCAAAGCATACAGATAAATGGTTGTTATAATGGACTCCCTCTATAATCATAGCCAGTTCTTCGAAGGATTTTCCGCACTCCGAACCTTTTCCGGCCATGGTTTCAAGTGCGATCTGTACGTTTTCTTCGCCATTTAAGACTTCATTCAAGCCTTCAACGATTTTTTTGATGCCTTCCTCTGTTCCTGCTCCTACATGTGCACCAGGATGAAGAACAATCTGCTTAGCTCCAATTGCTTCGGTGCGGTCGATTTCAGAGCGAAGGAAATTAACGCCTAATTCAAAAGTTGAAGGGTTTGAAGTATTCCCGATATTGATAATATATGGAGCATGTACAACAATATCAGCAATCCCGTTCTCTGCCATATGCTTCAGCCCGGCCTCAATGTTCAGATCTTCAATTTTTTTTCTTCTTGTATTTTGAGGGGCTCCTGTATAGATCATAAATGTATTGGAGCCATATGAAACAGCTTCTTCACTTGCTGCTAAAAGCATTTTTTTTCCGCTCATGGACACATGTGATCCAATTTTCAGCATGACGATACCTCTCCCTTTTACAATATTATTTACGCTTTATTCTTCTTTCGCGTTTTTTTATTTTGTCCATTTCCCATTTCATTTTCTTTTTGTAGCCAGGTTTTACTTTTTTCGGTTTCTTTACTAGTGATGCAGCTTTTTTATCAATGTCATCTGTTTGTTTCTGTCTTGTTTTTCGCTTATTGCGATTATCCAGGTCTGTCCATTCACCTTTTTGCAAGTCTTTGTGCTGAAATTCTAATCCCATTTTTTCAAGTCTGTTCAATGCGTCTTCATCGGAAGTCTCATATACCGTCAAAGCAATTCCCGAGAATCCCGCACGCGCTGTCCGGCCAACCCGGTGTATATAAAAATCAAGATCCGTCGGAAGTTCATAGTTGATTACATGGCTGATCCCCTGTATATCAATACCGCGGGCTGCCAGGTCTGTTGCCACAATATATTGAAACTCAAGGTCTAGAATCTGCTTCATCATTTTCTTCCGTTCACGAGGGTTGAGGTCTCCGTGAATGCGTCCGACTTTTAGGCCTTTGCTGATTAATCCATCTGCCACTTCATCTGCCTTTTTCTTGGTGTTCGTAAAAACAATGGCTAGGTACGGATTAAATGAAGTCAATGCCTGATAGACAAGTTCCACTTTGTTCCGGTGTCTGGACGGCAGAAGCCAGTGCTCGATATTGGCTGCTGCTGCCTGCTTCGGCTCAACGTGAACAAATTTTGGATTTTCCATATATTTTTTCAGGAAAGGCTTAAGCTTCTCTGGAATGGTAGCTGAGAATACAAGCATCTGCAGCTTTTCCGGCATCCTTGCTGCAATCTGATCAACATCTTCAATGAATCCCATATCAAGCATTAAATCTGCTTCATCCACTATGAGAATTTCAGCAGTATGCACAAACAATGCCTGTTCTTTTACAAGATCATTAATCCTTCCCGGTGTGCCTACAACCACATGAGGCTGTTTTTTCAGTTTTTCAATGGTTCTCTGCTTATCCGTTCCGCCAATATAGCAGCGTGCAGTTATTTCTTCTCCTTCGGGACAATGCTCTGTAACTTTGAGAATTTCATGATAAATCTGATTGGCAAGTTCTCGGGTTGGAGCTGTAATAATAGCCTGAACCTCCTGGCGGGAATAATCAACCTTTTGGAGGATAGGAAGCACATATGAGTGGGTTTTTCCTGTGCCTGTCTGAGACTGGCCTATTGCGCTTTCACCCTTCAGCACGGCAGGAATCATTCTTTCCTGGATTTCTGTCGGTTCGTAAAAGCCAAAATCTTTAACCGCTTCTATAATAAATGGCTTTAAGTTAAATCGGTCAAATTTCGTTTCGTTCATATAAAAACTCCTCAATTATTCAGATTCACCTCAGTTCAGGTTTCATCCGATACATTTATTAGTCAAGTAAGATCTACTAGTTTCAACTGACAACTTGCTGGTTCCGAGCTTTTCTTACATCCTGTTATTATAATAAAGTTTCCTGCAAATAACCACTCATACAGGCATTTATATTTTTATGATAAGCTTTTTTGGCGATTTTAATAAATAAATTGGTTTCTTCTGCTTTATGCCTAAACCAAAATGGGATAAACGCATACTTTATTATATGAAAATTTATTATGAAGCAGAAATGTGCAATGAAAGGAGGCAAATGGATATGATGCCAGGATCAAGACGCCCGATGCGCGGAGGAATGCCTCCCCATCCTTTTATGACCCCGATGCAGGGCAGACCTCCCATGGGACCAATGATGGGCGGTCCTCAGGGAATGAAACGCGGTGGAGGCGGGGGCGGATTGCTCTCAAAAATATTGGGAAAAGGCAATGCTCAGCCTTCAGCTGGGATGGGGGCTGCCAGAGCTGCAGGAAGCTCCCCCGCAGGCGGAGGCATACTGCAGGCAATAAGTAATCCTTCTTCCATAAACGGCTTTTTAACGAACACTCAAAAGGTTCTAAATACAGCACAGCAAATTGGGCCAATGGTTCAGCAATATGGTCCGCTGGTCAGGAATCTTCCTGCTATGTGGAAACTTTATAGAGGTTTGAAAGATGCCCCAGAAGCTGATGAGGCTGCTTCTGAATCAAATGAGAAATCCAATCAGGCCAAAGCAGAGAAAAAGAAGCCGGTTTCACAGGGCAAAAAAATAAAAAAGGCACCTGTCGCTGAAAAGCCAGCCGCCAAATCATCTTCAGCAGAAGGTATTTCCAAACCGAAATTATATATTTAAAGAAAAGGATGCTGAGGCATTCTTTTTTTGCTTTTCATTAAGAAGAATTACTCCTTTTGTAATATCGGTTTATCTCTTATATAATAGAGATGCAATATGGGGTTTTTTGCGCATTAGAAATAGAACTCACTTCAATTCAGATATAAGCTTTCATTAGGGAGGATAAACAGATGAATGTCATAAAAATCTCTCCTCGGGGCTATTGTTACGGTGTGGTGGATGCAATGGTTATTGCGAGAAACGCTGCACTTGATCCATCATTGCCAAGACCCATCTATATTTTGGGTATGATTGTTCATAACAAACATGTAACAGATGCTTTTGAAGAGGAAGGAATTATTACACTTGATGGGAAAGACCGCAAAGAGATCTTAGATAAAGTCGATAAAGGCACTGTCATTTTTACAGCACATGGCATCTCTCCTGAAGTGCGTGAAGCTGCCAAACAAAAAGGCCTTGTGACAATCGATGCTACGTGCCCTGACGTAACAAGAACACATGATTTAATCAGGGAAAAGGAAAAGGAAGGTTTTCAAATTATTTACATCGGCAAAAAAGGCCATCCTGAACCTGAAGGTGCAGTAGGTGTAGCTCCTGATGCAGTCCATTTAGTGCAGACCATTGAGGATGTGAATGAACTTAGCATACAGGCTGATAAGATACTTGTGACTAATCAGACTACAATGAGTCAATGGGATGTCGTACATGTAATGGATCAGATAAAGGAGAAATATCCTCACGCTGAGTTCCACAAAGAAATCTGCATGGCTACTCAGGTGCGCCAGGAAGCTGTTGCAGAACAAGCTGGCCAGGCTGACGTTTTAATCGTTGTGGGGGACCCGAAGAGCAATAACTCTAATCGTCTTGCACAGGTATCAGAAGAAATTGCCGGTACAAAAGCCTACCGCATTGCTGATATAACTGAACTGGATGTGAATTGGATTAAAGATGCATCGACAGTTGCAGTTACAGCAGGAGCCTCTACACCGACACCGATCACAAAGGAAGTCATCACATTCCTGGAACAATTTAATCCCGGTGATGAATCCACATGGTCACGCGAGAAAAAAGTGCCGTTAAATAAAATACTTCCTAAAGTAAAGAAGCCTGCAAAGCTATAATCAAAAGAACCGGTCCCATTGGTAGACCGGTTCTTTTTGAGTCAAACAAACTGAAATGGATCCGTATGAATTTCAGAAGGAAAAATGGATACGCTATACCCTTTTTCAGAACACATCTGTGCTAATTTTTGGGTAACTCCTTTTTTCATTACTTTTTCAACATTATGACCGGGGTCGACAATGTTAAGGCCCATCATCATAGCATCATGAGCCACATGGTAATACATATCCCCCGTTACATATACATCTGCACCTTTCATCTTTGCTGACATGAAGTATTTATTTCCATCTCCGCCCAAAACAGCGACTTTCCTGACCATTGACGAGAGGTCACCTACTACCCGAACTCCATCCACTTCAAGTGTATGTTTTACATGCTCCGCAAATTCCTTTAGAGTCATCTCGCTGACTTCTCCAATTTTGCCAAGCCCCAGAACTTCCCCCTTATTTTCAAGCTTATAAATATCATAGGCAACTTCTTCATAAGGATGGTTTTTGAACAGGGCAGACAGCACTTTCTTTTCTATATGTTCAGGATAAATAGTCTCAATGCAGACTTCTTCAACTGTCTCGAGCTTACCCTGCTGGCCGATATGCGGATTAGCTTTCCCATTAGGTTTAAACTGCCCCGTTCCACGGGAGGCAAACGAACAATGACTGTAATTGCCAATTGAACCTGCCCCTGCGTTTCCAAGCGCTTGCCTTAGTGACTCAGCATTTCCTTCAGGTACAAAAACAGCGAGCTTTTTCAATTCAGTTTCATATGTCGGATATAATACTTCTGTATCGGTTAGCTTCAGTGCATCAGCAAGCATATCATTGACCCCGCCTTTGGCGATATCCAAATTGGTATGTGCTGCATACACGGCTATATCATGTTTGATAAGCTTTTCAATAATTCTTCCTGACGGAGTATCCGTTGAAATTTTTTGCAGCGGCCTGTAGATTAACGGATGATGAGCAATAATCAGCTGCACCTTCTTTTCAATTGCCTCATCAACGACTTCTTCCAGCACATCAAGAGCAATCATGACATTTTCAACGGGGGTGTTAAGCCTTCCGATCTGCAGGCCGACTTTGTCTCCTTCCATCGCATATGCTTTTGGGGAGAACTGCTCAAATAATTGGATAATCTCATGTCCATTTATTTTTTTCACTGTTCGAGTACCTCCTCAGCCATTTTAATTTTCTCTTTTAACTCCTGTTTTCTCTTTTCTGTTTCGCTGGAGTGTGCGGCTTTATCAAGCTGCAAAAGGATTCTCTCCCAATTTTTCATTTCACCGAGCCACTTGTTTTGAAACACTTCGGATTTTTGCTCCATAAGAAAAGGGCCCATCAGCAAACCTTGTTCTATATTTTTGTAAGGTTTCAATGGCTCTCCTTTTTCAGCTGCAAGGATTTCATAGATTTTTCCATCTTCTTCAAGAATTTCTTCGGCTATTAGCTCCCAGCCATTTGCAATCAGCCAGGTTCTAATCGAGATGGCACTTAAATTCGGCTGGAGGATAAGCCTCTGCACTGAAGCAAGTTTGCTCTTCCCATCTTCAAGTATGCTCGCAATTAAAGCGCCTCCCATGCCCGCAATGGTAATGCAGTCAACTTCACCTGGACTAATTACTTCAAGGCCGCTCCCTTTTCTTACGGAAATCTGATTTTCGAGGCCTTCCATTTTTACCTGTTTTTTGGCTGATTGATACGGCCCTTCCACAACTTCGCCAGCAATGGCAAAAGGGACAATGCCTTTCTTTATTGCATAGCATGGCAAATACGCATGGTCTGAGCCTATATCAGCTATTCGTGCGCCATGGGGGATATAATTTGTTACAGCTTCAAGCCGATTTGATAATTTCTCTGTATTCATTCTGTCACCACTTATTTATGTATTGTAAAAAGCACATAGCGCATGCCTATCTGCTCTTCCTGCGAGAAAAGCTAAAAAAGCTATCGTAAATTGCGATAGCCCTTCTTATAGTATAAAAAAAGTCCTTTACATATGCAAAGGACTTTCATTATAGGTATTACTTAAGGCCTGCTAACCATTCAGCCATTTCGGCAGCTTTGTCCTGAGGCACTAATCCTGGAGGCATTGAGCCTTTACCGTTTACTACGATATTCGCGATATCATCTTGTGATAAACGATCGCCTACACCTGTTAGAGCAGGACCGACTCCACCTTGATATTGGTCACCGTGACATCCGATACAGCTCTTCTGGTAAATTTCTTCAGGGGTTGCAGCTGCAGTTTCTTCAGTTTCAGCACCGCCGCCTTCCTGTTCTTTTGCAAGCTCTTCCATATCGCCAAGACCTTTAAAAGATACAAGGAACATTGCTACCACACCAAAAACCATAATTAACACAAATGGAATGATTGGATTGCGATTCATGATTTAACCTCCCTTATGTAAGCACATTCAGTTTAAGTAAGTATACAAACAATCTCTATTTTACTTTAAAAAAGGCAGAAGGAAAAGCCCTATTGTAAACTTTGTCAAATCTTGTTCATAAAATGGACAAAAACTCCATCCTGAGGGTGGAGTTTTTTGTTAATTATTTTAACCGCATGACCAAACAAATTCGGTATTAGCACCCAATAAGGCGTGCAATGACCATTCTTTGAACTTCTGAGGTGCCTTCACCTATTTCCGTGAGCTTTCCGTCTCTCATGTAGCGTTCTACATGGTAATCTTTCATGTAGCCGTATCCGCCGTGGATTTGGACGGCCTGATCGGCGATTTCCATACATATTTCAGAGGCATAGAGCTTGCACATGGAAGCTTCTTTTGCGAAAGGTCTTCCCTGGTCTTTCAGCCATGCTGCTTTGTAGACCATATTTCGTGCCAATTCAATTTTCATTGCCATATCTGCAAGTTTAAATTGGATAGCCTGGAAGTTTGAGAGAGAACGGCCAAACTGCTGGCGTTCCTTTGCATATTGAAGTGCCTTTTCGTAGGCAGCCTGAGCTATCCCTAGAGCCATGGCCCCAATCCCAATGCGCCCTCCATCCAATGTGATTAAGAATTGTTTAAAGCCCTCTCCTTTTTTGCCGAGCAAGTGCTCAGTCGGAACACGCACGTCTTCAAGAACCAGTTCAGTAGTATTTGAGGCGTTGAGTCCCATCTTTTCGTAATTATCAATCACTGTAAATCCTTCTGCATCCGTTGGTACAATAATCGCACTGATTTCTTTTTTGCCGCCCGCTTCACCGGTGACAGCAGTCAATGCTAAATGCTTAGCATAGCTGGCATTTGTAATGAAGCATTTATTACCATTAATAATGAATTCTCCATCTTTTTCGACAGCTGCTGTTCTCGTACCGCCTGCATCAGAGCCTGCATTAGGTTCTGTTAGCCCGAAAGCTCCAAACGACTCACCTGTACAAATTGGCACCAGATATTTTTGCTTCTGCTCTTCGGTTCCGAATAAAAAAAGCGGTGCTCCGCCAAGAGATATATGCGCCGAGTAAGTGATCCCGGTAGACGCACATGCTTTGCTCAACTCTTCTGTTACAATAGCGAAGCTTACAGTATCTGCCCCTGCCCCGCCATATTCTTCAGGGAAAGGAAGTCCCATCAAACCAAGGTCTGCCATTTTTTTGAAAACTTCTATTGGGAACTCTTTTGTACGGTCCCTTTCCAAAGCCCCTGGGGCCACTTCTTCCTGAGCAAATTCCCTTATTGTTTTAAGGATCATATTCTGTTCGGCAGTCAAATCAAAATTCATTTACATCCCCCTCAAACACAAATGTTGTATACGCTTTCATTACTATTATATAAGGGATGTAAGAGTTTTCTCAACATTTAAAAACTTTTTAAAATATTTTATTATACAAATATAGAGATAATTATTAAAAAGCAACCTAGTGTCCCTGAAATCCATAAATATTGAAACTTAAATTTTAAACCCGCAAACAGCCAAAGAACACAATTGATCACTAGGGCAGCATAGAGTACTTTCTGGTTTTCAGGATATATCTCGGATACAAGCCCAACAGCTCCCATCAGTAATATTAAAGCTGCTGAGATGATGGGAATATGCATCAATTTTGCTTTACTGGAAAAATAAAAAACAAAGAAAATACACGCGAAAATAAAAAGAATTAAAATGGCGGTTTGCAAAATAATAGACAATTCAGTAAAATAAATTAATAAAGCAGAAATTGGAATAAGCAGCAAGAAAATAAGGTTGGCAAGATATAACACCATTTTATTTTTATGCTTTTTTATTTCCTTCAGCTGACTTCCTTCCGTATAAAGAGCCAGCAGGTAGTCGCAATATCGATCAGGAAGCATTCGGCTTTTCTTCCAATATAGAATTTCGTTAACAATGACCTTTTTTCTGTTTTCATCCAACCAAAGCACATCCAGTCAAAAAAAATAGTTTACTTCCATTTTAAGAAGTAAACTATCCACTGGCAATTATTTTTTACTCTAAGAAGTCTTTTAACCGTTTGCTTCTGCTGGGATGACGCAGCTTTCTTAAGGCTTTGGCTTCAATTTGACGTATACGCTCCCGGGTAACGCCAAATACCTTGCCAACTTCTTCTAAAGTCCTGGTTCGGCCGTCGTCCAGTCCGAATCGAAGACGAAGAACATTTTCTTCACGGTCAGTAAGTGTGTCAAGAACATCTTCAAGCTGTTCCTTCAGGAGCTCATATGCCGCATGCTCTGATGGAGAAGTGGCATCCTGATCTTCAATAAAGTCACCTAAGTGAGAGTCATCCTCCTCACCAATAGGTGTTTCTAATGAAACAGGTTCCTGTGCAATCTTAAGAATTTCTCTTACTTTGTCCGGAGTTAAATCCATATCTTCAGCAATTTCTTCTGGTGTTGGTTCACGGCCAAGATCCTGGAGAAGCTGACGCTGGACACGAATCAATTTATTGATGGTTTCAACCATGTGCACAGGAATACGAATGGTCCTGGCCTGGTCAGCAATTGCTCTTGTGATAGCCTGGCGTATCCACCATGTTGCATACGTACTGAACTTAAATCCTTTGCGGTAGTCAAATTTTTCAACCGCTTTTATCAGTCCCATATTTCCTTCCTGAATAAGGTCAAGGAACAGCATCCCGCGTCCCACATACCTTTTGGCAATACTTACAACCAATCGGAGGTTAGCTTCTGCCAGGCGCCTTTTTGCTTCTTCATCGCCTTCCTCAATTCGATTGGCAAGTGCGATTTCTTCCTCTGCAGAGAGTAAATCAACACGTCCAATTTCTTTTAAATACATACGGACAGGATCATTAATTTTCACACCTGGAGGGACACTTAAATCATTAAGGTCAAATTCCTCTTCATTTTTTGCAAGCTCCTGTACATTTGGATCGTCATTTTCATTATCTCCGACTAATTCAACACCCTGATCTCCGAGGAATTCATAGAATTCATCCATTTGGTGGGAATCGAGTTCAAATTGAGACAACCTTTCTGCTATATCATCATAGGCAAGGACACCTGTCTTTTTTCCTATTTCAACTAATTGATCTTTTACTTGTTCAAGGGTCAACTCTGTATCAACCTCTTTTGAACGGGCCGACTTTTCAGCCATATGTCCCCCTCCTTCCAAAAATCACACACATTCTTAACACATCTTGCAAATGGAACTATTCCTTAGGAGACGCTTAATCCCCAAAAACATTTATTAAGGCACACAGCCTTCTTATAGTGACTTACGCAAATGAAGGATCTCCATTGCAATTAAAGCCGCTTTAGCATAATCCTTTTGTCGTTCTGCTTCTTTTTCTTCCTTTAGTTTTTCTTTTATTTTTAACATCTTTTGATAATTCAACACCTGTTTGAGATAATCTGATAATTCCTGTTCGCTTATTTCATCGTTTATGGACATCATTTCTATATCCACCACAATGCGCTTAAGCTTTTCATCTTTTATAAAATTTATAAATGCACTCGGATCAGGCGTATGGCCTTTTTCGTAGAAACCTAAAAGATAGGTAATAATTGCCTGGTGCTCATCGATGTTAAATGTGTTTCCCTGAAGCATATCCTGAACTTTAAATGCTATGTCACTATTCCTGAGCATGTGGGCGATTAGCCTTCTCTCCGCTGTATGGTAGGCGGGTTTAAGACTGTCAGCCCTTTTTGGTGTCTGCAGCCGTTTTTGAGGTTCGAAAGTACCTTTCCCCTTCTGGCTATTCCTTCGCTTCTCCGTATAAAAGACCTGTTTTTGCTGCTCTTTCAAGGCTTCCAGAGAAAGGGAGAATTCATTCGCAAGCTGGCGCAGATAATGATCTCTTTCCACTGCTTTATCCAGCTGGCTGATTTCCTTTAATACCTCTTCGATATAAAGGAGACGATCTCCTTCATTTTGAAGCCTTTTGCCCCTGCGGAGGTAAAGAAGCTTAAATGCCATAAAGGTTATGCTGGACTCGATTACATCATGACGAAATTTTTCTTCGCCGAATTCATTAATATAATCATCCGGATCATATCCATCAGGCATGAGCGCTACTCTGATCTGGCAGCCTGCTTCCATTAGCAGGTTTGCTGCCCTGTATGCGGCTTCAATACCCGCATTATCGGAATCATAACAGATCGTGATTGATTGAACATTTCTTCTTAAAGAAGCAACATGTTCTTCCGTTAAAGCAGTGCCCATCGTACCAACGCCATTGCCGACACCAGCGCGATCAGCGGCGATTACATCTGCAAACCCTTCAAAAAGAACGGCCCTCTGCAATTTTTTAATCTGTGGTCTCGCCAAATGAAAATTATATAAAGTTTTGCTTTTATTGAAGATTGCAGTTTCAGGGCTATTTAAGTATTTGGGCTCATCGTCCCCAAGTGATCTTCCCGAAAAAGCAATCGTATTTCCGCTGCGGTCAAAAATCGGGAACATGATTCTATCTCTGAAGCGGTCAAAATAGTTCCCATCTTTCTCCCTTTTGATAATCAGTCCAGCTCTTTCCATAACATCTGCCGGGAATTTTCTTTTAGTCAGAAACTTGAAGACAAAATCCCAGGACTTCAATGAATAGCCGATTTGAAATTTTTCGATCGATTCCATTGTAAAGCCTCTATTAAGCAAATATTCAAGTGCATGCTGACCATCTTTTGTGTTTACGAGCAGATGGTGATAAAATTTACGTAGAAGCTCATGCGCTTCCATCATCTGCTGTAAATCTACTGGCATTGATTTTGCTGATGCTGCAGATGCCGCATCAATTTCAAGCTTGATATTTCCTTTTTCAGCGAGTTTTAAGGCAGCTTCCTGAAAGGAATATCCTTCTAATTCCATTAAGAAAGAAAATGCATTACCTCCAGCTCCGCATCCAAAGCAATGATAGATTTGCTTTTCGGGTGATACAGAAAAGGAAGGAGTATTTTCGCCATGAAAAGGACAAAGCCCAAAGTAGTTGCGTCCTTGCTTGTTTAATTGAATATAGTCGCCAATGACATCAACAATATCTATAGCTTGCCGAATTTCATTTACTTTCTCCTCGGCGATCCGTTCTGCCATATGAACAACTCCATTACTTACTCAGGTATTCGATAAACCTTATTGAATTCCTTCAAGATTCGACAAAATCTTTGTCAATTTCTGCACAAATCTGGATCAATCCTCTCGGCTATATGGTTTTGGGCCTTTCCCATAAACACCTCTTCTTCGCGCTTTCGCTGAAAGATGCCTCATTTCAAGCGCGGTCCGAATTTCATTTTCTTCAAATAAAATTCCCCTGGGAGAAAGGACATAAACACCATTCAGCAAAAGAGTTGAGGCCAATCCAATATCTTGAGTTACCACTACGTCTCCTGATTTCACATAATTCATTATGAATAAATCAGCAGCTTCCTTACTGCTGTCAACAAATTTCCAGACAGCCCCATTTAGGTCATTTTTCATATGGGCATAAGAAGCAACAAACACTGCATCCATTGTAAAGGAATTGGCTATTTCGACAATTTCTTCTTTTACGGGACAGGAATCAGCATCCACAATAATGTTTGGTTTGCCTAATGTTCTAATAATTCTACATCACTCCGCATTATCCTTCTTTGCATGAATAACTTTTGCATAGTGAGATATGTCGAATTTTTTCTTGGACGAAAGCTTGACATGCCACAATAAATAGTTTATTCCTTCGCAATGAACTCTAAACCTATTCGGGTACATTTTTATCACAATTTTTTATTATAGTACATTAATCTCTATTTTGCCATTATTTTATCTGGAATGAATATAATTTAATTTCCTGGTTTTTTTGTTAAAATCCCATCTTAGAATTGATCATATTTACATTAAGCTAATCAGCCTTCATGCCGCACCACAAAAAGAAAAGGCACATAAAAAATTTATGTGCTAGCTTTTCGGAAAGCTTTTACGGTATTGATTTAAGATCATATTGGCTGTTTCCTCTACTGCCTTATTCGTAACATCTATTACCGGGCATTTAATTTTGGAAACGATTTTCTCAAAGTAACCTATTTCTTCTTTGATTCTCTCTATATTTGCATAGCTGGCATTATCGCTTAAACCTAGCGATATTAGACGTTCTCTTCGGATAAAGTTTAATTTCTCAGGACTGATTTTCAGACCGAAGCACTTATCCGGCGGGACCAGAAACAGCTCTTCAGGAGGATCAACTTCAGGAACAAGGGGAACGTTAGCCACTTTAAGGCGCTTATGTGCAAGATATTGAGAAAGAGGTGTTTTTGATGTCCTTGAAACGCCTATTAACACTATATCTGCTTTTAATATTCCACGAGGGTCTCGGCCATCATCATATTTCACAGCGAACTCGATAGCCTCAATCTTTTTAAAATAATCCTCATCAAGCTTTCTGACCAGTCCAGGTTCAAAGAGCGGAGTAATGCCGCAGGCTCTTTGAATTTGATCCATTAAAGGGCCGACGATATCAAAAGCATATATCCCTTCTTCTGCAGACCTCTGGTTAATATATTTCCTCATATCCGGCTTAACCATTGTATAGGCTATCATCCCATTATCCAGCTTTGCCAGCGATATGACTTCATCAATATGTACTTTTTCTTCAACATATGGAAAGCGTTTAATAAATATATCACTGCCATTAAACTGACTCGTGGCAGCTTTTGTTACAAGTTCAGCCGTTTCTCCCACTGAGTCCGAAACGACGTAGATGATCGGCAATTTTTCCATTCTTCAACACCATCTCCTTCTTACTTTGCTACTTTTCTCCGGCCAGGGCCAAGAATGCTTTTGTCAGGTTTGTTTTGGTTATCCTGCCGTTAACTTCAAACCCTTTCTCCGTCTTTTTTACAACAGGAAGGGCATCGATTTGCTTTTCAATCAGCTTTTTAGCAACTTCTATGAGCAAATCATCTTTTTCACACATTGTAATATTAGGCATTCTTGTCATAATGATATTAACAGGGATGGAATTAAGCTCCTGCTTGCCAATACTTGCCCGAAGCAAATCCTTCCTTGACAAAACCCCTACAAGCAGTGAACTCTGGTCCACTACAAATAGCGTGCCGACATCTTCCAGAAACATAGTCACAATTGCATCATAAACCGATACATTCTCATTAACAACTACAGGAATGGATTGATAATCTCTTACATAAAGCTTCTGAAGGTTTTCTGTCAACAGCTGTGCCCCGGTTTTCCCTGTATAAAAATAGCCTACACGCGGACGGGCATCCAAATAGCCTGCCATCGTTAAGATAGCCAGATCCGGCCTTAGTGTCGCCCTGGTTAAGTTTAGCTGTTCCGCTATACTCTCACCAGTGATCGGCCCGTTTTCCTTTACGATTTCTATGATCTTTTCCTGCCTTTTATTTAATTCGATCTTCCTCACCACCTAATCTGAAAAAGGTATGCTAATGGCACTCATTTCCCACTATAATAAGGTTATACTTTTATATAATTATTATATACTATTTGTCATAAATGAAAAGATGTGTTTCATATATAGTTTTCTTTACTTCACCTGATATGTGCAAAATATGAAAGAGCCCGTCAGCAATATAACAGGCTCTTTCCTGACAGCCATAGCAGCTGTCTTCCCTCTTAAAATTTAATCCTATTCCAGCATAAAACGCAAAATTTAAGCTCGTTACTTAACTATAATTTCGTTCATATTTGCAAATTCCTTTATCACATCAGCCAGATTTGCCATCTGGTGCAGCCTGTTGCTGCGAATTTCCTGATTCTCATCCATAACCATAGTATGCTCGAAGTATTGATCAATTTCAGGTTTCATGCTTATTAGCAGGTTAAAGGCAGCTTCTTCTGTAACCTCTTTTCTTAATTCCTCGTTCACTGACAAATATTTGTTGAACAGAGCTTTTTCGTATTCGTTTTCAAATAAGCTGCTATCTATGTCACCTTTATTCTCAGCCTTAGAAGCAATGTTGATAACTCGGCTAAGAGCTTCAATGCTTTCCTTGAAACCTTCAGCATCCTTTTGGGATTCCAATACTTCAGCTCTTTTTACAAGTGAAGGCACGGAACGGATTTCACTGCCTAAAACAGCTTCAATTAAGTCATAGCGCACTGCCTTTTCCTGGAGCATATATTTAATTCTTAATTTAAAGAAAGAAACCAGTTCCTGCATTAATTCACCTTTTGATTTCTTTCCAATCTGAGAATTAAGAACAGACTCAGTAGATAATGCAATCAATTCTTCGAGTTTCAAATCCCAGTTTTTTGCCAATAAAGTCTGGATCACACCCGTTGCCTGCCTTCTTAAAGCATATGGATCCTGTGAGCCGCTTGGGATAATCCCTATTGCAAAGGAAGACACAATTGTGTCCAGCTTTTCAGCAATAGACAGTACTGCACCAGCATCACTTGCAGGCGTCTGGTCCTCTGCATTGCGCGGCATATAATGTTCATTGATTGCACGCGCCACAGCTTCCTTTTCACCTTTTTGCATGGCGTATTTTTCCCCCATAAAACCTTGCAGCTCAGGAAATTCATAAACCATATGCGAAACAAGGTCGAACTTGCTGATTTCAGCAGCCCGGTCTGTCACGGCCTTTGCTTCATCACTGAAATGAAGATTCTCACTCAGTTTAGCTGCCAGCTGGCGAACACGGTCCACCTTCTCAGCAAGAGTTCCAATTTCTTCATGGTAAACAATGTTTCTAAGTTTTTCCAGCGATACCGCAATTTCCGTTTTTTGGTCTTCCCTGTAGAAGAAAGCTGCATCAGAAAGTCTTGCCCGTAATACTTTCTCATTTCCTTTAGCCACTTTCTCCAAGTGTTCATGTGATCCATTTCGGACAGTAACAAAGTAAGGAAGCAGCTTGCCCTCTTTGGATTTTACCGGAAAATAGCGCTGGTGTTCCTTCATGGAAGTAATTAAAACCTCTTCCGGAAGCTCCAGGTATTCCTCTTCAAACTGGCCATATAATGCTGTCGGGTACTCAACAAGATTGTTTACTTCTTCCAATAAATCTTCATCGACAGGGATCACCCAGTCATTCTCTTCTTCAATTTTTTCCAATTGTGATAGAATAGCACTTTTTCTTTCCTGAGGGTTAGTTATCACATATTGCGACAGCAGGGACTTTTCATAATCAGAAGGATTGTTAATTTCAATCTCTTCACCCAGAAAACGGTGGCCCCTAGTAAGGTTTGAAGTCTGAACATTCGTGATTGCAAAAGGAATGACTTCATTTCCGAATAATGCCATAAGCCATTTGATCGGCCTGATAAAACGCAGTTCCTGGTTTGCCCAGCGCATATTCTTTGGGAATGATAACGAGGTAACAATCTGCTGGAGTTCCGGCAGCAGGGCTGCTGTTTCTTTCCCTTTAATAAATTTGCTGACATGGGCATATTCAACCCCATTAATTTCTTTAAAGAATATATCTTCAACAGAAGCCCCCTGGCCCCGGCTGAATCCAACCGCAGCTTTAGACCATTCTCCATCCTCGGTTAAGGCGATTTTTTTTGCAGGTCCTTTCGCTTCCTCATTTATGTCCTCCTGGGCGGTATCTACTCCCGTTACAAGAACAGCCAAACGGCGTGGAGAAGAGAAGGCGCTGATATCGTCAAAGGATATTTTCTTATCCAAAAGCCATGATTTCACTTTATCTGAAAGCTGATTCATTGAATTAGTGACAAATCTGGCAGGCATTTCTTCGAGTCCAATTTCCAGCAGTAGATCTTTCTTATTCATGAGATCCTTCCTCCTTATCCTTTAAAATTGGGAAGCCAAGTTTTTCTCTCTCTTCATAAAAAGTTTTGGCTACTTTTCTGGCCAGATTTCGGCATCGTGCGATATAGCCTGTTCTTTCTGTTACAGAAATCGCTCCCCTTGCATCAAGCAGATTAAAAGTATGGGAGCATTTTAATACATAGTCATATGCTGGGTGCACAAGTCCTTCATCCATTTGTCTATGTGCTTCTTTTTCATAAATATTGAACAAATTAAAGAGCATTTCCTGATCAGACGTTTCAAATGTGTATTTCGAATGCTCGAACTCAGGCTGCAGGAAAATATCTCTAACCGTAAACCCGTCAGTCCATTCAAGGTCAAACACATTTTCCTTGTCCTGAATGTAAGATGCGAGCCTTTCAATTCCGTATGTAATCTCAACAGATACAGGCTTACATTCCAATCCGCCTACCTGCTGGAAATATGTGAACTGCGTTATTTCCATGCCATCAAGCCAAACTTCCCATCCTAAGCCTGCACAGCCCAGAGAAGGATTTTCCCAGTTATCTTCTACAAACCGGATATCATGTTCAAGCGGATCAATGCCCAACGCTTTCAATGAATCAAGATACAGCTCCTGAATATTATCCGGCGATGGCTTCATGATCACCTGAAATTGATGATGCTGATAAAGCCGGTTTGGATTCTCTCCATAGCGCCCATCGGCCGGACGGCGTGAAGGCTCTACATAAGCCACATTCCAAGGCTCTGGTCCAATCGCCCTTAAAAATGTATACGGGCTCATTGTACCTGCCCCTTTTTCAGTGTCATAAGCCTGCATCAAGATACAACCCTGTTCAGACCAATGTTTTTGAAGTGTTAATATCATGTTTTGAATATTCATAGGACACCTCTTTCTTATTTGTTTTAAAGTAAAGCTTTATGGACTTAGCAGCTGTCTACCTATTGCGCTTCCGCCTTTCTGTGAACATAAAAAACTCCCGTCTCTATGCCCAATGGCATAGGGACGAGAGTTTACCCGCGGTTCCACCCTATTTGCTGCGATTTTGACCGCAGCCTCTTTTGTTGTCAATAGACAATATTGCTCTGGAACGCCCTTCCTTAACCATCTATGCCCGGCTCCCACTATCCCGGGTTCGCTTTAATTAGAAAATGTTAAGTACTCTTTTCCTTCACAGCAATTATATTTTATTAATTTGAATCATAGCGGAATGGATTTAAATTGTCAATAATAACAAAAGCCGAAACGCTATGCTTATAAAGAAACTCATTTCATTAAATCATTGAACTTTGCCATTTGATTCAAAAATTTTTTTGTCTTCAAGTTTAAGCCTGAATACTCTTCATAATAGGCAGAAATAATCTTTTTCAATTCAGCTTTGGTTTCAGGTTTGACAGAGATATTGCCGAGGCGGGACAAGTCAAAAAAGTAAAACAGGCGAAGCAGCTTAATTGTCGCCTGCGACACTTTAAAATGATAAGGATCCTTATCAAGGCAGCGGTGACAAATCAGGCCGTTTTCCCGGATAGAAAATGCAAAATGTCCGTCAGTGCTTCCGCAGACAGAACATTGATCAAGTACCGGATATAAACCCAGAGCATTCAGCATTTTCATTTCATAAATGTTTGTGAGAATTTCAGGGTCATATCCTTCGTTTATTAAATTTAGCGTTTGATGCAGCAATTCGAATAAAAATGGGTTAGGCTTCCTATCCTCGATGCTTTTATCAGTCAAATCGACAATATAGCTTGCATAAGCTGTCAGAAAAATATCTTCTTTAATGGACCGCATGGATGAAATCATGTCCCCCTGCTGCAGGGTACCCAAACCGCTTCCACGCTGAACTAAAAAATTCCCGTATGTAAAAAGCTGGGTGACAGCAGCAAGTCTGCTGTTTGGCTTTTTCGCACCTCGTGCCATCACACCAACTTTTCCCCATTCACGGGTATATAAAGTAACAATCTTATTTGTTTCACTATAGTTAGTTGTCCTGATGACGATGCCTTCACATTTATCAAGCAACTGTGACACCATCCCTGTCTTTCGACAAACCTATGAGATGGGAAAATCAGCTTCTGCTAGCTCTTCATCATTGCTGCCGGGTATATCCTGAGTTTCCTTTTCTAGCTCCTTGAAGAGAAGATATGTGTCAATATTTCCTGTCTGGGAAAACACTCTCCAGGTAAAATCCATCATCGAAAACCCCACCTTTCAGTTATTCAACTAGCAATTTCTTTTATCCCAATACATTTATCTATATCATAGCCTGTCTTTGTAAAATCATGAGACGAAAATATTGTCAATCACCTGTATGCATATAAACCAGAAATGAATAATACTTTAATTAGGGCCGGGTTTAGTACTCATCATCACGGAAGCCAAAGTCACGGAGCTGGGACATTTTATTCCGCCAGTCTTTTTGGACTTTGACCCAAAGCTCCAGAAAGACCTTTGACCCAAGAAGATTCTCAATATCAACCCTTGCTCTTTTTCCGATTTCCTTGAGCATTTTGCCTTGCTTTCCAATCACAATGCCCTTTTGGGAATCACGTTCCACAATGATAGTAGCCATTACATGAACGACATCCTTATCTTCGCGGCGCTCCATTTTATCAATGGTTACAGCAAGCGAGTGCGGTATTTCTTCTCTTGTTAAATGCAGCGCTTTTTCCCTGATCAGTTCGGAAACGATAAATCTCTCCGGGTGATCCGTTACTTGATCAGCCGGATAAAACTGCGGCCCTTCCGGAATATATTCTTTAATCTGTCCTAACAGCGTCTCAACATTATTGCCTTCTAAAGCAGAAATAGGGATAATTTCGCTGAACCCGTACTTTTCCTTGTAAGACTCAATAATTTTAAGTAGTTCATCTGGATGTACCTGGTCAATCTTATTGATTACAAGGAAAATCGGTGTACGGACTGACTGAAATTTCTCAAGTATGAATTCTTCACCGCGTCCAAAGCCTTCCTGTGCATTTACCATAAACAGGATGACATCCACTTCTTTAAGTGTATTTTGGGCAACTTTCATCATAAAGTCTCCCAGTTTATGCTTTGGCTTATGGATTCCTGGCGTATCGATAAAAATATATTGTGCGTCATTGGTTGTCAGGACACCCTGAACTTTATTCCGCGTTGTTTGCGGTTTATCGCTCATAATCGCAATCTTCTGCCCAATTACGCGATTTAAGAACGTTGACTTTCCTACGTTCGGTCTGCCGATTATGGAAATAAACCCTGATTTGTGTCCTTTTGGTGTCGTAGTGTTATTCATGTAAATCCTCCGGTGAAAATGCTCCTGGCAGTAATTCTTCAACTGTTAATTCCTTAATATCCCCTTTTAAATTGGTTAAAACCACTTTCATTTCAGGCGGACATAATTCGGCTATTACCTGTCTGCATGCACCGCATGGGGGAACAGGACGGTCTGTGTCAGCAACTACAGCTATGGCTGAAAAACTTTTTACGCCATCAGAATACGCTTTAAAAAGCGCAGTCCTCTCAGCACAATTACACATGCTGTACGCAGCATTTTCGATGTTGCAGCCATGAAAGACCTGCCCGTCACTGCTTAGTAGTGCTGCTCCTACTTTGAATTTTGAATATGGCACATATGCTCTATCTCTTGCAATCTTTGCTTCTTTTATTAGTTGATCGCTGTTCACAAATATTTCTTCCTTTCCTGTAAAGCGAGTTGCTCCCCACGCCATTAATAACCAATATTTGGAACTGTAATGGGCCTAGTTAGATTGAGCAGAGACGCTCAATAGCTTCTTCTGTAAGAAGCAGCCGCTTCTCTTTTATTTTACAACATTTTACTTTGATTTTCATCGTTTGTAGCAAAAACGTAATAAAAAAATTGAATTTTCTAAAAATATATAGGCTGATTAAATTTTGAACCAAGCCACCATTCTCAATGAGATTCCACAACATCTCCCCAGCCTGCAATATTAACTGCTGTTCTGTCATTTTAGCGGATTCAGTTGGCGTTTTCAAACACATGCTTATTTATTTCTGCAGAATCCTGTCAGGCTTTGCTGTTTATATGGAAAAAGCCAAAAAGCAAAGCTGCCCATCAGGACAGCTTCACATTACTGCAAAACATGAGAATTTTAGGAAGAAATATAACCCCGCCTATAATTACACTTACAATTGCATACACCAATACTGCTCCAGCAGCAATGTCCTTCGCTTGCTTTGCAAGGGGATGATAATCTTCTGTTGCCAGATCCACAACCCTTTCAATGGCTGTGTTCAGCAGTTCGAGTGAGAGCATGCCCCCGATGGCCAGGAGAATGATCATCCATTCAAAGCTGGAAATGCCAAAGAATACCCCAAAAATAATAACAGCTATCGACACCGCCAAGTGTATCTGCAGATTCCTTTCATCCAATATTGCTGTTCTAATGCCGGAAAAAGCAAACGAAAAGGATCTGAGGACACTATGTTTCCGGACCTTTCTATCTCGTGAGCCCGAATTCATCTAATATATCCTTTTGGCGGGAAAACATTTTTTTCTCATCTTCTGGATTTTCATGATCATAGCCAAGAAGATGAAGGAAGCCATGGACCGCCAAAAAACCAAGCTCCCTAATAAAAGAGTGTCCATACTCCTCCGCCTGCTCCTTCGCCTTCGCAACGGAGATAATTATATCCCCCAGGACTCTGGGCATATCGGCCCCTCTCAGTTCGATTTCACCTTCACCCAATTCTTCCATTGCGAAAGAAATAACATCTGTCGGCCGATCTTTATCCCGATACTCCCTGTTAATTTCGCGGATGCGCTCATTGGTCACAAATGTAATGGATACTTCGCTTCCCGGCTCCACAGATTCTTTAGAGGCAGCAAAATTAATAAGCTCTTCAATTTTGGCTATTTCATTTTCCTGAAGCTCATTTGTCTCATCCAAAAAGTCAATATTTAAATTCATGCCTGTTTCACCTTCTGTTTTGTCATTTCAGGATACTCTATACGTGAATGGAAAATTCCGTTTAACGTTTCGCAGAACGAGTGTGAAACGGTTTCCAGCTCTTTTAAGGTTAAATCACATTCATTCAGCTGTCCATCCTGAAGCCTGTCTGCGATAATCTTTTTGACCAGTTCCTCAATTTGTTCTGTTGTAGGGTGCGCCATGGAACGGACTGCGGCTTCTACACTATCAGCAATGCCGATTACTGCCGACTCTTTTGATTGCGGTTTTGGTCCCGGATAGCGGTAGTCCTCTTCCTTTACTTCCAGCCCATTCTGTTTTGCTTTGTAGTAAAAATATTTAAGCAATGTTGTTCCATGATGCTGCTCGGCGATATCTACTATCTCCTTCGGCATCTTATGCTTCCTCAGCATTTCAGCACCATCTGCAGCATGGGCGATAATAATATTCTTGCTTGTCTGCGGAGGGAGCCGATCATGCGGATTTTCAATATTAACCTGATTTTCGATAAAAAATTGAGGCCGCTTTGTTTTTCCGATGTCGTGATAATAGCAGCCCACCCTTGCGAGAAGGCCATTTGCACCAATAGCTTCACACGCTGACTCAGAAAGATTGGCAACCATTACACTATGATGGTAAGTTCCTGGAGACTCAGTCAGGATCTTTCTCAGCAGGGGATGATTAGGATTGGATAGCTCGATCAGCCTCATAGTAGACAATATTCCGAAGCCTGCCTCGAAATACGGCAGCAGGCCAATTGCCAGCACTGCAGACGAAATGCCTGAAATCAGAGCGATTACAAAGTAAAATCCATATTCAATCGTATCATAGTGACCGTTTCTTAAGAAAAGCATTGAAAAGATAACAAGTATGTTTACTGCAGATACAAATAAACCAGCCTGCAATATTTTGGAACGGCGATTCTGCTTGCTCAGAAACAATATGGCAGCCAAGCCGCTGCAGAGGATATAAATGGCTGATGTCAGCTGAAATGTGCCAGTGACACCTTCATTAAAAATTACGCTTCCTGTGATAGCCATAATGATCGTATAGTACATGGCAAGCTTTTCATCAATTAGTATTTTGATCAGCATAGCTCCCATAGCTGCAGGGTAAATGTATCCTATCTCTGAATAATCAGCATATTGGAATAGGCTGATGACCTTCATCAGCAATATGGATAAGATAAAAATAAGGCTAAACAGCAATAAATAACTTTGTTTTAATTCCCGCTGCACGTTCATTTCATGGAAATAATAATAAAGGGCCGATAAGACAATGACGATTATGAGCGATAATCCGATAAAAGGCTGAATCGAATTAACACTGTCAAGGAGTCCTACAAGTTCCAGCTGCCTGTATATGTCCCTGCTGATCAGCTGATTTTCTTCTACAATAATCTGTCCCTGCAGGATTTTAACCGGCTCGACACTCTCAACAGTCTGCTGCCGTAATTCTTCCGTGGCAGCAGGATCATAAAATTGATTTTGATATATAGCATAACGTCCCAGTTCTATTGCAGCTTTTTTCAAATCTGAATTTAAACTGGTAAACTTTAGTTCTTCTTCAACACGCTTTTTCGCGTTCTCCACTTGTTCAGCCGGAATTTCATTATTCATAATTTTATTGATGGCCGTTACCGTAAGGTCTTTTGCAATGCTCAGCTCTCCTTCCTTTGCCTGCAGCAAAGAAAGGAAAACACCATCTGATACCTCTCTTGTTACGTCATCAGTGAGCTTTTCTTTAACCATGGCCAATTTATCTTCAGGACCAGGGTCTGCAGGGTCTGGTGCCCCTGCCTCTTTATCAGCCTCATTTGAAGCAGCTTTCTCTTTCTTTTCCATCTCTTCTTTTACTTCATCGTTCACTTCCGATACGGAACCGAAAATGGAGGTAACCAGGTCAACTCTGTTTTGTGCAATCTCTTTTTTAACAACGTAAATATCCTTAACGTTATTTTCTGCTTCTTTTCTCTTTCTTTCTGTGCTTGCTTTATCCTCAACTGTTATCGGTGACCTTATAGTCTGTTCAGCAACAGAGAACAGGCCTAAATCCAGCTTTTCAGGCTTTACATTGCTATACATGGAAAAATACATAACAATACCCAAGAGAATAAATAAGAGAACACGAAAAAAGGTCATATTAAGCAAATTTCTGATTGTAGTCATACTCTGCTGAAGGTTTGGCACATTTACCCCTCCTGTCCTGGGTAAAAAAATTCCAACAAACTTAAATATGCATTTCAGTATTAATTATGTAAAATCATATCAGTTTTTCTAAAGGTTTTCACCAAGAAAAAGGCCTATCTATTAACAGGTTACCTAAACATTTCATTAATAGCAAATAATTCCATGGTGATTCCTGTTATTCATTTATTCCGCTGAATTATTTTACTCAATGAAAAAACCGCCAAAGTCGGCGGCTTAACGGTTCACTGATGATTTTCTTTTTCGTATGCCTGGATAATCCTGGCCACAAGCGGATGCCGAACAACATCACTCTGTTCCAAATGAACGAATGATAGCCCGCTTACACCCTTGAGAATATCTTCAGCCATTATCAGGCCGGATTTTACTCCCTTTGGAAGGTCAACTTGCGTTTTGTCTCCAGTAATAATCATTTTTGAGCCGAAGCCCAGCCGGGTTAGAAACATTTTCATCTGGGCTTGAGTGGTATTTTGCGCTTCATCCAGGATCACAAAGGCATCATCTAAAGTTCTTCCGCGCATGTACGCCAGCGGTGCAATTTCAATCGTGCCTCTTTCAATCATTCTTTGTGTATGCTCTGCACCTAAAATATCATGCAAAGCATCATACAATGGCCTTAAATAAGGATCGACTTTTTCCTTTAGATCCCCCGGCAGAAACCCAAGGCTCTCGCCCGCTTCGACTGCAGGACGGGTTAGGATAATCCTTTTCACATTCCCATTTTTCAAAGCATTTACGGCCATGACAACAGCCAAATAGGTCTTGCCTGTTCCTGCCGGACCTATGCCAAAAACCAGGTCATTTCTGCGGATTGCTTGAATATATTGACGCTGGCCTAATGTCTTAACACGAATGGACTTGCCTTTTGCATTTTTTGTAATTTCTTCTTCATATAAATCACTGAAGTACTCAAGTGTACCCTTATGAGCCATTTGAAGAGCATACATAACGTCTCTCTGACTTATATTTATCCCTTTCCGGATTACATAAAGCAGTTTATCCAGAACCTTTCCAACCAGTTCTACCTTGTCCATTTCTCCAGACACAAAAACAGATTCTCCTCTGGTTACAATGGAAACATTCAGTTCTTGCTCAATAATTTTTAGGTTTGCATCCGAATTTCCCAATAGGGCAATTGCTTCGTTTGGGTCTTCCAGCTGCAGGTTCATTGTTTTCAAGTCTTCTGTCATTCCGAATCTCCTTGAATAATTGGTTGTCCTTCTGCAATATTCTCAATAATTTGGAAATGTATTGCTATTGTTACTTTACCATTGTCAATTGATTGGTGCAAAACTTTTTCTCCCATAACTTTAGCATTTTCATCTAAGCTGCTTTTTATTTTTTTTCTTGCCAAATCTTTCGCTGCTTCAAATGCCTCTTTATTGGAATATATTCTTGTGACTTGCTCCCTTTCACGGAACGTTTTATTCACATATGAAATAGGTAGCTCCCACTTCAGGAATTTTACTCTTTTTTCATTTTCCTCTAACTCATACTCTTCAAACTCCGGGCTCCCAAATCCCCATATTGGAATTTCAAGGTTTCCGACCGTAAGTGCATGCTTGACTTTTTCATTGCCGCTGAAGACTTTGAAAGTGCTCTTAAGCGGAAGAATGACTTCAGATTTATACCATGTCTCCCCAAAAATCTCCCCTTTCGAAGGAACAGTCTCTGTTTGGCCCTCTTTCCCGATTATCCCTGAGACCAAAAGCTGTCCTGGCTGAACATGATCGTGTATATCAACGACTGGACGCCCTTCTTCGACAAACATATCTACAATGACTGCTTTCTTCTTCGCTACCAAATGACGCGGACTTAAATACTCAGGCTTATTAGGCTCATTTTTCTCTACGACCTGCAAATGGTAGGTTGTCCCTTTTAACTCCACACCGACCCAAGTAATGGCTTCAATATTGTTTGAAAGATTACGCTGGATAGATTCCACATTATCTACAAAGAACTGCAGCTTTCCTTTCTTAACCCCCATCTTGTCCAATTCTTTGATGATCTGATATTCAGTAGCAGGATTTGCACCCTTAATCTCTATTCCCCAAACCATATTGGATAATAGGAGAATGACTGCAAAAAACGCGAGGGCACCAGCAGCAAATCCACTGTTTTTAAGCAGCCTTTTCACAAGGAATGGAGCTCCTGCCCGCTGCAGGAACTCGATTCTGCAATCGCTGTTCCTGGCGTGGCTCCTTATTTTTTTGGCATCTTCCAATTTCATTTTGAAGGTGACTGATTGTGTTCCATGGTTTTTCACATTCCAGATATTGATTCCGCTGCGGGTAAGCGCATTAATGAATCTTTCTATTCCCTTCCCGCTTGCTTTAACTGTTACAAGGCCCCTGTAAAATTCGATCCACTGGTTCTTCATTTCCTTCCCCCTGAATTCTTAATCAGTGTCTGTAATATAAGTAACTGAGTCAATTTTCCCCTCCAGCAATATTTCTTCTGGCAGTATCGTTTTTATAACGAAAGCTTTCCCTCTAATTAAAAGCTGCCCCTGTTTCAAAAGCAGTCTTAATTCCTTATCTGAAAAAGCCAATAATCCCCTGTGGTTCTCTATATAGATATGGATTTGCCCAATCATAGTGATGCGGGGCAAATCCATCATGACATCTTGAGGAAGCTCCATATTTTTAGTCATCCAGCCGCGGACGAATTGTCCCCACTTTTTTGCCATAAAAAAAGAACCCCCTTTCATCTCATATTTATGAAATGAAAGGAGGTTCTAGCACTTATTTTTGATAAGAATAGAATGTATCAATTCTGAAATTAGATAACTGTCTAGCGCAAGCTGCCTGCCCCCCGAGTTCATTGTCGGGGATGGGCAAGGCGCTTCCGCTTTTCTTATTGCTTCCTGTTCAGGGATCGGTGAGGATTTTTTGATCTTGGAGGTCCAAGGATTTCAGACCAGATAATTCCGTCAACAAGCGACTGTTTCCGAGGCTCCAAACTCCTTGCTCCTGAGGCTTCCTTTGGGTACTCTGCGTTTTTATTGGAAGCTGATTGCGCTAATGCATTTGTTTTTCTTTCGGCAGCTCTCCGCTGATTCTGAAGAGCTTTCATGCTTTCTTCAGCCTTCTGTTTACGCTGCCTGTATTCTTCTTCTATTCTTCTGGCTTTCTCTGCCTGCTGCCTTTTTTCTTCTTTTAGCGCTTCGGCCAAAGCAGAATCTGCAGAAGTTCTTTCTGCCTGTGTCCGCTGCTCCTGCTGTACTGAACGGGGAGTCTGTTTAACAGGCTTTTCCTCCTTCTTTTTTTTGAAAAAGGAGGAAATAAAAGCGATTAGGGCAATGAGAATAAAAGGATTCTCCAATAAGAATTCCAAGAGAGTTTCCTCCCTTCTCCCAATAGGGGATCATTTAGTCATTTTTGCGGCCATTTTTGCCGTCATCACTCATATTGCCGATTGAGTCCCTCATTTCGGTATCAGCTGAGATGTTTTGGATATTCATATAATCCATTACACCAATATTTCCGGAACGGAGCGCTTCTGACATGGCAAGCGGCACCTGAGCCTCTGCTTCCACAACCTTCGCTCGCATTTCTTCAACGCGAGCCTTCATTTCCTGTTCTTGAGCTACCGCCATTGCACGTCTTTCTTCCGCTTTAGCCTGGGCAATCTTCTTATCCGCCTCTGCTTGTTCAGTCTGAAGTTCCGCACCGATATTTTTACCGATATCCACGTCCGCGATATCAATGGAAAGGATTTCAAAGGCAGTCCCAGCATCCAGGCCTTTCGAGAGAACCGTCTGAGAGATCATATCAGGATTTTCGAGTACTTTCTTATGGTCAGTCTGTGAACCAATTGTAGAGACAATCCCCTCACCAACACGCGCCACAATTGTTTCCTCTCCGGCTCCCCCGACTAGACGGTCAATATTTGCCCGGACGGTAATTCGCGCTTTCGCCTTCACTTCAATACCATCCATCGCCACACCTGCAATGAAAGGAGTTTCAATTACTTTTGGGTTAACGCTCATCTGAACAGCTTCCAACACGTCACGCCCTGCCAAGTCGATGGCAGCGCTGCGTTCAAAGCTTAAATCAATATTTGCACGGTGTGCTGCAATTAATGCATTGACAACTCTATCAACATTTCCTCCTGCCAAGTAATGGCTTTCCAGCTGGTTTGTTGATACATCAAGCCCTGCCTTATGTGCTTTGATTAACGGGTTAATAACACGGCTTGGTATAACCCGGCGAAGCCTCATTCCTATTAATGTAAAGATACTGACTCTGACACCGGCAGCCAATGCTGAAATCCACAGCATTACAGGTACAAAGGTGAATAATATCCCAAGTAAAATGACACCCAGTACAACGGCAACCAGAACAAATACTGTCCCTGCTTCTAACATATTCCTACCTCCTGATGATTTTATTTATCTAAATCAAGATTAGATACTTCCCTTACAACAATACGTGAGCCTTCTGCTTTAACAACTTTTACTTTTGCCCCTTTAAGGATAAAGCCTCCCTCACTGACAACGTCAATCCGCTCATCCGCGATGACAACTGTACCAGATGGCCTTAGGGCTGTAAGTGCATAACCCTCAAGGCCAATCAGTTCAAGTCTGCTCTTATTTGAAATATAGCCTTTTTCTGTATTTGTGCTATCGGTTAATATTATTTTTTTGAAGAATTTCATTTTTTTACCAAACACCTTTATCATTAATATAGATGCCAATATTGAAACTCCCATAGCAATTAAAATAGACATTCCCATATGGGCTGCATTGTCAGCAGCCAGGAACAGGCTGCCCAGTACTGCTGCTATTCCAGCTATTCCTGCAACTCCTCCAGGAAGGAAAAACTCAGCTATTATTAAACCTATACCTATTACAAACAAAATTAAAGTTTCATATCCTGCCAGGCCGGCCACCATATGGCCATAAAAGAAAAGGAGCAGAGCCGATAACCCCATGAACCCAGGAATGCCGAAGCCCGGTGAATACAGCTCCAGAACAAGCCCGAGGCTTCCGATAGATAATAGAATTGGTATAACGACAGGATGGGTAATAAAACGGGCCACCTTTTCTGCAAAGCTTTCATCAATTGTCTGTATAGCAGCTCCCTCAAACCCGAGCACTTTCAGTAAATCCGCTCTTGAATCTACTGTGCCCTCCGAATAACCCACCTCTTTAGCCTGTTCAGCTGTTAGGGTAAGAAGCTTTCCCTTCGGCGCTCCTAAATCTGGCAGATCCACCGATTCATCTGCCATAGCAAGTGCATAAACAGGATCTCTATCCGTTTGTGAGGCAGCACTCTGCATAGCTGCAAACCAGTATGATTCCGCTTTCTTGCCAGCCGTATTACCCTGCTGGTCAATAATCGCTGCTGAACCCATTGTTGAACCCGGGACCATGTATATTTCATCCGTATTCAATGCTATATAGGCACCTGCGGATAAGGCCTGCTTATTAACAAAAGATATTGTTTTTACATTTGTCGAGGTTAACAGCCTTCCGATTTGCCCGGCTGCATCCACTGCCCCTCCGGGTGTATTTATTTCAAATATTATGGCTGAGGCATTTTCTTCTTCAGCTGTGTGGACCGCTCTATTTAAAAATGCATAAAGCCCTTTTTCCACAGTTTCTTCAATAGGAACAATCAGCACTTTTTCATTATTGGCTTTTCCTTGAAAAGGGCTTCCCAAAAGCAGCAGAGCAAAGAACAATGAAAAGGCGGTTATTGCTCTTCTGGCAATCAAAACATTCCCCCCTTTAACCGCAAAATTGATTCTATATGTATTTACGATTCAATCATTAAAAAGTTTCATTTTTATTTTTCAATATAATTAGTATTTACAAAGCGGCTGCATTATAAGTATAACCAAGAAATGAACGTAAATCATTCCAGCAGTGTTTAGGCTTTCATAGACTAAAGGATACGAATAAGATAAGTGAACACCAAATAAAAAAGACCGTCAGCCAATGGCTTTCGGTCTTTTATTGCATAGTTTTATGAAAGGTGTTGTTGTACAAGTTTATTTACAAGTGAACCATCTGCTTTGCCTTTTACCTTAGGCATAATAGCAGCCATCACTTTTCCCATATCAGCTTTTGAAGAAGCACCCGTTTCAGCAACCGTTTCTGCAACAATTTTTGAAACTTCATCTTCTGAGAGCTGTTTTGGCATATATAATTCGACATACTGAAGTTCAGTACGAATTTTTTCAACAAGATCTTCACGACCTGCTTTTTCAAATTCATGGAGGGAATCCTTGCGTTGTTTAACTTCGCGAGAAAGGACAGTCAGCTCCTGTTCTTCGTTAAGCTCTTCACCAAGCTTGATTGCTTCGTTTTGAAGCGAAGCTTTAATCATACGAATGACAGTTAGCTTTTCTTTTTCTTTATTCCTCATCGCTTGTTTCATATCTTCATTTAAACGCTCGAGAAGACTCATTACATACACCCTCTCTTACCACTTACGCTTTCTAGCAGCCTCAGACTTTTTCTTACGTTTAATACTAGGTTTTTCGTAGAATTCGCGCTTTCTTGCTTCCTGCAAAGTACCAGTTTTTGATACTGAACGTTTGAAGCGACGAAGAGCATCTTCAAGCGATTCGTTTTTACGAACGACGGTTTTAGACATTCTCTTTCCCTCCCTCCGAGCACAACACACTTACATCAACAACATGGTTTATTCCATGTACCTTGCAATTATAATATAACAGCTTATCGAGGTCAACAGTAATTAGCCTGCTATAGGATTAGTTTTTATTTGGTTGTGATTGTTTTATACCCCGTTCATGACAAGCTAAACAATTTATCGCACTTAAGCATGTCCCAGCATGCTGTCCCATAGTATTAAATATAGGGGGTGTATGCTTGGTCCAGCTGTTATTATTTTTTCTGCTAATCGGGTTATTTATTTATGGTATGACACTTTTAAGATCAGGTCTATTTAATTTATCTGCCGATTCATTAAAAAAATGGCTGGCAGTGATGACAAATTCCCCCTGGAAAGGCCTTGTTATTGGGACAATGGTTACAGCTGTCCTGCAGAGCAGTTCAGCGGTAATGATTATTACAATTGGAATGGTTTCTGCACGGATGCTTACTTTCCCCCAGACAATCGGCATCATTTTAGGCACCAACATCGGGACAACATTTACGACAGAATTAATCACTTTTAATATAGAATCTTATATTATTCCGCTTGCTGCTGCCGGAAGCATCCTGGCTGTATTGAAGAAAAACAGCATGCGAAGCACCGGTCTTGCATTGTTGGGTTTATCTGCAGTTTTCGCAGCAATGCGCGGATTTGAATATCTGGCCGGTTCAGTTAAAGATAATGATATAGTCAATCACTGGCTGCTCACTTTGGATGGGAATTACATGTTCGCAGTAGCTGCTGGAATTGTCCTTACTGCGATTATCCAATCAAGCACCGCAACAACTGGCATTATCATGGGATTTTTAACTGCAGGAGCAATGGATCTGGATACCGGCATTGCCATAATGCTTGGATCGAATATCGGAACATGCGTAGACGCTTATTTAGCATCCATAGGTTCCGGAAAAGAAGCAAAGCTGACTGCCTTTGCCCATATCTGGCTGAACTGCCTGGGTGTCGCAGCCTTCTATCCCTTTATTCATGCTCTTGCTGTTTTTGGGCAAAATGCAGCCAGTTCCCCGGATGTGCAGCTTGCACATATCAGTGTTTTATTTAATGTACTATCCTCACTGCTTGTTCTTCCAGTTGCAAATCAGTTTGGAAGGTTTGTCATTAGGTTTCATGACCGATAAAACAATAAAAAATGCCGAAAAATCCCGGCATTTTCTTACAGCAAGTATAATAATTTGAATTTCGATAACTAATCCAGCTCCAGGTGCCGATAAACGGGCGCCTTCCGCTTTTCTTAGTAATCCGAATCGCTTGTTAAGCCGTTGACAATAGCAGCGCCAGAACTTGCTCCAATTCTCGTTGCACCTGCATCAATCATTTTCTGTGCATCTTCAGCGCTTCTTACTCCGCCTGAAGCTTTAACACCGATTTCCGGGCCGACAGTTTTTCTCATCAAAGCGATGTCTTCAGCAGTTGCTCCGCCTGTTGAAAATCCTGTAGATGTTTTAACAAAGTCAGCACCTGCTTTTACAGAAAGTTCACATGCTCTAACTTTTTCTTCTTCAGTAAGAAGGCAAGATTCGATAATAACCTTTGTTAATGCTTTTCCTTTGGCAGCTTCAACAACCGCACGGATGTCTCTTTCAACAAGCTCATTGTCTCCGCCTTTTAAAGCGCCAATGTTAATTACCATATCTACTTCTGTTGCCCCGTTTTCAATGGCATTCTTTGTTTCAAATGCTTTTGTTTCAGGTGTGGAAGCTCCCAGAGGGAAGCCGATTACTGTGCAGACTTTCACATCAGTGCCGTTTAGCAATTCGCTTGAAAGTTTGACCCATGTCGGGTTTACACATACTGACGCAAAATTGTATTCTTTAGCCTCGGCACAAATTTTTTCTATTTGTTCTTTTGTTGCATCGGCTTTTAGTAATGTATGGTCGATCATTTTTGCTACATTATTTGTCATTTTAACTACTCCTTTTCAAAAACAGTTGTACGTACCTCTTACATAATATCACTTAGATAATAAAATATCGAGCAATAATTAAGTTTTTTGTAATCGTTTTCGAAAGTAGTTTTTCCCAAAAGATATTAATAAATTTATCAAGATGTTTTGCTTATGAATTCAGCTCGTTGATTTCCGCTGCGGGCACTTGCTTTCCGCGGGGAGGAACGGGAGCCTCCTCGGCTTCGCCTGCGGGGTTTCCCACTTCCCTCTCCTCCCGCAGGAGTCAAGTACCCTCCACTCCAATCAACTCAGTAAATAAACAAAGTTATTAAAAAGAAATAAACTTAAATAAAAGCTAATAAAAAAGGAATTACCATTAGGTAATTCCTTTAAACTGCGGCCTCTTCTGTTTCATTCAATTCATCAAGGACTCTTACAAATTGACCTTCATTGTAAGGGTAGCCAGCTTTTGTAATTTTAACTTTTACAATCTGGCCGACCATTTCTTCGGCAGCCGGGAAGACAACTTTCAAGTAATTATCCGTGTAGCCGACAAATAAACTGCTGTTACTGCTTTCCTTAAAGCTTTCCTCTGGAATTACTTCAAGAACTTCGCCTTCATACTGAGATGCGTATTCTTTTGCAAGCTGATCTGATAAGGCAATCAGGCGATGGACACGCTCGTTTTTAACCTCTTCATCAATCTGGTCGTCCATTCTCGCTGCAGGTGTTCCTGTACGCTTTGAATAAGGGAATACATGAAGCTCGGAAAATTTATGTTCTTTAATAAAGTTGTAGGTTTCCATAAATTCTTCTTCTGTTTCTCCCGGGAAGCCAACGATAACATCTGATGTAACAGCCAGACCTGGGAGAGCTTCCTTCAAGCGTTCAAGACGCTCAGCAAAAAACTCCATAGTATACTTGCGGCGCATTCTCTTAAGGACAGTGTTTGAGCCTGACTGAAGAGGAATGTGCAAGTGCCTTACAACAACCTTGGACTGATCCATAACTTCAATAACTTCATCGGTAATCTGGCTGGCTTCAATTGAAGAAATTCTTAAACGCTTAAGACCTTTTACCTGAGCTTCCAGATCCCTAAGAAGCATAGCCAGATTATAATCTTTCATGTCCTCGCCATAACCGCCTGTATGGATTCCAGTCAGAACGATTTCTTTATAGCCGGCATCAACCAGCTGCTGGGCCTGGCGGATTACTTCTTTCGGATCCCTGGATCTCATTAAACCGCGCGCCCAGGGGATAATGCAAAATGTACAGAAGTTATTGCAGCCTTCCTGAATTTTAAGGGAAGCTCGTGTCCGATCTGTAAATGCCGGAACATCCAGCTCTTCGTAGACACGATTCTTCATGATGTTACCAACACCATTGATCGGCTGCCGTTCTTGTTTATACTGCTCGATATACTCAAGCATCTTTACTCGATCCTGGGTGCCAACAACGATATCCACTCCAGGAATAGCCATAATTTCAGCCGGTGAGGTTTGTGCATAACAGCCCGTTACACAGATAACCGCATCAGGATTTTTCCTGATTGCCCTTCTGATTACCTGGCGGCTTTTCTTATCACCAGTATTTGTAACGGTACATGTGTTAATCACATATACATCTGAAACGGATTCAAAGTCTGTCCGTTCATAGCCAGCTTCTTTGAACAGCTGCCAAATGGCCTCTGTTTCGTAATGATTGACTTTGCAGCCAAGTGTATGAAATGCAACTTCAGGCATCTAATTTCACCCCATTAATTCAAAATGATAGGAAACAGCTGACAGCAAATAGAGAGGTGCTGTCTCTGTTCTTAAAATACGCGGCCCCAACCCGCAGGCAAGAAAGCCTGCTTCCTGCAGCAATGAAACTTCATTGTCAGAAAGCCCGCCTTCAGGCCCGAATACAACTATAAGTGATTGTCCTTTATTCATAGAAGAAAGTGTTTTATAGAGCACAGAGTCCTCTCCCTGCTTCGCCTCTTCCTCAAAGGCAATCAATTTATATGAATACTCTCCAGATAATTTCAGCAATGACTTCAAATCGAGAGGTGCAAACACTTCAGGCACCATGGTCCTGTGTGATTGTTCAGCAGCTTCTTTAGCAATCTTCTGCCATCTCTCTGCTTTTTTCACAGATTTCTTAGCATCCCATTTTACTACTGAACGGGCTGAAGTAAAAGGGATAAAACGATGTGCTCCCAGCTCAGTGCCTTTTTGAATGATCCACTCCAGCTTATCCCCTTTAGGCAGTCCGCTCACAATAGTAATATCTGCAGGCAGCTCAGAAGCCCCTTCAATCCATTGTACAACTTCTGCAGCCACATGTTCATCGGTAATTTCTGCAATTGAGCAAAGTGCGCTATTTTGGGATAGATCGACACAGATAATATTGTCGCCTTCTTTCATGCGCATTACTTTCACAATATGATGGCGGTCTTCCCCTTTAATTTGAAAGACATTTTCATTTACTGCATTCTCTGTGAAATATCGCTGCACAACCTGCACCCTCTTTCTTGCCTGTCCAAAATTCTTTCAACTGTAAAAGGGGGGTAAGTTGATTACCCCCTTTTTCACATTATTGCTTTCTCTTTGCTACAATAGCAACCCAATCTTCCATTTGAATGGTCTCTTCAACTTCAAATCCTGCAGAGGAAATAGCATCTCTTACTTCCTGTTTCTTCTGCTGGATAATGCCTGAAGCGATAAAGTATCCGCCTTCCTTTACGACTGATGCCACATCGTCAGTAAATCGGAGAATCACTTCTGCAAGGATGTTGGCAACGACCACATCAGCTCCCTCGCTGACACCATCGAGCAGATTTCCTTGTGATACTTCCACAATATCCTGCACTTTATTCAGCTTAATATTTAATTTAGCTGAATTTACTGCCACTTCATCAAGATCAAGTGCTTTCACCTTCTCAGCACCCAGCATAGCTGCAGCAATGCTTAACACACCCGATCCTGTTCCTACATCTACAACTTTATCACTCTGTTTTACTGTTCTTTCAAGTGCTTGTATACACATCACCGTAGTGGGGTGTGTACCCGTTCCAAAAGCCATGCCAGGGTCAAGCTCAATAATAAGCTCATCACTGCTGACAGGTGTGTAATCCTCCCAGGTTGGGACAATGGTAAAGCGTTCTGAAATTTTTACAGGGTTATAATATTTTTTCCAGGCAGTAGCCCATTCTTCTTCATTTACTTCGCTAATGCTGACTTTATTTGCCCCGATGTCAATATTAAATAAAATAAGATTATTGATTGCTTCTTTTATTTCATCAACTGTTTCACCTAGAAAACTGTTTACTGGCAAGTACGCTTTTACAATTACGCCTTCTTCAGGATAGTCCTGCGGATTGAGCTGGTAGATTTCACCGAATTGGTCCTTTCTTTCTTTTACAAGTTCTAAAGGATCCTCTATAACAACTCCGCTTGCTCCGGCTTCATGCAAAATATTCGAAATCGGTTCAACAGCTTCATTTGCAGTATGAATACTGATTTCTGACCATTTCACTACTACCAACTCCCATTCCTTTATTCACCTTTAAAGGCTCGTTTTACTTTAGAAAAAAAGCTTTCTTCCTGTTCTCCCTGGGGAACTGTTCCGCTGACTTCAGCAAATTCACTTAAAAGCTGTTTTTGTTTTTCTGTCAGCTTTGTAGGAGTAATAATGCGTACAATAATATGCTGATCCCCTGTTCCGTATCCTCTTACATTTGGTACACCTTTTCCTTTGAGGCGGAATTTGGTTCCTGTTTGTGTGCCTGATGGGACTTTAAGTTTTACTTTTCCATGGAGTGTCGGAACTTCAATTTCATCGCCAAGGGCTGCCTGCACAAATGTTATAGGCATCTCGCAATAAACGTCATCTCCATCACGCTCAAAGAATTCATGTGAACGAACATGGAAAACAACATAAAGGTCTCCAGGAGGGCCTCCATTAACACCGGGTTCCCCTTGGCCCGCCACGCGGAGCTGCTGGCCATCATCAATGCCCGCAGGAATTTTCACGTGTATCTTCCTGCGTTTTTGCACTTTACCGGTTCCACGGCAAGTAGTACACTTCTCTTTGATTTCCTTGCCGGTCCCATTACAGTAGTGGCAAACCCTTCTATTTACTATCTTGCCAAATGGCGTATTTTGTTCAACATTCAGCTGACCCGATCCGTGGCAGTGACGGCATGTTTCCGGCTTAGTCCCTGGCTTCGCGCCTGAACCGCTGCAGGTATCACATGTCTCTTCACGAGGAATTTCAATATCGGTCTCTTTGCCAAATACTGCTTCCTCAAAGGATAAGGACATGGTGTACTGCAAGTCTGCACCCTGCCTTGGAGCATTAGGGTCACGACGGCGGGAGCCTCCTCCGAAGAAGGTGCTGAAAATATCTTCAAATCCTCCAAAACCATCAAAACCGGCTCCGCCAAAGCCCTGATTAGGGTCCGTATGGCCGAATTGATCATAGTGGGCCTTTTTCTGATCGTCGCTGAGGACTTCATATGCTTCTTTAACTTCCTTGAACTTCTCGTCTGCATCAGGCTCTTTATTAATATCAGGATGATATTTTTTTGAAAGCTTTCGATAAGCCTTCTTAATTTCATCCTTGGACGCACCTTTGCTGATTCCAAGAACTTCATAGTAATCCCTTTTACTCATGATTACCACTCCCCGATTCATTTCACATAAAGATTATTGTATCAAAAATAAAAGCCAAAGCCAAGAAAGACCTGACTTTGACTTTAAAGATTCAGAGGTTATTTATCGTCTTTAACTTCTTCGAACTCAGCGTCTACGACATTATCGTCGTCATTTTTGCTTTCAGCGCCTTCTGCACCTTGTGCAGCCTGAGCAGCTTGTGCCTGCTCATAAAGCTTCATTGTTAAGGCCTGGACAACCTCCTGTAAAGCATCTTTCTTCGCACGGATCTTATCCAGATCGTTCTTTTCAATTGCAGCCTTCAGGGCATCTTTAGCTTCATTTGCTTTGTTCACTTCAGCTTCATCCACTTTGCCTTCAAGATCTTTTAGAGTCTTTTCAGTAGTGAATACAAGCTGGTCCGCTTCATTGCGGAGTTCAACTTCTTCTTTGCGCTGCTTATCTGCTTCTGCATTTTCTTCAGCTTCTCTTACCATTTTTTCGATTTCTTCATCAGATAATCCTGTTGATGATTTAATCGTAATGGCCTGCTCTTTATTTGTGCCCAAGTCTTTAGCGCGTACGTTTACGATACCATTTTTGTCGATATCGAATGAAACTTCGATTTGAGGCACTCCACGAGGAGCAGGAGGAATGTCGCCAAGCTGGAAGCGGCCCAGTGTTTTATTATCTGCAGCCATCGGGCGTTCCCCTTGAAGCACATGGATATCAACAGCTGACTGGTTATCAGCAGCAGTTGAGAACACTTGGGATTTTGATGTTGGGATGGTTGTATTGCGTTCAATCAGCTTAGTGAACACTCCGCCCATTGTTTCAATTCCAAGAGACAAAGGAGTTACGTCCAGCAGGACAACATCTTTAACGTCACCTGTGATTACACCGCCCTGAATGGCTGCACCCATTGCAACAACTTCATCAGGGTTAACTCCTCTATGCGGTTCTTTTCCTGTTTCTTTCTTGATTGCTTCCTGTACGGCAGGAATACGAGTTGAACCGCCGACAAGGATAACTTTATCAAGTTCTGAAGGAGATAATCCAGCATCCTTTAACGCCTGGCGTGTAGGTCCCATTGTGCGTTCTACAAGATCTGCAGACAGCTCTTCAAATTTAGCTCTTGAAAGTGTAACTTCAAGGTGTAAAGGTCCTGCTTCCCCAGCCGTGATAAACGGAAGCGAGATTTGCGTTGAAGTTACTCCTGAAAGATCTTTTTTCGCTTTTTCAGCTGCATCTTTTAAACGCTGAAGAGCCATTTTATCTTTGGCAAGATCAATGCCATTCTCTTTTTTGAATTGATCAACCAGGTAGTCAATAATTACTTGGTCAAAATCATCTCCGCCAAGACGGTTATCCCCCGCAGTGGATTTTACTTCAAATACTCCATCGCCAAGTTCAAGGATAGACACATCAAAAGTACCGCCGCCAAGGTCATAAACAAGAATTGTCTGGTCTTCATCCATTTTATCAAGACCATACGCCAAAGCTGCAGCAGTAGGTTCGTTGATGATTCGTTCAACTTCCAGGCCGGCAATTCTGCCCGCATCCTTTGTAGCCTGACGCTCGGCATCATTAAAATATGCCGGAACTGTGATTACTGCTTTAGTAACTTTTTCTCCAAGATAGTCTTCTGCATAAGATTTCAAATATTGAAGAATAATAGCAGAAACCTCTTGAGGCGCGTATTCTTTTCCTTCAATTTCAGTTTTATGATCCGTACCCATGTGGCGTTTAATGGAAATGATGGTGTTCGGGTTTGTAATAGACTGGCGCTTTGCCACCTCACCGACCTGGCGCTCGCCATTTTTAAACGCAACAACTGAAGGTGTTGTACGGTTGCCTTCCGGATTTGGAATTACTTTTGGTTCGCCGCCTTCAAGGACAGCGACACATGAGTTTGTTGTACCTAAATCAATTCCGATAATTTTGCTCATGTTCTTTACCTCCCCAAATATGTAATTATTGATTTACTTTAACCATTGATGGACGAATGACTCTGTCCTTTAACTTGTAGCCTTTTTGGAACTCTTCAACCACGATATTGGAATCAAAATTCCCATCTTCCACCTGCATCACAGCCTGGTGTAAATGAGGATCAAATTCTTTCCCAACTGCTTCAATCTGCTCTGCACCTTCTTTTTTTATAGCCTCCAGCAAACTTCGGTAAACCATTTCCATACCTTGAAGGATAGATTTAGCCTGTTCATTTTCAGCTTCCATCTGAAGTGCTCTCTCAAAATTGTCAATTGCAGGCAGCAAATCGGAGATTAAGCTCTGTGCTCTATATTTTTCAGACGCTTCAAGGTCAAGCCTCGCACGGCGCCGGGAATTTTCAAAATCAGCCTGAAGGCGGTAGATGCGATTTTCTTCCTCTTCCAGCTTCCCTTCCAATTCAGCAATTTTCGCTTTCGCTGCAGTAAGCTCTGCATCAGTGCTTCCCTCACCAGTACCAGCTTCTGCTTCTGCAAATACCTCTTCAATAGGTGCCTCATTTTCAGTTCCTTCAGGTTCGTTTGTTTGTTCATTTAATTCTTGGTTTAGTGTTTCTTTCTCTTCTGCCAACATGTTCACCTCCCTTAAAGAATGGATGGTTCTTCGAAATAATAACCATAAGGAAAGGAGTGGAAAGGTATTTCCACCCTTAATCAATATTTCCACCATCACCTGTTTTGATACAGTTTAGATAAAACAGCTGATAGGTCTGCACTGATATAGTTTAATAAGCTAATGACTCTCGAATATTCCATTCTGGTCGGCCCAAGAATGGCGATAGTACCGAGCTGTTCGGTCCCGATTGAATAGCTTGCTGTTATCAGGCTGCAGTTTTCCATTGCTGAATTATTATTTTCCCGGCCGATTTTTATATTGATTCCTGACTTATTTTTACGAATTAAATCATATATGCCTTCTTCCTGCTCGATCATATTCATAAGGTTTTTAACCTTTTCAATATCATGAAACTCTGGCTGGCTGAGCATATTTGTTTTACCGCCGAAGAAAAGCTTATCATAGGCCGGTATCTTGATTGTATCGGCAATTGAATTCAGCATTAGATCATAATTATTGATATGGTGCCTTAAAAGAACGGCAACCTCTTTATATAACTTATTGTTCAGACTTTCCAATGGTGCACCGGCAAGCCGGTCATTAAGAATATTGACTACCTTCTCCAAATCCCCAGCATCAATACTTTCAGGCAAGTGGAACATCCTGTTCTCGACATGGCCTGTATCTGTGACAATAATTGCTATCGCTGTTTCTTTATTCAAGGGAACAATCTGAATTTTCTTCAGCTTGTTATCCCTTACTGCAGGCCCGAGGACAATGGATGTATAATTTGTCAGCTCAGAAAGAATTTTTGCCGATTTTTGAACGATTTTCTCCAGCTCATAGAGTCTCTCCGCAAAGATTGATTGTACTTTGTGGATATCATGCTGATTTAATTTTTGCGGGGATAAAAGGTGATCCACGTAGTAGCGGTACCCCTTTTCAGATGGAATCCTCCCCGATGAGGTGTGTGTTTTTTCAATAAACCCAAGTTCCTCTAAATCAGCCATCTCATTTCTGATCGTTGCGGAACTAAAAGAAATTTTATCTTTTTTCGACAAGGTTCTCGATCCGACAGGCTGTGCAGTTTGAATAAAATCATCAACAATTACTTGAAAAATTAATAATTGACGATCTGTTAACACAGGTATCACCTCTGTTAGCACTCTTTGTTCCTGAGTGCTAATTCTACTAATAAATTATCAAATCAAACGTGCAGTGTCAATAATTTGGCTTTCTTTTTTCCCGACGCTATACCCATGCCAGATTACCCTATAAACGATTGGAATACTTCATTTCCAAGAAAACGTCCTTTTTTTGTCAATTTAATATGCTCTTCCCCTGCAATAATTAATTCTTTTTCAGTATGCTGTTTAATTTGGACTTCAAACAGATCAAGGGGATCTTTGCCAAATTTCTCTTTAAAGCGACTTATTGAGACACCTTCCGTTTTTCTCAGTCCAAGAAACATTTCCTCTTCCATCTGTTCACTCAAGGTCACTTTATGCTCTTCCAGGATCGGAAGCTGTTCGTTTTCAATAGGCTCCATATATTTTTTCAAGGGTCCGTGATTGGAACGGCGAAGCCCTTTTACATAGCCATGTGCACCGGCTCCAAAGCCAAAGTACCATTCATTATCCCAATAAGTGATGTTATGCCGGCTCTCAAAGCCTGGTTTTGCAAAATTGCTGATTTCATATTGAGCAAAGCCGTGTTTCTCCATTTGTTCCATTAATAATTCATACATCTCAGCTTCCACATCTTCTCCAGGAGTAGGCAGCTTCCCTTTCCTCATCAGATTATAGAATACCGTTTTGGGTTCAATGATCAGCGAATAGCCCGAATAATGGACAATATCCAGGGTGAATGATGTTTCGAGTGTATCTTGAAAATCCTGAAGTGTCTGACCCGGAAGACTGTAGATAAGATCGATGCTGATGTTATCAAAACCGACTTTTTTTGCAGCTTCAATTGATTGAAAAACGTCTTTTGCTCTGTGCGACCTTCCTATTCTTTTTAAGAGTTCATCGTTGAAGGTCTGAACGCCAAAGCTAAGCCGGTTGACTCCAGCATCATGCAATATTTGAAGTTTTTCTATAGAGAGATCTCCAGGGTTAGCTTCGAAGCTAAATTCTGTGAAAGAGTCATAGGGAAGCTGCCGTTTGATTGTGCCGCAAAGCTGTTCAAGCTGTTTCTCGTTAAGCGCAGTTGGCGTACCGCCCCCGACAAAGATGGAGTCTAGACGGGATGCAGGTGTTTCTTTCAAAGCAAGATTCATCTCTTTATCAAGAGAGTCCAGATATTCTCCTACTGGCTGGTTCTTCAAGAATACTTTATTAAAATCACAGTAATGACAAATATGTTCACAAAATGGGATGTGTATATAAGCTGCTTTAATCATTTATTTCACTACTTTCATCATTCAATCAACGTTCATAAACAGCGGATTCCTAAATAAAAAGAGGCTAGTGCTGTTATTATTATGACAGCATATCTAACCTCTTAAAACAAAGCAAATATTTTACTTTTTAGGGCTGTTATCGTCCATCTTCAAAACTGCCATGAAGGCTTCCTGCGGAACTTCAACAGAACCAACCTGTTTCATCCGCTTTTTACCTTCTTTCTGCTTCTCCAATAATTTGCGCTTACGGGAGATGTCTCCGCCGTAACATTTCGCCAATACATTTTTGCGAATGGCTTTAATGGTTGAGCGGGCTACAATTTTCTGGCCAATCGCCGCTTGAATAGGAACCTCAAACTGCTGACGGGGAATTAGGTCTTTTAACTTCTCAACGATTATTTTTCCTCTTTCATAAGCAAAATCCTTATGAACGATAAAGCTCAATGCGTCTACCTTTTCTGCATTTAACAGAATATCCATTTTAACAAGTTTTGATGGCTTGTACCCTATTAATTCATAATCAAAAGAAGCATATCCTTTTGTATTGGATTTCAGCTGATCAAAGAAATCATAAACAATTTCCGATAAAGGAATTTCATATATAATGTTTACTCTGGTTTCATCCATGTATTGCATATCAATAAAGATGCCGCGTTTTTGCTGGCAAAGTTCCATGATGGCTCCCACATAATCATTCGGCGCCATCATTGTAGCTTTTACATAAGGTTCTTCGACACGGTCAATCTTTTGCGGATCAGGCATATTTGATGGATTATCCACTTTAACCTCTGTGCCATCAGTCAGTATGACATCATAAATAACACTTGGTGCTGTTGTAATCAAATCAATTTTGAATTCGCGCTCAATGCGCTCCTGGATGATTTCCATGTGAAGCAATCCAAGGAAACCGCAGCGGAATCCAAAGCCAAGCGCTTGCGATGTTTCAGGCTCAAACTGCAGGGCAGAATCATTCAGTTCCAGCTTTTCTAGCGCTTCACGCAAATCATTGAACTTGGCGCTGTCTATTGGATAAAGTCCGCAATAAACCATCGGATTCATCTTTCTGTACCCAGGAAGAGCTTCGGCTGCACCATTTTTCGCACTCGTGATGGTATCACCTACACGTGTATCGCCAACATTTTTGATAGCAGCAGTCAAAAAGCCGACGTCTCCAACTGACAATTCAGCCAATGGAGTGGATTTAGGAGTAAACACTCCAACCTCAGTAACTTCAAACTCTTTGCCAGTTGCCATCATTTTAATTTTATCCCCTACTTTAACCGTACCTTCCACCACACGGATGTAGGCTACTACACCGCGGTAGGCATCATAAAGGGAGTCAAATATAAGCGCCTTTAAAGGGGCTTCAGGATCACCTACTGGAGCGGGCACTTTTTCAACGACCTGTTCAAGGATTTCTTCAATGCCGATCCCTGCTTTTGCTGAAGCAAGTACCGCTTCAGAAGCATCCAGGCCGATGACTTCTTCGATCTCATTGCGCACCCGTTCCGGATCTGCACTTGGAAGGTCAATTTTATTGATGATCGGAAGAATCTCAAGATCATTATCCAAAGCCAGATAAACATTTGCAAGAGTCTGTGCTTCAATACCCTGAGCCGCATCTACAACCAGGATTGCGCCTTCACAGGCTGCCAGACTTCGGGATACTTCATATGTAAAATCGACGTGTCCCGGGGTATCTATTAAATGAAAAGTGTATATCTCTCCATCTTTAGCTTTATATTTTAGCTGAACGGAATTAAGCTTGATCGTGATGCCGCGCTCTCTTTCGAGGTCCATTGAATCAAGGAGCTGATCCTTCATTTCGCGCGATGTCAGCGCATTGGTTTTTTCAAGGATTCTGTCCGCCAAAGTCGACTTGCCATGGTCTATGTGGGCGATAATGGAAAAATTCCTAATTTTCTCTTGCCTTTTAAGTCTTTCTTCTCTGTTCATTATTTATAATTCAACTCCTACTATAAGAAAAGCGCAAGCGCCTTAATACAGGCGCCTGGAGCCAAGTGTGGTCAATTTAAAATAGTCCTTTTAGTTTATACACTATTTTTGATTATATCAGTACGTATGTGAAGATTCAATGCTAAGCTTTACGTCTCTAACTGTTCAAAAAAAAATAAGACTGCTTCATGAGCAGCCTATTTTCCGGTTATTAAGTCTGTGATCAATGCGACCGTTTTTTCTGTCAGCTCTGATAAGCCTTCGGAGATGCCTTTTCCCACAGATGAAAAGAAATTATATGCCTTCATTTCTTCAAGCTTTTCTTTTTTCTGCTGAAGATCATGGCTGGACACATCATTACCCAGGACAGAAGCCTGCACTTCACCTTCATTGGTTTCATTTAAGGTTAAGGCACTTTTGAAATCTTCGTCATGGAAACCCTTCATTCTGTGGATTCCATCATTTGCCTGCTGCATTCCAAATAATACTGAGACAAACATAAACGCTGCCAGAAAAAGAGCTTTTAGCATAAATATTTTCATTCCGCATCATCCTAATACTATTTCTTTTCTGATTCACCGTCAGCTGGTGAATTCACTTCCTCGGCCTGCCAATAATATTCACTGAACACTTCTGCGAGTGCTTCAGCCGAACGGTTTAATTCTTCAAACGTATTATCAACTCCGCCAAATTCAATGAGGATAGCATTTCCCGATAAATCCTGATTGAAGTTTCCATTTGTCCCAGCGCCTTCTTTTTTCATGATTCCCCTGCTTAACCCTTTGTACTTAACGTTCAACCTATCATGCAGCTCTTTCGCAAATTTTAAGTTCTCTTCGTAATTCGGGTTATTTCCACCAATAATGAAAGCTAGTTTGGCATAAGACTCTCCGTTTATTTCTTTCGTTGTGTCTTTTTTTCTTTTTGAATCACGGTGAATATCGATTAAGTAAGACAAATCCCGGTTTGACGTAATTGCAGCCTGGACAACTTCTCTGGATTCCTGATAGGAACGTCCATACGTTAATCCTTTTTTGCTTAAATTCCCCTGGATATCCGTTTTGTCAACAAAGGTCCCTATTCCTTTGCTTTCCATCTCTTCCTTAAGCTTATCACCAATCTTAGTAACGTTAATTTTGGAATGAAAGGCTGCATCAGGATTGGTTACACCCTTCAGATAAGGAAGATAGGATTCCGTATTATGAGAAAAATAAACATAGACTGGTTTTTTATCACCCGTAGACATCGGCGGTGTTTTGGACTGTTTCGTATCACCATCCGGCTCAAGTCCTTCGGTGTTTTGCAGGGCTGCCTCCTGTTCTGCCATCAGCACTTCGATAGGAGGAGAAGATTCCACAGGCATGTTTGTATAATCCGTTCCTTCACCAGCAACAAGGATTTTACTGTCATAAATAGAGAAAAATGGAAGCTCCCTTCCCAGAAGGCTTCTGGGATCATCCAAATTGACATTTGTGGATAGCTTAAAAACCAAATTGGCAAATCCCGGGGGAGAACTGTTTTCAGAAACCCCCTGGAGAAATGCGTGGTTTTCCCATCCGAGAAAATGGTAAAGCATTTCTCCTGTAAGGCTGTTCGCAGCAGAATTAACTGAAGAGGAGCTGATTCTGTATTCCGGCTTTAATGAAGTTAATGCTCCGCTTATTGAAAATATCATAAATAGAAAAAGCAAAAATCCGCCTATGGCTTTCAGTAAGCTTGTCCCTTGAATGGTTACTACAAGTCCGTTCGATTTAAAAGGTTTCATTGCTCCACCTCTCCTTGCTAGTCTAGTAAATGTTATGACTTTGCTAGAGAAGATAGAACAGTTATTTCCTATCTGGTATAAAAACCGGCATTATCCTGATTCACTTTTTGATGAAGTGCTGCGTTCAAACCGTTAGCAAGTAAATTGGACATATCTTCAATAAATACATCCACTTCCTTTGGAGTCACCATAAGGTTGTGGCCCAAAGGAGACAGAACTTCATAAATAAGCTTCCGCTTCTCCTCTTCAGGCAAGGTTCCAATCATGCCAAGAAAGGTTTTTCTATGATGTTCCTCCGGCAGATCATCATCTGTAAGCTTTCTTTTCTCTCCAAAAGTCATTCCTGCAGGAGCAAGAGCACGTGATGGACGGCCGCCTTCTTTCATTTCCTTCCCGAAATGCTTCAGGATGTAATCAATTGTATCGCTTGTGATGGATACGGCATCGACAACCGTTGGGATGCCAATCGCTATGACAGGTATCCCTAAAGTCTCTTTGCTGATTTCTTTTCGTTTATTCCCGACACCAGAACCAGGGTGAATCCCTGTATCCGAAATTTGAATAGTAGAATTGACTCTTTCAATTGATCGGGAAGCAAGTGCATCGATTGCAATGACAAAATCGGGCTTTGTTTTTTCAACAATGCCATAAATAATGTCACTTGTTTCTATCCCTGTCAGGCCCATTACTCCCGGAGAAATAGCACTTACTGGCCGATAGCCTTCTTCAACGCTTTCAGGCTGCAGCTGATAGAGATGTCTTGTGATAAGCAAATTTTCGCAAACTTGCGGACCAAGTGCATCGGGAGTCACATTCCAATTTCCCAGGCCGACAATTAAACAGGATGCATCTTCATTGATTCCCAGCTGTTTTATAAATTGGGAGAATTCACTTGCAAATACAGACTCCACTTTGTGCTGCAGCTCCGTATCCTGCTGGCGTATGCCCGTCACTTCAAGGGTCAGATATTTTCCCTCTTTTTTCCCCAATGCCTCTGCACCTTCTTTTGTTACTTCAACAAAAGAAATTTTTATATCATTTTCTTCTTTTTCTTTAATTATTACGCCTTTTATTTGGGAAAGATTCTCCTGCTGATGAATATTGTCTTTCTGCCTGTCAGAAATAACCATTTCCCTGGCTTCAATGGCAAGGTCCGTTCGGACTGAGTACTGGCTTAAATCTATTGATTCCTTCATAACTTATCCCTCACATTCTCAGCTTTTTAGGTTATTGGAAAATACCACACAATATACTAAAATTCGGATATATTCTATCATTGCCTTTTAAGTCCAAAAACATGCAGAATAAGAATTAACTTCCCTAATAATGGGTGTCAGTAATTTTGATTACAGAGTATTGCATTATGCCCCCGTGTTTGATAAAATATCACTTGTTCTTAATTATTGTTAATGAATGTGAATGTCGAGTTATAGAATCTCGATGCTTTTTCAGGAGGTGAATGGAATGCCAAACATTAAATCTGCTATTAAGCGTGTTAAAACTAGCGAAGCTCGCAACGCTCATAACGCTACAGTTAAATCAGCAATGCGTACAGCTGTTAAGAAAGTTGATGCTGCGGTCGTAAACAACGATTCTGCTGCTGCAACTGCATCTTTCGCTGATGCTGCTCGTAAACTAGACAAAGCAGCTGCAAAAGGTCTTATCCACAAAAATGCTGCTGCCCGTAAAAAGTCTCGTTTAATGAAAAAAATGAACTCTTTAAACGCTTAATGTTTGAAGATATCGGCTATCTTAAGGGATAGCCTTTTATTTTACATAAAAAAGCGGTCCAATTGGACCGCTTTTTTATGTAATCAGATTTCATAATTTTGTCACAGCCCTCAAGGTGTCAGAGGCGGAAAAAACCTATCTCTTAAGGATTTTTTCTAAGAGCCTGACTTTGCAGACGAAACAGGAACATTTCAATCAGCATGGTTTTATTCATGCCTCCAGTTTTCATTTGGTAATCTGCATCAGCAAGCAAGCTTATGATCGCTGCAAGTTCTTCGTCTGCAAAAAGCTGCGCATGTCCAGCCGCCAGTTTCACCCGGAAAGGATGAATTTTCAAATAGCCGGCAATCTGCTGCTGGCCGTAGCCTCTCCTTGCAAGCTCCTTCACCTGATAAATTAATCTGAACTGCCCAGTAATAACAGATAAAATCTTAATTGGTTCTTCATTTTGCTTTAATAAATCATAATAAATTCTCAGGGCTTCTTCTATTTTGCGGTGAACAACCTTGTCTACAAGGGAAAAAATGTTTTGCTCCAATGACCTTGATACCATTTTCTCTGCCATTTGTTCATCGATTCGCTTCGTGTCATTCGCATATAAAGCTAATTTATCGATTTCGTTTGTCAAGATAAATAGGTTGGTGCCTGCCAATGTCAATATTAGCTCAACTGCCGATTCATCAATCTGCACGCCGTTAAGTGCTGCCCGTTCCCTGATCCAGGCTTTCAATTCACCTTCATTTAGTTTCTTTGCTTCAAGGACTGCAGCCGTTTTTTTCAATTGTTTAGTTATTTTTTTCCGGTCATCCAGCTTTTCTGCAGTTGAGGAGAATACCACCACTGAATACGGGGCAGGCGCTTTAATATAGGCTTCCAGCTTAGACAGGTTATGCTCCTGCTTAGCTTTCGATTTTTCAGATGTTAAAAATACTGGGTTATGTAAAAAGATCAGTCTTCTTTCCCCCATAAACGGAAATGTCTCCGCATCTTCAAGTGCTGTATCGATTGGGGTTTCCTCAAGGTCATAAGAGGATAAATTAAAATCAGCTTCATCTTCGCTTAGCACATTGTTGATTAGAAGCTGCTTCGTTTCGTTTATAAGATAGGGTTCTGTTCCATATAATAAATAAATAGGAGCAAAACTTTTCGCTTTTATCTGCTTCCAAATATCAAAAACCAATTTATTTCTCTCCGTTCGCCTTACATTGTATTCACTTTATCGCAGTCTAACGGGCAGTAAGCCCCCCTCTTCAAGACTCATAGTAAGCAAAGAGGGATAAGTGGGGGGAAACTGACCGTAAAGGCCCGATTGGTTCAGCTAACAATCAGTGGGGGATAACCCCCCACTGATTGAAGTTTCACTTTATATCCTAAAGAAGCAGCGGCAATTTGACAAGACATAAGAAATTGGCGCCCGTAAGAACGCCAATTTCCAATCTATATAGAACGCTGCCGCCTGAGGCCCGGGATACTCAGGAAGCTGCGGTGCACCTTTGTTCTATTATTTTCCCCTTGATGTGCCGGCATATTTGTGACAACTCCTGCTATTGCAGGAAAAGGGCAGGGGAACTCTAGATTTTTTTATTTGAATGACTTATACTATATAGGAAATAGGAGGGGTAGACTGTGAACGAATTTGAAAAGAACGTCCAAAGCAAACGTAATGATGCCATCGACTCTGGAGTAGGATTCATCGTATCATTCGGTTTCTTCGCAACGTTATTTGTTATTGCAACAGTCATTAAATTTTTAGGAGCTTAATGGCTACATACAGTAAGTAATAGTGTCTCAATACTTCTGACACACCGAGGCTGCCTCAGCAGTCTCTTTTTTTGTAGCTGTAAGTGATAGGCATTGAGAGTATAGTAAGGAAGCTGAAGCATTTCTAACATATACTATGGAAGCTGAACGGAAAAGGTTCCTGAATTCCCTTTAAAAAAGTAGGTAACCGCCCCTTGCTCATCGGTTCTCAGAACATGCACATTAAAGTCTTTAAGCCTGTCCATTACATCATTATGTGGATGCCCATACCTGTTGTTTCTGCCTGCAGAAATAACGGCAATCCTCGGCTTAACAGCAGCCAGAAATGAATCTGTTGTGGAGGTTTTGCTTCCATGATGTGCAATTTTTAAAACATCAATTTTTAAATTGGAATAAGATCTTATAAGCTGACTTTCCCCCGTTTCCTCCAAATCTCCGGTAAACAGCCAGTTGAGGCCACCCACTTTGGCAAAAAGGACAATCGAGCTATCATTTTTCCCTGTATACACGTCCTCCGTCTGATCTCCAAATGGAGACAAAACTTGAAATGCGGAATCCCCTTTTGACCAGTTTTCTCCAGATTTAGTGAATACAATATTGCATTTTTTTAATTTAGCCTGAACAATCAAATCCTTCTCCTCCTCTGAGAGTTCCGCTCCCTGTGAAAAAACAACAGACTTTACCCTCATTTCCCTAATCACAGCTGATGCTCCTCCAATGTGATCCATATCCCCGTGAGTCAAAAAAAACTTATCTATTTTACTTATCCCTTTGCTTTTCAGAAAAGGCACTACCGTGTCCTTTCCAGTTTCATAAGGATCGCTTCTCATCCTCCAATCCTCAGTGTCAAACGTAAGCGTCCCTCCTGCATCTATCAAATAATTCCCTCTTCCATATGGAAGCTTTATCAGAATACTGTCACCCTGCCCAACATCAATAAATGTAATTTCACCGGCAGGAGTAAATACATTCGATAAGTAATGAATTAATATTGCAAGGATTGGGAGCACACCGCTTTTGATTAGAACCTTTTTATTTTTTGACCTCTCCCAGCCGGCAAAGAATGCGGGTATCAGCAGCAGATATACAATCAGCATAATCAGGGATGGCCTGCCAAGGACAAGGGTCGAGTTAGGAATGGCCGAAAGCACTTCAGCAATCCAATTTAGAAAACTGATGAGGTTTTCAAATACATTGAGCAAGAAATCAGCTTTCCCCCCTGATAATAAATCAAGAATGAAAAGAATCAACACCACCGGAAGGATTATGGAAGAATATAAAGGCACAAAAATAAGATTGGCAATTATGGAAATAATCGATACCTCATAAAAATGCCACAGAAGGATCGGAATGGCAGCCATCTGGCAAACAAAAGAAACTGTCAGGATAGCAGCGTATGATTCAGAAAATCTTCTGAGGATGATGGGTGCTGAGAGAATAAGCGATAAGGCGACAGTAAACGAAAGCTGAAACCCGGCATTATAGATGATATAAGGAGAGATAAAAAGGTAGCCAATAAACACAATAGAGATAACATCAGCTAATTGAACAGGGAATTTCAGCTTCTTTGCCAGCAAAACAAGAAGCATCATAAACACAGCCCGCAGAACAGATGGTGCTGCTCCTGTCAGGATTGCATATAAAGGCAAAACCAATAATAAGATGCTGGTCATTTTTTCTCTGGTGATTCCGGCACGTATACCAGCAAGAAAGAACATCCCGGCAAGCATTCCTACATGAAGGCCGGATATCGCAAGCAAATGGATAATTCCAATTTTCTGATAAGAAGCAATGGTATTCTGCTCAATAAAATCACGATTGCCGAAAACAAGAGCAATAGCAAGTGGAGCTGTCTGTTCAGGGAAATGGTCCAGGATATAATGAATTCCCGTCTCTCTTATTTTTAAAATGGTTAATGTGGGGCTGTTTTTACGGTAACTGCAATCAGAGAGGTTTAACTGTTCCAATTCGAGGATCCAAAAGATGCTGTTGTGGTTTAGATATTCCTGATAGCTGAAGGAATTAGGATTGGTGGAGGTTGAAGGAGTCTTTAAGGTGCCTTTTACCCGGCATGTCATCCCTGTTCCCAGATGGTCTGCAAGGAACTTTTTTTCTGTTTCCGATTTAATTTTATACCTTGCTGCCAGCTTTTCTTTTTTATCGGCTAATTCAATTAAGACTGAAAGAAGGTCTCCATCTATCCTTGCAGATTCTTTCATTGTTATTTCGAAATCACGCTCATTTCCTTCAAGGCTTGTCCTGTTGTGTTCGGATGCAAATTCACTTCGCATGATGAAGGCAAGGAAAATCATTAACAGGATGGCTGCGTTTTTGAACGATAAAATATTTCTTTTTAGGAGGAAAAAAGTCAGAAGAAAAAAAACAATAGCAATAGCCGGATGAAAAAAAAATGTCAAATTTCCCAGCAGTGAGGCAGCAGCTGCATAGATCCATCCGCCTTTCATAACATCTGCTCCTTTAGTTTTGTGGAGAGGAGTAAGGCCTTATCATTTCAGGTGTTACTCCTCAATGGGTTAATTCTGAAAAAGCTTGTCCTTTGTTTCTTTATAGCTTTTTACCAAGTCACGATCTTTTCCGCTTTTTTCTAGCTCATTTATTAATTCTTCTATAAAATCACGTTTTTCTTGTTTGCTGTCATCAAAGGACACTTTTTCTGCTATTACCTGCACAGTTTTCACTCCAGCCTTCTCAAAGAGTTCAATTCCATAAGGGTGATTTTTATAGTCCTGTGCGTAATATACTGTTTTAATGCCTGCCTGTATAATCGCTTTGCAGCATTGGAGGCATGGAAAATGGGTTACATATAATTCTGCATCACTTGTAGGCACCCCGAATTTTGCACACTGTAAAATTGCATTCATTTCCGCATGAATGGTTCTGACACAATGGTTATCAATAACATAGCAGCCTTCATCAATACAATGTTCACCGCCGGCAATCGATCCATTATAGCCGCCGGCAATGATCCTCTTATCCCTTACAATAGTTGCCCCAACAGCAAGCCTTGTACAAGTGCTCCTCAAAGCAAGCAAATGACTTTGTGCCATAAAATATTGGTTCCAGGAAATCCGATCCATTTTTGCAGTCTCTCCCCTTCCGTCTTTTCCGCAGGCGTATGTGCCCAGAGTTCAAAAACATAGCTTTTTCTCTCAATAAGTGTAAGCCTCATGCTCGTTAAGGTCAATGGAATGAAATTATTTTACACTAATTTGTTCTTTGAGTTTTTCATAGGTTTTCTCTCCTATCCCTGATATTAATTTCAAGTCCGCAATATCCTTAAAGGATCCGTTTGTCTCGCGGTATTCAATTATGGCTGCGGCCTTGGACGGCCCGATTCCAGGCAATGTCTGCAATTCCGATTCATCAGCTTGGTTTAAATTTATCTTTCCGTTATCTTGCTGTCCCCTCTCCTCGAAATTTCCACCCGCTGCGGCCTCCTCGAGAACTTCTCCCTTTTCCGGAACATATATGACCATTTCATCCGTAATATTGAGGGCAAAATTGATTTTAGCTCCATCTGCTTTATCCGTCAGTCCGCCTGCTTTTTCCAGCAGGTCGATCACCCTGTCACCTTCAGCCGCTTCGTACACTCCCGGCTTTTGTACAGCACCTTTAATATCTGCCTTCATTGGCTGTGGCTTCTGTCCAGCCGGTCCATCACCTACTATTTCTAATTCTTTATCACCACCTTCAATTTCATTTAATGGAACTGGCTGTTCAATCTCATGAAATACTTTATTCTCTTGAACAGGCATGAAGAAATAATAGACGAATGCAGCCAGTGCAATGGCGGCTCCTGCTAAGTAAGTTTTATGTGTTTTTATCCATTCAGGCATTAAGGATCGATCCTTTCTTTTTGGAATAAATGTTTTTTTGATACATATCGTTATATGAGAGAGCTTGCTTTTAAAGGAGGGATGATGCAATGAAAATCGGAATTATTGGCACAGGTAACATGGGGAGGATACTGACCGAGGCTTTCCTCGATGGAGGAACCGTTTCCCCATCCTCCATGACGATTACCAATCGGACAGCGGCAAAAGCGATGGAAATAAAGGAAACTCATCAGGATATTACTGTTGTAAAGAATGCAGAAGAGGCTGCACATCGATCTTCGCTTATCTTTATTTGTGTAAAGCCTCATGATGTGTATAATGTCGTTCAGGATATTTTGCCGTTCCTGTCAAAAGATAAATGTGTAGTTTCAATCACCAGCCCTATTAGTGTAAAACAGCTTGAATCTATACTGCCTTGTTCAGCAGCCAGGGCGATTCCAAGCATAACAAATCGGGCCTTATCAGGGGTTTCGCTATTATCATTTGGTGAACAGTGCAGCGAGCAATGGAAAGGGATACTTAATAAGCTTTTTGAAAGCATCTCCACGCCTGTCTTTATCGAGGAAAACATAACCCGGGTTTCGTCGGATATTGTCAGCTGCGGACCTGCCTTTTTCAGCTATTTGACGCAGCGGTTCATCAATGCGGCAGTTGCAGAAACGGAGATTGATAAAGAGACAGCTACAAAGCTTGCAGGAGAGATGCTGATCGGACTTGGGGATTTACTGAAAAAGGGTTTTTATACATTGCCGACATTACAGGAGAAGGTATGTGTAAAAGGAGGAATTACAGGAGAGGGAATAAAAATTCTTGAAAGCGAGCTTGGTACAATATTTGAGCACTTATTCCAGGCAACACATTCCAAGTATGACGAAGACCTTGTTGAGGTAAAAAAACAGTACTCTCTCCATTAGCTATTCGATGCTAATGGAAATAATCCTTCTTATTTCTAAAAAAACAGCCGGATTGCTTCAGTCAATCCGGCTGTTTTATATATTAGTTCCTTTTCTTTGCAATAAAAATGATTCGTTCAGCCTGACTGCCTGGAGGGCCCTCTTCAAAATCTGCTGAAATCTCAAGCAGTTCAAATCCGCATTCCCTAAGCCAGCTTTCATATTGATCAATAGGATAAGTGCGCTGGAAGTGAAGCTCGTCATAGCGGTCATACTTTCCAGTTTCTTCTTCCAGGACAAAAAATGAAAGATCATGCTCCACAGAATTAGGATATTCACCCTGATAGCTGTGCCAGATATATGAAATTTCCTCATCATTTTCAGCAAATGTCTGGTTCATGAATATCTGCATGATTTTATAAATGGAGTGGACATCAAAAATAAAAAGACCATCACTTCTCAAATGACTGTGGACCCGCTTGAAGGTGTCTTTTACTTCTGGTTCTGTCTCCAGATAATTCAAAGAATCACAAAAGATGCCAATAATATCAAATTCATTGAACCCTTCAAGCTCTGCCATGTTCTGCAGGTAAAAGGGGATTTGAACACCGTTCTGTTCTGCCTTTGTCTGTGCTACAGCCAGCATATCCTCTGATAAGTCCACACCAGTAACCTCATACCCCTGTTTACTTAGCCTTATGGAAAGCTGCCCGGTGCCGCAGGCAAGGTCCAGCAGTTTTTTTCCGGGTACATTAAATTCCGCATGCTTTTCATTGACCAATTTAATCCAGCTGTCATAAGGGACATCTTCCATCAGCCTGTCATAAAGATAAGCGAACTTTCCGTAGCTCATTGGTTAAGCATGCCTTGAACGTTCTCGACCGGCGCATCGCCCCAAAGTCTTTCCAGATTATAGTAGCTTCTTTCATCCTTATGGAAAATATGAGCAACTATATCACCCATATCAACTAAAATCCACCTTGCTTCATCAAAACCTTCCATTCTTTTTACAGTAAACCCATGTTCTTCAGATTTTTCTTTCATTTCACGAGCTATGGCCTGCACTTGTTTATCAGAGTTGCCGTGGCAAATTACAAAGTAATCTGAAATCAGGGAAATGCCTTTCATATTAAGTACCGTTATATCTTCAGCCCGTTTATCATCCGCTGCTTTAACTGCCGTCACCAGCAATGTATTTTCATTCATTTAATCAATCCTCCTTATTCATTACAAGGTCATTATAAGTTTGGAAGGACGCTGGAAAAACCGGCTGCCCTTTTTTCATTAAAAACATGACGGTATTTTGGACAGCCTTGATTAAGGCCTTGTCCAGATTCGTCTGCGCTAAATCACGAACTTCATCAACACCCGGAAAACGCCTTCCAGGTTCAATATAATCCGCTAGATAAATGATCTTTTCAAGAAGTGCCATTCCCGGCCTGCCGGAAGTATGGTATCGTATAGCATCTAAGACCTCTTTATCATTAATTCCCACTTCTTTCTCAGTCAGAAAAGCACCGACAGGAGCATGCCAAAGTTCACTATTGTACTCCAGAAGCTCACTTGGCATTCCTTCCTTAATGATAATTTCCCTCATTTCTTCCTTAGGACGGAACTTAGCATAATCATGAAAAATGGCCGCCAGTTCCGCTTTTTTTATATCAGCACCATATTCCGCTGCGAGGCTGATGGCTGTTTCCATCACTCCTACTGTATGAAGGTAGCGATGTTCAGTCAGCTGTTCCTTTACGATTGCAAGAGCCTGTTCACGATTCATATAAATGATTCTCCTTTATATAACTCCTTATAGCATCCGGTACCAGATAGCGAATAGTTCCGCCTTTCTTTACACGGCTTCTGATCATACTGGAGGATATCCCCATTTCCGGCACGTCAGCATAAAGAATCGGATACGGAGTCTGCAAATTGTAAGATGGCCGCCTCACTCCTATAAAGGTAATCAATTCAAGAAGTTTGTCAATGTTATGCCACTTGGGCAGATACTCAACCATGTCAGCACCAATAATAAAATAAAATTGCGTTTGAGGATAGTTTTCCTTCAAAATCCTGATTGTATCGTAGGTAAATGAAGGACCTTCGCGCTCCAGCTCAATCAATTCCAATTTAAAACCGGGTTGACTCTGCAATGCCAGTTTCAGCATTTCCGTACGATCGCTGCTGCTGACATTATCAGACCTTTTTTTATGGGGAGGTTCCTGGTTCGGCATAAACCAGACTTCATCCAAACCATGGGAAGACATGACCTCATTCGCGATGATGAGATGGCCTAAATGAGGCGGATTAAAGGTCCCTCCGAGTATGCCTACTTTTTCCATTTACACTCCTCCATACATCCAGTTTTACAATTAAGAAACTTACGGCAAGTCGATTTGTTTGTTTTCTTTCGATTCTTTATATAAAACAATTATATTTCCGATGATTTGTACAACATCAGCCTTTGCGCCTTTTGACAGCTCTGCGCCACCGTATCCCTGTCTTCTTCACAGTTTTGAAGGATTGAAACCTTTAATAATTCACGGGATTCCAGCGCTTCTCCTACTTGCTTAATCATATTTTCATTTACTCCGCCCTTTCCCACTTGGAAAATCGGGTTTAAATGATGGGCTTTTGATCGTAAAAAACGTTTTTGCTTTCCTGTTAGCATGATAAACCTCCCAGTTGATTTAAAACTTTATGTCTCATTCTTTCAATTTCAGGTTCAATGCCAGTCCACATCTCAAAAGCAAGTGCTCCCTGATATACAAACATGTCAATACCATTCTGAATTCCCGCACCCTTTGCAGCAGCTTCCACCAGAAGCCTTGTTTCAAGCGGATTGTATATGATATCACTGACAAAGGCTTCCGGCTTTAGCTTATGTACTGAAAGCGGGCTTTGGCCAATTTCAGGATGCATCCCTATCGATGTAGTCTGAACAATAAGATCGTATGTCCCCAGGCTTTCCTCTGCGTCCATTCTGTTCAGCACCCGCGCAGGAACCTGAAAGGGGCAATCATTAATAATATGTTCGGCCCTTAGTGGAGTCCGATTGCAAATATCCAGAAGCTCAGGACCTTCTTTGGCAATTGTAAAATAAATGGCTCTCGCAGCTCCGCCTGCCCCCACTATGAGCACTTTTTTGTCTTTAATTGATTGTTTTTGATTCAGAAGGCCCTTTACATACCCGCTCCCATCCGTATTAAAGCCTATTAGCTTTCCAGCATGATTGACCACTGTATTAACTGCTCCAATAGCCTCTGCCAGGGGATCCAGTTCATCTATTAGAGGGATAATAGCCTCCTTATGCGGTACTGTAACATTAAAGCCCGCAATACCCATTGCCCTGAACCCTTTAATAGCATCAGAAAGATTTTTCCTGGATATATGGAATGGATGATAATGAGCATCAAGACTGTAAGCGTTAAATAAATCATTATGCATAGCTGGGGACATTGAATGGGAAATCGGATCTCCAATCACCCCAAACAGCTTTTTCAAAATTCCTCACCCCTTTTGAAAAGCGTAAGCAGCTGCAGGTTCGCAGCCTAAATTAAAGACTTCCTTATCATAGCATGGACACCTTTAGGAACATAAGCAGCTACTTTGGCTCCGCCTTCATTTACAGTAATCCATCCAAGCCCTGAAAATACTATATCTGTTTTTGGTTCTTTTATTGTGAATTCATGTTTCACAAGCTCTGGGAAGGTTTCCATCTGTTCTTCCCTTGGAGGTGTGAGCATCTCTCCCGCATGATTCCGATACAGCTCATCCGCCTTTTCTGTTTTAGTGCGGTGAATAGTTAGTTCATTGGAGAAATGGCAAACAAATGAACGTCGTCCCCCGGCAATGTAATCAAATCTTGCCAGTCCGCCAAAGAATAGAGTCTGCTCTTCATTCAGCTGGTAAACCTTAGGCTTTATCTCCTTTTTAGGTGTTATAACCTTTAAATCCCTTTTATCTACATAATGGGCCATTTGATGATGGTTTATTATACCTGGAGTATCTACTAAGGCTTTTCCGTCAGATAAAGGTATTTCGATAATATCAAGAGTTGTGCCAGGGAAGTGGGAAGTTGTTATGACATCGCCTTCACCTGTTACTTCCTTTAATATACGATTGATGAATGTGGATTTACCTACATTCGTACACCCTACTACATACACGTCTTTTCCTTCCCGGTAATGGTCGATAGCTGCTGCTATCTCGTTAATGGAATACCCTTTCGCAGCACTTGCCAGATAGACTTCTTCCGGTTTCAATCCCAGCTGTTTGGATTCCTGCTTCATCCAGTTAATCAGCTTGTTTGTTTTCACCGACTTTGGAAGAAGGTCAACTTTGTTCCCGACAAGCAGAATTTTATTGCTGCCTACAAAACGATGAAGCCCCGGAAGCCAGCTCCCGTTAAAATCAAAGATGTCCACAATTTTCACGATAAGTGCATCACTTTGTCCAATTTCATTCAGGATCTTAAGAAAATCATCATCAGTCAAGCTTACATCCTGAACTTCATTATAATGTTTCAGCCTAAAACAGCGCTGGCAAATAATCGTTTCCTTCTGCAGAGCTGATTGAGGAGCATAGCCCAGCTCCTCAGGATTTTCTGTTTGAACTTTTACTCCACAGCCTATGCAAACAAATTGCTCTTCACTCACTTTTTAATCCTCCCACTGAATCATTCCCTTTTTTCTGAACCAATTTAATATTCGTCTTTCCACCAGCCGGTTAAATTTTGTAAAAAATCCGTCAGTTTGAGCAACAGGCACGACCAAAATAGTATGGAAGCCGCTTCTGTTTCCCCCCAGGACGTCAGTCAGCAATTGATCACCAATCACAACTGTTTCTTCTTTTCTCAGCCCCATCTCTGATAGAGCTCTTCGGAAGGCCCTGCCCATTGGCTTTCTAGCCTGGTAAATAAATGGAATTTTAAGGGGGTCGGAAAAAGCCTTTACCCGATTTTCATTATTATTTGACACAATGGTAACCTTGATGTTGCTTTGCTTCATTTCTTCAAACCAGCTAATCAGCTTCGGCGTTGCATTTGGCCTGTCCCATTCGACTAATGTATTATCCAGGTCCGTGATAATGCCTTTAACTCCCTTTTCCTGTAAACTGTGGGGAGTAATTTCAAATATACTTTTAACATGCTGATCAGGCAAAAAATGCTTTAACACTATATTTACACCTCAATCATTTATTCATATGGTCCAGCAATATTTATTCTCAGCTATCAAATACCTCACGGGCTTTATTAATAACCAGCTTCAGAAGTGTTCCCACGATAAAAAACACCGATTTCATCATACCCAATTTCATCCGCTCTTTCAAAATAAAAACTGGAGGATACAATCCAGCTGTTCTATTTTATACGATTCCACAAAATGGGGTAAGACACTCAAAACTCAGTAAATTTCCATGGAATAGGCGTATTTTATGCTTAAAATAAAAATTTTTCGACAAAAAGCTACTGCTCTTCCACCCTGTGGATAACTTTATGCACATAATCCAATATGATTTTTATACTTTTTCCCTTTTTATAAACAAAATAATCACAGGTTATCCACGGTTTCCTGTGGATAAGAGAACAGTTGTTCTAATCGTTTAATTTTGCTAGAGTAGGGGTACAACATAAAATCTTACATTATATGTATAAAATAATTCTTTTAGAACTTAAATATCAAGTACCTGGAGGTGGGACAGGAATGCGTAAACTGTCAGATGATTTACTAATCGAATCATATTATAAAGCAAAGGAACTGCAGCTTAGCAAAGACTTCATTCGTTTAATCGAAACAGAAATCCACCGTCGCTCACTATCAAACAGAATAAAAGTAACTTCTTAAAAATGGACAAGCCCTAAATAGGGCTTTTTTTATTCTCCGTATTCCTTATAAACCGAAATAACTGGACCATACATTCACATTAGAGTTCCAATCCGCTCCCCTACTTTAATGTGAGCAGGAGTCCTGATTGACTTTTCAAGTTCGAATTTACCTTGCTCAAACAGGAGAATGACAGTAGAGCCGAAGGTAAAATAGGCCATTTCCTTTCCTTTTTCAAGCTGATCCCCTTTATGAGTAAGCTCAATGGAATTTACAAACATAGCACCAACCTTCACAATCGCGATTGCTGCATCTCCATGCCTCACTTCAGTTATGCTCCGATAATTTTTGGAAAGTGTGTCTCTTCCATATTTTAATCCCCATTTGTTGACCGGAAAAGACTTCAGCCCAAGAATCCATTGATCTGCTACCTTTCCAGTGACAGGGCTGTGTATCCTATGATAATGGCTCGGACTTAAATAAAAGATCATATAAGTGCCGCCCGCATATTTTCCTGCTTTATTTTCACCCAGCATCTCAGAGATTGAATAGTTTTTTCCTTTTACTGTAATCATACGATCCTCACGGATGCTCCCAACATCTTCGATTACCGCATCTACCGGGCTTACTGCCGAGTCAGGGCTCACATCTGTTACTCTTGCACCTTCTTTTAGCCTTCTAATGAAAAACTCATGAAGTGTTGGATATTCATGGAGTTTTTTTTCCATTTCACTCTCATTTATATTATAAATCCTTGTAAAAGATGGAATGACCCGCCTGCTCAAATTTGATTTAGCAAATTTCTGCAGCATCCCGGATGACCATCTTCCATTTGTCAATTCAATCAGCAGGCGATATACAGGTTTTAACAAATGACATGCCCCCTAAAAAATATGTTCTTTACGAACAGGCATAAAAAGCATAGAATAAAATATTATTATATAACATATAAAACTAAGTTTGCCATAGACTTCCTCAGATTTGACGCTTTTTTTATTTTTGGCTTTCTTGAAATACTGTGGTTTACATATTATTTTCCCTTCCATATAATTCCCAATTATCAGTAAATTTTAACACATTGCCCATAAGAAAAAACTTCTTATAGTCTGCAAGCTGTGATTCCCAGGTGCAAGGAGTGTTTGACATGTTTTTACAGGATGTTCTTGACTTAACCATTAAGAAGCTAAAGGCACAGACAGCCAATATCTTAACTCTGTCTAACCTGTTCTTAGGGTGCTTTGCTATTTTATTTTCTATTAATGATAATTTGAAATTGAGTGTGCTGCTGATCTTTATCGCAGCTCTTGCTGACCGTTTTGATGGGATGGCAGCAAGAAAAATGAATATTGAATCGGATTTAGGAAAACAGCTGGATTCCATGAGTGATATTATTTCTTTTGGTGTTGCTCCTGCACTGCTCCTATACATAGGCGTCCTTTATGATTTTGGGGCACCAGGAGCCTTCTTAACTGCTCTATATATCGGATGTGGAGCTTTGCGGCTGGCCCGTTTTAACATCTGTGAAAATAATGGCTATTTTACAGGCTTGCCGATAACGGCTGCCGGCTGTCTGGCCACTTTATGCTTTCTCGCAGTTCCATATTGGCCTTCGCCATTATTTCTCTTTATCATGTTGACACTTTCCATTTTAATGATAAGCCCTTTCAGGCTGAAAAAAGTGTAAAAAGAGCCGTGCTCAAAAGAGCGCGGCTTCTATTTTTATTAGTTTGCTGTTAATGCCAGGAACTCTTCCACATCGTCCATGCATAATTGAACGGCACTTTCCCAGAACTCAGGTTTTGTTAAATCGGCATTTAAATGCTTCATAGCCAAATCTTCGACTGTCATCGATGCTGTATCCTTCAATAATGCTATATATTTTTCTTCATACCCTTTTCCTTCTTTAAGAGCCTGTGCATAGATTCCAAGCGAGAACAAATATCCGAAAGTATATGGGAAATTATAAAACGGCACGCCAGTAATAAAGAAATGGAGCTTTGAAGCCCAGAAAGATGGATGATACTCATCAAGGGCGCTGCCATAAGCTTCTTTTTGGGCACCCGTCATGATTTCATTCAGACGGTCCGCACTTACATTTCCCCGTTTTCTTTCTTCATAGAATCGTGTTTCAAACAGGAATCGTGCATGTATATTCATTAGCAGCGCAACAGACCTTTGCACTTTATCTTCTAAAAGCGCCAGTTTCTCTTCTTCTGATCCTGCATTTTTCACTGCTGCATCAGAGACAATCATTTCTGCAAAAGTAGAAGCTGTCTCAGCAACATTCATGGCATAGTTTCGATTAAGCAAATGAAGATCCCTCATTGCGTATGTATGAAAACCATGCCCCAGTTCATGTGCCAGGGTTGAAACATTGGATGGTGTCCCTGAGTATGTCATAAAGATCCTTGATTGGCTGCTTTCAGGGAAGTAGGTATGGAATCCGCCAGGCGCCTTTCCTGGACGATCTTCTGCTTCAATCCATTTTTCTTCAAACGCTTTTTTAGAAAAGGCAGTCATTTCTTCTCCAAAGTGAGCAAACTGCTCAAGGATAAAGTCAGCACCCTGCTGATAGGTTAATTTTGTTTCTGACTTGGAGAGCGGGGCATCCAGGTCATACCAGCTTAATTTTTCTAAGCCTAGAAGCTCAGCTTTTCTCTCCAAATATTTAACTAGAGGTGCTTTATTTCTGGAGATTACATCCCACATTGTATCCAGAGTTTCTTTTTTCATCCTGTTTATGTCCAGAGGTTCTTTGAGGAAGTCATTCCAGCCTCTTAATTTATAAACATTTAATCTAAAACCGGCTAAATGATTTAAGGTTTTAGATAAATAGTCAGACTGGCCGTTCCATGATTTTTCCCAGTTATCAAAAACTTCCTTGCGCAAAGTTCTGTCAGGACTTGAAAACTTATTAGCAGCCTGTCCAACTGAAAGCTGCTTTATCTCGCCATCTTCAGTGTAAGGAATTTTTAAATTTCCTACTATTACGTCATACATCTGGCCCCATCCGTGGTAACCATCAACAGAAAGGGCATTTATGACAGTTTCTTCCTCTTGCGGAAGTCTTTCTGAGGCATTTTCGCGTCGTTCGTTTAATACAAATGATAGTTCATTTAATAAATTATTATTTATAATTTGCTCCCAAGAACTTTGTTCTATACTTGCAAGCTTCTGATCAAATACAGTTAAAGCGTTTTGAAAAGCTGCACTAAGTTCCGTAGTTGCCCCTCTAAGGTCTTTCGCTTTCTTATCCCCGGTATTCTGGGCCTGAAGACAGCTTACAAAAGCACCAGCCTGTCGCACTTTTCTTGCTGTCTGCTGGAAAAGCTCAATGATTTCACTTATTTCAGCTGCATCTTCAGCTGAATTAACAGGCTGCCATTTATGTATTTGATTAAAAAATGAATCAATATGCTTTCTTGTCTCCTGTAAATGCTGATCAAATTCTGCTGAGTCGCTTCCACCCTTAAAAAAGACATTCAAATCCCATACTGACGAATAGGCTGTTACAGTCATATGATCCCCCCATAAAAATTTCGATTACAGAAATATTATACCGTGATTTTTCCGAAATTTCTATAAAATACTCTATATAAAAAGAAGCCCACACCTTGAGGTATGAGCCAACTGCTGGTTACATCTACCTGAAATAGCCTCCGCCATAGTATGCAAATCCTCCAAATACAAGCAGCAGGATCAGCAATACAACGACGAGGGCAAGCCAGAATCCTCCGCCTCCATAATAACCGCATGGATAAGGAGGGGGAACTGGATAACCGCCATAACCATAAGGCATATCCTTTACCTCCCTTCGCCTTCTATTACTAAGATATGTAATTAAAGGACCAGCGTTTAGGCTTTTGCACTAAAATAACGGTGAAAAATCGGTAATTTCTTAGCACCGCTATTAGAATAGTTCATAGAATATACTAGAAGGAATTTTATGGGAGGAGTGTTAAATGAAGATTATCTCAATCTGCAAGATATGCAAAGGCACAGGCAGCATTAGAGCATGTAAATTCATAAAGAAATCCTGCCCTGCCTGCAAGGGATACGGCAAAGTGACTAAACACCTTTCCGATTTCAAAAAAGAGGAACGGAATAAGTTTTTTCTTCACTCTTAACACGGAACACGGAGCAATTTATATGAACCCTTCCACAGGCAAGGGTTTTTTATTTTACGCTGAAATACTATATAATGACATCGATAATGATCATAACCATTGAACTGATATGAATTGGAGTGAAATGAATGAAACAAGGCAGAACGATTTTGGCAGTTCTCCTGTTATTGCTCGCAGCTGGCTGTACTGCTGAAGGAGAGCAAAGTAAAAAAACTGCTGAGGAACCTTCAAGTACTTCAGAAGAGGCTGACTATTCTATTATTGAGGCATCAGCTCAGCAAATCGACCATATCCAAGGAATCGGATACCCGGGAAATGATACTGGACTCTACCTATCATCCAGCGATGGCTTAAAGTTTTTTAAAGAAGGCATTTGGCATGAGGCCACTTCCGCTAACCATGACTACATGGGTTTTCAGGCAGTCAAAGATGGATTTATTGTCAGCGGCCATCCCGATAAGAACTCTGTCATAAAAAACCCTCTTGGTATTGTGAAAAGCACTGATAAAGGAGCTTCCTTCAAGAAACTGGCTTTTAGCGGAACAAGTTCCTTTCCTTTTTTGGCTGCCGGCTATGAAACAAATATTATCTATATGATCAATCAGGAAAAAAGCGACGAGCTTGAAGCAGGTGTCTACCGATCACAGGACACAGGAAAAACATGGGATCCAGTCAGCTTAAACGGGCTTGAGGCCGACACACTTGGTATGATTGCGGCACATCCAACTCATCCGGAAATAATGGCCATGTCCACAAGAAGCGGCATCTTCTTATCACAGGATAAAGGTGAAACCGTGAAATTAGTATCTGAGCCAATCATGGCTACAGCTCTCACTTTCACGGAAAATAGCCTGTACTACGCGTATGCAGATCAGGAAAAGGTTCAGATGAGCAAAATCGATCTTAAAACGATGGAAAACTCACAAATCAAAATTCCTTTTCTCAGCTATGACAACCCTATTACATACATTTCTGCCGATAATAAATCTAAGGGAAGGCTTGCTATTTCAACCTATCTCAAGGATTTATATGAATCCGCAGACAGCGGTGTGAACTGGCAGCTTTTATTAAAAAATGGAAGAATAGAATAACCAAAGGGACAGTAGAACTGTCCCTTTAGCTGTTATTTTTCCTTTTTTCTTTTTCCGCCCGATAAAACTCATGGAACATTTTCATCAGTGCCCTCTTTTCAATCCGGGAGACGTAACTTCTTGAGATTCCAAGCTCCTTGGCAATTTCTCTTTGTGTTTTTTCTTTTTGCAGGTCAAGCCCGAACCTTCCCACAATTACTTCTTTTTCTCTGTCATCTAAAACATCAACATACTCCTTCACTTTTTCAAGCTCCATATTTAACTGAATCGTATTAATAACATCCTCAGATTCCGACTTAAGAACGTCAATAAGGGATATTTCATTCCCTTCTTTGTCCTGCCCGATGGGATCATGAAGGGATACATCTTTTTTCGTCTTCTTCAGTGCACGCAAGTGCATAAGTATCTCATTTTCAATACAGCGGGCTGCATACGTGGCAAGCTTTGTGCCTTTTCCTTCCGAATAGCTCTCGATTGCCTTTATCAGTCCGATTGTCCCTATTGATATCAGATCTTCAGAGTCCTCGCCTGTGTTTTCGAATTTCTTAACAATATGGGCGACCAGTCTTAGATTATGTTCAATAAGCATATTACGGGCATGCGCATCGCCTGCAGCCATCAATCGCAGGTATTTCTTTTCATCTGCAGGAGACAGCGGTTGAGGAAATGCATTATTTTTTACATAAGATACAAGAAACACAATCTCCTTAACCAAAAACCCGAGTGCAGTTAAAATACCGGACATCGTTCCACCCCCGCTTAGAATGCGTTCAAAAATGTCTATAACTAATTCCTATGTATGGATGGAGTTGTTTTTGTCTGTCCAATAGAGATATTTTCTTCAGAAAATATTTCGTTCTTCATTTTCTCTGCAATTAGACAAGCTTTCTGTCATGATAATAAGATATAATCATTCATGTACTAAATAATTATCGCTGGTATCCCTAATACATAGCTTTGGAAGAAAGAGGTTTTGAAATTTGAATGCCCAGAGAATTATTTTAGCTCTCGTTTTTTTTATTGTTCTGCTTGACAGCGTTGCCAAATTTATTTTCGAAGGTTTTTCTTTAAAGACCTTGCTGATATTGCTTGCAGTTTCTGGAATCGTTTTATTTCTCTGGATTTTCCCAAACAAAAAGGACTGACTTTTCAATCCCAAAAGTCAGTCCTTTTTGTTTTATTGCAAATTACTCTGTTACGCTCACCTCAGCCGATATGATGCAGCCGATAGTGGCGCACACAACCAATCCCATTACGATCCAGAACATCCTTCACACCTCTATAAAATTCCTTATTTTCTTTAATGTAACATGGTTTTTGCTTCAGAAAAGAAGAGGAATGTGAACATTCTGTTAATCCGGATCAAGTGGATCAGTTCCTTTTTTTGCGGAATTTAAGAGTTAAAATTAAAATATGCAAAGACATGCACCATCCCTCCTAACCGGTTACAGCTTCGTTAGGTGGAATCTTTCTCCACCCAGAAAATTGCCTGACGTCCTTGTAAAATGTAAAACATTTAGCAAACCACCTTTCCTAATTTTTATCACTGAAATTAAAATGGACGGTAAATAGAGAATTGACGATCACGGTTTTGATCGATAATTTTTTTAGCCATTTGTTCACGAACAACATCTTCTGCTGATAATTGACGTTTTTTAATCGTGACTGTCAAAAAGAATATATTTAATGTCATTAGATATTCCACCTCCTCGTTCATATCCAGCCTGAAGGCACAAAAAAGCCGCAAAGAGATACACTCCCAGCGGCCTGGCCATAAGGCATAAAAAACCGCAGGGCACAATTCTCCCTGCGGCATGGATATGTAATGTCAATTAAGCAAATCTAAGCGATCCATTCCATGTAGGTCGAATTTGTAAAATATTTATTTAACTGTGCTTCTACTACAATTGCCTTTAACATCATTTCATTCGACCTCCTTTTTAGAATATTTTCACTTACATTGGTAATTATATCCACAATTATATAGTTTGTAAACCTTTTTTGATCATTTTTATTATATTTTTTATATTTAAAAAAAACGCCCGGAAATCCGGACGTTCATTTTATTTATTTTCTCATTAGGAATTCCTGGCCTTCATCCGTTTCATTCAATTTACTTCGGCATCGTTTTGAAAAGAGGAAGAAAAGGATTGAGCCAAGCAGGAAAGCTGAAGAAGATCCAGCCATTATATATAAATCAGAAACTGTATTTGCAGTGTCAGGGATAATCAAACCAATGTAAAAAAATGATCCGACAGCAAGCATAGAAATTGCAAAACGCTTGAAATCCACCATTTTTTCAAATAAATGCTTTGCTTCATTCTTCATTTATTATCACCTTCTATGGAATAGATCTATTAAGACTATAATCCTACTTTAACATATATGGCAGAAGTGAAGGTTATGTAAATAATGTAAGCGAGGGAAAACCTCCAAATTAAGAAAAGACGGCTCCCCATGATGGAAAGCCGTCCAGTATGACGTCGCTATCTTTTATTATTGCTTAGGGCATCCACAATCTTCATTACCAGCGTAGCGGAATGAAGTGCCGCCTTCTCCAAAAATTGCTCAAATGAAACATCGGATTCTTTTCCAGCAATATCAGAGAGTGCACGAATGACAACGAAAGGAGTCTTAAATTGATGGGCCACCTGTGCCACCGCCGCTGCTTCCATTTCTACTGCCTGCAGGTCTGTAAATTTATCACGGATATAATCCACTCTTGCGGGATCATTCATGAAGGAATCACCTGTTGCAATTAACCCTCTGACAACCTGGATATCCCCGATTTCCTTTGCACACGCTTCAGCGATCTGCACCAGACTGCCGTCTGCTTCAAAAGCAGGCGGCAATTGCGGCACCTGGCCATATTCGTAGCCAAAAGCGGTAACGTCTACATCATGATGCCTAACCTCTGTTGAGATTACCGTATCGCCCACATTCAATTCAGGATTAAAGCCTCCAGCAGAACCGGTATTGATTACATAATCCGGCTTATATCTCTCCAAAAGAATAGCAGAGGACATGGCTGCGTTTACTTTGCCTATGCCTGAACGGAGAAGCACCACTTCCGCGCCATTCATTTTCCCTGCTGTATACTCGCACCCGGCGATCGTTTCCTGGCTCTTATCTTCTATTTTATCTCTAAGTAACGTTACTTCCTCTTCCATTGCTCCAATAATAGCTATTTTCATTATAAAACCTCTTTCTCATTTTTCTAAGCTTTTGATTGCATTCATCAGGATTAGAATGCCCATATGCAGTATTCAAAATCTATTCTACCACCTTAGACGGGATGTTTGCCATATTCGAAAATCTATCCATATATACCCCTTCCAGATTAGAAAGTTGCCAGACTAAAATGGACCCCATAAAATAAATATTATAAAACTGTATTGAAAGGAAGGGAATCACAATGAATTTTCAGTTCGATATGATAGAAGATAAAGTTGAGTTCTATGAGGCTCCTGATGTAAAAGAGCTTGAAAAGAAAATAAGTGCACAGATTGAGCATAATAAAGCAATCCTTTTATCTGTACATCACGTTTCCCATCAAATGCATCTTGATGAGAATGGAAGAACTTATTACTCGGCGATGGTACACTATAAGGTAAAAAAATAAGGACGCCAAGGCGTCCTTATTAATTGATTTCATTTAATACTTCTACTTTGGATGGTTTCCAGCCTTCACCGTCAACCCAGTCTATATAGACACGGTACTTTTCGCTCTGATCCTTTGTGGAAATTGTCCCGACAGAGCTGTTTGGCCCATTATTGCCAAGAAACCATACAGTCATATTGCCCTGATCAACTCCAGTAGCATAGGTAATGGCATTGAGCATTTCCTGCCAATCAGCAGAATTTTGATCATAAACAGCAGTATGTTCTCCGGATTGAGATGTACCGACTGGTTTCCATGCTGGATTTTCGATCGTTTTTTCCACATCAGGCGCACTTCCGCCTTCTGTTACAACTTGTTCTTTTGCTTCATCAGATTCCTCTTCTTCTTCATTTTCATCGGCTTCATTCTCTTCTGCCTCTTTTTCATCTTCCTCGGAATCTTTATCTACATTGTCTTTATCTTCCTCTGCTTCTTTGTTTTGATTATCCTCGCTCTTTTCATTCTGTTTGGAGTTATTTTCAGACGCGGTCTGTTCATCTGCAGGCAATGCCTGGTCATTATTTCCGCCAAAGAATATTTTTGCAGAAACAAAGATAATCAAGATAATAACAAGTGCAATAAGGCTATTTAAAATGACGTTTGTTTTTTTTCTTTTTTCCCTTTTCCCAAAACGGGATTCTCTACTATTCCCTTTCAAGGCTTTCTCCTCCCCAATCTGTCAGGATTACAGGTAAAAATATTAATAAATGATTAGAAATTATAAATCCTGCCGCAAACAGATATGCTATTACCCAAACAGCGGCTGTCAACATTCTAACATGGAATCAGGTTATCTTAAAAGAATTAACCTATGGACTCAGGTACTGCCAGCAATTAAATGGACGACGTCAGCATGCGGAAAGTTATACTATACCATATTTAATTAAGAGTCTGCAGAGTCAGATGGAGGATTTTCTTTTTTATGATTATTGTTATAGATTTCTTTCACAATATCAGCAAAAAGCGGATTTACCCCTCCTGTGTCTTCAGTAACTTCCAGGTTTACCGCTACAAGGGCATATTTTGGATTTTTATAAGGGAAATAACCAGCAAACCATTTATTGTGAAGCTGTTTTCCATCTGCCATTATGCCTGTTTCTGCAGTGCCCGATTTACCTGCAACTTCGTATGGAAGTTCTTTAAACCAGCGGCCGGTCCCATCTTCATTAATTACTACTTCCCTAAGCAGCCTTTGAAGCTTCATAGCAGTATAAGGGGCAATAATATCTCCATCCAGCTTCTGCTTTTTGAATTCTATAAGAGATGTACTGTTTTTATATTCTATTTCAGAAGCAACCCGGACCATTTCTTTTTCGCCTCCTCTTGCTATAGTTGCCATCATGTTGGCAACAGCAAGCGGAGTGGCTCTCACTTCATGCTGCCCAATCCCTGTCAGGCCTGCAAAATTACTGTCTTTTTTTGCCTCTTCAGTCAAAAACACTCGTCCTTTTTCTTCGTCTTGAAGCTGTTTGAAATCGTTAAAATGATAAATATTCCCCTGCCAGCTTACAGGACCCGTTAATGAAAGTTTCTCTGCATACTCCTCAAGAAGATCGGGATTTATATCTTTAAGCTCCTTAGCAATGGTAGCAAATGTATTATTGCAGCTTCTGGCAAAGCTATCATTAAAATTCAGCATCCCATGCTGGTATTTAAGGTCAGGCTCCCCGTTAATTTTCCTGCTGCAGTCAAATTGCCTTTGTGGATCGTCCAGACCATGATCAATTGCCGCAGCTGCCACCACTGTTTTAAAAACCGATCCCATAATTTGCTGTTTAATCATATGATTTACTGTCCCGCTGCTTTCTTCATCAAAAGGATTATCTTTATTAATGGATGGACGCGACACCATTGCCAAAACCGAATTTGTCTCTATATCAAGGAGGGCAACTCCCCCTTTTTTTATCCCATGCTGATCAGCCAATTTTTCGGCCATCATCTGCAAATCGTAGTCCAAGGTTGTTTTAATATTGACCGGATAAAAGGGGTTTGCTGGCTCAACATATTTTACATCAATCCCAAACAGCGGTCCGCCTGTCCCATCCACATGATAGACAAGTTTTGATGCCCCTTCAGGAAGCAGAAACTCATCAAAGCTTTTCTCCATGCCGGTAATGCCAATCATTGTGTCAGAAGACAGATCTTTGTCCGGATACCTTTCATTCAAAACATTCTGATTTTGCCCGGTAATTCCAATTAGCTGAGAGGCAGGTTTCTCAGAACGGCTGTATTTCTTCTCAACAGCAAAGACACCCGGAATTTTCAATGCATTGATGTCCTCCATCTGATCGAATGACAACTGTATTGGCTCTGGGGTTCCAAAGGCAAACGGCTCTTTTGCATTCTCAACTGAATGTCGCAATGAATACTCCGAAGCACCCGTAATTTCAGATATCTTCTTTATATCCCACTCCATTCTTGCAAGGAAGGGGAATAATATAAGGACAGATTTATTTTCAAATGTCATTGGATTTCCGCTGCGATCCAGGAAGTTTCCTCTCCCGGCATCAATAATCATCTCCTGGGACCGCTGACGGACACTCGCTTCCAATAGATTAATTTCTCTGCCTGTAAAATGCTCTGTTGAAACAAGCTGCAGCTGTATCAATCTGCCCATAAGAAAACAAAGGACCATAAAACTAACGATAAGCCAGCCAACTGCTCTTTTTCTCCACATAAAAAACACCTCGTCAAAAGTCTTGACGAGGTTTTCTGATTTCAAACCAGCTATTCTTATTTAATGGAAACAATGCGTACGTTCATTTCACCACCAGGAGTCTGAACAGTCACTTCGTCTCCAACTGTACGGCCAATCAGGCTTTTTGCAATAGGTGAATCATTTGAGATTTTTCCTTCAAAAGGATCTGCCTCTGCACTTCCCACGATGGTGTAAGTTTCTTCGTCTCCATCTGGAAGCTCTACAAAAGTAACGGAGCGGCCAAGTCCCACAATATCTCCGGCCATTTCTTCCTCTTGGATTATCTTTGCATTGCGGATCATATTTTCAAGAGTGGTAATCCGGCCCTCAACAAATGCCTGCTCTTCTTTCGCTGAATCATATTCTGAGTTCTCGGAAAGATCTCCAAAGCTTCTTGCGATTTTTATACGTTCAACCACTTCTTTGCGTTTAACCGATTTTAAATATTCAAGTTCCTGCTCAAGTTTTTCTTTACCTGCTTGTGTCATTGGGAAAACCTTTTCTGTAGCCAAAACCTTCACTCCTTCGAATTACACATTCTTTAAAAGTATGTGTTCTATAATGTATGTACTTCTTTTTATCATATTTTTAGGAAAATGAACAGGAGCGCGTCCTTTGTTAAAGGGCGCGCAGATCATCTTTTTATGTTGACTGGCTCTGGAAGATTTTGACTGACGGGCTAAAGCTGGAATCAGCATCAGATCTTAACACAGCCATTCGGTAAAAGGATAAGTCCTATAGAACATTTTCAATGCTATTGTTTCATAAAAATGACTTTTGTTCAAGAATTGTTTGAATTTTTGTGACCATTAAATCTATGGCAACATAATTATGCCCGCCTTCTGGGATAATGATGTCAGCATATCTTTTGGTCGGCTCAATAAATTGATTATGCATTGGCCGTACCACATTTACATATTGTTCTATGACGGAATCCATGGTGCGTCCCCGTTCTTTTATATCCCTGAATAAGCGGCGGATAATACGCAAGTCGGCATCCGTATCTACATATAATTTCATATCCATCAGATTACGGAGCCTCTCATCCTCAAGGATCAGAATGCCTTCTAAGATGATGACATCCTTTGGTTCGACTTCAATTACCTCTTCTGACCTTGTATGCATGGCATAATCATATACAGGCTTGTCAATCGGTTCATATCTTAGCAGGTTTTCAATATGTTCAATTAGCAAATCGTTATCAAATGCAAGCGGATGGTCATAATTCGTTTTCAATCTTTCTTCAAAAGGCAGATGAGTTTGATCCTTATAATAATAGTCCTGTTCGATCATAAGGATTGAATGCCCTTTGAAACGGTCATAGATCGCTTTGGTTACGCTCGTTTTTCCTGAGCCGGAACCGCCGGCCACCCCAATTACAACGGGTTTGCGTTTCATTGATTAGAGCTCCTTTCGCATCATGTTGTTAGGGTATACCGGCGTATCCACCTTAAATTGAACAATTTGAAGCGGATGGCGCGCTGCATCCAGTTCATTGCCTTTTTCGTCCCATATTTTATCGATGACTTGTGTAAAATTGTCAATTTCAGGACCGAAGAATTCAACTTCTTCTCCAGGCTGAAATTTGTTTCTCTGCTGAAGGGTAACAATTTTTGTATCCGGATTGTATTCCAGTACAAGCCCGACGAAATCGATATTCGTCTTTTTGCTATGATTTCCAAACATTTGCTCTTTATACCCAGGAACCCCTTCAAAGAAAGCGGGAGCTGTTTCGCGGTTTGCACACTTATCAAGCTCTTCAAGCCATTCCTGCTTAATCTTGAAGTTATCTGGATCTGCACAATAGGCATCAATGACTTTACGGTATACGCTGACTACTGTTGCAATGTAATGAATGGATTTCATGCGTCCTTCTATTTTTAAGCTGTCGATTCCCAGTTCAATCATACGGGGAATTGATTCAATCAGCTTAAGATCTTTCGGACTCATAGCAAAAGGAGCATCTCCTTCGCTGTATAAAGGAACTTCATTCCCGTCTTCAAGCTGGTATAAGTCATAATCCCAGCGGCAGGATTGACAGCAGCCGCCCCTGTTGGAATCACGGGCTGTCATATGATTGCTGAGTGTACAGCGTCCTGAGTAGGCAATACACATTGCCCCGTGGATGAAGGTTTCAATTTCAATGTCTACCTTCTCCTTCATTTCTTTGATTTCCTCCGCACTTGTTTCACGCGCAAGGACGACACGCTCCAAGCCTTCTTCTTTCCAGAACTCGACTGCCTTCCAGTTGGATAGGGATTGCTGCGTGCTTAAATGGACTTCTATCTCCGGTGCAACACGTCGGCAGGTTTCAATGATAAGCGGATCTGCTACAATGATTCCTGCTACTCCTGCTTCTTTAAGGCCCAGCAAATACTCCTCAAGACCATCAATATTTTCGTTATGCGCGAAAATGTTGGTTGTGACATAAATCTTAGCTCCGTATTTTTTGGCGTATTCCACGCCTTCTTTCATTTCTTCAAAAGTGAAGTTGCCTGCGTTCGAACGGAGGCCATATTCCTGTCCGCCGATGAACACGGCGTCTGCACCATAGTGGACGGCAATCTTCAGCTTTTCAAGGTTTCCTGCCGGAGCAAGCAGTTCAGGCTTCTTTACAATAACCCTTTTGCCGTTGACAATTTCGGAAATTTTCTCTTTTACCGCTGCCATAAAGCTTCCTCCTCTTTCTTTATAATATAATCATCAGTAGACGGTTTCTTTAAAGAAGAACCCAGTATCCAGCTTTCGGTTCGCCGGCTGAATTTCTTCAATTTCAGCGAGAAGGCCATCTTTTATATCATCATATTGTTCCGGGTCTTCGACACATAGATCAATAGCTCTTCTGTAGAGTTTAGTGACTTCGATAATATAGTCCGGGCTTTTTAATACTCCATCAATTTTAAATGAATCAACGCCTGCTTCAATCATCTCCTGCAGTTCATCTATAATGCAGATGTCATTAGGGCTCATGATATGAGTGCCATTTTCATCTTCGAAGATCGGGTATTTATTTTCCCGTTCCTTATCGTGAAGGAACATATTCTTTTCCTGTTTGCGGTTTTCAACTTCAAGGGCTTTTCCCTGGTACTCATAATAATTGCCAAGCAGGGAACGCTTTGACTGGAACATTGCAGTCATGCCATGAACCTGCACTTCAATTTCCACTTCAGCATTTTCTTTTATTTCGATGATGGCATCCATATTAATCTCTCTTGCCAGAACAGCGCGTTTAGCACCCTTTCTGCCCCAGTAATTGCATGTATACCAGTTTGTTGCAGTCGTTTCGGTATTCCAATGGAGCTTCATGTCAGGGGCCGCGGAACGGGCTGCCATTAATACAGCAGGATCCCCGAAGATAACAGCATCAGCATTTATTTCTTCTAAGAAACTGATGTAGTCCTCAAGCTCAGGCACTTTATCATTATGAAATAAAGCATTCATCGCCACAAACACTTTTTTTCCATGCTTTTGGGCAATTTCCACCGCTTTTTTCACATCTTCCCTTGTGAATTCTCCTGCAAGCCTCAGTCCATAACGCTGTTCACCTACAACAAAGGCATCTGCACCAGCCGACACAAGCTGCTCGATATCTTCAACTCTTGTGGGTGTTACTAACAGTTCAGGTTTTTTCATTATTTTCACCTCTTTTTACTAATTGCCACGCCATCCCCAACAGGCAAAATAACTGTGTGATATTCAGGATGACTCATTAACCATTTATTAAACGCATCAATTTTTTTAACCAGATTCCGGATACGTTTATTTTCTATATCAGATTCACACACAAGTCCTTTAAAAAGGACATTATCTGTAATGATTACACCGTCATTAGAGAGGCAGCGGGAATATATTTCAAAAAACCGCTGATATTGTCCCTTTGCTGCATCTATAAAAATTGCATCATAGGGTCCGTGTTTTTTGACGTCCTCCTCAACTTCCAGTGCATCTCCCTTTATGATGAAGATTTGCTCCTTTTTTTGGGCTTCATCTATATATTGCTCGGCAAGCTGGTACCGTTCCGCATCGCGTTCAATTGTAACAATTTTCGCTTCAGGAACTGCGAATGCCATTCTGAGTGCAGAATAGCCAATTGCCGTACCTACTTCTAAAATTCTTTTCGGCTTTTGGATGCGCAAAAGCTGAAGCATCGCCTCGATTCCTGCCAGTTCCATGATCGGAACATTATGTTCTTTGGCGTATTGCTCCATTTTGCTCAGCAGATGGGGTCTTTCAGGTATTATTTCCTCTATATATGCATGCAGCTTATCGTTCATCAAGCTGGCATCACCTCGATCAGACGGAATTTTATTGTCCAGCTGCGGCTCTCAGGACGCTCCTGTCTAAGCCGTTTCCCTCCAGAAGAAAATATGCCTTCTTACAGGAATCATCTTAATCTTGTCGTCCCTATCCGCTATTCTATTTAGACATGAAAAAATAGCGTTCACAGATAGGATGTGAAAATGCACTGTTTGGCATTCCGGCTTGAGTTAGCCTGTATCCATGCTTGTCCGTGATTTACGCTATCGCAAAGCTTGTATTAAAACACCTGATCTATTTTACCATAATTAAAAGGGGAATGCTATATCGCACATTCCCCTTTTTGCTGACTAATTATTTGTAATATGCTGTGCTTTCTTTTGGTTATGCTCATCCAGAGTTTTTGAGAAAAGCACTTCTCCTGTAGATGTTGCCAGGAAGTACAGGTATTCTGTCTCTGCCGGCACCAATGCTGCTTCAATTGATGAAACGCCTGCATTTGCGATTGGTCCGGGCGTCAAACCAGGATACTTATATGTGTTGTATGGCGAGTCAATCTCCAAGTCTTTATATAGGACCCTTGATTTATGTTCTCCATGCGCATACAGGACAGTTGGATCTGTCTGCAGCGGCATTCCTGTGTCTATCCGATTGTAGAAAACACTCGCAATCTGATCACGGTCTACTTTCGCTGTTGCTTCTTCCTCTATGAGCGATGCCATTGTCAATAATTTGTGCGGGGTGTATTCCCTCTGCTCCATGTCGCCTCTATACTCTTTAATAACTGATGCCGTTTTATCGAGCATAACTTTGACAATTTCCTCTATAGTCGGATCTTCTTTGTAAAAAGGATAGGTTGCCGGGAATAAGTATCCTTCAAGAGGATACTTAATATTCTCTGCAAGGATTTCCTTTGTCAGCAATTCAGGATATTCTGCCATTAAAGACTCTATAAAAGCCTTATCATTGAGTTTCTTCAAAACGTCTTCAGGTTTTTTATCAGTCTTTTCGGCAATAATTCCTGAGATTTGCTCAAGCTGTTTTCCCTCCGGAATGGTGATCTTAAAAGCCATTTCTTCCATAACCTTACCTGTTTTCAAGCTATCCAGGATTTCTTTCATGTTCATGGAAGGCTTCAATTCATATTCTCCTGCCATGAATCCAGCTTCATTTTTAAATTTCACATAATATTTAAAGACACGCGCATCCCTGACAATTCCATTTTCTTCAAGAACAGTGCCGATTCCTGTAACAGATGAACCGATTGGTATTTCTACTTTCTTTGGCTTATCATTGTCGGGATCAACAGGCTTTAAAGCTGAATTAATATAAAAATATCCGCCGCCAATTACTGCAGCAGCTGAGATTAATAATATGATTGCAACTATCATGACAATTTTCCGGACTACTTTCGCTTCCCCTTGGCGCTCAATCATTTTTTCGCGTATTATTTCTTTTTTTCCTTTTTTATCGTCTGCCGACATCACATATCCCCTCCGTTCCAAAGACGTTGGCTTCTTTTGCAAAAGACAGGCTAATAGCATGATGTTATCCAGTAAATTAACCAGTTTGCTTGCTTGCCAACAAGCCTAAGTATAACTTCGCATCATCATTTTTGTTTCCTGATACATCTCGGCTTATTATACTATATTTTCTTTTGGAAGTCGCAGGATATTACAAAAACCAAAAAGAAACGCCAATAATTTCAACGATTTTCACTTTTGGTTTTAATGATTTTAGGCCTTTTGAACCTATATCAGAAATCGGGGAGAAAAATAAAAAACTGGCCCGGGGGCCAGTTTTATTAATCTTCTTGCTCATCAAGGAATGTGTTAAGCATTTCTTCAATTAAATCCCATTCCTCTTCTGTTTCGATTGGCTGCAGTTCGCCGTCCTTGCTGTCTTCGCTTGGGCTGAATGCAGATGCATGAATTTCAATTTCTTCATCATCATTTTCATCTGCTCCCACTGGGTAGTACAGGACATATGACTTGCCGAATTCTTCGGAATCAAACGTGAACAATACTTCACAAAGCTGCTCGTTGCCTTCCTCGTCAATTACAGTAATGTTGTTATCTCCATGGTTCATTTCTGTTCACCTCATTAAATTTGGCTATTTAAAAAGCCTTGTAAAATCATGACGGCTGCCATTTTATCAATGACCTTTTTCCGTTTCTTGCGGCTGACATCCGCTTCAAGCAAAACTCTTTCAGCTGCCATTGTAGAGAGACGCTCGTCCCATAATACGACCGGAAGACCAAATAGCTTTTCCAGCTCCGAAGCATAAAACTGGCTTGCTTCACCGCGGGGGCCAATGGTTCCATTCATATTTTTAGGCAAGCCGACAACAATTTTACTGACTTCATGCTCTTTTATTATTTCACTAATTCTTTCAAAACCAAACTCTTTTTCTTCCTCGTTGATTTTGATGGTTTCCAAGCCCTGCGCTGTCCATCCAAGCGCATCGCTCAGAGCGACGCCGACTGTCTTAGAGCCGACATCCAGTCCCATAGTCCGCATGTTTACCCCTCACGCTGCTGTTTTAAGTATGATTTAACCAATTCTTCGATGATCTCATCCCGTTCAAGTTTACGGATGATATTGCGGGCATCCTTATGGCGGGGAATGTAAGCTGGATCCCCGGACAGCAGGTAACCGACAATTTGGTTAATAGGGTTATACCCTTTTTCCTGGAGGGCCCCATAAACTTGAAAAAGAACTTCATTCACATCTTGTTCGATTGGTTCTTCAGGAAAATTGAACCTCATTGTTTTATCAAATGAGCTCATATCTTACACCTCGCTTTTCTGAATGAAGGATGAGGATAGCTTATATGTGCCGGACCTGAAATCCGGTAAACAGCCAGCTTATCCAGCTCTTCATAACGGTTTGGCCTGCCGCCTGAATAAACAGAGCGATCAATAAATGATCTTGTTCCTGACAGGAAAACATGGTGAAGAACAAGCTGTTTCTTCCTGATGATGAACAATCTCTCTTGGTTACCTTCATTTTACACTACTTTTCAGGGATATCAAACGGATTTAACCCATTCTTCCACAAATTGCAGAGCACTTTCAAGTTTTTCCGGGTCTTTTCCGCCAGCCTGGGCCATATCCGGACGGCCGCCACCGCCGCCACCGCATTTTGCAGCGACTTCTTTGACCGCTTTGCCCGCATGGTAGCCTTTTTTGATCAGATCATCTGTTACCCCTGCTATAATATTCACTTTACCCTCATTTACACTGCCTAATACCACAACTGCAGATCCAAGTTTTTGTTTTAAATCGTCGACCATATTGCGCAGATTATTCATGTCTGACGCCTGAACCTTTTCAGCAAGAACAGTAACGCCGTTGACTTCTTTTGCCTTTGATACCAGGCTCCCTGCTTCAATATTGCCCAATTTTGCAGCTAAAGATTCGTTTTCGCGCTGGAGCTGCTTCATTTCTCCAAGCAGCACATCAATTCTTGCAGACAAATCTTTTGGATTGGTTTTTAATTTGCCTGAGGCTTCTTTTAGAACATGAATCTGGTCATTCATCAGCTTATATGCAGCCTCGCCTGTTACAGCTTCAATTCTGCGTGTTCCAGCCCCAATTCCGCTTTCCGATTGAATCTTAAACAATCCGATAGAAGAAGTGTTCGGAACATGGCACCCGCCGCAAAGCTCAAGACTGTAATCCCCAACCTGAACAACACGGACAATCTTGCCATATTTCTCACCAAATAGTGCCATAGCCCCCATTGCCTTTGCCTCGTCAATATCTTTGAAATTGATATCAACATCAAGGCTTTGCCATATTTGTTCGTTGACAATAGCCTCAATCTTCTCAAGTTCTTCAGAGGTAATTTGCCCGAAATGAGAGAAGTCAAAGCGAAGGCGATCAGGGCCTACCAGGGATCCAGCCTGGTTGACATGGCTTCCCAGTACATCTTTTAAAGCCTGATGAAGCAAGTGAGTTGCAGTGTGATTCTTGATTACCTTAGAACGGATTTGCTCATTTACAGAAGCCAGTACAGATGCTTCAGCCTTCAGCGTTCCTTCTTCAACGACAGCTCTATGAAGGTTTTGTCCATTTGGCGCTTTTTGAACATCCTTAATTGAAACTTTTAAACCCTCTGCTTCAAGAGTTCCCTGGTCCGCAATTTGTCCGCCGCTCTCTGCGTAAAATGGTGTTTCATTCAGAATCAGCTGGACTTCTTCACCAGCATGGGCTTCATTAATTAACTGCCCGTCTTTTACGATGGCTGCTACTTTAGCTTCTGTCTGAAGCTTATCATACCCAACAAATTCGCTTTCAGTTTTAAGCTCACCTAATACGCCGCCTTGGACCTGCATGGAATCTACATCCTGACGAGCTGAACGTGCACGCTCGCGCTGTCCTTCCATTTCCTTTTCAAATCCGGCATGATCCACCTTCATACCTTCTTCTTCCGCATATTCTTCAGTTAATTCTACCGGGAATCCATACGTGTCATAAAGTCGGAAGACATCTGCCCCCTGAATCGTAACACTGCCTTTTTCCTTTTCTTTCTTAATAACAGAAGACAGGATGGCAAGACCTTCATGAAGTGTTTCATGGAAACGTTCTTCTTCGTTTTTGATGACCTTTTGGATAAATTCTGTTTTTTCTTTTACTTCCGGATAGAAGTCATGCATTATTTCCCCTACTACCGGCACCAAATCATACATGAATGGCTCATTTATATTGATTTGCTTGGCATATCTGACTGCACGGCGAAGCAATCTTCTCAATACATAACCCCGTCCTTCATTGGAAGGAAGCGCACCATCCCCCACTGCAAATGCTACTGTGCGGATATGATCTGCAATAACTTTAAATGCAACATCCGTTTCTTTAGAAGCTCCATAATTCTTGCCTGAGATTTCTTCTGTTCCGCTGATAATTGGCATAAATAGATCTGTATCAAAGTTGGTAGGCACATTTTGAACGACAGATGCCATCCGTTCAAGCCCCATCCCGGTATCAATATTTTTCTTTGGAAGAGGCGTATAGGTGCCATCCGGATTATGGTTAAATTCAGAAAACACAAGGTTCCAAACTTCTAAATACCGCTCGTTTTCACCGCCGGGGTATAATTCAGGATCTTCCGGGTCATTTCCATACTCAGGTCCGCGATCATAGAAGATTTCTGTATTTGGACCGCTTGGGCCTTCTCCAATATCCCAGAAATTCCCTTCCAGGCGTATAATTCTTTCTTCCGGAACTCCCACTTTTTCCCGCCAGATTTTGAAAGCTTCGTCATCTTCGGGGTGAATCGTAACAGATAGCTTTTCTTCTTCAAACCCAATCCAATTTTTATCAGTCAAAAACTCCCAAGCCCAAATGATGGCTTCTTCTTTAAAATAATCACCAATTGAAAAATTGCCCAGCATTTCAAAAAAAGTATGGTGCCTTGCTGTTTTGCCTACATTTTCAATATCGTTTGTCCGGATGGATTTTTGGGCATTTGTAATCCTTGGATTCTCAGGGATGACGCGGCCATCAAAATATTTTTTCAGAGTGGCGACACCACTATTAATCCAGAGCAGAGAAGGGTCTTCGTGCGGAACCAGGGAAGCGCTGGGTTCAACAGCGTGTCCTTTCTCCTTGAAGAAGTCTAAAAACATTCGGCGTATTTCAGCACCTGATAATTGTTTCATTCTAACCAGCCTCCTAAAATTATGTAATAGCTTTAAAAACAACAAAAAAAGCCCTCATCCCTGGACAGGGACGAGAACTTGCTCGCGGTACCACCCTGATTATGGAAGGTTAAAACAATGACCAGAACTTTATCCAGCATTAATTAATCTCCCATCTCTCAGATCCATAACGCGGATAAACGGCAGTGATTAGCTGCACACTCGGGATTAGCTTTCTGTTATCCTTCATCTGGGAGTTCTTTCAGCCTGGGAACTCCCTCTCTTTTATGAATGCAATACCAGCATTTCACGCAGATGGCCTATAACATACTTATTCCGTCAACATGTTTAATATAGCTTTATAGAGGAATTATAGCGATTTATCTTTATTGTTGTCAACATCATGATGGAGTTCCCGTGATTTTTGGCTGTTTATTTTTTGTAAAGTGTTTTTTCGCATGTATAATGCTTACTTTAATGACAGCTAAAATCGGAACTGCAATGATTAAGCCCAGTATCCCTGCCGCTTCCCCGCCAGCCAATAAGGCCAGCATAATGAGAAGCGGATGCATATGAAGGCTTTTTCCAACAATCAGGGGTGAAAGAACATTCCCCTCCAGAAACTGAAGAACTATAATGATGCCAATTGTAATCACAATCATCTTGACTGATAAAGCAGAGGCAATGATTACAGCCGGGACCGCTCCTATAATTGGGCCAAAATAAGGGATTACATTTGTAACTCCAATTATAGTGCCAAGTAAAAGAGGATAGCGCATATCAAAGATCCAGAAAAGCAGCGAGGATATGGCCCCGATGGCTGCACATACCAGAAGCTGGCCTCTAATATAGCTTCCCAGGGACTTATCTACATCCCTTAAGAATAAAACGCCTTCCTTTCTCCATTTCCTTGGAGTCAAATACCAGGCAGCCTTTTTCATAATCGAAAAATCTTTAAGGAGATAAAAAGAAATGAAGGGAATTACAGCGATAATCACCGCATAATTCAATACATTAAGAAAAAATGTGATTACCTTCGTTAAAAGATTATTTAACCGGTTCTCAACCGCTGCAATGACTTCATCTATCCTAGTTTGCAGGCCATCAGGCCATGTTGATGTTTTACTCTGAATAAGGTCGATCCATTCCCGGTATTGATTGGCAAATTGAGGAGCATTTTCTGAAAGATCACGCAATTGATGAATAAAAGCCGGAATCCCTTTATATAAAGCTAGTCCGATCCCCCCGAAAAATAAAAAATAAATAATAAAAACGGCAAGACCCCTATGAAGGCCCGTTTCATTCAATTTTTCCACAATCGGGTGAAGGAGATATGTAATAAAGGCTCCAATGACAAAAGGAATGAATACTGCTAATAATATCTCCAGAACAGGCATCCATAATGCCTGAAGCTTTAGGAAGACTAAAATCACAATAAACAAGAGAAGCAGAAATCCAAGCCGGTAGTACCATTTCATTTGAATATTCAATATGGACCGCCTCCTTGTTTTTATTGTGATTGCTTCGTGGGGAATTATGCATTGTACGTAATAAGATAAGCGCGAATGCCTTTTCATGGGAAAGGAGCTCAAGCATTCATTCCACAAAAAAGCTGGTCCTTTAAAAAGAACCAGCCTCAAAGTAATTTTAAAATAAAGCTTTCGTTATTCTTTTTTGCATACGTTTCATTTTTCGGCCTGATATCATATTATTCTTTTGCGCGTAATTATAAGCAGCCATGCCTGCCCCAAGCATCATTGCAGAGGTTAATATTTTATTCAAACTGGCTCACCTCTTTCGTCAATAATTACGAAAGAAACCGGCGCTCATCTTCTTCAAATAAATCATCAAGGGAGCTAAGTGTACCATCTTCCTCTACTTGATGGGTGTTAATGACCCCTTTGGACAAGGAAAGTTCTATAAAGCAATTCCAGCAGTAAAATTGATTAATTCCAATTTTTCCAATATCTTTGCTCTGGCAATTTGGACATTTCAGCACGGAAAAGACACCTCACTATTTTACATTTACAATTATGGCATCTTTTCCAATTGCAGGCGGGTCATCGGTTTTTATGACACGTTTTCCTTCCAGCACATCTGAAAAGAAGCCATCCGACAGTTCGTACCCTACAATCGTGCCCAATTCTTCCTTGAAATATACATCCTCAAGTAAGCCAAGCCGTTCACCTTCCTGGCTCATAATCATTTTCCCAGTTAACCGGTTATGGTTCTCACATGTATAATCCTCATATTTTGGAATTGCTTGCAGAACAGAGGAATCTTCAATCATTACCCCATCCCAGCCAAAAGATGCCACGTCCTCAATATTGATGATATATGTCTTTTTCAGAAGAGCGCCCTTTCGCAGCAGTAATCCCTGTACTTTACCATTGCCTGAAATGGATAAATCACAAATATCGCCTGCTTTATTTCCGGTTTTCAATTCAAAAACCGGCAAACCTTTTAATAAAGAAAATGTCCGCAAAGAGAATCCCGCCTTCCCGAACATTTTTAGTTTTCACTGTCCCCTAAAAAACATGACGAAAAACCTTTGCCATGGGAGCCAAAAAATTTTTTCTTTCCCTTTTACTTGCCAGTATATCTCGGCTTATTAAAGCGCTCATTACGCTCTCCACCATCCGAAAGTTCCTCTGAAAATTCATAATCCGGCTGCTGCGGCTTTTTACGCCGTTTCACACCATGGAGATTGAGAAGAGAGGTTCTGCTTTTATTATTCATGTTCACTGCTCCTATATATAAATTTATAATCAAACGACTACACAGTGCTTCTATTGCCAGGATTATTTAATTCCCCTTTGGCTGAATCTTTCTTAGTATCCCCTTTAACCAGGTCAGCGCCGGAGGTTAGATTGGAGCCTGCCAGCTCTTCTGAAGCCATATTGTTGTTTGGTGCAGCTTCTTCATTCCACTTTCCCATGAAATCCCCCTTCGAAATCTGATGGTATACAAAAAGAACAGTCTGTTATTTAGACTGTTCTTTTTAGCTATATTCTTTTTCCATAAAATCATACGGTGTTATATTTCCCATTCCTATCATGGGATCGGCTTGGAGAAGCCTTTCTTCGAGGGTTAAGGGTTCAGGCAGGGATAACTCAGCTGTATCTTCCTGTATTGTTTCACCGTTTAATGGAATGGCATCTCTAAGCTTTTCTGAAAGAGTTGTCAGTCGGGCCTGTTCATCCGCACGTTCCACACCGATCTTCAACGCATCTTCTTCACCGCACAGTATCAAAAATTGTCTGCTGCGGGTAATGGCGGTATAAAGAAGATTCCTTCTAAGCATCCTGTAATAGCTTTTAACAACAGGCAAAATGACAATAGGGAATTCACTTCCCTGGGATTTATGAACTGAACAGCAGTAGGCATGTGTGATCTGATTAAGATCCTGCCTTGTGTATGTAGCTTCTGCACCATCGAAGGATACGACAATCATATCCTGTTTTTCCGTATTTTCCTTTGCGTAAAAAATGGAAACAATCTCACCCATATCCCCATTAAACACATTATTCTCAGGCTGATTGACAAGCTGAAGGACTTTATCGCCGATTCTGTATTTCACATCACCGAAGGACAGCTCTTTTCTCGTTCCATCAGGATTTGGATTTAGTATTTCCTGCAATATTTCGTTTAGCCTGTCAATGCCTGCAGGTCCGCGGTACATAGGGGCAAGCACCTGAATATCTTTTGAAGAATAACCTTTCTTCTTGGCATTCAGTACAACCTTTTCAACAACATCCGCAATTTGGCCCGGCAGGCATTTGATAAAGGAACGATCTGTCTGCTGTGCAGAAATGTTCGCCGGAAGTTTGCCTTTTTTCATTTCATGAGCCAATTCAATGATTGAGGATCCTTCAGCCTGTCTGTAAATATCTGTTAAACGAACGGTAGGAATACATTCTGAACGCAAAAGATCTTTCAAAACCTGGCCTGGACCCACTGAAGGCAGCTGATCTTCGTCCCCCACAAGGATCACCTGCATATTTTCAGGGAGAGCCTTAAAAAGCTGATTAGCAAGCCAAACATCAACCATTGATGTCTCATCAACAATTAAAATCCTGCCTTCCAATGGACTCTCTTCGTGCCTGTCAAACCCTTCAGTCCCATTCCAGCCAAGCAGTCGGTGAATGGTTACAGCGGGCAGCCCAGTTGACTCGGCCATCCGTTTTGCAGCCCTTCCTGTAGGCGCAGCCAGCAGGAAGGGAAAAGGCTCTTCCTTTTTATAGTCTTTCGGTTCAAGAGAGCAGCCATGCAGCTCGGCATATAATTCAACAATTCCCTTTATAACAGTTGTTTTTCCGGTACCCGGGCCGCCAGTCAGTATCAGCATAGGAGACATAAGAGCTGTTTGAATGGCTTCCTTTTGGGTTGGGGCATACTGAACACCAAGACGTTCCTCCAGATTGCCAAGGGCCAAAAGAAATTCCGACTCCGGGAACTGTTCATCATACTGTGTTTGCTTAAGGATCCGTTTGATATTAGTTACAAGTCCCTTTTCAGAAAAATAAAGGGATGGAAGGTATATTTTTTGGCTTTCAGCCATGATCTTCCCTTCCTCTTCAAGCTTAATCAGTTCATTGGAAATATCCCTGTATTCAATGGTATCACGCTTGTTTTCTTCTAAAAGCTTTTTCACACCTTGCAGAAGAGGTTTTGCTTCAATATAAACATGGCCTGCCTGCATGCTTTCCATTTCAAGTATGTAAAGGCAGGCTGCTTTAATCCGATCAGGGTGATTACCTGAAATGCCGATTTGATATCCCAGTTCATCTGCACGGCCAAAGCCGACTCCTTCTATATCCTCAACCAGCCTATAAGGATTGCTTTGGACGACTTCAATCGTCATTTCTTTATACACTTGATAAATTCTCATGGAAAGCTGCGGGCCAAAACCATATTGATTTAGTGCAATCATGGCTTGCTCAAGGCCCTGATGTTCCATAAGCGTGTCGTAGAGCAATTTTGCTTTTTCAGGTGACAATTTTGGGATCTTATCGAGAAGAGACGGCTGATTTAGAATGCGTGTAATCGCATCTTCTCCAAGTGTCTCAACGATTTGCTCGGCGGTTTTCTTTCCAATCCCTTTAAATAATTCGCTTGATAAATAATTGGCTACACCCTGTTTGGTCTGGGGAAGATCTTTCCTGTAATGGCTTGCATGGAATTGGACGCCGAACTTAGGGTGATCCTTGAATTCACCGTAGAAAATATAAGTTTCATGTTCATGCATCTTTGGCAGATAGCCTGTAATGACCGCTTCTTTTTCATCATATGAGTCATTCGTTTCATCAACCCGAATGCGTACAACCGTATATAAGTTTTGCTCATTATGAAAAATAGTGACAAGATGTCTGCCCTTTATGAACTTTCCCTGTTCGGCAAAAAGATCCAAGGAATCCTGTTTCTCCATTTCCATATCCTCCCCATAATACAACTTTTAGCTCAAGTCACTGCCGCCTTTTTCGATCAGCTTTTTTCCATACCCGGCAAGCATATGGTCCGGCTGAATTTCCAGTGCCCTATTAAAGTATGAGAGTGCTTCGTTCTCCTGTTCTTTAAATCCATAAGCTACTCCAAGGTTGTAATAGGCATCTGCATGCTCCGGTTCAATTTCAATGCACTTTTTCATCTGCTGGATTGCTTCATCAATATAATCCAGCTGCGCCAGACATAATCCGTATTGAAAATGTGCTTCGGCATCACTTTCATTCAGTTCCGCACTGCGCTGCAAATAAGGCAAAGCCAGTTTCCCCTGGTCAAGGGCTGTTAGGGACATGCCAAGCATGAAGAAGTTATCTCCGGTTTCCAGGCCTTTTCTCAATGCTGTTTCAAACATCTTTTTTGCTTCGTCAAACTGCTGCAATTCATAATATAAGTTTCCCGCACTATAATAAGCAGCACCCGCGTTTTCATCAAGTCCTATTGCTTTTTCATAGAACTTCAGCGCTTTTTCGTTTTCCCCTACAGCTGATAGCACATTTCCAAAATTAATATAGGAAACAGGATCAGAGGGATTTTCTTCAATTGCTTCCATAAAAACCTTCGATGCTTCTTCCCATTTTCCTTCTTGCATATATTGAATACCCATTTGGTTCTTATCCATTATTTATCACTCCATTCAAATCAAAGTATAGCATATTTGAATTTTCCATTTCTGCTGACAGCTATTCCCATAATAAAACCCCGATTCTATGTAAGAATCGGGGCCCCGTCTTTTCTTAACCCACATAATCCAGCTGTTTGCCATCTTTGAATATTTTATCAATTGTTCCGCCGCCAAGACACTCGTCTCCATTATAAAAAACAACTGCCTGCCCCGGGGTAACAGCTCGGATTGGCTCGTCAAAAATAACTTGTACTTTTCCATCTCCAAGGATCTGAACCTTTACTCTGCTATCAGCCTGACGGTATCTGAACTTGGCCGTACATTCAAATTCCTGCGGCAGTTCTGTATGGGAAACCCAGCTGGTATTAACAGCAATAATGGAGTCTGAATAGAGCATTTCATTGTGAAAGCCTTGTCCAACATACAAGACATTCCGCTTCAGGTCTTTGCCAATTGCAAACCATGGTTCACCTGCTCCGCCAATGCCCAGTCCATGTCGCTGCCCAATGGTATAATACATCAGGCCATCATGCTTGCCGACAACCTTTCCGTCCATAGTTTCCATGTTCCCTGGCTGAGCTGGAAGGTAATTCCCAAGGAACTCCTTGAAGTTACGCTCACCTATAAAGCAGATGCCCGTGCTGTCTTTCTTTGCTGCAGTTGCCAAACCGGCTTCCTTTGCAAGTTCACGCACTTTTGATTTTTCAATGTCGCCAATAGGAAACATAACTTTTTCGAGCTGATCCTGTGTTAACTGATTCAGGAAATACGTTTGATCCTTATTATCATCAAGGCCTCTTAGCATTCTGTATTCGCCATCCCTGAATTCCACGCGTGCATAGTGGCCAGTAGCCAGGTAGTCTGCGCCAAGGCTCATAGCGTGTTCAAGAAAAGCCTTAAATTTAATTTCCTTATTGCACATAACATCAGGATTGGGTGTTCTTCCTGCCTTGTATTCTTCAAGGAAGTAGGTAAACACCTTATCCCAATATTGCTTTTCAAAGTTAACTGCATAATAAGGAATTCCGATTTGGTTGCATACCCGGATGACATCATTGTAATCCTCTGTAGCGGTACAAACACCGTTCTCATCGGTATCATCCCAGTTTTTCATAAAAATCCCGATCACATCGTACCCCTGTTCCTTCAAAAGCAGGGCAGCAACAGAAGAATCAACGCCTCCGGACATTCCAACCACTACCCGGGTATCCTTTGGATCTTTTTTCATCTCTATTTCACCTCAATTCTAATCGCTTAGACTTGCATTTTTTCAAATATCCTATCTATTTAGCCAGCCGCTTCACGATTTTGGCTGTATGTTCTGCAGCTCGTTCAGCTTGTTCCTTTGTATTAAAGAGGCCGAAGCTGAAACGGATGGAATTTTGCAGTTTGTCTGATCCTTTTCCAAACATGCTGACAAGGACGTGGGATGGATCGATGGAGCCTGCAGTACAGGCCGACCCGCTTGATGCTGCTATACCAGCCAAATCAAGATTAACCAGCATGGCTTCAACATTTGTTCCGGGGAAGCTTAAGTTTAAAACATGAGGCAGGGAATAATCAAGTGATCCGTTCAGTTCAAAAACAGCATCTTCCTGCTTCAGTTTATTCATGAACAGCATCTTAAAAGAATGCAGCTCCTCCCGCTTAGTTTCCATCTCCTTCTGAGTGATCCGAACTGCCTCCTGGAAGCCTGCAATAGATGGAACATTTTCAGTTCCCGCCCTGCGCTTCCTTTCTTGTTCACCGCCAAAAAGCCGGGAAGAAAGTTTCACATCAGGATGGGCATATAAAAAGCCGATCCCTTTTGGTCCATTAATTTTATGGGCGGAGACGGAAAGCAAATCCACTTTCAATTCCTGTACATCAATTTTTTCAAGGCCGTAAGCCTGAACAGCATCAGTATGGAATTTAGCAGGATGCTCCGCCAATAACTCGCCTATTTCCTTAATCGGCTGAAGGGTTCCTATTTCATTATTTCCGTACATGATGGTTACAAGAATGGTATCCTCCCGCAAAGCAGCTTCTACATCCTTTACCGAAACACGGCCATTTGGATCAACAGGCAAATACGTTACCTCAAAGCCCTGTTTTTCAAGTTCTTCACATGCATGCAAAACCGCATGATGTTCAATTTGGGTTGTGATGATGTGTTTGCCCCTATGGCGGGAGGATTCAGCTGTTCCAAAAATCGCATGATTATCAGCTTCTGTTCCCCCGCTTGTAAAAATAATGTCATTGGCTTTTGCACCAATACTGTTTGCTAAAGCAGATCTTGCTTCATCGACAATATGGCGTGCACCCCGCCCGAAATAATGAATGCTGGAAGGATTTCCAAATTCAGATTTCATGATTTCAGTCATCCGTTCAATCACTTCCGGATGCATTGGCGCAGTTGCCGCATGGTCAAGGTATATTCTTTCCAATCTATTTCACCTACTTCATTTCATCCTGCTGTTTGCTTTTTTACATATGAATTATCCCCTGATAAAGGACTAAATATAAAACATATAAGCATCCGATTCGCCTGTATCAGTATGGCTGGCAAGGTCTTCGAGTGTTGTATTATCAAGCACATCTTTCACGGCATCACGAATGCGCATCCACAGTTCTCTCTTTGCAGGCTCTTCATCTTCAATGCCTTCCACCGGGCTGATCGGCCCTTCAAGCACTCTGATAATATCACCGGCAGTAATTTTTGTCGGTTCTTTCCCTAAAATATATCCGCCGTATGCACCTCGGATGCTTTTTACAAGACCGGCATTCCGGAGGGGAGCTATAAGCTGCTCAAGATAGTGCTCAGACAGATCATTCGTCTGGGCAATCGACTTTAACGATGTAGGACCTTCCCCATGCTTTTTAGCTAATTCAATCATTATAGTTAAACCATAACGGCCTTTAGTAGATATTTTCATCAGCTTGCACCTCTATCCTTTTCTTTAAGCATTTGATTCGCATAAACATCCTTTTCTTTAAGCTTTGCCAAAAATCGGTCAGTTAAAGCCTGGCACTGCGGCAAAGCTGCTCCGACAATTGGCCCGACTGCCAAACTGAGCACAATGGTTCCCCAAAAAACAGGTCCTCCTAGCTGCCATCCAACAGTCAGCACAGCAATTTCCATTAAGGCTCTCACATTTCTAACCTTCCAGCCGGTTTTTGCTGTCAATGCAATCATCAGGCTATCCCTCGGACCTGCTCCGAGCTGCGCCGAAATATATAGCCCCATCCCATAGCAATAAACAACTATGCCAAAACCGAACATGGCTATTTTCCCCGCCAGCCCATTTGGTGTCTGCATAAACGGCAAAAGCAAATATGCGTCAATAAACAGACCAATCAGTATCATATTCAAGAATGCACCGGCCTGTGGAAATTCCTTTGAAATCAGTGCTGCAGCAGCTAATATGAAGATCCCGACAATGATGGACCAGCTGCCTATTGTCAGTCCAAGCTGGTAGTACAGCCCAACATGCAGAACATCCCAGGGAGTTGCCCCTATATCAGCTAATATTAACAAAACTATACCCAGGCTCATGACAAGCAGCCCTGTTAGATACACCATAAACCTGGGACCGATTTGCCCTTTATTTTTCAATAACATGTGCCCAACGCTCCCTGCAAGAACAGCATTAATATATGAAGATTAAATCCTTAGTAATATTATAGACTTTTGACATTATAGCATATTTTAGGAGGAAAAGGAGCGGGCCGGGATTGAACTTAGGACAAAGCAGCCTGTGGCCTAATTGATTTCACTGCAGGAAATGTTATGGTATCTTAAATAGAAAGCGAAAACTTTGTTAAAAAGTGATGGGCAGGGCCTAAGTCTGCCTGCATAAGGCTGGAGTGATAACTTTGAACATTAAACCTCTTGCATTCCGGATGAGGCCGAGAACGATTGATGAAATCATTGGCCAGGAGCATCTTGTTTCAGAAGGAAAAATTATTTATCGCATGGTGCAGGCTAAGCAACTGTCATCGATGATTCTGTACGGACCCCCAGGTATAGGCAAAACTTCGATTGCAAGTGCCATTGCAGGGAGCACCAAATACGCTTTCCGTACCTTAAATGCTGTAACCAACAATAAAAAAGATATGGAAGTGGTAGCGGCAGAGGCCAAAATGTCCGGAAAGGTTATTCTGCTGCTCGATGAAGTCCATAGACTTGATAAAGGCAAACAAGATTTCCTGCTGCCCTATCTGGAAAATGGCAGCATCACTTTAATTGGCGCCACAACCAGCAATCCTTATCATGCAATTAACCCGGCTATCAGAAGCAGGTGCCAAATTTTCGAACTAAAGCCGCTGTCAGCTGATGAAATAAAAAAAGCACTGACAAGGGCATTGCTGGATAAGGAACGAGGTCTTGGCAATAAACAAACTAATGTTACTGATGAAGCGCTGACGCATCTTGCCACCGCTTCAAATGGTGATGTCAGAAGCTCGCTAAATGCATTGGAACTGGCTGTGCTTTCTACAAGAGAAGATGAAGAAGGAATCATCAAGATTGACTTGTCTGTTGCCGAAGAATGCATTCAGCGAAAAAGCTTCACACACGATAAAGATGGAGATGCCCATTACGATGTCTTATCCGGTTTTCAAAAGTCCATCCGCGGAAGCGATGTAAATGCAGCATTGCACTATTTAGGAAGATTAATTGAAGCAGGCGACCTGCAAAGCATAAGCAGAAGACTTTTGGTTATCGCCTATGAAGATATCGGACTGGCATCGCCGCAAGCGGGAGCCAGAACCCTTGCAGCCATCGAAACAGCTGAAAGGATTGGATTCCCGGAAGCAAGGATTCCGCTTGCAAATGCGGTCATTGAGCTCTGCCTTTCTCCAAAATCCAATTCAGCATACACAGCATTGGATTCCGCAATAGCGGATATCCGCGCAGGCAAAAGCGGTGAAGTGCCCGATCACTTGAAGGACGCCCACTACAAAGGAGCAAAGGAGCTTGGCAGAGGCATCGGCTATCTGTATCCTCACGATTATGAAACAGGCTGGGTCAAACAGCAGTACTTGCCTGACAGAATTAAAAACAAGGTGTATTATCAGCCTAAGAAAACAGGCAAATTCGAACAGGCATTAGCATCTGTCTATGAAAAACTCCTTAAATAGCAAAAGGTCCGGCACAATGCCAGACCTTTTGCTATTTGCGCTTTTAAGCTGAAACATCCCTTTTATTAAACACATAAAATGCAAGCACCTGGAAAAGGAGGAAGTATATAAATATAATCATGATGGAAAATCCAATCGTCATCCCCTGAACCATTGGCATTCCTTCAAAATATTGAAGAAGGTCTGTATTGGCAAAAAGGCTATACCTGGCCCAGTCATATTTCATTGCAATCAGCCTTGTAACCTGCCCTCCCATAAACATCAGAAACAGGGAAAGTCCGATCGCCAGCGAGCTATTCCTGAAAACAGCTGAAATCATAAAAGCCATGGTTGCAAGCATAAGCATATTAACGGATTTAAGGCCATAATAAGCTATCAGATGAAGTCCCATGCTCTGTTCTGTCACTGTTCCATTGTAATAATATAAATAAGGAATTGCTTTTTCAGGAAATCCAAAGAGGAGTCCGCCAAGAAGTGCTGAATATCCGAAAAGGACGGCAAGTACCATCAGGCCGAATAAAATCACTGTAATATATTTTGCTCCCAGGATTTTAACTCTTTTGATAGGCCTAATCAAAAGAAGTTTGATGGTTCCCCATGTAAACTCACTCGCCACGATTCCCCCGGCAATGATAATCGTAAACAGGCCGGCAAATTCAATCAGCTGAGAGGTATCTGAAACAAATCCCCAGACCGAGTATTCCTGATTCGGTGAAATATCATTCTTAATTCTGTATTCGTTAATGGCAATCTCCCTCTGATACTGTTCCTTCATTTCTCTGGGAGCCATTTCCCCCATCTCCTCAAGCTGTTTTTGATAGCTTTCGTTCTGGGTCTGCAGTCCTCTCTTCCATTCCGTATTATCCGGGACAGTCCCCCCGCTTTCCTGATATTTTATAAAGGCGCCTGCAACAGTCGTCATAATTAAAAGAAGTCCGATCATGACATATGTACCCGGCCGCCTAAAAATCTTCATCCATTCATTTTGAATCAGTCCGAGCATCACCTGCACCCCCTTTGTACTCTGTTACTTCCAGAAAACGGTCTTCCAATGTTTTGGTCACTTCACGGACTGCAAATATTTTCATTTCTTCTCCGACAAAAGCTTTTATCATTTCAGGTATGTCTTCCCGGACAAGCGGAAGTATCACGCTATTTTCTGTGAGCTGTACAGGCAAACCAGGCTGTGCACCCTGTAAAATTCTATTTGCTTTTTCAGGATCATCCACTTCTACTTCATAAACCTTTTCTTTCCCCTGTACAAAATCACTGATGTGCTGAACATCAATCAGTTTCCCGTTTTGAATGATGCCGATTCTGTCACACATCATTTCCATTTCAGATAGTAAATGGCTGGAAACAATGACAGCCATTTCTCTTTCTCTCGCAAGCATCCTCAGGTGATCCCGAATCTCCCTGATCCCTGCAGGATCAAGCCCATTCGTAGGTTCATCCAGAATGAGGATTTTGGGATCATGCAAAAGACACTGTGCAAGACCTAGCCTCTGCCTCATGCCAAGAGAGTATGTTCTGACTTTATCATGAATCCGATCCGCCAATCCTACAAGCTCAACCGTTTCATCAATTTTTTCTTTCGTTACACCTTTTGACATTCGTGCATAATGGACCAGATTTTGATACCCTGACAAAAACTTATACATCTCAGGATTTTCTACAATGGCTCCAATATGGGAAACCGCCTTTTCAAAATCGGTTTTGATGCTGCTGCCAAGAATTTTAATGTCCCCGGAAGTAATGCCGATCAAGCCCACCAGCATTCGAATAGTGGTGGTCTTACCTGCACCGTTTGGGCCAAGGAAACCGAATACCTCTCCCTTTTTCACCTCAAAGCTGACAGAATCAATAATCGTTCTTCCTTTTATTACTTTTGTAACGTCCTGTATTTCTACAAGAGTATCCATATAGGTATCCTCCTCCCATCTATTAAAGTCCAGCTCTTTGCAGACGCCTTTAATGTAGGGATTATTATTTGACTTACACTTTGTTATTTTACCTTTCAACAACTGAGAATGGAATATTTTCATCTTTTAGGGTGACGATAATCCTAACAATCGTATTTTCCAAGGTGGTTAAAAGAATGAAGGAACGGAAAGACTCATGGAAACCGGAAGATGATCAATTACTCGAAGAAACAGTGCTTGAATACACTTCAAACGGGGATACAAAAGCATCAGCTTTTAAGAAGGCAAGTACTGAACTCGGCCGTACAGTTTCAGCATGCCAATACCGCTGGAACACGGTCATAACAAAAAGGGCAGATGATGGATCCCCAAAAACCTTAAGCAATAAAGCAGCCAGTCAAACCCATGGCACTGTTCCCCCTTGCAATTTGGCTCAAGTTATACACTTCTTAAGGAATTTTGCGAAAACACAGCCTGATTCAGAGCAAATGAGGGAAAATAAACGTCTGCACGAATACCAAGTGCACTTAAAACTTCAAAATGAGCAGTTAATCAGAAGGTTGAAGGATAAAGAAGCGGAATTTAAAAATCAGCTTATGCAATATGAGGAAATGGCAAGCATTCTGAAAGAAGCCGACCAGCTGCTGAAGCATGAATGTAAAGAAGAGAAAAGAGCTGTTCATTGATTGGAGAGATTCCAGGACTTTATATGCGAAAGACCGGCATGCAGCCGGTCTCTTTTCAGTCATTTACACGTGTAATTTTAATATCGCTTAATAGTTCTTTAACTACATAGCTGGCCATGATTAAACCTGCAACTGAAGGAACAAATGCGTTTGAAGATGGCGGCATTTTGGCCTTTCTGATTTCAGCATCATCTTTCCCTACTGTTTTGCGGACATCCTCCCGGATAACGATCGGGCTTTCATCCGAGAATACAACCGGAACGCCTTTTCTGATTCCCTCTTTTCTCAGGCGTGTGCGGATAACCTTAGCGATCGGGTCAGTATGAGTTTTGAAAATATCAGCAATCTGGAACCTGGTCGGATCCATTTTATTTGCAGCACCCATGCTTGAGATCATTGGAATCCCTCTGTTCAAGCATTCCTTCATTAAATGAATTTTATAAGAAATCGTATCGGAAGCATCAACTACAAAGTCGAGACCATAATCAAAGAATTGCTCATAGGTTTCTTCCGTATAAAACATTTTTAAAGCAATTACTTCACATTCAGGATTGATATCCTTGATTCTTTCTTTCATTAAATCCACCTTTGGTTTCCCGACAGTAGATAATAAAGCGATAACCTGTCTGTTTACATTTGTAATATCAACATCGTCTTTATCAACCAGCACAAGCCGGCCAACACCGGAACGCGCCAATGCTTCCGCTGCAAAGGAACCAACTCCGCCTATGCCCAATACTGCAACGGTACTATTTTTCATTTTTTCAAGGCCTTCTTTGCCAATAGCCAATTCATTCCTGGAAAATTGGTGAAGCATATATATATCAACCCCATCAGATGTTATTTAGAAAGCATGTATTATCTTATACCCGATAATGAATATATCATACTTGAATTTTAAAGCAAGTAGTTCTATAGGATTAATGACATTAAGATTTTAAGCAATAATTAAGCCGCAACTTTCTCTCCAATAGTGTTAACAGCACTAAAATATTTAATCCTTATCACATTTCAGCAATAGCTCAGCTCCGGGTATGATCATATTGAACAGGACAACAAAAAATCCATGCTCACAAGCATGGATTTTTACAATCGTATGTACTAAAGAGTCCCAATCGTGCCGTCGCTGTTGATGCCCTCGTTTTGAACCCGCACTCAGCAGGTGGGTGTCCTGTTTCCTGCGTTTGTAAGTCCTCATCCATGAGGCTTTTACGCTGCGGGAAAACTCCGGACTCCCGAAGGAATAATGTTGGTCAAAATTTCAGGTTTTACAACGAACACATCAGGACTCTTTATTTATTGATATGATCATATCACACGGTTTCTTCTTTTTCAAGCTGATGAAATGGAGCTAATTTGAACATTTTTATCCATTTTCTTCCTTGAAATTATAGAACTTGCCTTAAAATCAGGAGTTACTTCCCAGTTTATTTTTCTGAAAAATGTGTTTTTTTCACCATTTAATCATTATATAGGAAATTACTCACTTTTTTTCAAATTAAGCGCTAAGTGCAAATCATTAAGCTGGGACTGGCTAACTTCACCAGGGGCTTCTGTTAGCACACAGCTCGCACTGGCTGTTTTAGGGAAGGCAATCGTATCCCTCAGATTCGTTCTGCCAGCCAATAGCATTACAAGTCTGTCTAATCCAAGGGCAATTCCGCCATGCGGAGGAGTGCCATATTCAAATGCTTCAAGCAGGAATCCAAACTGTTCAACAGCTTCCTCTTTTGAGAAGCCAAGCACACTGAACATTTTCTCTTGAACGTCTCTTTCGAAAATACGCAATGATCCGCCGCCAAGCTCGTAGCCGTTTAATACAAGGTCATATGCTTGTGCACGGACTTGAGCAGGGTCTTTATCAAGAAGATCTAAATCTTCTCTGGCAGGCATTGTAAAAGGATGATGGGCTGCATAATAGCGGCCTTCTTCCTCATCGTATTCCAGAAGCGGCCAGTCTGTAACCCAAAGGAAGTTAAACTTGCTTTGATCAATCAGATCAAGCTCTTTTCCAAGCTTTAATCGCAGAGCGCCGAGTGCATCTGCCACAACATTTTTCTTATCAGCCACAAAGAGGAGCAAGTCTCCTGGTTCTACTGACAGAGAAGCATAGAATGCTTTTTGCTCATCCTCAGTCACAAACTTGGCAATCGGACCTTTTAAACCGTCTTCTTCCGCTTTTAACCATGCAAGCCCTTTTGCACCATAAACAGCAGCAAACTCTGTTAGGGCATCAATATCTTTTCGTGAATACTTTCCTGCACCATTTTTTACATTAATAGCCTTAACCTGTCCCCCGGAAGCTACTGCTCCGGCAAATACTTTGAAGCTTGACTCTTTTACTATTTCCGATAAATCCGTCAATTCCATCCCAAAGCGTGTATCCGGCTTATCAGATCCAAAACGGTCCATCGCTTCCTGATAGGTCATGCGCGGGAATGGAAGCTGGACATCCAGGCCCTTCACTTCTTTCATGATCTTTTTCATCATGTTTTCCATCAGGCCGATGATTTCCTCCTGGCTCATAAAACTCATTTCGATGTCGACCTGAGTAAATTCAGGCTGGCGATCTGCACGCAGGTCTTCATCACGGAAGCATCGTGCTATTTGGTAATAGCGTTCAAATCCGCCTACCATTAATAACTGCTTAAAGATTTGAGGTGATTGTGGAAGAGCGTAGAATTCACCCGGATGAACACGGCTTGGAACTAAATAGTCACGGGCTCCTTCCGGTGTGCTCTTCGTTAAGATCGGTGTTTCAACATCAAGAAATCCTTCGCTGTCCAGATAATCCCTCATCGCTTTTGTTACTTGATGACGCATCTTAAAGGTATCAAACATAATAGGGCGTCTCAAATCCAAATAGCGGTATTTGAGGCGGACATCTTCGGAAACATCCGCTTTATCATCAATGACAAAAGGAGGTGTTTTGGCTTCATTGATGATCGTCACTTTCTCTGCTTTAATCTCAATGCGCCCTGTTTCCAGGTTCTCATTGATGGTGCCTTCTTCGCGCGCAATTACTTCTCCCTCTATATCAAGAACAAATTCATTGCGGATCTTTTCAGCTGCTGCAAGAGCTTCAGGGGAAACTTCCGGATTGAATACCACCTGAACAATGCCAGTGCGGTCACGAAGATCCACAAAGATCAGCCCGCCTAAATCCCGGCGCTTTTGTACCCAGCCTTTTAAGCTTACTTTTTCTCCTATAGCTTTTTCCGTTACTTCCCCGCAAAAATACGTTCGCCCAAACATTCTAATTCCTCCCAAATATAAAGCAGATTTATAATTGATAAAGCTCTGTAAATTTTCCAATAAAAGAATCAAGATCAAGCTCTGTTTGTTCTCCCGATTCCATTGATTTCACATTAATTTTGTTCGCTTTAAGTTCATCTTCACCCAAGACAGCAACGAATTTTGCATTCGACCGGTCTGCCGCCTTAAACTGAGCTTTAATTTTTCTGTCCAGATAATCTCTTTCAGCAGAATATCCTGCCATTCGAAGTTTTTGAAGAAGGCCGACTGTATAATCCTTTGCTTCCTCTCCAAGGGATACAAGGTAGCAATCAATGCCTTTATTAAGAGGCAGATCCACCTTCTCTGCCTCAAGAGCAGCGATGAATCGCTCGATACTTAAAGCAAAACCTATTCCCGGAGCTTCAGGACCGCCAATTTCCTCAGTAAGGCCATTGTATCGTCCGCCGCCGCAAAGAGTTGTTATAGCGCCAAATCCTTCAGAATCACTCATAATTTCAAAAGCAGTATGATTGTAATAATCCAGGCCTCGAACCAGATTTGGATCGACTGTAAATTCAATATCCAGGTTCTTTAAATACTTTTGAACCTTCTCAAAATAGGCTTTTGAATCATCATTTAAATAATCAATGATGGATGGGGCCGATTTCATAAGCTCATGTTCACGATCCTGCTTACAGTCCAGGATGCGCATTGGATTTTTCTCAAGGCGATTCTGGCAATCCTGGCAAAACTCCGCGATCCGCGGCTTGAAATGGTTGACCAGAGCCTCTCTGTGTGCCGAACGGCTTTCTTTATCTCCAAGGCTGTTCACAATCAATTTAAGCTTTTGCAGGCCCATGCTTCTATAAAGTGACATTGCCAGTGCGATAACTTCCGCATCAATTGCCGGATCCGCGCTGCCGATTGCTTCGACGCCAAATTGGACAAACTGGCGGAAACGTCCTGCCTGGGGGCGTTCATAACGGAACATAGGTCCCATATAATAAAGCTTTACAGGCTGGCTCGCATCACCGTACATCTTATGTTCAACGAATGATCTTACAGTCGAAGCTGTTCCTTCAGGGCGAAGCGTCAGGCTTCGTCCGCCGCGATCTTCAAACGTGTACATTTCTTTTTGAACAATATCCGTCGTGTCTCCAACACTGCGCAGAAATAATTCTGTATGTTCAAAAATAGGTGTTCTGATTTCACGATATTGAAACTTCTCACAAAGTTCCCTGGCCTTTTCTTCTATCAATTGCCATTTTTCAACTTCCCCCGGCAGAATGTCCTGCGTTCCCCTCGGTATTCGGATAGACATGAAAATTACCTCCTAATGCAAAATGATATCTATGTACAAATTATTGATCCTTTACGCTCTAGCCAATAAATCAGACATGATCGCAAGCATCGCCAAAATAAAAAAACTCCCGCCTCCTTGTATATTAAATACAAGGGACGAGAGTTTGTTTTTCCCGTGGTGCCACCCTAGTTGAAGCCAATAAATAAACTTCCTCTTTTACAGTTAACGCCTGTTAACGTTCAGCTCCTACTAAAGATCACGACTTTTTCAGAGAGAAACCTACGAAGTGTTCTTTCGTTAAATCATCATGTGAGAATGCTTTCAGCCGGGCGGCACTCTCTCTCTTTTCATGTGGGGTTTAACTACTCTTCTCCATCAATGGTTTATCGAAAAGCAGAAACGCCTTGGTCAGGCGCTGCAGCTAGACATTTAATTGTATTTGTCATTTTATTTATATTATAATACGGAGCATTTTCATCAATGTCAAGACTAAAACATGTTATGATCGTTCCAGCTTTTTTTTCAGTTTCCTGACATCCTTGAGAGATAGTCCAAACTCTGATGCGAGTTCAATCATGTTTGAGTTTTGTTCTCTTTGTATAAAGTCATGAAAATCTACCCCGAACAGCTGATTTTCACCGGATTGTGCAGACATCCCTTTTTCTCCAAATCTCATAGTGCTCACCCTTTATATTTAGTCTGTTCTATTATTTCCATTTTCAGATGAAATGTTTCATAACAGGACAAATTTTATTCCAGCTAAAAATGATTGCTGATTAACCGATATTAGAAGGGAAATTGCACAAGATGCAGAAGTATTCTAGGACCAAAGTTATCTTGACTGCCGGCACCTTGTTTGTTTTTCTTTTAATAAGGATTTAATTATGAAAGGAGGCGGCCTGTTGAAGAAAAGAAAATCACTTATTCTCGTAATATGTCTTATGCTTTTGGCTGGCATAACACAGGAGGAAACACAGGTTAAAGCTGAAAATAGTTCTGTAACAATCACTACAAATAATCTTAACGTACGTCAAGGCCCAGGCTTAAGCTACCCCATTCTGGGACAAGCCCAGAAAGGAGATCACTTTAACGTTCTTTCCAGTGAAGGAGATTGGATTAAAATTAATTTCCAGGGTGAAGACGGCTATGTGGCCAGCTGGCTTGTTTCCGATATGACCACCAATCAGACAGGAGAAAAAGCAGTTAGTACAAATTCCCAGGCAATCATCACAACAGATGGCCTGAGGGTGAGAAAGGGACCTGGTACAAGTTACGGTGTTCTGGGGACAATACAGAAAGGAACAGCCTATAAGGTCAAGAGTACAGAAGGAAGCTGGGTTAAGATCCAAACACCTTATGGAGACGGGTGGGTCGCAAATGAATTCGTCCAATACAGCGGCAGCAAAAAGAAAAATTCACTAAGCAGCAGCAAAACCGGGAAAATCACAGCAAACTCCCTAAATGTGAGAAACAAGCCATCGCTTCAAAGTGACATCATCGGCAAACTAAATTCGGGGGAGACAGTAGCTGTTCTTTCTCAAAATGACAGCTGGACAGAGATCTCTTTCTCGGGCAATACCGGGTGGATCAGCAGCCAATATATTGCTGTTCAATCCTCACCATCAGAAAGCAAACCAAAGCAGTCAGCATCCGGGAAATCCGGCACTGTTACAGCAACCTCTTTAACCGTTAGAAATAAAGGATCGTTAAAGGGGAAAGCAATTGGTTCTGTTACAAAAGGCCAGACTTTTCCTATTCTTGAACAAGCTGATAATTGGGCAAGGATAGAGTATCAGCCTGGTTCTTATGGATGGGTGGCAAGCTGGTTCATAGACATAGCAGCCGAGAAGCATTCCGGATCTTCCCAGCAAAGTGTAAACGGCAGTTCAGCAATTATATTACATAACGGATCAAATATTAGAAAAAAAGCGGGCACCCAGTCATCTGTCATTCACAGGGCAAATAAAGGGGATAGCTTTGAAATTATCAGTCTGAATAACGATTGGTACGAAATTCGCCTGCCAAACGGCGGCCACGGTTTTGTTGCCGGATGGATCGTCACCGTTGAGGGATCTGCACCTGCTATAACTAAGCCTGGGGCTGAAAAACATCTGAAAAATAAAACAGTTGTCCTTGATCCGGGTCACGGAGGCCGGGATAACGGGACCACAGGAGCCAGAGGGACCCGTGAGAAGGATATTACGATCAGAACCGCTCAATTGCTTGCCGAAAAACTAAGGACTGCAGGAGCCAATGTCATTCTGACCAGGAACGGAGATACCTATTTGCCGCTTCCTTCCAGAGTAGGCATTTCACATTATCATAATGCAGATGCTTTTATCAGCATTCATTATGACAGCACGCCAGATCGGACTGCAAGAGGAGTGACTACCTATTACTATCATTCTTTTCAAAAGGAACTTGCAGCCAATATTCACTCCAATGTAACAGCAATGACCAACCTGAGAGATCGGGGCTATAGAGTCGGAGATTACCATGTAGTAAGAGAAAATAAACGCAATGCTGTACTGATTGAACTTGGATATCTGAGCAATCCGGCTGAAGAAACCCTAATTGCTTCTGCACAGTATCAGCAATCAGCCGCTGCAGGAATTTATCAGGGACTTGCCCGCTATTTTAAAAATTAGCAAAAGCCCCGGCACCCAAATGGGATGCCAGGGCTTTTTGCATTATTAAAAACCTTACTTGCTTTCTAAAATTAACGTTACGGGTCCATCGTTGATTAATTGAACATCCATCATGGCTCCGAATTCACCTGTTTCTACTTTCAGACCTTTAGCTTCTAAAAACCGGTTAAAAGCATCGTAGATTTTTACAGCATGCGCAGGGCTGGCCGCTTCCATGAAATTGGGCCGTCTGCCCTTTCGGCAATCTCCATATAAAGTAAATTGGGAAACCGAAAGAATTTCACCTTCCTGATCGAGCAGTGATAAATTCATTTTGCCATTTTCATCTTCAAAGACGCGAAGATTGGCAATCTTATCAGCCAGAAAAGCCGCGTCCTCTTCCTTATCTTCATGGGTGACTCCAACGAGCAAAACAAACCCCTTTTTGATGCTTCCGACGGTTTTTCCGTCCACCGTTACACTGGCTTCTTTGCTTCGCTGCACTACAACACGCATTCTATCTGCTCCCTTTAGTTCATAATCCTTCTTACTGCATAAATATCAGGAATTTGTTTGATTCGTTCCACAACCTTTTGCAGGTGGCTGACATTGTGTATGGCAATGGACATATTAATTGTTGCTGATTTATTGCGGTCCGAACGTCCTGATACGGCTGAGATGTTGGTTTTCGTTTCATTAACAGCCTGAAGGACCTCGTTCAATAATCCCCTGCGGTCATAACCGGTAATTTCAATTTCAACATTATATTCTTTCCGATCATTTAGGGCTGTTTCCCACTCAACCGGGATGAGCCTTTGTTTTGCATCATCCGTTTCTATATTAGGACAATCATCACGGTGTACAGAGACTCCTCTGCCCTTTGTAATAAAACCGACGATCTCATCACCCGGGACAGGATTACAGCAGCGGGAAAGGCGAATCAGCAGGTTATCAATACCTGAAACCCGGACACCGGATTCACGTTTTTTTGCAGATGGAAAAGTCTTCAGTTCCGAAACAGCATTTGTAATATCTGAGGTTTGTTCGAGATCGCGTTTCTTGCGCCATTTTTCTGTCAGTCTGTTGGCTACCTGAAGTGCCGTTACCCCGTTATAGCCAACGGCGGCATACATATCTTCCTCTGTGGCAAAATTGAATTTCTCTGCGACCCTTTTAACATTATCAGATGTCAAAATTTCCTTCAGGTCAAAATCCATATTACGAATCTCCCGCTCAACAAGCTCTTTCCCTTTTTCCACATTCTCTTCTTTTCGTTGCTTTTTGAAGAAAGTCCGGATCCTATTTTTTGCCTGTGAAGTCTGAGCAAGCTTCAGCCAATCTTTGCTTGGTCCATAGGAATGCTTGGATGTCAGAATTTCGATGATATCGCCGGTCTTCAATTTGTAATCAAGCGTGACCATTTTCCCGTTGACTTTGGCACCGATTGTCTTATTTCCAATTTCCGAGTGAATACGGTAAGCAAAGTCAATTGGAACGGAGCCGGAAGGAAGTTCGATGACATCCCCTTTAGGAGTAAATACAAACACCATATCGGAAAACAAATCGATCTTCAGTGATTCCATGAACTCTTCAGCATTTGCAGCATCATCCTGAAACTCCAGAATTTCACGAAACCAGGTCAGCTTCTCCTCAAAAGAAGAGCCCTCATTCACTCTTTTTCCTTCTTTATAAGCCCAATGGGCAGCAATACCAAACTCTGCAATTCTGTGCATATCCATGGTACGGATCTGGACTTCCAGCGGGTCACCTTTTGGCCCGATAACCGTAGTATGGAGAGATTGATACATATTCTGTTTAGGCATGGCAATATAATCTTTAAAACGGCCGGGCATCGGTTTCCAGCATGTATGAATAATCCCGAGAACCGCATAGCAATCTTTAATGCTGCTTACAACAATGCGTACAGCAAGCAGATCATATATCTCATTGAATTGCTTATTTTGAAGCGCCATTTTTCGATAGATACTGTATATATGCTTAGGGCGGCCGGATATCTCTGCTTTAATTGAAACCTCTGACAGTCTGCCCCGCATGACATTGATAACATCATCTAAATACTCTTCCCGTTCCGCTCTTTTTTTCTTCATCAGGTTCACAATCCGATAATATTGCTGCGGATTCAGATACCTTAGAGCCGTATCTTCAAGCTCCCACTTAATCTTTGAAATTCCAAGCCTATGGGCAAGAGGCGCAAAAATTTCCAGCGTTTCGTTTGATATGCGGCGCTGCTTTTCAGCTGGCAGATGCTTAAGTGTCCGCATATTATGAAGACGGTCAGCAAGCTTAATTAAGATTACACGGATGTCCTGAGCCATCGCCACAAACATTTTCCGATGATTTTCAGCCTGCTGCTCTTCCTGTGATTTATATTTAATTTTCCCCAGTTTTGTTACACCATCGACAAGCATTGCCACTTCTGAATTGAAGGCTTCCTCGATATTCTCTAATGAGACTTCGGTGTCTTCAACCACATCGTGAAGAAAGCCGGCAGCAACCGTTGATGGATCCATCTCCAGATCAGCAAGGATGCCTGCCACTTGAATTGGATGGATAATGTATGGTTCACCGGACTTTCTATATTGTTCACGGTGGGCATGCTTGGCAAACTCATACGCTTTCTTTACAAGCTCTGCATGCTCATCGTTTAAATATTCTTTTGCTCTGTTGATGACTTGCTCGGCGGTCAGAACTTGATCGTTCGCCATGGAATCACCTTTATCTCCCTAAATTTTATGCATTTGCATAATATAATAATTTTGAAATTGGATTTACAACAAGTTATAAAAAAAATTAATATTGCTACTATTATCGAAAAAAAAAGGGAAGATGTAAAGGGATAGACTGTTATTTTTATGGGAATAACAAAAATTTTGTCGTTTTTTGTCCGAATTTCGTTATTGTTTTTCCATAAATGGTTTTGGAAGCACTTTATAGTCTATTTTCACAAATAAATTAAAAAGAGCGCCATTTCATCTGGCGCTCTCCTGGTATGAAAAAATTAATACTGCATCAATGTCAAAATATCGTAATCGTCAAGCTTTTTGCGGCCGTCAAGGTATGTTAATTCGATAAGGAATGCAATGCCTGCCACTACTCCGCCAAGTTCTTCAACCAGCTGGATAGTTGCATCAATTGTTCCGCCTGTCGCAAGGAGGTCGTCAGTGATCAGAACTCTTTGTCCAGGTTTGATGGCATCTTTATGAATGGTTAAAACATCTTTTCCATATTCCAGTCCATAATTAACCTTGACTGTTTCACGGGGAAGTTTTCCTTCTTTGCGGACAGGGGCAAAACCTACACCTAATGAATAAGCAACAGGGCAGCCGATGATGAATCCACGCGCTTCCGGGCCAACAACCAGGTCAATTTTCTTTTCACGGGCATATTCAACAATTTGGTCAGTCGCATATTTATACGCTTCACCGTTGTCCATAAGTGTTGTAATATCTTTAAATTTTATGCCTGGCTTCGGCCAATCTTCCACAATTGTTATATACTGTTTTAAGTCCATTTTTCTTCCTTTGCCTCCTCAAGTTTTACAGCCCCTTGCATAGCTTCATCAAACCAGTCTTTGAGCTGCTGAAAGGATGAATAGAGCAAATCGCTCTCAAGAGTGTATTGTGCCTGTTTAAGCTGATAAGTTCGCGAATCAGCTAAATCACGTTTAACAGATGTATTATTTAACGAAATGACACCATTATTTATTTTAACAAAATCCAATTCAAAAAACACTTGAGACATAAAATCTACCGTTTCCCTGCTCCAGCCCTTATGCTTGGCTATGTCATTTCCATGACGCCTGATATCGATCGAGCCTTTCTTAGCAATCAGGGCAAAATACCACTTAAAATGATCTCTTGTTGGAATAGTGCTGAAATAATCACTGTCCTCTTTATAAAAATGAGCATAAATTCTGGCAGGTTTTTTTCCAGAGAATACATGAGCAAGCATTTCCTTTGAAGGCGGCAAATCAGCAAGCACAATGTTTGAGCCTTCTAGTTTTATAGCTTCAGCATCCTCTTCAGATGTTATTTTCACCATGTTTTCCCCTGCATATGTCCTGAACTTGGATATATGTTCCTCATTAAAAAATATCCATGTTGTGTTTTCCAAAGGAATGACGCTTTGAAGCCTTTCGAGCCGCTTTAAACTCCGGATATCGAATAGCTGCCAGGAGTTCACTGCCATATCCTGCAGGAAGATTTGCGGTTTTTTATTATTATTCCATTCATTAATGGATAATTCGCCAATAACCGATAGCTTGGAATATGGTGAAATATGCTCATGCAAATGTCCGAGGCCAAAGCCTATCCCATCAAGGGAAGATCCATCATTCTCGATGGTGATCTTTATATGAGTTTGATCAGATCCGATTTTTCTCATAGCGGCAATATTGGCATCTTTTATCATGACTTTCGGTTTTGGATTTCCCATTCCAAATGGAGCGAGCAGATGCATTTCTTCAATAGAAGAGAGGCTGATATCTTTTAGATGGAAGACACCATCAATGCTGGTTACGGGAATAAAATCTTCCTCGGTCAGCTGTTCATTTGCAAAAGTATTCAGTCTATCCCTGAGGTCATCGACCGATTCAATTGACAAGGTCATTCCTGCCGCCATTGGATGCCCTCCAAAGTGAGGAAGGATATCCCGGCATTCAGAAAGATTTTTGAACAGATCAAAACCTTCTATGCTTCTTGCTGATCCCTTTGCCAGCCTTTTTTCACTGTCATAACTGAGAACAATGGCCGGGCGGTAAAACTTTTCAACAAGCTTCGAAGCTACTATTCCGATTACACCGGCATTCCAGCCTTCTTTGCCTACAACAATTACTGAATTCTCACTGATTGGAAAATTTATTTCGACCTCTTTAACCGCTTGTGCTGCAATGTCATTGACAATAGCTTGCCTTTCCTTATTTAACATTTCAATTTCTTCGGCAATGGCTTGTGCTTCATATGGATCTTTTGTCAGGAGCAAATCCACTGCAGGATCCGCACTTTCAAGCCTGCCGGCCGCATTGAGTCGAGGCCCGATTGTAAAGCCGATTGTTTCTTCACTAATGGATGGAAGTTCGATTCCTGCCGCTTTAAACAAGGCATTCAAACCTGTATTCTTAGTTGATTTCAGCTTTTGAATCCCGCGCTTGGCAATAAGCCTGTTCTCTCCTGTTAAAGAAACAAGGTCGGCAATTGTGCCAATAGCAGCTATTTCCAAAAGGTGGTCTGGCATTTCACCATACAGCGCATGTGCAAGCTTAAAGGCTACTCCAACACCAGCCAGTTCCCGGAATGGGTAACTGCTGTCCGGATGCTTAGGATGCACAATTGCCCATGCCTCAGGAAGCTCCGGGCCAGGCTCATGATGATCTGTAATAATCAAATCCATTCCAAGCTCTTTTGCAGCCTTTGCTTCGTTTACGGCCGAGATCCCTGTATCTACAGTAATAATTAAACGGATGCCTGTATCAGCGGCATGTTCAAAAGCCGGGATATTTGGTCCATAGCCTTCAGTAAATCGATTCGGTATATAGAATTGGACGTCAGCACCGAGATCTCTAAGTGCCATCATCATGACAGAAGTGCTTGTCACTCCATCCGCATCATAATCACCAAAAATTAAGATAGGTTCCTGTTTTTCAATTGCTTCTTTTATTCTGGAAACAGCTTTTTCCATATCTGTCATTAAAAAAGGATCATGAAATTCGTGGTCTTTATCGAATAAAAAATACCGTGCTGAATCAACGGTATCCATTCCGCGATTCATTAACAGCGATGCTGCAAGAGGAGCAATGTTCAATTCCTTTGAAAGCTGCTGCACCTTATCCTCCTGTGTTTGCCGAACAATCCATCGCGTTCTTGAATGTAACATACGTTCACCCCTCAGCTTATTAATTATACAAGAGGGGGACATGTGTTTCAATAAGTTAAAACCGGGATATTCCATACAGATTTGGAAAGAAAGATATTAATTGCCGGTCACCTTTTGCGGGCAAAAGAAAAACTTGAGCAAAAGCCCAAGTCTGCTTTATTTTAATGTATATCCCTATCCAGCTCTTTTTCAACTTCTTCGTTATCGGCATTATCCTTTGCCGCATTTCCTGAATTCAGCTTTTCATTTTCCTTTTTTAGTATTTTCACTTTCCTTTGGAGTGAGTAGATTCGAACAAGGCCTACAGAACCGACAATCAGTCCTCCCATAAGAACTGATCCTAAAATTACAAGAATGAGCGGCCACTGGCTTTCCCCAAACAAGTAGTTTACCGTTACATTATCAACATTGATTACTGCAAAAATAGCAACTATTAGTGCAAATAAAAAACCAAATAATAAAGCCCATTGAAATTTCATACAATCCTCTCCCAAATAAATTCTCTAATTTATGCGCTCTTCCCTATAAGGATTAATGTGCACAAATACATTTTGCACATTTTCCAAACCAAGCAGTTTGCGTTTCACTTCTTTACCCACCCGATGGCCATCCTCAACAGTCATATTCGGATCCACCGAAACTTTAATATCTACAATTACATAATGTCCGTGTTCCCTGGCGTGCAATTCATCAATCCTCTTAACCTGTTCAACGGATTCAGCAGTTCTGCGCATCTCAAGTGTATCTTCTTCATGAAGAACATGATCAAGTGTGCTATGAATAGATTCTTTACCCAGCCGCCATGCCATCTGGAGAATCATAATGGAAACAATGAGGCCAGCAACAGGATCTGCATACTCAAGCCATTCGATCCCCATTCTTCCGCCAATAATCGCACATCCAATGCCTATTAAAGCTGCAATTGATGAATATACATCTGAACGGTGTTCATAGGCATTTACAATTAAAGCATCACTGTTAAGTTTCTTTCCCAAATTATACTTATAACGAAACATTGCTTCTTTCACAATGATAGAAACCAGCACTGCCGCAATCGCAATTGCTTTTGGAGGTTCAATTGGCGAAAAAAATGACTCAAATGATGATTTGCCGATTTCAATTCCCACTAGGAACAGCAAGACCGCAACAATTATGGCTGCAATCAATTCAGCCTTTCCATGACCATATGGGTGATCCTCATCCGGCGGCTGTTTTGCAGCTCTAAGCCCCAAATATACAGCAAAGGACCCGGCTACATCTGAAGCAGAATGGACCGCATCCGCCACGAGCGCTTTACTCCCTGAATATACGCCTATCGCCCATTTGATGGCAGCAAGAATAATATTGCCCACGATGCCAATTATAGCTGCAAATTCAGCTTTCTTAAAACGATCGTTATTTTCCAAAGCGATACTTCCTTCCTCCCTGAACTTGTTTTTAGTTTATCCTATTTCCAGGAATCATTAACCTTATTTGTAAAATAGACGGCATTAAGTTTTTCAGTTTAATAAAAAAACTCAGGCATTCGCCTGAGTTTTTAAAAGTATTATACTTGAGGTTCGTCACTGACTTTGCGTTTTTCTTTAACGGTATTAATAACGCCTTTTTCTTTCAGTTCTTTGCCTTTCCATACTGCCCACAACTGCGCAGCAAGGAATATAGAAGAATAAGTACCTGCAATTAAACCGATCAGAAGTGCAAAGGAGAAATTTCTGATTGACTCACTTCCAAACACCAATAGCGCAACGACAGTAAATACAACAGTTAAAACAGTATTCACAGAGCGGCCAAGCGTTTGGCGAAGACTTTTGTTTACAACATCAGCAATATCTTCGAATGATTTGAGCTTTTTCTTTTTCTGCATATTTTCACGCATCCGGTCGAACGTAACAATGGTATCGTTGATCGAATAACCGACTACTGTCAGCACTGCCGCAATGAAGGTAATGTCCACTTCAAGACGCGTGAAGCTAAATACAGCAATGATAAAGAAAGCATCATGAAGCAGCGCGAGAACTGCCGGTATGGCCATCTTGATCTCAAAGCGAATGGTTACATAGATGATAATGCCTACCGAGGCTATGGCAAGAGCTTTCAGTGCATTTTTAGCGAGCTCTTTTCCTACAGTCGGTGAAACAGTGCTGACATTCGGATCTTGGCCGAAGTTTTCATGAAAATGAGTTTTAACTTCTGCTATTTCATCTTTAGTTAAAACATCTTTAAATCTAGCAACACCGATATCTTTATTATCACCAGAGATGACAATATCATCCGTCTCAATTCCAAGCGCTGATAATTCAGCTTGAAATTTTTCTTTTGTTAAAGGTTCACTTGCCTGCTGCTCAATGCGGGTACCGCTGACAAAATCGATTCCTAGATTTAAGCGGAAAATAGAAACAACAATGATTCCTACTGCAATTAATACAGCAGATAGAATAAAAAACTTCTTGCGGTTCCCTACAAAGTCAAATTTATCGAACCTGGTCGGCAAATCAAGTGTATCGTAGTTTTCAGCAATATTTTTGATCTCACTTTTCTTAACGCCAAACCAGCCTGGCTTTTTATTCAGAGCTTTACTATGGACCCAAAGACCCATAAGAAGCCTTGTACCGTAAACAGCAGTAATAAAGCTTGCCAGGATGCTTATAATAAGCATGGTAGCAAATCCTTTTACAGAGCTTGTCCCATACAGGAATAAAACGGCTGCTGCTAAAATGGTTGTGATATTTGCATCAAATATGGTCGAAAGTGAGTTTTTCTCACCGGCCTGGAAAGCTGATTTGATTGTCCTGCCCACTTTTATTTCTTCGCGGATTCTCTCATAGGTTATGATATTTGCATCAACAGCCATACCAACACCCAGAATGAGCGCAGCAATACCAGGAAGCGTCAATACGCCATTCATCCAGTCAAATACGAGTAAAATCAGATAAATATAGAAAGATAAAGTAACTGTCGCTATAATACCAGGGAAACGGTATACCGCAATCATGTAGATAAATATAATGGCAATTCCAATGATACCGGCAAGAATAGTCGTTTCCATTGCCTGCTCACCGAATTTCGCACCTACAGATGTCGAATAAACTTCATCGAGCTGTACAGGCAGGGAACCGGCATTCAATAAATCCGACAGTGTCTGTGCTTCTTCTATCGTAAAGTTCCCAACAATGGACACGGTATCCTGATTAAAAATCTGGCTTACCTGTGGAGCAGATAAGTATTTTGGATCTTCTTTTGCTGATTCTGCCTGGAATGAATCCTGGCCATCTTCAAAATCAAGCCAAATGACAAGCAGGTTATTTGGCGCTCCCATATTGACAATTTTTTGAGTTACATCTTTAAATTTGCTGGCACTCTTCAGCTTTAATGAAACACTTGGCTTTCCGTTTTCATCGAAGGTCTGCTTTGCTCCATTTTCAGCAAGGTCTGAACCATCCATCATCAATTGATCATTTACATCCCTAAATGATAAATTAGCTTCTGTGGACAGAATTTCCCTTGCCTTATTCTGATCTGTTACACCAGCAAGCTGAACACGGATCCTCTTATCTCCCTCAATCTGGATATTCGGCTCACTGACTCCAAGTACATTGATCCGCCTATCCAGTGCTTCGGCAGTACTGGCAAGGACTGCTTTATCAACCTTCTGGCCATCTTTTGGCGTTACCTGATAGAGGACCTCAAACCCGCCCTGCAAATCAAGTCCAAGCTTAATATTTTTTAAGATGTTATTTGTCGTTGCACCTGCTAAGCTTCCCAATAATACAACAATCAGGAAAAAGGCAACGATACGGCTGCGCTTTACCATTATGAATAAATCCTCCTTAGCTATCGCCCGGTATTTGAAATAACCACATCAGCATCTGATGCATTATTTGCCATACAGGCATGCGTCGGAAAGCTGCATAGCTGTTAAGCAGCCTCCCGTTATAAGACTTTCGTTTGAACCCTAGCCGGCTTTTACCATTCGTTCTTAAATTTCAATCTATGTATGAACAATGACATGAAAAAGACCGTTTACTCCGCTTTTCATTATGAAACAGATTGTAAAACCTGTCAATTTGTCTTATATCATGTTATTTTTCGCAAAAAAAATGGAAATATAATTACTTTAATAGTTCCCTTCTTTCTTTTTCATTATCGAAAGCAAAGTCTGCCTCTATAAAAGCCTCGATGGTAGCATAGTGAATGTATTCACTCACTTTTACCTCCATTATTTCTTCCACAATTTCAAATAGCCTGACATTTTCTTTTGGCTTTTTCCACTTTTTCTTTGTCAGGAATCCCCAGAGCTCCTGCTCAGTCACTCTTTTATATCCCAGCAGCCGAAATTCATCCAGTTTGCTTTCCAATGCAGGTTTTACCGTAGTGCGAAAATAATCATATTCATGGCCGATTTTCACTTTCAGCCGCCTCCCCGCCATTATTCACATGGAAATTATGATAGCTTGTCATGCTTTGTCCTCTATCTTGCATATAGATAATTGTATATGATAATACCCATTTTGAGAAGGCAGGGAGTTGAATGTCCAAATTTCTGAAAGGTACCATGATCCTGCTTGCTGCAGGCCTGGTGACCAGGGTCCTGGGCTTTATAAACAGAATTGTCATTGCCCGATTTATTGGCGAAGAAGGCGTTGGCCTTTATATGATGGCTTTTCCCACCATGATTCTTGTCGTCACCATCACACAGCTTGGGCTGCCGGTTGCAATTTCTAAGAATGTGGCAGAGGCGGAGGCAAGGGGAGATACAGCAAAAATCAAGAAAATATTAGTTGTTTCCTTAGCGACGACTATCTCACTTTCAATTGTTTTCACTCCTGCTTTAATTTTGCTTGCTCCATTATTATCAGATACACTCTTTACTGATGACCGCACACAGCTGCCATTGATGGCAATCGCTCCTATCGTGCCGATCATTGCAGTTTCTTCTGTCATCCGGGGTTATTTCCAGGGCAGACAGAATATGAAGCCTGCTGCCTATTCCCAGATGATTGAACAGATAGTCCGAATCAGCCTGATCGCTTTGATGACAAAATCATTTCTGCCATACGGAATTGAGTATGCGGCAGCAGGAGCCATGCTGGCAGCTGTCATTGGAGAGCTTGCATCATTGCTTTATTTAATGACCACATTTAAGCTTAAGAAGAAATTCAGAGTCAGGAAACAATTTTTTCAATTTGTTTCTTCCGGAAAAAGTACATTTAACGAATTGATGACCGTTGCCCTTCCAACGACAGGCAGCAGAATGATCGGTTCAGTCGCCTGGTTTTTTGAACCGATTGTGGTAGCGCAGAGTCTTGCACTTGCAGGGGTGGCGGCAGCGGCGGCTACAAAGCAATATGGTGCTCTTACCGGCTTTGCCATGCCTCTTCTAATGCTTCCATCGTTTATTACTTATTCTTTGTCAACATCTCTTGTTCCGGCTATCAGCGAAGCAAATTCCCAAAATAATATGCGCCTGATCGAATACCGGCTTCAGCAGGCACTCCGGTTTGCATTTATTACTGGCGGCCTGGCAGTGGTGGTTCTTTATGTCCTTTCCGATCAATTGATGGAAGTAATGTACGGCTCCTCAAGCGGTTCTCATTTTATTAAATTGATGGCCCCTTTTTTTCTGTTTTATTATTATCAAGGACCTCTTCAGGCAACTTTACAGGCATTAAATCTGGCCCGTGCCGCAATGATCAACAGCCTGATTGGCGCTGTCGTTAAAACGGCAGTCATCTTTCTTCTTGCCAGCCAGCCTGCATTTGGCATCAATGGTGTTGCGATGGGAATTCTCACCGGCACAGTCCTGGTGACAATGCTTCACTTTGCAACAGTACTGAAAGCTATTTCGTTTACTTTTTTCGTCAGGGACTATCTAAAGACGTTTATTGCCATGTTTTTGTCAGGAGGCATTGGCTTCTGGATGCTCAGAGATTTACTTTCGCCTGACTTGAATACAGCAATAAGGGTTATTGTGATTTCTTCCGCCATCACTGCTGCATATATAATTTTCTTATTATTTTTTAAGCTCATTAAAAAGAATGATTTAATTCGGATTCCATGGATTGGCAGGCTGTTATCAAGGTTTGCATTTAGATAAATTGCCTTTATCAGCAGGGTCAGCTCAACAACTGGCATATCTTGAGCTGACCATTATTTATTTCCTTTCGTCAAGCAGATCTACATAAAATTGGCCATTTTCATAGCTGCAGAATGATATATTGGATAACTCTTTATACCCCTCTTTTCTAAGCTCCTGACGCAGCCAAAAGTCACTTTTATTTATCGTTTCCAAATTAGTTTTCTGAATTGTGCCATCTATAATTAGAGGGATCGTAATCCCCCCCTCTTTGCTGTCCTTTTTTTCAAACACTGATAAAGTACCGGAAGATTCAAGGATGGCAAATTCAACATCAGAGATTTTGGCAATATCTTTTTCTCTTAACTGCAGGAGCAGGTCATCAAAGTTATACCGCTGTTTCCGCATGGCATTTTCATCAATTTTTCCTTTATTAATAATAATGGTCGGTTTGCCATCAACGACATCCCTGAACGTTTTGCTCTTCAGGGAAAATAGGGCCAGCACAATCTGCACAACCATCAAAAGGAGCATCGGCAGCACATTCTTTAAGATTTCTGAATCCGGAGTTTCAATCGCCACTACTGCAAGTTCAGCAATCATGATATAGACGACTAAATCCAGGATGCTTAATTCACCAATTTCTCTTTTGCCCATTAGTCTAAAAATGAGAAGAATGACTGCATAGAGAAATAATGTTCTTCCTACAATGATTAGATATTCTTCCACTTTTACAGCACTCCTTTTGATGCAATCCTTTATATCCTGCCGCATATTGGAACTTTTATGATTTTATCAGATTTTTTCTTTGAACATTTTCGATTCTATTTTTTCATTGTGTGAATATGCTTGTACTAAGGATTAAGCTGAATAGCCTCTGGGTAAAAGCTGTTCCTATTTACTGATTCAGAAGGGAGAGGATCAATATAGAAGAGTCAAAGAACTTCGGGAGCGCCGTACTTTATGGAATTATCGCCATTTTTGCCATTGCTGTAGCGGGCAGTCTCGTTTTTTCACTGCTGCTGCGGTTTACCTCGCTGCAGGAGTCTTCCCTGCAGTATATTATTACTGCTGTTTCGTTTGTTTCTCTTTTTGCGGGCGGGTTCATATCCGGAGGTAAAGGGAAGCAAAAAGGCTGGCTGCTTGGAGGCTTGACCGGCCTAATTTACTCAATTGTTATTTTTCTATTTCAATATTTGGGACATGACAGTTTATTTGATATGGAGCAAATGATATACCACACCTGTTTCACGCTGACAGCGATGATGGGCGGTATATTGGGAGTAAATCTCAACAACAGAAGAACAGCTTAAAAAAGAAGGTCCTGAAATTCAGGACCTTCTTTTTTTGATATTAAGATTTTGCTAATGCATCGCCAGTTGCCTGCGTTACTTCGCGGATCGCTGCACGATCGTATGTAAGACGGCTTCCGTCACCACATTTAATAACCACTTTGTCTTCGTCGATGGCATCAACGAATCCATGAAGGCCGCCGATTGTAACAACCTTATCTCCCTTTTTCAAATCACTCTGCATTTGCTGAACCGCCTTTTGGCGTTTCTGCTGCGGACGAATTAACAGGAAATAGAATAAAACAAACATCAGCAATAATGGTCCTAATGTTCCTAAAAGCTCCATAGTTTTCCCCCCTTTCAAAGATTGTCTGACTTTAAGGAAGAGCTGCTCCTTAAATGAACTCTCTTTTTTTATTAAAAGTTCTTCGCGTTAGGCTTATTGAATCCATACCTTTCGAAAAACTCTTCTCTAAAGTCACCCAAACGATCATCTCTGATCGCCTGTCTTACCTGTTCCATTAATTTTAGCAGAAAATATAGATTATGGTAAGTTGTAAGCCTGATTCCAAATGTTTCGTCACAGCGGATCAAATGCCTGATGTAAGCACGGCTGTAATTTCGGCATGTATAGCAATCGCAATTCTCATCAATAGGGCCAAAATCTCTTGCAAATTTTGCATTCTTAACAACCAGTCGGCCATTACTTGTCATCAATGTACCGTTTCTGGCAATCCTTGTAGGAAGAACACAGTCAAACATATCAATCCCTCTGATTGAACCATCAATCAGAGAATCCGGAGATCCTACTCCCATAAGGTATCTTGGCTTATCAGACGGCATAAGCGGTGTTGTGAATTCAAGCACACGGTTCATTACATCTTTAGGCTCGCCCACAGATAAACCGCCAACAGCATACCCTGGGAAATCAAGAGAAGTTAAGTCTCTCGCGCTTTGTTTGCGCAGCTCCTCATATTCTCCGCCCTGTATAATTCCGAAGAGTCCCTGATCATTCGGGCGTTTGTGTGCTTGTAAGCAGCGCTCAGCCCAGCGGGAAGTCCGCTCTACTGACTTCTTCATATAGTCGAAGGAGGCTGGATAAGGAGGGCATTCATCAAATGCCATCATAATATCTGAACCAAGCGAATTTTGAATATCCATTGCTTTTTCAGGTGATAAAAATAGCTTGTCGCCATTTAAGTGATTTCTGAAATGAACGCCTTCTTCTTCAATCTTACGGAATTCACTAAGGCTGAACACTTGAAACCCGCCGGAATCTGTCAAAATGGCCCGATCCCAATTCATAAACTTATGCAGCCCGCCTGCTTCTTCCACGATTTCATGACCCGGTCGAAGCCACAGGTGATAAGTATTGCTCAGAATTATGCCAGCTCCCATTTCCACTAATTCTTCCGGAGACATGGTTTTTACTGTAGCGAGTGTTCCCACGGGCATGAACACAGGGGTTTCAAAAGATCCATGCGGCGTATGGACCCGTCCCAGACGGGCACCAGTTTGCTTACATGTTTTAATTAATTCATAACGAATTGCAGTCAAGTTTCAGTTCTCCTTCCATTTAAAGCGCAGAGCGCCCGCTTATCGGCGCTCGGAGCTAGACAGTTATCGAAGTTCAGAGATAACCTATTTATTAAATAATGAGCATAGCATCTCCAAAGCTGAAGAATCGATAACGTTCCTCCACCGCCTGATTATAGGCATTCAGAACGTTCTCACGGCCTGCCAGTGCACTTACAAGCATAATCAAGGTCGATTTAGGCAGATGAAAATTCGTAATCATGCCATCAATCGCTTTAAATTCATAGCCTGGATAAATGAAAATATCTGTCCAGCCGCTTGCTTCCTCAAATCGGCCATTATGCATGGAAGCAATGGTTTCTAAAGTTCTCGTGGATGTAGTCCCCACACTGATAATTCTTCCTCCCTGCTCACGCACTTCATTCAATAGCCGTGCAGTTCCTTCTGTTACCTGGTAAAATTCAGCGTGCATTTCATGCTTATTCAAATCCTCCACACTCACCGGCCTGAAAGTTCCCAGACCAACGTGCAGAGTAATAAAAGCAATATGCACACCCATTTCCTTAATCTCTTCAAGGAGCTGTTCAGTAAAATGAAGGCCTGCTGTTGGAGCTGCAGCAGAACCGCGCTCCCGGGCAAATACAGTCTGATAACGGTCACGATCATCTAGCTGCTCCTTAATATAAGGAGGCAATGGCATTTCTCCCAATTGCTCCAGCACCTCATAGAATATCCCGTCATACTTAAACTCCAGTACCCTGCCGCCATGATCTGAAACTCCAGTGCAAACAGCAGTCAAATTGCCGTTTCCAAACGTTATCTCTGTCCCTTCTTTCACTCTCTTGGCTGGCTTGACCAGCGTTTCCCATACATCCCCTTCAAGCTGTTTGAGAAGAAGCACCTCTATTTTCGCACCAGTGCCTGTTTTTTCTCCAAACAGCCTGGCAGGAAGGACCTTTGTGTCGTTCAGCACAAGACAATCTCCAGCTTTGAGATTATTCTTAATATCTTTAAAAACACTATGCTGAATATTTCCGGTTTTTTTATCGAGGACCATTAGCCTGCTGCTTGTCCGATCAGCCAAAGGCGTTTGTGCAATTAATTCCTCAGGCAAATGAAAATCAAACCAATCTACTTTCATGATGTCACCCTCTGTTATTCATATAGACTACCGGAACCTGCCAATAAAATAAAAGATGGCAGAAAGGATAACACTGATCAAAATCGATGTAACGACTGGAAAATAAAATGTCGTATTGCCTTTCTTGATCACTATATCCCCCGGCAGCTTGCCAATATTAATAAACTGGCTTATAAATCCGATGGCAAAAATGATGGCACCAATGACCATCAGCCACTTTGATATGCCGCTCAATCAGCAGGCACCTCCATCTGAAAATGGCGGTACACCAGGTCCGTTACAATTCTTCCTCTTGGTGTCCGCTGAAGAAACCCAATCTGCAATAAATATGGTTCATAAACATCTTCAATCGTGTGCGCTTCTTCTCCAATGGTTGCTGCAATTGTTTCAAGGCCAACAGGTCCGCCGCGGAATTTTTCTATAATCCCTCTTAATAATTTATGGTCAATATGGTCAAGGCCTAAACGGTCAATCTGCAAAAGCTCCAAAGCTTCCCTGGCCAGCGTTTCATCAATCCGGCCATCTGCTTTGACCTGGGCAAAATCCCGGACTCTCCGGAGGAGCCTGTTTGCAATTCTAGGCGTGCCTCTTGACCTTCTGGCCACCTCAATAGCGGCTTGTATATCTATACCTGTATCAAGAACCTCAGCTGTGCGGACAACAATATCCGTCAGCTGCTCTTCTGAGTAGTATTCAAGTCTGCTGAGAACTCCAAAACGGTCCCTTAACGGAGCCGATAACGACCCTGCCCTTGTAGTCGCGCCAACCAGTGTAAAAGGCGGCAAATCCAGTCTGACTGATCTGGCACTTGGCCCTTTTCCGATTACAATATCCAGACAAAAGTCCTCCATTGCCGGATAAAGAACTTCTTCAATCGAACGCGGCAAGCGATGAATTTCATCAATAAACAGGACATCACCCGGTTCCAAAGCCGTCAGGATCGCCGCCAAATCACCAGGCCTTTCAATGGCGGGGCCTGCAGTGGTTCTGATATTTACGCCCATTTCATTGGCAATAATGGCAGCCAGTGTAGTTTTCCCCAATCCAGGCGGTCCATATAGAAGGACATGATCTAAGGTCTCCTCGCGTATTCTCGCAGCTTTGATAAAGATCTCGAGGTTCTCCTTTACTTTATCCTGTCCAATATACTGCTTTAGTGTCTGCGGGCGTAGACTCTGTTCGAATGAAAGATCCTGAAGACCGGCTTCACCGGATATTATCCGCTCTTCCATACATAATCACCTTCTTAATATCAGCTTAAATGAATCGGACTCTTCCAATAAATTATAGTTTTAAAAGCTTTTGCAGAGCCTTCTTTATGTATTGGTCCGTTGTAAGCTTTTCCTTCTTCAGTTCCGGCGTAATCTTTTTCAGTTCCTTATCTGAGTATCCCAGCGCTTTTAATGCAAGCAAAGCTTCTTCCAGGTCCCCCGCAGGCCCGCTTTCATCCTGAAGTTTATCCGGTGAAAACAGATTAGGGAAAAAGTCAGGTACAATATCCGGCAGCTTCCCTTTAAGATCAAGAATCATTTGTCTCGCTGTTTTCTTTCCGACTCCAGGAAACTTAACGAGGAATGCTTCATCTTCATTTTCAATCGCCTGCACCACCTGTTCCGGTTCACCCGAAGCAAGAATTGCAAGAGCTCCCTTCGGCCCAATGCCGGTAACATTCAGCAGCTTGGTAAACAGAGTCTTCTCCTCCCGAGTCTGAAAGCCGTACAATGCCATAATATCTTCCCGTACATAATGATACGTGAATATCCTGACCTCCTGCCCGAACTCCGGGGTATAGCTAAATGGATTTGGCGTTAATATCTGATAGCCAATACCATTGTTTTCAATAACCACATATTCCGGTCCGATAAAATCCAGCTTGCCTCTTACAAATTCAAACAATGCCTTTCTCTCCTCTGATTTAACTGTACCTCATTGTACCATATTATATTTAGGCACGAAGAATAAAACGCTGAAGGAGGCGGGGACAGCTGCGGCTGAAGTCTGCACGATGCAGTACGCCCTAAATCAGCCAATCCCTTTAACTCATTCTATAAATTAACGTCCACTTTTATCAATTGCTTCCCGCCTTTTTCAATGCCAAGATAGCGCAGGGTTTCAGCGGAAGAGTGATGATTATAAATGGACATAATGATTGAAATGGCAATTCCTTTTCTATATGCATGATAGCCAAATGTTTTTCGAAGTGTATGTGTTCCAATTTTCCCGGGAATTCCAGCTTCCTTTGCAGCATTATTAATGATTCGATAGGCCTGCTGGCGGGTAATGGGCTGGTTATTCTTTTTGGATTTGAAAATATAATCACATTCGGAGAAATCATGCTGAGAAAAATATTTTTTCAGTTCTTTTTTCACGCTGTTATTTAAATAAAATGCATTATTTTCATTGCTGTTGAGATCGTTCAAATAAATAAACTCTCTTATCTCCTTCCCATCCCAAACATCACTAATTTTCAGAGATAGCAAATCACTTACCCTTATGCCTGTATTTATGCCTAATACAAAAAGCAAAAGATCCCGCTGTGACTGCTGTCTTAATATCTCTTTAATTTTATTTATGCTTTTGATGTCCTTGATAGGATCAACATATTCCACAAGATTCCCTCCTGCAACTAATGTTACATAAGTATAAGCTATCAAAAAATAAGTAACATTACAAATGATTATTTGGAGTTCATTAAAAATAGAAACATGCAAGAGAATTCGATTCCCTTGCATGCTTCACAGCTAATTCAATTCGCTTGCTTTTCACCGGCAGTATAGCTTTTAAATGTCTCCAGAACTTCCACATATCGATCTTTTGTTACAATAGGGATTCCTTTTTTTAATTCTTCACATTTTGTGCTTTCTAATTTCCCTAAATCGATTTGAAAGAAAGACTGAATGATATTTGTTTTTTGCGGCCTTCCATTGAAAATGGTTAATGTGCCGTCCTCAGTTACACCGAAGTACCCATTTGCTTTTAATAATGGCGATATATCATCCATTTTCATGCGGAACACCATATAATCTATATCCATATCAACAAGCTGCCATTGCTCATATTTAGACCAGAAATCTTCAAGGGTCCATATGGTTTCCTCTATCGTTTCCTGGCTCACTTCCCCATCCATATATTCTCTCTCCAAAATGACTTCCATCTTAAGCGGACCTTCAATGTGTTTTTCTGCTGCCTCAGCATATATAGAAGTATCCATAGATAAAAAGTTGAATGCATCTGTCTGGAAGAAGGGATAAAAGGAAGCAGCTACTATTAATAGCAAGCCCCATATGGTTCTCATGATCGATCACCTCGATTAAATAGTAACTTCTGCACCATCCGCCTGAGCCTGTAATCCCAGATCTTTATAAGTAGTGTCACCAATATTTTCATGTTTATCCTGAAATAATTTAATTATGTAAAAAGGGGCAAAGCCCAGCAGCTTTGCCCTCTTTGCTAATTCTTTATTTTTCCCTGCGGAACAAACTTTTTAAATCCCAATCAATTTGCTCCCGCGGTCCGCCATCCCGAAGATTGTTATCAATGTTTCTTAAACGGCTAAACGTTCCTTCGTCTGTTACCACCGTGGCAGATCTCCCGCGCAAATATGGCTGAACAGCTTCATGAATCGCTTTTTTCGTCTGTTCTTCCTTATCATAATCATCTAAATCTACAGCAATCAAAACATCGCTTCCATAAGTAACAGACCTGACATCTTCAACGTTTGGAACTGAAGCTGCAACGTCGCCAATTTTTTCAGCAAGCTCACCCTCATAAGCCTGATAATAAGAATTTTTGGCTTGTCGTGTATTGTCATCGAGATGCCCATGATAATTTGCATCGCTATGGCTAAAACGATTATCTCTCCGGATAAAGCTGCGATCCCTGTCAGCAAGAGGAACAGTAGGGTTTCCTGTATTTTCATTTCTGACTCTTCTTGCATTATTGTCCATTCGGTTGTAGCCGTTATTTTTTCCCTCTCCGCCCAGAGTATGATCCATCATTTCTGTCAGAGGCCCATCATTATCTGTACCATCTTCGACCCGGACATTTCCACCGCGGTTTCCGTGATTTTCATTTGAATAATACCCCATAGGCTGACCAATTTCATTCTTACGATCAACAGATGCATCTTCATTCGTTCCGCATCCTGCCAATCCCATCGTCATGATGGCAGCCATCGGCACTGCAATTAATTTCTTGTGCAAGCGAAAAACCCCCTCGCTAATATTACAAGCCCTGAGCATTTCTGCTCTTTCTTAGCTTGTGAGCGAAAGAAGGCTTTCATTCTGTCCATTTACGTCCAATTTTTTTGTGCATTATTTGTTTTTCTCATTGGCAGCATATTTAAGAGCTTTAATAAAACGCTGTCTCTCAGCAAACTGTCCTACAGTTAAATCCAAAACAGGACGAATCTTTACAGAATCAAGATATGTCCTATCCCTTATTACACGGTTCCATTCCCTGAATATATCAGTTGGAAATGCCAATGCATGAAGAAAAGCCTTTTCTTCAAGATTGGATTTGAACATTGGATATTTTCCCAAATCGTCAAATGACCATCTCATTAAAGGGAGGATGCGATTTGCATACTGAAGGTAATCGGAATAAGGAGTGCCTATTGCTATCAGGTCAAAATCAAGTAAATATAAAGATTGATTTTTTGCTCTGAGAAAATTATGATGTGCTACATCACCGTGCAGAATAACCTTCCTACCGGATTGAAAAAACCAGGCTTCCTCTTCAATGCCTTTTAAGGACCAATCTGCCCAGGCTAATAATTCATTAATAATTTCTTTTTGGACAAAATATCTTATTACAGGGAGATTATTAAGGAATAGGGTCGCTCTTTCTCTCCACTTGTCTGCCTGCCGATATGCAGGCACAACTGTTTGGTAACGGCTTACAAGCTTCTCTGTAGTATCGTGGAAATTCTTCAGCAAATTCAGTCCTTCCAAACGGTCACTCTTCAAAAAATAGGTGAACACTTCTTCCGAAGGCGGAATGTACTCCATACACCCAAAATATGTCCGGTCAAAAAACAAAGGAGGTTCTTTCGCAACCTCATAAAAAATATATGTTTTTGCAAATCCTTCATTCATTAATGATGATGTAAATGCCTCCTGAAGCTTTAGCCGATGATAGGATGAGAATCCTTTCAATATAAAGGCCCGTTCCTGCGTCCTCAGTAAATAAACCTTCTTTCTGATCGGCTTTAACTCTTCAATTTTAAAGGGCAGCTGATCTTGCAAATAGGAGAAGAGACGATTTTGAACTAAATCGTCTCCTCCATGATTAACCGTCGTATTCACTGCTTTCGTCAAAGCTTCTTGGCATTCCAAATGCCTCTCCGCCCATTGGGCCAAAACCTGGACCGAATCCTGGTCCTGGGCCATAGCCGAATCCCGGACCATATGCCTGCCCTGGACCGTGTCCTGGTCCCGGACCGTAGCCTCCCGGAGCAAATTGCGGTCCTCCACATCCGCAATCATTGGAAGCACCCATTACTGAACCAGGCATTAATGGCTTTTGAGACATCCCTGGAGATTCCTCCATTCCCTGCACCTGCGGCATCTGATGCGGCATTTGCATTCCCATGTCTTCCGCACCCATTACACCTGATGGCATTTGATGCGGCATCATCGCTCCTTGCACTTGATGTGGCATCTGATGCGGCATTTGCATTCCCATATCCTCTGCACCCATCACTCCGGATGGCATTTGATGCGGCATCTGCGGCATCATCGCTCCTTGCACTTGATGTGGCATCTGATGCGGCATTTGCATTCCCATATCTTCTGCACCCATCACTCCGGATGGCATTTGATGCGGCATCTGAGGCATCATTGCTCCCTGTACCTGTGGCATTTGATGCGGCATCTGAGGCATCATTGCTCCCTGTACCTGTGGCATCTGATGCGGCATCTGCGGCATCATTGCTCCCTGTACCTGTGGCATCTGATGTGGCATCTGATGCGGCATCTGAGGCATCATTGCTCCCTGTACCTGTGGCATCTGATGCGGCATCTGCGGCATCATTGCCCCTTGCACTTGATGCGGCATCTGCTGTCCCATATCTTCGGCCCCCATCACACCTGACGGCATTTGAGCCATTGGCATGAAAGGCGAAGATTCATCATAATCCGGACTTTCAACTCCAGCCATCATACCCATATGAGGCATTTGATGCTCCGGCATCATGGCTCCCTGTACCTGCGGCATCTGGTGCGGCATTTGCGGCATCATCGCCCCCTGAACCTGGTGTGGCATCTGATGCGGCATCTGCGGCATCATCGCTCCCTGTACCTGGTGTGGCATTTGGTGCGGCATCTGCGGCATCATCGCTCCCTGTACCTGATGTGGCATCTGGTGTGGCATTTGCGGCATCATCGCTCCCTGTACCTGGTGTGGCATCTGGTGCGGCATCTGCGGCATCATCGCTCCCTGTACTTGAGGATAAGGCATTTGCGGGTAACATGGGTTAAAAGGAAACATTGGCTGATATTGACCTCCTTGATGTGTATATAAAGATGATTCGCTTTCCGGCGATTCAGGGCTTTCTTGATTCGAAGCCGGCTTAACCTGCGGAAGGATATTGACTGGTTTAGGCGGGAGCTGGGGCTGTGGCTTAGATTCTGATATAGGCAGTGGTTTTTGCTGTGGTTTTGTTTCTGCAGGCTTCACTGGTTTTTCCTTCGCTTTTACCTCTTTTGCCGGAAGCGGCTTTTGCTGCTGCGGTTTAACCTCTTTTGCTGGAAGTGGCTTTTGCTGCGGAGCCGGCTGCTGAATATTCATCATATAATAATTATTTATATCAATTTCAGGCATAATAGGCTTTGGCATTTTTGGCGTATAAGGTTTTTTGGGAACTTCTTTTGGTGCAGGTTTTGGCATTTCTTTCGGGATTTCAACTTTTGGCGCCGTTACTTTTGGCATTTCCTTTTTCGGTGCTTCTTTTACCGGCTTCCCCTTAGGTGCTTCAGCTGATGGCATGGTAATAGGTTTCTCTTTGGCAAAAGGTTGTTCTGCTTTTGGCATTTCCTTTTTGGCACCCAAATTTATTTTTGCTTCCGGTTTTCCTCCAATAGGAGCCTCTTTTTTTATTGAGCCCCCGCTTGCAGGAACTTTTATTTTCATACCGGGCATAATCATATCAGGGTTGCTGAGCTGTGTATTCATCTTTTTCAGCTCTTCAAAATTCACGCCGTACTTTTTGGCAATCTTCCAAAGAGTATCCCCTTTCTGTACGATATGGATTTTCACTCTGAATTCCCTCCTATGCGTAAGGTGATACTTCCATCAGTGATGGCTAGTAGAACCAATCGGGCATTTACGGGCATTTCATCCATTTATTTGAAAGGTGCAGATTAGTGCCCGTTAATCGCGATGAGTCCATATAGTGTATGAAGAAATGGGCAAATTGCTAACAATCTACACAAAAAGATATGCATTTTTCCCAGGAATTATGAATCAGCGTTTCTTCTAATCCTAGTAACAGCAAAGGTCAGCAAGGCAATAAAAAAATCCTCCCGGCGGGGAGAATTTTTTTATTAGCCTAAGTTCACTCTGACTGTTTCTGAATACTGCGCGTAATTTCCGCTGATTTAGAGACCGGCAAACCTTATGCAGACGCTCATGGACGTTCGAGCATCCTATTTAATGCCAATTTAGCAAATGCTGCTGTTTGTTCTTCAACCTGAATTAAATTTTGGCTTTCGCCCTGCTCGATTGCTTCAAGACACCAAACAAGGTGCGGTAAATCGATCCGGTTCATGGTCAGGCAAGGACACATATGAGGGTTAAGTGAGATGATTTTTTTATCTGAATGCTGGTTGATAATCCTTTTAACCAAATTCATCTCTGTACCAATCGCCCATTCAGACCCAGGTTCTGAATGGGCGATTGCATCTATAATATAATTGGTTGACCCGGCCATATCGGATAGTTCCACGACTTCCCTTCTGCATTCCGGATGGACAATAACCTTCATTTCCGGATATTGTTCGCGAACTTCTTTGATGTTTTCAACAGTAAAGTTTTCATGAACAGAACAATGACCTTTCCAAAGAATTACTTTAATTTCCTCAAGCGGCCCTTCATATTCAAGCTGATCCGTAATGGGATTCCATACAGCCATTTCCTCAAGCCTAATTCCCAGGTTATAAGCCGTATTTCTACCAAGATGCTGGTCAGGCAGAAATACAATTCTCGTCTTCTGCTCAAACGCCCAGCTCACCATTTTTTCAGCATTCGAAGAAGTAACTGTTGCTCCTCCATGACGGCCTACAAAAGCCTTGATGGCCGCAGTAGAGTTTACGTATGTTAAAGGAAGCATTGTATCGCCAAACATGGTATGCAGCTTCGTCCAGGCTCTTTCTGTTTGGCTGATATCAGCCATATCGGCCATGGAGCAGCCTGCGCGCATATCAGGCAATAGCACCTTTTGATCAGATCCTGTTAAAATATCTGCCGTTTCAGCCATAAAGTGAACTCCGCAAAACACAATATATTCAGCCTCTGAATTTTCCTGTGAAAGCTGGGCAAGCTTTAGTGAATCACCAGTAGCATCCGCAAACTGGATGACCTCATCCTTCTGATAATGATGACCCGGTATGAACAGCTTATTTCCCAGCTTATCTTTTATTTCTCTTGCTCGATCCTCCAGTTCCTTTACAGTCATCATTCGATATTTTTCCGGAAGAATATTTGTTTGTTTTTCTGCTGTCTGAAAAATATTCATTTCCTCCATACCCCTTTGCCAATTTATTCAATAGTAACCTTCACACTTATATCAAGTGATTTCACAGAATGTGTAAGAAAACCCAGTGAAATAAAGTCCACTCCTGTATCGCTGTATGCTGACAGGTTATCCAGCGTGATTCCGCCGGAAGCTTCAGTCAGGATCCCCTTTGGCACGCTCCTGATCCACTCTTTAATTTCTTCAGGGCTCCTATTGTCAAACATGATTACATCTGCACCTGCCTTAACTGCTTCAAGGACCTGATCTTTTGTTTCCGTTTCGACTTCAACTTTTACCATATGCCCAATTTTTGACCGCACTTCTTCCACAGCTTCCGAAATTGAGCCTGCAAAAGAAATATGGTTATCTTTAATCATGACTGCATCATAGAGGCCATATCGATGATTAAATCCCCCTCCGCATCTGACTGCATATTTTTCAAGCATTCTAAGGCCAGGAGTAGTTTTTCTTGTATCGCAGATTTTCGTATATGAACTATTTAAGACCCGGACAGCCTCATTAGTTTTTGTGGCAATACCGCTCATTCTCTGGAGCAGATTTAAGATCACTCTTTCACCGTTTAATAAATCGGATACAGGACCAGTAGCTGCAGCAAGGACTTGACCTTTCTCAATCCACTCTCCATCCTTTACTTTTATATTGACTTCAGCCGCTGGGTTCAGCACCTTATATCCTGACCTGATTATTTCTTCTCCGCAAAAAATGCCATTGTCTTTTGCCAGGAAAACGACCTTTCCTGTCTGATTCTCACCAAAAATAAGTCCGCTTGTCAGGTCGCGGTCACCGATATCCTCGAGAAAAAACTGTTCAAGTTGCAATCGCAGCTTTAATTTGTTCATGTTTACCATCCTTTTCAGATTTTCGGGATTGAATAATTCTTTTTCCAAGCCATTCATGACTTTCGAAAGGATAATCCTGCCGGAAATGACCACCCCGGCTCTCTGTCCTCCTTAATGCAGAATCTGTTATCAGATAGGCTGTGATAAGCATGAAAGCCCGTGTTACTTCTTCTATTGAAAGGTCATCTAATTCTGCTTTAATCCATTCTTTAATTTTGCAGCCTTTAAGCCAGGCAAGCTGATCTAAAAGCCCTTCTTTTGTTTTGATAATCCCTGCATTTTTCATCATTCTCATTTTAATTTCTTCAATTGAAGGCAAACTTTCTTTGGTTAGACAACTGATTGCCTCGGAAAATATCAGTTCTTTTGCAGGTCTGCTTGACGGCTGTTCATTAAGCCACTCTGCAAGCCTTTTGCCCACATATAAACCTTCCAGAAGAGAATTGCTTGCAAGCCGGTTAGCGCCATGTACACCTGTGCATGCAGCTTCACCAATCGCATACAGGCCTGGAATACTGGTGCGGCCAAATAAATCAGTTTTAATTCCTCCCATTAGAAAGTGGCTTCCGGGCGAGACTGGAATTTTCCCAGTGCTTAAATCTACTCCGTTTTGTTCACAGATTTTTGTTATCGTCGGAAACCTGGATTTAAAGTTTTCAATTGAGGAGATATCCAGGAATACAGCTTTTCCTCCCTCTAGAGAATGAAAAATTGCCTGTGATACAACATGTCTTGGCGCTAAATCTCCCTGTGGATGAAGTCCTGCCATTAATGGTTTCCCGTCTTCCGTAATGAGCCTGCCTCCCTCTCCCCTGACAGCTTCAGAGATTAGCCCCAATGCTTTTCTGTCTTTATAGAGAAGGGTGGGATGAAATTGGATGAACTCCATATCCGCAATCTCCGCACCTGCTCTGTACGCTAAAGCAATGCCATCTCCTGTCACGGTATCGGCATTGGATGTATATTCATATAGCTGGCCGCATCCCCCTGTTGCAAGCACAACATGAGATGAAAAGAATACATGAATTACACCATTGGAATCTTTTCCTTTTACCCCTATACAACTGCCGTCCATGTCATTTATCAGCAGTTCAAACACGAGAACATTTTCCATGATTCGAACGTTTTGGTTTTTCTTTGAGAGCATAAAATCAATGACTGTTTTTCCAGTACTGTCCCCGCCTCCATGAACAATTCTGTTTTCTGAATGAGCTCCTTCCCTGCCTAACGCAATTGCGCCTTCAGAATTCATATCAAACCGGCATCCCTCTTGATTAAGCTCTTTTATCAGGGAGGGTGCTTCACTGGTCAGGGACAGCACTGCATCACAATCATTATGAAACCTTCCTGCTTCGAGTGTATCCATGTAGTGCTTTGATGGGTGATCATTTACTCCCATGGCAGCCGCAATGCCGCCCTGTGCCATATATGAGTTTCCATTTTTTATGGTTGACTTTGTGAGAATAATCACATTCAAGTCCTGTCGCAGCTTCTTTGCCAACTGCAAAGCGGCTACCCCGCTTCCTATAATCAAAACGTCGGCATTCATTATTTTTTACCTCCTGTTTTTACAGGTGTCTTGACACCTATATTTACACAGATTTAGAATTATGACAAGAGGTTTTCATAGTTTAAGAGGAACTTCTGTGCTTTTCGAAGGTTTTATTTAAAAAGAGAGAGCAGGTGAGAACATGAAATATTTCGATTATGCAGCATCATGTCCGCTCGATCCGGAAGCGGCAGATGCCTATATAAAAGCCTCAGCTGAATACTTTGGCAACTCCCGCAGCCTTCATGATACCGGGAGCGCAGCAGAGGGTGTACTTGAAAATTGCCGGAGAGAATTGGCAGTAATTTTAGGAGTTGAGAGTGAAGGAATCTACTTTACCAGCGGAGGTACAGAAAGCAATTTACTCGCAATATTTGCCTTGCTGTCTGGCTCTGAAACATCGGGAAAACATATTATAGCGGGAATGGCTGAACACTCTTCTATTCATAGTGTTTTAGAGAAATTACGCCTTGAAAAAGGCTATGAAATTACTGAAATCCCTTTTGGAGCGGATGGCCGTATTGACCTAAAAAAATTAAGTTCGGCCATCAAGGATGATACCGTCTTAATTACCATACAGCATGGAAATCCCGAAATCGGCACATTGCAGCCTGTCCTTGAGATCAGTCAGCTTTGCAGGCAAAGACAAATATTGCTGCATAGTGATTGTGTCCATACTTTCGGCAAATCAGACTTAAAAGAAATTACCCGCTTTGTTGATAGCCTGTCCTTTTCTGCCCATAAATTTTACGGGCCAAAAGGGGTTGGAGGGGTTTACCTTAAACCCGGCAGGCGGTGGAGCTCCTTCTTACCAGGCGTATCCCATGAAAAAGGTTTCAGGCCAGGCACCGTGAACCTCCCGGGAATTGCAGGAATGACAGTGGCTGCTCAGAAAGCTTATGTAAATTTAAACAGACATAACAGCCATTTCAAAACACTGCGTGAAGCACTGCTGAAGGAGCTTGAGTCTTTACAGGAGAAATTTGTGTTATACGATTTTGCAGAATCTCACCAGCTTCCATCTACATTGGGGCTTCGGCTAAAAGGGGTAGAAGGGCAATATATCATGCTTGAATGCAACAGACACGGCTATGCCGTATCTACAGGAAGCGCATGCAGTACTGGCATGAAAACTGTTTCTAAAACGATGGAGGCCCTGGGGGTTCCAGAAAAAAAAGGCAAGGAATTTATCCGGATTTCCTTCGGGTGGAATACTGCTGTTGAGGATGCAAAGTCACTGGGGGAAAAGCTGGCAGAAATGGCCCGGGAACTCGTACCGCTCTAATCTTTTATCATCTGCCGTTTCTTATGTTAGAATGAGACATTATCGGATTATAAGGGTGAGGAAAAATGAAGGAACAAAAAAAGGTGCTCGGAGAGGAGCGGAGGAACTTTCTGCTTCAGCTTCTTAAAGAAAGCGGACAGCCCATTACAGGGGGCGACCTTGCAGCAAAAACAAATGTAAGCAGACAGGTGATTGTTGGGGATATCACCCTTCTAAAGGCAAGAAAAGAGCCAATCATTGCCACGAGCCAAGGTTATATGTATCTTCATCAGGCTTCTCCTGCAACAGCAGCCGAGCGGGTCATTGCCTGCCATCATGACCCTGCGAGGACTGAAGAAGAATTGAATCTGCTTGTCGATCATGGGGTTACAGTAAAAGATGTAAGAATTGAACATCCTGTTTATGGTGACTTAACTGCTTCGGTTATGGTATCAACCCGTCAGGAAGTCAAGCAATTCATGGATAAAATTAAAGCCACAAAAGCTTCCTTCTTATCAGAACTGACAGATGGCATTCATCTTCATACTCTTTCTGCAGCCTCAGAACGGAAGCTCGATGAAGCTGAGAGATTATTAAAGGAAGCTGGATTTCTTATTGACCAGGAATAGAGTTATTCTTTTTTATTTTCAAATAAGAAAAGGATCCGGATATGTTTTCACCGGATCCTTTTCTTTTTTTTAATCCTGAAGAACTTTGGTATTTTTATTGCGAAGCTGAAAATATGGATAGCTCCCCAAAACTTTAACGCTGCATCCCAATGCTTCCAATTCGGCAACTGCACCGGGGATAAGGACATCATCCTGCTTCATATCAACGTCAATGATAAAGAAATAATTTCCCAACCCTGTTTTCATCGGCCTTGATTCAATCTTAGTCAAATTGAGCTTCCTCCAGGCAAATGCCGAAAGTACTTGATGAAGTGCCCCTGACCGGTCAGCCGGCAGCGTCACCATAACTGTCGTCTTGTGCCCGGCAAACTCTTTGCGGTCTTCATTGATTGACAGCTCTTTATTGGATAAAACTATGAATTTGGTATGGTTAAAATCAAAATCATGGATATCCTCTTTTACGATCGCCAGTCCATACACTTCTGCCGCTAATTCATTAGCTATGGCGCCCGCCCGCAAGTCCGGATTTTCTCTTACATATTGAGCAGCTGCTGCAGTTGAAGTAGTGCTTTCACAAGGGATTCCTTTCAGCTCTTTATGCAGAAATTTATGGCATTGTGCAATAGCATGGGAATGGCTATAGACTGCATCAGTTTTATTCCATTCCTTAACATGATCTGGGTGGACCATAAAATGCTGGCGAATTGGAGCTGTCAGTTCCCCGATAATAGGAAAATCAACTTCGTGGATTAAATAGTCCAATGTAATATTCACTGAGCCTTCCAATGCGTTTTCAAGAGGAACTACCGCCAGCTCTATTTCATTCTCATTTAATGCATCAAAACAAGCAGGTATCGTTGGGTAGGCAACGGCTGTCTCATTCGGGAATAAACTCCTCGCAGCAATATCTGTAAAGGTGGCTTTCGGGCCCAAAAATCCTATCTTCACGGTAATTACCTCCTTTTTCGTCAGACTTATCTTAAATCACTGAAAATTATCTTTATACTTTACTACTTTAACATATGTATGTAATTTACAAAATAAAAAACTAAAAAAGGGCAGGGTACAAAGCGCATTTTCTCACGCACCCGTTCCCAGCACCTCTACTTTTTCTACAAATTCCAATTTTCGAAGCCTTGCCAAGAGCTCCTCAATCTCGATGCCCATTTCAGTTACATTCAGGGAAAGCGTGACATTTGCCCTTCCCTGAAGTGGAATGGTCTGGTGTATGGTTAGGACATTGCACCCCGATGAAGCTACAACGCCCAATAAATGTGATAAAGTCCCTGACCTGTCTTCCAAATGAAAGAATAAAGTGATCAGCCGCTCTTTAACAACAGTATGGAAAGGGAACACAGTGTCTCTATATTTATAAAAGGCACTTCTGCTCAAATCTACTTTTTGGACAGCATCCCAAACCGATTCGGCTTTTCCCCTTTCGATCATTTCCTTCGCATCCAATGTTTTCTTCATCGCTTCAGGCAAAACATCTTCGCGAACCAAATAAAATTTCTTATCGAATCTATCTTTTCTCATTTCTCCACCCCGTCAATCGAGAAGGTTAGTCAATAAACTCGAATTCATAATCAAGCAGCTTAACGGTATCACCGTCTTTTGCTCCTTTTTCACGAAGAGCATCATCCACACCCATTCCGCGCAGCTGTCTGGCAAACCTGCGTACAGATTCATCTCTTGAGAAATCAGTCATCTTAAAGAGCTTCTCAATAGCATCGCCTGATACGACGAACACTCCTGCAGGATCTCTAGTAATGACAAATTCGGTCTGTTCAGCCTCATGCTTGTAAAGAACGCGGTGCACACCAGTGTCTTCTTCTTCTTCATGTGACAGTGGAAATTCAGGTGTTTCTTCAAGCTTATCTGCAACGGCAAATAATAGGTCCCTTAACCCTTTTCTTGTTAAAGCTGATATTGGGAAAATCGGATAATCTTCTTCAATCTGTTCTTTAAATTTCTTAAGATTTTCCTCTGAATCAGGCATGTCCATTTTATTGGCCACAATGACTTGAGGCCTTTCAGTGAGTCGAAGGTTATACTCTTTTAATTCTTTATTGATGGTTAGATAGTCTTCAAAAGGATCCCTGCCTTCAACAGCAGCCATATCGATAACATGAACAATAACTCTTGTTCTCTCAATATGCCGTAAAAATTGATGTCCCAGGCCAACTCCCGAATGGGCACCCTCAATTAATCCAGGCAAGTCTGCCATGACAAAGCTGCGGCCGTCTTCAGTCTCAACCATTCCCAGATTGGGAACAATCGTCGTAAAATGGTATTCCGCAATCTTCGGTCTTGCTGATGATACAACCGACAGGAGCGTGGATTTACCGACGCTTGGGAAACCGACTAAACCAACATCAGCTAAAAGCTTGAGCTCCAGCACAACATCTCTTTCCTGGCCCGGTTCGCCATGTTCGGACAATTCTGGAGCAGGATTAGCCGGTGTGGCAAAGCGGGTATTCCCTCTGCCTCCGCGTCCTCCGCGGGCTATAACAGCTCTTTGCCCGTGCTCCGTCAAATCTGCGATTACTTCCCCTGACTCGGCATCTGATACAACTGTTCCCGGCGGCACCTTTACAATCATGTCTTTCGCATTTCTTCCATGCTGATTCTTAGACATGCCATGCTCACCGCGGGGAGCTTTAAAATGGCGCTGATAACGGAAATCCATTAACGTGCGCAATCCCTCATTCACTTCAAAAACAACATTGGCACCCTTACCGCCATCTCCGCCGGCAGGGCCTCCGTTCGGCACATATTTTTCACGGCGGAAAGCAACCATTCCGTTGCCCCCGTCTCCGCCTTTAACATAAACTTTGACTTGATCGACAAACATATATTATTCCTCCCGTCTGCAGTATGTCCCAATTGTCTGGCATTCAGCCAAATTACCGGCACTGACTGGATCCACTCTTACACTTAAGAAATGCTCCAGCCTGCAGAGTTTCACACTTAGTATTGCTTTTTTCAGCGGAAATCACTCTCTGCCATTAGCAATGAATGGCACAAATAACTCCAGTGCAAGCTCCTCTTCAGCTAAATCCTGAACAGAAGCGATTATGTCATCGTTCTTCTTTTTGAAGAACTGATCTAATTTATCGATATCTGTTAGTATTCCGCTAAAATCAAAAAAGAAACGAGCCCCTTCTTTTTCATGCCTGATGGATACAGATAAATGATTATCATGGTAAGGCTTTACTGATGAATCCAAAATGGCAAAAAAAGAGCCTGTCCACTCAGAAAGGACAAAATCATCCAATCTGCCGGGAATGGTATCATCGAGCACCTCATATTCAAGCTGAAAGTAGTGGTTCTCCCAATTATAAGTCAATAAAAGCGAAGCAAACGCAGGAAGGTTTAAATTAGAAAGTCTTGCTTCCTGCTGTGCTTCCACCACGATTTCATCTATGATTTCCTTAGCCCTGTCTACCTTGTTAAGGGAAAGGTTGCCTTTAATTAATTGTATTTTGTTCAGCCAGTCATGCCGGGCATGACGCAGCACTTCAATCATATTCCAGTCTTTATCCATATTTGCACTCCTGTATGGTTATTAGGCTGTCAGAAGACTGTGCTTGCTGTAAGTATATCAAAAAACATAAGTCCAGTAAGCAAATTTATGTTAAATAAGAAAATATTGCTTATGCGAAGAAGAGCTGCCTGTCTTCTGCAGCTATAAATTCATTAGATAAAATGTGAAGTGCACTGGCGGATTTTTTTGCCAAAAAAAGAAAACCCTAACCTTGTGGGCTAGGGTTTTCTCGAAAAGGCTTACGCCTCTTGAGCTGCAGGATATACGCTCACTTGCTTGCGGTCACGTCCAAGACGCTCGAACTTAACAACACCGTCAACTTTCGCGAATAGTGTGTCATCGCCGCCTTTACCCACGTTTACACCTGGGTAGATCTTAGTACCGCGCTGACGGTATAGGATTGAGCCGCCAGTTACGAATTGTCCGTCCGCACGCTTAGCGCCAAGACGCTTAGAGATTGAGTCACGGCCGTTCTTTGTAGAACCTACTCCCTTTTTAGAAGCGAACAACTGAAGATCTAATTTTAATAGCATTTATTCCACCTCCTGCTTTTTGAAGGTAATCTTTATATACTTTCCGTAGTCTTCTTCAATCGTCTGCAATGAAACAACCATGCCTTCAAGAAGAAGCTGCACTTTCTCATTCATATCATCATCCTGAAGATCAGGAAGGACACAGCGGAGAAAGCCATCACCGTGGCTGATTTCTGGTGTCACGCCGGTTAAGGCATGGACAGCATTAATGGCACCGATGGAAACGGCAGATACGCCTGCACAGACGATATCCTTGCCTCTGTTTGCGAAGAATGCATGACCGCTTATTTCAAACGAATGAATATTTCCGGAATCTTTACGAATAATCGTAACTTCAATCATCTGAATCGCCTGATTAAGCGTTGATTTTTTCAATCACAACTTTAGTATAAGGCTGACGATGACCTTGCTTTTTACGATAGTTTTTCTTTGCTTTGTACTTGAATACAGTGATTTTCTTTTGACGGCCTTGTTTTTCAACTTTAGCTGTAACAGTAGCACCTTCAACTACAGGGCTTCCTACTTTTACGCTGTCTCCGCCAACGAAAAGAACCTTTTCAAAAGTAACTGTTTCGCCTGCTTCAGCGTTAAGCTTTTCGATGTAGATAGCTTGACCTTCTTCTACACGTAATTGCTTACCGCCAGTTTCGATAATCGCGTACATGAACTGCACCTCCTCTTAGACTAAGACTCGCCATCCCAGGCGCCGACACGAAAAGCGGGCTTATGTACCTGTTCTGTGCGGTTGTAGCACGGGTGCGCTACAAACATAACATGAAAATCCTATCATATAATGATTAATCATGTCAATAAGAATTATATGATTCTCTTTGTTTGCACCTAAAATAACTTTTTTGCGTGCCTATACAATTATAATGCTAATGGTTTTATTAGGGAAGTGGGAAATACTGCACTAAAAAAGCAGGCGGGGGCAGTTAACCCAGCCTGCTTTGAACTAACCTAGCTCATTAGCACTGCCAAACTTTCTGATTTCATAAAATGGCTTGCAATTTTCCTTATAGGAAAACATGATCTTTAAGCCAATGCTGCCTTCAATTCGATTTTTATGGGTATTATTTTTCCCTGAGAAGACCGCTGCTGTGTCTTGAGTAGTTTCGATCAGGACAGCTTCATAGTCATTGCCGCGATGTTCCCACAGTTCTCTTTCGAGCTTGAAGGCAATGGTTTCAGCACTCAGCACTCTTCCGGTGCCTTCGCATACTTGACACCTTTCGGTAAGTGATTCTGAAATGGCCGGTTTTGTTTTTTTTCGGGTCATCTGGAGGATTCCAAGCGGGGTGAATCCAACGAGATTAGTGCGTCTTTCATCTTTTTTCAGCGCATTTTCCATGGTGGAGAGGATATGCCTCCGGTCCGATGCTTCTTTCATGTCGATAAAATCGATTAGGATCATGCCGCCAATATCGCGGAGCCTGATCTGTCTTGCAGCTTCTTCTGCCGCCCGCTCGTTCGTTTTTAACACAGTATCCCTTCGGTCCTGATTACCGGTGAACTTTCCGGTATTTACATCGATGACTGTTAAAGCTTCTGTTTCATCAAAAATAAGATAAGCTCCATTTTCAAGCCATACAATTCGTTTCAGCGCTTTATCAATTTCAGCTTCAACATTAAAAACGGAGAAGATATTTTCCTTGCCGGCGTGCAGCCGAATTGGGAGGCTGGTGTGTTTTTGGAGCACACTCTTCAGTGTTAAATCGTCCACTGCGATTTCTCCGTCAGCCATTTTCTTCGCTTCTTCTTTAATTTCCTCAATAAAAGAATCCGCTTCGTACACTTTTCCCGGTTTTTTCTTTGCTTCTGCTGCCCTTAAAAGGTCCCTGTACTCCAGCCTTAGCCTTCCAAGCTCATCTAGGAGGTCAATTTCTTTCTTGTTATCACAGGATGTTCTGAAAATCAGCCCTTCATTCTCTTCTTTAGCACGATAGCCAAATTGGCGCCAATTTTCCCTTGCTTCACTATCCTCAATTTTCTTGGATACAGCAACATAACGGCCATTTGGCATATATATCAGCGAATCTCCTGAAAACTCAATAAGACCTGACAATCTCGGTCCTTTGGTTCCGGCAGCGTCCTTTTCAACTTGAACAAGTATTCTTTCTCCCTGATGGACAAAAGAAGAGATGCTCCGTTTTTCCTTTACTTGCAGTTCTTCAGCAGAACAAACATAGGATGCCAGTTTGTCCCGATGAAGGAATCCGCTTTGATCTTCCCCTATCTCTACAAAAGCTGCATTCAATCCAGGCATTACTTTTGCAACTGTGCCCAAGTAAATATCCCCCACTGATGAACGCTGCTTCGGCTGATCGATAAATAGCTTCTCGACCCTCTTATCTTTTAAAAGCGCAAATCTGCGCTCTCTTGATGCATAATTGACAACTAACATATCCAAAACGATTTCCTCACTTTAAAACATTATTTATTCAGGTTATTAAAAACTTGCTCTTCAGTAAACATAAAGCAAATCGCCAATTTTAGCGGTCAGCACTTTTTCTGCAAAGCACGCATGCAGCAATTCATTTTCATCTAAAGCACCCTTCTCTTTCCCGTCCTTTTCAACTATGATTGGGTGTTTGCACCCTCGCTGAAATCTTTCCAGAACGTCAATAACCAATTCTTCTTCTCTGACAACGATTGGTTTTAATTTCCGGAAGTCGCTGTGTTTCCCGTAGTATCTCTCAAGGAGAAAACGGATAAATATGAATCGGCTCTGCTTCCATTCATGATATAGCGAAAATACCAAAAAAGCGAGGACTACCCATATATTCAGGTTTACTGGGGAAGTCAGCAAAGTTACTATTATGAAACTGATTAGACCCGCAGCCGAAATGAAAAGTGTTTTTCTGTGCGCTTCCGGAAATGCCTGATTAAGAGAAAGCCATAAAAAAACTAGCTTTCCTCCATCCAACGGCCATACAGGGAGCAGATTAAAGATCAGTATCATTAAATTGAACTGAATAAACAGTTGTAATATATCAGCAGACACCCAAGAGAGCTCATAAAATAACAGCGCCGCCCCCATCATCCAAATATGCTGAAGCGGCCCTGCTATAATGACTACTATCTCCTCTTTCAGCGGCCGGTTTCCGTGTTCATCCATTTCCGCTACGCCTCCAAATGGCAAGAGGGCAATCTTTTTTATTCTCCAGGAATAAAGGGATGCTGCAGCGGCATGGCCCATTTCATGAACGAAGATAATCAGGAGCAGCATGCATAATTCCATAAAATGAGCAGTCGCGACAGATAGTCCGATTATGGCCCATAACAAAGGATGAATATGAATATGTTTAATTAATCCTGTTATTTTATTCAAATGGGATCACCTGGATCGGATCTATAAAATCATCATCTTTTTTAATCGCGAAATAAAAAGATCCTTTTTCTCCATCACCGGCGTCACCTGCCGTACCTAAACCGGTTCCTTTTTCAACATATTGATATAAATTCACATTAATTTCAGCCAAATTGCCATACCAGGACTCACTTTTATCACCATGCTGAATAATCACCGTATTTCCGAAACCATCTTTCTTTCCAGCAAACCGCACGAGCCCTTCACTCATTGCTTCAATGGATGCTTCTTTACCTGTTTCGATTGTTATTCTCTGGCCATTATCATTAAAGTCTTCCAGGATTTTTGCAGATGCAGGCAATGCATACTCACTGTTTTCATCAACGTTCTTCTCATCTTTTTGGCCATCTGAAAATGGCAGCAGAGCCAGCGGTTTTCCGAATTGTTCTTCATACCAGCCGGAAACCGCGGCGAATTGAAAATCTTTCTCCATGGCTGCCTTTACAAAATCTCTTGCAGGATCAAATGTCGCAGCCTGATTTTTAAAAAGAATAGCAGCGAATAAAAAAACACATGCAGAAGCAAGCAATTTGAAAAGAAATAGTTCCTTGCGAAATAAGGGGTGATTTCCCTCATCGAGTTTGCTCTCGTATGAAGGCAGCTTATTAAACCCATACCGCTCTTCATCTTCTGTCCAAAGAACAGTTGAGTCTCTCTTTTTTGAGAATCTTTCATTCTCCTTTTTTCTCCGCTCAATTCTCTTGCGTATTTCATCCGCTCTTGAATTCATAATATCCCCACCATTTCTATATAGCTCTATTTGTACAAGTTTATGAGTTGTCCAAATAGAGTATGACTTGAAGTGGGTGTCTGAGATAAAAAAATAAACCGGGGAAGACTCCCCGGCTTTAGTTCTACAAATTTCAATTATTTAACACCAAAAAACTTTTTTAGCTTTGAAAAGACACCTTTATTCTCCTCTTCAAGGGGCTGAAGCGGTACAGCTTCACCAAGTATGCGGCGGGCGATATTACGGTAAGCAACAGAAGCTTTGCTGTTAGGATTTAAAGCAATAGGCTCACCATGATTGGATGCCTTGATCACTTCATCATCATCAGCCACAATTCCAATTAAATCAATCGACAAATGTGCGGTTATTTCATCGACATCGAGCATGTCGCCATTTTTCATCATATGGCTTCTAATTCTATTTATTATCAGTTTTGGAGCCTCTACATTTTCCTCTTTTTCAAGCAAGCCGATAATCCGGTCAGCATCACGTACGGCTGAAACTTCAGGAGTGGTAACAACAATTGCTTTATCTGCACCGGCAACAGCATTTTTGTACCCCTGCTCAATTCCGGCAGGGCAATCTATGACAATATAGTCATAATCCTGCTTTAATTCATCGACCAGTTTTTTCATCTGTTCTGGTGTAACAGCCGTCTTGTCACTTGTTTGAGCAGCGGGAAGCAAATACAGCAAATCCTCAAACCGCTTATCTTTAACCACAGCCTGATGAATTTTGCACCGGCCTTCAACTACATCGACCAGATCATAAATAATGCGATTTTCCAGTCCCATCACCACATCAAGATTTCGAAGGCCAATGTCTGTATCCACCAGGCACACTCTTTTCCCCTGAAGGGCCAAAGCAGTACCTACATTTGCGGATGTAGTCGTTTTTCCGACCCCGCCTTTTCCGGACGTAATGACAATCGCTTCTCCCATCCTAGCTTCCCCCTTGCAATCTAGTTATATTCGGTCTCAGATGCATTAATACTTGTAATCTATCTACGGTTATTTGATCGTTTTCATCTATGTAAGCACATTCCATTTCTCTTTTTTCGTCATCCTGATCCTTGTCAGGTGCCCGGTTAATACAATGGCTGATCCTTAATTGGGATGGTTTCATAAGCGAAGCAACGATAACGGCTTCCTTATTCCCATGGCATCCGGCATGGGCTATGCCTTTTAGCGCCCCCATTATAAAGATGTTTCCTCCTGCCATGACAGTGCCCCCGGGATTTACATCTCCGATAAGAAGCAGGTCTCCCGCCACTTCGAGAACCTGCCCGGAACGAATCACCTTTGCAACAGAAACAATTTCGTTTTCTTCCTTCTGTTTTTCAGCTTCTTCTTTGGTAATGACATTGGAGCTTATAGACTCAACAATCAGGTTTTTCTTTTGCCTGATTAACTCCTTCAACTCTTCCTGCTGTACTTCTGTGAGATAACGGTTCCCTACTTGTACCCTCACTGAAAGAAGCCGGTCTTCAACCGATCTGGAGTTTTCTGAAAGCTTTCTATCAAGTTCTTTCTTCAGCTCTCCATATGAACAGGAATCATCGAGATGCAATGTCAGACCATCTTTCGTCCCTTTTATTGTAACGTTTTGGTTTTTTTTCATTTCAAGATGTTCACCTCAATGATAAGAAACACATAAGTGCTGCTGGCACTCTATTTTAAAGCAGTCCATGAACTGCTATTTTTTCAAATAGCCGCAAGGCCATTCTTTTTAAACAAATTATGTCAATTATCCCTATCCAATTTGCCCATAAAGGTAGGATTCGACAGAAACCTTCTAAATTCCTTTTTTACTAAAAATTATTCATTTAAAAGAAACCGGATTAATCCGGTTTCTTTTAAATGAATTGTGAAATTATATCACTTCAAACGATTAGTCGTTTAAGCTATCTGCAAATTTTTCAGAAAGTCTTTTAAAAGGATAAACAGCTAAAACAATGAAAATGGCATTTAATATCAACGTTGGCACGAGACGGGAAGAAAGAAAGGCTGCAAAGACCATATCAGTATGGTGAATTAATAAGTTCATCTGGTAGACACCGGCCTCAAGGAGGGTGATGCCTAAGAGCACAATGATGGAAGCCATAGCCATATTCGTCTGAAGAATTTTCATTAGTTTGGTTGTAATAAAAGCTATGACTGGAAATAGAAACAGGTAAATGCCGATAATTTCCACATACACAATGTCAAAAAGCAAGCCGAATAATAAGCCGTAAAGAATTCCGTGTTTTTTTGAGCCAAAAATGGTCAAAAAAAGCAATCCGGCCATCAGGAAACGGGGAACTGCTATTTTTCCGCTGCCTAACAAATCATGCGGAGTTAATTGAACAAATATGCTTTCACCGATAAATAAGGCCAGGAGTATGAGTGGAAGAAGGAATCTTCTCACAGTTCCTCCTCCTTCTCATCAACCATTTCCATTAGTTCAGGCTGCAAAGCACCTCTTTTAACGACCATTACATGTCCAATATCGTAGAAATCTGCCCCCGGCTTAACATAGGCGGTCTGGGTAAGTCCAAATTCATCAGGAACAACATCAACAACCTTACCAATCGGCAGGCTCTCAGGAAAAACGCCGCCTAGACCTGATGTAATAACGTTTTGATCCTTTTTAACCTTTGCATCATAAGGAATTCGCTTAAGCAAAAGAAGACCTTTTTCCTTATCATAGCCTTCAATCAGACCGAAAAAGTTATTTTCGCCTGCCTGAATTTTTGCAGAGATGCGATTTGTCGGGTCCATCGAACTAAGAAGCTGAACTGTTGAAGTAAAGGTATTGCTGCTTTTCACTTTGCCGATCAGGCCTTTAGACGTAATGACAGCCATGTTCGGTTCAATGCCAGCATTTTTCCCTTTATTAATGATTAGCAATTCATGCCATCTGTCGGGATTTCTTCCTATAACAGTTGCCTGCTTTGGCTCAAATTCACTTAAAGAGTCTTTCTTATCCAGAATCTCACGAAGTTCTGTATTATCTTTTTTCAGCCGCTGAACTTCAGACTCAAGGCGTGCAAGTTCATCCAGTCTTGTCTTCAAATCTTTATTTTCTTTGTATGTATTTTGCAAGTCTTCGACATTTTCAAAGAATCCTGCCACATAATTCACAGGGCTGGAAACAGCATTTTGTATAAACCCGGTAGTATCTTTTAAAAATTGTTCAGGCCAGGTCAAATTTTCTCTATCTTTTAAAGAAAATCCAATCAATGCCACGAGAATAATAATGCTGACAAGCAAAATAATCAGGCGTTTGTTCAAAAAGAACTGTGGCATCCGTTACACCTCGATTAGTAGTATTTCAGAAAAAATTGCGCCATTCAGGCACTGCTCAACAAAATATAACATATATCTGCGAAATTATCATTTAACTTAGAAAAGCGGAAGCGCCTTGCCCACCCCCAACACCTCGAGGGGGTAGGCGCTTCCGCTATACAGTTCTCGTAGTTGAAAATTATATGCTTTCTTATTTTATAAGCCAAATTTGAGCCCATGCACTTTTTATGAAGTGAATGGGCTTTATCATTTTCTTATTCAGGCTTATATTTATCTGGATTCTTTAGCTTTCGTTTTGAATAAATCGATATGGTCAAGAGCTTTTCCCGTACCGATGGCGACACAGTCCAATGGGTTTTCAGCAATAAGGACAGGCATTTTCGTTTCTTCGCTGATTACCTTGTCCAGGTTGCGGAGAAGCGCTCCCCCGCCAGTAAGGACAATACCTCTATCCATAATATCTGCCGCCAGTTCAGGAGGAGTTTTTTCAAGAGTATTTTTTACTGCATCCACAATTGCATAAACTGTGTCATTCAACGCTTTTGAAATTTCTTCAGCAGTAATTTCAATAGTTTTTGGCAGGCCTGTCAGCAGATCGCGTCCGCGAATTTCCATGTTTTCGACGCCTTCCGGATCTCCAGCAGAACCCACTTCCACCTTAATTGTCTCTGCTGTACGGTCACCAATCATTAAGTTGTAATTTTTGCGGATATAATTAATGATCGCATCATCCATTTCATCACCGGCAATGCGGATGGATTGGCTAGTAACAATTCCGCCCAGGGAAATGATGGCTACTTCAGTAGTACCTCCCCCGATATCGACCACCATGCTTCCTGTCGGTTCCCACACAGGAAGATTAGCCCCGATTGCAGCGGCAAACGGCTCTTCGATGGTATAAGCATCGCGTGCCCCTGCCTGGCGGGTTGCATCGACAACTGCACGTTCTTCAACAGCTGTAATACCGGATGGCACACAAACCATTACATATGGCTTGCCTGAAAAGAAGCCCTTATTTTTATTGGATTGTTTAATATAATATTTCATCATAACTGCGGTTGTTTCATAATCCGCAATTACGCCATCCTTCATTGGACGGAGCGCAACAATATTACCTGGTGTACGGCCGATCATATTTTTCGCGTCATTGCCGACAGCTACAATATTTTTCGTATCAGTCTGCAGTGCTACTACTGACGGCTCTCTGACAACGATTCCTTTTCCTTTCACATAAACAAGTGTATTAGCTGTTCCTAAATCTATTCCAAGGTCTCTAGTACCGATTCCAAACATAAATGGTATCTCCCTTTCTGATACAAATTGCTCATTTTCCTAAGTAAGGTATTTTAATGGAATTTTCTTTAATTTTTCTAGTACAATGAGCCTCCAAAAAGCAAGGCATCTCAAAAATCATAACCAATATTATAGCGCAACGTCAAATAAAAACATAGTGTTATAAATACCCTTTTTCCTTTAAACTGACAAATTTATTTTCACCGATGATCAGATGGTCCAGCACATCGATGCCGATTATTTTTCCGGACTCTGCAAGTCTCCTGGTTACTTCAATATCTTCCCGGCTTGGAGTCGGATCACCGCTCGGATGATTATGAATGCAGATAATGGACGCAGCCGATCTGCGAAATGCCTCTTTAAAGACCTCCCTTGGATGAACAATGGAAGCATTCAGGCTTCCAATAAAGATGGTCTGCTTATGAAGCACCTGATTTTTTGTATTTAAATAAAGGCATACAAAATGTTCCTGAGACAGGAATCGCATATCATGCATAACATAATTTGCTCCATCCTCAGGAGAACGGATAATATATCTGTCTTCATATGTGAGATTTGAAATCCTCCGGCCGATTTCAACTGCTGCCAGCAGCTGAATTGCCTTTGCCGATCCTATGCCTTTAATGGACGTTATTTCATCCAGGGATGCATCCTTTAATAGCCGGAGTCCTTCAAAATGGGTAAGAAGCCTGTTCGCTAATTGCAGAACAGATTCATCTTTCGTGCCTGTCCTGAGTAGTATCGCTATCAGTTCGTGATTGGATAAGCTCTGCGGACCATTTTGGACAAAGCGCTCACGAGGGCGTTCATCTTGAGGGAAATCTTTAATCAATAGAGTTTCCGTTTGCATATTTTCCTCCCTAAACTCTGGGGTCAGGGAGCTGAAGATGAAAAAAGGATATTAAGGAAGCGGATACCCTGCTTTCCTTAATTCACGAACCGTTCTGGAGACAGGAAGGCCAACAACAGAGAAATAATCTCCGGTTATGCTTTTTACAAGCATGCTGCCAATGCCTTGTATCCCATATGCCCCTGCCTTGTCGAATGGTTCACCGGTGCCAATATAAGAGTTAATTTCTTCATCCGTTAACTCCCAGAACACCACATCGGTTTTTTCATAAAATGTAATTACATTTTCAGGCGTCATAATGGATACACCTGTGTAAACAGAATGGGTGCTTCCAGACAGACTTTTGAGCATAGTGAAGGCTTCCTTGCCGCTGCCTGGCTTTCCTAAAACATTGCCGTCTTTAACTACAACTGTATCTGAGCCAATTACATATGAATCAGGATGCTTTTTAAATACAGCCTGTGCCTTTCTATGGGCAAGCTCCTTCACGATCTCTCCTGGTGACAGCACGGGATCAAAACTTTCATCGACATCACTGCTGGAGACTTCAAAATGCAAATGAAGATTTTCAAGAAGTTCTTTTCGCCGCGGGGAAGAAGAGGCTAAAATGAGGTTTTGCATGTAATCACCTTACCTTTATGTATCGTATTGGGAGATACAGGTTAATCGTATCAAAAAATTGCCAGACAAACAATTTTAAAGAGGTCATTTATTGATATTTTTATCATATATTATCGAATAATGACTAAAAGAAAGAGTCTGTCTAAATTTCCCGAACAGACTCCATTTAATATGTGATATTTCCCAGAAAATATTCGAAACGAATATTATTATGGCAAAATATGCCGGGTCCTTACTGCCCGTCTGACTGCAGCAAAGTCTGATAAGCTGCAAGAAACGCCAGCAGATGCTCCTGAATTTTTCCGGCTGATGCAGAATCACCCGCCTGCTGGTATGCGTCTATTTGCTTTGAAGCACCCAACAGTTCTTCTCTTATAGAAATCAGGCTTTTATTTTTAATTTGATCGGCCGGCAGATCATTCACTGCCTTGCTATGATTTTTTATTTCCTCAGCCGCCTCAGGGGTTATGGAGCTGCCGAGAGAGGCACTGGCTGCACCTTCTGAAAGGGATTGATAAAAGGCAGGAGCATTTTCTGCAAGTTTTTTCTCTTCGGTATTCAGCCCTTTAATCGCTTTACCTTCAAAGGCGACTTCTTTTGCAAATACATCAATCCCTTTGCTTTTTAGATCCGCACCTATTTCCTTCGCCTGATCAAGGCTACCGGAAACCCCTAAAAAAAGAAAAGTCTGCTCTCCCATTTTTATTGTTTGGCTATAGACTCCTTTTTGTGAGTTAGCTTCCTGGATTTGCTGTGCTGCTTCACTGTTTGAGAAAACGCCGCCTTGAACTACGTATGCAGTTAGGGCCTCTAAAGCTGCCGCTGCAGCGGGTGTCTTCTGATTTGATGCTGCCGGAGTTTCATTAATTGGAGGCGCCACAGTTTCTGCTCCCTGATCTGTAAATACCAGCTTCAGCATGATGAATCCAAAGCTTGTCCCAAGCAGTACAGCAAAAAACACAGCCAGAAATATGGATGTTAAGAATCCTTGCTTATTTCTCCCCTGGAATTTCTTAGCCAGAGTGCTCAGCCCATTTTTTGCTGGTGATTTAGGAGGAGCTGCTTTTTTATATTCCTTTAGATCCGCATCTTCCGTTTCCTCAGGCAGAATCCAGTCGAAGCTGTCATCCGCCTCTTTGCCGGCCGCTGTTTGTATGGATGCGAAAAATTCAGTTTGCTCCTGCTTCTTCTTTCTATCCAGCTGTCTCGGATCCCATGCTTTCTCCTGCACTTCTTCCTTTTTCTCCTGAAACGGACGGTCCTTGCCATTTATTTTAATCGTGATCGTTTTTTCGCTTTTAGGCTTGTCCACATCTCATCCTCCTTCCGTACCGTTTCCTGAATTGTTTTCATCCTAACATAAGGAAAAAAAAAATAACAAGACTTTTGTCGTCTTGTTACGGAAGGATTTCGTCAAATTTTTCATTAGTATTTCCGGTTAATTTTCTGTAATTAAATCAGGATCTAATTTATATATGGGGATTCCTTCATTGCCATCAGAATAGCATAAACTCCGCTTTTCGCCTTTAAAACAAACAGCAGTTATGGATTTTCCTTTGACGACAGCAAAAGTATACTCTGAAGGCTGAAGAAGTTTTTTTGTATCCGGGTCCCTAATAGGTTCAATGAAGTCAGCTTCTGCCAGTCTTTTGTATGTCACTTTTTCCGGCAGCGCACTTCCGCTGATCATTTCATTTTTTATATAAAGCTCTGCTGATTCCTTTAATGCAAAGGCATTACCCACAAAAGCCTGATCCTTTACTCTTTGAATGACATTATTAACAGCGATGATGGCTATTAAAGAAATGATGCCTAATATAATTAGGACAGCAAGCACTTCAATTAATGTAAATCCTTTTTGTTTTAGTCTAGCAGCAAACATCATTTACTAGACCTCTCTTCATTTTTTTGATTAAGGTGTTTTCTCATCATCCTCAGCTTCCAGTTCAGAGAAACTGCTTAATGGATTTCTTTTATTGGAAATTCCCGGGGCATCCAAAGGAGGAATCTCCTTTCGCAATTCTTCCAGTTCAGGGTAGTAATAGGCAGCTATCGCCAGTTCGAATTCAACCATCTGGTCTTCCTGCATTACACTTACAACTTCATCGAATCCTGTATACTTCAGGCTTTCCACTTTAATGATTCTTTTTAAATCTAATAGATTCTTTATGAAACTTTCCATTTCAAAATATGTATCTGCTTGTCCATTTAAGACAATAGAAACCTTTTTAATCCCATTTGGCAGCTTCTCTTCAGATAATGGATCTGCTTCTGCAATTTCATTGGAATCATCCGTTTCAGGCTCCGCCTCTGAAACTTCTTGTTGAGACTGATTCCTTTCTTCTTCAGACAGGTCGATTTCTTCATCACTTTCCGTCCCATTCATCTTCAATTCTATGATATTGGTATCTGATATAATTTCAGATTTTTCGATATCCAAAAGAAGCTGATCAAGCAGCCTCTTAACCGGCACCTGTTTTTGAAGTTCAACTGTGCTCAATACGGTTTGATCATTCAGCTGCTGAAGATTATTTTCTAATATGGTTAATTGCTGAGCGGCCATTTGCAGCTCGGTTTGCTTTCTGTCCATTTTTTCGTTCAAAGGGCTAATAAAGAGATAATAACTGCCAAAAGCCATTGCCGCGAATAGAACAACGGCAAGCAAGAAAACCCCAAGCTGTTTTTTGGAAATTTCCCGGTTCACGGAGAATCATCTCCTTCCTCTTGCTGAGCGGCGGAATCCTTCTCCTCTATATCTTTGATTACTTTCTGTTCGGCTTCTTCATTAAGCAATGATGTGATAATTTTTAATTCATATTCTGCATAATACCTCGGCTGAATGTTTGCCTGTTTTCGAAGTTCAGCTGCTTCATCTTTTAAGATGTCTGCTGTTTTAGCTTCGGTTATAATCGCTTCATCAACCCAGGACAATTCCGTCAAACTATGCAAATAATAGGCCGCCTCACTTTTTGCATCAAATTGAACGATTTGTTTGATTCTGTTTTCTTCATCCAGCTCAAATTCTATTACAAATCCTCGTTCAGGAAGAAACCTGGTTATTTGTTCCATAAGGAAGACTAAATCGAATGGCTGCCTGTCTGCCCATTCAATAGCAACTTTCAGCTCCTCTGCCGCATTGGAAGATTGATATTCTTGAAGCTTTGCCTGCTGAGCTTCAAGAATTTCATTTGTCTGGATTATTCTTTTCTCAATTCCCAAAAGCTCATTGTTTTTCTCTTTAACCGTTAAAAAAACAAGCAAGAAGGCTGCAGTAAGCAGGACTACAATAAAAGCTATCATAATATAGACGTTTTTAGGCCCTTTTTCCTTTTGAGGAAGCAGGTTAATGTCAACTCGCATGTGCTACCCCTCTTTTAAACCCAGTCCAATATTTACATGGAAAGATGATTGTTTTAACAGCTCATTTTGTCCGGTGATAAGGCAGTCTTCGAAAGAAGCAACTGGCACTTCCATTCTGTTTTTTATGTCCTTATGAATGTTTTCAAGCCATGGATGGTCACCGCTTACAATGATCCTGTCAATTTGGCGCTGTCCCTGATTTAATGAATACCTGTAAAAATTCATTACTTTTTCTATATCATTGTAAATATCCAATAGGGGATTTAGCACTTCTTCTTCTTTGCCAATGTATTCTATCTTCTTTTCTCCACTGGGCATTTTTACAGTCCCCCACTTGCTGAGATCGATCTCAATCGCAATATTTCTCATGAATACCGGTATGTCCGATTCGAAGATGCTGCACACTGCAGAATTAAGGTCAAACTGAATGAGCATGATATCTTCTCCTGTTTTATCCTCAAAATGGCTGCAATAAAGCCGATACAATGCCAGAGAAGACACATCTGCAGCTGCGGGCCGGAGTTTTGCATCCTCGAAAAGCCCGGTATATTCCATGACAATTTCCTCAGGCGCAGCGAATAGCAGTATTTCAGTTGAATTCTGCTGATTAATACCGAGAACATGATAATCAAATACAGGCTCTTCAAAAGGCAGGTGTATGCTTGTGCCGAGTTCCATATATAAATAGCCTTTAATTTCATCCAGCTGGACATCTCCTGGCAATGTCAGCTTTCTCAAAACAATAAAAGGATCAGGTACAGTAAAAAATACCTGCCTGTTTTTTATTTTCCACTCATTGACGCATTCTTCAAGAATGAGAGCAAGTGTATCATAATCCAGGATCTTCCCATCCTTAATAATTCCCGGCGGCAGAAAACGTTCATTCCATTTTGCCATTTCCAAATCGCGCTGACTTTTTAATTCTGCATAACGAATAACGTGGTCTTTGATAATGATATTTACAGGCTTCTTTTTTCCGGGAAGAAATCGCATTGCCATGATGAAAAACTCCTTGTAAATAGAATTGCCTAGGGAGATAAGAGCCGGAATAATCCAGCTCCTACCCAAAAATTCGTATCCTTATAGAAATGAATGAAAATACCATTCAATTAATTCATTTCCATAGAAATAAGCTATTAAAGTCCCAATTCCTATGAATGGACCAAATGGGATGGGCTTGCCTTTTTGCACAAGTCCCAGAACCATGCCAAGTCCTCCAAGGACAGCTCCGAACAAAGTTGCGAGAAAAAACGAAAGCAAAACAAGCTTTACACCTAATGCAATGCCGATGACAGCATACAGCTTTATATCCCCTCCACCCATGCCGCCTTTACTGATAACAGCTATAAGCATCAGAAGGAAAAAACCAAGTCCTGAACCTGCTAAACTGTTCCACCATGGAGAGAGCGGAATGAAAATGCGTTCTGCCATAATAATTACAGCAAAAAACAATAAAACCTTATCCGGGATGATCATATATTTGATATCAGATACAAACACAATGATCACAAGGGAAATCAGCGTCCAGGCGACAAACAATTCAGCAGTCCAGCCCATAATCAGCGGTGCCGCCGCAAACAAAATACCTGTGGAAAGCTCAACAGCCGGATATAAGGCTGAAACCGGCGCTTTGCAGCGCCGGCACTTTCCGCCTAGAAATATATACGATAATACTGGAATAAGCTCCAGAGGTGATAGAGTATGCTTACATTTTGGGCAATGGGACCGCGGTGCTGCGATAGACTGGTTTTGCGGGATTCTTAGGCCTGCTACGTTGTAGAAGGAGCCAAGGAGAAGACCCACAAGAAAGAAAAAAAGATACATTATCTTTAGTTACCTGTATGAGTTAATAACTCATCTTCAGTTACCGTTGTATCCTCTCCATCATCTTTAACTAAATCTGCAGCTGAATGGCCTTTTAATGTATAAGTATATTCACCTGAACTGTTGGAAACTAAAACACTAAAATCTTTCGTCTCTTCAACGTTATCTAGATATTTCATTAGTTGTTCTTTTGAAATTGAAGTTGCAGTTGGATTAGTTGTTATATACAATTTCGCAGCATTAACAATTTGAACCGCCTCAGCAACTTTTGCATCCTCTTTTGTCTTATTAATCAACCCACCGATACTAGGAACAGCAATCGCCGCAATAATCCCCAAAATAACAATAACCGCAAGCAATTCAATCAGTGTCAATCCCTTTTGATTCTTAAGTCTATTCCTTAAATTTTTCAGCATTTTTTCTCTCCCTCTCAAATATTCTAGTTTATTTTACCTATTATGGTACTATTATACTAAACTCAAATTCTAATAACAGTCGAATTCTTTACTATTTTGTAAATATTTAGCCAATGTGCTGGAATATTTCAAACATCGGTACCATAATGGATATGACTATAGTCCCGACTATACTGGCCAGAAAGACGATCATGAGGGGTTCAATGAGTGATTTAAGCCTGTCTGTGGCGCTTTCTACTTCTTTTTCATAAAAGTCAGCTACCTTCCCAAGCATGGCATCAAGCGATCCTGACTCTTCCCCAATGGCTATCATTTGAGAGACTAGCGGAGGGAACACCCAGTGTTTTTTCATCGGTTCCGTCAGAGACTTCCCCTGCTCGAGTGAATCTCTTGATTTTGCAATTACCTTTGCCATCACTTCATTTTCTACAATGCTTTCTACAATGCTTAAGGCCTGCAGAATCGGCACAGAGCTGGAAAACAAGGAGCTTAAGGTTCTTGTCATTCTTGCTATGGCTGCTTTCTGAAGAATCTTTCCGAAGATAGGCATTCTCAGCAGGAAATAATCAAGATAATATTTACTGGCTTTGTTATTGCGAACTAATACAACACCCATAAAAACGACCAAAAATAAGCTGATGATCAGCCACCAGTATTGCTGCATAAATTCACTGGAGCCCAGAACAAATTGTGTAATGGCAGGGAGTTCTCCTCCGAAATCCTTAAACATCTCCACGAAAATAGGAACAACAGAAACAAGCAGAAAGATGACTACTGCAATAGCTATAATGCCGACAGTTATCGGATAGGCAAGTGCTGAAATGATTTTCTGCTTTGTGTAGTGCTGCTTTTCAAAATGAACTGCCAGCCTTTCCAGCGTTTCATCCATATTCCCGCCTGCTTCGCCTGCTTTGATCATATTGACAAACATTCCACTGAAGATTTTTCTATGTCTGGAGGCAGCATCTGAAAGCGGAAGTCCATCACGCAAGTCCTGTTCGACAGCTTTCAATGCTTTTTTCAGCGCTTTGCTTTCTGTTTGCTTCGCAAGTATTGCGGTTGACTCTACTACTGTCACTCCGGCTTTCAGCAAAGTTGCAAACTGACGCAGATAGATAACAAAATCCTGAAGCTTAACAGGATTGCCAATTGTTATTTCTTTTGTTAAAAAAGTCTCCGGAACTTCCTGTATATCAAGAACTCTTATTCCGTTTTCCTTCAGCTGAAGCATAGCTTCCCTTTTAGAAACTGCTGTCACGATCCCTGACTTCTTGCCTTTTCGGTCACGCCCGCTGTATTTATAGCGGGACATGATCCGTCACCTGTTCCTGTATGTATGGCAATGCTGATTCTTTGGCGATTTTTCCGGTCTCCAGGAGAGAATTAATGCTTGTCTCAAGTGTATGCATTCCCTGGGCGCGTGATGTTTGCATCACATTAATAATCTGATAAATCTTTTCATTTCGAATCAGGTTTGCTACAGCTGAATTATTGATAAGAATTTCTGTAGCTGCATAACGGCCCTTCCTGTCAGCTTTCAGAAAAAGTCGCTGCGATATAATTGATACTAGTACAGTGGCAAGCTGGATTCTGATTTGTGCCTGCTGTGAAGGCGGAAATACATCAATAATCCGGTTAATTGTAGCCGGAGCACTGGAAGTATGCAGTGTTCCAAGAACTAAATGGCCAGTTTCGGCTGCTGTTATGGCTGTTTGAATAGTTTCCAGGTCCCGCATTTCCCCTACTAGAATGACATCCGGGTCCTGCCGTAAAGCAGCTCTCAATCCATTAGCAAAATGCTTTGTATCAAATCCCACTTCACGCTGATCAATAATGCACTTTCCATGCTTATGCAGATATTCAATCGGGTCCTCGAGCGTGATAATATGCTTTCTCATCGTCTCGTTCATATAATTAATCATTGATGCCAATGTCGTTGATTTCCCGCTTCCCGTCGGCCCTGTTACCAGCACTAGCCCCTGGGGTTTTTCTGCCACTTTTTTTAATACAGGGGGAAGCCCAAGTTCTTCTAAAGCAGGAATTCGTGTAGGGACAACACGGATGGCCAGTGATATGCATGACCGCTGAAAATAAGCATTGACCCTGAAACGGGACAGTCCCGGGATTCCATATGAGAAATCAAGCTCGCCGATATCCTCGAATTTTTTCCATATGTCTGCAGGAATAATTGCCTTAGCCATGCCCTCGGTGTCTTCAGGACGCAAACTTTCTTTCCCATATTTTTTTAAACCCCCATTAATTCTTATGACGGGGGGGACCCCAACAGTCAAATGGAGATCCGAGGCCTTCAGCTCATACGCCGCTCTCAACAGATGTTCTATTTTAGTTTTCATACTGTACTCCTAATCAGATATAGCTACCCGTAATACTTCTTCAGTGGTTGTAATGCCCTGTTTTACTTTTAGCAGGCCATCGTCAATAAGAAAAACTGTTTTATTTCTTATTGCATAATCCCGAAGCTTTGAAAATGATTCACCATTCATAATGATTTTACGCATCTCATCGTTTATGGGCAGCACTTCGTGAATGGCAATTCTCCCCTTATATCCAGTCATATTACAGGAAGAACAGCCTTTCCCCCGCACAACCTTCTCAAGCCTTATGCCTCTCTTTGCAAAGATTTCGATTTCCCGCTTAGCCGGCTGCTGTTCTTCGGCACAATCCCGGCAGACTTTCCTTACCAGCCGCTGTGCAACAATTCCGCTCAAAGACGATGCGACGAGAAATGGTTCGACTCCCATATCCAGCAGACGTGTAATGGAACCTAATGAATCATTTGTATGCAATGTACTAAGCACAAGATGTCCCGTTAATGATGCTCTAATTGAAACTTCTGCAGTTTCTCTATCCCTGATTTCACCTACCATAATGATATTTGGATCCTGACGCAGAATAGCTCGTAAACCTTTCGCAAAAGTCATTCCGACATTTGAGTTAACTTGAATCTGATTAATTCCTTCAAGCTGATACTCAACCGGATCTTCAACGGTTATAATGTTTACTTCTTCACAGTTCAGGCGATTTAAAGCCGCATATAGAGTAGAGGATTTCCCTGAGCCGGTAGGACCGGTTATCAAAACAATGCCTGTAGGCTTTTCAATCATTTCGGTAAATCTCTGCAGATTTAATTTATTGAAGCCAAGCTTTTGGATGTCATTCAAAGCACTGCCTAAGTCCAGCAATCTCAAAACAATTTTCTCACCATACACAGTGGGAAGTGTAGAAACCCTCAAGTCTACCGGATGAAAATCAATATTAAGCTTTATTCTTCCATCCTGGGGAATTCTATGTTCAGTAATATCCAGGTTGGACATGATTTTAATTCGGGCTGAAAGCACACTTTGCATATGCTTAGGGAGAACACGCTCAGTTCTTAAAACTCCATCTATCCGGTATCTGATCAGCACCTTTGTTTCCTGGGGATCTAGGTGTATATCACTTGCCTTTAAAGCAGCTGCACTGGCAATGATCTGATTGACAAGACGGACGACCGGGGAATCTTCATCTACCATCTGCTTATCTTCTGCTGCATCAGGATTCCCAGCTGTCCCCAGCAGTTCCTCAAAACCTTCATTCATATCGTAATATTTATTGATTGCCCGGAGAATATCATCCTTTGTTGCAATGGCCGCTTCAATTTGAAACCCCGTTGATAGCCGCAAATCATCAATAGTGTAGAAATCCATAGGATCGGCCATGGCCACAAATAGCTTCTCTCCGTCTTTCTTTAATGGGATGAGGAGATTGCGCTTTGCCACGTCTTTTGGTACGATGCTGAACAGCTTAGTATCAAAGGGATAGCGATACAAGCTGACATGTGGAATCCCAAGCTGAAATTCAAGAACCTCAATCAGCTGCTGTTCTGTAATATATCCTTTTTGAAGCAAAACATCACCGAGCTTTTGATTTGAATCCTTTTCTCTTAAAGATGTTTGAAGCTGCTCCCCGGTGATAAGGCCGGCGTCCACCAGCAAATCTCCCAGTCTCTTACGCATCTGCTTCATGCCCATCACTGCCTTACCTTTTTATTTGACGGCTTCATCCTCTATTCCCCATAGGTCTTCACCATTTCCACTTTTATTCACGCTAGTGTCTTTATTGCCATCTGTTTCAGATTGTTTATTTTTAGTGTCCTGTTCAGCTGAAGTACTGCCATCAACTGATTCTGATTTCTCATTCTCAGTGCTTACGCTTTCTTCAGGCACATTTCCCGCTGTTTCATTTGCGCTATTCGGATTATCCTTTTTAATTGCCAGACTGTATATAAGAACCTCATGAACTGGCGGATAGAAGTCCTCTGCTATTTTTTCGGAGTTTACTAGTTTTCCTGCTTCATCAATCTGATCACGATATACATCTATCAAAATGCCTTCTTCGCCTTCAACTCCAGTTCTTTTTTGTCCAAATGGCAGCTTGGCATCAGTTTGGATTATTGTTTTCGGCTTAAAAGTCTGCTTATTTTTTAGAACTGCCTGATAAGTATATATCGTTTTGGGCCCTTTAACAGAAACATACAAAAGCTTATCAAGCTGCTGGAATTCAATCACGTATTCATGGTCATTCGGATTACTAAAAATTAAATCCATTTGTTTTAGTGAGTCCACTCTGGCCTCAAATCCGGGTTCAATGTATCCAGGAAGCAATCTCCCAATATGCCTTTCTGTAATCATAAAGTTGGTGTTCAGCAGGGCTTTGTAAATAGCAGACGATAGGATGCTTATTTCGTCTGCTTCGAAATGCAAGCTTCCTCTTTCTTCAGCAAGCTCAAGAAAAGAAACTTGTGAATGCGGAGCAACTTCAATGCTTCCTTCTTTGCCAGCCCACATATCAATAACACTTTCTTTACCGGAGATTTTAGTTGACGATTCGGCAATCACCTCATCCTCGAGAAGGTCTCCGGGTAAATAGTTTTGCAGTTTTAACGTATGATTGCCATTTTCCAGCAATGTCGCATACATAAGAAGGTCAGCTAAAAGATTTTCGCGTTCTAAGCTATCTTTATAAAGGTCCGGCAGCATTTCTTCCAGAAGAGCATTGAGCTTTTCTTCATCTATTTTGACAATGAGCTGATTTTTCTTGCCTGACGATGCAAGAGAAATGCTTTGTTGAATATCAAATTGATAAAACGCTGAAACGGGTTTGATATCCTTCGTTACTTCCTGGAATTGAAGCGAGACAGCTGTACCATTAAGCCATTGTTCCTGCTTTTCAGTTATATAGGCTAATGCCCGGGACTTGTCCATTCCTGTTACGTCTTCATTTCCAATAAAAGTACCTTCAGCAAATGCGTCATGATCGGAAAAGACCTTTCCGTATGCTGCAGTTCCAATATAAGAAAAGCTTATAATAAACGAGGTGCAGAGTGCTGTAATCAAAAATAGCTTTATTATCTGAGGATTTCTCACATTGAGCTTCCTCCTTCAATTATGCATTCACATTCATTGACAGATTTACAACTACATTCGGGCCATTTTCTTGAGCTTTCTGTACGTCCTGTTCTGATAAAATTCGCCCGGACGGGAACAATATATTTCCATTTAAGTCATAGATATCAGCTTCTAACTCTTTGCCGACTAATAATTCCATTTGTTTGTTTTTCAATGATTGAAGCTGATAATTGTTGTCTTCTTCACTCGGAAAGACTCCACTTCCAGTTATTGGGTTAAGCAGTGATACATTGCTTAGGTACCTTTCAGATGAATCTTCCTTAACAATAAGAATATCCTTTCCATAAGTTAAGATTTCTTCGGCAGCCATTACTGCAGAAGCATCTGAAAGCTGAATCTCAACTCCTAGTATATTTCCAGTTTCTTCATCTGTGTAAAACTCCGCTGTTTCTCCCAATAATTGGCCTTTTCGTGTCATTACCTTGGTTTGGGTAATGCGGATTTTTTTGTTTACCAGCTGATTTGCAATTGGGATTTCATTTAAATCAATTACGGCACGGTCACTTTCCACTGTCACAGCGTATTCGCCGATTCCGATTATCTTTTTGAATGGAATTGCTTTTACACTAACTTGCCAATCTTCATGCTCAATTGTTAAGAAATCGATGGAGCCTTTTTCAGGATTTATGACCAATGATTTTACTGTTCCAATTTCCTGGCCTTCCTGAATAGAGATAATAGGAAGACCTGTAATTTCTGTATTTTTTTTCATTTTGACATCACCTTAATTTATAGTTTTTTCTCTTGGCTGCAGCAGCATAGGACATTTGGATAAATTTGATTTCCTGTTTTAGGACAGGATAAGCAGAAAATCTTGCTTCAAGACTTTCTGCAAGTTCCAGTAATTTATCAAACTCTTTATGAATGATATAGTGATCGAATAGTAATCTTGCAAATGTATAATAATCTGAGGGCTGCATATTAGGATTCATACATCCAATCACTAACATTTCATAACTTTTCTTATCAAGGCTATTGCGGGCCAGCTCAAGCTGGGGTGCTATCAGCTGGAACATTTGATTCTGGAATTCTGCTCTGCTTCCCGGATCGGCAGCCTGCCGTTTCTCTTCTGCTTTCGTTTCTTTCCCACTTTCATCCTTTATACCGATTTTTGCTTCAGCAGCAGCTGCCGCTTCTTCACTACATAGGGCTGGGGTGTGTTCCTCTGAGTCTGCCACCACATACTCAGTCTCTCCACCCATATAATGTTCCCTCAATTCACCAGAATCTTCAAATACGTTAAGAATTGCAAAGTATTCATCAGGTTCATGATCCGAAATCTTTAGCTCATCCTGACAAGTCTGATCCTCTGGTTCACGAATTTCCACAGCGGTATGGTTAGCAGGTTCCATTTCTTCATTCATCATATCTTCTAGTTCCGAGAGATAATTGATCTCTTGAAGGATTGGATCCAATGGATTCTCCACTTTATCTTTTTCATCTAATTGCAGGGCATTTTCCTCAATCACTTCTTCTAAAAGCATGCTTTCAATTTCCTCCAAACTGAAATCCTCCTGATGGCTTTCTTCCTCCGAAAGACCTATTGAAGCACCTTCTATTAACGAATCTTTTCGACTGCCACTATTCTCATCCTTGCTAAAATCTATTAAATCTAAGTCTTCATTATCTTCTTCTGATACATGTTCCACTAATGCCACAGCAGGTTTTTCAGTTTCCTGGTCTGCAGCGGCTATTGCATTTAAACTCTCATCTGAGACTGTTCTCTCAATTACAGATGCATTTAAAGCTCCTGTTTCTTCAGCTGCATGAAATAATCCGGTGATCTTATTATTGGCTAGATAAGTACCTGCCATTATAAGCAGTAAAAGAAGAAGTGCTACTTGCCATTCGGTGAATAAATCATTTGCTGTCAGCCCAAGCAGCCCTAAAAGGATTGAAACCACAACGACAAGCATTTTCCCTTTTTTAGTTAAGTCTGAAGGAATGAAATAAACAGCGGGAATAATGAAAATTAAAGATGCCAAAGCAAAAGCAAGGTAGATCATCTTATCTCTCCTTTCTTTGATAGACTTAACAGCTAAACTTATCAAAAAATGCATAATTCGACCTATACATACAAATATTGCTATTAAATATTGTATAATACAAATAGGTATTTTGAAAGAAGGAGTGGGCTATGAAATATAAAAAAATACTTACTGATTCTAAAGGCTTAACTCTTGTGGAAGTACTTGTTTCATTAACGATATTAGGAATTGTTTTAATGGGAACAATGAAGTTTTTTTCCCAGGCGTACACTTATACGAATATGAATGAAAAGAAGACGGCAGCTGTAAATGTTGCCAGAAATGCTTTAATGCATATTGAGAAAGAAAATTTTATAGAAGTTAGAGAGAGATTTAGAAATAACAAAAACGAAACTCTTAGCCTTCAAATTTGTAATAGTGCTTACAAATTATTTTGGAGTGATGCTTCTTATGATATAGAATGCAGCCCTATAATAGTAAATAATATCGAGTACAATGTAACTATCAATTTACTAAAATCAGAAGATGAGAATGTTAACCTTGCTGATGGAGAACACTCTTCCTTTTTTGTTCCTCTTGAAGCAAGTGTGTCCTGGGAAATCAATGGCAAGGAAGAAATTTCGACAATTGAAGGAGAAATAAAAAGTGAAGATCTTCGATGAGCGCGGTGCCACACTTTATGAATTGCTGGCTGTGCTGGTGATCAGCAGCATCATTCTTCCAATTATTTATGGAGTATTCACTTCAGGGTACAAGCTCTACAATAAGATTGGCATTGAAGGACAGCTGCGGGATGATGCCGATTACACAGCGACGATGATCATGAATACATTTTATTCTTTCCCTTTTGACTATGTTAGAGAATGCGGAGATAAAGATTGCATTGAGCTGGTCAATTCAGCTGGTACAGCTATAACAAAACAAGAGAAGGAACAACAGACTTTTTATAGTATAAATCAAAATGCTGCAATTGAAGCAGAACAAGTTATTAGGATTGAATTAACTGATTCTGAAAGTGACAGCAGCCGTAAAGTGTTTTCAGTCGATAGCGCAGCGATTGATTCGGCAGCTGATTTTAACGAATCGACATTAGGTTTAACATGTACAGAATTTATCAATGATAATAAATGCTCGCAGGGAATGATTAATTTAAAGCTTCAACTCGGTCATGAAAGGCTTGCAGAGAAACTGGAGCTTAATAGCATGTTCGGATTTTAAGAGGTGATGATTTTGCTGAAAAATGAGCGGGGAAATAGCCTCATTACTGTTTTATTAATGTCACTTATATTTACCGTTTTGGGAATGAGTATTGTGGCAGCTTCTCTGAGCGGGGCCAAAAGAACGGAAACGAGGGAGAGTGATATCTCCATAACATATGATTCTGTAAAGCTTATCGATCAAATGACTTCCAAGCTGGCCAGGATACTGCCGCAGCTTCCCCTCGAAAATTACCGGGGAAAGAGCACTGACGGAAATCTTTATGTGCGCAGTGACTTTGATACACGATTAAAGCAGAAGCTGGAAGATGATTTAATCGTGCCGCATAAAGCAAATGAAAATATAAGCTGTTTAAACATTATTGACTTATCAGGCAGCAGCGCAAGCTTCATCGATACTGACACCCCTTGTATCGACGATATTTCAAAATACGATACATTTAATATAGAAACTGAAAATGATTTTACAAGAGTTCTGGAAATCATAATTGTCACCAAAAACCCTATTGAAACAGAAGGCAGAATTACTCGGACAATTAAGAAAAGACTTATCCTGTCACCGCTTCCGAGCTTTTTGAAGTATGCAGCCGGCTCCTTTTCTGATAAAAATGATGCTGGCCTTATTTTAAACGGATCAGCAAATTTCTCTGGTAATGTATATGCTAATCAGCTGACAATAAATGAGGATGCAGAATTCGAGTTGAGAAATGGAAGTAAAAAGAGACAGGATACCAATATGTCCTCAATCAATGGGGATCTGTACAGTTCAGCAGCAAACCTTCTTCCGCTTCTGGATGAAGAGAACTTTTATAAGGGACAAGTTCCTGTACTAAAGCATGATAGCCAATTTATCAATATTGATTTTGACAAGACGATGAATGAACAGGCAAATCAATTATTATCAGCTAGCGGTATTCCTGTTTTCCGAACCGGAGAAGGCGAATTGTTTTCAAAAGAAATAGCATCAGGCATCCTTGCTTCCTTCTCAATGAACACTTTAATTGAGGGGCAAATTGAAAAACTAGCCGGCTTGCCTAAAACTTTGCAGCAAATCGTTACTAATATGGATGCACCTCTTGAAAGTTACCTAATAAACAATTCTGAAGCTGCCATACTGCTCAGTGGCCTTATTCAAGGTGATGTGGTAATCATGGCTGAGAATGCTCCAATTGAAATAAATGAAAAGCTGATTGTTGATGGTGATCTCTATCTTGTTAATTATGAAAGTTTAACACTGAACGAAGATATATTAGTAACCGGGAGAACTCACCTTGTCAATTTTGACGGCAAGCTTGAGGTAAATGAAAGTATTACTTCCGCAAATAATGTTATCATCGAATCCTATGCTAAAAACAGGGATGATCTATTCGAGAAAGGCATTAAGGTGAATGGGGATATTTTAACCGGGAAAAGCACTATAATTAATGCACTTAATACTTCTATTGAAATGAAAGGGACAATAGTCTCCAATGAATCTTTCACTATTAATGGAGATGAAGCCGGTGAGCCTTCAGAAAACGATCAAGTGATCTTTGATTCTGTTGTGTATGCCGGCAAACGGGCCAATATTTCGAATGTAAATATTTTAGGAGCAGAAAATAATTCGAAACAGCTTGTGCTAATGGCAAAGGAAAACCTGCTTTTAACCCGCATTAATGAATTCAATAATTTTAATCCTCCTAGAGAAGGTGAAAAACCGTATATTCCTGAAGATGAAGGTATAAAGCCTTTAAAAGGATTTTTCTATACGGAAAATGATGCAGAATTATATGGAGTGGGTTCATTGTTTTATATCAATGGAGGAATTTTTGCCAAAGAAAGGCTGACAATTAATGCTATTCGAGGTGAAGTAGATTCCATAGAAAATCTACCTTTAAAATCATCACAGGAGGATAGGTATTCTCGCTTTATTGTGAATTACGATCAAAATGTCCTTCTTCAAAGGATAGACACCCTTCCAATCGTAAAACATCTTCAAATCTTTTCGGATGAATTATTAATAGAATAAGAAAAAGGTGCTCATATCAGCACCTTTTTCTTCTACCATTTTCCTTCCCCAGCAGGACCATTGTCAGTTTGATCAGCTTCATTCACTACTTCAAATAGAGCTGAAGCTTTCGGCTGCTTACCGTCTTTTTGCTCTTCAGCTGCAGCCGTTACCTTTGAGTATCCTATTGCTACACCTTCAATATACCACTCAGCACCTCTCTGAACTATTCGGACTTTATCCGGCATCTCAGAGAGCACTTCAACAATATCCTGGTCTGTGGCATTAGAAGGATTAAAGATCAGCAAATTTTTTACTGCGATGCTATCATCTTTGTCAATTTTGTATACAGCTTTATCAAATTTAATTTCCTCTAAGGCAATGTAATGGTCAGTGACAATTATTTTAATTTTCCTCTCTATATTGGAGCCGTCCTTAGCTTTAACAACCAAATAAGTTTCACCTGCAGATTTTCCCAATATTGTATTGTCATCAACGAAGTCTGCTTTGGATGTATCCTCAATTATCATTTCGAGTTCTTGATTAGAAGCATCAGATGGAGAAATTTCTACTTTAAAGGATTTTGATTTATCAACATCCAATTCAATTGGATCTGGAGCTACGCTTATGCTTTCAATTCTTTTCACAATTGTAATTGACTTTGAGATTTCATTCCCGAACGCGAATCCCCCGGATGCTTTAACCTTAATTATATAAGACCCTGGAGCATCTAATAATACACTGCCCTCAGGAGCAAAGGGGTTCCAAATGCCTTCATTCCCATCTTTTTCAACTTTGTAAAAATAATTGACATCCTTGCCGGCAACCAGTTTAGATAGATTGATGGCAATTGGTTCGTAAGCAACACCCTTATCAGAAAAGACATTCCCAGTAACTTCGCCATTCATCTCAAAATCCGGTTCAAAATAAAGCTGTGCGAGACTATCATCCGTATATTCAATTTTAAGGCCTGCAGCTTTGCTGTCTGAAAGGAAATATAAATTTTTGACAGGTTTATTTTTCAGGCCATAATTATTCGGAAACTCTGACTGTGCCAGTTTTTTACCGTTATTATTTAAATCTAACTTTGAAATGATCCCGGCTGCGTCTCCATCATAAGCGATGTTATTAAAACTATTTAATCTTACCTTTGCATCAATAACCTGGCTGGAAGCAGCAATACTAGTTGATTGAGGCTTGTCTGGGAATCTGCTGTCAGAATAGAAAACCTGTGAACGGGGCATGGTTAAGCCATAAAAGGCTCTATCAGCTTTTAATACTATTTTGGCAGAAAGACGATTTGGTGTGAAAGCACCATTTTTATAGCTGCTTTGCTGATTTGTTAGAGTAAGTACCGCATGCCTCTGTCCATTTATGATCTCTTCTTTCACGGAAGGATCTGCAATAAGTATCCCTTCAGGAAGCGGCTGTTTGATAATAATATTCCTCAAGCTGCCTTCCACTCTATTGTCTGGAATTCCTATAGGCTCCAAATTATATTTGATATTAAACTGGTTTGACTTTTTATCCGAACTCATTTCTTTTACTAAGTCACGTAAATCGTTAAGCTCTTTTTCCAGAAGCATCGTCCCATTAAATGATGCTGGTGCATCATCCTGAACTTCAATCTGCACTTCCGGATGGACTATTACGTGTTCCTTATTATTCAAATCTTTGTATTTTAGCTTTATATTATCTTTAAAAACATACTTTCCTTCTTGTGCAAAATTTAGTGGAATACTGAAATCCAGTTCACTTATTGTTTCTTTCCCGATATCGTATTTGAAATTAACCTGCTTGGTAATGATGTTATCGGCATTTTGTATGGCATTTGCGCCTTCTGCCAGCGTTACTTTTCCTTTAAATGGATTTAAGTCTACTTGTATTTCAGCAGTGATGGATGGCTTTAGTACACTGCTTGAAATTCGCTCAAGAATATCTTCTATATTTCCTGTACCTGCCTGAATGGCGGTTTCTCCAGTATAATAGGACATCTCGTTTAGAAAATTTATATCGATATCATCGTCACTGCCAAACCCAATCGAATGCAGCTTGATATTACTTGCAGTGAGCTTTTTTACTTCATCGATAATAGCCTTTCTAATAGAAGTTTGAGTCGAAGCATAGTGTTCACTATTATTTTTTATTGAATAACTTCGGTTATTATTATCTATAAAATATTCATCGGCCAGGTATTGGTAGGGAATATAAGGATAAAATATGCCATTTTTTGTATAACCTCTCGTTAGAAGTTCTTCTATATACGTTACTTCTTCTGTTACTCTATTTGAATCGCAAAATATAAAAACACAGGATTTTTTATTAAAAGTTCTTATTTGTATACTCTCAGAATAAGTAGGCACACCATCTGTCAAAAAGACAATATTATTATTTCCATTCCCGCCTTTCAATAGCTCTTCAGCTTTTTTTATCGGGTCCTTATAATTTGTTCCATTGATTGCTGTTAATGTCCTGACTTTTTCTTTTATCATTCCAAGGTCATTAAGGGCATTTCCCGAAGGATAAAAAAATCCCTCTTGCTCACTGATTTTTTTATTGAAGGGTATTAAAAAGTATCTGTCTGCTGAATTTGCGGTCTGCAAAAAATGGTCAAGAGCATTATTCATGGCGGTTTTAGCACTATCAAGTTTACCAGCATCATTCATTGAACCGGAAATATCCATAATAAAGACAACATCCATTGGTTCTCTATTAATATCAGATGCAGATCCGCCCTGCTTTACTCTGAAATCCAGATTTGCTGCTGCTGGCCTATCGGCTGGTTTAACGATTATATTCTGGGAAGGCTGAACAGTGAAGTTTAATTTGGCATCATTTAATCCAGACGCCATTGAAGATTGTGCAGATAAGAAGCATATGATAAGAACGGTCAATAAACTAAGCAGTATTTTTTTTGCCATATAATAATATCCCTCCTTTACCAGAATTATGTATCACTACTATTATACCAATACACCTATAAGAACAATATATTTAATAGGTAAAAAGGTTTATTTTTGCACAAAAAAAATCCTTTTGTTTGTCAAAAGGATTTTTACTTCGCATATTCCGCAACCCTATTCCTCCCAGCCCGCTTCGCCCCGACATACAAAGCCCTATCGGCATGACGGATAAGGGCGAGTGCATCATCAGCATCTTTTGGAGTCGCGAGCTACCCCGATGGAGGCTGTGATATGAACGGCCTTATTTTTGCTGCTGCCATCAATATGCTGTTCGAGTATGAATGGACGGTTGGCAATGGTCTGTCTGATTAACTCTGCCCAGCCTATCGCATCTTCTTTGCTGGTATCAGGCATTAAGACAACAAATTCCTCGCCGCCATATCGGGCAGCAATTCCTGCCTTATCTATTAAATTTGTCAGACGATCAGCCAGCTCACAGAGGATTTCATTACCGCTTTGGTGCCCATAAGTATCGTTCACTTTTTTAAAATGATCGATGTCAAGTATGATGAGTGAAAGTAGTTCTCTTTCACCATTTTGCAATCTGCTGAATTCTTCATTTAATTTAGCTTCCATATATCTATAATTGAATAGTTTCGTTAACGCACAGCGCTCGCTTTTATCTTTTGTTTCCTCATAGTGCTTTGCATTCTCTATTGCTATTGCAAAATGCGAACATAAAATATCGACAATCATGAGCTGTGACTTTTCATAGGACCTCTTTTTTGCTGAAGAAAGCAGCAGTATTCCCAATACTTCATTACTTCGGATTATCGGAACACAAATAAGGCTTTCGGCATCTTCAGGCAAGAATTCCTTAGCAATAATTTTCCATTTATTCCCAGAATGGAAAAGGGCAGATTTTCGGGTGCCCAAAACCAATCCGCTGATTCCCTCACTTTTTTTGGTAGGCTTAAGGTCATTAGGCTTTATTTGGCTATGCTCAATTCGGTATATTGTGTGAAGTTCCTCGTTATCCTTAATATCAAGAATATAGGCATAGTCAACAGGCATCATTTCGCTCAATTTCAAAATGAAAAGCTCCATAACTTCATTCACATCAAGGCGCTCTGCCATTTGATGGCCTATATCTGCGGCTTTCTGAAGGTAATCAATAACCTTTTCACTTGAGTAATAAAGATGAAGAATGATTGAAAGACTTACAAATGGCACCCCTACAAACAGCAGTGCAAGAATCCCCACCTCAGAATATAAAATGTAAAGGATAAGGCCAATCGGGAATGTTATGAGAGAGGTAATAGTTTCCCAAATAACGTCTTTTTCCAGAAAAGATATTTTTCTGCCATACAATACAGCCTGGATTACGCTGATCAATACCTGATTTAGAGTAAAATGGATGACCGGATATGCTGCAGCAACCCAGAAATATTGGGGATTGGCTATTAGATCTACACCAACTTTACCACCCATTGCAAAGTAAGCGAGTCCGCTCAAAATAGATAATGCAAAGAACAAAAGTGAGTTAAGCGGCAGACGGAACAGCTGGTCCTTTTGTATTTTCAGCCTTAAAAGAAGTACCAGGATCCCCAATTGAACCATTATCATTTCAGCAAGGAGCCCAAAGGTTAAAAACACTGCCATCGTAACCCATTGTATTAAAAAGATTGGTGTATTATTGATTACCATCGGCATGGATGAAACGAAAAACATCAATATGAAAAAGGCAAACAAACTGATTCCCTGTCCTGAAAGATCGGGTGGGTAAAAATGATAGGTTAGCATGGAACCTGCAGGAAATATCAGTATCCATAATAACCATATTATTTTTTTGGCCAGTGAACTAACTATCTTTTTCCCCTCCTCCAATTTATTCAGGAAAATAGTCGGATGATACGAACATTTTATCAAATTTTCTAACTTTTGTCATATTTTCATTTATTATTTTCCAAAAGCTTCAAAAGAATAGGCTTCACATCTGAGAGGAAGTAAAGTGATCCAGTAATAACCAGCACGCTGTTTTTTCCTGCTTCACGCAGTTCAGTCTCCAATAACACTTTCCAGTCCGTATGAAACTGTCTCCTGGCATTTTTACTGAGATTATATAAATCTTCAGCTGATGCTGCTCTCGGAAACTCAAATTCGGTAAAGGTGATGCGTTCTGCAGCTGAATCAAGCATAGTGATCATTTTTTCAAGCTTTTTATCAGCCAGCGCAGCGAATACAATATTTTTGTTTTTATCTCCAAAACGGTTGTTCAGCTCCGCAGTTAAGGCAGCTATCCCTTCTTCATTATGGGCTCCATCTATTATCACCAGCGGGTCTTCAGATAGAATTTCAAATCGGCCGGGCCAGAAAGCTTTTTTCAAGCCTATTCTTATATGGTTTACCTCTATAAGGAAAGAATAAAATTTATTTAATAGCTCTGCTGCCATCACAGCCAGGGAAGCATTTTCAGTCTGGTGTTTTCCGCTCATTCCTGTCTCAAAATCAGGGTAGTTCTGAAAGACTGTCTTCAGGGAAAATACTTCTCCCTGGCCCAGGGATTTATGATCAGAAATCGTAAATTCATTCCCCAGCTGATAAACAGGGGACTTCATGCTTAAAGCTTTATCTTGAATAACAGCGAGAGCATCTTCTTGTTTAACAGCTGTAATAACACTGATTCCAGGTTTAATTATTCCCGCTTTTTCAAAAGCGATTTCCCCGTATGTATTCCCAAGTATGGCGGTGTGGTCGAGCCCGATGCTTGTAATGATTGATAATAATGGATAGATGATGTTAGTGGAGTCAAACCTGCCGCCAAGTCCCACTTCTAACAAAACGAGATCTACCTGCTGTACATGGCCAAAATATTGGAAAGCCATGGCGGTAATGATTTCAAACTCGGTTGGACCGCCAAGTTCCGTCTGTTCCAATTCAATTGCCAGCGGATATATATCATTAGCAACCCGAACGAGATCTTCATCTTTTATTGGAATTCCGTTAAGAGAAATCCGTTCATTAAATTTCTCAAAATATGGCGATGTAAACGTTCCGACTGAATAACCCGCCTCTTGAAGAATGGATCTTAAAAACGTAACTGTTGAGCCTTTACCATTCGTTCCGCCAATATGAACAGACTTAATTCTTCTCTCGGGATGCCCGAGTTTTTCCATCATCCATTCCATCCTTTGCAGACCCGGCTTCATCCCCAGTCTCAGCCTTGAATGAATCCATTCCAGTGCTTCTTCATAAGTAGAAAACATATATATGCACCTCCGTTATACAGGAAGGAAGACGAATCCTTCCTATGGACCCGCCTTCCGCAACTATTAATTATTCTCCTTTTAGCTCTTTAATGCGAGCTTCTACAGCTGCTCTCTTCTCGCTGTAGTCTTGTTCTTTTGCTTTCTCTTCCTCAATTACCTTTTCAGGCGCCTTTTTAATAAAGCCTTCGTTTGAAAGTTTCTTCTGGACTCTTTCAACTTCTTTATTTAATTTATCCCACTCTTTCTGAAGGCGTGCAACTTCTTCTTCAATGTTAATCAGGCCTTCAAGTGGAAGAATGATTTCTGCACCAGTCACAACTGCTGTCATCGCCTTATCAGGCGTCTCAACATTCAGAGCCAGCACTAGTTCTTCAGGGTTACAGAATCGTTCAATATAGGCACGGTTATTTTCCAGTGTACCCAGAATTTCCTCATCCTTAGCTTTAACCATCATTTTAATCTTCTTGCTCATCGGTGTGTTCACTTCAGCACGGCTGTTGCGGACAGAGCGGATGATTTCTACAAGCAGCTTCATTTCGTTTGCAGCCTGGGTATCTGTATACTCATCGTTTACTTCCGGCCACTGGGCAACCGTAATGGATTCACCTGAATGAGGAAGGTTCTGCCAAATTTCTTCCGTAATAAATGGCATAAATGGATGCAGCAGACGCATTGTATTGTCCAGAACAAATGCCAGGATGGAACGCGTAGTTTTCTTGGCAGCTTCATCTTCTCCATACAGCGGAAGCTTTGCCATTTCGATATACCAATCACAGAAGTCATCCCAGATGAAGTTATACAGAACTCGGCCAACCTCGCCAAACTCGTAGCGGTCAGACAATCTTGTAACCGTCTCAATTGTTTCATTCAAACGGGTTAATATCCATTTATCGGCAACAGACTTTTCACCGCTTAAATCAATTTCTTCGTATGTTAATCCATCCATGTTCATTAAGGCAAATCGGGATGCGTTCCAGATTTTATTGGCAAAGTTCCATGTTGCCTCAACCTTTTCCATACTAAAGCGCAAATCCTGTCCCGGCGAGCTGCCTGTAGAAAGGAAATAACGGAGTGAATCGGCACCATACTGATCGATTACATCCATTGGATCAACGCCATTTCCAAGGGACTTACTCATCTTGCGTCCCTGTGAGTCACGAACAAGACCATGAATTAATACATCCTGGAATGGACGCTCTCCTGTAAATTCGAGACCCTGGAAGATCATTCGTGATACCCAGAAGAAAATGATATCATAGCCAGTTACCAGAGCAGCAGTCGGATAGTATCTCTTGAAATCGCTTGAGTCAGTATCCGGCCAGCCCATTGTTGAAAATGGCCAAAGGGCTGAACTGAACCAGGTATCCAAAACATCCTTGTCCTGCTCCCAGTTTTCAATATCTTCAGGTGCTTCGTGCCCTACGAAAACCTCACCTGTCTCTTTGTGGTACCAGGCCGGGATGCGGTGGCCCCACCAAAGCTGGCGTGAAATACACCAGTCACGAATATTTTCCATCCAGCGCAGATACGTTTTTTCAAATCGCTCTGGAACAAAGTTTACTTTTTCTTCTTTAGTTTGAAGAGCGATGGCTTCATCAGCAAGGGGCTGCATTTTAACAAACCATTGTGTTGAAAGGTACGGTTCAACTACTGCGCCGCTGCGCTCTGAATGGCCCACAGAATGCATATGTTCTTCAATTTTGAAAAGAACTTCTTCTTCCTGCAGATCCTTCACGATCTGCCTGCGGCATTCAAAGCGGTCCATATCCTGGTATTTACCGGCTCTGCTGTTCATTGTGCCATCTTCATTCATTACAAGAATTCTTTCAAGATTGTGGCGGTTTCCAATTTCGAAATCATTTGGGTCATGAGCCGGCGTAATTTTTACTGCACCTGACCCGAAATCCATTTCTACATAATCATCTGCAACTATTGGAATTTCGCGTCCTGTGATCGGCAGTTTAACTGTTTTGCCGATTAAATGCTTATAGCGCTCATCTTCCGGGTGTACTGCTACAGCTGTATCGCCAAGCATCGTTTCAGGGCGTGTAGTGGCAATTTCGATATGACCTGAGCCATCTGTCAGAGGATATCTCATATGGTAGAAAGCACCTTGCACATCCTTATAAATAACTTCGATATCAGAAAGGGCCGTTTTCGTAGACGGATCCCAGTTGATGATGTACTCGCCGCGATAAATCAAACCTTTATTATAAAGTGAAACGAAAACCTCTCTAACAGCTTTTGATAAGCCTTCATCAAGGGTGAAGCGTTCACGGCTGTAATCAAGCCCTAATCCAAGCTTTGACCATTGCTGGCGAATATGGCTCGCATACTCATCTTTCCATTTCCAAGTTTCTTCTACGAACTTCTCACGGCCTAAATCATAGCGGCTTTTGCCTTCATTGCGAAGCTTTTCTTCAACCTTTGCCTGAGTGGCAATACCCGCATGGTCCATTCCTGGAAGCCATAATACATCGTATCCCTGCATACGCTTCATCCGGGTGAGGATATCCTGCAGGGTCGTATCCCATGCATGGCCAAGATGAAGCTTTCCAGTTACGTTCGGAGGCGGAATTACAATTGTATAGGGCTGTTTAGTTTCATCGTCTTTTGCTTCAAAAAACTTCCCTTCGAGCCACCAGTCATATCGTCCTTTTTCAATCCCCTGCGGATCATATTTCGTCGGCATTGATAATTCATTACTATCCATATGTCATTCTTCCTTTCTAAAAACAATCCTAAACAAGAAAAGCGGAAGCGCCTTGCCCACCCCCGACATGTTGAGGGGATAGGCGCTGGAGCTAGACAGTTATCGACGTTTAGAATTGAATACTTTCTTTTAAAAATAAAAAACTCCATTCGCCATAAAAGGACGAATGGAGTATGCTTCGCGGTACCACCTTTTTTTCAATCACCAAAGAAAATCAGGGAAAGACATTCTTATAGAGATTGACACTTAATCAGATAACGGATTTCCCGTCTTTTACTACTAGGCTGCAGCCTTTCGCAAAAGATGCTCTAGGGCGACCTTCCAACGGTTCTGCCTGGATAACCTTTCAGCTGCTGGTTTTCCTCTCTAAAAGGCAAATGGCCATTGTACTCTTCCCTGTCTTAGCATCGATATTCAATTTTATATATAAAATATACTACCGAAAAAAGACTATTATAGTCAATAAGGATACCCGAGTTTTTTTTATATTATTCATTATTACCATTGAAGTGATGATGATTTTGCCCGAAAAAAATATTATAGGGGGTATAAAAATGCCGTTATACAGGAAAGAAACGAAAATAGGCACTTTACCGGTAAATGAATCATAGAATATACATATGAACATTCGGGAAAGGGGCATGCGACAATGAGAAGAAAATATAATCCTTACACACTGCCTCCCTGGTTAAGAACTTTCAGGAATGTGTGTGCACAGTTTATTATCCCGTTCTGTGTTTTTCAAGGCATAAGAACAATTTTGCTGCCTACCACCTTTGATGTACTGCTGCTATCGCTGTTCATTCTGATTGCAATTGCTTTCCACCTTCAACTGGTTTAGGAGCCCGCATTTTTAGCTTTGGGCTCCTTCTTGCGCTTGAGCTTCGGCAGCTGCCATTGCTTCTTGTTTTTGCCGTTCGATTTCATCGATTCTCATTGCAGCATATTCAATATTTTTTAAAAGCCAATACTGCCTTTGCAAATGCTGGACAGCCTTTCTTTCCCCCCTTTTTCCTTCCCCTTTATAATATTGCTCAGCAGCCCTGATAATAGGACCCGGATGAGCAAAGTAACTTTGAAACAGCAGCATCTCATCGTCTCTGAATGGAAAGTATTTCATATAATTGTAAATCCACTCTACACATTCTTCCGATCTTTTCGGATAAGTTTTCAGCGTTCTAGATAAAAACGGCAATAAATCATGGAGCGGCGACCCCTGTCTTGCATTTTCAAAATTCGTGAAGAATCCATATCCCCTATCGTCGTATAGAAAATGTTCGGTTGAAACTTTCCCATGAATGATTACCGTTCGTGCTTTGTCGCTTTCTTTCGTTTTTTCATACCAATCTTTAAATTTGTTTGTGGAGAATTTTAATGCCTGGCTGACATCGTGATAATAAAGTGAAAACATTAGCTCAAAGGGGGACATATACTCTTTTCTTTCGCATGATTCAATAAATCCGTCCAAAAATTCATTTTCCTTTTCCCATTCCTGCAAGGTTTTCTCATAATGATCGGTTCGATCTTCCTTTTTTATAGGAACTTCCCGCGAGGACAATGTGTGCAGTCTTGCCAGTTCCCTCAGCATTTGCTGATGCCTCTCAAATCTGTCCTCCTTTTCTTCATTGGGCATCCAGGGCATTAAATAAAATAATTCATTCTGATGGAGCACTGCATATCTTCCATCCACCGTCGGGTAAATAGGAACAATTCTGTTATACCCTTTTTGAAAGAGAGTTTGTACATGCCTTATAAAATCCGCTCCATGCTGAGGCTTTATTTTCTTCAGAGCAAACACACCTTTGCTGCTGTAAACCTTTTGAACTCTCCCAAACTCCTCTACAAAATGCGGCTCTAATGAATAATGATTTAAAATGGGGGAGACTTTCCGCAGCCGATTTTTTTCTTCCACCTAAACCACTCACTTTCCAGAATGAGAAAAAATGATGTTATTCTGAAATATATTAGCTAAACGAAAATAGCTGAGCGGGTTATCAATACCTGCTCAGCCTTTTAACCATTTAATGGGCTACCGCAACAGGAATGTACAGCACTTGCCCTTCATAAATATCCTGATTGATTTCAAGATGATTCACCCGTAATAGCTGCTGGGCTGGTATATCATACCTTTCAGCAATGGCATCAATTGTGTCGCCGTTCTGCACAATGCAAACCTTGAGCTTAACATGTTCCTCTGTCTCTTCTTTCCGGGCAAAGAACTCTGTTAACGACATGCTTTTCTTCTTGGAGAGTTTCTTCTTCTTAGCTTCCTGTTCTGAAGAGGATGAGGATTCCTCTGTTTCCTCATGAGCTGCCTGTGCAGCCGCTTGAACAGGCTTCTTTTCAAAGGAAGGACTATCTGATTCTGATGCTTCCGTCATTTGATAGATTTCCTGTGCGGTTGGCGGTGCTTCCTCCTCATTGCGCTGAGAAGAAAAAGATATTTCCGGTGCAGTTTTTGGCGTCTGTTCTTCTTCTGGCTGCTCTTGTTTTACTTCGAGGGCTGCAGGCACTGACGGTTTAATCACTTCTTGCTCTACCACTTCTGGCTGCTTTCTTGCTTCCGCCTCAAATGGAATATATACCTCATCTGTTTCTGGCTGCTCTTCCTGAGGCTCCTCTTCCCGTATATCTTCCTCGGTGCCAGCGTATACCTTTTCCTCTCTTTCTTCCTCCTCCTCCTGCTCCTGTTCTTCTAGCTGATATGAAGGCCATTCCTGCTGAATTATTTCTTCTTCCTCTATCTCCTCTGCCGCTGCAGAAGACCTGTACAGAGGCTCTAATTCTTCCGTTTCAGTTTCAGCTTCTTCCTCCCATTCTTGAATAGGAACATGCTGCTGATCGCCATACAATCCGGTTATGGTTAAATTTGCTGTCAATTTCATACAGCTTCGTTCCGGCAGAACATAATCGAAGGACTCTACCGCAACGTCAATATCGTAGATGCTTTGGATTCTATTATTCGGAATAGTGATATCGACAGGAAAATAGTGTTTGAATTCACAAACTCCTTCTCCTCTTTCTTCAACTGTCTGAACGAATTTGGTGACTGCCAAATCCTCTTGTTCTTCCTCAGATGCTTCTTCATCGCTGCGTCTATACTCACCTGCCAGTTCAAGAGCTCCCTGGATCGTTACATATTGATCGCTTTCCTGAATTGTTATATTGGGGTCTAACGAGATGGAAATCAGGTCCGATACTTCCTGTCCTTTTTGAAACCATACTGATTCTTCTAAAGAAAATCGTAAACACGATGGATTCCCCTGAGACAAAGCGACTCCTCCCTTCGAATCTTTACGTTTAATCACTATGTCATTAACAATCCTATGAGGGATTAGGATACTTTATGATTAGAAAAATAGCGCTCTGAGGGAATCTTAGATTAATTTAGAAAAAGTTCCTTGGATTAGACTTTTATCGTTCCTTCCACTCCAATCAACACCGTGCAAAATAAAAATTTTGGATAATCACAGTCTATTGAATTCCAGCAACAGTAAAGGGGTTTCTTTCAAACGATACATAAAGACTCAAATAACCATAATTATAAGGGCATAAAAAAACACTCATCAAACCTGATGAGTGTCAGGTCTTGCTTATTTTAATTTGGAGAATGCCTTTTCAGCTGCCTGGATTGTTTTTTCAATATCTTCATCAGTGTGTGCAGTTGAGAGGAAGAGTCCTTCGAATTGGGATGGCGGCAGGAAGACTCCCTGGTTTGCCATTTCCCTGTAGTATTCTGCAAAGAAATCCAGGTTGGATGTTTTAGCTTTTTCATAGTTAATAACATTTTCATTTGTAAAGAAGATGCCAATCATGGATCCTGCACGGTTAATGGTGTGCGGGATATCATATTTTTCAGCAGCTGCTTTAAGCCCTTCTTCCAATCTGTCAGCTTTTCTTTCAAATTCTTTGTAGGAATGTGGAGTCAGCTGGCTTAAAGTCTCGAAGCCGGCAGTCATGGCAAGAGGGTTTCCAGATAGTGTTCCTGCCTGGTAAATTGGACCGCTTGGTGCAATCTGCTTCATAATTTCCGCTTTTCCGCCATATGCACCAACTGGGAGCCCACCGCCAATAACTTTTCCGAGACATGTAATATCCGGTGTCACTCCAAAGTAGCCCTGCGCACAATTATAGCCGACGCGGAAACCAGTCATTACTTCATCAAAAATAAGCAGTGAGCCGTTTTGCTCTGTAATTTCTCTTAAGCCTTCAAGGAAGCCTGGCTGAGGAGGAACGACTCCCATATTTCCAGCTACCGGTTCCACAATCACACCTGCTATATCATCTCCGAATTGCTCAAAGGCATATCTTACGCTTTCTAGGTCATTGTAAGGCACCGTAATTGTATTTTTGGCAACTCCTTCTGGAACACCTGGACTGTCAGGCAGCCCCAGGGTTGCTACACCAGAACCAGCTTTAATTAAAAGGGAATCACCGTGGCCATGATAGCAGCCTTCAAATTTCATGATTTTATTTCGGCCGGTATATCCTCGGGCAAGCCTCAGGGCACTCATAGTAGCTTCTGTTCCGGATGAAACCATTCGCACCACTTCAATGGAAGGCACGCGTTCAATGACCAGCTTGGCAAGCTCGTTCTCGATTTCAGTAGGAGCTCCAAAGCTTGTCCCCATTTCAGCTACTTTCTTAATACCTTCGACCACACGTTCATTAGTATGGCCGAGGATCAATGGGCCCCAGGACAAAACATAATCAATATATTCATTTCCATCGATATCGTAGATTTTAGAGCCTCGTCCGCGTTCCATAAAAATGGGATCCATATTAACTGATTTAAAGGCACGTACAGGGGAGTTTACTCCTCCAGGCATCAATTCGCTTGCCTCTTTAAAAGCCTTGACAGATTTTTCGTAAGAGCGCATGTCATCCCTCTTTTCGTTTAATAAGAAATTTTCAATTACTAAGACATCATATTATTAGTACTGTTCCTTAATCCACCTTGCCGCATCTTTCGCATGGTAAGTAATAATTAAATCACTTCCTGCACGCTTCATGCCTGTGAGCATTTCCATGACGATTTTCTGTTCATCGATCCAGCCGTTCTGTGCAGCCGCTTTAACCATTGAATATTCACCGCTCACATTATAAATCACAATCGGAAGGTTGATGTTGTTTTTAACATCCCGAACTATATCCAGATAAGGCATTCCCGGCTTAACAATCAGGAAGTCTGCCCCTTCCATTAAGTCAGATTCAGCTTCGCGCATGGCTTCCATGCGGTTGGAAGGATCCATCTGATATGCTTTTCGGTCGCCAAATTGAGGCGTACTGTCAGCTGCATCACGGAAAGGACCGTAGAATGCAGAAGCGTATTTAACCGCATAAGACATAACCGGGATATCTTCAAATCCGGCTTCATCGAGACCAGCACGGATCGCTGCTGTAAATCCGTCCATCATATTTGACGGGGCAATTATGTCTGCTCCTGCTTTAGCCTGGCTGACAGCTGTCTGCACAAGCAGTTCGAGGGATGCATCGTTCAGCACTTCTCCATTTTCAATCAACCCGCAATGGCCATGATCGGTATACTCGCAAAGGCATGTATCAGCAATTACGATAATTTCCGGATATCTAGCTTTTATAAATCTTGTAGCTTCCTGTACGATTCCATGATCATGATAAGCCTGCTGCCCGCATGCATCTTTCTCTTTCGGTATTCCAAATAAGAGCACCGATTTTATTCCAAGAGAAACAACCTCATTCATTTCCTCTTCAAGGTGATCAAGCGACAAATTGTATATTCCCGGCATTGAAGGGATTTCTCTTTTAATGCCGTCTCCTTCTGCCACGAAAATCGGATATATTAAATCCTCTGTACGCAAGAAGTTCTCACGGATAAGCGCTCTCATATTCGGACTTTTGCGAAGGCGTCTATGTCTATTAAATTGAAGATCCATTATATTTCCCTCCTGATTTCTGCCAAGTAGCTAATAATACTCTTTAGCATGCTATGTACTGTATATTCTTCAGGAACCGCATGAACCTGCAGCCCGTAGGCATTTGCGCGATCTCTAGTCACAGGCCCGATGCAGCCCACCACACTGTCTTTAACAGCATTCTGATATCCAAGCTCCTTTAAAGCCCCTATAAAATGATCCACTGTGGAAGGGCTGGTAAAAGGAAGGACATCTAACCCGGTTCCAGAAAGCTGTTTTTTTATCAGATCAATGCTTTCACGTGGAAAAGTTGTCTCATAAACAATGATTTCATCAACGTCTGCACCATTTTCCGAAAGGGAGGCTGCGATATAGTCACGTGCCAGATTCCCTTTGGGGATTAATACTTTCATTCCTTCTTCTACAAATGGCAAAAAATCCTCAACAAACCCTTCAGCAACATATTCCCGGGGCATAAACTGCACCTTTAATCCCTTATCCATAAGCAATTTCTTAGTCTTCTCTCCGATAACCGCTATGTTAGGGAAAGGCCCGTCCAGACTCAGATTTTCAAAAAAAGCATCCACAGCTATTTTGCTTGTAAAAATCACCCAATCATACGTGTGAATCCGCTTATGGGCTTGAAATAAAACTTCCTTATCCTCCAAAGGCTCGAAAGCAATCAAGGGGATCTCAACAGGTATCCCCCCATAGCTTTGGATAAGAGCTGAAAAGGAGTGAGCCTGATTTTTCCCTCTTGGCACTAAAACAGTCATGCCTTCTAAAGGGGAAGTCTGTTTCATTGCCCGTCAAGCTCCTCTTTAACCCTGTCAATCAGCTCTTTGGCCCCCTGTTCAGTAAGCTTGACTGCCATCTGAACACCAAGTTCTTCAGGATCAGAACCTGTCAGGGTCTCCTTATAAATCACTTTTCCATCAGGGGAACCTACAAGTCCGGTTAACTCCATTTCACCCGTTTCATTAATTGTGGCAAAGCCTGCAATCGGAACCTGGCAGCCGCCTTCCATTTTATGAAGGAACGCACGCTCAGCACGTACTGTCTGATTCGTCTCAGAGCATGTGAATTTATCCAGCAATGCCCGAAGCTCCTTATCACTTTCACGGCACTCAATGGATAGTGCCCCCTGGCCAACAGCCGGCACACAAACTTCCGGCTCCAGGAATTCTGTAACAACATCAGCTGCCCAGCCCATTCTGGAGAGACCAGCTGCTGCAAGGATAATCGCATCATATTCTTCCGTTTCCAGTTTAGATAATCTGGTATCAATATTTCCTCTGATCCACTTAATCTCCAGATCCGGACGCTGTGCGAGCAATTGCGCCGCTCTGCGCAGGCTGCTTGTTCCTACAATAGATCCTTCCTTTAAGTCATTCAGTTTTATATGCCCTTTTGAAATAAGCGCATCCCGATGGTCTTCCCTTTCAGGAATGCTGCCGATTGTCAGGCCTGCCGGAAGAACAGCGGGCATATCCTTCATGCTATGTACAGCCATATCTATTTCTTCGTCAAGCATGGCCTGCTCTATTTCCTTTACGAATAATCCTTTTCCTCCGACCTTCGAAAGGGTAACATCAAGAATTTTATCTCCCTTCGTGACAATTTCCTTCACCTCAAACTCAAAGGACGGGTCAATGCTTTTCAATTGGCTGATCACCCAATTTGTCTGAGTTAGTGCCAGCTTGCTTCGTCTTGAACCTACGATAATTTTTCTCATGACTGCCTCCTGCAAATATGTCTATCTTTGGCTCCTGCTGAACAGTCGCCTCCGCTTTTCTTTACTGTTTTTCCAGCTGCGGCTCTTAGCCCCTCGAGGTCATAAGCTGTTCTGCTCTGCGGCAACCTGCGCCGCGGCCGCAGCCCATCTTATGCTTGTCAGGGCTGAACAGTCGCCTCCGCTTTTCTTTGATATGTCCAGCTGCGGCTCCTAGCCCCTCGAGGTCATAAGCTGTTCTGCTCTGCGGCAACCTGCGCCGCGGCCGCAGCCCATCTTATGCTTGTCGGGGCTGAACAGTCGCCTCCGCTTTTCTAGGAATACCAAAAATGGAAAGATGAAAGTTTGCCAAACAAAAAGAAGTTAATTAATACAATTAAAAATGATGCCAAGTTCCAGAGGGCTAAAGATTTTCCATATAGGCCCTTTCCAACTTTCATATAGAGATAAATACTATATAAAGCAAGGACAATGAATGAACCGATCACCTTGGAGTCATACCAGACCATATAGGGCAACTTAATATATGCCCACTGGATTCCTAAAATTAAACTTATCATCAGCATAGGTACACCGATTACATTTAATACATAGGACATATGTTCAAGCTTTGACAAGTCCGTTATCCGGAGCAGCCGCGTTCCCCATTTTTTCCTTTTGAGCAAATCATATTGAATCAGATAAAGCAGGGAAAATACGAAGGAAAGCGAGAATGCTCCATATGAAAGGATTGCAACTGTTATATGAATCAGCAGAAGTTCTGAGATGAGCTGCTGTGCTTTTACAGCCGAATCAATCTGAACAGGTGCGAATGTATGGATCGCCATTATGATAAAGCCGAGAACATTTGTAAAAAAGACGATAAAATCTACTCTGAGCAGCCTGTTAATTCCCAAAGAAAGAGTGATAAGCACCCAGGCATAAAAGTATAGGCCCTCAAAAATGGTCAATACAGGGAACCTTCCTGTATTAATCATATAAAGTATCAGGAACACCGTTTGAAGCACCCATACAAATGCAAGTAACCAGAAGGCAATCCTATTCGCCTTCCGGTTATGGTGAAGAAAATCAATAAAATATAATAAGACACATAGGGCATACAGAACCACCGTTAATTCGTGCAGCCGTGTCATATAGATGTCAGACATGGACAGGACCCCTTTTACGATTGAAAGGAAGTCTGCGGTGATTGAGCGAATGCGTGCTTTGTTTTGGCTGCTGCGTGCACGTTCTGCTGATCTGAAACAAGTTCTTCTATATTAAAGATTTTTACAAATAAGTCTAATGCCTGTTCGGAATCTTTCTGTCCAGCCATTTCTTTAGCTTGTAAAATAGGATCTTTTAATAGCTGATTGATGATGCTCTTTGTATGCTTGTTCAGCACTTTTTTATCACGATCACTCAAATGCGGCAGCTTTCTTTCAATGCTTGTCATGGTTTCACTCTGTATAGCCAGTGCTTTCTCACGCAAGGCGGAAATTACCGGAACAACACCAAGCAGGTTCAGCCATTGCTTGAATTCAACAATATCCCCTTCAATCATCAGCTGAATCTTCTGGGCTGCCTTTTTACGCTCCTGAAGGTTTGCTTCAACAATGCCTTCAAGATCATCGATATCATATAGGAAAACGCTGTCCAGATCAGCCAATTTCGGATCCAGGTCTCTTGGGACAGCAATATCCACCATAAATAGAGGCTTGCCTTTGCGCATTTTTTCTGCGTAAGCCATCATATCCTTCGTGACAACAAACTCTTTGGCCCCAGTAGAGCTGATTAAAATATCAGCTTCAACAAGGGCACATTGAAGCTCATGCAATGTTTTTGCCTGGCCCGCATAGCGGCTTGCAAGATCCTGCGCTTTTTCAAATGTACGGTTAATAACTGTTACTTTACTGGCTCCGCTGGCATGAAGGTTTTGGATTGCCAGCTCACCCATTTTACCCGCTCCTAAAATAAGAACATGTTTCTTTTCGAGAGAGCCAAAAATCTTCTTTGCCAGTTCCACTGCTGCATAGCTGACAGATACTGCATTTGCCCCTATTTCCGTTTCAGAGTGTGCCCGCTTAGCAAGCGTTACTGCCTGCTTAAACAAGTGGTTGAAGACTGTTCCGGTTGTATTTTCTGATTGAGCCTCCAGAAAACTTGTCCTTACCTGTCCTAAAATCTGTGTCTCGCCAAGGATCATGGAGTTAAGGCCGCATGCTACCTTGAATAGATGCTCAATGGCCCCATCCTCTTCATAAATAAATAGGAATGGAGAAAATTCGCTCTGATCCATATTGAAATGTTCTGCCAAAAATTCCTTTATATAATAGCGGCCAGTATGTAGCTGGTCCACAACTGCATAAATTTCGGTCCGATTGCATGTAGACAGAATGACATTCTCTAAAATGCTTTTTTTGTCATTTAATGTCTGCATTGCCTCGCCCAATTGTGAAGGATTAAAGGTTAGACGTTCACGGATTTCAACAGGGGCAGTTTTATAGTTTAGACCGACGACCAAGATATGCATTGAAATTGACACCCCCAGAATTATTGCCTAGTTCATTAATATTAATTATATCATTTCTATTATTTCAATTAATGCTTAAATGTGAACAGATATTGAACACATATGGTACTATATTTTAAAAAGGAGCCCAGTCCTGGGTTTCCTAAATAGACAAATACTCCCTTATGTACAGTAACAAAAAAACTTGCCGGATTCAAGTGAACCTTATTGGAAGTGGTGTTTTTTATGAAAAATCAGCGTATTTTCCCAGGAATTATTTTACTCGGATTTGGTGCATACTTTTTCCTGCAGCAGAGCGGATTTACTGCCCTACAGCCTTTTTATTCCTGGCCGACTCTTCTCATTATTGTCGGAGCAGCCTTTTTAATTCAGGGATATGGTGCAAGAGATTATGATTCCATATTGCCTGGTGTCATTTTAACCGGATTTGGCCTGCACTTTCATGTGGTGAAACGCCTGGAAATTTGGCCGGATCACATCGGAACATTCATTCTGATAATAGCTCTCGGCTTCCTCCTTCGGCATCAGAAAACAGGGGCAGGATTGTTCCAGAGTATCTTATTTTTAATTCTTGCCGCATTGCTTCTTTTTTATGACAGGGTAGCAGAGTGGATGGGACTGCTGGAAAGTGGTGTTTCTGATGTTTGGCAGCTATGGCCGATTCTTTTAATGCTAATTGGATTATATTTTTTATTATCAAAGAAAAAATAAGGCTCTTTTCGTATATATTGTTGTTTTTGGCCTATTAATGTTGTCCGTTGATTTCCGCTCCAGGATGCTCGCTTTCCGCGGGGCGGTTTGCCTCCTCGACGCTGTGTCTGTGGGGTCTCACCTGTCCCGCTACTCCCGCAGGACTTTGAATAAGCTTCCTTGAGTAAACACCGCACGAAGAAAATGCGAAACCATTTTCGAGGATCTCGCACCTTCCGCTACAATCAACTCAGTAAATAAGGTACATAAAGCAACAAACCTTTCGAAAACATCCAAAAATAAAAGACAGGGATATTTAGCTTTTCCCTGTCTTTTACCATTCAAACTGTTTAGAGAACCGAATCCAGAAAATTTTTGGTTCTCTGTTCTTTTGGATTGTTAAACAGATCCTCCGGATGCCCCACCTCTACAATTTTTCCGTCATGCATATAGACAGCCCAATCTGCTACTTCTCTTGCAAAGCCCATTTCATGAGTGACGACGACCATAGTCATCCCTTCAAGAGCCAGCTCTTTCATTGTGGAAAGCACTTCCCCCACAAGCTCCGGATCAAGTGCAGATGTCGGCTCATCAAAAAGCATGATATCAGGCTTCATTGCCAGTGCCCTTGCAATGGCCACACGCTGTTTTTGTCCGCCTGAAAGTTTTGATGGATATACGTTTTCCTTATCAGAAAGCCCGACTTTTTTTAATAGTTCCTGGGCATCCTTTTTCACTTGATCCTTTGGAAGCTTTTTCACATGTAAAGGTGCTTCCATCACATTTTCGAGAACAGTCATATGAGGAAATAAATGAAAGTGCTGAAAAACCATTCCTACTTTTTCTCTTACTTTATTTAAATCGTGTGTATCTTTTTCAACCTTTTCACCCTCAAAAATGATATTGCCGCTGTCCTTTAATTCAAGAAAGTTTAAACAGCGGAGAAGTGTGCTTTTTCCGGACCCGCTTGCACCGATCAGGCAAACAACATCACTTTCTTTCACTGTTATGTCAATGTCCTTTAGTACGTGAAGATCCCCGAATGATTTGTTCAATTTTTCCACCTTAATCATATACGATTCACTCATGCCTTGATCCCCCCTTAATCACTGCTTGCCATTCTTTTCTCAATCATATTTACAAGGATGGAGAAAATAAGTACAAGTACTAAATAGTAAACAGCTACGATCAGCAAATAGCTCATGTAGTCATATTCATTAGAACCGTATGTCGTGGCTACGTTAAAGAGCTCGTACATGCCGATAAAAGAAGCAAGTGATGAATCCTTCAAAGCAATGATAAATTGATTGCCCAGAGGCGGCATAGCCCGGCGGAAAGCCTGAGGAAGAATGATCCTTCTCATTGCAAGGCCAGCAGTCATACCCAGCGATCGCCCTGCTTCCATTTGTCCTTTGTCTATGGATTGAATAGAGCCCCTGAAAATTTCGGCTATATAGGCACCATTGTGAAAAGCAAGTCCAAGAACAACCGACCAAAACTGTGAAATATCCAATGCTGTCAATCCGAAATAGAAGATAAAAATCTGGACAACAAGAGGCGTTCCCCTGACAAGGAAAATATAGATGTCCGCAATCCATTCCAGAACTTTAATTCTTGAAATCTTTAAAAAGGCAAAAAACAATCCTATAAAAATAGCAATAAACACGGCAACAATGGTTAATTGAAAGGTTAAGAGCATTCCCTTTAAAAATACGGGATATGTATCAATAAACTTTGTAAGCAAATCCACAAAAATCCCCCTTCAGATGGCTATTTCAGTATGTGTAAAAACAAAACAGGCGAATGTTTGTCACACATCCGCCCGCAATGTTATTCCTTCTCAGGATCAACTGTTATATCTTCACCGATATATTTTTTGCTGATTTCTGTGAGTGTTCCATTCTCGCGAAGTGTTTCAAGAGCTTCATTCACTTTTTCGAGCAGCTCTTTATTATCCTTTGCAACAGCAATTGCCTGCTCACTGCGGCCCAGCAGCTCTTTGCCTTCGATTTTCATTCCGGCCCCAATCGCTTCTTTACCTGTTACGAAGTCAGTGATGACAGCATCATGTTTTCCCTTGCTCAAGGCCTCCAGGGCGACGACATCACTATCGTAGAACTGGATGTTATCTGTAACCTCCTCTGCATTTGAAGTGTATGTAGAACCCTTGGATACTGCTATTTCCATGCCTTCGAGATCGGCAAGCGTTTCAACGCTGCTGTCTGGACGCACATATATTTGCGGGCCGGAATAGTAATATGGCGTAGAAAAATTGACTGCCTTCAAACGTTCTTCTGTAATGGTGTGACTGGCTACCGCTGCATCAAAACGGCCGGACTTCACACCTTCGACAATACCGCCAAACTTAAATTTATTCTGAACCGGCTCAAGCCCGAGTTCTTTTGCTACAGCCTCGGCCACATCAATATCAAAGCCGCTCATGCTTCCATCATCATTTGTATAACTAAAAGGTTTGAACTCTCCCGAAGCAGCGTACGTAAATTTGTCTTCGTCTACCAAATCCATTCCGCTTTTAGACGCTTCCTCTGATCCGCATGCCGCCAGGACCAAAACAAAAGCAGCTGCTATAATTCCTTTTAACCAATGTCTCACTAGTCTAAATTCCCCCTTCAGTATCTCTCTTTTATAAATGCCCCTTAACTCTATCATGATTTTAAAATATTCTCAAAATTCATATTATATGATAATTAATGATATTAAAGAATTTAAGCTGTTCTCATCAACTGACCCTCTTTGAACTCCAATATGACTCCATATCCTCCAGTATTCTTCAGATTCCTCACCCTTCGACAAACATTTTATCCATTTTATCCCATAATCTATTCCCCTTCGAAATATTGCAATGAAAGCACTCCTAGGAGGAAAGACCTTAATTCAGAAATACAAAAATCCCGCTGCCCATTGCAGCGGGATTTTTTTTTACATAAAGCTTTTCAATGCCGACCAAGCCTTGTCTTTTCCATAACCCGTTTCAGAGGAAAACATAATAATCTGATCATTCGGATCGATATCCAATGTTTCTTCCGTGATTTTCATATGTTTTTGCCACTTGGACTTAGGTATTTTATCCGCTTTGGTAGCAATCACTATACAAGGAATTTCATAATGCTTTAAAAAGTCGTACATCATGACATCGTCACTTGTAGGGGGATGGCGCAAATCAACTATCAGCACAACTGCTTTTAACTGTTCTCTGCTGGTTAAGTATGTTTCTATCATCTTTCCCCATGCTTCGCGTTCCTTTTTGGATACCTTTGCATACCCATAGCCTGGAACATCAACAAAATGAAGAATTTCGTTAATAAGGTAAAAATTCAGGGTCTGTGTCTTCCCCGGTTTAGAGGATATCCTGGCAAGTCCCCTACGATTAAGCATTTTATTAATGAACGAAGATTTGCCGACGTTGGAACGGCCGGCAAGGGCGAATTCCGGCAAATCACTTTCAGGGTATTGATCAGGCTTAACAGCACTGATGACGATTTCTGAGCTGGTTACCTTCATGCTTGAACACCGCCATTCAGGGCATGTTTTAAGACTTCGTCCACATGTGATACCAAAACAAAATCAAGCTCTTCCCTGATGCTTTCGGGGATATCTTCAATATCCTTTTCATTATCTTTAGGGAGGATAATCTTAGTCAATCCTGCACGATGGGCGCTCAAAGATTTTTCCTTCAAACCGCCAATAGGAAGCACTCGGCCTCTTAAGGTGATCTCCCCTGTCATTCCCACTTCTTTACGGATTGGTTTTCCAGACAGCGCAGAAACCAGTGCGGTTGTAATGGTAATTCCTGCAGATGGACCATCTTTTGGAACAGCACCTTCTGGTACATGGATGTGAATGTCATGCTTTTCATGGAAATTCTCATCAATGCCCAGTTCTTTAGCCTTTGAACGAACATAACTGAATGCCGCTTGAGCAGACTCTTTCATAACATCCCCAAGTTTGCCTGTAAGAACAAGCTTCCCTTTTCCAGGAGAAAGGGATACTTCTATCTGAAGGGTGTCGCCGCCAACTGTGGTATAGGCCAGCCCTGTAGCAACGCCAACCTGGTCTTCAAGCTCAGCCTGACCGTAGCGGTATTTAGGCTTTCCAAGAAACTCATCAGTATTTTTACTATTCACAATCACTTTCTTCTTTTCGCCGGATACGATAATTTTCGCCGTTTTTCTGCAGATAGTAGCCAGCTGACGCTCCAACCCCCGGACTCCTGCCTCACGAGTATAATAGCGGACTACCTTCTGCAGGCCATCTTCACGAATCTGAAGCTGTGATTTGGAAAGTCCATGTTCTTTAATTTGCTTAGGCAGCAGGTGGTCTTTTGCTATATGAACCTTCTCTTGCTCTGTATAGCCTGCAATCGTGATAACTTCCATTCTGTCCAGCAGCGGACCAGGGATCGTCCCGAGATTGTTGGCTGTTGCTATAAACATGACCTTTGAGAGATCATATGTTTCTTCAATATAATGATCACTAAAATTATGGTTCTGCTCAGGGTCTAAAACCTCCAGCATCGCAGATGAAGGATCCCCGCGGAAATCAGAAGACATTTTGTCAATTTCATCAAGCAGGAACACAGGGTTAATGGTCCCTGCCTTTTTCATGCCCTGAATGATGCGGCCAGGCATGGCACCTACATAAGTCCTTCTATGTCCGCGAATCTCAGACTCATCCCGGACCCCGCCTAGGGATACCCGGACGAAATTGCGGTTAAGCGATGTTGCAATAGAACGCGCAAGGCTTGTTTTACCGACACCCGGAGGGCCAGCAAGACAAAGAATCGGCCCCTTAAGGGAATTCGTCAGCTTTTGCACCGCGAGGTATTCCAGAACCCGTTCCTTAACTTTTTCCAGGCCGTGATGGTCTTCATTCAAAATTCTTTCCGCCTTCAGGATATCCAAGTCATCATCTGTTGCCCTTGACCATGGCAATGTGACAAGCCATTCGATATAGTTGCGGATAACTGCACTTTCAGCTGAACTGGATGGAACTTTCTCATATCGGTCCAGTTCTTTTAAAGCTGTCAGCTCGACATGCTCAGGCATGCCTGCATTTTCAATCTTTTCCGTCAGCTCAGCTATTTCTCCTGTCTTGCCTTCCTTATCCCCCAGCTCTTTTTGGATTGCTTTCATCTGTTCACGCAAATAATATTCCTTCTGCGTTCGCTCCATTGATTTTTTCACACGCTGGCCAATCTTTTTTTCAAGGTTCAGAACTTCTTTTTCATTATGAATGATTTCGATAACCTGGTTCATGCGCTCTTTTACATCAATGGTTTCAAGAATTTCCTGTTTTTCTTTAAGCTTTAAAGGCAAATGGGAAGAAATGATATCTGCCATGCGCCCCGGCTCTTCTATATCTGCTACAGAGGAGTACGTTTCGGCTGAAATCTTCTTCGATACCTTTATGTATTGCTCAAAATATTCAAGCATGGTCCTCATCAATGCCTGATCTTCTACGTCCTTGGTTTCAGGATCCTCAAAAACCTTCACACTAACGGAATAATGTTCGGCTTCTTCCTGAAAATCAATGATTTCCGCTCTCTTAAGCCCTTCAACAAGAACACGGATTGTACCGTTTGGAAGCTTGAGCATCTGCTTTACACGTGTTAGCGTGCCCATTCCATATAGATCATCTTCTGATGGTTCATCTATAGATATATCCTTTTGTGTTGTTAAGAAAATTAAATGGTCATCTACCATTGCTTTTTCAAGAGCCTGAACCGATTTCTCACGGCCTACATCCAAATGCAGAACCATGGTCGGATAAACAAGCAAGCCCCGAAGCGGCAGGAGGGGGACGATGATTTCTTTCTTTTTCGCCATTCCATTGCACCTCCAAAATGCATCTTTTTAACCCCATTATTGCTAATAATTTCTTTGTACAATTCTATCGTATTTAAATAGCAGTGTCTATTAAAGAGAAATTGCTGAAAGCCTGTATTAAAAAGATATTCATTTATAATTACACTTTATCCTTCTTTACGCAAATAAAACTTCGGTTTGTAGCCTAAACTGCAAACCGAAGTTTCTGACCGCGATTAGCGGGAGGCGTTTGTACAGCGGTTTTTCCATAACTGACAAACCCTGAATGGGTTACTGGGCCACACATCATATGCTCTCTTTTTTCTTTAATTCGATTGAAGCGGTTATGGCCTGCTCTTTGAGATACTCTTTTTGCAGCGCTGCATCAAATACTTCATTCAAATGGGTTACAGGAATAATCTTAATACCTGTTATCTCCTTTAAGATGGATTGCATATTTTCTTTTGGGATAATTACTGTCTGTGCTCCTGCTTTTTTGGCAGCTTTCACCTTTGGATATACTCCTCCAATTGGCTTAACGTACCCATGTATGCTGATTTCCCCGGTCATAGCTACAGTATTGTCCACTGGCCGTTTATAAATAGCAGAATAGATCCCTGTCGCCATAGCAATGCCCGCAGAAGGGCCGTCAATTGGAACTCCGCCAGGGAAGTTGACATGAATATCATATTCGTCAGCCGGTACGCCCATTGATCTCAAAACAGTAATAACATTTTCAATTGAACCCTTGGCCATACTTTTTCTGCGGATTGATTTTCCTTGGCCGCCAATACTTTCTTCTTCTACTATGCCTGTAATATTTATACTGCCTTTTTCTTTTGCAGGAATTACAGTAACTTCAATATCAAGCAAAGCACCTGTGTTCGGTCCATATACGGCCAGCCCATTTACAAGACCAACAGCAGAATGGGAATTGATTTTTCTTTCCATTCTCGGTGAAAGCTGACTCGATTGCACAACCCATTCAATATCTTCATCTTTTATGTAATCTCGGTCTTCAGTAATCGCTAAACCTGCAGAGATTTGAATCATATTAACCGCTTCCCGCCCATTTCTTGCATAATTAGCAAGAATGCCAAGCGCATTTTCACTAATAGTGAGATTAACCTTTTCCGAAGCCTTTTTTGCTACAGCTGAAATCTCTTCTTCAGCCAGCTCTCTGAAAAAAACCTCCATGCATCTTGAACGAATGGCAGGCGGTATTTCATTCGGAGTCCTGGTAGTTGCTCCGATCAGGCGGAAGTCCGCAGGCAGGCCATTTTTAAAAATATCATGAATATGGGTTGGTATTTGAGTATTTTCTTCATTATAATAAGCACTTTCCAGAAATACTTTCCGGTCTTCAAGCACTTTCAGAAGCTTGTTCATCTGTATGGGGTGAAGCTCACCGATTTCGTCAATAAAAAGTACGCCTCCATGCGCATTTGTAACAGCACCCTGTTTAGGCTGCGGAATTCCCGCCTGGCCCATTGCCCCAGCACCCTGATAGATAGGATCATGAACAGAACCAATCAGAGGATCTGCAATGCCCCTCTCATCGAATCTCGCTGTAGTAGCATCCAGTTCTATAAAAACAGAAGCTTTCTCAAAAGGGGACTTTGCATTTTTCTTGGCTTCTTCCAGTACCAATCTGGCCGCAGCCGTTTTTCCCACGCCAGGGGGACCATATATTATAACATGTTGAGGATTGGGTCCGCACAATGCCGCTTTCAGAGATTTAATTCCATCCTCCTGCCCCACAATGTCTGCAAAACTGGCTGGACGAACTTTTTCTGATAATGGTTCAGTTAGTGAAATGGAACGCATCTTTTTTAATACATCCATTTCCTTCCTTGATTCACGGTCGATAGAAACCTTTTGTGTCCGCTGGCTCCTAAGCAAATTCCAAAAGTAAAGTCCAATGACAATTCCAAAAAACAATTGGATAAATAAAGCGATCCCCGTCCAACTCATTGTGTTCCCTCCTGCATTATTTGTTCTCGTTGATAATGCTAGTATCTCCCTGACTGAGTTGGAATAAACAAGGAATTCATTTAAAAGTAAGCGTCTTGTCCACCACCGATTGTTCGCGAGGAAGGTGGCGCTTGACAATCCTAAGTATACAAAGTTTTAAATTCCGAAAGGCATAAAAAGTGGCCATGCCCCAAGGCTGGCCACTTTTTATTATGCTGAAGTCTTGCGCTCTTCTTCTACAACTGTTCCGTCCTCCAAAACAAGTTTTGGCGAACCATTGTCAATAACCGTTTCTTTCGTAATAATGCACTTTTTAATATCTTCGCGCGATGGAAGATCAAACATTACATCCAGCATGATTCCTTCAATAATGGAGCGCAGACCGCGGGCCCCTGTTTTTCTTTCAATTGCTTTTTTAGCAATTTCTTCAAGTGCGCCTTCTTCAAAATCAAGCTCAACATCGTCAAGTTCAAGCATTTTCTGGTATTGTTTGACAAGTGCATTTTTAGGTTTAGTTAAAATCTCAATTAATGCAGCTTCATCAAGCTGGGAAAGACTTGCAATAACCGGAAGACGCCCGATAAATTCAGGAATTAACCCGAATTTCAGCAGGTCTTCAGGAAGCACCTTTGCAAGAAGATCCTTTGGCTCAATTTCTTTTTGATTCTGGTCGGATCCAAAGCCAATAACCTTCTGGCCTAAACGGCGTTTAATAATTTGCTCGATGCCATCAAATGCGCCGCCGCAAATAAACAGGATATTGGTCGTGTCAATCTGGATAAATTCCTGATGAGGATGTTTGCGGCCCCCTTGTGGCGGTACGCTCGCAACTGTACCTTCCAGAATTTTCAATAGAGCCTGCTGAACACCTTCACCCGATACATCACGAGTAATTGACGGATTTTCCGACTTACGTGCAACCTTATCAATCTCATCGATATAAATGATTCCTTTTTCTGCCTTTTCCACATCATAATCTGCTGCCTGAATAAGCTTTAGGAGGATGTTTTCAACATCTTCCCCGACATATCCGGCTTCAGTCAAAGATGTTGCGTCTGCTATTGCAAACGGAACATTTAGAATACGGGCCAATGTCTGAGCCAGCAAGGTTTTACCGCTTCCAGTCGGACCGATCATGGCAATATTACTTTTTGATAGTTCAACTTCATCAATCTTGCTGTTGGAATTGATGCGCTTATAGTGATTATATACTGCTACAGATAACGATTTCTTAGCCTGATCCTGGCCAATTACGTACTCATCCAGAATATCGCGGATTTCTGCTGGCTTTGGAACATCTTTGAATTCCACTTCTTCTTCTGTCCCCAGCTCTTCTTCCACAATTTCAGTGCAAAGCTCAATGCATTCATCACATATATATACTCCTGGCCCAGCAACAAGTTTGCGGACCTGATCCTGTGTCTTGCCACAGAAAGAACATTTCAATTGCCCTTTTTCATCATTAAATTTAAACAAATCCTTCACCCCTTGAAAAAACTTCAAAACGATATATTAAGCTTGCGAGATCACATGCAAATAGTTTTTTATTCAGCCATAGAAAGGTTGGGAATTATAGTGGACTCTGTGAAATATACGTGCAAACATGCCCTCTTTAATAATTCACACTTTCTTAAAAATCAAAACCTTCAGCAGTTATGTATTGCATTGTAACACATTTTTACAGTGGACAGGAAATGATAACTCTTAAAACATTCCAATTATGTATGCATGCATGTGATGGCATTTCGCAAAGAAAAAACAGGCTGAATTTTATATGTACTTTCATAAGCTTAACCAAAAATGGCTAAATTAAGTCGGTCCCTTGGACCGATAATTAAATTATCTATATATGTATTTGTATTCCTGTCCATGTCCAATATGCCGTAAAACTTTTCACCAGGCAAAAGATACAAGGGAGATTTTCATTATGTATGGTCTTGATGGTATAAAACAAGGCACGATAAACTCGCGCCTTGTTTACTACTACTTCTATTATGCAACAGTCTTGCTATTTTCCACAAGGAAATCGACTGCTTTTTTAATTTGAAGATCTGCTTTTAGGCCTTCAAGGCTTCCAAGAGCTTGTGTGATCTGTTCAGCAGACATGTTGTACATTTCTGCCATTTTGTTAAGTTCTTCTGTAACTTCTTCATCGCTTACTTCGATGTTTTCTGCTTTTGCAATTGCTTCAAGAGTCAGGTTAACGCGTACGCGTTTTTCAGCTTCCTCTTTCATTTGCTCGCGCAGTGCATCTTCATCCTGTCCGGAGAACTGGAAGTACAGTTCAAGGTTCATGCCTTGCATTTGCAGACGCTGTTCAAATTCCTGCATCATGCGGTTAACTTCTGTGTCAACCATAGCAGCTGGAATTTCCATTTCAGCGTTAGCTGCTGCTGCTTCAACAACAGTATCGCGGACATGGTGCTCAGCTTCATGCTTTTTGCTTTCTTCTAAGCGAGTTTTAATTTTTTCTTTTAATGCATCCAAAGTTTCAACTTCTTCGTCTGCATCTTTAGCAAACTCATCATCAAGCTCAGGAAGCTGTTTTGTTTTGATTTCATGTACAGTTACTTTAAAAGTTGCAGGCTTTCCAGCTAGCTCAGCAGCATGGTATTCCTCTGGGAATGTAACTTCAACTTCCTTAGATTCTCCAGCTGCAGTACCAGCCAGCTGATCTTCAAAGCCAGGGATGAATTGTCCTGAACCAAGTTCTAAAGAGTAGTTCTCAGCTTTTCCGCCTTCGAAAGCTTCGCCATCAACGAACCCTTCAAAGTCCATAACAACTGTATCGCCATTTTCAGCTTTTCCTTCTTCTTTAACGGCAAGTTCAGCTTGTCTTTCCTGAAGTGAAGTTAGCTCGCTGTTAACATCTTCATCTGTAACGTTTGTTTCAAGCGGCTTAACTTCAAGGCCTTTGTATTCGCCAAGCTTTACTTCAGGCTTAACAGTAACTGTAGCTTTGAAGATAAGGCTTTTTCCTTTTTCGATTTGCTCAACATCGATTTCAGGACGATCTACCGGCTCAACGCCTGTTTCATCAATTGCATTAGCATAGGCTTCTGGAAGAAGATAATCTACTGCATCCTGGTATAAAGATTCAATTCCGAAACGCTTTTCAAACATTCCGCGAGGCATTTTCCCTTTACGGAATCCTGGAACGTTAACTTGCTTAACTACTTTTTTAAATGCAGCGTCTAATCCTTCGTTTACTTTCTCTGCATCTACTTCAATTGTAAGAACCCCGCGGTTCCCTTCTAACTTTTCAAATTTAGCAGACATACAATCATTTCCCTCCAAAAATCTATTGTCATTTCATTCAACACAGAATGTTATGAATATCTCTTGTTTTCAAGCCATATCCATTAAAAAAAATGTATATATACACATAATACAACCATTATATTATAACATACACTCTCTGTCTTTCAACATTGAAGGCTAAATATTGGGATAAGAAATTTCTTCTATCTTTCTTATTAAGACAAGAGCCTGCTCTATTTCCTCATCTGGAGCTTCATAAATATCTCCCAGTTTGCTGATAGAACTGGTTAAGCCATGATACTCATATGAAAGCATATGGTATGCCGCCGCCCAGGACGCAGCATTATCCGGTGAGGCTTCAAGCGGATATAACAGGAAAAAGTGCCTTTCTGCAAGGCTCTTTGTATTTTCATATAATACCGGATCTTCCTGCTCAATCTGAATCTCCAGTTTATTGACTATTTTTAACAGCATCGGCTGCCGATGTACAGGGGGGAGTTCAGCAGGAATAACCCGGACACTTTTATTAAACTTCCGAATCGGTACATATTTATCATATTCATGCTCTGTAAGCACATTTAACAGCATCGTTTTAAAGAAAGGATTTCCGTCATCTGCTTCAAGGTATGCTTTAATATCTTCTATATATGGCCTGATATTATGTTCTGCCAGCTGTGCAGCAATCTGCATTTGTTCATGCTGATCCTGGCAGGAGAACAGATCGAGCTTTCTACCTTTGAATTCCTCCATTTCGGGTGCTTCAATTTCGGCTTCGGAGGGTGAAGCAGCCATCTTTCTGCTGAACTCAAGCATTCTGCTGAAATGCTCAAACTTCTCCTTCGGAATCTCCCTCTCTTCAAGGAGAACTTCAATCATTGCTGCAATCTCGCTGTATTGATGCAGCTGCACAAGGATCATTAAATAAAGATCCATTACTTGTATGTAATCCCCTATGCCTGTCTGGAGCATTTTATTAGCCAGTTCTTTCGCTTTTTCCAAAGCTCCCGCTTCATAATATGCCAGAACAAGCCCGATATGGACATCGGTATTATCAGGATCCATCTCCTTCGCTTCTTCAAAGTACTGGATCGATTCCTGATACCTTTTCAGCTGAAAGGACTCAAGCCCTTTTTCCAGCAGTCTTTTCTCAAGGCCGGGGAATAGAATTATTTTATTGTTTTGTTTTTTCCGTTCCCGCTTTCCCATGCTAGTACCGCCTCAACTTATATTTTTGAAGTTAGTGTAGCATGAATCAGCAGAAAAACAAAAAGATTCATGGTTTCCCGCCATGAATCTTTCACACATTCTTACTGTACTGCTAACTGTTTTCCTTCAAAATTTGAAATGTTTTTTTCTAATTGAAGGGTAATCTCTATTTCATCCCAGCCATTAATCAGCATTTTTTTCCAGTAATCATTAATAGAAAATGACGCTGAAAAATTATGTTCATCTTCAATTACTTGATTCTGCAAATCAACCTTCAATTCGTACGGCTGGATTTTAGCACTCTTTAGCAGATATTCGACAGTTTCAGCCGGAAGAGTGATTGGCAATAGTCCATTTTTTAAGCAATTTTGATGAAAAATATCAGCAAATGAAGGGGCAATGATGACTTTAAAGCCATAATCTCCTAAAGCCCATGGTGCATGCTCCCTCGAAGAACCGCAGCCGAAGTTTTCATTTGCAATGAGGATAGGGGCACCCTGGTTTTCTTCCTTATTCAACTCAAACTCAGGGTTTGGCAAACCATCTTTTGTAAATCTCCAGTCATAGAATAGGTACTGTCCAAACCCCGTTTTCTCAATTCTTTTAAGAAATTGCTTGGGGATAATCTGATCGGTATCCACATTTGCTCTATCTAAAGCAGCAGCTTTCCCTTGCAGTGTTTTAAATCCGCTCATTTTGTTCTCCTCCTTCTTATTGAACTGTTTCTGCACTAAGCAAAGCACCTACGTCCACAAAATGTCCGTACAAAGCTGCAGCTGCCGCCATTAATGGACTGACAAGATGTGTTCTGGCCCCTGATCCCTGGCGTCCTTCAAAATTTCGGTTGGATGTTGATGCACAATGCTCGCCGCTTGGCACAATATCATTATTCATGCTCAAACACATGCTGCAGCCTGATTCCCTCCATTCAAAACCAGCCTGCTTAAAGATTAGATCCAGTCCTTCAGCCTCCGCCTGCTTTTTGACCTGCTGTGACCCAGGAACAACAAGTGCACGGACTCGAGGATGAACCTTCTTCCCTCTAATTATTTCCGCGGCCTGTTTTAAATCTTCCAGCCGGGAATTTGTACAGGACCCGATGAAAACATGCTGAATCTGAATGTCTTCAATTCTCTGCCCTTCCTGCAGCCCCATATAATCTAACGCTCTGGAAAGTGATTTTTGTTCAAGCTCATTCTTGCATTCCTCAAGTTTTGGAAGCGGTTCATTTATTTTGGAAGTCATTGAAGGATTCGTTCCCCAGCTTACCATTGGCGCAATATCTGCTGCATCAATTCGAATGGTTTTATCGTAATCCGCATCAGGATCGGACACAAGCTCTTTCCAATTCTCGACCGCTTGCGCAAATTCTGCTCCTTCTGGTGCATACTTCCGTCCTTGCAGATACGCAAACGTCGTTTCATCAGGACTGACAAGCCCCGCCCTTGCTCCTCCTTCAATGGACATATTGCAAATTGTCATTCTTTCTTCCATTGACATTTTCGCAATGGCATCCCCGCAATATTCAATAATATGACTCGTGCCAAAGCCAATTCCGTTTTGAGCAATAATATAAAGTATGACATCTTTAGCGGTAACACCCTTTTTCAGCTCGCCATTAATCTCCAGCTTTAATGTTTTAGGCTTGCTTTGCCATAAAGTCTGGGTAGCCATGACATGCTCCACTTCACTTGTTCCAATGCCAAATGCTATTGATCCAAAAGCTCCATGAGTGGATGTATGGCTGTCGCCGCAAACAATCGTCATGCCTGGCTGAGTAAGCCCCAGCTCCGGACCGATCACATGTACAATCCCCTGTTCAGGACTATCCAGCCCGGCAAGAGGGATGCCGAATTCCAGGCAGTTTTTTTCCAAAGTGGTCATTTGATTTAATGCAACAGGATCATTGATGACTTTTCGGTCATCAGTAGGAATATTGTGGTCAACTGTAGCAAACGTTTTATCAGGCCTTCTCACTTTCCTGTTTTTCATTCTTAAACCGGAAAAAGCCTGAGGGGATGTAACTTCATGCACCAAGTGGAGGTCTATGTACATCAAATCCGGCTTTCCCCCTTCCCTGTGGACTACATGCTTTTCCCAAATCTTATCTATTATTGATTTTCCCATTCTGCTCCACTCCCTTTTTAAAAGAAACACGGCCGATGAAGGCCGTGTCTCAGTTTTTAAAACCAGCTGTAACTGTGTCCAGCCATCATTTCAGCTTTTATGCATAAGCCCCCATGATATTTAGAATAGCTTCGTTATCCAAAAGGGTAGCCTTCACCTCTTCAATCATTTCAGAAGTAGTAACTACCTTTTTTCCAAATGAAACAATATCTCTTGTTCGATAGCCAGCTTCAAGCACTTGATTAACAGCATTCTCAACCGCTTCAGCTTCCTCTTCCATTCCGAAAGATAAGCGAAGCATCATGGCTGCTGATAAAATCATGGCAATAGGATTGGCTGCATTCTTCCCTTGAATATCCGGTGCTGAGCCATGGATTGGTTCGTATAAATAAGGTCCGTTTTCCGAAATGCTGGCAGAAGGAAGCATCCCTAAAGAGCCAGTCAATACAGACGCTTCATCGCTCAAAATATCGCCAAACATATTTTCCGTTACTACAACATCGAACTGCTTCGGATTTTTAATCATTTGCATCGCTGCATTGTCAACCAGCATATGCTCCAATGCAACTTCCGGATATTGCTTTGCGATGTCCTCTGCTACCTCTCTCCACATTCGGCTTGATTCCAGGACATTGGCCTTGTCAACAGAAGTCACCTTGCCACGGCGGCTTCCGGCAAGTTCAAAAGCCAGTTTAATGACACGCCGCATTTCTTCTTTTTGATAAAACAATGTATCTACCACAGCATCTTTGCCGTTTTGCTTGGTCCTCTCGCTTGGCTTTCCGAAATACAGGCCGCCGGTTAATTCCCTGACCATCAGCATATCCACACCTTCAATTACTTCATTTTTTAATGGAGAAGTATCAGAAAGGCTGGAATAATATTGGGTTGGCCGCAGATTGGCATAGAGATTTAATTCCTTGCGGATCTTCAAAAGACCCTTTTCAGGACGAAGGTGGGGAGGCTGCCGGTCCCATTTAGGCCCTCCAACCGCTCCCAGCATGACCGCATCGCTATCTTTGCAAAGCTCCAGCGTTTCATCAGGCAGAGGAGTTCCTGCTTCATCAATAGCAGATCCGCCGATTTTGCCATATGAAAATTGGAATTGATGTCCGAACCGTTCTCCAACGGCCTGCAGGACTTCAATTGCCCCCTTCACCACTTCTTTGCCGATTCCATCTCCTGGAAGTACTGCGATACGTTTTTTCATTTTTAATCCCTCCGTCTGTTTGTTTGTTTGTGCTTATTTATTATCGTTTAGTGAATGAAGCACTTTGATTTCAGCACAGGTTACTTGCTTTCCGCAGGGGAAGAACGGGAGCTCGATCAATTCGCCTCTACCGCCTGTGCCTGTGCTTTCTCTTTCATATATATCACTCTATTAACAGCGTTCAAGTAAGCTTTTGAGGAAGCCTCAAGCACATCCTGGGCCAAACCGCGGCCGCTGGTTTCCATTCCTTCGTAGTTCAGCTTTACATAAACCTGTGCTAATGCGTCTCTTCCGGCCCCTACGGATTGAATGCGGTAATCCAGAAGGTTAGCTGTTCCATTCAGGCATTTTTCCAATGTGTTATAGAGCGCTTCGATGCTTCCTGCTCCAGTACCCGCTTCCTGGATCACTTCGTTGTTCGATCCTGACAGAGTAACAGTTGCAGTCGGAACAGAGTTAGTGCCATATTGAATTTGAATACCGATTAAATCATAGAACCGCTGCTCCTTGGAGAGCTTCTCTTCAAGTACGATGGCTGCAAGGTCGTCGTCTGTCATCTCTTTTTTGCGGTCGGCCAAATCTTTGAAAACTGTGAATAGACGGTTTGCTTCTTCATCTGCTACTTCAAGCCCCAGTTCACTCAAGCGGTTTTTAAAGGCATGACGTCCAGAATGTTTTCCAAGCACCATGGAATTGGATTGGAATCCGACTAGATCAGGGGAAATAATTTCATAAGTTGTTTTTTCCTTCAGTACCCCATCCTGGTGTATTCCTGACTCATGTGCAAAAGCATTTCTTCCAACAATTGCTTTATTTGCAGGTACCACCATGCCTGTCAGCTTGCTGATCAGGCTGCTCGTTCTGCTGATTTCCTGAAGGTTCAGACGCGTCGAAGCCTGATAATGATCATTCCGGATATAAAGGGCTACCGCCAGCTCCTCCAAAGCCGCATTTCCAGCTCTTTCACCAATCCCGTTGATGGTGCCCTCAACCTGTGTTGCTCCATTCTCTATAGCTGAAAGGGAATTAGCTATGGCCATTCCCAAGTCATCATGGCAATGAGCCGATAGAGACACTTTATCAATAGAAGGAACATGATTTCTTAGATATTGAAATATCTCTCCATATTCCTGAGGTGTTGTATATCCAACAGTATCCGGTATATTGATGATCCTCGCCCCTGCCTGGATGACCCTTTCAATTATTTCAGCAAGAAAAGGCAATTCTGTTCTGGTAGCATCCTCTGCAGACCATTGGACGATCGGAAACTTTGAAGCAGCATACTTAACTGTTTCTACTGCTGTTTCAACCACTTCTTCTTTCGTTTTCTTTAGCTTATATTGCCTGTGGATTGGAGAGGTTGCCAGGAATGTATGTATTCTTGGCTCAGCCCCGTCCTTTAATGCTCCCCATGCAGCATCTATGTCAGAGATAACTGCTCTTGCCAGTCCTGTGACCGAGCAATTTTTAATCGTCTGGGCAATTTTCTGTACAGAAGCAAAATCACCTTTGGACGCTGCAGGAAAACCGGCTTCAATAATATCTACATTCAGGCGCTCCAGCTGCCTGGCTATTTCTAACTTTTCGGAAAAGTTAAGGTTGACACCTGCTGATTGTTCGCCATCTCGTAACGTTGTGTCAAATATTTTAATTGTTTGCACTTACGACCACTTCTTTCTTCTTGCTGCTATTGACAAACGGCATCATTTTGCGAAGCTCTCTTCCTACCTGTTCAATTGGATGCTCATTCTCTCTCTGATTCACTGCATTAAATACCGGTCTATTTGCCTGGTTCTCCAAAATCCAGCCTTTAGCAAAATTACCTTCCTGGATATCTTTCAAAACTGCCTTCATTTCTTCTTTCACCCTTGCATCTACCACGCGCGGGCCGCTGACAAAGTCACCCCATTGTGCAGTATCCGAGATGGAATAGCGCATTCCTTCCAGACCTCCTTCATACATAAGGTCAACGATGAGTTTAAGCTCATGCAGACATTCAAAGTATGCAAGTTCCGGCTGATAGCCTGCTTCTGTAAGAGTTTCAAATCCTGCTTTAACCAATGAAGTAAGCCCTCCGCAAAGCACTGCCTGTTCACCAAACAGATCTGTCTCCGTTTCTTCTTTAAAAGTTGTTTCCAATGCACCTGCGCGAAGTGACCCAATGGCTTTAGCGTAAGAAAGGGCAAGCTCCTTTGCTTCTCCTGTTACATCCTGATGGACTGCAAACAGAGCTGGGACACCTGCATCCTGTTCATATGTTCTTCTGACCAAATGCCCTGGCCCTTTTGGTGCTACAAGCAATACATCACACTCTTTTGGAGGCACGATCTGATTAAAATGGATATTAAATCCATGGGCAAACATTAATGCCTGGTTTGATAGATTCGGTTCAATTTCTTCCTTGTATACTTTTGGCTGGAGTTCATCCGGCAATAGAATCATCACTACATCTGCCTGTGCTGCTGCCTCACCCACTGAGTATACCTGGAAGCCGTCTTCTTCTGCTTTTTCCCAAGACTTCCCTTTTCTAAGGCCGATTACAACTTCAACTCCGCTGTCCCTCATGTTTAACGCATGCGCATGTCCCTGAGATCCGTATCCGATAACCGCTACTTTCTTTCCGTTTAAATAAGCTGCATTTGCATCTCCGTTATAGTACATTTTTGCCATGTTTTATCTCCCTCTCCGATTAAAATTTTATATTTTAGTAATAGATTTATTAAACAATTGAATATGATTTGGACTGCTGGGAAGTACGCTGTGTTCCTCTAGGGAATGCCGTTGTTCCCGTCCTGGCAAGCTCTTTAATTCCATATGGTTTAATGAGTTCAATGAAAGCTTCTACCTTATCAGATTCACCTGTAATCTGAACGGTCATGCTATCCTTGCTGACATCTATTACAGAAGCTCTGAAAGGTTCAATTAATGAGTAAATTTCATTTCTGGTATAAGGGACCGCCTGAACTTTAATGAGGGCGAGCTCTCTTGCCACTATCGATTGATCAGTGATATCAGTCACTTTTATCACATCGATTTGCTTGTTTAGCTGTTTTGTAATTTGTTCACTGGCACTGGAGTCCTCAACATGGACCACACAAGTGATGCGCGACATCCCTTCATGTTCAGACAGGCCAACTGAAATGCTTTCAATATTAAAGTTTCTTTTGGAAAATAAATTCGTGATTCTGTTTAGAACGCCCGGCCGATTCATAACAGTCAGGCATATAACTCTTTTCATGGTTTTACACCTGCCATTTCATGAAGTCCTTTTCCAGGTGCAATCATCGGATACACATTTTCATCCGGATCCACCCGGAAATCGATAAGCACTGGCTCACGGTTATGAAGCACTTCATCCAATAACTCTTCAGCTTCTTCTTCAGATTGAATGACATATCCTTTTATTCCATAGGCTTCTGCCAATTTTACGAAAGATGGTTGTACTGGGATTTTGCTGTGAGAGAAGCGGGACTCATAAAAAATCTCCTGCCATTGCCGAACCATGCCAAGGGCCATATTATTAAAAATGATAATTTTTACCGGCAGGTTCATTTCCTGTATAACGGCAAGCTCCTGCGTTGACATTTGGAATCCTCCATCTCCGCAAATAGCGAGTACGCATGCTTCCGGGTCAGCCAGCTGAGCTCCGATACTTGCAGGGAATCCAAATCCCATTGTTCCTAGCCCCCCTGAAGTCACCCATCTGTCTGCCTTATTAAAGCGGTAGTATTGGGCTGCCCACATTTGATGCTGCCCTACGTCTGTTACGACGATGGCATTCCCTTCTGTTTTTGAATGAAGCATTTCCATGACTTTCTGGGGTTTCAGCCGTCCAGATTCTTTATCATAGAAATATGGATATTCCTCCTGCCACCTCAGGATGGTTTCCATCCATTCTTTATGGGCCGGCGGTTTTCCATCCTGCAGAATCAGCTGCTCAAGAGCTTCTTTTGCATCTGCCACAATCGGAATGGACGTCGGAACGTTCTTGCCGATTTCAGCAGGATCAATATCAATATGGGCGACTGTTGCATGTGGTGCAAAATGCTGTAAGTTTCCTGTTAATCTGTCATCAAATCGGGCTCCAATATTTATCAGCAAGTCACATTCTGTAAGTCCCATGTTGGCTGCATAACAGCCATGCATCCCTGCCATTCCGATGAATAATGGATGATCTGCCGGGAACCCGCCGAGGCCCAAGAGTGTGTGAATAACAGGAATTTGCTGCTGCTCTGCGTACTCTTTTAATTCTTTGGATGCTCTTCCATGAAGCACGCCAGCACCAGCCAGGATGACAGGCTTTTTCGATCTGCTGACCGCTTCAGTTAATTTCCTTATTTGCAGGTAATTTGGTTTCAATGTCGGCTGATATCCCGGCAGATTCACTTCCTTTTCTTCCTCGGGCTGATCTGAAATTCCCGCAGCGATATCTTTAGGGATATCGATCAGCACCGGTCCTGGCCTGCCGGTTGAAGCTATATAAAAAGCTTCTTTAACAATTCTCGGGATATCTTCAATGCTGCGGACCTGATAATTGTATTTTGTAATTGGAGTGGTTATCCCCAGGATATCTGCCTCCTGAAAGGCGTCTGATCCAATGACTCCCGTTGCCACCTGACCTGTAAAAACAATCAGCGGAAGTGAATCCATCATTGCGTCTGCAAGCCCGGTAACAATATTAGTGGCTCCTGGTCCTGAAGTGGCAATTACAACACCCGGTTTTCCAGTTATCCGGGCATACCCTTCAGCAGCATGAATTCCTCCCTGTTCATGACGCGGCAGCACATGAAGAATCTCTGAATGATACAGTTTGTCGTAGAGTGGAAGAACAGCTCCTCCAGGATAACCAAAAATCACTTCAACATTTTCTTTCTCCAAGGCTCTTAATAACAGATCTGCACCGGTGACAGGATGTGTCTCCGTTTTTGTTTCTGTTAAGGCAGCTTCCTGCAGCATTTGTTGATAACCTCCTCATGTAATTTATAACTCCAATATAAAAAGCCCTTCCACCCCTAAAGACACCTATCGATTGTAGGTATAAGGGATGAAAAGGCTTTGATAACCTGTTCCACGGTACCACCCTGATTCACGCTTATAGTGCGTGCACTCATGAACAGCTATATGCTGTCCGTTTTGATAACGGGTGAAGAACACCCGGCAGCCCCTAGTCGATCATCGATCATCTTTCAGGACTGCGCTCAGAGGTGAGTTCATTTTAAGAGGGCATTACCGGTTTTCAGCAGGTCCGGCTCTCTGTGAATGCCTGTCATAAAACTACTTATCCTCTTCTACGCTTTTCCTATTCGGAGTAAAACCCATTAAAACATTAACGCTTTAAACCACTGAATTATTAAGTTAAAAAAATTCATATTGAGAGAGAGATTTCACTTAGATGAAGGTTATAATTCTATTTAACTTAAAGGTGTGAATTTCTTATATTGAGGACTATCTTACGCCCATTTTTATCAGCCGTCAACACCCTTTCTGTGAATTATTTGATAATTTCGATTAATCTGTTTTTCTGTATCCGCTTACATTGTTGATATATTCACATTCCCTGGGACAAAAAAATTTTAGAGAATTTTTTAATTACGGGAGATGACAGCTGATATGTGGTTCAAATATTAAGAGGTTTGTAAAGACGATTTAAGTCGAGGGCTGCACTGGCAGACTCCTGCCATTGCAACTAAATTAAAAACAAAAAAACTCACCAAAAAGGTGAGTAAGGATTCGGTAAGATATGTAGTGCTGCCAGATGTGTAAATGGCGTCCCAGGAGAGATTCGAACTCCCGACCGACGGCTTAGAAGGCCGTTGCTCTATCCAGCTGAGCTACTGGGACGTATTGAAAATTTTTTACTTGGTTGAGATTAATTAACTTAACGACAAGATTTATTATATTAGACAAATGTTAAGAAGTCAACACTTTGGTAAGATATTTTTTATTAATGAGGGAAGACTGGCTTCCCTCAGTTATTATATTCAAATTACTCGCTTTTTACCAGTAAAAAATTTTGTGTCAAATCAGGAATTTTCCCATTAGACAGGTCATACACATCCAATGTAACATTTTTCCCCCTGGCTTCCAGTATGACATATGTCTTTTCATTTCTTCCTCTTGGCAGCCGGATGCTCCCAGGGTTAATAAATAATATCCCATTAGACATTTCAGCTCCCAGACCATGTGAATGGCCAAAACATACAATATCTGCTTCCATTTCACGTGCCTTGTATGACAGATTCATTAAGGTAGACTTAACGGAATATCTGTGTCCGTGTGTGACGAAAAGGCGGAGTCCCCCTGCTTCTTCTATTCTATCCTCCGGGAATGCTGCCTCAAAGTCGCAATTTCCTCTTACAGCAGCGTAGCCTTCCAATGCTTCATGATCTGCCTGAAGCTCAGAATCTCCGCAATGAATCATCAGATCCATATCCGGATGCATTTCGCGGATTTTGCTGAGTTCAGAGGTTAACCCATGGCTATCACTGACAATCAGAACCCTCATGAGTTCTCAGCTCCGGCTACGAAAGAAGGAAGCAGCTCCTCCAGCTTTTTGAGAGCATTTGCCCTATGGCTGATCAGGCTTTTTTCCTCCGGCATTAATTCAGCCATTGCTTTGTCTTTTTCTTCTGCAAAGAAAATAGGATCATAGCCAAATCCATAAGTCCCTCTTTTTTCTCTTAAGATATGGCCTTCACAAGTTCCTGCAGCTGTTATAGTAGTTTTTCCGGGTGCAGCGACTGCAAGAGCGCAATAGAACCGAGCCTGCCGCTTATGATCCGGAATGTTTTTGAGCTCATCGAGAACCTTTTCCATGTTTTTCTGGTCGTTTTTTTCTTCTCCTGCATAGCGGGCGGAATAGATGCCTGGCTTTCCTCCAAGCGCATCAATGATCAATCCTGAATCATCGGCAATTACCATTCTTCCAAAAGCTTCTGAAACGGCTTCCGCTTTCAGAATGGCATTCTCTTCAAACGTGCTTCCTGTTTCTTCTACATCCTGAAAATCAGGATAATCCAGCAGCGTTTTAACTTCATACCCAAGAGGCTTGAACATCCGTTCAAACTCTCTGGCTTTGCCTGCATTTTTAGTAGCGATAATGACTTCCTGCATGCTATGACCTCCCCTCCAGCTTTTCTCTTTTGCTTTGAATGCTTCCTGAGATTTTTTCTCCAAGCGCAGCCTTTTGAAACTCAAACAGCTCTGTTATCCCTTCCTGCGCAGCACCCAGCATTTCCTGCAGCTGGGTATAAGAAAAAGTCGCTTCTTCTCCCGTTCCCTGAAGTTCCACAAACTCACCGCTTCCAGTCATAACGACATTCATATCTACTTCCGCTGAAGAGTCTTCAAGATAATTCAAATCCACTGCAGCCTGCTTGTTTTTAAGAATTCCCACGCTTGTGGCAGCAAGGAAATCATTTATTGGATAGTGAGTAAGCTTCTTGCTGCTGTATAATTTATCCATCGCCTGTGACATAGCGACAAAGGCTCCTGTAATGGATGCTGTCCGAGTCCCTCCATCCGCCTGGATTACATCGCAATCAAGCCAAACCGTTCTTTCGCCAAGTGCATCAAGATCCACCACTGCACGGAGAGCACGGCCGATCAGACGCTGGATTTCCATTGTTCTCCCTGAGATTTTCCCTTTTGCTGATTCCCTGATATTTCTCTGTTCCGTTGCTCTTGGAAGCATGGAATATTCAGCTGTTATCCAGCCTTTCCCCTGTCCCCTCATAAAAGGAGGGACCCTTTCATCGATACTTGCTGTGCAAATCACCTTCGTGTCTCCCACAGTTATAAGGACAGAGCCCTCAGGATGCTTTAAGTAATCTGTTTCAATATGTATAGGCCTAAGCTGCTTCGGTTCACGTCCATCTGCACGCATAAGCTGATTCCCCCTTCTTTTCCATATGCAAAAAAATTATTTAACCAGAGCATCGCCCTAAGTATGTTTTTGTCCAGGTACATTGGCATAACTTCATTTCACCAACAAAGAAGAGGCGGCATTAAATGCCAACCTCTTTTTCCTGTTACTATATAGTATAACAAAATCTGCCCTATTAAAAACTTCCTGTATTCACATTTTCAGGACGGGTTACAGGCTCAGACAGTTTTTGGCCATCCTCATTGACAATCTCTGCTTTGCCATCAACAGTGACAGCAACGCTTTCGATGCCCTTTTGTTCTGTCAGTGAAAGGACAAGTGCAGTCAGCAAGTGCTTGGAAATCATTTTCTCTTCGAAGCTGCTGAAAACATTCTCATTGAAGTTTAATGTGACTTTTCCTTCTTCAACTTTTGGATCTTCAAGCAGTTCTACATCCGGAAGGAAGTCTGTCACCAGATTGGATGCATAGTTCGGCCCTTTTATCAGTTCGGATACAACCGCTTCAACTTTATTGTCCATATCATTGCTTACACGCTTTGTAACAGGCACGTAATAATAGTTTTCTTCATCCCCGCCCAGATAATAAACGGTCACCGGCTTCGTATTCGTGATATCTACTACTTCCGTTGTATCCATGTTTATTCCATTGGCTCTGCTTAACGCAGAACTGACCGGAGTGCCATTCACAGGCATCTCTTTTAATTCATGTCCGTTTAATGTCAGCTTAACTTTATCAATGGAATCAAATTGTGTAAGTGTCCAGGTAACTGATTGGAGAATTTTCTTTTCATCTTCCTTAGCATATTCCTGAAATTCTTTTGAAAAATCGACGGTTGCAACTTTATCTTTAATATTTACAGAAACTTTTGTATCAGCCGGAAGGACTGCTCGGAAATCATTTGGAAGAAGCTCTGTAACAGGACCGTTTTCTACCAGGTACTCTAACGCCTGTGTAGCAACTGAATTAGTTTTTGGAAGATCTATTGTCTGGGGAACGACATACCCATTCTTATCAATCAAGTAAAGCTCTGTTTTAAGATTTGCCGTAACACCCTCTTCATTTTCGGCTGTTTCTTTTCCAGCTGTTTCTTCTGCAACACTCTCGCCTTCATCGGTATAAGATACTGCTTTTGGCGGATCGACCTTTTCCTTCCCCTGGCTTCCAAACAATCCGCAGCCTGATAATAGAACAGATGATACCAGCACAGCTGACACTAAAGACGTTTTTTTATTTAAAGACATACATAATCCCCCCTGAGACAGTTTGTACTACATGTATACGAGCCTATCTGAAATTTAGACCGTCTTTTAGGATAAAAGTGTTAATAGATTTTTGACAAATTTGGACAAACCGAAGGAAAAGCGCAAGCGCCTTGCCCACCCCCGACACCTCGAGGGGGTAGGCTGCTTATCGACGTTCAAAATTCTCTTATCTTTCATAAAAAAAGAAGCCCCCATAAGGAGCTTCTCTGTCATATTTGTTTCAGCAGTTCATCTTTTATCAGGACAGCTTTGATTTTAAAATAATCTATCTCCTCCGGAAGTTCTTCTTTGATTGGTTTAAGTTTGTCTCTACCAGCCTTTTCAGCAGCCTGTAAAACGAGCTTTTCTTCAGTTTCATTGAAAATATCTGACCAGTCAATTACATTGCCTTCTCTGATAGAGCGAAATATATGCTCTTGAATTGTTATCGGTGAGAAATTTCGCTTTTTGGCTATTTCTCTTATTGAATCTCCATCCTTGTAATAGTCAAAGGAAATCTGGTAGCTTGGACGATCATCTATGGGTTCCTCTGATTTTGATGGCGCTTCTGCAGCCGGCTTAGGCGAAATATTATGTTCTTCGGCAAATTCTCTGATAGCCTGGATAAAGTCTTCTCCATACTTTTCAAACTTCATTTGCCCTACGCCTTTAATATTTAACATCATGTCCTTGCTGACGGGAAAATAGCGGCTCATTTCTTTTAATGCTGCATCAGCAAATACTACGAAAGGAGGGACATTTTCTTCATCTGCAATCTTTTTCCTAAGTTTTCTCAGCATCTCGAAGAGCTCATTGTTTTCCTCTGTTTCCTGAATACGCACCGGCTCGCTTATTTTCATAAATAATCTTTTCTGCCCCTTCAACACGGGAACTGCACTGGCCGACAGCTTTACAGTCGGATATTTTCCATCTGTTAAAGCCAGATAGTCCTCAGCGAGCAGATAATTTATCATATCACCAATCTCTTTTTCTTTGCGGTTTTTCAGCAATCCGAATGTTGAAAGTTTATGAAAATTCATTTCGCGGATTCTCTTATTATTCGATCCTTTCAAAACCTGGGCTGTCAAAGTAATTCCAAATCTTTCTCCCATCCGCTTGATGCATGAGAATATCATTAAAGCTTCCTGTGTAATATCCATGCTTGTCCGTTCATCCAGACAGCTGCTGCATTTGACGCATTGAATAGGATCGGCATTCTCATCAAAATATTCAATGATATAGGACTGAAGGCATTTTTCTGTATGGCAGTAATTAACCATATCCTTAAGCTTGCTGTATTCCTGCTCCATTTTTTGTTGATTCAGACTGCTCTCCTCTATCAAAAACTTCTGCAGCTGGATATCCTGAGGGGCAAACAGCAGGTAGCAGGTGCTATCAACGCCATCTCTGCCGGCCCTTCCCGCTTCCTGATAATAGGCTTCAATGTTCCGCGGAAGATTATAGTGGATGACATATCTGACATTGGATTTATCTATCCCCATTCCAAAAGCATTCGTTGCAATCATAATGTCTGATTCATCGTATACAAAGGTATCCTGTGCTTCTTTTCGTTCTTCTTCCTTTAGGCCTGCATGATATTTGGCAGCAGACAAATTCTTGCCTTTTAAAAATTGGTACAGCTGGTCCGTTTCCTTGCGGCTTGAAGTGTATATTATTCCCGCTTCGTTTTTATGTTTCTTAATGGTCTGCAATATAAAGTCCCTTTTGTTAACACCTTTCAAAACGTGGAAAGATAAATTCTCCCTTGCAAAACCGGTAATAAACGTATGTTCCTCTCCTATGTTTAAAAGCCTGCGAATATCATTTGCAACATCCCGTGTTGCTGTTGCTGTCAAAGCAGCGATTACAGGTTTCTGGTTCAGGCTGTTAAGCTCAGCGACAACCGAACGATAACTTGGTCTAAAGTCATGCCCCCATTGGGAGATGCAGTGCGCCTCATCAAAGACGATAGCACTAATTGAAATATCGTTTAATAAATCCAAAAAGACCATGGAACCAAATCGTTCCGGCGCCACATACACGAGCTTATATTCACCTTTGCGTATTCCCGCTACAACATGCTGATACTCAGCAGAAGACAGCGTGCTGTTGATAAAAGCAGCCGGGATGCCGGCAAGACTAAGAGCATCTACTTGATCTTTCATCAGGGAAATTAAGGGAGAAATCACAATGGCCGTTCCGGGGAGTACAAGAGCGGGTATTTGGAAGCAGATTGACTTTCCGCCTCCAGTTGGGAGAATGCCAAGAGTATTGGTTTGAGAAAGGATATTTTGAATAATCTCCTGTTGACCAGGACGGAAAGAGGTATATCCAAAATATTTTTTCAGATAGTTTTCGGCTTGTGCGAGCAAATTGATCACCAACTCAACTAATATATTTTGTCTTTCATTCTCATGATACCAAAGCTTTTTTAAAATGTAATCCTAAAAGAAAAGCGGAAGCGCCTTGCCCACAAAGGAACGCAGATTAAGAACGCCACGTCCTGTGGCAACGTCTGCATAACCCCCATCCTGGGGGCCTCACCTCGAGGGGATAGGCGCTCCTCATAAAAGCTAGCGCTTTTAGTCGTGCGATGATAAAGCTGTCGAAGCATTCCTTGTGGAGCTAGACAGTTATCCGCGTTCAAGATGTTATGATTAGCTTTAAAAACACCTTCTGAAAAAGTTCAGAAGGTGTCTGCATGTGTTAAAGCGATATTTTTTCTGCAGTATTTACAGGAAATCCCAGCCACTTTGAAGCAATTTTAGAAAAAATGGCCGGTGAGCCCGTTGTGCAGAATTTATATTCAGGGTTCTCTGCAACAGCTTTAAGCATTCCATAGTGATGCAGAATGGTACTTGCTTCCCTTGCTGTTTCTTCACCGGAACTGATGACATTTACGCCTTTTCCCATTACATTTTTAATAATTGGTTCTAATAAAGGATAATGGGTACATCCGAGAATGAGTGTATCCATTCCTTTTCCTTTAATAGACTGAAGAGTCTCAGCCACGATTTTTTTGGCAACAGAGCCTTCATACTCTCCGCTCTCTACAAGAGGAACGAACTTAGGGCATGCCAGACTATGAACATCAGATCTCCTGTTTAACTGAATCAGCGCATTTTCATATGCCTTGCTTTTGACTGTGCCTTCTGTGCCAATGACACCAATCTTATGATTTTTCGTTACTTTTATAGCTGTTCTGGCCCCAGGGAAAATGACACCGATAACCGGTATCGTTAGCTCTCTGCGAATTTCTTCCAGGGCTACGGCAGTGGCAGTATTACAGGCAATGATAAGCATTTTAATATTTCTGCCAAGCAAGTATTTCGTCATTTGCCAGGTAAAAGATTTTACCTCGTCACCAGGCCGGGGGCCATATGGGCATCGGGCTGTATCTCCAAGGTAAACAATATCTTCATTTGGCAGCTGCCGCATAATTTCTTTTGCGACTGTTAAGCCTCCAACTCCGGAGTCAATAATTCCTATAGGTTGTTTCACAAGTACCGCCTCATTCTCCTCGCATATCATGGTGTAATTTCGTTAAGTTATCTTTTAAGAACAAGACCTCATTATGTGAAGAATTTTTAAGAACTTCTTTTAAATAATCCTGGCGTTTTTTTATAACTTCTTCAATAATCCGTTCTCCTTCTTCAAGCAGGTGGATTCTGACCACTCTTCGGTCATTTGGATCTTTAACCCTTTTCACAAGGGTGTTTTTCTCCATTCGATCAACAAGATCTGTTGTCGTGCTGCATGCAAGATACATTTTGTTTGACAGCTCACCGATGGTCATATCGCCTTCTTCAAAAAGCCATTGCAATGCAACAAACTGGGGAGGGGTAATGGTGAAATCACTTAGAATTTCCCTTCCCTTCTGCTTGATAATGCCGGATATGTATCTTAAGTCTTTCTCAATTTCAGCTACAACATCATTTATTTCATTTGTTTTAGGATCTTCAAGCTTCATTCTTAAACACTCCCATTTAAGCTTTTACGATGTTTTCTGCCCTTGTGCATTTATTTTCACCTTTTTCCGTATAAATTTCAAGACAGAAATAAAACCAATTAATGAAAAAATCCCTTTATAAATGTGATAACCGGCTTCCCAGAAGGATAGCCGGTCTAAATTAAAGTTCTAGCTCTCCCATTCGAAGGAGCTCTACAACAGCTTGTGATCGCCCCTTTACACCAAGCTTTTGCATGGCATTGGAAATGTGGTTCCGAACCGTTTTTTCACTTATAAACAATTCACCAGCGATTTCCCTTGTTGTTTTATCTTGTACTAACAATTCGAATACTTCTCTTTCTCGTTTGGTGAGTAACGGCTTGTGAGTATATTCATTCTCCTTCAAGTATTGTAACCCTCCTTGCCTTTCGCCAGCTATGAACCGCGGGATGGGTATATATTTAGTCACCATATCATATGTCAGCAAAACAGCCGAAGTGACTATATTTAGTGAAAGGAGAAAGTTATTTTCAAAAATGTGCCATTGTGCCGCTAGGCCCGTACTTTAACCCCGCTTTTCAGCATTTCTTTCATTTCTGCGGTCCAAGGCACACCCTTGCCTGTCACCTTTGATATCTGCACCATCGTGCCCCTGCCGGTGAAGCAAACTGAACCGTCTGATTTCTTGCCCATATAATGAAGGTCAACAGAAGAATTACCTATCGAAGCAGCTTTTACATAAATTTGTAACTCTTCATCAAAGAAAACCTGGCAGATAAAATCGCATTGGAGGTCTGCTACGACTGGTATGGTTTCATTATCTTGTTTTACCCAGTCCTGCATAAAGCCTTTGCTTTTGAAAAATTCTATCCTTGCTTCTTCATAATATGTGAATGGAACGGTATTGTTCAAATGTCCAAACATATCTGTTTCAGAAAATCTGACTTTTACTGGATGAAAGAAAATGAATTCTTCTTCCCATTTTTTAAAATTGTCAATATAGCTCAATTTTTTCATGGCAGTTCCTCCCGGCTATTTATGAATGAGCGCTCACTCTGTTATATTTCATTATAGTGTTTTTTGAATTATTTGAACACCAAAACCATTCAGCTTTGAATGCAAAAACCCCTCTCCAAAAAGGAAAGGGGGTTTAAGAAGTTTAGATCTGGTCGCTTCCAAAGAAGTTTTTGAAAGACTGGAATGTTGTATCGCGGTTAAGTGCCGCAATGGATGTTGTTAAAGGAATGCCTTTCGGGCAGGACTGTACGCAGTTTTGAGAGTTTCCGCAGTTGGCTAGTCCCCCATCACCCATGATTTGCTCCAGGCGTTCTGCTTTATTCATTTCACCAGTTGGGTGAGCATTGAACAAACGAACCTGTGATAATGGAGCTGGCCCGATAAAATCAGATTTGCTGTTTACATTCGGGCATGCTTCCAGACAAACACCGCATGTCATGCACTTTGACAGTTCATATGCCCATTGGCGCTTTCTCTCAGGCATACGCGGTCCTGGTCCCAAATCATAAGTGCCATCGATCGGAATCCACGCTTTAACCTTTTTCAAGGAGTCAAACATACGGCTTCTGTCGACCTGCAGGTCACGGACTACCGGGAACGTGCGCATAGGCTCAAGACGGATTGGCTGTTCCAGCTGATCGACAAGCGCCGTACAGGACTGACGTGGCTTTCCATTAATAATCATTGAACATGCACCGCAGACTTCTTCCAGGCAGTTCATATCCCATGCGATTGGAGTGGTATGTTCACCCTTCACGTTGACCGGATTACGGCGAATTTCCATAAGAGCAGAAATAACATTCATATTGGGACGGTAATCTATTTCAAACTCTTCCTGAAAAGGGGCTGAATCAGGAGTATCCTGGCGGCTGATTACAAAACGGACTGTTTTAGTTTTTGTTTCTTGCATGGATTAATTCTCCCCTTTCTTTTTGGAATAGTCACGCTTACGCGGTTTTATTAAGCTGACATCAATGTCTTCGTAATGGAATGCAGGAGCGGAATTTGCATCAACAAACTTCGCCATTGTTGTTTTCATGAATTCCTCATCGTTACGCTCAGGGAAATCCGGCTTATAGTGTGCACCGCGGCTTTCGTTACGGTTGTAAGCACCAATTGTAATAACACGTGCCAATTGAAGCATATTCTGCAGCTGGCGCGTAAAGCTTGCACCCTGATTGCTCCACTTCGCAGTGTCGTTAATATTGATGTTTTTATAGCGCTCCATAAGTTCAACAATTTTTTCATCTGTTTTTAGAAGCCTGTCATTGTGGCGGACAACCGTTACATTGTCTGTCATCCATTCACCAAGCTCTTTATGAAGAACGTATGCATTCTCTGTGCCATCAAGAGACATGATATTATTCCATTTTTCTTCTTCCTGTTTTACATGGCGCTCAAATAATGATGATGGCAGATCTTCAGCAGTCTTATCCAGGCCGCTGATATATTTGACAGCATTAGGACCTGCTACCATACCACCGTAGATGGCTGATAGAAGGGAGTTTGCACCCAGACGGTTGGCACCGTGCTGTGAATAATCACATTCACCTGCAGCAAATAAGCCAGGGATATTTGTCATCTGATCATAGTCAACCCATAGTCCGCCCATTGAATAGTGGACAGCAGGGAAGATTTTCATTGGCACTTTACGAGGGTCTTCACCCTGGAATTTTTCATAGATTTCAATAATTCCGCCAAGCTTAATATCAAGCTCTTTAGGATCTTTATGGGAAAGATCAAGATAGACCATGTTTTCCCCATTAATGCCAAGCTTCTGGTTAACACACACGTCAAAAATTTCACGGGTTGCAATATCACGAGGCACCAGATTTCCATAAGCAGGATATTTCTCCTCAAGGAAATACCATGGTTTGCCATCTTTATATGTCCAGACTCGTCCGCCTTCACCGCGAGCAGATTCACTCATTAGACGAAGCTTATCGTCTCCCGGAATAGCGGTTGGGTGAATTTGAATAAATTCTCCATTTGCATAATAAGCACCCTGCTGATAAACAATCGAGGCCGCTGAGCCTGTGTTAATAACAGAGTTAGTCGATTTCCCGAAGATAATTCCCGGTCCGCCGGATGCCATAATAACGGCGTCAGCAGCAAAAGACTTGATCTCCATAGAAGTCAGGTTCTGAGCAACGACGCCTTTACATGATCCATCATCGTCGATTACCACCCCTAGGAATTCCCAGCCTTCGTACTTTGTTACTAACCCTGCCACTTCATGGCGGCGGACCTGCTCGTCCATCGCGTAAAGAAGCTGCTGACCTGTTGTAGCACCAGCGAATGCTGTACGGTGATGCTGTGTTCCGCCAAAGCGGCGGAAATCCAGCAGTCCCTCAGGTGTACGATTGAACATAACACCCATACGGTCAAATAAGTGAATAATTCCTGGTGCTGCCTCTGCCATCGCTTTAACAGGCGGCTGGTTCGCCAGGAAGTCTCCGCCATAAATAGTATCGTCAAAATGAATCCAAGGAGAATCGCCTTCCCCCTTTGTATTTACTGCTCCGTTGATGCCGCCCTGGGCACAAACAGAGTGAGAACGTTTAACCGGCACTAATGAAAATAATTCAACCGGAGTCCCGGATTCTGCAACTTTAATTGTCGCCATTAAACCGGCTAATCCGCCGCCGACAACTATAACCTTTCCTTTACCCATAGTGACTCACTCCCTAATTACTAGTACAACTAAGAAAAGCGCAGAGCGCCTGCCTATCGCGCTTAAAGCAGACCGCTTCTCAAAACTGCAATATTATTGGCACGTTATAAAACCGAAGTCTAATAGTCTTTTATTGTCTTTTAAATAAATGCTGTAAGAGCACGTACACCAACAATAGATAGTGCAATGAAAATTCCGATCGTTACATACGTGGAAATGACCTGTGAACGAGGAGATACTGTAATTCCCCAGCTGACAAAGAATGACCAAAGCCCATTAGCAAAGTGGAAAATTGCAGAAATGACTCCAATAATATAGAACCAGAACATAAATGGATTAGATAAGATGTTCTCCATCATCTGAAAGTTAACTTCTGCTCCAAAGGCAGCCTGTACACGTGTTTCCCAAACATGCCATGCAACAAAAACCAGTGTAATGACACCTGAAACACGCTGCAGCATAAACATCCAGTTACGGAAGTATCCATACCTGCTTGCGTTATTTTTCGCAGTAAAAGCAATATAAAGGCCATAGATTGCGTGGAACAGCAAAGGTAGATAGATTACAAACGTTTCAAGGAATATTCTGAATGGAAGACTTTCCATGAAATGCGCCGCATTATTAAAAGATTCCTCTCCCCCTGTTGCAAAATGGTTCACTACAAGGTGCTGCACCAAAAACAAACCAACCGGTATAACACCAAGTAATGAATGCAATCTGCGATTAAAAAACTCACGATTACCTGCCATAAACTTTCCCCCCCTGATTTTAAAAAAATGATGCTGAGCCCCCGCTCAGGACATCATCTCGAAAATGTTATTCATTTTCTTACAATTATGTGACATGTCCATTTTACTCCCAAGATAATAGAGCGTCAAGAAAACGGATACATAAAATGTTCCATATAAATAAAATTTTTAAAAAATATTAACGGCTAAAAATCATATTTTATTCTGCGGTTCAATATGACCTAGTTACTGGTCTCCAGTATACTGAAATAGTAATTATTTCTATGCAAATCGTTCTATTTTTTCCTGAATTGATATTAACTCCCTCAGCATATTGTATATAATAGAATCATAGAAAGAGGGGAGACTATTGAGCGAATTAGCATCTGCGAAATCCACTAATGAAGATCACATACAGACAGTTCCGGTATTTGGCTATGAACTAATCCGGGAAGTGCTGCTGCATGACCTTTTGGGAAATGAAGCACCCGAAATTTTATATTGGGCCGGCAAAAGGATCGCACGCATGTATCCTCTTGAGACAGCCGGCCAGATTGCCGAGTTTTTTACAAACGCCGGCTGGGGAAACCTTTCCATCGCAAACGAATCGAAACATGAAATTGAAATGGAATTATCAAGCCAGCTGATTGCAGACCGCTGCAAAAAGAACAAAAACTGCGCCTTTCAGCTTGAGGCCGGTTTTATAGCACAGCAGATTGAACTTCAAAAAGAAGTCATTTGTGAGGCATTCGAACATCCCCGTAAAAAAACTGGCAAAATCCTTATTACAGTGAAGTGGGATAAAAAAGATCCTGCTGAGTAATATCATATGTACTAACAATAAGCTATCAATTTTGATAGCTTATTGTTTGATATTCCTGGAATTAAGCCTTAACCGGAGAAACTGACAGCTTGAATGCATCATGCAAAGCATCCACGGCATCAATCATTTTGCTGTTTTCAACAACAGCCGAGACTTTAATTTCTGACGTGCTTACCATTTTCACCGTAATTTCATTTGCGGAAAGCACTTCAAACATTTCTGCAGCCACACCCGGATTGGAAATCATGCCTGAGCCAACAATCGAAACCTTGGCAAGGCCGGATTCCCATTCAATTCGGTCATAATTTAATTGTTCTCTATGCTTTTCAAGCACTTTTACTGTATCTGTGAGATCTTCATTCTTTATTGAAAATGAAAGGTTTGTCGTCTGAGCTTCTGTCATGCTCTGTATAATGATATCAACATTAATGTGATTTTTGGCAAGCGCCGAGAAAATAGTAGACAATCCAGTCAGTGAATTAGGAAGACCAAGAATCGTCACCCTTGTTATATCATCCTCGAAAGCCACACCGCGCACGACTAAGTTTTGTTCCATTTTTACTTCCTCCTCAATGATTGTTCCGGCTTCCTGCTCAAGGCTCGAACGCACTTCAAGGGGAAGTCCATAATTTTTAGCAAATTCGACTGCTCTTGGATGGAGCACACCAGCCCCCAAGTTGGCAAGTTCAAGCATTTCATCGTAGGAAACAGAATATAATTTTCTCGCATTCTTTATAAAGCGGGGATCAGATGTAAATACCCCTGTTACATCAGTATAAATATCACATTTATCTGCTTTAAGTGCTGCAGCCAGTGCAACAGCCGTTGTATCAGAACCACCCCGGCCAAGTGTAGTGATGGAACCATCTTCAGTCATCCCCTGGAAGCCTGCCACAATCACAATTTTCCCTTGGTTTAATTGACCCTTAATGGTAGCTGGATCAATATTCACTATCCTCGCATTGCCATGGACTGCTTCTGTCTTAATACCAGCCTGCCACCCTGTAAAAGAAACAGAGGGATGCCCTTTCGCATTTAAAGCCATCGCCAATAAAGAGATGGTCACCTGTTCGCCGGTTGTTAGCAGCATGTCCATTTCCCTTTTATCAGGTGAAGGGGAAATCTCCCTTGCCATGCCAACCAGCTGATCAGTCGTTTTCCCCATTGCCGAAACAACCACAACAACATCATTTCCCCGACTCTTTTCTTCAATTACCCGATTGGCGACATTTTGAATTCTGTCTACAGTCCCCACGGAGGTGCCTCCGAATTTCTGCACAATGATTCCCACAGCTTTCCCTTCTTTCTAAAGATCTTTTAAATATGATTTGCCGTCCTATGTAAGTGAAGCATGACAGTTCACTCTGCTGTATTTAACAATGGCTATAACTCTAAATTACCCTTTTGGGCAATAAAAAAAGCAATGGAATAGTTTACTATCCCATTGCTGTGCAGCCAAAGTATAAAAATGAGCAAACACAGTGAGATAGCTCTCCAGGACGGCACTGTCCTGACAATCCTGCATTTGTTCAATGCAGAACCAGCAGAAAAAATGATGAGATTTTCTCCACTTCGGCGAACATACCCTTTCAAAGCTTTTCATGGAAGCCCATTCTTCTCCAAGCTTTTACTGATGAAGTTCGCACCTCTACCTTCACTTAACGATTCTGTTCACAGCTCAGAAACTTAATGAACTATTATGAACATACGCTTTATCGCTATAAAGTGATATTGATATAAAGTTTCAATTAGTATAACATGTCTGAATTTTTCTGTCTATATCCATTTTATGACTTAGTATTTCCATTTTGTTCCTCAAGCCTCTGTTTTAATTCCTCAGCGACATTCGCTGGAATGCCCATTTTTCTAAACTCCTCGATTGGTGCCTCTTTCATTTTCTTTACAGATCCAAAGGTTTTCAGCAGCTGTTTCTTTCGCTTTTCGCCTATGCCGGAAATTTCATCAAGAATAGACTGAAAGGCACTTTTTCCGCGAAGCTGACGATGAAAAGTAATCGCAAAGCGATGAACCTCGTCCTGAATTCTCTGCAGCAGATAAAATTCCTGGCTGTTCCTTGCAAGCGGAATAATTTGAAGCGGATTACCATATAACAGCTGTGAAGTCCTGTGCTTTTCATCCTTTACCAGGCCAGAAATCGGAATATCCAGACCGAGCTCATTTTCAAGCACATCCCGTACAGCTTCAACATGCCCTTTTCCCCCATCAATCATAATTAAGTCCGGAAGCGGCAGCTCTTCTTTCAGCACCCTTGTATATCTGCGCCGGACTACTTCTCTCATGGATTCATAGTCATCAGGGCCTTTAACGGATTTAATTTTGTATTTACGGTACTCTCTTTTCTCTGGTTTGCCATCAATAAAGACGATCATGGCTGAAACAGGGTCAGTTCCCTGGATATTCGAATTATCAAATGCCTCTATCCGGTGAGGAGTATAAATTCCAAGCTGATCCCCCAGATTTTCTACAGCTTTAATTGTCCGTTCTTCATCACGCTCAATTAAAGAAAACTTTTCCTGGAGAGCAATTTTTGCATTTTTATAAGCAAGCTTCACCAGGTCCTTTTTTTGCCCGCGCTGCGGTTTTAGCACTTTAACATCCAGAAGCTGTTCTGCCATTACAGCATCAACCGAATCCGGTGCCAATATTTCACGCGGTTTAAAGTGGTTTGCTTTGGTATAAAACTGGCCGAGAAAAGTTAGGATTTCTTCTTCCGGCTCATTATATATAGGGAACATTGATACATCCCGTTCAATGAGTTTCCCCTGTCTGATGAAGAATACCTGAACACACATCCATCCTTTATCAACCGCGTATCCAAATACATCCCGGTCGGTAAAGTCTGTCATTGTCATTTTTTGCTTTTCCATCGTTGCATCTATATGGGCAATTTTATCTCTAAGTTCCTTCGCCCTTTCAAAGTCTAATTCTTCAGCAGCTGCTGTCATTTTTGCAGTCAGGTCTTTTTTAATCTCTTTGTATCCGCCATTTAAGAACTTTGCAATCTCATCTGTCATTTGCTTATATTGGTCTTCGCTTACAGCCTTCACACATGGCGCAAGACATTGGCCTAAATGGTAATAAAGGCAAACTCTGTCCGGAAGAGTTGAACATTTACGGAGAGGATAAATTCGGTCGAGCAGCTTTTTGGTTTCATTGGCAGCCTGCACATTGGGATAAGGTCCGAAGTATTTTCCTCTGTCTTTCTTTACTTTTCTGGTTGTAATCAGACGGGGATGGCGTTCGGCCGTCAATTTGATAAAAGGATAACTTTTATCGTCCTTCAGCATTACATTATATTTTGGATCATATTTCTTGATCAGATTCATCTCAAGGATCAATGCTTCCATATCTGAAGAAGTGACAATGTACTCAAAATCTGCGATCTCATTAACAAGTCTTAATGTTTTTCCGTCATGTGACCCTGTAAAATAGGATCTTACACGGTTTTTCAGGATTTTTGCTTTTCCCACATATATAATGGTTCCCTGCCTGTCTTTCATTAAATAACAGCCCGGCTGGGCAGGAAGCAGCATCAGTTTATTTTTAATCGTATCATTCATGGCACTTCACCTCCCCGGTTAAAACTTTTTTATCGAAGTTCAATACATTCATTATTTGGCATAATCATTTTCGGGTGCAAACTAGTAATAAAACATAGTTTGCACTGGAAGCAAACCAATATTATTTAGCCTCTAAAACGCTGTTGGCACATTATTACCATCTTATTATATCAGCCTGGAAACCTGCAGCATAACAACAAAACCCATATGACAAAAAAAAAATCCCGATGTCCTCCTGGGGACACCGGGAAATTCTTTATAGGTTAAGCATGTTTTGAAAGTAATTCGGCAAGAGCTTCTTTTGGCTGGAAACCAACCACTTTATCTACAACTTCACCGTCTTTTAAAACGATTAATGTCGGAATGCTCATTACGCCAAACTTGCCAGCAGTTTCCTGGTTTTCGTCAACATCGATTTTTACAATTTTCACTTTATCGCCCATTTCAGAATCAAGCTCTTCTAAAACAGGAGCGATCATTTTACAAGGGCCGCACCAAGGAGCCCAGAAATCTGCCAGTACTAATCCCGAACCAGTCTCAGCAGTAAAGTTTTGGTCAGTTGCGTGTGTAATAGCCATTTGATATGCCTCCTAAAATTCAACTCAAATACTAACGACAGTATATCATCGTTTTTTATATGTTGCGAACAATCTGCTCGATCGTAATTTACCCTATTTGGAGCAGATTATTCTCTTTCTTTTACTATTGGCACTATGTATAATGGGCGGCCATCAGCCGCCCATTAGTTATACTATCTTATGCGTTTACTTTAAGCTTTTTGAATTCTTCTGTTAACAGTGGAACAACCTCAAATAGATCTCCAACAATACCGTAATCAGCTACTTTAAAGATATTGGCTTCCGGATCTTTGTTAATGGCTACGATTACTTTTGAGTTGGACATCCCAGCTAAATGCTGAATAGCTCCTGAGATACCGCATGCAATATATAGATCAGGGGTTACAACCTTACCGGTTTGTCCAATTTGCAGCGAGTAGTCGCAATAATCAGCATCACATGCTCCGCGTGATGCACCCACTGCTCCATTAAGAACAGATGCAAGCTCTTTTAATGGTTCAAAGCCTTCCTCGCTCTTAACACCACGTCCGCCGGCAATGATAACCTTAGCTTCGGATAAATCAACGCCTTCACTGGCTTTGCGGACAACTTCCTTAATGATTGTGCGAAGATCTTTGATTTCTGCTGCAACAGAAGCAGCATCTCCTGACCTTGATTCATCTTTTTCCAATGGAGTTATATTGTTTGGACGAATTGTCGCAAAGAGAAGGCCATCTGTAACAATTTTCTTTTCAAATGCTTTGCCAGAATAAATCGGGCGTGTGAACACCAGGTTGCCGCCTGCCTCCTCCAGGCTCGTTACGTCAGAGATTAAACCTGACTCCAGCTTGGCAGCAATTTTAGGAGCTAAATCTTTCCCTAATGCTGTGTGTCCAAAAATCAGACCTTCCGGACTTTCGGAATCAATCACAGCCATTAATGCCTGTGAAAAGCCGTCAGGAGTATATTGCTTCAGCTTTTCATCTTCAACAGTTACAACACGGTCAGCACCATAGTGAATCATTTCATCAGCTAAAGCGCTTACAGAATTACCAATTAAAACACCTACAACTTCTCCGCCTTCTGACGCAGTTTTAGCAGCTGCAACTGCTTCGAAGGATACATTACGCAATGAACCGTCACGGACTTCACCTAATACTAATACTTTTCTAGCCATATGTTTTACCCCCTGCGTTATTATTATCAGTTATTGATGATCAGACAACTTTGGCTTCAGTATGAAGAAGTTTCACAAGTTCCTTAACTTGAGCTCCCAGCTCGCCTTCAAGAACTTTTCCTGCTTCCTTCTTAGGCGGCAAATAGATTTCAATTGTTTTTGTTTTGGCTTCAACATCGTCCTCATCAAGATCAAGATCGTCAAGCTCAAGCTCATCAAGAGGCTTCTTTTTTGCCTTCATAATTCCCGGCAAGGACGGATAGCGCGGCTCATTTAAACCCTGCTGGGCAGTGACCAATAATGGAAGTGATGTCTCAATTACTTCTGAATCCCCTTCAACATCGCGCACTACTGTCGCAGAGCTTCCATTGATATCAAGCTTTGTAATAGTTGTTACATAAGAAATGCCCAAAATTTCTGCTACACGAGGTCCAACCTGTCCCGAACCCCCATCAATTGCTACATTTCCTGCAATGACTAAGTCAGCATCTTTGTCTTTCAAGTATTCAGATAAGATTTTTGCAGTCGTGTACTGGTCCCCATCTTCAAGGTCATCTTCAGTATTTATTAATACAGCTTTATCGGCACCCATCGCAAGAGCGGTACGGAGCTGCTTTTCCGCTTCTTCTGTTCCCACAGAAACAACTGTCACTTCTCCGCCATTCGCATCACGAACCTGGATTGCTTCTTCAATTGCATATTCATCATATGGATTAATGATAAACTCAGCGCCATCTTCATTGATTTTGCCGCCTGAGATTGTAATTTTTTCTTCAGTATCAAATGTTCTCTTCATTAATACGTAGATGTTCATGATTTCCCTCCTAGTAATTAAGCATTGTCATAAAACAAAGCCATTAATTAAAACATTTCTTCACTTCGAAAGATTGAAAATATTTAATGCATACAGAAAGGCTAATCTGCTTGGAACGCCACTCTTTTTTGAAATATCTCTTTTCTCATAGATTATTATTGTTACTATAAATACAGTCCGTTGATTTCCGCTTCAGGCACTTGCTTTCCTCGGGGAGGAATGCGAGCCTCCTCGGCTTCGCCTATGGGGTCTCCCACTTTCCTCTCCTCCCGCAGGACATTGAATATGCTTCCTCGAATGGGCACCGCACGAAGGAAACGCGTCAGCATTTTCGAGGATCAAGTCCCTTCCGCTCCAATCAACTCAGCGAATTAGAATAGAAAAACAACAAACTATACGTAAACAACCTTTGAAATTGAGCGGGCGCTCGCTCACAGACCATAACTTAACCAAGGAATCTTCTGAAGATTAAATCATCCGCATACAAGACTATTATAATAGATTATGAGGATGAATGTAATCATTCAGCACAAATCTTTTAAAACACTATTTTCCGGTAAAGCTTGGTTCACGTTTTTCAATAAACGCAGATATGCCTTCCTTGCCATCTTCGGAAACAAATACTTCTCCAAACAATTCTGCTTCTTTTTTAACACCTTCGTAGAATTGCCCTGTCTTTCCGTAGTTTAAGAGCTCAATGGCCGCCTTAATCGAGCCAGGACTCTTCTTGGCAATCTTCTTTGCCATATTATAAGCGTTGTCCAAAAGCTGATCCTCAGGATAGGCATGGTTAGCCAGGCCATATTGCACTGCCTCAAGCCCGGTAATCGGGTCACTTGTAAAAAGCATTTCTGCTGCACGCGCAGCACCGACATAGCGGGGAAGCCGCTGAGTTCCGGCAAAACCAGGAATTAAACCAAGCTGAAGCTCTGGTAGACCCAGCTTTGCGTTTTCAGCTACGAGACGGAAATGACAGCCCATGGCGAGCTCCAGGCCGCCGCCCAACGCTGCTCCATGAATCGCTGCTATAATTGGCTTAGGGAATTTTTCCATTCTTTCAAAGAGATCCTGTCCATAGGTCGCCAAGCTTGAAAAATCTTCTCCGCTTTCTATGGTTGTAAATTCTTTAATATCAGCACCTGCTGAGAAGAATCTGCCTTCCCCATGAATAAGGATTACCCTGATTTCTTCATTATCTTCAACTTCATCCAGGACAGCTGAAAGCTCTCTCAATAGACCTGATGAAAGAGCATTCGCAGGCGGACGTTCAATAGTAATCGTCGCCACGAAGTCCTGATGGGACCATTTTAGATATTCCATCTTATCCCTCCTGACTATATTTATGGAGCACTTTATCTGCCTCAAAGTTTTCCGCACCCGCCGATCAAAAGTTTATGAACAGGCTTCGCCAATGCAATAAGATCATATTTTTGCTCATTCATTACCCATGTGGTCACTGTTTCATCCATGGTGCCAAAAATCATCTGGCGCGCCAGCCTAATGTCAAGGTCAGCTGGAAATTCACCGCTTTCCCTGCCATCAGCAAGAATCCTTTCCACTAAAGCAAGGTATCCTTTGAGCACCTCATTAATTTTATGGCGAAGGTCTTTATTGGACTGCCTCAATTCGAGCTGGGTTACAATTGCCAGGTGCCTGTCTTCTGAGAGCATTCTAAAGTGTGATTCTACCATCATTAATAGTTTCTCTGCAGCTTTCTCTTTTCCTGCAATTTTTTCTTCAATTTTCTCAACAAAGTAGCCCATTTTATCCTGAAAGAGGGATATTAATATATCTTCTTTGTTCTTAAAATATAAGTATATGGTGCCATCAGCGACACCAGCCTGTTTGGCAATTTTTGATACCTGTGCCTGGTGATAGCCATTTTCAGCAATCACAACTACAGCTGCATCAATAATTTGCCGGTATTTAGGCTTTGTTTTTTTCAAGCTGTTCCCTCCTTTCAGAATAAACAGGTGTATTGATTTTCATCGAGCATCAGGAATGGAGTAATACCATTCCTGATGCCAGGATTTGCCAATCAACTTAGTTTATTTTTTGAATTTAAACATCGGTCTAAAATGAATGAATAATCATTCATATTTTTATAATAGTAGGACAATTCATTTGTGTCAAGAAATTATCCCTGGAAATATAATTTATTATTACATTTCTTAAATGCCTGGACAAGCTTATTGGCTCAAAAATAAAGAGCCGATCGAAAATCGGTCTCTGAAGTTAAGCCCGCTTTTCCTCTTCTTCTTTTAATTTCTTTTTTTCTTCATCTACTAATGCCCTTCTCAGAATTTTTCCAACAGCTGTCTTAGGAAGCTCCTTGCGGAATTCATATAACCTTGGAACCTTATATGCTGCAAGATGCTTTCTTGCAAACAGATTCAGTTCTTCTTCCGTTGCTTCTTTGCCCTCTTTCAGCACAATATATGCTTTTACTGTTTCTCCGCGATATGGGTCAGGTATACCTGCAGCAACCACTTCCTGCACGGCTGGATGCTCGTATAGCACTTCTTCTATTTCACGCGGATAAATATTGAATCCCCCTGCAATAATCATATCTTTCTTCCTGTCCACTACATAGAAGTATCCATTCTCATCCATATAGCCAAGGTCACCTGTCAGCAGCCAGCCATCCCTTAAGGTCTGTGCTGTTTCTTCCGGGCGGTTCCAATAGCCTTTCATTACCTGAGGACCTTTAACTGCAATTTCACCAACTTCTCCTGCCGGAAGCCCTTCTCCCGTATCCAGTGAAAAAATGGCAGCATCTGTATCAGGCCAGGGGACACCTATACTGCCTTTGACCCGGGGGCGGTCCCATAAGAAATTCGCATGTGTAACAGGTGAAGATTCCGTCAAACCATAGCCCTCGACAAGCTTTCCCCCTGTTATTTCTTCAAATTTCTGCTGGACTTCAACGGGCAGGGCAGCAGATCCGCTGATGCAGGAGTCTATGGAAGATAAATCATATTTTTTAATATCAGGATGGTTCAATATTCCAATATAAATAGTTGGGGCACCAGGGAATAAAGTCGGCCTCTCTTTATGAATAGTTTTCAGGGTCGTTTCCGGATCAAATTTCGGAAGGAGGACCATTTTGTGAGCATCCATAACAGATAAGATCATAACTGTTGTCATTCCATACACGTGAAAGAAAGGAAGTATGCCCAGCACTGTTTCTTCGCCGCGCCTGCACTTATAAAGCCAGGCTTTACACATGGCTGTATTGGATACCAGATTGCTGTGCGAAAGCATGACGCCCTTTGGAAAACCGGTTGTACCGCCTGTGTATTGCAGTAATGCCAAGTCTTCTTCAAAATCGAAGTCATGGATTTTCAGAGGTTCCACCGGCCTTTTTAAAATCTCCGTCAGCAAATGGTTATGCCCTTCATGTTTTACATTTACGACAATGCCATACTGTTTTTTCTGGATAAAAGGATATATTAGATTTTTAGGGAATGGAAGAGCATCTTTGATAGCGGTTACAATTATATGCTTCAATTCTGTCTGCGGCATCACTTTGCTCACTCTCGGAAATAAGATATCCATTGTAATGATTGCTTTTGCTCCTGAGTCTTTCATTTGATATTCCAATTCCCTTTCCATATACAGCGGGTTTGTCTGGACAACAACCCCGCCAGCCATCAGAATTCCATAATAGCTGATAACAGACTGCGGAGTATTCGGAAGCATAATCGCCACGCGGTCTCCCTTTTCAATTCCAAGCTTCTGCAAATATGCAGCTAGCTTCAGGGAAGAGTCATATATATATTTATATGTGACTTCCTTTCCCATAAAGTGGATGGCTATTTTCTCTGGAAATTCTTCTGCAGCATTTTTCAAATAATCCTGTACCGGCTGTTTGGGATATGACAAGGTTGAGGGGATTTCTGCCGGATATTGCTTAAGCCATGGTTTCGCTTCTGCCATTTTGTCCCTCCTTTGTTTCATGCCCATCAGAAAAGCGCAAGCGCCTTGCCCACCCCCGACAAGCACAAGACGAGCCTCCCGGAAAGGCGTTCTTTGCCTTTTGGGAGGATTGCCCGAAATGTGAAGGCGACTGTCCAGGGGCGACAGGCATAAGACGGTTCCTGTAAAAAGGCGTTTTTCCTTCTGAAAGGAAACGGCTTATGATCCCGAGTCCCTATGAGCCGCAACTAGACAAGCTTGTGACCTCGAGGGGGTAGGCTGCTTGCGCTAGACAGTTATCGAAGTTCAAAGTTTCACTTGCTAAACTTTTAGAAAAACGATGGACACCTTCTGAACTTTTAGAACATTCTAACTGTTCGACCTTATTATAATATAATGCTGGTTCTATGACAATTAGAATAAGACCTTACACTCAGGAAGATATTTTTTTCAGAGGGCTGTCCAGCCAATCGGGGATATTCTTTTTAATGGGCACAATAAAAAAATCGCCCTATATACTGGCGATTTTCCCATATCCCTATTTCACAAAAATATTATGTTAGGAAAAATATATAAATGGCCCCTATAAGAATAAACACTCCGCTAAGAACCAGCAGAACCTTCGCTAACTTTTCCAATGTTAATTCTCTCCTTATGATAAACCTGCACCGATGACATATGACAATCCGATTGACAGCACCATGGAAATAAAACCGACTGCTTTGTTATTATTTTCAATTTCTTCGTCAATTCTAAACTTAGGTGTTAAAAATTCAAATATGAAATAGCCGATCAATAAAAGAAAAAATCCAAAAATTCCCCAGGTAATCATTGTCAGCAAGGTATCATTATGCATGATGGAATGCCTGAAGATATTTGCAATTCCAAATATTTTCCCGCCGGTCGCCATTGCTACAGCGATATTTCCATTTTTGATTTCTTCCCAATTGCGATACTTGGTAACTAATTCAAAAATAGCTAAAAAAACAATCATACATAAAATGACAACACTGTAATAAGCAGCTGTCTGAATAAATTCATTTTCCCAAAATTCTTTCATTTCCATTCTCCCCGCTGGAATTAAGTACCCTCTCCCCTAATCAAAAACAAAAGGGGAGGGGCTGGCAAAGCTATTTAAATTCAACGACTGTAACCCCTGTGCCGCCTTCTCCTGCTTCACCAAATCGAATTTTTTTAACTGACCTGTGATTTTTTAGATACTCCTGAACACCCTGCCTCAAAGCCCCAGTTCCTTTACCATGAATGATGGAGACACGTGGATATCCAGCCAAAAGGGCATCATCTATATATTTCTCCACTCTTAATAGTGCGTTTTCATATCGTTCGCCCCGTAAATCAAGTTCAAGGCTCACATGAAAATCTTTGCCTTTTACGGTTGCAACTGGTTTTGTTTCAACAGGTTTTGGACTCTTGATATATTCTAAATCCTTCTCGGCAACTTTCATTTTCAAGATGCCGATTTGAACCTGCCATTCATTGTCAGACACCTTTTCAAGCAAATGCCCTTTTTGCCCGAAACTCAGAACTTTTACCTCATCACCTGCTTCAAAAACATGTTTATTATTGATTGGCTCTAATTTATTCTTTACCGAGCTCATCTGCGGTGCAGCATCGGACAGGCGTTTCTTTGCTTCTATCAGCTCATGTTCCTTTACTTCAGCATGTTTCTCCATGCGCATTTTTCTTAAGTCACGGATAATTTCTTCTGCTTCTGCCTTGGCTTTCTCAACGATATTCCCGGCTTTCTCTGCTGCCTTCTCATGCATTGCATCTTTTTGCTCATAAAATTCAGCCATTTGCTTTTGCAGATCTTTATGAAGTTTTTCTGCACTTTTCAAAAAGTCATTGGCTTCTTCCATGTCAGCCTCTGCTTGTCTGCGGCTTTCTTCTAGTGATGCAATCATATTTTCAACCTGATTTGTATCTGCTCCGATATAGGATCTTGCGGTATCAATCACTTGATCATTAAGCCCAAGCCGTTTTGATATTTCAAAGGCATTGCTTCGGCCCGGAACCCCAATCAGCAGCTTATAGGTTGGACTTAGCGTTTCAATATCAAATTCTACACTGGCGTTGATAACTCCTTCTCTGTTATAGCCATAGGCCTTCAGTTCAGGATAATGAGTTGTGGCGATAACTCTTGCCCCCCGCTTGTATACTTCGTCAAGAATAGAAATCGCCAGGGCAGCACCTTCCTGCGGATCGGTACCTGCACCAAGTTCATCGAATAATACCAGACTATTGAAGTCAACCTGGTCAAGAATTCCCACAATATTAACCATATGCGAAGAGAAGGTGCTCAAACTTTGTTCAATTGACTGTTCATCTCCGATATCAGCATAAACATTTCCGAAAACAGCCGTTTCAGAACCATCAAGCGCAGGGATCTGCAGACCGGCCTGAGCCATTAATGTGCAAAGCCCTACTGTTTTTAATGTAACTGTTTTACCGCCGGTATTTGGTCCTGTAATGACAATGGTAGAATATTCAGATCCGAGCTTAATATCATTTGCCACTACTTCATCCATAGGAATAAGCGGATGCCGGGCTTTAAATAAGGAAATTTTCCCTTCATTATTGATTTTTGGCTTGGAGGCTTTTATGCGTTTACTGTACCTGGCTTTTGCAAACGTAAAATCGACTTCTCCAAGCACATCTACAATGGTTTCCAGTTCACTGCTATTATCAGCGGTCTGTCCTGAGAGCACTATTAGAATCCGTTCGATCTCCTGCTGTTCTTTTACCCTGATGCCCTGTAATTCATTGTTCAGCTGGACAATGGACGCGGGCTCAATGAATAATGTCTGGCCGGATGAACTTTGGTCATGGATAATGCCTCCATAATGCCCCCGGTATTCCTGCTTTACAGGTATGACAAATCTGTCATTGCGGATTGTAATAATCGCATCGGAAAGCATTTTTTGTGCGCTGGAAGACCGAATCATGCTCTCCAGCCGCTCCCTTACGCGCGATTCTTTTGTGCGGAGCTGATTTCGAAGGGAACGGAGAGTCTCGCTTGCACTGTCAAGAACTTCCCCATTATCATCGACCGCATTGCGGATAGCTGTTTCCAAATCGGCCAGGACGATAATTTTATCTGTATATCCCAATAGGATCGGCAGGCTGCTTTCTTCGTCGGCAAATTCCTCGATAAATCTTTTCATCTGCCTGCTTGCATGAATCGTGCTGGATATCTGGTTAAGTTCCTGGTGACTAAGCATTCCGCCAATAACCGCCCGCTTCACATGAGGACGTATATCAAAAATGCCGCCAAGCGGTACATTCCCTTTAATTCTAAGCACTGTTACGGCTTCATCTGTTTCTTCCTGCCTGCGGATTACTTCTTCATAGTCAGTTGAAGGAAGAATATTTAAGGCCTTTTTTCTTCCCAAGGATGAAGAAACATGTTCTAGCAGCTGTTCCTTCACTTTAGTGAACTCAAGTATCTTCAATACTCTTTCTTGCATGAGGATTTTCCCCTTTCATGCCCAATTTCCTACTGCCGTTCTTTTAGAAATTTGAGCAAATCTTCTGTTTCCATGGCATTTAGAACGGAATCCTTCTTGATCCATCCCTTCTTTGCCGCAGAAACGCCGATTTCCATGTGATTTAGAGTGTCTATTTTATGTGCATCAGTATTAATCACTATTTTCACACCGGATTCCTGAGCTTGTCTGATATGCTCAGAAGCAAGGTCCAGCCGGTTCGGATTTGCATTCAGCTCAAGGGCTGTATTTGTTTCCTTTGCAAGCTCGATGAGCATTTCCATGTCTACTTCATAGCCTTCCCTGCGGCCGATCAATCTTCCCGTAGGGTGGGCAATAATGTCGACATGGGCATTATGCAGCGCCGATTTCAAGCGAGCCATGATTTTTTCCTTCGGCTGTGAAAAAGAAGAATGAATGGAAGCAATGACAATGTCCATTTCTTCGAGAAGTTCATCATCATAATCAAGCGATCCGTCGGGCAGAATATCCATTTCCACCCCTGATAGTATCGTGAAATCATCGAATTGCTCATTAAGCCGCTTTATTTCTTCTTTTTGACTGCGAAGTCTTTCAGCAGTCAAACCGTTCGCCACCTTCAAGTACTGAGAATGGTCTGTTATAGCCATATATTTATAGCCGCGGGCCCTGCAAGCTTCAATCATTTCCTCAATGGAATAGGCGCCATCACTCCAGGTTGAGTGCATATGAAGGTCACCCTTAATATCTTCAAGAGATATTAATTCCATGTCTTGCGTATATTCATCCACTTCTTTCCCATCTTCTCTAATTTCAGGCGGGAAGATTGGAAGTCCGAAATGGGCGTAAAATTCCTCTTCATCTTTAAAAGTAAGGATTTCACCTGTTTCTGTGTTTTCAACTCCGTATTCACTGATTTTTTCCCCGCGCTCTTTTGCAAGCTGCCTCATTCTGACATTATGGTCCTTCGATCCAGTAAAATGATGGAGTGTTGTGGCAAATTCATGCGGCTCAACTAAACGGAAATCAGCCGATATATCATAGGAATGTTCAAAAACAACGGAAACCTTTGTATTTCCTGCGGCTATCACTTCTTTGATCCCGGATAAACTTAATAACTGCTCTTTGACAGAAGCAGGTTTGTCTGTAGCTATAATAAAGTCTAGGTCTTTGATTGTTTCCCTCATTCTCCTTAAGCTTCCTGCCCTTGAGTATTTTTCTATATCCTTCATTTCCCCCAGAGCGGCTTCTATGCCTTCTGCTATAGGCAGCATAAATGCAAGCGGCAGCCGTTCCGGTCTGGTTCCTGCATTTTCAAGGGCAGCGAGTATCTTTTCTTCCGATTTTTCCCCAAATCCTGCAAGGCCGCGGACCTTCTTATTACGGCACGCATCCTCAAGGTCTCCGGCATTTTCGACGCCAAGTTCTTTATATAGCTTGGCAATTTTCTTGCCGCCCAGTCCTGGAAGCTGAAGCAGAGGAATTAATCCGGAAGGCACTTCTTCTTTTAGTTCATTCAGAACAGAAGACTTTCCTTCTTTTATGTACTCCTCAATAACAGCAGCGGTTCCTTTCCCGATGCCGGATAACTTTGTAAAGTCTTTTATTTCTGTCAAGCTTTCATCATTGGATTCAAGTGCCAGTGCCGCTTTTCGGAAGGCAGCTGTTTTGAAAGGGTTTTCTCCTTTTAACTCCATATAAACAGCGATTGTTTCTAAAAGCCTGACAACATCTTTTTTATTTATACTCATGGAAACCACCTGCCCGTAACTGTATTCGTATCCGTATTATCTCTTATTTTGCGTTGGAACTTCAAATCTTGGCTATCTCTAAAGCCTCTTACTTAATAAGTGATGTTTTACCTTTTATATTGCCCGTTGGTTTCCACTGCGGACACTTGCTTTCCGCGGGGAGGCACAGAGCTCCTCGGCTTCGCCTGTGGGGTCTTCCGCTCCCTCTCCTCCCGCAGGACATTGAATAACCTCCCTGAGCAACACCGCACGAAGAAAATGCGAACGCATTTTCGAGGATCAAGCGTCCTCCGCTCCAACCAGCTCAGCGGATTTAGCTAGATTGTAGGTTTAAATCCACAAAACTTATATTAACAGCCTTTCAAAAAGAAAACTCCTCTAGAAATAGAGAAGTTACGCAGCCATATATTCAACCCACATTTCTTTGAGCTGGTTAGAGAGAACAGGCGTATTCTTAACCATTAATTCTGCCATAAAGGAATTATTGATCGGCCCCTGCAGCACTTCTATTGGAACCAGTGCGGCTATGTATAATAGAATAAACATGATAAGATAGACTTCGATAAATCCGAGAATGCCGCCAGCCCAAACATTCAGCTGTTTTAAAACAGGAAGATGGGCAACAAAATCAAGCATGCTTCCGATAATCTGCAGTAATATTCTTACCGCAAAAAAAATCACGACAAATGCGATGGCGCGATAGTAAGCATCTTCAAGATCTGCATTCTCAAATAACATCTGAATCGCCGAGTCACTGCTAAAACTGGGATATGGCACCCATAAGGTCAGCTTAGGTGCTAGCTCGCCGTAATACATACGGGCTACAATGAAAGCAATAATAAATCCAGTCAAATGAATTAATTGGAGGATAAATCCTCTTTTCAAGCCTATAAAAAAGCCAAAAACCAAAATAATGATAATTGCAAGATCCAGCATACTACTTTCCGTCCTTTACTCTATTTAATTCGTTTTCCAGCCGTTCCAGACGGTCTGTTAGCTTTATATAATCATTAACAGCATTGACTGCAGTCAGCACGGCTAACTTACTAATGTCGAGTGAAGGATTCTTCGAACTGATCTCACGCATTTTATCGTCAACCAGCGAAGCGACAAGGCGAACATGGCTGGAGCTCTCGGAGCCTACTATTACATATTGCTGTCCATAAATATCTACACTTGTGCGATTTCTTTGTATCTCTGACAACGTCCATGCCCTCCTTCTTTAAAGAATCCTAATCAATATCATAACATGAACGTATATTGGTGGGAAGTCAAAGCATGTCAAAAGAGCTCAGTTCTTACGAAAAGCGGAAGCGCCTTGCCCACCCCTGACAAGTTGTGACCTCGAGGGGGCAGGCTGCTTTCGCTAGACAATTATCCAAGTTCAAAATTAAGCGGAATCTTTGTGCTTTTACCAACAAAAAGCAGCAGATTCAATCAGTTAACAAAGATGAGGAGAATTAATATGAGCCAAGTAGTACTTTTAAAAAAAGCAAATGAAATCTCAGAAATGAAAGCCTATTATTCAGGCAGCCTAAATGATAAGCAGCCTCCTGGAAGCGTATTTGCTGCAAAGGTGCCAGGATGTTCGATCACTGCCTATAAATCAGGGAAAGTCCTCTTTCAGGGCAGCGGGAGTGAAACAGAGGCAAAAAAATGGGGAGATACCGCACGCAGTGCACAGCCAAACAAAAAAACCAGCCCGGCCGCTTCCAGCTTGCCGGAAAATATCAGTTCCCTTTCTGTCATAGGATCAGACGAAGTGGGTACCGGTGATTATTTTGGTCCCATCACGGTTGTTGGAGCTTACGTAAAAAAAGAGCAAATCCCTTTACTGAAGGAGCTTGGAGTTAAGGACTCCAAAAATCTGGGAGATGAAAAAATCTTTGAAATTGCAAAACAGATTAAAGATATCGTTCCTCACAGCCTGTTAACCCTCCATAATGAAAAATACAATAAGCTTCAGCAATCAGGGATGTCCCAGGGGAAAATCAAAGCATTACTGCATAATCAGGCAATCGGGCATGTTTTAGGGAAAATTGCTCCTGAAAAGCCTGAGGCCATTTTGATTGACCAGTTTGCAAAGAAAGAGGTTTACTTCAACTATTTGAAAAACCAGCAGACCATTCAGAGGGAACGGGTCCTTTTCAGCACAAAAGCGGAAGGTATCCACCTCGCAGTTGCAGCAGCCTCGATCCTGGCACGCTATGCGTTTGTGCGCCACTTTGAAAACCTTAGCACAAAGGCCGGTTTCCGGCTCACTAAAGGCGCCGGTCCGAAGGTTGATGAAGCAGCAGCCCGGCTGATCAGAGAAAAAGGGCGTGAGGCATTGCCTTCCTTTGTAAAACTGCACTTTGCGAATACTGAAAAGGCGATGAATCTTTATAACAGTAAGTATAAATGATAATGAAGCAGCCAATTTAAGGGAGATTGGCTGCTTTTTTCCTGTTTAAGAGGACCATAACTCTTTGGAATATATATTTATCGACCAAAAGCAGAGGTTTATCGGCCAGTTTTGAGTATTTATCGGCAAAAATGAGAGGTTTATCGGCCAAATGAGCTGTTTTAACGGCCAAATAAAGAAAAGGCAGCCCGAGGGCTGCCTTCCTCATTATTTTATCCTCTCAATACTGCTCCGGCTTTTTCCTTCACAGCATCCAGCACTTTATCATGCGCTTTTGTAACATCTTCATCGGTTAGTGTACGTTCAGGGTCGAAGTATTTGAGGGAGAAGGCAATTGATTTTTTGCCCGGCTCCATCCGTTCGCCTTCGTACAGGTCAAAAACATGGACGTCTTTTAATAACTTGCCGCCAGCTTCTTTAATGATTCCTTCAAGCTCGCCAGCTGCTGTTCCCTTATCTGCTACAAGGGCAATATCCCTTGTGATGGAAGGGAAACGCGGGATAGCTTCATACTGCAAAGGTGAAACTTCCTCTTCCAGGATCGCCTTTAAGGAAAGCTCAAACGCATATGTTTCTTTCAAATCAAGCTCTTTTTCCACAGTTGGATGTATTTGGCCGACAAATCCCACTGATTTACCGGAAAGCAATACTTCTGCTGTTCTTCCAGGGTGCATCCCTTCCTTTTGTGCCTGACGGAATTCAGCATTATCGGATAGTCCCAGCTTATCAAATAAGCCCTCAAGAATTCCTTTTACAGCGTAAAAATCCACAGGCTTCTTTTCTCCCTGCCATGGGTGGCTGTGCCATAAGCCAGTAACCGCTCCAGCAAGGTGCTCACGCTCTTCAGGCAGATCCTCTTCTCCATTGGAGAGGAACACCGCTCCTGTTTCATAAACAGCCAGGCTGTCGTTCTGGCGTGCAGAGTTATATTTTAATACTTCCAGAAGCTGCGGAACAATACTTAATCGAAGCAGGCTGCGATCTTCACTCATAGGCATTGCCAGCTGCACAGGCTTGCACGCTTCCAGTGCATATTGAGCCGCTTTTGCTTCATTTGTTAATGAATAAGTCACTGCCTGGTAAAGTCCAGCACCTTCAAGGTAACGGCGGACTAATCTGCGTTTATTCTGGTATTCAGTAAGATGCCCTGGGGTAGACGATCCAACCGGTAAAGTCGAAGCCAGATTATCGTAGCCAAATAAACGGCCAACTTCTTCAATAAGGTCTTCTTCAATCGTAATGTCGCCTCTGCGTGTTGGAACTGTAACAGTAATCGTATCATTATCAGTATTTGTTTCAAATTGAAGACGGGCAAATATATCCTCTACTTCTTTCATGGATAACTTCGTGCCAAGGACACGATTGATTTTTTCAAGCGTTACAGACACCACAGCAGGTTCCACTTGGAGTGCATCTGCTTCTGCAGAACCCTCAAGCACTTCCCCGCCCGCATATTGTGCAAGCAATTGAACAGCTCTATCTGCAGCAGCTCTAACTCTGTTTGGATCCACACCTTTTTCAAAGCGGGCACTTGCTTCGCTTCTTAAGCCATGGTCTTTTGAAGCTTTTCTAACCGTTGCCCCTTTAAAATAAGCTGATTCAATAAGTACATTTTTAGTGTCAGTCTGTACTTCAGAATTTGCCCCTCCCATGACGCCGGCAAGTGCAATTGGTTCTGTCCCGTTTGTTATTAAAAGATGGTCTGAGGTTAACTCACGCTTCGCATCATCAAGCGTAACAATTACTTCGCCATCGCTTGCTTTGCGGACAAGGATTTGCTTTGATCCCAGCCGGTCATAATCAAAAGCATGGAGCGGCTGGCCGTATTCAAGCAGAATGTAGTTTGTGATGTCCACCACGTTATTGTGAGGGCGAATGCCCGCCCCCATTAAACGAGCCTGCATCCATACAGGAGATGGACCGATTTTTACATTTTTCACCACTTTCGCCACATAAAGAGGATTATCTTCTTTTGCTTCCACCTGAATTTCAATGTAATCAGACGCCTTTTCAGAAGAAGTCTCAGCATGCGGCTCAGGAAGCTTTACATCTCTTCCTAAAATAGCTGCTACTTCATAGGCAACACCCAGCATGCTTAAGCAGTCAGATCGGTTCGGAGTCAATCCAAGCTCAAGAATCTGGTCGTCACGATTTAGCTGCTCAAGAGCATCCTGGCCAACTTCTGTATCATTAGGGAAAACATAAATGCCTTCAGAATATTCCTTTGCAATCAGCTTACTCTCAATGCCCAGTTCTTGAAGCGAACAGATCATTCCATTTGATTCTTCGCCGCGGAGCTTAGCGCGCTTAATTTTAAAATTGCCTGGAAGAACAGCTCCTACTGTAGCCACGGCCACTTTCTGTCCCTTATCCACATTTGGGGCACCGCATATGATTTGTACAGGCTCACCAGCTCCTGTATTAACTAAGCATTTATTCAGTTTATCAGCATTTGGGTGCTGTTCTCTTTCAAGGACATGCCCTACAACAACACCTTTGATGCCTTCATTCAAAACCTCTATGCCTTCAACTTCAATCCCGCTTTTTGTAATCTTTTCTGCAAGCTCTGCAGGTGTAACGCCTGATAAATCAACATATTCCTGCAGCCATTTATATGAAACGAACATTTATGATCCTCCTCTTTTATTGTCCAGCTCCGGCTCCTGGTACAGCCGCCTCCGCTTTTCTAATTACTCATGAATTGAAAATTGCTTTAAGAAACGAACATCATTTGTATAGAAGTGGCGAATATCATCCACACCATACTTCAGCATGGCGATTCGCTCAGGACCCATTCCGAATGCAAAGCCTGTGTATTTCTTAGAATCGAAGCCTGCCATCTCAAGAACATTGGGATGAACCATTCCGGCGCCAAGAATTTCAATCCAGCCAGTGCCTTTACATACGCTGCATCCTTTTCCGCCGCAGATTTTACAGGAAATATCCATTTCCACAGATGGCTCTGTAAATGGGAAGAAACTTGGGCGAAGACGGATTTCCCTGTCATCTCCGAACATTTTCTTCGCAAACACTTCCAGTGTTCCTTTCAAATCGGTCATTCGGATGTTTTCATCCACAACAAGTCCTTCAATTTGCATGAACTGGTGAGAGTGTGTTGCGTCATCATTATCACGGCGATACACTTTACCCGGGCAGATGATTTTAACCGGCCCTTTGCCTTCATGCTTCTCCATTGTTCTAGCCTGTACCGGTGAAGTATGGGTGCGCAGAAGAATCTCTTCTGTAATATAGAAGGAATCCTGCATATCGCGGGCAGGGTGGCCTTTAGGAAGATTCAAGGCTTCAAAATTATAGTAGTCCTTTTCAACTTCAGGACCCTCAGCCACTGTATAGCCCATTCCAATGAACAAATCTTCAATTTCTTCGATAATGCGTGTCAGCGGATGATGGTTTCCTGATTTGACAGGACGTCCAGGAAGAGTAACATCTATCTTTTCAGCAGACAGCTTTTCCAGTACTGCCGCTTCCTCAAGATGCTTCTGCTTTTCTTCAATTCCCGCAGAAATGCTGTCTCTCACTTCATTTGCCAGTGCTCCCATTTTAGGGCGCTCTTCCGCAGACAGTTTCCCCATTCCTTTAAGAACTTCTGTTATTGGGCCCTTTTTGCCCAGGTAAGATACACGGATGTCATTTAATTCTTTTAAATCAGCAGCAGTGCTGATTTTTTCCAACGCTTCAGTTTGCAGTTCCTTTAAACGCTCTTGCATCTAAAAATCCTCCTTGAAATTAATTCTTTTACTTTTTTGGCCAAAATAAAAAACCTCTATCCCCATAAAGGGACGAGGTTTCGCGGTACCACCCTTTTTAACACATATATGTACTTCATGCACGTGTTCACTTCATTGGGATAACGGCTTATGCCGGTACATCTTTACACGGAAAAGCGGAAGAGGCTCGTTCAGCCGCTTCAGCTGGACAACTCAGCAGAGCGCCAACAATACTTTTCAATGGTCCCGATGCCAACTCAGGAGGTGAATGTTCCCTTGCATTTCCTGTAAAAATGCTTTCAGTCTTAGGCATTTTCTCCCTGAAAAGGCTGACTGCAAGGTACTGGTCTCCGTCATCGTTTTGTTATTATAATTTTGCTGTTAATTATATTACATTCTTGAGGCTGTTTCAAACGGTTTTCAAAAAATTGCCGCCCTTTTTCTATTTTCTTAAATGATAAAGAAGAATTCCGGCAGCCACCGCCACATTAAGTGATTCGCTTTTCCCGAATATCGGTATATAAAGGTTTGCTGCTGTATTAGCCAGCAGCTCTTTATTAACACCATTTCCTTCATTTCCAACAAGCAGTGCAAAGGAATCAGAGGACTCATACTTCGTGTATTCCTGGGCATTTTCCAGAGCGGTTCCATAGACAGGGACTTTCCTTTCTGTCAGTCTCCCGATCCAGTCAGACAAATTCCCTCTTAACACCGGCAAATGGAAGTGACTGCCCTGTGCAGAGCGAAGCACCTTTGGGTTATATGCGTCAACGCTGCCTTCACCCACAATAATGGCATCGATACCAGCAGCATCAGCCGTCCTTATCAACGTACCCAGATTTCCGGGATCCTGGACGGCATCTATTAATAAAAACCGTTTTCCCTTTACTTCCTCAGTGGAGGGTTCCTGACTGCAGACAGCAAAGATTCCCTGCGGCGTTTCCGTATCCGCCAGCTGCCCGATGATTTCATCTGTAACCATTGTTACAGGGATGTCCCCATAATCCCATCCGGGAGGCATGTCTTTATTTTCACTAATGATTATTTCAGCTATTTGATTGGCTTTGAGTGCTTCTTCCACTAAATGAAAGCCTTCAACCAAAAAGGTTTCTGTTTTGTCCCGCTCTTTTTTAGTCAAAAGTTTCTTCCATTCTTTAATTTTTGGATTTTTTGCAGATTGTATATGCTTCAACACGGTCTCTCCTTTTATAGAAAATCCCGCACAACCGGAATTTCTTTATACAGTTTTTTCATTATAGCCTATTTGAAATACATAATAAAAGCGAAATTAGAGAAGATAATAACGAATTAAATCTGGAAGGAGTGCATCAAGGTGAATTTAAACCTGCGCAATGCCATTTTACACAATGTTTCAGGAAACTCTCAAGACGAACTTAAAGATACGATCGTAGATGCCATTCAAAATGGGGAAGAAAAAATGCTGCCTGGATTAGGTGTATTGTTTGAAGTAATCTGGAAAAACTCTTCAGAGGAAGATAAACAGGAAATGCTACACACATTGGAGAGCGGCCTAAAATAAAGTAGAAAAACTCCGGTATTAGCCCCGGAGTTTTTTCTATTATTCAAAAGTAATTTGATCAACTGTTTCCCGGTCAAGCTTCTTAATCACTTCAGCAATAAGCTTAACGGCATTTTCATAGTCATCGCGGTGAAGCATTGCTGCATGGGAATGGATATAGCGAGTTGCAATGGTGATGGAAAGTGATGGAACTCCATTATGAGTAACATGAATGGCTCCTGAATCTGTTCCGCCGCCAGCGATGGCATCAAACTGATAAGGGATATTCAGTTCATCCGCAGTGTCTGTTACTAGATCACGAAGGCCTTTGTGCGAGACCATTGATGCATCATAAAGGATGATTTGCGGACCTTTGCCCATTTTGCTCATGGCTTCTTTTTCAGAAATCCCTGGTGTGTCCCCTGCGATTCCCACATCTACACCAAATGCGATATCCGGCTCGATTTTTTGCGCAGAAGTGCGGGCTCCGCGAAGTCCAACCTCTTCTTGTACCGTTCCTACACCATATACTTCATTTGGATGATCAGCATCTTTCAATTGCTTAAGCACATCAATGGCAATAGCGCAGCCAATGCGGTTATCCCAAGCCTTTGCCAAAAGCATCTTTTCATTTTTCATAACCGTAAACTCAAAATAAGGAACCACCATGTCACCAGGTTTTACTCCCCACTCTTTCACTTCTTCACGGCTTGAAGCACCAATATCAATGAACATATCTTTAATTTCAACAGGCTTTTTGCGCGCTTCCGGGGACAAGATATGCGGCGGCTTTGAACCAATTACCCCAGTGACATCTCCCTTGGACGTTACAATCGTCACCCGCTGTGCAAGCATAACCTGTGACCACCAGCCCCCAACTGTCTGGAAGCGGATGAAACCTTTATCGTCAATGTTTGTTACCATAAATCCAACTTCATCCAAGTGGCCAGCTACCATGATCTTAGGACCGCCTTCTTTGCCGGTTTTTTTAGCAATCAGGCTTCCCAATCCATCTGTAGTGACTTCATCAGCATATGCTGTTATGTATTTTTTCATAACCTCGCGCGGTTCGCGCTCATTTCCCGGAATTCCTTTCGCATCCGTTAAGTCTTTAAGCATGGTTAGCGTTTCATCTAATTTAGCCATCATTTCGACTCCCTTAATATTTATTCAACCCTATTATACAGAACATGCGATTTAATATAAAGAATTATCAGACGGATATTTACTCAGGCTGCAGGCGGACCTTCAGGATTAGTATCCTTCATCCTGCCTTTTATAATTTACTTCATTTTTATCTATATATGCTTTTTCTATATGTGAAGAGTTAAAACCAAGCATTTTCCCTAGATGTAAATAGGCAGCAATAAGCCTTTTATAATCTGCTAGGGAACGGCTTGTCCGAAACTGTCCGATTCCATCATAGACAGACAAAAACTGGCCATTAACTGACTCTGCCTTTTCCAAAGGAACAGCATATTCCTTTTCAGTGTCAAATCCGGATTCAATTCCAAGTGATAAAATGAAATGTATACCGTCTACAAACTCTTCCAATACTGTTTCCTGAGGAGAGGATGGCTTAAGGCTCCAAAACTTGAAGCATCTTGTCTCATTTGCAAGCTCTCCCAATTCAACCAGCAGCGCAAGCACTTTACGTTCAAATAAATCTTCTTCCTCTAAACCATGGTTCGATTCTATATGGCTGTCCAGCCCTTTTTGCATTTGAAATAATAGCTGATAATTCATTTTCCACCATCCTATAAGAAATAAATGATTAATATTCATATCCTTGCCCATCAAAAAAATTATAACAAATCGCAAAAAAGTTGAAACTTTTTTTAATCTTATCCGTAAAGAAAGGAAAATAATAATGGAGGGCTGGTTAATATGTGGCTCCTGCGTATGCTATTGTTTGCTCTGATTCTGTTTCTTATATACACCGCGGTAAAATATCTGCTGAATTCTAAGAGAAAGCTCGAGCTTGCACACGAACAGAAACGATATTATTTTTGGGATGACCAGGAAAATGTCAGGAAGAACTTCCTGATTACGTATAAAGGGGTTTTATTTGAAGGCGAAAAATATCTGGGAACCACGGACAATGCTTTTGATGTGGTCTCCATTTTCATCTGGCCGCATAATACATCGGCCCTTAAAGGGATGGTAAGGGAGGACTTTCTATTTATAGAAAGAAAGATAACCGAGGCATACCCCACTGCAAAAATTGACTGGAAAAGCCCTGTAAAGGAATTTATGCATAAAACAGCTTCACCACAAGATGAAATTAAAGACCATTTATAAAAAAACGTTCGGCAGCCCCGAACGTTTTTTTATGCTGCTTTAAAGAATTCCTTCCATTTGATAACAGTCACCTTTTCCCTCAGCACAAATACTAAGACAGAAAGTGAAAGCAAAATCAGGATAATCATTGAAGAAGTGAATCGGCTGATGAATTCACCAAAAACCGTATAAAAAACAGCCAACGGCAAATTGGTGGTCCATGAATTTTTCAAATATTGGTCAAAACCCTTATGTCTCTCCATAAGACAAAAATTCAATAAATGGTAATGAATAAAAGGGATGAGCCTTAAAACCGCAACCTGGCCGACAGTTAGATTCCGATATTCCCCGAACCACCGCTTTTTTAGTAATGAAAGCTTTTGATGTGTCCTCGGCATTTTTGTAATCAAGAAATAGAAAAGAACACTGCTGATCATCAGTCCTGCAATGGAGAAAACAGAACCAAAAAAACTTCCAAATAGAACTCCGCCAGTTATGCAGACAAGCGGTACCGGAATGAATAGAAACTGCCTGATGATATGAAAAAAGATAAAAGCAATGGGAGCAAGAATTCCAGCAGTCTCTGCCATGGCAAACAATAGAGTCAATTGATCATTCATGCCTTCACCTCTCCCCGATGTCTTTCCTGCTGTTCACTAAAGCTTATGGATAGCCCTGACTGTTTATGACAAGAGAATAACCAGGTACACAAGCAAGCCTGCTTCAAGCATCGCCAGAATAGGCAGTCCCCATTTAAACTGCACATGCTTCGTTTTATGCCTGAAGGTCTTCATTCCAAGAGTCATTCCGGCAGCCCCGCTCAAAAAGGCTGTGATCCAGAGGGTTTTTTCGCTGATTCGATACTGATTCCTTTTCGCCTTCTCCTTATCAAGCTTCATCAGGTAAAAACCAGCCACATTCATAACCAGATAGATAAGAGCAATTGTATTGACCATGAGCTTTCTCCTTTAAATGTATTAAGTCTGTATTGAGCTTAAATGAAACGAAAGCTTCTGTCCATTTAAAGCAAAATAAAAGCCATTCCCACATTTAAGGGAATGGCTATTTTATGAATAATTATTACTTGCTAAGCTGCTGCTTTGCAACTGATGCTAATTCAGCAAATGCTTTTTCGTCAGCGATTGCTAATTCAGCAAGCATTTTGCGGTTAACTTCGATGCCAGCAAGCTTTAAACCATGCATTAAACGGCTGTAAGAAAGACCGTTCATGCGAGCTGCTGCATTGATGCGAGTAACCCAAAGTTTGCGGAAGTCGCGCTTTTTCTGGCGACGGTCGCGGTATGCATACATTAGGGATTTCATAACCTGCTGGTTAGCAACTTTATATAATGTATGTTTTGAACCGAAATAACCTTTAGCTAATTTAAGAACTTTTTTACGACGTTTGCGAGTAACAGTACCGCCTTTTACACGTGGCATATTATTTCCCTCCTAATTTCGAGATATTACTTAAGATTTACTAGTAAGTTACGGATGCGCTTGTAATCGCCTGAAGAAACAAGAGTTCCTTTGCGAAGCTTACGCTTTTGCTTTTGAGATTTGTTAGCGAACATATGGCTTCTGTAAGCATGAGAACGCTTCAGTTTACCAGAACCTGTTCTTTTGAAACGCTTAGCAGCGCCGCGGTGAGTTTTCATTTTTGGCATTGGGAATTCCTCCTCTTACTTGTCGTTTTTCGGTGCTAAGACCATAAACATGCTTCGGCCATCCATTTTTGGATGAGATTCCACTGCTGCAACTTCATTGCATGCCTGTGCAAATCGGATTAAAACACGCTGGCCAATTTCCTTATGCGTAATGGCACGACCTTTAAATCGGATCGATGCTTTTACTTTATCGCCTTTTTCAAGGAATTTAATAGCATTGCGAAGCTTTGTATTAAAGTCATGCTCTTCAATAGTCGGGCTAAGACGAACTTCTTTAATACTAATAATCTTCTGGTTTTTGCGAGCTTCCTTGTCTTTCTTCTGCTGCTCGAATTTGAACTTTCCGTAGTCCATGATACGGGCTACCGGAGGTTTCGCATTCGGTGCAACCAGAACAAGATCAAGATTGGCACGAGAAGCAATTTCAAGTGCGTCGAATTTTGATTTAATACCTAACTGCTCGCCGTTTTGGTCAATAAGACGGACTTCGCGGGCGCGAATGCCCTCGTTTAACAACATATCTTTGCTAATAGCTAGACACCTCCAAGGTTTAATGCGAACACAACGTTTGGGTCAAGAAAAGCGCAAGCGCCTGCTGAAGCAGACAGCTTTACAGCTGCCAGCTGCACCGGACCAAAGCTGAATCGCAAGTTATGCAACATTTCTCTTCCGGAGAGGAAGCTGAGCTGTTTTTAACCAAATAAAAAAGTGCGGATGAAAACACCCACACTTACGTATATAAACACAAAATGTTCACGTAAAACCTGCCAACTGCACTTTGCGTCAATCAGGTGAGAAGCGGGTGCTTCTTCTTTTCCTCAAACTGTATTCAATTTACCTTAGCTACTATATCACAAAGTATGATTTCGTGTCAAACGAATAACTTTTATCACAACGAAGAAAAGCATAACAAAATTATTCGCTTTTGGCAATATGATTTTAACATTTTTTCAAAATGAATTTAATGCCAACTTTCTGGTTTGCAGCAGCTGATTTGGGTATTTCAAATTCTGAGGGTTGTCACGAAGACTTCACAAAAAAAGAGCTGCAGCTCATGCAGCCCTTTTTTAATGATTATCGTTTAACTTCAGCTTTTAGTGCTGAGATGAAGTTTTCAAATGAAACCGTTTCTGATTTTTGCTCTCCATATTTGCGGACATTTACAGCTTTTTCAGCTACTTCATTGTCTCCAACAACAAGCATGTATGGAGTTTTTTGCATTTGCGCTTCACGGATTTTATATCCGATTTTTTCATTGCGGTCATCCAGCTCTACACGGAAGCCCTCTGCCTGAAGATGCTCCTGGACCTGCTTGGCATAATCAAAGTGAATATCAGGAGAAACCGGAATGACCTGAACTTGAACGGGGGCAAGCCAAGTTGGAAACGCTCCCTTATACTCTTCAATCAGGAATGCCACAAAACGTTCCATAGTGGAAACGACACCGCGGTGGATAACGACCGGACGATGAGGCTTTCCATCTTCACCTACATAAGTCAGGTCAAAACGTTCAGGAAGCAAGAAGTCCAGCTGGACAGTAGATAATGTCTCATCCTTGCCAAGCGCAGTTTTAACTTGAACATCCAATTTCGGACCGTAGAAGGCTGCTTCGCCTTCTGCCTCAAAATAATCAAGACCGATTTCATCCATGGCTTCTTTAAGCATGGCCTGTGCTTTTTCCCACATTTCGTCATCATCAAAGTACTTTTCAGTATCCTGTGGATCTCTGTAGGAAAGACGGAATGAGTAGTCATTGATATCGAAGTCTTTATACACTTCAAGCACCAGATGTACTACACGCTTAAACTCTTCCTTTATCTGGTCAGGGCGAACAAAGATATGAGCATCGTTCAGAGTCATGCCGCGTACACGCTGAAGGCCGGATAGTGCTCCTGACATTTCATAGCGGTGCATAGTTCCAAGCTCAGCAATACGGATTGGCAGTTCACGATAGCTGTGGATGCCATTCTTATAGATCATCATATGATGCGGGCAATTCATTGGACGAAGAACAAGCTGTTCGTTATCCATTTCCATTACAGGGAACATGTCTTCCTGATAATGATCCCAGTGACCAGATGTTTTATAAAGATCTACACTCCCCATGATCGGAGTATATACATGGTCATAGCCCAGTCTTTCTTCTTTATCAACGATATAGCGCTCAATATTGCGGCGGATTGTTGCCCCTTTCGGAAGCCACATCGGCAAGCCCTGTCCGACTTTTTGCGAATTCATGAACAAGTTAAGCTCTTTGCCGATTTTACGGTGGTCACGCTCTTTCGCTTCCTCAAGGAGACGCAAATGCTCAGCCAGGTCTTCTTTCTTGAAGAAAGCTGTTCCATAAATGCGCTGAAGCATCTTATTATCACTGTCGCCTCTCCAGTAGGCGCCAGCAATGCTTAAAAGTTTGAACTCTTTAAGTTTTCCAGTTGATGGAACGTGGACTCCGCGGCAGAGATCAAAGAACTCACCCTGCTCATAGATTGTCACTGTTTCATCTTCAGGAATGGCTTCAATCAGTTCAAGCTTGTATTCATCACCAATTTCCTTGTACATCTGAACCGCCTCATTACGGCTGACTTCCTTGCGGACAACGTCAAGGTTTTCATTAATAATTTTCTTCATTTCTTTTTCAATCACAGGAAGGTCCTCTGGTGAAAGTGACTCTTCCAGATCGATGTCATAATAAAATCCGCCTTCAATGACAGGACCTACCCCAAGCTTTACATTTTTATATAAACGCTTGATTGCCTGCGCCATTAGATGGGCAGTACTGTGGCGAAGAACCTCCAGCGCATCTTTTGAGTCCGGTGTTACAATTTCAACAGCTCCATCCTTTTCGATTGGACGGCGAAGATCATACATTTCTCCATCCAGCTTGCCGGCAATTGCCTTTTTCTTCAGGCCCGGGCTGATCGAAGCTGCAATATCTTCTGTTGTCGTTCCCTTTGGAAACTCCTTTACAGCTCCATCCGGAAACGAAACTTTAACAACTTCTGACATGATATTTCCTCCCTTTTTATGTTAGCGCAAGACACCTGGATCAGATGCTATAGCGTTTTACACTAAAAAAATAAAAAAACCCGTCCCTAAAAAAGGGACGAGTTGTATTTAACACGCGGTTCCACCCTACTTCTCGTTCTCTTAGAAAAAAAACGACTCTGTAGTAAGATAACGGTCTTTTCCCGCCAGCCCATTTCCTGGCTGGAGTTCAGAGGCGGTAAGCATTCGAATCGTGTTAGGAAGGTTTCAGCCTTGCCTTCCCTCTCTTTAAACCGTATTAGAATACCCATATCCTCATCGCAACTTGTGCTCGATTTTTATAATATGTACGTTATTATAGTTTGTTATTTCAGGAAAATCAAGGGTATCTTTTACATTTTTCATCATCGGCATTTTGATATTTATAAAAGTCTTCAATAGATCTTAATTCAAGTCTTTCTTCAAAAATATTGCGGATTGTTCTGACCAGCGGCTGGTCGAAATCATCCGAGTACAGATAAATAGCTGAGGGTGCGATTGAGAGCAGCGGAGCAATCGTAACGGAATCCACGTATACAGGATGATTGGATAATAGCTTGCGGTCAATCATTCTTAATAGCTCTCCACGTTTAATTTCGCACAATTGCCCATCATAAAAATAAACGCTTTCTCCCATCAGGACATGGATCGTATTAATCTTTGGCTCCTTTCCTGCCAGGAAATCTCTCAATGTATGAATAAACATCTGGTATTCCTGCTCCATTTTATATTCATCGATGGAAACTTCAACGTATTTGGTCATTTCATTCATAAGCGGCCGCATCCGGAATTTTACGAAAGAATCAAAAGAAAAGGAAATGTTATTCTGGAACAGCAGGTCAATAGCACTTTTCAAGCTTTCTTTTACATCCAGGCCACTGACAAACGCAGCAAGATCCTCCCGGCTTCCTTCCAAAATAGAGTGAATGATTTCAAGAATCTGCTGCTGCTCGCCTTCGTCCTCATAATAATAATGCTCCATCAGTATCCGTTTAAACCAATCATCCTGCTTCTGGCTCACTATAAATTGGAAAAACACTTCCTTAACAGTATTTAGGACATCGCTGCTATTATCAGCAGAAACTCTGACTATATGTTGATCTTCAAAATGAAGAATATTATTATCACATTGACAAAAAGACTGCAGCTGTTCATAAAGATGCTCATAAAAATTCCTCGCATCCGTGCTGCTTTGGAAAATGATTTCGATCAACCAAATCCCCCCTTTATACAAATCTCTGTTCTATGTATATGGCGGACTTGGCCAAGTTAGAAGCGGGATTAGCCTTTTAGTGCATTAAACTATTGTAAATTGAATAATAAAAGCTGCCGGACACTTTATCGGCAGCTTTCAGGTTATACTCTTCTGTTCGGTCCTTCTACAAGCACTGGTTCAGCAAGGTATTTAATACGCTCCATGATTCTCCTTGCCTTCATTTTCTCCTCCTCGCCGCGCTGGCTGTAGGAGAGATGATGTTCGAGACCCTGCAGATCGAAATTGGAAGTAAAGAAGGTTGGCAGGCTTTCCTGCATGCGGAACTGCAGAATTGGCCCTAATATCTCATCCCTTGTCCAGCTGGACATGGTTTCGGCACCAATGTCATCGAACATTAAAACAGGTGCTTTTTTAATGGTTTCAATCTTGCTGTTCAAAGTTTGATCTCCAATTGAATTCTTCAATTCCCTGAATAGTTCGGGAACGTAGACAATCATGGAGGATACTTTCTGGCTTGCAAGCTTATTGGCAATAGCACCAAGCAAATAAGATTTGCCTACACCGAATTTCCCATAAAAATAAATTCCCTTTCCCTTGGATCCCGGCTGGTAGTCCATGACAAAAGATGCCGCCTTATCAACAGCCTCAATGCGATCGTCATCATCATATATGGAATCAAAAGTGGCATGAAGGATATCCGATGGTACATATAAGCTCTGAATTAATTTTTCATTTCTCCGCTTCTCATCGTGCATGACCTTTCGAGGGCACTTATCATATTTCAAATCGACCGATCCTCTTTGAATTACAAGTTCCGGATGATAGCCCTGCATAAAATTCACACAGCCCTCCAAGCTCGGACATTTATTGCATTCCTTGCTCTGCTGTGTATACTCAAAGAGTTTGCTAAGGCTCTTTTCAACCATCTCAGATGTCAATTCATCCCGATGAGTTTGGATAAAAGCCTTCACTTCAGGGTGATTAAGCGTTTGATTCCTCATCATTTCATACCTTTTTTGAAAACCTTCATTGCCCGCAAGGCGCCTTAATGTTTCATTAATTTTCTCCATCAATCAGTCACCTCCTGTGAACGCAGTTTTTTTAATTTTTCATGAAGCTCCTTTTTTTTCATTTCCAGCTCATACTGATCCTTTTCGCTTACTTGCTGCTGAGGCTCTGTCTTTTTGGCGGATGCACTGCTTTTTTCATCAAACCAGTCCGGAAGCATTTCTGTCCTGATCGGCTTCTTTTTGTTTCCAGTTGTGCTGGCTGTTTTCTTTCCTTCCGCCCAATCCAGGTATTGCCGGTGTTCTTTCTTAGCTAAATCAATAGCTGCCTTGGGTGTTTTAATTTTCTTTCTAGCCCAGTGACCAGCTATTTTTTCTACGTAGCCTTTGGTCAATTTCATATCTGTTTTGAGCATAACATATTGAATCAGCACATTAATTACCCCTGGCAAAAGCTTTTGCTGAAACATGACATCTTCAATGATCTGCAGGTCGCCTTTTGATGGATCTGCCCCTCCTGATATATCTTTTAACAGCTGCCTTGGTGAGGTGATTTCCAAATAACGGATCAACTCTTCTTCCTGTGTTTCAGGCTGTTTTTTATGAGACTGATGGATGGCAGGCTGAACCCTGTCAATCAGGGATGGCAGCTGGTCCTGGTTCTGGAATTGATACCAGTCCCGTGCAGATTTTCTCAACTCATCAATGTTTATCTCATCATCTTCATTTACAGCGCTGATGACGATATTTTTCATTTGAATAGGGTCAATTCCGTACAAAAAGGCAAGATTGCTGATGGATTCCTTTACTTTAACTGTGATGGCCTTTTTCGGTACTAGTGATTCATTCAGCCCTGCCTGAAGCAGTTCAAAATTAAAATCTTCATTCCCGATTTGAATGCCTTCCTGTTCCTGCCTTCCAATATACCCTTCTGTCTCTGATTCATTCATCAGCTGCACCACTTCATCGTCAACCTCAAAAGAACCAGGGTGTCCTGATTTAAATACATCCTGAAAAGCCTTTGTAACTTCCTCATATCCTGTGGCTGTCTTTACCTTCTGGTCTGAGAAGAAGCGTTTCAGCCTCATAAATTGGTTTCTGCCCAATTTCTTATAAAGATAAATATTGAGCATGCCATCAAGGAAAAATTGTTCAGGTGTCAGCGGGGGGAGAAGTTCATAAATAAATGACCTTGTCTCTTCATCTTTATTTACGTATACCTTTAAAAGTCCTATCCCTTCTAGCTTGAGGCGGGCTTCATATATATCCTTAAGCCCCATGCCCATGAAATTCATTAAACTATGGTGTGAATTAGAAGATGCCCATAGCCGGTTTTCTTCAAGTTCCGCCCATAATGTCATATATAAACTGAAGCACACAGAGCCAATGAGCGGCTGATATAACAGAGTCAGCACTTTTCGGTCATAATCATGCAAAAGCCCGCTGGCTGCTACTGTATATCGATCAATGGGGAGCATCTCCTGCCAATGCTGGGCCATGGTGTTCACCTTTTTCTATTAAGAATATTTATTACTCTGATTAATATCAAAAGCATATACCGTAAAAAAAGAGCCAAAGAAATCCTTCAGCCCATTAGACTATTTCATTAGAAATCAGGGACAGCAGCAACTGACCTGATTTAAGATTGTTCTTTTTTGATTAATTCTTTGAGTTCATCGATAAAAACATTAATATCTTTAAATTGCCTGTATACAGATGCGAAACGAACATATGCCACATCATCCACATTTGCGAGCCTGTCCATAACCATTTCGCCAATTTCATCGCTTTTTATTTCGGAGACACCGTTGCTGCGGAGCTCTTTTTCCACATCAAAAGTAATTTCCTCCAGATCCTTTAGGGCAACCGGCCTCTTTTCACATGCTTTAATAAGGCCTCTCAGTATTTTTTCCCGGCTGAATTCCTCTCTGGTGCCTTCTTTTTTCACAACGATTAAAGGAATTTCTTCCACTTTTTCAAAAGTCGTAAACCGGTATCCGCATTTCTCGCATTCCCTTCTGCGCCGAATGGACCTGCTGTCATCAACAGGACGGGAATCGAGAACACGGGTATTATTGTTTTGGCATGAAGGGCATCTCATACAATCAGCTCCGAATTCTTTTATAAAGTGAAACTTCAATCAGGGGGTCCCCCGCTGATTGTTAGTTGAGGCCAACAGGAAGTGGTTCACAAAGACGTTGCCACAGGACGTGGCGTTCTTAGGCTTTGTTCTTCTATCGGGCCTTTACGGGCAGTTTTCCCCCGCTTACCCTCCTTCGATTCCCTTGAGGCTTGAAGTGGGGGGTTACTGCCCGTTAGACAGCGATAAATAAGTAATTTTGCTGGCTTTAGACCAATTACCGTATTTTATTTGTTACTCTTATCTTATAAAAAAGGAGTTGTCAGTACAAGTACAACTATTTATCTGCGTTTCTTGCAGAACCGAGAAAATCATGCCGTTTATTCACCTTTTCATAAATGGAAAGAACTTCTCTTTTAAGTATTGGGTGTACACCTGCCGGAGAGGATTGCTCAGTTGAGATATTGATATCTACAGCCGTTTCGAAAGGCCTGACAGTTACGACTGTGACAATGGCAAAACAAGATTTATCTTTCTTAATTTCTGCTGCAATCTCTCCGTGTTCTTTGGAAATGCTGAGAATGTTTACATTTTGGTCTGCTTTGAATAATTCTTCAATCGTCTGCAGCATTTGAGCTGTATTGGTTCTATAATATCTTGTAGTGAGCTCTGGATCAGAGTGGTTTTCATTTGTTTCACACTGCTTTTTATAGCGGCTGGCAAGCTGCCTGAAAATAGACATCCTCTTTCCTCCGTTATTTTTCATGTATCCTTATTGTACTATTTTTTTTTTACGGGAGATACTAAAGGTAATGTATTTAAGCAAATTTAAGCAAAATAAAAAGAGGTGTATTCAATACACCTCTGGATTGCTTAAGATCATTCTGTTATTAAAGCACTTGAGCTTGTTTAACTTGAACTGGACCCATACCGCGAGGAATTTCGATATTCTCACGCGTTTGAGCTCCTAACGATTCTGCAATAAAGTCTGCAGCGATGTTAGGGTCAAGATCTCCACACGTATACACATCAATGCTGGCATAGCCATGCTCCGGGAAGCTGTGAATAGTTAAATGAGATTCAGAGATGATAACCACTCCGCTTACACCCTGTGGCGCAAACTTATGAAATGCAACCTCGCGAATTTCAGCACCAGACTTTAATGCAGCATTTACAAATGTCTGCTCAATAAAATCCATATCATTTAACTTTTCAAAATCGCATCCCCAAAGTTCTGAGATAACGTGACGACCCATAGTTTCCATATTCAAATTTCCCCCTTTAAACTTTTAAGCTATTAATTAATGAAATTCCAGATTTTAACTGGTCCATAACTACCACGGGGGAAAGTTAGTCCAGAGAGGTCCTAACCCTTTAAGTAGCTACCATACCAAAACCTCGGAGAAGTTCACGAGGATTAGTATACTTTGTTTAATTTCTTTTTGCAACACATTGTTTTACATTTTTTTTGGCAAAATTTCTGAAGACTTTTCCTTCTCAGGATATAATTTTGTCCAATAAAAGGAGCCTGCCGGGGAATGGCAGGCTTTAAAAGTATGGGTAGTTTTATATTAAGAGAAACTGGCCATTATCCAATTTTTACGGCAGATGCCTGAAAAAGTTCCTGTGCAACAAATTTTGTTAAGTCTACAACGCGGCAAGAATAGCCCCACTCATTATCATACCAGGCAAGTACTTTCACTTTGCTGGAGCCGATTACCATAGTAGATAATCCATCAATGATGGCAGAATGTTCATTTGTGTTGAAATCAATTGAAACCAGTGGTTCGTCAGTAATATCAAGGATACCGTGCAGCGATCCCTGTGAAGCAGTTGCAAAAGCCGCATTCACTTCTTCAATTGTGACGTCTTGCTTTAAGTCTACAACAAGGTCAACTAAAGAAACGTTTGGCGTTGGGACACGGAGTGCCATTCCATGCAATTTGCCCTTTAAGTGAGGCAATACCAGCGACAAAGCTTTGGCGGCACCAGTGGAAGTCGGGATTATAGACTGTCCGCAGGCACGTGCCCGGCGTAAATCCTTATGCGGGTTATCAATATTCTTTTGGTCGTTTGTATATGCATGAACTGTTGTCATAAGTCCGTTTTCAATTCCAAATTGTTCATCAAGGACTTTTGCAACAGGTGCAAGGCAGTTTGTTGTACATGATGCATTTGAAATAATATCATGTTCTTCAATTTTTAATGCGCTTTCATTTACACCCATAACTATAGTCACATCTTCATTTTTTCCAGGAGCAGTAAGTATTACCTTTTTTGCTCCAGCTTCAAGGTGAAGTGCCGCTTTATCACGGGAATTGAATTTTCCTGTAGCTTCAATGACAATATCGATGTTCATTTCTTTCCAGGGAAGTTCTTGAGGATTCCGGCTGCTGACAAGCTGAACCCTTTTACCGTTTACAACAATAGCATTGTCTTCTGGAACAACACTTCCTTCGAATGGTCCATGATTTGTATCATATTTAATTAAGTGTGCCAAAGTTTCAGCAGGATAGCTTGCATTTATGGCAGCCACTTCAAGATTTTCATCAAGGATGGCTTTTCTAAAAACCATACGTCCAATTCTTCCAAAACCATTAATCGCTATTCTCGCCTTCATGTTACGGCCCCTTCCACATTAGTGTTATACTTTTTATTGCTTCAAGTTGCTATTAGTATAACATATTGGTGTTCATTTGTGATGAATAAAATGCGGATTTTTTAATGTTTAACAATTCAGAAATATAAACTCTTTTCTATCACCAGATTTTATAGGGAAATGGCCTATTATTCCGAAACATTATGTTTATTTTTGTCATACTAATTGGGCATTAAATGCAACAAAAAAGAGCCTGTGACAGGCCCTTAGATAGCATTCCATTTTCTTAAAATATCCCACAATTGTGTCTCTGTTTCTTCAATTCTGCCATTATTATCGATTACAGCATCGGCCAATGCCTTCTTTTCTCTTAAAGGCATTTGGGAATGGATTCTTGCCATTGCTTCATTCTCGGAAAGCTGATTTCTTTGCATCAGTCTCTGCAGCTGTATATCTTCATCTGCATATACTAATAATGTTTTGTCGCACATGTATTGTAATTTACTTTCAAATAAAAGAGGTATATCAAGAATAATCAGTTGTTCATTATTCCTGATAGCTTGTTCCTTTTTGGCTGTCATTCTTTTGCGGACGGCAGGATGTACAATGCTATTTAAGGCTTTCCGCTCTTTTTCATCATGAAAAATAATGGAGCCCAGTTCTGCACGATCAATTGAACCGTCACTGAGGAGAACCCTTTCCCCAAAATGACGGACAATTTCCTGATAAGCTTCTTCTCCTTTTTCAACAGCTAGTCTGGCTTCTATATCCGCGTCGATTACAGTGTATCCTTTTTCGGTGAGGCGAGATGAAACGGTGCTTTTCCCGCTTGCAATCCCGCCTGTCAAACCTACAGTCAGTGACATAGTGTGTTCCTTTCATATAAAATGCTAGATTTTTAAGATCCCGATTACGATTAGAATAATTCCAGGAATGAATGAGAACTTATGGACCCAGCCGCTTTTGGAGAAGAGGGATCCTACCTGCATTCCCATAAACACAAACAGAGAACTCATAACGGCGACTGTCATTGCAAGGTAGAAAGGCGAGTACCCAAGCATGGCTGCACCGATTCCAGCTCCGAAAGCATCAAGCGATAAAGCGAGCCCGAGCATAAGTGCTTCAATTCCTGTGATGGTTCCCGATTTATCAAAATCAGCAGACATCGGCTTTTTCAGGATATTAATGACAAGCCCAAGAGATTTGATTTCCAGGTTTACAATCGTTTTTTCATGCGGCAGGACATCCTTAACCTTTTCCGGCCTGAAAAATTGATAAAGAACCCAGGCACCAAAAAAAATAAGAATGACTCCCCCTAAACTTTCAGCTAAAGCCGGAGATAAAAAGGCTTCTATAAAATGGCCAATTGTCATGGCAGCCATTAATGTTATAGCTGAACAGCAAGCGATTATACTGATCGATTTAAATGGTATTCTCATTTTCCTTAAGCCATAGGTTAAACCGACACTAAAACTGTCAAGACTGACAGCAAAAGCAAGTATCAAAAGTGAGAATGTATGCGCCATAGAATAGAGCTCCTTCCTGACAATCGCTACGATAGTATATGGAAGAAGCCCATCCAATGTTATTCGAAACGCATTTCAGCTCTATTCTTCATTGTTATTTTTTCTGGCAAACTGGACAGTAAACTGTCCCCCTGCCTCCTGTCACGATCCGCTCAAGCGTGCTTCCGCAGACTTTGCAATCTTCCCCTTTTCGCCCATAAACAAAAAGTTCGAGCTGAAACATGCCAATTTGCCCCTGGGAATTAACATAGGAGCGAATGGTGCTCCCTCCCTTATCAACTGCTTCACTCAGAGTATCCGCAATCTCTTTGTGAAGTGTCTCCAATTCTCTTCTTGTTAAGCTATTTGCCGCTCTTTCTGGATGTATTCCTGAACGAAATAATGCTTCATCGACATAAATATTTCCTAGCCCTACGATCGTTTTCTGATCGAGAAGTGCAGTTTTGATATTACGGGTGGTACGGGAAAGTCTTGCAGCAAGGTCGTCTGCCGTAAACTCTTCTGCAAATGGTTCCGGTCCAAGGTGTGCCAGCGGAAGAGTCTTAAATTCTTCGCCCTTTGCATATAGGTGCATCGTTCCAAATTTACGGACATCCTTATATCTGAGCTCTGTACCATCTGTAAAATGAAAAATCACATGAGTGTGTTTTTCAACAGGTTCTTCTTTTGAAAAAAGGCCGTACCTGCCTTCCATTCTCAGATGGGACACAAGGGCATAATCATTGGTATAGAGAATTAGAAACTTTCCTCTTCTGCCAATGTCCTGAAAAATTTGGCCTGCTAAAGCATCCTTGAATTGTGCAAGCTCTTCCGGATGCTTAACCATTTTGGGCCAGAAAACCGAAACATGTGCAATGGTTTTGCCGATCACCAATTCCTGCAATGTTCTTCTGACCGTTTCAACTTCAGGAAGTTCCGGCATGGTCCCCCTCCTTTTTAATACAGTTTAGAAAACTTTTTTTGTATTCAAAAATACAATCTGCTTTTATTTCGCATCAAACCACGTTGGCCCAAAAGAATAATCCACTTTAAGCGGAACTTTCAATTCTACTGCATTTTCCATAACGTCCGGTACGATTTTTTTGAGCGCCTCTATTTCATCCTCTGGTACTTCAAAGATCAGTTCATCGTGAACCTGCAGCAGTAGGCGTGCTTTGAGTTCTTCTTTTCTTAAGCGGTCAGCCATATCAATCATGGCTTTTTTAATTATATCTGCTGCGCTTCCCTGGATTGGTGTGTTCATGGCGGTTCTTTCTGCAAAGCTTCGCAGGTTGAAGTTTCGGCTTGTGATTTCAGGCAGATACCTTCTTCTGTGAAGAAGGGTCGAGACATATCCTTTTTGTTTTGCATCATGGATAATATCGTCCATGTACTGCTTAACGCCAGGATAGCTTTCCAGATAGCGGTTAATAAATTTACCGGCTTCTTTTCTTGTGATGCCAAGGCTTTGGGAAAGGCCATAATCACTGATTCCGTAGACAATTCCAAAGTTAACAGCCTTTGCATGGCGCCGCATATTGGACGTTACTTCATCAGCATTAACGTGGAATACTTCCATTGCCGTTTTGGTGTGAATATCCATATCTTCATTAAATGCTTCAATGAGCTTTTCATCATTCGCAATATGAGCCAGCACTCTCAGTTCAATCTGCGAGTAGTCTGCTGCAAAGATGGCCCAGCCAGGTTCTGACGGGACAAATGCCTGCCTGATTTTTCGCCCTTCCTCCAGCCGGATCGGAATATTTTGCAGGTTCGGGTCTGTTGAGCTTAATCTACCTGTCTGTGTAAGAGCCTGATTAAACCTGGTGTGGACTTTGCCGGTTTCATAGTTAACCACCTTAAGCAGGCCTTCAATATAAGTGGATTGAAGTTTGCCAAGCTGTCGGTAATGGAGGATGTCCCGGATAATTTCATGGCTGTTCTCAAGCTTTTCAAGAACATCAGCAGAAGTGGAATAGCCTGTTTTGGTTTTTTTTATGGCAGGCAGCCCTAATTTTTCAAAAAGGATCACACCGAGCTGTTTTGGAGAATTAATATTAAAGGCTTCCCCGGCAAGCTCATGTATGCGCTTTTCGATTTCATCCAGTTTGGAGAGCAGGTCTTGTCCCATTGTTTTCAGGCGTTCAAGATCCACTTTAATACCGGTTGATTCCATATCAGCTAAAATCAGTGACAGCGGCATTTCCAGGTCATAAAACAACTCGGATTGCTGGTTCTCCTTCAATTCACTATCCAGTTTTTCCTTCAGTGTCATCAAGGCCGCTGCTTTCCTTGCCAAATGCCCGGCAAGCTCCTTATTTTCCGGAATCCGCCTTTTTGCTCCTTTTCCGTAAAAAGCTTCATCAGATTGAATCGCATTATAGCCATGATTTTTTGCTATAGAGGCCATATCTTCAATGGTCTGAGACGGGTTAATAAGATAAGAAGCAATATAAAGGTCAAAATCGGCACCTTTTAGATGAATACCATGATGACGGAGTGAGACTTCCGATCTTTTTGCATCATAGACTGTCTTCTTTTTGGTTTCATCTTCAGCCCATCTTTTAAAAACATCAGACTCTAAAGCCGTATCTTTGGAGAAGAAGAAATTCCCCTTATCATTTGCAACGGAAAAACCAATGATGTCTGCATAATGATAATTATCTTCCAGAAGCTCAACATAGAATGCATTTTCATCAGTAAACATTTCTTCCTTAATTTCAGCTGCAATGGTAAATTCAATTTCTTCCAGATTCTCTTCGATTGCATCTGTGTCCCCGCCAAGTTTTTCCAGTAAAGAGTTAAAGCCTAATTCTTTAAAGATGCTTATGACTTTTTCTTTTTCAAAACCTTCATATTCAATGTCTTCAATTTTAATTTCAACAGGGGCTTCTCTGGTGATAGTGGCAAGTTCCTTGCTCATTAAAGCCTGATCCCTGAATTCTTCCAGCTTTTCTTTCAGTTTTTTTCCGCCTACCTTATCAACAGAATCCAAGAGTTTTTCAAGGGTACCAAACTCTTTCAGCAATTTAAGAGCTGTTTTTTCGCCCACTCCTGGAACACCTGGGATATTATCTGAACTATCTCCCATTAGGCCTTTCATATCAATAATCCTGTCAGCAGTGATTCCGTATTTTTCTTCTATATGTGCTGGTGTGTATTCTTCTATATCAGTAATGCCTTTGCGGGTAATGCTGACTGTTACAGAATCGGAACTTAACTGTGTCAAATCCTTATCCCCTGATATAACTTTAACTTCATAGCCATCTTTTTCGGCATGGAGGGACAGAGTTCCAATAATATCATCCGCTTCAAAGTTTTCCAGTTCATATCTGGAGATTCCGTAAGCATCGAGAAGTTCTCTGATATAAGGGAACTGCTCTGATAGCTCAGGCGGTGTTTTCTGCCTTCCTCCTTTATACTCGCTGAAGGTTTTATGGCGGAAGGTTGTTTTTCCGGCATCGAACGCCACAAGGAGATGGGTTGGTTTTTCATCCTCCAGTATCCTTTGCAGCATCATGGTAAATCCGTAGACAGCATTTGTATGTATTCCTTTATCGTTGTTTAAAAGCGGCAGAGCAAAAAATGCCCGATAAGCGATGCTGTTGCCATCTATCAGAACAAGCTTTTTTTTATCCAACTAATATCTCCTCCTATCAGAAAAGCGCAAGCGGCTTGCCCACAATAAAAAAGCCGATATTTTCCTTTATTCTATCATGAGCAGATAGAGAAAGAAAAATAACGGCTTTTGGGTTATAAATTATTAATCCGTATATCCCATCAGCAGCCGGGCATATGGTGAGTCCGAAGGGAGAACAATTACAGTCTCGCCATTAATGGTCTTTTTATAGGATTCAAGCGTGCGGTATAAGGAATAAAATTCAGGATCCTTTGAAAAGGCTTCGTTGTAGACCTTCGCAGCTCCCGCTTCTCCTTCCGCCCGGATCGTTTCAGCATCCGCCTGGGCCTTGGCAAGCATTTCCCTGACATTTCTGTCCGTTTCAGCAATGATAATATTCTTTTGGGCATCACCCTTGGACAGGTATTCCTGGGCTGTTGACTGGCGCTCGGAAATCATCCTGGTATATACGGACTGTTCGTTTTCTGCCGGTAAATCTGTTCGTTTAATTCTTACATCTGTTACTGTGATTCCATAGTTATCGTTTGATAGCAATTCATTCACTTTAGAAGTAATTTGATCATTCAATGATCCCCTTGATGACTTTTCATCATTAATTATTTCATCATAATTCAGCCGGCCCAATTCGGAGCGGGTCACGGAGTAGATGAACTCTTCCATTCTGGCCTCCGCTCCCTCCAATGTTCTGGCGTTTGAGATCATTTTTTTCGGGTCATCAATTTTCCATACAGCATAATTATCGATTATCATGACCTTTTTGTCCTTTGTATTGATTTCAGCTTCTGACACATCATAAGTCATTTGGTATTTTGGGAGCGTGGAAACACTTTGGATAAATGGTATTTTGTATGTTAATCCAGGCTTGCTCTCAATCCTGACCACCTCCCCAAATTGACGGATGACCTTGTACTCCCCTTCCTTTACAATAAAAAGGTTGCTGAATAGAATTACTAGTGCGGCAATGATAAGCACAAGGATGATTCCAAGTTTGGTATAACTTCTCCACTGGAAATTCCCGCCCCGTTCATTGATATTTACGACATTTTGATCACTCATTATCCGCACCACCTTCCTCTTTCTGTTTGGGCTGTTCTTTCTCAAGAGGCCTGATCGGGAAATATTTCATTGTATTTCCATCGTCATTCATAATGTAAATTTCAGCACCTGGAAGGACTTGCTCCAGCGTTTCAATGACAAGCCGCTCTCTAGTGATATCAGGATTATTCTTGTATTCTCCGTACAATTTATTAAATACTGCCACATCTCCACGTGCTCTTTCCAGACGTGCTGCCTTTTCACCTTCCGCTTTAGAGGCAAGAGCCTTCTTCTCACCTTCTGCTTCATTCATTCTCTGGTTCTTATATTTTTCTGCTTCATTTATTTTGGTATTGGCTGTTTCCCTTGCATCCGTTACATCCGTAAAGGCTTTTCTTACATCGTCATTCGGCAATTCCACATCCTGCAGTTTGACTGCAAGAACGGAGATGCCAATATCATATTTGCCAATTAAAGAGGTAAGGAGCTCTCTGACATCCGCTTCGATCTCTGCTTTCCCTGAGGTAAGCGCGTCATCTATCTTAGAACCTCCTATAATACTTCTTAAGGATGAGGAAGTAGCATCGTATAGAATTTCTTCTGGATCTTCAGCATTATAAAGATATTTTTCAGGATCCGTAATTTTCCACTGTACAACCAGATCTGCCAAAACGATATTTTCATCCCCGGTTATCATCTTTGTCTCATCAGGAAAATCCTTTATTTCTCCATCTTTTTCTTCATATCCAAACTGCAGAGAAAAAGTTTCTTTTGAAAGCTTCTCCACGCTCTGAACAGGCCATGGCAATTTGAAATGAAGTCCCGGCTCCGTAATGCCTTCCTCAACTTTCCCAAATGTTAAAATAACTGCCTGATCCGATTCATCGACGGTGTACCATGTTGTAAAGGCAACTATACTTAATATAACAATTGCCAGAATTAGCCCTGCGATTGTATAAATTCGCTTTAAGCTGACCATTTCTCTCTCCCCTTCCCTAGCGCTTTCTATAACTTTTCATACGATTTATTTACGTAAAGGTTTCATAAATATGACAAAAGTTAAAGAAAGATGATCAAAAATGAAAAAGGCGAAAGCGGGGTCAGCTTTCACCTTTTTCTATGGCTCCTTGGATGAAGGGGTTTAACAATTATGATTTTATCAGCGGAATGTAAAGTTGACATAAATCTGCTGTAAAATTAATGTAAAGTTAATCCTGCCACTTCAACCATTTTTTTCATTAATCAGTTTAGGAAGTTCAATTAAAAAGGAGGTGCCTTTGCCGACCTCACTTTTTACTGAGATGGATCCTTTATGCGCTTCAACCAGATGCTTTACGATGGCAAGGCCCAATCCTGTTCCTCCGGAATTTCTGCTTCTGGCTTTATCCACCCGATAAAAACGTTCAAAAATACGCGGAATTTCACTGGCTTCAATCCCAATTCCTGTATCCCTTATTTCAGTCAATACTGTGCTGCCGGTCTTTGCAGCCGAAATATAGATGACCCCCTGATTCGGCGTATAAGAAATAGCATTTGATATGATATTTATAAACACCTGCTTAAGCCGGTGAACATCACCTTCAATATATACCGGTTTTTCATCTCTCTGATATTCAAAAACAATTTCCTTTTCTGCTGCTTTCCCTTTCATTATGGCCATCACATCTTCGAGCACATCAGTCAGATCCAGCTGCTGAATGGAAAGACTGAATCCTTGCTTTTCGATTTTCGATAGATCCAGCAAATCCTGAATAAGAGATTGGAGCCGGTCACTTTCCTTCAAAATGATACTGAGGAAATCATTCAGAGCCTGTTTGTTTTCCATCGCACCATCCAAAAGAGTTTCCGAAAAACCCTTAATAGAAGTTATAGGTGTTTTCAATTCATGGGAAACGTTTGCTACAAAATCCTTCCTCATCTGCTCCAGCTTCTTCAGTTCTGTAATATCATGAAAAACAAGCAAAATCCCTTTCCATTCATCATTTGTGCCAATTATCGGGACTCCATATACTTCAAAGTAACGTCGTTCGATATTGACAGGAATAATAAGCTGCTTTTTTACTTTCTGTTCAGTCATGAAAATTTCTTCGACCATTTCCGTAATACCTTTGTGTTCAATCACTTCATAATAGAGCTTGTATAGGTATTCGGAAGGATTTACATTAAAAACCTCTTTATATGGCCGGTTCATTAAATTAATATAGCCTCTGCTGTCAATAAGAATCAGGCCGCTTCCCATATTTTCAATAAGAGCTCCAAGCCGGTCCTGCTGCATTTCCTGGGACTTCACCATTTCCTGAAGATTCCTTGCCAATACATTGATAGACTTACTCAGCATACCAGTTTCGTCTTCCTGATCTTCATATGTTCTTGCCCGGTAGTTTCCCTTTGTAAGTTCAATCGCAACCTTTGTGGCTGACTCGATAGGCTTTGTATATCGTGCTGTAATTCTTGATCCAAGCAGAATAATCACAAATAAAGAAAGTCCGAGGCTTATAGTCAAAATCCACCAAATCTGCTGATAAGCCTTTTGGAATTCAGCCATCTTTGTACTTAAGAAGATATAACCTTCCTTCTCGCCTTCTATCATGACAGGCTGCCAATAATAGTGCAGGTTAAACCCTCCGCCCACTTCCAATCCTGATTCATTTGCAGAATCCTTTTTTAAAACTTCTAATATAATTTCCTGATGCCTGATTTTTGTTGTCTCACTTTTGACGCTGCTGTCCATTAATATTCTGCCCTGGCTATCAGTAGCAGTTACACGCAAATCAAGAATCTCTCCGAACTCATTGACTTTATCAATACTAAGGGAGCCAATGCCTCCGTTGCCCTCAACATAGCTTGATACCAGTTCAGACTCTTTTTGCAGACGTGCATCAAATGTATTTAAATAATAGCTTTTAAAAAGCTGTCCTAAAAGAAGGCCTAGCGCAATTAAAACAACCAGAATTAAAGTGAGCAATGCAAATAACAGGCGGGTGCGAAACGTGTTCATTCGCCTTTAGGCTCCTCCAATTTATAGCCCAATCCGCGAATGGTTTTTATATATACAGGTTTTTTAGTGTTTGTTTCAATCTTCTCTCTTAAATGACTAATATGTACATCAACGATTCTTGTGTCTCCCGCAAAATCATAATTCCAGACTGCGCTAAGAAGCTGATCCCTTGTAAGAACACGGCTCTTATTCTTGGCAAGATATAATAGCAATTCAAATTCCTTCGGAGTTAATTCAAGAAGTTCATCTTCAAAATAAGCTTCATAATGCTGCGGAAATATCTTCAGCCCGCCAATCCGAAAAGAATCGCCATCTTCTGTTTTCTCCTCTGCAGCCTCAGGCACAAATTGAGTCCTCCTTAAGATGGCTTTAACTCTGGCTACCACTTCCCGGGGGCTGAAAGGTTTTGTCATGTAATCATCCGCACCCAATTCAAGGCCAAGAACCTTATCGAATTCATCATCCTTTGCAGTCAGCATCAAAATAGGTGTGGCAATTTTCTGCTGTCTAAGCTGTTTGCATACTTCAATTCCATCAAGCTTTGGAAGCATAAGATCAAGTACAATTAGATCCGGCTTTTCAGAAATGGCCAGATCTTTTCCCTCCTGGCCATCCATGGCTGTGATCACTTCATAGCCCGCCTGCTCCAGGTTATACTGAAGTAAAGTTACGATAGATTGTTCGTCATCTACAACTAGAATTTTCTTATCCATACGATCCTCCGAGTGAATGAATTACCCCTGTTTAAAACCTCAGCTGAAACAGCACCATTGGAGTGTCAGCGATCTTTTTAAAAGCAGGTATCCCTCCTGCCTATCAAACCCCTATTTGCCATATACCTTTATTATAATATATTTCATGATTTTTTTTCGGATCAATTGTTGGATGGTACTGGATTTCATAAAAAAAGATGTGCGTCTTCTGCACATCTTTTTACTATCAGAAATTATCCAGAGCATTCCCATCCATTGGCTGAGGCTTGTATGGCGGGCATATTAGGAGCTGTCCGTTAATAACCGTCTGCTCCTCTTCATTTGTTCCCTGTACCTTAATTTGTACGGTGTGACTTGAGGTGTTCACTTCTGTTACCTCGAATAAAAATTGAACGGTGCCATAATGATAGACAGGCTTCACATACTCGATCTCCTGCTTTAAAACATGGCTTCCTGGCCCCGGCAAATATTTTGATATGGCAGAGTTAATGATGCCGTTCAGCATAACACTTGGTACAATCGGTTTTTTATAAGGTGTTTGTGAGGCATAATCATGCTGGATATATAAAGGGTTTGCATCGTTCGTTAAGCCCAGGTATAGCAACAGGTCCTTATCTTCTATTTTTTCAGTAAGCGTCAATTTTTCGCCAACAGATATTTCATCAATGGTTCTTCCCAGTTTTCTTTTCTTTCCAAGCAGCATATCTAAGCACCTCCAAGTATTGTAACCGTTTACATAGTTGCTGTAAAAAATAGACTGTTAAATATTTTAAATTATTCAGTCTATTTTTTATATGATATCATTTTATACTATTTCCCAAAAGGGCTTCCAGTAAAAAAATTCGGAGATTGTCCCCGAATTTTTTTACTGTCTATTTTCTCAAATATTATTTTTTAGCCTCAGTACGCCAGAACTTCCATTACCTTGCGAACTGAATCTGCCGATTTATCGAGGGCAGCTTTTTCCTCGCTTGTCAGTTCTAGTTCTATTACTTTTTCAATTCCGTTTGCTCCAAGGATTGCAGGCACACCCAGATAGATTCCTTCGTAGCCATATTCTCCTTCAAGGTAAGCAATCGAAGGCAGAACACGTCGCTGATCTTTAAGGATAGCTTCACACATTTCCACAAGGGAAGCTGCTGGAGCATAGTATGCACTTCCGTTGCCTAATAAGTTGACGATTTCTCCCCCGCCTTTACGTGTGCGCTCAACAATGGCATCAAGTCGATCTTTTGAAATTAATGTTTCCAAAGGAATGCCGCCTGCATATGAATAGCGGACCATCGGAACCATGTCATCACCGTGTCCGCCAAGTACGAATCCCGTAATGTCTTTAACAGACAAATTTAGTTCCTGAGCAACAAATGTGCGGAAACGGGCTGTATCAAGAACGCCCGATTGTCCAATTACACGGTTTTTCGGGAATCCTGATTCTTTGAAAACTGTATAGGTCATCGCATCGACTGGATTAGTCAGAACCACAATATAGCTATTTGGGGAATGTGCTGCAATCTCCTGAGCTACACTTTTCATAATCTTCTGGTTTGTTTGTACAAGGTCGTCCCGGCTCATTCCCGGCTTCCGTGCAATGCCTGCTGTAATAACGACAATGTCAGAGTCCTTTGTATCTTCATAGCTTGAAGTACCCGTGATGTTCGCATCGAAACCTTGAACTGGACTTGCTTCAAGCATATCAAGAGCTTTTCCCTTTGTCGGATTTTCCATTTGCGGAATATCGACCAGTACAACGTCTCCAAGTTCCTTTTGGGCAAGCAAAAATGCGGTTGTTGCTCCAGTAAAACCTCCACCGATTACAGAAATCTTTTTGCGTTTCAATGACATGAGCAGTTCCTCCTTTAGGAAATGAAAGTATCAGGAATTTGCATTCCTTATGTAAGAGGCTGTTTTAATAAAACAGCCATCCTATTAACTTTACACATTCATCATTTACATAAATCGCCGGCTGTCCAGCTTCAGAAATTTCCCCAAGAAGCAATCTAAATAACACTGCAGAAATAGTATATTAGGCAAAAGCGCCTTTTATTAAAGGCGCTTTCGTTTTTCATAAATAAAAAAGTATAAAAATCTGAACTTCGATAACTGTCTAGCTCCAGCGCCTAGCCCCTCGGGTCATAAGCCAAATCACTCCAGAAATCAGGATTTCCTGCATGATTCGTCTTATGCCTGTCGGGGCTGATCAAGGCGCTTCCGCTTTTCTTATTCCATATTTTTAATTAATTCGTCTGCAAATTCCGAGCATTTCACTTCAGTTGCTCCATCCATTAGACGGGCAAAATCATATGTTACGACTTTTGAAGCGATAGATTTTTCCATAGATTTAACGATCATGTTTGCAGCTTCGTTCCATCCAAGGTGTTCAAGCATTAATACACCTGAAAGAATAACAGAAGAAGGGTTAACCTTATCAAGACCAGCATACTTTGGAGCTGTACCATGAGTTGCTTCAAAGATCGCATGTCCAGTTTCATAGTTAATGTTTGCTCCTGGAGCAATACCAATGCCGCCAACCTGTGCAGCAAGTGCGTCAGAAATATAATCGCCGTTCAAGTTCATTGTCGCAACAACATCAAACTCATTTGGACGTGTAAGGATCTGCTGAAGGAAGATATCAGCAATCGCATCTTTAACGATAATTTTGCCAGCTGCTTCTGCATCTGCCTGTGCTTTGTTCGCAGCATCAACACCCTGTTCATCTTTAATGCGGTCATATTGAGCCCAAGTGAATACTTTTTCTCCGTACTCTCTTTCAGCAAGCTCATAACCCCAGTTTTTAAAGGCACCCTCAGTAAATTTCATGATATTGCCTTTATGTACAAGTGTAAGAGATTTACGGCCTTCTTTGATTGCATACTCGATGGCAGCGCGTACAAGGCGGCTAGTTCCTTCTTCTGATACAGGCTTAATGCCGATGCCTGAAGTTTCCGGGAAGCGGATCTTATTAACACCCATTTCATCCTTAAGGAATGAGATTAGTTTTTTAACCTCATCAGAGCCTTTTGCATACTCAATGCCGGCATAAATATCTTCAGTATTTTCACGGAAAATAACCATGTCAGTATCCTGAGGGCGCTTAACTGGAGAAGGAACTCCTTCAAACCAGCGGACCGGACGAAGACACACGAATAGGTCAAGTTCCTGGCGAAGCGCAACGTTCAGGGAGCGGATGCCGCCGCCGATTGGTGTTGTTAACGGTCCTTTGATTGCAATAAGATATTCATTGATCACATCAAGTGTTTCAGAAGGAAGCCACTCACCAGTCTGGTTAAAAGCTTTTTCTCCTGCTAATACTTCTTTCCAGACAAGCTTGCGCTCACCTTTATATGCTTTTTCAACAGAAGCATCCAATACACGGGAAGCTGCTGCCCAAATATCAGGGCCTGTTCCGTCTCCTTCGATAAAAGGGACGATTGGATTATTTGGTACGTTTAATACACCATTAGTTACTGTGATTTTTTCACCTTGCATTGTTATACCCTCCATTTTGAAAAGTGTGCGAGCATCAGCCTTTTTATTTATATAGTCTGCGGCACGATGCTGCATCAGTATATCAGAATCAAAGGTTAGAAGGCATTTGCCCCTAACCTTTTCCCTGCTCTCTCTATTACAGCAATTTTTTGATAAAAAGTAAAATGCTGAGTAATAATTTTAGTTCTATTAATCTGCTTTTTCTGCTTTTTAAAGGCCTCTTTGCTCTACTGGCACATATTTTTGCATTCCAGGGCCAGTATAGTCAGCACGTGGGCGGATCAGACGATTATTCTCATATTGTTCAAGAATATGAGCCAGCCATCCGGATACGCGGCTTACAGCGAAAATCGGCGTGAACAGGTCGTGGTCGATTCCCAGGCTGTGGTATACAGATGCAGAATAGAAGTCGACATTTGGCGGAAGTTTTTTCTCCCCGGTAACAATCGCTTCAATTTGCGTGGACATTTCGTACCAGTGTGGTTCCCCGGTAAGTTCTGTAAGCTTTTTGGACATTTCTCTTAAATGCTTGGCACGAGGGTCGCCCTGACGGTATACACGATGCCCAAAGCCCATGATTTTCTCTTTCTTTTCAAGCTTTTCACGGATATAAGGCTCCACGTTTTCAAGAGTGCTGATTTCAGTAAGCATTTTCATTACCGCTTCATTGGCACCGCCATGCAGCGGCCCTTTTAAAGCGCCAATTGCAGCTGTAACTCCGGAATAAATATCTGACAATGTGGCTACACATACACGTGCAGTAAAAGTGGAAGCATTTAGTTCATGGTCAGCATGAAGAACCAGTGCTTTATTAAATGCTTCAATCGCGATTGGTTCAGGCTCTTTGCCTGTAAGCATGTATAGGAAGTTGGCTGCAAATCCAAGATCTGTTCTAGGAGCAATTGGCTCAAGGCCTTTTCTTACTCTAGCAAAAGCCGTTACGATAGCGGGCATTTTAGCTTGAAGGCGGATTGCTTTTTTATAATTTGCTTCTTCATCCATCTGGTCTGCTTCTTCATCATAAAGACCTAATAAAGACACTGCAGAACGAAGGGCAGCCATTGGATGCACTTTGTCAATTGGATATGTTTTAAAATGGTTCAGAACTTCCTCTGGAAGAGAGTAGTTTGCTGCAAGCTGACTCTTTAACTCATCCAGCTGGGATTGAGTAGGAAGCTTTCTGTGCCATAAAAGATAAATAACCTCTTCAAAGCTTGCATTTTCAGCCAAATCATCAATATTGTAGCCTGCATAGGTTAATGTATCGTCTATGATGGAGCTGATAGACGAAGTAGTAGCTACTACCCCTTCAAGACCGCGTGTTACTGTCATACCGAATCTCTCCTTTACATAATAAAATTTCCCCATACCCATTTTTGTCTGTACATTAAACATAAGTAAGCCGGACCTGATTTTTCATTTTTCAGAAAAGCTTCCTTGTCATGTCCACATTCTGTTTTATCTTTATTATGAACACTTTATAGGGCTGCAGGACAGCCATTGCAAAGCCGGCTGTATTAGCCGATCTACAGACCAAAACCATGAAAGGTGAAACTTCCATTTAATGAAAGGGCACTCCCCGATATACGGAAGAAATAAACTTTCTTTTGGCATGCATTCCATCGAGCGGTTGCTCGGTACTCTTTAAAAAAAAGAAAATGCTTACATTTTGTCTGAATAGAAAAAAATAAAATATATTAATAACATTTTAATAGAGCTTAACTGAATATAATAGGTACCGTGAAATAGGTTACGCTTACAAGTCCTATTATAAACAATTATCTGACTTTTGTGAATGAAAAGCACTTAAAATGTTAAAAAATATTATTTTTCAAAAAAAGTTTATTTACATTATTGCCCAAGGGCAATAAGAAAAGCGGAAGCGCCTTGCCCATCCCCGACACCTCGAGGGGAAAGGCTGCTTGCGCTAGACAGACATCAAAGTTCAAAGTTTTCTTTCTTCTTTTCAAAAAATCTATCATGGGCACTTTAATCATTCATTTAAAGAGTTCAAAGATTTTCATTGCCATATACGCAATTCCTGCCCCTATCAGAGGACCGACGGCAACACCTTTAAAAAGGGAAACAGCAAGAATGGTCCCAAGAACAAGAGCAGTTGTTATATGAGGGTCTTCAGCCAGCATAACAATGCCGCCTTTAGCCAGCAGCGCAACTGCAATCCCTGAGACAAGGGCAACCCATGCATAAGGGGACCTGAATGCTCCGCCTAAATCCCGGAAGCCGATTTCACCGCTTGCTATAGGTGCCAGGACAGCGATTGTAATAATGGTTACACCCCAGTTAATCCCTTTAGACTGCAGGAATGAAAAGGCTTTTGAATCGAGGCCGGCTGCTTTAAGGACAATCAATACAAAGACAGCAATAATCAATGATTGATTTTTTGCTATTACACCTATACCCAGCAAAAGAAACAAAAAAATGAGCGGTTGGGAAAACATTTGCTAATTCACCTGCCAGCTTTCTATATTATCGTAACATAATTTAATTCAATTTAATAATTTATGAGTTCTTTACCGGATTTTAATAAATAGAATAAGTATTACTAGACAATAGCTAATTATTTTTAGCTCCATCAAAAATAATGTATGATATGACTAATAACATTACATAAAAGCTGCAGCTGCAATGACTTAGTCTGTTTTAATTAAATAAGGAGGCTATTACTTGAACCCGGCATATATCTATCGGACCGTAAGATTTTTCTTTGTCATTGGAGTAGTGATCTTAAGTCTCTATGCTTTCGTATATTTATCCAAAGTGACTTACCCTTTCATTATTGGACTGGCAATTGCCTTTCTAATAAATCCCTTTGTCAACATGATGGAAGTTAAATGGAAAATACCCAGGGCTCTTGCAGTTCTCATCGCTCTGATTCTTATCTTTGCCATTTTTGCTGGATTAATCACCTTGCTGGTGGCAGAGATCGTATCTGGTGCGGATTATTTGGCAAAAGTAGTGCCGCAGCACCTCGATACTTTGATTGACTTTATTGAGCAGTTCTTTGCTGGGCAAATCATCCCTCTTTATAACCAGCTTGCAAGTTTATTTAATAATCTTGGCACCGGCCAGCAGGATACCATAATGACGAACATAGAAAATGTCGGGAAGCAATTTGGCTCCACACTGGGAGATTTTATCCAGGCATTTTTCGAGAAAATCCCAAACATCCTTTCCTGGTTTCCCAATGCAGCAACTGTCCTGATTTTCTCGCTGCTGGCCACTTTTTTCATCAGCAAGGATTGGCATAGGCTGTCAGGCCTCTTCAGCCGCATACTGCCCACCCGTGCAAAAAAGAGCGGCAGAACTGTATTTGCCGATCTGCAGAAGGCCTTGTTTGGCTTCGTCAAGGCACAGGCAACCTTAGTATCTATTACGACTGTTATCATACTTGCCGGACTGCTGATATTGCGTGTCGATTATGCAATTACGATTGCACTTGTGACTGGCCTTGTCGATATCATTCCCTATCTTGGCACAGGACTGATTTTTGTGCCATGGATCATCTATGAGGCAATCGGCGGAGAAATGAGCAGGGCAATCGGACTTGGCATTCTTTATATCATCGTATTGGCACAGCGCCAGATAATGGAGCCGAAAATTCTTTCATCAAGCATTGGACTTGATCCTTTGGCTACTCTGATTGCTTTATTTGTCGGTTTTAAACTGATTGGATTTTTGGGCTTAATCGCCGGTCCGGTTACTCTTGTACTCATCACCACTCTTCATAAAGCTGGAGTATTCAGGGATATCTGGATGTTTATAAAAGGCAATGAAGCAGATTAAGTTGAAGAACCTGAATATGGGCATCGCTTTCAATCAGGCTATGTAATGGATTAACTATTTGGCACTTTACATAACCATAAGGCGTGAAAATACCAGAAAATATAGATGATAATAAAATAAACAAGCCGCTCCCATTTATAGGAGCGGCTTTATATATAGCTGTTTTCACCTGATTATCGTGATCGTTCCCTTGTTCATCCATTTTTTCAGACCTATATACAGGATGTTTTTAAATACTTTTCTTGCAGAAGGAAGAAGCAATGTAAAACCTAATGCATCTGTAATAAATCCGGGTGCAAGAAGCAAGGTGCCTCCAATAAGAATGCAGGCCCCATCAAGAATGGCATCCCCAGGCATTTGCCCGCAGCGAAGCTGATCCTGTATTTTTCTTATTGTTTCAATGCCCTGTTTTTTAGCCAGATAAGCACCGAGAACGCCTGTAAACAAGATAATCGCAATAGTAGGCCATAGCCCAATTGTGTTCCCTGATAGAAGTAAAACACCAATTTCAGCAGCAGGGACGATTATCATCAGCAAGAGAATGTAGCGCATCAAGCCACCTCTATTTTGTATAAGACTTACTTTTATTATACCAAACATGGAACTGAGAATATAACAATTTGTCTGTCCCAGGAATCAAAAAAGGAAGGAGAACCCCTTCCTTTTTTAGTCTAATTACAGTACGCTTGCATGGCCGTTATAAATGACGCCGCGCTGCGAATCGACTGTTACTTCCTGTCCATCTTTGAGAAGGGTTGTTGCTTGTTCAACCCCTACAATGACAGGTATGCCAATATTAAGGCCTACAACAGCCGCATGGCTTGTAAGCCCGCCTTCTTCTGTAATAAGTGCACTGCATTTTTCAATAGCAGGCACCATTTCACGGTCAGAACCGATGGTAACCAGAATAGCCCCTTCTGTTACTTTTGCCAATGCTTCCTCTGCATTTCTAGCCACAACGACTTTTCCAAAGGCTGATTTGCGCCCGATTCCTTGCGCCTTAGCCAGGATATCCCCCACCACATGAATTTTCATTAAATTGGTGGTGCCAGCTTCACCAACAGGTACTCCAGCTGTAATAACAACTAAATCTCCTGATGCAACAATGCCGCTGTTCACACTTTCCTCAACTGCAATATCAAGCATATCGTCTGTAGTAGACGCTTTTTGGCCAATTTGAGGATAAACACCCCATGTTAAAGATAAACGGCGTGAAACATAGTCATTTGATGTAACAGCAACAATAGGAGCTTTTGGACGGTACTTTGAGATCATTCTTGCTGTATGGCCACTCTCAGTTGGTGTAATAATTGCGTTAACATCAAGGTTTAGAGCTGTATGTGCCACGGATTGTCCAATCGCATCAGTAATGTTATGTTCATTATCTTTGCTTCGGTTTGATAGGATTTCTTTATGGTCTAATGCAGATTCTGCTCTTGACGCGATGTTGTGCATCGTCTGCACAGCCTCGACAGGATAAGAGCCTGCAGCCGTTTCGCCTGATAACATGATAGCATCAGTACCATCGAAAATGGCATTTGCCACATCACTCGCTTCTGCGCGTGTTGGGCGGGGGTTGCGCTGCATGGAATCCAGCATTTGTGTTGCAGTAATAACAGGTTTACCCTGTGCATTGCACTTTTTAATTAATTTTTTTTGCACGAGCGGAACTTCTTCTGCTGGAATTTCAACACCAAGGTCTCCGCGCGCTACCATTAGACCGTCGGAAATTTCAAGAATTTCATCAATATTATCCACACCTTCCTGATTTTCAATCTTAGGAATGATGTTGATATAAGAGGCATTGTGCTCTTCAAGCAGCTGTCTGATTTCCAAAACATCAGACGCTCTGCGGACAAAAGAAGCAGCGATGAAATCGACGCCCTGTTCGATTCCGAATATGATGTCCTGAGCATCTTTCTCCGTTATGCCAGGAAGATTCACGGATACCCCCGGAACGTTGACGCCTTTTTTATTTTTAAGTGTTCCGCTATTTAAGATTTTTGTGTGAATTTCACTGTTGGCTTTATCGATTTTTGTCACTTCAAGACCAATTAAACCGTCGTCAAGCAGAATTTTGCTTCCTGTGTGCACATCTTCAATAAGCCCTGCATATGTAACGGAAAACTTATCTGCTGTTCCTTCAACCTCGTTCATGGAGATAATAATGTTTTCCCCGGCTCTCAGTTCAATCGCACCATCCTGCATATTGTTTGTGCGGATTTCCGGTCCTTTGGTATCCAAAAGAATCGCTACTGTTTTGCCGGTCTTTTCTGAAGCCACACGGATATTCTGAATTCTCTGTCCATGCTCCTGAAAATCACCATGGGAGAAATTTAAACGGGCAACATTCATCCCTGCTTCAATAAGCTGTGTTAACTTTTCAACACTTTCACTGGCAGGTCCAATAGTACAAACGATTTTCGTTTTACGCATAATAATTTACCTCCTGATTTGATGCAGCTTGAATACAAGAAAACTTAAGCGCCTTGCCCACCCCCGACAAGCACAAGACGAGCCTCTCGGAAAGGCGTTCTTTGCCTTTTTGGGAGGATCGCCCGAAGTGTGGAGGCGACTGCCCAGGGACGACAGGCATAAGACGGTTCCTGTAAGAAGGCGTTTTTCCTTCTGAAAGGATACGGCTTATGACCCCGAGTCCCTAGGAGCCGAAACAAGACAAGCTTGTGACCTCGAGGGGATAGGCTGCTTGCGCTAGACAGTTATCTTGTCAGCACAGGACCTTTTTGGGCGCATTGTGCTGGTTAATATGTGACAAATTTAAATAGACAGCTCTTTCGAAAGTTTGTATAGATCCAGGTCAAGTGTATGCTCCCTATCCAATATTTCTATTATATCATGGTCAACAAGTTTATTATTTTGAATTCCTACTGCACGCCCGCCTTTGCCTTCAAGGAGAAGTTCTACTGCATGCGCTCCAAGGCGGCTTGCCAGCACCCGGTCGAATGCAGTTGGGGATCCGCCCCTCTGCATATGGCCAAGAACGGACACCCTTGTATCAAAGTTTGTTGTGTCTTTGATCTGCTTGGCAAATTCCACTCCGCTGCAGACTCCTTCTGCAACCACAATGATACTGTGTTTTTTGCCGCGTTCATGCCCCTTTTTAAGTCTCTCTGCTATTTCATCCATACTATAGCCTGCTTCAGGGATAAGGATTGTTTCCGCACCGCCTGCTAATCCTGCACATAAAGCGATGTCTCCTGCATCTCTTCCCATCACTTCAATGATAAATGTTCTTTCATGGGAAGTAGCTGTATCACGGATTTTATCAATTGCATCAATAACCGTATTTAAAGCCGTGTCAAAGCCAATAGTATACTGCGTTCCCGGAATATCGTTATCAATGGTGCCAGGTACGCCCACACAAGGAAATCCCTGCTCTGTCAAAGCCTTTGCTCCACGATATGATCCGTCCCCGCCAATTACTACAAGACCTTCAATGCCGTGCTTATTCATCTGTTCAATGCCTTTTTGCTGGCCTTCTTTTGTTTTGAACTCTTCGCTTCTTGCAGAATGCAGGACTGTGCCGCCGCGATGGATGATGTCACCAACCGAACCAAGGTCAAGCTTCTTAATATTCCCTGACATTAAACCGGAATATCCTCCATAAACACCATATATTTCAATATTATGATAGATCGCTTTACGGACAACTGCACGTACAGCTGCATTCATGCCAGGAGAATCGCCGCCGCTTGTTAATACTCCTATTTTCTTCACAATAATCACCCCGAATGTAATTTATATAAAAATAAGAAAGCGTGTTGTCTGATGCGCTGTTTATTAACAGCCTATAAACCATGGACACGCCTGCCCAGGAATTTTGTATGTAATATAGGCTCTTTATGTAAAGCAGAGCATAGTCTGCTTATCTTATTATTGAACAAAACGCTATTGAATATTTCTAAAATACCATGAAGAAGGGAGCATCTCAACTTAATCACGCAAATTCAAGGAAATACAGAATTGTCGGGATACTGAAAGCGTTTTATATTGAAAACCTGTATTTTTTCACTTTGAAAGCGGGATTATCATGTAAGCCTCCCGCTGGCGAAGATAGGCTTCCATTCGGCACCAGGGTGCAATACGGATGTGCAAAAAATAAAAGCGTGCCCGAAAGCACGCTTTTATTTTACCCCAATAAATTCCTTTAAAAACGAATATTCACCAATGGATTTAAACTTGTTGTACCGGTGGTCAATCAGCTGTTCTTCAGAAAGATCCATCAATTCCTTCAATGATTGATAAAGGACCTCTCCAATTTCAGCGGCCTGAACCTTTACATCTTTATGGGCCCCGCCCTTTACCTCTTCGATAATCTCATCAACAACACCTAATTCTTTTAAATCCGGAGCGGTAATTCTCATGGATTCTGCAGCCTTTTTGGCCTGCGTGGCATCCTTCCAGAGAATGGCAGCAGCTCCCTCTGGAGAGATAACCGAATAAGTGGAGTTCTCAAGCATGTGAATATGGTTTCCCACACCGAGAGCCAGCGCCCCGCCGCTTCCTCCTTCACCGATGACGATACAGATAACAGGCACCCTAAGGCTTGCCATTTCAAACAGATTTTTGGCAATTGCCTCACTCTGCCCGCGTTCCTCTGCGGCTTTCCCGGGATAGGCACCCTTTGTATCAATGAAACAAATAATCGGCCTTCTGAATTTATCTGCTTGCTTCATAAGCCTTAATGCTTTGCGGTAACCTTCAGGATGCGGCATTCCAAAATTTCGGCGGATATTCTCTTTTGTGTCTTTTCCGCGCTGGTGCCCGATGACAGTAACCGGAAGGCCCCTAAACTTTGCAATGCCTCCAACAATGGCTTCGTCATCCCCAAAAGCACGATCTCCATGACACTCGAAAAAATCCTCAAAAAGATAGGAGATATAGTCCTGGGTGGTTGGCCTTGCGGGATGTCTTGCAATCTGCACACGATCCCACGGTTTCATATTTTCATATATATCGGTTTCTAATTTTTCCAAGCGCGCTTCCAGCTTTTCTATCTCAGAGGATAGGTCTACATCGGCTGTTTTTGTGAACTCTTTTAATTCAGCAATCTTTTTTTTCAGTTCCATAACCGGGCGTTCAAATTCTAATTCTCCTGCCATTGGAAGTCACCTCCTGGTTGATGTATCGATAGAATGGCTGATATCTTGTCCTTTAACTCTGTTCTGGGAATCACCGCATCCAATTGACCGTGTTTTAATAAGAATTCTGCTGTCTGGAAGTCTTCCGGCAGTTCTTCACGGATTGTTTGTTCTATGATTCTGCGTCCCGCAAAGCCAATCAAAGCACCAGGCTCCGCCAAATTATAATCTCCCAGTGAAGCAAAGCTTGCAGACACACCGCCCGTTGTCGGATGAGTCATAATGGAGATAATCAGGCCGCCATTATCACTGAACCTTTTTAAGGCTACACTTGTCTTAGCCATTTGCATCAGGCTCAATACGCCTTCCTGCATTCTTGCTCCGCCTGAAGCGGTAAATATAATAAAAGGAACTCCCAATTCATCAGCTTTTTCAATGGCACGGGTAATTTTTTCTCCGACTACTGAGCCCATGCTTCCCATTCTGAAAGTGGAATCCATAACGGCCACTGCAAGTTTTTGGCCATTTACAGTGCCTGTCCCAGTCACTACCGCTTCATTAATCTTTGTTTTTTCCCGATCCTTTTCTAGCTTTTCAATATAATCCGGGAAATTTAGAGGATTTTCAGATATCATGTTTGCGTTAATTTCCTCAAAGCTATTGGCATCCAAAAAGCTTTCCAAACGCTCTTTTGAATTCATGGTGTGGTGGTATTGACAGTGGAAACACACTTTAAGGTTCTTAACCAATTCTTTTGTATACATGATCTTCTTGCAGTTCGGACACTTTGTCATGATTCCTTCCGGCACATCCTGCTTTGCCGTTTCCGATGGAATGGTTGCATATTTCTTCTTCTTCGTCTTAGTGAAAATATCTTTAAGCAAGATGAAACCTCCCTGATAATCGCTGAATCATTTCCATTAATTTCAATAGTGGTCAGACCACCGATTTAAAAATGAATGCCTAACTCTCCTAGGCTCTTTTTATGCTTGTCTGATTATTTAAATATAGAGGATATCAGCTTTAAAATCTGCAAAAAATTGTCGTTAGCCTTTCGACAATTTTCTCAGATTCCTATATACACGAATAACTTCAGATTCATTTCTGGAAATCAATGTCTCAATCAGCTTTGCATATTGTTCCCTGGTTACCATCATTGTCTCCAGATCCAAAGAATTATAATAATCTTTAAGGATAATCCAGATGCGGAGGAAAAGATGATTATCTGCAAGTGTGACGATTTCCAGGAAAAAGTCATCATCTGAGTAGTCTGCTTCAAGAGACCACTTTTTGAACCTAAGAAGCTGCTCTTCTCCAGCCTTTTGAATGATTAGCCATAAACAATCAAGCTCGATCAAAAACTTGGTTTCTTTAACATCTCTTATGGATTTCTTATCCTGAAGAATAAACGTGCTAAGCAGCTGTACGAGCTGATGTCCTCTAAAATCCCTCATAAAAGTCCCCTCGCCCCTCCTTGTCTCTATTAAGCCAAGAAGTTCAAGGGCTCTTAACGCTTCCCGAACGGAAGAGCGCCCGACACCCAGGCGCTCTGACAGCTCTCTTTCAGAAGGCAATCGATCTCCAGGCTTAAGTCCGTCATTTTCAATCATGGACCTAAGCTGTTTAACAATGCCGATATAAACCTTCGTGTTATTTTGAGGTGGATTCACGTATGGAGTCACTCACCTTTTCCAATGACAGCAAGTTGCTTCGTTTTTTCCTTTACTTCTTCAGGATCCACTTTAATGCGGGCAACACCGGTTTCCATAGCTGCCTTTGCCACAGCGGCCGCAACTGCAGGAGCAACACGGGGATCGAATGGCCCAGGGATGACATAATCCGCATTCAGCTCATCCTGATGAACCAAATTGGCAATGGCTTCAACAGCAGCTACTTTCATTTTCTCATTGATATGAGTTGCTCGGACATCCAGAGCTCCTCTGAAAATTCCAGGGAAAGCCAGCACATTATTGACCTGATTTGGAAAGTCGGATCTTCCTGTTCCGACTACCATCGCTCCAGCCGCTTTCGCTTCTTCAGGCATAATTTCAGGAGTTGGATTGGCCATAGCGAAAATAATCGGGTCCTGATTCATGGCACCAATCATCTCTGCCGTTAACGCTCCAGCCGCAGAAACCCCGATGAATACGTCCGCGCCTTTAATAACATCAGCTAGGCTTCCCTTCGCATTCTCACGATTCGTATACTTCGCTACTTCATTTTTTATCTCATTCATTCCCTGCGGGCGGCCTTCATAGATGGCACCCTTTGTGTCACACATAATAATATCGCGAACACCATAGCTGTAAAGAAGTTTAATAATGGCAATTCCGGCCGCACCCGCACCGTTTGCCACAACCTTAATTTCATTCATTTTCTTCCCCGAAAGCTTCAAGGCATTCACAAGACCTGCAACAGTCACAATGGCAGTGCCATGCTGGTCATCATGGAAAACAGGAATATTTGTTTCCTTCTTTAACCGCTCCTCTACATAAAAGCAATTTGGAGCAGCAATATCTTCAAGGTTTACGCCTCCAAATGTAGGCTCAAGAAGTTTTACAGTCTCAACGATTTTATCAACATCGGTCGTATTAAGGCAAATTGGAAATGCATCCACTCCTGCAAAACTTTTGAATAGGACAGCTTTGCCTTCCATTACAGGCAGGGCGGCTTCCGGCCCGATATTTCCTAATCCCAGCACAGCTGTTCCATCGGAAACTACCGCGACCATATTACCTTTCATCGTATATTCATAGACAGTTTCCGGCTTATCATAAATCTCCTTGCAGGGCTCAGCAACCCCAGGGGAGTAAGCAAGGCTTAAGTCTTTGGCATTTCGCACCTGTACTTTTGATTTAGATTCCAATTTCCCTTTATTAACTCTATGCATATGCAGTGCTTCTTCGCGTAGGGTCAAAATTTTCACTCCTCATATTCCGGATAGGATTTATATATATAAAGATAGATCAACGTAGAAATATCTGCTGCCGTTCTGCTTGATTATCAGATGGCGCATGGCTTATCTTCCGCGTCAGTGGTCAGACCAGTTTATTTTTCTTCTTACAAATATACCATAATTGTTATTGTTGTAAAGCGTAATTACTTTAAAATGACGTTATTCTGCCCAAGCACTTTCATAAGCAAATGAAGGAAATCATCTGATGGTGTAATCAGGTCCTCTTCACCCAGGCGAATGGTTTTTCGGGAACTTTCATAATATAACACCACCTGAACCCGGCCTTCATTTTTCTTAAATAATTCTTTAAGCAAACGAAGATTTTCAGATGTTTCCCGATCCTCAGTAATCCTTAAATATAAAACCGGATCTTTGTTTTGCATTTTTTCAATTGCATCCTTCACATCATCAAGATGCTGGACAATCAGCTGTTTCTTTCCGTCCCGTTCCTCTAACCTTCCTTCCGCATAGACGATGCTTCCCTGTGAGCATTGCATTGAAAATCGGTTATACACCTTTGGAAAAACAACTGCCTCCATATCACCCGTCTGATCGCTCAAGGATAGAAATGCCATTGGCTCGCCTTTTTTCGTACGGATCTTTTTCACTTCGGATAAATATGCAACTGTTTTTGCCTTATTTGCATTTCTTTCGAGTTCAAGCAGCGGACTGGCATCCAGCAGGTGAAAAGATGATTCGTAAATTGAAACCGGATGATCTGATAAATACAGGCCCAGCACATCTTTTTCAAATCTCAGCTTGTCCTCGGAACGGATCGGATCTACTTCGGTATATTTAGGCTTAGGAAAAAATTCATCATCCTCAAAGAAATCAGTTTGATCGTCTTCCGGCATAACAAGCTGGGCATGTTCTGCAGCCACATCCAGGCTGGCAAGCAGAACAGCTCTATCTTCCCCAAATTCATCAAAGCTGCCTGAATAAACCAGAGATTCGAGGACCTTACGATTAACAGCTTTTGTTGAAACCCTGATGCAAAAATCAAACAGATCTTCAAAGCGCTTATTTTTCCTTGCCTGAAAAATATCCTTTAAAGCTGCAGCACCTAAGCCTTTTATGGCAGCAAGACTATATCTGATTGAATCTTTCTCTACCAGAAATGAGTAGCCGCTTTTATTAATGGATGGAGGGCTGAGCGCCAGACCAATCTGTCTAAGTTCTCCGATATATTGGGCAATCCTGCCCTCATTTCCTACGGCTGAAGTCAGCAGGGAAGCCATAAAGTAAAGCGGATAATGAGTTTTTAAATATGCCAGCTGATAAGCTATGAAACTGTATGCAACCGCATGGCTCCGATTAAATCCATAGTTTGCAAACCGGACAATTAGATCATATATATCATGAGCAGCTTGTTCATTATAGCCTTTCTTCACTGCTCCCCCTACAAAATGGACACGTTCACGGTCCAGCACTTCTTTTTGCTTTTTGCTGACCGCTCTCCGAAGCAAATCGGCTTCCCCCAGTGAAAATCCTGCCAATTTTGCAGCGATTTGCATAATTTGTTCCTGATACACGATGACACCATAAGTATTTTCAAGAATAGGCTTCAAATCAGGATGAGGATAATTTATCGGCTTCCTCCCATGCTTCCTGTCAATAAACAGCGGGATATTTTCCATTGGACCGGGGCGGTAAAGGGCATTGACAGCCACAATATCTTCAAAGCGTGTTGGCTGAAGCCTTGTCAGCACACTTCGCATTCCCTCAGATTCAAGCTGGAAAATGCCTGTAGTATCTCCTTTTCCCAATAGACTGTATACTGCCTCATCATTTAGGGGAATGTTTTTTATATCAATCTTTGTGCCTGTTTTTCTTTGGATAGAGATTAGGATATTCTCGATTAATGTCAGATTCCTAAGACCGAGAAAATCCATTTTTAATAGGCCGACATCTTCAAGATGCTCCATCGAGTATTGGGTCAAATAAACATTTTCATGTCCCTTTTGAATAGGAATGGCCTCAACCAGCGGGTGCTCGCTGATTACAACACCGGCAGCATGAGTGGATGTATGCCTTGGCAGACCTTCCAGTTTGATAGCCGTTTCAAAAAGCCTTCGATTTAAATCGGATTCCTGGGTGAATCTTCTTAGAGGCTCTGATTCTATGTAGGCCTCTTTGAGACTGATGCCCAATTTGGAAGGTACTTTTCTTGAAAGCATGTCCAGCTCTTTCGGATTAAGCCCAAATGCCCTGCCGACATCCCGAAGTGCAGCCTTGGCTGCAAGTGTTCCAAACGTAAGAATTTGGGCAACATGGAGCTCTCCATATTTCCTGGAGACATACCGAATCACCTCATCCCTTCTGTGATCCGGGAAATCTATATCAATATCAGGCATGGAGACTCTCTCAGGATTTAGGAATCGCTCAAATAATAACTGATGCTCAATTGGATCCACATCTGTAATGTATAAGACATAAGCAACCATTGAACCGGCAGCAGATCCCCGTCCCGGACCGGTTAAAATCCCATTTTCTCTCGAATACTTCATAAAATCCCATACGATTAGAAAATAATCGCTGAACTTCATGCTTCTAATTATATTCAGCTCATACCGCAAGCGTTCCCTATGCTCATCATCTGCGTGCGGATATCTGTCAGCAAAACCCTGCCAGCAGACTTCGGCCAATAGTTCATCGGCACTCATACCTCTTACAGCAGGATATTTAGGAAGGTTCTGTTTATCCAGCTCAAGCATGACATTGCATTGCTCTGATATCTTGATCGTATTCTCCAAAGCATCCGGATAAGCGGATAACAATTCCGCCATTTCCCCGGATGATTTTAAATAATACTCATCACTCTTCAGCCGCTCTCTCGCTTCATCCTGAAGCTTCTCTCCATTTTTAATGGCCAGCAGGCACTCGTGGGCAAAAGCATCTTCTTTCTTTAAATAACAGACACTATTTGAAGCAGCCAGGCCAATCCCAGTTTCTCCGGAAAGCTGTACCAGGAGTTCATGGTTTTTTTTCTCTTCACGCAGCCCATGATCCTGTATAGCGAGAAAGAATGAATTCGGCTCGAAAAGACTGCTGAAAAGTTCTGCTGTTCTTTTTGCCTGGCCGAATTCACCTGCCTCAAGATATTGTTCAATTTCCCCATCAAGGCCGGGAGTTAAAGCAAACAATCCTCCTGCATAGTGCTTTAGCCATTTAACAGGGATGCCTTCAGGCGATTTAGTCTGGACTGTGCTTGTGATTTTTAATAGATTCTGAAAACCCTGCCTGTCTTTAGCCAAAAGAACCAACGGATAAGCTTCGCCTTCGGTTATCTCGCTTAATACATCCACACAGAGGCCCAGGATCGGTTTTATGGACTGCTTAAGACATTCTTTATAAAAGGCAACAGCTCCGTACATGACATTCCGGTCCGTTAAAGCCAGGGCAGGAAATCTGTATTCCCTGGCGCCTGACACAAGCTGTTCTATTCTTGCCGTGCTCGACAGCAGGCTATAAGCGCTATATACATGAAGGTGAATAAATGACACGTTTTTCACACCCTTAATTTCTCTGTATTTTCATTATAGAACGCCCGTTTCCAAAAAGAAAATATGTTCTCTTTTTAACGGGAGCTAAAAAACATATTTTTCTAAGTTTGTCCATATGATGAAGTATCAAGATAATTCTGGCAGGGGCATTCCTGCAGCGAGGATGGATGATATGAATACCCAGCCCTTTTTTTCCACTTTAATTGAGAGTTATTTTATTGCTTTCGGTGTTTTGATAGGAGGTTCAATCATTGGAGGCATGGCTGCTTTTCTGACAGGAAAGCCTCCTTTAAATCAAATCTTCCAGATTTCCAATATGATACGCATTTGGGCTATCATTGCAGCAATCGGAGGAACCTTTGATACAGTTTACAGTTTTGAAAGAGGTGTCATGGACGGACAGACAAAGGATATATTTAAACAATTCATGCTGATTCTTTCTGCTCTCGGAGGGGCCCAGACAGGCGCCATGCTTATTAACTGGCTGACTCAGGAGAACATTTCAGCATGAGGATACCGCCTTACTACCGATTGCCATCCTGGCAGCGCTTTTTAGCAGGAATGGCCATAGGGGGCATCATCAGCTGGTTTATTTTTTTATTTGTTTTTGGGCAATGGCAGGAGAGATACAGCAAAGAAATCAAGCTTCAAAAGGATGCTATTTATGAATTGGAAAAAGATAAGGAAATCTGGCAGGAGGAATTTAAAAAACTAAATAAAGAAAACCAGAAAAAACTGACTGTCCAGGATATTTCCATTAAAATTGTCAACAGCGAAAAATATAAACTGGATTCCTTCAGTGTTTTTCAGCTGGAAGATGAAATAAAAGAGGATATTAGCATGATGGTTGCCAAAGACATCGATACTGTTTATAAAAGCAGCGAATTGATCGAGAAAATAATAGAAAATAAAACACATCGGGTAAATGAAAAGAGATACCGGGTGGAAATTAAAGAACTGGTCATCTATACAACCGTCTCAATTGAATTGAATATTATGCTGGATTAATGCCCGGCTTTTGCCGGGCATTATATTTTAGTCAGCTTTGGCAGACATCCTCCAAATCTCTTACAACCGATTCCATCTCTTCCCATGAATAAATGGAAGCTCCGGCAGCAAGAGGATGTCCTCCTCCTTTGTACTTCCTTGCAATTTCATTAATTATCGGACCCTTCGAGCGGAACCGCACACGGATTTGATCGCTTTCTTCAATAAAGAAAACCCATGCTTTTATTCCCTTCACATCGCCAAGAGTGCTTACAAGCAGGGAAGCTTTAGAAGGCACTGCCTGAAATTCTTCGAGCAATTCTTTTTTCAGGATCATTACAGCAGCCCCGCTGTCTCTCATTTCAAAGTTCTGCAGCACATAGCCCTTCAATTTAACAATATTTGCATCCAGCTCGTACATTTTATCAAACAGTTCCGGCCGTGAAAAATTATAGTGAATCAGTTCACCTGCATATGAAAATGTCTTTTCGGTCGTGCTTGGATAGAGGAAACGGCCGGTGTCCCCTACTATTCCGGCAAATAACAATCTAGCCGCTTCATCAGACATTTTCAGGCCCTGATCTTTGCCGAAAAGATAAAACTCATAAATCATTTCACTGGTAGAGCTTGCGTCCGTATCAACCCACATCATATCTCCATACGGATCCATATTAGGGTGATGATCAATTTTGATCAGTTTATTACCAGCTCCATATCTATGATCACATATCCGTTCCGCATTTGCTGTATCACAAACAATGACCAGCGCCCCATTATATGTATCATCAGATACTTCATCCAGCCTTCTCATATAATGAAGTGTTTCTTCTTCCTTCCCGACAGTGAAGATCGATTTTTCAGGGAATGAAGCCTTCAGGATTTCAGCAAGGCCTCCCTGTGAACCATATGCATCTGGATCAGGACGGACATGCCGATGAATAATGATTGTTTCATATTTTTTAATTTCATCAAGTATCTTCTGTTTCATGGCGCGCTCCTTTTTTCTGAATACTACTTTATTTTTACCATATCATCGTGAAAAGAAAAAGAAAACACAGCACGCTTATGGCAATTTTTTAATAATGCAGGTAGAATAATAAGAGATTGTCGAAATTTGGAGGTTATGAGATGCCTATCTTTGTTATCCTGATTATTCTCTCTTTTTCTTTCTATATTTTCTACAAAGTTAAATTCTTCAGAAGCAGACAGCCGGCTGAAAGACAATGGATATCAGCAAAGTCCAGGATTGCGCTCGGATCATTTGTCGCGATTTTTGGCCTTAATCAGCTGTTTTTATACAACACAACAACAGCTCTCATTGTGGGAATTGTGTTTATCCTTATTGGGGGATTGAGTATTTGGGGCGGTATAAAAGCATATAAATATTACATGCCTCATGCTGCAAAAGAAGCTGAGGAAGCTAGGAAGAATTAAATTTTACCGGACTTCCGAAAATGTCCTGCAAAAAAGCCGTTCAATTGCGAACGGCTTTTTCTTCATTTCTCTCTTAATGCCTGTCAATAAGCTGGCACATCATCATCGCCTTGCCTACAAGGACACCTTCGTTAAAAACTTCAACATCTACTTTTCCGAACTTCCGTCCTACTTCCAATACTTTTGGATAGATCTCAAGCATACTGTCGATCTGAACAGGTTTAATAAAGTAGACCGTCATATTTTCAACTACGAGGTCACCTTTTTTATAGTTTCTTAACACTCTGTTTGCAGCTTCAGATACAATGGTTGTAAAGACTCCATAGGAAATTGTTCCGAGGTGGTTTGTCATCTGAGGAGTAACCTCACAGCGATAAACGTCATCCCCTTTTGTTTTTCCCCGTGTCATAACAAGCTGGTTGGTGACTATATCGTCAATTGTTTCGCCCACCTGCGGCTGCCTTTGGATCATCTGCAGCGCCTTCAGCACATCCTGACGGCTAACAATCCCTTCGAGTTTATTCGCTTCATCTACCACAGGAAGCAATTCGATTCCTTCCCATACCATCATATGCGAGGAAGAAGCAACACTCGTTTTTCCGCCAACCGTCATTGGATTTTTGGTCATTATTTTTTCAATAGGCGTTTCCTTTTCATGTCCCATAATATCCTTGGAAGTGACAACTCCCTGCACCTTCAGATTACTGTCGACAACCGGGAATCGGCTATGGCCGGTTTCACGATTGTACGTTAGCCAATCCGCAATTGTATCGGTTGTTTTCAGGAAAATCGCTTCTTGCAGCGGAGTCAGGATGTCTTCAACGAGTACAATCTCCTTTTTGATCAGCTGGTCATAAATAGCCCGATTGATCATAGTTGCCACTGTGAAGGTGTCATAGCTGCTTGAGATCACAGGAAGCTGCAGGTCGTCAGCAAGCTTTTTAACATGGTCTTCTGTATCAAAGCCCCCAGTAATTAACACAGCAGCCCCAGCCTTCAATGCCAGTTCGTGTGCCTGGGTCCGGTTTCCGACAATCAGCAGATTTCCGGCATCAGTGTATCTCATCATCGCTTCAAGCTTCATCGCTCCAATAACAAACTTGTTCAGTGTTTTATGGAGGCCGGCTCTTCCTCCGAGCACCTGGCCGTCAACGATATTAACAACTTCTGCAAAAGTAAGCTTCTCAATATTTTCTTTCTTTTTCCGCTCGATTCTTATTGTCCCAACACGTTCTATTGTACTGACATATCCCTTATTTTCAGCATCCTTAATCGCTCTGTATGCAGTCCCCTCACTCACAGCGAGCGCCTTGGCGATCTGTCTGACCGAAATTTTTTCTCCAATTGGCAGTTCATCAATGTATTGTAATATTTGCTCATGCTTAGTAGCCAAGACTTTCACCCTCTACAAATTATTCCTTATTTTTCATTATAAGGGTAAAGAGGCCTTGATACAATTGACTCCGGGAATCTTAAATTATCTGCCGAAGGAACGCACCCGCTTCCTGTCTGCCATTTTTCGCACCTGCTTCCCCGAAGCAGCCGCTTTTTTCGGGGCAAACAGCAATGCAGTCAAGTTTCCTGCAATAACAAAAAGGGCAAGGGCCAGCCAGCTGATGGCAAAGATCCCTTCAGTCCCTCCATTAAACACACCCATTCTTGGAGCGGCATAATAAAGCATCAAGCCGCACAGCAGCAAACAGAGCAAATATCGGTTTTTATCCAATTTAGTTTCCTCCTTTATCCTATCCTCCCTAAAATGTATGCGGACAGGCTGGGAAAATGATTGGTTTCTAAAGAAAAGCGGAAGCGCCTTGCCCACCCCCGACAAGCACAAGACGAGCCTCCCAGAAAAGCGTTCTTTGCCTTTTTGGGAGGCTCGTCTTGTGACCTCGAGGGGGTAGGCGCTGGAGCTAGACAGTTATCTAACTTCAGGATTTATACATTCCTCATTAACAAACGCAGCCTCCATCAGAAGCTGCGTCTTCATATTACAATTCGATTGATTCTCCTGCTTCCAGCACCTGCCCGACTCCTGTCTCCAGCATGCTGATGAATTTATGCGGATCCTGCTTGATTGGCGGGAACGTGTTGAAGTGAATCGGAACCACCTTTTTGGCGCCAAGCAGTTCTGCTGCGTATGCTGCATCATCCGGCCCCATGGTAAAGTTATCTCCGATTGGCAGAAATGCCAGATCGATTGGATGACGGTCGCCGATTAACTTCATGTCAGAGAAAAGCCCTGTATCCCCAGCATGGTAAATCGTTTTTCCTTCTAGAGTAATAAGCACACCGGCAGGCATTCCCAGGTAGATAATCTCCTTATTTTCTGTCTCAAGGCCTGTTCCATGAAAGGCAGGTGTCAGCTTCACTCTGCCAAAATCAAAGTCATATCCCCCGCCGATAGACATCCCGTGAGCATTGGCACCCTGCCAGCCCAAATAGGTGGCAAGCTCAAAATTTGCAATAACAAGAGAGTCATTGCGCTTTGCCAGTTCAATCGTGTCCCCAAGATGGTCACCATGTCCATGGGTGACAATAATGACGTCCGGCTTCTGATCCTCAGCTTTTAAGTCTGTCAAATCATTCCCGGTAATAAAGGGATCTATTAAGATGGTTTTTCCCTGTGATTCGATTTTCACTACGGCATGTCCATGAAATGATACTTTCAATTTTATGCTCCTCTCTAATTTTAAGTTATGTAAGTTACTTCAACGAAAAACAAGTTATTCCTGCTTTCTTTTGATATATACCCGAATTGGCAATCTTTAAAAAGTTTACAATTTCTTATTTAGTTGCTACTCTCAGAGTATTAGTATATAAGGAGGTTCACTATGAATAATAGATTGCAGAAACTATCTCATTGGATGAAAGAAAATGATATCCAGGCCAGTTTTGTAACATCGCCGGATAATGTTTTTTATTTAAGCGGTTTTTTAAGCGACCCTCATGAACGTTTGCTTGGATTGGCTGTTTTCCAGGAAGAAGAGCCTTTCCTCGTATGTCCGGCCATGGAAAAAGAAGATGCCAAAAAAGCCGGCTGGACCCATGAAATTATTGGCTACAGCGATATTCAGAACCCGTGGGAATTTATTCAGACATCCATACATAAAAGAATTGGAAAAGTAAATAAAGCCGCCATTGAAAAAGAACATATGAATGTGGAGCGGTATGAAGCGATCTCCGGAATATTTGGCGGGGCTTCATTCGTTTCGGCAGAAGAAAAGCTCGCAGGCTTTCGTATGGTGAAAGATGAAAAAGAATTGGAAATCATCCGCGAAGCATGTGCCCTGGCCGATTTTGCGATTGAAACAGGATGCGCAGAGATCCAGGAAGGAAAAACTGAACTGGATGTTCTAGCTGCCGTAGAATATGCGTTAAAGAAAAAAGGCGTTAACGAAATGTCTTTTTCTACCATGGTCCTGACGGGGGCTAACGGAGCTTCCCCTCATGGTACACCAGGAATGACAAAGATTCAAAAAGGGGATTTAGTCCTATTTGACCTTGGAGTTGTCTGGAATGGCTACTGCTCAGATATTACCAGGACTGTGGCTTACGGTGATATCAATGATAAACAAAAAGAAATTTATGATACGGTCTTAAAAGCTCAGCTTGCAGCTGTGGAAGCGAGCAAGCCGGGGGTCACTTGTGCAGCTATTGACCTGACAGCAAGAAACCTGATAGCTGAAGCCGGCTACGGCGACTATTTTCCTCATCGATTGGGCCATGGACTTGGTGTGAGTGTTCATGAATATCCTTCATTAACAGAAACAAACTCACTTTTGCTTGAAGAAGGAATGGTCTTCACCATCGAGCCGGGAATCTATGTCCCGGGTGTTGCCGGAGTGCGGATTGAAGATGACCTTGCTGTAACAGCAGACGGAGTTGAAATTTTAACCAAGTTCCCGAAAGAACTTCAGATTATTAAATAGAAACCTGAACAAGATTCCACAGAAAATCCGGAGCTGCCCAGCACCGGATTTTCTATAAAATAAGTGTCTGGCTCCAGGTGCCATCGGCTCGAGGTCATAAGCCGATAAGCTGGCGCCTACCGCTTTTCCTATAGCTGTTCCAATTTTGTTCCCGTATCTGAATAGTCAAGGTTATGGGCCTCAGCTACCGCCTTGTATGTCACATAGCCATTTAATGTATTAACTCCCTTTAATAAAGCCTCATTATCCAGACATGCCTGCTTGTAGCCTTTATTCGCAATTTGTACTGCATAAGGCACCGTCACGTTGGTCAGTGCAAGTGTCGATGTTCTGGGAACTGCTCCCGGCATGTTAGCTACCGCATAATGAACTACGCCATGTTTTTCATATGTGGGATTGTCATGGGTAGTAATTCGATCCGTTGTTTCAAAAATCCCTCCCTGATCGATTGCGATATCCACGATAACAGAACCAGGGCTCATCGTTTTGATCATTTCCTCTGTGACAAGCTTAGGAGCTTTTGCACCCGGAATCAGTACAGCTCCAATCACGAGGTCTGAATCCTTAACAGCTTCAGCGATATTGTAAGGATTTGAGATTAATGTTGTTACTTCTTTTCCAAAGATATCATCAAGCTGCCTAAGGCGATCCGGATTCAAATCGATCATAGTCACCCTAGCCCCAAGGCCTATTGCCATTTTTGCCGCATTGGTTCCTGCAACCCCGCCGCCGATAATGGTAACATTTCCCCGTTGCACCCCTGGTACCCCCGAAAGCAGGATTCCTTTTCCTCCATGTATTTTTTCTAAAAATTGAGCTCCTACTTGAGCTGCCATTCTCCCGGCCACTTCACTCATTGGAGTCAATAGAGGCAAAGTCCGGTTGGGAAGCTGAACTGTTTCATATGCGATGCCCGCTACTTTCTTATCAATTAAAGCACTTGTCAAATCAGGTTCAGCAGCCAAATGCAGATATGTAAAGAGAATTAACCCTTCCCGAAAATATACATATTCGCCCGGTATCGGCTCTTTTACCTTCATGACCATATCCATTGACCATGCCTCTTCTGCAGTATGAACAATATGTGCACCCGCACTCATATAGTCGTTATCCGAAAAACCGGAACCAGTCCCGGCACCCGCTTCGATATAGACTTCATGTCCAAATTGGATGAGATTCATAACACCAGCAGGGGTCATAGCAACCCTGTTTTCATTGTTTTTTACTTCCTTTGGAACTCCGATACGCATGCTGCATACCTCCGTATTTTAAGTGATATACCTATTAACTTTATATGGCTATTTGAGGGAAAAGTATACAACAGCTTTGCCCATTTTTATCTCTTTACCCTTTATTGACAAATCCTCATTAAAAAAGCTCTCATGTTCCTATGAGAGCTTGCTTTCTTATTGCAGATTGCCTTCATTCCGTTCGTGAGCCTCCATGTCAAACTCGGCATTCGGCTGATCAATAACACCGCTGTTATAAGCGTTCATGATTTGTGCGCTAACTTCATTTGTACCCTGCTCATCAAAAAAATACGCAGACCCTGCTTTCGGTTCTCTCTTTTCCATTTTCATCTGCTCCTTTAATAAATTTTCTTCAGCCTTACTATTGTTCGATTTTTTGTTACAGATATTCAGATTTTACAGCTGTATAATATAGGTAAAGGAGGAGATTCAAATGGGCATGAAGTATAAAAACATATTAGTCGCGGTAGATGGTTCAACGGAAGCAGAATGGGCTTTTAAAAAAGCAATAGAAATTGCGAAGCGCAATAACGCTTCCCTGGTATTGGCACATATCATTGATACCCGCACGTTTGCCACTGTTGAAGCCTATGACCGCACGATTGCAGAAAGAGCTGACCGTTTCGCAACAGAATTAATGGAAAAATACAAAAGAACGGCAATGGATGCAGGCATAGAGAATGTAAATTATGAAGTCGATTATGGTTCCCCAAAAGTGAAGGTTCCAAAAGATATTGCAAGAAAGCACAACGTCGACCTGATCATTTGCGGTGCAACAGGCATGAACGCAGTTGAACGTTTCATCATCGGCAGTGTATCTGAACATATTACCCGCTATGCCCGCTGTGATGTCCTCGTTGTCAGAACGGATAAAGAAGATGAAGAATAGAAAAATGGCGCTGCAGAAGGCAGCGCCATTTTTCTATTCTTTATTAACATACTCTTTAATGCCAAGAGATTCCTTCGCTTTTTCAATCGCGATGCTTACTTGTTTAAATCCTGTTCCGCCTGCACTATTTCTTCTTTTGACAGCTGTATAAGGATCCAGTACTTCATAAATATCTTCTTCAAACAATGAATGGGCATTCTTGAAATCTTCAAGCGGTAAATCCCCAAGGAAGCATCCCTTTTGTACACAGACAAGGACCAGTTTCCCGACAATCTCATGCGCTTCTCTGAATGGAATGCCTTTATCAGATAGATAATCCGCCAATTCAGTAGCATTGGAAAAATCATTTTTAGTCGCTTTTACCATCTGATCTGTTTTAACCTTCATGGTCCGGATCATTCCTGCAAAGATTTTCAGTGAACCTGTGACTGTCTTTACAGTATCAAACATCCCTTCCTTATCTTCCTGCATATCTTTATTATAGGCTAGCGGCAGACCCTTCAGTACTGTCAGCAGCCCCATAAGGTTACCGTATACACGTCCCGTTTTACCGCGGATAAGTTCCGCCATATCCGGATTCTTCTTTTGGGGCATAATGCTGCTGCCTGTTGCAAAGCTGTCATCCAGTTCAATGAATTGAAACTCCTGGCTTGACCAAAGGATGAATTCTTCACTTAAACGTGACAGATGCATCATCAGGATAGAGCTTGAGGATAAAAACTCAAGAATAAAGTCTCTGTCACTTACTGCATCCAGGCTGTTTTCATAGATGCCTTCAAATCCAAGAAGTTCCGCGGTATACACACGGTCGATTGGGAAAGTGGTTCCAGCCAGTGCCCCTGCTCCAAGCGGAGATAGATTGATTCTTTTTAAGCTTTCAGAAAGTCGCTCTTTGTCTCTCTCAAGCATCCAGAAATAAGCCATTAGGTGATGACCGAAAGAGATCGGCTGTGCCCGCTGCAGATGCGTATAGCCCGGCATTATGGTTTCCACATTATTTTCAGCCTGGATGATTAACTCTTCCTGCATTTCCTGAATCAATTCAACAATCTGCTCCACCTGCTTGCGCAGATATAAGTGCATGTCTGTTGCCACCTGGTCATTTCGGCTTCTTGCGGTATGAAGTTTACCGCCGACAGGCCCGGTCAGTTCGGTCAAATGACTCTCAAGATTTAAATGAATATCTTCAAGTTTTACTGAGTAAGCCAGTTCATCCTTGGCAGCTTTCTCTTTTAGCTGCTGAAGGCCTGTTTTGATTTTTTGAGCTTCGTTCTCAGTGATGATTCCTGTTTTAGAAAGCATGGCAACGTGGGCCATGCTCCCTTCGATATCTTCCATAACCAATTCCTGGTCAAATGAAATCGACGCTCCGAATTCATCTACCCATTCTTCAGCAGATTTTGTGAATCTGCCTCCCCATAACTTTTTCACACTGTCACCTTCTTGCTGTTTTGAACAATGCTCTGCACTTTTGTCGGCAATCCCCAAAGCTTAATAAAGCCAACTGCCGCATTATGATCAAATTCATCATCGGAAGTATAGGTTGCTAACTTTTCATCGTACAGTGAATACGGAGATTTTCTTCCTTCAACAATCGCATGGCCTTTAAACAGCTTCACTCTGACTGTTCCTGTAACAAAGGTTTGAGTCTCTTTCAGGAAAGCTGTTAATGCATTGTTAAGCTGAGAGAACCACAATCCTTCGTATATAAGCTCAGCCACTTTTTTCTCAATAACCGGTTTAAAGTGGGCCAATTCTTTTACCATAGTTAAGTCCTCAAGCTCTTTATGTGCTTTAAGAAGTGTCATCGCTCCCGGACACTCGTAAACTTCACGGGATTTGATTCCGACCAGTCGATTTTCCACATGGTCGATACGTCCAACTCCATGCTTGCCAGCAATCTCATTCAGTTCGGCAATAAGCTCGGAAAGCTTTATACTTTTGCCATTCAAGCTGACAGGTACACCCTTTTCAAAACCAATTTCAACCGTATCAGGTGTATCAGGAGCTTTTTCAAGAGAAACAGTAAGATCGTATGCATCTTCCGGAGGAGCTGCCCATGGATCTTCCAGGACTCCGCACTCATTGCTTCTGCCCCATAAGTTTTGATCAATGCTGTAAGGAGAATCCAGATTAATTGGGATGGGGATATTATTTTGTTTTGCATATTCAATTTCTTCCTCACGTGACCAGCTCCACTCACGAACTGGAGCTAACACCTGAAGATCAGGGTTTAGAGCCTGGATTGCCACTTCAAAACGAACCTGGTCATTTCCTTTTCCGGTACATCCATGTGCGACGGCTACAGCACCTTCTTTTTCTGCTACTTCAACAAGCTTCTTGGCGATCAGCGGACGTGAAAGAGCAGAGATCAATGGATACTTATTTTCGTATAAAGCATGTGCCTGCAGCGCTATTAATGCATATTCATTAGCAAATTCTTCTTTTGCATCAATTACATAGGATTGGACAGCACCAACAGTTAAAGCTTTTTTCTGGATGAAGTTGAGATCTTTTCCTTCACCAACGTCAAGACAGCAGGCAACAACTGCATAACCTTGGTCCTGCAGCCATTTAACTGCAACTGATGTATCCAAACCGCCTGAGTATGCAAGAACTACTTTATTTTGAGACATATATATTTCCTCCTTAGATTATGCGTATAAATATACAACTAAATTATGTTTTTATTCATTTATTATTCTCTTACTTTAACAACCTTTTCTTTAAAAATCAATACTTATTCTTAAAAATGTATAAAAATAAATATAATTTCCCCAAAGAAAAAGGCAAAAGCCCCGTTTTGGCTTTTGCCTGCAATAGTTTAGTGATTTAATGCTTCATAAACCGCTGAAATTACACTCCCATATTGACTGATGCTGTATGTGTCACCTTGAAACTTATGCGGATCTTTTATTGGATCGATGACAGGAGAATGTTTTTTATTTGTCAGGAGAGCGATAGCTAAATGATTTTCTCTGTCTATCACCGTTACCGTTCCTGTCCAGCCGGTATGCCCAAATACTTCTTTCCCAGCATACTGGCTGAACATCCACTCCATACTTGAATCTCCGTTCAAGCGCCATCCTAACCCATATGTAGGATTCATATCATAAGGTTCTACAAATTTATCAATTGTTTGTTTATCAAATAACTTTATATTTCCATAGCCCCCATCATTAAGCATTACCTGCATCAGGACAGCAAGATCTGAAGTTGTGGAAAAGAGGCCAGCATGCCCGGATATTCCATCCATTGAATAAAAGGACTTCTCATCATGAACCTCTCCCTGAAGAGTATAGGTCCGGATATTTGGGAAGGAAATGACCCCATCCCTGGTGTTGCCGTGTAATTCAGTTGCGGCGAAATCCTTTTCTTTGAATCCTTTGCGAAGCGGATTAAATAAAGTATGCTTTAACCCCAGGGGCTTATAGATATGATGCTCAGTATAATCGTCAAGCTGCACTCCCGTTATTTTTTCAATAATAAATCCCAGCAGCATATAGTCAATGTCACTGTAAACCTGTTTAGTGCCAGGTTCATACTGAAGGGGAGTTTTTAAAATCATGGAAAGCGTTTTAGTGCGTTCCTGGGAATATAATTCTCCCGCCCTTTCAGGATTATGATAATGGATGCTTGAAGGAAATCCCGCAGTATGGTGGAGCAAGTCGATTATCCGGAGTTCACCTTTCCCTTTTATTTCATCTTCCGCTGAATCTTTAAATTCGGGAAAATAATACTGAATTTTTTCTTCAAGATTGATCTTTCCTTCACTGACAAGATGCTGCAGTGAAAAGTTAACGGCATACATTTTCGTGTTTGATGCTAAATCAAACATGGTTCTTGTCTTCATTTTCTGCGGGTGATTTAACGGATCAGATTCATCAAAGACTTTGGCTGAACCATATGCGGAGTTTTTAACAATCTTGCCATCTTTAATTACGACTAAAGCTGCTCCTGGAAAACCATTTTGTATTTCTCCCTCGATCAGCTTATCAACCTCTCTGAGCTTTTTGGAAGAAAAGCCTGCATCCTCGGGGCGCTTTGCTTTTGACAAGATTGGATATTCTAATGGTTTTTTATGTTTAAATACTTGCTCTTCTGAGCTGCTGCTTCCTGTTCTGCCCAAATCTTCTCCCAGGGCTGCAACGGGGTAAGGCAAAAGCAAACCCAGCACTAGGCCTAAAACTGTTAAATGCGTTATAAACTTTTTCATATTCTCCCCCTTTAATTGTTTTAATATTCCTAATAGTCAATATGTTATTCGATATCTATTAAATCTGTAAACCAATACCTTAGCCCTTTCTATTAAATCAGTACTTGTGGACCAAGTTCATAAATCTTTACATTAGTTCCATAGTAGTATCTGCAGAAAAACGTTGAATACTAAAACATTCATGCACCGCAAACACCTTTATAGTAAAATAAAAACAAGATTATCGTTTGGGGGATTCATAATGGAGGAGCATTTTTCACATAATGGCCGTCTTGGCATTCCCATACCCGCCTTTGACCGGGATTGGGATGAATATTCACCAAAAACACAGCAGATGATCCTGTTTCAATGGGAAAAAATAAGAGGCAGGATTCCTGACCGCATTGCCGAGCTTGAAGCGGAAATAAACAGGAAACAGGCTGAGCTATCAGATGAGGGCAATTTCGAAAGATCATGCAGACTCAACAGTGAAATTTCAGAACTGGCATCAGTCATAAATGATCTGTGGCTATGGTATCGAACGAATCAGGATATTACAGGGAAAATGCATTCATAAAAGAAAAGCGGAAGCGCCCCGACAACTCGAGGGAGCAGGCTGCTTGCGCTAGACAGTTCCCGAAGTAAAAAATTATACTTCCCTGTCATTTTAAAAAAACCTTTCCGCGGCGGAAAGGTTTTTTGCCCTTTATAAATCTTTTCTTAGTTCCCTGACGATATGCCCGAGTTCAGGCAGAATCAGCTTATTCATCGCAAGGCGAACTGCCCCGGATGATCCTGGTGTTGAGAAAACTGCTTTATTTTGCACTGTGCCTGCAGCAGCTCGTGAAAGAATGGCCGCAGACCCGATATCTTCCGTGTAGCTTAGCATCCTGAACAATTCGCCGAATCCGTCAATTTCTTTATCAAATAATTCTCTTACCGTTTCAATAGTCACGTCCCTTAATGCAATTCCTGTGCCTCCATTTGTAAGGACAGCATCAATGCTGGGGTTTTCACATCCTTTTAATACGGCCTCACGAATGAGATTTCCTTCATCTTTGACGATTTCATAGTCAGCTATGACATGTCCTGCCTCTTCCAGCAGCCGGATCATCAGCTTTCCGCTTTTATCTGTTTCTTTATTTCTCGTATCACTTACGGTGACCACTTTGCATCTAACTTCTTTTGGGGCTTCTTTTTTATGCTCGAATGTACTCATTTGGCATCACCTTTGCTTATAATTCATAGTATTCCGGAAGTTTACTGCTGAATGTTTTTTCTTTGCAAATATCTCATTTGATAATATTTATGAGCGAAATCTGTTACTTTTCTTGTTAGCTGATAATTCGTCCCGGCTCCAATGGCCATGCTGATGAAAGGAATTCCCTGTACTGACTTTCTGCGGAAAAAGTAAATAGCCATTGCTTTAAAAAGCTGCTTCATTGGCTGCTCGATCCAGGTTATATCAGTCAATTCTTCTTTTCCTTCATAAAAATAGAATTCTTCCTGATTCTTCAGCTCGTACCTCAGTTCTTCCCAAGCACTGCCCTGCATGCGCGGCGGCAGTGTGGCTGCGTGAAAAACCTTAAGAGAACTCATCATTTCGAATGGAGTATTGACCTCAAAGCCATATGTCATAGCAATCAGCTGGACAGCACGAAGATTAATAACCGCCATAGCAGGAATATCTGTACCCAGCATGAGTGAGCTGCCTGAACCGGCAATGCCGCCTTGTGCAAAAGAATAAAGACGATGCCGGGCAATCTGCTGTTGAGCTATGTATTGAAGCTGGTCGATATTCAATTGCTTAAGGTCTTCAATCGACTCAATATCAGAATGAAAAACACGGCCTGCCGTCAAAATGCGCTCCTTCGCATCCATTTGAAGCTGTGAGCCTTGAATAAGCGCATGAAGATGAAACAGCCAGCTATCCATTGCTGAAAAAAATTGCTGCTGAACTTCTTCAGGCAATAGTGAAAAAGACCTTTCCAATGATTTATCATAAACCATTTCCAAATCATTGGGCTCATAATTCAACAGCTTGTTTTCCCACTCCTGAATACCGGCCAAAACACTTTCTTCCCGTTCGTTCAATGGCATCGCAATTCCTCCCAAAACATTTTTTCTTGGACTCAGTATAGCATAAGTCAGATGATGAATTCTCCTTCCGCCTGATGGGCAATAAATCCCGATAAAAACAAAAAAGACAAGAGCGATAAGCCCTTGCCTTGTTATGAATGTTATTTAGCCAATCTCACTACATCACGTGCAATCATGACTTCCTCATTTGTTGGGATAATCATGACTTTAACTGGTGAATGAGGGTAATTAATGAACGCTTCTTCACCGCGCACTTTATTTAATGCAGGATCCCAGTATACGCCCATGAATTCCAGCCCCTGAAGAACACGATCACGGATAACATCACTGTTTTCACCGATTCCGGCAGTGAAGATAATCGCATCTACGCCATACATGCGGGATGCATAGGATCCAATATATTTGTGGATTCTGTTTGCGAATACTTCAAGAGCTAATTCTGCTCTTTCATTTCCTTCAACCGCTTGAACTTCAATGTCGCGAAGATCACTGGAGAATCCGGAAACACCAAGCATACCGCTCTTTTTATTAAGAACATCAAGAACTTCATCTGCGTTCTTTCCAGTCTTTTCCATAATAAATGGAATAAGTGCAGGGTCAATGTTCCCTGAACGGGTACCCATTGTAACACCCGCTAACGGAGTGAATCCCATGGAAGTATCGATTGACTTTCCGCCTTCAATGGCTGTAATACTTGCTCCATTCCCTAAATGGCAGGAGATGAGGCGAAGCTGTTCAAGCGGACGGCCAAGCATTTCTGCAGCACGCTCTGATACATATTTATGTGAAGTGCCATGGAACCCATACTTGCGGATGCCATATTTTTCATAATACTCATATGGCAAGCTATATAGGAATGAGCTTTCAGGCATCGTCTGATGGAAGGCTGTATCAAATACTGCCACTGCAGGCACATTCGGAAGAACCTGCTGGAATGCCTTAATACCCGTAATATTAGCCGGGTTATGAAGGGGTGCAAGTTCCGAAAGTTCATCAATTTTCGCAAGCACTTCATCCGTAATGACTACAGAATCGTTGAATGCCTCACCGCCATGTACTACACGATGGCCAATGCCTTCGATTTCATCAAGAGATTTAATAATCCCAAGATTTGTTAATTTATCAAGCAGGATTTTAACCGCTACTGAATGATCAGGTATATCAGTTACTTCCTTAATTTTTTCGCCATTTACAGAAATATTGAAGACTGCGTTATCCAGCCCAATACGCTCGATTAAGCCTTTCGTAATTACTTCTTCACTCGGCATGTCAAATAATTGAAATTTTAACGAAGAACTGCCGGCATTGATTGCTATGATTTTTGCCATAAAGCTACCGCTCCTTTAGAAGATGTTCAAAGGGACTGACTTGTCTCTCCAAACCCATACTTTTATATAACAAAGTGTGATACGACACAAAAATTAATACAACCTTATTTTGTGCATCGGCCACAATTAATATCTCTCAATTTTCCATTTAAACACTGTAAGCAATACATTTCAAGAAGCACCTTGCAATGGTATCGTTTTCATGATAAATTAAATATTTTCTGATACTTCCGCATATTAATACATTTAAAAAAGAAGCCGGCAAAATGCTCGGCTTCTTTTCGTTTATCCTTATTTGCTTTCTTTAAACCAGACATCAATTTTCTTGAGTATTTTTTCAGCTTCTGCTGTTTTGGATAAGCTGGGCAAGTTGACCAAGAGGGCCTGCTTAGGCGGAGTGACTCCATCCCCTTTTTTCTGAAGGATAAATATGCTTTTGGCTGCTTTTTCATTTTTGAACATAGTAAGCGGCAGCTGAACCAAACCTTGAATATAGGCATTTTCCTTAATGAACTCATGAAGCTTTGGTGCCTGCTCACTTTCAAACAGCCCATTTGGAATGATAAAAAATAAATAACCTCCAGATTTCACATGATTCATGCTCTGCTCAATAAATAAGTGATGAGAATAGGAATGTCCCTCATCAGCTTTTAGCTTATACTCAGCTGAACGGACATCATTCGGATAGTAGCCAACAGGAAGGTCACTCACTACAGCATCAGCAGGTTCTATAAACAGGGGCTCAAGGCTATCCTGGTTAAAAAATTGAATGGGATGCTCTTGTAAATTGGCATTTATATAAGCAAGCTTAATTAATAAGTCGTCAATCTCAATCCCAGTTGCCTCAACCGTTTTATCCTTTTGGTGATTCATAACAGTTGTCAATAAATTTCCTGTTCCTACGGCAGGATCCAGCAGGCGGAAACCTTTTTCCTGAATGAATTTTTCGACCAGATACCCCATCAGCATGCCCACTGCATCTGGAGTCATTTGATGATTAGGCTGGACGTTCTCTTTCATTCCTTTTAAAATAGCAAGCTGGAAGGATTTTCTAATCTCTTCTTTTGTGCAGTTGCTTAAGTCAATGGATTCATAACTCTTCCTAAGTCTTTTAACTGTTAATTCGCTAAGCTCATCCTGAAGAATACTTTCATGGAATAGATTCTCTCCTGTTTCTGCAAGAGCTTCAAGGTATGTACAATGCAGTTCTTCCTGCATAATCGTAGCCGTTTCGTTTAAAACGGTAAATAAATCCTCAACCGGAGTTATTTTCACAGCTTATTCCTCCCGTCCTTATTCTTTTTCCTATTTTAACGGCCTTTTGTTTCATTCACAAGTTTGGTGCTGAGGGACGCAAAAAATAAAGCCCCGGAACAAATCCGGAGCTTTTAATATTCGTATAATTATTTCGCTTGCTTAGCAGCTTCCACTGCTGCTTCATAGTTTGGATGATCTGTTGCTTCACTTACATATTCCGCATATGTAACGTTGTCATTTGAATCGACAACAAAAACGGCACGAGCCAATAAACGAAGTTCCTGGATGGCCACCCCATATGCTTCTCCGAAAGAAAGGCTACGGTGATCAGAAACGGTTTGAACATTTTCAATGCCTGCTGCTGCACACCAGCGTTTTTGGGCAAATGGAAGATCCACGCTTACAGTAAGAATCTTAACATTGTCAAGCTTGGAAGCTTCTTCGTTAAAACGGCGTGTCTGCGCATCACAAACTCCCGTGTCAATAGAAGGAACTACGCTGATTAGACGCACCTGCCCTTTTGAATCAGCAAGAGTTACTTCAGAAAGGTCATTTGCCAGTACCTTGAATTCAGGAGCTTTATCTCCAACTTTTACTTCATTGCCCAGCAATGTTACAGGATTTCCTTTGAACGTAATAGATGCCATTTAAATCGTCCTCCTTAATCACTTATGTACAGTGTAAATCATATCTTTTCAGAATCTTTTTTGCAATTATTAAGGATACATTCCAAGAAAAAAGTTAACTCTCCCTGGGAAAGTTAACTTCCTTCTCTTAGATATCAAGGTCTTGTTTCTTGCCGCTGTACTCATCATTGTTTTGATCCTGAGGCTGGCTTTGCTGATTGCCGGTTCCCCCGTCTTTCTTATTGAACATTTGCTGAATTTTATCGACTGCCTGTGGGGCAAGGTCAAGAATTTTCTCATATAAATGAGTGCTTTCATCAAGATGAACCATTTTCACCCCGTGCGAATTGACAATCAAAAAGGCAATTGGCGTGATGGAGACACCGCCGCCGCTTCCTCCGCCAAACGGGTGGCCCTTTTCCTCGCCTGATTGTCCATCAAGCATAAACTCGCTTCCTCCTGCGGCAAAGCCAAAGCCAACCTTTGAAACCGTTAATATTACACTGCCATCAGGGGTTTCTACTGGATCCCCAATTATAGTGTTAACATCAATCATCTCTTTCAGGTTTTCCATGGCAGTTGTCATAAGCCCTTGAATAGGATGGTCAGACATTCATTGCTCCTCCTCTTTTAGACAGTTTTAGTACCATCATCAGATAAGGCAGAAAGCGGCTTTGTCCTGAAATCCGGCCGTCCGCCCTTCCAATATTTGATCAGTTTAATTCCTGCTAACATAGCATGCCCGACACGAAAATGAATCATACATGAAATGGCTGTTTGAGAGACGGAAAATTGGAAATGGGGAGTGACGGTAATGCTGGGAGGCGTTTTCAGTTTCATATAATGACTTATTAATCCAATAATGCTCCCTTTTATCGCCCAGAGGGCCCCAGTAAGCATCCCCGTATGGGCTGCATCCCCTAGGCCAGCAAAAGTATGCCATTCAAGATTCCGGATGGTCACACGCTTGAGAAATTTCCGTATTATTTTGTGAAGGGACACGATATGATTTATCATTGCTTTTGTATCATGAAAGCTATTTATAAGATCATCTGCGGAATATTGCTTTGTGTCTTTTTCAGCAGCATTTTCCTGTGGTCCAGCAGCCGTCTTTTCCTTAACAACAAGAGTTGGCGAGTTATCGTCCACTTTTATTAGAGGGACTTCTATTTTGTACCTGATCAGTCCGAACCAGGCTTTGAATTGAATTTTCATATGGTCATTGTCATTTCCATGGTAGAAATGAAAATATATCTTTAGTTTTGTTGCCATGATTAGAATTAAAAGAAGTATGAGGGCAATTACGGCAATCAGAAGCCACTTCATTTTTTTCACACCCTTTCAGCTTTGTATTATGCCCAACTGAAAAAAAATAAACCTGCCACCAAGCGGTGGCAGGCGGACATTTCTCAATTATAGACTTGTTCCCTTTGCCTTTCATGAACTACAGAGGTATCCGCAAAAAGATCATGCAGTCCCTGTTTCTTTGGCAGGAATGCTACAATTACATACCCGACAAAAATGGTCGCTGATATAAAGCGGCCGATCCATTCACGGAACAAAATTGTGCTCCATGTCAGTTTCTTTCCTTTAAGATTTACTACCTTTAAACCAAATACCATTTTACCGAGTGTCTGGCCAAAAAACTTTGTCATCAGCACAAAATAGGCATAAAACGTAAGGGCAGTAGCTATGGAAATCGGTGCAAACAAATTGCTTTCATGCAGAGGAATATCCAGCGCCCTAAAAATTGGGTTAATCAATATCCGGTCAACACTGCCAACTACAACTAAATCTAAAAGATAAGCCCAAAATCTCATCCAAAACCCGGCAAACCTCATCGGTTCTGCAGCTTTTTGAATGGGGAGGGTTTCTGCTTGTATGATTGTTTCGTTTACAGCAGGATCTGCTTCATCAAAGGATGAGTTATTCCTGCCCTCATCCTGTATTGAATCTGGACGGGCAAGCTCTTTTTCATTCTGATCATTTGAGGTCATCTTCTCTCCCCCTCCCTATTCAGCATAAAGATACATTAAACGCGGTGAGTTTGGCTGAGATAACAATTTCATCACGCCCGCCATTTCCAGGTCATCACCCATGATTTTTCGCGCTCCCATACTGAACATGGAGCCGAACCCAAAATTCTCAGTGTACTTTACAACCTGGGCACCATTTAGTTTGTGGTCTTTCTTTAATTGTTCAATTACATCATCGTCATAGCCAAAACCGTCGATCAGATTCAGTTCTTTCGCCTGCCGTCCGTCATAAATACGGCCATCGGCAATTTCCTTCACCTGTGCCTCAGTTAGTCCTCGGCCTTCCGAGATCACTTTAACAAACCCTGCATATGAATTATCAATCATGGATTGAAGGATTTTTCTTTCCTCATCTGTCATATCCCTGGTTGGGCTCATGATATCTTTATACGGCCCGCTCTTAATCGTTACAAACTCGACACCATATTTTTCAGCAAGCCCAGCATAATTATAGCCCTGCATGATAACCCCCAGTGAACCGGTCAATGTCTCAGGGCTCGCAAAAATCTTGTCAGCCGGAGCGGATATATAATAGCCTCCTGATGCAGCCATTGATCCCATTGATATGTATACCGGCTTCTTTGTTTCTTTTTGAATTTCAATAATCTTATCATGTATTTCGGCGCTTTCCACTACCCCTCCGCCTGGAGAATTAACCTTTATGACAATCGCCTTTACTGTGCTGTCTTCTTTTACATATTCAAGGTTATCCATGAATCCTTTGTGATTATATCCCGGGCTTGAAAATAAAGAAGCTGCATCTCCAGTATCCTGAATCACACCATTTACATCAAGCACAGCTATCTTTTTCTGTGCATTTCCCTCTTCAATGATTTCTTCCAAAAATGCTTCATTGCTTCCTGCAAACAGTTCATTTACCGAGCTTTCAAAATCTGTAAATGCAAATGCAGTTACAAAGTTCAGCACAACGGAAAAAACAAACAGACCTGCTGCTATTCCAAGTGCAGCCCAACGTTTTCCATTCATTGTGAAATCCTCCTTTGAATTTGCTTTCTCCTTTAACATAACCAGCCCCATTATTTGACTGTTTATGATTCCCAGAAAACCTATTTGTCACATATTCTACATACGTATAAACTTTTAAAATGTTTCAAAAAAAGGTAAACTGAACTCAGGCAACCATAATCATAGCAAAATATGAATTATTTGGGAAAGAAAATTATCAAGGACATTTTCCCCCTGAAATTCCACAACCTTTATTACTGTTTGGAGGAATGAATATGCCTGAAAGACGCAATATATACTTTTATCACAAAAAAGATGAAGAAACGATGGAAAAAGTAGCACCGCTTTATAGCCTTGCTGAAGAGCATGCCTTTACAATTGTTAATGACTTCAAACAAGCCAATATCATTGTAAGCATCGGGGGAGACGGAACGTTTTTGCAGGCTGTCCGCAAAACTGGCTATAGAGATGATTGTTTGTATGCCGGTATTTCAACGACGGGAAGCCTGAGCCTGTACTGTGATTTCCATCTCGATGATACAGCCAAGATGGTAGAGGCAATGACAAATGAGCAGGTAGAAGTAAGACGCTATCCCACTATTGATGTTACGGTTGATGACCAGACATCGTTTCAGTGCTTAAATGAATTCAGTATCCGTTCCGCCATAATTAAAACCTTTGTAATCGATGTCTTTATCGATGATTTTCATTTTGAAACGTTCCGCGGGGACGGAATGATTGTTGCCACCCCAACCGGAAGCACAGCCTATAATAAGTCTGTAAATGGAGCTGTTGTTGACCCGCTGCTTCCTTGCATGCAGGTGAGCGAACTCGCTTCACTTAATAATAATCGCTATCGCACTCTCGGATCTTCCTTTATCCTGAGCGGAAACAGAAAGCTGACCCTCAAAGTGGTTCAAGATGGCAACGACCATCCTACAATGGGAATGGACAACGAAGCCCTAAGCATTCAGCATGTAGAAAAGATTGATGTTAAACTCAGCGACAAAATCATTAAAACCGTAAAACTGAAAGACAATTCCTACTGGGAAAAGGTTAAGAGAACATTCTTATAAAAAAAGAGTTTCGCATGAAGGTGCGAAACTCTTTTTTCTATATGCCAATACCTTTTCCGCGCTTTAGTTTTGTTTCCCAATGGACAAAGAGTTTTGTCCTTGAAACAGAGTAAATCGTTAAGGCCAGCCAAATAAACATAAAGGAAAGTAAGTGAAGTTTAGTAAAGTGCTCATGATAAACGAAGATCCCCAGAATCAGCGTAATGGTCGGCGCAATATACTGCAGAAAACCAAGCATGGACATCGGTATCTTTTGTGCCCCTTTGGCAAAGTACAATAGCGGTATTGCTGTGGCTGCGCCTGCCCCTATAAGGAGCAAGTCGGAGCTTAGCGAAACATGCAGGAATGCCTGTTTGCCATCCATGAAAAGCATAATCATATAAATAAATGCGATCGGAGTCACTACAAGTGTCTCAAGCGTTAAACCAACTGCTGAATCTACCTTTATAAGCTTTTTGGCTAGCCCATAAAGGCCAAAGGATAAAGCGAGCACAATGGCTATCCAGGGAAAGCGCCCATAGCTGACAGTCAAAATCATAACCCCTGCAAATGCAAATCCGAAAGAGATATATTGCGCAGGTGATAGTTTCTCTTTAAAAACCACCATGCCCAGAATCACACTTACGAGAGGATTAATATAATAGCCAAGACTAGCCTCAATCATCTGATTGGTATTGACCGCCCAAATATACAAAAACCAGTTGGTGCTGATCAAAAGGGAAGCTATTACAAGAGCGTAAAGCTGTTTTCTATTTCTTTTAAAACCTTTTAGCGTTTCAGCAAAAGCATTCCATTTCTTTGAAGCCAGCAAAATCACCAGCATAAAGAAAAACGACCAAAAAATCCTGTTTGCCAAAATCTCATCCGCTTTGACGTGATCCAAAAACTTCCAATAAACAGGGAGAATGCCCCATAAAAAGTAAGCAAACCCTGCGTATAGAGCTCCAGTTTGCACTTCATTATTTTTCATTGCCATTTCCTCAATTCTTTCTAGTATCGAAATATTTATATTATAAATCTGACATAAAAATGTTTGCAATCATTTTTTCCTGCCAAAACGAGTGCCAGGTACCTATACCAATTGGGCAAACTGGTATAGGTGCCTGGCACTTCTACTTATGCTTCGTATACTATTTTTCCGTCAATAACGGTTTTGTTTACTGAAATTGCGGCCATTTGCCCTATGGGCATATTAAAAATATCTTTATTTAATATGGTGAAATCTGCAAGATATCCTTCTTTTATTACACCTCTATCATTTTCATGGGATGCAGCATATGCACTGCCTTTTGTGAATAAGCATACTGCTTCATAAACAGTTAACGCTTCACTTGGATAATAGACTGTATTGTGCGGATCATCTATATTTGTCCTTGTAACGGCCGCATGAATACCAAGAAATGGATTGACCGGCTCAATCGGTGCATCAGAACCTCCTGCACAATGTATCCCTTCTTTCAGAAGTGTCTTCCAGGCGTAACAGTACTCCATATGTTCTTCACCAATGCGGTCAATCACCCATGGAAAATCAGATGCTGTAAATCTTGGCTGGATATCAAGGATTAATGGCAGTTTTTTAGCCCTGTCTATAAGTTCTTTGCGCAATATTTGGGCATGAATCAGCCTGTCTCGTCCCAAGCCTTCCAATGGGTGCTTTTCTATCGCATTTAATGCCATTTCAAATGCCAAATCCCCAATCGTATGGACGGCAACCGGCATTTCATGCTTGCGGGCTTTCTCCACTAATCCATCAAGCTGCTCCTGTGAAAAAATGGCAACTCCTGAAGTGGATGGGTCATCTGCATAAGGATGGCTTAATAAAGCTGTTCTTCCTCCAAGGGCTCCATCGGCGAATATCTTCATTGCCCCAAATTCTATATGGTTACTTCCCTCTAAAAATCCGCCGCCTGCTTCCTTCATTTCATCCGCAACTTCATGATGAACCAGCAGATGTGCACGGAAGGGGAGTCCTTCCTCCTCTATTACCTGCCTGAAAGCATGGTAAGTTTGGCTGAATCCTCCATAATAATTGAGATCCTCAGTATGTCCTCCTGTCAATCCAAGCTTATAGGCATCTTTAATGGCAGCTTGAAGCGCCTTCCTTAAATAGCTTTCTGAGACAGCCGGCATCACATTAAATAAAAGCTCCTGGGCCTGGTCTTTCAAAAGACCATTTAGTTTCCCATATTCATCTTTATCGATTACACCTCCTGGAGGACATTCAGTATCTTCAGTAATATTTGCTTTTTCTAATCCAAGGGAGTTCACTGCAAGGGCATGTCTGCACACACGTTTCAGCATGACAGGATGATTCGGAACAAATTGATCAAGCTCTGAAGCATAGATAGGTTCCGGCTGATCCCACAGATTTTCATTCCAGCCTTCCCCAATGACCCACTCTCCCTCTTCAATGGTCTCTGAAAATTCCTTTACAGCCATAAGAACTTCCTGCTTTGATGTGTGCGTAGATAAGTCGAGCCTTATTAGCCTTTCACCATGCCCAATTAGATGCATATGGCTATCCACAAATCCCGGCAGCATGGTGCTTCCCTGCAGGTCTATCTCTTTTTGAATCTCTTCTTTATATTTGATTCTTAAATCGCTCAAGGCGCCAATTTCAATAATACGGCAGCCTTCTGTAAAAACGGCCTCTATCTGATGACCTTCCTGCTGAAGGGTATAAATCGGGCCCCCATGCCAAAGCGTTCCCATAAATCTTTTCTCCTTTAATATCTAAAAGTTTACATTTACCATAGTATAACAAAAATACAGGCGGAATTCCCGCCTGCATTTTTTATAGCATTCAGTTTTGCGCTGAAGCAGTTTCCGCTTCTTTTTTCCGTAACTCCACACGCATAATTTTTCCTGAAGTAGTTTTAGGAAGCTCTGATAGAAATTCAATTTTCCGAGGATATTTATAAGGAGCCGTCAGCTCTTTTACATGTTCCTGCAGCTGGGAAACAAGGTTAGGGTCGCTTTGATCTACACCTTCCCTTAATACAACGAATGCTTTAACGATCAATCCTCGCACTTCATCCGGACTTCCCACAACTGCACATTCCGCTACATATGGATGCTTTACAAGCGCATCTTCCACCTCGAAAGGTCCAATGGTATAGCCTGAACTGATAATAATATCATCACCGCGGCCTTCAAACCAGAAATAGCCATCTTCATCTTTCTTAGCTTTATCTCCTGTAATATAGTAATCTCCGCGGAATTGCATAGCTGTTCTTTCCGGATCTTTATAATAATTTTTGAAGAGCGCAGGAGTTTCGACATGGACAGCGATATCTCCTACCTCACCAACAGCACATACCTCACCTTCTTCATTGATAATATCAACTCTATTGCCAGGTGTCGGTTTGCCCATTGAACCTGCTTTTAGCTCCATATCCTTCGTAATGCCGACAAGCAGGGTATTTTCTGTCTGTCCATATCCGTCACGGACATTTACGTTAAAATGCTTTTTGAATGTATCAATCACTTCGCGGTTTAGCGGTTCACCGGCTGAAACAGCACTATGAAGAGCCGGCAGCTTGTATTCATGTATATTCTCAGCCTTTGCCATCAGCCTGTATTCAGTCGGCGTACAGCAAAGAACATTTACCTGATAATCCTCTAACAGCTGCAAATATTTCTTCGGCTCGAACTTTCCATTGTAGACAATTCCCGTAGCACCAGAACCCAAAACAGAAAGGAATGGGCTCCAGATCCACTTTTGCCAGCCGGGACCTGCCGTTGCCCATACTGTATCGCCTTCATTAATGCATAGCCAGTTCGGTGCTGCTGTTTTTAGGTGAGCAAATGCCCAGCCATGTGTATGTACTACACCTTTAGGATTCCCTGTTGTTCCTGATGTATATGAAAGGAACGCCATGTCATCCCGGGAAGTATCGGCCAGCGAAAGTTCATCAGAAGCCTTTTTCATTTCTTCATCCAGCCCGATCCAGCCTTCTGCGTTTCCGCCTATCACGAACTTCGGCAGGGCTGCCGCTTCCTTAATATCTTTAAATTGATCAACATATGGATAATAACTCACAATACCTTTTACATCCCCATGATTAATCCGATATTGCAAATCTTTCGATCGAAGCATTTCTGAACTTGGTATGACGACAATTCCTGCTTTCAATGATGCAATGTAAACCTGATATGCTTCAATCAGTCTTGGAACAATGATCAGAATAACATCTCCTTTATTAAGACCATTTTCAAAGAAAACGTTTCCAATTCTATTTGCATTAAGGATCAGTTCACTGTATGTAATCTCTTTCTTTTCTCCCTGCTCATTTTCCCACTTTATTGCAAGTTTGTCCTTATCTCCGGCAAACCGCTCCATTTCTGATACGAGATTGTATTTCTCCGGTGCAATTAAGTCTTCCCGTTTCATCAAATCTCCCCCTGACAATTTCATTTGCTGGTGTCTGATCCTGGATGAGTAATCTATAGAAATTATTATACTAAATTATTATAAAATTTAAAATTATTTATTTTTTGAAAAATAATTTTTGCGCAAAAATAAGGAGCAGGAAAGATTCCTGCTCCTTGTAGCCATATTATTTAATTATCTTTGGAAACCGCCTAATTGCTGTTCAGCCATTTGAACTAAACGCTTAGTGATTTCTCCACCTACAGAACCGTTAGCGCGAGAAGTAGTTTCAGCACCAAGGTTTACACCGAATTCAGTAGCGATTTCGTACTTCATTTGGTCAAGAGCTTGTTGTACTCCAGGAACTAGAAGTTGGTTTGAGCTGTTGTTGTTTGCCATGTGATTTTCACCTCCTTGTGAGTATAGAATGTGTAGAATCACATGGCCATATACACTAATTAATTGGTAATTGTTGTATTATTTTTCGAAGTGAAATTTAACAATTAACCTGCATTTAAATTAAAATAACTCCCCAAAAGACTCTTCATTGCTCGATTGAGGTTTAATAACCATCTTTTCGGTATCCTCAACTGCTTTTGCGATGAGTGGTTCGAAGTCAACAAAGCTTTCAAAGCGGCGGACTTTGTCGCGCTTTGGTTTTGTTTTTGGGGATGATGGAACAAAAACGGTACAGCAATCTTCGAATGGCCTGATGGATATATCGTGGGTATCGATGCTTTGGGCAATCTCGATGATTTCAGATTTATCCATTGTGATAAGCGGCCGCAGAATAGGTGTGGTTGTAACATCATTAATGGCAAACATGCTCTCGAGTGTCTGGCTGGCTACCTGTCCAAGGCTTTCCCCAGTGATGATGGCAAGACCATCATTTTTATTGCGTATTTCATCAGTGATCCGGAGCATTAATCGTCTTGTAGCCGTCATCGTATAATTCGACGGTACCTGCTGATGGATCAGCTGCTGAATCTCTGTAAACGGGACAATATGGAGTACGACGGTTCCAGCAATATTAGAAAGTTTTTCAGTTAAATCAATTACTTTTTGCTTTGCGCGCTCACTTGTGAAAGGCGGGCTGTGAAAATGGACAGCTTCAATTTCTAATCCCCTCTTCATGGACAAATAACCTGCTACCGGGCTGTCAATTCCCCCAGAGAGCATAAGCATGGCTTTTCCGCTCGAACCTGCAGGAAGCCCGCCAGCACCCTGAATGGTTTCGCATGATAAGTAAGCCGCCTCTTCGCGAACTTCAATTTGCAGATTTATATCCGGTTTTTTTACGTTCACTTTTAGACCCGGCACATTCTTCAGCAAGTGTCCGCCAAATTCATGATTGAGTTCGTCAGTATTTAAAGGAAAGCTTTTATCCGCTCTCTTAGCTGTAATTTTGAAAGTCTTTCCTTCTTCAAAATGTTTTAAGAATAATGCCAATGCGGCTGTCTTCATTTCTTCCATATCTTTAGTGGTTTTAACAGCAGGGCTGAAAGACTGAATGCCAAAGATTCCCTTGAGGCGATCAGAAACCTCTCTGCCATCTGCACCATTCAGGACAACATACATTCGGTCTCTTGTAGATTCAATCTTTATCTTGGGAAATTCATTAAGCACATCTAATATGCTTTTTCTTAATTTATCCACAAACTTATTGCGGTTTCTTCCTTTTGTAGAGATTTCTCCATATCTTATAAGTATACGATCATAATTTATCATGATTTCATAACCTCTCTTAGCCTTATAACGGTCTCTTTTACTGCTTCAGCAAAAATCTCTGCCTCTTCCATTGTATTATCATATGATAAGCTGATCCGAACTGCACTTTTCGCGGCTTTTTCAGGGATTCCCATAGCCATCAGGGTGCTGCTGGCAGCAGCTTTCTTTGAAGAGCAGGCACTTGTAGTTGATATATAAATCCCGTGCTCTTCTAAAGCGTGGACAAATACCTCTGCTTTGAATCCTTCTATGGAAAAATTCACAATATGAGGGGCAGAGTTTCTTTCCGGGGTATGGACTGTAATATCCTCGATTTTATTCATTTCCTCAATAATATAGCTTTTAATAGATATAAGGGGGCTTAAATGCCTTTCCATATTATTTAGTGTAAGCCTTAGCGCCTTTGCCATTGCTACAATGCCAGCTACATTTTCTGTGCCGCTTCTCATTTTCCATTCCTGATTGCCACCGGATAATAACGGTGAAAGACGTAGACCATCACGAATGAACAAAACCCCATTTCCTTTTAAACCGTGGAATTTATGAGCTGAAATCGTACACAGATCTACGCTGGCTTGATAAAGATCAAGAGGAACCTTTCCGATTCCCTGAACGTTATCTACATGGAATATCACTCGCGAATGCTTCTTCAGCATCTCTCCAATTTCTTTTATTGGCTGAATGGAACCAATTTCATTATTTACATGCATGACAGAGACTAAAATAGTTTCCTGTGTAATTTCCTTTTCAATGTCTTCAGCATGGATAATACCGTTTTTATCCGGTGAAATGATGGAAATTCGGTAGCCCAATTCCTTCAGCTGCTGTATCGCTTCTTTCACTGAAGCATGTTCCAATCCAGTTGTGATAATATGGCGGCCTCTTTTCCTATGCATTAAAGCCGTTCCTTTTATTGCAAGATTATTGCTCTCTGTCCCTCCTGATGTAAAATACACCTCATTATGTTTTACATTCAGCAGTTGTGCAATTTGCTCACGTGCCTGTATTAGCAGCCTCTCTGCCTTTCCTCCGAATTCGTGCAGGGAAGACGGATTCCCAAAGTATTCAGAAGAAACCTTTATAAAAGATTCAAGCACCTCTTTATATGGTTTTGTCGTTGCACTGTTATCTAAATAAATCACGGACTTCTCCTTTCCGTTCCGAAAATCCTTTAGCCAACTTTAAATCATATCATAACCACGTAAAATTGGAAATGTAATTGAAGCTTTTGCAGCAGCTATACATCTCTTTACTATTAAAATATTCAAGTTAGTACAGTTTAACCAAATGAATGATTTGCAGCCCCCGTGGAAAGCTGATAATATTGCTCTTTGAATAAAGGACAGATCTGGTTTGTTATTATAAAATACTAAATATTAAGACTTCGTATTTTTTCGACATTTTTTTTAGCACCTGTGCTAATATGAAAAATGTTCTAAACATTAAGATATGGAACCATTTTCAGGAGGATATATATGGAGAATAAAACATTATCATCAAAACAAATTCTCGCCGTCGGACTCATGTTATTTGCTCTATTCTTTGGGGCAGGCAATATGATTTTCCCTCCATTCCTGGGACAATCAGCCGGCACGAATGTATGGACTGCTATTATCGGATTTTTAATTACAGGGGTTGGATTGCCGCTATTAGGCATTATTGCCATTGCCAAAAATGGCGATTTACAGACGATTGCAAGCCGTGTACACCCTTTATATGGAATTATATTTACGATTATTATGTACTTAGCCATCGGACCATTTTTCGGAATCCCGCGTACCGGAACCGTTGCTTTTGAAATAGGGATTACTCCGTTCTTGTCTGAAACCGCTTCCAATAGCGCTTATACTTTATTTGCTTATACCATTGTCTTTTTTTGCATTACAGCATGGCTTTCTTTGAATCCATCGAAGTTAGTGGATAGGATCGGCAATATTTTCACGCCTGCACTCCTCATAATCCTTGCTGTTCTGGTAATTAAAAGCATCATTACTCCAATGGGCGAATTAAAAGCACCGATGGGGGCATATGCAGAGGGGCCATTCTTTAAAGGCTTCATTGAAGGCTACCTGACTATGGATACAATTGCAGCATTAGTATTCGGTATTATTGTTATTGGTTCAATACAGGGCATGGGTGTGACAAATAAACATTCACTTATGAAAATATGCATTACTGCCGGACTTATCGCAGCTGCTGGCCTTGCGGCAGTATACTTGTCCCTTGCATATATTGGGGCATCAAGTATGGAAGCTATAGGTCAACTTGATAATGGCGGTGCTGTCCTATCCGCTGCTTCTCAATATCTATTTGGAGATGCGGGAGCATTGATCCTTGGGCTGGCCATTACGGTAGCATGCCTTACAACGTCTGTCGGACTCGTTTCGGCTTGTGCGCAGTACTTTCATAAACTGCTCCCAAAAGTACCTTATAAAACCATTGTCATCATTCTTTCGCTGTTCAGCATGGTGGTTGCAAATATTGGTTTAACTCAGTTGATTCAACTTTCATTGCCAATCTTAATCATTATTTATCCTCTGGCCATCGTGCTGATTCTGCTTTCCTTTATGCACAATGCCTTTAATGGATACTCTGCGGTATATATAGGGGCTTTAATTCCCACAGGTTTAATCAGTTTTGTGGATGGGTTAAAAACTGCTGGAATGGATGTGTCCGCCATCACAGACTCACTGCAATTCCTGCCATTCTTTGCTGAAGGAATCGGCTGGATTGTGCCTGCCATTGCAGGAGCTGTAATAGGTTACTTCCTGGCAATGGCTTTCGGTGAAGCTAAAAAGCCAATTGCTGTAAATGACTAAAGAACAAAGGCGGAAGCGCCTTGATCAGCCCTTAGGGGCTAGGCGCTGGAGCTGGATGAAGATAATTTTACATCAGAGTTATTCACATCGTTATATTTTATTAATTAGACAGCAAAAAAACCAGATCCAATCGGATCTGGTTTTTTAATGCTCAGTTATCATTTCTTCTATTCTCTTGATCGCACCCGGCTCGACCTCTTCGATTGAAGCTGCAGCCTGCTCCAGTGCTGTTTTATATTCATAGCTTCTGAATGAAGCTTCTGCTTCCATTAACCCTTTATCAATAGATGGATATCTGCTTCTGTATCGATTTCCATACTGAATGACCTTCTCAGCTAAAAGGATCGTCTCAATCATATCACTCACTGAATCAGCAGCCTTATCAACAGTAAGCACTGCAACTTCAAGATATTGCTGGACCGCAGGAATATTCAATGGTTTCTCATCGAGTTTAGCCAGCACATTATCTATGCTTTCTTTCGCATCCTGGATCAAATATTTATATTCCTGGGAAACTCCAGGCACATTGTTTTTAGAGATAAGCCTTATCGTTTCTGCCACTTTTTTGCTTAACTCTTTTACTTTTTCCCTTGCAGACATTTCATCTTTTCTTAAAGCCTGAAGCATTTCCGCAAAGGCTGTCTGCTCATCTGAAATTTCCTCAATGTGTTCCTTGATTTCAGCAAGCTCTTCTCTCAAGACAGTATGGGGAGTACTCCCGCTATTAATTTTATGCTCCAGCATTTCGAATTTTTTGAAGAGCTGGGTTATTTTTTTCTCCAGGTGGATTTGAATTTCCAGATCCTTGTCTGGAACATGATAGCTGTGCCGGATAGCAGTTATCTCTGTCTTAAGCTGATTATTCATATCTTTATTATTATAAAGCATGTTTCTAGTTGCATCATCCTGCTGGCTTAAGTAATGTCTGGCATGTACTTCCTTTTCGAGCAGATCATACAGAAGTTCAATATTATCTTTAATCTCTTCGACTCCTTTTTGAACTTCCTCGATTTGCGCTTTATCAATAGAGCCGGCATATCCAGTTACTTGTTCTTCAAGTCTCTCAATTTCTTTGTCTATTTGCAGGTGATCAAGCAGATAGCCCTGATCCAGCATTTCCTTGTACCCGTCCCTTAACTCTTCCAGCTGGGAAGGGATCTTGGATTGACACTCAACCATAAGGTTTGGAATAGCTTCCATTTTAGCCTGAGAATCCTCAAGAAGCGCTTTAATCACAAGAAGGATTTCACGAGCTTCAAGGTAATTGCCTTTCTCCGTTTTCTCATCAAATTCTTCAAATTTGGACAATGCTTCATCCAGCTGTTCTTCAAGAATCATTTCTGATTTACCGAATGTATGGCGATGTGCAAGCAGAGACTTTTTGCATTGGCGATACATCTCTTTCAATTCTTCAATTTCCGCTCTATTTTTCTCTTCACTGCCTACCAGCTCATTCAATTCACTCAGCAGATTTTTTATGCTTTCTTCAATCTCTGTTAATCTCTTCTCTATTCTCTGCTGGATTTCCTGGGAATTCTTAAAGCGGTATTTATCGATGCTCTCTTCTGCATCAAATAACAATTCCTCCACATCCGGAAGCTGTGATGTTACGATCTCATCCCACTCATTTCTCCAGCGTTCGAACAATTCTTCTGTCTGCCCTGTCATATTAAGCTTTTTAACTCTTGACATCTCATCTAGAACAGGGCGGTCCGTTATGTCCATCTTCCATGTTTCCAGCCTGTCAATTTCCTTATAATGTTTTTTCTTTAAAAAATACCCCGTGAGATATAGGCATAAAAGAATGACTATAACTCCAATTATGTATTCCATTTTAAAGCCCCCTGTTCTGTTCCCGAGCCAATATGTATATGTAAAGTTTTTATTTAAGAAATAACAAATGCCCGCAGGCGTTTGTTCATTTTCACATGTTATTTTCAATGCTTTTATGATACCATGTAAACGACATTTTTTGACTATTTATTTCATATTTTTATGAATTTCTTCTTTTATATCTTTTCTAAATTGCTATTTTCGGAAAATAACTGGAACATCCGTATTTTTTATTGAACTATATGAGCTGTTCAAATACAAACAATTCGCTTTTTATAAAAGATTTCCTTCTTTATTTAAGAGATATGTTAAAAAGAGACTTGAGTACTGTATTTATAAAAAACTGCAGAAAGGAAGCTCTCCATATGCTAAAAGACGGACACATCCACACCCCCTATTGTCCGCACGGGACAAAGGACGCATTAGAAGATTATATTGAAAAAGCAATAAATCTGGGTTTTAAGGAAATTTCATTTACTGAACATGCTCCACTCCCTGAGGGCTTTGAGGATCCCGCACCTGCTCGTGACAGTGCGATGCGCAAGGAACATCTTGAAAAGTATTTTACTGATATATCAAGAGTGAAAGCTGCTTATGAAGGAAAAATCAGGATTAATGCCGGGCTTGAAGTGGATTACATTGAAGGCTTTGAACAGGACATCTGCAAATTTCTAGATTTAAACGGGAAGTATATGGATGACTCTATTTTATCTGTACACTTTCTAAAGCAGGGGAGCCGCTACGAATGCCTGGACTACAGTCCGGATGTTTTTGCAAAGATGATTGAAGAATACGGTTCAATTGAAGCAGTTTATATGAATTATTTCCGCACCCTGCTTTTATCTATAAAAGCAGATTTGGGGCAATTCAAACCAAGAAGGATTGGGCATATCACCCTGGTTAAAAAGTTCCAAAAAAAATATCCCGCTGGTCGGGAATTTAGAGAAGAAATAAACCAAATACTTGATGAGGTAAAAAAACAAGGCTATGAACTCGACTATAACGGAGCCGGTTTTTCCAAGCCGTTATGCAAAGAGTCCTATCCTCCCGATTGGGCAGCAGAAGCAGCGGCCCAAAAAGGCATTTCACTGATTTATGGGTCCGATTCTCATCAGGCAAAGGAAATGGGGCAGGGCCTTGATAGAATGAAGCACCTTTAAATGCTTTTAGAGTACAGCAGCATAAGGTTTTCCGGCATGATTGCAGAGGACTCCATCAACCCAATTGAAGATCTCCTTCGTGTATTTGTCTGCGAAATATTTTTCATGAGGAAATACATGCAGAACTTCAGCCATATAATGTGTGTTCAAAAATGGCATGGATAGGAGTCCTTTCAGCTGGACAATCATATAATTGGCTGAATGGATACGAAATTCTTTTGTTTTCATGCCCCTTTCCAGCACCCTGCCAAAATAAAACTTTTCTTTTGCTAAATAAGTGGACATGATTTCCCTTACTACTTGGGAATCTATAGAAATTTCCCGGAGAATCAATCTTGTTAAGTGGCTGTGTTCAAATTGATAAGACATAATGTTTTGAGCAATTTTTTTCAGGCTCAGAGCAGCCCCCTGCTCAAGAAACGAAAAACCCCTCTCGATCTCCTGAATATATCCTTCAAAAAATGCAGTAAAGCAATATTCAAGCAGCCCGTGTTTGTTATCGAAATAGTATGCAATATTCGCCGGGTTCGTCTGCGCTTTGCCTGCAATATCACGGATGGAAGTCCCGGAGAAACCTTTCGTATTAAATAAGGAGATAGCAGCCGACACAATTGCCTCTTTTGAATTTTTTTTCATCTTTCCCGCCTCACTTTCTTTTGTAAAATCTCTGCTCATGCACATATGAGCGAATAATAAATTATGGCTTTATTTAAAAACGGATTTGTTGTGATAATTAAACATTCTTGCTAAAATCATCTTATCCTTTTTAAAGTTCTCGACAATGTCTATCTAATTTCCTGTTCTTCTGCCAGGAAATTCATATATCTTTGAGGAAGTAAGGTGAATTGTGATGTTTAGTGTCGAATCATACAAGGGAACCCGTGAAGAAAATTATCAATTATTGATTAAACAGCTCTCTGCTCTTCTTGAAGGAGAAACAAACAGCATAGCCAATCTAAGCAATGCATCAGCACTTCTTAATCAATTTCTGGAACGTACAAACTGGGTAGGATTTTATTTGATGGAAGAAGGCGAGCTGGTTCTTGGCCCATTTCAGGGTCTGCCGGCATGTGTAAGAATCCCCCTTGGGAAAGGCGTTTGCGGGACAGCTGCCAAGCAAATGGAAACAGTACGTGTTGAAGATGTCCATCAATTCCCTGGCCATATCGCCTGTGACGCAGCTTCGCAGTCTGAAATCGTCATTCCGCTTGTCAAAGAGGGCAATCTTCTTGGTGTGCTGGATATTGATTCTCCAGAAAAAAACCGGTTTGATGAACTTGACCAAAAATACCTTGAAGACTTCTCGGAAGTCCTTGTATCATTCCTTTAACGGAATGGCCAAAAGGAGATGACCGTATTTGAGGCCATCTCCTTTTGGTATTAGACTCCTTCGAGTGCCTGGGAAAGATCATCTCTGATATCTTCCCACGATTCAAGCCCAACTGAAAGTCTCAGCAGCGTATCTTCAATGCCCATCTTTTCACGTGACTCCTTTGGAACCACTGCATGAGTCATCGTAGCAGGGTGCTGAATCAATGTTTCTGCATCTCCAAGGCTCACAGCAATTTTAATTAGATTCAGCCGGTTCATAAATTCCTGAGCAGTCTCTTTATCCCCCTTTAGAGTAAAAGAAATCATCCCGCCAGGTCTCCTCATCTGTTTTTGGGCAATTTCAAAATCTGCATTTTTGCTGTCTCCTGGAAAAAAAACTTTTTCTACCTTTGGGTGCTCCAATAAGCAGGATGCAAGCTGTTCCGCATTGTCACAATGTCTGTCAAGTCTGACTGCAAGTGTTTTCAATCCTCGAAGAAGCAGCCAGGCGTCAAAAGGTGAAATAATGCCTCCAATATCTTTTTGAGTCGTCATGGAGACTTTATCCAAAAATTCTTTAGACCCTATTACGATCCCTGCAACTACGTCACCATGACCCCCGATGTATTTTGTTGCACTATGAATGACAATATCACAGCCCAGCTCGATAGGATTCTGCAAGTATGGCGAACAGAAAGTATTGTCAACTACAACTGGAATTCCCTTCTCTCTCGCTGCTTCTGCAACGATCTTCAAATCCACCAACTTCATTGTTGGATTTATTGGAGTTTCAACATATATACAGGCCGTTTCCGGTTTAATTTCATCAAGCAGCTGCTGCTTTGATTCCATAGCTGAAAAATCATGGCTGATTTTATACTTTTCATCCATCATCTCAAGGAGTCCGAATGTACAGCCATAAACTCCCTGAGAACATAAAATATGATCTCCTGTTTTGGTTAAAGCAAACAGGACAGCTGAAACTGCAGCCATACCAGACCCAAAAGCAAGGGCTGCTTCTCCTTTTTCCAGAGCGGCCATTCTTTCTTCAAGCATCTTAACTGTTGGATTTCCAAGACGGGAATAGATATAGCCTTCTTCCTCACCGGCAAAACGCTTTTCTCCCTGCTGTGCTGTTTCAAATGTAAAAGTTGACGTCTGGAATATTGGCGGTGCGAGGCTCCCCTTGAACCTTTCAGCATCGTATCCTTCATGGATGACCTGCGTCTCGAAGTTAAACCGATGTTTCCTATCCATTCTACCTCTCCCTTTCGCTGCAAGCGCTTACATTATTATCTATAATAAACTTCTCTTTCAGCATATGATAATAGTATATTTTTTGAAAGTATTTTGTTACGGAAAAATATCAATAGAGACTGCCTTTCCATAAGGCAGTCCCTAGATAAATGAATCTGCAGCCGACTCAATGATCACTTTATTTTTCCCTGTATTCTTAGCGGTATATAATGCCCTGTCAGCACGTTTAAACAGCGCAGCATATGAATCTTTTTTCCCCCTGCTCCAATACGAAACACCGCATGAAATGGTTACTTGGGGATCTGTGATTTGACATACCTTTCTGACAAGCCGTTCAGCAATAAGTGATCCCGCCGGCAATGAAACACCGGGCAGGTAAAGTGCCAGCTCCTCTCCTCCCCATCTCGCACCTATATCAGTGCTGCGGATATTGCTGTTTATTAAATTAGCAACTTGAATAATGATTTCATCGCCAACCTGATGTCCGTATGTATCATTTACCAATTTAAAATCATCTATATCAACAAGCATAAATGTTCCTTCATGATCTTCATTCATGGATTGATGAATCCGATCATCCAGATAACTTCGGGAATATAGCTTTGTTAAGTGATCCGTTACAACCATCTTCTCAAGCTCTTCTCTCAGCATTGAATTGGTAAAGGCAAGTGTGGAATGATGAATCAAAGACTGGAGCAGCTTGAATGTTTCAAATGAAAAATGATAAGGAGAACTATGCATGACAAGGGCAAATCCCTTTAATATTCCAGATTGGGTCATTGGAACAGCCATGATGGATTTGTAAAAGCTGGCCATTCCCTCGAACTGTAAAGAAAAATCCCCAATAAAAAGAGACTCTTTCTCCTTGATGATCTTTGTCTTTATATACTGAATATAGATTTCTGCCTCTTTGGTTTGAAAAAATTCAGTGCTGCCCTGGATTATCTTCACATCGGCACTATCAGAAGATATCAAAATGAAACCGGCTTCTTCAGCATCAAAGGAATGCATAATCTGATCTGCCATGAAGTTCATGGTTTCTGTCAGGCGCAAATTCGAATTCAGGCGGTGGGATGTTTCGTTAATTAATTGAAGGTCAGCTATCAATCGCTTGGATTGCTGATAAAGCTGCGCATTTTCCAGTGCACTCCCTGCAGTATTGGCCAGAAGCGTGATAAATTCAATTTCATTTTTAGGGAATATGATAGTATTAGGAGCTATGACCTGTAGCACTCCATAAACCCCCTGTTTTCCTTTTAATGGAGCATATAAGACAGAGCGCATTTCCTGCAGGGAATCTTCAAATTGAACAGCCCCTGTGACATATGCCTGCATAGCCGCGATGTTTTCGCTGTCATATTCAAGGTCTCTAATGGGCAAATCCCCATGTTTATTGTTATCCTGGGACAGCAGAAGATAATAGGTAAAAGTGGGGTACATTTCCTGCAAAGTATAAATAATTTCCCCCAGCACCATATCCATATCCATTGAGGAATGGAATTTTTCTGTAACTCGGTAAAGCTGTTTATAGCGTTTTTCTTCAGATGCAATTTTGGCCAGACCGTGAGCTTTATCAAGAAATTGCCCGCATTCTTCGCTAAGCTCCTGATATACTTTTTCTGGATAGGAATGAAAACAGCCTGATTCACCTGTTAAAATCATGCAACCCAGCAGCTGGCCTCTCTTTACAAGAGGAAACATGATTTGTTCTTCCTTAATCTCAGTGCCTAAACTCTGCAACTCTCTTTTTTTGTTAGCCCATCTTTTTAAATCACCTGAAAAAGCAGGTGAAAGCAAAGCATCCGGGTTCGTGGCAGCTTCTGCAAAAAACTCCTGCTTCCATTCATTAAAGACATACAGAGTTATTTCATCAGCTCCGGTAAGGGCTTTAATGGCAGAAAGCATTTCATTCAGTAATTTTTCATAGTGAAAGAAACCGTTCTCCGTATCAATAATGTCAAAAAACCGACTTTTTAAATTCAGTATGATTTGGCGTTCAAGTGTATCCATCTTTATTATCACCCATCAAATGTCTCAGATCATGAATCTTTAAACCAATAAGGTATATTATAACGGACCAGAATTTATTTTTTCAGCATACATGTGGCTATTTCGTTTCAATTTTTTCCTATATTCATATCTTTTAAAGGTTAGAATCGGAGCAAGAAAATACACAATAAAATAAAAAAAGCGAAGCCGCCTTCCTTTTAATTAAACAATTCCAATTTTTTCTTTATTATAACATATCTTGCAAATGGACTCTTTATAAGTTTTCTAATTTCATGTGAAATATGACAAAGGACAAAAAATTCACTTAGTATTTAAACAACCATATAAATATGCAAGAGTAAAAAATAAAATCATCTTGACTTTTATCCTTAAAAAATTATATAATACTCCTTGTGTAAAATATTGCAGCCTATGTGAGCACCTTGATGCTCTCATTTTGTTCCTCAACCAGAGTTTTCTGGGGATGGGGTACTGTGTAACCCTCTGCTGCTAGGGCGAAGGTACATGAAAACAAAATGGACATGATTGTTGTGCGCATCTGTTTCTGTTTTTATTTTACCCAAATAAAAACACAAAAGGAGGAGTCTTAAATGGCTCGTTATACTGGTCCAAGCTGGAAATTATCCCGTCGTCTTGGAATCTCTCTAAGCGGAACTGGTAAAGAATTAGAAAAGCGTCCTTACGCTCCTGGACAACATGGTCCAAACCAGCGCAAAAAATTATCTGAATACGGATTACAATTGCAGGAGAAGCAAAAGCTTCGTCATATGTACGGAGTAAATGAGCGTCAATTCCGCAATTTATTTGATAAAGCTGGCAAAATGCCTGGTAAGCATGGTGAAAACTTCATGATTCTTCTTGAATCACGCCTTGATAACGTGGTTTACCGTTTAGGTCTTGCACGCACTCGCCGTCAAGCTCGTCAGCTAGTTAACCATGGTCATATCATGGTTGATGGATCTCGCGTTGATATTCCATCATACCGCGTAGCACCTGGTCAAACAATTACACTTCGCGAAAAATCTCGCAGCCTTGACATCGTTAAAGAAGCAATCGAAGTTAACAACTACGTACCTGACTTCGTATCTTTCGATGCAGACAAGCTAGAAGGAACTTTCACTCGCATGCCTGAGCGTTCTGAACTTCCAGCTGAAATCAACGAATCTCTAATCGTTGAATTCTACTCTCGTTAATAATTTTAAACTGCCGATGCATTTCGGCAGTTTTTTTATTATCCGGAAATTACTGATATACCCAAAAGCCCTCCTTCACAGGAGGGCTTTTAAGTTAGTATTTAATTAAGAAATATTTCTTCTTTCCGCGGCGAATGACAGTAAACTGGCCTTCAATCTTGTCCTTATCAGAAAGAGTGTAGTCAAGCTCCGTTATTCGTTCGCCATTTACAGAAACAGCGCCATTCGTCACATCTTCACGTGCCTGGCGTTTGGATGGGGAGATTTTGGCAGCAACAAGCAAATCAACGATCCCCAATTCTCCGCCTTCTGAATGCTCATAGGATGGAACATCCTTAAAGCCTTGTTTGATCTCCGTAGCCGAAAGGTTTTTAATTTCTCCGCTGAATAACGCTGCTGTAATCTTAATAGCCTGCTCCAATGCTTCATTCCCATGGATCAGGCGTGTCATTTCTTCAGCAAGTGCTTTTTGGGCTTTGCGGAGATGCGGTTCTTCCTGAACAGAATTTTCAAGACCTTCAATTTCTTCACGGGATAAGAATGTAAAGAACTTAAGGTATTTGATTACATCCGCATCTGCTGTGTTAATCCAGAACTGGTAAAATTCATATGGAGATGTTTTCTCTGGATCAAGCCAGATTGCTCCGCTTTCCGTTTTGCCGAATTTAGTTCCATCCGCTTTCGTAACCAGAGGGATGGTCAGACCATATGCCTTGGACCCTTCAGGCGCCATTTTGCGGATGAGCTCAAGGCCGGTTGTGATATTCCCCCATTGGTCGCTGCCGCCAATCTGCATTTTGCAGTTATGATTCTCATATAAATGAAGGAAATCCATTGCCTGCAGGATGGTGTAAGTGAATTCAGTAAAGGATATTCCCGTTTCCAGTCTGGAAGAAATGGTGTCTTTAGCGAGCATGTAATTGACTCCGACATGTTTCCCGTAATCACGCAGGAAAGTAACGATATCCATGGAGCCTGCCCAATCATAGTTGTTAACCATGATTGCACCATTTTCACTATCAAAATCAAAAATCCTTTTAAGCTGGTTCTTAATACAATCCACATTATGCTGTACAGTTTCCAGCGTCTGCAGCTTCCGCTCTTCGCTTTTACCGCTTGGATCTCCAATGAGGCCAGTGGCTCCCCCAACAAGAACGATTGGACGATGGCCTTCTTTTTGAAAGCGCCTTAAAGTCAAAAACGGCAGCAGATGCCCGATATGCATGCTGTCAGCTGTTGGGTCTACACCGCAGTATAAAGAGATTGCTTCTTTTCCAAGAGTGTTCTCAATGCCCTCTTCATCTGTCTGTTGGTAAACAATTCCTCTCCATTGCAAATCTTCAAGTAAACTCATCTTAACTCCTCCTAATTAACGGCTATTTTCAAGGCATCAACAGGTTATCACCCAAACAAAAAACGCCCCTGCAAATATGCAGGGACGCATGATCATTTTTGCGCGGTACCACCCAAATTGAGGACAGCTGTCCTCCACTCTTTCAGAATAACGGATAATCCGTCCACTGCTATAACTGCTGTGCAGGTTGACAGTGAAAGCTCAGGGGAGTATTTCATCCTTCTATTTGTACCGGCTCGCAGCGAACGCCGGCTTTCTGAAACAGGGATAGAAGCATTACTGGGTTCCCATCAATGCCTGTAAAAATATTTAAACGTCTTAGATAAAACATTTTTATCATAAATATCAGCCAAATGTCAAATGCCTGTGCAAAAAAAGGAAATTTCAGATAAATGACGAACCTTGTCATATTACTATGTCGCAATATGCTATAATAGATGTGATTTTAGGGGGATTGATATGATGAAAGAAAAGTTTCAGATATTATTTGATAAATTGAGGCAAACTCCGGGCCTTTTCGGAAATAAGAAAGCAGCTAAAGGAGCGAGTATAACGTACCAGGTTATCTGGAATCTTACTTTGCTTTTTATCATATTGGCTGTCATTGGCGGTGCATTCGCTGGAGGACTTGGAGCTGGTTATTTCGCGTCGCTGGTAAAGGATGAACCCATCCGATCCTATGCCAGCATGAAAAAAGATATTTACGACTATGAAGAGACATCACAAATATACTTTGCAAATAACGTATACTTAGGAAAGCTGAGAACAGACCTTGAACGTGAGGAAGTTAAGCTTGATGATGTTTCCGAGCACTTAATTAACGCAGTTGTGGCTACTGAAGATGAATATTTTTACGAACATGACGGAGTGGTGCCAAAAGCGATTATGCGCGCACTGTTCCAGGAAGTAACCAATTCATCTGTTCAATCCGGCGGAAGTACACTTACACAGCAGCTGATAAAGAACCAAATCTTAACGAATGAGGTTTCTTTCGAGCGGAAAGCAAAAGAAATCCTGCTTGCTTTGCGACTGGAGAAATTCTTTGATAAGAAAGAGATACTGGAAGCCTACCTGAATGTATCCACCTTTGGAAGAAATGCATCCGGACGTAATATCGCCGGAGTTGAAGCAGCTGCCAAAGGCATTTTTGGGGTGAGTGCAAAAGAATTAACTTTGCCTCAGTCCGCATTTATAGCAGGGCTGCCGCAGAGTCCATTCGGCTACACTCCTTTTACAAGGGAGGGAACGGTCAAAGAGAATCTGGAACCAGGTTTCTCCAGGATGAAAACCGTTCTTAAAAGAATGTATGACGACGGAAAAATTGACCAGAAGCAATACGAGGAAGCCTTGGCTTACGACCTGACTAAGGATTTCACTACGCCTTCAGAAAGCCCTTTGGAAAAATATCCATATTTAACGTATGAAATTGAAGAACGTGCAGTAAACATCATGACTAAGATTCTCGCAAAAAATGATGGATACGAAGAGCAGGACTTAAAAGAGGATGACGAGCTCCGAGAGGAATACAGGTCCCTTGCAGACCGGACGATCCGCCAGAATGGCTTCCAGATCCATACGACGATCAACAAAGATATTTATGATAAAATGCAGCAGGTTAAGAATAACTATCCTTATTATGGGCCAGACAAACCTGAGACGGTTAAGGACCCAGAAACCGGTGAAAATAAGCAAATCATGGAGCCCGTAGAGGTTGGAGCCATTTTGATTGAAAATAAAACCGGTAAAATCATCAGCTTTGTCGGCGGACGCGATCACAAACGTGAACAGCTGAATCATGCTACAAGCGCTCTAAGGCAAAATGGTTCAACCATGAAGCCGCTCTTAGTCTATGCTCCTGCAATGGAACTTGGAAAAGCAGCGCCCGGCACCATTCTGCCTGATGTGCCGCTATACCTAAGTCCAGGACTAAATAGACCTTGGCCAAAGAACTATACGAATACCTATAGCGGGCTGGTTTCAGCAAGACATGCTCTCAAGCATTCATACAATGTCCCGGCTGTAAAGCTCTATAAGGATATAGTCGGACAGCGGCCTGCCTCTTATCTGGAAAAAATGGGCTTTACCTCATTGATCGGCCCTGACTATACAAACTTATCTACATCCATTGGTTCTTTGGAATATGGGGTAACGGTTGAAGAAAATACGAACGCCTTTACTACATTTGCCAACGGCGGGAAGTTTATTGACGCCTATATGATCGAAAAAATCACAGATAAAGACGGGAACACTATATTCCAGAATAAATCCGAGCCAGTTGATGTATTTAGTCCGCAGACAGCGTACCTTACAATCGATATGATGAGAGACGTTATTAACAGCGGAACTGCTACATCGATTAAGAGCAGATTGAAGTTCAGTTCCGACTGGGCAGGGAAAACCGGTACTGGTACTGAATTCATAGATGCATGGTTCGTGGCATCCAACCCGAATGTCACTTTCGGCATCTGGTCAGGATATGATACGCCTAAATCATTGAAAGCCCCTGGTCCGCTAAGCTATAGTTTGCGCAATAACTATCTCTGGGCGGATTTGATGAATGCAGCCTATGACGTCGCACCTGATCTTGTTGACCCGAGTGAAAGCTTTAAAATGCCGGGCGGAATCGTAAGGCGTTCATTCTGTGCCATTTCAGGCCTGCTTCCTTCTGAAGCCTGCTCAAGAGCCGGCCTTGTTGAAACAGACTTATTTAATGCAAAGTTTGTTCCTACAAAGGCGGATGATAGCCTGGGCAATGGAAAACTTGTCAGGATCGGCAACAAGAAATATATGGCACTTGATTCAACTCCTGAAGAATTTACAGAACCGGGATTGGTTGTGAATCCGGATTATATCGAAAAGCTCTTCGGAATTAAGGCGAATCCAAGCGACCTTATTCCGAATAAAGAACGCTGGAAGAGCATACTGACCAGTGCTGACCAGCTCAAAGATAACGGTAAAGCACCTGCATCCCCAGGCATAAAAGCTTCAGGCGAAACTATTACCTGGGGTGCACATCCTGAAAATGATGTAATTGGATACCGCGTCTATAACGGCGGCAAAAAAGTTGGGACAATAAAAGCAGGTTCCTCCCTTAGCTTTAAGGCTGGAAGCGGCTCGATCCATGTAACAGCTGTTGACATTGCCGGCAGAGAGTCGGCTCCTTCCAATGTAGTGGAAATCGGCAAAAAAACGGAAGAAGAAAAACCGAAGGAAGAGAAGCCAAAAGTGGAAAAGCCGAAGCCGAAAGAAGAGAAACCAAAAGATCCACCTCCAGCCGAGGAAAAGCCTGATGCTGAAAAGCCATCAGAACCTGGTGATGGTGAAGAAACTAATTAAAAAAAGCAGAATTCCAGTCGCCCAAACAGGGGCTGGAATTCTGCTTTTCCTTTATAGAAATAACAATGCCAAGAATATATTCTGGATAATTTGTTAAACATTTTTATCAAAAGGTTTATAACAAACAACCTTGAAACAATAACAAAGACCGCTGCTCATTAATGCAGCGGTCTCCTCTATTAATCTTCCATTGTAGACAAATCGCCAGTTGGCAGGTCCAGTTCCCATGCTTTAAGCACCCGGCGCATAATTTTGCCGCTTCTGGTTTTTGGAAGTTTGTCGCGGAATTCAATTTCACGCGGGGCAGCGTGGGCAGCAAGGCCTTTCTTTACGAATTGGCGGATTTCTTCCACAAGTTCTTCAGAAGGTTCATGTCCATCTCGTAAAGCAACAAATGCCTTTATTATTTCACCGCGGACAGGATCCGGCTTGCCAATAACTCCAGCTTCTGCAACAGCTGGATGTTCGATCAGCTTGCTCTCTACTTCAAACGGACCTACACGTTCGCCAGATGTCATGATCACATCATCTACACGACCCTGGAACCAGAAATATCCATCTTCATCCATATATGCCGAATCTCCCGAAACATACCAGTCACCTGGCATAAAATAAGATTCATATTTTTGCTCGTTATTCCAGATGGCATTCATCATGGAAGGCCAGCCTTTTTTAATCGCAAGGTTACCCATGCGGTTTGGCGGCAGCTCATTTCCCTGATCATCGACAATGGCTGCTTTAACACCCGGAATCGGCTTACCCATGGATCCCGGCTTAATTTCCAGGCAAGGATAGTTGCAGATGAGCTGTGCACCTGTTTCTGTCATCCACCATGTATCATGGATGCGCATATTGAATACTTTCATGCCCCATCTGACTACTTCAGGATTTAGCGGTTCCCCGACACTGAGGACATGCCGAAGGGAGCTTAAATCAAACTTTTTCACAACTTCATCGCCCGCGCCCATCAGCATGCGGAAAGCGGTCGGAGCACTATACCAAACCGAAACGCCATACTCCTCAATCATTTTATACCAAGTCTCCGGATTGAATCTGCCCCCGACAATGAGGTTCGAAGTACCTGTCAGCCACGGGCCGAAAATACCATATGAAGTACCGGTTACCCAGCCCGGATCAGCAGTGCACCAATAAACATCTTCTTCTTTTAAGTCCAGCACCCATTTGGCTGTCTGATAATGCTGAACCATTGCATTATGTACATGCAGAACTCCCTTTGGCTTGCCTGTAGAACCGGAAGTATAATGCAAAATAAGGCCATCTTTTCCGTCAACCCATTCAATTTGAAGCTTTCTGCTCGATTCAGCCATTCTTTTATTAAAGTCCACATAGGGGCCTGTTTCCTCAATATTTTCCCCAACAAGGAAAACATGCTTTAAGGCTGGCAGCTGGTCAACAGGCACACGTTCCAAAAGCTCAGGTGTTGTAATCAGAACTTTAGCTTCACTGTCATCAAGCCTGTCACGGACTGCTCCTTCCATAAAGGCTTCAAACAGGGGACCCACAATGGCTCCGAGCTTAATAGCTCCCAATACGGCAAAATAGAGTTCAGGAGAGCGAGGCATAAAGATGAAAACTCGGTCTCCTTTCTCTACATCCCCATATGCTTTTAATGCATTTCCCGCTTTATTGGATAGTTCCTTCATTTCTTTGAATGTATATTTCTCATTTCTCTGTCCATCACGATAATAAAGGGCAACCTTATTTTTTCTGAAGGATTCCGCATGACGGTCAATAGCCTCATAAGCCATATTCATGCGGCCGGTTTCTTTCCAGGAAAATTCTTTTTCCGCATCAGCCCAGTTAAAATCTTCATAAAGCTCGTCATAGCTTTTTAAATTGAAGTCCCCTTGTGTTACTGGCAGCGCTTCCACTTTCATATATTGTTATCCCCCTTATTTAAGATTTGATATTATTATAGTATAAACATTATATTTTCTCAATTTTTAAAATTTTAGAGTTAAAAAAAATTACTTATGAACCAAATAATAAATTGTCACAAACTTTTTTAAATTACACAGAAAATTATGTGAAAGCGCTTTATCATCTGTGTTTTTATGTATAATAGAAATTACATTGATCATGTCTATTGGGCGGTGAATAAATGGAACATAAAAAAACGTATAATGCAAAAGAATTAAAAACAGCCAATGGAAAATTAATCATTGAGGGGCCAATTTCACCTGAAAAGTTGGCAGATTATGAGTTTCATAAAGATCTTGTTGCTTTCAGGCCTCCGGCTCAGCAGCATAAAGCCCTCGTTGAAATTGCGGGGTTGCCGGAGGGAAGGATTATAGTGGCCCGTGACAGGCATACCATTGTCGGCTATGTTACTTACTTGTATCCAGACCCTCTTGAGCGCTGGTCTGAAGGGAAAATGGATAATTTAATAGAATTGGGTGCAATAGAAGTGATCCCTGCTTTCCGAGGTTCAGGGACAGGCAAGAACCTGCTGAAAGTATCCATGATGGATGACGCAATGGAAGACTATATTATTATAACAACTGAATATTATTGGCATTGGGATTTAAAAGGAACTGGCCTGAATGTATGGGAATATCGGAAAGTCATGGAAAAGATGATGAATGCAGGCGGTCTTGAATGGTATGCCACAGATGACCCTGAAATCAGTTCTCATCCTGCAAATTGCCTGATGGCCCGCATCGGAAAAAGAGTGGAGCAGGACTCAGTACAGCAATTTGACCGCTTGCGCTTTATGAATCGCTTTATGTATTAAATCTTATTAATAGCGTCAATACATAATTCATGCCTGTATTCAGACTATTTTTCCGGCATGAATGATCTCCATATATTTCATAAGGAGGCAATTAAAGTGATTGTTGAAGAAATTATGAAAACGGATGTCACGGCCTTGTCAAAGGAAGACACCATTGCCGACGCCATAAGAATTATGAATGAAAAAAGAATACGGCATTTGCCGATAACAGATGAAGCGGGCAGATTGCAGGGACTTGTAACAGATAGGGACATTCGTGATGCCACACCTTCTATTTTTCATACAGAACTATTTAAGGAAGATCTGCAGAGACCATTAAAAATGATTATGAAAACAAATATCATCACCGGACATCCTCTTGATTTTGCCGAAGAAATTGCTGCGGTTTTTTATGAACAGCGGATTGGCTGCCTGCCAATATTAAACGATAATAAGCTGGTTGGAATGGTCACAGAGACCGATTTGCTTCATACGTTAGTTCAATTGACGGGAGCTCATCAGCCAGGATCCCAGATTGAAGTAAAGGTGCCAAACAGGGCGGGCATGCTGTTTGAAATCGCTGAAATCATCTGCAATAGAAAAGCAAATATTCAGAGTGTCCTTGTTTACCCTGACAAAACGGATGATAAATACAAAATACTGGTGATAAGGGTACAGATAATGAACCCTGCGCTTGTAGTTGAAGATTTGAAAAAAGCAGGCCACCATGTGTTATGGCCCAGCCTGCCGGGGATTTCACTATGACACATGATTCAGTATTTGTTTATTCGGAAGACCTGCTGAACTACAAATTCAGCAAAAATCATCCTTTTAATCAGATAAGGCTGAAACTGACACTCGATTTGCTCAAAAATATAAATGCCATCCAGGAATGTCATATTATTCCCCCGCGCCAGGCTTCCGATGAAGAGCTTCACTTGATACATGATCCTAATTATGTGAATGCTGTTAAGCTTGCCGGCCGGGGACACCTTCCTGAGGATATCGGCGAAAACTATGGTCTTGGAACAGAAGACACACCTATTTTTCCAAATATGCACGAAGCGAGCTCTCTTTTAGTAGGAGGCACCCTGGCAGCCGTTGATGCAGTCATGAGCGGACGTGCTAAGCACGCACTTCACCTTGGCGGCGGCCTTCACCACGGTTTTCGTGGAAAAGCATCTGGTTTTTGCATCTACAACGATAGCTCCGTCGCCATAAAGTATATACAGGAAAAGTATAAAGCTCGTATTCTGTATGTGGATACAGATGCCCATCATGGTGATGGCGTTCAATGGTCATTTTATGATGACCCGGATGTATGCACTTTATCGATTCATGAAACAGGCAGATATCTTTTCCCCGGAACCGGAAATGTAAATGAACGAGGACAAGGAAAAGGATATGGATTCTCTTTCAATATTCCCGTGGATGCATTTACTGAAGACGATTCTTGGCTTCACGCATACCGTACAGCTTTTCGGGAGGTTGCGGAATTTTTCAAGCCGGATGTGATTCTGACGCAAAATGGGGCTGATGCACATTATCTTGATCCTCTTACCCATTTGTCATCTACTATAAAGATTTATAGGGAAATTCCAAAACTGGCCCATGAAATTGCCCATGAATATTGTGATGGGAAGTGGATTGCCGTCGGAGGCGGAGGTTATGATATTTGGAGGGTTGTTCCCCGGGCATGGGCCATGATATGGCTTGAAATGACTGAAAACTCTAATTGTTACGGCAATATACCGGAGGAATGGATAAATAAGTGGAAAGAACACGCACTTGTCCCTCTTCCCCTGGAATGGGATGATCCAGCTGATTTATATAAGCCTATCCCCCGCAAGAGCGAAATAACTGAAAAAAATGCCCGGACAGTGGACAAAGTCCTTTATCCGATCCGGAACACATCAATGACAGAATCATTATAAAAAAAGCGGCCGCGGACATTTTACCGGCCGTTTTTCATTTCTGCACATTGAAATAAACAGGTCTGGCTATTGCCAGACCTGTTACCCATTAGGAATATTTTTATCTTCATTAAATTTCGGATCAGAAATAATGATTTCAACGCGCCTGTTTTTCTCCCAATTCTCCGGTCCGGAATTAGGGACGATAGGCCGCGTTTCCCCGTATCCGACAGCCATAAACCTATGGCTGTCAAGATTATGCTTTTCTGTTAGATATCTGATTACAGTACTTGCCCGGGCAGCAGATAACTCCCAATTGGATGGATATCTGTAAGTAGTTATGGGCCGGTCATCAGTATGTCCTTCCACCTTCACAAGGTTGGGCATGTTTGCTAAAAGGGTTCCTACTTTATCCAGGAAGGAGTATGAGCTGTCTATCAGACTCGCATCCCCTGATTCGAATAAAACCTGTTCCTGCAGGACCAGAACGACACCCCGTTCCGTTCTGTTTGCCACAATAACTTTTTCTAAGCCATTCTTATCCAGAAACGACTGAATTTCCATCAGAAGCTCATCAAGTGAATCTGATTGCCCGCTTCCATCTTTTTCGGTAATTTCTTCCCTTTTCTCCTGGTTATCCGCTGGAATGATGGACGGCTGGAAATCAAGCACCTGCCTGTCCCGAAAAGAGTCGGATATCGCCTGAAATTTCATTAAATCGATCTGTGACATTGAAAACAGCAGGATAAAAAAGACCAATATTAGTGTGACGAGATCTGAAAAAGTTACCATCCATCTTGGGGCACCTTTAGGAGGCTCAGGAGACCTTCGCCTATGCCTCATAATCCAGCGCCTCCCCCGCGTTTACTTCTCTCTCAAGCTCTCTCCGTTCCTCCGAGGACAAAAAGGCGCTTAGCTTCTGCTCTAAAATTTTGGGATTTTGCCCGGATTGGATACCGATGACCCCTTCAATAATAATCTCCTTCAAAAATACTTCCTTCTCTGTCTTTAATGCCAGCTTAGATGCCATCGGCAGAAAAATTAGATTTGCCAGCAGAGAGCCATATAAGGTAGTTAATAAGGCAATGGCCATATTAGGTCCAAGAGTGGAGGGGTCATTTAAATTTTTCAGCATCAGTACCAGCCCAATCAGGGTTCCTATCATTCCCCATGCCGGAGCATACTCACCGGCTCTTTCGAGGATGCTCCTCCCTTTTCTGTGCCTCTCTTCCATCGCCATAATTTCGGCATTCAGAATGTCAGTAATGACATCTGGCTCTATACCATCCACAGCCAGATACATGCCTTTCCGAATAAAAGGATCTTCCACCTTCTCGATTTCAGCCTCAAGCGATAACAGCCCTTCACGCCGGGCACGCTCAGAGAGTTTGACAAAAATTCCAATCAGCTCGCCAACGCTTTGTTCTTCACTGGAAAAAGCCTGCTTAAAAACGGTAGCCATATGCCTGATATCTTTTAAAGGAAAACTTACAAGCAGCCCGGCTATTAAACCGCCTAAAACAATAAGAATTGAAGAAGGGTCAACAAAGGATAAAAACCCATCTGCTCCTCCATTCCACATGATGCCAAAAATCAGCATAGCCAGGCCCACCATTAACCCTGCCGGTGTTAAAATATCGAACTTTCTCATACTCTCTCTCCCTGATCCATTGCGAATTCCCTTTGTCTAATGGTTTATTTATGTCCTCGAAAACAGGTACGATAGTTAAAATTGACAGAAAGAAACGCCTTTCATATTAAGGCGCTTCTCTTTCTTCCCTTTTTCCAGCTGCGAGCGCCTAGCCCCTCGAGTCACTTCGGTCCAGAGGCTGAAGTCAAAGAACGGCTTCAACTTCTGGCCCTCCAGCGCTTGTCGGGGCTGGTCGAGGCGCTTACGCTTTTCTTTTATATCGGCAAGTCCATTATTTTGTTGAGCTTCGTTCTTCAATTCGGTGAGGGAGGACAACAATTTGCTCATCGACTGATTCTTTATTCATAAGTTTCGTAAGCAATCTCATGGCAACTGCACCAATATCATACAATGGCTGTACGACTGATGTCAGCTGAGGACGGACCATTAATGCCAATCTGGTATTGTCAGAGCTGATGACCTCAAAGTCTTTCGGGATATTAAAGCCTTTATCCTCCGCCCCGTGGACAATTCCCAATGCCATTTCATCAGATCCTGCAAAAATAGCGGTTGGACGCGGATCTGCCTCAAGCAGCTTTTCAAAGGCTTCTATACCTGAATCGTACGTATAATCTCCTTCAACTACCAATTCATCCCGGAAGGACACCTCAGCTTCTTCCAATGCCCGCTTATAGCCCGCAAGCTTTTTTTCCTGATTAATCGGCTCTCGGAGAGGTCCCACCACGATAGCAGCATCTTTATGGCCTTTTTCAATAAATGACTTGGTCACATCAAATGCGGCCTGTTCATAATTAATATTTACAGATGGGATTTTGCCTGTTTCCTCAATAGAGCCAGCCAGTACGATCGGAACCGGTGACTTTTCAAACTCTTCAACATGCTCGGACGTAATATTGCCGCCCATGAAGACTATTCCATCTACCTGTTTCCCGAGCATTGTATTGAGCAAGTGCAGCTCTTTTTCAATATTTTGGTCGGAGTTGCTGAGAATGATATTGTATTTATACATTGTCGCAATATCCTCTATGCCCCTTGCCAGTTCTGCAAAAAAGGTGCTGGAGATATCGGGAATGATTACACCGACTGTCGTCGTTTTTTTGCTTGCCAATCCTCTTGCAACCGCGTTGGGGCGGTACCCAAGCCGGTCAATTACTTCCATTACTTTTTTTCTTGTTGCAGGCTTAACATTCGGGTTGCCATTTACAACACGAGAAACCGTTGCCATTGATACATTCGCTTCTCTTGCTACATCGTATATTGTTACATTCATTACTTACACTCCTTCTTTAAATAGCGGTCGCTTCAATTACTTTATATTTTACAGCAACACGACGTAACCTACTCATTTTTTATCCTAATTTGTGAGTGGTTACACATGTACAATTATGTATTTAATCATACGACAGTCCAGGAATTGCCGCAATGTCAAGGCTTGTATTTTTGAAAAAAACTTAAATTTCCACTTTTAATGCAAAGTAAAGAGCCTCCTGCTACCAGCAGAAGGCTCTCCATATTTAGATGGCTACACTTTCAGCAATGCTGAAGATTGAAGTTCAGCCATAAATTGATCAAATTGATTCAAGTCCATTTGCTGCGCTGAATCTGATAGGGCAACGGCCGGGTCTGGATGAACTTCTGCCATTACACCATCTGCGCCGATTGCCAGCGCAGCTTTTGCTGCTGGAAGAAGCAAATCTCTGCGGCCTGTTGAATGCGTAACGTCAACCAGTACTGGCAAATGTGTTTCCTGCTTAAGAATAGGCACAGCCGAAATGTCCAATGTATTGCGTGTAGCACGTTCGTATGTGCGGATTCCGCGCTCACATAGAATAATCTGTCCATTCCCCTGGGACATGATATATTCCGCTGCATTGATGAATTCTTCAATTGTAGCTGCAATCCCGCGCTTTAAAAGAACTGGTTTGTTTACAGCCCCCGCTGCTTTTAATAGCTCGAAGTTTTGCATGTTTCTTGCCCCGATTTGAATGACATCAATATAATTTACAGCCGTTTCAATATCATTAGGGCTTACGATTTCAGAAATAACTGCCAGATCGTATTCATCTGCCACTCTTTTTAAGATTTTTAAACCTTCAAGGCCAAGACCCTGGAAATCATACGGTGATGTTCTTGGTTTATATGCGCCTCCGCGAAGGAGCTTAAGTCCTTTTGCTTTTACAGCTTCAGCAACAGTTGCCACCTGCTCATAAGATTCAACTGCGCAAGGGCCAAAAACAAGATGAGGATTGCCATCCCCTACTTTTTCACCCTTTAAGTCTACAATCGTATTTTCAGGCTTCTTTTTACGTGAAACAAGAAGGGCCTTTCTATGATCATCTTTTTGAAGTTCAAGACCTGCTTTAAAAATTTCCTTGAACATATGCTCAATTGTAGAATTTTCAAAAGGACCGTCATTATGCTCTTTTATCAAGTCCAGCATCTTGCGTTCCCGGACAGGATCATAACGATAAACCCCTTGTGTTTCCTTTACTCTTCCGATTTCCTGAACAAGTTCTGCTCTTTCATTGATCAAAGATAAAAGCTGGAGATTCAGCTCATCCACTCGATCACGAAGTTTATCTAGCTCTTTATTGCTCATTTCCTGTCCCTTCCTTTCGAATCTGAATTTAAGCCGTGTTGGTTTCAGGATGTATGCACATAGCACGCATCAAAATGCGAACAGCATTAAACATTTCCATCTTTCTCTTTTACGGCCTCTGGATATGTGATACATTTTTTATAATTAGGGTTATTATATATGAATTATTCAGACATGTCACGAAAAATTTCTTTATTAATTAAACGCTTTTAAGTGATAAAGCGATTTCAAGGCATTATTTAAACATTCTATGACATATTACAAAGAAGGTGTATTGCTTTGGACGAACAAAAAAAGCTTTTTGCACTGGATATCGGAACCCGTACGGTGGTCGGAATTATTCTCGAAGAGAATGGCGGCCAATATCATGTGAAAGATATCGTGATTAAGGAGCATGCAGAAAGGGCCATGCTCGACGGACAGATCCATGATATTCTGGCTGTTTCAAAAATCATATCAGAAATCAGAAATGAACTGGAAGCAAAACACGGCCCATTAATAAAGGTGTGTGTTGCAGCGGCAGGCAGGGCTTTAAAAACAGAAAGATCCGAAACAGCGATCAGCATTAAAGGAAAACCGATGATGCAAAAGCAGGATATACTTCACCTGGAATTAAGTGCGGTTCAGCAGGCACAGGCAATGTCTGCAGAAAAGCATGAGACTGAAAAAAGCTATTATTACTATTGTGTTGGATATTCCGTTTTATACTATCGTCTTGATGGAGAAGAAATCGGCAGTCTGATTGATCAGCAGGGTGATGAAGCATCCGTTGAAATCATTGCTACTTTCCTGCCCAAGATTGTAGTGGAGTCACTAATCTCAGCTCTTCAAAGGGCAGGCCTGGAAATGGAGGCTTTGACACTTGAGCCAATCGCAGCTATTAATGTGCTGATTCCTCCTTCAATGAGAAGGCTGAATGTTGCTCTTGTTGATATCGGTGCCGGAACATCCGATATTGCCATTACAGATATGGGCACTGTTACAGCTTATGGAATGGTGCCTGTAGCAGGCGATGAGATTACTGAAGCAATCAGTGACCAGTTCCTGCTGGACTTCCCTTTAGCCGAAAAGGCAAAGAGAGATTTGCATTTATCGGATACAATCTCTGTCACGGATATTCTCGGCTTCCAGACAGAAGTCAGCAGGGAAGAGACAATTGAAAAAATTTCTCCTGCACTCGAACGTTTGACAAATTCCATTTGCAATGAAATCCTGCAGCTGAATAATAGACCACCAAAAGCCGTCATGCTGGTAGGCGGCGGGAGCTTAACACCTGGGCTTGCTGAAAGGATTGCGCAAAGATTGGGCCTTCCGGCGAACAGAGTCGCAATTAGGGGAATTGATGCCATAAGCGGGCTGAATTTACCGGAATCCACAGACGGCGGCCCCGAACTTGTCACCCCAGTAGGAATAGCAATCGCAGCTAAAAGGGCTCCGGTCCAATATTGCACAGTTTACGTTAACGATCAGCCTGTCAGGCTATTCGAGGTCAAAAATCTGACAGTTGGGGATTGTCTCCTGGCAGCTGGCATTAAAATGAATAAGCTTTACGGGAAGCCCGGGCTCGCCATGATTGTCAATCTAAATGGGCAAAACATTACGATTCCGGGAAGCCATGGAGAAGCTCCAGTCATCAAACGCAACAGCATTACAAGTGCTTTAGATGAAGAAATCAAATCAGGCGATAACATTACTGTTTCAAAAGGACGTGACGGATTGCCTGCTGAGGTACGCATAAAGGATTTGATTGATGAAGTTCCGGAAAAGTCCATTACTATTAACGGAAAGCGGTACACAATCCAGCCTGCTATTACCTGTAATGAAAAAGCTGCCTCGCTTGAGCAGATCATTGCGGATCGGGATAAAGTGGAGTGCAGGGTTCCGGAAACATCTGAAGAAATATTAAGAATTTTAAACCTAAAAGATTTATTAAACGAGCTTACGCCTTTCCGAATAAGCATTAATGAAAAAGAGACATTTCTTCCACGCCATACCGGAAGCCTTTTTAAAAACGGCCTTGAGGCGAATTGTCTCAGCATAGTAGACGATGGTGACAATCTGCAAATTGAAAAAAGAAGCACACTAACAGTAAAGGAATTAGCAGATATTAAGCAGCTGGCACTTCAGCAGAGGATCCCGGTTATGTTTAACGGAAAAAAATTAGAGCTGTCCAGGGCAATACTTGAATTTAAGAGAGAAGGTGCTGTCCTCACCGAAGATGATCCCATTCATGCTGGAGATGCAATTGCACTCGTGAAAAAACCAATGTCTCCATTTATTTTTCAGGATGTATTTAGCCATGTTAGTGTAGATATGCCTGCAACATCTTCCGGAAACTTCATTCTCTTAAAAAATGGGGAAAAGACATCTTTTCATGAACCTGTAGAGCCTGGTGATCACCTCAAAATCCTGTGGCCTGCCATAAATAAAAATTCAAATGTAAATTATATATAGCAAAAACCCATCCGATTGGATGGGTTTTATCTGTTTTCCTTCACAGCATTCACCAGGGAATCATATGTAATCTTCCAATGTGATGCATGCCAGGCAACATCTCCATTATTAAACAGAATGGCCTGAGGAGACTCATGTTTGATATGAAAAGCTTCTGCAATATGATTAGACAAAGGACGATCATCCTGAACAACTAAGTAATAAGCATTTACATCCTGATGCTCTTTCACAAAGCTGTCATATTCTTCATAGGCTGCTCCGCTCACCGGGCAAGTGGAACTGTGTTTTAAAACCAGCAGCTGTTCTCCTGATTCTACTGCTTGATCAAATGCTTCATGGCTATCAAATTTTTTCATTTTCTTGCCTCCCCAACTAAGCCAGGCAAAGCCTCGCTCATTAAATTAAATAACGGTGAAGTAATCGTACCACTTCACCGTTGTTTAAACAAATAAAATTAATTATACTTTTGCTCGGTTTCGTCAAAAGCTTTTTTCGTCTCTTCCAGCTTCATTTGGATTTCCGCATCATTTACTGGTGCGTTCCCTTCTGCCTGGAATGTCTCGTCATTGATGGCCTCTCCATTTTCTTCAGCTGCACCACTTGCAGCAGCTTGTCCATTTTGAGCGTCTTTCAAGCTTTTTACTTTATTAACAAGTTCATTGGATTGCTTTGTTACCGTTTGAGTCAGCACATTTGTTTTTTCTTTGGCAGCATTAGCCAGTTCGGTACCTTTTGTCATAGCTGTTTCACGGTACTGTCCTGACTTTTCTTTTAATAAAGCAGCCTTTTCGCTTAAATCGCTCTGAAGCTCCTTGCCTGATTTAGGAGCCAGAAACAGAGCGGCAGCTGCGCCAACCATGCCTCCGATTAAGGCACCGATCATAAAATCTTTCGTATTAATATTTTCATCGGTTTTGGGCTGATTTGAATCAAATTGAGTACGGTCTTGGCTATTCATTCTCTTTTTTCCTCCTTTTAATCTAGTATCTTGCTCTTTCTCTCTGGCGTTCGGGCGGGAGCATTTGTTTCTCGCTGACATTGTACTGATAAGGGTCTTCTTTTCTCATTTTCCACTTATCTTTGATTTCAAGGAGAACATTGCTCCACTGTACCACCTGTGAGATTTTATCTTTATTCTGTTCAAGCTGTGTGTTTACAGAAGATGTGATTTTCTGAATGGATCCATTAAATTTGCGGACAGAGTCACCAACTTCTTTTACCGCAGTTACGACACTGTTCAGGTTCTCTGATTTCTGCTGAATGTCTGTAGCCAGTGTATTGGTTTTATGCAGCAGGACAGTTGTTTCCTTTGTGACGCCGTCTAATTGCCTTTCTAGGCCTGCCAATGTGTGTGATACGTTATCTAATGTCCCTTGTAAGGATTTTAACGTTTTCGCCAGATAAATGACCAAAACAAGAAATGCTATAGCAATGACTGCTACACTTAAGTATAAAATAATTTCCAATTCCTACACCTCCGGTTGTCTGTATACTAACTTTTTACCCAGATGCACTTCCTCTAAACCAGGAGTACATTAATAGATTCCACTTGTGAAGTCCAAATTCCTTCTCTAACAGGTATTTTCATCAGTTAAAGTAAATTTTAGCACAATTGGAAAAGGTTAAACAAAACCTCTCATTTCGGGTACAATAATAGTTGTCGGAAAAATAAATTTACTGGAGGTATTTATCCATGAAAGATCCCCGTATTGCAAAACTGGCAAAAAATTTGATTAACTATTCAATCCGTCTTCAGAAGGGCGAGAAGATCCTTATTGAAAACTTCGGACTGCAAAAGGAATTAGTGACCGCGCTGGTTAAGGAAGCATATGCAGCTGGAGGATACCCGTTTGTTTCTTTAAAAGATCATCAGGTTGATCGTTCCCTGCTTTTAGGGGCACAAGAAGAGCAATTCAATATAATGGCTGAGTTTGAAGCAAATGTTATGAGCAAAATGGATGCATACATAGGACTGCGCTCCGGAGACAACATCAACGAGCAGGCTGATGTGCCGGATGATAAAATGAAAATTCATGGATCAACCATCGGACAAAAAGTACATAGAGAAATCCGCGTGCCAAAAACGAAATGGGTGGTTTTGCGTTATCCAAATGCTTCCATGGCCCAGCTGGCTAAAATGAGCACAGAGGCATTTGAAGATTTCTATTTTGATGTCTGCAATTTGGATTACGGCAAAATGGACAAAGCAATGGACAGCCTTGTGGAATTAATGAACGCAACCGATAAAGTCAGAATAACCGGCCCCGGTACAGATTTGTCCTTCTCGATTAAGGATATTCCGGCAATCAAATGCTCCGGTCAAATGAATATCCCTGATGGAGAGGTCTATACGGCTCCTGTACGGGAGTCTGTCAACGGCGTCATCACCTATAACACTCCTTCTCCATACCATGGTTTTACATTTGAAAATGTAAAACTGACATTCAAAGACGGGAAAATTGTTGAAGCGGAAGCCAATGACAGCGAACGCATCAATAAAATCTTTGATACAGATGAGGGTGCGCGCTATATAGGTGAATTCGCTATCGGAGTTAACCCTTACATTCTTCATCCGATGCAGGATATTCTGTTCGATGAAAAAATTGACGGAAGCTTCCACTTCACACCTGGACAATGCTATGACGAAGCCTATAATGGCAATAAATCCAATATTCATTGGGATATGGTCAACATCCAGCGCCCTGACTATGGAGGCGGTGAAATCTACTTTGATGAGGTATTAATCCGTAAAGACGGGCGATTTGTCATTAGTGAACTTGAAGCATTAAATCCTGAGAATTTAAAGTAATAAGAAAAACGGAAGGGCGCCATCGGCTAGACCAGAGAGCCAATGGCGCCTGGAGCTAGACAGTTATCAACGTTCAAAAATTATATATAAAAAGGATGCTTCCTTAGCGGGGCATCCTTTTTTTGAATTATATTTGGTTTTCGTAAGCCTGCTGGAATTTTTGGATATCCCCGGCTCCCATAAACATAATTACGCTATCTTCATGATTCCTTAGTACAGCCGTTTCTTCTTCATTTAGAATTTGTGCATTGGGAATTTTGGCCTTTAAGTCATCAATCGTGAGTTTTCCATGATTTTCACGGGCAGAGCCAAAGATTTCGCATAGATACACTTTGTCAGCCAAATTGAGACTTGATGCAAAATCATCAAGAAAGGCCTGAGTCCTTGTAAATGTATGCGGCTGGAAAACTGCGACCACATCCTTTTCAGGATACTTTTGTCTGGCAGCTTCTACAGTCGCCTTAATTTCTGTCGGATGGTGGGCATAATCATCAATAATTACCTGAGATCCCACTTTCTTCTCTGAAAATCTTCTTTTCACCCCTTCAAAGGAAAGAAGCTGTTCCTGGACAATCTTCGCATCGATCTCTTCATAATGACATAGAGCGATAACAGCTAAAGAGTTCAAAACATTATGATCTCCATACGCTGGAATAGAGAAAGTCTCATAGAAGGTGTTGCGGACAAACACATCAAATGTTGTTCCTTCTGTTGTTTTAACTACATTGCGTGCCTGAAAATCATTATCTTCTCCAAAACCATAGAATACCACGGGCACTTTAGCCTGGATTTTTTGCAGCTGCTCGTCATCGCCGCATGCGAAAATCCCCTTATTCACTTGCCATGACATTTCCTGAAAAGCAGAAAAAACATCGTCAACGTTGGCAAAGTAATCAGGGTGGTCAAAATCAATATTTGTCATTATTGCATAATCAGGGTAGTAAGAAAGGAAATGCCTTCTGTATTCACAAGCTTCAAAAACAAAATATTCCGCTTCCTTGTCCCCTTTGCCCGTACCGTCTCCAATAAGGAATGAAGTTGGTTTTGCGCCTCTCATTACGTGCGCAAGCAAGCCTGTAGTGGATGTTTTCCCATGAGCTCCCGTCACTGCAATGCTCGTGAAATTCTTCATGAAATCACCTAAAAAGCGATGATAACGCACAACAGGCAAGCCAAGCTTCATTGCTTCCTCAATCTCTTCATGAGTGTCCGGATATGCATTCCCGGCTATTACCGTCATGCCCGGCTGTATGTTTTCCTTTTGAAAGGGAAGGATCTTTATTCCGGATTTTTCAAGTGCCACCTGAGTAAAAAAGTGTTTCTCAAAATCGGAGCCTTGAACCTGATAATTCATATCATGCAGAACTTGTGCCAATGCACTCATTCCAGACCCCTTAATACCTACGAAATGGTAAATAGTCATATAAAGAACCTCCAACCATCGTATATCTGTAAAACAGTATATGACATATATCTAGTTTTGCGCATATCTCCTTAGAAGACATGCTCCCATGACTGTGCTGTTAAGCTTTTCCGCTGTCACTTTTATTTACTTACACGTTAATGTATTGAATCATTATATCATTAATCGAATCTAAAAACTATGTAACGTATTGCCAGCTATTTATTCCCCAGAAATAAAAAATAAAACATTAGATTTCAGGAAGGCTCTCCACGTAAGGTCAGGAACTTCTAATTTTGACTTCGAAAAGGCCTCCGTTAAACGGTTAACTGCTTCATAACTTTGAATAGAGATAAATGGTCCAATAGGAAGATCATACATCTGGATTGGTATTCTTCTGATCAAATACCACCCTTTTGACAGTTCCGGCCGGAACACCCCGTTCTGACTTAAAAGAAAAGGAGTGTTATCTTCTGCACGGGAGGCGGAAATTACCTTTTGACATACTTCTATAATCCTGATGGGTTCCATGACTGATGTCAAAAAGAGAGCCCCCTGAATGAGATCTGATTCTGAAAGCTCCCGGGAATTGTTTTTTAAGAACTGACTAAACATAGTTGAGCCTTGAATGGTTTTATAATCAAAGAGAAACCAATCCTGGAAAACCGCCTGCTGAATAGGCAAAAAAGCCGCTTCAGGAGCAAGACCGAGCGTTTTCCGAAATAAATGCTTTGCGCGGACTTTCTCTCTGATATTAGCCGTCCGTTCCGTATAATCCCTGCTTAATGTGTATAAACGCAGAGCATTTTTCTCTCCCTGGAGCTGTTTAGCTTTACGAAAAGAATGTAAATCCATAATTGAGCCGTCCATATCCATTTTGGATGCTCCTTACTTTCTTGTAAATAGCGTTCTGTTATTCCACCTTTTCAAGGCGGGGGTTGGGACGATAACGGCGTCCTGCCTTAGCTGCATGCTTGCCGTCAATCATTACATTATCTCCAGTGAACCCTGTGGTGATCTTCAGCAGACTGCTTCCAATTCCATAGGTATCAACCGGAACACCCTGTTCTTCAAATTCGCGGATTCGGGATTCAGTAAAACCGCCGCTCACCACAATCTTCACATGTCCGAACCCTTCATCATCCAGCGCTTTCCTCAGTGCAAAAATCAGTTCTGCATTGACCCCGCGCGGGTCAAACGTTCCCAGCAAATGCTGATTTCTTAAGAAATATTGATCAATCATTGTTCTTGATGTGTCAACCCGAACACCTTTAAGCTCTTCGCCAAAGGTTCTTGCCACTTTCAGTGAATCGGTGATGGCATCATTATTGTAGTCTACCAGAGCAACTAATTCATCTTCAGGAAACGTCTCCTGATAAGCCTTCGTAGCCGCAACAATATCTCCCTCGAACATTTGGATCAATGCATGCGGCATTGTTCCCATGCCCTTTTTACCCCACCATTCATTCATGGCATGCGTTGCCTGGGCTGTTGCACCCCCAATAAAGGCTGCATAGCCATCTCCTGCCTGGGTGATATAATGATCATCCCGGTCCCCCATAAAGATGACCTGCTTTTGAACACCAGAAACACCTGCTGCTTTTACCACATTATATACATTCGTGGCAACTGAAGTTCTTCTGGCCAAAATGCCGTCAATTATTCCTTCGAGATATCCGAAATCCTGATATCTTCCTCTAATGGTCAAAACTGTTTCAAAGGGTGAAATCTTATCACCGTCTTTTAATGAATGGATTTCCAGATCATCCGGGCGGTCCGCAAATGTTTTTAATAGTGCAATGACCTCATCCGTACCGCATAGAACGGCATGATTCTTTTGGAAAAACTGCATGGTTACGATTTTATCTTCATGATATTTCTTAACAATCTCTCTTGTCTTAAGGAAGTATACCGCTGAAAACCAGCCATCTCTTACACGTTCATCGAATTTAAAAGTCTGGTTTGTCAGACGTTTAATTTCTCCTTTTACCTTCATTTCAATTTCCTTCATCCCTAAAGCTCCTTAGAAACACGAAAAGTGCAAGCGCCTTGCCCACCCCCGACCCTCGAGGGGGTAGGCGCTGGAGCTAGACAATTCTCGAAGTTCAAAAATATAGATACATTTATCCACAAAGAAAGCAGGTGTGCCTGCTGACTTGAGTTTGCAAGGAGCAGGCATCTATGCCGGCAGCCTGCCAGCTTAAGAATGCTTTCTTCGTTTATCGCAGTCTAACGGGCAGTAAGCCCCCATTTCAAGACTCAGAGGAATCAATGGAGGATGAGGGGGCAAACTGCCCGTAAAGGCCCGATTGGTTCAACTAACAATCAGTGGGGATAAAGCCCCCCACTGATTGAAGTTTCACTTTATCGTAGTTGTTATTCATATTATTTTAAACATGCAAGTAAAGAATACCATGTATTAATTTAATGTACTAGTCTCATGTATGGATTCAAGATCAGCTTCTGTAATAAGGACATCCCTTGGTTTGCTGCCTCTATTTTCAGAAATAAACCCTTGTTTTTCCATCATATCAATCAGCCTGGCTGCCCTATTATAGCCTATTTTGAACCTTCTTTGCAGACTTGAAGTGGAAGCCGCTCCCTGATCAACAACAAATTCGCATGCTTCAAAAAACAGTTCATCCTCTTCTTCTATGGCATGGGCTTTTTTCAGAAGTTCTTCCTGTTCAAATAAGTAATCGGGATCGCGTTCCCTGCGTACATGGGCTACCACATCATCAATTTCTTTATCTGATACAAATGTCCCCTGCAGCCTCACTGGCTTGGAGGATCCATTTTCAAGGAAAAGCATATCCCCCCGGCCAAGCAGTTTTTCGGCGCCGCTTATATCAATGATTGTTCTTGAATCGATTTGAGATGATACGGAGAATGCAATTCTTGTAGGCACATTCGCCTTAATTAAGCCCGTAATAACATCCACGGAAGGACGCTGGGTTGCAATAATCAGATGAATGCCGCACGCACGGGCTTTTTGTGCAATCCGGCAAATGGCTTCTTCCACATCGGCCGGCGACATCATCATTAAGTCTGCCAGCTCATCAATTACAATGACCATAAATGGCAGCTTCTCTGAATATTGCTGTTGCTCTTCTGCCAGCTCATTAAAACGGTTTATATCCCTCACACCGGCATGGGCAAACAATTCATATCTGCGTTCCATCTCCTCGACAGCCCACTTCAAGGCAGCAGTTGCTGCTTTTACATCGGTAATAACCGGACTGACCAAATGCGGAATTCGATTATATGGGGCAAGTTCGACCATTTTTGGATCGATCAGAAGAAGCTTCAATTCATCGGGACTAGCCTTATACAGCAAGCTTACCAGGATCGTGTTAATACAAACACTCTTCCCTGATCCCGTTGCACCGGCAATCAAACCATGCGGCATTTTCCGTAAATCCGTCACAATCGGCTTCCCTGATATATCAAGCCCCAGCACTGCCGTTAATGGGGATTGGCCAGTCCGGAACTCCGGGGTGCTGATAATTTCACTAATAAATACCGGTCGGCTGCTCTGGTTCGGAACCTCAATGCCTATTGTATGCTTTCCTGGTATTGGCGCTTCAATCCGAATATCCCTTGCTGCCAGACTCAGCTTTATATCATCTGAGAGGTTCGTAATTTTATTCACCTTAACGCCTGGTTCAGGCTGTACTTCAAACCTTGTTACAGAAGGTCCTTGCGTAACATTAACCACCCTCGCCCTGACATTGAAATTTTGCAGTGTGGAGTTTAACATCTGTTCCTGTTCGTAAAGCCAATCGGAAGCTTCCTCCATGATTACTGGCGGTGTCAGCAATGTCTGGGAAGGAAATTGGTAATAAAAAATTTCTTCATCCGCCAGATAATTCTGTTTATCCTCAGTTCGTACCGATTCCAGGGCAGGCGGTGACTGTTCTTCGATAGGCGAATGGTTCTCCGCTGGATGATCCTCGATCTTTTCTGCTGCAGCAGCAGACTGCTGGATATTTTCTGACGGAAACATAGCGATATTATTTTTTTTTTCATCAGACGGTCTTGCCATCTTATCCTGCTGATTCAGTTTTTTTCTGTCATTGTTCAGCATGATGACATTAAATGGAATTGACCCTCTTGATGAAGGCTCCTTCACTTCCTGAACATCTTCTTCCTGCTGCGGGTTTGACGCAGCATGCTTTGCTTTTGTTTCTAAGTATTCATTTGCATCTGCAGTCTGATTTCGCTCAGCATCCTCAGCCCTGTTTCTTTCAGAAATCAGTTCAGCCTGAGAAGAGAACGAGCCTGTTAATTTACCGCTATCTTCAGGATCGGAATTTAATTCAGCTTTATCAATCGTCTCCGGTCCTTCTGCATGTGAGTTTTCCTCTTCTAAGTTTATATGAATAAACTCTTCCGGATCACTTTTAGCATCAATCCCTAAATCATGAAGGAATTCATTTTTCTCTGCACCCTCTTCAGCTTCCGGCTCAAGAACGGCATGAGTGCTCAATTCGCTCTGTACTGAAAGTTCACCTGTGTATTCTCCTTTTTCTTCTTCATGCAGAGCCTCTTCAATCAAGTTTGCGAGTGATCTGCTGATTTCAGATTCTTTTTTATGACCGATGCGATCCTCACTATTTAGAAATTCATCGTCGGGCTTGGAAGATCCAGTCTGCCTGGCAGTTTCCTTATGATCTTGCCACGCAGGATGTGCTTCTTCTTCATGCACCTCTGTTTCTTGGTTATCTTCCGGAACTTCAAACATTAATTCAGACGCTTCACCTATTTTGTATTTTTTTGCTGCAGGCTCCTCTGTTTCCAATGCAGAAGCCTGTGCCTGGAAAGCTTCCAATTTATCGGAAATAACAGCTTTTCTCTCTTTATCTGAAACAGCTTCGGTTACTTTCTGCCGATTAGGAGGAACCTGCTGAATTTTGCGCATAACCTCATCGTATGTAAGTTCCCTGTGGTTATATTCCTGTTCCCCGTTATCAGATTTACCTTTCTGATCATTTGGCCGCGGTCTCTTAAATCCATATATCGGCGATGGAATTTCTGTTGGCTGGAAAGGCCTTTTCTTGTTGGCAGCCTCTCTTTCGTTACGGGTCAGAATTTTTTCTTCAGTGACAGGTGATGGCGCAGACTTTCTTTGCCGCTCCCTATCTGCGGAACGAGGCACCCTTTTTTCATGGATTGGAGTTTCAGCCTGCTTTCTCTGCCATTCCGTTTCTCCTGTCCTTGTATGTCTTTTTTCAGTTTTATTAACAGTCTTCCCACGATTATGATTCTGTCTATTATGATCCTGTCTATGCTGTCCCTTATTCTCCCGTTCTGCTTCATGGTCAGGTATGACCGGAAAACGGAATTGGCCTTTGGGATATTGATAGACTACTTTAGCATCTATGTCTCTTGAGCTTTCTTTCGTATTTTTAGAAGTCGGCTGTTTCTCATAGTTAGGCTCATCTGCATGTTCTTCAAATTCCTCATAATCTTCTTCATCATTTTTAAACATATGAAATAGCTTTTTAATCCAGCTCATTTATATCAACTCTTTCTATTAAAAACTTTGTTAGACTATCTATTTATTTTAGCAGTTATTCACAGATTTTGAATAAGAAATCCGAGAATGAGTCCTTATAAAGGCAGAATGGGTAATTTTACAAACAAACTAAAGGCTGCAGACATACTTTTGACTCAGGCGGGTGATTAAAGATTCATATCTGGAAGTACCTGTCTTTTTACCCGATACTGCATGACTTTCACTTAAATTTACTGCTTTATATACCATTCGGCAATGATTCATCTCTCCTGGGGGTTTATTGTCTTGTTTTCAAAAGGTATCAGCTCGTTAAACAAAAAAGGACCACATTGCTGTGACCCTAAAAAACTACTTCTTCTTATTCTTACCCAAAATAAATATTGGTTCAAACTCTCCATTCTCATATAGAAATGAAAGGGACGTAATGGGAACTCTGCCGCTCGCAAAGAAACTCATAGTCATCTGGGCAAGAACGTCATAGCCTGTTTCATTTCTTATATCAGCAATGATCAATACGTCCTGATGCGGTACGGCAACAGCCATGGATCCTTCTACTTTCCTGCCCATTTCTTTAATAAAGGAATCATTCAGGATTCTGCTGGCATCATACCCATCATTTTTGTTTAAGAAATAGAAATTATTTCCTGCAACAGTATCCGACTTCATATCTGTTGACAGGGATCTTACATTGAAAAGAGCCGTTTCTCTAATCCTTTCCGGATCCCATCCCTCTTTTTCCATTAGCTTTGCATCAATGAGGCGATACGTATTTCCGAGATCGAGCGCATAGTAAATTCGTGTTTCAGCAGTATGTTCATCTGTCAAAAAAGGAATTCCTTCCTGCGACTCACCTGGAAAAGAAGTTGATCGGATGACTGGAAAAATATTTTTTTCATGGCCCGACAAATGGGCATCTTCCACCATTGCTTCCAGGCCTTCCTCTACATAATAAACGACTTCGCCAATCGCTTTTTCCTTTTGCTCCTGCCATTTAGCAATAATACCTGGAAGAGAGATGGTAATTCCTTTTCCAGTGTCCTTATTTTCAATCCTGAGCTGATCTTTTTCCCTGTCAAAAGAAAAAGTCCGGTTCTCTTTTGCTAAGCGCTGCTCCAATTCATTTTTCATCTTTTTGCTATCCATTTTCATATATAAGCCCCTCCTTATGGGGATTGATTTCCGACTATCATTTTACACTAATAAACCCTCCTGCTCAAAAGAGATGCAGGAGGGTCTAAAAGCGGAAGCGCCTTGCCCACCCCCGACACCTCGAGGGGGCAGGCTGCTTGCGCTAGACAGTTATCAAAGTAAAAAATTGAACACTACATGTAATAGGATTAGTTTTCCAGAGTTTGAATAAAATTCTCAATTTCTTCCTGGGTTTTACGGTCTTTGCTGACAAAGCGGCCGAGTTCCTGGCCATCCCTGTATCCAATGAAGCTTGGGATCCCAAAGACATCAAGCTCAATGCAAAGATCAATGAATTGATCGCGATCTACATAAATAAAAGTGTACTCATTATATTTTGCTTCAATTTCAGGCAATATCGGTTCAATAACCCGGCAATCTGGACACCAGTCAGCTGAAAACATGAAAATATGTTTCCCATTGCTGCGCATCTCCTTAAATTGTTCTTCTGATTCCAGTTTTTTCATTTTCTTTCGCCCCCTGTGCTGATATGCATGTCTCCATGTTGGATCAAGCCCTTTCTCCTCATATATTCAGATAATATCAGGCTGATAACTGCCGGTCCAATAAAATGCAATATAATGACCTTCATCCAAACATCTGAACCAAAGCCCATCGTTGTAAAAGTCATTATCTGGCCAACCAGCCCGCTTGTACCCATTCCCGCTCCAGCAGCATTGTTTTCCATTAGCCAGATAGTTGTTCCAAAGGGTGCGAGAACAGCACCGGCAACAGTTGGAGGAATGAGTATGCGCGGATTTTTAATAATGTTGGCTACCTGCAGCATGGATGTCCCAATTCCAATCGCTACTAATCCGCCCATCTTGTTTTCCCTGAAGCTGCTCACTGCGAAGCCGACCATTTGCGCTGCACAGCCAATCGTAGCAGCTCCTGCTGCAACACCGTGCAGATCAAGCATAAGCGCAATAGCGGCTGAAGAAATGGGAGCCGTTAAGGCAAGGCCCATTAATACCGCCACAATGATGCCCATGATGATTGGCCTTTGCTCTGTCCCCCACATGATCAAGCTGCCAAAGCTCTTCATTCCATAATCGATCCCTGGGCCAATTAATGTTGAAACGATATAACCAGCCACAATTGTAACAAGCGGTGTTACAATGATATCAACCTTTGTTTCCTTACTGACCAGTTTTCCAAGTTCTGTGGAAATAAGAGCTGCAGCGAAACTCCCTGCCGGACCACCAAGAGCCGCACCGGCAGCACCGCTGGCAATGGCGGAAAAGATAACAAGCGGCGGCGCATTAAGTCCGTATGCAACTGCAACGCCAATTGCAGGGCCCATCAGCCCCATAGCCAGAGTGCCCATATCCTGCAGGTATTTGATTTCAGTTTGTTCGCCGATTGTCTTAATAATCAGCCCAATGATCAGCGAAGCGAATAATCCAAGCGCCATACTGCTCAGGGCATCTATAAAATAGACTTTAGGTGAAAGGGTTACCCCTTTTCTATTCAGAAAGGCTCTCATTATTTTCCCCCTATGTAAAAGTTCTGCAACTATAAGATAACACATGTAAAGACACTTGTAATATAAAATCTTTTGTATTCTTATTGTTCTTTTAATAGAGGTTTTCTATCATATTTATTAAAAATTAATTCCTTAAAAAACAAAACAAAAACGAAGGACATCACCCTTCGCTTTAGTTCTTCACCTGGACAGAATTAGCTATCTCCATCATCGCAGCAGCCTCAGAGGATAAATTTCCGGTTGCAGCCTGCGTAGATAATTTTACACCGCCAATCCCGACGACTAATTCATGTTCGTCTTTTTTTCCGCTGTCGATTAACAGGAAGCCATGATGTCCATCTTTTGCAAACGTCTCTTTAACTTCAAATTCATCTTTCTGCTTTAGGGTAGCATCATAAACAATCTTGCTGTCCGGACCTTCATGCTGGTTGTAAAACAGGATATACCGTTTGGAGCCATTTTTTAAAATGATGTTATTTGGACTTTCCTTTTCTACTTCGTAGCCAAAAGGCAAATAATATTCTATATCTTCAAACTCATGGTTTGTCTTTTCAGGTGATTGGTTAAATGTTTCCTCTGCAGCATTCTTTGCGGCGGTTTGCTCTTCTTCCAACGATGCTGAACAGGCACTGAGCAGTATTAATGAAATAAATAAGAGCAAGGCTGCGGTAAATCTTTTATGCACTTTAAAGTCCCCTCCTTGCATGGAATCTCATATCCTTCCCTATCATACATTTCTTCTTAATAGTCTGACAACCCTTCAGGTCAGGATTGAGAGCCTTTTCACTGCGTTACTTCTTAGAAGAAATGTTAAAATATAAGAATATTGCATAAAGGAGGAAAAAGAATGGAAATAACCGTCTACTTAGCAGGTGAGATACATTCCAATTGGCGCAATGAATTAAAGGAGAAAGCTAAATCACTTCAGCTTCCTGTTCATTTTACAGGGCCAATGGAAAACCATGACCGTTCTGATATGATCGGAGAGGAAATTCTCGGGAAGCAGCCGGATGCAATCTTCCGTGATGAAGCCGCTTCAAGCATCAATAACTTAAGAACCCAGCTTCTTATGCAAAAAGCAGATCTGGTGATTGCTTTGTTTGGTGAAAAGTATAAGCAATGGAATACTGCCATGGACGCAAGTGCAGCTGCTGCACTTGGAAAACCGCTGATCCTCATCCGCCCTAATGAGCTGCATCACCCTTTAAAGGAGCTTTCAAGTAAAGCAAATGTGACAGTTGAAACGGTCAACCAGGCCTTGAAAGTTTTGTCATACATCTTCGAAACCGAATAGAAAAAGGGGGCTAGCACCAAGCTAGCCCCTTTTTCTATTTTCATATTGCCCTACAAGAAGCTTCATGACATGTGAGAACATGTCAGCACGATTAATCTGCCCATTTGTAAAAATACCAACAGCTCCTTCATGTTTTCGGACATTTTCTTTTTTGGCGTAATCATCCATTACAGGCCCAAGTTCTTCGCCAGCCAAAAGCCGGGCTGCAACCCCATCTGGAAGAGGAATCCTGGCTCCGCCAGCAATAATAGGAGGATGCCCTTTTTCCGCCAGAGCCCCCCAATTACAGAGAAATAGCCCGTAATCTGTTTTCTGCACACCGCCCTCGAGGCCAATGCCAATTTGTCCGCCGGATGCTTGGAGTGCTCCATATGCTCTGTTAATGGCCCCTTTTATGGTTTCGTCGTCCGAGAATGGCTGGTCGTTCACTCCTGAGGGCACATCTTCAGAAATAATTGCAGCTTCATAATGGCTAAAAGCAGTTTGTACTGCCAAAATCTTTGCGGGATTTTTTGAACCAATGATGACTTTCATGAGAACTCCTTTCATATTACAGGAAAAAGAGACAGCATCTGCTGTCTCATCTGCTTAACTGTTTTGACGGATGGTATCTACTGTTGAACGGTCACAAGCCTTTACTAGTTTTACAAGCAATTCTTTTGCCGCTGCATAATCATCGACATGCACAATAGATGCATGTGTGTGGATATAGCGGGAGCAAATGCCGATTACGGCACTTGGAACACCTTCGTTGGATACATGAACTTTTCCGGCGTCTGTTCCGCCCTGTGAGATGAAATACTGATATGGGATGTTGTTCGTTTCGGCTGTATCCAGTACAAATTCCCTCATGCCCCGGTGCGTTACCATTGAACGGTCAAGTATCCGCAGCAGAGCTCCTTTGCCTAAGTGTCCGAACTCGTTTTTATCCCCGGTCATATCGTTGGCAGGGCTTGCATCCAATGCAAAGAAAATATCAGGATTGATCATATTCGCAGCTGTCTGTGCACCTCTTAAGCCAACCTCTTCCTGAACAGTTGCTCCGGAATAAAGAATATTGGGAAGTGCTTCATTCTGGACTTCCTCTAAAAGTTCCACCGCCAAACCACAGCCATAACGGTTATCCCATGCTTTCGCCAGGATTTTCTTTTCATTTGCCATTGGTGTGAATGGACAAATCGGCAGAATTTGCTGTCCTGGCTTAATGCCTATTCTTTTTGCATCTTCGCGGTCATCTGCACCAATATCAATCAGCATATTCTTCATTTCCATCGGCTTGCTGCGCTTTGCTTCGTCTAAAAGATGCGGAGGAATTGAACCGATAACTCCTGTTACAGATCCATTATCCGTAATAATTTGGACTCTTTGTGCCAGCAGAACCTGGCTCCACCAGCCTCCCAGTGTCTGAAAACGGATCATGCCATTATCAGTTATAGAAGTGACCATGAATCCAACTTCATCCATATGGCCTGCCACCATTACAGTCGGGCCGCTCTGATCGCCTCTTTTTACGCCGAAGATGCCTCCAAGCTTATCCTGAACGACTTCTTCTGTATACAGGCCGATTTGTTCACGCATGAATTTTCGTACTAAATGCTCGTTGCCAGGTGCCCCTGGCAACTCTGTCAATGTTTTAAAAAGCTTGCAATGTTTTTTCGTTCATTATTCTTCTCCTTTATCACTTTCCAATTTGGCTATGCAGATATGTATAATTTCATTTTACAGAACTTTCATACGTCTTTCCACCATTTCAGGCGTGAAACTTCGATTGCCGAAATTTAGGCTGTGCATTATTTATTTTAGTTTAAGCCTATTTTTGATAAGATAGAATTGGAAAACAGAAAAAAATGTAAAAATGAACAGCCTTTTTTATCATCAGCCTGGGGAGGTGCAATTATGAATTGGAAGTCATTTATGTTAGGTGTTGGGGTTGGTTTGGCAAGCGGATACGCAGCAAGGGAATTGCTCTCGCAAAAAACTGCTGTTTCCCCGGAGAAAGCTTTGGCGAATGCAAAGGATGCATTTAAACAGGAAGGACCGATAAGCGGATCATGGATTCATATGAAAGCTGAACCTTATGAAAAAGGACATTTAAAATATCAAGTTTATAAGGGCGGCATATCGAGGTTTTCAGGTGAAGAAGCCGAGCAATATGAATTCATTGCCGACGCAGAAACTGGAACCATTTTGGACGTTTTTCCACTTTATTAATCATCAGCAGCCGAGTCTGTATTAAAAAATCCCCGGACGGGGATTTTTTAACTTTGTTTCTTTTCCACCTTCTCAAGCATGTTTCCTGATTCATCCCACTTGACTGCCCGGTAAAAAGCATCATGGTAAAAAGTGAACCATGCATTTTTTTTCAGCCCGTATCCAATCCATTTTTCCTTGGCGCTTATGGAATCCATCGGGTAGTCATCGTAAGCGAGAACCCATAGTACATTTGCATGGGCATGAGTCGGCATGATATCAGCCATATGAATGACGGTCTCATCCTCATCTTCTATAACAAGTATTGAATGTCCATCACTATGGCCGCCTGTATGCACCAATTTAATAGGTCCGAGCGTCCACTCTCCTTCAAAGACTTCCACTTGATCCTGAATAGACTCCCAGTTTTCTTTCCAATATGTATTCCTTGAGCGGATATTAGGATTTTTCATTTCTTCCCATTCCACTTGTGATGCAACGATTCTGGCATTTGGAAATACAGAAGAAAATTTTCCTTCTTCCGGTTTGGTCAGTCCGCAGGCATGATCGAAATGAAGATGCGTCATAAGGATATAATCAATGTCCTCGGATGACAAACCGTGCTTGGCTAAATCCTGTTCTACAAAAGACTCTTCAAGCGCTCCGAAATTCCTCTTCTGTTTATCATTCAGCTTCCCGTTTCCAAGACCCGATTCGACTAGAATATTTTTACCGTCAAATTGAATAAGGATGGGATCTGTTCTAAGTTCGATCTGATTATTTTCATTGCAGGGATATCTTTTAGACCACAAAGGCTTAGGGACTACTCCAAACATGGCCCCTCCATCAAGGTGTGTGACACCTCCGCGAAGCCAGTACAGATTTACGTTCTTTAACTCCAATGCTTCCATCATTATCTCCTCCATTTAAGTTTTCTGAGCAAGCGCTCGCTTTCCCAATATCTCATATTAACATTTAAGCGCTTACTTATAGAAATATTTAGATTATTTAACACACATGCTAACAGCCAATATTGCAATATCAATAAAAAAGCCTATCCATCTGGATAGACTTGCTTATCTGTATTGGGCTTCACATCTGAATATACGGCTCCCCCTTGAAGAAAACTTCTCTTCATATTCGGTCATTATGTTTCCTTCATAATCGCTATTGTGAAGGTCCAGGCTGACAAATGTCAGAAGCATGCCGTACTCGGAGAAACTCATAAGAGATGATTCAAACAATCCCTGGTTATCAGTCTTAAAGTGAATTTCTCCCTTATCTCCAAGGATATCTTCATAAATCTCCAGGAAGCTTCGATAAGTCAGCCTGCGTTTTGCATGGCGTTTCTTTGGCCATGGATCTGAGAAATTGAGGTAGACACGATTGACTTCGTCTTTTTCAAAGTAATCCCGAAGATCATTGGCATTCACATTCAGAAGCTTTACATTTGGAAGTTCATCCTCGATGATACGATCGAGAGCAGTGACAATGACGCTTTCAGCCAGTTCAATCCCAATATAGTTGATATTCGGGTTTGCTGTTGCCATACCAGTTATGAAGCGGCCTTTTCCTGTCCCAATTTCTATATGAAGGGGCTGATTTTTATCGAATGCTTCATTCCACTTTCCTTTATATTTTTCAGGTTCTGAAATTACATATTGCGGATATTCGGCTAATTTATCTTTCGCCCAAGGTTTATTTCGCTGTCGCATTATGACACTCCTAAAAATTAATATCGTTCAAACAATATCATGCCTATCAAAGTGATGCAACTTTAATTTAAGGGGAATTACTGAATTGGTTCATCCCTTGTTTGTAGTTTAACCCAATGGCATCCAAACACCTAAATTACAATCGCCAATGAATAAATAAAAAAGGAATCCACAACCTAAAAGTGAATTCCTTTTGTTTTTATTTTCAGGTTCAATAGAAAGGATGTTATTCATGCCGCTTGGATACCAGGATCAATTAAATTTATTAAAAGATATTTTAAGCAATCATCAGACAGATTGCTGTGGCTCTGTTTCAGAATGTGAACAATTGGAACGATTGGTTAAATCATTAATGATCAACGGAAACATTAATCAAAACGTTAAAACAGTATTAGAAGAAATTTATGAATACAGTCAGCACGGGATCAATTCTTCCCAATTGGATACTCACATTGAATCGCATCAGAATGAATTATCACAATGGGTACAGGATATTGATCAATTTTCGTAAATCCTAAAGCAGTTCATCCAGGTAGGAAAGCCACTTGTTCATTTCCTGGTATCTAAATTTATTTTTATGCCATTGAATAGATGTCAAAGTCTGTGCAATCACATACCATTTCATGCGGAGCAGCAAATCATCTGACAATTGAATGCCATATCGCTCAAGCCAATTTGGCCATTCTTCTTTAGGAATATACCAATACAATAGCATACCCAGATCAATGGCCGGATCTGCTATCATGGCTCCATCCCAATCAATCAAGTACAGCTGGTTGTTTTCCGAAAGCAGCCAGTTGTTATGATTCACATCGCAATGGCACACCGTATTTTCCTCACAGCGGATATGTGAAACCTCTTTTTTCAGGAAATCGACAGACTGAATAACGGCAGCCTGCTCCTTCAGGTCACAATCCAGTTCTTCCCCAATCAAACGCAAAAGGGTTTCGGGCTGCAGCGGAGACTTTCCCATTCTTGTCAGCATACCAAGCAGCGGCTTTGAAGAATGAATTTTCCTCAAAAGCTTTGCTACGCTTTCCTGGTTCATGTCAGAAGCTTTGAGCTCTCTTCCATTAAGCCATTGCTGGGCAGTTATTACGTCCCCATTTTCCATTCTTTTTGTCCAGATAAGTTTCGGGACGATTCCTTCCGCAGACAGAACCGCCAGGAAAGGTGAAGAGTTTCTTTTAAGAAAAAGCCTCTGCTCTTCGTGCTTTGCGTAGAAGGCTTCCCCTGTCGCCCCTCCGGCGGGAACAATCTCCCAGTCATGTCCAAATAAATGTTCCAAAATTGTTCACCTGCAATTTAGTAAGCCATTGGTTGTAAAATAGCTTGAGTTGAAAAATAAGCCCTGTTTTTTGCAGCAAGACTTATTTTGCCATGGCCGATAAAAAGGCCTTTGCTTAGTATTGATGAGTTCTATTTGAATATAAGGCATTTTCGTAAATATAAGCTGTTTATCAGGTTAATCAAGTAAAGCACCTATAAAGCACAAAGTAACCGGGCAAATGCCTAATCAGCAATGTATTGGGAGCTTAAAATAAAAAAAAGAGCTATTGATGTAAGTTTCTCACAATAGCCATCTTTATAAATTTTATTCTTACTGGCTTTTTTCGTCAAGTGCATCTATTTAGGTTTACGGAATATCATCAGAAAAATTGAAGATTTTTCTGGTCGATTCATCAGTATTTTCAATTTAAGGATAATGTTTGCAGAAAATAATGCTAAACAGCCCGATTGCATCTCAGTTTTCTTCTATTTTCTGCAAACCAATACATATGAACACAATGGCGGCATTTCAAATCTGGTGTTAATCTTGCGAATAGTGGATATACCGGCTTCACGTTCATCCGCAATAAGGTCCCAAGCCCCTTCGGGGAGAAAAATTTCTTCTTTCGTCATTAGAGGATTGATAAAAACGGCGGCATCGCTGCACTCGGCATTTTGTTCACTGCTTGTTAACACATAACCTATTAGCGGTTTTTTTATATCCAGAAACCTCATGGAATTCCGTATCATTTCTGCATTGGCAAGCCTGAAAAGAGGAATTGACCTTCTAATGCTGATCATCCCTTTAATATACTTAACATTATTTAAGTAAATGGATTTCCTCTCCCAATCCAGATTATTGATGGAGTCTGGGGCACGGTAGCTGTTTCCATTTCCTGCTTTGGTCCGAAAGAATTCCTGTCCGCTATGCAGAAATGGAATTCCCTGTGAAAGAAGTACGATTGCAGTTGCCAAGCGGTGCTTTTGCTGCTTCACATGATGATCCGCATTTTCAGAACAAACTTGTATTTTATCCCACAGAGTATGATTATCATGGGATTCTACATAATTTACAGATTGAGATGGGGAAAGGAAAATGCCTTTTTCCTTTTTTTCAAGGCCTATACTTCCACCCAATACCTGCTTTGCCGCATCATAGTAATGGTCATTCCCCAATGCATATCCTTTATCATATAAATTAAACGTACTGCCTTTGATGGAATCTCTGAACCAGTCATTGAATTGGCCAATTCCCGGCATCTTTTCCTGATTGCGGATGCTTGCTTTTTGGTCATCCGGTATGGGGGTATTCAAATCCCATCCCTCGCCAATAATAATGACGGATGGGTCAATCGACTCCGCATTCTGGCGAACATCATTCATCGTTTCAATATCGAGGATACCCATCAAATCAAACCTGAGCCCATCAATTTGATATTCCTTCATCCAGTATGTTACAGAATCAACAATAAATTTCCGTGCCATCATGCGTTCAGAGGCAAAGTCATTTCCAACCCCGGTACCATTTGACGGCATTCCATATTCATCATGCCGGAAGAAATAACCCGGTACGATTTTTTCAAAAGAAGAATGCTCGCGAATATAAACATGATTATAGACTACGTCCATAATGACTCTAAGTCCCTGAGAATGAACTGCATGAATTAAGGCTTTCAATTCTCTGATCCGCGAATATGGATCTAGAGGATCAGTAGAATAACTTCCTTCCGGAACATTAAAATGGAGCGGATTATAACCCCAGTTGTATTCTTCTTTTGGACTTTTTTCATTCACACCTTCAAAGTCATGGACAGGCAGAAACTCAATGTGAGTAATACCGAGCTCCTTGACATATGACAGGCATGTCAGCTCCCCATCTCTGCCAACTGTGTTTGTCTCTCCCGCTCCTAAATAGAGGCCTTTATTTGCTGCCCCGCTCTCGGGATGAATGGTAAAATCCCTAATATGTGTTTCATATATGATGGCATCTGTCGGCTGCAGAAGCGGCGGAAGCTCCGGCTTCTTTATTTTAGTATTTTCCAGATTGACTACCGCACCATATTCCCCATTTATAGCTGAAGATACTGCGTATGGATCAACAGCTTCTTTCCACTCCAGATTAATGCATACAAGAAAAGAATAAAGAAAACGATCCAGGTCTCCTTTTACTTCACAGCTCCAGACTCCTCTTTCTTCTCTCGCCATCTGAATAAGCTCAGCTTCCTCCTCCAATGCTCCTTTAAGCTTAAGTTTTACCTTTGCAGCTGTCGGAGCCCAGAGCCTGAAATGCGTCTTTTCTTTGCTGTACGAGAACCCCAGTGGACCATCATAATAGAATTTCTCATCAAAATCACTTGTTCGAATAACGGCACCAATTTGCAGATCTGTTTTTCCCCCATATTCATCCACTACCCAATATTGTTTCCCGAATTCCACTTCATGATCTATTCTGCATGTATATTTAATGGCATCCTCAATCGGCATGCTTTTCAATATTTCAACAGGAAGCTCTTCTTCCCAGTCAGTAAGGAGAGAGAACCCGGAAGAACGTCCCTGATGATAACTGAAAGGAAGAATGATCGTAATGAGGTGCATTTCGTCTAAGTATGCATTAAAAGTCCGTTCAATCGTTATCATTCCGAACTCATCTCCTTTACTTGGTCGGACGGTAATTTAAGAGCAGCTCTCTCCTAAAATCATCACCCATCTTTTACAGTTCCTATAATTACAGGAAGGGCTTCGGGACAAACAGATGCTGAAATTGGGGTGCTTCCTAAGGCCTCGCCATCTGCGTGAAAAGGAATTGGGTGTGAAGATCTAATGCTGACATTTTGTCCCTGAAGAAATGTGACTTCTTTAAATCCTATGTGACGCCCCTTGAAGACAGAGGCAAATACAAACAAAAGTTTTAATCTTGATATATTGTGGACGACCGTAACATTTAGGATTCCATCAAAAGGATTTGCATCCGGAGAAATCTTCATACCGCCTCCATAGAATGGCTGATTGGAAATAGTAATAAACCAGGCAGAATTAAATTGGAGTTTTTTTTCACCAATAGCGATTTCAAGATCAGAGCATTTATAGGTAAACAGCTCTTTTACAAGAAAGATAGCGTATACAAATTTGCCCAGAGATAACTGATTCAAGATACCTTTTATCTTTGAACTGTTAACTTTCCGGGAAATCAGCGCATCAAATCCTGCACCCATATTATTAATAAAATATGTTTTTTTCCCATCTATGTGCCTAATCATCCCGATATCAGCTTTCACAGATGAATGACTACTGATCCCCTTAAGGATTGCTTTTAAAGATTCTGCAGGGGCTTTAGGGACTCCAAAGCCCCGCGAGAAATCATTCCCAGATCCTCCAGGAATAAATCCAACAGTCACATTCTGATGCCCCGCAGCGCCATTCATAACCTCATGAACCGTCCCGTCTCCGCCCACAGCAACAAGATATAATCTTTGCCCGCCTGCCTGTTCTGCATAAATCTTCGCCAATTCCCTGGCATGGCTTTGATATTCTGTCCTAACAGCAGAGTAAGAGATATTTTCCTCTTTCAGGATCAGCTCAACTTTTTTCCAGACTTTCAGACAATAGCCATTTTTCGCCTGCGGGTTAATAATGAACTTAAGCTCTTCCCTGCTATGAGCTTTATCCTCGGGTAAATTTTCATGATTCATCCCGATTCTCCCACTCCAGCCTTTTGACTGATGCAGTCTTGCAATATTGAAGCAGTGCCTGTGCCCCTTTTAATTGAACATGCTTAAGAGGCGAACGCTGGCTTCTCATTGTATGAAACCATTGATCATAGGTCCTTTTCTCGATTAGCTGAACATCAATTGGAGCTGCAGGATAATCAATATAGCCATTTCGGGTAAGTACAGCTTTTTTAATCGGCAATTCGATAGAATGAATTTCAAATATTTTTCGGACAATCTTTTCAGTTCTATTTAGTGCAAGAAGCGGATTCAGGACCTTTCTTTCTTCCCCTCTTCCCTTTTTTGTCCAGAATCTATCCTTCGAACCTGAGAATACCGCTGAATCTTCTTCCTCCAAAAAGCTGATGCACCATACCTCAGTCGGACTTATAACAATGTTTTCTGTTTCCACCGGAGCCTTTTTCAGTAAAAAGATCGGATTATACATGACAAGATACGTATCCGGATATCGTTGCAAAAAATACTTTAGCTTCTCTTCATAATAGTAATGCTTATCTGGAAATGATTTTTCCGTTATTGTGGAGGTTGCCCATTTCATCTGGAATCTATAAAGCTGATCCAGAAACTGGTGTTTTAAATTCTCAATTGTTTCTGGACGCACAGCAAAGGAGGCTTCAAATTCAAGCTCATCTCCCTCTTTTTTCAACTCATTCCCGGCAGCCTCGTTTCCCTCTAATTCTTCATTTCTCCCCCGCTTTAATAACCCCTTTAGCTTTACCATCAGCGGCTCTTTTTCTTCCTCAGGCCAGTCTGCCGTGCCGGCAGTATAATGCTGCCCGGAGTGGGGGTTGAAGGATTCATTTGTTTCCCATGCATTATGCCATTTATCCCACTGCTGTTTTTTTAGCCTGACAAAACGGGAAGGATATACAAAAATGTCTTGTTGGTAACGTGAAACATAATCCTGCAATTTAATTAACTGTCCCATTCTCCTAGCCCTGCTTTCGTATATAACTTTCTATCTCTAATTATTCATTTGTTCTTTTTATTTTGCCCGCTGATTTCCGCTACAGGTGCTCGCTTTCCACGGGCTGCGGGGTCTCCCCTGGTGCGCTACTCCCGTTGGAGTCTCGCACCTTCCGCTCCAATCAACTCAGTGATAACTATTTTATATTCTTTCAAAAGCAGCAATGTCACCTAAGCTGTTATTCATTAATAGTATGTATTTATTTTATTCCTCCAAAAGCGGAAAGATGGCAATGCTTTCATATTTCGGAGTTTTGTCCAGGCGGGTTTGGTATAGGACGACTTCTGAAGCCTTAAATTCAAGGGGCCCGTCTTTAAATGGACTGTTAACGTCCAGCATGCTTTCCTGAAATGGATGAATACCAGCCCATTTTCTTGCCATAGTGATATGAGGTTTAAATGGTCTTGTCTCCAATTCAAAACCCGCTTCCTGGCATGCTGAATATACTTTTGATCTTAATTCTTGAAGATGCTTGTCTACCTGTGTTCCACACCAGAAAATTCTTGGAGCCTCTTGTTTTCCAAATACGCCAAGTTTGCAGATATTAAGTGGAAATCTTTCTTCGTTTCTGATTGAGTCAGTGACAAGCTTGGCTGCTTTCTGCAGTTTTTCTTCGGGTGCAGACCCAAGAAATGCTAGTGTAATATGATAATCCTCATGATGGACCCAGCGGCTAAAAGTCAATTTTGGTCTTAAATCCCCCATGTATTCTTTCAGTTTTTTCTTTGTTTCCTCCGGTATTTTCATCGCAAAGAAAAAATGAGCATTCATTTGATTAGACACTTGAAATTCCTCCATATTTTCACTTATTTTAACAAACATCAGTTAAGATTGGCAGATACTTTCTGTTTTGTCCTTTTATTTTTGTATTCTTTCCAATTCCTTTTGATTTGATTGGAATAGTCTGGTTTAGTATGATGGATATAATATGAATAGTTATAGATTTCCTTTGTTAGGATGAAATTAAACAGATGGACATAAAATAACAAAGTATTAAACTTCCTTGTTATTACAGTCTTATTCGAAAGGGAGAGTCAGATGAAAGTTGTCAACAATCTCGCGGACCTGATTGGAGATACTCCACTTGTTAAATTAAATAAGCTTGCACCCGAAAATGGCGCAAGCATTTATGCAAAGCTTGAATTCTACAATCCAAGCCGCAGTGTAAAAGACCGCGCGGCATATAATATGATTGTCGAAGCTGAGAAAGCAGGCAAATTAAAACCCGGGGCAACCATTATTGAACCAACCAGCGGAAATACCGGTATCGGGCTTGCAATGAATGCAGCAGCACGCGGCTATAAGGCTATTCTGGTTATGCCTGATACCATGACGGCAGAGAGGATCAACCTTTTGAAAGCATATGGAGCAGAAGTTGTCCTGACTCCTGGAGATGACAAAATGCCCGGGGCTATTAATAAAGCAAATGAACTGGCTGAGGAGATTCCAAACAGCTTTGTGCCGATGCAATTTGAAAATAACGCTAACCCGGATGCACATCGCCATTCAACAGCAGTCGAAATTATTGAGGGCATGAAGGAAATCGGCAAACCACTTTCAGCCTTTGTTGCCACGGCAGGGACGGGCGGCACGATTACTGGCACAGGTGAAGTTTTGAAAGAGCATTATCCTGGATTAGAAGTGCATGTTGTGGAGCCAAAAGGCTCGCCCGTCCTATCGGGCGGAAAGCCTGGCAGGCACAAACTTGTCGGCACAAGTCCCGGATTTGTTCCGGAGATTCTCAATACGGATGTTTATGATGAAATTCACCAAATCAAAGATGAAGAAGCATATGATACGACACGAAGAATGGCAAGAGAAGAAGGGATATTAGTCGGTCCATCCTCAGGAGCAGCCTGCTATGCCGCCATTCAGGTAGCAAAAAGGCTTAAACCGGATGATGTTGTCGTATTTATTGTATGTGATACTGGAGAAAGATATCTTTCAAGCGATCTATTTCAGTTTGAGTAAGTAAGTTAAAAGACCCCAGGGATTGTTCCATTGTTCCTGGGGTCTTTCGTTTTAGATTATCTAATTTTAACCGTCAGACTGCCGCACTGACTTTCAATTGCCTCTTCAAAAAGGTTCTGTAATTTATTTGTTAATGGACCAGGTCTGCCATTACCAACAGGCTTTCCTTCAATCTCTGTAATCGGAGTAATTTCAGCTGATGTACTGGACATAAAGACTTCATCTGCGCCCAGCAGATCTGCTTTTGTAAAAGCAGATTCTTCAAGCGCTATTCCATTTTCCCTGCAGATCTCATTAATCTTACGGCGGGTAATGCCATTTAGAATCAGATTTGTTGCAGGATGAGTATATAATGTCCCATCTTTTACGATTGCAATATTGGAGGAACTCCCTTCAGTCACGGTATCCCCTCGGTGCTGAATAGCTTCAAAGCAGCCTGATTGAGCTGCTTTTTGCTTCGCCATGATATTGCCAAGCAAATTCAAGCTCTTTATATCACAGCGCAGCCAGCGAATATCTTCAATCAAACTTGCCTTAACGCCATTTCTCATACTCTCAACAGGTCTTTTGTTTTCACGGGTATAGGCGGTAAGCACCGGTGCAACGTCTGCTCCAGGATAAGCATGATTTCTTGGAGAAGTCCCCCTGGAAAATTGCATATATACTATTCCCAGTTCGAGATTATTCCTTTCGATCATCTCTGCAAGCATCTGTTTAAGCTGCCCTATAGAATAAGGGATATCGAGCTCTATTTTCCTTCCGCTCTCAAGCAGCCTTTCAAGGTGCTCATCTGCCGTAAACATTTTTCCGTTATAGACGCGGATCACTTCATAGACGCCATCACCAAATTGATAGCCCCGGTCCTCGATATCCACTTTCGCTTCTGATCGTTCAATCAAGTCTCCGTTCAAAATAACATATTCCATTTCCCAGCCACTCCCTGTATATGTTTTTTTGTCTAATCTATTAGCTGTTTATGTAAAATCTTTCAGCCATCATATCAGGTTTCAGAGCTATTTCGCAAGTTCATAAATCGCCTGTGCATAAATAGCTCAAGCTTTTATTAAATCCTCAATAAACACATATTCATCTTTTTGATGTGCCACGTCTTCCCTGCCTGGGAAAAGCGGGCCAAATGCCACTCCAGACTTCAAGGAACGTGCATATGTGCCCCCGCCAATTGATAAGAGCTCTGCCTTTTCGCCAGTCTGCTGTTCATACACTTTTTTCAGGGTCTGTATAAGAAAATCATCTTCTTTCACATGATGCGGCTTGGAATCAGTGAAATTCTCTAATCTGAAATGTTCGTCTTCAATCAATGACTGAAGCTTATTTTTCGTATCATCCATATTGTTAGTGACAGGATAACGTAGATTAAAGCCTAAACGGCCGCCATTTTCTTTTGTATATGAAAGTTTTCCTACATTAACGGTTAAATCTCCGGTAATCTCATCCGTACAGGCGATGCCAAGCTTTCTTCCTCTGGAATCATCACATAAGTATCGGGATACAAACTGAAAATATTGGCATGCCTTCCCATCCAGCTGAAGGGACGCCAGGAATGATGCCATCAGAATACCTGCATTTTTTCCATTATCAGGCTCCATCCCATGAGCCGAAACCCCCTGAAGCTCCAGAATCAGTTCGCCATTATCTATGTAATACTTTCCTTCAAGCTCAGTCTTTTTCAGGAAATCAATATACCTTTGCACCACTTCAGTGTGTTCAAGATGGACTGCAAGACTGGCTCTTGCAAAATCAGGAACCATGTTATATCTTCTTCCTGACTGAAAATGCACGACCTCTGCCAATACTTCCCTGTCTGTTTCTTCGGTATGGCCAATTTGGACAAGATCAAAATCTGAGATGCCCTTTTCTGCATAGATGATTGGGAAATCTGCATCAGGTGCAAATCCCATTGCTGGCATTTCTTCGTGTTTAAAATAATGCTCTACACAGCGCCAGTCACTTTCTTCATCTGTTCCAATAATCATTCGAACCCGTTTGCTTAAAGGCAGCTCTAATTCCTTTACAATTTTCATAGCATAATAAGCAGCCATCGTCGGGCCTTTGTCGTCGATCGCCCCTCTGGCAAAAATCTTTCCATCGCGGATTTCTGCACCAAATGGATCGCTAGTCCATCCATCTCCTTCAGGAACTACATCGACATGACAAAGTACACCAACAATTTCTTCACCCTCGCCAAATTCCAGGTGACCAGCCAGGCTGCCGACATTTTTAGCAGTGAATCCATCCTTTTCTCCAAGTTCAAGCATGAAATCGAGCGCTTCCTTTACACCTTCACCAAGGGGCGCATCATCTGCTGCATTCTCTTCATCCAGCAGACTTTTAATTCTCAAAAGTTTTTGAGTATCTTCAATTAAAGCGTCTTTTCTGTTATTAACCTCTTTTTGCCAATCCAATATGTTCATAAAGTTGCCTCCTTATCCTGATTTGAACTGTTATGATTTCCCCATTATAACCCAATTGCCTGCAATTTGCTTTTGGGACTGATAATAGGAACATACTTTTATTATGCACCAGGAATGCTGAACCTTGCCAAGATGATTGTCAAGACGCTTACAATCAGGCTTAAGATCAAAATGGCGAGGAAGAAAAAGGCTATGACCGTTCTATTTCTTGCGGTGAAATAGAAATCTTTTTCACTATATTTTTTCGTAAAAGGATGGGACATAATGGCTTTATCCCAGGTGATGGAAAGCCATGTATACATTAAGAAAAGGAAGACGCCCGACACAATAACTTTTATCCATAGTGGCGGAATGGAAATAATCCCCGCTGCGCTTACAGAAATGATTTGAAAATAACTGAAAATATATGAGGGATTCCGTATGAAAATCTTAATAAATAATTCTATCAGTCCCGTAATGGGTGTTCTCTTTTTAAAGATCCGTCTGGAGTTTCTGAATAATAGAGGTTTTGTCCTCATTGAAATAGCAGGCTTTTCTATTTCTGGAGCCATCATAAATATCCATTTGATATACTTTGTTTTTTCCTCCTGCTCCAGCATAATTTCAAAGTCTAACGCCGATATCTTTTTCAGCATCCGGGAGACTCTCATTAGGGTACCGGAAAGCAGCACTGCCGAAATCATATAAACCGGTAAGACTGCACCGAAATTCCACAGTGAATAGACGAGCTGGCTGAACCAGCTTAATAATACAAACAGCAGAAAGCAAATTACATATCTTTTAAACTTCCCTTCAATCCTTTTCAGATAATAGGAAATTGTCATAATAACCCATTTCATAGGAATGAAAAAAATCAGCAGGGCAATGATTTGACTCCATTGCAAAAAATAACTGTTCTTTAGAAAGGGAAGAAGAAGAGCTATCATCGCGCCTGTACTGATTGCCTGAAAGAGTAGTGAATAGCCAAATCCCCATTTTCTCATTCCTAAATAGAGGCTCTTGTTCTTCACCAGAAATACTTTATCAGCCTCTTGTATAAAAGGGCGAAAGTTTCCCAGCCATGAAAAAATATAAAGCAGGAAGAAAAGGATAAATATTGGCAAGTCGGCAATCCATTCCGGCGCTTCTAACCACCAGGAGCGATATATCATTCCAAAAATGACAGCACCGGGAACAACGAGATAAACCATGATGGTCCAATCTGCAATGGAACGGAAAATACCAAACTGATACTTCCAGCTATTGATTAACCTTCCAAGAAAGAGCGAACTACTTCTCATTGTCATTTCCCTCTGCAATCTGATGAAAGCAATCATAAAGCGAACCAGTCAAAAGACCGCATTGCTGCCTGATATCGTCTAGTGAGCCGGATGCTTTCAACTGGCCATCATGCACTATTAGAAAGCGGCCGCATACTTTCTCAGCAGTATCCAGAACATGCGTGGACATTAGAATGCCTGCACCCCTTTGCCTCTCTCTTTCAATTGATTCCAGAAACAGTTTCATAGCATTAGGATCCAGCCCAATAAACGGTTCATCAATAATATAGACATCCGGCTTGGCAAGCATCGCGAGAATCAGCATGGCCTTTTGCTGCATACCCTTTGAATATGTGCCGGGAAATCTATGAGCGTGTTCAGACAGATTGTACTCCTTCAAAAGCTCTGCCGCTCTCTTCTTATACCGGATTTCCGGCAGTCCCTCTACGGCAGCTGTAAAATCCAAGTGTTCCCACAATGTCAGCTCATCATAAAAAATGGGGCGTTCAGGTATATAGGAATACTTAACTCCCTGCTTAAATTCCACTGTCCCCTTTTTATGTTCCAATAATCCAAGGAGTGTTTTAATCGTTGTGCTTTTTCCTGCTCCGTTAGGACCTATTAGCCCTATCAATTCCCCTGCTTTTAAAGCAAAATTAATATTATGTATGATCGGTTTTCCATTTTCATAGCCTGCTGATGCAATATCGGCGTTTAATAAGTTCATTTACTCTCCTCCTGACTATACATACGGATATAATTGGAAAAGGTTTGCTCTTTTTCATATTTTCTTTAAGACCTTAATAAAACTGCCCCTACAAAGGGGCAGTTTCATTAGGGCTGGAGGATATCCATTAATTCTGTATTTTCAAAGTCTGCAGCGTAATCATAGGCTGTATAGCCATCCGCATCTTTCACAGCGGGATCTGCACCATATTCCAGAAGAAGCATTGCCATTTCACTATCCTCATTAAAAACTGCACTCATTAAAGGGGTGGTTTGATAATTATCTGCCGTATTAGGCTGTGCGCCATTTTCCAGCAGAAGGGCAGCGCTATCATACTGGCCATAAGAAACAGCCCAGTGTAAGGCAGTAGTGCCATCTGCATCCATTTCCTCCATATCAGCTCCATCAGCCAGTAAAGTGCGGATCATTTCAGTATCATTTTCACTCGCCGCATTCATTAGAGCGGTAGCCCCTTCAATGCCCATAACCGTTTCAGTCCACAAATCCATCTTTTCAAGTGATTTAAAGCCAACCCAAAGTCCGCCGGAAAGAATAGTCAGCGTTAGGACTGATCCTGCTAACCCCAGCCATATCCTGCCCTTTGGTTCTTTTAACTCAACTGCATATTCTTCAGCAAAAACTTTTGATAAAGCATAAATTCTTTTTGGCAGGTGAGGATGGGTGGAAAGTTTTTCATTCAGCCAGACAAAAAATCCGGCTTCCGTTTGGAGCTGCTCCATGTATGCCTGCTTATTGACCTTAGGATAAAGTTCTTTTCCAATGGCAAGCATAGTCAGGGCATCTCTTGATGCTTCAAACGACTTTATATAAAAGGCAGCATAACGGTCACAAGTATACTCGCATGCTCTTAAGTACGCATTCCCGAGGAATGGAACCCACATAGCAGGAAGCAGAAGAAGGCTTATGATAACATGCTTTTTTTTTAAATGAGCAAACTCATGGGCCAGAACGAACAGCACTTCCTTTTCAGCTCCCCGAGCAGTCAACTCAAAAATACCAGAATATAACACAACCATATTTCTTCTGAAAAACCTGGTTGCAAAGGCATTTAAGACTCCTTCAGACTCAATCACATATATATCCGGCAGATCTCGCAGACCCATTTCATTGGCAGTTAGTACTGCTTTTTCATAAATCTCCGGAAATTGTTTCTCACTTATTCTTACTCCGTTTCTTCTGATCCCGCCCATCATAATCCCATGGAACAGAAGAGATACAAGGATTAAGCCCAAAATAATCACAATCCCAATAATAGAGAATGCGAGAAAAATATAAGACAAAATACTAAATAAAGCAACAAACGCAAAATAAATGTTTTCCTTCGGGTATACCAGGCGATCTCTCAGCGAGTGAGCTTCCATAACACTTTCTTCCTTTCAATCTCTTTTAAATATACCAATTGATTATAATCAAAAAACAAATTTTAGGATATAGAAACTTTCCTGAATGATTATTTGAATTTTCAGTACATATTACAAGCCCCTTCTGCCATAAGTTATAGTAATAGTCCCTTTTCCCATCGAGGTTTAATCGCAAATAATTAGGGAATTGAACATACATTAAAAAGGAGGGGAATGTAAAGACTAAAACAGAAGCAGCATTATAAATTTTTTGTAAAATTGTATTCTTAAAGTAGAAATAATCAGATAATAGCGTTACAATATAGTCAGAGGTATGACATCTTGACTAAAATAACCAGAATACAAAGGGGTTGTCTGAGGAAAAGAAAACTACATACGATTGAGGGAAAATCCTTCAATGTAGCTGTCGGTTGCAGGAAATTGCCATGGGGTTTGAAAAAAGGATAGGGAGTGGTTTTTTGAAACCTTCAACTAACCGGATGTTAAACCGTGTAAAATCCGTCTACATGTTTATTAGTAAGCGCGGAACTGTAACAACTCAGGAGCTTGTAGAGGAATTTGGTATTACTCCTCGCACCATACAAAGAGATTTAAATGTCCTCGCCTACAATGACTTGGTTAAGAGTCCGAGCAGAGGCAAATGGACCATTACTCAAAAGAAAGTAAAGATGTCATCTTAACACTCAAAGCATAATCAACCTAATAAAAATAAAAAATCGCCCTGCTGTCAGGGCGATTTTTCCGTCTCATCTCATTTCATAATTCATCAGCTTATCAAGCTCTTCATCAGTCAATTCCCGATATTCACCCAATTCCAATGTTTCATCCAGCTCGAGCGGGCCCATTGAGAGTCTTTTTAAATAGATGACTCTTTTGCCCACTGCCTCAAACATTCTTTTCACCTGATGAAACTTTCCCTCTGTGATAGTTAACTCAATATCGGATGTTATGCCGGATTTAAGAATCTCAAGCTCACCAGGCTTAGTTTCATAGCCGTCATCCAATATAACCCCTTTTTTAAATGCGGCAATATCATCTGCTGTGACTTCACTGTCTATGACTGCAAAATAGGTTTTAGGAACATGCTTCTTTGGAGAAAGCAGCCGATGTGCCAGCTGGCCGTCATTGGTCAGCAGCAAAAGCCCTTCTGTATCCTTATCCAGGCGCCCTACTGGAAAAGGAGAAAAAACAAGGTCTTCCATTTCGAGCAGATCCACCACGGTTTCAAATTGAGAGTCTTCCGTTGCGGAAATGACGCCTGGCGGTTTGTTCATCATCAAATAAATGAATTCCTTATATTCAACCTTTTCCCCATTAATGATGACAGCATCCTGTTCAGGATTGACCTGGTGCTTGGGATCCTTTACTTTTACATCATTTACGGTTACAGCTCCATCCTTTAAAAGCTTTTTAACATCCTTACGGCTGCCGTAGCCCAGATTGGCCAGCATTTTGTCAATTCTCATGGCTGCCCCTCCTCCAAAATAATTTTGAGTAAGCGAAAGGCTTTAACATACCTCCGCTTTAAAAAGGCCCCCATCAAGGAGACCTTCTATTTTTATGACTTCAATCTTAATTTCTTAAGCATTCTATCGACTCTTGATCCGAACAGGAGATAGATTAATTTTGTTCTGAAGCTTAGGTAAAAATAGACTCCCGCTCCTGCTGCTGCGCAGGTAATGACAATGATGATAGCCTGGAAATTGGATGCCGGCGATAAGAAGGCAGTTGTGATTTTATAAACCACGCCTGCAGCAATGTACATGCATGCAGTAAATAATACAATCAATATTCCTCTTCTTAATACAAGCTTGAAAGGATATTTTGCAAATGTTTTAATTACGAAAAGGTTAATTAAAATAGCTGTGATATAGCCAAGAGCGGTTGAAAATACTGCTCCCTGTGTTTCGAACAGTTTTATGAGCGGAATATTCAGTGACAGCTTTACAAGCAGGCCAGTCAGCAAACTTAAGATTGTAAAACGCTGTTCATTGATTCCCTGCAGAATGGCTGCAGTTACCGAATAATAAGCAAAGAGAATCGCCACTGGCGCATAAGTTCTTAACACTTCAGTACCAAGATCTTTATGTTCATAAAACAGGGTGAACACCGGCTCGGCAAGCAGGGACAATCCTGCCACAGCAGGAAGAGTCAGAAAGAGAAGCACCTGGAAAGTCTGGTTAAGCTGGCGGTTTAAATCTGACCTGTCTTCTTCCATAAATGCTTTCGTCACACTTGGCACAAGCGTCAGCGAGAAAGCTGTGGCAAGCGAGACGGGAATGATGACCAGCTTATGCGTCTCAAAGTTCAGGACAGAAAAGGCTGCTACTGCATTTTTCGATTCACCGATGGCATCCATCGCCCTGGTAAATGTAATCTGATCGATAAACTGAAAGAGAGGATTCGCGAGACCAACAAATACAAACGGTGCTGCATAAAGAATGATTTCTTTATAAATTTCCTTTAAGGAAATGTCAACGGTCCCTTTATCTTCCTCAAGCATTTTATCCAAATGCGGCTTGCGTTTATACCAATACCAGAATAATACCCCGAGGCTTCCGAGGCCGCCAATAAAGGCAGCAAAGGTGGCGACACTGATCGCTGTGGTCAGCGATCCCTCCATAACATTTAAAACCACATAAGCACCTGCTAGAACAAACAGGATGCGGACAATTTGCTCCACAACCTGTGAAACAGCAGTAGGACCCATCGACTGATGTCCCTGGAAGAACCCCCTTATCAAACTCATGAACGGAATTATAATCAGGGCAAATGATACAGCTCTGATTACAGTTGTAACATCTTCAACACTAACCTCAACGTCTTTCCCTGCCAGCGTCATTTCGGCAACCGCCGGTGCAAGGAAGAAGAGTATCAGGAATGAAATGATTCCGCTTGCCGTCATGACTGCCAAACCTGATTTGAACAGCTTTCTTCCGACCGCATATTCCTCTATTGCATTATATTTAGAGATAAATTTTGAAACAGCAAGCGGAACCCCAGCTGTTGCAACACTAATAAAGATTGTATAAGGTGTATACGAAAAGGAATAAAGGGCTGTCCCTTCCTTCCCGACAATTTGGTAAAAAGGAATAACATAAAACAAACCAAGAACCTTCGAGATAATTGTGCCAAGCGTAAGGATGAAGGTTCCCTTTAAGAGCTTAGATGACATATAATCCCTTCCTTTATGAAATGCGGAAGCGCCTTGACCACCCCCGACACCTCGAGGGGGTAGGCGCTCCTCCTAAAAGCTAGTGCTTTTAGTCGTGCGATGATAAAGCTGTCGAAGCGTTCCTTGTGGAGCTAGACAGTTATCGACTTTCAAATCGTTCTTTCTTATTTAAAAAACTGCAGCATGCAAACTATAACAGTATATGAATGCCCAAGCTAGTTCGTCATTTTTCTATCTTTTTAGACACACTATTTGTAGTGTACTCTTCTTGTTGAAGAAATTCCACTTGCAATACCGCATAATGGGGCATTATTTTTAGAAATAGGATATTTGATTTATAATGGAGCTATTGCTTTTTTAGCTAATAAGATAAGTTGGTGAAAACATGAAATATAATGTAATAGTTATAGGCGGGGGGCCATCGGGATTGATGGCAGCAATTGGTGCTGCTGAACAGAAGGCAAAGGTCCTGCTGATTGACAAAGGAAACAAGCTTGGAAGAAAGCTAGCCATTTCCGGGGGAGGCCGGTGCAATGTCACAAACAGGCTGCCAGTGGATGAAATCATTAAGCATATTCCTGGAAATGGCCGGTTTTTGTACAGCGCATTCTCCATTTTCAGCAATGAAGATATTATCCGATTCTTTGAGAATTTGGGAATTAAGCTGAAAGAGGAAGATCACGGGCGGATGTTTCCCGTTACCGACAAAGCACAATCTGTTGTTGATGCCCTGATTTCAAGGCTGAAAGAGCTGAACGTCGATATCAAAACGGACAGCCCCATTCAGGATGTTCGCTATGAAAATGGCAGGGTGAAAGCGGTAAAATTAAAAACAGGCGATGTTTATGAAGCAGACTCAGTTGTGATAGCCGTCGGAGGAAAATCAGTCCCTCATACCGGCTCAACCGGTGACGGCTATGCATGGGCGGAAAAAGCAGGCCATACGATTACAGAGCTTTTCCCAACCGAAGTTCCGCTGACATCTTCTGAGAACTTTATTAAAGAAAAAATGCTGCAGGGACTGTCACTCCGGAGTGTGGCACTTAGTGTTTTAAACCCTAAAGGAAAAGCGCTCATAACTCATCGGATGGATATGATTTTTACCCATTTTGGCATTAGCGGCCCGGCCGTTTTGCGCTGCAGCCAATATGCGGTGAAAGCGATGAAGAAGTGGAATTTAAAAGAAGTAGTCATGAATTTGGACGCTATCCCGGATACAAAGGAAGAGCCTCTTTTTCAGGAAGTGTCCAAAAAGATTAAAGAAGATCCAAAGAAAAGTATTAAAAATCTCTTAAAAGGGATGCTTCCCGAAAGATATCTTTTGTTTCTTTTTGAGCAGAACGGAATGGATCCATCCTCACAGGGAGCTGCGATTTCAAACGAAAAGATCAGAAGTTTTGTTAAAGCCTGCAAATCTTTTCAATTTAAGGTAAATGGGACGTTGCCTCTAGATAAAGCCTTTGTTACCGGCGGAGGGGTTTCCGTCAAAGAAATTGAACCGCAAACAATGGCTTCAAAATTGATGGAAGGACTTTTCTTCTGCGGAGAAATCCTGGACATCCATGGCTACACAGGCGGGTATAATATTACATCCGCACTTGTAACAGGCAGGTTAGCCGGAATAAACGCAGCAGTTTCAGCTAGAATCTTATAAATAAAGATAGAGCCTGATGCTCCTCAGAATCAGGCTCTATATATAACCATGGCAGAGAAACAATAAATTTGTTCGTCTTCATCCTCTTGCACTGCCGCAACATTATATTTTATATCCAGCAGCTTTTTTTCCTCAATCTTTTCCAGAAAATGATTCATATCCTTTTCCAGGTCTTTTTCATGTTCATGATCAAATAACTTTACCTTTATCACAGGAAACTTCCTTTCATAGTTTTTTATCAGTCTGGTCAATTATCTGAATTTTTAAAACAAACACATAAAAAAAAACGAAGCCTTCTGCGGCTCCGCTCTATTCTATTTTGTTTCCCCCTGCCAGTTCAGCATGCCCCCTGTCATATTGCGGACTTTATATCCCTGGTCCTGCAAATAGTGGCATACGTTTCCGCTGCGATTGCCAGAACGGCAAATAATAATGTACTCCGTATCTTTATCAAATTTATCAAGATTCTCGGGTACCGTGCCCATACGGATATGTCTCGCGCCTGGAATCATGCCGGATGCAACCTCTTCATCTTCCCTCACATCTACAAGCTCAAGCTTCTCCCCAGCTTCAAGCTTTTTCTGTAATTCTTCTGTTGTAATCTCTTCAATACGGTCCAATCCTAACACCCTTTCTGGAAAGCTTTATAAATAGCACTTAGCATTTAATAATGCTGCCACTCCTATAATACCCTATATGGCACAAAAAATATAAATGGGAAGTTTCTATAACACAACTACAAAAACCACCCCTGATCTAATAGAGGTGGTTTCATCTGATCTAACTTAATTTGCAACGATATTTACAAGTTTACCTGGTACCGCGATGACTTTACGGACAGTTTTTCCGTCAATTTGTTCTTTTACTTTGTCATCGCCCATTGCGATTTGCTCCAATAGGTCTTTTTTGGCATCGGCAGGAACCATAAGCTTTGCTTTAACTTTGCCGTTGATCTGGATAACAATTTCAACTTCATCATCTGTCATTTTGGCTTCATCAAATGCAGGCCAGGCTTCATAAGCAATAGATTCACCATGGCCTAATTTTGACCAAAGCTCTTCGGACATGTGAGGAGCAATTGGTGAAAGCATTTTAACAAAGCCTTCTGCAAAGATCTTTGGAAGCACATCTGCTTTATATGCTTCATTGATGAATACCATCATTTGAGAAATAGCCGTGTTGAAACGCAGCCCTTCGTAATCCTCAGTTACTTTTTTCACCGTTTGGTGGTAAACCTTTTCAAGGCTGCTGCCTTCTTCAATGTCCTGAATTCCCGGGCTTAATTCACCAGTCTCTTCCACAAACAATCGCCAGATGCGATCAAGGAATCTTCTTGAACCATCCAATCCATTTGTAGACCATGCGATGGAAGCTTCAAGCGGACCCATGAACATTTCGTATAGACGAAGAGTATCAGCACCGTGGCTTGCAACAATTTCATCCGGATTAACGACATTGCCTTTTGATTTACTCATTTTCTCATTATTTTCCCCAAGAATCATACCTTGGTTAAATAGCTTTTGGAAAGGTTCCTTCGTATGGACAACTCCCACATCGTAAAGGACCTTGTGCCAGAAGCGGGCATATAGAAGATGAAGGACCGCATGTTCAGCTCCTCCGATATAAATATCAACTGGAAGCCATTCTTTCAATTTCTCAGGGTCTGCAAGAGCTTCACTGTTTTTCGGATCAATATAGCGAAGATAGTACCAGCAGCTGCCTGCCCATTGCGGCATTGTGTTTGTTTCCCTGCGGCCTTTTTTGCCTGTTTCAGGATCCACAACATTAACCCACTCATCAATGTTGGCTAATGGTGACTCTCCAGTGCCGGATGGTTTGATTTCCGTAGTTTTTGGAAGCACTAATGGCAGCTGATCTTCAGGCACGGCAGTCATTGTGCCATCTTCCCAGTGGATTACTGGAATCGGTTCGCCCCAATAGCGCTGGCGGCTGAATAGCCAGTCACGAAGACGATAAGTAATCTTCTTAGTGCCAATGCCTTTTTCTTCAAGCCATGTGATCATTTTCTCAATTGCTTCCTCTTTGTTTAAACCATTAAGGAAACCTGAGTTCACATGCTCGCCGTCGCCAGTGTATGCTTCTTTTTCAACATCTCCGCCGGCAACAACTTCTATAATAGGAAGATCAAATTGCTTGGCGAACTCATAGTCCCGCTCGTCATGAGCTGGAACCGCCATGATGGCCCCAGTTCCATAGCTGACTAATACATAATCTGCAATCCAGATTGGCATTTTTTCGCCATTGGCAGGGTTAATCGCATAAGCACCAGTGAAGACACCTGTTTTTTCTTTAGCAAGATCTGTCCGCTCTAGGTCGCTCTTGCTCTTTACTTTGTCAATGTAGGCCTGAACTGCCTCGCGCTGCCCTTCTGTTGTGATTTTATCAACAAGCGCATGTTCCGGAGCAAGAACAGCATATGTTGCACCATATAATGTGTCAGGGCGTGTTGTGAAAACAGTGAACGTGCCATCATGGCCTTCAATATTGAATGTTACTTCTGCTCCTTCCGAACGGCCGATCCAGTTTCGCTGCATATCCTTTAGGCTCTCTGGCCAATCCAGTAAATCAAGATCTTCAAGCAGGCGATCCGCATAAGCTGTAATTTTAAGCATCCACTGTCTCATTGGACGTCGTTCTACCGGATGGCCTCCGCGTTCACTTTTTCCGTCAATGACCTCTTCATTAGCAAGCACTGTTCCAAGTGCGGGACACCAGTTAACAGCTACTTCATCGATATATGCAAGCCCTTTTTCATAAAGCTTTAAGAATATCCACTGAGTCCATTTATAGTATTCAGGGTCTGTTGTGTTTACTTCACGATTCCAGTCATATGAAAAGCCTAACGCCTTTATCTGGCGGCGGAAGGTGTTGATATTCTGTTCTGTGAATTCAGCAGGATCGTTTCCTGTATCAAGGGCGTATTGCTCGGCAGGCAAACCAAATGCATCCCAGCCCATTGGGTGAAGGACATTATAGCCCTGCATGCGCTTCATGCGGGAAAGGATGTCTGTTGCCGTATATCCTTCCGGGTGCCCGACATGAAGTCCTGCGCCTGAAGGGTAAGGGAACATATCAAGTGCATAAAATTTGCGCTTGCCTTTATCTTCAGTTGTTTTGAAAGTTTTATTTTCTTCCCAGTAGCCTTGCCACTTTTTTTCAATCTCCTGATGATTGAAACTCATTTTTGTTTCCTCCTATTAATGAAAATAAAATCAGGCTCTCTTCTTATAAAACATTGTTTGGCTTATGAATAATGCCCGTTGATTTCCGCTGCAATCAACTCAGATAGTTAAACTTAGTCTGTAAGCAACAACCTTTACGAGACAGCCTAAAAAAATAAAAAACCTCTCATCCCAAAAAAGGGACGAGAGGATTATGTATAAATCTCCCGCGGTACCACCCACATTAGTGAACATGTCACTCGCTTCATTCATCCTTAACGCGGAAAACGGCAAGCATTACTGGTACTTCACACTTGCTGCTCAAAGGCGAGTTCATGATGTGCCCGGCTGACTTGCACCTTCCGTCAACTCTCTAAAACGGGCTGCTGCACCACTACTGCTCCTTATCTAAGCATTTTAGTATAAGAATATGACTATTGTAATAAATTTCCCGCCAGGATGCAAGTAGGCTTATCCTGACAGGAATTTAATATCTAGAATATGCAATGCTTTTCGAAAATGTGCCTGTAACTACTGAACAGTATATCCTCCATCAATAACTGCCGCCTGGCCAGTAATTCCTTTAGCTCCGTCACCGGCCAAAAAAATAGCATAATCTGCAATCTCTTCTACCGTCAGCAGCCTCTTTTGCGGCACTAAGGGATAAATAACTTCTTCCAGCGCTTTTTCAATAGGTACATTTCTTGTTTTAGCAAGATCATTCAGCTGATTTCTTACGAGTGGTGTATCTACATAGCCCGGGCAAATGGCATTAACCGTGATGCCATCTTCAGCAGCCTCCAATGCTGCAACTTTAGTAAGGCCTATAACACCATGCTTGGCACTGTTATATGCCGCTTTCCCTGCAAATCCAACAAGACCGTTAATGGATGCCATGTTCAGGATACGGCCGGACTTTTGTTGTTTCATGACGGGCATGACATGTTTAATGGCCATGAACGGTGCAGTCAGCATCACTTTGATCAGAAACTCGAATTTCTCAGTAGGAAAATCTTCAATAAAGGAAACATGCTGCAGCCCTGCATTGTTAATGAGCACATCCAAAGAACCAAATTGGCTGACGGTTTCATTGATGGCCGCTTGTATATCAGACTCTGAGGTCACATCACACTTTAGCCCAAGCGCTTCAAAACCTTCATCCTGCAAATTTTCCGCAGCTTTTTTCACGGCATCTTCCTGAATATCTGTCAAAACAATTTTCGAGCCGTGCTCGGCAAATCTCTTGCCAATTTCATAGCCAATTCCCTGCGCTGCACCAGTTATAAAAACTACTTTGTTTTGTACCATGAATAAGCTCCTTTCAAAAACAAAGCCGGGGCTCTATTTTATGAGCCCCTGCCGAAATTTAGATTCCTAGTCCGAGTGAGAATAATACAATCGCAAGTGCTAAACCAATCAGCGGAACGATTACTGTAACAGCCGCTACCGCTCCATATGCAGCCTGGTGAGATTCCCCGCAGATTGCCCTTACAGTGGTAACGACATAGCCATTATGCGGCAAAGAGTCCAGGGCACCAGATGAAATGGCAACCGTTCTGTGCAGGGCTTCTGCATTGACGCCCATGTCCATATAATGCGGGGCCAGAATAGGCAATGCGATGGCCTGCCCGCCTGAAGCTGAACCGGTCATGCCGGCTATAACACTTACTGCTATGGCACCGCCTATCAGCGGGCTTCCAGGAATGCTTGTCATCCAATCTACTGCTGTGGCAAATGCAGGCACCGCCTTTGCCACGCCGCCAAATCCGACAACAGCAGCCGTATTCCCTATAGCAATCAATGCACCTAATGTTCCATCAGACACAGCATTCCAGAAATTTGTGAAATACTTTCTGTTCAATAGATATGTGGCAATAACTCCGCCCAGTAATGCAAGAATAAGTGCAGATTGTGCAAGAGAGTCATGGAATACGAATGAGATAATTAAAACGACAGCCAATGGGAGAACCCCCATAAAAGGGTGCGGTAATTCTTTATTTTCAGTCACAGGATCCTGCTTGCGGGATTCAAAGGTTTCTCCTTTGTTTACAGCCTTTGTGATCATTCGTTTCAGCCACCAGTAGCCAAAAATCATCATGAACACAGCGACAATTAAGCTGACTTCCCAGCCTGCATATGGAGTCGTTCCAAGAAATTCAATCGGAATCCAGTTTTGAATTTCAGGTGAACCCGCAGAAGTCATCGTAAAGGTTACAGATCCAAAGGCAAGTGCTGCAGGGATGAACCTTCTTGGCAGGTTTGCCTGTTTAAATAAACTTAATGCCATTGGATATACAGAGAACGCAACAACGAATAAACTGACACCGCCATATGTTAATATGGCACAGGAAGCGACAATGGCAAGAACGGCATATTTCATTCCTAACTTATCCACTACCATTTTGGATACACTGTCGGCCGCACCGCTGTCTTCCATTACCTTCCCAAAAATTGCACCCAATAGGAACATTAGGTACCATGATGTAACAAACCCTGAAAAGCCGGACATATAGTTCCCGACCAAATTGGCCTCTCCTTCACCTGCAAGCTGCGGAAACAATGGCATGCCGCTAAAAAGAGCTACAAACAAGGCAGATAACGGCCCGACAACCAGCAGGTTCATTCCCCGCATAGTCAGGTAAATCAGCAGGGCAAGCCCGCCTATTAATCCAATCATACTTAGCATTTCATTTCCCCCTTTGTTTTAAAAATAAGAAAAACCTTGTCATCCCCCTTTTTTGAAAACGTTTGCAAAAAAAACAGATAAATAACTTGCTGAGAAATTATAATGCAAGAGGCGTGCCAACATGAGCCTGCTTGTATGTAAAGGGAATGGTGAACAATAAATGAAACATTATTCCAGAATTCTGGAATACACAGGGAACAAGTCCATTTATATAATAGACTAGTTTTCTGATAATTTGGTCTAAGAGTAGGGCTGAAAGTACACAAAATTACTAGAATGCAAACAGTCCAGAAATCCGGAACGTATTCCGGATTTCTGGACTGTTTGTATTTATTCAATTCCATATTTCTTTAGCTTTTCATACATAGAAGATTTACTGATTCCCAGAGCCTTTGCAGCTTCTATTCGGTCATGGTTATATTTGGTCAAACTTTGTGTCAATATCCGCTTTTCTGTTTCTTCCAGAATATCCTTCAAGTTCTTTTTTCCAACGGGATAAACGGCTGATTCTTTCATATAATCCGGCAATGATTCTGTAGTGATACTTTCATTGTTTGTTAAATGAATGGATGCCTCTATTACATTTTCAAGCTCTCTAATATTGCCGGGCCAGCTATATTGATGAAACTTTTCTATTACCTCATCTTCAATTGCACTTATTCTCTTTCCCGATTTTTTCGTTATTTTTTTGATAAAGCTATCGATTAAGAGTGATAAATCTTCCATCCTGTCGCGCAAAGATGGTACCATAAACGGCACCACATTAATCCGATAGAATAAATCCTCCCTAAAGCGCTTTTCTTCCATCATTTTTTCGAGCGGTCTGTTAGTTGCAGCAATAATCCGGACATCTACTTTAACCGAAGAAGTTGAACCCACGCTTTCAATCTCGCCTTCCTGCAGGGCACGCAATAACTTAACCTGCATATTTAGCGGCATATCTCCGATTTCATCCAAAAATAAGGTCCCTCCATCAGCAAGCTGGAATTTCCCCTTTTTGCCTCCTTTTTTCGCACCTGTAAAAGCTCCTTCTTCATAGCCAAACAGTTCAGACTCAAGCAGATGTTCAGGTATGGCTCCGCAGTTAATTTTTACAAACGGCTGATGGCTCCTGTTGCTGAGCTGATGAATGCTATGGGCAAATAGTTCTTTTCCAGTCCCGCTTTCTCCGCGGATTAAAACGGAAATATCACTGGCTGCCACCATTTTCACCTTTTCTTTAAGGCTATGAATCTGGCTCGAGTTTCCCAGTATATCATCAAGGCTGTATTTTACACTGGGATCAATTTCCTGGATATAGCTCTGGATTTTTGTCAGCATGCTCTTTACATGGCTGTTCATCTGCATCCATTCTTTTGTATCCCTAAAAAAGACTGTCCCGAAAGCGCCAATTACTTCGCCACCAGAAAAAATAGGAATGCGGTTTGCTATCATATAGTTGCCTCTTATATATTGCAGGTCTGCAATTTCTTCCTTGCCTGATTCAGCCACTATATGCATTCGTGAGTTTTCAATAACCCCGGACACATGCTTTCCCAGAACCTGTTCCCTCTCCACTTCCAGAAAGTCACAATAGTTTTTATTGATGTAAATGATCGTTCCTTCTTTATTCACAACTACCAGCCATCCAAAGGCGTTCTCAACAATGGTTTCAACAATTTCCACAGGCAAATCGAATAAAGCATTTTTCATTTGAATCCCCTCATTTAGGAAAATCTACTATTATGATCACTATTTTATCATATTTTTCTGAAAACAAATTCACTTCAATGGGTATTCTTATTGCTTTTACTGCCCATAACATTAGTAATCAGCAGACAGGGGAGGTGTTTCAGCTGAAAGGCATCTATCTAATTAATCCGCACTGGCAATCTGGAAACAAATCAAAGCAGGAATGCGCTCAAGCTCAAAAACAGGCGCTGGAAACCTATATTGTGGACCATAATATTTTTACAGTAAAACTAAATCAATGGCAGCTGAATGACTATTACACCATTCCGCATGCCCTTTTGTATGATTTGAAGCAAAAAAAGCCTGATTTGGATATCCTGCTTCTTTATTCAGAAGAGGTTCTCGAAGACTTTATCAATTCTTATCCAGCGAGATGGCTGATTTTGAAAAGCTTCTTCAATGAAGTTGTATTTGCTGCTAAACAAAAAGAAAATTACTTCGAAGGCGCCGGTTAAGAATGAAATTGAAAAAACCTGCAGCATAAAACTGCAGGTTTATTTCTTATGATACATGCGCCAGTTCTTTAGGCTCCTTCAATTTCCGGTCATAAACAAGAGTTGTCAGAATGGCAAAAACAAATAGAACCATTAATACCGCAAACAGCATGGAAATTCCGTAAAGGTCAACCAGAACCCCCCCCAATAATGGCCCAATCATCCGTCCGCCTGTTGCAGTGCTGTTTACGATTCCCTGGTAAAAACCTTCCCGCCCTTTAGGAGCAAGCTGGTTGGCAATGGTCGGAACTGCTGGCCATATAAGCATTTCACCAATCGTCAGAATAACCATGGCAGTAATAAAGGCTGAGAACTGTTCTGCACTGGCTGCAGCAGCAAACGATCCTATAAATATGACCATGCCGGCGACCATCTGAACCTTAAGTGTTTTAAACCATTTTAGCAAAGCACTGATAAAAGGCTGGCCCAATACTATCAGAGCTCCATTGATAGTCCACAGCAGGCTGTATTGCTTTAAAGAAATATTCAATTCCTGTGTGTAAGCAGCGATAGTCGATTGCCATTGCACATATCCGACCCAGCACAATAAATAGCCTGCACATAATATGAGCAGAGCGTAAAGCTTGGTATGATTTTTAACCATGCGATTTTCCTGAAGGATGGAGGTCTGCTGGCCCGAAACAGTATTTATTCCCCTGTATCCAAAAACAGCGATAAGTAAAAAAACGATATACATGACAGTATTGGCCAGGAAAATCAACTGAAAAGAGTACGACGCCACAAGGCCGCCGAGAGCAGCACCAATGGCCACACCGGCATTCTGGGCTACATAAATGGCATTGAAGGCTTTGCGGCCGCCTTCTTTCCAAACAGAACCCGCCATCGCAAACATAGAAGGAAAAACAATTCCAGATCCAAATCCGACAAAGGTCAGGAACACCACGTATGCAGGCCATTCATGCCAAAAGGTCAAACCGAGGAGTGCCATTACCGTGATGGCAATTCCAAGAAGAATCGAACGATAGCCGCCTATTTTATCATATAGGCTTCCCCCAATTAAATTTCCTGCTACGCTGGCAGCTGCGTTCACCATCAGAACCAGGCCGGCTACCGATAACGATTTGCCTAAGTGGTCATGAATGTAGATAGTATTAAGAGGCCACAAAAAAGATGATCCGGTTACATTCACTGCCATCCCAATAATTAAAAGCCATAAGGTCCGCGGCATAAAATTACGCCCCTTTTTTTCATATTTTTATGTCAGCAGGCATATTGCCATCCGGCACTATTTCGAAATCCAAAATAATTTTAGTTGGTTTTTCCTGTCCTTGCAACAGGTTTTCATTCGATTTTAATAGACAGAATACTTCTTCTTTTAAACTTGAGCTGAATGTGGAATTTTAAAGAATGCACCTATTGAGGAAAGTTCGTTAATCGGCACAAAAAATAAAGCCCCGATTTTGAGTAATCGGGGCTTTCCATTTTAATAAAAAAATTAAATTTTAATGTAGATAGCTGTCTAGCTCCAGCGCCTGCTCCCTCGAGGTAGCGGGGGTGAGCAAGGCGCTTCCGCATTTCTTATGATGATTGTTCCGGCTCAGGGTGAAATTTTGATTTAACTGGCTGGCCGCCTGACTTCTCATAGTTCTTTTTCGACTGCTTAACCACATCAAAATCCCGGCCAAATTCAACGTCCTGGCTATTGGCGCCATTGCGGGTCTTTTGTTCCGGATTGTTTTGTTTTGAGCGCTTTTTTACCATCTGTGGACCACTCCTTAATGAGGAAGTATTATCATCTGATTTTGGAGCTGCTGCAGCTGGAGCCTCATCCGGTGAAGCTGTTCCCGCTGCTGTGAGTTGGCGCTGTGCGCCATCTGGGTTATATCATTATAAGCAGCTTCTAAAGATTGAAGTGCATTGGAGTATTCGTTATCATTGTAATGCTCCTGCGCCCTGCCTGATTCAAACTGCTCCTGGGCAAAACGGATTGCATCCTCACACTGCTGCAGGAGTGTATCCATTGATTCACGGGTAGCCATTATCTGTTCCCCTCCTTAAAGAATGGGTCTAGAAGCTTGCATGCTTCATTAGTTAGTTTGTTCATTTTTCCGTAATCCTTACCACTCTATTTCCTGCCAATTCCCCTTGGATAAGGTTTGGGGTCATGATAAGATTAATTTTATGAAATCCTTCATATTCATTTTCACCTTATAGATTACTCTTTGAAAAAGGAGGGATAATTGTGGATAAAGTAAATCCTTTTCCATATGCATCCGATAATAAACGGTACCATACATGGAACTATCATTTGCGTAATGAATTTGGCCATAAAGTATTCAAGGTGGCACTCGATGGCGGCTTTGATTGCCCCAACCGTGATGGCACGGTCGCGCATGGAGGATGCACATTCTGCAGTGCAGCCGGTTCGGGAGACTTTGCCGGGAACCGTACTGATGATTTGGAAACACAATTTAATGCTATAAAAACAAAAATGCATCATAAATGGAAAGACGGAAAATACATGGCTTATTTTCAGGCCTTTACAAATACTCATGCCCCTGTGGAAGTGCTTCGTGATATGTATGAGAGAGTGCTTGAGCAGGACGGAGTTGTCGGACTGTCTATTGCGACCCGCCCTGACTGTCTGCCTGAAGATGTAGTCGAATATCTGGCAGAGCTTAATCAGCGGACATACCTCTGGGTTGAATTGGGCTTACAGACTGTGCATGAACGGACTGCCCTTTTAATTAACCGCGCACATGATTATCCATGCTATGCGGAGGGAGTAAACAAGCTCCGCAAACATGGCATCCGCATCTGTTCCCATATCATTAATGGCCTTCCGCTTGAAACACCGGACATGATGATGGAAACCGCACGGGAAGTTGCGAAGCTGGATGTGCAGGGGATTAAAATCCATCTCCTTCATTTATTAAAAGGAACCCCAATGGTTAAACAATTTGAAAAAGGCATGCTTGAGTTTCTGTCTCTTGATGGGTATGTAAACTTAGTATGTGACCAGCTGGAGATTTTACCTCCGGAAATGATTGTCCACCGCATAACAGGAGATGGGCCAATCGACTTGATGATCGGGCCAATGTGGAGCGTGAATAAGTGGGAAGTGCTTAATAGCATTGATGCGGAATTAAAGCGCAGAAACAGCTGGCAAGGCAAATTTTATAAACCAAGCCAAATGGAGGCATTGTCATGAAGCTTGAAAGAATCTTACCTTATGCTAGACAGCTGCTTGAGAAAGCAGTATCACCTGGAGATATCGTTATAGATGCCACTTTGGGCAACGGTCATGATACAGTATTTCTGGCGGATCTGGTTGGACATAATGGAAGAGTTTACGGATTCGATATTCAGGAAGAGGCTGTCCAGAATACAAAAACACGCCTGGCTGATCATGACCTGTCAGACAGGGCTACCCTTTTCCATACAGGACATGAATTCATTCTAGAGAATGTGCCGCCTGTCCATCATGGAAAAATAACTGCAGCCATTTTTAATTTAGGTTACCTGCCTGGCGGTGATAAAGATATTGTCACCCGTCCGCAGACAACCATTTCTGCCATCGATCAGCTTTTGGAACTGATGGCTCCGGAAGGGATTATTCTTTTAGTGATTTATCACGGCCATATTGAGGGAGCTGTTGAGCGTGATTATCTGCTCAGATATGTAAGGCAACTGGATCAAAGCCTCGTCCATGTATTGCAGTATCAGTTTATTAATCAAAAAAATAACCCGCCGTTTATTGTAGCAATTGAAAAACGGTAAAAGCCTGCGAAAAATGCAGGCTTTTTATTATTTTTCAATTGCTCTTGAAAAGCCAGCAGGCATTATTTTCTGCAAAGTCCGGTAAGCCCTGCCGTTTACATAAAAGAAATAGCTTACCATTCCGCCTGTTCTTATCATGCTTTTGGCTAATCTTCTGACATTCCGCTGCTTCCGGACCTTCTCATCGGATAGATAGACCCCTAACAAGCCGCGATTAATCAGTTTATGGAAATGTTTATGAGGCAGCTTTTCAGTATGCTTATCTGCCTCGGCAACAAAATGCTTCAATCTCGAAAACAGTTTTTCTTCATTCTCATAGTAAAAGCAAAAATTCAAGTCACCACCGGCTTTGTCCTCTTCCTGGTCAATCAGATAATCAAGAAGAATATGGAGACCCTGGATGAATGGAAAATATCCATTTCGTATATTTACTGCATGCTCAGCTTCAAAATCATCTCTCAGTGCGTAGGAAACAAGGCAGAAAATTCCTAAAGTCGATCCTGAGCAGGCAGAGAACTCATACCATTCCATCTCAGGAATATCAGACCGATATTGGTCAAACCAGTTCTGCAGACGGGGAACTCGTTCTTCCACCACAACATGCTTATGTATTTGCAGATCACAATAGTAACGGCATAATTCAAGCAGATGGCTTTTTATATGAGTATAATTCTCCAGACTGTACAGCACTTCCCTGCAGGCTGCTGCTAAATCTGCAAGGTAGTTTCCATCATCCTGTTCTTTTCTCAGCCGATAATAATTTTTCTCTGCTGCACCCGTATCGAGGGCATCCTCCATTGACTCGTGCAGTGCCGCAAAATCCCGGGGATCAAGCGAGGTGCTCCGGTCGCAGAGATTGTCCAAATAATCACTGATTGTCTGATATGCGATGATAAACTTAATCGCTTGTCCATATTTCTCCTTGGCCATTAAAGACATAATTGCTCCGCCTTCACAGTGAAATGTTTTATGATCAATGCTGGCAAGAGCCTGCTTTCTTAACTCCGGATCAGGAATTGCTTCCGCCCTGCTTCTCCAATATGCAAGTTCCTTATGGACCGCAGGAAGAACCTTCCTGTAAACATGTGACATTAAGCTAATTGGCATGGAAGGGACACTCATGACATGACAAACCTCCTTTTGCTTAGGGGATAGGTGAGCAGTTTCTTATGTTAAGCCTGCACCCTCCATAATTAAAACCCCGTCCTTAAACCACATAACCAAGCGCTTTTAATTGGCTGCTTACGAAATCCTTCGCGTATTCAAAGACTTCTTCACGTTCAGGTTCATTAAAGACTTCGTGGTAGCACTTAGGCCATTCTTTGAACCTTTTCTCTGAGAAAGGCGCAAGGTTAAACCATTCTCTGACAGTTGTTTTATTCACGATCTTATCATCGCCGCCCTGCAATACGAGGAGGGGCACATCCTGGATTTTATCAAGATTTTCAAAGGCAAGCTTTATAGCAGAAACAAGTTCCCTGTACCATCTGACCGACACTTTTGTCACATACAATGAGTCATTTAAATCAGCATCAAGGACATCCTGATTCCTTGTTGCCATGTCCACGGATAAACCGGCATCCATTTTCAGGCCTGGCATCACAGAATTGAGTCCAAGCGATAAAAAGTTCAGAAATTTCGAAGGCTGTTGAACCAAGCCTAAGCATGGAGATGACAAAATCACTCCAGCGAGATTCATTCTTTCCTCCTGCAGCAGACGAATGGCAATCAGTCCGCCCATGCTGTGCCCTAAAAGAAATACCGGCAATTCAAATTCATAGGCTGCCTGTACCCAATCCTGAACTTCAAGTATATATTCATCAAAGGAATCAATATGGCCTCTTCTGGATCTTGAAGTCATCCCCTGGCCAGGAAGATCTCCCATTATGACATGGAAACCTGCCAAGCGCCACATTTCAATCAGCCAGCCATAGCGGCGGTGATGCTCCATTGCCCCATGCACCATGACAATAACGCCCTTTGCATCTCCTTCAGTTTCCCATTTCCACATAGTCAATCCTCCCAGCCTTTTTACGTACTGTCTTATGTAAATATATTATAGCCTAGATGCTAAAATTGTTCATGAATCAACCTTTGTCAAAATGGAATTCTTTTTGCCAAAATATCGTTTATCATGCCTCTTATGATAAAATCAAAATAATCAAACTGCATATAGGAGTGTTTCACATGATCTATCCATATAAAGATAAAGAACCTAAGATTGCTGAATCCGCATTTATTGCAGATTTTACTACCATTACCGGTGATGTTGAAATTGGCGAGAATTCCAGTGTTTGGTTCAACTCCGTTATACGCGGAGATGTAGCACCAACAATCATCGGCAAAAAAGTCAATATCCAGGACAATTCCGTCCTGCATCAGAGCCCGAATAACCCGCTGATATTGGAAGATGAAGTAACAGTTGGCCATCAGGTAATCCTTCATAGCTGCATTATCCGCAAAAGGGCTTTAATAGGGATGGGCTCGATTGTATTAGATCAGGCTGAAATCGGAGAGGGAGCATTCATTGGAGCTGGGAGCCTTGTTCCACAGGGAAAGAAAATTCCTCCCAATACACTTGCATTCGGCAGGCCAGCAAAAGTGATCCGCGAGCTGACACCAGAAGATATTAAAGATATGGAACGTATAAGCAGGGAATACGCCGAAAAAGGGCAGTACTATAAGTCTTTGCAGAAAAAGCATAAATAACTCTCCTGCCTCCTTTTATTAATAGAATGGGAAAATAGCCGATAATAAACATAAGGCAATATCAATGGGCGGGTGAAGAAATTGAAGATTTATATTGCGGCTATTGTTCTATTTTTATTTTTAATAGTGATATTCAGAAAAACAATGTTAAAAACGGCACCAATGTTTTTAATTGTCTTCATTCTGATTTCTGGTGCATTTGTTTATGACAACCTTTCAGGAAGCCAGCCTGCTTCAGCCGTAAACCAAATTAAATCATGGCTGTCTGAACCTGCTGAGAAAGCCAGCTCCTTCCTTGGACACAACACTGCCGTAATTAAGATCAAAGAAGAAACACTTATAGATGCTCCCGCAGTCAATCAGTTTCCTGAGCTCCCTAGGGGATGCGAAGTGACGAGCTTAGCCATGCTTCTTCAGCATGCAGGGATCCAGGCTGATAAAATGACCCTCGCTAAAGAAATAAAGAAAAATCCTGAGCCTTATCGCATAGAAAACGGAAAAATCTATTTCGGGCACCCGAATGACGGATTCATAGGCGATATGTATTCCTTTGATAATCCTGGTCTCGGCGTTTATCATAAACCCGTAAAAGAACTTGCGGAAAAGTACATGCCTGGCTCCATTGAAGACCTTACCGGATCCGGTTTTGAAGACTTAAAGATCCATTTGTCAGACGGCAGGCCAGTCTGGGTTATTATCAACACAGCCTATAAACAGCTTTCTGATGACTTTTTCCAGACCTGGCACACGCCAAGCGGAAAAATCCAGATTACCTATAAAGAGCATTCAGTCCTGCTCACAGGCTATGATCAGGAATATATGTATTTCAATGACCCGCTTACAGGCGAGAAAAATAAAAAAGCACCCATAAACGATTTTGAAAAAGCATGGGTGCAGATGGGCAAACAGGCTATTACTTATCACCAAAAATAAAAACGTCCACCAGGTTGCCACCTGATGAACGTTTTTATTTTAGCCTTTAAGTGGCTGCAAGTTATTATTTAACAGATACTCTTTCTCAAAAGAATACTTTTTCTCCACGTACACCTGATGCCAAACCATGAACATAAGAACTGTCCAGATTTTGCGGCTGTTGTCCGCTTTATCCTGGCAATGGTCTTCAAGAAGCCCTAACACATAATCTTTATTGATTAAGTGATCCACATTGCTTTCACGGATAATATTTTTAGCCCACTCATTCATCTCGTCTTTCAGCCAGTGGCGGATTGGAACAGGGAATCCAAGTTTCTTGCGGTTCAGCACATGGTCTGGAACGACTCCTTCAGCAGCTTTGCGAAGTATATACTTCGTAGTGCCATTTGCCGTTTTCATGCTGGTCGGAATTTTGGAAGCCACTTCAAACACTTCTTTATCAAGGAACGGAACACGAAGCTCGAGAGAATGAGCCATCGTCATTTTGTCCGCTTTCAATAGAATGTCTCCGCGCATCCACGTATGAATGTCGATATACTGCATGCGGTCAACCGGATCATAGCCGCGGCTTTCTTCATATAGCGGTTTAGTGATATCCGTATAATTTAAGCTGTCTTTATAAACATGAAGCAGGCTGCGCTTCTCTTGCTCTGTAAACATTTTTGCATTTCCAATGTAGCGCTCTTCCATTGGCGTTACACCGCGTTCGATAAAGCTTTTCCCCTTCATTCCCTCTGGCATCATGTTTGCAATCATGCGAATAAGCTTTTTGCCGATGGCAGGAATTTTATTGAAGACTTCCAGGGATTGTGGTTCACGGTAAATATTATAGCCGCCGAATAGCTCATCAGCGCCCTCACCTGAAAGTACAACTGTTACATGCTTGCGTGCTTCTCTTGCTACAAAATAAAGGGGCACACAAGCCGGGTCAGCAAGCGGATCGTCCATATGCCACATGATTCTCGGAATCTCATTCATGTATTCCTCAGGAGTTATGATGTAGCTTATGTTTTCGACACCCAGCTTTTCTGCTGTTTCTTTCGCTACATCCACCTCGCTGAAGCCATTGCGTTCAAACCCGACAGAGAAGGTTTTGATAGCAGGATGGAATTCTTTCGCAATGGAAGCAATGATGGAAGAATCGATTCCGCCTGAAAGGAATGAACCTACCGGCACATCGGCACGCATATGCATTTTGACTGAGTCGAACAACACATCTCTTATTTCTTTCGTGAAATCAGCTTCTGACTTCTGCACTGGATGGAACGCAGCTTTCCAATAACGCTTAATATCCATCGGAGCACCGATTTTTTTAGTAAAATAATGGCCAGGCTCCAGCTTATGGATTCCCTCTGACATCGTGTTTGGCTCAGGCACAAACTGATAAGTCAAATAATGCTGGAGGGAGTCATAGTTTAATACATCATTCTGAAGCGCCAATAAAATGCTCTTCTTCTCTGATCCAAAGAACGTGCGGTCTCCCTTATCGTAATAAAAGAAAGGCTTAATCCCAAATGGATCTCTGGCTCCATATAGGGACTGCTCCTGTTTATCCCAAATGACAAACGCAAACATCCCGCGCAATTTTTCAACAGCTCTTTCTTTCATATGGCTGTATAGGGCAATTATGACTTCTGTATCGGAACTTGTTTCAAAGCTTAAGCCAGCTTTGAGAAGTTCTTCACGAAGTTCCACATAGTTATAGATTTCACCATTAAAGATAATCCAATAACGCTCATTCTCGTAAGTCAGCGGCTGGTGCCCGCTTTCAATATCGATAATGCTCAACCGGCGGAAGCCGAATTGAATATGATCATCAAAATAGTATCCTGAATCGTCCGGACCCCGATGGGTAATGATATCATTCATATTTTGGAATTGTTCTTTATCTGCGTCACGGTAATTTTGTGCTTTTTCATGTACACAACCAATAAAACCACACATTATGTACGTCACCTACTCCATTCTATTCTCAATATTTAGATACAGCCTTAACGGCTCCTTTGTCTTAGAAAACATACCCTATAATACTACCACTAATCATTTATAATTAGCACGCGGATTATAAAAAAATATGCTCGGAAAATTAAGCCATTATCCGAAGTTTAAACGATAACATATAATTATAAACGACTAAAGAGCATAAAGACCGAAAAGTGAATTATCACCCTATATGTATAAAGACGCAAAAAAGAAAGCGGGAGTTACATAGTAAATGCAACTCCCGCTTTTTATATTATTGTCTAGCTCCACAAGGAACGCTTCGACAGCTTTATCATCGCACGACTAAAAGCGCTAGCTTTTAGGAGGAGCGCCTACCCCCTCGAGGTCACAAGCCACCCCTCCCCAAAAGGCAAAGGACGCCTTTCCGGGGATGGGGGTCATGCAGACGTTGCCACAGGACGTGGCGTTCTTAGTCTGCGTTCCTTCGTGGGCAAGGCGCTTCCGCTTTTCTATTCAGCTTCAGAACGAAGAATTTCTGCCTTATCTGTACGCTCCCAAGGAAGATCTACATCTGTACGTCCGAAATGTCCGTAAGCAGCTGTCTGCTTGTAAATTGGGCGGCGAAGGCCAAGCATGTTAATAATTCCTGCAGGACGAAGATCAAAATGCTTTCTTACCAGATCAACAAGTACATCTTCGCCCACTTTGCCTGTTCCGAATGTATCAACAGAAATCGATACAGGCTGTGCCACACCGATCGCATAAGCAAGCTGAACCTCAACTTTTTCAGCTAAGCCGGCTGCCACAAGATTCTTAGCTACATAACGAGCAGCATAAGCAGCAGAGCGGTCAACCTTTGTAGGATCCTTACCGGAGAACGCTCCTCCGCCATGACGGGCATATCCGCCGTAAGTATCAACAATGATTTTGCGTCCAGTCAGGCCAGCATCCCCTTGAGGTCCGCCGATAACGAAACGTCCTGTTGGGTTGATGAAGTACTTAGTATTCTCATCGATTAGTTCTTTAGGAACAACCGGGTTAATAACATGTTCCTTCAGATTGCGCTGGATTTGCTCCAGGCTGATCTCAGGGTGGTGCTGAGTAGAAATAACAATTGTGTCAATGCGGACAGGCCTGTCATTTTCATCATACTCAACCGTTACCTGAGTTTTTCCGTCCGGACGAAGGTAAGGAAGGATTTCTTCTTTACGAACTTCAGTCAGGCGGCGGGAAAGTTTATGTGCTAAAGAAATCGGAAGAGGCATAAGCTCTTTCGTTTCGTTGCAGGCAAAACCGAACATTAAGCCCTGGTCTCCTGCACCGATTGCTTCGATTTCCTGATCGCTCATTTGTCCTTCACGTGCTTCAAGGGCCTGGTCAACACCCATTGCAATATCTGCTGACTGCTCATCAATGGAAGTTAAAACTGCACATGTTTCGGAATCAAAACCATATTTAGCACGGGTATAACCGATTTCTTTTACCGTTTCACGAACGATTTTTGGAATATCTACGTATGTAGATGTTGTGATTTCACCTGCAACTAATACAAGTCCAGTTGTTACAGAAGTCTCTGCAGCAACACGGGCATTCGCATCTTTAGCTAAAATCGCATCTAAGATTGCATCAGAAATTTGGTCACAGATTTTATCCGGATGACCTTCAGTAACTGATTCAGAAGTAAACAAACGACGCTTTGTTGACATCTGGCTTCCTCCTTATAAATAGAAAATTGAGCGAGAATTTAGAAATGGGGAAGCGGAAATAACTTTTCCCTGTCATTTCATGGATCTCTGTTTGATACGGAACTCATTCCCTTAGTAGTATGAAATAAACATGGAGTTTTTATTAGAAAAATAGACAGCACTGACCAGAAGCCAGGCACCCATTTTTTCTTTTGCACACTGCAAGCTGCTAAAAACTCACATAAATAGTACATTCCAAAAGCCGTTCATTTCATTGCCTTAAAAGCACAAGCACCCGGTTAGCCCCGACAAGCATAAGACAGTCCCTGGAAGAAGGCGTTCTTTGCCTTCTGCAAGGGAATGGCTTATGACCTCGAGGGGCTGGGTGCTGGAGCTGGATAAAAAATAAAAAACCTTCCCATTAGTGAAAAGGTTGAAAGCAAATCGATTCGCGCCTTTCACTCTTATCGTTCAAGGAATTACGTCCTTGCGTCAGGTTAGCACCTTTGCTGATTATTGCCTTTAGCAGGTTGCTGGGTTTCATAGGGCCTGTCCCTCCACCAGCTCGGGATAAGAGAGTATCCGTTCAAGGTTGAATCATACCGTATTTTATCGAATCATGTCAACAGATTTTCATTATTTTTCACTGTAAGTTTTAAGCATTTAAGATTATGCTCCATGCTTACAGCGAACAGCTTCCGTCGTCACATTTTTTCTTTAGAAATTTATGCCTGTTTTTAGCAATCCATTTATAGATCGGATCGCCCAGCATTGGCGTCAATGGGAGATATAAAAGGAGGCCGATTAAAAAGGATGCAGGAAAGAGGAACAGCAGTCTCCTTACTGCAGAATAACCCCTTTTCACGCCACCCGATGGGGTAATAATATGAAGCTCTCTGCGCAAATCAATCTTGGAAAACGAGAGCGAGTTCGGGATTTTTTCATACTCCTGCAGAGAAATCCATTCCACTTTATTCAGCCAATCGAGTTTTTTAAACATCTTCTTTGTTTCCTTGCATAAGGAACAAGTTCCATCATAGAGGGCAATTGTCTTCATTTTAGATCAGTCCCATGTTAAAATTAACACTTTCTTCTATATTAACATATACCAGTTATAAGGTGATTAAAGTGGATTACTTGTCCAATTATGACATTTTTATAACATGAATAAAAAAATTTCGTAATAGTATAGACTAATCATTTTAATGTGTTATACTAATTTCGAGATGTAATCACTTTCATAAAAAAATCGGGAAAAAGGAAGGTATTCATCAGATGAACTCTGTAAGCATATCAAACGAATTGAGCGAATTACTAAATGGCAGCAACATTCAAGTGCAATTATCCGTTCCTCAGCTTGTGGAAAAAGTATTAAACCGCAATGAAGGGTCCCTTACCTCTACTGGTGCCGTACGCGCTACTACAGGAAAGTATACAGGACGTTCCCCTAAAGATAAATACATTGTTGAAGAAGCATCAAACAAAGATAAAATGGACTGGGGCAGCGTAAACCAGCCTATCTCTGAAGAAGCATTCTCTAATCTTTATAATAAAGTAATCAACTACTTAAAAGAAAAAGAAGAAGTATTTGTTTTCAAAGGCTTCGCAGGTGCTGATAAAAAGCACCGCATGCCAATCCAGGTAATAAATGAATATGCCTGGCACAATCTTTTCGCACATCAGTTATTCATTCGTCCGGCAGAAGACGAGCTATTGGATCATCAATCAGAGTTCACAGTCATTTCTGCTCCTAATTTCAAAGCAGACCCTGCAGTTGACGGCACTAAGTCCGAAACATTCATCATCATTTCATTCGAGCGCCGCACTGTTTTAATTGGCGGTACTGAATATGCAGGCGAAATGAAAAAGTCCATTTTCTCTGTTATGAACTATATGCTTCCAGAAAACGGGATTCTTCCGATGCACTGCTCCGCGAACGTTGGCCGCGAAGGAGATGTCGCTTTATTCTTCGGCTTATCCGGAACAGGGAAAACAACCTTATCTGCAGACCCTAATCGCAAGCTGATTGGTGATGACGAGCATGGCTGGTCTGCAAATGGTGTATTCAATATTGAAGGCGGCTGCTATGCGAAATGCATTAACTTATCCCGTGAGAAAGAACCGCAAATTTTTGATGCTATCCGCTTTGGGGCTGTATTGGAAAATGTGGTGGTAAACAGCGAAACTCGGGTTGCTGATTACGATGACAGCACATTAACTGAAAATACACGTGCGGCATACCAGCTTCAGGCAATCGATAATATTGTTGACCCAAGCATTGCCGGACATCCTAATACAATTGTATTTTTAACAGCTGACGCATTTGGCGTATTGCCTCCAATCTCTAAACTATCAAAAGAGCAGGCAATGTACCATTTCTTAAGCGGCTATACTTCCAAGCTTGCAGGAACTGAGCGCGGCATTACCTCACCGCAGGCTACGTTCTCTACATGCTTTGGATCACCTTTCCTTCCGCTTCCTGCAAACCGTTATGCTGAAATGCTTGGCGAGAAAATCGATGAGCATAATGCTAAAGTCTTCCTTGTAAACACAGGATGGACTGGCGGAGAGTACGGAGTCGGTGAACGCATGAAACTTGCTTACACTCGAGCTATGGTGGAAGCTGCACTTGAAGGTGAACTAAACAATGTAGAAACAGTCAAGGACGAAATTTTCGGATTGGAAATTCCGCAGCACGTTACGGGTGTGCCTGACGAAGTTCTTCAGCCAAACAAAACTTGGGCAGATCAGGCTGCTTATGAAGCAAAAGCAAAAGAACTCGCTGCAAAATTCCGTGAAAACTTCAAGAAATTCACAAGCGTTTCTTCTGAAATCGAAGAAAAAGGCGGACCAATCGCATAATATAGAAAAGGAATTGCCGCTTTTAGCGGCAATTCCTTTTCTATATTATTTTGGAAGTCAGCCCGCTCGAACGATAAGTTTCTTACATGCAGACTTATAATCGTTGATCGACACTGTGCGCTTCGACTTGTTCCTTTCGCACTCTTTTTCCATCTCTCAGTGACACGATTCCTTCTGTTTAGGTCCTTTCGCAACCCCTAGTCCTTGCTCGGTGGCACTATTCCCTCTGTTTAGTTCCCTTCGCGACGACTTGTTGGTTAAGCCCATATAATTGTGTAAAAAGAAAATGAGTCAAATTAATTCCTTTGGTCAACAATGTTATCAGCGACGAAAACAATGTGGAGGAATTAATTATGACTCAATTACAGTTTAACCTAAATCTTGACATTTTAAAAGAATCCGTCATGGATTCAAACATCGACTCAGTGATCAAAGCATCCATTGTTCTGGTATTGAATGAGTTCATGGAAAAAGAACGTGATCATCATCTGAAAGCACATGCCTACGAGCGGACACCAAGTCGTCATGACTACCGCAACGGATACTATGACCGCGAACTTCTATTAAGCATCGGAAAGATCGTACTAAAAGTACCTCGTACCAGAAGTGGTGATTTTTCTACCACTGTGTTTGAACAATACGCTCGATGCGACCAGGCTTTCGTCCTTTCTATGCTTGAAATGGTCGTGAATGGGGTTTCCACTAGAAAAGTTTCCAATATCGTGGAACAACTCTGTGGTCATAAGGTATCCAAATCCTTCGTATCCACTCTTACAGAGAAGCTGGATCCAATAGTGAATCAATGGGCAAACCGGCCTCTAAATACTATGTATTACCCTTATATCTTTACAGACGCCATGTATATTAAAGTAAGGGAGTACAATCGTGTTGTTTCTAAAGCAGTCTACATTGCCACTGCCGTTGATGAGAATGATAGACGGGAAATTCTTGGCTTAAGAGTAGATCATGTGGAGAGTTGTGAAGCGTGGCAAAGATTCTTCCAGCACTTACAGTCAAGAGGATTACAATCACCAAAGCTAATCATATCCGATGCCCATAAGGGCTTACAAGCAGCCATAGGGAAGGAATTTGTAGGCTCTGCCTGGCAGCGATGCACAGTTCATTTCAAAAAGAACATCATCACTCATATGCCGAAAAAAGATATGGATGAAGTGAAGATCGCGCTAAAAAGAATATTCGAAGTAGCGAAAGTGAAAGATGCGAGGAGATACAAAACAGAGTTCATCGATAAATACAGAGATAATCCAAAGCTGGATAAAGCGATTGAGATATTAGAAGAAGGTTTTGAAGATGGAATACAATACCTAAACGAAGAAACCATGTACCATAAGCATATTCGGAGCACAAATTCACTAGAAAGAATAAATGGAGAGGTCCGCAGGAGAGAAAGAGTCATTAGAATTTTTCCTAACACACAATCAGCTTTCAGGTTAATCGGAGCTGTCCTGATGGATTATGCAGAGGAAGTTGGAAAAAGAATAATTAAAGAAAAGAAGAAGTAGGGTCCGCGAAGCGAAATTTTTGAAGTAGTGGAAGGGGGGCCCCCCTTCCACTACTTCAAAAACATAACAGCTGTATAACTTGCCTTTTCCTAGGAATGAATTTACACAAAATAGTGGGCTTGACTGACTTGTTCCCGCTCAGTGGCACTATTCCCTCTGTTTAGCTCCCTTCGCGACCCCTAGTCCTCGATCAGCGGCATTATTCCCACTGTTTAGTTCCTTTCGGGCTCTTTTTCCTCCCCTAATTTTAAAAGCACTATTCTCACTTGCAATTTACAGAAACATTTCGAACAAAAAAACGCCGGACTAAGTCCAGGCGCTCTTTAGTTTGTTGAGTTTAGAGAAACAAGCTGGTAGGTTATAAGGGTCTGGCTGTTTTCCCATACCACTTTTCTGATGACACCCATACCGTTCAGGTCGCCTTCAATTGTTCTTTTTACCTCGACCGGAATATCGAGCGGATATAATCTGTACCCGTCTTTGACAAGTGAAAAGAAATTCTCATCAAGTCTGTTCTCCCTGCCCTTTGTCACGATCATTGTGTTCAGCTCTAAAGGCATACCCATTGGTATCTCTCCTTCATTTTTAATATCCTTTTCTCTATTTTACCCCACCTTATTGCGCTCTGAAAGTCCTTAATTTCATCTGCTCTTTGCTTTTCATCCACGCGCATAGATCCTCTACCGTCTTCCGGTTCACGTCTGGCGGAAAGTAGTGGGTATATTCAGGGAAATACCAGCTGCCCACTTCTTTTTTTAGAGCCTTGAGCCTTTTTTCCAGGCGATAGGAATGCTCCACCGAAACATTATGGTCCTGTTCTCCATGAATAATTAAGACGGGGGCCTGCAGCTGCTCCAGCTGAAAAAGCGGGGTGCGATATTTATACCGTTCCGGAAACTTAGTCGGGGTTCCTCCTATTACACGTTTCATCATTCTCCGGAGATCCTTTCGCTCCACATAGGTGAGAAACATATCACTGACCCCTCCCCATGTAACAATGGACGCGGCTTCAGGAAACTCGATTGCAGTAAGCAATGCCATTACGCCACCACGGGAAAAGCCAAAAATATGGACTCTTTTTACCCGGGCATGCTCCTGAAGAAGAGTAAAAGCGGCAAATGCGTCCTGTCTGTCCTCCCCTGCAAAATCTTCGTTACCATCTCCCCCTTGGTTGCCTCTGTAAAAAGGCGCGAATACAATAAAGCCTTCACAGGCAAACTGGACAATCCTGGAAGGCCTTACTTTCCCGACATTTTTTATGCCTCCTCTTAGGTATAGAAACCCATCATATTGTTCCTCCCCCTTTGGCTCTGCCAGCAGGCCTTTTATATGTAATCCGTTTGCATAATATGTGACAACAGATAATTCGATTGCCGGATTTGGCGAAGGAAATCTCTGTTTAGTTATGACTTGGCCATTTAGGAATTCCATGTCCTCATCTCCCTCTGAAGTAAATCTGAATACGACTAATAGTATGAGCTTTATGAACTCCGCCTAAAAATGTTTCCATGGGCATTCACACATTTTTTCGATTTTCATACGATATCCTAGGCTTTTAAATCTGACTTTTTTAGCATAAGGGAGGTCTTATGGCTTATGAAAAAATGGATGAAAGTAAGCATGCTTCTTTTGCTTACAGCGATACTTATTGTTCCTTTGGCCGCTTGCGGCAAGGATGAAATGCAAAAGGTCCGTATTGCCGAAGTGACACGCTCCATCTTCTATGCTCCGCAATATGTAGCCCTTGAAAAGGGTTTCTTTGAAGAAGAAGGGCTTAAAGTAGAGCTTACAACTACAGCAGGCGGAGATAAAACGATGACTGCTCTGCTGTCGGATAGCGCTGATGTTGCACTTGTAGGTTCCGAAACTTCCATTTACGTTTCGGCTCAGGGCTCCAACGATCCGGTCATTAACTTTGCACAGCTCACTCAAACGGATGGAACATTTCTTGTTTCCCGCAAAAAAATCGATAACTTTTCATGGGATATGCTAAAAGGCAAAACATTCCTGGGTCAGCGCAAAGGCGGCATGCCGCAGATGGTTGGCGAGTTTGTTTTGAAAAAGCATGGAATTGATCCTCACGAAGATATGGACTTGATTCAAAATATTGATTATGCCAATATCGCTCCGGCCTTCGCTTCAGGAACAGGCGAGTTTGTTCAGCTGTTCGAGCCGACTGCCAGTGTTTTTGAAAAAGAAGGCAAAGGCTATATCGTAGCTTCTTTCGGAACAGAGTCCGGTCATGTACCATATACCACATTCATGACAAAACAAAGCTATATTGATGAAAATAAAGAGACAGTCGAAAAATTCACAAGAGCGATTTATAAAGCACAGCAATGGGTTGAAACACATAGTGCGAAAGAAACGGCAGAAACCATTCAAGGATATTTCGACAATACCGAGCTTGAAATCATTGAGATGGTAGTAGACCGCTATAAGAGCCAGGGGTCCTTTGCAGCAGATCCTATCCTGGACACTGAAGAATGGGAAAACCTGCAGAACATCATGGACGAAGCAGGAGAGCTCCCTAAGCGCATAGAGCATGACACACTTGTCAACACAGAAATCGCTGAAGGTGTAATGAAGTAAATAAACGAAAGAGGAGGCCGACATGAATTTTCTAAAGGTAGATGCTGTCCACCACACTTATTTTACGAAAACCTCTGCTGTAACGGCCCTCTCCGATATTTCGCTTGAAGTGGAGGAAGGAGAATTTGTTTCCTTCCTCGGCCCAAGCGGATGCGGCAAGACAACTTTGCTTTCCATCATAGCAGGCCTGTTTGAACCCACAGAAGGCACTGTAGCACTTGAAGGAAAGCGCGTTGAAACGGCAGAAAATGAAATTGGCTATATGCTGCAGCAGGATTATCTTTTTCCCTGGAAAACGATTGAAGAAAATATCCTGCTGGGGCTGAAAATCGGGAACAGCCTTACTCCCGACAAAAAAGCTTATGCACTGCAGCTCCTTCAGGAGATGGGATTAAAAGGTGTAGAGTCACAGTTTCCAAAGCAGCTTTCTGGCGGAATGCGCCAGCGTGTTGCCCTTGTAAGAACACTTGCAACTGAACCAAAGCTGCTCATGCTTGATGAACCCTTTTCCGCATTAGATTATCAAACCAAGCTGAAGCTTGAGGATTTGGTCTCTAACACGCTCAAATCATTTGGAAAAACAGCCATACTGGTTACCCATGATATTGGTGAGGCAATCAGCATGAGTGATCGCGTTTTTCTCTTTTCCGCGAGACCCGGACAGCTTCATAAAACGTTTGTAATACCAAAAGAATTAAGAGATCAAACTCCCTTTAACGCAAGAAATCATGAAGCATATCCAGCGATTTTTCAAACTATATGGAAGGAGCTGGAGTCCCTTGAGCCCGCAGGAGAACGTTAAATTCCTCCACCAGAAATATATCCAGTCGCTGAACCGTGAAAAAAAATGGGTACGCTTCTATCAGGCTGTCATCTTTATCGTGTTTTTTTCGGGATGGGAGCTGGCAAGCCAGAAGCAATGGATTGACCCGCTGATTTTCAGTGCGCCCTCAAAAGTATGGGGATTATTTTTAACCAAAATCCAGGATGGGACCTTGATGGTGGATTTAGGCTACACTTTGTCAGAAACCGTATTTGGATTCATATTGGGCACTTTTCTAGGCACATTGCTTGCAGCCATCCTCTGGTGGTCACCGCTGCTTTCAAAAATAGCGGACCCCTATTTGGTTGTCCTGAATTCAATGCCAAAGGTTGCACTTGGCCCGATATTAATCGTCGCATTAGGCCCCAGCTTTACTTCCATCGTAGCAATGGGCGCGATTATTTCCATCATCATCACAACCATTGTCGTGTATACATCTTTTAAAGAAGTTGACCCTAATTACATTAAGGTGCTTCAAACCTTTGGGGCAAACCGATTTCAAATCTTCAGGGAAGCTATTTTGCCAGCTTCATTCCCAACCATCATCTCAACTTTAAAGGTGAATGTCGGTCTATCATGGGTCGGTGTTATTGTCGGGGAATTCCTTGTATCCTCAAAAGGTCTCGGATACATGATTATTTACGGCTTCCAAGTCTTCAACTTTACCCTTGTCATGCTGTCATTGCTGGTAATTGCTATTTTTGCAACAGTGATGTATCAGCTGGTCGAACTGCTCGAGCGAAAACTGATAAAAAATGGTTCATAATAAAAACGGCAGCGATAATGCCGTTTTTTTACTTTCCCTGCATGATTTTTTCGAGGCTCTTTTCAACTACTTTATCCTTCATGATAAAACTGTATTGACTGCTCCACCTGTCTTCCAGCAAGTTTCCAGCTGTCAGAATGGGACCGTTTGTTTCAAAATATTGATCCGTTTTGTTAAGGCTTTTCACCTCTGCGAAAAAAATGGCTTTGACAAAACGCTCTGTACCCAAATTAACTTCATATTCACCAATAAAATGTAAACTCTTTAAGTCTGCTCCTGTTTCCTCATAAACTTCTCTTCTGGATGCCTCTTCAAGAGACTCCCCCTCTTCTCTCTTGCCTCCCGGAAATTCCCACCCCCGCTTTTTGTGATTCGTCAGCAGCCATTGATCGCCATAGCGGCAAATGACCAGAACATGTTTTGGATCGGTTCCAAAAGCTCGTTTATTAAAAGAAAATCGCACTTCCCCGCCGTTCTCATCCAAAAAGTTTTCCATACTTTTCCCTCACTCGATAATTAAATTCTGATGTTATCATTATAAAGGTAAATCATATATTTAAAAACTTCTGGGGCTAAAGTATCAAATTACATATTTTTGAAACTTTTTTCCTTTTTTCTCCGTAAAATTAGCTGACTAACCTAAATAGAGGAGTGTATACCTTGAAAAAATCCCTTGCAATCCTTACTGGCTTCTTGATGATTCTAATGCTGGCTGCGTGCAATGAAACAGCCAAACCTGTTAATGAATCTGCTGGCGGCACGGGCAAGGAAGAGACAAAAACAGAAGAAGCTTCAGAATTGACACTGGAGGAAGTTTTAACGAAATCTACCGAAGCTTCAGAAGAGCTAAAAAGCTTCTCGGTAAATATGGATATGAGGCAGGAAATGAGCTCAGGCACTGAAGGGGAAAATATGAATATCGATTCCGCCATTGATATGGATGTTACAACAGATCCGATGGCCTTCTACCAAAAAATGACTATGTCGATGGACGGAACAGAAGAATCGTATGATATTGAAAGCTATTTTACTGAAGAAGGCATGTTCCTTTATGATGCAGCCGGTAAGCAGTGGATGAAGTTCCCTAAAGAAATGTCGGATGATTTGCTTCAAATGTCCAGCCAGCAGACAAATCCTGGTGAAGAACTAAAGAAATTGCAGGAGTTCGTGGACGACTTTACGTTTGAACAGGATGCAAAAAGCTATATTCTAAAACTGAAAGCCGATGGAGAAAAATTCAATGATTTTGTGAAGGAAACAGCAGCAGAAACACTTCCGCCTGAACTGGCAGCCAACGGAGAAATGCTTGATAACATGAAAATTAACGGCGTGGAATACGAAATCGTGATTGATAAAGAAACTTTTTATCCAAGCGTGCTGAATATGATTATGGAAATGGAAATTACGGCTGAAGGCCAGACCATATCCATGAAGCAGACCATGAACGGCCAATATGCAAACTATAATAAGGTAGAGGCTATAGCCGTTCCACAAAAAGTTCTTGATACAGCTGTAGAAATGGAAATGTAAGAAAAGCTGAGGCACTCGCCTCAGCTATTTATTTATGTTCCTCTTCAGTAAGGATCCCCATGCTTTCAATATGTTTTCTTGCTTCATCATCTCCAAGATCATAAATCATTCCATATATTTTCTTCATTGTATCATCATAAGCGTCATTTTCACGGTCATAATGGTATTGAACATAAGGAACATGGGCTCTGAAAAAATTCTGCCACTCAGTTGAGTAGTTCTGATCAAAATATTCCCTTAAGGCAATGATTTCATCATCTGTTGCCTCAATTTTAAAATTCCATGTTGAACCAGTGGCACTTTGTGAAATCTCCCCAGAACCAAGCGTGATATAATACGTCTTTTTATTACCTTCCAATCCTGTCAGCCCCTTTTTTTTCATTCCTGTGACGCTGTTTCAACACCGGTTACTTTATCATTATTTATCATGACTTTTTTATTTCTATAGTTATCGTATCCCACATTTGTGATAAAATTATACGAAATTAAGATCATTCTTCATAAGCTTACATATACTAAGTTAAATAATTGAGAAACAGCTTCTCAATTTATCTGCGGTGAATATTTTCCTGCATCAGGGGTATTAAATTAAGTATACTATATAAAACGGGAGTATATTTTAAGGAGGTGTTATCATGAAACTGATTGATGAGCTATATGAACTTTACAGGAATAAGCTGACAGGTGATGAAGAGGATATCGATATGCTCGCTTTTGCCTTCTTAGAAGAAATGGACAGAGAAGACCTGCTGAATATTATCAGGGATCTCGATAATCAGGAATTATATGATTTAATGGGGCTTTATCTGATTGAGAGCTTAAAAGGGAAATTTGCCAGTGAGAATTACGGCCAGCGCAGAAGCCCGATCATTCATCACCGGAACATACACTAAACTATACATATCCGAATAATTAACTATCCATATTATTTGAAGGCGGCGATAAGCCGCTTTTTATTTTATTATGGCATTCCTTATGCAAGGCGCTTCCGCTTTTATTCTTTGCATATAAAAAGACCAGCTTTCCAGCCAGTCTTTGTTTATTATCCAAGGTATGCTTTTAGCATCCAGATATGTTTCTTTAAACTTTGCTTTACAGCAATCAGCATGTCGCCTGTACCTTCATCTTTGGCTTCTTCTGCAAGCTCAATTGCTTCCTGAAGCTCGTCCACCATTTTTTCAAAGTCATCAACGACCGATTGGACCATTTGTTCCTCATTTTCTTTTCCTGTCGCTTCTTCGAGGGAACTGGTTTCAAGAACTTCCTTCATAGTCGCAACCGGCTTAGCCTCAAGAGCCAGGATTCTCTCAGCCAATTCATCTACATGTACGTTGGCTTCATTATAAAGTTCTTCAAATTTTGCATGAAGGGTAAAAAAGTTTTTCCCTTTAATATACCAATGGAAATTGTGAAGCTTTACATATAGAACAGTCCAGTTTGCTACTTGCTGGTTAACAGCTTTTACTAATTCTTTACTCATATAAATCATCCTCCCAACAATAGATTACCCACAATAACAAAATTCAAACCTGTGCCTTGGCCATCGCGAAATCTTTCATGAAAGTGCTGCTTTCATGGTAAAATATTGAGGAGAGAAAAGGAGGAGAAGAATGTATACGGTATTAGTCATATCGATTATCATTGTGATCGTGGTACTGCTTTTAAGCGTTATTACCACTTCAAAAGCTTACCAATTCAAGCATACAGTAGACCCGGTTGATCCGCTTCCTGACAGCGAGCAGGGACAAAAAGAGGCTAAAGAAGAGCAAGAAGATAACCAAAACCGTTCATAAGCATACGCTATTATATATACAGCCTCCGTACAACCGGAGGTTTTCCTTTTAAATGGACGGAAATAACATACATGTGGAGAGGACATTGAGATGGATATATACTCCATGATGCTTACAGTATTTTTAGTATTAAATATTATCCTGGCTGTTTTTGTTATCTTTCTGGAGCGAAGGGATGCAGGCGCCACATGGGCATGGCTCATGGTTTTGTTCTTTCTCCCTCTTCTTGGTTTTTTCATGTACCTCTTCTTTGGGCAGAATTTAACCAGAAGAAAGATGTTCCAATGGGAAGACCGTAAAAAGATTGGAATTGATGAACTGCTGAACAATCAGATCAGAGGAATCAAGGAAAAGGATTTCCATTTTCGAAATGACATAATTAAAAACTCCAAGGACCTTATATATATGCACCTTGTCAACAATGATGCGGTGTTGACGCAGGACAACGAGGTCAGGATTTTTACAGATGGGAAAGAAAAGTTTAATTCGCTTGTGGAGGATATCAAAAATGCAGCCGATCACATCCATCTGCAATATTATATCTTCAAGAGAGATAATCTGGGGAAAAGCTTAATCAATCTTTTGACGGAAAAGGCAAGGGAAGGCGTAAAAGTAAGGCTTCTCTATGATGAACTAGGCTCAAGAAGCCTGCATAAAAGGGTGTTTAAAGAGCTGATTGCGGCTGGTGGGGAGATTGAAGCCTTTTTCCCTTCCCGGCTGCACTTTATCAACTTGAGAATTAATTACCGGAACCATCGCAAAATTGCCATTATTGACGGCCGAATTGGATATGTTGGCGGGTTTAATGTCGGGGATGAATATCTCGGGCTTAATCCAAAGTTTGGATATTGGCGTGATACTCATTTAAGAATCAGGGGGAGTGCTGTCCATTCCCTGCAGACCCGCTTTATCCTAGACTGGAACCAGGCTTCGCATCGCCATGATATTTACTATGCTCCGGAGTATTTTCCGCTGGCCGAGTCTCGTGATAGCGTAGGGATGCAAATTGTTACCAGCGGGCCTGATTCGGAATGGGAACAGATTAAAAATGGGTATATAAAAATGGTTTCATCAGCCCGTAAATCTATTTATATCCAAACCCCCTATTTCATCCCGGACGCCAGTCTCCTGGATGCATTGAAAATAGCTGCATTATCTGGGGTGGAAGTGAACATTATGGTACCGAACAAGCCTGACCATATGTTTGTTTATTGGGCAACCTACTCCTATATAGGGGAAATGTTAAAAGTAAATGCGAACATCTATATATATGAAAATGGCTTCATCCATGCAAAAACCTTGATTGTTGACGAGAAGGTTTCTTCGGTAGGAACCGCGAATATAGATGTTAGAAGCTTCAGGCTCAATTTTGAGGTAAATGCCTTTATATATGATGAGGATGTTTCGAAAGAACTGACTGAGAGCTTTCAGGAAGATGTCCAGCTATCAACTAACCTGACTGCAGAAGATTACAGAAATAGAGCCTTAAAAATCAAATTGAAAGAATCCATCTCAAGGCTTTTATCGCCGATTTTATAAAATGCAGTTATCGACTTACACAATTTTATACTTATCTTATTATAAAACGGGCTGACCAGTCAGCCCGTTTTCTTTATGCAAAAACCTGTTTCAATTCATCCTTCGATTGATCCAGCCAGAACCTCATAAGACGTTTTGCACCTTCAAGATCATGAAGTTTTGCCTGTCCGCATTGCTTCTCATTTGCAGCAGGAATCTCGGTTATTTCAACCGCATCTTGCATTGTAGCTTCAAGCAGATCGATTATTTCTTCAACTGAAGGCTCTCCGCTAACGACTAGATAATAGCCTGTCTGGCAGCCCATCGGGGAAATATCAATAATATCAAAATGATTATATTTCTCTGCATGTGTACGGATATTAAAAGCAAGCAGATGCTCAAGTGTGTGAATGACATCCGGCTTCATCGCCTGCTTATTTGGCTGGCAGAAACGGATATCAAACTTGTTAACTAAACCGTCACTTCCCACTTTATGGACACCGCAGTGCCTCACATATGGAGCTTTAACAGCGTGGTGGTCCAATTCGAAACTTTCTACTGAAGGCATTCAAAACACTCCCCTAAAGTTTTCCTTTTATTATAACGCAATATCCGACTAAATACATCAAATTAATATGAAAATTATGACGTTTTCACGATTATATGTTATTTTAAAAGAAAATATGTTTTAACCAGGAAAGGTAATGCCATGATCAAAAAAATATTGATTTTGATATTTCGTTTCTATCAAATTGTGATTTCCCCGCTGAAGCCTCCAACATGCCGGTTTTATCCGACTTGTTCCCATTATGGGCTGGAGTCTGTTAAGCGATTCGGCGCCCTAAAGGGCGGCTGGCTGACTATAAAACGGATTTTAAAATGTCATCCCTTTCATCCAGGCGGTGTTGACCTTGTTCCTGAGGAATGGCACAAAAAGAAAAAGAATTAACCCTCGTATCCGTCCACTACCAGATCAAGCTTGCCTGTGCCAGGATGTATAACAAGCCCATGCACAGGCACATCTGCAGGCATTAAGGGGTGCTTTTTCACCATATGGACGCTATGGGATACACTATCCTCTACATTTTCAAATCCTCTTAGCCAGTCCTCTGCAGCAATTCCTGAGTATGTCATCGTATCCAATGCATCCTCGGTAATGCCTCTCTCCTTCATGCTGCTGACAACCGCATCAGCCTTCATTCCGCTCATCCCGCAGTCATGATGGCCAATAACAAACACTTCTTTCGCCTGCAGCTGGTAAACAGCTACTAATATGCTTCTCATAATGCTGCCAAACGGATGCGTTACTAAAGCACCTGCATTTTTGATAATTTTCACATCACCGTTTCTTACATTGAGCGCTTTTGGCAGAAGCTCCACTAAACGAGTGTCCATGCAAGTCAAGATAACCATTTTCTTATTAGGGAATTTCGTTGTTTCAAATTCTTCATACTTTTTTTCTTCAACAAATTGCTGATTATGGTCTAAGATTTCTTCTAAAAGTTTCATTTGTTCCACTCCTGTCTTTTATACATTCCTTTACTTTAAGCAGGCATAGATGCTGCAATACTTGAGTAAAAGATGTCAATACTAATGATGACCTTTAACAGGCATCTATATTTATGATACATAAAGCTTGAGCTTCAAACAAATTTTTATCCTTGCTTTTTAGCTGGATATTTTGTAAGATAACTAAGTGAAATCGTAATGATTACGTATTATTAATCACCTGGACGCTGAGTGCGGCAATTAACTGAATTAACTGCCCTAATAAACTTTATCTAATAATATAGTCCGTGCTTTAAATCGTAATAACTACGTTTTATAAAAGGAGGAGAAAAAATGACAAAGAAATGGTTAGTATTTATTCTAGGCCTAACTCTTGTTCTATCAGGATGCTCAGAGGAAAAGCCAGAGGAAAACAGCAGCAATAAAACTAAGGTTTATACAACTGTGTACCCGCTTCAATATTTTACTGAACGAATCGGAGGGGATGCGTTAGAAGTTGAAACCATCTATCCTCCCGGATCGGATGAACACACTTTTGAACCATCACAAAAAGATATGATGAAGCTGGCTGATTCAGATCTTTTTATTTTTATAGGACTCGGTCTTGAAGGCTTTGTGGAAAATGCAAAAGAGACATTGAAAAATGAAAAAGTTAAAATGGTCGCTGCAGGAGAAAATATCGAATTTGTTCACTCAGATGAAAATCATGATCCTGCCCATGAAGTCGAAGGACATTCTGATGAAGCTGAGCATGAAGAAGAACATGCTGATGAACACGGTGCTGAATCTGAAGAGGGCCATGATCATGAAGGAGAATCCGAAAAGGGCCATGATCATAACCATGGAGATATCGACCCCCATGTTTGGCTGGATCCTTTATACTCCAAAGAATTGGCTGAATCAATTAAAGATGCTTTAGTAGAAAAGATGCCTGAGCAGAAGGAGCAATTTGAACAGAATTATTTGGAGCTTGCTGAGGAGCTCGATAATCTTCATAATGATTTTGAGCAGACAGTTCAAAATGCTGTGCATAAGGAATTCATTGTTTCACACGCAGCATATGGATATTGGGAAGACCGATATGGTTTGGATCAAATCAGTGTATCCGGGTTAAACTCTTCCAGCGAGCCTACTCAGAAAGAACTGCAGAAAATCATTGCGGAAGCAAAAGAACATGACTTGAAATATGTCTTTTTTGAACAGAATGTCAGCTCGAGACTGACTGAAACTCTGCAAAAGGAAATCGGCGCAGAACCGTTAATGCTTCATAATTTATCGGTCCTGACGGAAGAAAATATTAAAGAAAACCAAACGTATTTTACATTAATGAACGAAAATCTTGCTGCCCTTGAAAAAGCTCTAAATGAATAAATACTTTCACCTCCCGGCTTGGGAGGTTTTTTCATTTAAAAACAGTCCAAACTTGACAATTCCTTCAAATACCATGTCTGAATCCAAAGACTCTGCAAAAAATAAAAAAGACCCTGGTACCCAGGTGCCGCCCGAAATTTGCAATTTTCGGCTTGGTCATATTTTCTGCTTAGGAGTGATCAGCAATGGCAAAAGATGTCCTATGTGAAGTTAATAACTGCACTTTCTGGAAAAATGGGAACCGATGCAGTGCAGACCAAATATACGTAGTCAGCCACACTGGCGAAACTGCAGACAACAGCAAAGAAACAGACTGCAAAACGTTCGAGCCTCATGACCTTTAATGGGTGACAGCACCTAAAGGGTGTTGTCGTTTGGCGGTTTTGCATTTCATTGAATAAGGCTGCAAAAGCGGTGCATTTTATGTATCGCTTTTGTGTTTTTTATATAAACAAGTTTATTAAGATTTTTACCGGGAATGTATAGAGTAACAACAACTTTTAGGAGTGATACAAATGTTATCAACCATTATTTTGCTTGGAGCTGCTTTTGCTGCTGCTGCCGGATTAAGCTCCTTTGCCATTAAAGAGGATTCATTTATTCAAGACGAAATTACACAATAATTTATAATAAAAGGCGCTGATCATGCGCCTTATTTTTTTTGCAATAATATGAAAACCGCAATTCTGACAAATAGAGAAATGCGGTTTTTTACTTATAAAGCAATGCTTTCTTTTGAGGTGCAAACTTCGTTCAGCCTTTTTTCATTAATCTCATAACCGATTCCCGGCTTATCAGGAACTTTTATCATCCCGTTTTCAACGGTGACTTCGGGCAGAATGATGTCTTCTTCCCAATACCTCCCCGACGCTGAAATATCACCTGGAATTGAAAAACCCTCCATAGAGGCAAGAGCAATATTATGTGCACGGGAGATACCGAATTCCAGCATGCCTCCACACCAGACCTGGATCCCTTTATCCAGGCAATAATCATGAATCTTCTTTGCTGTCCCCAGACCTCCAACCCGGCCAATCTTAATATTGATGACTTTACAGCTTCCCAGCTCGACAGCTCTCCTGGCATCATTAAAGGTGACAATACTCTCATCCAGGCAAATTGGAGTCTTCAGTTCTTTCTGAAGCTTTGCATGATCAACAATATCATCATATTCCAGCGGCTGTTCAATCATCAGCAGCCCGAATTCATCAAGCCTTTTTAAATGTTCAATGTCGTTCAATGAGTAAGCTGAATTAGCATCTGCCATGATTGGCAAATCGGGATGAAAGCGGCGGATCTCTGAAATAAATTCATAATCGTTCGTGGGGCTGATCTTTATTTTGACCCTTTGATAGCCGCTTTCCAGATAGTATTCAATTTGCCTTCTTACTTCTTCCTTTGTTTTAGCGCCAACAACCACGCCGGATGGAATCAATTCCCGCTGGCCGCCTATATATTTTGATAGAGAAATATCTTCTTTTTTGGCTGCCAAGTCCCATAAAGCCGTCTCAAGTGCTGCTTTCGCCATTTGATTCCTTCTGAAGACGTCAAAAACCCGGCCTGCTTCTGAAGGATGCTTTATATTCGCATTACGCATTATTGGGATAAGGAATTCTTTTAGCATATGATAGCTCGTTTCAACCGTTTCCTCCGTATACCAGGGTGAAGAAAAAGCGACTCCTTCCCCGTAGCCTTTTCGTCCTTCTTGATCGATTACCTCAACAATAATTCCGTCTCTATCCTTCACTGTCCCTAAATGCGTGGAAAAAGGAGTTTTCAAAGGCATCGTGATTTTATATAAAGTAATTGTCTTTATATCCATGCTAATTCCCGCTTTCCTCAAGCAGTTCCCGAAGTTTTCTTCTTAAAATCTTTTTTGAAGCGTTCCTCGGGATTTCATTAATGATGATTAGTTTTTTAGGTGCTTTATACTTCGCCAGCTTCTCAAAGCAGTACTTCATCACTTCTTTTTCATCCAGATTCTCGTCTCCAGCAATAAAGGCGACAGGCACTTCACCCCAAACATCGTCCTTCATGCCAATGACCCCTGCATCCGATATTTGGGAGTGAGAAATAAGAACACCCTCGACTTCAGCCGGATAGATATTTTCTCCGCCTGAAATAATTAAATCGGACCGCCGATCAAGCACAAATAAAAATCCTTCTTTATCCACATATCCAATATCTCCAGTTGAAAGCCAGCCACCCTTTAGTCTTTCGGCTGTTTCCTCTTTTCGGTTTAAATACCCTTTTGTCACATTTGGACCTTTTACAAGAATTTCTCCCGCTTCCCCGGGGTCAGCATGCTTCCCATTTGGAGCAGCAACTTTCAGCTGGGAAGGAAATAAAGGCTTACCGGCGGAACCCAATTTGCTGAGACTGTATTCCGGAGCCAGTGTAACAATCTGGGACGAAGTTTCTGTCATTCCGTAAGTCTGGAAAACAGGGATTCCCTTATCCCTGCAATCTTCCAGAAGGGATTTCGCTGCGGGCCCTCCTCCTAATAACATACATCTGAAATACTCCGGCAGCTTTTCACCTTTAAGTGCATCTGCTATCCTGGTCAGCATTGTACTTACAACAGACATGATGGTCACTTTCTCGATGGAAATGGCCTCAATAGCCTTCTCTTCATGGAAAGATTCAAAAAGAACCATTTTCATGCCATAGATAATGCTGCGCATTAAAATGGAATAGCCGCTAATATGAAAAATCGGGACAGCACACAGCCAGCTGTCGTTTTCATTCAACCCTAAATTCAAAGCAGACCCCACTGCACTCCACCAATGATTTCCATAGGTTTGCAGTACACCTTTCGGATTGCCGGTTGTACCGGATGTATACATGACCGTACAAACCTCATCAAGACTTATCTCTTCTACTAATAACGGCTCATGGGGAACTTTCCTGAATAGCTCTTCTTTATGGATTGCCGAAATTTCTCCTAAAGAGTTTACAACCCTTTGGCTTACTTCACTAAATGTATTCTCAGTTAAGAGGAAAGCGGACTTCGAATCATTCATTTGCCAAATCAATTCCTCCGCAGTCAGCCTGTTATTTAATATGACGGCCTTTACATCGAGTAGCTGCAGGGCCAAAAGAATAAAAACAGTGTCTTCATGATTTCGGAGAAGGACACCTGCAAATTGTCCTCTCATGCATCCAGCAGCCTGCAGCTGTCCCGCTATCGTGTATGCACGCTCATATACTTCCGAAAATGTATAGGTTTTCCCCAAAAAGGAAAGGGCATGGCGATCGGGGGTTAAAAAAGTCCGCTTTTGAAGAAAATTCGGCACTAATTGCGCTTCCATCATAAACTCCTCATTTCATGCGATTCTTCATATAAAAACAGCCTGATGGCAAGCCATCAAGCTGAAAAAATTCATATTCAATCAAGGGAAACGCGGGAATTGGCCGAAGTCAGGCTTGCGTTTTTCTTTAAATGCGTCACGGCCTTCTTTCGCTTCATCCGTTGTATAGTATAGAAGTGTGGCATCTCCGGCGAATTGCTGGATTCCTGCAAGCCCATCAGTATCGGCATTGAAGGCAGCCTTCAAGAAGCGGATAGCCGTCGGGCTCTTCTCAAGTATTTCTTCACACCACTTAATTGTTTCTTCTTCCACTTTCTCAAGCGGCACCACTGTATTAACAAGCCCCATATCTAAAGCTTCCTGAGCCCCGTACTGGCGGCACAGATACCAAATTTCGCGTGCTTTCTTATGGCCCACGATTCTGGCAAGATATCCTGAACCATAACCTGCATCGAAGCTTCCTACTTTAGGTCCTGTTTGTCCGAATACAGCGTTATCTGCTGCAATCGTTAAGTCACATACGATATGAAGGACATGTCCTCCGCCAATCGCATAGCCTTTTACCATTGCAATAACCGGCTTAGGAATAACACGGATCAGGCGCTGCAAATCCAGTACATTTAAACGGGGGATCTGGTCGTCGCCTACATATCCGCCATGTCCTCTGACAGATTGGTCTCCGCCTGAACAAAATGCTTTGTCTCCGGCACCCGTTAGGACAATTACACCTACATTTTCATCATCGCGTGCGTACGCAAATGCATCAATTAATTCCATTACCGTTCTTGGAGTAAAGGCATTGTGGACTTGCGGTCTGTTAATCGTAATTTTCGCAATTCCATTGTATGTTTCATAAATGATTTCTTCGTACTGTTTTCCTGCAACCCATTCAACAGCTGACATACATGAATCCTCCTTAATATGTATTAGAAAGCGTTAATTGCCGCACCGGCTTTTTCTGCAGCAAATGATATTATTCCTCAATCTTTGCTGCTATTTGTATTAATCTCCCCTGTATGCGACAAAAACCCACTTACTATTGTACCAAATAATTCAGGTTTCTCCACATGAATTGCATGTCCTGCACCTTCAGCGGTCTTCCAATGAACATTTGGCAAAATTTTTGACATTTCTTCCGCAATTCTGCAGAATTTTTGATCCAGTTCTCCAGTAATCAGAAGTACAGGCATTTCGAGATGAGCAAGCCCGTCCCACCAGGATGGCTGAGCACCAGTGCCCATGCCATTCAGGCTGTTTGCCAGACCATCAATAGAATTGGCCAAACGCTGGCTTCTTATTCTGGCTCGGATTTTTTCTGGAAGACTTATTTGGCTTTGAAATAAAGGGATGTTCTCCCAATAGTCAATAAAATTCTTAATGCCTTCCTGCCGGATTCTTTTAGACAATTTTTTATCCTGAATTCTTCTTTCGTGCCGCTCCTTTTCCGTCCTAAGCCCAGGAGAAGCACTTTCCAAAATCAGAGTGCGGACCTTTTCAGGGTATTTAACCGCAAAAGTTAGCGCAAGGCGCCCTCCCATAGAATATCCAAGAACATCGATCTTCCCGATTTCCATCTTTTCTAATAGACTGTTAATCACTGCGGCCGACTCTTCTATTTGATAATGGCCAATATCAGGTGGTGATCCAGATTTCCCATGTCCGATGATGTCCAAAGCTATTGTTTTCGAATGATCCTTCCAGAAGGGAGCGAATTCTTTCCAACCTTCACTATTTCCTGTGAAGCCATGAAGAAGCAGAAGCGGAAATCCCGTTCCCCATGTATCGACATGATATTGAACTCCATTAATGACATATTTCATCGGCATTCACCCTTCCAGCAATCGACTTATTTCCCGGGAAACAGATTCCCACAATTCTCGATGCTCGGTTAAATTTCTGTCCCGATTTGTCGTAATCTCCATTACCTTTATGCCTGATCTGTCCATGTTCTGCTGGAAGGCGGAAATAAAATGTTCCCAATCTAAGATTAAGTCATATTGGCCGCCAAACATCTTAATGGCATGGCTGAAATCCAGATCAAGAGGTGTTCCAAACAGTTTTTCAAAATTTCTGGGGTGATTTGCCTGCGGCAGGAATGAAAAAATTCCGCCTCCATTATTATTAATCAGCAGTATATTGATATCTATTCCATACTGTTTAGAGGCAATTAAGCCATTTAAGTCATGGAAAAAGGTTAAATCGCCAAGCACTAAATACAGCGGCTGTGATGCCATTCCAGCACCAAGAGCAGTTGAAACGGTGCCATCAATGCCATTTGCTCCCCTGTTGGCCATTACTCTAATGCCCTTTTGATTATAATGGAAGAATGTATCCAGATCCCGTATAGGCATACTATTTCCTACAAATAGAGCAGAGCCTTCCGGCAGCAATTCCGCAAGCTGGAAAAATAATTTACCCTCGCTCAATTCATCCACTTCATTAATATCCGCAAGCCTTGATCTGGTAAGATCATTGATTTTTTTCCATAAAGCAATGAATTCATCATTCTCTGAAGTGTTTAAATATGACGTGACAGACTCGCAGAATAGAAGCTCATCACAATGAATCATTTCGGTCGAAAGCAGTGAAGGATCCCGCCAACCGCCGCCTCCATCAACAATAATCTGGCGGGCAGTGCTGTTTTCTTTCATAAAAATGGTCAACGGCTTCGATACAGGCATAGCACCGAACCGTATAATGACATCCGGCTTGAGCGCCTTTTTTGCATCCTCATTTTTCAAAAAGCTATCATATGCATCAATAATGAAGCTTCCTTCGTGAAGCCCGCTTCTTAGCTGGGATAATGGATCAGCAATGATTGGATAGTTCAGCATTTCCGCCAGCTTAATCACGGCTGCAGGGAAGTCAGCTTTCTCCAAAGGACCGCAGACAATAATCCCTTTTTGTGCCGAGTTTAACAACTGTGCCATTTCCTTGTACTCTTCATCAGGTAAACCAAACTGGCCGCTATGAATATTCACATAACCTTCGGTGCGGTCACTCAGCTCAAATAGATCATTGCGGTCAAGCTGCGGCACTAAAGGCTCACGGAAAGGAAAATTAAGATGAACAGGACCTGCTGGTGAGCTCTGGGCAGCAGAAGCTGCTCTTGCGCATACTGTGCGGGCATAACGAAGCATTTCAGCCGTATTCTCTGGAGGAGCCATCTCAACAAACCACTTTACATTTTTTCCATACAAATGGATCTGATCGATCGCCTGTGGAGCACCAACATCCCTTAGTTCATGAGGCCGGTCCGCAGTAAGCACGATCAGCGGCACTCTGGAATACCGGGCTTCCACAATGGCAGGATAGTAATTGGCTGCAGCCGTTCCAGATGTACACAGCAAAGCTGCCGGTCTTTGGGATGCCTTAGCAATCCCCAACGCAAAAAGGCAGCCGAGCGCTCGTCCACATGGATATGTACACGAAGCTCCGGATGCTCTGCCATTACCATAGCCATTGGGGTAGAACGGGAGCCGGGACTGACCACGACATCCTCTACCCCGCTTTTTACTAATTCAGCCACAAATGCGGCTATATATGAAGTTAAAGCTTCCTGATGATTCACTTTTCATAACCCCCAAGAGCCGAAAGCATTGGCCGGAATTTAATTTTTGTTTCCTGATACTCGCTTTCGGCATTTGAATCCTGCACCACTCCGCAGCCTGCAAACAAGGATGCTTCATTTCCCTGAATAAGACCAGATCTGATTGCAACAGCATATTCGCCATTTCCCCTGAAGTCCATCCATCCTAATGGAGCAGCATAAAAGCCCCGATCCAGTTCTTCTACTTCTCTTATTTTTTCCACTGCTTCTCTTTTAGGAAGACCTCCAAGAGCAGGAGTCGGATGCAGACGGTCAACTAATGCAAGAAGGGAAGCATCTCCCTTGGTTTTTCCTATTACAGGGGTATACAAGTGCTGAATATCTCTCATCTTCATCAGCTGCGGCTCTTCAGGCAATTCAACTTCTGAGCAGGATTCCCCCATTGCTTCCTTAATCATATCAACCACATATTGATGTTCTGTTAAATTTTTCTGATCATGCAATAAAGCATCGCCCAGGATATGATCATCCTCTGCTGTTTTGCCTCTTGGGATGGAACCTGCCAGACAAGTTGTGAAAACATTTTCTCCATATTTCTTTATAAGCCGTTCTGGGGAGGCTCCAATAAAGCAGTCACCGTTCGATTCAAAAGCAAAGACAAAGCTTTCTCTCTGCATTTCCATCAGATTCAAGAGAACTCTTTCAATCTCAATTGGCTTATCATAAATGAGCCTTGATTCCCGGGCAAGCACAACCTTTTTTAAAGATCCGGATTTAAGTTCATCCACAACCGCATCTACTGTCTCCATCCATTTTTCCGGATTTATATCCTCTTCCTCCTGAAGAGTATTTACACTCTCAGGATGATAATCTTTGATTGAAGCCATTATCATGCCTCGTTCGGCCACTATCTTTTCAAAAAGAGAATCACCATCATGTTGAGTGCAGACAACATTTGTTGTCAGATAGGCCTGTCCATTCATTTCACTGTACATATAAGTCGGCACATGAAAAAGGGAATCGGAATATTTCGACCAAAGCTTTGTTTTCTTCTTTAGCGGATCGAAAGAAAAGCCGCCAAACATCACGGGCCCTGTAGCATTTTTATCATAAGGGTTAAAAATAATGCTGTTATTAATAAAACGCTTCCATTCCTTTTCAACACGTTTAAATCTTCCTATACTTTGATCTGACTGGATTTGCCTGCAAATCCCGAGCCCGATTATATAAGTTTCACCAGAAGGATCCTTCCAGAAAAAGCGTTCACCAAAAAAACGGCTCTTTCCTGCCGCATAAAAAGAAAGGGGGTCTATATGATTTATTTTTTGAACTTCGCTCACTAAAACAGGCTTTGACAAAGCTTTTGCCCTCTCGATCGCCTCTTGGATCCCTTCTTTTAGTTCCGTATCTTGTATCGTAACCAAAAAAATCCCTCCAATAACAGCTTAGATTGCTGTTATCCTACTTTAAACTTATTCTAAGATACACCTGTAATTCAGAGAATGTCAATGATGTCAATCAGACCATCCCTTTTTGCATCCTTATTATATTATAGCTTACTTTAGGCATCTATAATATGAATTGAACTCAATTCAGCAAATAGCACTGTTAATACCGGAACGTGCTGCATTAAAGTTCCCTTAACTATGGAAAATTCCGGTTCTTTTTACGGCAATAATACGTTGACACTCTTGCATTATTTACCTAAACTTAAGGTGTTTGATATATAGCCGTATAACGGTTTACTTTGACAATACCCTGGTCATCGGTTAAAATAAACAAGTTTGAATGATGCAATTAATGATATCATTACAGAATAGATAAATAAGGGGAGAGTTATCATGCAACCACAAGCACAGACCAATTTTCCGCCTGCTTCCAACTCAAAGAACTGGAGGGTCTGGTGGCAGCTGACCAGGCCACATACTCTTACTGCTGCCTTTGTGCCGGTTCTGCTTGGAACAGCTCTTGCAATGGAACTAACTGAAATAAAATTTGGCATGTTTTTGGCTATGCTGGCAGCAAGTCTGCTGATTCAGGCTGCCACTAATATGTTTAACGAATACTACGACTTCAAAAGAGGGCTTGATACGGAAGACTCTGTCGGAATTGGAGGAGCTATTGTCCGGGAAGGAATCAAACCAAAAACGGTTCTGAACCTGGCTTTTGGCCTGTATGGGATTTCGATATTGCTTGGATTCTATATTTGCATGAACACAAGCTGGTGGATTGCAGCAATTGGACTGGCCTCCATGGCAGTAGGATATTTATATACTGGCGGTCCGCTGCCGATAGCATACACACCATTTGGAGAATTATTTGCAGGTTTTTTCATGGGCATGCTGATCATCTTAATTTCTTTTTACATTCAGGCAGGAACCGTAACAGCAACAAGTGTTTTAGTATCCTTCCCTATTTTGATACTTGTTGGCGCCATTCTGCTGGCCAATAATATCAGAGACCTGGACGGCGACAAGGAATTCGGCCGCAAAACACTGGCAATTCTTTTAGGGAAAAATGGGGCAATCAAGCTGCTTGCCGCAATGTTCATCGTGTCGTATGCATGGGTTTTCATATTAATTGCCATGAACATCATAACTCCATGGCTTGCTATCGTTGTTCTTAGTGCGCCTAAGGCAATAAAAGCAACGAAAGGCTTCATCGGCAAAACACTGCCTATGCAAATGATGCCTGCGATGAAAGCCACTGCCCAGACAAATACAATCTTTGGCTTTCTTTTATCAGTAGGCCTTTTTATCGGGTATCTTTTATGATTTTAAAAAAACCTCTGCTTTTATAGCAGGGGTTTTTTGTTTGAAAAAAACAGCAGAAAGCACCCTTTTGGTTTCATCTCATTTTTAACGGGTATTTTTTATTTATGGAAGATGCTTGACCCTAAAATTTTTTCTTCCGTTATGATTTTGCCAACTACGTCCATACTAAACCCATATGGACTAAGATTTTTAATACCCGGCAGAGCAAGAGCGGCAGAACTTGGCTTTATTTTGTGACTCTGGCATCAGCAGGCCTTTTATAAAATTTATTAAATCCAAGGATGTGCATAATATGTTGAACAATGAACAAATCAGCCATTTAAAAAAAGAATTGAATGATGAAAAAAAATCACTGGAATCCCAGCTTCAGGGCAATAAAGAAGGAAGTCTGGAAGGTGCAAGCGCCAGAGACACAGTAGGAGAGCTATCCCTTTATGACAACCATCCAGCCGATATGGGATCTGAACTTTATGAGCGCGAAAAGGATTTTGCTTTAGAAGAACATCATGACTCTGAACTGAATAAAGTAAATGCAGCGCTGCAGGCAATTGAAGATGGTTCATACGGCAAATGCAAAGAGTGCGGTTCCGAAATTCCATATGAGCGGCTTGAAGTGATTCCAGCAACCCTATACTGCAAGGAGCATAGTCCAGAGCAAAACGTGCCCGGAGACCGTCCTGTCGAAGAAGATGTGCTTGAACCTGCGCATGGGAATACCTTTCAGCATCATCAATTCAGAGAAGTCGTAGATAATGAAGACAGCTTCCAGGAAGTTGCCCGTTTTGGAACTTCTGAGACACCCTCTGACTTAAGAGGCGACTATGAAGATTATAACTCCCTTTATAATGAAGGACATGATGACGAAGGGTTTACTGAAGATTATGAGACGTTTATCGGAAATGACCTTGAAGGCAAGGAGAGAAAAGTCTATCCTTCCAAGAAACAGGAAGAGTATGAAGCCATGCTGGATGAGAATGATATCGAAGCACCTTATGGTGATGTGCCGTATCATGAAACTGACGGCTATGTGGATGAAGATAAGGATTAAAGTAAAAGCGATGCAGCTGCATCGCTTTTTTATGTCAAATGGCAAAATAAGATACCCTTATATATGTTTATAGTTTGGATTCGATATCCTGGATAATCTCATCAATCGTATCAGAAACATCGTTTGTGCGGCGGGCAATGGAGATGCTGAATTCCAGCAGTTCTTTATAGTTTTTCACCGGAATAGAATCATTTGTTTTCTCGAATTCATTAAGTTGCAGTCCAATATTTTGAAGATGCAGCAAAACTTCTTCCATTGATCCTCTCTCGATTTGGTACATTTAACAGCTACCCCCTTTATATCTAATGATTTCATTATCAGGGTTTTTAAACCTTTTTTATAGTGGCAATTTTTGTTAATAGTTGCTTTTTACGGAGTAAAACCGCTTCTCATAGGCAATATTATCTTAAGAATATATCGCTGGGAGGATCATTATGTCCGGACAACAAAAAGCTGCATGCTTTTCCGAATATGACAAACTTGAACAAGTAGTGTTATGTGAACCGAAGTACATGACGATTGTAGATACAATAAATGAAACACAAAAGCATTATGAAAAAGAAGGTATTAATATAGACACAGCCATGAAGCAGCACAGACATTTTGTCAGTGCATTAAAGGAACAGGGAATCAATGTGGTTTTGCTGCCCTCGCTTGAAAAATATCCGGAGCAGGTTTTTACCCGTGATATCGGATTTACACTTGGAGAAAAGGTTTATGTTGCAGAAATGGCGGCAGATATTCGGCAAGGAGAAGAAAATGTCCTGAAACAATGGCTGGAAGCAAACCAGGTTCCTTTTTACAATCTTACGGGAGACCGCATAGAGGGAGGAGACGTCCTGATCGATGGCCAAACCATATATGCCGGGGTAAGCAGCCGTACCCACGAAGATGCGATCGAGCATCTTCGCAGCCTTATGCCAGATTATGATGTCGTATCCATCCCTTTTACTGATACATATCTGCATCTTGATTGTGTATTCAATATTATTTCACCGGAGGAAGCTCTTATCTTTCCAGGAGAAATCCACGGGGAAAAAGTCAAAATGCTGGAATCACGCTATGATTTAATAAAAGTATCGGAAGAGGAGCAATTCACACTCGGAACCAATGTCCTCTCTATTGGCAATAAAAAAATCTTCAGCCTTCCCATTAATAAGAATGTCAATAAAGAGCTCAGGTCCAGGGGCTATGAAGTTATTGAGGTAGACATTACTGAAATTATTAAATCAGGAGGTGCCTTCCGCTGCTGCACGATGCCGGTTAGGCGCACTAAAGGGTAGATCTACTTCCTCGATGAACTGGAATAATGATTATAGATTCTCTTAAAAACCGCCTTTTTGTGATTAACTGCTGATTTCTCTTGGGCATCTACAGTTTGGGAATTAAACCTCGTGATTAACTCTCAGTTTCTCTTGAGTACTATCATTTTGGGCGTTATTCACATTGATTAACTCCCATTTTCTCTTGAGCATTTTCATTTTGGGCATTATTCATACTGATTAACTCCCATTTTCTCTTGAGCACCTTCATTTTGGGCGTTATTCCCCCTGATTAACTCCCATTTTCTCTTGAGCACCTTCATTTTGGGCGTTATTCACATTGATTAACTCCCATTTTCTCTTGAGCATTTTCATTTTGGGCATTATTCATACTGATTAACTCCCATTTTCTCTTGACTACCTTCATTTTGGGCGTTATTCATACTGATTAACTCCCATTTTCTCTTGACCACCTTCATTTTGGGAGTTATTCCCACTGATTAACTCCCATTTTCTCTTGAGCACTTTCATTTTGGCGTTATTCCCACTCAACAAAAAACAGCCTCTTCTCACTGGAAGGGCTGTTCTCCTTTTTACTTATTCATCATCTCAACGCCAGCGGGTTTGATTTTCCAGATTTCCCGCGCATATTCACTGATTGTGCGGTCGCTTGAAAAATAGCCTGAACCGGCAATATTCATCAGGCTCTTTTTCAGCCAATGTTCCCGATCCTCGTATGCTTTCCCAGCTTCTTTCTGGATATTGACATAGGAAGCAAAATCCCTCAACACAAAGTATTGGTCATTTTCCATCAGCAGGGAATCGAAAATGGGCTCGAACTCATCATCAGCATCCGGGAAGAATCCATTCACGAGCTGGTCGGCAACCTGGCGAATTCGCTTATCATGATGATAATACTCTCTGGAATTATATCCGCCATTTTGGTAAAAGCTGAGCACCTCATCTGCCGTTAGGCCAAAGATGAAAATATTGTCATCTCCTGCTTTTTCTTTTATCTCAATATTGGCTCCATCCAGCGTACCCACTGTCAAAGCACCATTCATCATGAATTTCATATTGCCTGTGCCGGAAGCTTCCTTGCTTGCCGTTGAAATTTGCTCACTGATATCTGCAGCCGGGAAAATTTCCTCAGCGAGCGAAACACGGTAATTCTCCAGGAAGATAACCTTTAGAACTTCTTTTGTCTTCGGGTCATTGTTCACCTTTTCAGCAACGGTATTAATTAATTTAATGATCTTCTTTGCATAGTAATAGCCTGGCGAAGCTTTTGCCCCGAAAATAAATGTCCGCGGATGCATCCGAAAATTGGAATCTTCCTTCAGCCTATTATATAAATGCATAACATGAAGAATATTTAACAGCTGGCGCTTATAAGCATGCAGACGCTTAACCTGAATGTCAAAAATGGAAGAAGTATCAACAATTATACCCTGCTGCTCCTGGATACGCTTTGCCAATCTTTCCTTATTCAATTGCTTAACCTGATGCAGCTGATCAAGGAATACTCTATCATTCTTAAAATCTGCCAGTTCCTGAAGCTTTTCCGGTTCCCGAATCCACCCAGCCCCGATGCCCTCATTAATAAGATCCGACAAAAGCGGATTCGCTTTCAGCAGCCAGCTTCTATGCGTGATCCCATTAGTTTTATTATTAAATTTCTCAGGAAAAATCTCATAAAACTGATTCATTTCCCTCTTCTTTAAGATTTCTGTATGAAGTGCGGCAACACCATTTACGCTCGAGCTGCCGACAAGGGCAAGGTGTGCCATCTTAACCTGGTCATGTGCGATGATCGCCATATCCTCAATCCGCTTCCAATCACCCGGGAATCTGTCCCAAAGTTCGCGGCAAAAGCGCTCATTGATTTCATTCACTATCATATAAATCCGCGGCAGCAAAGGCTGGAAAATTCGGACAGGCCATTTCTCCAATGCCTCTGAAAGAGTTGTATGATTCGTATAGGCAATCGTCCTGACCGTAATGTCCCAGGCTTCCTCCCATCCCATTCCCTCTTCATCCAGCAGGATTCTCATAAGTTCAGGAATGGCAAGAACCGGATGTGTATCATTAATATGAATGCTCACATATTCGTGGAAATCTCTTAAACTATTATGCTGCTTTCGATAGGAACGCACAATGGAACGGATACTGGCCGAGACAAGAAAGTATTGCTGCTTCAGCCTCAGAATCTTTCCCTCATCATGGGTATCATCAGGATATAGAAATTCCGAAACAGATTCGGTTTCCCGTTTATATTTTAAAATATCATGATTTATAGGATAAGGAGACGGTTCAGCATTCCAGAGTCTTAGAGTGTTAATCGTATCTGTTTTATAGCCAGCGACAGGCATATCGTAAGGAACAGCTGAAATTGTTTCAGCATTCACATGCCGGAACACAAGCCTGCCATTGTCCTCTTTCATTTCGACTTTTCCCCAAAAAGGAACTTCAATTGCCAGGTCTGCTTTTCTTACTTCCCAGACATGGCCGTTCCGCAGCCACTGCTCCGGAAGCTCCACCTGATAGCCATCCACAATTTTCTGCTCAAATAGGCCATGCTTATAGCGAATACCACATCCATGGCCTGGAAGATTTAAGGATGCCAGTGAATCCATAAAGCAAGCTGCCAGACGTCCCAGTCCGCCGTTTCCAAGCCCTGCATCTGCCTCGATTTCTTCAAGACGGTTCAATTCAATTCCCAGATCAGCCAGACCTTCCTTGACAACCTGCTCAATTCCCAGGTTTATCAGATTATGATGAAGCAGGCGCCCCAATAAAAACTCAATGGATAAGTAATATACCTGCTTTTCACGGTCGATGCGGTAGCGTTCATTAGTATTAATCCACTCTGTGCTCACATGTTCTCTGATCATATTTCCAAGTGTGAAGTAATGATCTCTTTCTGTGCTTTCACCAAAGCTTTTACCGCATGTCATCTCCAATTTCTTCAAGAATTCCTCCTTGAACTCATCGCGATCAGAAAACATGGCTTTCACTCCTTGAAACAAGGCCTGCATATAGCTGATTGTATTTGAAAGCAGATTGCGCCCAGCTGTTATCCATTCCCATTGCATTTTTCATAATTTGCTCCCATATTTTGCTGTTACCGTAAAAGCCTATTGCTCTTCTAATAGTATAGAGCATATCATGGGCATTAAAATGGCTGAAGGAAAAGCCGTTGCCTTCTCCTGTGACTTCATTGTAAGAATGAACAGTATCATTTAATCCGCCTGTTTCCCTGACGATGGGAATGGATCCATATCTCATTGCAATCATCTGCCCTAAGCCGCATGGCTCAAATTGTGAAGGCATTAAGAATAAATCGGATCCTGCATAGAACTCATGTGCAAGCCCTTCATCAAATCCAATATATGCTTTGCACTTATCGGGGTAGCCCGCTTCCATCTCCCTGAAAAATTGCTCAAACTCAGGGTCCCCAGTCCCCAAAACAAGGACTTGAATATCATCCTGCATAAGCTCATGGAACACACATTTAACCAGGTCCAGGCCCTTTTGTTTTGTCAGCCTCGTAACCATGGCTATCAGAGGAACCTCTTCCTTAACCGGCAGGCTGAATTTTTTCTGAAGATCCATCTTATTTTCTTTTTTAATCTGAAGTTTTTCAACGGCATAGTTCTCTTTTATAAATGGATCCTTCTCAGGATTATAAAATTCATCATCAATCCCATTTAAGATTCCTTCCAGATCATAAGCTCTGCGCTTCAGCAAATCATGCAGCTTCTCTCCGTAATATTTCGTCTGAATTTCATCTTTATAGGTAGGGCTGACTGTTGTAATTTTATCAGCAGCGACAAGTCCGCCCTTCATAAAATTGATGTTTCCGAAGAATTCAAGCTTATCTGGATGAAAATGGCTATAGTCAAGCCCTAATAGATCCCCTAAAGCACTCCCCGGCATGATTCCCTGAAACTGAAGATTATGAATGGTGAAGACTGTCCGAATGAACTCATACCCTTTTTTCGCACGATACTCAACCCTCAGCAGAAAAGGAATCATTCCAGTATGCCAATCGTGGCTGTGAATGACATCCGGATAGTAATCAATATGCTGAAGAGCATCCAGCACGGCCCGGTTAAAATAGGCAAACCTCTCTCCATCATCATAATAACCGTATAATTTTTCACGGTTGAAGTAGTATTCATTATCAACAAAATAGAATAGGATTCCCTGATGCTCAAGTTCTTCAATTCCGCAATACTGGTTTCTCCAGCCTACCTGAACTGTAAACTCGCACCTTTTAGTCATTTTCTTTTTTAAATTATCTGATATGGAACCATACTTAGGAAGGATAACCCGTACGTCAGTCCCCTGCTTTGCAAGTTCTTTCGGGAGAGAACCAGCTACGTCAGCAAGTCCTCCGGATTTAACAAATGGAACACATTCAGAAACAGCAAACAATACTTTCACGAGTTCATCAGCGCTCCTTGTACGGTGCCTTTGCGAATAACCATAGGCATTTCACGTCTTCCCTCAATCATGGCACCGGATTCTACCTTAACATCTTTATCTAAAATAACGGAGTCTAAAACACAGTTTTCTCCAATTTGGGTTTTTTGCATAATTATGCAGTTTTTCACGACTGAACCCTTGCCAATTTTTACCCCTCGGGATATAATGCTGTTCTCAACCGTCCCTTCAATCATGCATCCATTCGCAATCATCGAATTCTTTGCACTCGCACCTTTCATATAACGGGTTGGCGGTTCATCTTTTACTTTTGTAAAAATCGGCTGACTTCGCAGAAAAATATTTTTCCAAGCCTCCGGTTCCAATAGACCCATGCTGGCAGCAAAGTAATTTTCAATGGAATCAATCATGACGGCCAAACCGGCATATTCATAATTGCATATCGTGTAAGAATGATGGATGTCTGTAACGACATCACTCATGCATGTGTATCCAGTCTCGTTTCTATTTTCTATTAAGCTAATGAGCAGCGAAGTTTTTACAAGGTACATTTCAAGGGAGCGCCCATCCTGCCGAACAACTGTAATATCACACCCCGTCATAATATGTCTATCAAGAACAGGCCTGAAGTCCATATTAAAAACGGTAAAACAGTTTGAGATCAATGCATACTCCTGCTTACTTCGATAAAAATAATCCAAATTAGCTGCAAAGTGATTGAAAGATCCAATTCCTTTACTTGGACTATCCAGCAAAGGAGATGGGAAAAAGAATAGCCCATCCCTTTTTCTGTTAAGATCCCAATTTTTCCCGGAACCAAGATGATCCATTAAAGAGCGATATTGATACTTCGGAAATATGGCAACACTTTCAATATCCGAGTTGACCATATTGGAGAGAACAAAATCGATTAGCCTATAGCGGCCTGCAAACGGAACAGCTGCGAGCGACCTGTGTACTGTCAATTCCTCTAACTCTTCATGGTAGGTTGTTGCGTCTATCACACCAAGCATTCTCTTCTTCATGACATTCCCTCCCGTTTTATTGGCCAGGCGCCGTTTTGGCATCCAGGCTGTGAATTAAGAACAAATTCCCTGTATCATTTCCTGTGTTATCAGAATAATTTCATCTTCTTCTTCGGAAGCACTAATAACAACGCCATCAGGTATGTTCATTCCGCTTGGCACTATAGCCTTTTCTATATAGACATTTTCACCAATTACAGCATCAGGCATGATGACCGATTCACGGATCACAGTATTCTTTCCAACCAGAACCCCTTGAAATAGCACTGACTTTTCAACTTCCCCTTCAATTGTACAGCCTTCATTTATCAAAGACTCTGCAACCTCTGCTTGAGTTGAAATAAACTGTGGAGGATGATTCGGATTCACCGAATAGATCCGCCAATCATGATCGAAAAGATTCAGCTCGCATTCATCATCCAATAAATCCATATTTGCTTCCCACAGGCTCTTGACTGTACCGACATCCTTCCAGTAGCCATTGAATGGGTAAGCGAACAGCTTTTTATTTTCATCAAGCATCAGTGGGATAATATCCTTTCCAAAGTCATGACTTGATTCCGGATTGCGGTCATCCATTTCCAGATATTCCTTTAAAACAGACCAATTAAAAATATATATTCCCATGGAGGCCAGATTATTTTTTGGATATGCTGGTTTTTCCTCAAATTCTGCAACCCGCATCTCGTCATCGGTGTTCATGATTCCGAACCTGCTTGCCTCCGGCCAAGGCACTTCAATTACAGAAATAGTGGCATCCGCGCCTTTTTCAATATGATAATTCAGCATCAGCTCATAATTCATTTTATAAATATGATCACCAGATAAAATCAGGACATATTCAGGATCATACTGCTTTAAATAATTGAGGTTCTGATAAATGGCACTCGCTGTTCCCGTATACCACTTCACTTCCGATGATTCACTGTAAGGGGGCAGTACGGTCACACCTCCGTTCTTTCTATCAAGATCCCATGCGCTGCCTATGCCAATATACGAATTCAGAACCAGCGGCTGGTATTGGGTAAGAACACCGACTGTATCAATTCCGGAATTGGTGCAATTGCTCAATGTAAAATCAATAATCCGGTATTTCCCTCCAAAGGGAACTGCAGGTTTCGCAAGACTTTTTGTCAGAGAACTAAGCCTGCTCCCTTTCCCTCCTGCTAATAACATTGCGACGCACTTTTTCTTTCCCATTTCCCTTCCTCTCCTTCCGATGTTTTACAGGGCGTAAGATTGAAATGCCAAATGGCGGAATAGACATTTCCAAACTGAACGGCTTGCCATGAAACTCTAATTGCTCTGTCTTAAGGACCCTCTTGTTAGTGCAATTTGATCCTCCAAAGCTATCACTGTCACTGTTGAGTATTTCCCGATAGGAACCCGCCTTTGGAACTCCAATACGATAATTAAGGTAGAAAGCAGGTGTGAAATTGCAGACAATCACAAGAAAATCATCCACTTTAGAGCCTTTCCTGATAAAAGAAAAGATGGATTGGTCTGCATTATGACAATCAATCCATTCAAAACCATCCTGAAGATGATCAAGCTCAAAAAGAGCCTTTGAACGTTTATAAACCTTTATTAAATCTTTCACATAATCATTTGCTTTTTTATGCATCTCGTAATCAAGCAGATGCCAATCAAGCTGTTCTTTGTCTTTCCATTCCGAAAACTGCCCAAGTTCACTTCCCATGAAAAGAAGCTTCTTACCGGGGTGGGCAATCATATATCCAAGCAGGAGCCTGAATTGAGCAAATTTTTGCCAGTAATCTCCCGGCATTTTATCAAGCAGCGATTTTTTTCCATGAACAACTTCATCATGTGAAAAAGGCAGTATGAAGTTTTCTGTAAAAGCATACAAAAGCGAAAATGTCATCTTTCCATGAACACCAGATCGCCTCTCAGGCGCTGTTTCCATATATGTAAGAACGTCATTCATCCAGCCCATATTCCACTTGTAATGAAAACCCAGCCCTCCATAATGGACTGGTGCAGTCACTTGCGGCCAGTCTGTTGAATCCTCTGCCATCATGAGAAAGGAAGAGTCATATTGAGAAACAACTTTATTTAAGTTCTGCAGAAAACTGGTGCCGAATGGATTTTCTGTCTTCCCATCCCGGTTAGGCCAATAGATAATATTAGCGACCGCATCAACCCGGAAGCCATCAATATGATATTTCTCCATCCAAAAAACAGCGTTGGAAATAAGAAAGCTTTGAACTTCATTTTTGCCGAGATCAAAATTGGCTGTGCCCCATACTCTGTTCTCTCTGTCGCCCTCAGTTTCATACTCATACAAATACGAACCATCAAACTGATAAAGACCATGGGCATCTTTGCAGAAGTGCCCCGGCACCCAGTCCAGAATGACACCAACACCATGCTGGTGGCACTGATCAACAAAATACATAAAATCATGCGGGCTGCCATAACGGCTTGTAACAGAGTAATAGCCTGTTCCCTGATAGCCCCAGGAAGCGTCGAGCGGATGCTCAATTAGAGGAAGCAATTCTATATGCGTAAACCCATGTTCGACCACATAAGGAATTAGCTCATCTGCAAGCTCCCTGTATGTATACAGACTTCCAGATTCTTTTTGCTTCCATGAACCCATATGGACTTCATAAATGACTGCAGGCTCCGTATAAATAGACTTCATTTCTTTTTTTTGGATCCATTTGCTGTCATTCCACTGATACCCGTCCAGCGAATATACTTTAGATGCTGTATTGGGCCTTACTTCTGAAAAAAAGCTATAAGGATCAGCCTTTAATAAAACATCTCCTTTCTTTGTTTCAATTTCATACTTATACAAGGCACCTTCCATGTTTCCATCCAGCTGAATAAACCAGACACCTTCATTATTCACTCTATGTAAGGTATAGCCTTCTCCATTCCAATCATTAAAATCACCGACTAATCTGATAACTTCAGCATTCGGTGCCCAAACACAAAAGCGGGTAAACACATCTCCGCCATTGGAAACAACATGTGCACCAAATAACTGGTGACTTTCATAATATGTCCCTTCATGGAACAAATGCAGCTGATAATCGGTTGGAAACAAAGTATCCACTACCATCCTTCTCCCCACCCAGTCTCGTTTCTTTTGACTTTCCTGTTATATTCGCGGAACATGAGAAAAATCCTTGTAAAAGTTTTTTTAATTTTATGACAACAATGTCTAAAACCCGCTATAATCCGATAACATTCTGCCCAATTTAACAGACTTCGACATAATCTCCGGTAAACTCAGACAAAATAAGACAAAGTATGCAAGCAAAAAATGAAAGGAGAATAATATTTTGAGTAATAAAGAAGAGGAATTATTATTGAATGAGGCATCAAAAAATGAAGTAAGAGTTCCGTTATTTGAAGCACCGGATGGAAAGATTATGGCCACTGGTGATATGTTTAGAGGCCCCTATACGGGGATATCTTCCGAGATCGATTTGAATAATCCAGGCAATAAATTAAGCAAGGAAGAAGAGAAGTTTGATTAAAAAACAGAGATGTAACTAACTGAAGGTATGCTGGAACAGAACAGAAAAGACAGAAAAAAAGCTGCCAACAAATTGTTGACAGCTTTTTTGTATGACCCCTACGGGATTCGAACCCGTGTTACCGCCGTGAAAGGGCGGTGTCTTAACCGCTTGACCAAGGGGCCAATATGGCGGAGAAGGAGGGATTTGAACCCTCGCGCCGGTTACCCGACCTACACCCTTAGCAGGGGCGCCTCTTCAGCCACTTGAGTACTTCCCCATATATGGCTCCGCAGGTAGGATTCGAACCTACGACCGTTCGGTTAACAGCCGAATGCTCTACCACTGAGCTACTGCGGAACAATAATATAAAATGGTGGGCCTAAATGGACTCGAACCATCGACCTCACGCTTATCAGGCGTGCGCTCTAACCAGCTGAGCTATAGGCCCATTTTGGAGCGGGTGAAGGGAATCGAACCCTCATCATCAGCTTGGAAGGCTGAGGTTTTACCACTAAACTACACCCGCGTTAAGATTAAAGATGGTGGCTCAGGACGGAATCGAACCGCCGACACAAGGATTTTCAGTCCTTTGCTCTACCGACTGAGCTACTGAGCCGTATATTGTTTATTTTATAAAAATGGCGGTCCGGACGGGACTCGAACCCGCGACCTCCTGCGTGACAGGCAGGCATTCTAACCAACTGAACTACCGGACCAGATTGCGGGGGCAGGATTTGAACCTGCGACCTTCGGGTTATGAGCCCGACGAGCTACCGGACTGCTCCACCCCGCGATAGTATTATTAAAAATATGGAGGAGGAAAGGGGATTCGAACCCCTGCGCGGTTTGACCCGCCTGTCGGTTTTCAAGACCGATCCCTTCAGCCGGACTTGGGTATTCCTCCGTATAAATGAAAGTGGTGGACCTTGTAGGACTCGAACCTACGACCGGACGGTTATGAGCCGTCTGCTCTAACCAGCTGAGCTAAAGGTCCAGCATTGTTTAATTAAATGGTAGCGGCGGAGGGGATCGAACCCCCGACCTCACGGGTATGAACCGTACGCTCTAGCCAGCTGAGCTACACCGCCGAAATGTTAAAATAATAATGGTGGAGCCTAGCGGGATCGAACCGCTGACCTCCTGCGTGCAAAGCAGGCGCTCTCCCAGCTGAGCTAAGGCCCCAATAATAAATGGTCGGGAAGACAGGATTCGAACCTGCGACCCCTTGGTCCCAAACCAAGTGCTCTACCAAGCTGAGCTACTCCCCGTTAATAATGGCGCGCCCGAGAGGAGTCGAACCCCTAACCTTTTGATCCGTAGTCAAACGCTCTATCCAATTGAGCTACGGGCGCATTATTAAATTCTTCTGGTGCCGAGGACCGGAATCGAACCGGTACGGTAGTCACCTACCGCAGGATTTTAAGTCCTGTGCGTCTGCCAGTTCCGCCACCCCGGCAAAAAATGGAGCGGAAGACGGGATTCGAACCCGCGACCCCCACCTTGGCAAGGTGATGTTCTACCACTGAACTACTTCCGCTTAAAGAATGGTGCGGGTGAAGGGAGTCGAACCCCCACGCCTTGCGGCGCCAGATCCTAAGTCTGGTGCGTCTGCCAATTCCGCCACACCCGCAATATTAAATTAAAATGGTGAGCCATGAAGGACTCGAACCTTCGACCCTCTGATTAAAAGTCAGATGCTCTACCGACTGAGCTAATGGCTCATATTTTATGAGACTTCCTAAAGCCTGAAATGTGCAGTCAGATGTTCCAAAGCTAAACGCTTTGTCACAGATTGCTATTCGGGTGAAGTAATTCACTGGTGCTGCAATCTGCTCTACCGACTGAGCTAATGGCTCGCTAAAGTGGTGCCGGCGAGAGGACTTGAACCCCCAACCTACTGATTACAAGTCAGTTGCTCTACCAATTGAGCTACACCGGCAGCTTGTATAATTAAATTGATGGTGGAGGATGACGGGATCGAACCGCCGACCCTCTGCTTGTAAGGCAGATGCTCTCCCAGCTGAGCTAATCCTCCATTATTAACGCCCGGCAGCGTCCTACTCTCACAAGGGGACAGCCCCTAACTACCATCGGCGCTGAGAAGCTTAACTTCCGTGTTCGGTATGGGAACGGGTGTGACCTTCTCGCTATCGCCACCAGACTATTTTTCAAAGACAAGTTTTATTATACCGTCTTTTTAGGATTTTTCAAGAGGAAATTTCATATTTTTCATTCCCTCAAAACTAGATAATGCATGAAGAAGTTTTCCGAGTATTCACCAATGACTTGTCTAGCTTCGGCTCCTAACTTCTCGGCCGTTTCGATCCGTCCCTCCAAATCCCAAAACCAGGATTTGAATGGCCGGCTCTCCAACGTCTCTCGAAGTTGAACAGTCGCCTCCGCTTTTCGTTTTGGTTAAGTCCTCGATCGATTAGTATCAGTCAGCTCCACATGTCGCCACGCTTCCACCTCTGACCTATCAACCTGATCATCTTTCAGGGATCTTACTAGCTTGACGCTATGGGAAATCTCATCTCGAGGGGGGCTTCATGCTTAGATGCTTTCAGCACTTATCCCTTCCGCACATAGCTACCCAGCGATGCCTTTGGCAAGACAACTGGTACACCAGCGGTGCGTCCATCCCGGTCCTCTCGTACTAAGGACAGCTCCTCTCAAATTTCCTGCGCCCACGACGGATAGGGACCGAACTGTCTCACGACGTTCTGAACCCAGCTCGCGTACCGCTTTAATGGGCGAACAGCCCAACCCTTGGGACCGACTACAGCCCCAGGATGCGATGAGCCGACATCGAGGTGCCAAACCTCCCCGTCGATGTGGACTCTTGGGGGAGATAAGCCTGTTATCCCCGGGGTAGCTTTTATCCGTTGAGCGATGGCCCTTCCATGCGGAACCACCGGATCACTAAGCCCGACTTTCGTCCCTGCTCGACTTGTAGGTCTCGCAGTCAAGCTCCCTTGTGCCTTTACACTCTGCGAATGATTTCCAACCATTCTGAGGGAACCTTTGGGCGCCTCCGTTACTTTTTAGGAGGCGACCGCCCCAGTCAAACTGCCCACCTGACACTGTCTCCCGCCCCGATCAGGGGCGCGGGTTAGAATTTCAATACAGCCAGGGTAGTATCCCACCGACGCCTCCACCGAAGCTGGCGCTCCGGCTTCTCAGGCTCCTACCTATCCTGTACAAGCTGTACCAAAATTCAATATCAGGCTACAGTAAAGCTCCACGGGGTCTTTCCGTCCTGTCGCGGGTAACCTGCATCTTCACAGGTACTATAATTTCACCGAGTCTCTCGTTGAGACAGTGCCCAGATCGTTACGCCTTTCGTGCGGGTCGGAACTTACCCGACAAGGAATTTCGCTACCTTAGGACCGTTATAGTTACGGCCGCCGTTTACTGGGGCTTCGATTCAAAGCTTCGCTTGCGCTAACCTCTCCTCTTAACCTTCCAGCACCGGGCAGGCGTCAGCCCCTATACTTCGCCTTGCGGCTTCGCAGAGACCTGTGTTTTTGCTAAACAGTCGCCTGGGCCTATTCACTGCGGCTCATCAGGGCTATGCACCCTAATGAGCACCCCTTCTCCCGAAGTTACGGGGTCATTTTGCCGAGTTCCTTAACGAGAGTTCTCTCGCTCACCTTAGGATTCTCTCCTCGCCTACCTGTGTCGGTTTGCGGTACGGGCACCTTTTCCCTCGCTAGAGGCTTTTCTTGGCAGTGTGGAATCAGGAACTTCGGTACTAAATTTCCCTCGCCGTCACAGCTCAGCCTGTGTGGTAACGGGATTTGCCTCGTTACCGGCCTAACTGCTTGGACGCGCTAATCCAGCAGCGCGCTTACCCTATCCTCCTGCGTCCCCCCATTGCTCAAACGGTAAAGAGGTGGTACAGGAATATCAACCTGTTGTCCATCGCCTACGCTTTTCAGCCTCGGCTTAGGTCCCGACTAACCCTGAGCGGACGAGCCTTCCTCAGGAAACCTTAGGCATTCGGTGGATGGGATTCTCACCCATCTTTCGCTACTCATACCGGCATTCTCACTTCTAAGCGCTCCACCAGTCCTTGCGGTCTGGCTTCAACGCCCTTAGAACGCTCTCCTACCACTGACATCGAAAGATGTCAATCCACAGCTTCGGTGATACGTTTAGCCCCGGTACATTTTCGGCGCGGAGTCACTCGACCAGTGAGCTATTACGCACTCTTTAAATGGTGGCTGCTTCTAAGCCAACATCCTGGTTGTCTAAGCAACTCCACATCCTTTTCCACTTAACGTATACTTTGGGACCTTAGCTGGTGGTCTGGGCTGTTTCCCTCTTGACTACGGATCTTATCACTCGCAGTCTGACTCCCATGGATAAGTCTTTGGCATTCGGAGTTTGTCTGAATTCGGTAACCCGATGGGGGCCCCTAGTCCAAACAGTGCTCTACCTCCAAGACTCTTACTACATGAGGCTAGCCCTAAAGCTATTTCGGAGAGAACCAGCTATCTCCAAGTTCGATTGGAATTTCTCCGCTACCCACACCTCATCCCCGCACTTTTCAACGTGCGTGGGTTCGGGCCTCCATCCAGTGTTACCTGGACTTCACCCTGGACATGGGTAGATCACCTGGTTTCGGGTCTACGACCACATACTCATTCGCCCTATTCAGACTCGCTTTCGCTGCGGCTCCGTCTCTTCAACTTAACCTCGCATGTAATCGTAACTCGCCGGTTCATTCTACAAAAGGCACGCTATCACCCATTAACGGGCTCTAACTACTTGTAGGCACACGGTTTCAGGATCTCTTTCACTCCCCTTCCGGGGTGCTTTTCACCTTTCCCTCACGGTACTGGTTCACTATCGGTCACTAGGGAGTATTTAGCCTTGGGAGATGGTCCTCCCTGCTTCCGACGGGATTTCTCGTGTCCCGCCGTACTCAGGATCCACTCTGGAGGGAACGAAGTTTCAACTACAGGGCTTTTACCTTCTCTGGCCGGCCTTTCCAGACCTGTTCATTTACCTCGTTCCTTTGTAACTCCGTGTAGAGTGTCCTACAACCCCAGGAGGCAAGCCTCCTGGTTTGGGCTAATCCCGTTTCGCTCGCCGCTACTCAGGGAATCGCGTTTGCTTTCTCTTCCTCCGGGTACTTAGATGTTTCAGTTCCCCGGGTCTGCCTTCAATACCCTATGTATTCAGGTAAAGATCCTATCCCATTACGGATAGGGGGTTTCCCCATTCGGAAATCTCCGGATCAAAGCTTACTTACAGCTCCCCGAAGCATATCGGTGTTAGTACCGTCCTTCATCGGCTCCTAGTGCCAAGGCATTCACCGTGCGCCCTTTCTAACTTAACCGTATTTGACGTGTTCATCGAAGATGAACAAGATCAAAGGTTTTTAACTCTATTTAACATAGAGAGAATTGACTAAAATGGCGATTACTCGGTTATTGCTTCTTCATTAACATTATCTAGTTTTCAAAGAACGACTCTTTCATTGAGAGATTGAACTCTCAAAACTGAACGAACAAAACACGTCACGTTTCATGTAAATATCCTTAGAAAGGAGGTGATCCAGCCGCACCTTCCGATACGGCTACCTTGTTACGACTTCACCCCAATCATCTGTCCCACCTTAGGCGGCTGGCTCCAAAAGGTTACCCCACCGACTTCGGGTGTTACAAACTCTCGTGGTGTGACGGGCGGTGTGTACAAGGCCCGGGAACGTATTCACCGCGGCATGCTGATCCGCGATTACTAGCGATTCCGGCTTCATGCAGGCGAGTTGCAGCCTGCAATCCGAACTGAGAATGGTTTTATGGGATTCGCTTAACCTCGCGGTCTCGCAGCCCTTTGTACCATCCATTGTAGCACGTGTGTAGCCCAGGTCATAAGGGGCATGATGATTTGACGTCATCCCCACCTTCCTCCGGTTTGTCACCGGCAGTCACCTTAGAGTGCCCAACTGAATGCTGGCAACTAAGATCAAGGGTTGCGCTCGTTGCGGGACTTAACCCAACATCTCACGACACGAGCTGACGACAACCATGCACCACCTGTCATCCTGTCCCCCGAAGGGGAACGCCCTATCTCTAGGGTTGTCAGGAGATGTCAAGACCTGGTAAGGTTCTTCGCGTTGCTTCGAATTAAACCACATGCTCCACCGCTTGTGCGGGCCCCCGTCAATTCCTTTGAGTTTCAGCCTTGCGGCCGTACTCCCCAGGCGGAGTGCTTAATGCGTTTGCTGCAGCACTAAAGGGCGGAAACCCTCTAACACTTAGCACTCATCGTTTACGGCGTGGACTACCAGGGTATCTAATCCTGTTTGCTCCCCACGCTTTCGCGCCTCAGCGTCAGTTACAGACCAAAGAGTCGCCTTCGCCACTGGTGTTCCTCCACATCTCTACGCATTTCACCGCTACACGTGGAATTCCACTCTTCTCTTCTGCACTCAAGTTCCCCAGTTTCCAATGACCCTCCCCGGTTGAGCCGGGGGCTTTCACATCAGACTTAAGGAACCGCCTGCGCGCGCTTTACGCCCAATAATTCCGGACAACGCTTGCCACCTACGTATTACCGCGGCTGCTGGCACGTAGTTAGCCGTGGCTTTCTGGTTAGGTACCGTCAAGGTACCGGCAGTTACTCCGGTACTTGTTCTTCCCTAACAACAGAGTTTTACGATCCGAAAACCTTCATCACTCACGCGGCGTTGCTCCGTCAGACTTTCGTCCATTGCGGAAGATTCCCTACTGCTGCCTCCCGTAGGAGTCTGGGCCGTGTCTCAGTCCCAGTGTGGCCGATCACCCTCTCAGGTCGGCTACGCATCGTCGCCTTGGTGAGCCGTTACCTCACCAACTAGCTAATGCGCCGCGGGCCCATCTGTAAGTGATAGCCGAAACCATCTTTCAGCTTTCCCTCATGTGAGGGAAAGAATCATCCGGTATTAGCCCCGGTTTCCCGGAGTTATCCCAGTCTTACAGGCAGGTTGCCCACGTGTTACTCACCCGTCCGCCGCTGACTTCAGGGAGCAAGCTCCCATCTGTCCGCTCGACTTGCATGTATTAGGCACGCCGCCAGCGTTCGTCCTGAGCCAGGATCAAACTCTCCATATAAGAGTTGATTAAGCTCATAAGTTGTCTTTTCAAAAAAGACTAAAGAATTAACGTTGACGTTTTTGTTCGTTCAGTTTTCAAAGATCAATTTCTTTTTGTTATATTTTACCTTATCGCTCAGAAGCGACTTTATCAATATAACATGTTATCCCTTAGCAAGTCAACATTTTTTTAAAATCTTTTTTCTTTGTTTAACATGCCTTGTTGAGGACAAGAATTAATATACCATGACTTATTAAATGTTTGCAATATAATTTTTAAAAATGTTTATCTTTATATTTTCAGTGCATATTATTATAAATCTCTTCTCTATTAAATTGTTGTTTTGAAATCAATTTAAAGACGGTACCTTTACGAAAACTTTATTCATTGTAGCCAGATCTCATAAAATGTGCATTTTCTTAACATCAAATTTATACGCATTTCACCTGAACTCTAGAAAATTCATTATATCATTAACATATTTTTCGAAACCTTCATTTCATATACCCACAAACTTATCCACCACTAAACACTTATTAATTCAGTTGTCAACAAAGTTATCCACATCGTGTGAATAACTTTGTTCAGCTTTCCACACTTTTATAAGCTTCTTTTAACAATAATTAAATTTATACATAATTTATTGATTAGCCGTCACGGGAGTGAGAAAACAAGTTTTAAATAATAACAATATAAAGATATAGTAATAGTTTTGGTTATTTTTCATAAAATCTATTAACTCTACTTTAAACGGAAGGTGTGAATGACACTGGAAACCGCTGCCCTATATCTATCTGTAATCATGGCCATATTTTTGTTTGCCTATGCCTATGCAGAGGGGATTAAAATTGCAAATTCAGATGAAGAGGTCTATGGAGGCACCTTCATCTTTTCTGTTACAGCTGCATTTATTTTTTCTGCTCTGACCTATGTATTTAGATAAAAAAAATCTCCCCATTCCCAGGGAGATTTTTCTCTTATATACTTCAAAATATATTACTCATCTATTTATCCGGAAGCCGCTGTTTTTTTCTTTAATTCTTTCATTCGAATCCTTCTCTCATCTAATAAGAAGAGAGTTATTCCTCCAATTACAATTGTTCCCCCAAGAACTTGCGTCCATAAAATAGACTCCTGAAGTAAATAATATGCTAAAACAGCAGCACCAACTGGCTCAAATAAGATGGCCATAGAAATGGTTGAAGTGCTTAGCCACTTTATTGACCAATTGAATAATGTATGTCCGAGCAGAGTGGGAACAAGAGCAAGCAAGATAAAATATACCCAATCACTGGTTCCATATGGGAGTAAAGGTTCTTCGACGATTAACACGTAAAAAAACAATGTAATAGTGCTTATACTATAAACAACAAAGGTGTAAGTAACGAGCGATAGTCTTTTTCTGACTGTTTGGCCAAACATTAAGTAAGCCGTTACCAGGGCGCAGGCAATGATTGCAAGTATATCCCCGAACAAAGCAGTCCCGCTGATTTGAAAATCTCCCCAGCTGATAATAACACTGCCCGCAATTGCCAGAAACCCGCTTAAAATGGCTTTCCAGGTAAACTTTTCTTTAAAAAAGAGATATGTGCCTGCAAATGCAAATAAGGGCTGGAGAGTCACAAGGACTGTGGAACTGGCTACAGAGGTGTAGTTCAGTGACTCAAACCAGAGAATAAAATGGAATGCAAGAAACACACCGGCAATGATGGAATAGATCCAATCCCGCCGTGTAATAAGACGAAGTTCCGGAACATACTTTATAAGAAATACAGGCAGCATGAAAAGAACGGAAAATAATAATCTGTAAAAAGCAATGACTCCCGATGGAGCGCTGGATACCTTCACCAATATGGCTGATGTAGAGACAGAAATGACGCCAATTGCCAGGACAACATAGGGGTTTATTTTTTTATCTGACATTTTTTTATTCTCCTTGTTTCTGTTTCCTAATAATTAGGGTATATTTCATTTTACAACGTTTAGTCAAACTTTTACTACGGTTTTATTTTAGCAGGATTTTAAAGATCATATTTTGGATATATAATACTTAAAAAAGCGGGAGATATTATGAGCAGTTTAGAGATAGAAATATTAATGAAGCTGGGTATTTCAGCAGTCCTGGGTCTTGTAATCGGCCTGGAGAGAGAATTAAAAAGAAAGCCTGTCGGCCTAAAGACCAGTTTAGTTATTTCCATAGTAAGCTGCCTGCTGACTATTGTGTCTATAGAATCGGCTTATATGTTTCCCGGTAATGATGACATCAACATAACGATGGATCCTCTCCGTTTAGCTGCCCAGATTGTATCAGGAATCGGCTTTTTGGGTGCAGGCGTTATTTTAAGGCGGGGAAATGACAGTATTTCGGGTCTTACAACAGCAGCTTTAATTTGGGGGGCAGCAGGAATTGGAATTGCTGTAGGAGCAGGCTTTTATATTGAAGCAATGGCAGGAGTGGCGCTGCTTATTATTTCAGTAGAGGTAATTCCTCTTATCATGGGCATAATTGGCCCCAAACGCTTAAGAGAAAAAGAAATCAATCTGCAGCTGAAAGTAAGGGATAAAGAAAATATCGCTGACATCATCCCAGCGGTAAAAGACCTTGATATCTCTATAAAACATATTCGCATAAAAGATTTAGAAGATGAACATCTGCATCTTGTACAGCTGATTGTTGCCGTCGACTATAAAAGAAGAACTACTGATGTTTATTACAGCGTTTCAAGTATCCCTGGAGTGCAGTGCATGGAAATCGATAGCATGCAGTAAAATTTTTTAATAATTCCTCTTGCAAGATAACTCCGATGTGGTTATAATTTTTCTTGTACCACTTCTCGGGGGATTAGCTCAGCTGGGAGAGCGCAACGCTGGCAGCGTTGAGGTCAGGGGTTCGAGCCCCCTATTCTCCATACTAATATCAAAACGCTCAACCACTTTATGTACAAGAGGTTGAGCGTTTTGATTTTTTCTTTGCCTTTTATCAGATTTTCTATATTTACTATTGAGGGGCACGAATTGGTCACTTCACTTTTGCGTGACCATTTATAAGCAATTAGTTAAGGAATAAATTCTTTATAATGGAGTTTTTTCGTTTAGTTTTTTATTTTCTCTAATGGCACTTCAGTTTTTTTCACAAATAGTAATAATTTTATTCGTTATCCTATTGGCAATAATATTTGCTCTTATATTTTAAAGAGAAGCTAAATTTATCCCAATGTAATATTATTTTAAATAACTAATGCCAGCTTTTTGGTTATATATATTATTAAGCTAATCGAATTTGCTTGGTGAAAGATGGCTTTGGCAGTTAAAAAATCCAAGCATTGTTGATTTTATTAGATATTTCTTTTCGAAAACCTCAGAAAACTTCACTATCTTCAACAATGAGAATCTCTTTATGCATATCTCTTTTCCCCGCTGTCTCCAATTACATGTGCATAATGTCCCAGCAGATCTTCAAAAATTCTATCCCACTTTTGTGTTAAAGCGAATTCCCTTCCTTCAAATCCCATTTGTGTCCGATGCTTTGGATTGGTCAGCATATTTATAATTGCTTCAGAGAATTCTTCAACATTGCCCGGTTGACATAAGTGACCAGTTACCCCGTCCTGAATAATGCTCTTGACTCCTCCTGAGTCCGCGCCAATAACAGGGGTTCCGCTTGCCAGCGATTCCAGAACAACATTTCCAAATGTCTCGGTTGAAGACGGAAAGACAAATAAATCCGATGCGGAGTAAATTTCTGAGAGCTCCCTGCCTTTTAAATAGCCTGTAAACATCATATTTTTTGGGGCATTAGCCTGTAGTTGCCCACGAATCGGCCCGTCCCCGACAATAAGCCACTGAACGTTTTCTTTGAGATATGTTGGGAGTATTTTTGCTATCTCTATAAGAATTTCTGCATTTTTTTCAGGTGCCAGTCTGCCTGCATACATTATTAGGTATTTTCTTCGTATTGAATATTTCTTGCGCAATGAAAGCTTATCGTGGTACGGATGGAACAGCTGACAGTCGACACCTCTCGGCCAGATTTCCAGATTAGTGAAGCTGTGCTCCTTTAATTGATTTAAGGTCTCAATTGATGGAACAAAGGTTTTTTTAAAGGGACTGTAAAACCATGTCATATATTTCCAAAGTATACTTGATAGAAATTTAAGATCATAGAATTGCAGATACTGGTCAAAATCAGTGTGATAGGAACCCACAAGAGGGATGTTTAGTTTTTTTGAACAATAAACACCGCTTAGCCCAAGATTGAAAGGTGTGGCAACGTGTACGATATCAGGCTTGAACGCTTCTAATTCATCCTTAATTTGGAAATAGCTAGGAAAAGCAACTCGGCATTCAGGGTATAAGAAAAAGGAAGCGCTTTTAAAACGGTGAATATGTTTGGAAACATACTCGTCTCGCTGGTTAGCAGGTGCGAAAATTTTAACCTCAATGTTTTGTTCACTTAAATAATCGGTGAACCTTTTAAGTGTCCGGGCGACTCCATTGATGTCTGGATAAAAGGTATCAGTGAATAGGGCAATTTTCATATGTGCCTCCTTGCCATTATTTCAGCTCTTTTCTTTAAAGAACTAATAAATAAAAACTTCAAATACCAGCTATAGAACCAAGAGCTCCTTCTCCAATCACACCTGACGGAAAGCGAAGAACAATACAAATGTTGGAAATAACCACAAGAATATCCAATGTTATTCACATGATAGAGACGGAGGAAAGGCAAGGAGCATTTTCAGAATGACTAATCCTCTCTTTGTGTGTTTAACTGCTTTTAACTCTAGTCATCTGGTCATGTAAAATAGAAGATCTTCCTATGGAAATATAGGTTAATGGATGTTTACGGACATCCGAAAGAGAGTAGCAGTTTCTTCCGTCAATAATGACAGGAGATTTCATTCTTTCAGCGTATACCTTCAAAGACAGATGTTTGATTTCGTCCCATTCTGTTGCAATAATGGCAAAGTCAGCACCTTCAAGTGCTATTTTAATATCCATTGTATATTCGATTGTATTCCCTAAGACACTTCGAGCATTAGGAATCGCAGCAGGATCATAAGCGATGACGAAGGCACCTTCTTCCAGAAGCTTTTTGGCTATGATAAGAGACGCTGCTCCTCGAACATCATCTGTATCCGGCTTAAATGCAAGGCCAAGAAGAGCCGCTCTTTTGCCTTCCAAGGAGCCCAATACGTTTTCGGCTTTACGGACAGCTAAGGTCTGCTGCCGATTATTCACTTTAATAACCGATTCAAGGAGCTCGAATTGATGCTGTATATTACCCGCTAATTGAACAAGAGCTTTTGTATCTTTTGGGAAACAAGAACCACCATACCCTAATCCAGCTTGAAGAAAGTGCGGTCCAATCCGTTTATCCTGTCCTATCCCATATGCGACATCTTCAATGTTAGCTCCTACTTTTTCACATATTGCCGCAATTTCATTAATAAAACTGATTTTTGCTGCCAGGAAGGCATTAGAAGCATATTTAATCATTTCTGCACTTCTTGTATCTGTTTTATAGATTGGTATATTTAGAGGAAGGTAGATTTCTTCCAACTTTAATGCTGCGCGGCTCGATTCTGTTCCTAAAATTATTCGGTCACCATTGAAAAAATCTAAAATGGCAGACCCTTCGCGCAAAAATTCAGGATTAGATACGACCTCTACCTTGAAAGGCGGAGGATTTACACTTTGAATAATTTCTTTTATTTTTTCATTTGTTCCTACTGGGACTGTGCTCTTTGTGCAGATAATAACTTCATTTTCAATGCATGTGCCAATTGCATATGCTGCAGCATGAATGTAATCAAGATTTGCTGTACCGTCATGATTTTCCGGTGTGCCAACTGCAATAAAAATTATATCTGCATCCTTATAGGCAATTTTAGGGTTTGCAGTGAATGCCAAACGGCCATTTGAGAGATTTTTTTTCAGCATTGGTTCAAGTCCCGGTTCGAAAATAGGTGATTGCCCCGTTTTAAGCAGCTGAATTTTTTCTTTCCGTATATCTGTGCAAATCACATGATGGCCCATTTCAGCTAAACAAACCCCCGTAATTAATCCCACATAACCTGTTCCGGCAACAGCAATTCTCATGCAATCCCTCCTGAGCATTTCTTACTGCAATTTTATTAGCTAAACCTTAAAGACAATCCTGACGGCATGTTAATCTATTGTAATAAATTTAAGAAAAGGTAAACTTTCAGCTCCCAGCGCGCTCAATCAATTCTCTTTCCAATATTTCTAATAGATAATCAAGAAGCTGATTCCTTAATTCTTCTCTTTGCAGCGCAAATTCGATATTTGTTTGAATAAATCCCATTTTTTCACCTACATCATTCCGTGCCTTCAAATTCACAGGCATACACCTTTTGATATTGATTGAGACTGTTAATTGCATCAGTCAGCTTACCTTCAGCATTATCACCTTCTCCTCTTTTCATCCAATTATAAAGAGTGAATATAATGCTCAATTGATTTCTTTGTTAAGAAAAAGTTAAAAATTCAAATTTTTCTTAACAATAAAAAAAGACCAGCCCTATAAGGGCTGGTCTACAAGTTACTCCTCTATCCGCCCGTCCTTCCCAGCCAGCCAGAAAGCCGCTGCAATGGAAGCAATGATCACAATAAACGGTGCATAAAACATCACAAATTCTGCCATGGTTTTTCCCTCCTATGCATGATCGTCCCGCTTTCCCTGGACATAGTCTTTATTGAAAAGGAATAGCCTGAGAAGCAGATAAAGGGACGGCAGGAGCAATCCCAGTCCTGCTATGAAGGCAATGATGAGAGCGATGGCCATAGCTTCGTTTGTAAAACCATCATAAATAGTCAGGTATGGATAAAGCAGGTATGGATAATGCGAGATTCCATAGGCAAAGAACGCCACTAAGAATTGTCCTGCCAAGAGCCCAAATGCGAGTCCGTATAATTTACGCTTCCATATTAGATAAACAGTCCCTGCAAACAGGATGAATGAGATGCCAAACAGCCACCATAGGTCCATTAATCTGCTGAAATGCTCAGGATTATGATCCCGCAGTTCGACAATAATGCCTGTCGCTGTTACAATAGCAGGCACCGCCCATATTAGAGCGTATTTTCTAAGCAGCTCTGTGGCCGGTTCATCGGTTGCTTTATTGGCATACCACGTCAGGAATACTGCCGATATATATAAAACTGCTGATATACTCAGTACGACGATGCTCCATGTCAGCGGACTGGTGAACAATGCCCAGTAGTCAAGCTCCAGGCCTGATGATGTTTCACTAACGAATCCGCCTTCTGAAATGGTCAGGACAATGGACAGAGATGCAGGAATGAAAAGACCTGAAAGTCCATACAGATAGGTCCATTTTTTTTGTCTTAGCCCGCCGTAGGTGGTAAAAGCGTAATAAGATCCGCGGATGGCCAGCAGGACTACTGCAATGCTTGCCGGCACCAGCAGGACTGTTCCATAATAATAGGCTGTTTTTGGAAAGAATCCGACAATGCCTACGAAGAAAAACACCAGGAACACATTCGTAACTTCCCAAACCGGTGATAAATAACGCTGAATAATACGGGTTAAAATATGCTGTTTTCCGCGGAATAGACTGTATGCGTTGAAAAATCCTGCACCAAAGTCAATAGAGGCAACGATGACGTATCCAAATAGAAACAGCCATAAGACGGAAATTCCGATGATTTCAAGCGTCATCGCAGCTCACCTTCTTTCTCCAGCTCACGGTCGGACAATTCCTGTTCGACCGGATTTTTGCGGAACATTCTGGTGAGGACAATAATGCTTCCAATTGCCAGCACCAGATATAATCCTGCAAACAGCAGAAGCATAAGGTCTACTTGACCGCTTGAGGTTGCGGCGTCTTCAGTACGCATGATGCCCCTCAGAATCCACGGCTGCCGTCCAACCTCAGCAAACCACCATCCCGCTTCAATTGCGATTATGGATAAAGGGCCACCCAAAACGATCAGCCAGCGAAACCACTTCGACGAAACAAAACGCATTTTAAACCAGGTGCCTAAGACGTAGAAAAGCGAAAGTGCCGTCATCCACATGCCAATCGTCACCATAAGGTCAAACAGGTAATGGATATATAGCGGCGGAATTTCATCCTCTGCAAATTGGTCAAGTCCGATCACTTCGGCATTCGGATTGCTGTGCGCAAGGATGCTGAGTGCATATGGAATCTTAATGGCATATTTCACTTCTCCGTCATCAAGAACCCCATAGAGCATTAATGGTGCCCCTTCTTCTGTTTCAAAATGCCACTCGGCGGCAGCCAATTTTTCAGGCTGGTATTCCGCAAGGTATTTTCCGGAGAAGTCACCAATTACCGCTGTAGCGATCGAGAAAATCAATCCGATTTTCATTGTGAGCAGCAATGCCTTCTTATGGTAGATATGATTCGATCCTTTTAGAAGGCGAAAAGCTCCTATTGATGCAAGGACAAACGCTGATGTCATATAGGCTGTTGAAAGCACATGCGTAACCTTCGTTGGCATGGCGGGTGTGAACATTGCCAGTATCGGGTTAATATTTACCAGCTGGCCATTCACAATGTCAAAGCCCTGCGGTGCATTCATAAATGCATTTACAATGGTAATGAAAATAGCAGAAAACGAAGCCCCTATTGCAACTGGGATTAATAAAAGCATATGCTTTTTCTGGTTCTCAAACCGATCCCATGTATACAGATAAATCCCAAGGAAAATCGCTTCAAAGAAAAAGGCAAAAGTCTCCATAAACAAAGGCAGCGCAATGACATTGCCTGCTAGTTCCATAAAGTTAGGCCACAGCAATGATAGCTGCAGGCCGATGGCTGTCCCCGTAACAACACCGACAGCCACCGTAATGACAAAACCGCGCGTCCATCTTCGGGCGAGCAAAATATAATGTTCATCCTGTTTTTTTATCCCCACCCATTGTGCAATCATAATCATGAGCGGGATGCCGACACCAATGGTGGCGTAAATGATGTGGAAGGATAATGTCAGCTCAGTTAAGACACGGCTGAAAAAGACAGATTCCTCATTTCCCATTTAACATTCTCCTTTTCCTATCCTGCAAAAATACGTCCAATAAAAGAAAGCCCCATTATGATAGCCACTGTAAAAGCAAGCCACATTAATATGCGTTCCTGTTTTTTATACATTCACTCACTCCTCTTGAATGCTCATTACATCACATTATTCCACAGTTTTGAAGAAAAAGCTGTGACACTAAAACAGCATTTGTATGAGGAAAATATGAAATCTTATGTATTTCCTTTTACAATTCCTTATTCCCTATTGAGAAGCAATTAAAACGAAAAGGACATTGGAATTTGCCAATGCCTGGTTCAACTAATCTTCTAACTTATATGTGTTTAAGTATAAGCAGCCCTTAAGGCAAAATCTCTGCTTTTGTTAATTCTACTCTTTTCCTCCATTGGGCAGACTCCTGTTTTTTCTAATTTAATTTTCTCTAAGCGGGATAATTTATACTTGAATTTGCCGAAAAAAATCCCGGTGCATACACACCGGGCAAAAGTTATATATTTTTCAATGCTGCTTCCGCATCTTCTTCACCTGAAACCAGATCAAATGCGCGTTTATAGGTGCTTTCACTATCCAGGACATCATAAAGAGTTTTAGCTACATCCTCACGGGGAATGAAGCCACGCTCCAAACTTTCTGCTGCTTTGATTTTGCCGGTTCCCGCTTCATTTGTCAGGCCCCCTGGACGAACGATTGTGTAATTCAAGCTGCTGTTTTCCAGGATTCTGTCGGCATAATGCTTCGCAGCGTAATAAGGCTTGATTTTTTCATTCCACTTATCACGATTATTCGCCTGTATAGCGCTGACCATTATAAACCGGTCCACACCAGCCTTCTCCGCCGCTTCTATTGTTTTTACAGCTCCATCAAGGTCAATCAGAAGAGTTTTGTCATAGCCTGTATGTCCGCCTGAACCTGCAGTAAACACAATTGCATCACAGCCTTTGGCAGCTTCAGCCAATTCATCAACCGTTCCTTCAAGGCTTGCGACTGCCGTCTCCACACCCGTATCTTCAAACTTCCGGGCCTGCTCTTCTTTTCTGATCATCGCCCGTACTGTATGTTTATCTGCTTCTTTTATAAGCTTTACCAGCTGCTTTCCGATTTGTCCGTTTGCTCCGACGATTAGAACTTTCATGGATACCTGCCCCTTTCTGTTTATGTGGTCTTTATTATTTCAAAAGAAAAATGCCATATCAAATGAACTGTTTAGGAACCCATACGGAAAATCCGCTTTTTATAAAGTGCCGCAATTGTATTCATGATTAAAACAGGGATCTTCTTTGGAAAATATCTTTTTCTGTAAAATCTATAGAATGCATGCTTCAAGTCGTCCCACTGTGTACAATTCTTCGTTTGTTTAAATCGGGCAACATCAATGATTTTAATATGGTCATCCTCTGTAAGAATAATGTTGCGCAGGTGGATATCCGAAGGGTTAAGCCCTCTTTCCCTCGCAAGCTTTAAAGCCTCATCTATTTGCCTGATTTTCTCCTCTTCTATCGGGACTCCTTTTGCTAGACATTCAAACAAAGTCAGTCCCTGTACATAATCAATTACAATATAGTTATCTCCAGAGCAATATAATGAGGGATAGTACGGATGGTCGGGCAACGACCTGTATATCTCCGCTTCTTCCCTGGCGGTTCTTTTAAACTCCGGAAAAAATACCTTTAATACAAGATTGGTTTCTTTTAACCTAAAAGCAAATGCACTTCTCCCTGCTCCTATAAATTCCAAACTGTCGTCCTTCTCGAGAAGTCTGGTCCAATTAAGGCTTCTGGAAAACTTTACACTGTCTGCAAGCTGCTGATATGATTTCATCTCTAAACCTCCCTGTTCCAGACTCTTCCCTAAAAATAAAAGGCACTGAACCATTTATTGGTCTCAGCGCCTTAAAAACAAAAGAGACCTTACCAAAATAAATGGTAAAGGTCTCGCAAGCAACATTTTGTTGCCAGTAAAGCCGGAGATTCATTATCTCGTATTGACGACTCTACTTGACAGCTACTCCCCTTTAGGAAGAATCCGAACTATTTTGTTAAATTAATTATATGATTAATTAATCTATTCGTCAAATGATACGTTTTCGGCAGCCTGCTTTTCAAAGCGCACTCCAAATGCCATCATATTCTTGAGTAAATTGGTATAAACGATGTGTTTACGTGCAAAATATGAGGGTAAACTATATTCGTTCTAAATTTCATTTGCAAATTATTAAGGGATTTACCGTTTAAATGGAAAAGAAATCGGGTAACATAATTGTAACATTATAAAGGAATTTACTATCTGCCCGATAGTCCTATATATCCCTAAAGGAGGGAGTCATCATGGATTTTGAACACGAGGCTGTCATACTAAAAAGAGAACTCTCCCTTCTCATGGATGAATATGAAAGGTGCGAGATTGACGTCGTGAGAAATGAAATATCAAAGGATATTCAACTGCTGAGCCGTGCAATAGACGATATACTTAACTAAAGTATATGCTGGCATGGCTTTTTTTATATTCTATACGGCTGGCATTTTTTAGCAGTCAGCTGCTGAAACCTTTTGTAAATTAGGAGGGGTATTTTTATGCCTCAGCACATCTATTACAGTTTTATACGTCTCCCTTTAGTAATCAGAATTCTGCTGATTGCCCTGATGGTGATCTTTCTTTTTGGGGGGTTAATACATATTATTGAGCCGACCTCCTTTCCGACTTTTTTTGATGGAATCTGGTGGGCGGTTGTAACTGCTTCAACTGTCGGTTTTGGAGATTTTTATCCCAAAAGCACTGCAGGGCGTATTGTGGGCATTGCGCTTATTTTTACTGGTGCGGGTTTTCTGTCTACCTATTTTATTTCACTTGCAACAGCAGCAGTTACCCGGCAGAATGACTTCCTGGAGGGGAAAATCGAATATCGGGGTCAAAACCATATTGTTGTAATTGGCTGGAATGAACGTTCAAGGGAGATCGTTAATACTCTCGGAGGCGATGGGATGAACCATTCCATTGCTTTAATTGATGAAACACTGAGGTCAAATCCTGTTCCCCATAATAATGTACATTTTATTCAGGGACGCGCTAACAGAGATGATGTCCTCATGAAGGCAAATATATTTGATGCCAAAAAAGTAATTATCACAGCTGATCAGAACAAAGATGAACTGCATGCTGACATGAATTCAATTTTAACCTTATTGGCCATCAAAGGATTAAATCGCGATGTTCAATGCATCGTTGAAATATTAACTTCAGAACAGGCAGCCAACGCTAAAAGAGCGGGGGCTGATGAAATCGTTCAGACGAATGTTCTAACGAGCTTTGTCATGATCAACAGCATTTCTTCCCAGGAGCTCGTTACTTCTTTTCTTGATTTGCTGGGACAGCTCGATAAACGAAAATTAACTTTTCAGCCTGCATCAGAAGATATAGAAAATAAGACTTTTGCTGAACTTAGTGCCGAACTTATGAAAGAAGGCATTCTGCTCTTGGGTGTTAAAAGAGGGGAAGAAACCCTTGTTAATCCTCCCCAGCCTTTTATAATTCTTCAGCAGGATCAGCTGATTGTTATACTCGGTTAATCTCTTAATAAAATAGACTCCAGCTCTTCGACAAGCGCTTTGCCGAGATCAATAAATTCTTCCGGAAAACGAGCGTCCTTATCTACAGGCTCCGAGAATTGATCAAAGGAGGCGCTGAAATTCCCTGTATAAGCGTGGTCATCCAGGCCGCGCTGATACTTATGTGAAAGCAGAAACGGCCTGCCAATTTCCACCGTACAGCTTGGATCATCAAGCTGCCCATCAATTGCCTTAAATGGGACCCTTAAAAACTGGTACCCCACCTCATCATCAATTTTATAATCAAAAGACCCGTGATCATAATCCCAGTTCCCGCCAACCGAATAGCCAATCGGCTTTAGAGCCTGCTCCAGCTTATACAAATCAAAATGCTTTCCTTCCACTTTTGAAGGTATTTCAATCACTGAATCCATCCCCTTTTACTCTTTTTGCTTAGTTTCTCCAAAGTAAGGGATATCATGAATGCGATTTAGCAGCGGCATCTTTTTCTCCAATAAAAAAACGCCCACCCGCAGGCAGACGTTTTTCACTATTACTTTAATCTCTTTTCAAGTTCAGCTTTTTTCTCTTCAAATCCTGGTTTTCCTAATAGGGCGAACATGTTCACTTTGTATGCTTCCACACCAGGCTGGTCGAACGGGTTCACTCCCAGCAAGTAGCCGCTCATTGCACATGCTTTTTCAAAGAAGTAAACCAGGTAGCCAAATGTGTAGGCATCCATTTTCGGAATGGAAACGATCAGGTTTGGCACTCCGCCGTCTGTGTGGGCAAGCATTGTCCCTTCAAAGGCTTTGTTATTTACAAAGTCGACAGTCTCACCCGCAAGATAGTTCAGGCCATCAAGATCATTCTCTGCTTCTTCAATGGTAAGCTCATGGCGTGATTCTTCCACCTTGATAACCGTTTCGAAAAGGTCCCGGCGGCCTTCCTGCACATACTGGCCTAATGAATGAAGATCAGTAGAGAAGTTTGCTGATGAAGGGAAAATTCCTTTCTGGTCTTTTCCTTCACTTTCACCGAACAGCTGCTTCCACCACTCTGCAAAATATTGAAGTCCTGGTTCATAGTTGATCAGCATTTCAATCGTTTTGCCTTTGTTATATAGAACATTGCGGACAGCAGCGTACTGGTATGCTGCATTATCCTGAAGCTCAGATTTGCTGAAGTCCTCGCGTGCCTGTGCAGCACCGCTCATCATATCTTCAATGCTTGCACCGCTGACAGCAATCGGCAAAAGACCTACTGCTGTGAGGACAGAATAGCGGCCACCGACATCATCAGGAATAATAAATGACTCGTAGCCTTCCTCTGTCGCAAGAGTCTTTAAAGCCCCTCTTGCTTTATCGGTTGTAGCATAAATTCGTTTACGCGCTTCTTCCACACCATATTTTTCTTCCAGCAGTTTGCGGAAAATACGGAAAGCCAATGCAGGCTCAGTCGTTGTGCCTGATTTGGAGATAACATTGATGGACCAATCTTTGCCGTCAAGAAGGTCCATTAGATCCTTCATATAAGCGGAACTAATATTGTTGCCCGCAAATAATACCTGCGGAGTTCCGCGCTTTTCTTTTGGAAGTGCATTATAGAAGCTGTGCTGAAGCATTTCAATAGCCGCACGCGCTCCAAGATAGGAACCTCCAATTCCAATGACGATAAGGATATCGGAATCACTTTTAATTTTCTCAGCAGCTTTTTCGATGCGGGAGAACTCTTCTTTGTCGTAGTTTGCAGGCAGATCAATCCAGCCTAAAAAGTCACTGCCAGCGCCAGTTTGTTCATGAAGGGAGTGATGTGCTACCTTCACGGCATCCTGCAGATATGTAATTTCATGTTCGCCAAAAAAAGGAAGTGCTTTTGCGTAATCAAAACGAACGTGTGTCATGAATGTCCTCCAGTTTTTTTCAAATTTAAACAGCCTGCAGTAATTCTGGCTGTCATCCTTATACCACTTTAACGAAAGCATCAAAGTTAATCAAGAATCATCCCCTAATGTAAGCGTGTCCAATTTTGACATATTTTTTACGCGCAAATGGTGATTGTCATTTTTCGGCGAAAAATGTAAAAGGACTCTGCCTATGGCAGAGTCCAGCCTGGTATTTATAAAGAAGCGCGGTAGATTGAAACCACGTCATCATGATTTAATTTCGCGAAATTGCCGAATTCTCCGTTGACAGTCGCTTTGTCTGCCATCAATTCAATCTTGCTGTCATCGATATCATAATCAGCCAGGCGTGACGGTGCACCAATGCTGTTCCAGAATGCACGAAGCTTTTCAATGCCTTCAAGCGCAATATCCTCATCTGTTTTTCCTGCGGGATCCACGCTAAATACACGGGTAGCCAGCTGCTTGAATCGCTCAGGCTTCACGTTCAGATTATGCTTCATCCAGTTCGGGAATAGAATGGCCAGACCGCCGCCATGAGGAATATCATAAACGGCCGATACTGCATGCTCGATATTATGCGTAGCCCAGTCTCCCCGGTAGCCCATATTCAGAAAACCGTTCAATGCCATTGTGCCGGAATATAAAATGGTCGCACGATGGTCATAGCTTTCAAGATCTTTAAGGAGCTTAGGAGCAGCTTCCATAATGGTAATCAGCAGCGATTCACACATACGATCCTGGAAATCTGTATTTTCTTCAAGATGGAAATAATGCTCCAGTACATGGGACATCATGTCCACAATTCCATAAACCGTCTGATTACTTGGCACTGTGAATGTATTAACAGGGTCAAGGATTGAAAATTTTGGGAAAGTAACAGGACTGCCCCATCCATATTTTTCATTTGTTTCCCAGTTTGTAATAACAGATCCTGCATTCATTTCAGAACCGGTAGCCGCTAATGTAAGAACGGTTCCAAAAGGCAGAGCTTTTGCAGCAAATGCTTTCTTAATGACCAGATCCCAGGCATCGCCATCATATTTAGCACCAGCTGCGATTGCCTTAGTGCAGTCAATTACACTCCCGCCGCCAACAGCCAGCAGGAAATCGATGCCTTCAGTTTTACAGATTTCAACGCCTTTGCGGACAGTGGAAACTCTTGGATTAGGCTCAACACCTGATAGTTCAAACACTTCAGCACCAATTTCATTTAGCTGTGCCATCACTTTATCATATAAACCATTGCGCTTAATGCTTCCGCCGCCATACACTACAAGAACCTTCTTGCCATACTGCGGAATTTCAGTCTGCAATTGGGATAGCTGATCTTTCCCAAAGATTAATTTAGTCGGATTATAAAAGGTAAAATTTTGCATATCACCATCTCCTTTTCCACATTATTATCTTTCAAATTTTCAGCTATTGCAAAAAGTACGATTCGAAAGGTGAGCATTAGATATCCCGGGTTCTCAGATCATCTTTTTCATTATGGCTATTAACGATTATTACAATGAATATTTTTTATTTCCCTGCAGCAACATAATATTGAACCTATACTACAAGGAGGAAACATCATGAGTGGCATTCAGCGTATTGCACTGGTTCTAACAATTATTGGCGCTATTAACTGGGGTTTAATCGGATTCTTCCAATTTGATCTTGTCGCAGCTATCTTTGGCGGTCAGGATTCAGCCCTTTCACGAATTATATACGGTCTTGTGGGCATCGCGGGCTTAATCAATCTGGGGCTTCTTTTCAAACCAAATGAAGAACTGGAAAGAGAACCTGAAGCAAGGCCAACCCGTTAAAAGAATGCAAAAAATCCTTGCACATTGTGTGCAAGGATTTTTTTATTGAATCAGTATTTATATACCGTTTACTGAATTAAACCCAGCCTCTGAAGCGGGATGCTTCAGACATTTTCCTCGCGCCGACCATATAAGCAGCAAGACGCATATTTACTTTTCTTTGCTGTGAAGTCTGATAAACATTATCGAAAGCCTGAACTAGCACTTTTTTCAGCTTTTCTGTAACTTCCTCTTCAGTCCAATAGTACCCCTGATTGTTCTGTACCCATTCGAAATAGGATACCGTCACACCGCCAGAACTGGCTAACACATCAGGAACAAGCAGGATTCCCCGGTCTGAAAGAATTTTTGTAGCTTCAAGAGTGGTTGGGCCATTTGCAGCCTCTACTATGATGGAAGCTTTAATATTATGGGCGTTTGCAGCGGTAATCTGATTGGACACAGCCGCAGGAACCAGGATATCGCAATCCAGTTCAAGCAATTCTTCGTTTGTCAAAGTGTTATCGAAAAGGGTCGTTACCGTTCCAAAGCTATCGCGCCTATCAAGAAGGTAATCAATATCCAGTCCATTTGGATCATATAGAGCACCATAAGCATCTGAAATGGCGACCACTTTAGCGCCTGCATCATGCATGAATTTCGCCAGGAAGCTTCCTGCATTTCCAAATCCCTGAACAGCCACACGTGCTCCTTCAATGGAAATGCCGCGCTTTTTCGCAGCTTCCTCAATGCAGATCACTACACCCTGCGCAGTTGCCTTTTCCCTTCCTTGAGACCCGCCGAGAACAAGCGGCTTGCCTGTGATAAATCCGGGAGAATCATACTCACGGAGTCGACTGTATTCATCCATCATCCAGGCCATGATCTGTGAATTCGTATAAACATCCGGAGCAGGTATATCTTTTGTAGGGCCAACGATCTGGCTGATTGCCCTTACATATCCTCGGCTTAAGCGTTCCAGCTCCCCCATTGACATGGAACGGGGATCACAAATAATGCCGCCTTTACCTCCTCCATAAGGAAGATCCACAATTCCGCACTTTAAACTCATCCACATGGATAAAGCTTTTACTTCATCCTCATTTACTTCAGGATGAAAACGGACACCGCCCTTTGTCGGTCCTACCGCATCATTATGCTGTGATCTATAGCCGGTGAAAATTTTTATCGACCCGTCATCCATTCTTATCGGGATTCTTACCGTGAGCATCCTCAGCGGCTCTTTCAGCAGCTCATACATCTCATCTGCATAGCCGAGCTTGTTCAAAGCTTCTTTGATCACAACTTGAGTTGAAGTAAATAAATTTAAAGACTCTTCCATTTTTTGTTCAGTTTCTTTACCAGCTACTCCTGCAGCTCCCATCATGGCACCTCTTGATTTTAATATTTAGGAAAATTACAGCAATACTCCATAACCGGCGGCCCTGCATCACAAATTCAGACACAAGGCCAACTGTCCGTATAATTGTATTAGCTTAATACTTTATTGATCTTTTCAATTGCCCAATCAAGCTCTTCTTCAGAAATGACTAAAGGAGGGGCAAAACGAATAACCGTGTCATGCGTTTCTTTGCAAAGCAATCCTTGTTCTTTAAGCTCTTCACAATATTTGCGGGCTGGCTCATTCAGCTCAACACCAATAAATAAGCCGCGGCCGCGCACTTCTTTAATGACAGGATTATTAATTTCTTTTAATTTGCTCATGAAATAGTCGCCCAGTTTAAGGGAACGTTCTGCCAGCTTTTCTTCAACCAATACGTTCATGGAGGCAACAGATACGGCACAAGCCATTGGGTTTCCTCCAAATGTTGAACCATGTGATCCAGGATTAAATACCCCAAGAACATCTTTATTCGCAACTACGCATGAAATCGGGAATACTCCTCCACCAAGCGCTTTCCCTAAAATGAACATGTCAGGATCTACATCTTCCCATTCGCATGCAAACATTTTTCCGGAACGCGCAAGGCCAGCCTGAATTTCATCTGCAATGAATAATACATTGTTTTCCTTACAAGTTTCATATGCTTTTTTCAGGAAGCCTTCCGGAGGAATCACAATTCCAGCTTCACCCTGGATTGGCTCAATTAAGAAAGCCGCCGTATTCTCAGTGATTGCTTCTTTAAGAGCGTCAAGATCTCCGTAAGGAATCAGCTTAATGCCTGGAAGCATAGGTCCGAAGCCCCGCTTATATTCTTCTTCAGAAGAAAGCGAAACCGCTGTCATTGTACGGCCATGGAAGTTACCGATACAAGCAATGATCTCTGCCTGGTTATCTGCTACGCCTTTTACATCATAGGCCCAGCGGCGTGCAGCTTTGATTGCCGTTTCAACCGCTTCCGCACCAGTGTTCATCGGAAGGGCCATTTCTTTATTTGTCAGTTCACAGATCATTTCATACCAAGGTCCCAGCTGATCGTTATGGAAAGCACGGGAAGTTAGCGTTACGCGGTCAGCCTGATCCTTCAGCGCCTGGATGATTTTTGGATGGCGGTGCCCCTGATTTACTGCTGAATAAGCACTTAGCATATCCATGTATTTATTGCCTTCAGGATCTTCCACCCAGACACCTTCCGCTTTCGAAATAACGATTGGAAGCGGGTGATAGTTGTTTGCACCGTATTTTTCAGTTTGTTCGATAAGTGAATGTGATTTTGTCGCTTCAGTCAATTAAAATTCCTCCTTTTTCAGAATAGTCCTTTATATTGTAACGTTAAGCTATTCTTCTTTAAACTATTTAGGGTTTTAGCATGCACAGATATGAAAATCCTGTGCATGCTTTACAAGTCTTAGTACATTTCAGAAGTAGTCTTTGCCTGCATGTGCAGAAGAATGTAATCAGGCCCACCCGCTTTGGAGTCTGTTCCTGACATGTTGAATCCGCCGAATGGCTGGTATCCAACGATCGCTCCTGTACAGCCGCGGTTGAAGTATAAGTTCCCAACATGGAAGTCTTCGCGCGCTTTTTGGATGTGCTCACGGTTCTGCGTGATCACAGCTCCTGTTAAGCCGTACTCCGTGTTGTTGGCGATTTCAAGCGCATGGTCGAAATCTTTTGCCTTTGTGAAGCCAACAACTGGCCCAAAGATTTCTTCCTGCATTAATCGTGCATCCGGAGCAAGGTCAGCAAATACAGTCGGCTTGATGAAGAAGCCTTTCGAGCTGTCTCCCTCTCCGCCTGTCATCAGCTTGCCTTCTTCTTTGCCGATTTCGATGTAGCTCATGATCTTGTCAAAAGCGCCCTGGTCGATTACAGGACCCATGTAGTTGATTTGGTCTTCAGGGTTGCCCTGTGTTAACTCATTCGTTAACTCGACAACACGGTTTAATACTTGATCGTATACATCTTCTACTACAACCGCACGTGAACATGCCGAGCACTTCTGGCCGGAGAATCCGAAAGCAGAAGCAACGATTGAAGTAGCCGCCAATTCAAGGTCTGCTTCTTTGTCCACAACGATTGTGTCCTTACCGCCCATTTCAGCGATGACACGCTTCAGCCAGATTTGGCCTTCGTTCAATTTAGAAGCGCGCTCGTTGATGCGAAGACCTACGTCACGTGAGCCAGTGAAGGAGATGAAGCGTGTGTCTTTATGGTCAACCAAGTAGTCGCCCACTTCTGCACCGCTTCCCGGCACGAAATTCAGAACGCCCTTCGGAAGGCCTGCTTCTTCCATCACTTCAACAAATTTCGCAGCCACAACAGGTGTTGTAGAAGCTGGTTTTAATAGAACTGTGTTTCCAGCCACGATCGCTGCAACAGTTGTACCGGCCATGATCGCAAGCGGGAAGTTCCAAGGAGAAATGATGATCCCCACTCCCAATGGAATATAGTCATAACGGTTATATTCGTTCGGACGGCTGTTGACTGGAACACCGTCTTTGATTGTTAAGATTTGGCGTGCATAGTACTCAAGGAAGTCAATGGCTTCCGCAGTATCAGCATCTGCCTCGTTCCAAGGCTTTCCTGCTTCCTTTGTTAAAAGAGCAGAAAACTCATGCTTGCGGCGGCGGATAATCGCAGCAGCTTTGAATAAAACATCTGCGCGTGTTTCCGGCTTCACTTTTCTCCATGTTTTGAATGCTTCAACAGCAGCCTGCATCGCTTTTTCAGCAAGCTCGCGGTTTGCCTTTGAAACACGGCCAACTACTTCTTCTTTATTAGAAGGATTGATGGATAAGATTTTTTCATCAGTGGAGATTCTTTCTCCGCCTATTAATAAGTCATAGTCCTGTCCTAAATAGCTTTCGACTGTTTTTAATCCCAGTAAGTATGCTTCACGGTTTTCTTCTGTTTTAAAATTTGTGAAAGGTTCATGTTTGTACGGCTGTACCATGATGCCATCCCCCTTTAATAAATTCGTTTTTTATCCACCATTTTATTATGCAAGAACTGTGCCAAATATAAAAAGCTGATAAATAAGTATTTTCATAAACTGAAGGCAAAATATTTTTGCCCTTTTTAAATCACTAATAGTTATTGGTGCAAATTTTCATTGCATATATTCGAATTAGTATATACTATTGAATAAACTGCCGAGTGAAGGAGATCACAATGAATCAAAGGGAATTTGAACAGCTCCAATTGAAAAGCAAGTTCTTTCAGCGGATATTAGATGAAATTGATGTTGGTGTCCATGTAGTGAATGAGGAAGGAAGAACAACATTCTACAATAAAAAAATGGCCCAAATAGAAGGCATGGATTATGAAGATGTATTGGATAAAAATCTGCTGGATGTATTTTCTTTCAACCAAGATGAAGACAGCACCTTGCTTCAGGCGCTCAAAAATGGCAGCAAAATTAAAAATGCCAAACAAACCTATTTTAACAATAAGGGACAGGAAATCACCACGATCAATAATACTTTCCCAATTATGGAAGATGGTGAACAGATTGGCGCCATGGAAATCGCACGTGATGTCACCAAGCTTGAAAAGCTGATCAGAGAAAATATGAATAAACGCGGAGACACCCGCTATACTTTCGATAGTATTATTGGCAGCAGCGACGAAATCCATGAAGTGATTGAAGCGAGCAAAAGAGCAACCCGGACAAGTTCTTCTGTCCTGATTATCGGGGAGACCGGCACAGGGAAAGAGCTCTTTGCCCAAAGCATCCATAATGGCAGCAGCCGCTCTTCAAAACCATTTATCTCCCAAAATTGCGCTGCTCTTCCGGACAGTCTGATAGAGGGTCTTTTATTTGGTACAAAAAAAGGAGCTTTTACAGGCTCCATTGAAAGGCCAGGATTGTTTGAACAGGCAAATGGCGGGACTTTGCTGCTGGATGAAATCAATTCACTTAATCCATCCCTGCAGGCAAAGCTTTTGAGAGTTTTGCAGGAAAAAACGATCAGAAGGATCGGTGATACTAAAGACCGGGCAGTAGATGTAAGAATTATAGCAACCATTAACGAAGACCCGATTGATGCTATCTCAGAAGACCGTATGAGAAAAGATTTATATTACAGGCTAAGTGTTGTTTCCCTCTTCATTCCCCCTCTGCGCGAGAGAAGAAAGGATATCCGGGACCTTGCACAATTTTTCATAGAAAAATACAATCAGCTATTTGGTATGAATGTAGCGGAAATCGATGAAGAAGTAATGAGCAAATTTGAGCAATACGATTGGCCGGGCAATGTACGGGAACTGGAGCATATTATCGAAGGGGCCATGAATCTGATTGATCAGGAAGAAGCGATCAGCTATGTGCATTTGCCTCTTCACTTCCGAAATAAGCCTCAATTCAAGGTGGAATCGAACGAAACCGGTCATTTGGAGGATTTGCTTATACAGAAAAACAAGCCTATTAAAACACTCGAACAATATATACAGGAAGCTGAAACCTACTATCTAAAGAAAGTCCTTAAACACCATGGCAATAATATAACCCAGTCCGCAAAATCCCTTGGCATGAGCCGGCAAAACCTGCAATACCGGCTAAGAAAATACGGAGTCAGGAAAGAAACAGCTGATTGATGCTGCTTGAGATTAAAATAATAGTTTCGCAGATAAAACTAGATTTTCGAGATTAAAATCTAATTTTAGCGGATAAAAAAATATTTTCCGCAGTTATATTCTAATTTCTGCAGATAAAAAACGAAAAGCTCCCCCCAGGGAGCTTATTTGTATAGAATATCGTCCCTAAGCGCTGCAACGCGGGTCAAAGCTTCGTCGATATCCCTCTCACTCACTCCAAAGCGGGCAAGCGCATCATGCAGATGCTTGGCAATCGCGTTAAAGTGTTCGGGCTGCAGGTTCATACCTTCATGTGCTTTCGCCATGGAATTGCCTGAATATTGATTAGGACCGCCTAATGCATAGCTGATAAACTTGGATTGATGACGTTTTTGCTTAACCATGTCCGTATGTTCAAAAAACTGATTGACAGTCGGATCCTTTAATACCAGTTCCTCATAAAAATAATCAACCACTTTTTCAATGGCTTCTCCGCCGCCTGCTTTTTCGTAAAGTGTCTGTTCTGCCATAACTATCTCTCCTTTCAACAAAATGTATTCTTTGACTAACTTAAAGTCCCTATTCAAAAATCTCAACAGAGCTCCCGTTTACTTTACCCTATCACTTCCTCAAAAAACAAAAGACTCCGAAGGTCGGAGCCTTATGACGCTATTTGATCTTTTTCTTCCATTTCTTTTCGTTCCTGATCACTCATGAAAGTAATTTTGTAGCCAAGCATGGCAAAGATAATAGCCAGGATCGGCACAGTGAAATTTAAAATCGCGTAAGGGGCATATTCAAAGGGATGAACGGCCAATGTTGACATAATAAATACCGCACAAGTATTCCATGGAACAAAAACAGAAGTGACCGTACCGCCATCTTCAAGTGCCCTCGAAAGGTTTTTGGATTGCAGATTTTTATCCTTAAATGCCTGTGTGTACATTCTTCCCGGGAGCAGAATGGAAATATACTGCTCTGCAGCCGCCACATTTGTAAAGAAGGCAGATAGCACGGTAGTTGCTACTAAGCTTCTTGCCGAACGGGCCAATTTCAGTATCTGTTCAACAATGGCTTTTAGCATGCCTGTCTGCTCCATAACTCCGCCGAAGGCCATCGCCACAATCGTAAGGGACACGGTGTACATCATATCGTCAATGCCGCCTCTATTGAAAAGCTCGTCCACCATTGTGTTTCCTGATTCAATCGAAAAGCCGCCCTGTAGAGTGTTGACGGCATCCCCCACAGCACTGCCCTGGACAAAAATATGGCATAGCCAGCCAAGGAAGACACCAACCGCAAGCGCTGGAAGTGCAGGCACCTTTTTTGCCACTAACCCTATAACAATTACAGGCACCAGTAAAAGCCAAGGGGAGATGACGAAATTCTCTGATAAAACATTCATGACACCAGTAATTTTATCACTATTCAAATCATCCCCGCCAAATTGCCTTCCCAAAAACCAATAAGCAATAATGGCAATGGCCAGCGCCGGAAGGGTTGTGTAAAACATATGTTTTATATGCTCAAAAAGATCTGTGCCTGTGATTCCCGCAGCCAAATTAGTCGTGTCGGACAGCGGTGACATTTTATCTCCGAAATAGGCGCCTGAGATGATAGCACCTGCCACCATCGGAGCCGGGATGCCCATGCTGATCCCAATTCCCATTCCGGCGACGCCAATCGTTCCCATTGTAGACCATGAGCTTCCGATTGCCAGAGTGACAATGGCACAGATAATACAAATGGAGACTAAAAACATGGATGGCGTCATCAGCTTTAATCCGTAAAAAACCATAGTCGCTACAATTCCCCCGCCAATCCATGAGCCAATTGTCAAACCGACCATTATAATAATCAAAATAGCCGGGAGCGCTAACTTAATGCCTTTATAGAAGCCTTCCTCAATATTGTTCCACTTATAGCCAAAGCGCCAGGCGATGAAAGCGGATACAATTGTTCCGGTAATTAAAGGCACATGAGGGCTTCCCTCAAACTTAACAATTGTAATAATCATGGCAGCAATCATCACCAGCAGCGGCAGCACTGAAAACCAGAAAGGGATTGTCTTTCCTGTTTCTTGCATGTATGTTCCTCCTTTAAAAGTTGCAATTGGTTTAACTATTGCAAGATTAATGCCAAGATATAAAATTCCAACATTTTTCAGACTATTTATCTTAAAAAATAGATATTTCTTCTGTTTTATGTAACTATGGGTGCAAAAGAATTTGTCGAGCGCTCGCTCATTTTGCACGAACAAGCAAATAATTTTTGCATCTGAATAAAAATAAAAAACCGGGCAGGAAACCCGGTTTATCCATTTTATTACTTCTTAATAAGATCCTCGCGCTGGGACTGGTCAATCCACTCTTGAAGCTTATCCTTAAGTGTGTTGAATCCCTGTGCAGATTCGTCTTCCATTTTGATTGGAGCTGCCTGGCGCTTGCGAGGCTTTCTAGCTTTCGCTTCTGCTTGTGGAGCTTCTTCTGTTGCACGGATTGATAAACCAATTTTACCTGCTTCTTCGTCAACAGATAGCACCTTCACCTTTACTTCATCGCCCACTTTAAGATGCTCATTGATATCTTTAACGAAACCATGAGTCACTTCGGAAATGTGGACTAATCCCTGTGTATTCTCATCTAATGCCACAAACGCACCATATGGCTGAATACCTGTTACCTTTCCTGTAATAACACTGCCTACTTCGATTTTCTCAGACATGAAAACACTCCTATTTAAATTCAAATTTTATCTCTTTATACGCAATAAAAAATTATATCATAACTTCACAAAAATATCAAAAATGATTTTAATGCCATTCACATCCATTTTATACCATAAATAATTCTGACAGCCATTCATTATAATAAATCAATCCGCAAACAATATGCAGACATCTTTTTTTGTTTGTTAACGAAATGTTCATGAAGTAAAGAATGGATCTTAGGTTTCTAGTGATAAAATAAAGCTTGAAGAAATTGACAGTGGGAGTGATGGATATGTCAAATATCGGCCATAACATTAAAGCTTACCGTGAACGGGCAAATATAACCCAGCAGCAGCTCGCTTTGAAAGTGAGAGTTGGAACGGGGACAATTGCAAAATATGAAAATGGAGACCAGGTTCCTGATACCCAGACTGTTTTAAAAATCTCAACCGCCCTCGATATTCCAGCTTCTGAGCTCCTTGAACAGGAACTTCAAAAGGGACAGTCAGGTATCGATTATGAAATCGAACAGCTTGTGCGTGAAATTGGCACCAAAAAAGCTAAGCTCATCTTGCGCAAAGCAAAGGAATTCAGCGAGGAGGATTTCCTCCGTGTCATGCAAATGCTATTTGAAATCAAATATAATCAAAAAGTTTTATAAAAGGGAGTATATAAAAAAGGAATACTGGTTAGCCTTGTAGTGTAAGGCTTTCTAGTATTCCCCCCTTTTTGAAGTTGACAATCTGTTGTGGATTGTCCTTTTTTTATGCCTTTTGGTTTCGCTTTAAGAAATGGCCAATTCTCTTAATTGCTTCTTGCAGAAGTTCCATGGAAGTGGCATAAGAGCAGCGTACATGGCCTTCCCCGCTTTCGCCAAAAATATTGCCTGGGACCACCGCCACCTTTTCCTCCAGCAGCAGCTTTTCTGCAAATTCTTCAGAAGAAAGTCCCGTACTTTCAATAGATGGGAAAGCATAAAAAGCTCCGCCCGGCACATGACATGTTAAACCCAGCTCATTTAGGGACTGAACGAAATAATTCCGCCTGCGCTTATAGCTCTTTTTCATATCCTCGACATCTGATCTGCCAGTTTTCAAGGCTTCCAGAGCGGCAAACTGAGCCATCGTAGGCGCACACATCATCGCATACTGGTGAATTTTCAGCATTGCCTGGCAGATCGTCTCAGGAGCGCAGACAAATCCCAATCTCCAGCCTGTCATGGCAAACCCCTTTGAAAATCCCGAGATCAGGATGGTTCTTTTTTTCATTCCGCTGATTGTGGCAAAACTCGTATACTCTCCATCATAAGCAAGCTCCGCATAAATTTCATCAGAAAGAACCAGCAAATCGTACTTTTCAGCTACTTGGGCGATGGCCTCCAGTTCACTTCCACTTAACATTGTTCCGGTCGGATTATTGGGTGAACAAAGTATAATGGCTTTAGTCCGGTCAGTGATTACATTTTCCAGCTGCTCAGGCAGAATCTTAAACCCATTCTCTTTTAAAGTTTGGACCTGAACAGGCACACCGCCCGCAAGAGACACTAATGGCACATAGGATACAAAGCTTGGTTCTACAGCAATGACTTCATCACCCGGATCGAGGATTGCCCTAAGAGCTATGTCCAGCGCTTGACTCGCTCCCACCGTCACAATTATTTCACTCTGGGGAGAATAAGAAACTCTGAAGCTTTTCTGCATATAGCCTGCAATTTCCTCCCGAAGCTCCATTAACCCTGCATTAGCCGTATAGGAGGTATATCCCTGCTCAAGGGATAGGATGGCTGCTTCACGCACTGACCAGGGTGTAATGAAATCAGGTTCCCCCACACCAAGGGAAATGACTCCTTCCATTCCTGCAGCAAGATCAAAAAAGCGGCGAATCCCGGAGGGCTTCAGCTCTTCTACCGTTTTGGATAAATAAGACTTAGTTCCATTCATTACGGTGACACCACAATTCGTTTGTCGTCTTCACTTTGTTCAAAAATAGTGCCGTCATGCTTATATTTTTTTAGAATAAAATGTGTGGTTGTCGATAAGACAGAATCGAGAGTCGACAGCTTTTCTGATACAAATCGGGCAACCTCATTCATGGAACGCCCTTCGATGATGACAGAAAGATCATAGGCACCGGACATTAAATAGACAGACCTAACTTCTTTAAAACGGTAAATTCTCTGTGCAACTTCATCAAATCCCACCCCGCGCTTTGGAGCGACCTTCACATCAATCATAGCGGTAACTCCTTCATGACCGTCGACTTTCGACCAGTCAATAACGGAATTATAACGAACAAGCACTTTCATTTCCTCGAGTTTATCTAAAATAGTTTCAGTTTCCGCTTTACTTAATTCAGCCATTTTTGCAATGTCTTCCACAGGGATTCGCGCACTGTTGTTTTCTAAAATTTCCAAAACCTCTATTTGCTTTTCAGTTAATTTCACCTTTGTCGCTCCCATTCTTTAGTGATTTACTCTATAAAATAGTTACATTATAGCAAAAACTTCGGAAAATAAATGTGTCACTTTCATTATTTATTAATTTCTTTAAAATCATATGTGTCAAGATTAAGTTTAAGGGGAAAATAAAGTAAAACTGGGACCAGGAGGGGAAGGCCAATGATACAAGCGACTTTTTCAGGAACAGAGCCAATTAATGGAACAGATGTTTATTATGAATACTACCAGCATGAGTCCTCCATGAATACTCTGGTTCTGCTGCATGGTTTTCTGTCATCCACCTTTAGCTATCGGAGGCTGATTCCTCTGCTGCAAACGGAATTCAATGTGGTATCAATGGATTTGCCGCCCTTCGGCAAAAGCGGGAAATCCCAGCAGTTCATCTACTCATACAAAAACCTGGCGGACACGGTTATCCGCTTATCAGAAAAGCTGGGATTTGAAAAAGTTACTTTAGTAGGGCATTCCATGGGAGGCCAGATTGTTTTAAATGTCGCACACTCCAAGCCTGAACTCGTAGACCAGGCAATATTGCTGTGCAGTTCCGGATATATGAAGCGAATGAAGCCGCATGTCATTTTTTCAAGCTACATACCTTTCTTTCATCTGTATGTTAAATTATATCTTCAGCGCTCAGGGGTAAAGCAAAATTTAAAAAATGTTGTCTACGATCATTCCATGATAGATGATGAAATGCTTTACGGATATTTGTCGCCATTCTTAGAGGACGATATTTTCCGGGCATTAACAAGGATGATCCGCGACAGAGAAGGCGATATGCCTGCCTCTGCATTGAAGAAAATAGAAACACCTTGTCTTTTAATTTGGGGAGAACAGGACAGAGTCGTCCCGCTTCATATCGGCAAACGTTTGAATAAGGATTTGAAAAATTCCAAGCTGGTGGTTTTAAAAGATACCGGGCATCTAGTGCCGGAAGAACGGCCGCAAGATGTTCTGAAGCACATCAGGAGTTTTATGAATACCGTTCGGGTACAGGAGAGTGTATAGGGAGTATAGTATTGTCAATAAAAAATGGCAGCCCCAACGTCTGAGAGCTGCCGTTTTTTATCTTATATAGCACAGGAGCCATTATTCTTGATTTCCAGAAGACGCCCTGAGATTTCTTTGCATTTTTCCAAAGGAATGATTTCCTCAAACGAAAATTCATAAATGGATTGAATCTTCCTGGCCAATTTCATTAAATCATTTAAATCATGGACTGCCTGGACTGAATCCGCAATTTCAGTATCATAATTACCCGGCCCCACTCCAAATGGATCCCACTGATCCAGGGTGTAGACAAGCAAAAGATTCGTTTGCTGAATTTCCATGTATATCACCTTTTTATTATTCGGCCGATTGAGCCGCATATTTTAATTTTTAGCATCAATATCATATCATAGAGTCAGGGTACATAAAAGAATTCTTAAGGCGGTGACAGGATTGAATCGTTTTAATTTCCATCAAAAAATCAGCAGAGAAAATACAGCTTCTGTTAAGTGGGATCGGACCAGGGAGGTTTTTGGCAGATCCGATGTACTGCCTATGTGGGTAGCAGACATGGACTTTCAGCCTCCTGAAGAAGTAAAGCAGGCGATTGAAGACAGAATGGCTCATGGGGTCTACGGATATACGTATGCACCGGATTCTACTGCAGAATCTATCGGACAGTGGCTTAACAAGCGGCATGGCTGGAAAATCGAAAATGAGTGGATTCTATACAGCACGGGAGTGGTTCCCTCCATCGCAACTGCCATCCAGGCTTTTACTGAAAAAGAGGATAAAGTATTGCTGCAGTCTCCGGTATATACTCCATTCTTTGAGATGATTAAACAGAATGGGCGCACTGTCGTTAATTCTCAATTGAAACTCGAGAATGGCCGGTACGAGATTGATTTTGCCGATTTTGAAAACAAATTGAAAGAGGGCGTGAAGCTATTCCTTCTCTGCAATCCGCACAATCCGGGCGGCCGAATGTGGACAGAAGAGGAACTGAGGAAAATAGGGGAGCTATGTGTTAAATATGATTGCCTTATTCTTTCTGACGAGATCCACTCTGATTTAATCTATAAAGGGCATAAGCATTATCCCATTGCTTCACTGGATCCGCGATTTGCAGACCTCACAATCACCTGCATAGCTCCGACAAAAACCTGGAACCTTGCAGGGATTCAAGCTTCAGCTGCCATTATAAGCAATGAGAAGCGGCGGAAGGCTTTTCAGGCAGAACAGCACAAGCAAGGATTCTTCACGCTATCCGCCTTTGGAATTATCGGCATGGAAGCAGCTTACCGCCATGGTGAAGAATGGCTCGATGGTCTAATGGATTATTTGGCTGAGAATAAAAGAACTGCTGCGGAGTTTATTGGGGAACACCTCCCAGGTATTCGCCTGATGGAGCCGGATGGCACCTATCTTCTATGGCTTGATTGCCGCGGATTGGGATTAACTGATGCCGAACTGCGCCAAAGCCTTTTGGAAAAAGGGAAACTCGCCCTGGAACCAGGCCCGAAATACGGTCCCGGCGGTGAAGGCTTCGTCCGGATGAATATTGCCTGCCCGCATGAAGTATTGGCGGAAGGGCTGGAGAGGCTGAAAAGAGCTTTTGCGTAATAGTGTTTGCGGAGGCACGGCTGAGCCGTGCTTTTTTTGTGTGCTGGGATATCGCGGTTTTTATTAATTACCATACTCTCTTGTTTCTCTTTTTTTCTTCGCAAATACTGCTGATTAACTGCCATTTTTCTTTCCCTCTCCTATTTTCGGCGTTAATCCATCCGATTAACTACCATTTTTCTCTCCCCTCTCCTATTTTCGGCATTAACCCATCCGATTAACTACCATTTTCTCTCCTCTCTCCTATTTTCGGCGTTAATCCATCCGATTAACTACCATTTTCTCTCCTCTCTCCTATTTTCGGCGTTAATCCATCCGATTAACTACCATTTTTCTCTCCCCTCTCCTATTTTCGGCATTAATCCATCCGATTAACTACCATTTTCTCTCCTCTCTCCTATTTTCGGCGTTAATCCTTCTTTTCCCAATTCCCTTGCTACTATTAATCTATCTGACCTCCATTCATTTTTTCTTCCATTTGGCATGCTTGGTAATAAGAAGCTTTCCCCCTCCCCTTTTTCTCATAATTTCTCCCCAGTATCCTCTGCACCACTTTCCCAGAACCAATACCACCGCACCAATCCACTATTGCATTTGTAGTAATTTTCCTATCAGGAAACAAAACCCTAAATTCTTTCACACAGCGAAGTACCGCATTGTCCACTTTTTCTTTCAAACCACATTCCCCGCATTTTAAGTAACCTTGAGTAAAGGGGGCTAAAAACGAAGTACGCGAACTGCATATAATCCCTTTCCTCAATTGGCCATAAGTGAATTCTGGAATCCGCACATAGGGATTCTCCTTCAAGCAGCGGGCATTTAACTGCTCTGCCAGCTTCAGGTTTCTCGATTTAACCGCATTAGGGATATTTTTTAATTTCTCCAGGAATCGTTTAAGCTGCGAAGGAAATACTGCAGGAATATTGATAGGAGCTTGATAAAGCTGAAAGCCAGGATTAATGAAGATCAGATGTGATTTGATGGGAAGATGGTAGCCGAATTCTTTAAGGAGGCCCCGTAAAAGGGTTTCGCTTCTTTGCAGCTGGAGGAGGGGGTTTTTTATTTCTGTTCTGGATAGCAGGGAATACCATCTTTCATTTTCTATGTAATAGTCCCCTTCGTAGTTTTTCACTTCAAAGATGAATATGATGCCGCCGGCGATAAGAAGAGTATCGATTTGAAAATGGGTACTGCCGTTTTCCAGCAATAGATAATTTATAATAATGCAAGAATCTGGCAAGTCCTGAAGCTCCCTGTCAAAATGCTGCTCGCCTGCATAGCCCTTCTCTAAATATAGATACTGATTTTCATTTTTCAAAGGCAGTTCCAGGCGGCGGGACAGAAAGCGGAGGATTTCCAGTTCCTTTGGTTCGAAACGGAGTTTGTTTATCATCACTCACATCCTTTAGTAAGATAATTTAATTTTATGAAAACTCCACCAAGACTACAAGCAAAATCCCCTTGGCTTTAATAGCAAGGGGATTTATAGTACATATTCAGCAAGCACGCTCTGCACTTCGTATATGTTCAAGTTTTTATTAAAATGCTTTTCTATTGGTTCGTCTGATCCTGAGATCCAAATTTTTAATTCGGCCTCCAGATCGAAGCTGCCTGCAGTTTCAATGCTGAAGTGGGTGATGTTTTTGTATGGGATGGAATGATACTCGATTTTTTTCCCTGTGATTCCTTGCTTATCCACCAGAATCAGGCGCTTGTTTGTAAAAATGAATAAATCGCGGACGAGCCTGTATGCTTTTTCAACCTGTTCACTCGGGGCAAGGACTGCTGCAAATTCCTCCTGAACCTCATTAATGTCCGCTTCAGATGCATTGCCGATAAAACCATCGAAAATTCCCATTTAACCAACCTCCATTATAAGGTTTAACTCCATTATACGGATCGTACGGAAAAATTCCCAGTGATAAAGGCTCTCCATTCCAGGAAAGCCTTCAATTACTTATTCTTCTGTTGATTGATCGTCCTGCGCTTTTTTCTGCCCTTCTTCTTCTTTATCTTTTGAAATACGGCCGCAGGCAATGCGTTCTCCTGAATCTCCTGCCGGCTGAGTCATGCCATCATCTGGCCCTTCATGGATGACAATGGAGGTCCCTTCCTTTGTGAGCAAAGAATTTTTGTCTTCTTTTAATGTGACCTGGGGCGCCATAAAGTCAATCTTAACCTTGCCGTCATCCTCAACAATCAGGTTGGGAAGATCACCCGCATGTGAGCCTTTCGGGTGAAGAAGCCCATGGTCCTTATTGTCAGGATTGAAATGATTTCCTGCCGATTTAAAGTCAGGGGGTTCGCATTTTGCTTCTTCATGGATATGTATGGCGAGTTCCCCCGGCGGCAGTCCGCTCAGATCCCCACTCAATTTTACTCCGCTCGCCTGTTCCTGCACCTTAATGATTCCTAATGAATCACCTGCAGCATTAAACATTTCAACTTCCGTATTTGTAATATTCTCTTCTCCGCAGCCGGACAGAAGAAGAACAAAACCAAGCATTAACGCTTTTCTCATGATTGAATCCTCCATCAAGACATTTTGTCTTTAGTGTTGCCCAATCATATAATCAATAAACAAAAAAGAAGAACAGCCGATCAGCTGTTCCCTCCTTGTCTATTTTGCCTATCGATGCGCTCTTCAAGCTCTTTCGCTTTGGCTGCTTCGCGCTTTGATACACGGATAATTAATCTCATCGTAAGAATGGCCGCAACTAAAAAGATGGCAAACGTTACAGCTGCTGGGCCATATTCTGACTTATCTTCCGGAAAATATAGAAACAGCGACAGTACATACCATTGCAACAACCTAATCAATCCTTTCTGCTAAAAGCAGTGTCCACCCGAATTATTATATCAGCAATGAATACACAGTCCAATGTTTAAAACCTTATTTTAAAACCTCGATCTTTTCAATGACCACATCTTCCGCAGGCTTGTCCTGTTCGGCAGTTTTAACTGCTGCGATGCTGTCGACTACATCCATTCCCTCAACAACCTGTCCAAAAACGGTGTGCTTATTGTCAAGCCAAGGTGTACCGCCTTTTTCATAAGCTTTGATAATTTCTTCCGGATAACCGGCCTTTTCCATTTGCTCTTTCAAGCTTGGATCAAGCGTTGTGTTCTGAACAATAAAGAATTGGCTTCCGTTAGTATTGGGACCAGAGTTCGCCATGGATAAAGCTCCGCGGATATTATATAGCTCATTAGAGAATTCATCCTCAAATGCTTCACCGTAAATGCTTTCTCCGCCCATGCCGGTTCCCTCGGGGTCACCGCCCTGAATCATAAAGTCCTGAATGACCCGGTGAAAAATCAAGCCGTCGTAATAGCCATCTTCACTATGCTTAATGAAATTTTCAACGGCTTTGGGAGCCTGATCCGGGAAAAGTTTAATTTTAATATTCCCTTTCGATGTCTGCATTTCCACTAGTCTTTCATTTCCCTCGGCTTCTCCTGTTAATTGCGGAAAGCTGTCCGGTGCTTCTTCACTTGCCTGGTTATTTGTCTGGCTTTCTTCAGCATCAGAGCCATTTGCCTTGTCCGCTTCTTTTTCAGTGCTTGTCCCGCAAGCTGACAGGATTAGCATCAGAAAAAGAATCGGAGTTAAAAAATGCCATTTCATTTTCTCATCCTCCTATGAAAAAACTAATCATTTTTTAGCTTACCTGATTTATTGAAAATTTGCACTTTGTTTTTTCAAGCTTCATAATAGGGCTAAAGAAAAACGAAAGGGAGAGGTTAGGTTGACAGAAGTAAAGATTGGCGACAAAGTAACAGCCATCTATAAAACAGGCAAATATATCGGGGAAGTTACAGATGTCCGGCCACAGCATTACCTGGTGAGAGTGCTGGCGGTCTTAAAGCACCCAATGCAGGGCGATTTGCATAATCCTAAGGAGGCGGACGTAATGCTTTTCCATGAGCGCCGCGCGCTTGCATACAGAGAGCAAACGAATGTGCCTAAGCAAATGGTAAAGCCATTTGAAGAAGAAATGCCGGATTATAAGGATTCGCTGCAAATAGCTTTGGATAAATTGAGAACGGAGCTGGAAGGAGATTCTTCTCCCTGGGCAGAACAAAGCATAAGGAATCTTGACTCATTGGAAAAGGATTATTTTAAGTAAAATGAAAACAAGCCAAATCGTTTTGATGGATTTGGCTTGTCAGGCAAATTTATTAAACAGCTTCGAGAAGTCCACCCGATCTCCAATTGTAGTAGGTTCCGGCTTCTGCAGATATTTCTTATCTTTTTCTACCAATCTGAAAATATTGTAAGTTGTTAAGGCATCATCTAAAGCCCGGTGATGTTTTCCTGTTCCTTCCTTGCCGTATTCCTGAACGGCTTTCCATAATCCTGTCTGGTTTTGGTCCCCAAAAAACCGTTTATATTCCATCGAAAGATCCACTTCCCTGCCTCTGAACGGAAAATCAACTCCAGCCTGGCTGCAATTATTCCTAAGCACCTTCATATCCATATTTCCCCACGTAACGATCGTGCATGGACGGTTCCTGTTCATATCTATCATTTTTTTCACCAGCTCAAGAAAATCGATGCCCTGGTCTACCTGTTCCTGTGTTATATGCAGAAAGGATTTGCAGCGCTCGGACAATTTCGGAAACCGGACAGGAGTTACATATGAAGAGAACTCTTCACAAACTTGATTGCTGATGACTGATACAATTCCCGCTTCGATAATTTCCGGAAAAAACCCTCTGAATGCACTGCCTTTCTCGGGCATGGTAAATTCAAAATCAATAAATAGGTATTGGTGTTCCTCCCCCATGTTTTCACCTGCTTTCCATTGAAAATTTACGCACATAATTTCTTATATTATAGCATGAAATATCTCAATTTTCTGAGTAAATTGCATTTAAGCTGGAATTTTTCAGCAGTGTCTGCCTTCTTTTAAAAAAGCTTAACTCCTCAGAAAAAAAGCCGAAAAATAGGATAGAAGTTTAACATAACGGAGGCGGATTCCTTTGCGTACCTGGTCTGGATTTATGATTATCATTCTTTTGCTTCCTATTTTTTCTTTACTTGTATTTGCTGTCTCTGCTGAATCGCAAAAAGTCCAGGGATTTCATGAGCTGCTGGATGAAAGGCTTGAATTAAAAGAAGTCAGCCTGCCCCAGACAAGTTATATTAAAGCAGGCAGTGGCAAGGTAATCTCTGAAATATATCATCCGGTAAACAGAATCAGCCTATCGTCAGGTGACATTTCCCCTTTTCTTAAGGATGTATTTATCACAGCTGAAGACCAGCATTTTTTTTATCATGCCGGATTCGATGCTGCTGCCATTGGACGTGCCCTGGCCGTCAACATCCAATCGGATGATATTGAACAGGGGGCCAGCACCATTACCCAGCAGCTGGCGCGCAATATTTTTCTGAATCATGAACAAACCTATAACCGCAAACTCAGTGAACTCCTATATGCATATGAACTGGAGCGGAAATTATCCAAAGAAAAAATTCTGGAATTGTATATTAATGCAATTTATTTCCATAATGGAGCTTACGGAATTGAGGCTGCATCCCAGCTCTATTTTAATAAAAGCGCCAAAGACCTGACCAAAGCTCAAGAAGCTTTTTTGGCTGCCATCCCAAACAATCCATCCTTATATGATCCAATGAAACACTTTGGCCATACAAAAGAAAGACAGGAGCGGCTGATTGATCAATTAACTGAAGAACAGCTGATTTCCTCTAAGGAAGCTGAGACGATAAAAAGTGAACGGATTCAGCTTCAGGTCAAACAAAGAATAGATTTATATCCGGATTATAATTCATATGTGGAAGCGGAGCTGCGGGAATTGATATCAGTTCAAGAAGGCTATCAGGATAAGCTTCTTAAAGCAGGTGAACAGGAAACAGCATCATTGAGCGCCCAGCTTGAAAAGAGAATATCCCAAATAATGCAACAAGGCATAATCATTGAAACTGCCCTGAATCCTGCCCTTCAGGAAAAGGCTGCAAATTCCCTTAATAAGCGTCTCCCCTACAAGGATGTGGAAGGTGCAGCAGCCGTAATCGATAATGGAACATATGAGATTACAGCGCTTGCAGGCGGAAAGAATTATAAGAAATACGACTTTAATAGAGCTTTTCAGGCATACAGGCAGCCCGGTTCCGCTATTAAGCCGTTGCTTGTTTATGCACCATACATTGAGCACACCAGCGCAGCTATTCATGATCGAGTGAATGCTGGACCTTTCTGCAAAAATGGGTATTGCCCCCAGAATTATGGCGGTGCCAAATATGGAGTGACAACACTCGAAAAAGCCTTTATCTATTCGTATAATACACCTGCAGTAAAACTGCTGGACGAAATAGGAATTGAAAATGGTTTTCGTGATTTAGATAAATTTGGTTTTAAACAGGTTTCAGAGAAAGATCATGCCCTGTCTGCAGCTATAGGCGGTTTCACATACGGAATGACACCGCTTGAGCTCACATCAGCATTTACTGTGTTTGCAAATGATGGTTTTTACCGGCCGGCAAGATCCATCCGTAAAGTCACTGATCTGAAAGGAAATTTGCTTTATAGCTGGGCGGATTTACAAACGCAGATTTGGAGCGAAAAAACGATAGAAAAAGTGAGGGATTTAATGGCCAGGACCGTTCAATCCGGCACAGCCCGGAAAGCACGCCTGCCAGATGGCTATGCCGGCGGCAAAACAGGAACCACTAATGGCTATTATGATTTCTGGTTCGTAGGCTTAACTGGCAAGTACACAGCAGGTGTCTGGGTCGGAAAAGATCGGCCCGGCAGTCTGGCTGCTATCGAATCGGATTCTCCCCAGCTGCTGATTTGGAAGGATATAATGTCTGATTAAAATGATTGGTTTACCCTAAAAGGAGGCCCTTTACAGCGGCCTCCTTTTACTATATCGGCAAACTGGCCAGGATGCTGTTGTATATTTTCAAAGAAAGATAGAGTATACCTGTTAAAAGAGAAGACCAGACCATAACCTGAAAAAAAATCACACCAGCGATGCCGGCTGCAGTCAATGAAGAACTGGCTTTATAAACAAAATAACTGAAATAAATAAAGGTAGCGGCCGCAAAGAGGATGCCAATTCCGGCATAACTGAACAAACTCAGAAGTGACAAGGCACCTCCAATAAAATAGATGGCTGAACCTTTCCTTGCCTTTGTCAGACTTTCCCCTTCCAGATCTTTTGAAAAAAATAGAAGTGAAAGTCCGTTTATCGTATCTGCAACCAATTTCAGGGCGGCAAACACCATAAAAAAAATGGCCAGGAGGAGAACCGTCAGTGACAAATTTACGCCACCTTCTGAAAAGAACTCCAGCATCCCCTGGTAAATTCCTGATTTTTTCAGAAAATAAACTAGTTCCATCTGGGTTTTTAATGCCAGAGATGTACTAAACAAAATTATCGCCAAGAGCGGAAAATAACTCGTCAGATATGTATTTTTCATTTTTCCCCATCCATATGCGGCTTTCTTTACTCTAGCTATCTATTATCTGTTATTTTCATAATTTTTACAACAGCATATCCCATCTGTATATTTCAGTGTTTCCCGGCATAGACATAAACCATATTCTAGTAAATCTTAATAGAGAGAAGGGGGCAGGAAATGAAAAAAGGAATATGCTGTTTTTTGTTTGCCGTCTTGCTGTCAGTTCAGTACATTATGCCTGCGAAAGCTGCTGCTGCTGAAAAAGAGTTCGAGGACATAATTGAAGAACATCTTCGCAGCACAGTCCATTATTACAGCGAAGATTCCTTTTCGGTCATTGATGCATACGGCATGCAGGGGCAAGTAACAAAGGTTGCTGCACCTGATGACCCGAAAACATCAGAAAACGAGGAGGAAATTGAAGAGTATTCATCTCACATCGGAATTGTTTTTTTGGAATTAGAACAAAAAAGAGATGACTTATTTATTTTTAAGAAGAAAGATTTCTTTTACTATGATTTTGATAAAAATAAATTCCTTACAGCATCCAATGTGCTCGGCAATGAATCAATAAGGGATTTTTTTGAATTGTATGCGGATAATATTGAGAAAAATATTACGCCCTTCTCCAAACTTATGTTATTATTCTTAATTTCCTTCATCGTTACGGTCCCGCTTTTCATCATGATTTTTCATAACCGCGGCCGAAGCAAATTTTAATACAGCAGTAAGAGAGGATGAGCCATATCTCATCCTCTTCTTGTTGTCTGGCTTCGCAAGGAACGTTTCTCCAAGCTTTTTGGAGGAGCGTTTCCCCCTTCCAGGTGTCGGAACTGGCAAGGCGATTTCCGCCTTTCTTATAAAGCTGTCTGTATCCTCACATATTCTCTCGGTTCAAATACCTTCATCTTTTGTTTATTTTCAGCTTCCATTTTGTAATTTGCCGGTAATAATTCGACCACTTCTTCTTCGTCTGAGGGAGTATAGAATTCCCTTTTGGTTTGGTGGTCCAATATCCAGGCGCCTGCAAACAACAGGGCAAAGATTGTAATGGCTGCTGAAATTTTATGCTTAATCATGCACAACACCACCTAAGAGTAGTGTGCGTAGATTAATGATTTTTTATACAAAAAGGCTGCTTTTAGTGAAATTTTTTCAAAAAAATTTTTCCTGATTAGTTCGTGTTTCTACCTATTTAATAAGAATGGATAAATCCTTTACTGATAAGGGTTTGAAGAATGCACAGACTTTATTTTTAGGTTATAATTTGTTCAGAGGTGCATGAGCGGATAGTAATGATGAATATGGCACGCCTGTCACGCCTGCCCTGGCTGGATAATATGGGGGAAGGTGGAAAAACTTTTATTAAGCGCTTTACATATAGCAGAAAAAGTTTTATACATGCTGCGGAAGAAAAATACAGTTTTCCAAATATGCTGAACTGTTAGATGCCATATAGCCGCTTCATCAAGCTGCATAATAGGATCCTTTGTTGAGTAACACACAATTAATTTAAAGGGGGTAATGTTTTGTCTTTGCTTCACCTGGCAATAATTTCACCATTTTTGCTTGCCATCCTTGTGCCTATTGTGTACAAGCTGTTTAGGCAGATACATACGGGTTGGTTCGTACTTCCTCTGCCAATCCTTTTATTCAGTTATTTTATCTCTTATTTATCCATCACCTCCAATCAGCAATCCGTCACAAAATCTTTTTCATGGATTCCCACTCTTGGAATCGATTTCACGGCTAAAGTAGACGGTCTTGGTTTGCTTTTTGCTTTGCTGATTACCGGAATAGGGGCATTGGTTGTTCTGTATTCCATCTATTATTTGGATAAAAACAAAGAAAAACTGAACACCTTCTATGTTTACTTGCTTCTATTTATGGGGGCTATGCTTGGAGTTGTCCTCTCGGATAACTTGATTGTGCTTTATACTTTCTGGGAATTTACGAGCTTTTCTTCATTCCTGCTAATCGGGTACTGGTACCACAGAGAGAAATCAAGATATGGTGCACAGAAGTCGATGATCATCACGGTTTTCGGCGGTCTTTCTATGCTTGGAGGCATCATACTTCTTTATATAATGACTGGTACTTTCAGTATTTCCGAAATTATTGCTCAATCAGATGAGATATTTTCACACGCATTATTCGTTCCTGCTTTGCTTTGCATTTTGCTTGGAGCTTTTACCAAGTCTGCACAATTTCCATTTCACATCTGGCTGCCGGATGCCATGGAAGCTCCAACACCGGTCAGTGCATATCTTCATTCGGCAACAATGGTTAAAGCAGGCATTTATTTAGTAGCACGTATGAGTCCGGTATTTGCGGAGCACTCGCTCTGGCTCTGGCTCATTGCAGGATTTGGCATTACAACATTATTTTGGGGTTCCTTCTCAGCTGTCAAACAGACTGACCTTAAAGCCATCCTGGCTTTCTCAACGGTCAGCCAGCTGGGGATGATCATGTCCCTTCTCGGCATTGGCGCTGCAGCACTTCACTTCGAAGCAGTAGAAGACAGTATTTATACGGTTGCCACTACAGCTGCTGTCTTTCATTTGATCAACCATGCCACCTTTAAAGGAAGCCTATTCATGGTAGCTGGAATCGTTGACCATGAAACCGGAACCCGTGATATCCGCAAGCTTGGCGGTTTGATGAACTTTATGCCGATTACCTTTACTTTGGCGATCATCGGCACATTTTCTATGGCCGGGCTTCCGCCTTTTAATGGGTTCTTAAGTAAGGAAATGTTCTTCACAGGAATGGTCCGTGTTCTGGAAATGGATATTTTTAATTTGGATACATGGGGATTCTTATTCCCTGTTCTTGCCTGGGTAGCAAGTGTATTCACGTTCATTTACAGCATGATTCTTGTGTTTAAAACGTTCACAGGCAAGTTCCAGCCTGAACAATTAGAAAAGAAACCGCACGAAGCTCCAATCGGGATGCTAATATCACCCATTATCCTGGCTTCACTCGTGATCATTATCGGTTTCTTCCCTAATATTATTTCAAATACACTCATCTCTCCTGCACAGGCCGCTATCATGCCTATTGAAGGGTATGTGTATGATACTCATATATACTTCTGGCATGGATTTACACCTGAGCTGTTCATGACTTTGGGTGTTATTACATTAGGAATTCTGCTTTTTGTCACTCTGCCGAAATGGAGAAGTGTGTATAATTGGTTCCCTGAAAAATTGGCGTTAAATCGTTTTTACGATTCTATGCTGGAAGTATCACAAAGAGCTTCCTTAAACTTAACAAGATTATATATGAACGGATTCATCAGAACCTATCTTGTGTATATTTTTTCATTTTTCATTGTTGCTTTGGCTGCCACACTGGTTCTGAAAGATGCTTTTAAATTCGACACGAGCGATGTGGCCACCATTCATTATGCGGAGGTTCTTCTGGCATTAGTCATCGCTGCTGCATCTGTTTCCATTCTTTTTGTAAAATCCAGAATGACATCCATCATTCTTCTGGGGGCAGTCGGATATACCGTTTCATTATTTTTTGTTATTTTCCGGGCGCCTGACCTTGCATTAACACAGCTTGTAATCGAGACTATATCTGTTTCTTTATTCCTGCTTGCTTTCTACCATCTGCCAAAGCTTCGGCATGAGGAGCGGATGAGATTTAAAATGACGAATGCCCTTATTTCTGTCGGGGTAGGTGCAATTGTCACAATGATTGCCCTATCTGCCCACAGCAATAAGATGTTTCCTTCAATTGCACAATATTACGTCGAGAATACGTATAAGGAAGCAGCCGGGAAAAACATGGTAAACGTTATTCTTGTTGATTTCCGGGGCTTTGATACCATGTTTGAGATTACGGTTCTTGGAATTGCAGCTCTTGGAATTTTCGCTATGATTAAACTTCGCCTGGAAGGAGGAAAGAAAAATGAAAACAAATGATATTATTTTGCAGACCGCTACGAAAGTAGTTTTGTTTCTCATTGTTCTTTTCTCTGTCCATATCTTTTTTGCCGGCCACTATACACCGGGCGGCGGATTCGTTGGCGGTTTGCTGACATCGGGGGCAATCGTGCTGCTGCTGCTGGCTTTTGACATGAAAACTGTCTCAAAGATTCTTCCTGTCAATTATATTCACATGATTGCAGTTGGACTGCTCTTTGCAATTGGTACAGGGGCGGGAGCATTGCTATTTAATGTCCCTTTCCTTACCCATGCTTTTGGACATGTTGACTTGCCAGTACTTGGGGACACTTCCCTTCACACAGCTACACTGTTTGACCTGGGTGTTTTTCTGGTTGTTGTTGGCGTTACGATGACCATTATTCAAACGATAGGGGAGGATGAATAATGGAAATATTAATGGCTTTTGTAATTGGAATTTTATTCATGTCAGCTACTTATCTTATGCTGTCAAAAAGCTTGCTTCGCATTATTGTCGGAACCGGGCTTTTAAGTCATGGGGCACATATGCTGATATTAACGATGGGCGGTTTAAAAACAGGAGCTGCCCCGCTGCTGGGTGAAAACGCACCCTCATATACCGATCCGATTCCCCAGGCTCTTATCCTGACGGCAATTGTAATCAGCTTCGGGGTCACTGCGTTTTTCCTTGTACTGGCATACCGTGCCTACCAGGAGCTTGGCACTGATAATATGGATCGAATGAGAGGAACTGAAGGAAATGATTAACTTTTTAATATTGCCCATCCTGATCCCTTTAGTTACGGGTGTCCTTCTCATCTTCGCCGCTAAAAGAATTATGCTGCAAAGGTGGATTACAGGCATTTCATCAGTGATTGCGATCATTTTTTCCGCCTTGCTGGTTCAGAAGGTTCGAGTTGACGGGATACAAACGCTGGATGTTTCAAGCTGGGAGGCTCCGTTTGGGATCACGCTTGTTTCTGACATGATGTCAGCTCTGCTGGTGCTGACAACCAGTATAATAGCATTTCTATGCTTGATTTATTCATTTTGGAGCATTGGGGAAGCCAGAGAGAAGTTTTACTATTATGCTGCATTCAACTTTTTAATTGTTGGCGTAAACGGTGCCTTTACAACAGGAGATATCTTCAACCTTTTCGTATTTTTCGAAGTTATGCTGATGGCTTCCTATGTTTTGCTTGTACTGGGAGGAAAGAAGGCACAGCTTAGGGAGTCCATTAAATATATCCTGGTAAATGTTATATCTTCCGCTCTATTTGTTATAGCTGTGGCCTATCTTTATTCCGTTGTTGGAACACTCAATATGGCGCATATATCCGTCCGCATCAGCGAAGCCAGCCAAGGGAATCCCCCAGGAATCATTACAGTGATTGCTGTGCTGTTTTTAATCGTATTTGGATTGAAAGGAGCCATTTTTCCTTTATATTTCTGGATGCCGGGCTCTTACTATGCACCGCCTGCTCCTGTTTTGGCTTTATTCGGAGCGCTGCTGACAAAAGTCGGAGTTTACTCTATTACCAGAACCTATACGTTGTTCTTTTATCATGATACTGGCTTTACCCATCAGCTCTTGAGCTTTTTGGCGATTATGTCGATCATCGCCGGAGTCATTGGAGCAATTGCCTACTGGGATATTAAGAAAATTATCATCTACAATATCATCATTGCTGTAGGGGCAATTTTGTTTGGAGTATCAGCGATGACGACTGATTCCCTTACCGGGTCCATCTTCTATTTGATTCATGATATGATTATTAAGGCGGCTCTATTTTTACTTGCCGGCATCGTTATAGCGATAGCCGGTACAAGCAACCTGCATAAGATAAGCGGGTTGATCAAGCGCTATCCTGGTCTGGGCTGGACCTTTTTCATCGCAGCGCTTGCTCTTGCGGGAATCCCGCCGTTAAGCGGATTTGTTGGAAAGCTTCTAATTGTTAAAGGCGGATTCGAAGCTGAACATTACTGGGGAGCAGGGATTGTCTTAATGTCCAGTCTTCTTGTGCTGTTTTCAATCATGAAAGTCTTCATTAATGGCTTTTGGGGTACACCTCGCGCCTATAAAGGGGAAGACAAAGTACCTGTCGGCAAAATGATGATTGCCCCGGTTATCCTTGTTGTCATTGCCGTTTTCTACGGAGCCGGCTCGGAGTATGTATATCCGTATATCTCACAGGCTGCTGAAACTCTTGCAAATCCGGAAATATATATTGAAGCAGTTTTAAAGGAGTATTGAGTATGGCATTTCAAATATTATTAAATGTGTTCCTTGGGTTTATGTGGATGTTTTTAACAGGATCATACGAACCGGTTGCGTTCCTTAAAGGATACCTTTTTGGCCTGCTCATCATCTTTACTTTCAGAAGATTTTTCGAATCACGATTTTATCTATTAAGAGTTGTGGCGGTAATCAATCTTTTGTTCCTTTTCATCAAAGAGCTTATCTTAGCGAACATCGGTGTGCTCAAAGTATTGTTAAGACCCAAGCTTGATATGCGTCCAGGCATTTTTGCCTACCCCACTGTTCTGAAAAAGGACTGGGAAATTACAGTGCTATCGAATTTGATCACACTGACTCCGGGGACATTGGTTGTAGACGTTTCCCCCGATAATAAGATTCTTTACATTCATGCAATTGATATTGAAGATGCAGAGGAAACCATTGATTCAATCAGGAACTCGTTTGAAAAAGCAATCTTGGAGGTGAGCCGTTAATGCTGAATACTATTGTTCTAAGTGCCATCCTTATCATTTCGGCTGCCACCATCGGTTTGATTTACAGAGTGATTAAAGGGCCGACCACACCAGACCGTGTGGTTGCACTTGATGCTATTGGCATAAATCTTGTTGCAATTGTTGCATTGATTTCTATCGCCCTTAATACAAGTGCGTTTGTGGAGGTTATCCTTCTGATAGGGATTCTTGCATTTATTGGGACCGTAGCCTTCTCTAAATATCTGGAGAAGGGGGTTATTATCGAAAATGAACGAGATCGCTAATATCATCATTATTGTGCTGATTATTTTGGGAGCCTTTTTAAGCCTTGTCGCAGCGTATGGTGTTATCAGGCTTCCTGATATCTATACCAGGAACCATGCGGCATCAAAGTCCGCTACACTGGGGGTTATGTCCATACTCCTCGGAGCCCTGCTGTTCTTTTATGTTAAAGATGGCTTTTTCAATTCCAGAGTGCTGCTCGGAATTATATTCATCTTCCTGACTTCGCCTGTAGCCGGGCATTTAATTGCCCGGGCCGCATATAACTCTGGTGTAGAGCTATGGGATAAAAGTGTACAGGATGACTTAAAAGATGCACCACATATGAAAAAGGCAGGCAGCAAGGAACAATAATAAATGGGAAAACCGCAAGAAATCCTCTTGCGGTTTTTTTATTTTATTTCCTTTTTATTACGGCCATTGTGCATCTGGATGTGCAAATCAGCTTGTTATTTTCATCCGATATTTTTATATCCCATACCATTGTGGTTCTTCCCTGATGCAGCACTGTTGCGACAGCCGTCACAATTCCATCCTTTTTAGCACGTATATGGTTGGCATTGATCTCAAGCCCTGCAACAGATTCCGTTTCTTTGTCACAAAGCTCAAATGCTCCTATGCTTGCAACAGTTTCCGCAAGCGCGACAGATGCCCCTCCATGCAGCAGGCCAAACGGCTGGCGGGTGCGTTCATCAACAGGCATAGTAGCAACTACACGGCCTTTTTCAAGTGACACGATTTCCATTCCGAGTGTTTCGATTAAAGTATCTTTCAACTCCATTCCCCTAACCCCTTTCCATATGTAAAATGTTGTCATACTATACTTCATTATATAAGATCAAACTATTTATGTCCTGCAGGACAATCATAAAAAAAGAGGTGACCGTCATGAATCGCGTTCGCGAAGGATTAATTCCAACTGTTCTCGGCACCGCTGTTACTGCTGCTGGATATGCAATGAAACAAAACCGCAGAACCAATAACATGTTATCAGATACCATCGTTGGTTTCGGGCTCGCTCATATTGTACTTGGAGCCATCGACCTGGTAGAGCACCGCAATCAGTATTAAGTAAAAAAGGCAGCCTGGGAGCTGCCTTTTTATTTTAAAGTCCCAGCCCCTGATCATGCAGCTTTTCCTGATCCTTCCCCCGCTTTCTTCTGGTAAAGCGAAAAATAAGGAGGAGCAATGCAAAGCCTGCAAGGCCAAGCAGTAATTCTTTTTCATGTTTGATGATGGCATCAATATGATCTCCAAATACATAGCCAATCGTGAAAGTCACAGACAGCCATATTAGTGCGCCGCTGTACGCAAACAAAGCGAATTTTTTAAATGGCAATTTACTGAAGCCGTATAAGAAAGGGAGGAAATTTCTGATACCCGGAACAAAATAACTGAAAGAGAGGGAAAAGGCATGATACTTTTCCATTAGTTTTAAAGAAGCATTAATGGTTTTAGACATCCTTTTACTTTTATGGAAGTATTTAAGCAAGGGCCGGCCAATCAAACGTCCGATTGTATAACAGGTTGACAATGCAGCCAGGATGCCAAGATAAATGACAATGAAAGCAAGCACAGGGTGAAGTGTTTTTAAAGAGGCAGAAAGCCCAACAGTCATCACGATTAATTCATTCGGCACAGGAAAAATAAAGACCCCTACCCAAAGCCATAGAAACAGCCCCAAATATCCGTTATTCTCAATAATTTCCAAAACCAGTTCCAGTTCCATCCGGGGCCTCCCATCTATGTAAGCAGTGCTCACTTATTTATATTCATTACACTAATATATTCTTCATGCAGTTCTTATACCCCTTTTCTAATTATATCAAGCCTTATTAAAATTGCCTTTCTAATGCACCTTCTGCAACCCCTTTTTATCTATGCAGGGTGCAAGCCGCATTTATTCGCGAAAGCATTTTCATTTTGTTTTCTCATAGGAATAGCCTTCGTTTCATATATTGGGAATGCGTGCATTGATTATTAATCGAAAGGGGCAGAACCGGATGTACCCCTATTATTATTTTCGCTACCCAAAACCTGGATACAACCCTCAGCTTCAAACCTGCTGGAATTATCCGCAAGCCTGCCAGTCTTATTATCATCCTGTCCATCTCTACAGAACCTTTCCAGCTGTCGATCCTCAAATGTTCATGAGCTCCGCTAAAAAAATGGAAGTCCTCATGAAAGACGCCAGCACATTGCTTGTAAATATGGCAGAGTCAAAAAAGTTTTCTTATGAACTGATGTCAGCGGCTCAGCAGTCAAAAAAAGATGCAGTCGATAAAATGATAAAATCAACAGGAATATCCCGAATTCCTAAGGTGTCCTATACACCTGACGGGCTAAGCCTCCACTTTGAATCGGATAAAGAGGATCCCCAGAAATGCTGTGATCTGACACTAAAGCTGAGATGGTTGTAAGTAAACATTAATAAAAAAGCTCTCAATCAAGAGAGCTTTACATGTTTAGCGATAATAAGGGTTTCCATATGGTCCATAGCCAGGGTATCCGCCTCCGCCATAGGGAGCATATGGTGCAGCTGGCGGGCCATAGAATGGCGGCGGAGGTCCATAAAAAGGACGTGGAGCAAATAATGCTGCTCCCAGCCCTCCTCCCAGGAAACCGCCGAGCAGGCCGCCGACAAAAGGAGCTCCTAAAAAGAAGAACCTTTCGCCCCCGTTTCTATATGGGCCTCTATAATAATACATGCAGGGTAACCTCCTTAATTTTTAATGCCTTCTCTATTTAATATGCAGATGTCCTCATTTTGAGTGGGCTACTAGAAAAGCGGAAGGCGCCCTTTTCAACAAGGAACGCAGACTAAAAACGCCACGTCCTGTGGCAACGTCTGCATGACCCGCATCCTGCGGGCCTCAAGCATAAGACGAGCCGGCTGAAAGGTTGTTCTTTAACCTTTTGGACGGATTGAAGAAATGTTGAGGAGACTGCCCAGGGACGACTAGCATAAGACGGTCCCTGAAAGAAGGGGTTTTTTCCTTCTGGAAGGAACGGCTTATGACCTCGAGTCCCTAGGAGCCGAAACTAGACAAGCTTATGACCTCGAGACGATGGCGCCTGGAGCTAGACAACATTAGAAAAGCGGAAGCGCCTTGCTCACCCCCGACAAGCACAAGATGAGCCTCTCGGAAAGGCGATTTTTGCCTTTTTGGGAGGATTGGCTTGTGACCTCGAGGGGGTAGGCGCTGGAGCTAGACAGCATTAGAAAAGCGGGCACCCGCTTTAAAAGGAACGCAGACTAAAACCGCCACGTCCTGTGGCAACGTCTGCATGACCCGCATCCTGCGGGCCTCAAGCATAAGACGAGCCGGCTGAAAGGTTGTTCTTTAACCTTTTGGACGGATTGAAGAAATGTTGAGGCGACTGCCCAGGGACGACTAGCATAAGACGGTCCCTGAAAGAAGGGGTTTTTTCCTTCTGGAAGGGAACGGCTTATGACCTCGAGTCCCTAGGAGCCGAAACTAGACAAGCTTATGACCTCGAGACGATGGCGCCTGGAGCTAGACAGCACTAGATAAGCGGAAACAACTATGCATAAAACAAAATCCCCTTAGCCTCTGGCCAAGGGGATTTAAGATCTATTAGTTAGCTGCTTTTACTTTAGCAAATGCATCTTCGACAGAAACATACTCATAGCCAAGATCTTTCGCAACCGCTGGGTATGTGATGCTGCCGTTTACAACGTTAACGCCAAGCTTAAGTGCTGCATTGTCTTCAATAGCTTTAATAACGCCTTTGTTTGCAATCTGCAGCGCGTAGTTGATTGTAACGTTTGTAAGAGCAATTGTAGATGTTCTTGGTACGGCACCAGGCATGTTCGCAACAGCATAGTGAACAACGCCATGCTTATCGTAAGTTGGGTTGTCATGAGTTGTAATGTGATCAACTGTTTCAAAAATACCGCCCTGGTCAATCGCCACGTCAACTACTACTGAACCAGGCTTCATTGTCTTAATCATTTCTTCTGTTACAAGCTTAGGCGCTTTAGCTCCTGGGATTAGAACCGCACCAATTACCAGGTCAGCATCTTTAACAGCTTGTGCAATGTTGAAAGGATTAGACATTAAAGTTTGGATGCTGTTTCCGAAGATATCGTCAAGCTGGCGCAGACGTTCCGGGCTTAAGTCGATAATCGTAACTTGTGCGCCAAGCCCGATTGCCATTTTCGCTGCGTTGATTCCAACTACACCGCCGCCAATGATGGTAACTTTTCCGCGTGAAACGCCTGGAACACCTGCCAGAAGAATACCCATACCGCCATTTGTCTTCTGGAGGAATTGAGCTCCAATTTGAGCAGACATGCGTCCTGCAACTTCACTCATTGGAGTAAGAAGAGGCAATGTGCGGTTTACTTCTACTGTTTCATAGGCGATAGCTGTAACACCTTTTTCAGTTAATGCTTTTGCAAGCTCTGGCTCTGCTGCAAGGTGAAGGTATGTGAAAAGTACCAAACCTTCACGGAAATAACCATACTCTGAAGCTAGAGGCTCTTTAACCTTCATAACCATTTCAGCAGCCCATGCCTCTGCAGCAGTATCTACGATAACAGCTCCTACTTCTGTATAATCTTCATTTGTGAAACCGCTTCCAATTCCTGCATCGATTTCTACAAATACTTTATGTCCGGCTTTTACTAATGCGTCAACGCTTGCTGGTGTTGCAGCAACACGGTTTTCGTTATTTTTAATCTCTTTAGGTACTCCAATAATCATGGAAAAATCCCCTTTCAATCTATCAAATATGATATTTACTATTGACAGTATAATAATTTTAATAAAGCGCTGTCATTGTTGAATCGGTAAAATAAAAGAGCCTCCATTTGTGAAAATCTACAAATGGGGGCTCTTCTTTTCGATTCTCCGGATTTTAAGTTCAAGATATAATGAAAGTTTTGTATTTGTATTCTTCAAATCAACTTCCCCGATATCGGTTATCCTCTTTAAGCGATAATTCAAAGTATTCATATGGATATGCAGCTTTTTAGCTGTTTCATTCACATTGCTGTCATGATCAATGAAGGCTTCCAGAGTAGTGAGCAGATTGGTCCGATGCTCAAGATCGTATTTGTTAAGCTTTTCGATAGCCGGATGCTCATATGGTTCCAGCCGTTTCTTTTCGAGTATGGCATCAAGATAGCGGAAAATGCCAAGCTGCTGATAGCTATAGACATGATGGATCTCTTCCGGAAATTGTTCTTTAAGACGCAGGACCTGCAGTGCCTCCTGATAGCTTTTTTCAACTTTCTCATAGTGCTGATAAGTTGTTCCAGTTGCCCCGCTAATATGATCAATGTTAAATCGTGTCTTCATTTGATCAATGAAAAAATGGATGAAGTCTATAAAAGCATTTTCGGAAAGAGCAGGTTCCGGCGGCGCAGCCAGTATAATAAATTCATTTCCCATCGCTGCATGAAAGGTTATATGAACCTTTTGGCTCGTCGTGATCAGATAAATGATATTTTGTTCTATTTTAGAGGTAACTTCTTCTTTAAACCTAAAGACAAGTACAGCAAACGGCGTTGGCGGTTTAATGCTTAAGTCCTCAAATCTTTCTGCGATTTCATCATGAGTATGGAAATGGCCGGTTAACAGTTCCCAGAAAAAATCCCGGTATCCCTCAGCTCTTTTTTTCTTTTGGGCGTTTAATCTCAGCATTTCCGTCCTTGCAGACTTTGCAGCAAGCTTTAGCAGGTTCAGCTTGCTTTCTGTTAACAGGGCTTCTTCTTCGACTGCCCAAATGTAGCCTAATACTTCATTATGATTGCGTATGGAAATGGCTACCCGATTTCCCAGCCCTATTTCCTTTATTTCAGGGATTCTAAGTGGTTCTCCGCTTTGCATCAGCTGAGGAATCACACGTTCTTTCCATAAACGATTGATCACCTTTTCAGGAACCTTTCTGCTGATGATTGTTGCGATTCTCGCGGTATCTGTCTGGTCATCATGTGTACTGTAGGCCAGCAGGCGATGGTTAACATCTTCTATTGTAACAGGGCATTCCAGGACATCGCGAATCTTATCTACCAATTCCTCCAGATCACTAAATGCCCTCTTAAACGGATCTTTTTCCATTTTATCATCACCCAATCGTAAAACTCCTTTAAACGCCAATTCACTTTTTCTATCCTATTATATTATACCTCAATCCCAACCTGCACTCTACCAAAGCCATCAAGCCATTCGACATATTTCGCTCGGTGCCCGACCTCCTTTTTTAAAAAATTGCTAATAGTTTTACTTCTCCCATTTGACTTGAAGTTATATTCAGATAATTTTACAATAGGACATGTTCACAAAAAAAGCATATAATAATAGTTTTGTTCACAGCAATTGAAAGCGTTAACATATAGGAGGCGATGGAATTTATGCTTGAGACGCTTAATAAAATTAACGGGGTGCTCTGGGGCACACCAAGTTTGATTTTGCTTTTTGGTACTGGTGTTCTTTTAACATTCATGCTGAAGGGCCTTCAATTCAGAAGGCTGATATATGCGTTTAAATTAGGGTTTACCAGAGAAGGACAGGCTGGATCTAATGATGAGGGTGATGTCAGTAACTTTAAGGCGCTTATGACAGCCCTCGCAGCAACAATTGGCAATGGTAATATCGCCGGGGTTGCCACTGCGATTACACTTGGAGGACCAGGGGCCATCTTCTGGATGTGGATTGTTGGCCTGCTGGGAATGGCAACCAAATATGCCGAAGCCTTGCTGGCAATGAAATACCGGGTGAAGAACGCAAATGGCGAGTACTCCAGCGGACCAATGTATTATGTTGAACGCGGTCTTGGCAAAAAGTTCAAATGGCTTGCAGTTGCATTTGCAATCTTTGGAGCATTTGCAGCACTTGGAATCGGAAACAGTGTTCAATCGAATACGATTGCAGCAGTTATGGATACTTCATTCGGAATTAATAATTGGATTACAGGTGTCATTCTTGCTGTACTGGCTGCTTTAATCATTTTTGGAGGCATTCAGCGTATTAGTACAGTTGCTGGATTCTTTGTACCAGTCATGGCGGTTCTTTATATTGGCGGTGCTTTAATTATTCTGGCTGTTAATTATGATCAAATTATTCCTGGTTTCCAGACTATCTTCTACTATGCCTTCAATCCGGTTGCAGCGACTGGCGGTTTTGTCGGTGTTGTAGTATCTGAAGCGATCAAGAATGGTGTTTCAAGGGGTATTTTCTCTAACGAAGCCGGTCTTGGTACCGCAGCGTTAATCGCAGGCAACGCGAAGACAGACCACCCTGTAAAACAGGCTCTTGTTGCGATGACTGGCACATTTATTGTGACAATCGTTGTTTGTACGATGACTGGACTGGTGCTTATCATGACTGGCTTCTGGGATACAACAGGAGGATTGATCTCTGGTGTGGCGCACGATGGCAGCCTTGACGGCGGGGCATTAACAAGTGCAGCCTTTACTCATGTCCTTGGAACAGCGGGTGAATATATCGTTGCATTCTCTGTTATATTCTTCGGTTTCTCAACAATCGTCGGCTGGTATGTATACGGCGAAAAATGCTTTGAGTACCTGGTTGGCACAAAAGGAATAATGGGATACCGTGCCATTTACATCTTTGCGACTGGAATTGGTGCGGTTGCCAACTTAACTACCGTTTGGGCCTTCGCTGACATGGCAAATGCATTAATGATGATTCCTAACTTAATTGCATTAATCCTTTTAAGCAAAGTGGTTGTTAAAGATACTAATGAATTCTTTGAAAACCACTATAAAGCAGCAAATAAGCAGCTTAAGAAAGCTGGCTGATAAGAAAAGCCCCAGGCGCCCGCTTATCGGAGCCCGGAGCCAGAAAATTATCGAAGTTCAAAGTTTTATACTTTCTTATTTTGTATATGTAAAACAAACACAGGTCCTGAATCTGTGTTTGTTTTTGGTTTTAAGCTGTGATACTAAAATATCTGCCGATGGAATAACGAACCTTCATTTTTATCGTGAATATAGGCAAATATTCGATAGTGATAGAGAAAATTGTCAGTTAATATTGCTTCTCCTTCAAAAGAATAAGCATCTATAAAAGCTTCAATTTTGTCTTCATCCTCTTCATCCCATACCCCGGTCAACCAGATTTTATAGGCAAGCTTGCTGTTTAAACCGTGATATCCGCTATCTTCAAATAGCTCCTCTATTTGCTCCCTTTCCACCTTTTAAGCCCCCCTCCTCTATATTATCCAGCCTTTTCTGTTTTTATCTTCCTTATACATTTTGGGACAAGGCAAATATACAATTTTAGCACCACATGGAGTTAACTTGTCTATACTATATCGAAGTCTATTTTATTCAGAAGGATTGATTTTTAAAAAGACTAAGGGAGGGATAACGATGAAATTGAACGAGTTATTTCATTTAGGCAATAAAACAGCAATTGTAACAGGAGGAGGCCGCGGACTCGGCGAGCAAATGGCAAATGCACTTGGGGAAGCAGGAGCAAATGTTGTCGTCTGCTCACGAAGCATTGAAGCATGTGAGCATGTAAGAAAAAGCCTTGAAGCAAAGGGAGTTAAATCTCTGGCGATTGAATGTGACATAACCAATGAGGAAGACATTCAAATGGTCATCAGCAAGACCTTAGAGACATTTGGAAGCATTGATATTCTCATTAATAATAGCGGAACATCCTGGGTTGCGCCATTTCTTGAACTGCCTGCTGATAAATGGGACAAAGTCATGAATGTGAATCTAAAGGGACTGTTTTTATTTTCACAGGCTGCGGCAAAAGTGATGACGAAGCAGGGCAGCGGCAAAATCATCAATATTTCTTCAGTAAATGGATTGAGGGGTACTCATTCCGCATTTCTTGATGCAGTGGCCTACAGTACAAGTAAAGGAGCTGTTATCGCACTTACGAAGGATTTAGCTGTAAAATTAGCACCTGCCGGCATTCAAGTGAATGCTATTGCTCCCGGCTTCTTCCCTACCAGAATAACAAAGGTCCTGGAAAAATCGAGTTCAGTTATTCTCGGAAAAATTCCTGCCGGAAGATTTGGAAGTGAACATGACTTAAAAGGAGCTGCTGTCTTCTTATCATCCAAAGCGTCTGATTACGTGACAGGGCAGGTTCTAGTCGTAGATGGAGGAATGACAGTGTCACTCTAAGTCCGTTGATTTCCCTGGATTGACTTCATAGAAAGGAGAATGTTTATGTCTATTAACCATACTGAAGCCCTATTACAGGCAATAAAAAAGGTAGGGACAAAAGTGGAAAGAGAACTGAACGAATCCATTCAGAACTCTATTAACAAGGAAGAAATATTTAAAAATCTGATCACCCGTTCCGAGGTGACCGCTGCAAGCATGAAAAAACTCCAGGAAGCTATTGAGACACTATCCATCCCTCTTAATTTCCCTACCAAGACAGACGTGGCAAACGCAGCAAAATTAACTGTGCAGGCTGAAGAAAAAATGGATCTGATTGACGAAAAAGTCATTGCATTGGCTCAATCAGTAGAAGAAATAAAAAAAGCACTTGGCAGCAGTGAAAGCGCGGGAAAATAAATGGCACAACATACCGCTTCCAAAAAACTGCATGGATTCTTTAAGACCATGGTTCAGCCCGATCCGGAGATTCATTTAACTCCCAGGACTGCTGTCTGGAAAAAAAACAAGGCAACGCTCTGGCACTATGCCCCTTCCAGTAAAAAATACAGAATTCCGGTGTTCCTGGTTTATTCGCTTGTCAATCAGCCATTTATTTTAGATCTGGGGCCGCAAAGCAGTTTAATCGAAGCTTTGGCTAACAGCGGGTACGATGTCTATCTGCTGGATTTCGGGACTCCCGGTTATGAGGATAAAGACATTACGATGAATGACTATATTACGGAATACATCCAAAAGGGAGTAAAAAGAGCTTTATATCACGCCAGAGCAGAGGAAATAACCGTAATGGGCTTTTGCCTGGGCGGCACTTTTACAGCCATTTATGCGGCCATTGCGGAGGAGCCGGTCAAAAACTTAGTATTGTCTGTCTCACCAGTTGATTTCAGCACCGTGCCTGTCTTTGATAAATGGGCAGAAGAATTGCGGAATGGAGGAGGCAGCATGGATTCCATTTTTGATGCATGGGGACTTATCCCCGCCTTTGCCATCAAATCTGGTATGCGGCTATTTACTTCACCCGTTTATTACTCTCCTTATTTATCGCTGCTGGCGAGGGGCGACGATGAAGCATACGCATCCAGGTGGAAACGGTTTAACACCTGGACCAATGGCCATATTCCATTTGCCGGGGCAGCGCTGAAGCAAATCAATCATGATCTTGCAAAAGAAAATAAGCTTGTGAAGGGCACATTAACCATCGGTGATAAGAAGGCTGTTCTCAGTGCTATTAAAGCTAATTTACTCGCTGTTGCTTCGGATAATGATCGCCTTGTTCCAAAAGAGCAGATTCTTCCGGTCATGGACCTCGTGTCAAGCGCTGATAAAACTTTTCATCTGCTTCAGGGGGGACATGCCAACCTTACTTCAGAAGGAAAAGTTCCTGACTACATGGACAAATGGCTGTCATCAAGATCAGGACAAATATAATATTCCATTCCCCTGCATCTGCAGGGGATTCACGTTTAAAGGAGGTATCTTAATGACTTTCTGGAATTACCCAAATTATATTATAAGCGGCCATACCATCAGTGCCTATATGGGTTTCGCTTCATTTGTGTTTAAAGATTTATTCTATGTGTAGGCTTTTAAAACCATGCAGCTGCTGCATGGTTTTATTTTTTTAATGTCTTTACTGAAATTGTGTTTTTAAGTGCAGATTTGCAAATAATAAGATAATGAACAAAAGTTTGAAGTCCCTCCCAAAAGAGAGCCTGACAGCAGGAATAAGCCTAATGACAAGAGCAAAGGAGACTACTAATGGACATGAAGATTTTCAAGGCAATCAACCGGTTGTCCGGACGTATTGCTTTCATGGACTTTTTAATGATTCTTTTATCAAATAGGGCAAGGTATTTATTTTTATTTGTACTGGGATGCATGTGGCTGGCAAAAGGCCCCTCCAAAACAGCCGCTAAAAAAGCGGCTGCAGCTTCCCTGATCGCTATCCTGGTAAACAAGATCATTAAAATTTGTTATTTTAAGCCCCGCCCCTTCATAAAAAACAAGATTGGCATATTGATCCCAGCCAAAAGAGATTCCAGTTTTCCAAGCAAACATACAGTGGTGTCATTTGCTGCCTCTATCGTCATTTTTTACGGCAATCGATTTTTAGGTCGTATTTTGCTGTGGGTTTCAGCCCTTACAGGCTTCGCGCGTATCTGGGCTGGCCACCATTACCCTTCTGATGTAATAGGCGGCGCCCTAATTGGCGGCGCAATAGGCTGGATGACAGAAAAATGTCTATATATGAATTCAAAATCCGTAAATCAGGATGATAAAAAAATGTAAAATCCGCACTATCTTTGCCGAAAGAAAACTTGTTTTGTCAGCCTGGAAGGACTTCCCGTTATCCGGATAGAATCCATTGTGAAAACGGGAGGGGATCAGAATGAACACAAGTGCTGCTGCCAAATTGTTAGGAGTTTCGCCAAGCACTATTCAGCGATGGGTTAAACAACTGGGACTCCGGACGGAACGCAATGAACTAGGCCATTACTTATTTACGGAAGAAGATATTAACCTGCTTAAGCAGGTGCAGGATCAGCTTAACCAGGGGATTATATTGCAGGACGTTACGGTAAATGGCAAAAAGGCCAGAAAAGGTACGGTTCAGGGAGAAACAGCGGAACCAGCCATGGAGAAAATATATTTGAAGATCAGTGAGCTTGAACAGCGGCTGAACGGAAAAGCGGATGATGTTGTCTCCTATCAGCTGCTGCAGCACCGCAGCGAAATAGAAGAGCTGCAAAAAGAGAATGCACGCCTGCTCAAACGGATTGAGGTTCTTGAAGCCAGGACTGCTGTAAAAAGCCGAAGCATCCCCGCTGACACCCTTTTGGTTTTTGATCAGGAGAAGCCCAGGAAGAAATTGAAAAAGAAAAATATTTTTACTATGCTATTCGGGTTTTAAAAGGCAATAAAGCGTTACGTGATGTAACGCTTTATGCTGATTAATCATCCCAGCTGAATCGCTGCTCACGGAAGGGGTCACCATAGTTATGATAGCCGTTTTTCTCCCAAAATCCAGGCTTGTCAATTTCAGAAAACTCGATGCCTCTAATCCACTTTGCGCTTTTCCAAAAATAAAGATGCGGAATCACGGCTCTTAGTGGAAACCCATGTTCAGGAGTCAGGAGCTCACCGTTATGGGTATGGGCAAGCAGACTTGTGCTTTTTAAAAAATCTTTAATGGGGAGGTTCGTTGTCCAACCTTCTTCCGCATGGAGGATTACAAATTGTGCGGTTTCTTTTACACCTGCCTGCCTGGCAATTTCAGCGGCGGAGACTCCCTCCCAAACGTTATCAAGCTTTGACCAGCCCGTAACACAGTGGATATCATTTTTGTACTGTGTCTGAGGAAGGTTCATTACCTCCTCATGCGAAAAGGATAATTCCTTTTCCACTTCCCCAAATATCTGCAGACTCCATTCCTGCATATCCTTATAATGCGGAACATTTCCATAGTGCAGTACAGGAAAGGCAGTCGTAACATTTTGATTTGGCGGTACCCGGCTTGAGGCCGGTTTTCTGATTTTCCCAAAATACACTGAAGCCACCTCAGTTCTTTTTCCTTTATCGTACCCTAGTTTACGAACTGATAAAAGCAGTGAGAAAGCAGCCCCCTTTATGGAAGCTGCTTAAAATTATAAGATAATTGCCGCCAGCCATCCAAACAGGATGAGCGGAATGTTGTAGTGAAGGAATGTTGGCACACAAGTATCCCATATGTGATTGTGCTGTCCATCTGCATTCAAGCCTGCTGTAGGCCCCAATGTACTATCTGACGCAGGCGAACCGGCATCTCCAAGAGCAGCGGCGGTCCCTACTAGAGCAATAGTTGCCATCGGACTGAAGCCAACCTCTAGTGCAAGCGGCACAAATATGGTTGCAATAATCGGGATGGTTGAGAATGAAGATCCAATCCCCATTGTAACAAGTAAGCCGACAAGAAGCATAAGCAATGCAGCTAGTGATTTATTATCACCGATGATTCCTGCCGCCTGTTCAACAAGGCTTTCAACATCGCCTGTTTCTTTTAAAACATCTGCAAATCCAAATGCAGCCAGCATAACAAATCCAATAAATGCCATCATCTTCATGCCCTCTGTTAAAAGCTGATCTGCCTCGTTCCATTTGATAGCTCCGCTGATATAAATAACTAAAATACCTGTCAGCGCCCCAAAGATCATTGAATCCAGCTGCAGCTGTACAATGAGAGCTGCTGCAATCGCAATGAGAGAAAAAATAATGCTCTTTTTTGAATAGTTGCCTTTCTCCGTCTCCATTAATTCTGATGGGCGATAATCCCTTTTTTTACGGTAAACAAATAATGCAGCTAAAAGACCAGCTGCCATGCCGGCTACAGGAATAAGCATGGCTTTCGGGATGTCTGCCATTTCCACAGCCAATCCGCTATTCTCCATATTTTCCGCGAGTATTCCGTGGAAAATTTGGCCAAATCCCGCAGGAAGCAGTATATACGGAGCTGTTAAACCAAATGTCAATACAGATGCGATCAGCCGGCGGTCCATTTCGAGCTCATTCATAACCTTCAATAAAGGGGGAATTAATATCGGAATAAACGCAATATGAATTGGAATCAGATTCTGAGAAAAAATAGACATTAATAAAATAGAAAATATGATAAGTGCCTTTGATAAGGTTTTCCCTCTGGATTCCCCGTCTTTTCCGACCTTTGCCAGAACCCATTCCACTAATAGATTCGGAAGTCCGGCTGCGGAAATGGCTAAGGCAAATCCGCCCAATAACGCATAACTTAATGCAACCTCTGCACTGCCGCCGAGCCCATTTGAAAAAACTTCAATTGTTTTATCTATGCTTAAACCGCCTGCCAGCCCGCCTGCCAATGCTCCAGCCACTAGGGCCAGAACCACATTGACACGCAAAAGGCTGAGAACAAGCATAATCAAAACTGCAAGTATAACTGCATTCATGATGATACCCTCTTTCTGTACTTATATCCCATTACTTTACTCCGCTAAATTGGTAGAGAACTAAAACACAAGTATTAAACTATCATACTTCCACTTTTCGTGTCAATGATTTTGGGGAGATTCGAAAATGGGAGTTTGCGCCAGACGCTGTTTTCGCCGGTATTTTTTAGGAATTGGGCGGATAAATTGAGGGTTTTGGCCGGTATTTCAGGTTAACCGGCGGGTAAAGTTCATTTTCACCGTTCCATTGAGAATTCAAGCTAAAAAACTGCAAAAAAACTCCGGATTTCTCCGGAGTTCTGAATTCATCGTTAGTTTGCTTCAAACCTTTCAACCAGCAGTGCCAATGTACGCACCATAACGCCTGTCGCGCCGTCTGGTCCAAGATCATGGCTTTTGGCTGTTGTGGCTGTACCTGCAATATCAAGATGCACCCATGGTGTGTTTTCGGCAAATTCACCTACAAATCCTCCGCCCATAATGGCATGGCCGGCACGTCCAGGCGAATTGTTCAGGTCCGCAACCTTGCTGCTTCTGATTCTTTCTTTATCTTTTTCAAAAAGAGGCAGACGCCAGATTGGTTCGCCAGCTTCATAGGATGCTTCCAGCACCTGCTCAAACCACTCTTCATTATTGGTTAATGCACCAGTTGTTTCTTCCCCCAGTGCAACGATGACACCGCCAGTCAGAGTTGCAACATCCACCAGGTAATCTGCTCCATGATGCTTTGCATATGTGACCGCATCAGCAAGAGCCAAACGCCCTTCTGCATCCGTGTTAAGGACTTCAATGGTTTTCCCGCTCATGGATGTTATGATATCATCCGGCTTAAAAGCTGTTCCGCTCACCATATTATCTGTAGAAGGAATAACAGCGACAACATTTTGTTCAGGCTTCAGTTCGCCGATGACTTCCATTGCGCCAAGCACAGCGGCTGCACCGCCCATGTCGGTTTTCATCCCGACAATGCCGTCTTTCGGCTTAAGGGAATAGCCTCCTGTATCAAAGGTAATTCCTTTGCCCACCAGGCCGATGACATCCTTCCATTCCTCCTTGCCCTGATATTTAATGACAATCATCTTAGGAGGCTCTGCTGATCCCTGATTAACTGCCAGAAGAGCACCCATGCCAAGCTTAAGCATATCTTCTTTTTCAAGGATTTCCACTTCAAATCCGTATCTCCATGCCAGTTCAGAAGAGTAATTTGCCAGATCAGTGGCAGTCAGCATATTGCCTGGCAGGTTAACTAATGTACGGGCTGAGTTCGTTCCTTTCCCGTGGGCATACCCTACAGTAAGGGAGGCCTTTACATCTTCCTCATCTGCGGCTTCACAAAAAACGGCAATACTTTCAACTTCCTTTTCGGGTTCGTTCGACTTCTGTTTGTAATCTTCAAATTTATAGGTGGAAAGAGCAAACGCCTCGCTGGCTGCATGGGCTGCATCAAGCGCATCAACATTTCCTCCAATAAATGTATCAAGGTAAACACCCGCATTTTGAAGCCTGGACGATTTCACTTCCTTGAATGCCCTGCCCAATGCTTCACGCAACTCTTCAAAGCTGAATTCTTTTTCTTTTCCTAGGCCGACTGTAATTAATCGTTTAGGCCCGATTTTTCCAAAAGTATGTATTTTTGCAATGGCTTTTTTCTTGGCAGAAATATCCCCGCTTTTCACCAGTTCTGTCAGCTGGCCGTCAAATTGGTCATCTGCACGGGCCAGCACACCTTCAAACCTGGCTGGTTTATCGAAGACACCAACAATCAGGCATTCCTGTTCGGCTGAGAAGTCAAACTCTTTCTTTACTGAAAACATTCTCGCACCCCCATAATATATTTTTCATCTTATTATATCGAAAATATTAAATTATTTCGACTATCTAATTTTATGATGTTTCTGCTCTTGCTAATCTTCCAAATATAGCACCAGCTGCGGCAGTTTAGGAAGAGTTTCTATCATTTCAAATGGGATCCGATCGATATCTTCCGGAAAAATAGAGAGGCATTCTTCAATAAATCCATACACATGCTCAAGATTAATCCCCCAGTGTTTTGGCCGGTAAGACTGCAAGTATTCCTGTGCCGCCTGCATCATCAGCCTTGCTCCTTTGACATTGCCGTATTCATAATGATAGATGCTGACACTCATTTGCAGCAGGCCTTTCAAAAATAGATTGCCTTTGTCAGTCATCCATATTTCCTCAAGAAGATCATGGCATGTGTAATAGTCACCTTCATTGAAACTGACAAAGAATTCGTAATATTCAAGAGGATAATCTTCCATGAAATCACCCCATGTTCAGAACTTCCTATCACTTTCATTTTAACAAAAACGAAAGTGATTATCCTATATGTACAATCCTTAAGTATATTCTTTAATTATTGGGTAAAGAAAATAGAGACAGAAAGGAGAATGATATGGATCCTCTATTATTTGCAGCCTTTGCAGCGGGATATATCCTGCTATTCTTCTGGGCGCTATGTGCTGCAAAAGACAATGGCTCCATTAGTGCTGCTTTCCTGCTTCCTGTTCTTCTCGGGTTAATTTACGATAACGCTATTCTGGCTGCCGGCCGTTTTATCGGGGAGGGCAATATTTTAAAGCATCTGAATTATGCCCGTTTTTGGATACACGCTTTTTTCACCCCACTGCTTGTCCTTTACTCCTGGAAAACTTTAAAACAAGCAGATCTAGAATGGGCCAAAACAGGCACATCCAAATCGATGGCCTATTTGCTTACAGCAGGATTAATTATTCTGGAACTTGCTGCTGAAGTATTCGGACTTAATCTGGAACCAAAATGGGAATTTGGCGTTCTTAGTTATTCAGATTCAGAGACATCAGGAGGCCCTCCCCTTATGGTGCTGATTGTATCTGCTGTGCTGCTGGCGGCATCTGTTGTTGTTTGGCGCAAACAGGGCTGGTTCTGGTTTTTTTCCGGAACTGCATTGATGATTATCGGAAGCGCCATTGATATTCCAATTGAAAGTGAAGCTGCCATAAATGCCTTTGAATGGCTTCTTTTGTTTTCAATGACAGCAACAGCTTATTTTCAGAAAAAGCATCGATTAACAAAAACTTAAAATAGATCAGCTTGCAGGAAGGAACAATCTGTTGGAGAATATTAGTTAGTATAGCTTTCGGCAGTTCCGGTAAACTGCCTATTTGAAGCTGCAGCGGGAGTATCATACACTCAAGAGGTGGTCTCATATGGAATTATTGACGAATTTCCCTTTATGGTCTGCATTGGCAGCCATCTTCTTTGCCCAATTTGTAAAAGTACCCATTCAATTTATTGCCACCCGAAAAGTGGATTGGTCCCTTTTGACAAGTACTGGCGGAATGCCCAGCTCACACTCAGCAGCAGTAACTGCCCTTTCAACCGGAGTGGCACTAGAGACTGGAATAGACTCCGCTGTATTCGCTGTCTCAGCCGTATTTGCCATTATCACGATGTTTGATGCTACCGGAGTGCGACGCCAGGCTGGGGAACAGGCGATTGTATTAAACCAGCTTGTTGCCGACTTCAATAAATTTGTTGAAGAAGCAAAGACATGGCAGAAGAAAGAAGACCAAGAAAAACAGAAAGAATTGAAGGAGCTGCTGGGCCATAAGCCGATAGAAGTTCTATTTGGCGGCCTGACTGGAATCCTATTAACTTTAGGACTTCATTATTTATTTTCCTGAAGGTTGTGATTTGAAGTGAAAATCCTTTCCTTATGCCCAAGCAATACGGAATTAGTGGAATACTTGGGTTTTACTGATATGCTCGCGGGGGTGGACGATTATTCGGATTGGCCCGGCCAAATCTCCAAGCTGCCCCGGCTTGGCCCTGACTTGTCTATTAATATGGACAAAGTGGAAGAATTGAAGCCTGATCTTGTGCTCGCATCCCTTAGTGTACCCGGCATGGAAAAGAATGTAGCGGAGCTTGAAAAAAGGCAGATTCCCCACATTGTTTTAAATCCTCAAAGCCTGGCAGATATTGAACAGGACCTGGTTTTTGCAGCTGAAAAAATTGGGAAGCCTGAAAGAGGCATTTTGGCTGCTAAAGAGTTTGCTGCAAAAATAGAGGAACTTAAGCTCATCTCAAGCAGGATTGAAAAAAAACCTAGCCTCTATTGGGAATGGTGGCCCAAGCCCGTATTTACACCGGGCAAGGTCAATTGGCTGACGGAAATCAGTGAAATTGCCGGTGGAACGAATTTATTCAGGGATGTTGAGCTGGCAAGTATACAGACTGATTGGGAAGATGTCCTAAATCGCCAGCCTGATTATATCTGTCTCGCGTGGGTCGGTGTCAGAAGAGAAAAGGTAAATCCGGAAGTTATTCTGAAACGTCCAGGCTGGAGTGAAATGGAAGCAGTTAAGCAGAACAAAGTCCTGATTCTGGAAGAAGAACTTTTTTGCAGGCCATCACCACGCCTGATTGAAGGAGCTATCAAATTAGCTAAAAAAATTCATCCGCAGTCATTTTCAATGTTATAAAAATAAAGAGGCAAATCCGATTAGTTTCGCGGATTTGCCTGCATTCCGTAATTATTTTTTCTCAGATTTAATATATTGCTGTCTAAAAACCTGCATAGATTCATTTTCATTCAGTAACTTTAATTCTTCTTCCGTCAGGGTTCCATCGCCCATTTCAACGATGTAAACATCGAGCGTTTTCTTTCCCCAGTTATTGTAAACATCATCCACTGTTTCATAATAAAGGTCCAATTTATTCCCTTTAATGGCACCGCCCTTATCGGCTACAACACCATATCCATAATCAGGGATAAACAATATCGTTCCAATCGGAAAAACATTCAAATCTGCTGCGACGGTAGAGTATAAATCCCTTTTTACTTTAACACCTGAGTATGTAATACCAAAGGACGGATGATCCGGATTTTTGCCTGTCGACTCGTAAAATGCCGTATACCCAGTAGCTATTACTTGTTGTTTCTGATACTGTGACCAGTCAATCGATTCTTCCAGGGTCGGCGGCTGTTCACTTGCCACAACTTCACTTGCTGAAATCTTAGGCTCCAGACTCACTGCCTGCTTTAAAAACTTAAATGCTACGCCAACCGATTTTAATGTATGGTCAAACTTTGAATTTCCATCCTCGTCAGCTTGTTCAGCATCACTTTGATGCAGCTGAACAATTGATCTTGCATCCACTCCGGAAATCGAATGGAAAGTTGTCAATAACGCGCCAATAAATAAGGCTGACATTACCGAACGTTTCATCCATATTTTTAATTTGCTCATCTATTACACTCCTCCCAAAGTTATTCATTTCCCATCTTCGAGAGAAATATTCATAACTCAGGGGAGCGGCGGCCTCCGAGCATCCGTTTTCAGACAGGCTAAAGCCAGTGATACCATAGGCTTAGGCGATTTGATCACACTAATCAAAAAAAATAAAAAATCCCTGCCTTCAGCAGAGATTTCATAACCAATTTAAAACATCCGATATCCTTTTTTACGGAGCAGCCTAATCGTAATTCCAGCAACGATGGCGCCTGCCATTCCGCTGCTTAATATGAGGATGTCAGCCAGAGCGAGGCTGGACAATTCAACGCCAAGACTGGAAAACGATTCCCCCGGGTTTTGAAAATATTCAATAAAACGAACTTTATCAATGATAAAGATGGCGATAATAGGATAAATAATGGCCATGATCCAAGACATTCTTAACAGCATATTTAATATAAAACCTATCCCAAAAAACAGCACAAAAAATAGAAGCATCGAAATAGGCAAAACGAAAATCGTCATTTGCATGAACTTGTTTCCTCCCTTAGCACATCAATATTTAGTGTACTTTAATGTGGATTGGGGAGTCAACAAGAAAAGCGGAAGCGTCTTTCCCACTAAAAGATCGCAGATTAAGAACGCCACGTCCTGTGGCAACATCTGCATGACCCCCATCCTGGGGGCCTCCTCGAGGGGGCAGGCTGCTTGCGCTGGAAAGTTATCTAATTTCAGAATTTATGCTTTCTCCTTTGAAAAGAAAAACTTCGCATTCCGCGAAGTTTTTTGTTTATTCCTTTTTCTTTCCTGTACCGCCACAGCAGCTGCAAGTTTCAGATCCACCTAACAATAATTGGAAATACCCTTTCCCTGAACAATACATACACTCTTTATTTTCATAATTCTTAGCTGTCATTTCGTTCATCTCCTTTGAATTTCGTAACTGAATTTTCTGATAATATATCAAGGATATGAATAAATGAAAAGCTCCATATTTCATGAAAAACTATCGTTGGAAACGCATACAAGCACTGTTTGCTTCTAATTTCTCGTTCTATCTCTAAATTTCAGAAAATTATAAAAATAATTTATATGCTGTGTATCCGAAAGTATCTCCGGGATTAATGCCGTTAATCAAAGGCTTTATAGAGGAATCAGAAGAGTCTAATATGTATTTTAATAGAACTGATGCATCCGGATCATTGGCGAGCTCTTTCGGATCGCGATACTGCACGTCAAAAAGTTCACTTTCCTGAACTTTTAATGATTGTCCAGGTTCAGCCTCCAGTAAAAACAAAACCATATTATCGCTGACTTCCCCTTTGATGACGCCTGTACGCAATCCAAGCAAGCCTTTCACTGAACATTTGATTCCCGTCTCTTCTTCTACTTCACGAACTGCTGCTTCATCAGCAGTTTCGCCTGTTTCCACAAACCCTGCCGGCAGAGACCATTTGCCTTTAAGGCCTCCGTATTTCTTTTTAACGACCAGCCATTTGCCATCCGCGGAAATAACAAGCCCGGAAACCGCCAGCCAGACCTTTCCCCTTTTATGTTCGACTCCCATCCAAAAACCCCCTTTTACATAAATTCTACCACGAAAAATCTCCAATAAAAAAGGGACAGACTATAGAGTCCATCCCCTTATATAAATGATAGCTGATTTATTAAAGAACGTTGAATTTACCTTTTTTCAATACAAGAGATGGTCCGCCAACCATGTAAAGAGCACGGTTATCGATCATCTTCTTCATGAATGAAGCTTTAGTACCAACCATTTTCTTGCCGAATGCAACACCGATCGCATCGTGTTCACCAAGAGAACATACAGTACCTTTAATATCTGGAGTAAATGTTTCAAGTTCAGTTTTATTGCGGATTAATGCAGTAATGTTTCGTGCACATACTTCACCCTGCTGCATAGCAATTTGTGCAGTAGGAGGGTATGGACGGTTAATTTCTTCATTGATGATTAATGAGCAGTCACCGATGATAAACAGATTATCATGGCCAGGAGCACGCAAATCAGGCTGAACCTTTACACGGCCGCGCATTGCTTCAATGCCGGAATTTTCAATAATGGAATTTCCGCGTACACCTGCAGCCCAGACAACAGTTGCAGCTTTGATTTCTTCTACTTCATCCTCGCCCTTACCAACGATGATGCCTTCAGGCGTAGCTTCCTTAATAGCTGTTCCAATCATGAATTGTACGCCTTTTTTCTCCAGGTGAGATACAGCGTAATTAACAAGCTCAGGATCGAAGCCAGGAAGAACCATTGGTGCTGCTTCCACGCAAATGATTTTCACTTTGTGGTAGTCTACATCATACTCTTTGCAAAGCTCAGGAACACGGTTTGCCAATTCTCCAAGGAATTCAATGCCCGTGAAGCCTGCACCGCCGACAACTATTGTAAGGCGCTCGTCTTTTTTCTCGGCGTCTGTATTGTAAGTAGCAAATTGATATTCAATATGCTCACGAATCTGACGCGCAGCATTAACATTGACAATAGAAAATGCATGTTCCTTAAGCCCTTTAATACCGAATGTTTCCGGCTCAGCTCCTAGAGAAACAACTAGATAATCATAGTCAATTTCGCCATTTTCCAAAATGACTTTCTTTTCTTCTGTTTTAATTTCGAGAGCAACTCCCTGAACGAATTCAACTTTGTTGCGGTCAATAACATCTTTTATATCATAGCGTACACGATCGTGATGAAGTGTTCCGGCTGATGCCTCATGCAGCCATGTAGTTTCATAATGGTAGTCATTCTTGTTCACTAAAACGATTTCCGCTTCGTTTGCTCCTACAGATTTCTGCAAACGGGTTGCAACCATCAAACCTCCGTAGCCTGCACCGAGGATAACAATCTTTGGCTTTCTCAAGTGTATCACTTCCACCTTTTTTAAGTATTTTCTAATGTTTTCTTATCTTCCACTGCTTTATATTTTTTATAGCAAAAAACATAAAAAAACTTTGTGATGTTATTCACGAATTAGTTCAAAAAAACTCAACAAAATTGTCATAAAATATTAACATTATTCCTCCATTACATCTTATTCTACTTCATATAGTTTTTCAAGCCTAAAAAAATAGACGAAAAACTTAAAAATCTCAGGATAACTTAAAAGAATATACGTGTTTTAAATTCAGTGTTTCATTTGAAATCTTCCCATTATTCATAATATTTACCTCGATTGATGAGGTTTTAAACGATTTATGTTAGAATAAAGAGTGGAATTTCAATACATACGTGGGGGGATATTGCATGAAAGAAGATCAAAAAGTGTATGACATAACCATCATTGGCGGGGGGCCAACTGGTTTATTCACTGCTTTCTACGGGGGCATGAGACAAGCATCAGTTAAGATTATTGAAAGCTTGCCCCAGCTTGGGGGACAGTTATCTGCTCTTTATCCTGAAAAATACATATATGATGTTGCCGGCTTCCCGAAAGTCCGCGCCCAGGAATTAATTGATAACCTTAAAGAACAAATGGCTAAATTCGAGCCCACTGTATCACTTGAACAATCTGTTGAAAAATTAGAGAAACAAGCTGATGGAACATTTAAGCTTACAACCAATAAAGAAGTACATTACTCAAAAACCATCATTATCACTGCCGGCAATGGCGCGTTCCAGCCTCGCCGTCTTGAACTTGACAGCGCAGCTCAATACGAAGGCAAGAACCTTCATTACTTCATTGATGATTTAAATCAATTCGCCGGCAAGAAAGCAGTTGTTTTCGGAGGCGGGGATTCTGCAGTAGACTGGGCATTAATGCTTGAGCCTATCGCTGAACAAGTAACGATTGTTCACCGCCGCGATAAATTCCGTGCGCATGAGCACAGTGTAGAGAATCTGCAGAGCTCTAAAGTCGAAATCAAAACGCCTTATGTGCCCGCTGAGCTTATCGGTGACAGCGAAGGAATCAAACAAGTCGTCCTGGAAGGTGTTACTTCAAAGGAAAAAGAGGTATTTGATGTTGATGCTGTAATCGTAAACTACGGTTTCGTTTCCTCCCTCGGTCCTATTAAGGAATGGGGTCTTGAAATTGAAAAGAACTCCATTGTTGTTAACTCAAGAATGGAAACAAATATCGAAGGCATCTATGCTGCCGGTGACATCTGCACCTACGATGGAAAAGTGAAGCTTATTGCCTGCGGTTTCGGTGAAGCACCAACTGCAGTGAATCACGCAAAATCCTACATTGATCCAAAAGCGAAAGTCCAGCCAATGCACAGCTCTTCCATGTTTGGCAAATAAAATATGAAAAGGACGCCCCCTTTGGGGACCGTCCTTTTTTAAGGCAGCTATTCGAAATCAGTTCAGTAACTGTCTAGAAGCTTTAAATGCAGTATTTAGCACTCTTCCGGAGTACCTGTATTTGAAGCGGTACGGAAAGAGGATCCACATCCGCAGGATGCAATGGCATTGGGATTGTCGATTGTGAATCCGCCGCCCATCATGGATTGTTTGTAATCAATTTTTGTGCCTTTTAAGATAGGGGCGTCTTCCTTGCTGACAAGAACCTGGATACCATAGTGATCTGACTGGATATCATCTTCCCCGACTTCGTGGGCAAACCCCATTCCATAGGAAAGTCCGCTGCACCCGCCTCCTTTAACGGCTACACGCAAGAATGCATCTTCTTCCTCATTTTGTTTCATCATTTCTTTTATATGCAAAGCTGCAGCTTCTGTTATATCCACAATTTGTTCCATGTTATTCCCTCCTGTCCATGTAAGGATACTTCTATATTCATAGTATATACAGTAAAGTGCATGTGCTCAACTTAAGAGACTTTTTCTTTTTATTGTTTTTTCTGAACAATGCTTAATAAATAGTTCTTTACACCCTGAAACCAGCAGGAAATGGTACAATAGTCATAATAGTTATCTTCGGAGGTGGCATTCTATGCAGCAATTAAAGCCTGCTTATGATAAAAAATGCGGATGCAGAGTCTGCAAAAAGAGTTTCACCACAAAAAAACTCCGCTCCCGATTTGTAAAAGTATTTAATTATGACAGTGATTTTTGCCCAAATTATTCTGGTGAAAGCATGAATCCTCTTTTATATTATATTAATACTTGCCCGCAATGCGGCTACTCAGAATCAGAGGACTTCTCCCCTTATTTTCCGCCCGGAGCCCTGGACATGATCATTTCTAAAGTTGCGGGTGCCTGGATACCGCAGGATTATTGCCAGGAACGCACCATCACTGCTGCCATCAACACCTATAAGCTTGCCATTTATTGCGGAACTTTAAAAAGGGAGAAGCATATTATTATGGCTGGTTTATATATCAGACTTGCCTGGCTCTACCGGAGTATAAAGAATGATCATCAAGAACAGCGATTTTTGAAACTTGCTCTAAAAGAATATTCGGACTCTTATATGTCAGATGATTTTAAAGGATCATCCATTTCTGAAACGAGGATTTTCTATCTGATCGGAGAGCTATCCAGAAGGACATATCAGTTCGAACAGGCTGTTAAATACTACTCGAAAGTAATTGAACTGCAAAGCCGCTCCACTGAACCTAAATTAATTGAAATGGCCAGAGAACGATGGTATGAGATGAGACAGGCACAAAAAGATGCTGCTGCCAACTAAGGAAAGCAGCAGAACCATACCCGCCTCTGACTTCTCGAAGGGGCAAGTGATGGAGCCGTGAAACAAGAAAAGGAGCGAAATTTAATCGCTCCTTTTCTATATTAAAACATTGGATTTTCATCCAGATATTGATATATATTTTCAACCAGTTCATCTGGCGTTTCTCCAGTAACCACTTCTCCGTTCACAAGCGCAAAAAGAGTGCTTGCACATTTGCCGCAATACCCGAGACAGCCATATTCTATGACATCCAGGTCATAATCCTTTTCCAGCTTTTCCAGTGCTTTTTGAGAGCCGCTGGCCAAATTGCTGATGCAAAATTCGATGATTGGCTTAATCACATCTTTCACCTCTCTACCCTGTTAATGCTACCTTTTTTATTTGAATTCTGCAAGATTTGGATTCCGTTCTCGCCTTTAAAAGTGCACATATTTACCACTTCATGTCGTTTATTGTCAAGTTTTCTGCTGATATGTGTTGTGATTTTGACACAATTTCGTTATACTTTTTATGGGTTTGAGGTTATTAATATCATTAATTTATTTTTTTAAGATAACTAATTAACGTTTATTTGAGTTCGGATAAATTAAACAGTACGGACATAAAGGGGAAATATACTATGAAAAATCTTGTGATACTTGGCGGAGGTTATGGCGGTATGAGGGCGCTTGCCCGACTTTTGCCCAATCAGCTTCCTGATGAGGTCTCCATTACACTAATAGATCGTGTGCCTTATCATTGTTTAAAAACTGAATATTACGCTCTTGCAGCAGGCACCATTTCTGATCAGCATGTGCGCGTATCCTTCCCTGAACATCAAAGATTGACCATAAAATACGGTGAAGTGACAAAAATCAGCATCGAGGAAAACAAGGTATATCTTCAGGGTGAAGAGCCTGTATCATATGATGATATTATAATAGGCCTTGGATGCGAAGATAAGTACCACAATGTTCCAGGAGCCGACATTCACACATATAGCATTCAAACAATTGAAAAATCCCGCAGAACGTATGAAGCTTTAAATAATCTGCCGCCAGGCTCTGTTGTTGGAATTGTCGGTGCAGGACTAAGCGGAGTGGAACTGGCTTCTGAATTAAATGAAAGCCGTCCAGATTTGAAAGTCAAATTGTTCGATAGAGGGAAGCATATACTGTCCGCATTCTCTGAAAGATTAAGCACGTATGTAGAAAGTTGGTTCATAGAACATAATGTAGAAATTATTAACCAATCAAATATTACTAAAGTAGAAGAAAAAACCCTTTATAATCATGACGAAGCCATCCATTGTGATGCCATCGTATGGACCGCAGGCATCCAGCCGAACAAAGTGGTTCGTGAGATGAATGTGGAAAAGGATCAGCAAGGACGCGTAGTTTTAACGAAGCATCACAATATCCCTGGAAATGAACATGTCTATGTGGTAGGGGATTGTGCAAGCCTTCCCCATGCACCAAGTGCCCAGCTTGCTGAAGGGCAGGCAGAGCAAATTGTTCAAATCCTATTGAAACGCTGGAAAGGTGAGGAACTCCCTGAAACATTGCCAGTAATCAAGCTAAAAGGAGTTCTTGGATCTCTGGGCAAAAAGCACGGATTCGGTCTAGTCGCAGAACGCCCTATCACAGGACGCGTTGCCCGCCTGCTAAAATCAGGGATTTTATGGATGTATAAATACCATAATGGATAAGAGGGCCCATTGCGGGCTCTTTTTTTACGTTTTAACCCCAAATAGCGGATAACGATAGAGATTAATTCATATTTGCACCATGACTTAGCTGAAAACTTGATTTGAAGGGAAGTAACCGATTAAATCAAAAAACTGACCGATATTTATGGTAAACTGACCGATAAAATCAAAATCTGACCAATATTCTTGTATAAATGCTGGAGAGAAGAAAATTTAACTACAATTCCGGAAGAAAACAAAAAGTTTAATCACTGCCGTCAAAAAACGATAAAATCTAACCTCCAGCGCAGCAGAATCAACTGTTAATATAAAAAATCTTTCCAAATAAAAAATGAGCATCCCTTTCGATGCTCATTTTTTATTAAACTGCCTGGTACCCGTACTTTTCCATTTCCGCATAGATTGTTTTTAATTTCGGATTGCCCTCACCGACAATTTCATCCTCAATCAGAACAACAGGGTAAAACATATCTTCCTCTATCACTCGCATGGCGAACTCCTTTTTGGCCTCTTCTTCGGGTGGATTATGAATGTCAACATACACGATTTTAAAAGCCTGATTGGCGAATTTGCGGGATACTGCCGCCTCCAGCCATTCGTATGTCTCCTTGGATGATGGCAGATTCACACAGCTTGGACAAAGCTGCTCCGCACCATACACAGTGATTTCAATTTCTTTTTTCAATCTTTTCTCCCCCTATGCAAAACTTGGTCTTACCTTCATTTTACAACATTAACAAAGAGCAAACCTAATAAAATATTCTCCTAATGAGTGGAAATTACGCTCTTGGAATAGATTTTTAAGACTGATTTGATTATAATAAATGTATGGAAAGGAGTCGATTTCACATGGCAGAACAAACGACTATGACTGAACAAGTTCAGGAAGTATTAGATAAATTGCGCCCATTCCTTCTTCGCGATGGCGGGGACTGTGAATTGGTGGATGTTGAAGATGGCATCGTTAAATTGCGCCTTCTTGGTGCATGCGGCAGCTGCCCAAGTTCAACGATTACGTTAAAAGCCGGTATTGAGCGCGCTCTTTTAGAAGAAGTACCTGGTGTAGTCGAAGTAGAACAAGTATTTTAATTTTACCTTATTAAAAGCGATGTCGGCATGACATCGCTTTTTTTATTTATACTATATGGCCGACTTCCAGCTCAGCTAGGCTTTTTTTTAAAACAGTGCTGCCTTCCTGATCAATTTTAAGGCAAAGTATTTCCATTTCCGGGAGAACCCGCTGAAGCCCTTCAGTCACTGCTGGAGCACATTCTGATTCAGCAAGGCAAAGAACTGCCGGTCCAGCGCCGCTTAAGGCAACTCCAAATGCTCCTAAAAGAGGTGCTTCCTTTTCAATGACCTCCAAATGAGGAACCATTTTCTTTCGGTAAGGATGGTGGAATAAGTCAGCACTCATCATCTTGCCTGCCAGGGAATAATTCCCGCTAAGCAGAGCTGCTACCATGACATTGCCGACTGCCCCAGCCTGTACGGCTTCTTTAAAAGACCATTCTTCAGGCAGGACGCCTCTTGATTCCTTTGTAAGGAGCTCTTCTTTTGGCACCACTGCTATAACATCAAATTTTATATCTTTAATGCTTTGAACAGATACCTCATCCTCTGACATGCAGCCAATGACAAGGCCTCCGAGAAGGGAAGCTCCCGCGTTATCAGGATGCCCCTCCATTCGTGATGACAGTTCAAGCTTTTCATACTGGCTCAGTTGAAGATCACAAAGCGCGTCAGCCAATTCAATTCCCGCTACAATGGCTGCAGCGCTTGATCCAAGTCCGCGCGTTAAGGGAATATCACTTGAAATCCTAGCTTTACATCCTGGAAGCTCTTTTCCATATTTCTTTGCGGTATCCATTGCAACTTGAAAAATAAAGTTCGATTCATCTGAAGGGTAGATGCTTAGCGGCTCTGATAAAGGAACCATTTCAAACTTATCTGACTTCTCGGCTTCAAGCGTCAAATACAAATTTAACGCGAGGCCAATCGAGTCGAAGCCAGGTCCGAGATTTGCCGTGCTGCCCGGTACTTTGATGAGAACCATTTCACCTTCGCTCATATGTGAACGGCTCCTCTGATATGATCTGCTACTGCTTTTTCATCATTAGGCAGTGAAACTGGTTTAACAGGACTGCAATCAATGGCTGTATTAGGATCCTTCAGTCCGTTACCAGTCAGGATGGCCACAACCTTTGTTTGATGAGGAATCTCTCCATTGCGCAGCTGTTTGTATACACCCGCAAGCGAAGCACATGAAGCTGGCTCAGCAAAAATCCCTTCAGATGAAGCAAGTTTACGATACATGCATAGAATCTCTTCGTCGCTGACTTCATCAATTTTACCATTCGATTCAGCCAGCGCTGCATTGGCCAAGTGCCAGCTCGCAGGATTTCCGATTCGGATGGCTGTAGCAATCGTTTCGGGATTTTCAAACACACGGTTATGCACAATGGCCGCTGCACCTTCAGCCTGTACTCCATGCATTTTCGGAAGTCCTGTACTCCTTGCTTCATTGTATTCCTTAAACCCTTTCCAATAGGCAGAAATATTGCCTGCATTGCCCACAGGAAGAGCAAGGATATCCGGAGCGCCTCCAAGCTGGTCGCAGATTTCAAAGGCCGCTGTCTTTTGGCCCTCAAGACGATACGGATTAACAGAGTTTACGAGAGTAATAGGTTCTGTTTCGCTTATCTTCCGCACCATTGCCAGTGCCTGGTCAAAATTACCTTCAATAGATACAACTTCGGCCCCATACATAACAGCCTGCGCCAGCTTTCCCATGGCGATTTTCCCTTCAGGAATGACAACCACACATCTCATGCCGGCTCTGGCTGCATATGCAGCCGCTGCTGCAGAGGTATTGCCGGTGGAGGCACAGATGATGGCGTCACTACCTTCTTCTTTTGCCTTTGCAACAGCCATAACCATGCCTCTGTCTTTAAATGAACCTGTTGGATTTGCTCCTTCCGTTTTCACATAGAGGTCAATCCCCCAGTCCCTCGAGAGTTTATCCAGCCTGATCAGGGGAGTGTTGCCCTCATTTAAAGTAAGCATTGGTGTATTTTCATTAACAGGCAAAAAATCTTTATAAGTTTTTATAAGGCCTTCCCATCTCATACTCTGGCGCTCCCTTCCACACGATACGAACTTTTGATTGTTTGGACTGCCGGCAAATCTCTTAAACTTACTAAAATATCTTCATAATCCTTTAAAGATGCCTGGTGGGTAACCAGCACAATTTCAGCAAGCCCTTTTTCTTTTAAAGGAAGCTGCAGGATTTTTTCGAAGCTGACATGATGATCAGAAAAAATGGATGTGATGTTGGCAAAAGTCCCTACCTCATCTTTTACATGCAATCTTAGAAAATACTTCGAATATATCTCATCTGCACCTTTTAATTTCTTATCATATTGAGGTGCTACCGCGCTTTTTCCATTTACGCCAAGACGCATATTTTTCATGACACCAACAAGATCCGATACCACAGCTGTAGCTGTAGGCAGACTGCCCGCCCCGGGTCCGTAGAACATCGTTTCCCCTACCGCTTCACCGTAGACATATACAGCATTGTATTCATCCTGAACTGATGCAAGCGGGTGAGACTCGGACAGCAGAGTCGGCTGGACACTTACTTCCACCTTCTCCCCCTCCCGATGGGCAATCCCGATCAGCTTCATGGTGTAGCCAAGCTGATTGCCGTACTGCAGATCCTCTTCTGTAATCTCTGTAATGCCTTTAACCTTTACATCATCAAGGTCAATATTCATGGAAAAACCAAGTGTTGACAGGATCGCCATTTTCCTTGCTGCATCAAGGCCCTCCACATCTGCAGTCGGATCGCTTTCCGCATATCCCAGCTCTTGGGCTTCTTTTAGAACTTCCTCATAAGCGCTCCCATTCTTGCTCATCTTTGTCAAAATAAAGTTCGTTGTCCCATTCACAATTCCCATCATTTTTGTAATTCTGTCTGAAGCTAATCCATCTACCAGCCCTCTTAAAATTGGAATGCCGCCGGCCACACTTGCCTCATAAAAGAGATCACATCCGTTTTGCGCTGCAGCAGCCAGCAATTCAGGTCCATAAACAGCCATTAGATCCTTATTTGCCGTCACCACATGCTTGCCATTATCCAAAGCTTTCTTTAAATGATCTCTTGTTTCCTCTATGCCGCCCATTACTTCAATTACTACATCTATATCAGCATCATTAATAATATCTTCAGGATTTAGTGTCAGCAAATTCCTGTCCACTTTAACTGCTCTTTCTTTATCTGCATCTTTAACAAGAACTCTCTTTACAACAACCGGACAGCCGACTTGGTGCATGAGCTTATCCTGGTGTTTCTCAATGATTTGCACTACACCCGATCCAACTGTTCCTAATCCTAATAAACCGATTGAGATTGATTCCACGCTAGCTCCCCCTTTAGTGTTCACTATGTAAGTACATTTGTATTTGTATAGTAGACATTATAGGGGGCAAGCGGCATTTTTACAATAGGCAATTTTCCGAAAATAGTACTTGGAAGCGCTTAACATACTGTTTTATTGCGCTTTAATTTTTTTAAATTTTTTTATCTATCAATAAAGGCACCCTGCTTTGGGTGCCTTCATCACTTTTATTTGACTTGTGTCTTCGGTTTCTTTTCTGAAAGGACGAGATCAATGTTTTCCACACACAGCTTCATCATGGCATAGCGCGTTTCTATGCTGGCACTACCTATATGTGGAATAGCTACCACATTCTTCAGCCCCAACAGCGGGTGCTCTGCACCAATTGGCTCCTCCGCAAAAACATCCAAACCTGCAGCGGCAATCTCTCCAGCCTCCAATGCTTCATATAAATCTTGTTCATTTACAACCGGTCCTCTGGAGGCATTCACAAAAATAGCCTTGTCTTTCATCTTCTGGAATGCGTTCCGGTTAAATAAATTTCTTGTTTCTTCTGTCAAAGGCGTCAGGCAGACAACGAAATCTGAGCGTTCAAGCAATTCATCAAAGCTGACATATTGGGCTCCCAGTTCCTGTTCCGCATCCGGTTTCCTCGTGCGGTTGTGATATAGAATCTCCATATCAAATCCTGCGGCACGCTTTGCAACTGTTTTCCCGATATTCCCCATTCCCACAATACCGATTGTTTTATGATGCACATCAATACCTGCCAAAAGCAGCGGACTCCAGCTCTTCCAATTGCCCTTCTTCACAAACTCAGCAGCCTCCACCATTCTGCGGGCTGCAGCGAGCACAAGTGCAAAGGTCAGGTCGGCAGTTGAATCATTTAATACCTCTGGCGTATTGGTCACCGTGATTCCGAGTCTTTTTGCTGTCTCAACATCCACATTATCATAGCCTACAGCCATGTTGGCTATGATCTTCAGCTTCCCTCCTGTTTTCAGAACCTCTTCATTCACCGGCTCTGATAGCATAGTTAAAAGGGCATCTGCTTTTCTCGCCTCTTGTATGAATACATCGTAAGGAACCGGCACATCTTCCCGATCCCACATTTCAACTGTGTACTTTTCTTTTAAAATGGCAATAACATCTTCAGGCAGCTTCCTGCTGATAAATACGTATGGTTTCATAATAATATCCCCTCTTTACATTCTCAGCTTTATGTTCCTTTCGCCAAGAAAGAGGTATTTCCCTGCCTTTTTTCATCTCTTAATCCAATTCACCAGAGGTATCCTGAGTTTTTTGATGGGAACCTCGGCAAATTCAAAAAATCCCCCCAGGAAACGCTCATGGTCATCAGATTGCCAGAGATACTTCTGCAGGCGCTCCTGAAGCACTAGCTTCTGCTGTTCAGAATCTGCGCCATAATAATTTTCTACTGTTTCAAAATAATGGAGAGGAAACAATAGACGTGCGTAGTATAGCCGCCATGAGAAGGAGGATAATGGCCCTACACTTTGATATTCCGATAAAAATTGGCGGAGATCCGGCTGATACGTTTTGATATTATGGAAGTATTTTTCTCGCGTCCATTCCGCCAAATCTCTGGATGAATGGTCGAATACCCAGTCAAATGGATTTTTCATATAATAACTGTCGCCCCAGGTGGCCGATGTTAGTCTTATATGACAAACGGTTCCGCTGTCTGCCATTTCGGGTTCGTCATCAAGCTCTGTATCCACAAGATACTGAATCGAATTTTCAGCCAGCCCCATATAGTATGGAAACGACTCTAAAAACATTCTCTCAAAATCATTTTCAGGTTTTTGGAAAAGCATCTCATTCCACACCTTTTCCATTTGGTCCAGCCTCTGTTCCCAAAGCTGTTTCCACTGACCGATTCTGCTCGTTTTTTTCACTGGAAAAGAAATGCTCCTGCCCCTGTAATGGAACTTTGCCAGCTTGCGCCCAAACTGATTTTGTTTTCTGCTCAGTGTATGCCGATTAACAAGAATGCAAAAACGGCTATCGTTCCACTCAATTGACTGTTTGCCTTCCTTCGTTTTCAAAAAAGTGCTTATGTTCCTATCCCCGTTATTGGAAAGGTGTTCAGCCATTAGGTCCAATTCTTCGAGTTCCTCTTTATCTGTATGACCCGCAGGCACAAGCAAATAGAGCTGTCCCTGCTTTCGGCACGCATCATATTTTCCAATTCTCATCGTATCCTCAGCTTCTATGCCAAATTGTTCTTTCAAAAGTGTTCTAAACATTATACCACCTCATTTTGGAGTGATCCTTATGGGATATATATGATAGAAGACTTTAAAACTTGTTGTTTTCTTGGATAAGACTATGTACCATGGAAATGATATAGGAAATGAAATTTTTCCGTTTCAGCTGCAGCGGGCATATTTGATAAAAAAAGGGTATATACATAGTGAAAAGAATCTAAAAGTGCATAACCACAGGACCTTACGTTAGGCCAGGACTTTCCCGCAATTATTTAATAACCAGAAAAGGTGAAGCCAATGAATGAAGAAAAAAAAGCAGTTAACGTTACAGAGCAGACAGCACGTAAATGGCTCCATGAAAGAGGGGTAGAAATTCAGGATATAGCTGATTTAGTGTTCTTCCTTCAAGAGAAATATCACCCCAGTTTACAGATGAAAGATTGCATTTATAATGTTGAGCGTGTTTTATCAAAAAGAGAAGTCCAAAACGCCATTTTAACAGGCATTCAGCTTGATATGCTGGCCGAGGAAAAGAAGCTCTTAGAACCGCTGCAGTCGATTATCGCTACTGATGAAGGATTATACGGAGCGGATGAAGTATTGGCCTTATCCATTGTAAACGTATATGGTTCCATCGGTTTTACCAATTTTGGATATATCGATAAATTGAAGCCTGGCATTCTGAAGGATCTGAACGATAAAAGTTCAGGAAGATGCCATACCTTTCTCGATGATATTGTAGGAGCTATCGCTGCAGCCGCTTCGAGCAGACTGGCACACAGTGCCGAAAATGTGGAATAGAAAAGGATGGAGAGCTATTCTCCATCCTTTTTCTACTTAAAGTCCCAATCCGCTAATGATTCGAGCACAAACTCAGGCTTTTTCTCATACCCCTTCAATAACTCTTTCGTTGTTACACCCGTATGGACAAGCAAGGTGTCCATACCTGCATTCATTCCTGCTAAAATATCCGTATCATAGTTATCTCCAACCATCAGAGTTTCTTCCTTAGCTGTTCCCAGCACCTTTAAAGCCTGCTCCATGATAATCGATTCCGGCTTTCCGATAAATACAGGCTGTGTTTGTGTCGATACTGTGATGACAGAGGTTAGTGACCCATTACCCGGCAGCAGCCCTCTTTCTGTTGGAATGGCAATGTCACCATTTGTGGAAATGAATACTGCTCCATTCCGGACAGCCAGACAGGCGATGGATAGCTTTTCATAGTTAATCGAGCGGTCAATCCCCACCACAACGTAATCCGCATGCTCCTCAGCAAAGCTTAGCCCCTTTTCAGCCAGTGCTTCCCGTATTCCTTCCTCTCCGATCACATATACAGAAGCATCTTTTTGCTGTTCATATATGTAGTTAGCGGTGGCCATGCTCGTAGTAAAAACCTGACCCTCTTCGGCAGGGATGCCAAACTTCACAAGCTTATCCGCCACCTGGGCTGGTGTTCTAGAGGAATTATTCGTTACAAACAAATATGGCAAATCCAGTTCCCGAAGCTTATTGACAAAATCAGCTGCCTCACTGATCAGCTCAGTCCCTCGATACATGGTGCCATCTAAATCGATTAAGTATCCTTTATATTTTTTCACAGCCATCACTCCCAAATGATTTATGCTTTTAATATCCCTATTTTTCAACTGAACTATCGCCCATAAAAGCTATCTTAAAGGAACGTGGTGCATTGTGCAATTTTTCACGATTGAAGGGATAAATAAGACAGTAATTCCCGCAAAAAAACTCCTTGAATAGGAGCCCTCGCTTAATTTTGCTTTATTATATAATGACAGCACCCATCACCGGCAGCCATACACGATTTTATATCAACATGATCAGCAGAAAGAAAATCTTTGATAAACTCTTTTTCAGACCTGCAGATTTGTTTAAATTCTTCTGCTGTTTCAATATATGGACAATTAAACTCTTTAAGATGAACTTGGCCTTCCTCTATTCGCACTTCCGGCATAAAGCCTTCAAGCAGGAGGAGGTCCTCAAGAACTTGAAGCTTTTCTGAAAAAGGTTTCCCGGCTGTCTGAATCTCATACTGCTTTACAAGGCGGTTTTTTCTTCTGGAAAACAACTCTGTAATTAAATGGCCCTGCCCCATGCTTTTTAGTTCTGTTAATAATTCAACACTTAACTGCTTGTATTTTTTCGGAAACAGATCTTCGCCTTTTACAGTTAGCTGATAAAGCTTTGAAGGGCGCCCTTTAGTTTGCCTCTGGATGTCAGATGTAATAAAACCATCTTTTTCAAGAGTCTGAATATGTTTTCTGACGGCCATTTCTGATATTCTCAGCTCTTTGGCCATTTCCAGTATGGAAAGTTTCCCCGTTGTTTTGATTAATCTCAAAATAACTTCTTTTGTTGAATTTTCTCCAACATGCATGACATTCACCGCCCTTCTCTTTATTCAAGCTAATATGCTCCATAGAGAAAAAGATCGGATTTCTCCGATCTTTATTGAGGTTTAAAAGCAGAAACCGGTCCCAGCTCATTTATTAAATACTCCCTGACCCTGCCCGGAAACTCTTTAATCATGGGCATATGACTGTTTATAGCTGTTATTAGCCCCTCATGATTGACATCTGTGTAATTTTGGACGAGCATTTTACGATATGTAATGAACTGTTTAAAGCTATTGCTCATTTCTTTGCTGATTACTTTTTCGTCGTCAAGAATATCCACGATATCATCGTAGCTGCCTGGATCCCTCATGATAAAGCCGTCAATCATCGTATTTCCAGTATCAAGGACAGCTTCGATCATAATTTGGGCAATCCGTTCCAAGGCTGCCTTTTCAATAGGGGATGTCCACTCTTTCACTTCTTCAAAAAGGGAGATTTGCTGTTCCAGATAACTAAGTGTGTCTTCGATCTTTTCCCTGTCTACGAAATACATAATGCTTCCTTCCTCCTATGAAGATTTCAGGCTCTTGGTTAAAGTATCCGGCCGAGCGTAGAAATATCCCTGAGCTAAATCGACGTTGTTTCTGAATAGAACCGAAGCCTCCCCTTCACTTTCAATTCCCTCGGCAACCACCAGTGAACCCGCTTCTTTCGCCACTAAAAGAAGACCCTTCAGCATGGATTCTTTTACTCTGTTCGTATCAATGCCTTTAATGACGGAACGGTCGATTTTTATAATATCCGGCATAATCTCACTTATGGAATTTAAACTGGCATAACCTGCACCCGTGTCATCCACAGCCACCCGAAATCCTAATGTTCTTAATACCTTTATATTGTATATAAAGTTTTCAATACCTTCAATGGGATCACGTTCAGTAATTTCAAGTGTGATCTGCTCAGGGGGGATATTTTTATAGCCTGTGAGCATTTTCTTTACGTCCCTGACAAACCTTTCATTCCCCATTGTAATCGGGGTGAAGTTAATAAATATATCCTGGGTGCAGCCTGTCTTGGTTATTTGTTCGAGTGTTTTCTCAAATACGATAAGCTCCAGATCATAAAGACTGCCCGTCTGCCGCGCAATGCTAAAAAGCTGAAGAGGGCTTTCCAGGGAAGTGCCGTGCGGGCCTCGTGTAAGCATTTCCCATGCCTTCACCTCGCCTGTAGCCACATTAATAATGGGCTGTGCCAGCATTTTGATATCCTTTTTAGCTATAATCTTATTCATTTTGTACATCATTTCATTAAACTCGGATCTTGCCCTTTTTTCGGCCATTGCGAGAGCATGCTGATGGGCTTTGTAAATTGCTTCCTGAACAGACGAATGATGCTTCTTTTCAACAAACATATATCCCGCATCAATAACCTGCTTTATATGAGGTGTATCAATATTTATGTAGTTTTCAGCTTCCCTGACAATTTTTTTCAGTGTTTGATCAATCTCTGTCACACAATCCCTGCTATGGTCCACTTTCAATATTAAGGCAAGGCCATCGCTATAATGATCATGAAGGATAATAATTTGATTATCTTCAAGTTCCCGCTGAATGACAGCCAGAAATATTTTCTTGATGTTTTTTATAAACTTTCTGAAAGAAAGCTCACCCAGCTGTTCGGACAGGTCTTGCCAATTTCTAAAATTAAAAACAGCTACGGCCACTTCAAAACCTTGTTTCAGCGCCAGATTTACTCCTTCTGCAACCGGGTCACGAATAATGAATTGGGGAGGGAAATACTTTATCTTATTTAAAGGAAGCATAAGTTTGCCCCAATTTCCAATCGGATTAAATCTCTTTATGTAATGGTGGACCATACCTTTCATTCCTCTCAGGTGCCAGCTTTATTTTTAAATTGCCTATTAAGCCTTTATTACTATGCTACCCTACCAGCTATTGTATCACAATATTTTGAATTGAGTATTTATTCCTTTGGTAGAAAAAATTATCAATCCAGCTGCACTCGCACCCATTCAAGGGTGAAAAGAGAAAAAAGAATCATCACCTGCGGACATAAACCTGCTAAGGACATGCTATAATTGGATATAAAACAACTAAGGAGTGTTATATTTGGCAGAACGCTTTTTCTTATATGATGATCTTGAAGATACAAAAACCAGATTCGTCAGCTTTATGGGAGAAAACCAGCGATTCGATTTGGCTATTGTTCGTTCCGATCGCTATTACGGCAAACAATTGGTCCTTGATATCCAGGGAAGCAGATTCGCCATTATTGGAGAAGATGATTTAAAGGAAGAAGGCTATCTCGAGCATGTCTTTCAGCTTTCGGAGGAAGATGCAGAGGAGCTTAAGTCATTTCTAATGGAAATCGTTTAATATACGATAATAAACAGATACTAAGGGGGAACCTATTTTGGTGGGTTCTCCTTTTTCTTCTTTAAAGACCCTGCTCATATAACTTCCTAAGGAGTGATAGCATGGACGATAAAGAAAGACGCACATACACCGATTTCTCAAATGTGGAAACGCAAAGGAATTTCCTTATTCCCGAGGACTTGCCTGAAGGTGCCTATGGCTCTCCCAGAAATGCGGATGAGCCGGTAGAGAACAAAAGCACCCCATGGCGAGAGGGCCAGCGCTATTACAGCGCCTTCAATTATGAATTTAAGTCCCTTCACCAAAACTTGCCGCGGCAAATGCCAGGGGCGCACCCGCCGCATGATGACCCTGATAAAAACGAAGAGCCGCCATATACAGAGACTTAAAAAAAGCGCAAGCACACTCAAGGGGGCAGGCGCTGGAGCCGGACAGTATTTCAAAAAAGGGCAGGGTTTCCCCCAGCCCTTTTTTAGCTTTTCACTTTTTTCACAACAAAATAGGCACATCCGAAATTACAGAATTCATATAGATATTCTGTAAGTGTGCTGATTTTTGTATCAAATGAAGCCTTCTGGTTCTGATCATCGAAAAAACCGCGGAGACGAAGCTGTCCATATCCCCAGTCCCCAACAATATAGTCATATCTGGATAAAATTTCGCTATATCTACCCCGAAATGCTTCCTCATTGAAACCATTCCGTTCTTCTTGAATTAATTCATAACAAACATTATTAATGCAAACCATTTTTTCACCTCTTCTTAAGAGCATATGTACAAATATTATATTGGAAATAACAGGATATGAAAACAAACCAATGAATTGTCCTAATTAAATTATAACTGATTCCCCATCAATTACTAAGAGAAAAAAATTCAGCTGTGGCAATTCTATAGATGAGGAGGTGTCTATAGTGAAAAAATCACTAATTATTATTGGTATAAGCGGTATGGCTGCATTGACTGCCTGTCAAAACAATGCCGCAAAAGAAGATATTTATGAAGAAACCGGTCACACAATAAATGTAAATGACCAGCGTGCCGATTTGTATAATAGAGATATGGGCAACGGCCGAAATGGCCGAAACAATGTCAGCGAAGACTTTGGATATGTCCGCCATCAAAAAAGCCCAATCATGGGAGACAACGTTTCAGCGGACCATTATGCTGCTATCGACCGTGAGCAGGTGGCAGATATTATTGGGAAATATTGTACTGAAGTGCCGAATGTGGATGATATCTCCACACTTGTTACCGACGAAGAAGTCCTGATCGTATATAACACTGACACCAAAAATCGCAATCAGACAGCTGATCAGGTTAAAAAGATGGCCATGTCTGTTGTTCCAAGATGGTATCATGTCTATGTAAGTGATGATACATCCTTAAGAAAAAATGTTGAAAACTATGCAACGGTTGATTCCGATGGCCGAAATGCTGAAAATGGCATCAACCAATTAATTAAACAAATGCTTAACTCTCCTCAAGGAGAAAGAATGAGTGATAGTGAAAATGAAAACGGTGAAATGCAAGGCGAAAGAAATGATGATATGGATAAAGATGACCTTGGAGAAACCGTCAAAAAAGCAGGAAACCGTTAACCACGAAGAACGGAAGCGCCTTGCCTATCCTCCCCGATACCTTGAGGGGAAAGCAGGCTGCTTGCGCAAAACAGAATCGACGTTTAAAGTTCTTTACTTGCTATTTTTTAAAAAAAGAGTCCAGCGATGGCGCTGAACTCTTTTTCATTTTATGCCTGCTGGATTTCCTTTTCTCCCATAAGCTGCTTTTGTTTAGCTGCCGCATTTACCTGCTCATCTGCATGGTAGGAAGAGCGGACAAGAGGACCTGCTTCACAATGGCTGAAGCCTTTGCTCATGGCAATGTCCTTCAGCTCCTGGAATTCTTCAGGTGAATAGTATTTCAAAACCTTAAGATGTTTCTTGGATGGCTGCAGATACTGCCCTATTGTCATAATGTCAACATCATGAGCACGCAGGTCTTCCATTACTGCAATTATTTCCTCTTTTGTTTCGCCAAGCCCGATCATTAAGCTGGATTTTGTAGGGATATCTGGCTGCATCTCTTTTGCACGCTTTAAAAATTCAAGAGAGCGCTTATATTTTGCACGAGCTCTTACTCTTGGAGTCAGGCGCTCAACTGTTTCGATGTTATGGTTAAGAATATCCGGCCGGGCATCCATAAGCATTTTCAGGTTATCGTACACACCGCCCATGTCTGAAGGCAATACCTCAATCGTCGTGAAAGGGCTTTTTCTTCTGATGGCACGGACCGTTTCTGCGAAAACCGCAGCACCGCCGTCCTTTAAGTCATCTCTTGCTACAGCTGTCACCACTGCATGCTTTAAGTTCATTAGCGCTACTGAATCTGCCACACGTTCAGGCTCCTGAAGATCCAATTCAGTTGGCAGACCCGTTTTAACTGCACAAAAACGGCAGGCACGCGTACAAACATCCCCAAGAATCATGAACGTAGCAGTTCTTCTTACTGCCCAGCACTCATGAATGTTGGGGCACTTAGCCTCTTCACAAACAGTGTGCAAATTCTTTTCTCTCATCATTTTTTTCAGGCCAGTGTAATTTTCATTTGTGTTTAACTTTATTTTCAGCCACTCCGGCTTGCGCAAGTACTCTTCTTTTTTGCTCATTTTCCCACTCCTTAAAAGACTGAAGCTAGACGTATAGAAAAGCGGAGGCGCCTTGTTCACCCCCGACAAGCACAAGACGAGCCTCACAGAAAGGCGTCATTTGCCTTTTTGTGAGGATGCTCGAAATGTGGAGGCGACTGCCCAGGGACGACAGGCATAAGACGGTTCCTGTAAGAAGGCGTTTTTCCTTCTGAAAGGAAACGGCTTATGACCCCGAGTCCCTAGGAGCCGAAACAAGACAAGCTTGTGACCTCGAGGGGGTAGGCGCTGGAGCCAGACAGTAATCTAATTTCAGAATTTATACATTCTTGCCAATTAAAAAAGCCAGTCATAAGCAAATTCCGACTAAGCTGATTAGGCTTCACCTGATGCCACTTTATCATAATGAATGGAAGAGGACAAGCCGAAGATTCTGGTATTACCATTAATTGATATTTATTAAATTATCTATTCCTCACAAACTAAATAAGCAGACCATAAAAGAAGGGAGGATTTCCGTGCGGATATTACTTACCGCAGCTGCGGCCTTATCGTTTTTTCTGATTTCCTTATGCACAGTGAACGCTCAAGAAAATCCAGCTGATGTATATAAACAAAGAATGACCTTATATAAAAAAGTTGAAGCTGTTACGAATATTCCCTGGTATTACCTTGCAGGGATTGATCAGTATGAACGGAATGTCAGGCAGTCCAGAAGGGATATTCCCAAAGCCGAAGGCATTACAGGCATCTATTTCAAACCTGAAGAATGGGCGGGGATTTTGAATCCAGATCCATCTGATGAAAATCCTACATCCATTCAATTTTTCAACGGAATAGGAATAGACGGGGACGGGGACGGAAAAGCCAGCTTGAAAAGTGATGAAGATGTTCTTCATTCCTTTGCCAATTTCCTTCTCTCCTATGGTACAGACCATGATAATTTAAAAATTGGATTGTGGAACTATTATAAGCGTGATAAAGCTGTCGGCATCATTATCGGCAAAGCCCAGATTTATAAGCAGTTCGGCCGCCTTGATCTTGATGATCACGCCTTCCCTGTCCCCCTGAGGAGCAATTACAGCTATAGAAATACCTGGGGTGACGCAAGAGGATGGGGCGGAAGACGGATTCACGAGGGAACCGATATTTTCGCTGATTACGGGGTGCCCGTCCGGGCTACATCCTATGGAATAGTGGAAATGAAAGGCTGGAACAAATATGGGGGATGGAGAATCGGAATCCGTGATATTAATAACAACTATCATTACTTTGCCCATTTAAGCGGATTTGCAAAAGACCTGAAAGTTGGGCAAATCGTTGAACCCGGGATGATGATAGGAGGGGTAGGAAGCTCTGGCTACGGGCCTCCGGGTACATCAGGCAAATTCCCTCCCCATCTCCATTATGGCATCTACAAAGACAATGGCTATACTGAGTGGTCCTATGATCCATATCCTCATTTGAGATTATGGGAAAGACAGGATCGGATAAAAGCCAGGAGAAAATAATGTAAAAAAGGACTGCCCTTTAAACGGACAGTCCTTAATTTCAATTATTTAGCTTGTTTTGCTTTAGATACGGCATTCATGATACTTGCTGCCAGACCGCCCCAGATAATGAGCATCCCAACCACCATCATTGTAATTGCGCCACCGGACATTATTGAGATACCTCCTTATCATTTGGGATCGTAAGTTTAGTCTGTGTTTCGTTCTTTTTAATTGCCATAAATACAAAGCCTAAGATAATGGCTCCAATTGCTACTCCCCAACCTGAATAGAGCAGGAAGCTTGTAGGATATCCTTCATAATTATCTTTAACATTGGTAATAATGTTTTGAATCATCATATAACCAAGAACGATTGGTGTAATTCCAATTAGACACACTTTCCACCATGCTCCAAGTTTAATATCGGAAACAGCATCTGCATGGTTTTGAAGATTTTTCAATTCTTTCAATACCCATCCAACAATTACAACCTGGACAAGTCCTGCCAGGGCAACGCCAAACTGGTTAATGAAGTAATCCGCTGCATCAAGGAAGTATAAACCGCCCTGTGTCGCAAAAAGGATGGAAATAACAGCAGACAAACCGCCGCCAACAAGAACAGCTTTATTACGTGACACATTAAACTTATCCTGTACTCCGGCAACAAATGTTTCAACAATTGATATTAGCGATGTTAAGCCCGCAAGTGTTAAACAGATAAAGAAGAAAGACCCGAATAGCCCATTAAAAGCAGGGAATTCGTTAATGATTTGCGGGAATACCACAAATGCTAATCCTACACCGGATGATACCACTTCATTAATACCTACACCCTGCTGTGCAGCCATGAATCCTAATGCGGCAAAAACCCCGATCCCTGCTAGAAGTTCAAATCCAGAGTTTGCAAAACCTGTAATGAAAGCACTATTTGTCAGATCCGTTTTCTTAGGAAGGTAGCTTGAATATGTTACCATGATGGCAAATCCAATTGATAAGCTAAAGAAGATCTGGCCATATGCTGCAACCCAAACTTTAGGTTCTGCAATCATCTCCCAGTTAGGCTTAAAGAATGCATCCAAGCCTGCGATTGCTCCATCAAGCGTCAATGCGCGAACAACAATAATTAAGAATAAAACTACAAGGACAGGAATAAAGATTTTGTTCGCGATTTCAATACCTTTTTTAATTCCCTTGAACAGGATGCCAAGTGTTACTACCCAAACAATTATTAACGGAATGAAAACTCCTGGTACAATCCCGCCTACATCTCCTGGCGTTTCAGAAAGCTTCAAATATTCTCCAAATAGGAATCCGTTTGGATCGTCACCCCATTTAAGATTAAACGAGAAGCCTGCGAAGGACATTGCCCATGCGATAATAACCGCATAATATGTTGAAATGACAAATGAGATGGCTACCTGCCACCAGCCTAACCATTCGTATTTTTTACTTAATCTAGCATAAGACAGTGGTGCTGAACCGCGATACTTATGGCCAATGGTAAATTCCATAATCAGAAGCGGTATACCTGCTGTCAGCAGAGCAAACAAGTATGGAAAAAAGAATGCTCCCCCTCCATTTTCATATGCAACTGCAGGGAAACGCCAGATGTTTCCTAGACCAATTGCAGAACCCACCGCTGCCATTATAAAGCCAGCTCTGGATCCCCACTGCGGACGATTATCCATAGTAATTACTACCCCCTGTAAATATTCCCAATTAAAAAGAACAATGGGAACTTTTTATATTTTCAGATAATTAAATCTAACTAAGCCTAGTATAGCTAGTTTTTGATAATCTGTCAAAACATTATTTTCCTAATAGTATTATTTTTCGAAATAATAAATTTTAGTACATTGCCAGAGTAAAGCACATAAGAAAATTAGTATACTCGTATTTTAATTATCATTAGAATTCAACTCGGCCAGGAGTTATTCCAGCAAAGCTGATCAAGTATTTCTTTGTCCTCACCCCCTTAGTAAAATTTATTCTTAAAAGTAAAAAACTTTCGTTATTTATTCAGATAATTCAAAATAATATTGTCGGTATGCCAATATTATCCTCGTTTGGTCTACCAGGTCCCGGGAATATAACCAGTGTGCTTAACCATTACCAAATATAGCATAAAGCACTATAAAGGAGGTTTTACAAATGGATGCCAATATTATTGGAGTTTATAATTCACAAAGGGAAGTAGTAAATGCCATTCAAGAACTGCAGAATGACGGATACCCTGTTCAGGATCTATCCATCATTGGGCAGACAGAACACCTGGATACGTCTCTTGAAGATAAAACCGGTGTTCAAACAGAAACCTTCGAAACTAAGGATCGAGAGAGCAGTGAGAGCGCAGGATTCTTAAATAGTCTCGCATCATGGTTTGATGATGATCGCATGAGCAGTGACTCTCCAGTTGAAAAATTCAAGGAACTGGGCTTGTCAGATGATGAAGCCCGCAAATATGAAACTTATGTGAACGAGGGAAAAATCATTTTGTACAGCGATAGAATTGATACTGCAACAGGTCTTACCAATGCAGGGACTTCTGAAGCCAATGTGGATAGCACCTACACTGGGGGTTATAGCCAGCAGAGAAATCCCGCGGAAGAAGATGAACAATCATTAAAACTTCGGGAAGAACAGCTGGATGTGTCAAAAGAACGTGTTCAAGCCGGAGAAGTTGAAATCCATAAAGACGTTGTGGAAGAACAAAAAGCAATCAATGTACCGGTAGAGCATGAAGAAGTATATGTAGAAAGAAGAAAAGTGGATGATCCAACTGGCGCAAGCACCTCACCAATATCAGATGAGGAGACAATCAGGATCCCAATTACAGAGGAGCGAGTGGAAGTCTCCAAAAAGCCTGTTGTCACCGAAGAGATTGTCGTAGGCAAACGGGAGGTTCAGGAAACGCAGCAGGTTAAAGAAAACCTCAAGAAAGAAGAAGTGCATCTTGAGGGCGGCCGTGAATATGTTACTGACGATGAAGACTTAAATCGCTCTCTTAAAAGAAGAAATAATGACAACCTATAATTAAAAGGGTCCCTTCCGGGGGACCTCTTTAATCATGATGGATGAACACCAAAAAAGGCCTTCTCAAAGAGAAAGCCTTTATCTATGGTTTTTTAACTAGCTCTATTTTCCTGCCAGGCTTCTTTTTTGCCACGGGCAAGGAAAGCAAATGCCGCTACAAGAACAGCCACTGTAAGTAATGCGATTGCAGTACTGCCAGTAAAACCGACAATTAAATAACCAACAGCAGCGATTCCCGCTGAAATCAATGCATATGGAAGCTGGGTCATCACATGGTCCATATGATTACATCCAGCCCCGGTTGATGAAAGAATCGTTGTATCGGAAATCGGTGAACAATGATCCCCGAACACTGCACCGGCGAGAACTGCTGACATAGCCGGCAATAACAGAGAGATATCTGTTGCAGCAGCAATGTCTCCTGCAATTGGAAGCAGGATGCCGAAAGATCCCCATGAAGTTCCAGTACTGAATGCCATAATTCCAGCTATGACAAAAAGTAAAAGCGGAAGCCATGATGTGCTCATATTTGAACTTTCCACAAGACCGGCTAAATATTTTCCAGTTTCCAGACGGCCGATCAAATCAACAATCGCCCAGGCAAACAGCAAGATATAGACAGCTGGAAGCATAGACTTAATGCCTTCCCATACCCCTTTACCAAAAACATTTGGGTTAACACCTTTCAAAGCATAGGCTTGTCGGAAGAATAGTCCCAATGATACCAATAGACCCACCAGGCCTCCAAGGATAAGAGATTTTGAGACATCTGTATTCTCAAATATTTGTAAAATGGTCGCACTTCCTTCAACCGCCTGTGACCCAGTCCAAAACATCGAGCCCACTGTACCAATGACAAGTGCTATTATCGGCCACACAAGATCTCCGACCGATCCTTTTGAACTTGTAGGAAGGTCATCCTTCAGTTCACCAGGCGCCGGCTTCTCAGGATCCATTACTAGCCCCTCTTCAACTGCACGCTTCTCATGAACCTTCATTGGTCCAATTTCAAGGCCTCTTAATGCAACAATAAACACAATAGCGAGGGTAGCCCATACATAAAGATTCATTGGAATCATCTGAATAAATGCCGAGAAAGCTGAATACTCGGTAACATTATGGGCAGCAAGGATAGTTCCAATCAGCGCAATAATGTATGCTCCCCAGCTTGATACCGGTGAAACCACACAAACAGGTGCTGATGTGGAATCAATCAAATAGGCAAGTTTCGCACGGGATACACGCTGGCGGTCTGTAATCGGACGTGATATCTGGCCGACAGCCAGAGCATTGAAATAGTCGTCAATGAATATGATAATACCTAAAACAGCTCCGACAATCTGTGCGCCTGCACGGGTCTTGACCCGCTTCATCGCCCATTCTCCAAAAGCGCGGCTTCCGCCTGAAATAGATATAAATGCAGTAATAACTCCTAATACAAGCAAGAATAAAATAATATATACATTCCAGGTGTTCAGCTCTCCGTCTGAAACAAAAATTCCTTTTACAGCATCCCAAATGATGCTGAATGTTTCTGTGATGCTGAATTCAGCCAGCAATAGTGCGGCTGTTACGATCCCCACTCCCAATGACAGCAATACGCGCCGGGTCAGGATAACCATGGCGATTGCTACCAAAGGCGGCAGAAGGGAGAAAATCGTGTTTGCCATTACTTGTCCTCCTCTGAAATTTGATTGGTGTCCAGCTACAGGCTCCGATAAGCGGGCGCCTGTAGCTTTTCGTAGGGGAACAACAAGGATGATGACAGAGTCAAAATAAAAAAAGAGTAACGATAGAGAAAAATCTATCATTACTCTTTTGAAGTAATTAGTTTCTCCATCACGATCTGTAGCTCCCCATTATGAAGGCTTTGACAAAGTATATTCATACTTTCCCCTCATAATGACAGTGTTACTCCTATTCGAAGTAACCCCAGCAAGATTAGTTCTGACTCACTAATCATGCTTCGGCAACATTCCCTTTCGGCTGCGGTCCTAGTTGTCATCCTCGCACAGCGTACTCTTAAATCTTGCGCCTCTACCCCATCGGATATGATAAGGTTTTTATGAAATTATATTGAAATTTTATCAAAATACTAATCTTTTTGCAAGTGTTATTGGCCGGCCGGTATTTCTATTGAAGGCGAGGTGCCCCCTCCGCCATTGTAAAATTGCGGGACTTTTCCCGGATAAATGCCATAAGCGGCCAGTACATCCTCCTGTACAGTGATAATCTTGGTGGCAAAAGGTATAATGATTTGAACCTGCACATCCAGACGGACCAGTACCTTCACTTCAACATTATTAATGCCGTGATCCTTTGTTTCCGTTATAAAGTTGGAGGTAACAGAACCAACTGCATTAAATTTAACCGGTATCCGGGGACCCAGGTTTCCGAGAAGCGCATTATTGGTTGCCTGGCCAAGCGGCACGTAATAAACTATTCCATTTGTATTCTGCATTTGTTCCGTAGTAATTTCCACATCTGTAAAGGACTCCAATGCATCCAAATCGCCCTTTTCCGCTTTCTTAATATTATCCTGAACAAGTTCGGTTACTTCCGCTTTGACCCTGTTCAGCTTTTCTACGTTTATGCTGACAACCCCGCTTTCACTTGCTTCAAACATATCTTCCAAATCCATCACATTGGTAATTTTTTTATTAATCGCATTGTTTATCACCAATGATGCGATTTTCCTTGTCTGTGAATCGGCATAGCTCATGAGAGTGGGCTTAAGCCCTTCGTTGATAATCCATAGGCCGGCAGCAGTTGAGATGACGAAAAATATAAAGGTCAACAGAAATACATAGCGAAATGGCAGAGGACCTTTCCGGGGCAGCCGGCCTCGAAATTTTGCCAAAACAAATCCCCCCTTTACAAGCTATATGTATGCTGTAAAGGAGGGAACTAGGCTCAAAAATCCAAAATAGTTTATTGTTGTACAAAAGTCGTATCGCAGCCTATAATGACAGAATTCAATTCAATCCTCAAATCTGCTTCATACGGCTCCACATTCCTGCCCTTTTCTTCAAGTACGCGGATGACAGGCCTATCACTCAGACCCGTGTTCTGCCGGCAGACAACACCTTTCCTGCCATCATTCAGCTCGACTGTAACACCCACAGGATATACCGCGACCGCTTGACGAAAAACTTCTATTATCCTCTTATCAAATAACTTTTCTGCCCCTGCATACAAAATCTCCAGGCCTTCATGCGGGAGCATAGCCTGTCTGTAAATGCGATTAGATGTTACTGCATCAAACACATCTGCAATCGCAATAATCTTGCCGAAATCATGTATCTCGTCTCCCTCAAGGCCGCGCGGGTAGCCGGAGCCATTCAAACGCTCATGATGCTGAAAGGCACAATGTGCAACAAGGAGCGGAATCGTCTCTACTTTTCTTAATATATTAAATCCATCTTCAGGATGCTTCTTTATTGATTCAAATTCTTCAGCTGTCAATTTACCCGGTTTCAAAAGAATATCTGCTGGCACCTTCATTTTACCTACATCATGGAGAATAGCACCTAGCCCCAGGATTTCAAGTTCCTTTGGCAGGAGCTGTAGCTTCATCCCGATTGCCAGAGAATAAAGGGTTACATTCAGGGAGTGTGTGAAAATATAGTGGTCATATGTATAAACGTCTGATAGGATCGAAAGCAGCTCTCTATTTCCCCTTATTTCACCGATTAGCTGACGAATTAGCCCTGATAGCCGTTTTGAGGCTTTCTCAATCACTAAAGAGCCTGATAAATCTTTATTTGCTTCTACTTCCTTCAGAACAGATTCTATGGTTTCGATTGCCTTCGTGCGCATTTTGGCAGTCAGAGGGTCCCTATATTGGATATCCTCAGTGCGCCAATCCCTTATATACACATAAGTAATACCCATTTCCTGCAATTTATGTATCAATTTATCAGCCAGCTCCACACCTTCATGCAAGAGGACCTGACCCTTGTCATTATATATAGCCTTGGCCAAAACGCTGCCAGTCTCAATTGTATTGGTTGCTGCTAATCTCATATGTATCTCCCATATCCTTTTTTCAGTGCTACTTTTTATTTCGGGTATAATTTGGTTTTATTTACATTATACGACAAAATTCCGGCATTGGCGGAAGTTCTCACAGTTTTTATGAAAATTGATTCTTATGCCGTTTTTAAGGATAACTTTAGGGTGCCTGTCTTCACTCCGGGGAGCTATTTTCCTCAATTATGTATTTTATGTGCGGATAACCTTTTTTTATATGCGGATAGCTGTTTTTATGTGCGGATAAAAAAATTTATGTGCGGATAACCCTTTTTTACGTGCAGATAAAAATTTATGTGCGGCGAAGGCTCGTATATGACCAAATAAAAAAAGACAGCCCTATTAAGGCATGCCTTTAGATCATTTTTAAAAGTGCTTCTCTTCCAATAGTCCCTTTAACTATGCCCAGTTCCTCTGCTTCATAAGTGACAGATTCAAGGGGGGCATTTAACAGCTGCTCTATGGTTTTTACGCCGACCGCCCTGCCGGCAATTACTTTGCGGTCCTTAAGCTTCTCATTCAGTAATGCTACATCAAGGGCGCCGCACATGATATACCCTTTATCATTCGTTACCGCCAGCAGATTGGTCTTCGGCAATTGCACCGATACACTCAAAAAAGTATGGCCATCTATATCAATCGGTTTTAAATCAATCATACTTGCCGCCACTCCTTTCCTTTTCCCTTACACAATATGTGCGGACAAGAAAAAAGGTGAAAGTGCCAGGCACCGCTTAAAATAAATCAAGCTGTCTGGGAGCGAGCTGCTGGTATTCAATATTCAGCATTTCGATCATTTGTTTAGCGTTGTCTGCCGCGTCACCGCCAGAGTTGTTATTGAAGACGACGAATACAGTTTTACAATTTTTCTCAAGCTGTTTTAGATGTTCTGCCCATTCAGCCAGTTCTTTTTCGTTATAGCGGTAAAGATAGCGGACCTCGCGCCAGTTGTCTCCATTCTTCTTCTGCCAGCCATGAAAATTACGGCCATGAAACCGAACAAGCACCTTATCAGGACTGGTTGTTTCCAGGACAGTTGGAACTGAACCCTCACCGGCTTGCGGCTCGTCACAGATGCTGTGAATCCAGCCTTCTTCACTCATAAACCTTAATGTACTTTCCTTGAACTCCGGCCGAAACCATGATTGATGCCTGAATTCCAGGGCACATGGGATATCTGCCATCTGCTCTTTGCACCAGCGAAGATAGTCGACATTGGCTTTTTTGCAGTCAAACCATGGCGGAAATTGAAACAGCACCATAGCCAGTTTTCCCGATTCGATATAAGGCTCCAATGAGTCTTTGAAAGCTTCAAACATTTCTTCTTTGCTTTCAAAGGGGATTTCGCCTCTCTGATGGCCGGTCATGCCCTGGTAGGCTTTGACTATGAATTGAAAAGATTCAGGCGTGTCCTTTACCCATTTGGAAGAGTTGCGCTTTGGCTGCACCGCATAAAAAGCAGAGTCCACCTCCACAGTCGGAAAATGGCCGGCGTACTCCTTTAATTTATCTCTCGGCGAAATATTGCCAGCATAAAGGCTATCATGGTCGCCCCAGCCTGTTACGCCTATGATAATCATTAAAACACCTCCGTTTTTTTCTTTTTAAGAAGGTAAAATTAAATATTTATATAAAAACACCTCTTAAGCAGGGGATTTTCGATAAAAGCCCCACTTTAGGGCATGGAGACCATCTATAAGGGCTTATTAAGCTATATATAATCAACTTTAACAATTTTACATTCAATTTTCCAAATGTAACCTCATTATTAGCGAAATATCATCAAATTTTTTGATATAACAGCAACTTCAATTGTTCTAATTATGAAAATTCCTGCATGCATAAAATTTTTAAAAGATTCTACCTTTATCAGCAAAAAATTTTACGTGATTCTAAACCTCCTCCCAATATAAAAACCCGCTTACCATGACTGGTAAACGGTTTATCGTAAATATCTATTAACCCGTGAAACCTTCCATTTAACTTAATTTAGTCTTTAAATAAAGAATAAAATTGTTATAAAAGACTTTTAAAGTCTTGGTTTTCAAAAGCTTTAGTAGTATTTTTCTCTAGTTTTTTAAGATTTTTTGCGCATCGCAATCTAATAAAAAGTACCTGAAAAGTATTTAAATCCATTTACTTACTAATAGGTAAGCTTAACAAGTGAAAAAGCCCTAAGACGAGGTTAATTTTCTTACACTATAGGCACCTAATTTATTTCTATTCACATATGAAATCAATAATTCAATAAAGCCTTTTGCAGCAGTACCGATGTGTTTTTGTTTATGGTGTACAATGGTGACTTCCCTAATAATAGTTGGATTCATAATCTGTAACGCCTTCAATTCTCCTTCATTTTCAAGAGAAAAAAGTGTATTAGATATTATTGTTGCTCCTATCCCTTTCTTCACTAGATTCAATATTGATATTGAATCAGTTAATTCTATGATTGGCCTGATTTGAATTCCTGATGTAATGCAGGCTGCATCAAGTGATCGTCTAAAACAGTGGCCTAAAGGATTTAATATTAAGGGTATGCGCTGAATCTCTTTAAAATCTATCGAATTTCTATTTGACCAAACGTGATTCCTTTGTACGGCTAAGAGAAATTCTTCTTCGTATAATGAAATATTTGTTAACCTTTCATCTTTTTCTGGCAATAGTGTCAAGGCTAAATCAACTTTATTTTGTATAACATTTTCAACCACATCATCTAGAGAGAAAATCTGTATTTGGACATCCGGAAAAATGGAATGAAATTCCACTAATACCGTGGATGCAATTTGATTTAAATCTCCTGAAAGGGTTCCAATTACTAGTTTTCCTCTTTTAACATTTTGAAGCTCTTCTATTTGTTCTTTAGCACTTTCTAAATTAGCGAATACCATTTTACAGTGTTCAAGAAGGATTTTACCAGACTCTGTAATTGCTATTTTCTTTCCTAAACGATCAAATAAACGAACATCTAGTTCATCTTCTAAAGCTTTCATTTGGTAGCTTAAAGTAGGTTGCCCAATCCTTAGTTTTTCTGCAGTCTTTGTAAAATGCATTTCTTCACAAAGAGCCATGAAATGTTCTAATTGTCTTAATTCCAATATTCCACACCTACCCCTTAGATATCTATAAATCCATATTAAAGAAAAAGCCATATAATATACTATTGAAAATTTTTCCCAAAACCTCTATTATACATTTTTGATCTTAACTGAGCGTATGTGAAATCCCTCCTTGAAATTTAAAACTACTAGACCAAATGGTATAAGTATTCTGAAATATTAACAATACTGGATTTTTAATCAAATCGATTAAGTATTTAAATGAATAATAAAAAATGACTATCTAAAATTCCTGAATGAGAAAAAACCAAGCAGGCGTAGCCCATGGTTCAATTTAATAATAAAACGCCCAATACCGGCAGACCGGAATCGGGCGTTTTAGATTTTTATTTCATTTCATATGAAACGACAGAGCGAATCATCGGATTCTTTGCATCAAGATCAAATGGTCCAATCACCGATCCATCGTCTACTTTCATCCATGTGCCTTTGTAAAACCTCCAAAATCTGTCTGAGAAAGGGCTGTAATCGAATCCAAGGGCCGGCACATATGGATCTGGAGCTTGAACGCTGAATACAAGGAAATACTCCTTCGGTACGTAAATAGAGTAAGGGCTAAGATCTACTTTCACCCAGCCAGGAACGATATCCGATTTTGCAGGAATTGATTCCGTTAATTTCTTTCCAGGCCCTCCTTCATGTCCAGTTGCATCATATACATCAACTTGAAAACTTTCACCGCCTGGGCTATACCAGCGGGGGTCGATATAAAACAGTCCGGCGGTCAGCAATGCTTGTTCCTGTCCATCCTTCAATGACATTTTTACTGCGATCTCGTCAGTTCCAGAGACCAGCAAGACACTTTCAGCCGAGCCATCATCATAGCTGATTTCACCTTCTGTACCTATATATGGTTTTAAATGTATGTCAATTGCACGGATGGAATTGCCCTTAATTTCAATCTGTTCCCGGTAGGTATGAAAATAGGGTGCACTTACTTCAAGCGTATATGTTCCTTCAAAAGGGTTAAGCGAATATTTCCCGTCTGCACCTGTTTTTATCGGGGCGACTGCGGCGTCTTCAATGAGTTTCACCGTTGCTCCCTTTATCGTTTTTTTGGATTTGCTGCTCTTGACGGTTCCATGGACGACGCCTTTATCTAAGGGGGATAACTGTATAGCTGCATTGGTCGATTCATCTTTTGTTACTCTCGCCGTTTGAATCTTTTGCTTAAAGCCATAGGACTCAGCTAGCAGGTGGTATTCATCTGCTGGCAGTTTCATGCTGAAGCTGCCATCCGTTGGATCGGTCGTTAAAAGCCTTCCATTTTCAACAATCTGTATTTGCGCGCTAAGTGGGACGAGAACTTGTTTTTTATGGGTGCCTTGTAGCCTTGCAGTCTCCCCTAATGGTTCAAATGCAGTCGTTGATTGGGAGGGTTGATATACAGTGCCGGAAGGCTTGTCCTTTATGGAAATATCATCCAAGTACCACCCTAAGTTTGTTTCCGTACTGTCGGAATGGAAACGATAAGCTACATAAACCGTTTTTCCTGAGAAGGAAGACAAGTCGACAGAAACGTCTTCCCACTTTGCCTCTAAATGCCCTTCGTTTGTTTTAGCAACATGCCAGTTCTTCATGTCTTCCGAAACGAGCACTTGGCCATAATCATTCCACCCTACAAAAGTTGGAAATCCAAAGGTCTGTTTAAAGTTAAGGAATACCGCTTCTCCTTTCTTGACTTGGATCGGAGGCATAGTTAGCATGGATTCCTCATTATTGTAATAACTCCAGAAAAAATCAATGCTGTCTCTCCAGTCAGGAATCGAGGTGGCGTACACATTGTTTCCAGAAGGCGCCTTCAGGACGGGCGTCATAATCTTCCCCCAATTCCACGAACTGCTTCTACCTGTACTGTACCAACCTACAGGTATTTTTTCAAAGTCTGTAGCATACCCGACCGACAGCCCTTTCTTCAGTGGCAGGCGAACTGGGACAGTTTTCGAACTGTTTCCTGCATAGTCCGTAATTTTCCAGTAATACGTAATTTCTTTCCCCCTTACTTGTTCTAGAGGAATTTCACTTGAATAGAAACCGCTTTTAAAGTTTCCTTTAAAAAGTGTGCCATTTAATATTTTTCCTGGTGCTCTGTCAACTTTATAATGAAGTTCCACCGTGGAAACTGCAAAATCGTCAGAGGCTTGTACAGAGAGTTTTAGAGGTGCATTAGCATAAGCATAGGGAAGTGGTTCATGGCTTGCTAATGGTTTCTTTTTATCGGCAGCTTTATAACCTACTTTCCCTGCTAGAGTGCCTACCCCATTAGAACCGCTCTTAACCATACCAGTTAGGTCAAGTAACCCTCTCCCATAGGCATCATTTGGGGAAGATGAATAGTTTAAATCGGATAGCGGAATCAATCCGGCATACAAGGTTTCTTTTATCTTATCGATCGGCATGTTTGGCTGCATTTGCTTTAGAATGGCAATGGCGCCTGAAACATGTGGTGCGGCCATGGAGGTCCCCGATGACATCCCGTATTCGTTATTCGGGAGGGTTGAAAGAATTTCTTCCCCAGGTGCAACCAAATCCGGCTTTATCTCACTGCCGCCATAAGGAGAAGGTCCCCTTAAAGAAAACCATGAGATTCGGCTGGATGAATCCGTTGAGCCAGCTGCAATGGTTTCAGGATAATTAGCTGGATTGGTTATTGAACCTGGCCCAACCGGCGTCGAAGGGCTATGATTTCCTGCGGCAAAAACAGGTGTAATGTCGGCTGCCGCCCATGCCTTAACGATTGATCTAAACCATTCATTTAAGGTAGAACTGCTACTCCATGAGTTGTTAATAATGTCCGGTGCCATCTCAGGATGAGGAATTCCCTTATCATCCAGTGGAGCGAGAAGCCATTCCCCTGCTTTTAACAAGTCTGTATCCAGAGCGCCGTCTTCTGAAAATGCGCGAACTGCAATCCAGCTTGCCCCTGGTGCCACTCCGATATGTGTGCCCGCTTCAGGATCATAGCCCACCATTGTGCCTGTCACATGTGTCCCATGTCCATGTGAATCAACTGGAGCAGGACTATCTCCCACCAAGTCCAGCCAATTGAAGGTGTGTGTAAAGGTGCCATCCGCACTGAGTCCTCTGTATTGATTCTTAAGCGAGGGATGGTTTACGTCCACCCCCGTATCAAGTGTTGCGACCACGACCCCTGAACCATCCAACCCATTTTCCCATGCCTTTTTTGCCTGAATTTTTTCCAGGTTCCAAGGTAGCTCACTTGTTAATTTTTGGACTCCGGGTGCCTTTGGTTTAGGCAAAGCGTGCCTTTCGTTTAGGTAAATATGGTTGATTTCCGGAAAGGCTGCTATTTCCTGCAAAACGTCTTTTGTGGATGTAAATGAAACAGCATTTACGATGTAGTAATATTGTTCATCCTTCAGTTTGCCTTCAGCTTTCTTTTGAAGGATAAAATTCTTAATATGATACTGTGTTTGTTCAGCGTTCGTTTGCAGTCCTGACACAACAGCAGAACGGACGCGGAGTTTCTCTTGATAGCGGCTAGCCTTCACTTTCTTAGCCTCTTCCCGAGCTTGATTAGCGATTTGTCCAACATCCGCCTGGTTTTTCAATTCTACAATCACATTAGTGTACCTGTTTTTTTCAAAAGCTTTTATTACCTTTGGGTCCACCTTTTCATTTAATGGGTTTGGATTCGGTACCTTATTTTGAACCGCATATCCTTCTAGAGGGAATATTGTTCCCAGTAAAAATAAAATCATCAAAAAAGCTGATAAACCCCGTTTTCTCTTTTTTAAACCTTTCATTTAAAGCCTCCTTTTAATACTTGATAAAACTCATCATTCAATTTACCAACCACTAGACACAATAGTATTAGTATTCTGAAATTTAAACAATACAAGTTTTTTGATCATATTAATAAAAAATTTTAATAAAGAATAAGGATGAGCAGCACATAGCAGCAATATCTTTTTCTCGATATCTTTAACATTAAGGCACAGGCTTTAAGTCTTTTACTTAACAAACTGGCCCTTTTTTAATAAAAAAAAGATGTCCCTAATATAAAAAAGACATCTTTCAAATTTTTATAATAGTTCAGTATTCAATTGTTCAAATCCAAAGATCATAATAGGTTCTATGAGCATCATCTCGATGAATGTGTGCTGCAACATCACATAAATCAAAGTGAAAAATGAAACTGACCAAAATGTTGCTTTTGTTCCCGGCAAACATTTTTTACTTTGATATTGGCTCCCACTAAATTTCAAAAAAAAGCCTTAGCATATTCCTTATATGCCAAGGCTTTTCAAACTTTAACCGATGGAACCTTCCATTTCAAATTTGATCAGGCGGTTCATTTCTACTGCGTATTCCATTGGAAGTTCTTTCGTAAACGGCTCGATGAAGCCCATTACGATCATTTCTGTTGCTTCTTCCTCTGAAATTCCACGGCTCATAAGATAGAATAACTGTTCTTCTGATACTTTTGAAACCTTCGCCTCATGCTCAAGAGAGATGTTGTCATTCAGGATTTCATTGTAAGGAATCGTATCCGAAGTTGACTGGTTATCCATGATTAACGTATCACACTCGATGTTGGCACGTGCACCTTCCGCTTTGCGGCCGAAGTGAACGATTCCGCGGTATGTTACTTTACCGCCTTGCTTGGAAATCGATTTCGATACGATTGTTGAAGAAGTGTTTGGTGCAAGATGAATCATTTTTGCACCTGCATCCTGGTGCTGCCCCTTACCTGCTAATGCAATGGAAAGGGTCATGCCGCGTGCGCCTTCTCCTTTAAGAATAACTGCCGGATATTTCATCGTCAGTTTTGAACCGATGTTTCCGTCAATCCATTCCATTGTTGCGTTTGATTCACAAACAGCACGCTTCGTAACCAGGTTAAATACATTGTTCGCCCAGTTCTGGATGGTTGTATAACGGCAGTATGCGTCTTTTTTGATGATGATTTCAACAACCGCACTGTGAAGTGAGTTTGTTGTATAAACAGGTGCTGTACAGCCCTCTACATAGTGGACATGTGCGCCTTCATCAACAATGATTAATGTACGTTCAAACTGCCCCATGTTCTCAGAGTTAATTCGGAAATATGCCTGCAGCGGCGTATCAACTTTAACCCCTTTAGGAACATAAATGAACGATCCGCCAGACCAAACCGCCGAGTTTAATGCAGCGAATTTGTTGTCTGTTGGAGGGATAACCTTTGCCCAGTGCTCACGGAAAATATCTTCATTTTCGCGAAGAGCGGAATCAGTATCTTTGAACACAATTCCTTTCGCTTCAAGGTCTTCCTGCATGTTATGGTAAACAACCTCTGATTCATACTGAGCCGAAACACCAGCAAGATATTTCTGCTCTGCTTCAGGAATACCCAGTTTATCAAATGTCTGTTTAATTTCGTCAGGAACTTCATCCCAAGAACGTTCAGTTTTTTCAGAAGGCTTTACATAATACGTAATTTCATCAAAGTTTAATGACGCTAAATCTCCGCCCCATTGCGGCATAGGCATGTTATAGAAATGCTCCAATGATTTTAAACGGAAGTCAAGCATCCATTGTGGCTCTTCCTTCAATTTTGAAATCTCTTCAACAATTTCTTTTGTCAAACCGCGTTTTGATCGGAAAATGGAAACGTCTTTATCGGCAAAACCATACTTGTAATCGCCGATCTCAGGCATCTTTTTTGCCATCGTCGTATTCCTCCATTCGTATGAGAAAGGGTATTCACACCCCATCATTTTCTTTTATTTTAGCACACAAGGCAGATGAAAAATTCTTAATCAAACGTTTGATTGATTTATTCCTGTTCTTCTTTCTCCGTGCTAACGCCTTTTTCCATTGCTTTCCATGCCAATGTAGCACATTTGATTCTGGCAGGGAATTGGGAAACTCCCTGAAGGGCTTCAATATCGCCAAGGTCCAGATCGTCTTCATCATATTCTTTTCCCAGCATCATGTCTGAGAAAACTTTGGAAAGCTTTAATGCTTCTTCAATATTTTTGCCCTTGATGGCTTGAGTCATCATGGAAGCCGAGGACATGGAAATGGAACATCCTTCGCCTTCAAACTTCGCATCTGCCACTTTGCCATCTTCAAGCTTCAGCGTCAATTGAATGCGGTCTCCGCAAGTAGGGTTATTCATATTGATCGTCAGGCTGTCATCTTCAAGTACCCCTTTATTACGAGGGTTTTTATAATGATCCATAATAACCTGGCGGTAAAGGGTATCTAAATTTTTAGAAGACATCGCTGAAATACTCCTTTGTTTTGACAAGCCCTGAAACAAGCTTATCAATATCTTCTTCCGTATTGTACAGATAGAAGCTTGCACGTGCAGTTGCCGACACCTTGAGCCACTTCATCAGCGGCTGTGCACAATGGTGGCCGGCCCGGACTGCAATTCCTTCTGCATCCAATACAGTAGCCACATCATGAGGGTGGACATCATTTATATTAAAAGTAATTACTCCGGCGCGCTTTGACGCTTCTTTTGGACCATATATGGTCATTCCGTCTATAGCAGACATTTTTTCCAAGGCATATGCAGCCAGTTTATGCTCATAAGCTTCAATTTCATTCAGGCCGATCTGCTCCAGGAAATCAATGGCTGCTCCTAATCCAATCGCACCTGCAATGATTGGCGTACCGCCTTCGAATTTCCAGGGAAGCTCCTTCCAAGTGGATTCATAAAGGCCTACAAAGTCAATCATTTCACCGCCAAACTCAATCGGCTCCATTTTTTCCAGATGCTTTTTCTTTCCATACAGAACACCAATGCCTGTAGGGCCGCACATCTTATGGCCGGAAAAGGCAAGAAAATCACAATCCAGGTCCTGGACATCAACTTTCAAATGTGGAGCACTTTGTGCACCATCTACAACCATGATTGCTCCATTTTCATGGGCAATTTTCGCAATATCCTTGATTGGATTTATTACACCAAGAACGTTCGATACTTGCATGATAGACACAATTTTCGTATTGCTTGTCACAGCTTCCCGAACATCATCAAGCGATATTGTTCCATCTTCCTGAAGAGGAAGGTATTTTAAAGTGGCACCCGTTTGTTTTGCTACCTGCTGCCAGGGAATGATGTTGCTATGATGCTCCATATAAGAGATAACAATCTCATCGCCTTCTTTCAGATTGTCACGCCCATAGCTTGCTGCAACAGTATTGAGTGCAGTTGTTGTACCTCTTGTAAAAATAACTTCCTCAGTGGATTTAGCGTTAATGAATTTACGCACCTTTTCCCTGGCGCCTTCATAGCCATCAGTCGCTCTAGTACCCAGGGTATGGACTCCTCTATGAACATTCGAGTTGTATTCCCGGTAGTATTTGTCAAGCGCTTCAATCACCAGAACAGGTTTTTGGGAAGTAGCGGAACTGTCTAAATAAACAAGAGGCTTTCCATTGACTTCCTGGTCCAGAATGGGAAACATTTGCCGAATCTCACGGGCATTCATTATTTTACTTTCCTTTCAATAACGGCTGTAAGCTGCTTTTAACACCTTCGATAGGAAGAGCATTCACAACTGGCGCTAAGAAACCGTGAATAACAAGACGCTCTGCCTCTTTTTGGGATATACCGCGGCTCATTAGATAGTAAAGCTGCAATGGATCCACACGGCCAACTGAAGCGGCGTGTCCTGCTGTTACATCATCTTCATCAATTAATAAAATAGGGTTTGCATCTCCGCGCGCTTTTTCGCTTAGCATAAGTACACGTGACTCCTGCTCTGCATTAGACTTGGAAGCCCCATGCTCGATTTTGCCTATTCCATTAAAGATGGAAGAAGCAGAGTCTTTCATAACACCATGCTTTAAGATGTATCCTTCTGAATTCTTTCCGAAATGAACAACCTTCGTTGTAAAGTTTTGAGTCTGTTCCCCGCGACCTACAACAACTGTTTTTGTGTCTCCGAAAGAGCCGTCTCCAATAAGATTGGTTGTGTTTTCAGAAACTGTGTTGCCATCATTCATGAGGCCAAGAGCCCATTCAATGCGTGCATCGCGTCCTGCAACACCACGGCGATTCACATAAGCTGTAGTGCCTTTTGCAAGTGTGTCAACTGCACCATATTGAACTCTTGAATTTGCATTCGCTATCACTTCAGTAACGATATTGAAGATTCCGTTTGCTTCTTCGACAGTTGATACATAGTTTTCTACATACGTCACAGAGCTGTTATCATCAGCTACAACCAACACGTGGTTGAAAAGGTTGGCTTCTTTATCATCATGAATATATACAGCCTGAATAGGCGCCGAAACTTCCACGTTTTTCGGAATATACAAGAACGCTCCGCCGTTTAAAAGAGCTGCGTGCAAGGCAGTTAAACGGTGTTCATCCGTTTTGACGCCGTCCTTCATGAAATACTTCTGAAGAAGGTCGCTATGTTCTCTTGCTGCCGTAAAGATATCTGTGAAAATAACACCTTTTTCCTGTAATTCTTTAGAAACAGCCAAATGAGTTGGTCTATTATTACGCTGAATGTATAGGTTTTGATCGCCGGCTTCTGTGTCAATCAGATTTCTGACATCCTCAGGAAGGTCGTTCAGTGAAGAAAAATCTTCGCTTCCGACGATATGCTTTTCAAACTGTGTAAAGTTCCATTTATCTATCTTAGTTTTATCAGGCTTTGGCATTGGCAGGTTTTCCGCGTTTGCAAGCGCATTTAGACGGAGTTCTGTCAGCCATGCCGGCTCGCCCATATCTTTTGAAAAGGAACTAACATATTCCTTATCAAATGGTAATTTTATTTCCGTTGTCATAGTGATCCCCCTAACGCTTACGCTTCTTGCCCAACTGTTTCGTCTTCAATGCCCAATTCTTTTTTAATCCAGTCATATCCTTCTGCTTCTAAGCGCTGTGCAAGCTCTGGACCGCCAGATTTTACAACGCGTCCCTGCATCATTACGTGAACATGGTCAGGAGTGATGTAGTTTAGAAGGCGCTGATAGTGTGTGATGATTAGGCAGCCAAACTCTTCGCCGCGCATTTCATTGATTCCTTTAGAAACAACCTTTAATGCATCGATATCCAGTCCGGAATCAATTTCATCAAGAATCGCCATTTTAGGCTCAAGCATCATTAATTGAAGAATTTCATTGCGCTTCTTTTCACCGCCTGAGAAGCCTTCATTTAAATAACGCTGCGCCATATCAAGATCCATCTCAAGGAATTCCATCTTGCTGTCCATTTTGCGGATGAATTTCATAAGAGAAATTTCATTGCCTTCCTCAAGACGGCTGTTAATTGCAGAACGTAAAAAATCGGCATTTGTTACGCCGCTGATTTCACTTGGATATTGCATTGCAAGGAATAGGCCCGCACGTGCGCGTTCGTCAACTTCCATTTCAAGAACATCTTTACCATCTAAGGTGATGCTTCCCTGTGTTACTTCATACTTAGGATGGCCCATGATTGCAGAAGATAGAGTTGATTTACCTGTACCGTTCGGCCCCATTATAGCGTGAATTTCTCCGCCTTTGATTTCAAGGTTTACACCTTTTAATATTTCTTTTCCCTCAATAGCAACATGAAGGTCTTTAATTGTAAGTACTGATCCTGCCATAATATATACCTCCGTCAATAAAAGAAGATTTGTAAATCGGCCTTCAGCCGCAAATCTCTATTCTCATTTTATTCTCATTACAATCTTATAACAAATCAAATTTGATAGCAACTCTTTAAGACCATTAACAAACTTTTCAAACAAAAATGTTTAGAAAGCCTGTAAATATAGATTTTATCATATTAAGTTAATGGCATCAAAGTATAAAATAACCGGGAACCAGGCATGTCCTATCTATTTTTTCCCGGGACTGTTATTTCATGTATAGCAAAAAAGAAAACCAGTGCATAATTGGCACTGGTTTCTATTTTCTTCATTATTATATATACCTTTAACCTAGGAATGAATTTTTCTTTCAAGATCTGCAACTAAGCGCTGGCTTTGAAGATAATCTTCCTCGCGTCTTTTTTCAACTTCCATTCGAATATCATGTTTCCGGCTGTACACTTCATATCCAACTCCATGGGCAGCTTGCATAGCTTTTTCCATTTCACTCGTGTAGTTCAGCTGTAACTGACTGATAATGAATCAATCCTTTCGGTTTTTAATGCTTTTCGCATTTCGTTTTACATCTAAAATCTTAACACTCACCATATACCCAGCACAAAGCGGAAAAAACCTGATTTTTTTAGCAATATAAGGAATGAGAACCCGTGAAGCGCTTTCATAATGAGAATTCTTAAAATACTGGCCGTATCCTCTGGATTAATGGTTGTTTTAATAATTTTCTGAAAAATGATTATGATAAAATAAAACTCCTGCTATTGAGCAGGAGCTGGTTATCAGTGATTTTGCTGATTTAATTCTGTCATGGCCTCCTGGACGAGCGTAACCGCCTGGCTCATTGCAGCCCCCCCGCCAAAAGCTGCTGTAACTCCAACTGCCTCAAGAATTTCTTGTTCTGACGCTCCTTGATCGATGCATCCTTTCGTATGATAAATAATGCAGTATTCATCTTGAGAATATAAACTGATTCCAAGTGCAATCAGCTGCTTTTCCTTTTGGGATAAAACCCCATCCTTAAAACAGGCTTCTGTAAAAGCATTATAATGATCTGCTAAATCAGGCATTTTGTCAGTGAATACACCCAATCCAACTTTATAGTCATGAAGGGCTGCTTCTATTGAGTTTGAAGGTTCATGATAATGTTCCATTCGGCTCCACTCCATTTCGAAATAGTATCAAGGTTAGTATGTTTGATTACTTTTCAAACTATGCGGGTGACAGAGCCTGGAAGGGCAATTAAAAAACAGGCGATTTTAGCCGCCTGTTTTTTTCCACTATTACTCAGATACCGGTACAACGGCACCTTCATATTTTTCAAGAATGAAATCCTGAATTTCTTTAGAACGAAGCACTTCTACAAGAGCTTTAATTCCTTCTTTTTCTTCATCGCCTGTACGGACTGCAATTACATTAACGTATGGTGAATCTTTGTCTTCAATTGCAATTGAATCTTCAAGAGGATTCAATCCGGCATCAATTGCATAATTGGAGTTGATCAGGACTGCATCCCCTTCTCCATTATTGTAGATTTGAGGAAGAAGTGATGCTTCATATTCAGTATCAAACTTTAATTTTTTAGGATTGTCTTTAATATCTTCTAGAGTTGCTTCCGTTTTTTCTACATCTTCATTTAGAGTAATAAGTCCCTCTGCTTCAAGCATGGAGAGAATACGGCCATGGTCTGCTACTGAGTTGCTCATGATGATTGATGCACCCTCAGGAAGTTCATCAAGGCTCTTATACTTTTGGGAATATACTCCGATTGGCTCAATATGAATTCCGCCTGCATTTGTAAAATCATATCCATGTTCAGCTTTCTGTGACTCAAGGTAAGGAATGTGCTGGAAATAGTTTGCATCCAGCTCCTTAGACTCAAGAGCCTGGTTTGGCAATACATAGTCCTGGAATGTCACAACATCAAGTTCAAAGCCTTTTTCTTCAAGTAATGGCTTTGCTTCTTCAAGAATTTCAGCGTGAGGTACGTTGGAAGCCCCTACTGTAATTTTTGTGCTTTCTTTACTTTCTCCGCCTTCACCGGCATTGCCGTCTTCTTCTGAAGTTCCGCACGCTGCAAGAACAAGTGCTACTGCAAGTGCAAGAGCAAGTGATAACCATTTTTTCATGTTAATCTCTCCTTAACGTTTGTCTAATTTTGTTGTTATGATATCTCCAATAAACTGGATGATAAATACGATGATTAGAATAATGACAGTTGCCATAAGCGTCACATCACTGCGGCTCCTCTGGAATCCTTCCAGGTAAGCAAGGTTTCCAAGTCCGCCAGCACCGATCACACCGGCCATGGCTGTGTAGCCAACCAGCGCGATTGCTGTAACAGTAATTCCTGAAACAAGGGCGGGCATCGATTCCGGAAGCAGAACCTTCCAGATAATCGTGCTTGTTTTTGCGCCCATAGACTTGGCCGCTTCAATTACACCTTTATCTATTTCCCTCAAGCCGATTTCAACCATACGGGCATAAAACGGGGCAGCACCAATAATTAACGCAGGCAGTGCTGCATCTTCCCCGATCATTGTTCCAAGAAGAAACTTTGTAAATGGAATCAATAACACGATCAGAATAATAAACGGAATCGAACGGAATATATTTACGAAAGCAGAAATAATTTTATTGATTGCTGCATTTTCCCAAATATTTCCCTTCGAGGTCAAAAAGAGCAACAGTCCCAGAACTGCTCCCAAAATAAAGGTTGCGAGAACAGAAATGGCTGTCATATATAGAGTTTCCATTGTAGCTTCCCACATGGAATCCCATTGTACATTTGGAAACCATTCGTTAAGCATTGGAAATCACCTCCACGCCCACCTGCTGAGAGTGAATAAATTCGATGGCTTTTGCAACTTCCTCTGCCTCTCCATCAACATGGATGAATAAAGTACCGTAAGAACCATTCTGTGTTTGTGAAATCTTTCCTTGAAGGATATTTACGGTTACCTGGAAATTCCGGATCAGGTTTGTAATCAATGGCTGTTCAGCTGATTCGCCGACAAATCCTAATTGCACTACTTTTCCTTCTGGATACAAATCGACCAGGTGATCAATCGTTTCCTTAGTTTCTTCAGGCTCTGTTACCTGCTGTACAAAACGCTTTGTAATCGCAGCTTTAGGATTCCTAAACACATCCAATACTGGCCCGATTTCAACAATTCGGCCTCCCTCCATAACCGCAACCTGATGGCAGATTTTACGGATAACGTGCATTTCATGTGTAATTAGGACAATTGTTAAGCCCAGACGCTCATTGATATCAACAAGCAGCTCCAAAATGGAGTCTGTAGTCTGCGGATCAAGTGCAGATGTCGCCTCATCACAAAGCAGCACTTTCGGATTGTTGGCAAGGGCTCTCGCAATTCCAACTCTTTGCTTTTGGCCGCCGCTAAGCTGGGAAGGATAAGCATCTTCTCTTCCTTCAAGACCAACGAGTTTAATGAGCTCGTCTACCCTTTTCAGCCTTTCCTGCCGGGAAACACCAGCGATTTCAAGCGGAAATGCGATATTCTCCCTTACCGTTCTTGACCATAAAAGGTTGAAATGCTGGAAGATCATGCTGATTTCCTGACGCGCTTTTCTTAGCTGGCTTCCCTTTATCTTTGAAACTTCATTGCCTGCAACTGTTACACTGCCCTGGGTAGGAAGCTCTAACCCATTCAGCATGCGGATCAAGGTACTTTTACCTGCACCGCTATATCCGATAACTCCGAAAATTTCTCCCTCTTTCACCTCCAGGTTTACATCATCAACTGCTTTTACCTGGCCCTTTTTTGAAGGAAAAATCTTCTGTACATCTTTTATAGAAATCAACGTGAAATGTCACCTCTTTAATCGAAAAATACAGATTATAATTAATAGACTGCTCATATTCCTCTATTTTTTACTCCTTAATGGAGTTCATGCGCTAAAAGCAAAAATGCCTTTCTGCACATGAGCAGAAAGGCATTAAAAAATTAAGTCCTTTCTCTCATCTGTCAAAGCTATGCTTTGAGTGAATTGGCACCATTTCAAATAATTGACGGTTGCCGGGCTTCATAGGGCACTTCCCTCCACCTCTCTTGATAAGAGCGTAACGTTCTATATTCAATTAATACTTTAAGTAATTTAAGCAGTTTTTTAATTACGTTTGCTATCGTATCATAGCCACTAAAAAGGTGTCAACGATGAAATTTTAAACTTTCGGAAAAAAAATGAATGGTAAATTTTCCTTTATGCTTTTGCAGCAAGCGATGTGATGCCTGAAGCTGCTTCAATCGCCTGTTCCAGATCCTCAATCAAATCTTCCGCATTCTCGATTCCGATTGAAATCCGAATTAGGTCTTCCGCCACTCCGGCAGCTTTTAAACCTTCTTTATCCAGCTGCTGGTGAGTGGTGCTTGCAGGGTGGATAATCAGACTCTTTGCGTCCCCTACATTTGCTACGTGTGCCCAGAGCTGCAGATTATTGATTAGCTTGGCTCCAGCTTCTCTTCCGCCAGATATACCAAACACAGCCACAGCGCCTGCTCCTTTAGGCAAATATTTATCTGCCAACTCTTTGTCCGGGTGGCTTTCAAGCCCTGGATAAAGCACCCAATTAACGGCTGGATGCGCCTCCAGATATTCCACTACTTTTTTTGTATTGGCAATGTGCTCCTTCATTCTCACATGCAAAGTCTCAAGCCCCAACGCAAATTGAAATGCACTTTGCGCACTCATCGCTGGCCCCAGGTCTCTTAACAGCTGAACGCGTGCTTTAATAATATAAGCCGCCTCGCCAATTGCTTCGCTATAGACAATATCATGGTAGCTCGGATCCGGTTCTGTAAAGCCCGGGAACTTAGGGGAATTCCAGTCAAATTTTCCGCCGTCTACAATAATTCCTCCCATTGTTGTTCCATTGCCGAGCAGCCATTTAGTCGCAGAGTGTATAACAATATCAGCACCATGTTCGATAGGCCTGCAAAGATAAGGTGTAGCAAAGGTGTTATCGACAATCAGCGGCACACCATTCTCGTGTGCAATTGCTGCGACCTTTTCAATATCCAGGATTTTTAAGCTGGGGTTTCCAATCGTTTCCGCAAAGATGGCCTTTGTTTTATCCGAAATCGCGTTACGGAAATTTTCCGGATCTTTTGGATCGACCAGTTTCACTTTAATCCCATACTTGGGAAGTGTGACTGCAAACAAATTATAAGTGCCGCCATATAAATTGGACGCAGCAACTATTTCATCGCCTGCTTCAGCTATGTTTAATATGGCAAGAGTAATGGCAGACTGTCCGCTTGCAAGAGCCAATGCACCAACTCCTCCCTCGAGCAAGGCCACTCTTTCCTCAAATACACTTACAGTAGGGTTATGTATCCTGCTATATATATATCCTGGCTCTCTAAGGGCAAAGAGATCTGCAGCGTGATCTGTATTCTTGAACTGATAAGCATTATTCTGGTAAATCGGTAACGCCCTTGCACCAGTTACAGGGTCAGGCTTCAGTCCCCCATGCACTCCAATGGTTTCAAAACGGTAATTTTTTTGTTTGTCAGTCATTGCTTTCTCTCCTCTATAAAAATTTTAGTATTTCTTATCGAAGAACTAAGAAAAGCGCAAGGCGCCTGAAGCTAGACAGTTATCCATTTTAAAAGATTAAAATAAAGATAATATTAAAAAACCTCTTCATAAGAAGAGGGCCGTATCGTCTCTCCTTATCTTCCAGAGCATCCCGCTCTGCTGGATTTAGCACCGTGTACTTTACCGGTTGCCGGGCTTCGCTGGGCCAGTCCCTCCGCCTCTCTTGATAAGAATATTCAGTTAATTCACATTAAAACGATATTATCATACTATTAAAAAAACGGTCAAGCATTATGATATGAAATTTTTCCCAAACAGAAAAAAGACTCGAGAAACAATTTTTTTCTGAAGGTGGTTTCCATCATTACTTTATTTTGGGAAAGTGCATCCCTTAACTTTAACTCCCCTGAAATCAGTGACAGCACAGCTTCCTCAGTCCCCAATATCTCCACATCAAAATGGCTGGTGTGACTTGCCTTCCGGATTTCCCCATTCGAAACCATCAGAGGAATGCTTATAATTCCCGCCTTAATATGCAAAGAGAAATTTGATTTTCTTAAAAAGTATCCAAGATGCCCTTTAGCCTTTAATTCCCGGATAAATAAATCAGGTAAATCCTTCACGGCCTCACCTCTTTTAATGGGTTTATTATCTTTAATATTCAGTAATAAAGGGCTTCAATCCTTTAATTTTCTTTCGACAAGATCAGAAAAGCGGAAGCGCCTTGCCCATCCGGCTCCTGGAGCTGGACAGTTCTCAAAGTTTCAAAGTTATTAAACCTGATAGAACCAGAAAGACAATGCCCGTTTATTAGGCATTGTCCTTTCATTTCCCGAGAAATATGTCAGATTATACTATTTTTACAGAAGACGCTGCAGTTTTTGTCTTATTATAGCCTCTGAAAACAATGAAAAAATAGAGAGAGCCAATCAAATATAATGAAGCTGTAATGGTGAATACGAGTGCATATCCCCAATATTCACCATATCTCATGACGATTCCCGTTGAAATAGGTCCCATTACAGCCCATCCTAAATTGAAAACCATCTGATTGACGGAGTTTGCCAGTCCTTTCATCGAATCATTTACCTTAGACATCATCAGCGACATTTGTATAGGGTTTCCTGCATTCATTAATGCCTGCCGGAACAAAAAGCCGATGGCAGCCAGCCAGAGATTCTCGGTATAAGCAGTTAAAAGCAGAAATGGAAGTGACATGAGCTGAAGGATTACAACTGCTTTTACTTCTCCTACCTTCCTTACCACAACCGGGCCGATAATCATAGCAAAAGCGGTGGCAGCCTGCCCTAATGAAATAATAATGCCAATGGCTGAATTGGAAGCTTCAAAACGGTCTGCGAAGTATAAATTTAGATAAGGGATAACCAGTCCTGCGCCAATTCCTATCAGCAGCTGCGCAAAGGCAAACATGGCGATAATTTTGACGCCTTCATTTTTAGGGGAAAGCTTTTTGAACGAAAACTCTCTTAATCCTCTTACATCGTTTTTATTTTTCGGAGCTTCTGTGAAACGCAAGATAGGAACAAGGCCCGCTATGAAGAAAACACTTGCAATCAGAAGGGTAATGCGGATGCTGGTGAGCTGATCCACAAATATAGAAAATACATCCGTTAAGATGCCTCCGCTTAAGTTTCCGATTACATTTGCAGCCGTCATAATGGCAAAATGGATGCTGAATAAATGAACCCTTTGGTCAGCCTTTGAATTCTCAGCCAGCCATGGTATGCCGGATACTTGCAGAAGTGCTGTTGTCAGCCCTGTAAAAAAAGCAAATAATATCAGAAGTTCCTGCATTTCAACCATACTTCTGAAAAGCATAACGACACCCGTGGCAACAGCCCCAAGAAGCATCGCTCTTTTTCTGCCAAATCGGTCGCTGGCGATCCCTGCCGGCACTAGAATCAGTGCTGTGGCGAGAGCAGTCATGGATATGATTTGCCCATTAACACTTTCAGTGTAGCCGAGCTCCCTTATGTAGAAATTATAGATTACCATGAATATCCCAAAACCTATTTGTGTTAGGATATTCGCCATAAAGGCCAATTTGATATTGCGGTTATAGCCTTTAAATTGGCCAGCCCACTCCTTGTAAAATGCCATCCGGATCCCTTCCTGCACTGTTTAATTATTTCGATTCCCTAAGTATCATACTCTTCCGGAAAGGATTTGTAAATATATTTCGAATATTGAAAAGGCGGATTTCAATGTTTTTTAACCATGCAAAAAACCAGGCAGCTCTGCTCCTGGTTTTTCTCAATTAATGCTTCTGATTCTATCCAGCAAATAGGGAACTGATCGGAATGCATATAATTTTTCCTGTAAAACTCCTTCTTTAAAGATAAGGAGACAAGGTACGCTTTCCACTCCCCATTGTTCCGCCAAATTCGGCATATAATTTAAGTCCGCTTTCCCAATCTTTTGATCAGGCAGCAATTGTTCTGTAACTGTCAGCATCTTACCAGCCATCTGACAGGTACCGCACATAGGCGTGTACAAATAGACAAGGACCGTTTCTTGCCCGTTAACCGTTTCCTCAATCTCCAGCTGCGACCATTCCTGCATTTTATCATCCTTACTTTATCTATCTAAATATTGTGTATAAACGTCAATATTAGCTCCCAGCAGCACTGTAGCCAAATGATGTTCCGGTGCTGTCGCTACTTCTCTGTACATTCTATCGATGTATAGATGCTCTGCCTCTGGAAATTCCCTTTTAAACTGTTTTCTAAGCTTTTCACCTGCTGAATCGGCATCCACCAATATATATACATCCTTATCAAACAGTGTGTCAATTAATTCATCCAGTTTAGTAATGCTAATTGTTCCATTTGTGCAGATAATCTCTACAGGTTCTCTTATAATGTTTTTAACCTTCGTTTTATCTGACTTTCCCTCGACAATAATAACTTTTTCCGGAATTCCCTCGTTCATCGTCATCACCTGAAAGGAGTTATTTTGAAACTGTTGCGTTAAAGGTACGGCTGTTTTCCCATAGATTGATGTTAGATTATAAATGAAGCCGTTGATTTCGGCTGCGAGCACTTGCTTTCCGCGGGGAGGAATGAGAGCCTCCTCGGATTCGCCTGCGGGGTCTCTCACTTCCCTCTCCTCCCGCAGGACATTGAAAAATAGCTTCCTTGAATCAGCACCGCACGAAGAAAATGCGGAAGCATTTTCGAGGATCAAGTGCCCTCCGCTCCAATCAACTCAGTTGTCAAACTTAGTTGTCGTAAGCAAAGTTTACAAAAACAGCCAAAATTCAAAAACCAGTCATGCATTGGTTTTTATCTCAATATATTCATTATTCTCGGTAATGGTGTGAATCTCCTGCCCATATTGGAGGTAGCACTGCACTGATTTTATATATTAATTCTACAGTTTAGTAAAGGAAACGTTTTTGAAGAAAAATAATCATTGCAGTAATCTTAAAAGGCCTATTTCATTGTATGCCCGGTAATATTGCTTTAGCCTATTAAATAAACAGCGGAATCCATTCCGCTGTTTACAATAGTCAGCACCAGCCGCCTTCGTCACAGTCTGTGTAGCGCTCTTGCGCTTTATCTGGAACGGAGACATTCTGATATATTTTTTGGTGGTCGGTTTCATAATGATGGGACAAGTTAAAGGAAGATCCTTCAGGAAGGCTGATTTGGCCAATTTTTTCGTTTTCAAGATAAAGATCTATCCCATTATTTTGAAGCTTGCCGACAACCCGGTCTGTAATATCGATTTTCTGCTGATTCAATGTCATGGGTAACCAATCCTTTCATGCATTTAGGTATCTATAGTTTGCCCTTTCTCTGTAAAAGAAAAATAGCAATTAAAGCCAGTAAGAAAAGCGCAAGCGCCTTGTCCACCCCCGACAAGCACAAGACGAGCCTCACGGAAAGGCGTCCTTTGCCTTTTTGGGAGGATTGCCAGAAATGTGGAGGCGACTGCCCAGGGACGACAGGCATAAGACGGTTCCTGTAAGAAGGCGTTTTTCCTTCTGAAAGGAAACGGCTTATGATCCCGAGTCCCTAGGAGCCGCAACTAGACAAGCTTGTGACCTCGAGGGGATAGGCGCTGGAGCTAGACATGTCTCCAAGTACATAGATACAAATTCTAATAGGAGAACCCTTGATCAGCCCCTCAGTAACAGCGTAAAAGCCGGTTCTTAAAGAACCGGCTTTCACTCATTAGTCTTCGTTTGTCATTTCTTCATATTGCTCAGCAGTCATCAAGCTTTCTACTTCGCTTAAATCTGAAGGCTCCACCACAACCATCCATGCTTTTTCATATGGGGATTCGTTCACGAATTCAGGGTTGTCGTTAAGGTCTTCATTTACTTCAACCACTTTACCGCTTAAAGGCGCATAAAGTTCAGAAACTGTTTTTACAGATTCTACGCTTCCGAATGGCTCGTTTGCACTTAGTTCATCGCCAACTTCAGGAAGCTCAACGAATACGATGTCACCAAGTTCCGATTGCGCGAAATGCGTAATCCCAATGCGTACTTTCCCATCTTCTGTTTTTACCCACTCATGCTCTTCTGAATAACGTAATTCTTTTGGTGTGCTCATTATGTATCCCTCCATATTAATAGTTCAATTTATGATCAGTAAATCGATCTCATGGTTAATGATGGCTTCCAGCTATTAGGAAAGCCATTTCTTTTCATATTCCTCTTCTTTGAAGCCCACTGTTACTTTCTCTCCATCTGTCAGCAGCGGACGCTTGATCAGCATGCCGTCTGTTGCCAGAATATCGAGCAGTTCTTCTTCCGAAGAGGTCTTCATCTTGTCCTTCATGCCGAGTTCCCTGTATTTTTGGCCACTCGTATTAAAGAACTTTTTTAGTTCTAATCCGCTCTTTTTATAAAGCGTTTCAAGTTCACTTCGAGAAGGCGGATTGTTTGTTATATGTATTTCTTCATAGGAAAGATTATGTTCATCAAGCCATTTCTTGGCCTTTCGGCATGTCCCGCACTTAGGATACCAATAAAAAGTCAACGCCATTTTTTCACCACCCATTTTAGCAAATTCAGGCTTATCCAAAATTGCTGCCTTTTAATTGAATAGTAACATAAATGGATGACAAAGCATAACATTGATCACCAATTTAATATTCGACAAATTTCTATATAATCCTTCTGGCAAAAAAAAAAATCTTTTAAGGGCTATTTTTCCAAAAACTGTTTTAATAATAATTGTTGTTCGCTAATGTTGCCCGTTGATTTCCGCTCCAGGCACTTGCTTTCCGCGGGGAGAGATGAGAGCCTCCTCGGCTTCGCCTGCGGGGTCTCTCACTTCCCTCACTTCCCGCAGGACATTGATTAAGCCTCCTCGAACTTACACCGCACGAAGGAAATGCGGCAGCATTTTCGAGGATCAAGCGCCCTCCGCTCCAATCAACTCAGATATTTTAAACTTAGTTTGCAGCAAAAGAATATACGAAAACAGCTTTGAAAAAAGTAAAGCTCCCTTCTTGATAAAGGGAGCCTAAATCGATTAAACTGTGAAACGTTCCGCGTCGATCAGTTTTTCTGATGCTTCACGCTTCTTTGCAATGACGTTGATTGGGGTGTGGCGGGTGAATTTGCGAAGTGCAGACATCATCATGCGCAGGGCATCGCCATTTTCTACTGCTACAAGTGTTTCTTTTGCATCCTGCTCGATTTTGTTAAATGCTTCCTGGCAGAAGATTTGGGTGTACAGAAGTTTTTGCTTGCTCTTTTCAAGTCCTGCCTTTTCAATAGCCTTTTCAGTGCGGAGTACTACAGACTCCATTGCATAAGCATTTGAAATAATATCCGCAATGTTTACAAGTACTTCCTGTTCTTTTTCAAGAGCTTTTCCGTACTTCTGTGCTGCTAAACCAGCTGCAAGCAAGCCGATTTTCTTCGCGTTTTTCACCAGATATTTTTCCTGTGCAAGCGGCTCGTCACCTGGCTCTTCAGGCATCATCATCATGAGCTCTTCCTGCAGCGCCTGGGCTTTCTGAAATAATGGAAGCTCTCCTTTTAGTGCTTTGCGGAGGTACGTGCCAGGCACCAGCAGACGATTGATTTCGTTTGTTCCTTCGAAAATACGGTTAATGCGTGAATCACGGTAAGCTCTTTCAATCTCATATTCAGCCATGAATCCATAGCCTCCATGGATCTGAACACCTTCATCCACTACGTAGTCGAGGACTTCCGTATTAAAGAATTTATTCATAGAGCACTCAATAGCATATTCAGCGATTGACTTCGCCACTTCTTTTCCATCTTTCACTTCTTCGTCCGAAAGCTTGCTCATACGGTCCTCGAATAAGCCTACAGTCCGATATACTGCACTTTCAGCGGCATAAATCTTAGAAGCCATCGTTCCCAGCTTTTCTTTTGTCAAATTAAACTGCGCGATTGGTGTCTTAAACTGCTGGCGCTGATTGGCATATTGAACGGCAAGTTCGAATGCGCGCTTCGCACCGCCAACTGCTCCTACACCTAACTTATAGCGGCCAATATTTAAGATATTAAAAGCAATCACATGTCCCTTGCCAAATTCACCAAGAAGATTTTCTCTTGGCACCTGGGCATCTTCAAGAATTAACGTACGGGTAGAAGAGCTCTTAATTCCCATTTTCTTTTCTTCTGCCCCTACAGATACACCTGGGAACTCTCTTTCAACGATGAATGCAGAGAAGTGTTCGCCGTCAATTTTTGCGTATACTACGAATACATCTGCGAAGCCTGCATTCGTTATCCATTGCTTTTCTCCGTTTAATACATAGTGAGTACCCTCAGCATTCAGCTTGGCATTCGTTTTTGCTCCAAGAGCATCAGAACCTGAGCTTGGCTCCGTCAATGCATAAGCAGCAAGCTTTTCACCAGTAGCCAGTGCAGGAAGGTATTTTTGTTTTTGCTCTTCATTTCCGAAAAGAACAATCGGAAGGGAGCCGATTCCAACATGTGCACCATGCGATATGGAAAAGCCGCCTGCACGCGCCATTTTCTCGGCAATAAGTGCAGAGCTTACTTTATCTAAAGCAAGTCCGCCGTATTCCTCAGGAACATCTGCGCCTAATAGTCCAAGGTCTCCAGCTTGCTTCAATAACTTTACCGACCGGTCAAATTCGTGGTTTTCAAGATGCTCAATTTGCGGGACAACTTCATTTACAACATAATCTTCAGTTGTCTTAGCAATCATAATCTGCTCATCTGTATAGTCCTCAGGCGTAAAAACCCGGTCATAGGAAACATCTTCGATTAAAAAGCTTCCGCCTTTAATAAGATTTTCAGTTTGGTTTGACATTATCTATTTCCTCCATTCTATTTTGCGGGAAAAAGCTCTGGCTTCTCCTCCGGATTATTGGTTCATATTATAAAAGCTCAAATACTCCAGCGGCGCCCATTCCGCCTCCGATGCACATTGTTACAACCCCGAATTGCTGATTGCGGCGCTTCATTTCATGGATTAGAGATAGAGTGAGCTTGGCACCGGAGCAGCCCAGCGGGTGTCCAAGTGCAATCGCCCCTCCATTAACATTTACTTTCTCTTCATCTAAGCCCAGCTCACGGATAATTTGAATGGATTGGGACGCAAAAGCTTCATTCAATTCAAACAAACCGATATCGGAAAGCTCCAGCCCTGCAAGCTTTAACGCTTTAGGAATGGCAACAACTGGACCGACACCCATGATTTCAGGAGGAACACCGCCTACTGCAAAGCTTCTGAATTTAGCCATTGGCTTCAGCCCAGAAGACTCCGCCTTTTCCCGGTCCATTACCATCACAGCTGCAGCTCCATCGCTTGTCTGCGAGGAATTTCCAGCTGTGACACTGCCGGTTACCGAGAATGCCGGACGCAATTTTCCGAGTGTTTCAACTGTAGAATCCGCACGGACGCCTTCATCCTGGCTGAACTGGATTGTTTTTTCTGTAAGCTTATTGTCTTTTCCAATGGATCTAAACGTTACGTCTACTGGCACAATTTCATCTTCAAATTTGCCTTCCCGGATTGCCTGCGCAGCCCTCTGATGACTTCTGACCGCAAATGCATCCTGGTCTTCTCGTGTAATGCCATACTTCTTTGCAACTTCTTCAGCTGTATGTCCCATACCCATATAGTATTGGGGAGCTGTTTCGGCCAGTTTGGCATTCGGGCGGACTACATGCCCCATCATTGGCACAAGGCTCATAGATTCCGCTCCGCCCGCAATGATTGTATCTGCATGGCCAATCATGATTTTTTCAGCTGCATAGGCAATTGCCTGCAGGCCTGAAGAACAATAGCGATTGATTGTTATCCCCGGCACTTCATGTGAAAGTCCTGCAAGAGCTCCGATATTCCTTGCCATGTTCAGACCCTGTTCTGCTTCAGGCATTGAACAGCCGATAATTAGATCATCGATATTTCCTTCATAATTTCCTGCGCGCTTAAGGGTTTCCTTTACTGCAAGTGCACCTAAGTCATCCGGCCTGACGTTTGCAAGCGTACCTTTTTTGGCTTTTCCGACCGGTGTCCTGGCACCTGCAACTATTACCGCTTCTCTCATTACGTTCCCTCTCTTTCTCTTAATGTCCTAATCTATCATTTAGTTGCGCAATGGCTTTCCTTTTAAAAGCATGTGCTGCATACGCTGCTGAGATTTCGGTTCAGCCACAAGACTAAGGAATGCTTCCCGCTCCAGATCAAGCAGATATTGCTCATCTACTTCTGTTCCATATGGGACTTTTCCGCCTGCAATTACATAAGCCAGCTTTTTAGCGATTTTAAGATCGTGCTCTGAGATATAGCCGGAATAAAGCATTGCCTGAGCTCCAAGCAGAAGTGTTGCATATCCTGTTTCTCCGACAACCGGCACTTTTTTGCGGACTGGAGGCTTATAGCCTTTGTCATGAAGAGCCAGTACAGCCTGCTTTGCATCATAGAGAAGATGGTCTCCATTCACACTGATTCCATCAGCAAGGTTCAGGAAGTTATTATCCCTTGCTTCTTCTCCTGATGTAGAAACCTTTGCCATTGCAATTGATTCAAAAACTTTATTGGCAACCTTTTGAAGGTCAAAATCAACACCATTTGGCATACTTTCAAGATGTTTGAGGTATAGCTCCTTATTACCGCTGCCTCCCGGAATCAGGCCTACCCCCACTTCAACAAGTCCCATATATGTTTCACTTGATGCCTGAATATGTGCTGCCGGCAGACAAACCTCAGCCCCGCCTCCAAGCGTCATGCCAAATGGAGCCGCAACAACCGGTTTCGCACTGTACTTAATTTTCATCATGGCATTCTGGAACTGGCGGACTACCATATCCAGTTCATATATATTGTCATCCTGCGCTTCCATGAGGATCATTCCGAGGTTCGCGCCTACACAGAAATTTTTGCCCTGATTCCCGATAACAAGCCCTTTGTAGTTCTTCTCCACTTCATCCACTGCAAAGTTGATCATTTGGATAATATCCAGTCCAATGGCATTGCTTTGCGAATGGAATTCAAGCAGTGCAACACCATCGCCTAGATCAATCATGCTTGCACCGGTATTCTTTTTAATTACACCTTTTTGCTTCTTTAACTGTTTCAAATTGATTGCTTTAGGGTTTTCCTCAATCAATCTGTACTCGCCATTGTGATAGAAATATTGCTTGCCTTCCTCTTCTTTATAGAAAGAATCAAATCCTTTTTCCAGCATATCCTTTACCCATGCCGGCACTTCCTCACCTGCATCTTCCATCTTCTGAACAGATTTCCCTACACCAATGGCATCCCAGGTTTCAAATGGCCCCATTTCCCAGCCAAAGCCCCATTTCATCGCTTTGTCTATTGCTGTTACTTCATCAGCTATTTCGCCGAGTAATTGCGCCGAGTAAAGAAGAGCCGGACTCAGGATATTCCACAATAATTGGCCTGCACGGTCATCTGAATAGACAAGCGCTTTCAATTTTCCAGAAGTGCCTTTTTCCTGCTTGCTCAATTCCGTGGAAGCTGTCTTAAGCTTTTTGCGCGGACCGTATTCCAGAGATTCAGGATTCAGCTCAAGAATCTCTTTGCCCTTTTTCAAGAAAAATCCTTGCCCTGACTTGCTTCCAAGCCAGCCTTTTTCCTGCATCACTTTCATAAAGCCCGGAACTTCAAATACATCCTTTTCTTTCCCGTCCACCTGGTCATAAACATTGTTTGCCACGTGTATAAATGTATCAAGCCCTACAACATCAAGTGTTCTGAATGTAGCACTTTTTGGCCGGCCAATCAGCGGTCCGGTTATGGAATCTACTTCACCGATACTGTACCCGCCCTTTAGCATCTCCTGCACTGTAACCAGCAGGCCATAAGTTCCGATTCGATTGGCGATAAAGTTTGGTGTATCTTTTGCTTCAACTACTCCTTTTCCCAGTACATCTTCTCCAAATTGCTTCATAAATGACAGCACTTCAGAAGAAGTCTTTTTAGTAGGGATGACCTCAAGAAGCTTTAAGTAGCGAGGAGGATTAAAGAAATGTGTTCCAAGAAAGTTTTTTTGGAAATCTTCCGAGCGCCCTTCTGACATTGCTTCTACAGATATTCCAGACGTATTGGAGCTGACGATGCTACCAGGCTTGCGGAATTGGTCCACTTTTTCAAAAACCTGCTTCTTTATGGCGAGATTCTCAACAACAACTTCAATAATCCAATCGACATCCTTTAGACGCTCCATGTCATCTTCAAAGTTTCCCGCCTCAATCAACGCAATGTTCTTTTTGGAAGTTAATGGAGCCGGTTTTTGCTTTAATAATTTTTGGCGGTTTCCTTCACTGATTCGATTGCGGACTGCTTTATCTTCAAGAGTAAGCCCCTTTGCCTTTTCAGCATCCGTTAGTTCGCGAGGAGCGATATCCAGTAATAATGTCGGGATTCCGATATTGGCCAGATGGGCTGCGATTCCTGAACCCATGACTCCGGAGCCTAAAACTGCCGCCTTCTTTATTTGTTGGATCAACTTTATTTCCCCCTTTAACTTTTTTGAATGAATACTCATTCATTTTAATCTCAAAAAAAATATGCTTCTCTTCTGAATGAGTTCTGTTAGTTATAACTATAAAATATTTGCAAAATTTACGCAATGATTTTAAGTGGAAATTTAGAAATGTTTTGAATTCTTTTAACGCCTCAGCTGTTATTTATATATTTTATGCGAAATGTAAATAAGTGTTTTGGACACTCTAAAAGGGAAACATTTTTTGTTCGTTACGGAGGTGAAAGAAATGGGAAAAATGAAAAAAGATCCTTCTAAAGCAGGTGTCAGCGCTGCAAGTGTCCAGGGAGATGCGGGTCCTACCGTTGAAAGGCAAGGGCCTAAAAAAAGGAATAGCCAAAATAATCAATATAAGCGATAACCTGCTGTTTAAAGGCTGGCTGCCGTCAGCCTTTTATAGTTTCCATTATGTATACAGGTGATTCATTTTCTGCAGAATAGTAAACGTTTTTAAGAGGAAAGATATCCTCGAAAAGAAATGCAGTTATTATAGCGCTAAAAGAATTGGAGGGACAATTAATGCAACAGCCAAATATGAATATGCAGAACCAGCAGGGCATTATGCAGCAGCCTCCTGCTGTTATTTCCACTAAGGATGCCCTTTACTTAACAGATATGCTTTCCTGGAACCTTCTCGCCTGTAAAAAAGCGCATTTTTACGCTCAGCAATGCCAGGACCAGGAGCTAAAAACACACTTCGAGCAATGCGGCCAAATGCATCAGCGACACTACGAACAGCTGCTTGTTCATTTAAACCAGCAAAATCAGCAAAGCTTTATGGGAATGCAATAGGAAGGAGCCTTGAAAATGAACCAGAACCAGAATCCAAATACGATTCAAAATCCTGAGACACAGGTGAATAAAACACCGCAAATGAATGAACGGGATTTTACGAATGATATTTTATCTACAGAAAAATATATGACTGATGCCTACTCTGTTGCCCTAAATGAGGCAAGCCATCAGAGCCTGTATCAGGATATTCTTGCGGCTTTTAACGAAACACAAAACCAGCAGAGAGAATTTTATAATCTAATGTTCAAAAAAGGCTGGTATAAAGTTGAAGCGGCTGACCAGCAGAAGCTTCAGCAATCTTATCAGCAATTTCAGGGCTATACAAATCAATTGCCATATGGCAATGGTCAGATGCAATAAGAAAGCTGCATTTAACAAGTGCAAAACATTCCTCAAAAAAAACCGCTGATTTTTTATCTGCAGCGGTTTTTCCAGATCCTAAAATTATTACCTATTTTTTGTTTCTAATCTCTTCATTCATTGTTTTAATTTCGGCGATCAGAGCCTTCATTTCCTCTTTTGCATCAGGGTATGTATCATTCCAATGTTTGGCTAGAGGCGGCATGGATTTCGCTATAAAAGAGTACAGCGCCCAAGCTTCAACCTTTTCTTTTAACTCCGGGGAGGTCTCTCCGATTAGAAGTTCGGTATATTTTTCAAGCAGGCCATCCAGCTGTTCCTTCAACTTCTCATTCATTGCGATCCTCCTTTATCCTGCAAGCCTGTGGACATGTTCCGCATCGTTTGCCGCTGCTGGTCAAATAGGAAAAGCAGCATGTTTTTCTTGGCCTCACTGTTTTGCCGGTACTTTCTATCAGTATTTTATTACTGTCAAATTTCTTTAAGGGATTAGTATTTCCGCAGCCGAACAAATTGCCAGAAGCCTCTTCAAGGATAAACTTAAAATCTTCAGCAGCCTGTTCCGAATGTGTTTCCGAAGGTAAAATCTTTTCATAAAGCCAGAACAGATAAATCGCTATATTCTCCCAAAGAATTAATTTAGAAACATTTGCTTCGTTTGCTATTCTATTCAATACCGGAAAGATATGGCCATTAAAAAGAGTTCCTACAGCATCCTCTCTCCAATTTTCCCTTTCCGTCTCAATACCTTTGCCTTGAAGGTGAATAAAACTAAAGCCGGGAAGCCATAGTCCATCTTGTTCCTGACTGACAAATGTTACATTTTCATGCCTGATATCCAATTTGATATTCCAGGACGTCATGCTATACAAGTAAATTACAGGCAGAAAGGCATATCTTTTAATTAATATAGAAGCAGCCGTTTTTTTATCAGCTGCTCCTATATGATTTTTCACTTTATCCAGGTATGAACCTGTCTGACCGGTATCCAGCAGCTTTTTCACTTCAATGGTTAAAGGAGACCGTTCTCCTGAATCCTGGGCAAGTCTGAACTGCCTGAGAGCTTCTGCCTGTTCTCCTGTTAATTTAATCATCCCTGGAATCCTTGCCCTTTTAAAATACATCTGCCTTTCCCATAAGGGATGCAGAGCGGTGTGCCGAATAATGGATCTATCGTAACCTCGCACTCCATGCCGAATACGGTTTTGACTAATCCGCAATTTATGACATGTTCGGGCTTGCCCTGAGCGAAAACCTTCTGATTCTTTATGGCAACAATATTATGGGCATAGCGGCAGGCCAAATTCAGATCATGCAGCACCATGACGATGGTACGCTTTTCTTTTTCATTTAATTCAAATAATAAGTCCAGTATTTCAATTTGGTGGGTCATATCTAAATAGGTAGTAGGCTCATCAAGAAGAATCGTATCAGTATCCTGAGCCAATGTCATGGCAATCCAGGCGCGCTGGCGCTGTCCCCCGGATAATGAATCGACAGTCCGGTCTTTTAATTCTTCCATGCCTGTGGCCTTTAAGGCATTTCTGACCTTTAATTCATCTTCAGTTGACCATTGCTTCAGCCATGTTTGATAAGGGTACCGCCCCTGTTTGACAAGCTGCAGCACAGTGAGTCCTTCTGGCGCAGAAGGGGATTGGGGCAGAATCGCCATCTTTCTGGCAACATCTTTGGTCGATAGTCTTGCTATAGCCTCACCTTCCAATAAAACGGCACCTGATTTAGGCTTTAGCAGCCGGGCAATGGACCTTAGCAATGTCGATTTTCCGCAGCCATTTCCACCGATAAATACTGTGATTTCTCCCTTAGGAATTTCCAAGTCCAATTCATTAATAATAATGGTGTCCCCATATGATAAGGTTAAGTCTTTTGTTGCGATCGCTTGCCCTGCTGTCATTTCTGCCCCTCTCCTTTTCGTTATTATCTATATCTATAGGCTATCCAGTTACTAATACGATACGAGTTTCAAGCTTTTCCAGCTTATGCGTTTCTTGTCTTGAAAAGCAGGTAAATAAAGTAAGGTGCGCCAATGCTGGCTGTAAAAACACCCGCCGGGATTTCAAGCGGAGAGAACAAAGTCCTGCCTATCAGGTCGGCTGCCATCACAAGGATTCCTCCAATCAGTGCGGAAGCCGGAAGCAAAGCGCCAAAAGCAGAGCCAACCAGCCTCCGGGCCATATGAGGAGCCATTAATCCAACAAAGCCTATTCCGCCGCCAAATGCAACAGCCCCGCCAATTAATGCTGTGCTGACCATCAGCAAAAGAAACCGGTATTTCTGTACTGTGCTCCCTACACCCTTTGCAATATCATCTCCAAGTTCCTGGATATTGACATTTCGTGCTAAAACAAACGCCAATACCAGAAACACGATTGTCCACGGGACCAAAATTGCGACATTATCCCAATTTGAACCGTAAACAGTCCCGGTGATCCAAATATTCGCCTGGCTTGCCTGGTAAATCGGCCCAAAGACCATCATCAAGGTGGTCAATGCCTTCATTAGGCTTGCAAGTCCGATCCCAATTAAAACAAGCCGTACTGGCGACACACCATCCTTATAGGCAAGAAAATAAACAAGGAAGGCCAAAATAGCAGCACCAGCAAAAGCTGCAAGAGGCATCCAATTAATACTTACAGTTAAGGCATTATTTTTATCACTAAAAAAAGCAAGAAAAGCCACAACTGCTACAGATGCCCCTCCTGTAATGCCGATTATGTCAGGAGATGCAAGCGGATTTCTGATAATTCCCTGCAGGATGCCCCCCGCTGCAGCAAGCGCTATTCCTACCATTAAGGCGACGATAATTCTTGGAAGTCTGAATGACTGAATGACCAGCCTATCCATATCCGAACCCCCGCCAAAGAATACCTGCACTACCTTCAGAGGGCTGATTTTCATTTCACCCGTGCCGGTGCTGATGACAAAAACTCCGGCAGCAGCTGCTGCCAATAATAAAAAAGTGATAAGTGCTTTCCGGTTTACTAAAAAAGAAATTCTATCGCTAAACAAACGCAAGTTATAATATTTTTTCATTACTGATTGAACCCCCTTCTGGCAATATACACAAAGAAAGGAGTTCCAATTACAGCTGTCATGACTCCAACAGGAACTTCCTGCGGCATGATGATATACCTTGATGCTATGTCCGCTACAAGAAGGAGCATCCCCCCGAAAAGGCCAGCATAAGGTATCACCCAGCGATGATCAATGCCGACAACTGCACGGGTTAAATGGGGAATGACGATGCCCAGAAAGCCAATAGGACCAGCAACAGCCACCGCTCCTCCTGAGAGAAGCACAATAACAATCCCCGCACCCAATTTCAGCAGTCCTGTTTTCAGGCCAAGCCCCTTCGCTACATCCTCGCCCATTGATAAGACGTTCAATTTCCCCGCAATGATCATCGAGAAGATCCAGCCGGCTAATAAATATGGGAATACAGCTGCGAGGGTCTCCAGCTTCCTCCCCGATACCGATCCTGCCAGCCAAAATAGCACCTGTTCCAGGGCAGTCTCATTAATAACGAGAAAGCCTTGTGTCATCGAAGCAAACATGGCACTCATCGCAGCACCGGCAAGGGTTAATTTCATGGGTGTCAGCCCTTCCCTGCCGATAGAGCCAATTATATATACAAAAATAAATGAAACAGCAGCTCCCAGAAATGAAACCCATGTAAAGACCTGCAAGTTACTAATTGAAAAGAGCGTTACTGTAATAACGACAGCAAATCCAGCACCCGCGTTTATTCCGAAAATCTCAGGAGCTGCAAGGGGATTCTTTGTCAATGTCTGGAGCAATACGCCCGCTATCGCAAGGCTTGCCCCTACCGACGCCGCAATCAAGGCTCTAGGCAGTCGGACTGATTGAATGATTATGTGCTCATTCGTTCCATCGAATTTTGTAAATGCATCAATTGCCATCTTCCAGGTTGTGTCAGTATATCCGTATACAATACTGAAAGACATTAATACTAGTAATAGCAGGATAGCTGCAATTAACCCAGCCCACCTTGCAGAATTTGTTTTTAGCTCCATAGATAATACCTTTCTTGCATCAAATAATAAAGTTTACTTATATTTTCAGTCTATTGTACGGGAGTATAGCTGTCAATGAGTTTGAAAATCATTTTCACTGATCATTTATCAAATTAAATGAAAATGATTTTCAATTACCTATTGACAATTTTAAGTGTCCACAGTACTATAAAAATGTCAAATGAAAATGATTATCATTAACAACGCAAAATTGGAGGAGTACATAATGAAATTCAAGTCTTTACTTGCAATTCTTTCAGTTTTCACTATCTTGTTCCTGGCTGCCTGCGGGAATAACAGCGAACAGGATGAGACAGCTGATAAGGAAAAAGAAGGAAACAAAACAGAAAATACAGGCTATACAGTTGAGCATGCAATGGGCACAACTAAGCTTGATAAAGCGCCTGAAAAAGTTGTTATTTTGACAAACGAAGGTACAGAAGCATTACTTTCCTTGGGTGTTACACCAGTTGGTGCCGTTCAGTCCTGGACTGGCGATCCATGGTATGAACACATCGCTGATGATATGAAAGATGTTCAGGTTGTGGGGACAGAAAGCGAAGTCAATGTTGAAGCAATTGCAGCGCTGCAGCCGGACCTTATCATTGGCAACAAGATGCGCCAGGAAAAAATCTATGACCAGTTAAATGATATTGCCCCTACTATTTTCGCTGAAACATTGCGCGGAAACTGGAAGGAAAACTTTGAATTATATGCAAAAGCACTTAATAAAGAAGAAGAAGGCCAAAAAGTCATTGCAGATTATGACAGCCGTATCGAAGAAATTAAAACAAGCCTTGGCGATAATTTAAACCAGGAAGTTTCCATTGTCCGCTTTATGGCTGGCGATGTCCGCATCTACCATAAAGACTCCTTCTCAGGCGTCATTCTTGATCAAATTGGACTTGCACGCCCGGAAAGCCAGAATGTAGATGACTTCGCTGAGGTAAATGCAACAAAAGAACGCATTCCTGCTATGGATGGAGATGTATTATTCTACTTCACATATGAAACTGGTGATGGCGAAGCAAACAAGCTTGCAAAAGAATGGATTGAAGATCCATTATTCAAAAACCTTAAAGTAGCACAGGAAGGCAATGTTCATGAAGTCAGCGATACCATCTGGAATACTGCCGGCGGCGTTATTGCTGCTAACCTGCTATTGGATGACTTAGAGAAATATCTAGTGAAGTAATGCTAAACTCGTGATTGCGCTCCCATAATACCCCCTCTTTTATAGGAGCTCAAATATATTAAAAGGAACCTGAACCAATCAGGTTCCTTTTTTATTTGTCCATATTACATTTTCCCCGCTATTACTGCCATACAACCAAAACTTTCTTTTTTTATTGCCTTCCATTCATAAGTTTTCCAAAACCGGCAACAATAAGCGTAATGCCAAAAATGATGGTGATTTTCCTATGAGAAAATGGTTGAAAAATAAGCGGATTAAAGAGGATATCCAGCATAAGGAATGGGAAAAATCCTTGATTAAATCCAAAGACTTCAAAAAAATCTTTTATTATAACCAAAAAACAAATGTGCGCTTTGGACTTACTTTCATGGCTACTTTAATTGATGAAAATATTATTCAGGATGGTGTTCTCCCCAATCTGCTTGAAGAAGAATTCAGGGAAATAGAGGATATTAAACAGCTTGTCCCTGTGGCCGATGTTCAGATTTGTGATGATCCTTCTCTAATCGAACAAAAGCTTTTAAATGGCTACGTCATGCTGACGATTGAGACAGAACTTAAACATTTCGGCTTTATAGCTGCACAAAAAGAAATCGTCAGGGGGCTAAGCCAGCCTGAAGTTGAATTTTCCGTTATCGGTCCTAAAGAAGCCTTTGTCGAGTCAATGGGCCAAAATTTAAATTTAATCCGGAAACGTCTGCCGGTAAAAGAACTGATTATTGAAGAATTCACACTGGGAAGCCTGTCAAAAACTTCAGTCGCTATCCTTTATATGGAAGATATCACAAATGAGGATAATGTAAACACTGTCAGACAGAGACTTACAAATGTGAAATTTGATGCCATTACAGACAGTTCCTATATTGTTCAGCTGATTAGTGATAACTCTAATTCCCCTTTCCCTCAGCTGCTTGATACAGAGCGGCCTGACAGGGTCGCGGGAATTTTGGCAGAGGGAAAAATAGCCATTGTGGTTGACGGTTCACCTCATGTGTTAATTACACCAACCACGCTTGTTGAATTTTTCAGTTCTTTTGAAGATTATTTTTTAAATTGGATTTTATCTTCTTTTTTCCGGCTCATCCGTTTGTTCGCAGTTGCGTTTTCCATACTGGTTACACCTATTTATGTAGCAACCCTTTCATATCATTATGAACTTATTCCAAAGGATTTGCTTAGTACATTAATTACATCAAGGCGGGAGATTCCACTCCCTCCGATTCTGGAGGCATTGTTTCTGGAGCTGACCATTGAATTGCTGCGTGAGGCAGGAGCCAGACTTCCGACCAAGGTCGGCCAGACAATCGGTATCGTGGGAGGAATCGTAATTGGGACTGCATCTGTAGAAGCAGGCTTAACGAGTAACGTCCTGCTCATTATTGTAGCTCTCGCCGCTCTCGCCTCCTTTACAACACCTGTATACAGGATGGGCAATACGATCCGTCTGCTGCGCTTTCCCTTCCTGTTTTTCGCAGAATTATGGGGCCTGCTCGGGATTGTATTTTGCTTCTGTTTACTGCTGACTCATTTAATACGGCTGACTTCACTTGGCAGGCCATTCCTTGAGCCGCTCTATCCGCCTCGTGTTGTGGATATGAAAGATGCCCTTATCAGGCTTCCATTTGAAAAGCAATCCAAAAGGCCGATATTTTTGCGGACAAAAAATCCAATCCGCTTCAGTAAGAAAAAGGCGGAAGAGAAAAAAGATATCGACGAATAATGCCAAATGTACCAACTTAAATGGAGGTGAACCAGATGAAGGAACAGCCAATACCAGAAAGATTGCAGATTTCTCCCTTTTTAGTATTTTACTTGGTCATGTCCATGCAAATAGGGATTGGTGTATTAGGATATCAAAGGATAATTGCAATGGATGCAGGATACGATGCGTGGATTTCCATATTATTTGCCGGCGGATGCATCCATGTAATTATTTGGATGATTTATAAAATAGGCGAGACCGTTGGCGGCGATATTGTAACAGCTCACAAATACGTCGTAGGGAACTTTTTCGGCAAGGCACTCTGCTTCATTTTTATTGGCTATTTTATCCTGTATTCCTTAACAGTAGTAAGGACATTTATTGAAGTCATACAGGTTTGGATGTTCCCTGAATTAAGCACTTTCTGGTTCTCCTTCGGCTTTATGATTCTTTGTGTTTATATTATTTTTGGAGGATTTAGAACAGTAGTCGGTACAGCCTTCTTCGGGCTTGTACTGCCGGCTTACCTCCTCCTCACATTCGGCTGGGCGATTAAATTCTCCAACTTTTACAATCTGCTGCCAATCTGGGATCATTCCATTAAAGAGATTCTTACAGCTTCTTATCATATGTCCCTTACTTTTATTGGGTTTGAAATCATCCTTTTTTTCTATCCATTTATTAAAGAGCCAAAAAAATCACAGAAGTGGGCTCATCTGGGCGCATTAACAACCACTCTTATTTACACAATTCTAGCGATTATTACTTTTGCCTATTTTGCCGAAGACCAGCTGGCTAAACAAATTTGGGCCAGCTTAACGATGTGGAAAATTGTTGAAATGCCCTTTGTTGAACGATTTGAATATATCGGGATTGCCAACTGGAACCTAATCATTCTTCCGAATGTGTGCATTTCCATCTGGATCGCCTCCAGGCTTATTAAACGGGTCTTTAATATCCGCCAGAAAGTGGGAGTGTTTTTTGTAGTTGCTGCAGTGCTGTCCGTTATATATTTTCTGGATACAAGAGAAAAGATCAATACACTTAATGACTATGTAGGAAAAATGGGATTTGCTTTTACCTTTATTTACATTCCTTTGCTTTTCGCTGCTGTGATGATCGCCAAGAAGCTGAAAAAGGGGAAGAAAAAATGAGGAAGCTTATACTATTCTGTCTTGTTTTGCTGCTTACCGGCTGTGTGGACAAAGAAATACTCGATGATATTAATATTGAAGTAGGAGTTGGCTATGATGTAGCAGATGATTCAAAAGACAAATATAGAGGTACTGTATTATTCCAGGAATTCCAGCCTGATAAAAGTGTGATTAACCGGACATTCTCAGGAAGTGGGAAGCTGCGCCAGGACCTTCTTCTCGAAGTGACTAAACAATCATCAGAGCCAGTCGTAACAGGCGGGTTAAAACTGGCAGTTTTTGGACCGGAACTTTCCAGGAAAGGAATTTATGATCTTGTAGATTCCTTTCAAAGAGACGCAAGTATTGGAGCTCGGGTATTTGTTGCAACTTCGGAGGGAAAAGCGGAGGATCTGATGGCAGGAGAGTATGGAACAAGAGGGAATTCAACCTATATTTATAATCTTATACAGCATAATATTGACCATCGGGATATTCCCAAAACCAATCTGCATATCTTGGCCAATGATTATTATCAGAATGGCAAGGACCCTTTTCTGCCTCGTCTAAAAAAAATCGCTGATGATAAAGTGGAGATAGTTGGAATCAGCCTTTTTAAAGATGATAAGGAAGTAGAAATCCTTCCTGTAAAAGATATGTTCTTTTTTAAATTGCTGGTCGATAAATATAGTGAAGGAAACTTCGATGTTAAATTAAAAAAAGGTGAGTTAGCTGCTGTAAAGAGTTTAAGGTCCAAGCATAAAATTAAGATAACTGATCATCATGCTTCCATAACGATTAACATTGAAGGGATTATTCGGGAGTATACCGGAGATAAGTTAGCATCAGAGGTTGTTAGCGCTGTTCAAAAGAACCTGGAGAATAAGGTCGAAAAGGAATGCCTCAGACTATTAAAACAGTTTCAGGAACTCGGAATTGATCCAATTGGGCTTGGCCAAATGAAAAAATCCAAGCATCGGAATTTTGATTTTAAAAAGTGGGAAGATGACTACAAAACGCTGAGTTTTGATGTGAAAAGCAATGTAACAATTGAAGAAACCGGTGTAATTGAATAAAGAGCGGGCTTTCGCAGCCCGCTCTTTCAATTTTAATCATTTGTCGAGAACATATACTTTTTATAGTGATAGCGGATCGAGAAAATCAGCCCCATGGCCAGCATATTCCCCATCAGCGAGCTTCCTCCATAGCTGATGAAAGGAAGCGGTATGCCTGTGATTGGCAAAAGGCCGATGGTCATCCCGATATTTTGAAAGACATGGAATGTAACCATGCTGATGACACCTACACAAATATAGGTATAAAAATTGTTATTGGTTTCCATGCCAATCTTGGTAATATGGTAAATCAGCAGAAAGAAAAGGCTGACGACAATGCTTGCGCCTACAAAACCAAATTCTTCCCCTACGATACTGAAAATAAAGTCGGTATGGCTTTCAGGAAGATAGACTTCCCTCGTTCCATATCCTTTCCCGCTTGTTTCCCCTGATCCAATGGCAAGGAGGGAGCGTGTCAGTTGAAATCCGGTTGAACTTTGATAGTTATAAGGATCAATCCAGGAATAAATACGTGCAAACTGATATTCCTTTACCCCTAAATACTTCTCCAGAATATCCGGATGCCATAAAACAAAATACAGAATAGTCCCTGCAAGAGCGGCTCCTGTTCCAAATATTGGCGCCAGAAGCTTCCAGCTGATTCCTGAAATGAATATCATGCCAAGCATGATTGCCAGAAATACAAGGCTTGTCCCTAAATCAGGCTGCTGCATAACCAGCAGCAGCGGCACCATTGTTAAACCAACCAGTTTAATGAGCAGCCATAAATCAGTCTGCATGGTTTTATATGCATTTTTTTGGTGATGCTCGTCAATTGTTTTCGCTAATACCAGAATAATAAACACTTTAACAAGTTCTGCAGGCTGCAGGGAACCCATACCCGGAACCTTGTACCATGCCTTCGCCCCATTAATGACCGGGGCAATGCTTGATGGCGCCACAATCAGGAATCCAAGCAGTACAATTCCCAGGCCGTACACATACCAGGAAATCTTCTTCAGCTGATCGGAATCCAGTGTGATTACCGCAGCGATGATTCCTGTTCCAACGGCATACCAGACAACCTGCTTCAAAAGGAAGTTTTCTGTATATTGTCCCGTTGTCTGTGCGCTGTAAATGGAAACGGCACTTACTAGAAATAAAAGCATCAATATTAATACTAAGCCCCAATCCAGCTTAGGAGGTGTATATCGATTTGAGGTCATGATCATTCTCCTTTAAAGAAAAGCGGAAGCGCCTTGCCCACCAAGGAACGCAGACTAAGAACGCCACGTCCTGTGGCAACGTCTGCATAACCCGCATCCTCCCAAAAGCTGTCGCTTTTGGTCGTGCGATGTTTATGCTGACGAAGCCTTCCTTGTCCTGCGGGCCTCAAGCACAAGACGAGCCTCACGGAAAGGCGTCCTATGCCTTTTTGGGGGGCTCGGCTTGTGACCTCGAGGGGGCAGGCGCTGAAGCTAGACAGTAATCTAACTTCAGAATTCATATATTCTTATCAATTAACAAAACCATTTGCCTTTAGCTTTTAAGGCATAACGGAGCACAGCGCAAGGAATAGGTATGTACCTCACATTATTCCCCGCTACAATATTTCATTATATTTTTTATAGAGATAAATCACAACTTCTAAAAGCGAATGGGTATTATTTCAAATTTTTACGATTACTGAGAATGGTTATTTCCGTCCATATTCAGCATCCGTCTAAGGTACCCATCAATCGGGTACACAAGGCATTAAGGCCTGGCTTTAAACTTCCCGCTGAAATATCTCACTTTTATATCATCTCTCATCCATTCAAGATTATTAGGTACCTGAGGGATGCTGTAGCCAATAAAAATTGGTGTGGTAATATAGCGGGGAACAATTTTTGCGTAAATATCCCTGCCCAGCCTGTAGAAAAACAAATTATAACTATTGCTTGGAAATGGAAAGGCATTCAGAATATAATGGGCAGCTGCCTGGATGCATTTTGCAAAGTACGGAATATCATCCTGATCGGCAAGCTTTACATTGAATTCATAAAAACCGATTCTAGGTGAAGTGGATAAAGTGAACACCGTATTGCTTTCCTCATGTATAAGGAGGCCTTCAAAGTCCTCTGCCTGAATTTTTTCCTTGTAATCAATATTTCTCAATCCGACTATTTGCATATGCGGATGGGCAATACTCCCCCCGGATAATGGACCGTGGTTTTTGAAAAATAAAACAGACTCATATTCTCCGCTCTCTTCCATTTGAAGCCAATGTTTTAATCCAAATGAAATCAGCCTGACCAAATGCTCCTCAGGATAAATGGATAGCTCACCGTCACATAGATCCGTTTCAATCAGCACGGTCTGATAGGAGTTTTCCAGAACAGGAAACTTATTTTTCAGCAAAATAATTGAATCCTCAACGGCGATAATATCCGTCAGCTCCTCCCTTGCACAAAAAGGGCAGTTTATATCCTTATTCCGAATGCTATTAGGCTTTTGGACCCCAATTCCCGTATTAAAATGCAAATGTGTTTCTGACATCTCTTTGACACCTGCTTTTCTGTAATCTCTCCCCTTATATTATCATGAAAATGAAAGCGGAGTATCTGAGGCAGTTTCTTTGGCGCTCTTGCCCGAAGGAGACCCAGGTTCGGACAGACTCCGGCCTTTTTCTGCCTTTCCTGTCCGAACTTGCCCTGCAGGATCCCAAACTACAGCTAAAGTTCATCTGTATAATTAAATAACTCCTGCCTGACCCAACAAAAAATCAGCAGGGCATGAAAGAACCCCGCTGATTAATGCTTTATTGCACCGTTAGTTCAGTTTCTGTGTGCTCGTGAATATCGTCGCCTTTTTCAACATGTGTCGTGATGGTGTATGTGCCCGCATCGCTAAACTGATGGTCGGCAGTGTATTTGCCCGGTTCCGTTTCAGGCATGTTCACCCATTGAGGCGTTGCGCCATTAAGTGAGATTTCAAGCTTTACTTTAGCATCCGCCAGCGGTTCCCCTTCATTATCAACCATGGCAGATAAAGCTGTTTGTTCGTTTACATGAATTTGGTCAGGTGCCTGCAGCTCAATGGATACTTCTCCGCCATGGCTGTGAGAGTGGCCTTCTTCATGTCCCTCATTTTCTTGTTCATGCTCCGTTCCCGGGTCCTCCGCTTTTGCCTCGCCAACTTGTATGGAAACCATTGGCATTGTATGCTGGCTTCTTGCCGTTACATGGGACTGAACATAGTAGAGGCCTTCTTCTGTAAATATATGATCAGCTGTATATCTCCCCTCTGAGTCGTGCTTTGCCTCTGCCATTTCACCGTTTTCTTTTTGTCCTTCCTGCCATATTTCAAATTTCACCTCATCCGCATCCGTTACGGCCTCACCGCCTTGTCTGACAGTGACGGCAAGGGTTGCCTCCTCACCCGGATCAATGGTTTCAGGCACCTGGATGACTGCTTCAATGATTTGCGGCACTTCGTCGTTTTTGGCAGGCTTTTCTTCTTCTGATTGGCTGCATCCGCCAAGAACAAGCAAGCTCGCCATTATGCTGAATAATAACTTTTTCAATTTAGTGTCCCTCTCTTTTTCTATATTGTCTTTTGATATTATCAATATAAAAGCCATTTGTGATAAAACAATGAAATCTTTTCAAAAAATAAAAGACCCTTTCAGGCCTTTTGAGATTCAGTACAAAGGATTGCTTTTAATTATGAGTTATATACTAGATGGAAGCAAGATCATTCAGGACCACTTTTTTGTCCCCTTCTTTCGCTATCTCTTCTGCAGCCTCGCAAGCCAGCTTTTTATACTGGTGTGCATTTTCCTCATCGCCGGCTAGTTTATATGCACGGGCTAGAGCTTCATAAGAAAATGCCAGATCAAAGTCTCCAATTTTGTTAGAAAGACAAATTTCAAGATTTCTTTTAGCATGAAAGAGAGCAGGCTCAGCTCTGTTTAAGACTGTATATACCCTGGATATCTGCCACTCTCCCCTTGACAGATTAACAGGCTGACCTGCGACACCCCAATGATAGCACGATGCATGCGCCATATGTATCATTTCGTGGTCTTCCTCATCGGTTCTATCAGGATTTTCCATTAAATCCCACACTTTATTGAATAAGCTTATGGCTATTTTTTTATGTTCGTCTTTTTCAATTAATGCTGGCTGTGCCATATAATGCATCTCCTTTATACAGGCTTATAAATCTAAATACAAATAGAATTAGTTCATTTCAGCATCTCTTTTTATGATTTCGGCATTCTGCCCGGTTTTTCCTTTTCTTTAGAGCGTTCCCCATCTTCTAAATCAGCTTATCCGTCATATATTTAGAGAATGGAGGGATTTATATGAATTCTAAATTAAGAGTCCATTCTATTTTCTTTTATATAAACAGCTGGATTTTCAGTATTTGTGCAGCAGTGGCGCTCGCTGGGGTTGTTGCGCTTTATCCGGCTGCCTTCACCTCGTCACATATGAATGTGCTGCTTAAGGACATTAAAGCCGACCAGCTCTTCATTCACATTTTGAAAGCTGAGAATCATTATTTTCACAAGGAATTTCCCGCTGAAAGCTATTCCCTATCCGGAACCCTATTTAAGCTGGCAACCAACACACAGCCGAAGGATATCAGAACGTTCCTTGGCCGGGAGCTGCCTGGTTTTTCGATCTTCGACACTGGTATTGCTGTTGCCGGAGAAGGTACCGACTTTACCAACCTTCCAGTGGAATCTGCCCCTCCCCTAGAAGTCCTTTTAAAAGAAAAAGAACTTGCTATGAATGACGGTCAAAATGAAGAAAATACGGCTCCTCCAGTTATTCCGGACAAAAAAGGGGTTCTTATTTACCATTCCCACAGCTGGGAATCGTTCGCTCCGCTTTTAAAAGATGTAAAGGATACTGATGAGGCCGTTAGTCCAAATGAACAGGTGAATGTTATTGCTGTCGGGAAAAAGCTTAGTGAAGAGCTGGCGAGAAAAGGCATTGGTGCTGAGCATGATAAAACCAATATTGCCTCAGAACTGAAAAAGAAGGGCTGGAACTGGGAAAATTCCTATGCCATGTCCAGAGAAACTGTACAATCCGCCATGGCAGAGAATAAGGATGTTAAATTCCTGATTGATATCCATAGGGATTCGCTTCCCCGAGGGAAAACAACCGCAGTAATTGGCCAGGAACCATACGCGCGACTGTTTTTTGTCGTCGGCAAAGAGCACAAAAACTATGAACAGAACTTAAAAGTGGCTACCGAGCTCCATAAAGCATTGGAAGCAAAATATAAAGGAATAAGCAGGGGAGTTTTTGTTAAAGGAAAAAGTGAAGGCAACGGCATTTACAATCAGGATCTTTCCGAGCGGGCTCTTTTGCTGGAATTCGGAGGTGTTGAAAACAATCTGGATGAACTGAATAACTCCATCAAAGCATTTGCTGATGTGTTTAGTGAATATTACTGGAAGGCAGAGCCAGTCAATGCGGAAAATTAAGGCTTGCCATTATTGTCTCCTGTTTACTTTTTTCAGCACATGTATTCTTTACCTTCTGTTTGGCATAAGCATCATTACGATTGCCAGCCTATTTTCAGGAATTATCCTCTCAATCATCAATTTAATAGAAGATGAAATGAAGGCATTCAGAAAGGACCACAATGGCTGATTAAGGAAAAAATAATTATTTTCTGTTTTAATAGAAGAATCAAACAGGAAATAGGAGTGATAAAATGAAAATAGCTATCATAACAGGTGCATCCAAAGGTTTAGGAGCATCCATTGCCAAAAGAATGATTACAGAAGGAACTGGCATCATATCTGTATCAAGGACTGAAAACCCTGAGCTGGCAACACTTGCTGCAGAGAATCAATTATTCTTTGCCCAATATTTCTGCAATTTGTCCTCACCGGATGAGCTTGAATCTGCTTTCAGAGAACTGACAGCACTATTGAAGGAAAAACAGCCGGAAACCCTATATGTATTTAATAACGCAGGGGTCATTGATCCAATTGGTACTGCCGGAAACCTTGATCATGCGGCATTAATTCAAAATGCTCACGTTAATCTGATTGCTCCTATTATGATTTCCAACATCCTGCTGTGTGAAGTTTCAAGTGAAATGACCATTGTCAACATTACTTCAGGTGCTGCTGAAAGGCCCATACAGGGATGGAGTGCTTACTGCAGCACAAAAGCCGGAATTAATATGTTTACGGAAACAGCTGCATTGGAGCTGCTGACAGCAGGCAGCACCCACAAGATTATTGCCTTTAGTCCCGGTGTTATGGACACTGCTATGCAGGGAACCATACGTTCATCAGCGAAGGAAGCATTTCATGATCTTGAAAAATTCCAGGCATATAAGGAGAAAGGCATGCTAAGAGATACGGAAACTGTGGCTAATGCACTAGTCAATTTGCTTCTGCAGAAGGAAATTGAGAGCGGAAAAGTTTATTATGTAAATGACTTAATCTAAAAAGCAGCAAAAGCCGGCTGGATGAGCCGGCTTATTTATCTCCCAATATATTACTATCTACAACACCATGGTGAATACGGAGCACTTCATGGTTATTATCTTTTTGTATAACAAAAAAACCGTTCGAGAAGTCGGATGATAATTCTTTAAAAAAGATGCCCTTTACTCCATTTTCATGATCTTCTCCAATGATTAAATGATAATCGGAGCCTTTCTTGACGATCATGGCCGGCAGCCCCTTATCCCAGTCGTCAGAAGGATCATGAACCTTTCTTGAAACTTCTACGACATGTATATCTACTCCTTCAAGCAGCTGGAATAAATCATTGATCAGCGAATGCTTTACCATCCGCTCCAGCTTGGTTTGAACAGCCTGCCCAAGGATAATCTGGGTAATATTATGCTCCTTTACCACATCAGCTATCACCCTGGCGATTTTTTTGCCCTCGGCATACTTGGAGAGCATCTTCAGTCCATATTTATCTGCTAAACTTTCGAATAAGTATTTTGTCTGAAGCTCGTTAAAGTTAAGCTCTTCGTGCTTCCGGTTTTCTACGGAGAGAATATAGCCATCCCCCTGAAATGCTTCCTTCAGTTTTTTGCCTCTTTGGGTCAGTATTTCCGCATGATTGGGATTGCTTACACATATTAAAATATTTTCCTTCATCTTTACACCTCTATCACCGGATTCTATTTTCAGTATAGCACGAATACCATGAAATAAACCCCGCAGCGAAAGGGATCCATGAGAATGTGTTTAAATCAATTATTAATTTTTAGAAGGTATGAATAAGAAATACTCTGCCCGGGCATACTAATTCTACAAGTGTAAATCCCCCTTTTTTTCCGCTTCCTGTTAAGGAAGCATTTTTTTTTGATAAAAATAGACCTCTGCCTGTCTGCAGAGGTCTGTCTATTGAATTAAATTCAGGAACTGGCTGGTGCGGACTTCTTTTGGACTGGAGAATATCTGTTCAGGTTTGCCGCGTTCCACTACAATACCGCCGTCCATGAAAATGACTTCATCCGCTGCTTCCCTTGCAAATCTCATCTCATGAGTAACGACCACCATTGTCATTCCTTCAGCGGCCAGATCCTTCATCACCCTCAGCACTTCTCCAACTAGTTCAGGGTCCAGTGCCGAAGTAGGCTCATCAAATAGCATAACCTTTGGCTCCATTGCAAGAGCGCGTGCAATCCCTACCCGCTGCTGCTGGCCGCCTGAAAGCTGAAAAGGATAATAGGCAGATTTATCAGCTAATCCAACTTTTCTTAAAAGCATTTCCCCCTTTTCCTTTGCCGCTTCCTTTGATTCGCCTTTCACTGTAACCGGCCCCTCCATGACATTTTCGATTGCAGTCATATGCGGAAATAAATTATAGTTCTGAAAAACCATTCCCGTAAGGCGTCTGAAGGGAGGTATTTGCCTTTTCGAGACCTGCTGAGAAAAGTCGAGGACTTGATCTCCAATGGCAAGCAGGCCTGAAGTAGGCTGCTCCAGCACATTTAAGCACCGCAGCAAGGTCGTTTTTCCGGAGCCGGATGGCCCAATCACTACAACCACTTTTCCTTTCGTCACTTCCAAATTAATTCCTTTCAGTACTTTCAGCTGATCAAATTGCTTATGCAAATCCTTAATATTAATCATTAATAGCATTGCCTCTTTTCATGAAGAAATATATCGGTCCAGACGGCGTTCTAGCCTCCCCTGCACGATCGAGAGCATAAAGCAAATCACCCAATATATGAAGGCAGCCTGCGTATAAAGAAGCAAAAATTCATAATTAGTAGCGGCTATTTCCTGTGCTCTTCGGAACATCTCTGTAACCAGAATCATGGAAGCCAGAGAGGTATCTTTTACAAGACTGATGAATGAATTGGATAACGGCGGTATTGATACTCTGGATGCCTGCGGTAGGATAATCCTCTTAAGCGTCTGCGAATAAGACATGCCTATGGAATATCCCGCTTCCCATTGTCCTTTTGGGATTGAAAGGATGGCTGCCCGGATAATTTCGGAAGCATACGCCCCTACATTCAGCGAAAATCCTATGATCGCTGAGGGGAAAGGATCTATAATGATACCAATCGTCGGAAGCCCGTAAAAAATGATGAACAGCTGCACAAGAAGCGGTGTGCCCCTTATGGCTGATACATAAATTCTGGCTATCGTCTCCAGCGCCTTATTTCCTGAAATGCGGGCGAGTGCCGTAAAGATTGCCAATGCCAGCCCGCATATAAATGAAATCAGTGTTAATGGGATGGTATAGACAATGGCACCCTCCAGCAATGGCTGAAATGAATTCTTGCCAATCTCTATAAGTCTTTCGACCCTTTCCGGATTGATGAATATACTATTTAAGTACATCTTCACCAAACCATTTTTCTGAAATTTTCAAGTAAGTGCCATCCTCAATCATTTCTTCCAAGGCTTTATTGACTTCATCAACCAATGTACCGCTTCCCTTTCTGAACATTAGGCCGCTTTGGGAAGCGTCTTCGGATTCGTCTGCGATTTTGACTGGAGCATCAGGCTTTTGTTTTTTAAAATCCAAAAAAGACAAATTATCGTTGAGTGTAACATCTGCACGCTTTGAATTAATCAGTTCAATCGCCTGGTTAAATCCGTCGACTCCTACAATTTCCGCTCCATATGACTTTGCCAGATCTGCATAATTGCTCGTCATGGACTGTGCGGCTTTCAAACCCTCTATATCTTCAAAGCTTGAAACTGAATTGTTGGATTCATGTGTAATCAAAACAGCTGCAGAAGAAATATAAGGATCCGAAAAGTCGTATTTCTCCTGGCGATCAGGGCGAATCCCCACCTGGTTTGCGATCATATCAAAACGTTTTGAATCCAATCCGGCGAACATGGCATCCCATTGTGTTTCCAGAAATTCCGGCTTCACACCAAGCCTTTTGGCCACTTCCTTTGAGATTTCCACATCAAAACCGGTAAGCTCGCCTTTGTCGTCATGGAACGTGAATGGCGGATAAGTGCCTTCTGTTCCTATTAACAGCTTTCCCTCATCCTGGACTTTTGCCCATAAATCCTGCTCTTCTGAAGCATTTTGATCCTGATTTTCAGGATTTGCTTTATTCGTTCCGCACCCTGAAATAATTAAAACTAAACAGATTAGAACAGCACTAAAAATAGTCTTTTTCATGTGTTTGCCTCCTGTTTGAGAAATGGATTATATTTTATCTTTTCCTAAAGTGGTTAGTTTATAGGAGGCTAAAGAAAAAAACCCTCTTTCTATAAGAGGGCTTAAGGATGCTATGAATAAGATGGTTTTTTCAAAGAACATTTAGAAGCTTCTTCACCCAGTTCGGGAGCATAGTAGCTGAGTTTTTTAATTAAATAACAGGCTTCAGGGAAATGATGTTCGAGAAATCGAAGCGTCGCTTTATTAAGAATTCTTTTGCCGGTGTATTTTTGGACAATGTCTTTAATGTATTCATTCATTTCAATCACAGCCATCCCCACATCCCGGGCCATTTCCTGCTGGCGCGGAAACCCTGGCAGAGTAAACCGGAGATATCCCTTCATATGCCTGTTCTGTACAACGAAGCCCTGAAAAATCCTAGTATAGGTTTCTGCCTGGTCATCAACAAAAACCTCAATTGGATCAATCGAGTTTCTTAAAAGAATGATATGTCCCAGCTGGTCCTCAAGCCACAGATCCAGCAAATCAAAAAGGGATTGCGGCGGCGGTGTCTGCCCATTTGTAAAATAAGTCAGCAGGCGCAGATATTCCTGATTTTCATTTAATGTGCCATTAAAGTAGGTTGGCGAGAGATTAAGATTGATCAAATTATTGATTCTCAAATTCTGCAGCTTTCCTTCGAACTGAAAATAACCGTTTGCAACCGGCCATATCTCCATGGCCATCGCAATTGCTTCCTGTGAGCTGGCCTGTGCAGAAGGAGGTACCAGATTAAGCTTATTCCTAAGATTACGGAAGGCTTGTCTGTATTCATCCGCTCTTTTTACATACTTGCCTTCTGTTGGAGAAAGAAAGTCCCTGACAAAGATCGCATGGTCTTCAAGAATCTCCAGCCAAAAGGCATGCTCCTCCCAAGGCGTCAATCCTATTTCATTCATATAGATCCCCCCATCATAATCCTTTTAGATGTATATGCTTTTCATAAAGGAAAGATGAAGGCCGGTCCGGATAAAAAAGGAGCGCTTTAGAAAAAATAAGGAAGCATTTATAAGAAAGGAGAATCGCTATGACAAAAAAGTTCAATAAAGGCAGTAATAATCAAAACTCACCAAAAGGAAATCAATCAGCCATCAGCGGAGATAACAGCAAGGGCAATAAGAGGAATAAAGATCAAAAGGATAAGACTGATTTGGATTAAGAAAAGCGCAAGGCGCCCGCCTACCTAGGAACGCAGACTAAAACCGCCACGTCCTGTGGCAACGTCTGCATGACCCGCATCCTCCCAAAAGCTGCCGCTTTCGGTCGTGCGATGCAATGCTGACGAAGCCTTCCTTGTCCTGCGGGCCTCAAGCATAAGACAAGACTGCTGAAAGGTTGTTCTTTAACCTTTTGGACGGATTGGCTTAGACCCGAGAGCCGATGGCGCCTGGAGCTAGACAGTTATCGAAGTTCAAAGTTATACTTTTAATCTTTTAATAGAAAACCGGCTTCCTTGTCGAAGCCGGTTTATTCGTCATCTCCTGAAATTTTAATGGCTGGCGTGTTGTTATAAAGATAGGCTGGAGCCATGTTTTGTTCCTCATCACGATTATTCATTGCTTCTTGCAACTTTAGGTTGGCATCCTCTGTTTCTGTCTTGCTGTTCATTTGGGAGTGAATAGTCTGATCCTCCAGCTTTTCATTTAGCTTGATATTGGTTTCAGCAGTTTTATCATCCATTTGCCTAATCCTCCTTTTGTTATAGTTTGTTATAAGTGGTTATAAAATATTTACCACATCCTGTTCCCATAAAACAAAAAGCATAAACCCATGGTCTATGCTTCTAAAAATTCTCCATAACCGAATTTTCCGGCATCTTGAACGGGTCATTTTTATCAATTCGATCATAAAACATTATTCCGTTCAGATGGTCGATTTCATGCTGCATAATAATGGCCGGGATACCCTTGAACCGGAGTGTCACTTCTTCTCCCTCAAGATTATGGGCTTTTACCTTAATGCGTTCATAACGGGGCACATACCCTTTTACGTCACGGTCAACAGACAGGCAGCCCTCACCCTCCGGCAGGAAAATCACACCGACAGAGTGGCTGATGATCTTCGGATTAATTATGAAATACTCCTGAGGCTCACCTTTTTCATTGGTAAAATAGGCAGTAAACATGCGTTTGTTTAGGCCAATTTGGTTGGCAGATAGCCCAATGCCCGGACGCAAGCCATATTTTTTTGCAATGGCAGGATCCTGGCTGTTCTTCAAATATTGCATCATCGCAGTCAGTGTTCCGCGATCTTCTTCAGTTAAAGGCAATGCGACTTCTTTTGTTGTCTCCCGCAGGATAGGATCCCCTTCCCGCACAATATCTTTCATAGTGATGGTCGTATCCGTATTAAATTTACTCATAAATAAACAATTCATCTACCTTTACTTTTAATGTTTTAGAAATTTTAAAAGCGAGCTCCAGTGTGGGATCATATTTATTATTTTCTATGCAATTGATTGTCTGCCTGGCCACACTGCACTCTTGAGCGAGCCTTTTCTGAGTTATGCCCAGCTTTTTTCGTATTTCCTTTATTTTATTTTTCATCCTATCACCTTTTGGGCCGAAACTGTTTTTATAGTAGCATTTCAGGCGGCAGAATGTCCAATACTTTGGACATTAGTAGCTGTTCAAAAATTTATCCGCTAATATATAGAAGATTACCGCGAAATTTCCAGTTTATCCGCAATTTTACTTGCCATATCCGCGAAAGTGCAAAAAAACCAGTGCAGATCTCCTCCACACTGGTTCCTTTTTTGACTACGCCTCTGCTTCTACCAAAGTTTCAGCTGGTTTTTTCTTTTTCAGCAGCAGCTTGAGATCTCTTTTATATTTTCTTTTTGTAAGGATATAAAGAAAATCTCCCTGCTCAATTTGGGTGTTGCCTGTTGGAGTAATTAACTCATCTTTACGAATGATTGCGTTGACAAGTGCGCCTTCAGGAAAGGGGATCTCCATCAGATTTTGCCCGATAATGAAGGCATCTTCTTCTATTTCGAATTCAATCATTTCTGCATCTGCTTTTCCAAGGGAAACCAATTCCAGTGAATGCATGGGAGTAGCCTTTTCAGGACCAGTCAAACCGAGCTTTTCTGCTAACAATGTAATCGTTGATCCCTGGATAAGAGCGCTGGTCAGGACAACGAAAAAGACAACATTGAAAATTTCATGACTTCCTTCCACACCGGATAACAGCGGGAAAGTTGCCAGAACGATTGGCACGGCACCTTTTAATCCTGCCCAGGATAAGAAGATCAATTCTTTCATCGAAAAGCCCATTTTAATGGTGGTTAGAAACACAGCAGCAGGTCTGGCAACAAATATAAGAAGTGCTGAAAGAGCCAGGCCTTTTAGCAAAATATCAGAATGGAAAAGTTCATTTGGAAAGACCAGAAGGCCCAAAATAACGAACATCGCAATTTGCATCATCCAGGCAAAACCTTCCGTAAAACGGAAAACAGAGTGGCGATAGGCAATGTCTGCGTTCCCAATCATGATACCCGCCACATATACAGCGAGAAGGCCGCTGCCCCCCAGATAAGCAGTTATTCCATATGTCAGCATGGCAAATCCTGTGGCAAAAACGGGATAAAGCCCGCTTGAATCCAAGTTAATTTTATTCAATGACCATATTGCGAATTTGCCAAACAAGAGACCAGCTATAGCTCCCACTCCCATTTGGATAAAGAAAGAACCAACAAGTGAGAATATGCCGGAGCCGGGAGTCATAATCAGCTCAATCATGGCAACTGTCAGGAATACTGCCATGGGATCATTGGAGCCAGACTCTGCTTCCAGTGTTGCGGAAATCCTGGGCTTTATATTTTGCCCTTTTAATACAGCAAAAACGGCAGCTGCATCAGTCGAACCGACAATCGCACCAAAAAGCACCGCAACAGTCCAATCTACACCGAGAATAAACTTTGCCGCCACGGCAACAAGCCCGGTGGTAATCACCACGCCTAAGGTTGCCAATGATAAGGAAGGTGCAATGACTGTCCGGGCTGTTTTCCAGTTCGTCTGCAGTCCTCCTTCAAACAAAATAATGATAAAGGCCAAAACCCCGATCATCTGCGCAATTCTCGCGTTATCAAAATAAATGAATTGCCCCAATCCCATTCCTACCGCGATAAAGAGAACAAGAGCAGGCACCCCAAGCCTTGCAGAAAATTTAGTTGTCATAACTCCGGTAATAAAAAGAATAGCAGCCAATAGGATAAGTGCATCTGTGTGCCAAATAAATTCAGCCAATACGAATCACCTTCTTTATTTAGATTTTTATCAAGGTTACATAAAAAGTTTATCCATAGTGGAGAATGACTTGTGTTTTGAAAGAAAAAAAGGCGGATTTGAGTTTAACTTAGTGTAATGCCCGGAGAGATGATGACAGCAGCTCGTGACAAGCCTTTAGCATGGTTCAGAGCTGATATTTGTATTTAAGAAAAGAAGTGACAGTGAATCGCCGGCTGTTTCCAGCATAAGATTATCTTTTACCGCTTTCACTGTCTTTATCGATTTTTTAATGTAACATAAATACATTATAACATATATTATGTAACATCGCACCTCATATGCATGCTTTTAAATAAAAATCGGACTTGCCATTAGGCAAATCCGCTAAATTTCTTTAGATAAATGAATCATCTCATCTTCCATATAATACTCCATATATCCGCAGCGTTTATAGAGGTTCACAGCGCTATCCCAGGCCATATTTGTTTCGAGAACAACCTTTCTATAACCGGCTGCTCTGGCGCGATCCTCCAGTTGGCGTACCATCATTCCGGCAATGCCCTGACCCCGGAATTCCTTTTTTACAGACATTCGCTGCAGCCTGCATTCCCCTTTGCCTACATTGGTAATTGCACCCGTACACACCAGTTCATTTTCAATCAAACCAGCCAGAAAAAAATCTCCTTCAGCGCTATACGTCTCTGTAAGGCAATTCAAATCAGGATTTAAAGAATGGTCAATAAATCCGAAGCGTTCCTGGAATCCTTTCAGTATTAATTCTTTTGCAGCAGTCTCGTAATCTTTTGAGATCTGTACAATCTTAATATCCTTTTTAATCATTTTCTGATTAGCATCAGCCCTTTTTTTAGCGCATAGCTCAGGCATACCTGCATTAATTGTTTTTCCATTGACAATTGTGGTTTTCATAGATTCTCCTGTTTTTTCCTTTTATAATAAGATATTAGGAGTGAAAAGAGAATTCTTTTTGACAGTTATATATGCAAAGCCTCTGTAGAACTTCTGCTGCTCTGTATATATTCAAGTTGCAAATTCCCGCCGGACAAAAGAGCGTTATACTAAAGTCTGTACGCCTCAAGTCTTAGCAGAAATTAAAGCTGGGGCTCAATGTGCATGAATGGGGATTATCATAAAATATAAGTAAGAAATTTATGAAGGAAAGCAGGGGTTCATTGTGAAAAGGATTTTCGCCATTTTTATCATTTTAGTCTGTTCCTATTTGCTCTTTACTGGCGTAAACAGCTGGCTGAGTTTTGGAGAAAGCAGTACCGAGGCTTCTCTAAGCAAGAGGACAGATCATATCAGCATAGATGTATCAAGTTCCGATACAGTCATTATTCCTGAAAAGAGGAATGACGTTAGAGCTGAGCTTGACGGCAAAGGGAAAGTGACCGTAAATAAGGCTGGAAACGAAGTTCGCGTGGAATACAAAAGAAAGTGGTTGGATGGCTTTCAGTTTTTCAATAATAAAAGCAATCTGAAGATTTACATTCCTGAAGATTTCAATAAGTCCATGTCAATTAACATTGGTTCCGGCCGTTTGAATTTTGCCGGTGAATCTGAAAGCAGGCCTTTCGTGCTTGAGAGTCTGAATGTTAATATGAGTTCCGGCAAAGTCAGCCTTGCCAACATTAAGACTGATGAATTTGAGCATGAAGGTTCATCAGGAATGATGGAAGCAGATCATATCATTACCCGTACTGGAGAAATAGATATGAGTTCCGGCAAAGTGAAGGTCCGCAACTATCAAGGCAAGCTTGATGCCGGGGTATCATCAGGACAGCTGGATATAATGGTCGGCAAACTGACTGACTCTATTAAAGTGGAAGCAAGTTCAGGCTTTGTCCGCCTTGATTTGCCTGATGATGCGGACTTTACCTTAAAAGGCAAAGCAAGCAGCGGCCATATCAGCAGCCATTTTGAATTGGATGATGAGAAACGCGATAAAAATGATATTTCCGGCAAACATGGATCAGGAGAACATGACATCCGTATCTCTGTATCCAGCGGGAAAGCTGAGATTAATTAACTGCTGCATTGAAGTCCGGGAAACCGGGCTTTTTTTGATGCTGAATGTGGATTAAGGCTGGACACTATGGGGAAATAGTCTTATACCTATTATTTTGACAAGCGAAATTTTCACAAAGGGGTGTAAGTCTTGAAGAGAGCTATTTTACTGGCATCCATTCTGCTGTCAGGCTGCTCTTCACCATCCTGGTTTACCGGCCAGGAAAGTGAATCTGAATCCGCAGAACAGGAAGACGGCAAAGTGTTAATTGATGCCCCTCATTATTCGCAAAAGCCTGAGCTTGAAAGAGGATGTGAAGTAACCAGTCTTGCCATGCTCCTGAATCATGCAGGAGAAGAGACCGATAAAATGGAATTAGCCGAAAAAATAAACCGTGTTCCTTTCGAAAAGGATGGCTTTAGGGGAAACATTCATAATGGCTTTGTTGGCAATATGCAAACATTGGATAAACCTGGACTCGGCGCCTACCATGAACCCGTTGCAGAACTGGCTGAAAGCTATTTGCCCGGAAAAATTGAAGACCTGACAGGCAGCAGATTCGACAAAGTAATCGAGCAGCTTGATGAAGGGAGACCAGTCTGGGTGATCATCACCAGCACTTACGACGTATTGCCTGATTCAGAATGGGAAACCTGGGAAACTAAAGATGGCCCGGTCAAAATAACCTACCGAATGCATGCTGTATTAGTCACAGGCTATGATGAAGATCATATCTATGCAAACGACCCGCTTAAGGAGAAAAACACCCAATTCCAAAGGGACAAGTTCATTGCCGGATGGGAACAGATAGGAAGACAGGCAATCACTTATGTGGATAAATAAAAGAGAATGATGTTTGGGGATAACTTTTTGTCTCAATCATGATCGCCTATGTGGATAACTCTTTTGTCTGCTTAGATTATCCACTTAGTGTGGATGAATCGGGCAAAAAATGCCTTTAATTGTGGATACTTCTGAAAAATTTAAAAAATCAATGAATTAGTTATGCACATTTTGAAATCCGGGAAGCTCAAAAGGAAAATACTTCTATCGGTGGATTAATTGGGGTTTATAAATTCTCAACTTAAGCCGAAAGCTTCAGCCAGCATTGTGTATGAATTCAGCTTGCCTTGAAAATCATGAATATTGGTGATGACCATAAACTCATCCGTTCCGTAGACTTCGCTGAGCAGCTGCAATTCTTTTTTTATTTTTGCTGGGGTACCGATTAACATCCGATTGCGGTTAACAGTGATTTTTTCTTTTTCTACGTGTGTGAGCTGGATACTTTCAGCTTCAATGCTTGGGATTAATCTCGTATCCCTCCCTTTTTCAACTGCCAGCAGCCACATATCCTGGCTCAAAGCCAGCTTCTCAGCCTCTTCCTGTGTCTCGGCGCATACAACAAAAATACACACATTTGCTTTCGGCTCAGACAAAGCTGCTGAAGGCTGAAATTGACTGAAATATGTATCCATTGCTCTCTTCCCATTTGCAGGATTGATAAAGTGTCCATACGTAAAGGCAGCTCCATGTTCCGCTGCCAGTCTTGCTCCGCGATGCGTGATTCCAAGAAGCCACAACAGTGCAGGATCTTCAGCCTGTGGAAAAGCTTTCACTTGCTGATAAGGATGTCCTTCTGGAAGCTCTTTGTTCAAAAACCACTGCAAATCCCTAAGCTGTCTCGGAAACTCATTCAGACTTTTCCTTACTCCATCTGTCAGGGCAAGCCGGGTGGATGCCGATCCTCCGGGAGACCTCCCAATGCCCAAATCGATCCGTCCTGGAAATAGAGTTTGGAGCACATTAAAATTTTCGGCTATTTTATAAGGGCTGTATTGCGGCAGAAGGATGCCGCCTGAACCGACCTTAATTCGGCTGGTGCTTGATGCAATATGGGAGATAAGAATTTCCGGTGAGGAGCCAGCTATTCCATTCGAATTATGATGCTCAGCCACCCAAAAACGGGTGTAGCCAAGGTTTTCTGCCACTTGGGCGAGCTTGACTGTTTTACGAAAAGTTTCAGCTGCAGTATCCCCTTTTGCCACGACAGATTGGTCCAAAATACTAAGCTTCATTAAAATCCCCCCTTTTATTGAAGATGATCTTATCACAAGGGAAACTGCTTCCTCAAATGTCCCGGCTGCGCAAGCGATTTATTAGGAAATTTACAGCCTTTCTGGTAGTATATGAATGATTTTTTTAGAGGAGGAAAAACGATGCATACATTAAAAGGCAAAACAGCTCTAATCACAGGAGCAGGCAGAGGGATCGGGCGTGCAGCAGCTATCGCGCTCGCGAAAGAAGGCGTCAATATTGGATTACTTGGCCGTACGATTGAAAATCTTGAAAAAATGGCGGATGAACTTAGCCAGTACGATGTGAATGTATCTGCTGCAGCAGCCGATGTTGCCGACCTTGAAGCCGTTACTCATGCAGTCGAGCATATTAAATCAGACCTTGGCTCTGTGGATATCCTGATTAACAATGCCGGAATTGCTAAGTTCGGAGGATTCCTGGAGTTATCGCCTGATGAGTGGGAAAGCATCATCCAGGTCAACTTGATGGGTGTTTATAATGTTACAAGAGCTGTTCTTCCTGAAATGATCGAACAGAAGTCCGGAGACATTATCAACATCGCATCCACAGCCGGACAAAAAGGAGCGCCTGTCACTAGTGCATACAGTGCATCCAAATTTGCTGTTTTAGGCTTAACAGAGTCTCTGATGCTTGAGGTTCGAAAGCATAATATCCGAGTTAGCGCATTGACTCCAAGTACGGTGGCCACTGACCTTGCGATTGAAACAAACCTGACAGACGGCAACCCGGAAAAGGTTATGCAGCCGGAAGACCTCGCAGAATTCATGGTGGCACAGCTGAAATTGAACCCTCGGGTGTTTGTGAAAACAGCCGGCATGTGGTCGACTAATCCATAAGCAAGTGGAAGCAGACCTTCGTAAGGTCTGCTTTTTATGAACCTTTTAATTAATTTACTGAAGATTTTTCTTCATCAGAGCTGCTATTTGGATATTTTCGTGTATAGAGGTTTTTTCTAGATTCTTAATAATTAATTCTTGCCGCTCCACGGAATGATTTTGACTTAATTTAGCTTTTGCTTCAATTTTTGTGATTTTTATTCTGAAAGCAGCAATCCCTTTACTCATTCCTTCTATAAAACCAGGTTCAACATTTTTTAAATTGTATGGACTATCATTGCTTTCATATTTATTGACTAAGTTATTTAAAGAATCGAAAATTATTTTTCTATCTTCGACTATCTCCATCTCTCCATATAAATGAATAGACACATAATTCCAAGTCGGAACTGCATTAGTTGTTTCGTACCAGGAAGGCGAGATATAACAATGGGGACCTTGGAAAACAGCAAGGACTTGTTGGTTTTGAGCGTCCTTCCATTGTTCGTTCGGACGTGCAAAATGACCATATAATGCATTTTCAGATTTATTAAACATGAGGGGAAGATGAGTAGCGCAGGGTTCCCCATTATGCTGAGAAAATAAGGTGGCAAATCCGTATGCTTCAATAAATTCATAGATTAATTCTTCATCATCCATTTTAAAATGATTCGGTATATACAAATTAATTCCTCCTCGTTTTAAGGGTATGGGAAACCCTTTTAAATCTTTCTACACAACCCACTCGGTATGATTTACCAAAACAAATTTTAAAAAGTCCAAGTATTAAAAAGCTACTGACAGAAGCCATTGGTTCTAAGATTGATTTCTTCTTTGCACTCCCTGCCGCGTATTCCGAAACAAAATAACGGTCCAGACTGCACAAAGCGTTGCCACAACAGGGGCAACGCTTTCATAAAAACTATTTATTACTCGGGAATGCAAATGACAAACCACTGTTTTCGCTTGGGACCAGCCAGCGTTCTGAGACCATCTTTGATTTTGTATAGAAATTTGCCTGATCTGGACCAAACATTTGACCATCACCAAATCTTGAACCTTTAAAACCTGCAAAGTTATGATAGCCAACCGGAATCGGAATAGGTACATTTACACCAACCATTCCTACATCAATTTCAGTTGTGAACTTCCTTGCTGCCAGACCATCATTGGTGAAAATTGTTACACCATTCCCTAATTCATGCTGATTGATTAAGTCAATCGCTTCTTCTAAATTATCTACGCGTACAATATTTCGAACTGGACCAAAGACTTCTTCCTCATAAATTTCCATTCCCGGCTTAACATTATCAAGCAAGGTTGGTGCCAGAAAGAAGCCATTGCTATTTTTTGTAATGTCTTTGTAACGTCCATCGCAAACGATTTTTGCACCTTCTTCTTCACTGCGGTCTATGGCTTTTAGAATATTTTCTTTCGCTTGTCGGGAAATAACAGGGCCATAATCGGCATTGTCTGTATAAGCCCCAACTTTTAAGTTTTCAATCTTTTCTTTTAATATTTCTACTAAACGATCAGCGGTTTCTTGTCCTACCGGCATTAATGTAGAGATCGCCATACAACGTTGGGAAGCAGCTCCATACCCTGCACTGATGAAAGCATTTGCTACTTGTTCCAGATCAGCATCCGGCATGACTACCATATTGTTTTTTCCTCCGCCTAAAGCAACAACACGTTTGCCATATTTAGCGCTTGTTTCATAAATATAATGTGCTACCGGTGTTGAGCCAACAAAAGAAACTGCCTGTACTGCCGGATTCTCAAGCAGTTCATTGACTGCCTCTTTATCTCCATTGATTACTGTCCAAATACCATCTGGGAGTCCTGCTTCTTTCCATAACTCACTCATGAATAAAGCTGTCATAGGAACCCGCTCAGACGCTTTTAAAATAACCGCATTTCCAACCGCTACCGCCATACTTGTCTGAGCGAGCGGCACCATGATTGGAAAATTGAATGGAGAGATTGCTGTTACTACACCTAGCGGATATTTAGCAGAATAAGCATTTATTTGCCCGCCAACATTTACTGAATATTCGCCTTTCATCAAATGAGGAGCATTAATAGCTAAATCTACAGATTCGATTCCACGGGTAATTTCACCTAATGCATCTTCTTCGGTTTTCCCGCTTTCCGTGCAGATTAATTCAATTAATTTTTCTTTATTTTCCGTCAGCAAGTGCCTGAATTTCATTACAATTTCTGCACGCTTGGCTACTGAGAGATCACGCCATGCAGGGAACGCAGCTTCTGCTTTTTCAATTGCCTCCTTCACTTCCTCTGCGGAAGCTAATGGCACTTTCGCAATGACCTCTCCTGTTGCAGGATTGAAAACTTCGGAGAAACGGCCGCTTTTACCAGTGATCATTTTTCCCTCAATAAAATGTGTAAGTTCTTTTACATCCGTAATGTTTGCCATCTTCATTTTCTCCTTTCTATATTAACAGGATGCCGCTTCATAATTCTTAGGCTGTCCCTGCTTTATTTCACCGGAAATTCTGCTGGTTGGAATGTTTACTTACTTATAAAGTTTCAATTGCCTGCACTATGCCTGCAATAATAAAATCTTTCTCCTCAAGGGTAATGTTTAACGGCGGGGAAAGTGTTAATACATTGTTGTATCCTGCAACTGTCACGCCATTTTTCCCAATAATCAGACGCTTCTCCCTGCACTTAGCAATCACTTGATTCACTTTCTCTGCAGGTAAGGGACTTTTTGTAATGCGGTCTTCTACCAGCTCGATTCCTATAAGCAATCCTTTTCCTCGAATATCCCCAACATAAGGACAATGTGATATTTTATCTTTTAATTCAGAAACAAGAATATCACCCATTGTTGAAGATTGTTCAAATAAATTCTCACGTTCCATTATTTCAAGATTTTTTAATGCAACTGCACATGCAGCGGGAGAGCCCCCGAATGTATTAACATGGCGGAAAAAATCATAGTTTCCGTTTCTAGTAAACTCTTCATAAACTTCTCTCTTTACCGCTGTTGCAGAAAGCGGCATATAAGCACTCGTAAGCCCCTTTGCCATCGTAACAATGTCAGGCTGCACTCCATAATGCTGATGCCCAAAGGCTTTTCCGGTACGCCCAAAACCGCAGATTACTTCATCTACTATCAATAAAGCGCCATGTTTCTCGCAAACTTCCTTTACACCTTTTAAATAGTTATCAGGAGGCATGATTACTCCTCCTCCTGTAATAATCGGTTCCAAAATCATCGCCGCTATTGTATCTGAGTGTTCCCATGTCATAATTTCGTCTACCGCTTGAACAGAAGGTAAATCAGCTGCACTCTTATATCCATCCTCATTGTAACGATACTGATCCGGAGCTTTAGCATGAATAAATCCTGGAGCTAATGGTTCATACTTGTATTTCCGCTCAGCTTGCCCTGTTGCTGCGAGTGCACCCATAGAGTTTCCGTGATATGCGCGATAACGCGAAACAATTTTATACCGGGTTCCTTGCCCTTTCTGCTGATAATACTGGCGGGCGATTTTAAATGCTGTTTCATTTGCCTCAGAACCGCTGTTGGAGAAAAACACAACATAATCTCCGCCTAATAGATTACTTATTTTCTCGGCAAGTAAAATCGCTGAAGGATGACTAACAGTTAAGGGAGTATAATTATTCTCAAGGAGCTGGTCATATGCAGCTTTTGCAATTTCTTCCCTTCCATAACCAACGTTTACACACCATAATCCTGACATGGCATCCAGATAACGATTCCCCTCAATATCCGTCAGCCAGGCTCCTTGCGCTTTTTGAATAATGGCTGTTGCTTGCGGGTTATATGGCTTCATTGAATGCCAAAGGTATTTTTCATCTTTCGCTGCTAAATTATCTGCAATATGAACATTACCCATTTGAGTCACTCCTTTAGAAATATAATTCATCTGTCTTTATTGTGAAGTGAAATTTCGTGTTTATCATCAGACATAATGTAAAATGTTTGCTAAATATCATTTCACATATTGACTCTGTCTGATGTCTATTAAACTCGCTTTTCAGAAGATCCGCGAACGGAAAATGCGGTCAGGGAGACTCCTTTTAGCAAGACTTTGTGCAGTATTTGAATGTGAGATGCCAAGGATTAACTTTTTTGCTTTCAGCCCATATGCTTAAAGAGGCAGTGGGCTTTAACAACACTTATATTTACTATTTGACAAATGAAAGGAGCGCTTTCCTTCTTGATGGATAAAACTTCACGCGAAACAATAACTGAAGATTCTAAAATTAATGAGTGTAAAACCTCTAATCCTGATTTTCGATGCCGGCAGACTGAAAGTTATATTGAGTAGCCAGCAGCATTATTTCTACAGCAAGGCGCTTGGGAGGAAGCATATAATCACTTCCTATTAAACTTTCAATTTTGGACAAACGATGATATAGCGTCTGGCGAACAATGAATAGCTTTTGAGCGGTTTCTTTTTTGAGACAATTACACTGCAGATAAACTTGTAACGTTACAATCAGCTGTCCATTATTTTTTGCATCGTATTCATAAAGAGGCTTTAAATAGTTTTTAGCTAAATCCATAATTGCTTTATTTTTTTGCATTTGCAGAACTAATTGATGTATGTAAAGATCTTCATAAAAATAGGAAAGCTGAAGAGCGTTATTCCGGATTAACAGAGTATCCTGTGCAGTTTCGAAGCTTTGGCGGACTGATTTATAATTATTGATAATCTGCCCGACAGCAGTAGTGACCGATAGATTTATATAATTATTGTTCTTTCTAAAGTTTCTGATTTTCTCAATGCAGTCTATGATACGGTGTTTTCTATCATGTCCATAGATATCAGCAATTACATATATAAGCCTTTGCTTTTCTTCTAATAAAAATGGGATGAAGCCTTTATTTTCAAAAATATTGCGGGAATATAATTTATAATAGTTTAAATCATACTCTTTTTTTGTATTTTTGATTTGGTCGATTAATACAAAATAAGTGCAATTTAATAAATTATGAAAACCCTGTTCCTGTAAGAAGGATGTAATGGCAGAATCTTCAACTGTTCCATCCAACCAGGACTCCAATAAAAGGCGGGAGTGAATGTTTTGTTTCTCCTCTATATAGAGACTTCGCAGCAGATATTGTGATAAGGCAGTAACCGTTCTATCCAGCACCAATAATTCAAACTCATTTATAGTTCGGTTCTCTGTGAAGATACAAACTTCTCCATAGCTTTCTTCTAAAATATTTACTTCACATTTGGCGAAATGCTTTCCTTCCCCTTTTTTTTCGTACTTTTCCCTTAAGTTATGATATACATGATGCTTCTCATTTGGAATAAATAATGGCTGCTGCCCTTTTATAATGAATGCAACACTTAGATTTAAATATTTATAAAGCCTCATTAAAATATGTTCATAATGGGTTATTTTTAAAGTTAATTTATTAATATCCTGTGAATAATTTTCGAGACGTTTGATCATTTCGTACTGCTGGTTAATTAACATACTATGTATCTCTTGCGTTATTTCAATAAATGGGACGATTTCGTTAAATACAATAATCGGTAAATTGTACTGATTAGCGAGCTCAATTACATTCTTTGGAACAGTTTGAATATGTTCACCAAATTCAATGCATAATGCAGCAGCTTCTTTATTGATGAGCTGTTCAACAAATTCAAACAGTGTTTCTTCATGGATTAGCTGAATTCCCATCGTTAATATTAATTCATTTCCTTTAATGAAAGTGCCTATCTCTTTCGATTCCAGTATATGAACCCACTTGATCGTATTCAAAATTCCGTTATGACCTGCTATCACTTCTGCCTTTTGGAAATGGTTTTTATCAAATAAGTCTTGAACTGTCAGTGAATATGACATATTTTACCCTCCCAAGAAAAAAGGTTTATGAAACTTTATACAGAAAAATATAACATAATGTAAAACGATAGAGGGAACTACTTTACATAATGTTCATATCAAGCTCTTAAATAGCTATGTTATATTTTTTTTATAACTTTATTTGTGACAAGGAGGGTGAGCCCATGAATCAGACAGCTTTAATTAATGGCGAAGTGATTACAGTTAATAGTAAAAACGAAGTCTATGAAGCATGTTTGATAGAAGAGAATAAGATTGCAGCGGTTGGTACAACAGAAGAAATAAAAAAACTCGTTAAATCCTCGGCAAAAGTCATTGATTTGCATGGAAGATCTGTTTTGCCTGGTCTAATTGATGCTCATATGCATCTTTTTTTATACGGCAATACATTAATGCATCTCAACTGTAAAGACCCTGTGATTAACTCGGTTGAAGAACTTTTGAGCAAATTATCAGAAATTGTCCAAAAGACTAAAAATGGACAAATCATACGGGTTTTTGGGTTCAATGAGCTTATGGTACAGGAACAGCGTTATCCTTCAATTCAGGAACTTGATCACCTTTCACAAGAACACCCAATCGTCATTACCCGTACTTGCAGTCATATCGGCATGGTTAATTCAGCCGCCTTAAAGCTGGCCGATATAGATTCATCAACTTCTGATCCCCAAGGCGGAACCATTGAAAAAGACGGCCGCGGAAGATTAACGGGCCGCCTCATCGAGAATGCCTTTTTACATTTTAATCAGTATGTGACTTATAGTGATGAAGAATTATTTAACGCACTTTCAAAGGCCCAAGAACAATTATTTTCCTATGGAATTACAAGTGTACATGATGCAGGAGGATTTGATGAAAACAGCTTTAGAATTATGCAAATTGCTTCACACAAGAAGCTAATAAAGACCAGGATCTATGCAATGATCGGCAGTCTGAATGATTGCGAGAACTTTACTAAAAACATGCTGAATGCTGGTGTAATAACCCATACAGGCAATGACTTTTTCAAAATTGGTCCTGCTAAACTATTTACTGATGGAAGCAGTACAGGGCCGACAATTGCTACTCGTGAGCCCTATACAAGTGATGAAAATAATTACGGTTACTTGCAGTATACAGAAGATGAGCTATATGCAATTTTCTCCACAGCTCATCAAAATGGCTATCAAATTACCGTGCATGCTCAGGGAGATAAAGCAATAGAGCAATATTTAAATGTCGTGGAAAGACTGCTAAACGAGTATCCGCGCGAGGATCACCGCCATCGTGTAGAACATTTAGGCGTATGTCCCCCAGATTTGCAGGAAAAAGCTAAGGCGCTGAAGGTGATTCCGATTCTCAACCCTTCATTCCCCTATGAATTCGGAGAAAGTTATATCCGCAATTATGGTGAACGTATTCATTATATGTATGCCGCAAGAGATTTATTGGACCGGGGCATCATTTCAGCTGCTGGTTCAGATGCACCGATAACAACAGTTAATCCATTTGTGGGTATTTACACTGCTGTCAGTCGTTTAACACGCGAAAATACAGCCTTTGGGCAACAGCAAAAAGTATCTCTCATGGATGCCATCCGCATGTATACCTATAACGCTGCTTACGCTAGCTTTGATGAGGGTGAAAAAGGAAGCATTGAAGCAGGGAAATTGGCGGATTTAGTCATCTTAAACACTTCCCTGTTAAATTGCCATATTGAGGAGATTCCCAAGGTGAAAGCAGATTTAACAATGCTGGATGGTGAAATAGTCTACGCAAATGAAATCTAAGAATGGAGAGTGAAGCATGTGAAAAAGTACTCACAACTATTACTGCTTATTCCTTTCATAGGAATGTGTGTCCTTCTGCCGGCAGCTAATCGCATTGAACCCTATATTTTAGGATTGCCATTCTTATTATTTTGGATTGCCGTTTGGATGATTCTATCATCTGTCATTTTGTTCATCGTTTATAAATTAGACCCTGCAAATGAAGGAAGTGAAGTCGAATGAACGTCGCCTTAGTGATCATCTTTCTCGTTGCTGCTGTCGCTTTATACTTAGGTATTCGTGCTACTCGCGGAAAAGAAATGAACGTAAATGAGTTTGCGGTCGGGAACAAAGGATTCGGCACGCTGTTCGTATTCTTATTAATTGCAGGTGAAGTTTACACGACCTTTACTTTTTTAGGCGGCAGTGGATGGGCCTATTCAAATGGTGCAGCAGCTTACTATGTTCCAGCCTATATTTGCTTGGCTTATGTGCTTTCTTATTGGATCATCCCCAAAATTTGGCGTTTTGCAAAAAAGCATAACGTAATTTCTCAGCCTCAATACTTTATGAAAAATTATAACAGCAAAGCACTGGGTGTAGTCGTAGCTTTTATTGGTTTAATCGCTCTAGTTCCATATATTGTAATCCAATTAAAAGGTTTAGGAATTATTGTATCCGAAGCCTCATATGGAGCTATATCGCCATTAATTGCCTCTACCATCGGTGCAGTAATTGTCACAATTTATGTCACAGTCTCAGGTATCCACGGGTCCGCCTGGAATGCAGTATTAAAGGATATAATGATTTTATTTGTCATTGTATTTTTAGGCATCTATATTCCATATCATTATTTCGGCGGCATTCAGCCTTTATTTGAGGCCGTTCAAACAGTAAAGCCAGAAGCTTTAACCTTCGCAGCTGAAGGCTATAGTATGCCATGGTTTATTTCCACCATTATTTTAAATGCATTTGGTTTTTACCTGCTACCGCAATCTTTCAGTGTAGTATTATCTGCTAAAAGTGAACGCTCATTAAAGAAAAATGCGATCACCTTGCCTTTGTATACCATTTTAATATTATTTGCCTTTTTTATTGGATTTGCAGCGATTATTCAAGTGCCGGGATTACAAGGAGCAGAAGGTGACCTATCACTGCTGCGTCTTACTATGCAAACATTTGATCCATGGTTTGTAGGAATTGTAGGCGGGGCTGGCCTATTAACTGCGTTAGTGCCGGTATCCGTTATGGTTATGTCCGGTGCTGTAGGATTAATGACAGGTTTTTATAAGTTAATTAAGCCAAACTCCAGTGACCGCCAGCAACTTACTGTATCCAAACTATTTGTTTTATTGATTATTTTAATAGCTTATGTTTTCACTGTTACAGGCGGGAATGCATTGGCTATCCTAAACATTATGTCATATGGTTTGATCACACAATTAGTGCCAGCGCTGATTTTCGGCTTCTTTAATACCAAGTTTATGAATAAATACGGTGCTATGGCTGGAATTTTAACAGGAGTTTCGATTGTATTATATAACGCAATAACATCTTTTAAATTAATCAATATCTTCCCAAATATTCCAAGTGCTATTAATGATATCAATATTGGATTTGTAGCAATTGGGATTAATATATTCATCGGAGTGAGTGTCAGTCTCCTTACTAACGCAATCGTAGAAAGAGAAAATGCCCGGGTAGCAGAAGAAGTTGCCCAATAATTAAGGGAGGGTCATTCTTTGAAAAAGTGTAATGCTAATCGGCTTCAGCAATTAATTGAATTATTCAGTGGATATGGCAAAACCGCAAACAACGGAGTAACAAGGCTTTCATTATCGGCTGAGGATCTTGCAGCAAGGAAGAAATTCCAGGAATTATGCGAGGAACTGGACATGAAAGTAACCTGCGACGATATGGGAAATATATATGCAACTTTGCCTGGTAAGGAAAACCTGCCTCCTATTGTAATAGGTTCTCATTTGGACTCTGTAATCAAGGGTGGGCGTTTCGATGGCGTGCTGGGTGTCCTTACTGCTTTAGAGGCTGTCTATACAATTAAAGAAGATAATATCGAATTAGATTATCCTATTACGATTGTCAATTTTACTAATGAAGAAGGAGCCCGGTTTGAGCCATCCCTTATGTCTTCCGGTGTTCTATCAGGCAAATTTGATAAAACGAAGATGCTTGCTTCAACTGATACAAATGGCATTTCATTTGCCCAAGCATTAAGTGAAAGCGGTTTTGAAGGTCCAGAAACAAATCGCTTGCAGGAAGCCAGTGCTTTTATCGAATTGCATATTGAACAAGGACCTGTGCTAGAGCGGAAAAACTTAGATATTGGTATTGTTGAAGGTGTGCTTGGAATGGTCTGCTATGAAATCTCTGTCTATGGAGAATCCAATCACGCAGGTACTACTCCAATCAATATGCGTAGGGATCCAATGTTCGCCGCTGCCAATTTGATAGCAGATATCCAGAAGCAGCTGCAAAGACTGGATTCTGATATTGTCTACACAATCGGTCGTATAAATGCTTATCCTAATATTCATACAGTCATTCCTTCTGAAGTAACCTTTACTTTAGAGGCAAGACATAAGGATCCAAAAGTCATCGCAGAAGTAACGAGAATAGTAAATGGATTACCAGAAAACCCAAATTTCTGTTCAGTGGAATCGAAACGGCTTTGGGATCGGGATACAGTTGACTTTGATGCAGAAGTAGTTGATGCTGTGGAGTATGCCTGCAATGAATTAGGGTATAGGGGGCATCGAATGTACAGCGGCGCTGGACATGACGCACAATTCATCGCTTCATTTATTCCAACAGCAATGATTTTTGTTCCAAGTGTAAATGGATACAGTCACCGTGAAGATGAACTTACTTCATATGAAGACTGTGCTAAGGGAGCTGATGTTCTACTTAACGCTATATTAAAATTATGCCGGGAAAAGGTAAACTCATAGTCTGAAGCAGTTTTCTTTGCTAAAAAATTGGCTGCCTTCGTGAGAAAGCAGCCTCTCTTTTCTTTAGTTAGCACTTCTTTTAAACGGCCACCAGTTTGCCTGGCCAAAGTTCTTGACCATAACCGGAATAAATAGCGGCAGCACCACCAGTGCGTATAGCATCAATCCGACCAGAACGATGGACGCGATCTGCAATAGCGACAGCATTCCGGATGGCATCATTGCCGCAAATGTGCCACCAAGGATTATTGCAGCTGAGATAATAACAGTGCCCATCTTTTTCATGGATAACAGCATTGCATCTGCAATGGAAAGATCACGGTATTCATTAAAGCGATCCATTAAGAAAATGCTGTAGTCAACGCCAAGCGCGACCAAAATAACAAATGCAAAGAATGGAACCGCCCAGCTGATGCCCGAATATCCAAGCAAATTCACGAAAATTGCTTCATTCATTGCCATACTTGTATAGTAGGTCAAAATCAATGAACCAATTAAATAGATTGGCATTATGATAGATCTGAAAAGGAACACAAGAATAATCGAAATACCAAGCAGCATCAATACAACTGTACGGGAATAATCCTGATCTGACATCGTACTCAAATCAGCATTTGTGCTTGTAATCCCGCCTACTGCGACAACCGCGTTTTCAAGCTTAGTATCTTTAGTGGCTCTTTCCACAGCTGCTTTGATCTCATCCACCTGATTAATAGCTTCGTTGGAATATGGATTTGCTTCAAGCACCACATCCATTGTCATAACTTTACGATCCTCTGATAAATAGACATCAAATACCTGGGCAAACTCTTCATCCTCCAGAACTTCAGGCGGCAGATAGAAACCATCCATGTTTTCCGAATTCGATAGGCCTGCCAGATAATCCTGTGCCGAACCGAGACCTTCGGACACCTGTTCCAGTCCATCTGCACTCTGGCCAAGACCATCTGTCAGCTGGCTGATTTGTCCTCCAAGATCGCCGAATCCTGCCAGCAGCTGTTCCTGCCCGCCATTGATTCCTGCTAAACCATTTGTCAGCTTCGGAAAATTATTGACGATTTGCCCCTGGCCGTCAGCAAGCTGATTGAGGCCTGCCTGCTGGGCTTCGATTCCATCGATTAGCTGCTGGAGTCCTGCAGAAAGATTTGATTGTTCATTTAAAATCACACCAAATCCATTATTTGCTTCTGCTATTCCACTATTTAACTGTGTTAGCCCCGAATTTAACTCCGTTAAGGCCCCAGTAAGTTCACCAAGGTTCTTTTGAATAGCCTGTTTGTATGTTTGGTAGGTTCGATCTGTTTCTAAGTCATAATTTGCCTCAAGATGCTTATACAAGTTATCATTAGCTGCACTAATTTCACCAAGTCCTGAACCCACCTTGGCATATCCAGCTTGCAGCTGGGTTAACCCCTCTTGAGTAACCTGGTAACCATTTAATAGTTTTTGATAATTAGCTGTGAGTTTTTCCACTCCAGCCTTGGATTTTTCCAAACCATCTTTAATTTGATCTGAACCCGCAGACCCCTGACGAATACCATCTTCAATTTTAGCAAGGTTAGTTTGTATCTCACCAAGGCCGGACTTGATTTCATTGGTACCAGAAATCAAATCGTTGATTCCTTTTGTGGCATTCTGCAGCTCAGGCTCTGATTTGGACAGTTCGCTGCTTGCTTCATTTAAGCCGTCTGAAATTTTATTTAACCCTTCCTTACCTTCTCCAAGGCCTTCTTCAAGAGTCTCAGCTTGTTTGGCAACAAAGAAGTCTTCGATTGGGTCTCCAGTTGGTCTTGTGACAGAGCGGACTGTATCCACCAGATCTACTTTTTCAACCTCTCGGCTAATTTTTTCAGCCAGGCCTATATATTCAGCCGAGTCCATTTCCTCATCGTTTTTCAGGACGATTTGCGTTGGCATGGATTCTCCTGGCCCAAAGCTGTCAGCAATGGCATTAAACGCCTTAATGGAATTAACATCTCCGCCGATTTCCTCCAGGGAGTTGTAAGAAAGTTCTCCGTCATATGTCACCAGGAACGGCACACAAACGGCTGCCACTATAAGCAATGCCAGGAATGGACGCGCCAGCGAGAATCGGCCGACCGTTCCCCATAGCCTGCTTTCTCCATGCTCGGCACTCTTCTTTGAAGGCCAGAAAATTTTCTGTCCCAGCACCGCCATAAAGAATGGCACGATGGTAAATAAAGCAATTAATAATATTGCTACACCAATGGCCACAGCTGCTGCTGACTGATAAAGAATAAACTGCGAGAAGCCAATTGCAGCAAAGCCAATCATAACAGCCAAACCGCTGAAGAATACTGTGCGGCCCGCATTTCGGTATGTTGCCACAATGGCGTCCGCTGTGCTTTCATTATAGGAAAGTTCTTCTTTAAAACGGCTCAGCAGCAGGATACAATAGTCTGTTCCAATCCCAAACAGAATCGCAACAAGGAAAATCTGGGTATAGTTCGAAATCGGGAAATCAAGCCTATCGACTAAAAATGCCACTATGGACTGTGAGGCAAGATAGGTGAATCCCACTGTCATCAGCGGGATAATTGGTGCAACCACTGATCGGAATACCAGAAGCAAAACAACCAGAATAAAGACGACTGTGATTCCTTCTGTCTTTTTCAGTCCTTCCTGGGAACTGTTCATGAGATCTTCATTGATCAGCCATTCACTCGTATAATAATGATCTACCTTTACATCATCAATAGCTGAATAAAGCTCTTCACTCAGCTCCGCTGGCTCACGGTCATTCCAGCTTACATTGACAGAAGCCAGAATCGACTTGCCATCTTCTGAAACAAGCTGTTCTTTCAAGCTTTCTTCATTAAAATGGGTAAGAATTTCTGTAATTCCCATTTCGCCGCTTTTTTCTTCAAGCGTCCGGATAGCTTTCTCCGCTTCTTTGATTTCTTCTCCAGTAAGCTTTTTATCATTATGAAAAACAAGTGCAACCTGGGTCTCATCCCCTCCGCCTTCCTGCTTCTGCACTTCCTGCATGATATCCCCGGCAAGTGTGGATGAATACTCTTCAGGCACAGTAATCTGCCCTTTATCACGGACCAGATCTGCCATGTTTGGCGCTGCCATTAACAAGCCGGCAGCCACTGCGATCCAAACGACAATGACAAGCCATTTTCTTTTAATAATTGAATACACTCTTTAATCCCCCGCTTTGTTTTCTGATAAAGTGAAACTTCAATCAGTGGGGTTCTCTCCCCCCGCTGACTGTTTGCTGAGGCCCACAGGAAGTGAGTCACAAAGGCGTTGCCACAGGAAGTGGCGTTCTCTAGTCTTTGTCCCTCTTTCGGGGCTATACGCGCAGTTTGTCTTCCGCTCATACTCATTCGATTTCTCCTGAGTCTAGAACGGGAGTCTTACTGCCCGTTAGACTGCGATAGTACTTTATCCAATTTTTCAAAGGTTTCAATGAACTGCTGAATTTCGGCCTGATCAAATCTATTTATCAGTGATTCTACAAGGTTATGAATCTTTTCTTCTGCTTTGATGTACAACTCATTCCCTTTTTCGGTAAGAGTCAGATAGACAACCCTGCGATCATTTTCATCTCGTGTTCGCTGAATCAGCCCTTTTTCCCACATACGCGTGATCATCGCCGTAATCGCGCTCTTTTTCACGTCAAACACTTCAGCAAGCTCTGAGGAAGTACAAGAACCCACCTGATTTATGTACCTCAGTGTAAAATGCTGGTCATTGGTCAAATCGCTGCCAATCTGATTTTTCACAAGTGACGCAGCCTTTTTCTCCACGGAAAAAGAAACGGCAATATACCGGTCGACCAAGTCCTTAATATTTGGCACATTCACTTATATATTCACCTCACGGAGTAATTATTCTACCATTTAACTGTTCAACTGTTTAACTATTAACGTAGTTAACTTTAATACAGGGAAAGTTCATTGTCAATTAAACTTCATCAAAAGGAATAAAATAACGTTTCCCTTTTTTATCTCCTGTACTTACTCTGCAAGATTGCTTAAGAATCCGCTTTGCAGTATCACTGGATAGGCTGCCCAAAAAATATCTGGCCTCTTTATTTGTTATTGTGGGACTAATCAGGAGGGCATAATCATTTAATGCCTGAATATGTGCATTTTTTGAAACATGGCTGCATGCAAGGCATTTCCAGTTGCCATGGACCCTGTTCATAGGAAACGATAAACAGCTAGGACATTGAATACCCTTTATCAAGTCAGTTTTCTGTATTGCATATCTTTGAAAAATATCAATTTCTGCTGGAGTATGGTCAGCTATTAGGCGTGAATATAACTTCTTGAGCTGTCTTGAATTGAGGAACGAGGATGTAAATTTCTTTTCATAGAATCTCATTTTGCTGAGGATATCCAAAGAGGGGATTACTAAATATGGGGTTATTTTATCGCGGGGATCGAATTTAATTACAGTGTGTTCATTTGCCATAACAACGAGTGGTTCAATCGGAATGACAGGGAAACGGTACCTAACGAGCCAATTCTTTAAATCCTCTGCCTGCCGTTTTACCTGTGCCACCGGGTCGGCAAATCCTTCCTCCTTACCTTCAATGGTCCGGATAATTTGTTTAAATGAGGAATTGAAGAAGATAGATCCTGAAATATTTTTCACTTCGAGAATGGAAATAAAAAAAGGGGTAAGGAGCAGGACATCAATTTGGAAGAAATGCCTGCCATTCGAAAGTCTCAAATCATGGAATATTAAATAATCCTTGCCGGGGAGGTAGCTCAAGGGAAATTCAAGAAGTTTTTCACCTATATATCCAGCCCTTTGTCTGGCATAATCTGTTTTTATCAAAGAGTATTTTGGATGACCTTCCGGCAATCTTTTCAATAATGTCTCCAATTTAACCAGAAAGATTGGTTTTGCCCTAGGTTTTCCAATCAATTTATCACTCCTCTATTAATTTTTATAAAAAGAATTCGACTTTTCAGCAACCATTTCCTTTATTTGAATGATCGATCTGCTAAAAATTGATTTTTTCAGCGAAATTTAGAATATATCGGCGATATAACATTTTTATCAGCGAAATCTGAGATATATCAGCTAAACCTGACATTTTATCAGCTAAACCAAAAACAGTCCCCCCATTCGGAGGACTGCTGCATTTCAGGAAAAAATTCTTCCAGTTCTTCCTAAGCAAGAACCTTTGAAGCTGGATCTACTGCTTGCTCACCCATTAAGTCTGGCTTTGGGACTACTGTTGCTGCCATTTTTCCGTCTTGCCAAAGACTGCACTGCAACAATGGCAATCATCGATAATTTTAATTTCCATCAAAAAAGACCCCATCTTTGGAGCCTTGTCGGTTAAAATTCGATTTGAATCTTTTCTGCATCTTCAATCTTGTTCCCATCAGCACTAAACACATCGCTAGTGGTGATATCGAAATGTGTCAGATCCGATTTTTCTATAATAAAGCCAACATTGCCATCTTTGGTTTCGCTTGGCCCGATTTCTTCGGTTAGCCCATCAAGGTAAATATCCTTTTCCCAGGTAACTTGCTCACCTTTACTTGTTTCAAGGATGGCTGCCGGGGCAAAGTTCACTTTTTGATCAGAAGTGTTCTTTATTTCAACAAAGACTTTAACAAAGTCGAATTCCTCGTCATGAGTCAGGGTGTGAAAATAATCCACTAAGCTGTAGTCTGGCTTCAAATGCATTACTTTTGCGTCTGTCACTTTCATTTCAATGGGGCCGACGCTGTAAGTTCCATTAACGTTTTTTACTTTTTTCAAAGTAAGTTCACCTTTTTCGTCCAGGTGAGTCTGCCCTGCTTTTTTCAACTGCCGATCATCCGGAACCTGAGGGTTTGGTGCATAATTTTTCACAGCTTCACTTTCTTCCGGAGCTTCAGCACTTACATCAGAAGGCTGTTCCGGCGCGCCCGAGCAGCCAAATAAAACAAACGATAAGAGAGCAAGCATTGTGATCAGTTTTTTCATGATGATCCCCCTTCTATAGTGTAAAAAGTTCCCGCTGCTCCTTGAAAGCAGCGGGAGATTATACATTATTTATCTTCAACCTTTACATTGGACTTCAATATTTCAAAAATCAATTTAGCATGGTCTGTATTTTCGATTTGTCCTGCAAAGCGGTCACTTGAAGGGCCAAATGCATATACCGGCACGTCTTCACCAGTATGGCCGCCAGTTGTCCAGCCAGTATGGGAGCGCTCGTTGAAGATTTCCTCAATCGCGTTATCAATCTCTGTTACATTCTTCGTTTCAGCAGCATCTTTAACAGATTGGATCTCTTCACCAGTTAAATCGAGGTCGATATACTGGTTCAACGTTTTTTCTGCATCCGCACCTTTTGCAATTTCCGCTGCCATAAAGTCAGGTGTACGCTTTGCTGCTTTAATTGGCTCGCTGAACCAATTGTAGATGTCATCAGAACCGATGGAATAGCCGCCAGTTGAGTGGTCAGCCGTTGCAACAACAAGGGTATGCTTGTCCTTTTTCGCAAAATCAATGGCTGCTTTGAATCCCTTTTCGAAGTCTTCCATTTCGCTCATTGCCCCAACAATATCATTATCATGGCCAGCCCAGTCTACCTGACTGCCTTCTACCATCAGGAAGAAGCCGTCTTTATCCTTGTTCAGACGGTGGATTGCAGAAGTAGTCATTTCTTCCAATGAAGGAGTGTCTTCTGTGCGGTCAATCATTTTTGGCAGGCCACGCTCTGCAAATAAACCAAGAACCTGCTCATTGTCATCCGCTAATAACTGCTCGCGGTCTGTTACATAGCTAAATCCATCCTTCTTAAACTCTTCTGTAAGATTTCTGTCATTACGGACAAATAAATCTGTGCCTCCGCCAAGAAGAACATCTACCTTATGGTCGCCATTGATAAGCTCATCATAGTAATCATCCGCAATGGCATTCATATTCTTGCGGCTTTCGTCATGGGAGCCGAATGATGCAGGAGTCGCATGCGTAATTTCAGACGTTGCAACAAGTCCTGTTGCTTTTCCTTTCTCTTTTGCTGCTTCCAAAACGGTTTTCACTTCTGAGCCATCGTTATCTATGGCAATCGCATTGTTATAAGTTTTAATGCCTGCAGACATTGCTGTTGCTGCAGATGCGGAATCTGTTACATTTTGTTCCGGATCTTCCGGGTAAGTCATTTGCTGACCGACCAAATATTTATCCAGCTCGGAACGCTCAACAAATTTTGTGCTTGGGTCGTCTTTTAAATAACGGTATGCAGACGTATAAGATACGCCCATTCCATCACCGATAAGGAAAATAACATTTTTGATCTCTCTTTTATCTGATTGTCCTTTAGCTTCTGTTTGCTGAACTGTACCCATTAGTCCTCCAAACGCAACTGCAGAAGCGGCAAGAACCGGAATTGCTTTTTTTGTAAATTTCTTTAATGTCATTGTATGAACCTCCTTGTTGTTAACTTACATGTAAAAGTATAGAGACATAGTGTAAATAAAGAATTAATAGAGTGTAAAAATGATATAAACATATGTAAAGATACTATCTTTGCTTTCCAAAATCTTTTTATGTAAAATTCATAAAAAGACGATAGGAACGAAGGGGAGATTTTGATGAAGGTTTTGGCCCTGCTGGGAAGCACAAGAGAAAATGGCAACTCCGAATTCTTGGCGAAAAAAATAGTAGAAGGTACTGATCACACCCTGGTAAAATTATCAGATCTGCATATCGAACCGATTGTGGATAAGAGGCATGCGGATGGGGGCTTTACACCGGTTGATGACGACTATGAACAATTAGTGCAGCATATGCTGTCACATGATGTATTTGTATTCGCCACCCCTTTATACTGGTATGGCATGAGTGGTCCGATGAAGGATTTCTTTGATCGCTGGTCACAGTATCTAAGGGATGAACGCTTTAACCTGAAAGAAGAGCTGGCAAAGAAGAAAGCTTACGTTGTAATTACAGGCGGCAGCAGTGCTAAAGTAAAGGGACTTCCCCTTGTTCAGCAATTTCAATATATCTGTGAGTTTGTAGGCATGGAGCTTGAAGACTATATCATTGGAAGTGGAGTAAAGCCGGGAGAAGTTAAAGAGGACACTCTTGCTTTAACGAAGGCCGAACAGTGGAATACATTCTTTTCAAAATAAAAAGGCGGACTCATGGTTCCGCCTTTTTTACCTATCATGATTCCTGCCTTACCCTGGAATCTTTTTTCAGCTGGTTTTCCCCATCAGGGTCTAAATATAATTTCCTGCTTGGCATAGCGACATAAACACGCTCATTTTCAAGAATGTCCATGATCTCAAAATTAATTTCTTCCTTAATTTTCAGGAATTCGCCCCAATTTGTCGTTTTGGTAAAGAAATAAAGGAAGATATCGAGCCCATTTTCTTTGTAGTCGTCAAAGGTCACAAGAATGGTTTCCGGATGAATATCCGGATGATTTTTTAAAAGATACTCGATCTGCCCTACCACATTCGCCATTTGATCTTTAGTCGTATCATGAGTAACGCGCAATCTGAAGCTGATTTGCCTTTTCCCCATCTTGCTCCAGTTTGTAATCGATTCATTTGCTAAAGTAGCATTAGGAACTGTGACCAGCGCCTGTGCAAATGTCCTTACCCTGGTGCTTCGAAAAGAAATATCTTCAACCGTTCCCTCGACACTTGGAGTCATAATCCAATCGCCAATCGTGAACGGCTTTTCCGTAATAATGACAAATCCGCCAAACAAATTGCCCAGTACATCCTTGGCAGCAAAAGCAATGGCGACTCCGCCTAATCCAAGCCCCGCTACAAAGCCATTCACATCATAATCAAACTCCTGGGCAACCACGCTAATACTGATTGCCACAATAACAACTCTCAAGGCCTTTGAAATGAAAGGAATGAGAATATCATCAATTTCCAGATCGTACTTAACCTTAAGACTGGTAAAAAGGGCAGATGATGCAGCTGCCATATTGTACAAACCCCAGGTAATCATGATGATAACTGAAGCCCTAATAATATCTAAAAATAAAGAATTATGCTGGTTTAAGTAAGGAAAATAACCGACAGAAACATAGATTCCTATAATGATAAATAACCACTGAATCGGCTTTTGAAATGAAACAAAAATATGGGAGAAAAAGTCATTTGGCGCTTTTCTGCTGAGCCTTAATAATAGTGTAAATACATATTTGGTGAAAAGCTTCCTGAAAATGAGAAACAGCAGGAAAATCCCAATTGATATTCCCAGGTCCACCAATATATCTTCTTTCATGTAAGTTTCCCAGAACATATGAATAACCTCCTTGATGCTATTTGTTATCATAACATAATTCTATAAGACAGGTTATCATACGATATTCCCTAAAAAACAGATTGGAAAAACCTTCTCTTCATCCGAGGAGCATTCCCAGTTCAATCCCCAGAAGAGCCAGAAGGATTCCTCCGCCATAGCTCAATACATTATAAAGAATGAGCTCTTTTTTCCTTTTATCTATGTGGAGCTGTATAGCTTCCAGCTTGAATGTTGAAAAAGTGGTGAATGCCCCCATGAATCCTGTGCCAAGCAGCAGAAAAAGACTGCCTTCTATTCCTGAGCCCACCAGGATTCCAAGAAGAAGGGAACCAATTAAGTTAATAACAAGCGTGGCTGCAGGGAACCTCGAAACAATCCTTGTATTTATAACCTGACTGACCCACAGTCTAGATATTGCTCCAAAGAAACCGCCTATCCCCACCAGAAGAACATGAAACGTACTCATCCAGTTTCTTCTCCTTTCCTGACCTGGAATCCCAATCGGCTCATCCATAATCCGCCAAATATGCTGGCTGCAATATACAAAACTGCCAGAGCTGTCTTTCCATCGAGAAAGAGTGTTACCGTTTCAACGCTTAATGTAGAAAAAGTGGTAAAGGAGCCAACAAAACCTGTTCCCAGAGCTGTTTTTAAATAGGCTGGCAAGGAAAAACGCACAAGCATCCCCGTCATCAGCCAAGCGAGAAGAAAACTTCCCAGCAGATTAACCGTCAAAGTAGCAAATGGAAAAACGGCATTTTCATGAAAGAGAAAAACACCTGTGCTGTACCTTAAAGAGGCACCCAAAAATCCTGCAGCCCCAACCCATAAGTAAACCATCTCCATCCCCTCCATTTCTCTTAGTTTGTCCAAAATAAAAAGACTCCTGTCAGTTACTACTGACAGGAGTCATTAGCCATAAGGCGGTTAAAGATGAACTCCATCACCTAAAAAGACGTATCTTTACTAACACTATAAAACATTTGAACAAGGATTAAAAGCCTTTATTCATGGATCAATATGTATTCCCTTTTTTATAAAAAACACTGAAAGAAGCAGCCCATATAACAGATGGCCAAAAAGCCAAAAAACTATGGCAGAAATAGATGTAAGTTCAGGGGTTCGATCAGATAATGCAGTCGTTGGATAAAGCAGAACTCCTATGAAAAAGGTTATTAATAAAGTGCGGACGATGATCTGGAACCTGTTCCAGCGGTATTTTCTTATTAATAATAATAAGCTGACTGCTAAAACGGCAGAAATGATCAGATGAAATACAAATTCGATTAATTCGGGTAAATGATAGTTTTTCAAAATAGGGAAGTAATCCACATTTAAAAGCAATGTATACACTTTTACTCCAGAGGTTATCTCAATCATTTTCAGGAATAGCCCCAGGAATGTTCCAGATAGCAGTCCCGTAAATGCACCCTTTGCCCAAAGTCTCCGCATATTTATATTCTATCCTTCCCATTTAATGCAGGCATACGAAAAGAATATTACTATTTATGATTTTCCGTGAACTGGCCTATCTTAAGTCCAGCTTTGGACTGTCTGATAAAGTCCTGGATTTCCTCAATTGTTAACCCCAGCTGTTTTGCTGTCATTAATAGCTCTACCCATTCTTTATCCATTTTCCCCTCACAGTTTTCCATTCCCTTTCCACTCTCCCGTAAAGATTCTGTTCCCTCAGAAGTCTTCATTGAGTGCTGCTTTTATAAATCATTCCATATAGGAATAATTGGACAATTTCTTTTGCTAAACCTTCTGGAGTTTTTAACCCATTGAATAATTTTGTCAATGTCACGCGTTCAATAATTCCCGTCAGACATTCAGCGACAGTTCCCATATCAATATCTTCCCTGAAGTATCCTGCTTGCTGTTCTGATAAGAGGTTGGCTTCAATTTGACCAGCTAGTATCTCTTTAAATTCCTCGGCATCCGGGGCCATGAAAAAACCGATGCGGGTCAAATTTTGATTGTCCATAAGAAATTTAAAAATAGCAGAGAGGCCTGAGGTTATTCGTTCTGGCAATGCAGGTAAATCAATGCCAGATTCAACACGGCTATTGGACGTAAGTTCGGAAAGCCTTTCACGAAACAGATCGACAAGTTCTTGAAATATAGCGTCTTTGCTTTCAAAGTACAGGTAAAAAGAAGGCTGTGTCAGACCTGCCCTTTTCACAATCTCGCTTATTTTTGTATGAAAATATCCCTTTTGCGCAAATTCCTCCGCGGCAATTTCAAGAAGCAATGCGCGGCTCTGCTCCCCGCAGGCCCCTTTTTTCCGTCCTCTTTGTCCCATAAATAACAGCTCCGTCTGCATTATATTACTCATAAGTATTATCCACTATCATCTTTGGGAAAGTCAATCAATTATCTGAATTTTTAATAATATATGGAAAATTCATATTATTAAAAGGGAACATATATTCTTATTTTACACTGAGGGATGTGAAATGGAAAGTTACCGGAAGTATATTTAGAAAACTTTTTTGAGGAAGAAGCTTTAAAAAAAGACAATAAAAAACCACCAAATATGTATTTGGTGGAGACGGAGGGAGTCGAACCCTCGTCCAGAAATATCGGCACTTAAGCTTCTACGAGTGTAGTCGATATATTCGCGATTCGCTGATCCTTATGCCTATCGACGGGCGTCCGGCCAGCTAGCCTGGTTGTTCTCTTCCTTCATCCTCAGGCGGTGGAATCCGGCGTAGCCCACTAAGAGTGAGTCCGCTACCCTACCACATGGGCGATGGAGGGGCGAACCGCTAAAGGCCTATTAGGCAGCTAAAGCGAAGTTGTTTTGAGTTTTGCCAGTTATTGGCTTTGACGTTTTAACGAGGCCGATCCCCTCGACTCGCAACCTAAGCTCGAACTATCCCTGTCGAATCCGTAGCGTCCCCAATATAATAGGTCTGCGTCGAATCTTATTCAGCACGCTGACGTTCGGATCAGCTCGAAATAGATGAGCTAAAGATTGTGTCACTCGCTGTGACAATTACTATTATAGCACACTGAGCTAATTTTTCAATTGTAAGGTTCTGGATTTACATTTTCTGCCTTTCGCGGAAAGCACGCTCTACTTCACGCTTGGCTTCTTTCTTCTTCAGATCTTCACGCTTGTCATATTTCTTTTTACCACGTGCCAGTCCAATTAAAACTTTTGCATAGCCATTCTTAAGGTACATTTTTAATGGAACAATCGAGTAGCCGACTTCCTTTGATTCACCAATCAGCTTGCTGATTTCTTTTCTATGCAATAGAAGCTTTCTAGTCCTTAGCGGGTCGTGATTGTATCGGTTTCCCTGCTCATAAGGACTGACATGCATGCCGAAAAGATAGATTTCATTGTTTTGAATTCTGGCATATGAGTCCTTCAGATTTACCTTGCCCGCACGGATCGATTTAATTTCCGTCCCCTGCAGAACAATGCCCGCTTCGTATGTTTCTTCTATAGCATAGTCATGATATGCCTTTTTATTTTGCGCAACCATTTTGCCAGTTCCTTTTGGCATGTTAAATCCCCCTTTGCTCCTCTTTCCTGAAATCAGGAAATGCAGCATCCGTTCTATAGCGGTCCCTCTATTATAGCAAAATTGCGTGCCCCTCTCAACGAGGAGCCCTGCTGTGAAGGGAAAGAGAGAGCCTTTTGGCCCTCCCAGTTTTATTACCGCTTCTTTTTCTTCCGCTTTGCTTTTGGCGCATTTTCGTAATGTTTTTTCTCTTTTTTCTTTCTCGGGCCGCCTGAACTGTTTCCTTTTCCCTGATCGGCCTTGCCTCTGCGCGGCTTTTTCTCGGTGCTGCCTGTCTTGAACACCTTTGGCGCTTCACGAGTCTCCCGTCTGCGGGTTCCCTTCATGCCAACGATTTCAAAATCAATCGAGCGTTCGTCTTTGTTTACGTTAACGACACGGACTGTAATCTCGTCGCCAATTCGGAAGACATTACCCGTACGCTCCCCGATCATCGCCATCTGGCGCTCGTCATAGCGGTAATAATCGTCTGTCATATAGCTGACGTGGATAAGACCTTCAATCGTGTTTGGAAGCTCTACAAACATGCCAAAGTTCGTAACAGAACTGATGATGCCATCATATTCCTCGCCAATTTTATCAGCCATATATTCCGCTTTCTTCAGCTCATCTGTTTCGCGTTCCGCTTCAACTGCACGGCGTTCCATATTGGAAGAGTGCTCTGCAATATCCGAGAGCTGAGCATTCCATTTTTCTCTTGTCGCCTGATCCAGCTTGCCTTCAATTAAATAGGTGCGGATAAGTCTGTGGACAATTAAATCCGGGTAACGGCGAATCGGTGATGTGAAGTGTGTGTAAAACTCTGTTGATAACCCGAAGTGACCCAGGCTCTCTTCAAAGTACTTCGCCTGCTGCATAGAGCGGAGCATCACTGTGGATACAACCATTTCTTCCGGCTTTCCCTGAACCTCTTCAATGATTTCCTGAAGGGCACGCGGGTGAACGGCATTAGCTGTTCCTTTTACGATATAACCGAAGTTTGTAATAAACTCGAAAAATCTTCTCAGCTTATCTTCTTTCGGATCTTCATGGATACGGTAAATGAAAGGGACATCCATCCAATGGAAGTGCTCAGCAACGGTTTCATTGGCTGCGAGCATGAACTCTTCAATCAGGCGCTCGGCAATCGAGCGTTCACGCAATGCCACTTCTGTCGGATTGCCCTCTTCATCCACAATGACTTTTGCTTCTTTAAAATCAAAGTCGATGGCTCCGCGATGCATTCTCTTCTTGCGCAAGATCAGAGAAAGCTCCTTCATCAGCTCGAACATCGGAACAAGCGATTGGTACCTGTTGATAAGTTCTTCATCCTGCTCTTCTAAAATCTTATTCACATCTGAATAAGTCATCCGTTCCGTTGTTTTAATCACACTCTGGAATATCTCGTGATTCACCACTTCCCCATCCGATGTGATTTCCATCTCACAAGAAAGGGTAAGCCGGTCCACTTTCGGATTTAATGAGCAAATGCCGTTTGATAAGCGATGCGGTATCATCGGGATTACCCGGTCCACTAAATACACGGAGGTTGCCCGTTCTTCCGCTTCCCTGTCAATCGGGGAATCCTCACGGACATAGTATGTGACATCGGCAATATGAACGCCCAGCTTGTAATTGCCGTTATCCAGTTTTTTAACCATTACTGCATCATCAAGATCCTTTGCATCTGCACCGTCTATTGTGACAATAACTTCGTTTCTCAAGTCACGGCGGTTTTCAAGCTCACTTGGATCAATCGTATCCGGCGTTTCCTCGGCCTGCTTAAGCACCTCATCCGGAAATTCAAGCGGAAGGCCATGCTTGTGAATAACAGATAGAATATCCACACCAGGGTCATTTTTATGCCCGAGAATGTCGATAACTTCTCCTTCTGCACTCTTTCTCCCCTCAGGATAAGTGGTCAGTTTTACAACGACCTTGTGCCCTTCAACAGCACCTTTTGATGCTGACTTGGGGATAAAAATATCACTGGCAAACTTTTTATCATCCGGGATAACAAATCCAAAATGCTTGCTTTCCGTATAGGTTCCGACAATTTGTGTTACACCGCGTTCTAAAATGCGGACAATCGTACCTTCCCGCCTCTGTCCCGAACTCTCTGTCGTCACACGCGCAAGCACGATATCGCCATTTAAGGCATTATTTGTTTCATTGGGCGGGATAAAAATATCATCCATTCCCTGCTCTTCCGGAATGACAAAGGCAAATCCCTTTGCGTGTCCGGAAAGCTTGCCGCGGATCAAATTCATTTTTTCCGGCAAGCCGTAGCGATTACTTCTCGTTCTGACGACAAGCCCTTTTTCCTCCATGACAACAAGTGCCTTGACGAAATCTTTGAAGCCAGTGGAATCCTCTATTCCAAACGCGGCTTCAAGCTCCTGAACTGTCAATGGCTTGTACGCTTCATCCTTCATATAATGAAGCAGCTTGTCAATCAGCTGTTGTATATTATTTTCCATATCTTCATCCCTCCTTGGGGAGATTTTTATTCTATTTTTATTCTTCCCAATCAAGCTTTTCTAAAAACGCATACACATCTTCATGAAGCTGGTCACGCTCTTTATCGAGAGTAATCACGTGCCCGGATTCTTCGTACCACTTCAGCTGCTTTAAGTCATTCTCCACTTCATTAAAAATGATATTAGCACTGTCCGTGTTGATCATATGGTCATGTCGTGCCTGTACAACAAATGTTGGGGAGTAAATCATATCCACATGATTGCGTACATCCGCGATTAGCTCCTGAAGTGCCTTTAATGTATTCATCGGTGTTTTTTGGAACTCTTCCATTTCCTGTTCAATCTGTTCTTCCGGCTTTCCTTCAAGTCTCTTATATTCTCTAGCATAACTCAGAATTCCTTCATACATGACTTCTTCGCTTTTTATGTACATAGGTGCGCACATCGGAACAATACCCTTTACAGGTACAGTGTAACCCAATTTAAGGGAAAATACGCCGCCAAGGGAAAGTCCGGCCACTGCAATTTCTTTATGTCCCTTGTTTTTCAGAAATTCGTACCCTTCCATCACATCTTTCCACCAGTCTTCCGGACCTGTATGAACAAGTTCCTCGGGCGGAACACCATGTCCCTTATACTGCGGGGCATGGCAGGTGTAGCCCTTTGTTTCAAGAAACCTCGCCATCATTCTTACATCTGCTGTATTTCCGGTGAAACCATGCAGCAGCAGAACTGCTCTTTTTCCATTTCCAAATGTAAATGGTTTTGGTGCAACAACTCTCATTGATAAAACTCCTTTTACCTTTATAATTCCTATAATTTTATTAATCAAACGTTTGATTGAATCTGCATTCCTTATTTTTAGCAAACAGCGGGGCAACATGCCAATAAAAAGCTTTCTTATGTAAAAAATGTGGACGTTGGAAAACATATGCAAATGTACAGAGCAAAAATAAAAGCCTGACCTTCTGAAGGCCAGGCGCTGCATTCATTTATATCGCGAAATAAGAAACTAAAACAGTAAGGATAAAGAATAAAACAGAAAGAACGATCGTAATGCGGTGAAGAATCAGATCAATTCCGCGTGCTTTTTGCTTTCCAAAAAGCTGCTCAGCTCCCCCTGAAATGGCACCGGAAAGACCTGCGCTTTTACCAGACTGAAGGAGTACAACTACAATTAGGCCAATCGAAACAATGACTAATAGGGTAATCAATAATGTATGCATGAAGCCACCTCCTGAAAACGTACAATCACATTATTCTTAATTTATCACATTTTCATTGTATAAACAATAAGATTTTAAGGCTCGGCACAAGAGCAGCAGCTAAATAGTTCCTATCGGGTGATTTTTCAAATGAAATCATCCATTACTGCTTTACATTTACTTCAAAAAAATAGTTTATGTGCGGATAGCACTGATTTATGTGCGGATAAAAATATTTATGTGCGCATAGCAAGAATTTATGTGCGGATAAATTATTTTATGTGCGTTCAGATAGCTCTTAGCCAATTTAATCAAAAACAGCCGCCCCACCCGGGACGGCTGCACAAGCAAGATTACTTGCTCAAGTTATAGAAAGATTTAAGGCCATCGTATACAGCTAAATCGCCAAGCTCGTCTTCGATGCGAAGAAGCTGGTTGTATTTAGCAATACGGTCTGTACGTGACATTGAACCCGTTTTGATTTGGCCAGCGTTTGTTGCAACAGCGATGTCAGCGATTGTAGCATCTTCTGTTTCACCGGAACGGTGAGATACAACTGCTGTGTAGCCAGCGCGCTTCGCCATTTCGATGGCTTCGAATGTCTCTGTTAATGTACCGATTTGGTTTACTTTGATCAGGATTGAGTTGCCTACGCCCTGCTCGATTCCTTGAGCAAGCTTTTTCGTGTTTGTAACGAACAGGTCGTCACCAACAAGCTGCACTTTGCCGCCGATGCGCTCAGTTAATAGCTTATGGCCATCCCAGTCGTTTTCGTCAAGACCATCTTCAATTGAGATGATCGGGAACTCGTTTACAAGCTCTTCGTAGAAGTTAACCATGTCTTCAGAAGTTAAGCCATTGCGGCCTTCGCCAGCAAGGTCGTATTTGCCCGTTTCTTTGTTGTAGAACTCAGAAGAAGCAACGTCCATTGCAAGGTAGATGTCTTTGCCAGCTTCGTAGCCAGCGTTAGAGATCGCTTCGATGATTACTTCTAAAGCTTCACGGTTTGAACCCAGGTTTGGAGCGAATCCGCCTTCGTCACCTACAGCAGTGTTCAAGCCTTTGCCAGATAGAACTTTCTTCAATGAATGGAATACTTCAGCACCCATGCGGATTGCTTCCTTGAAAGTAGGAGCTCCTACAGGCATAATCATGAATTCCTGGAAGTCTACATTGTTGTCAGCGTGAGATCCTCCATTGATGATGTTCATCATTGGTGTTGGAAGCTGCTTCGCGTTGAAGCCGCCAAGGTAACGGTATAATGGAAGTCCTACAGACTCAGCAGCAGCATGTGCACAAGCCATGGATACGCCAAGGATTGCGTTTGCGCCAAGCTTGCCTTTGTTTTCAGTTCCATCTAATGCGATCATTGTGCGGTCGATGCCAACCTGGTCTGTTACATCCAAGCCGATAACAGCGTCAGCAATTAGATTGTTCACGTTGTCTACTGCTTTTTGAACACCTTTTCCAAGGTAGCGGGACTTGTCGCCGTCACGAAGTTCTACTGCTTCGTGCTCACCAGTGGATGCTCCGGAAGGAACGATGGCACGGCCAAAAAATCCTGATTCTGTTAAAACTTCAACTTCAACTGTCGGGTTCCCGCGGGAATCTAATACTTCACGAGCATATACTTGTTCGATAAATGGCATAGTAATTCTCTCCTTTTTTATGAAAAATCGTTTTCGACAAAATTCGGGTGGTGCCTGTCACCGATTACTTTTTCAATAAAGTTGTTCCTGTCATTTCAGCAGGTTTTTCCAGTCCAAGCAGGTCCAGGACAGTTGGAGCAAGGTCTCCTAAAATTCCGTCTGTGCGGAGCTCTGCACCATCTTCTGTAACGATGACTGGAACTGGGTTTGTCGTGTGGGCGGTCATTGGGCTTCCTTCCAGGGTAACAACTTCATCGGCATTTCCATGATCAGCTGTGATGATCGCTTTTCCGCCTTTTGAAATAATGAGATCAACAATTTTGCCAAGGCATTCGTCAACTGTTTCAACCGCCTTGATCGTTGGTTCAAGCATGCCTGAATGCCCCACCATGTCTGGGTTGGCAAAGTTCAGGATGATCGCATCGAAATTGTCAGCCTCTATTTCCTTCAGCAACGCGTCCGTCACTTCATAAGCACTCATTTCAGGCTTAAGGTCATAGGTAGCTACTTTCGGTGAGTCGATCAGGATCCGCTCTTCGCCAGGAAACTTCTCTTCGCGCCCGCCGCTCATAAAGAACGTCACATGAGGATACTTTTCTGTTTCCGCAATGCGGAGCTGTGTTTTTCCATTTTGGGCTAAAACCTCACCCAGGGTGTTATCAAGGTTAGTCGGTTTGAACGCTACATACCCGTCAACCGTTTCACTGAAGTGAGTCAAACATACAAAGAACAAGTCTTCAGGATGTCCTGGCCCTCTATCAAAGGAACGAAAGTCTTTATTTGTAAAAGTGTTCGAGATCTGGATTGCCCGGTCCGGACGGAAGTTATAGAAAATGACTGCATCATTTTTCTTTATCGTTGCAACCGGTTTACCATCTCCTGCAGTAATGACAGATGGAATAACGAACTCATCAAAGATACCATTTTTATAGTTATCTTCAACTAAGTCCAAAGGATCGCTGTATGAAGGGCCATCACCATACACCATGGAACGGTAAGACTTTTCAACACGCTCCCAGCGTTTGTCGCGGTCCATGGAATAATAGCGTCCGGAAATCGTCGCAAATTCGCCGACTCCGTACTCCTTCATTTTTTCCTGCGCTTCTTTAATGTAGCCTGCTGCTGTTTGCGGGCCAACATCACGTCCATCCAGGAAACCATGAACATAGACATTCTTCACACCTTCTTCAGCGGCCATACGAAGCAGTGCGAATAAGTGCTGAATATGGCTGTGAACGCCTCCATCTGAAAGAAGTCCCATCAAATGAAGATCCGTGCCATTCTTTTTAACATGGTCAATCGCAGAACGGAACGTTTCGTTTTTCTCAAACTGTCCTTCACGAATGGCCACATTCACTCTTGTTAAGCTCTGATATACAATCCGGCCTGCACCGATGTTTAAGTGGCCTACTTCAGAGTTTCCCATTTGCCCTTCCGGAAGACCTACTGCTTCACCGCTGGCTGTCAGCGTTGCGTTAGGGTAGGTATTCCAGTAGCGTTCGAAGTTTGGCTTCTTTGCCTGGGCAACGGCATTTCCCATCCGCTCGCCGCGAAATGCGAAACCATCTAAGATGATTAATGCAACTGGAGATTTACTCATTCTTTCCTGCCTCCAATAATTGAAGGAAGCTTTGCGGCTCAAGGCTTGCGCCGCCTACAAGAGCTCCATCAATATCAGGCTGGCTCATATATTCTTTAATATTTGCAGGCTTTACACTGCCGCCGTACTGAATGCGGACTGCATCTGCAGCAGCTTGTGAAAATTGCTTCGCAACAACAGAGCGGATATGTGCACATACTTCATTCGCATCTGCAGATGTTGAAGATTTACCTGTTCCGATTGCCCAGATTGGTTCATACGCAATAACAGTCTGTTTTACCTGATCTTCTGTTAAGCCATTAAGAGCTTTTTCCACCTGTGTGCCCACAAGATCCATTGTTTCACCGCTTTCACGCTGTTCAAGCGATTCACCGACACAAACGATAGGAGTTAAATTGGATTTAAAAGCAGCCAACGTTTTTTTGTTAACGGCCTCGTCAGTTTCATTAAACATTTCCCGGCGCTCGGAATGACCAAGGATTACATATTTTACTCCAAGGTCTTCAAGTGCCACAGGGCTGATTTCGCCTGTAAAAGCACCGCTTTCTTCAAAGTGCATGTTTTGCGCGCCGATTTCAACATCAGAACCCTTTGCGCTATCCACAAGGCGCTCCAGGAATAGTGCAGGGGCACATACAACTGTTTCTACCTGTTCTTTCCCCGGTACTAACCCATTGATTTCTTCAAGAAATACTTTCGCTTCCGGAAGTGTTTTATGCATTTTCCAGTTTCCAGCGATAATTGGTTTACGCATGTTGCACGTCCTTTCATGCTTTTTATTATTGTCATGTATTCGACAAATTTCGGGTGGTGCCTGTCACCAAATTATTTATCGTTTAAAGCCACTACGCCTGGCAGAGCCTTTCCTTCCATAAACTCAAGGGAAGCCCCGCCGCCTGTTGAGATATGGCTCATGCGGTCTGCAAGATGGAACTTCTCAACTGCAGCTGCAGAATCTCCGCCGCCAATGACTGAATATGTATCGTTTGCTTCTGCTAAAGCCTCAGCCACTGCTCTTGTGCCGCCGGCGAATTTTTTCAATTCGAATACACCCATTGGTCCATTCCAGATAACAAGCTTTGAATTTTGGATTACATCGCTGTAGATATCACGCGTTTTAGGCCCAATATCAAGTGCTTCCCAGTCAGAAGGAATTTCTTCAATTGCTACTGTTTTAATATTTGCTTCCTCAGAAAAATCGTCTGCTACCACGACATCAACAGGCATATAGAAGTTCACGCCTTTTTCTTTCGCTTTTTCCATAAACGATTTTGCAAGGTCAATTTTATCTTCTTCTAAAAGTGACTTTCCTACTTCATGGCCGTTAGCTTTTACAAACGTATAGGCAAGTCCGCCGCCAATAATCAGGTTGTCTACCTTTTCAAGAAGGTTTTCTATTACACCGATCTTATCTTTAACCTTTGCACCGCCGATAATGGCTGTAAATGGACGTTCCGGATTTGAAAGAGCTTTTCCAAGTACATCAAGTTCTTTTTCCATTAATAGTCCTGATACTGCAGGAAGATGCTGCGCAATTCCTTCCGTAGAAGCATGTGCACGGTGTGCTGCTCCAAAAGCATCGTTCACATACACATCAGCAAGCTCAGCAAATGCCTTTGCAAGTTCAGAATCATTCTTTTCCTCGCCAGGATAGAAGCGCACGTTTTCAAGAAGAAGAACATCTCCTTCACCTAACGTGTCAACCATTGCTTTTACAGAATCTCCATATGCTTCATCTGCCTTCTTCACTTCTTTGCCAAGAAGCTCGGACAAACGCTTTGCTACTGGTGTTAAACGCAATTCTTCAACAACTGAACCCTTCGGACGGCCCAAATGGCTCGCTAAGATCACTTTAGCACCCTGGTTAGTCAAATATTCAATCGTTGGAAGAGCTGCGCGGATACGAGTTTCATCTGTAACCTGTCCATCCTTCATAGGTACGTTGAAATCAACGCGGCAAAAAACTCGTTTCCCTTTTAACTCCACATCTTTTACGCTTTTTTTGTTCACAGCAAAAGGACCTCCTTACCAGGAAAAACGGAAGCGCCTTGCCCGGCGGCTAAAAAGCTTGAGCCTCCAGGTTCCGGAGCTAAACACGATCCCAGTTAATTATTTTTACTTTTTGCTTTAAAACAAAAGGGAGAGGGATTGTTTCCCTGCTCCCCTTTTACCCTTATCCATTATAGACGTTAGCGATTTTAATATCCAACAAGATGAGGTATTTTTTTAGAGAAAAAATCCACCTTGAGAATGCTTCGCAAAACGAAATTTTTTCTGGAAAAGATTTATCTATTAAAAGCCTTTTTGAGCGATGTAATCAACAAGGTCCACTACACGGTTAGAATAACCAGATTCGTTGTCATACCAAGAGATGACTTTAACCATGCTGCCTTCCATAACCATTGTAGAAAGTGCATCGATTGTAGAAGATGCAGGATTTCCGTTGTAGTCGCCAGATACTAATGGCTCTTCGCTGTATGCAAGGATGCCTTTTAGTTCGCCTTCAGCAGCTGCTCTAAGAGCGCTGTTTACTTCTTCAGCTGTTACATCTTTGTCAAGTTCAGCAACAAGGTCAACTAGAGAAACGTTTGGAGTTGGAACACGCATAGCTCCACCGTTCAATTTGCCTTTTAGTTCAGGCAATACTAGAGATACTGCTTTTGCAGCTCCAGTAGTTGTTGGGATGATATTTTCTGCTGCTGCACGGGCACGGCGATAGTCTTTGTGAGGCAAGTCAAGGATTTGCTGGTCATTTGTGTATGAGTGAACAGTTGTCATCATACCGCGCTTGATTCCGAAGCTGTCGTTTAATACTTTTGCAAATGGAGCCAGGCAGTTTGTTGTACAAGATGCATTTGAGATTACATGGTGGTTTGCAGGGTCATATTTATCATGGTTAACACCCATTACCACTGTGATATCTTCGTCAGTTGCAGGAGCAGAGATGATTACTTTCTTCGCGCCAGCTTCAAGGTGTTTCGCAGCGTCAGCACGCTTTGTGAAACGGCCAGTAGATTCTACTACTACTTCTACGCCAAGATCTCCCCATCCTAATTGAGCAGGATCGCGCTCAGCAAGAACTTTTACTTTATGGCCGCCAACAACAAGGTAATCGCCGTCAACTGTTACTTCTTCATTTAATGTTCCGTGTACGGAATCATATTTTAAAAGGTGTGCAAGCATGTTTGCATCTGTCAGGTCATTTACTGCTACAACCTCTACGTTAGGGTTTTTAAGAGCTGCACGGAAAACAACACGCCCGATTCTTCCAAATCCGTTAATACCAACTTTAACTGCCATGAATATTTCCTCCTTAGAAAGGTAGATTTTATATTTGAAAAGGGATTACCCTTTTAACAACTGTTGTGCTGCACCTTCATCAGTTACCAAGATGGTAGAGGATGGTGCCCGATTCATGTATGCCGCGATGGCTTTCGCCTTTGAGGAACCGCCTGCCACTGCAACGACGTGTTCAATATGGGATAGGTCATCCAGCTGAAGGCCGATGGTCTGAACCTTATGTACAACCTCGCCGCCTTCATTGAAGTAATAGCCGAATGATTCTCCTACTGCTTTGGCATGCTTGATTTTAACAAAATCTTCTTTACTGGTTTTGCGGCGTTCAGCCATTGTTATAGCGTCCCCAATCCCGTGTAAAACCATGCTTGCAGATTTGATCTGGGTGATTACTTCTTTAATATTGGGTTCTTTGATGATGCTTTCATACATCTCCCTGCTTACCTGGTCAGGTACATAAAGGACGCGGTGCCTGGAATCTGTATGATCAGCCATTTTTGCACAAATGGTGTTAGCCTGGTTTTTAACATCTTCGCCAATTCCGCCCCGTGCCGGCACAAACAGCCAATCCCGTTCAGCAAGATCTGGAGTAAGCATCTCTGCTACGGCTGCCATTGTGGATCCGCCGGTAACTGCGATGATATTTTTTCCTTTGAGCCTTGATTTCATACACAGCGCTGTGGCCCTGCCAAGTTCCTGCTTCACCCATGGAGATTCATCGCTGTTTCCGGAAACAATGATCGCCTGGCGAATGCCAAGTTTTCGGGATAACTCCTGCTCCATTAAGGCTATACCCGAAATATCCCTCATTATTCCTTCAAGAGCTTCAAGCAATTCCCTCCCATCGGAAGTAAGACTCATTCCCGTACTCGAGATGCGGATCAGGTTCTGGTCTTTTAAAAACTCAACCTCACCTCTCAGCACTCTTTCCGTCAGGCCTAAACTAACCGCAAGGCTCCTTCTTCCAACCGGCTCCATCAGCCCTATGTAATGAAGAATCCCATAGCGCTTCTGCATAACCGCAAGCATATCAGGCAATAATCTTTTTTGAATATCAATTAGTGAGTACATCCGGAAAACTCCTTCATCATATGTGGTCATTTTTTGTCCCGCATAGACATATTATGTCCCACTTACCACAAAAAAAATCACCCTTGCTTCTCCTTCATAATAGCAAGAGTGAGTATTGAAATCAACTGATAAAACTCAGTTTTTTTCTGTAAGCGCTTCACTTAATGTAATGGCGTCAATATGCCCGAACTGAATTTCGTTCCCATCAATTTCAACCACCGGGATCATGAGCCCATACTTCTCGGTCAGTTCATCGCTCACATCAATGTCTTTTTCAATTAAGGTAAAATCATATTCTTTCTTTAATTCCACTATTACTTCCTTAGCTTTATCACACAGCGGGCATCTGCTGCGTGAATAAAACACTAGCTCTGGCTGTTTCAATCAGCAAATCTCCTTTGTCAGTCATACCTTTTCCGTTTCGACGATGATGGGATGCCCAGCTGATCCCGATATTTTGCGATCGTCCTTCTGCTGACAACCATCCCCTCTTGTTCCTTCAGCAGCTTCACAAGCTCTTGATCGGATAAAGGCTTTTGCTTATTTTCCTCTTCAATCATTTTACCAATAATCGTCTTTACCTGCTGTGAAGACGTATTTTCATCGGAGGTTGTTTTGATTGTGCTTGAGAAGAACGATCTCAGCTCATACGTCCCATATGGCGTTTGTGCATATTTTTCCCGGACAGCACGGCTGACAGTTGATTCATGTATTTCGAGTTCATCTGATATTTCCTTCATGGTCATCGGCTTCAGATGAGAAGGTCCTTTTATAAAAAAGTCCTGCTGTTTTTCAACGATTTTAAGTGTCACATTCGCAAGAGTCTCTTTTCTCTGCTGGATGCTCCTCATGATCCATTGGTAATCCTGTTGCTTTTCCTGTAAAAAGCGGCTGACATTACGGTCACCAGTTGCCGAAAACTTTTTATAATAGCCTTCATTAAAACTGATTTTAGGAAGCACTTCATCAAAAACACTGACAGAAAAAGAGCTTCCATCCCACTTAATAATCACGTCCGGTGTTATATATGCGGATTTCTCACTTTGAAAGGATGAAGCCGGTCTTGGATTCAAGGTCTGAACAAGGTCGAATACCTCTTGAATCTCTTTGAGCTCCACACTGAGCTGTTTGGCAATCTCCTTCCATTTCTTTTCCGCAAAAAAGGTAAAGTAATCATCTATAATGATTTCAGCCAGTTCATTTCTCTCTGGCAATCTCTTAATCTGCAGGGACAGGCACTCCTGAAGATTCCTAGCACCAATGCCAGCAGGTTCGAGTTCCTGCAGCTCTTCAAGCATTTGTTCCACATATTCAAATGGCATCTGGAGAGTCTTGGCAACTGTCTGCAGATCCGCTCGAAAGTAACCGTTTTCATCAAGGCTCTCAATAAGGTGCTCAATCACTCTTTGTTCGTCCTTGTTTAATTTCAAATGAAGCTGCGATCTCAAATATTCATCCAGCATCATCGTCTTACCGCAGCCAATCTGCTCAATCCAGTTTATTTTATCCTTTTCCACTTTTGTTCTAGTCAGTTTGACACGGTCATAACGGGGATCCATTGTCTGGACATGTCCGGACTCAACTTTTAAAAGGGGATTTTCAAGCGCTTTGCTTTCCAGGAATTCAGAGAGCTCCTGTGTGCTGTATTGCAGAAGGGCAATCGCCTGCGTCAGCTCCTGTGTCATTGTTAATTTCATTGTCTGCTGCTGCCATAACCCAGCTTTCAAATTCATCATACATTCCCCCTGTCCCCATTTTACAATATTCCCGGTAAATGTTGTATGGAAATATGTTGGCAAATGCCATTCGCACCGGCACTTCTCCATCTTTCTGAATACTTCACAATATGCATGGCAGAGGGAAAAATATTCATTTTTTATGGTGAAAACTGCGGATTTTAAGGATTTTTTTGAAATTCAGGTTTAAATTCAGGAAGTTTTTTTGATTTATGTGCGGATAGAGGAAATTTATTTGCGGATAAAGCCAATTTACTTGCGGATAAAATTTTTTATGTGCGTATAGGCCGGATTTATTTGCGGATAGCGTAAAAAGTAAAAACTCCCTGTCCATATCAGACAAGGAGTTTTGGCAGCGCCCTCGGCAGGAATCGAACCCACATCTTAAGAACCGGAATCTCACGTGCTATCCGTTGCACCACGAGGGCAAATATTTTATTAGGTGGCTGACCAAGCGCTCAGCCGCTACGATAACTAATTATATGATATGTTTATTCACTTTGCAAGCCTCCTTTTAGTTTTAAAAGTTAGAACAATGGGTATCATGGAATGAGATAGTGCAGCACAGAAAAAAGTGTCGAACGAATCAAACACGATTTCCATGCGATTCGTTTGACCTTAATTGACCATCAGTGTATCATTATAATACATAGGAGTTAAAAAATTTTCTTTACTTGGAAGAACATGCTTGTTCATCTTGTATGTTGACCTTATCTTGAAGGAGGAATTGGAAAATGAACTTAATCCCTACAGTTATTGAACAAACAAACCGCGGGGAGCGCGCTTATGATATCTACTCCCGCCTTTTAAAAGACCGCATCATTATGCTGGGAAGCGCAATCGATGATAATGTGGCAAATTCAATTGTTGCCCAGCTTTTATTCCTTGAAGCAGAAAATCCTGAAAAAGACATTTCCATTTACATTAATAGCCCGGGTGGAAGCATTACGGCAGGTATGGCTATTTATGATACGATGCAATTCATCAAGCCGAAGGTACAAACCATTTGTATTGGTATGGCAGCATCCATGGGTGCGTTCCTTCTTGCTGCTGGTGAGAAAGGCAAGCGTTTTGCCCTTCCAAACAGTGAAGTCATGATTCATCAGCCGCTGGGCGGAGCTCAGGGACAGGCGACTGAAATCGAAATCGCTGCAAAGCGCATTCTTTTCCTTCGTGAAAAATTAAACACAATTCTTTCAGAGCGCACTGGACAGCCTCTTGAAGTCATTGCGAGAGACACTGACCGCGATAACTTTATGACAGCTGAAAGAGCTCTTGAATACGGTTTGGTTGACCAAATCATTACTAGAAACTCTTTGGATGAGAAGAAAGATAAATAATAAGCATAAAAAAACAACTCGCATCTTCCCGATGCGAGTTGTTTTAGTTTTCCTTTTGAATATAGTTCGCAAGTGCCTCAAGGGCTTCGTTTTCATCGTTTCCTTCGGCCTTGAGGGTAATGACTGATCCTGAGCTTACAGCCAGACTCATCAAACCCATTATGCTTTTCGCATTTACCTTCTTTCCGTCCTTCTCCAGAAAAATATCGGATGAGAACCGATTGGCCTCCTGTACGAACAATGCCGCCGGACGTGCCTGTAATCCTGTTTTCAGCTTAACTTCAACCTGTTTTTCCGCCATTGTACATCTCCTCCCTGCTGATCCCTCTGTCAGTGAGCATCTATAGTGTCGCCTGACCGAAGTTTCTCAGCAATTTCATCTATTTTTCTTAATCTGTGATTAATACCCGATTTACTGATATTTCCTCCTGAAACCATTTCCCCAAGTTCTTTTAAAGTGACATCCTGGTAAGCTACACGCAATTCTGCAATTTCCCTCAGTTTGTCAGGCAGAACCTGAAGTCCTACAGTTTGATCGATGAACCGGATATTTTCCACCTGACGCAAGGCCGCTCCGATTGTTTTGTTTAAGTTCGCTGTTTCACAATTTACGAGTCGATTGACCGAATTTCGCATATCTCGGACAATCCGGATATCTTCAAATCGGAGCAGAGCAGCGTGTGCGCCAATAATATTTAGGAACTCCGTTATTTTTTCGGCTTCCTTTAAATAAGTGATATAGCCTTTTTTACGTTCAAGCGTTTTGCTGTTCAGCCCGAACGAATTCATCAGTTCACAAAGGGAGTCATTATGCTCCTTGTAAAGCGAAGAGATCTCAAGATGATAGGAGGAGGTCTCCGGATTATTAACAGATCCCCCGGCAAGGAATGCACCGCGCAGATAAGAACGCTTACAGCATTTCTTTTTTATAAGCTCATTGGAGATATCGTGTGTAAATACGAATCCCTCGCTTAAAATTTCCAGATCATCAAGAATCATGCTGGCCTGTTCGGTTAGCCTGACAATATAAACATTGTTCTTTTTCAGCCGCATTTTTTTCCGGACCAGAAGCTCAACCTGAACGTTGTAATTCCTTTTAATCAGTGTGTAAATCCTTCTTGCGATTGCTGCATTTTCCGTCTGAATATCCACAATCAGTTTCCGGCTGGAAAAAGAAAGTGAACCATTCATCCTGATCAGGGCGGACAATTCCGCTTTGCCGCAGCAGTCTTTTATTTCCAGGTTCGTCAATTCCTTTTTCGTTTCCGAAGCGAAAGACATCCCTTCACCCCCTATCCGCAAAAGCGCTAAGCCAGTGGCATATAAAAAGATATTCTTCACTGAGCAAACGTATGCACAGTTTATTTTTTACCGGCAAAAGCCCTTTCACACCTATATATTACGCGTTAAAACGCCTATTGGTTTCATGTAAAAGCAAATTATAAAGCATCTGGGCAACTTCTTTTGTATCATGGCGAATGATGCCGCCTTCGTGGCTGACAATTTCACCGTGCATGATTTCAAGGCCCAGTTCGGTAAGAGCACCTGTATCATACACAACAGGCTTTGCCATTTCTTCGCTGTACCGCTCCTGAATATGGGGAGGGATTTCTTCATTGTTTACCAGAATGGTATTGATAAAAGCACTTCCCATATGATCATACAGTGCTTTTACATGATCGCTTGCTGTATAATCGAGCGTCTCTCCTGCCTGTGTCATTAAATTGCATATATATACCTTTTTCGCTTTCGAATGGCAGACTTCACGTCCCAGCCTGGGGACAAGCAGGTTTGGAAGAATACTGGTATATAAACTGCCAGGCCCGATGATAATCATATCAGCCTGTCTGATAGCCTGCAGTGATTCAGGCAGGGCTTTAATATTTTTTGGGGTTAAAAATACCCGCTTTATTTTTTTACCGGAATAGGGTATTTTTGATTCTCCCGATACTATGGTCCCGTCTTCCATTTCAGCATGAAGGACCACGCTCTGGTTAGCAGCCGGCAACACCTTGCCCCTTACGTTTAACACCTTGCTCATTTCCTGAATCGCATGAACAAAGTTTCCGGTAATCGAGGTCATTGCCGCGAGAATTAAATTGCCAAGCGAATGCCCGGATAACTCATTGGATGTCGCAAAGCGGTGCTGGAACATCTCCTCAATGAGCGGCTCCACATCTGAAAGAGCTGCCAGCACATTGCGGATATCACCGGGCGGCGGAATATGAAGATCATTTCTCAATCTTCCGGAACTGCCGCCATCATCGGCAACTGTCACAATGGCAGTTATATCAACAGGGTATTGTTTCAATCCCCTTAAGAGGACAGGAAGCCCTGTTCCTCCTCCGATGATGACGATTCTTGGCTGTCGGTTCATTTGATGTTTTCCTTTCTCCTCTCGATGTCACGGTGAGTGATTGCCGTATGGTAATCCTTGCTGTAAAAGTCAGCGATATATTCTGTCAGCGCCACCGAACGATGCTGGCCTCCCGTACAGCCGATTGCAACGACCAATTGAGCTTTCCCTTCCCGTTTATAATGCGGAAGCATAAAGCTCAGCAGATCCGTAACCTTTTCGAGAAATTTACTAGTTTCCGTCCATTTCAGCACATAGCTGGATACTTCTTCATCCAAACCTGTCTTCGGCCTCATATGTTCAATATAATGCGGATTCGGAAGGAATCGGACATCGAATACCAGGTCGGCATCAATTGGAATTCCATGCTTAAAGCCAAAAGACATGACGTTAACCGTAAATATTGTTTTTTTATTCAATGAGAATTCCGTTAGAATTTTCTCGCGCAATTCCCTCGGCTTCATTTGCGATGTGTTATAAATAAGCTGGGCCCTGCCTTTTAATTCTTCAAGCAGCTCCCGTTCAAGCTTTATGCCTTCAAGAGGCAATCCTGATGGTGCAAGGGGATGGAATCGTCTTGTTTCTTTATATCTTCTGACGAGTGTAGAATCATCTGCATCAAGATATAAAATTTGCGGGGTGACCCAGGATGTTTCGGATAATTCATCCAGCGCTTTAAATAAGTGGTCAAAGAACTCACGGCCGCGCAAATCCATCACCAATGCGACCTTATTCATTTTATTCCCTGATTCCTTCATAAGTTCAAGGAATTTCGGCAGCAGCGTCGGCGGCAAATTATCTACACAGAAGAAGCCAAGATCTTCAAAGCTTTGGATGGCTACTGTTTTCCCTGCCCCTGACATTCCCGTAATAATCACCATTTGAGTATCATTAACTGCACCCGTACTCATTTATAATTTCCCCCTGTTTCTGTCAAATTCAGCTTGGATCCAGCCTGTAACTAAGCAGTTCAAAATCTGGCGTATACGTAAACGTTCCATAAATCATGCCCTGGCCATGAATCATATACTCCAAAATATGTGAATCTCCGGCAGCCATCGGCAGATTCTTAATCTCTGAAAACGGATGCCAGCGAAGCTTGCCTTCCTCTGATTCATCCAGGTTCAGCCCATCAGAAGCTGTAGCCAGAAAAGTAAACATCATCCACTCCTGTACGACCTTATCGCCATCTTTCATGATGAACGTAAAAATGCCTTTAATATTCGGATTGCGCAGGTAGATGCCTGTTTCTTCCCTGAACTCACGTATGCACGAGTCCCTCACTGATTCACCAGGCTCCATCTTTCCGCCCGGAGCCACCCACCAGCCTCTTCTTGGCTTTTGTAAAAGCAATACTTTATCGTCTTTAAGTAACACACAGTTCGTGACTCGCTGCAACACATTTCACCTCTAATTTCCGAAATCATACCGCTGCCGCCTTTCCATGAAATCGCTTAAAGTAAAAGCTGGCTAACGTTCTTTTCTTATTCATTTCATTATACTATTTTTGTCTTAGAGCCACAATGAATACAGATTTCCAAAATACATTCTTCAAAAGTTACAGTTATAAAAAAAAGAGCACAGGCATATGCCTGTGCTTTAAAAAGGATTATATCTTTAAAAGGGGGTCAATTTCTATTCCTATATTACCCGAAATTTATTTCATCAAGGTTACAGGAGAATTAAAACCACATGACTTTTTGTAAATCTTTTCAACCAGTGGCTATTTTTACTAAAACAAAAGGCATACAGCCCATAGGATCATATGCCTATTCACATTATTTCTTCACTTTAAGGCGTTCTTGCAATTCTTCCACATAGTGCTGGGCGCTTTGTGCAGCGATGCTTCCATCACCAGTCGCAGTAACGATTTGGCGAAGGGATTTTTCGCGGATATCCCCCGCTGCAAAAATACCTTCCACCTTTGTTTCCATTCGGTCGTTTGTTTCAATATAGCCATTGCTGTTTGTGATGCCAAGGCTTTCAAATGGCTTGGAAAGAGGAACCATGCCGATATAGATGAAGACACCATCTGCTTTGAATTCTCTTTCTTCACCTGTTTCAGCAGACACAAGCGTTACACTGCCTACTTTTCCGTCCTTATCATTGACTTCCTTCACTGTCGTGTTCCAGATAAAGTCAATTTTTTCATTGTCAAATGCACGCTGCTGCAGAATCGCCTGCGCACGAAGCTGGTCCCGTCTATGAACGATTGTCACTTTAGAAGCGAAACGGGTCAAATATACGCCTTCCTCAACAGCAGAGTCGCCGCCGCCGACAACAACAAGCTCTTTGCCTTTAAAGAATGCTCCGTCACAGACTGCACAATAGGATACCCCGCGTCCGCCAAGCTCTTTCTCACCAGGAATGCCAAGCTTTTTGTATTCGGCACCAGCTGAAATAATGACTGAGCGTGCTTTATATTGCTTCGATCCAGCAACAACTGTTTTATATTCTTCGCCGTCAATGATTTCTTTAATATCTCCATAAGCATATTCAGCGCCAAATTTCTTCGCATGATCAAACATTTTAGTGGATAAATCCGGGCCTAGAATATGGTCAAAGCCAGGATAGTTTTCAACTTCTTCTGTATTGGCCATTTGCCCGCCCGGAACACCGCGTTCAATCATTAGAGTAGACAGATTTGCACGAGATGTATATACAGCAGCAGTCATTCCTGCAGGGCCTGCGCCAGCGATAATGACATCATAAATTTTTTCTTCAGTCACAGCGAATCACTCCTTCAGTAATCAGAAATCCAGTATTTTAAATAAAACACTCTATAAATACGCATATTATAGTATGACCTTCTTACTGTTATCCTATAAAATTGGCGCGTGTTTCGTCCAAACATCTGCTCACTGAAGGCGGTCATTCACCGATTTTACATATTTGCCCATCGTCGAAGCGGAAATCCCGTATCTCCCTGCAATTTTTGATTGGGAAACCTTTTCGTTTCGAAGCTTATGCCAGACATACTCAATGGCTGCAGCCCAGGCCTTTTTGTTTTTAATATTCTGGCTGTTGTTTGTCAATTCAGCAAAAATGGTAAACCACATTAAATATAGGCCGGCTTCCACCGTGCCAATCGGATGGTAGTTTTCATAGAACAGTTCTGCTGTCTCATGTGCGGCCTGAACCTGGGCAGGCGCTTCCTGGTCTGTTTTCACAAAAGAGAGATATTCCTTCTCTATAGCTGAAAACTTATTGTTCTGTACAATTGCTTCAGAGATCAAAATTTCATCTCTTCTGCTGGATACGGACGTAAGGAAAAGGCCGAATAGCCGCTCTTCTATATAGTCGCTTTCCAGCTTTTTTAAAATGGATGAATAATGGTCTTCAAAGCCGCTGCTGGTTACTTTTTCATCGTTCCAGGGCTCAAAGCCTTCTTTTTCCGGATTAATCTCGATGGCTTTCTTCCATGCCGATTTCGCCATCTCTTCCCGGCCTGTAAAATAGGCGGAATAGGATAACCAGTAATAAAATGGTCCGTCCCCTTCAAAGCCTTTCTTTTGAAGCTTGCGAAGCCATGCAAAGGCAGCCTCATACTCGCCGGTCAGAGCAAAAGTGGCACCAAGCTTGAATTGATGTTCTATTGAAAGCGGCTTAATTTTTTTCAGCGCCTCTTTTAACAAGCGCACCTGCCTGAAATTCCGCTCGTAAAAAGCAAAGACAAGCTTGTTGCACAAAGCGTGGAGATTTCCCGGATTTTCTTCAAGGACCTTCTCTAAAATATCTGATGCCTTTTGCACTTCTCCAAGATAAAAATACGCCAGGGCCAAATTGTTGTATGCGGACCAATATTCCGGATACTCATCAATAACAGAGTTCAGGATCTCAACCGCTTTTGGAAAATGGCCGGACTCCAGCAATTCCCGTGCGTGTTCCTGCTTCGTAATCAGGTCATCCTGCTCGTAGAGCTCATCATCCAAATCTTCCCCTTCAAGCGTCAGAAGTTCCAGCAGATCCTCTGTATCTTCCGTAAACTCTCCGTCCCGATCCAAATCCAGATACGTATTTGCATGTGTGTAAGCATCTTTGAAAAGGCCCATATGAGCATAGTTGTTGGCAAGGAAATAATGGCATTCCACCATATCCTCATCAAGCTCCTCCAATATCATATGAAGCAGCTGATTCGACTCCTGATACTCACCTATTTCTGAATGAACAATCGCAAGCTGGCAGATAATCATCGGTTCACCCGGCTCAAGCTGCATTGCCCTCATTAAATATTTCTTTGCTTTATGAAAATCCCTGCGGTGGTACGCCTTAATCCCTTTGGAAAAATAGTACTCACCATTCGGGATAAATGACAGTAACTTTCCCTTTTGGTGTCTAGCTTTAGAGTCTTTACTCATGAAATCCTCCATAAATGTTAGTAACTAAAGTAGTATATCACACGAACAAGCCTGTGGAGAAGGGAAGAAATGACAATACTATTCCCATTCTTAATTTTTTATTGGAAATCTTATTGCGGTTATGTTTTAAAGGGTTGTTGCGGTGGTTTAGCGGTGCTGGTGTTTAAGATCGGTAAAATTCTGGCAGTTTAACTGCGGGTGGTAGCGGCGGCCTTTGTTGGTGCCTGTGTGGGGGAGATTGAGGGACTGGATAAGTTTTAAAGTTACAGTGCGGGATGTTATACCAAGGAAATGCCGGATCTCTTGGTTTGAAACTGGCTGATTATTATTTAATAGAAACAGATCAACTAGTGCATGGCTGTGAGCTTCTCTACTTATTGAATTGCATTTTAGGCAATGCCACGCTGCGAAGAGCCGTTTCATAAACGTTGTGTGGCAAGAAGGGCAAATAACACCAGCTTTTATATCTGAAAAGGGAATCTTATAAAAATTTAGGGCATCAAATGTTTCAGGATGATTCTCTTTCATTAGCTGGCGGGAAATTCTTTTTAATTCTTTTAAGTCAATATGCTCATTATAGGTTTGGCTTAACTTCTCTATTTCGCTGGTCAGGTATTGGACGTGTTTAACTTTTTGGAGGAGATGAACAGAATTGGGGTTTGTTTTTATAATTGTAGTTGGCTTGCTTATCACAACGAGGAATTCAATAGGGAGTTTACTATCTTTATGATTTAACCATTTTTTAACTCACGCAGCTGCTGATTTGCCTGCTCAACTGGATTTGCATAACCTTTCTCCTCTCCGGAAGAATTTGTTTGAATGAGCTGATTACAAACTGGATCAAAAAACAGAGTACCTGCATAATTTTTTATTTCAAGAATAAGTGCATATCTTGAAGTCAGAATGAGTGTATCGATTTGAAAAAAGTTTTTACCGTTCGTCAGCCGAAGTCCATGAAAAATATAAAAGTCCTTTTCTGAAAGTTTACTTAAGTGGAAATCAACAGCCTGTTCACCTCTGTAACCGGCTATTCGTCTTGCGAGATCATTTGTAATTTCAACATAGGCTTTGTTATTGTTTGGCAGCCGCCGAAGTAATGCATGATTTTTTAAGATTCTTATGGGTACGTTCCGTTTTTTTACAATCAATTTATCACTCCTTTGTTATTATCCTCTATGTAATTTCGGTTCTTAAGGCTATAAAACCTTTATTCTGAAAGAAAAAATAATATATGCGTCACTATTATGAATTATGTATTAACTAATTGGATTTTTGAATCACTTTTTATTTTTTTGCTCCACTTCGCGGTAAATATGCGTCACTTTTAAAATATATGAGTCACTCCTTGATATAACTAGATTCCTGACACTGCAAAACAAAAACCGCCCTCCCTATTCGGAGGCCGGTTCTTTTTTCGAGTCATGCCGTTTATTGAGTACTTTCAAAACTTCATTAAAAGGCAGCTCCTGCTCACGCAGCAGCACCATCAAATGATAAATCAGGTCGGCCGCTTCCCATTTCAGTTCGTCCTTATCACGGTTTTTCGCCGCGATGATGACTTCTGCGGATTCTTCGCCGACCTTCTTCAGGATTTTATCCACGCCTTTTTCAAAAAGATACGTCGTGTATGCTCCTTCAGGGCGTGTCTTTTCACGTTCTTCAATAACTTTTTCAAGAGTATAAAGGATTTCATAGCCAGATAAGCCGCCTGACTCTTTCCCGTATACTCTTTCCTCAAAGCAGCTGACTGTTCCATTGTGGCAGGCAGGTCCTGCCGGTTCAACCAGAACCACAATGGCATCCTGGTCACAGTCAAGCTTCATTTCAACAATTTTCTGTGTGTTTCCGCTTGTTGCCCCTTTGTGCCACAGTTCATTGCGGGAACGGCTGAAAAACCAGGATTCACCTGTTTCCGCCGATTTTAAAAGGGATTCGCGATTCATATAGGCTAACGTTAATACCTCTTTTGTTTTCGCATCTTGCACAATTGCAGGGATCAGTCCCTTTTCATCGAACTTTACACTTTCAATATTCATCGGACTACCACCCCTTTTTCCTTAATATAAGATTTCACTTCTGCAACAGATGTTTCTTTATAGTGAAAAATTGATGCAGCCAATGCAGCATCCGCTTTTCCGTCGATAAACGCCTCAGCAAAGTGATCGGCATTTCCGGCCCCGCCAGAAGCGATTACCGGAATCGAAACCGCTTCACTGACTGCTTTTGTCAGCTTGATATCGAAGCCCTTTTTCTCACCGTCAGAGTCCATGCTTGTCAGTAAAATTTCTCCGGCTCCGCGCTCCGCAGCTTCACGCGCCCAGGCGATAACCTCAAGATCGGTCGGTGTCCGTCCGCCATGAGTGTACACGCGCCAGGAACCGAGCTCTTCATCGTACTTAGCGTCTATCGCAACAACAATGCACTGTGATCCGAAGAAATTTGCCCCTTCTGTAATTAGATCTGGATTGTTTACGGCAGCTGTATTGAGAGAAACCTTATCAGCCCCTGCCCGCAAAATTCGTTTCATATCTTCCAGGGCGTTAATCCCGCCGCCGACTGTAAATGGAATGGCCAGCTCAGACGCAACTGCCTTCACAACCTCAACCATTGTTTTCCGTCCTTCATGAGAGGCGGAGATATCGAGGAAGACCAGCTCGTCAGCTCCCTGTCCATCATAAAACCGGGCAAGCTCAACCGGGTCTCCAGCATCACGCAGCTGCACAAATTGCACCCCTTTTACCACACGGCCGTCTTTTACATCCAGACAGGGAACGATGCGTTTCGTCAGCATGATTCCTTCACCTCTTTCAGAGCTTCCACTACGGTAAAACGGCCTTCATAAATGGCCTTTCCGACAATGGCGCCAGTAACACCTTCAGAAGCATACTCCCGCAGCTTCGCCAAATCAGCCAGCTGGCTGACACCGCCAGATGCAATGACACTTTTCCCGGTTTCCCCTGCAAGCAGACGAACAGCTTCAATATTTGGCCCCGATAGCATTCCGTCTGTTGCGATATCTGTAAAAATAAATGTTTCCGCACCTGCGTCGGCAAATCGCCTGCCTAAGTCAACTGCCTTCATTTCAGATGTTTCCAGCCAGCCATGGGTAGCCACATAGCCATTTTTTGCATCAAGCCCTAACGCTATTGCTTTGCCGTATTTACGGATCATTTCAATAGCAAACTCAGGATTGGAGACGGCGATGCTTCCAATGATTACGCGTGTTACGCCATTATCCAGGTAATGCAGGATGTCTTCTTCCGTACGGATTCCCCCGCCGATTTGGACGGAGGCGCCAAGTTCCCGGGCAGCCTGGATGACATATTGATCATTAACCCGCTTCCCATCCTTTGCCCCGTCAAGGTCTACCATATGAATCCAGTCTGCTCCTTCATCAGCAAACTTTTTGGCCATATCAAACGGAGAGTCGCCATACACCGTTTCCTTATCGTAATCCCCCTGCAGCAGCCGGACGCACTTGCCGCCTCTCATATCGATCGCCGGATAGATCGTAAAACTCATTTCACAGACATCCTTTCTTCAACCAGCTCGGTAAAATTGCGTAATAGCGCCATGCCGAGCGAACTGCTTTTTTCAGGGTGGAACTGCATGCCGAACACATTGCCCCTTCCGACAACTGCCGGCACTTCTACATCATACATACTTCTGCTGATAACAACTTCTCTATCATCTGTATCTACAAAGTAGGAGTGGACGAAATAGACATAATCTTCATCAAGGCCTTTTAAAATCGGCGAACCCTGTAAGAATTCAAGACGGTTCCAGCCCATATGCGGAACTTTATACGTTTCGCCTTCTGCTGTCGTACCGGGAAAACGCCTCACATGGCCAGGGAGAAGCTGCAGGCCTTCCGTCATGCCATTCTCTTCGCTATCTTTAAATAAAAGCTGCATGCCAAGGCAAATGCCAAGAAGCGGCTTGCCTGTATCAGCAAACTCCTTTACCAGATCTGCCAGGCCTGTAGAATTTAAGATGGCCATGGCATCTTTGAAAGAGCCGACACCCGGCAGAATCAAGGCGTCTGCTCCCAGAAGCTCGTCTTTATTTTCAGAAAGGAAATAAGGAACCTCCAACCGTTCAAGCGCTTTACTGACACTGAACAAATTCCCCATTCCGTAATCGATGATGCCGATCATTTACAACATCCCTTTCGTTGATGGAACTCCCTTAATCCTTGGGTCAATCGTTGTTGCCTCATCAAGCGCACGAGCGAGTGCTTTGAAAATGGCTTCGATAATGTGGTGTGTATTCTGTCCATAGTGAACGATGACGTGCAGGTTCATTCTCGCTTCAAGTGCAAGTTTCCAAAGAAACTCATGAACAAGCTCGGTATCAAATGTACCAACCTTTTGGCATGGGAACTCAGCACGCATCTCCAAGTGAGGGCGGTTGCTGAGGTCAACTGCAACTTGAGCCAGCGCTTCGTCCATCGGAACAAAAGCATTTCCATAGCGCTTGATGCCTTTTTTATCTCCTAAAGCATCTTTAAGTACTTGGCCAAGGCAGATGCCAATGTCCTCTGTTGTGTGGTGGTCATCTACATCCGTATCGCCATTTGCGACGATGTTCAAGTCGAATTGACCGTGCTTGGCGAACAGGTCCAGCATATGGGTCATAAAAGGCACACCTGTTTCCAGATCGCTTTTGCCTTCGCCGTCTATATTTAAAGAAAGAGTGATATTCGTTTCATTGGTTTTACGTGAAATTTCTGCAGTTCTGGCCATGATTATTCCTCCAGCTTATTTTCTTAGTCTTGTTTCAATGGATCTGGCATGGGCTTCAAGTCCTTCCAGACGCGCAAAGGCTGCAATTTTTTCGCCGTTATCCTTTAATGCTTTTTCACTGTATAAAAGAATGCTTGATTTCTTTTGAAAATCCTCCACATTAAGCGGGCTTGAAAAACGGGCCGTCCCGTTTGTCGGCAGAACGTGGTTTGGACCGGCAAAATAGTCGCCGACCGGTTCAGGGCTAAATCGTCCGAGGAAGATCGCACCCGCGTGACGAATCCGTCCGAGAAGCTCCATCGGATTTTCTGTTAAAATCTCCAGATGCTCAGGAGCGAGGCTATTCACCGTTTCGATGGCCTCATCCATGTTTTCGGCCACATAGATAGCACCATAAGTTTCGATGGACGGAGCAGCGATTTCCCGCCTCGGCAGCTCAGCCAGCTGGCGGTCCACTTCGCTTGAGACCTGTTTTGCCAGAGCAGGTGATGGTGTGACAAGGACTGCACTTGCCATTGGATCGTGTTCGGCCTGTGATAAAAGATCTGAAGCCACTTCATCCGCGTGTGCCGTATCATCTGCTAAAATGGCAATCTCACTGGGACCTGCGATCATATCAATATCAACATCCCCAAAAACTTCACGCTTCGCAAGAGCCACATAGATATTTCCGGGACCGGTAATTTTATCAACAGGTGCAATCGTTTCCGTTCCATATGCCAGCGCGGCAATTGCCTGGGCACCGCCAGCTTTATAGATTTCTTCTGCCCCTGCGATTTGGGCTGCAGCAAGGACTGCAGGAGGCAGCTTTCCAGTCTTTTTATCAGGAGGAGAGGTGATGACAATCCGTTTGACGCCCGCCACTTTTGCCGGAATCACATTCATAAGGACTGATGATGGATAGGCAGCCGTACCGCCCGGGACATACAGGCCGACTGAATCAAGCGGTGTGATCTTTTGGCCAAGCACTGTGCCGTTTTCTTCCGTTGTCATCCAGGAAGGACGCAGCTGCTTTTCATGAAAAGACCGGATGTTTTCAGCAGCTTTTTTAATGATTTCAAGGATTTTTCCATCCACTTGACTCAATGCTTCTTCTACTTCAGCCTGCGATACCTTGAAATCATCCAGGGAGATGCCATCAAATTTTTTTGTGTAATCTTTTAATGCCCGATCTCCGTTTTGGCGGACTGATTCAATAATATCTTTTACAATCGCCCGCTGTTCTTCTGTTCCGTTATCAACAGACCGTTTAATTGAAATCTGGTCATTAACTTTTAAAATTTTCATAGACCTCTACATCCTTTATCGCAGATTAACGGGCAGTAATACCCTACCTCATATTTCCAATCAAGACCTAATTAGAATCAGGCAGGGATAAACTGCCCATAAAGGCCCGATTGGTTCAACTAACCATCAGTGGAAGAACGCCACTTATGGAAGTTTCACTTTAAGTACGAATTTCTTCTCCTGCTATTACTTCCGTAAGACGTCCAACCAGATCACTTATGCGTTCATCCTTCATGCGGTAGCTGACAGGATTGACTATCAATCTTGAAGTGATGCCGACAATGGTTTCGTATTCAACGAGGCCATTCTCTTTTAGCGTACGGCCAGTTGATACGATATCGACGATCCGGTCGGCCAGCCCGATCATCGGCGCCAGCTCTATGGAGCCGTTCAATTTAATGATCTCCACCTGCTCCCCCTGCTCTCGGAAATAAGCTGCCGCAATCTGCGGATACTTTGTTGCAATTTTAGGAGCAACATCATTCAGCCTTGTATTTGGCAGTCCTGCAACCGCAAGATAGCAGGCACTGATTTTCAAATCAAGAAGCTCGTAAACATCTCGCTCTTCTTCAAGCATTACGTCTTTCCCGGCAATCCCAAGGTCTGCTACCCCATGCTCTACATAGGTTGGCACATCCATCGGCTTGGCGAGGATAAAGCGGAAATTCTCTTCCGGCACATCTATAATCAATTTTCGAGAATCATCAAATTCCGGCGGCAATTGAAAGCCTGCCTGGCGGAGCAATTCAGCCGCTTCTTCAAAAATGCGCCCCTTTGGCATCGCAATCGTTAAAACATCACTCATTTTATGCTCTCCTTTCCAGCTTTTCCGACTAAAAAGGTAATATCCTCGTATTGGCTGGTGCAGGCATCGATATCCTTGACACCGCTAATATCCTGCAGGACCACTTTCTTTCCGGCAGAACGTTCTTCTTTCGCAAAATCGAATGCCTCTTTGCGGCGTTCCGGACTGTATAAAATGCAGTACACAGGTTCTGCTGCATTGCTGTCTTCAAGCGCCTCGAGCAAGCGGTCCATTCTGATGGCAAAGCCGGTTGCTCCCGTATCTTTTCCGAACTTTTGGAGGAGCAGATCATAGCGGCCGCCATTTCCGATCGGGAAACCAACATTTCCTGCATATACTTCAAAAAGAATTCCTGTGTAGTAGCTCATATGGCTGACGAGTGTTAAATCAAATTTAACTGTGCCTTCCTGGCCGTAGTCCTGCATAATGCCCCAAAGCTGTTCGAGCTCGGATAAGGCTTTTTTTCCTGTGCCGTTTTCCAGAAGCCCATAAGCAATCTCAATGACTTCTTCCCCGCCTCTTAATTTAAGAAAATCAAGAAGCCTTTGTTTATCAATGGATGAAAGAGCCAGGCTCTTTACATGTTCCCTGTATCCTACATAATTCTTCTCATATAAAAATCTTGTCAGGTTTTCCACTCTTTCTTCTGTTCCTAAAATTTGCTGGAAGAAGTCCCGGACAAAACCGATGTGGCCGGCGGAAAGCTGGAAGTTCTGAAGCCCAGCTTCTTTCAAAGCAGAGATCATCATCGCCATCCCTTCTCCATCCGCACTGATCGTATGGTCGCCAATGCATTCAACACCGATCTGCTCAAACTCAGCCGGCCTGCCGCCCTCCCGCTGCTGGGCGCGGTATACATTGGCAGAATAGGCAAGCCTGATCGGCAGCTCGTCTTTTAATAGACGGGATGCTGCCACCCTTGCGATCGGTGCAGTCATATCCGGACGCAGCACAAGGGTATGGCCCTGCTGATCAAGCAGCTTGAACAGCTGCTGATCAAGTATTGCTGATGCCGCTCCAACTGTTTCGTAATATTCAAGTGCAGGCGTTTCGATAAACTGATAGCCCCAGCGTTTCATTTCCCCCTGGATGGATGACCGGACTGCTGCCTTTCTTTCATATAAATCCGGTAATGTATCTCTCATGCCTAACGGCTTTTCAAACATAAATAATCGGCTCAAGCGTATTCACCTCTATGACTTAAAAATTCCGAATCCTTTAGTTCGCTAATATGGTAGCAAATTGAAGTTATATGTAGTTTAACGCGCAAACTCCATGCCGTCAACCAAAAGGAGCAGAAAAATAAAAAAGACTCCCTTTTTTAAAAAAGGAGCTTTCTTATAGTTTGTACTTTTTTGGAAAGGTTATTTAAGTTAAGACTTACATCTAAAAATATCTGCATCTTTTGTAATCTATCCAACATCTCACACAATAATAAAAAACCCCGCCAGCCTAAGCTAGCGGAGTCTTCTCTTTATTACCACCATATATCGGATCATCCGCCCAGCGTGCGGCAAGTTCTTCCTTTGTATAGATGACACGCATCGGGTTTCCGCCAACAAAAGCGCCAGATGGGACATCTTTATGAACAAGCGTTCCAGCTGAAACAACCGCACCATCTCCGATCGTGACGCCGGGAAGAATGGTTGAATTGGCGCCAATCATGACTTCGCTGCCAATTTCAACCCTGCCGAGGCGATATTCCTTAATCAAATATTCATGGGCGAGAATCGTCGTGTTATATCCGATGACCGAGTTGCGGCCGACACTGATTTTTTCCGGGAACATGACATCCAGCATAACCATGAGTGCGAATGATGTCTGATCCCCTACCTTCATTCTCAGGAAATTACGATAGAGCCAATTTTTCATGCCCAGAAATGGCGTATAGCGCGCAAGCTGGATCACAATAAAGTTTTTGACCACCTTTAAGAACGGAACCGTTTTATACACATGCCAGAGAGAATTGCCTCCCTCTACCGGAAAACGCTCCGTTTTTCTCATTGGTTTTCTGCCTCAAGAATATCGAGCAGGTCAGCCATATTGCCCAGCATATAATCCGGTTCAAAGCGCTCGAGGAAATCACGGCCTTTCGCTGTCCAGGCAACACCAGCCGTTTTCGTGCCGGCGTTTTTTCCTCCATCGATATCGTGCGAATTATCGCCGACCATAATTGCTTCTTCAGGCTTCGCATCCAGCAGGCTCAATGCCTTCAGGATTGGCTCCGGATCGGGCTTTGGCTTATCCACATGGTCGAGCGTAACAACCACGTCGAAAAACTGGTCAAGATTTGTCAGCTTTAGGCCCTTTTCAACTACATTGGAAACTTTCGTCGTAACAATGCCCAGTTTATATCCCGACTCTTTTAATGTCCGAATCGTTTCAAACACACCGGCAAATTCCTTTACAAGCACGTCGTGGTTCTTAATATTGTACTCCCGGTAAACCGAGATCATCTCCTCCACTTTTTCCGGGTTGATGGACTCGAAAGTTTCATGCAGGGTCGGCCCCATGAACGGGAGAACATCTTCCCGCTGATAGCGGTCAGGATAATATTTTCCCAGCGTATGCAAAAACGAGGAAATAATCAATTCATTTGTGTCAATCAATGTTCCATCTAAGTCAAATAATAGTGTGTTAATGCTCATATGTTGCTTCCTTTCTTTTTGCCAGATCAGCACGCTTCCAGATCGATGCCACTGCTAACGTCAGAATAATTGCCACTCCCAGGCGGATCAGCAGAAGCGGTAATACCGGAATGCCAAGCGGCACAAAAATCAAAGTATCTTCAACGACGGCATGGCAGGCAACGAGGAAAATAAATGCGATCGTTACATCTCGTTTGCTGACGCCATCTTCCTCTACTGCCTGAATCATGACGCCCGCCCCATATGCAAGGCCAATCAGCAAACCGGCTGCAAGAGTGGTAGACGTATTTTCTTTCATTCCAAGTGCCCTGGTCACAGGCGCCATCCATTTTGAAAAAACAGCAAGCCATTGCTTATCTTTTAAGATTTGAATAATAATCATCAGCGGTATGACGATGATGGCAAGCTGGAGAATACCGAGCAATGCAGTCTGCAGTGCATCCATCAGGATTGGCATTGCACCTGATACCTGTTCTTCTTTTGCCGGAATAAATCCGTACTTAGCCGTTTCGGATCCTCCCTGCCAAACAAGGTTTATGACAATTGCGCTTAAAAGCGCCAGTCCGATGCGAACTGCCAGAACGACCCAAAGCTTAACGCCGACCTTCAATGCCACTCCTGTTTCAATCAGCATATTATGTGAAAAAGACAGCATGACGGCAATAATAAATACTTCTTTTACCGAGAGATCGAGTGTTAAAATGGCTCCAATCCCCGCATACAAATTCAAGAAGTTCCCCAATACAAGCGGTATGGCTGCATCTCCTGACAGCCCAATCAGATTCATAAGGGGCGTGATCAGCCTGATGACCCATGGAAGCACTGGCGTATGCTGCAGCAGTGCCACAATCAGCGTGACCGGAAATATGACTTTCCCCAGTGTCCATGTTGTCTTTAAGCCGGCCATCAGCCCCCGTTTGCAAGATTCAACCAGCATCTCTATTCTCCCCTGTCCGTTATTTCCCCTCGGCTTTATCCAAATAACGAGCTTTGGCAAGACCCTCTGCTCTTCTATAAAAAATCAGGACTAGCGCCCCAATAATAAGAACGATAGATATCGTCTGGGCAATCCTTAAAGTCTCAGTAAGCATGAGGCTGTCGGTCCGCAGCCCTTCTACGAAGAAACGGCCGATCGAATACCAGATTACATACGAGAGGAATAGCTCCCCGCGCCTTAAGTTTGCTCTTCTTAATAAGATAAGAATGATAAATCCAATGATATTCCAAATTGATTCATATAAAAACGTCGGATGATAATAGGCTCCGTTAATATACATCTGGTTAATGATAAATTCAGGCAAATGCATATTTTCAAGGAATGCCCGGCTGACTTCCCTGCCATGGGCCTCCTGGTTCATGAAGTTGCCCCAGCGCCCGATTGCCTGCCCTAAAATGATGCTTGGGGCAGCTATATCGGCCAGCTTCCAGAACGATATCTTCTTTTTCTTTGCAAAAACATAAGCTGTGATGACAGAACCAATCAAGGCTCCATGAATGGCAATTCCGCCATTCCATATTTTGATGATTTCACCCGGATTCTGTGAGTAAAAATCCCATTGAAAAATAACGTAATAGATTCTTGCAGAAATTATCGCAATGGGAATAGCCCACAGCATTAAGTCGGCAAAGGTATCTTTAGGGAGTCCCCTTCTCTCCCCTTCTCTCATTGCGATTATGAGAGCCAGTGCAATGCCAACACCGATAATCAGGCCATACCAGTGGACCTGAATCGGCCCAAGGGAAATGGCAATTGGATCTAACGGCTGAATATTGTTTTCCATGATCACTTCTCCTTCTCATCGAAAAGCGCAAGGCGCCCGCTTAAGTTATCTAAGTTCAATGGTATAAATTCTATTATGGCAGGAAAAGCGCACACACCTCTGGGCTGGTCTTTTGCCACAGGCGCTAATGCCAGACATTTTCCTAATATTCTTCTAATTAAGCTATGCGTGAGGTTTATCAGGTTTCAATCAAACGTTTGATTGAACGTGTTTTGCCCTCTTTAACGATCATCATGGTCTCCATCCTCAATCACATCCGACAGGCGGTTCGTGAACTGTTCCGCTGCATTCATGCCCATTCTCTTTAAACGGAAGTTCATGGCAGCCACTTCAATGATGACAGCAAGGTTTCGTCCGGGTCTTACCGGAATGGTCAGCTTTGTCACTTCTGTATCGATGATTTTCATCTTTTCTTCATCAAGCCCAAGACGGTCATACTGCTTTTTCGGATCCCAAAGCTCCAAATTCATGACCACAGAGATTTTCTTATAGCTGCGGACAGCTCCAGCACCAAAAAGGGTCATGACATTGATAATGCCGAGGCCGCGGATTTCAAGCAGATGTTCGATCAATTCCGGTGAGTTTCCGACCAGATAATCTTCATCTTCCTGTCTGATCTCCACGCAGTCATCTGCAACAAGGCGGTGACCCCGCTTAACAAGCTCAAGCGCCGTCTCGCTCTTACCAACTCCGCTTTTTCCAGTTATCAATACCCCCACCCCATAAATATCGACAAGGACGCCATGAACTGCCGTGGTTGGAGCAAGCTTGCTTTCCAAAAAGTTGGTCAGCAAGCTGGAAAAACGGGTCGTTTTCTGCTTGGAGCGGAGCAGCGGAACCGATTCCCTCTCTGCCGCTTCAATCAGTTCGTCAGGTATATCCAGTCCTCTCGTGACGATTATGCCGGGTGTAATATCTGTACAGAGCCGTTCAAGCCGGATCTCCCGCTCGGAGTTATTTAACTTTTCAACGAAAGACAGCTCGGTTTTTCCGACCAATTGAATACGTTCAGCCGGATAGTAATCAAAATAACCAGCCATCTCCAGGCCTGGACGGGAAATATCACTCGTCGTAATCGGCCGGTTAATGCCTTCCTCTCCGGCAATCAATTCGAGCCCAAATTTTTCTATAATATCTTTTGTGCGCACTTTTACCAAAATAGGTTCCTCCTTTAATGCTGGCACTTCTGGATGATCTCTTTATATGTAACTTATAATTTCAAAAAAAATTCACTCTGAAGTTTCACTCTATTTTAGCACTTTTTAACGCAGAACCAAATTTCTGAAAACGATTTTTACAAAATTAACACTAGGCCCATATGCTTAATCCTTCTCAATAGGGACAATTTCCAGGGATATTCTGCGTATAAATATGATGATATGCTTTTTGTAAAAATATTCAGATGGTATAGACAACTATACTAAACCTTGGTAATATGATTATGTAAGCGAATTCATTTACATTTTTTAGCCTTTATTACGTTCATTTATTTTTTAAAAAAAAAGGGGGAAAAACTCATGCGTAAAGAAGAACGCTTGGCGAAAGAGATTACGGAGCAGTTGGGCGGCACCGGCAATATCGCGGAACTGGCCTCCTGCATGACCCGCCTTCGCGTGAAGCCGGTCGATGAGAGTAAAGTCAACCTGAATGGCATCAAGGATATTGATGGCGTTATGGGTGTGGTGGAAGCAGAAACACTCCAGATCATCCTCGGACCTGGGATTGTCACCAAAGTAGCTGACGAAGTTTCCAGGATGACAGGCAAAAATGTTTCATCCGTTGATGATGACGAAGAGATTGACACATCATTGGAAGGACTGGCAGCCCGGACAAAAGCGGGACTCAATGAGAAAAACGCTACTCCTTTCAAGTTATTTTTAAGAAAGATTGCCAGTATCTTTATCCCGCTGATTCCAGCTATCGTTGCTTCAGGTTTGATTGCAGGGATCAATAATGTAATCATCAAATCAGGCGGAGATCCGGAATCCACGCTCGTTCAAATGCTTGATCTGATTGGATGGGGTTTATTCGGTTACCTGGGCGTGTTTGTAGGTATTAACACAGCGAAGGAGTTTGGAGGGTCTCCTGCTCTGGGCGGTGCGGCTGGTATTCTATTAATCAACCCAGGCCTTGCCAATATAACTCTCTTCGGTGAAGCGCTGGTGCCAGGCCGTGGCGGCTTGATTGGAGTCATGCTCGCTGCTGCGCTAGTGGCCTTTTTGGAAAAAAGAATCCGCAAAGTCGTTCCATCAGCAATTGATATCATCGTAACACCAACATTGGCATTATTAATAACAGGCTTTGCGACATTCTTTGTTCTGCAGCCTGTTGGCGGATTCCTTTCTGACATTATCACAAAAGGTCTCCTTGGCGTTCTGGATGTTGGCGGCATCCTGGCAGGCCTTGTACTTGCCGGAACCTTCCTTCCGCTTGTAGTAACTGGGCTGCATCAAGGGTTAACTCCAGTTCATATGGAATTGATTAACTCAATCGGCGACGATCCGCTCCTGCCAATCCTGGCAATGGGTGGTGCCGGCCAGGTAGGTGCGGCATTCGCCATCTACTTCAAAACAAAAAATGCCCGTCTGAAGAAAGTGATCAAAGGCGGACTTCCGGTTGGAATGCTCGGTATTGGCGAACCGCTTATTTTTGGGGTTACCCTGCCGCTGGGACGTCCTTTCTTAACAGCATGTCTGGGAGCTGCTGTAGGCGGTGCTTTCCAGGCGTTCTTCAAGATTGCTACAGTAGCCATCGGGGTTTCCGGCATACCGCTTGCCTTCCTCGTTCACACAAATCAAATCGTACTGTATCTGATCGGCCTATTAATTGCCTATGCATTTGGATTCCTGTTCACATGGCTGTTCGGATTCAAAGAGGAAATGGCTAAGAATATATAATAAAACAAGGAGAAGGAGGAGCCATTCCTCCTTCTTTACTTATGAAATTACATTTTTTTAAAAATTCAGACTTATAGAGGTGACCATGATGCTTGGAATATCAGTTTATCTATCAGAAGAGCGCCAGCTTCAAAATGAAAAATGGATTGAACGTGCAGCTTCTCACGGCCTCACATCCATCTTCACTTCCCTCCATATTCCCGAAGATGACCACAGCACTTATAAACATTTGCTTCAGAGCCTCGGTGCTCTTGCAAAGCACCATCAAATGGAACTCCTCGCCGACGTTTCCCCTCAATCATTGGACCATCTGGGGCTGGACTGGGAATCGCTCGATACTCTTCTCGAATGGGGTCTCTCCGGAATACGGGCAGACTACGGCTTTACTTCTGAGCAGATTGTTGAACTCTCCAAAAAAATGAAGCTTGGAATCAATGCGAGTACTATCTCTGCTGAGGAACTGCGGGAGTGGATGGAGCTGGGCTTAAACGCCCATAATGTTGAAGCCTGGCATAATTTTTATCCGCGGCCTGAAACGGGTTTGGATAAGGACTTTTTTATAGAGAGAAATCGGTTCCTAAAAAGTATGGGGATAACCACCATGGCGTTTGTGCCTGGTGACGCTGAACTTCGCGGGCCTATTTTTGCCGGGCTTCCCACTCTTGAAAAACACCGTGTCTGTTCACCCGCTGCGGCGGCGGCTGAATTGATGAACAGCTGCTATACTGACAAGGTGCTGATCGGTGACCACTCAGTAAAAGACGGGACTCTTGCACAACTGAAAAAAATTGCTGAAGGTGTTTTGCCTCTCCGAATCGAGCTGATTGGCGGACAAATCTATGAGGAGCTTTTTAACAAACCCCATACAAATCGGATGGATCCTGCCCGGGATGCTGTAAGGTCAGTTGAATCAAGGTCATATGCTGGGCAGGGATCAAAGACATGGGAACCTATGAACCAGCTGGAACGTAAAAAAGGCAGTGTCATAATTGATAATAGCCTATACGGCCGCTACGCAGGCGAGATGCAAATTACCTTAGCAGATCTGCCCCGGGATGAACGCGTGAATGTGATCGCAAGAGTTATTGATGAGGATCTGCCGCTTCTTGATCAGATTAAGGCAGGAACTAAATTTCAATTAATAGTGAGGGATTAACAATGAATATTACAAAGCTAAATACCGAACAGCGAAACCCAAAAACAATGAAAATAGATTTAATGACAACCGAAGAAATTATTACAATTATAAACCAGGAAGATACGATTGTTCCTAATGCCATTGCAAGAGAAATCCCTCACATTGTAAACGTGGTGGATGAAATTACGGATAGTTTTAAAAAAGGAGGCCGCTTGATTTACGTTGGAGCCGGCACGTCAGGACGTCTTGGCATTATCGATGCTTCAGAATGTCCGCCAACGTATGGAACGGACCCGGAAATGGTTGTCGGCATTATCGCCGGCGGCAAAGAAGCCATGACGGAAGCAGTTGAAGGCGCCGAGGATGACAGCGAACAGGGACGTCAGGATGTCGCAGATATTCAATTATCGGACAAGGATGTGCTTGTCGGCATTGCAGCGAGCGGCCGTACGCCTTATACGATCGGAGCTCTTCAATATGGAAATGAAGTCGGTGCTGTTACTGTTGCTGTTGCCTGCACCAAAGACTCCGAAATGGGAAGAATCTCTAAATATACGATAGCACCTATCACAGGTCCTGAAGTGGTTACAGGCTCTACAAGAATGAAAGCAGGCACCGCACAAAAGCTCGTCCTGAACATGTTAACAACAGCTGCCATGATCAAACTCGGAAAAGTGTACGGCAATCTGATGGTGGATGTGCAAATGACAAATGAGAAGCTGTTTAAACGTGCTGAAAATATCGTTAAAATGGCAACAGGTGCATCTGATGCAGAAGCCCATGCTGCTCTCAAAGAACAAAACCATAATACAAAGGCTGCGATTCTTCAAATTTTAACAGGATTAAAAGGTGAAGCAGCTGCCAGGCTTCTGAAAAAGCATAATGGCTACTTACGCGAAGCCATTGCGGAATATCATACTAAATAAACAGATATATATTGTATGAATTTACCTTCAAATTCAAAATAATAGGATAGAAAGCGTCCAGCCGCTTTCTATCCTCTTTTAGTTGTATAGACCAAAACACCATATTGAGCTAATTATCTCAACTGGTATAGACATCTAAACACAAACCTTTTATAATAAAAGTATCATTCAAACGGAGATGAATTAAAAAATGTGCCGTCTATTACTGAAAAACGCTAGAATTATTCTGGAAAACCGCATGATTGATCAAGGATTTATTTTAATGGAAAATGACCGAATCTTAAAAACTGGAACTTTGGAGGAGCTTCCTGCCGTCGGCCAGGATACAGAAATCATAGAGCTTTCCCCTGAGCATACAATCAGTCCGGGGTTTATTGATGTTCACATTCACGGTGCTGGCGGTGCCGATACAATGGATGCAACATTTGAGGCACTTAACACGATGGCCAGCGTGTTGCCTGAAGAAGGGACTACCAGCTTCCTGGCCACGACGATCACACAGGAAAAGGAAAAAATAGAAGCCGCGCTGGTCAATGCAGCTCACTTTCAAAGAGAACAAAATACTCCTGGCCAGGCAGAAGTTATCGGAATTCACCTGGAGGGCCCGTTTATTAATGAAGCAAGAGGCGGAGCCCAGCCGAAGGATCATATACTTGAGCCTGATATTGAACTTTTTAAGCGATGGCAGGAAGCAGCAAATGGAACTATCAAGCTGATTACACTTGCACCTGAGAAAGCAAATGGCTATGAGTTTATCCGCTACTTAAGTGAAAACGGCGTTGTTCCTTCAATCGGCCATAGCGATGCCATTTTTACAGAAATGGAGAAAGCTGTACAGGCGGGAGCTAAGCAGGTGACTCACCTTTTTAACGGAATGAGAGGCATGCATCACCGTGAACCAGGAGTAGCCGGTGCTTCGCTTTTATTCAAAGAATTAATAGTTGAAATGATTGCTGATGGAATCCATGTCCGGCCTGAGATGATCAAGCTTGCACTGAACGCCAAGGGCCCGGATGGTATGATCCTGATAACGGATTCCATGAGAGCAAAGTGCCTGAAAAATGGCCATTATGATCTTGGCGGACAGGATGTAAAGGTTGAAAATGGCCAGGCACTGCTTGCTGATGGCACACTGGCTGGAAGCATCTTAAAAATGAAAGATTCCATAAAAAACATGATTGATTTTACTGATATTCAGCTGTCTGAAGCTGTCCAGCTTGCGAGCAGCAACCCTGCCAGACAGCTCAATATGTTTGACCGGAAAGGCAGCATTTCGGAAGGCAAGGATGCCGACCTGGTTGTACTTGATGAGAACCTTGAGGTTGCCATGACTTTCTGCAGAGGAGTCAAAGCCTTTGAACGCGAGGTGAAAAGACCTTGAAAATCATTCGAACAGCCGATTATAACGATATGAGCCAAAAAGCGGCCCAGCTGATGATTGAAAAAATTCGGCTGCAGCCAGATATGACATTAGGGCTTGCAACCGGCAGTACACCAAAAGGAGTTTATGCCGAACTGATTAATGATCATCAAAAAAATGGCACTTCTTACGAAAAAATCACGACGATTAATTTGGATGAATATATCGGCCTGCCACCTTCCGACCCTAGCAGCTACAGGCATTTCATGAATAGTGAACTATTTGATCAATTGGACATCCGGCTGGAAAACACGCACCTTCCCAATGGAGCAGCAGAAGATATGTCACAGGAATGCGAACGGTATGAGCAGCTGATTAAGGAACTGGTCGATATTGACCTGCAGCTGCTGGGAATTGGACGCAATGGACATATCGGCTTCAACGAACCGGGAACGTCTTTTCACAGCCGTACCCATGTCGTGGACCTGGCGGAAAGCACTCGAAAGGCTAACGCACGGTTCTTCAATTCTATTGAAGATGTTCCAGCTCAAGCGATAACTATGGGAATCGCTTCGATTCTTGATAGCCGGGAAATCCTCCTGCTCGCTTCAGGTTCAGCCAAGGCAGAAGCTATCAGGCAGCTGATTTATGCTGAACCTGATGAACAATTTCCTGCATCAGCTTTGAAGCTGCATGCGAATGTGACAATCATAGCCGATGAAGAGGCACTCAGTCTTGTCAGTAAGGATCGGTAAGCACTACTAATAGTGATAGGAGAATTCCCATGATCGATAAGCAATCACCCATCCCGATATATCACCAATTGGAAGAGTATATTAAACAATTAATAGAAAACGGCATATTAAAGCCTGATGAAGCAATCCCTTCAGAGCGCGAGTATTCTGAGCAATATCAGATTAGCCGCATGACAGTCAGACAGGCATTAAACAACCTCGTCAACGATGGTTATCTTTACAGGCAAAAAGGACGCGGAACTTTCGTCAATAAGCAGAAGGTCGAACAAAAGCTTCAGGGATTGACCAGCTTTACGGAAGATATGAAAGAACGCGGCATGATGCCGAGCAGCCGTCTCATTTCATTTGAAATCATCCCGGCCGAGCCGCAGCTGGCGAGAAAGCTTGATATAAAAGAAAACACACCTGTTTATGAAATAAAACGGGTGCGTATGGCAGATAATCTCCCAATGGCGCTGGAAACCACCTGTCTGCCTGCAAATCTCGTAAAAGGGCTTACGGAAGAAATAATCAACAAGTCACTTTACCAGCATATTGAAGAAAAATTGTCCCTGACCATCAGTGAAGCCACCCAGCAAATTGAAGCCTCTATCGCTAAGGAAACCGAAGTAAACCACCTTCAGGTCGAACCTGGGTCGCCTGTATTGCTTATTGTCCGAACTTCCTTTTTAGAGGACGGCACGCCTTTTGAGCTTGTCAAATCAGCATACCGCGCAGACCGCTACAAATTCGTTCATACGATGCAGCGCGCTGCAAAATAGGAGAAAGCCCATCAGGGTTTTCTCCTATTTTCATTTTATCATGTCCTTTTGGAAGGTTTGTCCATATTATATACATGAGAATATTTTATTATATGAAAGGAGCGATCAGATGAAAATCATACTGGATGCCGGCCATGGATACAGCACCTCCGGCAAGCAAAGCCCTGACGGAATGAAGGAATATGAATTTAACCGTGCTGTTGCGGACCTGACAAAGGAGATGCTGGGGAAGTATCAAAACACAGAAGTTATCTTTGCCCATTCCGATGAACGGGACGTGCCGCTTGCCGAAAGGACCGCGCTGGCAAATAAACAAAACGCGGACTGCTATGTGTCCATCCATGCTAATGCTTACGGAACAGGCGGATGGAACAGTGCAGGCGGAATCGAAACATATGTCTACCCTTCTAAGCCTCGGGAAGCACTCGCATTAGCCCAAAAGATACAGCGAAACTTAATCAGTTCTACAGGCTTGCGGGACCGGGGAGTCAAAACAGCTGATTTCCAGGTTCTTCGCGAGACAAAAATGACTGCTGTACTTGTGGAATGCGGGTTTATGACCAATAAAGAAGAAGCTTCCCTTCTCCGCACCCCTCTCTATCGGAAACGCTGTGCACAAGCTATTGTAAAAGCCATCGCCGAACAATATGACTTAAGAAAGAATGATAAACTCAAACAATATAAAGTTCAAGTGGCATTTTCAGAAAAGCAGCTTGCCGAGAAACTTGCCGGGAATCTGCAGAAGGACGGTTTTAATGCCACCATCATTGAATAGCCAAAAGCCAGCATCATCACGGATGCTGGCTTTTTAACGCATTTACTTTTCCCTCGCCGGTTCAAGGATCGCTTTTTGAATGATCAGATTAACAATTGACATGATCACAGACACAAGAATCGCTGTGCCAAACCCGGCAATTTCAAATGAATCCCCCATAAAGCCATCTGTAATCATTAACGTAACAGCATTGATGACGAACAAAAACAGACCAAGCGTTAAAACAGTGACTGGCAGAGTTAATATAATCAGGATTGGTTTCACGAGAATGTTCAGGATGGAAAGCATGAAGCTGGCACCAACTGCAGCCCCGAATCCGGACAAGTAAAACGAATCCTTAAAAAATCCGGCGATCGCTACAAATAAGACCGCATTAATCAAAATTCCCAGAATCCATCTCATTTCCTACAGCACCTCTTCATTCGGAAGCACGAAAACAAGCAGAGCATAAATGAGTGTCATTGGGAAAACACCTGTTGTGAATAATAAAACAATGAAAATCACCCTGAGTATAGTAGGATCTATACCGATCGATTTTGATAAGCCGCCTAATACACCCGCTAATTTCCGGTTGCCACGGGAACGAACCAATTTATTCATTAAGAAACCCTCCTATCAAGAAAAGCGGAAGGCGCCCGCTTAATGAAGGCACGCAGACTAAAAACGCCACATCCTGTGGCAACGTCTGCATGACCCACATCCTGTGGGCCTCAAGCATAAGACGAGCCGGCTGAAAGGTTGTTCTTTAACCTTTTGGCCGGATTGGCTTAGACCCGAGAGCCGATGGCGCCTGGAGCTAGACAGTTATCTAACTTCAAAATTTATACATTCTTATCTATCAGGAAAAGCGGAAGCGCCTTGCCCACCCCGGACAAGCACAAGACTTAGTTAGACTTTACCAGGCAGTTGACCGTTTGATCGTGATCGCACCTGTTTTTGAGTCAGCCCTCAGCTTAAGTCCGCTGCCGCTTTCTTTTACAGACTTGAAGCGCAGCATTTTCTGAATCACTTCGCTCTTTTCTTCTATTACTTCAATACCCTCAATATCAGGATGGAAACTGCCCAGATTGGTGCGAAGCTCTCCGCTTACAGCTGCGAAATCCGGAACAAACAGGTCAATGCTGCCCGTCGCTGCCTTCGCTTCGATCCATTCACAGCGTTCATTTTCTGCCCTGCATGTTACATTGCCATTAAAAGATTGGAGTTCGGCTTTTTTGAAGTCTCCTTCAGCTAGAATTGCACCATTTAACGTTTCGGCTTCTACATGATCGATGCGGCTTTTTTGAATGGTAATCTGCCCGTTGGCTGTTTCAGCCTCAACATTTTTACTGTTTAAATCACTAACCGTAATCTTTCCATTGGCTGTTTTCGCTTTAAAGTTTTCCACTGTTAAGTTTTGACTTTCAACCGGGCCATTAAACATGCGGATTTTCACATTTTCATATTCAGATTTTGGAATATAGATAACCGCTTCAAGCTTCATCCACTTTTGCTGAGTGGAAAACCTCAGCCTTTGCCCTTCAATGGCAAAAATAACATCCTTCAGGAAATTTCTGCGTGCTTCATCCTGATTATCCACACGATAGACCTTTGCTCTGCATTCAACGCGGACATCACTTTGCTCCCATGGAATCACCTTAACTGTCCCATTGGCAACATCAATGTCCAGATCTTTTAAGTATGCGTCTGCATGCTGAAATATATGAGAGATCTCAACACTTTTCCCAAAATTAAAATCAAGATCCAAATCCTTCACTTTTTTAAATGCTGAATCTACAAAATCAATGATTTTTTCCTTGGCACTTTGATGCTTTGAGCTGTATGGCTCACCCTTTTTAGCTTCTTCAAACTTAACTTCAGCAGATAGCTCCTTAATTAAATCCTCCTGCTTTTGTTCCATCGTCTGATTTGTTTTTTCAAGCTGCTCCAATAGAGTTAATGCTTCGTCAACAGTAAGCTTTCCATCCTCGACCATTTTCAAAATACGTTTGCGTTCCTCTTTCATTCTTTGGCCCTCCTCTATTATTTTCTATTCTTGTATCAGGACTTTTACCCCTTTAATGATATTCCAGATTAGTACAATTAATAGCAGAATAATTGTGATGCCGACAACTGCAAGAAAAAATACCGGGATTTCCTGATCATTTACTGTGAATTGGGTCACAGCAGCAAAAACAATAAACGGAACAGGAACCAGCGGAATCAAATGTGATAAGAATGCACTCTTGGCATGCCGCTTCACTTCCGTGTCCTCTGATGCAAAAAATACAATGAGCGGAAAAATAAATCCTGCGAACATAATGCTAAAATAGCTTAAAGCAGACAGAACTTTTCTTGTTTCCATTGTTTTCAGCTCCTTTATCGCAGTCTAACGGGCAGTAAGACCCCCACTTCAAGACTAAGAGAAACCCAATGGAGGATAAGCGGGGGGTCAAACTGCCCGTAAAGGCCCGATTGGTTCAACTAACAATCAGCGGGGGATAATAAAACCCCACTGATTGAAGTTTCACTTTATCTGTCATACGGAAATGGAGCGCTAAAAGTTTCAGCCTCTTCTTCATTATAGAAAATCAAAGGAGTATTTTCCTCCATATTTCTAAAAATACATCTGCAGGCTGAGGGGTTCCATAGCCTCGAGTCGCATAGCTTCTTCTATAATAAAAACCGCCTTTCTTGAAAGACGGTTTTATGGTTGTGTCCTATTTATAGGCTGCTGCCAGGTCAGTGCGAGGCGCTTCCTTCTTTTTCACTTCGTCAATTTTATTGACAAACATTTGGAATACTTTTCGTTTTTCATCCAAATCACGTATGTATTCTTTCAATTCATTATACTTTTCTTCAAAAGGCTTATGATACATTTCACGGATATTATCAATAATCTCTTCGTTCACAGTAGACTGGATAACCTGCTTAGTAATTCCATATTTGTAGGAATAAACTTTAAGCTCTTTTTTTACATCCTCATATTCATTATTAATCTGATCCAAAACCTCAGAAATATCTTCTTTCCATTCTTCCAGAGACTTGGCTAAATAATCCTCCATAATGACCTCCCCTTCTGTTTCCAGGCAATAGCTTCCCTTATATAGGAGTATAACGCTGCTTGGTTACACCGATTTTGCTGGAAGATTACATTGTGTTATCAATTAAATGAAGGAAATATTGTCTGTTGAAGTGGAGGTGTTGATTTCCGCTGCAGGCACTCGCTTTCCGCGGGAGTCTCGCACCTTCCGCTCCAATCAACACACAAAAATATCATATTAGCGTTATCACAGCATATAAGAAAACAAAGTCTTGGCAGAAGCGCTTTTTATAAGAATGTAAAAAGCCAAGAACCTAAAATGAGTAATTATCTATAATTTTATCCGCAATCATCTCATATCCCTTTCCGTTCGGATGAAGGGAATCAGCAAAGTACTGTTTCTTATTTTTCCCCTTGAACAGTTCATTGGTAGAAATAAAGGTAATATTTTTATCTTCTGCAGCTTTTATTCTTATGGATTCGTTCCAATGGTCAATATATTTTTCAATCCGGTCGCCGTCCGGATAGGGATTGTATAGCCCGAGCAGGATAACAGGTGCATCACTGTTGGCGGTTTCCAGTGTTTCCAAAATTCCATTCAGTTTATCTTCATATATGTCTTTAGCTTCAACAAGATTTTCGTGATGGAGCGGATATAAATCTCCGCCGTTGCTTTTCAGCAAATCGTTTGTTCCAATATATACGATAAACATATCTGCATTTTTGATATCCTGTGCCACCCTCGGTTTGAGCATTTGCTGGAGGACATCAGAAGATTTATAGCCATACACTCCATGATTTGTTATTGTATAATTATTTTCCGGATATGTCCGATCCAGTTTGCTCTGCAGCCTGCCAATGTACCCCTCTTCCGTTTCATCTCCATACCCGTAGGTAAGCGAATCACCAAAAGCTACAATCGCTTGACTGCTTTCAGCCTTTTTTTCTTCTCCAAAAAATGTAATGGATAGATAGATGCCGATCCCAAGCAAAATTAGGCCTGCTAAAAGGTAGATTTTATTTTTCATAGTGTATGTTCCTTTCTTGGTTGAGATTAGTGAAGGTTGCTGCAGACGCATGTTCTATACCCCTCATTCTGGAAAATTAATCTCTCTTCCATAAAAAAGAAACAGTACCAAAACGGCACTGCTTCTTCCTAATTAAGCGTTTGTCACGCCTTCTTTTTCTTCAATTTGCTTTTTCATTCTCAGGCGGTCTCTTTCGAGGATTGGTTTGAGATACTTACCTGTATAAGATTCTGGAACTTCGGCAATTTTTTCAGGTGTACCTGCTGCCAGGATGGTCCCGCCCTTATCTCCGCCTTCTGGTCCAAGGTCAACGATATAGTCAGCTGCCTTGATAACATCAAGATTATGCTCAATAACCAGTACCGTGTCACCATTTTCAACAAGACGCTGAAGGACCACGAGCAGTCGTGAGATATCATCAACATGAAGGCCTGTTGTCGGTTCGTCAAGAATGTACAGCGAGCGGCCCGTTGAACGGCGGTGCAATTCGGAAGCAAGCTTGACACGCTGCGCTTCTCCGCCGGACAATGTTGTCGCAGGCTGCCCCAAAGTGATGTAGCCCAGGCCAACATCATAAATCGTCTGCAGCTTGCGGCGGATTTTAGGAATATTCTCGAAAAACTCCAGTGCATCTTCCACTGTCATATTGAGAATCTCTGAAATATTCTTCCCTTTGTACTTTACTTCAAGCGTTTCCCTGTTATAGCGTTTGCCATGACAGACTTCACATGGCACATACACATCAGGCAGGAAGTGCATTTCAATCTTGATGATCCCATCACCGCGGCATGCTTCACATCGTCCGCCTTTTACATTGAAGCTGAAGCGTCCCTTTTTGTAGCCGCGAACCTTTGCTTCATTGGTTGAAGCAAACACATCACGAATATCATCAAACACTCCGGTATATGTTGCCGGGTTGGAACGTGGTGTCCGTCCGATTGGAGATTGGTCGATATCAATGACTTTATCCAGGTGATCAATACCTTTAATTTCTTTATGCTCACCAGGCTTCGCTTTAGCTCTATGGAGCTTTTGAGCAAGCCCTTTATGAAGAATTTCATTGATTAATGTACTTTTTCCTGAACCTGAAACGCCAGTAACGGAAATAAAAGTGCCTAGGGGAAACTTAACGTTCACATTTTTAAGATTGTTTTCTTTAGCCCCTTTAATTTCGATAAAGCGTCCGTCATTCTTGCGGCGCTCAATTGGAAGAGGAATGAATTTCATTCCTGACAAATATTGCCCTGTCAGTGAGTTTGGATCATCCATTACCTCCTGAGGCGTACCCGCAGAAACGATTTGCCCGCCATGAACTCCTGCCCCCGGGCCGACATCAATTAGATAATCTGCTGCTACCATCGTATCTTCATCGTGTTCTACCACGATCAGGGTGTTGCCGATATCCCGCATATTTTTCAGTGTATCTATTAAACGGTCATTATCACGCTGATGGAGACCAATCGAAGGCTCGTCCAGAATGTAGAGTACACCTGTCAGGCGCGAACCGATTTGGGTGGCTAGGCGAATACGCTGTGCTTCACCGCCTGACAAGGTCCCCGCTGCCCGGCTTAATGTCAGGTAATCCAGCCCGACATTGATGAGGAAGCCTAACCTTTCCTTAATCTCACGGAAAATGAGATTGGCAATCTTCATTTCTTTTTCAGACAGTGTCAGATTTTCAAAGAAGCTGAATGCTTCCTCAATCGAATATTCTGTTACATGGCCGATATGCTTTCCGGATACAAGCACTGCAAGAGTTTCCGGCTTCAGACGGTAGCCTTTACAGGAAGGACATGGATGTTGGGCCATGTATTTTTCCATTTGCTCCCGGATATAATCAGAGCTTGTTTCTTTATAGCGGCGCTCCACATTTCGGATGACACCTTCAAAATGGATATAATTCTCCCTCACCTGGCCAAAATCGTTTTCATAACGGAAATAAATGCTGTCCTTAGAGGATCCGTATAAAACTTTATCAAGCAGGTGTTCAGGAATATCCTTAACCGGCACGTCCATATCAATTCCATAATGATTGCAGACCGCCTCCAGCAGCTGAGGATAATATTGAGAGCTGGTCGATTCCCATGGCGCAATGGCATTTTGCTTTAACGAAAGGTCCTTATTGGGAATTACCAGGTCAATATCTACCTCCAGCTTTGAGCCCAATCCGTCACATTCCGTACAGGCACCAAACGGACTATTAAAAGAGAACATTCTCGGCTCAAGTTCGCCGATTGAAAATCCGCATTGAGGGCAGGCATGGTTCTCGCTGAACAGCAGTTCTTCTTCCCCGATTACATCCACCAGCACCTTGCCATTGCCCAGATTCAAAGCAGTTTCCAATGAATCTGCCAGCCTTGGTGCTACGCCTTCTTTTACCACAATTCGGTCGATTATTACTTCAATAGAATGCTTTTTGTTTTTTTCCAGCTCAATCTCATCACCGAGATCCATTATTTCTCCGTCGACACGGACACGGACAAAACCCTGCTTTTTGACATCCTCAAATACTTTTACATGTGTCCCTTTTCGGCCGGATACGAGCGGAGCCATAACCTGGAGCTTTGTTCTTTCAGGATACTCCATAATCCGGTCAACCATTTGTTCAATGGTCTGTGAAGAGATTTCAATATTGTGATTCGGACAGGTGGGATGCCCCACCCGTGCAAATAATAATCGCAGATAGTCATAAATTTCGGTCACCGTTCCCACTGTGGAACGAGGATTTCTGCTTGTCGTCTTTTGGTCAATTGATATGGCAGGAGAGAGTCCTTCGATCGCATCCACGTCAGGCTTATCCATCTGGCCGAGGAATTGCCGGGCATAAGCAGATAATGATTCCACATAGCGGCGCTGCCCTTCTGCATAAATCGTATCAAATGCCAGAGAGGACTTTCCTGAACCTGAAAGTCCTGTCAGGACGACAAGCTTATCTCTCGGAATGGTGACATCTATATTTTTCAGATTATGGGCTCTGGCACCCTTTACAATCAGTTTATCCATCGCCATTTTTACGTCATCCTTCCGCTTTCAGCTCTAATATTAAATCACGAAGCTCGGCAGCCCTTTCGAAATTCAGGGATTTGGCCGCTTCCTTCATTTCTTTTTCCATATCGCCAATCAGCTTCTCGCGCTCTTTCTTGTTCAGCTTGCCGAGTTTTGCTGATGTCTGGTATTCTTCCTGCTCTTCTGCCGCATGGGTTGCACGGATTGAATCCCGTATATCCTTCTGTATAGTCATTGGCGTGATGCCATGCTTCTCATTGTACTCTTCCTGAATGGAACGGCGGCGCTTTGTTTCACTGATGGCTTTTTCCATGCTGTCAGTGATCCGGTCTGCATACATAATGACATGGCCATTCGCATTACGCGCTGCACGACCAATCGTCTGGATGAGTGAACGTTCTGACCGGAGGAACCCTTCCTTATCAGCATCAAGTATGGTAACGAGAGATACTTCAGGTATATCAAGCCCCTCCCTCAGAAGATTGATGCCGACTAACACATCATACTTGCCAAGGCGGAGCTCGCGGATGATTTCAATCCTCTCGAGCGTTTTCACCTCTGAGTGCAGATACTGCACTTTAATGCCGATTTCTTTTAAGTAGTCTGTCAAGTCCTCAGACATTTTCTTTGTTAATGTAGTGACAAGCACACGTTCATTTTTCTGAATGCGATCCTGGATTTCACCGATGAGGTCATCAATTTGACCTTCGATTGGACGGACATCAATAGTGGGATCAAGCAAACCGGTTGGGCGGATAATCTGCTCAATCATTTCCGGTGTATGCTCAAGCTCGTAAGGGCCGGGTGTTGCCGAAACAAAGACAGCCTGTTTCACATGCTTCTCGAACTCGGTAAACGTAAGCGGCCTGTTATCCATGGCTGAAGGCAAACGGAAACCATGGTCCACAAGCACCGATTTTCTTGCCTGGTCACCATTGAACATACCGCGGATTTGCGGCAGAGTTACGTGTGACTCATCAATCACAATTAGAAAGTCTTCCGGAAAATAATCCAGAAGGGTATACGGTGTTGAACCAGGCGGCCTTAATGTTAGGTGGCGGGAGTAGTTTTCAATACCGGAACAAAAACCCATCTCCCTCATCATCTCAAGGTCATAGCGGGTCCGCTGCTCCAGGCGCTGGGCTTCAAGAAGCTTATCGTTTTCTCTTAATTCAGCAAGGCGCACTTCCAGTTCTTTTTCAATGTTCTGGATGGCGACCCGCATTTTTTCTTCACGCGTTACGAAGTGGGATGCCGGGAAGATCGCAACATGCTCACGTTCACCCATAATTTCTCCGGTGAGGGCATCTACTTCACGGATCCGGTCTATCTCATCCCCGAAAAACTCTACACGGATACAATGCTCATCCCTTGATGCCGGGAAAATCTCAACTACATCCCCGCGAACACGGAAGGTGCCGCGCTGGAAGTCGATATCATTGCGCTCATACTGAATGTCAACGAGCCTGTGAAGAAGCTGGTTCCTCTCAATCTCCATGCCGGTTCTGAGGGATAGCACCATTTCACTGTATTCTTCAGGAGAACCCAAACCATATATACAAGACACACTGGCAATAATAATGACATCTTTGCGCTCAAATAATGAAGAAGTCGCCGAGTGGCGGAGCTTATCAATTTCATCATTAATGCTTGCATCTTTTTCAATAAAGGTATCTGTAGAAGGCACATATGCCTCCGGCTGATAGTAGTCATAATAGCTGACAAAATACTCAACAGCATTGTTTGGAAAAAAGTCCTTGAATTCACTGTATAACTGCCCAGCAAGTGTCTTATTATGGGCAATGACAAGCGTCGGCTTGTTAACCTCTTGTATAACATTTGAAACCGTGAAGGTTTTTCCCGTTCCTGTTGCACCCAAAAGCGTCTGGTGCTTCTTGCCGGAATTAATTCCCTCCACAATTTTTTTGATTGCCCCAGGCTGGTCGCCTTGAGGGGAATATTTTGAGACTAATTCAAATTGATCCTTCACCTATAAGCCTCCCGTTCAAATTACTTTTATCTATATATTAATCACAAACCAGCATTGTAAGAATTAAAGATCCGGGATGCATGGCTGATTTGTCAGTTTTTTACTCAATACTCATATCACCATTCTACCACAAAGAGCCTAAAACAAACCAACAATATGCGAACGGATATTCGTTTTTTTGTTTTTACAGGGAAAATATTGCTTGGGAAATATGCCGAATTATCGAGGGGGGTGTCGAAGCAAGGTTAATCAAACGTTTGATTAACGGGGTGTAATCCAATCAATCGTTTGATTGATATTGATGAATAGCTGATGCTACGCAAGCATAAATTCAGATGAAAATTCATTAAACAAAAAACCTGTCGATACGTTTGATCGACAGGTTCCGCAAGAATTATTCCGCACTTAGCTTTGTTTTGGGCTTCAGTTTTTGAGCGTACCAAAACCCGACAGTCAATGAAAGTGCGTCTATAACAATTAAGGCAAATGAATTTGTATAGCCTTTATAGACAGAAGCAGCAATCAGTCCCACCGTTAATACAAGCCCAATCACACGATTATAGCTTACTCTCGTAAAGAGCAATACCAGCAGGCCAGGCAGCAGCAGAGCTGACAAGTATTTTAATGCCAAACAAAACACCTTCTTTTGTTTATTCACAATGATTCAGGGTTTCTAACATTAGAATATCTTCTCATAAGAAGATGTACAAGTTTTTTCAGTGTTATTCCCTATGTTCTTTCACATAATAAGAAAAAGTACTTATTATGGAGGAATGTATCATGGCAAGAAGAAAAAGACGCCCGCTTGTGCCGGAATCAAGAGCGGCATTAGACCAGCTGAAAAATCAGGTAATGGCAAACCAGGGATACCATGTTGACAATGAAAACCCTGATGGCGTGAAATATGAAATTGCCGAGGAGGCCGGTGTGCCATTGAAGCCGGGCTATAACGGCCGTCTTACATCCAAACAGGCAGGAACAGTGGGCGGGAAGATTGGCGGAAGTATGGTGAAGGAGCTTATTCGGATGGCACAGGAACGGATGAAGGAACAGTAGGTAATCGTGAACTTTAGGAAAAGAAAGATGAAATCGAGGGACGAGCAATCAATTGGAGGAGAAAATTCAGCATTTTGAGGCCGAACAACACTCCAATTTGAGGAAAAGACTCACTAAAGTAAGGAAAAGCTATCCCGCAAAGGATAGCTTTTGTTCTTATTCAGCAGCTTTCCGTTCTAGAAATTCCTGTTTAATGGATATAAGCAGCTTCGGATCCGTTACCAGCTGGAAGGCAGTCAGTGCCAGCCCTTTTGCTCCGGTTATCAGAGCTTCGTCGCCTTTTGCAGATGCTGCAGCCTCACGAAACGGAACTGTATGGGCAACAAGATCATCCGCACCAATTTTAATATAAGGATGAATGGTTGGCACCACTTGGCTGATGTTGCCTGCATCCGTTGAGCCGATTCCATCTCTGTCCCCTTCCACGACCGTTTCATCCAAGTCTTCAATCACTTCTTTAAACACCTGGTCATATGTCTTGTTTAACAGCAGGTTATCGACTTCGTTTTGAAAAGCTATGACATTCAGCTTGGCTCCGGTTGCCAATGCCGCTCCTTCTGCGACTGCTTTAACCTTCCTTGTTACCTCATTAAGACTGGTTCTGGTTGAAGCACGGATGAAGAATCTGGCTTTTGCATACTCAGGGATAATATTTGGAGCATCTCCGCCATGAGTAATAATGCCATGGATTCGCACATCATCCTTTAATTGCTGACGAAGGGCATTAATTCCGTTAAACAGCTGAATAACGGCATCAAGGGCATTGATTCCTTCCTCCGGTGAAGCTGCCGCATGGGCAGGCTTTCCGATAAACTCGAAGTCAAGCGGATCAACTGCCAGTGATGAACTGGTCAGGCGGGTATGGTTTGATGGATGAACCATCAGGGCAGCGTCAATGCCTTCAAGCAAGCCATGCTTCACAAAGCTTCCTTTTGCACTTCCATTTGGACCGCCTTCTTCTGCCGGGGTTCCAAATACTACTGCTTCCCCACCGGTCTCATCAATGACCTTGCTCAATGCAATGGCTGCTGCCACACTTGTCGTACCTATGATATTGTGACCGCACCCATGACCCAGCCCGGGAAGGGCATCATATTCTGCAAGGAATGCAATGGACGGCCCCGGTCTATCGGATTTCTTCCGGGCGAGGAAAGCTGTTTCATGCCCGGCCACTGCCCGCTCTACTTCAAATCCTTCCTTCTCAAGGATGCCTGAAAGCAAGCCAGAGGCAAAAAATTCCTCATTCCCTATTTCCGGGTTTGCATGGATCTGGTGGCTTGCGGAAAGATAAAGTTCTTTATTATCCTCAACATTTTTCTTGATTGCATCTTTTAGTTCAGATAGTGCTTTTACAGGTGCCGCCATCATTGTTCCTCCTTTATAAATAATTTTTTACCAGCCAATTTCACTTAAAGGTATGAAAGTCGGGATCATGCTTCCGTCATATTCTTTCGTGATGAAATCAGCTACATCATCTTCCTGGTAAAGTTCTGCAATTCTCTTAAGCGTTTTGTTATCTTTATCTTCTGTTCTGACAGCAATGATATTTACATACGGAGTAGCGGTTTCGCTTTCAATAAAAACTGAATCCTTAGTTGGGTTAAAGCCTGCATCTACAGCAATTCCGTTATTGATTACAGAAGCAGAGACATCTGGAAGTGCACGCGGCGTCTGTGCTGATACCATTTCTACAAATTCAAGGTTCTTCGGATTTTCAACGACTTTATTCAAGTCCAGGTTTCCGTCATAGTCCTCGGATAATTTAATCAAGCCGGCTTCCTCCAGTAAAAGAAGGGCTCTTCCTCCATTTGAAGCATCATTTGGAATGGCAATTTTGCCGCCTTCCGGAATGTCTTCCACCGATTTTACTTTTTCAGAATAAAGGCCCATTGGTGCTAATACAGTTGTCGCAATTGGTGTAAGATCCATATTATGCTCTTTAATAAAAGTATCAAAATAAGCGACTGTCTGGAATGCATTTACATCAAGATCACCTTCTGCAAGGGCAACGTTTGGCTGTACATAGTCAGAGAATGTTACAACCTCAATTTCAATGCCTTCCTTTTCAGCCTTTTCTGCAATAAAGTCCCAGATGCGTGTATCAGATCCGCTGACACCTAATTTAATTTTCTTTGTTTCTTCTCCGCCAGTTGTGCTTGAGCATGCTGCAGTGAACACAGCCAATGCTAAAATAATGAATGATAAAAATAGTTTTTTCATGATGTGTTTCCTCCTCATTTATCTTCTTCTGATTTTTTTGGATATGATATTTCCGAATGACTGCAGGCCTTGAACCATGACCACTAAGATTGCAACGGTAATCAGCATGACGGTTGTATCGAATCGCTGATAGCCATATGTAATGGCAAGGTCACCAAGGCCGCCGCCTCCGACCGCCCCGGCCATGGCTGATGCTCCGACCAGACCGATTGTCGCAATTGTAAAGCCTAATACCAGCGAACTGAGCGCTTCAGGAATCAGGAACTTTATAATGATCTGGCCAGGTGTCGCTCCCATTGCTTCTGCAGCTTCAATGACTCCCGGATCAACCTCAAGCAATGAATTTTCTATTAACCTCGCAATATAGGGTCCTGCATAAAAGACGAGCGGCACTACTGCTGCAGCAGTTCCAATCGATGTCCCGACAATCATCCGGGTGATTGGGATGATGGCTACCATTAAAATGATGAAGGGGACTGATCTGAAAATATTAATAATGCTGTTTATGATGTTAAAAACAACGGTGTTTTCCAGCAGATGCCCTTTCCTTGTCACGACAAGCAATATGCCAAGCGGCAGTCCGATAAGAGCTGAAAACAGCAATGAGAATGCCACCATTTGGATCGTTTCAATTAAGGCTTCGATGATTTTTTCCTGATTAACTAGCACGTGTTGTCACTTCCTTTATAGAAACTTTTTCCTGGCTGATGTACTGAATAGCACGTCTGATTTCACTGTCCGGACCCTGGAATTCGACAATCAGGTTGCCAAACGGTGTTCCCTGAAGTTCAGTAATATTTCCAAACAGGACGTTAAAGTCGATATTAAACTTTTTGGCAACCTGCGAAAGGAGCGGCTGCCCGGCAGAATTTCCAACAAAGTTGATTCTAAATACCTTTTGAAGACCTTGCTGTCTTTCGATCACTTCTTTAATGGAGTCAGGTATTTGATCATTCATAACCGTGCTGACAAAGTTTTTCGCTGTTTGTGTTTTTGGTGATGAAAAGACATTAAAGACGGTTCCTTCTTCGATAATTTTTCCTGCCTCAATAACAGCGACACGATCACAAATCTCTCTGATTACAGACATTTCATGGGTAATGATCAGAATGGTAATATTGTATTCTTTATTTATTTTTTTCAGCAGCTGCAGGATCGAGCTGGTTGTCTGAGGATCCAGTGCTGAAGTCGCTTCATCACATAACAGAATGGAAGGCTGGGTCGCCAGTGCCCTGGCAATTCCGATCCGCTGCTTTTGTCCGCCTGACAGCTGATCGGGATAGCTGTTCGCCTTGTCGGCGAGCCCCACGAATTCCAATAGTTCATGAACACGCTTTTTGATTTCATCTTTAGGGACCTTAGCCAGTGTGAGCGGCATTGCAACATTGGCAAACACTGTTTTCGAATTTAATAGGTTAAAATGCTGAAAGACCATCCCGATGTTTCTTTTCACTTCGCGAATTTCCCTTACAGATAAAGCCGTCAGATCATGTCCGCTGACAATGACCTTTCCTGAAGTCGGTTTCTCCAGCCAATTGACACAGCGGATCAAAGAACTCTTTCCCGCACCGCTGAAGCCGATCACACCGAAAATCTCACCCTTGTTAATCTTTAAGTCTATTCCGTTTAAAGCAGCTACCTGCTGTCCTCCGCTTTCATAGACTTTCTTTAAATTCTGAAACTCTATCATTCAGCATCTCCCCTTTGATGGTGACAGGTATTTATACCACTTTAATGAATTGGTATAGGTACCTGTCACTTTTTATTCACTAACTATTCCTATGCGAAAACTAAGAATTATATCCTGAAATTTACCCCTTCCATCAGAAGAGGTTTTTTGAAGGCCCCTCCTTATCTTTCAGGCTTTCGCCTGCTGGATTTGGCACAGTGCAGTCTGCCTGCTGCCGAAGCTTCATTGGGCCAGGTCCCTCTGCTTCTCTCGATAAGAATTATTCATATGTTTATGAATAGAATCTCGCTGCATTTTTCCGGTAAAATAAAAACCCTCTTCTAAAGAAAGAAGAGGGCAGCATTTATCAATGGTCCTCTTCTTATCTTTCAAGCTAAGCTTGCTGGATTTGGCACGGTACACTTTTGTCCGCTGCCGAGGTGTCATAGGGCCAGTCCCTCAACCTCTCTGGATAAGAAGATTTTTATTATTTGGTTGTTTAATATGTTTATTACTTTACCACCATAAAGAAAAGGATGTCAATATAAAATTTTAAAATTTTTTAATTGAATTAACCTTCTGGTCCCTGGCACGCTGTATTAGCTCTGCAATAATACAAAGTTTTTGCTTGCGGCTCTACTAAAAAATGATAGTTAAATCCTATGTGTCTAAGCCAATAACTCATGTATAATAATGGAAAAGTGCCATTTTTCAAAAAGGAGGGACAGAAAATGATCATGACCGAGAATCCTGCAGATTTATTCGCGGACAAGGTGGAAGCAAGGAATCTGCAGCTGGCCATTCAGCATTCCAGCGATGTGATTGCAAGAGTGACAAAAGAAGGCATTGCTTTATATGTCTCCCCTTCCTGTTTGCCGATGCTGGGGTATTCGCAGCAAGACTTTTATCGAAGCAGCCTTTATACATACTGCCATCCAAATGACCGGGACCTTTTAAGAGATGCACTGGCCGAGCTCGAACAGCTTCCGCATAAACGGGAGACCTTTCGCTTCAGGCATAAGGAGGGGCATTATCTGTGGCTTGAAGCCAATTTTTCAGTCATTAATGACGATAAAGAAATGATGTGCATCATCCGGGATATGACACAAAGAATTATCATGGAAGAGGAGATTCTGGAAACACAGGAGAAGTACCGCTTTCTGGTGGAGTACTCCAAGGATACGATAGGAATGGTGACACAAAAAGGGATTTGGACCTACATCAATAATGAAGGAAAGAAACTTTTTGGATTCACGAGCATCAAAGAGATGATCGGCACCTCCCTCCACGACTACACTCCTCCTTCAGAACATTCTACCCTCGATGATTTTCTGCAAACAAAGCTAAGTGTAAATTTTGAGCTTAATCTGATCCGGACTGACGGACAAATGAGAAAAGCCGAAGTCCAGCTGATTCCAACCACATTCAAGAACAGAAAGGTCTACCAAATCATTATTAAAGATGTGACTGGACAAAAGAAGACGGAAGAAAAGCTGCAGAATGCCGAAAAACTTTCGGTTGTCGGTCAGCTTGCCGCAGGCATTGCCCATGAAATCCGCAACCCGCTTACAGCCATAAAAGGCTTTACACAGTTATTATATGAAGATCATAAAGGAGATTTCGCGGAGGTCATCCTAAGTGAGCTGGAGCGGATTGAAGGCATCGTCAATGACCTGCTCGTTCTCGCCAAACCCCAAATAACCGAAATGGAAGAAACCTGCCTGACAAATGTTGTAAAAAGTGTGATCACCCTCTTAAACAGCCAGGCAGTTATGGAGAATATCATGATCGAACTAACACAGTCACCCGGCGAGTTTTATGTGAAATGTGAAAAAGATAAAATTAAACAGGTGCTGATTAACATCATTAAGAACTCAATTGAAGCCATGCCGGTGGGCGGAAAAATAAACGTGGATATCCGCCGGGAGGACCATTCTGTCATCATCAGTGTCGAGGATGAAGGAATTGGCATACCCGAAGAACGCCTCGCCAAACTGGGAGAGCCGTTTTACAGCACAAAAGAAAAAGGTACAGGCCTTGGCATTATGATCTGCAAAAAAATCATTAAAAACCATGGCGGTAACCTATACATCCACAGCAGGGAAAATGAAGGAACAACGGTCCGGATTACTTTGCCGCTAGCCTGAATGAAAGAAGCCAGATGCCTGAACTGGCTTCTTTAATTTTGGATGATAAACTCCTGGTCCTGCGGGCTATCCCCAAAATGTACCCTCTCTCTGTAATAGATCTCACTCTCTGACATCATCATCACTGTTGAACTCCTGGTTCCGTAGCCTTCACTGTTGATAAATAAAGGGGACAGAATCCGCTCCCACTCAAGTGAAACTCCTGTTTTCGGAAGCATGTCATCAGGGGCAGGGTCTGCATTCTGGAGAAGTGTCAGCAGGCCTTCTGTGAAATTCCCGGATGCATGATCTATTATTTTAGATAAACCCTCCTTCCCCTTTTCCACCTTCGGCCACCCGGTATTCAGCACATGATTGCTGACCCCGTACACTCCTGCTTCAAGCTGCTCTATTCTATCTTCCACGTTCGAATAATAAAAGAGCTCCTCCAAATTGCCTGCAAGAAGATTGTAGCCGGGATAGCTGCTGCGATGTTCAGATGCTATTTTCATAAAATCAGCAGGCGAAGCACTGCCTTTCAAGAAATCTGCCACCAGATCTCCTCTTGACCTCTTGCCATCTCTCACTTCGTTCGGATCGCGGTAATTTGTAAGAGCTGCAAATCTTCCATTCTTAGTGACACCCATCCACGTCCCCATTTTGCTTAAATCGCGTCCAGCCAGAATAGCGGGATGGTCCTCCCAAAAATGGGCAGGTGCAGTCGGGCGCTCAAAAAATTCATCGCGATTAGCAGCAACGATAAGCTTGTATACGGGATGAACTTTGTATGCGAAAAGGATTAAACACATTTGGATCACTGCTTTCGTTTTATTTTAACTTGTAAAAAGCCCGCTTTAACTGTGTGAGATGTTAGATAAATTATAATACATGTTAGATAACATAGTGATCATGGTAGATAAATCTTATAACATGCTGGATAAACCCAACAGGTTGTAACATATTGATGAATTATGTTAGATAAATCCAGCAATAAAAAAAGCCCCTTCTCTTAAAAGGAGCTACTCAATTTAAGTTACCGCTTCGTCATTCGCTGTCTTCCTCGCCCTTAAAAATCTAACTGTATTCAAAACAATCGTTTTGGTCACAGCATAAGTAGGTATTGCCAGAATCATACCGAGGATGCCGGCAAGATTGCCTGCAACCAGCAATAGGATGATGATGGTGGCTGGATGTGTGTTTAAGGTTTTTCCGAGAATTAGCGGCGACAGCACATTCCCTTCTATCTGCTGGGCAATCACAATGACCACGACAACCAGGAATGCTTTAGTCGGTGAGTCAAAAAGTGCAACGATAACAGCAGGTGCACCACCAAGAAACGGTCCGACATAAGGAATGATATTAGTTATGGACACAATAAGCGCCATGACAAGTGCATATGGCAGGTCAATGATTAAATAGCCGATAAACGATAGTGTTCCCACAAACAAGGCCACTGTAATTTGTCCTTGAATGTAAGAAGAAAGTGTTTCTCCTGTTTCTTTAAGTGTTTTAACTCCCTCTTCCCTGTATGAAGCAGGCAGAAATTTGGAAACAGCTGCCGGGAACTTATCGCCATCCTTGAACATATAAAACAGCAGGAATGGCACCGTTACAATTGTGATCGCAATATTGGTGACCAGGCTGACAATTCCTGCTACCCCCTGCGTAACGCGGCTTGGCAGGGTATTGGCATATTCCATAATGCGGGCTTCAATTTCTTCAAGCGATACGTAGTCCTGCGTCAAAAACCATTTAAACTCTTCGGTGTTTGACATTGAATTAACAAAGTCTCTTGTCGTTTTCGCATATCCCGGCAGGTCGTTGAATAATTCAGTCACCTGTCTGCTGATTAGCGGAGCGATGTTGCCAATAACGAGCATCACCAACCCAATAACTGCTGCATAAATGATCAAGATCGCTGCCGTCCTGGGCACCTTATAGCGCTGCAGCAATCTTACCAGCGGGTTCAGCAAGAAATACAGGAATCCCGATATAATGATTGGAAAGAACAAGGTAGATACAAATATGCCCACCGGTTCAAACAGAAATGAGATTTTTGTTGATACATAAATGATGGTTAAGATAAGCAGCAATTGCAAAGTCCAGTACTGCAGTTTTTTCTTTGCCACAATGTCACCTTTTTCTTTGAATGGATTAACTAAAGAATATCATATTCGTGTGTTTACTCCTAAGAAGATGCTACTTCTACTACGAATTGGGATTGAAAAGGTTTCGAAAAAAATTCATCCATATAATTTAAAAATGACACCCCACAAATTAGATACATTCACTCATAAATATCTCATTTTTTGGTTTCAATCCATCTGACCAAGGGTATAAAGAACTACAAATTCCAACTTTCCTCACTTAAAAGCCAGGAGTGAACAGACACATGAGTACAATAGACATTTTCAAGAAGGAACTTCTATTACTGACAGGCGAAATGGATCGTTGTAAGAATGTAAAGATAAAAAAGCAAATTTTTAATGATATACTTCTCATCCAGAATGCAGTCCAGAACTTACTTTAAGCTGCTCATAAATTAGTATCCACTGCTTTCCTTCCTCACTTGAAGAACAAAAAACCAGCATCCATTGGCTGAAATACTGGTTTAGAAGTTATTTTCATGCTTACATGAAATTTTTCATAATCTTTCGGAATGGAACCTTGTAATATCAATGTGTAATTTTCCCTTTTTACATAATAATTCCCCGGAATGACCTGGAAAAAATCATCAATTTTTCATAAACTTCCGGAAAAAATATTTTCCCATTTTTAGGACACATTAAATTAAATATAAAATATGTAAGACCATTTACTTCTTGTAACACAATCGCGCCCGATTGCTGAAAATGCTTATTGAAGAAAAGCACCTGTTCACTTAAGCGAAACCCTTCACAATCTCCTGTTGATAAAAAACTAATTGCGTGAAAAATTTACTAATTTTTTTGTCTTTCTCTTTTATATTAAGGACATGCTCTTAAGAGCATTGTAAATTCCATGCTCATTGCAGCTATCTGTGATTAAATCGGCTTTCCCTTTAACTTCAGTTGCAGCATTTCCCATTGCAACCCCCATTCCTGAAAGTTCCATTAGTTCAATATCGTTCAATCCATCTCCAAAAAAGATGATATCTTCCCGCTTAAATCCATTTTCTTCGGCGATTTTTAAAATGGTTTTTGCTTTAGATCCTTCTTTAGGGATGACATCTAAACCAAATTTGTGCCAACTCACATATCTGAATTCTTTAATTGCGTATTTTTGAAGATCCTCTGGCTTGCAGAAAAGCATAGCCTGAATAATTTGATTTTGTTTCCAATACATTTCATCAAAATCAGGGATTCTCCATCCCAGGCTTTTGTAAGCTTTTGTTAACGACTCTCCGGGTTCTTTAAAATGCCTTTTTAATCCGTTCGATGTTTGGAACACAACCTGATCATTGTTTTCCGTTGCAATTTCAATTAGTTTCTTAATAGATTCCTTTGACAACATTACCTCATGCCTTAATTCATGTCGGACATACCCGATTGATCCATTACATAAAACATATGTATCAATTTCAAGCTCGTCAACAATGGATTTTGCTGAAACGTAGTCCCTTCCTGTCGCAATGCAGATGTAATGCCCTTTTTCTTTAAGAGCAACCAAAGCTTGTTTTGTACTGTCGAGAAACTTCATCTCTGTCGTTAATAATGTCCCATCAATGTCAAAGACAATAAATTTTTCACTCATTTTCTTTCTCCACATCCTGCTGATATTTTATATTCCACACCAAAGGCACATAGGCGGGGCCTTACATCTGGATATTGTCGTTTTGTACCGATAGAAAAAGTAAAGTGCCCAGTTTGTCTCGCATGGTCCTTCCCATTTGAAACACACATTAAACAGAATCTCTCTCCACAATGCGATAAGGTATTTTTACTTTTTCTCTAGATTTATTTATCACTAGGCTACAAGCTTGTTCACCGATTTTCATTAGCTGATGATCCACTGTAGTAATCCCCATACCCATACCAATTGGCTGATTTTCTTGACCAATGATTGCTAAATCAGCAGGGGTTTTCAATTGTTTTGACTTAGCATATAAGTAAATTCCACCAGCCACTTCATCTCCATTCGCATAGATAGCTGTTGGCCTTTCCAGTAAATGCAGGAATTTCTCTGCTGCTTCATAGCCGTCTTCTAAGCAAAGACAACCTGAAATGTGATATTTAGGTTGAAGTTCACCAAAAATCTCATTATAAGCATCAATCATTTGCTTCGTGCTATTGCTTTCCAGCCTGGCGGTTGTGAAAGCTACCGCATTATGCCCTTTGTTTTTTAACATTTGAAAGGCATCTAGATAAGAAGAATAACGGTCCATATAGGAACATCCAATTTCCTTGTGATGCGTATATTCACACGAAACGATAGAACCATAATCGCTATACGGAATGATCGTTTCCCAATCATTTGCTCTTGAAGCGATAATGATGCCATCATACAGCTTGCTTTTTAATTTTTGTAAATACTTCACTTCTTTTTCTTTACTATAAATGGAAGGAAGTACGGTAATTGAAAAATCATTCTCTAATGCTTTGTTCAATATACCGTTTAAAATCTGATCAAATGCTGGATTGTTGTTATATGGGAGAATAACGCCTATTGTTCTTGTTTCACCTCGGATTAAATCAATTGCATTTTTATTTGGTGTATAGTTCATTTCTTCAATTACTCTAAGAACAGACTCTCTTTTCTCTCTAGCAACATGCTTATAATTGTTAAGTACTCTGGAAACAGTAGAGACGGATACACCTGCTAATCTTGCAATGTCCTTAATATTTGTCATCATCACATACCTCCCCCATATATCGGGAATTAAGAAACCTACACATTTACATTCAATCTCTGAAAAGCTTTTATAAAGTAAAGAAGATTTCCATAGTATGCCCATCTTACAACAATTCTGCGTTCTCCTACAATGAGTGCAGTATGTTCAATATCTCTCATTTCTCCATTAAACCAGTATGATTTTTCCACATTTATTAGTTTAGTGCTTACTATATATAATCTTTTATTGGTTAAAAACAAATCTCCATAGTAGATATTTTGTACTCCATCAAAGATTTCCAATAATCCTGTAAGAGTAGATAGTACATGTTCATCTTCCTGAAGGTTAATTTTTTTATACATCTTTCTTCTCCCTTCGTTGAAAATCAGCTTAATTTCAATCTAATTTATGAAAAGCATTTCAAGTCAAGAGAAAAAATTAAACTAAATTCTAAAACACCTACGAAAAAGCAGACAACAAACCTGTTTCGTTAGAGTAAAAGAAAAAGCCACCTGGAATGGCAGCTGGATCTAAAAGTAAAGCACCCGTTCGTTTAACTAGACTTAATAACTTGTTATCTTAAATTTTCTATGATTAAAGGTAATTCTCCCAAATCATCTACAATAAAGTCTGCTTCAACATCGTTCCATTGAAAATCCTTTTTCCAAATTCCTTTCATTCCTACATTTTGAGCAGCTTTTATATCATTGTCTGGATGGTCGCCAACAAATAAACTTTCATTAGATGTAACATTAAGTTGGTCCAATGCTCGCATAAATATTTGAGGATCAGGTTTTTTTATACCTTCCCATTCAGATATTAAAATAATATCAAAATACTCTTCAATTCCCATAGCCTTAATGTTATCCATCTGAAATTGCCCTTTTCCATTGGTAATCAACCCTAAAACAAAGTTGTTGGTACGCAATTCATCTAACATACTATTGAGATTTGGGAAAGAGATGCAATTATTCTTAAATTGACTTAAGTAATCTTGAAGTAAATCCTCCCAAGTTATATCAGTAATCCCAAATTCATTGACTAGTTGTTGATACACTTTATCTTTCCAAACATATCCACGATCATCTAATTCAATAAACCTTCTTACGAAATTCTCTTTAGGTATATGTCCCACCAATTTATTTAGTCTGTCGTATTGCGTCTCTATAAACATTTTCACTGATTCATCTCTATTTAACAAAGTTCCGTCTAAATCGAATATAACAGCTTTAATCATTTCTAACCCCCACACTCCCCGATAAAGGTTCTTTAATTCTTCTCATTTGCCATTCCAGACTCCTTCTTCAACTAATGCTGCCCCTTTAGTGGAAAAAGAAAATGAGCACTCGTAGAACTCTTGTTAACCGCCAGCAACCATTTATTTAATAAGAATTTTTAATATAGGATTTCATTAGTTCTGTTTCTTCCTTTAATAACTTTGATAGGAAGATTAATTGGGGAAAAGGCTCTAATACTAAATTGTGATCGATGTCTGCTTGTAGGATAGAAATTCCATTTAGTTTATGATAGTCGTTTAATGTTATGGCATCATTACAAATAAGATCAATACTTGCTGGAGTTAGTAACAATAACCCCTTTGTTTCGGAAGAAGGAATAGGTTTTGTTAATGCATATGAAAGATACATCACCGTATAGGAGGCTTCTCCACTCCCTTTAATTAGAATTGGAGAAAATGGTTCATTTACTTTTACTCTAGCTGGCTCGTCATTCCATTCTTTAAGATAAAATGTATTCTTAGGATTAAAAGGAATGATGTTTACCTTAGCCTCTTCGAAAGCTTCCCGTTTTGCCGTGGCTAGTGCTGTTTCATTACCTTCTCTGTGTCCTCCTAATCTAACCACCCCAAGTTTATCTTCATCTTTTGTTGGACCTACCTGAAATATAAAAAACCCTTTATACAATACATAAGCACCCGATGTCCTTACATCTTTTAAAATATCCATTTTGTAAACTCTCCTAATAATTCGATAGCTATATTCATTCTGATTATTTATCCTAACAAAAAAGCTGCAGATTGAAGTAACCCTGTTTACTTTTAAATCCCTAATCGCATTAATTAAATCCACTAAAACAATTGTAATTTTATAATAAAATATTCTGTAAGAATCAAAGGAATTCCTGTGCTTTGGAAATTGCCTCTTCATCTAACCTGCCCCGTTAGTTTAAGTGAAATGCTTCACAATCACTTTTTCATTTCTAAGTGATCTTCTCTAATCTGGCCTGATTTTTTAAGAAATCCATGTTATTGTATAATGCCTATTCTCTATAGTTAATCTATTAATACAACGATAAATAATTACGTCAGTCCTTGGTTTACTTATAGAAATAACTTAACCATCCAACCAATTCTATATAAAAATAGAGAAACGACTAAATCGTTTCTCTAATAATTACTCAGTTAGACTTTTTTTCTTTTATTGATTTACCATTCCGTAGGATTATGAAAATTCATTCTGGAAAATTATGATCATATTCTTGGGGATTTTGAAAATTTACACTTACACCGCTTCACTATCCCATTTCTTCTCTTCCTGCACAAACAGCAGCCCAAGTTCGTGATGATCCCCTTCATAAAGAGCGCGCTGGACGAAGCGGACCTGGCCGTTCACATCAAGAACCTCAAGTTTGCAGTGAGCACCGTTCTTTTGCAGCGCTTCATAGAAGCCTTTTTCATCATGGATTTTCACACCATTAACTTTTGTAACCACCTCTCCCACTTGAAGAGACATTTTATCAGCCGGTGAATCCGGAACTACTCCAAGCACCATGATTCCCTGATTGCGCTTGGAAAAGTAAAACGGTGCCTGATCCTCTGTCATTCTCTGGCGGAGAGAGATGAATTCACGCCCAATGATAGCAAGTGCTGCTGCTCCCACAGCTGCAAGCGGATACCAGTAGCCTGCAGATGAAATTAGCAAAAGGAGTATGCCAAACACGCTGATTCTTTGTCCAAGCAGTGCTGTTGCCTCTTTAGGAAGCGTGCCCTGGATCCGCTGGTAAAAACCTATCGAAAAAGGAACCAGAATGAGCGAATACGTTTCCCCGCCAATCGGGATCGCTGGCCACCAATCAAACGGCATCTGCAGTGCCTGACCGGGAATAAGCAGAAACACAGGCACCATCCAGAGTCTTTTTGATTCATGAATGCCAATGGTCTGGCCCCGTTTACTCTTTACAAGCCTGGGAGATGTGCCTTTCCGGCCGTTTCTTATAATCAGGAAGCCTTCTGCTATAACAAGAAGAGCAAGGAGAACAGTTATGGATGGAAAGATGGAAGAGTCAAGGTCTGCTGATGTCTTGGCGAATGATGGCAATGGCCATTTCTGTTCAGCAGCAAACATGGTTGCGAAAAATGCAAAGCCCAGGGTATAAACAGGCGCCATCCATCTCACTTTTGCCGTAAAGCTCCACAAGAACGTTAGAGCAGCAGTAAAAACAATCGTTTCCACTGGTACGATAAGTCCTGCACCGACCATCACGATACTCACTGAAAGACCTGCCAGGATCCCAAGAGGAAGAAGCTGCCTCAGCTCAAAATAAGCATTTTCCGCACGAACTGAAAAGTCTTTGCGCTCTCGCTTTACACGGGAAACCCCCAAAAATGCAGCTGCAAAAAACAGGTAATAAAATACCGGGTTCAGCAGCAGCTTTCCCGTTCCTTTTAAAAACTCAAAAATCCACTCCTCTATCAAACTTGCCACCAGCCTCTATAAATAAATTCTCATGAATTATGTAACAAACAGAAAACTCTATTACTCTTTATTCTACCAAAAGCGTCTTCCAAAACCTATCACAATCTGGCACAAATACAAAAAATAGCAGAAGGAAAATCCCTCCTGCTATATAGCGGGTGACAGGCACCTAGACCAGTACTAGACCAGTTATATAAGAAATGATGTTTTCGACAAAAACCGGGTGGTACCTGTCACCAACTATTATTTTGCAATATATCTCAGAGCCGTTTGCAGCTGAAGGTCATTCTGCTCTTTTTTCATTTCTTCAATGGCTGCTTGTTCGAGCGCTGCTGCTGTTTTTTTGTCTATCCGGCCGGTTCCTTCAAGCTCTTTTTGCTTCTGAAATGCTTTTACAGCAGCTGCAGTGGAATCATTGAAGTAGCCATCCGTCCGTCCTGGAGCATATCCAAGGCCCGCCAGAATTTCCTGTGCATTCTTCACCATTTCATTATTCATATCGATGGCCAAAGGCTTCTCCACCTGCAAAGGATGCGTTTGGTAGATGTCTGGCTGTTTGACCTCGAGGGTTGGTTTGATTCCCTTATTATGAATCCAGTTTCCGTCTGGTGTCAGCCATTTAAACAATGTAAGCTTGATATTGCTGCCATCTCCCATCGGAACTGGCTGCTGAACTGTGCCCTTTCCAAATGAATTTTCACCGATTATGGCATAACCCTGCGCTTCCTTTAAAGCGCCGGCAAGAATCTCCGATGCAGAGGCACTCCCTTTATCTACAAGAACAGCAATCGGATAGCTTTTAGGCTTTTCAAGTGTGGAGAAATACCTCATTTTTTCTCCATCCCGTTTCTCTATCTGTAAATATGGCTTATCAGCCGTAACCAATTCTTTCAGGATTTCCTGTACTGATGTCAGGAGACCACCGGGATTTCCGCGCACATCGATTACAAGCCCTTCGATCCCATCCTTCTCCATTTCACTCAGCTGTTTTGCAAATTCCTTGGATGTCTCTTCGGAAAATGAGGTGATTTCCAGATATCCTACATTTTTCCCTCTTTGCTTCTTGATTTCCGAGAATACCGTAATTTGTGGAATCTCATCTCTCTTTACTTCTACCTTTAAAGGTTCCTTAAGTCCCTGGCGCGCAATTTCAAGTTCTACTTTTGTGCCTTTTTTGCCGCGGATCTTCATGGTAGCTTTATATAAATCAAGACCCTCTACACTTTCCCCATCCACTTTTAAAATTTCATCCTTCGGCTTCAGCCCTGCTTTTTCAGCTGGTGAATCTTTAAATGGTGCAACAATGATTATTTTACCTTCCACCATGCTGACTTCTGCCCCAATCCCTTCAAAAGAAGATTCCAGTGTATCATTGAATTGTTTTGCTGTTTCTTCATCCATATAAACAGAGTATGGGTCTTCCAGGGTCGCCAGCATGCCCTGGATGGCTCCCTCCACGAGCTGTTTTTCTTCTACTTTTTCCACATAGCTATTTAAAATTAGCTGATAGGCTGTTTCCATTTTTTCGATTTTCTCTTTTTCAATTTGTGTTCCGTTTTCCTTAAAATCTATCAATTGATTTCCTGTTCCTGTCTGAGGAGTTTCTTTTGCCAGCCACTGCATGCCTGCATAAGTACCGCCAGCTCCTGTCAGCAATGATCCCGTCATCAGCACGGCGATCCACTTTCTGCTCATCTTCATCTCCCTTTCTATTTTGCAGCGGTCTCATAGGCCATTATAAAAACTTTCCATCATGATTGATGAAATGACCATGCTCATCACATCCTATGCTGGATAAGGACAAGTTATGATTTCAATAATCAGGTTAGGCATATGCACAATATCTCAATTTAAGAATATATTAAGTTGAATTTCACATAAAGGAAGTGTGCAAATGTTCTATCATATTAAAGAACTTCAATATAATGCCAAGCCTGATAAACCAGACTGGGTGTATGCTAAAAAGCTGCAGGAGCTGATTGGCGGACAATTTGGGGAAATGTCTGTGGCCATGCAGTATTTATTTCAGGGCTGGGGTGCGCGGAAACATGATAAATATCGGGATCTATTAATGGATACAGGGACCGAAGAATTGGCCCATATTGAAATGCTTGCCACCATGATTGCACGTCTGCTGGACGGGGCACCTGTAAAAGAACAGGAAAAAGCTGCCCAGGATCCGCTTCTTGCCGCGATTTTGGGCGGAATGAACCCTCAGCATGCGATTGTTTCCGGTCTTGGTGCCATGCCTGTCAATAGTGTCGGGGTCCCGTGGCAGGGTGGATACATCGTAGCCAGCGGCAACCTGCTGGCTGATTTCCGTGCGAATCTGAATGCCGAATCCCAGGGACGTCTGCAGGCTGTCCGTCTGTATGAAATGACTGATGACCACGGTGTCAAAGACATGCTGGCCTACTTAATTGCCCGTGACCGCATGCATCAGAACCAATGGCTTGCCGCGATAAAAGAGCTTGAAGCCCAGGAAGGAAAGACCGTGCCAAGCACATTCCCGAAGGAGCTTGAAAAAGAAGAGTTTTCCTATGTATTTATGAACCTTTCAAGAGGAGATGAAAGCAGCCAGGGCCGCTGGGCTCAAGGCAGGAGCATGGATGGCCAGGGAACCTTCCAATACATGCAAGAAGTTCCCCCTTTTGCTCCAGCACCTAAGCTGAAGCCGGCACCTCCATATATTCATGACACTCCTCCTAATGTTAAATAAATAGGATTATAGCCCCTCTTTAAGGGTAAAAGAAAAGTGGAAGAAGCTAAGCTCCTTCCACTTTCACTATTTTTTATAGAGGCACAATGCCTACTGGATTAATTGCATTTGATTTTGCTGCATTCCAAGAACCTCTGTGAAGTTCAAAGTGCAGGTGCTGGCCATAAGATTGTCCAGTATTACCCATGATACCGATTTGCTGGCCTTTAGAAACAGTCTGGCCAGAGCCTACAGAACGGCTTCTCATATGAGCATATACGGTTGTGTAAGTTTGTCCGCCTACAGAGTGTGCAATGAAAATGGCATTTCCGTAGCTGCTTGAATAGTATGAACGGATTACGACACCGTCTGCCGCTGCCACAATCGGTACTGTACCACCTGCAGCAATATCAACACCATAGTGCTCGCCTAATGAACGTCCGCCAAAACCAGAAGAAAGTCTTCCTGCAGCTGGTTTTGTCCATGCACCGCCGGAAACTGCCGGTGGAGTAACCTGCGGGCTGCTTGATGATCCGCTATCAGATGATGAGCTGCTTCCTGCTGATGAAGAACTGCTCTTTTTAGCCGCTTCCTGGGCTGCTTTCTGTTTTGCCAATTCAGCTTGTCTTGCTGCCTCTACCTGTTTTTGCTGCTCAATCTTAATCGCTTTTTGAAGTGCCGCTTCCTGGGCTGCAAGAATTTCATTTTCTTCTGCTAGTTCAAGTTTATGAGCATGCATTTCCTCTTCTTCATGCTTTAGGGATGCAAGCAGTTTATCTTTCTCTGCCTTTTGGGCATTTAAACTCTTTTTCATGCTTTCAAGCTCGGCACGCATTTTTTCTAAAGAGGCAAGCTCTTCTTTTATCTGAGCCTGTTTCTTCTCCAGCTCGTCTTTATCCGCCTGATGCGCTTTTAGAATATCCTGGTCTGCTTCTACGATTGTTGCAACTGCTCCAACACGTTCAACAAAGTCTCCAAAGCTTTGCGCACCCATTAAAACATCAATATAGCTCACCATTCCGCCAGTTTCCTGGTAATTGCGTGCACGGTCTTTTAATAGTTCATTGCGCTTTTTGATGCGCTCTACTAATATTTTAATTTCGGCTTCTAATTTTTCAATTTCCTTTTTTGTGTCTGCAATCTGGCCGTTTTTCTCTTCAATTTTTGCTAAAGCATCGCTGATCGCTTTATCAAGGCGCTCAATCTCACTTTGTACGGACTGTTGCTCGCCCTGGTTTTCGGTAAGCTTTTTATCTGTATCGTTAATCTTCGATTCTACTCCTGAACGCTGCTGGTTAATTTTGTCCTTTTGGCTGTTTAGATCGTTTAGTTTATTTGCTGCAGACGCCTTTTCAAGAGGCAGTCCTACTGTTGCGCTGCCAAACCCCAAAATGGCAGCCAATGATAATGTGATGATGGATTTCTTCAATTTTCCGATTTCTCCTTTCAATGAACACCATATGTACAGGTCAATCGTTCTATTTTTTTAACTATGTCTGAAACATTTAACATTGCTGAATCGTCTATTATTATGAGGCTAGAAGGCTCCTGGACAGGTTCCCCCCGCAGGGCCTTCTAAGCTGGTTCTATACCTTCAGGAACTTTCTGACTGACATCAGGCTTCCCCATACACCAATGAGTGCACCCATCAGGATGATGAGTCCGGAAATCTGATAGACAAACGGGCTAAATTCCAGCAGCTTGATAAAGTGTCCTTCAAGCTTTGGCGCCAAGTAATCATAGGCATAATAGTAAGCTGTTGAAACAAGTGCAATCGGAATAATGGATCCAAGCAATCCAAGCCATAAACCTTCCAGGAAGAATGGCCATCTGATAAACGCGTTGGTTGCTCCTACCAATCTCATAATCTCGATTTCTTTTCTTCGTGACATAATCGTAATTTTAATCGTATTGGAAATCAGGAACATGGCTGTAAATAATAGGCCAATAATCAGCACAAGGCCAACGTTTCGGCCGGCATTGATAAAGTTGAATAGCTTTTCAACCTGCCCTTGCCCATACTTTACTTTTGCTGCGTATTCCATTTTTTCAATCTGCTTTGCCGCTTTCATTGTATCTGCCGGGTTTTTCGTCTTTACGATAAATACATCGTTCAGCGGATTATCCTGTTCGAACAGTTTGAAGGCTTCTCCTTCTTCACCAAGGCTGTCTATTAAACTATCAAGCTCTTTTTCCTTAGTTGAATATTCCACTGTTTTGACTTCGGGTATTCCTTCGATTTTTTGCCGTAAAACTTCCTGATCCTGCTCATTTGCAGCAACATCGATGTGAACGCGGATTTCCACGTCCTCTTCAATGGTTGTAGCCACCTTGTTGAGATTCATCATAATGACGAAAAATACGCCAACCAAAATGAGTGTTACTGTCACCGCACTTGCCGAAGCAAACGTCATCCATCCGTTTCGACCGAGGCTCTTAAAGCTTTCACGGAAGTGCCGGCCCAATGTTCTAGCTTTCATAGCCGTAATCACCTCTTTGCTCGTCACGCACAATCCTTCCGCCTTCTATGGCAATAACGCGGTGCTTAATCGTGTTAACAATTTCTTTATTATGAGTTGCCATGACCACAGTCGTTCCTCTCGTGTTGATTTCATCGAAAATGTTCATGATTTCCCATGAAGTATCCGGGTCAAGGTTTCCTGTAGGTTCGTCCGCTATCACGACCTTTGGAGCATTTACGATTGATCTGGCGATGGAAACACGCTGCTGCTCCCCGCCTGATAATTCGGTCGGAAGCATTCTTGCCTTATGCTTTAAACCTACAAGGTCCAAAGTTTCCATTACTTGTTTTTTAATATTCTTCGGATGCTCTTCAATGACCTCAAGAGCAAAAGCTACATTCTCATAGACAGTCAGAGTCGGGAGAAGCTTAAAGTCCTGGAAAACAACACCAATTTTGCGGCGCATCAGCGGCACCTTTGCATTCCTTAATGTAGCAAGATTCACTCCGTCGATGGTTATCGTTCCGCTCGAAGGCTTTTCTTCCCGGTACATCATTTTAATAAAAGTGGATTTACCGGCCCCGCTCGGTCCTACCACATAAACAAACTCACCTTGTTTGATATGCACATCAATCCCGCTGGCAGCTGTAACACCATTGGGGTATCTCTTATATACGTCTTTCATATCGATCATATATATCACCTAGCATCTAGTGTGTATTAAGAATTAAATAACAGACGGCTTTTTTTCGCTAAAAAACGACATCCTTTCGACATAAAGAATGACAAAATACTTGTAAATACTGCCTATTTAGCCATCTAAAATTCTCACACAACCCATTATAACATCATAAGTTGTCAAAATAACGGAAAAAATTATTACAGTTTCTTTTCAATCCCTTAACTATTGTTACTTTTTTCCTGAGTTTCATTAATATTCTAGTGTTCTCTTCGCTCACTCGACGAATTTTTCCTTCTTTTTTCATATTGCATTCACTCGATTCATGTCAAAAATTGTCTTGCTCAGCATAAGCTGCTAGAAAAATAACCTCTCATATGTTGTTTATTCATTCACCTTAATGCAGTCCGTTGATTTGCTCTCCAGGATGCTCGATTTCCGCTCCAATCAACTAAGCGGTTATTAAACAAATAGCAGCATACCTTAAGATAAGAGAAAAAATAAAAACGTCCTGCTGAACAGAACGTTTTCATTTAATCCTATTATTTCTTGCCTGCTAGCCAGGATGCTACAGCAGAAGCTTCTTCTCCCTGAAGCAAGCCTTTAGGCATAGCCCCTTTACCGTTAGCAATTGTGTTTTCAATATCTTCCTGTGATAGGCTGGCACCAATTTTATCAAGTGCAGGCCCTACACCGCCTTCAAGATTTGCACCGTGGCAGCTTGAACATTTCTGTTCATAAAGCTTTTGTGCATCACCGGCGTCAGCAGTATCAGTCGTTGTTTCACCGCCGCCGTTTGTAGCAGTGTCCTTGTCTTCAGCCGCATCGTCACCGCCGCCGCAGGCTGCAAGAACTAAAGATGTACCCATCAGTAATGCCAGTAGCTTCTTTTTCACCTATAATTCCCCCTCAGGAAAAAATACTAAGTACAGCTATATTATACCAACACTATGCTCGTTTGAAACCCTCGCCCAACACCTCGGAAGCATCCGTAACAATGATAAATGCAGTAGGATCAATGGTTTGAACCAGTTGTTTCAATTTTGTGAACTCCGTCTGGTCCACCACACACATGAGGACTGGACGTTCATGGTCGGTATAACCACCGTATGCTGATAGTTTTGTCACACCGCGGTCAATTTTATTCAAAATTCCTTCACGAACTTCACTTTGTTTTTCCGTAATGATTAATGCCATCTTTGTCCGGCTGAATCCAAGCTGTATGAGATCGATTGTTTTGCTTGTTACATATAAGGCAATCAAGGCATAAAGCCCTTGCTCTATGTCAAAAATAATCGCAGCTGACAGTACGATCAATCCATCGATTATCGCTACACAAGTTCCAAGGGACAAACCTGTATACTTGTTAATAATCTGTGCTGCAAGGTCTGTGCCTCCAGTTGATGCTTTACCCCGAAATACAATACCTAAACCCAGGCCAACGCCAATTCCGCCAAACAAAGAAGCCAGCAGGGGATCAGATGTCCATGGCTCATAATCTTTTGTAAGAAAAACAACAAACGGCAGAAATATTGTACCAGCCAGAGTTTTCGCCCCAAATTGTTTTCCGAGCAAAAGCACACCTGCAATAAAAAGCGGTATATTAAATGCCCACTGTACATATGCGGGCTCCCAGCCAGCCACCGCATCCAGGATCGTACTGATCCCGCTTACTCCTCCTGATGCAATTCGGTTGGGAAGCAAAAACATATTAAACGCAATCGCCACTATTCCTGAACCTATTAAAACATATAAGTACTCCAGCAATCTCTCCGCCCTTGTACTATAAGTATATCCTCTTCTATTCTTGCCCATTTCTTCTCCCTCCGGTGTCCCGATCTATGCAGAATTAAGTTCATATTCCATTTTTACCGTCAGTGAGTATAGCATGGAGTCTGGAGCCTGTAAATGCCATTAGACTGCCGTATTAAAGGACTCTGACCTGCCTTTCCATTATGTTGCGATAAAAGCGTTCAATTTATCATGCGATTTTAATGTGTGATATGTTTATGAACATTAGTCCACAAAGCTCTTAGCAGCTTAATCTTCAGCATGAAATTATGCTGCATGTGGTATAATGTCGAAAAGGAGGTGAGAAAAATGGAGAAGATTCTTAATGAAATTTTGAGTACACTGAAAGAACATTCCAAGAGGTTTGATGGAATTGATGAGAAGTTCGTTTCGATTGATCAGAGGTTTGATTCGATTGATCATGAATTTGCTGATGTTAAACACAGGCTCGGGAATGTTGAGAACAGAATTGATAAAGTTGATAGCAGGCTCGGGAATGTTGAGAACAGAATTGATAAAGTTGATAGCAGGCTCGGGAATGTTGAGAACAGAATTGATAAAGTTGATAGCAGGCTCGGGAATGTTGAGAACAGAATTGATAAAGTTGATAGCAGACTTGGGAATGTTGATAGCAGACTCGGGAATGTTGAAAGCAGACTTGGGAATGTTGAAAGTAGACTTGGGAATGTTGAAAATAGTGTTGAAAGACTTTCTGAACAGATTGAGAACAATGCCACCGAATTCAGAAGCCATTTTAAGCATATTGAAACGAAGTTAGATCAGCATGAAGAGACGTTCGATGTTATTTCGGATGCTTTGAAGGGCACAAAAATTGATATCGAACACCTTAGTAAAAAAAGCGGAGTCCACGAAACCGAAATTAATCAACTCAAAAAGCGCATCCACTCCTAAAGCAATCCCCATTCACCGGCTAGCTCAGTTATAATCCAATAAAAAAACAAGCCTATGCCGGCCACATGCCAGCATAGGCTATTTTGCATATTAATCCTGAGGCAAAATCAATTTTGATCGCAAATATGCATTAATAAACAAATCCAGGTCGCCGTCCATAACTCCCTGGACGTTGCCGACTTCCGTGTTGGTGCGGTGGTCTTTTACCATAGAATACGGGTGGAAGACATAGGAGCGGATCTGGCTTCCCCAGCCGATGTCTTTTTGCTCGCCGCGGATTTCAGCCAATTCTGCTTCCTGCTCTTCGATTTTCTTTTGATAGAGCTTAGCTTGCAGCATTTTCATGGCACGTTCGCGGTTTTTGATCTGGGAACGCTCTGTCTGGCACGTTACCACGACATTTGTCGGCAAGTGGGTGATACGGACAGCAGAATCGGTCGTGTTGATATGCTGACCGCCGGCGCCGCTTGCACGGTATGTGTCGATTTTCAGATCTTCCGTACGGATGTCGATTTCAATTTCGTCATTGAACTCCGGCATCACTTCACAGGATACGAATGAAGTATGACGGCGGCCCGAAGAGTCGAATGGAGAAATCCTTACAAGACGGTGCACGCCTTTTTCAGCCTTTAAGTACCCGTAAGCGTTATGGCCCTTAATGCTAAGGGTAACACTCTTGATGCCTGCTTCATCTCCTGGCAGGTAATCAAGTGTTTCAACCTTGAAGCCTTTCTTTTCCGCCCAGCGTGTATACATGCGAAGCAGCATGCTGCCCCAGTCCTGTGACTCGGTTCCGCCTGCACCCGGATGCAGTTCAAGAATGGCATTGTTCTTATCATATTCTTCGCTTAAAAGAAGCTGAAGCTCGAAATCGTTCAGGCGCTTCACTAAGTCCTTGAGCTCTCCCTCTAGATCTGCCTGCAATTCTGCGTCGCTCTCTTCTTTTACCAGCTCATAAGTTAATTCCAGATTCTCAAACGTTTCGTATAAATCGTGGAATTCAACTACCTGTTCTTTCAGTGAGTTCGATTCACTGATAACAATCTGTGCCGCCTGCTGGTCATCCCAAAATCCGGGCTGCAGCATGACATCATCAAGCTCAGCGATGCGCGCCTCTTTGTTTTCTAAGTCAAAGAGACCCCCTAAAGTCCGCTAAAATCTTAGCTGTTTTTTCAAGTTCATTGCGAATATCTGCTAATTCCATTTTGGTCACCTCAAAAATTATTTTTTTCATATTATAGCGTGATTATCTATTAAAGCCATACTTTCATGGTAAGGCTTCAAAGTTTCCCCAAAGAGAGAAGCCGGCACTGTTGCCGGCTCTTGGTTTATTTTAAGTGAGAAATAAATTTTTAACGTCGATAACTGTCTAGCTCCAGCGCCTACCCCCTCGAGATGTCGGGGGTGGGCAAGGCGCTTCCGCTTTTCTATTCTGCACCACAGCAGTTTTTATATTTCTTGCCGCTGCCGCAGATGCATGGGTCGTTGCGTCCAACGTCCATCTGCTTGACCACAGGCTTTTTCTTAACCTTTTCACCGTCTTCTTTCGGGTTGACGGCTTGGCCTTTGGCCACTTCCTGACGCTCGAGGTTGTTGCGGATTTCGGCTTTCATAATATACTTTGCAACATCCTCTTCGATGGAAGCAATCATGTTTTCAAACATCGCAAATCCTTCTCCCTGGTACTCGCGGAGTGGATCTGTCTGGCCATATGCACGCAGGTGGATTCCCTGGCGAAGCTGATCCATTGCGTCAATGTGATCCATCCATTTAGAGTCAACTGCACGAAGCACGATGACTTTCTCAAATTCACGCATTTGCTCAGGGCTCAGCATTTCCTCTTTTTCATTGTAGCGTTCTTTAACCTTGGCAAAAATGGTTTCGGCGATTTCCTCCGTATCCTTGCCGCGGATATCATTAACGGTTAGGTCGCCTTCATTTAGAAGGTTTCCATTTACATAGTCAATGATGCCCTGCAGGTTCCAGTTTTCCTCGTCTTCATGTCCAGGTGCATACCCTTCCACATTGCGCTGGATGCTGGTCATAATCATCTTTTCAACAATCTCTCTCAAGTTCTCAGACTCCAGAACTTCGTTACGCTGACCGTAAAGAATTTCACGCTGCTGACGGAGAACATCGTCGTAAGAAAGAAGCTGCTTACGCGCATCAAAGTTGTTGCCCTCAACGCGTTTTTGCGCAGATTCAACGGCTCTTGAAACCATTTTACTCTGAATCGGCTGAGTGTCATCCATTCCAAGGCGCTCCATCATCGATTTCATATTGTCAGAACCGAATCGGCGCATCAATTCATCTTCCATGGAAAGATAGAATTGCGTGACACCCGGGTCTCCCTGACGTCCGGAACGTCCGCGGAGCTGGTTATCAATACGTCTGCTTTCATGACGCTCTGTACCAACAACACATAAGCCGCCAAGCTCCTTTACGCCTTCTCCAAGCTTGATATCCGTACCGCGCCCTGCCATGTTAGTCGCGATTGTCACAGCACCCTGCTTACCGGCATCCAGGATAATTTCCGCCTCACGTCCATGGTTCTTCGCGTTTAGAACATTATGCGGAACACCTTTTTTGCTCAGGTATTTAGAGATGATTTCTGATGTTTCGATAGCCACTGTACCGACTAGCACAGGCTGTCCTTTTTTGTGGCGATCAGCAATATCTTCCACAACCGCACGGAATTTTCCATCCATTGTTGCATAAATTAAATCAGGACGGTCATCACGGGCGATCGGACGGTTTGTCGGAATCACAATAACGTTCATATTGTAGATATTGCGGAATTCCTCTTCTTCCGTTTTCGCCGTACCAGTCATACCGGCAAGCTTTTCATACATACGGAAATAGTTCTGGAATGTGATCGTTGCAAGTGTCATGCTTTCGTTCTGGATTTCCAGGCCTTCCTTAGCTTCGATGGCCTGGTGGAGTCCATCACTGTAGCGGCGGCCCTTCATCAGACGGCCGGTAAATTGGTCAACGATGACGATTTCGCCTTCCTGCACAACATAATCGACATCCAGATGCATGCTGGAATGTGCCTTTAATGCCTGTGTAATATGGTGGTTAAGTGCAACATGAGAAATGTCAAAAAGGTTATCGATTCCAAAAGCCTTCTCTGCTTTAGTCATCCCTTCTTCTGTCAGCTGCACACCCTTTGTTTTTTCATCATATGTGAAGTCTTCATCTTTTTTCAGGCGGCTGACAAAGGCATTAGCCTGGATATAAAGCTGAGTGGACTTTTGTGCTGAACCTGAAATGATCAGCGGTGTACGTGCTTCATCAATGAGGATGGAGTCCACTTCATCAATTACGGCATAGTGCAGCGGGCGCTGAACCTTCTGCTCTTTGTAGAGAACCATGTTATCGCGAAGGTAATCGAACCCAAGCTCGTTGTTTGTGCTGTATGTGATATCGGCAGCATATGCTGCCTGTTTTTCTTCTTTGGAAAGCCCATTTAAGTTCAAGCCGACAGTCAGGCCCAGGAATTCGTAGAGCTGGCCCATTTCAGTGGCATCACGGCTCGCAAGGTATTCGTTGACTGTAACTACGTGGACACCCTTGCCTGTTAGGGCATTGAGGTAAACCGGCATCGTTGCAGTCAGGGTTTTACCTTCACCGGTTTTCATCTCTGAAATATTTCCGTCATGAAGGGAAATCCCCCCCATTAACTGAACCGGATAAGGATATAAGCCAAGAACGCGCTTTGCTGCTTCGCGGACAACCGCAAAGGCTTCAGTCAGCATATCATCGACGGTTTCGCCCTTTTGGTAGCGGGCTTTGAATTCTTCCGTTTTCTCGCGCAGCTGCTCGTCCGATAATTTTTCCATATCAGATGCAAGTGCTTCAATTTGTTCTGCCATTCTGGTGAGACGTTTTATTTCGCGTTTATTTTGATCAAACACTTTATTTAAAATCCCAAGCATAAAAACGCTCCTTTATGTTGGATATGACAGCACAAGTGCCCTGTTGATGACTCAAGGCGCCGGAACTATGCATATCTAAATTCAAAGTCTATTTAAGCATAGGTAGTTAAAGATTCGCTTCTTTTCGGCGGAATCCTCCCATGAAAATTCACATTATTTCTTATTAATATTACCACTTTGGGAGGGGGGTGACAACTTATGCCACATGCGGGCTATTCCAGATCCTTAATTTGCTGATAGTCTGGTTTCGGTAAATACACTCTACCTTTTTTTGAACCGGAACACCGCAGTTTGCTTGCTGAAAGAAGTTTTTTGGCTATATCTCCTGAAGAAATGTGAAGAAAACTGCAGATTTGTCTATTATTCAATGGAGAATCATTGTTGAGAAGGAATAAGTCCATAAGAGCTGAAATGTGAGCATTTTTCTCTTTGGTTTGACATTTGGTACAAAACCAAGTCCCATAATGGCGCTTCATGGGATATGATGAACAAACTCTGCAGATGACGCCTGTTTGTATTTCGGATGTTGAGATTTCGTAATGCTTTAGGATATCAAAACTTTTTGGGGTATGTTCTTTTAGAAGAGAGCGGGAGATTTTCTTCATATGTTTTGGTGATAGGACTTCTTTTTTATGAGCGGCCTTTATTTTCTCAATACTTTTCAAAAGGAATTGAACATGAAGGACACTTTGGAGCATTTTCACGTGGCCTGGAGCGGTTTTAAGAATGGTAGAGGGTTTGCTGCTGATGATGAAAAACTCAACGGGAATATTGATATTGCGTTTCAACAGCCATTTTTCCATTTCAGAACATTGTACTCTGGCTTGCTCTATCGGATTTGGATAGCCTTTGACTTCTCCTTTAGTATTTGTTTGGATTAATTGATTGAAATCAGGATCGAAGTATAAGGTTCCGCCATAGTTTTTCACTTCTAAAATTAAAGCAAAAGCGGGATGTAAGATGAGCGTGTCTATCTGAAAAAAATGCTTCCCACTTGAGAGACGAAGGTCATGGAAGATTAAAAACTCTTTTTCCGGCAGTTTACTTAAGTGGAAGTCAATTGCCTGCTCGCCTTTATATCCTGCTATTCTCCTGGTTTGTTCTGATTCGATAACTAACCGCTTTGGATGATTTTTCGCAATTCTCTTCAGCAATGCGTGATTTTTTTGTATTCTGATGGGGATAAATCGGTCTTTTTCAATCAAAAGCAGCACTCCTTTTTAGGTTTGAAGATAGAATTCGTTTACGGATGCAAATTTTCCTGCTTTTTGATTCATTTTCAATATAGAGTAAGTATATCGGTCACTTTTGCCAGGTTTATCGGTCAAAATTTAGGTTTATCGGTTACTTTCTGGATATATCGGTCAGATTTCCGTTATATCGGTCAGTTTTACAAAATATCGGTCAGTCCGCGCCAGAACCACATTCTCTCCAAAAAAAAGAGAGAGCAAAAATGCTCTCCTTTTTATGAATTCGACGATTCAATCAGTTCAATAATGGTTTTCTCAACAGCATCATAAATTTCACCATAATAAGTGGAGACACGGTTCGCATTGATTCCGTATTTCTCTCCAAATTCCTTCTGAGTGAGATTTTCCTTTGTAGGCGCTATCGTACTCACTAGGTATCGAAGACCTGCAACATAGTTGTCAGGCTTTTTGACCTGTTTGCCGGTTTTTGTCAGATACTCCATCCAGAGTGAAATCCCCATCCCGATGAGCCATGGTTCTTCCCCAGCTTTGATCATGTCGACACGGAACATATCCGCAACCTGCTCTGCACCCTTGGTTGGCCAATCGAAATTATCAATAGCTGGCACTGCTAATGATTTGGGTGTGTCATTCATGAGATCAACAAAGTATTCAGCCAGGTATTCTTCAGGATCATCGTATTTTGCATCTTCAAATGAATACTGAATGTAGTCTGCAAACTGTGCAGCATTTTCTCCTGGCAGATCGAAAATGGCCGGAAACGCCACATACTCTTCTCCATAAGGAAGAAGCATGGCAAAGGCAAAGTTTCCTTCATGAACATCCATATCACCAAATAGGGGGATATTGTAAACCTTCCCGGTCAGGCAATCTTTAATGGCTGCTTTATCTTCAGACACCTCGGTTAGTATCCCAGTTGCCGCTTTACTGTCTGTCCACGATTTTAAAATGTTTTTTAAGCGCGGACGGGCAACGGCCGGTAATTTTGCATGAATAAACTCATCCATAATAGAGTCCATATCTTCCAGCGTTCCAAAAAGAATGTACCAAAAAGAGTGTACAAATTCATAAAACTCTTTTTCCTCAGGTTCAATGTCTTCAAGGATATCAAGAAGATCCATGAAATCTTCTTTTATGTCATCTGCAAAATGAGTAAGCGCATAGGCCCTTACTTCCTTTTGTAGCTCAAGAACTTCGTGATTCAAAACATCCTTAATTGAAACTGCATCTTTGCTGCCGCAGCACTTTTTATATTTTTTTCCGCTCCCGCATGGGCACGGTTCATTTCTGCTTACTTTTACTGTTGACATTTTATAAATCTCTCCTACCAAATTCGTTTAACTCTACTATCCTAACATTTATCAGCAGTTTAGGCATTAAACAAGCGGATTTAAACATTTGGCAGGTTTAGGAAGCCGGGATTGCGTGCTTTTTTGAATTGAGTTAGCTGATTTCGGTCACTACATCACTTTTATCGGTCAGTATTTTATTTTATCGGTCACTTTCCAGTTATATCGGTCACATTTTCCTTTTTATCGGTCAGTTTTCCAATATATCGGTCAGTTCCCGTCCTAACAGCTTTCCAGCATGCACATAGTAAAACCAAAAAAAAACGAAGAGCTCCACTCTCCGCTTTTCCATTTTCACTTATTTTTCATATACGCCAAGACATCCAAATCAATTTTCCCCGCTACCTGCTCGCGGGCTTCGAAATTTTCGGTATGAATAAAGGCAGTTAATGCTTTCATAAGATGTTCATGACCCTGACCAGCCTCTAAATAATCGAGCCGAGTTAATTCCCGGACAAGCTCCTCTTTTATCTCACCTTCAATTGCCGCAACCCTTTCAGCCTTTGACGGCGCAAAATACAGCTGCTGCAGATGATAAATTCGAATCAATTCAGTAATCGGCTCCGGATGGTCATCGACCCGCAAGTCTATGTAGCGGTCGTTAAACCCTCCGTATCCGCCAGCTTCTTTCACTACAAGAAGGGCTGCGGATTGCTGTCCGCGGCTGTCACCGCCGGCTGCCTGGCCTGCATTCAAGGCGGCAAGCAAGCGCTCAGCCAGAGAGCCGTCCGTGCTGATAAAAGTCTGGCCCATTGCCTGAACGGTTTTTTCATCCACTAGGATGTTGCCCTGCGCGGCAAAGTGAGGTCCGGTTATTCCTCCAGCCCAATTATAGCAGCCATCCCCTGTGAACGTTGCCGGGTTCCCCATGGCATCCAGCAGTCCGACCTGACGGAGCTCTTTTTCAGGATCATCTTTGGTAATGATTTCAAGTGCTTCCTCAGCCGTTTTACCTTCTTCCATCAATTGCAATGCACACGGTCCATATGAAGTATTCGCGTAGGACTGAGTCGCAACGGCTCCGATACCTGCTTTTGCAAATGGCACTACTGTACCAACGCCGAGAAATTTCGATTGAACTGCGATTCCCCATTCTTTTTCCTTTGGATCATATCCAACGATGGAAAATGTCATATAAAAAATCCTCCCCTATCCTAAAACAAGCCCCCCGTAAACGAGCGCTCCGGCGATAACATAAGCCGGATGGACTTTAAGCCTTTCCATCAGGAAAAAGCTAAGCAGTCCGATGAAAAGTGTCTGCAGGATCCCGACACCCTCGTAAGCTGAGAAAAAGAAATCATACGTCATGATGCCAAGCAAAACCGCGATAACTGGCCGGATATAAGTAGTCATCCGCTTGACGCGCGGTGATTCCTTATACTTCATAAGAAGTCCGAGCAGTGTAATCATCAGTATCAGCGATGGAGCTACAGTTGCGAATACCCCCACGATTGCTCCGAGGATTCCTCCCTGTTCATAGCCAATATAGCCGGCCATTTTCGTTGCAATCGGTCCCGGCAGAGCATTGCCCATTGCCAGCATTTCACTGAATTCATTTGTTGTGAGCCATCCATAATGATCGACCACTTCATTCTCAACTAACGGAATGGATGCTGGTCCCCCGCCGTATCCAAGAATCCCTGGAATGAAGAATGCCAAGAATATCTGAACGTAAATCATGCGAGATTCCTCTCCTTTTTCGCTTCATTTTTTTCAGCTTTATCCTTTTTCAGGAGAGCGGCTGCCAGCAAAACAAAAATGATGATAGCCGGATGGATATTCACAAATTCCAGAAGCACCAGGCTTGCCGCAACAAAAAGCAATGTCCAGCCCCAGCCGAGTGATGATTTCGAAGACTTTTTAACAAAGTCCCAGGTGAGTGTTGCCAGCATAACTGCCACTACTGGAACGACTGCCTTTGTCATGCCCGCTACCCAAGGCTGGTCTTTAAATGTATTTAACGCGGTAAGAAGAATAATCATAAGGACAATAGTTGGAACCATCGTTGCCACTAACGCATTAACCATGCCAAGAATCCCGCCAACACGATAGCCGATGTAGCCGGCCATTTTTGTGGCAATCGGACCAGGGAGTGCGTTGCCGAGCGCCAGTACATCGCCAAATTCATCCGTATCCATCCATTTATATTTATCAACAACTTCTTTATGGACAAGCGGAATGGATGACGGACCGCCTCCATATCCCAGAATGCCCACTCGGAAAAAAGCCATAAAGATGTCAGCCTGCTTCATGATGCCACCACCTCTTTTCAATTTGAAGGTACTCAACTCAGGAAAAAGCAGGTGAAGGAGCGGCCATTTTTTCCGCTCCTCAGTACCTTTTATATGGTTATTTTACTCTTATATGCGTGCTGCTTCCTTATTTTTTATTACCAGGCGGCGATTGATCCATCTGTGCGTGCTTCCGTTCCGCCCATAAGCACGCCTGTTTTAGGGTCTCGCCAGATAATCTGGCCGCGGCCGAATCCGCCAGTATCAACGGTTACCTCGATTTGATGGCCTTTGCGCACCAAAGCCTGTGCAATATGATTAGGGAAGTGCGGTTCCACCTGGACCTTTTTCCCTTCAATCCACTGCCATCTTGGCGCATCAAGGGCTGCCTGCGGATTCAAATGGAAATCCACTGTATTCATGACCACCTGCATATGCCCCTGCGGCTGCATATAGCCTCCCATCACCCCAAACGGTCCAACTGCTTCGCTGTCTTTTGTCAGGAATCCAGGGATAATTGTGTGGTACGTTTTCTTGCCGGGCTTCAGTGCATTATGGTGCTCCGGATCAAGAGAGAAGTCGTGTCCGCGATTCTGAAGAGCAATTCCCGTTCCCGGAACGACGAGCCCGGATCCAAAGCCCATATAGTTGCTTTGGATGAAGGATACCATATTGCCTTCTCTGTCGGCTGTTGCCAGATAAACGGTACCTCCTCGCGGCGGCTGGTATGGCTGTGGAGTCAGAGCCTCGCCGGCAATCTCGCTGCGGCGGGATTCACCGTACTCCTCTGAAAGCAATTCTTCAACTGTCACTCTCATTTCCGCAGGATCCGTAATAAATGCCTTTCCGTCAGTAAAAGCTAACTTCATTGCTTCAATTTGTTTGTGATATGTATCAACCGTTTCTTTATCGCGGAATTCAAAGCCTTTAGCGATATTTAAGCCCAAGAGAGCGACGAGCCCCTGGCCGTTCGGCGGGATTTCCCAGACATCATATCCGCGGTAATGAACTTTGATGGGATCCACCCATTCCGCCTTGTAATCTGCGAGGTCTTCCTTTGATAGGAATGCATTGTATTTTTTTGAAAAGGCATCGATCTTTTCAGCAATTTCCCCGCGGTAAAAGCTCTCGCCGTCCGTTTCGCCAATAGCTCTTAAAGTGGCAGCATGCCCTTCAGACCGCCAGATCTCGCCAATTTCAGGAGCCCTGCCATCTGGAGCAAAGGTTTCAAACCAATGCTGGAATTCGTCATCAGTCAGAATCTGCTTAAACTTTTTATAAGCAACCTGCCAGTACTTGCCGAGAATCGGTGTTAAAGGATAGCCTTTTTCAGCATAATCGATGGCTGGCTGAAGGACATCCTTTAACGGAAGCTTGCCGAAACGCTTGGAAAGCTCAGCCCACGCGGATGGAGCACCAGGCACCGTTACCGGCATCCAGCCGTGCGTCGGCATTTTTTCGATGCCTCTTTCCTTTAATGCTTCGATGGAAATGGACTTTGGTGCAGGGCCGCTTGCATTCAATCCATGAAGCTCCCCTTTCGTCCAGACCAGTGCAAATGCGTCGCCGCCGATCCCGTTTGATGTCGGTTCAACCACTGTAAGAGCAGCAGCTGCTGCAATGGCTGCATCTATGGCATTTCCGCCTTTTTTCATGATATCTAATCCAGCCTGTGCCGCAAGCGGCTGGGAAGTAGCCACCATGCCGTTATTGGCCATGACGGTCGTTCGCTGTGATGGGTATGGGTGGTTGTGGAAATCAAAGTTCATGGAGTTCACCTCTAATATTATTTACGCTTCTATAGTTCTGATTATAGCAAATTATTAGACTATTAATGTTTTAATTCAATAAAAATTTCGGATCGTGAAGTATCTTCGATGAAAGGAGCCGTACCCAAATGGCTACAGCTCCTTTTTTTTGTGTTCACATTCTTATTCAACCGTAACCTTTTCAAGCATGTACAATCCTGATGGATGCATCCAGAAGCCTTTGACATTGCTGCCGATGACTGCAAGGTCTTCATCATTGCGAAGGAAGACAATTGGCGCTTCTTCCATCTCAATTTTTTGAGCTTCGGCATAGATTTCAAGACGTTTTTGCTCATCCGTTTCCTGGCGTCCTTTGTCGATCAGCTCATCCACTTTCGGATTGCTGTAAAAAGAACGGTTACCAGGGTTTCCTCGTGCATCACTGTGGAACAGGAAGTACTGGTTGTAATCCGCATCCCCGGTCATGTTGGACCACCCAAGGATAAACATATCGTGGTCGCCTTTTGCTGTACCTTCAAGGTATGCGCCCCACTCCACTACTTTTGTTTCAACTTCAATGCCAATGCCCTTTAATTGAGACTGAACAACCTCAGCCACGTCCATGCGTGCTTTATTATCATTTGTCCAGATGGTTGTTTTAAAGCCGTCCGGGTAACCGGCTTCCGCTAATAGCTGCTTCGCTTTTTCAAGGTCATATTTGTAGCCTTCAAGATCCGGGTTATGGCCCCAGATTGCAGGTCCCATCGGAGCTGTTGCAACTGTACCAACATTGTTATAAACGCCTTTTACAATGGCTTCTGTATCAATTGCATAGCTGATAGCCTGGCGCACTTTAACATTATTGAATGGTTCTTTTTCAACGTTAAAGCCGATGTAGTCTACACCTAGCGCTTCACTGCGTACAAGCTCCATGCTGTCGCTGTTTTCAATGCGCTCTACTTCTGTGACAGGCACAGGCTCTGCGATATGCGCTTCCCCTGTTTCAACCATGGCAATACGGGTAGAATCTTCAGGAACTACTTTATATGTGACTGTTTCCATTGAAGGCTTGTCGCCCCAGTAATCTTCGAACGCAGTCAATTTGATTTCCTGTCCAGGCTTCCACTCGCCAAGCTTGTAAGGGCCTGTACCAACCGGGTTTTGACCGAGATTGTCTCCTGACTCAATGGCAGTCGGGCTTAGGATGCCGGCTGCATAGTGGGCAAGGTTCGCCAATAGTGGAGCATATGGATAATCTGTAATCAATTGAACGGTGTGATCATCGACTACTTTTACCTCTTTAATCATTTCAAAAAGATTCGAACGCGGTGAAGCTGTTTCTTCTGCCAGTACCCGTTCAATTGTTTTCTGAACAGCTTCTGCTGTAAAATCAGTGCCGTCATGGAATTTTACTCCTTCACGAAGCTTGAATTCCCATGTTAGGTCGTCAAGCTGCTTCCATTCAGTAGCAAGAGCAGGCTGGATTTCCATATTTTCATCCTGCTGTACAAGACCTTCGTAAATTTTACCGTGATACACATTCGCAGATGGAATATCTGTGCCCAGATGCGGATCCAATTTAGTCGCATCTGATAGTACAGCAATAACCAGGTCTTTATTTGAAGCATTGGAATCACCGCTGGAAGATTCAAGGCTTCCCGGATCACTGCCGCCGGAGCATCCGGCTAATAATAAAATTACAGCGGCTAATCCCAGCCAAAAACTTTTCATTTTCATCCTCTTTACCCCCTGTTTAATAGGATATCACTTGCAAATCCTTTGTTGATTTGGTGAAATTCACATGGCCATCGTTTGTAATGACAACCAGGTCCTCTATTCTGACTCCGCCAAACCCAGGAATATAAATCCCCGGCTCAACAGTGATAACCATCCCTTCCTGAAGAATGGTCTCATCTGTCGCTCTCATCGCAGGCTGTTCATGGATGGCCAGTCCCAGCGAATGTCCCAGGCTGTGTCCAAATTTGTCGCCATAGCCTGCTTCACGGATAATGCCGCGTCCGATTTCATCAAGTTCTCTGCACGTTCTTCCAGGTCCGATCGCCTTCAGGGATTCCTCCTGCGCCCGGCGGACGATATTATAGATCTCCACCTGCTTTTCAGACGGCTCTCCAACGACAACCGTCCTTGTAAAATCAGAGAAATAACCGTTTACGATCGCACCGTAATCCATTTTGACAAAATCCCCGACCTCAATTACCCGGTCAGTAGCCTGTCCATGAGGAAGACAGGAACGCGGACCTGAAGCAATCACATGATTGGGCTTAATGCGTTCGGCACCCTGTCTTTTCATAAAAATTTCAAGTTCCAGTCCGATATCCTTTTCGGTTATGCCTGGACGGATGAAATCCAAAATGTGTGTGAAAGCCTGATCGCAAATCTCGATCCCTTTTCGCATGTTTTCGATTTCTTCCTCATCTTTAATCATGCGGATTTCATTTGTTGAGGACGTAACATCCACCAGCTCAGCTTCCGGAAGCCTTGTTTGAATTTCCAAGTAGACAGATGCCGGAACATCTCCAAGTTCAAGGGCGAGTGTTCCATTCTTAATAGTAGAAGAAAAAGAATCACAAACCATTTCAATCAGGTTTTGCTGATGCTGGATCACCTCGAAATCGGATGCCTGATCTTTCGCCTGGTCCACATATCGGAAATCTGTAAACAGCTTCTGTGAATCCTCTTCTATTAAAAGAGCACCTGCTGACCCCTTGTATCCGGAAAAATAGTATCTGTTTTCAGGTGAGTAAATAAAAACCCCTTTCCACCCATTTTCCGACATTTTCTTTCTAAGCTTCTCAACTCTTTGTTTCATCCCTTCACCCCCTATTAATATGTAAAGAATATGTAAATCTCTGCTGTGCTGTGTGAATTTCAACCGAGACGGGCATTTGCTCTGCATCCCAATTGAAAAGGTTGTGTTCATTATAGGAAAAATTTTTTGCCAATGTTTTCGTTTTTTTGTCATGTTTTTGCGAATTTTTTACTTTATCTTAAAATTCAGACAAAATAGTTAATAATTTTGATAAATTAGTTCTCAACCAATAAGACACATGGGGAGGAACCTAAACATGAGCACAATTGCAAATCCTCAAGAAACAGCCAAAGCTCCTGTGCCAGTTTCCAAAAGGAAGGCCAAGGGAGCCGATCTGGCAAAAGCTCTTATCAAAAATAAAATGTCGCTGGTAGGCGGCAGCATTGTTTTTATTTACATTATTCTCGCTGTCCTTGCACCGCTTATCTCGCCTTATGATCCATACGAAATTGACCTTGTGAACAAACTGCAGCCTCCATCAGCTGACCATATTATGGGAACTGATGATAAAGGCCGGGATATTTTCAGCCGTATTTTATACGGCTCACAGCTTTCCCTGGCAGTTGGCTTTGTATCAGTCTTCATCGGAGCATTATTTGGAATTGTTCTGGGGATTATCTCCGGCTACTACGGAGGCTGGGTGGATACGATTATCATGCGTTTCATTGACGTGCTGCTTGCATTTCCTGGACTGCTGCTTGCACTTGCCATTGTCAGCGCACTGGGGCCAAGTCTTATAAACGTTATGATCGCTGTCGGTGTTTTTTCGATCCCTACTTTTGCCCGTATTGTCCGCGGCTCGACTTTAAGCGTTAAGAAAATGGAATATATCGATGCAATCCGTGTTTTAGGGGCAAGCGACCTGAAAATTATTTTTGTTCATATCCTGCCTAATATTATGAGTCCAATTATCGTACAGGGAACATTGCGCTTGGCGACATCGATTCTTTCAGTAGCAGGCCTTTCCTTCCTTGGAATGGGGGCACAGCCGCCAACACCTGAATGGGGTGCGATGCTGAGCGATGGCCGTGATTTTCTGTTCACTGCGCCGCACATCGCGTTATTCCCGGGCATCGCCATTGCCCTGATCGTTCTGGGCTTTAACTTATTCGGAGACGGACTCCGTGATGCACTGGATCCGCGAATGAAAAATTAAGGAGGTTCTCACATGTTTATCTTTCTGATGCGCAGGCTTGTTCAAATGATCCCGGTTCTGCTGGGCGTTACCCTTATGGTTTTTCTCATCATGCAAATGGTTCCCGGTGACCCCGCCGTTCTAGTGGCAGGTGAAGGGGCAACCGATGAGCAGGTGGAAGCGATCCGCCATGACCTCGGATTAGATCAGCCTCTTGCCGTTCAATATCTGAGTTATGTTGGGGATGTTGTAAAAGGAGATTTTGGCGAATCCATACGGACAAGCCGTCCTGTTCTGGACGAAATCCTCGTCCGTTTGCCAATCACACTTGAATTGGCATTCTGGAGCATTGTGATTACGATTGTTTTGGGTGTACTGTTCGGAATCATTGCAGCAACGAAGCAAAACAGCTTTACAGATGTTGGTTTAATGATGGTTGCCCTTCTTGGCGTATCCTTGCCGAACTTCTGGCTCGGCCTGATGCTGATCATCTATTTTTCGGTCGGACTTCAATGGTTTCCGGTTGCCGGCTGGGGGACCTTCAGCCATGTCATCCTTCCGGCCATTACACTCGGAACAGGCGGCGCAGCCATTGTGGCCAGGATGACACGTGCGAGCATGCTGGAAGTCATCCGTCAGGACTATATCCGCACTGCCAAGGCAAAGGGTGTACGTCAGCGTCTAATCATTTACAAGCACGCGTTAAAAAATGCACTGATCCCGGTTATTACAGTAGTCGGCCTGCAGTTTGGCGCCCTTCTCGGCGGAACAGTTTTAACAGAATCCGTCTTTGCCATAAATGGAGTCGGCCGATTAATTATTGATGCCATCCGGATGCGTGACCTGCCGCTTGTGCAGGGATCGATTTTATTCGTATCGGTATTGTTTGTCATCGTCAACCTGCTTGTTGACCTGTCCTACCGATTCCTGAATAAACGTGTTGAACTGAACTAAAACCATTCCCGATTGAGAGGAGCAGAATGATGGGAACTGAACATAAAGAAACGATACTGGAAGTGAAAAACTTAAAAACTCATTTCTTCTCCGGCAAAAAAGTCATTAAAGCAGTCGACGGCGTAGACTTTGATGTAAAAAGAGGAGAAACGCTCGGCATTGTCGGAGAGTCCGGGAGCGGAAAGAGCATCACCTCTCTCTCCATCATGCGGCTGATTGCAGAGCCTCCGGGAAAGATCGTGGACGGTGAAATCAATTTTAAAGGGAAAAACCTGCTATCTGAAACAGAGGAAGGCATGCGGCAAATGCGCGGAAATAAGATTTCGATGATCTTCCAGGAACCGATGACTTCACTCAATCCTGTGTATTCTGTCGGTGAACAGATTGCAGAAGCTTTCCGGATTCATCAAAAGCTGCCGAAAAAAGAAGCCTGGCAGAAGGCGGTTGAAATGCTGCGTTTAGTCGGTATTCCATCCCCTGAAAAAAGAGCCAAACAGGAGCCCCATGAATTAAGCGGCGGCATGCGCCAGCGTGTCATGATTGCAATGGCATTGGCGTGCAAGCCGGAGCTGCTGATTGCTGATGAGCCGACTACGGCTCTTGATGTAACGATTCAGGCGCAGATATTAGATCTTTTAAAGAACCTGCAGGAGCAGCTTGGAACGGCTGTCATCATGATCACGCATGATATGGGTGTGGTTTCAGAAACCTGTGACCGTGTCGCCGTTATGTATTGCGGAAAAATTGTCGAGCATACGGATGTAGATTCCCTTTTTGAAAATCCAAAGCACCCTTACACACAGGGCTTGCTGAGAAGCATTCCGGCTGTGGACAGGGACGTGGAGGAACTTGAGGCTATCCCTGGTACAGTTCCAAGCCCGGACAATCTTCCTCCAGGATGCAGCTTTGCACCAAGATGCCCGTTTGCCACTGATTTGTGCAGAACGGAAGAACCGGATTTATTGATTGATAACGATGATAAAGTCCGCTGCTGGATGTACTCGGAAAGATGGAACGGGCCGGCAGCAAAGGAGGTTGCAGCAGATGTCAGCCACGCTAACTAAAGAAAAGGAAATCCTTCAAGTTAAGGACCTGCAGCAGTACTTCCCGATTAAAGGCGGCGTTTTTGGCCGCACCGTCAATCATGTAAAAGCGGTTGATGGCGTGAACTTTACGATTTATGAAGGGGAGACCGTCAGCATTGTCGGTGAATCCGGATGCGGAAAGTCGACGACAGGACGCGCGATTTTGCGCCTGGATGAGCCGACTGGCGGGGAGGTTATCTTTCAGGGAACGAATTTGCTGTCTAAATCAAAACGGGAGATGCGTTCGATCCGCAAAGACTTGCAGGTCATTTTCCAGGATCCGTTCGCATCTCTTAACCCAAGAAGATCCATTGGCCAGACGCTTGAGGAAGCAATGGGGATCCTGAATGTTGTTCCGAAAGCGAATCGGAGGCGCCGGGCAATTGAACTTTTAGAACAGGTTGGATTAAAGGAAGAGCATATTGACCGCTATCCGCACGAATTCAGCGGCGGTCAGCGCCAGCGGATCGGCATTGCCCGCGCATTGGCGGTGGAGCCGAAGCTGATCATCTGTGACGAGGCTGTATCCGCACTTGATGTTTCCGTTCAGGCACAGGTACTGAATCTATTAAAAAAGCTGCAGAAGGAATATGGCTTAACGTATCTATTTATCTCTCATGACCTTGGGGTTGTGCGCCATATCTCTGACCGAATCATCGTTATGTACCTGGGAAAAGTAGTTGAAATTGCTGAGAAAAAGAGCTTATTTGACAACCCGCGCCATCCTTATACACAGGCGCTGCTGTCAGCCATTCCGGAGCCAAACCGGAAAAAGAAAAAGGAACGTATCATCCTGAAGGGCGATGTCCCGTCCCCTATCGATCCTCCTGCCGGCTGCCGGTTCCATACAAGATGTCCGCTGGCTACCGACTTGTGCAGGCAGTCCGATCCGGAGCTTAAGAGTCTGGGAGAAGGACATCAGGCCGCCTGCCATTATGCGGAGGCAATTTCTTAAATAACAGGAGTTCCAGCCACAGTGCTGATCTCATATTATGGAATAACCCCCTTTTGGGCGATGCCTTATGGCTTCGCTCTTTTTTGCTTTACAACTTTCATTCAACTAAAATTCCATTTTATTACGTTTCCCGAATTAACTTACTAACCAGTTATCTGACATGTTATACTATTATAAATTCTTTTAAGGCGTGAAGACCATGCTCATTACATACGAGACCTTTTCATTGTTTGCGATTTTTTCCATATTTGTGCCGATGGCCGGAGCCATTATCTTAATGATGGTGCTGGCTTTTGAAAAACAGATTGATAGTCTTTCCTTCGAAAAGCAGCAGGTGGTTCTGGAAAATACGCTGCAGGAAAGCAAATATATGCAGCTGAATCAGCAGATTCACCCGCATTTTTTATTCAATACCATTAACCTGATGCTCGGTCTCGCCCGCTTAAACCGCATAGAAACACTGATCAAGGCAATGGAAACCTTGTCCCTGTTTTTAAAATTCAAGTACCAGATAAAAGAGCAATTAATTCCGTTAAAAAAAGAATGGGAGTATACCAGATATTATTTAAAAATACAGGAGCTGCGGTTTCATAACCGCCTTACCATTACGGAGGATGTAGACGAAGAAGCATTGAAGCACTTTGTGCCTCCTTACCTGCTTCAGACGATTGTGGAAAACTCATTCAAGCACGGACTGGAGAAAAAACCCGGACCTCTTTCCCTCACCATTAAAGCGGCAAGCCACGAAGACCACATCACTTTATATGTCGAGGATAACGGCCTTGGCATCGGTGATCATTCATTCGAGGACATGATGACAAAAGGGCAGGGTCTTTCCAATGTTAAAACGCGGCTCGATCTCCTGTTTCAAAAGGCAAATTTGGACATCTATAAAAATGAACAAAACGGAGCTACTGTGAAAATAACACTCCCAAAAGTCGAATTCCAGCAGGAGGAGCAGGCATGAATGTATTATGCATAGATGATGAACCAATCGTAATTGAACAGCTTGAATATATTCTAAAGCCGGCATTTCCTTTATGGAATTTCCACTTTGCCTATGACAGCAGCCAGGCTCTTGCCATCAGCAAGGAACACTACTTTCATCTGGCTTTTGTGGACATTGAGATGCCGGGCAAGTCCGGGCTTGAACTGGTCAAAGATTTAAAAGAGCTCCAGCCCCATCTGCAAATCATCATTCTATCAGCCCACCAGGACTTTGAATTTGCCAAAAAGTCCATTCAGCTGGGGGTTTCCGAATACCTGACCAAGCCTATTATCGAAGAAGAATTAAAAGAAACGCTGAAAAAGTTCTCCACTCCCATTTTCAAAAAGGAATATTCCAAAATGGTAAACGAGGCTTTAAATCAAATTCATGAGTCCTATGAACAGCGGATTGGCCTTCAGGATATTGCAGCCAGGGTCCATGCAAGCCCAGCCTATTTAAGCCGCAGGTTCAGCGAAGAAGTTGGCACTTCCCTTATTGACTACCTGACCATTTACAGGCTGGAAAAAGCTAAACACCTTCTGTCTACCACCCATTACAGCATTTCAGAGATCGCTGAAAAAACCGGCTTTAACAGTCTTCATTATTTTTCAAGCCAATTTAAGAAAAAAGAGAACATTACACCAAAGCAATACAGGGAGCAGCACTGATGAATACAAACCTATCCAAATCAGTTCAATATGGCTTCGGGCTGCTGAGCATTGCCATTATCTCAAGATGGACATCAGGCAATGCCGTTTTTACAGCACCTGAAGCTTTTTTGCGTTACGGCTTTATCGGGACTGTCAGCTTTTCAGCTGCCGGCGCCATTGCCTTTTTGGCCCTTATTCCAATTATCGCAAGGGTACGGTCTGCAGCAGAGTCTTCATCTTTTCTCGGAATTATGGCAAGCCGTTTGTCGGAGCCTGCCTTAAAGTGGATGAAGCGGGGCATTCTGCTGGCCATTTTTTTCGGCATGTCCGTTATGGGCTTTGCCGCAGGGATCCTCGTTTTCCCACTGGGCACCCCGGTTCCTGTCGGGATGAGTTTATTCTTTTTATTCGGGTTTCTGGCAGCGATCTTTTTCCGGTTAAAATGGTTTACCCGGTTCAGCATGCTAAAAGTGGGCATTCTCTTTTTAATCATGATCATGATTCTTGTCCATGCTTATATGCTGGAAGGGATTGAAGTCGTATACGATGGCATCCGCCTGTACCATCCGTATCTGCTTTATGTGGAATGGGATATGCTACCCTTGCTGCTGACGGCTTTTACCATCGCCATGCTCGGGCATCTGCTGCTGGATCTGAAAATGTGGAATATGCTTTTAAAAAGCAAAAGAGAAAAGCTGCGGCTCGGTCTAAGTATGACTGGTCTTATCTGGAGCACCATCCCCTTTTCATTTTCGATGATTGCTTTATCGGCCATTTATAAAGGCGGCTTTCAAAAATTTTATTCCGTCTTTGAAAAAATTTTCCTGAGATACGACCATTTCGCTATTACGATTCTGCTCATTTTTATCTTAATGGTTATCTTCTTCGAAACTTTTCTATCACAGATTCATTCGCTGTATGTTCTTTATGACCGGAATGACCTCAAGCTGAATAAGCATATGTGGGGGATTCTGATTTTGTTTGTGGCGGCCATTCCATTTTGGGCCCACTTATTCTCGATATCTTTACTGGATTTATTCTTTATTTCCGGAGTCTTTTTTGCGGCCGCGCTGCCGGTTATCCTGCAGATCTTATGGAGCAGGAAGGAAAAAGGCATGCTGATGCCTGCCGCAGTGCTGATTGGGACTTTATCCGGCTGGACATTTTTATTTTTCAATGAAGGACCGAACAGTATCCTTATTGGGTTTGCGTCATCGCTGATTGTTTTGTTAATAGGCTGGACTGCTGAAAGAAGAAGCATCACAGCTGTCTCCTAGTACGGAAGGAAGAATATTGACAAAAATCTAAGAATCCAATATGATGTAGCTATAAATTAAATAGTTTCTCCTAAAGGGGAGTAGCTTTTACAGCAGAGTCGTCATTACGGAGCACATGCTCTCGGCTTTGTTGGCAATCTAAACAATTGTTAGCAAGACCTTTACCAAATTCGGTAGAGGTCTTTATTTATGGGCCTTTACCACCGCGGTAAAGGCCCCTTTTTTTGTCTAGCTCCGGTGCCTACCCCCTCGAGGTCATAAGCCAATCCTTCCAGTTAAGGCAAAGGACGCTTCCCGGAAGGCTCGTCTTATGCTTGTCGGGGGTGAGCAAGGCACCTCCGCTTTTCTTATTATACAGGCCCGCACCGCCGCATGTTTTACTTCATAAAATGGAGGAATAGGTAGAAGGAAAATTCTTTGAAACTTTATCGTTATTTTCACGTAAAGAAGGAAACAGGAAAACTGTGGTGTGAGCGAGGCTTCCCCCCTATACAAAATTAGAGGAGAGATCTTTGTTGATTTTACGAAAATACATGTCAATGCTTGGAATAGGCTCTGCAAAAATTGATCTGCAGCTGCCAAAGCTTCAATATACGCCAGGAGAAAATGTGAGCGGAATCTTCCTGATTGAAGGAGGAACCATTGATCAGCAGATTAAGCGGATTGAGTGTGACCTGGTCATGGCATCGCCTGACGAAGAGAAGGAGGAAGTGATCGGGACAGCGACCATTCTGTCCACCAAAGTCATTGAATCAGAAGAAACTAACAAAATGGACTTTAACTTCCAGCTGCCTGAAGACATTCCCTGCTCTGCACCTGACCGGATTTTTCAATTTAAAACAAGGCTGATCTTTAACGAAGGCGTCAAAAGCGCCGACCTGGATAAAATTACGATTATTCGATAATCAATCCCAAGGAGGATGAAACGAGTGTAGCATATCCCCTCTTACCATATATAAACTATAAAAAGAGGAGATTCATACCTAATTGAACACTTTGCAAAAGTGGCTAATTCTATTTACTTTTTGAAGCATACTTGAAACAAGCTATCTGTCAGCTGCCACACTTGAGGTGAAAAACCCGCCGCGCATTCAGGTGTCAGCTCCCATTCAGCGAATGAACTAGAAATAGGTGAACTAAATGAAGTTTTTCAAACGTATCAAGTTTGTATTAAAATTTTGGAAGTTCCTTCCCTTCCTGAGGGATTACTTTCTCTCACGGGAGGTATCAGCCGGCAAAAAGCTGTTCCCGGTTGCGGCCGGCCTTCTTTATATCCTACTGCCGCTCGATCTTGTGCCAGACTTCCTGTCGATTTTCGGATTTACGGATGATATCGTGATTACATCGTTTGTCCTTCAGCAGATGGTGAAAATGGCTCCGGAGTCGCTAAAGGAAAAATATAAGGTCCTGGAGGAATGATGTTGGAAGCCTGTGAATATGCAGGCTTTTTTATTTGGCTTTTTTTAGAGGAAGGTCTGACTTCAGACTTAAAACCTCCACCTTTCTGCCGATATTAGGTAAGGCGAAATACGACAACACGGAGGTTTATTTTGAAAAAACTACTGACTATTCTGCTTCTGTTCAGTTTACTTCTGGCAGCCTGCTCTGCCTCTGAACAAAGTAAAAACCAAAATAAAGAATATAAAATTGGCATTCTATTATCAGACACAGGACTTGGAGATGAGTCTTTCAACGACTCTGCCTTCCGGGGCCTGGAAAAAGCCCGTGATGAGCTGGGTATTCTGTTTGATTACAAAGAAGCTCCAGACGGAAATTTTGAAAAGCCGCTTGAAGAGCTTGTCAGAGAAGATCATGACCTTATTATCGGACTGGGTTTCACAGCACAGGAAGCACTTGAAAAAACGGCTGAGAAATATCCCGAAAAGCAATTTTTGCTGATTGATGCTGTTTCCGAGCTTGAAAATGTGGTCTCACTTACTTTTAAGGAGCATGAAGGAAGCTTCCTTGTGGGGATGCTTGCTGCCATGACAAGCAAAACGGACAAGCTGGGATTTATCGGCGGTGTCGATGTCCCTGTCATTCACCATTTTGAAAATGGATTTATTCAAGGTGCCAAGCACTTCAATCCGAAAATTGAAGTATTAACAGAATACGCCGGGAACTTTGGAGATGCGGCTCTCGGTGAGAAAATTGCTGAGAAGCAAATTGCTGCAGGTGCAGATTTTATCTACCCTGCTGCGGGATTCACCGGTTTTGGCGCACTGAAAAAAGCGGAAGAAAAAGGCGTGCTTGCCGGCGGTGTCGATTCCGACCAGTATTTTGTTGCGGAAAAAGCCGTTGCCACATCGATGGTCAAAAACATCGACATTGCTGTTTTTAACCTGGCGAAGGAATTGACGGAAAACGGAAAAATCGAAGCTTCCTCCTATGAATGGGGACTGGCAGAAAACGGTGTCGGCCTTTCCGAAGTCCGGGTCATTTCCTTAACAGAGGAGCAGCAATCTGCGTTGAAAAAAGCAACAGAAGACATAATCAATGGAAAAATCACAGTAAAAGCTGAGAAATAAAGGAGCTCCCAAGATGACATTACGCAACCGCCTTATTATTGTCACGCTGATCCCGCTCGTACTGTCGGTCAGCATGATAGGCTTTATCATATACCAGACATTAAACATTCAAAGCTCCGCTAAAGATGATGTGGAACTTCTTCTGAAAGTGAAGGACCTGGAGCAAAGCCTGGTAGTGACAAGCCAATCACTTGCCAATTACACCTATAATTCCAGTGACGCCAACAAAGACCAGGCACTAACCATGATGAAAGAAGTTCAGGAAAACCTGGCTTCACTTTCTTCAGTTGCCGCCGTTCCAGAGCACAAAAAAATCATTGGAAGCATTGAAGGAAAATATGCAGAGCTATCGGAAGTTTCGACTGAAGCCTTCAACAATGGAAACAAAGCCGAAATCAAGCGCCAGAGCATAAGAATTTCCGGCATTTTAAACGATATGCACCTGCTGAAGAAACGGACAAATGAATGGTATGAAGGGATTCTTCAGGAAACCAGCCAGAAAATCGCCTTTATCACGAATTCCTCCCTCATAGGAAGCGTGCTGCTTATTTTGTTATCGGCTATATTCTCATGGATGGCTGCCAGAAAGATTACAAAACCAATCAATGCGATTGTGGAAAAAGCAGAGAAAATTTCAGAGGGCGATTTAACAGCAGACTTATCACAGCTTTCTTTTAAAGAAAACAGCCCCTATGAAGTGGATAAACTAACGGAAGCTTTCTCAAAAATGGTGGTGAATCTAAAAGGAACCGTGCAATCCATTGAAGAAGTCAGCCAAAATGTAAAAGGATTTGCCGGGGATGTGGCTTCTTATATGCACAGCTTAAATGAAAGCAGCAGCCAGGTTGCCGTTTCAACGGATGAACTGGCGAGAGGCAGCCAGGCCATTTCTGAAGACGTTCAGGCAACCGCTGAGTTAATGAGCGTGATGGGCGAGCAATTTTCAACTGTCCATCAGTCGAGTGCGAAGAGCGCTACACAAAGTACACAGGCATTGGAATCTGTTACTCAGGGCAGAGTGTCCCTGGAAAAACAAATGAGACTTGCTGAAGAGATATCCAGTTCGTCTAACCATATTAGAAGTTCAGTCAGTGAATTTGCCCAGTTCACCAAGGAAATTGAAGGCGCAGCTATCACCGTTAAAGATATTGCGGATCAAACCAATCTGCTGGCCTTAAATGCAGCGATCGAAGCAGCCCGTGCCGGTGAAGCCGGTAAAGGCTTTGCGGTTGTGGCAGAAGAAGTACGGAAGCTCGCCGATTCTTCTTCAAAAGCAACCGATCTGATCGCCTCGATGGTCAGCAACATCCAAAATGGAATCAGCAATATTTACAATGCCACCGAACAGGGACATGCCCTTTCAAAAGAGCAATCCCAATCGATGGGTGAAACGGAACAAGTTTTTGAAACCATTTCGGAGCATGTTTCCGGCATTCACAGCCATTTGGAAAAATTGGTTGAAGACATGAAGACCTCCAGTGATATGAGCCAGCAGGTCATTAGCGCTGTGGAAAACATTTCAGCGGTAACCGAAGAAACGGCTGCCGGGACGGAGGAAATCTCCGCTTCTACAGAGGAACAGCTTCGCGCGTTTGAGCAGGTTATGGTGAAGGTGGAACAGCTGAAGGAAATGACTGGTGTTATGGAGAGGGAATTGGAGAAGTTTACGGTTTAGGCGCGTGTTTTGGCAGTGTCGTTTTAAGCGAAGATGTGGACGTTGCAAATAGGTCGGGAAAACCTGCAAATAGAAAAGTAATTTTCGCAAATAGAGCCTGATATCTGCAAATAGAACGGCGAATTTGCAAATAGCAGACCAATTCCTGCAAATAGCTCAATAGTGAACCCAAACAAACGAAAACCCCGCCTCAGCAGCGGGGTTTTCACGTTTTATTATTGCGCTTCAATCAGACCATAGCGGCCATCTTTACGCTTGTACACTACATTGGTTAAGTTAGACTCTGCATTCGTGAACACGTAGAAGCTATGGCCCAGCATGTTCATTTGAAGGATCGCCTCTTCGCTGTCCATCGGCTTCAAATCGAAGCTCTTTTGGCGGACAACTTCAAGGTCGTTATCATCTTCTTCCACTTCAGGGACCTCTGCCTCATTTTCCAATGCTGCAAACACAGCAGTCAGATTGCCTTTTTCGCGGAACTTGCGGTTCACTTTTGTTTTATGCTTGCGGATTTGACGCTCCAATTTATCTGTAATCAGATCAATCGCTGCATACATATCATCATGATCTTCCTCTGCCCGAAGAACCAGATTCGGCATCGGAATCGTTACTTCCACTTTAGAGCGGTTATTGTTATACGTTTTTAAGTTTACATGTACATTTGCATCAGGAGTTTCAGTAAAATACCTTTCTAACTTAGCAATTTTCTTCTCTACGTACTCTCTAATTGCTGGAGTTACCTCAATGTTTTCACCACGAATGTTGTAATTCATACGTGAACTCCTCCTTCTCATTATACAATGACAGCCTTTTCATTAGCGTTTACTGTGAAAATCACCAGTAATGTCTGAAAAGGAAATGCCTAGTCTTAAAAGTATATTAAGACTATGTATTTATATTTCTATTTTACCCCTAAAAACTCCTGCTGAAACTGGTAAAAAGATTGAGAATATTTGTCGAATTGGTGACGTATATAAAAAAACGAGCAGCTCCTTTTGCTGCTCATCTTTTTATATCAATACTGCCGCCCAAGTGGGGCTGGGCTGCGTGCTGGAGGGACTGTATCTGGGACCCGCTCATCATCTTATTAATAAATTCTGCATTTCCCTCCGCTTGATCCATGGCTTTCTTCATGACTGAGATGGATGCCTGCTGCTGGACCTGGCCATGAGATAAGACCATGGACATTAATGGGATATCCAAGGGAACACCTCCTGGCTATTTAAGCCTGATCCTATTTAGGACTGTATATATGGATTTAATTCCTGCTGAATATTTTTATGCCACACTGCAAATGCGGGATAGAGCTTTTTCGAAATGATCTCCTGTCTAACAGGAAGATCGTCAAAGTTCTGAATAAGGAGTTCAGCCTGATCGGCTACTGCACTAATATCAGCAATAGCCTTTAGCATCGTCTGATTGCCTTGAACAAGATAGCTAAGCTGTTCATGAGCTGAAGCGACTTGAGGGAATGCCTGAAAAACATCACCAAGAAGCCGATCTCCCTCTGTTTTGCTAAAATCGCTAAAGCTTTTTACTATATAATCAAATGCCTCATCAATGGTATATAATAAATCGCTGTATTCCTTCAAAAAAATATACTGCTCTTCGGTCAGAGTCAACAAAGTTAGTCACCTATTTTCTTTTATCATAAAACATGCCGTCCGTTGCCATGGATTGATAGGGATTTGCATATTTTCCGGTTGATTCTTTTTTAACGTTTAAGTCTTTGATGTCTTTTTGAATAAATAGCTTTTCCCTTGTCATCAGCTGGGTGACTTTTGCATTGAGGCTGATCAGCCTGGCTCCCAGATCCTTTTCGGTTTCTGAATAGGGAGGAGCCATGCCAGCTATTGCCTGCTGGCGTTTTTCAAGAAGAATATCGACATCATTCATTTTCGCATCACGGTCAAGCTTTGGATGTTCCAGCGTTTTGATTAATTCGAGGGTTAAATCATAAAAACTTTGAACCGAACTCACTACACAGTGCCGCCTTGGGAGAATTGCTTCTGACGATTGACCTGGATGACTTCCTTCCATGTGTCGCGGAATTCGGTTACAAGACCCTCGACTTCATCAAGAATAGCTGTCTCATTCTTGACATTCGCTTCCATCAGCCTCCGGTTCATATAATCATATAAAGCCATCATGTTTGAAGATACCTCTACATCCATATTCAGCGTAACCATCAGCTCTTGTATAATATTTTGCGCCTTCTGGATATTTGTGTTTTTCACCTCAATGTTATTGTCCATTATGGCTTTTTTAGCCTGATGGACGAACTTCAGGCAGCCGTTATATAGCATCAGTGTCAGCTCTCCAGGAGATGCTGTATTCACTGAGTTTTGCTGATAAGATTGGTATGGATTGCTTACTGCCATTTGTAACACTCCTTTTTATTACATGCCGCCAAATTGGTTCATGAGGAACATGGACTGCTCATTGGACCGCTGAATTGCTTTTTCCATGGCGGTGAACTGGCGCCAGTAGCGGTCTTCAACCTGCTTTAATTTATCTTCAAAGCTATCAATCCGCTTGCCTACATCATTCAGTTCCCTGCCAATGGTGAACTGCTGATTGGTTGAAAAGCTGTTTCCGGCTTTTGTCTTCAATTTATCCATAGCAGCGTTTACGGTATCATAAAGCCTGTGGGCAATCCCTCTCTGCCCATCTGTCTGTCCTTCCCCCCTAAAAAGATTCTCAACAGACACAGGATCATCTTCGATTGCCTTTTTCAGTGCGGCTTCATCAATTTCAAGCTTACCGCCTTCTAAATAATTGCTGGTCGTTTTAATGCCGATACTGGCCAGCTGATTATAAAGCGGAGAAACCAGATCATTCGATACGGGCTGGTAAAAGTTCATCCGCATCCCCGATAAAACAGACTGAAGCGTAGAATCCTTGCGCAAGAGACCACTTTTAGCCCGCTCTTCCCATTGCTCCTGCTGCTTGTCCGATAGCTGCTCACGCTGTTCATCGGTTAATGGGGTGTAGCTTCTATAGCGCTCTTCACCCGTTTTTTTCTGGATTTTATCAATCATTTCATTGTATTTATCCACAAATGCCTTGATATTGTCAAAAACCTTTGTGGAATCATTGCTGATATTGATGCTGACAGGCTGATCTTCAAACGTCTGCTTAAGAGTAAAGGTTACACCGTTTACTTCAAACGTGTTTGAGCTCCGATTCGTAGCCAGACCGTTAATCACGAATTCTGCATTTCTTCCTTCTTCTTTGACCGCAGCCCCTTTAAAGCGCAGAATATCATTAAGAAAGCTGCCGCTTGTCGTGATTTCAGCCCCGCCTTTATTAAAATCACCCGTCTCTGTGCGGGTCATCGTCATTTGGCCAGTAGCACTGTCAAAGAACATGTTGACACCAGCGCCTGAAGCGTTGACTTTACTGATGACATTATTCAGAGACTCACTGCCTGAGATAAGGAAGGAATCATGACGCTCTCCTTTGGAAGTTGAGGTATCGACTGAAAAAGCAGTGTATTTGTGATCATATGTAATCTCCAGGCTCATCGATGTACTAGATCCCTCTGCCGGCTTTTGCATATCAGAATTAAACGTGATTTTTCCTGTTTCATAGTTAAGGGTGCCTACCACTTTATTGGCATCATCGAGTACTTCTCTTTCTCCATCCACGATATTACCCATAGAAAAAGTTTTTTCAGTGGTCGTTCCGGACGCTGTTTCCTTGATCTTAATGCTTTTCACTTCGTTCAAGGCACCTTGTGCCAATTGAATGGAGGAAGTGCTGCTTGAAATAGCGTGTGAACCCGACCGTTCAGTAGCCACATAATCAATCTTAATGACACTTCCCTTTGCAGGTTCCTTGCCGAATTGCAGGGTGCCATCTTCTTTTACCAGCACTTCATTCTCTTTTAAGGGACGGTTCGCCGCACTCAATTCTGCCTCACTCAGCGCATTAAACCCTACCCCATTAACCTTTACACTCCAGGAGCTAAGTTCACTTAGGTCCACTTTGGACATATCTCCGAAACTAATGGCATCTGGATCGGTCACATCAATATTTTTCCTTAATACAGCACCATTTTTCCAAGCACTCGCGACAGTGTTTCCATTTGAATCTGTATGATTGCCTTTATACATAAAACTGTTTTCCTGTGCATATAGGCTTTTGCTTGGGTCTATGGACTTCCCATCCGCAGAAATACTGCCACCGTTTACTCGAGTCTCAGCACTCGCCAGCTGTGTTACTTTCGAAATCGAGTAGGAAGACTGGCTGGCTGCACCGCTTGCTGTGGCGGTTACCATTGCTTCATTTGAAGAAGTTGTCAGACGCGAGCGATAACGTGTAGTCAGCTTCATCTGCGTCAATTCACTTCTAAAGTCCAATAGTAATGAATTCATTGCACGGTAATCATCACGCTGCCATTCTAACACTTGTTTCTTCTGTTTTAATTTATCAAGAGGCATCCGTTCTGCCTTCATTAGATCTGAGACAAGCTGGTCAATATCCATCCCGCTCGCCAGACCTCCGATTCTAACCAATGGAATTCCTCCTTTAAATCTTCTTATCTACCATTAAGCCAACAAATTCTGTCATTGCGGCATACATATCAAGCATTTTCTTTGATGGGATTTCTTTTACGACTTCCTGGGTTATGTCATCAACTAATGTTACGTAATATTCATTTAACTCTTCATGAAGAACAAACTTTAATGAGGTGTGAGAAGCTTGTAAGAACTCGTTCATGCTATCGACTACATCTGTTAGCTGTTCTTTCCTTACTTGGTCACTTAGTTTTGGCTGATATGAGATTTCTTTATTTATTTCTTTAGCCCGGAACTTGCTTAAATGTTCATCTGTATGTACTGATCTAGTTGTAAGAGAAGTATTTTGAGATGATATTCGCTCTATCATTATAATCTCCTACCTAAATAGAATAACTACTTTATTTTTTATATCGGTATAATCTTAGAATTGTTAAGGAGGAGGTAAGGAAGTTTCTAAACTACTTGGACATATTAAAAAAGACCCTAGCAAAGCTAGAGTCTCTTTCAAATGTTCTAATATTAACGAAGAAGCTGTAAAACCCCTTGTGGTTGTTGATTAGCTTGTGCCAACATTGCTTGTGCTGCTTGGGAAAGAATAGAATTCTTCGTTTGATTCATCATTTCTTTCGCCATATCTACATCACGGATACGAGATTCCGCAGCAGTTAGGTTTTCAGAAGATGTGTTCAAGTTGTTGATAGTATGCTCTAAACGGTTTTGGAATGCACCAAGTTTAGAACGCTCAGATGATACTTTTTCAATTGCATCATTGATAGTTTTGATTGCTGCAGATGCACTTTCGTGAGTTGAAACATCAAGAGCTGCTTCTTGTGTATTACTGCTTGTACCGTCAGTTACAGTGTTTGTAGCTGTGAAGCCAGCTTCTCCCGCTTTACCAGTGATACCTAATGCATCAGAACGCATGTCTTTGATATCAATTGTGAAGCTTTGGTTTTTATTAGCACCTACTTGGAAGGTAGCTTTAAAGTCTTCTTGAACTCCACCATCTTTAACTTCAATGTTATTACCAGCAACTCCACCTTCAGCTGCACTTATTACTAAAACTTGAGCAGTATCACCTGATGTAGTTCCTTTTTGAGTTAATTCAACACCATCAATATTCTTTGCAACTTGTTGAGCAATGTTTTTAACAAGTTCATCAACTTTTTCTTCATTAGTTCCAGCTGCTAATGCAGTACTGATGTTAACACCAATCGCATCGCCAGTGTAAGCACCATCATTAGCATTGTAGAACTCAACTTGTTTACCATTAATTGTTAAACCAGTTTCAACTAATTTTTTAATATTAGCATCAGTCGTAGCAGCGTCTGCACCTACAAGAGAATCAAAATTAATTTCTTTTGTAGCTTTTACAGCTGCAACATTTGTACCATTGTTAGCAGCTCCACCTGAATTAGCAATACCGCCAGTAGCGTCTCCATCTGTATCATTAGCAGATAGTGAAGCAGCTCCAATTACTCCAGCAGCACCATCAAAAGCACCACCTTTTACAGCTTTGATTGTAATATCATCGCCAGTACCCGAAACCTCATAATTTCCTTTTAGTTGATCATTCTCATCAATCATTTTTTGAAGAGCATCTCTTATTCCTGCTGCTGCATTAGCAGTTCCAGGACTAGCATCGATAGCTACGTCTGCAGATGTTCCGGTAACATTATACCCTTGATTATCTCCAGCAGCAGTACCATTTGAAGCACTAGCTGTAAATGTCACTGTCAAGTCAACACCATTTAAAGTAAAGGTTGCTGTATCTCCTGCTTCAGCTGCTGCAGTTAGAGTAGTAGTTTGAGTAGCTTGAGTAGTTGTTGCATCAGTACCAGTTGTTAATTTTCCAGCAACATCGCTTAGTCCAGTTGTCTTAAGGTCTACCTTCCCGTCACCTTTTAAAAGACTCTGTGTATTGAACTCAGTAGTATTACCTACACGATTAATTTCAGAAGATAATTGATTGATTTCTTTTTGAATTTCAGAACGGTCAACACCAACATTAGTATCGTTAGCTGCTTGTGTAGCAAGTTCACGCATACGTTGAAGAATGTCATGTGTTTCGTTTAATGCACCCTCAGCAGTTTGAATCATTGAGATACCATCTTGAGAGTTTTTAGAAGCTTGGTCTAAACCACGAACCTGAGCACGCATTTTTTCAGAGATTGCTAATCCAGCAGCGTCGTCACCAGCACGGTTAATACGAAGACCTGAAGATAATTTCTCCATAGATTTTGATTGAGCGCCTGAAGCACTATTCAACTGACGATAAGTATTCAACGCCGCAATATTATGATTAATTCTCATTATTTACTTCCTCCTTGAGATATGTCCCACATCCATGTGGTTTGTTTACCAACCAGCAAAAGTCGGCCGCCTCTTTGCTGTTCAGCTTTACAATGGTTATATCGACTTATTTTGACAGGTGTTTAATGGTTTGGAAAAATTTTTTATTGCTTTTTAAAAAGCTGCTCAAACCTTCAATTGCGCTAGCGTCTGTTTCAGTTGCACTACTGTTCTCCTGCTGAATGGAAATATATATTTCCTTCCTATGTATATCAACATTTTTCGGCGCATTGATGCCTAGCTTTACCTGGTCACCGACTATAGAGAGAATAGAGATTTCAATATCGTCACCAACCATAATCGATTCTTTAAGTCTCCTTGTAAGTACAAGCATTATCTCTCCCCCTGTTCTTGAGGTGTCATGATTTTATGCTTTGTCTGGTAAGGTGTTTGATTAAGAATGACTTGCTTGCCCAGTTTTTTCGTATGGTTAATGACTAATGGAGCCTGCAGGTTAGCGGTTGTTTCCTCAAATGGATCCTTTACTGTCAAAATCGTAAAGGTAGCCACATCTTTATCTGATTGGATTTCTAATTTTTCTAATGCCTCTTCTGGCAAATCAAACTCATATTGTGGAAACAGAACAAATGGATCGGTCACAATAAAAGCCACCTCAGGTGTTTTTACTGATTGCAGCACGAATAAATCTGTCCCTTCAAGAGGGAGAATATAAAACTCCTTCTCCTCTAAAAAGCCCGGGATGCCGGATGGAAAACTAATAATATCGTCCTTTTTTATTTCCTGCTCACCATGAAACTTTGTTTGGATATTCATCTTTTCACCTCATTGCTATCTTGTTAGATTGATAAAATCAATATTCAGGCTGTTTTTCTCAAGAATTTCTGTGCTTACTTTTCCAGGCATATAAGTATGTACCGGCTTTCTGATCTCAACTTCAATCTTCGGCTTTTGCGTCTGAGCTTCGATGTTGACTTTGGCTGGTTCGTATTGGATTTTTACACTATTATGAGACGGTACCCAGCCAATATTAAACTGTTTACGAGGACCTTCACTGCTTTCCCTGGCCTGATAAGCGATTGGATTACCGCCGTTTTCAATTTTCATGAGCTCTGTTCCCTGTACAGCCCTTCTCTCCATTCCTTTTAGCCAATCCTGGAACCCGTTTTGGGCAAACTCTTCTATTCTTCTGCTGACACTTTTAAGGTCGACGTCCTCTCGTGCCTTGGTCTGGTCGATCGTCAGCTTTCCTGGGATTGTTTCAATTTCCAGGATGGCCTTTGGCTGCTGGATATATTGGATGGCAGGGGGCTGTTCGATCTCCTGTACTGGATTTTCTATCCTTAAACCCATTTTGATAAAATTGGATTCCAGTCTAATCTGCGGAAGGTTCATGATAAGCACCTCTCTTATGAAAAAAAGCTATCACCCATGGATAGCTTTTCATTGATTATCTTAAAAAGTCTGTCAGTGTCGGCTGAATGATTCTTGCCCCAACACTAAGGGCGGCACGATGGATACTTTCTTGGGTAGTGAGCTCAATAATCGCTTTTTCCATATCAATATCTTCATTATCCGATAGAATTCTGGTTGAGAACACTTCCTGCTGGGAAAGTCGGTCCTCCATCAAATCGACACGGTTCTGCTTGGCTCCAATCAGAGCACGTGCAGACAAGAAATTATCTATGTTCTTATCAATGTTTTCAAGCATATCTCCAACCGCAGGATCATTCGTTTCAAGAGCTGTGATTAGCTTTTGGATATCTCCTTCTTCACTGAGCATGTCCCCAAACAAAGCTTTTCCTTCCGTATTGACAGGAATTTTGATTCCTGAGAATACTTCAAGCTCGATGGTTCCACTCTGAAAGCCTGATTCAGATGGCCGTACATTTGTCTGATTCCCGTTAAAAATATACTTTCCGCCAACTTGAGTATCCCCGATATTATGCAGATGCTCCTTAAGCTGTTTAATTTCCTCAGCAACAGCTTTTCGCTGGTCTCCCTCCAAAGTGCCATTGCTGGCTTGAAGTGTAAGTTCTCGAATTCTTTGCAGTGCGAGAACGCCTTTATCCAAAGCATCATCCGTACTGTCAACCCAGTTTCTTACTTCCCCAATATTGCGGGTGTACTGCTCAATTCGGTTTAAGTCAGTACGATAGTTCATCCCCATCATCGCAGCAACTGGATCATCGGAAGGCTTGGTAAATTTCTTCTGGGTAGAAATTTGATCCTGCAGCTTGTCCAGTCGGCTATAGCTGTTGCTTAAATTTCGAAGCATGTTATTTGATAGCATTGATTGAGTTACGCGCACTTTATTTCACCCTTTATCTGCCTACGACGCCCATGCCGTTGATAATCTTATCGAGCATTTCATCAACCACAGTTATATTTCTGGCTGAAGCGTTATACGCATGTTGGAATTTAATCATATTGGTCATTTCTTCATCTAATGACACGGCACTGACGGATTGCCTGTTTTGTTCAACTGAGTCAGCAAGTATGGAGGAATTTCTCAGGTCCTTTTTAGCGCTTTGAGAGTCAACTCCCAAGCGACCAATGATGCCGGAGTAATAGGAATCAAGGTTTCCATTTAGTTTATCCTTTTCTCCAGGATTTAAAGACGAATAATCACTGAAGCTTTTCTTTCTTAGTTCCGCCAGAAGCTGAGCATTGCCATTATCTCCTGAAGCGCCGCTTACTGCTCCTGCTGCAATTTTAGAAGAATCATCTAGCAGATCTTGATTAACCTTAATTGATTGTGCAGCTTTGCCTTCGGTAAAGATAAAAAAGTCTAAACCAGATGGGGTATTTTCATCTGCACCCAGTGCATAACCGTCTCTATGAATCTTATTAAATTCTTTAGCAAAAGCTTCAGTCATACGGTTTAATTTATCCAGCATTTCCGGATAAATCCCCTTAGGCTCCCCGCCTGATTCGTAGCCAAAGCTTTTAATAAGCCCCGCTAATTCCCCTGAAAGATTACTTAAATCGTTCACTTGGCTGTTCCCAACTTTTAATCCAGTTATCAAACCGTCATTATTTTTCTCTAATTTAACCTCACTGGTTCCAATGATTCCAGACCCTTTTGTAACTGAAATAAGGTTTACTGGCGGAGCATACGATCTTCCATCCTGCTGGACCATTTCAATATTATACAAACCATCTGAAATGGATTTCGCATTTCCATAATTGTTAGGAATCACATTTGTTACTTTTATATTGACCAGCTTTGATAGATTATCTACAAGGAGGTCACGTTCATCATACATGTCATTTGGCAGGTATCCATGCGGCTCAACCTCTGCAATTTGCTTATTAAGGTGATTAATCTGAGAAACAATTGCATTTATAGCATCTACTTTTACGTCAACTTGGCTTCCAATATCCTCTTGAACTCTAGTGAGTGAATTATGATAGTAATTTAGAGTGTCCGCAACCATTTGGCCAGTTGCTGCCACTACATCTCTGGCACCCGTATTCTCAGTATGGCTTGAAAGGTCCTGAAGTGCATTCCAGAACTTCTCCAGAGTGCTGTGCAAGCCATTTTCTGAAGGTTCGTTCATGATTTCTTCCATTTTAGTTAGAGATTCACTCATAGCACCGTAATAGCCCATTTTAGTGCTTTCAGTCCTGTATTGGGCATCAAGAAATGATTCTCTAATCCGCTGGATACTGCCGCCTTCAACCCCTGTACCCATTTGTCCAGGGAGCTGTGGGCTGTTCATTCCTATTGATGGATAAGGAGTAGTCTGATTAAAGTTTATCCGCTGGCGGCTATAACCCGGCGTATTCGCATTTGAGATATTATGTCCGGTTGTATATAAAGCACTTTGCTGGGTAAACATGCCACTGCGGGCTGTTTCGAGTCCCATGAAAGTTGAACGCATGTTGGTTCCTCCGTTCTGCTACACTTTCGAGTTGAAAATTCCTGGATTTATTTTTGCTAAATTCTTTTTGGCAGGCGGGCCATAGTTCATCGTTTCAGGCTGCGGCCTTAAAAGATTAATAGATACATTTACAAACTGAAGGGATTGATGAACAAGCTGCTGGTTTAGGAAATTCTGTTCTTTCAGTTCATATACCAGCTCAGCAAGCTCTTTCGTGATGGTCTCCAGCTTGAGACGATCAGGCTGAGAAAGGATAGATAAACAATCTGATACTGTAGGGCTTTCCAGTGCAGGCGCAATCAGCTTCGCTGCCTTTTCCCGCTCTTTATCCAATCGGCCGATAGCCGCAATATGCGTCTGCTCATCCTTCAGCATCTGATTCAGGGCGTCCATGTCGCCGGTTTTAATCATATCTGTCTTTTTAACTGCAAGTTCATAAAGGCTTTTATGAAGCTTATGCAGTTTTTCCATGGATGCGGTAAGTGCTTCGGCTGACATGCCATTCCCTCCTCATTATTTTTTCGTATAAAAATCAGCGATGCTTTTTGCGACTTCTTTTGGATTGATTTTATAGGTGCCGTTCTCTACCTGAATCTTAAGCTCTTCTACCTTGGCTTTGCGGTTTTCACTCAGCTGTGATACCTGCTGCATTTCCTTTGCAGTAGAGCTGATTTCGATTTTATCTGATGCCGTTCTGGCTGTTTTGCCTGTATTTTCAAGCTTGTTCATTTGGCGTTTGTATGGGTTCACGCCTGAAGGACCAAAGTTATTGATTTTCATGTGTACCCCTCACTTTCTTTCCGGTCGATTTAACCTATATCTATTATCGGCTATAAGTGCAGTTTCTTTAAATGTTAATTTAACTTTGGCAAAAAATACATCCATAAGCCTATAGAAAAAGCTATGTGACTGAGTCACATAGCTTAGAAACGTCTATTGATTTTTTCATTGACGGCAAAATAAGTGCCATGTTTTTCTCGTTGAGCTGCTTCTTTTCTTCGTTCTTCTTCAGAGGTAAACTGCTGGAGATCTTTTCTCAGCTCTCCTGCACAGCTCCTGCAGACCTTGCCTTCCCGAATGCTGACCCCGCACTTTTCACAAGGGTAACCCAGGTTCGGAAATTGAGCCAGCTTCAATTTTCCAGTACGGATAAACTTTAAAATTAAATCTTCCTCTACCCCGGTTGCTTCAACAACCTGAATGATGGTTGCAGTCCGATTCTCCCTCTTCCGGATAAACTGGTAAACCGTCTCATAGGCCTTTTCTTCTTCCTTCCAGCACTCCTGGCATACATCGCGGAACTGGTTTTTAACAAAAATGGCACCACATTTCGGGCAGTTCGATAACTCAGCCATACGATTCTCCCTCTCTCAGTTTGTAATGAAACTATTATAGCTTGAAGAATAGGATAATTATAGAAAAATATTATTCGAAATACAGCTGGCTGCTGGCTGTTTCTATGAATCGGGATTCGGGGACGGATGGGTTTTGCTCAAGCTGTATTTGCAGAGTATCAAGCATCTTCGCCAATTCAGCTCGCGGTCCCTCTTCAATAATAAATTGAAAGCCATAATTAGTCAGAGTATCCGATATTTCATCTTTTCGGACAATCGTCCCGGTAAAGGATAGGACCTCTCCTAATAGCCTAGTTTCAATTAATAGAATGATATCCTTTCTCACAGGGAGTTTCATTTTTGATACAAATTTTACTCCGCCTGCACTCATATCTTCAATCAAGATTTTGGTACTGCCCATTTTGACAGGCTTGCTGTTAAGCTCTAAGATGGTCATTTCTGCTTCCAGCGGATAGGGAAACTCGATCCGGACATACTTCCGCAAACCTTTGAACACATTGTCTTCCTTTACATTTCGCGGCTTCAAGGTGCCAATTAACAGTTTCTGCTCAAAGGCGGAAGGCGGAACCGGCTTGCTGAAAAGATACCCCTGTATTTGGTCACATTCATTTTTTCTTAAGGAATAGAACTGTTCAAAGGTCTCTACGCCTTCTGCTACCACCTTCATATTCAGTCCATGGGCCAGCCGGATCAGATTTGCTGTAATGATGGCATCCTCCGCATTTGTATCCATTGCCTGGATAAAGGTTTTATCGATCTTCAGAATATCGAATTTATATTTTTTTAACTGGGTAATGGAGGAATAGCCGGTCCCAAAGTCATCCAGTGCAATTTTCACTCCCAATTCACCCAATTCTTTAAGCACTGCAATCACGTTCTCGGAATAGTTGATTAGGGAAGATTCCGTCAATTCTATTTCCAACAGTGACGCATCCAGATGGTTTTCTTCCAGCGCTTCCATAATTGTCGGAACAAGACTATTTTTCAAAAAGCTCAGCGGAGAGATATTTACGGATATCGGAACAACGGTAAAACCTTTTTCTTTCCAGGAGTATAGCTGCCTGCATACCTTCCTAATTACGTACTCACCTATATTAATAATTAATCCGGATTCCTCAGCTACCGGTATAAATTCCAGCGGGGAAACTCTGCCCCATTCAGGATGATTCCACCTTAATAAAGCTTCGGCACTTACTATTTTGCCGGTCTTCGTATCTACTCTTGGCTGGTATTCAAGAAAAAACTCATCATGTTGAATTGCTTTTCTCATATCCTGTTCCAGGGTAAATAGCTTATAAGATTCAATATCCATGGAGGGATGGTAAACCTGAAATCTATTATTCCCCTTCTGCTTGGCATGGTACAGGGAGGATTCCGTATTTCTGATCAATTCATCAGCTGTGATCCCATTATCCGGATATAAACTTATGCCTATAGATGGGGTAATATTAAGCTCAAAGCTGTCGATAAGAAATGATTCAGAAAAAATTTGATTAATGGTATCTGCTAATTTTGCAGGATCCTCTTTTTCCTGGATATATTCCATAATAACCGCAAATTGATCACCGGAAATTCTTGCTGAAAAACAGACTGAATTTAGCTTCTCCTTAATTCTATGTGAAACAAGCCTAAGCAGTTCATCTCCTGAAGAGTGTCCAAATGTATCATTAATCTGCTTTAATCGCTCCAGATCAAAAAACAAGACGGCGAAATTCTGCTGTGAATCTTCTTCAATAAGGTCTTGGAGTTTCTGATCAAAGTACCGGCGGTTCGGCAGATCGGTCAAATGATCATAAAAAGCCATACGCCTCATTCTCTTTTCAAGCCATTTTTGTTCTGTTATATCTGTTACAAATCCATCAACCCGGATAAGCTCACCTTTATCATTCAGGTACGGAATACTGTGATCATTAACCCATCTAACCTCACCGGATTTATGAACAATCCGATATTGATAGCGGATGCTATTCCCATTCAGTATTTTCGCCCGTTCTGCTTCTACCCCCTGAAGATCATCCGGATGAATCACATTGTTCCACAAATCGAAATCGGCAATGAACTCCTCGGCTGAATAGCCGAAAATCCCTTCCACTCCCCTCGAGAAATGAATAACCTTCTTCTCAATAAGATCTGCAGAATAAATCCCTACTTCAAGATTTTCATATATTTGCCCAATTCGCCGCTCGTTTTCATAGAGCTTTTCTTCTATGCGCCGTTTTTCAGTTATATCCTGAATCGTTGCAATGATTTTAGCTGATCCACTTTCTTCCGCAAAATAATCCGCACGATGGTGAATATAACGCTCCTCACCATCCTGCCTGGTTATCCGGCATATCAGATCCACACTGTCCTTTTCCTTTAACAGTCTTTTAAACTGAATTTCAAAAGCCGGGCGATCCTCCTGATGGAGGTAACTCAAATACATTTTATAATCTGGAAAAAAGTCCTTTTGAGGCTTTAGGCCAAAAATCCGAAACAGCTGATCAGACCAAAACCCCTTATCGTTTTTCACATCGTATTCCAGGCTTCCAATGTTAGCGATCTTCTGAGCCTGGTTGAGATTATTCTTTATTTTAGTCAATTCCATTTGCTGGATGTAATAGTCAGTCATATCCTTTGTTTTGATATCATTTTCCTTCGAGTTTAATTCGTCCACTTCAAAACATCCTTTCCCAACAAAAAGGCAACTGAAAAAGTTATTTCTGTGTCGCCACGGCAGATACCCTGCTTTAAGACAGCAGCTGGTGTCTTACACATCTATAAAATTTGCCTGGACTAGAATATTTTAACATAGGAGTATTTTCCTAATAACTATCAAATTCAAAAATATTAATTTGTAATTTTTCCCAAACACTATCCTCTTGCCAATGTAAATGAACGAACTGATGCAGCTCCTCTATCTTTCAAAACTTTCGCTGCATGATATAAAGTTGATCCGGTTGTATATATATCATCAATTAAAAGGATCACCTTGTTTTCAATATCTGCATTAAGAGGCTGGAAGACCTGGCTGTGATGAATCCGCTCCTGACGCGATTTCTTGGACTGCTTTTCAGAATGTACCCTCTGAAGCATTTCTGTCGCTGTAAAGCCTGCTTCATGAATGAGTGCAGCAGACTGATTAAAGCCTCGTTCATAAAGCCTTTCAGGACTTAGAGGAATGGGGACGAGATAGTCGAATTCCAGAGCTTTCAGCTTTTCTCTTATGAATGCTGAGAAAACTCTCGCTAAAATATAATCGCCCCGGAATTTATATCGGGCTATTGTTTCTTTCAAAAAGTCATCGTATAGGAAGAGAGAATCGTTTTTCACAAGCAGCCCTGACCATTCTGTATCCCGGTTCCACCTTAGACAATCTGCGCATAGATTCCGTTTTCGAAATTGCGGATCTAAGGAGCTGAAGGGGCGGCTGCATTTTTGGCATGTCTCGCCTATGATAAATGGGAGTTTATCGATACATCCCTTGCACAAATGATTATCTTTTGGCCGCGACCAGAGAGTCGACCAGCTGACAGGAGAGAGAATTTCTTCATGGCAGATTAAACAGTAACAGTTAATAGTCGATCAGTCCTTTCCTTTTGGCTTCGGAGTTCATTTTAAGAATTTGTTTTTGAGCCTTGACCATGCTTTCGGTTTTGCCGTAGTGGAAAAAGGTGATATCTCCACTAGGGAATTGAGCGCTTCTGCCAACCCTGCCAGCTATTTGAACAAGAGCGCTTTCTGTAAAAATGCGGTCTTCTGCTCCGAGTACTGCTACATCAATATTAGGGAAGGTAACCCCTCTTTCCAGGATGGTCGTTGTTAAAAGCATGGGGATTTCCTTATTGCGCATCATTTGAACTTTGTCTGTTCGGTCAGGGTCTTCTGCGTGGACAGCTTGGATTTTAGGATAGGTTTTACGAAGGATGGTGAGGACTTTTTCCATTTTATCGATTTTCGGAAGGAAGAGCAGGCACTGCTTCTGGTTATCGAGCCTTTTCTTGATCCATTGGCTAACTGCCGACGGGAGTTTGTCTTTCCTTAGGGATTTCTCCCAATTTCCACACCATTTGAAAGACGGTACAGGCAATGGATGACGATGATATCTAGCCGGGATAGTTACAAAGTTTCTTTTTCCGCTCCGGCATTCCTTTTGCCATTTTTGATTAGGCGTCGCAGTTAGATAAATCATCGAGGAGTTCTCTTTGCGGGACTGGCGGACGGCATATTGGAGGCTCTCATCAGCAGTGTAAGGAAAAGCGTCGACTTCATCCAGGATCACGGTGTCAAAAGCCTTGTAAAAACGGAGAAGCTGATGGGTGGTGGCGATGGTTATGGGGGCCTGGAGGTGGCGGTCTTCACTGCCGCCGTATAGGACAGCAATCGTGATGCCAGGAAAGACTCCCTTAAGCCGCGGACCAAGCTCCAAAACAACATCTGTTCTTGGAGTGGCAATGCACACTCTTTTACCGGAGGCAAGCGCAGCATTGATTCCTTCAAACAGAACTTCTGTTTTTCCTGCACCGCAGACAGCCCAAACTAGGAGCTCCTTATTTTCGATTAAAGCCTTCTTTACCTGAACGGAGGCAATCTGCTGCCCTGGTGAAAGGGTCCCTGCCCATACCAGAGGATTCTCAGTTAGCTCCCAGTCAGGCTCAGGTCCGCACCATCCGATGAGAGGAGTGCATTCACTGACCCGCCCCATCATGATACATTTCCGGCAGTAGGTACATTCTTTCTCACCGCATCTGGCACAGGTAAAACTTGCGAACAATGAACGATCTTTATTGCCGCACCTGGCACAAACTGTCTTGCTTTTGGTTTTAATTACCCCTTTTCGGTAAGTAATATAGCCATTTTCATAGTGCGGATGGATTTCTTCAATTGAATGCGGAAGGTTTTCGAATAGAAGCTGTTTTCCGTAGAGGACTTGCTGGAGTTCTTTGTTATATGAATAGTTTTCGTTGAGTGGCGGCTCTGGAATGGTTTCAATGGAGGATATCGGGAGGCTTTCTGGAGGAAAATCATTTAAATATGGAGTCATTTTTCGATTAAATTTCAAAGGATCACCTCAATGCTAATTTTTTTGCATGTTTTGTGGTTTTATTTGCAAATTCGCGGTTTTATTTGCAGATTTAAGCCCGCTATTTGCAAAATCAAACATTCTATTTGCAGGAATCCTGGATTTATTTGCAAAACACTACATCCACATCACCCCTTCCAAAAAAAATCTGCGCCACTCCCTCAAGAATGACGCAACCAAACAAAATTCTTACTTCTTCACCCAGCCAAACCCCATAGCACCTTCACCCAAATGGGTTCCAATGACCGGGCCAAAGTAGCTGACCATAAACTCAACATTTGGATACTCCGACTCAAGCTCAGCCTTCCACTCGCGTGCTTCTTCTTCACGATTTGCATGGATAATTACCGCCTGAAACGGCTCCCCGCTTTTCACATCGTCCCAAAACAAATCAACCATCCGCTTCATCGCTTTTTTACGGGTGCGAATTTTTTCAAACGGAACAATTTTCTTATCCTCAAAATGAAGCAGCGGCTTCACCTGGAGCAGGCTGCCAATCAATGCCTGTGCGCTGGACAAGCGGCCCCCGCGCTGAAGATGTGATAAATCATCCACCATGAAATATGCGCGAATGCTCTTCTTCATCTCCTCAAGACGTTCCACGATTTCCTGTGGCCCTTTACCGGCAGAGGCAAGTTCAGCCGCTTCAATGACATAAAAGCCCTGCACCATACAGCTGATTTCGGAATCAAACGGGAAAACCTGAATCCTCTCAACCATGCTGCCAGCAGTAACTGCTCCCTGAAACGTGCCGCTGATGCCGCTCGACAGATGAATCGAGATTACTGCATCATACTCTTTCGATAATTTCTCAAACAGCTCGGCAAACTCGCCCACCGGGGGCTGAGAAGTCTTCGGAAGCTCTTTATGCTTCACTTCTTCATAAAAGTCTGATGCCGTAATTTCCACTTCTTCCTGGTAGGTTTCGCTGCCGAAAATCACACTCAGCGGAATCATATGTATATTTAACTTTTCTCTTAAATCCTTGGGAATATATGCTGTACTATCCGTTACAACAGCCGTTTTCATAAATAGAGTTACCATCCTTATATTTTTTCTCTACTGTATGTTCATGTTCCATTTTAAATGATAGCGATGGAAAATGCATTAAGTTTAGCAAAGCATGATAAGTGCTCCATTGTGCCCATGTTGTAAAACTGGTATATATTCACATTCAAACAAGGATGATGTATATGGTAAAATTCCTTTTGCGTCTTCATTTCGTAAAGGAGCTGTAACAATTGAAAAACAACACTTCTTTTACAAGCAAGCCCAACTCCAGTAAATATAATCTTGATACACTTCACCACATACTTAATAGCGAGTTAAGCAAATACAAAATTATTAAAGTTCCAAACATAAACCACTCTCTTAGCGGAACAGAACTTGCTTCTTGGCTCATCGACAGCGCATCCCCACAAGAACTTGAGGAGCTTGTTCTAATGGTCAATCATGCTAAAAAGAGATCTTCCGATACAAAGACCATCTTTCAAATTGCGGCTGCTGCTCTGATAAAATAAAAAAGCACGCAATGGCGTTAAAACCATCTGCGTGCTTTTCGACAAAATTCGGGTGGTGCCTGTCACCTATCTCACTTCAACCCAGCCATTCTTAATCGCTACTACTACGGCTTGTGTACGGTCATTTACATTCATCTTCTGCAGAATGTTGCTGACATGGTTCTTAACAGTTTTTTCACTGATATAAAGAGCCTCGCCAATTCCACGGTTGCTTTTTCCATCAGCAAGCAGCTGAAGGACTTCGCATTCACGGCGTGTCAGCAGGTGAAGCGGACGTCGGATTTCGATTTGTGATGAGTAGCCGCTGCTGCTTCCTGCGCCAACAGCTGATAAGCGGCGGTATTCGTTAACAAGATTATGCGTAACCTTCGGATGCAGGTAGGACCCTCCATCAGCCACAACTTTTACTGCCTCAACTAATGCATCAGCATCCATTTCTTTCAGCAGGTATCCGCTGGCACCTGTTTTCAGCGCATGTGTAACGTAATTCTCATCATCATGGATGGAAAGGATGATGACCTTTGAATCAGGATGCTTTTCAATTAATTGGCGAGTTGCTTCCACACCATTCACATTAGGCATGTTAATGTCCATGATGACAACATCAGGATTATAATCTTCCACCAATGAGATAGCTTCAGCCCCATCATCACCTTCTGCTACTACATCAAATGATCTTTCAAAATCTAAGATGCGTTTTACCCCTTCTCTGAACAATTGATGGTCATCAATTATGACAATCTTTGTAGTCAATTGCTTCGCCTCCCAAATTCTCCGGTTAAATGTTTTCTCTATTTATAATTTCTACAAGTTCAAAGGTACCTGGATAATGACAACCGTGCCTTTTCCCGGTTTGGAATCGATGGAAAGCTGTCCCTCAAGAAGCTCAACTCTCTCTCTCATCCCAATAATCCCAAAGGACTCAGTCTTTCTTTCCCGGATATCAAATCCTCTGCCGTTATCTTTGATGATAACGGCTACCCTTGCCTTATTAATCTCCAATTTCACAATAATCTCGGCGGCCTCTGAATGCTTCAGTGCATTTGTAACAGATTCCTGAATCAGCCTGAAAAGTGCGACCTCATACTGGGCTGGAAGCCTCTTTTCTTCTCCAAGATTGGAAAACCTGATTTTGACAGTGCTGTGATATTCTTCGATTGTCTGCAGGTATTTTTTGAGGGTAGGCACTAATCCCAAATCATCAAGTGCCATTGGACGCAAGTCATAAATGATCCTCCGCACCTCGTACAAGGCACTTCTGACCATTTTTTTGAGGCTTTTGATTTCTGTGATTGCCTCATCCCCGCCCCTTTCTTTATATACCCGTTCAATCAAATCGGATCTCATCATGACATTGGCCATCATTTGGGCTGGACCATCATGGATTTCCCTGGATAGCCTTTTTCGTTCTTCTTCCTGAGCCTCAATTATTTTCAAGCCAAATTCCTGCTTGATCTTTGCATCTTCTATAATTTCACCCATTTGCTTCAGGTCACTTGTGAGATAGCTCATTACTACAGAAATCTGTGAAACAAGCGCTTCTGCTCTCTCAATTGTTTCACCAACACCGAGCAGCCTTCTCTCAATATCATCTCTGCGATCACGCAGCTGTTTTTCCAGCTGCCGGTTCATAGACAAATCCATTTGCAGCTGGTGTGCCTTCTCGTAGGCATCCCGAACCTCAGATTCGGTGTAGTTCTTGAAATGCATGCTGACTTCTGATAAACGCTTGCGGGCAAACTTAGTTTGAACCTCCAGTTTGTCACCTTCATCAATCGTCTTTATCACCATTTGCTTAACTTCTCTTAGCTCTTCAGTAAGGGTTTCATAGTCTCTGCGGCATTGCTCGCCGATTCTGAATATCTCATCCTTACTCGTCCCTACAGTGTCTACCATCTTTTGCAAAATAAGATCAAGGGTTTTTGTATCAAACTTCTTAATATTCATATGGAACCTCCAAATGGAAGCAAGTCCTCCAGCATCTATTATATCTGCCATATATTGTAGCTTGTAATAGGAAAGGATACTATATGGGCATCATGAAAATCATGCCAAAAAGGCAAAAAATCGATAAAAAGACTCAATCTTGTTTTTCTCACCCATGTCTTATATCCTATATATATTGATGGTAAACCTTTTTCCTATATTATATCCGGCAGTAATTCATTAAAGAGAATTCCCTATGAGAATATTTCCTATTATACCATCTCTAAAAGTTACCTATATTAAAGTTTCATTACAATCACTTGAAATCTAAATTTATCGATTATTGTCGTTTTATAATGAAACATGTATTTCTCTTCATAATGTAATTGAAAGGAGCTGCAGAAGTGCTGCCCCGTTATTTAACAGTCAAAAGTACAGGTGAACATGAGATCATTATTCAAAAATCAAGGTTCATTGCTCATATAGCACGAACAGAAACTGAAGCGGAAGCCCAAAATTTCCTTCAGGAAATCAAAAAAAAGCATTGGAACGCCACACATAATTGCTCCGCCTATTTAATTGGCGAAAATGATCAGATTCAAAAAGCAAATGATGATGGGGAACCCAGCGGGACAGCAGGTGTTCCCATATTGGAAGTTTTGAAAAAAAAACAGCTTAAAGATACAGCTGTTGTCATAACCAGATACTTCGGCGGAATAAAATTAGGTGCAGGCGGCCTGATCCGCGCTTATGGAAAAGCAGCTTCCGATGGAATTAATGCTGTCGGGATCGTTGAAAGAAAACTGATGCGCATCATGCATGCAAAAGCAGATTATACATGGCTCGGAAAGCTAGAAAACGAACTTCGGTCTTCCATTTATACACTTAAGGAAATTCTATACTTAGATCGGGTTGAAATACTGACCTATGTGGAAGAAGGCCAAACAGAAAGTTTTTCTGAATGGATCACTGAATTAACCAATGGCCAGGCGGAAATTTCGCAGGGAGAACTGCTATATTTAGAAGAGGAAAAATAATATTCTCAACACTTATTTACGAAGGAATAAAAATTCGGTAAAATATACTATTGCATGAAATATAATTCCTTTCCAAACCAATGATAAAGTAGGGATATAATGTCTGTTTCGAGATCAAGAAAACGAAAGATTAGAAGAAAACGCTTCTGGCGTGTCATAGTACTTGCCCTCTTTCTGACGATTATTGGCGGAGGGACATTCCTGGCATACGATCTTATCTATAGTGCCAATAAAGCAACAAGTGAAATATATCAGGAGCTGGACAGTGATAAAATTGAAAATCACCGGACCGAGGAAGTGGAAATCTCCAAGGATCCTTTTAACATTCTATTAGTGGGGATTGAAGATCAGGAAGGCGGCGAAAGATCCGATGTCTTGATGCTCGTCACCGTAAATCCTCAAACTGAAGAAGTAAAAATGCTGAGTATCCCGCGGGACACAAGAACTTACGTGCCGGAAGTCGGATATAATACAAAAATCACCCATTCCTACAGCAACGGAGGCATTGAGTCAACAATTACTACAGTGAATGAACTGCTCGATGTTCCAATTGATTATTATATTACAACAAACTTTGATGGCTTTGAGGATATTGTCGATACGTTAGGCGGAATTGATGTCGATGTTCCATTTACCTTCAAAGCACAGCTGACCGATAGCTTAAAATGGAAGACTTTTCGCGAAGGCAATATGGAGCTTAACGGGAATGAAGCTCTGGCATATGTAAGGATGAGAAAAACAGATCCAAAAGGCGACATGGGAAGAAATGAACGCCAGCAGCAGGTGATTAAAGCCATTGTCAATAAAGGAACATCTTTCAGTACGATTACAAAGATCGACGATATCATGGGGGACTTAGGGGCAAATGTGAAAACAAACATCCCGCCTTCTAAATTTGCAAGTTTCGTCAAGCTTTATTCTAAAATCAAAAATACAAACATCGAGAATCTAACCTTAAAAGGCTACGATGAATATATCGATGATGTATATTATTACATTCCTGATGAAGATTCCATTTCTGAACTAAGCTATGAACTTAATGACACTCTGGGCAACAGTACAGATAGCTATACAGCTGAGGAAGAATCATGGCAAACCGACCAGCAGGAAGATGAGTATTAAATATTGACAGAAGAGTACACTCAATGTGTACTCTTCTTTTTTTTACCATTATTTTCTACAGGTATTTTGGACTATCTTTTCTACATACGGGTTGGAAGAATTGACAATTTTCGCTAGAATAGGTAAAGAACCCAAAATTTTGTCGACGGAGGGAAAAACATGAAAAAATTTCTGGCATCTTCGGTTCTTGCTACTGCAGCTCTGTTCCCTGTCCTCGTGAATGCGGAAGAGTTAGATCTTCCTGCCAATATGCTTGTAGGCCAAAAGGTGGAGATTAGGTCAGGTGCGACCACATCTTATCCCCTGGTTACATCTTTATCAACCGGTAAAACAGTCACCGTCATCGATGAATTTACTAATTCATCCGGAGAACTTTGGTACCGGGTAGATTTGGGCACCAATAAAGGCTGGGGATTAGCATCCAGTTTTACAGCTCAAAGCACTGGCGATTCCGGGATTCAGATCGGTAAGCAGGCTATCATAACCGGAGATAATGTCAACGTACGAAAGGGAGCTACCACTTCCTATGAAGCTATTGCCAAACTATCAAAAGGAACATCTGTTAAAGTGATTGATAGTTTCAAGAATAGCAGCGGAGAACTCTGGTACCGCATTGAATCAGGTGCGATAAAAGGATGGATTATAGAAGACTACCTAAAGGCTGATGCAGAAGTCAAACCTCCTGCGCCTGTCAAAGAAACAAAAACCGTTCAGATTGACAAAGCTCCTGTCCGTAAAGGAGCAACCGACTCTTATAGCATTATTACATATGTAAATAAGAATCAATCCGTGACGATTATTGACACATTTAAAAATGCTAATGGCGAGGTATGGTATCGTGCTGACTTAGGGTCTGTTCAAGGTTGGATTAAAGAGACTGCTTTTCAGGCTGTCACACTTCCGCCTGCCCCTGAGACTGGAACAAAAACGGTCATGATTGATAAAGCACCTGTCCGAAAAGGCGCTACAGATTCTTATAGTGTAGTTACCTATGTAGAAAAGAATCAGAAAGTAAATATTATTGATTCTTTCAAGAATGCTAATGGAGAAATATGGTATCGTGCTGACTTAGGATCTGTTCAAGGATGGATTAAAGAAAATGCATTTCAGGCTGGCTCTTTGCCGCCTGCACCAGAAACCCCGGATCTGCCTGCAATAGGAAGCTATGTCTATAGCCAGGTAAATTCTTTAGATGTGCGAAGAGGTGCTACATCTTCTTATCAGTCCGTTGGCAAATTGTCACTAAATCAAAAGGTAAAAGTACTTGATCACTTTGTTCACTCCAGCGGCGAAGCTTGGCTGCGGGTAGAAGTGAACTCAAGCCTTGCTGGCTGGATCCCTGCTAAAAGCGCAAGTGCCAATCAGGCTATTAACTTAAAACTATATGTAAGTGTTGATGTAGCCAACATGCGAAGCGGCCCTTCCTTAAGCCACTCTGTCATCGATCAGGCAACAAAAGGAGCGGAGCTGACTGCGTTTGAAACAGCGAAGGATTCAACAGGAGATTTGTGGTATAAAGTGAAAACATCCGCAGGCAATATTGCTTGGGTACATGAATCTGTAGTCTCAAAACAGCCTTCCGTTTCCATTGGCACAACCATGCTGGTCGGGACCATGAATGCTGCTTTATACGCTGGTGCGTCATATGATTATAAAATCAGCGAAAGACTTCCTTATAACAGCAAAGTAACCGTTCTTGGCGAATTCACCAACTCCCTTGGACAGCGCTGGATAAATATCAAAAGTGCTGCCGGGAAAACCGGATGGACTCCAGAATACGAACTAGTTACATCACAGAATATATTTAAGTATGTTTTTGCTAAAAAAGGAGCGGTCATCCGCAAAGGAGCAGGAACCAACTATGGAATCAGCGCTTACCTTGCTGAAAATGACTCTTTGAAGATTCTTCGCAAATTAAACGGCTGGCTGAATGTTGAAAATGCGAAAGGAACGCGGGGATGGGTGTTAGAAACTCAGACAACGACTGTATCTGCTAAAAGACTAAGCTCCCCTGCATATTCCACAGTTAATGGAGAGAATTATTTAACCTGGATTAAACCTAGCAATTTTGCAGTCTCTTATACTACTTTGTCTTCAAACCGCTTAAAGATAACAGGTGCGATGACTGATATAGAGGTGCCAAAAGGCAGCATTAAAGGAATTAAATCTATCGAAACATTTGAATCCGGCTCTCTGAAATCTGCCGTAATTACGTTTGAACCAGGCTATTCATTTACTTTAAGAGATTATTCGAATAAGGTTTCAGTCAAGATTGTACCATTTGGGTTGTTAGGAAAGAAAATTGTGGTGGATGCGGGCCATGGCGGAAAAGACCCTGGAGCAATTGGACCATCTGGCTTGAGGGAAAAAGATGTAACACTGAGCACTGCCCTGCTTCTAAAAACTGAATTAGAGAAATATGGGGCAACCGTCATTTTAACACGAAGTACAGATATTTTCCTGGAGTTGTCCGAAAGGACCACTATTGCTAACAATTCCACTGGGGATGCGTTTATCAGCATTCATGGAGATTCCTTCTCCTCAACTTCAAAAGGGACAACAACTTATTACAATTCAACTGTTAACTTTAATGGTCCCAGAAGTGAAACACTGGGGAATGCGATTCAGAAAAGTATGATCTCATCAATGAACACTTATAATAGGGGCGTAAAAGAACAGAACTTCTATGTAAATAGAATGAACCAGCTTCCTAGTGTTCTGGTAGAGCTCGCTTTTATCTCGAATCCGAATGAAGAAGCTCTTCTAAAAACAACTGCCTTTCGACAAAAAGCGGCGGTTGGTATCACCAAAGGATTAGAGGAATATTTTAACAACTTTTAAAGAAACAGATTATATTTCCTTTAATTTCTTAATCTGTTAATCTACTAATGACCAAATTGGGTATATATTCTGCTATGTACCCAATTTATTTTTGCGCTAAACCGAAAAATATAAAATATTCAGGGGGAATATTGAATGAGCCGTACGAAAAAATGGATTGCAGCAGGAGCTTTGACTCTTGGAATTGGAGCAGGAGCTGTAATATTCACTCCACATGCAATCAATGCTTCCAGCAATGTGGTTTTAGCAAGTGTAGATTGGGTTACTTCTCAATTAAATCCGATGAAAAGCAAGATTTCAGAACTAGAATCAAAGATAGCATCCCAGCAGCAGGAGATTAATAGCCTGAAAAGTCAAATTGGCAATCCAACCACTCCACCTGCAGAAGGACAGCTTCCTTCCGCCGTATATGTGACGAAAAGCTCAGTGAATATCCATTCCGGAGCTTCTACTGATTATAAAGTTGTTGCCGCTAAATCTTTTGGATCAAGCTTAAAAGTAATTGATTCCTTTAAAGCATCAACTGGACTATGGTACCGTGTGGAATTGTCGGCAACTTTAAAGGGCTGGGTGTTCTCAGGCAATGTATCAACAGATAAACCATCAACTACAGCTCCTACTCAGGTTATTACTACCGGCGATGTTCACTTGCGCAAAGGAGCCACTACTTCATACGAGGTCATTCAAACACTGCCAAAAGGAACGGTCCTAAAGTATATTTCAACTTTCGTTAACTCTAAGGGAGAAACCTGGTATAATGCCCAAACCTCTGCTGGAGTAAAAGGCTGGGTATTCGGCGGTCTTAGTGAGGTGAGATAATTTTGAAAAAGATCATCTCATTCCTCAGTTTCATTTTATTGCTCACATGCCTGCCTGCCTTCAGTCAAGCAGCCGAACCTAAGCAGTATAGTAACGAAGTAAATGTATCTGTTTATTTAAAATCAAGCTTAACTATTACGTTAAATGGAACGTATCTGCTTGTTAATAAAGATACTGGATCCAAAACGATTGTGCCGGAAAGCACAGTCTTAACGACAAGCAAAGACAGCTCCGGTGTCTCTGTCAGCTATACTGGCTTCAGTCAGAAATCTGCTAAAGGATTTGATTTACAAGAACTAAGCGGCACCTCCAAGCTGGCAGTCTTTACGGCAGATACTCCTCTGAGAAGAGGTGCAACTACTTCTTACGAAATCATTAAGACATTTAAAGCTGGTGAAAGCGCCGATTACCTTGACTCTTTTACAAATGCACAAGGACAAGTCTGGTATAAAGTATCTTCTGGAAGTTTATCTGGATGGGTTTTATCTACAACAGTGAGAATTTCCGAAGTAAGCTCGCTATCCACTGCAAAGGTAAGCAATGGCACAACATACCGGGGCAGCTTCTTTTAAAGCCGAATGGGTCGCAAGTTGAGGTCATTAACTTTCTGGATATGGAAGATTATTTAAAAGGTGTTGTTCCAAGTGAGATGCCAGCTTCCTGGCCGAAAGAAGCTTTAAAGGCTCAAGCGATTGCAGCAAGAAGCTATGCTGCCAACACAATGATGCTTACAAGTACAGCTGCAAGCCAGGTTTACAAAGGCTATTCAGGTGAAGATTCAAGGGCAAATACCGCTATTCAGGAAACAGCCGGATTAGTGGCTAAATATAATGGAAAGCCTATTCAGACCTTTTTCTTCTCAACCAGCGGCGGCAGAACAGCAAATGTAGGTGACGTATGGAATTCCAACCAGTCTTATTATCCTTACCTTGTTTCGGTTGATGATCCATATGAGTTCTCCCCATACACCAGCTGGAGTGAAACATTTACTTCAGCACAGCTGTTAAAAAACTTTGGTTTTTCAGATACATCTGCCTCCATTTATGATTTGACTCTATCGAAAACGGGAGCAAATGGAGAGGTTCGCGGTGTTACTATTAAAACATCTGCAGGAGATAAAACAGTAACGGGTAACGAATCTGTCATCAGAAAGCTTTTCCCGCTTCCTAATTCAAGCGTCTATAACCAGCTTTATTCAAACTGGTTCGATGCGGTGCTGAATGGCTCTGCATCTGGTTTAAGCGTCCAAACAGCCAGCGGCACGGCAGCCATCAGTGATATGAAAGGCCAAACTGTACAGACAGCAAACGGCCAAGTAACACTTTCCGACTCAAAAGTATCCATCCAAACAGCCGGCGGCATCGTAACCAATGAAGGCTCCGGCATCACTTCCGTTACTTTGAACGGGAAAGGCTGGGGACACAGAATTGGCATGAGCCAATATGGAGCAAAAGGATTTGCCGAAAAAGGCTGGAAAGCGGAACAAATTATTACTCACTATTTTAAAGGAACTACGGTTTCTAAATAAGAAACACAAAAGAGCCAATTCTCCTAAGAATTGGCTCTTTCTTCTTTATTCTGCTCTTCCAAATGGAAAAGGATATCATCAACGATGCTTTTCCAGGAGTATTGATCAATGGCAAGCTTCCTGCCATTTTCTCTCATGGTTTGATAATCCTCATCACTGACACTCATTAATTCTGATACTGCGGCGGCAATGCCTTCCGGATTTTCAGGCGGAGCAATCTTTCCGCAATTATACTCTTCCAGGATGGCTGCACTCTCTCCGTCTCCGCAATAAAGAACAGGCACACCAGAAGAAATGGCTGGAAATATCTTAGAAGGTCTCGCACCTTTGAAAAGTTCGATATTCCTCAAAGAAACAATACTGTAGTCTGCAGCAGCAAACATATTCGGCATCGCTGAGACCGGTACAGAACCATAGAAAGTCACATTGTCCAGCTGCAGCTCTTCCTTTAAGTTCAGCAGCTTTTCACGTTCCTGGCCATCGCCGACAAACAGGAAATGGGCATCCGGCTGCTTGTCCTTCAATAGAGCAGCAGCTCTCAGAACAGAATCAAGCCCCTGGGCATAACCAAGATTTCCAGCATACATAAAGACTTTTTTGCCCTCTATGCCAACTTCTCTTAATAACTCAATGTTTTTAGGCTGGGGAGTAAATGTATCGGTGTTGACCCCGTTAGGGAGAAGAAAAACATCTTCCGCCTTCTTTCCTTTACGGACCATATACTCTTTGATTCCTTCCGTGGCAGTCGCAATTTTCCAGGACTTCTTATATAGAAACATCTCAAGGCGTTCAGCCATGCGAATAAAGGATTTATTTTTCAGAATTCCCAGCTCTACAGCTGATTCCGGCCAAATATCTGCAACATTGAATACAAACTTAGCTCTTTTCATTTTTGCCCCTAAATACCCTGTAATGCCAAGGAATAGCGGCGGAGAATTACAGATGATCACATCTGTAGGCTTCGACTTAAGAATCGAATAGAAAGCGCTGAATGTAAAAGAAAAATAGGAAGCAAGCCTTTTCCAGAAACTTCCCTTAGGAGATGGATAAATCCACGAACGATGTACAGGAATTCCATCCCAGTCTTCAAACATATAGAAGCGTCCCTTATACTCCTCTGGAATGATGCCATGAGGATGATGCGGGAAAGCTGTGATCACTTCCACCTGATGCCCTCTGCTGATAAGCTCTTTACTTACTTCATAAACACGAATCTGAGGAGCGCCAGTTTCAGGGGGAAAATGCTGACACAGGTAAATCACTCTCATTTTCCCATCTCCATTACTTAACATTTAGTTCCTTCAGATAGGCTGACAGCTTATCTTTAAGGTCAGGGCGCTTTAAAGCAAAATCGATTGATGCCTGCAGGAATCCGAATTTATCTCCAACATCATAGCGGTTCCCCTGAATGATGTAAGAATAGATGGATTCTTTATCAAGCAGGCTGTCGATTGCATCTGTAAGCTGAATCTCACCCTTTTTATCCGGCTGGACATCCTCGAGCATATCGAAAATAGCTGGTGTCAGGATGTATCTGCCCACGATTGCCTGAGTTGATGGCGCTTCTTCAACTGCAGGCTTCTCCACAAGGCTTTTAACTTTAAAGAGATCGCCATTGTTTTCGGAATAGTTTACAATACCGTATTTATATACTTCAGAGCGCGGCACCTCATTACATCCGAGGATGCTGGACTGCACTTTTGTGTATTGATCTATCATTTGCTTTAATGCTGGAACTTCACTGTCAACAATATCATCGCCTAAAAGAACGGCAAAGGGCTCATTGCCAATGAATTTTTTCGCACATAGAACGGCATGGCCAAGTCCAAGCGGCTCTTTTTGCCTTACATAATGTATATCCACCAGGTTTGAAATGTTCTCCACAACTTCAAGCATTTCATGTTTGCCCGTTCTCTCCAAAAGCATTTCCAGCTCAACAGATTTATCAAAATGATCTTCAATCGCTCTTTTGCTTCTGCCAGTTACAATAATAATATCTTCAATGCCTGACTCCACAGCTTCTTCAATGATATATTGAATGGTTGGCTTATCTACGATAGGCAGCATTTCTTTAGGCTGAGCCTTGGTAGCAGGCAAAAATCTGGTTCCAAGTCCTGCTGCAGGTATTACTGCTTTTTTTATCATGATTTCATCCCCTTGTTCAAGGTTTGCTCATATAAATCGAGCATGCCATTTGCGTTATCCGTCCAGTTGTAATTAGCCTTTACATGTTCAATGCCTGCGAGTCCCATTTCTCTGCTTTTCTCTTTATTGTTCGCTAGGTGCAGCATCGCTTTTGCAAGCTCTTCAGGATTCTCTTTTGGCACAACAAAACCGGTTTTTCCTTCCAGCACCACTTCTGGAAGTCCGCCGACATTCGATACAACTGCCGGCACACCGCAGGCCATTGATTCAACTGCTGCTACACCGAAGCTCTCGCTGTCTTCAGTTGAAGGAACCCCAAATACGTCCATTTTATTAATGTATTCCGGGACTTTATCATTTGGCACCCGTCCGGTAAAGGCAGTCACATGATCAATTCCAAGATCTTTTGTCAGCTGTTCATACTCTGCACGCTGTGGTCCGTCCCCGACGATAAGCAGTTCAGAATTGCTCTTTTCCTTATGAATTTTGGCAAAAGCATTGATTAAATCACCAATGCCATACTTATCTGAAAGTGCCTTAACAGTCCCAAACGTTACTGTACCTTCTATCTTAAATTCAGGCATTGGCCTGAACTTGTTCATATCTACGCCAAAAGGTGTAACAAATACCTTTTTATCTGTATACTTGTTTGTTTCTTTAGCCATGATATGACTTGTTGAACAAATGACATCAGCTTTTGATAGTGTATATTCAACGATTTTCCGGTTTGCGCGGCCCTGCTGTGGAAATTGAAAAATATCTCTTCCCCAAACTGAAACATAAAAAGGCTTGTAATTGGCTAATGCACCAACAAATCCATAGCTTGATACATAATGTGCATGAAGAATGTCAGGCTGAAAGCTTTTAAGAACCTTTTTCAAAGCGAAAACACTCGAAATATACGACAATTTCCCGGGCAATAGCTTAGGAAGGGTGATCGTGTCGATTTCCCTGGCATTTTCCTCAGAATAGTGGTCGGAGAATGTAATAACCTTTACATCAATGCCTTTATTTTTATAAAATAATGCCCATTTATGTGTGTGTATCGATCTGCTTGGAGCAAGTATTAGTACTTTCATAGTTCCTCCTTTAACAAGGCACTCTTTACCTTCTTGACTCTTGCAAGCCAGGAATGCTTATCGGCAAAAGTCTGCTTGATGTTGTGGCGGTATATTTGCGTATTACCCGCCATTTCTTCAATTGCTTTAGCCATATCATCTGCCTGGTCTGCACAAATTACCCCATAGCCATCCGTTTCAATGATATCTCTTTGTGCCTCACAATACGTGGCAATGACAGGCAGCTCATTGGATAGATACTCCACAAGCTTTACAGGCACAGAGAAATCATTATATGTGCTTCTATATCGCGGGATGAAGGCAAAATCCATTTCACGGTATAATTCGTTTAATGCTTCCCCGCTCAAATGCTTAACCGTCACATTCAGCTTCTCAAGACGGTTTCTTCTGTCAGCAGGAAGGCTGGCAAACTCCTCTTCACGGCAGACAACAGTTAGATCACAGATTCTTTGGTCTTTATTAGCCATCTCTAAAGCATCCAGAAGCAAAAATAAACCATAATCTTCGTTGTTTATCCCGCCAACATATATTCCCTGAGCAGTCTCACTGTTTCTTTCTTTTTTGATTATGTTCTTTGCTTTACCGCCGGGAGGCAGAGCTATTTTCCTCTTATTAATGTCAACATACTCGCCCATTGCATCGCTTGGAAGGAAAATAACATCACAATATTTCTCGTAAAAGCTTTCTTCCATCCGATAAACGGTTTTCATAATCGTCTTCTTTGGACCTTTTAAAGGATAAAGCTCATCAAATTTCCAATAAACATCCCGATAAAATACACCAACAGGCACATTTTTCTGTTTTAAAAATTTCATGACCTTCAGGTCGATAAATGGTTTTTTGGGAATATGCCCTTTATCTGTTAGCCAAAAAGGAATTGTCTGGTTCTCCATATAACAGAACCAAATATCTTCAAGCTTCCCTTCACTCTTCCAGGTGTTAAAAAGCTCCTCCCTTGCGGCTGAAGAACCTGACAGCAGAAGAATTTCTGCATCATTTTCCTTTCCCCAGCTTAAGAAAGCCTGATGGATTTCTTTTGGCCTGAGTTTGGATCCGCTATTAGCATTTTGAGCTAATTCAAAAGGATAATATAGCAATACTTTTTTCATGGAATTTCTCCTTAAACTTCATTTCCTGACTTTTTCTTCTGCCAAAAAGCAGTCAAGTAAATGCGAAGCCTGATAAATATTAAGATTCCCACAAACAAACCTGTCATCAGCATCCAGATTGGATTGAATAAAAAGTCTGCAAACCCTCCAACCAGGGTTCTTGGAATATTAATGGTAAAGAAAATAAACAAACATAAAAATACCGGATTTTTAGGGAGCCTGATCAATACGATATACAAGATCTGCACTAATGCAGCTATATATATCGTGCTGACAATAACGCCCAGGTACCCAAAGTTCGCATATGCTTCAGCAATAAAAAGAGTGTTCAGCACCCCTGCTGTACCTGCTTCTACCTTTTCCGGAAAAACTGTTTCCATTACAACCCTGGCGGAACGGACCTGATCCATATCAAATAAATCCGTTATGACCGGCAGGCTTTTCCCATTTAAAAACGGCAGGAAATTACCATATAAATCAAAATGCAGGAAAGTCGGCGCAATTTGAGCAAAAATCAATCTACCAACAGGACCGGAATTATAGGACAAATAGGAACCAAGATCCGTAACACCTTGAATCACGATATACATGGAAACAAGTGCGGCAGCCCCAGCAGCCCCCATAAAACCAGGCGTCTTACAGTAAATCGGATCACGCCAATATATAGGCTTAGCAGAAGGAACATAATTAAATAGAAAAAGACTGGTGATTTAGCCAAATCGTAAATATTAATTAAAATAGCACCTGCAAATAGAGACAGATACAGCAGCTTCCATTTCACCTGTCCAGTCCGGACAGCATAGACGTAAGCAATCAGCGACAGCAGCGGGGTCAATGCAATGGCGAAAATGTTACGTATCAAAACATTACCGCCGAATTCCCTTTGGGCCATGATCCTTAATTCTCCAGGGGAATACTCACTGTTCCCTAAAGCAACTTCCAAAATAGGAATAACAGGTGCTTTCCAAAGCGTATAAAGAATGGATAACATTGATATGCCGGACAGCATGAGAAATATAAGAAAGAATTCATTCTTTTCCTTAAAAGGCAATGAAATATCTTTTGAAAGATAAGCATTGAATTCCTCTTTGGCATCAAAATTGCTTAGTTTTGAGATTAACATCATGACCAATGGGAACAAAAACATCACCAGACATATAATATAAAACCCTATTTGCCTGCTTTCCTCAAATTTCAGTCGGTTAATCATATAGTAATCATCCACTCTCATTCCAATCAGCAAAGTGCCGATAAAGCTGGAAATGAAAAATGAATAATAAAATATGATTGAAATCATATTTGGCTTTAAAAGGGAGAGGCTTCCGCCAGCCTGTTTAAAAAGGTAAATGGAAGCCGTTAAAACAATACACCAAATTAAAAGATAGAGCATAGCTTAGCCGCCTTATCTGTTATCTATTAGAGATACAATTTTCTCCGCTGCTTTTCCATCTCCAAAAACTTCCTTATAAGATGGATTTACTTCTTTGTTTACAGCATCCAATAGCTGCTTTACATCTGTACCGACCAGGATGTTCGCATCTTCTTCAAGCGTTTCAACCCACTCCGTCTGTTCCCGTACTGTTATGCAAGGGACTTTCATGAAATACGCTTCTTTTTGGACACCGCCGGAATCAGTAATAATTTTCTTCGCATTTGCTTCTAATGTCAGCATGTCCAAGTATCCGACTGGATCTATCACTTTCAGGTTAGGAACATCGCTTAAGCTTAGGCCGTACCCTTCAAGTTTATGCTTGGTACGCGGATGAATTGGCCATACTTTTACCTCTTCAATTTTTGAGAATGCTTCCAGAATATTTTTCATATTCCCTATATCGTCCGTATTTTCAGCTCTGTGGATAGTGATTAGATGGTAGCCTTTTTCAGTTAAATCATTCTCGCTAAGAATGGATGATTTTTCAGCTGCCAGTTCTTTATTGTATAAAACAGCGTCATACATAACGTCGCCAATATTGAAAACATTGTGTGTGATATTTTCGTTTTTCAAATTTTCTACAGCCGTGTCAGTCGGGCAGAACAAAAATTCTGAAACATGGTCAGTCATAATACGGTTAATTTCTTCCGGCATTTTTTTGTTGAAGCTTCTTAAGCCTGCTTCAATATGTATGACCGGCACATGCAGCTTGGAAGCAACCAAGGAACCTGCAAGCGTGGAATTTGTATCCCCATAAACCAAAAGGTAATCAGGCTTCTCATCCAATACAATTTCCTCTATTTTCGCAAGCATCTCACCAGTCTGCTTGCCATGGCTGCCGGACCCTACATTCAAAAGATAGTCTGGCTTAGGAATGTTCAGTTCTTCAAAAAAGATATCTGACATATTTGCATCATAATGCTGTCCTGTATGAACAATTAGCTCCTGATGATCTTCACGCAAAACCCGTGAAAGAGGAGCGGCTTTGATAAATTGTGGCCTAGCGCCCAATACTGTTAGAATTTTCATCATTCATCCTCCTGTGGAGTGTTCTTCTATTAGCATTTCCTATTCTATTCATTCAATGATTTCTCATTTTGAAATGATTTTCTTCTGAAATCCTTATCAACTCGGCTGATGCCGATTACCAGAAGCATATAAAGCCACGCTAATGCTATATAAAGGTAGTTCAGCTCATGTTCCTGTACATAAATAATACTAATTACGGCAGCTGTCATATTTACAAATAAAAATGCCATTTTCCCAAATGACACCGGTACATAATATGCTTGCTGGCTTTTTCTGAATATGAATACAATGGCAGTCATATAAGCAATCAAATAAGCCGCAACGGCACCCCAGATTGAGAACACCGGAATAAGTGTAATGTTTAAGACTGTGTTGATCACAGCTACAATGCCAAACGTTATGGAAATAACCCCGGTTTTCTTTGTGAAAAATAAACCGGCAGAAATAATAAGGTAATAAAAATTCAAAAACGTGGCTGCCGATATTAATGCAACGTATTGATACGCATTGTAATAGTCATTGCCAAGAATACCAATAATGAAAGGCATGACCGTTGCAATGGCCATGATTCCAAAAATCCCCATCAGCAGAAGTCCCATATAAATTTTTGAAAAGAGCAAAGGGCTATTTTCTTTATCTTTGATGGACATGGAATAAGGACGCCAAGCCATTTGTACTCCGCTGGTCAGCAAAGTGATGACGGTAGCAAGCTTTGTGGCAGCTCCATATATCCCTACTTCTTCTGTGGAATGAAAAGCCTGCAGAAAGAAAACACTGGCATTGGCAATTACCCAAAAAGCAAGGGAAGCCGGAACAAGCGGTGCTGCATACTTAACCAATTCCTTCAGTGATGGAAAGGAAATCTTTGGTTTTAAATATTTTAGACTGGATGAAAGCAGAAGCAAGAAGATAATTGCACTGCTCACTATTCTACCAAGCAGGATTCCTTCTGGTGTCTGAACAAAATATTTTAGGAACAAATAAGATAAAATCGCAACCAGCAGCATTTTCCCTACTGTGAAAACCACTACTTTTTTGGTTTTAAAATCAAATCGGAGCACCATCAGCACTACAACGAGAATGGTATCAAGAAAAAGTACCCCGATACTAATATACAGAAGCCGTACATACCCTGCGTCACCAAAGAGTAGATCAGAAATATACGGACCAGCTGCAAGAACTGTGATCCCCAGCAAAGCAACAATAAAAATCCTGAAATACATGACGTTTCGGACATGTTCCAGCTTTTTGCCTTCATCCTTTGTTTCAAAATAGTAGAAAGACAGAGCGGAATCTGTACCGAAAATAATTAAAAACGTCAGCATGGCTGTCCATTTATCAATAATGTCAAGCACTCCATATTCCGCTGGAGGCAGATAGTTTGTATAAATAGGCAGCATGATAAAAGCGATTAATTTGGTTCCGACATTCATAAATGCGTAAAGGAGCGAATCCGCTCCTAAACGCTTAAATTGGGCGAGCACCTATAACAGCTCCCGCTCGTCAACATCCTTGACGTACTTAGCGGGTACACCCTTAACTAATGTTTTCGCCCCGGTATTTTTTGTAACAAGTGCACCAGCAGCTACAAATGTTTCTTCTTCAATCGTAATGCCAGGCAGGATGATGGAAGCACCGCCAACACGGGCACCTTTTTTAACGATTGCGCCTTTGATTTTATCAAAGCGCTCTTCTGTTCTGCCCATGAAGTTATCATTTGTTGTTGTCACACATGGCGCAATGAACACTTGCTCTTCCAATGTCGTATAAGCAGTAATATAGGAATTGGACTGAATCTTTGTGCGATCGCCAATGGTCACATAGTTTTCTACTGTTACACCGCGTCCGACAATCACAAAGTTTCCAATTTCAACGTTTTCTCTGACACTTGCAAGATCAGCAATCAAAGTTGAAGATCCGATTTTAGCACCGCGATAGATGACACAATTCGCACCAATGGTTACATCTTCACCAACTTCCAATGCCGGAATGGCATCAGATAATTTAACAGTGCTGGTCTTGGCCGGTTTTGGCGGTTTCCCCACCACTGCACCATCAGCAATGGTTGTATTGTCGCCAATAACTGTACCTTCATGAATCGTTACGCGATTGCCAATAACCACGTTTTTGCCAAGTTTTACGTCTTTTTCTATAACGGAATAGTACCCAACTTTTACAGATGAATCGGTTTGTACTGTAGGATCAATAAAATTCATAAGAATCTCCCTTTACCTTTAGAAATTATAGTTTAACGTACTTGTTTGGCTTTTCAACATCTTTCATTGCATTACGTGTATCGAAGATGACTTTGCTTTCTTCAGCAATCATCTTATAGTCAAAGTCTGAATGGTCTGTTGTAACAAGAACAAGATCAGAATCATTAAGAAGCTGCTTTGATAGCTCAACTGTTTCCACTTTTGCACCACAAGATTTGAATGAAGCTACATAAGGGTCAACCACCGTATAGTCAGCTCCATGCTGTTCTAGCAGTTCAACAATTTTAAGGACTGGAGATTCACGCACATCATCAATGTCCTTCTTGTATGCCACACCAAGAATGGTTACTTTAGCTCCGCGAAGGGCTTTGCCGTCTTCATTCAGGATTTGCATAGCACGGTTGATTACGTACTCAGGCATACTGTTATTGATTTCTCCGGAAAGCTCAATCAGTCTTGTGTGATAATTGTACTCACGCGCTTTCCATGTTAAGTAGAATGGATCAATTGGGATACAGTGTCCGCCAAGGCCAGGGCCAGGATAGAAGGCCATGAAACCGTATGGCTTTGTTTTGGCAGCATCAATTACTTCCCATACATCAATGCCCATTTTTTCACAAAGGATCGCCATTTCGTTGGCAAGAGCAATATTGATATGTCTGAATGTATTTTCAAAAATCTTTTCCATTTCCGCAATAGCCGGAGAAGAAACTTCAAACACATCTCCTTCAAGTACATTGCGATAAAGTGCAGAAGCTACTTTTGTACAATTTTCAGTAATACCGCCAACCACTTTAGGCGTGTTTTTTGTTTTGAATTCCTTATTGCCTGGGTCCACACGTTCTGGAGAGTAAGCAATGAATACTGATTCTCCCACTGTAAGGCCTTTGCTTTCAAGAGCAGGCTTTACAATTTCCTCTGTTGTTCCAGGGTAAGTAGTTGATTCTAATACAACCAGCATTCCTTCATGCGCATACTTAGCAATTTCGTTAGAAGAGCTTTCAACATATGAAGTATCAGGCTGCTGATAAATATCAAGCGGAGTTGGCACACAAATCGCCACTGCATCAACATCCTGAATTCTAGCGTAGTCTGTTGTTGCTTCCAATCTGCCGTCCTTAATCATATCGGCAAGATCCTGATCCACAACATCTCCAATATAGTTGATCCCCATATTAACCTGTTCTACACGGGCAGCCTGCACATCAAAGCCAATTACTTTATAACCCGCTTTTGCTTTCTCTACTGCAAGAGGAAGGCCAACATAGCCCAATCCTACTACACCAATAACCGCTTCTTTATTTTCGATTTTATTTATTAATGTCTGATATGCACTCATCTTGCATTCTCCTTTACTTTATAACGACTTTTTTCCCAGTTTCTGCTGATTCTAAAATTGACAGTATCAATTTTACAGGAGCTAAACCGTCTTCTCCAGTTACAATTGGGTTACGGTTTTCTTTCAATGCAAGTACCATGTCTTCAATAATGCATTGATGGCCTGGCTTGCCGAATGGATCTTCCTTGATTTCTTCTTTAATTTTTTCCGCTTCTTCTTCCTCTACACCCTCGATATCCCATGTTTCAATGTAGTTTGCATTTCTGCCGGAGATTTTAACCGAAGCGGTCTCACCGAAAATAGCAAGAGATTCTTCCAGGTTTTTCGGGTAGATGGTAGTCGCTGCTTCAATCACGCCCAGCGCACCATTTTTGAATTGGACCACTGCAGCTGCAACGTCCTCAGTTTCAATTTTGCGGAGGCGAGTCGCAGCCATTGCCTGCACCGACTCCACAGGACCCATCAGCCAAAGCATAAGATCAAGGTCATGAATGGCCTGATTCATTAGCACACCGCCATCAAATTCTTTCGTGCCTCTCCATGCTGCCTGATCATAATATGCCTGATTGCGATTCCAGCGCACAGTTGCATTCGCATGGCTCAGCTTTCCGAAGGAACCTTTATCCATCTCAGCCTTCAGCTTTTGGATAGCCGGACGGAACCGGTTAGGATGGACAACGGCAAGCTTTACGCCATTTTCACTGGCATATTGAATCATATCTTCAGCATCCTGAAGCTTTAATGACATTGGTTTTTCAACAATTATATGCCTTTTATGATCAGCGACAATCTTCGTTAGCGTCGCATGAAGTCCGGAAGGAACACAGATATTCACCACATGGATATCAGGGTTCTCCTCAAGCATTGTATTTAAATCGGTATATTTTTTTACATTAGACTTATCAATCTCAAGTCTTGCCGGGTTATTATCACAGATTGCATACAGATTTGCATTTTCCGCCTTTTCAATAGCCTCGATATGCTTGTTTGCGATATGTCCCATACCTACAATTGCAAAATTAATCATTGTAGTATCTCCTGCCTTCACTTAGATATTTCATTAGTGCCAATAATAGTACGGTCAGCAACAGTCCCAGGATAAGGCCTATGGCTGCGCCTTCTTTTAGGTAGGTTTTGCTTTTGGTTACAGTTTCGGATAGGATGTTTGGCGCTTCAAAAAATGCTAAATCACTTCTCATGCGATGCACAGTCGCCTCTGCATCTGAAAGCTCTTCTTCCGTTTCAGCAATTAAATCTGTTAAATCTCCGTATTGTGTAGGAGTGAGCCCGTTATCTAGAAGCTCCTTTTTATAATTCACAATTGCATTTTTAAGGGTTGGCACTCTATGTTCTTCCAGAGAATTCAGATAAACACTTGAAGCCTCCAGTCGCATATTATAGTTAGCTAAAAGTTCTTTTTTATAGGTTTCTGTTATTTTATTTAAACTTCCCGCAACTTCCTTTTCGGTTTCCCCTTTATGGATGAACTTCACTTGCTTGGAAGAAACAAATATCTCAAGATCTTCTTCGTCAGCAAATCTTGCTGCAATGTTATTTTCACGAGTTAAATCCGGTGAAGTTACTCCCCCCGTATAAACCACAGCCTGCCCCGTATACGGCATATCCTTCTTCAAAAAATAAACCGCACCGCCAACCAGCAGCATCGTGATAATCGGAACAATTAAAAAGTAATGCTTCCTTTTCCAAAAGTACATCAGGTATTCATATAGTACAAATCTTTTCTTTTCTTCTCTCATTCCAACACCAGCCCTTTGTAAGCATGTAAAGAAACGCCCCCAGTCCGGCGGCGTTTCCTGGATTTTTATTTACCGTAAAATTCTGCAATTTTCTCCACGACATATTCCTGCTGCTCTCTTTTCAGCTCAGGGAACATTGGCAGAGAAAGGGCTTCTTTAGCCGCTTTTTCAGTTATAGGAAGATCTCCTTCTTTATAGCCCAGTTCCTGGAATACAGGCTGAACATGTAATGGAAGCGGGTAGTAAATCATTGTTGATACACCTTGCTCCTGAAGGTATTTCTGAAGTTCATCACGATTTTCCACTCTCAGTGTGTACTGGTGGAATACATGATAATTTCCTTCTTTTTCAACAGGAGTTACAACATGGTCACCCACTTTTTCCTTTAGAAGGCTTGTGTATGTGTCTGCATTCTTTCTGCGCATTTCGCTCCATGTATCCAAATGAGGAAATTTCACATTTAATACAGCAGCCTGAAGCTCATCCAAGCGGCTGTTGTAGCCCAATACATGGTGATAATATTTTGGCTTGCTTCCATGAACACGGATCACACGGCATTTTTCGGCTACGTCATCATTATCTGTGACAATCATTCCACCATCGCCATAGGCTCCAAGGTTCTTTGTTGGGAAAAAGCTGTATGTTGCAGCTGTGCCAAGCTCCCCTACACTTTTACCGTTATGTTTTGCACCAATCGCCTGTGCCGCATCTTCTACTATCGCAAGGTTATGCTTTTCAGCGATTTCCGCAAGGCTTTCCATATCAGCCATTTGGCCATATAAATGAACAGGAATGATGGCTTTTGTTTTTTCCGTAATCGCTGCCTCAATTTTGGACGGATCGATATTAAAAGTTACCGGATCAATGTCAACATAAACAGGCGTTGCACCAGCACGGGCAATCGCTCCGCCGGTAGCAAAGAATGTAAATGCGGTAGTAATTACTTCATCTCCAGGGCCAACACCTAAAGCCTGAAGCGCAATATGTATGGCGTCGCTTCCGTTGCCGCAGCCAATGCCATGATTCACATTACTATATTTCGCAACATCTGCTTCTAATTTTTTTACATTATCCCCAAGGATAAATCTTGAAGAACTCATAACCCCATCAAGAACTTCCAGCACTTCAGATTTTAATCCCTGATATTGTTCACTAAGGTCAAGCATAGGTACTTTCATTAAGAATACCTCCAAAAATAAATAAAATTAAAATCCACAAGTTAGTTTACCACAACTAATAATAATATAATGTTCAAAATATGACAAAAAAAGTATAAGAAATTACCTTTTTCGACATAAATTACACATACAGCATTAAGGTATTGTTTCACCATTTAAAATTCTTGCATATTTTCTTGAAAAAGGGAAATAATAACCCAGAAAAATTCTTAAAAAAACCGTTTGCACCAAAAAATGCTACAAACGGTTTTTATTACATTTAATTTTCGTTACTTACCATATGAACGGTTGCCTGTTAGCTTCTTAAACAGAGTCAATACCGGCTTATACTGAACATGGACAATGCCGATGATTTCAGCAAATACTTCTGTAACTACAAGCAAGCCAAAGATGATAAAGACAGATCCCCATAAAGTGGACTCTGATAAAATTACTGCACTTACACTAAACATAATCCCAAAGGCATATATCGCTAAAACTGTATTCCTATGGGAGAATCCCAGCGCAAGAAGCCTATGGTGCAAATGCGATTTATCAGGTGCTGAAATCGGCTTCTTATTAACAATCCGCCTAATAATGGCGAACGTTGTATCAAAGACGGGCACACCCAAAATAATAATCGGCACAAGAAAACTGAACAGGGTTACACTTTTATAAAGCCCCAGCAGCGAAAGAATGGAGATTGAATACCCAAGGAACAGAGCCCCTGTATCTCCCATGAATATTTTTGCCGGATGGAAGTTGTAAAATAAGAACCCGATAATACTTCCCAGCAAAATAACTGAAATCATTAAGATCAGCATTTTGCCATTTAATCCAGCCATTATGGCAATAGTTGCAATTCCAATAGCCGAAATACCGGCTGAAAGACCATCCAGACCATCAATCAGATTGATTGCATTTGTTATCGCTACAATCCAGAACACGGTAATAGGATAGCTCCACATTCCAAGCTCGAAGTTTCCTATATAAGGGATGGATAGCAAATCGATTGTTAAACCGCTGGCAACAATTAAACCGGCAACAACTAATTGTCCGGCAAATTTCACCTTAGCAGATAATTCATATTTGTCATCCAGAATTCCGATTGCAACAATCAAAAGAGCACCAATACTAATAGCTGTAACTTTTTGGTCGTATAAACCGCCCGCAAAATAACCGGCGACGACTCCGATGAAAATCGCAAGACCACCCAATCGGGGCATCACATTTTTATGAACCTTTCTATGGTTCGGTTTATCAATCGCACCGATTTTAATGGCGAACTTTATGACAAGCGGCGTAATGACTAAGACAGTTACAAGAGATACTAGAAACGCTATAGCAGCTTGAATATACATTCATCATCACCTTTTGCAGAGGTTAGTTTTATTGTTAGCTTAATCATGAATATCGTAACACATATCTTTAAATACGCAATGTTTTTTTAATTGGAAGGTATATTTATTATATTTGATGGAAACCATATTAATTTGATCGCATTCCCACTATTCCCGATTTAACGGTTATTAATCCACTCTCCTTTCCGCATAATAAATAGACGAGGGCATTTCCAGAAAAGTTACACAGCCTGTCCTATTATTCTACAATTATACTAGAAATATCTTCCACTTCAACAAAAATATGCCCAATATGATATAATTCGACTAGGTCAATATTTACTGGAAATTGAGGCGAAAAGTATGCTAACGAAGGTTAAAATGATGCTCAGTGATTCCACCCGCGAGATCAAAAGACTGTCAAAATTATCCGATGCTGTAAACAGCAGGGAAAAAGAGATCCAAAAGCTATCTGATGAAGAACTGCGGGAAAAAACAGCCATATTTATGGAAGATATAAAACAGGGCAAGTCACTTGAGGATATAAAAATAGAAGCTTTCAGTGTTGTCAGAGAGGCAGCAAAACGTGTTTTAGGACTAAGGCATTATGATGTTCAGCTGATCGGCGGTTTTGTCCTTCATGAAGGAAGCATTGCGGAAATGCAGACTGGTGAAGGTAAAACACTCGTTTCCACACTTCCAAGCTATCTTCATGCTCTTGAAGGCAAAGGTGTTCATATCATTACTGCCAATGAATATCTGGCAAGACGCGATTTTGAACAAATGGGAAAGGTACATGAATTTCTGGGGCTGAAAGTCGGATTGAACGTCTCGCAAATGTCTCCTGAAGAAAAGAAAGAAGCTTATTCCGCTCATATTACATACGGAACCGGAAATGAGTTCGGCTTTGATTATCTAAGGGATAATATGGTTTATGACATGAATCAAAAAGTGCAAAAAAAGCTTCATTATGCCATCGTCGATGAAATTGACAGCATCTTAATCGATGAAGCACGCACTCCGCTGATCATAGCCAACAAATCAAGTCTTGGAGCTGAATTATTCTACATTACTGCCGACCTGATGAAATCATTTAAGGCCGATGCCGAATATGAATTTTATCCTGAAACAAAGCAAATCTATTTAAAAGATGAGGGCGCTTATAAAATAGAAGCTGCTTTTGGGATTAATAACTTATATGATGCCGAGCATCAGGATCTCCTTCATAACGTTATGCAGTCTTTACGCGCATATGTGGTGATGAAGAAGGATGTTGATTATATCGTAAAAGACGGGAAAATTGTCCTGATAGACAAATTTACCGGCAGAATAATGGAAGGCAGAACCTTTAGTGAAGGCCTGCATCAGGCATTGGAAGCCAAGGAAGGCCTTGAGGTTACGGAGGAAAATGAAACACAGGCGACCATTACCATTCAAAATTACTTCCGGATGTATGGAACTCTTGCCGGAATGACCGGAAGCGCAACTCCATCCAAACAGGAGTTTTTGGAAACCTATAATTTAAAAGTGGTAACAATACCAACAAATAAACCGATACAGCGCATTGACGAAGATGATTTGATCTTTAAAGATTATCAATCCAAGATTAATAGAATTATCGAAGAAGTTAAGACGCTCCATGAATTAGGCAGACCTATTCTAATAGGAACAACTTCAATTGAGCAGTCTGAAAAACTGTCTGACCGGCTTAAAAAACATGGCATTAAGCATCATATCCTCAATGCTAAGACTGAAGAAGATGAAGCTCGCATCATTTCACTAGCAGGCCAAAAAGGCCAGGTGATGATCGCAACCAATATGGCCGGCCGCGGCACAGATATTTTGCTTGGCGAAGGTGTCAAAGAGTTGGGCGGACTTCATATTATCGGGACAGAGCGTCATGAAAGCATGAGAATCGATATGCAGCTGCGGGGACGTTCCGGAAGACAGGGAGACCCTGGCTCCTCCAAGTTCATTGTTTCACTTGAAGACGATTTATTTATCAACTATGACCCGGATGAAATGGAAAAATACCTGAAAAAGATTAAAACGAATGAAGAGGACCTTATTTTATCTCCTGATCCGAATAAATTTGTACGCCGCGTTCAGGAAACGGTAGAACATGCTCACCATTCATCCAGAAGCCACTTGCTGAAGCTTGATGATGTTATCGACCGCCAAAGCAAAGTCATCTATTCTATGAGAGACAGGCTATTAAAGGCTGAAGCCAGTGAGACATTCCCTGAAGTAACAAGCTATATCAAAAAATATCTATTGCAAATCATTGATAAATACTGCATTGAAGGCATCGCAACCGGAGAATGGAATCTAAATGGCCTTTTAGAAGAGCTTAGCTTTGTATTTATTCAGTTCAATATCAGCCTGCAAGATCTTCAGGATAAAGAAAAAGAAGAGATAACTGATTTGGTCATGAAGGAATATGCAGAGCTTGAGAATCAGATTCTTTCCCTTCAGGAAGAGGCAGAGCTGGGAAATCAGCTGCAAAGATTTATGCTGCAGCTGATTGACGCGAACTGGATTCAGCACCTGGAAGTCATGACGATTATTAAAGACGGCATCCACCTGCGAGGCTATGGACAAGAAGACCCTTACCGCCTTCTTGAAAACGAGGCACTAGCCGAATTCAATCGACTGATGTTCGAAATCGAATCAGGGATCAGCCTGCGATTTATCGAATATCTTAAAAGCCAATTCCAGGCTTCAGAAGAGTAATTCGAGGGGGAACATAAAGAATGGCTTTATTTAAAAGAAAGACAAAAAAAGAGAAAACACCTGAACAGGATCAGCTGCAAGAACAGCAGCAAAAAGATGTTAATGCTGATGATCAGGACGGCCTTGTAAAAACAACATTATCATTTCATCCTGACTGGGAGCTCACCAGTCAGGAGAAATATGTCTATCAATTCAAACACCAGCAGCTTCCTTTGCTAAAGCCAAACCAAATTGCCATTAATGGCATAAAACTAATTAATTTTGATGAAGGATTTGTGGTAGTCGCCATTTTAAGGAATACACTGCCTAAAGCCATTCGTTTCGAGGCGGTTGACCTCCTTTTATTGGACGAAAATGGACAGGCAATTGCGAAGAAGCAATTTGAGCTTGATGGCATGGATGAGCTTCCATCGATGACATCACGCCCATGGCGCTTCCTCTTCTCATCTGAAGATAAGCTAGTTGATAGAATCCCTGAAGAAGGCTGGAAGATAGCCTTTGAATTGAAAAAATCAGCAGCTGTCCATCAGCTTGATCTTGAAGAAAGCTGGGAAAATCAAATCTCCCCTGCCCAAAAGGAACATCTGGAGAAAATGGTTGCTTCCTTACCAGCTCTATCTCCTGGCGAAGTAAACTTCATGGGAATAGAAGCCAAGCATGGAAGTGAGGGAAATTTAGCTGTTACGGTCCTAATTCGAAATGGCAGCGAAAAAAATATCCAGCTGGAACAAATTCCTCTCATCGTTGAGGACGCTGCAGGAGATATTATCTGCCAGGGCGGCTTCAAACTTGAGAAATTCGAAGTAAAGGCCAACACAAGCAAGCCTTGGACTTTTATCTTTCCAAAAGAGCTGGTTCAAAAACAGCAGCCGGATTTATCCAAGTGGAAGGTTTATCCGCCTCAGAAAAAATAAGAATGAAATCCCCGTTCCGGAAGTGGAATGGGGATTTTGTATTTGTTAATCTATTTATTTGCGGAGTTGCAAAGAATTTGGGCATTTTTCTTTCTTGTGATACATCCTGATTGAAGTGATGCGGGATTCTATTTGCAGGTTTCGCCGGGCTATTTGCGGGCTATTTGCAGCCTTATGATTCTATTTGCAGGTTGGCTCATTCTATTTGCACATTCTATTTTCAGATTGCCTCTTTATTTGCAGAACTCGGGATTCTATTTGCAGGATTCCCAGGTCTATTTGCAAGCTTTATGATTCTATTTGCAGGTTGGCTCATTCTATTTGCAGTTATTTAATTAGAGTCGCAGTCTGCCTTTCTATCTGCTGAACGCCGATTACTATTTGCTGGTTCCACCGCTCTATTTGCAAATTTATCATTCTTTTTGCAAGATGGCATATTCTATTTGCATGTTTTGGATTCAATATGCAGATTGCTTTTCTATTTGCAGAACGGAGGATACTATTTGCAGATTCCCCTTCTCTATTTGCAAATTTATCACTCTATTTGCAAGATGGCATACTCTATTTGCAAGATACATCATTCTTTTTGCAGCTGTCCTCCTCCAATTTGCATACTTCATATACGTACTTCTCACCCCATCAAAAAGAGGCTCCCAAAAGGGAACCTCTAATTAAATAATTATTTCAGCCCAACCGATGCTACATAGCCTTCTTTTCCATTAACTGAGACTTTGTACCAGCTGAATAGGTTGTATTTATTGTTATCTTCAATAGGGCCATCCAGAATCGTAATGCGCGTGCCCTTTGCAAGTGAAGTTCCAGTTCCTGCAGTTGAAGGTTTATCACGGAATGTTGCAGCTCCAGAAATGACGATGCTGTCCCCTTTTTTAAATAGCTGAGTGGATGGCGTTTGTTTGTCAGTTTTATAATTCATTTTGCTGCTGAAAATCGCCTGTCCAGTCGATGGGTTATAGGAGATTTCTAAATCATCCTTATTGATTACTTCAGCATTCACCTGGGCCCACTTGCTGATATTATTGAATACCTTTAATTGATATGGATCCTCCGAGAAATTTGGATCATTAAATTTAGAAAGGCCATTATAAGCCATTATGGCAAAATACCAATCTTCCAGTACCTCTTTATCCCCATCGTTTACAACAGGAATTCTGGAGCCTGCATAACTCCATTTTTCCAATAGAATTTGAATACCGGTTTCAATGTTTATGCCAATATCATATTTGGCTTTTTCCCAATCATAGCGGTCATCATGCTCATCAAGCGGTGTAACCTGCATGATTCCATATCCATTATCCGGGCTTTTGAATACTTCCCCACGCTCAGTGAATTGCTGAAATGCGCCATTTTCTGTTATAGCGATCGCTTTCACCAATTCGGGCGGAATGCCGGCTGCAGCTGCTTTTGTTGTCAGCAGATGTTTTAAATCTTCGATTGGCATTTGCAGCTGTTTCATTTCACTTTTAATTGCATCAGCAAACATTTGTTTGGAAGCAGGATTGTTAATATCCTGGCTCAGCTTCGAAACCGAATCATATAAAACAGGCACTTTTACATCAGAAACACCAGGCTTTACAAGCTCACGGAGCTCGTGAAGCTGCTCGTTAAGAAGGTAAAGTTCCTTGTATTCAGCATCTTTTATGCTTTCAGGAATTTCCCCTTTAATGGCATCCCACTCTGTGCGCAATTGCTTTTTATATGTCTCCTGAGGGGTTACCTCTAAGAACATCAAGATCTTCTTGGCTTCTTTTAACACTTCGTCATTTTGCCCTTTGGCCAATGAAGCTGATGCCTGGTTGAGAGCCATTTTAACAGTTACTGAATAGCTAAGTTCATCTCTTAATGCCTCTGCTGATTCTTTGAAATTTGCCCGAATGGCTTCCCTTGTGGTTTTACCATAGACTGGATCCAAAAGAGCCGCTTGTTTCTTAATTTCATACGAAAGCTCATGATAAGCCTTAACTGTGTCATCTGAAAGGATACCTTGTTCAAGCTGACTTTGTAAAAAGTGCTTCTTAGCCTCAATTTTTTTCCCGGCTGTAATGGCATCAATATAATAAGCAGCACGCTTGATTTGCAGCTGGCTTTCATCCAACTTCGCTAGATATGTCTGCTTTTTGCTCGAGCCTAAGGTATTAACTAGCTTAACAGCTTCACTGTAAGCTTTTTTAGCTGCATTATATTCCGCATATGGCCTGGTTATACCGTCTCCAGCCCATTCGATAGAACATGCTCTTCTTAAAATTTGAGAAGTTGAAATAGACTTCTGAACAGCACTTTCAATTTGCGCTATAGAGGCTGCTTCTGTATCGCTGACATTAATAACTGCAGCAGCCGGGATTATGAGTGACGTGGACAATAGTACTTTTAAACCTTTTTTAATAGACAAAATTGCATCCTCCTACAAAATAAAAACTCTTGCTATCATAATTATAACAAGAGTTTAATAGATTATTAACCGTATTTTGGAAATTTATTATTGGCCGACTGGAACATATTCGATATAGGATTCCATATTTGTAATATAAAGTTGGGATCCGAGGTTATATTGGCCTCCATACTGGGTATCATAACTGTAAACACGATACTTTTCGCCCGGATTTAGAATACGCACCATCTTTAGCTTATTATTATCCGTACGCTGCCAAAGATTGATTTTCTTTTTCACATAAACCATGCCTATTTGGCCTTGTTTTACCGGAACTGCATCAGCGATGCCCTTAACGCTTTCCTGAGCTACAACTCTTTTAGCACCTATGTATCTGCTCTTATAGTAGCTCATATCCATGCTGTTGATCATGATTCCGTCATCGGAATCTGCATGGATAAATTTATTGTCGCCTGTATAAATGCCAGCATGTGATGCGCCAGGCTTATATGTAGTAAAAAAGACTATATCCCCAGGAAGAAGTTCGCTTCTGCTGATAGACTCTCCTGTTTTATATTGATCGGCAGTCGTTCTTGGAAGCTTGATCCCATGTTCACTGTATACATATGTCAAAAACCCTGAGCAGTCAAACCCCTGTGGAGTTGTACCTCCCCATTTATAAGGAACGCCTTGCATTTGTTTTGCCAGCTTAACAATACTATCCGGGCTCGCTTCTGCAGCGCTTGCAGACTTATGGGTAAAGACCATTGGCAATGCCAGTAAGAACGCCAGCGCCATAAATAAGACTTTTTTCATAGCATGTATCCTCCTGTGAAACTTTTGGTATATAATAATTATCTAAAAATTATGTAATTAGTAGTGATAAATAGATTTTATCCTATATTTAGACAAGTTTCTATTTCATTTTCATAACAATCACCCAAAAATATTACAAAAACATTACAAAATGTTGTTGGATAGTAGGGAATAATACTGAAAGATGTAGAAATTCACTATATGAGCATAAAAAAACAGACCATCAGTATGATAGTCTGCAGCTTTATTAACTAAATGAAGGCCAGTTACTCTGGTACTCGTCACCTTCTATTTTTTCAAGAGTTTTATATTTCAATGGCAAAAGCTCATCTTCTGATATTTTCAAAAAACCTTTTCCAATTTCGAATGGTATAAGATCAAATTGATCTTCATTTTCAGCAATAAAGTAGATTCCCGTTACTTTGCCTTTTTGAGACAAATCTATGTTCAGGAATGATGGATAATAGGTGTTATTTCTTGCTTCTAAAATGGCTTTAGCCGTAATGGTGCCATCTTCTTCTATTTCGATCGGATCATTACTGATCTTCTCCAGGATCTTTCCAGCCCACCCCTGCTTCTTATAACCGCCGATAATTTTAGGAGGTTTCTCCTGTAATTGACTTAATAAATCATGCATTTCTTTAGACTGTTCCATTGGTTAACAATACTCCCTCCAATGTTACGATGTTATTATACAGCCGCATCTGTATATATGAAACTAGTGTTTAATTATACCGCACTTATATAGTTATGGACAATTTCAGTAATTAGAGTAGCATAATTACTAATTTTCTGCAATTTACACCCTATATTGCCTTAACCAAGGTTATAATATACTAAACATTTATACAATATTAAATTTATGGTAACCTGTCTGAAGATGCAGAGAAAAGGCTGAGTCTCACGGACTCAGCCTTTTTAATTCATTCATACACTGCCTGAATTTGATCGATGAAAATCTGACCTTTATTTTTATGTTCATCACTTACCTGCATATATCTTACAGGAATCTCCATAGTGTATGGAGCAGTCAAGCCTGCAGGAATGTCTGCTTCAACATATTTCCAGCCTGTCCAATCAAGGTTCTTCGTAAAATCAAGCTGAATCTCTTTGCCTGCCGCATCCTTTAACTGGCTGCGTAGCCAGTGCCCTTTGTTGTCCCCATAAACCCACATGCCGATTTTCTTAGGTGCTCCCATTACTGGAATAGGTTCTTTTTTAGAAGCATAAACACCCGAAGTTCCTGTTGTGCCAATAAAGTTATATGCCACTTTCAGTGATTTTTTTCCCTCTTTAACATAAACCGATTCAGGAGAAACAGTAACCGATTCATATCTTGCTCCCGATGCTTGCCATCCGCTTATATCGCCTTCAAAATCTTCAATGATAACTGGACCTGGATTTCCGGCGATTACTTTAATTTCAGCTGATACTTTACCATATGAAACAGTAATTTTCCCTATTCCGTCCTTGCCCGATGCTTTAAAAATTCCGTTTTCAACCGTTCCTAGATTATCTGATACCGTGTAAGTAAAGGCTGCAGGATCTGTGACCACTTCCATGCCTCCGTGATAGCCGGAAGCAGAGATAGCTGCAGTGCCATTTTTATCAACAATGATTGTATCCTTTTGCACTTTTATGGAGTTCAATTCATTAGTTATATTGACAGAAACATTGCCTGCAACAGCACCAGAGGTTCCTGTAATCGTGCCTTTTCCAGGTATGCTTGTAGCTGTAAAGGATCCATCAGAATTGAATTTTCCAACATTCGAAGTCCAAACAATCGGATCTTTCAAGCTGACAGGATTATTATTTTTGTCTGCCCCTTTAGCAGCTATCTTCAAGTCTTTATAGGATGCACCTGCAAATAATGTGATTTCCTCAGGGTTCAGCAGTAATCTCTGAAGCTCTCCCGCCTGCCTGCGTGCAATGATCAGCAAGGAGTTTGCAACATTTCGATCCCTGCCGTCAGAAGGGTTATTTACTACACTTGTAGTAGTTTCCCCCTGTTTTCTTGTCACCATTGTCGACGATCCGCCGCCATCAAACGTGATGGCCTCAACAGCGCCAAAGTCTTTCATAACCTTTGCTAAGTCTGTTAAAGTGACGCCCTTGCTTTGAGCCCTTCTTCCGTCAATAACCACTGCAAACACAGACCCATCTTCCTTAATTCCTATTGCGGTTCTGGGATGAGCCCCAGCAATATTAAAGGTTTTGGCATTCCCCCCTTTAACCAGGTGATACCGCCCTCCTATTGCCTGCTGTACCCGGTCCCATTCGGGATTATCGTAACTTGCGTTTATTGTAACTGAGTCACCGGCTTTAAGTGATTTTAAATAGTCACTGCCTGCAGCATGGCCTGACAGGATGAACTCACCTGGCTTAAGCGCTGCACTTCCTTTGCCGGCAATTACTTCTTTTACAGTGGCAGTGACCTGGCCATTTCCATTCAGCTGGCCTGTCACATTTGAAAGCACTACTTCTGTACCCAATTCATTTGTCATCGTATTGCTTGCAAAATAAGATGTATAAAGAACTAGATGGCCCGCAAATCTCCGTTTATTAACCGAATTAATCAAGTATGGCTTCTGGCCATTTGCAGACACACTCAATAAAATTTCAGGGTTTCCGATCATTGCCTTGCCGCTGAAGCTAACCCCAAAAATGGTTCTTTCATTGACCGGGGTTGTATTCGTGGTAACCAATTCACCATTATGTACAGTTAAATCAGTTGGAGCTCCATTTGAATCGAAATAGTCGCCGTTTATTCCGGCAATTACATACTTGCCCTCGGCTTCTTCGCGGTGTGCCATACTATTAACCGATTCGAACCCGATCATTTGATCTTTAGCCAGGGAAGTCTCAAAAGAAATCTGGCTCGTTTTTTGGTCAACATCCAGCTTATAGATCTCCTGGTTCCCTTTTGACCCTTCTACAGAAAGCTTAGACTGCGTGACACCAGGTGCAAGTACAGCCGTCTGCTCCTGGGTAACTGTACCTAAAGTTAGTTTGGTTCCATATAATTCAGGATTCACAAGCTTAAGCTTTAGCTTTGATGGCGTTTTGTATTGGACATACCCTTTCATGTTGGTAACAAAGTACTTTCCTCCAACACCATATTGCCCGCCAAAAGCTGAATCATAACGGTAAACCCGATATGCTTCCCCAGGTTTTAAAATTCTGACAAACTTCAATTTATTGTTTTCCCTTTTCCATAGGTTAATAGGCTTAAGGATATCCACTTTGCCTATTTGGCCTTTAACCAGCTGCATCCCTTCCCAATATACGACAGGTGCTGAAGCTGAAGCCTTTTTTACTGCATACGAAAAAGGGGATATGATCCCGGACAAAAACAAAAGACAACACAATAAGATTTTCTTTTTCATTACTCTCTCCCTCGGATGTACTATTTTCACAATAAGTCTATTATACGACAAAATACCAAGTATTTTCCTATTATTCTACAAAAAAGGGAGAATGGTATAAATTACCTATAGGGCTTCACCGTTTTCTTTTGCTGAGGTAATATTGAAACATAAAAAGTCTTGCCCCTCCGGACAAGACTTTTTCACTGTAAGTTTTCAAAAAACACTGCAGTTAACGGGGCTTTTCGTTTAAGTGTTTTTTTCGTTTCTTCATTTAAATAAAACATAGCAAAGGTTTCTGAAAAATATTCTTCAGGATAATTCTTATAATAGGAATTTTCTCCAAATAGAAGAGCCTTCTCTTTTCCCCAGATTTCTTTGAAGCTTTGTGTAGAAGATAAATTGTTATAAATAAGGCTATCAATCGTGTGTGCTACCTCATGCAGTTCAAGGTTGCTGGAGCTGTGGCCATTGCCAGGCTCACTATATCCAATCCGGATGGCCACAATGGCAGCTCCGCCAATGCCGGGAACATCATCCCAGGTTCTATTTGTTCCCTCCCATCCCCTTGGCACTTGTCCTTTCAAATAGGCGTATTCCGGAAGATTGGTGATTGGGGATGCAGTCAATTTAATTTTTACCCCTTTTTCATTTAATTTCCCTAATAGAGAAATCGGTATTTTGCTGATTCTGCTTTTTATTTTTGAAACCTCAGAGTCTTGCTCATGGCCTTTATCAACAATAATAAGCTGATCCACAAGCCCATCCTGTTCCGAATAAGACTTATGCAGTTCTGCCAGCTTGGATTTTGAAGGTGTCTCATATAAAACTCTGTCTTTCATATTGGTAATATAATAGGATCCTCCAACCCTGAACTGCTGGCGTTCAGGAACATAGCCATACACCCTGTATTTATCTTTTGGGTATAAAATCCGCACAAACTTAAGACTGTTTCCTTCCATACGCCATAAATTTATCGGCTTTGTGACGGTTACCCGGCCTATTTGCCCCTTTACTAACTCTGCTCCATCCCAATATACCTTAGCAAAACTGTCCCTTGGGAATGCAAAAATGAGCAAAGCAGAAAATAGAAGGAACACTATAAATCTTCTATTTTGCATAATCAGGCACATCCTTCAATTTAATAAGGAGTAAAGAAATTTTGTGTATAATACGGAACTGCTGTTTCCTTTTGGAACTGAACCCCTGCCCCTAAATGAGTGTATTGGGCATTCAGGATGTTCTTTCGGTGACCAGCTGAATTCATTAGAGCTTCATGGGCAAAAATGCTGCTTGAATAGCCCATTGCAATGTTTTCTCCGGCATACAAATAATGGATCCCTTCCTTTTCCATCCGTTGAAAAGGGCTTTCGTTTCTAAGATTCATATGATCGAAAAAATCATGTTCAGCCATATCCAAGCTATGTTTCCTTGAAGAGCTTTGGGCAGCAGAATTCCAGGTAACTGGTGCAAGTCCATTATCTGCCCTTGCAGCGTTAACCAGATCAAACATTTGCATTTCAAGGCTTTGCTGAAGGTTCGAGCTTGGCACACCATAGTGGCTGTTCTTCCTGTTTTCCAGTTTTTCCGAAATCATTTGAATGCCAGTAACATTGCCTCTCTTATGAATATCATAAAAAACGGTAATGTATGAGTTTTTTTTGTAAAATGTCTGCTGCTTATCATTATTTACAGTTACATAATTTATATTGTTTTTATTGATCCACTTGCTTGGCGTTCCCAATGCTGAAGAAACCCCTGATCGTGACGAGCCTTTAAAGATGCCAAAGCTATAAAGCCTTTGGCTGCTTGAATATATGAATTCCGCTTTATTATCCACATATCCTATCATATAAAAGTTCCGGTATTGATTATGATAGGTGTGCCAGGAGATTCCATATTCACCAAGTGATACCCGCTTTTCCTTTCCCAGTTTTGCTTCAATAGAAGATTTGCTGTCGCCTATTTTAATAGAGCCGCTGATAATTTCCTGGGATTCCTTTTTACATGCAAGAGCTCTCTTTTTTGCAGGAGAAGGAGTTTCGTATCTAATTCTGGCATCCCGATTCAAATACATGCCCCCGCCAACACTGAGCATATCAGGCTTAAAGGAATATATTCTATAAGTTCCGCCTGCTTTTAAAGTCTTCTGTGTAATCTTTTTATCACCTGATAATTTATAGAGAGGTGTATCCTTCAATACTGTTAATCTGCCAATCTGTCCGACTGTCAGTTCAGCTCCATCCCACCAGACTGTTTGGGTCCCTCTTGAACCTTCGCAGCTTTCTGCTGCACTTGCTGCAGAAAAAGGAGGAATGTAGATGAAGATGGCAATCAGGATAGTGAAAGCTGCCAATACATTGCTTTTTTTCAAGATACTCCCTCCAATTCAAAATATTCTTATTCCCATTCTAGTAGATTTAAGGTGAACAGTATAGTAAAAGTTGGGGGCCTTCCACCGGCTTCTTCCATGATATAATGGGGACTGCACGAACATTTTGGAACAGGTGGAGAATACATTGATTTTTAATTCCTATGAATTTATTTTCGCTTTTTTGCCTGCTGTTTGGATTGGCTATTTTTTGCTGAATAAATGGCAGCTTTTCTTTGTAAGAAATGTCTGGCTTGTTATCAGCTCATTATTTTTTTACAGCTGGTGGAATCCCGTTTATCTCCCATTAATTTCAGCTTCCATGCTGATTAATTATTATATTGGAACATTGCTTGGAAAGGCCAGCAGCCAGCCGCGGGCAAGGTTGCTTTTGACTGTTGGCATAACTGCCAATCTTGCAGCATTGGGCTACTATAAATATTATGATTTTTTCATAGAAAATCTTAATGCCTTGTTAAGCACAGATTTTAATTTATTGCATCTCGCTTTGCCGCTTGCCATCAGCTTTTTTACATTTCAGCAGATCGCCTACCTTGTTGATGCTTACCGCAAAGAGACAAAGGAATACGATTTCTGGAAATATGCATTGTTTGTCAGCTTTTTTCCGCAATTAATTGCGGGGCCAATTGTTCACCATAATGAAATGATGCCTCAGTTCTCCAGGGAAAAAGCACAGAGAAAATTTCATTACGAAAATTTTGCCAAAGGAATCTTCATCTTTTCAATTGGGCTTTTTAAGAAAGTTGTTATTGCTGATACATTTGCTGTTTGGGCTACAGCAGGGTTTGATCAGGCAGAAATGTTAACTTTTATAGAAGCCTGGATTGTGTCACTATCCTATACATTCCAGCTTTATTTTGATTTCAGCGGCTATACAGATATGGCCATGGGAGCAGCACTTTTATTTAATGTTCGGCTTCCCGTTAACTTTAACTCACCATATAAAGCTGTTAATATTCAGGATTTCTGGAAACGGTGGCATATGACGCTGACCCGCTTTCTAACCCAATACTTGTACATTCCCCTTGGCGGAAATCGCAAGGGAATTCCCAGAACCTATGTAAATGTTTTTCTTGTTTTTTTCGTCAGCGGTTTATGGCATGGCGCCGGCTGGACATTTGTACTCTGGGGAACCTTGCATGGAGCTGCATCCATGCTGAACCGATTGTGGAAGCAGCTTGGCTTTAAAATGAACAGATTCCTTGGCTGGTTCATAACTTTTCAATTTGTCAATTTTGCCTGGGTATTTTTTAGAGCGCAATCATGGGAAGATGCGGAAAAAGTTTTAAAAGGCATGTTTGGAATGAGCGGCTTCTCATGGCCGGAGCAGCTCACATCCCTTTTTACACCGGCTTCCGTTCAGGCTGTGGAAGTACTCTCTATTAACGCTGCAACTGATACATCCCTTTTGTACATGCTTGCCTTACTGGGGGCTGCATTCGCAATTACCTTGTGGGCAAGAAACTCAATAAGATTGATGGATCAGCTAAAGCCCTCCTGGTTTTCTGCGTTTTTCATTTGTGCACTGCTGCTGATTTCCTTCTTTAGCATGACAAGAGTCAGCGAGTTCTTATATTTTAATTTTTAGGTGGTTAATCATGAACGTTTATAAAAAATGGCTTTTAAAAGTTCTGGCTGCTTTTGTGATTTTGGGTTGCCTCTTCGCCATGCCGATAACTGTGTTTAATTACATTGCAGATCCCTTATGGCTCTTCCAGCATAAAAACGAATGGAATGATGTGCAGCAGGGCTTTAATGAAAGGCAGCAGAAAGTAAATAAATTAAAGTATGGGGAAGAGAAATATGACGCCCTTTTATTGGGAAGCAGCCGTTCTACTTATATAAACCAGCATGATTTTGAAGATTTAAAGGTTTTCAATTTTGCCGTGAGCTCAATGTATGTGGAGGAGTATAAGGGATATATAGACTACGCAAAAAAAATAAACGGAAAGCCTTTTGAATATATCTTCCTTGGATTGGACTTCTTCGCTACAAATAAATACCGTGTGCTTGCAGAAGAAAAGCCGGAGTTCTATACAGAACAGGCTGACAGCTATCTTTACAGAGTCAAGTCGACTGCGTCCTTTGATACTTTGAAAAAATCTTTATCTGTTTATCAATCTTCGAAAAAGAATAACCCTGTATTCATAGATCATAGGTTTTATAATCGTGAAAATGTGGCTATGCCTTTTCCGGTGGACAGCCAATTGAGACAAGCCAGAATTGAAACGAATATCTATCAATTTTTCCAAAATAACGAACCCTATGAATATGATCCTAAAGTTATTGAGATGCTGAATCAGGTTAAAGCCGAAAACCCGAAAACCAAATTTATTGTCTATACAACACCCGTTACACTTCCCCGTTTAGTCATTGAAATGCAAAATGAGGAATATATGCAGGGCTACGAACATTGGCTTAAGGACCTGACAGAAACCTTCGGAACGGTTCATCATTTTATGGATGTAAATGAAATAACAAGGCACCTGCCAAACTTTATTGACTCCCATCATTTCACTCCGGATGCCGGGACAAAAATAGTCAATTCAATCTGGAATGAAAGAAACAGATATTCAGATTTCGGAGTAACACTAAATAAAGATAATGCCGAAGCTGAAATTACAAAGATTAAGAAGGAAATTAAAGCAGCAGAAACAGATGCCTATGACTATCTCGCTCCCATTGGTCTGGAGTCATCTTATTCTTTTCTCCCGCCAAATTTCGAGCCGTTTTCAACTGATAAATGGCTGAACCAGGTTTCGCCAATGAAATTGCTGGGAAAAGAGGGTGAATTCCAGGTAACTGAAGGACGCACCGGAGGGATGGTTTTAAAACCAAAGAATGAAAATCCCGAAAGCCGCACTGCAATACAAGCAGGATTCAGCCTGACTGACATGGATATTCCCGCTTCCGAAGAGGTTACTTTTATCGTTTCTCTGAAAGGAAAAGCATCCAATCCAGGTGATGTGCAATTATTTATCCAGGATCAGGTGAACGGCCAATGGGAAAGGAAAGCATATAATACCATCCCTGATGAAGATACATCCCGTTCATTTAAAGTATCGAAAAAAATCAGAAAAGACGCAGAAAATGTTATGATTGGAATCCATTGGAAGAGTGCTGATTCAGACGACCAATGGCTGCAAATAGATGCTGCTGATATTTACTAGAGATTAGAGCCATGCTCCAGGAAGAGGAGATGGCTCTTTTCATTATTGGATAATTATAGTAATGTAGGAAGTGATTACTATAAGAGTTTTTGGGGGAAAATATGAATCTATCTAAATTTAAAATCACTTACATTCTAGCTGCATCTCTCATTTGCACACCCGTTTTCTTTTCAAGTGCAGCCTACGCAGAAGATCAAATCGATCAGGAGGAGAGTATTGAATTGGATGACAGCCAAACACCTTCTCAAGAAGAATCAGACCCGTCTCAATTGCTGAAAGAAGAATTAAATCCGATTATAGAAAAAATTGGACCCCAGGTATTCCATGGCACTGCCCTGGCTGCGGCATATGGGAAATCACCTGATAACAAACCCTATATGTACATCATCCAGCATGGGACGCCATCAGCTTTATCTATCGTCAATTTGAACACCGGAAAAACAGAAAAGACATATACACTGGAGAATTCCACAAGTGCTTGGGGAATTGATGTCGATGCTGATCAAAACGTCTGGGTCGGAGGAACATCAAGCGGACATATTTACAAGTATGATCCCTCCTCGAAAAAGCTAACCGACTATGGTAATAAACTGAAGCACAGCCGTGATACCTCTATTCAGGACCTGCACGCATCTGGAGGAAGAATATATGGGTCTACAGCTTATAATGGAACTGTGTTTTCCTATATACCTGAATCAGGTAAAAGAAAGGATTATGGTCAAATCATCAGAGGCAAGGAATTTGCAAAAAGTGTTTACTTTGATGAAGAGCAAGAGAGCATTTTCATGGGAATCGGATCAAAGGCAGAGCTTATACGCTATAATATCCGCACGAAAATCAGGGATCGCTTCCTGCCGTGGGAATATCGGCTGGAAAAATACGTATCGGATATTCAGGTGGCTGATGAGTATTTATTTGCCAAACTGGATCCAAGCCCAAAGGTACTAGTTTTTAATAAAAATACTTTGGAATTGCTGGATGAATTTGATTCAACTTCTAAAACCGTTTCTGTAAAATCTCCCGCAGAAGAAGCTGTTTTTTATACAAACAAAGAGGAGCTATATGCTTATTATTATAAGACCCGGGAAATCGTGAAAATGGATGTTCCCCTGGAAGGCATGAACGTAATAAATTTAGACTTTGTGGAAATTGGCACACAGGATTATCCCGGATACACGCTGACAGGATTGTTAAGCAATAATGGGGATTATTTCACTTTTAACTTGGAAACCCGGAAATTTGAACTGCATCAGGCAAAACTTGCTCCTCTACCAGTAACTTTATATACAATGGCAGAGACTCCTGAAAGGGATAATATCATTATTAATGGCTATATGTCTGGCGGGCTGGGCCTCTTTGACACTGCAAGCGGCGAGACAAAAGAAGTGAAGGGCATCAGCCAGGTTGAATCTATGGCATATTTAAATGACAAGCTATATTTTGGAGCCTATCCAAAAGCCAGAATCCTTGAATACGATCTGACAAAACCGTTTGAAGGCAATAATATAATTGAAATTGCCCGTTATAAAGACATGGGCCAAGAAAGGCCAACTGCCATACTTGGGATTGATGAAACCAATCAGCTGTTCATTGGCACTTATCCTGAAACAAGTACGGGCGGAGGACTGCTGTCTGTATATAATCCCGGCACAAAAGAAACCGTAAATTATGAAAACTATGTAGAAAATCAAAGCATCATTTCCCTTGTACAGGCTCAGGATTATGTTTATGGAGGTACTTCAGTGTATGCCAATCATGAGCGTGCAAAGAGCGATGCTGTATTATTCCGTTTTCCATCTGATTCTCCTTCTGAGAAAGAGGAGATGAACTTCCCAATAAAAGCGGCCATGATTAATGCGTTAACGTATTACGGAGAAAACTATATCTTCGGAATGGCAGACGGAAAACTGTTTAAATACAATATCGAATCCGGCCAAACCAAGCAAGTAATGATAGTTCCAGCCATTTCCGGACGTTTTAAAAATGCTAATCTGCAATTCGGAAAGGATCAGCAGCTCTATGGCACAGTAGAAGGCGTATTATTTAAAGCAAATCCGAAAACAATGGAAGTAACACTGATAAAAAAAGAGGGTGCACATGATTTAGCCATTGATCAGAATGGCCATATTTACTTCAGGAATGAAGCTGATATGTGGAGGTACGAACCTTAATAAAGGATAAAAATGCCCTGCTTAAACATAAGGCAGGGCATTTTTATCTTTATTGTAAGTTAACTTTCAGACTGTATGGGTCCAGTGTAGAACCGCCGAATGTGTCACGGACTTTGATATGGTAGACTCCTTTTTTCAGGTTAAAGTACAGCACTTCCCCATCCCCTTCAGGATAGTAGTCAGCTTTAGCCAGCTCTTTGCCATCTTTATAGAGAGTCACAATACCATCAATTTCAGTTCCGGCATTGAATACAATGTTTCCTTTTGTTTGTTTATCAATATTTAATTCATACCAATCTTCATCACCGTTCGGTACACCGGCATTAAGATGTCCGGAGGCAGTTAAGAGCTTGCTGCCTGATTTCTTCATCATTAGCGGTTTAGAAGGTTTGTTATTCTTCACCACAGATCCCTTATCTTCATCATTTTGGTTAACTGGCGCAACAGTCAATTCATAAGGAAGCAGGGAGAATGGAATATTACCATCAAAATAGCCGGAGGCAATAATAATATAGTTTTTATTTTTCTCTGCTTTAAATGATCCATAAGTTGCTCCGCTGTCAATTCCCTTTTCGATATACTGGATTCGATCAAATTCCTCCGGATCAAGCTTGCGGTTTTTATTTGCATCTTCTGCAATGACCACAATTCCATAGAACGGGCTCAACAATTCCTTTGGATATTTCGCTTTCCATTTGGCATCAACACTTTTTCTCTTCATTGATGCCCCATAAATATTTGATGATTTGCTTTCAAGATAAAATACATCCTGATCAAAAGGCATTGCAAGGTTTCCTTCAATTTTTGCTGAAGGCAGATTTTTTATTTTTTCAAGGCCGTCGTTATCTTCATAAGGATCCTGAGGATCTTCAATCACCAGCCTGGCACTGAAGCTGTATGGATCGAAAGAAGTTGAACCAGTGTAGTAATCTGCACCTGCTCTAATATAGTAGCTCTCTCCAGCTTTTAAACCCGTATGCATGGATGCATCCAGCTTCATGCTTACCCAGTCAAATTGCATATTGGTTCCAATCTGATCCAAATAAGCATACGTATTACCTTCTATATCCGTTTCTTCTTTAATGCGGTAAATTTCCATTAAAGGAACCTGGCCTTTTTTATTGTCAAACTTAAATTCATAGATTCCAGTTTGAGCCGGCACAACACTAAACCAGTCTTCATCTTCTAATGTCTGGATATAGCCCTCACCCTTTCCATCCATTTCAAAAGGCTGGGCACCCTCCTTGAGAATTTCAAGGAAATCAGGTTCTGAACCGGCTTCTTCTTCAGCAGCTTCCTCTGTTGCCTCTTCCATCTCTTCAAATGCACTGCGCTGTTTTTCAAGGCTGTTTACGTTCATTTCTTTTTCAGCTTCTTCCTCGTCCATCATATAAGGGAATATATCTTCATCTGCCGGCAATGTCTTTCCATTAACCTGCAGCTTGTATGGAATCAGGGAAGGTTCAGGGTTTTGCTCTTCTTCAAGCAGATCAAAGTTCAACATGAAGTCGTACATGCCAAAGTAATATTGATCGATTTTATTTGATACTTTTATGATATATGGAATGTCCGGCATAGCTGTAAAGGAGAGTGTTTCCCCTTCACTTTTACCGCCTCTGTTCGCGTAGAAAGCTGGCTCAATTGGGTATTTTCCATAAAACATCTCTTCAAGAAGTGCTTTTTTCTCTTCCTCCGTAATCTCTTCCATATCAGGAGGAAGAATTTCATCCCCCATATATACACTAATGCTCGTATCAACGCCCGGCAATTTAGATAAGTCGATTTTTACCGCCTGCTCCTCTTTAACAGTGAATTGATAAAAATCATCATCGCCATCTTTTCCAGTTAATAGCTCCTTGCCATATGAGTAAAGCAATTCAATATTACTCATATTGTGAAGCGTATTCTCATCCTTTTCAATACTTGAAGCTTTTTCAACGGAAAGGCTGAATTTAGACTGCCCTCTGCCCGAATCATCAAAGCTGCCATTCACATCTTTGATGCCAAATGCAAGAGTTCCTGAAAACGGAACTTCGAACAGCTTCCCTTCCTCAAGCCCTTCTCTGACTTTATTTATATCCAGTTCCACTTTGCCTTCATCGGAAACCAAATATAATTTCAGCTTGTAATCAAACTGCTTGGCTCCGCTTAGAACAAATTGAACAAAATCACCTTTTTCGACATCTGCTTTATACCATTTTTCCTGGAATGGAGCTGTCATGGCTCCATTAACTGTCTGCTTCTTTTCAAGGCTTACCGCTTCCGCCTTTCCAAAAATTTCTTTTTCAGACCATTGGCCTTTTGTTAGTGCAGGCAGCTTCTTAATATCGTATTGCATTGCTGCCGGCGGATCAAGCAGACCGTTTCCATATACTGTATCAAATCCCTTATCACCAAGATCCTCCGCAGTATGCTCTAATATATATTCGATCTGAATCGGAGTCAGGTTAGGGTGCTTGGATAGGAGCAAGGATGCTGCACCAGCTACCATAGGCGAAGCCATGGACGTTCCGCTCATTTTACGGAAGCTTGATTTTTTTTCGTATTCATACATAGTGCTGTAGACATCTTCACCAGGAGCTACAATATCAACGGACGTGCCATATGTAGATAAAACCCCCAGCTTTTTGCTGCTGTTAACATTTCCAACACTGATGACGCCTTCATAGGCAGCAGGGTAGCTTAATGAATCATCTCCTGTATTGCCTGCAGCTGCCACTACTGTCACATTCTTCTCAGCAGCCTTTTTGAGTGCTTCCTCAATTAAAGGAGATTTCATCGGTCCTCCGAGACTCATATTGATTACTTTTGCACCTTTTTCAACTGCATAGAGTATCCCCTGTGCAATGACATAGTCAGAAGCCCCCCATCCCCTGTCAAAAACATCAATGGGAAGAATTTTAGCATTTGGATTAACGCCATAACCTCCAATGCCGTTATTCTTATTGGCTGCAACAATCCCAGCCACATGGGTGCCATGATAATCAGGAGTGCCAGGGCTCATAGGATTGACAGCATTATAGCTCGGCAGCAGCCTTCCCTTTAAATCAGGATGGTTAACATCCACACCCTGATCGATCACTGCAACTGTTACAGGATTTTTCCCTGCCAGTTTTTGTGCTTTTTCGAGCTGAAGGAGTTCGTTTTGATATTGTTCCTTCGCTTTTGGATCCGGCAATGACAGCGGCTTGTAATTGACGCTTGGGTAAGCGGATACAACTCCGTTCATTTTTTTGTAATTGGTTAATACTTTGTTGAACTGATTTTTATTCCGCACTTTAACAACAGCATAATTTAAATTGGAGAACTGTTTAAGCAATGTTCCCCCTGCCATTCTGTGCTGCGACTGAGTGAGCGGCTTTTTAAACTTAACCACCAAAGTATCTCCGCTTAATGCAGACTCTTTTGACTGATCCAGCTTTTTTTGCAATGACGGCTGGTCAATCTGCAGCGCCGAAATGCGGGGCACCTCTTTTCCGCCTTCTGCAGATACACCTGATGCTCCCAGCAGAGAGCCTGCAGCAATACCAATCCCTGCTGCAAGACTAATAGATTTTTTCAGCCAGCTTTCCATTCCCTTCCACCTCATAACTGTAAAATGATAGTTGCTATCATAATATTACTATTATTTTCAATTAATAGAAAGTTTTACCATATTAAATAATTCGACAAAAAAAAGAGCCGGGTTTTTATAAAACCCAACTCTAATTAATGACTTATGACTGCTCTTCAGATTCTGGTATTGTGTTAGTTTCGCCTTCTGTTTCACTTGTTTCTAGAGTGCCTGCCTCAGGTTCCTCTGTTTCTGATGGCGCTTCTAATTCAGTATTAACAGCTGGATCCTCTTCTTTTGAGCTGCCCTCCTGCTCTTGAACCTGCTCCTCTTCCGGCTGTTCCACTGCCGGGTTCAAGGCTTCGTACTCTTTCATGATTTCCTGCTTCATTTCTGCAAGCACTGCTTCAAAGCCAGGCAATTCACGATATCTGCCAGGATACAGCTTGTTTCCTGCCTCTTTAATTTCAGCAGAACGCCTTTCAAGCCTATTTAACTCTGCCAATTGACCTTCAACTATATCAAGCTTGCCGGCCTTAAGGTTAGTCTCAATTTCCTCCATAAGCATGTATCTGGAAATCTCGTAAATAACTGTCTCTTTTGTGATTTTCGCAGGCAATACATACTTTTCTGCTGCAATGTCACGAACATGAGGACCATAAAGTTTATTAATGAACAGCTCTGCTTTCTTAATCTGGTATGAAAACTTATGGTAAGCTTCCACTGTATGTTCATCCAGAGTTCCTGCATCTATCAATTTAATTAGCTCTGAGTTCATCGCTGCCAGCTGTGCACCCGTTTTTTCTGTATCAATAAAGACAGCTGCCCGGGCTTTATGATCATAGGCCTCCTGCAATACTCCCTTTAAACGGTTTTGATCGCTTTGAGGTATGCCTTTCAGCAATGTTTCAGCTGCAGCAATACTTTTAGCTACATTCTGGTAGGCCTTTGCAAAATCGGTATTCACTTTAAAATCATTAACACTTTTTATATTTCCAGAATAATAGGATCTCAGCTTTCTTGATTTCGCAACAGCATCATTCGTCTGGTTAGTCGCCTGGGTAACTTTTGATCCCGCTTTTGCCTGGTTTAAGCTATAACCAATTCCAGCAACATAAAGTCCTACCCCCTGGTTTTGCTTCCAGATGGTTTGAAACTCTGAAAGCGGCAAGCTTGTTTCACCTGCATATCTGCCTATTTCCGGTGTGAATCCAGGAAGCTTATATGTATCTGTGAACCAATCAGTAAAACCGCCGCCTGATGGTCTTGAACCAGGATACACAAGGCTATAGCCCGTCATTTTTCCTATAGCTTTGGCATATTGATGATCCCGGTCATATAAAGCACCTGTCTGATGGAATTTCCAATAAAGAATTTGGCCGCTTGAATGGTAAGCAAGAGCAGATGCAGGCTTAATCTCATTCACAAAGTTTATAATCGCCTTCACTTCAGAAGCCGACTGCGGCTGAGCTCCTTTATAATTCTTGTAATATGGCTTTCCTGGATTGCTCTTAATATTCGCCCAGTCAGCAGGATACTGGCGATTCAAATCGATTCCTTTTCCATTTGCTTTCCAGCGTTTAAAATCCTTGCTTCCTGCGTTCATGTTTATCAAACCAGCATGTGCACTCGAAGGAAATGCTTTTAATCCGAATTGCTGCAATGTCACACCATCCGGATTAACCATTGGCACAAACCACATGGTAGTTCTGTTCAGATGAGTCCTTACATTTGCCCCTGCTATGGTCCGGCCGCTCTTATAGGCTGCAGCATACTGTTCGAGCATATACATATTCAACGTTGTAGTCATCCATTCCCTGGCATGATGGGACCCATTAATAAATATGTTTGTTTGGCCTTTCCCAAGTGATACGGCATAAATATTCCTTCCATATTCACTTTTCCCGATAACTTTATATGTAATAAGATCTGGGTATTGCTTAGCAAGCTCGACAATATCAGCCTGCATTCTTTCATAAGTATAAACTTCGGCTGGATTAACAGCGGCCGCTTCCGCACGATGTTCCAAATGGGCGAAACCAGCAACAGCAAACAATAAAGTAAATATGAATATCCTTAAACTTTTCATCTCTTCCTCCTAATATTTTGTACATCTATTAATATACTATGCAGGAGGCCAAGTTGGGAGAAAATTCAGCAATTAGTTCAAAAATCTCTATGATAAATAAAATACCTGCCCCGCTCCGGGACAGGCTTATGCAAAGGTACGCCATTTTTGAATTTTACTATTAATAAAGTTTACGTACTTCTCATCTTCCTGCAGTTCAAAAATAATCAGCGATTTTTGCATGCACTCCCTTGCTTTCTGCAACTTGCCTTGGATTTCATAGTTATAGCCAATATGATAATGAAGTTCACCAAGCAGATACAGATTATCTTTTTCGATGCACCATCTAACGGCTTCCCTGCAATATTTAATTGAGTCATTATATTTTTCCATACGTGTCAGTGATCTCGCAATATTATAATAGAGTCTGCACAATAAGGTATGATCATTAATAAATGGAAGCTGATGAAGATATTCCTTTGCTTCAAAATATACTTTAAGCGATTTTTTATAATCCTTTTCTTCAAAATATACAGAACCGATACTCAGCAAAACCTCTATTTCCCGTTCAGACCAAACCTTGTCGGTATAATGAGTTAAAGCAATGGCTTTTGTAAGAATATCGATTGCTGATTTGGAATCCTTGTGGAGCATATACTTGCAAATTCCTTTATGCCATAAAAGGACCTGGAAATTTTTATTGTTTTGCTGAAATAATGGATTCTTTTCCTCGGTTTTTACGATTTGTTCCATTTCTTTATAATTAGAGTTTCTTCTGGCTAAGGTTAATTGCCTTAAGACTTCCTGGACATAATCCAATCTGGGAGTTGTGCCAATGTCAAAGAAATAGTTTACATCGACACCAAGGCGTTCGGATATTAAATATAGAGTAGATGCATAAGGATATACATCCCCCTTCTCAATTTTGCTGATCTGAGCCTGTGTGCATATACCCTTAGCAAGTTCTCCTTGTGATAAGTTCATTAGTTTTCTAAGTTCCCTGATTCTTTGGCCAATAGCGGAGAAATTCAACCTTTTCACCTCTCTCATGTAAATATGCCTAGAGTTATATTTTTATCATTTATAAACAGGAAAAAGGATATAAGACAAAGTATACTGGTAAAATTAAAAAAATATACAAAAAATGCTTATGGATAATTTATGGTTTAATATAATTAGTTCCTTAAATTTTAAAAAGCAAGGAGGAATTTTCATGAAAAAACGTTTATTGGTCATGATGGCTGTATTCACTTTTGTATTTGGAGCAGCAGGCATTACCTTTGCTGCTGGCAATAATGGCGGCGGCGGAGTAACAACGCAAGAGCTGCCGACTATTTTCTAATCTTTTTGCATATCTGTAAGGATTTCAATGGGCTTGACCCTTGTCTTATTAATCTCCAATTGGGGCACTTCATCATGAAGTGTCTATTTTTTGCAATAAAAAACCTAATTACTGCTCAAATTCAACAAGCAAACATAAATTCCCTTCTTTTGAGGATGAAGGAGGGCTATTATATTCTTTCAGGAATATTCCTATAGTTATAATTTTATATGAAAACCCTACTTTTTCATATTAAATATTACTTCCATTATCGAAATCACCTTCAGATTTCAATCAGCAAAAGGAACTATTTTTGTTATGATAAGGGCATAAAGATGCAGGGAGGGTGAAAGGGAATGGATCTTGATATGAAAATCCAGCCAAAGTTTATCGAGAACGAAAGTGCGATCATTTTTTCATTCTACTTTAGAAACGCATCAATGAAAGTTGGAGAAGCGGTTATCTATACTTGTGAAGAAGAACAAAATGAAGAATTGGCAAGAATGGTTTATAACAACCATGAAGAATTAACAGAACTTAATGCTAACGCAAAAAGAAAAATGGCTTATGTAACTGAACTAACCATACCAGAGGGATTTAAAAACCAGTCGTTCACTAAAATAAAAGAATTTCTAAAAATCATCGGCATCAACACATGCGTGTACCAGCATTGATGTCACGGGATACCTGATGTTTGAGGATGAGCATCAGGTATTTTTTATGAGATTTTCTTCCTGCCACTTCATTAACTTGCCATTAATATAATCCGAATATTTATGATCCTTCTGAAGGTCAAAAATCAGCAAAGCTTTTTTCATATAATCCTGAGCTGAATAAAAATCTTCTTGGAGTTCAAAATTATAACCAATGTGGTAGTGAAGCTCGCCTACTAAAAAAAGGTTATCTTTTTTAATGCTCCACTCAATTCCCTCCATACACAATTCTATTGATTTTGCATAAATGCCTTTTCGAGTGAAGGTCCTGGCCATATTATAGAGAAGCTTTACTTTAACAATATAATCACGGAAATCAGGGAGTGTTTCCATCTCTTTATAAACCATTTCATAAATCTGAATAGCTTCATCAAGCAGATTATTCTCAAAGCAGACAATTCCTTTGCTTAAAAGAATCTCCATTTCCTGTTCAGTCCAAACTTTTTTATTAGTTAACGACAGAGCTTCATCAAGGGTAGCAAGAGAACGTTCAAAATCAGAATGAACGTGATAAAGACTTATCCCCTTGTGCCATATGAGCAGCTGCAAATATTTGGGGTTTTGATAAAATAACGGATTCCTTTCTTCCATCTCCACTATCCCTTCCATTTCCCTATACCTGAAATTGCGTCTTGCAATTTTCAGCTGTCTGGCCACTTCTTCTACATAATCCAATCTGGGTGTTAAGCCAATATTGAAGAAATAATTCACGTCAATGCCCAGTTTTTGAGATATTAAAAAAAGAGTTGATGCACATGGAATCACTTCTCCATTCTCCAGTTTACTGATCTGCGCCTGCGTGCAGATATCTTCTGCCAGCTCCTTTTGAGTGATTCTTTGTATTCGGCGCAATTCTTTTATCTTAGCTCCTATTACAGAAAAATCCAATGTTTCCACTCTCCAAAAAATATTCCAATTATTATATTTTTATTATAAAAGCTTATGTAGACTATTAAAAGCTATATTATTAAGTAAAAATCAGACCTTAGCGGAAATCCATTCTTTTCTGGAATATGTTTTAATAGGCTTATGAGTATTTAATACTTTCGGAAGTTCGTTACTTTACGAACATCATCCAATTCTCCAATTTATTGCCGTCCGGGGTGAACCGGACGGCCTTTTTTTGGTTTAGCGAGCGCCTTAGGGGGCTTTATTTGCAGTAGAACGCAGCTTATTTGCAAAATTTCCGTCCTATTTGCAATTTCTTTAACTTTATTTGCAGGAATTCTAATTTATTTGCAGGATTTCTAATTTTATTTGCATAGTTCATATTTTCGATGCATTACCTGATCAGTCCATACATGTGCAAAACCAAATGAAAAGCCCGAGCATCGGCCCAGGCTTCTCACAATACTATTTATCGGGCGACAAACCCTTTTAAAATGTACTTCCATTTGGTCTTGTTTTTCAGGCTGCTGATTTCCTTTTTACTTAAATATTTCGTTTTGAAGGAAGTTGCTGCAGCTGTTCCGTCAAAGTCCTTATGGATGCCTTTGTCCTTCACGATCCATTCACCTTTTTCCAGGCCATCTTTAATTTCTGTTTTCCCATTCACTTGCAGGCCGCTCTTTATTTGTCTTCTCTCAAGCTTCCCTGCAGTTGAAATCACCCATACATATGAAGCATCTTTCTCTTTTTTAATCACCTTGGAGGGAACTGTGACAGCCCCTTCAATCTCATCTGTGACAACCTCAATATGGACTGGCGTGCCTTTTAAAATCTCTGTTGCGTCCTCATTTAACTGAACCGAAAAGGGATAAGCACTTTCCTTATCAAGGGAAGCTCCGCTCTTTGGAAGAGATGCCAGATTAATAATGCTTCCTTCTCCTTTAAATCCTTTTGCTGAAACCAGAACCTTCAGGCCTATGGAAGTTTGCATTCTCTCATCTAATGTTAGTTCCCCGTTTATCAGGGATGAATCTGAAGTGATGGTAATGACCGGATTATCAAGGGAACGGTCAATCTCACTGATAGTACCAGAGAAATTGCTCTGCACGGTTACACTGCCTGGCTGATCTTCCAGGAAATCCATCTGATTTTCAGTCATTTCCAGCTCCCGTTCCAGCAGGCTGACTTGAAGCTCCTTCTCTTGGATGTCCCTATCTAAGCTGGAAGTGACCGTTGTTTCACTGCCTTTCTCTTCTTCATTAAAAATTAGTGTTCTTTTATATGTTTCTAAATCATCAATATGATCTTCCAAATCATCTATTTGATTTTCCAGTTTTTCCGCTTCCGAATTCAGCCTTTCTTTCTCAGCATCAAGGTCTTCCGGCTGATATTCAAACAAACCAGCTCCAGGAGTAATGCTGTCTCCCTCTTTAACCAAAAACTGATTAAAAACCCCCTGCCGCTCATCATAATAGACCTGATATTCCTCCGCCGGTGCGACTACACCCTTTTTGGCAAAAGAATCTATTAGATCTTCTTTCGAGACGGACTGCCATTTATTTATGTATGCTGCCTTTTCCACTTTGCTGCCTGGCTTTAATGCCAGATAAAGATTTGCGGCTATAAAGATCCCTATACATGCAACCAGGATTCTAAGTACCCAAGCTCTTTTCACAATAACACCGCCATTATATAAGTTTTTCAAATTCAAGATAGTAAATGGTAGATGTCATGATCCATCCAACCAGATTAACAATTATCACGATCAGCAGGATCCACTTGGGGCTTCGCGGCGAAAATGCCTTAAGGTTCATATATTGGAAGAATATGACCCATACTTGAAAAAGGGTGATGGTGCCAGCCAGGTGAATAAGCAAACGGCTATCTGTCAAATATTGCGCCATCACACCCAAGCTGAAAGGTGAGGACGCCCTATCAAGACCAAAGCTAATCTGAAGAACAAGCGTCAGGCCTTTTTCTATTAATAAAACAGCTAAAACAAAAAGCTGCATAACTAGCAATTTAACAAATTCTGTATCCATTAAGGTCCAATAAAAAATGGCTGGGATAAAGAATATTAGGAGCGCAAAAACAATTCCCCACAATATTTTTCCAATGCCTATGAATAGCTTCTTCGTTTCCAATTCTTCATTGGATACATTTGAAATTTCATTAGATACAATATCCATGCCATATCCTGTATAAGCTGCCGCCAGATAAATAATGGCCCCAGCAGCCAAGAGCAGCAGGAATCTTATATAAAGCCCGGTAATTTTCTCTGCTTTTGCCAATTGATAAAGATAGGTATTTGGATAGAGGATTCCTTTTATAAGCTGAACATGGTATGACATTGCTGTTCCTCCGTAAATGAACTTTCTTTTATTATATAAAAGATTGTAATAATTGCCAGTAAAGACTCGAAATTTCTAGAAATTAGTCAATTGCTCACAAGCAAAAGAAAAAGTGCCGCACAAGGCACTTTTAAAATAGATATAGAATATTTTTAATGCTCCTACTATTAAACTATTTTTGCTGCATCAGGTGTATATATATTAATCTTTCTTTGCCCTCAGGTCCGCTGAAAACAAAGTATATTAAATTGCTCCCCGTTTTATAGACGAGATTCCATGTTCCGTCTTTTTCGGAATATTCTTCTCTATAGATAGACTCGCTTCCCAGCCTATTTTTTACAAACAGGGGTGATATATCGGTTACAGAGTCAACTAAATACTTTGAAGATAATATCTCTTTTCCGTCCGGCAATACAGTAAAATAAACATATTTCTTTCCGTACTGATAATATCTTGAGCCTTCAAACAGACCTTCATCATATGGCTCGCCCAACTTGCTCTTTACATCGCCAATCGTATTCCTGTTAATAATAAAATCCTGCCCTTTCAGCTTTCCGTTCGCCGCATCTGTAAGAAGGTCTGATTTTATCATGACCAGATCAGCCATTTGCCGTTTCTTTAGAGCCGAAGGAGTTTTGTAAAATACATCAGACGAGTTCTTTACATAAACACCTGCTCCTACGCCATAATAATAGGTACCATCGATGATTTCATAGGAATAAACCCGATATGTATTACCTTTCTTTAGAGTGCCTGACGGCTTGAGGCTACCGCTGCTTTCTTTAATTAGCCTACCTGTATCTTTAAGAATAGTAACCTTGCCAATTTGGCCTTCTACTAACCTGGCATCATCCCAGATAACCGACGGCCTTGTATCATTTGAAGCTGCTGAGACTTCATCAGATCCTCCCATAATCCCCAAAAACCCAGAAGCAATAAGGAAACTTGAAATCAAAACTTTTTTCATTAATACCACCCTTTCATTACTTATATTTCAATAATATTACAAAATTATTACAAACAAAACCCTTATTCTGTAAAATAGGAAAAAAATACTGTATATAAATAGGGAAAGCTGCCTGTCTAATTGGCAGCTTTCCCTCAGATTTATTTTCCATTCAATTCTTCAAGCTTCTTTTTGGATGGAGTTTCGTACTTCACATACCCCTTCATGTTCGTGATGTAATGTCCAGATCCCACCCCATACTGGCCAAAGTAATTAGAGTCATAGTTGTAGACGCGGTAAACCTCGCCAGGCTTTAACACACGTACAAACTGAAGCTTGTTTTCAGCTGTGCGTTTCCAAAGGTTAATAGGTTTTTGAACCATAATGCGTCCAATTTGGCCTTTGTTCATCAATACGCCATCCCAATAAACTTTTAAAAGTCCTATTTTAATGGATTCGACAAACCCGCCACGAATGGTGTCAGATTATTTTTATTAATTTTCTGTAAATTAAGTGTTAAGATTTTGTAAAAGGCTTTTGAGGTGGGGGAAAATGAAGTTAATAAAGAAGCACTATCCGGCTCTCCTGTCTTTAGCTTTGCTGGCAGGTTTTTTCAGCTTTTGCTGGGCGTTTAAAACCTTTTACTTTATCTATGAATTAGAGCTTAACCCGCATAAAAAACTGATATTATTATCTTCTTGCGGGCTGGGATCAGTACTGGCAGGGTTGTTTTTTTTCAGTAAAAAGAGAATCCAGACAGCTCTGGCCTTAATTGTTTACCTGCTTCTCTCGTTCCTTTTATATGCAGATGTACTTTATGAACGTTATTACGATGCCATTTTACATATCCAGCTATTGCAGCAGGCCAATCAGCTGGGGGATGTTAAGGACTCGATAGCCTCACTTGTTTACGTTAGTGATATCTGGTACTGGATAGACATCCCTGCCGCTATATTGTTCCTTTATATTTTTTCCAGGAAGGCCAGGAACGGCATGCATCCATTCATCGGATCGGCTATGTTTGCCGCAGGCTCTGCTTTTATTTTATTCGCTGCCTTTTATCCGCTGAAAGATACTTTTTCTGATCAATATAAGGTTTCCCTTACAGGTATCCTGCCAGCCCATATCTATGATCTTTCAAGAACCTACTATAATCAGGCTGCAGCCAAAGAAGTAACCGCTGAGGAAAAGACTGAATTGGAGATTCTGGAGGATTATTTCAAAGAAAAACAGGAGCTCTTAAAAGCATCCCCCTACTACGGAATGTTTGAAGGAAAAAATATTATTATGGTGCAGGCTGAATCACTGAATGATTTTCCAATTGGCTTAAGAGTAAATGGCGAGGAAATAACCCCGCATCTGAATGATCTAATCAGCGTCAGCCATTATTATCCGAATATTTACCTTCAAATTGGCAGAGGCAATACATCAGATGCTGAGTTTGTTGCAAATAATTCTTTATATCCAATTGCAGATATGGGGGTTTATAAAACCTATCCAAAAAATAATTTCATCTCGCTTCCTCAAGTGCTGAAGAAGGAAGGATACACAGCGCATGCTGCCCATGGAAATTCACCTGAATTCTGGAACCGCCGAATGGCATATCCTAACCAGGGTTTCGATAATTTTTACAGCACTGAACATATAAAGATTGAAGAAGATGAAGTTATTGGAATGGGCGTTTCGGACCGAAGCATGTTCAATCAAATGATTGATATTTATAAGGAAGAGGAAAAACCATTTTACAGCTTTATAGTCAGCCTGACCAATCATCGGCCTTTCGACATGCCGGGTAAATATCAATCTCTGAATCTCCCTGCAGAATTTGCAGATACATTAATCGGCAACTATCTGCAGGCTACTCATTATTTTGATAGGTCTATCGGTTACCTTATTGAAAAATTAAAAGATGAAAAAATGTGGGATGATACAATCTTTGTAGTTTACGGAGATCATTACGGGCCTATTCCAAAGGATAAGGAAGAGATTCAGCAGCTGCTTGGCGTAAGCTTCGATCAGAAAGAACAATTCAATGTCCCGCTGATTATTCACCATCCAGGACAGACTACAGCTGTTAAAAATGAGGTTATAGGCAGCCAAATGGACATCTTTCCTACTCTTGCATCCCTGGTTGGCATCGAACAGCCGCTTGCACATTTGGGGTCATCGCTCGATATCCCAAAAGAAGGCTTTGCCGGTTTTGCCTATGAAACGACGCCATACTCCTACTATTCGGGAGAATATGATTACGCTGCTTCACATAATGGGGTATTTCAGGATGGTATTTGCACAGACAACAAAACCGGAGAAAAAGTGTCAGTTAATGCCTGTAAAAAAACGTATGAACAGCTTGCAAAGGACATTCAACTGTCTGAATTTCTGCTGGAGAATAATTTAATTGGGGAATTGTTTAAGTAATTCGATGGATTCCAGCAAAATCTGTGCATGATAGCGCAGATTTTGTTGGAATTTTTGTTGTTTTAATCTATTAAAAAGGCGGTATATACGTAATAACTAAAAATTGGGATTTGAAATTTTTTAAAAAGGAGTTGTTTTTCGATGAAAATTAAAGCAGGCAGTTGGAGTTTATTATCCCCTCAGGACAAATTGTTTATCTTAGAGGCAGTAAGGAGCCGCTCGAAAAATCGGAAGCAGGAAGAACAGGCTCCATCTCAAGAATCGTACATCCAATTATCATTTGATATATAAAGATTACTGCTGTAAATTTTTTTAGTATTTCCCTATCTTTGGATGCTTTATTAACAGAAAGCTACTTTATCATTAAAGTATGATAACATTGAGGACGAGCCCTTTTTTTTCATATACGATGTAGTGGTAAAATTCCTTACTACTGCAAGGATGTGAAGACATGGGCAAATCAAAAGCACATATTCAAGAGATCCACTATTTGCGGGCTATTGCCTGCATATGGGTATTATTAGTTCACGTTTCAGCCTCCTTTTATTTTGAGAACGGCGAAACATACAATGAATTCACTCTTTTTATCAATCAAATAAGCCGATTCGGTACACCTATTTTTGCTCTGATCAGCGGGTTTCTTCTCTTCTACCAAACCCGTACACGAGGCTTTAAGTTAAAGAAATTTGCTGTGAGCCGTTTTACGAAGATTGGTGCACCTTTTATATTTTGGAGCATTTTCTATCTCCTGTTTATGTATATAGTTCAAGGAACAAATCCTTTGGAATCAGGGAAAAGACTGTTCCTGATCAACTTTGCATTCGGCAATGCCTTTTACCATTTATACTTTATGTCAATTGTTTTTCAGTTTTACCTGCTGTTTCCGCTCCTTCAGCTATTCCGCTCAAAAAAGAGCTGGATTTTCTTATTAGCAGGTTCAATCTTAATCAATCTATATTCCTTAAAGATGTATAACCCGGGACAGTTTGAAGGGATCTGGCAAATCATTCTCAGCCAGCGTGCCTTTCTGCCAGCCTGGATATTCTTCTTTATTTTTGGAGGATTTTTAGCTTATTATTGGGAGCCGCTCAGCCAGTTCTCAAAAAGAAACAAGAAACTATTAGGTGCTGGTGTCGTAATTATTACCGTTCTGGCTGTCGTGGAATATAAAATCATCGGGTCCATTCCATCCAACCGGGCAACCAATATGATTAATATCCCAATTATCACTCTGTTTATGATGGGAATTGGGGAAGATATAAAGAAAATTAGCTGGTTGGAAATATGCCTTTCGAAAATTGGAAGCCTCTCGATGGCAATCTATCTTGTCCATCCATTTGTACTCTTAACCTTCCAATCACTCGCACCAAAGAGTATTTGGAGTACAATTAATCTCCCGTTTGTTTTTGCAGTGATTCTATTAGGAACTATCGGTGTGATTAAAGTGATACAGCTTCTGCCTTATAATCAGTATTTGCTAACAGTGCCTAAGGCCAAGGACAGAAAGACTGAAAAGGTAAAGCATCTAAAGAAGCTGGAGGCGAAATCGAATACAGCGTGAGTATCAAAAGCCCTAATTCAGAATTTGAATTAGGGCTTTTTCTTATCTAAAAATCTTATATGGCACTTTTACTTCCGGCATTCCAGCTGCATACGGTGCAACTTCATATTCATAGAACTTTATGGCAATGCCATTGCTTGTAAAATAAAAAGGTCTATCATTGTCAAGCGTTATATCATTGATGTCCTCAGCAAAGAACATTTCTCCCCGTGCTGCCCGATTTTTGATGTCAATGACTGCATACTTTTTAATTTTGTTTCTGGCGGTGCTGGTTTTGGCCACATCGAACATCTGCAGCTCAACACCCTTAAACAGGTCAAAATTATAAGATGTTACTATTGACATCCCGTGTGCACCGCCTGTGTACATATAATCATAAATCAATATACTTAAAAGATTGTTCTCATTATATTTGATTTCATAGGAAACATTATATTCATAGTTGTACATCCACTCTTCATCTTCCGGTACGTGATAACCATGGTCATAATAGTAATCCCAGCGGTGCTCTTCCTCTTCATCCTCAAGATCTTGGGCATTTGCGTAGGATTCTTCAAAATGGGTTTTAATAATGGCATTGATGCGGTCTTTAGCACCATTGTCCACCAAGCTTGTAATCTGTGGATAAGCAAAGTCACCAGCATACTTTTTGGTAAAGTTCACTCCCAGTGCCTGAACTTTTATTTTGGATGGTGTTTCATATTTCACTTTGCTATCGCGGTCTATGTAATAGCCTCCGCCTAATCCAAGCTTGCCTGGAAGGAATGTATAGATTCTATATTTTTCCCCTGCCTTCAGTGTTCTGGAGGGTGTCTTTTTAGATCCATCCCACTTGTATAATTCAGTGTTCTTTAATACTGTCAATCTTCCAATCTGGCCTTGTTTCAGCTCTGCTCCATCCCACATCACCTTGGCACTGGCGCCACTTGGCATAGAAACGAAAAGAAGAAAGAAGGAGGCCAATACCATAACAGCTATTTTTGCCTTTTTCATCGGATACCTCCAGAAATTAGAAATAAATTCATTTTAAGGATATCACAGGACAAGTATAAAGCACTATACGAATATTCATTGAATATCTAAATCATTATATTTATCCTGCAAAGCCTTTTTTAAAACAGAATCAGAAACCTGTGACAGTTTTGACTCAAAATAAACTTTTCCTTTCTCAGCACCTGCTTGATTCTGAGCAGAAAGATCACTTTTGATCTGAGCAAGAACCCTATTTAGTGTGACAGCCATCCTGTTATCCTCAAGTATTTTTTCCGCAGGGTCTTTATACTGCACAAGAACAGCTTCTCGTGTAGTTTTTCCATGCACTTTATATAAATATTGAGCCTGCCTTTTTATGAGTGATGATAATGAATGATAAGAGGCTTCCATCTTATCCAGGTTCCCCGCGTTCTTGTAAGATTCCAATTCCTGCTGCTTTACGGTAAGTTTTTCACCGGCCGTAATTCCGTCTATAAAGTTCATAGCACGCTCTCTGGTCATTTCAATATTATTAAGCTTTGGCGAATAGGCTTTTTTATGCATATCAGATAAGGCAGCAAAAGCTTTCTTTGCCTGATTTAAGCTATTTCCCGTTTGATTATATGCAGCATACGGTTTAACTGTTACTTTCCCTTCATAATCAACAAATATCTGTCTATGGAGTGCTGAACTTGCTCTCTCCGCATCAGAAAGATGCTTCAAAAAAAGATTGATAGATGAATTAATATGATATGCATGTACTCTTCCAGCCAAAGAAGATATAAATTTAACATCCTGTTTCACTGGAATTCCCGTGGTCATGATCACCAGGATATATGGCTGATCATCCATAATAATAGCAGCATCATTATAGATTAAATCCTTTGGAATATAGCCTACCTTATGGGCGACTTTGTTTGAAGCCAGGCCAGGTGCGATTGTTTCTTTATATGCTGTATTAGCAAGCAGATTCAATAGTTCATTTCCATACTTAGGGTTTTTTTCAGCAAAATTCCACACCTTTTTTAGGTATACCGATAAATCGTTTGCAGATGTGACATTCATACCGGAAGGATAAACGGTTTTCCCACCCAGTGACTTTGCATAATTAATGAAATTGCTCTTTCCAACCTTTTCACGCAGCATAATGAAAGCAATATTGTCTGAGTACACGATACACTTTTTCAGCAAATCACGAATCGTATAAGAAGTACCGACCCGATCATTTTGGATAACACCGCTGCCTCCGTAATAGTGATGAGAGCGGTAAGTAAGCTTTTCATTTAAGTTAATTTTACCTTTGGAAGCCAAATCATATACAAACAGCGCTAAAGGCAGCTTTATCGTACTCGCCGCAGGTCTTATTTTTGAAGAATTATAGGAATACTTTTCCCCTGTACTTAAGTTCTCATAATAGATAGAGATATTGGGATAAACTTTGATTGACGGCTTTACATACGAATCAATCCCATTTGTGCCTGCAGCTTTAGCTTCAAATGTCACCATACTTTGAAAAAACAGCATCAATACAAGTAAATAACAAGCTATCTTTTTCATTTTCTCTCTCCGCTCTTTATTTTTTAGTTCTATTAAACTATAAATTGGTAATGTTTACTATATAAATCCAACAAAATACCGCCTTTTCAGCTGCTGCTGGCCTATTTGCAAGAAATCGAATCTATTTGCAAAGCTGCTTATTCTATTTGCAGAATCACCTATGCTAGCTGCAAAACCACCATATAGCCTAAAAAACCGCGATGAAAAACATCGACGGTCCCCTGCTACAATTTAAATTTCCCAACCAGCCCATTAAGCTCTTCTGCCATTTGCGAAAGTTCCTCAGAACTTCGGGATACTTCCTCCATACTGCTGCTTGTCTGCTGGGATGAAGCAGATGTTTGTTCAATCCCGGCAGCTGCTTCTTCTGAAACAGAAGCAATTTCCTCAATGGCTGCACCCATTTGCTGGCTTTTTCCGGCCATGGTTTCCATTTTTTCTGTGATTGATTGAATGCTGCCCGCCATTTCATGTATTGCAGTGCTGATTTCAGTAAATGTTTCACCGGTTGTTTTAATTTGGCTTGTGCCTTTCTCAACCTCCTTATAACCGCCCTGCAATGAATCTGCGACATTGGCGGATTCAGTCTGTATGCTTGAAACAATGCCAGTTATATCTTCTACTGATACAGTTACTTCTTCCGCAAGCTTCCTTACTTCATCTGCAACAACCGCAAAGCCGCGGCCCTGTTCGCCTGCACGTGCTGCTTCAATTGCTGCGTTCAGTGCCAATAGATTAGTCTGGCCCGCAATATCCTTAATGACTGATACAAGTTTTGAAATTTCCTGTGATTGCGCATCCAGGCCTTTCATTTTCTCCACACCATCTTGGACAATCCGGTCAACAATACTCATTTGCTGAATCGAAGCCGACATTAGCTGACTGCCTTTTTCGGTCATACCTATGACCTTCCTTGAAGATTCAAACACAGCTTCTCCACTTGAACTGACTTCCTGCATATTATCTGAGAATGTCTCCATAAAAGATGAGAGATTAGAAGCATGTGTTGCCTGTGCTTCTGATCCGGATGCAAGCTCCTGCATGGTAGAGGCAACCTGCTGGGATCCTGCCTTCACTTCCTCAGCTGACTGTGAGAGTTCCTCACTCTGGCTGCTCACTGTCTGCGATACCTCGTAAACCTGCTGAATCGTCATTCGCAAATTATGGCTCATGGCATTTACAGCCCCTGCCAGATGCCCAATTTCATCTTTTCCTCTGTATTGGATCTCCGGAACATCCAATTCTCCATTTGCGATGCGATTTGTTATACTCACAACTTCATTCATACTGCGCGATACCATTCGGCTGATTAAGAATGTGATCAATGCCCCGAGTATAACCGCGGCAAGCATAGAAATAATGAGAGTATTAAAAGTGCGGAATTGGCTTTCCTTTGTGCCTTTTACCGCCTGTGCCCGCTCTTCATTCACAATAACCAGCAGCTCGTCTAACAATTTGACGGTTTCAAGCTGGATTTCGCTCGCCTCGCCTGCAAACAGCTCGCTCGCTTCCTTATCTCCTTTATCCATTGCAGGAACAAGTTTTCTAAAAAAGATATCATTTAACTTTTGATCTTGAGCCACTATTTTATCAAATATAACCAGCTTCTCTTCCGTATCCATATTTTCTCTTATCTGAGCTTCCAGTTCATTAAATTGTTCTCTTCGATCCTGAAATTCATCCATGAACTTTGTTTCTGGCTTGTATAAGTATTCAAATACCCTGATGGCTTTCGCCCGGGTAAGCGACCCCATTTCTGTAATCTGAACAGCCCGGTCTCCACGCTTCTCCAATGCACTTACATTATCGCCAATATCCTTAACTAAACCTAAAACGATTGCTGCTGCAATACCGAATAGGATAAAAACAATCAGAAGTGCGCCTCCGTACTTCCACCCGATCTTAATGTTTCTCAGTTTGTTCATCATGCTGGCTCTCCTTTTTATTTGTTTAACACTTTACACAGATTGTTTATCGGCAAAAAATCAAATTTATCTAGGTATTTTTTCTTATTAATATAATGATTTCAAATCATGAATCAATTAAAAAACCTAGCTGGTTAGTCAGCTAGGTAATAAGCATAATTGTATTAGAATTAATAAATATTTAAAGACTTAAAAAACTGATAAAGAAAGGAAGAGATAAGAAAAGCTGATTATTCCACCTTTTTTCAATTTAATCCAATCCTGCCGATTCACCTATATTTCCCAAACCCAAGTGTGGATTGTCTTGTTACAAGACGAATATCCAGCGAGGTTTCATCAAGGAGCGATTTATCGTTCTCTAATCCCTCAATTTTACGAATAAGTTTGTTAGTGGATACGACCCCGATGTCATAAATTGGCTGTTCTACTGTACTAATTTCCGGTTCTACCATTTCGGTTAGCTTGATTCCGTCAAAGCCGATTATAGCGACTTCCTTTGGAACCTGGTAGCCCATTAGCTTAAGAGCTTTGAGACAGCCGATCGCCATTAAATCATTGCCCAGGAATATCCCATCGACATCCTTATGCTGATTCATAAGGATTTGAGTTAGCATCTTGCCGCTTTCTAATGTAAAGTCTCCCTCGTAAACGATAACCGCATCCTCTGGCGATGCCATTCCATCCCTCACGGCCCTATCAGTGACAGTCTCCACATATCCCCGTTTCCGTTCAGACGATGGAGGGAACGACTTCGGCCCGCTGATATGGGCAATCTTCTTGCAGCCTACCTCAATTAAGTGATCTACAGCCAGCTTGGCACCTTTATAGTTATCTAATCCTATCGAGTCAAAGGTGTTATTTTCAGCTGCCCGGTCAATTCTTACAAAAGGTATTTTTAATTTTTCAATAGCCTTTATGACCTTTTCGCTCATTTCAAACGATGCCAGAATAAAACCATCGACATACCGGTTTTGAAGCTGCGTCCAAAAATGATTATCGTCCATATCCCCGACTTGTGTATTTACTAAGATGATGCTATATCCCTTTGATTTCGCCACTTCTTCAATTGCCACGACAAGCTCCGGAAAAAAGGGGTTTGTAATATCAGGGATAATCAGGGCAATCGTCCGGGTTTTCTTTTTCGCTAATCCTCTCGCGATTTCATTTGGATGATAATTTAGACGCTCCATCACTTCTCGTATCTTTAGCTCCGATTTTTGACTGATATATCCATTATTGTTTAAATACCTGGACACTGTCGCTACGGATACGCCTGCCTCCTTTGCAACATCTCGAATGGTTATTTGTTTCTCTCTCACGAAAATTCTCCTTTGAAAGGATTTTTCTGTTTTTAAACTATTTGTTCGTTTCTTTCACATGGAAACGCTGGACCTTTGTTTCCCCTTTTTCAAGCAGGCCTAAGCCAATCATTCCATATTCATTTTCCAGACCATCGAAATCCAGGACTGGCTCGCCATTGATTTCTAACTGAACAGCAGCTCCCTTGCTGACAGCTTTAAAATTATATATAGCTTCATGATTCCATTCATATGAAACTGTCTTTAAACGCTTAAAACCAAAGTTATTCTCTATTAATGAAACCTGATTGCTGCCATCAAATCCTGCCCAATAATAACGTTCTGTTCCAATTGCTCTAAGAATTGCCCCATGGCTTTTGCCGGAAACAGGCTGAAGGCTTATTTCCAGTTCAAGGTCACGGCCATAATAGTTCCCTGTAAAGGAAGAAGTATCTTCCTCAACTGCAGCAGCATTCATAAAACCATTTTCCAGTGTCCATTCACCACGGTGGTGAGCAAAAGGTGTTACACATTTGAATTCCAAGGCTTGTTTGGTAAAATCGATGGAGTAATCTGCATTCCCAAAGATTCGAAACTCGCCGATGTAAAACCTTCCAAATGAACGGTTATCTGCAGGTGATGGACTCTCGACAATAAAGCCAACCTCGTCAATCAATGCACCATCAGTTTCTGGTATCACAAATTCAATATCAAGCCACTGCTGATGGCTTAATATGACGGTGTCCAGCTTCAAGTCTTCCTTTGTAAAACTATTGCGGACGTAAGGAGTCAAATAAACATCCACCCCTCCCTGCCATTTATCCATAAACACCTTTGCCGTAACCTTTTGACCGCTGTATGCAGTAGGTGCAAAAGTCGGCTTATATTTTTCATCGTTGAACTCTTCACGGCGATAAAATGGCTTGTAAAATATTTTACTGTTATCGCCTTCTATAAATCTGTCAAAAAGAACGGACAATGACCCTCGGGCTTCCTCAATCCCCACATCACTGCAAGGATGTAAAAGCGTCTTAAAAGCATTATTCGTCTTAAAGCCATGAGTTGATCCCTGCAAGGTAAAATCCAAGTAAACTTCGCCATTTCGAATGCTCTCCACTAATCGCTGAGGAACATCCAGCCTATTCACTTGATAGCCAAGAACGGCAAGCTCCTTACAGAAGGTTGGTATATCCAGCACATTCAAGTAGCCAGACACGCTCGATGTTGCGATCATATCGTTGATCGGCTTCCTATAATGTCCTGGAATTCCATCAAGCCCGGCGAAAACTCCTGCGATGGTTCCGACATTTCCTGCATTACAATCCGTATCCCAGCTGCACATGGTAGCAATTTCAACAGTTCGAGCCAAATCTCCCTTTCCATACATGAGGGCCAGGGCACATACTCCGGCATTCGGGATGATATGGCATACTCCAGTATACTTATCATAACCCCACTCTTTTTCTAAATACTGACGGCACTTTCGGAAATCCTCTTCCTCAGGGTGCTTCTGATAAAAATCAATCACAGCTTTCACGACAGCATAATACGTGGAATCTTTTGGAATCACGGACAATCCTGCTTCGATAATATCATCAATACTTTTAGCTGAAAAGGCTTTGGAAATACACGCTGCCATAAAACGAGCCCCATATAGCCCATTTTTATCATGAGACACACTTGCCGCTATCTCTGCATAATCGGCTGCCTTTTGAATATTATTTGGGAACAGCAATCCCCATGTGTCGATAAAAATCTGCCCGCCAATCTGCTCAGCCATAATGACGCCATTGACTTCAGCCGAACCAGACTGTGGTGCAGGGATGCCTTTTTTCAAATTCAGATACGCGGTATGCTCTGTGCTGATCTGATCTCCACCCCACCAAAACATGCCGATTCCTTCACGCGAATAGTTTAACCACGCTCTTGCAACATCCTGGGGTGCCAGCTCCCGCCCGCGTGCGTCATCCATTAATGCCCGGATAAAATAAACCGGACCATTTGCATCATCATCTGCAGAAAAGGTTTTATAATCCTTCACATATCCCCTTATATCACCATGAATTTCCTGTATTTTTTCATATGACCATTCATTTGGCTCCAGTGGTGCACCGAGCCGGATTCCAACATTCATTCCTAAGAAACCGGCATACACCCTTTCTAAATAGTTTTCAGGCAACAATTTACTCAACTCCCGGTCCCCAAAGTCTTTTAAAGAATGCTTTTTCTTTTTTCATTAAGCTGCAGATCTTGTTCAATAATCAGCCTGGCAGTTTCTGAAAAATGGTCAGCTGCCTGGATTAAATTCATTTTGTTCGTTTCCTGTAAAAGCTCAACGTCCTCAGAACGAATAACACTGTCTCCGTACATGGCACCTAAAATAACACCGGCCATTACCCCGATGGAATCTGTATCACGGCCAGAGTTGATGCCATCTAATATGGATCCGTAATAATCCCCATCGTTTAACACCATAAACGCCAGCGCCATCGGCAGCTCTTCAATAGAGAAAAGCCTGCTTGGCGTATAATGATTTGAAGGAACACCAACCTTCTCAATTTTACGGTGAACATCGTCTTTCATTGGCGAATACTTTTCAATCACACTTTGGAATGCAGCAATGACTGTATCCATGTCCGCCTTTTCAGAACGTAATTTCTTAGCAGCTTCGGTTAGATCACGAATCGCATTCTTTGTTCCATCCTTAGCAAAATAGAGGGCTGTTTCAACAATTTCATCAACTGTCACATTTTCTTCAAACGCTTTTGCCACACAAGCTGCCAGCACCCCTGCCGCTTCCAGGCCGTAGCTGCTTTGATGTCCCATTGCAAACAAAATTGCTTCATCATAGGCAGCCTTCGGATTTCCGGCATTGACAATTCCAACAGGTGCAATATACATCGCAGCCCCGCAGTTAATCATATTGCCAATTCCGCCTTCACGCGGCTCACAATTGGCTAATACATGGCGCATGAAAATATATTTTTCCGGATAGAATAGACGGTCAATAATGAGCGCCTCTTTGCCAAACTCAGGGATATACGTTTTTCTGAAAGCTATTTCCTTCACAAACTCGTTCCCCATGTCATAAGCATCTAAATGTCTTTTTTCTTTGTTATAGACATTGATGAGGGCAACAGTCATAAGGGTATCGTCTGTAACTGTACCGTTGCCTCTTTTCCTGCCTAAATTCATATCAGCTGGATAATCCTCCTTGTACCATTTGGTACGGAGTGTCTCGACCCTCTTATAGATTTTTTTAATCTCTTCATAACTTAATTTTTCAACAGGTGCTCCCATTGCATCCCCCAATGCAGTGGATATAACAACACCTCTAACTCGTTCTTTAAAAGTAACCATATGAAGAACTCCCTTTTTTCTACACACTTCGCTTTTGTGTATTTTTTAATCTATTCCACATAGAGCGTAAAAATCAGTCTTTGACTCCACCCTCAAAAGCACCCTTCGCATAGTACTTTAGAATCAATGGATAAATCAGAAGTAAAGGTACAACCGAGATGATTATCGTTCCTGCTTGCAGGGAGGCAAAATCAAGGGTTGCTATTTGGTCATAGGATAGGAAGTTTTGCGCTCCTAACAGAGATGTATTATCACGTTCTACTACAAATTGCCGAAGAACAAGCTGCAGAGGCCATTTGCCAGTGTCCGTTAAGTAGATTGTCGCCCGGAAGTATTCGTTCCAGTGATAAACTCCATAAAACAGACCCATTGTTGCCAAAGCTGGCTTGGATAAAGGCAGCATGATTTTTGTGAAGATACGAAAGTGCCCAGCCCCATCCATACGGGCTGCTTCCAAAATACTTTCAGGAACATCTTCAAAAAATCTCATCATGATAAACAAGTAAAAGATATTGATGGTCTTATACAGGATTAGGGACGCATATGTATCCAGCAATCCCAGGTTTTTCACCAGTAAGTATTCAGGAATTAATCCTGGTTCGAATACCATGATGACAATTAAGAAAATCATGACAAAATTCCGGCCCGGAAATTTTGTTCTTGCCAGCACATAGGCTGTCATTGATGTAAGCAATAGATTCACAGCTGTACCCACAATGGTTATTAATAAGGTATTGAAAATACTTTTTATAATTAGCGGGTTTGATAATAGAATTTTGTAGTTAATGAGTGAAAATCCTTCAGGTATTATTCCCAGGCCGCTTAGCTTATGGACCTTGAGAGGATCTGATAGCGACATTGCTAGTAAGTGAAGAAGCGGAACTAGCACTGTTAATGAAATTAAAAACAAAATGCTGTAAATAATAATGGTTGAAACACTCAATTTTTTAAATTTATTCATCTTCGTCCCACCTCCTACCAAACACCTTTACCGGTAAATCGTTTTGAGATAAAGTGTGTACTCAAAATTAAGATAACCCCAATTACACCTTTGAAAAGGCTCGCTGCCGTTGCATAAGCATATTGGCCGTTTAAGAGACCGATTCGATATACATAAGTGTCTAAAATGTCGATTACGCTGATGACAGAAGTGTTCATCATATTAAAGACCTGGTCAAAACCTGCATTCATGAAGAATCCCAGATTTAGAATAAAGACTGTCATGATTGTTGAAGTTAAAGACGGCAGCGTGATGTATCTCATTTGCTGTATTTTAGATGCCCCGTCAATTTTTGCTGCTTCATAGAGAGAAGGACTTATTTTTAGAATGGCTGCCAAGTAAATAATGGAATCCCATCCCGCACTGCGCCATATTTCCTGGAACACCAATACCCAGCGGATATGGTCCTTACTTGTCATGAAATCAAGTGATGGCATATTGAAAAAGCTGCGAATCACGTTGACTCCGCCATCTTCCGGATTCAGCAATGCGATCCAGATTCCTGCAATAACGACCCATGATAAAAAGTGAGGAAGGTAAACAATTGACTGTATATATTTTCTAAACTTCCCGACTCTTACTTCATTGATCAATAATGATAAAATAATCGGAATTGGAAAAAAGAATACAATCTTCATCACACTAATAATTATGGTGTTTTTTAACACATCCAGAAAGGCTGGGGAGCTAAATAGAACCTTAAAATGCTTCCATCCGACCCAAACATTATCACCAATAATCCGGTAATCCTGAAATGCCAGCTTCATTCCGATTAATGGAACGACGTGGAAGATCGAAAAATAAAGGAGGGCTGGAAAAAGCATAAGATAGAGGACCCAGCTTGATTTAATTTGCTTCAGTATGCCCTTTTTCATCTTTATACTCCTTTTCCTTTACAAATTGAGTCACATCATTTCGATTGGGCATTCCCGTTTGAGCACCCTTTTTAGTGACCGATAAACCAGCGGCTGTGTTGCCAAAACGTATGCTGTCTTCAAGACAGTTCCCTTCTGCAATGGCCACAGCGAAAGCTCCTGAAAAGGTATCTCCAGCTCCAGTTGTATCAACCGGAATTACCTTAATGGAAGGAACTAATTTGATCTCTGTTCCATCAAAGAAACGAACCCCCCCTGTACCGCACGTAATAATTAATTTATTTGGATGCTTTTCAAGCAGCTCTTCCATTGAATCATTCGTGTTAAACACTAATTTGTACTCGTGTTCATTCGGTGTGATATAGGTCACCTTGTTAATCAGCTCTTGACTGAGTGTTTGTGCCGGCGCCGGGTTGATAATAATTGTTTTTCCTTGTTCATAAAGGAGCGGAACCAGATACTCAATCATGTCTAACGGTGTCTCTAGCTGAAATACAATCACATCGTAGTTCAGAAGCTCTGCTGCAGTTTTTTTTACATAGTCAACGTTGGTATGTGTATTTGCTCCAGGTACCACAATGATGCGATTTTCACTTTGACAAAGCTCAATAAACGCTGCTCCTGTTGGCAATCCTTTTACAGATTGGAGATTTACAAGATTGATATTCTCCTTTTCCAGCTTTTTGATAATCAGATCACTATTCTCATCATCACCAACCGATCCGAATAAGGACACATCACCGCCAAGACGGGCAGCTGCCACAGCTTGATTGGCCCCCTTGCCGCCAATGGATAAAAAGAAATTCTCACCCAGGACGGTTTCTCCTAATTTAGGCAGTACCTCGCTTTCAATAAAATAATCCATATTGATACTTCCAACAACGGCTATTCTCTGCATGTTCATCATCCTAATCAATCAGTATATTCATTAACGGTGCATGCTGCTGTGCCCCATATACATCCCGGTCTCCAACTGTTCCAGAGGAGATATCTCTTAAAATCGTAATCTTAATTCCAAGTGCCTGGTCATAGAAAACGAGATGGTCAATCTGGTCTGCAGTGAGGTTATACAAATCACAAATGGTTTGGTTATTGATTTTCCCCGAATTCTTTACCCGCTCATAAACTTCCTTGGAATCAAATAAAATATCGAATGTCAGCTCAAATGGTCCTGCGTTTTTACTTCGTAATACTTTAGCTAGTTCAAATAAAGCGGCCATGTTTTCATCCCCTTACAAATACTCAATAACAAATGGATTTTCAGTGATTTCCATTAGGTGATAGAGAGAAAACTCATACACAGGTCCAAACTCTACATCACTTGGTGCAAATGGAAAGGCTAAATTTCCAGCTGTTGATTTCCGATTCTCATATCCGTAATGAAGAAATGTCGATCTTACACTCGAGCAAATACTGTTTGCAAGTTCCTGTGTTTTGGCAACCACTTCAAACATGACACCAATCTCATGTCCCTGGAATGGTGCGCATTCTTTTGAACCGAGCACTCCATTTTTTCCATAATTATAGAAGTTGATAGCATAATCCTCTTCCGGGATGTCCTCGTAATAATCCCTTACCTGCTCCATCACAAGCTCCTCAATTTCTTCGATATTCCCTACTAAAATCGGGTCACGGACACCTGCGATGACAAAGGTTCTATATGCAACCTTTCGTGCACCTTCCAGCTTGATGTAATAATGATCATTTTTTTGCAGTTTACTATTCTTAACCTCGACAACCCCGTCACTCACTTGGGTAAACTCACATTGACTAAGGTCAAGGATGATGCCCGGTCCATGTAAAAGGTATGGATGCTCTTTTTCGTAAAAAGTATGGGCACTCACACTAATCGGCGAACATTTACGCATTGGATTCAACGATTGAACGGTGAAGGAATCTTCCTTTAATGTTCCAACAATACAATCCTTTGTTGTACCTGGTTCAGCACATAGTGCCCCGCATTCTAATATTTTTCCCAGATGGTAAGCGAGACCAGGGTCTTTGCCGCAGTAAATTCCAACTGCCGCAAATGGCGATGGATCATATGCTCTGCCACAGACTATAATGTCTGCCCCGTTTTTGAGAGCTTCCAAAATGGGCTCATGTCCCATCTGAGCAACAATGTTGTTTGTTTCTTGAATGGCTTCATCTGTAAGAGCTGGAATGTTTGGCGTTAGAGGGTTAATTCTGCCCTCATGGTTAGCTTTTATGATTTCTTCCTGTGTAAAGTCGGCCCAAATCATGGCAATTTTAGCTGTTAAGCAGCGTTCATCCAGGATTTCTTTAATAATATCCAGCGTCCACTCCATATGCGGCTTGGCACCGGCTCCGCCAGCAGACCCAATCACAATGGGAATGTCCCGGGGAACACCATTTTTAATGATGATATCCAAATCCTTTTTGGTTGCCCGGCGGCTTACAATCGCAACACCCGCACCGAGCTTATGCGGACCTGCATCAGTCGACCCGGCATCCACTACAATTCCATGAACCTTTTGGTCATTCTCAAAGGCTCTGTTAAATGACTCTTCCGGAAATCCATATCCTAATATCCCGCACGGTGAAACAATACGTACATCACTGCTAGTCATATTAATAACCTCTTCTTTATTTGTCTGTTTTCTTATTGATAAAACGCTTAATATGTAACCGGTTACACATTTTCTCAAAAAAATATGGTTATAAAACCCAAAGGACATGTAACCGGTTACACATTGTATATCCTTATGGTACCGTTTAACGCCAGTCCCTGTCAACCAATTATTAGCTCAATGTGTACAGTTTTATATTGCAATTATCTCAATAGTAAGAAGGCACGATCACATACTCCTCTTTTCTTAAGGTGAACCGTGCATCCTATAAAAACATTATTATATTAGACTTTAAGCATTTTCATAGATGGCCAATTTGGCAGCAACATCTTTTAGTGATGTCCCTTGTAAACTGGGAATACAAATTCCTTTAATTTTATCTAATGCTTCTTTCCACGTTTCCGGGACCGCATTTGCACCCTGCGAGGCTCCAGATAGAGCACCTACCATTGCAGGCATACTATCGGACTGTTTCGGCAGTAATGATGCCAGCTGAATTCCTTTTTGCAGATTTCCTTCTGTACTTAGGAAAATAGCATAGGCTACTGCAAGTGTTTCAGGAGCAATATTGGCATAGTTATAGACCGCATTGACTACTCGTTTTTGCCATAGCGGTATGGCTGCAAATCCGTCCCCATTGGTTTCTTCCAGTACATTTAGGGCAATCTCCATTTTTCTCCAAATCCAGGTATTTTCCGGTACGTACTTTAATCCTTCTTCCACTATTTCCTGCGGAGAAGCACCTGATAGGGCAACAGCTATACTGGCAGCCATTGCCTGGGCTGCATAGACGCCATCTTCAGCATTTGTGATAGAAGCCATTTTTTGTGCTGTACTTGCAGCTTTTTCAGGCTGGTTTTTATATATAAGACCGATTGGAACCGCACGTGAAACTGAGCCATCATCATAGTGATGTGGATTGTCATTGCCAGATGCCGGTGGAAGGATTCCTTTTTTGATGTTTTCAATAGAAGCTCTCTCACTTACTCCGCTCCAAATTTCCTGCTCAGGTTCTACTATATATTTCATCCAGCCATGAAGTAATTTTTCTTCCGTAATTTCATTCCCGCAATCCAAAATCATTTGGGCCGCGATGATTGCAAATTCTGTATCATCTGTTCCGCAGAAATCTAAAATTTCCTCGCTCAAGGCATGTGTGAAGGGCAATGAAATTTTATTAATCCGATGCCGGTCCGTAATTTGGCTAAAGCTCCATAAACGATTTCTCCGCTTAGGAGGGAGTACGAGCGATCTATGATACATCGCAGCAAAGCCTGCCGAATCACCCATTGCCATCCCGAGAAGAGAACCGTAAATTTTATCATAAGACATTACTCTTTTCCTCCTATTATTACGTTTGTTAAATCTCTGGCAATATCACGGACATCTATCCCTTTCATGGCCAAAACACAACGTCCGCGAATAATATTAATCCGGTCCTGCCAATCCTTTGGCACAGCATCGGCACCATGTAATGCTCCTGCCATTGCACCATTCATAGCCGCAATCGTATCAGAATCTCTTCCAATATTGACTCCGCCCAGGACAGCAGGAATATACTCACCCTTTGCTGCAGCAAACACACCATAAGCGAGCGGAATAGCTTCCGGTCCCATATCGGCCCAAGGATAGTAGAAAATAGAGATCTTATTGTAGAGCTCCTCCATAGCATCTTGAACATTCGTATACTTTGTGCCAATTTCTACAGCCTCGCCGATTTTCCGATATGTCCAGGAATCCTTAGGTATGTGGTACATTCCTGTTTCAATTACCTTTTGCCAATCGTTTCCCGTCATGGCGTAAGCAACACTTGCGGCCACAGCTTGACCGCAATATACTCCATCCCGGTCGTGGCTTACTCTAGCTTCAATCTCAGCCAGCCTGGCCGCTTCCTCCGGATCGCCTGCACAATAGATGCCAATCGGAGAAATTCTCATGGCCACCCCGTCACTCCACATTTGGTGATTATCGACACCCGTGGCAGGAGTAGCAAGCCCTTTTCGCAGATTAAAGATAGCCTCAACTTCACTAAAGCCGCCGCCTTTAAAGCCGCCTTCCTGGGAAACAAGATAGTTAGTCCATTCTCTTGTCATATCCTCATAGTTTAATTTGTTTCCATATTTTAAGATAATTTTAGCTGTCAGCATGGTGTATTCGGTATCATCTGTTCCAACTGGATCATCATTGACAAAGTCATTGATCCATCCATATTTTTCCCGTATCTCTTCCAAAGCCAAGCCTTCCGTTGGAGCTCCCAACGCGTCACCCACTGATAATCCTATTAAACAGCCATATACTCGCTTATACCATTGTTCGAAATCCAAATGAGGTCCCCCTATGCTAAAGTTTTCTAAAAAAATAGTGGAGAACGGAGTCTCCACTATTTTTTTAGTATTATCTTAAATTTTTATTTGCAAGTTCTGTAATCTGTTCTCCGCCTGCTTCGTTCCACTCTTTAACGAATTTTTCGAAATCAGAGATTGGACGCTTGCCAGTAATGATGTCCGTTGTAAATTCCATATACAGGTTTTGCATAGCATCCCAGTTAGCTACATATTCTTCCGGGATTATGAAGCTATTGTCTTCTGCATAAAACTCTTCTGCTGATTGAAGTGATTTTTCCGCAGATTCACTTAATAATGGTGTCGTATCATCTACTGGAGTGGCCGGAGTATAATCAGCTGGCTCCCAGAATCTAGCAAACCATTCACTGTAATATTTATCAGTAAGCTGAAGTTTTCCATCCACTACGTTATAATGATCGCCTTCGAATCCGAATCGGTCGATCATTTGTCCTTCAGGGCTTGCCATATAATCCAGAATCTTAAACACAAGATCCTTATTCTCAGAATTAGCAGAGATTGCAATACCTCTTGATTCTTTTGTAACATCCGTAGCACCAAATCCTTGATACTCGCCCTTCGCAGGCGGCAGCATGACTAGTGAAGCTTCTTCTCCGCTTACTTGAACCATTTTGCCTTCATAAATATCGATTACCTTACCTGCTGTACCTGGGATGATCGCAGCATCTCCATCAAAGAATGCTTTTTCTTTCGTATCCCATTGCTTTGTTAAGTATTGGGGATCCAAAAGACCTTCTTTGTATAACTTATTATAGAATTCAAGCTTTTCTTTTTGCTGCTTTGAAACTCTTGCGTATTCATAAGATCCATCTTCTTTTTGCAGCCAAGTCTTATCGATCCCAAAAGCCATATCAAACATATAGTCGATTTCTGCTATGTCACCGGCAACTGTAATGGCATATTTAGGTTTATCGCCGCCTGGCTGTTTTTCAACTAATTCTTTGAAAAATGCATAGTAATTGTCCACAGTTGGATTTTCCTTTAGTGCTTTAGAAGTTTCCATTTTGTTAAACCAGTCTCCTCTAATGACAGGAACTTTAGGAGCAAGTGGTTTAATCCATAGCAGATAAGGATAATTTTCAAGTCTTTTTTCGTTAAATGGCTGAACGATATCCTTAAGATATTTTGATTCCTTGATGTAAGGTCTTAAATCCTCTAATAAACCTTGATCAGCCATGGCTTGATCTCCGCCTTGGAAATAAATCATGTCAGGAATATCGCCGCTATTGAGCAGTAAGTTTAACTTCTCAGCATAGTTGCCTTGCGGGAGGTCGACTAATTCAAAATTTACTTTAATATTTTCATCTTCAAGGAGCCCTTTTTCAATCGCATCATAATATTTTTCTGATACAGGGTTAGAGCTGTTATCATCCTTCATTACAACACGGATTGTTGTGGCTCCCCCTTTATCTTTTTTATCTCCCTGACCTGCTTCTTCTTTGTTTGTACAAGCCGCCAGTAAACCCAAAACCATAATAAGACTTAATATGGCTATAAAAGATTTTCTCATCACTTTTCCCCCTAAAAAGTTATTTTTTCATATTCTAATTGAATCGAAGAATGATTGCTCCCCCCTTGGCATTCATCATATTAGGAGAATGATATTATAAAAGCTAACCAGAATCACAATAATGTGGAACCGGTTACACAATTGGCTATAAAAGGCTGTTCCTAACAATTCTGAATCAACAGATGTTGTTAGAGTATGATGCCAAATTATTATATACTCTTATGTAACCGGTTACATATTATATTCCCTTTTAGAATAATTGAAAGTGGTTTTAAAGTCAACTACTAAAAATTCAAATTAATTTGGAAAATCTGTTAGGAAATAAATCGGATTAGTTATAAAACAGAATCCCCTATAATCTAGAAGATACTCTGAAGATTAAAGGGGACTTCCTAATTTCCATCATATTCCATTCGCGCGTTCTCTTAAACCAACTAAAATCATGGCCTATAGCTTCAACTCATAAACCTTCCGCGGCCGCCCGCGCTGTCCAGGCTGTTCTTCACCCGTTACTTTGGCAAGCCCGAGCCGCTCGAGCTCCGCCATAATCCTCCTCGAGTTGCGTTCGGTGTTTTTCAGCCATCTTGAGACTTCCTGCGCAGTGACTATCTTTTTTTGATAGTGCCTTGAAAGGTATTCGATTTTGGATACGATTGCCGGATTGATTTTGGCGCCCTTAAAGCGTTCTTCCCATTCCTCTCCCCAAATGCGCTGCTGGTAGGAAACCGCCTCCTCGCCGCTTTCCGAAAGGTGTTCCTTAATTTGTTTGGTTTCATCGACACTAACCACAGGCGAAGCTTTCTGATCCCTGGCATATTGGAGGGCGAGCCGGACATTCTGCTCTGCATCATATGCCGTCAGCCCGTAGCCGACACCGATCCTCACCTTCAGCTTGCTGTGGATTTTCGCTTCTTCAATAAGAGAGTACATGGAGGCTTCCTGAAAATGCATTTCCATTTCGCCCCGGGTTGTATAAATAAAGAATAGACCATCCCCGATCTGCACAAATGAGCCTTGCACTTTTTCGGCATAATCAAGCATGACCTGCTTGATTTCCAGCTCATGCCGCTTCATTTCATAGGTGAAATGCTGCTCTTCCAGTGAGCTTGCAGAGTGAACGACTTCCATTCCCATAATCGCTATCTGGGAGCGCTTATACCAGTTGGACTGGCCTCTTTCCCTTAGGTAGCGGAGTACAAGTTTAATGGCGACAGGAGAAGGGACCACCCGGTAGCAGGGGATTCCCTGTTCCCGCAGCCGGTCATGCACCTCCTGGACACAGGTCAATGCAACCTCGGTTTGTCCTTCCTCAAAAAGCTTCTTATGAAAGCGGATGATTTCCTCGGCTGGTTCGTACTCATTATAGGAAAAAGCCTGAATGTTTAAATCTCCTAAAAAATATGTATTTTTTAGTGTATCCAGCTCGGATTCCTGAATGGTATCCAGGCTTGCCTGCTGAAATCCGCCTTCCCTGATATGCGCTTCAAGGAGTGTTCCCAGCAGACTGGAGCCATATAGAGGGGGATAATGGGCGTTTTCTTCCCCAATCAGCCCTTTTGAACGCGCGTAATAATAAGGGGCCTGTCCGGAGAAAAACCATAAATCGATTTCCTTCTGATGTTCCCTGATAATCTTTTCCGTTTCTTTTGTTTCCTTATAAATGTATGGAATCATCTCAAGCTCGCTGTATTCACGCGACAAGGCAAGAATGTGTCCAACGGAGTCTCCCGGCCCCACTACCCCAACGCGAATCTTCATTTTTTTCCACCTGCTTCTTCTTTAGATGCTTGTTTCAGTTTTTAAATATTGAGCGATAATCTTTGTTCCCATTTCCAGATCTTCAATAGAGGCAAATTCATCAGGATGATGGCTGAGCCCATTTTTGCAGGGAATGAATAAAAGCCCTGAAGGCCATTTGGCCGCCATATTCATGACATCATGGCCGGCACCGCTTTCAAGCACCAATGCTTTGTATCCTAACGCTTCACCTGAATGCTGGAGTTTCCTCATCACTGTATCATCCAGCTGAACGGATGGATTATGAACAAGCGTTTTTACTTCTATTTTAACACCAAAAGATTCCGAAAGCTGATGACATTTTTCACGGATGAGCTTCTCCATTTCCTTTTTCAGCGAATCGTCCACACTGCGGATATCGACTCCAAGCTCAACCGTTCCGGGAATCACATTCATGGCGTTCGGCTTTAGTTCAAAGGTGCTTGCTGTTGCCACAATCGGCACCGCATTGGAATCCGATAAAGAAAGAGCTGTCTCTGATATGAATGGAACGAGAGGTGCAGCCGCTACAAAGGCGTCCTTTCGTTTGCCCATCGGCGTCGTTCCAGTGTGCCCCATCTGTCCATTGATAATTACCTTTAAGCGGATTGGACAGGCAACTGCCGTTACTGCTCCAAAGTCTGCGCCGGCATCCTCCACTCTGGTTCCCTGTTCAATGTGAAGCTCGATAAAACTTTTTAAAGCTGACTCCGGCCGTTCAGCTTCTTCAATTGCATCCCATGACAGTCCCATGTCCTCGACTGCCTGGCGGATAGTGATGCCATCTTCATCCGTTACATCTTCCACTTCATTCTTATTAAGAAGGCCGCTCATTGCCTTGCTGCCAATGGTTGATACGCCAAAACGGGAGGATTCTTCAGAAGCAAAACAAATGACTTCTATTGGTGAAGTAGGCTGGAACCCTTCTTCCTTCAAAACTTTCACGGCAGCCAGACCGCAAAGGACGCCGGCCACTCCATCATAGCCACCCCCGCCTTTGACCGTATCCACATGAGAACCTACTGCAACAGCAGGTGAGGAATCTTCAGCTTGCCAGCGGGCAATCGCATTCCCCGCTTCATCTCTTCGAACCTTCAACCCAATATCCTCTGCAATGGAAACAAATACATCAATGGCCCGCCATTCTTCTTCCGTGTAGCCTAATCGGCAGAACCCTTCCGCCTGGACCATGCTGTCTGTTAAATTTAAAGCTTTCAGATGCTTATCCAACCATTCTTTCATTATTAACACTCCTCCCTGATCTAAAATGAGGCAGATTGCTCTGCCTCATCTATTCCTTAATTTAATTTTTTTATAGAGTCAAACAGCAGCTGGACGGCATTCATCATCGTGCCTTCATTAATATCGAACTTCTCGTTATGATGGCCTGCTGCCAGTTCTGTACCGAAAATACAGTATGTCGCCTGTCCTCCATTTTGCTGAACACGCTCCATGAAGAAGGTTGCATCCTCGGAGCCTGCAGGTGAGTTGTCTTCAAGGATGCTTTCTTTTATATAGGAAGCTTCTTGTGCACAGGTTTGCAAGACGGATGCCAGCTCTTTTGAACCTTGAGCACTAATGGCCTCGCCCACAGTACGAATCTCGTATTCTACTCCGTACATTTGGGCTGATCCTGCGATAACAGCTTCGGCCTGGGCTTTGACATATTCGTTAATTTTAGTCGTTTCCCCGCGTGTTTCAATTTTCAGCACCGCTTTATCTGCGATAATATTTCGGCCTGAGCCTGCATGCAATTCTCCCACGTTGATGCGGGTTGCCCCTTCTGAATGACGCGGAATAGCGTAAATATTCAGGGCAGCAGAAGCGGCTGCCAGCAGGGCGTTTTTACCCTCTTCCGGATTTCCGCCTGCATGGGAAGAAACGCCTTTAAACGTTACATCAAGCTTTGACGTGGCCAGGAATCCATTTTTGGATGCCACAAAATGTCCATCTGGAACTCCTGTGCCGACATGGGAGGCAATTAAATAATCCACATCATCGACTACACCGGCTTCGGCCATCGAACGAGCCCCGCGGGTGCCTTCTTCTGCAGGCTGAAAAATCAATTTGATTTTCCCCTTAAGGCTGTCTTTATTTTCCGCAATCAAGCTTGCCAGGCCCAGCCCGATGGTTGTATGGGCATCATGTCCGCAGGCATGCATGGTGTTTGGAACTGCCGACCTGAATCCTTCTTTTTGCGGAAAATGGCTGTCTGCCTCTGATTCATGGATCGGCAATGCATCCATATCCACACGGAAGGCGATGTTCGGCCCTTCCTTTTGCGTATCCATCGTCGCGACAATGCCTGTATAGCCGTCTATGAAGGGTTCAATATAATCATTTTTCGCGCTATTTTCGAGAGCCCATTGATAATGTGCGGCTGTTTCCTCTTGATTAGGCTTACCCATAAAATAATCAGCGGCCATTACCTGCCTGCCCATTTCCAGCCCGAAGCCAAGTTCATCCAGAATCGATGCGACAATGGAGGCTGTCCGCATTTCCAGGAACCCTCCCTCTGGATAGCGGTGAAAATCACGGCGCCACTCTTTTAATTGTTTTTCGAGATTACTCACTTTTTAACCACATCCTGTTCTTATAAATAAGGACCGATTCCCGGACCAAACGGGATTCCAAAGAATACAAACACTAATAGCATAATGATCCACGTGATCAGGAACGTAATCGAGTACGGAAGCATTAAGGAAATGAATGTTCCAATTCCCGCTTTTTTGTCATACTTCTGCATAAACGACAGGGCGATAACCATATATGGCATCATCGGTGTCACAATATTCGTAGATGAATCTGCTACACGGTAAGCCACTTGCGTGAATGCAGGGTGATAGCCAAGCTGCATAAACATTGGCACAAACACAGGTGCTTCAAGCGCCCACTTTGCTGAACCTGAAGTGATCAGGAAGTTCAGGGAAGCTGTAAAAATGATGTAGCCAATAATCAATCCGATTCCGGTGAACTCCACATCTTTCAGGAATTCAGCACCATTTACTGCTACCCAGGTTGCAATATTAGACCAGCTGAAGTAAGCGATAAATTGGGCGATTGCAAAGATTAAGACAATATAGGACGCCATATCCTTCATGGATTCAGCCATAAAATTGGCAACATCTTTACTGCTCTTAATATTTCCAACCGTGATTCCGTATACAGTACCAATAATGATAAAGAAGAACAGAATAATCGGGATAATGCCATCCAGGAATGGAGATGGAACCAGTCCGCCATCTTCATTGGTTAACGGGCTATTTGGTATAAGGATCGCTCCCACAATAAGGGCTATATAGGCGCACCCGGCAATGACTGCATTCCGCAAAGCCTTGCCGGCATTAGGAGGATCTTCAGTAATGGCTTCTTTTACCTCATCGCCCTTGTATTCTCCAAGGCGCGGTTCAATGAACTTCGTCGTGACAAGTCCGCCGACAATGGTTAAAACAAATACGGAAACAATATTAAAATACCAGTTATCAATTGGTGTAACGACCATATTCTCATCAATAATCTTGGCAGCTTCTGTTGAAATCCCTGCCAATAGTGCATCTGTTCCAGCAATCAGCAGGTTTGCTGTAAAACCGGCTCCGGCTGATGCATACCCTGCTGCCAAACCGGCAATCGGGTTGCGGCCAATTTTGTAGAAAACCATTGCAGCAAGCGGCGGTACAAGCACCATTGCTGCATCTGAAGCGATATTCCCCATGATCCCGACAAACACAACGGTGTACGTGATTAATGCCGGCGGTGATTTTAAAATTGTTTTCTTAATGGCATAATCCAGCATGCCGACTTTCTCGGCAAGACCGATTCCGAGCATCATGGACAGAACCAGTCCAAGAGGCGCAAATCCGGTGAAGTTATCGAGCATGGATGTCAGAATAAAATTCAGGCCTTCTCCAGATGCCAGGTTCTTAACTTCCAGTTCCTCTCCCGAGCCAGGGTGGACAACAGTAGCACCAAAGGCACTAAATATAGCTGAAACAATAATAACTAACACTGCGAGCCCGGCAAATAATATAAATGGATCCGGGAGCTTATTGCCGACCTTCTCGACCCCATTGAGGAATCTCTGGGCAATCCCTGGTTTCTTACTTTCTGTTACCACTTTCTTTCCTTGTTTTTCTGTTTTCATATACTCCCCTCGCTTTTCTGTTTTTTATTGGATTTTTTTACTTATGAGTGAAGATGTTGCTTTCCGCTGCGGCGGCCAGGTTCGGACTTGTTGTTTCCGAATTCTGCTTCTCCTGTCCGAATGAGCGCCTGGTTCGGACTGCTTACCTCCGGTTTCTGCTTTCTCTGTCCGAATGAGCACCTGATTCGGACTGCTTCTCCCGGTTTTCTGCTTTCTCTGTCTGAATGAGCGCCTGATTCGGACTCCTTCTCCCGGTTTTCTGCTTTCTCTGTCCGAATGAGCGCCTGATTCGGACTGCTTCTCCCGGTTTTCTGCTTTCTCTGTCTGAATGAGCGCCTGATTCGGACTCCTTCTCCCGGTTTTCTGCTTTCTCTGTCCGAATGAGAGCCTGATTAAGACTCCCTCGCTCGGTTTTCTGCTTCTCCTGTCCGAATGAGAATCTACTTTAAAGTAGAGGGCTTAACCTCTGCAGGAATTGGGCATGTGTATGGATAGGCTTCCTTAAACGCATTGAATTCCTGTTTGACAGCTCCCAATTCTTCCTTGTCGGTCAGCAGTTTGATAGCTGTTAAAGCCATGGCTTCTGCTGCCCGGAGCATGCCTTTGTGGGCATAGCTGCTGATGCCTTGAGTTGTCATCTGCCATGTATGCAGCGGTGTTCCCAGTGCTGATGTTGAAGCTGTCAGCTGTGCAGTTGGAACGACCCAGCTTACATCAGAGACATCAGTAGAACCGGCAAGAATTTCTTTGGAAGGTTCATAGGCTGAGATTGTTTCTGCCAGGTATTTTCCTTCAAACTCACTGCCGTCCCCTACATAGCCAAATCCTCTTAAAATATCTAAATAGCTTTCTTTCTCACCATCTGATAGGGTTGTCCAAAGCTTTTCGGCAAAGGCCTTTTCTTCTTCGTCCGGTTTTTCGATGCCGGCTTCCTGAAGGCTTTGATAGAGAATTTTTTCAAGGCTGCGGTTTGGAATATAATTGGAGCAAGCCTTGTCAAACTCAATGGTAAGCTCGGTCTCTGTCATTAGAGCTGCGCCTTCGGCAATCTTGCATACCCGTTTGTAGATTTCATCCACCTGCTGAACCTTTGGCGCACGAATCAGATAAAGGACCTCGGCGTCTGCCTGTACGACATTTGGCGAAATGCCCCCTGTGTTGGTGATGGCGTAATGCATTCTGGCTTCCGGCACGACATGCTCACGAAGGTAATTCACACCCACGTTCATCAGCTCAACCGCATCCAGGGCACTTCTTCCAAGATGAGGCGAGTTCGCCGCATGTGAGGATAAGCCTTTAAATCGAAAATAAACCTGATAGTTTGCGAGACTCGATAGGCTCATGATGCTGTTGGCCGGAGATGGATGCCATGTTAAGGCAGCGTCCACCCCTTCAAAAACTCCTTCGCGGACCATGAAGGTTTTTCCGGAACCGCCCTCTTCGCCCGGACAGCCAAAAAACTTTACAGTCCCGGGCAGATTGTTTTCTTCTAAATATTTTTTTGCAGCGCAGGCTGCCGCAAAAGCGCCGGTCCCCAGCAGGTTATGCCCGCAGCCATGACCTACATTCAGCTCGGTTGGCTCGTACGAGGTCTGGTTTGGCACCTGCCCCAGTCCGGACAAAGCATCGAACTCTCCGAGAAAGCCAATAACAGGAGAACCGCTTCCATAGGTGGCTACAAACGCGGTTTCAATGTTTCCGGATTTGCGTTCCACCTGGAAACCTGCTTTTTCGCATTCAGAAGCTAAAAACTCTGCTGAAGCATACTCTTCAAATCTAGTTTCCGGATGACGATAGATATACTCACTGATTTTTTCAAACGTCTCTTTGTTCTCTGTAAGAAATGTTTTTGCAAAGTTATTCGACATGATTTCCTCCTTTAATTTAAATGGCCGATCCGCCATTTAAGATGTGAATGTAAGCATCGACTGCAACCAGTAAAGCCTCTTCCTCGAAATCAAATTGAGGATGGTGGTGAGGATAATCAAGCCTCGTTCCAAACAGCATAAACGTAGCTTTGCCGCCATGCTTCTGGACCCGGTTCATCATAAAGCTGACGTCTTCTGATCCGGAAACAGGGACAGAAGGCAGCACTTCTTTTACAAGCTCGCTTGATGCACACCAATCGGTAATTTTCGGGATCAGCTCTTCATCACAGACAACCACTTCCGTAACTCCGACTGCATCGATTGTGCAGGACACATCATGCATGTCTGCTGCCGCCTGAATAATCCGGGTCGCTTTTTCAGCCATATATTGAGCAATTTCCGGTGTCTCGCCCCGCACCTCTATTTCCATATAACTGTCTCCCGGGATTATATTCCGGCCGCTGCCAGCGGCCAGCTTCCCAACATTCACCCTGGTGACGCCATCATGATGTCGCGGGATGCCATAGAGGTTATTAGCAGCTGTTGTCGCTGCCAATAAAGCATTTTTTCCGAGTTCCGGATTGATGCCGGCATGTGAGGAAACTCCTTTAAAATAAGCATTGTATTTAGTTGAAGCCAGAAATCCCGGCGTTGTGGCTGCAATCGTTCCAACAGGCATGGACTTAATGCCGATGTGGCCTGAATAAAAATAATCGACATCATCAAGCCAGCCTTTGTCTGTCATCGCCCGAGCCCCTCGTCCGCCTTCTTCAGCCGGCTGAAACAAAAGGGTGAAACGGCCCTTAAGCTGATCAGCATGGGAAGAAATATACTGTGCTACCCCAAGTCCGATGGCAGTATGTCCGTCATGTCCGCACGAATGCATCACATTCTCTTCTTTTGAGCCAAATTCGTATTGAGCTGGACGATGGGCAGGATCTGCTGATTCGTTTATCGGCAGAGCGTCAATATCAAAGCGGAAACCAACATGGTCCCCGTTTCTGCCAGTATCCCAGACTGCCACAAGCCCGGTATTGCCGCCGCGCATTTGATCGAGCCAGGACTCTTCAACACCCCAATCCCTCGCCTTTTTCTCTTGAGCTTCAAGATCAGCTTGTGCAGGAAGCCCCATGCGGGAATTCTCGTCAAGCGCGTCTTTCCCTAAATAAAGCTTGAAACCCATCCTTTCCAGTTCTTTTCCGATCCGGTATGTAGTGATATACTCCATGAACCCCAGTTCAGGCAGTGCATGCAAAGTGCGCCGCCATTTGATCAGCTGGGGAGTTATTTCCTTTAAAAAGCAGCTGTCCATAAAGATCCCCCTTGTTGATTTTTATTTCGGACATTTTCCGTTTCATTACCTTAAATGTATTATACACAGTGTTATTAGAAAATTCAAAGTAAACTTTTAACTATTAAAATGTCGTTTGGTGAATTATTATACAGCGGAAGCCGAATTTAGCAAATTTTTAGTATAATCCTCCCTATTCACCCCTGACTTTCTCCCTATTTTTACCTAAAAAGTGTAATTTTCCACGTTTAAACTGTAAAAATATAACTCTATCCGCTAAAATAAGGGATATACTTTGAATGGCACATTCCTTTAGGGAGGACATTTAACTAATGTACAAGAAAACAAAAATTTTACTCTGCAGTGTCGGCATATCATTAATGCTTGGAGGATGTTCTGGTATGAATAGCGCAAATAACAATCAGGAAAGTGAAAAATCAAAAGAAACACAGGCTGCTCCTTCTGAGGAATCACTGATCAGTGTTCAGGATTATACCGGTGAAGGCTATGCACTTCCATATGGAAAAGAAACCGATAAAATTGCTGATGAAAGCCTTGATGAGATAGAGGAAGCTGCAATCAAGTTTTTTAAGGAGAAATATAAGACCGATGTAACGGTGCATAACGTGGTTGGTGCTAAAGATGGGGCTACTGTGTTTGTTGAATCCAAAGGTGAGCCGCATTTCTACACTTATGCTGTAGTACCAATTGATGAACTGGAAAAGAAAGTGATGACAGAAAAGATATGGGCGGACGAATTCCAGGTGGAAAATGCCATTAAAGGCGGATTGTATCACATGATCTTTAATGAAGAGTTTCAACAGCTCGACGACTATCTTGAGACTCTTGCAGCAGAAGGTCAAGTAACCGGAAAAACAAAGGATGCCCTTCAAAATGTGGGTGGACACGGATATATGACTCCATATTATTTTATTGCATTAACAAGCAAAGAAGAGGCTATTAAACCCGTTTATGACCTTTATATTAGTAATCCTGATGAAGGTACGGAAAATTTGAGGAATGTCTATGATGATGACGCGTTTAATCCTGAAAACTTCAAAATCAATATTCAATTATTCATGGCTGAAAAGCAGGCAGAGCCAAATGAAGAAATATTTAATCAAGTCACGAAAGAGCTGGAAGATATGGACTCAATACCTAAGGGCACATACAGCTTCGCTCTCAATGATAACTTCATTGATAAACAGAGTTCGGAAGGTGCTAAAGATAATTCTTTAAAACGCGGATTCCCGGATTACATTATTAAGGAATAAAGCAGGTGAATATATGGATACTCTTAAGGGTTCACCAAATATAAATACGGATATAGCAGCAAACAATGATAAAGATTTAGTTGAACTGGCAGGCCTTCATGCATATACCTATCCGCTATTTGAATCAGTTCTGCAGGTAAATAATACAGACTATACAGTTATCGATACTCGTTATGAAGACCCTACTGGCCTTGATGCTATGACAGTCGTAAATATGGAGACAGAGGAAATATCCATCATTTATGTAGGTACGGATGCAAGCGGAAAATATGGCAACAAAGATATTCTGACGGATGCACAGCTTTTAAGTGACCTAACTCCAGCTCAGCTGGCTGCAGCAAGAAGCTATTATACTGAAATGAATCAAAAGTTTAACCAGGTTGGCGGTGTTAAATCGATCGCGGGAAATTCACTTGGCGGCGGTTTGGTTGGTGCAGTAGCAGTTGAAAATCCAGAAGTAAATGCAGTTACTTTAAACCCTGCCCTGCTTCCTGAGGGGATGGTGGATCCTAATCAAACTTATGATAATATTACAAACTACTTCAGCAGCTACGATGTGCTGACTCAAACTTTGATTGCATTGGATCTTCATGGCCGGATTCCAGGCAAACAGTATGAAATCTTCAATGGGATTCCTGAATTCTCAAAGCTTGCTACAAACCATACAGGCTATCTGAGGAATGAAGATGGCACACAGTTCTATGTTATTGGAGAGGTCGGCAAGCCGGGCTATGGCAAAATCTATGTGGATGCTGATGCCCATATCGTATCCAGCATCTGGACAGGAGTACCGCTATATGGCGGTCACTCAGACCGCATTGAGATCAACAAGGAGAACCTGGACCTTCTTGCTTCCTCCCTGCAAAATCATGTTACGGAAAGACTGAACCTTGCTCACGAGTACCTGGGCAATTCGGTTGCGATCGTAGACGATGAAGCAAACCGTTATTATGAACGGCTCAGCCGACTGCAGAAGATTTTCGAAGAGATGTTTGAAAATCTGATCAGTGAACCGCTGTTTATGGGGATTACTTCGATCAGTAATCGATTAACGGCCGAAATCGATCATTTGGTTTCTTTGTTAAATGTGGCTGAAAGTCATGCTAAATCACTGAACTATATACTGAATTCCCCGCCTGCCGAGCTGCTTGAACATATTTTCCGGACGAACGTCAGTGTGGAAAGCATCTTTAATGAAATCCGCAGCTTTTTGTATGATTTGAAAGCGGATGTTCAGGATCTTTCCAAAAGCCTTATCCGGATTATTTCCAATAAGATCCCGGAGCTGTTTGAGGGCGGGAAAGAACTCTGGTATGATGCTGTAGTCAGTGAGTTAAAAGCCCATTATGGGATCGTCAACAATAACAGGGATAAGCTTCTTTCACATATCAGCGAATACCAGAAACAAGTCCAGGACGTTGCCGCTAATTTTCATGACAGGGATCTTTCCCTTGGACAGTCCATCAGAAGCAAATCCTCTCATTCCAATTCAATATCCGTACAGGGAACGAATACGTATAAACTGGAAGATTCCCCCTATATGGAGTTAAGGATGAAGATTAAGGAATTCCAGATGGATACTGCTTACACTGCCTTTACCAGATCAACTCATGCACTCCTCTTGCCTTTACTGCATAAAGCATGGGTAATCACTTTGAACATTGAAAATGCATTGGAACTCCTGTCGAGCACCATCAAAGGCGCAACCAAATTCGCTTTGGATTATACCATCCCCGGCAAGTTATTTGGCCTGTTTTCGGACTTTGATGATAAAATCAGAAACAGTGTCAACAACGCGCTGGAGCCTTTGGACGAATTCGCCGGCACTATTGAAGGCATCCGAAAAGGATTGGACCGATTAATGGCGGAGTACCCTACTCTACTAGAGAATTTTAGGCCTTATGTCGAGACTGCCATTTTTAATAACAGCGGCTACTATAATGTCCACCTCTACAACCTCGCATCTATTGCTATTTTAAGAGAGATGGAAATGCTATTTGATGATGTGGTTTATCAATTAGGGAACCACAAGGCTGAAGCGATAGAGGCATTGTGTGAGGTTTCTAAAAAAGTGAAGGGTAATATGGGGATTCTGTATGAACAGGTGGATCGCGGGACGATTAATTAACAGGATTTAATAAACCGGGCTGAGTGGCAGCTCGGTTTTCCTTTTATATAGGGATCAATTTGCGGTATTTTATAATCTATTTGCAGAATTTAATTGCCTATTTGCAATTTGATAGCTCTATTTGCAGAACTTAATTGCCTATTTGCAATTTGATAGCTCTATTTGCAGAACTTAATTGCCTATTTGCAATTTGATAGCTCTATTTGCAGGTTCACCATACCGCCCAAAGCCTGCTCTTCATGCAGCACCCGGTACATCCCTAAACAGCAGCTTAAATCAATCAAACGTTTGATTGATTTATTCTGGCTTTTCCAAGTACTCTCCCAGCAGCTCTCTAAAAAGCCCATTCAATTCCCTATTTTTCTTCTCCTTCAGCCACTCCACCTGGTTAATGGGCAGATTTAATTTAAGCGTGATTTTTTCATTCGGCATTTCCACTTTTCGGATTTCTTCTAATGTAATGCCCGCCTCAATATCCGGAAAGTCCTGCTGTTCCTCACTTATTCTTAAGATACCTTCGTAAGGTTCATCCGGATCAAGTTCACAAAATAAGCTCAGCCTGGGCAGCTTCCCTGGCACAGATTTTAGAAACATAAACGAGCTAATCAGCCCGCCGTCTTCCATTTCTATTTCTGTAATCAGACTTTCCCTGTTCTGATATTTTCTTAGAGTAACTTCACTTACGATCATATCCACTTCCAGCGTATTACCTGCAGACGATTCAAAAATATAGATGGCACTGTTAAACACATAGATTTCTTCCCCATCCAGGTTTATTGATTTTATACCAGCCATATTTGTTCCCCCATACGTATGAAGTTCGTAATGATAGACGATTCAATAATATTTAAGTACATCATATCAAAAATATATATGTAGGGGAGCCTATAAATTGACTAATTTTCCTTTTCCCAATTATGACTTATATGACTAATAGGGCTCATAAATTTCAATATTCCCGGTTAAAAAATACAATAGAGCAAATCTTTAACTCGTTTAAATTATTTTATTTTTTGGGTTCATCTTTTCGACAAAACTATTTATCTACCAGCTTGTTCTATAGGATTACCTAGGAACTTTATTTTATAGGGTATTCTTATTTCGCTATTTTCTATTATTTTTCGGGAAATAAATAGGTTTTCTGTCGATTTACAATTACTGTAGCAGCTGAATGATTTTACCCCGCGAATGCAGGACAGGTACACCTTCTTGTAATCCTGCCAAAAAAATCAAAAAAACTAGCTAAGGAATGCCAATGTCAACTTATCAGCCAAATTCAATTCCACTTCACCTTTTTCATTAAAAGGGGTGATCATCGCTGTTGTTACACCATACAAATGCATTTCACCAGTAGTGCCTATAGACCAGAAAATCCTCCTTGACACTGCTTGCTACTGCTACATAAGGAATATACTCTTCAAGCTCATGGTAATCTAAAATACCAAAACAGGTGAGACGATTGCGGATGCTATTTCCATAAGATTGAGTGAAATGTTAATCAAACGTTTGATTGAAGACTGTCTCTCCAAAAGGCGATTCCATATATGAACCTAATTTACAGCCAAGTCAATTAAGGCATCAGACACTACTAAAATTTGTCAAACACAAAAAAGGCGATGCCCAATGAACATTTAGGCATCGCTTTTATATAACTATCAGCGGATTAGAAAATCCTCTTCTTCCAGCAGATATTCCGGGTTTCTGCCAATTTCATCGCTGTGGAAATGATCCCTGATGACTCCATCCAGAAGATAATTGGCAATGGAGACCATGATCATCCCCTGGTCGAGAGCAAGGTAGGCTTCTGCAATTTCCCCTGTCTTTACATTGACAGAGTCATAGAATCCATATTTACTGTATGTGTCCAGAGCTTTCAATGCCGTGATATTTTTTGCTACTTCTTTCGGAGCATATTCTAATGCAAGGAAAGAAGCGTGTGCGGTGACGGTGCCGTCATCCTTGTAGCCGGATGTCCCTAAAGGTGTTGCAGCAAATTCACTATAGCCATCCGGAGTGGCTGCTGGTGAAAAGCCCCATGCAGGGTAACCCTTTTCTTCGGCAAATGCGATTTGAAGGTCAACATGACGCTGGTTGTTCAAGCCCAGAGCATTTTTTCCAAGCTCTTTTTCCTTCAGAACAAGGCCCGGCATTAATCCTTCAAACATGCTTCCGCCCCAGCTCGGAATGAATTTCACACCTTTGTAATTATAGTGACCCTGGAATAGCTCAACCCCATGGTACGATCTCATTTCTCCTGCCGGGATTTGAGCTTGCCAATCCCATTCTGGCGGAAGTGTACGATATGTTCTCCACCAGTGCTCAGCAGGTACATCGCCTTTTCCAATCGCAATATAGCTGCCTAAACGAGGCTCTGTATAAAACATTCCATAATGGTGTTCGGTGTATTCCCCTTTATCCACAGAATATCCTCCGCGGAATTGCCCCACCTCTGGATCATAGAGGGTGGAGTAATCCATGGCTTCTACTAATTTGCTGGTTTGATCATATAATTCCGGGTAGGCCTGTCCTGCTGTGATCAATCCGGCTGACAGCCAGCCGTTATCCACCTGGGATATGAATTCACCCCAATCGGTCATTAATGAACCATCCTTCGTAAAATACCAGTTGTAAAAGAGGCCGTTCCATTTTTCAAGTTTTTCTAGCGTATTTACTGTTTTTTGCAGCTTGGATATAGCTTCTTTCTCAGTAATGATGCCCATTTCCTCTGCTGAAATAGTACTTAACATATACATGGCAATGTTTGTTGGAGAGGTATGATTTCCTTCTTCTTTCACCCCATCACTGAAACGGACAATATCATTGGTAAGACCCGTTTCAGGATTTGTGAAGTCTTCGAAATAACGATACGTTTTCTTTGCAATCGGCTTTAATTGATTTTGAAAAGCAATTTCCTTGGCATTTTTCACAGAGGCTGATGCTGCAGGAGTCATCACAAACGCGTGAACCAAACAGAGAATCATGGTAATGGCAGTTGCCATTTTTTTAAACGACATAGGCTTCCTCCAGAAATCATAATTTTCGAAACGTTTCGATAAAATCATATCATATTTGCATGAAAGCGTGAACATTCTAAACAAAAACACTAATAAATGCCTAATCACCAGGCATAAATACCTATTAAACAACTGGAATAGCAGCATATATCTCACGATTCAATTCGAAACGATTCGCTAAATCTTTAAATCAAGTTCTTCCGCTATCAAATAAAGTTCAAAGCAGCGAATGCCTTGGCTTTATTATTTATTCAAAAAAACTAATCGCACTGGCAAAAAGTGAGCCATCTAAAGGTACTTTCAACGAACACTTCAAATCTCCTATATAAAAAAAATTTGCTTACGGCAATATGTTTTTTGAATAGAAACTCAAGGCCTTATATAAAATTTACCTCCAGAACCTCATTACAAACTGAAGGACCCTGCTTATTACTTCTCTACTCATTCATTTCGCTATCATAACAAACTCTTTTCAACTATAAATTTAAACTTTCAACCACGCTACACTACTATATTTCCCACACAATTACTCCTAAAAGTGTAAGCCCTGAGATCGTTTTTTTACTCAGGTTTTATTTCCTTATATACCAATACTTACTAAAAAAGCAGGCGAGTCCTCCGATAACATTATTAAGACCCTAGCACAAATAAATATTTTATTCGAAATTCATACAGAAAGGAGGCAAGCATTCCAATAGCAGCCAAGCATTTTTGCATATCCAAATGAAATTTTTTCCAAGATTGAGGTTTATCATCAAAGACAGGGAGTTTTGGACATGAACAAAATACGCATATACTCATTCGCATTAATCGCCATCCTGATCGCAGCCTTTTTTTCCTGCCAAGTACACAGGCAGCCGATAAAGTCCATACAGTTTCATCAAGTGATACTGTTAAATCCATTGCAGCTAAATATAAGATATCACCTGTTCAGCTTTTGAAGTACAATGGATTGCCTGATGCAAAACTATATCCAGGACAAAAACTGCAAATTAATTCTTCTACTTATAAAAGCGCTCAATACCAATGGTATGAACGAGGCAGGCAAATTGCCAGCTATGCCAAAACGTTTGCCGGCTTTAAGAAGGAAATGGGGGAAGAGTCTCCTGAAAAAGGCTTTGATTCCAGCGGACTAATATATTGGGCACTTTCACAGCAAGGGATTCCTCTGGACCGTACCACAATTGACGGATTTTATAAACTGGGGATGGAAACAGCCTCACCTAAAGCCGGCGATCTGATTTTCTTTGTGAAAAAAGATAAGGCAGGCAAGGTAACGGAAGTGCTAACAGGCGGGATATTTCTCGGCGATAAGCAATTTGTGCATTCCGGATACGGATCTTCTGCCGTTCAAGTAAAATCTGTATCTGACAAGTGGTTTAAAGATTACAGTTATGTCTTTAAGACCTTTACACCTAAAGGGGAACACGTGGTTCAAAAAGGCGATACACTAAAAAGTATTGCCGCCAAATACAATAAAACTCCAGCTGACCTAAAAAGACTAAACGGACTTCCGTCTGACACGATCCTTGAAGGACAATATCTTCAGGTATACAATGAACCGATATTCCCTTTCTATTCTGAAAAGGATGCAGCTTATGACAAAGCCGCCGATGTAATCAGATACGCCTACACATTTAGAGGCTATGAATATGTTTGGAGCGAGGAAAGCCCTGAGAAAGGCTTTGATTGCAGCGGTCTTGTTTATTATGTAATGAAGCAGCATGATCTGCCAATCAGCCGAAAATCTGCAGCATCCTATTCAAGTTTGCTTGATGTGACTTCAGAGCCGAAAACTGGAGATTTCATATTCTTTGAGAATACAGGCACCCGTACAGGCGTTACACATGTTGGCATCTATCTGGGCGATGGCTATTTCATTAATACAACAGAGAGAGCAGGAGTGCATATCTCCCATCTATCATCTTCCTTTTTTACAAAGAAGTTTCACAGCTACGGAGACAGCGCCTCTCTTTTTCACTAAAAGCAAAGCAAGACTGCCTATTTTACCGGGCAGTCTTCTTTAATCCAACTCTTCTTCTTTATATTTATTTGTTGCTTTTTCAAGTGCTTTTATAAAGTCTTTATAGTTATCTGTCTGCTGTTTCCGGTTGTTCATGGCAAAATCCCGGTCTTTAAAGAAGCTTTTCCTCAGTTCAGTTGAAAGCTCCAGCTGAACTCCTCCGCCCATTTTGCCGCGGTTCACAATATTTTTCCTGCCTGTTCCGCCAAGGCGGTCGGGAGCATTTTCCACATCAAACCCGGCATCTTCCAGGGCATCCTTAACAAACTGCTTATACTTCTTATTTCTGCCGCCAATATAGACTTTTTCATTTTTAACATCACGGTATCCATGTATAGACAGGCTTGTTATAGCTTCCTCCGCCATTTGTACACCAGCCGGCTCATCATAGAGAGTAGATGTAATATGGAGGATGCTGTTATTCTTAGGCTTGAGCCCTTCAAATATATAGGTGCTGGCATCAAGCCTTTCACCAAGATCCTCAGCCACTTCGCCTGTCCCGATTTCAATATTGCCTCCATGTATCGCAAAAATTGCAACTGCCGGTTTGCGCTCATAGACTTTAATCCGGTAATCGACATTCTCTTTTTCATGTTTTTTCAATTCAGCAAAGCTTCGATATTCTTCAGGACCCGTATTTCCGGGCAACAATGATCTGATCATAAGAATCAGTAATATAATAACTATGCTAAAAAGACTTATGCGCAACATGGAAAAACTCCCTTATTATAAGAAGAAGCAAGCAGATGGTTTCCGCTTACTTCTATGACTTTTTATGCTTCAGCATTTTCATACTTCTCGATTTTTTTCTGTTCATCAGGCGTTAAATTATCAGTGCGTTTAAGCGTGTTAAGTGTTGTTAATAATGCTCCTACAAGTACGATTGGCAGTATCCATCCTGTAACTTTTTTTACTGTGTTCATTTCCCTATTTCCCCTCTTCTTGTTGTGCTCTCCAAATGCCATTTCGCCGCGGATCACCCGCACCGTACATTTGATTCTCTTTTTTACTCATGATGAGCGCCTGAACTCCCCCGTAAAACATGGGAGAAATCTTGTGGACCACACGATAATTTCTGGTTTCTAATTCTGTCAAAACATTATTCGGAAATGGAGTTTCCGTATGGATTGTGCTGTTCTCAAATGTGAAACGGTCGCGGTTCACTATTTCCTGAAGATCTCCTTCTCCATTTGTATATGAAAAAATAACCTGCATAAGAATCTGCGGAATCCTGTTTCCGCCAGGTGAACCGATACCGATGATTTCATCAGGGTTTATCATAACGGTGGGAGCTGTAAATGTCCTTGACCGCTTGCCGGGTGCTCTCCCATTAATCCCGCCGTCTGCGAAATTCTTGAGCTGATCATTTAAAAAGAAACCATTCGTATAGGCCCCGGAACCGAAATAATTACTTAATGTGTTGGTCGCGGAAATAACAGTTCCCTCTTTATCCATGACAACAAAGTGGGTCGTGCTTTCATGCTCTTCCTCATTCTCTTTCTGCAGCTTTCCACTATTTTCAGCAAGTTCTTCCTTGAGATGTGAAATATAATCATCGCTGATGAATTTGGAAATTTCCTCTAAAGTTACACCATCCCCAATGTGAATTCGGCGATCTTCATAGGATACTTTTGCAATTTTCCCAATCCTGTCAATGTATTCAGTCTGGCTAATTGAATCCAAACCTGTCTCCTCTGCCAGCTTTAGCATTTGAAGCAGGGTGGCCCCGGAAAAAGGCGGTGGAGCAGTGAACACTTCATAGCCAGCAAAAGATCCTTGTATCGGGGGCGTATGCTTCACCTTATACCGCTTTAAATCATCTAGCGGAAGACCGGTTTTTGCTTTGACTGCTTTTGCAATATCTCCCTGATAAAAGCCTGCGCTGCCTTTTGCTTGGATCATTTTCAGCGTCTTAGCCAGTTCTTTTTGGACAAGGATTTCGCCGGGCAGTATTGCTTTTCCGTTAGGATAAAAGATTCGAGTATTTTCGGAGAACACCCTGTTTTGGGCTGTATCCAGCCGATGGGAAAATCCCCGGTCAACCTCAAACCCTTTTTCTGCATATTCCACGGCCGGTTCCAATAGGCTTTCCATTTCCACAGTGGCGTATTTGTCATGGATTGACTCCATGCCGAAGACCAGTCCGGGAATACCAGAAACACCGCTGCCCTTATAATCTGAAGGAGAGGTTTCCCTATAATCAATGAAATCAGGCTCACCTTCGTTCGGAATGATCAGCATTCCCCCGCCGCCCCCTATCCCGGAGGCGAAAGGTTCAACAACGCCCAATATGTAGGAAATGGCAATGGCAGCATCTGCTGCATTGCCTCCATTTTTCATGACATCCATCCCAACATCGACCGCAATAGGATGTGAGGCGCTGACTCCATAGAATGTGTCAGTTTGTTCTTTATTTGGTAAATATAGATTTTTTTCGGGGGACACATTAGAACAACCGGTTAACAGGCAAACGGAAATAATCAGCTGCCAAAAAGTTCGGTTTCTCAATCTGCTGCCCCCCTCAAAATTAAAGAAGATAAAGATGATTACTTTTCTTCATTCTGGCGTTTTTTCATGTGATCAATTACATGCTTATGATTTGCAATAATCTCGATCTTATTATCCTGCTTGGACCAATAAACATTTTCAGCGGTTTCTTTTGTTAATTGTCTGTACACGCGAAGCTGGTCAAAATATCCAGTTGCCAGTCTTGGTGCGGCTTCCTCTATTTGAAGAGGGATCACATCGATTGTCGCTTTTCCATCTTCCGTAAGGTTATATTGGACCATTGCAGAATCCTTAGTCCGCGTCCAGCCCTGGTCAAATACGAAATTGCCTAAGCTGTAAAAAATGATTCCGTCTTTATAGACGTCAAACGATTGGAGCACGTGCGGATGATGTCCGATGATGATGTCTGCCCCGGCATCGACCATTGCTTTAGCCAGCGCTTTTTGCCGAGGAGTGGCTTCCGTGTCATACTCCTGTCCCCAGTGGACATTAACCACAACTAAATCTGCATTTCCATGATCTTCATTTTTTGCTTTTTCAATCATGTCAAATAAAACATCAGGGTTTGCACTCAATAGACCGTTTCGATCTTTTGTCGCAATTGTGCCTTCAACAAACGCATCAGTGAATCCCAGTGTTGCGACACGCACGCCGTTTACATCCTGATAGTTGATATGCTCTTTGGCTTCCTTACGGTTTTCTCCTCCACCAACATAATCCATGTTGTAGCGGTTAAACACATCCAAGGTGTCACGAAGTCCTTCTTCCCCATAATCCATCAAGTGATTATTGGCAAGGTTCATAACGGTAAAACCGGCATTTTTAACTGCATGAATGGCATCCATGTCTGTGTGCAGATGAATGCTTTTATCAGTCTCGGTATATTTGGACGCATTCTCTTTTAAAATGGGATGCTCAAAATTCCCGCTTACATAATCAGAAGCATCGAAGTAGGGCTTTACATGACGGAATAAATAATCAGCTCCATGCCGTTTAGTAACTTCTTCAACATGGCGCCCCATCATAACATCCCCGACCATAGTCATCGTAAGCTTCTGGTTCTTTCTGGGCTCAACATCTTTCACTTCATCTGTTCTTCCAATCCAAGTCGAAGCGACCAGAAAGATGACCAGAATCGGCAAAATAACAGCAATATAGCGAAGGTTCTTATACTTCGTCCTTTTGATAAAAATAAGCAGTTTTTCCTGAAAATTTAAGGTTCGCTTCATTCCATTCACTTCCCTAGAACAAGTAGTACACGTTCATGATTCCGAACGTTAAACCGGATAACAGAAGCGTACTGCCAAGTGTTAATGGCATTCCTTGTTTTTGAATTGTGTTGGCGATTAATCCGGGTACGATTACTCCGATTCCGCGGAATTCAAAGATTTCAAATGGCATAACCGGATAAAAATAATCTAGGATCAGCTTCAGGCAAATCCCTGTAATAAGCATGGCAGCAAACTTTCTTCTGCCGTATAATATCACCCATCTGCCAATGCCGTGCGTTACGATTAGATAAGTAAGAATACTAATTAATAAGACCACAACCATAAAAACAGGCTGATTGAAAACCAGCGCTAAATAACCAGGCACAACAAGCCCCGCAGGCAAAACGCCTGTCTTTTCTGTGAAAATAAGACTTAGAGTTACACCCAGGACAAGTGCAACATATAAATCTGCTCCAAACATCCATATCCCTCCTCTTAGCTTGCTTTTCTTTTAATGACCAGTTCTTTAATGGCATCAATCAGCGGCTCTGCCGAACCATGAATATTTCCGACCCCATAGACAATTCTGTTTTCCAAATAAGGTTCAAGTTCAGCCATAATTTCTTCTGTTGTATAATCTTCCAGATCCAAATAAACTTTTGTATCCAGCTTTTCTTCCTCATAAGCATCTGTAATTGGATCAGTAGTCTGTCCAATCGCGACGACCACTTCTGCTTTAATATACGGAAGTACATCGCGGGCAAACTGTTCCGTGCGATCCACTCTGTCTGCACGGCAGTTCATGATAACAATTGGTGATTCTGTGCTGTATCCCAGCGTGCTCACACGCTCCCAGATTTTCAATGTCGAAGAAGCATCATTGGCTGCAAAACCATTCACAAAGAATGAAGGATTTGAGTCGTCGCCAAAACGGGTAATTCTCATAGCCCCCGGGTCAGGATGGGCATTCAGCATCCCTCGGAATGCTGTCTCTTCATCAATTCCAAGCGCCTCTGCCACAGCCAGTGCAAGGGACGCATTATCAGGGAATACCATGTAATCAAATTCTCGCAGGAATTCCTCTGTAATTCTGGAATTGTCAGCAACAATCACTTTTGTGTTCCGTTCAGCAGCAATTTTTCTGAATAAGTCCAGATACTCACTCTCAATCGTAACCAGGTGGCCATTATAAGGAATGGTTGCTGTAAAAGCTTCCGCCACCTCATCAAGAGTTGGACCCATTACATCCATATGGTCCTCGAGCACATTAACAATAACGCCGATATTTGCCTGGATCATTTTGTTTTGGAATGTCAGCTGATAATCCGGCTGTACAGCCATACATTCGCACACAAGCGCTTCCGCTCCAAGCTCAGCCACCTCTTTGACAACCCGACGCTGCTCCCCTATATTCGGACCTTCCGGCCGGCGCTTAATCGGTTTTTCTTCATCTGTATGCCAGTAGATCATCCGGGCTGACGTACCAGTGGTTTTCCCGACTGTCTTATATTCAGCCTCTTGAATTACACCTGTAATCAATCGGGTAACGGTCGATTTCCCGCGTATACCATTCACATTTACACGAATGGGTATGGAATCCAGTCTCTCCTGGTGCTTTCGCTGCTCCACAATTCCATAGATTACGAGAAATAACGCACATATAATGATGAGAGCCATTTGAACAAACCTCTCTTTAAATATTTTTTAACACTGTACAAGGCTACAATGTTTCAAACCCTCATACAACCGGAAAATTATACTAAAATATTAATTAGGACTTCTATAACAGGAGATGGATTTCACACGGATAAATTAACCCAATTGTTTCAGCATTACTAAAGTATTTGTCTTTTTAATTCTTTGGTTTTATATGTGAATATTTCATATTTTGTAAACAAAATTACTTTTTTAATATAATGTGGATATTAATTAAATATAAGTTATTAAAGTAAAATATTAGTAGGATAATAAAGGTTAATAAATGAATTTTTTCTTTTCACAACATTCGCTCTTAATAGTGCTGTTATTTTGTGGTAAATTTGTACTATAAAGGAAAGGGGGTAAGGGTTAAAAGATTCAGATTCTGTGCTTTAGCAGTTTTCCATACCTTACAGGACTGAGAAGCATTAAACTATATTTTTGGGGAGGTTTTATTAAGAATGAAACGAATTTTAGGTACGGGGTTTTTTGTTTTTATTTTTGCTTTCTTCTTTGGCCAGCTAACATTTGCACAGAGCTCAGGCATTTCCTCAGGTGTTCCGGTGAAAGGAACTTTAGCATCAGAAGCAGCTGAGGATACATATTATTTCTCAACGGATAAAGATGGGGAAGTTTATATAACACTTGATGAAAGCACTGGCGGATTCTGGATGTATCTTTACGATGAAAATGGGAGTGCTGTAACAGGCGATTATTTTAGCTCCCGCGGAGGAAAGATTGTACTTGACCGCAAAGTTCAAAAAGGAAATTATCATATAAAAATACAAGCATATAATTGGAATGGCATTACAAGTGCAAATTATAGATTGAAAGCCACTTATTCCGGGTCTATCAACCGAAATACCTCTTCTTTTGAGCCCAATGATACAGTGGAAACAAGTTTAGAAGTGAAATCTGGAGAAATCTATCAGTCAGTAAGTGAAACGGATATTGACCAGGATGTTTACCAATTTACAACCAGCCAAGATGGTGAAGTATATATATCCTTAGAAAATACCACTGGCGGATACTGGATGTATCTTTACGATGAAAATGGAAGTGCTATAACAGGCGATTATTTCAGCTCTATAGGGGGAAAGATTGTTCTAAATCGCCAAGTTCAGAAGGGCACTTATTTTGTGAAGATCCAGCCTTATAACTGGAATGGCATTACAAGTGCAAAATATCAATTAAAAGTCACTTATCCTGGTTCCATTAACCGTAATCAATCCACATTTGAACCGAATGAGACATTTGAAACAGCTCTGCCTATCAATTCAGGTCAAAACTATAACTCTAACAGTTACTCAGATATAGATCAGGATACGTATCAAATTAAAACCAATCGAGATGGAAATGTCAGAATTACTTTGGATAATACCAAGGGCGGATTCTGGATGTATCTTTATGACTCTTACGGCAATTCAATAACCGGAGATTATTATAGTACTCCAGGGAATACAATCGTGCTTGATAGGGATCTAAAGCAAGGCACATACTATGTAAAAATACAACCTTATAACTGGAACGGCATTACAAGTGCCTCCTATCGTTTACATGCTGTATTCCCGGCACCCGCAAATGCCTGTGACCGTTATAAAGGTGTTTCAAAAATATGGTGGGATGGCATTGAGCTGAAGCCAGGCCAAATCGGACGGTTAATCGTAAAGAAAGACACAACATTATTTAAATTAAATGGTGAACAAAAGTCGCCTTCCCGCACCTTAAAAGCAGGCGAATTTTACCGCATCTATGCTTTTAAACCTGGAATGCTGAGCGTCGGCGGCGGATATTATGTAGACCGCGACGCAAAAGTCACTTATGAAACACCGAGCAAGGCAAAACTTGAAGCGGTTAGGTGTATTCAAAACCGATGAAGTTAGTTATTTATACAAAGAAAGTCCTGCAGATGAATCTCTGCAGGACTTTCTTTGTTGTCATGAAATCTTGACCAGACATTTAATCCCTGAGCCCGCTGATGATTATAGGCAGTCAATTCATCCACTATTTTTGTGCGTTCGGGATCGGTAAGCAGCAATAAAGCGCTTGAACTGCTCTCTGATTATGGACATCTTTCTGAATGCCTCCTTTTATATCGGAAAATAGCCAGAAAATGATCTGATAAGATATTATATCAATTGAGTATAAAGGTCCTATTGAAATTCAGGCTCGATCAGTTAGATAAAAGAGCATATAAAGTTTAAATCTCCGCATTTTAAACTGAAATCTTCCATTCTAAGCAAAATGCCCGTTTCCAACCCCTTCAAATTTTCAGCAAGGTCAAAACTCGGCACTTCACAAAGCGTAAAAATATAGTAATATATTCATATACTAGTAATTTTTAACTAAATCATTTCCATACGAAAGGTAGATCCCCTATGTCAGCAGGAGCGGCAATCGAGTTATTAAATCATGCAGCCTTCAATGATGAACTCCCTCCTTCGCAAAGTCTTATGCAGCAGTATGAAAAAATGATTGTCACGACGCTGCTGCGTTCATTTGCGCTGGATTTTATGTTTAAAGACCAGAATGGCGGCAACTTGGACACGCCATTGACAGCGAGGCAATATGGTTTGAAGGACGAGGGTGCAAAAAAGCGCTACGATTTCAAAAATCGAGGTGATTATTCAGACCCGAACGTAAAAAAGCACTATCACAGCACTAACTTCATAGATCGAAACAGGGAAGCTTCCGAATTAAAAAAGCAAGGGAAACTTTTTGATGCTTATACGGGACAAAAGATTGCTCCGAATGGAAAATATGACCTGGACCACACCATTTCTGCAAAAGAAATTCATGATGATCCAGCCGTATACCTGGCAAATTTAAACGGAGCGGATTTAGCGGTTGCAGATTCCAATCTAAACCATACAAACCAGTCCATTAACCGGGCAAAAGGCAAGAAAACAATGGATCAGTTTTTAGCTGATTTGAACAAGAAACAGAATGAATACGAAACCAGGATAACCCAGCTGAAAAAGCAGAAGAACTTAACGGAAAAAGAGAGAAAAGAGTTAAATAAGCTGACAAACTTAAGCCAAGCCAATGCAGAAGAAATGAAGGAAGCCGACGCGAAAGCCCGGAAAGAGTACAATAAAACCATTACGAAAGCTTATCTAAGCGACAAAAAGACATATATTAACGCCGGAAAGGATGCCCTGAATGCGGGCTGGAAAATGGGCGCCCGCCAAACGCTGGGTGTTATCCTGGCTGAAGTTTGGATCATTGCCCGCCAGCGGTTCCCTCTCATCATGGAAAAAATGAAAGAGAACTTTTCACTAAAGGTATTTCTTTTGGAAGTGGCTTGGGCATTTAAAGAAGCTTTCCAGGCTGTGAAGGAAAAGTTCAAAGAGCTGATTGCAGCTTTTGCGAACGGCATGCTGGCAGGCATCCTTTCCTCTTTATCAACATTTATCATCAATTTCTTCACGGGAACAGCCAAACACGCAGTAAAAATGATCAGGGAGTTTTGGGGCAGTATTACCCAAATTTTTGACCTCCTGGTTTTTAACCGCCAAAACCTTTCACCGGGAGAATTAGTACGGGAAATTTCAAAAGTGATCAGCATGGCGGCAGCCGTACTTGCCGGAACTCTTGTGGCAGAAAGGCTTGAAAGCATAGGCATAGGCGATCTTCCTGTCATAGGAGAAGCAATGAGTATTTTCTTAAGCGGCCTCACAACCGGCGTTATCAGCATTTCGCTTTTGTACTTCATTGACCACTCAAAAGAAATTCAGAAACTGGTGAAATTCCTGGATGGATTTGCTGACCAACTGGAATTAAAGAAGCAGCACTATGCAAAGCTCAATGAACAATTAAAACAAAAAGTAAGCGAGTTATCCAGCCTTCCGATCGATCAGCTGAAAAAACAATTAGCATATGTACAGCTGATGACACAGCAAATGAAGCATGCTGCCACTGATGAGAAGCTGAATGAAATTGTGACTAAAACCATAAAAAAGATGGGCCTCGATTTGCCATATCAGGACCGTGAAGGCTTAACACAATTCATGCAGGATAAACAGGCTGTATTACATTTTGAATAGGAGTTTCAGCTATGGGGTTATTTGATAAGATACGGGATTTAAAACTGGAAGTGGAAATTAAAGCATCAGAGCTTCGCTATACGGTCAGTGATAAATTCGATGATGTCAAATACTTTGTCGGGGACAAAGTGGACGATGTGAAATATTTCGTTGAGGATAAAGTCGATGATGTAAAGTATTATGTTGGAGATAAGGCAGATGACCTGAAGTACTTCGTCGGCGACAAAGCAGATGATCTAAAGTGCTTTGCCGAAGATAAACTGAAAATCAAATCAAAAGGCGATGTGGCTGAAGCCATATCCTATGTACTGTTCCCTCAACAGATCCCTTTAAAGTTTATCATGAGTTCTGTTGGAAAAAATGCAGCTGCAAGCATTCAGTCAAAGAATGATCAGTTAGCCAGACGGATTGAAGTGCTGGAGGGTATGCAAAACCACGGGGCGGAATTAGAGAAAAAAATACAGCAACAATTTTCCGAGATTCAATCAGTCAGCACCCAGCTGCAGGACCAGCTGAAGTTTTTTGCGGAATGTTTTGAACGCATTCATAATCGGCCGACTTACGGAATCAAGGAAGCAGATGGCCTGATTTCGTTTGACAATGCCTTCGATATACCTGTATTAATGGCGGATTTCGCCAGGCTTGATGGATATTTGGTGAATCTTTATGAGGAGAATGCCGGCATCCTGCAAGGCTTGCTGCGCACCCCTGTATTTGCAGCTATATTGAAATTCCGCGAAAAAACGCTGATGAACAAAATGGATAATGTCCAGTCAGAAGTAAATCAGTGCATTGAAAGTATGAGGCCCTTGGTACAATACCTAAACCAATTGAACCAGACATCTGCTAAAATGGCCAGAGAACTGAAGGCACTCGATTCCATCTTCAGCCAGCAGATTCAAAAGCTTTCTGCCATAGTGGATGAAAAAGCGGATTTTGAACAATTCTGTCAAAACGACATCACCGTTCTAGACACTAATATTAAGCTGGTCCGAATCATTGTATCTCTGCTTAACACACACCTTTTTAATGTTCAGGAAGTGTCTAAGCAAGGCTTTACTAAAGTAAATTCGGCTGAAGTTCTTAAGCGGGTGAAGGAATCTGAAAGAGTGAGGCTAGACAGTGGTGCTGCAGCTGCACCATCTATCTGAACTCAATTGCAGAACGGTGCTTGAGATTGGACAATCCCGTTTTTCTCCTCAAAACCCAGCAGTGCTGGGTTTTACCTAGTTCAATCAAACGTTTGATTAAAACTGACAATAAAACGAATAGATAGCCAGCTATTTTATTAGCAGACTTTTTATCCCCTGCCCTATGATAAATTTCTATACTATTTGATTAATAATCGTTAAAAGCACAAAATGAAGCAGATTAATACTTCCATTCTTTTTCGAATTAAAGCAGAAGTTTCTAGGTCTCTAAGTTTATTAGACTTAAAAAGAGACATAGAAAGTGATTCCATGTCCCTAAATGCAAATCAATGACTCCAAATCTCTTGGATAATAGGTCAGCATCTCCATTCCTTCCTCCGTTACTAGGACAGTATCAGAATGGCGGAAACCTCCTGCTCCTTTCACATAGATCCCCGGCTCCACTGTAAAGACCATACCTGGCTCCATGATCGTGTGATCTCCTAAATCAAAAAACGGGGATTCATGAAAGAGCAAACCGATAGCATGGCCTGTATGATGTCTGGTTAAATGGGTAATATTGTTTTCTTTAAAATACCTTTGAACTTCCTCTTCAACAGTAGATAAAGCTTTCCCAGGTTTGATATGCTGAAAGGCCACTTCCTGAGCATTGTACATATGCTGAAAATATTCTTCTTGTTCACTGCTTACCTCTTCAACAAACATCGTTCTTTCTAACTCACTTTTGTAACCCCAAATACTAGCCGCTGCTGCAGTGACTAATGTATCACCTTTCTTTAAGGTAACGTTCTGGGCAACTGCATGAGGATACGCTGACATCTCCCCAACTTGCCCTCTAAACAGAGCAAAAGCTGTTTCACCATGGGGTTTATACTCCGGACCTAAAGTTTCAATCATTGCCAAGGTGGATTCTGTACTGGCTCTGCTTGTAATCTCTAATTCACTTAAACCTGACTTTGTGTATTTTTGCAATAAACGATGGGCAAGATTGCCCCACCGGCAGGATTCTTTGATCAATTCTATCTCTTCGTCCGACTTAATCACCCTTAACGCCGGAACCATATCCTTTATTGATTGATATTCCTTAGCCTCTAGTAATTGGTCAATTGACGGACCTCTATATCCTGAGGCTGAAGCATACCCAAGGCTATCAGCCCCTACTCGTTTTCCCTGAAACCCAGCAGCTATTAACTCTTCCTTAAAATACTCCATCGGATGCTTAATTCCGGGATATTCAGGGTAGGAATGAATAAAGTTTATAGCACCTGAAAATTCTTCAGCATGTTCTTTCTCTAAATATGGAACAAATAAGTGAGTTCTTTGATTGGAGTCCACAAAAAAGGCGATCGGCCGTTCTGTTGGGTGAAAAAAGAAACCTGTTAAGTAGAATATATCAATGGGGCTAAAAATGATCGCACAGTCCAGCTCCTTCTGCTGAAGATTTCCCCAAAACCTTTCCTGCCTGGTCTTAATTTCTTTTTTTGAAATTGATAATCTCATAGAAACTCCCTCTATCCTTATTGATATAGATGACAGGCTGCAAACTGTCCCGGTTCTTTTTCAGTCAGCTCTGGTGTTTCTACCTTGCATATTTCCATGCAGCTTGGGCATCTAGTGTGAAAGGCACATCCAGATGGAGGATTGGCCGGGCTTGGAACATCTCCTTTTAAAATGATTCTTTCCCTTTTATGGTTTGCATCCACTTCTGGTGCAGCAGATATTAACGCTAGTGTGTAAGGATGCAGAGGGTTTGAGAAGAGCTGATTTTTACTTGCCAGCTCCACAATTTTCCCAAGGTACATAACTGCCACACGATCGGATATATGTTCACACACCGATAAATCATGGGTGATAAACATATAAGTTAGATTATATTGTTCCTGAAGATCCTGCATAAGATTAATGACCTGTGCCTGAACGGAAATATCAAGAGCTGAAACAGGTTCATCGGCAATGATGACTTTTGGATTGAGAACCAATGCTCTGGCAATCCCGATTCTCTGGCGCTGTCCGCCGCTGAATTCATGGGGATGACGTTTGGCATAGCTTGGATCCAGTCCCACTTTGCCCAGCAAGTCGGCTACCTTCTCTTTTCTTTCGCTATTGGTGCCAATATTGTATACCTTCATTGGTTCTAATAACGTTTTTTCAACTGTCCATCTTGGATTCAGGGATGCATAAGGATCCTGGAAAACCATTTGAATACTTCTTCTGGTTGCTCGAAGCTCTTCCTTTGAGATTGCGGTTAGATCTTTTCCTTCAAGCATAATGCGGCCATCCGTTGCTTTTAATAACTGAATAATCAGCCTTGCCATAGTGGATTTGCCGCAGCCGCTTTCGCCTACAATTCCCAGCGTTTCACCTCTCCTCATCTGAAAAGAGACATTATCAACCGCTTTAACGGAACCAACCTGTTTAGAAAATATCCCCTTTTTTATAGGAAAGTATTTTTTTACATTTTCCACTTCTAAAATATAGTCTTGCTGGTCATCTTGTAACTTCAATAAGGTCATGTTCATCCCTCCCCTTTTCATCAGGTATTAGCCAACATGCTGATTCTTGCGCTTTGCTGACTTTCATAAGCGGAGGAAGACTTGTTTCGCATTGACTCATAGCATGCGGACAGCGATCAGAAAAACGGCAGCCTTTTCCCCAATTGGCTGGTGCAGGGACTTGACCGGGAATAAAATGTAACCGTTTTTCTTTATGGCCCTTTTTTGGCAATGAAGCCAATAAGCCTTTTGTATAAGGATGGGATGGATTATTCAATACATCTTTTACAGGACCTGTCTCAACAATTTTTCCAGCATACATAACAACCAAACGGTCACAAACTTCTGATACAACCCCAAGGTCATGGGTAATGAGAATTATGGACATACCTTTTTTGCTTTGAAGCTCCTTCATAAGCTCAAGGATCTGGGCCTGGATCGTAACATCCAAAGCAGTCGTCGGTTCATCAGCAATTATCAGCTGAGGGTCACAAGCCATAGCCATGGCAATCATGACCCTTTGCCGCATTCCCCCTGATAATTGATGCGGGTAATTATCATAAATCTCATCTGCCCGCGGGATCCCAACCTGTTTTAATAAATCAACAACTTTTCTTTTTCTCTCTTCACCTTTAAGCTTTTTGTGGATTTTTAGCGTTTCTCCGATTTGGTTTCCTACACTATAAACAGGATTGAGTGAAGTCATGGGTTCCTGAAAAATCATACTGATTTTATTGCCGCGAAGATTTCTCATCTCCTTTTTGGGCATATTCAGGAGATTGACCCCGTTAAAATCAATTTGATCACCCGATACTTTTCCAGGAGCTTTAACAAGGCCCATTATGGATAGTGAAGTTACACTTTTTCCGCAGCCTGATTCTCCAACTATGCCGAGGGTCTCTCCTTTCGCGACATGAAAGGAGATGCCATCGACTGCGTTAAAAGAAGCCTTTCTAGAGGAGAAGGTGGTTTTTAAATTCTTGACTTCCAGGATGTTCGAATTCACGAATCATTCCCCCTTATGAACCTGCTTTAACTCTGGCAGTCTGCTGCAAGCTTACATCCATATACTTCACTAACTGTTGAATGATCTCATCCGTATGCGCGAGTGAGATAGCATGGTGGAGCAGATAGTTTGGTGAACAATAAACACCTTTCTGAGTAAATGCTGCAATAAACGCTGCATATTTTTCCTTTTCACTATGTGTAGCACTGCGATAATCTGTAATTTCCTTGTCGGTGAAGTACCAATGAAAATGCCCGCCTCTTCCTTGCATTCTAGCTTTCACCTGATTTTTTTCAGCTGATTTAGAGAATTCAGCTATCAATTTTTCCGTTCTATTTTGCAATGTACGAAAAACTTGTTTCTCTTCATAGATTTCCATAAAGGCCAATGAAGCTGCTAATGACACCTGATGGCCATTATATGTCCCCACAAATGAACATGTACCTTTCCCAGGAGTGACGGTTTCGAAAATGGATGCTTTTCCAGCCAAAGCTGCCAGCATATAGCCATTGCTAATGGCCTTACCGAATGTAGAAAGATCAGGTGTCACGCCGTAATACCCTTGAGCTCCTCCAGAAGAATCTCTGAACCCGGTTAATAATTCATCAAATACCAGAACAATGTTTAATTGATCGCAAATCCTTCTTAGCCCTTTCAAGTATTCTTTTTTGGCTGGGATATATCCAATGTCTATCATAGTTGGTTCGATAATTAATGCTGCAATCCGGTGTTTATTTTCGTTCAGCAGGCGTTCAGCCGCTTCCAAGTCGTTAAATGGAAGGACGAGGGTGCTTTTCACTACATCCTCTATTAGCCCCGATGCACCTGGAAGGGACTTTGGCTCTGACATTTCACCTGCCTTTTGCAAATCAGGCCAGGTACTGACAAATACAGCATCGTGCCAGCCGTTGTATGCCCCTTCAATAACGGCAATATCCGGTTTTTGAGTATACGTTCTGGACATAGCCATTGCATGCATAACCGCTTCTGTGCCTGTATTGGTATAACGGATTTGTTCAGCTGTCGGAACCATTGATAAAAACTTTTCAGCAGTTATAATGCTAAGTTCCGTCTCCACACCAGTCACGATTCCTGAAGTACTATAGAATTGCATCCGTTCATTGAAATCCGGATCATTGTGACCAAGAATGACAGCTCCGTTGCCCATGATGCAATCGATAGATCGATTGCCGTCAACGTCAGTCAAGTAAGCCCCCTCTGCTTTTTGATAATAGATGGGGTGAGGATTGCGGAATCGGGAATTCGAATGCACCCCTCCAGGTACTGATTTTACCGCTCTTGTAAATAACTCTTCTGATCTAGTTAGTTCCATCCTGTCACATCCTATCTGAATTGTTTAACTGTATCTGCAGATAACATATTTTTATATAAAAACTCATAGAAAGCTGATTTTCTATCCTCAGAAATCCTATTATAGATCTCCTTTACTGCTTCATTACCTCTCCAATAAGAATAAATAAATGGAGCTCTTAATGTGTGCTTGAAAAAACGGAGCCTGGACTGAATCCAATTTTCTTCACCAAATGCAAAGTCTCTTAGAAATTCAGAAACCTCTTCATCCCGCTTCCCCTCTGCATGGATCATATGTGCAGCATTCATTCCGGAGATCGATTTTATTTCCTGATAAACTTTGTAGATTTCATCATCCAGGGAATCTGCCCAATCAATGAAATCGATCCCATTATCTCCAATCCCCTCAAATACGGAACTGCTTGCTGTATTAGTGATGACTAACCCGGCATCAAGAGGGATATCACCGGATTGGACACATAATTCTCTAATTCTCATATGTGTGGTATGCCCTGGAAAAGATTCATGCGTGACTAAATGTTTTAAAGCTTCATAGGTATAGGACAGATCGCCATTTATATACATTTTCCCGCCAACATAATCACAATAGGCACTATATGGTACACCCGTCACGACCACTGGTGTTACCACCACATCTTCCATCTCTTTAAACATTTTTTGAACGACACGCTCTTTACCTTGATAAAGCAAATCTTGTAACACAGATTCCACCTGTTGTGAAGGGACATGCTGCGCCCGTTCCCATTTCTTCACTTTCTCTTTCAGTGTTCCTGAGAATCCCTTTTGGATTAATAAGGATTCGAGTCTATGGTGCAGCTCTTTCCTTTCTGCGTCAGAAGAAGGATTTTCATTTACATATAACAGACCTCTAACATTCTCCCTGAAGGGAATTTCCTCACCGCTTCGCCATCTTGCCAGTGTTAAGAGTGATCCGATTTGCTGCTGCATATAATTTCTGCGAACCTCAGATTGTATGGATGAATACTTGCTTCTTAAATCCTCTAAATCTGCAAATATCTCATTCCAGCCGCTGTACGAATTTGGTGTTTCTCTCGTTACGTTAATGGGTACTAATCCTTCTTCATCAAGTGAAGCTTCCAAGCCGGATGAGATATTTTTTCGATAAAAATCATCCATCCCCAGTACAATTTGTGTATATTCCTGTGACAGTTTGTGGTCCAATGACTCGAAATGGACCGTTTTTGTATTCATTATTCTTCCTCCGCACTATCAAGGTTTCCAAGCATAAATCCATAATCTCCCGGGCTTACTTTATTAAAGAGACCTCTTGTCAAAATCACCACATTGTTTTGGAAATGGGCCCGAATGACCTCCAGCTCTTCAAATGTTCTTGGATTATAAGTTCTTGCCAGAACCTGATTTCCTTCGATGACAGTGCCTACAGCACTAAAGTCAAATTCCGGCACCATGATTCCGCCGTGCTTTGGACGAATAATCGTAATTTCAGTCATAACCTTTTGTTTTGGAGGAGGTGTGACCTCTCCGGGAATCATTTTCAGCTTTCGCATCACATTGAAAATCCCTTCTACTCCTCTTTCAATGTCTTTATCGTAGTTAGGTCCTCCTCCTACCTCGACCGTAATGCTTGGGATTCCTTTTTCTAAAGTATAAGTAGCTGTAGTGCCTTCATATGGATGCGAAGGACGATATAAAATCGGGAAGTTAAATGCCCGTGATAATTCTTCATTATTTTGAATGTATACATAATCAACAACCGGAGTTGCACCGCCAGCATGTAGGTCAATATAGACATCAATGTGATCTAAAAAGTTTTCCACCATCGAATTTGCAAGCTGCTCTGTTACCCAGCCATTTTTGTTTCCTGGAAACACCCGGTTCAAATTATTCATATCAAGGGGTGTATTTCTAGTCATACTTTCAAATGCCAGCGGATTGGAAACAGGGAGCAGCTTAATCGTACCCGATAGTTCCGATTCATCTAAGCGGTTATATACTCGCCTGATGATTTCCGCTCCAATGATTTCATCACCATGTACAAGGGCAGAAATACCAAGAACTGGTCCTTCTTTTACCCCTTGAACGGTATGGATTGGCAAGGAAAGCGGTGTTCCATTGGATAAATGTGTAACAACAACCTCTTTATATTCGCGTGTAGATGTAACTGTCATGAAAATTCCTCCTTTTATTAATTCCTTTTTAATTTCGAATCGGTTAAATCCCTAATTCCATCTCCCAATAAATTAAAGCCTAATACTGTAAACATTATCGCTAAGCCTGGATAGACCGATAAATGCGGGGCCTCCCTGATAAATTTCATTCCAAATGCCAGTGTCCAGCCCCAACTGGATTCCGGCGGCTGGATGCCAAGACCAAGAAAACTTAGTGTCGCTTCAGAAACAATAGCGGTCCCGAGGCCAAGGGTAGCTACAACAACAATCGGAGCCAGGCAATTGGGCAAAATATTTAAAAAGATGATGCGAAAATCATTAGAACCAATCGTTTTTGCCGCCTGAATATATTCCTCTTCCTTAATAGCCAGAACATTTGCCCGTACAATCCTGGCATAATTGGTCCAGTATACAAATCCGAGGGCCAAAATCACATTTTCTATACCCGGACCGAGAGCAGCAACTAGCGCAATGGCTAAAAGCAATACAGGAAACGATAGGAAAATATCCACAATGCGCATAATCAGTGTATCAACCCAGCCTCCGTAATAACCAGATACCAAGCCGAGCGTTACACCAATAACCATTGCGAGCACCACTGAAACTAATCCCACTTCGAGAGAGACCCTTGCCCCGTAAATAATTCTTGAAAACAAGTCCCTGCCATATTGATCGGTTCCTAAAATATGTCCATCTTCCATTGGTGTCAGCAGCCGCTCGCTCATATTCATTTCATAAGGATCATGAGTAGAAATGACAGGGGCAAAAATCGCGCAGATCACAACCACTAATACAAAAGCCCCGCCAATTAAAACGGACTTACTCTGGGTGATAATCTGGAAAAAGTCTTTAAGGTCAATGCCTTTCTTGGGGAGAGTTCCTGTTTGGTTCTCTGTTTGATATTGTTTCGAAAGTTCCATCATCTCCCTCCTTATCCTTGTTGAATTTTTGGATTGATAATGGCGTACAGAATATCCACAATCAAGTTGATTAAAGCGAAAATAAGCGCAATCATTAAAACACATCCCTGAACCACTGGAAAATCCCGTTGACTAATTGCCGTAATGACTAACCGTCCAATTCCCGGCCAAGCAAATACGGTCTCAGTGACAATGGCACCGCCGAGCAAATTTCCAAATTGAAGGCCTACAATGGTTACTACCGGAATCAAAGCATTGCGAAAAGCATGTTTCATTATGACAAAAATACCCCTAACTCCTTTTGCCTCGGCTGTTCGAATATAATCTTCTTTCAATACTTCGAGCATGGCTGATCTGACCATTCGGGTAATGAGTGCAGCACTCATTACACCTAAAGTGAAGGCGGGAAGAATAATATGCTGTAAACTATCGACTAAATAGAAGAGATTCCCCGTCTGAATCGTTTGCACGAACGCATCTATTAACGGCGCTCCCCTTCCAAAGGAAGGAAGGATATTCAAATTTACAGAAAAGCCTATAATCAATAAAAGCCCCATCCAGAAAACCGGCATCGATACACCAATCTGCGCAAAAAACATACTGCCGTAATCAAGCCAGGAAAATTGTTTTACCGCTGATATGATCCCTAGTGGAATAGCAATTAAAAGTGCTATTATCATAGCAACAACTGCAAGCTCCAGAGTAGCAGGGAGATGGGTGGAAATTAGCGTAATAACAGGGGTGTCTTGAAAAATGGAGATCCCTAAGTCCCCTTGAAAAAGATTTTTAAGAAAAACCATTAATTGAATATAAAGAGGCTCATTTAACCCAAGAACATTTCTCAATCGTTCAAGATCCTCTTTTGTTGCATCTTGCCCGAGCAGGGTAAGGGCAGGATCACCAGGAATAAGATGCAGCAGGAAGAATACTAAGATTGAGATCCCTAATAAAACAGGAATAAATTGAAAGAACCTCTTTACAATAAATGTTGCCATTTAAATCACTCCTGACTTTAAGGCAAGAGGAGGAAGGCCTCCCCTATCCCTACTTCAGTCTTCCTTAATTTGTTATCTCAGCATCTTTAAGTCCATAGAAACTTCCCGCCGGATGTTCAGTGAAACCTTTAAGGTTTTTGTTATACATTGCAATATAACCTTGGTACAATAGGACATCATATGCTACTTCTTCTGTAACAATCTTTGCAGCTTGCTGATAGAAGGATTTACGTTCTGTTTGTTCCAGGGCAGTTCTTCCCTTCTCAATTAATTCGTCAACAGCTGCATTACTGTATTTGCCGTAATTGCTTCCTCCATTTGTATGGAAAGGGTTATAGAAAGAGCGATCCGGGTCAACCAGGTTTAGCCATCCAACTAACGCAATATCGAAGTTCCCTTCCGTTAGACCTGTACTGAATGTTGGCCATTCACTTGTTTTCACTTCAGTTTCAACCCCATATTTAGTGAATTCGTTTTGCAGATATTCAACTGCCTGCATTCGGTTCGGATCTTCACTATGAGTGGAGAGGGTAATTTTTAATTTTTTCCCATCTTTGTCCAGAATGTTATCGCCATCGCTATCTTCCCAGCCAGCTTCTTTGAATAACTCCACTGCTTTATCAGTGTCGTAAGAATAGCCGGTAATGGACTCGTCATATGCCCATGAAGCTGGAATGAGAGGTGACTTTCCAGGTGTATCCATTCCCTGATAAATATCAGAGGAGATAACCTCTTTGTTGACCAAATGGGCGATTGCCTGGCGCACTTTTAAATCAGATAATATCGGGTGTTTTTGATTAAAGTTCAAATACGTAAATCCAAGTCCTTCGGTTTCTATGACTTCAAATTGGTCATTTTCTTTTATTCTTTTAATATCCTGAGGGGATAGAGGAGAATGCACAATATCAATATCTCCTGATTCTAATGAGGCAACACGAGTGGAGTTATCAGGAATAATAAAGTAGGTTAGCTTGTTTGTCTTGGGTGAGCCGCCCCAATAATTATCATTTGCTTCAAATGAGATTTTGCTGTTTTTATCCCACTTCACCATTTTATAAGGACCTGTACCAATTGGATTATTGGATAAATTATTATCATTTTTTTCACCAATATGTTTAGGTACAATCCCAATGTCCAGATAGCTTAATAGTGGCGCAGATGGTTCCTTTAAGATAAATTTCACTTGATATTCATCTACTACTTCAACAGACTTTATCGGCTCATAAAGTGAAGCATAAGGTGCTTGAAAATCCGGATCAATTAAACTATCAAACGTATACTTTACATCCTCTGCCGTGAATGGTTCACCATCATGAAAGGTTACATCCTCGCGAAGGGTAAAAATCCAGGTTGTTGGATCAGGACTTTCCCATTCTGTGGCAAGTCCAGGTTCAGGCTCCAGATTGGCCGAAAGCCGAATGAGCCCATCATAGACTAGTTCGGAAACCCTTTTGGCTGAAGTATCTTTTGATAGCCGGGGGTCCATCGTGCCTGCATCCACATCCAGCCCTACCTTAATTTCATCCCTGGCAGCGCCAGCATCTCCGTCATCAGATCCTGCGGAACCAGTGTTATTGCCGGCAGGTTTTTCATAGGAACAGCCAGCTAGAAAAGCAGAGAATATGAACATCATGACAAACAAAATAGAGAACCAGCTTTTCTTATTCATTCTAATATTCCTCCCTTTTATCAAATAATTTGAATCATACAACCTTTAAACCCCGATTAACTCCAAATATTGCACCTCCTTGGAACTGTTGTTCAGCACTTCACAGCCATCATCTGTAACAACCACTATATCTTCAATCCGAATTCCAAATTGATTCGGAAAGTATAGCCCTGGCTCAATACTAAAAGCCATTCCTGGTAAAACTAAATCATGATTTTTTTTATGGATTGATACTCCTTCATGCAGCTCGAGACCAATCCCGTGACCTGTTCTATGGATAAAATTTTCATCATAACCCCACTTCTCAAAAGAACTCCTCACAAACATGTCGATCTCCGAAAAAGTGATGCCTGGTTTGATCATACCGATTGCTTGAAGCTGCGTATCATGAACTATTTTGTATATGTCCTCAAACTTCTGATCTCTCCTGCCCAAATAAAAAGTTCTTGTAATATCGGAGCAGTAATTCTTAAACATTCCGCCCATATCAATCAAGATTGGCTGGTCCAGCTGACAGATTTGGTCAGAAACCGGATGATGAGGGTTCGCAGAATTTTTTCCAAAACCAATGATCGGCTTGAAGGATAATTCATTTACACCGTTTTCAGCGAAGAAGCTCTTAATTGTTGCGGCAACATCTCGTTCAGTACAGGGGAAATGCTGCAGCTGAATAATTTGATACATAACCGCATCAGCTATCTTCGCGGATTGGCGAAGTGTATCAATCTCTTGTGTGTCTTTTATTTCTCTTAACTTTTCTACAATTGTACTTTTCTCAAATTTTATTTCTGGAAGATGTTTTAATAAATCAATAAAGTAGGAACAGAGCCACGTCTGATCGATTCCTAACCTTTCTTTGTTTGCAAAATAGGAAGCTAATGTTTTTACAGGATCCATATCATCACTGTAGTAAACAATTTCAATTCCATTAAATTCAGGAATTTGATCGGAGAACATTTGGTGTATAAAGAGTTTTGCATTTTTCCCCGGTGATAAAAGCAGCACGGTCATCCGTTCCCCAGTATCAAAATTAGCTCCTAAAAGATACTTAAGGTTATAGGTTGACGAGACAACTAAATGATCATACCGATTTAACTCTGTCTCCTGCATACTCCTTATTAATCTAGATGGATCTGATCTCAATCACCTTCACTCCTTTTCGTATAAAATATAAAAGACCAAGCCGTATCGAAATACACCTTAATAAAAGGGTACTTTCGAACAGCTTGGTCTTAAAATCCTTTGTATGAATAGGGGCTGCCTATTCACCGAACTTTAGGCTCGCTGAAAAATTAATTTGTTTAAATATTATTTATATTCTAATTATACAGACTATTCTTCATAAATCAATAGCCATTTTCTATTTTTTAAACAGGAACATTCATTGATTTATAAATGGAATATTGATTGTATGCGTCCCGCATGGCTGCTACAATTGCTTTCTTCCCTAAACCAAAATACCTTCTCTCAAACCTTTCAATTGGGCCTTCAATTCCTTCTTTTAAATCATGCCCGGTAAAAATACTCTTAATAAAATCAGTACACATATTCGTGACAAAGGTACTAGAAGCATTCACAATACAATCCGTTTTTGGGTCGACCTCAAATCCAACACCCATGACACCATAAAGATTTTTAGCTGTCATGCCATCAGGCAATCGAGAATAACCCGTACAAATTATCGTATCATCAAAAGTCATACGCAGTACCCCCTTTATTAATTTTTTTATTAAATCTTTTAAACTATTATGCCAAAATTCATTCGGGAACGGAAGAATAATTTTTGTTAATTTCAGAAAATTAAATAAAAAGATAACTAAATTCCATTTTTGTATGTAAACGATTACCCAGCTGGGTGAATATACTTTCCATACTTTCTTTATTTATAGTAAAATATTCATATTTATATTGTGAACCAGCATTTCAAAATTGTTTTTTCTTGTCATTTTTATATGTTATTTGTCGTTATTTTAATTATGATTGTTATAGTTATGATACTAAAAGTCCAGTAAAATAGTTGTATATTCCATTTTTTCATAAAGGAGGATTATTTTATTGTTCAAGTTTCTAACGAAAATCTGTCTTGTTTTAGTGCTTATTTTAGGGGTGGTCAGTCCTGCTTCAGCTTTATGGGAAAGCAATAAAAACGTTTATTATGTAGCGCTCGGTGACTCTCTAGCAGCCGGCCGGACACCGTTCGGAGCTAACGGGAAGGGCTATCCCGATTTTATCGCAGCCAAATTTAAAGAAGCGGGTGTATTGAAGGGGTTTGTAAAAAGCTATGCAGAGTCTGGCTATACTTCCAAACAGGTTCTCGACGATATCCGGAATAACGTCACGATTGGCAATAACGCCGGGATTCAGACCGAGCTAAGCAAAGCAACTCATATTACCTTAAACGCCGGTGCAAATGATCTTCTTCGCCAGCTTAAGATTGACCGAACAACAGGAGCGGTTACGTTTGACGAAGCAGAAATGCAAAAAGCAATGGCAGGTGTCCAGCAGAATTTAACGGATACCATTTTGGCGATCAAAGTCATTAATCCAACTGCACAGATTTACATAATGGGCTATTACAATCCATTGCCTCATCTCCCGGCTCAATATCAGCCAATGCTTAACCAGTCACTGGCGGTTCTGAACACAATCATCGAGAGAATTGCTGAAGCATCTGGAGCCACTTATATCTCCACTGCTCAAACCATTGCTGCTAATATTGGGTATCTGCCGAATCCGCAGGATGTACACTTGAGTGAAGAAGGCTATAAAGCTGTGGCTGATTTGTTTTGGACTATTATGAAGCCGGAAATGCCAGAACAGCCAGCTCCTGAGGAACCGAAGGAAGAAGATAAAGAAATTCCTGTTGTCCACTGGGAAGGAATGGTCCTGAAAAAAGGCCAGATTGGGAAACTGGCGGTTGAAAAACCTATTAATCTATGGACTCGAGCCGACGGAAAGCTGAAAGCGGTTAAAGTACTGAAAGCAGGCGAAACCTACCGTGTCTATGGATATGATGGAGGATTTGGCGGGCAGTACAGTGTCGGAGGAGGGTATTATGTAACGAAAATAGATGGCTATGTGAAGTATAAGACGCCATCGAAAGAGAAGCTAAAATTAGTTAATCCGTAAATTGGGAAAGGAGGTGCCCCGAGGCTTCTCCTTTTTTTAGTTTTATTTTAAAATTCCATTTAAGAATTTTTGATTCTGCCGATAAAAAACTAGACTATTTACAGTTTAGCCATCAAAAAACTTTCTGTTTAACAGATTTCCAGCCAATCTGGTACTAAAGGAATATTTTAACATTTTAGTGAAAAAGGAGAAACTTATGATTGATGCTCTAATAGGGGGTATTGTCGGTTTATTGCTTGGCGTTATTTTTGAAGATCCTCTGAAGTCAATGTGGAGAGTGGTCACCCGATTTTTCAAGAGATTATTTGTGAAAGCAAAAGATATTCAGGATCCCCACTACTTTACACTTGGCAGTGAAGTTACATCTTTTGTTGTATGTGACGGGGACGGCGAAATGAATTATGCACTCGAGAATATCGAAACACGATTAACCGCAAGCAAACCTATATTAGACCCGGATCTGCAAAGCTTAAAAAATGAGATTGAGAGTATTGAAAAGGAAAATCTTCTTAATGGGGAAAAACACAGCTGGAACGGACCGCTTTATACATTAGAAAAGCACATGGTATTAAGAACACACACCAATGAAGACATGAAAGTGGTTTTTACATTTACTCCTGGCGATTACTATACATTCAAAGCCCTTAATACAAATCTGGACTATATTCTCCCGGACGGAGAGAGCATTCGGCATAAATATTTGGCAAATGCCAGTCCTAAAAAACCGATTGTCCAGCTGGCAAATGGCTTCGGTGTTGCATTGGTGGTTATTACTTCTGACGGACAAACCATTTTAACCAAGCGCTCTCCGGACAGCGGTGTGCGTCCGGACGAATTGGATATTGGTATTGTAGAGGCTGTTCATCCTTCCCAAGATCGGGGAGCAAGCGGACAAGGCCCCGATTTCTTCAAGACCGCAATCCGTGGAGCAAAAGAAGAATTAGGCATTACCGTCAGAGAGCAGGACATCCGTCTGCTTGGCTACGGGGTGGATGAAGAGTATTATCAATGGAACATCATCGGTATTGTTTATTGCAACGAATCCTCTGAGGATATTGTACAGAATAGAAGCAGAGGCATATCCGGAAAATGGGAACTTGAAAACCTGCGTTTTATCCCTTTCAAGATCGACCCTGTCCTCCAAATAATGAAAAACGAAAAAATGTGGTCAACTGCCAAAATTGCACTATACTGGGGTCTTATTCATGATCACACTCGGTCAAGTGTGGATACAAAGGTAAAGAGGATATACAGTTAACTGTTCATATAAGCAAGTATAAGACAGAGGATTTACTCCCCTGTCTCTTTCTTATCTATAACTCCTCTTTAGCAAAATACTATGCAGATCCGACCGATTATCCCCTTTAAATGAAAAGTAAACCTCATAATAGCCTAGATAATAATACATCATCCAATGGCCGTCCATTTCGCTGATGCCTTCCCAGGATGGTTTTCCAACTGTATTTTTAATAATATAGGGTGTTAAAGGAGTCAAACCATCATTGGCCCACATGAACGCTGTAAATTCCGGATCGTCTTCCCAGCTTGTAAAATAGATATAGTTCCCAAACTTCCTGCCATATCCTCCCTCATAGTACCCTTCCCATGAAGGCGTGCTTCCGAAGTGATCATACACATCATTCAAATCATCATTATTAAGTGAGAATGGCTGTCCTTTCATAACGCCCTGTTTAGCAAGCTTCAGAAAATCTCCTTCATCAAAAAATACAATTCTGGCAAGCTGGCTGCGCTTTGTTTTGGAAGGTGTCTCATATTTAATTGAGGAGGACTTTTTGACAAAGGCTCCTCCGCCTACTCCATATATACCGCCATTTTGATCCTTATAGGAGTACACCCGATAGATATTTCCCTTACGCAGTGTTTTAATCGTAATTAATTTACCGTTTTCATACTTTAGAAGAGCTGTATCCTTGAGGATGGTAACCCTCCCAATCTGCCCCTGAATGAGGATGGAGTTATCCCATTTTACACCGATTGGAGCAGAGCCTGCCTGAGCCTCTTTATTGGAGAACAGCAGTAAAGTTATTGCAAGGGAAAACATAACTAGTAGTTTGCCTATTTTCATCATCGAACCTCCTGCATATTTCCTGATTTCCTACTGCTATGCATATGTTAGACAGAAGATAAAAATGCAGGAATGAGAGCCTAAAAATGCTGAATCATGCCAAATGATAGATGCCTATGGAAGTTCCATCATGTATGATTAGGATTAAAAAGAGGTGAAATCATGCCAAAATATATAAAGCTCTTATTGGTTCTGATTGGTATGGCTGTTATACTTTATGGCAATCCTGCACAGGCTGCAGACATAGACTGCAATGATATCAGAACCGGCACAAAGGTCTGGTGGGATGGCGCAGAGCTTCGTCCCGGGCAAATCGGCAGGATCACTGTGCTTAATAATGCACCGCTCTATAAGTTAAACGGAGAACAGCTGAGTTACAGCCGCACTTTAAAAGCAGGAGAGGTTTATCGCGTGTACGCCTTTAAACCGGGTCTGTTGAGTGTTGGAGGCGGATTGTATGTGAAACGGGATACGCTGATCGGCTATCAGACTCCTTCTAAAATGAAGCTGCAGATCGTGGCATGCGTCTACCAGAAAGATACACAGCTAAAAAATGAAGCACAGCAGATGATTGTTGTGAAGAAATCATCAGTGAAAACAGCCGCTACTCTGCAAACCTATCAAAAACAAAACGGGAAATGGACGCAAGCTTCTTCGCCTGTTGCGGCAGTGATAGGAAAAGAGGGCATGGGAAAGACAAAAGAGGGAGATGCCAGGACTCCTTATGGAACCTATAAGCTAGGAACCTCATTTGGGTGGGGGCCGAAGCCCTCAGGCATGAGCTACCCATTTAAGGCTGTAACTTCTCAAGATTATTGGGTCGATGATGTATCCTCAGCGGACTATAACAAATGGATTACTTACACCGGGAACCCGTATGCACGCTGGAAATCCTTCGAAAGAATGAACCACCCTCTCTATAAATATGGAGTGGTCATTAGATATAATGATAATCCCATTATAAAAGGAGAAGGCAGCGCAATCTTTTTGCATATCAGAACTTCTGGTACTGCTTACACATTAGGCTGTGTCGCCATAGCGGAAAAAGAATTAGTGAAAATTCTGCAGTGGCTGGAACCTGCTAAGAAGCCGATTATTGTGATGGAATAGAAAAAGGAGAGCTACTCACGCTCTCCTTTTTCTATTATTATTTAAGTCTCACAAAATCCAGGTTAGAGCGGTTTCCGTCTTCGAAAAAGAAATACAGATCATAATAACCGCAATCATAATACATGTACCAGGTACCGTCCATTTCACTGATGCCCTCTGATGTTGGTACTCCTACCGCCTTCTTTATGATATATGGAGTAAGGAAAACAAGGTCGTCGTTCCACCAATCAATAGCAGTCAGTTCAGCATCATATTCATCGCCAGTATAATAAATATAATTGCTGCCATCTCCAAATTGTCTGCCCAATCCGCCATCTATATAGCCATCCCAGGTTGGATACATCCCATAATAGTCATACACATCATATAAATCTTCATATCCGCCAATGGCAATAGGCTGCCCTTTCATAATTCCCTTCTTTGCAGATGCCAGAAAGCCCTCCTGGAACATGCTCAGACGCGCAATCTGATTCTTTTTTGTCTGAGAAGGTGTCTCATATTTAACAGAAGCAGTTTTCTTCACAAAAGCGCCGCCGCCAAGCCCGTAGATGCCGCCATCACGGTCTTTATAAGAATAAACACGGAACTCGCTGCCTTTTTTCAGCTTTCGAATGACCGTTAGCTTGCCTTTTTCCTCTTTCACAAGATCTGTGTCTTTTAGGATTGTTACTTTGCCAATCTGACCTTTAATTAAGATGGAATTTCCCCATTTTACACCGATCGGAGCTTCAGCTGCCTCCGCCTCGGTATTTAGGCCTAATACCAGCATTAATACAAAAGGAATACTAAATACCCATTTTTTCATATTCATTCTTTTTTCCTCCATGCTATGTATGCATCAGCAAATCTGGTAATCTGCTGAGCTTGATAAGCTGATAAAACATTTAAAGCTATCCTTCTACACAATCGCCCTTTAATTCACATAATCTATCATTTTTTTATCATAGTTAATATAGAAGCCGCCGCCAAGATCCAGTTTGCTGCTGTCTATTTTATATACACGGTATGATTCTTTCTTTTTAAGCGTGCGAACAGCCTTTCCGCTCTTGTCATAAAGAATGGTATTTTGCTTAAGTGCTGCTGTACCTAAATAATAGGTCTGGTTGCTTCCTTTTTTAATATAATAGCCGCCGCCCACGTCATATCGGCTATGATCATAGCTGTATACGCGGACCGTTTCTCCCCTTTTCAGGTAACGTTTAACTTTGTTGTCCGGACCGTAAAGAGGAATATTTATATCCTTTATGTAGACTCTGCCGATATAGATTCCCACTTTGCCGCTGTCTCCCTTAACTAGGTAGCCGCCGCCTACATCATAATAGCTTCCCTTCACCCCGTAAACACGATAATGAACATCCTTTTGCAGGGTGCTATACGGTCTGCCATCCGGTGTATACATGGCCAAGTTCCTGCGTGGAACCAGTTTCGCTACCGGCAATTTATGATTGGAAGGCAAAGAAACATTAGGAATCTGAAGGGTCATTTTCTCCATATTAGTGTAGATAGCCAGAATCTCCTGGCCGTATTTGTTTCCCGGCACGGCCCAGCGGCCATTCAGGTCTGTCCATTTTGGCGCAATCCCCCGTGTGACCAGATGAAAACGAGGATCGACATTCTCAGTAACTAAAGGCTCTTTTGAAGAATATGCCTTTAAGTGCTGGATTTGGGCACGAACCCCTTCCTCAGCAGTCTTAAAAAAAGCTCCCTTCACACCGCCGCCTGTCGTGCCAATACCTGCATAATTATTTTGTTCAGGAATTACATCACCGCCAAATTTAAAATAACCCGTCTCCTTAATCGCCTGAGCAAATGCAATATCACCGCGAATTCCTTCAACGCGCCCAGTATTCAAATAATAATCTGCCAGCTGATAAATAGTTACTCCCTGCAGCAACGGAGTTGGATTATGCATTAAAACAAAATCCCCCATCTGGGTGGAAGTCAGTACCGGCGGCCCAGCAATATTTTCATTTTGGTCCTGCGCATAAGAGCTGGATGAAAAACTGCTCAGCATGAAAGACAAAATTATAATAAAAGTAATAGACTTAATACTTTTACTCACCAAAAATCCTCCTCATTTTACATAATTTACTATTATATTATAGCAGAATATGAGAATTATTGATGATAAATGTCATAGTTCTTTAGATATAAATGGAGTCATAATCTATTAAAAAGAATAATCTTGAAAAAACCAGTTATTTGTCAATTAATAGGCTTCTTCGAGTATTTCTATCTGTGATCATTTTAAGACAAGATTTTGTTAAGACCCACCCATAATAAAACGCTCTGCAAAATTACAGAGCTTTTTATATACCTTGCATGAACATATCTAGTTTAAGACTTTTTGTTTAAGTACTTTCCTATCGTTGGCTGGTTCAATATAGTATACATAGTTGGTTTTTATGTCCAAGTCAATTATCGTAATATTTTTATCCAAGGTTTTAATTTTTTTCATTTCACCTTTTTTATTCACTTCATAAATTGAATTATCCACAAAATCAGCAAAATAGAGTTTATTATTGTGTTCAGATACAAAATATTCGCTGCCAAGGCCATTTCTTTTAAAGGAATAGAGTTCTACCCCCTGCCTGGACATGAATGACAACGTGCGGGGACCTACTCCATTTCCATACTGTTCCATTTTACTAATCACAATAAAGGGGCCATTGCCTTCTATTCTTCTATCCTCATAATCTAAAACGGTTAACGTTGAGATATTTCCTGTCTTAAGAGAGACCTTTCTAATTTCAGCTGTTTGCGTAGAGTAATCAGAGAAGTAAATATAAAGGTCATCATCATCTATATTTAAGATGCCTCCATAAATATATTCCCTAGGAAGCTCCTTAAATAGCATCTTTCCGCTTCCATCGGGATTTGACCTATAAATAGAGATGCTTTTCCAAAACTCCAATCCATTTTCATCTTTTTCATAATTAACTACTCCATAATATAAGTTTTTATTATTAATCGCATAAGTTGATACACCATATAAAGTGATGTTTTCAATCACCTTAGTCATGCTCGTCGGATTATTAATATCTATCTTATAGACATGATCAACACCAGATTTATTTTTATCAAAAACAGGCACAAAAAAGGAGTCTTTCGTCTTTATTATTGATGCTGGCATATGGGCACTTCCAGCCTTTATATCATATGGAATTGTTTTGCTGATGCCCTTTTCTTTGTCATAAATCCACCAGTTCCAATCCATTCCATAAGTTAAGTGAATGGTACTGTTTGTTCCATCAAAATTAATATTTTGATTTTGGCTCTCTTGCTCTTCTTCTGGTTTCGATGGAGCTGGTTTAGCCGCTTCTGCCTTTGGCAGATCAGGAGAATTAACACATTTTACAGCTTGAAGCTTTGTTTTGCTAGGTGTCTGATAAGTAACATTTGAATCACGATCAACATAGTAACCTCCACCAACACTCAACAAACCGGGTTTGAAGGCATATATACGGTAAAACTCTCCTGCTTTTAGTATCCTGTTATACGTTCTTTTTTCTCCGTCAAGTTTAAACAGAGGAGTATCCTTCTTAATAGTCAGGCGGCCGATTTGTCCGGGCTTTAATTCAATTCCGTCCCACCAAATCTTTGTTTTCCCTTTAAACTGATTACATAAATCTGATTGAGCTTCAGCTGCGCTTGCAGGTAAAACACTCCCTGCGGTCAGCCAAAACAAGAAAAATATGATTACAAATTTTTTCACTGTGAATGCCTCCTATCAATATACCACTATAGTATATTTTACCTAAGAAATTTTTACCATATGTTTTTATAAACAATTCACAAAAAGAGCTCAGCTGGATTTTCTCCAGCTAAGCTCTTATTACTTTCCTGCTATTTTGTGAAACAAGCTTCAATTGATTATGGCAGACTCCTAACACGCTTTCAATGACCCGTTCCTGCTGTTCTTCTGTAAGATTTGAACCTGATGGAAGACAGATCCCCGAATTAAAGAGTTCTTCAGAAACACTTCTTGTGGATGTGTGCGAAAAATATTCTGCTCCTTCAAATAATGGCTGAAGATGCAGGGGCTTCCACACCGGGCGTGCTTCAATATTCTTTTCAGCAAGAGCGTTTATTATATCAACAGGGGTTATTCCCAGCTGCTTAGTATCAATGGTAAGCGTAGTCAGCCATCTGTTATGCACCGAATTATGATGTTCGGGCATAAACGTAATACCTTCTATATTCCCCAATGCCTCTTTGTAACGTTTAAATACTTCCTGTCTTGCTTTTACCCTTTCGTCAAGCACCTTGAGCTGTGCTCTGCCGACTCCAGCCAATATATTGCTCAATCGATAGTTATTCCCTATTTGGCTATGCTGGTAGTGGGCAGCCGGGTCTCGTGCTTGAGTAGCCAAGAAACGGGCCCGCTGCAGCGCTTCTGCATCATTTGAAACGAGCATCCCTCCTCCTGAAGTAGTGATAATTTTATTTCCGTTAAAGGAATAAACTCCAAACTTTCCAAATGTCCCGCTCTTCTGGCCCTGATATTCTGATCCAAGAGATTCTGCTGCATCCTCAATTACCGGAACATTATAGTGATTGCAAATAGCCATCAGCTCATCCATTTTTGCACTTTGCCCATATAAATTTACAATAATGGCCGCTTTAGGCAGTTTGCCAGCATTTGCCGCTCTGACCATTGCTTTCTCCAATGCAGCCGGGGACATATTCCAAGAGTCAGGCTCAGAATCGATAAAGACTGGCTCAGCACACTGGTATAAAATCGGATTAGCACTTGCAACAAAGGTTAAGGATGAACAAAATACCACATCTCCCTGCTGTACATCCAGAAGACGAAGAGCCAAATGAATAGCAGCTGTTCCCGAGCTGACAGCCGCAGCATCACGGACTCCTGCATATTCGGCAAGTTCATTTTCAAATGCGTCCACATTGGGTCCAAGGGGGGCAATCCAATTTGTTTGAAATGCTTCATTTATGTATTTCTGTTCCTCCCCGCTCATATGCGGAGGAGAAAGAAAAATCCTTGATGGCTCTGCCATGCGTTTCACCTCATTTTGGTCAGGACTTTTGATTATCCTTGCAGGTACACCCACTGCAGTAACAGAGTCAGGAAGATCCCTGTTAATAACAGAGCCCGCACCAACAATGGACCACTCTCCAATTCTCACTCCTGGAATAACAGCAGCCCGTGCGCCTATATGTGTGCCATTCCCCACCTGGACATTTCCTGCTAAGATACCCCCAGGAGAAATATGTACAAAATCACCAATCCTATTATCATGCTCAATTACTGAAGAGGAATTTATAATCGAATGTCTGCCAATCGCTGCATCCGCATTTACAATACTATTAGCCATGACGGCTGTCCCATCTCCAAGTATTGCAGAAGGACTTATTAGAGCTGAAGGATGAATAAGTGCTGCAAAATGAGCATGGGCTGCCAAAAGCTCTTCGTCTATTTTTTTCCGGGCAGCATTATCCCCAATAGCTATAAAAAAATAGGGATTCTTTTCGGCAATCAGCTGGTGTGCGTACGAGATTGAAGCGAAGGTTATCCCGTTAAGCATTACCGGCTCATCATATTTGTCATCCAGAATATATCTAATCTCGTATTCTCCTGCTGATTCAATTAAATCCCTGATGACTTTGCTATGGCCGCCTTCTCCTATAATGGCAATTGGCTTCATAATGACTTTCCTGCCTTTTGTCCAGAAAATTTCTCGATCGTCACATGTCCCTGCTGGCTGATTCCCTCGCGCTTGATCACTTTATAAACAGTCAGGAGAATTATTTTTATATCGAGAAAGAAAGATTGATGATTCACATACCATACATCTAATTTGAATTTTTCCTCCCATGAAATATTGTTTCTCCCATTAACCTGAGCCCACCCAGTGATGCCTGGCCTCACTTCATGGCGGCGTTCCTGTTCAGGCGAATACAGCTCTAGATATTCCATTAATAATGGACGGGGACCGACCAGGCTAAGATCACCCTTCAATACATTAAATAACTGAGGCAATTCATCGATACTGAATTTCCGCAGCCGCTGCCCAAACAGCGTTAACCTTTCCTCATCCGGCAGCAGGTTTCCATTCTCATCTCTTTCATCTGTCATTGTGCGGAATTTATAGACAAAAAATGGCCTGCCATACAATCCTGGCCTCATTTGCCTGAAGAGGATTGGCGATCCCAATTTCATCCGAATAAGCAAAGCAGCAACTAATAAAAGAGGGGACAGAATTATTAAGCCAATCAAGGAACAGCTAAAATCAAATAATCTTTTCATCTGCTTCCTCCTTATAAATATCTTGATAGATATAGTTTTCCAGCTTGTCTGATAGCACTTCCCAGGAATAATGCTTTCTCACATAATCTTTTAATAGCCTGCTATCCTGTTTAAGCTTGTCCGGGTTATTGAAATAATGCCTTATGGCACCTTCATTTTCTTCCATTACATTACTGGCCTTTATACCTGGTACATCCATTAACGACTCTCCATTCCTGGGGTCTGCCATCATGATTACAGGCAGCCCGGCAGCCATATAATCATAAATTTTATTCATGCTGAACCCCCACTTATATAAAGGGGAATCCATAATGGAAATGATGCCCATGTTAGCCCTATGCAGTAAATAAGGTATCTCCAGCTTCGGTATTGAATCTGCAAAAGTAATATTTTTCATTCCTTTTTCCTTAGCAAGGGACATTAATTCTTTCTTTTTGGCACCGTCTCCAACCATTAAAAGATGGAGCTTAGGATTATCCTCCAATCTGGAAAACAGTTCAATAACCGGTTCCAGATGATTAGCAATTCCATGTGATCCGGTATAGACAATCACAAACTTCTCTTCTAAACTTTTGAAAATGCGATCAACAGAATCTGATTTTTTGAATTGGTTATAATTTGATAGGTCAACACCATTAGGAAGGTAGATAACCTTTTTATGATCGGTCCCTTTTGATCGGACATAATTTTGTGCCTTATCAAACAGGACGATGATCCTGTCCGCTTTCTGGTAAAGGTACTTTTCAAATTTATACAGCCCGACAGCAAGGGGGTTTTTAGCGGATACTTTTCCAAAATCCACAAACGTCTGCGGCCAGAGATCCCTTTCTTCAAAGTAAAAACGGCATTTTGCTTTTTTTGCTAAAAGATAGCCTATAACAGCTGCCAAAGGGTGAACACTTGAACCAATAATTAAATCCGGCTTCTCCAATTCACAATCCCTTTTCGCTTTTTGGAAGCTTTTGATTGTATAACTAAGTATATTTCTGGCTCTTCCCAAGAGGCCTCTATAGGAAGGAGTGTTTACCCAAATAAAATTTACACCATCAATGGTTTCCAGTTGATAATATCTCTTATCACCTTTAAAAATCATTTCTTCTTTTGAGAAGTGATTAAATGACGAGGCAAAAATGGTTACATTGTGTCCCTTTTTACATAATTGTTTTGCCAGGTCATAATGTCTGGTGCCCCCCACATGTACGGGAGCGGCTGCATAATGGTTAAAAATCCAGATATTCATCCAAAAACCTCACCCTTGCTTTGCACAAGCCGATTCTCCGGGAGCAGAGTCTGATATACGGAAACTAACTTTTTGCTTTCCAAGTCCCAATTGTAGATCTGCTCCACTGCCCTTCTCCCGTTTCCACCCATTCTTTTAGCTTCTTCTGGATTCTTGATGTAAAACTGAATGGCGTCCGCAATTTCTTTCGGTTTTAAAGGATCTACGCATATGCCGCAATCGCTTTTTTCAACAATTTCTTTCCATAATGGAAAATCAGATGCTATAACAGGGATGCCTGCTGCCATATATTCAAATAACTTAATAGGCAGGGCATCTTTATAATTAATAGTGGGATGCAGTACGACTAAACCTGCTAAGGATTTGGAAAGCACATTCCGGATTTCTTTACGGTCCAGGTATCCCAATTCGGATACCTTACTCCATCCGCTATGCTGTTTCACCAATTCCCTTTCAGCATCAGATGCAAATTTTCCAGCCAGAAACAGGTGAACATCGGGTACCAGGCTCATAGAATCAACCATTTCAAAAATTCCCCTTATTTTCGATATAGCCCCTATATAACAAACCGCATTTTCTTTAGCCGTATTTTCTGAATGTCTATTATCAAACTCTGAAAGCAGTGGATAATTGCAAATATCTATTGAATTGCATCCTATTGAAGTGAATCGATCCTTTATAAAAGGCGTAGCAGCAACAACATAATCCATCTTTTTCACTGCCCTTGTTTCGTATTCTTCAAAAACACTGGAAATTGCTGTTCTTAATATTCTTGGTATCCAATTTTTCTGCAGTATTTGGCGGGGAACATCTTCGTGAACATCATAGATGACTTTTTTCTGCTGCCTCTTTAATTTCAGGCCGGCAGGAATTAATTCAGGATCATGAAAATGGTATAGATCAGCGTTGATTTCCATCGCTTTCTTGTAGGCGATATTTGTTGTTTTGATCATCCGTCCAAGCCTGTTTTGCCTATCTCCCCTGTTCAGATTAATTCCGTGAACATGAATGCCATCAATGATGGACGAAGGAGCATTTGGCGCAATAAGATGCATCTCATACCCGTTTTTTTGCAGGGATTTGGCTTCTTTAATAAATATTCTTATGTCTTTATATGGATGTACCGTGGTAATATGGCAAACTTTCATTTTCCCAGCCCTCCATTCATTTTGATACCGGTTTATACTGCTTTAATATTCCAGACAAAATCCATAAGCAAAAAAGAGAAAACAATATGCCGTGTGTCGCAAGGCTCGTTGGCAGAGCAGAGTTTAGCATGGCCATAAAAGGTATAATGACGATGGTTATACTAATATTCTTTGGCAGGCTTAAAGAAATTCCATCCAGCAGTTTTAGGATTACCCCCAGAATAATGGAATAAAAAAGGATTCCTCCTAAGCCAAAGTTCAGGTACGCATCCCCATAAAGGCCCACATTGGGGCTAAAATCTCTGCCGTATATTTGATTGGCTATTATTTCCACCGGCCCCATGCCATATGAATTTTCCGCAAAGGGCGAGAAAAAGCTGTGCGTTAAATACATCTTAGGCATCTCTGAAAAGTATTCATAATAAATGTAATGCAGCTTTGCCGGAGTAAAAAGCAGCCTCCTTATAAAAATGGATCCCATCAGAGGGTCGCTGGTAAACTTGTAGTGCAGAAAGCCAAGGAGCGTAATGACTGAAAATCCAATAGCAATCAAAGTCATGATGTTATTGTAAATAAATTTCTTTTTTAAAAAGTAACTCAGAAAAATGACGAGCACTGGGGCAAACAAAAAACTTTTTTGCCCTATCATTCCAAACAATAATAGCTGGAGGCCAAGACCCAGAAGCAATAAAAACCGCTTGCGGAAAATGATGCCGAGAGCAATGATCATATTATTAACCCCATACGCCTGCCAGGGAATTAAATAGGAAGACAAGCCATTGGCAGTACTGGAATACTGTGCTCTTGTTTCATATACTAAGCTCAGGTCAAAGTTCATCCTGGATAACCCGCCGGTAGCAATTAAATAGCCATAAACATAGGTTGTCATTAAAGCAAAGAAAACTGTTAACAGAAGCTTTCCATTTGAAACGGCCGGAAGCCTTATCTTCCTGGTTCTTGTCAGAGATAATGTGAGAAGGAAGCCAAGCATAATCGTGTAGATATACACTCTTGATTGGTCTTCCAATGCATATATAGAAATAAGGGGAATAATTAAATTCAAATAAAATATATAAAGAATGATCTTGCTTGGCCCCCTGTAATTTCTTAAAAAAGCGTATAGAATGCCAGCAGAAAGAATAATGATCAAGTATGTCTCTATATATTTGAAGTTATTTATTTTTATATAATAGCCATCGTAGAAAAATAGCTCAGCAACAAAATTTATATAGAAATAATCACATAAAGCCTTATAAGCTATGACGGATGCCGTAAACGGCAGAATCTTATTTTTTAGCATATGCTCCTCTTTTCAAGACTTAATAATTGTTTGATAATGATCCCAAATAGAGTGATATACATAATGGCCATTAGTACACTATAGATAAAAATTGTCAGGTGAAATCCGACTCCAAGCAAATAAATAACGAGCAAAAATAAGCTGATGATTATAAATCTCGATAAATCCCAATAAAATTGATATGCTTGTTTGTTCAGCAGATTTAATGTCTGCGATAAAGGGCTCGCTACAAATTGAAACAGGATCATGATGCTCATATATTTAATAATGTCATGAGATCCGGTCCATTCAGAACCAAATACGAGATTAATAATTTCCTCTCCCCATAAAAGGAAAATAGAAAGAATGACGCATACAAACAGAAGCAATGCTCCAGCTGTATACATGAAGAGCTTTACTAGTCCCTTGAAGCTCCCGTTCCTAATGTTTTCCGCTGCCTCACTTAGGAAAACCTGTGAAAAAGCCTGCGAAACTAATGATAGCGGCCCAATCAGTATTCTCTGGGACAGTGCATAAATCCCCAAAGAGGCAGATCCATACAAAACTCCCAGCATGAGAGGAAAGGCCTGTAAGGCTATGCTATTTAAAAAGGAAGAGAATGAAGAAACTAATGGATAGTTTTTAAACTCAACGGCAACCTTTTTCATGCTGTTTTTGCTGATAATTGCTTTATGGGAGGTTATGTAGCTTTTCATGTCCATTAACATTCTATTGGCACCCAGCAGCCGGCCTATTAAATCCCCCATTATTATCGAAAAAGAGTCCTGCTTATTAAGCCAAATCCAATTTGGCCAGAATTCATTATGATGCTTTTATTTACCTTTATTAATGAAATATGTTTATATTTTTTAAACCTTAATCCGTAATGGACCGCAATCGTAAAAAGACCTTCACCCAAAAGCATAATGGGAAGTAATAAAACGGCCATACCTAAACTGTTCACAGGGCTTAATAAAGCAAATCCCACTGCAAGCAATAGGTATATGATTGAAGTTGCCAGTAAAGCAGCGAAGCAAATGACCAATAGGTTCGCTGTGTCTTTATCATTTTTTGCCAAGGGAATGGCCAGTTCAAATTTCAATGTGGAAAAAACATTGAATATGGCTAGAGCTGCTATCATCATTGATAGATCTCCCAATTCACCGGGAGAGTAAAGTCTTGTAATAAGAGGCGCTGCTGCAAAAGTTATCAGGTGGGAAACTACATTCCCCCCTATCAGGTTTAATAAGTTTTTCATTTTATACCGCCCTTTTACGGAAAGGGCCGTTCTAGTTAACACTTGTCATTAACAGCGGCTCTTTATTATTTGCTATGGATAGAACATAATCTGCCAGTGCTGAATCATTATAAGAATCATATTCTTTTATTAATGAAGTCACCCTGCCGAAATTAATCTCAACTGCCTTCCCAATAAAGATCTTAGGGTAAACAGCCTCTTCATGGACTTCATTCTTGCCAAGCAGCTCTTCATACATTTTTTCACCCGGACGAATGCCTGAAAAGCGAATCTCAATTTCATCTTCTTTATATCCTGAAAGGGTAATCAGGTTTCGCGCCAAGTCCACAATCTTGACAGGCTCACCCATATCCAGAACAAAAATCTCGCCTCCGTTTGCCAGGGCACCTGCTTGAAGAACCAGCCGTGATGCTTCCGGAATCGTCATAAAGTATCTGGTCATTTCCGGGTGAGTGACTGTAACTGGCCCGCCGGACTGAATCTGCTTCTTAAATAAAGGAATCACACTGCCTCTGCTCCCCAGCACATTTCCAAACCTGACGGCCACAAACCTTGTAGCACTGTTTCTGTCCAGCTCCTGAATAACCATTTCGGCGATTCGTTTTGTCGATCCCATAACATTTGTCGGGTTAACAGCTTTATCTGAAGAAATAAGCACTAAAGTTTCAACACCATAAGTGTCAGCGGCTTCTGCTACATTCTTTGTTCCAATAACATTGTTCTTTACAGCTTCTTTTGGATTATATTCCATCAAAGGCACATGTTTATGGGCAGCAGCATGATAGATGACATCCGGCTTATGATCTTCCATCACCTCAAAGATCCGGCTTCTATCCTGTATATCCGCAATCACCGGTACAATTCCAATTTCCTCTTTATATTTGTTCCTTAATTCTATGTCTATCTGATAGATCGAATTTTCTCCATGCCCGAGCAGAAGAATTTTTTTCGGCTTAAACCTGCATACCTGGCGGCAAATTTCAGATCCAATCGATCCGCCTGCGCCTGTTACCAGAATGGTCTTCCCTGTGAGCTTTTTGGAAATCCTTTTTATATCAAGTTCGATCGGCTCCCGTCCCAGCAGATCCTCAACCTGAACATCACGGAACTGATTAACAGATACCTTGCCGAGCAATACGTCTTCTGCCATTGGCATAATGACCGTTTTGGCATTTGTTCCTGCACATTCCTCATATATTCGCTTCATTTCTTCTTTGCTCAGGGACGGAATGGCAATTACGATCTTACTTATTTTTAATACCTCAACCGTCCTTTTTATTAGTTTTGTACATCCAACAACGGGTATATCGTGTATATATAACTTATGCTTTTGCGGATCATTATCTATGAATGCAACCGGCATGATGCTTGCTTCACGATTCTTCAGCAGCTGACGGGCAAGCATCGTTCCCGCTGCACCTGCACCAATAATTAAAGCCCTTTGCTGGGTTGTCTTTGGCTTAATATACCTATCTCTATAGATTCTCCATGAAAACCTGGAACCGCCAATAAGCAAAACATGAAGCATCCATGTCAGCACCAGAGCCCTGAAATAAACATCCTGCACGAGAATCTGCTGCATAAATGCAGTTGAAATAACCGATAAACTTACTGCCTTAGTAATCGTCAGCAATTCACCTGTACTTGCATACTCCCAGGCTTTGTTGTATAGCCCATACATAAAGGAGAAAATATGGTGGCTCAGCAGCAGAGTGATTGAGCTAACCAATAGGGTTTCTGAATGAAAGATCCGAATGGCTGGAACCAGCATTAACACACTCAGATAAATAGCTCCTAATACGATGACAGAATCCAGAAACATTAGCAGTGTCAGCCGTTTTTGATAGGTCATTTCGCAATCCTCCTTTTTTATTTAGCTTTACAAGCAATTCATCAATGCCTTTCTGGAGCATTTTCAGGGAATCATTATTTAACAGAAACCTGATTCTCTATGACTTATTAAAACAATCCAAGAAATTTTTTCTTTTGAATTCTTTCCGGAATTTCTTTTATTACAGTTTGTCCCCTAATGAGCAGCTCTGCATTTTCTTTTAACAGGCAAACCATTTCAATGCCATACTTAGCATTAATTAATTGAAATGCCTCTTCCATGCAAAAAGACCGGCTGGCCGTATTATGAGCATCTGATGCTATAAAATGCGCTAAATTTGCTTCAATTAAGCGCTGTGAGAATTTCTTGATGCTTTTTCCAAAATAGCCGCAAACGCTGGCAGCAGTAATCTGGGACAAAGCGCCATTTTTCACTAAGCTATATAATAATTCCGGCCGCTTCGTAAGCTCTGAGTTTCGTTCCGGATGGGCGATGACTGGCGTCAAACCCTTCATTTGTATATCATAAAGCAGGCGTTCGGTGTAACGCGGCACATGGCCTGAAGGAAGCTCAATTAAGACAAAATGGGAACAGGCAAGCGACATGATGTTTCCGGATTCATATTCCTCAAGAAATTCGCCGAAGATGCGGCACTCCTGTCCAGGCAAAACCTCCAAAGGGATCCCTTTGGCTATTAACACTTCATTAAGCACCTTGACATTCCCAACAACATCCTTTTTGCTATTTTCATATCGGCCATTTTTATTGTGGGGTGTCGCAATGATTGTACTGATTCCTTCTGTGACTGCATTATTAGCCATCTGAATTGATTCATCCATATCCCCTGCACCATCATCCAAACCGGGAAGGATATGGCAGTGCATATCAACCATGGTATTTCCTCCTTACCTGGAAGCTGATAAATTGGAAAACAGCTCTATTTATCTGTCTCTCCGTAATAGTAATAAGTGGAATCCTTCAATTTTTTATGATTCAATACAACTCCCAGAACCTTTCCTTTAGCCGACCTTATTAAGTCATTTGCCTTCTTTGCCTTATCAATCTCTGTCTCGCCACTGCGTGCCACCAGGATGCTTCCGTCACAAAGGTTGGCAAGTATTTGTGCATCTGCAACTGCCAATACAGGCGGTGTATCAAATAGAACAATGTCAAATTCCCTAAAGGCCTCTTTAAGAAATTCCCGCATGGCGAAGGAGCCAAGCAGCTCAGCCGGATTGGGAGGAATAGGCCCGCTCGTCAGCACGGACAAATTGGGTTCATTTGTTCCTTCAATCGCACTATTCATTGACGTTTTCTTTGTTAGTACATTTGTTAATCCAGTTATATTGCTGCAGTTGAATGTATAGTGCACCGTGGGCTTTCGTAAATCGGCATCCACCAGGAGCACCTTTTTTTCCTGATTTGCAAAAACGACAGCTAAATTTGAAACAGTGGTGGATTTTCCTTCACCAGGACCCGCAGAAGTCACCATTATGGACTTGATCTCCTTATCCACTGACGAAAATTGTATATTGGTCCGAATGGTTCTGTACTGTTCAGAAATCGGGGATTTGGGGTTTATCATGGTGACTAATTTCCGGCTATTTTCCCCTGTCTTTTTTTTGGCTTTCCATTTAAACAACACTCTCACCGCCTGTTTTTTTTATGCCCTCCGCCCTTTCCACTCTTCTCTCCCTGCCGGAATCCTCAATTACAGAAATAACACCCAGGAGAGGAGCTTCCAGGCTTTGTTCCACATCCTGCTCGTTTTTAATTGTGTTATCAAGATATTCAAGTAAAAATGCCAGTCCAATACTTAGCGTAAGCCCGATAATAAGAGCAATTACACCGTTTAAAAGAGTGTTTGGCTTCACAGGGGCAACATTCTCCTTTACCGATGCCTTTGCCAGCACACTGACATTGTCGACATTCATTATATTGACGATTTCATTCTGGAAAACCTTTGCAGTGGTATTGGCAATGTCGGCGGCGGTATAGGGATCAGGATCCTGAACAGTAATGCCAATAACCTGCGATTCTTTTTCACTGGCCACTGTTATTTTTGAATCAAGCTGATCGGCTGTTAAATCAAGATCCAGCTCCTGGCGAACCAAATCCAAAATGGCCGGACTTTTTATAATGACGTTATACGTGTTAATCAGCTGCAGATTGGTTTGAATTTCACTTGGATTAAAGACCGGCTGATCACTTTTGGCCTGATTGACCAGTAGCTGTGTGGATGACTGGTAGATTGGCGTTAGGAAAAACAAACTGAACACAGTGCTCAGGAGAACTGCAGTAAAAGTAATGGAAAGAATTAAAAGCACCCTTTTCTTCAGTGTGTGCAGTAATTCTTTTAAACTAATGGTTTCTTCCATAGGTTCCTCCTAACGAAATAAAGCACAGAGTATTTTTGTATATGTAAAAAAACGATTACAAAGTTTAAAATCCAGCTAATGAGTTATAAACAAAATAAAGATTATCAAGGTAACGAATGGAAAGAAAAAGGGAATAAGGCCAAGTGCTTTGCCCTATTCTCCTTTCTCCATAACTGCAGTCATGAATCTATTTCTGGCATAGAGATCAATTTGGTATACACGATGTAGCGATCAGGCGCATCCCCAATAAAATCAAAAGGATAACAGGTTGTAAGAGTCAGAGTCTCATAGTCTTTAGCAACATTAACAGTCAGGTCATCGGCAGGAACAATTTCAAACTTGACTGCCTCATATACAAAATCTCCGTACTCAGTATTAAAGGTCACCTGATCACCCTCTTTTAAGTACTGCAGCTTAGTGAATACCGTGTCGCGGTGGCCGCTTAATAGTACATGGCCTCCTTGCCCGGGGAGAGCACTGCCAGCAAAATGCCCGGCTCCCTTTTTCAACTCCTCATCATGTGTTCCCTGCACCACAGGCACAGCTAAATCAAGGGATGGAAAATTAAGCTCCCCAAGGCCTTCACCCGGTGCAGGAAGCTCCGGCCAAGCCTGCTTGAACTTTTTGGGCGGCATTTCAGGTTCATATTCGGCTGTTGCTGATCGGGCCAGCATGACAGACTGCTTGGTCAAATCCATTCCAAAAAAACCGACAATCCCAACTCCTAAAAGGATGATAGAGATTGGAATACCAAACAGAATCCACTTCCAGACCTTCCGCCTTTTTCTTTTCTTTTTCATTCAATTTATGCCTCTGCCGGTTTCTTCGATTTTCTTGAAACTGCGACTGCAGGAATAAGGGCTGTCCCGCCAATGGCAATGAGCAAACCTCCAAGCATGATCATATTTGGCAGGCCCGTTGCCGTATTTGGCAATTCAGCCGCCGGCATTGGAACAAAGACTCCAGTCTCACTCATTTCTCTCAAGGCTTCAACCGCTTCAAGCAATGCATTGATTTTGCCCAGCAGGACTTCAGGGGACAAATCTTCTCTTGTTGGATCCATAATGGCCAGCAAATTTCCGTCTCTGTCAAGAAGCTGAATCTTTACACCAGTAGTTCCAGGCTCATAGTTCAATACATTAATTTCATTGCCGAAATCATCAACCATCTTGGCATCAAGCTGAAGAAGTTTAATATTGTCCATAAAGATACGTAGAAGCTCCAGTTTTGCTGAATTCGGCAGGCTGTCTATACTGCTGGTGTTCCGAATAATTTGATTTGCCCGGCCGGTATTGTCTTTAATTTGGCCATATTCATTTTCCGACAGCTCAATCGATTGCAGATAGGCATACAAATAATCAACATGATCAAGCTTCATTACATTCAAAGCATCCACCAATTGCTGCGCTGAAGTTTCTGTGTGCGTGTCTGCCAGCGCAGTTGTCATAAGCCCCGCAGATATGAAGGTAATTCCAAGACTCAGTGCTGTGATTTTCAATCCTCTTTTAAGCTTGTTTTTTAATATCACCTTGTCACCTTCCAATTCTTTTTTACTTGAAATAACATCCATTCCTTTGTCCAGAGCTAGTTAAGTATCTTTAGATTGCAAATAACCACCCCCTTTAAGAATGGCCAATCCATTCATGGATTGATTAAGCAGAACAGATGCAAGAGACTGTTTTTGGATCAGCAGCGGAAGGGGTTTACATTTCAACTCGTTTTTATGTATTCCTGGCTCATAGACTGCAATCACTAACCTGCGCTGAATATTCACAGAAACTTATCACTTCTTTTGTAAAACAATGATTTTATTGCCTGCTTTCACTCCTTCTTACATAAATAAGTTTTTTACCCAATATTGGAATTTATTTCACAGTCGTTTATACCACAGGTTCTTTTAAACAAACTTAATTATTGAAAATTGTAACAATTCTACTATTCAATCAATTCCTTTATCACAATTATCTTTTAGAAAAATCAGGGAAAAGAGGCAGAAAGAGATGGGCCATTGTATGGAGCCAAAATTTAAAAGTGATTATAGAAAAAACAAAAAAGAGCCTCCGGTTCACGGCAGCTCTTTAACATTTGTAACAATTATTTAAGAGAAAATAATAATCTCAGCATTGACAAAATTAGTCCATACGGCAATTTTTACTTTAATATATACTTTACATGTTTCCCTGCTCCTCCTGCTACAGGAAGAACGAAGTTGTTGCTGTTTTTGCCAATCACCAATTCCATTCTTTCCTGTGAGGAAATGTTGATCCCCCTCAATGAGACATAATCATTTAATTTTTCATTTTTTCTTAAGAGGGTATTTCCTGATATAGTACCTGAATTATTGCCAGATCGAAAGGCGATGGCAGATGGCACCTTATACACATTATCCTGTACATCTTCTACTTTGTTCCCCGTAACTGAAAACTTCTGGTTGTGAGTATATAAGTGGATGCCATTTGCATAGGAATGGACCAAAGTATTATCTTTTATAACTAAGTCGCTGGTATAAGACGCCTGGATAGCACCCGAAATGCTATTTCCCTGCTGTCCGGCCTTAGTTAATTGGTTACCTTCAATTGTACAGCCTCTGCTGTTATCAGATGAAGATCCTGCCACCACAATACCATATCCCTTACCGATTCCTTCTATTCGGTTGCTTTTTGCTGTACATTTTTGAGAACCAAATAATTCTTTTCCGCCTTTCCCGGTTGCATTAACAAATGCGATGCCGACCTTGGCATTGCGTATCGTGTTATTGTTAAATACAATATTCTCCCCGCCATGAGTATCCAGAGCTTCCCATAACGGAATGTCTTCTATAATACTGTTAGCAACTGAACTATCAGAACTCCTCGGATGTGCTTTCAAGCTGCTTTCAGCACCCTTTCGTGAATAAAAAACACCATAGGCATTCCCTTTGCTTCCCGGTGAAATCCCCTTTATGTGACTGCTATCAATATGCATATTTTTTACAGAAAGTCCCCCAACACCAGTAAAACCAATGTCATGAACAAGAGCATTTGATATCTTTACATTATCAGCAAATTCTGCAAGTATACCATAAAAGCCCATATTATGAATATGTACATCCTCGATGATAATATTTTTGGCATCCCGAATCTTTATCCCGATTCCTTTACTGTCTGCTTTCTTATTGCCTGCACCCTGCAGCTCAATTCCATATAGCTTTACTCCGCTTCCAATCGTCAACAGGGTTTGATGTTTATTATCGTTGTATATCTTAGACCCGTAACCGACAACTGCAGTATTGTCTGGAATACTTAGACCACTGACTTTAAATGAGCTTCCATATGGCAGAACAACCATTTTGCCGGCTCCAAGCTTTAGTGCTTTATGTAATAGCTCAGTCATATCTCGATCATTCTTCGCAAGGGTTTGATTAATCAAATCCGATACATGTATAACTTTATTATTATCATTATCCGGCACTTTCGGATTAATCCCCATTTTTACTTCTGCAAGATTATAAAGTCCATCATTATCAAAATTCTCTAATCCATCCGGGACCTTATTTTTATTTGTATCATTTGATATGGGACTCAGATTAAGCTGGTATTCAAAAAAATTACTCAAGCCATCTTTATCCGGATCTTCTGCTGCAGTTCCTGTGCCTGGCTTCAGGTTATATCTCCTTTCCCAGTTGTCATCTATACCATTGTTGTTATTGTCTTTTATACCTTGATCAGCTGCGGATGTATTGGGCAGCCAAAGCAAGGACAGAATGAATACAGTGATCAAGCTTATAAAATTTATTCTCAGATACTTCATTTCCTTCTCCTTCTCCCGATAAACAAAAGCACACCAAAATAGTCTTTTATTCATAGAAAACTAAGTTATTTTAACATTATTATACATAATTTAGGTAATTTTATGTAGGTAAATAGACATGTTTATTTGTAAATTTTGGCGTACCAGGGTTCGAAGGAGAAGGTTATTTCACTTTGAAAAATAATGCTTTTCTCATTAAAAAAGCCAGCTAAATAGCTGGCTGCAAATCTAGTTAGATTATATATTTAGATGTCTGTGGACCATCGTCATTCAATGCGCTGGCAAATCCCTAACCATAGAAGCCCGCAATAATTTTTGCTGCTGGCAATACAAATATCTGTGCAATTAAGGTTCCAAGCAATTTTGTGCCGATAAGCAAAATAACAAGAGCTTTCACATCTCCATAAGGCCGCTTTTGTCTAAGTGCTTGATCTGTAATAATAGCTGATTGCGGATCAACCAATAATGTTAATAGGATTGTTGCAATCCCATTAATCATGCCGGAAGAGGCAGATGCAGCCAGCCGGTGTTCTTCAGGCACAAAAGAGGCTGCATAATAAGCAGATAAAACACCAATCGTATAGATAGCCGTTATTATTGTATTTAGAAGCAGAAAACGCTTGGGGATCTGCTTATATCTAATGCTAAAAAGCATCCTTCTTCTAGGGCTTGTTGTGCTCTTGACTATTCGCTTTATCGTATTTATCTTCAGAGACTCTGCTACTATAGACGGAACAGAACCAGTAAACTCAAGCTTATCAACAGCTTTAGAAAAAATCTTGAGAAAAGTGGGAATACATAGTATACCTAGCAGTGTACCGGCTGTTGAAGAAAAAATGACCAGGCGAATATCAGAAAGCGAATCCTGTCCAGCAGCAATACTGGCGCCTATTAAACCGCCGATTAAAGGTGCCTGAAACATGTTTGCCGTTCTTGATAGCAGCACAAAGATATTAAACAATGAAATGGAGAGGGCAAATTTTCCGCTCTTAACAGAATTAAGGCGAACGGAATATGCCAGCGTATCAATTAAGTGAATGATCAATGTAAGAATGATAAGTCCAATCAGCTGTATATCCAAATTTCAATTCCTCCAGCTTAGATCTCCGGTTTTGAGAGATAGATTAAATTAACTCTTATGGATATACATTATTTATTGCGCCTATAAGCATGTCAATATTGTAATTGCATTAATATAGCCAGCAAAATTGCTGGCTACTAAACTAGTTATTTAATTGCTTCACTAACTCCAGTTTAGCTTTAGAAGGTGTCTCATAGAATAAATTCTTTTGAAAATATTCGTTGCTTCCATCCAATCGGTGGCTGCTTCTATAGGCAAACAGGTTGGCTCCCAAAGCATAATTCGTTGTGTAGTCATCACGGTAGATGCTATACACGCGGAATACTTCACCCTTTTTTACATAACGGGCTGGAACCATTTTTCCATCTTCTAATTTAAAGATAGAGAACCCGGTTTTTTGCATCGTCACTCGGCCTATTTGGCCCTTTTTCAATTCTGTTCCATCCCACCAGACCTTTGTGGAAGCAGCTTCGGCATGTACTGTGGAAAATGCAAGAGTAATAACTGACAGTAGCGCTGCCAAATAGATTTTAATTTTCATTCTTGAATCTCCTCCTAAAGTTCTAAATTTGGATAATAAAATTAAATATTTCCTAAGCGGAAAAGTATTGGTTCAGATGCTGTGCCGTCAATGCAAAGGCCGCCCTTGCTCCCTCCAAATCAAACCTTTTTTCTGACTTATAGCATAATATGGTTCCCTTGTTTTCCTTCCAATGCTTAAAATCGCTCATTATCAATCTTTTATTTTCAATCTCTTGCTGCGATTCTTCAATTCCGTAAACATAATAATAAATCTTAAAATCACCTTGAGGCAGCACCACCAAAACCAGATTCGTTTTTTCTCCCCATTTATTAAGACAATAGAAACGTATAGCAACTCTTTTAGACCAATTATGAACCTTGTCCAACACACTATTGGCTGTTATTTCTGATAGAAAAGATGAAAACATTTTTCTAAGGGAATCAATATATTGTTCCTTAATCTCAATAAGCTCCAGCATTTTACTATAATTATTTTGCGCAAAATCTATTAATTGCTTGTCCACTTTTTGCTCTCCTATTAATTCTTCTAAATTTAATATGTAATCCTTTAAGAAAAAGGACCATTTGGTATTGCTGGGGGTAAACAGGTGGGACCCGGCCTGCTTCTTTATTTCCGATATTAGTTCATGGTATAAGATATTGTGCCAATTTCCAGGGATTCCGGGAAAACCATTTATGGATAATACGACAAGTATATGTTCTTTATTAGGGTATTTGTCCTTTGCATATAATTCATAATCATCTAATGGATTATGCAAAGCATGATATATTTTGTTTTCGATGATTAGCACCCATTTCTCGCTGACCACAACAAGATCGATACGGCTCCCGGCAAGTGTAATCGCTTCACGCTCTATCTCTTCAATTGGGCTTTCTTCTATGTTTTCTAAGTCCTTCCCTAGCACGTTTAAGAAGCTGGTTAAAAATAGAGTACCAAAGCTGTGCTCTTCATTTGGATCCAGGAAAAAAGCCATGACATCACTGATTGGATTTTCATAATGTCCCCTTCCCCCTATGGAAAATACTGTTTTTTCCCTTTTAGGCTGGATAAATTGCTTTATATCTTCTAATAGCTTATTAAATTTTTCTATTTTCTGCTGAACTTCTATGTGATTCGCCTTCTTTCATTTAAATAGAGATGAAAAAGCTAACTGATTTTATCCCAGCTCTATTTTATATACCAGGGGTGTCCACACCCCAGGACATCCTTACTAATTATCAATCTCCACTTCTAACTCCAATCCCTCCAGCTTTGTGATATTCCTCTTTGCTGTACTGACTATTAAACTTTCTAAAGGAAGTGAGGTTTTAAACTTGGCAATATACCCTTCTGCGGTCTTTTCGTAGGTATTAATACGTTCTATTGGAGCATTTGATCCTTTCTCCTCTAGAACCACCCAACTTCGGAAGCTCTCTGACACGCCCTCGCCTTCATAATAAATCCATACTTCGTCCTGCTTTTGCTCCACTTCCTTAATCATAATTCCGCCAAACTGATCTTGTTCCAGATAAATAGGCAATTCCTGATTAAGGGGCATTGTAACATAATTCATTTCTCCCCGTTTTTCCAGGTATGGAGTAATCGTAATGGATTTTGGCAGCTTATCAACGGGTTCAAAATACTCATTGAAATTCTCAACAAATTTCCCGTCTCTGTCTCCTCCACCGGTAGCACCGGAAGTCATATGAGCTATTGAATTCCCCTTATTATCCCTGACTTCAAAAATGTAAGTGCCTGCTCTTTTTCTTTGCTCTTCAATTGGTTCGCTCATATCAATGCTTAAATTTGTGGAACTTGCGGAAAAGGACAGTTCATTAAGAGTCAAACTTGTATCACCATTTGCAGTTGATTTACCTGTTGAAGCATGATATTTCTCTTTGATTTTTTCTATAGGAAATTGAAAGCTCCAGGGACCTTCTATTTCTCCCAGGCGCAAAATATCTATGCTCAATTGAAACTGATCTGGGATATCTGTATATAGGTGGAACTCCTGTAGAAACTTATTTTTTTCACCAGCATAGGACGTGCTTTCGGAGTAATCAATAAAAGGCTTTCCATCTATCGACAACTTAAAGAAAGGAAACTCGGGGTGTGTACTTCCTTCCTGATTGCTTTCTTCTTTATCCATGGAATATACAAGGGCCAGACGGGTTCCATCATACATAACTTCATGGATGGTAAAAGCAACTCCGTTCTTCTCCACGGTTTGATTAATTTCAGTAAAAAGGTCATTCTTTATGATAGTTTGAATCCCTGCATCTCCAAATAAATCCCTATCCGATTCCGCTGCAGGCTCTGGTTCCTTTGAAGCATCCTTTGAATCTGTCAGCAAGTGATCCGAACTTAATATAAGAATCATCATAATCAATGGTGTAAGGATCAACATTAAAACGGGGCCCATATTAAATTTCCTTTTAGGCTGTTCAACTTTTTTGCTATGAACTTTGTTCAATACCAGCTGCATATCCTCATCAGAAAAATGCAGGTCCTCCCCATACTTATTAATAAAGGCCTGTTTTAAGGATTTTTTTCTATTCATACAGAAATTCCTCCTTTAATATAGGCTTTAGCAGGTTTTTCCCTCTGCGAATCCTGGTCTTTACTGTTTCTGCCGGTATATTTAATACTTCTGCTATTTCCCTGACTTCGAGAGAATGAATGAACCTGAGGACCAAAACCTCCCGATACTTTTTGCTTAGAGTCATCATATGATTAATAACCTGTTCCTCATCTAACTTCTGTAAAGTAATAGTCTCAGGGGATTGCTTTGTTACCTCTTCTTTTATTTGGCCGAATAAAAATATCCTCTTTAAATAGTGAGATCTCAAATAATCCTTACATTGATTAATGGTAATTCTATAAAGCCAGGTTTTAATAGATGAGCGCCCTTCAAATGTATCCAGATGTGTATAGCACTTGATAAATACGTTTTGTACGATGTCTTTCGAGGCTTCTAAATCTCTAATATAGGAATAAGCTAAAACAGAAAGCTCTGTGCCATACTGCTTCATAATATAAGTCATTACTATATCAGGATCCCCTGTAATTTCCTGCAGATGGTTCAATTGTATCCCCCTTTCTAGTTTTTAGACGTTCCAAGTAATTGAGGGGGTTCAAACCTCTCATAAATTATTACAACAATTTTACAAATAAGAAAAAGCTGCCGAAAGCGGCAGCTCTGCTGGACCTTTACTTTAACACGCATTAAAATTACTCTATTTATCTACTTTATAATTATTTACAAATTTTTGTGACAAACTATTAAATTCGCCTAATGCTGCTTCTTCATTGAAACTGTCTTTATATTTAGAATTGCGGCTGTCTACCACGTGTTCGTAAGCTATTCTTAAATCTCCAATACTATCAATAAACTTTGTTTCTTTTTTTGAGAGCTTACTGTAATCAAATTTTTTTGTACATACTTCCTTAAAGTGATCTGAATTTGATACAACACCCTTTGATGGAGATTTGTCCAGCTCTTCCACGCTTTTCTGCATGGATTTTAAATAGGTTGTTCCTGCTGTGTATATTTCAGTTCGAATTCCTTCTTCGCTTTTTTGAGTGCAGCCGGAAAGTGCTAAAAGCAGGAATAAGAAAATCATCAAACGTTTCAAGGTTGTACCTCTCTTTTCAACATTAAATATAATCATGTTACACATTACTTAATTGGCTCATGGCCTTCAATTTGGGTTAATACTTCTTTAATCGAAGGTAATCAAGCTGTGAACCATTATCTCCTCTAAAGCCAACATATAAATTATAAGTTCCTGCTTTGTATCTCATAATCCACTTTCCATTTATTTCACTCTTTCCTTCCGATTCCGGCTTCCCAAGAAGTTCTCGAATAACATAAGGAGTAATTGGAACAAAATTATCGTCGTTCCAGTCGATCACCTGTACATTATTGTCATGAGGGTAATAGGTATAATACGTATACATCTTAAAGGTATGAGCAAGGCTTCCAGAATGGGTGCTCTCCAGCTTAGGGACTGTGTTTCCGATCTTCTTAAAATGCTCATAGACTTCCTTAATATCCTGTGTTCCGTCCGCAGCAATAGGCTGCCCCTTAAGTATCCCCTGCTCAGCAAGGGTTAATAATTGCTGGTCAAAAAACAGGATTCTTTGAATTTGGCGTTTCTTTGTGGTTGAAGGAGTTTCATATTTTACCTGTGCAGGAGACTTTTTAACATACATTCCTCCTCCTACACCATAAAGACCGCCGTGACTACTGAGATAAGAATATACCCGGTACTCATTCCCTTTTAATAGCTTACGGGATACTGTAAGCTCTCCATTAGAATTTAGCTGGTATAAGTTTGTATCCTGGAGAATGGTTACCTTTCCAATCTGTCCAGGAATTAGAATGGAATTCCCCCATTTCACTCCAATAGGTGCTGATGCTGCTTCGCTTTTTACTACATTGAATGAGCTTAATGCTAACAGGGATACTAGAAATATAGAGAGAATTTTTTTAAGCAAGATACTTTCTCCTTTCCAAATTAAAAACTATGCTAAGTATAACAAAAATTGGTATATATCTATATTCACTTCCAATAAAATGGTAATATAGAACTAATAATTCTTTATTATTAAATACACTAAAAAGCCACCAGAATGGCAGCTGAGGGGGTTGCATATCTTTTTAGTGATATCATTAATTCTTTTTAGATAATTTCATTCCATTAATCTGTTAGTTCTTTTGAACAAGTCATTTCATTTAATAAGGTCTAACCGATATTTCACTTGATTTAATCCACCCGTATACCCCTTGTGGAGTTTTAACATGATACCAAATTTCACCCCGGCTATTGAGGAATTTTGCAAACGTATTTACTTCTGTTCCCTGGGATAATGCAGCTTTGACACTATAATCTATTGATGCACCTTTTCTAATTACGCCATTTTTTACACTAATAGATCCTTTCCCGTAATAATCTACATAATTCTGGAAATATCGGCTTTCTAACCAGCCTTGTTTTCTGCCCGTATCTACTTTATGCCATAGCTGGCCCGAAAAGGTCATGAATGTATCTGCCTGAGTGACAACCATACCTTTTTGCAGAGATGCAACTGGTTCGTAACCCCAGTGTGCCCCTCTTCTGATATCAACCTGATCTGTAATAAAGGCTTTTCTTCCCGCCTCAGGTGAAGGTACTTCAAATTTTTCCAATAGCGCCCAGCCTGACTTATAACCATGTGTAACAACCGAGACCCACTTTCTCCCGTCACTTCCAGCGAAAGTATCTCTTACATAAACCCGGGTACCTTTCTTTAAAATAAAAACAGTCGGGTAATTCATTGTTGCTCCCCTTTTAACCTCAACGTTATCTGTAATGGTTATCAGGTTCTTTTTAATGATGTCTTCTTCTGCATGTACCTTCAGTGAAGTGTTTGTGATGAGAAATGATAACATTAAAAAAGTGCATAAAAACAGAAACTTTTTCATCCTTTGCCTCCTCTTTTTCTTCAATACAATATGATATACACGAATATAGAGAAGAATATTACACAAAATTTAAGGCATATTCACCGAATTCACACCCAGTAAGGGTGATGGCTAACCATTATATTTCGCCAAAATTCATGTTTGTCATTTGAGGATTAAGTTAATTGGTTCAGAGGCATTTATGACTTCTTTGCCTCCTTCTTGAATATTCCTAAAGTTATAATACTGAAAGCAACAAACTGATATACACCATTTATTCGTGTTAGAACTCTTCTTATGAAGTGAGAATAGAACTACACTCGTCGTTCACCATTAGTAAAATGGACCTATACAATTCATCATTAGAGGTTTTCATATGTATCCAGCTATCGGTCACAAATTAAGAATGAAACGATTAGCCCGTAACTTAACTCAAAAAGAAGCAGCAAAAATAATAGGGGTAAGTGTGTATATGATCTCCGCCTGGGAGAATGACAGGTATATTCCTAGTTTAGCAAGAATGGAACAGCTATCTGCACTTTATGATATATCTGTTGAAGAACTGAGGAATTAATGTAACTGTGAGGATGATGTCAAAGTGGAATTAAAAATTTCAGATATCTCAGCCATCCAATACTCTGAGATAAGGAAAGCACTGGGTTTAAACAATAATCATAAAAGGCCCAATAAAAAATTTCATTATGCTTTTGAGCCATCTGATCTGTGGGAGGATCTTGCAACAAAAGGCTTCGCTATAAAGCTGCCCGGCCAAAGGGCCGGGGAAGCTTATTATGCAGTTACATTTGAGGCTGTTAGACTGGTCTATAGGAAAAATGTTAGTTTGGAGTATTACTTGAGGTTATGAATATATCTAGTTTCTGCAATTATCTTCCTGCGAACATGAACTTTTTTTCTTGGTAATACCTTTTTCTGCAGATTTGAATACTCTTCTATAGGTATTCACTGTTAACTAACTATTATTTTATATTACCAGCTTTATCATAAATTCCAGATGCTTGAAGTATCTTCATGTTACTTTAATTCATATAACCTTCAACTAATTCATAGCATCTATCTTTTGTTGTTCCTGCTTGGGAGGCTATATATTCCAATGACTCCAATGTTCCTCCTTCATATTTCTTTGCTGCTTCTTTTGCTGTTTCATCTCTATATGTGATCCACTTTCTTTGTTCTGCTCTTAGTTTTTCCATTTCACTTTTAGAAAGCTGCTTTTCAAGTACTTGATAGATTTCATTTAAAGCTTGATCCCACTTTTTTAATATTTCTTCTTCTGATTTTGTCATCCCTAATGTCGAGTCATCATCGGTATTGCGTATTTCAGCTGCTGCTTTTTCAATTTCATTAAGGTTTTCTATGTATTTATCCTTTTTTTTCATATTCTTATCTGTTTCTGTACCTGCTTCTTTATCCTCTGTATTACTACTTGACTCATTATGGGTATCTTCTTGTTCTTGGCTATCCGTTTCTGGAGTACTGCTGTTTTCATTCTCATCAATATTTTGACCTTCTTGATTATTTGTTGAACTTTCCGATTTATTTTCTGATGTTATGTCACCCGTTTCAGTATTGTTTTCAGAAACTGACTTATCTGTGCTATTCTCATTATTACATCCGGCCAAAAACATAAAAAGTGCTAATGCTGCAGACAATCTTTTCACTGACATGACTTCCTTTCTTGATTGTAGTACCTACACAATATAGGCCATCATTTTATACAAATATTTACTTCTACATTCCTTATTCAAGGTATCATAATATATTAAACATTGTTAGGGCCTATCTATTAATAGAATATAAAATAAATAAAAAGGACCAGACATTTAGATATTCTCTATATCTGGTCAGATAGAGAAAAGAGGTCCTTTTTTAGGAACTCCTCCAATGGATAGAATTATTTTTAATAAGTCGTTTTTCTGTAAAAATACCCACTGTATTACTAAGACGTACTTAGAAACATAGTTAAAGCCCCTCTCTTTTTGAGAAGGGCTTTTGGTTAGTTCATTTTAAACCATATTTCATCTGTAGATTTACGATTCCATACAATCTTAGGTTCATCGTTTTGATCAACTAAAAATACTGTCCAGCCTTCAAAGGATCCACCTTTATAAAGATCAGCCCATAGTTCCGGATCCGGAATAACAACAGACTTATTACTATAAGTAACGCCCTTTTTACTAACCGCTTCAAAATCATAATAATTTACATTAAAAGGTTCTTTGTCAGCATTAATTAATTTAAAGTAGAATTTAGCCATTACATATTTCTTTCCTGGGGGAGGGGGATCATTATAATAATTTTTCTCTTTAATCAGCTGCCATGCAATATTGCCATCGGTTATAGCTTCCACCATTCCAATTTCATAATGCCTAAAGCCTTCATATCTATCTTCAACCTGTACTTCCCAGCCATCTCCAAGTGCAGTAGGATTACTAATTGAGCCATATGGGTTATGGATACATTGAACAGCCTGCAATTTTGTCTTACTTGGCGTTTCGTACTTTACTTTAGAATCACGGTCAACAAAATATCCTCCGCCTACACTCAGCATTCCTGGTTTAAAGGCATAAATACGGTAGAATTCACCAGCTTTCAGCGTCCGGGAAACTACTTTCTTTTCCCCTTGAAGCTTAAACAAAGGAGTATCCTTTAAAACAATTAATCTGCCAATTTGACCAGGCTTTAATTCAATTCCGTCCCACCAAATCTTCGTAACCCCTTTAAATTGTTCACAGAATTTAGAATCATATCCTGCTGCTTTAGAACTGGGCGTATAAACACCAAGAACTACTATTAGTGACATTAAAATCAATCCTAATTTTTTCACTATGTATAATCTCCCTTCCAAAATATAACTATATTATAATGGATAAATTTTCTAATTTAAATATAATTTGGAATATATTTGAAAGGTATGGTCATATTGGTATATTTGCAGATACATTGAAGTTGGTTTAACTGCATTACTACTTCTCGATTCCCATTTTAACCTGCTTCGCCCTTCTATTCGGCCAATCCCTTTGACATAGAAAAACGGAGAATGACCGGTTTTGGAAACCGGCCACTATATAATAAAATGTGGTGACATGACTGCTTACCTATTTGCTACATGCACCCCTGGTTTAAACATATTCGTCAATCCTGTATCAATAAATAGCTCCTGCCCACTGATTCCTTGGGCCAGTGAACTAGCTAGAAAGAGACAGCTGAAGGCTATTTCTTCGGTTTGAATAAACCTTTTTTGCGGAACATGTCCCAAAATAAGCTCCTCCGCCTCTTCATTAGGAATATCATGAATCCCGGCAATCCCTTGAACAAGCTTCCCCTTCATCGCTGTGTCAGCCCATCCGGGACATAGAGCATTTACGGTTATACCATCCTTGGCCAATTCCAGCGCCCACACCTTTGTCAAATTTGAAACAGCTGCCTTCGTAGAGGAATAAAGACTGTAAGTCTCCAATCCAATTTTTGCAGTCATAGAAGAAAGATTAATGACCCGCCCTCTCCCAGACACCTTCAATTTCCTCAAAAGATTTTTTGTCACCAGCATTGTCCCCCGGACATTAATATCATAGATCCGATTCCAACCTTCCGCACAAATATTCTCAAGTGGTGATTTACTAATAATGCCTGCGTTGTTGATCAGAACATCGACCGTTCCCCACGTGTCCCCCACCGCTTTTAAGATTGCACTTTCTTCAATAACATTCACTTCGAGATACTGAAAACTAGAAGGATACTTCGCCAGCAATTGCGTTACTTCATCCGTTTTTTGAATATCCCAATTACTCACGTTCGCTCCTTTTTGTAAAAACGCCCGACAAATCGCTAACCCGATACCACTGCTTCCGCCTGTAACAACAACGTTTCTCCCTTTTACATCCAATTCAAACATAGCCGTTCATCTCCTAACTGCCACGGGGACGACTCCTCTGACCCTATGGCCAGAGAACCGTCCCCGTGATCTTTATAGTTCTGAAAAAACAACCGGCAGAGCTACCTCCCTGGTTTAACCCTTCACTGCCCCCGCAGTCAGCCCTTTAATAAAGTATCTAGTAACGAAGGAAAATAAAATGACCATTGGCACAATAATCATTGCTGCGCCAGCGAGCAATTCTCCACGCTGCAGGGAGGTCGATTCTTTAATTCCCGCTAACCCGATAGGAATCGTTTTATTCACTTCCGAAGAAACCATCATAAGCCCAAACGTATAGTCCGTAAAAGAAACAATGAACGAAAAGACCCCTACACTGATGACCCCAGGAATAAGCAAAGGCAAAATCACACGATACAAAGTCTGAAACCGACTTGCTCCATCCATCCAGGCACTTTCCTCCAGCTCAAAAGGGATTGTCTTGAAAAAGCTATTAAGCATCCATACTCCAAACGGCAACGTCATCGCAATATGGGAAATCGTTAACCCAAACAACGAATCCTCAATACCAAAGGAAATAAACATTCCTAAAAGTGGAATCGCTAATAACATCGGCGGCAGCATGTAGCCGATTAACATGCCGTTTAACAGCAAGTTTTTTCCGCGAAATTGAAAACGAGTCAGCACATAGGCAATGAGACTTGAAAAAATAACCGTAACAACCGTCGTAGCAGCTGCTACAATGAAACTATTCTTGTAATACAATGGGAAATTTGTCTCATTCCAAATATTAATGAAGAAGGTTAAATCAAATGATGTAGGCAATAAAGAGGTACTATCTTCAAAAAAACCTTTTACCCCGCGTAAGGGTGAGATCGTAATCCAATAGATCGGAAAAAACGAATAGACAAATACAAAAGCCGCCAGGATATAGATTGTGGCTTGAGACCGTATGCTTCTTTTCATAGACTGCCGTCTCCTTTAATAGAGATTCCTTGACTTGGAGAGGACACTTGCTCCTTCTTCGCCGCCGCTTTGCTCTTTTTCAAACGCTTTTTCTCTGGTGAATAGTTAGTAATTTTTAAGTAAACATACATAATCACCATCATGAAAACAGCGGAAGAGACTGCCACCGTTGCTCCATAGCCCACTTCATTAAGCTTGAATGTATTTAAATAAATATAGATTGGCAAAGTTTCTGTTTTTTCAAGCGGACCGCCGCCCGTCAACAGCCACACCAAGTCAAACTTATTAAACATCCAAAGTCCGCGAAGAAGAACAATCGTAATTAATAAGTCTTTCATCATAGGAATCGTAATTCTCCAAAATTGCTGCCAGCTGTTGGCCCCGTCCAGTGTCGCACTCTCATACAAATCATGCGATATCGTCTGTAAGCCTGATAGGAAAACAAGGGTGACAAAGGGAGTCCATGTCCATACAGATAAAAGGATGGAAGTGAGCATGGCAAGGTCCATAGATAGGAAATTAATATTACCTAACCCCACGGATGCCAATGCTTTGTTGATAATCCCAAAGTTCGTATCAAGAATCCATTCCCAGCCCATAGTGACGACAATGACTGGAATGATATAAGGGACAACAGAAACCCCTCTGACAAAATCCCTTCCCTTAAATTGCTGATTAAGGATTAATGCAATCACAATACCAATAATAATTTGCAAAAATATCGAACCAAGTGCATAGACTAATGTTTGCCATAGATCTCTCCAAAACCTTGTATCCTGCAAGAGATTCAGATAATTCTCCAAACCGACAAACGTTGGAATTCCTACAAAGCTGGAGGCTTCGTAAAGACTATAGCTGATGGCAAAGCCCGTAGGGATAATAATCACGAATGTGAATATTAGTAGGCCGGGTATCAAAAAAAGGAGTACCAGGGGAATATCTCGTTTTGAAAGCTTCCTTTCGATCTTAATCGCCTCCTATTCATAGAGGAGTCAGGCAGATCTCGAGAATCTGCCTGACTTAAACTCTATTTCTCTCCAACTAACTTTCTAATCTCATCTGCAATTTCTTCCACTGCCTTTTCAGGGTCCTCGTTATTTAACGTGACTTTTTGGAATAACTTTGGAATTAAGAATGCTTCAAACACTTTACCTGGACGGGCATCCGTTTCAGGTCCATCTGAATCGATAGAGTGCAGTTCCGCATTTTTCAAAATTTCATATTGAGGCTCCACGCCCGTTTCCCAATACTTTGTAATAATTGGATCGGAACGCCATTCTTCACTGTTATAAATAGACTCTTGAGCCGGGAAGTAATGAACTCCATCGGTGTGCAAGAAATCATTCAGCTTTTCTTTATAGAACCATTCCACAAAATTCTTCGTTTCATCTGTATGATCCGTCTTCAATACTGCCATGGAATCATAGCCTAGAGAAGCAGCTACACCGTTACCATCCTTCATCGGGATCCCAAACACTTCAAATTTATCTGCTAAGCTTGGATTTTTCGTTTCTAAAATATCAACCAATCTTCCGGAGTAAAAGGTCATGCCTACCTGCTCAGAAATAAAGGCTTCTGTCATTTCGGCATAGGAAGCGCTTGTCGCCTCTGCCGGCATGTACGGGTGAAGTTCCTTCAATAGGTTAAGAGATTCAACCACCCTTGGCTTCATTTCATCTGAATCAAGAATGACCTTCCAATTGTCATCAAAAATTCGGACGTTATTGGCCCACAATAAGCTGCTTGTAATCCAATTTGTCGCCCCATCGGAGGATAATGGCATAATCAAACCGTATTTATTATTCTCTTTATCCGTTAATGCTTTCGCAACGTTAACAAATTCGTCCCATGTTTTTGGAACGGATAATCCCTTTTCCTGTAACCAGTCTGTTCGAACGTATCCATATGCTAAGTTATAATCATATGGAATCCAGTACGTTTTTCCTTTAATCGGGAATAAGATATGCCCGTTGTAGAAGTCTTCCTTACCGCCAAGGTTTTTAATGATATCGTCCACTTCAGCTAACTTTCCTTGTTCCTCCAGGATTGATATATGTCCAATGAAACCGGTCAAAAACGCGCTATATTGGGCTGAAGTTCCGTAGCTGGCATTTATTTTTGTAAAAATATCCGCTAATGGAACTGCTTCCACTTCCACTTTGACGCCAAATTCCTTCCCGTACTCTTCCCCTGCTTTTTGCAGAACTTCCATTGTTTCTGGTCCTGTTTCTACGGAAGCAATCCGAATGATGGTGTTGCCTTCCTTCCCTGTTTCCGTTTTTGTTTCCGTTGGCTTCGCCGAGCTGCCTAAACACCCTGAAAGGATCCCCGCTACTAAACTACCTACTAAGAATAAAAGAAACCATGTTTTCCTCATTAATTTTCCACTCCCCTTTATATAGAATGCCTGTGTAAAGGCGAATTCCTAATATTACAACCTCTCTCCCGATAAATATCTAGGAACTAAATTGTGAGAGTCTGTGTGACAATTCATATGTCCGTGAATGTAATTCTTGGTAAATGGAAAATAACTCCTCATACCCCCCTATATTTTTCTCGTTAGGCACCAGGCTATATATAACACTTTCAGTAGCCTGAGCGGCTTCTTTTAAATCAGCAAACCAGCCAATTCCTGTGGCGGCAACCAAGGCGGCTCCAAAGGAAGCGTCACTGCTGGACGGAACCTCTAATTCCATGTTTAAGATATCAGCAATAATCTGCACCCATTCCCTACCTTTACTTCCTCCCCCAATAATCCTTAATTTTTTTAAGTGTTTATTAGGAAATTGCAAACTGCAATCCTTCAGAGAAAAACCAACTCCCTCCAAGACAGCTCTTGCAAAATGGCTTCTGGAATGGCGGGCTGTACAGCCAAAAAAGCTTCCTCTTAAGTATGGATCCCAATGCGGAGATCGCTCGCCATTTAAGTAAGGGTGAAAAATTAACCCCTCTGACCCCGGCTTGATTAATTCAACTTGTTTCATAATCTCAGGATAAATCGATGGAGCCTTCATGATTTCCTCAAACTCTTGAAAAAAGCTTTCTTTAAACCAACGGAACGAAGCGGCAGCAAAATTGGTCGCGCTATTTTGGTAGAATAAGTTATCGACAAGATGATGATAGGTAGTTAGTTTTTCATTCTTGGTAACCGTATCAGTAACCAGACAAAAGTTTCCGGCTGTTGCCAGCTTGACAACACCATCACCATCCTTGATGGTGCCGCATCCATAAACTTCAGCAGCGGTATCCGCCGTGCCGGCAATGATTCTTGTCTTTTCCGAAAGCCCAAGCAATTTCGCAATATTAGGCGAAATGGTTCCACATTCATCAATAGGCGATAAAACCGGCGGGAATGCGCTTTCATTTAAGTCAACTAGTGAAAGTAAAAATTCTGACCATTCCTGTTTTTCAATATCATATAAAAGCGTACCTTCCGCCTCGATATAATCTGTAGCCATCTGGCTGGAAAAACGGTAACGGACATAATCCTTCATAAAGAGGATTTTGTCGATCTTTCCATACTGGTAAGGCTCATACTGTTTCAGCCATAATAGATGGCTGAGCGTCCAGGTCGGATTTGGTGCATTATAAGTAAGTTCAAATATTTTCTTTCCATATAGCTCTCTCAGTTGTTGGGACTGTTCCCCGGAACGCTGGTCATTCCACATTATGGCCGGACGGATTACCTGACGATCCTTATCAAGTAAAACCGCCACATGATGTGGGGCAGTAAAGCTAAGCGCCTTAATATTCTTCCTTCCATACGGGCCTAATTTCTCCGTTGCTTTGGATATCGCCTCAAAGGCCGCCTTGATCCACGTTTCAGGTTCCTGTTCCACCCACTTAGGATGGGGATAAAGAGAGGGATATGGGACATAAGCTTCTGAAAAAATGGTTCCATCAGATTTAAGACAGGTGACCTTACATCCGCCTGAGCCATGGTCAATTCCTAAAACGTATTGTTCACTCATACCTTCTCATCCTCATCTGAAATTGAAATGAGAATCTTGATAACATTCTCGCCGTTGTCAATCGCTTCAAACCCTTGCTGAATTGCCCCATCCAGCGGAACTACCTTGCTAATGAGGCTGCTCAGATCCAGCTCCCCGGACGAAAGCAATTCAATGGCTTGATCATAATCTTCTTTCATATAGACCCTTGTTCCGACAAGCTGCAATTCTTTTGCGATAATGCGATACACATCAAAATCGGAATTCTTCTTAGGAAGACCGGTTATCACAACGATTCCCTTTGTGCGGGCGGCTTCAATACAGGCAACCATCCCATTGTTGGTGCCTGTTGCTTCGATGGAAACATCCACACCCCGGCCATGGGTTATTTCATTAATTTGTTCAAGGAAATTCTCCTCTGTTGGGTTCAACACCTCAAACCCCAATTGATTGGCAACCTGAATTCGATACGGACTTATTTCTGAGATGAGTACTTTTGCCCCTCTTTGTTGGGCGGTCAGTGCGGTAATAATTCCAATTGGACCGCCGCCAACCACTAATACCGTTTGGCCGGCTGCTATTTTTCCTTTTTCCACGGCATGGACACACACCGCAAGCGGTTCGATTAAGGCTCCGTCCTGCATCGAAATGGTATCACCCAGCCGGTAAACCTTTGACTCCGGAACTTTAATATATTCGGCAAATGCCCCATCGCTATCAATGCCAATTAGGTTAAAAGCAATCGTGCAAAGGTTATAATCTCCTCTTTGGCAGCTGTCGCATTCGCCGCAGGAGGTAATCGGCTCAACCGTTACTCTGTCCCCTTTTTGAAAGCTGGAAGAAGCTCCAGCTTCGCAAACAGTTCCTGAAAATTCATGGCCTAAAATGACAGAAGGCTTTGTCCGTTTGGTCATCCCGCCATGATAGGCAAGCATATCGGTCCCGCAAATCCCTGCATAGTTTACTTTAATCAGCACTTCCCCCGGCCCGATTTCAGGTATGCTTCGTTCTTTAACGGCTAATTCATTGGGGCCAACATAGCATAAGGCTTTCATAACTCCACTCCTTTTACTAAACTATTAATCAGCCAGTTTACCAAATTCCAAATCCTAACTTTCCTGGGTTCATGATCCCTTTAGGGTCGATGCCTTTTTTAATATTTAATAAAACATCAAACATATCGCCATAAAGCTCCGGCATGAGATATCCAAGCTTAAAGCCTATTCCATGATGCTCATTTAAAAGTGCTCCATTTTCTAGATTAACCCGTGAACAATCCGCCCAAATTTGGTTATGCAAACGGAATAATTCCCTAGAGTCCTCTGGAGGCTTGGCAATATAGAATCGGTCATAAATCATCGTTCCCCATGGATACCAATGAGAAAAATGGGCCATATATTCTGCGTTATATTTCTTATACTTTTCCTCCACCAGCCGTTTTTTCTCATCGTAAAGCTTGTGGATTTTGTCATAGGTCGTGATGGTTTCTACGGTTCCATATAAAAGTGGATATGACGGCTGAAGCGGCGGGCGGTAGAAATCATAGCGGGTATTCCACCAGTATAATCCCGGCTCTTCCCCTAAATCAGTCCCTCCATTTTCGAGGCAGATTTCCAACACCTTTTTCATCTGTTCATTAGCGATGCCTTTAAATCCATCCACCATGAGTACCATATTGACACCGTCTGCATCCATTCCGGTTCCCTTTAACGATTTTTTTGTGGAGCCTGGATCATACAGCCGGATGACGGCAGGGTTTAATCGGTTAATCATGATTTGCCGTCCTGCTTCAATTCCATCGTGAATTTCATTAAATTTTATCATTCGGAATAATCGTGCTTCCGGTAATGGATCCAAGCGGATGCGTATCTTCGTAATCACCCCAAGTGTCCCTTCTGAACCAACAAATAGCTGCAGCAAGCCCGGCCCGGAGGCATGATTGGGAACAGGCAGGGTTTCAACTACTTTTCCATCTGGCAGGACAACTTCCACAGATAGAACCATGTCCTCCGCTTTACCATATTTAGTGGACATGACCCCAGAGCCTCTTGCGGCAAGATACCCTCCCAAGGTAGCCATATCCACCGAGGATGGGTAATGGGCAAGCATGAATCCATGTTTATTAAGTTTATTTTCCAGGACACGTCCATTGATTCCCGGCTGGGCCGTTAAAACTAACGACTCTTCATCTATGTCGATAATTTTGTCCATCCGAGTGACATCAAGCACGATTCCTCCATACATAGTGGCTGCGCCGCCCTGGGTTCCTGATCCTCCACCTCTTGGGACAACCGGCACCTTATAGGTGTTACAGATTCTCATCACCTTTGAGACTTCTTCGGTCGTTTCCGGCCTTACGATAAAGCAAGGCATCGGCAGTTCTTCATTCTTTTGTTTCCACATATAGGTCAGCCAATATTGGTCAATCGCCAAATCCTTTTGGGCATCATTCACCACGTCTACTACATTTTCCGGACCTGCTGCATCCTCAAGCTCTGATCGGAACATCTCCCGAGCATACCCTTTTAAGTTCAAAGTAAAATTCCCCTTTCTATTTACCTTTTTGTATTGGTTCGACAGATTTACCGGCGCTTTCCCGAAAAATATGATTCTATTATTAAAACTGGATTATTCACTGGAAAGACTGATAGTATAGGAGAATTTATCTCCCCGAAAATAGGAGTGTAAAAGTTCAACTGGATTTCCATCATGAAGGTAGGAAATTCTTTCAAAAGAGAAGTAGGGAATACTATCTGATATACCCAGCGTGACTGCTATCTGGTCATTCATGACAGCTTCCATATGTTGTTCGGCTTTTTTAATGGGCTTGTTGATATTTTCTAAGTAGGAGTAAAACGATTGATGTTCTAGATCGACTGAGGCTAAATCCGGAACCAGATATTCAGGTATGACTAGCTCTTGAAACCCATAAGGAATATCATCAATATACCTGATCCGCTTGATGGAGAAGACTCTGTTTATTTTCCGGATGGCTAACTTTTGGCACTCTTTATCTGTTGGGGATCTTTTTTGGAATTCTAATAGTTTTGATCTGGGGTGAAGGCCAATTTCGAGCATATCCTGATGAAACCCAGTAATTTTATTTAGGCTGCGCTTTAATTTTACATTTCCAACAAACGCTCCTTTACCTTGAACGCGGTAAACTAACCCATCATTCACTAACTCGGTTACAGCATTTCTGGCCGTCATACGAGAGACACCATACTTGACGACAATTTCATCCTCGGTTGGAATTTTTTCATCCTGTTTATAATGGCCGCTGACGATTTGGCTTCGAATGTCCTGTGATATTTGAATATAAATTGGCACTTGAGTTTTAGCAAAGGTTTTCATTTTTTCCACATCGTAAACCCTTTCATTTTGGTTTTTGTCAGGCGTAATCACTTCTTACTGCGCAGTAAATCCTCCATCCACCATTAAATTTGCTCCACAAACAAAAGAAGAATCATCACTTGCTAAAAATAAGATAGCTTTTGCTATCTCCTCCGGTTGACCTAAGCGGCCAATTGGGTGTAATCGGATAAGCTCCTCCATCGCTTCAGGAGATTTGTTTCGTATTAAGTCGGTATCAATATAACCTGGACAAACGGCATTTACTCGTATCCCTTTACTTGCATACGTTACTCCCAGGGTTCTAGTTAAATTGGCCACCCCGCCTTTTGAAGCGGTATAGGAAGTGACCTCATTTCTGCCAATATGGCCAAGCATGGATGCTGTATTTACAATGACCCCGTATCCTTGAAACAGCATTTGTTCGATGGCATATTTGTTAGTTAAAAATACACCGGTCAAATTCACATCAATGGTGCGATTCCAGGTTTCGAGAGAGAGATTATGTATAGGAATGGTTTCTGCAATACCGGCATTTGCAATCATAATATCGAGCTTCCCAAAAGTATCTACAGCTGCTTTGACTAGACCCTTAACAGACTCTTCCTTAGTGACATCCACTTTTATAAACGCAGCTTTATGCCCTTTAGCAGCAAGTTCATCCGCAGCCATTTGACCTTTTTCAACATCAAGATCCGCAACAACGACTGCAGCTCCTTCTTCAGCGAATAGCTGGCAAACGGATTTTCCTATTCCTTTTGCCCCGCCTGTTACGATGGCAACCCTTCCTAGTAACTTCATCCGTCCCTCCTCCTTTAATTATTGTATATACAACTATACATATAATAATACCATAATTCTGAAAATTCAACCTATTTTTTTACGAAATATTTTTGGGCGACTTTATTGATAAAAGTAAAAGGCCGGCTCCACAGGGAAGCCGGCCGCCATTATGCACTTACAACTACATCAAAGATCCGTTCTAGTTCGCAGTCTGTTATGACTCTATTGATACGATCTCTGTCAGAGGATGAAGCTAAAGCAATGCTAATGCCTTGATTTTTTAGGTTATCGATTAGAGTTCGAACACCAGGAAAAAGGATTTCTTTAAAATGAAATTTCTTTGACTGAAAGAAACCGTGCCGGAAATGTATTAGTTCTTCTATCGTTTGTGGTAGTTTGCAATGTTCTTTAATAAGCGTCCATTTACGTTTCGCCCTTCCACCAATTAACTGAGCTCTTATTTCTTCTGGAACAGTATAAGGAGATATTATGCCTTTTTAACAACAAGTTGGGTTTATAGTTATATGAAGACCTGTGATATACTGAAGAAAAGTGATAATATTCTAAAAATAAATATCACAAAGGATATAAACTTTAATTGCATCCAGGGGGATCCTAAATGATAAATGATATAAATCAATCTGAACTTCCAGTCGGAATAATTGGAGGGAAAATTCGCTCTAAAAGGAAAACTCTTCAGTTAACTGTCGATGAAGTTGCAGAAAGAATTGGTTTAAGTCAGAGTATGGTTTCTCAAATAGAAAGAGGAAAAGCAAAACCTTCTCTAGATACATTGTGGAAGTTAAGTATTTTATTTGATGTTCCTCTCTCCTTCTTTTTTGAAGGCATTGAAAAGCAATCCGTTATTGTTTCCAGGCGCGAAGAGCAGGAAATACTCAAAATGAGGCATAAAAATGTTCAGTACAGAGTGCTGGCCCCTCTCACAGGACGGAAGATAGAATTTTTTGAGATTACAGTCGATCCAGATAAGGGAGAAGAGCTCCAACTATATCCGCATAAGGGAGAAGAAGGCGGAATGGTCATTAAGGGAGAGTTAGAAGTTATTATTGGGACTCAGAGGTATCTGTTGAAACAAGGAGACAGTATTTATTTTGACAGTTCGAATCCTCATGCTTTTCGGAACCCAGGAGACAGTCAAACAGTTGCAATTTGGACAGGAACTCCCTGGGAACCCATAAACAAGAGTTAAAAAAGAAGGCCGCTGGTAATTCAGCAGCCTTCTTTTTTGTATTTAATTTAATCGCATATCAGTATTTAAATACCGAAAAAAATTACATTCATTAATAAAAATATAAATGTGGTTAATAATTTTATTGATTTTGATATTGCTAATGCCTTATATTGGGTATAGATTTATATTTTTGAATTTTCAGTATTATAAAAAGGGGGCGGATATATAGAAGGCCAAATAAATTCAACTAATCTAGGATGAACACGTTTGTCAATTAGTCTTAATAAAGGGGGAACATTTATGGAATTTGGTGCTTTGTCACTTTTACCGCCATTAGTTGCAATTGGAATTGCTTTATTAACCAGACAGACAATTTTATCATTATTTATTGGTGTTTGGGTTGGTGCCACCATTATTAACTCCTGGAATCCCTTTTCCGGATTTGCTAAAAGTATCTCTGATTATATGATTCCCTCCATTGCGGATCCCTGGAATGCCGGACTCTTAATATTAGTCAGCTTAGCAGGAGGATTTATTCATATCCTAAGAGTGACTGGAGCAGCACAGGCTTTTGCTCAAGTTGCTACTAGAAAGATAAACACTCGAAGAAAAGCACAAAATCTAACATGGGGGAGCGCATTTTTATTTTCCTACACAGAGCCCGTTCTAATCTTGGGTACGATTATGAGGCCATTAACAGATAAGTTGAGTGTTTCCCGAGTTAAACTAGCATATATATTAGACTCAATGGGTTCTCCCCTTGCATCTATGTCCCCTATCAGCAGTTATGGACCTTTCATAACAGGGCTTATTGCAACACAAATCACTGCTCTAAGCTTATCAGACAATCCATGGACATTATTTATTCAGATGATTCCTTATAATCTATATGGGCTATTTGCAATGATCGGTGTTTTATATGTTATCAATACTGGACTAGATATTGGCCCTATGTATCATGCTGAAAAAAGGGCTTTTGAAACCGGGAAAGTCTTAGGGGAAAATGACAAACCATTGGTTGCTACTAAGGAGTCGGAGAGATTCCCAGAGGGCCATACATTTAAATTTCATCAATTTTTAGTTCCAATGCTTCTCCTGTTTATTACCATATTCACTGTGATTTTCTGGACCGGAAATATATTTGAAAATGGTTTTAGAGGCGCTTTTATTAATGCAAATATTGTTTTAGCCATTTCATGTGGATTTTTAGTGGGTTCGATTGGAGCAGGTCTATTTTCTGTGGTATACAAACTCCACACAATTAAATCTGCCTTTGATGAATTCACTCAGGGAATAATTAATTTAATGATTGTTCCAATAATTCTTGTTCTAGCATGGTCCATCGGAAAAATTGCAGGACAGATGGAACTGGGAGCATATATGTCTTTAATTGTCGGAGACTACCTTCCTTCGTTTATTGTTCCAGCTTTAATCTTTTTACTCGGATCCCTAATCGCTTTTGCAACAGGAAGCTCCTGGGGAGTATTTGCGATTATGATGCCTATTGCAATCCCTATGGCTGTGACTATGGACATTGAAATACCACTTGTTATTGGAGCTGTTATTAGTGGCGGATTATTCGGTGACCATTGTTCACCAATTTCCGATACAACAATCCTAGCTTCAACAGGTGCGGCTTGTGATCACATAGAACACGTAAGAACTCAGCTGCCTTATGCAATATTAATAGCAGTTTGTACATTCTTAGGCTTCTTAGTAGCCGGTGCAACAGCTGGATGGATGGGATTTATTACAACAGCAGCTGCAACATTTATTGCTCTCTATTTACTTAATAAAAAAGCTAAGCGCTCCCAAAGTCCATTAAATTTAAATATGTAGGTAAGGAGAGAAGCAGATTGAAAGTTGATCTTATTATACAAAATGCACATATACTCACAATGGAAGGAAAAGGTGTAGGATATTTAGAAAACAGTTCCATTGCAATTAACGGAAACCTTATTCAAGAGATTGGAAATGCTGATGATATAAAAAGAAACTACAAGGCTGATAGGATAATAGATGCCACTAATAAACTGGTGGTGCCCGGGTTTATAGATGCGCATATCCATACAGGGATTGCCATATTCAGAGGGGTAGCACAGGACATGTCAAATTGGATGCAAAAAGGACTATGGCCGTTTATGAAGCATCTAAAACCGGAAGAAAGTGTTAAAGGATCCATGGTAAACATTATTGAAGGCATAAAGTCTGGAACCACAACTTTTTGTGATTACGATGGAAGAATGGACCTGATTGTTGAAAATTACAAAAAAATCGGTGCCAGAGCGCGAATTGCGGAACTGGTAAATGAAATTCCTGATAATGTTGGAGATATACCTGTTGGAGAACTTTATCCATTTAATCCATCTATCGGGAATACTAAACTTAAAAGAAATCTTGAATTATTTGAAAAGCATCACGAGAGTGAGAATGGCAGAATTACAGCAATATTAGGACCCCACGGCCCTGATATGATGAGTTTGGAACTGCTAAATGAAATCAAAGAGTATGGAGAAAAACTCGATACTAAACTTCATATGCACGTTGCTCAAGGGGACAGAGAAGTTGACCAAATGATGAAACGGTATGGCAAAAGATCAGTCGACTTCCTTGAAGAATACGGTTTCTTGAGCAAAAGGTTAATTGCCGTCCATTTAACGGAAGCAACAAATGAAGAAACTAAGAGGATTGCCAGAAGCGGTGCTGGGATGGTTTACTGTGCTGGCAGTATTGGGATTATTGATGGACTCGTTCCCCCGGCTTACCTCTTCTCTCAGTCAGGCGGGATAGCTTGCTTAGGCTCTGACCAAGCTCCAGGCAATAATTGTAACAATATGATAAATGAAATGAAATTTGCTGCAATCTTAAATAAAGTAAAGCTCGCGGATCCAAGAGTATTTAATGCAACCATGGCCTTAAGAATGGCAACTATTGAAGCAGCTAAAGTAATGGGAATTGACCATGAAGTCGGCTCAATTCGCAAAGGAAAAAAGGCAGACATGATTATTATTAATTTACAGGATCCCTCTTTCTTCCCTATCTACACAAAACCGATTAGAAATATTGTTCCAAATTTAGTCTATTCAGCAAGGGGACATGAAGTTGAAACTTCCATTATTGATGGACAAATTATTATGGAGAATAGAGACATCTTAGCCATTGATGAAACCACTGCTATTTCTGAAGCACAAAAGGCAGCAGACCAAATAGCAATCAGAGCTGAAAAGGATATATTAAAAGCAGAAAGTGACATATTAACAATGGTGAATGAAGAATTGCTATAAAACATGAGGAGCCTCGAACTTCATGAGGTTCCTTGAACTTTAGTTAGAAAGTAAAGTGAAATGTATTAGTGGCGATATTCCGGTTTCATCCTATATCTGTTTTCATTAATTTCCTCTTTAACTGAAAAGTGCACTGTGTGCCCAACCTGGGATTATTTTTATGTTTAAAATCACACGACACCAGCTACAGTATCAAACTTAACTAAACAGCCGCACCTCCAAAGTCGAATATATCATATTGCAGTGGTTGCTGTTTTAATACATATAGAGATTAGGTTTTCATAAACGTAAATGCTTCTTAATATCTTCACCGTGACGATTTTTACTGAATCTCCAATTTTTAGTAGGGATAAGTGTCTATATTCCAAACAACAATTCTTTTGTTGGGAATAATAGCAGATTACCTGAGAAACAAAAAACATTTGAGCAGGTAATTTTTAATGGGTTTACTACTTATTATCGCTTTCTTTTTTTCAACAGCAATATTTGCATACGGAAAAGTGCTTGATTTGGAAAAACTTGTGATTGCAATTTCTTTAGCTCGGTTATCAAAAGAAGTAAATGTAACGTTAGTGTGTTTAAAGCACCGGTAGTTGTATTTGAAATTAATGTAGATTCTTTAACAGCTTTGTAGAACTTAACAACAACTTGAGTAGCGTTAATCGCACAAAAGTAACAAAAAAATCCGAGTTTCATCCATAGAAAAAATAAAATTCGATTTGCTTGTGTTAAGGTTTTGAACTTTTATCATTTTCTCTTTCAACAAAATAACTATCAGTCTTTACTTGTTCAAGTTCCCAGCCTTCGTTTGAAATATAAATAACTCCTTCATGTTCAGCAACAATTATCCCTCTAATGGTCTTTGCTTTGTCATTTAAGTCTTTAACACTAATTAAATCAAATTGAAATTCGCTTTCCGGTGTAAAGGACCTAATAATTTTTGCTGTTGCAGTAGAAACTCTTGGAGTCATAATATAAGCACCTAACAGCATTATAATTATAAACACCAATGCTCCCTTATGTGTTTTGGGATTAAATAGTATAACCAGTATGTCTAAGATAAAGTTATTAATAGAATTATTTTCACTAGGAGCATTCCCTGGAATGTCTTTTTCCTTAAACTTTTTTCTAAAAAGGTACGAGAGAACAATGCTGACAATAAGTGGCATACCTATTATGATTAAAGCCTTTATTAAATCGGTTTGTTCTTTAAGAATTTCCAATTTAGTAATACTAATTAGGATAGCTAATGCAAAAAAGGTATATGGGAAAATAAAAATAAAGTTCCAGTATTTATTATAAGGTAACCGTGAAAACAATGTCCCAATACTGAATAGAGCAACATTTAACCATATTAATATCCACTCTTCAGAAAGATTAGGATAAAAGAACATAATATAAATTATTATTGATACAAGACCAAAGATTGAACCACTATAGGTTTTAAACGGTGATTTGATACCTTGCACAAAAAATAATATCATTACTCCGATAAATAAAGGAATTACCCATATTGCACCGAAATGCAAAACGTTTTTAATAGTTATTTCTTTAGAGAAAAACACAGTCATCATGAGATGAAAGATAACTAAACACAATACTGCTAGGAATTTAAACGTTAATTCTTTTTCCTTCAAGAACTTTAAGGAATAGATTATTAGCGTAACGGATAATGAAATCATTAAATAGGTAAATGTCATTGTATTTACATCAAACGGTACAAATCTTCTAAAAACCTCAAAGTTTGAAAAAGAATTATTTATCTCGCCTCCAAAATAATAACCAATTAAAAAACTGTAAGTTGTTAAAAATGAGAGAGTAGAAAAGATAGCAAGTGCCAGAGTAATCAATCCTAATTTCCGTTTAAAAGTTAAAGAGAATCCAATCGCCTCTTCAGCTACTCCCTTTACATGATGATTAATATAAATTACCTCCCTGAATATGTTATCTAACTATATTTTCGGTTAATTTCTAATAAAATCAATAACTCTAGTAATATAGACTGTAAAAAATGAGGAAAGTCTATACAATTGTCTAATATTGTAATATCGGAAAGTATTAGGGGGAATAATGCTATGACAGGTCAAGGGACCTGGCCCCTCACGTCCTTTTTATCCTTATCCCTTATGATTTAGCATTCAGAAAAAAAGAGTTATCGCTTAGGCGATAACTCTTTTAATTCCCTTTATATTGAATTACTTCTGAACATTTACAGATGTAAATGTTAAAGTATTTCCACTTAGGTCTTCAACATCTAAACCGCTTGCTGGAGTCACAGTGATTGCTTTAGCATACTCGTCAGTAGTTAGGTTTCTGTCGAAAGTTAATGTATAAGTTTTTCCACCATCAGTTCCGTTTTCAGAAACAGTAATAGCAGAAGCTGCAAATGAAGTTACATCTACACCGTCAACCTTAACCACAAAGTCATCTGCAACTTCACCAGTTGAACCGATAACATTAACTACATCTTCACTAAATGTTAATGTTACTGTGTTTGCCGCTGTTAGTTTAGCAGTAAATGTTGGTTTAACATTTTCAGTTAGATATTCAGTAGTATGATAATCATCCATAACTACTCCAGTATCAGCTTTCACACCGCTAATTGTTACATTTCTTAAGCCTGTCACACCAACATTATTAGATAATGTTAATTCAACAGTTGCCGATGAAGCACCATTAGAAGTTAATACAGCTGAAGAAACTACTGCACCTTCAACACGATAGTTTGCAGCATTTGTTGCAGAAGCTCCATCTAGTTTTTTATCAAATGTAACTGTTAATTTGTTAGGAGCAGTTACTGTGATACCATTTGATGCAACTAATGGAGAAGCTTCAGCAGCATCAACTGTAGTATCTACAGCAGGCTTAGATGAATCTGTGTTGCTACCTCTTGTAAATGATACTTGCTTAGAAACGCTGTCTCTACCATTTAAGTCTAGAACTAGACCTGTCGGTAAAGTAACTGTGTAAGCACCATCTGTCAAAGCAGTAATATCAAGCTTAACAGAGTTAGAAACTCCATTTACAGGATTATAAAGTGAGAAGTTACCTGCTGATGTTGTAATTGAAGCATTGTTTGTTACATAATCCTTAACATAAGTACCTGTAATAGCTTTAGCGTTTACAGTTGTTACGTTTTCATTGAATGTAACAATTAGGTGCTCTACACCATTGATCTTTTCAACACGAGTAGTTGCAACAGTCGGATCTACAGTATCAACTGAGAAATTAACAATTTTAACAGTAGAAGTTCCAGGATTTCCACTCTTATCACCAAATGAAGAAACTGTTACGTTTTGAAGACCTGTTAATCTAGTATCTAAAGTAACAATGTATTTTGTAGGATCAGTAGAATCCTTGATGTAACCAGTTACATTTGCACCTGGTACTGATACTGTCGGATTAGCATTTAATTGTTCAGAAAACTTAACTTCTAAACGGTTGTTAGCAACAGCAGTAACGTTTGTAACAGTTGGTGCAGTCTGATCAGATGTAGATAATTTTACAGTTGCTGTAACAGGGTTTGGAGAAACTAAGTTACCAGCATAGTCTACAGCACCTACGATTGTAGTAACGATGTCTTTATCTTTATCTGCTGCATTAACACCACTTAGATCTACTTCGATATTTCCATCAGCATTTAAAGAAGCTGTAGGAGCTGAACCAGTAAACGCTACTCCATCCGCACGAGCAAAAGTAACTGAACCTTCACCTTTAAGTTGTTCACTGAATTCAATAACAGCTGTAGTGCTGTCAGTATAAGATACTTTTGAAATAGTTGGGCGTACAGTATCTTTTACTGTTAAGACACTTGAATAAGCAGTTAGAGCTTCATCTTTAGTAGATTCAACTTCTTTTTTAACTAAAATAGTATACTGACCGTTAAAGAACTCCGCACCAGCAGCTGTAAGAGTTAATGTCTTACCATCTGCACTAAGGTCAGCTAAAACATTTGCATCAGTAACAACTTCTGCAGTACCCACTTCTTGAATAAGAACGTTCGTGCTATTTAGGGTATCAGGAGTACCGGCGTTTACCACAGTACTTTCTTTGATTGCCTTGTTGAATTTAATTTCAATAGTTTTAGCGTTAATCGCACTTACACTCTCAACTGCAGGAGCAAGTTTAGCTTCGTAAGCAGCTTTAACTTCAGATACTTGAGTTAATAGAGCAGCACCAAAGTCAGTATCTTTATCAAGCTTAGCAACGTAGTCAGCTACGTGATCCATAGCTTTTTTAGCATCTTCTAGTTTGCCTTCAGCAACTAGATCTTCAGCCTTGTCATAGTACATTTTTACAGATACTTCGTTTGTGATGCTGTCGCGAGTATCTTGAGCTTCTACTTTGAACGCGTCAACTAGAAGGTTACGTGCAGTTTGTCCATATACACGGTGAAGAATTACTGTACGAGTTTTTAGTTCGTAAGAAATTTCATGGTATAGCTCTTCAGCTTTATCCCACTCTTTTCCTTCTAAAGCAGCTTCTAGAGCTTCTTTCTTGTCTTCAAGAGCAGTTGCATAGTTGAATGCATCAATGTAAGTCACAACGCGCTTAGCGATGTACTCGTTATATGTAGCATCTAATTGTGCAAGGTAAGCTTCTTTGTGCTCTCCGCCAGCTTTTGTTACAAGAGCCTTAGCGTTCTTGTATGCAGCTTTTGCAGCGTTGTACTCTTTGTAAACGTCTGCGATTGGAGCAAACTCACCATTTGCAGTTACATCACTGTATGTGTGGTATGCAACCTTCATTTGTGTTACAGCTTTACTTACTTCAACAGCAACATTGCTTGCAGCGTCAGTTTGAGCTGGAGCAGCAGCAACGAATGCAGATGCAGCAACCGCGGATGCAGCAGCTAGTTTGATAGCTTTCTTTTTAGCCATGTTTCGTCTTTCTCCCTTCAATTATAAAAAGTAGTACAATGATCGCCAGGCTTTTACACCTGTTTTTAAGCTTTTCGGCTAATGCTAATCATTGCCTAGCAAACTTAACGAGAATTATACTAATCTTTTATGGAAATATCAACCTATATGTCTATTTCCTTCTAAAAAATTAGTAGAATTGTGTCAGAGGACTATATAACTGGTTTAATTACCAGCGCCTCTCACATTTCCTATAATAATACATTTTTAGAGGAAATTCTAGGGTTTTCTTGTGTTTATTTGCAAATATATGTTAGTAATAATTTCCTCAAAAACCACAATTAGCAATAAAATCACACTTTAAGATTATATCCTCAGAGACTATAAATATGTCATTTTTATTTTAAAATGGTCACAAAACCTTTAGTATCAAGCTTTACCACTATAATTTAGTCACTTTTTTGTAACATAAATGACTCATTAATAATTCTGATTTTTCTCTCATGATATATTAGACCTACTTTTATGTTATTTTGATTATTTTAAGGTAAATTTTAACTTACACAGGCTGAAAAGACACAGTTTGACTCAGTTTATTTTTCTGAAATTTGAATACATATGCATTTATTCCTTATTTTAAAAAAGAAATAAAGACTAACCCAAATTAAGGTAGAATAATATTTGTCTGATGAACCATAAGGAGGGTTATGTTCTTTTGAAGTCAAAGTGGTATTTTATTAGTTTTCTATTTATCCTCTTCATCTGTGCTGGTACAGGGGAAGCTTCTGCTAAAACACTTGTGGATGCACCGCATATCAGGCAGATGCCTGAGCTGCCGAGAGGGTGTGAGGTAACGAGCCTGGCCATGCTGTTGGAAAGCCAGGGTGTCAATGCACCTAAAATGACGCTTGCCAAAGAGGTTCGCAAGGTGCCATTTAAGCAGAATGGCCTTCACGGCAATCCGTATGACGGGTTTGTCGGCAATATGTATACATACAGCCAGCCTGGGCTTGGCGTTTATCATGGACCGATCTATGATCTGGCCAGCAAATATCTGCCTGGCAGAGTGGTAAATCTGACTGGATCCAATGCCAGCGCTATTTATCGGGCTCTGGATAATGGCAGTCCTGTTTGGGTTATTACAAACACACTGTTCAAGCCGCTCTCCAGCAGCTACTTCCAGACGTGGCAGACATCAAGCGGGCCGCTTCGCATTACATATAAAGAGCATTCCGTATTAGTAACAGGCTATGACAGCCAATATGTCTATATTAATGATCCTCTTTACTACGGAAAGCATCGAAAGGTGTCACGCAAGCATTTTGAGGGATCATGGGTCCAAATGGGGCGGCAGGCCATCTCCGTTGTGCCGAAAACGAATTGGGATGCGGAGTTAATTCCAGGACAGACTGGAAAGCTGACAGTGCTTAAGCCGATTACACTTTGGAACCGGACAAGCAGCGGACTATCCGCAGCAAAAGTGCTCCAGCCATTGGAAGGGTTAAAGGTTTGCGGATATGACAGCAAGCATGGCGGGCAGTATAAAATCTGCAGCGGCGGTTATGTCACAAACATGAGCGGGTATATCCGCTACGAGACCCCATCATCTGCTGTATTGAATAAAGCCAACATTGGCTTTGCCGAACGGGATTTAAAAACGGCGATTTCTTATGCAGGCAGTCTTAAATGGGAAATTCATATTGATTACCGGAAGGATAAATATCCGGGAAAAGTGACGGATTACCCGAACATGACATACTTTAACGGTACGAAAAAGTATATGAATTCCGCTCAGACAGCCATTAACCGCATTTCTGACACGGCGAAGAAAAATGAATTGCAGGCGTCCCTTAATGCGAATGTCGTCCTTCATTATAAACGGGCACAAGGGTATATTGATGCTGTCACATCAGGAAAGAAGCTGCTGGCAATGACGAATGAACTTCAGAACACCATGAGTGCTGATCCGCTGTCCGATGCAGGAGAAGGCCTATTCCATAAGCTTTCCTATGAAATTAAAAAGAATGCCGTGCTTCTTTACAGAGTTTATGGGCAATCAACCAGAGAAGCCATCCTGGCTGCTTATAAGGCACCAGCTGAAAAGGAAATTGAAAAACACCGATTTGCGATTACCGCCAAAATGAAAATCGACGAGCTCGAACTATTGAGCAAACAGCCGATTTCTGATGAGGAATATAATACTAGAGTCGCAGAAATAGAAAATCTGGTCAGCCAGATTCCTGATGCTTCTGTAAAAGCTGTTTACTTGGAAAGAATAGCAGAATTCAAGAAATAGGAAATGGCCGGACACTCGCAATGAGAGTCCGGCCATTTTTTACTATTCTATTGTGTACTTAATACCCACGCACTTCCATTAAAAGCAGCTTTAACAGATCCGGCGAGCTTATTCCCTGCCTTATCAAATAATTCCTCATCTTTATAAAGGACTGTATCATTTGCTGTCGTTCCTTCTGTTACAAAAGACCACTTATGCTGCTCGGCATTGACAGATGCGGATTTCAGCGTTCCTGTTCCTGTGTAGGTAAACAGGGCGTTGGCCTGAGTCTGGTCAAGCTCTGCGCTCTGGATGGCGGTAAGCTTTCCAGCAGAGTCTTTATAGTAAAGAGCTTCAGATGCTGTAATCACAGGTGCGCCTGCAGTTCCCGAAACCGTTAATACTGGTACTGTTTTATCAATTTCAAACTTAAGAACACTCTTGTTTCCTGCAAAATCTGTTGCGGTTACCTCATAAACTCCTTCATCTGTTAAAGGTGTGGCTAAGGTATATCCTGCTATTGCTGCACCATTTTTGGCAGCAGTAACTGAGGCTACATCCGCTGCCTTCGTGGATACAGTTACAGCCTGATTGACAGCAGATTGATCTGCAGCTCCCTCTAAAACAGGAGCCGTTTTATCAAGTGCAACCGGGATGGATTTCACAATGCCGTTTATTTTCACAATCAGTGATGCTGTATCACCGTCTTTACCGGTAACGGTAATGTTTTCACCGCTGGCTGTGAAGACTGATTCCTGGCTGGTAAACAGCTGAGCATTGACATTTTTCAAATCCGCTTCATTGCCGTATTGATCCTTTGCTGTGAAGTAACCAGCGTCGATTAAGGCATCAAAATTGGTGTTTCCGCTCAATAGAATCCTAGTTTTTCCGGAAGCCAGTCCAAATTCTGCCACAGCAGAAGCGGATTTCACTTCGATTGGAAGCTTATACTCCATTTCATTCCATGTCACGATTAAGTTAGCCTTACCCGGTGCCACTGGTGTAATTTTCCCGGAAGCATTTACGACGAACTTAGTTATATCTGAAGATTTAAAAGTAATGCCAGGGAACTGGCTTAGCTCTAGCTTTTCCCCTTCATCATCGCCGATGATATCTCCATTAAATGTCATCGCCATAGCTGGTGTGAACTGGTAGGTTTGTCCTGTTACTGTATAGGCAGCATCCTTGCCTTCAGCATTTACAATTTTCCCTTCTTCCAGGCTGTAAAGCTGATTTCCATCCTTCACTTCGATCGTTTCTTCCAGGATCAATTCATTTGTCTCACGGTCAAACAGCTGGATTTTGACAGATCCCGTTTCTTTAAGGCCTTCTTTTGCATATGCCGGCGCCAGCGATCCAAGGTCTGTGAAGTATCCCTTGTCATCTTTAATAATAAATTCATTTTCCACACCATCGATGAACAGCTCATTTCCTTCACTGTCAAAGAAGCCAATCATATCGTAGGCAGTCATTCCAGGCAGGCCTGTTACATAAAAAGCATCATCATAAAATCCAATTTCCGCAACGTCTTCAAGGCCATCCGTGTAAGAAGCGATGATCTCTCTGTAACGGTCTTCAAGCAAGTCATAGAGTTCTTGATCTTCAACATACTCCAGCCACTCATTTACATTTTTATCGTGCTTTACCACCTGGTCAAAATCTTCTTTCTCCAGCGCTGCTTCATATCGATCCAGTTCAATATGAATGCTTACAGGGTAAAGCGCCTGGAACTTCGCATCCTCTGCAGGCGCTTTGTATGTATCAAGGATTGCCTGTCTTGTAGACTGTCCATACACTCGGTAAAGAATAATCGCCTGCTTCTTTATTTCATACGAAAGTTTATGATAAGCCGCTGTTGCTTCTGCCATTTTTCTTTCATCCAGGTATTTTTCCATTTCCGCTGTGCCTTTTAGAAGCTTCTTCCCGGAAGAGATGGCATCAATATAAGCGGCTGTGCGGTCGATATACAGCTTTACTGTATCCAGTCTGGCACTCAGCTGCACTTTTTGCTTTCCTGATAATTTATTGACTGCTGCTTTAGCTGCTGCGTAATCCTTCTTGGCTTTGTTGTATAAAGCCCATGGCTGTGTGACTGCATCTGCATCATAGTCTACCGAAGTTGCACGGATAAGAGGCACCTTATTCTGTTCTGCCTTTAATACCAGATTCTCGACTGCTGAAGCTGCCTCTGTCTGAGCCGGGTTAACAGCTGCTAAAGCTGAAGCTGCAATGGCTGCTGCCCCTGCCAATTTGACTGCTTTACTGATTTTTTTGCCCACTTGTTTATTCCACCTTTTCTATGAATTTGTTAATCTTCCAGAATCTTTAAATTCTGCCAGAATATCTTTATCATAATTTGAAATGTTGCTAATTTCATCATGATAATATTGGAAATTTTTATTATTTAACTGTTACTTCTAAGTAGATGCCTTCCTTCATCTTCCGGTCATTTTTTCCTGTCCAGTTTGGATGGATGATCAGCAGGTATTTCCCTTTTGAATCGAGAGGTTTCTGCGGAATGATTTTAATTGTTTTTTCATCGGTGATCTCCACCTCTATGTCTGCTTCACTGCCGCCAAGCTCGATCAGCTGAACATCGCCATTCTTTAAACCGTTCCATTGCATGCCGGCAGTCATTTTCACTGTGAAGGTCTTTGTTACTGGGACACCTTTTAACATTGGGAGCTTCCTGTATCCCTTTAACCCGCTTACCAGCTGATCACGGTGTGAGATGAACAGTTCATCGCCGGCAGCTGTTTCAATGTCCGGAGCAACGCCAATTTCATGTACCGGAGATCCCTTTGGAGAGAAAAATTTGGCGGTGGTCAGTTTGAGAACGCTCTGATCACTTAAGGTAAACAGTGATTGCATGGAGCCTTTCCCATATGTGTTCTGTCCATAAAGAACAGCTCCTTTTTGTTCCTTAACGGAAGCAGAGACCATTTCGGATGCACTTGCACTGTTTTCATTGATTAATATATGTACGGGAGAGGTGAAGCCCACTTGCTGCTGGATCGCATGATAAACCTGTGCGTGATTTCCTTTATACCTCAGCTGGAATGCTTTCGTTACTCCCGGAAAAAAGCCTGCCGTCTCCTGCGCTGCGGAAACATAACCGCCGCCATTATTGGTAATATCAAAGATCCAGCCATTTGCCGGTCCAAGCTTCTGGATGGCCGATGCAATATCCTTTGAAGCATTCATGGCAAAGCTGTTTAAACGGATATAGCCAATATTCCCTCCGAGCATTCGGGCCTCCACGTTTGGAAGCTGGATTACCTTTCGCGGAACGGTTATTGTGTGCAGGCTCCCTGTTTCACTATTGATATAAGTGAGCGTGACACTGGTATTTTCTTTTCCGCTTATCAGCGAAATTGCCGTCTGTACGGACTCACCTGAAAGGCTCGTTCCATCTGCCATCACCAGGATATCCCCTGGTTTCAGCCCGGCTGCTGCGGCAGGCCCCTCCGGTATTACGGACATGATTCGGATCCCGCTTTCGCTCTCCTCTAGAACCACGCCGATGCCAACCAGCTGCTGTTCAATGGCATTTGTAAAATCGGCAAACTCTTCAGCTGACATGTAAACCGAGTATAGATCAAGATAGCGGACCATTTCCTTAATCGATGGTTTTGCCAAGACCCAGTCCGGCAGCTCTTCCACGTAATACTCTTTGATGAGCTCCCTGGCTTCTTCCACCGGCTCTGCAGATGCTGATGCAGCAGTGATATTGAAGAATAGAATTAGAGCCATTAAAGCAGTATAGTATTTTTTTCTTAGCATGCTTGTCCGTCCTCTCTTTATCAAATTCTACTTATCTTATCGGATGAGAGGGCGGACTTTTGCAGTGAAAAAAGCCCTCTCAGAGGAGAAGGCCAATCAATTCATTATTGTAATTTGAACCACAATTCATCATCCCAGCCGCGGTTCCACACGATATAAGGATTGTCATTGGCATCAACGACAAACGGAACCCACCCTTCGGTCTGGCCGCCTTTATAAAGCTCCTGGAGTTCAGGGCTTGGCGGAACAATGCCGATGTAATGGTCATTCAGTGCGCCTTTTTGTGTTACCGTATCAAACATAGCCTGGCTGACCGCCCAGGAATCAAATGTTTTTCCTTCAAACTCAATTAATTTTATTTTGAATTTAGCAAGAATATATTTCTTTCCTGCAGGCGGAGGGGAGTTGAACATATTTGCCTGTTCAATCATCTGCCATGCCTGATTGGCATCCGTCACTGCTTCTGTCATGGTAATCTGGTATTTCTTTTTGCCATCCAGCCAGTCATTAACCGTCATGTCCCAGGTTACACCCACAGTTGTTGGGTTGCCCTTTTTCCCATAAGGGTTATGGATGCATTGAGCTGCTCTTAATTTTGTTTTGCTTGGCGTTTCATATTTCACCTTTGTGTCGCGGTCCACATAATAGCCGCCGCCCACACTGAGCTTCCCTGGCTTAAAGGCATAAATACGGTAAAACTCGCCTTTCTTCAAAGTGCGGGAAGGGACCTTTTTCTCTCCCTGAAGTTTGTATAGTGTGGTGTCTTTTAAAACCGTCAAACGGCCAATCTGGCCGGACTTTAATTCCACTCCGTCCCACCAGATCTTCTTCACACCTTTGTACTGATCGCAGAACGTATTGCTCTCGGCCGCACTTGCTGCAGGTGCTGTAAAGCCGAACAGCATTAAGAAAGATAGAATAACAGTCAACCATTTTTTCACTTTTTTGTACCATCCTTCCATTTTTATCAAAATTATTATACTGTAAATATTTAGGCGCAGGTAATATTAAGGTTATAGATTCGTAAAGTTGAGTATATAGTCTTGTTTTCATAATTTACTTTAATTGTTTTTAGTTAAAAATAACTATTTGCAGAATCACATTATCTATTTGCAAGTTTTCATTCCCTATTTGCAGGTACTGACACTTTATTTGCAAAAACCTAAGTTTATTTGCAGAATGCAGTTCTCTATTTGCATTGTTCACATTTACCCGCTAAAAAACTCTCCATATCGGAGAGCTGCTTTGCTAAATCTCAGTTATATCCAGTGTGTAAAAGTCCGGCCTCACCCAGGGATTTTCATCCGTTTTATAAAGGAGGACCGTGTATTCAAAGCCTTCAAACTCAAAGGTTACCATTCTTGTTTCCTCGTATTTAAGCGGTTCCTCAAGGAGGTAGAGTTCTTCCTGAAGATAGTCGGCCATGTCAAAAATCACAATCATTGTTTCCTGAAAACCGTCATCTGTGTTCAATCCTTCAATCATCGGGCCTTCAAAATAGTCTTCACTTATTAAGCTCAATTCAGAAGAAAGATTTACAATATCCGATTGCAGTGCCCTCATCGCATGCTCAGGGGTGATTTTTTCCAGCATGCTGTTGGCTTTATCCAGATAATTGATCATCAAGTAGATATCCACTTCATCCTTCGACATTTCCAGCTTTGCTTTGTCCACGAGATCTTTGACTGTTACAAAATAGGCGACCTTGCTTTTCAGCTGTTCAGCCGGAAGCTTGTATTTGGCCAAGATCGCTTCACGGGTGGTCTTGCCATATACTCTGTACAGGAGAATTGCCTGTTTGCGGATTTCATAGGATAGCTCATGGTACAGGTCATCCATGCGGATCATATAGATTTCTTCTTTAATCAGATACCTAAGCTCATTGGACAGCTTTTCGATTTTTTTGCCGCCATTCAGTGCGTCAATATAGGCAACGGCACGGTTGATGTGGAGCTTCACATTTTGGTCAAGACGGTACTGAAGCGCAGCTTTTCTTGAATCCTTTAATGAATTAATAGCTGTTTGCGCTGTACTGTGGGCAGTTTTTGTACTGTTGAACAATTTCATATCAGGCATTGCGAGTGTTTTATTGTATTCAACAGAAATTTGCCATTTTAGCGCTCCAGCCAATTTTTCTGCCTGGACCACCAGCTTTTCCGCCTGGCTGTATGTATAGGCGGCTTCTGTTTTTTGGAAAGGAAAAGCTGTAAAAAGTAAGATTACTATCATTATGGAGGCAAATATGCGTTTCACCCGTACACTCTCCTAGTGCAAATTATTTAATGCTCATGAATCAGAACCCCCGCTCAATAACCCTCCTCCTTTTAACTGAACTGATAATAAATTCCATTCGATTATATTCCCGGATCCCCTTAAATTCTATAGGTAAATAAAGACAAATCCATGCCCGAAAAACTCTTCCGGCAGCGGGACATTCAGAATAGTTCTTTTTCATTATAAGTATGATATTATCGAGCTAGGAATTTTTAATTGGGGTGAAATCATTGGCTGGAAAAAAGGGACGGAAGAAGTGGACGCTTGCTGCAGTACTGATTTTTATCTTATTGCTATTGGGTGCAGGGGCGTACGCATTTTATGTATATAACTCTCTGACTTCTGCAGTTGATACGATGCAGGAGCCGATTCAGCGGGAGAAATCCGGGAAGCGTGAAGAAACGATCACCTTAAAAGAAAGAGAGCCGTTTTCGGTCCTACTGCTTGGAGTGGACGAGCGCCAGGGAGACAAAGGCCGATCCGACACGATGATTGTGCTGACTGTTAATCCCGATCTGAAATCTGTAAAAATGCTAAGCATCCCCAGGGATACCCGAACCGGCATTATCGGACACGGAACAGAAGATAAAATAAATCATGCCTATGCTTTTGGCGATGTCGAGATGGCCATCAATACAGTAGAAGATTTTTTAGATATCCCGATTGATTACTACATTAAAATGAATATGGCTGGCTTTAAGGATATTGTGGATGCTGTCAATGGGATAGATGTAACTAACGAAACAGACTTTAACATGGGGAAGTTCCATTTTAACGAGGGAAGCATTCACCTTAATGGAAGCGAAGCATTATCTTATGTGCGGATGAGAAAGGATGACCCGAATGGTGATTTTGGCCGCCAGCAAAGACAGCGGCAGGTAATCCAGGGTGTTATCAACAAAGGGGCGAGCTTCAGCTCCCTGACTCGTTTTGATGACATCTTCGCAGCGCTGGGCAAAAACGTCAAAACTGATATTACCTTTAATGAAATGATGGATATTCAAAAGAATTATAAAGACACAAGAAATAACATTCAGCAGCTGACCATAGAAGGCGATGGCCAGTATATCGGAGACATCTGGTATCTGATTGTGCCTGATGATGAAAGGCAGCGGGTTCAAGGTGAACTGAAGGGACATTTAGGATTACCGCAATAAATAATCAACAGTGCATTCCTGATAGGAGATGCACTGTTTTTTGATTGAAAACATGCAGGGAGGGATTGTTCTGCAGAAGCTTTCAGGAAGATAAAACTGGAGCGTTAGAAGTAAACCTCATTACACAGCGGCTGCCTTTCCCCGTGTCATCCTGCCACATGCTTCAGAAAGGTTCTTCAGGCATTCCTGCCTTAATCTTTCATGGCAAGAGAAGTCATACAGCAATTCATTTTCAAGCTTGGATGTAATCATTTTCAGCTTTTCACGTTTAGACTTCTTTAAGCGATTATTTGCCAGATACGCTTTAATCTCCTTTTCAAAGTATTCCACCGTTCCAAATATTACACTCAATAAATTCTCCTCCTATTATTAGATTTTTCAGTCATTATTCCGTTTCCCTATCTAAACATTAACAAACCTCTAAACAGAAAGAGGCCTGCCAAAGGGCAGACCTGATGCTTGGTTACAATGAGTTTGAGATCTATTTATAGCTCCCAATTACACCTGCAACCCGACTATCATAGTCCATGACCTTAGACTCGTGGCTTTGCGTCCTTACTTTTCAATAAGTTTGCCGATTATCCAGTTTTGTTACTTTAATAATAAGACTTTTATTCTAGTTAATTCAATATTTTTTATTAAATTCCACTAACAATAGTTCTTAAGACTCATTACCTGCCGAAAGTTAACTCCTCTACAATCATGCTGAAAAAAAAGGATACAGACGAGATTCGTCCGTACCCTTAAAAAACAGATTAATATTTCAGCGCAACATTCTTCACTTGCGTATAATTACGCAGAGCCTCCAATCCTTTTTCCCTGCCAAATCCGCTATGCTTGTACCCGCCAAATGGCTGAGTGATGCCCCCGCCAGCTCCGTAGTGATTAATAAAGACCTGGCCGCATTCCAGCAAGCTGGCAACACGGTGGGCGCGTCCGGCATTTTCTGTCCAGACGCCTGCCACAAGGCCATATGGCGTGCCGTTGGCGATTTCGATGGCTTCTTCTTCGGTTTCAAATGTGGTGACCGTGAGAACCGGCCCGAAGATTTCCTCCTGGGCGAGGCAGTGGTCTGCCGGAACATTATCGAAAATAGTTGGCTGCAGGTAATATCCTGATTCGCAGCCATCGACCTGCTGGCGTTTTCCTCCTGTTGCCACTCGAATTCCATCGTCCTCAGCCAGCTGCAGGAATCCTTGAATCCGTTCATACTGCTTTTGATTTAAGACCGGCCCCAAATCCGGATTGCCGAGCCCCTGCCCAATAGTCAGCTTTTCCATCGCAGCTGCCAGCTTTTGCACAAATTTATCCTTGATTGATTTTTCGATGACCAGACGTGAGCCGGCGGAACAGGTCTGGCCTGCATTTTGAACAATGGATTTCAGCACCCATTCCAGTGCTTTTTCTTCATCACAGTCAGCGAAAACCACATTCGGTGATTTGCCCCCAAGTTCCAGCGTAACTGGTATGATATTTTGGGCGGCAGTCTCCATGACTCTCTTACCGGTTTCAACAGAACCCGTGAACGTCACATGGTTCACACCAGGGTGGGCGGATAAGGCGGCACCAGCTTCATGGCCATAGCCTGTTACGACATTAATAATCCCTTTCGGCACACTAAGACTCTCCATTAATTCAACGAGTTTCAAAGTGGATAGCGGCGTATCCTCAGCCGGCTTCAACACCGCCGCATTGCCGGTTGCAATCGAAACCGCAATGCTTCGTGCTGCAATTTGCAGAGGATAATTCCATGGAATTATGTGGCCTGCAACTCCTATCGGTTCGCGCACAGTGTAGTCAATGATGCCCCGCTCTACAGGAATTGTTTCGCCCATGATTTTATCTGCCACACCTGCGTAAAATTCAAAATAGCGGGCAGCAATTTCAACGTCTGTTTCAGCCTGGGCAAGCGGTTTTCCAACATTCAGCGTTTCCAGCCTGGCTAGTTCGTCTTTATTCCCGCGAATGATATCAGCGACTTTAAACAGCAGCCTTCCCCGGTTATAAGCCTGCAGGGATTTCCACTCTTCCGAACGAAATGCCTTTTTTGCCGCTTCGACAGCCTTGTCCACTTCCTTCTGACCCCCGCGCGGCACCAAAGCCAAAATGGAACCGTCTGCCGGATTTTTCACTTCTATTAACTTATTTTCATCCGGAACATGCCATTCCCCATCAATATAGCAGCCTTGGATCTGTACATCAGTTGCTTCCCTCATTTAAATACCCCTTCCTCCATCGACATTCAGGACAGAACCTGTCACAATCGCAGACTCATTTGAACATAAGTAAACAAGTGAATTCGCGATATCAATTGGCTGGATCAGCCTGCCTAATGGAACACTCTTTTTAAATACGGTATCCTTCGTTGCTTCAATGTCTGCATCCTTTGCCGTAAACTGGCCAAGCATCCCTGTGTCAGCCGGACCTGGATTGACAACGTTGACGCGAATGCCATATTCAGCAAGCTCAATTGCGAGTGCCTGGGAAAAAGAAACCGCTGCCCCTTTAGACGCGATATAGGCATTCAAGCCCGGCCGTGGACGCACCATGGAGATTGATGCGATATTAACAATGACACCCTCTCCCTGTTTTTTCATATATGGGACTGCTTCACGGCATGTGAGGAACAGAGATGTTGCGTTGACTCCCATGATTTTTTCCCAATCGGCCAAAGTCACTTCTTCAATTGGCGCTGCCGGCTGGGCAATGCCTGCAATATTGACGAGACCGCTGATTTTTCCGAAGGATTCATTTGCTTCTGAAAATATTCTTTCCACATCTTCTTCCTTTGTTAAATCACCTGCAACTGGCAGAAGACGGTCCGTCTTTTCAATGCCGTCCACATTTAAATCGACAGCTGCCACATAGGCGCCTTCTTCCAAAAAACGTTTCACCGTTTCTTTACCCATGCCGCCTTTTGCACCGGTAACAACAAATACTTCATCTTGTAATCTCATTTTTATAAGCCTTCTTTCACTAGTAGTTTCTGCTGTAAAGCCTCGCTAATGGCAGATCCCATTTCACTTGTTGTAGAAGTTCCGCCTAAATCAGGTGTCCGCACAGCGCCTTCAAGCAGAACTTGTTCAATGGCTTCGATGATAGCCTCAGCCAGATCCGCTCTTCCAAGATGCTCCAGCATCAATGCTGCCGACCAGATTTGCGCAATAGGGTTAGCAATTCCCTGTCCGGCAATATCAGGTGCCGATCCATGAACCGGCTCAAACATCGATGGGAAGTCTCCTTCCGGATTCAGGTTGGCTGATGGAGACAGACCAAGTCCGCCAACTACTGCAGATCCGAGGTCGCTTAAAATATCACCGAACAAGTTGGAAGCCACCACAACTTCAAAGTCCGCTGGCCTTGCAACAAAGTAAGCAGCCAGCGCATCAATATAATAACTATCCAGACTAATAGAAGGATACTCTTCTGCTGCCGTACGAACTGCCTCATCCCATAGCTTCATGGAATGGATGATCGCATTCGACTTTGTAGCACTTGTAACGGATTTTTTTCCGTGCTTTTTTGCGTATTCAAACGCGAACTTCGCTGCTTTCGCTGTCCCGGTACGCGTAATAATCGTGTTCTGAACCGCCACTTCCTCTTCAAGCCCCGGATATAGCCGGCCGCCGCTATTGGAGTATTCTCCCTCCGCATTTTCACGGACGATGACAAAATCAATGTCTTCTCCCACAAAGCGGGAAGGCACTCCCTTCAGCATTTTGACCGGCCTCAAATTTATGTACTGTCTGAATTGCTTCCGGATTGGCATGATCAGTTCCCAGACGGTTACATCGTCCGGAACCCTTTTATCTCCAATCGCTCCGAAAAGAATTGCATCATATCTTTTCAGCGTTTCCAATGAGTTTTCCGGCATCATTTTTCCATGCTGCAGATAGTACTCGCTGCCCCAGTCAAAGGTTTCAAACTCCAGATCAAAGTTAGGATCCAAATTTTTCAATATTCCTAATACCTTAACGGCTTCATTTACGACCTCAGGTCCGATTCCGTCACCAGGCAGTACTGCTATACGATGTATTGCCATTAACTAAGCACCTCTTCCATTTCACAATCTATATTTATTCCAAATGTTACTGCCTCTATTTCGCCATTATTTATCTAGTAAAAATAAGCTGATGGAAGGCATAAAGCTTAAAATTAAGACATCAATAATCAGCACAATAATGAATGGCATAATCGCTCGGACAATATGCTCCAGTCTGATTTTAGCTATATTGGATGCAACAAACAGGTTAATCCCGACTGGCGGCGTAATCATGCCAATCGCCAGGTTGACAACCATGATGACCCCGAAATGCACCAGGTCCATTCCAGCCGCTGATGCAATCGGCACAAGAATTGGCGCCATGATAACTATTGCGGCGGATGTCTCCAGGAATGTTCCGACAATCAGGAGAATGACATTAATAATGATTAAAATCATGATAGAATTCGTTGTAATCCCGAGCATCCCTTCCGAGATTTGTGCAGGAATTTGCTCCCTGGTTAACAGGAATCCGAAGATTGACGCACAGGAAATGATGAATAATATAACCGAGGAAGTGACGGCTGAGGAAATGAAAATTTCCGGCAGGTCCTTCCACTTGATTTCCCGATAGATTAAGAGACCGACGATTAAGCCATACACTACGGCAACAACAGATCCTTCTGTTGGTGTAAAAATACCGCCGTATATGCCGCCAAGTATGATCACCGGCATTAAAATAGCTAAAATTGCGCTCTTGAAAGCAGAAGCCACTTCTTTCAAAGAGCTCTTTTCTTCCTTGCCGTAGCCTCTTTTACGAGAGATAAAATATGCTAAGAGAATAAGAGAAATCCCAACGAAGATCCCTGGCATAATACCTGCAATAAACAGGTCGCCTATTGAAGCCCCTGCGATAACTCCGAATAAAATCAGTGGAACACTAGGCGGAATCATAACTCCAATGGTACCGCCGGCAGCCTGAATAGCGGTTGAAAAGCTCTTATCGTAGCCGCGCTTCACCATTGCCGGAATCAAAATGCTTCCGACTGCAGCTGTAGTGGCCGCTGCAGATCCGGAAATAGCTGCGAAAAACATACACGTTACAATCGATACCATTGCCAAACCGCCATGCAGGCTGCCAACCAGTGTACTGGAAAAATTAATTAAGCGCTTTGAAATCCCGCCAGATTCCATCAGCTTCCCAGCCAGTATGAAAAACGGAACAGCCATGAGTGTAAAGGAATCCGTTGAAGTAAACATCTTTTGCACGATAACCATTAATGGAACATTGTCCTGAATCATTAACACAAGCATGGAAGCGAGCCCTAGAGCTACCGCAACCGGAACATTAATCAGGAAAAGCACCAGCAGCAATCCGAATAATAGCCATGCCATCAGCTGCTCGCCTCCTTTCCCCATTCTGAAACGGTTATGTAAAGCAGATTAATGACAAATAAAACACTTGAAATCGGTATGACCGTATAAACAATCCCCATTGGCAGCTGCAGGGCCGGAGAGGTCTGCATCATGCTTCGCTCGATAAAAACGAATGAGTTGACGATTATCTGATAAAAGAAGAACACAACTAAAACTGTCGATAAAAGCAGCATCACTTTTCTCACCGCTTGATTGGCTTTTTCAAAAAGCAGCTCGATGCTTGGATGCGCATTGACACTAACGGCATATCCCGCACCCAAAAAGGTGATCCACACTAGCAGATAGCGTGACAATTCCTCTGTCCATGCAAGCGGCTGATCAAGCACAAACCGGAAAAGCACCTGCAGGAAAACCACAATAACCATAATGAAAAATAGAAGGATCAGTACCCATTTAATGAAAGCATTCAATGAATCTACTAATTTTTTAACCACCATAGATTCCCCTTATGTGTAAAAAACCTGGTCTGTGCCGGCATCTCTTATCCGGCACTCGCCAAGTTCTCCTTTTATTATTTTGTGTTTAAAATGGCGTCAAGCTTTTCCTTGCCAAATTGGGATTCATATTTTTCATATACAGGCTGGATGGCTTCGCGGAAAGGAGTGACGTCCACTTCCTCAACGATTTCCATTCCCTGCTCTTTCAAAACCTTTAAGGATTCTTCATCAGACTTTGTGATCAGATCACGGATTTGGTCACCGGCCTTTTTCGATTCCTCCCGCAGGATATCTTGATATTCCGCTGGAAGCGTATCCCATACAGATTTACTGAACATAATTACAGCCGGTGAATACAGGTGGCCGGTTAATGTCATGTATTTCTGGTTTGCTTCATAAAGCTTGTACGTATCAGCTACGACGATTGGGTTTTCCTGAGCGTCAACCACCCCTTGCTGAAGAGCTGTTAATGCTTCAGTCCACGCCATTGGAGTCGGCTTTGCACCCAATGCATTAAACGCGTCAAGGTGGATAGGATTCTCCTGCGTACGGATCTTTAAGCCTTTTAAATCTTCAGGCTTATTGATTGGCTTCTTGGCATTTGTAATATGGCGGAAACCATTTTCACCCCACGCCAGGCCAACAATCCCTACATCTTCCATCCCTTTTAAAAGCTCCTGCCCGATTTCCCCATCCAGAATCTTGTAAGCGTGTTCACGTGATTCAAATAAAAAAGGCATGTCCACGATACCAATTTCCGGATAGAAGTTTGCAATTGGTGCTGTGGATGAAACAGACATATCAGCCGTCCCAAGGGTAAGGGCCTCAGTCAGTTCTCTCTCTGCTCCAAGCTGTGACAGAGGGAACACTTCAATCTTTACCTTGCCTTCCGTGCGCTTCTCGACATTCTTAGCAAGCTCCATTAATCCAATATGATACGGATGATCCTCTGTTAAAGAGTGGCCCGCTTTCAAACTAAATGTTTTTCCATCATCTTTTTCTGCTGATTCGCCATCAGCTCCGGCCGAACTGGAACCACCGCCTCCGCAAGCTGACAAAATCAGACTCAGTACCAGCATTGGCACTATCCACAAAAATCTCTTTCTCATCTCTCTAAATCCCCCTTTATTTTAAAAAATTATTAGAATATACAGGCAATTATAACACCTTTTACGCTTTTATGCGGTAAAATATATGTGAATTTTTCCAAAATTTTATCTTTTATATCCTTTCAATTTATGTCGAAAAAATAAACTAGGAGCTGAATTTGCTTCAGCCCCTAGTTTTATTATTTTAATAAATTAATGCTTGTAATAATGATTGGCATGGCGAATACATCGATAAGGAACGCCCCAACAATTGGCACAATTAGAAAGGCTTTTGGGGATGGACCAAAGCGTTCAGTAATGGCACCCATATTGGCCATTGCATTCGGAGTGGCTCCAAGGCCATGACCAGTGAAGCCTCCCACCATAACAGCAGCATCATAATCTTTCCCCAGTAACTTAAACAGAACAAATACTCCTGCAGCCACAATGAATACAACTTGGATTAAAACAATAATTAACATTGGAAGTGCTAAACCCGCCACTTCCCAAAGCTTAATGCTCATTAAAGCCATGGAAAGGAAAATGCCAAGCGTTACATCACCAATTAAGCTAATACCTTTCATATCCACAATGCTTTTATTAAAACTATCCAGAATATTCCTGACGATAACGGCTACAAACATTGCCCCAACATAGCTGGGAAGTACAAAGCCAGTAACGCTGGAGAATAACTCACCCAAATAGGAACCGGCAGCCATACAAAAAGTTATGATTAAGATCTGCACCATAAATTGTTGGGAATTGAAGTCAAAGGCAGATCTCCTCGTTGCGTCTTCATTAGCCGCTGCAGCCTCTACTGATGCATCAGCTTCTGATGGATTCAATTTGTACTTCGTAATAAGAAATTTAACTGTAGGTCCTCCGACCAAGCCCCCAGCAATTAACCCAAATGTAGCTGCTGCAAGGCCCACTGAAAGAGCAGAGTTTACTCCTAATTCCTCAATGGTTCCGCCAAATGCAGTGGCAGCTCCATGCCCCCCTTCCATGGACACAGCACCAACCATTACTCCTAATAAAGGGTCAAGTCCCAACACACTGGCCAGAGAAATTCCAATAACACTCTGGCATAAAGCCAATACCCCGCACGCAAGCCAATATATAACCAGCAGTTTCCCGCCGAGCTTTACCAACTGAAAGCTCGCTCCCAGCCCGACCGTCGTGAAGAAGGCCAGCATGAATAAACCCTGCAGTGAAGTATCTAATGTTATTATTACAAGCCCTGTCTGTTTTAATATAGTTACCATAATCGCAAATAACAAACCGCCAACCACTGGTGCAGGAATGCAAAACCGTCTTAATAATGAAACTTTATTAATCAGGAATCCTCCGCCTATGAGTAAAGCAACCGCCAAAAAGATGGTGGTAACATTATTTAATGCCAATTCCATATTATACCCCCTAGATTATTTATGAAAATTCATTAGTCCTTCCTTTATGAAATGTGCTGCTAATGCAATTGTTTTATTTCCATTATCAAAATCAGGATTCACTTCACACACATCAAAGGAAATCGTTTTCTCCTTTGAAACAATATACCTTACTAACTCCCGCACTTTTTTCGGTTCAAGTCCAAATGGGGAAGGCGCACTTACTCCAGGAGCAAAAGAAGAATTAATGACATCTGTACATAAAGTGAGAATAAGATTGTCATATTTTGCAGCAAAATCATCCAGCTGCTTTAAGACACCAGAAGGATCTGGGGCTGACAGCTGCTCCTCTACTATGTAACTCACATTATACTTGCGGGCTGTCTCAAATAATGCTGCCGTATTTCCCAGCTTTTGAATGCCAGCGGCTAAGTATCCGCAATTTTGATCCTGATCCAAAATCTGCTTAAACATCGTTCCGGAGGAAGGCTGCTGCTCGTACTGTCTCATATCAAAATGTGCATCAATATTAATGATTCCAATACGCGCATCAGTTCCTAAGTACTCCCTGACCCCGAGATAGTGGCCATAAAAGGTCTCATGTCCGCCGCCTATAATGAAAGGAGTTACTCCTTTTTTTAATAGAAAGGAGACGGATTTTCCGAGCTCATCCTGAGCGTCTTCCATGTTTTCCCCAACACATTCAATATCTCCTGCATCAAACACTTTTGCATTCATCGGCAGGTGCCAGGGGAGTTTTGCCATAGCCCGCCTAACTTCTTCCGGTGCTTTTGCCGCTCCTCTCCTGCCCTGATTCCTTCTAACTCCTTCATCACACTTAAAGCCAATTAGGCCAAACGATTTGCCAGTTCCCGCTTCCTTAATTTCAGCAGTTAGGTCCAGCAATTTTACCTGCTGATGAACCCGATAACTTAGCGGGTCTGTTTCACTATCAATTCTTCCGCACCAATGATTCCCCGAAGGCTTAATATACATAATTCCTCCTGCTGTTTATTAATTCTGAATTTTTATCCTATAAAAAGTATATTTAAGTTAATATATAATTACCAATATCAAATTTATATATATTAATAGTTTTTAGCTATAAATGAGAGGTGTATACAATTGGATCTTCGGCAGCTTCGTTATTTTACTACCGTGGTACAGGAAAAAAATTTCTCTAAAGCAGCTGGAATACTTCATATTTCCCAGCCTTCTTTAAGCAGCAGCATTATGAAATTAGAAAATGAAATTGGGATTCAGCTTTTGGAAAGGAACACGAGAAGCCTCACTCTTACCGAATCAGGAGAAATCTTCTATACACGTGCCATGGATCTTATCAAAAGGCATGAGTATATGTTAAAGGATCTCGAGGAAATTAGGCAGACAGGAAGCGGCATGATCTCAATCGGATTGATTGAGTCTTCTAAATACTGGATACCAAAAACAATAAAACAATTTAAGAAAAGGTATCCTAATATAGAAATACATTTTAAAGAACTGCTTGGCCACAAACAGGTTATAGAGTCTCTTTCCAATTATGATGTGCATATAACAATCACAAACCAGCTGATTCATAACAATGAAATAGAGGTTATTCCCATTTATATTGAAAAACTGCTCTTGGTCATGCATAAAGATGACAAGCTTAATGATCAGGTTTCCATATCATTGAAGGATCTTACGGAACACGATTTTATTATCAGCACAGCCGGCTTCCAGACGAGAGATGATGTTTTAAATGCATTTCATCATGAAAATCTCACTCCAACCATTAAATATGAAATTGAGCGTTTAGAAACAGCCTGCAGCCTGGTTGAACACGGCCTTGGAATCGCTATCCTTCCGGAAAGCTATGTTAAATATTACTCCAACCCAAATCTAGTGACCCGGTCTATTAATTCAGGGTTTCTCCAAAGGCCTGTTTATATTGCCTTTTGGAAAAATCGAAATCTAACACCGGCAGTATTTCATTTAATAGAAGAAATGCAGAGCCTTTTTGATTGAAATTTACAATGGGATCAACCTGATAAATTCTAACAATTTGAAATATTATATATATAACTTTATAATAGACAGCAACTTCCTTTTACATGGTAATACTGCAATTGTATAAAGGAAAAAAACGAATGGAGGGATTTAAGAATATTGAAACCACAGACGACGCAAGAAACAGGATTAGAAACTAATCAGCAAAGAAAATGGGAGATGCCGGATACTTATGTCATCCTCTTCGCTGTTTTATTAATGGCAGTGGCAGCTACATACTTCGTGCCGGCAGGAGCATTCGAAAGAGAACTAGTCGATGAGGTAGAACGAGTCATACCAGGTACATATGGAGAAACAGAGGGCAATCCAACTGGCTTTATGGATATATTCCTGGCACTTCAGGAAGGAATGGTTCAGTCTGGAGGGCTGATTTTCCTTGTTCTATTTGCAGGCGGAGCCTTTGAGGTCGTGGAACGGTCAGGCGCTATTAAAGCAGGCATTTTGCGTGCCGTTACTAAGACACAGGGAAAAGAGTTTTGGCTTATTGCTAGTGTATCTATCTTATTTGCATTGGGAGGAGCCGTTGGGGCAGTAGCCAATTCGGTTATCCCTTTTGTCGCCATCGGACTTATTATCACACGTGCTCTCAAGCTTGATGCGCTTGTGGCAGTTTCCATTACTTTCGGGGCTACTTTTGCCGGCTTTAATGTCGGGTTCCTGAATCCTTATACAGTTGGCATCGCGCAATCGATTGCCGATATCCCCTTATTCTCCGGAATGGCCCTACGGCTTATAGCATTTGCTGTGATTGTGGGTGTAACCATTCTCTACACCTGGCGATATGCCAAAAAGGTCCTTGCAGATCCATCTAAAAGCCTGGTCGGAGTATCCATTGAAACATCCTCTTTAGACGATAACCTTGAAGCCCCCTTTACAGCCCGGCATAAACTGATTCTCAGCTTTGTAGGGTTCTCACTGCTATTTTTTATTTTTGCCACCATTCAATTTAAATGGACTATTGATCACATGGCTGCCTTTTTTATTATTATTGGACTTATTTCAGGTGTTATTGCGGGTATGAACTATAATCAAGTTGCATTAACCTTTTTGGAAGGCTGCCAAAAGCTTGTATACGGCGCTTTAATTATTGGCGTTGCCAGAGCCATTCTTATCGTCATGGAAAACGCCAGCATCCTGGATACATTTGTTCACGCTCTGTCCATTCCTCTGGAAGGATTATCTCCCATACTGGCGACAATTGGCATGTTTGTATCCAATGCTCTTCTAAATTTCCTTGTTCCATCCGGAAGCGGGCAAGCAATGATATCCATGCCAATCCTGGCACCTTTGGCAGATATGATTGGCATCACTCGTCAAGTTGCGGTCCAAGCCTACCAGTTTGGAGATGGATTCACCAATAGTATCTTTCCGACATCCGGTCCACTCATGGCCAGCCTTGCCGTAGCCGGGGTACCTTGGATCAAATGGGCAAAATGGATGATGCCCCTCTTTCTGATTTGGTGTGTCATCGCTGTTGCCATGCTTAGTATTGGGGTACTGATAAATTGGGGTCCCGTTTAAAATGAGCCGGAATTATGCGTTCGGATTACTTTATTTTGCTATACAAAGCTCTTTATAGTTCGATGGTATATGTTATTCAATCCACCCAGGCCACAAAAAAAGTGTCTGTACTCTATCAGGGTACAGACACTTTCTTTACTTCTTTAATTGGTTATTAAAACCGCCCTTTATGCTCCTCAAATACCTTCTTCACTTTCTCCACCACCACTTTCGATCCGCCGCTGTTTTCAACGCCCTCCATCATCATCGCAATGAGCAGCTTAGGAGACTGCGGATTGTAGGCAACGAACAGACCATTCTCCTGGCCTTTTTCATCCGCACTTTTCTTCAGCTCGGCGGTTCCGGTTTTCCCAGCCAGCGGGTAATCTTTCATATAAGCCGTACGGCCGGTTCCGCTGGGATCCTGAATGACTTTAGCCATTGCGGCTGCCACCGTATTCGCAGTTTCTTCGCTCATCACGCCTTCTTTCAGCACCTGTCCTTTTTCCTCTTCTTCCAGGAGAACAGGCTTGATCATGGAGCCTTTATTGATAAAAGGTGTATATGAAGCAGCAAGATGGACAATGCTCATTTCCACCTGGCCCTGGCCATAGCCGGAATCAGCCAGCAGGATTTCTGTGTCCAGGCCGCCAATCTTGGATTGTTCAAGCGGGAATGCGTATGGAATTTCCTCTTCGAACGCGAACTTCTTAAGCCCGGCTGAAAACTTTTCTTTTCCCAGTTCAAGCGCCTGCTGGGCAAAATAGATATTATCCGAATACATCATTGCTTTTTCAAAGTTAACCGGCCCGCCCGGATCTTTGACACGGGTGACTTTATAGCCGCCCCATGAACTGTCCTTCTGCCATTGGAGGCCGCTAACCTTAATCGTTTCATCAAGTGTTAGTGTCCCTTCTGTCAGTCCGACTGCCCCTGTCAGCGGCTTCATCACTGAACCCGGCGCATAGGTTTGCTTAAATCGCGTCAGAAGCGGCATGTCCTTATTGCCTTCAATTGCCTTCCACTCATCCGCGGTAAATCCAAGTGAAGCCTGGTTCGGGTCAAAGCTCGGGCTACTGACGAGAGCCAGCGTATTTCCGGTAACCGGATCAATCGCTGCTGCGGTTCCCGGCTTTCCTCCCAGCTCTGTGTAGAGTGACCTCTGCAGGTTCATGTCGATGGTAAGCTGAATAGTTTCACCGTTCTCTACCGGCTTTTCAGCGAGAACCACTTCAGAACCGTCTTTCTTCTGGATGCCGATTTTGATTCCGTTCGAACCCTTCAAGCGCTCCTCAAGGACCTGTTCAAGCCCTCTTTTTCCAATTATATCAGTGCTTGAATAACCTTCACGCTCTTTCATTTCATCTGCTGTAATCTGTCCAACATAACCGATTAGATGGGCTGCTGATTCACCCATAGGGTAAACTCTGCCTTTTACATCCTGTTTCAGCACGCCTTTTAGCGCAAAGACCTTGCTGAGCGTTGCCTGATCATCCGGGGATACCTTTTTAATAGGCACAAAGTAGCCCGGCTGCACCCAGCTGGCATTCAGGCTTTTATTAATCTGCTCTTCAGACATTCCCAGGGCTGAAGACAAACCTTTGATAGTCTGCTCCTTTTGATCACCCATTTGTTCTGGAACAACACCAATTTCGTATAGGGTGCCATTTAAAGCAAGCGGGTCACCTGTCCGGTCGACAACATCCCCGCGCTGCGCCGGAACAGTTGAATAACTGATTTTATCCTCCTGCCCCAGCTCCGGGAAAATATAAGTCGTATCCCAGGCAACAAACCAATTGTCTTCCTCTTCCTTTTCTTCCTTCACAAGCTTGGCATCATGGGTAAATTCTATCTTGCCGGCTGCACTATCCATGCTTGCAGAAAAAGGAAAACTTGCATTTTCTTCTTTTTTATATTCCTTTTCCATATCCGGCTTGTATGCCACCTTCAGATTATTTATCTCTAAATCCTTATAAACCTTTTCATAACGGGCTGCAAAATCCTTTTTGCTGATCGATTGCTTTGCATCCTTCGACAGGAATTCATACATCTTCTCAAACTCCTGCTTATTCCAGTGCTCCACATACTGCGAAAAGCGATCCTGCGGCTTAATTTCCTTATTGCATCCGCTCAAAGCGGCCAAAACCAGGACAGTAAAAACAAAATACAGAACCTTTCTCATAAATCACCCTCCCCGTTACTATATTATCATTTAATTGGAGAAATTTCCTAGTGACAGGCACCACCCGAATTTTGTCGAATGTGAACTTTGCAAATTTGCATTGTATACTTTAGAATAAATCGCCTATCAAAATAAAAATGGATGCAAACGATATAGGTTCGCATCCTTCTAATAATTTAATATAACCGAATTTTCTCTAAACTTAATGCCGTCGGCAATACTTTTTTATAAATTTTACAAATATCTTCTTTTTCTGCTTTCCGGGGATTATTTGGAATCGTGCCTAAATCATTCATGGCATCTATAGATAAGCGATCCACCATTTCATCTTTAAAATCTAGCTTTAGATAGCTAAAATCATCTGGAATATCCAGAGCTTTATTAAACTCTTTAAGTAATGGAGCAAGTTGCCCTGCAGCATTTCTATCATTCTCGAATATCAGTGACGGTTCAAAAATCCTTGCAATATTGGCATACTTTTCATAGTTGGCTATTAAGTTATGTTCTATAATGTGCGGCAGCAATATGGCATTCGCAAGTCCATGAGGCACCTGATATAAAGCCGACATCGGATGTGAGCAAGAATGGACTAATGCTACTCCAGCCATTCCAAATGATATACCCGCCATTGTGCTGGCCAGGTGTATTTGTGCCCTGGCTTCAAGATTATCCGGATGCGCATAGCTTGCCGGCAAATTTTCCTTAATCATTTTAATGGCTTCAAAGGCTAATCCGTCTGTTACCGGATTTGATTTAAGGGATGTATAAGACTCAATGGCATGCACTAAAGCATCCACTCCAGTAGCAGAAACGACATGCCGCGGAAGAGAAGTGGTTAAACTTGGATCGATAAAAGCCACCTTTGGTGCTAGTATGGGAGAAGCGATTACATATTTTCTGCCAGCCTCATGATCAGTGATCACCGAGACGGGAGTCACCTCTGAACCGGTCCCAACCGTCGTAGGAATAGCAATGAGTATAGGAATATCTTGATGGAGGTGCTTTTGGCCGCGGCGATAATCCAGGATGTGTCCTTCATGGGCAACAATCGCACTAACAGCTTTTCCGAAGTCCATGGGGCTTCCTCCCCCTATGGCAAGAATCATTTCGCAGGATTCCTGTTTATATATCTGTGCTCCCCTCATAACAGTCTGAGCATAGGGATTCGGCTCGACCTCAGCAAACACTGCTGTATCAATGCCGTTCATATTTAATAATGAGGTAACCTCATCTATTATTCCTGTATGAAGAAGCCCGGGATCAGTGGCAACAAAGACCTTTGCTTTTTGAAGGCTTCTTATTGTATCTGGAAGCTTATGTTTAACACTATTCATGCCATAGACAATTTCTGTTGGTATGGAAAATTTAAAATTTTGCTGACTCAAATACATCAAAATCTCCTCTCTTCCTCAAAAACTAGTTTAGACCGAAATAGAATAGCTTCTATACTTAAATAATTTCATTGGTGAGTTTACCCAGGCCGGTAATTTCAAGTTCCACTACGTCCCCAGGCTGAAGCCAACCTTGAATATCCGTTCCTATTTCAAGGATACAGCCCGTACTGACTGTACCTGAACCAATGATATCTCCAGGATATAGGACAGCCTCCGAGGATGCCCGCTCAATCATTTGTCCAAATGAATGATGAATGTGTTTGAAGTTTCCTTTAGATAGCTGCTTTCCATTAACTCTAGCTGTCATTTCCAGATTTAATCTGTCGCCATCGCGGAATTCTTCCAGTTCATCCTTTGTCACAATATACGGCCCAATTGATGTAGCAAAATCCTTGCCTTTGGCTGGCCCTAATCCCGCCTTCATTTCCTTCATTTGCAGATCCCGTGCAGACCAGTCATTCAAAATGGTGTACCCTGCTATATAATCATCAGCTTGTTCAGCTCTTATATTTCTGCCTTCTCTGCCTATGATGCAGGCAATTTCCAATTCATAATCCAGCTCACTGCATTGGGCTGGGCGCTGGATTTTCTGATTCGGCCCTTTAATGGCATGGTGATTCGTAAAGTAAAACACTGGAATCTCATACCACTCCGGCACAACCTTTTGCTTATTTTTGGCTGCTATAGTCGCGACATGGCCTTCAAATGCCATAAAATCCCGCACACTTCTAGGGTTTGGCAAAGGAGCTAGAAGTTCAATTTCGTCTAGCTTGTACGTGCCCAATTGATCATTGCCGGTAATACGGCTGGCAAGTTTATAGTTTTCTTCAAACTGTTCCAGAAAACCAAGCATTGAGCCAGGCAGTTTACCCCCGCTTGCTTTTTCCATATCAAAGACTTGTTCTTTCTTTATCCACCCTGCTTTCATTGTCCCGTCCTTGTCTTTAAAGGTTATTAGTTTCAAGAAAATCATCCTTTCATTTAATATGATTCATATAGTATTGGGAAGCATTTAGCTGATGAAGGAGCTTTCTATTAAACTGCTTCTTAATTTCCGCTGCTTCATCCTTTCGATATTTAAAAAAACCTTCGCCTGACTTTAACCCCAGCTTTCCTTCAGCTGTTTTTTCTCTTAGCAAAGGGCTTGCGCATTGCCTATTCTCCATATCCTTCAGCAAGTTATCACCTACCGTGCACCATATATCCAATCCGCCCATATCTGCAATAATTAATTGCCCTGTTGTGGCGTATCGGAATGCAGGACCAAACATTAACGCTTTTTCAATATCCTCTGGAGATGCAGCGTGCTGCTCCATCAGGGAGAATACCTCTCTTGCCACACTCTGCTGGATCCGATTTGCCACCAGACCAGGAATGTTTTGCAGTACTTCTATACATTGTTTGCCGATGTACATATGCAAGCTTTTCACATCTTCATACACTTCTTTAAGGTTATTGCCAAAATTCGAAATTTCCACAAGGGGCATGATATGCGCAGGGTTATACCAATGAGTTAACAGGATTCTCTTTTTTCTCATTTCGCTTACCTTTGCCATCATGGTCTCCAAATCCAAGCTTGAAGTGTTGCTTGCTAAAATGGCCTTTGGAGGGCAATAATCATCTAATTTTTTAAAAAGATCCTGTTTTAATTCCAGATTCTCAGGGACGGCTTCTACCACAAACTCTCTATCTGCTACTGTTTCTTTTAAGCTGGTATAATAATGGATACCCTTGAGCGCATCGATCTTACTTTGGATATTTATATTTCCCACTTCCAGCAATAAGTCCAGCTGCCTATTAATCTCATCCCTGGCTTTCTCAATACTGCTCCGTTCTGGGTCATAAACATTTACATTTAGGCCATAAAGTGCAAAATTCAAGGCAATACTATGCCCCATTGTTCCAGCCCCAATAACTGCTATCTTTTGAATCATCGGCAAGTCTCCTTTTTCAGCTATGATAACTGCGTTCAATCTACTCCGTTTTACCAGCGCATGTTCAATAGGAAAAACAGCGCTGTCGGAAAAAGCGCTGTTTTCTCTATAGTTCCACGTGAATGTTATACCGATGATTGTGCTATTGTCCTTTCAGTTAAAATTTCAGCTACACGCGTACCAACTTCTGAAGTGGAAGCAGATCCGCCAAGATCTGGAGTAAGAACTCTTTTCTCTTCCAAAGTTTTTTCGATACAGCCCAGCAGATTTTCTCCTATATCGGTAAAGCCGAGAAAATCAAACAGCTGGCTGGCTGACCAAATTGCGGCCAGCGGGTTGGCTATCCCTTTCCCTGCAATATCCGGTGCTGAACCATGAATTGGCTCAAACATTGACGGGAACATTTTTTCAGGATTAATGTTAGCTCCGGCAGCGAGCCCCATGCCGCCTCCCAGCGCTGCACCCAAATCTGTTAAAATATCTCCAAATAAATTGGAGGTTACAACAACCTCGAACCTTGCAGGATCCTTAATCATGTACATAGCTGCTGCATCAACAAGATAGGAATAGGTTTGAACATGGGGATATTCCTTGCTCACCTGCTCAAACACTTGATCCCAAAATACCATGGAATAATTAAGTGCATTTCCTTTACTTATGCTGGTCAGTGTTTTCCCTGCTTTGGACGCTGTTTCAAAAGCATACCGGATGATGCGCTCCGTACCTTTCCGGGAAAAGACCCCTGTCTGTAAAACGACTTCCTCGGGTTTGCCTTTAAAAAGCCAATCCCCCGCTCCTGCATACTCACCTTCACTATTCTCACGAATGAATAGCATATCGATGTTTTCTTTATTTCCGCCAGTAATCGGACATGGTGCACCATTTAATAGTGTGATAGGCCGAATATTTACATACTGGTCAAATTCCTTCCTGATTTTCAGGAGCAGATCCCAAAGAGAGATATGGTCCGGCACCCCCGGATAGCCGACAGCCCCCAAATAGATGGCATCAAAAGACTTTAACTGGTCAATCCCGTCTTCATCCATCATCTTTCCATTCTTTAAATAAAATTCACAGCCCCAAGGAAAATACGTAAACTCGAGCTGCAAACGGCCATCCAGCTCTGCGGCCTTTTTCATAATCTTGACGCCTTCATCAATTACTTCCGGTCCAATGCCGTCACCTGGAATAACTGCTATCTTAAATGTGTCCAATTTTATCAGCTCTTTCTATTTTTATATGAACCTATTTATTATTCTTCAAGATTTACAACGACCGTCACAGTTTCCACAAGTTCTTGTATGGCATAAGCCGGACCTTCCTTGCCATTTCCACTTTCTTTCACGCCTCCATAAGGCATTTGATCCGTCCTGAAGCAGCAAGTATCATTAATAACAACACCGCCTACTTCAAGCATGTAAGGAATTTTATAAGATAAACTCAGATCGGAAGTATAGATTCCGGCCTGCAGGCCATACTTCGAGTCATTCACAAGCTCAATTGCTTCTTCAATTGTTTCGTACTCTGAGACGGTCACGACAGGTGCGAACACCTCTTCATCCGAAACCTTCATCCCTTTTCTCACATTTGTCACTACGGTCGGGTAAAAAATACTGCCTTCTCGTTTTCCCCCGGTTAATATTACTGCTCCATCCTCTTCTGCTTCCTTCACCCATTGCTCAATGCGTTCAGCTTCCTTCACATTGATCATTGGGCCAACATTTGTATTCGGATCCAAAGGATCCCCCACCTTAAGATAGGAAACTTCCTGCAAAAACTTTTCAAGGAACTTCTCTTTAACAGATTTCTGAACAAAAATCCTCTGAACTGAAATGCATATTTGCCCGGCATGTGCAAATGACATTTTGGCAAGCTTGGCAGCAGCTTTATTAATATCCGCATCACTATGAACGATCGTGGCGGAGTTGGATCCCAGCTCTAAGGTTGCTTTTCTTAATCCAATTGTCTTCTGTATATGTTTGCCTACCCCAGGTGAACCTGTGAATGTATAATGCGCAATCCTTTCATCCTTCAGGAGCTGTTCACCAACTGTCCCCCCGCTACCTACTACAATCTGCAGGTAACCCCGGGGAACTCCTGCCTTTTCTAACAATTCACATAGTTTTATAGCAATTGTCGCAGTATCAGATGCCGGCTTAAGAATAACTGGATTTCCCGCTGCCAAGGCCGGAGCAACTTTATGTGCAACAAGATTTAACGGAAAGTTGAAGGGAGTAATCGCAGCTACAACCCCAACCGGCTTCTTTACCGTATATAGAAATCTGCCCTGCACGTTATAATTTGGGATAATTTCTCCCACGAGCTTTTTGGTTTCATCTGCTGCTATCTGAAAGGTAGATGCTGAACGATTCACTTCAGCTCTTGCATCTGTGATCGGTTTGCCGCCTTCATTGGCAATAATTTGCGCGAATTCTTCGGCATGGCTCAGCAGCAGCTCTGCTGCACGCATTAACACCTTATAGCGGTAATCCGGGGTAAATGTGGTATTTTTATGTGCGTATACAGCAGCTGAAACCGCTTGATCCACCAGCTTTTCATCAGCTATGCCAATCTCTGAAAAGAGCTCTCCGGTATATTTGTTATATACTTTGTGTGTATTTTCCGATTGAACCCACTGTCCATCAATGAATAGCTTTTCATTTAAAATACTTGTCTGCATCTTTTACCTCTCCCATCCTTTGGTTAAATTGAAGAATTTTTCTTCGTCAATGCCTCTTTAACTCTTTTGACAATGTGGCCGGATGAAATTTCGTACTTCTCCAGCAGATCATCATTTTTAGCTGACTCTGAATTTAGATCTTTCACACCTACACGAAGCATGGGAACCGGTTTCTCTTCTACCAAAACCTCTGCCACTGCACTTCCAAGGCCGCCGTAAATGCTATGCTCCTCTGCTGTAACAATAACTCCTGTATTTTCTGCAGCTTTAACAATTGCTTCTTTATCAAGCGGCTTAATGGTCGGCATATGAATCACAGCTGCAGAGATTCCATCAGCTTCTAATTGTTCTGCCGCAGCTAAAGACCTGCTGGTTTGTGTTCCTGTAGAAATGATGGTAATGTCCGTTCCTTCTTTTAAATGCACCGCTTTACCTAATTCAAAATGGTAATCTTCATTAAATATGATTGGATACGGGTCACGGGCAAGGCGCATATATACAGGCCCTTCGTATTTATGTGCAAACTCCATCATTTTTTCCACTTCAGTACTGTCTGCAGGTGCGAGAACAACCATATTAGCTAATGAACGAAAAATTGCGATATCCTCCAGGGATTGATGCGTTTTTCCCGTTACCCCTGTCAGCAAACCGCTATAGGCTCCAATCATTTTCACATCTAATTTTGGCTGAGCAATTTGTACTTGAATTTGATCAATGGCACGTTTTGACAGAAATGCAGCAAAGGTAGCAGCCCAGGGCTGTAAACCAGTTGCAGCCAATCCAGCAGCCACACTCATCATATTCTGTTCAGCGATGCCCATTTGCAGAAATCTAGCAGGATTCCCTTTTGCCACAGCATCTATTTTGGTTGAGTTTGCCAAATCTCCATCAATCGCATAAACCTTATCGGACTCCAGAGATAATTTAAGCAGTGTTTCTCCAAAAACATCCCTCATTGAAACTTGATCTTTAGACAGTAAGCTTTTCATTATTGAACCCCCATTTCCAGTTCTTTTGATGCGCTGCTTAACTCTTCATCTGTCGGAATTCTTGAATGCCATAAATAATCTCCTTCCATAAACGAAACACCCTTGCCTTTCACCGTGTTAGCGATAATCATAACCGGTTTTCCTGTTACCTCTCTGGCATGACTTAAAGCTTCACTAATCTCCTGATGGTTATGGCCATCTATCTCAATGACATGCCAGCCAAAAGCTTCCCAGCGCTGTTTTGGCTCATTTACCGGATTTGCTCTCGAAGCTCCTTCACCTTGCCAGCCAAACTGCTGAAGCTTATTAAAGTCGAGAATAACGACCAGATTATCCAATTTATATTTAGAAGCAATATCCGCTGCCTCCCAAACCTGACCTTCCTGTGATTCACCATCACCAATCATGCAATATGTGCGGAATTCTTTATTCTGAAGTTTTGCACCCAGGGCCATTCCGACGGCTGCGGAAATCCCTTGACCTAGCGAGCCTGTTGACATGTCCAGACCTGGAAGGGTATTCATATCCGGATGGGCCTGCAAGCGTGAATTTAATGAATCAAAGGTTTGCAATTCCTCTGTCGGAAAATATCCTCTAAGTGCTAAAACTGCATAGAGCCCAATCGCAGAATGCCCCTTTGATAGTACAAATCGATCTCTCTGTTCATCTGCAGGGTTATCCGGATTTACATTCATTTCATTAAAATACAAATTTACAAGGACATCTGAAGCAGACATTGGCCCTCCTATATGCCCTGCTCCTGCGTGATGCACCGTCTGAATAATTAGTTGTCTTGCTTTAGATGACTTCTCAATTAAATACCTTAATTTTTCTTCGTTTAATGGGGTATTCATTTAAATCCTCCTTTTGGTTTTGTTCTATTAATTTAGTTAAGCGCTTTACCAAATGGTGAAAAATGAACAAGATAAGGAAACTTATCTTGTTATTAGCAACTTAGGATTTTGCGTCTAGCTTTATTTTTATAACTGTATTTTTTTATTTTAATAGCGAAGGCAGCCAGGTAGAAAGCGGCGGGAAAAATGAAATAACAAGCACATCGATAATCAAGATGAAAATTAACGGAATTACCGCTTTTCCAATTTTTACAATTGATAGTTTTGTAAGCTGGGATACAACAAATAAATCAATCCCTACAGGAGGGGTTACCAATCCAATCGCTAAATTACAAACCATGATGACTCCAAAATGAACTGGATCTATTCCCAGATTGACTGCGGTTCCCAGTAACAGCGGAACAAAAATCAGGATCGCTGCTCCTCCTTCTAAGAACATGCCTGCTATAAACAGAATGATGTTTACGATAATAAGGAAAATATATTTATTGGTAACAACATCGGATATTGAACCATATATCATTCCCGGAACGCCATTCATCTCGATGAAAAAGCCAAACAAGCCGGCAGTTCCAATTACTATCATGATGATTGAACTGCTGATGGCTGATTTCTTTAAGGTATCAGCCAGCTGCTGAATAGTAATATCCCGATAAATAAAGAAACCGACAACAAAAGAGTAAACAACTGCAATAACTGATGCTTCTGTCGGAGTAAACACACCTGAGTAGATGCCCCCCAGCACAATAATTGGCATTAGAAGGGCAAGAAACGATTTCTTAAACGACACGAGGACATCAGGGAAGCTTTTCTTCTCCTCCCCAACATATCCGCGGCGGTTTGCGATGATATACGCACTGATCAGAAGCGAAAAAGTAATTAATAAGCCCGGAAGGATTCCGGCGATAAAAAGGTCCCCTATGGAAACTTCCGCAGCGACACCGTATAATATCATGGCAATACTTGGCGGAATGATAATCCCTAAAGCACCTGCTACCGCCTGATTGGCCGCAGCATACTCAATTTTATAACCTCTTGCCACCATAGCCGGGATGAGAATAGAACCAATCGCCGCTGTTGTGGCGGCACCAGATCCTGAAATAGCTGCAAAAAACATGGATGTAACGATCGCCACCATTGCTAATCCGCCAGTAAAGTGCCCCACCAGAGCACTTGCGAAATTAACCAGTCTCTTCGACATGCTTCCAGCGCCCATCAAATTTCCTGCAAGAATAAAAAACGGGATGGCCATTAATGGAAACGAGTTCATGGAAACAAATATTCTCTGCGGAATTATTTCCAATGGCAGCGTATCATGCATCCAAACCCCTAATGCCGTAGATAACCCCAATGAGAAAGCGATCGGCACACTTAGAAAGATAAAGATGAATAGAGATATAAAGAAAACAGGCAGCATCATTTCACTCCTTTCTTTCTATGAACTCTTCCAGAATACATGTGATGGAGTTCAATAGAAGCAATATGCCTCCCAGCGGCAAAGAAAGGTAGATAAAGAACATTGATATTCCTGTACCAGGGGCAATTTGATTGCCAAAGCTTTGCGCTACCTTCCATCCAAACATGATAATGACCGAATAAAAAATGATGGAAATGAGATGGACTATAACGGTCAGCCATTTCTTGACTCGTCCCCTTAACATTTCCGGCACGACTTCAACGGATATGAGCTGGTTCTCCCTAAGCGCAAGCGAGGCGCCGATCATGATCATATATATCATTAAAAATCTTGAAAGCTCCTCTGACCAGGCCAAGGAAGAGCCGACTACGTAGCGTGCGATAACCTGCCAAAAGATAATAATGGTCATAAATGCCATAATAAAAGCCAAAGCATAGCCAAAAAACTTGTTCAGCATATCGATGGTTCGAATATACAATCCGGATATGCTCTTCATCTAATCAACTCCTTAAATGAAGAGGGCAACAAATAATTCAATTCCTCATTGCCCTCTCAGCAGCCTAATAATCCAGATTTTTTACTTTTTCAATGATTTCTTCCCCAATTTTAGGCGCCCACTTTTCATAGACTGAATCGGTTTTTGCTTTAAAGGATTCCTTATCCGGCTCTGTCAGCTCCAATCCCTGATCTTTAAGGAATTTGGCTGCTTCATTTATTTTATCTTCATTTGCCTGTCTTCCAATTGGTTCTGCATGTTCTGCTGCTTTTAATACAGCGTCCTGCTGATCTGGAGTAAGACTTTCAAAAGTAGCTTTGCTTATAGAAATTGGGCCAGGTGCATATCTGTCTTCCAAAAGAGCTACATGGGTTTGTACTTCAAAAATCTTGGATGTTTGGATGGTTGCCAATGAGTTGGAATGACCATCAATAACTCCTTGCTGTAATCCAGTAAATACTTCCGTCCAGGCCATTGGTGTTGCATCTGCACCATAAGCCTTCCATGCATCAATTTGCAGCTCATTTTCCTGAACACGCACCTTCAATCCTTTTACATCTTCAACGCTGTTAATGGCTTTATTTGATGATGTGGCCACAAAACCATTTTCCACCCAGCCAAGAACCTTAACATTTGTCTGCTCTTCAAATTTTTGAGCCAGTTCATCTCCAATTTCTCCATCTAATACTGCATGTGCATGCTCCCGGTTATCAAATAGGAACGGCAGATCGAACATATTAAATTCCGGAACCCAGTTTCCCATTGGACCCGCAGATTGAATAGCCATATCCAGAGAACCCATTCCCATTAATTCAAATACTTCTCTTTCTCCGCCAAGCGCATTATTATAATGTATTTTTACCGTCATTTGATCATCTGTTAAGTTCTCCAGCTCCTCTTTAAAGGCTTTTGCTGCTACATCAAATTTTGCTCCCTCAGGCTCGGGAATACTTAATTCGAGTACAGTTTGCTTTCCTTCTGCTGAATCTGCACTAGCCTGTTTCTTTTCTGATGATCCCCCTCCGCACCCCGCTAAAGCCAAAGATAAAATCGTGGCCAGTGAAGCCGCTTTCAATGCTTTTCTCATTTTAAATCCCCCTTTTTTATTTTAAGAGCCTTTTAGAAGAATTAACTCCTCTAAAAATAACTCCCATTTCTAAAATCCTATTCTTCTATTACTCTTGTAAATGATTGGGATATACCATGACTTTTAAACTGCCGCTTCGATTTGTATGAGCCTGGTTCATTGCTTCCTGGATATCTTCAAGCTTATATTTATCTGTAATAATGGGTTCTACCTTGCTGCCGATTGTATCTAGCAGACTGATGGCTAAAGGGTAGGTATTCGTATAACGATAGACAGAAAAAAGATCGATTTCCTTTTGAAGCATTAATGTGATGTTGAGAGGCACTTCTTCAATTGCCGGAAATCCGATAACAACAACAGAGCCGCCTCTTTTTGCAGATTCAATTGATGATTGTAATACTTTAGCGTTTCCAGAGGTTTCTATAAACATATCAACGCCTAAGCCCGAGGTTATCTCTTCAATGGCAGCATTCAGATCTTCATTTGCTGCGTTGACTATCTTTGTAGCGCCAAATTTTTTGGCTGTTTCCAATCTTAATGGCTCGATATCACTGACAATGATCTCCTTTGCACCAAATGCTTTTGCCGCTATCACGGTCATCAGACCAACAGGTCCCATACCTGTAATGGCTACGGTGGAACCCGGAGTTAAGCCTCCGCGTTTTACGGCATGGATCGATACGGATAATGGCTCTGCAAGAGTTGCATTTTCGTAAGATAAAGAATCGGGAATTGGAAATAGAAAATCCTCCCGGTGTCTTAAATATTGAACGAAAGCTCCTTTTACCGGCGGTGTAGATAAAAATTGTACGTCGGGACATAGGTTATACCTTCCCTCTTTACACCATTCACAGTTCATACAAGCAACACCCGGTTCCACAGCTACACGATCTCCAACCTTAAATTTTGTTACTTCTTCACCTATAGACACAACGATTCCTGCACACTCGTGTCCCTGTACATGCGGATACTGAACATATCTTTTGCCAATGCGCCCGTGAGCAAAATAATGAATATCCGAACCGCAAATCCCAACGGCCATTACCTTGACCAGTACTTCTTTACCAGTAACAGCAGGGACTCTTTCTTCTTCAACACTAACTTCCAAAGGCCTTTGCAGATAGGCAGACTTCATTGTCTCCGGAATAAGAACACTTTCTTTCTCACCCGCTGCCAATTTTGTCTTTGGCATCTGGCTCCCTCCTTTCGCAAAATAAAATTGCATATAAATCAGCTTTATAAGGAATGGCTTAAAAGCACCTTTCCGCATTGCTTTTGTTCACATAGATCAAACGCTTCTTTCCATTGTGTCAGCGGAAGCTTATGGGTAATGATTGGCTGAAGGTTTACTTTCTTTTGTTCTAATATCTGCATGACTCGATTCCACGTTTTCATGGAATGTGCAAGAGAACCAAATAGCTGTATTTGTTTGTACAAAATGATATCAAAATCCATTGTGATTTCTTTGCCTGCTATGCCAACTTGAATATGCTTGCCCCGTTTTTTTAAAGCTTTAAGGCAGCTATTGATTGATGGGGCAGCACCTGCACATTCTACCGTTACATCAGCACCCATACCATTCGTTTGACTCATCACAATGGTTTGCAGGTCTTCAGCTATTACATCAACGACAACATCTGCTCCGAGTTTTTTGGCGATTTCCAGCCTCATTTTATCTGCAGATGTTCCTGCCACAATGACTTTACAGCCTTTTACAGCCAGCAAGGACAAACAGATGAGCCCAATAGGACCTGGCCCGGATAATAAAACGGTATCGCCAACTTGAATATTTGTCAGCTCTTCAATGGCCTGAACCGCACAAGCGAGAGGTTCCGATAATGCGGCCTCCTCAAGACTTACATTTTCAGGAATCTTATAAACCATATCTTCTCGAACTACAGCATATTGCGTAAAACTGCCATCCACTCCATGCCCCATTCCCCGCCGTTCTGAACAAAACATGTAATATCCTGTTTTACAGTAATGACAAGTGCCGCATGTAACGGCAGTTGATCCAAGCACCACTACCCGATCTCCCGACTTTACCTTCGTAATATTTTCTCCTGTATCAGCTACAACCCCGGAGAATTCATGACCTATAATGACAGGCGGGTAACTTTTAAAGGTTTCATGATAAATATGTAAATCTGTGCCGCAAATCCCCGTATACTTCACTTCGATTTTCACTTCATTTGAACCCATAGTGGGTTCATTAATGTCTAAAAGGTCAATATTTCCAACTCCTGGCTCTGTTTTTAGAAGTGCTTTCATTGCATTCTCCTCCTTCAGTACAGTAAGCGCTTACCTTTTTCTATAAAAATAAAATCAATCGGACCAATTCTTAAATTACAACTCTTTTGTTAAAGCGCTTACTTTTTTCTATAAAAAATTTTTCCTAATAAAAATACTGGAAGGCCTTTTGGATAGTCTGCACGACGATCAAAGGCCTTTTTGTGCCTTAGAAGAATCTTTTCAATAAGCAGCCATTACTTTTCAACTGTCTTGGTTTTCACGGAAGCTATAAATTAAGTTAAGCGCTTTATCAAAATCGGTGTTGATATTATTTTATTCATAATATTATAAAAAATCAATAACTTTTATAAATTTTCTAATTTTTCTTTCAGGTCTTTATTCCTATTTCTTGCTGTAGAATTTCTGATAACTAGAGATGGTAGTAATGTCAAACGCATCTTTTCTTTCTTTTCTCCTTTAATCATCGAAACAATCAAATCCAGTACTTCTCTTCCCATATGCTGGATTGGCTGGGCAACTGTAGTTAATGGAGGCTCTACAATGGTTGCAATAAGAGTATTATCGAAACCCACAACTGAAATATCCTCGGGCACACTCATCCCCTGTTCTTTAACTGCCTGGATTGCTCCGATTGCCAATAAATCGTTGCATGCAAAAATAGCTGTTGGCGGTTTTTTGCCTTTAAGATATTTGGTTGTCATAATTTTCCCAGGTTCAACATGACTAATCTCATTGATATATTCAAATTCCCGGGTAAATTCTAAATTGCTCTCTTCTAATGCCTGCTTGAATCCCGCAGCCTTTCCCTGTTGCTCCAGACATCCCTGGCAATCACACCTATATTTTGATGGCCAAGTTCTATTAAATGGGAGGCTGCCAAATAACCGCCCATGAAATCATCTAATGCAACCGTATTTATTGAGAACATTGGAAGATCACGTGCTACTATTGCTACGGGAACATCGTCTTTTACCAATTCTTCAACTTTTTTTAAATCCTCAAATCCAGATGCTAAAATGAAGCCATCCACACTTTTTCTTTTTAAAAGAGCAAGATATTTGTTTTCCTTTTCTGTTTGGTAATCCGTACTGCAAATAACAAGGTTATAGCCAAATTCATGTGCACGGTCCTCTATGCTGCGTGCAAGCTCGGAGAAAAATGGATTAGCAAGATCCGGAATCAGGAGGCCAATTGTCTTGGTCTGCTTTCCCATTAATGCAGAAGCCATCATATTGGGCTGATAATCCAGCTGTTCCATGACCTCAAGAACTTTTCTTTTTGTTTTTTCTCCAATTCTTCCAGTATTATTAATAACTTTAGAAACGGTAGCAATTGAGACATTCGCTTCTTTTGCCACATCATATATGGTTACTTTCATGTTCTCTCCCCTTGTTCCATCTTAGCTGATTTCGTTTTTGTCTCAGATAATAGTTTATAGCCTATTTATAATAATCATAGTACATTTTAGTTAAGCGCTTTCTTTGCCTTTTATTATTATTAATCAATTTTCCAAATATATCAATAGGTTGTGATTTTATTTTTGAATTTTCACAAAATAATACAAATGATTAGGAACAGCAAATGACAAAAAGGATTCCACCCGAAAGTGAAATCCCTTTTGGTAAAGCATTTTATGAAAATAATTTAATCAAAAAGCTCAATAAAATCCCCACGACCCCAAAGTCCGAGTCTCCAAAGGTAGTTCCTTCAAATCCAAGTGACCCAAGAACCGGAAGCAATAAGGCCGGAAGGAAAGAGATTAATAGACCGTTGGCAAATGAACCGATCATCGCTCCACGTCTGCCTCCGGTTGCATTTCCGAATACCCCTGCCGCCGCACCTGTGAAGAAGTGCGGAATCAGGCCTGGTACAATTATTTTCAGGCCGAATAATGGAAGAAGGAACATGGAGAGCAAGCCAGCTACGAAGCTGAATAGGAATCCGATAATAACTGCATTAGGTGCAAAAGGGAACACTGCCGGACAATCAAGGGCAGGCTTCGCATCTTTTACCACTTTATCAGCGATCCCTTTAAAAGCTGGTACGATTTCTGCAATCAGCATCCGCACACCGGCAAGGACCACATATACACCAGCTGCAAACGTAATGGCCTGCATGAGCGAGAATACAAGGAAGTTAACTCCGCCGCTCAATTCAGATTCTACATAGCCTTTTCCGGCGATCGGCGCCACAACCAGGAAGAGAATCGTCATTGTCAAAGACATCGCAACCGAAGTATCGCGCAGGAATCCAAGTGATTTTGGCACCTTGATATCCTCTGTCGATTTGGATTTATCTCCTACACGCTTTCCAATAAAGCCGGAAACAAAGTAGCCGAAAGATCCAAAGTGGCCGACAGCGATACTGTCATTGCCAGTGATCTCGCGTACATACGGCTGGACAAGCGCAGGCATGAATACCATTAATAATCCCAGAATAATAGACCCGATAATGATCAGCGGAAGCCCTGTCACTCCGCCGGTTGCAAATACTGCTGAAATCAGGCAGGCCATGAATAAAGTATGATGGCCGGTTAGGAAAATATATTTAAATGGTGTAAAACGGGCAATTATTATGTTCATGACCATCCCGAAAAGCATGATCATCGCGGTTTCCTTCCCAAATGTCTGCTGGGCGATCGCAACGATGGCTTCGTTGTTCGGAATAACGCCCTGAATATGAAAGGCTTTTTCAAACATTTTTCCGAAAATATCAAGTGAGCCTATTAAGATGCTTGCTCCTCCATTGAGGATGAGAAAGCCCATGATCGTTTTAAGCGTGCCTGATATAACATCGGCAATTCCCTTCTTCTGCAAAAGCAAGCCAAACAAGGCGAATAAACCAACCAGGATGGCGGGCGTGCCCAGTATATCATTCATGATAAAATCAAACATGTTTACCCCTCCTTTTAAATCCTCTGTATCTATCTTTCATCTAACCAGTTTTCAGGTTATACTGTATTTGTTCTTTTTATTTTTCAGCGGGCGGGTCTATCGCCTGCTCTTTTTTTCTCTATTATGATAAATGTGATTCCAATGCGGCTTTTAGCTCGTTCTGGTCTAGGATGTTAGTCAGGCCAATGATCGTTCTTGTTCCGTCATCCAAAGTGGAAATCAGGTCCTTAGATCCCAGGTAGATGTCCGCTTTTTCAGATTTAGCCGTTGTTAAATCGGTATGTGAAACGTCTGCTTCCACTCCCAGCTGGCTTAAAACTGTTTTCACATTCATTTCTACGATAAAGCTGCTTCCAAGTCCGTTTCCGCATACTACCAGAATTTTTTTCATTTTTATTTCCTCCTTAGTCTTGTGAATATTGATTAATAATTTCTAATACGCCAGCTGCTGTATCCACATTCTGCAGCTTTTCAAGGTTATCGCTGTCAGACAGCATTTTGGAAAGCTGGGATAATGCTTTTAAATGGGTTTCATTATCGATGGCTGCCAGCACAAAGAATAATCTTACCTGATGCTCCGGCTTTTCCGAAAAAGCACAGCTTTCCTTTAATTGCAGGAAGCTCATTCCCAGCTTGTTCACGCCAGCTTCAGGGCGGGCATGAGGAAGGGCAATTCCAGGCGCGATGACGATATATGGTCCCATTTCATTTACGTTTTCAATCATGGCATCAATGTAATTCCGGCTGATGGATTGATCGGCCAATAACGGCTGTGACGCCATTTGCAGTGCTTCCTGCCAGCTTGGGGCATAATCTGCAAATTGAATTTTATCGGCAGTTAAAACTTCATTTAACATTGGCTTTTGGTCCACCTCACTTTTGGCTTCTTTATTCGATTGATGGTAGGCTTTCAATTCCTGGATCAGCATGCTTTCGTCTTTTATATCTGCATGCTTCCGGATAATGTCCATCAATGCCTCTATGTTTTCTGATTTCGGCCTTTTTTCTGATGCCTGAACCTGCTTAAGCAGAGATTCCTTCTCGGACGGGTTAAGAATCGGATTTACAATAAATACCGGTACATTTTTCCGGGATACTGGCGTGGTCGAAATGACAAAGTCCAAATCAGCCAGGGACGCTTTCTCATATTCACGGACGGTGTATACATTCGCCACATCGACAAACGGCATGAGATCTTCAATTTGCTTCTGAAGGATTCGGGACGTGCCGATTCCGCTGGCACACACCACAGCCGCTTTTTTGCGGGCTTCCACCCTTACGCCTTCTTTATCAATCCAGCCTCCAAAGTGCATCGCAATATAGGCCGCTTCATCATCCGATACTTTTTTGCCTAGTACGTACTCAAAATGATGAACCACTTTTTTGGTAAGAATAAACAGATCCTGATAAGACTCCTGTACAGATTTGGATAATGGATTCTCCAGTTCAATCCCATACTTGATTCGGAAATAAGCCGGTTTTAAATGAATCAGTAAATTCCGTTCAAGATCCTTCCGATTTTGAAAAAACACACAGGCATATTTTTGAAAATCATCGACCATTCTTACTGCCATTGATTTGAGGATATCAAGGTCCTGGTTTTCCAGCTCATGTGTATCATAGTCGCTTATTTTCGCACCTAACAGGTAGGTTGCAAGATAGCAGGCTTCATCGTCAGGAACCTCAAGCTGGAAACCGCTTTCAATTTTCCTGCAAATAAATCGAGCAGCATTGTACTCTTTCGATTCTTTAATGACCTGTTTTTCAACAGGATCCATCTTAATGTATTTCCCCTGGCTAAACCTTTTGATGAGCATAAATATATGGGCGCTTAGCGTCTCCATCACTTCATCTGTGTAATGAACACCGGAATAGGATTCACTTTCATTCAGAATCTCATAGATCGTTTCTAAATCCGTACGCTGAAACATTTCATGCGACAGGCCCGGCGTGTCCTGGATGGTTAACTGAACTTCGGATAATAAATCGTTCCACCCTCGATTGGTTAAAACCTGTGTTAAGCAGTAAATCAGCATTTTCCGTTTATCCTGCTCATCGCCGGCAATATAGTAGCCAGAAGGTTTATGGAAATTCAACTGAACCTTAAACTGGTTAAGCTGCTTTTTAATTCCTTGATATCTGCCAGAAGCGTACTCCTGCTGACACCCAGCTTATCCATCAGATCCTGCAGATAAATGGTTTTCTCGCGGGTCAGGATGAGGATGGCAGTCCAGACCATTCTTTCTTTTCGTGAAAACTCATAACCGGCAGCTTTATCAAATGAATGCAGCCGCTGTTTAATCTGCTGCTTTTCTTCTTCATCGAGAAAAAATCCAGCAGCCCGGACATACTTCAGCTCATCTAAACCCTGGTTTTTCAGCCAGCTATTAATTTTTTCAACATCATAATAAACAGTCCGCTTGGAAATCTGTAATTCTTCCATTAGCTCCTGCGGAGAAACATGTGAAGGCGCATGGACCATTTTCGTCAAAATCGCCATGCAGCGCTGGTCAAGAATCATCGGGAGCGCTCCTCCTTTAACTGATTCTAAATAGTAAGTTTGCAAAAAGTCAGACTCTAAATTCATCGAATTGTCTGCTTAATAGGTATTATACTCCTGTATTACAGAAAATGAAGTCCGAATTCTGTAAGGGTATTTTTGCAAGAGTTGGACTCATATTAGCAGAGAAATAAAAAAAGCGAACTCGCAATTGGCGAATTTCGCTTTATAAAAAAACACTAGTCAAAACCTAAAGTTAATCAAATTCTCCCGCTTCTCCTTAAGCCCTCTCACAGTCCCCTCATAGCTCAGCAGATCCCCTGTGAGGGTTTCATTCCGATCCTTGATCATTCTCGAGACCTCATCCGGATTTGGTCCTCCCTGGAGGCTGCGGATCTTCACAAAGTATTCAGGAGAAATGATTTTCTTCCACTCTTCCTCTGTCAGGGAAACGGGAACATATCCCCGAATGACTTCATTCACGTCCGCTACTTTCCAGTCGCACAGTTCTTTCTGATCCTTCACCGTTTGTTTTGAAATATAGCTGGCAATGGAGTGGGCCTTCCGGAATGGGATGCTGTAGTCTCTTGCCAGGGTGTCAGCCAGTTCGGTGATCGTGATGCACGACTTTTTTGCCATTTCTTTCGCATGGTCTTTATTGACTTTTAATGTGGCAATCACGGCGTACATCAGCTTTAATACCCGATTGGCATTGGTAAAAGCACGATACAAATGAGGCTGCAGATCATCTTCTGTATCAACGATATCCCCAAATGGCGTATTATGAACCATGTTCATGGCTGCATATGCTTCACCGTAGGCGCTGCTCGCAATGGATCTGGAATGCTCAATTGAAACCGGGTTCCTTTTTTGAGGCATAATGCTGCTCACCTGCACGTAAGGATCCGCCACCTGGAAGGTGCCAAACTCTCGTGTTACATGCTGAAGGAAATCCTGAATCCATCTGCCTGTATTCACCATGCAGGTCATCAGGGCCGATGAGGTTTCCAGCAGGTAATCGGCTCCCGCAATCGAGTCATACGAGTTTTCAATAATTCCTTCAAACCCCAATAAGTCACGGGTGCGATCCCTGCAAATCGGAAAGCCGGTCGTAGTAAGGGCAGCTGCACCGAGCGAGGATTTGTTAACGGTTTTATAGGCAGCCCACAGCCGTTTAATATCCCTCTGGAGGACATCATAGACAGCGAGTAGATAATGCCCTAAAGTGGTCGGCTGGGCCGGCTGTGTATGGGTATAGCCGGTCATATAGGTTTCATTATGCTCTTCAGCCTGCTCCAGCAATGCCTCACTAAGCTGATAGGCACTACCCAGAAGCTGCAGCAGATGTTCTCTTAGGACCAGTCTGTACATGGCAATGCCCATATCATTCCGGCTCCGGGCAATATGGATTTTCCCGGCCAATTCATCGCCGATCACTTCTCCAATTTTCGCTTCCATCATAAAAAAGAGATCTTCAAATTGAGGCTGATACGATATTGAACCGGTATCTGACATGGCCACTTTATTGATGCCTTCCAGCATGGTTTTTGATTCTTCTTCAGGAATGATCCCCTTTTCCGCCAGCATGATCACATGTGCCCGATGAATATCGAACATGACATGGAACAGATAGTCCCGCTGATCATTAAAAACGGGCATCAGCAGTTCTTCTGCATATGTTTTGCCGGGAAAGGCATGGCCTTCATTTTTAATAAACTCTTCTAATTTGCTCATCTTTTCAACTCCTTTTTAAGACAATGATTTTTCAGCCTTAACTCCAAAAAACTTGTTTGATATGAACAGAACCAGTGCGATTAAAGTAATCTGGATCATACCGTAAGCTGCCGCCTGGCCCATATTGAACATTCTCAGCTGATTCATAATCTCGATGGAAATAGGGCGGTTTGAAAGAGTGTACAGCAATACAGAAGTAGGAAATTCACCGACAGACTCCACAAAAGCCAGTAATGTCCCTGATAAAACCCCTGGCATAATAATCGGAAGGATTACTTTTCTGAACGTATAGAACCACTTTGCCCCAAGGCTTCTTGAGGCTTCTTCTATGGAATCATCCAATTGCTCCAATACAGCATTGGTGGATCTGACGACTAATGGAATATGGCGGATAAAATAGGCCAGAGGCAAAATCCAGAATGTGCCGACGAGAATATTGCCAAACGAGAAGATGGTTGGCTCATTAAAAGCAAAAATCAAATTCATCCCGATAACGGTAGCCGGCAATGCCCATGGAATCATAACTAAAATATCCACAAAGCTTTTTCCGACAAATTTCCGTTTAACGAGTACATAGGATGCCAATACCCCAAAGACCAGATTCCCGGCTGTAGCAATAACCGACAGGAGCAAGCTATTTTTCAATGGCTTGAATATGTTCGGATCCTGGAACAATAAACGGTAGTTTTCAAAATTAAATACCGATGGATAGGTCTGCCATGTCCACGTTCCGTCCGGCACGAGCGATAATAGGAGAATCGTGAAATGCGGAAGCAGCAGAATGATGACTCCCACGATTCCTGTAAAGACCAGTATCCACTTCAAAACAGGATTATTCACTTCACTGCGATGGGCGCCAATCCCTTTAGATGCCATCCGGTAATCCTTGCGGTTTTGGTACCAGCGCATAAACAGCAGGAAGCTGATCGATACAACCGATAAAATAACCGATTGCGTGGCGGCCACTTCCATATCGCCATTAATTTTCGAAAAATAGATCTGCAGGCTAAGCACCCTGAATCCGCCTGCAAGCAGAAACGGCGCACTGAAGGATGCCATCGAGATCATAAACACCAATAATGATGCTGCAACAATAGCCGGTGTCAATAATGGAAAGGTTACTTTCCAGAACACTTTAAACCGGGTGGCCCCCAGGTTGTATGCAGCTTCTTCAAGGGATGGATCAATTTTATTAATGGCTGATGAAACAGTCATATAGAAATACACATACATAGTATATGCATGGACAATCAAAATGCCTGATATGCCGCCTATTTTGAAAGGGACTTCATCCAGCCCGAATAAGTCTTTAATGGCATTGGGTATCAATCCGGTTTCCCCATACAGGAACATGAACGCCATTACTCCTACCAGTGACGGCAGGACGATCGGCATGATGGCAGCCGATGCAAAGAAGCCTCTGCCCGGAAAATCATACCGGATGAAAATGAATGCCAGCGGGATGCCGATCAGCGCACTGACCAGGACACTTAATATCGAAATATATACAGAATTCCACAGGGCCTCCAGATTGGTCTTCGATTCCTGGGTAAAAAAATCACTGTAATTCCCGAAGTTCATGCTTCCGTCTTTCTGCAGACTTTCCATTATGGTCCGTAAAGAGGGGTATAAAACATAAGCTATGAGAACCAGCAGGACCGGAATAAGAAGGAGCAGGGTCAGCCTCGTATCCCGATTTTTAATCATGATGCATCACCTGTCACCACAGGAATGATCCGCATCTGCTCTTCAGGCAATTCCACCCAAATCTCTGCACCCTCCTGCAGGCTTCTGGATAAGCCGCTATTCAGGGCATTCACCTGAAGCTTAAGGCCTGCAGCCCTGACCACAACATTGATGAGGGAGCCAAAAAAATGGACTTCCTCAACCATTCCTTTGAAGATATTTTTCCCTTCTGTCTCTTTTTCCAGTATTTTAATAGATTCAGGACGAATGGATAATGCCAGGTTCCCTTTGTTTTCCTGATTATAATTAAATGGGGCATTTCGGACGAAAATCCCATTGGCACTTTCATCGTTCTGCACATGTACCAGAATGTGTTCATCTTCTATCCTGCTGATCTTCACAGGCAGCAGATTGATTTCTCCAATAAAACCCGCTACGAAATCATTGGCTGGTTCATTATAGATTTCTGAGGGTGTTCCCACCTGGTGGCAGACCCCAAAGTTAAATACCGCAATCCGATCGCTCATGGATAAAGCTTCTGCCTGATCATGGGTAACATAGATGGTGGTGATATTATAATCCTTTTGCAATCTCAGTATTTCGCTTCTCATTTCATCCCGCAGCTTGGCATCCAGGTTGCTGAGTGGCTCATCCAGGAGCAAAATCTCCGGTTCAATCACCAATGCCCTTGCCAGCGCGACACGTTGCTGCTGACCTCCGCTTAACTGGCTCACCTGACGATCGGCGTATTGCTCAAGCCTCACCTTTTGCAATACATCCTTTACTTTTATATTGAGCTCCTTGGAGCCAAGTTTCCTGACCCTTAATCCAAAAGCGACATTTTCAAACACCGTCATGTGAGGAAAAAGGGCATAGTTTTGGAAAACCATGCCCGTATTTCTCTTTTCAGGAGGTACACGCGTCATATCCTTATCGCCGAAACGGACAACACCTTTAGTAGGATAATAGAATCCAGCAATCATCCGCAGTGTGGTTGTCTTTCCGCACCCACTTGGTCCAAGGAAGGTGAAGAATTCCCCATCCTTTATATCCAGATTTAAATGATCGACTGCAATAACCTTTCCAAAGGCTTTTTGGACATTATCTATTTTTATGGACGCCATACCTATTACACTTCCTATTCTTTAATTTCTTTTTCTCCGCTCTTAATGTTTTCATCCCAATACTTCATCCAGCTGTCGCTGTTCTCCTGGAATACCTTCCAGTCAATATCCATGCTCTTAATCTCTGTTTCTGTAATCCATTCAGGGAGCCCTTCCACATCATCCCTTGTTGGAATGCGGTAAAATTCCTCAGCAAGGATTTTGGCTGCTTCAGGTGTGTTGACAAACTCATAGAATGCTTCAGCCGCCTTTGGATGCGGAGCATCATTCACAACAGCAATCCCTTCTGTCAGGACTGGTGTTCCGCTTTCCGGAATGATGAATTCAAATGGGTAATTTTTATTTTCCTTTAACATGACAACGTCAGGCATTGCCCAGACAGATAGCTTTCCTTCCCCTTTGGCTACCTTGTTGTACATCATTTCAGGGTTTGCTGCGTATTCTTTCGTGTTGGCATCCAATTTTTCAAGCCATTCGTAACCGGCCGCTGTATCGCTGGAGTCCTTAAAGTCGCGGTAAATCATGGCTGAAAAGATCGTTCTCATCGTTCCCGATGCCAGCGGGTAGCGGATGATGATTTCATCCTTCCACTTCGGATCAAGAAGCTCATCCCAGTCTTTAGGCGCTTCATCTTCTGATAATTCTTTGCTGTTATACATAATGACTTCCGGTGTTTGGCTTGTTCCGGACCAGTGCCACTCAGGATCGTGGAAGCCTTCTGCCAGACTTCCTGCATATGAAGGCTCATATGGCTTTAACAGTCCTTCATCCTTTGCCTGATCGAAGTTTACAGATGGCGCTCCCCACCAGACATCAGCCTGTGGATTGTTTTTCTCGGAGCGGATCCGGTCCAGGATTTCCTGTGATCCCATATCAAGCCATTCCACATCAATCTGATATTTTTCCTCGAATTGCTGTTCAAACTTTGATAGAATATCCTTTCCATGCGGTGAATAGATAACTACCTTTTCTTCCAGCTTATTCTCTTTCTCTCCCTGCTCATTCTCAGAGCTTGAGCTGGATCCCTGTTCAGAACTGCAAGCTGAAAGCATTAGTGCAGCCGAAATGGATAAAGTGGTTAAAATCGATGCCCTTTTCTTATTTTTCATTTGAAAAATCCCCCTCATTAAGAAAATTTGATAATACTTTCATGCTCCCGCAAAAAGAGTGAAACAGCACCAAGGACTCCCGCATTATCACCTAATCTTGAAGTCTTTAATTCTACTGAACTTGGAAGATAGTGATTCACGATCCTGTCCAATTTAGGCAAAATGTAATCAGATGATTTTAGAACACCACCTCCTAAAATAATGACTTCAGGATTCAATAAGCTCGCGGCATTAATGATTCCATAGGCCAAATGTTCAATGGCTTCTTCAATGACCTCAATGGCTAACTTGTCGCCTTTTTTTGCAAGCGCAAAGGCCATTTCCCCCGGCAGTTCGCCCTTTATTGCCTGAGAGTAGGCAGGGTGGTCCGAATTCTGCTGAATGACTTCCGTCAGTTTTTTCCCGATGGATTTTCCGCCGGCAACGCTTTCCAAATAACCGTAGCGGTGAAAGATTGGCTTAAAGTCTTTTTTCATATCTGTTTTATCCGTTACCATATAGCCCATCTCGCCAGCAGCATTTGAATACCCGCGGTACAGCTGATTATTGATAATAATTCCGCTTCCAATCCCTGTTCCGACCGCCATAAACAGAACATTCTGTTTATTCTTTGCGTTTCCGAGCCATTGTTCCCCAAGTGCTGCAACATTCACATCATTGTCCACATGAACCGGGAAAGAGAAGTATTTATTTGCTTCCGTTAAGAACGGGTATCGAATCCAGTTGAGGCTCGGTGCTTCCAGGACGACTCCGCTGGATGTTTGTGTAATCCCCGGAACCCCTGCTCCCATTCCAAGCACCTGTTCAAATGGGATTTGGCATTCATCCAGCATGGACTGTACATCTTTGGCGATTTGTTTTAAAAGTCCAGATTCTAAAAATTGACAGGTTGAAAAACTGCTGGAATGGACAATGTTGCCTCCGAGATCGCTAATGACTATCTTTACTTTCGTGCCGCCGATATCTGTTCCGATTACATAAGCCGCTTTTTCGTTGAAATAAAGATGTATCGGTCTCCTTCCGCCTTGTGAAGACGATTCGCCTATCCCCTTTTCATACACCCACTTTTCCCCTATCAATTCATCTACCAGCAAAGAAACAGTCGGCTTGCTTATGGAAATCTTCGCAGCAATCTCGGCCCTTGAAGTCGGTGAATTTTCCTGAATCCATTGAAGTACTCTCTTTTTATTGATTGATTTCATTTGCATCGGTGTCCCATTAAAATTCATCACATCACGGCCTTAATTGATTTGGTTAGTAAATATTACTAATTAACTTCAATATAACCTACCTGGTAATCGTTTACAACCCACTATTTTTAATTTTATGATAATTATGATTATTTATATGACTAAAGGAGGATTTTAATATAATTAATTTTTAGAATATTGAATTATTAACAGATTTACCCTATTATGAAATTTATTAGGCGGGTTGTTGCCAGTAGTTAGTTAGGACGTTTAACTAACCTGCTTTAGACCTATGATGAAAGGAGTGTAAGAGGAGCGCTGTTAAACCATTTTGAAAGGGGTTACACAAATTGAAAAAAATCTTTGTTTACTTTTTGTCCTTAGTTTTAATTCTCTCCCTTCTTCCTCTCAGCGGAAGTGCCCAGTCAGAAGAGCATGACCCCGACCTGTGGAGTGCAGTGAAGCCGCTGGACACAACGGTCAGCTTTTTGAATACAGGCGCACACCCTGACGATGAGCGCAGTGACTTTCTTGCTTACCTATCACGAGGACTTGGGGTAAAAACTTCAAGCCTGATTGCCAACCGCGGCGAGGGCGGCCAGAATGAAATCGGTCAGGAGCTTGGGAACGGCCTTGGAATTATCCGCTCCCGCGAAATGATTGAAGCAGCGAAGATCACCGGAGTTAAGGCCTACCATTTAAGTGAAACAACCTCTGATACCATCTATGATTTCGGCTTTTCCAAGACAAAGGATGAAACTCTAAGCCACTGGGGCAAGGACCTTACTTATGAAAGATTAATCCGATTTATTCGTACTTACCAGCCGGATATTATCATGCCATCCTTCAGAGACTCGGATACCCAGCACGGACACCACCGCACAATGACCATTCTCAGCCAGGAAGCCTTCAAAGATGCCGCAGATCCTAACGTTTTTCCTGAACAATTAAAAGAAGGATTATCCGTCTGGCAGACTAAAAAGTTTTATTTGCCGGCAGAAAGTAAAGATACAGCCGATACATCGATTGAAATCGGCATGTTTGATCCTATCTATGGCATGTCCTATCCGCAAATCGGCGAGGAATCACGCTATATGCACAAAAGCCAGGGAATGGGAAATGACATCCCTGTCGCCCCAAGACAAACAGATTTGGAGTTAGTGGATAGCGCAGTAGAAACAAATGGCAGCAATGATCTTTTTGCCGGTATCCCATATGATTTTAACGAATGGGCAAAAACGCTCCCTAAGAAAGAAAAAGCATTGCAGGTGCACTTTACAAAATTCCAAAAAAGCCTGGACAGAATTATCTCCAGCTATCCCAGCCATAGCCAGGTATTCAGCAAAACGCAGCAAGCATTAAAAGAAGCAGACCGTTTAGAAAAGAAAACGCAGAAATCCAAGCTTGATTCCCAGCTGAAGTCAGATCTGCTTCATAAGCTTGAAGTGAAAAAAGAACAGCTGCTGAATGTGAGCCTTGTATCCTCCGACCTTGAGATTAATGCACAGGCGGAGTCCAACATCCTGACAAAAGGGCAGAAAACGTCTGTTACTGTCACGTTAACCAATAATAGCAGTCAGAAGCTGAAGAAAGCTGATGTTGAACTGATCACTCCTGAGGGCTGGGAGGTTTCTAATAAATCCAAGGCAGCTGACCTTGCACCCGGTAAAATGGCTGAAGTTACCTTTAAGGTTCAAGTTCCAGGTGATGCAGCGTATTATCACGCATACGAAACCCCTGCCATACAGGCAAAGGTCAGCTATGGATCTGCCGGTGCAAAGACAGTGACTGTTACTGATTTGGATGGCACCATTGCCGTTCTGCCGGACGTTGGCCTTACTCTTTCTCCTGAAGATCTGGTTATTAATACCGCTGACGTTCAGGAAGAAGTGCCTGTCAATGTAAAAGTGAAAAATTACCGTGAAGGAGCTGCACAGGCTTCCGTATCCTTAAATGTTCCGGAAGGCTGGTCAGTAAGCCCGGAAAAAGCAGAAGTTAACTTCGGAGCTTCATTGGAGGAAAAAGAGGTTACCTTTACACTGAGCCCGCCTGCGGATATTCTGGAAGGCGACTTTAAACTATCCGCCGAGGCAGCTGTAAATGGAAAGACCTTTGATTCAACAGTTCAAGAAATTCAATATGACCATATCGGAACATTTTATTACCTGTATCCAGCCCAGGTCAATGGAGTAGCCTTTGAATTGCTGGCACCAGAAGGGTTAAAGGTCGGCTACATTGAAAGCGGTTTTGATAAAGTGGCAGATTACTTGTCCAATGCAGGACTTGATGTGACAAAGCTTACTGAGACCGATCTTGCTTCAGGGGACTTAAGCCAATACGATACAATCATTGTTGGTATCCGTGCCTACCTTTCACGTGAAGACTTAACAGCAAATAATGAACGTTTAAAAGAATACGTCGCAAATGGCGGGCATATGGTGGTCCAATACCATAAGCCGAACGATGGCTGGGTGACGGAAGGCACTGCTCCATACCCGCTGACCATCGGAAACCCATCCATCAAGTGGAGGGTAACCGATGAAAATGCACCTGTTACCGTTCTGCAGCCTGAATCGTCGCTCTTCAACTATCCAAATAGCATCACTCAAGACGACTGGGCCAACTGGATTCAGGAAAGAGGATTATACTATCCAATGCAGTGGGATAACCGCTTTGAAACCTTCGTGCGCATGGGGGATCCTAACGAGGAGCCATTTGATGGCGGCATCCTCATGGCCGATTACGGAGAAGGCACCTACCTTTATACCAACCTGGTATTCTATCGCCAAATTCAAGGCCAGGTTCCGGGAGGCTACCGCATTTTCACGAACTTGATCAGCTACGGTCAAAATGAATAACTTATTCGGGGCAGCTGCGGATGCGGCTGTTCTTTTTGATCGGGACATGGGGACAGGTTAACTGTCCCCTCGTCCCTTGTCGAATGCGAACTTTGCAAATTGGGCAGTGGAACTTGCAAATAGATTGGCGGTTTTGCAAATAGAAGGGGACTTTCTGCAAATAGAAACGGGAAAATTGCAAATAGCCGCTTGATTCCTGCAAATAGAATATTTAAGGCAAAGCCTATGACTAACACTCGCAAATAGAGTGGAAGTTTCTGCAATTAGAGCACGAAAATTTGCAAATAGGCTCCCGTATAAGGAGGGTATATAGACATTTATATCGAAAATAACTAATTATCATTGAAAGGAGAGACACACTTGATTATTAAAAGCCTGAAAGTCCCCGAAATTAACCTACAGCTTGAAGTGTTGTTAAGAAGAATCCCCGAACATCATCCCGCCCGTGAGAAAGTAATCTCAGAATATAAAAAGAGAAACGCGGGTTTTAAGGGAGAAGAAAGATTATTTTATTACTTAAGCTTTCTTGAACCTAAAAAGTATTGGATTTTTCATGATTTGAGGTTATCAAACGGATCGCATTTTTTTCAAATCGATGCATTGCTGCTCACTGCAAATTCCGCACTCATATTGGAAGTTAAAAATTGGACAGGAACCTTGATTTTCAGCCCTCATTTCCAGCAGGTCATCCGCATCCAAAATGATAAAGAGGAAGGATTTCCGGACCCCCTTTCACAAGCTCGGCATCAGACGAATCAGTTTAGAAACTGGCTTGGTCTTAATGGATTTCCTGATATTCCACTGGAATTTTTAGTTGTAATCAGCCATCCTTCTACCATTATTAAGGCAGAGACAGACCCGCTGCAAATATCTAAGAGAGTCTTACACTCTCATCACCTTTTATCCAAAATGAATGGCATTGAAAATAAGTACCCTCAAGAAAAAACTGACCCTAAAGAGATACGGAAGCTATGCCGGACTTTGTTAAAAAAACATAACCCTGCACAATCCGAGATTCTCGAGCACTTCAATGTTTCAGCTGAAGAAATTCTCACTGGTGTTAGCTGTCCTAAATGCACTTCCCTTCCGATGATTTTCCATTGGGGGAAATGGCACTGCCCAAAGTGTTTGTTTTCCTCCCCCCTGGCACATGAAGCAGCTATCCAAGACTACTTCCGGCTTATTAAGCCGTCAATTACCAACTCGCAATTCCGCTCATTCACCCATATACCCTCCCCCTATACGGCTTCAAGATTACTCTCCAGGATGAACCTTTCTTTTAAAAGAAATAAAAGACACCGAATTTACGAAAAATCCCCTGAACAGTGATTAACCTCACAAATTTTCCCAATAATTTAATTTATAATCAGGCTGAATTGAGGTGCTAATATGGAAAAGAACTGGTCTATTTCACTTGAGCATGGTAAATACACTAGTGATTTGGAGCTTCTGATCAACGATGCGATGGCGGCAGTCAGCCAGACAGCTAAAGGATATTATGTCAATATAGTCACTCCAGCTGAGTTAGGTAATCCCGATAACTATCTGACTGAAGCACTGCTCATATACTTCGGAAATAAAGTGGACCCTCAATTTATCGATCAATGCGGATGCGGGGGGTATGTTTTGAGGGTATGGAAAAACAAGTGAGGGACCTGACGATTTTGTGTGATTATAAGAACAGGCATGTCATTTTGAATTATTATTATGAAGAGGAGCTTATTGATCGGGATGGAATCAGCTTTAATGAGATTTACGTTTACCAGGGGACAATTTACTTTATCAAAAACAGAAAAAGGATCGTAACCATCAATTCGAAGAAATATCGTAATAAATTGATAGGCGAGGATTTTCAAAATTACTATATTATGCGGAGAGATAAGAATCGTCTTGATATCTATTTTCCTTAAAAGGAGCTGCGAAAGCGCTGGATACGCTTTTGCAGCTTTTTTTATTTGGGAGGAATATATCTATTTGCAGAAAGCCTAATCTATTTGCGAGTTCCGAGTTCTTTTTGCAAAATCTAAGATTCTATTTGCAATTTGATCATCCTAGACTGATCCCCGATCTATTGCTTCTCGTCTATTTGCAGGTAGCAGCCTGGTATTTGTACTTTTCCAGTTTTATTTGCAGAATTCATCCTGCTATTTGCAGCATACTCCGGTTTATTTGCAGAATCCCCGGTTCTATTTGCATAATCAACTAAGCGAGCCGTTTCCCGTTCTTATGCAGTTCATCTATTTGCAGAATCCAGCTAACTATTTGTAAATTACCTATTCTATTTGCAGAATTTCCAGCCCTATTTGCAGGGCTAAGCATCTATTTGTATGTTTCCGTGCTCTTTTTGCAGGGTTCACATAAAAACAGACCCGCCAAACCGGCGGGTCCTTCTATTTAACTCACTTTAAACTTCTTAATAGAATCCAGCAGCTCCTCCGCCATTCCCGAAAGTGAAGCAGCAGATGCCGCAATTTCTTCCATAGACGCCAGCTGCTCTTCTGTAGCAGCGGATACATCCTGGCTTTCAGCTGTGGTGACAGCGGCAATTTCTTCGATTGCGCTTACGAGTTCTACCACCTGGTCGGCACCTTCAGCCATGTCCTTTATGGATGAGGAAACTTCCGCAATCTGGCCCGAAACGGTGTCGGCAAATTGCTGGATGTGGCTGAAGGCATCTCCTGCATTGTTAACCAGGTCAATTCCTTTTTCCACTTCAGCTGTTCCTTTTTCCATGGAAGAGATGGCTTTGCCTGTATCCGTTTGGATCGTTGAGATCAGTTCGCGGATGCTTTCCGTCGATTTGGATGATTGTTCCGCCAGCTTGCGGACTTCATCGGCTACAACTGCAAATCCCCTTCCGTGCTCGCCTGCTCTTGCTGCTTCAATGGCTGCATTAAGCGCGAGCAAATTCGTCTGAGCGGCAATTTCGGAAATAACATTGACAATCTGGCCAATTTCCTCCGAGCGCTTCCCTAACGTATGAACAATGGAACCTAATTCAGAAACTGTTAAATTAATATTTTTCATTTGGTTCGTAGAAAGATCGATTGCTTCATTTCCTTTTACTACCACTTCATTTGTCTCATTAGCGGTTTGGGCCACAACGTTTGTATTCAGCATGATTTGCTGAATGCGCCCTGACATCTCTTTTACAACAGAAGTGCTTTCTTTCACTTTTTCTGTCTGCTGCTCAGTTGCAGATGCTACTTCCTGAATGGAGTTGGCCACCTGTTCTGTTGCCATGTTATTCTGCTCAGAGCTTGCCGTCAGCTGTTCTGATGAAGAAGCAAGGTGAACCGCTTTTTCGCTCACATGGTTAATAAGCTGCTGCAGTGAAAGGACCATTTTATTGAAGCTGATACCCAGTTTGCTGATTTCATCGTTATTTTTCACATCGAACTTCTGGGTCAGATCTCCTTCGCTGACTTTATCTGTTGCTGCAATCAGCTGATTGAGCGGGCGAGTAATCGAGCGGACAATAAAATAAGAAATAAGTGCACCTATAAGGACGAAAATGGCTATGAATATAATCGTCGACATGAAGATAGGCTGTACGGCTGATGTTACTTCTTCCAGATTCATTGTGCCAAGCACCTTCATGCCTGTCAGCCCATTGGTGGTAAAGTGCATTTCCTTCTTTTCGCCTTCAAGAGTATATTCTACCTGCCCTTTTTCCTTTTCCAGGACTTCCGGCAGCCAGCTTCCCTCTGCCTGTGTACCTGGCTTCTCCTGCGGGTGCACTAAAAAGCTTCCCTCCGCACTCAAGATAGCTGGATATCCTTCTTTCCCAATCTTAATGTTATTGGATAGCTCGCTTAGAGCAGACAGGCTTAAATCAATCCCGATAACGCCAGAGCTGTCGCCAAGCTTTTGGGCTACTGTAATTAGGATATTTCCGCTTACAGCATCAACATATGGCTCTGTGATGAAGGCTTTTCCCTTTGCTTCCATGGCTCCCTGGTACCAGGGGCGTGTAGTGGCATCGAAGTCAGCAGGCAGATCTGCCCGCGGATAGATGACTAAATCACCCTCTTCAGAACCAGCATAAATAGCGACTGCCTCCGGATGGAGCTCTTTATACTGGCTAAAGGCATTTGTTGTTTTATCTAAAACTTCATCTGTATAAAAATCCTTCTTGATCTGCTTGGAAAAATAATTTGTATCCTCCATCTTGGGTTTAATAAAGTTCATAATAAACTGGTCAAGGATTTTTACATTCTCATTTGCACTCATCTCAATCTGGTTTTTAATCTCATCATGTGCCTTCTGATAGGATATGCATCCGATTGAAATGGAAGGAATTAATAGAATAATAATGAATGAGAGCAATAATTTCTTCCTAATTGTAAATGAAAACAGCGACCCTTTTTCTCTCTGCTTCTTCTGTTTTTTCTTTTTCATAATTGACCCCTCTTGGAAACTTAGTAGTTTACTGCCTTAACCTGCGAGATGGCGCCTTCCAGCTTCTCATCAACGACCCTCGCATCGTCAATATGCCTCTGGATCAGTTCGTTTACTTGATCAAAAACATACTTTGTTTCTGAAATCTCATCGGCCACCTCTTGGGAATACCCCTTCTGAATGTTTATCATTTCAATCACTTCACTGACTTCAGATTCTACCGTATGGATGAGGTTGGTAATTGAGTCTATTTTGCTGGTAGTTTGCCCGCTGAGGGACATGCCATCTTTAATTAATTCGGTGCTTGCGACTGTTGAGTTCAGTGTTGCTTCAATATCGTCCTGAATATTTTTCGTCAGGGAACTAATATTAGCCGTGCTCGTCGCTGTACTTTCGGCAAGTTTCCGGACCTCATCCGCCACCACTGCAAATCCTTTTCCCTGCTCGCCTGCGCGCGCTGCTTCGATGGATGCATTTAGTGCCAGGAGATTTGTTTGTTCCGCGATATCTTTAATGACCTGGACAATCATCTCAATTTCTTTTGACCTTTTGCTCAGTGCCTCCATCTTCTGCGAATTCACTTCTAATTGCTCTCCCAGCTGCTTAATCAGCTGTTCAGACTTGCTGACGGATCCTCGGCCTTCCTCCGAGCTTTTCACCATCTCTTTTGCAGACTGGATCAGATTTCCCCCTTTATCCGATAAAGTGAGGCTATTTGTAAAAGTGGCTTCACTATGCCTTTTTACGTTTTCAAACCCGTCTTTAATTTTTAGAACCAGGTCTCCCAGCATGTAATGCTGCCCATTGACCATCTCATGCTGACTCACCGTATTCGTTAAATCTTCATTAAAAGAATGAATCAGTGTCTGATAATATTTTTCCCTGCGCTGAAACTCTTCTTCAGCAAACTGGATTTTTGCTTCAAGTTCCCGCTTTTCATCCTCCAGCTGCCTCACTTTTCCTTTTCCAAACATCATTGATCTCCTCATCTCCTATATACTCCTTTATTATATCGACAGAAAACGTGAAATTTTGTGACCTTTTGCACTCTTTTTTTAAAATATATGGGACTATGTAATTAATAAAAAGAGGCACCCGCATTTCATTGCAGGTGCCTCATCTTTCTTATTCTTACCAGCGTGCAGTCAGCATCTTTCTTCTCGTATAGAATTCCACACCATCTGTTCCGTTTGCGTGAAGGTCTCCGTAGAACGAATTTTTCCAGCCGGAGAATGGGAAGAAGGCCATTGGAGCCGGTACGCCGATGTTAACGCCGAGCATGCCGACCTCGATGTTTTCTCTGAAGTAGCGGACACTGCTTCCGCTGTCAGTGAATAGGCATGCGCCATTTCCGAAGTCTGATTTGTTCGTAAGCTCGATCGCTTCTTCAAGATTTTTTACACGCACAACAGAAAGTACCGGTGCGAAGATTTCTTCCTTCCAGATTTTCATTGATGGATCGACATGATCAAAAATTGTCGGTCCGATAAAGTATCCATTTTCATGGTAAGCTTCATCTTTGCGGCCATCGCGAACAAGGGTTGCTCCTTCTTTTTCGCCAATTTCAATATAGCCGCTTGTACGCTCCTTGTTTTCCGGCCGGATGACTGGACCTAAGAAAACTTCTTCGTCCAGGCCATTTCCGATTGTCAGCTGGCCCGCCTGCTCATTTAATTTCGCTACCAGCTCATCGGCAACAGAATCCACGGCTACTACCACAGAGCAGGCCATGCACCTTTCACCTGCTGACCCGTAAGCGGCAGCAATAATTTCCTTAACCGCACCATCAAGGTCTGCATCAGGCATCACGATTGAGTGGTTCTTAGCACCGGCAAGCGCCTGAACACGTTTACCGTTTGCAGTAGCAGATTTGTAGATATACTCGGCTACAGGCTGGGAGCCCACAAATGAAATTGCCGGTACATCCTTATGATCAATCAGGCTGTTTACTACGTCATGCGCACCGTGAACGATATTGAATACACCAGCTGGAAGGCCGGCTTCAGCAAACAGCTCTGCCAGGCGGTTAGCCAGGATTGGCGTTCTTTCAGATGGCTTTAACACAAATGTATTACCGCACGCAATCGCAAGCGGGAACATCCAGCACGGAACCATCATCGGGAAGTTGAAAGGCGTGATGCCGCCGATAACGCCAACCGGGTAGCGGTACATGCCCGATTCGATATTCGTCGCAATGTCAGGAAGCTGCTTGCCCATCATAAGGGATGGTGCGCCTGCAGCGAATTCAACACATTCAATGCCGCGCTGAACCTCTCCGTATGCTTCTTTATAGTTTTTTCCGTTTTCCTGTGTAATCAATTTCGCAAGTTCATCCCAGTTATCTACTAATAATTGCTGATATTTAAATAGAATTCTCGCTCTCTTTGGGACCGGCGTTTTGCTCCAGGTTTTAAACGCTTCTTTCGCAGCCTGAACAGCTTTATCTACATCTTCGCGGGTTGAAATCGGTGTGCGTGCAAGCTCCTCGCCTGTTGCCGGGTTTGGCACCAATTCGAATTTATCCGTGTTTGCATCCTCCCATTCGCCATTGATAAAGTTCTTTAATACCTTTGTTGTTGTCGCTGTCATGAGTAAAATCCCCTTTCAAAATTAGAAGTCTATTATTTTAAAAAATTGAATATAAAATCACAGCCAGGAATAATACAGCCGTTGGCATCGCTACACTCAAAATAAAAATTGGCCAGTAGGCTCGTTTATGGGTTTCCCCGCATATCGCCCGGATTGTCGTAACGACATAGCCATTATGCGGAAGTGAGTCCAGCCCGCCCGAAGCCAGTGCTGAAATCCTGTGCATCGCGCCAGGGTCCAGGCCTTGGGCCATATACATGGGAGCCAGAATCGGAAGGGCAATCCCCAAACCGCCTGAAGCCGAACCTGTAATCCCGCAAATCAGCGTAACAGCTATCGCCAGTCCCATTAAGGGAGGTCCCGGAATATTGACCAGGGCATCGACAAATGTATCAAAGGCAGCTACCTGGGCGGCAACACTGCCGAAGCCCACAACGGCACACGTATTAGCCGCGGCGACTAAAGCATCCTGGGCACCTTTTGCCAAAGCCTCCCAAAAACCAATCAGATATTTAATCATCAATACACATGCCAAAATGATTCCGCTCGTCAGGGAAATTAAAGCGGCAGCCGTTGACGAAGTAAAGTTGGCTGCTGTGTTTAATATGGCAATAACGGAAGCAAGCGGCAATATTGCCATCAATACATGCGGGAATTCCTTCCCTCCAGGAGCAGCATCAGGCCTTTGCATGGACAGCTCCGTTTCCAGAGCAGCCGCCGACTCATTTGCAGCACCAGCCGGCTGATTCGGCAAAGAAAATACCTCTCCATTTTGAACCGCTTTTTTCACCATTCGGCTTAGTAAGATACCGCCTGTTATCATGATGATTAATGCCATTAACACTCCAATGATTCCACCTGCTGTCGGCTTTGTTCCGAAAAACTCAGTTGGAATCAGGTTTTGGATTTCCGGTGAGCCCGGTGCTGTCATCGTAAACGAAATCGAACCAAACACCAAAGCGGCCGGGATAAAACGATGCGGCAGATTGGCCACTTTAAATAAGGAAACAGCAATTGGGTATACTGCGAAGCCTACGACAAACAAGCTGACGCCGCCATATGTCATAATCGCTGCTGCGGCCACGACAGCAAATACAGCTCTTGATGGGCCCAGTGTATCCTTAACCCAATTCGCAATGCTGTCAGCCGCCCTGGTTACTTGCATAATTTTTCCGAAAACTGCCCCAAGCAGGAAGATTAGAAACCATGAGTAAAAATAATTTGTAAAGCCTGTCATATAATGCTCTGTCAGGGCGGTCTCAAGGTTAAGTCCTCCTGTAAGAGCAACCACAACGGCGCTGATGATGGCGGCAATAATTATATTTACGCCTTTCATTGTTAAATACATTAATAGAATCAGTGAAGCGATTAACCCCAGCATTCCAAGCATCTGATTGTCCCCCTGTTACACTTTTTCTGTTTCAGAGGAAAACTGATATTCATAGCAAACATGGTATAGCTCTTCCAGCTCGCTCTGAGTCGGGACTCTTGGATTGTTGCCAGGGCTGCCGCTGTCAATCGCATCTGTTGCCATTTTTCCTACCGCAGCCTTAAAAGCTTCTTCGTCAATTCCCCATCCTCTTAAGTTAGGAATATTTAATTTCAAGCACAAATTCTTAACAGATTGAACAGCGATTTCAGCTGCCTCTTCTCTGGTAAGGCTTTCATTATCAGGCTGAAAAATTCGTCCGATATCTGCTAAGCGATCCACACATGCTTCCTGGCTGAATTCCAATACGGCCGGCAAAAGCATGGCATTCGAGATTCCATGCGGCACATGGAATAGGGCTCCAATGGGACGGCTCATTCCGTGCACAAGACATACAGATGCATTCGAGAACGCCATTCCCGCCTGAAGAGAACCAAGGCTCATCGCCTCACGGGCATCGATATTTTGCCCCTCATTGTAAGCGGTTAAAATATTTTCCACAATCAATTTCATAGCCGATATGGCCATCGTATCGGTCATCGGATGTGCTTTTTTAGACAGATACGCTTCTATGGCATGGCTTAATGCATCCACCCCTGTTGCGGATGTAACATTCTTCGGTGAAGATATCGTGAGTAAAGGATCCACAATCGCCACACTCGGCATGAAAGCAGGCTGCTTGATCATCATTTTTACATCATTGGCTGAGTTCGTGATGACTGTTACATCTGTTGCCTCAGAGCCTGTCCCAGCTGTTGTCGGAATGGCAATATGAGGTACAGGTGCATTCTGGGCCAGTTTCCTTCCTCCCATATAATCGCTGATATAGCCGCCATTTGTTGCAAGAACGGCGATGGCTTTTGCCGTATCAATACAGCTTCCGCCCCCTACTGAGATAACCAGGTCACATTGTTCTTTTTCAAAAAGCGCCAATGCTTCTGCCACATACTCATCAGTTGGTTCTGATGCTACACCAAGGTATACCTCGCTTTTAACTCCGGCTTCCTGAAGATAGGTTCTGCATTCGCTTACATAACCAAGCTGATCCATTATCTTGTCACTGATTATTAATGCGTTTTTCCCTCTAAGCGCCGCTTCACTTCCAACTTTTTCGGAAGATCCCCTTCCATAAAAAATCGCTTCCGGCACACGGAAAACTGCTGGTTTCTCCATTGGATACTCCACCCCTTTTGTTCTGTTGCTACTATACTTGCAAGGAGCGTGCCAACTTCAAAATCCAGAAAAATCAGTGTTTTATTTCTGCAAATGTGTAGCCACTACACTACAGATGTAGATTTTTTGTAGTGAAAATACTACACTTTGTTCAGGTTATTCCATGCTTTTTCAGCTTTTGGTAGAGGGTTGTCCGATGGATCCCCAGTAAATCAGCCGCCTTCGATTTATTCCCGCCCGCATTTCTTAAGGCATCAAGAATCAATTCCGATTCTCTTTGGTTCCCTAGAACCTTGGCTTCCTCAATAGATCCTGCTGCCGATCGTACTTCCTTTGCTTTTTCACTGGATGGTTCCGCCGTTTTCAGCGGATCCGGCAAATGATGATAGTCAATGACCTTCCCGTCCGCCAGCGTCACAAGCTGCTCTACCGTATTTACCATCTCCCGGATATTCCCTCTCCAGGGATGCTGGACAAAAGCATTCACTGCTTCAGATGTGAATATCTTTCCAGGTATCTGGTACTTGCCGCAAATTTCCCTCAGATAATGAACCAGCAGGACCGGAATATCTTTTTTCTCTCGCGCAGCGGAGGGATGTGGAGCTGGATGATGTTTAGCCGGTAGAATAGGTCCTCCCGAAAATCTCCGTCATCGATCATCTGCTTCAGGTCACGATTTGTCGCGGCGATGACTCTCACATTGATTTGATATTTTTTAACGCTCCCGACCCGTTCAGCTTCTTTTTCCTGGAGAACCCTCAGGAGCTTGGTTTGCATGACAAGCGGCATCTCCCCGATTTCATCGAGAAAAATAGTACCGTTGTCTGCCAATTCGAATTTTCCGGGCTTGCCGCCCTTTTTCGCGCCGGTAAATGCACCTTCTTCATAGCCAAACAGTTCGGATTCGAATAAGTGCTCTGGAATGGCCCCGCAGTTCACACTGATGAACGGTCCAGTCGAAAAGGGGCTGAGATGGTGGATGCTTTTTGCGAACATCTCTTTTCCCGTCCCGCTTTCACCTGTAATCAGAACAGTTGCCGCAGTCCTTGCCGCCTTCCGTGCCAGCCGCTTTACATTTGCGATGCCTTCACTTGTCCCAATGATCTGATCAATCGTAATCCGGCTATCGCTTTCCTTTTTCTTTGTGAAAAGATCCGGCATAGCCGTTTGATTTTCCTGCAGCTTTTCATAGATTTTATATACTTCGGTTACTCCCTCAAAAATCAGCATTCCAATGGCCCCGGCAATCCTGCCTTCCTTCCATAGCGGAATCCGGTGCACCACCATGTCATGTCCCTGGATGTTCTGGAGAACCCCGCGTTCGGCGATTCCGGTCTTTACGGTCTCATGAAGATGAGTGTTATCGATTACCTCTGTCACATGCCTGCCAATGGCATCCTCCCGTTTAATTCCGGTAAAACGGCTGTATGCTTCATTGAATTCCTGCAGAATGCCAGTTTCATCAACAACCGCTATTCCCTCGTAGGCACTTTCCAAAATGGCACCAAGGGCACCTTCGGAATTATGCTGCTGCCTCAGCTTATACAGATATTTGGAGAGGCCATCCAGAATATCCCTGGTTGTCAATATGCCAAGCAGTTTTCCATCTTCACCTATGACAGGAAGCTGATCATATGGTAGCGACAAAATATCAAGGATCGAATCATCTGGCCGGACTGCCGCCAGATTGGATTTGGGAATACTGCCAATTAAGGCGTCTCCTGAGTTGCCCTGGGCAAAGTAGTTAAGCAGCTTTCTTGATGTGATCATACCGACTAACCCATTCTTCTCATCCAATACCGGCAGACTTTCCAGGTGAAGATCCACCATCATTTTTGCAGCTTCTCCCAGTGTTTGCCCCGGCTGAATACAAAAAGGGCTCGGGGTCATCCAATTTTTCACTTTTAGCAGTTCATCTATATGTATTTGAGGCATATAGGATCCCTCCACATATCTTAATTTTCTAAATTATAACACTCTTAGAACAAATAGAGAGGAAAGGTCAATTCCGAACTACGCAGGAGCGTTGCTTTCTGTATTGCCGATTGTGAACTTTGCAAATAAAAGCGGGTAACCTGCAGATAAAGATGTTAATTTTGCAAATAGACTGTTAGAACCTGCAAATAAATGGCCAATGCTGCAAATAAAGGCGGAATTTTTGCAAATAGACCACTGCACATAGCGGATTTTATAAAAAGAAAGACAGAGAGCCTAAACCCCTCTGTCTTTCTGCAAAAGCCATTTAGAAAATCGAAAATAAAATGACCGCTAAAATAACACCAAGTATCGGAACAATAACTGTCAATGCACCAAATGCCGGGTAGGCATCCTTATGTGATTCACCGCAGATTGCACGGATGGTTGTCACAACGTAACCGCCATGCGGCAAGGAATCAATCGATCCGGATGATATCGCCACAACACGATGGAGTTCACTTGCATTGACACCCATATCCAGATAATGCGGGGCAAGCAGCGGCAGGGCGATGGATTGGCCACCTGAAGCAGATCCGGTCAGACCTGCAATGACAGCAACAGCCAGGGCCCCGCCGATTAAAGGACTTCCCGGAATGCTTGTCATGGCATCTACTGCACTTGCAAAGGCAGGTGTAGCTTTAGCCACACCGCCAAAGCCGACAACCGCGGATGTATTGGCAATGGCAATCAATGCGCCAATCGTTCCTTCAGACACGGCTCCCCATACATTCGTAAAATACTTGCGGTTCAGAAAATAGGTGGCAAAGCAGCCGCTCAATAACGCGATAATCAGGGCTGACTGGGCCAATGAATCATGGAAGATAAATGAAATCACAAGGACGACCAAAAGCGGAATCAAACTTAACATCGGGCTTGGCAGGTTTTCACGGATCAAAGCAGAATCCGTTTCTCTTGCCTCAAATTTTTCTCCATTGCGGATCGCCTTGTTAATCATTTTCTTCAGCCACCAGTATCCAAATGCCATCATAAAGACAGCAACAATGAAGCTGACTTCCCAGGCGGCATATGGGGAAGTTCCCAGGAATTCAATCGGAATCCAGTTCTGGATTTCCGGTGAACCCGCTGACGTCATGGTAAATGTAGTCGAACCGAAGGCAAGAGCTGCCGGTATAAACCTTCTTGGCAGGTTGGCTTCCTTAAATAGGCTCAAGGCCATTGGATATACGGAGAATGCAACAACAAACAGACTTACACCGCCATAGGTTAAGACCGCACAGGCAATGACAACAGCCAACGCTGCCCGTTTCATGCCAATCTTGTCGATAATCCATTTGGAAACACTGTCTGCTGCTCCGCTATCCTCCATTAGTTTTCCAAAAATGGCACCGAATAAGAACATTAAATACCAGGATGTAATAAACCCGGCAAATCCGTTCATATAGTTGGTTAGAAAATTGACTTCATCCTCTCCTGCCAGCTGAGGAAAAATCGGTAATCCACTGAATATTGCAACAATAAATGCAGCAAGAGGGGCAGCAAGCAGCAGGTTCATCCCTCTCATCGTTAAATAGATGAGAAGCCCGATACCCCCAAGCAATCCAATCATACTTAGCATAAAAAGCCTCCTATCAGAAAAGCGCAAGGCGCCCGCCTACCTAGGAACGCAGACTAAAACCGCCACGTCCTGTGGCAACGTCTGCATGACCCGCATCCTCCCAAAAGCTGCCGCTTTCGGTCGTGCGATGCAATGCTGACGAAGCCTTCCTTGTCCTGCGGGCCTCAAGCATAAGACAAGCCGGCTGAAAGGTTGTTCTTTAACCTTTTGGACGGATTGGCTTAGACCCGAGAGCCGATGGCGCCTGGAGCTAGACACTTATCGAATTTCAAAGATGTAAAATTGGTTTTACTATAACCCCTGCCTTCACTTCATCACCTTCTGTCCGCTACTGATCCTCTTTCCACTAAATGCCCTTCTATTCTTTGGATTTCAGGGGCGTCCGTGTCCCCATTAATATGCTCCAAAAGAAGGTTTATCGAATAATCGACCATTTCATCAACCGGCTGATGCCAGGTGGTTAATTCATAAGAAGACCAATCTGACATAGCCACATTGTCAAAGCCTATGACAGAAATATCCTCAGGGATTCTGATACCCCGTTTTTTCAGATAATCCATTGCGCCAAAAGCGGATATATCATTTGCACAGAAGATGGCATCTAACTTTTTATCCTGTTCCAGCAATTTTTCCGCTGCTGCAAATCCTCCATCATACGAATAAAGGCCGTTTTCGGTTAAAAAGGAAGAGATGCCGTGTTCTTTCAAAGCTTCCTGGAACCCATTTTTCCGATCCACTGTTGTTGATGTATTCATCGGTCCGGAGATAAAGGCGGGATTTTCATGTCCTTTTTCTATCAAGTAGTGCCCTATCCTTTTGCCGGCAGCAAAGTTATCACACACAACAGCACTGCTTAAGGAATCGTTCACATATCGGTTAAACAGGACGACCGAGATGCCATTGCGGGTAAACTTCTGCACAGTCGAAGAGGTCAATAGCGCATCTGTGATGATTGCTCCCTCAACGCTGTACTCAATTAAATGGCTCACTTCATCCTCTTGTATTTCGTTATTCTGGGAGTTGATAAACATTACCTTGTACCCTTTTTCAGCCAGCCTGCTGTAAAACTTATCGAGGATTTCCGGATAAAAAGGGTTCTGGATATTCCGCATGACAATCCCAATGATGCGGGACTGATTCGTGATCAGGCCGCGGGCAATGGCATTCGGCTGATATCCCAGCTGCTCAGCAGCCTCCAGAATAAGCTTTTTCTTTTTTGATGAGATACTTGAATTTTCACTAAAAGCCCTGGACACGCTCGATTGCGAAACGCCTGCCAGCCGGGCGACATCCATGGCTGTCACTTTTTTATTTTTCAACGCATGTTCCTCCTGCCTGAATCTAGACAGAGAAATTATAACAGATTTTGCTTACTTCACGAGGCTGCTGTAGCGCTTCACGCGAAGATCAGCCTGTGCCTGGTGTCCCTTAAAGCCTTCAAGGTCACATAGACGGGATGCATATTCACCAATCTTTGCACTTGCTTCAGGTGTTGTTCTCTGATATGTGCACGTTTTCAGGAATTTTCCAACCCATAGTCCTCCAGTGTAGCGTGCTGCCTTTTTAGTAGGAAGCGTATGGTTTGTGCCAATGACTTTATCCCCGTAAGCAACGTTCGTTTCCGGCCCAAGGAAAAGCGCACCATAGTTTGTCATGTTTTCAAGGAAGTAGCTTGGATCCTCAGTTAAAACCTCTACGTGCTCATAAGCCAATTTATCCGCTTCCACTACGGCTTCTTCCAGGCTGTCAACAAGAATGATAGAACCGTAATCTTTCCATGCCGCGCCCGCAACATCTGCTGTTGGAAGTGTCTCAAGCTGGCGTTCAATTTCTGCCACTGTTTCGTTCGCCAGTTTCTCTGAAGTTGTAATTAGGCATGCCGGAGAGTTAGGTCCATGCTCAGCCTGTCCTAATAAATCCGTTGCAATTATTTCAGCATCGGATGTTTCATCCGCTATGACAAGAACCTCAGTCGGTCCCGCAAACAAGTCAATTCCCACTCTGCCGTATAATTGGCGCTTTGCTTCCGCAACAAATGCATTACCTGGTCCAACCAGCATATCAACTGGTTCGATTGTTTCTGTTCCGATTGCCATTGCACCCATCGCCTGGATTCCGCCAAGTAGGTAAATCTCGTCAGCGCCTGCAAGATGCATAGCTGCGACAGTTGCAGAAGGGATCTCCCCTTTAATTGGAGGTGTGCAGGCAATCACGCGCTTAACGCCTGCCACTTTTGCAGTCAAAACACTCATGTGGGAGGAAGCAACCATCGGGTAGCGTCCGCCGGGAATATAGCATCCAACACTGTTTACCGGAATGTTTTTATGGCCAAGGAACACGCCAGGCAATGTTTCTACTTCAATGTCCTGCAATGCTGCTTTTTGATGTTCAGCGAAATTGCGGATTTGTTCCTGTGCAAACTTGATATCATTGATCGTTTGTTCAGGTACAGATGCCACAATTTCCTTGATTTGCTCTTCAGATAATCTGAATTGTTCCGGTGACCACTTATCAAACTGCTCGGAAAGCTTGCGGACCTCTGCATCTCCGTTTTCTTCGATATTTTTAAGAATCTCGCTTACCGATTCTCTAACTTTAACATCTGCTTCCTGTACCTCTTGATCATTTTTTCCCTGCTTTAAGAAAGTTGCCATTTGATATCACTCCAAATTTTTATTTTTGAATACGTATGCAAAAATCTGTAAAAAATTAAATGGCTGTCCATCCGCCATCTACTTTTATCGTATCGCCTGTAATAAACTTTGATAGATTAGAAGAAAGGAATAGTGTAGCAGCTGAGACATCCCCGGCATCCGCAAGCTTTCCAAGCGGAATCCTGCTGTAGACTTCCTTTTCAAATTCCTTGTCTTCGAACATTTTCGAAGTCAGCTCTGTTTCAATAAAGGTTGGAGCCACTGCATTAACATTAATGCCATGAGATGCCCATTCCACTGCAAGCGCTTTTGTCAACTGCACCATACCGCCCTTGCTGGCACAATAGGCTGCCCGCTTGAAATAGCCGACAAAGGCCATTTGGGAAGCAATGTTGACAATCTTGCCGGATTGATTCGGGATCATATATTCGGCTGCTTTCTGGCTGCAGAAAAAGGCTGCCTTCAAATTGGTGTCAAGCGTCAGGTCCCAATCCTCTTCCGTCACTTCCATGGCAGGCTTGGCCCGGTTAATTCCCGCGTTATTGACCAGCACATCAATTGAGCCCATATAATCTACGGCCGCTTCTGTCATTCTTTGAATCTCTGAAACATTATTTAAATCAGCGGAAACATAGAAGCTGTTAGGATTCTTTTTTCTCAGTTCTTCTGTTGTCTGCTGCAGAGCCTCTTCATTTCTCCCCACAATTACTACCTTCGCTCCGTTTTCCGCAAAGGAAAGGGCGATATCCCTTCCGATTCCTTTGCTTCCGCCTGTCACAAGCACCGATTTATTCTCCAGATCGGGAAAGTTCTTCATAACATTCCTCCATCAGATTAATTGGATTCCCAGATCCTTCTTTAAAAAGCGGATCAGCTCAGCTTCCCTCTCCTGGTTGTACTGTCTGGAAAAAGCCTCATTCCACTTGTAGTAGCCTTCACCCGTTTTATCGCCGAGCTTCTGTTCCTCTACAAGCTTCTTTAAAACAGGCAGGGATCCCTCAGCACTTGATAAATGCTGAAACAGATAATCAGAGATGGCCGAGAAGACATCCAGTCCGCCCATGTCGGCCGTCATCAATGGGCCTGAAACCGGCAGCCTGCGTCCAATGCCGTAAGTAACGGCATCATCAATATCTTCTTTGCTAGCGATGCCTTCCTCCAGAAGATACTGGGCTTCGCGAAAGAGTGCATATTGAAGGCGATTGCCGACAAAACCGGGAATCTCTTTTTTCACCTCAATCGGCTTTTTCTTCATTTGCTTTAAAAGCTGAAAAGATCTTTCCACTGCTTCATCGCCAGTCTTCTCACCGCGAACGACCTCGACAAGCGGAATCAGATGAGCCGGATTCCAGAAGTGTGTCACCACTGTCCGTTCCGGATATGCTGTCTCAGAAGCAATCTCCGTTGGACTGAGACCGGAAGTATTGCTGGCCAGAATGACATCGGGAGCACAAAGAGCGTCAAGACGCTTAAATAAGTCAATCTTTAATTGAATGTTTTCCGGTACAGCTTCAATTACAAAAGTAGCATCCGTGACCGCTTCTTCAACAGATACGGTCATTTTAATATTTTCCTGAATTTGGGCAGCTTCCGAATCGGATAAAATACCGTTATCGAGCATAACCTCGAGCTTTTTCAGCATATTGGTCCAACCCTGTTCCAGGTCGGCGTCGCTGATGCCCTGCATTTTCACACTCAGTCCGGCCCAGGCCGCATTAAGCGCAATAGAATGGCCCATCGTGCCGCACCCCAATACAGCTATTCTCTCCAATCGCTCACCAACTTTCTGAAATTTCTACTTTTTGAATACGTATTCAATATACTATGTAAGCGCTGTAATTTCAACTTAAAATTATAAATTGTTAAAATATTCATTTGTTTTCAGCTGAAAAATCAATCAAACGTTTGATTGATTTTAACAAAATGACTGAGAGTTCAATCCCTGCCAGGCCGCTGCTTGGGGGACAGGTTGACTGTCCCTTGTCCCGTGAATGTGAACATTACTAATAGAAACGGGAAACCTGTAAATAGAGAAGCTCATTTTGCAAATAGATTGCTTGAATCTGCAAATAGAATGCTTGAATCTGCAAATAGAATGCTTGAATCTGCAAATAGATTGCATGAATCTGCAAATAGAATAACTAAACCTGCATATAGTGGGGAGAATTCCGCAAATAGGCCGTTTCGCACGGCTGCTTTTATAAAAAAAAGACAGAGAGCTTGATCCCCCTGTCTTATCTTATATGATTATGTATCTAAAAACGTCTTTCCCTTCAGCTGATCCAATGTCACAACAAAGTCGTGCAGCAATTTGTAGGAGTTCTCCATATCATCCAGGTCGACCACTTCAATTGGTGTATGTGTATAGCGGGACGGGATCGAGATCACCCCCGTTGTGACGCCTTTATTTGTCATATGTATGGCTCCGGCATCCGTTCCGATTCCCATGAAGACTTCATGCTGATACGGAATATTCCCTTCTGCTGCCACTTTTTCGAGGTGCTGCGTGACAAGCGGGTGGGCAATTAGTGATTTATCAGCGATTTTGATGCAAGGTCCGCTGCCAAGGTTTCTCGTGCCTGTCATCAGGACATCAAATGTGTCGCTGGTTGGTGTAGTATCAAGTGCCAGTGCAAAGTCAGGATCTACGGCAGCAGATACAACGGAAGCCCCTCTCAATCCTACTTCCTCTTGAACAGTAAAAGCCCCGTAAATGTCGCCATGCTGTGCCCCATTTCCTCCGATGTTTTGAAGTAAGCGGATCAATAGTGCACAGCCTGCTCGGTCGTCTAAAGCTTTACCAATAACACGGTTATTTCCTATTTTTTTGAACTCTGTGCCATAGCTGATGGGCTGCCCAACCTTAATTCCCATTTCAATAGCTTCTTCTGCCGTACGGGCTCCGATATCAATATAAAGATCACGGTGGCTGGAAATGCGTTTAGGATCATCCCATTTCACATAGTGGGCTGAAATGGTTCCAATCACTCCATCCACATTGCCTTTTTCAGAACGGACCTTAACCGGCAATGATAAAAGAATACGGTCATCGAATCCTCCTAATTTTTCAAATCGAATTAACCCATTGTTCTCAATCTTTTTGACAATAAACCCAATTTCATCGGTGTGAGCTGCAATGACTAAAGAAGGGAAATCCGGGTTATTCCCTTTCTTTTTCACAATCAGGTTTCCTACCGGATCGACGTGGTATTCATCCACATAATCCTTCACTTCATTTAAGATAAATCTTTGAACATCCTGTTCAAAACCGCTGGGACCCACAATATCACACAGGCCTTTCAATAATTCATACACAGCGAAACCCTCCCTTAGATTTGAAAACGGGGACACAGGGACAGGTTAACTGTCCCCAAATTCCTTCCTTGGGACAAGGAACCTGTCCCCTCGTCCCTGTTAATTCGTCAGGTAAACCCTTGTAAAATCATCATCCTCCATTGGGTGTGCAGTGAATCCCTGGACATAGCCCGCCATTGCGATTGGCGGTGTTGTATGTGCAAGAGTCACCCATGGGGCATCCTTGTGGAAAATTTCCTGAGCCTGCTGGTAAAGCTTTGCACGTTCGTCCTGATCAAATGTTACACGGGCATCCTGCAAAAGCTTCGTGAATTCTTCGTTCTCATAGAACGCACGGTTGCTGGCAGGTTTATCCGTATTGGTTGCACTCAGATTCGGGAAAAGGAAGTTATCCGGATCGGCCATTACACCTGTCCAGCCGTATAATCCCATTGGGTGCTCCCCGTTTCCTGACTTTTGAAGATACGTTGCCCATTCATAGGTAACGATTTCGGCTTCAATGCCGATTTTCTTCAGATCTGACTGGATGGCTTCTGCCACCTTCATTGGCTGTGGCATATACGGTCTTGGGTTGCTCATCGCCCAAAGCTGGGTCTTGAATCCATCTGGATATCCTGCTTCCGCCAATAGTTTTTTCGCTTCTTCCACATTGAATTTGTAGTCTTCAATGCTGTCATTATAGCCCCAAAGCACAGATGGGAATGGATTTTTTGCTACTTCGGCATATCCATTATAAAATGCATCCACAATGGCCTGTTTATCAATGGCCATATTGACTGCCTGACGTACTTTTACATCATCGAAAGGTGCCATTTGCGTATTGAGAACCATGTAGCCAATGTTAAAGCTTGGGCGCTTTACAAGACTAAGCTGTGAATCAGCTTCTATAGTTGTCGCATCATCGGGGTTTAAGCCATCGATGATATCCACTTCACCAGCTTGAAGTGCAGTCAGGCGTGAAGAATTCTCAGGGATAACCCTGAAGATCAGCTCATCAAGATATGGCCCTTCACCTGCATAATTTTCATTTTTCTTCAGTACTATTTTGTCATTGTGCTTCCAGCTATCAAATACGAAAGGACCTGTTCCTACCGGATTTTCAGAGAACTTGTCACCGTGCTTTTCAATCGCGGCCGGACTGGCAATTCCAAACATAGGAATAGCTAAGTAGCTGATAAATGGAGCTGTCTTTTCAGTTAATTTAAACTCTACTGTCGATTCATCCACTGCTTTTACATACTCGATTTTATGGTTTGGATCACCTTTAAAGCCTCCATATAAGAACGGATAGTATGGAAAATCTCCTTTATGGTAGGGGTTTTGAGGATCCATCCATCGATCGAAGTTAAACACGACTGCATCTGCATTAAAATCTGTTCCATCCTGGAACTTAATGTCCTTTTTAAGGGTAATGGTCCAGGTCATTCCATCATCAGAGACTTTGTAAGACTCCGCTAATCCTGGCTGGACTTCAAGATTTTCGTCATATACAAACAATGTTTCAAAGATATTGCTTGTTACACGGATGGATTCTCCATCTGTTACATTGATTGGGTCCAGCCCAATAGCATCAGCACCGCGGGCATAAATTAATGAACCTCCCTCTTTTGGTTCACTGCTGCCGCCGCCTGAAGCTTCTTCACCGCTGCCGGAACATGCTGAAAGCAGCAATGAAAGAATCAGTAAAATGCTTAAAACTAGTGAAGACTTGCCTTTCATCTGTATTTTCCTCCTTGTGTTTTTATGTAAGCGGAGCTGAAGGAGTTCAGCCCGCTATTTCCCTTAGTAAAAAGCAAAATAACTGACTAGAATTTATTTTTAGATTTTTCGTATTTTTTAATAAAAATTAGTATATCTTAGATTAGCGAAATATTCTACTATATTTTTAGAGTCGAAATATATAGGATCGGGATTTATCCTTTGTTACTCTATTTGTAAACGTTTACATCCAATTCCTGTGTTTTATAATAATTTTTTTTACGTTTAATAGTTAAAGAAAACTATTAATATAAAAATAAATTTCATTTCCCTCACAACATAAAAAGACTGACCCAGTCAGCCTGAGCCAGTCTTTCATCTATCATTTATGAAAGTTCACATTCTCTTTTGCCTCCCCAAACATCACAGATGTCTGGCTGGGTTTCGTTTCGGCAATTACTTTTCCATTTCTTATAGAATACCTGACAGCAGCCTGACGCCTGATCGCTTCATACTCATTTTCCGCATCAAGAATGATCAGGTTAGCCGGTTTTCCGGCTGCAATTCCATATTTCTCTTCAATGTTTAATGTTTTGGCACTGTTATTTGTAATCAGGTCAAAGGAGTTAACAATTTGCTCATAGCCCATCAGCTGTGACACATGAATGCCCATGTGGAGCACCTGCAGCATATTGCCGGTGCCAAGCGGATACCAAGGGTCGAAGATATCGTCATGGCCGAAGCTTACGTTAAGTCCTGCTTCAAGCAGTTCTTTTACTCTTGTAATTCCCCTGCGCTTCGGATAAGTATCAAAGCGCCCCTGCAGATGAATGTTTACGAGCGGGTTCGCGACAAAATTAATGTTTGATAGCTTTAACAGTCTGAACAGCTTGTAGGTATAAGCATCATTATACGAGCCCATTGCCGTTGTATGGCTGGCTGTTACCCGGCTGCCCAATCCGCGTTCATAGGCTTCCGCAGCTACAACTTCCACAAAGCGCGACTGTTCATCATCGATTTCATCGCAATGGATATCGACAAGGCGGTCATACTTTTCAGCAAGATCAAAGGCCGTTTTCATTGAAGCAACGCCGTACTCCCTTGTGAACTCGAAATGAGGAATGCCTCCTACCACATCTGCCCCCATTTTCAGTGCTTCCTCCATGAGCTCAGCGCCGCTTGGATAAGAATTGATTCCCTCCTGCGGAAAAGCTACAAGCTGGAGATCCACATAGTCAGCCATTTCTTCTTTTACTTCCAAAAGTGCTTTTAAAGCAGTCAGACTGGGATCTGTTACATCCACATGTGTGCGGACATGCTGGATACCCTGTGCAATTTGCCATTTCAGTGCCGTTTTGGCCCTTGTTTTTACATCTTCATGTGTCAGGGTTTCTTTTCTTTGTGCCCATCTTTGGATGCCTTCGAATAATGTTCCGCTCTGGTTCCATTCCGGCTCGCCTGCTGTCAGGGTAGTATCCAGGTGAATATGGGGCTCGATGAAGGGTGCCGACACCAGGGATCCTTCAGCATCAAGGATTCCCTGACCTGCTTCCACTTCCCCTTGTGATAAGCTATGAATCTTTCCGCCTTGTATCGCTATATTCCATAAGCCTTCCCGGCCTCTTAGTTTTGCATTTTTAATAATCACTTCTTAATTCCCCTTCCCTGACTGAATTTTTGCCTTGTAAAGAAGCAGCCAGTTTTGATACTAGGACAAATACTACGGCTGATCCTAAAAGTGAGTTGATGGGCGGGATTCCCGGTACAAAATTTGCCGCAGCTACGCCGGCTGCCCAGGCCAGGATGGCGATCCAGTTAACCGCCTTAAACTTCATATCTGCAAACTTCTTATACTCTCCGCGATTCACGATAAAGTAATCTGCTAGGATGATAGCCCCGATTGACGGCAGCGTCGATCCCAGAATCGTCAGGAACCCGACAAAGTTGTTGTACAGCCACATGGCCGCAATTGTTCCCACAATCCCGTTGAAGATGACAACCTTTCCTTTTCGGATCTTTAAAATGCTCGCAAACCCTAAGCCTGATGCATATAAAGCGTTATCGTTCGTTGTCCAGATATTTAAGCCAAGAACCAGAATTGCCGGGAAAATCAGCTTTTGGATGAACATGACTTCTGAGATATCAGATTGCCCTGTTGCGATCGCACCGATTGCACCGAAGAGGAACATGATAGAATTTCCGATGAAGAAGGCGATGACTGTTGATACTACTGCTGAACGCTTTGTATTTGAGAATCGCGCGAAGTCTGGAGTCAGCGTACCTGCACTGATAAATGAACCTACGCAAATGGTTAAAGCCGCTGCCAGACTAATGGCCTCAGTTGGCTGATATTGCATAAGCCCTTCCAGGCCGCCTGCTGTTTCTGTCGCTTTAAAAACCGAGAAGCTTCCTAGAATAGTGATTAAAGGGACAGCTACGAAACTCAGGATTGCCAGTGCCTTCATGCCAAAGAAGGCTGTGCCTGTCATCAGCAGACCTGCAACTGCAATCAGGAGATACGCATCAATTCCTGTTACTTTCTGAACCGGCAGCGCAAACATCGCTACCCCGACGCCAAACCACCCAACCTGAGTCGCAGCCAGCAAAAAGGATGATAGGTAAGATCCCTTTTCACCGAAGGCATAGCGGGTAAGCAGGTGTGTTGATAAGCCAGTTTTTGCAGCGATATAAGCAAGGGCTCCTGTATAAGCACCTAAAATCAAGTTGCCTGCGAGAACGATCCCGATAAATTGAATAAACGTTAATCCTGTTCCAAGTGTTCCGCCTGACCACATGCTGGCTGAGAAGAAGGTCAGACCGAGCATCACCACAAGCATTTTCCAAAAACCGTTGCGATGCCCCTGGGGTACCGCCTCTAACGAAAAATCCAAATCTACTTTTTTCATACCAATTCCTCCATTCATTTTTTGGACTGGTACCGAAGGATTTTCGATAGTAAGGGGATGGAAAAAGAAAAGGCTTCTCGCCGTTTTCCGACAAGAAGCCTTTTCCTGCATGAAGAACCCATGGGCAGGCTGCACCTCACCCATTGGTATCATACTTCCGCTGTCCTTGTCAGCCTCACGGGACTGATTTAAAGGTACCAGTATTTAGTTATCTATTATTATTTCATAAAAATAGGCATAAGTCAATTGTAAATAAATGGATACTTTAACAATGACACTGTCATTCTCCTTTATACTATTCTATAAATTGATACATGTACTCCATCGCTTCCGGCAAGGATTCTCTCCATACCCTCCATTCATGGTCGCCGTCTACCACTCTAAATTCAACCAGGTCAGGCTGGTGCTCTCTTAAATTCTGGTAAAGAACAGCAGCATGGTAAGCGATATCAAATGTATCATGGTCTCCGGAGTTGATGTATAAAGGAACCTTAATACCCTTTTGCTTGTAGGCATCGATATATTGTGTATAGTTCAATTCAGCCCATTTCTCAGGGTCAAACTGTCCATCCTTTTGGAAGGTGGGGTGCGTTCTTCCCGATGAATGGCTTGGAGGCTCAGGTACATAAACCGCAGGGCTTAAGGCTGCTCCTGCAGCAAACATTTCAGGATGTTTTAAAACAAAGTTAACGGTTCCATAGCCTCCAGCTGATAGACCCGCAACCATTCGGCCTTCTTTTTCCTCAATCGTTCTCCAGGTTTCATCAATATGAGGGATCAAGTCATTGATGAATGCATTTTCTGCAGCTTCATTGTGGCCATTAACCCACCAGCTTTTGCTGCCCGGCATGACAATAATCGATGGGGGTATGACTCCTTTCGAAATCAATTTATCAGCTGTTTTCTTTACATTCCCGTTTTGTACCCAATCATATTCGTTTCCTCCAGATCCATGGAGAAGATACAGAACAGGATATTCTTCACCTGAATTTTTATATTCGCCTGGCAAATAGATATTGTAATTATAATCCCGCCCCAAGGTTTCAGAACTAAAGCTTTGATGAATGATCTGGCTGTTGCCCGATTTTGGCGGTGTAATATTATCGGCAAAAGAAAGACTGGGAATCAACATGGCTAACAATAAAACAAAAACAAACAAAGTTTTACTATTGAACATGCCTACGCCTCCTAAAATTTTTTTCTTGCAAAAGTTATTACAGCCTTAAAATATTCTCCTAAACCCATCAATTCCTATAAACAAAGTGAATTTTATCCGAGCAAGACTCCCCCTTTTCGTTGCCATGTTTATTATTCTGAATATACAGAAAACACTTACATTTGGCTTTATTCTACCTTACTAACTATTCACCCTTTTCCAAAAGGAAAAATAAGTAAAAAGAAGCAACCCTTTTCACTGCAAATATGAAAATAGTAATAGATTTCCATCCGTTCAAGCTATAAGAGGGTTACAGAGTTAAGTAAGAAGTTTCATCACCACTATATTAAAACAAAACAGAGCTGCCGGATGATTTGGGGCAGCTCTCTAAATTTACAATTTATTCAACTATGTGGGTCGCATTACTTTCGGGTTCTACATGGAACTATTCTTTAATCCACAACCAAGCTTCTTCCAGCTGATGGCCTTCAAAGTATTCAACCTTGATCCCAGGCATGTAGTTCGTGAGCTTTGATATAGTGCCTATCCAGTCTTTATCACTGACAACAGCGAATTTATTAAACTGTTTCCACCTTTTAATATCAAATTCCAGTCCTTCCGTGGCACCTTGGAAAGTGGTCCCGTCTACATCCGTCATTATGGCCAGAATATTGAACTTCTGGCCATCTTTAAAATTTTCTCTCACGTGCTGATCCAGTTTTTCTGCATCTTCCTTGGTTGCATTGCCATTGAAGGCGAGGGCAATAGTAGAGGGAGAGCGGGATTCTATAAATTGAAGCATAATCTTTACCTCCAAGTGGTTTTATTGAGGTAATTTCCCGATTAAGGGAGCTGCAAAACTATAGGTGAGGAGTTTTTATTGGAAATAGTGAGTGTCATTTGCAGATTTTGCATTTTCTTTGCAAGATTAGCTATTCTATTTGCAAGTTTAACTATTCTATTTGCAGAAATACAGGTTTTATTTGCAGCGTTCACAAATCGGTTCATTTCCAGCAAAAATAGAACCAGCCGCGCCGGTTCTATAAATTACTTCTTGCTGTAAAACCGATCCCGAACTCTTTTCAAGCGAGCATGATAGTTTAAAATATCAAGTCTTGCTTTCTCTGCCTCAGGTGCAATCGGCCTCAGCTTTTCTATCTCCCAATACTCTATAATGACATCCAGGACCTGATCAAAATATTCAAGCGGGCCATAGTTGGCCTCTTTTGCAATGATAGCCATCCGATCTTCAAAGTCCGGCATAACAGCACCTGGCATTTTAAAGTTCATGATGACGTTCCCGAGGTAATAGCAGTAATTAGGTTCTAATTGCAGATGATATTTTATAACGTCTCTGTAAAAAGCATAATGCAGGGTCTCATCCTTAGCCAATCTCCTAAGCAAGCTGCCCAAATCCTTATCATGGGGGCCCGCTACCTTCGCCACATTATAGTAAAACACCATGGTGGCCAGCTCCTGCATGGAGGTATAAACCATTGTTTCAAAAGGCGTATGGAAATCAGGATTCCAGCCATTTTCCACTGTTTGCTTATGAAGCTGGTGAAGCCTTCCCGGATGGACATTGCGCGTAATTAATAGATAGGTTTCAAGCAGATTGGAGTGCTGGTCCTCTTCCGCTGTCCAGGTATGCACAAATTCCTTAATGACACTCAATGAACCTTTAAATGTCTGGTCCAAATAAGAGGTGAACCATGGGAGATTCACTTCTGTTAATAGCGCTGTCTCCACTGCCGTAATGACGGACTCCGGAAGTGTCACCTGGCTCTCATCCCAGGGAACACGCCGGAAATCCTGCGCTTTATCCCATGGGAGAAATTCGTGATAGCCCCAGTCTATTTTTTCAGCACGTTTTTTGTGCTCTTCATACAATTCCCTTACCTTAGGCTCCAATCGAAAATCGAGATGATTTGTTAACAAGTTTAGACCTCCATTACAAATGGTTTGCTATTCCAAAATTTGTGACTAAATATTATGACCTGTTACTAAATTTACTATATCACATTCGTTCAATAACTAACTAATATAAATAATGAATTTTCAGCAAATTAGTACTTTAAATACTCTTTGTTTCTATTTATATACATATTCACCAGTATTTCGACATCAGATCTCATCTGTTGACAGCATGCGATTCGACATAGGTCGACAGACACTGTTTTTTACAAATATATTGTATAAGAATGTAAAAATATAATTCTTTTGGACAATTTTTGTGGTAAAATTATCTAAAATATGTCGACGGGAGTGGATCGGAAAAGTGAAAAAACAGATTGTCACATTAGCAGCCGCGGCTATGCTTTCTTCAGGTTTTGCAGCTAAGGCTTCGGCTGATACACATGTGGTGAAAAAGGGAGATACTTTATACCAATTAGCCATAAAATACAAAACCACTGTGACAGAGCTTAAATCTATTAACAAATTAAGTTCAGATTCCCTATATATTAATCAATCACTCCAAGTGCCCGGCACTGCAAATAGCGTTCCTTCTGTTAAACCGCCAGCTCCGGCTCCGGCTATTCCAAGTGCAGCCAATACATATATAGTCAAATCAGGCGATTCTTTGTCTAAAATTGCTCTGAATCATAAAATCAGTTTAAAAGATTTAATGAGCTGGAATCAGCTTACTCATCATATTATTCATCCTGGACAAGTCTTAAAGGTTTCAAAAACAGCTTCAGGCAATAATGATAAGGAGCCTTCTGCCCCTGCACCTCCGCCAGCCACTGCACCTTCTGGAAGTTCTGGCAATTATACCGTTGTTAAAGGTGATACACTAAGCCTGATTGCCAGCAGAAATAATATAACCGTTCAGCAGATAAAAGAATGGAACAAACTCAGTTCAGACCTAATTTTAATAGGACAAAAGCTCATAATAAGCGCAGCAGGCCTGAAGCCTTCAACTGAAAAACCCGCTGAAGAAGTGAAGGAAGAAAATAGTTCTGTATCAACTGTATTGGCTGAGGCTCAAAAATATATCGGCGTCCCTTACAAGTGGGCAGGCACTGCTCCTGATGGATTTGACTGCAGCGGATTTATCTATTATGTACTGAATAAAACCGGATCCTCGCTGGGAAGGTATTCAACAGACGGCTACTACAGCCGCTCTTATTATATTAGTCAGCCTCAGCCCGGTGATTTAGTATTTTTCGAAAATACATACAGACAGGGCATTTCCCATATGGGCTTTTACCTGGGGAATAACCAGTTTATTCATGCCAGCTCCAATGGCGTGGAAATTACAAGCCTGGAAAATTCTTATTATAAGAAGCATTTTGATGGATTTAAGAGATTTTATTAGGCACCTGATTCAGGTGTCTTTTTTCATTAAAAAAACCGCCGATGTAAAACACCGGCGGTTTCCTTGATAATGAAATGTTTGCCCCAAACTGAACTATCATTGGGAGGAATAGATAGGACGGGTTAAAATTGATTACTAGTTCTGTACAATAAGCTTCTGAACATTTTCTATACCTCTAAGTTCTACCAATTTACTCTGCTCAACAACTAATTCCTTCACTTCTGCACCGCTAAAGTCTATGATGATCGGCTCTTTCTTTGGTGTTACACGGACACTCACGTCCTTAAGGCCATTGCCTTGCAAAACAGCAGAATTTTTGAGCCAGATGCCGTTTCTGATTTCTGCGGATTCTTCTACATTAATAAAAGAAACCTTGTTAACTACTAGCTTCTTCTTTTTATCATCAGTAAGATTATATTTCTTTTCAAAATCCAGCTCTGTTACTGGCGGCAGACTGTCAACATCTACAATGCGCCCTTCCACTGCTGGTGTGATTGTGCCCAGGCTGGATAAGTGTTCGGCAAAGTTTTCCCAGTCGGAAAGTCCAAGATCTGTTACTCTGCCCTCCTGATAAGCTTTTGCGAAGACCGTATATCCATCTCCGCCTTTGGCAGTGAAGGCATTGGTAGCGATTGTGTATGTTTGATTATCCTGGATTTCCGTGTAAGTGCCCTGATCATTTTTATAAGCGATCGAAACTATTCGCTCACCTGCAGGCTTTGTGGAGTCAAATTCTGCTTTTGCACCGGACACATGCAGGAAGCCGCCGTTTTCCGCTGGATACTGACCTACACTGATTTCAAAAGCATCTTTTAGTTCAGCTCCCGTCAGCTCCATAGTTGCTAATGTGTTGCCAAATGGAAGAACAGTAATCACTTCTCCAACAGTGATTGGCCCTGCATCAATGCCTGCACGAATACCTCCTCCATTTTGGAGAGCCATGATGACATTGCTGTTATACTGCTTGGCTTTTGCAAGCATGCCGTCTGTAATTAGGTTTCCTAGCGCTGTTTCATTTTTCCGTACACTTGGTCCTGTGCTGTCTCCGCTTGTCCGCGGATTTTCGAGTGCAGTCACCGTTTCTGCGCCAATTTCTGTGTTCTTTAATTCCTCTATTTGTGAGGAGTATTTTTCAAGAAGCACTGCGGCATCAGGATCCTCTGCTTTATCCGATATTTTAACAAGCTCTCCAGCTTGCCCAATTACTGTGCCTGCCTCATCAAATTGTACATCCAGTGTTCCGAGATAATTATTGTACTGGCCGGCTTGAACAATGACAGTAGGGGCCTTTGCTGCTCCTGTTTCATCAGCTGCCACAACCACTGGCTCATTTAATTGCGTATGGCTATGCCCTCCAACAATCACATCGATCCCATCTACCTGAGCAGCCAAGGCTAAATCATTATCCACATTCGGATTATCATCATAACCAATATGAGTTACTGCTACAATTTTATTAATTCCCATGCCCTCGAAAGCTTTTACTGCTTTTTCTGCTTCTTCGATATAGTCTTCGAATGTAACATTACCCGGACTGGAAATACTGGCCGTTTCGGCTGTAGTCAAGCCAAAAAATCCTACCTTTTCACCGTTAACCTCTTTGATGATGCCATTATATATTTTCCCATTAGCAGGTTCGCTTGAAATAACATCACTGAACAAGCCCTGCAGGCTTGCATCTTCAGAAAAATCTATGTTTGAACTGACAAATGGGAATTGTGCACCTTTTACAAAGTCAGCCAGCGCTTTGTGCCCCTCCGCACTTGAACCTAAGTCGAATTCATGATTTCCGAAAGTCATAATGTCATAGCCCATCAGGTTCATAAATTCCAGGTCAGCTTGTCCAAGGAATTTATTAAAATATAACGTTCCGGAAAAAACATCTCCTGCATCAACAAGCAGGGCATCCGGATTAGCTTCTCTTACTTCCTTTACTGCCGTCACTTTTTTAGCGGCGCTGTCCATATTGGCGTGTGAGTCATTGGTATGCATTAATGATAGTGTAAAATCTGCAGCTGATGATTCATTTGCTGAAACCAAACCTGCCGGAACGGCTGTAGAGATGGTTAATGCTGATGATAAGGTTAAAGCAGATAATACTTTAATAGGCAATTTCATAAAAACTGCTCCTTTCAGGGTGAATTGTTTTATAAAGTGAGAGATTGAAAGCCGGAGTATTAAACTCCGGCTTCAACTTCTATGATGCTTCCTCTTCCTCATATGGAGACTCTATTTCCTCCCCATCCGAATCTTTGAAAATAATATGAGACGGATTCGCTTTTTTCCCAAGTGTCCATTTCTGTACATTTTCGGCACCGCGGATTTCTGAGACTTTGCTGCTTTCGATCATGACTTCTTTAATTTCTGATCCTGTTAGATCGACAATTGCTCCTTTGTTGGCAGAGCTAATGACCACTTTTGTATTTTTCAGGCCTTCTCCTTTAACTGCTGCTGATTTCTTCAGCCATAGACCTTGCGAGAGGCTGGATGTTCCATCCATTACTACCAAAGCATTATGTGGTCCAACCACGAATTTCTTCGCATGGTAGTTTACTAGATTGAAAACATGATCATATTTAGGCTCTTCCGGTTTAACTGCCGGCTTTAAGCTTGTCTGAATCATGACAGGGTCATGGTCACTTGCCCGGCCATGCTCTTCCATGAAGCCTGAGTTGATGTGAAGAATATCGACTTCTGTTTTCTTGGCGAGGTTGTTGGATACTAAAATGTGATCCAGAACCTGCGCATTTCCCTGGTAGTTATACGTATAGCGCTCTTCTGGCTGCACTTTTTCGATCATGTTTGTTAATTCATCGCCCTTTAAAGCCTTTAAAGGATTGGAGAATTCAAAATCGTTAAAGTCACCAAGCAGGACGATATTGGCATTTGGGTCTTCCGCTTTGACATCCTTTACAAAACCGTTAACCACGTTAGCGATTTTCATGCGCTGAATTTCACTGTTTAAGACAGGGGGCTGCACTTTTCCGAATAACGGAAGATCTCCGCCTTTCGAGTTAAAATGGTTGGCCACGACAATTACGCTTTCCCCCTGGAATTCGAACTGGGCCGCCAGTGCTTTGCGGCTATCTTCAAATGCTTCATTTGTTGGATCAATGCGTCCCGGGTTTAGCGTCAATTTGCCATTTTCAAAATCAACTGCATCAGTTGCAGAGCCCTTTTCACCTTCGGATAATGTTACCCTTTCAGCGTTATAAAGGAAGCCCACACGGATGTTTCCTCCCGGCTGGCCGCCATCCTGTTTATCTTCTGGAGCGATGTCAGTATATGTGTAAGCTGGACCGCCCAGTTCTTTTATTTTTTCAATTAATAATGCTGCACTTAGATCTGCTTCTGTTGTGCCGCTATCCGTTGGCCCGTCATTATCCTGAACCTCTGTCAGACCAATGATATCCGGCTGCTTCATATTATCAACAATAGCTTCTGCTAATCTCGTAACCTTTTCAGCATCCGTTTTGGTTGAGAAGTTTTCAACATTATAAGATGCGATGGTTAATTGATCCTCTTCAGGAATAAGACTTGTTTCCTCTCTTACTGCAGGGCCTTCTACAAATTCTGGCAATGAGTCTGCATCACTTAACACTTTATAGTTGCTGAAGCCGTAGCTGACAACCCCCTGGACACTGCCGTTGAAGCTGTCGCCCATTTTAGCTGCAAAATTTTCATCATTAATATCAATAGTGATCCTCTCAGGGTTAAAATCATTTTCCGAGATGCGAAGGCCGCCTGCTGTTGTGTTTGTTTCCACATCTTCCGGAACGACTATAAGCTCACCGTATTTTTGCGGTGCCACCACTTTAGGGTTGTCCACTTGAACAAGCATGCCTTCCAGGCTTTCATAAAAATCAATGCCGTCCTGCTCCGGATCAAACTCCCCAAAGCTGTCATCATCGATCACTTCAGTTGGCAGGTTCTCATTATTCAGAGTGACTGGAGCAGGAAGCTCCTGGCCTGAAGCAATTTTATTAATTGCTGAAGCATTAATTTCGGTGACTGGCAAATCTGTCTCCAGTTTTTCAGCATATCCGTCAAGCACCCATTCTTTCACCTGGCCAGAAACGGATACCACATCTCCAACAGATACACCATGTCCCTTTTTATAAACCAGGATTCCTTCAGAAGTTCTCTCATCATCGTCAGGCTGCTGATCCTGCATGTAGAAATTGCTGCTGTCTACCACCTTGGTGACAATTCCTTCAACGTCTGAAACCTGCTGGTTGGCATATTGGGAATAGTGTCCCACACCCTGGATATCATGAATGTGCAAACCTTCAAGCCCAATCATGTATTGAAATACAGACACCTTGCTGTCAGTTAAGCCTTCTTTTACAGCTATGGCTTTAATAGTTGTCTCATCATTAATGACGATTGGATTAGAATATACTTCGCTTTCAGCCGTTGGCTCTGATCCATCAACTGTATAATGGATTGCAGCGCCATCAGTGGAGGTTGATAGTTCAACTGCCGTTCCAGCTTTAACTGGTCCTGCTTCAGGGGAAGCTGTAACCGCTGATACCTGAGGTGTACCCGTATCTTCTGCAAACGTGTAAGCTGTTGGGCTTTTTAAACCTGGAACTGTAAAGTATGCTTCAAGTGAGCCTGTAATTTGTACTTTCTTCCCAAGGTTCTCCGGGTTATCTGCTAAATTCAGCTCTGCCCTTATAGAATTATTCGGCAATTGAACCGGAAGTATTTTACTTGGGTCTGTTTCACTTGCGGAATCTGCAATTGCCAAATTTGTTTCAACCGCGAATGGAGCATTATGTGTATATTTCGGTCCATTTGCTGTCGTTCCTACAATATATCCTTCAACTGTCGCTGTACCGTTATTATTGGCTATTGCTTCTGCCACAGACTTCACTTCTTCTGCACCAGCCGTGGCAAAAGGACTGAATAGACTAAGAATCAAAGCAAAAACACTAATAAAGCTCAGTAACTTTATGCGCTGCTTACCAATCATGTAATCCTCTCCTATTTCCTTATTTTAAACGTTTACATAAGACTACCATTCTAGTAAATCACTCATCTTTTAGGCATACAATCTGATATTTGTAAAAATTGAGTAAATAAGTAAAAACGGGTAAATTATCACGCTCTCCAATCAGGAAAAAAGACCTTTAAAAGAACAGATCACCACTCTATATGTACTATGTGTATAGAGTTTTTCCAGACAAATCATAATAAAAGAAATTTTAAGGTGGGAATTGAAAAAATTGGATAATAATAGTCCCCTTTTACTATGATTATTACGAGTTCCGAAATACTTGAAAACTGAAGGAGTCTATTGCAGGATTTCAATTCTATTTGCAAACATGGTGTTCTAACTGCAGTTTTCTTCATCTATTTGCATCATATACAACTCAACAACATCGCCCAAACAAAAAAGAAAACTTGCATCTCACATAGCTATCTAAAAATAGCTAAAACCTTGCCGCAGATAAACAGCAAGGTTTCAATTTCTTATTTTGGGGCTTAACCTATATCTTAAATACCTTTACCATATCATTAAGCCCATCAGCAAGTTCAGACAGTCGTTTCGAACTTCCTGTCACTTCTTCCATAGAGCTGTTCGTTTGCTGGATGGATGCTGCAATCTGCTCAATACCAGCAGCAGATTCCTCTGATATGGCTGCTATGTCTTCAATTGATTGGCTGACCTTCGTGCTGTTTTCAGTAATTTGCGAGAGTTGCTGTGTAACTGCCTGCAGACGGTTGACCATATCTGTAACTGCCCCATTAATTTGATGGAAGGTTCCTTCTGTCACTCTCATTTGTTCTGTTCCTTTTGTGACCTCTCCGTATCCGTTTTGAAGTGATATGACAACATCATTGGATTCACCTTTTATCCCGGTTACGATCATTGTAATATCTGAGACAGAATGCGATACTTGCTCAGCCAGTTTACGCACTTCTTCCGCTACGACAGAGAATCCCTTGCCGTGTTCTCCGGCCCGTGCAGCCTCAATGGCCGCATTTAACGCTAGAAGGTTGGTTTGATCTGCAATTTCCTTAATGACGGAGATGAGCTTGGCGATTTCCTGTGACTGTTTATCAAGACCCTGGACTTTTTCAACTGCTCTCTTAACAATTTGATCAATCGTATTCATTTGCTGTATGGAGGTGGTCATTGCCTTGTTTCCTTCTGATGTTAAACACAAGACTTCTTCTGACAGGTTTGAAACCTGTCCGCTGTTTTCATTGGCTGTTCTTATGTACTCGACAAATTCATTCATGGCCTCGGATAAATCTGAAGCTGAACTCGCCTGCGTCTCAGAACCGGATGATAATTCCTGCATTGTAGATGCTACCTGGCTCGTTCCCTCTGTCACCTCGTTTGAAGACTGATTCAACTCTTCGCTGTGGCTGCTTACTTCGTCGGATGCTTTTACAACATCTTGAATGATCTTTCTGAGATTTGCTGCCATGCCATTAACACCCTTGCTTAATTGGCCGATTTCATCCTTTGCTGTTATAGCAAGGTCTTCAGCAGAGAGATCATTATTAGCGATTCTTTTGACATGTGCTGAAATCGCTTCAATATGTTTAGACACCCGATTACTGAATATATAAGCGATAATACCAGCCGCCAGCAATAAAATGCCAATAATAATGAGTTGGTTTCTTACATTTTTAATCATTTCCTGTTTATAATACTGCTCTGTTTCCGCTACTATGGAATCTATATCATCCAAATAGTTTCCTGTACTGACTACATAGTCCCAGGGCTCAAACAGTTTGGAGTAAACACGCTTTTTTACCAGTCCCTCTGTTCCCGGCTTTTCCCACATATACTCGGAAAATCCATCGTTATCAGCTGCTGAAAGGATATTTTTTATTAAATAGGTGCCGTCGGGGTCCTGGATTTCCAGCCGGTTTGATCCTTCAGCATCTGGTGTAATAGGATGTGCCACAAGATTGCCCTCCGTATCATCAATCCAAAAATAACCCGATTCTCCATACCTGAGTTCTTTTATTAGCTCTCCACCAAGTGATTTCGCTTCAGCTTCTGATAATTCACCTGATTGATATTTTTCATACGCATAATTCAAAAGCGAATAAGCAGATTCCACCTGGTTTCTGACATTGGCATCATAATCCTTAATCAAATTTTCTTTGAAGTTCTTTAACTGGATGCTGTTGCTATTGATGGCAGCGATGATATTATACGAGCTGACTGTACCTGCCAATATCACAAAAATCGCCAAGAATACCAGCAATAGCTTGTGTTTAAATTTCCTCACTTTCTGACTGTCCCCTTTTCTTCTGTTTTATAACAAATATCAATAATATGCTCCTCTTAGTATATCGACTCATTCACGCTTTAAATTAATAAATTACTGAAAAATTAATCAATATCCCCAAACAAAAAAAGAACCTCCACCTGGGAGATTCTCTTAAATTCTATTACTTATAAACCTTTATAGTCACTGTCTTGCTTCCCCATTGAAGCGCACGCTGCTTGTTTGGGATAAAAACATCAATTTTGTTTCCTCTTACTGCTGAGCCTTTGTCCCCTGCAATCGCCTCTCCATAGCCAGGCACATATACTTTTGACCCTAGTGGAATAACCTTTGGATCTACTGAAATAACTTTTGCATTCGGGTTCTTCTTCAGGTTGATTCCTGTATAAGTAATGCCGCTGCAGCCTTTGCAGCTGGCAGTGTAGGCAGTCGCTTTCACTGTAATTTCTTTATAGGCTTTCGTTGATGCAGCCTTTACAGCTGTCTTTTTAGGTGCTGCAGCTTTTGCGGAAGCTCCGGAAATCTTTAGAACCTGCTTTGGTTTGATATTATCTGAAGTTAGTTTATTCCATGATTTAATTTGCTGTACAGTAACTTTATGTTTTTTAGAGATAGCCCAAAGCGTATCTCCTTGTTTAACTGTATACGTATTTCCAGCGGCTGAAGTGACATTGGAAAATCCAAACGATAGAAAAACAGCTGTTACCAGATAGATTACTAGTTTTTTCATGATATCTCCTTTATGTCCCTTGATAGGAACATATTAACACCATAAGATAACAGAAAGGTTTCAGTAAAACTCTTTTTATGTTACAGATTAGATGGTATTTAATATATTTGTAATATAAATTACCAGATTTTCATTCTAACTTTCCAACAGAACTAAATAAGGCACCTTTTCCCGCTTGAACAGGAAAGGTGCCTCAATTTAGTAGGCAAAATTGTGACTGCCGATTTGTTTAATGACTGTTCTAGTAAATATCCATTGATCTGTAGCTGTGTAAGGATTGTAATAATAGACTGCACCGCCAGTAGGATCCCATCCATCAAAAGCATCTCTTACTGCCTGATAAGCTTCAGCATCGGGCTGCAGCCAGTACTGACCGTCATTCACAGCTGTAATGGCATTCTTTTGAAAAATAACATTGGAGAGAGTATCCGGGAATTCATTGGACTCCATACGATTAAGAACGACAGCCGCCACTGCCACTTGGCCTTCATAGCTTTCCCCGCGCGCTTCCCCATAAACCACATGAGCCAGCATGTCCACATTCCTAAGCATTTCTGCCGTGTTAACTCCCACAATGCCATCAGCTGCTAAACCAAAATCATATTGAAAGTTTCTTACTGCATTCTCTGTTACCGTTCCATAATACCCTGTATTGTCTGTATTAAAATAACCAAGCTTTTGTAATGCTGATTGAATATATGTAACTTCCGGACCTTCAGAGCCATTCTTTAGAACAGCGGCATCTGCTTTGGGCTGGCTGAAGCTCAGCACAAATACCATTGCGGCAGCTGCCGCAATCCACTTTATGTAATTCATTTGAACACTCCTCTTTATGTATTATTTTAGTGCTAGGCTGCCCTCCTTTTGATAAGGTAATATGTTCCCCTTTGCTTGTTTCCCTAGATGGTCCGTTAGAAAACTCGGTCAAATGGTTTATTTTCTCAGATGGGACTAAGGGACATTTGGAGGTCCCTTCTTGAATATTTCTTTCAATTGAAACTCACTTTTTGGAAAAGGAAAAAACCGCTCTCTATAGAGAACGGCTCACATTTTATATTTTAAACTTTTCCACCGACTGTTCCAGCTGTTTAGAAAGACTGCTCAGCTGAACGGTCAGCTCTGATATCTTTTCTACCGCATCCTCCTGCTGGTCTGTTGAGGCTGCGACCTGGCGGGAAATTTGCGCTGTGTCTTTAGATAGACCCGCAAATTCATCAATGGATGCAGAAATCTCTTCTGACCCGGCTGAGAGCTCTTCTGTTACAGCAGAAACCTCCTGAATTTCCCCAGTAACTCCTTCAACCGCATGCAGGATCTGATTGAATTTCTCGCCGGCACTATTGACCAGTACAGTGCCTTCTTCCACTTTACCTGAGCTCGCATGCATATTTCCGACTGCCTGTTCAATGGATAATCTGAAGTAATTTAACTTTTCGGCAATTTGTCCAGCAGATGCTTTGGAGCCCTCTGCCAGCTTTTTAACCTCCTGGGATACAACGGCAAAGCCTTTGCCATGTTCGCCTGCCCGCGCTGCTTCAATGGCTGCGTTTAGCGCAAGCAGATTGGTTTGCTCCGCTATGCCTGAAATCAGGTTCACAATACCCTCAATTTCAATTGCCTGAGTTCCCAGTTCTTCGATGAATACGGAAGATTCATTTACAATCTTTTTAATCTCATTGATCTGCCGGATGATGGATTGGATTTCATCAAATCCTTCTTTTACCTGCTGTGAAACTGTATTGGATTGTTCGCTCACATCTGTCGAAGCTTCCGCGATACGCTGTATGCCTATGGCCATTTCTTCTATTGCTTTTGCAGATTCCTCACTTCTGATCAGCTGTGTATCAGTAGCCCCTGCCACTTCCTGAATCCCTCTGACAATCAGGCTGCTTGCCTGGCTGATTTCTTCCATCTTGTTTTCTATTTTACCCGAAGAAACCAGTAGTGCTTCTGAAGATGCTTTTATATCTTCAACCATCACTTTTGTATGATGCGTCATCTTTTTGAATGACTCTGTAACTAGACCAATTTCGTCATTCCCTTTTACCTTAATGGAATTAGCCTTCTCTTCTGCTCCCCGGAGGTCTCCATCAGCCATCAATTGGGCTGCTGAACTGATATTCTGAAGCGGGTGCAGTCTTTTTTTGACGAACCAGGCCAGAATGGCAACAACTGCAAGGATTAACAGTATATTTATCACCAGGTTCATCGGCAGCACTTCCAGGAGTACTTGATCTGCAATGCTATTAACATTCTCTGCATTAATGTCGACACCCAATATCCCGATTACTTTTCCATCTGCTTTAATTGGTACAAACGCGGATAGATAGTCTCCATATTCCGGATCATGAACGATCGGTGAACTCGATGCTTTCCCATCCAGAACAGGAGAAATATCTTCATATGTTGCAGCAGTTGTCGGTGTTTTAATGTCTGCAGCAATATCGGAGTCATTCGGCAGGCCATCCACCATGATAAAGAGTTCTTTCTTCTCGGAGTCAGCCATTAAAGTATAAACGTAGAACGCACCCGTTTTCTCCCGAAAATCATTCAGCTGTTCCCTAAGGTCCCAATAAGCCTCAGTCTGTTCGGGATTCTTCAAAAAATCCTCATACTTCTCTGTTTCCATTTTTGAAGCTATATTGTCTGCAATGCTTAGACTAAAATTTTCAATAGACGACTCTACTGAATTTTTCGTACTTAAGTAGAGCATAGCAATATTCCCGAGTAAAACAATTGCCATTCCAATAGCCATAACCATTGCAATTCTAGTGCTGAGTTTTTTCATATATTTCACTCCGTTAGTAAATATTTCTTATTTGGATTATAACTTTTAACCCGGTTAAATAGCACTAGAAAAATCAGGAAATACACAAAAATACTGAAACCATTTTGGCTCCAGCATCTCTATCAATCTATAATCATTTCCAAAAAACTCTCGCCTTCCTCAGTGGCAGGCAGTCCAAAAAACTCGCTAAATGTCGCTCCAACGTCAGCCATCGAATGGCGCTTTCCAATGTTAACCGGATTTACCCGCTTCCCGGCAGCAAGTATTGGAACGTATTCCCTCGTATGGTTGGAATGGCCGATGGTCGGGTCGTTGCCATGGTCGGCCATAATAATTATTAGATCTTCCTCTGCCATCTTGGGCAGGAATTCTGTGAGCCACTGGTCCGTTGTATTCAGCAGTCTGGCATACCATTCGGCATCCTCAGCATGTCCTGCCAGGTCTGTTTCCTGCACATTTACCAGAAATGCGGCATCCTCCTTTTCTTCCAAATAAGACTTCTCTAAAACTCGTAAAACTTTTTCGGTATCCACAATGGGATCTGCAGGCCCTTCACCATGCAAAACATCTGCCGTTTTGCCAATCCGATGTACTTTGAGGCCATGTCTGGCTGCTATCATCGGAAATTGTCCGTCTATGTTTACACCGTAGCCCATGTGATAGACTTCATAGCCTTTGCCGTATACCTTCGCCTTCGGGGCATCTACTCCCCACTGGCCGGGATTTTTTTCATGGACAACTGACAGGATATGCTCAATGGTTGTATAGGGTCCTCCAAATGCAATGACCCGGCTGGTGTCGACATTCTGGCGGACAATTTTTCCGACTTCCTTTAATTCCTTGAAAGGCATTCTATTAAAATCAGCGGTTAAATTGATGATGTTTCCCAGTGAGGACTCAAGATTATCCCCGATGACACAGGCGCCGTTTACTAATAGCACTGGACGGTCTTTCCATGGGTATTCAACCCCGTAGCCCGCTTCTGTTAATGCCTGCGCCAGGTCTCGATGAATATCTTTCATCAGCCTTTTATTTGAGCGCTTCGGGCAGCTTCCGGCAATTTCCTGATGCCCGAGGTACGTATCTGCCCCGTGATGGGCAAGTGCCGAGAAGCCGTAAGCATTGGCAGGGGCAGCCTTGCCATCAACAAGCGTTCCCAGCCCAAGGCTATATAGAGTTGGTATGTTTAAAAAATCCACCGATTCCCGGATATGTTTATAGGTATTGGCACTGCAGTCAGAAGGGCTGAACTCTCCGCAATCCTCCATTGCGCCGATGCCAAAGCTGTCAATCACCAGCAGAATTGCTTTTGCCATCCTTACCACTTCCTTTCAAAGTGAACCAGTTCCGGCTTTCCACTTTGAATTCCTTTTACCAGGGCAATATGGGCCCTTGTAACGAACACCTGGGTACGGAAAGAGAAAACAGCTGTATCTCCTTCAGAAACCTGAAAGCCCTCCGGTTTCTCAATCGCACCATAGTAATCAATCGCTTCAGGAGCCGGTTCGAATGCTTTTACATACTGGTTCAATACTTCTTTTTCATCGCTTCCAACCAGGCAACCGGTTAAATGGGAGCGTCCGTAATAGCCGCCGCCAATGACGTAATAATGCTCGTGATCCTGGTGGGACACTTCCGTTACATATACAATGGCCGGTTTCTCGGGGAGATCCCGGTAAGCATGCAGCGGGGTTGTTCCGGTGAGGGCATGTCCCGGCTCCCCATGTGTCACGCCCTGTTCTGCCAGGAACGGAATGGTTTCACAGCTGGTCGCACTTGGACCGTTTACCTGTTTGACTGTTATGCCCTTTTTCTCCAGAACCTCTTTTGCCTTTAAAAGGGTTTTAAAGTTAGGAGTTGGCTCCATGCTTCTCCTTTCCTTTGATAGCTGAAAGTTCGGGAAGGTTGTGACACCTGCTATGTTAATCCCTGGAAGCTCGGCCAGTTGGAGAAGCTCTTCATCCAGCTTTTCCAATTGAAAACCACCCTGCTGACCGGGATAAATCATATCGCCTTCTGCATACACCCTGAGAAGTACATTCTGTACCATTCCTGATTGAACAGCCGCCTCAGAAAGCTGTCTGGCACGTTCAAGGGAAAATAAGGTAATGACTTCCGGATTCCACGATAGCACTTCCGGCCACTGATTTTTCCCCGGCTGTACCAGATGGCCGACATTTCCGATTTTAACTCCGCCTTCTGCCAATGTTTTGGCTTCGTCGAATTCAACAGCCACTGCCTTTTCGATGCCGTGCTCTGCAATAAGCTGACCTATAAAAGGAAGCCTCCCAAGCTGCTTGCTCATGAAATAAAGCGTAAAGTCATGATTTTTCGCCGTTTTTGCCAGTGCTTCTACATTTTCTCCGAGTATATCGAGGTCAATCACGTACGTATTCGGGGGTATTTGCCCGCTTTGATGCAAGATGACACCTGATTGAATCAGCTTAGGATTTCTGCGCTTTGTTACATCTAAAAACATTGAAGTTTCCCCCTTTATTTACGGGTATCAACGATGGTGCACTTCTTTTGCAAGAGGTATCACTTTTTCCAGAATGCCGATGATCGTGTCCGCTCCTGATTTCATCGGATTGATGCGCAGTCCATATTCCTTCAGCTCGGGCTGTGCTTCCAAAAAGCTGCCGGAAACGCGGTAAATCATCGGGATAATTTCATATTTTGATTCCGCCCCAACCGGATGGGTGGCCGCTCCATGCTCGTCACTGATGCTGATCACACTTTGGGCAATCGGATCTTCCAGCTCTACAATGACATTTTTGGATTGGGCATTCGTCATATAGGCGGCGCGAATTCCGTTCACAGCGCCTTCATTCAGACGGCGGCAGAGCTCTTCCACCTGCTCGTTTTGAATAGCCAGCGATACAGGTGCAAAGGTCATCATTCTTAAAAGCTCCATGGCTTCATAGCCCTGAACCTGGCCTCCGCCCGAGTAGTTATAGTGATGCACCCGTTCGATGGCGTCTTTTTTGCCGGCAATGACCGCAATCCCTTCCGGCCCGAGAAGCTTGAACCCGGAAAAGGTTGAATAATCCGCTCCTAATTCCACGCCAATTCCCTTTGTCTTCAATGCGCAATAATTGTCATCCACTACGATTGGAAGATCCGGGCGTTCTTCCTTCACGGCTTTGATGACTTCGGCCAATTGATAGTGATCTGTCGGCTGCTGACGGGCATGCTGAATGTAGAATACTTTAGGATTTTGATTAGTTCTGATGGCCGTTCTGATTTCCTCAAGATGGTTGTAATCTGCCTGGACTGTTTTAATGCCCAATATCCTTAACGTTTCCTTTGTCGTCGTATAAACAGGTGCCGTGTGAATGAACATTTCATCTCCAGGAGTCAGAAGCATGCTTAGAATATTGCGGATTGCACCTGTTCCGGCTCCCCTGACAAGGGCACAGTCTTCTGTTTCAAAGAAATCCGCCAGAACTCTTTCCACAAGATACGTCTGTTCCGGGCGCTTATATTTCGGAGAAACACCAAGGTCTCCCATCGAAAGAAATTGCTTGCCCTTGAAATAGCGGCTCATTCTGTCTACCAGTTTAAATTGTTTTTCCTGTGCTTCCTGTATGGATAAGCTTGGCAAAACTGAATTTGCATACTTTAATTCAGCTCGGTTGTATGTGGACACTATGATCGCTCCCTTATTGAAAAAGCTCTGGATGGATTAACGGTCAGGAATTGATGAAGAACGCTATCCGGAACTCCGGACTTCTTCAATTCTGGAATAAACGTCTCAAGCACAAGACCGTAGCCAGGGCCTCCGTGCTTCTTCCAATGCGATTTGCGGGTTAAGTCTGCTGAAAGAAGAATTTGCTTTTCAAGCCCGCGGTTTATGAAATCCAGGAGGAAAGCGGCTCTCTCTTCATCGGGACGGTAATTATTTTTTCCGATCGTATCAAACGCGATATAGGCTCCTGTTTCCAAAACAGCTAGAACCTCGTCTTTATTCGGATTTAGGTCCTGATGCCCGATGATGATCTGATCAGCCGGAAGGCCATGCTTCGTCAGCAGCTGCACCTGTTCAAGCCCGAGTGTTCCGAGCGTTGTATGGGTGGTCACCGGAAGCCCGGTTTCGATACCGGCTATAGCGGCACCAATTAGGAGCTCACGTTCGATTGGCTTCATTTCATTTTTGCTTGTGCCCACTTCCCCGATGACACCCGGAAGTATGCCCGTATCAGCAATCCCTTCCCTGGCTTCTTTGATAAAATGCTGTGCAAACTGCTCTGCTTTCCAGCCGTCGGCAAAATGGGGGATATAAGGATCTTTATAGAAGCCTGTACATGTAATAAGGTGAACCCCTGTTGCCTCGCTCAGCCTTTTTAGCACATAAGCATCCCGGCCCATACCGTCATTCGTCACTTCAACCATTGACCTTCCGCCGAGACGATAGAAATCCTCCAGTTCCTCACGCATGCCCTGTTCATCATCCAGAATAGTATCCGGATCTTTTTTTACTCTCGAAAGATCAATGGAGAGATGCTCGTGAGCCGAGCAAATCCCCAATTCTTCCGGAGCAATTTTTCCAAGTACGGTTTGTATCATGCTGTCCGCTCCGTTCTCTTTAATTGTTTTTTTTACTGAGGTATGTTCATGATTCCAAGTGCAACCAGGATATTGGCAATGATTCCGACTGCAATGGCACCCACAGGGCCGACCGCAATGCGGACAATCGGGCGTCCTGCCGCTTCATTCAGCAAATAGAATCCGGCAATGAAGAAGAAGCCGAACCCTGGTGCAATCGCATTGGCAGCGTTCGCCCCGCCGATTAATAGGGCTACTTCCAGAAGCTTGGTCATCGCACTGCGGATATTTTCTCCGGAATTACGGACACCGGGATATTTATCAAGGAATCTCGCAATTGAGCTTAATAGCATAACTTCAATGAAAATAATAATGACACCGCCGATTAAGGCTACCCAAACATTCGGGGAGAAAAATCCAACGACGAAGATGAGTGTAAATCCGACCGGGCTGTATACACCTGTTGCGATCGCTGTACTGGCGACAAGCGGAATAAAACCGAGCGCACGGGCAGCCGCAGCAATTCCGGCATCTGTTGCTTTGCCTTCCGCTAATAGATTAAGAGAAATCGGATCTCCTGCCATGATCCATAGATTTGTAGCAGCAGCAATGAGACCGCCAATAATCATAAAGAACACGACATTTTTTCTGATTTTAGCCACTTTATCACTGAATACAGCGGCAAGGTCGATGGAGGATCCTTCTTCTGCTTTTTCCTTCATCGCAAAAACAAGGAGGAAGATCATTCCTGTAATAAGGGCCATTCCTTCCTGGTTCAGTGTTACTGTGGTTCCTGAAATCGTAAGGACTCCGCTTTCATTCAGCCAGACAGCCAGCTGTCGGATCAATGCGGATACGATAAACGTAATGACCCCTTTTTTCACACTGAACTGCATGGCAACCGCAAGTGCCGGGAATGCCATAAATGTAACAACGACCGGTGTTCCAACCGCGCCCATAGCTTCCAGGAAATTAAGCGGCAGATAATCGAACAACTTCACAAATCCCTCGAGTCCGATTAACAGTCCTGCTCCATAAGCACCGCCAATCACTGCCGCAAGCGGGGTTCCCCATTTATTTTTCGGTGTCAGCAAACCGATAATATCTGTTCCCAGCAGGATACTGTGAACGAGGATAATACTGGCCGAGAGTGTAAAAGGTATTCCAAACCCGATTACCAGCCCGAAGCTCATCGCAAAGGCAGTGAAGGCAAGGTCCCGTCTCGTCATCCGCCCCTCCACGTGTTCGGAGACAATTGGACGAAGCCCATCATTAAAAACCGCAATGTTCATATTGGCCAAAACAGCAGCAACGGCACCAATCAGGATAATTAATGTCATTTCCATTTCTATTTCCCCCTCAATTAAAATGGATTAGCCTTTATTTTTTAAAGCTTTAATAATCATAGGCACTGCGGCTTCTTTGTGGTCAGCTGTAAAACCGAATGCTTTCTTCCCTTCGCTGACAGCGGTTACAATTTTCTCCTCAACAGGCTTTTTCCCCGGCATGGAAACCGTCTCGCAATTTGGCTTGCCGAGAAGGGCAATCGCCATGGCTAAAGCTCCGCCGCCTCCTGTGTGGCAGGCTCCTACATAATAATCTGCCTGTCCTGTCTTAACAGCCATCGCTGCTTCCAGATCTGACTTGACCATCGTCGTTATGCTGCTGTCAATCTCTTTTATTAAGCCCTCAATCTCTTTTTTATCCACCTGACCGCCAACTACAATTTTCATCTTAATTTCCTCCTTTGTTGATTTGCAGTACATTAGTGTAATGTATGAGCAGAAAATCGATTTCCTCTGGGGGGAGCTGATTCTTCCATTGCTGCTGTACAAAATCGATTTCCTTCATTGCTATGGATGCTTCCGGTGACTGTTTAACTTCATCCAGCAAGGCAGGATGGGGAGCCTCGACCTGTTCACCCTTTTCAATTCTCGCCAGAGCTGTCGGCAAATGGGTGAAAAGCATTTCAGCTCCGGCTATGGCATCTTTTTTCAAGTGTGACTGTAAATGCATAAAAGCCAATGTCGTAATATCAGCGGCTTTTGTGCTGACAACAGACGAGCTTAATAGGATTTCCATTCTTTCTTTGAGTTGGTTTATATCCATAGTTTCATCCCTCCAAAATACAGTATTTAGTATATTAATAGTGCTAAGAAACTAGAACTTCAGTTTCTTAATAGTGAGGATACTTTTTTCCTTCCTCCACCAGTCTTTGGGTCTCTTCCACTTTATTAAACAAGAGAAGCTGGATTTGTTCCCTGATATTTGTTCTTTCACTTTCTATGACAATAGCTGCTCTGGTTGCTTTTATGGCCAGTTCCTTTGCCTTTTTCGATTTAAAGTCAGAGGAGGCAAACGTTTTTAGTGCCCTCGCTTCATCCGCGTTCCAGACTGCTGCATCAATACTGCCGTTTTTCAGCATGTTGAAAAGCTGCATATAGTCCACCTTTATCAGTTCAACCTTGTGCTTTTCACATTCAAGGAGGGTAATATTAGCCTGGTCGGCAGATGAATAGTCAATTCCGATTTTCATGCCATCTGAAATCTCTCTGTTTTTGCTATCTGAAAAAAAGACTTTATGGGACGTTACATAGGTCTCCGGTCCAAGTTTATGGAGGATTTCCAGGCCCTCAAACTCCTGTACTGCCTCTTCTGCCGCCAGCTGGGACATGATGGCAAAATCGTAGCGCCGGGTTTTTAATGATTCGATGCGCCTTCTCGCCCCTCTCATATAAGCAAGGCCTGACTTTTTATTGATTTCCTCAAACCCTTCGACAATACCAGTCGCCAATCCCTCATACTTTAGGGAATAAGGCAGCGGCATTACGCCCATCACCGGTCCGATGCCGGCAATCTCATACAGCAGGTTGATGTCCCTTTTTTTCAGAAAGGTCCCAAGATGCCCCCTGGATTCAAGAGATATGGCATGCAAATCCTCCAGCACTCTTAATGCCCCCTGCACAGTCCCGCGGCCCAATGATAGCTTTTCCGTAAAATCACTTACCCTCGGGATTCTCTCTCCCTCTGAAAACTGAATGAGCTCCTTTGCAATAAACTTGGCAGCCAGCCCATTCTTTGAATATAAACTTTCCCAAATACGGCTCATATTGTAATACCTCTTTACCTTTGATCAATATACGAAAAACTGTATATTATAAGTTTAGCTGTTATGGTTTGTTAATTCAAGAGTTTTCTAACTTTTCCGCAATTAATATTGCTTTCCTTTATTCTCCCATGTGTCCGCGGTGGAATTCAACAGACTCATTTACGTGTGAACTCCCCATCTAATTGAAAATTTGTTTCCTGAGCAGGGTTCGGATTACATTGCTCGGATTTCTACTTCATCTGTCCGAAGGGGCATCAAGTTCGGACTCTTTCTCTCGGATTCTGCTTCTCCTGTCCGAAGGGGCATCATGTTCGGACTCGATCGCTGGTTTATCCTTTTTTTGTCCAAATGCGAACCCCTCCATTCAGTTATCAGCTCTAATTAAAGATTGGTACGTTAGCAGCAATCCCAATTATAAAGAACATCTGTAAAATTCCTATTCCACAAATCCTCTTCCTTGATAAAGAAGTTGGCAACACCGCTGTCCCCAAACATCAGCTCAATATCATCGTCCGTATCCGCCTGGAATAGCAAAATCGTATAATCACCTGTTGGGTCACCCTTTTCTCTGGGGTCCTGCTGGGTGAAGTAGGGGTAGCCGCCAATTTTATGGCCCTCTGCACCTAATTCCTCGAAGTAAAGCTCATGTAAATCCTCATAGTCTGGATGATCGATGGATTCGAATAAGTCAATATTGACCAAGTCCTCAAATCGAAAATCATCGGCAGGTACAGGAGCAATCTTAAGGCTGAAAATCATCTTTGCTTCCTGCACTATCGGTTCATATTCATCACCTAAATCAGGCATATACAAAAAGTCATTTACCAGGTCTGACTCATCTTTCAGGATATTGGGATGATAAACAATCCTGAAATTCTTTTGAGCAGCCGGGTTATCAAAATCAAGTCCGTACATATCATCAACCGGCGAGAGATAGAATTGAAGAATTCCGCTCTCAGGCATTGGCTCGACGTGAGGAACTTCTTCGAAATTGATTTGCGCAAATAGATTCATATAATTTCCCTGCTCATCCTTTGGATGTTCACTCATTTTTGGAAGATAGGGCTTTCCTCCGAACTTGCTTTCAAAAAGTGTGGTCTCTCCTCTTTCTGCATGTATGCTGACAAACGGTTTCGCTGTTTTTTCTAATTCGCTCCGATATTTTTCAAATTCTTTAGGCAGCTTTAAGGTTTGATTTTCCATGCTTTTTTCCTCCTGTGTCTCTTTATTTTTATTGATAAATTCATCCAAATATTCAGCTATGTATTGCGCTAACTCCGTTGTTATTTCTTGTGAAGATTCATCCAGAAGCTCCCCGAACAACTTGCTTCCAGGGATCTTTTTCGATACTGGCATTCCTAGAAAAAAGTATTCGCACTCCCAAATTTTAATGACTTTCAAATCTATGAGATTCCCTCTTTTTTCAGAAATCCCCAGTGAAATGGAGGATTTGTATCCAGGCTGGAAAACATCTCTTCCCTCCTGATCAAATTCAGCCTCCAGTTTCAGGCCATTCTTTGAAAAAACCGCTTTATTCTCTCTTAGAATCTTTTCAATTTGTTCTTTTATTTCCTTTTCAATACTATGGATCTTCCTCTTTAACTCTGAAGTGAATGTCTTATGGAGATATTTCATAAAATCATCTTCTCTCATCAAAAATAAACAGAATATATGTAAATTCGCCAGCCTCATCCATTCTTCCTATCTGCAGAAAAAAAGAGCTGCTATAAAGCAGCCCGCATCTTCCTATAAAATGCTCTTAAAACCCCTCGCCTGCTCATCCAGCTTTCTTGCAGCTTCCCCAATATCTTTAAATGCAGATACAGCCTGCTCATTAAGAACCTGGTTTTCAGTTATGCCTGACTGTGACTGCAGAGTTGCGTCACTAATTTTGTTGATTTCATCTGATATTCCTTCGATGTGGGCATTGACTTCCTGTATGGAGCCCTGTACCCAGTTTGCGAGCTTTCGCACTTCTCCGGCAACGACGCTGAAGCCTCTGCCATGTTCGCCGGCACGCGCAGCTTCAATAGCTGCATTTAATGCCAGCAGGTTGGTTTGTGCCGCTATTTCACGGATTGTTTTTACGATGCTGCCGATGGATTGTGCCTGTGATTTGAGAGAATGGAGGATTTCCAGATTCCCTTTGGACTCACGAACGAGCTTGCCTATTGCCTGAGCGGCCTCTTCGCTTCTTTCAATTCCAGCCTTTGCTCTTTCACTAAGGGCTTCTGACATTGCCTGAAGCTGGAATACTACCTGCGCTGTATTCGTTTCCCTTTCTGTAATATCTGTAGCAACCTTTACAACACCTTCTACTCTGCCATCATTCCCAAATACCGGTGTGTATGTTGCTTCGAGCCAGATAAGATCTCCTTGCTTGGTGACACGCTGAATTTTTTCCTGAAAGCTTTTGCCATTGCGCAGATTTCTCCAAAGCTCCTGATATTCCCTGCTCGCAGCAAATTCACGGGTGCAAAATTGCTTATGCATCATATTTGGCATCTCTTCTGCCCGATATTTCATAGTACGGGCAAAATTTTCATTTGCCCACAGCACTTTCCCGTTCCCATCAAATTCAATCATGGCCGTCAGAGAATTTTCAATGGCTGCCAAAACAGCCTCTTTTTCTAAAGCCTGTGTGCTTTTAAAGTGATTAGGCTGATAAGTTGTTAGCATGCTCTTCCTCTTTTCAAAAAAGATTGTCAGAACATATCCCTACAAGAGGACTGGTCCCCTGTAAGTGCTGGCCGGTTGCGCTACTAGCTCGAATTCATTAAAGCGCGCAATTCCCCTTGAATTCTCATTGCTTTCAACTTGTTCCGTCTATAAGACTATAGTACTAGCACCGGTCTGGCATCACAATTTTCAATGCTCTGCTTTCCCTTATGCTGAAAATTCAAATAATTAATTACTAAGACCCATGATTCCCATAATTAGTAAAAGTAGAATGGAACTGTAAGAGATAATAAAGAAGGGATGGATTTATCTGAAAAACAAGCTGATTGCGTTATCATTGGCATCTGCTTTAAGCTTTTCACTTTTTCCGGAAAGAAGTTTTGCGGAGCAAGTCGCTGCGGAAAACCAGGCTATAATACCTGGTGCGCACACAGTAACGGAACAATACTTTGACGGTGAGAACAACAACTGGCTGACCACCAGGAATCCCCTCCAATATCAGCAGGCAACCCTTTACGGCAACATTGGTCTTGCCCCTTATCTTTGGGGAAATGCTGCGGAAGGAACTGGATGGCATCAAATGTACAAACCTTCTTCTGTAACGGGAACTCAGGTAAATGGTATTTTTGAAGATGCCCAGTTTGTCATAAGGGTTCCAGATCACTGGAATGGCCGGCTTGTTGTTTCGGGAATCCCGGCTACAAGAAATGAAACGTCGACAGACCTGCTTTTCAGCGATTATGTCCTGGAAAAAGGATATGCTTTTGCAGCGATTGATAAAGGTACACAGGGTGAGGCTGATTCAGCTGATCCATTTGGAAAAGCAAAGAATGCCTTAGCCGATGAAGATGATAGTGTAGCAGAATGGCATCAGCGGTTCCGGCAGGTTACGAAAGCCGCAGAGAAGTACTTAGTCAGCCACCATTCTGATGGGCTGATCGATCCGGCAGATTCTTCTGACCCGGCGAGCGATTTAGTATCGGCAGAGCATAAAATCCCTACATATGCGATGGGAATTTCCAATGGCGGATACGTCGTGCGCTATGCCCTTGAAAATGACCATCCGGAGAAAACCGGCGAACCTCGCCTTTTTGATGGAGGAGTTGATTGGGAGGGCGTGTTATGGACGGAGAAAAAGCCTAATTTAATCAGTTCCCTGACCACCGTTGTGAATCATGCGGAGGAAGCTTTGTATGGAAGCGGCAAAAAACAGCAGAAAGCCATGAAAGAGCTATACAAAGCAGGATTGCCTAAAGGATCGGAAAAACTGTGGGCCTATCATGACCAGGTATACTGGTTTATATCGCTGAATATCTATCGGGACCATTTCGATCCGGAAGCCCCAGGCCGTACGCAATGGAGGAATTACCTGAACTTTGTGAATGGCGTGAGAGATCGATCCTATGATTCTATCTTTGAAGATTATAAGTATATGACCCGGCCCAAGGAAGTGAAAGAAAATATTAAGGAAGTGGCCAATACTGGAGATATAGATGTGCCGCTCATCTCTTTCACTGGTTCCCTTGATTCGCTGATATTCCCGGAGATTCATGCAAAGGGATATCAAAAGCTCGTCAAGAAAGCCGGGAAGCAGGATCTGCATCGAATGTATACCATCGAGAACGGCAACCATGTTGACAGCCTTGTCTGGAACAGCTCCACCGATCCGGATAAAGAACTCCAGCCTTTGTTGCCTTACGCTCACCAGTCATTCGACCTGCTTATCGACTGGGTGGAAAACGGAAAAGCTGCTCCTGAGAGCAAAACGGTCAATGCTCCGGAGAACCCGGTCAAGGTTATTGATCTGAAAACGGGGCAGGAACGGGATCCCCGTTAGGTTGAAATATTGAAGGACCTTTTTCGTGGAGTTGTATATTTCGGGGAATGATCTAAAGTTTTACCATTAGATTATTTTAGCTGAGGAGGCTTAACTCACAGGAACTTTTAGAAATTACTATTGATATCCTGCAAATTCATTTTACTGATATTCCAGAAGGGGTTCTCTGTTAGTCTGTATTTCTCCAATTACTTCTTCTTATTAAAGTCAACGAAATAATCGAGTATAAACCTTTATGGATTTTTACTCGATTATTTCAATTAAATACTACTATTTTGGAAAATTTCTATCAGATGAGAAATTAACTGATTTTCTCTAAACTTTCATATTGCAGACTCTTCTTAAAAAATTGTTCAAGCTGTCCAATTAAGTCCTGGAATATCGGGTGTTCATGATACATAAAGTCATTGTGTTTTCCATCGATGATGAAAAGCTGCTTCGGTTCTGTTGCTGCATCATAAAAATGGAGAGATTCTTCTACCGGATGAAGAAGATTGTCTTTTCCATGTCCAATAAATAATGGGCATTCGATAGAAGAGGCTGTTTTATCAGCGTTCAGCTCAATGATAGATTCGGTGAACTGTAATTGAGTTTGTTTGCCAAATGGTGATAGCGGTGCAAGTTCTTTTTGTACATAATCATTTGTAGCAGGATCTAACGGATAATGAATAAATGGATCCTCATATTTTGAATTTCCAGTTGTAACGCGAAGAATACGGTCTGCTTCGATCATGTTTTTGATTTCCATCCATTCAACATAGGAATGGATGGACTTCAGCCATCTTTCCCCATTGTAAAAACCGTTTAGAGCTGCCACCGCTTTTACACGTTTATCTGCTGCTGCAACTCGGACAACGTTCGAAGCACCCATGCCCCAGCCAATTAACCCGATATTTTCAGGATCTACTTCTTCCTGGATTTGTAAAAATGTAATCGCATTCCTTACATCCTGCACTTGCTCATCCAAAATAACTCTTCCTTGCTGTCCTTCACTTCCTGCAAAACCCCGATAGTCAAATCCCAGGCATACATACCCGAGCTCAGTCAGGCTTCGCGCAAATAACCGGGGGTAAAATTGATTAAAGCCCTGATATCCAGAATTCGGAATAATAGCCGGCCGTTTCTCACCCTGCTGATAATCATCTGGCAGATAAATAGTCCCATCCAGTTTTAACCCTTCACTATAAAAGCTAATTTGACGTTCTTGCATGATAAATCCCTCCATATTTTTTATTTATGTTTAATAATGAAGTTAACTCATGAATGTTCAAAAGGTTTTCCATTTCTTGTATACATCGGTATATTTCATCACAAATTTCATGTCCCGCAATTGGCTCTACCAGATTATAAAACTTATTCTTTTTTTCAATTGATGATAGCGGAAAATCATAGTCTCCCTTTGCTTGATGGACACTTGAGGAAAAGATATGGCCCCTGCTATCTTCAATTTCTATCCTGCTAAGAGCTTTTTTAGGGAATTGCTGATCTAATACATCACTAATATAGATTTCAATCCTGTCCATCGTATTTAAAATCTCTGGATTGCCTAATTCGTTCAATACCTGGTCAGGTCCAACTTCTCCTGTTACTAAGTAGGCTGCGAACGGAAAATTGAGATTATATTGAGCTTCTTCCGTATTATTTGGATGCTTTCTGCTTAAAGAGGCTGCTTCAGTAAATGTATAAATTTTAACTTTATTAATTTCCGAATTTGTTAACGTATGCTTCAGCATTAACTCCTTCAAAGCCTCTATTCCCGGCTGCGCCCACCTGCAGCATGCATAAGGCTTATAATAAAGCTCCTCTACCCGATATACCTTTCCCAATTCCTGCAAATAAGGCTCCGCCTCCACTGTTTCAAAAAGTGAAGGAATACCGGTAAACCCCTCCTTCGCAAGATAGGCAGCACTTATTCCTGTCATGCTTCCCCATCCAATCCCATCTTTGAGCATAGAAGGGTTTTCGATGCAGCGCATCATTGGGGAATAAGTTGATTGGTATTCGGCAATACCCAATGCATGGCATATTTCATTTCCTGTTAACCCCATGATCCGCCCTGGTCCTGCTGCAGCTCCGATGGCGCCCCAGGAGCCTGTACAATGGTATTCAGGACGGAGCTGATGTGTAAGAATGCCTGCCCTTATTGCGATTTCATAGCTTATCAGCAGTGCAGTCATGAATTCTTCACCGGAAATATTGTACTCCTCTGCGGCTGCAAGAACAGCTGGAAAAACAATTGCACCCGGATGGCCTTTTACAAGGCGATGACCGTCATCCATGTCCAGCGCATTCGCAGCGGTAGCATTGACTAATGCAGCTCCTGATGCACTCATTTTTTCAGGAGCTGAAAGCACAGAACTTCTTCCGGTTCCCCACTGGCTGTCCGCAAATTTTTTCACCATTTCAAATGCAGCAGTCTGTGTCCCTGCAAGAGTGCAGGCAATAATGTCAGCAAGAGCCTCTTTTAAGGCTTGTTTGCTATTTGCATGAACGGAGCTAAATGATTCAGCCCTCAAATATTCCTCAAGCTTTCCAGAGAAATCCGCCAATGAAATCACTTCCTATATAGTGGGTTTTTATTTCACTAACCCCTGCTCTTCCAGCCAGCTGCGGCTTACTTCCGTGATATCCTTATGTTCCACATCAACCGAGTAATTTAAAGACATCATCGTTTCATTATCCAGAAGGCCGGCTAATTTGTTCATCAGTTCAGAAATCTCAGGAGATTTTTCAGCAACTTCCTGTCTCACAACAGGAACCCCATTATATGCCGGGAAAAATTGCTGATCATCTTCTAGAATTACAAGATCGAAGCCCTTAATGCGGCCATCTGTAGCAAAGCCCACGGATACATCAACTTGCCCATCCTTTAGTGCGTTATATAGCAATCCGGAATCCATTTTCACAACATTTTTGGAAGGGAATTTAAATCCGTAAAGTTTCTGTAAGCCTTTCACTCCATCTTCTCGTGCATAAAATTCAGCATTCGAAGCAAACTTTAATTTATCAGGATCATCATTTACCATTTTGGCTAGATCCGAAATAGTTTTTACACCCATTTTTTCTGCAGTATCTTTCTTCATCAAGATCGCATAGGTATTATTGAAATTCGCTTTATTTAACCAGGTGATTCCGTGTTCCTTATCATTTTCTTTAACTTTTTCATATGCTTCGTCCGGATCTGTTTCTACTTCCTGTTTTTGATAAACGACTAATCCAGTGCCAGTATATTCCCAATAAATATCAATTTGCCCATTTTCCAAAGCAGACCGGACAACAGCACTTCCCATATTGCTTGCTTCCTCTACATCAAAACCGTTTTCTTTTAAATAAATTGACGTAATTTTGGACAGAATCTGCTGCTCAGTAAAATCTTTACCGCCTACTGCCACTTTTCCCTTTGAATCACCTCCACCGTCTTCACTGTTTGCTGATGAACTTCCACAAGCGGTTAGTGTTGCCGCCACAATAATTGCTAGAAGCAAATAGACAAATCTCTTCACTGAATTTCCTCCCTTAACTCTCATCGCTATGCTGCTTCCAGTGTTCTTTGAAGCCCGCGCGGAACGATTATTTTTTCTAACTTCCCCAATAAAACATCAAGAAGGACGGCTAATAATATGACTGGAACTGCTCCTGAAAGCATTATGCCAGTATCATATAATGAAATTCCCGTAAATATCAGATCTCCTAAACCGCCACCTCCAATTAAAAATGCTAAAGCTCCTGTTCCCACATTAATAACAACAGAGGTACGGATACCAGCCATGATGGCATATAGGGCGTTTGGTAATTCAAGCTTAAAAAAGATTTGCTTAGATGTCATACCCATCCCTTTTCCAGCATCTATGATTTGCGGATTTACATTCTCAATTCCTGCAACCGTATTTCTCAGGATAGGCAGAAGAGAATTGAACCATAATGCAAAAATAGCCGTTTGCCAGCCTAATCCAAAGTAGCTCATTACTAAAGCCAATATGGCTAGACTCGGAACCGTTTGACCTATATTCGCAAAATTTAATATTATCCAATCAAGCTTCTTGAACTTTGGCCTGGTTATTAAGATTCCAAGAGGTACTGCGGCCGCAATTGCAAGTGCTGCGGATATTCCTACCAGTTTAAGATGCTGGCCAGTTAAATACAGAAGGTCCTTTGGGTTGTCGATGATGAATTGAAATGCCCCAGTAAAGTATGCCCAGCCTAAAATGGAGATTACGACTAAGTATAGACCTGCCTTCACTATTTTTTCGGTCTTTTTCCCAGACAAACTGTCACCCCCTTACCTTACAATTGATATATCTTTTGGGTGCACTTCTGTGAATAAATTAAAATCAGAGACACACAGTACACCTAACTTCTTATTATGATCATCTACCACACAGACTTCTCCATTTGGAGCAGACAATAAGTGTGATAAAGCTGTTTTCAGGTTCTCATTTACAGAAATCACCTGTCCATGCCACTCGCTGTTCAATCGGCTTTTTCTAAATCCGTCACTTAAGACCATTAAATCTCTTACTTTTAACAAAGTTAACCTTTTCAGGGCACGATCATCTCCAACGAAATCACGAACAAAGTCGTTCTTCGGATTAGACAGAATTTCATCAGGCGTGCCAATTTGCTTCAATTTCCCGGCATCAAAGATGGCTACTTTGTCGCCTAATTTAATTGCCTCATCTATATCATGGCTTACAAATAGAATGGTTTTTTTCATTTCCTTCTGAATCCGCAAAAACTCATTCTGTAAATGGTCACGAATGACCGGATCAAGTGCTCCAAAAGGTTCATCCATTAGCATAACAGGGGGATCAGCGGCCAATGCCCGGGCAATCCCAATTCGCTGCTGCTGGCCACCTGATAATTCAAAAGGGTAACGCTTTTGAAACTGCCCCGGGTCTAAACCCATCATTTCCATTAGCTCACTATAACGATTTTTCATTCGATTTTGATCCCAGCCCAGCATCTTGGGAACAACATTTATATTGTCTTCAATGGTCATGTTCGGAAACAGCCCATTGTGCTGGATTACGTATCCAATGGACCTTCGAAGCTTGATGATATCCATGGAATTGATATTTTTTCCATCAACCTCGATACTTCCGCTTGTAATAGGAATTAAACGGTTTACCATTCTAAGCAGCGTTGTTTTTCCACAGCCTGATGGACCAAGAAATACACAGATTTCTCCTGGTTCAACATGAAAATTAATGTTATTGACGGCTGTCACCTTTTTGTCAGCGCTTTCATAAACTTTCGTAACATTCTGAAATTCAATCATTCTACTTCACCTTCTTTCATATAGTAAATCCCTCAAGTTTTTTTCAGTCCATATGCTTTAAGATTTGATACTTACACCAGAAGAAAATCTTTTCTGAATTTTTCCTAACAAAACATCAATTGAAATAGCTAAAATTGAAACCGATATTGCCCCTACCTGGATCATTACTGCATAGCTTGTTGAAATACCTCGGGCTATATACCCGCCTAGCCCTCCCGCTCCAATGTAAGCAGCTATTGCGCCAATTCCAATGGTCAATACAATCGCCATCCGCACACCTGCCATAATGACGGGAAACGCCAGAGGAAGCTCCACCTTTATTAGTCTCTGAAAGGTTGTCATTCCCATGCCGATTGCTGCGTCTCTTACATTCGAATCCACATTTTTTATCGCAATATATGTGTTTCGAATTATAGGCAGCTGTGAATACAAGATTAAAGCAACTATTGCCGGCAAAAATCCTATTCCCTGATTAATTAGCGAGAAAATAGGAATCATAATCCCAAACAATGCAATACTTGGTATAGTCATTATGATTCCTGCCACGGCCAGAACCAGATCTGCTAAACTCTCTCTCTGTGAAATATAAATCCCAAAAGGCAGACCAGTAATTATCGCGATGCCTACTGCAAGCCCAACTAATTCGATATGCTCCAAGGTCATCTCTAAAATCTCCGGCCAGTTCGTTTGGACAAATTCTAGAATCTCCAAATTCTCCCCCCTTATATTATTCTTACTTATATATCTAGCAAGTTTTGTGCCAACTTAAGTTAACCGATTTTATTGAATTTTCTAAATAAATTGTAAAGATATCCTCCCATTGTGTAAAAAAATATTTACACAATACTGTTCGCTGCAAAAGGCTGCTAACAATATCTGCTAGCAACCCAGGCGAATTCATATGTTCTCCGAGAAAAACTTGTTCATTTTATATAAAAGGCTTTGTCTTGAAATCCCAAGCTTTCTTGCCGCTTTAGCAGGCTGTCCAAGTGATTCATCAAGTGCCTTCAAAATATATTTCTTCTCAATTTCGTCCATAATTTCCGGCAATGAAGCACTATTTTCTATTTTAATCATATCATTTGAGTTATCATTTTTTACTTCACGGATTTCCCTCGGAAAATCTTCGATTGTGATCGAATCCCCATCACATAATACAACCGCTCGTTCAATTGCATTTTCAAGCTCACGGACGTTTCCCGGCCACCCGTAATTCATTAAATGACTCATTAATTTCCTGGTGGTTTTATAATCTTTTTGATGCTTGCTCCGATACTTTTCAAGAAAGTTTTCTACTAAAAGGGGGATATCCTCTTTACGCTCCTTTAGGGATGGAATATAAATATCTACTATGTTTAATCGATAATATAAATCTTCCCTGAAGTTCCCCTCTTCTACTAGTCTCTTTAGATCGCGATTTGTAGCACAAATAATTCGGATGTCGACCTTGCTTAATTTATCGCTTCCAACCCGCATGAAGGTTTTATCTTGTGTTACCTGCAGGAGCTTAGCCTGGAAAGACGGTGAGATTTCACCAATTTCATCTAAAAAAATCGTTCCGCCATTTGCGGATTCAAATTTCCCTTTTCGGCTCGATACTGCCCCGGTAAATGAGCCTTTTTCATGGCCAAAAAGTTCACTCTCCAGCAATTGTTCAGGAATCGCTGCACAATTTATGGGAATAAAGGGTGCATGTTTCCTTTCACTCAGCATATGGATCATTTGTGCAATTTTTGTTTTCCCTGTTCCGCTCTCGCCTTGAATGAGTATGTTTGCTTCCGTTGCTGAAACTCTCTCTACCAGCCTAAGAATATTTTTCATGGGATTGCTATTAGCTACGAGTTCTCCATGAACTTCAGAATGAAGAAGCTGTTCTTTCAATTTTTTATTTTCTTCTTTTACACCAAGCCATTCAAAAGCCTTTTCAATCGTAACGATGAGTTCATTTAATTTTACAGGCTTGACCATATAGTCAAATGCTCCTGCTTTCATTGCAGATACTGCATTATCGATATTGCCAAAAGCAGTCATCATAATATAGATCTTGTTAGGATAAAGTCCAATAAATTCATGTAAAAGTTCTAAGCCTGAGGCATCCGGAAGCTTCAAATCCAAAAAAACAAGATCGGCATTAGTATCAGCGATTTTATTTCGAGCCTCTTGTCCGTTGGCCGCTGTATACACGTTATATCCTTGCTTGGATAATGAAGATTTTAAGATTTTCAATATTTTCGATTCATCATCAACCAGTAAAATATTTTTCATGCTTCTAAGCTCACCTTTCTTCAGTAAACTTTGGCAGTTGAACGGATAATACGGTGCCGCTTATATCGGAATTTGCTTGAATGACCCCGCCAAATTGTGTTGTGATTTCATAAGCTATTGACAACCCTAATCCAGTGCCTTCTTTCTTCGTTGTAAAAAATGGATTAAAAATCCACTTGATTTCACTTTCCGGTATGCCTAAACCATTATCCTTTATTTCTATTAACCAATCAGATTCATAATCCAATATGCGAACAGTTAACTTGCCTCCCTCATCCATTGCGTGAAGACTATTAATAATAATATTTAAAAACACCTGACTTAGTTTCCCTGGAGTTGCCAGTACAAATGCTTCTTCGACAGCAAAGGATTTTGAAACCGATATATTCCGATCGGCAAAATTGTTTTTTAGAAGTCCTAATAATTCATCCAATACAGCAGCTAAGTCCACCTTTTCCAACTCATCGTCAGATTCCCCCCTGGATAAATTCAAGAAATCTGTTAACAGTTGATTTAATCGATCCGTTGTTTCTAATATATCGTCAGTCATTTCCTGAATAAAGGAAGGATCTTGCATGTCCAGCTGGATTGCTTCTGCAGCTGCTTGAATAATGCTTAAAGGATTTTTAATTTCATGTGCAATTCCTGCAGTCATCTGTCCCAGGGAAGCCAGCTTCTCACTTTGCTTTAGATATTCCTCCATTTTCTTCATATCACTTACATCTCTTAGAATGAGGATCGATCCAAGAATATTCTGATCTTCCCCGCTAAATAAAGAAGAGTATATACGGACATCATGCCTTCTGCCGTTCTTATCATAAATATAGCTTTCCTGTTCATTAATTTCTTTTCCTTCCTTTATGGTCCTCCATGACAGAAAATCAGCTTCATTTCTTTTCAATGGAAGATCGATAATATACCTGCCAATTGCCTCAGTTCTGGAAAATCCCGATAACTCCTCCGCCCCTTTATTAAAGGTAACAATCCTTCCATCCTTGTTAATCGTGATGATTCCATATGGTATCGATTCCAATATATAGAACAAATGTCTTTCTTTATTTTTCAATTCCATTGCCATACTTGCCATCGTTTTTGTAAGATTTTCAAGTTCGTCACCCGTATGGAGAAGCTCAAAGTCAGCTCTTTTCCCATCCGAATATTCCTTAGCCTGATTCGTTAAATTCGTTATGGGCTTAATGAATCGAAATGCCCCGAACAATGTCAATAAATAAGTAAGAAAAACGACAATGATAAAACCTTTAAATAAAAGCACTTGTACCTGTCTTGCAGGCTCCATTGCCTGATCGATAGATTCACAAATAATAAGCCCCAATCCGCCTAATGTAATCGGCCTATAGGAAGCGAGCATAAATTCATTAAACAATAATCCTTCCCATATACCGCTTCGATACTTGTTAAGCATTTGGCCAAGTTCATGATTCTTAAGCGTCTCACCAATTAATTGTTCCTTAGAATGTGCAATGATTATTTCATTTCGATCTATTAAAACATTCAGTCCCTCTGAACCAATCTTTCCCTCCGAAAGATATTCTGAGAGGATATTTAGATTAACATAGGCAAGTATCGCTCCCCGATACTGCCCTCCATCATCAAGGACTGGATACGCAATCCCGATTGTTTTCCGGCCATCTTCGAGGGTAAGCAGATTTGATATGTAAAACGCCTTGGTCCATTTTAATCTCTCTAAAATCTTATTCAAATCTCCCGATGCAGACTTTTTTACATTAGGTATCGTGGTAATTGAATTACCCGATTCATCCATGACGTCGATAAATAGATATAGAGGGTTTTCAGAAACAAGCCGCTCCATTTCCTTCCGGTAAAAATATGTATTCTCTTTAGAATTACTTAGAACGAACTCGGAAATGACACGAATATCATTGATCATTTTGTCAAACATAAAACTGGTTTTCGTGCTGACGGTCTTTGACATTAATTCATTTCGGTATTCAATTTCCGAACGTACCGAATCATTTAGTACATTCATGGTCACAAAATAAATTGAAGCCAGAGATCCAAAGACGACGATAAAGGTCATAAATACATATCTCTTTGTTATCCTTGATTGCAATAATTTTTTCAAAGAAATTTCCCCTGTCAAAGTTGTCCTGAGATTGATTAATATTTAGAAAATTCTTATATATGCTATTATAGTAGAATAAAAGAAACAAAAACACCCTTGCTATAAGTATTGGTTAATGATCCATTACTCTACATGCAAGGGTTCTTTTTAATAAGATTTCAAACGAAATCCTGATCCGCAATCTCTTTAAAATGCTTTAATGTAATATGAACATCTTCATCTCTCATTATGGGTAATAGCTTCCGTATTTCTTTTACTGCTTTATAATCAATTTCACAAATTTGAACAGCTGGATCTCCATAAGGACATTGTAAAATGATTTCACCATACGGATTAATCACTTTTGAATTCCCATAAAACATAATGCCGTTCTCAATCCCTACGCGGTTTACCAACGCTACATAGCACCCATAAACGCTTGCGTAAAACTGGCCTACCCTCTCCCAGCCTGCAGAACTGGAATAGTCACTGCCGAGACCGCCTTCCGGACTATTAATTAAGGCTATCAAGAGAGAAGTGTGGTGGTGTGCAGCAATATGGGGCAATGACGGATGCCATACATCATTGCAGATCAGCATGCTGGAAATAAAAGAACCTATTTGATCCAGGTTTACTTTTTTTCCTCTTGCGAAGTATTTTGCTTCCTCAAAGTCACCGTAATTAGTTGGGTAGATCTTTCTTTGAATAGAGGTAATCTTCCCATTCTGAATCATGATTGCTGAATTGTAAATTTGCTCGCCCTTCCCCTTTTCAACAAAGCCGAATACAACATTCACACCTGTATCTGCGGAAGCCTCGCATACTTGCAAAATTTCCTTTGCATCTGTTGTGAGCGCAACATCAAATAGTTGATCTTTGAGGTCATATCCTGTTAAAGATAACTCTGGGAAAACGAGTAACTCTGCTTTCCCATCATTCTCATGCATTATATCTATCATTTGCGCTAAATTGGCTTGAACATTTCCAAAGAGAGGAGCAACTTGGGCTATTCCTATTCTCATAATCGTTCTCCTTTTCCATTAAGAATAAACAGACCATCCTAAGAAATTCCGCAAGCCTCTGCGAGTACATCTACTAAATGGACTCCTTGCACTTGGCCGTTGCACCCCTTCCGTTCGATTCCAAGACGCATTTGCAAGAGGCATCCTGGGTTCGTTGTGACAACGGTTGCCGCTTTCGTTTCTTCTATATTCTCCATTTTTCCATCAAGGATTTCCATGGACTCCCCAAAATGGAGAAGATTATAAATACCGCCTGAAGCACAGCATTTATCACTGCCTGAAAGCTCAACAAAAGCAGCGCCTGGTACAGATTTCAGTAATTTTCTAGGCTGCTCATGCACCCTCTGGACATTTCTTAGATGACATGAATCCTGATAAGTGATTACACCATTCCATTGCTTCTTAAAAGGAAGAGGACCGAATTCCACCAGAATTTCACTAATATCCCTGGAGGCACGAGAGAATTTCTTTGCCCGTTCAGCCCATTCTTCATCATTTTTCATAAGATCTTCATATTCCTTAAGAAGAGCTCCGCAACCACCGGCATTATTAATATAGTATTGGGATTCTGATTCTTCAAAAGCAGAAATATTTTGCTTCGCAAGCTCCTTTGCACCTTCTATCATTCCTTGATGGGCATGAAGGGCACCACAGCAATTTTGCGATTTCGGAATAATTACTTCACAGCCGGCTACTGTTAGGAGCTCGATTGATAATCTATTTGTTCTGTTGAGCAAGGCATCCGAAATACAGCCTGTAAAAAATGCAACCCGTGCTTTTTTGGAGCCCTTGGCGGGAATGATGGTTCCTAATTTGTTTCTCTTTAATGGAGATTCTACAAGCGGCAGCACGTTTTCAATTTGAGCCAGCGGTTCTGAAATCTTGTGCAATAACTTTGTTTTTTTCACCATTTTTCTAATTCCGGACTTTTGATAAAACCATGTTAAATTCCCTAGTAACCTCATCCGCTTTGGGTATGGAAATACTTGAGATAAGACCAGATGTTTCAGATTGTCATTCATTGTTCCAGCATCATTGTTCATTTGTTCCTCTGCAATGACGTTTTTTGCTGTCTCTAATATGTGCCCATAGGGAACGCCCACAGGGCAGGCCACTTCACAGGCCCGGCAGCCCAGGCATAAATCAATGGGTTCAGACAAGTGGCTTGAAATATCTATTTTTCCTTCGGCTGCCATCTTGACAAGGTTGATTCTCCCCCTTGGTGATGCGGACTCTTTTCCCATTGATTCGTATGTTGGACAAGCAGGCAAACAATATCCGCACTGGATACACTGATTAGTGGCTTCATAGGCCAGTTCGTATAACCGATTGCCCTTTTTTGAAAAGAGAGAAAGCGAATGTATAGATTTATTGTCTTCACTCACATCTTGCGTTTTTTTCAATGGAGCATTCATGTTAAACTAACACCACCTTTGTTTGCCCCGCTTTTGGAAAGATCTTTCCCGGATTTAATATATTGTTAGGATCCCAGGCGTTTTTTACTTTTTTCATGAGACCAAGACCCGCTTCCCCAAGCTCCATTTCCATATATGGCGCTTTAAGCGTCCCAATTCCATGCTCGCCTGATAGCGTTCCTCCAAGTGAAACAGCAGCTTCAAATATTTCACTTACCGCATTTTCGGCTCGTTTCATTTCTTCGATATTTCGTTTATCCGTAATGATATTTGGGTGTAAATTCCCATCGCCTGCATGACCAAAAACCACTAAGTTTAATTCGTACTTTATTCGGATTTGGCTCAATTTCTCCATCATGGCAGGAATTTGGCTTCGAGGAACCGTAGCATCCTCAGAAATTTTAGTTGGCCCCATTTGTGTGATGGCAGGGGAAACCATTCGGCGAGCTTTCCATATTTCTTCTCTTTCCTCTTCTGTTCTGGCAGTTCTAACAGCAGCTGCTCCCACTTGCCAGCAAATCTCTTCACATTTTTCAATTTCCTCATTTATGGCCAAGGGATGCCCATCCACTTCTATAATGACAAGCGCTTCGGCATTTACCGGAAGCCCGCACGGACTAAAATTCTCAACCGCCCTTATACATGCGTTATCCATTAATTCCATGGCTGCCGGCATAATTCCTGAAGACAAAATTTTGGTTATAGCGTATCCTGAGTCAACTAATCTGCTAAATGTGGCTAATAAAGTCTTGCGCGCTTTCGGTTTTGGAATTAATCGCAATGTTGCCTCCGTTACAATCGCCAGAGTCCCTTCAGATCCAACAATTAATCTTGTTAAATCATAACCTGTGACATTCTTAACCGTTTTCCCGCCTGTTCGGACAATTTCCCCTTCGGGTGTTACTACTTCCAATCCGATCACGTATTCCTTAGTCGTTCCGTATTTCAGTCCCTTCGGCCCGCTTGAATTCTCTAATAAATTTCCGCCAATAGTGGACACTTTGGAACTGCTCGGGTCCGGAGGATAAAATAGCCCTGCTTTTTCTGCCTGGTAATGAATCTCACCAGTCGTAACCCCAGGAGATACAATGGCTAATAAGTTTTCACAATCAATGATTAATTTTTTATTCATTCGAGTCATATCCAGGACGATTCCACCTTCAACAGGCAATGGACCCCCGCTTAAGGATGTCGCCGCCCCTCTTGGATAGACTGGGATTTTATGCTTGTTTGCTATTTTCATAATCTTACTTATTTCAATCGCACTCTCAGGCTGGATGGCCAATTGGGGCAAATATTCACCAAAAGAAGCATCATAGCTATAAGAATATAGTTCTTCCAGACTGGTGAGAACACGATTAGCAGGAATAATTCCCTCGATTTCTCTTACTATAGCATCTTCCAATTTTTTCATCCTTTCTAAATCCCCAGCAGCCTCTTAGGGTTGTCACTTACCATTTTCGTAATCTCATTTTCTGTTATTCCATATGCCAGCATTTCTTCTATAAAATTACTTAAGGCTTTAATAGGTGCAATATTATGCCGCTGTCCGTAATCTGTCACCATTACACAGGAATCAGCTCCAAGAACTTTAATGCTCTCAGCCATTTCCCTTGGGGAAATATCGTTAAAGTCTTCACTGCATGCTAAATAACATTTTTCCAGGATGCACCCTTTTTTCACTAATTCTTTTTCTAATTCAAAAGGCACTCTGGCAATACCTAAATCTGTATGCTGAATTAAGATTTTCTCAACTTTTTCCTCAATAGCTGCCTCAACTAATACAAGCACTTCCTCAGCAGCCAGATGTCCCGTGGCCAACACAATATCCGCTTCTGCAACCAGTTCTAAGATTTCATGTAGTTCCGGCAGGAGTTTTTTGTTTTCATCCCAAATTTCAATCCCGGAACCAGGATGCTTCATAGAACGCTTGCTATTAAAGAATTTGGTTTTCTTTTTACCAAAATACCTTTGATGCTCTTCAGCAGAAAAAGTAGGCATCCAAATGATTTTCGCCCCTAAACGGATCGCTGCATCTACTGCGGTTGGAGACAACCCTCCTGTAAAATAATTGCACACCAGCCCCCCGTACACATGAACTCCGGGCTCTTTTTCCCGGATTAAACTTGCCCGGTCAACTGTCTGAGCTTCATGTGCCTTTAAAACCACACCCGCCATCTCAGCATTTTTAATATCCTCTATTAGTTCCCAGTCGGTTTGCTTCCTTGGAAACAAACTTGGTGAACTATGAACATGTAATTCAATTGCTCCTTTTAATAATGGATGAAACTCTTGTGCCATAGCCGCCACTCCTTAGCATTAAATTTATTGTTATAAAAGTAATTTGCAATTTCCATGCCAATTTACATTAGTTAAATGCGGAGCCCTGTCGGCTTTGAAGAACTTTTTCAAATTAATATGTAAAAAAATTAAGACAATTTAGTAATTTTTCTTTACAAATGACTAAAGATCCCTAACTTCAATTCGTCATCAGCTCTAATATCATGGTTAACACAATTGGCAAATAACATTAGAGTGACTGCCAAATAAAAAATCCCTCTCTTGAGACAGAAATAGGATTTTACCTAACTGTCAGCAAAAAAGGGAAATACCGATAAAAAATTAATAAATGGGATACATCTGGGTTGCTTGTTAATATGACTCCCATACAATCCACTTCATAGTTTAATAGTAACTTTCTGTTATAATATTATTTTTTTCCTGATTTCTAACTTAACCTTCTAAGTCCTACTGACAGCCACACCACAACCGGAAGCAGCCCAAGAGAAACCACCGTAATCCCCGTCCAGCCTCCAGTCTGCCATACCAGTCCGGCAAGCGTCCCTCCGGTTGCGACTCCAAGGTAATAGCTTACGAGATAGATGCTCGAGGCACCCGCTTTGTGATGAGCAGCGAGCTCATTTACAATGGTCGCCATCAGTGAATGCGCCACAAAGAACCCCAGGCAGGTCAGGCAGAGACCCATTACAACTACTGATAAAGAGTGCACATTGGTAATTAAGGTCCCTCCTATTAAAATGACGGTTCCAACCGAGACCAGTGTGGTTTGCCTAAAATGAGCAGACAGGCTTCCTCCTAGCATGGAACCAGCTATACCGAAGCTGTATGCCAGGTAGGTAAAAGAAATATTTTTTACAGAAAGATTAAAAGGATCCTGTTCGAGATAAAAAGGGAGGTACGTCCATACTCCTGTGAACGAAAATTGGAGGAGGATCCCCATCGTGAATGCAGGGAAAAGCTTCGTATTTTTCAGATGTGAGCCCATGCCTGACAAGTCTTTTTTAACAGATATCTTACTGGGCTTAAAATAATGAGATTTTGGCAAAGTCATAAAATATAGGATGAATAACAGAATGGAGAATCCAAATAGGAAGTAAACAGAAGTCTGCCAGCTGGCCATATCAGCAATGTATCCGACGAAGATGCGGCCGGCCATTCCGCCAATGGCATTGGCTGCAATATACATGGTAATGCCGAGACTAACGCTGCTGGAATCCAGTTCCTCCCCTAAATACGCGATGGCAGCTGCAGGCAGGCCCGCTATACAAATCCCCTGCAGGAAGCGCAGCACCAGAAACGTTTCAAAATTAGGCGAAATGGGCAAAAGCACCAGCGGAATAATGGTGCAAACAAGCGTGATATTCATTATTGAAACCCGACCGATTCGATCAGATAGAAATCCAAAGAATAGCAATCCGAAAATCATAGAAACTACAGCAGCAGACAGTGATAAACCGGCTGTTGCAGATGTGATGTCAAATGATTTCACCAGCAAAGGCATAATCGGCTGCACAAAGTATAAATTAGCAAATGCTAAAATGGATGCACTCGTCATCGCAATCATTATTTTTTTAAAGCCGGCATCATGCAGCGAATATTTATCTGATTCCTGTTGTTTAGCATTTACAGCAGTCATTATCCCACCCAGTTCCTTTAATGCGTTAAATCCATTATATCATTTTATCTATAAAAAAATCGAAAATTCCGACTAAATTTCCCGCATGATTTCCATTAAGGACTTTTTCTAACCTATTTTTGAAACAGTGCGCACCTTCATTCCAGTTGCTCTAAATGTTATAATATAGGAATGTACTTTGGGACATGGGGACAGGTTGGTTGTCCCCTACGGAACGCTGGGACAAGGAACCTGTCCCTCTGTCCCACCAACAAGGGGGTTGAAAGATGATTCCGGAGCGGTTTTTGGAGCCTTTGGAGTTTGCAGCGAATGAGCTGAAGGGGCTACTGCGTGCAGAGAATGAGGAAGATGCACGCCTGGTGCAGAAGGGGCTGATGCTTTTTCGGCAGGGTCTTGTTTATCAGCTTCGCTTTGAGGATGATAAGGTTTTGGCGACAGTCCAGGATGTGACTCCCGCAAAGGTTGAACTTAATCTTGAGTTCATTCATTTGAGCGAGTGTTCCTGCCCGGCTGAAGGTTTTTGCCGCCATCAGACTGCGGTATTTCTGCAGCTTCTTTCCAAAGCCAGAAGTGTGTCCATGTGGATTGAAGAGTGGAGGAAGCCGATAAAGGAAAAGCAGACAGCCAAGAATTGGGGGCTTCAAAGAGCAAAGGATCTTTTGAAATCCTCCGGTCAGCTGAAGACTGGTTATGACGGCTGGGTTGCAGGATTCCAAGAAAGCTTTACCGAGCTGATGGAAAAACAGGGAGAGCCTCGTCCCTATGTCCTCCCTGAGCTTTTCCATGTTTATCTGCGCCGCATGAAAGCTGGAGCACCGGTTGAACAGGAATGGAGGCTTCTTTATTTGCTTATCGGCTATGTCTTTTCTTTTAAAAAGCTGATGGCGCTAAGCAGGAAGTATGGCCACGGCGAAGAATTGATTGACCGTTATTACCGCCATCTCTATCAGTCCCTGATGGAAGATTCCGTTGAGATTATGAACAAACTGTCTGTGCACTCCCTTCCCTTCGCTTTCGATCAATATATTGAAAAGCTGAAAGATGATTCCGCCGGGCTGATCACCGGTTCTTTTGGTTTGGATTATGAACGGGCCCATTTATACAGGCTGTTATGGACACATTTTTTCAAAAAGAAAGAATGGCGTGAAGCGGAGATCCAGAAGCTGGAGCCTTCCATCAAAGAGGAATCGCCCAGTCTTCCTTCTGTGGCAGGTTATGTGCATCTTCTAATCCTTGAACGAAATGATGAACAGGCACTCAGTGTTTTAAGTGTGCCAAATGACTTAATGACTCCTTATATGCTTTACTGGATCGATTATTTTTCAGCCAATAAGGACTGGAATCGGATGGGTCCTTATGCAGAAGCATTTATCCATAAATTACGGGATTACCTGAAACAATCTGATGACTATTATGCCTGTATGGATTTTACCCGGTTGGCCATGAGGGCGATTTCTCCTTATTGCCTGGAAAGCAGCAAAATGGATTTGTACGAGAAAGCCCTTATGGAAACGCTGCCGTACAGCTACAACGATTATGAATACCTGCTTTTTGAAAAAGGCGAATTCATAAAGTGGGCAGATCTGCAGGCGTTTATTGGCTTTGATATTGATTCTCTAGGCAAGGACCGGATCAGGGAAATCAGCAAAAAGGAGCCCTCCATCCTCCTGCCTCTTTATCATCAGTCTATCACTGCCCATATCAATATGAAAAACAGGGATCATTATCGCGAGGCTGTCCGGAAAATGAAAAAGCTTCGCACGCTGTATAACAAGCTGAAACGCCAGGAAGACTGGCAGCTTTTCTTGAATTGCTGCTTGAAAAAACGAAGCGTCTCCGCGCCTTTCAGGAAGAATGCAAAAGGGGTAAGCTAATCGATGCTTAAAACGAGATTTCTCCATGTGAAAGTGAAACCAATAAACAATGACCGCTACCTGATTTTTGCCGTCAATGAAGAAGGCCGCCTTCTACCCCAGAAAGAATGGATGCCGCTTCTTTTTAACCATCACAGAGAAAGTTTTTTTGGGACTATGCTTGAAGCTGTTGATGCGGACGGAATCAAAGGAATTTCTGTAAGCGGCTGGCAGCTCGTTACCCTGTTTGCGGCTGAGCAGTTCAACCGTTTGATTGAATGGAGCTGGGATGAAACTGCCGAAATTCTCCTGGCTTCCTCTCATGCTCTTTACGATTCAATCGTGGAAAAAGAATGGATGCCGGATTTTGCCGCCTGGGAACAGGATCAATTCCGCTGGGCACTGCCGGAAAGTGTAATTACCGAATTCGGCACGAACTTTTGGGACCAGAATGTAGAAGGCTCCCCTGTCCGGGAGTTTATCGGAGATTTATTTCACCGCTCCCTTGATGGCTTTATGAATCAAAATCAGGAAGCGAAAGCACAGTTCGGTGAAAAGCTTGAAGCATTGAGGAGTGAGCACCTCTCACCAAGGGATCTTGCAGCTTATTTTGATGAAGAAAGCTGGCAGGAATGGATCGGTGTCAAATCAAATGAAGCTCCTTTTTCGATTGGACTTAAGCTGGAAGAGCCCGGGGATATTGACTCCAGCTGGGATTTGGCGATTTTCCTTCGCGGAAAAAATAATTCTGATGTCTTTGTCGACTACAAGGACTATTCCAACTATCCGCATGACTGGCATGATTATGATGATTCAATTGAAAAAGAAATCCAGCGCTGGCTTGAGCTTTTTCCATGGCTTGCAGGCAAGCCCGGACAGATCTCCACTTCCCTGACCGAAGATGAAGCCTGGACCTTTCTGACTGAAGCAAGCGAAACACTGCTCGCACTTGGCGTGGAAATTCTGCTTCCTTCATGGTGGCAGGCAATGAAGAACGCTAGCCTGAAAGTCAAAGCCAAAGTGAAAGGAACTGGCAGTCATCGCCCTTCGTTTGTCGGGCTGCAGTCCATGCTTGATTATAATTGGCGCTTCAGCATGAACGGCGTTGATTTAACAGAGGATGAATTCCGGGGCATGGTTGAGGAAAAAAGACGGCTTGTCTACATTCGCGGCCGCTGGATCAAGCTGGATCCCCATTTTGTCCGCCAAATTCAGGATTTAATGAAGAAAGCGGAAAAAGAAGGATTGCATGTCCGTGACTTGATAGAACAGGAGCTTATGGCTGACGAGAGCACGCAGGAAGACGAGCTGGATAATCCTAAGGCTTTTGCCCGTATTCAGATTGAGCTTAACCGCCAGTGGAAACAGATGGTGAAGCAGCTACGCGATATCAAAAGTCTTCCGCTTGAAGAGGTTCCTGCAAGCTTCAAGGGTGATCTCCGCCCTTATCAGAAGCTCGGTATGAGCTGGCTGCTGTTTCTGCGCCGGTATGGTTTTGGCGCCATTCTGGCAGATGATATGGGGCTTGGAAAAACGATTCAGCTGATCTCTTATCTTTTAAAGGTAAAGAAAGAGGAAGACAGCGGCCCATCGCTTATCGTCTGCCCTACATCTGTCCTCGGCAACTGGCAGAAGGAAATCGAGCGCTTCGCACCTGGCATGAGTGTGTATCTCCATTACGGTTCAAACCGCCTGAAGGGCGAAAGCTTTTCTGAAAAAGTAATGGAGTCTGATATTGTGCTGACCTCCTATGGACTGACCCATATGGATCTGGAGGATTTTGAAACCATCGAGTGGAGCTCCATTTCAATTGATGAAGCCCAAAATATTAAAAATGCCCAGACAAAGCAATCGCGGGCTGTCCGAAAGTTAAAGGGCAAGCACCATATTGCCCTCACCGGCACGCCGATGGAAAACCGGCTGACCGAGCTCTGGTCCATTTTTGACTTTACGAACCATGGCTATCTCGGCAGTCTCGGGCAGTTCCAGAAGCGCTATGTGCTGCCGATTGAGAAGGATGATGACAAGGATAAAGTCAGGCAGCTGCAGGCATATATCCGTCCCTTCCTGCTCCGCCGTACGAAGAAGGATGAGGATGTGGCCCTGAACCTGCCTGATAAGCTTGAGCAGAAGGAATATTGTCCTCTTACTGCTGAGCAGGCCTCGCTATACGAGCAGCTTGTCCAGGATACATTCGCACAGATTGAAAAGCTGTCCGGGTTTGAGCGCAAAGGTCTGATCCTGCAGTTATTAAGCCGCTTAAAGCAGCTGTGCAACCATCCGGCTCTTTATTTAAAAGAGGAGAAACCTAAGCATGTTCTTGAACGTTCTGTAAAGCTTGAAAAGTTAAGCGAGCTTGTCGGTGCTGTACATGAGCAGGGAGAAAGCTGTCTGATTTTTACCCAGTATATTGAAATGGGGAACATGATCGCCCGCTTGCTGAAAAAACAATTCGGATTCGACGTGCCATTTTTAAACGGCAGCGTGCCAAAGCAGGAACGGGACAATATGATCAGCCGTTTTCAAGATCATGAATTCCCGGTTTTCCTGCTGTCGCTTAAAGCCGGCGGAACCGGTTTAAATCTGACGGCAGCAAACCATGTCATCCATTATGACCGCTGGTGGAATCCCGCCGTCGAAAACCAGGCAACCGACCGCGCATACCGGATTGGGCAAAAACGCTTTGTTCATGTTCATAAAATGATTGCCACTGGGACGCTCGAAGAGAAGATTGATAGCATGCTCGAAAAAAAGCAGTCCCTTAATGATCAAATTATTACGAGCGAGAATTGGATTACCGAGCTTTCAACAGATGAGCTGAGAGATCTGGTTCACCTGACATAAATTTTTTCAGTCTTCAAGTCCTTGATATGCATAAAGGCTTGAAGGCTGTTTTTTTATTTTCGCATATTCAGGCTTGTTAGGCTTTTGCGTCAGAAAGGTTACTTTGCTGCCTTCTTTTATAATGAAACAGGATAGCAGCTGGTATGTAGGGTTCTTGTCCCCGGCGTTTATCGCCACCTGGCCGAGTTTAAATTTATAATGAAGAAGTCTTTCCTTATCATTTTCCATATCGTTGAACGTGAGTGAAGTATGGCTTCTAAGAGGAATTCTTTGATAGGATTTGTTATTCTGTAGCTGGATGAGCTGAAGCGCATCAAAGAAGCTTGGCTGATGATTGGTGTTTAATCTTTTATTTGCTGTTTGGAAATACAGGTACCCGGTTTCATCTCCTTTATCCACTAAATTGCACCTCCACTTTATTATTTTCAAAAAGTATATTCGACATATTCTGTGAAAATCCTCCCTGATTCTTAATACCTATATGCAATATTTATTTTTCACAAACAGCTTTAGTTAGAAATAACCCGGCACAGAAGTACCGGGTTTCAAATTTAGGGGAAGTGCTGGGGATATGATTGATTCTCTATAGGGAAGGAAAATATGTGGACAGCTGGTTGGGGATGCCGTCAATTCATTACGGTAAGTCGTCCAGGTCTCTCCTGGGGACAGTTTTGCATTGCGGTTTCACGGATGAAGGATTCAAGCTGGTGAACTCGTTTATTCAGGTCATCGACTCTTTGGTTTGATTTTCCGAGCATCTTTATGAGGCTTTCGAGCAAATATTCCAATGCCTTTTCTCTTTCAGACACTTCTTTCAAAATGGTAGTTCCTCCTTGGTCACGGTCACCGGGATATCCTCTGTCTTCTTCCGGTCAAGAAAGCGGACCGATTCCGCTACCACCTCTGTTACATAAATGCGCTTCTTTTCCTGATTATCATAATGCCTCGTCTGAATTCGCCCGGTTATCCCGATCAGCGTTCCTTTCCGGCAGTATTGCGATGTATTTTCCGCTGATTTTTTCCATAATGTACACTGAACAAAGTCCGCATCGATTTCACCCTTCTGGTTGCGGTATTGGCGGTTTACTGCCAGCGTCACATTTGTCACCGGAATTCCTTCCTGTGTCCTTTTCAGCTCAGGGTCCCTTGTCAATCTTCCAACCAGGGTCACTTGATTGATCATAGCTTTCATCTCCTCTCTTTAATAGCTATATCATATCCGGAACTTCTCCTCTGTGTAAAAATGCCAAAAAGTGTTTTTTGCAGAGCTTTTCCGGCAAAAACACCCTAAAAATTTATTTTTCAGCCCCTATTCCGCAAAAAACGCCCCCGAAAATCTTATTTTCAACATATACAAAAAGGAAATTCGACAATCTGTCAAATTCGCTTTCAGTTTGGCCTGTGTTATAATTTTTTATAGACAACTTATTTTAGAGATGGAGGTAAGCCATGAAAACATTTAAACTTGTTTCTCTGCAATTGGTGGAAAAAAATGGCCTGATTGATATTGAACTGGATGATGGGTTGATAATCAATAAAGAAGACGAGAAGAGCAACTGGCTCCTGGAGGCATTTATTGATAAATCCTATCTTGAGTACTTCAAAAAGCGCGCTGATGACAAGGACGAGCTGACCATCCAAGTTGTTATTACGAAAAAAGAAAACGATCCAGCCGCATTCCAAACTAAAATTACCTCTATCAATGAACTGGAAAACCATATCAGCATTCTTTTTGAAGGATCACTCAAAAGAACGAAAAATGATTATGCCGAACTTCTGCTTCAGGACCTCTTGGACAAAGGCTTTATTGGAGACAGCCTGCTTGATGAATTTAAAATAAAAATGCAAAGCAAGCCGCGCCTAGCTGCTGCAAAAAAGGAAAATAAAGAAACTCCCGCTCAATCATGACGGGAGTTTTTCTTTAAAAAGGACAGGTTCACCCCTGTCCTTGCCTTATTACTGATCTTTATTATCTTTGTCCTGCATATCTTTGTTATCTTCGATTGCATCTTCACCAGGCTCGTTGTTGTCTTCCATCATGTCGCCGTCATCATCTGTGTTGATATCGTTGTCATCCGTATTTTCATTCAGATCATTAGTCATATCGCCGTTGTCACCGTTCATACCGCCTTCATCTACGTTTCCATTATCCTCCGTAATTGTATCATCTTCCGGCGGCGGCTCCTGGTTATCTGTGGCACATCCTGCTAGTAGCATGGCGGAAAGGACGGATCCTCCGATAAGTGTTAAAAGCTTTTTATTCATCGTAAAAGCTCCTTTCATAAGGTGTATTGTTGACCTGCTGCATTGGTCTTCCTTTATATTTCCCAAAAACCGAAACAACTTGCATTTTTTTTTACAGAAAAAATCCCGCACGCTCCGTACGGGATTTCTTATATCATTACCTTTCAATTGCAAACATAATTTCAGCTTCCATAGCCACTTCGCCATTAACAGTCGCAAGAGCTTTTCCTTTTCCGATTCCTCTGCGGACGGAGAGCAGTTCGACTTCCATGATGAGTGTATCACCTGGGCGCACCTGGCGCTTCCAGCGGCATTTCTCCACACCGGCAAAAAAGGCAAGTTTTCCTTTATATTCATCCAGTGACAGCAGGGCAACAGCACCTGTCTGCGCACAGGCTTCAAGCGTCAGGCATCCTGGAAATACATTGTAATTTGGGAAATGCCCATTAAACACTTCCTCATTGGCACTTACATTCTTTTTGCCGACGGCTCTTTTTCCAGGCTCAAGCTCTTCAATGGAATCCACAAACAGAAATGGGTATCGGTGAGGAATTATTTCTTTAATTTCTTCTACATTCAATTTCATATGTATCGCTCCCCTGCAGTATTTAGTACCAGATACTAATAATAGCTTATATTTATTTTACTAAAAAATCGCTTGGACGCAAAGCGGAAACAAAAAAGAAGGGCATCATCGCCCTCCTCTTCATTTTTTTCTTATTCTTTTTCAATCAAATCCACAATATGCATCCAGGTGGACTTTGTAAAAATATCTTTTACTTCCCCGCCGCCGATGACTCCATATCCGACTGCGGCTCCGGCCGTAACGCTCAGGAAAATTAAAAGCACGACAATAATAATCCGAAGCCAGATCGGAATGAGGCGAATGCGAACCCGCCCTTTACGCGGTGATTCTTCTTTGCTGCGTTCTTTCTTCAGTTGTTCACGCGTCTTGACTGCTTCTTGATTACTGTTGTTTACTGACATTTTATTTCCCCTTTTACCTAACGTATTCCGTTGATCAGCCCCATCATTTGATCAGCCATGGAGACAGATCTTGACTGAAACTGATATGCCCGCTGCAGGTTAATCAAATCTGTCATTTCCTTGGACATATCCACATTGGATTGTTCAAGGGAGCCCTGGGCCATTCCTATCTGGCCGCGGAGCGCACCATTCAGCTCAGTAAAGATCCCATCGCCGTCAGCTCCATCAGGAAGACCAAGAAGATTATCCCCTTTTTGCTCCAGGAATTGAGGCTTGTTTATCAGAACCACTCCAAGATTGAATTCCTGGATGGAACCATTGGCTTCTTCTGCCAAAAAGCTCCCTGTTTCGGTCACTTTAAAATTTTTAGCTTGTCCATTTATTATAATCGAATTATTATTTTCATCAAGAACAGGAAGTCCGTCACCTGTCACAAGCATGGTCTCATTCTCCGAAACCGGAGTTAAATAAAAGGCACCCGCTCTGGTAAAACGCACAGCTGCTCCGTCTTCTGTCTGCTCGAGCACTCGGAAATACTGCCCTTCCTTTGTGAGGGCAAGATCAAGCGGCCGTTCGGTTGCCTTTAAAGCACCCTGCTTCATGACGATTTGGGACTGCGCCAGCTTTGCGCCTACTCCTTGCCTGATGCCTGCAGGTGTTAGTCTTGCTGTCTCCGCATTCGCATTCCGCTGATTATTGAACTGCTGAAAAAGCAAATCGGTAAAATTGGCTTCTCTTCTTTTATAGCCCGCTGTATCAATGTTTGCCACATTATGGCTGACAATATCCATTTGCTTCTGCAGCTGGGCCAGAGTATTCGTTGCCGTGATCATGGTTCTATTCATTGTTTTTCCCCCTTAGCGGGTCTGCCGCTGGACATTACCCGATCCGTCCAATTTCATTTGCGGCTTTCTCCATACTGCGGTCATAAGCCTGAAGGACCTTTTGGTTTGCTTCAAATGAGCGATAGGCGGTCATCATATCAGTCATCGTCCGGGAAGCATCTACATTGGAACGCTCCAAATAGCCCTGCTGCAGCTTGAATTGGACATTCTGTGCATTATAGGCATTTTCAAGGACGCTCTCTTCTGTCACTGCAAACAGTCCGTCACCCTCTTTACGCAGGCTTTCAGGATTTTGTGCATACATAATGCCCAACCTCGCTGTTTCACCTGCTTCTCCTGTAATCAGACCATCTTCACTCACTGTAAACCGGTCACTGGAAAGCTGAATCCGTTCACCCGCATCATCCAGAATATATAATCCGCTTGCTGTCGTTAAGTAGCCCCCGCCGTCAATGGTAAAATTCCCATTCCTGGTATAGCGCGGCTCGCCATTATTGCCTTCTGCTGTATAAAAGACGGACCCTCTTAAGCCGGTCTCCGGATTAACAGGCAGATTAAGATCAAGCAAGGCCAGGTCCGTATTCAGACCTGTTTCCTTCATATCTCCCTGCATGAAAGACGGAATTGTCTCCTGCATATAGACCCCTGTATTAAGGCTGCCCACTTCCTGATTTAAGGGAAGATTAAGGCCTTTCTCGGTTGGAACTGTCTGCTGGCCCATGAGCTGCAGAAGCATCTCCGGAAAAGCTCTCAGGCTCGTCTGATCTGCTTTAAAGCCTGGCGTATTGGCATTGGCCATATTATTTGTCAGTACTTCTGTCCTCCGCTGCTGCGCCAGCATCCCGGAAGCAGCCGTGTAGAAACCTCTAAACATCTTTAATCACCTCTAAATTGCCATTCCGAACATCTATTTACCTCTATTATAAGAAACTTTCCGACAATAAACATTAAAAATTTGAAGAATTGAGTCAGATTTTGAAAAAAGCTGTACCTTTTTTTAATCGGCTGGAATGGGAGAAAGTTTACAATAGATAACTACACTATTTATTTTTCAGATATCGGTCTTTTGGCTAGTTTATCGGTCAGAATTCATTTTTATCGGAACATTTTCGCGGATATCGGTCTGATTTGGATTTTATCAGCCACTTTTTCAATTTATCGGTCACTTCGCGCCAAACACCGTTTGAGCTGTTCCAAAAAGAAAAACCCGCCAAAAGACGGGTTCCTCACGATTATATAAGCTTCTTCTTCGGAAGCTTATCAATATTATCAAGCATGATGCCAGTTCCAACGGCAACGCAGTCCATCGGGTTTTCGGCAATTAAGACAGGTACTTTCAGCTCTTCAGCCAGAAGCTGGTCGATTCCGTGAAGAAGAGCGCCGCCTCCTGTCAAAATAACCCCGCGGTCAATGATGTCTGCAGACAGTTCAGGCGGAGTGCGTTCAAGCACGCTTTTAGCAGCCTGTACGATGACTTCAACGGATTCAGCCAGAGCACCCTGAACTTCATCGGAACGAACTGTAATTGTTCTTGGAAGACCTGACACCATGTCACGGCCGCGGATTTCCATTTCCTCATTTTTGCCGCCAGGAAAAACCGTCCCAATGGTTACTTTAATATTTTCGGCCGTTCTTTCACCGATTAGAAGCTTGTACTCTTTTTTAATATATTGAAGGATTTCGTTGTCGAATTTATCTCCGGCCATCTTTATGGATGAAGACGTAACGATGTCTCCCATTGATAAAACCGCCACGTCTGTTGTACCGCCTCCGATATCGACAACCATGTTTCCGCTCGGCTGGAAGATATCCATGCCGGCTCCGATTGCCGCAACCTTTGGTTCTTCTTCAAGATATACCTTTTTGCCGCCGCTTTTTTCAGCAGCTTCCCTAATCGCCTTCTGCTCAACACCTGTAACATTTGTCGGGCAGCAAATCAAAATGCGCGGCTTTGATAAGAAACCTTTAACATTCAGTTTGTTGATAAAATGCTTCAGCATCGCTTCTGTCACATCAAAGTCGGCAATAACCCCGTCTTTTAGCGGGCGGATTGCCACAATGTTCCCTGGCGTACGTCCGACCATGCGGCGTGCCTCTTCTCCTACGGCCAGTACTTTGTTTGTATTTTTATCAATCGCAACTACAGATGGTTCATTCAGCACAATTCCGCGACCTTTAACGTGGATTAGCACGTTGGCAGTTCCTAAATCAATCCCAATATCCCTAGCAAACATTTCTTTTTTTCCTCCTTGCAAAATGGCCAGCTTCTGTCCGCACCTTTGAAGGCTCTCTCTATTTAGGCATTCTTAAAGCGAACTTCGCTTATTAATTTTTTAGTTAGATGTTCAAGTCATTATTCGTAACAGCAGTTTAAGCCGCGCAAAAAAAATCAGTTCTTTATAAAAAGAAATGATTTTGCCCGGCGTTCTCTTTAGGAGTCCTAGTCTTTACGAACCAAGTCCTATCCTAATTTTATATTTTAACACATTCCTTGTGAAAGCAGTAACATTTTGACAGATTTTGTGAGACTTTTTGAGGGTTTTTGTCGAAATGGGGAAATAGATGCAGGCGACTTAGGAAGGGGCTTAAATCCATAGAGCAAAGCCTTGGTTCAGGCCATGGAAACAGCTTATGATCTTTTAGCCCCCGGAGCCGCATGAAGGTTCATCATGTACAGCAAAAGAAAAATTGCCATGGTACAGCTAAAAACGGCAGTCTTTAGCCTTTGACGCCTTTATCGGCGCTTTTTAATTCTTTTCATTTAACTGGCTCTTCTTCCATTTCCTCTTTTTTGTATTTCATTTTAGTGGCTTCACCGCCGCGCAGATGGCGGATCGATTTATGATAATCCAGGATTTCCTTTACTTCGTTTGCCAGTTCAGGATTGATTTCAGGTAATCTTTCCGTCAAGTCTTTATGGACTGTACTTTTGGATACGCCAAACTCCTTCGCGATTACGCGAACCGTTTTTTTCGTCTCCACGATATACTTTCCAATCTTGATAGTTCTCTCTTTGATGTAATCGTGCACACCACTCGCCCTCCCCAATTTGGATGTGAGAAGTGTGAAATGAGACTCGCTTTCTGTCTGGTCTTCAACTGTATTCCGCATGGTTTCCTGATTAAATGAACTTAATCGTGCATGCGCCCGAAAGGCTTGCTTTCAGCTTGCGAAAATTAAACATGTCCTCAACATATTCATTAGTTTAGTAAAACGATCCCTCACCTCATACATTCTCTTTGTAAGGTTTGTAACAGTTTATTAGCTTGGTTGAGGTAATATGCACGAAAAACACAATAGGGACAAGGTTTTGTGTAAATTTTTTGAAAATAGGACATCTGGAGGCCAAAAATTAGAAATGTTTTCAAATAATTCTTTGGGGTATTTGAAAATTAAGCAGTCTAAAGACCAGTGACAACTTTCCTGATTTTAATTATTCCATTGATAAGGTTCAGGACTTTTCCAGCATATTCGACAAAATCCACCATTACCGGGTAATTCATTTCCAAGCCAATAAACAAATTCCTTAGCAGCAGATAATTTCATATATCTAGGAATTACAGAGCGGATTGAACTATATGCATTTTCGGAAACAAGGGAAAAGAGCCAGGAACTCCTCCCTATTGTGAAGCGGATATTAATACCGTACTATTTTTTTCGGAAAACAATTCATTTAATTGGTTATGAAACCACAATATTCCAAAAGATAGGATGAGCATAGTATGCAAACACGCAAGGAAAGGATTCTAAATGATAAAAGAAAGAAGATAAAAGCAAGAGGAATGGCGGCAGCCAGCACCGTTTTTGCTGCAGTAATTGCATCAGCCGGTTTCAGCTCTTCAGCAAAAGAAGCTCAGGCATTAACAGGCACCTACAAAGTGAAGCAGGGAGATACTTTATATAAAATCTCCAGAGAACATGATATGACTGTTAAAGAATTGAAAGCGGTTAACCGCCTTAGGTCTGACACGATTCATCCAGGCCAATCATTGGAGGTCCGGACTGAGCGCCATACAGAAGAACCCTTTAATAACGAGACAGCTGTTTATACCGTTGTGCCCGGCGATACACTATGGGGGATCGCAAAGCGCTACCGCATGAATGTCAATGAATTGAAAACATTGAACAAGTTAAAAAGTGATATGGTACTCATCAATCAGAAATTGACCATTAAAGGTGACATATCCAGAATAAAAGCAGTCATCACTGGTGCCGCAGACAATTTCACGGTGGAATTTAAAAACGGGGATGATTATTTCACATTGAGGGTACCCTATGGAACAGCACAGACCTATCAAAAAATGTCAGGAAAAGAAGTCCTGGTGGTATATAAGGGCGGTTCACTGATCGATATACAATAAAGGCATGGAAAGCCGCATTCTGCCGGCTTTCCATTGGTTAATCCATATCACCCACCCGCTCACCAACATTCCAACCACAGTCATTAAAAAAGGGATCTCATTAGACTGTCAGTTGCATTAATAAATTCCCCCAAGGTTTTATGTCCCCTCTGCTGAAATTGAAAAAGCAATTCAACAAATAAGTAAGCTGCAGTTAAAGCATCCCCTGCTGCACTATGGCGGTCATATATGCGGGTGCCGAATGCCATGGCATACCTCTCAAGATCGCGCATATCGTAGGACGGGGCGATAAAGCCAATCAAATCCAGCGTGTCAATGGTCAGGAACCTTTTTAAAGCAAGCTTTTCGCGTTTAAATTCACTTTTGAGAGCAAGTGCATCAAAGCTTACATAATGGCCAACCAGGCATACTGCTTCCCTGGATTCGACATAGTCAAAAAAGCTCTGAATAGCTTCCAAGGCCTGCGGGGCATCTTTTACCATCTCATCGGAAATAGAGGTTAATTCTTTTATTTCCCGAGAAATTTGTCGGTTTGGGTTAACATATGTCTGAAATAGGTCCTTTTCCTGCACTTGAAGCCCTTTTACCGGAACGGCGCCGATCTCAATGATCCTGTCTGCCGCAGAAACTTGGAATCCTGTAGTTTCAGTATCAAATACAATAAAATTCAGATCTTCAAGCGGCGTTGATAATGGAATGTTTTCATATGTTAAGGAACATGTCACATTTTTTCTGAGAAAAAACATACCAGCCTCCTTTCAGAGATATTAAGAGAATCCAGCAATTGCCTGGCTCTGCAGCTCCCTTAATGTCTTTAAGCTTAGAATCAATTCTTCTTTTTCGCGGGTAGACATTCTTGTAAATGAGACAACGGAAGAGAGAGCGGCACCTGATTTTTCCTGCTGCCAGCGCTGGGTTACATACAAGGTCATAATAGTACTTACTGCTTCCTTCAAATCGTGTGCAAACTCCTTTGAGAATACCTGCCTATCCTTCAGGAAATCTATTTTTTCAAGTGGGGTGCCTGATATTTTTCCATGCATAAGTGACAGTATCTGCAAACTATGGTGATAGGGAAATAGAACCTCTTTTTTCATATCCATGCTTTTTCGATGCAGCTTGAATAGGGACCGGATCGGCTGGTCCAGGGTGGGAATGGAATGTTCCTTTTCCAGCTGTGCCAGCCGGTATAAAAAAATTCTGGACCTTTTTATCTGCTTCGCAGACTGTGCTTCAAATTTCGCATGCAGCCCTTCACTCCCCGCAATTAGCCGATAGGAGAAGAAATTTTGCGCTAATAATAAATGGTCATTTGTTGATTGAAGCATCCATGTCCGCAGCCGCTCCTCCCAATCTGCCAGCGAACCCCGCCATTTTTGTTCACTGCACATCATGAGTCCTTTGCAGCGTGCATAGCCAGCCGCTTCCATATTAGAAGTAATTCTTTTTCCCAGCACATCAAAAAATGCCGAGGCATCCTCTGAATGATTCTCATAAACCAGGAAATGGTCCTGATCTGTGAGCATGAACTGTTCTCCACGGCCGCTTGAGCCCATTTGATAGAAAGCAAATTCGCATGGCTGCTGCAAACCTTTTTCTACCAGTTCAGAAATAGAAAGAGCAATAATTCTGCCTGTAAGGCGATCGTATAGCTTTGTAATGATTTCAAGTATTTTTAATATGGGAACACGGTCCCTTATTAAAGAATCAATAATGTCATAGATGCCGGTTTTGATTTGCGGAAGGCTGCCCCGGTCGGCTTTTTCAATTTTTAGAACTGTCTTCATCACATTCTCGTTTTTCTTTCTCAGCAAATCTGATAGTGTCACAATCCCCGCCACCTTGGAATCTTCCATGACAGGCAGGTGTTTGACGCCCTTTAACAGAATCAGTGAAAGGGCATCATAGTAATATGCAAACCTTGATATCGTGACTGGGTTTTCCGTCATAATGGTTCTTGCTTGAGATGATAAATCTGCACCTTTAGCTGCGACTCTTTCCACTACATCTCTTTCCGTAATAATCCCTATTAAGCAATCATTATCTGCAACAAGGACCGAACTAATTTTCCTGCTATGCATTAATTTAGCGGCTTCCTGAATGGTTGCGGCCGGACCAACTGCCGCTGCTTCAGTACTCATGACATCCTGAACCCTGACCATGAATGCATCATTTTCTCCAAAATCTGTCGCGCGCTTTACCTGTTCTGCAAGTGATGCGTAAACATCTTTCAATCTGATGGCTGCCTGCGTCAGCAAGTAATCATGAACAGAAGGGTCATCCCATCTTTTTCTCACCACTTCAAACGGAATAAACATCGCCCTTACCTCGCTGGAGGCTTTGACTTCGACCATTGACTCTGTATCAATCTGTTTGGAAACTCCAAGGAAATCGGCAAGACTGGAAAAACCAATCAATTCCCCTGCCTGGACTACTTCAAGCACTTCTTCCCGTCCATTATGTTCATTTTTTACCAATACCTCTGAAAGACCTTCTAAAATGAGCAGAAGGCCTTCACGCTGTTTATCTTTTTTCAGGATAATGTCATTTTTCCCATAGCGGCGGACTTCACATAACGATAGAAGTGAAAGGGCTGTGTCGGATTCCACCCCTTGAAAAAAGGGGTGAAGCCGCACAGCCTCCAAACGGTATAGATTATACAGATTTTGATCCATCATCGTTCATCCATACTTCACCATCTTTATAGACCATTTGCTCCGGATAGCGAAGATCCATAACCTCCTCCTGAATTTTTTGCGAAGGAGCAGCTGTCATAAGAGAAACAATGATATTAGCTGCAAATGCAGCAGCAGCACCAAACACACCAGCGCCTGTATCAATGATACCCAGGATGGTAAAGCCGCCATATTTAGCAGCAAAGATATAAGCCAAAGTTACACCTAATCCGACCAGCAAGCCGGCAATGACGCCCTGTGAGTTTGAACGCTTCCACCAGACACCCAGAACAAGCGCAGGGAAGAATGTTCCTGTCGCGAGCGCGAATGCCCAGGCAACAATTTGCGTAATCGCTCCTGGAGGATTAAGTGCAATAAGGCCAGCCAAAAGAGTGGCGATTACAATGGACCAGCGAGCAACAGAAAGACGTGTCTTTTCAGTTGAATTCGGTTTTAGCACGCGGTAAAAAATATCATGGGCAAACGCAGAAGATATCGCAATCATCAAACCGCCGGCTGTTGATAATGCAGCAGCCATTGCCCCCGCTGCCACAAGACCAATGACAAACATGCCAAGATTGGCAATCTCAGGTGTTGCCATAACGACAATATCATTCGAGATAATGAGTTCATTCCATTGCAGCACGCCATCGCCATTGCCATCAGCGACTTGCAGCTTGCCTGTATCAACCCATGTTTTCGTCCAGGCAGGCAGTTCTGTAATTTTGCTGCCGGCAACCTGTGTCATTAAAATGAAACGGGAGAATGCAGCGTAGGCAGGTGCAGACAGATAAAGCAAGCCGATAAACAGCAATGCCCATGCTCCAGACCAGCGTGCGGCTTTCATCGTGGATACCGTATAAAAGCGGACAATTACGTGCGGAAGTCCGGCTGTACCAGCCATCAGTGTAAACATAAGGGCTAGAAACTGCCATTTCGTTCCATTTGTAAATGGCGCAAAATATTCAGAGATTCCAAGCTCCCGGTCGAGCTCACCCATTTTGCCTACAAGCTCTCCATATGAAAGCCATGGCGCCGGGTTTCCTGTGATTTGAAGGGACATGAAAACGACTGGAATGATATAAGCGATAATCAGAATGACATACTGAGCAACCTGTGTCCAAGTAATTCCTTTCATGCCGCCGAATGCAGCATAAAAGGCAATCAGAATGACACCGATCATAGTTCCAAGTTTCGCATCAATTTCGAACAGGCGGCCAATAACCACTCCTGAACCGGAAAGCTGGCCAATCGAATAGGTGAAGCTGATGATGATCGTACAAAGGGCTGCAATCACACGGGCTGTGTGGCTGTCAAACCGGTCACCTATGAATTCAGGAACCGTGTAGCGGCCATATTTCCGCAGCTGTGGCGCCAATAGGAAGGTTAAAAGCAGATATCCGCCCGTCCAGCCCATAATATAGGCAAGACCGTCATAGCCCAAGAGCATGATCGTTCCCGCCATCCCGATAAAGGAAGCGGCACTCATCCAGTCGGCGCCTATTGCCATTCCATTAAAGACTGGCGGCACCCCGCGGCCTGCAACATAGAACTCCGATGTCTCTTTTGCCTTATTATAGATGGCTATGCCAATATACAAAGCAAATGTAGCTAGAATAATGGATAATGAGACCAAGAATTGCGTATCCAAAGACATCCCCCTTTTTTACGGACAAATTTTTAATGACGCCCCTTTTATCTCTGTTATAGCGGCGGCTTGAACAGCCGCTCATTTTTCTTAATGATCAAGGACCTTCCCTGAACTGATTTGTTCATTTTTGTTTTCATCAATTCCATATTTCCGGTCAATGGCATCCCCCATTTTGGCATTAACGAACAGCAGAATGATAAAGGTCAGTACAGCTCCCTGTGCGCCCATAAAGTAATGGAATGGAAATCCGTTAATCGAAATATCGCTTAATGGTTTTGCAAAAAAGACCACGCCAAAAGAGGCAAGAAATCCAATAGCAAAATAAATGATCATATTCCGAGTCTTTTCGCGGAAATAACTGTCCGCTACTTTTTTATCAATTTTTTTCAAAACTCCACCCCCGGTAAAAATGATAAATTCACCACTCTTGATTCTGATTAACAGGCTTTATTATCAGGAATCACTCCTTTATTGGTTATCTGCAGCTAAATCGCTGCTATTTCACCGGATCCGTTATCCGGACCCGGACAAAACCATTACCTTAAACTGAAAATAAATTTGACTGTATCCATGAAAGGTGCGGGAACAAGAATGATTTGAACGAGGAAGTAAGCAAAGATTGATAGAAATGGAACTGCCAGGAAGATCGGCCTTTTCTTTCTTAAAGCAAGAAAAAGGCAAATCCCTGTAATGACCATCATAGACACTAACGTAAGCAATTTGGTTCCTCCTTTTTAGAAAGCGCTGTCATTTTTTTCTGCTTTCCGCTTTAAGTTTGAAAACAGGCGACTAAGTTGTTTTCTGACTTCACTTAATTTTAAGAAAATTCATACTTCATTATGTACAAAAATCATTTCCAGGTCAAGTACATGCTGGAAATATAATTAATTTTTTTAAAAGTGACCCATTGCTCCGTTGATGCTTAAGGGTTTTATCCAATAAGCCTGGTTGGCAGAAACTTTAGGGCATTAGAGGAAAACACTATAGTGATAATAAAAACTCGCAAAAAAAAAGAGCCTGCCCGGCTCTTTAATCCAATTCTTTGATAATAAGAGTAATGGCTTCCAGCAAATCCGCATCTGACCAGCTTGCCATGCTCTTTTTGCCTGCTGCTGCCAGTGCGTGGGAAGCAGGAATATGCACAAAACCCGCCAGTGCTTCAATGTTTGCGGATTTCAGCAGATGGAGCACGGAATACATAACGTTATTGCATAGATAAGTCCCCGCTGTGTTTGAGATTGATGCAGGAAATCCCTCTTCTTTAAGTCTATTAACCATCCGGCGGATCGGAAGGGTTGAAAAATAGCCATCGGGGCCATTTTCCTCTATCAGTTTGTCTTCAGGGGCCACTCCGCTATTGTCCGGCTCCCCATCCTGGCAATTGATTGCGATTCTTTCCGGTGTGATGGCTGTGCGGCCTGCAGCCAGTCCGAGAGAAATCACTGCATCCGGTTTTTTCTCCATTACTTCCTCTGCTATTTTCTTAGGTGCAAGATTAAAATCCACCGGCAAAAGGTGTCCCATAATTTCATAGTTTCCAACAGCTTTGCCATTCAATGCATTCACAATCTTTTCCGTCGGATTAATCGGAAAATCAAGAAAAGGTTCAAATCCGGTTAATAGCAGCTTTTTCATATTTTCTCCCCCTATATAACTCTTCGTTTTTCGAAGTATTATACAGGATAATGGCAGAATTGTCGAAAAAATGTTGATTCGACAAAAATCGGATGGTACCTGTCACCAAAAAAGAGCCTGCCATTTCGGCAGACTCCCTATTATTAGGCGTCAGTTGATTCAGTTGCAGTGTCTTCTTCAACTTGGTCGTCAGTTTGACCTTCGTCTTCAGAAGCTCCAGCTGGGTCTTCTTCTGTATCAGCAGACTCGTCTTCTTCCGTATTTCCGGCATTTTCATCTGCAGGTTCTTCAGCAGAACCTTCGTCTTCCGTTTTGCCAGACTCTTCTGTTGACTTGTCCTCAGAAGGAGCAGCTTCGTCGTTTTCTTCAGTTGCACCGCTGTTTTCTTCAGCATTTGCTTTATCAGTTGTATCTAACTCCTGTAAAGAGCTAAGCGGCTTATTGAAGTAATCAAGCGGATTGACCGGCATTCCGTCCTTGCGGATTTCAAAGTGTACATGTACGCCTGCTTCTTCATTAAACAAGCTTTCGCCTGCCTTTGCTAGAGCATCACCTTGTTCTACCTGGTCGCCAACCTTAACATTCATCTCTGTAACAGATTGATATTGTGTTACAATTCCTTTGTCATGCTCCACTTCAATAACATTGCCCAACAGTGAATCTTCTTCTACCTTGGTTACTTTTCCGCTTAATGCAGCAAGGACATCAAAAGTTTCTCCATCCTTGGTAGCAATATCAATACCTGTGTTCGGATGGTATGTGTTATTGTAAAATACTAGAGCAGCTTCCTGTTCTTCAGCCTTGCCGTCATAGTCATAGAATTGTTTTTGAATGACAGCTGAGTCTGGATCTTTGACAGGCATTACGAAGTTTTCCATTGCGCGGTTAACTTCCAATGCTGGCTCGTCGTACTTTTTGCCGGTAATATCAGTGGCTTCGTAATCGTAGCTGTCAGTGTCTGTAGCGTTGTCGCTTGTCTGATACCAAAGAACACCGGTTAGAATGATTGCTGCACTTGCAATGTAGATAGCTGGGAATGCCCACCGCTTCTTCATAAAGCGTTTAAAGCTGGAATCTTGAGAAGATCGTTTCTTTTCTTCCTCTCTCATTTATCATCACCTCAGCAATCAGTCTGAACAGATTGAGAGGATTATATACATTTCTAAAAAAAAATTTTTTGGGCTTATTTTTCGACAAAGGTTTTCGGATTATGCATGATTTGCGTAAAAATTTTAAAAGGAGTTTCTGATAGATGGTTAAGTGGATAATACGTGTGCTGCCTATCCTTTATATGGCGCTTATTTGGGTCCTGTCCAGCATGCCGGCAGATGCAGTGGTGGAGCTGCCGGATTTGGCGGTGGACCGTTTTATAAAAGAATCTATGCACCTGATTGAGTTCGGTATTTTGTATGTTCTTCTGGTTTTGGCTGCTTTAACTGCATGCAAGCTAACGCCGGGAGTGAATATTCTTTTGGCTGTTTTTGCGTGCTTCTACGGAATTCTCGATGAGATCCATCAGTCATTTGTACCGTACCGGTCTGCTGCTGTGATTGACGCTGTTAAGGATATTACCGGTGTGGCGGTATGCTGGTATTTTATCAGCAGGGCTCTTTTTTATGGGAAGTTTGAAAGGCTTAGTAAGCTTCTTGGTTTCTTTAAAAGGGCAGCACGAAAGAGCTGATTCTCTATGAACCAGCTCTTTCGATTATTTCTTAGCCGTGACTTTCGTCAGCAGCTGGTCGGAAGCGGCAACTTCTACCCCTTTATAATAATGGGCAACGATTTCTTTGTAGTTCTTTCCTTCAGCTGCCATGCCGTTTGCGCCGTATTGGCTCATGCCGACCCCATGGCCGTAGCCCTGGGTATTGATAATGATATTGTCTCCTTTGCGTTCCCAGGTAAAGTCTGTTGATTTCAGGCCCAGTTTCTCCCGGATGTCTTTTCCGCTGACGACTTTTCCGTTAATATCCACTTTTGAGACCCGCTGGCCGGCCGTGCGCTCGGTCACGTTTCCTATCGTGCTATCATTAGGGAGCGTCACCCCCAATTTCCTTTCAAAATCCTGAACGGTGAATACCTCTCTGCCATTAAACTTCGGAGACTGAAGGTCCCATTTGCTTTCTACACTTTTTAGGTAAGGAACGGAATTTGGCCATATGGCTTCGGAGTTTTCAGTAAATCCATTGCTTGTTGAAAAGAAGGAAGCTGTAATCGGTGAGCCATCGAAAGTGAGGATCTGGCCACTGGTTTCGGTAACGGCTTCTCTTACCTTTTCGATTTTCCACTTATAATCTTGTTTCCATTGCTGCCTCAGTTCCTCATCATTTTTATAAACCTGATGGGTTACTGTATCGTAAACTAATGCCCCCTCTGGAAGTTCAACGCTATCTTTATTCATTAACTGCTTAACAATAAATGTCCTTGCTGCCAATGCCTGAGCCTTCAAAGCTTCCTCTTCAAATTCAGCCGGCATTTCCGATGCTACTACTCCGACGATATACTCTTCAAGCGGAACCGTCTCCAGCTTTTTCTGTGCAAGGCGATAGACCCCTACCTCTATGGCTGGCCCTTGGGGAATTTCTGCCGCCGTCTCTTTCTTGGTCTCAGTCTGAAGCTCCTCGCCAAGCTTTCCGCTGACTTTCCCTTCTGTAAAGGGTATCACGAGCAGGGCGGGAACGATGAGCGTGACGGCAAACAACAGTGCGGCTAGTACGATGAAAGGTTTGAATTTTGTCATGTTTTAAGCCTCCATAGCAAATAAATAATTCGAACTCATTTCATGTTTATGGCTATGGACAAGCTATTATGACAACTTAATGAACCGGAATGCGATTTATCCAATTTAAGCTTTACTGCCCCGGATAAATTCGATAAAAGCTTTTGAGGCCGAGAGATCCATTGAACTTTCATTAAATACAAGCCATGTTTTCCGGTAAAGCTTTTCACCCTTGAAGCTCAATTCCCATGTGTTTAAATCCTTGCAGCCTTTAAGGCAAATTTCCGGCAGGATTCCATAACCCAGCCCATTCAGAATCATTTCACGGCATGTATCGATAATATCTACTTCCATTGTAATAGCCGGAGGAAGGTCGAAGTTTTCCTTCCACCAAAGATCGATTATATTTTTCAAGGATGGATCGGTGTTATAATCTATTCTCGGCAGATATGGAAGCTGTTCTAAATCGATTTTATCCTTTGAAGCAAGGAAGATTCTCTCTTCATCTATTAACATTTTTGGCCCCTTCCACTCATAAGGGTCACGGACGATGCCAACATTCGCCTCTTCTTTCTGAATCATTTGGATAACCTCATAGCTGAAGCCGGTTTTTAACTTCAAGTCTACCTGTGGATATTGAATTAGAAATGCAGCCAGTATTTCAGGCAATCTATATCTGGCATACGTTTGCGAGACGCCAAGCCTTAATGCTCCTCTTACCTCACCCTCCATGCTGCTGAGAAAATCCTTCGTTTCTCTTAGCTGATGAATCATCCTATTGGCATATTCCACTAAATATTCCCCTTCGGATGTAAAATCCACTCCTCTCTTTCTGCGTGATAGGATTTTTACAGCAAATTCTTTTTCCAGCTGTTGAATCCTATATGTTAATGAAGGCTGCGAGATATACAGCTGTTCCGCAGCTTTCGTAATATTCCGTTCTTTATGGATCGTCTGCAGGATGAGCCAATCTTTTTCGTCCATTTCAGCCTCCATTGAAATAGAAATTTTTTATCGTTAACAATAAAATATCAATATTTCATTTATTTTACCATTCCCCCTACAATAAAGTTATAAATAGTAAACATTCGTCGGGAGGAACTTAAAATGGCTAAATATGATGTAGTAGTGGTGGGAGCCGGCAATGCGGCACTATGTGCGGCAATTTCGGCAAAGGAGAATGGTGCAAGCGTCCTGGTTCTTGAAAAAGGTCCTGAACATAAGCGCGGAGGCAATTCATATTTTACAGATGGGGCCATCCGTTTTGCTTATAACGATTTAAGCGATATCAGAAGAATCATGCCATTATTGACAGATGAAGAAGCCGGTAACATTGTTATGCCGGAGTACAGTGATTCTGACTATTATAATGATTTAATGAGGGTGACGGAAGGCCAGAGCCATAAGGAGCTGGCAAATCAGCTTGTTTCAAAGTCTTATGAAACAATCGTCTGGATGAAGGAGCAGGGTGTTGAATTTGAACTGAATTATGATAATCAATCATTTAAAAAGGATGATAAAATTCACTTCTGGGGCGGCCTTCCTGTTAAAACGAAAGAAAAAGGAATTGGCTTAATGAAGGCACTTTTCCAGCGTGCCAAGGAAGCAGGCATTGATATATGGTATGAGGCTCAGGCAACCAAGCTATTGACGGAAGACAGCAGAATCACCGGCGCAGTTGTTAAGCAAAGAGAGAAAGAACTTACCGTAGAGGCAAACAGTGTCGTGCTTGCCTGTGGAAGCTTTGAAGCCAATAAAGAAATGCGTTCCAGGAATTTAGGACCTGAGTGGGAAGCAGCTGCTGTCCGGGGCACAGAATTCAATACAGGTGACGGAATCAATATGGCGATTGAGGCTGGAGCCGAAACATTTGGAGAATGGTCAGGATGCCACTCCATTGGTACAGACTATAATGTTCCAAAGGTGGGCGATTTCACAAAGCCAGGCGATATCTTCAAGAAGCATTCCTACCCGCTGGGAATCATGTTAAATAAAGAAGGGTACCGCTTTGTGGATGAAGGCGCCGATTTCAGGAACTATACCTATGCGAAATATGGACGGGAAATTTTAAAACAGCCTGGACATGTTGCTTACCAGATCTTTGATAGCCAAGTGAGACCTCTTCTGCGCAAAGAATATAATCTTGAGGAAGCAACAGTTTATCAGGCAGACACACTCGAGGAATTAGCGGAACTGATTCCTGTTGAAAAAGAACAGTTTTTAAAGACCCTTCACGAATATAATGATGCTGTTCAAAATGGTGATTATAATCCGTCTGTGAAAGATGGAAAATCAACATCAGGCATCACTCCTGAAAAAACAAACTGGGCACTGCGGGTTGAGAAAGGACCCTTCTATGCCTTCCCGGTTACATGCGGAATTACCTTTGCCTTTGGCGGACTACATGTAAACACCGATGGAGAAGTACTAAATAAAGAACAGACCCCCATTCCAGGGCTTTTTGCAGCAGGAGAGATGGTTGGGGGAATCTTTTATAAAAACTATCCGGGTGGATCAGGCTTAATGTCCGGCGCTGTTTATGGAAAAGTCGCCGGAACTCAGGCCGCATCCTTCGCAGTGAACCAATCCAGGGCTACAATTAAATAACTATAATGGCGTGCACAGTTAAATTGGGCACGCCATTTTTTCTTCAAGCTGTCTCATCCCTGCCAATAAAATGCGAAAGCTCCTAAAATAACCCCGATCCAAATCAAGAATGAAACAGCACCCGCTTTAAGCAAATCTCTCTCACTAAAATGGCCATATGAATAACTGATTAAATGGACAGGCGATTGTGTGATAAAGAAGAAGCCTGGAATACCTGCCAAAAGCACGGCCTTCACCAGGTTTAGTGCCGGGAAGCCACTTAGTACATCCCCAAGTGAAATCACTATAGGAAGCATGATGGCGAGGAAACCTAAGACATTCACAAACATGATTCTCATCAATGAAGTTAATAGAACTAGGATCAAAGCAGTCATAAACGGAGTCTTCAGGGCAAGGAATTGCGTGAGATACTTTACCAGAACATCGATGGTGCCTGTACTTAAGAGCATTCCTGAGACCATGAGCGTAGAAGCAAAGAACAGAACGATATCCCAATTAATCGATTTTCTCGCCCGCTCCCATTCCCAGACTCCGATTCCCGGGAATATGGTCAGACAAGCGCCCAAAAGTCCAATGAGGGGAATTGAGTATCCATGCATACTTTGTGTGATCCAAAGAGCAAGTGTAACGCCCATAATCGCAAGCATTTTCTTTTCTCTTGAACTGATCTTTCCCAATTCACTGATTTTGGCTTCAAGCAGACACAGCAAATGTTCTTTGTTTATTTTTTCCGGCGGAAACATGATGATGAATGCCAGACCGAGCAGCACGGCAAAAATCGCGATTGGCACTCCAAAAGTAAGAGTCCATTGCAGATAATCAATATGATGGCCGCTATCGGACAAAAGACTGTAAGCATAGATCGTAGAACTTGCTCCTGTAGCTACAAAAGCACCTGTAATTGAAATAAGATAAGTGATGCCGATAAATAAGGATTTGGCCAGATTGCTTGATTCGTCCATTGACTTTAAGCTTCTGATCAGACTATCAAATACGGAAGACAGAAGGCTTGCTTTGCCAACATTGGATGGGACAAGGACCGATAAAATGAAGACAAGGAAAAACGAGATGAAGACAAGCACCTTGCCCGCACCGCGAGAGCATTTCAAAATCATTAAGGAAAGCCTGTCGGCTAAACCAGTATCGATAAAGGCCCTTGAGATGATAAATGTCGAAACCAGCAGCCAGACCACATCAGAGGCGATATATGCCAGCACCTCTTCATAAGTAAAAAAATGAAAGGAAAACATCAGCATGACTAATAGTGAGCTGTATGCCAGGGGAAATACATTTCCGACCCATAATAGCTGGATGATCACAAGCGCGGTGAGCGACTGTACTTTTATATCCCATTGCATCGGGAGGGTAAAAAAGAACAGATACAGCGCGATTGCTATCATCAGTAGAATTTTCTTTTTCATTATGTTTCTCCTTCAGGATAAACAGGAAAATCCACCATTATTCTGGTGGACTTTCCTGGACTCATATTAAGCAGAGATAGCTTCTTTATCATCATTTCTGCTTTTCTTCTTGAACTTATTGATCACAATTGGATAGAACAAAGAAAGTACAGTCAGCACGATCAGTGTGATTGAAATTCCAGAAGAGAAGAAAATACTTAAGCTTCCGTTAGATGAAGTCAGGGCCATCCGGAAATTCTGCTCCATATCCCCGCCCACAATAATTGCCAGCACCAGCGGGGCAATTGGGAAGTCCATTATTTTCATGAAAAGCCCAATTACGCCAAAAAGAAGCAGAAGGAAATAGTCAACGGTGCTATAGCTGAGCGTGTACGTGCCTATAAACGCCAGCATGATGATAAGCGGATACAGGACCTTAGCTGGTGTATCCAGGATTTTCACCAATAAGCCGACAAGGAGAATATTGATGATGACCAGTGCGATATTTCCAATAAACATGCTGTTGATCAGGGCCCATACCATTCCAGGGTCGTTTTCAAAAAGCAAGGGGCCTGGCCTCACTCCCAGCATGATAAGAGCTCCCAGCATAACCGCTGTCGTGCCTGAACCCGGAATTCCCATGGTCAAAAGCGGAATCATTGCCCCCACAGAAGCAGCGTTATTGGATGATTCCGGAGCTGCCAGTCCTTCAACTGCTCCTTCGCCAAATTCCTCAGGCTTCTTTGATAGCTGCTTCTCAGTTGAATAGCTCATCATGGAAGCAATCGAACCTCCTGCTCCAGGAAGCACCCCGACGATAAACCCTAATGGAGCACTTCGAAGAATCGGCCACTTCGATCTTTTCCACTGATCTTTTGTAAACCAGATCCTGCCAACCTTCTTCTTTTCTTTTTTTACTTTATCAATCGTTAAAAAGTTATAAAAAACTTCTCCTACTGCATAAACACCGATTATAACAATGAGGAATTCAATGCCTTCACTTAAATGGGGAATATCCATTGTAAAACGGTGCACACCCGTCTGGGGGTCAATTCCAATGGTACTGATCAGAAGACCCAAAGCCATGGCGATGAAGCCTTTCACCATTTTACCGATTGAAAGTGATACAATCGCCGATAGTGTTAAAAGCATTAATAGGAAATATTCTGATGGTCCAAATTTCAAAGCGAAGTTTGCCAGCGGCTTTGCCAAAAAGATAAAACCAAAGACCGCCAATACCCCGCCGATAAAGGAAGCCACTGCGGAAATGGCCATTGCCTCTCCCGCCTGTCCCTTTTGAGCCATCGGATATCCGTCAAAGGTGGCCGCGATTGCAGATCCATCTCCCGGTGTATTGAGGAGAATCGAACTTCTTGAGCCGCCATACATGGCACCATAATAGATGGCAGCCATTAAAATAATCGCGCTTGTCGGATCCATCCCAAAAGTAATCGGGATTAATACAGCAACAGCTGTTGCTGGCCCCAATCCAGGGAGCATGCCGACAATCGTGCCTAAAAATCCGCCAATTACAACCCAAAAGATATTCATCGGCTGTAAAACAATCTGGAACCCTTGTAAGAAAGCATCCATGCTATCTTCTCACCTCCATATTTATGGTAAACTCACACCCAACAATTCACTAAAGCCGTACCAGGTTATAAACGAAAATAAAACCGTGACAATGATATTAGCCTTCCACTTCTTCCATCCATTCACATAGAACAGCAGACATCCCAAGAATATAATGGTTGAAGCCAGGAATCCAAAGGGCTCGAAGATAAAGGCGTAAAGGACTCCAAGCACAATTGTAACCCCTATTAATTTCAGTGTCCTCCCCTGGAAAAGCCCCTGGATTTTTCCATTGTGTTCATGAAGGGTTTTCAATTCATTAAAAAGGTAGATAACACTAAGCACCAGCATGAAAATGCTTAATCCGACCGGAAAATATAAAGGTCCGTTTGGATTTCCGAGGTTTGCCTTTGGAATGGCAAAAGAGCTGATTAAAAAGACGCTGGCAATGATGATCATCAACACAGGCATTCCGATTTTTACGGCTTTCATCGCAATCGCTCCCTTACTTAACCAGACCAGAATCATTGATCAGATCTTTGTATAACTTCTCCTGTTCATCAAAAAACTTTTTCGTTTCTTCACTATTTTGATAGAAGTCATCCCAGTCATTATTCTCAAGCAGCTTCTTCCATTCATCCGTTTTTACCATCTCAGCTAACTTCTCATCCCAATAGTTTATTTCTTCTTCAGTCATGTCAGGCGGGCCCATAATTCCTCTCCAGTGTGGAAAGACCATGTCTATTCCTTCTTCCTGGAGTGTAGGCACATCCTCGAGCTCTTCCAATGTCTTATCAGAGGATACAGTCAAGATTCTAAGCTTTCCAGCCAAATGCTGATCCTTTACCTCTGATAACGATGTGGTTACAACATCCACATGGTTCCCCATCAGAGCGGTAACGACATCTCCCCCGCCTCCATCATAAACAAGGAAATTCAAGTCCGATGGTGTAATCCCTTTCATGTCTGCAACCTGCACAAAAGCCAAATGGTCATCATTCCCTAAGCCAGGGCCGACTCCGATTTTAATAGACTTTGGATCCTTCTTGATTTCATCCATTAAGTCATTGATAGATTTATATGGAGAATCAACAGATACCGCAATTGCCTGCCATTCAGTGGCCAGTGTGGCTAAAGGAGTAAAATCTTTGTGGGTCAGTTTGCTTTGCCCCAGCAAATGATTGGTCAGAAGCAAACTCGAGTTAACTGCCAGGTTATGAGAGTCTTTGCTATGCAGATAATTCCAGCCAACCTCACCCCCGCCTCCGGGCTTATTAATGACATTTACATTGCCTTTGACAAGTTTGTTATCCTTTAAGATTTTCTGTACGGAACGGGCAGTTAAATCCCAGCCGCCACCCGGAGATGCCGGGGCTACAATCTCAATATTTTTCGAGGGGTAATCTGCACTGTTCGATGCTTTACCTGATGAACACGCTGCCAGCATAAATGCAGCTAATATTAAAATTCCAAGGTTTTTCACGGTTTCCACTCCTTTTAAGTTATTAATTCTGAATTTATAATAAATTCTAAACACTTTCGTGTAAACGTTTTCAAAAAATTGTCCTTATAAACCTTTATATGCATTTTGTTCATTGTGTTCATATGTTCAGAGGTTCACATATTTATAAAAAGAAAAAGCCCTGATCATTCGGACTTTTCCTCATCCTTCTTTTATGTAATAATTCCGTTCCGGCCGTCCTACAATCCCATACTCCTGCTCCACATACGCTTTATTGGCACTTACCAAGTATTCCAGATACCTTCTCGCCGTAGTCCTGGATGCACCCATTTTTTCGCCAACTTTGTCAGCGGACATGCCTTTCGATTCCTTCTTTAGTATTTTGCTTACTTTGTTTAAGGTAAGGTAGTCAATTCCCGCAGGCAAATCAAGTTTATCTTCTTTCACCTTGCGGCTTCCAAATAACCGGTCAATGGCATCCTGATTCACTTCCACTAATGAGTCCAGGATCTGCTTATCATGTCTATATTTTTCAAGTGTTCCTACAAAAGTCTCCATTGTTACCGGCTTAATCAAATAGTTATGGACGCCAAACTTCAGAGCTTTCTGCAAATATTCTTTTTCTCTGGCAGCTGATATCAAAATAACATCCAGTGCGGGAAACTTTTCACGGATTTCCAGCAGCAGATCTGTTCCCAATTTATCCGGCATATATATATCCAGCAGCAGCAAATCAACTTGATGGACGTTCAATAGATTCATGGTTTCCCTTGCATTTAAGGCCTTCCCGATTAGCTTCATGCCCTTAACCCTTGATAAAAATTCTTCATGGATTTGCGCAATCCGGAAATCATCCTCAGCAATTAGAACATTGATTACCCCACTCAAATTCCCCCTTTATAAGAGATAATCATTTTGGCAAGTAGACAGTAAACACCGTACCATTTTCTTCATTACTGTCAAATTCAATCATTCCGCCTAATGATCGTGCTTCATCGTTTACATTTCCAAGACCATATCCCCTATGTTTTCCCTTGGAAGAAAAACCGGTTTGAAAAATAAATGGCTTATCCTCATCCTTAATCCCCTTCCCATTGTCATTGATTTCAAAAATAATGTCATTTCCGATATCTGTCACAAAAAAATGAACCATCTTTTCTTCTTTTTCTGCAACGGCATCAAATGCATTATTAATGAGATTTCCCAAAATAATGATCAGGGAAGATAGCTTGAATTTTTCCGGAAGGGATTCCAGCGAGCTTTCTGGATCAATAACAAAATTTATTTTCTTTTCCGACGCCTGCGCCATTTTTCCTAATAGTATGGCCTGGACTTTTTCATCCTGTATTTTTGATAGTAATAAATCTTCTTCTATCGAATGGATATGGTCCTCATTCTTAATAAACTCAATCGCTTCCTCCTTCTTATTCAGCTGCAGAAGGCCGAGAATGGCATAGAGCTTATTGGTAAACTCATGAGCTTGAGCTCTCAGGTCATCGGAATACTGTCTAACCTCTGATAGGGCATCAATCATATGCTTGATCTCTGTCCTGTCCCGGAAGCTGCCTACCATCCCTTTTCTTTGATTTTCTTCAAAGACAGGCTCAGTGTTGACAATCATAATTTTTTCCTTGTATTGAATTTCAACATTCTTTTGTTTTTCGCTGTTAGTAAGAATCTTTAACATGTCCGAGGAACAAATTACTTCAGATAGGGGCCTTCCTTCTGCCTGTGCCTCAATATCCAGCATTTGCTGTGCAGACGAGTTCATCATGGTGATATACCCTCGCTCATCCACAGCAATGATCCCTTCTCTCACCGATTGGAGAATAGCATTTCTTTCTCTATACAAAGCCGCGATTTCATATGGCTCCAGATTGAGTGTATCTTTGCGAATGCTGTTGGCCAGAAGGAAGCTTCCAATGATTCCTATAATTAAGATTAGGACGGAAGCTTTTAGAATTTTTGCGATGTCGCCCCAAATAGAAAGATATATCGCATCCATTTCATATAAGACAACGACTGTACCCTCGACTTTTTTATAAGGTCCATAATCCACCATAACTGGGGCAACCGCTTTTAGCACCTTTCTGCCATTTTCTGTTGTTTGAAGTACGTAATAGCTCCCATAAGTAAGCGCTTTATCGAGATTCTCATTATTCAGCTTATTATATAAGCCTTCTTCATCTGTTGAAGCAATCAGCCTCCCATCACGGCCCTGGAAAAATACAGTCATAGGTTTGGATTGATATTTAATCTGGTCCATCAATATACTGATATCTTCATGTCCGCCGCCATCCCGAAAGAAATCATGCAGGGCAGGCATATAAGACAGGGTCTTGGCCGTTTCCAAAGAAATTTCCCTCGCCTTTACCACATCATCAGCCTGCTTCATATAAATAAATAAGCCAGATAAAGACGTGATGATAAAAATAATCAGCATGAGGACCAATCCCAGAATTTTCACCTTCAAAGAAACCTTTAGGATTTTTTTCATTATATCTTCATCAGCTGTTCACTATATCCTATCTTTTTTCTATTATATTAGTATAAATATTCAAAATTATCCATGAATCCTTCTTACTAGTCGGCCAATAAGAAAAGCGCAAGCGCCTAGCTCACCCCCGACAAGCACAAGACGATCCTCTCGGAAAGGCGTTCTTTGCCTTTTTGGGAGGATCGGCTTGTGACCTCTAGGGGATAGGCGCTGGAGCTAGACAGTTAGTTATCAACGTTCAAAAGTTATTCTTATCATTAATTAAAAACCGCAGAATCGATTTGTCAGTCCTCTGACAGCTCGATTCTGCGGTTTCAGTTTGAAATGCGCGCAAGGCGACTATTTTGACGACTCGCAATGGCCGCCTTGATTGGCATCACTTATGCGTTCATGTCAGAAACAAGGCTGTTATTAACAGGTGTTTCTTCCACTTCTGTCACACGTTCGATATCTGCACCAAGTGCAGCAAGCTTTTCGTGGAAACTCACGTATCCGCGGTCAAGATGCTTCAGCTCTGTTACGCGTGTTACGCCATCTGCCACCAAACCAGTCAGGATCAAGGCTGCTGCTGCACGAAGATCAGTAGCAGCTACTTCTGCACCCTGCAGATTGCTTGGTCCGTTCATAATGACTGAACGGCCTTCAATTTTAATATCAGCGTTCATGCGGCGGAATTCCTCCACATGCATGAAACGGTTTTCGAATACAGTTTCCGTGATCACACTTGTACCCTGAGCGTGAAGCAATAGGGCCATCATCTGTGATTGCATGTCTGTCGGGAAGCCAGGGTGAGGCATTGTTTTAATATCAGCTGCCTTCAATTTATCTGGACCCAGCACACGGATTCCTTCAGCTTCTTCAATGAAGGTAACACCCATTTCTTCCATCTTGGCGATTAAAGAAGCGGAATGCTCAGGAACAGCACCCTTTACAAGAACGTCTCCTCCTGTAATGGCAGCTGCTACCATGAATGTACCTGCTTCAATGCGGTCAGGAATGATGTTGTGCTCTGCACCAAACAGTACGTCCACACCTTCAATGCGAATCGTGCCAGTTCCTGCCCCTTTAACCTTGGCACCCATTTTATTGAGGAAGTTAGCCAAGTCTACAATTTCCGGTTCCTTTGCTACGTTTTCCAAAATCGTTGTGCCTTTGGCTAATGTTGCAGCCATCATAATGTTTTCCGTAGCACCAACGCTAGGGAAATCTAGATATATTTTTGCTCCATGCAAGCGGCCTTCTGGTGCTTCCGCTTCAATAAAGCCATTACCAACCTTTACTTTCGCACCCATCGCTTCAAAGCCTTTTAAATGCTGGTCGATTGGGCGGGAACCGATTGCGCAGCCCCCTGGCAATGCCACACGGGCACGGCCATTTCTTGCTAATAAAGATCCCATGACTAAAACTGAAGCACGCATTTTGCGTACATATTCAAAAGGTGCTTCTACCTTCAACTCTCGAGATGCATTTACTGTTACTGTATTATTTTCAAACTCCACTTCGGCGTTTAAATAGCGTAATACTTCATTAATAGTATATACATCGGAGAGTGTTGGGACATCACGAATTACGCTTTTGCCATCACTTGCTAACAGTGTTGCGGCGATAACCGGTAAGACAGCGTTTTTTGCTCCTTCTACTTTGACAGTACCGCTTAACCTATTTCCGCCGCGGACGATGATTTTATCCAAAGTGTATTCCCCTCCGCGTCCATTTTCTCTATATTAATATTCAATCGTAATGATGGGTGTGCCAATAACTATGTTTGTCTTGGCGCCCATTCCTTGTGTCCGTAATCCAAGCTGCATGTTCATTTTATTGCCATTTGTCTCAATGAATTCACCAAAAAGCGGTGAATTTGCTGATGCTGAAATAAATTGGTCCTCTTCTAGTGCTTCTATTTCTGTTGCATTAAAAGCTTCCAGCAATTGAGTTGCAGTATCAGGCAAAGACTTATTAATCTTATCATTGAATTCACCCTGGATACAAGAGAAAATTGTGGCATTTCCTCGAAAAATGTCAGAAATCTTACTATTCAGTTCTGCAGCCAGTTCGCTTTGTTCTTTCTTCCACCCCTGACCTTTGGCCTCATAAATCACATACGTCTGAACTTGACCTTTTGTGGGGGTCGATAAAACTTTTACTGCTTCTGACTGAGTATCTGTTTTCATAATAATAGCTTCTGCTTCCCAAGACTTTTCTGATCTTTGAAAGCTCCATTCCCAATCAGGATATTTCGCCTGCAATTCATCGGTGAATGCTTTCACTTCCCGAAGGGTTTGAAGATTTTCCATTTTTTCTCTCGCATGCAAAGTCCAATCTTTGATTAAAATATTCTCGCCCTGTAAAACCGAGGCCATCGTTAACAGGTCAAGCTCCCCTTTGGCTACAGTCGTCTTATTCCCAATGATTATCATCATGAAACCAATAATGGCAATAATGGATAATGTAATGAATGATTTTTTCATCTGTAAACTCCTCCCCTTAGTACCATTGTTACCAAGGATAGAGTGAGCATACTTGGGAATTGTCGTCACTTTTTGACAAACTGAAAAGGCAGCAAAATCACTGTTAATTCCATTGCTATTCCTGCCCTTTTTTGCATACTTTGAAAACCATTTCACAAGATAGTATGTATGCAGGAAAACAAGCAACAAAAAGATTTTACTCAATAATCTTCAAAAAGAAAACATGTATGAAGACCTATATTTATAAAAAATATGGCCATCAAATGCATCACCTAAAGAAAGGTAATATTCTGCAGTATAAGCGGCAGCTGCTGGGACCATAGAAGATAGTCGAGAAAGAAGTTGCTTACGGCTGAACCAATCACAATAGAAAGCAGAACATATAATACACGTGCCTGAAAAACATGATTTGCCCGCAATAGTGTTTCAAATCGCAATGCCTGAAGCGCCCACCAGGCCAGTGCAATAAACACCAGATGAGACATAATACTGATAAGTGCCTGCTGCCCAAATCCTGATATCATCTTCTTCCCTCCCTTAAAAGTTTGCCACGTCGCTTACCTGTTTTGTGCGCTACAATACCATTTGACGTTTATACTATCAGGTAAGTTTCATAACTGGTTATTTTTTGAAAATTAAGTTTCTTTGTTTTTCGCAGATTATATGTCCATTATATCGAATTGTCGAAAAAACACGAAGTTTAAATAGAGACAAACAAAAAGAAGGGGAAAATTCCCCCTCCTATAAATACCCCTTTTGGCCCCTTTTTGGTACAGCTTTTTAAAACTCCCATTTTAATAAGTGATTTCTACTTTATTGAAAGAAATCAGTAAACTGGTTGAAATTGCCCTGCAGGAAGTCGAATGCAATATTTGGTGCAACTCCAAACAGGATGGTTGCTGCCAGGCTGATGCCGATAACAGCTGTTAATGCAGCTGGGGTCTTAACCTTTCCTGTATCAGCTGCTGGCCTGAAGAACATCTGCACCATTACGCCGAAGTAATAGAAGTATGAAACGACTGTTGTCGCAATCATAATCGATACCAATACATAATGGCCTTCATTCGGCACTAAGGCACCCATAAAGATATTCAGTTTGCCAATAAAGCCGGCTGTTCCCGGAATTCCCGCAAGTGACAACAGGAAGATGGCCATGGCAATGGCCAGAAACGGCGCCCGGCGGTATAATCCCGCAAATTGACTGATATCTTCAGATCCTGATTTATGTGTCACATGCTGGATGATCGCAAAAGCACCCAAGTTCATAAATAAGTAGGCTCCCAGATAGAACCAGAGTGTATCAAACATGAACAGTGACATGCTCGCAATGACGACTAGCAGATAACCAGCCTGAGCAATACTGGAATAGGCAAACAAACGCTTGATATTTCGCTGCCTTAACGCAATCAGGTTCCCAATAATCATCGTGGCTCCTGCCAGGAAGGCAATGTAATCCTGGAGAGCAAGAATCATTGGCAGCCCCTGTGCATCACCGGATGGTGCATTCGCAAAGATTGAGAACAGGATGCGGATAATAATGATGAACCCGGCTGTTTTGGAAACAACACTTAAAAAAGCTGTTACAGGTGTAGGTGCGCCCTGGTACACATCAGGCGCCCACATATGGAACGGTGCTGCTGCCAATTTGAAAGAAAGTCCCACCACAATCATAAAAAACGCAAGGCCAAGCAGGTAAATATGCTGCTCGTTATAGACGGATGTCAAAAATCCTGCCATTTCCTTTAAGTTCGTAGTTCCAGTTAAACCGTATACATAACTCATTCCAAACAAAGTGATCGCTGTGGCGATACTGCCATTTATCACATATTTCATGGCAGATTCATTTGAATGCAGATTTCGTTTTCTCATGCCTGCCAAAATGTAGGACGAGATGGAAAGCAGCTCAAGTCCCACAAACAGGGTAATTAAGTCGCCGCTTGAAGACATGATCATCGCTCCAAGTAATGCAGCCATGAAGAGATAGAAAAATTCCCCCCTGAATTCTTCCAATCCTTCATTTGGCTCATAGCCAATGGCAATCAGCAGTACCATAGCCGATCCAATCAAAAGCAGCAGCTTAAAAGCTTTTGCAAAGGAATCAAGCCTGAACGTATCAAGCAAAATGGATTCCGGGCCATGTCCGATAAGGCCCAATAAGGAAACAAGCGCTGCCAGAATGCCGGCAAAGCCGACCCAGCCGAGAACTTTTCGGCTTTGTGATTTCGGCATAAATAAATCCATTAGTGAAAGAGCGGTCGCAACACCAAGGATGATGAACTCTGGCGTCATAATGCCCCATTCATATGATAATAATGTTTCGAGATCCATCCTTCATCACCCTCCTATCCCCAGCATGATCGTTTCAAGTGTTGATGTCAGCGGTTCACTCAGTACACTTGGATAAACACCAATCAGGACAATTAAGCCGACTAAGACCAGGACAGGCACGAACTCAAACTTTTTCATATCCGTAACGCCAGCAAAGTCTCTATGCGCTTTGCCGTAAGTGATGCCCAGTACCGCGCGAAGCAGGTAAACTGCTGTCATAATGATTCCGATTGTACCGACTGCAGCAAGAATCGGCATTTCTCTAAATAAGCCAAGGAAGGCCATAAATTCACTTACAAATCCTGACATGCCAGGCAAACCAAGTGAAGCCATAGCCCCCGCAAGCAGGAAGCCTGCTGTAATCGGCATCCCTTTTGCCAAACCGCCGAGATTTTGAATATTGGAGGTTTGAACTCGTTCATAAAACACACCGACAAGGAAGAATAAAAGCGCTGCGATTAACCCGTGAGAAACAACCTGGAAAATCGCCCCCTGGATTCCTGCCTCATTTAATGCGCCTAACCCGATTAAAACGATTCCCATGTGGGAAATAGAAGAGTAGGCAAGCACCATTTTAAAGTCGGTCTGAACAAACGCCAGGAACGCTCCATACAGTAAATTCACGACTCCGAGCACAGCCAGCCAAACAGCCAGGCTTTGGAATTGCTCAGGAAATATCCCCATGCCGAAGCGGATTAAGCCGAATACCCCTATTTTCAAAAGCACCCCAGCGTGCAGCATGACGATTGATGGCGGAGCTTGTACGTGCACCCTTACCATCCAGCTGTGCAGCGGGAATATAGGAAGCTTCACTCCAAATGCAATTAAAAGCGCAATCAGCATGCCCATTTTCATATTTTCAGAGATTGGCGCAACTAGCTGCGGATTATCCGCGTTCATTACGGCCATCAAAGCATCAATATTAGCTGTGCCAGTTCGGGCAAACAGTACCATAATGACAATCAGCAGAACAGCAGATCCAAGTCCGTTATAGATCAGGAAGCTGTATGCTGCATTTTCCTTTTCAAAGTAACCCCATTTTCCGATCAGGAAGAAGGTCGGAATCAAGGTTATTTCAAAGAAGATAAAGAAAAGAATCAGGTTTTCAGCTGCAAATACACCCAGCATGCCGACTTCAAGCAGCAGGAACAGCATGAAATAGCCCTTCCATTCTTTTTTAATATGAATAGAAGCAATAGCTGCCAGTGTTGAAAGCACAGCTGTGAGCACAACCATGATTAATGAAAATCCATCCAGCCCCAGTTCATAATCAATGGAAAAAAGGTTGCCCAGCTGGCCGGAATCTCCAAACTGAATCCAGCTGACTTTTTCATTCAGCTGTTCCAAGCCTGCACCTGCACGGTATTGAAAATAGGCTATCAGCGCCAATACCAGTGCCGGAATGGTAGCCAGGAAACCAACGGCCTTGATCAATGATTCCTGTGTTTTCGGCAGGAATGATAATACTAAAATACCAAGCAGCGGGGAGAAAACTAAAATGGATAGAAAATAAGCTAAGTTCATTTTAAGTACCCCCCTGAAAACGCATAGATGACTACTAAAATAGCAAGCCCGACAAACGCCACTGTTCCGTAAGTCTGAATCTGGCCATTTTGAAATTTAGAACCAAGTCTTCCGAGTGCAGACGCGATTCCAGTTACGCTCTTTACAAGTCCTTCAACCAGGAACACTTCCAGGAAGCGCAGGAATGAGCTAAAGAATTTCACACCATTTACTACTGTCAGCGAATAGAATTCATCAATATAGTATTTATTGTACAGAACACTGTATGAAAGCGGCATTCTGCTTGTAAGCCAATCGCGGGCAAGCGAACGTTTGCCATACATTAGCCAGGCAAGGAAAATTCCCAGCAGGGAAACAGCAGTGGCGACAATCATTATCCATGCAGGCCCCTCAATATGGCCATGACCCAGAGCATGGTTATCTTCCACGAGCCAATCACCAAGAAATGTACCAAACCATGGTGTATTCACATATCCAGCCACTACAGCCAGCACCCCTAGGGCCACCATTGGCAGCGTCATAACACCAGGCGACTCGTGAACATTTTTCATATCGGTTCTTGCTTCACCAGCGAAAACCATAAAAAACAGACGGAACATATAAAATGCCGTAAAGAACGCAGCAATCACCGCTAGCCAGAACAGCACTGTATTCCCATGTGCCCAGGCAGCAATTAAAATCTCATCTTTACTGAAGAATCCTGAAAATAATGGAACCCCGCTGATCGCCAGTGTCCCAATCAGGAATAGAGGGCCAGTCACGCGCAGCTTTTTCCATAATCCGCCCATATGTTCAATATTCTGTGTATGAACCGCGTGGATGACACTTCCGGCTGCTAGAAACAGCAAGGCCTTGAAAAAGGCATGTGTCATTAAATGGAATACACCGGCTACATATCCGGCAGAACCCAGCGCCAGCATCATATAGCCAAGCTGGCTGACGGTTGAATAAGCGAGCACCCGCTTAATATCCTTTTGGACCAGGCCGATGCTTGCTGCAAAAATGGCTGTGAACGCCCCAATTACAGCAACTGTCATCAATGCTGTTTCACTTGCAGTAAACAGCGGGAACAGCGCTGCCACTAAATACACACCTGCAGCTACCATTGTCGCAGCATGGATTAATGCGGAGACCGGCGTCGGTCCTTCCATTGCGTCCGGAAGCCAGGTATGCAGCGGGAACTGGCCCGATTTACCGACAGCCCCTACAAAAATAAGAATAGCTGTTAACGTAATCATTGTGCCCGAAATGGCACCAGCTTCAACAGCTGCAAAAATTTCATCATACTCAAAGCTGCCAGCCTGCCAGAATAACAGAATCATTCCGATCAAAAGGCCGACGTCTCCAATACGGGTCATGATAAATGCTTTTTTAGCCGCAGCCTTTGCTTCCTCTTTGTAAAAATAGAAACCGATCAGCAGGAAGGAACCCAGTCCGACAAGCTCCCAGAAGAAATACGTCTGAAGCAGATTAGGCGAGATGACAAGGCCCAGCATGGCAAATGTAAATAACCCTAAATAAGCATAGAAAACAGGGAAGCGGTCATCACCCTGCATATAGCCTTTCGAATACGTATGTACCAGGAAACTGACAAGTGATACAATCACCAGCATCAGTGCATTTAACTGATTAACTTCAAAACCCGCTGTTAACTGAACATCCCCTATAGTCAGCCAAACGCCTTCTGCTTTAAAAGTTGGTGCCGAAAACCGGTCAAATAGCACCAATATTGAATAGACAAGCGATGCCAGGGAAAACAGAATTCCTATATATGCACTCGCTTCTTTTAGCCGTTTGCCGAATAAAATAAGGAACAAAAACGATAAAAGCGGGAAAAGCGGTATGATCCATGCATTCTCCATCATTATCACAATCCCCTTTTTTGAACACGCCCTAATGCTTGGCGTGTCAGATTGGGACCTTATTATCAGGTCCATAAAGGCGGCGCCATTTATGGCAGCCTTCACTACTCTCTATTCTCAGCCAGTCCGGCTGCATTTTTCACAGTCTTTTAGTGCTTCATAGCATCCATTTCATCAATGTTAACACTCTTCTTGTTACGATACAGGGCAATTAATATCGCCAGGCCAACTGCTGCTTCTGCTGCTGCAACAGTGATTGTAAACAAAGCAAATATCTGGCCTGTTATGGATGGCATTATGCCGTATTTGCTGAATGCCACCAGATTAATATTGACCGCATTCAGCATTAGTTCGATCGAGATCAGGACGATCACGGTATTCCGCTTGGTCAAGGCACCATACAGCCCGATGCAAAAGAGAATTAAAGCCAAAGCCAGGTAGGCTTGAACTGGAACTGCACTCATTCCTTTTCCGCCTCCTTCTCATCATCTCTTTTGGCCAAAACAATGGAGCCGATCAAAGCGACCAATAATAGAACAGATGTAACTTCAAACGGAATAATGAATTTTGAATAAAGCTCAATTCCAATTTGCTCTGTATTATTGACATGAAGGTCATTCGGCGCAGACGGCAAATCAATGTTATATATCCCGATGTAGACTGCGAAAGCAAAGCCGAGTACACCCAGGAATAATAACAGCTTTCTCCAGCGGCCTGTTTTCGGCTCGCTTGTATCATTATGGCGTGTCAGCATGATTCCGAACAGCATGATAATGGTGATGGCACCGGAGTAAATTAAGATCTGGACTGCAGCCAGGAATTCAGCTGAAAGCAGCACATAAATTCCGGCAATGCTTACAAATGTAAAAACCAGGGCGACAACCATATGCACGACTTTGGTAAGGTTCAATAAAAGCACGCCGCCGATGACCGCAACTAAAGCTAGAGACATAAACGCTAAAAACTCACCTGAAAACGTCATGCTTTATTCACCTTCCGTATATTTTCATCATTTTCATCAAGCCATTCAAGATTTTTAAACAGCTCATCCCTGCTATATTCCGCCAGTTCAAAATTATTGGTCATGATAATCGCTTCGGTTGGGCAGACCTCTGTGCACAAGTCGCAAAGAATGCAAATTTCGAAATTGATATCATAGGTATCAATAATTTTTCCCTTTTTGGCAGGGTCCGGATGCTTTTTGCCTGTAAGCTGGATACAATCGGTTGGACAAATATTTGCACACTGATTGCACACGATGCACTTTTCAGGATAAAACTTTTGAATTCCCCTGAACCGGTCCGGAAGCGGAAGAGGTTCATTCGGATAGTCATAGGTTACCTTTTTGCGTGTCAGGTTTTTTAGGGTATACGATAATCCTTTCGCTAAACCAAGCATGTTTTTTCACCCCTTATTTGAAATGCGGAAGCGCCTTGCCCACCCCCGACAAGCACAAGACGAGCCCTGCAAGAAGGTGATCTTTCCTTCTGGAAGGGATTGGCTTGTGACCTCGAGGGGGTAGGCGCTGAAGCTAGACAGTTCTCGAAGTTTTATAGGCCGGTCCTCAATTAAAATATATTCAGCCATTCTTTCAGCAAAGCTGTTAAGAAAATATTCGCAAGCGCAACCGGCAGCAGAACCTTCCAGCCAAATTCCATGAGCTGGTCTGCACGAAGGCGCGGGAATGTGACACGGAACCAAACCAAGATAAAGATGACAGCCGTAAACTTAATCGCAAACCAAACGGCACCCGGAATGAATTCCAGGAAAGGAAGCGGCAGCCATCCGCCAAGGAATAATACGGTTGTCAATGAAGCCATTGCAAAGAAATATACATATTCCGCAAGCATGAAGAACGCCCAGCGGAAGCCGGAATATTCAACATGGAAACCTGCGACCAGTTCTGATTCCGCCTCAGGCAAATCAAATGGAACACGGTTCAGCTCCGCTGTTGAAGCAATCAGGAATACGATAAAAGCGATTGGCTGCCAAATGATGAACCAGCCATTTTTTTGCGCTTCCACGATCTCATTAAGGTTTAAGCTGCCTGTTAAAAGGATAATGCCTAATACAGACATAACGAGTGGAATCTCATAAGAAATCATCTGGGCCGCGGCACGCATTCCGCCTAGCAAAGCATATTTATTATTGGAAGCCCATGCTCCGGTGACAATACCGACTGTTGTCAGCCCGGAAATGGCGATATAATACAGCAATCCAACTCCAATATCAGCAAACTGAAGTTTATCTGTAAAAGGAATCGTCGCCAGCACCATAAATGCCGGTGCAAATGCAATAACTGGTGCAAGTATAAACAATGGCCTGTCTGCCAGCTTAGGGATGGTGTCTTCTTTTAATAAAAGCTTCAATACATCAGCAACGGTCTGCAGCAGCCCCCAGCGGCCGCCGACCTGATTCGGGCCATGGCGCAGCTGCATAAATCCCATGACTTTACGTTCTGCCAGAATGGCGTAAGTAACAAATCCCAAAACGACTAATAGCAAAACGGTGGCAAGCAAGAAGAAAATGCCGAAATTCAGCAAACCTGCTTCGGAATAGAGAAGTTCTTCTACCATTAACCGTCCACCTCCCCAAGGACAATATCAATTGCCCCTAAAATAGCAATCAAGTTCGCAATGTTTTCGCCTTCAAGTAATTTAGGGAGAATTTGAAGATTATAGAATGATGGCCTCCGGAATTTTAACCGGTATGGCTCTTTCTTTCCATCACTCGCGATATAGCAGCCGATTTCTCCCCGTGGAGACTCAATTCTAACAAACGCTTCCCCTTTAGGCGCTTTAATGATTTTCGGCACTTTTGCCAGAATATCGCCTTCTGAAGGGAATTGCTCAACAGCCTGTTCAAGGATTTTTAATGATTCTTCAATTTCCTGCATGCGCACATGATAACGGGCCCATGCATCCCCGCCGTCCTGTACGGCAACTTCGAAATCGAAGCGGTCATAGATGGAGTATGGCTCATCTTTGCGGAGATCCCATTTCACGCCTGTACAGCGGAGATTTGCACCGCTCAGAGAGTAGTTTAAAGCATCCTCTTTCGTATACTTTCCTACCCCTTTGACACGGTTCATGAAAATTTCATTTCCTGTTACAAGCTGATGATAACCTTTCAGCTGCTCACGCATATAGGGAACAAACTCTCTTACTTTATCAATCCAGCCTTCAGGAGCATCCCATTTTACACCGCCGACACGCATATAGTTAAACGTTAAGCGGCCCCCGGATATCTCATTCAGCATATTGATAATCATTTCACGCTCTCTGAATGCATACAGGAATGGGCTTGTCGCTCCAATATCCAGCAAATATGTACCCCACCATACGAGATGGCTGGCAATCCGGCCAAGTTCCATGGTGATCACACGCAGATATTCGGCCCGCTCCGGAATTTCAAGGTCCATCATCGTTTCAACCGCGTGGACAAGGATATAATTATTCGTCATGGCTGCAAGATAATCCATTCGGTCTGTATAAGGAATAATTTGCGTATATTGCAGGTTTTCAGCTAATTTCTCCGTTCCGCGGTGCAGATAGCCGATGACCGGTTTCGCCTCTTTGATGATTTCACCGTCAATTTTCAGAACAAGGCGGAAAACACCGTGTGTACTTGGATGCTGAGGTCCAACATTCAATAGCATTTCTTCGGTTCGCAGCATTGGTTACACCTCCACATCGTACGGTTCATAGTCTTTGCGCAGCGGATGCCCGATCCAGTCTTCCCCAAGCATAATCCGATATAAATTAGGGTGGCCCTTGAACTGAATGCCCAGCAAATCATACGTTTCACATTCCGGCCAATCCGCTCCAGCCCATAACGGCTGCAGAGAATCAATTTCCGGCTTATCGCGGTCAATTTTAACCTTAAGGGCTACAGATTGGCGCTTTTTATATGAGTATAAATGAGCATACACTTCCATATGCGTCTCAAAATCAGTGCCATGAAGCTCTGATAGGTAATCAAAACCAAGTTGTTCATTATATTTCAGGAATTCTGCCAATTTAAAATATGATTCAGCCTTGGCAACTAAAGTAGGCACATCCTTGGAAAGATCATTAATATAGTACTCTTCAAGAACGTCAGCACCAAGATTCTCTTCAATTACCTTTACATATTTATCAAGATAAGGCTGATTAACGGATGGCGCTTTTTCTGCAGCCGGTTCAGTGTCTGCCTTGCTTCCGGCAGCTTTTGCCTTTGCGGCAGCTGCGGCGGCGGCCTTTGCTTTTGCGGCTGCGATTGCCTTGGCCTTTTCATCATCAGCTGATCCGCCAGCTTTGCCTGCCGCAGCTAATTTTGCTTTTGCTGCAGCGGCGGCTTTCGCCTTTGCGGCTGCAATAGCCTTTGCTTTCTCGTCATCCCCGCCAGCTTGTTTTGCTTGAGCAGTGTCTTTCGCCTTAGCTGCGGCGGCGGCCTTTGCTTTTGCGGCGGCAGCGGCTTTTTGCTTGGCGATGTCTATGTCTTCTGCTGGTGATTCTTCCTTCGCTTCGCCCTGCTCTTTCGCTTTCAGCTTTGCCAGGGCTGCAGCCTTCGCCTTCGCGGCGGCGGCGGCTTTTTGCTTGGCCAGATCCATGTCTTCTGCTGGCGACTCTTCCTTCGCTTCGCCCTGTTCTTTCGCTTTCAGCTTTGCCATTGCTGCAGCCTTTGCCATTGCTGCAGCCTTTGCCTTTGCGGCAGCGGCGGCTTTTTGCTTGGCAATGTCCATGTCTTCTGCTGGTGATTCTTCCTTCGCTTCGCCCTGCTCTTTCGCTTTCATTTTAGCCAGTGCTGCAGCCTTCGCCTTCGCGGCGGCGGCGGCTTTTTGCTTGGCCAGATCCAAGTCTTCTGCTGGCGATTCTTCCTTCGCTTCGCCCTGCTCTTTCGCTTTCAGCTTTGCCAGGGCTGCAGCCTTTGCCTTCGAGACGGCGGCGGCTTTTTGCTTGGCCAGATCCAAGTCTTCTGCTGACGATTCTTCCTTCGCTTCGCCCTGCTCTTTCGCCTTCATTTTAGCCAGTGCTGCAGCCTTCGCTTTAGCTGCTGCTTCTTTTTTCAGCTGTTCAAGATCTTTTTCTCCGCTCATAGGTTAGATCACCTTCTTCCCAGTCTTAGCCTCATAACGGATTTTTTCTTTTAGTTTATTAATTCCATAAATCAATGCTGCCGGGTTCGGCGGGCATCCTGGTATGTATACATCAACAGGGACAATCTGGTCGACCCCTTTTACAACTGAGTAAGATTTTACGTATGGCCCGCCCGCAGTTGCACATGAGCCCATCGCAATCACCCATTTTGGTTCAGGCATCTGATCGTAAAGACGGCGGACAATTGGCGCCATTTTCTTTGTTACTGTACCTGAAACAATCATGACATCAGACTGGCGGGGAGATGTACGGAAAAAAGATCCGAAACGGTCCAAATCGTAGTGCGATGAACCTACACCCATCATTTCAATGGCACAGCAAGCAAGCCCGAAGGTCATTGGCCACAATGAATTACTCCGCGCCCACGCTTTAATCTGTTCCAAAGTTGCCATAAACACATTACGCTGCAGTTCTTCCATTTCTTCTGGTGTAATATTATCCAACTTTAAATCCATTTCAGCACCTTCTTTTTCCATGCATAAACAAGTCCAATTACTAGCATAAATACAAAAATCAGCATCTCAATCAATGCAAAAATCCCAAGTTTTTCATAGGCCACAGCCCACGGATACAAAAATACAGTCTCTACATCAAAAATGACAAACATCAGGGCAAAAATATAATAGCGGACATTGAACTGCACCCTCGAATCATGGAATGGCTCAATCCCGCTCTCATATGTGGTATACTTCGTATCATATGGCTTATAGGGCCGCAAAAGCTTTCCCAAAAACAAAGCCACCACAGGCAGTAAAACTCCCAGGCACAAAAACACAAAAACTATCAAATAGTTATTCTGATATAAATTCCAAAGCTCCATGCCCATCCCCTCCAATGCTGAAAATTTTCACAACATTTAAACATGTAACCGTAACCATTATACACCCTACTCCCACATGTGTCGACACAACCTCATACTATTATTGGAAATTATCGCTGGCGTCAAATCGAATCGCCGAGAAAGAGAATTTACATACGCAGTTGTAAGCAAGTGACACACCTTCCCTAGATTATATGAGCTTGCCCCCAGTCAATATCCATTAAATTCTTCCTTATATTCATCTACCATTAAAAATGAAACTTACTGCTTTGTCAGTGAGATATCTAACACCTTAGGAGGATTTTTCATTAACAACTCACTTATATATCTTTTTATTTCTAAAAAAATGACACTTCTTATGCTGTAACTTCTTATATATATGCTGTTTATTAAAATAAAACCTTGTTCCTCAAGTTTTTCGGTCAGTTCCAGCATTTATCGGTCAAATTAGAATTTTATCGGTCAGAATTTGTATTTTATCGGCTGGTTCTCCTCCTTTATCGGTCACTTTTCCGATTTATCGGTCAGTTCCTGTTCTATCAACATTACAGCATTAACATGCTGACAATATAAAACCATATACAAAAGTTTCTATTTAATCCATCTTAAGGATTAAATATATCAAATATGACCGTTTCTGATGCTTTTTGTTCATCTATTATGAACATTATTATGTTTTGCCATTTCTTCGTTAATTTCATGAAATGTGCGTAATTGAATTATAACTTCCCTGTTCTTTTTCTCAGAATTTTCTGTGCTAGCATAGAAATTGTCAAACAAGCTATTAGGAGGCTTAATATGAAAAAGTATTTTTATTATCTGCTCGCAGCTATAACGATCTGGAGTACAGCAGGTGCGAGCGCACAAGCAGAAGAGGTAACAGTAAACAAAGGGGATACCCTGTGGTCCATAGCACAAAAACATGAAGTGTCCGTTCGGGATATAAAAAGCTGGAATGGTCTAACTGGAGATTTGATTCACCCAAATGATAAACTTAATGTTTCACCTGAAGAAATATACATAGTAAAATCCGGTGACACTCTCTGGAATATCGCTAAAACATACGGTATTAATGTACATAACCTTAAAAAATGGAATCAGCTGAACTCAGACCTTATTAAACCTGGTTTAGAGCTTATCATCTATAAAAATGGCTCGGCTAAGGAATCAACGCCTAAAACAGTTGTAAAAGCGGCTAACACAGAACAGCCTGCAGCTGAAACGGACAAAAGCCTGACTGTCACTGCAACTGCCTATACAGCCAGCTGCGAAGGATGCGTCGGCATTACAAAAACAGGAGTAAATCTTATCGATAATCCGGATGCAAAAGTAATTGCGGTGGATCCGGACGTCATTCCTTTGGGTTCTAAGGTATTTGTAGAAGGATACGGCTATGCCACTGCCGAGGATATTGGCGGGGGAATTAATGGAAATGAAATTGATGTGTTTATACCTGCCACACCAGATGCGATGCAATGGGGAAGAAAAGAGGTAAAAGTTAAGATTCTGAATTAAATCCTTTTAACGAAGAGGTCTCTCTCAGGGACCTCTTTAATTGTGCCATTCATAATAATGGCTACTTTTTAACCAAGTATATTTCAGACACACGGCAAAATGCTTTTAAAAGATTCTGCATGCATTTTATCCGAATCGCTTCGTCAAATAAAAATACGTTGAATATCTCCGCTTCAAGCATGATGAAGATTTTCATGGTAGCATCATCCTTATTGCTTATATGATTATTTGTAAAATAGCTGATTAATTCTCTTTCATAATATTCTATCGTTCCAAATAATACAGTCGACAAGGAAATCACCCCCTGGTTTTCTCCAACCTTGTCTTTCTTAGCACATGTTGATAATATATGACTCTATTCCGCGGGTTTCAACAAAATCTGACACTTTTAACAAAATAGTTAAATTAGTTAAAAAGACCATTCGTTTTTAATATAAATGAAACATGGCTGTTTCCTTTGAAATTATATTTTGTGATAAAGTTACCTTAAGAGCTTAAATTAGGAGAAATACATATGACTAAAAACAACTGCCCAGTTATTCAAAAATTCGATGAGCTCGTTAAAAAAAGCAATGAGCTCAAAAAAGAACTAGACGTTACTCCTTTTGAAGATAAACAAAAGTTCATGAGCCTTCTCAAAAAGCTCATGACCGTGCATAAGAATTTGGATCAGTTAACCCTATATGACCAGACAAAGTATTGAAATACTACAAGGACAGGCCTATGCCTGTCCTTTCTTCATTTGACTATCAACCACTCACCCACCAACATATCAACTATCAATAATAAACAATTATATTCATCTAAAAACAGGCTGCCCTCCTTGAGGCAGCCTTTTTTTATTAGTAGCGTCTTCTTCGGTTTCTAAGGAACGCAGGAGTATCAAGTGACTCTTCTTGCGGGTCAGCCTGCACCCGGTAATCTTCCTGAACCGGTTCCCGATGTTCTCTCCCCTGCCGGCGATTGCCCGGCTCTTCTGCATACTGATATGTATGAACATATTCTTTTTCTACTGGTGGCTTTGAACTAGGTTTAGCCCTTAGATCCTCTTGTTCATTAAAGCCGGTCGCAATAACCGTAACAAGTATTTCTTCTTTTAGGGAATCATTTATGACCGAGCCAAATATCATATTTACGTCTTCATCAGAAGCCGAAGCAACGATATCTGCAGCTTCTTGGACTTCATATAAACTGATATTTGCTCCGCCTGTAATATTCATTATGACGCCGCGTGCTCCATTAATGGACGTTTCTAATAATGGACTTGATATTGCTTTTCGGGCTGCTTCTGCCGCGCGGTCTTCCCCGGTGGCAATTCCGATTCCCATCAATGCTGTTCCTTTATGGGACATAACTGTTTTAACATCGGCAAAATCAAGGTTGATTAAACCAGGAACGGCAATCAAGTCCGAAATACCCTGAACACCCTGACGGAGGACATTATCCGCTTCCATAAACGCTTCAAGCATAGGTGTTTTCTTATCAATAATCTCTAATAAGCGATCATTTGGAATAATAATTAGCGTATCGACTGCTTTTTTCATCGCCTCAATGCCTGCATCTGCATTGGCTGCACGCTTACGGCCCTCAAACTTGAAGGGGCGGGTTACCACACCAATTGTCAGCGCGCCAACTTCACGGGCGATGCGTGCAATGGCAGGAGCTGCACCAGTTCCAGTTCCGCCGCCCATTCCAGCAGTAACAAATACCATGTCAGCACCCTTCAATACTTCACGAAGCTGGCTTTCACTTTCTTCCGCCGCTTTCCTGCCTACATCAGGATTTGCCCCTGCTCCCAGGCCCCTCGTTAAGGTAGCACCGATTTGCATGGTTACTTCTGCCTTTGATTGATTTAGAGCTTGTCCATCTGTATTAACAGCAATAAACTCTACACCCTCAACTCCATGTTCAATCATCCTGTTTACAGCGTTGTTTCCCCCGCCGCCGACTCCGATGACTTTGATCGTAGCATATTGGTCTATATTTGTATCAAACTCCAGCATTGCGGCTCCTCCTTTAATTCAAATAGACTTGCATGATTGCTTTAAAAAAGAGAGTAACCCATTAAAGGTATACTCTCTTCTATTGTAAAGGCCTATATTAAAGAATTCGAGTGATTTATCTATTTTTTGGGGCAATTTTCTTAAAATTCCGGTGGTAAATATTACTATTAAAAAAACACCCCCAGCTAAGCCAGGGGTGCTGATGTTTTTATTAGAACTTTCTTTCCGAAACTTCGATACGATTGATTGCACGCTGAAGTGCAAGCTCTGCACGGCGGAAATCAATGTTCTCACGCTTCTGCTCATTCAGGCGCTGTTCAGCACGCTGCTTCGCACGAATGGCTCGCTCTACATCAATTTCATCTGCTTGCTCAGCAGATTGCGCTAAAATCGTTACCTGCTCCGGACGAACTTCCAGGAATCCGCCGCTCACTGCGACGAAATCAGTTTTTCCGCCGTTTTTTAAACGAACGGCTCCAATTTGTAACGGTGCAACCATTGGAATGTGTCCAGGTAAAATTCCAAGCTCACCGCTTTGAGCTTTTGTGCTTACCATTTCCACATCTGATTCATACACCGGGCCATCGGGAGTAACAACACTGACTTTAATCGTCTTCATTTTTTACCCTCCTGGTCCAGAATTAGACCTCTACGCCCATTTTCTTAGCACTCTCGATAACTTCTTCGATTCGGCCGACAAGTCGGAATGCATCTTCTGGCAGGTGGTCATATTTTCCTTCAAGAATATCTTTGAAACCTTTAACAGTTTCTTTAACCGGTACGTATGAACCTGGCTGGCCAGTAAACTGCTCAGCAACGTGGAAGTTTTGTGATAAGAAGAACTGGATACGGCGCGCACGTGCTACGATGAGCTTGTCTTCATCAGAAAGCTCATCCATACCAAGGATCGCAATGATATCCTGAAGTTCTCTGTAACGCTGTAATGTCTGCTGTACCTGGCGTGCTACTGAGTAGTGCTCTTCTCCAACAATTTCCGGTGACAATGCACGGGAAGTGGAAGCAAGCGGATCCACCGCAGGGTAGATACCCATCTCAGAAAGCTTACGCTCAAGGTTAGTTGTTGCATCCAAGTGAGCGAATGTTGTAGCAGGAGCCGGATCCGTATAGTCATCGGCTGGTACGTAAATCGCCTGGATGGAAGTAACAGAACCTACGTTAGTAGATGTGATACGTTCCTGTAATTTACCCATTTCAGTAGCAAGTGTCGGCTGGTAACCAACGGCAGATGGCATACGGCCTAATAGGGCTGATACCTCTGAACCTGCCTGTGTGAAACGGAAGATGTTATCCATGAAGAATAGAACGTCCTGTCCCTGGTCATCACGGAAGAATTCTGCCATTGTCAAACCAGTCAGGGCAACACGCATACGCGCTCCTGGCGGCTCGTTCATCTGACCGAATACCATCGCTGTTTTCTTGATAACACCTGAGTCTGTCATTTCATGATAAAGGTCATTACCTTCACGAGTACGCTCACCTACACCGGCGAATACGGAAATACCGCCATGCTCCTGAGCGATGTTATTGATAAGCTCCTGGATTAATACGGTTTTACCTACTCCGGCACCACCGAAAAGACCGATTTTACCACCTTTAATGTAAGGGGCAAGAAGGTCTACTACCTTAATTCCAGTTTCAAGAATTTCTACTTCAGTAGAAAGCTGCTCAAACTTAGGAGCCTCTCTGTGGATAGAATCACGACGGGCATCTGCAGGGATTGCAGGATCTAAGTCGATTGATTCACCAAGTACGTTGAATACACGTCCAAGTGTTACATCACCTACTGGTACAGAGATTGAAGCACCAGTGTCAACAACTTCACTTCCGCGCTGTAAGCCGTCAGTAGAAGACATTGCAATGGTACGTACTGTATCATCACCTAAATGAAGGGCAACTTCAAGGGTTAAGTTGATGTCAACTTCAGATTCGTTACGCGCAGGATTTGTAACAGTCAATGCATTATAGATCTCAGGAAGCTGGCCGCTTTCGAACTTTACGTCAACAACCGGACCCATAACTTGAAGAACGCGTCCTTTGTTCATCTTTTTCCCTCCGTTCGTTTTACATAATGGAGAGCAGGCAACAACTCCACCTGCCAGCTCCGCTTTTCATTTGTCTAGCTTCAGCGCCAAGCCCCTCGAGGTCATAAGCCAATCCCTTTCGGAAGGAAAGAACACCTTCCAGCAGGGCTTGACTTATGCTTGAGGCCCGCAGGATGCGGGTCATGCAGACGTTGCCACAGGACGTGGCGGTTTTAGTCTGCGTTCGTTGGATCGAGGCGCTTCCGCTTTTCATTATTATTCTAACGCGGCTGCTCCGCCGACGATTTCGGTAATTTCCTGCGTGATGGCTGCCTGACGTGCGCGGTTATAGCTTAAGCTTAGTGAATTGATAAGGTCTTTAGCGTTATCCGTTGCATTTTGCATAGCCGTCATCCTTGCAGCATGCTCACTTGCCTTACTGTCTAAAAGCGCTCCGTAGATTAAGCTTTCAGCGTATTGAGGCAGCAATACTTTTAAAATTTCTTCAGCGGAAGGTTCAAACTCATAAGATGTAAGCTTTTTCGAGCTGGAGATATCCGTAAGCGGAAGAAGCTTCTTCTCTGTTACATCCTGTTGAATCGCGCTGACATAATGGCTGTAGTACATATATAATTCATCAAATGTCTCATCAGCGAACATGCCAACTGTTTTGCTGGCAATATCTTTGATTTCAGCAAATGCTGGCTGGTCTGCAACGGCAACGATATCCAGAATGACGTTCATATTGCGCTTTTTGAAAAAGTCGCGGCCAACACGTCCGATCGCAATGATTGCATATTCATCCGGTGATTTATGGCGCTTTTGAATCGTCTGGTAGACATTCCGCAAAACGTTACTGTTATAAGCTCCCGCAAGTCCGCGGTCAGACGTGATTACCAGGTAACCAGTTTTCTTGACAGGGCGGCTGGTCAGCATTGGATGTGATACATCCTTGCTTCCCAAAGCGATGGATGCCGTAACTTCCTGGATTTTCTCCATATAAGGCACGAATGACTTTGCATTCATTTCTGCCTTATTCATTTTCGCAGCCGATACCATCTGCATTGCTTTAGTAATTTGACTCGTTTTCTTCGTAGAAGTAATACGATTTTTTATATCGCGTAATGATGCCACAGGTTCTCACCACCCTTATACAAGTTTGTCAGAACCGAATTGAGCTGCTTAGATGGGGAGCACTTCCCCATCCAGGCAATCTCCATTATTCGGATACTGCGAAAGTTTTCTTAAAGTCGTTAATCGCAGATGTCATATCGTCATCAGAAGGAAGTTCTTTAGTAGTCACGATATGGTCTAACAAATCTTTGCGGTTATGGTCTAACCATGAAAGGAATTCAGATTCGAAACGACGAATATCCTGTACAGGAATGTCATCTAAGAAACCGCGAGTTAGAGCGTAAAGGATTGCAACCTGCTTCTCAACTTTTAGCGGCTTGTTAAGATCCTGCTTTAGAACCTCTACTGTACGGGCACCACGGTTAAGTTTAGCCTGTGTTGCTTTATCAAGGTCAGAACCGAACTGGGCAAATGATTCAAGTTCACGGTATGAAGCAAGGTCAAGACGCAGTGTACCTGCAACCTTTTTCATTGCTTTGATCTGTGCAGATCCACCTACACGTGATACAGAAAGACCTGCGTTGATCGCCGGACGTACACCAGAGAAGAATAGGTCTGACTGAAGGAAAATTTGTCCGTCAGTGATTGAGATAACGTTTGTTGGAATATATGCAGAAACGTCTCCTGCTTGTGTTTCGATAAATGGAAGCGCAGTGATTGAACCTGCACCTTTCGCATCGCTTAGCTTAGCAGCGCGCTCAAGCAAGCGGCTGTGCAAGTAGAATACGTCCCCTGGATAAGCTTCACGGCCTGGAGGACGGCGCAATAGCAATGAAAGCTCACGGTAAGCAGAAGCTTGCTTTGTTAAGTCATCATACACAACAAGAACGTGCTTGCCGTTGTACATGAACTCTTCACCCATTGTTACACCAGCGTAAGGAGCTAAGTATAGCATTGGAGCAGGCTGTGATGCAGATGCTGTTACAACGATTGTGTAATCCAGGGCACCTTGCTTACGAAGTGTTTCTACTGCATTACGAACTGTAGATTCTTTTTGTCCGATTGCCACGTAGATACATACCATATCCTGATCTTTTTGGTTCAGGATCGTATCGATTGCAACGGATGTTTTACCTGTTTGACGGTCACCGATGATTAACTCACGCTGTCCGCGGCCGATTGGCACAAGAGCGTCAATCGCCTTGATACCTGTCTGAAGCGGCTCGTGTACGGATTTACGATCCATAACACCTGGTGCCGGGCTTTCAATTGGACGTGATTTAGTTGTGTTGATTGGTCCCATGCCATCTACTGGCTGTCCAAGAGGGTTTACTACGCGGCCGATCAGTTCTTCACCAACCGGTACCTCCATGATGCGGCCCGTACGGCGTACTTCATCGCCTTCACGGATTTCTGTAAATGGTCCTAAAATGATAATACCGACGTTATTTTCTTCAAGGTTTTGTGCCATACCCATAACGCCGTTTGAAAATTCAACAAGTTCTCCAGCCATGACATTGTCGAGGCCATGAGCACGAGCGATACCGTCACCAACAGAGATAACCGTACCTACATCACTCACTTGAATTTCCGACTGATAGTTTTCGATTTGCTTTTTTATCAGCGCACTGATTTCTTCAGCATTGATGCTCATGAGTTTCACCCCTATCTACGAATCTTAGCCTAATAATTGACGTTCAAGACGCTCTAGCTTCCCGCGCAAGCTGCCGTCGAAAATCCGGTTTCCGATTCGAAGCTTGATGCCGCCGAGCAAGTTAGTATCAACTATATTGTCAATACGAAGTGATTTTTTTCCAACCTTAGCTGCAAATGACACAGATAATGCTTCCTTCTCTGCTTCAGTCAGCGGACGAACAGTGTATACTTTCGCATCCGCAATCCCTTTTTTATCATTCGCAAGGCTTATAAAATGATCTGCCACATCAGAGATATGATCTTCGCGGTGGCGTTCAATTAATATCATTAACGTATTTAGTACAAACGTGTTCACAGATGCAAATGCGTCTTTTAAAATCTCTTTTTTCTTCTCAATTGAAAGCTTTGGAGATTTCAATACAGACTTTAAATCTGAGTTATTCGTTACTACTTCTTTCACTGCACGAAGCTCTTCTTCCATTTGGTCAAGAAGCTGGTGTTCATTCGCAAGCTGGAAAAGAGCCAACGCGTAGCGCTTTGCTACTGTGGAGCCCGTCATCGCTTTTCTCCTGCCTCTTGAATGTATTCATTGATCAGCTTTTCTTGATCAGCTGCGCTTAATTCCTTCTCAATAACCTTGGAAGCAATTAGGACAGACAATGAAGCGACCTGCTCGCGGATAGCGGCAACCGCCTGTTCTTTCTGCTGCTCGATTTCAAGCTTAGCAGATTCCTTAATGCGTTCAGACTCAGTGCGGGCAGCCGCAATGATCTCCTCGCGCTGCACGTCGCCTTGTTTCTTCGCATTTTCGATAAGGCCCTGTGCTTCTGTACGTGCTTCTTTTAAAAGACTTCTTTGCTCTTCTAAAAGTTTTTTTGCTTCTGTACGGCTTTCTTCTGCCGCTTGGATTTCACTGGCAATGTGCTCTTCACGCTGCTGCATAATGCCCATTAAAGGACCCCACGCGAATTTTTTCAGCAATGCCAACAAGATGATGAACATGATCAGCTGGTACAAAATGTCCCCGCCGTTAAAACCGCCGCCTGCAGCGCCTAATACTAGACTGTTTGTTAACACCCTCGATTCACTCCCTTCAAGAGTTGTTCCACTTATGAAACGGAGTCATATGCATGATTCCGAATTAGTTTTACGGTAAAAAAACATAAAGGAATGGCGAAGGTTCATGGAATGATCTTCGCCATTTAGAACGATTGGTACAGTATTAATTAACCGCCGATAACCATGAACGCGATAACAACGCCGATGATCGGAACAGCCTCTACTAACGCAACCCCGATGAACATTGTAGTTTGAAGCATACCGCGAGCTTCTGGCTGGCGAGCCATACCTTCAACTGTTTTTGATACGATAAGACCGTTACCGATACCGGCACCTAGTGCTGCTAAACCGATTGCAATTGCTGCTGCTAAAAGACCCATTATTGAGTTCCTCCTTAAATTGTATAAAAATTTATTTGTTTAAAATGTTTTGTCCATGAAATGAACAGGTATATATTAATGGTCATGACTCACTTTGTGTGCCATATAAACCATTGTTAACATACAGAAAATGAATGCCTGGATAGATCCGACAAAGATCGAGAATCCTTGCCATACAAGTGTCGGCAGGATTGCTGCAAGCATTCCGCCTACACCGGCGTGAGCCAGTCCTCCGACAAGCAATGTCAGCAGGATTTCACCTGCATAAATATTACCGTATAGACGAAGTCCCAACGTCAGAGTGTTTGCAAACTCTTCAATGATTTTCAATGGGAACAAGAAAGGCATTGGCCTGATAAAATCACGGCCGTATTCTCCTACTCCTTTAAGCTTTACGCCATAGTAATGCGAAAGCCCAACAACCATTGCCGCTAATGTTAATGTGATAACAGGATCGGCTGTTGGCGATTTCCACCATAAAGTGTGATCATAAGTGATTGCGAACGGAAGTCCGAGCATGTTTGAAACAAAGATATACATGATCAGGGTTAATCCAAGGATATGGAATCTTCCGCCTGTCTTCCAGTCCATCGTGCTGTTAATGATATTCTTAACAAAATCCATAATCCATTCGAAGAAATTTTGCATCCCCGTTGGTTTCATGGCCAATCGACGGGTTGAAAGCAAAGCAATAATGAAAACAACAGCACTTGCCACTGTAATCATCAGTACGTTTGATAAGTTAAAATTCAATCCTAAAAAGTCCACTATAGGAGCTTCATGATGCAATAGTGTTCACCTCTCTTCCCGCTATTTACGTAATTGAAAAGATTGAAGAAAATAATCTATCATAATGACAATATAGGATGTCATTAATCCAAATACCACACTGATCAGATGCAGCTTATCAGGATATTCCAAAGCGATCATGACAGCAAAAACTGCTGTAGCCATTCTGGATACCGTTCCAAGTGAACGCACCTTCTCGCCTCTCTCGACTGCCTCTCCAAACTGCAGCGCCTTTCGTGATATCAGCCACAGATTGAACAGACTCAAGCCTGTACCAAAGATCAAGCCCAGAAAAATAGATTGATATGGTGTAAAACCCCAGCCGAGAACGTATACAGACAACAAAAGGAATATGTATTTTCGCTGTCTTTGAAAAGTTACTTTGATTTCCGGCATGATGTTCATTCTCCTGTGAAGAAATGTTGGATTAAGCGAAGCATGGCGTATATCCCGGCGCCCAGTCCAATGAACAAGCCAATTAATAGGAATAACGGCTCTGTTCCTGCCTTGCTGTCAAACCACCTTCCGGCGAAAATGCCAATGAGCGTGGAACCTACTAACTGAGAAAGAATGGCGGACATTAAGGCCATCGCCTTAAATGGGTTGCGGTCATTTTGACGCATAAAAACGCATCCTCCCTTAAGAGAATGGTAAGTGGGTTTTGAGGCCATAATTAATCACATTAACATCATGCAGAAGTGGGAAATATGTCTGCAAAAATATTTTGAAAACCCTATCATCTTTTACCCTTTGTAAGCATACAATAGGGCTTTGTCAATGTCAATGCGTTTGGAGTGAAAAAGTTCACAAACAAAAAGGTAAAAATATGGTATGTTCACATATTTATCACATTTAAATTTCGGATTTCTATTGAAAAAGGAGCGAGTTTCTGCATCGCTCCTGAAAGCGCTTTATTCTTAGGTCTCACCTGCTTAGCCAGCTCTTGTTATTAGCCAATGGTTCCGGGTCCCCAAGCTGCCCATCCGGTCTCACAAAGAGATAAGTTTCAATCCAATCTTCCTTTCCGGCTTTTTTGGCAAATACCTTTGCAAGGTACAGCCCTGGCCCCGGAAGCTTATTTGCAGGAATTTCCTGCAGCAGCTGTCCTTTGCCAGCATTTCTTTTCCAGTCCAAAAATCCCATGAACCGGAGGCTTTCCGAATCAAACAAGGCAATTCCGAACTCTTCTGCTCCGCCAGGAAGATACACTTCATAGCGATACGTGCCCGGCTTATCTCCTTTGCCCAGCCCGAATCCCATAACCCTTGGATAATCCGGCTCCTCAAGCACATACAGATATGGAATCCTGATGGTTTCGGCACCTGCCTTCATCAGCAAGTACCCATCATGGATTTTTTTCTTTAAAAGAGTAGGATCTGCAGACATTTTGATTTCCGCCTTTTTCTTTTCACCCGGGTTAAGTTGAAACGCTATGGGCATTTCCCAATTGATGCCTTGGTCTTTATAGGGTACGGAAAAGGAATAGGTCTGTGTTTTTTCACTTATATTTTCAACCGTTATAAAACTGCTGTGTTCATGCAGCCTGTCCGCGATCTGAAATTTCCCAAATTGCAGTGAAGCCGGGAGGACAAGCGTTTCTGCTTTCAGCGCTTGATCAAGCTGGATTCTGCCTGCTCCCTGCTCATAAGTTCTATATGTTTGTCCTTCTGTATTCTTAAGAAGCATAGCGGTGTTCATAAGTGCTGCCTTAATCTGTTCCGGCCCCCATTCAGGATGAGCCTGTTTCAGGATGGCACACGCTCCTGCAACATGCGGAGCGGCCATGCTCGTCCCCTGCAGCGGCAGGTATCCGCCAGGAATGGTGCTATTAATGGCGACTCCAGGAGCCACAACATCCGGTTTGATTTCCCATGTGGATGTTACGGGTCCCCGTGAGCTAAAGTCAGCCAGTATATCTCTTTCTTCTATTATATTTGTCCGGGCAAGGAGTCTTCCTTCATTAATAAGCTTCTTAAGGCCCTCTCCTTCTTCCTTTGATACCGCCGCAACCGGAATTGGAACTCCACTGTCCAGATTGCCAAAGAACCTGCCTTTTGTATTATTAAAAATAATAATCCCTTCTGCTCCTGCTTCCATAGCATGGACGGCTTTATCTGTAAAGGTTAGTTCCCCTCTTTCCACTAATACAATTTTCCCCTGGGCATTTTTCAATTCATCCTCCTGCCCCAGTCCGCCATAGGTGATTTCATAGGAACGGTCAAATTCCCAATCCTTTGAGCCCTGCAGTAAATCAAGACGAATTTCCCGCCCGCCTAAGCTTAAAAATGGCACCTTTATTGTTGGTGTAGAGGCTCCTACAGAAATGGCCTTCGACGCAGTGCCCGGTGAACCGACCGTCCAAATATTTGGGCCCGAATTGCCCGATGAAGTGACAGCCGTTATCCCTTTTTCAACTGCTTTATTCAGGGCCATGCTTATTGGAAGGTCAGGTCCGTTTACGTTATTTCCCAAGGAAAGGTTTAACACATCAACTTTATCCTTTATTGCCTGTTCGATGGCAGCTATCACCTGTTCTGTTGTTCCGCTGCCGCCTGGTCCGAGAGCCCTGTAGGCGATAATGGTTGCTTCTGGTGCGACCCCCTGAATTCTGCCATTTGCAGCAATGATTCCCGCGACGTGAGTGCCGTGCAGTGTGCCTTGTCCCCCGGCAGCCTTTGTTTCCATCGGATCCTTATCATTATCCACCAGATCACGTCCGCCGCCATAGCTCCTTCGTAAATCGGGATGATTATAATCGATGCCGGTATCGATTACGCCTACTTTCACACCTTTGCCTGTGAGGCGCTGATTATTTCTATCATAAAAGCCTCTGGCATTAATGCCGCCAATCAGCTTGATATTATCATCTGAATGAACATGATAGGTATTAACCGGTGAAACAGAAGATACTGACTCTATCTTTTGCAGTCTTTGCAATGCAGATTGCTTTCCTTTAACTGAAAAGCCGTTTAATGCCTGATTGAATGTATGCCTAATTTCCAGATCAGGATTGTGGTCTATCATTTTTTTCATTTCCTGTTCATTCTTCGCATCCTTTAGTACTACAATAGCCACTTTTTCTATATCAGTTGACTCTTTCGGAATAGGAGGGTGTGAAAGTGTCCGGGCAGAAACAGGAGTTTGGCTCAAATACAAGGATATTACTGTAATGATCAGTAAGAATTTTTTCATTAGAAAACCCACCCTCTTTTTGTTTTAGGGTGGGCTGATTAGGTACCTTGTATGCGTAAATCGATATAAAATAAACGGCTAGTTCAAGGATTCATAAACAATATTAGCTACTTCCTTAGAAAGAGCGCCAGTGCTGCGGTATGATCCGCTTGGTAAAGGGCCATTGTTTTGTTTGTTTGTCAGCAGGATAATCTGCAGGTTTTCCTCTGGATCTATAATAACCTGGGTTCCAGTAAAACCAGTATGGCCAAAGGCTATGTCAGAATAATGATCTCCCATATACCAGCTTTTATCCAGCTCCCAGCCATATCCCTGGCCAAAGCGCTGAGGTGAGGTAAAGATATCAATCACTTCTTTATCATACATTATGGTTTTTCCATAAGTTCCGCCATTTAACATGGTCTGGCCCAATACGGCAAGGTCCCTTGCTGTTGAAAATAAACCGGCATGGCCTGCTATTCCTTTATTGCCATAGAAGCTATTCCCATCATTAACTTCTCCTACCAAGGTGTAATTTCTCCAGTATTTAAACATATCCGGGCTTTCTTCAACATAGTACCCGAAATTAGGGTCATCAATCATTTTATATTCATATGGATTCCCCCAGGAAGTAGCTGCAATTTTTTGCTTTAAATGGTCAGGTGGAGCAAACATCGTATCTTGCATTTTTAACGGTTTATAAATATTTTCTTCTAAGAACTTATCCAGTTTTAATCCACTTATCTCTTCAATTAAAAAACCCAGAATCATAAAGCTAAAATCGCTATATCTTCTATCCGTGCCAGTCGGGTATTCGAGGGGCAGCTGGTTTATATAATTCAGTACCTCTTCCGAATTATCAGCATATAGGTATGTCGGCTTCCAGGGAGTCAATCCTGAGGTGTGTGTCAGCAAATCAGCTACTGTAATATTTTCTTTTCCATGCTGGGCAAACTCAGGTATATATTTAGATACCTTGTCATTGACTGATAGTTCTCCATCACTAACAAGCTTCATAATACCCTGAGTTGTTCCCATCACCTTCGTAACTGAAGCCAGATCGAAGATTGTTTTCTTTTTCATTTTCCGGGGATTACTGAGTAATTCCCCCATATCGTATTTTTGTGCATATCCATACGCTTCTTCTTTAACAATCTTTCCATCCTTGGCCACGAGAACCACTGCACCGGGTGTAACACCATCCTCAATAGCATCTGTAATGGCTTTATCAATGCCCTTCAATTTTTCAGGATCAAAGCCCGCTGTTTTCGGATGGGCATGACTTAATTTCTGGCCGGACTTCTCTTTGGCATTCACCATATTTCCAGAAAACACTGCAGAACTTAAGACTAATGCCAGTACTATTAACAATAACTTTAACCTTTTCAAATTTTCATCTCCTTTGCAGATTAACCAATATACAATATTCTGTATAATTAATTTTATCTATCTTTTTATTGATTATCAATATAATTTTTAGTATTTTCAGAAAATAGTCCTTTTAGATTATAATATAGAATAAAAGCCATCAAATTAATGATGGCTTACTCCCTTTATGTATTAAAACAGCTGATTCGGTTCAAGTTTTCCTTTTTGAATTAAACGGTCCCGTTTCTTATCTCTCCACATATCCGTAATGGTCGCGGCTATTAATAATACTGTAAGCAGGATCCCTTTTCCTTCTGCCAGTTTAAATACCAGGGCGATTACACCTTCAGACATGAAGGTACCAATTAATGAACCCAGCAGCATGATGATCCAGACAATTAATGCTCCTTCTAATACGGCTAATGCTCTCATTTATTCGACCTCCAGGTATTTAAAATCATTATGCCAATACCCTGAAGACAGCAGTCTAAACGTAAATCTTGCAATTCGGGCATACTTTTACTTTCCAAATATCTTCTGCCAGATGCTTTTGCTTTTTTCAGCCTCTAATGCACCGGCTACTTCTTCTACAGACTTTTGTGTCGCCATCAGTTTTTCATAGAGGGAAGTGACTTTTTCGCTCTCTTTTTCATAGCCTTGTGCATGGGCATTTCTTAAATCTTCAATTGTGAGTTTGAGCTCATGCACCTCATGTATCAGCTGCTTGTTTTGCTCTCTGATTTTATTCTGGGTTAGACGGGACTGTTCATTTTGCTGAACGAGAAAGCTGACCAGCTTTTTCATATCTGTCAGCTCTGAATTCACATTCACCAGTGAAGTGGTGCTGCTTTCTTCGTCATCCTCCACGGTAATGATGACTGGGATACCTGCATCCTCTAGCTTTGCGGCGACTTCCTCTTTTTTTAACCCATCTGAATATAATTTCCTGATGAATTTAAGCTTTTCAATTTCAGAAGCCTGGATTTTATAGCGATTATGTTCTTTCCGATAATTTATGTATTCTGCATGCTCCTGCAAATAACGCTTTAGGCTATTCTCAGGTATGTCCGGAAGCGCCTCTTTAAGCTCCTTCATTGTCAAATACTGATTTGCCAACGTCCTCAGCACCTTTCTTGGTATCTTTGCCGATCACCCAGCCGTTGCTGGGCATTACCCATGTCCAACCACCTAACCGCCAACAAAACCACCATCAACATTTTTGCGGTGAATAGTCCATCAATGAAGTCATTTCTGCTTCATTTCTTCAACCATGACCAAACCAATTTAACACACTAAAAAACCGATATATCAACATTTTATAAATAGCTATACAACCATCAGCACGTTAACCGCTTATATACTGCGGGAATTTCACTTCCATTTCTTCTATACTCTATCATAACTTTTCCAGCATTGAGGCGAAAGAGACTTTTAACATAAATATTGATTAATACTATAAAAATTCCTCTGCTCATTATCAACCACCCAACCACCAACATATCAACCACGTTATTTTCTAGTATTCTGACACTCTTCTCCCCTCCCCTTTTTAGAAAGGAACAGAAAAATGCACCTCTAATTATAAGAGGTGCATTTTCAACAAATTTAATTGCAGAACTGTTAAAATCTCTTTTGAAAAAATATGATAGTAAAAATTTTTTACTTCGTTCCAAATAAACGGTCACCTGCATCACCAAGACCAGGAACAATATAGCCTTTTTCGTTCAATTTTTCGTCTAAAGCTGCGATATAGATGTCAACGTCAGGATGAGCCTCTTTTACAGCCTCTACACCTTCCGGAGCGGCAATGAGACACATGAATTTAATGTTTTTTCCTCCGCGTTTTTTAAGGGAGTGAATGGCTTCAACCGCTGAACCGCCAGTTGCAAGCATTGGGTCAACCACGATGAAATCTCTTTCTTCCACATCACTAGGAAGCTTTACATAGTATTCAACCGGCTGAAGTGTTTCCGGGTCGCGATATAAACCGATATGACCTACTTTTGCAGCCGGGATCAGCTTCAGGATACCGTCAACCATTCCAATTCCCGCACGCAGAATAGGGATAATTCCTATCTTCTTACCTGCCAGTACGCTAGACTTCATCGTGCTGACCGGTGTTTCAATTGTAATTTCTTCTAAAGGCATATCACGGGTGATTTCGAATGCCATAAGTGTTGCCACTTCATCGACAAGCTCACGGAATTCCTTTGTTCCCGTACTTTTTTCACGAATGTATGTAAGCTTATGCTGAATTAATGGATGGTCAAAAACGTAAACCTTTGCCATGAGTATCTCTCCTTTTCAATATGCAGATTAGTCGAACCACACTTCGTCTAATTTTACAGAAAAACAGTTCCATCGGCAACTATGATTCGTTTTTGTAAAAGAAAAGTCATTTATATAAGAAAAGCGGAAGCGCCTCGTTCACCCCCGACAAGCACATGGCGAGCCTCACGGTAAGGCGTTCTTTGCCTTTTTGAGAGGATTGGCTTGTGACCTCGAGGGGGTAGGCGCTCCTCCTAAAAGCTAACGCTTTTAGTCCTGCGATGATGATGCTGTCGGAGTGTTCCTTGTGGAGCTAGACAGATCTCGAAGTTCAAAATTTTCTTATATAAGCATGGAAAAACCGGCCCCATGCTGAGACCGGCTGATTAATTAATATTCTGGATATAGAGTGAAGCTGCCTGTTAAGGCTTCGACGCGCTGAGCCGCTTCTTGAAGCTTCCCTTCATCTTCATGATTTTTAAGTGTGAAGGCAATGATGGATGCAATTTCCTGCATTTCTTTTTCGCCAAATCCGCGGGACGTAACGGCCGCTGTACCGATGCGGATGCCGCTTGTCACGAATGGGCTTTCCGGATCGAAAGGAATTGTGTTTTTGTTGACTGTAATGCCGACCTCATCAAGCACTTTCTCAGCTACCTTCCCCGTTAAGCCCAGAGAACGAAGGTCAACTAAAAGCAAGTGGTTGTCTGTGCCTGCAGATACAAGATCAATTCCTTCAGCCTGCAATGCTTCAGCCAGCTTTTTGGCATTAGAAATAATATTGCCTGCATATGTTTTGAATTCTTCCTGAAGCGCTTCGCCGAAGGCAACCGCTTTTGCCGCAATAACGTGCATTAAAGGACCGCCCTGGATTCCAGGGAAAATGGATTTATCAATTTTCTTTGCATATTCTTCTTTGCAGAGAATCATGCCGCCGCGCGGTCCGCGCAATGTCTTGTGCGTAGTAGTTGTAACAAAGTCCGCGAACGGAACCGGATTCTGATGAAGCCCAGCAGCTACAAGGCCTGCAATATGAGCCATATCAACCATCAGCATGGCACCGACTTCATCGGCAATTTCCCGGAAACGCTTGAAGTCAATTTCACGCGGATAAGCACTTGCACCCGCTACAATTAGTTTCGGTTTATGCTGACGGGCCTTTTCAAGCACATCATCATAATTGATGCGATGTGTTTCTTTATCCACTCCATATTCGACGAAATTGTACTGCACGCCGCTGAAGTTTACAGGGCTGCCGTGAGTTAAATGTCCGCCATGGGATAAATTCATGCCAAGAACAGTGTCTCCCTGCTCCAGGACAGTGAAGTATACAGCCATATTTGCCTGTGCTCCTGAATGCGGCTGCACGTTCACATGCTCCGCGCCGAAAATTTCTTTCGCACGGTCACGGGCTAAATCTTCGACTACATCCACATGTTCACATCCGCCATAATAGCGTCTGCCTGGATAGCCTTCAGCATACTTGTTTGTTAAAACACTACCCTGTGCTTCCATTACCGCTTCACTGACAAAGTTTTCAGAAGCGATTAATTCAATCTTTGATCTCTGGCGTCCTAATTCTTCCTGAATCGACTTGAAAACCTGCTCATCCTGCTGTGCTAAATGCTTCATAAGAATCCTCCCTTTTCTCCAACACACTTTTAATAAAGGAAAGCTATTTAAAGGCTCTCCATTTTTATGTATCGATCTTTTTGTGAAAATTCTTTTTCATTTTAGCATGTTTTCCGAAAAAGTGACAGGCACCTATACCAGTTTGATGAAGTGGTATAGGTGCCTGTCACCATCCTTTTATTCCCAGTTCCAATAATCCACTTCGCCAAGGTATGGAGCACGGATTTGCTTTTCTTCTTTTAGCTTTAATAGTTCTTTTACCGGGCCGGTAACGACTGCCCCATAGACAGTGAAGCCATTTTTTTGAAGATATTTATGACGGTCTTTCAGATGATCCAGTCCTAAAAAGTTTTCATAATAGCTTTGAGATTCATTTTTTAACAGGGTTTCCATCTGTTTCAGCATCAACTTTTTATTTTCTTCCATAAATTCATCATTAAGGGCCAATTTCGACTCTGACATATAATCTTCTCCTGCTTCCCTTCCCCCAGTCAGACCATAAATGGATGTTAATTCGATTGAGTTGCCACCACTGCCATACCCCGTCTGAAATTCCTTCAGTTCCCCTGTATAGAGCGGCATCCAAAGGACTTCCAGGTCATAGGGCTTTAACAGGTTCAGAAGCTCCTCCGGCTTCATAAATGACTGTGTGGAAAATGCCATTTCCGCCACAGTCCCCTCGTGTATTTTTTCTAGTGAAGCCCAGACACCTGGTTTCCCTTCAGCTGATAGCTTTTTTCCGCTATTCGGATTTTCAGGCAGGGAGAAACGGTAAATGTTTTCGTTTTGCGGCTCATATTTCTGGATTTTTAAGGTTGAATACGAATTTAGCAGCCTTTTCTCAATGTGAACCTCCCCGATTGTTTGAGATTCGCGGCCAATCTGGCGGGAAATCGGGTAGGATATTTTCTGTGTCAGAAAGGGTGTTAGTTCTTTATTAACAAAGCCGCCAAAATCCTCATATAGATTTGGATACTTCCAATCAAGAGCTACCTTGCTGTAAAAAACATGCTTCTTTTCACTATTGGCGGCATCGGATATTATATTCACGGCCATCATATATACCCAGAACAACAGCAAACAGGCAGCAATGACCCTTATTACTCTGAAAGTTAAGGTGAAACGGTATCTAGCCATGATTTTCTTTTCGCGGTCTTTGTTCCAGTCAGTCATGTTTTTCCCTCCATTGTTCATCGGCGAGCTGTGTCAGCTTTTTCCGGGCCCGATGCAGTGTCACCTTTACTTGATTTTCCGATAGATCCAGCGCCTCCTGGATTTCACTATAGCTAAAAGACTCAAATTCTCTTAAATATAAAATGGACCGGTACTGTTCCGGCAGGCAGCTCATAAGATCTTCCACTTTTTCCTTCGACTCTTTATTTAATGCTTCATCCTCCGGCAGCCCATATGGACTTATCATTTCATCTCTGGAAAATAAATAGCCGGCAAAAGGAATCTTATTTCTCCTCTGCCGTTTCCTCCATTCATCCAAATAGGCGTTCCTTGCTACTTTGAATAGCCATGCCCTTACATCTTCCTGCTTATAGAAAGAGAGAGAAACCGTTGCCTTAATGAATGTTTCCTGAGTTAAATCCTCCGCTGTTTCTTTGGAGCCTGACATCTTATATAAAAAGTAATAAAGCGGTCTGGCATAATGCCGATATAAATCATCCAGCCTATCCCGCCTGTTTTCTTTCAACGGTTTCTCCCCCCTTTCTCAATAAATGCTGCACTTTATACACGTTCTTCCTTCCTGAATGTTACACGTTCCATAAAAAAAGTGACAGGCACCTATACCATTTTTAGTTAAAATGGGGCAGGCGCCTGTCAATATACTCGTTCCCTCTGATTTCCGCTTTTCCTGTCCGAATGTGCTTCAACTTCGGACTCGTTCCTTCGGATTTCTGCTTATCCTGTCCGAATCAGCTTCAACTTCGGACTCGTTCCCTTGGTTTTCCGCTTATCCTGTCCGAATCAGCTTCAACTTCGGACTCGTTCCCTTAGATTTCCGCTTACCCTGTCCGAATCAGCTTCAACTTCGGACTCGTCCCCTAGGATTTTTGCTTATCCTGTCCGAATCAGCTTCAACTTCGGACTTATCCCCTAGGATTTCCGCTTATCCTGTCCGAATCAGCTTCGGGTTCGGACTCGTGGTACAGGAAATCACCTTTTGCTCTCCGAATAGGTGGCTGGTGTGGCGAAACTGAACAAGAAATTGAGTATTTAATAGGAATGAATAAAGCCCCAATTGCTAGGCAATTGGGACAGCTAATGGACAAATTATTATCAAAGTTTTTCTGCAAAACTGATTCGCTATACTTGACCTATCATTACCTGCATGATGTATTATCAGAGTTTCGTTCATAGATCGCCCGTGCTCCTCCGATCAGTTTCGGCCTGGTTTTGGCCATGGTGACGTGGGCCTCGCCGACTGATTTTTGTGAGGTCCTGATCGGAACGGCTACATGCTTCAGATGCATGCCAATCAGTGTGTCGCCGATATCGATGCCGGCATCTGCCTTGATAAACTCCACCATGACGGGATCTTTGAAGTGTTCATAGGCATATGCTGCCATCGCGCCGCCGGCCGTGCGGTGAGGGATGACGGTCACTTCATCCAGGTTTTTTACCTCGGCAACGGAACGCTCTACTACGAGTGCCCTGTTCAAATGTTCGCAGCATTGAAAGGCCAGTGCAGCCCCGGTATTCTGGCGAAGCTTGTCCAGACGCTCAAAAATCATTTCAGCCACTTGTTCCGTTCCGGCTGTGCCGATTCTTTTCCCGGCTACTTCACTTGTGCTGCAGCCCACTACAAGAATATGCTTTTCACTTAAAGGAACTTGTTCACTAAATTCACGAATGATTGTATCCAGCTCTTTTTTCCATTGTTCAATCAAAATGCTCACCCTTTCGGAAGATTCACCGCAGTCTAACGGGCAGTAAGACTCCCCCTTTATAGCTCAAAAAAGTCGAAGGAGGATAAGCGGGATTCAAACTGCCCGTAAAGGCCCGATTGGTTCAACTAACAATCAGCGTGGGAATACCCCCACGCTGATTGAAGTTTCACTTTACTTCGTTTCGTAAGCAGTAATCTTTCCTACACGGTTTTCATGCCGGCCGCCTTCAAAATCTGTTGAAAGCCATACTTTTGCAATTTCACGAGCGAGGCCAGGGCCAATCACTCGTTCACCCATAGCAAGGATGTTGCTGTCATTATGTTCACGGGTTGCTTTGGCACTGAATACATCATGCACAAGCGCACAGCGGATTCCCTTCACTTTGTTGGCAGAGATGCTCATGCCAATCCCAGTCCCGCAGATCAGAATGCCTTTGTCGAATTCGCCATTCGCTACCTTTTCAGCAACAGGCAATGCATAATCCGGATAATCTACTGAAGTTTCGCATTCACAGCCGAAATCCTCATACTCAATGTTCATTTCATCCATTAGGATTTTGATTTCTTCGCGGAGATTAAGTCCGCCATGGTCTGATGCAATTGCAATTTTCATTATGAAACCCTCCTGTTTGAAGCCCGCTTATTTTTGATATTATGCTTTTATTTTGACACAAAACCTTGAAAATATAAAGAAAGGGAGCTGCATTTTGGGCTCCCTCAACAATCGTTTATAGTTTAAATTTAGTAATTGTGCTTTTTAATTTTTCTGCCTGTTCTTTAAGATCGATGGCCAGTTTTTCCACATTGCCAATCACAGCGGTCTGGTGCTGGGTGGCTGCTGAAACCTCCTGTGCGCCTGCTGATGTTTCTTCAGCAATTGCAGCAACCTCCTGGGATTGTGTGGATGTTAGCTGTATTCCCTCCATTTGGTTATCAACCAGGCCTGATATGGCAGAAACGGATGCAGCCATTTCATTGACCACTTTCGCCATTTCCTCAATCACTTCATTTGTTTTCGTCCCTTTTTTCACTTCATTATTAGCAGTCTCCACTTGATATGAGATTTGCGTGACAACATTGCGGACCTCTTCCTGAATGTTTTTTATCAGTTCTGAGATGCCCTGGACTGCCTGTGCACTTTCATCTGCAAGTTTACGGACTTCCTCAGCGACTACCGCAAATCCTTTGCCATGGTCCCCGGCACGCGCTGCTTCAATGGAAGCATTTAAAGCAAGGAGGTTGGTCTGTGCTGCAATGTCACCGACAAGCTGAATAATCTGCTCCACTTTCACAGCATTTTGCTCTAGGCGCTTCACTGTCTGCAGTGATTCCTCATTATCGTGGGCCAGTTTGTCTATACCTGAAATAAGTGAATGGATCACTTTCTTTGATTCCATCAGGTCCTTAACCATTTCGCCGGAAACATTTTGTGATGCTTTTGCTGTATCCTGAACCTCCTGAGCAATTCGCAGGACATCTTCCATGGATTCAGCTGTTGATTGAATGGAAACCGCAGAACTATCTGCTCCCTGGGAAATCTCGCTGATGGTTCTGGCAATCGCATCTGCCTGCTCTGCAGCTGCCGAAGATTCGGAAGACATCGCAATGACTTTTTCATTCGTTTCTCTAAAGTTCTCGTCAATTTTATGAACCATATCCCTTAAATTGAAAAGCATATGGTTGAATGCAATACCCAATGAACGGATTTCATCATCCGACCTGGAAAGTTCTGCGTCCTGGCCGATATCGCCATTGGCAGCCATGAGTGCCGTTTTTTCAAGTTTCTGTAAAGGTTTGATAATGAAACCTGCAGCAAAAAAGGCAAGAACACCTGACCAAAAAATACCCATTCCTAAGGTTAAAATAGTAAAAACACCCTCTCCAAATGGAAGCATCTCTTCTATGCCAGGAAATATAAAGTAAAGAAATACAGCACTTGTTGTGTATGTAATGATAGCCAGCGATGTGATAAATAATACGAGCTTTTTCCTAAGGCCAAACTTATAGCCCTTTTTCTCCCCCATCATGTTGCCCCCCTGATTAATCTGGTCTCTGTATGCGATCCAAAATTTGTTCAATCGCTTCTGTCAGATCTTTAAATGTATTTCTATATATCTCAACCGGCCCCCCATATGGATCGATAATATCTCCAGGCGCTCCGGCAAACTCTTTTAGTGTGAAGGTTTTACCCACTGCGTCAGGAAACATGGACAGAACGGTATTTTTGTGGCCGGCTGTCATTGTTAAAATATAGGTCGCCCAGTCAATTAAACCTTCATTCATGCTGGAAGACTGATGCTGAAGCGGAATCCCATGCTCCTCCAGCACACTTTTTGTATTCGGGGACGCCCCGCTGCCTTCTGCCGCAAATACTCCAGCCGATTTCACTTCTACACCCGGGAGCGATTTGCTTTTTAAAATGGCTTCTGCCATAGGGCTTCTGCAAGTATTTCCTGTACATACAAACAATACTTTTGTCACAGAGAAACTCCCTCCTTATATATCGGTCTATAACCATAAAACTTTATTCAAAATGACAGTTTGCACTTTTCTTACATTATAAGTCAAATTTCCCATAACACCTATAGCTCCTGTGCAAAAAAAAGAAAAAGGGCGACCCGCACCCTTTCCATTTTTCACAAAATATTAACATTTAAACACACGCTAACCTCTATAAAAATAACAGTTTTACCCCAAAAGCAAGGAGGATGGCACCGCCGAGAGCCTCGCTGTAGGAGCCGATCCAGCTTTGGACTTTTCTGCCTGTGAGGAGGCCGGCCCATGTGAGGATGGCCGCCCCTGCTCCGAAGAACACGAGCACAAGCAATGTTTTGGCTCCGTAGATTCCCAGGCTGAGGCCTACTGAAAAACTATCAAGGCTGACGCTCAAGGCAAAGATCAGCAGCCCTAAGCCCACTGGCGTGATTAAGCTGTCTTCATCCTCCCTGAAGCTTGACCAAATCATCTGCACACCTAATAAAAGGAGCAGTCCCCCGCCTGCATAACCGGCTATGGCTCCGAATGTTTTTGAAAGAAATCTGCCTGCTATCATTCCCAATAATGGCATCCATACATGGAAAAGGCCAATGGTGATGCCGATTTTAGCTATTTGTCTGAGGCGGAGTTTGTACATCCCCATACCAAGACCCACCGAAAAGGCATCCATCCCTAATGCAAATGCCATTAGGGCCAGTGTTAATATTTCCCCGATCATTGCAGACATTTTTCCGCCTCCTTGGACTTGCTAATTCAGCATATGCACGTCCGTGAGGTTTTAGAATGCCATTGCCTTTTCCCAAAACAAAAAACCGCCTCATGACGAAACGGTTTCTTTATCTATCTGCTAATAACCCTGTGCCCTGCTGCTTTCATCAGGCGGTTCATGATTGCATGCCCGACGCCTTCACCCGGGAACATCTCACAGAAAATAATATCAGCATCTGTTGTGTTGAAGTATCTTAATGCTTCATAGAGAGAGCTGGCCACTGTCTCAAGCTTTTCCCGCTGCCCGCAGGCATAGATAAAATCAGCATGATAAAATTCCAGGTTTTCTGATGTCGTCAGGACTCCCACCGAAAGGCCTTCCTGCTTTTTATCCTCAACAAAATGCTGGATGTCTTCTCTTGTTCCTTCTACTAAATAAAGAGGTGCATCCGGTGCATAGTGCCGGTATTTCATGCCGGGAGATTTCGGCGCCTGGCTTTCATCCGCTAATGCAGGATCCACGCTTACCTTGCCTACAACCTCTTCCAGCTGTTCTCTGGTAATGCCGCCTGGCCTTAAGATGACCGGCACTTCACCCGTACAATCCAATACAGTGGATTCCACACCAACACCTGTCGGACCCCCGTCCACTAAACCTGCAATTCTACCATTGAGGTCTTCCCAAACATGGTCAGCCGTTGTCGGACTGGGCCTTCCCGATCGGTTGGCACTAGGAGCGGCAATTGGCAATCCTGCTTTCTCCAGCAGCTCCAGGGCTACTGGATGATCAGGCATCCGCACAGCAACAGTGGATAAGTCTGCCGTTGCATAATGGGAAAGAACACCTTCCTTATGATTAAAAATGAGCGTAAGCGGTCCCGGCCAAAATTGATCCATGAGCGCCTGCGCATTTTGCGGAATTTCGGTTACAAACGCGTCCAGCTGTGCTTTATCAGCAATGTGAATAATCAGGGGATTATCACTCGGACGTCCTTTTGCCTCAAATATTTTTCTGACCGCTTCATCATTTTCCGCATTCCCGCCTAATCCATATACGGTTTCTGTTGGAAAAGCGACCACTTCATTTTTTTTTAACAGATCGGCAGCCTGTGAAAACTGTGAATAACTATCTTCTTTATCCACACTGTTATCCACCGACCATCTTTTTGTAATCATTGTTATCCACCTTCACAAAAAATGTTTTTTTGCTGTCAAAATTCCTTTGTTTTCGACATTTTTTTGAACATTCCTTTGGAAAGTATAGTAGAAGAAGCTGGATAACTCAAGTCTTATCCACAAATTGTGTATAAATAAGAGCGATTTGTGCATAACTTTGGCAAGATACCCACAATTCACATGGATAATTTCAAAAAGAAAGAGTTATCCACAGTCAGGATATGTTTAACATGCTCCGACTCGAATAAGACTTCCGGCAATCGCGCTGTTTCTTCCTGTTTAAAGCCAAGCAGGCTGAAAAATGCCAGCGAGTTTCTTTTATTCGATGCTAGATACAAGGACTCCATGCCCCGATCTCTTGCCAGCATTAATATTTGCTCAAACAAAATAAATAGATCTTTTTCAGATGCTGAGGATGTTATTACAAGGGACCTTAAAAGTCCATTCTTCCCATGGGGTTCAATTCCCAGGGTAGCTTTAATATCCCCAGAATCATTCTCCATAATTAAAAAATATTCGATTGCTTCCCTTATCCCATCCGTACTTAAGTTTGCCGATTCCAGAAAAGATGCCAGATTCTCCACATCTGAAGCATCAGCACATCTCACTACACCTGTTTCCATTTCTTCACCCCATTTTCTTATTGTCACTCTATGAATATGAAAAAATAGAAAAAGTAGAACTAGATTTGAAAAATATTTCAGGATGTGAGAGAACGAATGACTACTGTAAAATAAAACACGGCAGCTGTCTGAATTCCGCTGCCGTGTTTATATTACTATCATATACAATTTTTCTGCGGCAGGTTTAGTCGTTCGAGTTGCCGCCTTTTCGGCCGATTTCTTCGTAGAAATCGCGGTCATGGTTTTCACTAGTTGCTTCTCCGCCTTTGCGTCCAATTTCCTGATAGAATTCCTTGTCATGATTTTCAGCAGTTGCTTCTCCGCCTTTTTGGCCTATTTCCTGATAGAATTCACTATCATGATTTTCCGCTGTCGCTTCTCCGCCTTTTTGGCCTATTTCCTGATAGAATTCCTTGTCATGGTTTTGGCTGGTAGCTTCTCCGCCCTTTTGTCCAATTTCCTGATAGAAGTCCTTATCATGATTGCGGCTTGTTGCTTCTCCGCCCATGCGCCCTCTTTCCTCACGAGACATTTTATCGTTGTTATTATTGTTGTTTTTAGCCATTATCTTTCATCTCCTTTTTGTTTATGTTTTGTTGTTACACTACTTTAAATATCCGTTTTTAGTAGAATCAAACGCATGAAAAGAAGATGTTATATGCTTGTCTTAAATGTAATTTGATTTCCAGTTTTTAAAGTGATTCTAAAAAAGAGAGACCTTGCTCTGCAGCAAGGCCTAACCGAAGATTTTCTCCCATATTTCAGCTAAAAAGAATTTTACTTCTACAGGTTCTTCATCTTCCTCTGTATAAACGGGAGGGGTTTCTTTTTCGGAATCAGTGTCAGCAGCAATTTCTTCTGCCTTTACTTCCCCTTTCTTTTCTTCTTCTTCAAAGCCTTCGCTTACAGCCACACCGTTTGAGAAATCAAGGAAGCAAAGAGGAGGGAAAAGCACACACCACCAGTTTGCCCCTTTTCCTTCGCCAAGAGTGATCAAGATCGCTTCGTATTCGCCTGCCGGGTATAATAACTGTCCATATAACTTCGTCGGGAAGCTGACTTTTCCAAAGTCGGCATTTACTTTCTGATCAGACCCTTCATCAGCTACTACTTCTTCGGCAATCTTTTGGATCTCAGGCAATCTGGACTGGATCAGTTCACGGGCATCTTCGATTGAAGTTAACTCTGCCACCCACTCAGTGATTTCTGCATTTACTGCATCCCTAACTTTCCTTTTAATCGCCTGGTCTTCTTCATTATCGCTGTTGGCCAGAATGCGCAGCCTTATTGCCTCGCTTGGTATTACCATTGGCTCATCAGCTGTGACTTCTGTTTGCGGTATATATAAACTTAAAATGGTTCCTAAGGATAAAATCAGTACATATAATTTCACTATCGTTTTTGTATTCATCATTTCCGGCACCATCCCTTCACTATCCACAGTGTGGACAGGATGCCAGAATCTTAAACTATTAAAATTAAATTTTTTTATAGGATTCTGATGCAGTCCCTCTCACCTAAAAAAACCGCCATTCCGGCGGCTGTGTTACTCTATTTTTGCAAAAACCATCCGGTCTTTGCCGTTAATGTCATAGACTGTTTCAATATTTGCCTGAGGGAAAACCTGCTTCAGAAGTGCAGATACTGCTTCACTTTGGCCGGCACCTACCTCGAAGCCGATGAGGGCACGGTCTTTGATGACAGCTGGCAGTTCCTCCATAAAGCGCTTGTACAGATCCAGTCCATCTTCCCCTGCAAAGAGGGCACGGTGCGGTTCGTGTTCTGTGACTATATCCGACATCCACTCGATATCCCTTTCCGGTATATATGGAGGATTGGATAGTATGATATCAAATTTCTTCCCTTTCGAAATAAGGGGCTGTAGAAGGTCCCCCTGAAAAAAATCGATTACCGCGCCATTCTGTTCTGCATTTTTCTCAGCCAGCTCAAGGGTCGGCCTGTAGATATCTGTGGCCGTGACATTTAATTCCGGCTTCTCGAGCTTCATCGTAACGGCAATCGCTCCGCTGCCGGTACCGATGTCTGCCATTTCAAGCCCGTTCACAGAGCCGAACAGCTTGTTTATCTTCTTAAGAGCATTATAAACGAGTTCTTCCGTTTCTGGCCTTGGAATAAGGACATCTTCATTCACATGGAAGGTGCGCCCGTAGAATTCTTCAGTGCCGATTATATACTGAACAGGCTGGCCCGCTGCGTGTGCGTGCACTGCCTTCTGGAATTCATCCAGGACCTCCGGATGCAAATCTTCGCGTAAATTAGACAAAAAGCCTGCCCTGCTCATCTTCATAAAATGCTGCAATAACAGCTCACCGGCATTCTCATCACGGTTTGACTTCTTTAAAAAAGAAGAAGCCCAGTTGAGGGCTTCATATACTTTCATAGTTGGATTACTCATTGGATGCACTGTCCAGCTTCGCAGATTGCTCTTCAACGATCAGAGCGTCAATAACTTCATCGAGCTTTCCTTGAAGGATCTGATCAAGCTTTTGGATTGTCAGGCCGATACGGTGATCGGTGACACGGTTTTGCGGGAAGTTGTACGTACGGATGCGCTCAGAGCGGTCTCCGGTACCAACTGCTGATTTACGCTGCTGGTCATATTCCGCCTGTGCTTCCTGCTGGAACTTATCATAAACACGGGCACGAAGAACCTTCATCGCTTTTTCCTTATTTTTGATTTGTGACTTTTCATCCTGGCAGGAAACAACCGTACCTGTCGGCAAGTGAGTCAAACGAACAGCTGACATCGTCGTGTTAACACTCTGTCCGCCCGGTCCGCTTGAAGCAAATGTATCCACACGGATATCTTTTTCATGAATGTCGATTTCCACTTCTTCTGCTTCAGGAAGAACCGCAACTGTTGCAGTTGAAGTGTGGATGCGCCCGCCGGATTCAGTTTCCGGTACACGCTGAACACGGTGTGCGCCATTTTCAAACTTAAGCTTGGAATAAGCGCCATTTCCGTTAATCATAAAGATGATTTCCTTATAGCCGCCAACGCCCGTAGAGCTTGCCTCAATGACATCGATCTTCCAGCCCTGCGTCTCGGCATAGCGGCTGTACATACGGTATAAGTCACCTGCAAATAAGGCAGCTTCATCACCGCCGGCTGCACCTCGGATTTCCATAATAACGTTTTTATCATCATTAGGATCTTTAGGAATGAGGAGGATTTTCAGACGTGCTTCCAGATCCTCTTTTCTTTCCTCAAGCTCGGCCAATTCTTCTTTTACCATTTCGCGCATTTCGGCATCAAGCTTCTCTTCAAGCATGGCACGCGCATCCTGATACTGCTCTTTCACTTCTTTATATTCGCGGTATGTGTCAACAGTTTCCTGAATACCAGACTGTTCTTTTGAATATTCGCGAAGCTTTTTCGGATCATTGACAATTTCCGGATCGCTCAAAAGCTCATTTAATCTTTCATAACGGTCCTCGACAGATTGAAGACGATCAAACACAGCCATTCACCTCAATTTTTTATCCAATAACCGCCGGATATTGTCACAGCGGGGTATAGTTTTATTTTATTAAAAAAGCCGCAACTCCATAACATTCTAATTATAGTATAGGTGGTAGTTGCAGTCAAAACCATTCGGGAATAAGGATGACTTCTTCCCTGTTAATAAATTTTCTGAAAAATCATTGCGGGTTACTATGATATCCGATATATTGGTTTTATGAAGAATAAAAATATCACTCCAATTAAACGTTTGTCCCTTAGAGATGAAGTATACGAAACACTTAAGAAAAATATTATTCAGCTTGATTTTGAACCGGGTTCGCGCCTTCATGATAAGGAACTGGCAGAAGACTTTGGGATCAGCCGCACGCCTGTCCGGGAAGCCTTAAAGAGGCTGGAGGATGAAGGGCTCGTTGTATCAACGCCCGGCTCCTCTACTCGTGTCACTCCTCTAAATGAAGATGGTGCCAGCCACGCCTTTCCTGTGGCAGCTTCCCTGCATGCTTTAGGTGCCAGGCTTGGCGTTCCCCGCTTAGTGCCGAGTGATTTTGCAAGGCTTGAGGCAGCCAATAATAATCTGGAGGCCGCCATGAAAAAACAGGATATTCTTAGTGCAGTAAAAGCAGATGAGGCCTTCCACGAGGTTTATCTTTCTGCAGCAGATAATCCCGAAATTATCTCAGCATTAAAGAGAATTATGCCCAAAATTCAGCGTCTGGAAATTGCTCAATTCGGATCTTTGAATGGGCTGAAATCTGTAGAGCAGCACAAAAAAATTATGGAAGCGAGCAGGCATGGCCAGGAGCAGCTGGCATCCAGCCTGGTGGAGGAAAACTGGCTGAGCCTTGGCGGGCTTTTAACAGGGAAATGAGGTGAACTGGCATGAAAGCTATTCTAATAGGCGTTTGTTCCGCCTTCTTTTTTGCTTTCACATTTGTATTAAACCGCGCAATGGAAATGGATGGAGGAAGCTGGCTATGGAGCGCATCGCTCCGCTATTTTTTCATGATTCCTCTTTTGGGTGCCATTGTAGCATTCAGAGGGAATTTGCGGCCATTATTTACTGAGATGAAAAAAGCTCCCGGGCAATGGCTGTTATGGAGCTTTGTTGGCTTCGGTTTATTTTATGCCCCGTTATGTTTTGCAGCAGCCTATGGTCCCGGCTGGCTGATTGCCGGAACCTGGCAGATTACGATTATCTCCGGCTCCCTGCTTGCACCGCTTTTTTTTGTTGCATATCAAACTGGAAATGGAACTGTTAAGGTTAGAGGAAAAGTGCCATTTCGCGGTCTCATGATGAGCCTGATCATTCTTCTTGGAGTTGCTGTGATGCAAGTCGAGCATGCCTCCTCCATTTCATTTCGTGATACGATGCTTGTGATCATTCCTTTAGTTATCGCATCTTTTGCCTATCCATTAGGCAACCGCAAAATGATGGATGTGTGTGAAAATCGGCTGGATGCCTACCAGCGCGTGCTCGGAATGACGATTGCCAGTCTTCCTTTCTGGGTCGTTCTTTCTGCAGCCGCCCTGGCAACAAGCGGAGTACCCAGTTTTGGCCAGGTCACTCAGTCCGGTTTAGTCGCCCTATTTTCCGGCGTCTTTGCCACGGTACTGTTTTTTGCAGCCACTGACCTCGTCCGCGGCAATATGCAAAAGCTGGGGGCAGTGGAAGCAACACAATCTCTCGAGGTCCTTTTTGCTGTTCTTGGTGAAGTGCTGCTGCTGTCAAGCCCCTTGCCGTCTGGAATTTCTTTTACAGGTATGGCACTTGTGATCGTAGGCATGGTGCTTCACAGTTATGTAACCTCGAACAAAGTCATATTAAAAAGAAAGGCTGCGTAAAAAAATGCCCTGGGTAAGCAGGGCATTTTTTACGTGCGGTCTTCCTGAACCTTTACTTCAATGTGATAAGTCGGAAGAGCTTTAATGAGATCTTTATGCAATTGTGCCTGTGAATCAATCTTTTCCTGATGAGTCATATTGCCTTTTCGGTATGCAGTCACCCACATATCCTCTCCATTTACCCAAACTGCTCCCGGGCGATACCCATTGTGAGCAGCAATCACCCTGCGGGCCTGGTTGATATCATCCTGATTATCCAGGCGTTTGCCGTCAAAATTGATAAAGTTCGGGTTCTGCTCACCGCTCATCGTCCGGTCCAATGTGTCATTGTCCTCGGTGCGGTCCAGATCATTATTTATAAATGAAACTCCATCCTGGGTCTCATGGTCATACTCACTCTCGGTTGCCTGATTGTTGGCACAGCCAGCCAGAAATGCGAGCATCAAAATGAAAACACTAAATTTTTTCATTACTGCACCTCCTTTTTATAGCATGTCCGCTATAAGGAGGAATGTGCAGTCCAATATTAGGCAGAGCTGGAGCGAGCATTTTATGGCGACCTTCTCACTGCTTTGCTTCTTTTTTTCGGCTTCCTGAGCCGCTCATGACGACCTTTTTTCTGCTCTCCTCCCACTTTCGGCTACATGAGGCATTCATGCTGAAATTTTTAATTTCGCCTTCATTTTTCCGTTTTCTGGGCCATAAAAAAACTGCCCGGAACACGCCAGGGCAGAGAGATCGCTTCGTATAAAATTATGATAAAAACTCAGTTGTTTTTTGTTTATCCAGAACATTTGGCGATTTGGGAACTTCATGGTGATGGCGGCAGCGCGGTTCATATGCTTCAGATGCGCCGACTAAAATAACCGGGTCATCATACGAAGCTGGCTTCCCATTGATCAGGCGCTGTGTACGGCTTGCAGGTGAACCGCAAACGGCACAGACAGCTTGAAGCTTTGTAACCATTTCTGCTATCGACATGATGGCAGGCATTTGGCCAAACGGCTCTCCGCGGAAGTCCTGGTCAAGTCCGGCAGCGATGACACGATGTCCGCTGTCAGCCAGGTGCTGAATGACTTTTACAATTTCATCATCAAAAAATTGCACTTCATCAATGGCAATCAAATCAATATCAGCTGTAATGTATTTAAAAATTTCGGTAGACTGGGAAATGGGTCTAGCTATGACCGAAGTTCCATTATGTGAAACGACAGCTTCATCACTGTATCGGTTATCGATCTGCGGCTTAAATACAGCAATTTGCTGTTTGGCAAACTGAGCTCTGCGCACACGGCGAATCAGTTCTTCTGATTTGCCGGAGAACATGCTGCCGCAAATGACTTCCACCCATCCGTGATGATTCACAACGTACATGAACGGCCTCTCCTTCCTCGTTCTAACTAATAGAATGGCTTGTTATCATTATTTTATGAAGAAAGGGTCGAGCTGTTAATCTTAATTATACTCGCGCTTTTTTCAAAGCAAAAAGGTCCACTCAAAACAGTTCTTCATATCCAATAAGGGTTATTTCGCAATAAAAAACAGGCAAGATAGTTAACTTGCCTGTTTTTGTTGTTTATTATTTTTGTTCTGACTTAATGCCGTATTTCTTATTGAAACGGTCAACACGTCCGCCAGCTTCAGCGAATTTTTGACGTCCAGTATAGAATGGGTGGCACTCAGAGCAAGTTTCAACGCGGATCTCTTCTTGAACAGAACCGGTTTCGAACTCGTTACCGCAAGCACATTTCACCATTGCTTTTTTATAGTTAGGATGAATTCCTGATTTCATTCTTTTCATCTCCTTCCGCCCTGAATCATTCGAAACAGAGTTATATATTACGGGCAATCATGAATTGCCGTAAACTTCAAAAACACACTGTCATCATTATAACAAGTCAAAGTGTTTTTTGCAATAAGCGAATTCGGCATCCTGGATTTTCCAAATGAACTCTTACTGCGAGCGCTTAGCCTTCATTTCTTCAGCCAAATTGGCAAAAAACTCTTCGTTCGATTTTGTCTGTCTTAGCTTGCGAAGCAGTTTTTCGGCGAAATCCGGTGAATCAGACATGGATTTGCGGATTGCCCACAGCTTGTCCAGGTGATCTTTCTGTATAAGAAGTTCTTCTTTGCGCGTTCCGGAACGGCGGATGTCGATGGCCGGGAAGATTCTTCTTTCAGCCAAGGAGCGGTCAAGGTGCAGTTCCATATTGCCTGTCCCCTTGAATTCTTCGTAAATCACGTCATCCATGCGTGAGCCCGTGTCAACGAGTGCAGTTGCCAGAATCGTTAAGCTTCCGCCCTCTTCAATGTTTCGGGCTGCACCGAAGAAACGCTTTGGACGGTGGAATGCAGCCGGGTCAATACCGCCGGAGAGTGTTCTTCCGCTTGGAGGAATAACCAGGTTATAAGCTCTTGCCAGTCTTGTAATGCTGTCCATCAAAATAACAACATCACGCTTGTGCTCAACGAGGCGCATAGCTCGTTCAAGAACCAGCTCGGCCACTTTAATGTGGTTTTCAGGCACTTCATCAAATGTTGAGCTGACCACATCGCCTGCAACTGAACGCTCGATGTCTGTTACCTCTTCCGGGCGCTCGTCAATCAATAGCACGATCAGTTCCGCTTCCGGGTGGTTGGTTGTAATGCTATTGGCAATTTCTTTTAAAAGCATGGTCTTACCTGCTTTAGGAGGAGCGACAATCAGACCGCGCTGCCCGAATCCAACTGGTGCAAGCAGGTCCATAATTCTTGTAGACAGCTGTCTTGTACCTGTTTCCAATTTCATATGGCGGTTTGGATATAAAGGAGTCAGACCAGGGAAGTGAACGCGCTCTTTTGCTGATTCCGGATCATCGCCATTCACGGCTTCTACTTGCAGAAGACCAAAGTAACGCTCATTTTCTTTTGGAGGACGGACCTTTCCTGAAACCTTATCTCCGTTTCTTAAGTCAAAACGGCGGATCTGGGAAGCAGAAATATAAATATCCTCAGAGCTTGGTGAATAGTTGATTGGACGAAGGAAGCCGAATCCTTCTGACTGAATGATCTCCAGGACACCTTCCATGAAAAAGTAGCCTTCCTGCTCTGCTCTTGCTTTTAGGATGGCAAAAATCAATTCTTTTTTCGATAACTTGCTGTAGTAAGAAACTTTATATTCACGGGCAAGTTCATAAAGCTCTTTCAGTTTCATATTTTCTAAACTTGAAATGTTTAAACCCATTTTTACACCACACTTTTGAAATTTTCAATCATTTCCTTCATATGCAGCTGTATAAATATTGAACGGTATATGAAAGGAAAGGGAAAGATACTTTGAGGCACTGAAAATAGCTGAAGAATCTATCATTATGTTCTTAATTAAAGGTTTCGAGGAATGGAACGGTTTATTGTCCGTTTTTCAGTTGATATTAGAGGTATCCTCTTCTTCGAAAAGCGCAAGCGCCCTGCCCGACCCTCGAGGGGTTAGACGCTGGAGCCATTTAAAAAACAATCTCTATTTTACCCCTTAATATGAAAATTAATCAATAACTAAATTTGATATGGAAAATATAGAAGGAAGGAAATGAAAATGAGCAGGCTGGCACAGATGGCCAGCTCTCATTTTCTATCTATCTTTTATGGAAATTATTTAATAACAAGATTTGGCTTTTTCTTTAAACTATGGCGTCCCTCGACAAAGCGGACCGTACCTGATTTGGCACGCATGACAAGCGAATGGGTCGAACCATATGAGCCTTTAAACTGTACGCCTTTCAGAAGCTCTCCGTCTGTTACGCCTGTGGCAGCAAAAATGGCATCATCGCCTTTTACCAGGTCTTCCATAAGAAGGACTTTATTAATATCGAGGCCCATCTTCAAGCAACGCTCAGCCTCTGCGTCATTTTGCGGAAGAAGTTTTCCTTGAATCTCTCCGCCAAGGCACTTAAGGGCTACAGCTGCCAATACGCCTTCTGGTGCTCCGCCTGATCCGAACAGGATATCTACACCTGTCTCATCAAAAGCTGTATTAATGGCTCCAGCTACGTCCCCGTCATTAATTAACTTAATTCGGGCACCTGCTTCGCGAAGCTGGCTGATGATGTGCTCATGGCGCTCACGGTTAAGCACTGTAGCCACGACATCCTGGATATCTTTGTTTTTTGCTCTTGCGACCGCTTTCAAATTATCCAAAACAGAAGCGTTAATATCAATTTGTCCAACTGCTTCAGGACCGACTGCAATTTTGTCCATGTACATATCCGGAGCATGCAGAAGATTTCCGTGGTCAGCTACCGCAAGAACAGCTAAGGCATTCCAGCCGCCGGATGCAACGATGTTAGTGCCTTCAAGCGGATCAACAGCAACATCTACACGCGGGCCATAGCCTGTTCCAAGCTTTTCCCCGATATAAAGCATTGGCGCTTCATCCATTTCGCCTTCCCCGATAACGACTGTTCCCTTCATTGGCACCGTATCGAATACATCTCTCATTGCAGAAGTAGCGGCATCATCCGCTTCATCTTTTAATCCGCGGCCCATCCAGCGTGCTGATGCTAAAGCGGCACCTTCCGTTACGCGAACTAATTCCATTGACAAACTTCTTTCCATCGATTCTTCCTCCCCGGATTCTAAGGCTGGCAGCATGGCGAATGCGGACCGGGTCTTTACCGCCGGCACCGCAAAAGCCCGCCTTAATTTATATTTGTCTGCTGATGTCACTTAAGCTTTGGCCCAAGCAATCATCAGTCAGCTGTCAATATCTCAAGATGTTTCTCTATTTATGCGTTCTTCATTTGTTCCATTTCTTCTTTGCTCATTTCTTCGCGCCAGATTGTGGCACCAAGTCCATTCAGCTTTTCAACAAGATGGCTATAGCCTCTGTCGATATGCTCTAAGCCTGTGACTTCAGTAACTCCCTCAGCCATCAAACCGGCAATTACCAGTGCTGCGCCTGCGCGCAAATCGCTCGCCTTAACTTTAGCGCCCTGAAGCTGGATTGGCCCATTGATGATAGCCGAGCGTCCTTCAACTTTAATGTTGGCATTCATTCTGCGCAGCTCATCAATATGCTTGAAACGGGCACTATAAATGGTATCCGTAACCATGCTTGTCCCTTCTGCACCAGTTAACAGAGAAGTCAGCGGCTGCTGAAGATCTGTAGGGAAGCCAGGATAAACAAGCGTTTTAATATCCACTGCTTTCATTTTCTCAGCTGGCCCGACAAATACCTGGTCGTCGTTCGTTTCAACCTGAACGCCCATTTCGCGAAGCTTTGCTATTAGGGACTCAAGGTGATGGGGGATTACATTGTCAATCAGCACACCTTCTCCGGCCGCTGCACCAACGATCATATAGGTTCCCGCTTCAATCCGGTCTGGGATAATCGTATGCTGGCAGCCATGCAGCTGATCTACGCCATCGATGCGGATCACATCTGTGCCGGCACCCTTGATTTTCGCACCCATATTGGTTAAAAGCGTAGCAACATCAATGATTTCAGGCTCTTTTGCAGCATTTTCGATAATCGTTCTGCCTTTTGCCCTGACAGCGGCAAGCATGATATTGATGGTTGCTCCAACGCTGACAACATCGAGATAAATACGGGCTCCGCGAAGCTCATCGGCACGAAGGTAAATGGCTCCCTGCTCATTGGTCACACGCGCGCCAAGAGCTTCAAAACCTTTAATATGCTGGTCAATCGGCCTTGGCCCCAGATGGCATCCGCCAGGAAGTCCAATAACCGCTTTTTTGAATCGGCCGAGCATCGCTCCCATTAAATAATAGGAAGCGCGTAATTTTTTCACTTTTCCGTTCGGCAAAGGCATGGAAATCATGGAAGAGGGATCTACTGTCATATCATTTCCGGAGAATTCAACAGTGCCCCCTATTTCTTCAAGCAAATCTTTTAGAATTTGTACATCCGAAATATCCGGCAAACCTTCAATTGTCACAGGCGATTCCGCTAAAATGGTAGCTGGAATCAATGCTACTGCACTATTCTTCGCTCCGCTGATCCGGACTGTTCCTTTTAATGGATATCCGCCTGCAATCATTAGCTTTTCCATTTGTAACTCCCTTCTAAGCCGTTGTTAAACACACATGCTGACATTTGACTTCAATATTTAAAAAATTGATAGCCCTTACACCAAAAGCTACACACTACTTTTCTAACCAATTCCGCCAGAAAATAGCCCCAGATTCTATAAGAAACCAAATAGGCTTGTCTATTTTTAATATCGGAAAAATAGTCTTTGGGAAAATATGCACTTACATATTATCATGTATCTGCATTTTGCAACATTGCAAGATGAATAAGGAACAATTTTCCATGTGTTTTTTACATATTCCGACATTATCTTTATCCTATAGTTTACACGAAAAATCAAATCTCATGTATTGTATTCAAAAAAAGTTAAAATTAAGAAAGAAGCACTAAAAGCCGGGGTACAAGTGAAGGGGCTGGCTTTGCTCAAGAAAAACGCAAGCGCCTTGCCCACCCCCGACACCTCGAGGGGGCAGGCACTTGCGCTAGACAGCTCTCAAAGTACAAATAAACAAAGCCAGTTTCCTAGAGTTATTTTTCCGAAGAAAGCCTTATCCTCTTGAGTTCCAGTCTGCCAGGAATGCTTCGATTCCCTTATCTGTAAGAGGATGGTTGAATAATTGCTGGATGACTTTATAAGGAACTGTCGAGATATGGGCTCCTCTTAATGCTGCATCCGTCACATGCTGAGGATGTCTGATGGAAGCGGCAATGATTTCTGTATCAATGTCATGAATTGCAAAGATTTCTGCGATTGTGGAAATGAGCTCCAGACCGTTATGGCCAATATCGTCCAAACGTCCAAGGAATGGAGAAACGTATGTAGCACCTGCTCTTGCAGCAAGCAGCGCCTGGTTTGCACTGAAGATTAAAGTTACATTTGTTTTAATGCCTTCTTTTGAAAAAGCACTTACTGCTTTTAGACCATCGGGGGTCATTGGGACTTTTATTGTGATGTTAGGTGCAATCGCTGCAAGCTCTCTTCCTTCTTTAATCATGCCTTCTGCATCAAGGGCGATAACCTCTGCACTTACTGAGCCTGGCACCAGGTCCGTGATTTCACGCAGACGGTCAGGGAAGGATACATTCTTTTCCTTTGCCACCAATGATGGATTGGTTGTTACTCCTGCTACTACCCCAAGGGCATATGCCTCTTTAATTTCGTCCATGTTTGCTGTATCGATGAAAAACTTCATAATAATCCCACCTTGTTTAATATTTTGATAATTAATGCTGCGGATATCTATGTATTATTAAATAAAGTTGTGATTCTGTAAAGCCTTACATTTGGATGCAGAAATTCCGCCAGCAGGCACTCTGCGAACCGCCGGATAAAATACAGGGAAACCGCCCCTAAATCCAGAAGCGGTTTCTTATGCAATGATATTAATTATGCTTTGTTTGAAGAACCGAACTCGCGCATTTTGCCGATTACAGTTTCTTTAATCGCTTCGCGTGCCGGTCCTAAGTATTTGCGTGGATCGTATACTTCTGTATCTGCTGCCAATACTTCGCGAACGCGTTTTGCAGAAGCAATTTGATTTTCAGTGTTTACATTGATTTTTGCGGTTCCTAAAGAGATGGACTTTTGGATATCCTTTGTTGGAATTCCAGTTCCGCCATGAAGAACTAAAGGAACACCTGTAAGGCTTCCGATCTCTTCCATTTCAGCAAAGCCAAGGTTTGGCTCACCTTTGTATGGGCCATGAACAGAACCAAGTGCCGGAGCAAGGCAGTCGATGCCTGTGCGTTTTACCAGTTCTTCACATTCTTTAGCATCAGCATAAATAACGCCATCAGCTACAACATCGTCTTCCTGTCCGCCGACAGTTCCTAACTCTGCTTCAACTGAAACGCCTTTTGAATGTGCATATTCAACTACTTTAGAAGTAGTCTCAACGTTTTGTTCGAATGGATCATGAGAAGCATCGATCATAACAGATGTGAAGCCTGCATCGATCGCTTCTTTACATTTATCAAAACTTGAACCGTGATCTAAGTGGATAGCCACTGGAACGGTAATTTTGTAATCTTCCAGCAGTCCTTCAACCATCTTTACAACCGTTTTGAAACCGCCCATGTAGCGTGCAGCACCTTCGGAAACACCAAGGATAACCGGTGACTTTTCTTCTTCTGCCGCCTGCAGGATAGCTTGAGTGAACTCAAGGTTGTTTAAGTTAAATTGACCTACTGCATAGCCTTCTGATTTTGCTTTATTCAGCATTTCAGTCATAGAAACTAAAGGCATTTTTCTTCCTCCTTATTGATAATCGTTTAAGTTCATCAGACTAAATACTGTTAAAGTTTTCCCCTTAACACTATCGAATATGTACCCTTAAAATAGTCCGCTAAACAGATACGATCCTTTGGAATTCATCTGTTATCATACCAAAAAGGACTTAGAAAAGCCATTATTCCAGAGCGTTTTTGTTAATTGTCATAAAGCAAACGCTATCATTTTTATAGCGATGGAATTTCAGCTTAAAAACGGATAATTTTGGATTATTTCGAGTTAGGCACAGGCAAATATTTCTTTACCGCTGCCCTGATGTCATCGATATCGAATGGCTTCGCAAAGTGAGTAAGAGCTCCGAGATCCTTGGCCTCCTGAATCATATCGAGCTCGCCATATGCAGTCATGATAATGACGCGGATATCTTTATCCACCACTCTCATTCTTTTTAAGATTTCAATCCCATCCATTCCCGGTATTTTCATGTCGAGAAGAACAAGATCAGGCGAATGCTTGGAAACAATGTCGAGAGCCTGGACTCCATTGGCAGCCTGGTATGTTTCGTACCCTTCTTTCTGTAGTACCTCATTAAGCAAAATACGGATTCCGAACTGATCATCTACAATTAAAATTTTCCCTTTCATCAAGCCACCTCTTCCTGTCGTATTAAAAGCACTTAGGTTTAAAACCATACTGAATTATGACTGCAGGTCACTTAACTATACATTCTCCTACAGCTAATTTCTCTGTGAAACATGATTATTCCTGCTGGTTTTTGCAATTTCAAATGTGAATATTTTACCTTTTCCTCCCTTTTCACTATAATAGAACCGCTAAGTGCAGTGACCGAAGGAGTGAAATAATTGCTTAAGATGTTTTCTACCCAGCTGACAGGGCTGTTTAAAAGACTTCAGGAAAAAGAGGAGTTTTCCATCGAGGACAGCGCACGCCTATTGGCTCAAGCTGCCGCCGGTGATGGAAAAATATATATTTACGGTACTAAAGAAATGGCTGCCATTGGCTATGAAGCCGTTCATAGCCAGGAACCGCTTAGAGATGCAGCGATTTTGGAAAGTGATGCGAAAGTCGCAGAAACAGACAGAGTGATCATCTTCTCAAGACATTCAGATGACAAAGACGCTGCTGCTCTGGCAAAATCATTGTCTGAAAAAGGAATTCCCTTTGTGGCTGTGAGCACAGTTAAGGCGGAAAACAATGTTAACATCTCTGATTTAGCCGATGTCCATATTGATTTGAAGCTTGCTAAAGGGCTCCTTCCTGATGAAGAAGGCAACCGCTTCGGCTATCCGGCATCCATGGCTGCTTTATTTGTTTATTATGGAATTAAGTTTACGATTGAAGAGATTTTGGCGGAGTATGAATAATAGATGAGCAGAATCAGCCCCCAATTTCGGGGGCTGCTGTCATTTTTCTAGTTTGTTCCTTATTGCTGAGCTGGCTTCTTTTGGTGCTTGATTACCTGTAATGGCACTTCCAACGATGACAACATCAGCAATACTATCCTTCAATTCCCCAATTGTTTTTTCTGAAACCCCGCCTGCAATAGCGACTTCGATATCATTTAACCCTTTAACAAGTCTGAATAAAGCGGGATCCGCTATAGAACCCTCTTTCTGCATATCCTTTCCTATATGGAGACAAAATAAGTCCGCTCCCAAATCATATAGGCTCTTAACTCTTTTGGCGTCCTTAATTCCCAGCAAATCAATCATAATTCTTTTATTAGCGGCATTTGCAATCTCTAATGCCTGTTTGATCGTGCTGTTATGTGAAAAGCCCATCACAGTCATAACGTCCGCCCCTGCTTTAAAGGCCTGTTCTGCCTCATGTTTTCCTGCGTCACAAGTTTTCATATCCGCCACAATTGTTTTTTCTGGATAAGCAGCCTTCATTTCCCGAACTATCTTCATACCATATTCTTTAATAACGCCCGTCCCGATCTCAATCCAATCGATATTGTCACAAGTTTCATCTGCGATACGGAAACAATCATGTTCGGTTAAGCGGTCAAGTGCTAGCTGAATTTTCACTTCTATTCTCCTTCTTTTAGAATTGTATTTTTATAAGGAAGCAGCCTGAAACAAAAACCACAGGAATACTTCCTGTGGCTTATTTTTCATATTAAACTCCTGAGTATGCCATAAAGCCGCCGTCAACTGGTACCGTAACACCCGTTACGAAACCAGAATATTCTTCGTCAGCAAGCCACAGCAGCACACCAAGCAAATCTTTTGGCTGGCCAAATCTTTTCATTGGTGTATGAGCAATAATTTTTTCTGATCTGGCCGTATGGGAACCATCTTCATTCAATAATAAATTGCGGTTTTGAGTTGTTAAGAAAAAGCCCGGTGCAATTGCATTTACCCTCAACCCTGTTTCTGCGAAATGCACAGCCATCCACATTGTAAAATTATTAATGGCTGATTTGGCTGCACTATAGGCAGGCACTTTTGTCATTGGCGAATATGAACTCATTGATGAGATATTAATAATGATAGGTGATTCCTGCTTTAGCAGTTCTTTGCCAAAAACCTGGCTGGCTAAAAAAGTCCCTGTAAAGTTGCTGGCAAATACTTGGGAGAAGCCTTTCTCATCCATATCAAAGAAGGACTTTTCAGAAGAAGACTCCACATTATAGGTTTCTACAGAAGTAATGGCATCCGGGTGATTCCCGCCTGCTCCATTAATTAATATATCTACCTGTCCAAAGTGGCTGATCACTTCTTCCCTTGCTTTTTCCAGGGATTCACGGTCTAAGACGTCTGCTGCAACAGCAATCGCTGTTCCCCCTGCTTTTTCAATTTCAGCCGATACTGCAGCTCCCTTTTCTGCCGTACGATTTAGAATCGCCACTTTCACCCCATGCCTTGCGAGCTCCCTGGCCATTTCCGAGCAAAGCACTCCGCTTCCGCCCGTAATCACAGCTGTTTTTGCATTTAAATTTTCATGTATTGGAAACATTCGCATTCTCCTTATTTCTCAGATTGATAGGCATCCCATAATCCGTGAAGATACATGATCCCAAGAGCCCGGTCATATAAACCATATCCCGGTCTGCATTCTTCACCCCAAAGATGCCGGCCGTGGTCAGGACGCACGTACCCCTCATATTGAATCTCTGATAACTCCTTGACGACCCCTTTAATATTGATGGAACCATCTGCTGTTAGATGAGAAGTTTCAATAAAATCGCCATTGTCGAATATCTTTACATTTCGGATATGTGCAAATGGTGATCTTGCGGCAAATTTTCTTGCCAGGTCAACCATGTCATTTTGCGGATTAGCTCCTAGAGATCCTGTACAAAATGTAATGCCATTGGAGGGAGAGCTGGAAATAGATAGGAGTTTCTGCAGACTTTCTTCTCCGGTCATGATACGCGGCAGGCCAAAAATGGACCAGGGCGGATCATCCGGGTGGATTGCCATCTTGATGCCTGCTTCTTCTGCCACTGGCAGTATTTCCTTTAGGAAATAGCGCAGGTTATCCCACAAGTCCTCTGCAGTTATATCCTGATACGCTGCAAATAACTCTTTAATCCGGGACATTTTCTCAGGCTCCCAGCCAGGAAGAGTCAAATCAGAAGCCTCGGAAACCGTTTTAATTAAATCCTGCGGATCCAGATTTTCCACTTTGTTTTTTTCATAAAACAATGCCGTTGAGCCATCTGGAAGTGCACGGTATAAGTCAGTCCGCGTCCAATCAAAGACAGGCATGAAGTTATAACAAATAACTTTAACCCCAAATTCACCCAGGTTCCGAATGGTTTTCTTATAATTTTCTATATGTAGGTCCCTTTCATTGTTTCCAAGCTTAATAGATTCATGTATATTAACACTTTCCACCACATCTGCATGAAACCCAAAGGACTTTATATACTCAACTTCCGATTTAATCTCATCTGTTTCCCAAACTTCCCCGACAGGTTTTCTGTGAAGGGCCCAAACGATTCCTTTCACATTGGGTATCTGTTTCACTTGTTCAAGAGTTACGGTATCATTATCCCTTCCATACCAGCGAAAAGTCATATTCATTTTCCGCCGCCTCCCTTAATTGCTTCGACATATTTTTCACAAAGTGCTTTTACCGACTCTTTGCCGCCGGCTTTGTAAGCCTTGTTTAAGTCACTTCCAATACCGGCTGCGACAGCGCCAGCTTTAAGCCACGCACTGACATTATCCAGATTCACACCGCCAGTGGGCATGATGCTCACCTGAGGCAGGGGTCCATTGACTGCACCGATAAATGATGGATCAAAGCGATTTGCCGGAAACAGCTTTACAATGTCACAGCCGTATTCGAGAGCTGTCACGATTTCAGTTATGGTCATGCATCCAGGAAGATATGGAATACTGTATCGATTGCAAAGCAAGGCTATATCCTTATCAAAATGCGGACTCACTACAAATTCCGCCCCATTTAAAATAGCATGACGGGCTGTTTCCGAATCCAGAACTGTCCCAGCCCCGATTATACCGTCTGAGCCTCTTAAAGTCTGAAACACTTTTTCCGCCTCAGGTGTAGTATAAGTCACTTCAATAGCACGAAAACCTCCTGCTATGGCTGCCTCAGAAATTTCAATCGCTTCTTCAGGTGTTTTTCCGCGCACAACTGCAACCACTTTCGATTCTGTCAGCTGATTAAGTTTCTCTATTTTTAAGTTCATCTAATCTCCCCTTAATCGAAAACAATAACTGCTTTTCGAACCTGGTCAGGATTGTTCTCTACATATTGGAATGCTTCCTTCACTTCACTTATCGGAAAATGGTGGGTAATAAAACCGTTTGATTGAAGCTTTTCTGCATTCAGCAGAGATACAACCTTTTCAAATTGGTTTGTCTGAAGCCGTGAACCGACAATGGTTACTTCTTTTTTAGTGATTGGAAGCTGCGGAATGGATGATGGCCGTTCATCAAACCCCAGCACAACTACTGTGCCGGCAGGCGATACAAGATTTACGCCAAGCTCAAAGGTGGAAGGCAGACATACTGCATCAATCACAACATTTGGCCCTTCACCATCTGTCAATTCCAATACCCGATCTTCTACAGACTCTTCCGATGCATTAATAATTTCATCTGCCCCATTTTCTTTTGCAAATGCCAGTCGCTCCTGCTTCAAATCACTGATGATGACTCTTGCTCCCTGCAGCTTAGCCATTTTTAAAATGCATATGCCTATCGGGCCGCTTCCCTGGATGAATACAGTATCTCCTTCCTCAACGCCCCCGCGCCACACAGCTTGAGCTCCAATAGTGTAGGGTTCAGCCAATACGATTTCATCCCATTCTAAAGATGAATTCACAACATGAAGCTGTTTTTCAGGCAGTACGAAGAATTCCCGCAAGCCTCCATCTTCATGAACACCAAAAACAGATAAAGACTGACATACATTCGGGCGCCCTTTCCGGCATGCATAGCACTCTCCGCAGTAGCGGATTGGCTCCACTACAACATGGTCACCAGGTTTTATTCCTAATACATTTGATCCGACTTCAACGACTTCACCGGCCACTTCATGGCCAACAATTCTTGGATAAGTGGCAAGCGGATTTGTCCCATGGTAAATATGCATATCTGAACCGCATATTCCGACCCTTTTCACTTTCACCAGGACTTCATCGGGATTGCTTATAACTGGTGTTTCTATATCAATAACTTCCATTTCCATTGCACTTGGAATTTGAACTGCTTTCATTTTACTGCCCCCTATTCAAATAAACTTGGAAGAAACAGTGAGATTTGCGGCACAAAAGCCACAAGCATTAAGACTGCCAGACTGACACCTAAAAATGGCAGTAATTCTTTTGCTGTTTTCCCAATTGAGATCTTGCCAATTTGTGATGCTACGAATAGACATACACCAACCGGAGGCGTTACAAGTCCAATAACAAGGTTCAATACCATCATGACACCAAATTGAACCGGATCCATTCCGATGGAAGCCGCTACAGGCAATAACACCGGGAATAGGATGACTAGAGCCGCAATCGTCTCCATGAACGTTCCAACAAATAACAGCAGTAAGTTAATCAATAGAATAACGACAATTGGGTTTGAAGAGATCCCCAGAATGGCATCTGCAACCATTTGAGGAATCTGCTCACTTACCATAATCCAGCCAAACAGGTTGGCAAAGCCTACGAGAAGCATGATAGAAGCCGTACCTGTCATGGAAGAGAGCATAATTTCCGGAATTTTTTTAATTGGAAGCTCTTTATAAACGAAGATTCCAATGACAAAGGCATACAATACTGCAATGACAGAAGCTTCAGTCGGTGTGAAGTAGCCTCCGAGAATTCCATACATAATGATAACTGTCATAAATAGTGCCCAGAACGCTCCAGTGAAGCTTTTCCATATTTCCTTTAATGACTTTCTTTCCCCTTTGGGATAATTTCTTTTAACAGAAATAATATAGGTTGGAATCATTAATCCCAGTCCAAGTAATATCCCTGGCAGAGCACCGGCCAAAAACAGGTCGCCAATAGATACTGACGCAAGTGTCCCCACGATAATCATTGGAAGAGACGGAGGAATAATCGGGCCAACCGTTGATGAAGATGCCGTTACTGCTGCAGAAAAACCTGCTCCGTACCCTTCTTTTTTCATCGCAGGAATAAGAATAGCTCCTATACTGGCTGTGTCTGCCAATGCTGTACCAGAAATGCCTGCAAATCCCATTGAGGATCCTACATTTGCTAAGCCAAGGCCCCCGCGGATATGGCCGAAGCAATTATTTGCAAACTGAATGATGCGATCCGTAATACCGCCAGCATTCATTAAATTTCCTGCCAGAATAAACCCGGGGATACAGAGCAAAACAAAGGAGTTTAGTCCTCCAAACATTTTTTGCGGAATGATGCTTAACGGGATATCAGCCAGAATTAAATAAAAAAGTGAAGACAGGCCAAGGCTGAATGCTACTGGCACGCCCAGGAATATCAGGATTATGAACGAGAAAAACAAAATGGCTGCCATCATAGCTCCCCACCACCCATTTGTGAATTAAAGTCTTCTTCATTTCTAATTAGCCTAATGATTTTGACAATTGAATACAATAATAAAAATGAACTCATGATAAATATTGCAGCGTGGATTACCGACATCTGAAAAGGCATTGTAGCTGAAGTCTGGTTTCCCCCTAGCTGTGTAAAGAACCATCCTTCTTTAACGAGAACCCCGCTTAGCAGTATAATCAGCAAATAAATTCCAATTTCATAATAGCGGCGAAAAGCATGTGACATTTTTGTGAGAATCAGATCCACATTAATAAACTCGCCTCGAAGCAAAGCTAGCGGTGCCCCAAAGCAAATGGAGTATATAAACAAATATCGCGTAAGCTCTTCCGTCCAAATGGCTGTGTAGGGAAGATAGCGCGACATGATTTGGATGGTAACCACGATAATAACCCCAGAAAAACTCATAACAGTCAAGAAGGCTAATATTCGGTCAAGCCAAATTCGAATCTTCATGTTTTCATTCCTTCCTTTAATTAAAGGCACAGCTGGCAAAATAGTCAGCGGTGCCTTTAACTTGTTCCAATAAGACTATTATTCTACCTCTAGAATTTTTTCATAAAGCTCATACTGTTCCGGCTTAAGGCTATCTTTAATCGCAGGCTGCATTTTTTCACGGAAGGCATCCTGGTCAACATCAACAAACTCCATTCCTTCGCTTTCAAGCTCAGACTCTATTTTTGAAATTTCCTCATCATAAAGTTTTTCTCCAAATGCCTGTGCTTCTGCAGCTGCTTCTGTCACAGCTTTTTTCTGTTCATCATTCAGGGCCTCAAACTGCTTGTTCCCAATCAGGATATAAATCCATGAATATACATGCTCTGTACGGTTCACATACTTTTGAACTTCATATAATCCGCCGCTCTGAATTAAGTCAACCGGATTTTCCTGTCCTTTAATAACTCCTTGCTGAAGGCCAGTAAATACTTCATTGAAGTCCATAACCTGCGGCTTAGCGCCTGCAGCTTCCCAAACTTTCAGGAACAATGGAACATTTGGTACACGCATTGAGAATCCCTTCAAATCAGATGGTGCCTCAATAGGCTCACTTGAAGTCAAGTTACGTGGAGCGCGTGTATGATAATACAAAGGAGTCAAGCCAACTTTTTCAGTGATTTCCTTTTCAATTTCTTCACCGATTTCCCCTTCTACAACCGTTTTTACATGGTCAAGATCACGGAAGGCATACGGTACTGCCATTAAAGCAGCTTTAGGTGCCCAGTTTTGCATGGTTTCCCCTGAAATGACCATGTCAGCTGTACCCGCCTGAATGGCATTGATTGTATCTGTTTCTCCGCCAAGAGAGTTATTCGGGAAAATTTGAATTTCAATTTGCCCGTCTGTTTTTTCAGTAACCAGATCTGCAAATTCCTCAGCTGTTTTATGCCAAATGTGATTCTCGTCTGCCAAGTGGCCAAACTTCCACTTGATTACTTCTCCCTCTTGCTTCTCGCCACTTGCCCCATTAGAACCGCCAGAACCGCAGGCACTAAGCATCAAAGTCGCAGCTAAAACACCGGATAACCACTTAAATTTCATTGTTTTTCTCCCCTTTTTTTCTATAGATTTAGTTTGTTAAAAACTGATGTACCGTTGAAGCAATTGTGATCCCTTTTTCGAGATTTCTTTCTTCATTCATTTGTTCAATTTCACCTGGCACAAGAACACTTTTAAAACCGGGAGCTGGAGGGGCCTGACGGATTTCTGCCATCATTTGATCCATATTTCCCAGGAATGCTTCTGCATCCGTGAAGAATGCCGGATTAATTGCACAGAAATAATGGCCAAGCTTCCGCTTCTTATCCAGGTCTCCATACATCTTGGCTACATGCGGCCCAAAAGCTGCACCTGCAAGCAAACCTGAGAAGATATCGACAATCATTGATAGTCCATAGCCCTTAGGCCCGCCAAACGGAGAAAGTGAAACGACCTTGGAAGGATCTCTTACGGTTTCCCCATTCTCGTCCACACCCCATCCTTCTGGAATTTCTTTTCCTTCTTCTTTATATTGAAGAATTTTCCCCAGAGCTACATTCGATGTTGCCATATCCAGGATGAATGGTTTCTGTGTTTTTGCCGGAACGCCATAGGCAATCGGATTGGTTCCAAGGAAAGCATCTTTGCCTCCAAATGGCACGACAATTTTATCGGTATGGGTCATCGCAATTCCAATCAGGTTTTGCTCTGCCGCGTTTTGAACAAAATAACTAAGTGCCCCGCAATGGCTGCTGTTAATGGCTGTTACCATCCCCACACCATTTTCCTTTGCCATCTGGATGGCATGATTCATGGCTTCATCTGCAATGACATGTCCAAATCCGTCATCGCCATCGACTACCCCTGTCACAGGACCAGTTTTATTGAATGTAATCTCCGGATTGGGATTGATTCCTCCCGCATTTAGACGATTCACATAATGTTCAGTACGAAGTACACCATGTGAGTTAACATTTCTTAAATCTGCATGAACCAGTATTTCCGCAACTTTTTCTGCATGTTCATGTATCAAGCCAGCATCTGTTAATTTCTGAACTACTAGCTTCTCAGCTTCTTCATGATGAATTGTCACAGTAGACATAATGATCCCCCTACTCCAGGTTGGTATGTTTCTTGACCATTTCTTCGTTCGAATTTCTTTCTGATAAACTATCAACAATTGCAGCATCTAAGATGAGATGTGCGGCCTGATCAAACTGATTTCCCAGAGGCTGAATCGTATCCGGTTCTCCTGTATGGCGGTATTTTGTTGCCGCAGGAATTTGCATTCCCCCCGTAAAGCACGGCTGATGAATGGCCTCTTTATTAGTGGTTATTAAAAATACTTTTGCCCCCGCCCTGAAGGCGTTTTCAGAAAAACTTATTGTCTGTCCTGTTTTGGCTGAGCCAGATAAAACGATTAATATATCGTCTTTCTGAATGGCCGGTGTTGTTGTTTCTCCCAAAACATAGACCGTTTTCCCGCTATGCATGAGACGCATGGCAATCGCCTTTGCCACTAGGCCTGAACGACCTTCTCCAGTAAAGAAAAAACGAGCGTCACTCTTTAAAAGTGCTACGAAAGATTCGTATTCGTTCTTATCGACATGTGAGCATACTGCTCTCATTTCTTTGAGAATTGTAAAAATTGTATCCATTGTCCACCTCTTATCTTTCAACAATAAGGTCATTATTGATAAATGCGTTTACTTCATTTAGATAAGGAAGACCTTCATTATCTCCTGAGACGGTTGTAACCAGGGCGCCTACGCCATTCGCAAATTGAAGCAGCTTTTCCTTGCTGAAACCGTTCAGCCAGCCATAAACGTATCCTGCATCGAATCCATCTCCGGCTCCGACTGTATCAACTGGAGTCACACGGAAGCTCTCTGCCCGTGTCCAAATACCATCCCGGAATAGCTTTGATCCATTAGCGCCATCCTTTAAGACCAAATCTCTGATGCCATATTCTCTGGCAAAAAGCGCAAGTTCATCTTCTTCTTCCATCCCGCTTATTAACCTGATCTCTTCTAACCCAGTCAGCAGGATATCAACATGCGGAAGAATGTCTTTATACGCTCTTCTCGCTTCTTCGATTGACCAAAGCTTCAGTCTGATATTTGGATCAAAGGAGATTGGAATCTTTTTTTGTTTTGCAGCTTCTATCACTTTAGCGGCAATTTCGATGTTCTTTGGATCAATAGCAAGGAAAACACCTGTAAGATGGACAAGATCTACATTTTCAAACAGTTCTTCCTGAATCATATCCGGTGTCAAAGTTAAAATAGGCGAGTTATACCGGTAATAGAATGTCTTGCCTGATCCATCCTCATTGATTTCCTTAAAGTTAAGTGATGTTGGGCAGCCGCTTACAAAATTCACACCCGATACATCTACGCCCTCTCCCCGAGCGAAGTTATATATGACTCTGCCAAACTCATCTTCCCCCAGCCGGCTAATCCACTTGCTGCCTAACCCAAGCCTTGCACATCCAATGGCAAAGTTGAGTTCTGCACCGCCCACCTTGCGTTCAAACTGGGTAACATATCTAAGTGGCCCTTTTACAGCTGGGTTCAGTGTTATCATGGCATCTCCGATTGTTAAAACTTTGAATGGTGATGACATTATTTTCTCTCCTAACACTCTATAAAGATTCCCGCTCAACTAAAGCAGGAGCGTATCTTTTAATCTCGTATACTTCCTCAAATCGAGGATTTCTAATTAAATCTAATAAAACAGAAGCGGCATCATTGCCAATTTCAAAGGTTGGCTGTTTGATGGCTGTTATCGGTGTTGCCGAGATTTCCAGGAAATCAGAATCATCTACAGCGATAACGCTTACATCTTCGGGAACTTTTAAATTCTTTTTTCTAAAAAATTTCAAAAGTTCAATGAGCGAAAGATCGTTTGTAGCAAAAAATGCCTCTGGTGTTTCTTTACTCATCCACATTTTTTCCAGTTTAGGGATAATGTCTTTTCGTTCTGCAGCAATAATCCAATCATCCTTTACAGGCAAATCATTTTGTTTCAGCTTTTTCTTGTATCCATTTATCCGTTCAATCCGTGGTGTCACTTTTTGGCTTAAGGACATGGATACCAGACCTATTTTCTTATGGCCTTTTTGGACGATTTCCTGAACGGCAATCTCAGCTGCTCTCTCGTTATCCAAAAGCAGTGTCGGATAAATAGCTTTATCAAGCTTTCTATCTACAAAAACAATGGGGAAATTTGAAAGCTTCAGCCGTTTATATTGATCTTCATTTCCGATGGTCGGAAAGATAATCAGACCATCAACTTGTTTTGCTAAAAGCATATCAATGTATGCACGTTCTTTTTCCGGATTATCGTCTGCGTTACAGACAAATAAATGAAATTCATTTTTTTCGCAGACATCTTCAATGGCCCTGATAATTTCTGTCGAAAACGTATGAAGTATATTGGCAACAATCACTCCAATGGTTGATGACTTCTTTTGCTTCAAACTTTTAGCTACGAAATTCGGGATATATCCCAGCTCGCGAATGGCGTCTTCAATTCGCATTTTAGTGGATTCCGCCATATACTCGTAGCGATTATTGATATACTGTGAAACTGTGCTCTTTGATACGTTTGCTTTTTGCGCAACATCTAACATCGTTATTTTTTTCATGTTGTACTATCCTCTCGCAAAACCGATTTAGTAAATCGGTTTAGTAAACCGGTTTAGTGAAAGTATAAATGAAAACCTTTTCAAAATCAATACTAAAATTTCTGAATTTTATTTTTTGCAGAAATCATTCGACAACGATCCGGACAAAAAAAACCCCTCCGAATCCGAAGGGATTTTAACACTTTATTATTTCTCACTAAATTTCAATGACGCCCCGACAAATTCACGGAATAATGGCTGAGGGCGGGTTGGTCTTGAGATAAATTCAGGATGGAACTGGGAAGCAACGAACCAAGGGTGATCCTTCACTTCGATGATTTCCACTAAGCGGCCGTCCGGGCTTGTACCGGAGAAGACAAAGCCTGCTTTCTCCATATCCTGGCGGTAGTGGTTGTTGAATTCATAGCGATGGCGATGGCGCTCATATACCACCTCATCCTGGTATGCCTCAAATGCTTTTGTATCTTCATTCAATTTACAAGCTTGCAGACCAAGTCTTAGAGTTCCGCCTAAATCCTCAATATCTTTTTGCTCAGGCAGAAGGTCGATAATTGGATGCGGTGTTTCAGGAGCAATTTCTGCTGAGTGTGCCCCTTCAAGACCCAGTACATTTCTTGCAAATTCAATGGAAGCCAGCTGCATGCCAAGGCAGATGCCAAGGAATGGCTTTTTGTTCTCACGCGCATATTGAATCGCAAGAATTTTCCCTTCAATGCCTCGGTCCCCAAATCCGCCTGGAACCAGGATTCCATCAACATCCTGAAGCAGTCCATTGACATTATTGCTGTCTACTTCTTCAGAGTTGATCCATTTGATTTCAATATCAGAATCAAAAGCATAACCCGCATGCTTTAAGGCTTCGACAACTGAAATGTAAGCATCCTGCAATTCAACATATTTACCGACAAGGGCAATCCTTGTTTTTCTGGAAAGGTTCAGAACCTTGTCAACCAGCTGTTTCCACTCGGTCATGTCCGCTTCTCCGCAATTCAGCTTCAAATGCTTGCAGACGATTTCATCAAGCTTCTGATCTTGAAGGGATAGCGGTATAGAATATAATGTATCCGCATCTGTTGCTTCAATAACTGCTTCTTTGTCGATATCACAGAATAGCGCAATTTTATCCTTCATATCCTGGGAAATTGGCATTTCTGTACGAAGAACGATTACGTTTGGCTGAATGCCAAGGCTTCTCAGTTCTTTAACACTGTGCTGTGTAGGCTTTGTTTTCATTTCGCCTGCGGCCTTTATATAAGGAACCAATGTACAGTGAATGTACATCACATTATCGCGGCCGATATCGCTCTTAATCTGACGGATCGCTTCAAGGAATGGAAGTGACTCAATATCCCCTACTGTTCCGCCGATTTCTGTGATGACCACATCAGAATTCGTTTCATGGCCTGCACGGAAAACTTTATCCTTGATTTCATTTGTGATATGCGGAATAACCTGCACTGTTCCGCCGTTATAGTCGCCGCGGCGCTCTTTTCTAAGGACGGTTGAGTAAATTTTACCAGTTGTTACACTGCTGTATTTAGTCAGGTTAATATCAACAAAACGCTCATAGTGGCCTAAGTCCAGGTCAGTCTCCGCGCCATCACCTGTTACAAACACCTCACCATGCTGGTACGGGCTCATTGTTCCCGGATCCACATTTATGTAAGGATCGAATTTCTGAATCGTAACCGTTAACCCTCTGTTTTTCAATAAGCGGCCAAGTGATGCTGCCGTGATTCCTTTTCCTAGTGACGAAACAACTCCGCCCGTAACAAAAATATACTTAGTCATGAAAAATTCCCCCTTGATATCAGTTTGTGCATAATGATGCTGGTTTAAAGACTTGATGATAAAAATTCTATTGTTCAGCCTCCGACTTTTCAGCAGAAGCTTATCGCAAAGGGATGGTTTAGCTCTTTTAAAAAGGCACATGGCCTATAAAAAAATAAAAAGCGCTCCTCTTACTTAAGTAAGTAAGGGAGCGCTATTAGCGTCTAAACGAATCGTCCTTTTTTAAGGAGCCCAAAAAGTATTCTACAAGCCCTGAAACGAAAAGTCAAGATTATAAATCTTCTTCGTCTTCGTCAGCGTCGAGGTCATCTTCCTCAAGCTCTTCGTCCTCATCGCCGAGGTCGTATTCTTCATCTTTATCGATTATATCATCATCGTCTTCGAAGTCATCATCATCATCAAGATCATCGTCATCGTCGAGAAGATCGTCATCATCGTCTTCTGTCAGATCATCATCATCGAATCCGTCGATATCGTCGTAATCGATATCCTCTTCATCAAGCTCATCATAATCTTCAAGATCGAGATCATCGTCATCCTTTTTCTTCGCCTTTTTCTTCTTTGGCTTGATTACGGTAACGATTTCTTCTTCATATTGGTCAACTGGATACCATGAACGAAGGCCCCAGCGGTTATCGCCCAATCCGATAAAATGGCCATCTATATTTAAATCTGTATAGAACTGTGCAATTTTCCCTTTAACTTGTTCCTCTGAAAGGTTCATAAGTTTAGCCACTTCATTCATAATGTCATTAAAGGCCATTGGTTCTTTTTTGCTTGTTAGAAGCTCATAAGCCACTTCAATCAATGACATTTCCTGTAATTCTTCTTTTGAGAACTGTTCCAAACTCAATATCAGCACTTCCTTTCCTATGTAAACGCTCATTCTGCAGCGCAAATCACTAACTATTTAAGCTGAAGTTCCGCAGCTGTCCGTAAATGCATTAGGACAGCCTGCAAGAAGGCATATTCTTCATTATAAACAAATTTTTACGGTTTATGCCAGTTATATCTGCTGTTCTGCGTATTTTTATGCGATTTATTTTTGATTTTAACTATCTTAATAGGGCTTTGAATGATGTCCGTTAATTTCCGCTACGGGCACTTGCTTTCCGCGGGGAGGAACAGAGCTCCTCGGCTTCGCCTGCGGGGTCTCCCGATGACCCGCATCTCCCGCAGGACATTGAATAAGCTTCCTCGAATGAACACCGCACGAAGGAAATGCAACAGCATTTTCGAGGATCAAGTGCCCTCCGCTCCAATCAACAGGGTGCTGACTACACGTTTTTTACTATCACTGCCGAATCAAAAATGCCTTCACTTTTTGAATACGAGTGTTCGGATAAATTAATGTAACACATAAAGCTAATCTGCCCTTTTTCTCCTCCTGCGCTTTAACGGGCGATCCCATTTTTTATAGGCGAGCCAGGTGAAGTAGATGGAGAGCAGATAGAATGCAATGGCTCCCAGCTGTTTTCCATATAAGAAGTAGACTCCTGCAGCAGCTGCAAGGATGGCTATGTAGAGCAAGATTTTTTTCATTTTTTCACATCCTCAGGTTCCCCGAAGTGCAATGCTATGTATTGATTCCATTATATAGGATATGGATGTATTTTATATTAATTCTATGTTAAATAATAGTGCAGAAAACAAGGGCCTGCTGCTGCAGGCCCTGTTAATCCATTTGGTTTTTACATATTCCGCCGGTACTGTCCGCCTACTTCGTATAGCGCACGGGTGATTTGGCCGAGGCTTGCCGCTTTGACGGTTTCCATCAGCGCGGCGAAAATGTTGCCGCCGCTGACTGCTGTTTCCTTCAACTGTTTCAGTGCCTCTTCCGATTTGTCTTTGTTGCGTTCCTGGAAGCTGCGCAGGTTGCGAATTTGCGTTTCTTTTTCTTCCTTCGTTGCCCTTGCAAGCTCCATGTTGTTCATTTCATCCTCTGATGGAGGATTAGGATTCAAGTAAGTGTTGACTCCGATTATTGGAAGCTCTCCAGTATGCTTTTTCATTTCATAGTACATGGACTCATCCTGAATTTTGCCGCGCTGATATTGAGTTTCCATGGCACCGAGAACGCCGCCGCGGTCATTGATGCGTTCAAACTCTCTCAGTACCTGTTCTTCCACAAGATCTGTCAGCTCATCCACGATAAAGGCGCCCTGAAGCGGGTTTTCATTTTTCGACAAGCCATGCTCTTTTGTAATAATCATCTGGATGGCCATTGCACGGCGGACAGATTCTTCTGTCGGTGTCGTGATGGCTTCATCATACGCATTGGTATGAAGCGAGTTACAGTTATCCTGAAGCGCCATTAATGCCTGCAGCGTTGTGCGGATATCGTTAAAATCAATTTCCTGTGCATGCAGAGAGCGCCCTGAAGTCTGGATATGGTACTTCAGCTTCTGGCTTCTTTCATTTGCGCCATACTTATCTCTCATAACCGTTGCCCAGATGCGGCGCGCCACACGCCCAAGGACTGTATACTCCGGATCAAGTCCGTTGGAGAAGAAGAATGAAAGGTTTGGTGCAAAATCATTGATGTTCATGCCTCTGCTCAAATAGTACTCAACATAGGTGAAGCCATTTGCCAGTGTAAAGGCAAGCTGAGAAATCGGGTTTGCACCCGCTTCTGCGATATGGTAGCCGGAAATCGAAACAGAGTAATAATTGCGGACTTTATGGTCGATAAAGTACTGCTGAATATCTCCCATCATCCTCAAAGCAAATTCCGTAGAGAAGATACAAGTATTCTGCCCCTGATCTTCTTTTAAAATGTCAGCCTGAACCGTCCCGCGGACAGTCTGCAGCGTGTTCGCCCTGACTTCTGTGAATTCCTCAGGTGTCAGCACGCGGCCAAGCTCCTGCTCTTTTACTTCAATCTGCTGTTCGATTGCCGTATTCATGAACATTGCCAAAATGATCGGTGCCGGCCCATTAATCGTCATCGATACAGATGTAGATGGATGGCACAAATCAAATCCGGCATAAAGCTTCTTCATATCATCCAGTGTACAGATGCTGACTCCGCTTTCCCCGACTTTTCCGTAAATGTCCGGGCGGTAGTCAGGATCCTCCCCATATAAGGTTACAGAATCAAATGCTGTGCTCAGGCGCTTTGCGGCATCATCTTTGGACAGGTAATGGAAGCGGCGGTTTGTCCGTTCAGGCGTACCCTCTCCGGCAAACTGTCTCTTCGGATCTTCACCCTCGCGTTTGAATGGGAAAACACCAGCTGTATAAGGGAATGAACCCGGCACGTTTTCTCTGTATACCCAGCGGATGATTTCTCCGTAATCCTTGTACTTAGGCAGTGCCACTTTTGGAATGGACAGCCCGGATAAGCTTTTTGTTTTTAAAACCGTCACGATTTCTTTATCGCGGATTTTCGTCACAAATTGTTCGCCTGAGTATTTTTCCTTCAGATCATCCCAGCCTGCAAGAATGTTCTTTGTTTCAGCAGTCAGCTTCTCTTCTGCCGCTGATTTAATGCCTTCAAGAGAAGCAATGACTTCTTCATTTCCTTCTTGTTCTTTTACAGCAAGCAGAGCCCCTTCCAGCTGGAACAGTTTGCGGGCGAGATCGGCCTGCTCCTCGGCTTTCTTGTGATAGCCGCGGACTGTTTCAGAAACTTCGCGCAGATAATAGCGCTGTTCATTCGGAATAATCACATTCTGCTTCTCAACTTTTGCACTTTTTGTAAAACTTGTCTTCCAGTCTGTGCCTTCTTTTTCATTAATCGTTTCCACAAGTGCAGCAAACACCGCATTTGTGCCAGGATCATTGAACTGGCTGGCAATGGTTCCGTAGACAGGCATGTCTTCCAGCTCTTTTTCAAATAGCATCCGGCTGCGCTGGTACTGCTTTTGCACCTGGCGCATCGCATCCTCTGAACCTTTGCGCTCAAATTTATTAATGACAATTAAGTCTGCATAATCGATCATATCTATTTTTTCAAGTTGGGAAGGCGCACCGAATTCGCTTGTCATGACATACATCGAAGCATCACAAATTTCCGCAATGCCGGCATCCCCCTGCCCGATTCCGCTAGTTTCCACAATAATCAGGTCAAAGCCCGCTGCTTTGACAACTGATATCGCATCCTGAATCGCAAGCGATAGCTCGCTGCGGGAATTTCTTGTTGCCAGGCTTCGCATATACACTCGCGGATTAAAGATAGCGTTCATGCGGATACGGTCGCCAAGAAGTGCACCACCCGTTTTTTGTTTTGTCGGGTCAACAGAAAGAATCGCAACTTTTTTCTCCGGAATTTCATTTATGAAGCGGCGGATCAGCTCGTCTGTCAGCGAGCTTTTTCCGGCACCGCCTGTACCCGTAATTCCCACAACAGGAACCTGCTTTTCGAGGGACTTCACTTTCTCCATGACCGGCTCAAGCGATGCTGCCGCTTCTTTGCCTACGGTTACCTGATGCTCAGCCAGTGTAATGAGCTTGGCAATCGCATTCGTTTCCCCATCCTGAAGCTTTTCAATCTGCTCGGATGCTTCAGCTGTAAACGTAGGGAAATCACACTCCTTGATCATTTGGTCTATCATCCCCTGGAGGCCGTATTGGCGGCCGTCTTCCGGAGAAAAAATCCTCGCGATTCCGTAGTCATGCAATTCTTTGATTTCCTTCGGGATAATGACACCGCCCCCTCCGCCATAAATGCGGATGTGGGATGCGCCTCGCTCCTTCAAAAGGTCATACATATATTTGAAGTACTCTACATGCCCTCCCTGATAAGAGGAAATAGCGATGCCCTGCACATCTTCCTGTATCGCAGCATTTACGACTTCCTCCACAGAACGGTTATGCCCGAGGTGGATGACCTCTGCACCGCTTGCCTGAATGATGCGGCGCATAATATTAATGGAAGCATCATGTCCGTCAAATAGACTGGAAGCGGTCACGAAACGAATATGATTTTTCGGCTTATAGACTTCTGGATTGCTCATCGTTCTCCCCCTTGTCCGTAAGCGCAGACACTAGTGCTGCTGATGCCTGCGCGCTATTATTAAGCGTTTTCCGATACTCTGCCCGGATCCTTTATTCCTTGAAAAAGGAGATTGGTCTGCAGCTGGATATATTCATCGATGCTGTACATTTTCTGCAGCGACCAGCGGCGGAAAGCCCACATTTGCCCCTGGACAAAGATGTTATGGGCTATCATTTTGATTTTCTCCTCCGGCAGCTCCAGTTCCCCGTTCTCAACGCAAAGTGTAATGACATGCTCGAACATGCCGACCATTTCAATTTCTTTTTTCAGAACATATGGAAGCGCGTCCTTTGTCAGCGCCTTTACTTCCTGGTACATGACGAGCACTTCATCCTGCATTTCATCGACCACTTTGAAATAGTCTGCGATGCCCTGCTTTAGGCTATCAAGCGTGCCCTGCTTCGTATCAAGACCTTTTTGAAGCCGCTCGGCGACCTGGTCATAAATGCTGTCACAAACCAGATATAGGACGTCTTCCTTCGTCCGGATGTATTCATACAGCGTTCCAATGCTAAAACCAGATGCCTTTGCGATCTCTCTAGTTGTTGTACGATGGAACCCTTTTTGGATAAAAAGGGTGACGGCACCTTTAATCATCTGATCACGTCTTTTTTTGACAAGACGCTCATCTTTAACAGAAGCCTGCACTTCCCGTTTTTTCATTGTTATCTACCGCCTCCCCCAGTAAGACATATTATTTTGTTACCATACGAGAGATTACAAGACGCTGGATTTCCTGTGTGCCTTCGTAGATTTGCGTAATTTTGGCGTCGCGCATGAAGCGCTCTACCGGATAATCCTTTGTATATCCGTAGCCGCCAAAGATTTGAACGGCATCTGTTGTCACTTTCATGGCTGTGTCACCGGCAAGGAGTTTGGACATGGCGGATTCTTTTCCGTATGGAAGTCCTTCTGATTCCAGCCATGCAGCCTGGTACGTTAATAGTCTTGAAGCTTCAATGCTTGTGGCCATGTCTGCCAGCTTAAATCCGATTCCCTGCTGGGCAGCTATCGGCTTGCCGAACTGCTGGCGTTCTTTTGCATACTCCACGGAAGCATCAAGCGCGCCCTGGGCAATTCCGACAGCCTGGGCAGCGATGCCGTTCCGGCCGCCGTCAAGTGTCATCATGGCAATTTTGAAGCCTTCCCCTACATTGCCCAGCACGTTCTCAACCGGAACCTTGCACTCTTCGAAAATGATTTCAGTTGTAGGTGAGGAACGGATACCCAATTTCTTTTCCTTCTTGCCGACAGAAAAGCCTTCAAAGCCGGACTCTACGATAAAGGCTGTTGTTCCTTTATGCTTGGAAGCTGGATCTGTCAGGGCAAACACGACATAGATATCTGCAATTCCGCCGTTTGTGATGAAAATTTTGCTGCCGTTTAAGACGTAATGATCGCCTTCAAGACGTGCTGTCGTTCTCATTCCGCCGGCATCAGAACCGCTGCCCGGCTCAGTAAGTCCGTATGCGCCGATTTTTTCACCTTGTGCCATCGGCTTTAAGTACTTTTGCTTTTGCTCTTCGTTTCCGAACTTGAAGATCGGCCAGCCTGCAAGGGAAGTATGTGCAGAAAGAGTTACACCTGTAGAGGCACATACTCTGGATAGCTCTTCAACTGCGATGCAATAAGCCAGGTAATCACTGCCGATTCCGCCGTACTCTTCAGGCCACGGAATCCCTGTTAAGCCAAGCTCCGCCATTTTGTCGAAAATCTCTCTGTCAAAGCGCTCTTCTTCATCGCGCTCAGCAGCAGTCGGCGCCACTTCATTCCTGGCAAAATCGCGCACCATTTTTCTGATCATTTCATGCTCTTCACTCAATTGGAAATTCATTGTTGGTCCCTCTCTTTATATGGATTCGTTGATTTTTTTATAAAAAGGCTGCTTTACAGCTGTTTGCTGATGACAATCCGCTGAATTTCGCTTGTGCCTTCATAGATTTCGGTAATTTTAGCATCACGGAAGTAGCGCTCAACCGGGTAGTCTTCTGTGTAGCCGTAGCCGCCGAATACCTGGATGGCTTCTGTTGTTACGTCCACTGCCGTTTTGGATGCAAACAGCTTTGCCATAGAGGCTTCAAGTCCGCACTTGATGCCGCGCTGGCGCATGTCTGCTGCGCGATAGATTAATAGTTTTGCAGCTTCAACGCCTGTTGCCATGTCTGCCAGCTTAAATCCGACGCCTTGCTGAGCGGCGATTGGTTTGCCGAACTGTACACGTTCCTTTGCATAGCTTGCGGCTGCTTCAAAGGCCGCTTCTGCGATTCCAAGTGCCTGTGAAGCAATCCCGATTCGTCCGGCATCCAGATTAGCCATCGCAATCTTGAAGCCCTCTCCTTCATTACCGAGGAGATTTTCAGCCGGAACCCGCATATCTTCAAATGTCAGCTGCAGCGTTCTTGAGCCGTGCAGTCCCATTTTGTGCTCATCTTTTCCAAATACAAGGCCTGGCGTATCTTTCTCTACAATAAAGGCGGAGATGCCTTTGCTGCCAAGCTCCGGATTTGTGGATGCAAATACAATATATACATCTGCTTCACCGGCATTCGTAATAAACACTTTTGAGCCATTGATGACATAATGGTCTCCATCTTTTACCGCACGGGATTTCAGGCTTCCCGCATCTGAGCCTGCGCTCGGTTCAGTAAGGCAAAAAGCTCCGAGATACTCGCCTGAAGCAAGCTTCGGAATATATTTCTGCTTCTGCTCTTCCGTACCGAAGTAAAGGATTGGGTTTGTTCCTACTGATGTGTGGACGGATAAAATAACGCCAACTGTCGCACTTATGCGGGACAGTTCATGGATGGCGATAATGTAAGAAGTAAAATCCATTTCGGATCCGCCGTATTTTTCAGGAATCGGAATTCCCATCAGGCCAAGCCCGCCCATTTTGCGGAGAATCTCCCTTGGAAAATCGCCCTGCTCCATTTTTTCTACAAAAGGGGCAATCTCCGTCTGCGCAAAATCACGCACCATTTTTCTCATCATTTCCTGTTCTTCTGTAAATCTCAGGTTCATTTGTATACCCTCCGATGCTGCCTGGCTCTATTTTAGCCGGCTCCTGTGATTATTTTTCGTAAACGTAGAAGCCTCTGCCTGTCTTCTTGCCAAGCCAGCCGGCTTTTACATATTTTCTTAACAGCGGGCACGGACGGTATTTATCATCGCCAAAGCCCTCATGCAGGGTTTCCATAATATACAGGCACGTGTCCAGGCCAATGAAGTCAGCCAAAGTCAGCGGTCCCATTGGATGGTTCATGCCAAGCTTCATCACTTCATCAATTGCCTCTTTTGACGCTACCCCTTCATAAAGCGTGAAGATTGCTTCATTGATCATCGGCATCAGGATGCGGTTGGATACGAATCCAGGAAAGTCATTCACTTCTACAGGCACTTTTTTAAGCGTCTTTGTGATGTCTTCAATTGTTTGATACACTTCGTCTGCTGTCGCAAGGCCACGGATGATTTCTACTAGCTTCATCACTGGCACCGGGTTCATAAAATGCATGCCGATGACTTTTTCCGGCCGTTTTGTCGCAGCTGCGATTTCTGTGATAGGAAGAGACGATGTATTGCTCGCCAGGATTGTATGCTCTGGTGCAATTTCATCCAGCTGGCTGAAGATTTTTGTTTTGATTTCCATGTTTTCAACGGCTGCTTCGATAACGAGCTCAACTTTTTTTGCATCCTGCAGATCGGTTGAAGCGGTTACATTTTTAAGCACTGTTTCCATCTCTTCCGCTGTCATGCGCTCTTTTTCCACCTGGCGGGAAAGATTATTTTTAATCACGCTAAGGCCGCGTTCAACAAAATCTGGATTTAGGTCGTTTAAGATGACGCTGTAGCCTGCCTGCGCACAAACCTGAGCGATTCCTGAACCCATTTGTCCAGCACCGATTACCATAATGTTTTTTACATTCATTTTTGTATCCTCCGTTCTTGGGCTTTGGCCGGTAAATTGTTAATTTGGTCCGAATAGATGATCAGCTGCCTCTATCGTTTTTCATTTTGGCCGGTATTTCTGCTGATTTGGCCGGTAAATGTCTGTTCAGTCCTGCGATTTATCCGTTTGGCCGTTAAATTGATTATTTTGGCCGTAAAAATCCTAATTCCGGCCAATAAGTGATTAGTTGCATCTATCTCTCGGCCGGTAAAACGATGCTTTTCCGGCTGCACCCGCCGTCCCAAAAACAGATTACTGCTTCGGAACCTCAATCATCACCGCATCGCCCTGGCCGCCTCCGCTGCAGATGGCCGCAATGCCGATTCCGCCTCCTTGGCGCTTCAGTTCATGCATCAGCGTTAGAATGATTCTCGCTCCGCTTGCGCCGATTGGGTGGCCCAGAGCAACGGCACCGCCGTTTACATTCACTTTTTCTTCATCAAGGCCGGCAATTTTTCCGCTTGTTAAAGCAACAGCCGCAAATGCTTCGTTAATTTCAAATAGATCAATTTCTTCCAGGGTTTTTCCTGTCTTTTTCAAAAGAGCATTAATGACAAGGCCAGGAGTTTGCGGGAAATCCTTGGCTTCCACTGCAAGCGCTGTATGGCCTAGAATATAAGCTTCCGGCTTTTTGCCTTCGCGTTCCGCACGCTCTTCGCTCATCAATACTAATGCTGCTGCTCCGTCGTTAACGCCAGGCGCATTCCCGGCAGTGATCGTTCCATCGGAGTTAAAAACTGACCCCAGCTTAGCAAGCTTTTCCAGGGAAGTATCTTTGCGCGGAGACTCATCCTTGGAGACAACGACTGGGTCACCCTTTCGCTGCGGCACTTCCACAGGCACGATTTCCTCTGCCAATTTGCCGGATTCCATTGCTGCAATGGCACGTTCATGGCTTCTTAGCGCCCAGTTGTCCTGCTCTTCTCGGCTGATTTCAAACGCTTTAGCTGTCGAGTTTCCATACGTGCCCATATGGACGCCTGTAAAGCTGCAGCTCAAACCGTCATGAACCATTAAGTCTTTAACAGTGGAATCACCCATGCGCAGGCCCCAGCGCGCTTTCGGTAAAATGTATGGCGCATTGCTCATGGACTCCATGCCGCCGGCCACGATGACTTCCTCGTCACCCGCCCGGATGATCTGATCTCCTAAAGTGACACTTCGCATACCGGATGCACAAACTTTATTGATCGTTTCCGTTTTCACTTCCCACGGCAAGCCGGCCTTTTGCGCAGCCTGGCGTGAAGGAATCTGGCCCTGACCTCCCTGGAGGACGGTTCCGAGAATCACTTCATCTACATCCTCTGGATTGACGCCGGCACGGTTCAGTGCTTCTTTTACTGCAAATCCGCCAAGGTCAGAAGCTGTAAAGCTGCTAAGCGCTCCGGCAAATTTTCCAAAAGGTGTTCTTACTCCGCTAAGAATTACGGTTTTCCCCATAAAGAATCGCTCCTTTGTACTATTAATTTAAAATGTTCGAAAAATTGATTAGAAAAAAATTGGGTCTCTGAAGCTGTTCTGGCTGAAGTTAAATGTTTGTGAAGGTGCTTTAGTTGACTGAACGCTCGCTCGAAAAGACCGCGAAACAAAGGGATTTACCCGATCTTCAGTCACCCAGCAGAATTGTAAGCGCTTTATTATTTTCTATTTTACTAGAAAAATAGCAGAAATTGAAACACTTTACACAAAATTCTGGTAAAAACATTTTTCGTCAAAATGCTTTAGCTGAAATTTGCTTCAGTGCTTCAATTTCCACTTTCAATATGTTAGGATGCTAAGTTCTGGCTTTCACCTATAACAGACTTTTCGAGAATTTCGGCAACATCGTACGTATGAACCTGTTCTTCCACTTCTTTTGCTTTCGTGCCATCTGACAGCATCGTTAGGCAGTATGGACATCCGGAGCTGATCACGGATGGATTCACTGCAAGTGCCTGCTCGGTGCGTGAGACGTTGATGCGGTGTCCTGTTTCCTCTTCCATCCACATCAAGCCGCCGCCCGCTCCGCAGCACATGCCGGTTTCGCGGTTTCTTTCCATTTCCACAAGCTTAACGCCCGGAATGCTCTTAAGGATTTCACGCGGAGGATCGTACACCTCGTTGTAGCGTCCAAGATAACAGGAATCATGGAATGTGATCGTTTCTTCTACAGCATATTGCGGCTTCAGCTTGCCTTCTTCTACAAGCTGGGCAAGCACTTCAGTATGATGATAAACCTCTGCCTCTAATCCGAAATCCGGATACTCATTTTTGAAAATGTTGTAGGCATGAGGGTCAATCGTTACGATCTTCTTCACTTCATTTTTCTCAAACTCTTCAATATTCTTTGTAGCAAGCTCCTGGAATAAGAACTCGTTTCCAAGGCGTCTTGGTGTATCACCAGAGTTCTTTTCCTTGTTTCCGAGGATAGCGAACTTAACGCCTGCTTCATTCATGAGTTTCGCAAAGGAAAGAGCGATCTTTTGGCTGCGGTTATCGTAAGATCCCATGGAGCCAACCCAGAATAGGTATTCAAACTCTTCTCCTGCCTTTTTCATTTCCTTCACTGTCGGCACATGAACATCTTCGCGTGCTTCTCTCCAGTCTTCGCGCTCCTTGCGGTTCAGTCCCCAAGGATTGCCCTGGCGCTCGATATTGGTCATGGCACGCTGTGCATCAGCATCCATTTTACCCTCAGTTAAAACAAGGTAGCGGCGGAGGTCAATGATTTTATCCACATGTTCATTCATAACCGGGCATTGGTCTTCACAATTGCGGCAAGTCGTACAAGCCCAGATTTCTTCTTCTGTGATGACTTCCCCGATCAGGCTTGGGCTGTAAGCAAGGCCCGCAGCTGCTTCTTCTGCACCCTGGCCGGCAGCTGCAAGGGCAAGCTGATTGCCTTTCGTATTTGAAAAAGCGAATGTCGGCACCCAGGGCTGCTTCGAAGTGACAACAGCACCGTGATTGGTTAAATGGTCACGCAATTTCAGGATTAAATCCATTGGCGAAAGCATTTTTCCCGTGCCGGTTGCCGGACACATATTGGTACAGCGTCCGCATTCCACACATGCATAGAAATCGATCATCTGATGCTGTGTAAAATCTTCAATCTTTCCGACACCAAAGCTTTCCTGTGATTCATCTTCAAAGTCGATTGCCTTTAATTTCCCCGGATTATCCAGTCGGTTGAAATATACGTTGGCCGGTCCGGCGATTAAGTGAGCGTGCTTGGATTGCGGCACATACACAAGGAAAGCAAGCAGGAATACTAAGTGAATCCACCATGAGATGTAAAACACAACAATTGAAGCCGTTTCACCCATCCATGAGAATGCACCGGCTATCATGGAAGCAACCGGCTCTGTCCAGGTTCCTTCATGGCCATGCCAAATCATGCCCATTCCATTGCCAAGCAGTACGGAAAGCATGAGCCCTCCGATAAAAATAAGTACGAGACCTGATTTAAATCCACGTTTTAAGCGGACAAGCTTTTCCACATAACGGCGGTAGAAAGCCCAGATTACCGCAACAAGGATCATAAGGGTCACAATTTCCTGGAAAAAGGTGAAGCCAGGATATAACGGGCCCAGCGGCAAATGCGCACCTGGCTTAATTCCCTTGATAATAAAATCGATTGCTCCAAATTGGACAAGAATGAAGCCGTAGAAAAACATCACGTGGATGATACCGCTTTTCTTATCCTTTAAAAGCTTTTTCTGGCCAAATACGTTGACCCAGATCTTCTCAAGGCGTTCTTTCACCTTGCCGTCAAACTCCACCTTTTTGCCAAGCTTGATATATTCAATCCGCGTCTTCACAACATAGACAAACAGGCTAATAGCGTAAGCGGTTACAAGAAGAAATGCAATTAAGTTGATCCATAATAAACCGTTCATAGGCATGGTGCTCCTTTCTTCGTCTTAGAAAATTTTAAAAACAATATAATTTTCTGAATTTAATCTTACTTCCATTATATTATGAATGAGCATTCAGTCAACCATTTTTCGTTAAACTTGTTCGAAAAATTTTTATTATTTACATTTATTAAATTCTTTTTAAAGGTGAAAAGTCCTCCCCTTTTGGGAAGATTCCATGATAGAAAAATCTCTGCAGGAAATACTAACAGGAAAATCCTGTCGAGAGGAAGATTGCATTGACTGTCTGGAATATCATTATGGTCGTTTTACTCGTCATCTTCTTGTGGCTCTATATTGATTTTACACTGGGCCGGAAAAGCCATATGAAAAAGCTTGAGCGGACCACCCTGCCCATCAGGCAGTCTGATATGGAATTGTTTGCAGACGGGCCTGCTTTGTTTGATGATTTATTCTCCGAGCTTAAGAAGGCCCAAAAGCATATCCATATTTTATTTTATATTGTGAAGGATGATAAAATCAGCAAGGAGTTTTTAACTATTTTAAAGGGTAAAGCAAAAGAAGGAGTGGAAGTCCGTCTTTTGCTTGATTGGGCCGGAAGCTTTCCTGTTAAAAGAAAGACTGTTAAGGATCTAAAAAGCAGCGGCATTAAGTTTTCGTTTGCCCATGTGCCAAAGCTGCCTTTTCTCTTCTATTCTTTTCAGGCCAGGAACCACCGGAAAATTACCGTTATTGACGGAAAGGTCGGTTACAGCGGCGGCTTCAATATCGGCAAAGAATACATCAATCAGGACAAAAAGCTGAACCCCTGGCGTGACTATCATTTGAAATTCCACGGTGAAGGGGTACAGGATCTGCAAAGAGAGTTCCTGATTGATTGGTATAAAGCAGCGAAGACTGACCTGCTCGCAAACAGCATCTATTTTCCTGAGCTGCATGCAGGAGAATACCGCCATCAGTTAGCGTCTTATAAAGGGGCTTTTTTAGAAGAAAGCTTCTCCTCTTTAATACGCAATGCGAAAAAGAGCATTACGATTGGGACCCCCTATTTTATTCCGGGCAAAAGGCTTTTTCAGGACTTAATTCATGCCCTGGAACGCGGCGTTACAGTAAAAATACTCGTCCCATGCATCACGGATCATATTCTTGTAAAAGAGGCCTCTTATCTTTACTTAAGGACCTTGATTAAACAAGGTGCTTACGTGTATGAGTACAAAAAGGGCTTTTACCATGCAAAGGCGATTATTATCGATAATGAAATCAGTGATGTCGGAACAGCCAATTTTGATAAGCGGAGCCTGTTCTTAAATTATGAAATCAATTGCTTTATTTATGACAAAGAGTTCATTAAGCAGATCCAAGCTGTTGTAGACAAAGACATACTAAATGCAAAGAGATTGACGCTAAAAGAATTAAACCGGCTGGATCCTTTACGGACTTTCAAGGAAATGCTTGCCCGGTCTGTGGCAGGCTTTCTGTAGTGGATACCAGCATAAAGAAGGTGCTGCAAAGTGAAAATCAGACTGGGATATGTTTCCCATGCCATCAGCTTGTGGGAGGCATCTCCTGCGAGAACGTTAACGTTTACGCGCTATCAGCAAATGCCTGAGGAAGAAAGGCTTGACAAGCTGAAGGCCGTCACAGCGGTGAATCTGCAAAGTACGTTAAGAATGCTTTATTTTAATATCGCCCATGAAATCCAGCTATATCGGCTTTCAAGCTCAATCGTGCCCCTGGCCACACACCCGGAGGTTTTATGGGATTTTGTCACACCCTTTAAGGATAAATGGCTGGAAATCGGTGAATTAATTAAGAAACATGGGCTCCGCGTCAGCTTTCATCCCAATCAGTTCACCCTGTTCACATCTCCGCGCGAGGATGTGACCCGAAATGCAGTCAAAGATATGGAATACCATTACCGGATGTTCGCGGCCATGGGCGTTGAAAACGAAAGCATCATTAATATTCATATTGGCGGGGCTTACGGGGACAAGCTCACGACCATCCGCCGTTTCCATAAAAATCTCCAAATGCTGCCGTCTCATATTAAAGAGCAAATGACACTCGAGAATGATGACAAAACCTATAACGCGGATGAAACTCTCCTGGCCTGCCAGAAAGAAAACATCCCCCTTGTGTTCGATTATCACCACCATATGGCGAACCTCGGTACCCGCCCCCTGGATGAGCTTCTCCCAGAGATTTTTCAGACATGGGAAAAAACAGGACTCAAGCCGAAAATCCACATCTCCTCGCCCAAATCGGAAAAAGCCTTCCGGTCCCATGCCGACTATGTTGACATTGATTTTATCAGACCGCTTCTCGATCTCCTGAAAACCTTTAATCGAGATATCGATTTCATGATTGAAGCTAAAGCAAAAGATAAGGCTGCTCTTAAGCTGACAGAGGATATCAGCAGCATTCGCGGGGTGAAAAGGATTGGCGGGGCGGAGGTAGAATGGAAATAAGAAAAGCGGAGGCGCCTTGCTCACGAAGGAACGCAGACTAAGAACGCCACGTCCTGTGGCAACGTCTGCATGACCCCCATCCTGGGGGCCTCAAGCACAAGACGAGCCTCACGGAAAGGCGTTCTTTGCCTTTTTGAGAGGATTGTAAGAAATGTGGAGGCGACTGCCCAGGGACGACAAGCATAAGACGTGCCCTTCCAGAAGGTGTTCTTTCCTTCTGGAAGGGATCGACTTATGTCTCGAGTCCCTAGGAGCCGCAACTAGACAGGCTTGTGACCTCGAGGGGGTAGGCGCCGCAGCTAGACAGTTATCTAATTCCGAAGTTTGTCATTCGTAATGGAAGGCGTTCCATGGCGGAACGCCCTTTTATCTTAACTGAATCTCCTTCACCTTCTGTCTCTGTTCCTCCGGCCACCAGGCCCCACAGTCTTCAGAGACTACACAGGCAGCGCATTTCTCCAGGTCATAGACCTTCATCCCCGTAATTGGCGGTGAATAAAGGTGCAGTGTGACAAGGTTCTCCCTGCCTGCACTCTTCATTTTATGCACCCCTTTTTTGGGAGCAAAAAAGAAGGATCCTTTGGACTTTATCTCTGCAAAAAGCTCAAATGGGACGCCTTTCTTCACTTCAAAAACGGTGTTTTCCGAATCTCCATTTACTACTTGAATCCACCCCTTTGAATTACCATGATCATGAGGGGCGCATTCGAGATCCGACCAGTTCATGACGAGCAGCTCCACTTCATTATTTTGATATAGCAGCTTGCGGTAATAGGGTTTTCCATCTGCCGGCTGCAAGTGGGGAAGTAACTCCTCAAGTTTGATATCAAGTGATGCAAAAGCCTTTCTAAGTTCTTCTGCAGAAGGTGATTTCAATGAATTCAAACTCTTTTTAAACCGTTCCTTCAAGGCCACTAAACGACTCCCCCTTTATGTGGATTATCGTTTCCTCCATGAAAAATATTTCAGCTGACCATTCACCATGATCACTCCTATAATAATTATGATTCCGCCCATTATGCTTATGAAGGAAATTTTTTCACGAAGCAATAGAATGGCCGCAATAAAGGTAAACAGCGGCTCCATATAGATAAACATTGATACTTTGGAAGCTTCCAAAACCTCAAGTGCCCTGGACCAGTACCAGTAGCCAACCCCTGACACAAATATGCCCAGAAACAATATATGAACCCATTCAGAATCGGATAAAAGATGAAACTTCTCCCACCCTCTATCTCTCATTAAAAAGGGAATGGTCAACACACATCCAAGCAAACTCATATAAAAAGTGACCACAAGTGAAGGAAGCTTAATTTGCAGCTTCTTCACCAAAATCGAGTATATGGCCCAATTCAGTGTACTTAGGATCATGAGAAAATACCCTATATTTAAAGCAAATCCAAGCGTCTGGCCGCTTCTTGCTCCTGTTACCATGAGCACTCCGGAAATCGCAGTTATAATGCCCAGTGCCTTTAGGAATGTCAATTTTTCATGAAGGAAGATCATGGAGAGAAGCACGGTAAAAACAGGTGAAAAAGAAATGATCCACCCCGCAGATGAGGCGTCTATTGTCTTTAGAGATGTTACCTGGATGACCTGATGGATGAAAACGCCGAGTACACCGAGAACAATTAAATGGGGAATATATCTGAGCGGGATGTGGAGCGGATATTTTTTTAAGAGAAGCACAAGGAGCAGAAAAGCTGCCCCGATGGCAAACCGGAGAATGATTAATGTATAAGGGTCCAGCTTATCCAAAACAGCTTTGGTTGAAACAAAAGAGACTCCCCAAAAACTGATCGAAATGGTTGCGTAAAAAGAGGATGCCAATTGTGGCTTCATGGGCGAGCATGTCCTTTCCGGAAGGGTTTCTACCATGATATGCTCGTCCCGATGTAAAATGCGGAGTTTAGTTTGATTTACTTGCGGATTGTATGCCAAATTTATTATTTTTTTGCTGATTTTCCGGATTGGCTGACTAATTTTCTGAGGATTTGCCCGTTACTTTTTGGTTTGCTGCCTGGTTTTCCGATTTGTTTGCATTTTTCCTGATTTGTTTGCAGGTTTCCAAGGTTTGTTTGCATTTTTCCTGATTTGTTTGCTGGTTTCCAAGGTTTATTTGCTAAATTCAGGATTTATTTGTAAAGTTCACATTTAGACAAAAAGAATGCCCCCAAATAATGTGGACACCCTTTTCCAATCTATCTCAATATCCCCTGCAGCCAGGGCAGAACCACTTCATATGCTTTAAACCCGAGGTAAATGCCGACAATCCCCATTATGCCAGGCAAAGCTGGCGGAGCGGGAATCGGCAGCTTCATGAAAGCAAAGACAAATCCGACAAGAAATCCTGTAAGTATGGATAAAAGAACGATTTTCATGAGATCCTCCTATAGTGGCTTACTATGTTTTACCAGTTTAACTACACCCTTTAAACATATGCCTTTAGCTTCCCCTTTTTCGTCTAAAACATGAAAAAAGCCGGCACCAATAAGTGCCAGCCTTGCGTTTTACATTTTTTCCGGAGCAGATACACCGATTAATTTCAGAGCGTTTTTCAAAGTAGTCTGAACCGCTTTGATTAATGCCAGGCGGGCTTTGGTTCTTTCCGGATTTTCCGCATCCAGTACTTTTTCAGCATTATAGAAGCTGTGGAAAGTAGAAGCCAGTTCATAAATATAGTTCGTGATTCTGTGCGGCATGCGCTTTTGCGCAGCTTCGCCGACAGCCTGCGGGAATTCGCCGATTTTCTTCAGAACGTCGATTTCCTTTTCCGCCTGAATCAGGGAGTAATCTGCAGCTTCGGCAGACATGCCCTGCTCTTCACCCTGGCGCAGGATGCTGGAAATACGCGCGTGTGCGTACTGGGCATAGTAAACGGGGTTTTCGTTTGATTGTGATACAGCCAAATCAAGGTCAAAATCAAGATGCGTATCTGCGCTTCTCATCGCGAAGAAATAGCGTGTTGCATCCAGTCCTACTTCTTCCACAAGGTCACGCATCGTTACCGCTTTGCCGGTACGTTTGCTCATCTTCATTTTTTCGCCGTTTTTGTACAAGTGTACAAGCTGGATGATTTCGACTTCGAGCGCCTCACGGTCATAGCCAAGCGCCTGGATGGCTGCTTTCATGCGCGGGATGTAGCCATGGTGATCAGCGCCCCAAATGTTGATCAGCTTTTCAAAGCCTCTTTCAAGCTTGTCTTTATGGTAAGCGATATCTGGAGTCAGATATGTGTAAGAACCGTCATTTTTAATCAGAACACGGTCTTTATCATCACCGAAAGCAGTTGAGCGGAACCAGGTTGCACCCTCATCTTCGTAAATGTGGCCGTTATCCTTTAATGCCTGCAGGGCTGTGTCGATTTTGCCATTATGATAAAGGGATGTTTCAGAATACCATACATCAAATGGCACGCGGAAGTCTTCAAGATCCTGCTTCAGCTTCGCCATTTCATATTTCAGGCCGTATTCACGGAAAAAGTCAAAACGCTCTTTTTCATCCGCATTTACATACTTATCGCCGTACTCGTCAGCCAGCTTTTTGCCGATGCCGATGATGTCTTCGCCATGGTAGCCGTCAGCCGGCATTTCTTTTTCAAGGCCAAGAGCCTGGAAATACCGCGCTTCAACCGATAGAGCCAGATTGTTAATCTGGTTTCCGGCATCATTGATATAGTACTCACGGGAAACATCATAGCCGGCTTTATCTAAAATGTTGCATAAGGAGTCGCCGACAGCTGCGCCGCGGGCATGTCCAAGATGCAAGTCCCCTGTCGGGTTAGCTGAAACAAACTCCACCTGGATCTTCTGGCTGTTTCCAACCGTTGTTTCTCCGTACTGATCCCCTGCTTCCAGAACGGCCGGAATCAGGTCAGTTAAATAAGAATTATTCATGTAAAAATTGATAAAGCCAGGCCCGGCGATTTCAATTTTTTCAATGGAAGCCTTTGAGCTGTCAAAATGAGCGATAAGCTCCTCTGCAATCATTCTTGGCGCTTTTTTAGCCACACGCGCTAATTGCATCGCCATATTCGTGGAATAGTCTCCATGCGCCTTTTCCTTCGGGATTTCCAGAATTACATCCGGAATCTGCTCTTTCGCTGCCAAGCCAGCCTTAACAACCGCATCCTTAATTTCCTGCTTTAATTTGCCTTGCACCTGCTCAACTATGTTCATTGTTCTCCTCCTCAAACGTAATCGCCAAATGGTATGTACCTGCCTGGGATCCCTGCATTTTCAAATCGTATAAAATATCAATCGAACCTTCGCCGGATTCTTCATCATATTGATGGACCATCCGCTTGGTCACTGTGCCCATCTCAAACACTCCGTATGGCGTCTCGTAGCTGCCGCGGAGCTTTTTATTCATTCTGAAAGGGAGCCTCATTTTCACGGCGCCGCTTCGTAAAATCAGTCCGTCTGCATCGGACATTTTTATGATCGTCTTTACTGTTCCCTCTTCCATCATTTCATCATACTGAAGGAACCGGGCAGAATCTTTTCTATAGTATCGGCCAAAAGCAGTCAATTCAAAAGTCTCTTTGCTGCCTCCGCTGCGAATATCTGTCTTCACATTAATCTTCACAGGCATTTGTTCCGCTGAGCGACTGGACAACGGCAACACATCCTTTTCATCATATATAACTATATAAGTATAAATACTTGATGGGGAAAGTGCAAGGAGCGGGTGGCAGGCACCGCCCGAATTTTATCAAATAAAAAAACGGAGACCGAGGTCCCCGTTTATCGCAGTCTACCGGGCAGCAGGCCCCCATTCAAGACTCAGAAGAATGAATGGGGGCCTACTGCCCGTAAAGGCACGATTGGATCAACTAACAATCAGTTGGGGATAAAAAACTCCCCAACTGATTAAAGTTTCACTTTTATTTTTTATTCACCCATCCAAGAATCATTTCCCGGATCAGTTTGCTGGCTGTATTGGCCGTTTGTTCAGATGGATCATAGATGGGCGCAACCTCTACAAGGTCAGCTCCAACGACTTTAACATCTGAATAGGCAATTTCATGAATAGAAGCAAGAAGCTCTCTTGATGTGATGCCGCCTGCGTCGACTGTGCCTGTTCCCGGCGCGTGGGCAGGGTCAAGAACATCAATATCAATTGTTACATAGACCGGACGTCCTGCAAGCTTAGGAAGAATATCTTTCAATGGCTTGTGCACTTCGAATTTTGAAATGTGCATGCCGACTTCTTTCGCCCACTGGAATTCTTCTTTCATGCCAGAACGGATGCCAAAAGAATAGACATTGCCAGGCCCAATTAAATCAGCTACCTTGCGGATTGGCGTTGAATGGGATAATGGCTCCCCTTCATAATCCACACGAAGATCCGTATGGGCGTCCATATGGATAATCGCTAAATCCGGATATTTTTTGTACATTGCTTTGATCACAGGCCAGGAAACCAAATGTTCTCCGCCCATGCCAAGCGGGAATTTATCCTCCGCCAGAAGCTGATCGATAAACTCCTCAATCATATCGATGCTTTTTTGGGGATTTCCGAATGGCAGCGGAATATCGCCGGCATCATAATATTTTACCTCTTCAAGCTCACGGTCCAGGTATGGGCTGTACTCTTCAAGCCCGATGGAAACTTCCCTGATGCGGCCAGGGCCGAAACGGGAGCCTGGACGATAGCTGACCGTCCAATCCATCGGCATTCCATAAATGACCGCTTCACTTTCCTCATAACTAGGATGGCTTTTAATAAACACATTGCCTGAATAGGCTTCATCAAAACGCACCAAGGTCATCCCTCACTTTTTATGTATTCAAGAAGGCTGCTTTAGAAAGCAGCCTGTCCATTACTTCACTAAGTCTGCAACAAATTTAGGCAATACAAATGCCGCTTTATGCAATTCCTTCGTATAGTATTTTGTTTCGATTTCATGGAAGCGATCTTCGCTTACTTCTAATGGATCGTATTTTTTAGATCCGATTGTAAATGCCCACATTCCGCTTGGGTAAGTAGGGATATTCGCAGTGTAGAGACGAGTGATTGGGAAAATTTCTTTCACATCGCGCTGTACGTTGCGGATAAGGTCCGCTTTGAACCAAGGGTTGTCAGACTGGGCCACAAAGATGCCGTCTTCTTTTAAGGCTTTAGAGATTCCAGCATAGAAGCCTTTTGTGAATAGATTTACCGCAGGTCCAACCGGCTCAGTTGAGTCCACCATGATTACGTCATATTCATTTTCGCTTTCGGCAATGTGCATGAAGCCATCGCCCACCTGCACATCAACGCGAGGGTCATCGAGCTTGCCTGCAATCTCAGGAAGGAATTTTTTTGAGTACTCAATAACCTTTCCGTCGATATCCACCAGAGTCGCCTTTTTCACGCTTGGGTGCTTAAGGACTTCACGGATAACACCGCCGTCACCGCCGCCAACAACAAGAACGTTTTCAGGGTTTGGATGCGTGAACAAAGGAATGTGCGCAACCATCTCATGGTAAACAAACTCATCCTTGACTGAAGTCATAACCATGTCGTCAAGAAGAAGCATATTGCCCCACTCTTCTGTTTCCACCATATCAAGCTTCTGGAATTCTGTCTGTTCTGTATGTAAAGTACGCTTTACCTTCATCGTAATGCCAAAGTTCTCCGTTTGTTTCTCTGTAAACCAAAGTCCCATTCTTTAATCATTCCTTCCATAAAAAAATGAATTATCACTAAAGAGCAGCAAAAAGCATTTTCATCTTTTATACTTCCCTAACATGCAAATAACAAACACAGAAAAAGTATAGATGAATCTAGCAAAATTGCAAGAAAAATTTCGCTAATTAGTAGAGAAAGATGTTTAAAATCCTCCTGTTTTTTCAATACTGAATACATAGAGCACTTATTAGGAAATTATTTGGATAATTCGCTGCATTTATCGGTCAGCTTTTAATTTTATCGGTCACTTTGGAGTCTTTATCGGTCAGACTTCTAGTTTATCGGTCAGTTTGGACAGTTTATCGGTCAGTTTTTTATCTTTTCGGTCACTTGGCACTGCATTAACTTTTCACTATAAAAAAGTTTGAAACAGATAAATAGGGGGTGCTTGATATGGAATTAATGACAGATCAGCGTTTTCGGAAAACGATGAAATATTTGCGTGCGGTTCTCATTATTAGCTTAATAGGAATGGCTATAGCCGCAGTGATGATCGGAGGCATTCTCGTATATGCCAAAATCTTAGGGCCTCCGCCGCTTGCCGTTCCGCAATCAACTTTATTTTTCTCGGATGATGGCACGGTTATCGGAGAAAGCCACAACGGCCAAAAACGCTATTGGGCCCCACTTGATGACATCAGCCCGCATTTGATTGATGCGACGGTCTCGATAGAGGATAAGAATTTTTTCGAGCACAATGGATTTGATTATAAAAGAATCGCAGGTGCCGCCATCGCTGATATAAAGGCAATGGCCAAAGTTCAGGGCGCCAGCACCATCAGCCAGCAGTATGCCCGCAACCTGTTCCTTGAACATGAAAAAACCTGGAAGCGGAAATTGCTTGAGGCTTTTTATACCATTAGGCTGGAGATGAATTATACGAAAAAGGAAATCCTCGAAGGCTATTTAAATACGATTTATTACGGCAATGGAGCTTACGGCGCGCAGGCAGCAAGCCAGTTCTATTTCGGGAAGGATGCAAGTGAGCTGTCATTGGCTGAGGCTTCGATTTTATCCGGCATCCCTAAGGGTCCTGGCATCTACTCGCCATTTGCATCAGCAGAAAAAGCAGATCAGCGTCAGAAAGTGATTCTGCAGACGATGGTGAAGAACGGGCTTGTCAGCCAAAAAGAAGCTGATCTCGCGGCGGCGGAAGAGCTTGAGCTGGTTGGTGAGCACATGCATCCACGATCGAAAACAGCCCCGTATTTTCAGGACGCTGTCCGCAATGCCCTTAAAAAACAGCTGAAGCTGGATGACCGCACAATTGAACTGGGCGGATTGAAGGTTTATACCACTTTGAATCTGAAGGAACAGGAAATCGCGGAAGAAACAATAAATAAGCTTATTTCAAAAGACTCGGAGATTCAGGTCGGAGTTGTGGCCATGAATCCGAAAAACGGGTATGTGAAAGCAATGGTTGGCGGACGTGATTATGAGGAAAGTCCATTTAACCGGGCAGTCCAGGCAGTCAGGCAGCCCGGATCGACGATAAAGCCGCTTCTCTATTACGCGGCATTGGAGCAGGGCTTCACCCCCTCCACTCCAATCCGGAGCGAGCAGACGACTTTTCGGTTTGAAGACGGTACGCCGGACTATACACCGCATAACTTCAACAGCAAGTATGCGGATGACGAAATCACAATGGCCCAGGCCCTTGCTCTATCTGACAATGTCTATGCGGTGAAGACTCATTTATTTTTAGGAGAAGAGACGCTTGTCAATACAGCCAAGAAATTTGGCATTACCTCTAAAATGGCGAAGGTACCGTCCCTTGCACTCGGCACATCCGGTATGAGAGTCATTGAGCTTGCGAACGCCTACAGCATGTTCGCCAATGGAGGGAAAAAGGTCTCGCCGGTACTGATTAAGCGTGTGGAGAACCATAAAGGCGAAGTTATCTACGAGCAGGAGCCATTTCAGATGAAGGTTCTGAAGCCTGACCTTGCTTTCGTTATGACCCATATGATGACAGGTATTTTTGACCGGAAGCTGAACGGCTATGCCCAGGTAACGGGAAGCACAGTCATCAACGACATGACACGCCCGTACGCCGGCAAGTCCGGTTCAACAGAAACAGACAGCTGGATGGCCGGCTTTACACCACAGCTGGTCACTGCGGTATGGACCGGCTATGACAAAGGCCAGGTCATTACAAAAACAGTTGACAAAACGTATGCCAAAAATATTTGGATCCGGTTTATGGAGGAAGCCCATAAAGGAAAGCCGGCCAAGGAATTCAAAGCGCCCAAAGATACAGTCGGCGTCTACATTGATCCAGCCAACGGGAAAATTGCCGGGGAAAACTGCCCGGTCAAGCGCCTAACCTATTTCGCAGAAGGCACAGAACCTGCGGAATACTGTACAGACCATTTGAGCCATAAAGATGAGAAGAAAATCGAGGAGCCTGAAAAGAAGCCCGAGACACCTTGGTATAAGAAACTGTTTCGGTGGGCTTCGTAATGGTGACAGGCACCTATACCACTAATAAAAATGGTATAGGTGCCTGTCTTTTTACATTGAAAAACCCCGGGGTCCGAATCCCGGGGTTTTTCGTGTCCTAGTGCTATATTGTGCCTTCACACTGTTAAATAGTTTACTTTTTTTATTGGAATTGTACAAGTAGTTAGAAAATCACGTCAAAAAAATGTCACAATTTCGTCACAAAATTAGACTTTTTTTCTAAATGGCTTGTAAATCTGTTTTTAGCCGTTCCGCCGATCTTTCCCACATGCCTGCGTCATGATTTTTCAGGAAATCTGCCAGCACTTTTTTGGATTTCTCATCCATATGATCTACAATGATGTGTCTTTTAATCGATTTATCCATGCGGTTCACATGCTCTGGCAGCGATTTGTAGCCCCGGCGGATTTCTCTGTCGACTGTCATCTCACATGCTGTAACACCTGCATAATAAGCGCCGCCCTCTTTGCGGTCTATGGTGACCCAAATTAGCCAGTACGGCTTCCCATTTGGCACTTCCTCTTTGCTTTTCAAAAACTTGATGCCTTTTTCAACAGGACTGCGAGCATGCATGGCGCCCACTTCAATTGACGCCTCCCCGGCATCCACATCAATAATAACCGGTGTTACATTATCAAGGCTCAGAGTCCCGACCCCAAATCCGCCATGTCCTTCAGTCGGGTCGCTCTTGATTATATTAAAATCAACCTTCTTTTTCTTTTTTTCTTCCATTTCAAGTCCTCCTAAGCAAATATTAGGCTCTTATTATTATGTCATAAATATTTCATAGAAAAAATCATTTAGGCCGCTCGCCAGCACTGGCAAAACGGTGTTAAAAATTGGCTGGATGGTGTATTGATCCAGCGGTGTAATGACAAGAATAAGGAAAATAACGGACCCATACGCCTCAAACTGAGTCATTTTCGGGCGAATATGGGCTGGTGCCAGATCCTCAATAATTCTGTAGCCATCAAGCGGCGGAAACGGCAGCAGGTTGAATACAAACAGCACTAAATTCAGCTGAATAAAGATATTAAGGAAATCTGCCACAAACGCTGGAAACGAAGCAGCGAGTCCTGTACCGGCTAGGGCATACCAGATAAAAAAGCCCAGGACAGCCATCACCAGATTGGATATCGGTCCCGCAATTGAGACAGATATCCCGGCAAGCTTCGGATTTTTGAAAAAGAAACGGTTGACCGGTACTGGCCTGGCCCATCCAAAACCGGCAATAAAAATCAGGATTGTTCCAATCGGATCCAGATGCTGCATGGGATTTAGAGTTAATCTGCCCTGATTTTTTGCTGTGGGATCTCCAAACTTATAAGCCACATAAGCATGGGCAAATTCATGGACCGTAAAGGCGATCATCAACGTTACCGCGACATAGGGAATCTCCCTGAGAGAAAATGCCAAAAATTGTTCCAAATGCCAAAACTCCCTCTCCTGCCGGCTGAAAAGCCAGGCTTTATTTATACATACTATGTAGGAAAAGCCGATGCTATTTACCTAAAAGTATACATGAACGCCTGAGCAAAGGGAATCAGACTTGCACATTGCGAGAAAAAGTGGAAAAATACAAGCATACATAGTGAGGAGGAAAAGAAAATGCCATACGTAACCGTTAAAATGCTTGAAGGACGCACTGAAGAACAGAAAAAAGCGCTCGCTGAAAGAGTAACAGCTGCAGTAAGCGAAACGACTGGGGCACCTGAAGATAAAATTGTCGTATTTATCGAAGAAATGTCCAAAAATCACTATGCTGTCGGTGGAAAACGCTTAAGCGATCAGTAAACTTTCTTATTAAGGGCAGTTTTCCATACGGAAACTGCTTTTTTTTATGGATTTTTCTCATCCAGACGCTTTTTATGTGCGGATAAATTTTTTTATGTGCGGATAGCACCATTTTACTTGCAGATAAAAAAAATTATGTGCGGATAGCTCCGATTTATGTGCGGAAGACTTCCTTTCAGAAATTCAGCAAAAAAGAAAAGCCAGGCGTTAATGCAGCCCGGCTTTTTCTCTTAAGCTTTCAATATATTGATATGCCTGTTCCACTTCTTCATCCGTGTATCGCTGTTTGCTTTTTAGGGTAAAGACTTTTTCTTTCACTTCTTCTTTTGGGAGGTCGTTAAAATAAAGGACCGTTGAGACGAGTTCAAGGAATCTTGCATTCTGGCCGTTCATATCATGCAGGCAGTCCTGGAGGCTGGGCATATCGACAGCGTTAATGTCCAAAAATTCCTTGCCGGTTTCAGTAAGTGTGTATCGATACTGATAGTAGCCGCCCTTTTTTTCCTTTACTTCGTTTAAGAATCCCATATTGCAGAGTTCTTCAACCCTTAATGTCAATTCTTCCGAATATGGTCCGTAAAAGTGAAATTGAAATCTTTCCTGAAAGGGAAATGCGATGTTTTTGGCGATATAAATCATTTTCTGCAGCTTTTTCCGTCCCACGATTTCATCAGAGACTGCAATGGCGTGCATTAGTTTGGCGTGATCCTTTAACAAAGCTCTTCATCTCCTACTCCGTTTTTTCCCGTATCTATAGAAAACCAATTATGTAGTCTTAATCGATTTCCAGCAGCGTTCTAATCTGTTTTTTAATGTTTGGCTTTTTGCTGTCGTCTGCAATAAAATCAGACGGATAGTACAGCTTATGATCAGTGCGTCGTTTCCCTGAAATGGCATCCACGATCTCCGATTCGCGGGAAAGCTCGCGGATATCCCCATTCTTCAGCAGCAAATGGATCGGCAGTCTTTCTTCTTCCTCGCCCGGACGGTAAAAATCATAAGGCAAATCAGATGAAGAATCGACGACCAGGTAATATTCCGGATCGATGCCTGCCTTTTTGAACAAAGCTGACAGCTCTGCCAGCTTCTTATACTCTTTCGCCGGGTCGAATTCCACATATTTATATAAATTCCGGTCCATAAATCGGCAGCAGAGATCTTTCAGTATTGGATCTTCTTCCTCCTGCCACATCTGAAAATAATAAAGAATAATAGCTTCATCGAGCTTTATATAATCTTCAAGAGTAATTTCACCATTGAATAAAGAATAAAAATGGATGGGATCATATTTAAACCTGTATTTCTGTTCATGCAAATCTTTCGCACGATGAAGGATTTTGGTCAGGATCACCTCGGCACTGCGTGTAACCGGGTGGAAATAAACCTGCCAATACATCTGGTACCGGCTCATAATGTAATCCTCAACAGCATGCATCCCGCTCTGCTTGATCACGACCTGGTCTTCCCGCGGCCTCATGACACGCAGGATCCGCTCCATGTCAAAGTGGCCATAGCTGACGCCGGTAAAATAAGCATCACGCTGCAGATAATCCATCCGGTCCGCATCAATCTGGCTGGAAATCAGGCTGACCACCAGCTTATTTTTAGAAGTTTTGGCAATCACATCTGCCACTTTTTGCGGAAAATCGGCACTTACCCTTGTGAGCACCTGATGAACCTCGGTATCGCCGAGAATGATCGCCCGAGTATAATGTTCATGATCAAGATCGAATACTTTTTCAAAGGAGTGTGAGAACGGGCCATGCCCCAAATCGTGGAGTAGTGCAGCGCATAAGGTCAGGATGCGGTCTTCGTCATCCCATTCCGGCCTGCCAAAAAAGACGTCATCGGAAATGCGCCGCACAATCTCGTAAACTCCGAGCGAGTGGTTAAAGCGGCTATGCTCAGCACCATGGAAGGTTAAATAAGTTGTTCCGAGCTGCTTTATTCTTCTAAGACGCTGAAACTCTTTGGTCCCGATTAAATCCCAGATCACTCTATCCCTGACGTGTATGTACCGATGAACGGGATCTTTAAATACTTTTTCCTCACTTAACTTTTCCGCTGAATATGCCATTCCGTACCCTCCGCTTTTCCTGTTTCCACACTTTCCGAACCTGTTGTTCCCAATTTCTGGCGTATACCTATTATATCCCGATTACGGTGTCAATTCATCATAAAATTCTCTGTTTTTCATGGCTCTTCGACAGAAACCGCGATACACCAATCATCTGCTCCAGAAATATTTTTCGACTTTTCTAAAAACAATTTTGCCTCCTAAGTCTATTTACCAATCAGAGCTCAATCATAAACTCAGGTAAAAAATAAAATCACCTCAGGACAGAAGTCAGGGTGATCTTTATTTTTTCAGCTTTTTATTAATTTTCTCCATCAATTCCTCTTCCGTCAGTGCGGCAAGGGGACGGTTATTGACGAAAGCAAATGTTTTTTTGCGGCCTGGCCCGCAATAGGACTGGCAGCCAACATCAATTTTTGCTTCAGGATCTATCTCTTTTAATCGAGGTATCAATGTCTTCAGATTTACAGCCTGACAATCGTCGCAAACACGAAATTCGTTTGCCATTTATTACAACCCTTTCTGCGGTCAATCTTTTATATTGTGCGCTCCCCGTTCCGGGAGCTTTATCCGCGCATTTCGCGCCTGGTCATCTTCTTCGTTAAAGCATGTCCGCTGCACGGCATTCCTATTCAGATTAAAAGGACTGCCCTGCCAACTGCTACAGGCTATTTTAAAACTTATCCAGCTCTATTGCAAGGTGTAATCATTAACTTGAGTGGTGAATCTTAGTAATCTCCACAAAACCGCCATACGTATCTAGCGAAAAATAAAATTTTAAAAAAATCTACTATCCTTTTAATCACCTTTGTATAAAATCTGCCAAGTATGTCCATCCTTTAACTAAGGCAACAGCAAAAAGAAATAATTTAGGGAGTTGAGGTTACATGAAAGTACGTCAGGACGCTTGGACAGATGAAAACGATTTATTGCTGGCAGAAACCGTTTTACGGCATGTGAGGGAAGGCAGCACTCAGTTAAACGCTTTTGAGGAAGTTGGAGACAAGCTGAACCGCACCTCTGCGGCATGCGGATTCCGCTGGAACGCTGTGGTAAGGCACCAGTATGAAAAAGCGCTTCAGTTAGCCAAGAAACAGCGCAAGCAGAGACAAAGAATGCTAGGAAAGGATCAGGGCGGCAAAAAGAAACTCTTATACTCTCCGCCAGTCCCAACTATGCAGGAGGTTGAAGCAGCGCCAATTCAGACAAATGCAATTGTACAGCCGTCACCGGCTGATTTTTACGAGGAGCGCACAGAGGATGAAGTGCACTCCCAAACAGAAACGGTCTCATCCTACACCTATTCAGAGCCGGTTTATACTCCGCCTGCACAGCTGGATATGGATACCGTTATCGCATACTTGCAAACATTGAATCATTCAGGCATTCAGCTTGATATACTAAAGAATGAGAATGAAAGATTGAAGCGCGAAAATGCAGATCTAAGAAGCCGGAATGAAGTGCTTGAGAGCAAAATCGGCGAATTGGAGCAGAATACGGTAACCATTCAGGAAGATTACGAGACACTGATGAAAATTATGAACAGAGCCCGCAATTTTGTTCTGTTTGATGAAGAAGAAAGGCCTGCATCCAAGTTTAAAATGGACCGCAACGGCAATTTGGAGAGAGTAGCGGAATAGAAAAGTGGTAGCGCCTTCCTCCCCAGGAGTTAAGACGCTGAAAATTCCAAAATAAAAAAGGTGTTCCCGGCAGCGGGAGCAGGAGAAAATGGCAGCAATTCCTTTCAAGGAGGGCCGCAGATCGATCATGACTGCGGCTCTTCTTTTATTTATTCGCTGCCAAGTACTTTCTCATTCCGTTCTATCACACGGCGATAATAGGCTTCAAATAGGCCCGCTTCCACATTTGTCAGCTGCCCTGCATAGAGGCGGCCCGCTTTCTTTTTCAATGATTGCAAAAAGCGGAGCATCACATCCTGAACCGTCAGCTCTGTCCCCAGCAATTCCGACAAGGATGCCATCACAGCCGGCTGAATTTCAGGGTACAGGAACTTCGTCTGTTCTTCTCTTTTAGCAAGAGAATAGAATTTGCCAATCAAATCTGCCCGCTCACTACCGCTGCCATCCACACACAGATAAATCTGAACTGCCACGCCATTGCGCAGCCGCCTTTGCGAAATGCCGGCAAACTTCTGTCCCCCGATACTTAGATCATAGCTTCCCGGGCAATAGGAGCCGACAATTTCACGCGCTTCTATTTCTATATGAAAATCGGAAAACATCTCCTGAATGAGCAGCCACATTGCATCATAGCCACGGTTTATATCAATCCCCTTTTCACTTTCGGGAAAAATCAGCGAAATATTAAGGACCCCTTGATCCAGGACAACGGCAAGGCCGCCGGAATTTCTAACGATCACTTCATATCCCTGGCTTTTTAGAAAATGGATTCCTTCACTCAGGAAAGGCAGCTTTGTATCCTGAATTCCAAGCACGATCGTATTATGGTGAACCCATGTCCTCGCGCTTGCAGGCGCTGCACCGGACCCGACAGAAGCACAAAGCGTATCATCCATCCCAAATGAATGCAGGGCATTTAAGTGGATTCCCGCAGCAGACTGGTCAATGACCCTCCATTCTTCCTGAATCAGCAAATCTTGTAGCGAATTCATCTTCATTTGATCCCCTTTTGCCGATATTTCCAGTAAATCGGCAGAATTTATCTATTTAGTATCCATTTAACGGCCAAAACTACAGCTTTATCGGCCAAAGGCCCATAACAGATACATTATAGCAAAAAAGCCAGTCGCAAGGGACCGGCTTCTAAGCTGCTGTATTATTGATGCAATGCTTGAGCAGCAGTAATTAAAGCAAGCTTGTATACGTCTTCCTCGTTGCAGCCGCGGGACAGGTCATTAACCGGACGGTTCAAGCCTTGAAGGATTGGTCCCACTGCTTCGAAGTTTCCTAGGCGCTGGGCGATTTTGTAGCCGATGTTTCCGGCTTCCAGGCTAGGGAAAACAAATACATTTGCATCTCCCTGGATTGGTGAATCGGGAGCTTTTTTCTCAGCTACAGATGGAACGAATGCCGCATCAAACTGGAATTCCCCATCGATGATCAATAGCGGATCGCGAACTTTAGCCGCTTCAAGTGCCGCCGAAACTTTTTCCGTTTCAGGAGACTTGGCAGAGCCCTTTGTTGAGAAGCTCAGCATGGCCACACGCGGTTCGATATCGAACATTCTGGCTGTCTTCGCGCTTTCAATAGCGATTTCTGCCAGGTCCTGGCTGTCAGGCGAGATGTTGATGGCACAATCGGCAAAAACATATTTCTCATCGTCACGGACCATGATGAATACACCGGATGTTTTGCGCACGCCTTCTTTTGTTTTAATGATTTGAAGAGCCGGGCGCACTGTGTCAGCTGTTGAATGGGCTGCACCGCTCACAAGGCCGTCTGCTTTATTTGCGTAGACCAGCATGGTTCCAAAATAGTTTTCATCCAAAAGGATCCTGCGCGCATCTTCTTCTGTCGCTTTGCCTTTGCGTCTTTCAACAAATGAAGCCACAAGCTCATCCATCATTAAAAAGTTATTTGGGTCATAAATTTCTGCTGAATCCAGGCTGATATCCATGTCCTTTGCTTTCGCTTCAATTTCTGCAATGTTTCCAACAAGGATCGGAGTAACGATTTTTTCTGCAGCCAATCTGCCCGCAGCCGCTAAAATGCGCTCATCCTGTCCTTCTGGAAAAACGATTCTTAAATTCTGCCCTGTTACTTTTTCTTTCAATACTGTGAATAAATCACTCATGCTAATTCCTCCCACGGCGATAATTTTTCCGTTCAGTTTAATAGAAATTCTCCTATATACTCCCTTAGAATACTCTTCATCCTAATAATTTCAAGGAGTTCACATGCTGTTAGCGTTTACAACTAAAAAGTTTTTGTTTTCGGTAAATTTCCAATAATAAATATCCTTCTGATAGCCCATCTTCATACCTTTTTTAAGATATCCATAATGTCCGCTTTGTAAACGGGATTTTGCGGTGACAGGCACCTATACCAGTTCGGCAAATTGGTATAGGTGCCTGTCACCCTGCCTGAATTCCAACATTTCAAGTTTTGTACACATGTTAATTGGAGAAACTATGTTATAGTAATGATGAGAATTTTAGTACATATTAGGAGTGATTATAATGAGTGAAGCAGCAGTAACGCTTGATGGCTGGTATTGTTTACATGACTTCCGCACAGTTGACTGGACAACTTGGAAAATGGCTCCCAGCGAAGAGCGTCAGGCAGCGATCCACGAATTTATGGCCCTAGTGGACAAGTGGAATACAACACAAAGCGGGAAAAACGGCAGCCATGCCCTTTATACAATTGTCGGCCAAAAAGCTGATTTTATGATGATGATCTTAAGGCCTACAATGGAAGAGTTAAATGAAATTGAAAACGAATTCAACAAAACCAAATTAGCTGAATTCACGATTCCGGCTCATTCATATGTTTCTGTTGTCGAGCTGAGCAACTACCTGCCGGCAGGAGAAGATCCATACCAGAATCCGCAGATCCTGGCTCGCCTTTACCCTGAGCTTCCAAAAGCGAAGCATGTCTGCTTCTATCCAATGGACAAGCGCCGCCAGGGCAATGACAACTGGTACATGCTGCCGATGGAAGACCGCCGCAATATGATGCGCAGCCATGGCATGATCGGTCGCCAGTATGCAGGAAAGGTAAAGCAGATCATCACAGGTTCAGTCGGTTTCGATGATTACGAATGGGGCGTTACCCTCTTCTCTGATGATGTTCTTCAATTTAAAAAGCTTGTTTATGAAATGCGCTTCGATGAAGTCAGTGCCCGCTACGGCGAATTCGGCTCTTTCTTCGTCGGAAACATCCTTGAAGAGGATAAAGTTGAAAAGTTCCTTCACGTTTAATCACCAAAACTCCCACTCTGCTGGGAGTTTTTCTTTTTTCACAGGTCATAAATAAACATGCCCCTTCATAGTAATGAAATAGTGAGTTTCTATTTTAAAATTCAACCCGCAGGACTTTCGACAGTCCATGGCAAAAATGCGGATAGAAATGGCTATTATAATTATTAGGAGGGAAAACATTGAGTCAATCAAATTATGGTCAATACCCTTTTTATGGTTACCAGCAGCAGCGTTACACGGACGGCACTCAAATGCCGCAAAACTTCCAGAGCCAGCCGCAGTTTCAGCCTGCTCAAACAGGCGGAACAGTTCCGGGTGCTAGCTCGGGCGGAATGTTTCCAGGTGCAGGTACAGGCGCCGGCGGCATGGGTGCACCTGCAGCTGCTCCTTCTATTCCAGGCATGCTCCCGCTTGAACAATCCTACATCGAAAATATTCTTCGCCTGAACAGAGGAAAACTCGCGACTGTTTATGCAACATTCGAAAACAATACGGAATGGAACGCTAAAATATTCAAAGGCATCATTGAAGCGGCCGGACGGGATCACTTAATTCTTAGCGACCCTCAAACAGGCCAACGTATCCTCCTTCCAATGATCTACTTAGACTATGTAACGTTTGATGAAGAAATAGAATATGAATATCCGTTTGGCGGAGGGCAAGGGATGTCGCAGTACTCTCCTAGATAATGAAAATGGAGCTTTGACACCCCGTCAAAGCTCCATTTCTATTATAGATATTTTACCGCCGCAATGATCAAGAGCACCCAAGCCGCAAGGAATGAGACTCCGCCAAGCGGGGTGATGGCACCCAGCACACTGATTTTTGTTAATGTTAAAACATATAAGCTTCCTGAGAAAAGGATTATGCCGATCAGCATCAGCCAGCCTGACCAGGATAATAAAGATGTCGCCGGCAATTTGCCAAGCAGGATGCCAATAATCAAAATGCCTGTTGCGTGGAACATCTGGTAGGTTACACCTGTTTTCCATATCTCCAAATACTTCGGCTCCACTTTTCCCTCAAGCCCATGCGCCCCGAACGCACCTAATGCAACTGCTAAAAAAGCATTAATGGCTCCAATTATAATAAATAGCTTCATAGTCCCCTGCACCTCTTATCGTTTTATTAAAAATCGAATAATGAATCGCCGTTTGCCTCATCATCCATCTGCATTCTCTTTGTCTGCATCCCTGCTGTCTGAGCCGGTGGCGGTGTATTGTATGTATGGCTAATAGAAGAGGCAGCAGACACACTTCCGGTATCCGACTCTTCCAAAACAAGCTCGCATAATGACTTGATCGCCTGCACTCTTTCTCTTATTCTGGCGTCTGAAGAGCTGCTTTTCGCTTCCAGCAATTCCTTTTCCATCTTCCCTAAAAGCTTCTGAACAGAGATATTCATTCTCTACACCTCTTTCTGTAAGAAAAGCACAAGTGCCTTGTGCCCGCAGCGACCCTCAGGGATCAGGCTGCTTCCGCTGTACATTCCCGAAGTTCAAAAAAATGCTGCATTCTTTTTATAAAAAATGGCCTATGTTACCGGTCATATAAAGTTTATCAGTTTTTCTTTTCAAAACGCAAACAAAGGATGACCGGATGCCCGAAAAACTTCGAGAGAGGTCATCTGTCTGGTTTTAAGAAAAGCGGAAGCGCCTTGTCCACCCCTGACCCTCGAGGGGGTAGGCGCTGGAGCTAGACAGTTTAAACTGAAAAGCCCTGCATCCTTTTGGGTGGTTCCGGTCCCATGTAACATAGAAATATTTGCATTTAAAACAATCGATTTTCTGTGAACTCATTTATCTTTCCCTTCTCGAACAGAGCATATTTCGAGCACTTCTCTTATTCTCTTACACGAAACGGTATGTTTCACGTGAAACATGACGAATAGAATCAGAGATCATGAATCTTCCAGTCAATGGGCTCGTCCCCAAGCTCTTGTAATATCTCATTCGTCCTTGAAAATGGACTGCTGCCAAAGAACCCTTTCCTTGCCGAAAATGGACTTGGATGCGGCGATTTTATTATATAGTGTTTAGAAGCATCAACCAGAACTTCTTTTTCCTGAGCCGGTTTTCCCCATAAAATAAACACAACGGGCTTTTCCCTTTCATTCAGTTTTTGTATGACTGTGTCGGTGAAAATTTCCCACCCTTTCCCCTTATGCGAGTGCGCCTGCCCTTTCCGGACGGTCAGAACGGTATTTAAGAGCAGCACTCCTTCTTGAGCCCATTTTAATAGATAGCCATTGTTTGGCACCTCGAAGCCCAGGTCATCCTGCATTTCCTTGAATATATTTTTCAGTGATGGTGGCAGCTTTACATCAGGCTGAACCGAAAAGCTTAATCCATGTGCCTGCCCGGGCCCATGATAAGGATCCTGCCCCAATATCACTGCCTTTACGTCTTTATGAGCTGTATATTGGAGAGCATTGAAAATATCCTCCTGCCTCGGATAAATGGTTTGCTCCTCATATTCTCTTTTTAAAAATTCACGAAGATGGAGATAATAGGGTTTCTCGAATTCCTCTGCCAAAATCTCCTGCCAGTCATTTCTTAAGACTCGCTTCATCTGCCAACACTCCCTCCTCTTATTTGAAAAGTCTATATGTACTCTTACTACCCATTGGTTATCATGGCATAATCTTTCATTTTTTGCATACATGTTTAAAAAATTTCAGAACGGATATGTATTAAATATAACGGCAGGACAGGCTGCCATTTAAATAAATCTGCAAATCTTTTAAGGAGGATGTTATATATGTATAAAGTTGAAGTTGTTGAAAATGGTGTACAGGCTACTGATACGATTGGACTGCTGCAAAGCCAGGGATTCAATAAGGAGAACATCTATATTTTCGCACATGACAAGGATCGTTCCGAGCACCTTTCTGACGCTACGGATACAGGTGAAGTAGGCATGAAAGAGCAGGGTTTATTCGATTCTGTCGGCAACGTATTCAAAAAGCGCGGAGATGAGCTTCGTTCAAAGTTTGAATCTGTTGGTTTAACGACAGTAGAAGCAGAACAATATGAAAAAGTTTTGGACGAAGGCAAGTTAGTTATTGTTGGTACAGACGAAGTGAAATAACTTGAAAAACGGAGGCGCCTTGCCCATCCCCGACACATCGAGGGGGTAGGCGCTGGAGCTAGACAGTATGAAAAAGCGATGAAGATTCTTCATCGCTTTTTTTGTGCCCTTAAAACATCAAGACCCATAACCCAATAAGCAATACAGGGTAAAGCACATACCACCAGACTCTGGTTACATTAACTTTTGACAGGATGAAAAAAACCAGTTCAGGCAGCACAATCAGACCTGCCTGAAGCCAGATGAACGTGCTGAAATGCTCCGGCGCTGTAATGCCGGCACCTGTCGCCCAGTCTCCACTATTGAATAAAAAGTAGAAAAAGTTCAGGAATGGGAGAATGATAGCGAAAAGAATCCGGCTTATATGCACGATTAAATCTGAAGGACGCTTTGTTTTATACATAGGGGTAACCGGAATGATAAAGCTGTAAAGGATCAAAACCAGCCCTATAAAATTGACCAGCAGCTGGTCAAACAAATACCCGAAAAAATACATGAATGTAATCATTGTTAACCTCTTCTGTCTTTTTGTCTTTATTTTACAAAAAAGGAAGGGGCATATATATAATGAAAAAGCACTAGTTTTCTAACCCATAATCCGCTGATAAATGGACTTCGCCTGAGCTAAATCCTTTGTGCCATGAATAAGGGCGCGTCCGTCTTTAAAGAGGACAAGGCGCTGCTCCTTCATTTCGACGGAAAGCAAATACGGATTGCCCTTCACCTGGAAGCCAAGTGCTTTCAGCTGCCGTGCGATTTCAGCGAATTCGATTTCCTGCTCCTTTGGCGGACGGATCTGAACAGTATCCCTTCCGCAGAGAACAGTGGATTTCATCATGTTTTCCGGCTGCAGATAAGGATACGTTCTTTCTGTTCCGCAAGATAAGCAGCCCTCATCTTTCGCTCTTGACACCTTCATGCTTGTGTATTGGTTTCGCCATAAATCAAAGCTGACCATAGCGGTACGCACGGCTTCCCAGTCCTCAGCCAGAATTTTCAGCGCTTCAGCTGCCTGATGGGCGACGACCATTTGCACAGCTGGGGCAATAATTCCTCCTGTATCACAGGTCATCCCCTGGATCGGAATCTTTTTCAATAAGCAATTCATGCATGGCGTTTTCCCGGGAATGATGGTCATGCTCATGCCAAAGCTGCCGACACAGGCTCCATAAATCCATGGAATATTAAATTTTTGAGAGATATCATTAATGGCCATCCTGGTTTCAAAGTTATCAGTCGAATCCAGAATCAGGTCCACCCCTTCCGCAAGCTCTTCCAGCTTTTCCGGAGTAGCGTCGCCAATAATTGAGCGGATTTCGACCTCACTATTAATCTGTTTTAGCCGTTTTTCTGCTGCTGCCGCTTTGGGCATTTTTTCTAAGGCGTCGCTTTCGGCAAAAAGCTGCTGGCGCTGCAGGTTGCTTTCCTCGACATAATCCCGGTCAATGATTGTCAGTTTGCCGGCACCTGAACGCGCCATTAATTCCGCATTTCCCGAGCCGAGAGCGCCGGCACCGACAATCACCACATGCTTGGAGCGGATTTTATCCTGACCCTCTTTTCCAATAGGCGGAAACAAAGTCTGGCGTGAATACCTTTCAGACAATGCGGCCCCTCCTCTCTTGAAGCTGCCATCATCCTCCGCTGACTGGAGGAATAAAGGCGATTGTATCTCCGTTCTGAATGACTTCATCATCTGAAGCAAATTCTTCATTCACAGCTGCCATGACTGAATCAAGCTTCAGCTCGTAATTTTCCTCAAGCATCTGTTTCAGCTCAGAGATTGTTTTGCCGCCGACATCCTTTGTCACAGACTCTTCTCCAACACGGTCCCGCAAATGGGCAAAAAACATAATTTTATTCATGTAAATCCTCCGCCTCCGGTTTTCCTTTTGGGTATGCCACTGTTTCCAGCTGGTTTCCGATCCATTCTTCGCCATCTTCCCAGTGTTCCTTTTTCCAGATCGGCACAATTTCTTTAATTCTTTCAATTGCATAGCGGTTTGCTTCATAAGCATCCGCACGGTGTGGAGTGGAAACTGCAATGACCACCGCTACATCGGTGATATCCAGTTTGCCTGTCCGGTGGGTAATTGCTACCTCTGCCCCATTCCAGCGCTCCTTTATCTCGTTTCCGATCTGCTCCAGTTTTTTCGCAGCCATTGATTCATACGCTTCATATATTAAGTAAAGTGTTTTTTTGCCATGTGTCAGCTCACGGACTGTTCCGATAAAGGTCGTAATCGCTCCCGCTTCCCGCTGCACCACTTTATCGATCACACTTTGGATATCGATCGGGTCTTTAGAAATCTCAAATTTCATGGAATCACCTCGTTTTATTTGATTTTGACATAGACAGAGCTGGAATGGAAATGAATGTATCCTTATTTTGAGGCATCTTCAGCCATTTTCAGTGCCAGCTGGTATTCCTCAGGACGGTTCATGTTAAAAAAATGAGCATTCTTATATAAAAATCCCATCTCTTTAAGCTGATCCTCCTTCAAGATTGCAGCATCTATATCCTGCAGGAATTGGCGGATCCGCAGCTTATTTTCCCCCAATGCCCGTTCTGCTGCATCTTTTGCATCCTTTCGGTATGCTGCAAAAAGCGGGTGAAGCTGCCCTTCAATTTCAGGTACGGATGCCTGATGCTGATTCAGCTGTTCAAGCAGAAGCCTGGCAAGCTCCCCGGATATGAATGGCATATCGCATGCCACAATTAAATTGTTTTGTGTCCCGGATTCAGACAGGCCGGCATGAATTCCTGCAAGAGGCCCCTTCTCTTTCCAGCGGTCGCTCACAAGGGGAAGGCCAAGAAACCGATAATCCTCCTGTTTATTGGCTACGATGATGATATGGGGCAATATAGATGACAGCTGATCGGCGATTCGTTCAATAACCCTTTTGCCGCCAATTTTCAGAAGGGCTTTATTCTCCCCCATCCGGCTTGAATGCCCTCCTGCCAAAATGATGCCTGTACTGCTCATTTTCCTCACCGTCTTTCGATGTAGCATATCGTTATCTATTTATTTTATCATCAATTCCGGCTTGTTTCTTTTATGAAGGCCTCTGGAGGTGGCAAAATTGTGACGTTGAGCAAATCAGAAATTCCATTATGTGTGGATAGACAAAGTTTATGTGCGGATAAATTTTTTTTACGTGCGAATAAGCTCGATTTATGTGCGCATAGCTATTTTTATGTGCGTTCAGGTAATATCGCGCTGTATTTTTGCCTGAAGGAGCGGTTAACTTAATGCTATCTGCAGTCCGTTATAGTTTTTACCCTTTTCAATTATTGTTATAATTAGAAAAAGATATCCAGCAGCATTTCAAGGAGGAATTAAGCATATGACAATGAAAAAAGTTATGACCATTGCAGGTTCGGATACGAGCGGCGGCGCCGGCATCCAGGCTGATCTTAAGACATTCCAGGAGCTTGGCGTTTACGGGATGACTGCGCTGACTACAATTGTGACGATGGATCCGAAAAATAACTGGAGCCACAACGTTTTCCCGATTTCTACAGACATTTTGGAAACACAGATTGAAACGATTATTTCTACAGGAATCGATGCAATGAAAACAGGCATGCTGGGTTCTGAAGAAGTGATTAAAATTGCGGCAAAGACCATTAAAGAAAACAGCCTGGATCATGTTGTTATCGATCCTGTCATGGTATGCAAGGGTGAGGATGAGCCGATTCATCCTGAATTGAATGAAGCATTAAGAGATTTACTTGTACCGCTTGCAACAGTAGTAACACCAAATTTATTTGAAGCATGGCAGCTGGCTAAAACAGGTCCGATCAAGACTGTGGAGGACATGAAGGAAGCAGCTGTTAAAATTCATGAACTTGGTGCGAAGTATGTATTAATCAAGGGCGGAAGCAAGCTGCAGCATGAAAAAGCCGTTGACCTTCTATATGATGGACAAGAGTTCACTCTTTATGAAAGCGAATGCGTTGAAACGACTTACACTCATGGCGCAGGCTGCACCTACTCCTCTGCGATCACAGCAGAAATCGCGAAAGGCAAGCCTGTCAAAGAAGCGGTTCAGACTGCGAAGGAATTCATTACGGCTGCTATCAACCATGGCTTCAAATTAAATGAGTATGTTGGCCCTACGATGCCTGGCGCGTACCGCAAATTTGGTGCAGGCCGTCTGGAGTCAGAATAAGCATGATGGAACAGAGTCCGAATGGGGCTCTGTTTTTTTGAAATTGGCGGTTTCGCGTATAAAACGGGGATTTAGCGGATATATTGATTTTCCCGCGGATAATATAAATTTTTCGCCGTTATATCTATTTGGCAGTCTTCATTGAGATTACTTTTTCGCTTTTCATTTCTTTTTTTAGTAAGATAAAAATATAAATGCCGTCTCAGACGAAGATATGAAGATAACACGGAAGGGGGACTATAGAGTGGAACCAGCAGTGATAGAACATGTGCAAAAAGAGATCGACCGCCTTGCCAATAAAGAGGTCTTTATTCATCTGGAAACAACGAATGGGGCGTATGCTTCCCATTTTGATGAAAGCTTCTTTTCTTCAGGCGCCTATATCCGCAATGCCAAATTGGTATATGAGCATGGAAAAATCACCGGAAAAGGCCCTTACCGGGTTGGATTGAAAATGAATTTTGGCTGGGTGTATGCTGAAGGAATTACCCACTTTGAAGTCGATGAACAAGACAGGCTCCTTTTAGCCGGCCACGATTTCAGCGGCAAGCTTGCAGTCGCCCTGCAAATTAGTGAAACACCTTTTGAATAAACAGGGCTCAGAGGACATCAAATGGAAAGGAGCACGACCATGATGGAAAAGGAAAGACATGTACTCGTCATCTTCCCACATCCGGACGATGAAGCATTTGGCGTTTCAGGAACGATTTCCTTACATAACGATAACGGCACACCTGTCACCTACGCATGCCTGACGCTCGGAGAAATGGGGCGCAATATGGGTAATCCCCCTTTTGCCACCAGGGAAACTCTGCCGAAAATCCGCAAAGAAGAGCTGGAGGAAGCAGCCAGGGTTCTGGGCATCCAGGACTTAAGAATGCTGGGGTACCGGGATAAAACCGTGGAGTTTGAGGATGAAGAAAAGCTCGCGAACAGACTCGGAGTCATCATTGGTGAGACCAACCCTTCCCTCATCATCACGTTCTATCCGGGATACGCTGTGCACCCGGATCATGACGCAACAGGCGCTGCTGTGATCCGTGCCGTAAAAGAGCTGCCTGCTGACAAGCGTCCGAACGTTCACTGTGTCGCATTCGCCAATAACTGCGAGGAAGAAATCGGCCAGGCTGATGTTGTCAATGACGTCAGTGCGGTTGCAGACAGGAAAGTTGCAGCCATCAAGGCGCATGCCTCACAGACACAGCTGATGGCAGCGAATATGGAAGAAAGCATTAAAAAGCAAGAGCCTGAAGTATTGGCCAGAATGTATAAAGAGCGTTTTTGGACCTATAAATTCTAAATATAGAATACGCCGCCTCTGCTGTCAGAGCGGCTTTTTTTATGTTTGTTTTTTCTGAATATTAACTACTTTCTGCCCATGAGCTTTCCCTATGATGATGTTAGAATTTACTTAAGTTTCTGCAAGCGGTTTCATATACTTTTTAGTGCAATCGATTGCACTACTTCTACTCAACCAATTATAGGGAGGGAATTTTATGGGCAGATATAGGAAAGCTGGCATCTTGATCATGCTGCTAAGCCTGATTCTCAGTTTATTCACAGGAATTCACCCGCATTCATCCTCTGCCAGCTCAGGCGAAAGCCCTGTTGTGGACGGGAGTCAGGTTACTTTCTCCTATCAGGGAGAAGCTCAGCAGGTTCGGGTTGCCGGAAGTTTTACCGATTGGCAAAATAAAGCGTTAGCAATGACGAAAGGCGCAAACAATATTTGGACAAAGACTATTCATTTGTCACCTGGAGTCTATGAATATAAATTTATTCTGGATGAAGACAATTGGATTACAGACCCGGCAAACAGCAGGACTGCAAATGGAAACAGCTTACTGGCTATTAGCGGATTAACAACTGAAATGCCTGCTGAAGCTGTAAAAGACACCATGATTCCTCTTTCGGCCAAACTAGTACATAGCAACGGCACTATTGAAGATGTGCAGCTCTCCTGGAAATTAAAAACTGAGGCAGATGGCGTTGAGGTAAAAAATAATCAGCTGGCAATCTCTGATTCTGCTGAAGCAGGAAGCGTAACTGTCATTGGCGAATTCAATGGCTATACACTGGAGCATAGCTTCAGCATTATCGGTCAAATGAATAGCTATACAATAAACTACTGGCGCAATGACGGCGAGCAGTTCAATTGGGATCTATGGGCATGGGAGGATGAAAAAAGCGGCAAGGCTTACCCATTTACTAACCAGACAGAAGGATTTGCCCAAGCTGAGATTTCCGTTCCTTCGAGTAAAATCCATGTCATTCCCCGTCCCGGAAACTGGGATACTCAGGATGTTTCCAGAACCATTACCATGCCTGATGGCCAAAATGAGGCAGAAGTATGGCTCGCTGAGGGCGACCAAACCGTTTATTACTCAAAAGAGGAATTTGACGATCGGAATGCTGAAGATAACCGTCGTTTTATTGAGTTTACGTATGTAAGAGACAATCACGATTATGAAGGCTGGAACATTTGGACCTGGCAGACTGGCATAAAGGATGGGCAGGCAGATTTTACCGAAGTCAATGACAAGGGGGCTGTTGCATTGATTGAAATTGGCCAGCAGACTGAGCAAATGGGATTTGTGCTTCGCAAAGGAACAGGCTGGGATCAAAAGGATCCTTATGGTGCCGACCGCTATATTAAAACAGGGAATGACAAGTACACCAAGGTTATTGTCAATAGCGGCCAGAGTGAATTCTATCAGGTCCCTTCTCTTACGGGTCCTCTCCTGAACAATGGCAGTCTTACTCTTTATTTTAGAGATCCGGAGCTGTTCAAACAGGGAAAAATGGATTCGATTGAAAAGGTTCAGGCAAAGTTGAATGGACAGATTTATGATATGCAGTATTCCCTTAAGGAAGAACGTTTCTTTGTGACGATTGATCACTTAAAAGAAGGCACATACGAGTACTCTTTCCTTGTTACTAGAGATGGAGAGACTTCGGAAATGAAAGATCCTTTTAATGAGAAGTCATCCATCACCTATAAAAACCCAGCAGCAGAGATCAGAACTGACGTGAATCCAAATAAAGTTTCATACAATGAAAATGCCGTTTTGTCTATTGAAACAATACTTTCAGATCCTGAGGTATCTATTAAGGAAGCTTACGCTGACCTATCTGCTATCGGCGGAAGCAGCAAAGTCAGTATTGACCCGGCATTAAATGCACACACCATTTCCATTGATCAATCTGTAACGGCAGGCATTAAGAAGCTGCCGGTCACAGTGATTGATGAATATGGGAATTTTCATGAGGGAGAAGCTTCCGTTGAAGTCAAAACCCGCACCTTCAGCGGCAAAAAGGAGGATTTTGATTGGGATGAAGCACGCATTTACTTTATGCTGACAGATCGCTTCAACAATGGAGATTCTTCCAACGATGATCCAAACCATTCAAATTATGATACGTCCCATCTGGAAACCTATCATGGCGGGGATTTCCAGGGTGTGATTGAAAGACTGGATTATCTAGAGGACCTTGGCATTAACACGATTTGGATTACACCGATCGTCGACAACATCAATTGGGACCTGCGCCATGATAAAGATGGAAACCAATATGGCTATCATGGCTACTGGGCAAAGGATTTTACAAAATTGGATGAGCATCTTGGGGACATTAAGACATTCCAGGAGCTTTTGGAAAAAGCGCATGACCGCGGCATAAAAGTGATGGTGGATGTGGTACTGAACCATACCGGATATGGATTAAAGGAAAACGATCCCTCCATTGGGCTTGGAATTCCCAACTTCCCTTCTGATGCTGACCGTGAGCGCTTTGCCGGCATGCTGCGGGATGGCGGAAATGATGCCATCCGCGGCGAGCTGGCCGGATTGCCTGATTTTAAAACGGAGGAAGAAGAGGTCCGCAGACAAATTATTGACTGGCAGACAGACTGGCTTGAAAAAGCAAGAACAGACCGCGGGGATACGATTGACTACTTCCGTGTGGATACCGTTAAGCACGTGGAGCACACAACCTGGAAAGCATTTAAAAATGCCCTGACTGAAATCAGGCCTGACTTTAAAATCATCGGCGAATATTACGGCGGCCACATCGATGAGCATGGAGGCTTTCTGAACAGCGGTGAAATGGACTCCATCCTCGATTTTGATTTTAAACATACCGCTGCTGATTTCATTAACGGCAAAATCGACGCAGCTGAAGCAAAATTACAGGCTCGAAATGATAAGCTCTCAAATACGGCAGCTCTTGGCCAATTTTTAAGCAGTCATGATGAAGACGGCTTCCTGATCACAAGTGCGGGCAATGATTGGGGCAAAATGAAAATCGCCTCTGCCCTCCAAATAACGTCAAAGGGACAGCCAGTTATCTATTATGGGGAAGAAATCGGCCTTTCCGGCAAACATGCAGGAGATATGGATAAAGGAGAGTTTAATGAAAACCGCTATGACTTTGACTGGTCCCTAATCGGAAATGACATGCACAAGCACTACCGGAAGCTCCTTAACATCCGGAAGAATTACTCTGCAGTATTTTCAAAAGGTATACGTGAAAAGCTGGCAGGCAGTGACGCTGACGGGTATCTAGTCTTTAACCGCTCCTATAACGGCATAAATGCTGTTGTAGGCATAAACACTATGACGGATAAAAAGAAAGTAACAGTAAAAGTCCCATTTGCCGCCGGCAGCAAGGTCATTGACCAATATTCCGGAAAGAAATATTCAGTGGACAAAAATCAGCAGATTAAAGTCAAACTGCCTGGGAGAAATGCGGGCGGGACGGTTATTCTTGTTTTGGATGAAAAAAGGAATCAATAAAAACAGGGAGCCTCTCAAATGGAGAGGCTCCCTGTTTTCCTTTTAGCTCCAGGTAAACTTAGCAAGTTTCATCATCACACGACGAAAACCGTTAAGAAACTGCTCCCATGATGTGTCGGGGGATAGTCAAGGCGCCTTGCGCTCTTCTTATTTCTCCATCATTTCCTTCAAATACTGAAGCTGGCTTCCGTCTTCCCGCTTCACAATATTCACGATGAAACGCTTCGTTAATTTGGCGACAAGGCCGCTGGTTTTGACGCTTGCTTCCATCTCCACCTGCGTTCCTTCTTCTATTTCATGAAAATCATATTTATATTCTGTTATCAATCCATTGGCATTGCTGCGGGTGGTATAGGATCTGTCCTGTTCAAAATCAATGATTTCAATATCTGCACTGATTTTTTTCCCTCTGACCATGCGGGTTTCAATGAACTTTGTTCCTTTTCCGATCTCGCCCTCGGTCTGTTTTTCCACTTTCACAACAAACGGCATGAGTTCAGGGACATTTTCCATTTTAATCATATAATCAAATACTTCATGTACAGGTTTATTGATAATCTCACTGGAACGAAAATCAGCCATGCTTTGCACCTCAGAGTCATAGATTCTATGACTCTATTATATAACAAAAAAGCCGGGCTGACTAAGAAAAGCGGAAGCGCGAACACAGGCTAAGAACGCTGCGTCCTCCCAAAAGCTAGCGCTTTTAATGTGAGATGATAAAGCAGTCGAAGCATTCCTTGTGGAGCAAAACATTCTTGAATTTTAAATTTGTACTTTCTCACCTTAAAAGTAACTTGCCCTTACAGCCTCTGATGGTAAAGGGAGCAAAATTTGCACCAGTCCACAATGACGATTTTTCTGCCTGTAATCTCGATGATTCCTTCTTTTTTCAGTCTGGAAAAAACCCGGCTGACACTTTCCCGGGATGTTCCGACAAGGGTGGAGAATTCCTGGACGGTTATGGGAAGCTCAAGATGCATCCGATTACAGTGGTTGGCGCCGAATTTTTCCGCGAGCCTTTCCAATGTCCGGACTGTTTTTGTATACACATCAAGCAGGGCGATGTCCCTCAGAATGGAGGTCATATCACGCAGCGATTCACTCATATAGCGGATAATCTGAACAGCCATTTCCGGTGAATACAAGAGCTCCTGTTCCAGATCATCCGTTTTCAGAAAGTAGATTTCACCATCCTGAACCATTGTACCCGTCGCAGGATAGAATTGGCCCGTCTGGTTAAAAAGGTTGGCTTCTGCAAAAATCTCGCCTTTTTTCTTAATGCAGATAATGAGTTCGTTGCCTTGTTCATCCTGTTTCGTCAGCTTCACAATGCCGGAATGAACAAAGTAAACTCCTTTGGCGACTTCATATTCAGACATAATTCTTTCGCCTTTTAAATAAGCTTTCTTAATAATTCGTTTATCGATCAGCAGTATGGATTCACTGGGGAGTTCTTTAAAGATTTCAATCTTGCCTAAAAATTCATCGATTAACGGCCTATGATCCTGCTTTTCATATTCCATTCCCATCCCCCGCTTTTACTATTCTATTAGAAATATTTTAGCTAACATGAGTTCGGGAAGTAGTGACTTAACTCACAAAAGCCTGCTCATACTTAAAGTTCCTGTATTACTGAAAATAATGAGTGATTACTCACTTTACAAACAGGCTGTATTTCGATTATTATTTATGTGAGTGATTACTCACTTTTTAAAAAGGAGTGAACTGATGAAAAGTCCAATTGTTTCCATTCAAAGTGTATCCAAGATTTATGGAAAGCACCAGGTTTTAAAAGACATTAGCCTTGAGATTTACGAGGGCGAAATTTTTGGCCTGCTCGGTCCATCTGGAGCCGGCAAGACGACGCTTGTTAAACAGCTGGCAGGACTTGAGGTGCCATCACAGGGGGAAAACTATATTTTCAGCGAAAAAATGCCCCAGCTGAACTTGATTAAAAGAATTGGCTATATGGCACAATCCGACGCCCTATACACCGAATTAACAGCAAAGGAAAATCTTGATTTTTTCGCAGCACTGTATGGATTAAAAGGAAAAGAAAAAAAGCAGCGGATGAATGAAGTCATGGAAATTGTTTCGTTAACGGATCATCTCGGCAAGCTGGTTTCCGATTATTCAGGGGGTATGAAAAGAAGACTTTCCCTTGCCATCTCCCTTTTGCATAGTCCCGGTCTCCTCATACTGGATGAACCTACGGTAGGAATCGATCCTGTCCTCAGAAAAAGCATTTGGGAATCTTTTAAAAGCCTGAAGGAGAATGGAACGACCATCCTGGTGACGACTCATGTCATGGATGAAGCGGGAAAGTGCGACAGGCTGGGCATGATTAGAGACGGAGGGCTCATTGCAGCTGGATCACCGGAAGAATTAATGCAGCAAACCAGCTCTGCCAATATTGAAGATGCCTTCCTGGCATATGGAGGTGCTTAATATGAGGATCATGGCCCTGGTTATACGGATACTCCGCCAGATTGTAAGAGATAAACGGACGATGGCTCTATTGATCTTCGCCCCTATCCTCGTCCTGACTATGCTTCACCTTGTGTTTAACGGAGATGAATATTCGCCTGAAATTGGCCTCGTTGATATTCCTGAAAAGCTGGAGGCTCAACTTAATCTTGAAAATGCCAAACTCAAACACTATGAAACAGAGAAGCTGGCAGAAAATGATTTATCAGACAAAAAGCTGGATGCATATCTGATATTTGATAAGATGCCGCCATCATTGGTTTTGGAAGGAAGCGACCCGAGTGTAAACGGAGCTGTGGTGAGATGGGTTCAGGAGGCATTGAAGCCATTGCAGCAAAATGGCATGAATCAGGAAATAAAGATCGATTATTTATTCGGCTCGGGCGACATGGGGCAGTTTGATTATTTCGGCCCGGTGCTGCTGGGATTCTTTGTTTTTTTCTTTGTATTCCTGATTGCCGGTGTTTCCTTTTTGAGAGAAAGAACAACTGGTACGCTTGAGCGGCTCTTGACCAGTCCGCTTCGGAGGTGGGAAATTGTTGCGGGATATATCATGGGATTTGGGATTTTCACCATGATCCAGGCTGCCATCATCGCCTGGTATGCAATCTATGTGCTTGGCATGCTGATGGAAGGATCTTTTGGCTATGTCCTGCTCATCACACTGCTTCTTTCGCTGACTGCATTGACTCTGGGAATCCTGCTGTCTTCTTTTGCCAATAACGAGCTGCAGATGATTCAATTCATCCCGCTTATTGTGGTTCCCCAGATCTTTTTCTCGGGGTTATTCAATCTGGAGACTATATCAGAGTGGCTAAGCTGGATCGGCCCTTTTACGCCTTTGTATTACGCTGCTGAAGCATTAAGAAATGTAATGGTGAGAGGCTTTGGATGGGAAATGATTTATAAAGATCTGCTTATGCTGCTCGCGTTCTCCTTCCTCTTTATGATATTGAATATCGCTGCTCTAAGACGGTACCGGAAAATTTAAAATTTCTTTTTGCAATTTCATTCCTTTATAATAAAGCTATAGATTTTGCACGTATAAAGGAGTTAACCATGCCAGAGCAGGATTCCATTTTAGAAGAGTTATTTCAGGAAGAAGAAAAACTTACGGAGAAGCAGAAGAAAATTATCATGGCTGCGATTGAATCGTTTTCCGAAAAAGGATTTGCAGCCACTTCGACAAGCGAAATCGCCAAGAAGGCTGGAGTGGCCGAAGGAACTATCTTCAGACACTATAAAACAAAAAAGGATTTACTGATGGGGATTGTTTCCCCTATGATGGCAAAGCTGATTGCTCCCTTTGTCATCAAGGATCTTTACAAAGTAATTGATCATAAATACGAGCGGTATGAAGATTTTTTAAGGGCTATGATGGAGAATCGGATTGAATTTCTTAAAAACAATGCCTCGTTGATAAAAATTCTTATACAGGAAATTCCGTTTCACCCGGAACTGAAGGAACAATTTAAAGAGCATATTGCCATGAAGGTGTTTGAACGCTTTGCCGGATTGGTCGAATACTATCAAAAAAAAGGCCAGATTATTGAGATTCCAGCCTACAGCGCAGTAAGAATGACCTTTACTTCCATTTTCGGCTATTTAATTGCGAGGTATTTACTCTTGCCTGAAGCCAATTGGGATGATGAAAAGGAAACCGAACGGACCATTCAATTTATTATGCACGGCCTTTCAGCCAAAGACTAAAGCCTGGCACTGCTGCCAGGCTCTTTTTATATATCCAATAACCGAATTTGATAAAGTTTGTCATCCTTATCAAGCGGATTGCCGCGTCCGTCCGTATTGTTGCTGATAAAATATAGCACATCTCCTTCAATAAAGACGTCCCGGATTCTTCCTAAGTTAGAAACCATTTTCCTGACTTTCTTTGTTTCCAGATCAAATTCAAGAACGGCATTGCCTCTTAAGGCGGCAGTGTAAAGCTTGCCTTTATAATAGGCCATCCCGGAAGGAGCCCAGGTTTCATCATCACCGGAGGTAAACAGCGGCGATTCCATGCCCTCCTTCGTTTCATTCCCTTTTATGACGGGCCATCCGTAATTTTTACCGGGAAGGATCTTATTTATTTCATCATTGGCCGATGGACCGTGCTCACTTTCATATAAAGTCCCATCCTCAGCCCATGCCAGCCCCTGCGGATTGCGGTGGCCGTAACTATAAATATAGGATCCGCTGAAAGGATTATCCCCCGGGACGCTTCCATCCAAATTCATTCTTAGGATTTTTCCTCCCAGAGAATTCACATCCTGAGCAATTTCAGGATCAGTGGCAGCATCGCCTGCAGTAGCATAAAGCTTTCCGTCAGGGCCAATTTCAAGCCGGCCTCCGTGGTGGAACTGCCCGCTCGGGATTTTATCGAGCAAAAGCTTCTCCTCTTTCCACGTTCCTTCTTGAAGCCTAAGAGTCACTATACGATTAAACTGACCTGAGGTGTTTTCATAGGTGTAATAGGCATATGCTTCGTTTGATTGTGAAAAATCAGGTGCCAGCACAAATCCAAGCAAGCCAGCTTCGGAAGCAGTAGAAAGTTTTTTCGCAAGCTCAACCTGTTGACGTTCTTTCTTGCCATCCTCCACTTTTACAATGCTGCCCTGTCTTTCCGTCATGTAAAAGGTTTCGCCTGTTCTGGCAATGGACCAGGGAATATCAAGCTCATCGGCCAGTATTTCCGGCTCTTCACCGGCAGGAAGGCTGGCCTCCTGATCCTCAACCTGTTTCCCGCTATCATTCTCGCCGGTACTTGAGCAGCCAGCCAGCAGACCAAAAACCAGCAAACCTGCACCTAACACCTTTTTCATCCAGCTTTCATCCCCCTTGAATTTTACTTCAGGACTTCCCGGATTGCCTTGGCAACACCGCTGTCTTCATTTGCAGATGTCACAGCATCACATTGTGCTTTTATTATTTCGTCGGCATTGCCCATGGCAACGGATCTTCCTGCGCGTTTGAACATGGACAAATCATTATAATTATCGCCAATTGCCATTGTTTCCAGAAGTGAAATGCCTTTTTCTTTTACAAAAGCTTCAAGGGCAATCCCCTTTTGGGCGTTCACACTTGTCAGCTCCAGGTTCTCATCCCCTGATGAACTTACGGCCATGCCTTCAAGCTTAAGCAAGTCTTCTTTGGCGGATACGAGAAAATCCGGTTCGAATGAGAAGGCAAGCAGCTTGTATATTTGGTGCTCGTCACTGTTGAAAAGCTCGTCATAGCTGTTCACTTTTCGCACCAGCCCTTTTGTAAATCGTTCTTCGGCAGCTTTTGTCACTTCATCAATATCTGCTTCAGGATTTCCGCTTAAAAAGATGTCGACAATGATGGAGACGCCGCGGTCTTCATCAATTGTATATGTACCCTGGTTTGTGTATACCTCGAAATAAACGTTGTTCTTTACAAGGATATAGGCCGCTTTTTTCGCCAGGTCCTTGTCGAGCGGGTTGGAGGATACAACTTTTCCATCTGCAGCCCTTACTTCTGCCCCGTTTGCACAAATAATCGGGCAGGAGATGCCGGCTTCATCGAGGACGAAGCTTGCTTCGAAGTAGGAGCGCCCGGTTGCGATGACTACTTCGACTCCTTTTTCCTGTGCTGTTTTAATGGCCTCGATATTATCAGGCGTGATTTTCTGTGTGGCGGTTAAAAGGGTACCGTCCATATCACTGGCAATGCATTTGATCATTATCATTTCACCTTCTGGCTGTAGTATTTTTACTGAAAAACTTATTTGCCATTCTAACATGTTCTTTGGGTTATTTTAAATAATTGCTCTTTCTCCAGGAATCTATCCTAAATATTTACTCCCTTCCCTAATGCTCAATTTGGCAAGTGTGTTTGATTCAATAAACCTTTTAACTGATTCAGGGTTTGTTTTGGAGTATTCCCTGAGCGCCCAGCCGATGGCTTTTTGGATGAAGAATTCTTTGCTGTCATTGTTTTGCATGATGTAGCGGTATAGCAGGTCTTCGTCTGTGCTGGTTTTGTATTTTAGCTGAAAAAGAATGGCTGTCCTGCGGAGCCACATATTTTCGCTGGTTGCCCATCCCTCTATTTTTTCGGGGATGACTTCCGGGTTTTTGGACGCGATGGCACCTACTGCATGGGTGGCCAGCATGTCAACGGTATCCCACCAGGATTTTGTTGTGATCAGCTTTTCGATTAATGCCAGATGGTTTTTGTCCAGTTTCCTGGTGAATTTTCCAATGTAATCGAGGGCGGAAGCCTGGTATTCACGCTCCTCCATGTCCCATAAGGCTTCCACAAATTCCGGATTAAACTCCTTCTTCAGCAGGCCTGTCTTATTGAAGAATTCTTTTAATAGAGTTCTTCTTTCAGGTGCCTTAATTCCCAGAAAGGAAAAGTGGTTTTTCATATAGTTTTGCATGGGGACTGCTTTTTCTGCGTCTTTGTTTTTTTCAAAAAGCTCTCTTAATAATTGGGTATCCATATAAGCACTCCTTTTTACATCAAAGCAGGTTTATGTCATCATGTTAAGGGTAAGGTACTGTAGAGATTTGTTGCTTTCTCCGTTTTTGGACAGCTTTCCCACTTCTATTTAATTCCATTTTATAGAGTTGTGCCTGCATTTTACAAATCCCAATGAATGATTAGACAGAAAAGAAGACCAAAATACAAATGTGATTGACTACTTTAGGGGGGATTTTATTGAATGATAAATCCGGCAGTATTAACAGTGTATTTTGGGTTTCAGCCGTTGTTATAACGCTATTAGTGTTACTGGGAGCCCTGGCTCCCAATTTGTTTGCCAGTGCTGCAACAAAAGCTTTCGATTTTACTACATACGCATTTGGCTGGTTTTACTTAATTTCGGTCTTGTTTTTTGTCTTATTCTGTATCTTTCTGGCTATCAGCAAATATGGCCGCATCAAGCTTGGGAATGATGAAGATAAAGCGGATTATCCCTTTTTCACATGGATTGGGATGTTATTTAGCGCAGGCTTTGGAATTGGACTGGTTTTCTGGGGAATTGCCGAGCCAATGAGCCATTATTTCACCCCGCCAAGACAGGGCATGGACCCTTTAACAACAGATGCTGCCCGCGAGGCGATGGGTTACTCCTTTTTCCACTGGGGTGTCAGCCAATGGTCTGTATTTACAATCGTCGGACTGGCAATGGGGTATTTCCAATTCAGGAAGAAAGAAAACGGATTGGTCTCTACGACTTTAACTCCTTTATTCAGCAAGAAAAAGGATCCTGTCCTGCTGAAAAAGATCATTGATATCCTGGCTGTTATTGCAACGGTCATGGGGGTTGCAACCTCGCTTGGACTGGGCATTCTGCAGATTAACGGGGGACTTGACGCTGTATTTGGAATTGAGCAGAGTACTATGACTCAAATTCTGATTATTGCGGTAATGACTTCTTTATTTCTTCTGTCTTCATCGACAGGACTTGATAAGGGAATCAAATACTTGAGCAACTTAAATCTTGGATTGGCACTCCTCCTTATGATTTTCGTTCTGGTTACCGGCCCAACGGTGTTCATCTTAAATACCTTTACACTCGGAATTGGGGATTATATTTCGAATTTTATTAATTTAAGCCTGCGAATGACCCCCTACAAGGGAGGAACATGGATCCGCGACTGGACCATTTTTTACTGGGCATGGGCCATTGCCTGGTCCCCTTTTGTCGGAGCCTTTATTGCCCGGGTTTCCAGGGGGAGAACAATCCGCGAATTTGTGGTAGGCGTCCTGATCGTTCCGCCGCTTATCGCGCTTGTATGGATTGCCGTATTTGGCGGAACAGCACTGCATTTTGATTTGTTCAGCGGAACGCAGATTGCTGAAGCCGTTAACAGCGATGTGACTTCAGCTTTATTCCAAACCTATAACCATTTGCCTTTCAGCTTTTTGGTTTCTGTGCTTTCCATTCTGCTGATTCTCACGTTCTTAATTACTTCAGCCGATTCAGCAACGTATATTTTGGGTGTTATGACAGCCAACGGCACTTTGACACCGCCGCTTTTCCCGCGAATTGTGTGGGGCATTTTAATGGGAGCCATTGCCGCAGTCCTGCTCTTAAGCAGCGGACTCGAAGGCCTGCAGACAGCCTCACTGGTGTCGGCACTTCCGTTCACTATCATTCTGATATTCATGTGCGTATCGCTGCTGAAAATGCTGCGCAAGGAAACGATTCCTGTCAGGCAGAAAAAATAACGGGGCAGACCTCTGTAAAAGGAGGTCTGTTTTTTTACTTATAAGTCCGTATTAGGACCAGGTTCGGATTGTTTTATAAATTATCATTTCACCTTTACCAACTGCCCCACACATTCTTCTCCATCCTCCATTCTGGAAGTCTCCTGAACATCAAATTGATAATCACGATACACCTTTTGCCAAAAGCGGACTGCAGGCGTGTTTCGTTTTAATTGCTCGATATAGTAGGTACCCTTATAGTTACTAAAAAGCAGTTCGACAGCAACTTGCCCCACTTTTTTCCCTCTGAACGAGTTGTATAGGAAAAAGTCATTGATGCAGTAATCTGCTTTATTTAGAAAAGGAGCACGTAAAAGCAGCAGGAATCCTGCCAGTTTGTCATCAGCTTTAATGAGGTACGGTTCAATGCCTTCTTTGTCCCATATTAATGAAAAGGCATCAAATTCGAATGTGCCGTCTTCATTTACTTCCAATGCATCAGTGTATTTTGTTAAATCGTGCAGATAGAATGCATACAGGTTTCTTATGATGTCCTGTTCCCCGCTTGCCGCTTTCACTATTTTAACGTCCATGTCCCCAGTCTCCTTTTCGGAATTATACTCTCCAAATTTAAAGGTTCAAAGCATCTTAGACAAGATTTATTTCAGAAAAGAAGGAATAAATTGAATTTTACAGAAAATATACTAGGTTCGAGAAATATATTTTTTAGGGGGTTGCATCATGAAAGTACTGGTTTCTTTCTTTAACCGCATTATGCAGCGATATTTGCCGGATCCATTTTTATTTGTTATTATCCTAACTTTTGCGGTTTTTGGATTAGGTTTGATTTTTACAGATAATGGACCTTATCAGATGGTTCAGCATTGGGGGAATGGGTTTTGGGGCCTCTTGACTTTTTCCATGCAGATGGTGCTGGTTTTAGTCACAGGTCATGTATTGGCCAGCAGCACGATCTTTAAAAGAGGGTTAGGTGCAATGGCATCATTAGCCAAGTCACCCGGCCAGGCCATCCTTATTGTGTCATTCGTCTCAATGATTGCAAGCTTAATTAACTGGGGATTTGGTCTCGTGATCGGCGCCTTATTTGCTAAAGAGCTTGCCAAAAAAGTAAAAAATGTAGATTATCGCCTGTTGATTGCAAGCGCTTACTCAGGCTTCGTTGTCTGGCACGGAGGAATTTCCGGTTCGATTCCATTGACCATTGCTACACCTGGACACTTCTCTGAAGATATGATTGGCGTCATCTCTACTGACCAGACCATTTTTGCCGGCTTCAATATTTTTATTGTCGTCGCACTTTTATTGGTTTTGCCTTTTGTAAACCGCTTTATGATGCCGTCTAAAAAGGAGACCATTGTGGTCGACCCTGCTCTTCTTCAAGAAGACATCCAGGCAGCTTCACTTGAAAAAGGGGCAATGACACCTGCTGAACGCCTGGAAAACAGCCGCATCATCTCATTGCTCGCCGGAATTTTTGGACTTGTATTCTTATTTTATTATTTCGCTTCAAAGGGGTTTAACCTGAACCTTGATATCGTGAATTTCTTATTCCTGTTCCTGGGCATCCTTTTCCATGGAACACCTAAAAGGTTCCTCGAAGCTGTCCTTAATGCAGTGAAAGGGGCCAGCGGAATTATTATTCAGTTTCCGTTTTATGCCGGAATCATGGGCATGATGACTGCCTCAGGGCTGGCAGCGGTTATGTCCGAAGCGTTTGTCAGCATTTCGAATGATTACACATTCCATTTCTTCACGTTCTTAAGCGCGGGGCTTGTGAACTTCTTTGTTCCTTCCGGAGGAGGCCAGTGGGCTGTTCAGGCACCCATTATGCTTGAGGCCGCTCAGTCAATGGGGGCTTCCATCCCTAAGACAGCCATGGCTGTCGCATGGGGCGATGCCTGGACCAACTTAATCCAGCCTTTCTGGGCGCTGCCGGCACTCGCCATTGCAGGCTTAAAGGCAAAAGATATCATGGGATTCTGCGTTCTGACCCTGCTGGTCAGCGGCGTGATTATTTCAATAGGTTTTTTATTATTTTAAAGGTAAAGAGCATGGCATCCGCCATGCTCTTCTATTATGAGATAATGTGTAATTTATGAATTTTGATAGCTGTCTAGCTCCACTTGGAACGCTTCGGCAGCATCATCATCGCACGACTAAAAGCGAGGAGCACCTACCCCCTCGAGGTGTCGGGGGTAGCCAAGGCGCTTCCGCTTTTCTTATGACATTCCGTTATGATGATCATTTTTCATGTTATGCATATAAGACTCAATGTAGGCTCTCTCTGACTCAGATACATGCTTTTCATTTTCCTCAGGGTCAAAATCGTCAATTCCATGCTTTTTATGCCACCAGTCCACAAACATTCCTGCACCCAGCAATACTGCACAAAAGCCCAGCAAATATAGAATCAATTTGATCACCTCTCTACAGTATATAAATTTTTCAGAAAATATTGACATATTAGCCGAGCCTATTTTTGCTAGTGCTGCAACTTACACCTTGACCGTTTCAGGCAGTTCCTGATAGCCCTCCTGATAAATGCGGCTGATGATCGATTCGATTGCAGGCTCTTCCACGGTTAAATCTTTGATATTATGTGTTTCGGTAATTTGGGCAATTATTTCCGATGCTGACACTTCATCCCGGTTAAATCGGATCCAGAAGCGGCTTGCTTCTTCTTTAAACACCTCACCGCCCTTAAGCTGAAGGCTGTGAGATGATTCCTCCAGGTCAACGATAAGTGTCCTCGTTTTGCCAAAACGCTCTTTTACCACTTCGATTTCCCCGTCGTAAACTTTTTGCCCATGGTCAATGAGAATCATCCGCTCACAGAGTTTTTCGATATCCTCCATATCATGGGTGGTTAAAATGACGGTGATTTTGCGCTCATTATTAATCTCTTTAATAAAAGTCCTCATCTTCTCCTTGGCGACGACATCCAGGCCAATCGTCGGTTCATCCAGAAATAGGATTGGCGGGTCATGCAGCAGAGATGCGGCAATATCAGCCCTCATCCTTTGCCCAAGCGACAGCTGGCGGACCGGTGTATTCAGGAATTCATCCAGCCCCAATATCTCTGTAAAGGTGTCCATGTTTTCCTTATACCGTTTATCCGAAACCTGATAGATTTCCTTCAGCAGCTCAAACGATTCGATCGTAGGAAGATCCCACCAAAGCTGTGTTCTCTGGCCGAATACCACTCCGATATTCTTGGCATTTTCCTGCCTGTTTTCATAGGGAATGATGCCGTTTACCTTCACACTTCCTGAGCTTGGGACAAGAATGCCCGTCAGCATTTTGATGGTGGTTGATTTTCCGGCGCCATTCGGTCCGATATAGCCCACCATTTCTCCTTCTCCGATCGAAAAGCTGATATCCTTCACTGCTTCCTTCTTAATATGTTCTCTTTTAACCAGGCTCTTCACTGCGCCAAGAAAGCCTGTCTCCCTCTTGGCAATCATAAAGTCCTTCATTAAATTTTCAACCTCTATAATCGGCAATTCCAGCCCTCCTAAACTATGTCATGAACCTGTACTCTTATATCTCTTTAAACCAAGCATCCAAATAGAATAAGCTACGGCAAAAAAGACGATGCCGACAAACGGCGACAAATAACCGATATTCTCCGGGAAAAACGGCGTTTCCTTTTCCAGAAGCACAGCCGCGGGAAAATAGTTCACAAAACCGAATGGAACGACAAAGGCTGTAAACCATTGGACGGCTTTCGGATAAATGACCAAAGGATAATTGGTCAGATTTCGGGCAGGAAACATGGCCACCCAGTAAAATTGCTCCGATTTCGTCGTCCAGAAAGCGAGGGCAGATATCATGACAAGCAGACCGCCCTGGATGAGGATGCCTCCCACCACAGATAACAGCAGAAATAAACTTTTTCCAACTGTCCAATCCAGGTGCAGCTCAAAGCTGACCCAAATAAAAATGCCGATGCTGAAGATGAACTGCCCAAATGAGGCCACGTCAAACTTCATCGCCATGAAATGAAAAAATGGATTGATGGGCCTGACAAGAAAGCGGTCAAATGTGCCGTTTAAAATATAGGTGTCCAACCCCCTGAAATGAAAAAAGAGAATGATGCAGAATCCCCAGGATAAAACAGCAACAGCAAATAGAAACAGCATCTCATAAAAGGTCCATGAGCCCAGTTCCTGAAACTGATATAGCATGATCCACATGGTGACAGCAGTGCCTGTATAAGATGTAATGAGCCCGACAATCCGCATGACAAAGGCAAACCGGTACTGCAACTGAGCCCTCACACCTGCAGAGATGAGCTTGAAGTACAAATCGAAATATTTTAGAACACTCACACTCTATCCCCCCTGCACCACTACTTTTTGGGATGCGCGATTCCAGACAAACCTTAATAGCAGATAACTGGCAGCAGCCCAAAATAATTGGACACCCAGGGATAGCAGGATCTCCTCACCAGAGATTTTGCCAATAAAAATCGCATTTGGTATGTAATAGATTCCCTGGAACGGCAAGTAAAGTGCCATCTTCTCCAGCCAGCCCGGAAAAAACCACAGAGGAATTACTGATCCTGAAAGAAGGGACATGGCAAAGTAAAAGACATCGACAATGCCGCCCGTTTCAACGAGAAAAAAGGAAAGCAGCCCAAAAGACATTTCAATGCAATAGCGAATCAGGAATCCAATTAAAGCTGATACGATGAACAAAGCCCAAGTCTCCCAGGCTGAAGGCAATGTCAAATCCATAAAAAAGAACATGACTGTATATAAAGGGAGCAGTGCTGTCAGTATGTAAAAGGCCACACTTCCAAAGTCGGCAAAAAGATAACGCAGCGGCACATCAAACGGCCTCATTAATTCCAGGGAAATATCTCCTGTCCGGACCTTCTCCTGGATTTCCCACAGCGGGGTGCCCGCCCCATTTACTCCGGATAAAAATTGACTGACGACAATATAAGTCAGCATGGACTCAAAGCTGACGCCGCCAGCTTCTTCCCTCCCGGCATATAAAGCAGTCCAAATCGAGCCCCACATCAGCAAAAAAATAAGATTTGAGCCAAGCCGCGACCATACATCAAACCGATAAACGGCTGATCGAAGAAAGGCCTTCTTTGTGAAGGTCCAATATAACCGAATCCTGAACATCCGCACACCCGCTTTTTAATTATTTTGATTATTTTATATTTTAACATAATATGGGAGCGTAAAAATAAGTTTGTTTTAGAAGTTTAAAAAGAAGGGAAACAGTGGAATTTAAGAGAAAGGGTTGGCTTTTTCAGGGGTTATGAATTAAAATAACATTTGGCTTATAAATATAAGAAAAAGGTGAATATATTGATTGATGCATCCAGAAAGAAGCATTCTTCTTCAGACCTGATAAAATTTCTAATACCGTCTTTAATTGGAATCAGCTTGTTCATGGTTCCGATCAAATATCAAGGAGATATTACAATTCCCATAGCCATTTTTTCAGGCTGGATCCAAAACCTGCTCTCAGACTATCTTCCTGAAATCATGACCTTTATTATTGTCATTACATTATTGGGTACATTGCTTGCAAAATTCGCTAAGCCTGCTTTTATCGAAAAAAGCCCTTTTTTCAAGAACTTATTTGACGTTCCCTATATCTGGGCTGCAGCGAGATTTATAGGCGCTGTTTTTGCTGTTATTACCCTTTTTCAAATCGGTCCTGAACAGATCTGGTCTGAAAACACAGGAGGATTGCTCTTAAATGACCTTCTGCCGATCCTGTTTTCAGTCTTTTTATTTGCCGGGCTGTTCCTGCCTTTGCTATTGAACTTCGGATTGCTCGAATTTTTTGGCGCGCTTTTAACGAAAATCATGCGTCCGGTATTTAAGCTGCCTGGAAGGTCATCAATTGACTGTGTGGCATCCTGGCTAGGCGATGGTACCATTGGTGTTCTTCTGACCAGTAAGCAGTATGAAGAAGGCTATTATACGAAAAGGGAAGCAGCTATTATCGGCACAACCTTTTCTGTAGTATCCATTACTTTCAGTCTTGTGGTAATTTCACAGGTAAACCTTGGCCATATGTTTGTGCCTTTTTATCTGACCATCACAGCAGCGGGCTTCATTTGCGCCATTATCAGCCCTAGAATCTGGCCCCTTTCCAGGAAGCCTGATACGTATTATAACGGCCAGGAGGCAGAACTGAATGAGAGCATCCCTGAAGGACATACTCCAGCAAGCTGGGGACTTAAACAGGCTGTTTCTAAAGCAAGAACAAACCAGAGCTTGAAAGCCTTCTTCCAGGATGGCGCCAAAAACATTCTGGATATGTGGATGGGTGTAGCCCCTATTGTCATGGCTTTGGGAACCTTGGCTCTGATTATCGCGGAGTACACTCCTGTTTTTGCATTTTTAGGAATGCCGTTCATACCTTTGCTTGAATTAATGCAGGTGCCGGAAGCAAAAGCTGCTTCTGAAACACTAGTGGTCGGGTTTGCTGATATGTTCCTGCCTTCTGTAATCGGTGCAGGCATCGAAAGCGAAATGACACGGTTTATCGTAGCTTCTGTATCCGTTACCCAGCTGATTTATATGTCAGAGGTTGGCGGACTTTTGCTTGGCTCTAAAATCCCGGTAACATTATGGGATCTGATTATTATCTTTATTCAAAGAACACTTATTACTTTGCCGGTAATTGTGGTGGCTGCGCATATTCTTTTCTAAATGTTTTGCTATCTGGTTCATACTAAAAGCTGATATGACGGGAAGTGACCGATATATTGAGAAACTGACCGATATGCTTGGGTAGCTGACCGATATATCAGCATTTTAACCGATAAACTTGCTTTACTGACCGTTATATTAAAATCCTGGCAGATTATCAAGCTGGGGTGGCTGAAGAATTAGTGTAACAAGCGCTGTTTCTTCAGAAAAAGAGGTATCCTCAAGCGGGATACCTCTTTTTATTAGCTCTTTATTTTAAAAACATTGGAAAGAACGAATTCTTCTCAAGTCAGTTCCATAATAGGTCCAGCGCCAGTTTCTCCAGCGCCAGCCAGCCACAGAAGTTCTGCCGACGAAGGTTGGATAGAACCAGAAGCTGTTACCGTTTTGAAGCCATACAAACGTATAGCGGAATAGGCAGCCTCTTATGGCGCCAGGATCAACAGCAAACGTGCTGACCTGCTGCATCTGAGGTGTGAAGCTTGGCGGCGGCCCTGATGGTGGCCCATCCTGCCCCCCTGGGCCTCCTCCACCGCCCGGAGGTCCTAGTGGAGGTCCCGGCGGAAAACCTGGAATATTGAACCCGCCTCCTGATCCTCCGCCTGGAAAACCTGGAATGCTGAACCCGCCTCCCGATCCTCCGCCCGGAAAAATGCGTCCATGTTCATTTTGGTCATACATATATGGATAAAACGGATAGTTTGAATAATCCATTTTTGAAGCTCCTTTCGTATCCTGATTTAGACTTTCTCTGAAATCAGCAGGACTTAGAGCGGACCTTCTCTTTGATCCGGTCAACCACTGTAAAGTCCATGGCGTTGACATAGATTTTTTCCAGCGTGTCCCGCTGGGTTTTTGCCCGTGCCAGATAGGATATGGCTTCGGTCATTTTATTTTTGTAACGGGTGCTGATATCCTTTAGCTGTTCAGCGTAAATTTCATCTGTGCCCGAATTAATCGTAATTTCATACATGTCGACGATTTCATCCCCATCACGATTCGGAAAATACTCATGCGGGGCCGTGCTGTCGAATATAGCGAGGCCCAGCTCACGTACAATGATCATATCCAGGCTGTGCGGATCAAACCCGCAATGATAGATTTCAATATCAAATCCGCGGTTTTCAGCTTCGACTGCCAGCTTTTTCAGCATGGTTGACTTGCCGGAACCCGGACGCCCTTTTATGAAGTACCTTTTGGGAATATCCTCCGTAAGATTCGGCACAAAATCCACCGCTCCGATTGGAGTGGCTGCCCCTAAATAACGATGTTTTACAGTTGGTGTCTTATTTAATTTCATCTTTCCATAGAAGGTGGAGATCAGCTTCTTGGTCAATTCATCCGCCTTCTGGAAATTCATATTTTCTATATAGATTTTTTCCCATTCATCATGGATTCTCAGTGCTTCGGCAAACGTGTCATAGGCCGCTGCAAAGGAATTGCTGATCTGACCAGTCAGTACAGTGATTTCTTCTTTACTCGCAGCCAGAGCCCTTGAGTCCCAGGCTTCTCCGAGATTGATATATTCTTCGACCGCGCCGGGTGCTTTTGGTTCTATCACGTGCGGTGCTGTTCCATCGACAATGCCTGCTTTCAAAGAAGGAATGATCAAACCATCGATTGATTGACTGTCAGAGGAACAATAAATGTATTCAAGGTCATAGCCCTTTTCGAACAGTTCCGCTCCGATTGCTTTCATCAGGGATGATTTGCCTGTTCCAGGGCCGCCTTTTAAAATGAATAAGCGATCAAGCCCCTGCAGGTTCGATTCGAATAAATTGTGAAATCCCCGGGCTGTATTCCCCCCGGCGAAGTATTTTAATATTTTCCCAGCCACTATTACACTTCCTTTCGAAATGCATTTTCACCTTACAATATGCAAAGGAAGCAGGATGGGTGAAAGCCTATTTAGAAAAGCGGAAGCGCCTTAACCACCCCCGACAAGCCTTTTTAGGAGGATTGGCTTGTGCTTGTCGGGGGCAGGCTGCTTGCGCTAGACAATTATCGACGTTCAAAATTTTATACTTTTTTCGTAAAAAAGAGTGCTGAATCATGGTGATTCAGCACTCTTCACTTTCATTATTTTATTAAATCCGCAAGATTAGCTCCGATTGCTTTCTGTAAATCTTCCGCTTTGAGCTCCATCTGCATGCCGATTTTGCCTCCGCTGACAATGATCAGATCAAGCTCCGCTGCCTTTACATCGATGAAAGAGGGATACTGCTTTTTCATTCCAACCGGGGAGCAGCCGCCGCGGATGTAGCCGGTCAGCTTTTGGATATCTTTGACCGGAATCATTTCGACTTTCTTTTCGCCGGATGCTTTAGCGGCCTTTTTCAAGTCCAGCTCGTCCTCCACGGGAATGATGAACACGTAGATCTGCTTGCTGTGGCCTTGAGCAACTAAGGTTTTATAGACAGATTCAGGATCTTTGCCAATCTTCGATGCCACCGAAACCCCATCGATTTTCCCGTCCTGATTGTCGTATGTAATCAGTCCATACTCCACTTTCTGAGCATCCAGCATACGCATTGCATTTGTTTTACCCTTTGCCATTGCCTGCGCCTCCATTGGTTATTTTTCTCATTTTAGCATTTTGGGATGATTTCAAAAAGGATCAGACTTATTAAAAAAGCAGGATCCCTAAAAGGAATCCTGCGAACAAAGCTTATTTCAATCGATAAACACGGGCTTCATAAGGCTTAAGCGTAAATGAATCCATATCTTCATGCGTTTCAACCGGGTAGTTATTCAATAAAAGCTGATTATTAGAAAGCTTAAATTCAGCTTCAAAGGATGCTTCCTCTGTTGAAAGATTTGTAATGACGACTACCTTGTCATCATCTGATGTACGTGTATAGGCATAGATTTGCTTATCTTCTTCAAGAAGCAGATCGTATTGGCCATAGGTGAAGACTTCATTATCTTTTTTCAATCGAATCATTTTTTTATAGAACGAAAGGATGGATTCCTGGTCCTGCGACTGGACTTCCACATTGATTTCCTTATAGTTCGGATTGACCTTCATCCATGGCTGGCCTGTTGTGAATCCTGCGTTGTCCCTGGAAGACCACTGCATAGGCGTACGGCTATTATCGCGGGAAGAGGCCCAGATAATATCCATGATTTCCTGATGGGACATGCCTTCCTCTTTTTTAAGGCGATAAAGGTTTTTCACGGCTACGTCATCATAATCTTCAATGGATGGGAATTGGACATTGGTCATGCCGATTTCCTGTCCCTGATAAATGAATGGCGTTCCCTGCATCAGGAAGTACATGGCACCCATGGATGTTGCGCTCTGGTGCCAGTATTCCTCATCATTTCCCCATGTTGAAACAACTCGAGGCTTGTCATGGTTTTCAATAAATAGGGCGTTCCATCCATCAGATTCCAGGCCTTTCTGCCAGCGGGTAAGAACTTTTTTCAGCTCGACAATATCAACCTCCGGATTGGTTTCCGCATCCCAAAGGCCAAGGTGTTCAAATTGAAAAATCATATCCATTTTACCCTGTTCTTCACCAACCCAAAGATCAGCTTCATCCACGGTAACTCCGTTTGCTTCCCCCACTGTCATTACATCATAGTTCGCATATGTGCGGTCTTTAAATTCCTTTAAGAATGCGTGAATGCCTTCCTGGTTCATATGCATATCGAAGGAAGAAACATACTTTTGCTTCTTCGGATTCGGCATATCAGGCAGGCCGGCTCGCTTTTTGATATGGCTGATGGCATCAATCCGGAAACCGTCGATTCCCTTATCCAGCCACCAGTTCACCGTATCATATAAAGCCTCACGGACTTCTTTGTTCTCCCAGTTTAAATCAGGCTGCCTGGTTGAAAAAACATGCAGGAAATACTGTTCCGTCTTCTCATCATATTCCCATGCTGACCCGCCGAAAATGCTTTCCCAATTATTCGGTTCCTTGCCATTCTTTCCGTCTCTCCAAATATACCAGTCCCTCTTCGGGTTCTCCTTGGATGAACGGGATTCGATAAACCATTGATGTTCGTCACTTGTATGGTTCAAGACAAGATCAAGAATCAGCTTCATATCTCGCTTATGAACTTCATCCATCAGCTGGCTGAAATCCTCCATCGATCCGAAATCCTCCATGATATCCTGATAATCTGAAATATCGTAGCCATTATCATCATTAGGGGATTTGTACATTGGGCAAATCCAGATGACATCGATCCCTAATCCTTTAATATAATCTAGCCGCTGAATGATTCCCTGAAGATCGCCAATTCCATCTCCGTTTGTGTCCTGGAAACTGCGGGGATAAATTTGATAGCCTACTGCTTCTTTCCACCAAACCTTCTTCATGTTAACACCCTCAATTTTATATAAATTTCTTTTCTATTATCGCGGTTGGTGCGCAAACGTTTGCATTAAGAGCCATAAAAAAAGCTGCCTGCTTTTAAGCATTTGCATACTACTACAGTAAGTGTAACGCTTACAATTGGATTTTTCAATACCCTTTTTCAGGACAAATAAGAAAAGCGGAAGCGCCTTGCCCACCCCCGACACCTCGAGGGGCAGGCGCTCCTCCTAAAAGCTTTTGACGAGCCATGATGATGCTGTCGAAGCGTTCCTTATGGAGCTAGACAATTATCAAGATTCCAGAATATAAAATCTGGAAAAATTTAAAAGCCGCAGAATTTGGACTGCGGCTTTCTTATATATGTCAGGCTGGCTCCACTTGAAGCTGCTCCCGATATGGTTTTAACGAATGATAGATGATTTTCTGCATGAAGGCTTTATCCATATCCGGCAGCAGTTTTTCAGCAAATGCCCATGCATTCTCCTCAATTTTCAATGCTGTAAGGAAGTGCTCCTGCTCTGTTATGCAGGAATCAAGATGATTGGCCAATTCCTCCAGCTCTGCATCTTCTGCATGGCCAAGCTCATGAGCAAACACAACAGTGAAATAGTCCAAGAAACGATCAGCAGAAGAAAACAGCTGATGACATTGGTTCTTAATCTCTTCCATATATAGGGTTACGGTATGTGTTCCCATGCTGTATTTTCCGCCAGCTATACGATTTCCCGGAAAATGACTCTCTAATTTAATCTCTGCCAGACTCCCCGATCTCTCCAGTAACTCCCGAACGACTTGATCCAAGCTTTCTTTCTTCAATGCATACACCTTTCTCTATTTAATAGCTTATAGGCTATTATATGAGAAAAGTGTACAGAAATAAACCAATATATACCCTTTAAATTCTATGTTCAAACCACAATTGGTTAATTTTTGTTCTGAAGCAGCGATTTATGGATCCAAATAGCAGCCTGAGAACCCTCCCCCATTGCGATCGTTACTTGTTCCGAATGGGCAGCCACATCTCCGGCTGCCCAAACATTTTTGATGCTTGTCATTTTTGAGCGGGGATCTGTCAGGATATGCTTATTTTCAAGGCGCTCCGCACCAAGCTGTTTCGCCAGATCAGATTTTACTTCGTTTCCTCCAAAAGCGATAAATCCTCTGTCACCTGTAATTTCTTCACCATTTTCAAGCTGTACACCATTGAATTTTTCGTCGTCTGCGAGTACCTTACTTATAGATTCTTCAAGGTATTCAATATTCTTTTCTTTCATTTTCTCCAGTAATTTCTGATCTGCCGGCTTTTTCTCATGATTGATAAAAACTAGATCATTTGTCCAATAAGACAATGTTAATGCCATATTAGCTCCTGCATTCCCTGAGCCAAGCACAATGGTGCGTTTATCCTTTACCTCATATCCGTCGCAGTCAGGACAGACATAGACAGAAATGCCGAGACAGGGCATTAATTCGGGAAAGGGCGGCATCCTGTCCATAATACCCGTTGCAAGTAAAATCCGTTTACCCTTATATTTATTGCCCTTTTGGGATGAAACCTCAAATCCTCTATCAGTCTTTTCTGCCTGCTCCACTTTTTCATTAACAAACTCCACTCCAAGGCGTTCCGCGTGCTTTTTCCCAATCTCCCGGAGTTCCGGGCCGCTCACACCATCCGGATAGCCTAAGATATTATGATAGCTTTTGCATATCGTGGAACGCCCATCATTGGAATCAAGCACCAGAACCTTATGTTTATATCTGCCCAGCTGAATGGCAGCCTGGAGTCCAGCAATACCCCCTCCAACAATCAGGCAATCATAATTCAATTGAAATTCCTCCTTTTCGTTTCAATATAGGCTATACGTGTAAATTACCCAGAAATTCGGCTTCCAAATACACTACTTTAATAAAATGGTCTGCTTCGTTACTGGGAAGAGGGGCTGCTGTTTGAGGTGCGGGAACTTGGTTTGTTGGTAAATCCGGGGTTTGCAGCTGCTTTTTTTGCGTTTTGGCGGAGAAGTGGTATCTATTCGGGCTTTTGATGCAGCTTATTTTTGGTTTTATATAATAAGTGGTTTCTATCCGGAACTTTGACGCTGCTCCTTTCTAGTTTTATCGAATAAGCGGTATCTAAAACAGACTTTAATACAGTTTCTTCCAAAACCAATTTCTTCCAAAATACAAAAAAGGAGAGTCTCATCACTGAAACTCTCCTCAAACTCATTTATTCATATGTGCAAGAAAGCCGCCAAGAAGAGTATCCAGGTCCTCTTCGCTTTCCTCTTCAGTTTCTTCTTGCTGTTCCTGTTTAGCTTTGTCCCAATCAAAGTCAAGCAGATCATCTTCTATAGCCAAATCTGCCTCCGCCATTCCATCTTCCTCTAAAGCTGCAGCTGCCGAATCATACTGATTCACAGCCGGTCTCGACTCCTCCTGCAGATATAGAGCTTCATCTATATCAGAAGAGCGGCTGTTCAAGGACGCCAGCAGGGATGTTGCCCGCACCGGGTCCGTAATCAGCTGATAAATGATGCTGCCAAGCAAGGCTTCTGAGTGCTCATGCTTTAGCCAGTCGCGTTGAACCTTACTTAACCCCTTAGGAAGGGGAATGGTGATGGTTTCCCGGTCTTTTGATTGTGAACTGCTGACTCCCTGCATCACAAACTCGGCCATTTTGCTCGAAAAATTCCGCTTTTCGGTTTCCTTGAGCTTTTGCAGATGCTTCAGAATATGATCAGGTGTGTCAGATGGTACCCGAAAGGATATAGATTGTCCTCTCTTAATTTCAGAAGAGGAAGCTTTACTCATGAAAAATCACCCTAGTTGGCTTTTACAGGTTTCTTATCCTGGTCTGCCTTATCTTTATTCGTTCTTCTTGAAAAATCTGAGATCAGCTTGTAATAAGCATTTGCCATCATCCAGATGCTTTCTTTTTCATCCTCGAAGAAGTCAATGTTATAACCATCCAGATTGTTATTTAATGTTTTCAGATAATCTTTTAGAACAATTGAGCCGCCGCCGACGAAATAGCAGATTTCCGTCTGGGAGTTTTTCTGCCAAACATTGCGGAGCAGGCGATACTGCTTCTTCGCCAGGTCAAGCAGGATACGGTCTGTAATATCATGTACACTTGTACGGCTTCCTTTAACCATAATATGATTGCGGTCATTTTTCTTCGTGATGATTTCCACGACATCTGTGCGGCTGTCTAGCTCAACGCCATGCTTCGAACGAATCTCTTCACGGATGGATTCAAGCGCTTCAGACACGCCAAGGTTGAATCCCTGCGCTTTATCATCATCTACATTGCGGTTTTTAATGACAGCAATATCCGTTGATAATCCGCCGATATCCTGGATTAAAATACGCTTATCAATTAAATCCTTATTAATGATGTTTAAGTTGTTATCCATTACAAGGTTGATGTAAGCAGCAAATCCTTCAGGATAAACCTTGATTTCTTCAAACTTGATATTTACTTTTTGCCCCTGGTATTTCGGTGTTACAAGGAACTCAACCTGATGGACAGAGCCCAGCAGCTTGGAACGGTAGCCCGCATCCTTGCCTTCCTTTACTTCACGAAGCGGAAGTCCTGTGCCAAGTGTGTAGTTTGCATCGATCACATTACCGGACTTTTTAAAGCCAGTGGAACCGCCGTTCTGTACAGCATCCAGTGCCAAAGCAGTGAAAAGCATAACTAATGTCTGATCTTCTTCGGATTTGCTGCTGCCCGGATCCAATTCAGTAGCGTTGTCGCTTTTTGTTGCCAGGTGTCCCACACGGTAAATCGTATTGTTTTCCTTCAAAGCAGGGGAGTGAACTCTAATATGTATGCCTTCAAGCGGATTTTTGCTGTCAAGTTCTTCAATTCCGATAACCGGACGGTCCTCAACATCTCTCGCAATAACATTCGGTATGTTTAATTCTGAATCCAGTTTCCCAAAGATTGCTTTAATAGAATCGTTACCTACGTCAACTGCTGCAATTCTTGAATTCGTCAAATCATTCAATCCTTTCATTCTCCATAATATAGAGCTGTTATTTTAAGAGTAATTCAGATTGAGAGATTAATCAATGAGAGGAAATAAAAAGTAATCAAAGCGTAAAGACGTAAACAAAATGTAAACTTGTACCTCCATTGTATACACTTTCCGCATACTTGTAAACAATATTGCACACATCCTTATACACCAACATGTACACATATTTGTATACTTGTTTACATTTTAGAATACAAACGTAAACAAAATTGCATACTTGTATTCAATTTTGTTTACAAGCAAATTCATTTGGTGTTTTTCATGAAATTTGATAGTTTAAAAGAGGCAATAATATCCCTCTTGCCTCCAGAAAAAACATTTAAACTAATTGATATTAAAAAATTTAGAAAATATATTAAATTTGTCTACTTTCGAGAAAAAAGTTCCTTTAAAATAAAGGTATAACAATAGGCAAAGGAGTACAGAAAGATGCAAAGCTCCAGAATATTTATGGTTACGCTTTTTAGTGTTTCACTTTTCATCGCTGTTATCTCGGACGGAATCATCGTCGAGAGCTCTGCATATATAAAAGCCCTGGTCATATACCTGCTGTTTTCCTGCTTGTATCACCATTTGCGGATTATCAGCAGAAACGGAAATACCTCGATTGATTATGGGATTAATTACAGCCTCTCCATTGGGCTTTTTACAGGGCCATTAGGTTTATTTATATTTGAAGCCATCTATCGATTTTGCGTTTATTTTTATAAAAAACACACAAAAACAGACGATCCGGATGAATTTTTCCATACATTTTATAACATTGGCTCCTTTGTGATGAGCAACTCTATCGCATTCTATTTATTCAATCGGCTATATCCCCTCTTTCAGGATGAGGCATTCGGTTTTTGGATAGTCATGCTGCTGCTGATTACCGTAACATCCATGCTTTCAGACATTTTCCTGATTACCGTGTTTAAATTGACAGGTGACATTAAAACGAAGCAGGAAGCGATTGAATTTATCAAAACCAGAAGTGTACTGGATATGGGGAAGATTGCCTTTACTAATGGTCTTTTGCTGTTATTCTTGAATGAGGGAAAATGGGAAATGCTCATAAGTCTGTTTATACTTAATTATCTTGTAAGCCGCTCCTTCCTGTCGAAATCGCAGATGCTGCAGAATAAAATCGAACGCGATAAATTTGAGCAGATGGCCTATACGGACTTTCTTACTGGAGTTTTTAACCGTGCTTATATGGATAAAAAAATGACAGAACTCAATCAATCGGGGGAATACATCGGGATTGTAGTGGCAGATATCGACAAATTCAAAAGGATTAATGACAGCTATAACCACGCTGTGGGCGATCAGGCAATCAGGCATTTTGCCGACTCATTGAAGAGCTATCTCTCCAAAGATGATTACTTGTTCAGAAGCGGCGGAGAGGAATTTACCATAATTATGAGATTCAGGTCATATGAAGAATGCTTGAATTTAGCCCAGAAAATACGCAAAGGCATTGAAAACAGCACGTTTCATACAGACTTTAAAGAGCAGTCCATTTCTCTTTCCTACACGGCATCCTTTGGACTTTTTTACTATAAAGTGAACGAGATGCTTTCTATTGAAAAAGCTTATGTATACGCAGACCAGCTCCTTCTGCAGTCCAAGGACATGGGAAAAAACAGGCTATCCTGCCGGGAAGAGCCAATCCATCAGCATACCCCTAAAGAAGCAGTACTTACAAACGCATAGGTATATTTGCAGCAGCCGCCGGTTTGAGCGGCTTTTTTTATGGGAATAATACCTTTGCTTTTCGAATAAGTTTTAATACTGTTATTATTCTGAAAAAATATTCTTTTATTTAATTCTCAGAAAAAATCAATTTATTCTGCCTGAAAAGTCAATAATAACCATCGTTACATAAAATTTTTTTTGACAATTAGGAACTATGAAAGATATTATAGAATAGCTAAAAGGAGGATGAAACATGTCAGATTTTAATAGACAGAAAATTGTTGAAAGTGTGCCTCAAAAAGGTTTCTTTGGACATCCTAAAGGCTTGTTCACACTTTTCTTCACTGAGTTTTGGGAGCGCTTTTCTTATTATGGAATGAGAGCGATCCTTGTATTCTATATGTATTATGAGGTTTCAAAAGGCGGTTTAGGCCTGGACGAGCCGACAGCTTTAGCAATCATGTCCATTTATGGATCATTGGTGTATATGTCAGGGATCATCGGCGGATGGATGGCCGACAGATTGTTCGGAACCTCCAGAGCTGTATTCTATGGCGGAATTTTAATCATGCTCGGCCATATTGCCCTTTCTATTCCTGGCAGCCTGGCTATGTTCTTTGTTTCCATGGTGCTGATCGTATTAGGTACTGGATTATTGAAGCCAAACGTATCAAGCGTGGTTGGGGATATTTACAGCCCGGAAGATAATCGCCGCGATGCCGGTTTCAGTATTTTCTATATGGGTATCAACCTTGGCGGATTCCTTGCTCCATTAATTGTCGGAACAGTTGGAATGAATTATAATTTCCACCTAGGTTTCGCAATTGCAGCTGTTGGTATGTTCTTTGGTTTATTAGTGTTTATTTTTACGAAAAAGAAAAATCTTGGATTAGCAGGAACTTATGTATCTAATCCATTATCTGAAGGCGAAAAGAAAAAGGTATATACAAGAATTGGCCTTGGCGCCGTAATTATTGCCATCTTAGTGGCAGTGGGCATCCCAACTGGGCTTTTAACGTTTGATTCCTTTATTGCCCTTGTTGGTATTTTGGGAATTGGTCTTCCGATCATTTACTTTACTGTGATGTACCGAAGCCCTAAAACAACAGAAGTGGAACGTTCACGCATCATTGCTTATATTCCATTATTCATTGCATCTGTTATGTTCTGGGCTATCCAGGAGCAGGGTTCAACGATTCTTGCGAATTATGCGGACAAGCGTACCCAGCTTGACTTTATGGGACTTGATATTTCACCGGCATGGTTCCAGTCTCTAAACCCTTTGTTCATCATTTTCTTTGCGCCAGTTTTTGCATGGCTGTGGGTGAAGCTTGGCGACCGCCAGCCTTCAGTACCTCAGAAGTTCTCTCTGGGTCTATTATTTGCCGGATTATCTTTCATTGTAATTCTGCTTCCAGCCTATCTTGGCGGAACAGATTCTCTTGTAAGTCCATTATGGCTGGTTCTTAGCTACTTTATTGTTGTTCTTGGTGAGCTTTGCTTATCTCCAGTCGGACTTTCAGCCACAACAAAATTAGCGCCTGCTGCTTTCTCCGCTCAAACGATGAGCCTTTGGTTCCTATCAAACGCGGCCGCACAGGCAATCAATGCACAGATTGTTAAGTTCTATTCACCAGAAACCGAAATGACTTACTTTGGTGTAATTGGTGCAGCTGCGATCGTGCTATCCATTATACTATTCATGTTGAGTCCTAAGATTCAAGGATATATGAAGGGTGTACGTTAATAGAAAAGCGGAAGCGCCTTGCCCGCCCCCGACAAGCACAAGACAAGCCCCCTTGCCTTTTTGGGAGGATTGGCTTGTGACCTCGAGGGGTAGGCGCAGGAGCTAGACAGTTTTCGATTTTTTTAATTTTCCCCTTGTTATTTTAGAAAAGCGGAAGCCAGAAGAGTGTGTGCTCTTCTTCTGGCTTTTTTTGTACGGCTTATTCGGATAAAATCTGCTTGGCCGGTAAATTCTTCAGTTTGGCCGGTATTTATAAGCAGGTATTTATAAGTTTTTGGCCGGTAAAATACTGCTTTTATTTCCCCCATTTCTCAAGCATCGGCCCCTCATCTCCATAGACAGGATCAGTCTGCGGAACAGGGACATTTTTTATTTCAGCCAGCGCCTGTACACGGTCTGATGGATCCTTTTTCTTCATATTCGGGCTTGTTCCGCCGGGGTAGGCACCCACGACTTCGAAGTCCGGACTGCTTTCAGCATTCCTATGTCCTGTGCCTGCAGGAAGGAGAATGGCGTCGCCCTGCTTAAGTACAAGGCGTTCCCCCTGGTCACCGCCAATGAGTACGGTGGCTTGTCCTGCTTTGACACCCAGCACTTCATGAGTATTGCTATGATAATGGTGGTAATCATACACCCCGCCCGTCCAGCTGCCGGTCCATTGATGTCTGTTAAAAGCCGCCTCTATTTCATCAGGCTGGTCCTTAAAAACGGCCTTGTAAATGATAACAGGGAGGTCAGGATTGTTGGGTATTTGCCCATCATCCGCAAGCTGGATTGTTTGAATTTGGCTTTTCATGTGAACCGCTCCTTTCGAATTGCTTCAATTACTTTGTTTAAACGTGTCTCCGCCTTTGATGGTTCCGTTTTGGAAGCCTTTGTAGAACCATGACTTTCTCTGCTCTGACGTTCCATGAGTAAAGCTTTCCGGCACCACATAGCCCTGAGCCCGTTTTTGAAGGGTGTCGTCCCCTACTGCCGTTGCAGCATTCAGGGCTTCTTCCAGATCGCCTTCCTCTAAATATCCCATTCCCTGGGCATGGTGGGCCCAAACGCCTGAATAGTAGTCGGCCTGCAATTCAAAGCGGACAAGATACTGATTAAACTTTTCTTCACTCATACTCTGGCGGAGAGGCATGATTTCCTCAGTGGTTCCAAGCAGCGTCTGCACATGGTGCCCCACCTCATGGGCTATGACATAGGCCATGGCAAAATCGCCGGGAGCCTGGAATTTCCTTTGCAGCTCTTCGTAAAAGCTTAAATCAATATACAATTTTTGGTCGCCTGGACAATAGAAAGGCCCTACTGAAGAGGACGCTGCCCCGCATGCAGACTGTACGCTGCCTGAGTATAAAACAAGGGTCGGCTCCTCATATTGCAGCCCCTGTTCTTCGAATATTTCCGTCCAGACTTCTTCTGTATCAGCCAGCACAACAGAGACAAAGTCAGCAAGCTCTTTTTCCTGCTCTGATTCTTCATATGGCACAGCTGTTCCGGAGTCTGTTCCGGCCATATTGCCTAAAAGCTCGCCCGGATCACCGCCGAGGAAGGTAAATAACAATACAATAATAATTCCGCCGAGGCCGCCGCCGATCAGGGTTTTCCCCCCTCCGCCCATGCCTCTCCGGTCTTCAACATTAGAACTCGCTCTTCTGCCTTTCCACTTCATGTTTCAGCCTCCTAATGTAACGCCTTTTATCATTCATTTGATTAGTGTATACCCGAATAGAGGGGATTTATTAACTTAGCAGAAGTAAAAAAAGGTGCCGCTGCGAACAGGCACCTTTATCTCGTATTATTTTTCTATCGCGCCAGCAGGATCATAGAGGCTCAGGTCAATATCCACCTCTTGCCCGAGAGCAATCTTGGCCAGCTGGGCGCCAAGAAAGGGCCCTGCGGTCAGCCCTGAGGCTCCAAGTCCATTTGCTATGTAAAGACCCTTAACACCCGGAATTTGGCCTATAATGGGCAAGAAGCCTGGTGTATAGGGGCGGAAGCCCACCCGTGCTTCTGCGAACGTTCCATCAGCCAATCCCGGTGCTATTGTTAACGCTTTCTCAAAAATTTCATTCAAGCCGCCTGCAGTTACTCTTATATCGTAGCCCATATCATCCTCATGGGTGGCACCAACAACGATGCGGCCGTCTTCAAAAGCCAGAATGTATTGATTGTTTGGCGGCATTACAACCGGCCAGGTGCCCGTATCCTCCCCTTCAAGCTGAAGATGGACAATCTGGGCTTTTTGCGGCTTCACATCCAATTGAATACCAAGCGGCTTTAAAAGCTCACCAGCCCACGCTCCAGCCGCTGCAATCACACTTTGCGCTTTATATTGTTTTCCGCCGGATTTGACGCACCTCATCTCAGCTCCTTCACACATTAGTTCAGCTGATCCCTGCACCAGCTCTGCACCATGCTTTTCAGCCGCCCGCAGCAGGGCGTCCCTTAGTTCCCGGCCATTGACGCGCGCCGCACCGCTTACATGAACCGAGGCATATTCCTTCGATAGTGGCGGGAACAGCTCCAATGTCTGATCTGGGGATAATGGTGTAATCTCTCCCATTTCTGGTGCATCGCCGCGCCTTTTTAAAGCACGTTCTTCCATTTTCTCAAGCTTTACAGGGTCGGTATGAAGGCTGACGGCTCCTACTTTCTGATAACCCGTCTCTGTCTCTCCGTCCTTTTCAAGCTCCCGTATGAGTGTTTGATAATAGGCCGCTCCCCCTCTGGCCAGCGCGTACCACGCCTTATTCCGCCGCTGTGTCAGCCATGGGCAGATAATACCGGCCGCTGCGTCTGTTGCCTGCCCCGGGTCTTTGCGGTCAATAACGGTGACATTTGCACCTGCCTTAGCCAAATGGTAGGCTGCAGAAGCCCCCAGTATTCCTGCACCAATGATGATATGACTTTTCATAATGACTCCTTTTCGCGAACTTGTTTGCCACTTATTTTACAAGAGTTTGGGGCAGGGCACAATTTTGCTCCTTGTCAGCTAGTTTGACTCATTTTCACGGTATGGTGCAGGAAAGCCGGTATGGAGCAAAGTGACCGATAAAATGAAAATCTGACCGATATCCTTGATTAAGTAACCGATAAAATGAATTTTTGACCGATATCTACCATGAAGTGGCCGATATATTCTATTTCCGGCTGATATCCCCCTCGCAGCAGTCTGATACAGCCGCCTTACCTGGCCCAACACCCCAATGCATACAAAAAAAACTGCATGACAGGCATAAAACCCATCATGCAGCTCCATTAAAACGGCTTATTCGGTTCATAGGTCGGCTGCTGGTTTTGAGCCTGATACTGCTGGCTTTTGGCTGCCGCATCCTGAACGTTTTCTTCAAGAGCAAATTCTGTGTCCATTCCTTTTTTGAATTGATCCGCCTGGTTTTGGGCGGTTACAATCTGCTGTTCTTCTGTTACTTTATTCGGCTGCTTTGGCATCACTATCTCTCCTTTATTTTAGAAGTATAGATATAGATTTTCCAAAGCTTCAGGCACTATTCATCTTTTTACAGGTCCACCTTTGTTCCGATGCCTTCGAGAACTGCTTTTTCATAAACGGCGGCAGCTGCAGCGAGGTCAAAGTAGGCAATGCCGACTGATTTGAAAAAGGTAATCTCTTCATCGTTTTCTCTGCCTGCTATCATTCCGGCTGATAATTGCCCTATTTCGCCATGAAGGTCCGAAAAGCTCCAGATGCCTTCGGCGGCAGGAATAATAAAATCACCTGCTTCATCTTTTACCCCTTCTGTAGTGTCCACAACGATCTTAGAGCTTCGCAGCAGTGTGTCTGTATCGACTTCCTGCATATGCGGAAGATAGGAGCCTACCCCGTTAATATGCGTACCCGGACGGAGATGCTTGCCGGAGAATACCGGCTTTTCCGAGCGGGTGCTGCAGATGACAATATCCGCCCGGCAAACAGCTTCATCTGCATTTTCCATGATGGTCATCTCACCTTTAAATTCATGAAATTTTTCAGCAAACTCATTAGCCTTTGCAGCCGTCCGGTTGTATAGGAAGATTTCCTCTATTTCGCGGACCTCCAATACGGCATTCAGCTGTTCTTCAGCCATTGCCCCGCAGCCAATCACGGCCACAGAACTTGCCGATTTTTTTGCCAGATGCTTGGTGGCAATGCCGCTCACTGCCCCGGTCCGGAGTCTTGTCAGGTAAGAGGCATTCATGCATGCCAGATGTTCCCCTGTTTCCGTATCACTTAATAAAATGACTCCCTGAGTGGTCTTTTTGCCGATCTCAGGGTTCTCCGGAAAGATGGTGACCACCTTCACAGCCGTTTTTCCGATTGGCGGCATGGCGCTCGGCATATAAAGGGCAGAGGCCTGTCTCTCCGGAAAGTCCAGGACGGTTCTATGGGGATTCCGGATTTTCCCCTCCAGATTATGAACCAGGGCATTTTCCAAATCTTTAATGGCTGATTCCATCGTATAGATGGATTTGATTTCTTTTTCAGATAATAAAAGCATGAACTCTACCTTTCTAAGCTTTTTGATCGGTTTGTCCGAGGCCCGTATGGAATGAATTATCTCCTGGCAGATCAGAATCAAGGTCCTGATTGCTTCGGTCACGGACGGATGCAATTGCAATCAAAGAGATGGCGGCTGCAAGCATGATGTATAACGCTACAGGAACATAGGAATTGTCATATTCATTCAGCAGGGCAGTTGCAACGAGAGGGGCGGTTCCTCCCGCCAGAGCGGCCCCAATTTGATAGCCCAGCGTGATGCCGGTATAGCGTACGTTCGACTTAAATATTTCAGAAAACATCGTCCCAAGTACAGCGGTGATGGGAGCCCAGATGATGCCGAGACCCAATATGGTAGCCACAACCAATAGAACTGCTGAACCCTGGTGAAGCAGCCAGAAGTATGGAAAGGCATAAAGCATCATCAGGACCGTTCCGCCCACATACAGCTTTTTTCGGCCAATTTTATCAGACAATTTCCCCATGATCGGGATTAGAATAGTAGTAATAATTGTTGCAATTGTAACGGCATTCAGAGTAACCGTGCGCGAGAAACCAAGCTGTGTTGTCGCATAGGAAACAATAAATGTTCCGAAGATATAAAATGGCGCTGTCTCCACCACTTTTGCTCCGACAGCAATCAATACTTCCTTCCAATGGCTTCGCATCGTTTCCACAAACGGAATCTTGGCGATTTCACCTTTCTCCTGAGCCTTTTTAAAGGATGGTGTTTCATCAATGCCTTTTCTAATCCATAAGCCAAAAAAGACAAGCAGGGCACTTAGAATGAACGGGACACGCCATCCCCATGATAAAAAGGCTTCTTCAGGCAATAAAGTCATGATGGATAAGGCAAGCGTTCCAAGGAGCATTCCAATTGTGACACCCATTTGTGGAATACTGCCAAAGAAGCCGCGCCGATTTTTTGGGGCATACTCAACAGCAAGCAGAAGCGCGCCGCCCCATTCTCCTCCGAGGCCGATACCTTGTATTAAGCGTAAGAGAATCAGCAGGATCGGTGCTGCCGCGCCTATATTATCATAGGTAGGCAAAAAGCCCATAAGGACTGTTGCACCGCCCATGAGGGACAGTGTGAGCACAAGGGTTTTCTTTCTGCCGATTTTATCGCCGATGTGGCTGAAAATAACTCCACCAAGCGGACGGATGAAGAAAGCAAGTGCGAAAGAGGCATACGCCAGCATCAAACCGACAGCCGGGTCATCGCTATGAAAAAACATTTGATTAAATACAAGTGCAGCAACCGTCCCATACAAAAAGTAATCAAACCATTCGATGGAACTTCCGATCAGGCTTGCAATCAGCACTTTCTTTTCTAATTTCTTTTCCATACCATTTCCCCCTCTCTTGACTGTAAAAATGTACAAGTTCATCATAGTTTATATTATTTTGATATTTCAATATATTTTTAAAATTGACTGATAAATAGAACTTATTTACCTGTCCAATCCCTAAGGTGAAAGTATGGGAATGTTTTTGTTATAATCATAATACTTAGATGGAATTTGATCTTAACTGGAGTGAACACGTTGAATACAAAAAAAGCACTGCCTCTTTTATTCGCAGTTATGTTTCTTGTTATGGTGGGGTTTGGAATCATCATTCCTGTCATCCCCTTTTATGCGGAAGAATTAGGGGCCTCACCTACTGAACTGGGCCTGTTAATGGCCGTTTATTCGCTGATGCAGCTGCTGTTTGCTCCTATGTGGGGGCGTGTTTCCGATAAAATCGGACGCAAACCGGTCATTATGATCGGCATTTTTGGCCTTGGCCTGTCTTTTTTCATGATGGCCTTATCCACTGAGCTTTGGATGCTGTTTGCTGCCAGAATCATCGGCGGCTTCCTGTCATCTGCCAATATGCCGACTGTCATGGCCTATGTAGCGGATATTACATCTGAAGAAGACCGCGGAAAAGGGATGGGGATCATTGGAGCTGCAGTGGGCTTGGGGTTTATTTTTGGGCCTGCAATCGGCGGCATCTTTTCCCGGGAAAGTTTGAACATTCCTTTCTACGCGGCAGGAACATCTTCGTTTATCACATTTTTCCTTGTCATGCTTGTGCTGAAAGAATCCCTTTCACCAGAGCAGCGCAGCCAGGGAACTGCTAAGCGTCCAGGTCTTTTAACAGCCTTAAGCGGGAACACTGGAATTTTATTTATCCTTCAGCTGTTTGTTTCGTTGTCACTGGCAGGCCTTGAAGCAACTTTTGCGTATTTTGCAGCTGACAAGGCAGGTCTTGGCACCGTGGAGCTTGGCTATATCTTTATGATCATGGGATTTGGAGGCGCCCTTGTACAGGGCGGTTTAGTAGGAAGAATGACGAAAAAGTACGGAGAAGGAGCTGTGATTCAGCTGGGAATTATCATCTCCGCCATTGGCTTTGGACTTATTCTCCTGGTTGACAGTTTTACCACAGCAGCGATTTTCTTAACAGTTTTCGGCATCGGAAACGGGTTTATCCGCCCAAGCGTGTCTTCCCTGCTGACAAAGACATCTCAGACTGGACACGGCAGCACAACCGGCCTGCTTTCATCATTTGACTCCCTGGGACGCATTATCGGGCCTCCGCTGGGCGGCTGGCTTTTTACCATGAGCATCGGTGCCCCGTACATCTCGGGAATCCTGCTTTCCGGAATGGCATTCGTGTTGTATCGTGTTTATTCATCCAAGGTAAACAGCACCCAGTCAATTACATCTTAAAAACAGAAAAGGAGGCCGCTCATGCCTCCTTTTTCTATTTCTGCAATATAGCCTGAATAACATGTCCCGTACCTGTATGGCCTTTTCCTTCTACTCTTTCCTGTTCGCCATAAAAGAAATGAAGGACTTTATAGCTCTTTATCCATTGGAGAAGATCTGCCGGATCATAAACCATATCAATACTTTTCGGTCCGCCTGTACCATAGCGGAGCTGATCCTCCGAATAGACTTCAAGCATGACGATTCCACCCGGCTTTACAACGGAAACGAGCTTATCGAAAACAGTCTTTTGATCCTTTTTCCGAAAATGACCGAAAACCATAATCGAAGCATCATACTCCCCAGATGGCACAGAATCATGAATGAGATCCTTCTGTCCTGTTTCGACTCTGACATGATGGCGTTCAGCCAGCTGCTGCGTTTTAATTAACCCGCTTTGTGTATAATCCCATGCGGTTACCTCATGCCCCTGCCTGGCAAGGAATACAGCATTTCGGCCCTCACCCTCGGCCAAAGCAGCAACTCGTTTATGCCCTTTAAGCCGCCATGTTTGCTCTCTGATAAATTCATTGGGCTCCTCGCCATATAAATATCCTTCTGCGGAGAACTTTTCTTCCCATAGATTTGCCAATATAACCACTCCTTCCTGTTAAGGTATTCTAGAAGTGATTATGGAAATCCTATTGTATAATGGAAAAAATGCCAGCAGTAGAGGTGGATGGAGATGAAAGAGCTGACAGCGATGGAAGAGGTGCATCAGTTTATTCAGAACGCTGAGCTTGGCCTAATTTATGTGCTGACTGACAGCTGAAGCGTCTGTCATGGCCTGCTTCCTCAGGTTGAGGAAGTGTTGAAAGATTATCCCCGTATAGAAGCACGATTTGTGAATGCAGGCAAGGTCACTGAAATAGCCGGGTACCTCATGGCTTTTACAGTGCCTGTGATTGCCTTATATCTTGATGGAAGAGAGGTTTTGAGGGAGGCGCGGTTCATACCGGTCGAGAGGCTGCGTGATGATTTAAAGAGGATCTATGAGGGTGTTTTTGATGTATAAAGGAAGGACTGACGGTGCTTTTCCGCCGGTCCTTTTTGACTATTCAGCTGATGGTATTAGATAATCAGCATTGCATAATGAATAAGAATTCGATTGTTATAGGTAATAGATTTGCAGTAAATTAGAATATTATTATCTTCCCCTATTAAATAACCCCAAATTTTATTGTCATAATTACCTACAAACACTCCCAATAATCCATCAATTTATCGAAACCTAATTCTTTTAGCCCAGATTTAATACTTAAATCGCCTTTTAATTTCCCCAATTAACAGAATGTTCTTTCTTCTTTATACTTTTCAATAGAAAGTCCTTTTAAACTATGAATCAAGTATTTAGGGAGGTTGGATCTTGATTATTTTAAAGCAGTCAATAGGGGTGATTCCCCAGCTGCTTTAAGGGTGGAAGACTATATTTTTGAAGAGGAGAATGGGCACGAATGGGAGATTTCAGGTTTAAAAAGTATTTAACAGCTGCCATGGCTGCGGCAATGTTAGCTGTTCCGCCCCTGCAGGCTTCGGCAGATGATTCTGGAAAGGGCATCCTAAAAGGTGCAGATGGCAAAGCGGCCATAACCGATCTGCAAGGGATGAATGCAAAAGCCAGTAAAGGCAAGCATGTCATCACCCTTATTACAGGTGATGTTGTAACCGTAACAGAATTTGCAGATGGAAAGAATATCATTCATGTTGAACCAGTGGACCCTTCCGCAAATGGAGCACGAATTTTGACAGCCAACAAGGAAACGTATGTCATTCCTGATCAGGCTATGCCCTATCTGGCTTCCGGATTTTTGGACCAGGATCTGTTCAATATTACGGCTTTAATTAAAGATGGCTATGATGATGAGAATCAAAAGGAATTGCCGGTCATCATTCAATATTCCGAGTCCAAAGGCCGTTCAGCTGATGTCCATCCAGCCCCAAAGGGCTCAAAGAAAACCCATGTGCTTGAAAGCATAGATAGTGTAGCAGTCTCAGCTAATAAGAAAGAAACAAAGAAATTCTGGGAAGAAATCACTAAAGCAAACAAGACTTCTAAAACAGCTAAGGCCGCACTGGCTCCGGGCATTGAAAAAATCTGGCTGGATGGCCGTGTCGAAGCTTCTCTTGAACAAAGTGTCCCACAGATCGGAGCGCCTTCTGCTTGGGAATCCGGCTATGATGGAACAGGCGTAAAGGTGGCTGTTCTTGATACCGGAATTGATTCAGAGCATCCGGACATTGCTGGCCAGCTGGATGAGGCAGTGAGCTTTGTGCCAGGAGAGGAAGTTACCGACAGACATGCACACGGAACACATGTGGCTTCCACAGTACTAGGCACAGGTCAAGCATCTGAAGGGCGGAATAAGGGTGTGGCTCCCGGCGCCCGTCTCCTTGTAGGAAAAGTACTTAGTGATGAAGGCTTTGGCCAGGATTCCTGGATTATAGATGGAATGGAATGGGCTGCTGAAAATGCCAGAGTCGTCAATATGAGCCTTGGAAGTTCTGAACCAAGCGATGGAACAGACCCGATGGCTCAGGCTGTAAACAATCTTAGTAAAGAAACAGGTTCCCTGTTTGTTATTGCTGCCGGGAACACTGGCAGTGAAGGAATTGGATCACCAGGAGCGGCTGATGAAGCTCTTACTGTTGGCGCCGTGGACAAGTCCGACAATCTTGCCTGGTTCTCGTCTAAAGGGCCTAGCTTTGGAAGCTCAGGATTAAAGCCTGACCTCACTGCTCCTGGAGTAGGAATTATGGCTGCGCGTTCTCAGCATACGAACCAGGGAAGCGGCTCTTATATGAGCATGGATGGTACCTCAATGGCAACGCCTCATGTTGCTGGAGCCGCAGCCCTGCTCTCCCAGCGCCACCCTGATTGGACCGGAGAACAGCTTAAGGAAGCTCTGATGAGCACCACAAAGAAGCTAGAGGACATTAAGCCTTTTGAAGGCGGAACAGGCCGTCTTGACACTGTAGCCGCGCTTGGTGATGTAAGGGCTACCGGTTCCCTGGATTTCGGCTTCTATGACTGGCCTCATGAGAATGATGTTCCGGCTGAGAAGACCATTACGTATTCAAACGACAGCAGCCAGGATGTAACATTGGATCTGTCAGTATCGATGAAAGATATCCATGCAACCGACGCTCCTGCCGGAATGGTAAAGCTTTCATCAGAAAAAGTGACTGTTCCAGCTAACGGAAGTGCCGGGGTTACCGTTACACTTGACCCGAATAAGGGGGATTTTGGCGCCCGATATCAGGGCCATATCAGTGCTTCGGCAGAAGGCCAAAAGGTTGTCCATACGTCATTAGGCATGATTAAAGAAGATGAAAGGTACCCGCTTACCATAAAGGCGATTGACCGTGACGGAGAAGCTGCCTCTGCATACTTCTACCTTTTGGGACCAACTGGCGAACCACAGTTTATGTCAGTGGAAGGCACGAAGGACCTGCGGCTGCCGAAAGGAACGTATTCAGTTATGTCGATGATGGCTGTTGATGCAGATACAGATCAGGCAGGTGTAGCGCTTGTCGGCGACCCGGAAATTAATCTGGATGGACCTCAGACAGTTATGCTGGATGCCCGCATGGCCAACGAAATTACTGTGGATGTTCCGAAAGAAACAGAAGCCAATTACAGAAAGCTGGAATATTACCGCAGCATCAATGGAAACCAGGTGAATGACATTTACATTATGCCGGTAGTGGTGGACAAAATGTACGCTGCACCTACAGAGAAAGTTAATGTTGGTGAATTCACGCAGGCTACGCGCTGGCGCCTGGCAGAACCAATGCTGACAATCGGCTACAAAGGAAAGGAATTGGATGATATCCCGCAGGCAGGAAGCACTCTCCTGAATGACAAGTATAATTTGAAGGCTGTCTATGCCGGAAATGGATCTCCAGAGGATTATGAAAAGCTGGATGTGAAAGGAAAAGCAGCAATAGTGGAGCGCAGTGATGATTTAACAGGATCTGAACGTGCTGCAGCAGCGTTAGCAGCAGGAGCAAAACTATTGATTACCGTTAATGATGGACCTCAGGAGCTTAGTGAATGGGTAGGAATAGAAAATGAAGATTTTTCACTTTCCAACAGCCCTCTCCCGGTTGCCGGTGTCAGCGGCACTGAAGGCAAAGAGCTGATCGCAGCTGCCAAGTCCGGAAAATTGACCTTAAAAGTCGAGGGTACTCCTGACTCGGATTATTTATATGACCTTGTGGATATGCATCATCAGGCAGTGCCTAAAAAGGTAAACTATTCACCGAAACCGAAGGACCTGGTCAAAATCACCTCTGAATATAAATCAGACCGTCCTGCACCTGGTGCTGAGTTCCGATACGATATCCTGGCGCACAGCTTTGCCGGAGTAGGCTTCCTGCAGACCCTTTCACTTCCGTCTGTCAGAACAGAGTGGGTATCGGCACAAAAAGGCACATCTTGGTATCACCAGGCTGGTGTTCTTGATGCCCAGTGGGAAGTAAGACAGCCAAAAGTAGAATATACACCGGGTCAGACATTGAATGAAGAATGGTTTTCACCTGTGGTCCGTCCTCGTTTTGGTGATGGTTTCTGGGCTCCATACCGTTCAGGCAATAATTTGATACTAAATGTTCCTGCCTGGGCTGACTCAGGACCTGGACATACAGGAGCAGACATGAATTACCCTGGCGATCAGACATTAAAGCTATATCAAGGGGATAAGCTGGTTAAAGAAGGAAAGGGCCAGGCACTCTACTTATTTAATGAATTTCCGGCAGAGAAAACCCAGTACAAACTCGTAAGTGAGGCTGCCCGTGATGCAGAGCGCTGGAACACATCAGTCCGTACACATACGGAGTGGACATTCTGGTCACAGAAGCAAGAAGATTTCCAGACTGCTCTTCCGCTGATTTCTCTTGATTATAAAGTGGATACTGACATGTCAGGCAACTCCACTGCCGGTAAAAAAATTAAGCTTGATTTATCAGCTGTTCAAATAGCCGATGCTCCTGAAAACGGCAAAATAAAAGGAGCCAGCCTTGACGTGTCCTTTGATGAAGGAAAGACATGGGAAGCGGCAAAATTAGTTTCCAAGGGCAATGGCTGGACCGCTGAAATCAAGAATCCAAAGATGAAGGGAAGCTCTGTCTCCCTGCGTGCCAGTGCGTGGGATGATGCAGGCAATCGTGTAAGTCAGGAGATTATCAAGGCTTATGGTTTAAAGTAATGAAGAATGGATGAACCTCTTGTTAAGCAGTGGATGGCTTACAGAGGATGCATGAACCAGGCAGCCAATGCCTGGTTCATTTTTTTAATAGATCAGTTAACCGTCTAACTTCGCAGCCTGCTAGGGCAGCTTTTGAAGGATCCGATGAGCCTTCCCCTGCGCTTTTCTAATTCCTATGCCCTATAATGGCTTGTCATTTCAGACAATGATCTTGCCAGAGTATTGAGTTTCATCCCAATTTCATCCGTTTTCTCCATCTGTTCTGTTTGAATGACGCTGGCGGCAAGCATCTCTTCTGCACTGGCCAATGTTTCCTGTGAAACAGAGGAGAACTGTTCAGCTCCCTGTTCAAGCCTGGCAGCGTTTTTTCCAGGCCTTTCAGCTCCTTTTGCATGGTTTGAAGCTTTCCGCTTACATTAGAAATCTCATTCATCAGCTCGTCCAATGATATTTTGGATTGGCCCGCCATCTCAAGATTTCCTTTTATTTCTGTATGGAGCTGGTCAAATTCCTCTGAAGCTCTGAGTGTTATATTCTCCATATTGCTTATTCCCTGAGTGATATCTTCTGCAGCACCTGCAGATTGTTCAGCCAGTTTACGGACTTCTCCTGCGACCACGGCAAAGCCTTTCCCTGCCTCTCCTGCACGGGCAGCCTCGATGGAAGCATTTAAGGATAGCAGCCTTGTTTGTTCAGCAATCCCTTTTACCATTCCGACAAGATTTGTAATCGCTAAAGAATGGTCTTTGACCTCTTTTATTGTCAGGGTCAATTTTCCAAATTCCGAGCCAAAGGAATGAATAGCAGCGATCAGGTCACTGATGCTGTTACCGCCGCGCCTGGCAGAATCATTCATCACCTCCGAGCTGCGGTTTACACTTTCCATATGTAAAAACATATCTTCAAACTTATCTTTCATTTCTTTAAAACTGGCCGCACTATTTTCAGAACTGGCAGCGGTTTGCTCTGCCCCCATTTTCACAAGATGAATGGCTGATACCAGCTGCTGCCCGCTTTCAAGAGCGCTGCAGGATGACCCTTTCAGCTCAGTTCCCGTGCTCTCCAGCTCCTTCGTTGTCCCGGTCAGCTCCCGCAGCAGGCTCCTCATTTGTTCAATCATGCTGTTATAACTTTTCTGCAGAGAAACAATTTCGGGAATTTCTGTATGAATCTCAAGCGGGTTTTGCAGGTTTCCTTCCCGGACCTCCCGCATGGTGTTTCTTAATAAGTTCAAAGGCTGTGTTATTTTCCTTACAAAAAGACTGATAATTGCCGATGCAGCCGATAAACTGACCACAATCGCTGCAATCATAAAATACCCGATCTCATGAACATCAGACATATACGCTTTTGCCGGGATGAGAACTACATAGACTCCACTGATTTCCTCCATCTCCTGAAAGGCCGCCGTATAATCTGTCCCATTCATCTCAATGTGTATGACGCCATTTTTCATTGCGCTGATTTCATTGATCGTATCCTTTGAAAAAGTGGCATCTGTCTTGCTGCTGACCTTAAAAGGCATAATCTTGTTATCTGCAATATAGAAAAAATCAGAGTCAATCCCATCCGACTGCAGCTTTTTCTGCTGAGAACGGACACTGGCCTCGAGCTGCTGCTTAAAGTACGCATCATCACTGACATACACAAACTTTAAGTTTTCCGCTATGTATCCCATCAATTCCGCTTCTCTTGCCAATCTATCTTCAATTGTTTTGATTGCCATGTCCTTTGTTTTAAGATAAGAACTAACTCCGACTGCCGCTATCGATAGCAGCAGCAGGGTAAAAAACAGTGCCAATAATCTTTTGCCCAGGTTCAGCTTATGGCTGAAGGCTGCCGCAAAGTTGTCCAGCCGCTTCTGCATTTCTCCAAAACCCCCAAAGTATCATACTAATGACCTATAAGGAAATTATACAGACCAAATGTAAATTGTATGTAAAGATTGGATGAAAAGTAACTATTTGTAAATTTACAAATGAACGTAAAGTAGGCTGCTTTAATATATTGGTTAAATCGAGGCTTTATTTTACAAGAACGGGGGAAGAACATGACCAATTTTCAATACTTTACGGGAACCGTTACGCAGATCTCTGACTTTAACGGAGACGGCTGCCATAAAATCATTTCTGGTGACAATGGAATGGGGGGAACTGCCAATTTCATCGTATCTCCTTCCACTTACGTTTTAGATCAAACCATGCTGTCTGCGGGGGACATCATTACTGGATATTATGACGGCAATGCTCCTGTTCCGCTGATATATCCTCCTCAATACCGTGCGCTTGTGGTCGTAAAACATACTTCTCATCAAAATGTGAAAACAGACTATTTTAATAGCCAGCTAGTCAGCAGTGATGGCCGGCTGCAAATAAACGTCTCACCGTATACCCAGATGGTGCTGACAAACGGGCAGGCTTTTACCGGCAGCCCCGCAAACAGAGACTTAGTTGTCATCTATGGTCCTTCTACCAAAAGCATCCCTGCCCAGACTACACCTTATAAAATCGTTGTTTTGTGTTTATCTGATCACAGGTAGCCATTTTTGTGAAGGGACCAAGGAAAAAGCCCCCATCTTATCGTGATTGGGGGCTGATTATTTTTCGGATAAGAGCAGATCAATTTCTATTTCTGGGCTGGTTGTCCGAAGCTGCCTCGGGTTCGGACTCCATCCTTTCTTTTCTCGCGCTATCTGTCCGAAGCATCTCTCAGACTCCAATTGGAATACTCCTAGACATGATTTATGTGGTTACAGGATTTTCAGTTCATCCGAATTGCATACAATGACTTTTACTCATCATCCACTTCGCCGTCGCCAATTTCATCCTCTTCTTCTACATCTTCAACCTGTTCGTCCTCCTCAGGCTTTTCATCGTTTCCACAGCCCGTTAGCGTTACGAAATATAGAGATAGAAAAAGCATCAATATGAATTTTTTCATTTAAATAACCTCCTTTCGCTTAGTTTTTCAAAAAGGCAAACTTTCTATGTGCTGTTAATAATATACAGATACTCCTTGCTTTTGAATAATTGCAGCTGGATAGGAAAACACTTTTAAAAAGGCAAAATATGCAGGATTCCTTTTTAAGCAGATTAAAGGATGTGCCATAGATGGATTTTTTACAGAGTCAGCACTCACTTTCTGCCATAGAGTGGGGACTCAGGGCTGTCATCGCTTATTTCTTCTTAGTCATTGTCGCCAAAGTGCTGGGACAGCGTGCCATTTCACAATTAAGACTCCTGGATTTAGTAATGGCTTTAGTCATAGGCAATATCATTGCTCATCCTTTATCAGATGAGGAGCTAGGACTAAAAGGTTCAATTGTTACAACCATTGTACTCGTGGTTCTTTACCTGATCAGTTTATTCAGTATTCTGAAATGGCCAGCGGTTAGAAGACTGGTGAACAGCAAGCCCATCCTCCTCGTGCAGAATGGTGAAATCATATACAAAGGCCTAAACAAGGCAAGGATCTCCATTGATGTGCTGCTGGAGGAATTACGCGAGAAAAAAGTAGACGATGTAAAAAAGGTGGCGCTGGCTCTATGGGAAGCCAACGGGAGCATTTCTTTCTTCTTAGACCCCAAATATGAGCCCATTACACCTGATTTCCTCCAAAGGAATGCTGAACCCTTCGATATGCCCAGAACCATCATTAAGGAAGGCAAAGTGGATAAAAAAGTGCTGCAAACTATACAAAAGGATGAAAACTGGTTAATCGCCCATTTAGAACGTTTCTATCAGACAGAAATAAATAACGTTCTGTTAGCTACCATGGACAGCAAGGGGACCTTGAAGGTATTTTTATATCATTAATTTGGGCACTGCCAAAGACATGTCTCTCTTTTATGGAATAGGCCTGTTGATTGCCATTAAGGAAAAATGGCTCGAACAGCCGCCACAGGCAGCGGGGAGACGGATATAAGATTTTTCACCATTCTGTCACAACTTTCCCCAACCCCCCTGTCTTTTACCCCCCTTTCATTTCGATTATCAGAGATGAAAGGGCGGTGCAGCGATATGAATCTTAAATCAGGCAGTGTGGACCAGTTGTTGAAAATAACAAAGCGGGAGGTGAAAGGAATGAGGCCGGATTCTTTGGAACCCGGCCTTTTTTATAGCTTGTAAAATAGAAAGGAGCATACAGGATGGAACAGATGGTCACCTTGATCAGCGAACTCGGCTTCCCGATTGTGGTCACGCTTTTTTTACTGAACCGGATCGAAGCCAAGCTTGATGTGGTCGTGTCCTCAATCCAAGGATTGCCGGATCGGCTGAAAGAATAGAAAAGCGGAAGGCGCCTTGCCCATTCCCGACAAGCATAAGTCGAGCCCTGCAAGAAGGTGTTCTTCCCTTCTGGAGGGAATGGCTTACGTCTCGAGTCCCTAGGAGCCGCAGCAAGACAAGCTTGTGACCTCGAGGGGCAGGCGCTGGAGAGCTAGACAGTTATCTAATTCCAAATGCTAATACTTATTTGAATATCTGGGACTCCACTAGCTGCTGGGGAGTCCTATTTTTTTGCAACCGGAATCCAGATTTCACTGTGAAATACCAGGGAAGTGGTATCTTTACTTTCATTCCAGAGTATTTCCGGCCCTTCTATTTGCTGATAGGAAGAGGAAGGAAACCATTCCGAGTAGATGCGTCCCCAGATATTCTGAAGCGTTTCAGGGAATGGCCCCACGGCTTCAAAAACTGCCCATGAACATGCTTCAACCTCAAGGGACGCCATACCCTCTGGGCATTCCTTCGTGGTAGCTGCCCCTATATAATGATCAAGCTCCCCCTTTTCTTCCATTCTTCCTTCAGAAAAATTTGCTGATGCACTAATCAGACCCAGGGGAACTGTATTCGATACACTTTTAAGTTTAATAATCATATGTTCATCTAAGCTCTTCCACATGGCTGCAATTTCCGGGTTCACTCCGTTAAAAATGATCGGCACCCGCTTCTTTAAGCCCACAATTCGAAATGCCTTTTTTTCCTCAATTCGATAATTCATTTCATTTCCTCCCTTAATAGATAAATGGAAGGTCATCGGCGGATAAGCCTTTAGTGCGTGGCCATTGCTCCTTGCTTCTGATGGAGTGATGCCATGAAGCTGCTGGAATGCCCTCGTAAATGAATCAGGTGAGCTATACCCATATTTGAACGCTACATCAATGACCCTGGCATTCTTATCCTTCAAATCAAAGGCAGCTAATGACAGCCGTCTCCTGCGGATATACTCCGAAAGAGTTACACCTGCAAGAAAGGAAAACATTCGTTTGAAATGGTATTCCGAGCAATACGAAATCTTTGCCACTTCTTTGAAGTCTATCTCACTCGTCAGATGTTCTTCAATATACTTCATTGCCCGATTCATATTTTGCAGCAAATCCATTTGGATGACCTCCTCTTATCTACAGAATAGCAGGAGCTGCAGGGTGCGGCCCGACAATCCATGCACAAGAATGCAGGGTTACGTTACTCACTTTTATATTTCTTTTTTAATGTGTCAGAGAAAATGGCACCGCCCAGCATTAAGAATAAAGGACCGAAATTCCAGAAAAACGACCCACGAAGAGGGATCTCTAGTTCAGTAAAATGATTAAGTCCTAAAATGCTTAGTTTAATGATTAGCATAGCGGATCCTATCAGAAATAAACAATCAAAAAATACTTTCAATCTTGGATAAGCTAATTGTCTGCTGTCCTTAATCACTTTCTCCGTCAATTCCTCATCACTCCTTAATAATTCATCAATCGTAACCCCAAACAGATCACTTAGTTTAATAATAATTTCTATGCTGGGATAGTTCTGTCCATTTTCCCATTTGGAAACAGACTGGCGGCTCACAAACAGCTTTTCAGCCAGTTCCTCCTGTGACCATCCTTTCTCTTTCCTCTCCTTTTTAAGCTTCTCGGCAAAAACCATATTCACAATCACCTTTCTGCAAATCGATACTCCCATTATGGTGAATTTTTTGGCCAAAAGTAAAGATAGGATTGGTTGCAGGGGCCGCACGCATAGGTTGCAGAGCTCTACCACTGGTTTTTCAGCATATAAAAAAGAACCTTCAACCCGCATTTAGGGTCAAAGGCTCCATCCGGTAAAGATCAGGTATAGGCAAGCTCTTTTTGATTTTCCGCTTCGCTCAGTCCCAGCACCTGCGCTGTTGATTCATGAATCTCACGGAACAGCTCAGGGTTTTCCGACAATGACATGCCGTAGGACGGAATCATTTTCTTGATTTTAAAATGCCACTCTTCCATATACTGCGGGAAGCATTTTTGCAATACTTCAAGCATGACGTTTACGGCAGTTGAAGCACCCGGAGAAGCTCCGAGCAAAGCAGCAACTGAGCCATCTGAGGCACTGACTACCTCAGTACCGAATTGCAGGGTTCCTTTTCCGGCAGGCGTATCCTTGATTACCTGCACACGCTGGCCTGCGACCACGACACTCCAGTCATCACTCTGTGCGTTAGGAATAAACTCGCGCAATTCTTCAACACGCTGTTCATGGGATAACATGACCTGCTGAATCAGGTATTTTGTCAGCCCCATTTCTTTTGCACCAGCTGCCAGCATGGTGATGACATTATTCGGTTTAACGGACTTGATCAGGTCCATATTGGAACCTGTCTTTAAGAACTTTGGCGAGAAGCCGGCAAATGGTCCGAACAGCAGGGATTTCTTGTTATCAATAAACCTTGTATCCAGGTGCGGCACGGACATTGGAGGTGCGCCTACCTTCGCTTTTCCGTACACTTTTGCATGATGCTTCTCGACAATTTCCGGTTTGTTGCAGACAAGGAACAGTCCGCTTACCGGGAATCCGCCAATATGCTTAGATTCAGGTATGCCCGTCTTCTGCAGCAGATGCAGGCTTCCGCCGCCGCCGCCGATAAAGACAAACTTCGCCTGATGGTTTTCGGTTTTACCGCTTTCCATATTTCGAACTTTTACATTCCATGAGCCATCGCCAGCACGCTGCAAATCCTCAACGCTGTGCTGATAATGAACATTGACATTTTTACTCTTTAGATGGCCAAACAGCATGCGAGTTAACGCACCGAAGTTGACATCCGTTCCAGAGTCGATTTTAGTAGCTGCGATTGGTTCGTCCGAAGTGCGGCCATCCATCATCACCGGAATCCATTCCTTCAGCTTTTCAGGGTCATCGGAAAATTCCATGCCCTGAAATAGCGGATTAGCTGACAGCGCTTCCAAACGTTTTTTCAAAAACGATACATTTTCTTCCCCTTGAACAAAACTCATATGAGGGATTGGCATAATAAAGTCCTGCGGATTGCGAATCAGGTTGTTTTCTACAAGATAAGCCCAAAACTGTCTGGAAAGCTGAAATTGTTCATTTACATTAATCGCTTTAGTGATATCTATTGATCCATCGGATTTTTCAGATGTATAGTTAAGCTCGCACAATGCAGCATGTCCCGTCCCTGCATTATTCCATTCGTTAGAGCTTTCTTCTCCTGCGCTTTCGAGCTTTTCAAACACTTTGATTTCCCATTCAGGTGCTAACTCTTTCAGTAAAGACCCCAAAGTCGCGCTCATGATTCCGGCACCAATTAAGATAACGTCTGTTTTGTTCTGTACGCTGCTCATTTTAAACCTTCCTTATCCCAGATATTTGCCAAAAACTGCAGGCGCTCTGCTCAGGTGTCACCACTAGAAAGGCATCACCCAAGGACACACCTTTTCCGTCACACAAAATACACATTCTATTCTATTATAATGATTGATAGGGTAAGATAGCTAGTATTATCTGATAATTATATACTATTTTAGACAAATTAGAAAGCGGCGCGGAGATTTTCGGAACCAAAACAGCAGACAAATCGGTTCCAGTATTGGAAGGTTTGTCTGCTGTTTGGTAAAATTATGTCTTTTTAAGAATTTCCTGCACTTCATCCAGGCAGGGAAGACCGCTCATAGCGCCTTTCCTGGTGACGGCCAGGCCTCCTGACACATTTGCGAAGCGAATCATGGTGGCCATCTCGTCATGCGAATGCTCTAAAGCTTTAGAAGATTCATGTATGCGATAAAGGAGCCCGGAAACTCACATTTATAACAGAAGATGCAGCCGTCACTGACCAATGTAACGATAGTCAGCTGATTTTCAGAAAGCCGGGATATTCCTTCTTCGATATCACTGCATCCCGTTAAAAGGTGAGTTCCTCCTCAGAAAATTTTTCAATATCGGCGAAGGGGAGGGTCTCCATAACTTCTGCTTTTGCCCTTTCCTCGGAATCCCACAATCCCCCGTGTTTGTCTATTTCTAGTGTTCTGTCTGACGTGCTGGATGTATAATTATGTCTATAAATAAATTTTTTTAGGAGGCTGCTTCAATGGGTGCATGGGGACCTGAGCTATGGGAAGATGATTTGTCCTGCGACATTCAGGATGAATGGAATGATCTGCTGGATGAAGGCTGCAGTCCAAGGAAAGCGACAAAAATCATACTTGAATCATGGTTAGAGGAATTTCAGGATTATGAAGATGAAAAGGATGCCCAGGCAGACCTATCAATTCTTTATATTTCACTGGCTGCTCTGCAATTAAGGCACCGGGCACTGCAAAGCAAAATCAAAAAGAAAGCCCTGGAATACCTCGAAAAAGGCGGGGACCTTCACCTTTGGAAAGAAGGTGATAAACAGGACTATGAGGAAAGAAGAAAAGTATTGGATGAATTTAAATTGAAATTGTCTGGAGTTAAGGCTAGGTTGTTTTAGAAGGAATTGTATTTTGATAAAATTAACTTAGAGGTTAAGGAAGGAAGTGCATAATGTTACTTAAAAGAAGATCCGTACCGGATGAATTAATGTCTATGAGATTTTTAAACATCCGAATGGAGTTTACTGAAAAGGAAAGGTTTCACTACTCCAACCTTGAAAAGGACTATGAAGGAGAGGTGAAATTTGACCTTCTGGCAGAAAGCCTGGAAGAAGAGAGGTTAATTATTAATGACCTGCTCTTGGAAGTAAATAATTCATTTTTTCAAATCGATGCCTTGATCATTTCACAAGGTATGATTCATCTTTTAGATATAAAAAATTACCAGGGAGATGTTACCTGGAATCGGACAAACTTTTTAGCGTGAATACCGGACGGGAGTATAAAAACCCTGTGTACCAATTAAAAAGAAGTGCCACCCTATTCCGTCAGCTGCTCCAAACCCTCAAGCAAAACTATCCTGTTGAAGCCTCCGTTATCTTTATTAATCGTGAATTCACCTTATATCAAGCCCCTTTGGACGAGCCCATTATTCTGCCAACCCAGGTAAACCGCTTTTTGAATGATTTAAATAAATTTCCATCCAAACTGAATGATGGGCACAGGAAACTAGCACAAAACCTGCTTTCCCTACACCAAACGAAAAATCCATTTACTTCGGTGCCCGAATATCAATACGACAAGCTGCTAAAAGGAATGTATTGTGAAGCCTGTAAATCCATGCTCCTATCCGTAAAGAATAATAACTTTGTATGTGGAAAGTGCGGTGGGCATGAAAAAATTGAACGAGCTATTCTGCGTAGTGTTAGTGAATTTATGGTGCTTTTTCCCGAACGGAAGATTACTACCCAAAGCATTTATGAGTGGTGCAGCGCAGATTTAAGCAAGAAGACTTTTTGCAGAGTTTTAAAGAAAAACTATAAAGCATTGGGAACTACAAGGGATACTTATTATGTTTGAATGATTCATTGATTATTTATGGATTAAGAATTGGATTCGGACTCATTCCTTCGGTTTTCGACCATTCCTGTCCGAATGAGAACCGGATTCGGACTCCTTCTCTCGAATTTCGGCTGTTCCTGTCCGAATGAGAACCGGATTCGGACTCCTTCTCTCGAATTTCGGCTGTTCCTGTCCGAATAAGCAAAAAAACCCCCAACAGTATTGGGGGTGAAGGAAGACATCAGTCCCTCTCCAGCAGCGCCGCGCCTGCGATGCCAGGATCGGTCATTTCATATGGATCGAGGATTAAATCCAGTTCTTCTTCAGTCAGCACATCATATTTCAGGCATAGTTCCCTGATTGGAGAGCCTGTTAAAATGGCTTCTCTCGCAATTCTTGATACAACTTCATACCCAAGGTGAGGGTTAACCGCGGTGATGATGCCCACACTTTTCTCAACGTATTCCTTTAATCTTTCTTCGTTGGCTTCGATTCCTTTTACACAATGCTCTGTAAACGTATTGAATGCATTGTTCATAATGCTGATCGATTGCAGAAGATTAAAGATCAGAACTGGCTCCATGACGTTCAGTTCAAGCTGTCCTGCTTCTGAAGCAAGTGAGATCGTATGGTCGTTCCCGATGACCTGGAATGCCACCTGATTAATAAGCTCCGGCAGAACAGGGTTTACTTTCCCAGGCATGATGGAAGAGCCCGGCTGTCTTGCTGGAAGTGAAATTTCCGCTAGGCCTGCTCTTGGGCCAGAAGCCATTAAGCGCAAATCATTCGCTATTTTGGACATATTGATCATACAGATTTTCAATGCTCCTGAGACTTCTGTATAAGAATCCGTATTCTGAGTGGCATCTACAAGATGCTCTGCCCCTGTAAATGGCAGGCCGCTGATGTCGGCAATATGCTTCACCACTAAGTCAATGTATTTAGGGATGGCATTCAGTCCGGTTCCGACTGCCGTTGCCCCCATGTTCAATTCATATAAGTGCTGTTTGGATTGCTGAATGCGCTTTATGTCTCGCGCTATGACACGGCTGTAAGCTTCAAATTCCTGGCCAAGCCTGATTGGCACGGCATCCTGCAGATGAGTCCGTCCCATTTTAATCACGTGGCTGAATTCCTTTGATTTTTCAAGGAAAACGGAGTGCATATGTTCCATTGTCGCGATTAATTGATCCATCAGATTTAAAACCGAGATATGCATTGCTGTCGGGAAGGCATCATTCGTCGATTGTGACATATTGACATGAGTATTAGGGCTGCAATGTGAATAATCACCTTTTTCATAGCCCATAATTTCAATTGCACGGTTTGCAAGGATTTCATTAATATTCATATTAATAGACGTCCCGGCACCGCCCTGAATTGGGTCGACAATGACCTGATCATGCCACAGTCCTTCAATCATTTCATCCGCTGCCTGTACGATAGGGTCTCCAATACCTGAATAAAGGCGCTTAACCTCCATATTTGCCAATGCCGCTGCCTTTTTCACTATTGCCATTGCCTTGATTAACTCCGGATGGATCCGGTAGCCTGTAATCGGAAAGTTCTCAACCGCACGAAGCGTCTGAACGCCATAATAGGCTCCAGCCGGAACTTCCTTAGAACCTAGAAAGTCTTTTTCAATTCTGAAGCTGTTCTTTGCTGCTAGCATATACTTCTTCTCCTTTATATAAACCTTTCAGATATATATAGGTTTTGTAATACTAATCCTTCGTATCCACTATAATCCGGATGGAGGGAATAAGCAATGGTTATGGAACAATAATAAATTGCCTTTTTGGATTGCTAATTTCACCCTTTAACTGCACTTTGCCAACTATCTTATGCAATTGACATAACCTTAAATACGACCTAATATTTAAATTGCCTTTTAAACCGGAAATAGCTGCTTTCGTGATCTTATAATAAATTTGTCTATTCCCTAAGAAAGCTTTATTCAGATGAGCGTATTCTATTGATTAAGAAGCTCATTGTTTAATTAACCGAACCTTAGAGATAAACCAATCAATTCAAATATTTTATCAAGCTAGCGTGTTTATTAAAGACAAAGGAGAAAATCAGCATGTCTAATCAATCAAGTATTAAAACAGCTGGACCAAAAAAACGTGCTGTTTCACTGGATCTAGCCAGAGGTACAATGCTTCTGCTGATTGCACTGGCACATGCCCCGCTCTATTTGTACACCTCCGAACCCGGGGTTATGCAAAGAGTAGAGGCTATCACCTTCCTTGATCAAATAGTTAACTTTTTTGGCCAATTCTTTATTGATAACAGAGCAAGAGCGATGTTTGCCGTATTATTCGGGTACGGGCTTTCTCTGGCATTTGAAAGTCGAGCCTCTAAAGGAATAAGAGAAAAAGAAGCCATAATGACGATAAGAAGGCGTTCCTGGTATTTGATTCTATTTGGGGTTGTTTTGGCGGTCATCATCGGAGGACAGGACATTCTTATGGCCTACGGTTTAGCCGGGCTGCTTGTGAGCCGGCTTTTAACAAGCGGAACCAAAACACTGATACGAGCCTTTATTTTTATCACTTTATTCTATATCATTTTTCTTCCGATAGCATGGGGGTTCAATATGCTGGAAGTCGGAGGTTATGGTTTCCCGCCGGAAGTTTCAGCAGCTGACACCTACCTTGACACAGCTTTTATAAGTCTAGTTACTTTTCCTTCCATCCCTATTCTCATACATTTAATGTTCCCGGTTCTTCCCTCCGTTCTGCTCGGCATGTGGATTGCCAGAAATCGGTTATTAATCAAACCGGAGAATCAGTTAAAAACGATTTATTCCATTACCTTTATAGGATTAACCGTCTCATTGTTGGGAGCACTGCCTTTATCCCTTTTGGGAACCATATGGCACCCGGATTTATTTACAGCCGGGTTTATAAATGGACTGCACATTTTAACCGGAATTGCAGGCGGTTTGGCTTATGCTGCAATTTTCGGAATCATTGGAGCAAAGATGAAAGAGCCTGGAGGTTTTATCCTCTCCTTAACAGCCCTAGGTAAACGGTCGCTAACCTTCTATGTTTGGAATGAGACGCTGCTCGTTCTCTTCTTCTCACCGGTAGCACTTGATTTAGGAGGGCGTGTAAGCAACGGGACTGCCGCAATGATTGCTGTTGGGATTTGGGGGCTTTCAGTCCTCTTAGCCATGATTTTGGAAAAAAGGAACTTGAATGGGCCATTGGAAGTATTGTTGAGGAGATTGGTATATAAAAATAAATAAATCAAAAGACAGCCAAGTAATTATAAAGTACTTGGCTGTCTTAGTTTATCTTAAGGGCGCTTACCTTGGCATGCTCACACCTAAAAACTAAAAGGATGTTTTATAGCAAAAAATTACATGCCCGTCCCATTAATGGGTAAACTACTAATTATTGCAATAAAAAAAGGTAAGAAGGAATAAACATGGACACTTATCTGCGAAGACCTCTTTCCAGAATTAATACATTTGGTATTACACATTTAAGATACCAGAACCCCTATATGGTTGCTTGGTGGTCTGCAGTTTTTCCGGGATTTGGACACTATTTGCTTAATCAGTATTTAAGGGCTACTTTATTAACCCTTTCTGAAGTAATCATAAATACTTTAGCTCATATTAATGAAGCAATGATGTATTCCTTTTGCGGAGAATTTGAGCTTGCAAAGGCAGTACTGGAACCCAAATGGGCATTCGGATATCTTTTAATATATTTAATTGCTATGGGAGACAGTTTTCGGTCAGCCTTGTTCCATAATAAGCTTTATGTTCTAACATGCATGGAGAATAAACCGATTCCCAGCATCAATATTACTGCGTCTGAAATTCAATATCTTGAAAGGAAAAACCCTGTCATGGGGGCCGTTTACTCTTTTTTCTTTCCTGGACTGGGGCAATTATACAACCACCGGTTTGGACTTGCTTTTTATGCGATGTTTTGGTGGTGGATATATCTCATGTTGTCCAGCATGCATGAATCTATATTTAGTCTATTGCACGGGCACCTTGGCCAGTCTATTTCCATGCTGCACCCACACTGGCTGTTATTTATGCCATCCGTTATGGGCGGCTCCATCTATCATTCATACATCACAACCATTGGACACAATCACCTTTTTGAGATGGCGCAGCGCCAGCTTCTTTCCATGCGTTATCAGAATGCTAAACTTAGAATTTTCCCCTAAGCAGGTGCTTGACAATGTTAATATTTGGCATATTTGAACAATCAATTGAATTAGAGCAGGCATTAGCTGAGTTAGAGGACACCTCCATTTTAAGAGAGCATATCCTTGTTGTTTTCATGGATAAAAGCCACAGGAAACAACATTACAGCCCGCTTAGGCCACATGCTTTTGAGGTAGGTATTTCATTTGCCACTGGAGCAGCAGCTATTGGAGCGAGCATGGGATTTGCTCTGACTTATGGGCCTATTATCTGGGGGCTAATTGGTGCAGTTATTGGTTTTGCCATAGGTGTTGGGTCATACTTTTTATATAAAAAACTGAAAAACCAACCCAGTCAAAAAAGAAATAATCATGAGGTTACAGTTGTTATACAGTGCCAGGAAGAACAGACTAGACTTGTTAGTGATTTATTATGGAAATACCAGGCACTTTCAGTGGGATATGCCAAAAATCCATCCTGAAAATCTGACTCAATTGAAATTAATATTTAAGACTAGATTCTCGATTTTTGCAATCGAAGAGAGTTAAGAACGACCGAAACCGAACTAAAAGCCATAACAGCCCCTGCCAGCCAGGGAGCTAAGATTCCGAATATCGCAAAAGGTATGCTGATAATATTATATAGAAATGCCCATACAAAGTTTTGTTTAATATTGGACATCGTAGCTTTACTGATCTTAATGGCTTCCGCTACCTTACTCAAATCGCCTTTTATCAAAGTAATATCCCCAGATTCAATCGCAATATCGGAACCGGTGCCAATGGCAATTCCGACATCTGCGACTGTTAGGGCAGGTGCATCATTAATCCCGTCCCCGACCATTACAACGTGTTTTCCTTCCTTCTGCAGAGTTTGAATGATTTCTGCCTTTTGCTGTGGTGTGATATTGGCCTTCACCTTGTCAATTCCGGTCTTTTGGGCAATCGTCATGGCGGTCTCCATATTGTCTCCCGTGACCATTATGACTTCCATTCCCATCCCTTTTAAAGCAGCAACCGCAGGTTTTGATGAGTGCTTTACTTCATCAGCTGCAGCAATGATCCCAGCAAACACATGATTGATTGATACGATCATCACTGTCTTACCTTCTTGTTCAAGTCTTGCAATCTTTCTAGCTGCTCTAGCCGGAATGAAAAGCTTATTCTGAATAAAGTAAGTTGGATTAGAAATCAGCACCTTCTTCCCATTTACAGACCCCTTGATCCCGTACCCCGGAATCGATAGGACTTCACTTGCATTTGAAATAAGGAATACCCTCTTTTTCGATTCTTTTACAATTGCTTTTGCAACAGGGTGCGCCGAAGCACCTTCTACAGCACCTATTATTTCAAAAAACTCCCTTTCACTAAAATATTCAATATATGAGTCCGTTACCTGGGGTTCTCCTTTTGTAATCGTTCCGGTTTTATCCAATAAGATGACGCTGCTTTTCCCTAAAATTTCTAGAAATTTCCCCTCTTTAAAAAGAATGCCTGACTGTGCTGCACGTCCGCTTCCTACCATTACAGAAGTAGGAGTAGCCAGTCCGAGAGCACATGGACACGCGATAATTAATACAGCAATCATCTTCTCCAGAGCTTCGCTTAATTGCCCCGGCTGGATCATCATATACCACAGAATAAACGTAAACACTGAAATAAAAATAATGATCGGGACAAATATACCTGTTATTTTATCTGCTATGTGCTGAATGGGTGCCTTAGAAGATTGTGCTTCCTCCACAATTCGAATGATTTGTGACAGTGCAGTCTCAGATTCTTTTTTGGTAACCTTTATTTTTAATGTTCCGTTATGATTAATGGTTCCTGCATATACATGGTTCCCAATGCCTTTATCAATAGGCAAACTTTCCCCGGTCAGCAAAGACTCGTCAATCATTGAGCTTCCTTCAATAACTTGTCCATCAATTGGAACCTTTTCGCCCGATTTAACAATAACCATATCTCCTGGTGATATTCTATCGACAGGTGATTGACATTCCTTTCCGTTCAAATACAATGTGGCTGTTTTCATTTGTAATTGGTAAAGCTTCTTAATCGCCTGTGTGGTTCTTATTTTCGTTCTTGCTTCAAGTAATTTTCCCAACAAGATGAATGTAATAATAAAGGCACTTGTTTCATAGAACAATACAATCGAATGGGGACGATCTAAGGAGTGTAAGTTAGTGAAAGTTAAGTAATGGCTGTAAAAAAAGGCAGCTGATGTGCTTAGCACCACTAAAACATCCATATTGGCACTTCCGCTTTTCAATGATTTCCAAGCCCTTTCATAAAATTGGAATCCTATTATAAATTGAATGGGAATAGTAAGAGCAAATTGGAAGAGGGGATTGATGAATAGCTCTGGCACTTTAACAAAAGATACCCACTGAAAGTGGGTAAACATAGCCCATGCCAGGGGGAAAGTCAGCAATGCCGAAACAAAGAACCTCCACTTTAGAGCCTTAATTTCTCTAAGCTTCTCCAATTCTGACTGTGAGTTATTCTGCCTATCTATTTTCGCATCAAATCCAATTTTATTAATTTTATTGATAATTTCATTGATACCTATCTTATTACTGCTAAATGTAACGCGTCCCTTTTCAGTTGTTAAATTTACATGGACTTCCTCTACCCCCTCGATTTTTGAGACTGCCTTTTCTATTCTTGCTGCACAGGCGGCACAATGCATACCCCTAATTTCTAAATGGTTTGTTTCTTTCAAAACAATTTCACCACTTTCTTTTCCGTCAAATTAATATATTTTATTGAAGACAGGTGCTCTTTAGAACACTCAATAGATTTAATAAAAATAGAATTGATAGATTCATAGAAAAAGCCGAACCTCAAAAAAGTGAAGTTCAGCTTTATTAATGAAAACTATTTTGCTTTTCCCCCTGTGTTTCCGTTGCCTTAGCCCCAAGCCGCGTTGTCGCCATTAAAGCAGCTTTGTGAATTCCCAGCATAATAAATCCTGCCGTTGCCTGGTCATAATTTGTATTAAAGGGAGGGGGAAGTATAGTTAAGGATATTGATTGAGAGGGTATGCAGAGATGAGATGTTATTTGGGTAAGGAAGGGGTTGTTTGCTCCATCTATGAAAGCGCTGAAAACGAATAATAAACAAGCTGGCATTAAAAGAACACCACTCAGGAATGCATACCGTTGCTTTCGTCCCTCACAAAGCCGCTGCTTTAGATCAGGCGACACAATCGGCCACCACATACTAAAAGACAATACCAGCAGTAAATATATATATCCATTGTGAACAATAGGATTTTGGGAAAAAACATTTAAAACAGCCGGTAAATGATACATTAGGAACAATACTGCAAAAACGATTAAGGAAATCTTTGGAGTAAAAAACCATTTGCTTATTTTGTTGACCATCGAAATTTTCCTATGAAACAAATGACTGGGAATTCCTAATAAAAAAAGGGGCGGGACAATAAAATATATAACGCTCATTTGAATCATGTGCAAACTGAATGAGAGGTGACTTATCACTGTTAAAGGACTGCCGATGGTTAAGTATAGCAAGCCTAAACTAAAGAAAAAGAATAGAGGCTGTTTATGATACATTTTTATGTCCGCAAGACGAGTTGCTGCTAATACATACAAGACGGCAATACCCATTAGGCCCAATAACAATGGCGTATTCCACATAAACTGGTCTTCAAGTAAAACATTATAAAACACGTAAAGCCTCCCCTCTGTTTGAACAATAATTAAATATGTTTTTTACCTATATATAATTATGTTTGAATATGTGATTTATAACAGCATCCCCCCGAGACTTCCACAATTTAAATCAAACAAAAAAAAGAGAAGAGAAAATGATCTCCCTTCTCCTTTTATATTTTGCTGTTGCCCATCAGAATGTCTTTTTATTCTGGTCTATTTCCGCCTGGGAATTCTATCCCCAGTTCTGTCAATTGAGCCTGGGCCTCTTCTCTGGTGATCGTTCCACTCCGCTCCTTCTCCATAATTTCCTGGGCTTTTGTTCTTGTTTCCTCATCCAGATTGGAGAACATATTATCGCCTTCCTGCGGGGGCTGACCGCCATCTCCTCCGCCCGGTAATTCTACCCCCAGCTCAGCCAGCTGAGTCTGCGCATCTTCTCTGGTAATGGTTCCTGCCCGTTCTTTCTCCATAATTTCCTGAGCTTTTGCTCTTGTTTCCTCATCCAGATTGGAGAACATGTCCCCGCGGTTTCCGCCATCCTGAGGGGGCTGGCCTCTCATCATTATGGCGCTGGCAACCGCACTGATTATTATTGGCATTTCGTCGAATGTCCTGCTGTCACTCGGTATGGTTGGTGCGTTATCGATTGTGCGCTTTCGGACCCCTATCAAAGATCCGATGGATATCGTGTATCTTTTCTGGGCCATCGTGGTCGGCATTTTATGCGGTGCCGGCTTCATCGCTCTCGCAGTTATTGGTTCTATTCTAATCGGACTCGTCCTGTTCTTCTTTATTAATAAAATCAAGATTGAAAACCCTTATCTTCTGGTGATCCGATACAGTGAAAATTCGATTGAAAACTCTTTGGAGCACGTCATATCAGGACATGCCAAAAAGCATTCTCTCAAATCCAAATCCGTTATGCCCGGCAATGATTTTGAAGTCACCTACGAAATCCGCGTTAAAGAAAATGATATGGACTTCATCAATAACATCTCTTCCATTGAAGGAGTCAAATCGGCGATTATGTTGAGCTATGATGGGAATTTTACGGCATAATGACTATTAATCTAAGGCTGAATAAATGATGGTAAAATCATTTATTCAGCTTTTTCTGTTTACTAGCACAAGGGAGCCCTGAATTCCTTCCGATATTCACTCGGTGAGCAGTTTTTCAAGCTTCGAAACACTTTATAAAAATTGGAAGGGCTCTGAAACCCTACCTCATAGCAAATCTCAAGATTTGTCAGCGCAGTGCTTTTAAGGAGATGAGCTGCTTTATCGATACGAATTTTTTCTAGATAAGTACGGGGTGTTTCAGAGGTTTCCTGTTTAAATAAGCGCTCCAGATAAAAGGGACTTAGGCCGACTTGGTCAGCTATATCTTTTAATCCCAAATTCCGTTTATAATGATTGACCAAGAATGTAATGATTTCTCTGACTAGGGCAATATGCGGGGATTGCTCCACTTCTGGCTGGCATCTTTTGCAGGGACGGTAACCTGCTCCTTCCGCTTTATTCTTTTCCGGGTAAAATTCTACATTTATCTTTTTAGGCTTTCTTGATCTGCAGGAAGGGCGGCAGTATATTTTCGTTGTTTTGACTGCTGTAAAAAATAAGCCATCATATTTACGATCACAGGCGATGATTTTCTCCCACATCTCTTCAAATGACAGATTGATGTTTGCCGCCATTTAATCCCACTTCCTTCCTGTACTGCTCTTAATTATTATACAATATGGCAGTATCCATAGACTCTGCCAATTCACGTGCATTCTTTTCTATATATGCAATCACTTTATCAGACAAGGCATTTCCAAAGCTAAAACGCCTCACACCTAATTCTTTTAGCCTATTACAATTTGTCAGTCCCGGTAAAGATAAGATATTGAGCGGGGCACTGACATTCTTCGTGATGGCTTTAATCTCCTCGTCTTCTATTAAACCCGGTACAAAAACTCCGCTGGCTCCGCTCTCCGCATATGCTTTTGCCCGTTCAATCGTTTCCGGCAGCGGATTTTGTTTCTGTAAATACGTATCGGTTCTGGCGTTAATATAAAAATCCTTATAGCCATTGTTTTCTAACGATGCTCTTATATTTCCTAAAAGGCTGCAATGCCAGGAAATCTCTTTTAATCCTTTCTGCTTTTTGAAGGAATCCTCAATATTGATGCCGGCAGCCCCTGCATCAGCCGTCTTTAAAACATGATCGACAATCGTTGGGATATCTTCCCCGTAGCCTGCTTCAATATCAGCAGAAACAGGAATTTTCACATTCTCTGCTATGGTTTTGATGATCGCTAAATGTCTTTCAAAATCAATCAATTCTCCGTCTGCATATCCCTGTGAACCAGCAATCCCCCAGCTAGTCGTGCCAATTGCTTTAAAACCTGCTTTTTCAAGTGTTAAAGCGGAAAGCAAATCCCAGGCGTTCCCCAGGAATAAAAGTTCATTTGAAAAATGCAGCTCATTAAATTTCTGTATTTTGTTCATTATTATCTCATCCTAAAAGTTGTTGGACTCATTTTAACAAGAGAACGATAACCATTTCGTCCTCATTCTTGCTCTTATGGTCTGTCTCTAAGAGGATAAAAAAGTGAAGCTTCATTGTGTTTCACTTTCGCCGCGGATGCTCCTATTTTGCAGATGCTTCAACGATTGTTAGCCCAACGACCTTACTCATATTCAATTTTCTATGGTATTTGCTCGGTAATCAACCTTATAAAAAAACTTGAAAGGCTGTAGCCAATCAAGGTTTATATTAAGTAACGTTATTTATTTTTGACTTTCCTTTTCCACACACATTGTCCGTTAGTTAAAAAACCGTGCTTGGCTGATCTTCAGAGAGGAAAATTTCAACCAATGAGCTTTCCTATGGGGTTAGTTAACATGATAGAGAGAGTTCGTTTCCCTCTGTCCCTTTTGGATGTCCCCTCAATGGCTCCATCAGCCATATCTTGAAGGATACTTTGCTCGCTCTCTGGATTGGGATTCGATATTTCTTCATGGAAATCCTTCCAGGTGAGGGCATTTGGCTGGTAATGGGTCAGAGATAATCTGCCGCTTTGGAACATGCCGGACATTTTTTGGATGTACTGGTTCATGAGTGTTAAATCATGCAGAGAGGATCTAGTGCAGCTGTTTCACGATGGTCGGTCGAAATTCTCCAGTTTTTCAACTGTTTCCCGGCTTGAATCCAGGGCACGCCTTGATGCCTGGATAAAACGGCCATCCTCCAGCAGCGGCAGCGCGACAATATCGCTTACGGACTTCATGATCTCATTCGCTTCTTGTGTCGGTTCAGCAGTGATCTGAAGGGTATTTTTTAGCCCCTGTTCGAGCTCATGCACCAGGAATTCCTGGCGGGTGAAGCCTGCAGGGGAGGGCTCAAGATCGATTAATGAGGCTATGAAGCTCTTTAAATAGGATTGATACTCGTCAATCCACGATTCAAGGAATTGCAAAAAAGGCTGGTGGCATTCCTGGTAAAAGGAACGAATAGCCTCGCCACCCTTCCCTTTGAAGGCATCATCAAGAGCCAACAGCTCCTGGATGGCCACCTGAACTTGAGTTATCTTTTGTATGAAGAGCTAGAAATACAATGACAATATGAATGTCCAAATACAAACAAACACCAGCAATCCAAAGCTATACTTCAATGTCATTTTAGTCAAATCAGCTTCTTTTCCTGTCTCGCCAACAGCAGCTGTGGCAATGGCGATGGACTGAGGGGATATCAGCTTTGCCATCACGCCACCTGCTGTATTGGCAGAAAGCAATAGAGATGAGCTGGTTCCGATCACATGGCCAGCTGTCGCCTGGATGGGAGCAAATAGAGTGTTGTTGTTCACGACAGATCCTGTCATGAACACCCCAATCCAGCCTAAGAGCGGTGAAAGCAGCGGAAATATTTTTCCGGTTGTAGCAACAGCTTCTCCCAGAGTGACGGTCATGCCGCCGTACGTCATGAGCTTGGAAATACCGATAATGGCACAAATCATGATAATAGGTATCCAGAACTCTGAAACAGTCTTTTGGAGAAGCTTGAAGCCTTCACCCATATTGATACATTTTGTCGTTGCGATTGTTGTCAAGCCTGCCAATAAGATCGCTGTGCCTGTTGCTCCAATTAAGCTGATGCTGACACTAAGAGAAGATCCGGGTATACCGAAGTTAATGACTGTGAACTCCAGCAGGCCCCCTTCAGCGAAAAGACCTTTAAATGCCGGAAAACTCCATATTAAAATAAATAGGGTCAATAGATAAAAAGGTGACCATGCTTTAACAATTTCACCTAAGGAATGCTGTTCAAATTGACACTCTTTCCCATTGAGCAAAAAGATATTCTTTGGTTTCCATTTTTTCAGAAATAACGCTAATACACCCATTGCTAATAAGGAAGGAATAATATCAGCAAGCTCTGGTCCCATCAATACGGTAATGATTGCTTGTGTGACGGTGTAAACCCCAGCTGTGATCAGGATAGCTGGGAATACTTCCTTGATTCCCTTAAATCCGTCAATGAGCCATATCAATAAAAAGGGAATGGTAAAGTTAATAATCGGCAGTGTCAGAGCTGTCATGATCGACACATCCATAGATGTGACACCTGGAATACCGAACGTATCGACAATGCCGACCGGTATTCCAATCGCACCAAAGGCGCCTGAGGCACCGTTTGCGATGAGACAGAGCATCGCTGCCTGTAAAGGCTTGAAGCCCAGTGACACTAACAGCACGGCACAAATGGCAATCGGTACGCCGAAGCCGGCAGCGCCTTCGAGAAAGGCATTAAAACAGAATCCGATCAGCAGAAATTGAATGCGCTGGTCCTGGGAAATCCCTGCGATGCTTCCGCGCAAAATATCGAACTTGCCGGATGCCACCGAAATTTTATATAGCCATACAGCCATGACAATAATCCAGCCAATCGGCCAAATTCCTGCCGCAGCACCTTGAATAACACTTCCCGCCGCTTCTCCGAAGGGCAATTTAAAAATAATAAGTACGATAAAAAAAGTAACAGCTAAGTTTACTAGCGCTGCATGGATACCCTTCATTTTTAATACCGTCAGGCAAAGCAGAAATAAAAGGATCGGGATGGCTGCCACAAGGGATGAAACTGCCAGGTTATGAAAAGGATTGAACGTTTCCACTAACATATGATCTGCCCCTTTGGTCTAGGATGTCAACTCGCTATAATGCTGAATTCTGAATGTCTTTTAAGGTTTGAACAGATTTGGCAAGCTTCCTTTTTTCATCCTCGGTCAGTGACAGCTCCACAATGTTCTTCACACCGTTTCTGGTAATCACAGATGGAATCCCGACATAGACATCACGATGGCCGTATTCTCCTTCTAACAGTGCGCCAACCGGCAATACTACATTTTCATTTCGCAAAATGGCTTTTGTTATTCGGACCAGCCCCATGGCAATCCCATAGTAGGTTGCACCCTTTGCGTTAATAATTTCATATGCAGCATCCCGGACCTGGACAGCGATCTCTTCTTTTCTTTCTTCTGTTAACCTCTCAGCCACTGGGGTTCCGGCAATATTTGCGAAGCTCCATACCGGAAATTGAGAGTCGCCATGTTCACCGATAATATACGCATGAACACTAACGGCTGCTGTATCAAATTCCTTGCCCAATAAATAACGGAATCTAGCAGAATCCAGGATAGTTCCAGACCCAATAACTCTTTCTTTAGGCAGGCCGGAGAATTTCCAGGTTGCATAAGATAAGATATCGACTGGATTTGCTGCCACTAAGAAAATGCCATTAAATCCTGATTCCATAATGCTCTCTACAATGGATTTGAAAATTTTAACGTTTTTATTTACGAGATCCAGGCGGGTTTCTCCGGGTTTTTGTGCCGCCCCTGCACAAATTACTACGAGAGCGGCATCCTTACAATCCTCATAAGAACCATATCTAATCGTCATAGCTGATGGGGCATAGGTAATGCCGTGGTTTAGATCCATGACATCTCCTTTTGCTTTCTCTTCATTTAAATCGACAATGATTAATTCATCACATAAGCCTTGATTTAATAACGCATACGCATAACTTGATCCAACGGCTCCATTACCTACTAGTACTATTTTGTTTCCCAATGTTATATTCATTTTGATTTCCCCCAATATCTATTTGTGAAATACTTCACATGATTTCGTAAAAAAAATTGCACTCATTCTAATTTCGTTTTTTCTAATTGTGAATTAGTTCACATTTAATCACAAAAAATAATTGATATAATCATTTGTGAAATACTTCACAATAAAAATATATCAATATTTTTGATTTCGTGCAAGTCTTTGCTCAAACTTTTTATAAAAGCACTGTTCCCTATAAGCTGCAGCATAAACAGGGGCTGGCACTTATCATTATTTAATAATTTCTCCCGGGATTCATCCAGTTTGTCCCGATCATAGTTTCTGTATAAATGCCTTGTCCTGCCCGTAATTCTCTGTTCTATTGAATTTCTGAATAAAAATCACTCATTCTTCAGCACATCAGCAAGCCTGTGCAGAGCGTCTGTCTGCTGAATATGGTAATGGCGCCCTTCCTTCTGCAGGTACCCTTTATCACAAAACTGCACAAGAACATGCAATAAGTGGCGATAAGATACCCCTAAATAGTCACAGACGGTTACATGTTTCTCTTTATAAACATCCCCATCAGCCGTTTGCAGAATGAAATCCGCCAGCCGGTTTTCAAGCGGAAAGGAAAGACTCTGTGAATACTTTTCGGCCATTTTTGTGGCTTTCACACTTAAAAACTTGGTGAGCTCGCGCAGAAAGGTCGTATCTTCAAGCAGCCTTGAGCGGTAGTGATGCAAAGGAATCGCAAAACAGATCGTCTTCGTTGAGGCTTGAATCCCCTTTGTATAGTACACTTCATGTAATAGTTCCATTTCCCCGATATAATCATGGACATTAATGATATTGATCAAGGAAACCTTTCCATTTTGATACGTAACGTAAATTTTAGCTTTTCCCTCGATGACATAATACAAGTAATCCGGCCTCATGCCTTCGCGAATAATCCACTCATCCCGCTTATATTCGCGTACTTCCATAAACTCCTCAATCGGAGAAGAAAATAAATGCGAAATGGAGTGTTTCTCCAGGTATTGCTGCCTTTTTTCCTGTTTATAAATTTCCATTCTCCACCTCAGAATATGAGATATCTCATATTATTGTACGAATCTTCCTGATATCATGCAAATATCGGAGGGATACTTAATGAATACACAGAGCTGGATGGGCAGACAGTTTTTCAGTTTCTTTATGACATGGGGCGTTTTTCTGCCCTATTGGACAGGGTGGCTGATTCATATAAAAGGAATGACCGTTTCACAGGCGAGTTTGATCATGAGTCTAGGTTTGGCTATACGGGGACTTTCTACACTCTTTGCCTTTCCCTATTTATCAGGAAAATTCAGCAGTAAAACCCTGCTTAACGGGATGGGAATCGGCACACTGATCGCCATTCTCTGCTATATCCCGGCCAATTCTTTTTCAAGCCTGCTATTGGTAACGCTGTTTTTACATTTCTTTTACCCTGCTTTGATGCCTGCATTGGATAGTGCTGCGGGCATTCTCGTACAGAGTAAGCAATTAAGAGATTACGGAAGGAGCCGCTCCTGGGGATCGATCGGATTCGTCGTATCCGGCATGATTCTGACATTCTTCACAGGGGCACTTGGGGACGAAGCCATATTCTGGGCACTTCTGCTCGGCGTTCTGGTATTTTTAAGTCTCGGTTTCATGAATACGCCTGCAGTTTTATCTGAAAAGCCAAATGCCGGCGAGGCAAAAGGGGCCATAATGAAATTATTCAGCATCAAACAATTCGGCCTGGTGCTCGTCATAGTCATTTTACTGCAGGCAGCACATGCTTCTTATTACAACTATGGCTATATTTATTTGCAGGAAATTCAGGCTCCAAAATATTTAATCGGCCTGATCATTAACATTGCCGTGATTACAGAAATTCTATTCTTTTTCATTGCCGACCGGACTTTCCGCAAATTTTCAATCGGCTCATTACTGGCATTGGCAGCATTGGGCTCAACCGCACGCTGGATACTCGTATTTGCCTTTCCGCATGTGATGATGTTTGCGGTTGCCCAGACACTGCATGCCTTTTCATTTGCCATGGCACATTACGCCTTTATGAAATATTTAATTAAATACGTTCCGCATGAACAGGTGCCAATTACACAAGGGGTATATTCTGCCCTGGCACTTAGCTGGAGCACAGCCATCTTCACGATTTTTGGCGGGTATTTATATGAAATGGAACCAAGATACGCGTTTATGGGAATGGTGGTTTGTACGATACCAGCGGCGCTGCTTGCATTCGTTTACCGGAGATTGGAAGGGAAGAATAAAGGGACGGAAACCAGACAGCTGGTGATCTGAACTGGGGACTGGCCTTTACCGAAATAAGTGGAATTATGAATGAAAAGTGCCTGATCCCCGGATTAGGCACCTGTAATTTTCGATTGAAGGGATTCTGGCAGCAGCTGAAAGAACAGACCTTGATACTTAAGATCTAGCAGGCCCGCAATCAGCAAAATAAAAATTATGAAGAATATAATCCATGTTTTATTTTTTTTCAACAATTGGTCCACCTCCATGAATAAGAGCTCCTCAGCAGGAGCTCTTTTGATTAATACGTTAGTTTATAAACGATTTCCCCATCAATTACCCTGCCATCTGCTTCAAAGCCCAGTTTTTCATACAACCCCTTCGCCAGATTGTTTTCAGGCTCAAAGCTTAAATAGATCACCTTATGCTCCTGATCCTGCTTAATCCGCTCAATCAGCTTCTCCATGGCCGCTTTCCCGTATCCTTTTGACTGATGCTTTGCATCAATCATCAGGCGGTAAATCCAATATTCCTTATCATCGTAATCCATGCAGTACATCGTAAAGCCCACTAACACATCAAAATAATAAATCGCTAAGCAAATACATTCCGGAAAGGCTTTTGCCTGTGCAAGCGAAAACACATTTGGCGCGACAAACGACTTCTGTTCTTCTGCTACACGCAAATCTATGACATCGAGGAAATTATGCCTGTCTATTTCTCTGAATTCAATCATGTGATCCCCCTGAAAGCAATTTTCTGGTACCTTGGTGCCTCCCCATACTTTAAAGAGTTCGAGTCAGACACCATGTTATAGATTCGCTGCTTCCACATAGAAATCCTTCCAGCCATGACTATGTTGAGGTATGCCATTCAAAGTGCCAAACAGACAATGAGACTCTTAATGGGCACCTGGATGATATGTCTAATTTTCGTATTGTGCCTTGTAATTCTATAAGATCTGGTAAATTGGCAGGTTTTATCTTACTCTTCTTATGGACAGAATAAACTTAATCTTTCTTGCAAACCTTCTAAGATTTCTTCCGGCATCTCCCTGACCTTGATATCCCCTCCGAGGAAAAGCAGCCAATTGGTCATTTCGGTCAGCTCTTCTGAATTATTGACATTAATAAATGTCTTTAGAACGGCTGTTGTTTGGTAAGGATTTGTATAAGAAATGGATACTTTTAAAGGATGGTATTTTTTGAACTGGGCAATGGCCTGTGGGCCGAGTTCTAGGACAATATTGATTACTTCCTCCTGCTTGCTTATTTTTTCTAAAATGTTTTTTCTGCTTGCTCTTTTGCTCACAGGATATGGTTCGACATTGGTGAGATTGTCCACGGGGAAAATTTGTTTCTTTTCTTCCTTTAAGTCAAAGCCTTCAATCAGCCAGATGCTTTTTTCACGATAAAGGTGCAAGAGATAAATTGGATAAGACCTGATTCCCTTCTCTTCATTGATGGTGATCAATAAATAGCTATCCAAAAGAAGGGTTTGGATGAGTTTTTCCAGCATCGGATGAGGGAGATCCGACAGTTCAAGCAGGTCGGGATTATTGGGGTTAGTCCCTTCAAACAGCAGGATTTGATTTAATAGAACCAGGTCTTCCTGCTGGTTTTCTGAGATGAGGCCGAGCAGTTTTTCAGCCAAAGACTGACGGCTCTTTAGATAGGGGAGCTGCTGATTTCTTGTAGCCATAAAGGCAATGAACAGTGCTTTGATTTCATTATCGGTAAAGCGGACAGTGGGCAGGACAGAATTATTCATAACAAAATAACCACCATCTCTTCCAACTTCAGCGACAAGCGGCATCCCCATGGCTTCAATTTCCCGAATATCTCTAATAGCCGTTGAACGGGAGATGTTAAATTCCCGCATGATTTCAGAAATAGTAAAATGGGCGCGGTTATTGATATACCGCATCATCACATTGATCCGTTTAACTTTTTTCATCGGCTTCTCCTAAACAGTATCATTTTTTGACATGATTTAACGTTATTATAAACTTATCAAATGGGCAAATCATTTGAAATGATTAAAAAAGGATGGGTTTGAAAATGGCAAATTATACTCTGGAAGAAAAAGAAAGCTTTACCGTTCTAGGCATCGGAACTGAATTGAAGAGCGATTACACTGACTATGCCGGCATCAATAAGGAAAAGGCGGACTTTTGGCAGGCAGTTAAACAGGATGGCAGGCTCGATAAATTAAAAGCTGTAGCCACAAATGATTACATTTTTACCGTAAACGAAGCCGTAAATAACAAGATGATGCATTATGCAGGCGTCATGACAGATGAGTCGCTTCCAGAAGCATCCAGACTGATCCAATTCCCTAAAGGGGAATACATCGTTGTTAAAGGGGAAGCCGAGACATCTGAAATGTTGAGTAATATGCTTACGGGCATGGCCTTTGGTCAAGTCTTGCCGGAAGCAACGAATGTTGCCTATGTTGGCGGGCCAAATACAGCGGTTGAGATGGGCCAGCGAAACGGCTTAGTATTTGGTGAAATGTGGATTCCTGTTGTTAGGAAATAAGAAATAAAGGCGGGATGGCAATGTCCTATATGGTTGATTTTAAAAACGTGTCTGAGATTGGTTTAGAGTCTTCACCGGCAGTAGAAGCCCTTGCTGGTTTGCGCGCGAATGAAGCCCGTTACTTCATGACCAAATATAAGCATGAATTTACAGTTGTACCTGCCAGCGAAAGCCAGGAAACCCTTGAATATGTAAACAATATCTTGAAAAAAGAACGGGATATAGAGTTTGCAGCCAAACCTTTAGAAACGTCGCAATTTCAAGTCGAAAATATCAAATGGACCTATGTCTTTTATGAGGATGGCCTCAGTGTCAACGTTATGTATTCGGTTGATGATCCTAAGAAACGTGCCGTTGGCTTCAAGCTTTCTCAGGGGATGGAAGTACCAAAGGAGTTAGACGGGAAATTTAAGTTTGCCAGGCGGAAGTCTAAATTGGCGGGGGTTATTCGGGGATCGTTTTTTGTTATAAGAGGGGAGTATTAGGGTTAGAAATTATTCAACTCTAAGGACAATGAAACAATGATACAGACAATACATGTAGGCAATTACAAAACAGCACCTCTCCATTATATTAGGGGGTGCTGTTACTTTTTCGTAAAGTACAGAGTGTATAACATTATTGAATAGTTAGATTTTATAATATATGCTGTTCCAGAAAATATACCGGAAAGGAGGATAAGTAATACAACCATAATGGATATATTAATATGTTTGCTTTTATTCTTATAAAGTAAAAAATGATTATTATACTGATAAAAAAGCATTCATAATTAATATATTTTCCATAATTAGTTATCCTCCCTAGTATATATTTTAATCCGGGTTTAAGTATTTTTATTTATCATATTTCTTCTTTTATTTGTAATCATTTCTAGGACCTGCATCCATTACAACCTCTACCATATTGGAAGGCCCCATTCTGAGTTTAGGTCTATACTCAGAATCCGGTAAACTGTACAGCTCCAATGGACTTATGATTACTCCATCTGGCGTATTATGGAGGATTCCGGGCACGCAGGTATAAATGCGGTCATCATTGTTGGCATTTTTGGCTGATATCGTAACGGAGGTGCCGCTATGATTATCTATACTCATGGACACTTTGTATCTGTAGAAAGAACCCGTTCCATTAGACTGGGCAGAGTAAACGACAGGCACAACTGCCAGGATATCATTATTCAGCCTCAATTTAATTACTTCTGTCTTCGTTGAACTGTAATCTCTTCTAACATCCCCCATATGTTCAACTGCTCCGTTTGCAAAACTTTTAAGTGGAGGTGTGCCGCTTGCACCAAACATTGCGACATCGATCTGCCTGCCATTCTTTGTATAAACCAGAGCATAGATATCATAATCTGTTCCAGTTTTCCAAGATACCGTGGCTGTAATCGTTGGAGTTTTTTCAATGATCACCGGCTTTTGACCTTTGTCGAGACTGATTGTGCCCTTCACCTTTTCAAGAGTGATCGTGTTTTGGAAATTTTTGTTTTCGGCAGCAACAGGAAGAGACTGAACGGTCTTATTTTCAGCAGGCTTATTTTCCTCAGTGGAATCAACTTCCACACCGTAATTTTTACATAACCCTTCAAGCCCGGATTCAAATCCGCGCCAGAATGATTTTGCCTTTATCTGACCATTCCTTACATATAATTCGAAAACCACAATCCCATTTTCCTTTGTAAAACTCGATGGAGATAACTCGATGGTCGTATGACCCGTACATATATCTGCTTTTAAATTCTTTACATTCGAGAACCCCATGTGGCTATCTTCTGTCAGAGTAATCGCTATTTTATGAATGCCTGCAGGGACTTTACTCATATCAAATTGAATAGTATGTACTTTCCTATTCCCTTTATTTTCAGCCGGCAATAGAGCTGCTGCACCAGAAGGGCTCTCTGGCTGGTTATAAAAAATAATCCCGCTGTCTCCTTGTACCTTATCTGAATCTGTTAAAAGGAAAGCAGTTAAGGAAATATCGATCAAATGAGACATATCGTAGCTAACAGTGACATAACCATTTGGGGAACTTAAAACTGTATTTCCCCCCATTTGCAGCATTGAATTCAATTAAACCACTCCTGTTTCTCTATTTAAAAATTGTTGCAGATTCTTTATATTAAAATTATAATCTCACTGTAAATTATACCATTTTATTGAAACCATATAGGTGAAAACTACTGCAAATTAAAAAGCAGCCACAATATAGCAGCTGCTTCGAAAAACAGAAGATAAATCTTTATTACTTGAGGCTGAGGTTATAACCATATTTCTTTTAATACTTCATCTACAGAATTGCCAAATATGTTTGGATCTTCCTTTTTTATACATTCAATAAGTTTATTATTGTTTCTTTTGTCTTGATATCTACTTTAGATAGTATATTTCCGTATATACTTCTTACTTGGTCATTATTTAGAATCCTATAATGTAAAATTTCCATCCCATGATGATCCGTCCCAGCTCGTAGGTTGTCTTCAGTCCTTCCATGTATCTTCTACAGCTTTGGATGCACCCTCGATGACTCCAACAACCTTCTGCTCCTTACATCTCATTAGTCTTGCGGCAGAACCCTATAATGCTTCTGAATGAGTCCCGTGTCGAACACTTTGCTGCCTGCCAGCTCCAATTTACTTTCCTGGTTTCAGAGTCTTTGAATAGCCGACTCTGCTATATTTTCATTCAAAATTAAATAAATCTAAAAATAAATAAATGGCTATCCCGAAAGATAACCGTTTATTTATTTATTATTCTTACTCTATTTATCTGAGTTGTTTTCTAACTCTTTTAAAAAATCTGTGTCAATCCATACTTTTTTCACTTTATATCCTTCTTCTTTTGATTCCTTTATGTTATCTCTCTCAATAGAATTTAAAAATTCTTTAAATGTTTCTGCAATAATATACAAATCATTAATAGTCATTTTTTCGTCTTCGTATTTTTCTTCTTCATGATCCCAAAAGTAAACATTACCATATTTACCTTCTGATAAATTTAAACATACCAAATTCCCACCTGCATCTCTTCCAATTGGAATACAAGTATTTGGTATTCTATTTTTATATGTTTCAAATTGGCTTATTAAGTCCTCTTCTGACCCTAATCCAAACATAGATGTCAAAATAAACTTTTGCTCTCCATTTTTATAATAAGTACTAATGCTATTTTTTACATAACCACCATTATGGTGTCTCAAAAATTCAATGTAATCATTTGGTAACTCATACCCTATATTTTCAGAAAATGCAATTAATTTATTTTCATTAAATCCTTTATTTGAAACTATGTTGATCATAAAGCACCTCCGTTATTTTTCTATGGTCTAAGCCCTTTTCTAATCAATGAAGCGCCACCAGTATGCCTTACTTCTCCATGAATATCACTTGGAACCAACATCATTGTCTTTCCATCTTCTACGTGATGCCATGTATATCCTGCCGGAGTATTTTTGAGACCTAATAGAAAGTGCCTTCTTTCCTTTACCAGCCTGGCCAACCGTCGATACTTCCTCATGGAAATCCTTCCAAGTGAGAGCCTTTGGATGGTAATGAGATAGAGATAAGCTTCCGCTTTTGAACATGCTCGCCATTTTTTGAATGTACTGGTTCATGAGGTTTAGATCATGCAGGATAGGGTCCAGTGCAGCCGTTTCCCGATGGTCAAACTCCTCCAATTTTTGAACTGTTTCGCGACTTGAATCCTCGGCTCGCTTTAATGCCTGGATAAAACGGCCATCCTCCAGCTGTGGAAACGCAACAATATCGCTTACGGACTTCATGATTTCATTTGCTTCCTGTGTCAGCTCAGCAGTGATTTGAAGAGTGTTTCTTAGCCCCTGTTGGAGCTCATGCTCCAGAAATTCCTGACGGATAAAGCCTGAAGGGGAGGGTTCAAGATTACTCAATGAACCTATGAAACTTTTTAAGTAGGATCGATACTCGTCAATCCAGGATTCAAGGAATTGCAAAAATGGCTGGTGGCATTCCTGAAAAAAAGCGCGTATAGCCTGGCCGCCCTGGCCTTTGAACGCATCATCAAGAGAGATTAGTTCCTGGATGGAAAACTGGACTTGATTTACCTGCTCCTTAAGAATCGATAATTGATTGCTGGTTTCGTGGATTCCTGCAAGCAAGGAATCTACTTCAAGAACTTTCAACAGAATCAGCTCCGTATTAAAAATTCCATTTTCTTCTTAAAGGACTCGGGCAATTAGTTGAATAGGAATTTAGGCATGAAATAGTGTAAAAAGTTCCTTAGGAATTGTTTAAATATGCTGTGTCATCATTGATTCCGACTTAACAAATTGAGTGGCAAGGTAATCCGCATGCCAAGACAGATCAATCTTTAAGTGGCATTAAAACTCTAGCAAAAAGGACTCTGAGAAAGCACAAGCAGCAGCTGATCAAATTATACGCAATACTTACCGGACTCTTATGACCAGAGGACAAAAATTTGTACTGACCCTTAGTGGAATGCTTACTTTGAAGAACGGTTTCAGCGAACAAGAACTAATAATGATGTTTCTCCTGGAAGAGTATTGAAAGTGGCTGAGGATTGGGAGGTTTATTAGAAAGAGAAATAAAAAAGTAGGAAAAGTGCCTTTTCCCTTTATAACATCTGGGTTGGGCACTTTTTTTATTGTTATTACTTCTGTAAGGTTCACCGGATTCTTTTTAAATTCTTCTGCCTTTTATTATTTATTCCCACGTTACGGTGTCGCTGCGGAGGAAGCAGCTGCCTGGTCGGCCTTCACACAATCAATTGCAACAACGAGTGCTATCATGATGGCTTCCATCTCTTCATCTATAATTTGAACCTTGTAGCTGTCGCCCCAAGTAAACCACTCCTTGCTCACTTTCCCTGCAACTTCGCCATGCTGTAATACCTGAAAATCCATATCCCACCAATTACCTTGTACTTCAATGCCTGCCGAATCAATCGTATAGCGTGCTTTAAAGAAGGATAACTCCTTCTTAATCGTCAGCACCTCTCGACCATTTACCTCAACAAAAAATTTCGGTAAAAAGCTAAACACCTTTTTCGTAATGAGGGCTATTTCATCTCTTGCTGTATTCATAATGGAGAATGTCTTTGGAATTTGCATAAAACTTCCCTCTACATAATATACATCGTTCTCCTGCTGGTCCTTTACTGTAAATTTGCCACTAAGACTAAACACCTTCTGCTTTATATAAAGTTGCCTCACTTTATGACCCCCTTTTTATATAGCATATTACAAATTAGTATAATCTTGTTCTAACTGTTATGAAACATCAAGGAAGACCACCATGTAACTATTCGGATTTAAAAGCGGCTTATGATACGGTTCACTTTGCATTTATGGTAAAGCTTCCTAAAGTTCATGCTAACTTAATAATGAATACAGTTGATATCCCATATAAATAGCCATAGCCCATATAATAAGAGCGGAAACTTGATTCATATATTTTAAGAACTTACCATTTTTATCAAATTGACCAATCTTCCTTCCAGAAATCGCTAAGAAAAAGAACCAGATCCAAGAAATCATAATACAAGCCACGGTAAACACCCATTTCTCAAATCCTGTATAAGCCAATGAACTAGTTCCTATAACTCCAATAGTATCCATAATAGCATGCGGATTAAGTAATGAGACAGAAGCAGCAAAAGTAACCTGACGACGTGCAGAAAAACGGTTTTGTTCTTGATTAGCGTTTATTTCCGGTGTATTTTTCCACATAATCCAACCCATATAGGCTAAGAAAAAGAATCCTACTAAAAATAACAAAATCTTTAACCATTCAAAACTAAAAACAATAATGGATACCCCGGCCACAGCTAAATAAATCAGTATTGTATCACAAACCCCTGCTGTAATAATTGCAGGTAAAGCATTGGTGAATTTGTTGTGCGTCGCTCCTTGATTAAATACAAATACATTTTGAACTCCTAAAGGTAAAATTAGTCCAAATGCCAATATCATTCCATGAAATAATGGTTCCATTATGATTCCCCCTATTCTTATCTAGAATAGCTAAGGACGAGTCATATGTCTCCAACCAATTGGATGGGAGTCTATCCAACCATTTGGTATAATTTTAAAAAAGTGATTGGAGATAGCCTATGTCTGAATTAGATTGGAAGCCAGAAAAAAATTCATCCGTTCCTTTACATCAGCAAATATATGATTTTGTGAAAAACAAAATAATGAACGGTGAATGGACAATAGGCACTAAAATACCACCACAAAGAAATTTAGCAAAACGATTTCAAGTAAATCGCAGTACCATTGTAACTGCACTTGAAGAACTGGCTGCCAATGGATTAATTGAGTCTAAGGTTGGAAGCGGTACTAGGGTGATTAACAATACTTGGAGCCTGCTTGCTTCCACTCCTCCTCCAGATTGGATCAGTTATGTAAAATCCGGTATCCATAAACCAAATATAACGATCATACAAGAAATTAATAAATCCGAAGCAGACCCTAATATGATTAGGCTTGGAACAGGAGAACTTTCACCAGACTTGTTACCCAATAAAAAAATGGGGCAAATACTGCAAATGGATAATGAACAGTCTTTATCTCTTGGATACATGGAGCCTAAAGGAAGTCTATCTTTACGTAAAACGGTAAGTGCATATTTAAGAACAAAAGGAATTAAAGCGTCACCCGAATCAATTTTAATTGTTTCTGGAGGACTCCAAGCATTGCAATTGATATCAATTGGATTATTAAAAAGAGGATCAACAATACTTCATGAATCACCATCCTATTTGAACTCAGTACATGTATTCCAGTCGGCTGGAATGAATTTATTGGGTACTCCCCTTGGAAAAGAAGGAATTAAAAGTGACTCAATTGGACGTATGAAGCGACAACATCATGCGGCTTTACTCTATACGATACCCACTTTTCATAATCCAACAGGCACATTAATGTCTGAAAAAAGGAGGCTTGAATTAATAAAGGTTTGTCAAAGGGAGTCATTACCTATCATCGAGGATGATGTTTATGGTGATTTATGGTTTGAAACCCCTCCGCCAAAGCCTTTGAAAGCTAATGACACACAAGGAAATGTCCTGTATATAGGAAGCATGTCCAAAACATTGAGCCCAGGTTTACGAATCGGCTGGATTGTGGGACCCGAATCTGTTATTGAACGTTTGGCAGATATAAAGATGCAAACAGATTACGGGTCAAGTTCCTTATCACAATATGCTGTAGACAAATGGCTTCGTAGTGGTATGTATGAGGGTTTCTTAAAGGAAACGAAAGAGGAATTAAGATTCAGAAGGGATTTCACCATTCAAATTTTAGAGAAATGTTTTTCCGAGATAGCAGCATGGAGCATCCCAAAAGGTGGATTTTATATCTGGCTTAAATTACTAACAAGTGTTTCCACCCGAAAGCTATTTAACGCAGCCCTTCGAGAAGGAATTTTATTAAACCCGGGTAGTGTGTATGATAATAATGATGATCAGCACCTTCGTATTTCCTATTCATATGCTTCAATGGATCAACTAGAAGAAGGGCTGGTTTATTTAGCACAACTTATTAAAAATTCTTCTATGAATTGAATTTTATTGAGGATACCGTAATAACGGTATCCTTATTTTTATTAACGTCTATATATAAGTTTTTATCTAGGACAAGTTTAACTTTTTGTTTTACCACTATTTGTGATACGGTTCCCCCCGATTAATCCGAAAAGCCCTATAAACCTGCTCCAACAAGATCAGCTTCATCAACTGATGCGGAAACGTCATCTTCGAAAATGACAGCTTATCATCCGCCCGCTGCAAAACCTCCTGGCTCAATCCAAGAGACCCGCCAATGACAAATGCAATCTTGCTCTTCCCATATGTAGCCAATTTATCCAGATTATCAGCAAGCTCTTCCGAAGATTTCATCTTCCCGTCTATTGCCAAAGCAATAACATGGGCATCCGGATGGATCTTCGCCAGGATCCGCTCACCCTCTTTTTGCTTCACCTGAATCATTTCCGTTTCACTTAGTTCTTCAGGGGCTTTTTCGTCTGGAACCTCAATGATGTCCAGTTTAGCATAGGCCGACAGTCTTTTCAGGTATTCGTCTATTCCCTGCTTCAAGTATTTTTCTTTTAGCTTTCCGACCGTAATAATAGAGATATTCACAGCATGTCCTCACTTTACAAACAAGATATCCACAGAAGTTATCCACATGTCCACATTTTTCATCCACATCTTGTATGGGATCATTCGTTCGCTACAACATATATTGCGTTATTTTGACAATATTCACAGGTTGTTGATAACTTTTTATCCTCTTCAAGTTTTGTTAATTGCGGGAATGTTTCGTACTCATCAACTACTATATCTATTGCCAGATCAACGTGTTCGTCACAGCAGTAAATCATTTTCAGCATGCTCCTTTTTAGGCTGGCAGCCTGTTTTTTTATCCGATCTGTGGATAATTTTTAATTTCTTCTATGTATATAAGTTATCCACATCTCATCTTAACAAAACAACAAAAAACAGGAAAGCGATTCCCGCTTTCCCATTTAGTCTTTCCATTAAAATGTCTCGCCGCTCAGCTTCATCGTTACTTCCTGAGTTTTGCCGTCACGGTAAAACTTAATTTTCATCTGGTCACCCACTGATTTCTTCGTATACAGATGCTGACGCAATTCGATGATGTCTTTGATTTCTTGTCCATCCATCTCGACGATCACATCCATTTCCTTCAGTCCTGCCTGTGCAGCTGGAGAGTTCGGTTCAACGGAAGTGATGGCCACACCTGCTTTAACATCCTTAGGCAGTTTCAGCGCTTCCTGCTGGTAGTAGCCAGGAATTTCATTGACCGATGCCAGTTGTACACCCATATACGGACGTTTTACTTCTCCGAACTTTTCAAGGTCATCAATAACTGGACGTGCATAGTTAATCGGAATCGCTAATCCAATTCCTTCTACTGCACTCTCCGCAATTTTCATGGAGTTAATGCCGATGAGCTGGCCGCTGATATTAACCAGCGCTCCGCCGCTGTTACCCGGGTTGATGGCGGCGTCTGTCTGCAGCACCTCAGCCTGCCAGTCAACTGTTCCATTTTGATCGATATCAACCGGTATGGCACGCTCCAAGCCAGAAATAATTCCCTGTGTGACAGATCCGGAGAACTGGCCAAGAGGGTTCCCGATGGCAATGACAGGCTCGCCTGGCTTCAGTTTGTCTGAATCGCCGAATTCGGCAACTGTTTTAATTTCCTTTCCTTCTACTTCAAGCACTGCAAGATCCGTCCAAATGTCGCTGCCAACCAGTCTCGCGGGGAGCTTGGTGCCATCCTGCAGACTTACCTCCAGCTCTTGAGCGCCTTCTACCACATGGTGGTTTGTCACGATGAAGGCTGTATTTCCTTCCTTCTTATAAATAACTCCGGAACCTGTTCCGGCGGGCTGGCCGGCACTGCCGTTTCCTTCATTCGACCAAAAGCCGGCAGTCTGGATGTTCGTAATGCTTACGACCGCATCCCCAGCTTTGTCGACCGCTTTAGTTACATCTGTTGTCACATCAAGTGAGACATTCTGAACATTGGCGTTATTGTTATTTTCTGCTGATTCATCCTGCAGCTTTTCATCCGGTTCAACCGTATAAGGGAGCACGTTGTAGTCAGATAGCTTTGGCACCGCAACCACGACCAGGATGGCCCCTAATATGACTCCAACAAGGCTGGCCAGAAAATATCCGCCCTTGTTGCCTTTTTGCCCTTTATAACGGTTCTGATGATCTTGATCATAATAGCCCAAACTGCACCCATCCTTTCTTTCATTTGCAAAAAACCGCTGTTAAAAAAGCTCTTTTTAAAAAATAAATGCTAAAATTTAGTCTTCCTTTATACCCAATATTATACTCTCCTGTTTTTAAAAATCTAATAAAAACGCACTTGCTGCAGCAATCTTACGACTTTGTTCATACTTTTTTTATATTTTTTCAAAAAAAGAAAAGAGGAACACACGGAAACGGCTGTCTCTCTGTGTATTCCTCTTCTGGTTATATTTAAACGGCTGTTAAAATCGTTGGGACCTTCGGATCGGTATCATAAAGGTCGAATTGTTCACCGACAATGATCCCGCGGCTTTCAAGTGTCTGTGATACGGACATTCTCGCCAGATCCTTAATATTGTTATCCTGGCTTAAATGGGCCAGATAAAAGCTCTTCGTCCGGTCGCCGGCCACTTCGCTCATCGCAAGGGCTGCATCCTCATTGGATACATGTCCGACATCGCTTAAGATCCTTCTTTTTATATTCCACGGGTAGCGGCCCATGCGAAGCATCTGGACATCATGATTGCTTTCAAATACATAAGCCTCCGCATTCGAAATCAGGCCTTTCATGCGGTCGCTGACATATCCTGTATCGGTGATCAGCACAAGCTTTTTCCCATTATGATGGAATACATAAAACATGGGATCGGCCGCATCATGGGAAACCCCAAAGGATTCAATATCAAGGGCTCCGAATGTTTTCACCGTTTCCATATCAAAATGAAACTTCTGGTCAACCGGGACCTGTCCAATCAGTCCGTCCATGGCCAGCCATGTTTTTTCATTCGCATAGATCGGCAGGTTATACTTCCGGGCTAGAATCCCGACACCCTTAATATGATCGCTATGCTCATGGGTCACCAGTATCCCTGAAAGCTTGCCGATGTCCCGGCCAATATGCTGAAATAATCCTTCCATTTGCTTCCCGCTTAATCCGGCATCAACCAGAAAGGAATGTTCCTCCGTCTCGACAAAGATCGCATTCCCAGTACTGCCGCTCGCGAGAACGCTGAATTGTAAAGACATGTTCTCCTCACTCCACTATTTTTTTCTCCTCGTTGTTCAGCTTAATGATTTTGCCCTCAAAGGCATCAACAAATAAATTCTCCTCGTCATTAATGACAAATCGCCAGGCAGGCGTTAACAATTGCGAAGAGCTCAAATGCACAAAGGTAAAATAACCAAGCTCTACATTTGTAATTTTTGACTTCGGCTGCAGTGAGCCGTTCTTGTAAAGTGTTTCAACTGCCTTTATCGGCTGAATGACTTTTTCACTTTCTTCCTTCGACTCAATCTTTGTCAGGAGCGTCTGCTTATAAGAGACAATTTCATTTTCATCATTTAAATAAAATGTGAGCTCGCCATTTAAATTCATATAAAACATCTTGCCTTCAAATTCCTGATAATACGTAATTTTATTACTGTTTTCAGGTTTCTCCCAGAAGCGGTATTGTTCGCCGTATAACACCCTGTTTTTGATAAAAGCGGATAATTCGGAAGGACTGAATTTATCACTGATCTTGATCGACTCGTCCAGGACAGAATTCAGAGTTGTCCCTTCTGTAATCGTAATTTCCTGGCCCTCCAGCCTTGTATCTCCTTCAAGGTCTTCAATATCAAATTCCACCGGTTTAGCCCTCAAATACCGGTCTTTCGGGTTACTTTTAGGAAGGGGCTCCTCAAATGTGATATCCGCACTCTTAAGCTGTTTTTCAAGGGATGCTTGTGCAATCGGTTCAAATTCACTGGCTTCCTTCAATTTGAAAAACTCATACATCAAATAAATATCCAGCACCAGGAAGGTTAGAATAAAGATTGTTTTGATCTTACTCCAATCCATTATTCATGCCCCCTGTCTCATCAAGCGAAATGCTTTTCCAAGTTCCTTCATACCGGTAGTACCAGGAAGGCTCCAGACGGATGAAGGTAGTCTGAGCTTCCTTGACCAGCATCATCTTATATCCCAGCTTTACATTCTCCAGCAATTCCGGATCAAGCCCTTCCAGACCTAACAAGTATTCCAATACGCGGGTCCCCGAACTTAGAGATACTTCTGATGGCTGTTCAGCACTCAGTCCAAGCTGGAAATTGCTCCGAAAATATTCGTAAATTTCATTTTGCCCCCAAATCTGGCGGATTTCAGAAATTTTCGGATCATCGCTGAAAATTGGATAACCTGCCGAATCATACATCCTGAATACCACTCTATGATTCAGCTCATCTATTTCGGCAAATTGGTAATTGTCTGTCCACCCAGAATGTCCGTTAATGTAATCAATGCTCCTTTTCAGCAGGTCGCCTGACGGAAAGGTCGGGTTATCCCCGGCAGCCGGCTTTACATATCGAAGGGTATTTTTGTCGGAATTTACCCTCAACAGGCTTAAGGTATCATTATACTCATCCTCTGATTGCTGAAAGCTTTTCTGTACGACACTTGGATCACTGAATAGAGCATTTTTATATTGTTCAGAGTCCAATTTTTTCTCCAAATACTGATATCTCACCATTTTTGTATCCTGTGAAGGCAGGAAAATGGTCCTTTCATCAGATGGTTTATATGCAAAATAGGCTTTATATTCAGGGTTGTACTCCGATAGATTGAAGAATTGACTTTTGAAATTCTGAATAAAGGAAACAGGCACACGGCTTCTAAAGACCTGCCGGTTATCCATAGATACAAAATCGACAATTCCATCCTTTTTCTCCAATTGCCTAGTATCAATGACAATATGGTCAAACTGAAAATTAGTCAGATTTTTATCAGCAATTTTAATTACTGATTTGTACAATTCAATCGGAACAGAATCCGGAAACGCAAGAACAGCTTTTCCTTCATCATGGACAAACGAAGGAAGAATGCCCGCTTCCTCTGTGATATTTTCAAAGTCAGCAAAATTCCACTCGCTGATTTCTTTCATGATTTTATCAATTTCACCTGGACTGACTGTTCCAAAGGTCTTTTTCTCCCCGAGATGGAATAAGAGGGTGTCCGGTCTGACAATCTGATTCACTTCTTTTTTTTCCGCTATTGTTACTTCCTGAACGGTATTTGCTTCTTTTTCAATCCGTTCAAAGTTCGGCTGGTAGGTCCAAAGGTTCCAGGTCAGGAGGGCGCTTGTCACTACTAGAATGGTCAGTATGATGGTTTTTATATTTTCATAACTCATTCCCAATCATCCTCTTCCGAGCGAACATATGGAAGGCTAAATGAAATCGTTGTCCCTTTCCCTTCTGTACTCGCTGCCCAAATTTTTCCGCCATGCGCTTCCACCATTTCTTTCGCAATGGCCAATCCGAGGCCTGTTCCGCCAAGCTTTCTCGTCCTGGCTTTATCCACCCGGTAAAAACGCTCAAAAATCTGATCAATATTTTCTTTTGGTATCCCCACACCCTGGTCTGAAACGCTGACAATAATAAATTCATCCTTTTCCTCAATGCTGAAGGTCACTTTTCCGCCTTCCGGAGAGTATTTAAGTGCATTCGAGATGATATTGTCCAGCACCTGGGTGAGCTTGTCTTCATCTATTTCCACAAAAGCTGAATGGTCCGGAAGTTTCCTTTCAAATGTAACATTCTGCTGCTTCGTCATTTCAAAACGGTCTATAATTCTATTATAGAAGAAAATAAAATCAGTCCAATCCTTGGTCAAGCGATAATCCTTGCTGTCCATTTTAGACAGCTGCAGCAAATCATTGACCAGGCGGATCATCCGCTCTGTTTCATTTTGGGTGACATCCAGGAAGTTTGGGGCAATCTCCTCATCTCTCCAGGCACCTTCCGCAAGAGCCTCCAGATAGCTTCTCATCGTTGTCAGCGGCGTCCTGAGTTCATGAGATACATTCGCCACAAATTCGCGGCGTTCCATGTCAATTTTCTCCTGCTCAGTAATATCATGCAAAACGGTAATTAAGCCGTTTACAAAGCCGGTTTCTTTTTGGATAACCGAAAAATTAGCGCGAAGGATCAGTGTTTTCGATTTGCTGCTGTAATCCAGGATAACCGAATCGCGCTCGTTCAATAGCTCTTCAAAGGTATAATCTTCTTCAAGGCCGAGCAAAGAAACAATCGGAGAAGACAGGACCGTTTCACGTGAAACATTCAGCATTTTTGCTGCAGGCTCATTAATTAAAATCACACGCCCTTTGCGGTCGGTTGCGATGACTCCATCGGTCATATAAGAAAGCACGGAGGACAATTTGCGCCGTTCGCCTTCTGTTGTAGCATGAGCTTCCTGAAGTTTCTTTGTTAAACTGTTAAAGGTAATGGCCAGCTGACCAATTTCGTCATACCCATACACCTTAACCTTGCGGGAGAAGTTCCCTTTTGCCATGGCAAGCGCCTGTTTCCGCATATCTGAAATCGGACGTGTCACCGTCTGGGCAAGGAGTATGCCCAGAATCGCTGTGATTGCTAACGCAATGGCTATACCGGTAGTGAAAATATTATTAATCTGCCTCATCTGTTCATAGATGTTCTCGATTTTAGCAACCAGATAGATGGCTCCATTGACATCCCCGTTATTTTTAATAGGCGTGACGAGAACCCATATCCGTTGCCCTTGGTCAACCAGATCCTCCGTTACCGGCTGCCTGGTGGCTATGGCCATTTTGATCAGATTATCAGTAGACCTCCCCCCGACAACCCCCTGATTATCGGGATCGGAGGTGCCAAGTATTTTCAGTGATTCATCAACCACACGGACTTCGGATATATCCGCCGAGTTGTAATCACTTAATAGCCTTCTTATATCTTCCTCCTGGGATGTTGCTTCCTCATCAGGAATCCTCACCTTGGTCATTTGTTCCTCTACATAATAGGTGAGAAGGTTAACCCTCTCCTGAATGGCATCCTTGAAATTGTCCTTTAAGGTCGTCTCCAGCTGCCTGACAAAGTAGACCCCGATAATCTGCATGGCTACCAGGATGAGAAGTACATATATGATCACAAACTTCAAATGAATGGACCGAAAAAAACCAACCTTTTCCATGTACCCTTTTACTCCTGTTCAGGATTCCGCAAGTAATAACCGACTCCTCTTCTTGTCACGATCCATGTCGGGTGGCTTGGATTATCCTCAATTTTCTCCCGCAGTCTCCTTACGGTTACGTCAACTGTTCGGACATCACCATAATAATCATAGCCCCATACGGTCTGTAGGAGATGCTCCCTCGTCATGACTTGTCCAATATGTTTGGCTAAATAGTGAAGAAGCTCAAATTCACGGTGAGTTAATTCAATCGTCTCACCGCGCTTGGAAACCACATAGGCATCCGGGTGAATAGTCAGGGAACCAACTTCAATTTCGTTGGATTCATCCTCTTCTTCCGTCTTGGAAGCAATTTGCTGATGGCGCCTCATATTAGCCTTCACACGGGCAATCAATTCTCTCGTGCTGAACGGCTTTGTAACGTAGTCATCTGCACCCAGCTCAAGTCCCAAAACTTTATCAATTTCAGAATCCTTTGCTGTCAGCATAATGATTGGCATATCGTATTTCTTGCGCACTTCGCGGCATACCTCAATGCCGTCCCTCTGCGGAAGCATGATATCAAGCAGAATCAGGTCCGGCTTGATTTCTTCTACTTTATCGAGTGCGTCATTGCCATCATAGGCACACACCACTTCATAGCCTTCTTTTTTCAAATTAAACTGCAGTATATCTGCAATTGGTTTCTCATCGTCTACAACCAGAATTTTTTTATCCATACCTATCTCCTTTTTCTTGCTCATTTATTTATTTTTGGAGCAGTAGAAGTCAGTTTCATACATATGTTATCTACTTTACTTTACCATTTTAACAGTGGGAATTCACCTATTAAGAAAAGCGGAAGCGCCTTGCCCACCCCCGACAAGCACAAGACGAGCCTCCCGGAAAGGCGTTCTTTGCCTTTTGGGGAGGATGGGCTTGTGACCTCGAGGGGGTAGGCGCTGGAGCTAGACAGTTAGCAAAGGCCTGTAAAACTTTTGTGTGTATTTTATCTTATTCTTAACTACAAAAGCCTCTAGCATGAAAGCTAGAGACTTTTTAGCAGAAATTATTTATTTATTTATATATTTAAGCGGATCTTGCATTTTTCCGTTTTTGTATACTTCAAAATGCAGGTGGACACCGGTTGAATCTCCAGTAGATCCCATTACACCGATCTTTGAGCCTTTTGAGACGGTTTGGCCAACGCTGACACTGATGGAGTCGAGATGGGCATAAACTGTGCGATAGCCATTATTATGGTCGATGACGATTTTGTTGCCATAGCCGCCATCCCTGCCTGCAGAGACAACTGTTCCATTGTCAGCTGCTTTGATCGTCCGGTCGCTAGGCCTTGCAATGTCAATTCCCTTATGCATTTTCCCCCAGCGGTAGCCCATTTTACTTGAGATATAGCCGCCGACTGCAGGATAAGCAAAGGTGCCTTCACCGCGGGATGGAATGACCTTGGTTCCCTTGATCACAATTTGTTTCACAGGCTCTTCAAGAACCTTTTCTTCTTTTACTTCTTTTTTGACCGTTTGGCCGTTTTCTTCAGAAATCAGATAGGTTGCAGCTCGAACGCCTTCCTGGCCTTCTTGCTTTATTTTCGTTTCGCCTTTAGGCATGCTGCTGTCTTCGATGACTTCTTGTTCGTAGTCAATTTTTTCCTTCTTGAAAACTTCCTTATCTGCTATCACTTTTACATACGGTTTGTAGACAGTCACATTTAATTCCTGCCCAGCTTTGATAAGGGAATCTTCCTTGAGTCCGCTGTTCAGCTCAATCAGCTGCTTCATATCGAGGTTATGGGCACTGGCGATATTGCTTAGTGCGTCACCTTCTTTAACCTCATATTTCTTTTCCTCAAGGGTTCCCTTTTGCAAAAGCTTCACGGCCTCATCTGCACTGATAATCTGAGCCGGTTTCACGGATGTTTCAGAGATGGATACATCTTCCGTAAAACGGACATCTAAAAGACGTGTTTCATTTTCCTTCAGCTGAGGTAAAGGCGTATTAGCAGACGCCTTTCTTTCCTCGAGAGTCTTTATATCTTTATCTGATACATAAGAACTCTTGATTTTCTGAAGCGCCGCTTTGGCCTGCTCGTCATTTTCAACATATGCCACCTCTTTGCCGCCAATCACTAATGCAGCCGCTTCGGCATGAACTTCCATCTTTTCTTTTAAGCCATTGACCGCTTCTAATTCATTCACTTCTGAACTGGACTCAAAAACCTGTTCAGGAATGAATGATAGCTCAGTTGCCAGCGCCAGCTTCATTCCCTTGTGGGAACCTTCTGCCTCACTGATCTTTTTATCCGCAATATCCTCAATGACTTTCTTATCTGACACCGTTCCGATATATTCATCACCCATATAGACATAATAAACCGTTACAAGCTTATCATCATTAGCGGAAGCGGAAACGCCGCCTGCAAATGTTAAAGCAGCTGCTGCAAAACCAGCCGCAATCGTTCTATTTATGGTTTTATTAAAGCTCTTCACTGTTGATTCTGATGCTGAGGTTACTTTCTTCACCCATTTGAACATGGTTACATCCCCCTAGACTACGGTAACAAAAGACACTTTCATTTAGTGCTATGTAACTACGAATTTGTCAACCTGTTTTTTTCACAATATTTACTTTACCATACAGCAAAGCAAATAGATTACCAGACTCGGGAATGTAACAAAAATGTATAATAGCTGACATTTTATGACTATTAATGGTAAATTTTCTAAAGGAATAAAGAGGTTTTTTATCGAAGAAAAAGTAGGAAATTATCCCTATTTATAGGGGTTTATTAGAGGTACGAAAGAAGATGAATTAGGGGAGTGCTACATTACACCGGCCATGTAGCCGGAACCTGCCTTTATTACATGAATATAACAAAAAAGAGCATGATTGGTTACATACTCCTTTTTGGGATGGCTCAGGACGGAATCGAACCGCCGACACAAGGATTTTCAGTCCTTTGCTCTACCGACTGAGCTACTGAGCCTTATTAAGTTATTTTGCCTAAAAAATGTTTGGCTTCGTCCTTCGTCCCGATTTATCAATCGGTACGCTGAAGTGTTTCAAGGTAGCTTATTCGGTCGTGCTCTATCGACTGAGCTACTGAGCCTTAATTCATTTTGAGACTGAATATGTAAATGGCGGTCCGGACGGGACTCGAACCCGCGACCTCCTGCGTGACAGGCAGGCATTCTAACCAACTGAACTACCGGACCAAATAATAACCGCCAGCAAGTAAGCTGGGCTTGCCAGCCGTTTGCTGACGGTTATTCGCCATGACCCCTACGGGATTCGAACCCGTGTTACCGCCGTGAAAGGGCGGTGTCTTAACCGCTTGACCAAGGGGCCAAAAAATATAAATGGTGAGCCATGAAGGACTCGAACCTTCGACCCTCTGATTAAAAGTCAGATGCTCTACCGACTGAGCTAATGGCTCATACTTTGAATGTTTCCTAAAGCCTGATACTGCTAAGTCAGATGTTCCAAAGCCCTGCGTGCTTTGTCACAGATTGCTATTCGGGTGAAGAAATTCACTGATGCTGCAATCTGCTCTACCGACTGAGCTAATGGCTCATACTAGTACTGTGTGTGTTTCCAAGGTTGCCACCTTGGCGACGCTTTTTATAATATCATAGAGTTTTATAAAAGCGCAATAACTTTTTATAAAAATATTATTTTAGCGGAATTCTGCGGCAAGGTAGTGCCTGATCTTTAGACTGGAGTCCCCGTTTTAGGGATTGCTTGCCCCTTGATTTATGGATTCTATTCCCCATTTTTGATGCTTTATTCCTCAATTTTGCAGTTCTTTTCCCCAATTTGAACAAACTATAACTGATTCGGACTCATTCCCCTGATTTTCTCCTCTTCCTGTCCGAATGAACACCTGAATTCCGACTCATTCCACCGATTTTCTCCTCTTCCTCTCCGAATGAGTACCTGATTCGGACTCATTCCCCTGATTTTCTCCTCTTCCTGTCCGAATGAACGCCTGATTCGGACTCATTCCTCTGATTTTCTCCTCTTTCTGTCCGAATGAACGCCTGATTCGGACTCATTTCTCTGATTTTCTCCTCTTTCTGTCCGAATGAACGCCTGATTCGGACTCATTCCCCTGATTTTCTCCTCTTCCTGTCCGAATGGGCGCCTGTTTCGGACCCGGCACCTTCAATTTCAGCTTCTCCTGTTCGCATACACAAGCCCACACAAAAAAAAGCCCTAATTCGCATTAGGGCTTTCTACAATCAAGTATTAGTTCTGTCTCCATGGGCTGCGGACTACGTTTGTCTGTGTGCGGTCCGGACCGACTGAGAAGATTGATAATGGAATTCCTGTCAGCTGTGAAACACGCTCCAGATAGTGGCGGGCATTCGCAGGAAGCTCATCCAGTGATTTGCAGCCTGTGATGTCTTCTGTCCAGCCTGGAAGCTCTTCGTATACCGGCTCACAATCAGCCAGTACTTTTAAGCTTGCAGGGAATTCTTCGATTACTTCTCCATTATAACGGTATGCTACACAGATTTTTAATGTCTCAATTCCAGTCAGTACATCGATGGAGTTAAGAGAAAGGTCTGTAATACCGCTGACACGGCGGGCATGGCGGACAACCACGCTGTCGAACCAGCCGACACGGCGGGCACGGCCAGTGGTTGTTCCGTACTCACGGCCTACTTCACGGATCTGATTTCCGATTTCATTATCAAGCTCAGTTGGGAATGGACCGTCACCTACACGAGTCGTATAGGCCTTGGATACACCCACAACATGCTTGATTTTTGTAGGGCCGACACCAGAACCGATTGTTACGCCGCCAGCCACAGGGTTAGAGGATGTAACGAATGGGTAGGTACCCTGGTCGATATCAAGCATAACTCCTTGTGCACCTTCAAAAAGCACACGGCGGCCTTCATCCAATGCGTCGTTAAGCACAACAGAAGTATCGCAGACATAATGCTTGATCTGCTGGCCGTATTCGTAGTATTCATCTAGGATTTCTTCGATTGTAAATCCTTCTGTTTCATAGAAGCGCTCAAGCAGGCGGTTCTTTTCTTCAAGGTTGCGCGCAAGCTTTTCCTCAAACACTTCACGGTCAAGAAGGTCCGCGATGCGGATTCCGTTGCGGGCTGCTTTATCCATGTAAGCAGGGCCGATGCCTTTTTTCGTTGTACCGATCTTGTTTGCGCCTTTGCGCTCCTCTTCCACTTCATCAAGCTTCAGGTGATATGGAAGGATGACATGTGCGCGGTTTGAGATGCGCAGGTTGTCTGTTGTAACTCCCTTATCATGAAGATAAGCCAATTCCTTTACAAGCGCTTTTGGATCGACAACCATTCCGTTTCCGATCGTACAAATTTTATCGCTATAGAATATTCCAGATGGAATTAAATGAAGCTTATATGTTTCACCGTTGAATTTGATGGTATGACCTGCATTGTTTCCGCCTTGGTAGCGTGCAATAACCTCTGCATTTTCAGAAAGGAAGTCTGTAATTTTTCCTTTCCCTTCATCTCCCCACTGTGTTCCAACTACTACTACTGATGACATAAAAAAAGCACCTCCGGGAATCCCATGGTTTAGTATTTTCTATAAAATCATTTTTAATTAAGTAACTTATTTCAACCACTTTAGTTTATCAAGGTGATGTGTGATAGTCAATCAAACACGAACATTTTTAATAAAAATATAAAAATATGTTCGTAAAACCATGAAAATATGAAAATAAGAAAAGCAGAAGCGCCTGAAGCCAGACAATAAAAAAGAGGACATGCAAAATGCAGGCCCTCTTTATGCACCAGGCGGCGCAAATGAATCATCAAATCGTTTCTCTAAGTTTACGAATTTATTATACTCTTTTACAAAAGCCAGCTGAACGGTTCCAACCGGGCCGTTACGCTGCTTGGCGATAATGATTTCGATGATGTTTTTATCTTCGGATTCTTTGTCATAGTAGTCATCACGGTATAGGAATGCCACGATATCGGCATCCTGCTCGATACTTCCCGATTCACGGATATCAGACATCATCGGGCGCTTATCCTGCCGCTGTTCCACACCACGTGAAAGCTGGGACAGTGCGATAACAGGGACCTGAAGTTCACGGGCCAATTGCTTAAGGGAACGTGAGATTTCAGAAACCTCCTGCTGGCGGTTTTCGCCCGAACGGCCGCTTCCCAGGATTAATTGCAGGTAGTCGATCAGAATCATGCCAAGCCCATGCTCCTGCTTTAACCGGCGGCACTTAGAGCGAATATCTGTTATTCTGACACCAGGAGTATCATCAATAAAAATCCCTGCATTTGATAGGCTTCCCATTGCCATGGTCAGCTTTCCCCAGTCCTCATCTGTCAGGGAGCCGGTACGAAGCCTTTGAGCATCTATATTTCCTTCTGCACAAAGAATACGCATGACAAGCTGTTCGGCACCCATCTCAAGACTGAAGATCGCAACGTTTTCCCCGGTTTTTGTTGCCACATTTTGCGCGATATTCAGGGCGAAGGCTGTTTTACCTACGGAAGGGCGGGCACCGACAATGATGAGGTCATTTCGCTGGAAGCCGGCAGTCATGCGGTCCAGCTCGGCAAAACCAGTCGCAATCCCAGTAATATCTCCTTTACGGTTATGCATTTCCTCGATATTATCGTAGGTCCGGACCAGAACATCCTTAATATTATGAAAGGCACCGGCGTTTTTGCGCTGTGCGACCTCCATGATATTTTTCTCAGCCTCTCCCAGCAGAACTTCTACTTCATCCTCACGTGTATAGCCATCCTGGGCAATGCCCGTCGCCGTCCGGATCAGCCTGCGAAGCAATGACTTTTCTTCAACGATCTTTGCATAGTACTCGATATTCGCTGCTGTTGGAACAGAACCGGCCAGTTCACTTAAATAGCTAACCCCTCCGGTATCCTCCAGCAGTTTTGACGCACTGAGCTCTTCTGTAACGGTCACTAAGTCGACCGCTTTTCCCTGGTCGCTCAGCTTCAGCATCACATTGAAAATCTTCTGGTGTGCCGCACGGTAGAAGTCTTCTGGTATCAAGATCTCTGATGCTTGTGTAAGAGAGGAGGGTTCAAGAAAGATTGCCCCAAGCACTGCCTGTTCCGCTTCAATATTTTGAGGCGGGAGCCGATCCGCAAATAAATCACTCATCTGTTCAAACCTCCTAATAAGAAATGCGCAAGCGCCTGTCAGAACAAGCCAAATCGTTTGTTCATGCGCTTAAAAAGCATAAAGTAACACTATATCTATATAAAAATCTCTAAATTTCCCTTTAAAAAATGTGACCAGCCGAAACTGATCACATTTTTAATCAACCCTTTTATTTTAACATGTTTATCGGCAAAAGCCACTTCCAATATTAGTTTATCGCATTCATTGAAGTTTCATTTTATGCTTCTTTTACATGTACGTTTAATGTTGCCGTTACTTCAGTATGAAGCTTGACTGGAACCTTAGTGTACCCGAGCGTGCGGATCGCGTCTTCCATTTCGATTTTACGCTTGTCGATTTTAATGCTGTGCTTCTTTTGAAGCTCTTCTGCAATTTGCTTGCTGGTAATGGAGCCGAAAAGGCGGCCGCCTTCACCTGATTTCGCATTAAATTCAACTGTCAGCTTTTCAAGTGTTTCTTTCAGTTTTTTTGCATCAGCAAGCTCTTCAGCAGCAAGCTTTTCTTCTTTCTTCTTTTGAGCATTCAGGCTGCTGATACTCGATTGGTTTGCTTCGACAGCAAGCCCTTGCTTGATTAAAAAGTTATGTGCATAGCCATCTGCTACATTTTTCACTTCACCTTTTTTGCCTTTGCCTTTAACGTCTTTTAAAAAGATTACTTTCATTCTTTTTTTCTCCCTTCAAAGTATTCATCTATAGCCTCTTTTAAACGGACCTCAACATCATCAAGTGTTGCATCGTGAAGCTGTGTGGCAGCGTTAGTTAAGTGTCCGCCGCCTTCAAGGTTTTCCATGATCACCTGGACATTGATATCCCCGAGGGAACGTGCGCTGACCCCTATCATGTTTTCAGAGCGGTTTGAAATGACAAATGAAGCAACCACACCATCCATCGTCAGCAGGGTATCCGCTGTCTGGGCAATCAGCACCTGGTCAAATATTTGATCTGGCTGTCCCTTTGCAATCGCAATACCTTCTCTGTAGAATTGAACGGTTTCAATCAGCTTAGCCCGCTTGATGTAGGTATCTACATCCTCTTTTAAGAACTTTTGGACGAGCACGGTATCTGCACCCTGTCCGCGCAGATAGGAAGCCGCATCAAACGTCCTGGACCCTGTCCGCAGTGAAAAACTCTTCGTATCTACAATAATCCCGGCAAGCAGGGCTGTTGCTTCCAGCATTTCGATTCGGCCGTTTTTCGGCTGATACTCCAGAAGCTCTGTTACCAGTTCTGCTGTGGAAGAGGCGTATGGCTCCATATAAACCAGAAGAGGATTATGGATGAATTCTTCAGCGCGGCGGTGATGGTCGATGACGACAACATGTTCAATTTTATGAAGCAGCTTTTCCTCAATCACCATGGATGGCTTGTGGGTGTCAACGACCACAAGCAGGGTATCGTCTGTTGCAATTTCCATCGCCTGTTCAGGAGTGATGAATTTAGAAAAGAGCTCTTCGTTCCTTTCAATTTCCTTCATCATTCTTCTGACGCCTGTATCCAGTTCATTGAAATTTACAACTACATAGCCTTCACGCTGATTCAGGCGCGCCACTTTCTGAATGCCGATCGCAGCTCCAATCGCATCCATATCCGGGCTTTTATGGCCCATGATAATCACTTTATCGCTTTCGGATATCAATTCCTTCAGTGCATGGGAAATCACACGTGCACGGACCCGTGTTCTTTTTTCAACAGGATTGGTTTTTCCCCCGAAGAATTTAACCTTTCCGTTCGTCTGTTTGATGGCCACCTGGTCTCCGCCGCGGCCTAATGCCAGATCTAAGCTGGACTGAGCCAGTGAACCGAGCTCAGGAAGAGAAGAAACCCCTGTTCCGACGCCTACGCTTAATGTTAATGGAACGTTTTGCTTTGAGGTGGTTTCCCGGACATCATCGAGAATCGTGAACTTGCCTTTTTCCAGAAGCTGCAGTATATGTTCATTAAATACAGCGATAAACCGCTCAGAGGATACCCGCTTCAAGAATACCCCATTGTCCTGTGCCCATTTATTCAATATCTGGGTCACCAGGCTATTGAGGCTGCTTTTTGTCTGGTCATCCATCCCCTGAGTCAGTTCATCATAATTATCAAGGAAAATAATAGCGATAACCGTCCGTTCTTCCTGATACATTTTTTCAATTTCTGTCTGTTCCGTGACATCAAAAAAGTATAATAGGCGCTCTTCCGGTTTATGAATCACCCGGAATTTGCGGTCGTGAAGGGTAATGATTTCAGTTTCCACTTCCTGTTTGATCAGTGGAACAAGCGAATCCGCGACATCATAAAGCGATCTTCCGACTAGCGTATCTTCATCGAAGCAGGATGCTAAAAAGGGATTGGTCCATTCAATGTAATAATCATCATTAATGAGCATGATCCCGATCGGCATTTCCATCAGAGCTTCTTCGCCGACCTTTTTCACCCTGTAGGAAAGGGTCGAGATATATTCTTCCGTCTCCTTTCGATGCTTCTGAATCAGCTGAAAAAGATAGTAGAAAGGAAGGACGGCCAGAAGCAGCCCAATAAGAGCAAATAGCCAATTGTAGTACGCCAATATACCAAGAAGCACCACTGTTATGCCCATCAATCCAAAAATCGGATAGCGTATGGACCGCTTTTCTAAATACGAAGGCATGTTTTCAGCTCCTAAACAGTAGTGTTGTTTATCACTTTTTTCCTAATCTTTGCCTTAAATCGAATCCTAAGTCAATTATACCTAATATCCTCACAATATAAAGGAGAAATGGCATAAGAAATGTAAATACGGCTGCAAGGACCGGCACAGCTTTCGGCCACCCCTTTAAATGACTGAAAAAGAAAATCAGGGACAGTCCTTGAATGACCATGAAAATCTGCAGAATGAAAGCAATATTTACAAGCGCCATAAACCAGTAGCTGCCTTCTGACGGATTAAAAAGAAAAGAAGCTATAATGGTAATGAGATAGTACCATAATATGCTTTTCGGCAGGCTCATTTCCCTGAATGGCTTCCAGCCTTCAACTTTAATACCGAATCTTTTGACAATCGGAAAGGAGACAAGCTGGATGACAAAAACGGAAATGACCGATGTCATGACAAATAAACTTGGCGTCAGCGTCTCAATCATTTTCAGGCCTTCAGTAAATTGCTCGACTGCTTTATCCGCATTCTGGCCAAAGCCTTCAAGCACTCCTTCTGAAATTTGGATGGACTCCTCCATCATATTGATGCCTTCTTGAATAATATTCACATTAAAAAGAGCAACTGCCGCCGCATACAGGATCAGCAGCGCTGCAAGGAATACCAGGGTGCCCGCAATAAAGGAAGACAGCCGTCCTTTGTTTTCACTTATAAAAATGCCGATTACTGTCCCGGTCAGTCCAAATGTCAGCACAAGCGGCAGCGCCATAAACGAACCGATAATCAGAGAAAGCAGGATGCCTCCAGTCAGAAATACGATCGCATACATCCGGTTATTTTTTGCCGCAAACATAATAAACGGAAGAGCCAGGAAGAAAACCGAAACGGTACCGAGAAACGGCACGTAGAGCGAAATCAGAAGAAGCACGGCAAAAACAGCCAGAAGCACTGCACCCTCTGTTAATTTATGTACATTATTCATTGATACACCCCTCAAACTGTGTATCCAAAAAGGGGGAAAGCATTTTCCCTGCTTTTTGAACCAATCCAAATAAGACAACTCATAAGGTCTATTGTAGCTAGTATTAAATGCAGGTTCAACCTTCGCGATTTTGGAAGAGGGAATGCCGGCTTTTTCATCAAGCTTTTAACACAATCCCGTATTAAAGAAGAAGGCATAATAAAAAAGACGCCGGATACCAGCGTCTTTTCATATTAATTATTCACCTGAAACGTATGGCAGTAATGCCATTTGGCGCGCACGCTTAATAGCAATCGTTAATTTACGTTGGTATTTAGCGTTAGTGCCAGTTACACGACGTGGTAAAATCTTACCGCGCTCAGAGATGAATTTTTTAAGAAGATCCACATCTTTGTAGTCGATGTGAGTGATTCCGTTTGCAGTGAAAAAGCAAACCTTACGACGTTTAGCACGTCCTCCTCTGCGTCCTCCAGCCATGGTCAGTTACCTCCTTTAGCTTTATGATTATATATTTCCGTTCATAATCAGGCACTATTAGAATGGCAGGTCGTCATCGGAAATGTCGATTTGGCCGTCATTTGCGAATGGGTCCTGATCCACGCGAGTATAGCCGCCCTGATTACGATTATCCTGGCGTTGATTCTGATTGCTGTTATTTCCAAATGGGAAATCCTGATCTCTTGGACCGCCGTAGTTCGGGTTGCCGCCCTGGCCGCCAGAATTATTCTTCGGCTCAAGGAATTGCACACTCTCAGCCTGGACTTCTGTCACGTAAACACGCTTTCCATCCTGGCCTTCATAGCTGCGGGACTGAATCCGGCCATCTACACCTGCAAGACTTCCTTTTTTAAGGAAGTTCGCTACGTTTTCAGCTGGCTTTCTCCATACCACACAGTTGATAAAGTCTGCCTCCCGCTCACCTTGCTGATTCGTAAAAGTACGATTCACGGCAAGAGTGAATGAAGCGACAGGAACTCCGTTCGGGGTATACCGCAAATCAGGATCCTTTGTCAAACGTCCGACAAGAACAACACGGTTCATCATCAGAATCAACTCCTCTCGGTAAAAATGGCTTTATCTATTATTTTTCGTCTTTAACAACGATGTAACGGATGATGTCTTCGCTGATTTTAGCTAAACGAGTGAACTCGTCAACTGCTTTTGCTTCAGCATTAACGTTCATTAGCTGGTAGTAGCCGTCGCGGAAATCATTGATTTCGTATGCAAGGCGACGCTTACCCCAATCCTTTGATTCAGAAACCTCCGCACCATTGTCAGTTAAGATTGTGTTGAAACGCTCAACTAGGGCTTTTTTAGCCTCATCTTCAATGTTTGGGCGGATGATGTACATAACTTCGTACTTTCTCATCACTTTCACCTCCTTTTGGTCTAACGGCCCTTCAAAAGGGCAAGGAGCAATATATTCATTACTCACAAGTTGAAATTATAGCACATTAATTATGCAAAAGCAATAACACTGGAGTTAATTGCTAGATGGAAGTTTATTTGAGAGAGGATTTCTTTTCGAACTTTAATTTTGAAAATCGATTTCGCTGCAGCAGAGATGACCGACTGCTTTATCGGTCAGATTTCATGTTTATCGGACACTTTCCGCATGATATCGGTCAAATCCCCTGGGTTATCGGTCACTTCGCTTTAAATCAACATCATACTGTGGGCATAGAAAAATAAGAACCCCTAATATAGAGGTTCTCAGCAAATTAAACGTTAAAGCGGAAGTGCATGACATCTCCGTCTTTAACAATATATTCTTTTCCTTCGAGGCGGACTTTTCCTGCTTCTTTGGCAGCTGTCATGTTGCCTGCAGCAACAAGGTCGTCATAGGAAACCGTTTCTGCACGGATGAAGCCTTTTTCAAAGTCTGAGTGAATAACTCCCGCACACTGTGGAGCCTTCATGCCTTTGCGGAATGTCCAGGCGCGGACTTCCTGTACGCCGGCAGTGAAGTATGTTGCCAATCCAAGCAGGTTGTAGGCTGCTCTAATCAGCTGATCAAGGCCGGATTCTTCGATTCCAAGCTCCTGAAGAAACATTTCTTTCTCTTCCCCATCAAGCTCAGCAATTTCAGATTCAATTTTTGCACAGATTACAATGACTTCCGCATTATCCTTTGCAGCAAATTCTTTAACCTGCTGTACATATTCGTTTGATGAAGGATCTGCTACATCATCTTCGCTTACGTTCGCAACGTAAAGAACAGGTTTAATTGTCAGCAGATGTAGACCTTTTACAAGCTTCATCTGTTCCTCAGTAAACTCAACCGTACGCGCCGGTTTGTCTGCTTCAAACGCTTCTTTTAATTTTTCCAGAATTTCCAGCTCAAACACAGAATCTTTATCCTTCTGCTTTGCCAGCTTGCTCACGCGGCCAATTCGCTTTTCAACCGATTCAAGATCAGCCAGAATCAATTCCAAATTGATGACTTCTATATCATCGATTGGATCCACTTTCCCTGCAACGTGTGTAATATTGTCATCCGCAAAACAGCGGACAACCTGGCAGATAGCATCTACTTCACGAATATGGGACAGGAATTTATTCCCAAGACCTTCCCCCTTGCTCGCACCCTTTACGATGCCGGCAATATCCGTAAATTCGAAAGCCGTTGGCACAGTCTTTTTCGGCTGAACCAATTCAGTTAATTTATTCAGACGGTGGTCAGGCACTTCAACAATTCCCACATTCGGATCAATTGTACAGAACGGATAGTTCGCAGACTCCGCTCCTGCCTGGGTAATTGCATTAAACAACGTAGACTTTCCGACATTCGGCAAACCTACAATACCAGCTGTTAAAGCCATCCAAGTCACTCCTCAACATTATTTCATCTATTAAAAATACGATTGTTTCTCATTTAAACAAGCCTCTAACAATTATAGATAGTTGCCGGAGAAATGTAAAGAAAAGGTGACAGGCACCCATACCACTTTGCCTGACTGGTATAGGTGCCTGTCACCGCTATTAAACCTTCGCTATATTCACAAGGCAGTCATACAATGTGCTTCCAAGGCCATTGTCCGATTCGAGGCTGGAAGTAAGATTATTAACGGGACCGCCGAATTTTGCCCAGATGCCTTCATCAATATTGATGGTATCCGGATGGGCTTTTTTCATAATATGGACAAAGCCTTTCATTTCCCCGCGGTCATTCCACACTTTGACATAATCGTTTTCCTGCAGGCCAAGCTTCTCAGCAATATTGTCGGCAATTTCCACCTTTGCCTTTGGCTCTGGCTTCAAAAGGGGATAATGCTGCGAATGATTGGAGCGAAGCGGATGAATCGTCAGCAATGTAAAAGGAAACTGCTTGGCACGCTCTTTGTCCGTCCATTTTGTTTCCCGGGGAAGAGCGAGTGTCAGCCTGCTTTCGGAACCCTTTCGGAACGCCGCAGCAGAGGTGAATTCATACTTGCCGCTTGGCGTTTTAAACTGCCGGTCTGCCCAGGGCACCGTATTAACCGGGAGCTCCTTATGGTAAGAATTCCTTAAGCTATCCAACGTGATCCCATACTCTTTAAGCGAACCGAGGCCCATGCTGATAAACTCTTCTCTTGTAAAATCGAAATCGGCTCCGAATCCGAGACGCTTAGAAAGCTCAGTCCAAACCCATAAATCAGTCTTCGCTTCGCCAGGCGGTTCAACCAGCTTAGGACCATGATTGACAAAGTGATGGTACATGGAAGAATAATAGACATCTTCCTGTTCAAAGACTGTGGCAACCGGAAGCACATAATCTGCCATTTTGGCCGTATCTGTCATAAACTGCTCTAACACAATGACTGTCTCAACAGATGCAAAAGCCTCGCGTACCCTTGATGAGTCAGGGACCTGTGTTAAAGGGTTTCCGCACGTGACGAAGATCATGTTAATCTCAGGATCTTTTGCTGTTAAAATTCCCTCTGCCTGCCGCATCATAGTAAATTGCCTGAAAGCCGTTTTCCGTTCAGGGAGGGTGAGGGCTGCCCCATCAAAGCTTTGCCCAACCTGCCTGTTGGCATAGTTTGCGCCTCCGCCCGGAATGCCGATATTTCCGCTCACGGCAATTAAAGCATCCATCAGCCGGATCGTGTTCCCGCCGTTTTCATAGCGCTGCATGCCAAGTCCAAAGAAAGTGGAAACAGGGCGGTCCCCATACAAAATCGCAAGCTCAGTCATTACCTCTTGAGGCACTTCCGTTTTCTCTGCCGCTTCCTCAAGCGTTATACTGCTCAGCAGTTCATTCAGATCTTCAAAACCAATAGAATATTTATCTATGAAACTTCTATCTTCTAAGCCCAGACGGAGCATTTCCTTCATGATGCCGGCCGCAAGCCAGCCATCCATCCCCGGCTTAATGGAAAAATAGCGGTCCGCCATTTTGGCCGTCGCATTAAAAATCGGATCAATTACATACAGCTTGGCACCTTGTTTCTTTGCCTCCTGCAGCTTTTGATACAGGTGCATATTGGTGCGCGCGACATTTCTGCCCCAGACAACAATATGTCTGCTGTTTAAAATATCTTCAGGCCCGTGGCTATACGCATCTCCGAAATCCCAGCTCTGGGCCTCAATGCCGGCTCCCCAGCAGATGGATCCCGTCAGCTCAGTCACTCCGCCATAGCAGTTAAAAAAGCGCTGATCCAGGTTCGTCAGCAAACCTCCATTGGCATAGTCATGGCTGTGCAGGACCGAAGTGGTGCCAGCCGTTTCTTTTATCTCTTTCATTTTCAGGGAAATATCGTGCAAAGCCTGCTCCCATGAAATTTGCACAAATTCTCCATCCACTTTCTTCAGCGGATGAAGGAGGCGTTCCGGAGAATTGGTCCTGCTTTCAAGCATTCTGCCGCGGCCGCAAATTTTCCCCTTTGTTATTGGATGGTTCTGATCGCCATCTACCTTTGTCACCTTACCTTCTTCAACTGTTACATGAAAGCCGCAGCTGTCCCAGCAGTTTAGGGGACAGGCTGACTTGAACGTTTGTGCCACGAACCTCATCTCCCTGCAGTTTGTCTCTTATTCCTCATGCTTAACAAGAATTTTCTTCATTTTGCGGGCGAATTCCCTTCTTGGGATCATTACGCTGTGTCCGCAGCCTTCGCACTTAATGCGGATATCTGCTCCCATCCGGATGATTTTCCACTTGTTAACCCCGCATGGGTGTGGCTTTTTCATTTCCACCACATCATGTAAATCAAATTCTTTTTGCTCCATGTTTATCCCTCCGCATTCAGTTTTGGGTTATCCTGTTCATTCCGTGTGTACATCACAAGTCGCGGGAACGGAATTTCAATGCCATGCTCATCTAAACAAAGCTTAATTTCCTTCCGCAGCTGGCGCGCAATATAAAAGTGCCTCATTGGCAGTGTTTCTGAAACTACACGCAGCATCACATCAGCTGCCGCCATATTTTGGATGCCCAGAATTTCCGGCGGCTTAACCATATCCTCATATTTTTCCGGGAGCTTTTCGAATAATTCCTGAAGGACCTGTTCAACCTTTACAATATCGCCTTCATACGCAATGCTGACATCCACAAAAGCCACACTATTATTTAATGAAAAATTGGTCACCTGCATAATGCTTCCGTTCGGAAGGATATGAACTTCACCTGTCCAGTTTTTTATCTTTGTCGTCCTCAATCCGATTTCTTCTACCGTTCCTTCAAATTGATCAATCCGGATATAATCCCCAACCGAAAACTGATCTTCAAAAATGATAAAAAATCCGGTGATAATGTCCTTTACAAGACTTTGTGCCCCAAACCCAACAGCCAATCCTACGATTCCGGCACCGGCCAAAAGAGCTTTTACATCAATTGTCAGCACCGATAATATCATGATCGCCGCAACGAAAAACGCCACGTATGTGAGCATATTCTCCAGCAGCTTCAGAAGGGTGGCTTCCCTGCGCTCTGAGATTCGGAGCCTTGACGGCGTCCTAACTTTAAAAATATTACGGATGGCCAGCTTGCCGATCCTGATCAGAATGCTCGTCACGATCAGAATCGCTATAACTTTAAAGATGCCTTCCCCAATGGTTATCCACGTTTCTTCATTCGAAATCTTATCTATCATACCGTTTGTCATTTTTTCAATAGGACTCATGGTTTCACCTGCTTTAAATTAGTGAAAATATAGAAAAGCGGAAAGCGCCCGCTTAATAAAGGCACGCAGACTAAAAACGCCACGTCCTCCCAAAAGCTGTCACTTTCGGTCGTGCGATGTTTAGGCTGACGAAGCCTTACTTGTCCTGTGGGCCTCAAGCATTAGGCGAGCCGGCTGAAAGGTTGTTCTTTAACCTTTTGGACGGATTGAAAGAAATGTTGAGGTGACTGCCCAGGAACGGCTTATGACCTCGAGTCCCCAGGATCCGAAACTAGACAAGCTTAGACCCGAGAGCCGATGGCGCCTGGAACTAGACAGTAATCACGTTCAAAATTTCAAGCCTTTAACTTGTATGAAATTATACTGCATCTTGCCCCTCAGTGCGAATCCCTTTGTAAAACAAAATTATTTTATCAATTTTTCTCATGGCTTAACAGTTAAAAACCCGATTGTTTAACGATTAAATAATACAGGTATGTATAGATTACACAAAAATTCCGTATACTGTTAAAAACGTATAAATACTTGTTTTTCGGGCATGGCAAGGAATAAAGAGGGAGTGGACCTATATGAACTTCAAACCGAACTTGTTTGACAAAAAAGGCGGGGCTTCTGCCAGAATCTCGCATGAAGAAACAAACTCTGCTGAAAAATTGGCTGCTGAACTGAAGAATATTCTGCCTGCGGGCATCAGCTGCCGTCCCATCGTTTTTGTCTGCATTGGCACAGACCGCTCTACAGGCGATTCATTAGGTCCGCTGGTCGGCACACTCCTCGAGGAAAAATCCATTTCATCTTTCCATGTATACGGAACACTGGAGGACCCAATCCATGCCGTAAACCTGGAAGAAAAACTGAATGAAATTAAAAAGAAACATTTTAATCCCTTTATCATCGGGATCGACGCCTGCCTGGGCCGCTTAAAAAGCGTCGGAGTCATTCAAATCGGAGAAGGCCCTGTCAAGCCTGGCGCCGGAGTTAATAAAGACCTGCCGGAAGTAGGAGACATGCACATAACCGGCATCGTCAACGTCAGCGGATTTATGGAATTCTTCGTCCTCCAGAACACAAGGCTCAACCTCGTCCTGAAAATGGCCAAAACCATCGCAGGCGGCATCTATGAAGCAAGCCTGACCCACCAGACAGCGCCAGCATGGCCTGCATTCAAGTGGGAACTGAACCGTGAACAAACACCTTAATGAATAGGAAGCCGCAGGGGAAATCGGCCTGCGGCTTTTTTGGTTAGCTGGGGGAGGGGAGGGGATTGCTCTGTTGGCACATCTTTTTGCGCTGATTTGGTTAGTTTATGCGCTATCTGATGATACTTTTGCGCGCTCACCCGATTTATGCGCCGTTCTCACATCTTTTCGCGCTGTTATTCCTATTTTATGCGCTGCTGCAGCCGGCTTTTGCGTCAATTCCATTAGTTTATGCGCTGCACCCAGAGGTTTTGACAGGCGCCGCAAGCACAATAAATTCCGGTGCACATGCTTCACACCACCGCACTAACAATTAAATCCCCATCACCTAAAAATAAATCCCATAAAAATAAACAACCGACACAATAATCCCCGTAACCACAATTCCAGGAAGCAGGTTCGCAACTCTGATCTTTGTAATTCCTGTCAGATTCAGACCAATCGCAAAGATCATGATTCCGCCTGTCGCGGTCATTTCCTTAATAAAGCTGTCCATAAGAAGCTGGGGGACAAACCGGTCGATCTGGGTGGCAAAAAGGGCAATGAGTCCTTCATAGAGCATAACCGGAAAAGCTGAAAAAAGTACACCAATCCCTAATGTAGTCGTCAAGATGAGGGAGGTGAAGCCGTCAATAATCGATTTGGTATAAAGAACCGAGTGATTGCCGCGGATGCCGCTGTCGAGCGCGCCGATAATGGCCATAGCGCCAATGACAAAGATAAGCGTAGCCGTTACGAAGCCCTGGGAAATGCTTCCCTGGCCTTTTGAGCCGATTTTTCTTTCGAGCCAATCGCCAAGTTGGTTCAGCTTATCTTCGAGAGCTAAGGATTCCCCAATAACCGCCCCGAAAACAAGGCTTAAAATCACAACCAGGAAATTCTCGCTCTTCAAGCCCATTTGCAGGCCGAGCACCATGACAGCCAGGCCGATCGCATGCATCACCGTGCCCTTCATGCTTTCAGGAATGCGATGGAGCAATTTCCCAAGCAGTGTTCCAATAATAATCAATAATCCATTCACAAGCGTACCTAGCAAAAACATATTCTTCACCTTATTATTTCGCAATGCGAATTATTTTCTATTAAAATTACCACGAAAGGTACTGACCTACAATCTTTTTTTATGGAATCCTGTAAAAAAATAAACCATCATTAAGATGGCTTACGAATTGGTTTCTAAAAGTTCCATAATGCGTTCCAAATCTTCTTTTGAGAAAAATTCAATCTCTATTTTCCCCTTGTTTTTGGACTGTTTAATATGGACGGTGGTTCCGAATCTTTCTCTGAGAGAGGATTCGCGTTCCTTAATAAAAATATCTTTTGGTGCATTTTGCTTTTTCGTTTCACGTGAAACATCATTCAGCTGCTGAATCAGCTGTTCAAGCTGACGGACATTTAAGCCGTCTTTAACTGTTTTTTCAACGAGCGCCTGCAGCTTCTCTTTTTTTCGCAGACCCAATAGTGCTCTGCCATGGCCCATGGAGATTTTGCCTTCCGAGATCAGCCCTTGGATTTTTGGAGGAAGGGACAGGAGCCTGATATGGTTCGCAATATGCGGCCTGCTTTTTCCAAGGCGCTTGGCCAGCTCCTCTTGTGTCACCTTAAGCTTCTCCATTAACAGCTGGTATGCAGCCGCTTCTTCAATGGGAGTTAAGTCTTCACGCTGCAGATTTTCAAGAACAGCGAGCTCCATCATCTGCTGTTCGGTTAATTCCCGAACGACTACAGGAACTCTCTCAAGATTCGCTTCTTTTGCTGCCCGGTAGCGGCGCTCCCCGACTACAATCTCATAGCCCTTGATGCTTTTGCGGACGATTATCGGCTGCAGAATTCCGTGTTCAAGGATGGACTGCTTCAATTCCTCGATGGCTTCCTTTTCAAACACTTTGCGCGGCTGATAAGGGTTGGGACGGATGTCCTTTATTTTGACTTCCTGCACAGTTTCTTCTTTTTCGGTTTCAATATTATTGAAAAAAGCATTCAGACCTTTTCCTAAACCTTTAGCCATTTGAAACCACTTCCTTTGCCAGTTCTAAATATACTTCAGCTCCGCGTGACTTCGGATCATAAGTAATGATAGGTTCTCCATGGCTCGGAGCTTCTCCCAGCCGTACATTGCGGGGAATGATTGTTTTATATACTTTATCCTGAAAATATTTTTTCACTTCTTCAATGACCTGAATGCCAAGATTTGTACGGGCATCAAGCATCGTCAGCAGAACGCCTTCAATTTTCAAATCATGATTCAGATGCTTCTGCACAAGGCGGACCGTATTCAGAAGCTGACTCAGACCCTCAAGCGCATAGTACTCACATTGCACTGGTATGATGACGGCATCTGAAGCAGTCAGCGAGTTAATGGTCAGTAATCCAAGGGAAGGAGGACAGTCAATAATAACATAATCAAAATTTGCCTTCACTTCTTCCAGAGCCCTCTTTAATCTTACTTCCCGTGAGATGGTCGGCACCAGTTCAATTTCTGCGCCTGCCAGCTGAATGGTTGCCGGGATAGCGTATAAATTCTCTACAGAAGTTGGCTTTATAACCTTTGATGCTTCCACATCATCAACGAGAACGTCATAGATGCAATGATCGACATCTGCTTTTTCAATGCCGATTCCGCTTGTTGCGTTACCCTGCGGATCAATGTCGACCAGCAGCACTTTCTTCCCTATGTATGCCAGGCATGCGCCAAGATTGACAGAAGTGGTCGTTTTGCCGACTCCGCCTTTCTGGTTCGCAACGGCTAAAATCTTGCCCACGGTGTCACCTGCTTTCATCTATCAGTATTACAATCTATTTATCTGCAAATTTATTAGAATCGTTAAATCACGTAGTCTATTTTATCATGAAAAACAGGGCAGAATATTTTTTTTGTAAAAAATAAGAAGATTCTAATAGTCTTTTTATCGTTCCTTCAAAAAAACGCGAAAAACAAAACAGGGAATGCCCCCGCTTTATCTTTCGCGTAAAAAATTATTTCTTTTTAGGAATCTTAATCGTGATTTGATAAAATTCATCAAATTCTTCTTCTTCCGAATCAAGATTAATTCCGCTGTCAGAAACCATGGATAAAGATTGGCGGATCGTATTAACCGCAATTCTCATATCCTTGCTGAATGCTTTGCGCTTCGGCTTCGGCTTTGGATTTTTCTGTTCGAGAATTTTGACAACCCTGTCTTCTGTCTGCTTCACATTCAGATTCTTTTCCACAATCTCCTGCAGCAGGGCGACCTGCTTTTCAGGGTCTTTCAGCGGGATTAGCGAACGGGCATGCCGCTCTGTAATCGATTTGTTTAATAATGCATCCTGGACAGGCTGCGGCAATTTCAGCAGCCGAAGCTTATTTGCAACGGTTGACTGGCCTTTTCCAAGGCGCTGTGCCAATGCTTCCTGTGTCAGATTATGCAGTTCTAAAAGCTTTCCGTAGGCAACAGCTTCTTCAATCGGAGACAGTTCTTCCCTTTGAAGGTTTTCAATTAAAGCCACTGAAGCCGTTTCCGTATCACTTAGATTTTTTACGATAGCCGGAGCTTCTTCCCAGCCCAGTTTTTTCATGGCCCGGTATCTGCGTTCACCTGCTATGATTTCAAACTGGCCACCCTCAAATTCCCTTACGACAATCGGCTGGATGATTCCATGCGTATGGATGGTCCGAGAAAGCTCTTCTATCTTCTCATCATCAAACACCGTTCTTGGCTGAAAACGGTTGGGGACGATTCGATCAATAGGTATCTTCTTAACTTCTTCTCTGTCGCTTAAGTCTTCAATATCCAATTGTTCTTCTGCTGGTTTTTCCGCTGTAACTTGTTCTCCCTTTTCGCCTAGGCCAAAAAAGCGTGAGAAAGAATGCTTCATCACCCTGCACCACCTTTACGAAACTCCCTATAACATATTCTCTATCATCATGACAAATCCTGCCGGACAGGAGCAATATAAATATCTGGAAAAATCGATTAGTTTACACCATTATGTCATACAATGGCAAATTGCGCACCCTATTCAATTGGTGTTTTATTGGGTGTCCCCGGCTTACGCGGGTACTTTTTAGGAGTGCTCTTTTCTTTTTTTATGATTAAAATATTGCGCTCACTTTCTTCCTCAGGCAAGGTAAACGTGTGGGAATCCACAAGTTTTCCTCCCAGTACAGAGATGGACTTTTTGCCGGCATCCAGTTCCTCTTTTGCACTGGCACCCTTCATAGCAACAAATGTGCCGCCTGTTTTTGCCAGAGGCAGACAAAGTTCACTTAAAACGGACAATCTGGCAACAGCCCGTGCTGTCACAACATCAAAAGACTCACGGTACTCTTTGTTCTGGCCAAAGGTTTCCGCCCGGTCATGGATAAAGCGGACATTCTCAAGCTCAAGCTTCTTCGCTAAATGCTCCAGAAACCCTATACGTTTATTCAGCGAGTCAACGATTGTAATATGTAAACCCGGAAAAGCAATTTTAATCGGTATGCTTGGAAAACCTGCACCAGCACCGACATCACAAACCTTTAACGGCTGGTTGAAATCAAAGTAAAAAGCAGCGCTTATCGAGTCATAAAAATGCTTGAGATAAACATCTTCCTTTTCCGTGATGGCGGTTAAATTCATTTTTTCATTCCATTCCACAAGTGTGGAATAGTATGTGTCATATTGCTGCAATTGCTGTGGCGAAAGGGCAATTCCCTTCGCCGCCAGCATTTCTGTAAATTGTTCGGTATTCATCTATAAATCCTTTCGGTTCTCAGACATGATCGGATTTCCCCTTTTACTCCGCTGAAACTCTTGCAATTCTGCCCTGTTCTAAATAAACAAGCAAAATAGAGATATCGGCAGGGTTTACACCGGAAATTCGAGAAGCCTGCGCGAGAGATAGCGGCCTTACTTCCTTCAGCTTTTGTCTTGCTTCGGAAGCCAACCCGTTAATATCATCATAATCGATGTTTTCAGGGATCTTCTTGTTCTCCATCTTCTTCAGTCGCTCTACCTGCTGAAGTGACTTTTCAATATAGCCTTCATACTTGATCTGGATTTCCACCTGTTCGGAAACATCCGGATCAAGTGGATTCTCAGCCGGAATAAGCTGATGGATATGATCATAAGCCATTTCCGGACGCTTCAGCAGATCAGAGGCGCGGATGCCGTCTTTCAGCTCGCTTCCGCCCTGACTTTTAATCAGCTCCTGCACATCAGAAGTCGGCTTGATGATGATGCCTTGCAAACGTGATTTTTCTTCTTCAATCGCCTGTTTTTTCAGCTGGAATTTCCCATAGCGTTCTTCACTGATCAGCCCTACTTTGCGGCCGAGCTCTGTTAAGCGCAGGTCGGCATTATCATGGCGAAGCAGCAGACGGTATTCCGCTCTTGAAGTCAATAGACGGTAAGGCTCGTTCGTGCCTTTAGTCACAAGATCGTCAATCAGGACGCCAATATAAGCATCTGATCGGCTTAAAATGACTTCTTCTTTATCCAGCGATTTTAATCCGGCATTCATGCCTGCCATTAGCCCCTGGCCGGCAGCCTCTTCATAGCCGGATGTCCCGTTAATCTGGCCTGCAGTAAAGAGATTTTTCACCTTCTTGGTTTCAAGTGTCGGCCATAATTGTGTAGGTACGATGGAATCATATTCAATCGCATAGCCGGCACGCATCATCTGTACATTTTCAAGTCCCGGGATAGTTCTGAGAATCTGCTGCTGCACATCCTCAGGCAAGCTTGTTGAAAGCCCCTGCACGTATACTTCCTGAGTATTCCGGCCTTCAGGCTCCAGGAAGATCTGATGGCGCGGCTTATCGTTAAAGCGGACAACCTTATCTTCAATTGACGGGCAATAGCGCGGACCAGTTCCTTTGATCATGCCGGAGTACATTGGCGAGCGATGAAGATTATTGTCGATCAATGTATGCGTTTCTTCATTGGTATACGTCAGCCAGCAAGGGAGCTGGTCTGTAATATACTTGGTCGTTTCATAGGAAAAAGCTCTGGGCACATCATCGCCAGGCTGGATTTCCGTTTTGCTGTAATCAATGGAGTGGCTGTTGACGCGCGGCGGTGTTCCTGTTTTAAAACGGACCAGATCAAAGCCAAGCTCCTGCAGGTGTTCTGAGAGCTTAATGGACGGCTGCTGGTTGTTAGGACCGCTTGAGTACTTGAGCTCACCGAGGATGATTTCCCCTCTTAAGAAGGTTCCGGTCGTAATAACTACGGCTTTTGAATGATAGACGGCACCTGTCTGGGTGACGACGCCCCTGCATTCTCCATCTTCGACAATCAGCCGTTCAACCATTCCCTGAATAAGTGTCAGGTTTGGTTCATTTTCCAGCGTTTTTTTCATTTCATGCTGATACGTGAATTTATCGGCCTGAGCTCTTAACGCACGGACTGCAGGGCCTTTTCCTGTATTGAGCATGCGCATCTGAATATGGGTTTTATCAATATTTTTGCCCATTTCTCCGCCAAGAGCATCGATTTCCCTTACCACAATCCCTTTTGCAGGACCTCCGACTGAAGGGTTGCAGGGCATAAAGGCTACCATATCCAGGTTGATTGTAATCATTAATGTCTTTGCGCCGAGACGGGCCGAAGCAAGGCCTGCTTCTACACCCGCGTGTCCGGCTCCGACTACTATGACATCATAACTTCCAGCTTCATATGTCATGATGCGGCCTCCTTTGCTGCAATCAGAAAAGCACAGGCACAAGCTTTTAAAAGCCACGGGCTGAGCCAGCCGATTGCAAAAGTTAAAAATCTATTTCCGCTGCGTCAGCTGACACAGCCTGCCTAAATCATCTATTTTCCTAAACAGAACTGCGAGAATAACTGGTCGATCAAGCTTTCATGGACGCTGTCACCAATAATTTCACCAAGCAGCTCCCATGTTCTCGTCAAATCAATCTGAACAATGTCAATCGGCGTTCCCATCTCAACACCCTGCATCGCTTCATCGATGGCATTTTGAGCCTGGTTCAATAGGGCAATATGGCGGGTATTGGATACATATGTCATATCTCCGGCTTCGATGGAACCTGCAAAGAATAAAGAAGCAATGGCTTCCTCAAGATCGTCGACTCCCTGATCCTCCAATAAAGAGGTTGTAACCAGTTTATGATGCTTGGAAAGCTCACGCACGCGTTTCATGTCGATTTTTTGGTCAAGGTCGGTTTTATTGACAATTACAATAACATCCATGCCTTCGACCGCTTTGAAAATATTTTCATCCTCAGACGTCAATTCATCCGAGTAATTGAGCACGAGCAAAATCAAATCTGCTTCCTTTAATACCTGCCTTGATTTTTCAACACCAATCCGTTCCACGATATCTTCCGTTTCGCGAATGCCGGCTGTATCAACAAGGCGGAGAGGCACTCCTCTTACATTCACGTATTCTTCGATGACATCACGGGTTGTGCCCGGGATATCTGTTACAATCGCCTTATTCTCGTGAACAAGGCTATTCAATAAGGAAGATTTTCCAACGTTTGGCCGTCCGACGATTACAGTTGAAAGTCCTTCACGCAGAATTTTCCCCTGCTGTGAGGTCTGAAGAAGCTTTTCGATTTCCTTCTTTACATAAGAAGCCTTCTCCATCAGCATATGATGGGTCATTTCCTCGACATCATCGTACTCCGGATAGTCGATATTGACTTCTACATGCGCAAGAATCTCCAGAATTTCCTGCCTAAGCTTCTGAATAAGCTTTGACAGCCTTCCTTCCATCTGGCCAAGTGCCATGTTCATAGCCCGGTCAGTCTTCGCACGGATTAAATCCATAACCGCTTCTGCCTGAGATAAATCAATCCGCCCGTTCAAAAAGGCGCGCTTTGTAAATTCACCAGGCTCTGCCAGGCGTGCACCATTATTCAGCAAAAGCTGCAGCACGCGGTTTACGGAAACCAGTCCGCCATGGCAGTTGATTTCAATGACATCTTCTTTAGTAAAGGTTTTCGGCCCCTTCATGGCCGAAACCATTACTTCCTCAGCAATCTGTCCGGTTTTGGGATCCATAATATGTCCATAATGAATGGTATGGGACGCAACATCCTTTAGACGCTTGCCTCCCACTCCTCTGAACAGCCGGTCCGCAATTTCAAAAGCCTGGTCACCGCTCAGGCGGACAATAGCAATGGCTCCTTCCCCCATCGGAGTAGATATCGCGGCTATTGTATCAAATTCCAATTCATTCACCTCTCTTTTTTCTGTTTTATCGATCTATATAACGAAAAGCGGAAGGCGCCCGCTTGTCGGCGACAAGCATAAGACAAGCCGGCTGAAAGGTTGTTCTTTAACCTTTTGGACGGATTGGCTTATGACCTCGAGCCGATGGCGCCTGGAGCTAGACAGTTATCCAAGTCAAAGGAAAGTTTTCTTATCTTTAGAAATAATAATATCGATTCCCCAAATTAATAGAATATCACATGGTTTTTTTTTAGAAAAGCATATCAGCCCGCGATTCCGGCTTGTCCATCAGTCACATGTTACTTATCAACAGCCAGCTTAAATACACCCGCTGAAAAATTATCCACACGTCTCATAATTAATATGCTCTATTTTAACTTATCCACATGTGAATAACAATAAAACCAATTGAGATTTAATAATTTGCGGGAAATGACAAAGTGCGACAAAAAAAATCCCAATCCGTAAATGGACTGGGATTTGCAATATAAGAAATTTTTATATTTTGAACGTCGATAACTGTCTAGCTACAGCGCTGCGCTTCCGCTTTTCCTGCTATCTTGTTCTGGCTGGTGCGATGACAATATGACGATGCGGGTCATTGCCATCAGAATACGTATTGATTCGCTTATTATTTACGAGGGCGGTATGGATCACTTTGCGTTCATATGAAGGCATAGGTTCCAGTGCTATTTCTTTTCCCGTCTTCAAAGCTTTTTGAGCAAGCCTTTCAGCCAGTTGAATCAGGGTATCCTGGCGTCTTTTCCGGTAATCCTCTGCATCAAGCACTACATTTAAGTACTGCTCCGCATAGCGGTTAATGACCAGCTGTGTCAAATACTGGAGGGAATTGAGCGTTTGTCCCCTTTTTCCGATTAAAAGAGCAATCTTTTCACCGGATAGGATAAATTGAACATTTTTTCCGTCCCTTAATGTTTCAATTTCAATGGTCACGCCCATTTTCCCGCTGACGTCATTGAGGAACTTTTCGGCTTCCTCAATCGGATCAGGTTTCTTCACAGCTTTCACCACGGCCGGCCGGGATCCGAAAATCCCGAAAATGCCTTTTTTACCCTCATCAACGATAGTAATCTCTAAGCGGTCTTCTGTTGTGTTTAATTGAGCTAAAGCTGACTCTACTGCTTCCTTGACGGTCTGTCCTGTAGCAGTTACTTGTTTCACTTTTTGGCTCCTCCTGCATTTCCGGCCGCTGCAGCTTTCAGGTCCGGACCTTTAATGAAATACGTTTGAACGATCATGAAGATATTCCCCACTACCCAGTATAAAGAAAGAGCTGCCGGGAAGTTAATGGCAAAAATAACGATCATAATCGGCATTAGGTAAAGCATCATTTTCATTTGTGCAGCCATTTGCCCCGTATGCTGAGTGCCGGCCATCATCATTTTCTGCTGAATGAACGTTGTCACACCTGCAATTAAAGGCAATAAGTAAATTGGATCCGGAGAACCAAGGTCAAACCAAAGGAAATTATGGTTTGCGATTTCGCGCGTACGTGTAATCGCATGATAGAAACCGATCAGGATCGGCATTTGAATCACCAGCGGAAAACATCCTGCAAGCGGATTAACGCCGTGCTTTTGGAATAAAGCCATTGTTTCCTGCTGCAGCTTTTGCTGGGTTTTCTGGTCTTTTGAGCTGTATTTTTCACGAAGCTTCTGCATTTCTGGCTGTATCGCCTGCATCGCTTTTGAACTTCTCGTTTGTTTAATCATTAATGGCAGGATGACCAGCCGGATAATGATCGTCACAATAATAATCGATAGTCCATAGCTGCCGCCTGCAAATTCCGCTACCTTAATAATAAACAGCGAAAGCGGGTAGACAATATACTCGTTCCAAAAGCCTTCACTTTCAGATGTAATCGGCTGGTTGATTTCTGTACAGCCCGATAAAAGGGCCATCACAAACACTAAACCGATTAATAGGAATATTCGTTTCTTCAACCGTTTTTTCCTCCTTAATTGCTCCTGATAATAGTATGGATATCATTTGCTTGTCCCCCTCAGAGGGCACACGCTCATATGTATCTTATTTTACCATCTTTTAAAATGAAGTGCTTCAAAATAAAGATAGATAAAGATTATTGATTTTTAGTATTTCCAAGTCCCGGTTTATTCAAAACCCGCGAAACCTTCAATACATGGATCAGACTCTTTTTAACTTCATGAAAATCCATTTCTGCCACCGGTTTCCTCGCAATGACGATCAGATCATACTGCGGCTTAATTTCCTCCTCCAGTTCTAAGAATGCCTGGCGGATATACCTTTTGATCTGGTTCCTCATAACGGCATTGCCGATTTTTTTACTGACAGAAAGGCCAATGCGGAAATGATTCTGCTCCTCTTTTCTCAAGATGTAAACGACAAATTGACGGTTGGCGAATGACTTTCCCTTTTTAAAGGCCTCTTGAAATTCTTTATTCTTTTTTACACGGAACTCTTTTTTCATGTCATCACCTTTTCAAAAAAGCGCAGAGCGCCTTGGACATTTATCTTTACATGGAAAAAAAGACCACTGACGTTTCAGTGGCCTAAGCAGATAATACTTTTCTTCCTTTGCGGCGGCGGCGAGCTAGAACGTTACGTCCGTTCGGAGAGCTCATGCGGCTGCGGAAACCATGAACCTTGCTTCTTTTACGCTTGTTTGGTTGATAAGTTCTTTTCATATATGACACCTCCCTGAGGAATTGCTGTTAAAGACAGTCTTTCTAATTATATAGATGTAACTAGAAAATTGTCAACTATGCATATAAGTCAATCTGCCTTCAATGGCAAAAAAATTAGTTTCGGCTCTTTCTTTCATAATTTGTTTTTTCTTATAAAGTTAGTTCGTTGATCTCCGATGCGGGCACTTGCTTTCCGCGGGGAGGAACAGGAGCCTCCCGCAGGACATTGAATAAGCTTCCTTGAATCAACACCGCACGAAGAAAATGCGAATGCATTTTCGAGGATCAAGTGCCCTGCGCTCCAATCAACTCAGCAGTTAAAATTTATTATGAATAAACAACTTACGAAATAACATTTAAAAACGCTTTGCTGCTCTTTCTCTTTTTGCATATCTGAAAGAACCCACTCAGAAAGTTTACCTTCTTTTTGCCTGAATGTCATCCTAAAATTTCATTTTTCCACGTTTTTCTCATTAGTTCATTGTAAAAGCTGCTATTTTAGACTGCAAATTCTGACGGTCTCCAGATGACCTGGCCACGAAAAAATGGCATCTCTCTATCTGATATTCAGAATTGGATTTTCTAAAAAAACAGGGCTGTGGATAAAATTTCGACAGCATTTTCATTATCCACATCACATATTGACAAGTTTTTCACACAACCAGAGGCTGTGGACAATTTTTATGAACAGGGATGGCATGTTGTGGATAAAGGTTTAAAAAGCATTGCAGACAAAAGCATTATCTGTTATCATAATTGTGTTTTAACACTTAATAAATCATTGTGTATATCTTCATTATCCACAGATTGTGGATAACATGTGGACAGGTTATCCAAGGGGTTTGTAAAAGTTTGTCCACAGACAGTGGATACTGTCGAAATTCCACTTTACTTCCTTATTATATATTTTTCCACATAAACAGTTTCGTATATTTATAAACTTCAGGGTTATACAGCGTGTATAACCTATCGTTTTTGTGGCTCGAAACAAAGAAAAGCGGAAGGTGTCCTTCGAAAGACACCGGAGCTGGACAGTAATCTAAATTCCCAATTATAGATGGAAAAGGAGGGATATCATTGGAAAACATTGCGGATCTTTGGAATAATGCTCTGGCCAATATCGAGAAAAAAATCAGCAAGCCCAGTTTTGATACATGGCTGAAATCGACAAAAGCGCATTCTCTGCAGGGAGACACTTTAGTCGTTAAGGCCCCGAATGAGTTTGCCCGTGACTGGCTTGAAGAGCGCTATTCCCAGCTGATCTCCGGAATTCTTTATGACATAACCGGTGAAGAATTAGGAGTAAAATTCATCATTCCGCAAAATCAAAGTGAAGAAGAAGTCGATCTTCCTCTTCCTCCAAAAAAGAAAAAGCCGGAGGAAGAACAGCAGGAACTGCCATTAACGATGCTAAACCCGAAATATACATTCGACACGTTTGTCATCGGGTCCGGAAACCGCTTCGCCCATGCAGCTTCACTTGCTGTAGCCGAGGCTCCGGCTAAGGCATACAATCCTTTATTTATTTACGGGGGAGTTGGACTCGGAAAAACTCACCTTATGCATGCAATCGGCCATTATGTATTAGATCATAATCCATCAGCTAAAGTCGTATACTTATCTTCCGAGAAATTTACGAATGAATTCATTAACTCGATCCGAGATAACAAAGCGGGAGATTTCCGCGATAAATATCGAAATGTGGATGTTCTTCTTATCGATGATATTCAGTTTCTTGCTGGAAAAGAACAGACACAGGAAGAGTTTTTCCATACTTTTAATACCTTGCATGAAGAAAGCAAGCAGATCATCATCTCAAGCGACCGTCCTCCAAAGGAAATTCCTACGCTGGAAGACCGTCTTCGCTCCAGGTTTGAATGGGGGCTAATTACTGATATTACTCCTCCCGACCTTGAAACGCGTATTGCGATCCTGCGCAAAAAAGCGAAAGCAGAGGGACTTGATATTCCTAATGAGGTTATGCTGTATATTGCCAATCAGATTGACTCCAACATCCGTGAACTTGAGGGCGCTCTGATTCGTGTAGTAGCTTACTCCTCTTTAATAAATAAAGATATTAATGCAGATCTTGCAGCAGAAGCATTAAAGGATATTATTCCAAGCTCCAAACCGAAAGTTATTACCATCCATGAAATTCAAAGGGTGGTTGGGGAACACTTTAATGTAAAGCTTGAGGATTTCAAAGCGAAGAAACGAACAAAGTCTGTCGCATTCCCCCGCCAGATTGCCATGTATCTATCAAGGGAATTAACCGACTTTTCTCTTCCTAAAATAGGGGAGGAATTTGGCGGAAGGGACCATACGACCGTCATTCATGCCCATGAAAAAATTTCAAAGATGCTTCAGTCAGATTCACAATTTGAAAAGCAGCTGAAAGAAATCAATGAAATGCTAAAGGTATAATGTGTATAACTTGACCAAACTTACACACAGTCTGTCCACATGTGGATAGGCTGTGTTTCCTTTCAAAAAATGCAGTTATCCACATACTAACAGGACCTACTAGTACTTCTACTATTTTTTTATAAAAAATATATATATTCAATACGCCATTAAAATATGCTTGGAGGATTTAAAAAATGAGATTTATAATCCAGCGCGACCGTTTGGTCCAAAGCGTCCAGGATGTTATGAAAGCAGTAACAAGCAGAACGACTATTCCCATCCTAACGGGGATTAAAATTGTCGCTTCTGAAGAAGGAGTCACATTAACGGGAAGCGACTCTGATATTTCAATCGAATCTTTTATTCCTAAAGAAGAAGCAGGGGATGAAATTGTCGAGATCAAACAGGCTGGTGCCATTGTGCTCCAAGCGAAGTTCTTCAGCGAAATCGTTAAGAAGCTTCCGACTGACAGTGTAGAGATCAGCGTTGAAAACCATTTACAGACAGTCATCCGTTCAGGTAAGTCTGAATTCAATCTTAATGGTCTGGATGCTGAGGAATATCCTCACTTGCCTCAAATCGAGGAAGAGAATGTGTTTAAGATTCCTACAGACTTATTAAAAGCAATGGTTCGCCAAACGGTATTCGCAGTGTCCACCTCAGAAACACGCCCTATCTTGACAGGTGTAAACTGGAAGGTGGAAAACGGGACATTAACCTGTATTGCAACAGATAGTCATAGGCTGGCATTAAGAAAAGCGCAAATCGAAACAAATGCCAGCGAAAGCTACAATGTGGTCATTCCGGGAAAAAGCTTAAGTGAACTAAGCAAAATTCTTGATGACAACAATGATTTAATCGATATCGTTATTACTGAAAACCAGGTTCTCTTTAAGGCTGAACATCTGCTGTTCTTCTCAAGGCTGCTGGAAGGAAATTACCCGGATACATCCAGATTGATCCCTTCAGACAGCAAAACAGATGTTGTCGTCAATACAAAGGAATTCCTGCAGGCTATTGACCGTGCCTCTTTATTGGCAAAAGAAGGCCGCAATAATGTGGTCAAGTTCTCAACAATTGATGGCGGTGTAATCGAAATTTCATCCAACACACCTGAAATCGGAAAAGTTGTCGAAGAAGTGCAGAGCAAATCCGTAGAAGGCGAAGAATTAAAAATCTCCTTTAGCGCGAAATTCATGATGGATGCCCTAAAAGCACTTGAAGGCTCTGAAATTACAATCAGCTTCACCGGAGCCATGAGACCATTCATCATCAAACCTTTAAACGATGAATCCATCCTGCAATTGATTTTGCCAGTAAGGACTTATTAAGAAAAAGCTGCCGGTTTTGCCGGCGGCTTAATTTTTTTTATAAACTGACCTCTTATCTGCCAGAATATCGGCCAATTGCAGGGGAATAATGAAAATAAACAGCTGCAGGCGAGTTTTCTTTGTGTATCTGCGATTTATTTAGTAAAATAGAATATTAGATACCATTCTGAAATTGTTTTGCCAAAGTGCAGAAATCACTGCAGCACTTGAAGTCGGACAATGGGAAAGAGTGAAAATATGACGGAAATTCAAATTGATACAGAATATATTACGCTGGGCCAATTTTTAAAAGCTGCTGATGTGATTCAAACAGGCGGAATGGCCAAATGGTTCCTGAGTGAATACGAAGTCTTCGTCAATGGGGAACAGGATCAAAGACGGGGAAGAAAGCTAAGAACCGGGGATAGAATCGAAATTCCGGATGTGGGTGAATTTACGATCATCTAGCCCGCTGTTCTCAGCGTTAAAATTTAAAAGGATGTAGCGTCTATGCATATAGAGCAGTTGCTATTAAAAAATTACCGGAATTACGAAGAGCTTGAAGTAAATTTCGAAAATAAAGTAAATGTAATTTTGGGTGAGAATGCCCAGGGAAAGACAAATGTCATGGAATCGATCTATGTGCTGGCAATGGCAAAGTCCCATCGGACATCAAATGACAAAGATCTTATTCGCTGGGATCAGGAATATGCTAAAATAGAAGGAAGGGTCCAAAAAAGGCAAGGATCCCTGCCAATGCAATTAGTCATCAGCAAAAAAGGCAAAAAAGCCAAATGCAATCATATAGAGCAGCAGAAATTAAGCCAGTATGTCGGCAATATGAATGTTGTGATGTTCGCGCCTGAAGATCTCCATCTTGTGAAAGGGAGCCCTCAAGTAAGGCGTCGTTTTATTGATATGGAAATTGGGCAGGTTTCACCTGTCTATTTGCATGATATCAGCCAGTATCAGAAAATCCTCCAGCAGCGCAACCACTACTTGAAAATGCTCCAGATCAAAAAGCAGACCGACCATACCATGCTTGAGATTTTAACAGAGCAATTCATTGAGATGGCTGCAAAGATTGTTTCAAAGCGTTACGAGTTTCTCAGACTCCTTGAGAATTGGGCACAGCCGATTCATGAAGGGATATCAAGAGGGCTCGAGACCTTAAAAATTGAGTACAAGCCTTCTGCCGAGGTATCAGAAGAACAAGATTTGTCGAAAATGGTTAAAGTATACCAGGATAAATTTGCAAAAGTGAAAAACAGGGAAATAGACCGGGGCGTTACCATGTTTGGGCCGCATCGCGATGACCTGATTTTTCATGTGAATGGGCGCGATGTACAAACATTCGGTTCACAGGGACAGCAAAGAACGACAGCTCTGTCAGTTAAGCTTGCCGAAATCGAACTGATCCATTCTGAAATTGGAGAATATCCCATTCTGCTGCTGGATGACGTCCTCTCGGAATTGGATGATTATCGTCAATCCCATTTATTGAATACCATTCAAGGGAAAGTACAGACGTTTGTCACTACTACAAGCGTTGATGGAATAGACCACCAGACACTTAAAGAAGCAGCAGCGTTCAGTGTTGAGGCAGGGAGAATCAAGAAGATTCAGTGAGGTGATCGCATGTACATCCATATAGGTGAAGATGTATTGGTCCGGGCAAGGGATATTGTCGCCATAATTGATAAAGAAACAGCCCTTGCTTCCGAGTATGCGGAAGAGCGTAAAGAGAACCTGGAGGAGTCAGTTGTGAACCTCGCAAAAGGTTCCTATAAATCTGTAGTCGTCACAACAGAAAAGATCTATTTTTCTCCGCTATCCTCAGGTACGTTAAAGAAACGATCCCATAAATTAAGTGTTCACGAATTTTAAAGAAATGCAGGACTGCCGGAAGAACTTCCCTGATGGAATGAAAGGCAAGTCAGTGAAAACTACAGTTTGGCTCAACTCAGGAAGCCAGGCTTTTGTATAGATTAGTGAAATGGAAAGTGTAGGTGACCGATGTGGCAATGGAGCAAAAGGCAGTGCAGGAACAATCCTATGATGAGAATCAGATACAGGTACTGGAAGGTCTGGAAGCAGTTCGGAAGCGTCCGGGAATGTATATCGGTTCAACAAGTGCCAAAGGGCTTCACCATCTAGTTTGGGAAATAGTCGATAATAGTATTGATGAAGCACTGGCAGGCTACTGTTCTGAAATCAATGTGATTATCGAAAAGGATAATAGTATTACGGTAGTGGATAACGGACGAGGTATACCAGTCGGAATCCACGAAAAAATGGGACGCCCGGCAGTCGAAGTCATTATGACAGTTCTGCATGCAGGCGGTAAATTCGGAGGCGGAGGATACAAGGTTTCCGGAGGCTTGCATGGAGTCGGTGCTTCTGTGGTTAATGCTCTCTCAACTGTGCTGGAAGTATTTGTCCATCGCGATGGAAAAAAATATTATCAGAAGTTTGAGCGTGGAGTCCCAAGTGCAGATCTTGAGGTGATCGGCGAATCCGACCATACCGGAACAACCATCCACTTTAAGCCGGACAGTGAAATCTTCACTGAAACCCTTGAATATGATTATGAAACACTTGCAAACCGCATCCGTGAACTGGCATTCCTGAATAGGGGATTAAAGATCACGATTGAGGATAAGCGTGAAGAAAACAAGAAAAATGAATATATGTACGAGGGTGGAATTAAATCGTACGTTGAACATTTGAACAGAACGAAGGAAGTTCTTCATGAAGAGCCTATCTATATTGATGGCGAACGGGAAGGCATTACTGTTGAAGTATCCATTCAGTATAATGATGGATTTACAAGCAATATCTATTCTTTTGCCAATAATATTCATACCTATGAAGGCGGTACGCATGAATCCGGATTTAAGACAGCCTTAACAAGGGTTATCAACGACTATGCACGTAAAAATGGCGTCTTTAAAGAGAGTGACGCAAACCTTTCCGGTGAAGATGTCCGTGAAGGCTTAACGGCTATTGTATCCGTTAAACATCCTGATCCTCAGTTTGAAGGGCAGACCAAAACGAAGCTTGGAAACTCTGAGGTGCGTGCAGCAACCGATACGATTTTCTCTGAAGCTCTTGAAAAATTCATGCTCGAAAATCCGGCTGTAGCCAGAAAAATTGTTGAAAAAGGACTTATGGCAGCAAGAGCAAGACTGGCCGCCAAAAAAGCAAGGGAGCTTACAAGAAGGAAGAGTGCTCTTGAAGTATCCAGCCTGCCTGGTAAACTCGCTGACTGTTCTTCTAAAGATCCTTCTATAAGCGAAATTTATGTGGTTGAGGGTGACTCTGCGGGCGGATCTGCCAAGCAGGGGCGTGACCGTCATTTCCAGGCGATCCTTCCTCTTAGAGGGAAGATTCTGAACGTAGAAAAAGCCCGCCTGGATAAAATCCTGTCCAATAATGAGGTCCGTGCGATTATTACCGCAATCGGAACCGGTATAGGCGAAGATTTTGATATCTCCAGGGCCCGCTATCATAAAATTGTCATCATGACGGATGCGGATGTCGATGGTGCACATATCCGCACGTTACTATTAACGTTCTTTTACCGTTATATGAGGCAGATTATTGAGGCTGGCTATATCTATATTGCCCAGCCGCCTCTATACAAGATCCAGCAGGGCAAAAAGATTGAATATGCCTATAATGACCGCGAGCTGGATAAAATTCTTGGCGAACTTCCGAGCCAGCCTAAGCCGGGAATTCAGCGCTATAAAGGACTTGGGGAAATGAACCCGGGCCAGCTTTGGGAAACGACAATGAATCCGGAATCAAGAACCCTTCTCCAGGTGAATCTTGAGGATGCCATTGAAGCTGACGAAACGTTTGAAATCCTAATGGGTGACAAGGTAGAGCCTCGCCGGAACTTTATTGAAGAAAATGCGGTTTATGTAAAGAATCTGGATATTTAATTGTAAAAGCAAGCCTACAGCACAGGCCAAGGGCCTTCGCTTTCTTTCAGGATAGAGGTTCTCTATCCTGCTTTTACATAATTGGTTTATTCTTTTTATTTAATGCCCCAAGTGCGTCTAATTTATGAAAAAAAGCAGGATCTGTATGGAAAGACCATGCAGGTTTCAGCTAAACGAAGTGACAAACGGATGACAGTTCATCCTGCGTCTCTTTAAAGGAGGTTCCTTTAAATGGCCGATACACCGAATTCTCAAGTAAAAGAAATTAATATTAGCCAGGAAATGCGTTCATCATTCCTGGACTACGCCATGAGTGTAATTGTTTCACGTGCCCTTCCGGATGTACGGGATGGTTTAAAGCCGGTTCACCGAAGAATCTTATATGCAATGCATGATTTAGGGATGCATTCTGATAAACCATTTAAAAAATCGGCCCGTATTGTTGGGGAAGTAATCGGTAAATACCACCCGCACGGTGACTCCGCAGTATATGACACGATGGTTCGTATGGCTCAGGATTTCAACTATCGCTATATGCTTGTTGAAGGACACGGAAACTTTGGTTCTGTCGATGGTGACGCTGCAGCTGCGATGCGTTATACAGAGGCCCGCATGTCCAAAATCTCTATGGAGCTTTTGCGCGATATTAATAAAGACACGATTGATTACCAGGATAACTATGATGGTGCTGAGAAAGAACCAGTCGTTATGCCTGCGCGTTTTCCAAATCTTCTCGTAAACGGAACTTCTGGAATTGCCGTTGGTATGGCGACCAATATTCCTCCCCATCAGCTTGGTGAAGTAATTGATGGAGTGCTTGCCATCAGCCAGGAGCCGGATCTCACTGTTCAGGAGCTCATGGAAATCATTCCAGGTCCAGACTTCCCGACTGCCGGTCTTATTCTTGGACGAAGCGGCATCCGCAAAGCTTACGAAACAGGCCGCGGTTCCATTACACTAAGGGCCAAAGTGGAAATCGAGCAGAAGTCCAATGGAAAAGAAGTTATCATTGTAAATGAAATTCCTTACCAGGTGAATAAAGCAAAGCTGATTGAAAAAATTGCCGAACTGGTTCGGGATAAACGAATTGATGGCATTACTGACCTGCGTGATGAATCAGATCGAAACGGTATGCGCATTGTGATCGAGGTCCGTAAAGATGCGAATGCCAATGTTCTGCTGAACAACCTTTATAAGCAGACGGCTCTTCAGACAAGTTTTGGCATAAACCTGCTTGCGCTTGTAGATGGCCAGCCTAAAGTTCTAAATCTCAAACAATGTCTGCAGCATTATCTGGATCACCAAAAGGTCGTAATCCGCCGCAGAACAGAATTCGAATTGAAAAAGGCAGAAGCCCGTGCACACATTTTGGAAGGTTTAAGGATTGCCCTTGATCACCTGGATGAAGTAATCAACCTTATCCGCAGTTCTCAAACAACCGATATCGCACGTGAAGGCTTAATGACCAAGTTCAATCTTTCTGAAAAACAGGCCCAGGCGATCCTTGACATGCGTCTGCAGCGTTTGACTGGCTTAGAGCGCGAAAAGATTGAAGACGAATATTCAAGCCTTGTAGCATTAATTGCTGAATTAAAAGCTATTTTGGCTGATGAAGAAAAAGTATTGGAAATTATCCGTGAAGAATTAACCGAAGTAAAAGAGAGATTCAACGATAAACGCCGTACAGAAATAGTTGCCGGCGGAATCGAACAAATTGAAGACGAAGATCTAATCCCGCGCGAAAATATTGTTCTTACGCTAACTCATAAGGGATACATCAAGCGTCTTCCTGTCTCGACTTACCGTGCCCAAAAACGCGGTGGCCGGGGTATTCAGGGAATGGGAACCAATGAGGATGACTTTGTTGAACACCTCATTACCACTTCCACACACGATACCATCCTTTTCTTCACGAACAAAGGAAAGGTGTATCGCGCTAAAGGTTATGAAATTCCTGAATTCAGCCGTACTGCGAAAGGGATTCCAATCATTAACCTTCTTGGAGTGGACAAAGATGAATGGGTAAATGCAATTATTCCTGTTGAAGAATTTGCCGATGATTGGTTCCTGTTCTTCACAACTAAGCAAGGGATTTCCAAGCGTTCACCATTATCATCATTTGCCAATATCCGCAATAATGGCTTAATTGCCCTGAATCTTCGCGAAGATGATGAATTAATTTCGGTGCGTCTGACAGATGGCAGCAAGGAGATCATAATTGGAACCAGCCATGGCATGCTGATCCGATTCCCGGAAGAAGATGTTCGTTCTATGGGTAGAACAGCTACTGGTGTTAAAGGAATAAACTTAAGTGCCGGTGATGAAGTTGTTGGCATGGAAGTCCTTGAGGATGACAGCCAGATTCTGATCGTAACTAAAAACGGTTATGGAAAACGCACTCCTGCCGAAGAATACCGTGTTCAAGGCAGAGGCGGTAAAGGAATCAAGACCTGCAACATCACAGACAAGAACGGAAGCCTAGTTTCCATGAAAGCTGTCACGGGAGAAGAAGACGTTATGCTTATTACAACAGGCGGAGTACTAATCCGAATGGCAGTGAACGATATTTCCACTATGGGAAGAAACACGCAAGGTGTCAGACTCATCCGTATAAATGAAGATGCTGACGAAGCGGTATCCACTGTAGCGAAAGTTGAAAAAGAAGAGGAAAAAGATGAAGAAGAATTAACAAAGCCTCTTGAAGATGCCGATTCACTTCCTGAAGAAGAAGTAAATGGAGATAATAGCGAAGAATAAATTTTAAGGAACACAGATTTGTGTTCCTTTTTTTTGTCCAAATAATGTAAAATGGTATAAAAGACTCATTACATTTGGAGTGTGGAAACGGTGCGTGTACCTATACAGGAATTAAGAGAGGGCTGTATTTTATCAGAGGATGTTTTCAGTTTGACGAATCGCCCTATTATCAGCCAAAAAACAGTGCTGACGAAGGAACTGCTGGATATGATGAAAGTATTCCTGATTGATGATGCGGAAGTTGAAATCACCATGGTTAACGGAAAGCCTTTTGCTTCTGAAGGAAGCCTGGAAGACGCTGAGGAACTGATAGAATCAAATGAATCAAGTTTTTTAAATGCATTCTTAACAGGCGTTCAAAATTTCAAAAAAGAATTTATGTCCTGGCAATCAGGCCTTCACGTGGATATTGCAAAAATAAGAAATATTATGATTCCGCTGATTGAAAAAATGGAGAAAAACCCTTCAGGAATCTTTTCCCTGCATCATCTTTCTACGAATGAAGATTATTTATACCAGCATTCTATAGCTGTGGGAATGATCAGTGCCTTTATAGGGAAAAAACTAAGTTTGAATAAGGGGGAAATTGTGCAGCTTGCCCTTGGAGGCTGCCTGGCAGATGCGGGCATGGCGAAAATAAACCCATCCATCCTGCATAAAAGCAGTTCATTAAACTCCGAAGAATTTGAAGAAATTAAAAGACATTCAACCCTTAGCTTTAAAATGGTACAGAATATATCTTTATTAAGAGAAAGCACGAAGGTCGGAATTATCCAGCACCATGAGCGGCTGGACGGCAGCGGCTATCCGTTTGGAGAACAAAGCAGCAAAATCAATCAGGCTGGAAGAATCATTGCGGCAGCGGATGCATTTCATGCCATGACATCCCAAAGACTCTACAGACGGAAACAATCTCCATTTAAAGTGCTTGAAATGCTGCTTCAGGATAGCTTCGGCAAATATGATATCCCATCCATTCAAGCTCTGGGTTCCGGCATCATGAACTTTTCCATTGGCAGCTTGGTAAAGCTCTCTGATGGCCAGACTGCAGAAATACTTTTTATAGAAGATAAATCACCTACGAGACCGCTTGTGAAACTTGTAGAAACCGGAGAAATAATTCCTTTAGAGAAAAACCGCCAGTTATATATTGATGAAGTGTTAAAATGACTGCATACTGCGGTCTTTTTTATTTAGGCTGTTAAAGGTTTATTGCTGATTACAGCAGGCAAATTTAACAGATCTTCCTTTTATAAAAAAAAGATTTAGTTTCTATTAAAAAGTGCTTGCAATTAATAGAGAAGGGTTGGTATACTTATTCAAGTCAGCAAGAGGTTCACATCATCATCTAACGAGATAAAAAAACTTGTTGACATTGAATATCAAAAATGATATATTAATTAAGTCGCCTCAAGCGGCGGATTGATCTTTGAAAACTGAACGAACAAAAACGTCAACGTTAATTCTTTAGTCTTTTTTGAAAAGACAACTTATGAGCTTAATCAACTCTTATATGGAGAGTTTGATCCTGGCTCAGGACGAACGCTGGCGGCGTGCCTAATACATGCAAGTCGAGCGGACAGATGGGAGCTTGCTCCCTGAAGTCAGCGGCGGACGGGTGAGTAACACGTGGGCAACCTGCCTGTAAGACTGGGATAACTCCGGGAAACCGGGGCTAATACCGGATGATTCTTCCCCTCACATGAGGGGAAGCTGAAAGATGGTTTCGGCTATCACTTACAGATGGGCCCGCGGCGCATTAGCTAGTTGGTGAGGTAACGGCTCACCAAGGCGACGATGCGTAGCCGACCTGAGAGGGTGATCGGCCACACTGGGACTGAGACACGGCCCAGACTCCTACGGGAGGCAGCAGTAGGGAATCTTCCGCAATGGACGAAAGTCTGACGGAGCAACGCCGCGTGAGTGATGAAGGTTTTCGGATCGTAAAACTCTGTTGTTAGGGAAGAACAAGTACCGGAGTAACTGCCGGTACCTTGACGGTACCTAACCAGAAAGCCACGGCTAACTACGTGCCAGCAGCCGCGGTAATACGTAGGTGGCAAGCGTTGTCCGGAATTATTGGGCGTAAAGCGCGCGCAGGCGGTTCCTTAAGTCTGATGTGAAAGCCCCCGGCTCAACCGGGGAGGGTCATTGGAAACTGGGGAACTTGAGTGCAGAAGAGAAGAGTGGAATTCCACGTGTAGCGGTGAAATGCGTAGAGATGTGGAGGAACACCAGTGGCGAAGGCGACTCTTTGGTCTGTAACTGACGCTGAGGCGCGAAAGCGTGGGGAGCAAACAGGATTAGATACCCTGGTAGTCCACGCCGTAAACGATGAGTGCTAAGTGTTAGAGGGTTTCCGCCCTTTAGTGCTGCAGCAAACGCATTAAGCACTCCGCCTGGGGAGTACGGCCGCAAGGCTGAAACTCAAAGGAATTGACGGGGGCCCGCACAAGCGGTGGAGCATGTGGTTTAATTCGAAGCAACGCGAAGAACCTTACCAGGTCTTGACATCTCCTGACAACCCTAGAGATAGGGCGTTCCCCTTCGGGGGACAGGATGACAGGTGGTGCATGGTTGTCGTCAGCTCGTGTCGTGAGATGTTGGGTTAAGTCCCGCAACGAGCGCAACCCTTGATCTTAGTTGCCAGCATTCAGTTGGGCACTCTAAGGTGACTGCCGGTGACAAACCGGAGGAAGGTGGGGATGACGTCAAATCATCATGCCCCTTATGACCTGGGCTACACACGTGCTACAATGGATGGTACAAAGGGCTGCGAGACCGCGAGGTTAAGCGAATCCCATAAAACCATTCTCAGTTCGGATTGCAGGCTGCAACTCGCCTGCATGAAGCCGGAATCGCTAGTAATCGCGGATCAGCATGCCGCGGTGAATACGTTCCCGGGCCTTGTACACACCGCCCGTCACACCACGAGAGTTTGTAACACCCGAAGTCGGTGGGGTAACCTTTTGGAGCCAGCCGCCTAAGGTGGGACAGATGATTGGGGTGAAGTCGTAACAAGGTAGCCGTATCGGAAGGTGCGGCTGGATCACCTCCTTTCTAAGGATATTTACATGAAACGTGACGTGTTTTGTTCGTTCAGTTTTGAGAGTTCAATCTCTCACATTTTCATACTTTACCTATTATGTGGGCCTATAGCTCAGCTGGTTAGAGCGCACGCCTGATAAGCGTGAGGTCGATGGTTCGAGTCCATTTAGGCCCACCATCTCATATAATGGGGCCTTAGCTCAGCTGGGAGAGCGCCTGCTTTGCACGCAGGAGGTCAGCGGTTCGATCCCGCTAGGCTCCACCAACCATAACGATTCCATTCGTTATTTTTTGTTCCTTGAAAACTAGATAATGTTAATGAAGAAGCAATAACCGAGTAATCGCCATCTTAGTTTTTTTCTTATTTTTGTTTTAAAACGAAGTAAGAGCACAAACCATGAGGACGATGAGCGGCAAGGAGATCAAGGAAGCGACCGAGTGAGCACCGGAGCGTACTTTAGTACGTGAGGAGCGGAGCGAGAGAGCTGACGCAGAGATCCGCAGTCGATCAGCGGCCGAAGTAGGTTAAGTTAGAAAGGGCGCACGGTGAATGCCTTGGCACTAGGAGCCGATGAAGGACGGTACTAACACCGATATGCTTCGGGGAGCTGTAAGTAAGCTTTGATCCGGAGATTTCCGAATGGGGAAACCCCCTATCCGTAATGGGATAGGATCTTTACCTGAATACATAGGGTATTGAAGGCAGACCCGGGGAACTGAAACATCTAAGTACCCGGAGGAAGAGAAAGCAAACGCGATTCCCTGAGTAGCGGCGAGCGAAACGGGATTAGCCCAAACCAGGAGGCTTGCCTCCTGGGGTTGTAGGACACTCTACACGGAGTTACAAAGGAACGAGGTAAATGAACAGGTCTGGAAAGGCCGGCCAGAGAAGGTAAAAGCCCTGTAGTTGAAACTTCGTTCCCTCCAGAGTGAATCCTGAGTACGGCGGGACACGAGAAATCCCGTCGGAAGCAGGGAGGACCATCTCCCAAGGCTAAATACTCCCTAGTGACCGATAGTGAACCAGTACCGTGAGGGAAAGGTGAAAAGCACCCCGGAAGGGGAGTGAAAGAGATCCTGAAACCGTGTGCCTACAAGTAGTTAGAGCCCGTTAATGGGTGATAGCGTGCCTTTTGTAGAATGAACCGGCGAGTTACGATTACATGCGAGGTTAAGTTGAAGAGACGGAGCCGCAGCGAAAGCGAGTCTGAATAGGGCGAATGAGTATGTGGTCGTAGACCCGAAACCAGGTGATCTACCCATGTCCAGGGTGAAGTCCAGGTAACACTGGATGGAGGCCCGAACCCACGCACGTTGAAAAGTGCGGGGATGAGGTGTGGGTAGCGGAGAAATTCCAATCGAACTTGGAGATAGCTGGTTCTCTCCGAAATAGCTTTAGGGCTAGCCTCATGTAGTAAGAGTCTTGGAGGTAGAGCACTGTTTGGACTAGGGGCCCCCATCGGGTTACCGAATTCAGACAAACTCCGAATGCCAAAGACTTATCCATGGGAGTCAGACTGCGAGTGATAAGATCCGTAGTCAAGAGGGAAACAGCCCAGACCACCAGCTAAGGTCCCAAAGTATACGTTAAGTGGAAAAGGATGTGGAGTTGCTTAGACAACCAGGATGTTGGCTTAGAAGCAGCCACCATTTAAAGAGTGCGTAATAGCTCACTGGTCGAGTGACTCCGCGCCGAAAATGTACCGGGGCTAAACGTATCACCGAAGCTGTGGATTGACATCTTCCGATGTCAGTGGTAGGAGAGCGTTCTAAGGGCGTTGAAGCCAGACCGCAAGGACTGGTGGAGCGCTTAGAAGTGAGAATGCCGGTATGAGTAGCGAAAGATGGGTGAGAATCCCATCCACCGAATGCCTAAGGTTTCCTGAGGAAGGCTCGTCCGCTCAGGGTTAGTCGGGACCTAAGCCGAGGCTGAAAAGCGTAGGCGATGGACAACAGGTTGATATTCCTGTACCACCTCTTTACCGTTTGAGCAATGGGGGGACGCAGGAGGATAGGGTAAGCGCGCTGCTGGATTAGCGCGTCCAAGCAGTTAGGCCGGTAACGAGGCAAATCCCGTTACCACACAGGCTGAGCTGTGACGGCGAGGGAAATTTAGTACCGAAGTTCCTGATTCCACACTGCCAAGAAAAGCCTCTAGCGAGGGAAAAGGTGCCCGTACCGCAAACCGACACAGGTAGGCGAGGAGAGAATCCTAAGGTGAGCGAGAGAACTCTCGTTAAGGAACTCGGCAAAATGACCCCGTAACTTCGGGAGAAGGGGTGCTCATTAGGGTGCATAGCCCTGATGAGCCGCAGTGAATAGGCCCAGGCGACTGTTTAGCAAAAACACAGGTCTCTGCGAAGCCGCAAGGCGAAGTATAGGGGCTGACGCCTGCCCGGTGCTGGAAGGTTAAGAGGAGAGGTTAGCGCAAGCGAAGCTTTGAATCGAAGCCCCAGTAAACGGCGGCCGTAACTATAACGGTCCTAAGGTAGCGAAATTCCTTGTCGGGTAAGTTCCGACCCGCACGAAAGGCGTAACGATCTGGGCACTGTCTCAACGAGAGACTCGGTGAAATTATAGTACCTGTGAAGATGCAGGTTACCCGCGACAGGACGGAAAGACCCCGTGGAGCTTTACTGTAGCCTGATATTGAATTTTGGTACAGCTTGTACAGGATAGGTAGGAGCCTGAGAAGCCGGAGCGCCAGCTTCGGTGGAGGCGTCGGTGGGATACTACCCTGGCTGTATTGAAATTCTAACCCGCGCCCCTGATCGGGGCGGGAGACAGTGTCAGGTGGGCAGTTTGACTGGGGCGGTCGCCTCCTAAAAAGTAACGGAGGCGCCCAAAGGTTCCCTCAGAATGGTTGGAAATCATTCGCAGAGTGTAAAGGCACAAGGGAGCTTGACTGCGAGACCTACAAGTCGAGCAGGGACGAAAGTCGGGCTTAGTGATCCGGTGGTTCCGCATGGAAGGGCCATCGCTCAACGGATAAAAGCTACCCCGGGGATAACAGGCTTATCTCCCCCAAGAGTCCACATCGACGGGGAGGTTTGGCACCTCGATGTCGGCTCATCGCATCCTGGGGCTGTAGTCGGTCCCAAGGGTTGGGCTGTTCGCCCATTAAAGCGGTACGCGAGCTGGGTTCAGAACGTCGTGAGACAGTTCGGTCCCTATCCGTCGTGGGCGCAGGAAATTTGAGAGGAGCTGTCCTTAGTACGAGAGGACCGGGATGGACGCACCGCTGGTGTACCAGTTGTCTTGCCAAAGGCATCGCTGGGTAGCTATGTGCGGAAGGGATAAGTGCTGAAAGCATCTAAGCATGAAGCCCCCCTCGAGATGAGATTTCCCATAGCGTCAAGCTAGTAAGATCCCTGAAAGATGATCAGGTTGATAGGTCAGAGGTGGAAGCGTGGCGACATGTGGAGCTGACTGATACTAATCGATCGAGGACTTAACCAAGTCATTGGTGAATACTCGGCAAATACTTCTTCATGCATTATCTAGTTTTGAAGGAACGAAGTTTCTTCAATCAAATAGTCCGGTGGCGATAGCGAGAAGGTCACACCCGTTCCCATACCGAACACGGAAGTTAAGCTTCTCAGCGCCGATGGTAGTTGGGGGCTGTCCCCCTGTGAGAGTAGGACGCTGCCGGGCATATGAAAGAGCACCTGATGGGTGCTCTTTTTTGTGTGCTTGGATGAGTTACGGTACCTAATATCTTATTGCGTCCCATTCACTCTTATATGTGCCAGAATTGAATGATATGCGCCACTTCGTATTGCATCATCTTTTTATAAGTCAAATCCGTTCTCACCAAAGATGGATTGTGCCAAAGGTGTGATAAACTTCAATATATGCGAGATAAAATTGAATTCCTGCTAGATAAAATCAAAAACCTGTTACATAAAATCACATTCTAGCTAGATAAATTCAATACATGCTAGATTAGCACCACGGAATGCTTCAGATAAATCCCCGGTCTGTTAGCAAACACCATTACACTCTGATCCCTCTGTAATGCCCAGCAAAGACTAAGGTAAACACACAACGTAAATGCTTAAACTTTCTTATCAGCCAAATACTGATAAATCAGATATGGCCCCTTTGCAGATGTTATCTGAAGAAATGTTTGAATAAAAGGATAGTCTTTATTCGGCATCATTTTGATGAGTTCGCTCCACCATTCTGTTTCATATCGGGCAATCATGCTTAAGTTATACAGCAGCAGGAAATGAATAAGAAGTTCAGGAAAATCAATCAGGCCGTCTTTAGCAAGCGGAAAGAAAAACTTTCCGGCATCAGGACTATATCTTAAGGGCTTATAATTATATGTATTCAATTTTTTTACAGAAAATTTTAGTTCTGAATCAGCTGACTCCTGAAAGCATATATTAAAGTCTGATTTTGCCTGCAGATATTCAACAAAGCGGGACTCAGTCATATGAAAGCGATCAAGGATCATACTTGGCAAAATGAATTTATCCTTTTCCAGCTCTGCTTCGAGAAAAGTAGTTCGGCCCTCTGTCTGGCTGTACAAATAATTAAGCTCGGGAATTTGACCAAATAACTCTCCCATCGTTGTTTTTTCGCCTTCCAAATGTTTCATGTGGAACAATTTTTCTCCCATGTAAGGGAAAAGCCCGCTTTTTTGAAATTTTACTTCATCCTGAAAAAAATTATATTGCTGCTTTTTTCTTTTCCGGGTAGATACCCCGTGTGCCAAAACAGAAGTAGTCTCCGGATAATTAGGATCAACAGTCAGTATGCAGGCCTTCACAAGGTGAACAAGTCCATAAAAAAAGAGAATCGGCTTGATAACCAATGGTGCCTTCTCTGCCTGCTCGTAGTATACTTGCCCGTGTTCTAGATAGTATATAAAAGGGTAACTGTTTTCATAGCTCTTTTGTTCAGCCTGATCCAGGTTTTGCTTTTGGTAGCATTTCTTTAAAAATTCCTGTGACGTGTTCGCAGAAAAGAAGTATAAAAAGGAGTTTTTAATGTCAAATGAATGTATCAAAGTGAAACCTCCGAATCTTTTGAAAAATCCAACATATCAATCCGTTCTTGACAGTATTTTGTCCAATTGATAACCTACTAATAATATTTTCGAGTCCAGGAGGTCAAAAAAGATGTGGGAAACTAAGTTTGCAAAAGAAGGTTTAACTTTTGATGATGTTTTACTGGTTCCATCGAAATCAGAGGTGCTTCCTCGTGATGTCAGCCTCAAAGTAAATTTGACTGAAAAGATTGCACTCAACATTCCAGTAATCAGTGCCGGTATGGATACGGTCACTGAAGCTGAAATGGCGATCGCTATGGCGCGCCAGGGCGGTTTGGGAATTATCCATAAAAATATGTCTATTGAACAGCAGGCTGATCAGGTGGATAAAGTAAAGCGTTCTGAAAGCGGCGTTATTACTGACCCATTCTTCCTAACTCCAGAACAGCAGGTATTCGACGCGGAGCATTTAATGGGCAAGTACCGGATTTCCGGTGTGCCAATCGTCAATAATACTGAGGAACAGAAGCTTGTTGGCATTTTGACTAACCGTGACCTCCGATTCATTCAGGACTATTCGATAAAAATCTCCGATGTGATGACAAAAGAAAACCTTGTAACAGCTCCAGTTGGAACTACATTGGATGAAGCAGAAAAAATTCTTCAGCAGCATAAAATTGAAAAATTGCCGCTAGTGGATGATGAAGGTGTTTTAAAAGGTTTAATCACTATTAAAGATATTGAAAAAGTTATTGAGTTTCCTAACTCGGCAAAAGATGAGCGCGGACGCCTGCTGGCAGGTGCAGCGGTCGGCGTAACCGGCGACACGATGAAGCGTGTTGAAATGCTTGTTAAATCGCATGTGGATGTCATCGTAGTGGATACAGCACATGGACATTCAAAAGGCGTGCTTGATACTGTACGCGAGATCAGAAACACTTATCCGGATCTGGCCATTATTGCCGGTAACGTTGCAACAGCCGAAGCGACAAAGGATTTGATTGAAGCGGGTGCTGATATCGTAAAAGTGGGAATCGGGCCTGGCTCGATTTGTACAACACGTGTTGTCGCAGGCGTAGGGGTACCTCAGATCACAGCGGTATATGATTGTGCTACTGAAGCACGCAAGCATGGCAAATCAATCATTGCTGATGGCGGAATTAAATATTCAGGCGATATCGTGAAAGCATTGGCAGCAGGCGGACATGCCGTTATGCTTGGAAGCCTTCTGGCCGGTGTTTCTGAAAGCCCTGGCGAAACGGAAATTTTCCAGGGACGCCGCTTCAAGGTATACAGAGGAATGGGTTCTGTTGCAGCCATGGAAAAGGGCTCTAAAGACCGTTACTTCCAGGAAGATAATAAAAAGTTTGTTCCAGAGGGAATCGAAGGGCGCATTGCTTATAAAGGGCCTTTAGCTGATACCATTTATCAGCTTATCGGCGGTATCCGTTCTGGAATGGGCTATTGCGGAACAAAAGATCTTCACGAGCTTCGCGAAAATGCCCAATTCATTAAAATGACTGGTGCGGGCCTAAGAGAAAGCCATCCGCATGATGTGCAGATTACAAAAGAGGCGCCAAACTACTCACTATAATCTATACAAAGCAGGAGAGGGAAACCTTTTCTGCTTTTTTTTCGTCTCTGATAAGGATGATGGCTGTTTTAAGCATCCTGCAGAAGAAATCACTAAATACACGGGAATCAGCCTAGGAAAATACTAATGTATACCAGTGGGCCAATCAAGCCATTAGAGAGGCAGGAATAGGTAATTACTCTATCTATTCTTTGCATCAGAGTTATGATAAAATAACAAAAGTGTATTAAAACGTTGGAGGGCAGTAAAATTGAAGAAAACATTGTACCGTAAGTCTATCGCTGGATTCCTTGCCTTGGTCATGATATTAGGTCTTTTACCTGGTATAAATAAAGCTCATGCAGAAGATATCTTAAATATCAATGCAGATGCTGCTATTTTAGTAGATGCAGAGACCGGAAAAATTTTATATCAAAAAAATGCGGATAAAGTACTGGGCATTGCCAGTATGACAAAAATGATGACAGAATACCTGCTTCTTGAAGCCATTGAAGAGGGCAAAGTAAAGTGGGACCAGGAATATGCAGTAAGTGAGTACGTATGGAAAGTTTCGCAGGATCGCAATCTATCAAATGTCCCATTAAGAAGAGACGGCAAATACAATATCCGTGAATTGTATGAAGCAATGGCTATCTACTCTGCGAATGGAGCAACGATCGCGATTGCAGAAACGATTGCCGGTTCAGAAACTAACTTTGTTAAAATGATGAACGAGAAAGCTGCAGAGCTTGGATTAAAAGAATATAAGTTTGTGAATTCCAGCGGTTTGAACAACCGGGATTTAAAGGGATCTCCTCCTGCAGGCGGTCCTGAAGATGAAAACGTGATGTCAGCAAGAGATACAGCCATGCTGGCCAAAGAATTGATAAACCGATTCCCTGAAGTGTTGGAAACAGCAAGTACCCCTAGAAAGACGTTCAGAGAGGGTACAGATGATGAAATTAAAATGGAAAACTGGAACTGGATGCTTCCGGAACTAGTATATGGCTATGAAGGTGCTGATGGCCTTAAAACGGGAACTACTGACTTTGCCGGGTACTGCTTCACAGGTACTGCCATGAGAGACGGCAACCGCTATATCAGTGTTGTCATGAACGCGAAAGGCGCGAATGGCCAGGCTACCTATAAATCCAGATTCGATGAAACAAAGAAAATGTTCGACTTTGGTTTCAGCAACTTCACGAAAGAAGAAATCGTTCCTGCCAATTATCAGGTGAAAGGCCAGAAAACAGTGCCTGTTACAAAAGGGAAAGAAGATCAAGTCAAGATTTCTTCTAAAGAGGCAATCGAAATGGTAGTGAGAAACGGGGAAAAGGAAAACTTTAAGCCCGTTCTTGTTCTGGATAAAAAGAAATTAAATGAAAATGGCGAATTGACCGCTCCTATTAAAAAAGGAGAAAAAATCGGCTACTTGACCATCGAGTCCAAAGAAGACGGAAAGCTTGAGTTCCTGTCTGATAAAGGAAAAGGCAATATCCAAGTGGATGTTGTAGCCGCTGAAAGTGTTGAAAAAGCAAACTGGTTCGTGCTGACTATGCGCAGTATCGGCGGTTTCTTTGGAGATGTCTGGGGAAGTGTTTCCTCAACTGTAAAAGGTTGGTTTTAAGAAAAAGGGCTTTCCTGTCTTGACAGGAGCCCTTTTTCATTGCATATTTTCAATAGGGAAAATTCCGAGTAAAATAATCTATTTTCCTTTTTTTGAAAAATTATTTTTATCATAATATTTAACCCATCCAAAGCAGATGGTATTTACGAAGGGGGATAAACATGAAGACAGGTACAGATCGTGTTAAACGGGGAATGGCAGAAATGCAAAAAGGCGGCGTTATTATGGACGTTGTTAACGCAGAGCAGGCAAAAATCGCAGAAGAAGCTGGTGCAGTAGCAGTTATGGCACTTGAGCGCGTTCCTTCTGATATCCGTGCAGCAGGCGGTGTGGCACGCATGGCAGATCCTCGTATTATGGAAGAAGTAATGGGTGCAGTTTCAATCCCGGTAATGGCAAAAGCGCGTATCGGCCATATTGTAGAAGCTCGTTTGCTTGAAGCGATGGGTGTCGATTACATAGATGAGAGCGAAGTTTTAACTCCTGCTGATGAAGAATACCACCTTAACAAAAGAGATTACACAGTTCCGTTCGTTTGCGGATGCCGTGATTTAGGCGAAGCAGCACGCCGTATTGGTGAAGGTGCTTCCATGCTTCGTACAAAAGGTGAGCCTGGAACTGGAAACATCGTTGAAGCTGTCCGCCATATCCGCAAGGTGAATGCACAGGTGCGCAAGGTTGTCGGCATGAACGAAGATGAATTAATGACGGAAGCTAAGCTTCTGGGAGCGCCATATGAGCTTCTTTTGGAAATCAAGAGCCTTGGACGCCTTCCAGTCGTAAACTTCGCAGCAGGAGGCGTTGCAACACCTGCAGATGCAGCTCTAATGATGGAGCTTGGTGCTGATGGGGTGTTCGTAGGATCAGGCATCTTCAAATCTGAAAACCCTGCGAAATTTGCGCGTGCCATTGTGGAAGCAACTACACATTACCAGGACTACAAATTGATTGCTGAACTTTCAAAAGAACTAGGCACACCAATGAAGGGAATTGAAATTTCTTCATTGGCTCCTGAAGCACGTATGCAGGAGCGCGGCTGGTAAGGAGAATTGAACATGATAAAGGTTGGAGTATTAGGGCTTCAGGGTGCGGTAAGGGAGCATGTTATCTCTGTAGAAGCATGCGGCGCCGAAGCTGTAGTCATCAAACGCAAAGAGCAGCTTGATGAGGTGGACGGGCTTATTTTGCCTGGCGGCGAAAGCACGACCATGAGACGCTTGATTGATAAATATGATTTTATGGACAGCCTTAAGGAGTTTGCCCAATCAGGAAAGCCGATGTTCGGTACATGTGCAGGCTTAATTCTTCTTGCAACTAATATCATTGGCTATGATGAGCCGCATATCGGTGTGATGGACGTCCAGGTGGAAAGAAATTCATTTGGTCGCCAGCGCGAAAGCTTCGAGGCGGATCTTGATATCGCTGGAGTGGCAGAAGATTTTGCAGCTGTCTTCATTCGTGCGCCGCATATTGTGGAGGCCGGCGAGAATGTTGAAATTCTGGCCAAGCACAATGGACGGATTGTGGCGGCACGTGAAGGCAGATTCCTTGGATGCTCCTTCCATCCGGAACTGACGGATGACCATCGCCTGACAGGGTATTTCGTTGAAATGATCAAAGAGTCCAAGCAATTAGCAATTTGAATATTTTGGTTGCAAAAGGAACATAATTGTAGTACATTATGAATTACAAAATTCTTATAGCTGAAAAGCAATGAGAGGAACTAGTAACAGGAACTTTGTTCTAAAAGAGAGCCGGTGGCTGGTGGAAACCGGTGAATAAACCCTGTGAATCCATCCTCGAGCAAAGCATGGAACACCCGGTACTAATCGGGAAAAGTAAATGCTTTCGGTTAAAACCGTTATGGATTTAAGGTGGAAAGCTTATGCTTTCAACTAGGGTGGCAACGCGGGTAACTCTCGTCCCTTTTTTGGGGACGGGAGTTTTTTGTGTTTTAAACTATTTTGTAGGAGGTACTAAAAATGCTGGACATTAAGTTTTTAAGAGCCAATTTTGAAGAAGTGAAAAACAAGCTTCAGCATCGAGGCGAAGATTTAACCGATCTTGGAAAATTCGAAGATCTGGATGTAAAAAGACGTGAGCTGATTGTAGAAGCAGAGCAGCTGAAGAGCAAAAGAAATGAAGTATCCCAGCAGGTTGCAGCCTTAAAGCGGGAAAAGCAGGATGCAGACCATTTAATCACGGAAATGAGAGAAGTCGGCGATAAAATTAAAGCATTGGATGAGGAGCTCCGCACGGTCGAGGAAGAATTGGATCAATTGCTGCTGAGCATCCCGAACATTCCGCATGAAAGCGTGCCTGTCGGTGAAACAGAAGACGATAATGTGGAAATCCGCAAATGGGGGGAAGTCCGTGAATTTGATTTCGAACCAAAGCCGCACTGGGATGTAGCAACAGATCTTGACCTGCTTGATTTCGAACGTGCCAGCAAAGTAACAGGCAGCCGCTTTGTATTCTACAAAGGTCTTGGAGCTCGCCTTGAGCGTGCGCTATTCAACTTCATGCTGGATTTGCACACAGATGAGCATGGCTATAAGGAGGTTCTTCCTCCGTACATGGTTAACCGTGCAAGCATGACAGGAACAGGACAGCTTCCGAAATTTGAAGAAGATGCTTTCCTGATTGAAAGCGAGGATTACTTCCTGATCCCAACTGCCGAGGTGCCTGTCACCAATATGCACAGGGAAGAAATTCTGAATGCAGATGAGCTTCCGATTAACTATGCGGCATTCAGTGCCTGCTTCCGTTCTGAAGCAGGTTCTGCCGGCCGTGACACACGCGGGCTGATCCGCCAGCATCAATTTAACAAGGTAGAACTTGTGAAGTTTGTTAAGCCTGAGGAGTCTTATGACGAGCTTGAAAAGCTGACCGGCCATGCGGAAAAAGTCCTTCAGATGCTCGGCCTTCCATACCGTGTGATGAGCATGTGTACGGGCGATCTTGGATTCACAGCTGCGAAGAAATACGATATTGAAGTTTGGATTCCAAGCTATAACACGTATAGAGAAATTTCTTCTTGCAGTAATTTTGAAGGATTCCAGGCAAGACGTGCAAATATCCGCTTCCGCCGCGAGGCAAAAGGCAAGCCGGAGCATGTGCACACACTGAATGGATCTGGCCTTGCGATTGGCCGCACGGTGGCAGCTATTCTAGAAAATTACCAGCAGGCTGACGGAAGTGTCATCATTCCCGAAGTATTGCGTCCTTATATGGGTAATCGCGAAGTTATTAAGCCTTAATTGAAGAGCGGATTTTGATCCGCTCTTTTTTTATGAAAATAATGTTGACATACTTATTTAGAAATGATATAGTATTTCTTGTCGATGCGGAGGAATACCCAAGTCCGGCTGAAGGGATCGGTCTTGAAAACCGACAGGCGGGTCAAACCGCGCAGGGGTTCGAATCCCCTTTCCTCCTCCATTTTAATTGACATCTAACACGCGCATAAATATTGGAGATACATAAAACCGCTGATAACCGCAGCGGTTTTTTTGTATATATATTTTTTTCTCTATGTGGGGAGTGTTAAGTTAATCCTCCGCGAAGTAGCCGATATTTTGAAAAATTGACCGATAAATTAGTGCTTTGACCGATACCCTGTGAAAGTGACCGATATAAAGGGAATCTGACCGATATATGTGTGAAAGTGGACGATAATACTACTTTTTGAAGGACCGCGGGAAGAATTTCGTCAGCGATCCTCATTTCTGCTGAGTATTCCGAGCCGTTAACTAAAAGAACAGCAAAAAACTGCCGATAATGAATTGAACCAAAAAAGTTAGACAAATATTTTAGGCTATTTGTTGGACCTGAATCCGGTATTCTACTGGATTCAGGTCTTTTAATTTTTTCTTCATGCGTACATTGTTGTAGTAAAAAATATATTCGTGCAATTCCTGAATAAAATGTTCAATACTTTCGAATTCCTGCAGATAGAGAAGTTCTGTCTTAAGTATGCCAAAAAAGTTATTCTCAAGCGTTCGACTTCTTCTATTAGGGATTCATGGCTTTGATTGACTGGCTTATTCTTTTTTCTATCTTTTGTCATGGGAGGTCGCCACTTTTTCTTTGGTAATAGGGCTTCCATTCCTTCTGTTTCGACAGCTCTCCTCCAGGCAAGGATGGTGGAGGGATCGGGAATTTTAAACTTCGCCGCTGTTTCATTCACAGATAACCAATGATCGTCCATATATTTGAGTACCTCCATTTTAAACGCAGCCGTGTAGTTTATATAACTTTTTCTTAAGGAATCTTCTCCATGTGACTGATATAAATGGAACCATTTCTGTATTGTTTTATGACCAGTACCCAGCTGTTTCCCAATATCTCGGAAAGATAATGTTCCCTTTTCATATTCCTTCACTGCCCATAACTTATCCTTAAATGTAAATTTAGCCAAATTAAAAACTGCACCTCCATTGTTAGTTTTGTGTCTAACAATTTCGGTGCAGTTCGATAATGGCGGTTATTTTTTTAATAATTGAGTTTGTCTTAAGAAGTATGAAATGCGTTCGACAATCGGCTCAATGGATTGCTCGTTCTGAATGATGTCATAGTCATTGATATTCAGGCGCAGGACCGGGCATGCGTTAAAGCTGTTGATCCAGTTTTCGTAGCGCTGGTGCATCTCTTCCCAGTAGGAAATAGGCGTCTGCTGCTCCATCGGACGGCCGCGCTCCTGGATGCGGGAAAGAATGTCATCAAGCGATCCTTCAAGATAAATAAGCAGATCAGGGTGCGGGAAGTATGGTGTCATCACCATCGCATCAAATAAGCTGGTGTAAGTTTCGTAATCTACCTTTGACATGGTGCCTTTTTCATAATGCATTTTCGCAAATATGCCGGTGTCTTCATAAATGGATCGGTCCTGAACAAAGCCCCCGCCATATTCGAAGATGCGCTTCTGGTCCTTGAATCGTTCTGCCAGGAAGTAAACCTGCAGGTGGAAGCTCCAGCGGTTGAAATCTGCGTAGAATTTATCCAGGTAAGGGTTCGTATCAACCTTTTCGAAAGAGGTTCGGAACCCCAGTGCGTCTGCAAGCGCATTGGTCATCGTTGATTTTCCGACTCCGACGGTTCCGGCAATCGTAATCACGGCGTTTGAAGGGATTTCGTATTTCTGCCTTAGATTCATAAGTGTATGCTCCTCTTTTTCAATGATGTCGACAATGTATCGAATATATGCATTAGGTCTGCTTCGTTTTTCACAAAATCCAGCTGATCTCCATTGAAGCGGATCACTGGAATATCCGGATGCTGCCTTTCGAACTCATTCATAGCCGTTTCATAATCAAGGGATAATTGCTCGAGATATAGTGGACTGATATTCTTTTCAATTTCACGGCCCCTCAGCTCGATTCGGTCGAGCAATGTTTCAAGGCTTGCATTGAGATAGATAATGACATTTGGCTTTGGCATATCACCTGTCAGTATGTCATAGATCTTCAAATATTTCTGATATTCATTCTGATTTAAAGTGCGCTGGGCAAAAATCAGATTCTTGAAAATATGATAATCAGCCACAACAGGCTTATTTTGAGCTAAGTAGTGATTGTTGATATCAACCAGCTGTTTGTAGCGGTTGCAGAGGAAAAACATTTCAGTCTGGAAGCTCCATTCTTCAATGTTTTCATAGAATTTACCCAAAAAGGGATTTTCATCAACAATTTCTTTTAGCAGTGCGTACTGAAATTTCTCAGAAATCGCTTTAGCGAGAGATGTTTTCCCAACGCCAATCGGCCCCTCTACTGTAATAAAAGGTATTCCCCCCATATTGATCGTCCTCCTGCATTGCTTATTTATCTATAGAATCCATTTATAGGTACGTTCCAAAACGACACAAAGCTTATTTTAACACAGTATAGAGTGGAAGGGATATGGAATTTAAGCTGGAAATATGAAAATAAGCATATAAAATCTGAATAATAAAAAAAAGCCGCCTGACGAGGCAGCAGCTGAGAAATTACGCTCTTTTTGTAACATTGAAGTTTTCCGTAATCAGGAGCCAATTTTGCGGGAAAGAAAGGCCGAGTTTCCAGTAGCTCATTCCCCGCAGCTTCAATTCTTTGATTAAATCGAATTTGGCCTGGATGGAGCGCGCATCCTCAAACCAAACCTCATGTCTTTTCCCGTCAGGTGCAGTGTAGTTAAAAAATGGAGCCTGTGCCTGGTAATCATATTGGATGGCCACATTATTTTCCGCTGCGATTTGTATGGCCTGCTGTGGACTGACTGCTTTTGCGGTGGTGCCCTGGACAAAAGGAAGCGTCCAGTCATAGCCATACAAGTTCTGGCCCATCATGATTTTAGAAGAAGGCATTTCGCTGATCGCATATTCCAAAACCTGCCGCACTGGTCCGATCGGTGAAACAGCCATTGCAGGGCCTCCGCTGTAGCCCCATTCATAGGTCATAATCACGACAAAATCAACAATCTCCCCATGGGCTTTATAATCATGGGCTTCATACCAGAGGCCTTGCTGTTCTGCACTTGTTTTTGGCGCCAAGGCTGTAGAAATCAGCCAGCCTTCCTGCCCGAATCTTGCCTTTGCTTTTCTGAGAAAATTATTATAGGCTTCCCGGTCAGCCGGGCGCAAAAACTCAAAGTCAAAATGTATATCTCTGAAGCCATATTTTTTTGCTGTGGCAGTAATGTTATCCAGGAACTTATTCTGAATCGGCATATCATTTAACAATATTCTGCCGAGTTCATCACTGAACTGATCGTTTTCCTGATTGGTAATAACCATCATCAATACATTATTATTGGCTCTCGCAATGGCCGGGAAATCATTCAGGAGCGGCTCCTTCAAAGAACCATCCCGAAGGGCCTGAAAACTGAATGGGGCCAGATAGGTCAAATAAGGCGCAGCCTCTCTTGCGCTTTCTACCAGTTCAGGGGCGACTGTATCGCCTCTTGGCTCCACATAGGCATTGAACTCTGCACTCGTTTTCGGGCGTGGCGGGATATAAAGGCGGAACCCCACCTGCAGCGGCTGGTTCACCGAAATGCCATTGACAGATGCGAGCTGCTGATAAGAAATGCCGAACCTTCTTGAAATTGAGTAAAGGCTGTCACCAGGCTGAACCCAATAAAAGCTTCCTATTATCGGAATAACAAGCGTCTGGCCGATCACCAGACTATTTGGATTGGGAATTTCATTTGCCTCAATCAGATCTTCAACCGTCGTTCCGTATGCCTGGGCTATGCCGAACAAGGACTGGTTTTGCTGGATCACATGAATCTGCAATCTATCTCCCTCCCTGAAAAACGCGTCTTAGAACACTACTGCCATTTTATGAAGGAAACATAGAAGAAATGTTATAATTGTTTTCAGAGAAGGAAGATATATTGGCCTTTAATACGTTTTCCATCATCTTTAAGGAATTTTCATTATCGTGGTCATCATTAGAAACGGTGCAGTCATGTGGTATATGTAAATGATATTCTCTCATATAGGCATCATTGGCCGAAAAAAGGACACAGATATTGCCGGCGATTCCCGTCATGACAAGCATGTTGACGCCGAGCTGGTGCAAAAGGGTATTTAAGGCAGTGCCATAAAAGACTGAATGCTTTGGCTTTATTAAAAAATAATCATCCGGTGACGGGTGCATCTCACGAAGGATAGGCGCGCTCACAGGATTGCGGCAATGATCCATAATTGTATCCAGATCAGCCTGCCAGAGATTATAATGATCATTCACATAAATGACCGGGAGATCCTGCTCATAAAAAGCAGTCTTGAACTCATTGATGGGTTTTGCGATATACAATGCTTTTTCAGCAAGTATCTTTCCATGGTCAAAATTAAAGTCGTTAATCATGTCAATAATGATAAGAGCCGGTTTATAGGCTTGCGGATTTTTCATAGTATCGCTCCTTTAAGCTTATTTTTCGTAAGAGGGGCGGCTTTTACACAGATGTTAAGAGAAGGAATGAAGATAATTGATACAAGCATCATTCACTGAAGATGAACTGTATATGCGGGAGGCCATTAAAGAAGCAAAGCTGGCGGAGGGGCTGGAAGAAGTTCCGATTGGCGCAGTCATTGTCCTGGACGGGGAAATTATTGCCCGGGCACATAATTTGAGAGAAGTGAATCAGACTGCGATTGCGCATGCGGAATTGCTTGCCATTGATCAGGCATGTAAAAAACTCGGAACCTGGAGGCTGGAGAATGCCATTCTTTATGTTACCTTGGAGCCTTGTCCGATGTGTTCGGGGTCCATCATCTTATCGCGTATTAAAAAGGTAGTGTATGGGGCTAAGGATCCAAAGGGCGGATGTGCCGGGACGCTTATGAATCTATTGCAGGATGAGCGGTTCAATCACCAGAGTGAAGTTGTGCCAGGGGTGCTGGAAGAAGAATGCGGCGAGATGCTTTCGAGCTTTTTCAGAGGGTTGCGAAAGCGCAAGAAAGAAGAGAAAAAAAGAAGGCAATTGCTGCAGATGGAACTTGATACAGGAATTGACAATGGTTAGGCATTGCTTTTTCACCTAAATGTTAGTATACTTATAAATGCGTCGGACAAAGACGCAACTAAATATGGTATCAACTTTGCCGTGCTAGGCGGGGAGGTAGCGGTGCCCTGTACTCGCAATCCGCTCTAGCGAGGCTGAATCCCTTCCCGAGGCTGATGTCCTGTAGGGCCTGCCTTAAGTAAGTGGTGTTGACGCCCGGGTCCTGCGCAATGGGAATCCATGAATCATGTCAGGTCCGGAAGGAAGCAGCATTAAGTGGAAGCTCCCATGTGCCGCAGGGTTGCCTGGGCCGAGCTAACTGCTTAAGTAACGCCTATGGGCGTCAGTCGACGGAAGGTGCACGGCAGTTTATATTGTAATTAAAACTCATCCTTTAGCGGGGTGGGTTTTTTGTTTTAATTATTTGCTCTAGGTTTTGTAAAAAGGAATTTAGATACGTTATAATAGATGAAGGACTATACATAGGAAGGGGGCGTGTCAGTGAGTTATCAAGCTTTATATCGTGTTTGGCGTCCGCAGCAGTTTATCGATGTTGTCGGGCAGGAACATGTGACAAAGACTTTGCAAAACGCCCTGCTTCAGGAGAAGATATCACACGCCTATTTGTTTTCCGGCCCCCGCGGAACCGGTAAAACAAGTGCAGCAAAAATTCTTGCAAAGGCTGTTAACTGTGAGAAGGCACCTGTCACTGAACCGTGCAATGAGTGTGCAGCCTGCAGAGGCATTACAGACGGTTCGATCCCTGATGTCATTGAAATTGATGCTGCCTCTAATAATGGTGTAGAAGAAATCAGGGATATCAGGGACAAAGTGAAATATGCCCCAAACGCTGTAAAGTATAAAGTTTACATCGTCGATGAGGTGCATATGCTTTCTATTGGAGCTTTCAATGCCCTGTTAAAGACGCTTGAAGAGCCGCCTAAGCATGTCATTTTTATTTTAGCCACAACGGAGCCTCATAAAATTCCGCTAACGATTATTTCCCGGTGCCAGCGATTTGATTTTAAAAGGATTACTGCTCAGGCGATAACAGGAAGAATGAAGCTGATTGCGGATGAAACAGATGCATCATATGAGGACCAGGCAATGCAGATCATCGCGAGAGCTGCAGAAGGCGGTATGCGTGATGCTCTTAGCCTGCTTGATCAGGCAATTTCCTTCAGCCAGGATCGCGTTACAGTAGAAGATGCCCTGTCTGTGACAGGTGCAGTATCGCAAGGATTTCTAAATAAACTGGCAAGAGCGGTTAAAGACAGGGATGCCGCAGCCGGGCTGGAATTTCTGGAAGAGCTTCTTTTTCAGGGAAAAGATCCATCCCGTTTTATAGAAGACTTTATTCTGTATTACCGGGATATGCTTTTATATAAAGCAGCTCCAAGGCTGGAGGAATCATTGGAAAGAGTCATGCTTGATGAAGACTTCCAGCAGCTTGCCCAGGAAGTGGAGCCGGAAGAGCTATATGAGCTTATTGAGGTACTGAACAAAGCCCAGCAGGAAATGCGATGGACCAACCATCCGAGGATTTTCCTGGAGGTGGCGATTGTGAAGCTGTGCCAGCTTGAACAGCGAGAGAGAGCAGGACAGTCTGCAGACATCAAGCCGCTGATGCAAAAAATCGAACAGCTTCAGCATGAGCTGGCGGAATTAAAGAAAAACGGCATAGCGGTGAAAGATGATGGAGCTCCTGCTGTACAGAAAAAAACGCAGAGAAGTTCACGAAAAGGATTCCAGGCACCAGTTGGAAAAGTGAATGAAGTACTGAAACAGGCAACGAAAAACGACCTGGTAGCTGTAAAGAGCCGCTGGGGCGAAATGCTGAACCTTCTTGTTCAAAACCAGATGCGCTCTCAGGCGGCGCTTCTCAATGAAGCAGAACCTGTTGCCGCATCCGAAACAGCACTTATCGTAAAATTCAAATATGAAATTCACTGTCAAATGGCCATGGATAATGCGAAATTCCTCGACACACTGGCGAATGTCCTGTTTGAGCTATTAGGCAAGAGACTGCAGCTGGTCGGCATTCCGGATGAACAATGGCAAAGTGTCAGGGAGGATTTCCTGCGCAGCCAGCGTGACGGAGATGAGTCTGGCGAGGGCTTCGGCAGAACTGAGGAAGAGCCCCATGTGGCTGAAGCAGTCAAGTTATTTGGCGCTGAACTAATTGAAATTAAAGAATAGAAAATAGTTGGAGGTATGTGAAATGCGCGGTGGAATGGGAAATATGCAAAATATGATGAAGCAAATGCAGAAAATGCAAAAGAAGATGGCACAGGCACAGGAAGAGCTTGGCGAAAAAAGAATTGAAGGAACAGCTGGCGGCGGAATGGTGACTGTCATTGTATCCGGACATAAACAAGTATTAGAAGTAAATATTAAAGAAGAAGTTGTTGATCCGGAAGATATTGAAATGCTTCAGGACCTTGTTCTGGCGGCAACTAACGATGCACTGAAAAAAGCGGATGACTTAACAAACGACACAATGGGCCAATTTACTAAAGGAATGAACCTGCCGGGAATGTTTTAATTAAACGTCCTGAAAGAATTCTTTCTTGCATGTTTTATCTATAATAGAGATATGCACGAAAGAACGGACAGGCTGAGCGCCAGCGAACATAGTCTGATGGGAATCTTCATCAGGCCGTCATGCTCGCGGCGCTTTTCCTTTTCATATAGGAGGAAATCATACATGCATTATCCTGAACCGATATCAAAGCTGATTGACAGCTTTATGAAATTGCCCGGAATCGGCCCAAAAACGGCTGCGCGTCTGGCGTTTTTTGTTTTGAGTATGAAAGAAGATACTGTGCTGGATTTTGCCAAGGCACTTGTCAATGCGAAAAGAAATTTATCTTACTGCTCTGTCTGCGGACATATCACTGATCAGGACCCTTGTTATATTTGTGAGGACCAGAGACGCGACCGGTCAGTAATCTGTGTGGTCCAGGATCCGAAGGACGTTATTGCTATGGAAAAGATGAAGGAATATAACGGACTGTATCATGTCCTTCACGGAGCCATTTCTCCAATGGATGGAATAGGGCCTGAAGATATCAATATTCCTGATTTACTAAAGAGGCTTCAGGATGAAACAGTCCAGGAAATTATTCTTGCCACCAATCCAAATATTGAAGGGGAAGCAACAGCCATGTATATCTCCCGCCTGATCAAGCCATCCGGCATAAAGGCTACCCGGATTGCTCATGGCCTGCCAGTAGGCGGAGACTTGGAATATGCGGATGAAGTAACGCTTTCGAAAGCGTTAGAGGGCAGAAGAGAAGTTTAAGCACGGAGGCGGAATTTATGTTTTTTCGCAGGAAAGGATGGCTTCGGAGCGAGTTTGATGAGAAGCTTTTGGAGCAGCTGAACAGATTGAAAACAGATTGGAACAACCAGAAATCACTAGTGGAAAAGAGCTTTGATCCTTCCCCGGAAGCAATCAGCCAGGCAAAGCTGGCCGAAGCTAAATACTTTTTTCTATTCAGGGAAGCTAAAAAGAGAAATGTAAAAGTCAGAATCTAGTTTGTTCCCGTTGCGGAAAGAAAATCGTTCAATACAAAATACTTGTCCTCCTCTCAGGTCTTTTTTGTACGCGCTAATCATAAATTAGTAGTACAAGTTTCCTGAGAGGAGGATTTTTCTTTTGGACCCTATTGCAGTAATCTCCATTTTAGGAGGGTTAATCTTATTGCTTCTATTTATAGGTGCCCCATTAAAACCTGTAAGGTTCATAGGGCAGGGAGCCATTAAACTGATTATAGGAGCCCTCTTTTTATTTTTTTTAAATGCATTTGGCAATCAGGTTGGCATACATGTACCCATAAACCTTGCCACTTCGGCCATTTCCGGATTTCTAGGCATACCTGGATTGTTTGCGCTTGTTGCCATACAGACATGGATTATGTAATTGGACAGCCGTTCGAAGCGGCTGTTTTTATTTATAAATTTTTTTAGTGATTCTGTTGACAGATCTTAGCGCTGGTGATAATATATTAAAGGTCGTCACCATGACGTAATGAAAAAACATCTTAAAAAAGATGTTGACATTTATTCGTGAGAATGATATATTAATAAAGTCGCTTCTGAGCGGCGGATTGATCTTTGAAAACTGAACGAACAAAAACGTCAACGTTAATTCTTTAGTCTTTTTTGAAAAGACAATTTATGAGCTTAATCAACTCTTATATGGAGAGTTTGATCCTGGCTCAGGACGAACGCTGGCGGCGTGCCTAATACATGCAAGTCGAGCGGACAGATGGGAGCTTGCTCCCTGAAGTCAGCGGCGGACGGGTGAGTAACACGTGGGCAACCTGCCTGTAAGACTGGGATAACTCCGGGAAACCGGGGCTAATACCGGATGATTCTTTCCCTCACATGAGGGAAAGCTGAAAGATGGTTTCGGCTATCACTTACAGATGGGCCCGCGGCGCATTAGCTAGTTGGTGAGGTAACGGCTCACCAAGGCGACGATGCGTAGCCGACCTGAGAGGGTGATCGGCCACACTGGGACTGAGACACGGCCCAGACTCCTACGGGAGGCAGCAGTAGGGAATCTTCCGCAATGGACGAAAGTCTGACGGAGCAACGCCGCGTGAGTGATGAAGGTTTTCGGATCGTAAAACTCTGTTGTTAGGGAAGAACAAGTACCGGAGTAACTGCCGGTACCTTGACGGTACCTAACCAGAAAGCCACGGCTAACTACGTGCCAGCAGCCGCGGTAATACGTAGGTGGCAAGCGTTGTCCGGAATTATTGGGCGTAAAGCGCGCGCAGGCGGTTCCTTAAGTCTGATGTGAAAGCCCCCGGCTCAACCGGGGAGGGTCATTGGAAACTGGGGAACTTGAGTGCAGAAGAGAAGAGTGGAATTCCACGTGTAGCGGTGAAATGCGTAGAGATGTGGAGGAACACCAGTGGCGAAGGCGACTCTTTGGTCTGTAACTGACGCTGAGGCGCGAAAGCGTGGGGAGCAAACAGGATTAGATACCCTGGTAGTCCACGCCGTAAACGATGAGTGCTAAGTGTTAGAGGGTTTCCGCCCTTTAGTGCTGCAGCAAACGCATTAAGCACTCCGCCTGGGGAGTACGGCCGCAAGGCTGAAACTCAAAGGAATTGACGGGGGCCCGCACAAGCGGTGGAGCATGTGGTTTAATTCGAAGCAACGCGAAGAACCTTACCAGGTCTTGACATCTCCTGACAACCCTAGAGATAGGGCGTTCCCCTTCGGGGGACAGGATGACAGGTGGTGCATGGTTGTCGTCAGCTCGTGTCGTGAGATGTTGGGTTAAGTCCCGCAACGAGCGCAACCCTTGATCTTAGTTGCCAGCATTCAGTTGGGCACTCTAAGGTGACTGCCGGTGACAAACCGGAGGAAGGTGGGGATGACGTCAAATCATCATGCCCCTTATGACCTGGGCTACACACGTGCTACAATGGATGGTACAAAGGGCTGCGAGACCGCGAGGTTAAGCGAATCCCATAAAACCATTCTCAGTTCGGATTGCAGGCTGCAACTCGCCTGCATGAAGCCGGAATCGCTAGTAATCGCGGATCAGCATGCCGCGGTGAATACGTTCCCGGGCCTTGTACACACCGCCCGTCACACCACGAGAGTTTGTAACACCCGAAGTCGGTGGGGTAACCTTTTGGAGCCAGCCGCCTAAGGTGGGACAGATGATTGGGGTGAAGTCGTAACAAGGTAGCCGTATCGGAAGGTGCGGCTGGATCACCTCCTTTCTAAGGATATTTACATGAAACGTGACGTGTTTTGTTCGTTCAGTTTTGAGAGTTCAATCTCTCACATTTTCATACTTTACCTATTATGTGGGCCTATAGCTCAGCTGGTTAGAGCGCACGCCTGATAAGCGTGAGGTCGATGGTTCGAGTCCATTTAGGCCCACCATCTCATATAATGGGGCCTTAGCTCAGCTGGGAGAGCGCCTGCTTTGCACGCAGGAGGTCAGCGGTTCGATCCCGCTAGGCTCCACCAACCATAACGATTCCATTCGTTATTTTTTGTTCCTTGAAAACTAGATAATGTTAATGAAGAAGCAATAACCGAGTAATCGCCATCTTAGTTTTTTTCTTATTTTTGTTTTAAAACGAAGTAAGAGCACAAACCATGAGGACGATGAGCGGCAAGGAGATCAAGGAAGCGACCGAGTGAGCACCGGAGCGTACTTTAGTACGTGAGGAGCGGAGCGAGAGAGCTGACGCAGAGATCCGCAGTCGATCAGCGGCCGAAGTAGGTTAAGTTAGAAAGGGCGCACGGTGAATGCCTTGGCACTAGGAGCCGATGAAGGACGGTACTAACACCGATATGCTTCGGGGAGCTGTAAGTAAGCTTTGATCCGGAGATTTCCGAATGGGGAAACCCCCTATCCGTAATGGGATAGGATCTTTACCTGAATACATAGGGTATTGAAGGCAGACCCGGGGAACTGAAACATCTAAGTACCCGGAGGAAGAGAAAGCAAACGCGATTCCCTGAGTAGCGGCGAGCGAAACGGGATTAGCCCAAACCAGGAGGCTTGCCTCCTGGGGTTGTAGGACACTCTACACGGAGTTACAAAGGAACGAGGTAAATGAACAGGTCTGGAAAGGCCGGCCAGAGAAGGTAAAAGCCCTGTAGTTGAAACTTCGTTCCCTCCAGAGTGGATCCTGAGTACGGCGGGACACGAGAAATCCCGTCGGAAGCAGGGAGGACCATCTCCCAAGGCTAAATACTCCCTAGTGACCGATAGTGAACCAGTACCGTGAGGGAAAGGTGAAAAGCACCCCGGAAGGGGAGTGAAAGAGATCCTGAAACCGTGTGCCTACAAGTAGTTAGAGCCCGTTAATGGGTGATAGCGTGCCTTTTGTAGAATGAACCGGCGAGTTACGATTACATGCGAGGTTAAGTTGAAGAGACGGAGCCGCAGCGAAAGCGAGTCTGAATAGGGCGAATGAGTATGTGGTCGTAGACCCGAAACCAGGTGATCTACCCATGTCCAGGGTGAAGTCCAGGTAACACTGGATGGAGGCCCGAACCCACGCACGTTGAAAAGTGCGGGGATGAGGTGTGGGTAGCGGAGAAATTCCAATCGAACTTGGAGATAGCTGGTTCTCTCCGAAATAGCTTTAGGGCTAGCCTCATGTAGTAAGAGTCTTGGAGGTAGAGCACTGTTTGGACTAGGGGCCCCCATCGGGTTACCGAATTCAGACAAACTCCGAATGCCAAAGACTTATCCATGGGAGTCAGACTGCGAGTGATAAGATCCGTAGTCAAGAGGGAAACAGCCCAGACCACCAGCTAAGGTCCCAAAGTATACGTTAAGTGGAAAAGGATGTGGAGTTGCTTAGACAACCAGGATGTTGGCTTAGAAGCAGCCACCATTTAAAGAGTGCGTAATAGCTCACTGGTCGAGTGACTCCGCGCCGAAAATGTACCGGGGCTAAACGTATCACCGAAGCTGTGGATTGACATCTTTCGATGTCAGTGGTAGGAGAGCGTTCTAAGGGCGTTGAAGCCAGACCGCAAGGACTGGTGGAGCGCTTAGAAGTGAGAATGCCGGTATGAGTAGCGAAAGATGGGTGAGAATCCCATCCACCGAATGCCTAAGGTTTCCTGAGGAAGGCTCGTCCGCTCAGGGTTAGTCGGGACCTAAGCCGAGGCTGAAAAGCGTAGGCGATGGACAACAGGTTGATATTCCTGTACCACCTCTTTACCGTTTGAGCAATGGGGGGACGCAGGAGGATAGGGTAAGCGCGCTGCTGGATTAGCGCGTCCAAGCAGTTAGGCCGGTAACGAGGCAAATCCCGTTACCACACAGGCTGACCTGTGACGGCGAGGGAAATTTAGTACCGAAGTTCCTGATTCCACACTGCCAAGAAAAGCCTCTAGCGAGGGAAAAGGTGCCCGTACCGCAAACCGACACAGGTAGGCGAGGAGAGAATCCTAAGGTGAGCGAGAGAACTCTCGTTAAGGAACTCGGCAAAATGACCCCGTAACTTCGGGAGAAGGGGTGCTCATTAGGGTGCATAGCCCTGATGAGCCGCAGTGAATAGGCCCAGGCGACTGTTTAGCAAAAACACAGGTCTCTGCGAAGCCGCAAGGCGAAGTATAGGGGCTGACGCCTGCCCGGTGCTGGAAGGTTAAGAGGAGAGGTTAGCGCAAGCGAAGCTTTGAATCGAAGCCCCAGTAAACGGCGGCCGTAACTATAACGGTCCTAAGGTAGCGAAATTCCTTGTCGGGTAAGTTCCGACCCGCACGAAAGGCGTAACGATCTGGGCACTGTCTCAACGAGAGACTCGGTGAAATTATAGTACCTGTGAAGATGCAGGTTACCCGCGACAGGACGGAAAGACCCCGTGGAGCTTTACTGTAGCCTGATATTGAATTTTGGTACAGCTTGTACAGGATAGGTAGGAGCCTGAGAAGCCGGAGCGCCAGCTTCGGTGGAGGCGTCGGTGGGATACTACCCTGGCTGTATTGAAATTCTAACCCGCGCCCCTGATCGGGGCGGGAGACAGTGTCAGGTGGGCAGTTTGACTGGGGCGGTCGCCTCCTAAAAAGTAACGGAGGCGCCCAAAGGTTCCCTCAGAATGGTTGGAAATCATTCGCAGAGTGTAAAGGCACAAGGGAGCTTGACTGCGAGACCTACAAGTCGAGCAGGGACGAAAGTCGGGCTTAGTGATCCGGTGGTTCCGCATGGAAGGGCCATCGCTCAACGGATAAAAGCTACCCCGGGGATAACAGGCTTATCTCCCCCAAGAGTCCACATCGACGGGGAGGTTTGGCACCTCGATGTCGGCTCATCGCATCCTGGGGCTGTAGTCGGTCCCAAGGGTTGGGCTGTTCGCCCATTAAAGCGGTACGCGAGCTGGGTTCAGAACGTCGTGAGACAGTTCGGTCCCTATCCGTCGTGGGCGCAGGAAATTTGAGAGGAGCTGTCCTTAGTACGAGAGGACCGGGATGGACGCACCGCTGGTGTACCAGTTGTCTTGCCAAAGGCATCGCTGGGTAGCTATGTGCGGAAGGGATAAGTGCTGAAAGCATCTAAGCATGAAGCCCCCCTCGAGATGAGATTTCCCATAGCGTCAAGCTAGTAAGATCCCTGAAAGATGATCAGGTTGATAGGTCAGAGGTGGAAGCGTGGCGACATGTGGAGCTGACTGATACTAATCGATCGAGGACTTAACCAAGTCATTGGTGAATACTCGGCAAATACTTCTTCATGCATTATCTAGTTTTGAGGGAACGAAGTTTCTTCAATCAAATAGTCCGGTGGCGATAGCGAGAAGGTCACACCCGTTCCCATACCGAACACGGAAGTTAAGCTTCTCAGCGCCGATGGTAGTTGGGGGCTGTCCCCCTGTGAGAGTAGGACGCTGCCGGGCATATGAAAGAGCACCTGATGGGTGCTCTTTTATGTGTGCTTGGATGAGTTACGGTACCCAATATTTTATTGGGACTCTTCTTTTTAATGGAAAATAGATATATGCGTCACATCGGTCAACAAATGCGCCACTTTTTCATGATATGCGCCACTCCTTATTGCATCATCTTTTTAAAAGTCAAATCCGTTCTCACCAAAGATGGATTGTGCCAAATGTGTGATAAACTTCAATATATGCGAGATAAAATCGAATTCCTGCTAGATAAAAACAAAAACATATTAGATAAACTGCCCGCCATGCTGGCTGGGTAGGCCCAAGAAACCCGCATAAAATAAAAAGCCCCTATCAAAGGGCTTACATTTTAAGAAAATATCTCCGGCATGGTTATTTTCCGCAGTTTCTTTAAGTAATAATTATATTTTGGATTGCTTGTATCCGTGGTGATTAAACCTTTTTCACAATCTGTGCAGATAAAAGAAGTGTATAGATGTATTCCCCTGGTTTTTTCCTGCTCGCATATGACACATTCTTCCCCTGCATGTTTTTTTGCTAATAGCGAACCCAATCACTCCACCTCCATACACTTATTCTGCCCAGATCAATGGTATTGTATACAATTTTTCGAATATTCATTGGCGGGTTTTTTGAGGTTACTTGATTAATATTGTATGATGGAAATCTAATTTGGGTGTATGTCTATAAAGGATTTCTTTCATAAATTTGCCTGATGATTCAGGGACTGGCGCAGATATCGCCCTCATGTTTCTTTTATAGCAAGCGTATACTTGATTTGTTAAAATAAGAGAAGAATCTTAGGAAAGTGATGAAGATATGAATCACGAACAGACTCCATTATGGGATCAATTAAAAAAACATGCTTCACATCAGCCGGTATCTTTTCATGTGCCGGGACATAAGAACGGTCAACTTTCAGGCGGTGAGGGAGCAGAATATTTTAAAGATATTTTAAAGCTCGATGCTACTGAGCTCAGCGGACTGGATGATTTGCATTCTCCTGAAGGAGTCATTTTGGAGGCGCAAAAGCTGCTTGCCGATTTGTATGGTGTTCCAAAAAGCTTTTTCCTTGTTAACGGATCGACCTCAGGAAATCTCGCCATGGTCATGTCAGCCGCAAAGGAAAATGAGACTGTACTTGTCCAGCGGAATTGTCATAAGTCCATTCTTAATGGCATTACATTGGCTAAGGCTAAGCCTGTCTTTTTAGCGCCTGAATTTAATGAAGAGTGGGGCGTTGCCGGGGGAGTAGCTTTAGAGACCGTTAAAGAGGCAATCAGACAAAATCCGGAAGCAAAAGCCCTTGTCTTAACCTATCCTAATTATTACGGAATGGTGTTTGACCTTGAAAGCATTATTGAGTACGCTCATAATCATGGAATCCCCATACTGGTGGATGAAGCACATGGAGCACATTTGATCGGGGGAAAAGATTTTCCTGCTTCGGCCGTTCAGCTTCAGGCAGATCTGGTTGTACAATCCGCACATAAGACTCTGCCTGCTATGACGATGGGGGCTTATCTGCATTTTAATAGCCATTTAATAAAGGAAGAAAGAGTGTCCAAATTTCTGGGGGTTCTCCAATCAAGCAGCCCTTCCTATCTCATTATGGCATCTCTTGATTTGGCAAGAGCCTATTTAGGTTCCTTTTCGGCAAAGGATGAGGAAGTACTGCTTGAAAAAATCAGGCAGTTCAGGAAGAAACTAAGTAAGGTAACAGGAATTAAAGTTTTGAATTTTGAACATCAAAACGGTGACCCTTTAAAAGTGACCATCCAGTCGGAAACCGTTCTTAGCGGGTTTGAACTGCAGATTCTTCTGGAGAAGCACGGGATTTTTACAGAAATGGCAGATCCAGATAATGTCCTATTTGTTTTGCCTCTTTTAAAAAAAGATATGGATTATCCATTAGAACGGGTTATTCACTGCTTGGAAGAAGAGTTGAAATCATATGGACCTGCAGACCGCCATGATAAAATCCCTTTCAGTAAAAGGCCTGTCTCTGGCCTTGCCCTGGAGCAAAAGGAACAAGAACGTCGCGCCATTAAAACGGTGGCTCTGGAAGAGGCCGCCGGCAAAATATGTGCACAGCAGGTAACTCCTTATCCGCCAGGCATTCCGCTATTATTCCCTGGTGAAATCATAGAAGGGGAAGACATAGCAAACATAAGATTTCAAATTATGGCCGGAGCACGGTTCCAAAGTGGGGAAAATATAAAAAGAGGCAGCATTCACGTTTATCAGGATGTATAACAGCAGCTGGAGGAAGTAAAATGAAAAAAGGTAAGTTTATTACGGTCGAAGGACCTGAGGGTGCCGGAAAAACAACGATTATTGATATGCTGGCAAGCAATCTGGCAAAGGAAGGCTATCAGGTTCTTCAGACAAGAGAGCCTGGCGGAATTGAGATTGCAGAGCAGATCAGAAGTGTCATACTTGATAAAAATAATACAAAGATGGATCCAAGAACAGAGGCACTGCTATATGCTGCAGCCAGAAGGCAGCACCTGGCTGAAAAAGTAAAGCCAGCGATGGATAAGGGATTCATCATATTATGTGATCGGTTTATTGATAGTTCACTTGCTTATCAGGGCTATGCAAGGGGCCTCGGCATTGATGAAGTATACTCTATAAACAGCTTTGCCATTGAAGGCATGATGCCTGAACTGACGCTGTATTTTGATATTGAACCGGAGGATGGGCTGGACCGAATCAATCAGCATAAAGGCCGGGAAGTGAACCGCCTGGACCTGGAAAAGCTCGACTTTCACCACAAAGTGCGGGAAGGCTATTTGAAGCTAATGGAGCTTTACCCGGAGCGCATCACTAAAATCGATGCATCGAGGCCAGTGGAGGAAGTGTATCAGCAGGCGGAGCGCAAGCTGAAAGAACTAATATAAAAATTCGCCTTAAAGATTATATCTCTTTAAGGCTTTTTTAATAAACTTGCTGGCCAGTTTTCAAAATAATTTTTCCGGTATTCCCTTAATTTCTGCTTGAAGATAAAATAATTGATATAATAAAAGTAAGATAAAACGGATCAAAAACTTGTAAAGGGGATGGGCTTATGAAATTAATTCTGGCAGTCATTCAGGATCAGGACAGCAATAAGCTAATGAATGCGTTGGTTGACAATAATTTTCGTGCGACAAAATTGGCCAGCACGGGCGGATTCTTGAAATCAGGCAATACAACGTTCATGATTGGGACAGAGGATATCCGTGTGGAGAGAGCCCTGCAGATAATTAAAGAAAATTGCAGAGCTAGAGATCAGCTGGTAGCACCTGTATCGCCAATGGGCGGAAATGCGGATTCTTATGTGCCTTACCCTGTAGAAGTCGAAGTTGGCGGTGCGACGGTATTTGTCCTGCCGGTTGAACAATTCCACCATTTTTAATACATTCAAAGGGAGCTTAAGACCCTTTGCGGAGGATTAGGTATGAAAATTAATCAGGAACTTCGGCTCAAGATGGAAAATGTCCGCAATGAGCAGAAGCAGGCGGCCGGAAGCGGCGTTAAATTTTCTGAAATGGTACAGAAGCAGGACCAGAAAATGCAGGCTTCTCAGCTTCAGGGTCTGTTGAAGGATATAGATGCCGCTGGAGAACGGCTGGCGCGCTCCAGAACCTTTAAGGATTTAGCCAAATTTAAAACGCTTGTGAAGCGGTTTGTGAAGGAAGCCGTTGACTTTGGGATGGAGCTGAAGCAATCGCACAGCTGGAACCAGCATGGACAGGGCCGGTCTCTGAAAGTAGTAGAAACGGTTGATGAAAAGCTGTCAGAGCTGACGGATGAACTAATGAAAAAAGAAGAATCATCTATCGATATACTGGGGAAAGTCGGCGAGATTAAGGGACTTTTAATAAATATATATATGTAAGTGAGTGATCATTGTGGGAAAAACGTGGGAACAGCTGGAGGTCATACAGCCAGTTGTATTGAAAATGTTTAAAAATAGCATAGAGAAGGATCGGCTGGCCCACGCCTACTTATTTGAAGGGATGAAAGGAACGGGAAAGCGGGAAGCAAGCATGCTTTTGGCGAAAAGCCGATTCTGTCTTGAGCCGCTTGATGGGTATGTTCCATGTGAAACATGTTCAAACTGTAAGAGGATCAACAGCGGCAATCACCCTGATGTTCATATCCTTGAGCCGGACGGGCTTTCTATCAAAAAAAGTCAGATTCAAAGCCTGCAGGAAGAGTTTTCAAAGACCGGGGTGGAATCTAAACGCAAGCTTTATGTGATTGTACATGCTGATAGAATGACAGTTAACGCTGCCAACAGTTTGCTTAAATTCCTGGAGGAACCCCATGCAGAGACGACCGCTGTGCTTATTACCGAGCAGTCGCAGCAGATGCTTCCTACTATTCTATCCCGCTGCCAGACCATTTCTTTTAAACCATTATCTCCTGCAGAAATGATTCAGCAATTAAAAAATAATGGAGTGGATCCTGCCCAGGCACCATTATTTGCACAAATTACCAATAATTTGGATGAGGCTTTGCAATATAGTTCTGATGATTGGTTTGTACAAGCACAAAAAATAGTGTTAAAATTATATGAAGTGGTGAAGAAGAATCCGCTTGAGGCGATGGTTGCCCTGCAGGAGGATTGGTTCTTGCACTTTAAAGAAAAAGAGCAGATTGATCGCGGCTTGGATCTATTACTTCTTATTTTTAAAGATTTACTATATATTCAGCTTGGGAAACAAGACCAGGTTGTCCATCTGAACGAACGAAATCGTTTAGAGCAGTTTGCACTGCAATCTTCTACAAAGCGTCTGACGGAACAGATGACGGCTGTTTTGGAAGCCAAAAGAAAATTACAGGCAAATATGAATCCGCAGCTGTTGATGGAACAGCTTGTGTTAAAATTGCAGGAGGGATCTTCCTTTGTATGATGTAGTAGGAGTGCGCTTTAAAAAAGCGGGCAAGATTTATTATTTTGATCCCGGAGATCTCTCAATACAAAAGGATGACTTTGTCATTGTCGAAACTGTCCGAGGCGTAGAATACGGAAAAGTGGTAATTGCCCCGAAGCAGGTCGATGAACATGATGTTGTCCTCCCATTAAAAAAGGTTCTTCGTATTGCAGATCAAAAGGATCGCATGATTGTCGAGGAGAACAAGCAGGCGGCCAAGGAAGCATATGAGGTCTGCTGTGAAAAGGTCCATACACATCAGCTTGATATGAAGCTGGTCGATGTTGAATATACATTTGACCGAAATAAGGTCATTTTCTACTTTACGGCTGATGGCCGGGTTGATTTCCGCGAGCTTGTCAAAGACCTCGCAGCCATCTTCCGGACAAGGATAGAACTTCGCCAGATTGGTGTGAGGGATGAAGCAAAAATGCTGGGCGGAATTGGCCCATGCGGAAGAATGCTCTGCTGCTCCACTTTCCTTGGTGATTTTGATCCTGTATCCATCAAAATGGCAAAGGACCAGAATCTATCGTTGAACCCAACGAAAATATCAGGATTGTGCGGACGCTTAATGTGCTGCCTGAAGTATGAAAATGATGAGTACGAAGCAGCAAAGGAACAGCTTCCGGACCTTGGGGAATGGATTCAGACCCCTGATGGAGCTGGAAAAGTGGTAGGCTTGAATATATTGGAGCGTGTTCTGCAGGTTGATGTGAAAGAAGCGGAGCGAGTCCTCGAATATACACTGGATGAAATTTTAAAACAAGGTGCTGTATCAGTTCAGTCCACAGATTAAGAGGTGGAAGTCGTGGATAAAAAAGAAATCTTTGACTCAGTGAGTAATATGGAAACCCAAATTGGAGAGTTATATCAGCAGCTTGGTGAGTTAAAGCAGCATTTGGCAGAAATACTTGAAGAGAATAACTCTTTGAAGCTGGAAAATGAACATTTAAGACGCCATTTAGACATATCTGCGGAAAAGGAAAGCACATCGGCGAAAAAAGGCAAATCAGAGCAGTCTGCCGATGATGATAAGGTAATTGATATTGGAGAGGGCTATGATAACCTTGCCCGCCTTTATCAGGAAGGGTTTCATATTTGCAATCTCCATTTCGGCAGCCCTCGAAAAGAGGGAGACTGTCTGTTTTGCTTGTCTTTCCTGAATAAGAAGTAAATTTTAGCCTTCCTGATGATGGGAAGGCTATTTTTCCATAGAAGCAAAGAATCAGAGAAGCATGGAGGATCAAGAATGGATTTTTTAAAAGAAGGGGAACGTCTGGACTATTTGCTGGCTGAAGATATGAGAATTATTCAAAGCCCGGCCGTTTTTTCTTTTTCACTGGATGCTGTCCTGCTGGCCCGGTTTGTATATGTGCCGATTCAAAAAGGCAATCTCATTGATTTGTGCAGCGGAAATGGCGTGATACCGCTTTTTTTAAGCACAAGAACAAAGGGGGCCATTACAGGCGTAGAAATTCAGGAACGTTTGCATGATATGGCGGTCAGAAGCATTGAATACAATAAGCTTCAAGAGCGGATTAAGATGATTCACGGAGATATTAAAGAAATACATCAGGTTTTAGGTTATGGAAAATTTGATGTTGTGACCTGCAACCCGCCCTATTTTCCTACACCTTCCCGGGAGGAAATCAATGAGAATGAACATTTGGCGATTGCCCGCCATGAAATTCTCTGTACACTGGAGGACGCGATTAAAGCGTCAAGCGGGCTGGCGAGACAGGGAGGCAAGGTGGCATTTGTGCACAGGCCGGGCAGGTTCCTGGATATTGTCACGCTGATGCGCAAGTATAAGCTTGAGCCGAAAAGGGTGCAATTCGTCTATCCGAAGGCCGGAAAAGAAGCGAATACCCTGCTGATTGAGGCGGTCAAAAACGGAAATCCGGACCTGAAAATCCTGCCTCCTTTATTTGTATATAATGAAGAAAATGAATACACATCTGAAATGAGAGAGATTTTATATGGAGAATAGCCATTATTTTTACGTTCTCCATTGCCGTGATGGCAGCTTGTACGCGGGCTATACCAATGATCTTGAAAAACGGGTGAAGGCCCATAATGAAGGAAAAGGGGCGAAGTATACAAGAGGCAGAGGGCCGGTGGACCTGGTCTTCTTTCGATCCTTTTCTGAAAAGGGCGAAGCGATGAGAGCCGAATATGAATTTAAGCAATGGCCCCGGAAAAAGAAAGAAGAGTTTTTAATGAAAGAGGCTGGTGGTACATATGTGGCAGCAAAAAAGCTTTGAACACGAAGAAACAAAAGGAATCCTTTATTTAGTCCCGACTCCGATCGGCAATCTGGAAGATATGAGTTTCAGAGCAGTTAGGATTCTGAAGGAAGCTGACTTTATTGCGGCGGAGGATACGCGCAATACGAAGAAGCTCTGTAATCATTTTGATATTGCAACACCCATTATCAGCTATCACGAACATAATAAGGAGGCAAGCGGGCAGAAGCTGCTTGACAAAGTGGCCAATGGCGCAAAGATTGCCCTTGTCAGTGATGCAGGAATGCCTGCGATTTCAGACCCGGGCTTTGATCTTGTAGTGGCGGCTGCTGAAGAAAAGCTGACAGTGGTGCCCCTTCCTGGTGCGAATGCTGCCCTGACCGGCCTGATTGCTTCCGGCATTGATACACAGCCCTTTTATTTCTACGGTTTCCTGAACAGGCAGAAGAAACTGAAGAAACAGGAGCTGGAAAATCTCTCGAAGCTGAACGCAACCATCATCTTATATGAAGCTCCCCACCGCCTGAAGGAAACCCTCTCGCTGATGTCGGATATTATGGGGAACAGGAATATCGTGTTATGCCGCGAACTGACGAAGAAATATGAAGAATTTATCCGGGGAACTGTAGCAGAAGCAATGGAATGGGCCTCAAATGGAGAGGTAAGAGGAGAATTTGTGATTATTATTGAAGGAACTTCCGAGGCTGTGCAGGATGAAGAAACAGCTTGGTGGGAGAATCTTTCGGTTGAAGATCATGTTAGACATTATATAGAAGAAACTGGACTATCGAGCAAAGAAGCCATTAAGCAAACGGCAAAAGACCGGGGAATAAATAAGCGGGATGTTTATCATGCTTATCATATTGAGGAATAAGGCAGCTAGTAAAAAAGCTTCTCACACGCGTGAGAAGCTTTTCTTCATTATTATTTTGCTAATTCAAAAGTGTTTTGAATTTCTTTTAACAGCTGTTCTGCACCGTCACGGCTTAGAATTAATTTGCCGTTTGCTAATGAGATATTTTCATCAGATACTTCCCCAGTAACTTGGCAAGTCATGTTTGGCTTGTACTTTTTAAGGATGATTCTTTCGTCATCAACGTAGATTTCCAAAGCGTCCTTTTCAGCAATTCCAAGTGTACGTCTTAATTCAATAGGGATAACTACGCGGCCAAGCTCATCAACTTTACGAACAATACCTGTGGATTTCATAATAAAAGTCTCCTCTCAAATCTCCAATAATATTTTTCTCTATCTATGTTGTTTCGTCATTATTCGACAAAATCTTTATTACATTTATAATACCAGCCATTCCCATATACGTCAATTACTTTATTTTGAATTAAAATAGAAAATTTTAGGATATAAGTTGAAGGGTTGATATAACAACGTTTTTTAAGAAATTAAGAAGGTTTAATATAGAAAGGAGGAAGAACCAAACAAAAATTAGTAATATGACTCTTTTCGACATTTCGACAAAATTCTACAATATTTATACTTTTACTATAATAATATTCGAAAGTTAATTTCCTTTTTTAGGGTTAGTAAATAAAAAAATTTAATTTAAGAAAAATCCTGCCATCCCTTTCTGCCTATTGGTTGCACAATTTCAAGTTTTTAGGTATATTTTGATGGTATAAGAGGTTATGCTGACGAATATAACTTCTTGTAAAATATTGATTTAGCAGGCCCAAAACGGCACGATTTTCTGATTAATACTCTCGTCCAAATTGGGCGGGATTTTTTTACAGAGATAAGAAAGTATAACTTTGAACTTCGATAACTGTCTAGCTCCAGCGCCTACCCCCTCGAGGTCACAAGCCAAGCCTCCCAAAAAGGTAAAGAACACCTTTCCGTGAGGCTCGTCTTGTGCTTGAGGCCCCCAGGATGGGGGTCATGCAGACGTTGCCACAGGACGTGGAGTTTTTAGTCTGCGTTCCATCGTGACCAAGGCGCTTGCGCTTTTCTTAGTATCCATTATGAGTCAGACAAAAGCATAGCTGCATATATATATGCACCCCATGCTTTCTTAAAAAATGAGGGAGGGAATCTTGTGGAGGACAAATTAAAGACGTTTTATTTAACCACTCCAATTTATTATCCTAGCGGAAATTTACATATAGGGCATGCCTATACAACTGTTGCCGGAGATGCAATGGCACGCTACAAGCGCATGCGCGGCTTTGACGTTATGTACCTGACAGGTACGGATGAACATGGACAGAAGATTCAGGAGAAGGCAGAAGAAAAAGGGGTAACACCGCAGCAGTACGTAGATGAAATTGTCGCCGGCATCCAGGATCTCTGGAAGAAGCTCGATATTTCCTATGATGACTTTATCCGTACTACTCAGGACAGACATAAGCAGATCGTAGAAAAAATCTTCGCTCAGCTTGTAGAACAGGGTGACATTTATCTTGGCGAATATGAAGGCTGGTACTGTACACCATGTGAGTCTTATTACACAGAACGGCAACTTGTAGATGGAAACTGCCCTGACTGCGGACGTCCCGTTCATAAAGTTAAAGAAGAATCCTATTTCTTTAAGGTAAGCAAGTACGCTGACAGGCTTCTGCAGTATTATGAAGAAAACCCATCTTTCATACAGCCTGAATCCCGTAAGAATGAGATGATCAATAACTTCATTAAACCGGGTCTCGAGGATTTGGCGGTATCCAGGACCACTTTTGACTGGGGAGTGAAAGTGCCGAATAATCCAAAGCATGTTGTTTATGTATGGATCGACGCACTATCAAATTACATCACAGCGCTTGGCTATGGAACAGATGATGATTCCAAGTATCTGAACTATTGGCCTGCCGATGTACACCTGGTAGGGAAGGAAATTGTGCGCTTCCATACAATTTACTGGCCAATCATGCTGATGGCATTGGATCTGCCTCTTCCTAAAAAAGTGTTTGCTCATGGCTGGCTTTTGATGAAGGACGGAAAAATGTCCAAATCAAAAGGAAATGTAGTGGATCCTGTTACCCTTATCGACCGATATGGTCTTGATGCTCTTCGCTATTACCTGCTTCGCGAAGTGCCATTCGGCGCAGACGGAGTGTTTACGCCAGAAGGTTTTGTGGAAAGAATCAACTTTGATCTTGCCAATGATTTAGGAAACCTTTTAAACCGGACGATTGCGATGGTTAATAAATATTTTGACGGTGTCATTCCGGCATATAAAGATTCAGACGGAGAGTTTGACCAGCAGCTGCTGCAAATGAACCGTGAGACGGTTTCCAAATATGAGGAAGCTATGGAAAAAATGGAGTTCTCTGTTGCCCTATCTGCAGTTTGGCAGCTTGTCAGCAGAACGAATAAATATATAGATGAAACGCAGCCTTGGGCTCTTGCCAAAGAGGAAGAGAAAAGAGAAGAACTTGCGAGTGTAATGGCTCATCTGGCGGAATCCCTGCGCAGAATCGCAGTGCTTCTGCAGCCATTCCTGACACGTACGCCAAAAGAAGTATTCTCACAGCTGAATATAAACGAAGAAGCATTAACATCCTGGGAAAGCCTTGAAACATTCGGCCTGATTCCTGAAGGCACAAAGGTATTAAAGGGAGAACCGATTTTCCCTCGCCTGGATATTAATGAAGAAGTCGAGTTCATTAAAACCAAAATGCAGGGATCTGCTCCTAAAGTGGAAGCAAAAGCAGAGGAAAAGCCGGATAGTGAGGAAATCACAATCGATGACTTTATGAAGGTCGATTTAAGAGTGGCTCAGGTCATTCAGGCTGAACCGGTGAAAAAAGCTGATAAGCTCTTAAAGTTACAGCTTGATCTTGGCTATGAAAAGCGCCAGGTCGTTTCCGGGATTGCCAAATACTATAAACCGGAAGACCTGGTCGGCAGAAAAGTCATCTGCGTCACAAATTTAAAGCCTGTTAAACTTCGCGGTGAGCTTTCAGAAGGAATGATTTTAGCAGGAGGAAAAGACGGAGAACTTTCACTTGCCACAATCGCTGAATCCCTTCCATTGGGTGCAAGGGTAAAATAATATTATTTATTTCTCCTGTTTAAAATAAAAACATAGAAGTGTTAAGCGTATACCGTGGGCATTTCTATGTTTTTTATTTTTGGAAAAAAATATTCTTAAAAAGTAATTTTAGGTGATTTTATTTAATTCGAACCATTTTGTTATCACATTATTTTTGTTACATGACTGACATAATAGTAATAGAAAAATAATATGGAGAAAAAGGAGTTTTTTGATGTTTTTCGACACACACGCACACCTTAATGCCGAACAATATAACGAGGATTTACAAGAGGTGATTGACAGGGCCCTTGATGAAGGAATTTCCAACATTGTGGTCGTTGGGTTTGACCGTCCAACTATTGAGAAAGCGATGGAGCTGACTGAGAAATACGATTTCATCTACGCAAGTGTAGGATGGCATCCGGTTGATGCCATCGATATGACAGAGGATGATCTTCAGTGGATTGAAGAGCTTTCCAGCCATCCAAAAGTGGTTGCACTGGGAGAAATGGGCCTGGATTATTATTGGGACAAGTCTCCAAAGGATATTCAGCAAGAAGTCTTCCGAAAGCAGATTCGTCTTGCGAAAAAAGTTAAGCTTCCCATCGTTATCCATAACCGTGATGCGACAGCCGATATAGTCGAAATCCTTAAGGAAGAAGGAGCGGGAGAAGTAGGAGGCATCATGCATTGCTTTAGCGGCAGCCCTGAAATTGCCAAAGAGTGTGTGGATATGAACTTTTTTATTTCACTTGGAGGTCCGGTGACATTCAAAAATGCAAAAAAGCCAAAAGAAGTAGCCGATGTTATTCCGCTTGAAAAGCTATTGATTGAAACAGACTGTCCCTATCTTACTCCTCATCCATTCAGAGGAAAACGGAATGAACCTAGTTATGTCAAGCTAGTTGCAGAACAGATTGCAGAAATAAAAGGACTTTCGGTAGAAGAAGTTGCACAAGCAACCACAGAAAATGCAAAAAAATTATTCGGCATAAACTGATATCTCTTTTTGTCGAAACCTGTGGGAGCTTGTCCAAATTTTTTCTGATTCTAAAAAGTTCTACATGTCTCTTTCTTCTCATAGGATAACCATGTCGATAAGTCTCTCTTTCCTTTATCCTGTTTTTTTTGCATAATAGGAAATACGTTTACGAGAGGGCTTGCCATTTACTAGAAAAGCGGAAGCTAGAAAGTTCGAAAAAGTGCTGTTCCAGCACCCCTGCCGATCGAGCGGAAGGCGTTTGCTGCAAGTTGAGGAGCGTGACAGATAGAGAACCGGCAGTCTGAAAACTTGAGGTACTTCCGGAAGTGCTCCCGCTTGCTGAACGCCTGATCGGCAGAAAATAAGGGATTACCAAAAAGACGTAAAAATCCCTAAATCAAAAAAAGAAGGATTTTTCAGATGAGTGTGGAAAAGTATAAATCCAAGGCAAGCATCATCGAAAACGGGGCATTTGCAAGAAGGCATGCATAGAGAGGAGCTGTCTTTCATACATAGAGATAGAGTGCAGTTCTATGGATTCAGGCAATCATAGCCCAATGCCTGCATTCACCAGCCTTTCGGAAGCTGGAAAATTGAAAGAGTTGACAGTCGGCAAGATACTCTATATAATCACTCCGAGAGAAAAGGAGGCGTTTTTCATCGTGATTCAAAACATGAAAAACCTGTTATCCAAGTCTTTGAGTAAAAAGAAATTGGCCATTTTTTCTGCTAGTTTAGTAGTCTTTGCTGCTGCCTGCGGTTTCATTGCATATGAAACGACAAAGAAAACAGTAGCACTGACGATAGATGGCCAAGAGAAAGTCATCAAAACGCATGCATCAACGATTCAAGATATATTCGATGATCTAGATATTTCACTTCGCTCAGAAGATTATGTGTTTCCCTCGGTAAACACAGAGGTTAAGGACAATACAGAAATTGTCTATGAACCGGCTAAACAGGTGAACGTTGTAACAGATAACGAGAAGAAAACGATTTGGACGGCTGCAAAGACGGTCGGAGACGTTTTAAAAGAACAGAATATTACTCTGACTGAACATGATAAGGTTCAGCCAAAGCCAGAGGATAAAATTAAAAGCAACCTTGAAATTCAAGTAGAGAAAGCATTCGCTTTAACGCTTAATCATGGCGGCAAAGAGAAGCAGGTTTGGTCAACTTCGACTACGGTCGCTGACTTTTTATCACAGCAGGGAATCAAGATTAATGATTTAGACCGTGTTGAACCAAAGTTGGAAGAGACAGTCAAAGCCGATGACATCATAAAAGTCATTCGAGTTGAAAAAGTCACCGATGTAGTGGAAGAACCAATTAATTTCGCAGTTGTGACAAAGAAGGATAATAGCTTGGCTAAAGGCACTGAAAAGGTGATGAATGCTGGAAAAGAAGGCCTAAAGACGAAAGAATTTGAAGTCGTCCTGGAGAATGGCAAAGAAGTTTCCAGAAAGCTGATCAGTGAAAAGCAAGTGAAAGAAAAGCAGGATAAGGTAGTAGCTGTCGGAACAAAGGTGGCTGCAGCAACACAGGTGGTTTCCCGCGGAACAAGCAGCAAGGCTAGCGGAAAAGAAATATATGTATCATCAACAGCCTATACGGCCAATTGCAGCGGATGCTCAGGCAGAACTGCTACTGGCTTGGATCTGCGTGCCAATCCGGGTGCTAAGGTAATAGCTGTTGATCCAAGTGTCATTCCACTTGGAACGAAGGTCTATGTTGAAGGTTATGGCTATGCCGTTGCAGCAGATACAGGCGGTGCTATTAAAGGCAACAAAATCGATGTATTCTTCTCCTCCAAATCAGAAGCTTACAAATGGGGAAGAAAGACCGTAAAGATTAAAATATTGAATTAATTTTTATTGATGCAGGGGCTTTCCCTGCATTTTTTATTTCCTTGCAGAGAAGGTTAATAATTAACATTTTTCATTTCTCAGCTGCATCATATATAATAAGAACTATTCTTTATTACTATATTCTTCTTACATCTATTTAGACGAATTACATTACAGAAATGTTTCAATTTTTTTTCATTTTTTTTATATTTTATTTTTCATGGAGGAAGTATGAAAATCAAAGAAATTATCGTTGTTGAAGGCAAGGATGATACAGCGGCGATCAAAAGAGCCCTGGATGCCGATACAATTGAAACCAATGGATCTGCCATAAATCAGGAAACCATTGAAAAAATAAAGCTTGCCCAGAAAACTAGAGGGGTAATCGTATTCACAGACCCGGATTTTCCTGGCCAAAAAATCCGGAATACGATCACCAATGATGTACCCGGATGCAAGCATGCCTTTATAGAAAAAGCGGATGCCCTCCAAAAGCATGGCAGAGGAGTGGGCGTTGAGCACGCATCGCCTGAAATGATCCGCCAGGCATTAAAGGACGCCCAGGTTATGCAGGAAACATATGAAGAAACCATTACCCAGGAAGACCTGGTAACCGCAGGCCTGATTGGCGGAGAAGGCGCCAAGGAAAGAAGAGAAAAGCTTGGCAGACTTCTCAAAATCGGCTACACAAACGGCAAGCAGCTTCATAAGCGCTTAATGATGTTTCAGATCAGCCAGAAAGATTTTGCTGAGGCAATCGAAGCTATTCGCAAGGAGGAACAAAATGCATAAAGATATTGCAACGCCAGCCAGAACACGGGCGATTTTGGATAAATACGGATTTTCTTTTAAGAAAAGCCTGGGACAGAACTTCTTGATCGATACGAATATTCTCCGAAGAATTGTCGATCATGCAGATTTAAAGGAAGAGTCGGGCGCCATTGAAATAGGACCTGGAATTGGGGCATTGACTGAACAGCTGGCCCGGAGAAGCAAAAAGGTGCTTGCTTTTGAAATTGACCAGCGGCTGCTCCCTATTTTAGAGGAAACTTTATCGCCATATTCCCATGTATCCATCATCAATGAAGATGTATTGAAGGCAGATGTTAAGACAGCGATTGAACGGGAGTTTGAGGGCTTTGATGATATTATGGTTGTCGCCAACCTTCCGTATTATGTTACAACACCGATTATCATGAAACTGCTCGAGGACAAGCTTCCGATCAGGGGAATCGTCTGTATGCTCCAGAAAGAGGTAGCAGACAGAATTTCAGCCCGTCCTGGGACGAAAGAGTACGGCTCACTCTCCATTGCTGTCCAGTACTATACAGAGGCTGAAACGGCCATGATCGTGCCGAAGACGGTCTTTGTTCCGCAGCCGAATGTGGATTCAGCCGTCATTAAACTGACGAAGCGCAAAGAGCCTGCAGTGACGGTGAAAAGCGAATCCTTCTTTTTCCAGGTGACAAAAGCAAGCTTTGCACAAAGACGCAAGACTCTGCTGAATAATTTAACAAGCCAGCTTCCTGGAGGAAAACAAAAGAAGGAACAGATTCTCTCCGCTCTTGAACAAGCCAATGTCGAGCCTGGCAGAAGAGGGGAAACTCTATCCATCGAAGAATTTGCCCGATTGAGCGATGCCCTGCTGCCGCATTTTTCGTAAAAAATGAAGCCCTGCTGAAAACAGCGGGCCTTTTTTTTTGCCTCAAATTATGAACGGCAATAACTGGCCAGCACCACAAGGAACTCCTCGTCAGCCTTATCATTGCACGGCTATAGCATAGCTTTTAAGATGAATGCTGCCCCCTCGTGAAGTCGGGAGCCGGCAAGGCGCTTCCGCTTTTCTAATTCTACGCACATGTTTATAGACGAATGCATAATTTATGACATAAATAATAAATCACAAACAATAGATCAGAAGCAGCCCGTGTTTACCCTCGGGCAATTGGAGTGACGACATTGACTGTAAATACGATGGATATCGTCGGAAGAATTTCTTATCACTGTGATATTTTATTCCGCGTGATTGATATTAAAGAACAGGGCGGCAAAAAAATGGCCGTATTATTCGGAGAGGATATTCGTCTAGTTGCGGATGCTCCCTGTGAGGATTTAATCGTCATTAACCAGGCGCAGAGGATGAAGCTTGAGCAGGAGTATAGGTCGCTTGAGGAACAGTCCTTCCAGCTTTTCAGGCAGGACCTCGCTCTATTGAGGGAGAAGCAGGAGTATGAGGTGACTGACGGCTACAGCAAGACGCTTAACTATTTTCAGATACCAGGCAGGGTGCTTCACCTGGATGGTGATCCTTCTTATTTAAAGAAATGTTTAAGTGTCTATGAAAAAATAGGCATACCCGTAACAGGAATCCATTGCAATGAAAAGGAAATGCCGATGAAAATCGGACAGCTCATCGATCATTACAGGCCTGATATTCTGGTTGTAACAGGTCATGATGCATATTCGAAGGCAAAGGGGAAAAAATCGGATATCAATGCTTACAGGCACTCCAGGGAGTTTGTACAGACAGTGAGGGAAGCACGCAAAAAAATACCGCACCTTGATCAGCTTGTCATTTTTGCCGGAGCATGCCAGTCCCATTTCGAGTCGCTGATCCATGCGGGTGCCAACTTTGCCAGTTCTCCTTCCAGGGTGAATATCCATGCCCTTGACCCTGTATACATTGTTGCGAAAGTCAGCCTTACTCCATTTATGGAAAGAATCAATTTATGGGATATTTTAAGAAATACATTAACAGGTGAAAAGGGGCTCGGAGGAATAGAAACCCGGGGAGTACTGAGAACAGGAATGCCTTACAATGACGATGATTTAAACGAATCCTAATCAGCAGGCCGTTTGCGTTATATAGCGGCTTGTTTTTTTATGCTTTTCCCCTGGAAACAAGAATTTATTAAGTTTTTTCGAGGAATTTCGCGCAATGTTATTCGACTATTTCCCAGGTAATGAAGTGCAGTCTTATAAGGCTTTCAAAAACCATACATAATCTTTGCCATTTAAGGTAATCCTAAAATTGTTGAAAATTAGAAGAAAAAGTAGAACAAAACATATTGACATTTATTTTTAAACACTGTTATAATTTATATTTTTGTTTGACAGTATTGTGTCAGTGTGATATACTTAACATAGTGAGGTGGACCGAATGGCAAAAACATTATCAGATATTAAAAAAGCTCTTGATTCAAATCTTGGGAAAAGGCTCCTGCTAAAAGCAAATGGCGGGCGCAGAAAGACCATTGAACGCTCAGGGGTTCTGGCAGAAACGTATCCTTCAGTATTTGTGATTGAGTTAGATCAGGATGAAAATGCATTTGAACGGGTATCTTACAGCTATGCAGATGTTTTAACAGAAACGGTTCAAATTACATTCTATGAAGACACATCAGGACAGGTTGCTTTAAGCTAATATATATGACAGCGGGCGGTGAACAAATTGTTTACTGCTTTTTGTTTGCCTTTTTTCATGAATGAAAGGCCCCTTTCACATACTATACATACCGCAGTGCGAAAGGGGATGTTAATGTTGGGCAGAAGACGGGGCGTTATGTCAGACGGTTTAAAAGAAGAAATTGCGAAAGAGCTTGGCTTTTATGATGTGGTCCAAAAGGAAGGATGGGGCGGCATCCGTGCCAAAGATGCCGGCAATATGGTTAAGCGGGCTATTGAAATCGCACAGCAGAACCTTCTTAACAAATAGCATTCGCACAGATTATGTTTAAGCATTAATATGCACTGCGTCAGCCGAAGCTTATGCTTCGGCTTTTCCTTTTATTAAATAGTGTTAACCCTTATATTCCAAGCCATTGCGCTTTTCTGTTTAATTTGTGGTAAAATAGGACAAAAAATGGAGACGCTCTAGAAGAAAAGCACAATACTGCCGCTTATTGCCGGTTAAAATAAAGTCAATACTGAATGAATGTATGGCATTCCCTTTAGAATGAGCCGGCAGGCCAAAGAGCTTCGCTTAATGGAGCTGGACAGGAGTCCGATTTAGAGGAAAGAAGTAGGTGGAAATGTTGAAGGTCATGGTGAAGGCGCCTGCTAAGATCAACTTGTCATTAGATGTTTTACATAAACGGGAAGATGGCTATCATGAAGTGGAAATGATAATGACAACGATTGATTTGGCAGACCGCCTGGAATTAACACTTTTAGATAAGGACGAGATAAGGATAATCTCTCATAACCGATTTGTTCCGGATGATCAGCGAAATTTGGCATATCAGGCTGCACACCTTCTTAAGGAACGGTTTCAAGTGAAAAAAGGTGTATCCATTACAATAGAAAAAGCAATCCCGGTTGCTGCGGGACTTGCTGGAGGCAGCAGTGATGCAGCCGCAGCTCTAAGAGGCCTTAACAAGCTGTGGGATTTGGGGCTTTCATTGGATGAGCTTGCCGAAATCGGGACGGAAATCGGTTCTGATGTGTCCTTTTGTGTATACGGAGGAACTGCTTTAGCTACAGGAAGAGGAGAAAAGATTCAGGAGCTTCCTGCTCCTCCAACCTGCTGGGTCATACTGGCTAAGCCGTTCATTGGCGTATCGACTGCTGACGTTTATAGAAGACTGGATGTAGAGCAGGTACAGCATCCGAATACTGCAGGAATGATCGAAGCGATTAATGCCGGCAGCTACAATGATGTCTGCCGGAACATGGGGAATGTTCTGGAGGATGTAACACTAAATATGCATCCCGAGGTGCTGCAGATAAAAGAACAGATGAAACGATTTGGTGCGGATGCTGTTCTGATGAGCGGCAGCGGACCGACCGTCTTTGGGCTTGTGCATCATGATTCAAGAATGCATCGGATTTATAATGGCCTTAGAGGTTTTTGCGACCAGGTTTTTGCGGTCAGAATGCTCGGAGAAAGACATAAGCTTGATTAAATCCGTATATTAATGGTATATTATCGTTAAAATATTCGGATTTAAATGGGGGTTCCACAATGAAATTTCGCAGAAGCGAACGGTTAATAGATATGACCAATTATTTATTGAACCATCCGCGTCAGCTGGTATCCTTAACTTTCTTTTCAGAAAGGTATGGTTCTGCCAAGTCTTCGATCAGTGAAGATCTCACAATCATCAAAGAAACATTTGAGCAAAGAGGAATCGGCACGCTGCAAACCGTTTCCGGAGCAGCAGGCGGCGTAAAGTTTCATGTTAAAGTAACCGATGATGAAGCCCGGCCATTTGTAGATGAGCTCTGCAGCTTAATTGCCAGTCCGGAAAGGCTTCTTCCCGGCGGCTATCTTTATATGACAGACATTCTTGGAGACCCTTTAATTGTACAGCGTGCAGGAAGGCTCTTTGCCTCAGCCTTTGCAGATAAACCTGTTGATGTGGTCATGACGGTAGCTACAAAAGGGATTCCCCTTGCTTATGCTGCAGCTAATTATCTCAATGTGCCCGTTGTTATCGTCAGACGGGACAGCAAGGTGACAGAAGGATCCACGGTAAGCATTAACTATGTGTCAGGTTCCGCCAAAAGGATTCAGACCATGGTTCTTTCAAAAAGAAGCCTGGCAGAGGGATCCAATGTCTTAATCATTGACGATTTTATGAAAGCAGGCGGAACGGTTAATGGCATGGTCAGCATGCTGGAAGAATTCAAAGCAAACCTCGCTGGCATTGCTGTCCTGGTCGAGGCAGAAAAAGCAGAAGAACGGCTGGTTGACGAGTACCTTTCTCTTGTGCGTCTATCCGATGTTGACGTGAGGGAAAAGAAAATCAATGTAAGTGAAGGCAACTATTTTAAAAAATAATCATATTTTTTAGGGGGAGAATTCATGAAAGTCATTCAAACGAATCACGCGCCGGCAGCAATTGGGCCATATTCTCAGGGAATTACAGTAAATAACCTATTCTATAGCTCAGGGCAAATTCCGCTTACGGCAGAAGGTGTTATGGTTGATGGTGATGTAAAAGAACAGACGCATCAGGTATTTAAAAACCTGCAGGCAGTGCTTGAAGAAGCGGGCGCGTCATTAGATACCGTTGTAAAGGCAACGGTATTTATCAAGGACATGAACGAGTTTGCAGCCATCAATGAAGTGTATGGGGAATATTTCAGCACACACAAGCCTGCGCGCTCCTGTGTGGAAGTGGCACGCCTGCCAAAGGATGCATTGGTTGAAATTGAAGTGGTAGCCCTCGTAAAATAAATAACCGCGTTTATTTTCGCTCGTTCATGTGAACGGGCGTTTTTTAATACAGAAAAGTGCTTTAGCAGTGAATATTTTATTTTGAACAAAATATTCAAAAAATATTTTTTATCTAAGAAGGAGATTCAGGAAATATGTTGAATTTATACAATTAGGATTATATCTTCTCGAAAAGGTGGTGAACAGAATGGAAGTGACAGACGTAAGATTACGCCGCGTTAACACGGATGGACGAATGAGGGCAATCGCATCTATTACGCTGGATCATGAATTTGTTGTTCATGATATTCGTGTGATCGATGGGAATAATGGCTTATTTGTAGCTATGCCGAGCAAACGTACTCCGGATGGGGAGTTTAGAGATATCGCGCACCCGATCAATTCAGGAACGCGCGGTAAAATCCAGGAGGCTGTATTAGCCGAGTACCACCGTTTAGGTGAATTAGAAGTGGAATTTGAAGAAGCCGGTGCTTCCTAAGAAAATATATCAACAAGGGCCTGCTACATAAGTAAGGCTCTTTTTTATTTTAGCTGTGAAAATTCAAGCTCTGAGACCCCCTGTTATTGGCGGTGCTTAGGGCTTTTTTCTATCTTGTTTATTACCCCTCCTGTAAAAATATTAAACCATTTCTTCAGAAAATACCGTTAATGGTAATGACAAATATATGTACTTTGTCATCATTTCTTGAAATAAGAGCCCATTTAAGATATATTCGTTATGGATAAAAAGGTTAAATTGGAGGCCTGTAAATGTCTAATCGATACGCGGTCATTTTAGCCGCAGGCCAGGGGACAAGAATGAAGTCAAAGCTTTACAAAGTCCTTCACCCTGTTTGCGGCAAACCGATGGTTCAACATGTTGTTGATCAAGTTACAAAGCTTAACATAAAAGAAATTGTCACCATTACTGGACATGGAGCGGAAATGGTAGAGCAGCAGCTTGGCTCAAGCAGCAAATATGCTCTTCAGGAGGAGCAGCTGGGCACCGCTCATGCCGTTATGCAGGCCCGCGATATGCTTGAAGGCAAAGAGGGCGTGACGCTCGTAGTATGCGGAGATACACCGCTCATCAAACATGAAACAATGGAAGCGCTTTTCAAGCATCATGAAGAGCTTTCTGCAAAAGCGACTATTTTAACAGCCCATGCGGAAAATCCATTCGGATATGGACGCGTGATCCGAAATGACATGGGAATGGTTGAAAAAATCGTTGAACAGAAAGATGCTTCCGAGGAAGAACGAAAGATAAAAGAAATCAATACTGGAACCTATTGTTTTGATAATAAGGCTTTGTTTGAAGCCTTAAACAAAGTTACAAATGATAATGTGCAGGGTGAATACTACCTGCCGGATGTGATTGAGATCTTGAAAAATGAAGGGGAAGTCGTTACAGCTTACCAGACGGCTGATTTTGGCGAAACCCTGGGTGTCAATGACCGGGTAGCCTTATCGCAGGCAGAATCCTTCATGAAACAGCGGATTAATGAAGAACATATGCGTAATGGCGTGACCATTATCGATCCGTCAAACACATATATTGGAGCGGATGTGAAAATTGGCTCTGATACAGTTCTTTATCCTGGAACCATCATTTCCGGCAATACCATCATTGGTTCTGAGTGTGTGATCGGACCAAATACGGAAATTTCTGATTGCCATATTGGAGAAGGCACAGTGATCCGCCAGTCTGCAGCTCATGACAGCCATATCGGTTCACAAGTGAATATTGGGCCGTTTGCTCACATTCGTCCGCAATCAGATATTCATGATGAAGTGAAAATCGGCAACTTTGTTGAAGTGAAGAAGTCTGTTTTCGGAAAAGGAAGCAAAGCCTCTCACCTGAGCTATATTGGCGACGCAGAAGTAGGCAAGGATGTTAACCTGGGCTGCGGCTCAATCACTGTCAATTATGACGGCAAAAATAAGTACCTGACCAAAATCGAAGACGGTGTATTCATTGGATGCAACTCCAATCTCGTGGCACCGGTAACGATCGGGGAAGGTGCATATGTGGCAGCAGGCTCGACAATTACTGAAGATGTGCCGGGAGAAGCCCTTTCCATTGCCCGTGCACGCCAGGTGAACAAGGAAAACTACACGCAAAAATTAAACATTAAGAAATAAACCGAAATAATTCGATGGAGGCCCAAAATGTCAAACCAGTATTTAGATCCAAACTTAAAGGTGTTCAGTTTAAATTCAAATCGCAAGCTAGCTGCAGAAATCGCCAATGTGATTGGTGTGGAGCTTGGTAAATGTTCCGTAACGCGCTTCAGCGACGGCGAAATCCAAATTAACATTGAAGAAAGCATCCGCGGATGCGATGTATATGTGATCCAGTCAACTAGCTCTCCTGTCAATGAGCATTTAATGGAGCTTTTGATCATGATCGATGCTCTTAAGCGTGCATCTGCCAAGACCATTAACATCGTAATGCCTTATTATGGCTATGCCCGCCAGGACCGCAAAGCAAGAGCACGTGAGCCGATTACAGCTAAGCTTGCAGCAAACCTTTTGGAAACTGCTGGTGCAACCCGTGTGATTACACTTGACCTGCATGCGCCGCAAATTCAAGGATTCTTCGATATTCCTATCGATCATTTAATGGGTGTGCCAATCCTTTCTGATTACTTTAAGAACAAAATGATGGATAGCGACATCGTAATTGTATCTCCAGACCACGGCGGTGTAACACGTGCGCGTAAAATGGCTGATCGCTTAAAAGCGCCGATTGCCATCATTGACAAGCGCCGTCCAAGGCCAAATGTGGCTGAAGTCATGAACATTGTAGGTAACATTGATGGAAAAACTGCCATCTTAATCGACGATATCATTGATACTGCCGGAACGATTACATTAGCAGCAAATGCCCTGATCGAGAACGGTGCATCAGAAGTCTATGCATGCTGTACACACCCGGTTCTATCTGGACCTGCCATCGAAAGAATTGAAAACTCAACAATTAAAGAATTGGTTGTAACAAACTCAATCACACTTTCAGAAGAGAAGAAAACAGACAAGATTGTCGAACTTTCCGTAGCACCGCTAATCGGTGAAGCAATCATCCGAGTTCATGAAGAGCAATCTGTCAGCACTCTTTTTGATTGATCGGCAATTTAATAATCCATCCAGGCTTGCTGTAAAGCAAGCCTGGTCTGCGTTCTTTCTAAAAACAATAAACCTGAAAAAACAAAAACGTTTAGACTTCCTCATTTTAGGGCATTTTTTTATATAGACATGAATTTTTCTAAATGAGGAAGGGGACGTATTTATGACAGCTGTATTGCAAGCAAAAGAAAGAAAAGGTTCACGCAACTCCAACTTAACTTCACTGCGAAAAGAAGGTAATATTCCGGCAGTTGTGTATGGTTCAAAGCTGCAAAGCCAATCCATCTACTTAAGCGAAGCCGATTTTCTAAAGACGATCAAGGAAGTAGGTAGAAACGGCGTATTTTCATTAGATGTAGATGGCAGCAAACATGAAGTGGTGCTTGGTGATTACCAGTCCAATCCGATTAAAAATGCAATTGTACATGCAGATTTTCTTGCGGTGGATATGAATAAGGAAATGACTGCAGATGTACGCGTCGTCTTGACTGGAGATGCAGCAGGAGTAAAAGATGGAGGCGTTATGCAGCAATCCATGCATGAAGTCTCTGTGACAGCGACACCAAATAATATTCCATCTTCCGTTGAAGTGGATGTAACGAATCTGCAGGTGAATGAGACCTTAACAGTTGCTGATATCAAGGCCAATCGAGGCTATGAAATCAATAATGAAGAAGACGAGGTTATCGCATCCATACTTCCTCCAAGACAGGAAGAAGAAATTAACAGCGGTGAAGAACAGGAAGCAGGCACTCCTGAAAATGAAGAAGGCAGAGAAACAACAGCAGATGAAGATAAGACAGGTGAAGAATAAGCTCGAGGGAAGCTATTCTTGCAGGGGCTTGGCAATTATGTCCAGCCCCTGTTTGCTTGGTATTAGAAAAAAAAGCAGTGTAAAAGGGATTCGATGAGTCCGAATAAGGGGCACATTCGGACAGAAAGAGAAGAAAAAGGAGCAACCGAGTCCGAATAAGGGACACATTCGGACAGAAAGAGAAGAAAAAAGAGCAACTGAGTCCGAATAAGGGACACATTCGGACAGAAAGAGAAGAAAAAGGAGCAACCGAGTCCGAAATAAGGGACACATTCGGACAGAAAGAGAAGAAAAAGGAGCAACCGAGTCCGAAATAAGGGGCACATTCGGACAGAAAGAGAAGAAAAAAGAGCAACCGAGTCCGAATAAAGGGCATATTCGGACAGAAAGAGAAGAAAAAGGAGCAACCGAGTCCGAATAGGGGACACATTTGGACAGAAAGAGAAGAAAAAAGAGCAACCGAGTCCGAATAAGGCTCACATTCGGACAGGATCAGATGCCGCAGAGGCAGCCGAGTCTGAACCCGGCACACCTTCCGGCAGATTCTTCTTACCGAATAACACACTTTCTACTATAATGAAAAAGAGAATGGAATAAGTTCAGCGCAAGCGCCAGGTTATTACTGGACGTCTGCGCTTTTCGAATATGGGGTGAGAAAATGAAATTAATTGTAGGGCTGGGGAATCCCGGCAAGCAATATGATAAGACGAGGCACAATATTGGCTTTGATGTGATTGATGTTTTATCGGACCGGCTGAATATTCCTTTGAATCAGGCAAAGCTGAAAGGCGTATTTGGCACAGGTTATGTGAACGGAGAGAAAGTATTTCTGCTTAAACCTCTTACATATATGAATTTATCCGGAGAGTCCATTCGGGCCGTTATGGATTATTTCGAAATAAATGATGACGAACTTGTGGTCATTTATGATGATCTGGATCTTCCTGTAGGCAAGATACGGCTCCGTCAGAAAGGGAGCGCAGGTGGCCATAATGGGATCAAATCTACAATCGCTCATCTGGGATCACAGGAATTTAACAGAATACGAGTTGGCATCGACCGTCCGCCAAGCGGCATGAAGGTGCCTGACTATGTGCTGGGCCGCTTTTCTAAAGAAGAACAGGACATTATGGACGAAACGGCTAAAAAGTGCGCAGATGCCTGTGAGGAATGGTTCAGAAGACCATTTTTACAGGTAATGAACGATTTTAATCAATAATCTTCATATTTTATCAATCTTATCATAGAATAATGTATCTCTACTTTGCCGGCAGCTGCCGGATGCATGAATAATTTCCCTGCCCGAAGTCCATACTAGAATTATGGACAGTTTAACGGGAGGGACAGGCATGGCTATCCACTATCATTGCCGTCATTGCGGAACAAAGATTGGTTCTTTAGAGAACAGCTCTGTTCATTCAGAGCAGCTTGGCTTCCATAAGCTCAACGATCAGGAACGCCAGGAAATGATCTCCTATGATAAAACAGGAGATATGCATGTGAAAGCAATCTGTGAGGATTGCCAGGAATCACTGGAACGCAATCCGGATTATCATCAGCAGGACTTCATTATTCATTAACAAGCTTTGGAGACGATCCAAAGCATTTTTCTATTTCTCCTTTGAGGCAATCATTGTTTTTGATAGAAACCGTTCTATAGATTCTTGTTGCATCCATAATTTATTTAGTAAGATTAATAATAGTTAAAATGATTTTGCAGACTGTCAGTTATCTGGCTCGATGGGCCTGGAATGGCATCTGCTTTTTGGCGGTTGAACTGCCAGAGCGCCCTGTGCGCTTTTTAAGATAAAAATCCTTGTAACTTTGATCCTATTTAGCTCCAGCGCCAGTACCATTGAGGAGTCGAGGCGCTTGCGCTATTAAAAGATAAAGGGAAACTTTGAACGTTGAGAACTGTCTAGCTCCAGCGCCTACCCCCTCGAGGTCATAAGCCAATCCTCCAAAAAGGCAAAGAACGCCTTTCTGAGAGGCTCGTCTTATGCTCGTCGGGGGTGATCGAGGCGCTTGCGCTTTTCGTTATAGGAGGGGCTTTCATGTTAGGTCTTAAAGAGATTATTAGCCGGCAGGATGATGTAAGTTCCATCTTGTCTGGAATAGAGGAAGGACTAAGGGAGCAGATGCTTGCCGGATTATCAGGATCGGCACGCACCCTGTTTTTGTCTTCGATATATGAGCATTCGGGAAGGCCGATGCTGGTTGTAACACACAACCTTCTGCAGGCACAGAAGCTATATGATGATATCGTCAATCTTGCAGGAGAATCGGAAGTTTTTTTGTATCCTGCAAATGAGTTAATTGCAGCGGAAATGGGGATTGCCAGCCCGGAGTTAAAAGCCCAGCGGATTGAGGCTTTAAATTATTGGAGCAAACATAAGACAGGAATCATGATCGTCCCGATGGCCGGGTTAAGAAAGATTCTCCCGTCTCCAGGCCACTGGCAGAAATACCAGCTTTCTTTAAAAATTGGCGATGAACTGACAGAGGAACAATTAAAAAACTTTGTCCGGATGGGCTATGTCCGTTCGGAAATGGTTTCTTCCCCGGGAGAATTCAGTGTCAGGGGCGGAATTATTGATATCTATCCACTGACTGAGGCTGATCCAGTCAGGATTGAGTTATTTGATACAGAAGTTGATTCAATCCGGACTTTTTCTTTGGAGGACCAAAGGTCAAAAGAAAAATTAAACGAGTTTTCGATTGGGCCTGCAACCGAAATCCCTCTTGATTCAGAGCACTTCCAGACAATAATTGAAAAACTGGAAAAGGGTTTGGGATCAAGCCTGAAAAAACTGAAAGACGATAAAGCGAAAACACAGCTGGCCCAAAATGTTGGCTATGAATTAGAACAGCTGCAAATGGGGAACAAGCCTGAACAGCTTTTCAAATACCTATCGTTTGCCTTTGAGGAAGGAAGTAGTTTAGTAGACTATCTCCCCGTCAATGGCTTAATTTTCATTGACGAAATCAGCCGTGTGCAGGAAATGAACGACTCCCTTGATAAGGAAGAGGCCGAATGGTATACAAGTCTTTTAGGTGAAGGCCAGATTATTCATGATGTGAAGGTTTCCCACACCCTAAAAGAGTTTCTGCACCGTTCAAAGCATCCGATTACGTATATGTCACTGTTCCTGAGACATGTACCGAATACAAATCCGCAAAACATCATTAACGTCACCTGCAAACAGATGCAGAATTTCCATGGACAGATGCATGTGCTGAAAAGCGAGCTGGACAGATGGAAAAAGGGCAGATATTCGGTCGTATTCCTGGGTCCAGACCAAGAGAGGATCAAAAAGCTGCAAAGAGTGCTTGAGGATTATGAGATAGAAGCGGCATTTGTGAGTGAGGATGACCCGATTTTAACAGGGAAAATCCAAATTACAGAGGGCAGTCTGCAGACTGGCTTTGAGCTTCCAAGCCAAAAGCTGGCTGTTATTACCGAAGAAGAGCTTTTTAACAAACGCACAAAAAAGAAAGCACGCAGGCAAAAGCTTTCGAATGCAGAAAGAATTAAAAGCTATTCCGAACTGAAGGTTGGAGATTATGTCGTTCATGTTAATCACGGGATCGGAAAATATTTGGGGATTGAAACTCTGGAGATTAACGGGGTCCACAAAGATTATCTGCATATCCGCTACCAGGGCAGCGACAAACTGTATGTGCCAGTGGAACAGATTGATCTTGTCCAGAAGTATGTCGGCTCCGAAGCAAAAGAGCCAAAAATATATAAGCTGGGCGGAAACGATTGGAAGCGGGTTAAGAAGAAGGTTCAATCCTCTGTTCAGGATATTGCGGATGATCTGATCAAGCTATATGCAGAGCGTGAGGCATCAAAAGGCTATGCCTTCAGTCCGGATGGGGATATGCAAAGGGAGTTTGAAGCGGCCTTCCCTTACCAGGAAACAGAGGACCAGATCCGCTCCATCCATGAAATTAAAATAGATATGGAGAGGGAGCGCCCGATGGACCGCTTATTATGCGGAGATGTGGGCTATGGGAAAACAGAAGTGGCTATCCGTGCTGCCTTTAAGGCGATTGAGGATGGAAAACAGGTTGCCATCCTCGTTCCGACGACCATTTTGGCTCAGCAGCACTATGAAACAATGAGAGAACGATTCCAGGATTACCCGATTGAAATTGGGCTTTTAAGCCGATTTAGAACAAAAAAGCAGCAGACCGAAACCCTTAAAGGCTTAAAGGCAGGGACTATTGACGTAGTTGTCGGCACACACCGGATTTTATCAAAGGATATTCAGTATAGAGATTTAGGCCTGCTCATTATTGATGAGGAGCAGCGCTTTGGTGTGACACATAAAGAAAAGATCAAGCAGCTTAAGACCAATGTGGATGTCCTTACACTGACAGCAACGCCAATCCCTAGAACCCTTCATATGTCAATGCTTGGCGTCAGGGACCTATCGGTCATAGAAACACCGCCTGAGAACCGATTCCCGGTCCAGACGTATGTGATGGAGTATAATGGTGCATTGGTTCGTGAAGCAATTGAAAGGGAACTGGCGAGGGATGGACAGGTCTATTTTCTATATAACAGGGTGGAGGATATAGAACGAAAAGCCGAGGAAATATCCATGCTGGTTCCAGATGCAAGGGTAACATATGCCCATGGGAAAATGACGGAAAATGAGTTAGAATCTGTTATGTTAAGCTTCCTGGAAGGCGAGTCCGATGTTCTCGTCAGCACAACGATCATTGAAACAGGCGTAGATATTCCAAATGTCAACACGCTGATTGTCCATGATGCAGACAAAATGGGTCTGTCCCAGCTTTATCAGCTTAGGGGCCGGGTTGGCCGTTCCAACCGGGTTGCCTACGCGTATTTCACATATCGAAAAGATAAAGTATTAACAGAAGTAGCTGAAAAGCGGCTTCAGGCCATAAAGGAATTTACAGAGCTCGGTTCAGGTTTCAAAATTGCCATGCGGGATTTATCAATCAGAGGCGCCGGCAATCTGCTTGGAGCCGAACAGCATGGATTCATCGACTCTGTCGGTTTTGATCTGTATTCGCAAATGCTTAAAGAAGCGATTGAAGAACGGAAAGATAAGCTCGATGGCGTCGAGGCAAAACAGGCTAAAATTGAGATTGACCTGGATGTTGATGCTTATATTCCTGATTTCTACCTGTCTGATGGCCATCAGAAAATAGAAATGTATAAGCGCTTCCGCGGCATTTCTTCGCTTGAAGATGTGGAAGAGCTCCAGGATGAGATGATCGACCGTTTTGGCGAGTATCCGGATGAGGTGGGTTATTTATTCCAGATTGCCGAAATGAAGGCCTACGGTGAATTTGCCGGAGTCGAGACAGTTAAACAATCCAAACAGGAAGTACTGATTCTTTTATCAGAAAAGGCCAGCGAGCATATAGATGGCCAGAAGATTTTCCAGATCACAAGCAAATACGGCAGAATGATCGGCCTGGGCATGGAAGGAAAGAAACTGAAAGCTGTCCTCCATATTAAAGGCGTCAAAACAAATGAATGGCTCAACATTGCATACGAAGTGATCAAAGGAATGCAGGAAGCGAAAAAGGAGCAGGAACATCCAACTGCGTAAATTTATGGAAACACCACTGTCAATAAAATGAAACAATAGAAATGTTTATCTCTTTCTGACGAGGGTAATTTTAAGTTGAAGGATCATTTGGAATGTTTATCCGTTTTTGGAATGAATAACATCTATGAGAAAAAGTTTTTGTGCACGTATATAACTTTCCATATGAAAGATACTAAGTTCAAACATGGCGATGCATTCATTTTCTCCCAATTATGGATCATAGCCAAAAGAGGAAAGAGTAAGTGCTGTGCTGGAGAAAGAGTTGTCTAGCTCCAGCGCTTAGCCCTTCGAGCCATAAGACAAATCACTCCAGAAATCGGGATCTTCCTGTGTGATTGGTCTTATGCTTGCCAGGGCTGAGCAAGGCGCTTCCGCTTTTCTATTAAATCATCAGATGAAAGTGAGGCAACGTTGGATGAAAGCAACAGGTATAGTTCGTCGAATCGATGATTTGGGTCGTGTAGTCATTCCTAAAGAAATCCGCAGAACACTGCGTATTCGTGAGGGGGACCCGCTGGAGATTTTCGTAGATCGTGATGGAGAAGTCATCTTAAAGAAATATTCACCAATCAGTGAACTGAGCGATTTTGCAAAAGAATATGCAGAAGCATTATATGACAGCCTGGGAAATCCAGTGTTAATCTGTGACAGAGATACTTACATTGCTGTTGCAGGAGGTTCTAAAAAGGATTACTTAAACAAAAACATAAGCGATCTTGTTGAAAAAACAATGGAAGAGCGCAGTTCAGTCCTGGTTAACCAGTCAGGCGACATCTCGCTTGTTGACGGGAACACAGAATCTTCCTCCGCTTATACAATTGGCCCAATCATTGCAAACGGCGACCCAATTGGAGCAGTTATCATTTTTGCAAAAGAAGATTCACTTGGCGACGTAGAACAAAAGGCAGTTGAAACTGCAGCAGGCTTCTTGGCCAGACAAATGGAATCATAAAAATGGATACTTAATGAAAGGGGTAGCGGAATGCTGCCTTTTTTCTTTGGGGTAGGAGGTGCCGCGCGTAAACTGGGTTGAAGTGCGCGTCAAAGTCTCGAATCAGCGCGTAATCGTAAAAGGAGCGCGCGTAAACCAAGGAATTCCGCGCACAAAGTAAGAGAGCGCCCGCAATTGAAGGAAATTCGCGCACAAAAGTCCCGGACTGGCGCGTAAACAAAAATTTAACGTGCGCAAGGTTAGTGAGCACTCAACCCAAGGATATCCGCGCGCAAAACCCCGACCCGCTCGTAAAAGAAAATATAACGTGCGAAAACAAAGATTTCCAGCGCAAATGGTTAATGAGCGCACACAATCGAAGGATATTCCCGCGTAAAAACACGAAAGCCGCGTGTACCCAAAAAACAACGTGCGCAATCCCGTTAAATCCGTGCTCAATCAAAATTATCCGCATCCAACCCAAGCGTTCCCGCGCATAAAGCTTCAATATGCTATAATACTTTCGAATTCAATTGGAAGGAGATGGGCAATTGAAGCCCGTTCAGACATCTGGCGATTTGTTTAGAGGTGCGTTTATTCTGACGATCGCTGCCCTGATTACCAAAATTTTAAGTGCTGTTTACCGGGTCCCCTTTCAAAATATTGTCGGGGATGTAGGTTTTTATATATATCAGCAGGTCTATCCGTTCTATGGAATTATTATCGTGTTATCTACATATGGATTTCCTGTCATTATTTCAAAGCTTTATGCCGAGCATGCCGCTCTAAAGAAAGAGAAGGATATTCAGAATTTATTTGCCGTTTCTGCTTTTGTACTGTCCATAATAGGTTTTATCGGGTTCTCCATTCTGTATTGGGGTTCGGACTGGCTTGCTGTCAGGATGGGCGATCCGCAGCTGGCGATTTTACTCAGAGTGGTGGCGGCCATGTTTCTTCTTTTTCCTATTCTGTCCCTTTTCCGGGGCTATTTTCAAGGCAAAGGAGACATGGTTCCGACCGCAGTTTCCCAGGTGGGTGAACAGCTTGTCAGAGTCATTACCATCCTGATGGCCGCATATTTGCTTGTTAAGGGTGGAAATTCTTTATACATGGTGGGGGGCGGGGCCCTTTTTGGGGCCATAACCGGCGGACTTATTGCCATCCTGATTTTAATCACCTTCTTTTATATAAAAGAAAGAAAAAACCTGCCGTCCGCCATTGCCATCGATTTTAAAAAAAGCGGCAAGCTGGCCAAAACAATTATCATACAGGGATTTGCCATCTGCATCAGCAGCCTCGTGCTTATTTTTATTCAGCTGGCAGATTCGTTCAATTTATACTCGCTTTTATTAACATCCGGAATTGAAGGGGAGGAAGCGAAAGCGCTGAAAGGTGTGTATGACCGCGGTCAGCCGATTGTTCAGCTGGGCATTGTTGTGGCAACATCCATGTCCCTGTCGCTGGTGCCGCTCATTTCCAAAGAAAAAATGAGAAATCAGCCTGCATTCCTTCATAATAAAATCAGACTTGCCCTTCAAATCGGCATTCTCGTTGGGGCTGCGAGCAACGGTAGGCCTCTGGAATATCATAAGGCCTGCAAATATTATGCTGTTCGAAAACCCATCAGGATCAGATGTCCTGGCGATTCTTAGTCTGCTGATATTGCTGAGCAGCCTGATCATCACAATCACAGGAATCCTGCAAGGACTGGGATTTATCTTTTTTCCGGCAGCGGCCATTCTGATGGGATTTGCGGCAAAACTTAGCCTGAACATCCTATTGGTGCCTAATTACGGCACAGCTGGCGCAGCGGCCGCATCATGCCTGGCACTTGCTGCCGTCTTAATTCTTCTTATCGTAAAGCTGCGGGTATATTTGAAAATATCATTGCTTTCTCTTCGCTTTTTAGTGGTGGCCGGTTTTGCTGTTTTAATGATGTCGATTGTTTTGCAGCTGTACCTTCAGGCCACAGCCATGCTGCCAATATCTGAACCGGGCAGAATGTTTGCCGGATTCCAGGCATTAAGCGGCGTAGCGCTGGGAGGCTTTACGTATTTGTATATCGTGTTTAAAGGCAATACTTTTAAAGAGGAAGAGCTTGCTCTGCTTCCGCTTGGAAGCAAACTCATGTTCTTGCTTCCCAAAAAGACTAGGAGATGAATCACTTTATGAAAAAAATAACCATTCTCGGGCTTGGAGCAGGAGACTTGGATCAGCTTCCTTTTGGTGTATATCGAAAACTTAAACAGGCAAAGGTCTTATACCTGCGGACAAAGGAGCATCCGGTTCTGCGCGATCTCGAACAAGAAGGGCTGACTTATCAGTCTTTTGATCATATCTACGAAAAGCATGAGCAATTTGAAGAAGTGTATGAGGAAATTTGTGAGTTTCTCCTGGAAGAAGCCATTGCCAAAGAGGTTACTTATGGAGTTCCAGGCCATCCGCTTGTTGCGGAACGTACGGTGCAGCTTCTCATAGAGCGTGCCCCGCAAAAAGGCATTGAGATTATGATTGAAGGAGGACAAAGCTTCCTTGATCCTTTATTTCAGGTTTTGAAAATTGATCCGATCGAAGGATTTCAGCTTCTGGATGGAACCGATTTAAACAGAGATGAGATCCAGGTGACCCACCACGTCATCATTGGACAGGTTTATGATCAGTTTGCTGCGAGCGACGTCAAGCTGACACTGATGGAAAAACTGCCTTACGATTACGAGGTTTATATTGTAACAGCAGCCGGCAGCAAGGATGAGGTTATTAAACAAGTGCAGCTGCATGAACTGGATCATAATATGGAGCTGAATAACTTAACTTCTGTATATGTGCCTCCTGTGAAAGATGATGCAGTTCTCTATAAAGATTTTTCAAAACTGCGGAGCATTATTGCAGAACTGCGGGGGCCAAATGGCTGCCCATGGGATAAGAAGCAAACCCATGAATCATTGAAGAAATATTTAATTGAAGAAGCCTATGAGCTGATTGAAGCAATTGATAATGAAGATAGCGGGCATATGACAGAAGAATTGGGAGATGTCCTTCTCCAGGTGATGCTTCATGCACAGATTAGCGAGGATGAGGGCTATTTTACCATCGATGATGTAATTGAGGGCCTTTCTGAAAAAATGGTCCGCCGCCACCCTCATGTCTTTGGTGATGTCGAGGCTGAAGATGAAGAGGATGTGCTGAAGAATTGGCAGAGCATTAAGCAGGAAGAAAAGGGTGAAAAGCAGGAATCCATGATGGATTCTATCCCGAAATCATTCCCGAACTTAATGAGAGCGGCTGAAATTCAGAAAAAGCAGCAAAAGTCGGCTTTGACTGGAAGGAAGTCGAGCCTGCCTGGAAGAAGGTAAAAGAAGAGATTGCCGAATTTGAGAAGGAAGCGGTAAAATTCAGCTCTGAAATGGAGTCGGAATTTGGCGATATCCTGTTTGCGCTTGTGAATATTTCACGTTTCTATAAAATTGATGCCGAAGAAGCTGCGAGAAAAACCAATGAAAAATTCATCCGACGTTTTACATATGTGGAAGGACGGGTAATAATGAGCGGCAGAAAATTTGAAGACTTTACGCTTGAACAGCTCGATGAATTCTGGAATGAGGCAAAAGCCAAAGGTTATTAATAGAGGGAGTGGGAAAAAGATGAGATTAGATAAATTTTTAAAAGTATCCAGGCTTATAAAGAGAAGAACACTGGCAAAAGAAGTCTCTGATCAGGGAAGGATCTCAATAAATGGACAGCAGGCCAAAGCAAGCTCAACCGTTAAAGTGGGAGATGAACTTCAAATCCGCTTCGGGCAGAAGCGGGTAACGGTCAAAGTAGAGCGCCTGCAGGAAACGACCCGCAAGGAGGAAGCAGCGGAAATGTACTCGATTGTTAAGGAAGAGAAAGTAGAATCGGAGGCATAAGGCCTGTGCTTATGGAGATTGGCCGATAAAAGAGCAAAGTTGGCCGTTAAATTACCGTTTTAGGCCGATAGAATCTTCATATTGGCCGTTAAATCTTAATTTAACGGAATTTCGTCCGGTTTCATAGTTCCAAATTCAGCAGCACCTCCGCTTTTCCTATTGGCTTGTTCTATTTTAATCCCGCTTTTCATAAACATGTACAAAAAGGTTGTACTATGCAGATTGCGGGGGATAAATAATGAGTCAATATTATGAGTCAAATTCAAACAAAACCAATACTCAGGAACATGATGTCATTATGAGAGGCAGAAGACTGCTCGATATTACAGGCGTTAAACAGGTCGAAAGCTTTGATAATGAAGAGTTTTTGCTGGAGACAGTGATGGGATTTCTTGCGATTAGAGGGCAGAACCTGCAGATGAAGAATCTGGATGTGGACAAGGGAATTGTTTCCATCAAGGGGAAGGTATTTGACCTCGTTTATATTGACGATCAGAATGGAGATAAAGCTAAAGGATTCTTTAGCAAGTTGTTCCGATGACGCTGACCACTCAATTTGTGACCATGCTGGCGATGGTCGGCATGGGAAGTGTATTTGGGGCTGCCCTTGATACGTATAATCGTTTCCTGCAAAGAACCAAGCGGAAAAGCTGGCTTGTATTTATTAATGACATTCTTTTTTGGCTTGTCCAGGGACTGGCAATCTTCTATATTTTATTTCTGGTGAATAAAGGCGAGTTAAGGTTTTATATTTTCATTGCTTTGCTGTGCGGTTTTGCCGCTTATCAAAGCCTATTTAAAAAAATGTATCTGCGGGTATTGGAGATATCCATCCGGATGGCGATCTCCATATACCGCTTTTTCGTGAAGACCATTACTTTGCTCATCTATAAGCCCATCCAGGGTCTTATTATGGCGTTAATTGCGATAGCCGTTATGCTTGGAAAAGGACTTTATTCCCTTTTAAAAGTCATACTTCGAGTCTTTTGGTTCATCTTAAAAATGATTTTTCTGCCTGTCAAATGGATTTTGTCACTTTTGTGGAAATTATTGCCGAAAAAGATTAAAAAAACAGTCGAGAAGTTATATAATAAATTGGCAGGATATTTACAGCTGATAAAGAATTATGTTTTAAAATGGATTGCAAAGTGGAAGAAACCTAAAGAGTAAGGAGGGAGTGCGGAAATGAGTGTCACCAAGAAGAAAAATGTAGCCAAAATGGAAACCAGCTATGTCAAACAGCAGGAAGCAGCAGAGATCAGTGCGGGCCGTAAGAAAAAGCTATTATTTCGCAGATTAGCGGCATTTTTCACACTGGCAGCCGTCGTTTCATTTTTTATGATCTCTACACTCGTTTCGCAGTCTGCTGCTCTGGAAGAAAAAGTAGAAGTGAAAACCAGGCTGGACCAGGAGCTTTCTGACCTGGAGAAGAAGGAAGTTATGCTCGAAGAAGAAATTGTTAAGCTGAATGATGATGAGTATATCGCGAAGCTTGCCCGCAAGGATTACTTCCTATCTGACAATAACGAAATCATTTTTAACCTCCCTGAAGAAGAGGCGGAAAAAGAAAAGAAAAAGGAAAAAAAGGCTGACTGACGCTTTATTGACACTCTTTTTTTGGTTTCTGTATAATATATAATAAGTTTGATTTAAATATTTCAAGGAGGCAATTTTTTTAATGTCAATCGAAGTAGGCAGCAAGTTAAAAGGAAAGGTCACAGGCATTACAAAATTCGGAGCATTTGTGGAGCTGCCGGAAGGCTCAACGGGTCTGGTACACATAAGTGAAGTCGCTGACAAGTATGTAAAAGATATTAATGAGCACCTCAAAGTGGGTGACATGGTTGAAGTGAAAGTCATTAATGTCGAAAAGGACGGCAAGATTGGATTATCCATCAAAAAGGCAAAAGACCGGCCTGAGCGTTCTGAAAGACCTGAAAGAGGCGACAGAAAAGAATTCAGACCTAATACAAACTCTGGCCGACCTCGCCATAACAGATCAAACGACCATCGCCCTAAAGAAAACTTTGAAGCCAAAATGGCTCGTTTCCTAAAGGACAGCGAAGATCGTCTGTCGTCGCTAAAGCGCCATACTGAATCCAAACGAGGAGGAAGAGGCGCTAAACGGGGATAACTTGCTGCTGATCGATCTATCTATATAGCAGGATGGAAAACAAGTCCGATGGGGCTTGTTTTTTTGTGTTGTTTAACGCTGTAAATTCTGCAGGCAGCTTATTAATAGTGAAACCTTGATACAGTGCGAAGTGACCGATATATGGTAAAAGTAGCCGATATATTGAAAATCTGGCCGATAAACTGGAAGGGAATTAAACAGTTTAATCAATTGCTTGGTAAAATCTAAAATTATGTTCTGAAAGTAGAAAAAATCCTCAAAACCATCAAAAAAACGCCAGCCTAAGGCTGACGCTCTTTTGAAATGACCCGTACGGGATTCGAACCCGTGTTACCGCCGTGAAAGGGCGGTGTCTTAACCGCTTGACCAACGGGCCGTGGAAGATAACATTCTAAGTTGTCCAGCTTCAGCGCCTACCCCCTCGAGGTCACAAGCCGCTCCTCCCAAAAAGGTAAAGACACCTTTCTGTGCGAATCGTCTTGTGCTTGTCGGGGGTGACCGAGGCGCTTCCGCATTTCAATAGTCCAGCTTCAGCGCCTACCCCCTCGATGTCACAAGCCGCTCCTCCCAAAAAGGTAAAGACACCTTTCTGTGCGGATCGTCTTGTGCTTGTCGGGGGTGACCGAGGCGCTTCCGCATTTCAATAGTCCAGCTTCAGCGCGTAGGGGCTCGAGGTCATAAGCCAATCTGTCAAAAAGGTAAAATGCAACCTTTCTGCCATTTTGTCTTATGCTTGTCGCCCCTGGGCAACGCGCTTCCGAAATTTATGATAGCGGCGGAGGGGATCGAACCCCCGACCTCACGGGTATGAACCGTACGCTCTAGCCAGCTGAGCTACACCGCCATGTTTTAATAGATTTATAGCTGCGCTCTGAAGCACAAGATTTATAATACAAATTTTTAAAAAGGAAGTCAATAAGATATTTAAAGAAATATGTCGTAAATCTCCCTTGCCTCTTCGTCAATTTCTTCCATGCTTCTCTTTCCGATGAAAGCAGTCATTCCAAGGGTTTGTTTACTTTTTTTGTAAGAATCCAGTCCAACTTCAGCAGGTCCAATTTTAAATCTTGTTACCTATCCCCATATATAGTGGAAAACCGTCGAACGAAAAGCCTGGGCTTGTCTGCTATTTTGACAAACTTCTGGAGCGCTGGATTTTATAATTGTCAGCAACGATAAAAATATGGGGAGTGTAGTTTAATGGAAAAGGTAGAAAGGAATGTAATGGAGCCGATCGGGGAAGTGCCCTTCAACAAACCGAAACTGGATTTTGCCAAAGGCTTAAAAAAACTCCACTCAGGGTTGGAGAATTTCTTTCTGAAAAAAGGCTATGTTCTGCTGATCATTGGCTTTTTGCTTGGAAGAGCCTTGATATTGGCGAAGCTTACCCCATTTAGCCTTCCGTTTTTTGCCGCGGTTTATTTCATACGAAGGGATAAGGCGCCCCTGGCACTAGTGGGATTAATGGCAGGTGCTGCCACATTGTCCATCTCCAATGCTGTATCCGCTTTTGGAATAACTTTCATCTTTTTATTTGCCTTCCGGGTCTCGAAAAAATGGCTGCATAATGAAATCAGGGCCCTGCCTTTTTTTGTATTCTTCACTCTTTTAGGAGGCAAGCTCCTGGAGGCATTCATTATGAAGGGCCAGCTGACTTTATATGATGGAATGATGACCGGTGTTGAGTCAGGTCTTGGCTTCATTCTAACGCTAATTTTTCTGCAGGGGCTGCCGCTGCTTTCGATTAATAAACGCAGACAATCACTGAAAACCGAAGAAATCGTCTGCCTGATCATTATGCTGGCTTCTGTTATGACGGGAACAATAGGCTGGACTGTCTATGATCTTTCAGTCGAGCATATTATGTCACGCTATCTTGTCCTTCTCTTTGCCTTTGTGGCAGGAGCAACAGTCGGTTCTACAGTAGGGGTGGTAACCGGCCTGATCTTCTCCCTTGCGAATATATCGAGCTTTTATCATATGAGTCTGCTAGCCTTCGCGGGTCTATTAGGCGGTCTTTTAAAAGAAGGCAGGAAGTTCGGTGTGGCATTCGGCCTTCTGATTGCGACACTCCTGATGGGCATGTATGGAGAAGGAAGCGGAAACCTCATGAAAACTCTGTCCGAAACAGGCGCAGCGATTCTCTTATTTTTATTAACTCCGCAGGCTTTAACGATGAAATTGGCCAAGCAAGTCCCGGGAACACCTGAATATGCCGCTGAGCAGCAGCAATATATGAGAAAAATGCGCGATGTGACAGCACAGCGTGTTGCCCAGTTCTCAAGCGTCTTCCAGGCCCTTTCTAAAAGCTTCTCCTCTCATGATGAGCCTTCTGAATGGGAAGAAGACGGTGACAGGGAAGTGGATTATTTCTTAAGCAATGTAACTGAAAAAACATGCCAGACCTGCTTTAAGAAAGATCATTGCTGGTCAAAGAACTTTAATACAACCTATGACTATATGATGGATATTATGCATGATGTGGATAACAATGAAGGTTCCCTTTCTCCAAAGCTTGCGAGAGATTGGGAAAAGTACTGCACAAGATCGAAAAAAGTGACTGAAGCTGTACAGCAGGAGCTTACATATTTTAAGGCGAACCAAAAGCTCAAGAAGCAGGTTCAGGAAAGCAGAAGGCTGGTAGCTGATCAGCTGATGGGTGTTTCGGAGGTGATGGGTGATTTCGCTAAAGAAATCCAGCGGGAGCGGGAAAATCATCATAAACAGGAAGAACAGATACTTGAAGCGCTTCAAGAGTTTGGCATTCATATCGAGCAGGTGGAAATCTACAGCCTGGAGCAGGGAAATGTCGACATTGATATGACCATCCCATATTGCCAGGGGCATGGAGAATGCGAAAAGCTAATTGCACCGATGCTATCTGATATTTTGGGAGAAACAATATTAGTAAATTCAGAGGAGTGCGCCGCGTTCCCGAATGGATACTGCCATGTCACATTCCGGTCAGCCAAGGCATTTGTGGTGGAAACAGGCGTTGCACATGCTGCGAAGGACGGCGGTTTAGTATCAGGCGACAGCTATTCCACTATCGAGCTGGGTTGCGGAAAGTATGCGATTGCCATCAGTGATGGAATGGGCAATGGGGAAAGGGCTCACGCGGAAAGCCAGGAAACACTTCAGCTACTGCAAAAAATTCTTCAATCGGGCATTGAAGAGCAGGTTGCCATTAAATCAGTCAATTCCGTTCTTTCATTAAGGACCACAGACGAAATATTCTCCACCTTGGATTTAGCCATGATTGATCTGCAGAATGCTGACGCGAAATTTTTGAAAATTGGATCAACTCCAAGCTTTGTAAAGAGAGGCCATAAAGTGATGAAAATTCAGGCCAGCAATCTCCCTATGGGCATTATCCAGGAATTTGATGTAGATGTTGTCAGTGAGCAGCTTAAAGCGGGAGATTTGCTGATTATGATGAGTGATGGCGTTTTTGAAGGGCCAAAACATGTTGAGAATTTTGATTTGTGGATGAAGCGCAAGGTATCCGAGTTAAAGACGGACGATCCTCAAGAAGTGGCCGATTTAATTATGGAAGAGGTGATCAGGTCACGATCCGGAAATATTGAAGATGATATGACGGTGGTGGTGTCAAAGGTCAAACACAATACTCCTAAATGGACCAGCATCCCCGTACATGCCATCCGCCAAAAGGCCAACTGATTAATTTGCTCATAGTTAAATAACTCAATAAGGTCTCTGAAGTTAGGTAATTGTCCAGCTCCAGCACCTACCCCCTCGTGGTCACAAGCCAAGCTTCCCAGAAAGGCAAAGTACGCCTTCCCGTGAGGCTAGTCTTGTGCTTGTCGGGGGTGAACAAGTTGCTTCCGCATTTCTTAGGTATATTTCCCCTCCTTTCAGTCGAAAATGCTAACAACTCAGAATGTGGAGGGGAGTTTCAAATGAAAACAGGAACACTGAAGCAAATTTTACTGATAACGGATGGCTGTTCAAATCAGGGTGAAGATCCTGTTGCCATGGCGGCACTGGCCAAGGAGCAGGGTATAACTGTGAATGTAATCGGAGTCATGGAGCAGGATGTCATTGATGAACAGGGAATGAATGAAATTGAAGGAATCGCAATGTCAGGAGGCGGAGTCAGTCAGGTTGTCTACTCTCAGCAGCTGTCCCAGACGGTACAGATGGTGACGAGAAAAGCCATGACCCAGACACTTCAGGGAGTTGTGAATAAAGAGCTCCAGCAGATCCTGGGCGGCGGCTCAAAAACAATGGAAGACCTTCCGCCTGATCAGCGGGGGGAAGTGATGGAGGTCGTGGATGAACTCGGTGAAACGGTTGAACTTGAAGTGCTGGTTCTCGTGGATACCAGTGCAAGCATGAAGCATAAGCTTCCTACCGTAAAAGAAGCATTGCTGGATCTCTCCCTAAGTCTTAATGCCCGATCTGGTGATAACCGTTTTTCCGTATTCGTATTTCCCGGGAAAAAGAAAGATGTCGAAAAAATGCTGGATTGGACACCGAATCTTGAATCTCTGACCAGTATTTTCTCGAAATTGACAACAGGCGGGATTACGCCTACAGGTCCAGCCATTCATGAGGCACTAAACCATTTTAAGAAAAAACGTTCATTAAGGAGTCTGCTTTCCAGTGATGATGAATCATTCTTTGAAGAGTCAGTGTAAAGTAAACCCTGGTACTGTGATTGAAGGAAAGTGGCACCGAAACCGATATACCATTATAAAGGAATTGGGGTATGGTGCTAATGGGATTGTGTATCTCGCCAAAAACCAAAATCAGCAGGTTGCTTTGAAAATGAGTGATAACGGGATGTCCATCACGTCTGAAGTGAACGTCCTTAAATCCTTTGCAAAGGTCCAAGGCTCTGCCCTCGGGCCTTCTTTGCTTGATGTGGATGATTGGGAAAGAAGGAGTGGAAAGGTTTCGTTCTATGCAATGGAATATATACAGGGCCCTGATTTGCTGACCTTTATCCAGCAAAAAGGATCCTCCTGGACTGGTGTCTTAATCGTACAGATGCTGAATGATCTTGATTCCTTGCATAAAGCGGGCTGGGTTTTCGGTGATTTAAAGCCGGATAATTTGATCGTAACAGGCCCACCCTCAAAAATACGTACGATTGATGTGGGTGGAACCACTATTCAAGGCAGGGCGATAAAAGAATTTACCGAGTTTTATGATCGCGGCTATTGGGGATTGGGGACCAGAAAGGCTGACCCTGCCTACGATCTTTTTGCTGCAGCCATGATTTTAATCAATACAGCATACCCGAAAAGATTTGCTAAGACAACAGGTGACCTCAAACAGCTCAAAATGATGGTCCGCCAAAAGAAAGAACTGCTGAAATACGAAGATGTTATTCTAAATGCCCTGCAAGGAAACTATAGCTCGGCAGGTGAAATGAGAAATGATATGCTCCAGCTCACCCGTTCCAACCCGCCGCAAAGGAGCACGGGAAACAGGAATGCCGGACAATCAGCTGGTCCTCAGCCTGCCAGCAGGCAAATGTACAGGCAAAAAAAGCAGAAAGGGAGTATCTTTGAAACCCTGCTGATTACCCTTATCGTGACGCTTCTTTATTTCTTATATATTTATGGGCAGCTGCTTTAAATTTGTGAAAAATGAAACTTTCTTCTCCCTGATCCGTATAGTAAGCTTAATCCCTTTTGATATTTACCCTTTAAAAATGATATGCTTTTCTATATGAAGGATTATGCTGCCCTTTGCAGGGGTAGTGATAAAGTGAAACTTCAATTAGAGGATAATCTTTTTCTGATTGTCAGCAATAAATACATTTCTAACGGATAAGGAAGAAGCCTATGCTCCAAGAGAAAGTGAGTGCTTACCTTAAGAAAAAGGGACTGGATTTAAACAATAAGAAAATAGTAGTCGGTGTATCAGGAGGTCCGGATTCAATCGCCCTGCTCCATTATTTTTGGAGCCGGAAACAGCAGCTTCAAATCGAACTAATCGCCGCACATGTTGATCATATGTTCAGAGGCGAAGAATCCTTTCAGGACGCCTTGTTTGTGAAGGGTTACTGCAAAGAGAAAGCCATTCCATTTGAAATGGAAAGAGTGAATGTGCCTGAATATATGGAGAAATCCGGGAAGAGTTCCCAGACAGCTGCAAGGGATTGCCGCTACAGCTTCTATCAAAGAACCGCCACGAAGTATGAGGCAGACTTTATAGCGCTGGGACATCATGGCGATGATCAGGTTGAAACCATATTAATGCGGCTTACAAGGGGAAGCGCCGGCAGCGCACGGGCAGGAATTCCCTTCATGCGCCCATTTGGCGATTACTTTATCATCCGCCCTTTCCTATGCTTGAATAGAGCAGAAATTGAAGGCTACTGCCTGAAAGAACGCCTGAACCCCCGGCGGGATCCAAGCAATGAAAAAGGCGTATACAGCCGCAACCGATTCAGGCAGGAAGTGCTCCCATTCCTGAGAAAAGAAAATCCTCAGGTGCATGAGCATTTTCAAAGATTCAGTGAAGATTTGCAAAGTGATGAAGCATATCTGCAGGAATTAACTGTCCATAAAATGAATACAGTAATGAAAAAGAATGCCAATGAGGAAATTAGTATGGATATCGATGCTTTCGAGGCAATGCCAATGCCTTTACAAAGGAGAGGGATTCAACTAATATTAAACTATCTTTATAAGGAAAGGCCGGCATCGTTATCGGCATCTCATATAGAGAGCATTTTTTCCTTAATGAAAAGTCCTCATCCATCGGGAAATTTAGATTTTCCAGGCGGTTTACACATTGTACGCTCCTACCGGCAATGCCACTTCTTATTCCCGAAGGAACCTGTACAATCCTATCGTTATGAAGTCTTCGAACCTGCAAGCATTATACTCCCAAACGGCGGATCGATTATCCTTGAATATGCTGATTGTCCTGAAGGAATTCTAAACAATGATACCCTGGTATTAGGCAGGGAGGATGCTTCTCTTCCAATGATTATCAGGACAAGAGAAAAGGGAGATCGCATGACGCTAAAAGGAATGCAGGGGTCCCGGAAGATTAAGGACATTTTCATCGATCATAAAGTACCGCTGCATGATCGGAAAACCTGGCCGATTGTGACAGATGCACAAGGCAGGATCCTGTGGGTGCCTGGTTTGAAGAAATCACATGATGATAGGCAGCAGCAATCTTGTACCAGTTATATTATTTTAAAATACATAAAGCAATGATCTTCTAGGGGGCACAATAAATGATGAAAAATGATATTGAAAAAGTACTGATTTCGGAAGAGGAGCTGCAGGATAAGATTAAATCCCTTGCTGCTGAACTTACTGAAGAATACCAGGACCGATTCCCGCTTGCCGTTGGGGTTTTAAAAGGAGCCATGCCTTTCATGAGCGACCTTCTAAAGCGCGTGGATACATATCTTGAGATGGACTTCATGGATGTATCAAGCTATGGAAATGCAATGGTTTCTTCAGGAGAAGTGAAAATTCTGAAAGACCTTGATACTTCTGTGGAAGGCAGAGATATTCTAATCATCGAAGATATCATAGACAGCGGCTTGACACTCAGCTACCTTGTTGAGCTGTTCCGGTACAGAAAAGCGAAAAGCATTAAGATTGTAACACTGCTTGACAAGCCAACAGGAAGAAAGGCTGATATCAAAGCTGATTATGTAGGATTTATTGTTCCTGATGAATTCGTAGTCGGCTACGGCCTGGATTACGCGGAAAAATACCGTAATCTTCCATATATTGGGGTCCTGAAGCCGGAAGTATACAGCAATAACGATTAAGGAAATCCTAAGCATTGATCATGTATTAAAGCCCTTTACTGCAACATGAATCACCCGGTTTTAAGAAGTCTAATTCCTTGTATTGGCACGATTTTCTATGATACTATACACTATAGTTTGTTTACCGTGGGAGGAGGTAAGGGATGAATCGGATCTTCCGGAATACCATCTTTTATTTATTAATATTTTTAGTCATTATTGGAGTTGTCAGCTTCTTTAACGGCAACAATGAACCAACGGAGCACATCTCTTATAATAAATTTGTTGATCACTTGGAAAGCGGCGATATTACGTCCATTTCCCTTCAGCCTGAGAGAGGTGTATTTGAAGTAAGGGGTCAGCTAGAAGGATATGAGGAAGGCAAATACTTCCTGACTTATATCATGAACAATGATAATATCCTTGACCGTGTGGATCAATTAGCCCAGTCTTCAGATGTTGAAGTCATGCCGGCTAAGGAAACAAGCGGATGGGTGACATTCTTTACGTCAATCATTCCTTTCATCATCATCTTCATACTATTCTTCTTCCTGCTGAACCAGGCGCAGGGCGGAGGCAGCCGTGTGATGAACTTCGGCAAAAGCAAAGCCAAGCTGTATGATGAAAGCAAAAAGAAAGTGCGCTTTAAAGATGTTGCAGGCGCCGATGAAGAAAAGCAGGAGCTTGTTGAGGTCGTTGAGTTCCTTAAAGACCCGCGCAAGTTTGCTGAATTGGGAGCAAGAATTCCTAAAGGTGTTCTTCTTGTAGGACCTCCGGGAACAGGTAAAACCTTGCTTGCACGGGCAGCTGCCGGTGAAGCGGGCGTTCCGTTCTTCTCTATAAGCGGTTCTGATTTCGTTGAAATGTTCGTCGGTGTGGGTGCTTCCCGTGTCCGCGACTTATTCGAAAATGCTAAAAAGAACGCGCCTTGTATTATTTTTATCGATGAAATTGATGCTGTAGGGCGCCAGCGTGGTGCCGGCCTAGGCGGCGGACATGATGAACGCGAGCAGACCCTTAACCAGCTTCTAGTTGAAATGGATGGATTTGGAGCAAACGAAGGAATTATCATCGTTGCTGCCACTAACCGTCCGGATATTCTTGACCCGGCATTATTGCGTCCGGGACGTTTTGACAGACAGATTACAGTTGACCGCCCGGATGTAACAGGTCGTGAAGCTGTACTTAAAGTACACGCACGCAATAAACCTCTTGATGAGAGTGTCAACCTAAAGGCTATTGCACAGCGTACACCTGGTTTCTCAGGAGCAGACTTAGAAAACTTATTGAATGAGGCGGCCCTTGTCGCAGCCCGTCGAAATAAGAAAAAGATAGATATGACAGATTTAGATGAAGCATCAGACCGTGTAATTGCCGGTCCCGCTAAGAAAAGCCGTGTTATTTCTAAGAAGGAAAGAAACATCGTTGCTTTCCATGAAGCAGGTCATACAGTCATCGGTTTAGTGCTTGATGAAGCTGAAATGGTTCATAAAGTGACAATTGTGCCGCGCGGCCAGGCTGGAGGATATGCAGTTATGCTTCCGAAAGAAGACCGCTACTTCCAGACGAAACCTGAGCTTCTCGACAAAATTGTCGGATTGCTTGGCGGACGTGTGGCTGAAGAAATTGTCTTCGGTGAAGTAAGCACAGGTGCCCATAATGACTTCCAGCGTGCTACAGGCATTGCCCGCCGCATGGTAACCGAATTCGGAATGAGCGATAAGCTTGGACCATTGCAGTTCGGACAGTCTCAGGGCGGCCAGGTATTCCTTGGACGTGACTTCCATAATGAACAGAACTATTCAGATGCAATCGCATATGAAATCGATCTTGAGATCCAGCGCATTATCAAGGAATCCTATGAAAGAGCAAGAAAGCTCTTAACAGAAAACCGTGATAAGCTGAATCTGATCGCCAATACATTGCTTGAAGTTGAAACGCTTGATGCGGAACAAATCAAGCACTTATCAGAACATGGCAGACTGCCTGACCGTTCAGTGACTTCCATTTCAACGGATGAAGATGTTAAAGTAAACATCAGCATCAAGAAAGAGGATCCTGCTGAAACAGGCGAAATCCCTGAAACAAGGGAAGGCTCAAGCCCTGCAGAAGCGGATGTGCCACCTGCCATCGACGAAGAACGCAAAGACAAATAATAATCGAAAAGCGCCTCCAGGGGCGCTTTTTTTTGCCGGAAAATATCAATTCCAAGATTGACCGGAATTTTCGATTACACGAAACAACAGCAGTTGTGATATGATGTTTTCAGTGAAAATAGCGTTTTAAATAATCATAAAGTGGTGAGAATGTTGATCTTTGTTTTCGACGTAGGGAATACGAATATCGTTCTGGGTGTCTATGACCAAGATGAATTAAAGCATCATTGGCGAATTGAAACCAACCGGAATAAAACAGAAGATGAATATGGAATGATTGTGAAGTCTCTGTTTGAGCATGAGAATCTTTCCTTTTCAGATATAGATGGCATTATCATTTCCTCAGTGGTGCCGCCAATCATGTTTTCGCTTGAAAGAATGTGCCAGAAATATTTCCATGTGAAGCCTCTTGTTGTAGGTCCTGGCATCAAGACAGGCTTAAACATCAAGTATGATAACCCGAGAGAAGTGGGGGCAGACCGCATCGTCAATGCTATAGCGGCCATTCATGAATATGGAAGCCCGTTAGTCATTGTCGATTTTGGAACAGCCACTACTTATTGCTATATCAATGAAAATAAGCAATATATGGGTGGTGCAATTGCTCCGGGAATCGGAATCTCGACCGAGGCTCTTTACTCCCGTGCAGCCAAGCTTCCAAGAATAGAAATTGCCCGTCCTGATCATATTGTCGGAAAGAATACCGTATCTGCCATGCAGGCTGGGATTTTATATGGTTATGTTGGCCAGGTTGAAGGTATAGTAAAAAGAATGAAAGATCAGGCATCGCAAAAGCCTACTGTCATTGCCACTGGGGGTCTTGCAGGCCTAATTGCGCAGGAATCGGATATCATTGATGTCGTGGATCCATTTTTAACTTTAAAGGGTCTGCAGATTATTTATAAACGAAATATGGAAACCATAAAAAAATAGGACGAAAGCTTTGAAAGACTTTATAAGAGGTTTTCTGGAAGTTAAGTATGTGTAAACTTTATGAACTTCGAAAATTGTCTAGCGCAAGCAGCCTACCCCCTCTAAGGTGTCGGGGGTGGGCAAGTCGCTTCCGCTTTTCGTAGAAAGGAGCAAAAAATGAACGATTACCTAGTAAAAGCACTTGCATATGATGGACAAGTCCGTGCATATGCATCCCGCACTACCGAAACAGTTGGAGAGGGCCAGCGCAGGCATTATACATGGCCAACCGCTTCAGCGGCATTAGGGAGATCCATGACGGCGGGCGTTATGATGGGCGCCATGCTGAAGGGCGATAACAAACTGACTATCAAAATCGAAGGCGGCGGTCCAATTGGCGCCATCCTTGTAGACAGCAATGCTAAGGGAGAGGTGCGCGGCTATGTAACAAACCCTCAGACGCACTTCGATCTTAATGAGCAGGGCAAGCTTGATGTGCGCCGCGCGGTCGGCACTGAAGGGACGCTGACTGTCGTGAAGGACATTGGAATGAGAGAGCACTTCACAGGACAGGTTCCGCTGGTTTCCGGAGAACTTGGAGAGGATTTCACCTATTACTTTGTTACTTCTGAACAGGTGCCTTCTTCCGTTGGAGTTGGTGTTCTTGTTAACCCTGACAATTCAATTCTTGCTGCTGGGGGATTTATTCTCCAGCTTATGCCGGGAACCGATGAAGAGACGATTACTTTAATTGAGAACAGACTGAAAGAAATTCCGCCTGTATCCAAATTGATCCAGCAAGGATTAACGCCTGAAGAACTACTGGAAACAATACTTGGCAAAGACAATGTGAAGTTCCTTGAGAAGCTTCCTGTCTCTTTTACTTGTACATGTTCAAAAGAGCGTTTTGCCAATGCAATCATCAGCCTGGGTAAAGAGGAAATCCAGCAAATGATCGATGAAGACGGCCAGGCAGAAGCATCCTGCCATTTCTGCAACGAGAAATACCACTACACTAAAGAAGAACTCGAAGAATTAAAGAACGAAGTAAAGTAATAAACTTGATAAAGCGACTGCCTAAAGCTTTTAGGCTCCTGAAAGAAAAGGATGCTGAGGCTCGGGGCTCAGCGGGGCGCTTGCGCTTTTCTTAGGGGGAGGAGCACTTGGAAAAGAGACAGCTTTTTATGATCATTGCCGGTTTGGTGCTGCTGAACCTTATCACATTGTCCTTTTTGCTTTTTAAAGGCGATGGCAGCGGGGAAGCAGTTGCAAAAGTCGGCGGAGACAAAATCACTCGCCAGGAATGGATGAGTGAAATGGAAACAAAGTATGGGAAAAGTACATTAAGTGAATTAATTGATCAGAAGGTCATTGAAGAAGCAGGGAAAAAATACGGGGTGAAGATCTCTGATAAGGCTGTAGATCTTGAACTGAAAATGGTCAAGACCATGTATGGCGGCAATTTCACCGATGAAATGAGCGAAGACAAGTGGCGCAGGCAAATCAGAAATAATCTTATTCTTGAAGAACTGCTGACTGCTGATGTCTCCGTCTCAGAAGAAGAAATGAAAAGTTACTATGAGCAAAACAGCAGTCAGTTCCAAGTTCCGGATACTTATCACATCTCTCAGATTATCGTTAAAACAAAAGAAGAAGCGGAACAGACATTGAGGGAACTGGATGAAGGCTCGAGCTTCTCTGTGCTGGCGATGGAACGGTCAATCGATGAATTTACCGCAAGCCTGGGGGGGAATGCAGGGTATGTCAGTGATGATGATGAACACATACCGGCAGAAGTACTTGAACAGGTTAAAACTCTTAAGCCCGGCAAGTGGACCAAGCCGATCAAAACGGAAAATGGATATGCGGTTGTGATGCTTCACGAGCATTTAAAGGGAGAAAATTATTCCTTTAAAGAAGTGAAGAGTATGATTCGCCGCCAGATCGCTCTTGAGCAGATGGATGTTCCTGTCTCTGCCAAGCCGTTTTGGAAAGAAGCAAAGGCTGAGTGGTTTTACGGTGAGCATTAAAGAAAAAAGCACGGAGGAGTTCCGTGTTTTTTTTCTGTATATATTGAGTATCATGTATAAAAGTGGGTAGTTTAAATATAATGACAAAAGTATGAATTTTCTTTTAAATAGCAATCAAATTCATTGACATTCCCAATGGAAATTGGTAAATTTGTATTAAACCAATAAAAATAGTCGGATATGAGGAGTGGGGAAAATGGTGCGTGTAGCAAATTCAATCGCAGACCTTGTTGGCCAGACGCCAATTGTGAAACTAAACCGTTTAGCTGATGATAATAGTGCAGATGTTTATCTGAAATTGGAGTACATGAATCCTGGAAGCAGCGTGAAAGACCGTATTGCCCTGGCAATGATCACTGCCGCAGAGAAAGATGGAAGCCTTAAACCGGGTGATACCATTATTGAACCGACAAGTGGAAATACAGGAATCGGATTAGCGATGATTGCAGCAGCAAAAGGCTATAAAGCGGTTCTTGTCATGCCGGAGACGATGAGTATGGAGCGCCGGAATTTACTGCGTGCATACGGTGCAGACCTTGTACTCACACCTGGACCGGAAGGAATGGGCGGTGCGATCCGCAAGGCACAGGAATTGGCAAAGGAAAATGGCTATTTCGTTCCTCAGCAGTTTGAAAACCCTGCGAACCCTGAAATTCACCGTTTAACAACAGGACCTGAAATTACAGAGCAAATGGGCGACCAGCTGGATGCATTTATATCCGGAATCGGTACAGGCGGAACGATTACAGGTGCCGGCCAAGTGCTTAAAGAAAAATATAAAAACATCAAAATTTACGCAGTTGAACCAACCGATTCTCCTGTATTATCAGGCGGAAAGCCGGGTCCTCATAAAATTCAGGGCATTGGAGCAGGATTTGTACCGGATACCCTAGATACAAAGATTTATGATGAAGTGATTCAAATTACAAACGATGAGGCATTTGATTATGCCCGCCGCGCGGCCAAGGAAGAAGGAATCCTAGGAGGCATTTCCTCTGGTGCGGCGATCAGTGCGGCCCTAAAAGTTGCCAAAGAGCTTGGAAAAGGGAAAAAAGTTCTGGCCATTATCCCAAGTAACGGCGAGCGTTACTTAAGTACTCCTTTATACCAATTTGAAGCTGAATAATGATATGACAGCGGTCTCCAATGGGCCGCTGTTTTTTGTTGTATAGGAAACTGCAAAATTGAACGATGTAAATAACTCTGTGTAAGAGTGTCTGCTCCAGCTACAGCGCCTACCCCCTCGAGGTGTCGGGGGTGGGCAAGGCGCCTCTGCTTTTGTTTCCTGCAATAAAAATTATGAAAGCATGCCCTGCATCATGTATGATGAAAAAAGAGAAATATATAGGGGTGACATTCATTGAAGCAGCTTCACATCCATGCAAAAAAAATACCTTATACATATAATCGGTTTTTCCGCCAATACCGCTTGCTGTCGAAGGGATTGGCGCATCATGTTCTGCTTGAAAGCGGACGTGGCGGCAGGTACAGTATCGCAGCCTTTGAGCCGGAAGCTATTTTAACAGGCAAAAATTCAGAACTTGAAATTGTAAGAAACGGCGAAAAACAGGTGCTGGAAGGCAACCCCCTTCATTTGATGCAGGAATGGCTGAATGACTATAAAGCAGAAAAGCTCGATGAACTTCCTGACTTTCAGGGAGGAGCAATCGGGTTTATCAGCTATGATTACGCACGTTATATCGAAAAGCTTCCAAATGAGGCTCAAGATGACCTGCAGATACCTGATATTCATTTTTTTATTTATAAAGAATGCTTTGTCTTTGACCACGAAACCGAAGAGCTCTGGCTGATTTTCTTATACGAAAAAGGGGAAGAGCACTCGATTGAGGAACGGGCAGAGAACTGGGAGCAGAAATGGAAGAGTGAAAGTAAGGAGCCTTCTGTGAAAGCGGAATACAATCAAGCAGAAAATACACTTGGTGTGTCCATGAATGAAGAAGAATTCATGGCTGCTGTCAGGAGTATTCAGGAATATATTTCACAGGGAGATGTCTTTCAGGTGAATCTCTCGGTACGCCAAAGCCAGCCAATTCATAATCAGGCAATGGATGTATACGAGCAGCTTAGAGCGTTAAACCCGTCTCCATACATGGGGTATTTTCACACGCCGGGGTACCAGCTTGTCAGCGGATCCCCGGAACTGCTGATTAAGAAAAAAGGAAACACCGTCAGCACGCGGCCGATTGCCGGGACAAGGTCCCGCGGGAAGGACCATGAGGAGGACCTCAAACTTGCCAGTGAACTGATTGAAAATGAGAAAGAGCGTGCAGAGCACGTGATGCTGGTTGATCTGGAGCGAAATGACCTGGGAAGAGTCTGCAAATATGGAACAGTTGAAGTGGATGAGTTCATGGTCATTGAAAAATACTCACATGTGATGCATATCGTCTCCAATGTAAAAGGAGAGCTGGCAGACGGGAAGAGTGCTGTTGATATCATTGACGCTGTGTTTCCTGGAGGGACCATTACAGGGGCCCCAAAGGTGCGGACCATGGAGATCATTGAAGAGCTTGAACCGGTCACAAGAGGCCCATACACCGGCTCTCTTGGCTGGATCAATTTCAGCGGCGACCTGGAACTGAATATCATCATCCGGACCATGCTTGTTAAAGAAGGACAGGCCCATGTGCAAGCTGGTGCCGGCATTGTTATTGACTCCAATCCTAAAAATGAATATAAAGAGTCGCTGAAAAAAGCAATTGCTCTTTGGAAAGCAAAAGAACTCGCAGAACTGGCAAAAGGGGATCAGCTATGATTTATATGATCGATAATTACGACTCTTTTACGTATAATCTCGTACAGTATCTCGGTGAATTAGGTGAAGAGCTGGTTGTAAAAAGAAACGATGAAACGTCTATTTCTGAAATTGACAGTTTGCAGCCAAAGTTTTTAATGATCTCTCCGGGTCCGTGCAGCCCAAATGAAGCAGGCATCAGCCTGGAGGCCATTGAAGCTTTTGCAGGAAAAATACCTGTCTTCGGCGTTTGTCTGGGACATCAGTCGATTGCTCAAGTATTTGGCGGTGATGTTGTGCAGGCAGAGCGGCTCATGCATGGAAAAACCTCTGACATTTTTCATGATGGAAAAACAATCTTTAATGGTTTGCCCAATCCGTTTCCTGCCACCCGCTACCATTCGCTGATTGTAAAAAAGGAGACTCTTCCAGATTCCCTTGAGGTTTCAGCCTGGACAGCTGAAGGGGAAATTATGGCCATTCGCCATAAGGAGCTTCCTGTGGAAGGTGTCCAATTCCATCCGGAGTCAATTATGACAACGGCTGGAAAGGAACTTCTTCATAATTTTATTCAGCATTACAAAGCTTCACTGCAGACAGAGGGGATGTAAACCTTGTATATATACATGAATGGTGAAGTTATCAGGAAAGAGGAGGCCAGGATCTCTCCTCTTGATCATGGTTTTTTATATGGTTTGGGGCTGTTCGAAACCTTCCGTGTCTACAATGGTCATCCTTTTTTACTGGATGACCATCTGGAGCGGCTGAACTGGAGCCTGGAAGTTCTAAAAATCGATGCAAGCTATAAAAGAGAACAAGTGCTTGGAGCGCTGGAAATGCTTCTTGAAAAAAACGGATACAACAATGCCTATATCCGGATGAATGTGTCAGCGGGAAACGGAGAAATTGGCCTGCAGACAGCTCCATACACAAGACCGAATACGATCCTTTTCTCCAAGCCGCTTCCTCAAAGGAATACGGGTGCAGAAAAGCAGGCAGTGCTGCTGAAGATTCCCCGCAATACACCAGAAGGGACAGAACGCCTGAAGTCCCATCATTATTTAAATAACATTCTGGCTAAAAAGGAAGCGGGAGACGACCCTGGCAAAGAAGGGATCTTTTTGACAAAGGAAGGTTTTTTGGCAGAAGGGGTCACTTCTAACCTATTCTGGATTAATGGAGGCCATTTATCTACTCCCTCGCTTGAATCTGGCATACTTAACGGCATTACCCGAAGATTTGTGATCAGGCTTGCAGAGAAACTGGAGATGAATGTGCAGGAAGGCATGTATAGGCCGGAAGCTATATTGGGGGCAGATGAAGTTTTTGTAACGAACTCCATTCAGGAGATTGTACCGATTTGCTCATTTGATGGCCATCCCATGCCGGGACTTTCCGGCAAAAAAACAAGAGAGCTCCAGCTTCACTATGAAAATCACTGTGAACACTTATGGAGCAGGTATGAACTGTAGGAGGATTCATAATGTCTAAAACAACAATTCAGTGTGGACCATATAGATTGGATTACGGAAAGAAAACCATTGTAATGGGAATTTTGAATGCAACGCCGGACTCCTTCTCGGATGGAGGCAAATACAGTCATCAGGATCTGGCAGTTAAGCATGCCCTGAAGATGGTTGAAAATGGAGCAGATATTATTGATGTCGGGGGAGAATCAACCCGCCCGGGATTTGATCCGGTGCCTGCAGCGGAAGAGCTGAAGCGTGTTCTTCCTGTCATTGAGGCGATTTCAAAGGAAGTAGATGTTCCGATATCAATTGATACCTATAAAGCTGAAGTCGCCAGGCAGGCCGTTGAAGCTGGGGCTCATATTATCAATGATGTCTGGGGTGCCAAAGCGGATCCTCAGATGGCATCAGTCGCAGCGGAAACGGGAGCGCCGATTATCTTAATGCATAACCGCAAAGATATGGAATACACTTCATTTTTCCGTGATGTCCTGAATGACCTGTACGAAAGCATCGCTCTTGTAAAGTCAGCCGGGGTTAAAGACGAGAACATTATCCTGGACCCTGGCATCGGTTTTGCCAAAGACTTAAATTATAACCTGCAAATGATGAGAGACTTGGACAAGCTAGTTGCCATTGGGTATCCTGTACTGCTTGGAACATCGAAAAAGCGGATGATCGGAACCATCCTGGACCTTCCGGTAGAGGAAAGAACGGAAGGAACAGGGGCAACAGTCTGCTACGGCATTCAAAAAGGCTGCCAGATGATCCGCATCCATGATGTAAAGGAAATGAGCCGAATGGCGAAAATGATGGACGCTTTAATGGGAAAAGGTGAATATATTGGATAAAATCTATGTAAACCGAATGGAGTTTTATGGCTACCACGGTGTTTTTCCTGAAGAAACACGGCTTGGCCAGCGCTTTGCGGTAGACCTTACCGTGGAAGCAGACCTGAAAAAAGCCGGGGAAACAGATAATCTTAATGACTCCATTAACTATGGCGAGCTGTATGCAGTATGCAAAGAGGTTGTGGAAGGAAAGCCCTTTAAGCTGGTTGAAGCTGTAGCAGAAAAGCTGGCAGCTGAACTTCTTTCGCGTTTTCCGCTTATTCTGCAGCTGACTGTCAAAGTAATCAAGCCGGATCCGCCTATTCCTGGCCATTATCAATCAGTTGCCATTGAAATTACGAGAGGCAGATCATGAAGAATTCCGCTTTTATTGCACTTGGCTCAAATATCGGCAGCCGGATTGAACACTTGAAGGAAGCCGTTGGGATGATTAATCAGCTTCCGGATACTGAAGTGGTAAATACTTCTTCTATTTACGAAACCGACCCGGTTGGGTATGAAGATCAAGAACAATTTTTAAATATGGCTATTCAAATTTCCACAGGATTAAAGCCTTTTGAATTGCTGGATGCATGCCTTGATATAGAATTAGAACTTGGAAGAAAAAGGGAAATCCATTGGGGCCCCCGGACAATAGACCTTGACATTTTGCTGTATAATCACGAAAATATTGAAACAGAGAAGCTTATTGTTCCTCATCCTCGGATGCATGAAAGAGCGTTTGTCCTTGTTCCTCTTTTAGAGGTTGATTCCAGCATCAGGCTTCCGAAGATGGAGAGGCCCTTAATTTCAATACTGGATGCTATACCTGACAGAGAGGGAGTACGGATATGGAAGCAGAAAAATGGGGAAGACGTATTCGCGCTTTTCGAAAATTAAAAGGATTTACGCAAGAAGGGTTTGCGAGAGAGCTGGGTGTATCGGTTTCAATATTGGGTGAAATTGAAAGAGGAAACCGCATGCCTGCACCGGCTTTAATTGAGCAGATCGCTCTGGCGCTTAAAGTAACACAGGAAGAATTAGCTCCAAGGCAGGAGCACGATTAATATATACGTTTGAATATTTTAAAAGGAGGTGGGTGCAATTTATGTTCAAAATTGGCGATATCGAGTTGAAAAACCGTGTTGTACTGGCTCCGATGGCCGGAGTGTGCAACTCGGCTTTCCGGCTGACTGTAAAAGAATTCGGTGCCGGTCTCGTGTGTGCTGAGATGGTCAGCGACAAAGGCATTGTCTCTAAGAACGAAAGAACCATGAATATGCTTTATATTGATGAAAGAGAAAAGCCGCTAAGCCTGCAGATTTTCGGAGGCGAAAAAGAAACGCTGGTAGAAGCAGCGAAGTTTGTTGATAAAAATACAAATGCAGATATCATCGACATTAACATGGGATGCCCTGTCCCTAAAATCACTAAATGTGATGCAGGTGCCAAGTGGCTCCTTGACCCGGATAAAATTTATGAAATGGTTTCTGTTGTAACGGACGCTGTCGAAAAGCCTGTTACTGTGAAAATGCGCATGGGCTGGGATGAAGATCACATTTATGCTGTAAAAAACGCTCAGGCTGTTGAACGCGCCGGCGGTAAAGCTGTAACCCTTCACGGACGTACGCGTGTCCAAATGTATGAAGGGAAAGCAAACTGGGATATCATTCGCGAAGTGAAGCATAACATTAACATCCCGCTTATCGGAAATGGTGATGTGCAGACACCGCAGGATGCCAAGCGTATGCTGGATGAAACAGGCTGTGACGGTGTCATGATCGGACGTGCTGCTTTAGGAAACCCTTGGATGATCTACCGCACAGTCAAATACCTTGAGACTGGTGAATTAATGGGCGAGCCTTCTGTGCGCGAAAAGATTGAAGTGTGCATTCTTCACCTGGACCGACTGATTTCACTAAAAGGCGAATTTATCGCTGTCCGTGAAATGAGAAAGCATGCAGCATGGTACCTTAAAGGAATCCGGGGCAATGCGAAAGTCCGCAATGCGGTTAACGAATGTGATACGAGAGAAGATCTTGTTACATTGCTGAACGCTTTGGTTATCGATGCAGAAGAAAAGGAAAGAAGCCAGACACAGGCTGGATAAGCGACGTAAAGTTTGACAGGCTGTCATTCTTTGCCTATAATACTTTTGATAAAAGGAAACTGCCAGTGCATGAACTGGCAGTTTTTATTCTATTTAAATATTTAGGATGTCTGATTTACTCACTTTGTGTAAAATAATAGTGATATACATTTTTGAAGGATCGCAGAATTGTGCATACATAAAAAGATTTACAAAATGGAGATGATTTCAGTGAGCCAGAGTCATGAAGAATTAAATGACCAGTTAAAAGTAAGACGCGAGAAAATGAACAGCTTGCGCGAACAGGGAATGGATCCTTTCGGGAAACGTTTCGACCGTTCACACCAAAGCAAAGAATTAATTAAGCAGTACGGTGATCTTGAAAAAGAAGAAATAGAAGAAAAGAATGTTTCTGTCACGCTGGCAGGCCGTATTATGACAAAGCGCGGAAAAGGGAAAGCCGGATTCGCTCATATACAAGATCTATCTGGACAAATTCAAATCTACATCCGCAAAGATGCAGTTGGGGAAGAGAGCTATGCAATCTTCGAATCTGCCGACCTGGGGGATATCATTGGGGTCAGCGGTACACTCTTTAAAACAAAGGTAGGCGAACTTTCTGTTAAAGCACAGGGATTTGACCTTCTGACAAAATCCCTGCGTCCACTTCCGGATAAGTTCCACGGACTTAAAGACGTTGAGCAGCGTTACCGTCAGCGTTACCTGGATCTAATTATGAGCGAAGAAAGCAAACAGACTTTCATCACAAGAAGCCGTATTATCCAATCTATGCGCCGCTACCTAGACAGCCACGGCTACCTTGAAGTTGAAACACCTATGATGCATTCCATTGCAGGGGGAGCATCTGCACGCCCATTTATCACTCATCATAATGCGCTGGATATGGAACTTTATATGCGTATCGCGATTGAGCTTCATCTGAAGCGCCTAATTGTGGGCGGCCTTGAAAAGGTATATGAAATTGGCCGGGTATTCCGTAATGAAGGTGTATCAACACGTCACAATCCTGAATTCACTATGATTGAATTGTATGAAGCCTATGCTGACTATAGGGATATCATGAGCCTGACAGAAAATCTTATTGCCCACATTGCCCAGGAGGTTCTTGGAACAACTACTGTGCAGTACGGTGAGTACGAAGTGGATCTAAAGCCTGAATGGAAAAGGCTTCATATGGTAGATGCCATTAAGGAATACACAGGGGTAGACTTCTGGAAAGAAACAAGCAAGGAAGAAGCCCAGCAGTTTGCCAAAGAACACGGTGTTGAAATCAAAGACAATATGGAATATGGACATATTGTTAACGAATTCTTTGAGCAGAAGGTTGAAGAGAAGTTAATTCAGCCTACATTCATCTATGGGCATCCTGTCGAGATTTCACCGCTTGCTAAGAAAAATGAAGAAGATCCACGCTTTACTGATCGATTTGAATTATTCATTGTAGCCCGCGAGCATGCGAATGCCTTTACTGAGCTGAATGATCCGATTGACCAGCGCGAACGTTTTGAAGCTCAGCTGAAAGAACGTGAAGAGGGCAATGATGAAGCTCATATGATGGATGACGACTTTATTGAAGCTCTTGAATACGGCATGCCGCCAACTGGCGGACTTGGCATTGGGATCGACCGCCTGGTCATGCTGCTGACAAACTCTCCTTCTATTAGAGATGTCCTGTTATTCCCGTTAATGCGCCATCGTTAATATCTATAAATCAAGACAGAGTACAGCGCGTGCTCTGTCTTTTTTGTTTTATATTGAGGAATTAGGATGTAAGATCTGCATAAATGATGCTTTTTTTCGAGCAGAATAATGGGAATATTTTTTCTTTCATTTTTGCGGATAAAAAAGAAAAAAACATATTGCATGTTGTCCTGCAAGGTGATATATTTATATTCGTTGCTGCGAGACAGCGACTTACAAAAAAAGATTTTCAAAAAAGTTATTGACTCAGATTACTGAATCTGATAAGATAATAAAGTCGCCTTTGAGCGGCGGATTGACCTTTGAAAACTGAACGAACAAAAACGTCAACGTTAATTCTTTAGTCTTTTTTGAAAAGACAACTTATGAGCTTAATCAACTCTTATATGGAGAGTTTGATCCTGGCTCAGGACGAACGCTGGCGGCGTGCCTAATACATGCAAGTCGAGCGGACAGATGGGAGCTTGCTCCCTGAAGTCAGCGGCGGACGGGTGAGTAACACGTGGGCAACCTGCCTGTAAGACTGGGATAACTCCGGGAAACCGGGGCTAATACCGGATGATTCTTTCCCTCACATGAGGGAAAGCTGAAAGATGGTTTCGGCTATCACTTACAGATGGGCCCGCGGCGCATTAGCTAGTTGGTGAGGTAACGGCTCACCAAGGCGACGATGCGTAGCCGACCTGAGAGGGTGATCGGCCACACTGGGACTGAGACACGGCCCAGACTCCTACGGGAGGCAGCAGTAGGGAATCTTCCGCAATGGACGAAAGTCTGACGGAGCAACGCCGCGTGAGTGATGAAGGTTTTCGGATCGTAAAACTCTGTTGTTAGGGAAGAACAAGTACCGGAGTAACTGCCGGTACCTTGACGGTACCTAACCAGAAAGCCACGGCTAACTACGTGCCAGCAGCCGCGGTAATACGTAGGTGGCAAGCGTTGTCCGGAATTATTGGGCGTAAAGCGCGCGCAGGCGGTTCCTTAAGTCTGATGTGAAAGCCCCCGGCTCAACCGGGGAGGGTCATTGGAAACTGGGGAACTTGAGTGCAGAAGAGAAGAGTGGAATTCCACGTGTAGCGGTGAAATGCGTAGAGATGTGGAGGAACACCAGTGGCGAAGGCGACTCTTTGGTCTGTAACTGACGCTGAGGCGCGAAAGCGTGGGGAGCAAACAGGATTAGATACCCTGGTAGTCCACGCCGTAAACGATGAGTGCTAAGTGTTAGAGGGTTTCCGCCCTTTAGTGCTGCAGCAAACGCATTAAGCACTCCGCCTGGGGAGTACGGCCGCAAGGCTGAAACTCAAAGGAATTGACGGGGGCCCGCACAAGCGGTGGAGCATGTGGTTTAATTCGAAGCAACGCGAAGAACCTTACCAGGTCTTGACATCTCCTGACAACCCTAGAGATAGGGCGTTCCCCTTCGGGGGACAGGATGACAGGTGGTGCATGGTTGTCGTCAGCTCGTGTCGTGAGATGTTGGGTTAAGTCCCGCAACGAGCGCAACCCTTGATCTTAGTTGCCAGCATTCAGTTGGGCACTCTAAGGTGACTGCCGGTGACAAACCGGAGGAAGGTGGGGATGACGTCAAATCATCATGCCCCTTATGACCTGGGCTACACACGTGCTACAATGGATGGTACAAAGGGCTGCGAGACCGCGAGGTTAAGCGAATCCCATAAAACCATTCTCAGTTCGGATTGCAGGCTGCAACTCGCCTGCATGAAGCCGGAATCGCTAGTAATCGCGGATCAGCATGCCGCGGTGAATACGTTCCCGGGCCTTGTACACACCGCCCGTCACACCACGAGAGTTTGTAACACCCGAAGTCGGTGGGGTAACCTTTTGGAGCCAGCCGCCTAAGGTGGGACAGATGATTGGGGTGAAGTCGTAACAAGGTAGCCGTATCGGAAGGTGCGGCTGGATCACCTCCTTTCTAAGGATATTTACATGAAACGTGACGTGTTTTGTTCGTTCAGTTTTGAGAGTTCAATCTCTCAATGAAAGATTCGTTCTTTGAAAACTAGATAATGTTAATGAAGAAGCAATAACCGAGTAATCGCCATTTTAGTCAATTCTCTCTATGTTAAATAGAGTTAAAAACCTTTGATGCTGTTCATCTTCGATGAACCCGTCAAATACGGTTAAGTTAGAAAGGGCGCACGGTGAATGCCTTGGCACTAGGAGCCGATGAAGGACGGTACTAACACCGATATGCTTCGGGGAGCTGTAAGTAAGCTTTGATCCGGAGATTTCCGAATGGGGAAACCCCCTATCCGTAATGGGATAGGATCTTTACCTGAATACATAGGGTATTGAAGGCAGACCCGGGGAACTGAAACATCTAAGTACCCGGAGGAAGAGAAAGCAAACGCGATTCCCTGAGTAGCGGCGAGCGAAACGGGATTAGCCCAAACCAAGAGGCTTGCCTCTTGGGGTTGTAGGACACTCTACACGGAGTTACAAAGGAACGAGGTAAATGAACAGGTCTGGAAAGGCCGGCCAGAGAAGGTAAAAGCCCTGTAGTTGAAACTTCGTTCCCTCCAGAGTGGATCCTGAGTACGGCGGGACACGAGAAATCCCGTCGGAAGCAGGGAGGACCATCTCCCAAGGCTAAATACTCCCTAGTGACCGATAGTGAACCAGTACCGTGAGGGAAAGGTGAAAAGCACCCCGGAAGGGGAGTGAAAGAGATCCTGAAACCGTGTGCCTACAAGTAGTTAGAGCCCGTTAATGGGTGATAGCGTGCCTTTTGTAGAATGAACCGGCGAGTTACGATTACATGCGAGGTTAAGTTGAAGAGACGGAGCCGCAGCGAAAGCGAGTCTGAATAGGGCGAATGAGTATGTGGTCGTAGACCCGAAACCAGGTGATCTACCCATGTCCAGGGTGAAGTCCAGGTAACACTGGATGGAGGCCCGAACCCACGCACGTTGAAAAGTGCGGGGATGAGGTGTGGGTAGCGGAGAAATTCCAATCGAACTTGGAGATAGCTGGTTCTCTCCGAAATAGCTTTAGGGCTAGCCTCATGTAGTAAGAGTCTTGGAGGTAGAGCACTGTTTGGACTAGGGGCCCCCATCGGGTTACCGAATTCAGACAAACTCCGAATGCCAAAGACTTATCCATGGGAGTCAGACTGCGAGTGATAAGATCCGTAGTCAAGAGGGAAACAGCCCAGACCACCAGCTAAGGTCCCAAAGTATACGTTAAGTGGAAAAGGATGTGGAGTTGCTTAGACAACCAGGATGTTGGCTTAGAAGCAGCCACCATTTAAAGAGTGCGTAATAGCTCACTGGTCGAGTGACTCCGCGCCGAAAATGTACCGGGGCTAAACGTATCACCGAAGCTGTGGATTGACATCTTCCGATGTCAGTGGTAGGAGAGCGTTCTAAGGGCGTTGAAGCCAGACCGCAAGGACTGGTGGAGCGCTTAGAAGTGAGAATGCCGGTATGAGTAGCGAAAGATGGGTGAGAATCCCATCCACCGAATGCCTAAGGTTTCCTGAGGAAGGCTCGTCCGCTCAGGGTTAGTCGGGACCTAAGCCGAGGCTGAAAAGCGTAGGCGATGGACAACAGGTTGATATTCCTGTACCACCTCTTTACCGTTTGAGCAATGGGGGGACGCAGGAGGATAGGGTAAGCGCGCTGCTGGATTAGCGCGTCCAAGCAGTTAGGCCGGTAACGAGGCAAATCCCGTTACCACACAGGCTGAGCTGTGACGGCGAGGGAAATTTAGTACCGAAGTTCCTGATTCCACACTGCCAAGAAAAGCCTCTAGCGAGGGAAAAGGTGCCCGTACCGCAAACCGACACAGGTAGGCGAGGAGAGAATCCTAAGGTGAGCGAGAGAACTCTCGTTAAGGAACTCGGCAAAATGACCCCGTAACTTCGGGAGAAGGGGTGCTCATTAGGGTGCATAGCCCTGATGAGCCGCAGTGAATAGGCCCAGGCGACTGTTTAGCAAAAACACAGGTCTCTGCGAAGCCGCAAGGCGAAGTATAGGGGCTGACGCCTGCCCGGTGCTGGAAGGTTAAGAGGAGAGGTTAGCGCAAGCGAAGCTTTGAATCGAAGCCCCAGTAAACGGCGGCCGTAACTATAACGGTCCTAAGGTAGCGAAATTCCTTGTCGGGTAAGTTCCGACCCGCACGAAAGGCGTAACGATCTGGGCACTGTCTCAACGAGAGACTCGGTGAAATTATAGTACCTGTGAAGATGCAGGTTACCCGCGACAGGACGGAAAGACCCCGTGGAGCTTTACTGTAGCCTGATATTGAATTTTGGTACAGCTTGTACAGGATAGGTAGGAGCCTGAGAAGCCGGAGCGCCAGCTTCGGTGGAGGCGTCGGTGGGATACTACCCTGGCTGTATTGAAATTCTAACCCGCGCCCCTGATCGGGGCGGGAGACAGTGTCAGGTGGGCAGTTTGACTGGGGCGGTCGCCTCCTAAAAAGTAACGGAGGCGCCCAAAGGTTCCCTCAGAATGGTTGGAAATCATTCGCAGAGTGTAAAGGCACAAGGGAGCTTGACTGCGAGACCTACAAGTCGAGCAGGGACGAAAGTCGGGCTTAGTGATCCGGTGGTTCCGCATGGAAGGGCCATCGCTCAACGGATAAAAGCTACCCCGGGGATAACAGGCTTATCTCCCCCAAGAGTCCACATCGACGGGGAGGTTTGGCACCTCGATGTCGGCTCATCGCATCCTGGGGCTGTAGTCGGTCCCAAGGGTTGGGCTGTTCGCCCATTAAAGCGGTACGCGAGCTGGGTTCAGAACGTCGTGAGACAGTTCGGTCCCTATCCGTCGTGGGCGCAGGAAATTTGAGAGGAGCTGTCCTTAGTACGAGAGGACCGGGATGGACGCACCGCTGGTGTACCAGTTGTCTTGCCAAAGGCATCGCTGGGTAGCTATGTGCGGAAGGGATAAGTGCTGAAAGCATCTAAGCATGAAGCCCCCCTCGAGATGAGATTTCCCATAGCGTCAAGCTAGTAAGATCCCTGAAAGATGATCAGGTTGATAGGTCAGAGGTGGAAGCGTGGCGACATGTGGAGCTGACTGATACTAATCGATCGAGGACTTAACCAAGTCATTGGTGAATACTCGGCAAATACTTCTTCATGCATTATCTAGTTTTGAAGGAACGAAGTTTCTTCAATCAAATAGTCCGGTGGCGATAGCGAGAAGGTCACACCCGTTCCCATACCGAACACGGAAGTTAAGCTTCTCAGCGCCGATGGTAGTTGGGGGCTGTCCCCCTGTGAGAGTAGGACGCTGCCGGGCGTATATTATGGAGGATTAGCTCAGCTGGGAGAGCATCTGCCTTACAAGCAGAGGGTCGGCGGTTCGATCCCGTCATCCTCCACCATACAACTTGCCGGTGTAGCTCAATTGGTAGAGCAACTGACTTGTAATCAGTAGGTTGGGGGTTCAAGTCCTCTCGCCGGCACCACTTCAACGAGCCATTAGCTCAGTCGGTAGAGCAGATTGCAGCATCAGTGAATTTCTTCATCTGAATAGCAATCTGTGACAAAGCGTTTAGCTTTGGAACATCTGACTGCACATAACAGGCTTTAGGAATTCTCATAAAATTATGAGCCATTAGCTCAGTCGGTAGAGCATCTGACTTTTAATCAGAGGGTCGAAGGTTCGAGTCCTTCATGGCTCACCATTTTAATTTCATATTGCGGGTGTGGCGGAATTGGCAGACGCACCAGACTTAGGATCTGGCGCCGCAAGGCGTGGGGGTTCGACTCCCTTCACCCGCACCATTCTTTAAGCGGAAGTAGTTCAGTGGTAGAACATCACCTTGCCAAGGTGGGGGTCGCGGGTTCGAATCCCGTCTTCCGCTCCATTTTTATGCCGGGGTGGCGGAACTGGCAGACGCACAGGACTTAAAATCCTGCGGTAGGTGACTACCGTACCGGTTCGATTCCGGTCCTCGGCACCATTTAATTTTATATTGCGCCCGTAGCTCAATTGGATAGAGCGTTTGACTACGGATCAAAAGGTTAGGGGTTCGACTCCTCTCGGGCGCGCCATATTACGGGGAGTAGCTCAGCTTGGTAGAGCACTTGGTTTGGGACCAAGGGGTCGCAGGTTCGAATCCTGTCTTCCCGACCATTAATATTGGGGCCTTAGCTCAGCTGGGAGAGCGCCTGCTTTGCACGCAGGAGGTCAGCGGTTCGATCCCGCTAGGCTCCACCAAAAAAACTTTCAAAAAAAGTTATTGACTCAGGTGTTTAAACCTGATAAGATAATAAAGTCGCCTCAAGCGGCGGATTGATCTTTGAAAACTGAACGAACAAAAACGTCAACGTTAATTCTTTAGTCTTTTTTGAAAAGACAACTTATGAGCTTAATCAACTCTTATATGGAGAGTTTGATCCTGGCTCAGGACGAACGCTGGCGGCGTGCCTAATACATGCAAGTCGAGCGGACAGATGGGAGCTTGCTCCCTGAAGTCAGCGGCGGACGGGTGAGTAACACGTGGGCAACCTGCCTGTAAGACTGGGATAACTCCGGGAAACCGGGGCTAATACCGGATGATTCTTTCCCTCACATGAGGGAAAGCTGAAAGATGGTTTCGGCTATCACTTACAGATGGGCCCGCGGCGCATTAGCTAGTTGGTGAGGTAACGGCTCACCAAGGCGACGATGCGTAGCCGACCTGAGAGGGTGATCGGCCACACTGGGACTGAGACACGGCCCAGACTCCTACGGGAGGCAGCAGTAGGGAATCTTCCGCAATGGACGAAAGTCTGACGGAGCAACGCCGCGTGAGTGATGAAGGTTTTCGGATCGTAAAACTCTGTTGTTAGGGAAGAACAAGTACCGGAGTAACTGCCGGTACCTTGACGGTACCTAACCAGAAAGCCACGGCTAACTACGTGCCAGCAGCCGCGGTAATACGTAGGTGGCAAGCGTTGTCCGGAATTATTGGGCGTAAAGCGCGCGCAGGCGGTTCCTTAAGTCTGATGTGAAAGCCCCCGGCTCAACCGGGGAGGGTCATTGGAAACTGGGGAACTTGAGTGCAGAAGAGAAGAGTGGAATTCCACGTGTAGCGGTGAAATGCGTAGAGATGTGGAGGAACACCAGTGGCGAAGGCGACTCTTTGGTCTGTAACTGACGCTGAGGCGCGAAAGCGTGGGGAGCAAACAGGATTAGATACCCTGGTAGTCCACGCCGTAAACGATGAGTGCTAAGTGTTAGAGGGTTTCCGCCCTTTAGTGCTGCAGCAAACGCATTAAGCACTCCGCCTGGGGAGTACGGCCGCAAGGCTGAAACTCAAAGGAATTGACGGGGGCCCGCACAAGCGGTGGAGCATGTGGTTTAATTCGAAGCAACGCGAAGAACCTTACCAGGTCTTGACATCTCCTGACAACCCTAGAGATAGGGCGTTCCCCTTCGGGGGACAGGATGACAGGTGGTGCATGGTTGTCGTCAGCTCGTGTCGTGAGATGTTGGGTTAAGTCCCGCAACGAGCGCAACCCTTGATCTTAGTTGCCAGCATTCAGTTGGGCACTCTAAGGTGACTGCCGGTGACAAACCGGAGGAAGGTGGGGATGACGTCAAATCATCATGCCCCTTATGACCTGGGCTACACACGTGCTACAATGGATGGTACAAAGGGCTGCGAGACCGCGAGGTTAAGCGAATCCCATAAAACCATTCTCAGTTCGGATTGCAGGCTGCAACTCGCCTGCATGAAGCCGGAATCGCTAGTAATCGCGGATCAGCATGCCGCGGTGAATACGTTCCCGGGCCTTGTACACACCGCCCGTCACACCACGAGAGTTTGTAACACCCGAAGTCGGTGGGGTAACCTTTTGGAGCCAGCCGCCTAAGGTGGGACAGATGATTGGGGTGAAGTCGTAACAAGGTAGCCGTATCGGAAGGTGCGGCTGGATCACCTCCTTTCTAAGGATATTTACATGAAACGTGACGTGTTTTGTTCGTTCAGTTTTGAGAGTTCAATCTCTCAATGAAAGATTCGTTCTTTGAAAACTAGATAATGTTAATGAAGAAGCAATAACCGAGTAATCGCCATTTTAGTCAATTCTCTCTATGTTAAATAGAGTTAAAAACCTTTGATGCTTGTTCATCTTCGATGAACCCGTCAAATACGGTTAAGTTAGAAAGGGCGCACGGTGAATGCCTTGGCACTAGGAGCCGATGAAGGACGGTACTAACACCGATATGCTTCGGGGAGCTGTAAGTAAGCTTTGATCCGGAGATTTCCGAATGGGGAAACCCCCTATCCGTAATGGGATAGGATCTTTACCTGAATACATAGGGTATTGAAGGCAGACCCGGGGAACTGAAACATCTAAGTACCCGGAGGAAGAGAAAGCAAACGCGATTCCCTGAGTAGCGGCGAGCGAAACGGGATTAGCCCAAACCAAGAGGCTTGCCTCTTGGGGTTGTAGGACACTCTACACGGAGTTACAAAGGAACGAGGTAAATGAACAGGTCTGGAAAGGCCGGCCAGAGAAGGTAAAAGCCCTGTAGTTGAAACTTCGTTCCCTCCAGAGTGGATCCTGAGTACGGCGGGACACGAGAAATCCCGTCGGAAGCAGGGAGGACCATCTCCCAAGGCTAAATACTCCCTAGTGACCGATAGTGAACCAGTACCGTGAGGGAAAGGTGAAAAGCACCCCGGAAGGGGAGTGAAAGAGATCCTGAAACCGTGTGCCTACAAGTAGTTAGAGCCCGTTAATGGGTGATAGCGTGCCTTTTGTAGAATGAACCGGCGAGTTACGATTACATGCGAGGTTAAGTTGAAGAGACGGAGCCGCAGCGAAAGCGAGTCTGAATAGGGCGAATGAGTATGTGGTCGTAGACCCGAAACCAGGTGATCTACCCATGTCCAGGGTGAAGTCCAGGTAACACTGGATGGAGGCCCGAACCCACG